>NC_020064.1:0-4858216 GCF_000330865.1 Serratia sp. FGI94
AATAACGCACCATGAAGGAACCAGGCATCACACGTAGGGCGAAGATTATACGGACTCAGGGTTAAATCGCAAGGATCCGCGCGCGATCCTGGCGATAAAGCGCCAGATCCGCGGGTGGATAACCGGGTATAACCTGTTACCGGTGTAAAAAGCGCGCCCTGACAGGCAACATAACGCGGCGACTGAGCGGATTTTGTGGAAAAGATCGCCGCATGCCGGGGTCTGTGGATAAAATGGATCTAATCTGTGAGGAAGGGGAGGATCTCTGGCTTCATTTGCGCTATGATCCGTTGTTCCGATCGCGATCTCCCATGCCGGGATCGTGGCCGGGCGACCCTGAAATCTGCCGCGCCGCCTCCGGCCGCGACGGCAGCATAGAAGGGATAAACCGTGAAAGGCGGTTCGCATGCCCCCAGGCGGTCAGCCGATACCGGGCCTGTGTCAAAAACCATGAGTTATAAAAAAGTAGCCCGATTCTTTTCTTTATTATTGATCTTGTTCGAGTGGAGTCCGCCGTGTCACTTTCGCTTTGGCAGCAGTGTCTTGCCCGATTGCAGGATGAGTTACCTGCCACAGAATTTAGTATGTGGATACGCCCCTTGCAGGCGGAACTGAGTGACAACACCCTGGCGCTGTATGCGCCCAATCGTTTCGTGCTGGACTGGGTACGAGATAAATACTTAAACAATATCAACGGACTGCTGAACGATTTCTGCGGTACGGACGCCCCGTTGCTGCGCTTTGAAGTCGGCAGCAAGCCGATCGGCCAAACCGTCAGCGAAACGGTGGCCGAAAGCCGCAGCGCCCCCGCGGCGCCGGTGGCACGCACGGCCGCGCCTTCACGGCCAAGCTGGGACAACGCGGCCCCGCAGCCGGAGCTGTCCTATCGCTCCAACGTTAATCCCAAGCACACGTTTGATAACTTCGTCGAAGGTAAGTCGAACCAGCTGGCGCGCGCGGCGGCGCGTCAGGTGGCGGACAACCCGGGCGGCGCCTATAACCCGCTGTTTTTGTACGGCGGCACCGGTCTGGGTAAAACCCACCTGTTGCACGCGGTCGGCAACGGCATTATGGCGCGCAAGGCCAATGCCAAAGTGGTCTATATGCACTCGGAGCGCTTTGTGCAGGACATGGTCAAGGCCCTGCAGAACAACGCGATCGAAGAATTTAAACGTTACTACCGTTCGGTCGACGCGCTGCTGATCGATGATATCCAGTTTTTTGCCAACAAAGAGCGCTCGCAGGAAGAGTTCTTCCATACCTTTAATGCGCTGCTGGAAGGCAATCAACAGATCATCCTGACCTCGGACCGCTATCCGAAAGAGATCAACGGCGTGGAAGATCGCCTGAAGTCCCGCTTCGGCTGGGGTCTGACGGTGGCGATCGAACCGCCGGAGCTGGAAACGCGCGTCGCGATCCTGATGAAAAAGGCCGACGAGAACGACATCCGCCTGCCGGGCGAGGTGGCGTTTTTCATCGCCAAGCGTCTGCGTTCCAACGTGCGTGAGCTGGAAGGGGCGCTGAACCGCGTGATCGCCAACGCCAACTTTACCGGCCGCGCCATCACCATCGATTTCGTGCGTGAAGCGCTGCGCGATCTGCTGGCGCTGCAGGAAAAACTGGTCACCATCGACAATATTCAAAAGACGGTGGCGGAATACTATAAGATTAAAGTCGCGGATCTGCTGTCAAAACGGCGTTCGCGCTCCGTCGCCCGCCCGCGCCAGATGGCGATGGCGCTGGCGAAAGAGCTCACCAACCACAGCCTGCCAGAAATCGGCGATGCGTTTGGTGGCCGCGACCATACCACGGTGTTGCACGCCTGCCGGAAGATTGAGCAGCTGCGTGAGGAAAGTCACGACATCAAAGAAGATTTCTCCAACTTAATCAGAACATTATCTTCGTAGCGCTATGAAATTTATCGTCGAACGTGAGCATCTGCTAAAACCGTTGCAACAGGTGAGCAGCCCGCTGGGCGGCCGCCCAACGCTGCCGATCCTGGGTAACCTGCTGCTGCAGGTGACGGAAGGTTCCCTGTTGCTGACCGGTACCGATCTGGAGATGGAGATGGTGGCGCGCGTCGCCTTGTCCCAACCCCATGAGGCGGGCGCGACTACCGTCCCCGCGCGTAAATTCTTTGATATCTGCCGCGGTCTGCCGGAAGGCGCCGAGATCGCCGTGACCCTGGAAGGGGAACGGATGCTGGTGCGCTCCGGGCGCAGCCGCTTCTCGCTGTCCACCCTGCCGGCGGCGGATTTCCCGAACCTGGACGACTGGCAAAGCGAGGTGGAGTTCACCCTGCCGCAGGCGACGCTGAAGCGCCTGATTGAAGCGACCCAGTTCTCCATGGCTCACCAGGACGTGCGCTATTACCTGAACGGCATGCTGTTTGAAACCGAAGGCGCGGAGCTGCGCACCGTTGCCACCGACGGCCACCGGCTGGCGGTCTGCGCGATGCCGATTGAGCAGCAGCTGCCGCTGCATTCGGTGATCGTGCCGCGTAAAGGGGTGATGGAGCTGGTGCGCCTGCTGGACGGCGGCGATACGCCGCTGCAGCTGCAGATCGGCAGCAACAATATTCGCGCCCACGTCGGCGACTTTATCTTCACTTCCAAGCTGGTTGACGGCCGTTTCCCGGATTATCGCCGCGTATTGCCGAAGAACCCGGATAAAACGCTGGAAGCCGGCTGCGATCTGCTGAAGCAGGCGTTTGCCCGCGCGGCCATCCTGTCGAACGAGAAGTTCCGCGGCGTGCGGCTGTACGTCAGCCACAATCAACTGAAGATCACCGCCAATAACCCGGAACAGGAAGAAGCGGAAGAGATCCTCGACGTGGCCTATGAAGGCACCGAGATGGAGATCGGCTTCAACGTCAGCTACGTGCTGGACGTGCTGAACGCGCTGAAGTGCGAAGAGGTGCGCCTGCTGCTGACCGACTCGGTCTCCAGCGTGCAGATTGAAGACGCGGCGAGCCAGGCGGCGGCCTATGTTGTCATGCCAATGCGGTTGTGATCGATATCCGGGCTATCTTGCTTGCCATTTTACGCTTGGGCAGTGCTCGCCATCCTCACGTACTCTGTGTACGCTCCGGTGGCTGCGCGCTGTCCGCACGTAAACTGCCTGCGCCGATAACGCCCTCACATTGAGCGTACTTTCCCGGTGATAGAATAGGCATGGCATTAACGCGTTTACTGATTAAAGATTTCCGCAATATTGAAGCGGCGGATCTGGAGCCGGCGCCGGGGTTTAACTTCCTGGTGGGCGCCAACGGCAGCGGCAAGACTAGCGTGCTGGAGGCGGTGTACACCCTTGGCCACGGGCGCGCATTCCGCAGCCTGCAGGCCGGACGGGTGATCCGCCACGAACAGGCGGAGTTTGTGCTGCACGGCCGCATCGACCGCGGCGCGGAGCGTGAGCTGTCGGTCGGGCTGAGCAAAAGCCGTCAGGGCGACAGCAAGGTGCGCATCGACGGCAGCGACGGCCACAAAGTGGCGGAACTTGCCCAGCTGTTGCCGATGCAGCTGATCACGCCGGAAGGCTTCACCCTGCTGAACGGCGGGCCGAAGTACCGGCGCGCTTTCCTTGACTGGGGCTGTTTCCATAACGAACCCGGTTTTTTCACCGCCTGGAGCAACCTGAAGCGGTTGCTCAAGCAGCGCAATGCCGCGCTGCGCCAGGTGAGCCGCTATGCGCAGATCCGCGCCTGGGATCAGGAACTGATCCCGCTGGCCGAGCGCATCAGCGAATGGCGGGCGGCTTACAGCGACGCAATCGCCGCGGATATCACCGCGACCTGCGCGCAGTTTCTGCCCGAGTTCGCCCTCAGCTTTTCGTTTCAACGCGGTTGGGACAAAGAGAGCAGCTACGGCGAACTGCTGGAGCGTCAGTTTGAACGCGACAGAGCACTGACCTATACCGCGTCGGGGCCGCATAAGGCGGATTTCCGCATACGTGCCGACGGCACGCCGGTAGAGGATTTACTATCGCGCGGTCAGCTGAAACTGCTGATGTGCGCGTTGCGCTTGGCGCAGGGTGAGTTTCTCACCCGGCAGAGCGGGCGGCGTTGCCTGTATCTGCTTGACGATTTTGCCTCCGAGCTGGACGCCGGCCGTCGCCGGTTGCTGGCCGAGCGCCTGAAAGCCACCCAGGCCCAGGTTTTTGTCAGCGCGGTGAGCGCTGAACAAGTAATCGACATGGCCGGTGAAAAGGGCAAGATGTTCCGCGTGGAACAAGGTAAAATAGAGGTTCAACCACAGGACTAAAATGAGCGAGAAACGTTGATGTCGAATTCTTATGACTCCTCAAGTATCAAGGTATTAAAAGGGCTGGATGCGGTGCGTAAGCGCCCGGGCATGTATATCGGCGATACCGATGACGGCACCGGTCTGCACCACATGGTATTCGAGGTTGTGGACAACGCTATCGACGAAGCACTCGCTGGCCACTGTAGTGATATTCAGGTCACCATCCATGCCGACAACTCCGTGTCGGTGCAGGATGACGGCCGTGGCATTCCAACCGGGATCCACCCGGAGGAAGGCGTTTCCGCCGCGCAGGTCATCATGACCGTACTGCACGCCGGCGGTAAGTTCGACGATAACTCTTACAAGGTTTCCGGCGGCCTGCACGGCGTGGGCGTCTCGGTGGTTAACGCACTGTCCGAGAAGCTGGAACTGGTGATCCGCCGCGACGGCCAGGTGCACGAGCAAACCTACAGCCACGGCGAGCCGCAGGCGCCGCTGACCGTGGTCGGCGAGACCGAACAGACCGGCACCACGGTGCGTTTCTGGCCGAGCCATCAGACCTTCACCAACGTGGTGGAGTTCGAATACGACATCCTGGCGAAACGCCTGCGCGAACTGTCGTTCCTCAACTCCGGCGTGTCCATCCGTCTGAAAGACAAGCGCAGCGACAAAGAGGACCACTTCCACTACGAAGGCGGCATCAAGGCGTTTGTCGAATATCTGAACAAGAACAAAACCCCGATCCACCCGAACGTGTTCTATTTCTCCACCATGAAGGACGACATCGGGGTGGAAGTGGCGCTGCAGTGGAACGACGGTTTCCAGGAAAATATCTACTGCTTCACCAACAACATTCCGCAGCGCGACGGCGGCACCCACCTGGCGGGCTTCCGCGCGGCGATGACCCGTACGCTGAACGCCTATATGGACAAAGAAGGCTACAGCAAGAAGGCGAAGGTCAGCGCTACCGGCGACGATGCGCGTGAAGGCCTGATCGCCGTGGTGTCGGTGAAAGTGCCGGATCCGAAGTTCTCCTCGCAGACCAAAGACAAGCTGGTCTCCTCCGAGGTGAAATCGGCGGTGGAACAGCAGATGAACGAACTGCTGAGCGAATACCTGCTGGAAAACCCGGGCGATGCGAAAATCGTCGTGGGTAAAATCATCGACGCGGCGCGCGCGCGTGAAGCGGCGCGTAAAGCGCGTGAGATGACACGCCGTAAAGGGGCGCTGGATCTGGCCGGCCTGCCGGGCAAGCTGGCGGACTGCCAGGAACGCGACCCGGCGCTGTCCGAACTGTACCTGGTGGAAGGGGACTCCGCGGGCGGCTCTGCCAAGCAGGGGCGCAACCGCAGAAACCAGGCGATTCTGCCGCTGAAGGGTAAAATCCTCAACGTGGAGAAAGCGCGCTTCGACAAGATGCTCTCTTCGCAGGAAGTTGCCACCCTGATCACCGCGCTGGGTTGCGGCATCGGCCGCGATGAGTACAACCCGGACAAGCTGCGTTACCACAGCATCATCATCATGACCGATGCTGACGTCGACGGCTCGCACATCCGTACGCTGCTGTTGACCTTCTTCTACCGTCAGATGCCGGAAATCATTGAGCGCGGTCACGTGTTCATTGCCCAGCCGCCGCTGTACAAGGTGAAGAAAGGCAAGCAGGAACAGTACATTAAAGACGATGACGCGATGGACCAGTACCAGATCGCCATCGCGCTGGACGGCGCCACCCTGCACACCAACCCAGATGCGCCGGCGCTGTCGGGTGAAGCGCTGGAAAAACTGGTGTCTGAGCACAACAGCGTGCAGAAGCTGATTGCCCGTATGGAGCGCCGCTACCCGCGCGCGCTGCTGAACAACCTGATCTATCAGCCGACGCTGGCGGAAGAGGATCTCGGCGACCGCGCGAAAGTGCAGAGCTGGATCGAATCGCTGGCCAGCCTGCTGAACGACAATGAGCAGCACGGCAGCAGCTACAGCTTTGAAATCTATGAAAACCGTGAACGCCAGCTGTTCGAACCGGCGCTGCGTATCCGCACCCACGGCGTGGATACCGACTACCTGCTGGACTTTGACTTTATTCACGGCGGCGAATACCGCAAGATTTGCCAACTGGGCGAGAAGCTGCGCGGCCTGATTGAAGAAGGCGCGTTTATCGAACGCGGCGAACGTCGTCAGCCGGTCGACAGCTTCGAAAAAGCGCTGGAGTGGCTGGTGAAAGAGTCGCGTCGCGGCCTGGCGGTCCAGCGTTATAAAGGTCTTGGCGAGATGAACGCCGAGCAGCTGTGGGAAACCACCATGGATCCGGAAAACCGCCGCATGCTGCGCGTCAGCGTCAAGGATGCGATTGCGGCGGACCAGCTGTTCACCACCCTGATGGGCGATGCGGTTGAACCTCGTCGCGCCTTTATCGAAGAAAACGCCCTGAAAGCGGCGAACATCGATATCTAACCGTCAGCAGCACGATAAAATCCGCGCCGGGCGACCCGCGCGGATTTTTTTTCGGCTTTTTTCACGCTGACAAGCCGGGCTGAAACGCGTTAGCATGACAAAAAAACAGTGGGAGACGGCGCATGGCTATTGAACTGATTGCAATTGATATGGACGGCACGCTGCTCAATCCGCAGCACCAGATTACGCCGGCGGTAAAGCAGGCGATCGAGGCCGCGCGCCGCCGGGGCGTGCACGTGGTGCTGGCGACCGGCCGGCCTTACGTTGGCGTGCAGGACTACCTGCGTCAGCTGGATATTCAGGGCGCTAACGATTACTGCATCACCTATAACGGTGCGCTGGTGTTACAGGCGGCCGACGGCGCCTGCGTCCTGCAGGAAACGCTGGGCTTTGAGGACTATTTATACTTCGAACAGCTGGCGCGCGAGCTGGGCGTGCACTTCCATGCGTTCGATTTCGATACGCTGTACACCCCGAACAAAGACATCGGCAAATATACCGTGCATGAATCCGCCCTGACCGGGATTCCGCTGAAATACCGCAGCGTGGAGGAGATGGATCGCCAGATGCGCTTCCCGAAAGTGATGATGATCGACGAACCGGCGCTGCTGGATGCGGCGATTGCGCGCATTCCCAGCGAAGCGCAGGCGCGCTATACGCTGTTGAAAAGCTCGCCGTACTATCTGGAAATTCTGCATAAGCGGGTGGATAAAGGCGCCGGGGTGAAAATGCTGGCCGATCACCTGGGCATTGCGCGGGAAAACGTGATGACGCTGGGCGATCAAGCCAATGATACCGCGATGATCGAGTACGCCGGCGTCGGCGTGGCGATGGGCAATGCGATTGAAGAGCTGAAGGCGGTGGCGCAGTTTGTCACCAGCAGCAACGCCGAGGACGGCGTGGCGCGGGCGATCGAGAAGTTTGTGCTGAATGCCTGAGGTCTCCGGGGCGCGGCGGCGCCCCTTACGCGGTTCTTAACACCCCTTTCGCAATCTGCAGGTCCTGAATCGCCAGCCCGGTGAGGTCGGCAATGGTGATCTGCTGCTGCCCGCTGCGGACTTTTCCGCCCTGCGCCAATGCGGCGCCAAATTCGACGATCGGCGTCGATGTCAGCAAGTTTTGCCGATAAGCCGCCGCGATCTCGCCATATTCTGTACACTGCGCCAGCGCATCCACCAACAGAATATCCGCCTTGGCCGTCAGCGCGGTCGCCAGCTCCTGCTTGCCGTCCGCATCGGCGCCGACCGCGGTGATATGGGTGCCGGGCCGGATATCCACCGCCTGTAAAATCGGCTCGCGGCTGGGAGTGGTGGTGACGATCAGCCGGCAGTGCGCCGCTAACTCCGCCGCATCCTGCGTGGTGCGCACCCGGAACCCTTCGGCTTCGGCAGCGCGGCGATACGCCTCCAGCGCCTGCCGGCTGCGGCCCCACACCCACAGGTCACGGCAGGCGGTGACGGGTTTCAGATGCCGTAGCTGCAGCAGAGCCTGCAGACCGGTGCCGAGAATGCCGATCGCCGGGATGTCCGACGGCGCGCACAGCTCGGCGGCGATGCGCCCGGCCAGCGCGGTGCGCAGCGCCGTCAGCCATCCCTCATCCAGCAGCAGCGCCTGCGGTTCGCCGGTCAGGGCGGAAAACGCCATCATCAGCCCCTGGTTGCTGGGCAGCCCGCGCTCGGCGTTGCGGTAGAAGCCGGTGGACACTTTGACGACGAAGAGTTCATCCCCCTCCAGCCAGGCCGATTTGATACAGCCATCGCCGGCCGCCTGTTCGAACAGGAAATGCTGTACCGGCGGTTGCTGCACCCGGTGTTGTGAATAGGCGATAAAGCCCTGTTTCAGCAGCGCCGTGACGGCATCCGCATCGAAGGCGGCCAGGATTTGCTGCCGGTCAAGGGTGCGCATTGTCGATGGCCTTCAGGTATTTCTCCAGCACGATATTCTTGCCGCACAGCACCACGGCAACCTTTTTCCCCTGCAGCTCCGGCGCCAGCTTAACGGCGGCGGCCAGCGCCACCCCGGCCGCGCCTTCAACAATCCAGCGTTCGCTGGCGGCCAGCGCGCGCATCGCCCGGCGGATTTCCGCTTCGCTGACCAGCATGCGCCGATCGATCAGGCGCTGACACAGCGGGAAGGTGATGGCGCCGGGTTCGACGCCGCCGGCGGTGCCGTCAGACAGGGTGTCCTGCTCCTCAACCGTATGAATATGGCCGGCTTCCAGCGCGCTATACATGCTGGTGGCGTTTGCCGGCCAGCAGCCAATCAGCTGGGTTTTCGGCGACAGTTGCTGCAGAACGCTGCCGATACCTGAAATATACCCGCCGCCGCCCACCGCCACGAAGACCGCATCCAGATCGCCGTGCTGCTCAACCAGCTCCATGCCGCAGGTGCCCTGACCGGCGATCACCTGCGGGTCGTTGTACGGGGAGACATACGCCTTGCCGCGTTCGGCGGCGGCGCGTTCTCCGGCAAGCTCCGCCTGCAGCGCGTCGCCGGGCACCAGCGTCACCTCGGCGCCGAGCGCGCGGATGGCGTCCAGTTTCACCGCAGCGGCGTTTTCCGGCGCATACACCGTTACGCTGACGCCCATCAGTTTGCCCGCCTGCGCGATGGCCAGGCCGTGGTTGCCGCTGGAGGCGGCGATCACGCCGTTGCGGCGCTGGGCGTCGCTCAGCAGGCGCAGCTTGTTGCTGGCGCCGCGAAACTTAAAGGAGCCGGTTTGCTGCAGATGGTCGCACTTTAGCCATAGTTCGCAGCCTAATTGCTGCGACAGCAGGATGCTGCGCTCCAATGGCGTCACGCGTACCTGCGGCCGCAGCTGCCGGTGCGCCTCTTCAATGGCGGCGAATAAATCCGTCATACCGACTCCTTACAATTTTTCAGATAGTTGTAAACCGTGGCGCGGCCAATACCGAGGATTTTGGCGACATAGCCGGCGGCGTTTTTCCCCCGGAAGGCGCCCTGGTGATACAGCGCTTCGACCAGCTCCCGTCTGGCGGGGGCGTTCAGCGTCGACAGCGTTTGCTGATGCTGCTGCAGCCACTGATAAATAAAGGTATTGATGCGTTCCTGCCAGTCGTCCTGGAACAACACGGCGGGCTGCGGCTGCAGCGCGCTGCCGGAGAGAAAGGTCTCCAGGGCCGCTTTGGCGCTGCTGAGCACCGTGATATCCAGGTTGATGCACATCAGGCCGATGGGATGCTGATTGTCGTCACGCAATACCGCGCTGATGGAGCGCAGCTGGCCGCCGTCCCAGTTGCGTTTCTGATAGGGGCCGATCACCTGCAGATCCAGATTGTCCCGCAGATCGTCCAGGTTGGAGTCTTCGCCCAGTTCGCGCTGCGAGCGGTTATTGGCGATATACACCAGCTTTTGGCTGGCCAGATCGTGGATCGCCACTTCGGCATAGGGGGTAAACAGCAGCGCAATGGCATCGGCGATGGCGTGGTAGCGGGTGAGCATGGCGGCCTCTATTAGACTAAAAAATACAATTTGTACTTTTTAGTCTATTGTGTAAAGCATTATTTTGGCGCTATTCCGCGGTGCTACTCTTGTAGGACAGTTTGGGGGCGATCCGCTAAACTGGCGGCTCAATGCCAGCATGCGCAGGGGAGCCGCCATGAATCCGCGGGAAACACAGCTTACGTTTGATCAACGGGGCCATCAGTTAACCAATATCAACGTCTGGACGCCGTGCGGTCAGTGGCTGGCGTATGACGTGCGCCCCAGCGGCGCTTCGTTCACCGGGCTGACCATCGAGCGGGTCAACGTGACCAGCGGCGAGGTGCAGGTGGTGTACCGCGCTCAGCACGGCGCGCACGTCGGCGTGGTGACGGTCAGCCCGGATGCGCCGGCGCGCTATGCGTTTATCCACGGGCCGGAGCACCCGGACAGCCACTGGCATTATGATTTTCACCACCGCCGCGGCGTGATTGTCAGCGAGCCGGACCGCGAGCTGGCGGTGACGCTCGACGCATTGGATATCACCGCCCCCTACACGCCGGGCGCGCTGCGCGGCGGTAGCCACGTACATGTGTTCAGCCCAGACGGCAGCCGGCTCAGCTTCACCTATAACGATCACGTGATGCACGAACGCGATCCGGCGCTGGACCTGCGCAACGTCGGCGTTGCGCTGCCGCTGCGCGGCGTCAATCCGCCGAAACAGCATCCGCGCGAATATGACGGCAGCCACTTCTGCGTGCTGGTCAGCCGCACCACGCCGCAGCCGCGTCCGGGGAGCGATGAGATTAACCGGGCGTATGAGGAGGGCTGGGTCGGCCGGCACGGTTACCTGAAGGCGGACGGCAGCCGCCAGCGCTGGGCGCTGGCGTTTATCGGCGATACGCTGGCGGAAAACGGCGAAAAACTGCCGGAGGTGTTTATCGTCGACCTGCCGGAAAACGACGCCGACTACGCGAAGGCCGGCGATGAGCCGCTGCAGGGCAGCGAAAGCCGCCTGCCGGCGCCGCCGCGCGGCGTACGGCAACGGCGCTTGACCTTTAGCGGCGCGCGCCGCTATCCCGGCGTGGCGACGGCGCCGCGCCACTGGCTGCGCAGCTCGCCGGACGGCAGCCAGATCGCGTTTTTGATGAAAGATGATAACGGCGTGGCGCAGCTGTGGACGGTGTCCCCCAACGGCGGCGCGCCGCGGCAGGTGACGCGGAGCCCACACGCGGTGCAGTCGGCGTTCAGCTGGCATCCGCAGGGCGGTCATATTGCGCTGGTCTGTGATAACAGCGTGATGTTGTGCGATATGGCCAGCGGCGCGCTGCGCCGTCTGACGCAGCGTAGCGAGCAGCCGCCCAGCGGCGACGCGGTGGTGTTTTCTCCCGACGGCGGTCGGGTGGCGTTTATGCGGGACGTCGAGGGCGTTAGCCAGATATTTGTCGTTGAGGTATAGCGGAAAGACGGGCCGGCGTGCGGCCCGTCTCAGCATTAGTGTGCAACAGGGCCTTGGCCCGGGTTGCCGGTCGAGGCCAGATTCTGTTGTTCGCTGCGCAGAATACGCTCGCGCGGCGAGTCGGCGGTTTTGTCGCTGTCGGCGCGCAGATAGTCATAAGGCAGCAATACGGTATCCATCACCGCAGAGAAGGGCAGATCCAGCGCCACCAGGGGCTTCATCGCCCAGCCGGTCTCTTTGTCTTTCAACAGGTTCATACTGGCGCGAGTGCCGGGATAGTAGCCCATATCGGGGCCGCTGTGGCTCATCACGCTGGAACAACCGCTGGTCGCCAACAGCAGGCAACTGGTCGCCATCAATCTTTTCATCATCATTTCCATCCTGAAGGGTGCTGTTCCCCTGAATTGCTGATTTATCACATCCGGCAGATGCGTTTAAAGGAGCAAAACGCCGCTCTGTGGCGGTTATCTCACTCTTTATTGTATGTGATAAAAAAACTTTCGCTGCCTTCATTGGCAATTTTTTTATCTTGGGCGCTTGAAAGGTAAAAAGCAAACCCCATTTTATCTACAGGCCCAAATTAAGAATTCGCCGTCAGGGAATTCCGGCCATTGCGTCTGTCCATGAAGGAAGACCTGTTTTTCAAACCTCGCTAAAGCGCCTTAGGAGGCTATGTTATGCGTAATTTCGATCTGTCCCCGCTCTACCGTTCCGCAATTGGTTTTGACCGTCTATTTAACGCGCTGGAGGCTGGACAGAGCCAGGGAAATGGTTACCCTCCCTACAATGTTGAGCTGGTTGACGAAAACCATTATCGCATCGCCATTGCGGTTGCCGGCTTTACCGAGCAAGAGCTGGAAATTACCTCACACGATAACCTGCTGACGGTGCGCGGCGCGCACAGCGGCGAGGCTGCAGAAAAAACCTATCTGTATCAGGGTATTGCAGAAAGAAACTTTGAGCGGAAATTTCAGCTGGCCGAACACATCCATATTAAAGGCGCCAAGCTGGAACACGGGTTGTTGTATATCGATATGCAACGCATCGTGCCGGAAACATTAAAGCCGCGCCGTATCGAGATTAAATAATCGTTATTATTTTCGCTGATTAATTATTTTCAGTAGAAATATCTGATGCCCGCCGATAGGGGGCGTTATAAGTGTCTCTCGCTTCATAGAAGGAGTATATATTATGCGTAATTACGACTTATCCCCGCTGCTTCGCCAGTGGATTGGTTTTGACAAATTAGCCAGTTCAATGGGCGGACAGGAACCTCAGGGATTCCCTCCCTACAATATTGAAAAAAGCGATGATAACCACTATCGCATTTCCCTGGCGCTGGCCGGCTTCAAGCAAAGCGAGCTGGACATCGAGGTGGAAGGCCCGCGCCTGACGGTGCGCGGCAAACCGACGCCGGCGGAAAAACCGGTGGAATACCTGCATCAGGGGCTGGTCTGCAAAGAGTTCAGCCTGAGCTTTACGCTGGCGGAACACCTGCAGGTATCTGAGGCTCAGTTTGAGAACGGCCTGCTGCATATCGATCTGGTGCGTCAGGTGCCGGAAGCCCTGCAGCCGCAGCGCATCGCCATCGGCAGCACGCCGGGGCTGGAAGAAAAATAACCGGCCGCTGACGCGGTAAAAAAACGGGGGGACGTCCGTCAGGACGTCCCCCCGTTGCGTTGATGGGCGGCGTTACTGCGCTTCGCGGTGCGCCCGCTCCACCTCTTCCGCCAGAATGGCGACGCCGCGCTCGATCTTATCCGGCTCCGGCACGTAGTTCATACGCATGCACTGATGGGTATGCGGCCACTCCTGCTCCAGCCCCGGGAAGAAATAGTGCCCCGGCACCATCAGCACGCCGCGCTGCTTCAGGCGCTGGTACAGCAGCTCGGTGCTGATTGGCAGATCTTTAAACCACAGCCAGAGGAAAATCGCCCCTTCCGGTTTGTGGATCAGGCAGCGCTCTTCAGGCAGATAGCGGCGGATGGTGGCGATGGTCTGCGTGACCCGCTGCTGGTAAAACGGCTTGATCACCTCGTTGGACAGGCGCAGCAGATCGCCGCGCTCAATCATCTCCGCCGCGACCGCCGGGCCGATGCTGCCCGGCGACAGGCTGATAATGCCGTTCATATTGGTCAGCGCGGTGATGGTTTTCTCATCGGCGATCACGATGCCGCAGCGCGACCCCGGCAGGCCCAGCTTCGACAGGCTCATGCACAGGATGATATTCGGGTTCCACAGCGGCGTGGCATCGCTGAAGATGATGCCCGGGAATGGCACGCCATAGGCGTTATCGATCACCAGCGGAATATCGTGCTGCTGCGCCAGCGCGTCGAGCTGGATCAACTCGTCATCGGTAATCACGTTGCCGGTCGGGTTGGTGGGGCGCGACACGCAGATCATGCCGATATCGTTGCCGATGGTCAGGTTGTCGAAGTCGACGTGATATTTAAACTGGCCTTCCGGCAGCAGCTCGATGTTCGGCTTGGCGGAAACAAACAGCCCTTCGTCCAGGCCGGCGTCGGCGTAGCCGATGTACTCCGGCGCTAGCGGGAACAGCACGCGACGACGGCTGCCGTCGGCGTAGCGGCCGGCGAACAGGTTAAACAAGTAGAAAAACGCGCTCTGACTGCCGTTTGTTAGTGCAATATTCTGTGGTTCGATCTGCCAGCCCAGCTCTTCACTCAGCAGGGCAGCCAGCGCTTTGAGCAGCGTATTCTTCCCTTGCGGGCCGTCGTAGTTGCACAGCGCTTCGGTCAGTTTGCCCTGGTCGAGCATCTCCTGACACAGCTGTTTGAAGTAGCGCTCCATCTCGGGGATTTGCGCCGGGTTACCGCCGCCGAGCATGATGGCGCCCGGGGTGCGCAGGCCTTGGTTCAGGTCGTCCATTAAGCGGGTGATGCCCGAGTAACGGGTAAATTTGTCGCCGAAAAGTGAAAAAGTCATAGGTGCAGCATGTTGTTTTTTGCAGGGAGTCGCCCACCATACCCCCAGATAATTGCGGGTGCAATGTGCAGGAGAAAACCCGTATCAGCGTTAAATGTTAACCGTTGGCTTGAATGTGGTGTTTTATTCTGAGGTGAAGGGGCGGGAAGATCCCGCCCGGTTAACGCGATTTATTTCAGCACCTGCGGGTTGACGCAGTTTTCCGTCACCGTGCCGGTCAGCGCGGCGATCAGGTTATCGACCGCGCACTCGGCCATGCCGTAGCGGGTTTCATGGGTGGCGGAGCCGATATGCGGCAGAGCGACCACGTTCGGCATTTTCAGCAGCGGCGAGGAGACCGGCAGCGGCTCTTTTTCAAACACGTCCAGCCCGGCGGCGTGAATGGTGCCGTTTTGCAGCGCCTCAATCAGCGCCTGCTCGTCGACCACCGGCCCGCGGCCGGCGTTGATCAGAATGCCGCTCTGCTTCATCTTCGCCAGCTGATCGCGGCCGATCAGGTGGAAGGTCTGCTCGGTCAGCGGCAGCGTAATGCAGACGAAGTCCGATTCGGCCAGCAGGGTATCCAGATCGCAGTGGCGCGCGCCAAAGCGCTGTTCCGCTTCCTGGTGCGGGCGGCGCGCGTTGTACAGAATCGGCATGCCGAAGCCGAAGTGGGCGCGCTGGGCCAGCGCCAGGCCGATGCGCCCCATGCCGAGCACGCCCAGCGTTTTATGGTGCACGTCAACGCCGAACCAGTCCGGGCCGATGCTGCCCTGCCACTCGCCGGCCTTCACCCGCTCGGCCACTTCCACCACGCGGCGCGCCGTCGCCAGCACCAGGCTCATAATGGTATCGGCCACGGTTTCCGTCAGCACCGTCGGCGTATGCATCAGCACGATATTACGGGCGTTGAGCGCGTCGACGTCAAAGTTGTCATAACCGACGGAGACGGTGGACGCCGCGCGCAGCTTCGGCGCCTGCTGTAAAAAGGCCTCGTCCACCTTGCCGCCGGAGCCGATGATCCCCTCGGCCTGTTGCAGCGCCTGTTTGAACTCATCGGCATTGTCAGGATTCAGGCCGTTGAAGGCATGTACGGTGAAGTGTTGTTCCAGTCGTTCACGCAGGGCGGCGGGGAGTTTTTTGTACAGTACGATCGAAGGCTTCATCATGAACTCCAATTTGTTGCGCGGGGCCAAAGCGCTGCGCTTTGACCCCAAAGGACTCGGTTTAAAAACGGAAAGTGTAGCCAATCACGCCGGCTGCGGCTGGGCGTCGTTACGGGCGGGCTTTACCACCAGCGTAATTACCACCGCCACCACCAGCGCGACGGCCATAAACATATAGGAAGCCGCCGGGGTGCCGGTCGCGCCGTTAAGGTAGCCGACGAACCAGGAACCAAAGAACGAGCCCAGGGCGCCCATGCTGTTGATCAGTGCCATGGCGCCGCCGGCCACGTTCTTCGGCAGCATTTCCGGAATGATGGCGAAGAACGGCCCGTAAGGCGCGTACATCGCCGCACCGGCCACCACCAGCAGGCCGTAGGACACCCAGAAGTGATCGGCGCCCACCGCATAAGAGCCGAAGAACGCCAGCGCACCGATCAGCAGCAGCGGCCAGACGAACAGCTTGCGGTTCTGCATTTTGTCAGAGGCCCAGGAAACCACAATCATGGCGATGGTGGCCGCCAGGTAAGGCACCGCGGACAGCCAGCCGGCTTCGACCATGCCCATATTCATACCGCTGCGCAGAATGGACGGCAGCCACAGCACGAAGCCGTACACGCCGATGCTCCAGGCGAAGTACTGGACGCACAGCAGAATCACGTTGCGCGAGCGGAAGGCCTCGCCGTAGTTGCGCACCGCCTTGATGCCCTGCTGCTCGGCTTCCAGCTGCGCCTGCAGCGCCTGTTTTTCCTGCTCGCTCAACCAGCCGACCTGAGACGGTTTATCTTTGACCAGCACCCACCAGCAGAAGGCCCAGATCACCGCCGGAATGCCTTCGATGATAAACATCTCACGCCAGCCGAAGGCGTGGATCAGGTAGCCGGACACCACCGACATCCACAGCACGGTCACCGGGTTGCCGAGAATCAAGAAAGTGTTGGCGCGCGAACGTTCGGACTTGGTAAACCAGTTGCTGATATAGATCAGCATCGCTGGCATCACCGCCGCTTCCACCACGCCGAGCACAAAGCGGATGGCCGCCAGCATCGGAATATTGCTGACCACGCCGGTCAGGGAGGCGCAGCCGCCCCACAGGATCAGACACCAGAAGATCAGCTTTTTAACGCTGCGCCGCTCGGCGTAGATGGCGCCGGGAATTTGGAAAAAGAAGTAACCCAGGAAAAACAGCGCGCCCAGCAGCGATGACATGCCTTTGGTGATGCCGAGGTCGTCGTTGATGCCGGCGGCCGAGGCGAAGCTGAAGTTGGCGCGGTCGAGATAAGCCAGACTGTAGGTGATAAACACGATGGGCATGATGTACCACCAGCGTTTAGCCGCAACGGTTGCTTTATTCATGTTCAGGTTCCTCAGTGGTGTCGTTTCCGCAGGCGTGGGCAGTCAGCCTGCGGAAGCGGTTCTCCCGACGTTTTCTGGTTGTAGGGCCAGAGGGGCGTCCTGGGAGCCGGCGGTTAGCCGATTTATGTTTTTTTATTTGCCCGTGGCGGTCAGGCGCGACGCGCGGCCGCGTCTGACCACGGCGGGATTACTCCGCCAGCGCCGCGCGGGTTGGCAATCCTTCGCTGTCGCCGATGGCCTGAATGGCCAGCGAGCCGATCTTGTTGCCGCGTTGCACCGCCTGTTTCAGCGTTTTGCCTTCCAGCAGGGCGCTGAGGGTCCCGACGGCGAAGCCGTCTCCCGCACCAACGGTATCCACCACGTTGCTGACTTTGATGGCCGGCACCGCCGCACAGTCGCCGGCGGCGGTTTTAAACCAGGCGCCGTCCGGGCCGGTTTTGATGATCACCGCCTGCACGCCGCGCTCCAGATAGAAGTCGGCAATGCCTTCCGGCGTTGACTGGCCGGTGAGGATTTGCCCCTCTTTCAGCCCCGGCAGCACCCAATCGGCGGCGAACGCCAGTTTGTTCAGCTGTTCGATCATCACCTGCTGGCTGGACCACAGCACCGGGCGCAGGTTGGGATCGAAAGAAATGGTTTTGCCCATCGCGCGCATTTCATGGGCGGCGAAGTGGCTCAGCGCCAGCGACTGGCCGGAGAGCGCGGCGGCGACGCCGCTCAGGTGCAGGTGGCGCGCCGCACCGAAGTAGTCGCGGTTGAAGTCGGCGGTGGACAGATGGCTGGCGGCGGAGCCTTTGCGGAAGTATTCCACGGTGGGATCGGTTCCATCGGTGTTCTTGGATTTAATCTGGAACCCGGTCGGATACTGGCCGTCGACCGTCACCTGCTGATAGTTGATGCCTTCTTTTTTCAACTGCTGCAGGGTAAAGCGGCCGAAGGTGTCGTTGCCCACCCGGCTGACCCAGCCAACCTGCAGGCCAAGGCGCGCCAGGCCGATAGCGACGTTCAGCTCTGCCCCGGCGATGCGTTTGGTGAAGTGCTCCACCTCCGCCAGATCGCCGGTTTCCGCCGCGACGAACATCGCCATGGCTTCACCCAGCGTGACGACGTCCAGAGAGGTATTGCGCTGTGCTGTCAGTGTGCTCATGGTGATTACTCCGCGCGTAACAGGTTGACGTAATGGCGGGTAACGGCTTCAAGGTCGTCGCCCTGCAGGGGGAATTCGATGCCGCGCGGTACGTCCGCCGGCAGTTGGGCCAGCAGCCGGCGCCAGTCGTCGCCGGCGTCGTCCAGCGCGATGGCGCGCCAGCCGCGCGGTCCCTGGACCGCGGCTTTAACGTGGATATAGCCGACGTGACGCGCCAGGCGTTCGGCCGCGGCGCGCGGGTCTTGCCCCACCCAGAGCCAGTTGGCCATATCGAAGGTCATGCTGATCGGCAGCTGGTTGTCTTCCGCCGCGTGCAGAAACGCGTTCATCGGCGACAAAATCCCGCAGTCGGCGGTCTGGTCGTTTTCCACCACCAGCTGGACCGGGTGCTGCATCAGATCCACTTTCAGTTCGGTGAAGTCAAAGCCGGGCTGGTAATGGCCCAAAGAGAGTTTCAGCCGGCGCGCTTTCAGCGCCTGGGCTTCCGCCAGCAGTGCGGGCAGCTTGGGGTTAACGTGATGCTCGGGGGTGAAAAGCGGTTCCGGAGCGGAATACACCGCGAACAGCTGCTGACGTGCGATCTCCTGCGCCAGCTGCGGCAGGTTATCCAGCTCGCCGGGGCTGAACAGTTCCCGGCGGATCTCCACGCCATCCGCGCCGGCGTCGGCAATGATCGGCAGCATGGCGGCCTGTCCGCCTCGCTGCTGAACGGTATCCGTGCCGTAAGCGCCGGTCACCACGATAACTTCTCTTTTCATATTTTTACTCCTGAGGTGGCGAAATCTCCACCGCTGCTGTTAATGGCACGTTAAATGGAACCGGTTCCATATAAAAGCCTCAGAGTGTAAAAATATGATCGCAATCACGACAATGCAGCCAAGACGCGGGGTGCGGCACGGTAAACACCGGAATTAACGGGTAGTGGAGCCGCGTACGATCAGTTCGCCGGAGAACACGCGCTCGTCAGGCGGCGCATCGCGCCCCTGGATGCGCTGTACCAGCTGTTCCAGCGCGGCATGGCCGATTTGGTAGGTGGGCTGCTTCAGCGTGGTGATGCCGACGCCGGCCAGCTCGGCCCATTCCAGTTCATCAAAGCCCAGCAGGCCGATATCGCTGCCCCAGTGGATGCCCAGCCGGCGCATGGCGCGCGCCACCTGCAGCGTCAGAGCGCCGTTGGCCGACAGCACCGCCTTGCGCATGCCGCGGCGGCGGGTGTGGAAATCGCGCAGCGTCTGCTCCAGTTGCGCGGCGTCGTTCAGCGGGGTTTCCGCCTGCTCGGCGATCAGATCGGCATGCTGCTGCGTCATAATTTGGCGGAAGGCGTGCAGACGTTCGAGTCGGGTATTGACCGTGCCGACCGGCTCGCTGAGGAACAAAATCGCCTCAAACCCTTGCTGCACCAGGTGTTCGGTGGCGATGGCGGTGGCTTCGTGGTTATTCAGGCCGACCACGTCACAGGCAAAGTCGGGGATCTTGCGGTCGATCAGCACCATCGGCAGCTGCGACTGCTGCAGCTGCGACAGCGCCTCTTCGCGCATGCCGACGGCGTTCACCACAATGCCCTCCACCCGGTAGCTGCTCAGCAGCTGCAGGTAGTGCTGTTCCTGATTGACTTCGTTATTGGTGTTACACACCAGCAGGGTAAAGCCGTGCTGCCGGCAGGCGGCTTCGATGCCGCGCATCACGTCGACGGAATAGGGGTTGGTGATATCGGCGATAATCAGGCCGATCAGGCGCGTTTGTCCGCCTTTCAGGCTGCGGGCCATCTGGCTGGGGCGATAGTCGAGCTGCAAAATCGCCTGTTCGATACGCTGTTTGAGCGGGTCGGAAAGCAGGTGCTGTTCACCGTTGAGGTAGCGCGACACGCTGGTTTTGCCGGTTTTGGCCAGCTGCGCCACGTCGCTGATGGTGGCGCGCCCGGTCGCGCGCGAAGCTTTCACACTGCTCACAATCAATCCCCCAGTAGATTTATTGCCAAGGAGACTAACACAGTGCGCGGCGGTCGCGCACCAGAGCCGGGCTTGTTGCCCGGCTCGTCATACAGCAATGCAGGTGCGTTGGCTGCGAACAGCCGCCGGTTACTGCAGCGGGCTGAGGGTGATTTCCACGCGGCGGTTCTGCGCTTTGCCGTCGGCGGTGCTGTTGGAGGCAATCGGGTTGTCCGGGCCGGCACCGACGCTGCGGATGCGGTTGGCCGCGACGCCCTGGGTGATCAACGCGCTGCTGACGCCGTCGGCGCGCTGCTGCGACAGTTTCATATTGTGGGCGCGCGCGCCGGTGCTGTCGGTGTAGCCGACAACGTTAACCGCGGTTTTCGGGTACTCTTTCAGCACCATCGCCACGCCGGTCAGGGTATTGGCGCCTGCCGGTTTCAGCGTGCTGCTGTCGGTATCGAAGGTGACGTTGTTCGGCATGTTCAGCACGATGTTGTCGCCCTGACGGGTTACGCTGACGCCGGTGCCGCGCATTTTGTCGCGCAGTTTCGCTTCCTGCACGTCCATGTAATAGCCTGCGCCGCCGCCGAGGGCCGCACCGGCCGCCGCGCCGATCAGCGCGCCTTTGCCGCGGTCTTTCTTCGAGGATGACAGCGCGCCGATGCCGGCGCCCAACGCCGCGCCCAGGCCGGCGCCGACGCCGGATTTACCAGCCTGAGACTCGCCGGTGTAAGGGTTGGTGGTACAGGCCGACAGAGCCATGGTCATCGCCACGGCGGCGGCGATAATCGCAACGCGTTTTTTCATGTTATTTCCTTTTGTGCATCAAAATCTGTGCGCATATTTCCAATCGGGAAGCGCTTAAACCTAGCCGTTGGGCCGTCGCTGGCGTGAAAACGCCGTGCGGCGCGCTAGTATGACGTCTTTTCCGGCCGGCAGTTCCGACCAGGCGCGACAAACGCTTTTTTTGTTCCTTTTTAGGCGCCTTTGTTATCCGGCAAAACGTCCACGCTGGCTATGTCCAGAATTCTGAAAGCGCATCCTTTCGCATTATTCACCGCGTTTTGGGGTAGCAGAGACAGCTGGTGAGATGATCGTTCACCAGCCCGCTGGCCTGCATAAAGGCGTAGCAGATGGTGGAGCCGATAAACTTGAAGCCGCGTTTTTTCAGCGCCTTCGACATGGCGTCCGACTGCGGCGTCTTGGCCGGCACCTGCCCCAGCTCACTCCACTGATTCAGCTGCGGCCGGCCGTTGACAAAGCTCCAGATAAAGGTGACGAACTCCTCGCCGGCGGCCTGCATCGCCAGGTAGGCGCGGGCGTTGGTGATGATCGCCTCGATTTTGCCGCGGTGGCGGATGATGCCGGCGTCCTGCAGCAGCCGATCCACGTCCTGCTCGGTCATGGCGGCAACCCGCTGCGGGTCGAAGTTATGGAAGGCGCGGCGGTAATTCTCGCGTTTTTTCAGCACGGTGATCCAGGAAAGCCCGGCCTGCTGGCCCTCCAGACACAGCATTTCAAACAGCTCGCGCGCGTCGGTGGTCGGCGCGCCCCACTCATGGTCGTGATAGGCCAGATACAGCGGATCGGCGGTCACCCAGCCGCAGCGTTGGTCAGTCATGTAAGGCTCCTTTTTACTGTGTATACCCGTCATACCTTAAGCTGCAGGTGCGTTGGCTGCGCTCGGTCACCCGAATCACTGACCGGAGTCAGCGCATCGGGATTCTCTCCTTTGCCGCCTTGCTGCAGCGCGAATGATGTAGTGTATATATTTACAGTTATCATTGCCCTAAACCGTACATCTGGCAAGTCTCTGATTGTTTTATTATCTGCGGCCTTGACGTAGGGGAAAAGCCGGCAATATTTATAACAGTGCCGTGATAAAAGTGGTTAAAAAATACGCGGGTTTTTTCTTTATCGTTACAGACTCTCAGGAGTCAATTCATGCCTCTAAAAATAATGGGCGCTCCCGGCAGGGCAGCGCTGGCGGTGGCTTTAGTTCTCGGGCTGACGGCGTCCGCCGCGGCCGCCGAGCGGGTGTACGTGTTCGGCGACAGCCTGAGCGACAGCGGCAACAACGGGCGCTACACCTACGACGGCAGCCAGCATCAACTGTATGACGAAGCGCTGGCGCAGCGCATCGGCGCGGCGCTGCTGGCGTCCGATCTCGGCGGCGACAACTATGCGGCCGGCGGCGCGGTGGCGGTGCCGGCGCTGAATCCGGCGGACAATACTCAGGATCAGGTGCAGCGCTATCTGAGCCAGACCCACGGCCGCGCCGACGCCAACGGCCTGTATATCCACTGGATCGGCGGCAACGATCTGGCGGCGGCGGCGTTAAACCCGGCCAGCGCGCCGCAGGTCAGCTATAACAGCGCCGCCGCGGCGGCGCTGCAGGTGCGGTCGCTGCTGGATGCCGGCGCCGGCACGGTGATCGTGCCGACGGTGCCGAACATCGGCTTTACCCCGCAGCTGATGGAAGTGATTGTGCAGCAGGCGCTGGCGCCGGTGCAGAACGCGGCGCTGCAGGCGGCCTATGCGGCGCTGAATGCGGTGGCGACGCCGGACGCCGCTTCGCGGCAGCAGGCGATTCACCGGGCGCTGAGCGCGGCGGCGCAGCAGGGCAGCAGCGACCCACAGATGCAGCAGGCGATCGCCGCGCAGCTGATCGCCGCCTATGACAGCCTGAGCGTGCAGGCGGGCCAGCTGACCGACTTCTACAACCGCAGCGAGGACCAGCTGCTGGCGCAGGGCGGCGGCAACATCGTGCGCGCCGACGTCAACCGGCTGTTTGGCGAGGTGATCGCCAATCCGCAGCAGTTCGGCTTCAGCAATACCGCCGGCATGGCGTGTCCGGCCGGCGTATCGTCGGCGGTATGCCGCTCCGCGACGCCCGGCTTTAACGACGGCCAGGCCTTCCTGTTCGCCGACCATTTCCACCCCAGCCCGCAGGCGCATCTGCTGATCGCCGATTACATTCAGGCGGTGCTGGACGGCCCGGCGCAGGCGGCGGCGCTGACGCAGGCGACGGCGGCGATGGCGCGTGACAGCCGCGCCACCCTCGACAGCCGTTTTCAGCAGCTGCGCAGCGGCGGCAACCCGCAGGGAGCGCTGGGAATATTCGGCGGCTATGCCGGGCAGCATTATGACTATGCCGACAATAAAGCGGCCGGCGACGGCAATGCCACCACCCACAACCTGACGCTGGGGGTGGATTACCAACTGACGGATCGCTGGCTGATCGGCGCGCTGATCTCCGGCGCTAATGACGATCAGCAGCCCTCCAGCCGCTATGACTACCAGGCGCGCGGCGTGCTGTTTTCCGCCTTTACCTCGCTGGACGTGTTTGAGCACGGCTGGGTGAACGCCGATCTGCACTACGCCAGGCTGGATTACGACGATATTCGCCGCAGCGTGCAGCTTGGCCCGCTGACGCGCAGCGAAACTGGCTCGACCTCCGGCAAACAGTGGGGCGCGCGCGTCACCGCCGGCTATGACTTCCCGCTGACCTCAAGTCTGAGCACCGGGCCGATGGCGCAGTTTGCCTGGGACTACAGCAACGTTTCCGGCTATAGCGAAGACGGCAACGACAGCACCGCCATGCGCTTTAACGACCAGACCTACCATTCGCAGATCGGCGCGCTGGGCTGGCGGCTGGACAGCAACCTCGGCGTGATTAACCCGTATGCCGAGATCAGCTATCAGCATCAGTTCGGCGACGAGGTGTACCGCGCCGGCGGCGGCCTGAAGTCGACCTCAACCTCGTTTACCCGTGATGCCGCCGGCCAGGATAAAAACTGGGTCGACGTCACGCTGGGGGCCAATCTGCCGCTGAACGACCGGGTGGCGGCGTTCGCCACCGTCTCGCAGACCGGCGGCCTGAGCAGCGGCGAACAGGTGATGTACAACGTCGGCGTCAGCGCCCGCTTTTAATGCGCCTGGCGCGGCGCTTCGCCGCGCGTTGCGGGCAGCGGGGTGCGGCCGGCGATTTTCTTCTCCGGCTGCAGCCGGGTCATGCACAGCATGCTGCAGAAAGAGACCAGCGCGGTGGCGAAGAACATCGCGCCGTAGCCGTGCTGCTGCGCCAGCCAGCCGCTGAGCATCGGCGCGCTGATTGACGCCAGATTGGCGATGGCCAGCGTGATGCCGCTGTAGGCCCCGACCGACGCTTTCGGCGTCACGTCCAGCACCACCGACCAGTAGACATTGTTCACCAGCGCGTTCAGCGCATTACCCAGCGTCATCAGCGCAATAATCGCCGTGGGCGACTGCATAAACGGGATCAGCAGGAAGCAGCCGGCGGTCAGCAGCAGCGTGACGGCGGCAAACCGGTTGCGCGCCAGCCGCAGATTACCGCTGCGCGCCAGCAGCGCATCGGAGATGCGTCCGCCGAGCAGCACGGTGAAGCAGGCGCCGCTCCACGGGATCATCGCCACGTACCACAGGGCGTGCAGGTCGTAATGGAAGCTGTCCTGCAGGTATTTCGGCCCCCAGGTGACCAGCACGAAGGTGACATACAGAAAGGAAAAGTAGCCCAGCGCGTTGAACACCAGGGTGCGGTTGGTGAAAAACGCCCGCCACGGCAGCGGCGTCTGATGGTCGTCATCTTCCTGACGATCGCCGCCAATCACCGCCAGTTCGGCGGCGTTAACCTTCGGGTGCTGTTCCGGCGTATCGGTAAAACAGGCGGCGAACAGCAAAATCGCCAGCAGCGAGAACAGCCCGAGCAGCATAAACATGCTGCGCCAGTCGTCGGTCAGCAGCAGCAGCCCGACCGCCAGCGGCGCGGTCAGCAGCGAGCCGATCTGCGTGCTCAGCAGCCCGATGCCCAGCGCGAAGCCGCGCTCTTTGCGCGGCGACCAGTGGCCGATGGTTTTATTCATCAGCGCGTAGGCCGGGCCTTCGGCAAAGCCGAAGAGGATGCGTAGGGCGGCGAAGCCCATCAGCGCGGAGCCGCCGAACAGCGCGACGCCCAGCTCACCCGCCCAGGCGGTGGCGATCTCCAGCAGCGACCACAGCGCGCCGGCCAGCAGCCAGACTTTTTTGCTGCCGACGCGGTCGGCCAGAACGCCGCCGCACAGCGAGCCGAGCAGATAGCCGAAGCCGAAATAGCCCAGCACCGCCCCCAGTTGGGTCTTGTTGAAGCCGAACTCGCGGGCGATGTCGTTGGCGGCGAACGACAGCGCGCCGCGATCGACGTAGTTAATCAGCGCGATAAAAAACATCATGGCGAAAATGCGGTAGCGATAGCGACTGTCTGCCTGCATGGCACAACCTCCTGAGCGTGGGAAACCTCAGGCAGCGAGCAAGATTGGTGCCAGCCGTGGCGACAAACGGCGCAGCGCGCGCCGGCTGCGGCGCGGGCGGGCGAATGCCGCAGCAGAAAATGCGCTTTCAGCGCGCCGATGCGCCGTGTTGGTGCGCAAAACGCGTTTTTTGCACGCTGATTTACACCGGAGGCCGGATTCTGGCTGTATATCTTACGGTCAACGGGTATACTGGCCCATTCCATCTAAATCCACTTGTATCGCGTGCGAATCTAACATGCAAAAGTTTGATACCAAGACCTTTCAGGGCCTGATCCTGACACTGCAGGACTATTGGGCGCGCCAGGGCTGCACCATTGTTCAACCATTGGACATGGAAGTCGGCGCGGGTACCTCTCACCCTATGACCTGCCTGCGTGCGCTGGGTCCAGAGCCGATGGCCTCCGCCTATGTGCAGCCGTCCCGCCGTCCGACCGACGGCCGCTACGGGGAAAACCCGAACCGCCTGCAACACTACTACCAATTCCAGGTGGTGATTAAGCCGTCACCGGACAATATTCAGGAACTGTACCTGGGCTCGCTGAAAGAGCTGGGTCTGGATCCGACCATTCACGATATCCGCTTCGTGGAAGACAACTGGGAAAACCCGACGCTCGGCGCCTGGGGCCTGGGCTGGGAAGTGTGGCTGAACGGCATGGAAGTGACCCAGTTCACCTACTTCCAGCAGGTCGGCGGCCTGGAGTGCAAGCCGGTCACCGGCGAGATCACCTACGGTCTGGAGCGTCTGGCGATGTATATCCAGGGCGTGGACAGCGTGTACGATCTGGTGTGGAGCAACGGCCCGCTGGGCGTGACCACCTACGGCGACGTGTTCCATCAGAACGAAGTGGAGCAGTCGACCTACAACTTTGAATACGCTGACGTGGATTTCCTGTTCAGCTGCTTTGAGCAGTATGAGAAAGAAGCTCAGCAGCTGCTGGCGCTGGAAAAACCGCTGCCGCTGCCGGCCTATGAGCGCATTCTGAAGGCCGGGCACACCTTCAACCTGCTGGACGCGCGCAAGGCGATCTCCGTCACCGAGCGCCAGCGCTATATTCTGCGCATCCGCACGCTGACCAAAGCCGTGGCGGAAGCCTACTACGCCTCCCGCGAGGCGCTGGGCTTCCCGATGTGTAAAAAGAACGAGAACTAAGAGGCAGCCATGACTCAACAGACTTTCCTGGTGGAAATCGGCACGGAAGAGCTGCCGCCGAAGGCTCTTCGTTCACTGGCGGAATCCTTTGCCGCCAACTTCAGCGCCGAACTGGACAACGCCAACCTTGAGCACGGTGAAGTCAGCTGGTTTGCCGCACCGCGCCGTCTGGCGCTGAAAGTGGCCAACCTGAGCGCGGCGCAGGCCGATCGTGAAGTGGAAAAACGCGGCCCGGCGATTGCGCAGGCGTTCGACGCCGAAGGCAAGCCGAGCAAAGCGGCCGAAGGCTGGGCGCGCGGCTGCGGCATCAGCGTCGATCAGGCCGAGCGTCTGAAGACCGATAAAGGCGAATGGTTGCTGTACCGCGCGCTGGTGAAAGGCCAGTCCGCACAGCAGCTGCTGGCGGAAATGGTCAGCAACGCGCTGGCCAAGCTGCCGGTGCCGAAGCTGATGCGCTGGGGCGACCAGGAGACCCAGTTCGTGCGTCCGGTGCACACCGTGACCATGCTGCTGGGCGATGAGCTGATCCCGGGCACCGTGCTGGGCATCGACTCGGCGCGCACCGTACGCGGCCACCGCTTTATGGGCGAGCCGGCGTTCACCCTCGATAACGCCGACCAGTACCCGCAGGTGCTGCAGGAACGTGGCAAAGTGGTGGCGGACTACGAAGAACGCAAGGCGATCATCAAGCGCGACGCCGAGCTGGCGGCGCAAAAGATTGGCGGTAAGGCCGATCTGAGCGACAGCCTGCTGGAAGAAGTGGCGTCGCTGGTGGAGTGGCCGGTGGTGCTGACGGCGAAGTTCGAGGAGAAATTCCTGGCGGTGCCGGCGGAAGCGCTGGTGTACACCATGAAGGGCGACCAGAAGTACTTCCCGGTGTATGACGCCGCGGGCAAACTGCTGCCGAACTTTATCTTCGTCGCCAATATCGAATCGAAAGATCCACAGCAAATCATCGCCGGTAACGAGAAGGTGGTGCGCCCGCGCCTGGCGGACGCCGAGTTCTTCTTTAACACCGACCGTAAACAGCGTCTGGAAGACAACCTGCCGCGGCTGGACAGCGTGCTGTTCCAGAAGCAACTGGGCACCCTGCGCGACAAGACCGACCGCATTCAGGCGCTGGCGGGCTGGATTGCCGGCCAGATCGGCGCCGACGTCAACCACGCTACCCGCGCCGGCCTGCTGTCGAAGTGCGACCTGATGACCAATATGGTGTTTGAGTTTACCGACACCCAGGGCGTGATGGGCATGCACTATGCGCGTCACGACGGCGAGGCGGAAGACGTGGCGGTGGCGCTGAACGAGCAGTATCAGCCGCGCTTTGCCGGCGATGCGCTGCCGCAGTCGCTGGTGGCCTGTTCGCTGGCGATTGCCGACAAGATGGACACCCTGGCGGGCATCTTCGGCATCGGCCAGCATCCGAAAGGCGACAAAGACCCGTTTGCGCTGCGTCGCGCGGCGCTGGGCGTGCTGCGCATCATCGTTGAGAAGAACCTGCCGCTGGATCTGCAGACCCTGACCGAAGAGGCGGTGCGTCTGTACGGCAACAAGCTGACCAACGCCAAGGTGGTGGATGAGGTGGTGGACTTTATGCTGGGCCGCTTCCGTGCCTGGTATCAGGAAGAAGGCCACGCGGTCGACACCATCCAGGCGGTGCTGGCGCGTCGTCCGACCAAACCGGCGGACTTTGACGCCCGCGTGAAGGCGGTGAGCCACTTCCGTACGCTGGACGAAGCGGCGGCGCTGGCGGCGGCGAACAAGCGTGTCTCCAACATCCTGGCCAAATCGACCGACACCCTGCTGGATCAGGTGCGCGCGTCGGTGTTGAAAGAGCCGGCGGAGCTGAAGCTGGCGACGCACCTGGTGGTGCTGCGCGACAAACTGCAGCCGTACTTCGCCGAAGGCCGCTACCAGGACGCGCTGGTGGAGCTGGCGGCGCTGCGTGAAACCGTCGACGAGTTCTTCGAAAGCGTGATGGTGATGGCGGAAGATGAAGAGGTGCGCGTTAACCGTCTGACGCTGCTGAGCAAACTGCGTGAGCTGTTCCTGCAGGTGGCGGATATTTCCGTCCTGCAATAAGCCCGTGTGGTGAGAAATCAAGGTGCCTGCAGACTGCTGACCAAGCCGGTTATTAGGGAGAGCGTGGCGATGGGGTCGTAGCGGCGTAAGCCGCCGAAGCGCCCCTCGTTACGCTAGGCCCGGGTATCTCGATCTATCAGGCGGTTTTGTCATTAACCTTAAAGGCGCCTGCGGGCGCCTTTTTTACGCCGCTTGCCGCGGGAATCGGCAAAGCGCGGGCAGTTGATCTATTCTTAAAGTCGCAGGGAGCGGCAACAGGCAGGAAGCTGATGAAAAGACACGTTTATCACGGGAGTTATTTCACATGGCGGTAGGGACTCAGAGCAAGGGCGTGATGCGCTGGTTGGCGCCGATCGTAGCGTTGTTGGTGGTGATGCAGCTGGCTGGCTGCGGCGATAAAGAGCCGGAGCAGCGTAAGGCATTTATCGACTATCTGCAAAACACCGTAATGCGCAGCGGCGCGAAAATACCGACGCTGAGCGAAGACCAGAAGCAGAAGTTCGGCAACTATGCCGGCGATTACGCGGTTTTAGTCGCATTTTCACAGCAGTTAAATAAATCCGTCGACGCCAGCCTGACGCCGGCTATCGATCAGGTGAGCCAGATCCGCACCGCGCAGGACTATATCGGCAAGCGCGACGGGCTGCAGCAGTCGATTGGCGCGCTCAACCTGCTGGGGCAGCAGATACAGACCGCCAAGTCGCAGGCGGACAGCGCCAGAGCGGCGCTGAAGCAGCCGGACGATCTGAAGGCGGTGTATAACCAGGCCTACGACAAAATCGTCACCGCGCCGGCCAATGCGCTGATGCCGACCATCCCGGCCGCCGCCGGCTTTATCCAGGAGCTGGTGCAGGTGGGCGACTTCCTGCAGGCGCAGGGGAATCAGGTCAGCTTTAACAACGGCGGCGTGCAGTTCCGCAATCAGCAGCAGGTCGCGCAGTACAACGCCATGATGACTAATCTGGCGGCCAAGCAGCAGGACCTGCAAAACGCGCAGAAGACCCTACAGAATATCGTGCGCTAATCGACCCATCCGCCGGGGCGGCTTATCGTCCCGGCAACCATGCCGCGCGGTTTTCCCCACCATTTCTGTACTACACTTCACGATAATCCCGCGTTGTAACTTTATTACGGCTAAACGGCCCGTTTCCTCGCGCTGGCGCCTGCCGACGTGGGGAGGTTGCTCAGGCCGCATCGTGCCGAAAATAAAATGTGATAAACATCACAATATAAAAACAAAGATGCAAAATTAAAATGTGATTTTAATCACAAAAAATAGCGTTTTTGGCTCGTTATGGCGGCAGCGTTGCTTTTTTACACGCGGTAATTGTGATCGTGATCACTATTAATGGTGGTGTTTATAGCCTCTTTGGGTGATCTGTATCACAAAATTTTCATCGGGTACGCGTTGTCAATCGAGCGTGCTAGAGTCCGCCTCACAGACAGCACCAAGCGGCTGGAACGTAACAACAATAATGCGCGCTCTTATTCGCCGGCGCGTAATGCTATTACCGCTTCACAATAGGGGTGTGTTTTATGCTTTCACCAGACATTAAGGTCAAAGTGCAGAACTTTGGTCGTTTCCTCAGCAATATGGTGATGCCGAACATCGGCGCGTTTATCGCCTGGGGTATCATCACCGCACTGTTTATTCCTACCGGCTGGCTGCCGAACGAAACGTTGGGCAAGCTGGTCGGCCCGATGATCACCTACCTGCTGCCGCTGTTGATCGGTTATACCGGCGGTAAGCTGGTGGGCGGCGATCGCGGCGGCGTGGTCGGCGCAATCACCACCATGGGGGTGATCGTCGGCGCCGATATGCCGATGTTCCTTGGCGCTATGATCGCCGGCCCGCTGGGCGGCTGGGCCATCAAGCATTTTGACCGCTGGGTGGACGGCAAGATTAAGAGCGGTTTCGAGATGTTGGTGAACAACTTCTCCGCCGGCATTATCGGCATGCTGCTGGCGATCCTGGCCTTCCTCGGCATCGGGCCGCTGGTGGAAACGCTGTCCAAACTGCTGGCGGCGGGCGTACACGTTATGGTGGTGCACAACCTGCTGCCATTGACCTCGATCTTCGTCGAACCGGCGAAAATCCTGTTCCTGAACAACGCCATCAACCACGGCATCTTCTCGCCGCTGGGCATTCAGCAGGCGACCGAGGCCGGCAAATCCGTCTTCTTCCTGATTGAAGCCAACCCCGGCCCGGGGCTGGGCGTGCTGATGGCCTATATGTTCTTCGGCCGCGGCAATGCCAAACAGTCCGCCGGCGGCGCGGCGATCATCCATTTCTTCGGCGGCATTCACGAAATCTATTTCCCGTATGTGCTGATGAACCCGCGCCTGATTCTGGCGGTGATCCTCGGCGGCATGACCGGCGTATTCACGCTGACGATGCTGAACGGCGGTCTGGTGTCTCCGGCCTCACCCGGCTCGATTCTGGCGGTGCTGGCGATGACGCCGAAGGGCGCCTATTTCGCTAACCTGGCGGCAATCCTGGCGGCCTTCGTGGTCTCCTTTGTGGTCGCCGGCTTCCTGCTGAAAACCTCTAAAGTGAAAGAAGAGGACGATCTGGAAGAAGCGACCCGCCGGATGCGCGATATGAAATCACAGGCGAAAGGCGGCCAGGCGGCCGGCGCCGCGCTGGACGGCGACCTGAGCACGGTACGCAAAATCATCGTGGCCTGCGACGCGGGCATGGGCTCCAGCGCCATGGGCGCCGGGGTGCTGCGTAAGAAAGTGGCCGATGCCGGGCTGACCCGCATTTCGGTCACCAACAGCGCCATCAACAACCTGCCGGACGACGTGGATCTGGTGATTACCCACCGCGACCTGACGGAGCGCGCAATGCGTCATGCGCCGCAGGCGCAGCATATCTCGCTGACCAACTTCCTCGACAGCAATCTGTACAGCGACCTGACCGCGCGCCTGCTGGCCGCCAACGACGGCGGCGCGTCCCAGCCGCAGCCGGTGACGGCCGCGCCTGATGAGAGCGTCGTCGACGACGAACCGGCGCTGTTCAAACTGGGGGAGGGCAACGTGTTCCTCGGCCTGGAAGCCAGCGATAAAGAGCAGGCGATCCGCTTTGCCGGCGAGCAGTTGGTGAAAGGTGGCTACGTCGAGGCGGAATACGTGCCGGCGATGCTGGAGCGTGAAAAACTCACCTCTACCTATCTGGGCGAATCCATCGCCGTGCCGCACGGCACCATTGAGGCCAAAGACCGCGTGCTGCGCACCGGGGTGGTGTTCTGTCAGTACCCGCAGGGCGTGCGCTTCGGCGACGAAGAGGACGAGGTGGCGCGCCTGGTGATCGGCATTGCTGCGCGCAATAACGAGCACATCCAGGTGATTACCAGCCTGACCAATGCGCTGGACGACGACACGGTGATTGAGCGGCTGGCAAATACCACAAGCCGGCAGGAAGTGCTGGAGCTGCTCGGCGGCAAGAAAGACTAAATCCCATAGGGGCGCAGCGTCAGGCTGCGCCCTTGTCATATTTAAGAAGGTTATCATTATGAAAGCATTACATTTTGGCGCCGGTAATATCGGCCGCGGCTTTATCGGCAAACTGTTGGCCGATGCGCATGCCGAACTGACTTTCGCCGACGTTAACCAGACGGTGCTGGACGCGCTCAATCAACGCCATAGCTACCCGGTGCGCATCGTCGGCGAGCAGGAGCGCACGGAAACGGTGAACAACGTCAGCGCGGTCAACAGCGGCAGCGATGACGCGGTGGCGCTGATCGCCGACGCCGATATCGTCACTACCGCCGTCGGCCCGCAGATCCTGGCCAAAATTGCCGGCACGATCGCCAAAGGGCTGAGCGAACGCCGCCGGCAGGGCAATGCGCGGCCGCTGAATATTATCGCCTGCGAAAACATGGTGCGCGGCACCAGCCAGCTGAAACAGCAGGTCTTTGCCGTGCTGTCGGCGGACGACCAGGCGTGGGCGGAGCAGCATGTCGGCTTTGTCGATTCCGCGGTGGACCGCATCGTGCCGCCGGCGGAAGCGGGCAGCGACGATCCGCTGGCGGTGACGGTGGAAACCTTCAGCGAGTGGATTGTCGACCAGACCCAGTTCAAGGGCGCGCCGCCGGCGATTGCCGGCATGGAGCTGACCGATAACCTGATGGCGTTTGTTGAACGTAAACTGTTTACGCTTAATACCGGCCATGCGATTACCGCCTATCTGGGCCAGCAGGCCGGGCTGCAGACCATCCGCGACGCGATTCTCGACCCGGCGGTGCGCCAGGTGGTGAAGGGCGCGATGGTGGAGAGCGGCGCGGTGCTGATCAAGCGTTACGGCTTTGCGCCGGAAAAACACGCGGCCTATATCGAAAAAATCCTCAGCCGGTTTGAAAACCCTTACCTGCACGACGACGTCGAGCGTGTGGGCCGCCAGCCGCTGCGTAAACTGAGCGCCGGCGACCGCCTGATCAAGCCGCTGCTGGGCACGCTGGAGTATGGCCTGCCGCACGCCAACCTGATTCAGGGCATCGCCGCCGCCATGCACTACCGCAGCGCCCAGGATCCGCAGGCGCAGGAACTGGCGCAACTGCTGAGTGAACGCGGGCCGAAAGCCGCGCTGGCGCAAATTTCCGGTCTGCCGGAGGACGGCGAGGTTGTGGAACAGGCCGTAGCTGTGTATAACGCCATGCAAAAGTAGCGCGTGATGATGAACACACGGGCGCAGCGTGCTGCGCTCCAGCAGACCGAGTTCGCCATTGACGCCCTCCCCCACGCCTTTCGAACAGCGACAATGGAAGAAGCACAGGCATTTGAAAACCAGGTTCTGGAAAAGCTGAACGCCGGCAAAACGGTACGCAGCTTCCTGATCGCGGCGGTAGAGCTGCTGGCGGAAGCGTTGAACGTACTGGTGGTGCAGGTGTTCCGCAAGGACGACTATGCGGTGAAGTACGCCGTCGAGCCGCTATTGTCCGGCGCCGGTCCCTTGGGGGAGCTGTCGGTGCGGCTGAAACTGATGTATGGCCTGGGGGTGATCGCGCGCCATGAGTATGAGGATGCCGAACTGCTGATGGCGCTGCGTGAAGAGCTGAACCACGACGGCGCCGAGTACCGCTTTGTCGATGATGAAATCCTCGGGCCGTTCGGCGAGCTGCACTGCGTCAGCGCGCTGCCGCCGCAGCCGGCGCTGTTGCCGCCCGGCGAGGCGGATGAAGCGCTGCTGGCGATGCAGCAGCAGCGCTACCAGCAGATGGTGCGCTCCACCATGGTGCTGTCGGTGACCGCGCTGATTGCCGGCATCGGCGCCAAACAGCCGTCGCGCCTCTCCCCGCTCGGGCGCCCGTAACGGCGTCCGCGCATCCCGCCGGGTAACCGGCCGCGCATTTTGCTACAATGCAGCAAACCCTCCTTAAACGTGCCGGTTCGGCACTTCAGGTCAGAGAAATGAAAGAGAAAGAAAAGGCAGAGATTAAGCGCCTGAGCGACCAGCTGGACGCGCTGAACCACAAAGACGTGCAGGTGATCCAGCAGGGCAACCCGGAGCTGATCGCGCAGCACAGCAAGGAAAAAGAGAAGCTGGCAACGGAGATCGAGCGCCTGAAAAACGTGCGTACGGAAAAGCTGAGCGGCGAAGCGCAGAAGCTGCAAAAACTGCCGTTCAGCCGTGAAATCACCAAAAAAGAGCAGGCCGATATGGGCGCGCTGAAGAAAAGCGTGCGTGGGCTGGTGGTGGTGCACCCGATGACCGCGCTGGGCCGTGAAATGGGCCTGAAAGCGGTCACCGGCTACGCGAAAAAAGCCTTCTGATCCCCGGCGGGGCGACGCGTGCGCCCCGTCACTCCTCCCCGCGGAGCCTCTTCCTCGCCGCCGTTCGTCAGCGGCCCAGCAAACGACGGTTAAAATCTTCGATTTTGCCGCTGCGGATGCGCAGCAGCAGGGTTTTGCTCCAGCTGGCGGATAGCCCGGCCGCCGACAGCAGGCGGCGATACTGCTCCTCGTCAAACGGCATATGCCAGGCGATGCTTACCGCCTCGGCCACCGTGACCTCGCTGCAGCGCGCCGCCAGCTCCAGCGGCAGGTCGCCGCTTACCTGGCCGGGCGAAATCACCCGGTACAGCCAGCCGCAGCGGCCGCTTTGCTGCATCAGCAGCGACAGATCGTCGATGTCGAAATGATCGTTGAGTTTGAAGCACGGCGAGCGCGGCTGCGTCACCTGAATCAGCGCCTCGCCCCAGCGGAAAATATCGCCGATAAACACGTTGTGCTCGGTCAGGCCGCGGGTTGAGAGGTTTTCGCCGAATGCCGGCGGGCTGAACAGCCCGGCCTGCGCCGGAAACTGCTGCCGCCAGTGGTCATAATGTTCAATCGGGTAGTGGCACAGCGCGCGATCGGGGCCGCCGTGGTAGCTTTTTTCCGCCTGCTGATCGCCCTCCAGGCCGAGCGGGGTCAGCGGCAGGGCGCCGTCGACCTGCCGTTTGGCGATCGCGCTCGGGCGTCCGCCCGGATAGGCCTGAATGTGGCCGATATAGACGTCGGGGTTGGGCATAGGGGGCCTCCTGGCTCAGAACACGGCTTAGCATAGCCTGAGTGAGCCGGAAGGAACAGAGACGCCGCCCCGAAAATGGGGCGGCGATACGGTCAGAAGGTGGTCCAGTTATCCTGCTCGTTCTGGACGGGGGCCGCCGGCTTGGCCGGGCGCGGCGTTGGCGCGTCGGTCGCCGTAACGCCGGGAGACGACGCGTCCGCCAGCTGGAACACCGCCACGCTTTGCTGCAGGATTTCCGCCTGCTCTTCCAGCGAATCGGCGGCGGCGGCGGACTGTTCCACCAGGGCGGCGTTTTGCTGCGTGGTCTGATCCATTTCGGCGATCGCGTGGCCGATCTGGTCGATGCCGCGCGTCTGCTCGTCGGAGGCGGAGGCGATCTCCGCCATGATATCGCGCACGTGGCTGACGGCCTGTACGATCTGCTCCATAGTGCTGCCGGTCTCTTCCACCAGTCGGGTGCCGTTCTGCACGCGGTTGACCGACTCGCCGATCAGCCCTTCGATCTCCTTGGCCGCCTGCGCGCAGCGCTGCGCCAGGCTGCGCACTTCGCTGGCCACCACCGAGAAGCCGCGGCCCTGCTCGCCGGCGCGCGCCGCCTCAACGGCGGCATTCAGCGCCAGAATATTGGTCTGGAAAGCAATGCCGTTGATCAGGGTGGTGATTTCGGCAATACGTTGCGAACTGCTGGAGATATCGCGCATGGTGGCGATCACGCTGCCCACCAGCTTGCCGCCCTGCTGAGCGGTATCGGAGGCGTCCGACGCCAGCTGGTTGGCGTGATGGGCGTTGTCCGCGTTCTGTTTCACCGTGGCGGTCAGCTGCTCCATGCTGGCGGCGGTTTCTTCCACCGCCGCCGCCTGTTGCTCGGTGCGCGAGGAAAGATCGGTATTGCCGGCGGAGATTTCACCGGCGGCGGTATAAACCTGGCCGACGCCCTGCTGGATTTTTTCAATCATATCGCGCAGGTTCTGGTTCATGGTCGCCATCGCCTGCAGCAGTTTGCCCAGTTCGTCGCGGCGTTCAGGGACTTCCACCCGGCGCAGATCGCCGGTGGCGATGCGCTGGGCGATGGCCAGCGTGTTGTGCAGCGGTCGGGTGATTTGCAGCGTCATCCGCCATGACACCAGCAGCCCGGCGATAATGGCGATCAGCGTCGTCAGCCCCATGCTGAACTGCGCGCTGTTGATATCGTTATTGGTCTGCGTCAGTTCATCCAGCAGAAAGGCGCGGGACAGCGTGCCGATGTCGGTGGTGGTTTTCTCCAGCGTTGCGCCCGCAGCCCGTTCAGCTTCGTAAGCGGGCATGAAGGCTTTGACACGGTTCTGATAATCGTCCAGCTCGGCCAGCAGTGGCTGCAGCAGCGGCTTTTGGCTGTCCGACAGCTGCTGATTGAGCGCCTGTGCGTTGCGGCGTACCTCTTCAATGGCTGCCAATAGCGGCGCTTCGGCTGCGCGGTTGCGGTTCAGCAGCAGGCCGCGTGCGCCGTAGCGCACCTGCATCAGACGGTTGTTAAGCCGCAGGAACGGCAACTGCAGCGCGCCGCTGCCGAGCTGCCGCTCTGTCTGCGCCAGCTGCTGCTGGATCTCCGACATATTCCAGCTCTGGCGCACCGCATCTTTGGCGGCCACCGCGTCGACGAATTTCTGTTCCTGCTCGCGGTATTCATCGATCAGCGTATCCAGCCGCTTCAGGTCCTTGCGGCTCTGCGGATCCCAGTTCAGGCTGTTGCCGCGGTCGAGCAGTTTATCCACCTGGTTGATATTGGCCGTACTTTTATCCAGGAACTCCGACTGGTATTCCTGCAGATACATCAGCCGGTTGTAGCGGGCCCGGTTGATCTGATCGTTTAACTGATTGCTGAAGCTGATGCGTTCCGCGCGGGAGTCGATCTGTGTGAGGTAGTGGATGCCGGTGGCGGCGATGATGATTGCCAGCAGCAGCATCAGGAAGAAGCCGAGGGTGAGTTTTTTTCCGACGCCGAGATGAACGTACCGGCTCGTCAGTGTTTGCAATACCGCCATTTTTTGTCCCTTTTTTAAGCGATGCCATGGGAAAAACCATCGGCATGGCAGGGATAAACTTTAGCGGTTTTTTAAGCAAAAAAATGCCCGCGGGACGCGGGCATGATGACGAGATGAAAGGATTACTTCTTGGCGGCGAAACGCGCTGCGGCTTCGTCCCAGTTCACCACGTTCCAGAATGCTTTGATGTAGTCCGGGCGTTTGTTCTGATATTTCAGGTAGTAAGCGTGCTCCCACACGTCCAGGCCGATCAGCGGGAACCCGGAGGCGCCGGCAACGGCTTCGCCCATCAGCGGGCTGTCCTGGTTGGCGGTGGAGACCACGGCCAGCTTGCCGTCATCTTTCAGCACCAGCCATGCCCAGCCGGAACCGAAGCGGGTAGCGGCGGCTTTCTCGAACTCTTCCTGGAATTTCTCCACGCTGCCGAAGTCGCGCTCGATAGCGGCTTTCAGATCGCCGGACAGGGTGGTGCCGGTTTTCAGGTTTTTCCAGAAGAAGCTGTGGTTGGCGTGGCCGCCGGCGTTGTTGCGCATAAAGGTGCGCTTGTCGGCCGGAACTTTATCCAGGTCTTTGATCAGCTCTTCAACGCTCAGCGACGCCAGTTCCGGGTAGGCTTCCAGCACGGTGTTGGCGTTGTTGACGTAGGTCTGATGGTGTTTGGTGTGATGGATCTCCATCGTCTGCTTGTCAAAGTGCGGTTCCAGCGCGTCATAGGCGTACGGCAGTGATGGCAGTGAATAACTCATGATCATCGTCTCCAGTGTGATAGGGCGGCGCAAGAATGTAAGCACCGCGTAAGCAGTCGGATCATTATAGTTAATTAAATGATATTGAAAATGATTATCAATGCCCCTTGTTTTGTGCGGTTTTTGCGCAACTCATGAGTGTGATCAATGTCTCACTTTTGTGTCATATTGTGTCTATATTGTTCACTGACAGAGCACGGCTTTATAACAACCCCGGTATCGCTATGGTAATATACGGGGGTTATAACGTTATTAATATAACAACGATCATTATTAGCGCTTCCACGCCCGGCGTGAAGCAGGCGCACTCGAAACAATGTGACTACGCGATGAAGGAGACCCCCCATGCAGGTCAGCAGAAGGCAGTTCTTTAAGATCTGCGCTGGCGGTATGGCAGGGACGACGGTGGCCGCGCTGGGGTTCACCCCGGAAGCGGCGTTAGCGGAAACCCGGCAGTACAAACTGCTGCGCGCCCGTGAAACCCGTAATAACTGTACGTACTGTTCCGTCGGCTGTGGGTTGTTGATGTACAGCCTTGGCGACGGCGCCAAGAACGCAAAAGAAAGCATTTTCCATATCGAAGGGGATCCGGATCATCCGGTCAGCCGCGGCGCGCTTTGCCCGAAAGGCGCAGGCCTGGTGGATTTCATCCACAGCGAAGGCCGTCTGCAGTACCCTGAATACCGCGCGCCAGGCTCTGATAAATGGCAGCGCCTCAGCTGGGACGACGCCTTTACCCGCATCGCCAAGCTGATGAAAGAGGACCGCGACGCCAACTTCGTCGCCACCAACGAACAGGGCGCCACCGTTAACCGCTGGCTGTCCACCGGCATGCTGTGCGCGTCAGGCGCCAGTAACGAAACCGGCTATTTAACGCAAAAATTCACCCGCGCTCTCGGCATGCTGGCCGTAGACAACCAGGCGCGCGTCTGACACGGACCAACGGTAGCAAGTCTTGCTCCAACATTTGGTCGCGGTGCGATGACCAACCACTGGGTGGATATTAAGAACGCGAATTTGATCGTCGTGATGGGCGGCAATGCGGCAGAAGCGCATCCGGTGGGGTTCCGCTGGGCGATGGAAGCCAAAATTCACAATAAAGCCAAGCTGATTGTGATCGATCCGCGCTTTACCCGTACGGCATCGGTGGCGGATTTCTATACGCCAATCCGTTCCGGCACCGACATTGCTTTCCTGTCGGGCGTACTGCTGTACCTGATCACCAATAACAAAATTAACCGCGAGTACGTCGAGGCCTACACCAACGCCAGCCTGCTGGTGCGGGAAGATTTTGCCTTTGAAGACGGCCTGTTCAGCGGTTACGACGCCGACAACCACAAGTACGATAAAACCACCTGGAACTACCAGCTGGACGAAAACGGCTACGCCAAGCGCGACGTCACGCTGCAGGATCCGCGCTGCGTGTGGAACATGCTGAAAGAGCACGTCAGCCGCTATACGCCGGACGTGGTGGAGAATATCTGCGGCACGCCGAAGGCCGACTTCCTGCAGGTGTGCGAATACATCGCCGAAACCAGCGCCCACGACCGCACCGCATCGTTCCTGTATGCGCTGGGCTGGACGCAGCACTCGGTCGGTGCGCAGAACATCCGCACCATGGCGATGATCCAGCTGCTGCTGGGCAATATGGGCATGGCGGGCGGCGGCGTCAACGCGCTGCGCGGCCACTCCAACATTCAGGGGCTGACCGACCTGGGCCTGCTGTCGCAGAGCCTGCCGGGCTACCTGACCCTGCCGTCCGAACAGCAGACCGATCTGAACGGCTACCTGAACGCCAACACGCCGAAGGCGCTGCTGCCGGGGCAGGTCAACTACTGGAGCAACTACCCGAAATTCTTCGTCAGCCTGATGAAGAGCTTCTACGGCGACAAGGCGCAGAAAGAGAACGACTGGGGCTTTGACTGGCTGCCGAAGTGGGACAAAGGCTACGACGTCCTGCAGTACTTCGAAATGATGGCGCAGGGCAAGGTCAACGGCTACTTCTGCCAGGGCTTTAACCCGGTGGCGTCGTTCCCGAACAAAAACAAGGTCGTTGCCTCGCTGTCCAAGCTGAAGTTCCTGGTGACCATCGACCCGCTGAATACCGAAACCGCCAACTTCTGGCAGAACCACGGCGAGTTTAACGACGTGGATCCGTCGCAGATTCAGACCGAGGTCTTCCGCCTGCCGTCCACCTGCTTTGCCGAGGAGAACGGCTCGATAGTCAACTCCGCGCGCTGGCTGCAGTGGCACTGGAAGGGCGCCGACGGCCCGGGCGAAGCGATGAACGACGGTGAAATTCTGTCGGGCATCTTCAGCCGGCTGCGCGAGATGTACGCGCGCGACGGCGGCGCGACGCCGGAGCCGGTGCTGAACATGACCTGGGACTACCTGACGCCGGAAAATCCGTCGCCGGAAGAGGTGGCGCAGGAGAGCAACGGCAAGGCGCTGGCGGATATTCTCGACGCCGACGGCAAGGTTCTGGTGAAAAAAGGCCAGCAGCTGAGCACCTTCGCCCATCTGCGCGACGACGGCACCACCGCCAGCGGCTGTTGGATCTTCGCCGGCAGCTGGACGCCGGAAGGCAACCAGATGGCGCGCCGCGACAACGCCGACCCGTCCGGCCTCGGCAATACGCTGGACTGGGCCTGGGCGTGGCCGCTTAACCGCCGCATTCTGTATAACCGCGCCTCGGCCGATCCGTCCGGCAAGCCGTGGGATCCGAAGCGTCAGATGCTGGAGTGGGACGGCGCCAAGTGGACCGGGATGGATGTGCCGGACTACAGCACCGCCGCGCCGGACAGCGACGTCGGGCCGTTTATCATGCAGCCGGAAGGCATGGGACGTCTGTTCGCCATCGATAAAATGGCGGAAGGGCCATTCCCGGAACACTACGAGCCGTTTGAAACGCCGCTCGGCACCAACCCGCTGCATCCGAAGGTGGTGTCCAACCCGGCGGCGCGCGTGTTTAAAGACGATCTGGCGACGATGGGCAAATCCGACAAGTTCCCGTACGTCGGCACCACCTACCGTCTGACCGAGCACTTCCACTATTGGACCAAGCACGCGCGGCTCAACGCCATTGCGCAGCCGGAGCAGTTTGTGGAGATCGGCGAAAAACTGGCGCAGAAGAAAGGCATCAAACAGGGCGATACGGTCAAAGTCAGCTCCAACCGCGGCTATATCAAGGCCAAGGCGGTGGTGACCAAGCGTATCCGCACGTTGCAGGTGAACGGTCAGGAGGTCGATACCATCGGCATCCCGATCCACTGGGGCTACACCGGGGTGGCGAAAAAAGGCTTCCTGGCCAATACCCTGACGCCGTTTGTCGGCGACGCCAATACGCAGACGCCGGAGTTCAAGGCGTTCCTGGTCAACGTGGAAAAGGTGTAACGGAGACGAGTTATGGCAATGCAATCTCAAGACATCATTCGTAAATCCGCCACCAACGGCCTGACGCCGGCGCCGCGCGCCCGCGACGACAAAGCGGAAGTGGCGAAGCTGATTGACGTCACCACCTGTATCGGCTGCAAAGCTTGTCAGGTGGCCTGTTCCGAGTGGAACGACATCCGCGATGAGGTCGGCCACAACGTCGGGGTGTACGACAACCCCGCCGATCTGACCGCCAAGTCCTGGACGGTGATGCGTTTCTCCGAAGTGGAGATGGACGACAGCGGCAAACTGGAGTGGCTGATCCGCAAGGACGGCTGCATGCACTGCGCCGACCCGGGCTGCCTGAAGGCCTGCCCGTCGGAAGGGGCGATCATCCAGTACGCCAACGGCATCGTCGACTTCCAGTCGGAGCACTGCATCGGCTGCGGCTACTGCATCGCCGGCTGCCCGTTCGACGTGCCGCGCATGAACAAGGACGACAACCGGGTGTACAAATGCACCCTGTGCGTCGACCGCGTTGATGTCGGCCAGGAGCCGGCCTGCGTGAAAACCTGCCCGACCGGCGCCATCCACTTCGGCACTAAAGAGGCGATGAAAAACGTCGCCGCCGAGCGGGTGGGCGAACTGCAGACGCGCGGCTACCAGAACGCCGGGCTGTACGATCCGGCCGGCGTCGGCGGCACGCACGTGATGTACGTGCTGCACCACGCCGACAAGCCGCAGCTGTATCACGGCCTGCCGGACAACCCGTCGATCAGTCCGGCGGTGACGTTCTGGAAAGGCGTGTGGAAACCGCTGGCGGCCATCGGCTTTGCCGCCACCTTCGCAGCGAGTATCTTCCACTATGTCGGCGTCGGCCCGAACCGCGTCGAAGAGGACGAGAACGACGAGCTGCACGATGAGGAGACGCGCAAATGAGGAAGGAAAAGCCAATTCAGCGCTACAGCGCGCCGGAGCGGATTAACCACTGGATCGTGGCGTTCTGCTTTATTCTGGCGGCCATCAGCGGGCTCGGGTTCTTTTTCCCGTCCTTTAACTGGCTGATGAATATCTTCGGCACGCCGCAGCTGGCGCGCATTCTGCACCCCTTCGCCGGGGTGATCATGTTTGCCGCGTTTATGCTGATGTTCCTGCGTTACTGGAAGCATAATCTGATCAACCGTGAAGATATCCTCTGGGCCAAGAACATCCACAAGATTGCGATGAACGAGGAAGTCGGCGACACCGGGCGCTATAATTTCGGCCAGAAGTGCGTCTTCTGGGCGGCGATTATCAGCCTGCTGCTGCTGCTGGCCAGCGGCATCGTTATCTGGCGTCCTTACTTTGCGCCGGCCTTCTCCATCCCGCTGATCCGCATCGCGCTGCTGGTGCATTCGCTGGCGGCGGTGGGGCTGATTATCGTGATTATGGTGCACGTCTACGCCGCTCTGTGGGTGAAAGGCACCATCACCGCGATGGTCGAAGGCTGGGTGCCGGCCGCCTGGGCCAAGAAACACCACCCGCGCTGGTACCGTGAGGTCCGCGAAAAACGACAGGAAAATAAACCCTGATGAGTATCCGCATTGTTCCTAAAGAGCAGTTAGGGGCACAGCGTGAAAAGCCACACACGGCGGAAGCAATTCCGCCGTTACTTTTCGCGAATCTGAAAAGCCTGTACACCCGCCGCGCTGAACGCCTGCGTCAGCTGGCGGCCGATCACCCGCTGGGGGATTACCTCCACTTCGCCGCCGCCATCGCCGAGGCGCAGCAGCATGCGCTGCATGACCACCCGCTGCAGCTGGACCTGTCCGACGCGCTGCGTCAGGGCGCCGAACGCGGCAAACCGCCGCTCGATCTCAGCGTCTATCCGCGCAGCGCGCACTGGCGCACGCTGCTGACGGCGCTGATCGCTGAGCTGCGCCCGCAGGCGCCGCAGCACGTGCTGGCGGTGCTGGATAACCTGGAAAAGGCCGCCGAGCAGGAGCTGGAGCAGATGGCGACCGCCTTGCTCAACCGCGAATTCGCGCAGGTGGGCAGTGAGAACGCGCCCTTTATCTGGGCGGCGCTGTCGCTGTACTGGGCGCAGATGGCCAGCCAGATCCCCGGCAAGGCGCGCGCCGAATACGGCGAACACCGCCAGTTCTGCCCGGTGTGCGGCAGCATTCCGGTCTCCAGCATGGTGCATATCGGCACCGTCAACGGCCTGCGCTACCTGCACTGCAACCTGTGCGAGAGCGAGTGGCACGTGGTGCGGGTGAAGTGCAGCAACTGCGAGCAGACGCGCGATCTGAACTACTGGTCGCTGGACAGCGAGCAGGCGGCGGTGAAGGCGGAAAGCTGCGGCGACTGCGGCACCTATATGAAAATTCTCTATCAGGAGAAGGATCCGCAGGTGGAAGCGGTGGCCGACGATCTGGCGAGCCTGATCCTCGATGCCAAAATGGAAGACGAGGGCTTTGCCCGCAGCAGCATCAACCCGTTCCTGTTTCCGGGCGAGTAAAGCGGGAGCCGGCGGCAGACGCATGATTTTGCTGGCATCTCGGTTATTTCCCGTGTCTTATCTGGCATTCGCCTTGGCGTCTTGCTACGTTTACGCCATAGCGCGTAAAGCGAAAGGAAAGGGATGATGTTCAAAAAGATCGTGAAGTTTGCCGCCGCGGCGGCCCTGATTGCCGGCCTGAGCGCCTGTGATGATTCGGATACCAAACAGCCGACGGTGCCGAAGCCCGCGCCGAAACCGACGGCGACCCAGCCGGCGCCAAAGCCGAAGCCTGCACCGCTGCCGGGGCTGAGCGTCTCGCTGCAGCAGGGGAAACTGACCTTTGAGCTGCCGTCCGGTTTTAGCGATCAAACGGAAAACAGCGGCATCATTAACGACCATACGTCGACCATCCAGCGTTTCCTGAATGGCAAGTCGCGCCAGAGCGCCGTCTCCTCCGAGGTGATTCCGCCGACGGGGATGAAGCTGAACGACAGCGACAAAATGCTCAATGAGCTAATGCAGAGCATGATGACCGAGCTGTCCGGCCGCTATAAGCAGATTGAGAAGACCAAGGAAGAGAACTTTACCGTCGGTAAGCAAAAGTTCCGCCGGCTGGATACCGAACAGAGCGTTAACGGGCAAAAAGTGGTTTCCACCATTGTCCTGACGGTGTTCAATAAACGCGTGATTACGCTGCAGATGCTGTCGCCGGCGAAAGAGCCGGCGGTGCACCAGGCGCTGGTGCAACGCATTGTTGATACGCTGGCGGTGAAGTAACCGGCGCTGTCTGCCCGCCGCCCACGGGAGGGAAGATGAAACTGATCGGCAGTTATACCAGCCCTTTTGTCCGCAAGATTTCCGTGCTGCTGCTGGAAAAGGGGCTGGCGTTTGAGTTCGTCAACGATCCGCCCTACGAGGCGCAGACGCGGGTGGGCGAGCACAACCCGCTGGCCAAGGTGCCGGTGCTGCTCGATGAGCACGGCGAGGCGTTCTATGACTCGCGGGTGATCGCCGACTATCTGGAGCTGCTGCCCGCCGGGCCGCGCTTTGTGCCGGACGACCGCGCGCTGGCGCTGCGGGTGCGGCGCGGCGAAGCGCTGGCGGACGGCGTGACCGAGGCGGCGTCGCTGCTGTATCGCGAGAGCCTGCGCGCCGCGGGCAAACAGGATGAAGCCTGGATGCTGCGGCAGCGCGACAAGCTGCAACAGGGACTGGATGCGCTGGAAGCGCTGGCGCAGGAAAAAGCGCTGCTGAACGGCGAGCAGCTGACGCTGGCGGATATCGCCGCCGGCTGCGCGCTGGGTTATCTCAACTTCCGCCGTATCCTGCCCAACTGGTGCGTCGGACGCCCGGCGCTGGTCAAGCTGGCCGAACGTCTGTTCGCCCGCGAAAGCTTTGCCCGCACCTCGCCTCCCTGATCGACCGACGGGCGCGCCGGACGCGCCCCGTTATTGCTGAAGACAACCCTGAACACACCTGACACCGAGCAACCATGAGCACTGAAGCCCAATCTCTTTACAGCCGGCTGCCGGCGATTGACCGCCTGCTGCGCGACCCGGCGATAGCACCTTTGTTGGCCAGCCACGGCCAGACGCTGATTGGCGAGCTGCTGCGGCAGATGCAGGCGCAGGCCCGCGACGCGATTAAACGGCAGGGACGGTTGCCGGCGTGGTGCGACGACTGGCCGCAGGCGCTGCAGGCGCGGCTGGCGCAACAGCAGCAGCCGCGGCTGAAGACGGTATTCAACCTCAGCGGCACCGTGCTGCACACTAACCTGGGGCGCGCCCAGCTGGCGCAGCCGGCGATCGAGGCCATCGGCCGGGTGATGGGCGCGGCGGTGACGCTGGAGTACGATCTGGACGGTGCCGGCCGCGGCCATCGCGATCGCGCGGTGGCCGATCTGCTGTGTCAGCTGACCGGCGCGGAAGACGCCTGCATCGTCAACAACAACGCCGCGGCGGTGCTGCTGATGCTGGCGGCGGTGGCGCCGGGCAAGCAGGTGGTGGTGTCGCGCGGCGAGCTGGTGGAGATCGGCGGAGCGTTCCGCATCCCCGACGTAATGCGCCAGGCGGGCTGCCAGCTGGTGGAAGTGGGCACCACCAACCGCACGCATCTGAAAGACTACCAGCAGGCGATCACCGAACAGACCGGGCTGCTGATGAAGGTGCACACCAGCAACTACTGCGTGCAGGGCTTTACCGCCGCGGTTGATGAAGCGCAACTGGCGCAGCTGGGGCGGCAGCACGGCCTGGTGACCGCTACCGATCTGGGCAGCGGTTCGCTGATTGATATGACGCAGTACGGCCTGCCGGCGGAACCGATGCCGCAGCGGCTGCTGGCCGACGGCGTCGATCTGGTGACCTTCTCCGGCGATAAACTGCTGGGCGGGCCGCAGGCCGGGATTATCGTCGGCAAGAAAGCGCTGATCGCGCAGCTGCAGCAGCATCCGCTGAAGCGTGCGCTGCGCGTCGGCAAAATGACGCTGGCGGCGCTGGAAGCCACGCTGCGCCTGTATCAGCAGCCGGAGCTGTTGGCGCAGCAGCTACCGACGCTGCGCATGCTGACCCGGCCGCAGCAGGAGATGCAGGCCGCCGCCGAGCGTCTGCTGGCGCAGCTGTCGCCGCACTATGCCGGCCGCTTTACGCTGCAGGCCGAACCCTGCTGGTCGCAGATCGGCAGCGGTTCGCTGCCGGTGGATCGTCTGCCGAGCTATGCGCTGACCTTCACGCCGCAAGACGGCCGCGGCGCGACTCTGGAGCGTCTGGCGCAGGCGTGGCGCGCGCTGCCGCAGCCGGTGATCGGCCGCATCAACGACGGCAAACTGTGGCTCGACCTGCGCTGCCTGACGCAGGAAGCGGCGCTGACGGAGGCGCTGCAAGCATGATTATCGCCACCGCCGGCCATGTCGACCATGGCAAAACCACGCTGCTGCAGGCGATCAGCGGGATCAACGCCGATCGCCTGCCGGAAGAAAAACGCCGCGGCATGACCATCGATCTCGGCTACGCCTACTGGCCGCAGCCGGACGGGCGGGTGCTGGGCTTTATTGACGTGCCGGGGCACGAAAAATTCCTCGCCAATATGCTGGCGGGCATCGGCGGCATCGACCATGCGCTGCTGGTGGTGGCCTGCGATGACGGCGTGATGCCGCAAACCCGTGAACATCTGGCGATTCTGCGCCTGAGTGGCCGCCCGGCGCTGACGGTGGCGCTGACCAAAGCCGACCGCGTCGATGCCGAGCGGCTGGCGGAAGTCACCGCGCAGGTGCAGGCCGAGCTGGCGCAGCAGGGCTGGCCTGATGCGCCGCTGTTTGTTACCGCCGCGGCGCAGGATCTGGGGATTGCGGCGCTGCGCGCCCATTTGCTGGCGCTGACGCCGGCGCAACATGCGCTGACGCGTCGTTTCCGCCTGGCGGTTGACCGCGCGTTCAGCGTGAAGGGCAGCGGGCTGGTGGTGACCGGCACCGCGCTCGGTGGCCGCGTCGCGGTGGGCGACACCCTGTGGCTGAGCGGCCAGGAGGTGCCGGTGCGGGTGCGCGGGCTGCATGCGCAGAACCAGCCGGCGCAGCAGGCGCAGGCCGGGCAGCGCATCGCGCTGAACATCAGCGGCGACGTCAGTAAAAGCGACGTGACGCGCGGCGACTGGCTGCTGGCGCAGCGGCCGGCGCTGCGGGCGGAGCGTGTACTGGTGACGCTGGAGCAGGATCAGCGGCTGAAGCACTGGCAGCCGCTGCATATTCACCACGCGGCCAGCCATATCACCGGCCGGGTGTCGCTTCTGCAGGACTCACTGGCGGAGCTGATCCTCGATCGTCCGCTGTGGCTGGCGGAAGACGATCGGCTGGTGCTGCGCGATATCGCGGCGCGCGAAACGCTGGGCGCCGCCCGCGTACTGGCGCTGACGGCGCCGAAGCGCGGTAAACGTCAGCCGGCGTATCTGCACTGGCTGGCGCAGACGGCGCAGGCGCAGGATGACGCGCAGCGGCTGGTGCTGCAGCTGCAGCAGGGTCCGCTGGACGTGGCGGCCTTCGGCTGGGGGCGCCAGCTGAGCGACGAGCGGCTGACGCAGCTGCTGGATGAGCATCAGGTGCTGACGGCCGGCGGCAGGGCGCTGTCGCTGGACAACGCCCGTCAGGCGGAGCAACGCCTGCTGCAGGTGCTGGCGGAGTATCATCAGCAGCATGGCGATCAGCTGGGCCTCGGGCGCGCGCGTCTGCGGCGCATGGCGCTGCCGGCGCTGGACGAGGCACTGGCGTTTTTACTGATCGAACGGCTGCAGGCGGCCGGCGCGCTGCACAACAGCCGCGGCTGGCTGCATCTGCCGGAGCACGGTCTGGCCTTTGGCGAGCAGGAACTGGCGCTGTGGCAGCGCATGGCGCCGCTGTTCGGCGATGCGCCGTGGTGGGTGCGCGACCTGGCGACGGAGCTGGCGGCCGATGAGGCCGAGGTGCGCGCCACGCTGCGCAAGGCGGCGCAGCTGGGCCATGTGACCGCGGTGGTGGTCGACCGCTACTACCTCAGCCAGCGGATGGCGCAGTTCGCCGCGCTGATCCGCGAGCTGCACGCCAGCCAGGGCGGCGCCAGCGCCGCCGATTTTCGCGATCGGCTGGGCGTCGGGCGCAAGCTGGCGATTCAGGTGCTGGAGTTCTTCGACCGCAGCGGCTTTACCCGCCGTAAAGGCAATCAGCACCTGCTGCGCGACAGCGGGCTGTTCGACGCCTGATCTCCGCATTTCCCCGCCTTATCCGCGCTCAGTCTGCTTACGCAGGCTGGGCGTTTTGCCTTTTCTCATCGTTATGTGCGCTTTCTCTCTAAGAATATGCTGAATTTTTGTCCGGCGATCGGCTTCTGTCACATTGTTTTATAAGCAATGTGATAACAATAAGGTAACGATGCTGTGACATTGGCAGTTGTTGTCGGCGGAGGCTTGTGGATAAAGTGAGCATTCGCGCACTTGCCGTTAGTGAACGGCATCCCTGATTGACCCTCTTGCTGCGCGTTGTCGTCTGGTGAACGAGCCGATCGCCGGGGCATTCAGCCTACCGCCGCCGTTAAGGAGTGAGCAGATGAGCAATATCAACCATCAATTGGCGCACAGCGCGGCGCCGCCGCTGCAGAGCGCGGGCACCGTCACCCACTGCTTTGCCGACGGCAGCCTGAGCGTGGAGAGCGAAGGGCGCGGCTGGCACTGTCAGCGCGCCGCCAGCTGCGTGATCGCTCCGCAGGCGGGCGACCGGGTGCTGATTGCCGGGGTGGACAACCAGGTGTGGCTGCTGGCGGTGCTGGAGCGCGCCAACCCGGCGGCGGCGGAGCTGAGCGTGCCGGGCGACCTGCATATCCGCAGCAGCGGTGAACTCAGCCTCAGCAGCGAGGCCCTGCGCGTCAGCGCCGGGCAGGGCGATTGCCATATCAGCGAAATGAATTACAGCGGCGACAAGCTGTCCGCCTGGGTCAGCCTGACCCGTACGGTGGGCAAGCGCGCCGAATCGGTATGGCAGACGGTGACGCAGGTCAGCCAGAACCTGTTCCGCCAGACCCGTAATACCGAGCAGGTGCGCGCCGGGCAGCTAGATATTCGCGCCGATGATTACGCGCGTCTGCATGCGCACAACACGGTGATTACCTCCAAGGCGATCACCAAAATCGATTCAGAACAGATTCATATGGGCTGAGGAGGCCGCGATGTTTGCCAACTGCCAACTGATGGGCGTCGATCTGGCGTTTCCCGACGTCTGTCTGACGCCGACCCCGACGCCCACGCCGATCCCCTACCCGGATATCGCTATGGGGCCGACGGCAATCCCCAATGCGCTGAACATCCTGTTTATGGGCATGCCGGCGCACAATATGGCGACGGTGACGCCGCTGACCAACGGCGATAACGCGGGCGTCGCCACCGGCGTGGCGTCGGGCACGGTGATGGGGCCGTCGCGCCACCTCACCGGCGCCTTTACCGTATTGCTTAAAGGCACGCCGGCCACCCGGCTGACCAGCGTCAGCCTGCAGAACTCGACCAACGCCGTCGGGATGCGCGTGGTGCCCAGCCAGTTCAAGGTGCTGATGCTGGCGCCCTGAGCGCCGCCGGCCATGATCGTGTTAGTTTTGGGGAGAAGCCGTTTATGTTTGACCGTATTACTGTGACAACGCCGGCGGGCGCCGGTGGGCTGAAGTTCTGGAAGCTCAACGGGGTGGAGCAGGTATCACACTCGTTCGAGCTGCAGGTGATGCTGCTCAGCACCGACGCCCGGCTGGACCGCCGGGCGATGCTGGGTCAGCCGATCACCCTGACCATCCCGACGCAGGGGCTGCTGTCCGCGCCGCGCTATCTCAACGGTAAGGTCACCTCGGTCAACGTACACAGCGCCGACATTAACGGTGCGCGCTACGCCGTCTACACCCTGACGATGGAATCCGACCTGTGGCCGCTGAAGCGGGACCGCAACCAGCGCATCTTCCAGAACCAGCGCGTGCCGGATATCGTCAAAACGGTGCTCGGGGAGTACGGCGTGCAGGTGGAGGAGCAGCTCTCCGGCAGCTACCGCAGCTGGGAGTACTGCGTGCAGTATCAGGAAAGCAGCTACGACTTTATCTCCCGGCTGATGGAGCTGGAGGGGATTTACTTCTTCTTCCGCCACGAGGCGGATAAACACACGCTGGTGCTGCACGATGCGCCGCAGCAGCATCAGCCGTTCAGCGGTTATGAGGCGATCCCCTACCACGCCACGCCGTCCGGCGGCAGCACCGGCGAGGAGGGGATCGGCCAGTGGGCGATCTCCGAGCGGGTGACGCCGGGGATCTACAGCATCGACGACTACGATTTCCGCAAGCCCAACGCCTGGCTGTTTCAGGCGCGGCAGAACCCCAGCTCGCCGCAGCCGGGGCAGATTGACTACTATGACTGGCCGGGACACTTTGTCGAGCACGGCGACGGCGAGTTCTATGCCCGCGTGCGGCAGGAGGAGTGGCAGGCGGAGCACCAGCGCATCAGCGCCACCGCCACCGCGTTGGGCATCGTGCCGGGCTGCACCTTTACGCTGCTGAACCCGCCGTTCGTCAGTGACAGCGGCGAGTATCTGGTGCTGAGCGCCAGCTACGATCTGGAGGAGAACAGCTACGCCAGCGGCGGCGACGAGGCGGTGCACCGCATCGATATGACGGTGATCCCCGCCGATACGCCGTACCGCTCGCCGCAGCGCACGCCGTGGCCGCGTACCCACGGCCCGCAGACCGCGCGGGTGGTGGGGCCGCAGGGCGAATCGATCTGGACCGACAAATATGGCCGCATCAAGGTGAAGTTCCACTGGGACCGGCAGGCCAAGGGCGACGACACCAGCTCCGGCTGGGTGCGCGTCTCCAGCGCCTGGGCCGGCCAGGGCTTCGGCGGCGTGCAGATCCCGCGCGTCGGCGACGAGGTGGTGATCGACTTTATCAACGGCGATCCGGACCGGCCGATAGTCACCGGCCGGGTGTATAACGAGGCCAGCATGCCGCCGTGGGCGCTGCCCGCCGGTGCCACCATGATGGGCTTTATGACCCGCTCCAAGGACGGCCACAGCGACAACTCCAGCCATCTGTTCTTTGAGGACAAGGCCGGCTCGGAGATGGTGCAGCTGCACGCCGAAAAGGATATGAATATTTCGGTGGAGAACGATAAAACGGTGACCGTTGACGGCAACCGCACCACCACCATTCAGAAAAAGCAGCAGGACGAGGTGTTCGGTGACGCCAGGTTCACCTACCACGGCACGCGCACCACCACGGTGACCAAGAAAGAGACCAAAACGTTTGAAGACGGCGAGAAGGTCACCATCACCAACGGCCGTCATTCAGAGATCACCAGCGGCGGCGAAGAGCTGAAGATTACCGGCGTACGCAAGGTGGAAACGGTGGGTACGGAAGAGCAGATCGTGTCGGAAAAGGTGACGCGTCGCTATAAGGCCGGCATGGACTCTTTCTTGAAAGGAAAACGGTTTGATAAGGTGACGGGAGAGCGCCACAACGTGGTGACCGGGGATATCCTCAATGAGTTTGGCGGCCTGCTGACGGAGAAGATTACCGGCGCGGTTGATACGGATATTCAGGGTTCCTGGACACAGAAGGCGAAGCAAGGCATTACCATCAGTTCACCACAGATGATTACCATCGACAGTAAGGTGAAGGTCAGCATCAAAACGCCGGCGGCGCTTGAGTATAAAGACCATAAAGAGACCGTGTCGATGTTCTCGTTCGATTTCACGGCGGCGAAGGTGGTGACGGAGGGTTATTCCACGACCGTGACCGTCGGCGGTAAACTCGGTCTGGCAACGATGAAATTCGACAAGACCGGTTTTGATCTCTCGACCAAAGAGGGACGGGTGGAGTTTGGTCAGGCAATGGTGCAGGTTGGGCAGATCATGTCGCAGTTTAACGGCCTGACAATCATAGGCTGAGGGATATATTTATGAAGTTCGCGATCATTATTTCCGTGATTATTTTTGCGGGTTTTTTTGCCTATATCGCCCACCTGTTTTACCGCGATCACAAGATAGACGCCCAGGGACGGGAGCTGCTGGCGCACGTGGAAGAGGTGCATTACCGCAGCTCCAACGATAACGGCAGCATCAATATCCGCTACCGGCTGTCGTGGCAGGAAGGCGCCGCCACCAAAGAGGTGGAAGGCAAAGAGACCATCCCGGCCTTCTATTCGTCGAAGGTGCAGCAAGGCAGCGACGTGACGATCCGCTACCTGGACGACGACCATATTGCGTTTGTGTTTGATAAAGACCGTTAGGTCTAATCCGATAGTACGCCCGGGGCTTGTCGCCCCCATCCGCACGCTATACCCTGCGCGGTAACCTGGTTAACGATAAAACGACATGCAAGGGTGCGGATGAGCAATAAAATTGGCTGGATAGATAACTTACGCGCCGTGGCGTGCCTGATGGTGGTGATGATCCACGCCACCACCGCGGTGCTGACCACGCCGGATAAGGTGGGCAGCCTGGCCTGGGACGTCGCCAACCTGCTCAACGCCCTGTCCCGCGCGGCGGTGCCGCTGTTCTTTATGATCTCCGGCTATCTGTTCTTCGGCGAGCGCAGCGCCAACCGCAAACACTTCGTGCGCATCGGCGGCTGTATCCTGTTCTACAGCGCCGTGGCGCTGGCGTATATCGCCTGCTTCACTCATATCGGTTTCTGGCCTTCGCTGCGTACGCTGCTGCAAAAGCCGGTGTTCTATCACCTGTGGTTCTTCTACGCCATCGTGGTGGTGTATCTGCTGTCGCCGCTGATCAACGTCAAGCCGGTGTCCGGCCGCTATCTGGCGGCGGCGCTGCTGATTCTGGCGGTGCTGGCCAACCCGAACGGCGATAAGTTCGCCGTCGACGGCGTACACCTGCTGCCGGCCAACCTGTATATCGCCGGCGATACCTTCTACTACCTGCTGTATGCGCTGGCCGGGCGGGCGATCGGCATGATGGATACCGGGCGGCGCGGCGTCAGCCTGCTGGCGGCGCTGGGGTTGGTGGGCAGCGTGGCGCTGATTATCCTCGGCACCCGCCATCAGTCGCTGATTAACGGCAACCTTGCCGCCACCTACTACCTGTACGCCACCCCGCTGGTGTTTATTGCGGCGGTATCGCTGCTGGTGTGGTTTAAAAACTGTCTGGCGCAGCCGGTGGGCTGGCTGGCGGTATTTTCCCGCCATTCGCTGGCGATCTACGGCCTGCACGCTCTGATTGTGAATCTGCTGCGGCATCAGGGCTGGGATCTTGACGGCTATCCGCTGCTGGATATTTTCTGGGTGTTCGGTCTGGCGCTGGGGCTGAGCCTGCTGCTGTCCGTCGGGCTGCAGAAGATCGACCGCCGGCGGCTGGTGTCCTGAACGGGCGGCGGCCGCCGCCCGTATTTACCTCAGGCTTTGGCGACGCTGCCGTACACCAGACGCCCCTGATGGAAGGTGGCGCGACGCGGTGAAATGCGCGCCACCGCCTCGGCCGAACAGCTGGCGTCGACCAGCATAAAGCCGGCGTCGTCGCCAACCTGCGGCCAGACGCGCCGGCCCTGGTCGTTCAGCGGCAGCAGGTTGCCGGTGGCGATGGCCAGAGAGCGCGACAGGTGGAACTCGTCGGAGCCCCGGTACAGCTGGGCGTACAGGTTGGCTTTTTCCAGCATATCGCCACTGCCGAACGGCGACCAGTGGTCGATCACGCTGTCGGTGCCGGTCATCACAAAGACCCCTTTTTCACTCAGCTGCGGCAGCGGCATCATCAGGCTGCCGATCGGCACCGTCGAGGCGATGTCGATCTGCTGCGCCGCCAGCCGCTCGGCGGTGTCCGCCAGGCGTCCCTCATCCAGCGTACTGAGCGCGAAGGCGTGGCTGATGGTGACTTTGCCGCGCAGCGCCGGGTTTTTCTCGACGGTGGCGATCATATAGTCGATGGCTGCCACGCCCGCCGGGCTGGTTTCATGCAGGTGAATATCGACGCCCTTGCCGCTGTCGAGCGCGATCTGGAACATGGCGTCGAGCGATTTCTCCATCGCGCCGTCGACGTTGGTCGGGTCCAGCCCGCCGACGTACTGTACCCCCATCTGCATCGCTTCGCGCATCAGCGCGTCCACCTTGGAGTGCAGCAGGCCGTGCTGCGGGAAGGCGACGATCTCGCAGCTGAAGCCGGCGCGCTGATTTTCCAGCGCGCGCTGCAGGTGCTCCAGGCTTTTCAGCCCGCTGACCGGGTCGATATTACAGTGGCTGCGCGCCACCGTGCTGCCCTTCGACTGCAGCAGGGCGATTAGCCCCTCGGCGCGCTGCTGCGAGGTCGGCAGCAGCTTGGGGATCAGCGTCTGCTCCAGCGCAATCATATCCATGATGGTTTTGCCCTGGCGTGGACGCGGCGCCTGCCACGGGCCGCCGTAGAAGGTTTTGTCCAGGTGGATATGCATATCGCGCGTGCCGGGCAGCAGCAACTGGCCGCCCGCCGAATAGCGTGGCAGAGCGGCGGGCGGCGTTGCGCCGGCCGGGTGCAGCGCCGCGATTTTGCCGTCTTTGATTTCCAGCGTGTAACGCGCGGTGCGGGTGCCGATCACCGTATCGCCGTCGTACTCGAAGCCTTCTTCCAACAGCACGTCGCTCAGCAGGTAGTGGCGGTCGGTGAGGTTCATCGGCTCCGGCGCGGTGCAGGAGGCGGCAGCGGCGGGCGCGGCCGCCTGCGCCATGCCGCCGCTCATGCCGAGCACCGCGCAGGCGGTGGTCAGCTTGCCGGTTTGGCTGAGAAAGGTTCTGCGGCTTTGTTGTTGGCTGTTTTCCACAATCGGTTCCTTATCCAGAGGTGTTGCGTTGCAGCCATTAATCTAAAAAAGTCGCGCCGGGGTTGGCAGCGACATTTGCCACTGGTGATTATTCGATTTGGTAATGATGGCGGATGGGTTAGCGGGATGGGTTGACTTGCATGTTTTTTGTGCGATTCTTTATACCTTCTTGAAGCAAAAGGATTTTGCGTAATGCCTGGCTTTTCCCTCAGTGTTTTTCCTAAGCACGGCATGATTCCACCGTCTGATCATGTCAGACGCACCGTCAACGTGTTGCTAACAGGTAATACTGCTGTTTTCTTCAATATCTCCCGAGTATCCAGCCCTCCAAGGGGCGAGTCATGAGCGAAGCGGCACGCGTCGGCGATGCGATTGGACATTCCCATGCGCTGGCCGGGATGATTGGCGGCACGATTGTCGGCGGCCTGATTGCTGCCGCCGGCGCGGTGGCAGCGGGGGCGCTGTTCGTTGCCGGCCTGGCGGCGTCCTGCGTGGGCGTCGGTGTATTACTGGTGGGCGCCAGCCTGGCGGTGGGTTATCTCACCGGAGAGCTGGCGGCCAAGGCGCGAGATGGCATTGCGGAGGCCGGCGCAGGGAGCCTGACGCCGGCCGGCAAGATAGTGACCGGCTCGCCGGATGTGCGCATCAATGGCAAGCCGGCGGCCATCGCCACCGTCAGCCGGGTTGTCTGCGAGCAGGATGGTCCCAGCATGCAGATGGCGCAGGGTTCGGACAAGGTGTATATCAACGGCCGGCCGGCGGCGCGCGTGGGGGATAAAACTAACTGTGACGCCAAGGTGATGGAAGGCTCACCCAACGTGCGCATCGGCGGCGGCACTGTTACCACCCTGCCGATAAAACCGGAAGTACCGGACTGGGTGTATAAGATTTCCGACCTGACGCTGCTGTTTGCCGGCCTGGTAGGTGGCGTCGGCGGCGCGGCCAGCAAGCTGGGCGCGCTGGGCAGAATGCTGAGCAAGGCGCCCGGCATCAACAAACTGGGGCGAACCGCCTGCCGGTTCGGCACGCTGATGACCGCCACGACCGCCGCCGGCATTATCGCCCGGCCGGTTGATATCATCAGCGGCCAGAAACTCCTGTCCGGTGACGACGAGCTGGACTTTGTGCTGCCATCGCGCCTGCCGGTTGAGTGGCAGCGCTACTGGCGCAGCGGCAACCCGGCAGAGAGCGTACTGGGCCGTGGCTGGAGCCTGTTCTGGGAAAGCAGCCTGCAGACCTACCAGGATGGCCTGGTGTGGCGTGCGCCGTCCGGCGACTATGTCTCCTTCCCGATGGTGCCCAAAGGGCATAAAACCTACTGCGAAGCGGAAAAGTGCTGGCTGATGCACAACAGCGACGACAGCTGGCAGGTGTTCGACGTCAGCGAGCAGGCCTGGCACTATCCGGCCTTATCCGATGAACAACCGAGCCGTCTGCAGATGGTGACTGACCTCGCCGGCAACGCGGTTTCCCTGTTCCACGATGACCATGGCCGGCTGACCGAGCTGGTCGACAGCGCCGGTCAGCGGCTGGCGTGTCGCTACCTGACCATCGCCAACGGGCTGTCCCGTCTGAGCACGGTGCTGCTGCATACCCCGGATGGCGAGCTGCCGCTGGTGCACTACGCCTACGATGAGGAAGGGCAACTGGTGACCGTCAGCAACCGCGCCGGCGAGGTCACCCGACGCTTTGGCTGGCAGGACGGACTGATGGTCAGTCATCAGGACCACAACGGCCTGCTGAACGAGTACCGCTGGCAGGAGCTTGACGGCCTGCCGCGGGTAGTGGCCTACCGCAACAGCGCCGGCGAGCAGTTGGAACTCTATTATGATTTTGCCGGCGGCATGCGGCGGGTGGTGCGCGATGATGGCCGGCAGGCATTGTGGCAGTTGGATGACGACGACAACGTGGCGCAGTTCACCGACTTTGACAGCAGAAAATCGGTGTTTATCTATGAACGGGGCGAGCTGTGCGGCGTGGTGCTGCCGGGCGGTGCGCAGCGTCAGAGCGAGTGGGACCGTTACGGCCGCCTGCTGAGCGAGACCGACCCGCTGGGGCGCACCACCACCTATCAATACTCCCGCAACAGCGGCCGCCTGTTCTCGGTCACTTATCCGGACGGCAGTCAGGCATTTCAGCACTGGGACACTCAGGGGCGCCCGACGCAGCAGATTGATGCGCTGGGCAACGTCACCCGCTATCACTATCCCGACGAGGAAGAGAGCCTGCCGGAATGCGTCATCGATGCGCTGGGCGGCGAGGTGAAACTGGTCTGGAACGCACAGGGACTGCTGACGCGCTATACCGACTGTTCCGGCAGCGTCACCGCCTACGCCTATGATGCGCTGGGCCAGCTGACGCACCGCACCGATGCGGAAGGTCACCTGACCCGTTACCGCTGGGACCGTGCCGGCCGACTGCAGACGCTACTGCATCCGGACGGCAACGAAGAACTATTCGACTGGAATGCGCAGGGCCAGCTGGCCCGACACCAGGACCCGCTCGGCAGCGAGACGCGCTGGCAGTACAACCTGCTGGGGCAGCCGGTCAGCGTCACCGACCGCATCCAGCGTACGCGCCGTTACCACTATAACTGCCGCGGCTGGCTGACGAGACTGGAAAATGGCAACGGTGCCGATTACCAGTTCAGCCACGATGCGGTTGGTCGGCTGATGATTGAACGGCGGCCGGACAGCATCGAGCGTTTATATCGTTATGGCCCCGATGGCCAGCTGAGCGAATACCGGGAAGTCGCGTCACCGGACGTAGAGCCGCAGCCGTCCCCGCGGCTGCACCAATTCCGTTATGACGAGGCCGGCCAGCTGGTCTGGCGAGCCAACGACAGCGCCGAGTGGCATTACCACTATGATGCGGCCGGGCGCATGAACCGCCTGACGCGCACGCCGACCGCTGCCGGCAGCGAACTGGGTATCGAGCCGGACAGCGTGCAGCTGCGCTACGACCAGGCCGGCAACCTGCTGAGCGAGCAGGGCGTCAACGGTGAGCTGCAGTACCAGTGGGATGCCTTGTCCAACCTGCAGACGCTGACGCTGCCGCAGGGCGACCGGTTTCAGTGGCTCCATTACGGCTCCGGCCACGCCAGCGCCATCAGGTTTAACCAGCAACTGGTGAGTGAATTCAGCCGCGACCGGCTGCACCGGGAAACCGGCCGTACGCAGGGTGCGCTGCAGCAGCGGCGCCAATACGATGCGCTGGGGCGGCGCAGTTGGCAAAGTAGTGCTTTCAGCCACGGACAGATAACCAAACCGGAAGAGGGCGTGCTGTGGCGCACGTTCCGCTATACCGGGCGCGGCGAACTGGAAGGTGTCGGTGACGCGCTGCGCGGTGAGATTCATTATGGCTACGACGCGGAAGGACGCCTGCTGCAGCACCGTGAGGCGCAGCAGGGCAGGCCGGGCCACCGGCTGCGCTACGACCTGGCGGATAATCTGACCGGTGAGCAGCGCGTCAGCCGGGACCCGGATACCGACCTGCCGCCGGCGCCGGTGGTCAATAACCGGCTCGAATACTGGCAGCGGATGTTTTACCGCTATGACGGCTGGGGCAACCTGACCCGCCGGCGTAACGGGGTTTACCAACAGCATTACGTCTATGATGCCGACAACCGGCTGATAAAGGCGCACGGCCGCGGCCCGCAGGGTGATTTTGAGGCGCAGTATCACTATGACGCACTGGGACGCCGCACGCGCAAGACGGTGACTCTCAAGGGGAAAGCGCCGGAAACCACGCGCTTCGTGTGGGAGGGCTACCGGCTGCTGCAGGCGCAGCGGGACAACGGCACGCGCCGCACCTGGAGCTATGACCCGGCAAGCCGGTGGACGCCACTGGCAGCCCTCGAACAGGCGGGCGATGGCCAGCAGGCGGATATCTACTGGCTGCACACCGACCTTAACAGCGCGCCGCTGGAGGTTACGGATAGCGAGGGTAACCTGCGCTGGTCCGGCAACTACGATACCTTCGGCAAACTGCAGGGGCAGACGGTCGCCGGCGCCGAACGGCGCAAGGGCGCGCTCATTGAGCAGCCGCTGCGTTATGCCGGCCAGTACCAGGATAACGAAAGCGGGCTGCATTATAATCTGTTCCGTTACTATGAGCCGGAGGTAGGGCGTTTTACCACGCAGGATCCGATAGGATTGCGCGGCGGGCTGAACCTGTATCAATATGCGCCAAACCCGTATGGATGGGTGGATCCGTTAGGGTTGAAATCATGTGGCCCAACGCGCACTAGACATGTACCTAACCGTCATATCCGGCGTCATAATAATATTGGTAATAGCAAGTTCTCCTTGAGAGAGAGAATAAAACTTCAAGGTAAGAGTAAATATAAAAAACCTAATCAATATAGAAAGTTAGAAGATAGAACAATGAGTAATCCAAGCCGAGTAATACATCAAGGGGATGGAAGGATTAGGTATGAGAGAGATTATGATCGTGTCATTGGTACAAGAGGTGAGCAAGGGCATGTGACCGTTTATGATCCAGTAAAGGACAAGATTATCACATCTTACCCAGCTCATTTAGAGGATTAATTATGCTTGATTTATATTATCTTTCTGACAGTGATGGAACTAAGCCATCTTTGATATTAACTGATAAGGTTCTGAGGAAGATTGAAGCTTCATTTTTGAAATTAAAAAATAAGACAGGAGTTTATATTGACCCATATGGGAAAACTAGGGTTTATCCAGAACATCAGAAGATACTAATTGATGATCTAAGTGATTTTAAAGATGAGGATGTAGTTTCTTTGGTAAATTATCTCATTGAAGCTAGGAATGACAATGAAGTTATAATCGCTGACGGAGATTAATATATTACCGGGTGGGAGTAAATCCTTCCCGGTTTTGCAGTATCCGTGAAGGTTATTAGTTTGACAGGCCAGGGCAGCGCTACGCCGGCCAGTACCAGGATAACGAAAGCGGGCTGCATTATAATCTGTTCCGCTACTATGAGCCGGAAGTGGGACGCTTTACCACGCAGGATCTGATAGGGTTGCGCGGTGGGCTGAACCTGTATCAATATGTGCCGAACCCATATGGATGGGTGGATCCGTTGGGGTTGACAAGCAAGGTATATGAAGATGCCCCCTATCATGGAAAAATCGATAATGCTGTTAAAAGTAGAGCGCCTACCAATGGGCAGGTAGCTTTAGATCATTCGGTACTAGAGAATGGGATGCTTTACATCCTGATCAACAAAATGCACTAAAGAAGGCAAGAATGGTCGATAGGAAGGGAAATGTAAAAGGTGGGTGTTAATATGAAAGACTATACTAAAACTGAGATAGAAAGAAAACTTGACTCAGATGATTTGTCTGATGTGACTGATGCCTTGCTGTATCTGACATTTAACATTGATGATTTCAATTGGGTACAAGATGTTGATTTGAAAATGCTAGATCACCCCAATGAAGAAGTTTGTTCTTTAGCTATCACCTGTTTGGGACATATTGCGAGAATATACTCAAAGATTGATAAGGAAAAAGTAATCCCTTGTCTTAAAAATAAAGCAAAAGATAAGCGTTTCACAGGGCGAGTTGAAGATGCGATGGATGACATAAGTATGTTTACTTAAAATTAATATGGCTATGGTTGTGGGGTCAGTCCAGTTTAAATGATTGTTATTAATGGTTTTAGCGAATTACTAAAAATGAAGGGTGGCCTGCCTGATGTCGGTTGGCTGTATGTCTCGCCATCGTTTAGCCTTTCTTCTGAAGAGGATATCGTCAACGGTAGTTATTATATTGCTGAAAACGAAGACGAAGAAATGGATTTTGAAGATAACTACGGCACGTTCCTTGAAGCGCCAATCTTTAAGGCGATCATTGACAATAAGTTAGAGCACAGTCCTGCTTCTGGGAGTGTAGAACTTCTTGAAGCAGTCCGCTATTACCTCGAAAACGATGATTTTCAGGACTGAAAACTTTTAGCCTTGCATTTTCAGGGAGTCATCGGGGCCAACCATCTTGGTTGGCCCTTTACGCTCACATCAACGGCAGCAGGCAGCGGTACAGCTCGCGGAAGGTGGTGCGGCGGGCGGCGTAGGCCTGATGGCGTTCGGCATCCGGCGTATGCATCTGCTCCAGCGGCAGCGGGGGCAGCAGCTCGGCCAGCGGGCGCTGCGGGTTGAGCGCGATCTGCGCCAGCCGCGCCGCGCCCAGCGCCGGGCCGACGTCGCCGCCGGTGCGGTATGCCAGCTGCTGGCCACTGATATCCGCCAGCATCTGTCGCCAGTACGGGCTGCGCGCGCCGCCGCCGATCAGCGTAATGCTGTCGGGCTGCAGGCCGCTGGCGTGCAGCGCGTCCATGCCGTCGGCCAGCGCAAAGCCCACGCCTTCCAGCACCGCGCGCGCCAGGTCGTTTGGCCCGTGCTGGTGGGTCAGCCCCCAGAATACGCCCTTGGCGTTCGGGTTATTGTGCGGGGTGCGTTCGCCGGACAGATAAGGCAGAAACCACAGCGGCGTCTCCGCCGGGGCGGCCTGCTCGACGTTGCGCAACAGCGTGGCGACGTCGGCGACGTTGGTCAGCCGGCAGACCCAGTCCAGACAGGAGGCGGCGCTGAGCATCACCGACATCAGGTGCCAGGTGTCGGGCAGCGCATGGCAGAAGCTGTGCACCGCGCTGGCCGGGTTGCTGAGGAAGCCGTCGCTGACGGCGAAATAGACGCCGGAGGTGCCGAGCGACAGCATCGCCTGGCCGGGCTGATACAGCCCGACGCCGATCGCCCCCGCCGCGTTGTCGCCGCCGCCCGCCGCCACCGGCGCCTGCGGCATGCCCCAGCGCTGCGCCAGTTCGGTGTGCAGCTGGCCGGTGAGCCGGCTGCCTTCAAACAGCGCCGGCATCTGGTCGCGCGTCAGGCCGCAGGCGGCCAGCATCTCATCGCTCCAGTCGCGCCGGGCGACGTCCAGCCACAGGGTGCCGGCGGCATCCGACATATCGCTGGCGAAGACGCCGCTCAGCCGCCAGCGCAGGTAATCTTTCGGCAGCAGCACCTTGTCTATCTGACTGAAGATGTGCGGCTCATGCTGCCGCACCCACTGCACCTTCGGCGCGGTAAAGCCGGGCATCATCAGGTTGCCGGTAATGGCACGCGAGCGCGGCACCGCCTGTTCCAACTGGCGGCACTGCGCGAAACTGCGGCCGTCGTTCCATAGCATGGCGGGGCGCAGCACGTTCTGCCGGCTGTCCAGCAGCACCGCGCCGTGCATCTGGCCGGTCAGGCCGACGCCCTTAACCTGCTGCAGCGTATGCTGCCGGCCGAGCGCCAGCATGGCGCGGTCGGTCGCCTGCCACCAGTCGTGCGGATCCTGTTCGGACCACAGCGGTTGCGGGCGGGAGAGGGTCAGCGCCTCGGTGTGGCTGGCCAGCAGTTGCCCGCGCTCATCCAGCAAAATGGCTTTCACGCCGGAGGTGCCAAGATCGATGCCGATATACATAGAGGTTCCCTTCCTTCGGTGGGCGTATCCGCGGTCACGCGGCCTGCGGGGCGGGCGCTGCCGCCCCGGCAGGATTAGCCGAACAGATAACGGTTTACCAGATTCTCATATTTCTCCTGGTGGCCGCTGTGATGCTGCGGCGCCAGATTATGCTGTTCAGCGTACTTGGCCAGCGCGTCCAGCGACAGTTTTCCCTGCAGAATTTGTTGGCCCAGCTCGCCGTTCCAGCCGGCATAGCGTTTGGCGACCTGCCGATCCAGCTGCCCGTCCTCAATCATTCTGGCCGCCACCTTCAGCGCCAGCGCCATGGTGTCCATCGCGCCGATATGGCCGTAGAACAGGTCATATTTGTCGGTGCTCTGGCGGCGCACTTTGGCGTCGAAGTTCAGGCCGCCGGTGGTAAAGCCGCCGGCCTTGAGGATTTCAAACATCACCAGCGCGTTCTCTTCGACGCTGTTCGGGAACTGGTCGGTATCCCAGCCAAGCTGCGGATCGCCGCGGTTGGCGTCCACCGAGCCGAAGATGCCGAGCGCGATGGCGCTGGCGATTTCATGGTGGAACGAGTGGCCGGCCAGCGTGGCGTGGTTGGCCTCGATGTTCACCTTGATCTCCTTTTCCAGCCCGAACTGCTTCAGGAAGCCGTACACCGTGGCGACGTCGTAATCGTACTGATGCTTGGTCGGCTCCTGCGGTTTCGGCTCGATCAGCAGCGTGCCCTGGAAGCCGATTTTGTGTTTGTGCTCCACCACCATCTGCATAAAGCGGCCAATCTGTTCGCGCTCCTGGCGCAGGTCGGTGTTCAGCAGCGTTTCATAGCCTTCGCGGCCGCCCCACAGCACATAGTTTTCGCCGCCGAGCTGCTGGGTGGCGTTCATCGCGCTGTATACCTGCGCCGCCGCCCAGCTGAAGATTTCCGGATCCGGGTTGGTAGCCGCGCCGGCGCCATAGCGCGGGTGGGTGAAGCAGTTGGCGGTGCCCCACAGCAGTTTGACGCCGCTGCTTTGCTGTTTTTCCGCCAGAACGTCGGTCATCACGGCGAAGTTGTGCAGATACTCCTTCAGCGATCCGCCTTCCGGCGCGACGTCAACGTCGTGGAAGCAATAGTACGGCACGTTGAGCTTGCGGAAGAATTCAAAGGCGACGTCCGCCTTGCGCCGCGCCAGCTCCAGCGCATCACCCGCCTGCTGCCAGGGGCGCTCGAACGCGCCGCTGCCGAACATGTCCGCGCCGTTCCAGCAGAAAGTGTGCCAGTAACAGGCGGCAAAACGCAGATGGTCGGCCATGCGTTTGCCTAATACGATTTCATCTGGGTTGTAGTGGCGGAATGCCAGCGGATTGTTGCTGCCGGTTCCTTCGTAACGGACTTGTTCAAGCTGATCAAAATAAGATTGCATTCTCGACTCCTTGGTAACAGAACCCGGCTTAACGGGATGCCTTAATCTTCGGAGTTGATGACGGCGGTCTCAATTATGTTATTTCACACTCAAATTCAGATAATTATTAAATGTGCGATGGATCTCATATTGCGCGTTTATTTAGCCAGCTTGATCCGCCGGCAGCGATAAATTTTTACCAGGTTAAAACATGATCGCCATCATAAAAATAACATTAAACCAAAAAACGTAATTCGCCGGTAAAAATCAGTAATTGCTGAGTTAGCGCTAAGCGACAACACTTTCCGGGACGTTGTGCCATAAAAAGTCGTTTCAATTATTACCCTACAATTTCAATAAAGAAGGTATATAAGATGAAATTTAAGCACTTATTCCTCTCTGCCTGCGCCATGCTGGCGCTGGCCAGCCAGCCGGGGTTCAGTAAAGACGTCAAGATTGGGATGGCGATTGACGACCTGCGTCTGGAGCGCTGGCAGAAAGACCGCGATATTTTTGTCAAACAGGCCGAAGCGCAGGGCGCGAAAGTGTTTGTGCAGTCCGCCAACGGCAATGAAGAAACCCAGATGGCGCAGATTGAGAACATGATTAACCGCGGCGTCGATGTGCTGGTGATCATTCCTTATAACGGGCAGGTGCTGAGCAACGTCATCGGCGAGGCGAAGCGCGAAGGCATTAAAGTGCTGGCCTACGACCGCATGATTAATAATGCGGATATCGATTTTTATATCTCGTTTGATAATGAAAAAGTGGGCGAACTGCAGGCGCAGAGCCTGGTGCAGCGCGTGCCGCAGGGCAATTACTTCCTGATGGGCGGCTCGCCGGTGGACAACAACGCCAAACTGTTCCGCCAGGGGCAGATGAACGTGCTGAAACCGCTGATTGACGCCGGCAAAATCAAGGTGGTCGGCGACCAGTGGGTGGACGCCTGGCTGCCGGAAAATGCGTTGAAAATCATGGAAAACGCCCTGACGGCCAATAACAACCACATCGATGCGGTGGTGGCCTCCAACGACGCCACCGCCGGCGGCGCGATTCAGGCGCTGGCCGCGCAGGGGCTGGCGGGCAAGGTGGCGATCTCCGGGCAGGACGCAGACCTGGCGGCGGTCAAACGCATTATCGCCGGCAGCCAGACCATGACGGTGTACAAGCCGATCAGCAAACTGGCCGATGAAGCCGCCAATATTGCGGTGCAGCTGGGGCGCGGCGAACAGCCGAAATCCAACGCCAGCTTAAATAACGGCAGTAAAGCGGTACCCGCCTGGTTATTAACGCCGGTCTCCGTCGATAAATCCAATATCGACAGCACGATAGTCGCCGATGGCTTCCATAAAAAAGCCGAGCTGGGTAAATAAACTGCGCCGTACGGAGGACGTTATGTCCTGTTTATTGCACATGAAGCATATCACGAAGCAATTTGGCGCGGTGAAAGCGGTGGATAATGTCAGTCTGCAGCTGGAAGCCGGCCAGGTATTATCATTATGCGGTGAAAATGGTTCAGGAAAATCCACATTAATGAAAGTGCTGTGCGGAATATATCCGCACGGCAGTTATCAGGGAGATATTTATTTTTCCGGCCATTTAATCACGGCGAAAACGATTCGCGACACCGAGCAAAAGGGTATCGCCATCATTCATCAGGAGCTGGCGCTGGTTAAACAGATGACGGTGCTGGAGAACATGTTCCTTGGCAGCGAGTGGAGTCGCCATGGCCTGCTGGACGATGACGCCATGTATCAGCGCTGCCGGCGCATGCTGGCGCAGGTCAAGCTGGCGGTAGATCCCGATACCCGCGTCGGCGAGCTGGGGCTGGGGCAGCAGCAGCTGGTGGAGATCGCCAAGGCGCTGAACAAGCAGGTGCGGCTGCTGGTGCTGGATGAGCCGACCGCCTCGCTGACCGAAAGCGAAACCGCCACGCTGCTGACGATCGTGCGCGATCTGCGCGATCGCGGCATCGCCTGCATCTATATTTCCCACAAATTGAACGAGGTGAAGGCGATCTCGGATCTGATCTGCGTGATCCGCGACGGCAAACATATCGGCACCCGCCCGGTGGCCGGCATGAGCGAGGAGGAGATTATCGCCATGATGGTCGGCCGCGAGTTGACCGAGCTGTATCCGCAGACGCAGCACGCCGTTGGCGAGGTGGTGCTGCAGGTCGATAATCTGACCGCCTGGCACCCGGTTAACCGGCATATCCGCCGGGTTGACGACGTATCGTTTACGCTGCGGCGCGGTGAAATTCTCGGCGTCGCCGGGCTGGTGGGTTCCGGCCGCAGCGAAACCATGCAGTGCCTGTTCGGCGCCTATCCCGGGCGCTGGCAGGGGCGCATCACCATCGACGGACAGGCGGTGTCGATCGGCAACTGCCGGCAGGCGATGCGCTACGGCATCGCCATGGTGCCGGAAGACCGTAAACGCGACGGCATCGTGCCGGTAATGGGGGTCGGCGCCAATATGACGCTGGCGGCGCTGGGGGAGTTCAGCGGCCCGCTGTCGGTATTGGACGAGGCGCGCGAGCAGGCGGTGATTCAGCAGTCGCTGGCGCGGCTGAAGGTGAAAACCGCGTCGGCGGAGCTGGCGATCGGCCGCCTGAGCGGCGGCAACCAGCAGAAGGCGATCCTCGCCAAGTGCCTGCTGCTGAACCCGAAAATCCTGATTCTGGATGAGCCGACGCGCGGTATCGATATCGGCGCGAAATATGAAATCTACAAGCTAATCAATCAGCTGGTGCAGCAGGGCATTGCGGTGATCGTCGTCTCGTCCGAACTGCCGGAGGTGCTGGGCCTGAGCGATCGCGTGCTGGTGATGCACCAGGGGAAAATCAAGGCCTCGCTGGAAAACCGTAATCTGACCCAGGAACAGGTGATGGAAGCCGCGTTGAGGAGTGAAAATCATGTCGAAAAACACGCTGTCTGAGGCAAGCCTGCCGGCTGCGCCCGCCAAAAAGCCGCGCCTGCCGCTGAAATCGCTGAATCTGCAGGTGCTGGTGATGCTGGCGGCCATCGCCGTGATCCTGCTGTTCTTTACCTTTACCACCGAAGGCGCGTACCTCAGCGCGCGCAATATTTCCAACCTGCTGCGCCAGACGGCGATCACCGGCATTCTGGCGGTCGGCATGGTGTTTGTGATTATCTCGGCAGAAATCGATCTGTCGGTCGGCTCGATGATGGGGCTGCTGGGCGGGGCGGCGGCGATTTTTGACGTCTGGCTCGGCTGGCCGCTGCCGCTGACCGTCGCGGTGACGCTGCTGGCTGGCCTGCTGCTCGGCGCGTGGAACGGCTGGTGGGTGGCCTATCGCAAGGTGCCTTCCTTTATCGTCACGCTGGCCGGCATGCTGGCGTTCCGCGGGATTCTGATCGGCATCACCAACGGCACCACCGTGGCGCCGACCAGCAGCGCGATGTCGCAGATTGGTCAGAGCTATCTGCCCGGCGGCCTCGGTTTCGGCATCGGCGCGCTAGGGCTGGCGTTGTTCGTTATCTGGCAGTGGCGGCGGCGCAGCAGACGCGCGCAGCTCGGGCTGCCGTTGCCCGCCGCCGGCGGCGACGTCGCCCGGCAGAGCGTGATGGCGGTGGTGGTGCTCGGCGCCATCTATTTGCTGAATGACTATCGCGGCGTGCCGACACCGGTGCTGATCCTGACGGCGCTGATGCTGGCGGGGATATTTATGGCCTCGCGCACTGCCTTTGGCCGGCGCATCTACGCCATCGGCGGCAATATCGACGCGGCGCGGCTGTCGGGGGTGAATGTCGAGCGCACCAAGCTGGCGGTGTTCGCTATTAACGGCCTGATGGTGGCGATTGCCGGGCTGATCCTCAGTTCCCGGCTGGGGGCCGGCTCGCCGTCGGCGGGCAACATTGCCGAACTGGACGCCATCGCCGCCTGCGTGATTGGCGGCACCAGCCTGGCGGGCGGGGTCGGCAGCGTCGCCGGCGCGGTGCTGGGGGCGTTTATCATGGCGTCGCTGGATAACGGCATGAGCATGCTGGACGTTCCCACCTTCTGGCAGTACATCGTTAAAGGGGCGATCCTGCTGCTGGCGGTTTGGATGGATTCCGCCACCAAGCGGCGGGCATAGCGCATAGGGCGGCCGCTGAGGCGTTGCTGCTTCAGCGGCCGGAGGGCGGCGGCGTTATTGCGCCGCCTTTTCGTTGAGGGGGGAGGCGTTATCGGCGGCCTGCTCCGCCAGCTGTCGCTGCTGTTCCGGGGTCAGGCGGGCGATGCCAAAGCCGGTGAACCCCCACAGCATGGCGAAAAAGATGCCGCTCCAGCACAGCACCGCCCAGGGCAGATAGGCGAGCGTGGCGACGCCCAGCGTGCCGGCCATATAGGCGCCGGCGGCGGTCCAGGGCAGGATGGGTTCGAAAATGGTGGCGGAATCTTCGACCGTGCGGCTGAGGTTCTTCGGATGCAGCCCGCGTTCGATATAGGCGCTGCGCAGCATCTCAATCGGGATCAGGATGGAAATCTGCCCGTTACAGGTCACGCCGATCATGGTCAGGCCGCAGGTCAGCGTGGCCACAATCAGCGTACCGGTGGAGTGCACTAGCTTGAGCAGGTTATGGACAATCACTTCCAGCGCGCCGCTCAGCGCCAGGGTGCCGGCGAAAGAGAGCGCGCAGAAGCAGATCAGCAGCGTGCCCATCATCGAGTTCATGCCGCCGCGGTTAAGCAGGTTACTCAGCAGCGGGTTGACCGGCGTATCTCCCAGCATCGACACGTTAAAGCCGTCGACCGCGCTTTTGACGATGTCGTGTAGCGCAAAGCCCTGAATGAAGGCGGCGTTGAGCATGGCGCACAGGGCGGAGACCAGCATCACCGGGATGGTGGGCTTTTTGCTGGCGGAGCCGTACAGCACGATGGCGATCGGCAACAGCAGCAGCCAGTTGAAGTGGTAGATGCCCTGCAGCCCGTCGGTGATCAGCGTGACTTTATCCGTGATGGCCGCGCCGGCGAGATCGACGGACAGGCCATAGCACAGCATCACCACGGCGGAGAGGATCAGCGACGGCAGGGTGGTGTAGAGCAGGTGGGCGATATGCTCATACAGATCGACCTGCGCCGCCATCGCCGCCAGGTTGGTGTCGCCGGACAGCGGGGAGAGTTTATCGCCGAAGTAGGCGCCGGCAACCACCGCGCCGGCGGTGGCGGCCAGGTTGGCTTCCATGCCGATCGCCACGCCCATAAAGGCCACGCCGATGGTACCGGCGGAGCCCCAGGAGGTGCCGGTACAGACGGAGACGACGGCGGTGACCAGCAGCGCGGTGACGTACAGCATGGCGGGGTTAATCAGTTTGAGGCCGTAATAAATCATCAGCGGAATGGTGCCGCCGGCCATCCAGGTGCCGATCAGCAGGCCGACGCTGATCAGAATCAGCAGCGCCGGCATGGTCTTGGCGATCTTCTGGGAGATGGCGTTGAGAATGGCGCCGTAGTCATGGCCGAGGCGCCTGACCAGCAGGGCGGCGATCACCGTCGACAGCACCATCAACGGCTCCGGCGGCAGGTCGAACGCGGCATAGCCGACGCCGAGCAGCAGCACCATGGCGATAATCGGCAACAGGGATTCCGTCAGCGTCGGAATTCTTGGTTTCATAGTATCCATAGGGTACGACTCCTGGTGTTATAACGGGGAAGTCCTGACGATGCGCTGCAGCGCCGCGCTGAGGAGACGGCGCGGCGTGGCGATATTGATCCTGAAGAAACCCCGGCCGGCCGCGCCGAAGTCGGAGCCCCAGCTGGCCTCTACGCCAGCGCGGGTGCGGAACCAGGTTTTGAGCTGCTGCTCGTCCAGGCCGCTGGCGCGATAATCGACCCACAGCATGTAGGTGCCGTCGCTGCGGGTTACCTGCCAGGCGGGGAAATGGCGGCTGAACGTGTCAATCAGCAGCGTACGGTTGTCGGCCAGATAGCGTTTGAGCTGCGCCAGCCATGCATCGCCGTGCTGATAGGCGGCCAGAAAGGCGGGGACGGCATAATAGCCAGGGTTATGAATACCGGCGGCCTCCAGGCAGCGGGTAAATTTCTCCCGGTGTTTATCATTAGCGATAATAATATTTGCCACTTCCAGCCCGGCCATATTGAAGGTTTTGGCCGGCGAGGTGCAAATAAAGGAATGTTGCGCCACATAGTGACTGAAGGTAGAGATAATCTGATGCCGCTGGGCGCTGAAAATAAAGTCGGCGTGCACGTCATCGGAAATAATAAATACCTGATGCCGTTCGGCCAATTCAGCAATTCTTATTAAGGTTTCCGGCGACCAGACGGTGCCGGTCGGGTTATGCGGCGACAGTAAAATAAAACAGGTCGCCCGTTTGAATTTATTTTCCAGATCGTCAAAGTTGATGCTGTAACGGCCATCCTGATAGCGCAAGGTGCTTTCCAGCAGCTGACGTTGGTTCAGAGTCACCGCCTGCACGATGGGGTGGTAGGACGGTGTCAGACTGACGATGGCGTCGCCGGGGGCGGTAAAGTTCTGGATATACAGCGAGACGGCCTGGATGACCCGCGGACAGAAGACGACGTGCTCCGGCGGCACCTGCCACTGATAGTGGCGCTGCATCCATTGTGAAACCACCTGATGCCAGTTGTCGCTCAGCAGGGTATAGCCATAAATGCCTTTTTTACTGTGCTCAACTAATGGATTAATCATCGTGTCGGGCAGGGCAATATCCATATCGGCGACCGAGAGGGAAATAATCTCCTGGCCGTCGTTCAGGCTTTCACTATTCCATTTCGCGCTGAAGGTGCCTTGGCGGGAGATGTTTTTATCAAAATCATAGGCGCTCATTGCTATTTACGCTCTTCCGCTGTTTTTATGGTGGGCTCACCATAGCGCTGGCGTCGAGGTTTTTTTATTCCGCATTTTGTTTTTCAGTTTATGAAAAATGCCTAACGTGATTGTGGTCACAAACGGGCAATAAAATAAATTATGAACTCTCCATTCGTGATGTATATGACAACAAATATATGCAGGCATGGGGCAGCGAGGCAGCTATGTGTGAAAAACGCTATCGTATTACGTTGTTATTTAACGCGAATAAGGTGTATGACCGTCAGGTGGTGGAAGGGGTGGGGGAATACCTGCAGGCGTCGCAGTGCGACTGGGATATTTTTATCGAAGAAGACTTCCGCTGCCGTATCGACAACATCAAAGAGTGGCTGGGGGACGGCGTGATCGCCGACTTTGACGACCGTGAGATTGAGCGGCTGCTGCATAACGTCCAGGTGCCGATTGTCGGGGTGGGCGGCTCCTACCACCGCGACGACGACTACCCGCCGGTGCACTACATCGCCACCGACAATCATGCGCTGGTGGAAGCGGCGTTTATGCACCTGAAGGAAAAGGGGCTGAACCGCTTCGCGTTTTACGGCCTGCCGGCTGAAGGTGGCAAACGCTGGGCGCAGGAGCGCGAATATGCCTTCCGGCAGCTGGTGGCGCAGGAGCAGTATCAGGGTGTGGTGTATCAGGGCCTGTCGACCGCGCCGGAAAACTGGCAGTACGCGCAGAACCGGCTGGCGGACTGGGTGCAGACCCTGCCGCAGCAGACCGGCATTATCGCGGTGACCGATGCGCGCGCCCGCCACCTGCTGCAGGTATGCGAACATCTGGCGATTCCGGTGCCGGAGAAACTGAGCGTGATTGGCATCGATAATGAGGAGTTGACGCGCTATCTGTCGCGCGTGGCGCTCTCGTCGGTGGCGCAGGGGTCGCGGCAGATGGGTTACCACGCCGCCAAACTGTTGCACCGCCTGTTAAAACAGCGCGATCTGCCTTTGCAGCGTATCCTGGTGCCGCCGCTGAAGGTGATCGAACGGCGCTCGACGGATTACCGCTCGCTGCGCGATCCGGCGGTGATTCAGGCGATGCACTACATCCGCCATCACGCCTGCCGCGGCATCAAGGTGGAACAGGTGCTGGATGCGGTGGGGCTGTCGCGCTCCAACCTGGAGAAGCGCTTTAAAGAGGAAACCGGTCAGACGATTCACCATGCGATTCACGCCGAAAAACTGGAGCGGGCGCGTAATCTGCTGGCGACCACCGCGTTATCGATCAACGAGATTTCACAGATGTGCGGCTATCCGTCGCTGCAATATTTTTATTCGGTGTTCCGCAAGGGCGACGCCATGACGCCGAAAGAGTACCGGGACAAATATGCGGAAACGGCCTGCTGACGCCGCTTACGCCAACCGGCAAAACGTCGTCAGCCGCTGCGCCAGCGCGCCGGCGGCGGCAGGGGCGCTGTCACGGTAATACAGCGCCAGTTCGAAATCATTCACCGGCGGCAGGCCCTCCGCCTCGCCCAATACGCGGTGGCTCGGCAGCCGGCAGCCGGCGGGCAGCAGGGTGACTCCCAGCCCGGCGGCGGAGGCGGCGGTCAGCGCCGCCAGGCTGGCGCTGCTGTAGCCGATGCGCCAGCGTTTGCCGAGGTTGTCCAGCGCCTGGCATAGCTCGTCGCGGTACAGCCCGTTGAGTGGGAACACCGCCAGCGGCACCGGCGACTGCTCAATGGCGGGAAAGGCCAGGCTGTCCAGCCACAGCAGCGGCTCCGGCCGCGCCGCGCGCGGCGGCTGGCTGCGGCGCTGTTTAACCAGAATCAGATCCAGCTCTTCACGGCCGTAGGCGTGGTGCAGATCGGCGCTCAGGCCGCTGGTGACGTCCAGCCGCAGGTGCGGATGTTCGCGGCTGAATTCGGCCAGCAGTTCGGTGGTGGAGGCGGCGAAGTCTTCCGGCACCCCGAGGCGCAGCACGCCGTCGCGCCAGACGCCGGTCAGCGCGTCGTGCGCTTCTTCGTTCAGCGCGATAATGCGCCGGGCGTAGCTCAGCAGCTTCACCCCCTCTTCGGTCAACAGCACCTGATGGGAGGAGCGTTCAAACAGCGGTTTGCCGAGCATCTCTTCCAGCCGGCGCACCTGCTGGCTGACGGTCGACTGCGACAGGCACACCCGCTCGGCGGCGCGGGTAAAGCTGCTGCTGTCGCATACGGCAACAAAGCTGAGCAACAGCTGAGGGTTGAACATCGGATAACGATTCATTTTGTCACTGCTGACCATTCCATTATTTAATTTCCAAATACTAACGGCATTTTCTACAGTGAGGCAACGTTGCCGTCACCGCGTTGTGACGGCTCTCCTTCCGCATTTACTGACTGGAATTCATGGTGGTTAATCACTCTCAACCGGCGGGGCAGGCGTCAGGCGCGCGCCGCTGGTTTCATCCTTTGTTATGGGCGCTGGTGCTGATCGGCCTGAATATGCGCCCGCTGTTAACCTCCGTCGGCCCGCTGCTGCCCACGCTGCGCCAGGCCACCGGCCTGAGCTTCGGCGGCGCGGCGCTGCTGACCGCGCTGCCGGTGCTGATGATGGGGCTGATGGCCCTGGCCGGCGGTGCGATCAACCGTCTGCTGAGCGAACGCGCCAGCGTATTGCTGAGCCTGCTGGCGATTGCGCTGGGGGCGCTGTGGCGTGAACTGGCGCCGGACAGCACGCAGCTGCTGCTCAGCGCGGTGCTGGGCGGGCTGGGCATCGGCGTTATTCAGGCGGTGATGCCGGGCATTATCAAACACCATTTTCTCAAGCGCATGGCGCTGGTGGCCGGCCTGTGGTCGGCGGCGCTGATGGGCGGCGGCGGGCTGGGGGCGGCGATCACCCCGTGGCTGAACCGCGACCATGACTGGCACAGCGCGCTGGCCTGGTGGGCGCTGCCGGCGCTGGCGGCGTTGGCGGTCTGGCTGTGGGTGAGCCGCAGGCTGGCGCGGCTGACACCGGCGGCCGCCGGACAGGCGGGCAGCCCGCTGCGCAGCCCGCGCGCCTGGCTGCTGGGGATTTACTTTGGCCTGATTAACGGCGGCTACGCCAGCCTGATCGCCTGGTTGCCGCCGTACTATATACAGCTGGGCTGGCAGCCGCAGGCCAGCGGCGCGCTGCTGGCGCTGATGACGCTGGGGCAGGTGATAGGCGCGCTGGCGTTGCCGGCGCTGGCGCGCGGTCACGATCGCCGTCAGCTGCTGTGGGCGGCGCTGACGCTGCAGCTGATCGGGTTTATCGGCCTGATCGGCTGGCCGCTACAGACGCCGTGGCTGTGGGCGCTGCTGGCCGGCTTCGGCCTCGGCGGGGCGTTTCCGCTGTGTCTGGTGCTGGCGCTGGATCACCTGCCGCAGCCGGCGGCGGCCGGGCGGCTGGTGGCCTTTATGCAGGGCATCGGTTTTTTACTGGCGGGCGCCGCGCCGTATGTCTCCGGCCTGCTGCGCGACTACAGCGGCGGCTTCCTGCTCGACTGGCAGCTGCATACGCTGTTGGTGCTGCTGCTGATGGCGCTGACGGCGCGCTTTCATCCGCGCAGCTACCGGCAGGGCGGCGGGTAATATTTCTGTCATTGCGGCTGCCTATAGTGACGGTGCCTTTACCTCTTGGTCAAACACCTCATCAGGACGCTTAAAAATGACAATGAAAACAACGATAACATCCCTGCCTCTGGCGCTGCTGCTTGGCGGCATGCTGTGCAGCGCGCCGCTGTGGGCGCAGCAGGAGGTTGACGCGCGGCTGGCCGGCCATGCGCTGCTGCCGGTTAACAGCACGCTGACGCCGCCGGACGACGCCCCGGCGGATCTGCGCCAGAGCGGCAAATACACCAGCGGCCAGCGGGTCAGCGTACTTGGCAGCATCGCCGGCCTGTCGGCCGACCGGCCCACCGGCATCGGCCTGCCGATCGACGGCCAGCCGCGGCAGGGGCACTCCGGCATTAAACATATGCCGGACGGCAGCTACTGGGTGCTGACCGATAACGGCTTCGGCAGCAAGGCCAACTCGCCGGACGCGATGCTGTATCTCAGCCACTACCGCATCGATTTTAAGACCGGCGCAGTGGAGCCGCTGAAAACGGTATTTCTGCACGATCCGGACAAGAAAGTGCCGTTTCATATTGTCAATGAGAGCACCGACCAGCGCTACCTGACCGGCAGCGACTTCGACCCGGAAAGCTTCCAGTTCGCCGATAATGCCCTGTGGATCGGCGACGAATTCGGCCCTTATCTTATTAAGGCCACGCTGGACGGCAAGATTCTGGCGGTGTTCGACACCCAGGTGAACGGCAAGGTGGTGAAATCGCCGGACAACCCGACCCTGACGCTGCCGGGCGCGCCGGACGGCAAACAGAACTTCCAGGTGGCGCGCTCCAAGGGCTTTGAGGGCATGGCGCTGTCGCCGGACGGCAGCAAACTGTATCCGCTGCTGGAAGGGGCGCTGTGGGACGGCGAAGATTTTGAGCAGGTGGACGGTAAGCGCTATTTGCGGGTACTGGAGTTTGACGTTAAGCGCCAGCAGTGGAGCGGGCGCAGCTGGCAGTACGTGCTGGAGGATAACGCCCACGCGATCGGCGATTTTAATCTGATCGACGCCACGCACGGGCTGGTGATTGAGCGCGATAACGGCGAAGGTACGGCGGATCGCGCCTGCGCCGCCGGCGCGCCGACCGAGAACTGCTTCAGCCAGCCGGCGCAATTCAAACGGGTGTACCGCATCGCGTTTTCCGACGCCAACGTCGGCAGGCCGGTGGAGAAGCAGGCTTACATCGACCTGCTAAAGATTCAGGATCCGAACCGGCTGGCGCGCAAGCCGTTGAATAACGGCGTGCTGACCTTCCCGTTCTTCACCATTGAAAACGTCGACGTGGTGGATAAGCGCCATATCATCGTCGGCAACGATAACAACTTCCCGTTCTCCACCAGCCGTCAGCCGAATCAGGCGGACGATAATGAATTTATCCTGCTGGAAACGCCGCAGCTGTTAACGCCGTAGGGCGAAAAAAGCGTGCGCCGTCCGGCCTGGTGCGCGCAGGGGAAGGATTAGAAATAGTCGATCTGCATGGTGGCGCCGCTGGTGAATTTCCCCTCCGTCAGCGTGGCGGCAGGGGATTTGACCGGTACGGCGTCCAACTGTGGCAGCATGGTGTAATCGATATTGAGCACGCTGTTGAGGTTAAACGGCTTGCCGTCCGCCAGCAGTTTAATCCCCAGGCCGTTGACGCTGGTATGCAGCACGTTGGCGTCAAACGCCGCGCCGGTGCCGACGATTTTCATCTGCAGCTGTCTGGCGGGGTCGAGAGACTCACAGCGCACGCTGTAGCTCAGCCGCTGCATATAGCGGCTGCCGTCAATGCGTTTGATACCGACCTGACCGAAATCCACGTCGATGGTGCGGCCGTTGTTAATCTCGCAGGGCGGCGGCGCCACTATCGTGGCGGTGATGCTGACCCGTGTCCCCTGTTCGGCGGCGAAAGCGCCGCAGCCTGACAGCGCGAGCAGCAGGCCGGCAAGCCATTTTTTTCCAATGCGTATCATGGCGGAGGCTTCCTTAAGGCGCGCTGAAAATCAGCGTTGCCGAGCCGGAGAGCGGGCCGGTGGCGATGCTGGTATAGGGCACGTTGTTTTTTACCGGCACAAAGGTCAGGGTGTCGCTGCCCATACCGTTGACGATCCGGGTGCGGAACGCGTTGTTAGGTTTGACCACCGCGTTGTTGTACATCATGGCGACGCCCACGTTGGCGTTGCTGGTCTTGATATAGTCCGGGGAAAAGCCGGCGGCGTCGCTGACCAGCCGGATCAGTACATCCTGAGTGGCGCTGCTGTCGTCACAATGATAACTGAGCGCCTTATCCTGCTTGATTTGCGCATCCGTGACGGTTTGCGTCAGGAAGTCCTGGCGGATCTGGTTAAAGTCGACGTCAATCTGCTGGCCGTTGTTGATGGTGCAGCTGGTGGTGACGAAGTAGGCGTCGTTATCGGCAATCAGGCGCCAGTGGTAGGGGCCGCATTTGGGGCAGGCCGGCCGGTCGTTGGTCTGCCTGAAATTGATTTGGCCGATAACATCCCCTTTGTTGATTTTAATATCCGGGGTGGGGAAGTGGCTCAGCACGATATAAACCCGGATATTCACCGTCTGCTGGTTCAGGTTGGTTAGTGTCATCACGCTGATGCCCGCCGGCACCGGTGAGTTATAGTCGGTGCCATTAATGGTGGTGCCGCTGCCGATGCCGCCAAAAATTGCGTTGTTCATGGTTAACGCCGAGATGTCGGTGTTTAGATAGTCGATCCAGCTGGCCGTGTCGTTTTTACAGGTGACCTGGCTGACGTTGACGATCTCGTTCTTACCGTACGACAGCTGTGGCCCGATGCGCACCCGTACGTCAACGGGCGCTATCGAGCCGCCCGGGGGAATGTGATCGCCGTCGGAAGTCTGGCAGGTAAATGCCTGTGCTTTGCCGAGCGGCAGCAACGGCGCCAGGCAGCATAATAAAAAAACAAATTTTTTCACTGTTGTATCCCAAAATGTTTGGTCATTAAAAAGTGCGCGCACCGTTTTTGCGGCGTGCGGCAACCATCCTTTGCTGCTCTGTGGCGACGGGATACCATCTCAGCGAGTTTTTTACCGAGCCGTGGCTGACAATGGCGTCGCCATTAGCGACCATTTCCAGTAATAAATTCCTGGCTCTATATACCCCTTCGTTTATATATTCCGCCAGTTGACGAGTAGATAGCCATTCGTGCTGGGGGGGGAGTTCATTCTCCTGAGTGAGCGGGGGAGATAAAGTCAATAATGCGTACAGCAGCCGCTGTTTTAGCTGCCGTATTTCCTTCTTTTTGGGCGATAACACTTCCATGGTGTCTCCTCGGATTCCTTTATAGCTTTACCCGGGTATGGCGGTGTTTATCAATATGCTGTGTATAAGATAAAACCCAGTTAAAGCAAAAGACTAACGGTACTTAATGGCGATTTTTTATGGCGTTAGCGAACGCGTTGCGACGGGCAAAGGCCCGTGCAGAGCATCAGATAAAGCTGATTTTTGGTTTATTATATTCAAAATGGCCACATTTTAGATCTCATTGTTCGATAAATAATAAAATATGGGATATTATTCTGGTTTTATATAATTTACGATCTATGGAGCTAAAAAAAACGATAATTCTACCGGATAAAGGAAATATATTGCGAATATTGCGCTTTAACCAGAAAGCACTTTTTTTAATGTAGGCTATTTGCCAGAATAACCGTTGCCAACCATAAGGATCTGTCGGGTAAAATTAAATTGTAATCTCATGTGGTTTTTATGAAATCACGGCAGGTTGCCGTTAATTTTTTACTTTTTCGCAGCGGTAAATGTTCCCATTATCCCTTTGGTTAGGTACGTTTAACTAATCGCAAAGTGCAAAAAAATTAAAGAATCAGAGCGCGTTATTTATCTGCGGGTAAATATCTGCTTCGCGCCGTTCTTTATTTATTGGATATACGCATTCTCTTCTTATAAGGAATATAGGTTCTATGAAACTTAACAAAATCATGCTGGCCGCGGTGATGGCATTTGGCGCAACCTCTTTCGCTCAGGCTGCCGATCAGGGACACGGTAAAGTTAGCTTTACGGGTTCTATTATCGATGCGCCTTGCTCCATCGCCCCTGAGTCTATCGACCAGACCATTGACCTGGGCCAGGTGTCCAGCATCGCACTGAAAGACGGTGGTACTTCTAACCCGCGCTCATTCGATATCAAGCTGGAGCAGTGCGATATCACCACGATAAAGAACGTTACCACCACCTTTACCGGCGCGGCTTCACCGACCAATCAGGATCTGCTGGGCATCGTGGGCACGGCTAGCGGCGCTGGCGTTGCCATCACCTACGGCGGCAAAACCGTTAAACTGGGTGAAGCCACCGCTGCGCAGGACCTGAACGAAGGCAACAACACCCTGCACTTTGCCGCCTACCTGCAGGGCGAAGGCGCTTCCGCCGCCGTAGTGCCGGGTGACTTCTCCGCCGTAGCCGATTTCACCCTGGCTTACCAGTAAGTCATAGCATCGCCGGGCGTGTGCGCGGTTGCGCCGTGCCCGGCCGTTTCCCCGTCAAAGGAATGCCGCGATGTTGTCACTCTGGAACCAGACCGGCGCGCTTGCTCTGCTGGCCGGTTGCGCGCTGTTTTCCGCCACGGGCCGCGCCGCGCCTGCCGCGCAAGGGTGGGGCCAGGTCAGTATGCACGGCGCTATTATCGATACCGCCTGTGCAATTGCCGCCGGTAGCCGCGATCAGACCATCGATATGGAAACGGTCCCGCTAGGACAGATCGTGCGCGATGGCCGGGGAATGACGAAAACGTTCAGTATCGAATTGGTTAATTGCGTCGTAGAGCGGCCGGGCAATAAACCCGACTGGAAGTTTTTTCAGGTGACGTTCGATGGCCATGCGGACGGCGCGCTATTCGGCGTACAGGGCGAGGCCCGCGGCGTCGCATTAAAAATTGATGACGGCAACGGCAAAAGGGTCATCCCCGGAGAACCTCTGGCGCAGGAAAGCGTTATGCCGGGCAACCGCGTGCTGCACTATTCCATGACGTTAATGCCCAATCACCAGCCGCTGAAGGCGGGAGCATATTTTTCCACGGTGCGTTTTAAGCTGGATTATTTCTGATTTTTATCGTGCTGACGGTTAATTCGTTTTGAAGGGATGTTGATGATGCTTTCACCGGCAGGGAAGTTATTTCGCCTGAAAACGCTGGGGCTGTGTATTGCCCTGGCGTTTGGCAGCCCCGTAACCTGGGTTTTTGCCGCTGAAGAAATTCAGTTTAATACCGATGTATTAGATATTAACGATCGTCAGAATATCGATCTGAGCCAGTTTACCCGCAGCGGCTATATTATGCCGGGTAATTACACCATGGCGATTCACGTGAATAAAAACGATCTGCCTGAACAGCCGATCGCGTTTGTCGCGCCGGAAAACGATGATAAAGGCAGCGAAGCGTGTCTGCCGCCGGCATTGGTTCAACAGCTAGGGGTAAAGGAAGGGCTAGAAAAAACGCTGCGCTGGACACACGGCGGGCAGTGCCTGGATTTACGCAGCCTGGCCGGCATGGAGGCGCGCGGCGATTTAAGCTCCTCCTCGCTGTATCTCACTATCCCTCAGGCCTATCTGGAATACAGCTCGGAAAACTGGGACCCGCCGTCACGCTGGGATAACGGTATTTCGGGGCTGCTGCTGGATTACAACCTCAATGCACAAACGCAAAAGAACCTGAAGGTGGGCGGCAGCGGCTACAGCCTGAGCGGCAACGGCACCGCCGGCGGCAACCTGGGCGCCTGGCGGCTGCGCGCCGACTGGCAGGCCAGCATTAACCACCAGACCGGTTCGGGCCAGGGCACCGACCGACAGTTCGACTGGAGCCGCTATTACGCCTACCGGGCGATACCGGCGCTGCGCTCCCGTCTGACGCTGGGGGAGGATTACCTCAATTCCGATCTGTTCGACAGCCTGCGCTTTACCGGCGCCAGCCTGCGGTCGGACGACAATATGTTGCCGCCGAACCTGCGCGGCTACGCGCCGGAAATCAGCGGCGTGGCGAAAACCAATGCCAAGGTGGTGGTCAGCCAGCAGGGGCGCGTGCTGTATGAGACCCAGGTGGCCGCCGGCCCGTTCCTTATTCAGGATATTAACGACGCGGTTTCCGGCGAGCTGGACGTGCGGGTGGAAGAGCAGGACGGCAGCGTGCAGCAGTTCAAGATGAACACCGCCAGCATCCCGTATTTGACGCGGCCGGGCCGGGTGCGCTACAAGCTGGCCGCCGGCAAGCCGACGGAGTGGGGGCACCACCTGCGCGGGCCGCTGTTCGGCACCGGTGAGTTTTCCTGGGGGATCAGCAACGGCTGGTCGCTGTACGGCGGCGCCATCGGCGGCGGGGATTACAACGCGCTGTCGTTAGGGCTGGGGCGCGATCTGATGCTGCTGGGGGCGCTCTCCTTCGACGTCACCCAGTCGCGGGCCAGACTGCCGCAGGAAGGGGTCAAGAGCGGCGGTTCGTACCGACTGAGCTATTCGAAAAACTTTGATGAGTACGACAGCCAGGTCACCTTCGCCGGCTACCGCTTCTCCCAGGAAGACTTTATGAGCATGGGCGAGTACCTGAACGCCCGCTATCAGGGGAATCGCAACGGCAAGAGCAAGGAGATGTACACCCTCTCCTTCAATAAACAGTTCCGCGATCTGGGGCTGAGCACCTACCTCAACTACAGCCATCAGACCTATTGGGACCGGGCGGCGAATGACCGTTACAACCTGATGCTGTCGCGCTATTTCGACCTCGGCAAGTTTAAAAACCTCAGCCTGTCGCTGTCGGCCTACCGCAACCGCTACAACGCGCGCAATGACGATGGCATGTACCTGTCGCTGTCGGTGCCGTGGGGCAGCAGCGGTACGCTCAGCTACAACACCACCATTGACCGCAACGACAATACGCACCGCGTCGGTTACTACGACCGGGTGAGTGAACACGACAACTATCAGCTGAGCGCCGGCACCGGACGCAGCGGGGCGACGCTCAGCGGCTACTACAGCCATGAAGGCGATATGGCCCAGGTGAACGCCAACGCCAGCTATCAGGCCGGCCGCTACAGCGCCGTCGGCCTGGCCGCGCAGGGCGGAATGACGCTCACGGCGGAAGGCGGGGCGCTGCACCGCATCACGACGCCGGGCGGCACCCGGCTGCTGCTGGATACCGACGGCGTGGCCGACGTGCCGGTGCGCGGCTACGGCAGCACGGTGGCGACCAACCGCTTTGGCCAGGCCGTGGTGACGGACGTCAACAGCTATTACCGCAACAAGGCCAGCATCGATCTGAACGCGCTGGGAGACAAGGTAGAGGCGACGCGTTCGGTGGTACAGGCCACCCTGACCGAAGGTGCCATCGGCTACCGGCGTTTTGCGGTGATCGCCGGTGAAAAGGCGATGGCGATTATCAAACTGGCGGACGGCAGCGAGCCGCCGTTCGGCGCCACGGTGACGAATGCGCGCAAGCAGGAAACCGGCATCGTCAACGACGGCGGCAGCGTTTACCTGTCTGGCATTAACCCGGGCGAGGCGATGACGGTGCACTGGAACGGCGCGGCGCAGTGCGAGGTGCATCTGCCGGCACCGCTGCCGGCCGATATGTTGATGAATAACCTGCTGCTGCCTTGTCGCCCCGTCGGCGCAGGCGGCCAGGAGATCCCCCCGACCCGATGACCAGACCGGCGCTGCGGCGCACGGTCACCGATAACGGACTGATAACTGTGAAAACGATGCTTAACCAGACTCAAACCAGACTGAACATTGCCGTATTGGGCGCGCCGCTGGCCTTTGCCGCGTTGCTGACGGCCGCACCGGCGCAGGGCGCGATCGCGCTGGATCGCACGCGGGTGATTTTTGACGGTGACCAGAAAACGGTCAGCCTGAATATCAGCAACCAGAACAAACAGCTGCCTTATCTGGCCCAGGGCTGGATCGAAGATGAGCAGGGCAACAAGATCCAGTCACCGTTTACGGTGCTGCCGCCGGTGCAGCGGGTGGAGCCGGGCAAACCCAGCCAGGTGAAGATTCAGGCGCTGCCGGCGGCCAAACTGCTGCCGCAGGACCGCGAGACGCTCTACTACTTCAACCTGCGGGAGATACCGCCGCGCAGCAACAAGCCGAACACCCTGCAGATTGCGCTGCAGACGCGGATCAAAATGTTCTACCGCCCGGCGGCCGTCGCGCCGCAGAAGAATGCGGAACCCAGCCAGCAGGCGCTGACGCTGACCCGTCAGGGCGATAAGTATGTGGTGAACAACCCGACCCCTTACTACGTGACGCTGGTGGACGGCGCGGCGCGCAAGGGCGGCAAGAGCATCGCCGATTTTGAGCCGGTGATGGTGGCGCCGAAGGGCAGCGCGCCCCTCGGCGTGTCCGCCGCGGCGATCGGTACCGGCCCGGTGCTGACCTATATCAATGACTATGGCGGCCGTCCGCAACTGGTCTTTCGCTGTACGGGCAATCTGTGCCAGACGGTGGCGGACAAGCGGTAATCAACACAGCGGAGACAATAACGATGCGACGCAAGAGCCAGAAGTTGTCCGGCCGGGCTTTTATCCGTTACCCGCGGCGGCTGATTGGCCTGACGGTGGCGGCGGCGATAATGCTGCCGCTGACGGCAGGCGTGGTGGTGATGCCCTCGGCGCAGGCGGTGGATAACTGGGACGTCGAGGGGGCAAACGGCGTGCTGCACGTGCGCGGCGCGCTAAGTGAAAGCGCCTGCAGCCTGGAGATGGCGACGGCGCGGCAGGAGGTGTGGCTGGGTGAGCTGGGCAGCGCCGGTTTCCAGCAGCCGGGCGACCGGGGAACGCCGGTCGCTTTTCAACTGCGGCTGAAGGACTGCCTGCGCGCGCCGGCCAGCAACCGTGACCCGTGGGGCGGCGCGCTGGCCTGGAGCGGCAGCCAGCCGGCGGTGTCGGTCAGTTTTACCGCGCCCGCCGATGCGGACGCGCCGTCGCTGATTCGGGTGAGCGGCGTCAGCGGGTTGGCGCTGCGGCTGGCGGATAGCGCCGGCGCGCCGGTCAGGCTGGGAGCGCGCAACGCGCCAAGGCTGCTGACGCCGGGGCAGAACACGCTGACCTATACCATCACGCCGGTGCGTACCCCGGCGACGCTGGGCGTTGGCGCCTATCGCGCCACCATCGATTTTCGCCTGCATTACGACTGATGCACATCATGCGTAAGGCGGTGCGGCGCTATGCCAATTTAGGGAGGCGTTTATGAGTACAAGCGTGGGCAAACGGCGCGGCGCGCTGCTGGCGGCCGGCGTGCTGATGCTGGGCGGGCTGACGGCTCCGCCGGCGGCGGCGGATGAGAACATGCGGTTTGAGGGCGCGCTGGTGGCGGAGCCTTGCGTCATCCCGCCGGGGGAGGCGCTGATCTGGCTCGACTTCGGCACCATTGCCGACAAGTACCTGTATCTGAACGGCCGTACGCTCAGCCAGACCTTCTCTCTGCACCTGGCGGAGTGCGACCTTAGCCTGGGCAATACGGTGGCGGTGACCTTCAGCGGCGCCGAGAACGCCAGGCTGCCGGGGCTGCTGGCGCTGGACGGCGGCAGCAGCGCCTCCGGCATCGCCATCGGGCTGGAAAACCTCGACGGCACGGCGCTGCCGCTGAATAACGCCAGTAAAAAATATCGCCTGGCGGCGGGCAGCAACCTGATTGCGCTGCAGGCCTATGTGCGCGGCGAACCACAGGCGATTGCTGACAAAACCATCGGACGCGGGGAATTCAGCGCGACGGCCACGTTCAGTCTGGAATACGAATAACGCGCTGGCGGCGTGCATCCTCGGCCTGCCGGCAGGCCAACCCCCAAGCCGCCGGTTACGGGACGTAAAAAGCCGCCCGCCGCGCCAACGCATAAGGTCAACCCCGTCCGGCGGCTGATCCTAAGGCCTTAGAAAAAAATGGAAAGCCAACAGCAGGAGAGCAGAGATGAATGCCGTAACGACACTGGCCGTACTGGACGACAACCGCTATTTTGCCGCCGGGCTGCAAAAAGCGCTGACCGCGCGCTTTTACGCCGCCGGCATAGAGACCCGCGTGCTGGAGGGGCCGCAGGCGTATCTGGCCGACCTGCTGTTCCACTATTTTTCGCCCGTCAGCCCGAGCTGTTTCTGTCGCTATGCGGAAAAGCGGCCGGGTGCCATACCGCTCTATTTTGCCGTGCGTCAGGCGCAGGACCATGACGCTACGCGGGCCGACTGCTGCCTGCAGACTGGGGTGATCGTGCAGAACATGCCGGTCGCCGCTGCGCTGTGGCAGGTGGAAAACGCGCTGCTGCAGCGGCGTATTTCGGCGCCGGTGCGGCCGTTTGCGCTCGAACATTGCCCCTGCCAGCGCTATGCGCTGACCGAGCGCGAGCGGGAAATCATGCTCTGCCTGCGCCAAGAGATGCGGATCACGGAGATCGCCCGGCGGCTGGCGATCAGCGTTAAAACCGCCAGCCAGCATAAAATCAACGTGATGCATAAAATGGGCTTTCGGCGTAACGCGGAGCTGTATGACTGGCTGCGTCAAGGGTTTACCGGCGAGTGGCCGTTTGAGGAGCGCCTGAGCTGATACAACGATCGCCAATTGCCGCTTAGCGCGCGGCCGCAATTCGCGCTATAATCCGCCCCCTTGCTGCGATGTCTACGGAAGATCATCGTCCCCGGTGGGGCGGCCGGACTTCAAATCCGGTTGGGGCCGCCAGCGGTCCCGGGCAGGTTCGACTCCTGTGATCTTCCGCCAACTCTCCCATCCTGAACCTCATTAAACTCAATAAATCCTTATGCGACACATTGTTGCTGCCAATTGCTTCCTCCTTGACTCAGGGTAAAAATACCCTAAAAATAAATTTTTTATTTAAATAATAAATATGTAATGGGCAGCATTTTTATATCCCAATTTCCCTTATATAGGTCTGGGTTATGTTGTTGACTACTAATATTGACATTATGCTTGAAGGTACGCTTAATCAGGATTTTGATTATATTACCGGGGCGGAGACGATTGATGATGCCATCGACATCTATACAAAAGAGCTAACAACGCAGGACCGTCAAGCGTTGAAAAAAGAGGTATTAGCCTTTCTGTCGAATGATGACGATATTATCAAGTTTGAATTCAAATCGCGTTATGTTAATTATTTTTCGCCAGAGGATGGCAAGGGATTACTGCTGCGCGTGCTTGAGGGCATTGAAAAAGCCGAGCAGGATAAATAAAAATCTGGCAATACCTCTCTCTGAGAGATGAGTTGAACGCCGTAAACCGCAGGAAACCCCTTTCCCCCATCCATGACGAACCAAACCTGCTCTTTCTTATCAATACTGACCCGTCGCGGAGGGTGTTTGCACTCGCGTTAGCCGTAAAAACCAGGCCACGTCTCGTCCTGCCGTTATTGAGCCTTCGGAGCTGCCGGATGTGCTGTGGCTCCCCGTTCCATTCGGAAACCGTATGACGCTTGCGCCAAGGATTATGCGATATTTTATCAATCAGCGTGATAACCGGTGTGCTGCGACGCTTGATCAGAAAGTCAGATCTGCAGGTTCAATACGATTGGCGTCACATGTTCTGCACGTTAAATACTGATTAACCACTGGATTTCGCAATTTATAGTCGGTTTTTCTTACGTTGCCGCCAGCTTTGCCGCTTAAAAAAATTATTTAAATATGGGAAGTACCCCACATAGGGATGCTTGCCAAAAGCCGCTTTTTACGACAGGTTACATATGTGTTAATTAGTTGCGCGGTGTAACTATCTCACTGCGCAAAACAGACATCTCACGCTCGACGGCACAGTCTGGTGTTGAGCAGGCAACTGCAAACGTTACCAGAGTATCAACGAAGGGGTTGAATTGCATGAATGAACTTGTCAATGCCGTCAATGGCGTGATCTGGAGCGAGGCGCTCATTTATCTCTGTCTTGGCACCGGCCTGTACTTTTCTTTGCGTAGCCGATTTTTGCAATTGCGTCACCTGAAGGGGATGGTGCGCCTGATCTTCCAGGGTAAGGCGAATGCCGCCGGGGTCTCTTCCTTCCAGGCATTATCCATGACGTTGGCCGGGCGGGTCGGCACCGGCAACATTGCCGGGGTGGCGACCGCCATCACCTTCGGTGGCCCTGGGGCTCTGTTCTGGATGTGGACGGTGGCATTTCTCGGCTCCAGCTCGGCCTTTGTGGAGTCGACGTTAGGGCAGGTTTATAAAGAGAAGCTGGACGGCGAGTACCGCGGCGGCCCGGCCTTCTATATCGAGAAAGGGCTGGGCATGAAGTGGTACGCCTGGATTTTTGCCATCGCCACCATCTTCTCCTGCGGCGTGTTATTGCCGGGCGTGCAGGCTAACTCCATCGGCGCCAGCCTGGATATTGCGTTCGGCATCAGCCCGAATGTGACGGCGGCGCTTATCGCCATGCTGCTGGGTTTTATCATCTTCGGCGGCGTGAAGCGTATTGCGAACTTCGCCAGTACCGTGGTGCCGTTTATGGCGCTGGGTTACATCATCGTGGCCTGCGTGATCGTAGCGCTCAATATTGACCAGCTGCCAGGCATCATTTTGTTGGTCTGGAAGAGTGCGTTCGGTCTTGACGCCGGGTTCGGCGCGATTTTAGGGCTGGCCATCATGTGGGGCGTGAAGCGTGGCGTATATTCCAACGAAGCCGCGCAGGGAACCGGCCCGCACGCGTCCTCCGCCGCCGCCGTCAGCCACCCGGCCAAGCAGGGGCTGGTGCAGGCGTTTTCAGTGTATATCGATACCCTGTTCGTGTGCTCCGCCACCGGATTTATGCTGCTGATTACCGGGCTGTACAATGTCCAGGGGCCGGACGGGGCCGCACTCTATACCGGGATTGCCGGCGTTGCCGCCGGTCCCGGCTATGTGCAAACCGCGATGGAAAGCATGATGCCCGGTTTTGGCAGCTACTTCGTCGCCATCGCGCTGTTCTTCTTTGCCTTCACCACCATCGTGGCTTACTACTACATCGCTGAAACCAACGTTGCGTATCTCAACCGTAAAATACACCGCCCATGGCTTACCTTGGTGCTGAAAATCGGGCTGATGGCCTCGGCCGTCTACGGCACGGTGAAGACGGCGGACCTGGCGTGGGGGATGGGTGATATTGGCGTGGGGCTGATGGCCTGGCTGAACATCATCGCCATTTTGCTACTGCGCAAGACGGCGTTCACCTGCCTGAAGGACTATGAAAAGCAATTGGCGGAAGGCGTCGATCCCGTCTTCCATCCCGAGAAGCTTGGTATCGAACGGGCGGATTACTGGGTGAACAACCGCGCCGAGGTAAACCAGCTGCGAGAGGCGACAGGAAATATTGATGAAAATGCAGGGCCGGCCTAGAGATAGCGCATCGTAATGGCACGATATTTCTGATGGTTTCCCAAAAACCGGCGTAAGCCGGTTTTTTGTCTATGCGATTGACTCAACGCATCCACTCTTGGTTTAAACGTCCCCTATCGCCTGACTTGTCCTTGAATACACCATTGCGCCTTCGATCGCTGCATTGTGGCCAAAACCAACGTTGCTGATGGAGGTTGCGCACTGGTGGATTATGGATATGAAGCTGGGCCATTTTGACAAGGCGGAAAAGATAAAATCGCTCGTATTAGCGATGCCGGCGAGGGAGTTATATGCTGCGGTGAAATCTTAGCGCCACCGTGTCGCATTTTACTAAAGTACGGGCACCTCTGGTGGCGTTGTCGCGGCGGTCCCTAACTGAAACCCGGTCAAAACCAGCGCCTCGCCGCGGGCTATGCCACTGTTCATAAGAACGGCCTACCTGCGCTGTAGATTCAGCCCCCCAGTGATAAGAGATAGGTAGCATGCCATTAAGCTCAGTACAGGCGTTGTGTTTGCTCAGTTTCTTTATGTCAGATGTTCGTGATGGATTAGGACCCTTTTTTTGCGTTTTTTTTGATTAACGACCGCTGGATCGCCGAAGATATTGGCTACGTCATGATCGGGGGCGGTATTGCGGGGCTGGTAGCGACGCTGCTGCTGTTTCATCTCTTCAATGCGCGCTGATGATGCTGGTGCTGGGGGCGGGGTGGCGCTCACGTGCGGAAGGACGTTTTTTGTTGCTGACACTTACTGCGTCAAGTGTAAATTTGCGACTTGTAAAGGTTGGAGTGCGCGGGCGGCGGCCGCTACACCAATGCGTTCAGTTAGTTTCAGGATTTCAGCGTGGGATTCAGGCGCATATCGCTTGTGTGGCTTATTAAGTATGAACGCTGTAATGGCCAGCACTATTCTAACCTAACCACATTTTATATATTATTTCTTGTCTAATTACATTATTCTTCTGACTCGCTTGGTGATTGTGTCATTATATTGATAATATTATTAATGGTGGAGTATTCACTTTCATCGACCGGAAACGCTTAAAGGTGTTGAAATTCGTACATCGTGCGATGGGCCATACTAATGGAAGAGTGTGCCGATTTTCCGCCTATTTTACCAGATGACTGGTACATGTGGTAAAACACCTCTCAGCCATAAAAACTTGATTTTTATCATATAAAATAGAGTTTTTTGCTATATATCGTGAAGATATGCTTATGTTTTTATCTCTGTGAATTAAAGTATCCTTCTTTTATGTATTACAAATAATTATAACTTAACTCTTTAATTAATTAAGTAATCAGAATGGATATATTTAACTTGTGACTTTTATCACGATTCATTAAATAATTGGTTTTTTATCTGGTTATTGTTCCGTCAGTGTGATTAATTGTTACCGATAACAGTTGAACGTGGTTAACCCAAAAGGTAAATATTTTTTTTAATAAATATGTTACCGGTAACTTGAGGCGATATGATGATATTGAAAACAGCAGTGATTGGATGTGGAAAGGTCGGGCATTTTCACGCGGCAGCCTATGAGAAATTAGAAAACTCTTTATTTTGCGCCGTATTCGACAGGGATCTCTCCCGCGCCATGGCTTTTGCCAAACAATATGGCGTCAACGCGTACGACAATATTTCTGAAATGATAAAGACTGAGGGGGTTAACGTTGTTAGTATTTGTACTCCCCATCCCGTACATGCTGAAGTCGCGATTGCGGCGGCTAATGCGGGTTGCCACATCTTGGTAGAAAAGCCTCTGGCCAGCAATCTGGAGGATTGCGATGCTATGCTTCGCGCTGCAGCCAGAAGTAACGTCAGGGTGGGGACCGTTTGCCAGCGGCGTTTCTACAGCCCCTGTTTGAGAATTAAACAGGCCATTGACGACGGTAAGCTTGGCCGGCCTGTTCTGGGCGTTGTCACCATGTTGGGTTGGCGGGACAAAGCCTACTATGACAGCGATCCATGGCGCGGAACCTGGGAGGGTGAAGGCGGCGGTGTGTTAGTCAATCAGGCTCCCCATCAGTTAGACCTTCTGCTTTGGTACATGGGGGATATCGAAGAAGTCTATGGCTTCTGGCGTAATCTGAACCACCCGTACATTGAAGTTGAAGATACGGCCGTTGCTGTGATCAAGTTTAAAAACGGCGGGATTGGTCAAGTTCTTGTGAGTAATGCTCAAAACCCAGCGCTTTACGGTAAAGTTCATGTTCACGGTGAAAATGGTGCCTCCGTCGGCGTTCAAACGGACGGCGGTGCCATGTTTATTGCTGGCGTATCCTCCATTACAGAGCCGCCTTATAACGACCTATGGACTGTACAAGGGGAAGAGTCGCAGCTGAGCGGCTGGCAACAGGAAGACCGCGATTTCTTCAACGCCCAGGACTCTATGCATTACTACCACCAGATACAAATTAACGATTTTCTGACTTCAATTATCGAAAATCGTCCTTCCCTTATCGATGGCTTTGCGGGAAGAAAGACGGTTGAGCTTATTGAAGCCATCTATCGCAGCACGAAAAGCGGGTTGCCCGTTACATTTCCGCTGGAATAGGAGGGCGCCATGAAAATTGGTTTTAATCAAGCGACGTCAATGCATTGCTCAACGTTGGAGCAAGATGTTTTGCTTTGTGAAGAAAACGGCTTTGATTTTATTGAGTTTCGGCTCGACAAACTCAGGGAGTATCTACGAATACATTCGATAGAAAGTCTGAAAGCACTGTTAGCGGGCAAGAAGATCAAACCCCACGCCTTAAATGCCCTATATATCTATGATGATATGTTCAGACATCAGAACAGTGAGAAAGATGCAGAGATTATTGAAGAATTCGTCTGGGGTTGTCGTATCGCGAAAGAGATTCAGGCGGGATATTTTATTATTGTTCCACCGCTGCAGCGCGATCCGAACGGCGGTCCTTACGTCGGCACTGCTGAAAAGACGCATGAAAACTGCGTCAGAATCTTAAGAAATCTGTCTGATATCGCCAGAAACTATGATGTTAAACTCTGCTTCGAGCTGGTCGGATTTAACAGAAGCGCAGTGCGGACGGTTGAGCAGGCCAGAAACATTATTAATGAGATTAATGATAGTAATGTGGGTTTGGTATTTGATGTCTACAACCTCTACCTTTACCAAGGATTAAAAAACTTTAACGAGATTAAGAGCGTCGATGTTAATAAGATATTTTGCGTCCACATTAATAACGGAGATTTTATTGATGTAAGTAAAGCCTCTCAGGAGAACCGACGGTTCTGTGATTATGGGGTCGTTGACGTCAACGATTTTCTAAAAAATTTAAAAGAAATAGGATATGACGGCATGGTTTCGATAGAAACATTCCGTCCGGAGTATTGGCAGCGGACGCCAGAATGGGTCATAGCTAACGCATATCAAACAACAAGAAACATCATGGAAGAGAACGGCGTTTATTCTCACGAATAAATATCACTAACGCCGACTCCATTTTCTTAAGGGTAATAATATGAAAGCTACAAGATCTCGCTTTTTTGTCCTTTTTTTATTATTTGTCGTTACAGCCATTAACTATATGGATCGGGCAAACCTGTCGGTTGCGGGAACAAGCATCCAAGGGGAGTTCGGACTTTCACCTGCAAACCTGGGTTTACTCTTCTCAATGTTTACCTGGACGTATGTACTGAGCCAAATACCGGTTGGTTACATTTTAGACCGTATCGGGGTGCGTAAGTTATACGGCGGCGCCATCATTATTTGGAGCATTTTTACTTGCCTGATGGGATTGGCTTCTCACCATCTCTTCACGACGGCGGTGGCTTCGTTTGCCTTTATTCTACTGTGTCGTGCGCTTATCGGCATCGCAGAGGCGCCTTCTTTCCCGGCGAACGCCAAAATCATCTCTACCTGGTTTCCTACTCAGGAGCGTGCTAGTGCGACAGCCGTTTACGCCTGCGCACAGTATATTGGCCTGGCGCTGCTTACGCCGGTATTGGCCTTAATTGTTGCCAATTACGGCTGGGAAATGTCTTTTTATGCTTCTGGCGGCGTGGGCGTTATCTTCGGGATCTATTGGTTGTTCAAATACCGTGATCCACTGCAAAATAAAGCGACTAATGCTGCTGAAATTGAGCATATTCGTCAAGGTGGAGGGTTAGGACAAATAGCGACGGGTAAAACCGAAGTAAAAGAGAAAGTGGAATGGTCTGACGTTTCTCACGTACTGAAGCAAAGAAATATTTGGGGACTGTTTATCGCTCAGTTTGCCATGAACTCGACGCTTTACTTCTTCCTGACCTGGTTTATCGTTTATCTGGAAAAAGGCCTGAACCTGTCCATTTCCAAGGCGGGTATCGGTGCATCCTTCCCTTATATGATGGCGATGTTAGGCTTGTTGTGCAGCGGGTTTGTTAGCGATGCATTAATGAAAAAAGGTATTTCTCGTACCAATTCCCGTAAGTTACCTGCTATTTTAGGTTTGGGGCTGGCTGGCTCGATGTGCTTTGTAAACTTTTTCGAAGACAAGCCTGTCATTGCTATTTCCATTTTATCATTCGCTTTCTTTGCCAACGCGTTCTCTAACATCGGATGGGTTATTCTAAGCGATATTGTGCCTGCCAAAGTTATTGGCACCATTGGTGGGTTCTTTAATGTGTCGGGTAATCTTGCCGGTATTGCTACGCCGATTATTATGGGGATTATTCTGCAAACGACAAACAGTTTTGCGTACGCGATGTACTATATCTCGTTCGTCTCCATATTGGGCGCGCTATCACATATTTTCATTATTAAAAAGCTCGACACGATAAAGCTTCCCAGCATGAGTTAAGAGGTTGCGATATATATTGATTGCAGCAACCTGCCGATCTTTTCACGCTGTCATGGGCCTGGCATCGATATCCACAGTTTTTCAGGTATTGATGCCAGGTGGCTGGTCAACCATTCTTTACGTATAACGATCTCCCCGGAGAAGAGAGATCGTCGGTCTGCCAAAGAAGTATGCCAACAAGCGGCGATGAGCCGGACGTATAAGGTTGATTCGTAATGTGCGTACATCGCTGATGCCGCGGCAAGGTCGTTAAAACCCGGCCAGCACGATTTTGCCGCGTGCCTTGCCGCTTTCGATCAGGGCATGCGCCTTGCGCAGGTTGTCCGCGGTGATCGGTCCGTAGTGATCGCCCAGCGTCGAGCGCAGGGTGCCATCGTCAATCAGGCGGCTGACGTGCTGCAGAATGTCGTGCTGGCGCTGCATATCGGCGGTCTGGAAGATGGCGCGGGTAAACATCAGCTCCCAGTGCAGCGAGATGGCCTTGCGTTTGAGCGGCATCACGTCGAGGACCTGCGGATCGTCAATCACCCCCATGCGCCCCTGCGGTGCCAGCATCTCGACAATCTGGTCAAAGTGTTGCTCGGTGTGGGTCAGGCTGGCGACGTAGCGCACCTGTTCGATGCCGATTTTTTTCAGCTCGTCCGCCAGCGGGCGGCTGTGGTCGATCACGTGGTGCGCGCCGAGGGATTTTACCCATTCGGCGGTTTCCGGCCGTGAGGCGGTGCCGATCACCGTCAACCCGGTCAGCTTGCGCGCCAGCTGGGTCATGATGGAGCCGACGCCGCCGCCGGCGCCGACGATCAGCAGCGCCGCGTCTTCGTCCGGTTTCACTTCCAGGCGGTCAAACAGCAGCTCCCAAGCGGTCAGCGAGGTTAACGGCAGCGCCGCCGCGTCGGCGTCGCTCAGCGACTGCGGCTTGCGGCCGGCGATGCGCTCATCCACCAGGCTGTATTCGGCATAAGAGCCGGGGCGCACGATGGAGCCGGCGTAAAACACCTCGTCGCCCGGTTGGAACAGGCTGACCTCTGCGCCGACGGCTTCTACTTCGCCGACGGCGTCCCAGCCCAGAATACGCGGCTCATCGGTCGGCGCGCCGTTGCGCACCTTGGTATCTACCGGGTTGACGGAGATGGCGCGGATTTTTACCAGCAGGTCGCGCGGTCCGGGCTGCGGCTTGGGCAGATCGGTTTCGTACAGCGACTGCGGATCGGCGATGGGTAAACCGTTCTGGCGGTAAACAATGGCTTTCATTATGCGGTTCCTTATTAAGACGGCGAATAATAAAACGCATGTTAAACGCCGTCCGGCGGGCGAAAAATGCCGAATAGAGAGTAGGACTTTCACTCCCGCAGTGAAAATCATTTACAGTGATAACAGTAGACTTTAAATCAGGGGTAAGGTGATGATTCGTCTGGAAGACGTGACGCTGTTTGTCCGCTCCGCCGCGCTCGGCAGTTTTTCCAACGCCGCCAGAGAGGCGGGCCTGCTGCCCGGCCAGGTCAGCGCGGCGGTGCAGCGCCTGGAACGGGATCTGGATAAGCGGCTGTTCGCCCGCTCCACCCGCAGCCTGCGCCTGACGGCGGAGGGAGAAAAATATCTGCCCTACGCGCTGGAGATGCTGGCGATCGTGCAGGCGGGGGCGGACAGCCTGCACAACGCGGATAATGAGTTCAGCGGCGAGCTGAAAATTGCGCTGCCCTCCGACACCGGCCGCAATCTGCTGCTGCCGCTGCTCAACGTATTCTGCCGGCAGCACCCGAAGCTGACGCTGCGCCTGTCGCTCTCCGACCAGGTGAGCGATGTCTTCCGCGATCCGGTGGACGTGGCGATTCGCTACGGCGTGCTGAACGACAGCAGCTACGTGGCGCTGCCGCTGGCGGACACTAACCGCCGGGTGCTGGCCGCCTCGCCGGACTATCTGGCGCGCCACGGCCGGCCCGAGACGCTGGATGCGCTGGCGGATCACCACTGCATTTTATTTACCATCAACGGTCACGCCTGGGACCGCTGGCCGTTTTATCCCGAGGAGGGACGCCGGGAGCTGAAGATTCACGGGCGGCTGATCAGCGATGACGCCGACGTTGCCCGGCGCTGGGCAGTGGACGGCATGGGCATTGTCTATAAGTCGTGGATCGATCTCTATCCGGACATTGCCGCCGGCAGGCTGGAAGTGCTGCTGCCGCAGATCCCGGGGCAGGCGGCGCCGCTGAACTTTATCTGCCCGCACCGGCGGCAGTTCTCACCGGCGATTCGCGAACTGTACCGCCAGCTGCAGCAGGCGCTGAGCGCTATCGCCGGACGACAGTAGCCGCTCAATATCCTATTTATGGCGCCTGGATTCCTGACGGCGCTATTTTATAGTCTTTATCCTATTCATACTGTGAATAATAAAGCCGTAATATCCGATAGCCATTTAATCACGCCCGCCCGCGGTCACGTTATCCATTGTGATACGCCATAGGTGGTGCGCATCGCTGAATATGCCCCTTGACGCCAACTATATGCAAACGAAATAGTCATCACGCGTAATAACCTTTCTTTTTGTCATGGTTTGATCGTTTTCAGCGATCGATACGATCTTATTGATCTGCACAACCAATTATCTTTGCGTGTTTTACACCGTTAAGATCGTATCAGCTCGCCGTTTTAAGCGGGCTGCCATTATTTTATGCTGCTGACGATCCTTTCCGGCGGCCGGTACCGCGTTTTATTCGGTGCAAGTTTTCTTTATGTATTCGCTCTTCGACCTGGGTGCGAAAGCAAAGCCGTGGCATTTTCCTGAGACGATGAATTATGAGCAGTCATCTACACGCCGTATTTAACGCCTTCCACCGGGGATTATTGCCCGACAGTCGTCTCCCTAACGTGTTATTACACCGTGAGCGGGTGCAGCGCATCTTGGTGATTAAACTGCGGCACTTTGGCGACGTATTACTGACGACGCCGCTGATTAGTACGCTGCGGGCGAATTATCCCAACGCGCTGATCGACGTACTGGTGTATGACGGTACGGAGGTCATGCTGGCGGGCAACCGCGATGTTTACCTGGCCTATACCGTGGACCGCAACCTCAAGCATCAGGGGCTGAAGGCGCAATACCGCGGTGAGTACGCCCTGTGGAACAGCCTGCGCACCGGTCATTATGATCTGGCGATCAATCTCTCCGACCAGTGGCGTGCGGCGCTGTACTGCCGCTTGCTCAAACCCACCTTCAGCCTGGGATTCTGCTATCCGAAGCGCAATAACCGGCTGTGGCGGCGTTGCCATTCGCTGCTGGTGTCTACCGAGGGGCATGAGCGGCAGTGTAAGTATCCCGCATAATCGAACCATTCACATTTAGAGATCTTCCGGCATACTCATTCTGCCAACGAAGGAGATCGTTATGCGTAAAGCCCGTTTTACTGAGCATCAGATCATCGCTGTGATTAAGTCGGTTGAAGCCGGACGAACTGTTAAGGATGTCTGCCGCGAGGTCGGTATCTCTGAAGCGACCTACTACAATTGGAAATCTAAATACGGTGGTATGGAAGCCTCTGATATTAAAAAGATAAAGGATCTTGAAGACGAAAACAGGCGTCTCAAGCAAATGTTTGCTGACATCAGCCTTGAGAACCGGGCATTGAAAGACGTTATCGAAAAAAAGCTTTGAAACCAGCCTTTAAGCGTGAGCTGGTCACTCATCTGATAACGGCGTTCGGACTCAGTATCCGTCAGGCCTGTCGGAGCCTGAACCTGAGCAGAACGGTTTATCATTATCGTCCGAATACTACGCGTGACGAACCTGTTATTTCCGCATTGCAGGCTGCCGCTGAACGGTATCCACGATATGGTTTTCCAAAATTGTTTCAGGTGCTGCGGAGGCAAGGATACCCGTGGAATCATAAAAGGATCCACCGTATTTACTGTCTGCTGAAGCTAAATTTTCGTCGCAAAGGCAAGCAGCGTCTACCGGTACGTAATCCATCGCCGCTTGCTACGCCTGAAGCGTTAAACCAGAGCTGGTCTGTTGACTTCATGCATGATGCCCTGATTTGCGGTCGTCGTTTTCGTACGTTCAACGTCGTTGATGACTTTAATCGCGAGGCGTTGTCGATCGAAATAGACCTTAATTTACCAGCTCAACGAGTGGTTCGTGTCCTCGACAGGATCGCAGCAAACCGGGGATATCCCGTAATGCTTCGCATGGATAATGGTCCGGAATTCATCTCGCTGGCACTGGCTGAATGGGCAGAGAAACACACGGTAAAACTGGAATTTATCCAACCGGGTAAACCGACGCAGAACGCATTCATTGAACGCTTTAACCGGACATATCGCACAGAAATACTCGATTTTTATCTGTTTAGAACACTGAATGAAGTGCGTGAAATCACGGAGCGATGGTTGTCAGAATATAACTGTGAACGCCCGCATGAATCACTGAACAACCTGACGCCGGAGGAATACCGCCAACAGTGTTACTTGGCCGGGATCTCAAAAAGTGTGTGGAACTAAAGCGGGTCTATTTACAATACCTCCGCGCCGATCAACTGCTGCTGGATCGTCGCGCCGGGCATCATCGCCGCCAATCCCTGGATCAGCGCGTCGCCGGCCTGCTGCAGCGCTTCGGGCGGCATTTCCGGCAGGCTTTCGAGGATAAACCACATCAGCGGGCTTTCCACGCTCAGGCGGGTTCTGACGCCCTGGCGCCAGTTCCAGCGCCGGCAGGTGACGCCGGTATCGTCGCGCCATACCACTTCGCCCGCCTCCGGCGCTTCGTGGGCCGGCAGCCCCTCTTTTATGGTGTCGAACAGCTCCGTGCCGTCGGCAAGGGTCAACCGCGGCTGACCGGCGTAGGCAGCCAGATTCTCGCCGCCAACCGGCACCGCGTAGCGCAGGCTGACCGCGTTGTAGAGATCCACCACCGGGTCAATCGCGGGCATTGCGCCGTCGCGCAGCACGCGTTTGCGCAGCGCCTGCGCCGAGCAAGGGGTGCGTTTGGGCTTGGCGCCGAATGCCTTGAACACGTTATCCCAGGCCGCCAGATGCGCGTCAGCCCACGCCGGGCCGCCGGCCGTCACCGCCTGGCAGGCCTGTTGCAGCGCGGCTTCTCCGATCTCGGGATGGCGCACCGGCGCGGGTTCCACCAGAATGCTCAGCGCCCGGAAGCCCGGCGCCAGGCGGGTAATCCGGGGATCGATTGACGGGGTGACGGTAGGCATAGAATAATCCTGTAATGACCAATTTATTGCATACTAGCGACCAATGACCAGAAAAGTCAATAAAACGACCGAGGCGGGCGCCGATGTCGTTTCGGTAAGCGCCGCCGTCGCCGGGCGCATCCGGGAATTTCGTCGCCAGCAGAAGCTGTCGCTCGATGAACTGTCGCGCCGCGCCGGCGTCAGCAAAGGCATGCTGGTGGAGGTGGAGAAAGCGCAGGCTAACCCCAGCATCGCCATTCTGTGCAAAATCGCCGCCGCGATGGGGCTGTCCGTCGCCGATATTGTCGACGTCGCCAGTAAACCGCAGGCGCACCTGATCCCACAGCAGGATATTCCCACGCTGTGGCGCGGGCCGCAGGGCGGCAGCGCCCGGCTGTTGGCCGGCACCAGCGGCCCGGATATGCTGGAGCTTTGGCGTTGGGAGATGCAGCCCGGCGAGCACTTCTCTTCAGAGGGCCACCCGGCAGGCACCACGGAACTGCTGCATGTGGAAAGCGGCAGCCTGACCGTACAGGTCGGCGATGTGTCGCTGCTGGTGTCGGCAGGCAGCTCCGCCGTCGCCAAAACCGATGTGCCGCACGCATACCGCAACCAGGGCGAAGATGCGCTGGTGTTCACCATGACGGTGATGGAACGCCATATTTATCAGTAGTCTGATAGTACGACAGCGAGCGCTATGGCCGCTGTCGTCCCCGCTGTTTACCTCTTGTAAAACATTTGGCGATATGTGAACCAGCACTTTCATCACGATGAACTATAGTTAACCTTCATCACGGAGGGGGAGCTATGCGCTTTATCGTCATCAGGCATGCAGAATCACAGGGAAATCGCGAAGGGATCATTCAGGGACAGCATGACAGCCCGGTGACGGCCGACGGCTATCGCCAGATTGCGGCGCTGATGGCGGCGCTGAAAGACACCACGCTGACGCAGATTTTTAGTTCTCCTTCCGGCCGGGCGATGACCACCGCGCAGGCGCTGGCGGCGCACTGTAAGTGCGTGGTGCGCAGCGATGAACGTCTCTATGAACAGCATTTCGGCTGTTATCAGGGCCAGTCCTACCATCAGGCCATCTCCAGCAACCCGAGCGGCTTTGCCCGTATCTTCGCCGGCGAACCGACGGCGACGGCGCCGCAGGGCGAGTCGGCGCTGCAGGTGGTGCAGCGACTGATGTCCTTTTTCCGCAGTTTTCCCGCCGGCTCCTGCGGCACCGCCGGCGTGGTGACGCACGGCCATGCCATTCAGGCTTTGATCTGGCAGCTGCAGGGCGCGAACCCGGGGGAAGAAACCAGTAAGTACGGCCATCTGAGCGGCAGCTATTCGATTATTGACGCCGGCAACCAGGGGCTGACGCTGCAGCACTGGGGCATCGCCAGCCATTTACGCGCGCTGCGGCGCTCGCCGATCTGAGCGGCGTTCAGACAAAACCCGATAAACGAAATGCGTCATCCTGCGGGTGATAGCCCAGCAGGCGAGAGGTCTCCTCCAACGACAGCCGTTTGTAGCGGTTGTCGGAGATGCCGTGCACCACCGCATGGTGCACGTTGGTCACGCGAATGCAACGGTCCAGCAGGTCAGCGGCATCGCGGTGGCTGAGAAAGGCGCTCATGGCGCGGGCGCTGATCTGGCGGCCCGCTTCCAGCGCACAGAAGTTGGCCAGGCGCACCGACAGCGCAGACAACCCTTCCTGATGAGCAAAATAGGCGGCGATGCCTTCACCGAACGCCTTACTGGCGCCGTACAGGTTTTTCGGCCGTGGCGCGTCGTCCGGGCGCACCTGATAATCCAGCGGATAACCCTCCACTGCCTGCGCGCTGCTGGCGAACACTACGCGCCGGCAGCCGGCGTCTTTGGCGGCGCGGAAAATATTAAAGGTGCCGAGGATATTGTTGTCTTTGAGCGAGCCGCAGAAATCGGCGTTGGGCGAGGGGTCGGCGGCCAGGTGCAGCACGGTGTCGATGCCGTCGCAGGCGCGGCGGCAGGCCTGCAGATCCCGGATATCGCAGGCGACGATTTCATCATGTGCGCCGATATCGGTCAGGCGGGCGGTATCGCGCTCCGCCAGCCGCAGCGCGTGGCGTCCGGCTACGGCCAGACGATAAACAGTGGCTACCCGGCCTCCGGCGCCGGTTATCAGGATGCGTCCCATCTCATTACGCAACGTCATGGCTTTTTATCCCTAAAGCAAATTACGTTGGCCCAGTAATAATCCCATGAAGTATTTTTGTCCAGAATAATATTAACAATACTGATGTATGTTATCGATAAGATCGCCAGCGGGGACAGATGATGCGCGGGTGTAAAATATTTCACATACTTATGGTTGGAGATAACGCTATTTATTGTCAGTAAATGGCGACAAATAGCGCATTTTACCCGATTTCGCCGCGGAAGACGCCTATGGTCAAACGTTCGGCAGGGGATGGTTTGATAATTTTATCTTATATGTTAGACGCATTCAGGCGGATGATCGCTCGCTGTCGCGGTAGCGTTGGCGCGCATGCTCAAACCAGCTGGCGGGCACGCTGTGCGGCGGCAGCAGCAGGGCGGCCAGCCCCTGTTCGACAATATGGTGCGCCTGCCGCCAGAGCCGGCTGTCCCCTTCGGTGAGCACTTCCAGCAGGCGCTGTTTCTCTATCAGGTAGGTGCGGGCGAAGTGGCTGTCGTAGGTCAGCAGCGAGCGGGTGTTGTCGATCAGGTCCGCCAGCTTGATGGTTTTGGCCTGCGGCGAGGCTTGCGCGCTGTGGCGGCGGTCGTCATTCTTACGCTGATAGCGGTTGCCGCTGCCGGGGGTGCTGACGTTGGTCAGCATACCGACCAGCTGCGCCACCTGCGGGCCGAAATGGCTTTCAAGATCGGCCAGCGTGGTCGGGGTGTCCTCCACCGTGTCGTGCAGCCAGGCCGCCGCCAGCATCTCGTCGGTATGGGGGACGCTGCGGACCAGCTCCATCACCGCCTGCGGGTGCACAATATAGGGGTCATTGGTGTATTTACGGCGTTGATCGATGGCCGCATGCGCTTTGGTCGCATAGCGACGCGCGCGTTCTACCAGCGTGGCTGTCATGGCCTGTTCTCCCCGGACGGCGTTCCCATACAGAAAAAAATAGCACAATTGTCGCGCGATAGCTTGCTATTTTATCGTGTGCTATATATGTTTAAACCATGAAAGATAATCACGCATTTAACGAAAAGAACGCGCTGCAGCTCGATCAACAGATGTGTTTCGCGCTGTATTCGGCAAACCTGGCGCTGCATAAGGTGTATCGCAAGCTGCTCAGCCAGCTGGAGCTGACCTATCCGCAATATCTGGTGATGCTGGTGCTGTGGGAGCGGGATGAGATCACCGTATCCGATATCGGCGAGCGGCTGTTTCTGGATTCCGCCACGCTGACGCCGCTGCTGAAGCGTCTGGAGGCCGCCGGGCTGCTGGTGCGCTATCGCGCCGCCGCCGACGAACGGCAGGTGATCATCGCGCTGACCGAGGCCGGTCGCGCGCTGCGCGCCAAGGCGCAGTCGGTGCCGGAAGCGGTGATGTGCGCGTCGGACTGCAGTCTGGAAGAAGTACAGAGCCTGAAGCAGCAGTTGGAAAAACTGCGCGGCAAGCTGCTCGGCCAGGTATAACGCCGGGCGATAGGCAACACGCACGATCGCCGATCGTGCGCTACACTGAAAAGTAGTCCGGTATTTATATAGCGCACGATTTAATAGTGAACTTAACAGCGTCGCGCCAGCTGTTTGGCGGGCGACGCCCGTTGGTCAACCCGAAAGAAGGAAACCAAGATGTCTATTGAAAAAGTTGTGTACCGTGCTCATGCGAAAGCCACCGGCGGCCGTGACGGCCGCGCCACCTCATCCGACGGCGTGTTGGACGTAAAACTGGGCGTGCCGAAGGAGATGGGCGGCGCCGGCGGTGACGTCACCAACCCGGAACAGCTGTTTGCCGCGGGCTATTCCGCCTGCTTCCTTGGCGCGCTGAAGTTTGTCGCCGCGAAGGAAAAGGTCAAAATTCCTGCCGACGCCGCCATTGAGGGCACGGTGGGCATCGGGGAAATTCCGAACGGTTTCGGCATTGAAGTGCAGCTGGATATCAGCCTGCCGGGCGTTGAGCGCAGCGTGGCGGAAGCGCTGGTGCAGAAAGCGCACGTCGTTTGCCCATATTCCAATGCCACCCGCGGCAACATTGATGTTATATTGAACGTGAAATAACGCGTTCGAGCGCTGACAATGGAGGGGAAACCCCTCCATTTTTTTGTTTGTTTCTCCCGCCTCGCCCTGCGTCTGAAGCGGCAACACGCCCGTTGTTTGAGAATCGTCCTGATTATCGAGCAAAAAATAGGGCTTATTGCCGATCGGCTGAACCTGCCGACGCATTGAGTGTCTGAATGGTTTCAGAACAGTTTAAAAGTCCCCCGGAGTTACCGCGTTGCATGAACAAAGTTAAATCGCTATCACAGCAGAATTTATCGTTATTGTTAGCGATCTATATCGGCATCTTTTTAAACCTTTCCGTTTTTTATCGTCGTTTCGATTCATTTGCGCACGGCATTCAGGGGATTAAGGTTGTTTCCGCAATAACGGAAGTTGTTGCTATCGTTCTGTTCACCTTCTTTATCATGCGTCTGATATCGCTGGGCGGTCGGTTGTTTTACCGCATCGTCGCCTCGCTGCTGGTGCTGATTTCGGTGGCGGCCAGCTATTACATGACCTTCTTCAATGTGGTGATCGGCTACGGCATTATCGTGTCGGTGATGACCACGGATATCGACCTGTCGAAAGAAGTGGTCGGCATGCACTTTGTGGTGTGGATGCTGGTGGTCAGCGCGCTGCCGCTGTTGCTGATCTGGCGCAACGATCTGCGCGATACGCTGATTGAACAGCTGAAAACGCCGGGCCGGCGGCTGAAGCCGCTGCTGGTGCTGCTGGCGGTGGTGGCGCTGGTGTGGCTGCCGCTGCGCACGCTGGATAAAGAGCAGACCGCGCAGGAGAAAATCACCAACGTCGACCTGCCGAGCTACGGCGGCGTAGTCGCACACTCTTACCTGCCGTCCAACTGGCTGTCGGCGCTGGGGCTGTTTGCCTATACCCGCTACGATGAGAGCCAGGACGCCGCCAATCTGTTCGACCCGGCGCAGCACTTTACCTACGTCGCGCCGGACGGCATCGACGACACCTATGTGGTGTTTATCATCGGCGAAACCACCCGCTGGGACCATATGGGCATGCTGGGCTATGAGCGCGACACCACGCCGAAGCTGTCGAAGGAGAAAAACCTGGTGGCGTTCCGCGGCGAGTCCTGCGATACCTCGACCAAGCTGTCGCTGCGCTGCATGTTTGTGCGCGAAGGCGGCACGTCGGATAACCCGCAGCGCACGCTGAAAGAGCAGAATATCTTTGCGGTGCTGAAAGAGCTGGGCTTTACCTCCGAGCTGTTCGCCATGCAGAGCGAAGTGTGGTTCTACAACAACACCGACGTGAATAACTACTCCTTCCGCGAGATGATCGCCTCCGAGAAGCGCAACGACGGTAAGTCGGTCGACGATATGCTGCTGGTGGATGAGATGAAAGAGTCGCTGGCGCGCTATCCGAAAGGCAAGCACCTGGTGGTGCTGCACACCAAAGGCTCGCACTACCTGTACTCGCAGCGCTATCCGCGCAGCTACGCGCGCTATCAGCCGGAGTGCATGGGGGTGGATGATTTCTGTTCCAAGCAGCAGCTGATCAACGCCTATGACAACACCGTGCTGTATACCGACAGCTTTATCGATAAGGTGATCGACCAGGTGCGCGATAAGAAAGCCATCGTGTTCTATGCCGCCGACCACGGCGAGTCGATCGGCGAGAACTCACACCTGCACGGCACGCCGCGCGAAATGGCGCCGCCGGAGCAGTTCCGCGTGCCGATGATGGTCTGGGCGTCGGATAAATATCTGGCGGACGACCACAACCGCAGCGCGTTTGAGCGTTTACAGGCGCAGCAGCGGGTCGGTAAGTCTCACCGCCACGTCGAGCTGTTTGACACCATTCTCGGCTGTCTGGGCTATACATCACCGGACGGCGGTATCGTCGCCAAAAATAACTGGTGCAACAACCCTGACGCGCCGCCGCTGGCGGCCAAGGCAGCGCCTGCACCATCGGCGCCGGCCGCCGGCGCGGTCGCCAAGCCGTAACCTGCCTGACCGGGCGCGCCGCGCCCGGTTTGGTTGGCGTGAATACCTTTCCTCCATCAATTAATCCGGCCCGCACTTACGTTATACTGCGCCCTTTCCCTTTTGGACCGGAGCTTCCCCATGACCCTACGCGTGGCGTTTATCGACGATCATGACATCGTGCGCTCGGGCTTTGTTCAGCTGCTGTCGCTGGAGGCGGATATCCAGGTGGTCGGCGAGTTCAGCAGCGCGGCGCAGGCGCGCGGCGGCCTGCCGGGGCTGGAGGCGGACGTCTGTATCTGCGATATCTCAATGCCGGACGGCAGCGGGCTGGATCTGCTGGCGGACATCCCTTCCGGCATCCGGGTGGTGATGCTGTCGATGCATGACAACCCGGCGCTGGTGGAGCTGGCGCTGTCGCGCGGCGCCAGCGGCTTTTTATCCAAACGCTGCAAGCCGGAAGATTTGATCACCGCCGTGCGCACTGTGGCCGACGGCGGCGTCTACCTGACGCCGGACATCGCCCGCCAGCTGGCGCGGCAAAGCGTCGATCCGCTGACGCGGCGCGAGCGTGAAATCGCGCTGCTGCTGGCGCAGGGACAGGCGGTGCGCGAGATTGCCGCCGCGCTGGGGCTGTCGCCGAAAACCGTGCATGCGCACCGCGCCAACCTGTTCGCCAAGCTCGGCGTCAGCAACAACGTAGAGCTGGCGCAACGGATGCTGAACCGGTGATCGCCGGCGCCGCGCTGTTTTTTATTTACGCCGCCAGCGTCTTTTGCCTGTGGGGCATCGGCGCCGCGCTGATTGACCCGCCGTGGCAGGCGCTGCTGCTGTTTCCGTTCGGCCTGCGGATGGGCATTCTGCTGCAAAGCCCGCGCCGCTACTGGCCGGGCATCCTGCTGGCCGACGTGCTGCTGATACTGCTGCTGGCGGATCAGTTCGGCGCGACGCGGGCGCTGTGGGCGTCGCTGACGGTGCTGGCGCTGACGGTGCTGCTGAGCTGTGCGGCCTCTCCCTGGCTATTGCGCCATCAGCAGAGCGACAGCGAGTGGCGCTGGCCGCTGCAGCAGGGCGCGGTGCTGGCGTTGGCCGCCGTGCTGCAGGCGGCGGTGTGGCAGCTGTTTAGCGGCGACGGCGCGCGGGCGCTGCTACTGGGACTGACGGGCGGCTTCACCATCGCGCCGACCTGTCTACTGCTGTGGCACTATCTGGCGCGTCAGATCTGGGTGCCGCTGGAGCCGGGGCTGATCCATAAGCCGGTGCGGCTGCGGCTGCGCCATCTGGCGATGTATCTGCTGCTGTTTGCCCTGAGCATCTGGCTGCAGCAGCAGGTGAACGTCGCCGAGCTGCGGCGGTTTGCGCCGTTCTGTCTGGCGATCCCCATCGTGTTTATGGCCTACCGCTACGGCTGGCAGGGCGCATTGCTGGCAACGCTGCTGAACGGCGTGGTGCTGATGGCCGGCGAACCGCCGCGCCCGGACGCCCACCGCGATTTACTGCTGTCGCTGCTGGCGCAGAGCCTGACCGGCCTGCTGCTGGGGGCCGGCATTCAGCGTCAGCGGGAGCTGAATCAGCAGCTGCGGCGGCGGCTGGCGGAAAACCGGCAGCTGGCGCGGGCGCTGGTGACCGCCGAAGAACGGACCAGGCGCGAGGTGGCGCGCGAGCTGCATGACGAAGTGGGGCAAAACGTTACCGTGATCCGCACCCAGGCCAGCATTGTGAAGCGGCTGGCGCCGCAGCCGCAGGTGCAGACCTGCGCAGACACTATCGATGCGTTGGCGCTGCGGGTGTACGACGGCGTTCACGACGTGCTGGCCCAGCTGTGGCCGGCGGCGCTGAACAACCTGCCGCTGTCGGCGGCGGTGGCGGCGATGCTGCGCGATCAGCTGCCGCAGGACGACTCGGTGACCGGCGTACTGCTGTGGCAGGTGCCGGAACCGGCGCTGGACGACACGCTGAAAATCACCCTGTACCGCATCTGCCAGGAGGGGGTGACCAACGTGCGCCGCCACGCCGACGCCAGCCGCATCGAGCTGACGGCGCGGCTGCATACGCCGGCGGACGGACAGGCGCAGGTTGAACTGACGCTGCGCGACAACGGCGTCGGTATCGATCTGGCGCGTCATGAGCCGGGCTATGGCCTGCGCGGCATGCGGGAGCGCGTCAGCGCGCTGGGCGGCACGCTGCGGCTGACGGTGGAGCAGGGCCTCTGCCTGCATGTGATCTTACCCACAGTTTCGCCGGAGAAGCGGCAAAACTAGGAAATAGTCGTGGTTTAACCGGGAATTTGACGTAAGGGATTTGCGCGCGCGCGGCGCATTCTGTGGCGGTATCTTTCCGGCTGCGGCCAGAGGCGCCGCCGGGCTGGGATCCCGCGGGGATTGCTCTCCCTTTTCAGACTCTCTGAGGTTTTACATGTGGTCTTTTTTAAAAAGTAGCCCGGACGCGCCGCAGGTCAGCGATCGGCAACAGGTCGACGCCACCTATAAATACTGGCGTATCCAGCTGATGTGGACGATGTACATTGGCTACGCGGCCTTTTACTTCACGCGCAAAAGCTTCAACTTTATCATGCCGGCGATGCTCAGCGACCTGGGCCTGACCATGTCGGACGTCGGCATTCTGGGCACGCTGTTCTATATCACCTACGGCTGCTCCAAATTTATCTCCGGCATGCTCAGCGACCGCTCCAACCCGCGCTATTTTATGGGACTGGGGCTGATTATGACCGGCGTGCTGAATATCTTCTTCGGCCTCAGCTCTTCCCTGCTGATGCTGGGGACGCTGTGGATCCTCAACGCCTTCTTCCAGGGCTGGGGCTGGCCGCCGTGCTCGAAAATTCTTACCAGCTGGTACTCCCGCTCCGAACGCGGCGGCTGGTGGGCGGTGTGGAACACCTCGCATAACTTCGGCGGCGCGCTGATCCCGCTGCTGGTGGGTTTTATCTCGCTGCACTTCAGCTGGCGTTACGGCATGATCATTCCCGGCATTATCGGCGTGGCGCTGGGCCTGCTGATGTGCTGGCGGCTGCGCGATAAGCCGAGCAGCATGGGGCTGCCGAGCGTCGGTAAATGGCGCAACGACGCGATGGAGCTGGTGCAGGAATCCGAAGGGCAGGGGTTGAGCGGCCGGGAAATCATCAAGCGCTATGTGCTGACCAATAAATATATCTGGCTGCTGGCGGCTTCCTATGTGCTGGTGTATATCGTGCGTACGGCGATCAATGACTGGGGCAACCTGTATCTGACCCAGGAAAAGGGCTACTCGCTGATGACCGCCAACTCGGCGATCGCACTGTTTGAGGTGGGGGGCTTTATCGGTTCGCTGGTGGCCGGCTGGGGCTCGGATAAGCTGTTCCGCGGCAACCGCGGCCCGATGAACCTGATTTTCGCCATCGGCATTTTCCTGTCCGTCGCCGCGCTGTGGCTGATGCCGGGGGTGACCTACCTGCTGCAGGCCGCCTGTTTCTTCGCTATCGGCTTCTTTATCTTCGGCCCGCAGATGCTGATCGGCATGGCGGCGGCGGAGTGCTCGCACAAGGACGCCGCCGGCGCCGCCACCGGTTTTGTCGGCCTGTTCGCCTATCTGGGCGCGGCGCTGTCCGGCTACCCGATCGCCCGGGTGATGGAAGTGTGGCACTGGAACGGCTTCTTCGTGGTGATTTCGGTGGCGGCCTGCCTGTCGGCGCTGTTCCTGCTGCCGTTCCTGCGCGCGCAGTCGCCGCGGCTGCAGGACGCACAGGCCTGACGGCGGCGGCTTTCGGCGCTTTTTTGGCTGATTCGGCGCTTTTATCGCCGTTCGCACCGGCGGGGTAAAAAAGTGATTGACGCCCCTGTGTGCCAGCAGTAAGATGCGCCCCGCATCGGCGAGTAGCGCAGCTTGGTAGCGCAACTGGTTTGGGACCAGTGGGTCGGAGGTTCGAATCCTCTCTCGCCGACCACCATTCGAAAAACCTGCTTTTTAAAGCAGGTTTTTTTTCGTCTGTCGCTTGAAGAGGATGAGACAAAACTGTCGGGAACAGTTTTGAACAACGCGTCAGCGATTGTTTGTTGTGTATCAACAAATCATATTTATGGCTAATGAGATTTATAGAAATTAAAACCGGTTATTAAGAATTAGATGTTACCTATACCCATAAAGTAAATTATATGTATTTTGCGTTTAAATTATATAATTGAATGTATCCGCACATTAGTTGATATACTATATCGTTCTTTTTTGGTTAAAAACAAATCAGATCAATGTTTATATGTGATCTCTCGCATAGAATTATTTATATGATCTTTTTATGTGATTTTTATTTGATACCTTATAAGTAAACCATTTCTATTATTTAAATAAGGATATTTATAATTATGACTAAGGTATATAAATTATTTATCAGTCACTCTTGGAACTATAGTGAAAATTATGAAAAAATTGTTGATTTAATTCGTAAGCAAGGTATAGATTTTCATGATCATTCCGTTCCTAAAGATGACCCTATCCATACAAATGGAACCGATAAGCAATTATTCGATGCAATAGAAGCCAAGATGAGAGGTACTAGTTGCATTATTATATTAGCTGGTGTTTATGCAACATATAGTAAATGGATTAATAAGGAAATTGAAATTGCTCAATCCTATAATAAATCAATTATCGCAATTGAGCCTTGGGGAGCGGAACGAACATCTGCTGTTGTAAAAGATGCTGCCCATAAAATCGTAAAATGGAATGGTGCATCTATAGCTAGAGCTATCAGGGAGCTAGGCTAATGAGGAAAGCTCTTATTGTTGGAATCGATTATTATGAAAATGTTGCAAAACTGAATGGTTGTATAAATGATGCTTATTCAGTCAGGAATGTATTAGAAAGGAATAGCGATGGAACCATAAATTTTGGTGTAAATATTATGGTAGGGGCCAGTGTCGAAACAAGGATATATAAAAGGGATTTAAAACAACAAATAGAAGATTTATTTAGAGATGATAATTCTGTAGCTTTATTCTATTTCGCCGGTCATGGGTATATTGAAAGTACTGGTGGGTATTTAGTTACTTCTGAATGCGAACATGGGGATGAAGGTTTTTCTTTAAATGAATTATTGTCTATAGTCAATAGCTCGCCAGCTAAGAATAAAATTATAGTTTTAGATTGTTGCCATGCGGGAATAATGGGTGTGTTACCTTTAGAGGGAAATATATCATTGCTATCTGATGGCGTGTCAATTTTAACTGCATCTAGCTCTACACAGTATGCTTTATCTAGCAATGATAATGGAGTATTTACTAGCCTTTTTGTTGATGCTTTAAATGGAGGTGCTGCAAACCTACTTGGAGATATTACTCCTGGAAGCGTTTATGCCCATATAGATCAATCACTAGGCCCATGGGAACAAAGACCTATATTTAAAACTAATGTTAAAAGCTTTACAAGCCTCCGGAAAGTTCAGCCAACCATTGGATTAGATGATTTAAGGAAAATCATAGAACTGTTTGATGAGCCAGGACAAGAGTTTTGCCTTGATCCTAGTTTTGAACCAGACTCTGAATCACCAAATGAAGATAATATGAATAAGTTTTCTATCTTACAAAAATACAATAGAGTTAATCTTGTTATTCCTGTGGGAGAAGAGCATATGTATTATGCTGCAATGAATAGTAAGTCTTGTAAGTTAACGGCTTTAGGTGTTCACTACTGGAATTTAGTAAAAAGAGAGCGTATTTAATTAACTTGCTTGGGCATTAACTGGATGATTCAAGAGCAATATTGGAAAGAGTTGTATCAATTAAAAGTACATATTGGGTTTATAGAGTTGTTACTTGAACGAGCTGAATATATAGACAGGATGATGAAAATTACTCTAGCGGTATCTTCAAGTGTTAGTATTGGTTCTTGGGCCATATGGAGTGAATTTTCTTATATGTGGGGGGCAATTATTGCACTTTCACAAATAATTTCAGCTATTAACCCATTCTTGCCATATAGTTCTCGCATAAAATCATATTCTTCATTACTGAGAGAGTTAGAGGAACTAATGACTCAATCAGAAATTAAGTGGTATTCAATTTCAGAAGGAAGAATAAGTTTTTATGAAATAAATAAAGCGAGATTTGATATAAGGAAAGCAAAGCAAAAATCTATAGATAAATATATTCAGACTACTATTCCATCGGCATCTAAATTGCAAGATAAAGCAGAAAAGTTTGCTGGGGAATATTTTTATAACTTTTACTTTCAGCAAGAGGAGAGGAGTTAAATGAATAAATATGAGAATAAAAAAACAGAAAATGATGATTCTAGATATACTAAAGAAGAGAGAGGGTTACAACCAGCTAAAAATCCTCCTCCAATGCCTAAGGTAAAACCACCTAAAGAAGACTAATTACAAAGTGAATTTTTAAGATTTTACTTGACGTGAATTTTTATGATTTACGTATAATTATACTATATTTATTTCAGCGTTGGATAAGGACGGTCAGGACAAATTCAAGAAAGCAATTGCTGCATTGCAGGGCGACATCAGCGTGGCGGCGACAGTGATGTACGTTGACCCTAAACTTCGCCTCGAGTACTCCCGTAGAATCAAAATGATGTCGGATGATTTGTATGGCAAGGCATCACGCGGAGTGATTACCTGGGAGCAGGCTGCGGCAGAAGCAAACCTGACGCGAAATACCATTATGGAGTTAATCCGTGGTCGAAGCACGCCGATAGGTCAATCTTTAGCCCAAAGGCTTAAGGTACAGGGAAAAACATTTAATGAACTCATTGCGTATAAAACCAGGGCGTTGTATGGCCGCCAGGCTAATTTTCGAAACCTCTCAGAAACGCAGAAAAATCGGGTTTATGCGGCGGTAGTTGAGTCGGCTGGTAAGTCCAACCATCAGGTTAATAGCAGAATGCAGCGTCTTTCTGCTGCGGGTAAAGGATTGGCTTTTCTGACGTTGGCGATTGCGGTGTACGAGATTTATGATGCTGATGACAAAGTAAAAGAAACGAAACGCCAGGTGGCGATTGGTGGTGCAGGTATTGCCGGTGGCTGGGCCGGTGGCGCAATTGCTGGTTTGATATGTGGACCAGGAGCGCCGGTCTGTGCTGTTGTTGGTGCTTTTGCTGGCGGTGCATTAGCCGCATGGGAAATGAGCGGCATCTGGAGGTAGTATGTTCAGCGAAGCAACATTTGTTTCTCTTGGAAAGAGGAATCACGTCGCCGGTATCGATGGCGGTTATGAGGTTCTGCTGTCAGGGCAGGGAAGCGGTATTTTTGTTCCCTTCCAGATGTTGGAAGCCGCCGTCAGCATTGATGAATGGCGCTTATTACTGTTTCTCACGGATGATGTGCCTTACGAAGAAATACTCAATATCTCGTTGTTGGACCGGCGTCATGGCATCCTGGAAACGTTGTCGCTTGGCGGTGCTTATCTTAACGGGACGTTCAGTGAACTGCGGATTTTATCCGATGCCGTGTCGTTCCGTTTTATTGGCGATACGACGTGGAAAGTTGGCGTTGCTGAGAAGCCCTTTTTCAAATTTCCCTTGATCGGTGACCCGCGTGGCGTTTCACGCCCGATAGCATTATCACATTACCTGCGTATTTTTGCCGATCCGGCCCCCGCGAGAGCGGATGGCGGTCGGTAACACGGCTGACGCCATAACGGGATTCGTCACTATGTGGTTCCCCGTATGAACTTCGCGCTGCTGGATACACCTAATCGCTGAGCTGCCCGCCTTTCCCCACCCTGGAGGTTGCCGCGCGGCGCGAAAAAAGCGCGTATCGGACTCACCCTTTTGAGGTAATTTCCAGCATTTCATTCTGCTTTTGCAGACAATCGTAAAAATAACCGTTCATATTTTCAGCATTTAGCCACAAACTTTTCTAGTTTTTTCCCGGAGTTTAACGCTGGTTAAATTTTGTTACCTAGGGAATCACACTGTAAATTGACGGGTAGCACAGGTTTCATGCTGTATTTGTTAAGAAATGGTTTTTTTTATGTTTGTTTGCTGTTTCTCACAGTCTGCGTAAAACCCCACTGGTTATATTGACGCCACCCTCAACAGTTGGCAATTTGATAGCCTTAGGGGTTAGAGCGAGAGCTGTTTGAGTGGCGACCACCCGCTTAGACGCCTATGTCCGGATGCGTTCCATCCGGCTCATCTCTGACCCTGACCGCCGCACAGACCGCGCAATAAAAAAATACAGGTCTGGCGGACATTAACCCCCCACGCTTTCATGCTGCAGGATCGCGGCACCTCAGAACGGCGCACTGCCCAGGCAGTGGGCCGGGTAAGAGCCGCCGCCGTACCGGCCAGCGAAAACGTGACGGGTATACACACATCACATCACAAATGGAGCACTAACGATGACGAGTTCCTTGACCAAATCGGGGATGCTGAAATTCGGTATAGGACTGGTGGCGCTGACCGTCGCCGCCAGCGTACAGGCAAAAACGCTGGTTTACTGTTCTGAAGGTTCGCCGGAAGGCTTTAACCCGCAGCTGTTCACCTCCGGCACCACCTATGACGCCAGCTCGGTGCCGATCTATAACCGCCTGGTGGAGTTCAAGCTCGGCACCACCGAAATCGAGCCGGGCCTGGCCGAAAAATGGGACGTCAGCGAAGACGGTAAAACCTACACCTTCCATCTGCGCAAAGGCGTGAAGTGGCAAAGCAGCAAGCTCTTCAAGCCGACGCGCGAGTTTAACGCCGACGACGTGGTTTACTCCTTCGAACGCCAGCTGGATGCAAAACATCCGTACCATAAAGTTTCCGGCGGCAGCTATGAGTACTTCCAGGGCATGGGCATGCAGGATCTGATCGCCAAGGTGGAAAAAGTGGACGATCACACCGTGCGCTTTGTGCTGACCCGTCCGGAAGCGCCGTTCCTGGCCGACCTGGGGATGGACTTCGCCTCCATTCTGTCGGCGGAATATGCGGACAACATGATGAAAGCCGGCACGCCGGAAAAGGTCGACCTCAACCCGGTCGGCACCGGCCCGTTCCAGATGATGCAGTACCAGAAAGACTCGCGCATCCTGTATAAGGCGTTCGACGGCTACTGGGGCACCAAGCCGAAGATCGACCGCCTGGTGTTCTCCATCACTCCGGACGCCTCGGTGCGTTACGCCAAGCTGCAGAAAAACGAATGTCAGGTGATGCCGTACCCGAACCCGGCTGACCTGGCGCGCATGAAGCAGGACAAATCGATCAACCTGATGGAACAGCCGGGGCTGAACGTCGGTTACGTGTCGTTCAACGTTGAGAAAAAGCCGCTGGATAACGTGAAGGTGCGTCAGGCGTTGACCATGGCGGTCAACAAGCAGGCGATTATCGATGCGGTCTATCAGGGCGCCGGTCAGGCGGCGAAGAACCTGATCCCGCCGACCATGTGGGGCTATAACGACGCGGTGAAGGATTACGCCTACGACCCGGAAAAGGCCAAGGCGCTGCTGAAAGAGGCCGGTATGGCCGACGGCTTCACCATCGACCTGTGGGCGATGCCGGTACAGCGTCCGTACAACCCGAACGCCCGCCGCATGGCGGAGATGATTCAGTCCGACTGGGCGAAGATCGGCGTGAAGGCGAAAATCGTTTCCTACGAGTGGGGTGAATACCTCAAGCGCGCCAAAGACGGCGAGCACCAGACGGTGATGATGGGCTGGACCGGCGACAACGGGGATCCGGATAACTTCTTCGCCACCCTGTTCAGCTGCGCCGCGGCGAAAGACGGCTCCAACTACTCGCGCTGGTGCGATAAGTCGTTTGAAGCGCTGATTCAGCCGGCGCGCGCCGCCTCTGACCATAACAAGCGTATCGAACTCTACAAGCAGGCGCAGGTGGTGATGCACGACCAGGCGCCGGCGCTGATTATCGCCCACTCCACCGTGTTTGAGCCTGTGCGTAAAGAAGTTAAAGGCTACGTGGTGGATCCGCTGGGTAAACATCACTTCGAGAACGTATCCCTGGATTAATGCCGCAGCGGGCCGGATGTATCCGGCCCGTTAAGCCGGGGATGGCGTATCAGCCGGGGCGCAGTGCGTTGCGTTCCGGCTGCCCGTCCCCGCCAGGATCTTTTCAGAAGCTGTGAGCTTAATAAGCCCGGCGGACCATGAGCCGTCGGGCGCCTATACAGAGAGTTCGGGATATGTTGCAGTTCATACTCCGACGTTTGGGGTTAGTTATCCCAACGTTTATCGGCATTACCTTGCTGACGTTTGTTTTTGTGCACATGATCCCCGGCGATCCGGTGACGATCATGGCCGGGGAGCGCGGGATCTCCGCAGAGCGCCATGCGCAGATCATGGCGGAAATGGGGCTGGACAAGCCGCTTTATCAGCAATATTTCACTTACGTATCCAATGTGCTGCAGGGCGATTTGGGTACTTCCCTCAAGAGCCGTATTTCCGTCTGGGACGAGTTCGTGCCGCGCTTTAAGGCGACGCTGGAGCTGGGCATCTGCGCGATGATTTTCGCCGTGCTGGTGGGCATTCCGGTCGGCGTGCTGGCGGCGGTGAGACGGGGATCGATCTTTGACCATACCGCGGTGGGCATCTCGCTGACTGGCTATTCGATGCCGATTTTCTGGTGGGGCATGATGCTGATCATGCTGGTATCGGTGCAGCTGAACCTGACGCCGGTCTCCGGCAGGATCAGCGATACGGTGTTCCTTGACGATACTCTGCCGCTGACCGGCTTTATGCTGATCGACACCCTGTTCTGGGGCGAGCCCGGCGACTTTGTCGATGCGGTGATGCATATGATCCTGCCGGCGGTGGTGCTGGGCACCATCCCGCTGGCGGTGATCGTGCGTATGACCCGTTCGTCGATGCTGGAAGTGCTGGGGGAAGACTATATCCGCACCGCGCGCGCCAAGGGCGTCAGCCGCATGCGGGTGATTGTGGTGCACGCGCTGCGCAACGCGCTGCTGCCGGTGGTGACGGTGATCGGCCTGCAGGTCGGCACGATGCTGGCGGGCGCCATTCTGACCGAAACCATCTTCTCCTGGCCGGGACTCGGCCGCTGGCTGATTGAAGCGCTGCAGCGGCGCGACTACCCGGTGGTGCAGGGCGGGGTGCTGCTGGTCGCCTGTATGATCATCCTGGTTAACCTGCTGGTAGACGTGCTCTACGGCGTGGTTAACCCACGTATCCGACACAAGAAATAAGGGGCGCCGTAATGACTCAAGTGACTGAGCCGGTAGCAACCGGCGCGCCGAAGCCCATGACGCCTTTCCAGGAGTTTTGGCACTACTTCAAGCGCAATAAAGGGGCCGTAGTCGGCCTGGTCTATATCATCATTATGCTGGTGGTGGCGTTGGGCGCCGGTTTCCTGGCGCCGCATACGCCGGCGGAACAGTTCCGCGACGCGCTGCTCCGGCCGCCGGTCTGGCAGGACGGCGGCAGCTGGCAGTTTATTCTCGGCACCGACGACGTGGGCCGCGACGTGCTGTCGCGCCTGATGTACGGCGCGCGCCTGTCGCTGCTGGTCGGCTGTCTGGTGGTGGTGATGTCGTTAATCATGGGCGTGGTGTTCGGCCTGCTGGCCGGCTACTTCGGCGGCGTGGTGGATGCCGTCATCATGCGCATCGTCGATATCATGCTGGCGCTGCCGAGCCTGCTGCTGGCGCTGGTGCTGGTGGCGGTGTTCGGGCCGTCGATCGTCAACGCCTCGCTGGCGCTGACCTTTGTCGCCCTGCCGCACTACGTGCGTCTGACCCGCGCGGCGGTGCTGGTGGAGGTCAACCGCGACTACGTCACCGCGTCGCGGGTGGCGGGCGCCGGCGCGCTGCGCCAGATGTTCGTCAATATTCTGCCTAACTGTCTGGCGCCGCTGATTGTGCAGGCGTCGCTCGGTTTTTCCAATGCCATTCTCGATATGGCCGCGCTGGGTTTCCTCGGTATGGGCGCACAGCCGCCGACGCCGGAATGGGGCACGATGCTCTCCGACGTGCTGCAGTTTGCGCAAAGCGCCTGGTGGGTCGTGACCTTCCCTGGGCTGGCGATTCTGCTGACGGTGCTGGCGTTTAACCTGATGGGGGACGGTTTGCGCGATGCTCTCGACCCCAAACTCAAGCAGTAACTGAGGAATCGATCATGGCGTTATTAAATGTAGATAAGCTTTCGGTGCACTTTGGTGACGAAGGCACGCCGTTCCGCGCGGTTGATCGCATCAGCTACAGCGTGGAGCAGGGGCAGGTCGTCGGCATTGTCGGCGAGTCCGGCTCCGGCAAGTCCGTCAGCTCGCTGGCGATCATGGGGCTGATTGACTACCCCGGCCGCGTTATGGCGGATAACCTGGCGTTCAACGGCCAGGATTTGCAGAAGCTGTCCGAGAAAGAGCGCCGCCAGCTGGTGGGCGCCGAAGTGGCGATGATTTTCCAGGACCCGATGACCAGTCTGAACCCGTGCTACACCGTCGGCTTTCAGATTATGGAAGCGCTGAAGGTGCATCAGGGCGGCAGCCGCCGCACCCGCCGTCAGCGCGCGGTCGATTTGCTGACGCAGGTGGGCATCCCCGACCCGGCGTCGCGGCTGGACGTTTACCCGCATCAGCTGTCCGGCGGGATGAGCCAGCGCGTGATGATCGCGATGGCGATCGCCTGCCGGCCCAAGCTGCTGATTGCCGATGAGCCGACCACCGCGCTGGACGTCACCATCCAGGCGCAGATCATCGAGCTGCTGCTGGAGCTGCAGCAGCGTGAAAATATGGCGCTGGTGCTGATTACCCACGATCTGGCGCTGGTGGCGGAAGCGGCGCAGCACATTATCGTGATGTACGCCGGTCAGGTGGTGGAGTCCGGCAAGGCGTCGGAAATCTTCCGCGCGCCGCGTCATCCGTATACTCAGGCGCTGCTGCGCGCGCTGCCGGAGTTCGCCGCCGACAAGGCGCGGCTGGCCTCGCTGCCGGGCGTGGTGCCGGGCAAGTATGACCGGCCGAGCGGCTGTCTGCTCAACCCGCGCTGCCCGTATGCCAACGAGCGCTGCCGCAATGAGGAGCCGGAACTGCGCAGCATTCCCGGCCGCCAGGTTAAATGTCACACGCCGCTGGATGATGCGGGGAGGCCGACCGTATGAGCCAGAATCAACCTTTACTGCAGGCCACCGATCTGAAGAAGTACTACCCGGTGAAAAAGGGCCTGTTTGCGCCGGAACAGCTGGTGAAAGCGTTGGACGGCGTCTCCTTTACGCTGGAACGCGGCAAGACGCTGGCGGTGGTGGGGGAGTCCGGCTGTGGCAAATCCACGCTGGGCCGCCTGCTGACGATGATCGAAACGCCGACCGACGGCGAGCTGTTTTATCAGGGGCAGGATCTGCTGCAGCCGGACGCCACGGCGGAAAAGCTGCGCCGGCAGAAGATCCAGATTGTGTTCCAGAATCCTTACGGATCGCTCAACCCGCGTAAAAAGGTCGGGCAGATCCTGGAGGAGCCGCTGCTGATCAACACGCCGCTCAGCGCCGCCGAACGGCGGGAGAAAGCGTTGGCGATGATGGCCAAGGTCGGGCTGAAGACCGAGCATTACGACCGCTACCCGCACATGTTCTCCGGCGGTCAGCGGCAGCGTATCGCCATCGCCCGCGGGCTGATGCTGAACCCGGACGTGGTGATCGCCGATGAGCCGGTCTCCGCGCTGGACGTGTCGGTGCGGGCGCAGGTGCTGAACCTGATGATGGACCTGCAGCAGGAGCTGGGGCTGTCCTACGTGTTTATTTCGCACGACCTGTCGGTGGTGGAGCATATCGCCGACGAGGTGATGGTGATGTACCTGGGGCGCTGCGTGGAGAAGGGCAGTAAGGACGCCATTTTCAACAATCCGCGCCATCCGTATACGCAGGCGCTGCTGTCGGCGACGCCGCGCCTGAACCCGGATATGCGTCGGGAGCGCATCAAGCTGAGCGGCGAGCTGCCCAGCCCGATGAACCCGCCGCCGGGCTGCGCGTTCAACGCCCGCTGCCGCCGGGCGTTCGGCGCCTGCACGCAGCGTCAGCCGCAGCTGCGGCAGTATGGCGAGCAGATGGTGGCGTGTTTTGCCGTCGATCAGGATGAGGAGCGCGGCTAATCCGCGTAAAAAGGCAGGGGCCGCATCGGCGGCTTCTGCTGGTTAAATAAGGCCGCCGGCGGTGGACGGAGAAAGGAGGCGGCCACGTTAACGGATCGCGGGAAAGTGAAATAACCTCGCCTGTTTATGTGAATAAATAGCGAAACTATGCAGGATAGCTAGCAGGGTAATTATTTTTTTACGCGGAATAAGAGCGAAATAGTATTTATATTCAGAATGTTCCCAACCGTATTTTTACCCTCGTTAAAATAAAACGGGCGCATATTGTATGCGCCCGTTTGTTATTTAACTTTCTCATTATTGCGGGTAAGGCACCCAGTCGCCGCCGTTAAGGCGAATATAAATTTTCCCCTGATACTCCATCACCACCGCATTATCATTTTCTGAAATGGGCGCGGTCTGCGGCAGGCCCTGGGTCAGCGTCTGCCAGTCTACCCGATCGGCGCTGAAGGCTTTGCCGTCGACCAGGCGCGCCACCAGTTCGGAAATCGCCAGATAGCTGCTCGGCGTTTTCACCTGCAGCGGGCTGCCGGGGTGCGCCGCGCTCATGCCGACCAGCTTAATGCCGACCGGAATATGGGTGATGCTCGGGCTGGGGATATCGCGCAGGCCGGACATTTGCATTTTGTCGCCGACCAGCGCCGCGCCGTGCTCCGGCACGATAACCACCATCACTTTACGGCCGGATTTCTCCAACTGGTCGAGGAAGGTGTTCAGCTGATCGAACAGCTGCTGCGCGCGCGGCGCGTATTCGGCGGTCTTTTTCGAGCCGACGGCGCGGTTGCCGTCGTGCAGCGGAATCAGGTTGAAGAAGGTCGCGGTGCGCGCCTCGCCACCGTTTTTCTGCTGTTCCAGCCAGCGGTTCAGCAGCTGCAGGTCGTTGTAAATGGGTTCGCCGTCAAACGAGGCCAGCTCATTGCCGATGCCAGCCTGCGACATCAGCGGCGCCTGCATATCGCCCTGCGCGCGCAGCTCTTTCAGGTAGTCGCCGAACACGCCGGAGTGGTCCATCATCAGCTGCTCTTTGAAGCCAAGTTTTCCAAGATTATCAAACAGATAGCACTGCTGATTCACCGGCTGGTACAGGTCGCGGTGCGATGTCTGGCCGCAGCTGGCGCGCAGCAGACGAATCGACGCCGGGCCGCTGTAGGCGGTCGCCGAGTTGAAGTTGTCGAACATGATGTCCATTTTGGACCACAGCGGGTGGTTCTGCAGCCCGGAGGCCTCAATGTCTGACCAGGCCAGCGAGCAGATATTGATCACCAGCAGGTCGAACGGCTGGGCATCGGCCGGCAGCGACGTCGGGAAGGCGGTGGCGCGCTTTTTCTCCAGCTGGTAGAACTGGTCGAGGTAGGCCGTCAGATTGGCGCTGGTCGGCGGCCCATTGACGACGGGCTGCTGACCGTCGGCCTCGCCGGCGCCGGACGTCGGCGTGGTGGCAGGCGGCGGCGTGGCGGCGGTGCTGGGAGCGGACGGCAGCAGCGAAAACGCCGGGCCGCCGACCGCCAGCAGATTGAGCCACACCAGCGCCGCGACGGTAAACACCGTCACGCGGACCCACTGCGACAGGAACAGGTAGCCGATCAGCGCCACAAAGGCCGCGCCGACCATCTGCCAGTTGATAAAACGCGTCACCAGTTCCAGCAGGTAGTCGGCGCTGAAGCCGGCGAGCTGCGAGCCCTGGCTGAGAATGCTGCTGAGGCCCGGCAGCCAGGTGTCGTGATAAAACAGCGCGATGCCGATCGGCACCGCCAGCCAGTGACGCCAGCGGTGCAGCCGCAGTGAGGGGATCGGCATCAGCAGGAAGGCCATAAACACCAGGTTGGCCAGCGGGTGGAAGTTCAGATAGCCGAACCACAGCAGGCCGAATTTAATCAGAAAATAGTAGTTCCAGCCGCCGAGACCGCGCCAGTAGCGCCACAGCGCGTGCGTGGTGTGCGTCGTGTTTTTATCGTTCATTGCGGTTTCTTACGCTTAATCTGAGAGATGGAACCGTCGCGCGACCACAGTCCGGCCGACTGCAGGTAACGCGGTGAAAGAACACGGTTTTTCATATTCCGCCAGCCGTGGGGAAAGCGACGGCGCAGCGCATAGCCCAGGGGAAGAAAGATAATGGCGCACAGCAGAACCAGCTGCACAATGTCGTCCAGATTGATCATGCCGGTTTCTCCTGAGCGGCGGACAGGGTGATGGCGACCGGCCGGCGGCGCTCGGGCGGCGCGGCGTCCGCGCTTTTCGCCGCTGCGCCGGCGACGATCGGCATTTCCTGCCGGGCGGGGGCGGCGATGCCCTGCGCCATGCGTTTGATTTCCGAGTTGATATCGACGTCCTGATACCACACCACGCGGTTGCTGAAGGCTTCCTCCACCGGCAGGCGCAGGATATGCCGCAGCGCGGTGTCCAGATCGTTGATGCGGCAGGTGGACAGGAACAGCAGCAGCCGTCCCTGCGCTACGGTCATCACGTCGCCGAAACGGCGCAGTTGACACAGCGTCATCGCCTGCTCGGCGCGCAGCCCCGGCGCCGGACGCAGCGCCACCATCACGCCTTTGCCGTCTTCCGGCAGCAGGGTATTGTCCATCAGCGAATGCACCGCCGCGGTGAAGTCATCGGGACGCAGGTAGCCCTTCAGCTGCAGCGGACGCAGGCCGGACAGCAGCACGTCGATATTCGCCGGTACGTGGCGCGAGAAGCGCTGCCCCTGGATGCCTTCCAGCATGGTGAGAAAACGCGACAGCGGCGCGACGTGCGGTACGATCAGGTTGGCGCCGCAGGCCAGCAGCAGGCGTTCGTCGCTGTAGCGCAGGCTGGCGCGCATTTCGCGCACCACGATTTTCAACCCGTTGCCACGCTGCCGGCGCAGGCTGTGGATCTGCTGCGCCAGCGTCTCAATCTCTTCGCTGTGGTACAGGGCGAACACCAGCGTGGCGGACAGCATCAGCATGCCCTGCTGCGCCAGCTGGGCGTTGTTTGCCAGCAGCTGCCAGTTGGCGGACAGCGGCGGCGCGCCTTCCAGCACGCGCTGCTCCGCCAGATAGAGGTGGTCGTCGTTGCGCGCGGCGCTGGGAACGGGTTTTTGGTCGTCTTCCCCCTGCCAGCCCTGCTGCGCGGCGTACAGCGTCAGTAGCTGGTTGGCGTTGACGCCGCTTGCCGTGCCCCACCAGTTCACCAGGTACTGCGCGCTGTCCTGCTGCCACTGCAGGTTGGCCAGCCCGTCCAGCACGCGGTGCTGCGCCGCCAGCTGGCCACGCAGTTTATTTACGCCGTTGCCGTGGCTGAGCACTACCAGGGTGCACTGGCGGCGGCGCAGCCAGTGGCCCAGTTCGCGCAGCCAGGCGTGGATTTCGTCGCGGGTGAAGGTCTGCCACAGGCTGGCGTGGGCCAGCAGGATCAGCAGGCGGTTACGCGGTTTCAGCGCGCGCGTCAGATCGTCGCTGAGGCTCAGCAGCGCGGCCTTTTTTTCCGGCAGGGTGTACAGCGGCAGCTTGTGCAGCGCCGGCGACGCCAGGTCATTCAGCAGCGCGTCGGGCCGCTCGCCGCTGCAGATTAAGGCGGCGCGGCTGTCGGCGGATTGCGCGGCGATGATCTGACGGCAAAGCAGGTTGGCGTCGAGTTGGCGGTCGCTATTAATCCAATAAAATCCAGGGGACTGCATGACAGAAAGTTCTTCCCAAATCTGTCGTATTCCTAATGAGAAAGAGTGCGCCATAGGTTTTTCTACTTTCGTTGAAAGCGTCGCGGGTCAATAACTGGCAACTGGATTAAACTAATAAACGATTGTAACATTGCCATCAATAATAACAAATTCACCACCCGATCAATAATGTCCGTTAGGATTCATCTTATTGGGCATTTCTTTCCATATCATTGCTATAGTTATGTAATCTTAGCCTATTTTCAGAGAGCGCAGGATGGATAATCAATTAATACGCACCGATGCGGATTTATCGCCGGAAATGCCGGATGACCTGCAGGCGCTGCGTCACGCTTTCTCCTTACCCCCATTACGTTATATCGATATTTTGCAGCAGGAACGTTTAATGCAAACGATGGCGCGTTGGCCGCTGCTGGATGAATTGTCCAAAGAATCAGGGAGTCACTAATTTATGCCGGTAATTGCGCTGCAGGGGATGCGGGGCGGAATAGGAACGACGTCGGTAACGGCGGCGCTGGCCTGGGCATTTCAGCAATTGGGCGAATCGGTGCTGGCGATTGACTGCTCGGCGGATAATTTACTGCGCCTGCATTTCAACACGCCGTTCGCGCTGGCGCGCGGCTGGGCGCGTGCGGAGCTGGACGGTGACGACTGGCGACAGGGGGCGATGCGCTATAGCGAAAACCTCGACTTTCTGCCGTTCGGCCGGCTGGACGCCGCCGAGCGGCGTAACCTGCTGCCGGCCTCGTGGCGGGAAAAGATCCGTCAGCTGCAGGCGGCCGGGTGCTATCGCTGGATCCTGCTGGACGTGCCGGCGGGCGACGATGCGCCGGCGCGACAGGCGCTTGACGCCGCCGACCGGGCGCTGGTGCTGCTGACGCCGGACGCCAACTGCCACACGCGCCTGCATCAGCAGCCGCTGCCGGCGCACGGCCATTTTCTGATTAATCATTACAACCCGCACAGCCGGCTGCAGCAGGATCTGCATCAGCTGTGGCTGCAGAGCCTGCCTAACCTGCTGCCGGTGATGGTGCACCGCGACGAGGCGCTGGCGGAGGCGCTGGCGATGAAACAGCCGCTGGGAGAGTACCGCCCGGAAAGCCTGGCGGCGGATGAAATTCTGACGCTGGCCAACTGGTGCCTGCTGCACCTGCAGGACGGCGCCGCATGAGCCGGGTGATGAACCTGCTGTTGATGCCGCCGGTCTATCAGGCGGTGCAGGCGCGCTATCGCGGCTACCGGCGCAGCGGTTCATCGGCGCTGACCGCCCTGCTGACCACGCTGCTGGTGGTCTGCGGCTGGACGCTGCTGCGCTTTGAGTCGCCGGCCTGGCAGCGCATCCGCGCCGGCCGGGCTTACTGGTTCCCGCACCTGTCCCCCAGCCGGCCGCGTCCGGCCGACGCGCTGCGCTATCTGCTGCAGGCGCTGTGGCTGCTGCTGTTCCGCAGCGGACGCGGGCCGCGCACGCGGTTTACCTTCAGCGGCTGGCGCAGCCTGCGCCTGCGCTACCTCAACGCGATGCAGCGCCTGCCGCACCGGCTGGCGGAGGCCGGCGTCGAGCAGCGGACCACGGCGCGCCTGGGGCGGATGAACCGCCATGTGCGCCGCATCCTGTTTATCTTGGCCGGCGTGCTGGCGGCGCTGCTGGCGCTGCTGTGCATCTCCCAGCCGTTCGACCTGTCGGCGCAGTTTGTGTTTGTGCTGCTGCTGTGGGGGATTGCGCTGGTGGTGCGGCGGGTGCCGGGGCGTCTGCCGGCTCTGATGCTGATTGTGCTGTCGCTGACCGTCTCCTGCCGCTATCTGTGGTGGCGCTATACCGCCACGCTGAACTGGGATGACCCGCTCAGCCTGACCTGCGGCCTGTTGCTGCTGGTGGCGGAAACTTACGCCTGGGTGGTGCTGGTGCTGGGCTATTTCCAGACCGTGTGGCCACTGGACCGTCAGCCGGTCGAGATGCCGCCGGACAGTAGCCGGTGGCCGACGGTCGACCTGATGGTGCCGACCTACAACGAAGATCTCAGCGTGGTGAAGCCGACCATCTACGCCGCGCTGGGCATCGACTGGCCGCGCGACAAGCTGAATATCTTTATTCTGGACGACGGCAACCGTCCGGAGTTCCGCGCCTTCGCCGAGGAGGTGGGGGTGAAGTACATTGCGCGCGCGACGCACGAGCACGCCAAGGCCGGTAATATCAACCACGCGTTGCAGCACGCCGGCGGCGAATTCGTGGCGATTTTCGACTGCGACCACGTGCCGACGCGCTCTTTCCTGCAGCTGACCATGGGCTGGTTCTTTAAAGACAGCAAGCTGGCGATGCTGCAGACGCCGCACCACTTCTTCTCGCCGGATCCGTTTGAGCGCAACCTGGGACGGTTCCGCCAGACGCCGAACGAAGGCACGCTGTTTTACGGGCTGGTGCAGGACGGCAACGATATGTGGGACGCCACCTTCTTCTGCGGCTCCTGCGCCATTTTGCGGCGTACGGCGCTGGATGAGATCGGCGGCATCGCGGTGGAAACCGTCACGGAGGACGCCCACACCTCGCTGCGTCTGCACCGTCTGGGCTACACCTCGGCCTATATCCGCATTCCGCAGGCGGCCGGGCTGGCGACCGAAAGCCTGTCGGCGCATATCGGCCAGCGCATCCGCTGGGCGCGCGGCATGGTGCAAATCTTCCGGCTGGACAACCCGCTGTTCGGCAAGGGGCTGAAGCTGGCGCAGCGGCTGTGTTACGCCAACGCCATGCTGCACTTCCTGTCGGGCATTCCGCGGCTGATCTTCCTGACCGCGCCGCTGGCGTTTCTGCTGCTGCACGCCTATATCATTTTCGCCCCGGCGCTGGCCATCGCGCTGTACGTGCTGCCGCATATGATCCACTCCAGCCTGACCAACTCGCGCATTCAGGGCAAATACCGCCACTCGTTCTGGAGCGAAATCTACGAAACGGTGCTGGCGTGGTATATCGCCCGGCCGACCACCGTGGCGCTGTTCAACCCGCACAAGGGCAAGTTCAACGTCACCGCCAAGGGCGGACTGGTGGCCGAGGAGCACGTCGACTGGGTGATCACCCGGCCGTATATGGCGCTGGTGCTGTTGAACCTGGCCGGCCTGTGCTTCGGCATCTGGCGCATGATGTACGGCCCGGCGGACGAGGTGATGACGGTAATCGTCAGCCTGGTGTGGGTGCTGTACAACATGACCATTCTCGGCGGGGCAGTGGCGGTGGCAGTGGAAGCCAAGCAGGTGCGTCAGTCGCACCGGGTGGAAATCGCCATGCCGGCCGCGCTGTCGTGTGAGGACGGCCACCTGTATCCCTGCACGCTGCGCGATTACTCCGACGGCGGCGTCGGCGTGGAGATGCGCCTGCCGGATCGGCTGAAAGAGGGCGACAAGGTCGGGCTGCTGCTGCGGCGCGGCCGGCAGGAGTACAGCTTCCCCTGCGTGGTGACGCGCGCCTTCGGCGCCAAGGTCGGGCTGCGGATGGTGGCGCTGACCACCCGTCAGCATATTGATTTTATTCAGTGCACGTTTGCCCGCGCCGATACCTGGGCGCTGTGGCAGGACGGGTTCCCTGAAGACAAACCGATCGACAGCCTGCGCGACGTGCTGGCGCTGGGCTTCCGCGGCTATCTGCGGATGGCGGACTATGCGCCGCCGCGGGTGCGCGGCGTGCTGGTCGGCGCGATGTCGCTGCTGAGCTGGCTGCTGTCGTTTATCCCGCACGGCGTCGGGCGCAGCGCGACGTTCAGCCAGAAAGAAACCGTGGTGTAGGCCGTGTAACAACAGCCGGCGGGCTTCCGTGCCGGCGCTAACTTTGATGATGATACGATGACGAGAAAAATTACCTGGTTAACCGCGCTGGCCTTAGGCATCAGTACGTTGTCGCAGGCCGCACCCGCCACCGCCCCGGACGTGACGCCGCCGGCGGCGAATGCCGATGCGCCGCTCAGCCCGGCCGTGCCACAGGACCCGAACGCGCCGGTGCGCGACGTGCAGCTGCCGTTCGCGCAGATTGCGCCGCCGCCGGGCGCCTTTACCCTGCGCGGCACCCACCCGGACGGGCAGATTGAGTTCGGCGTGCGCAGCGACGAGGTGGTGTCGCAGGCGCTGCTGGATCTGGAATTTACGCCGTCGCCGGCGCTGATCCCGGTGGAGTCGCACGTCAAAGTGTATCTTAACGACGAACTGATGGGCGTCACCACTCTGGGCAAAGAGCAGATGGGCAAGCCCAATCGCGTCCAGATGGCCATCGATCCGCGCTATATCAGCGATTTTAACCGCGTGAAGCTGGTATTTGTCGGCCACTATCAGAACATCTGTGAAAACCCGGCCAGCACCGCGCTGTGGCTTGACGTCGGCAAGGGCAGTTCGCTGAAGCTGCGCTACCAGACGCTGCCGCTGAAAAACGATCTGTCGCACTTCCCGGAACCGTTCTTCGACAGCCGCGACAACCGTCCGCTGACGCTGCCGATGGTGTTCGCCGGCCAGCCGGATATCACCCAGCAGCGCGCCGCCGGCATCCTCGCCTCCTGGTTCGGCAGCAAGGCGCAGTGGCGCGGACAGTCCTTCCCGACGCTGTTTAATCAGCTGCCTGAACGCCATGCGGTGGTGTTCGCCACCAATAGCCAGCGGCCGGACTTCCTGCGCGACTACCCGGACGTGAAAGGCCCGACGGTGGAGATGATCAGCCACCCGGATAACCCCTACGTCAAGCTGCTGCTGATCCAGGGGCGCGACGACAACGATCTGGTGACGGCGGTGAAGGGCATCGCCCAGGGCAATATCCTGTTCCGCGGCCAGAACGTGCTGGTGGAGAAGGTGGAGCAGCTGCAGCCGCGCCAGCCGTACGACGCGCCGAACTGGGTGCGCACCGACCGGCCGATGACCTTTACCGAGCTGCAGCAGTATGCCGAACAGCTGCAGACCAGCGGCATTCAGCCCGGCCCGATTTCGCTGACCATGAACCTGCCGCCGGACCTGTATCTGATCCGCAGCACCGGCATCGATATGCACCTGAAATATCGCTACACCCCGCCGCGCATTCAGGACGGCTCGCGGCTGAACGTCAGCCTGAACAACCAGTTTATGCAGGCGTACTCGCTGCTGCCGGAGCGCGAGCAGGGCGCGCAGCTGCTGCGCCTGCCGCTGACGCAGGGGCTGATCGATTCGGATAAGAACATCAATATCCCGGCGCTGCGGCTGGGAGCGATCAACCAGCTGCGTTTCGATTTCGATTACACCACGCTGCTGGCCAGCGGCGCGGAAGGGCGCTGCGAGACGTACTCCTTTACGCAAAACCACGCGGTGATCGACGGCAGTTCGACCATCGACTTCTCCGGCTACCGCCACTTTATGGCGATGCCGGACCTGCGCGCCTTCGCCAACGCCGCATTCCCGTTCAGCCGCCTGGCGGACCTGTCGCAGACGCTGGTGCTGGTTAACAAACAGCAGCAGCCGGCGCAGGTCAGCGCGCTGCTGAACGCGCTGGGCAATATCGGCGCGCAGACCGGCTATCCGGCGCTGGCGGTTAAACTGAGCGACGACTGGTCGCAGGCCAAACAGGCGGATAGCGATCTGCTGCTGATCGGCGCCATCCCGCCGGAGCTGCGCGACGATAAGAAAGTCAGCCTGCTGGTGGATGCGACGCAGAGCTGGGTGAAACAGCCGCGTCGCCAGCCGGCGCTGCCGGTGACGGAGGTGCAGGCGGAGGATACGCAGGCCGACAGCAAAACCAGCATACGTTCGGAAGGGGCGATGTCGGCGATTATCGGCGTGCAGTCGCCGTTCGACAAACAGCGCAGCATGGTGGCGCTGCTGGCCGACAGCCCGCGCGGCTATGAGCTGCTGAACAATGCGCTGCTGGACAGCGGCAAGCGCGCCGCGGTGTTCGGCTCGGTGGCGGTGATCCGCGAATCCGGCGTCAACAGCCTGCGGGTGGGCGATATCTATTACGTCGGCCATCTGCCGTGGTGGGAGCGCGTCTGGCATGCGCTGTCGACCCATCCGGTGCTGCTGGCGGTGCTGGCGGTCGTGGTGGTGGTGATCCTGGCGCTGATGCTGTGGCGCGCCCTGAAGGCCTACAGCCGCCGCCGACTGTCGCCGGAAGATCGGGATTAACGCCGTGGGCGTACTGTTGAAATACTCCCTGAGCCTGCTGCTGCTGTGCGCGTTCGGCGCGGCGGCCGGCTGCGACTGGCCGGCCTGGCAGCGCTATAAGCAGGACTATATCAGCGCGGGCGGCCGGGTGATCGACCCGAGCACGCCCAACCGCATCACCACCTCGGAAGGGCAGAGCTACGGCCTGTTCTTCGCGCTGGTGGCCGGCGATCGTCCGGCCTTTGACCGCCTGCTGAGCTGGACCGAAGACAATCTGGCGCAGGGCGATCTCAGCGCCCGGCTGCCGGCCTGGCTGTGGGGGGAGAATGAGAACAAGCAGTGGACGGTGCTGGATGACAATTCGGCGTCCGATTCCGATCTGTGGATCGCCTACAGCCTGCTGGAAGCCGGCCGCCTGTGGGACAGCCGCCGCTACCAGACGCTGGGCACCCTGCTGCTTGCGCGCATTGCGCGCGAAGAAGTGGCGGATATCCCCGGGCTGGGGCCGATGCTGCTGCCCGGCAAGGTCGGCTTTGTGAAGGACGACGGCTGGCGGCTCAACCCGAGCTACCTGCCGCCGCAGCTGCTGGCGCGCTTTGCCGCGCTGCGCGGGCCGTGGCAGGCGATGCAGCAGTCGAATCAGCGGCTGTGGCTGGAGACCGCGCCGCACGGCTTCTCGCCGGACTGGGTGGTATGGCGCAAGACGCAGGGCTGGCGGGCCGACGCGGCCAAGCCGAACGTCGGCAGCTATGACGCCATCCGCGTCTATCTGTGGGCGGGCATGCTGGCGGATGACGATACGCTCAAAGCCGCGCTGGTGCGGCGTTTCCAGCCGATGGCGCAGCTGACCGCGCAGCAGGGCGTGCCGCCGGAAAAAACCGATACCGCCAGCGGTAAAACCAGCGGCAACGGCCCGGTGGGTTTTTCCGCCGCCCTGCTGCCGCTGCTGGCGCACCAGCCTGAGGCGCTGGCGGCGCAGCGACAGAAAATTATCGACCACCCGCCGGGCAACGACGCCTACTTCAGCGCGTCGCTGACGCTGTTCGGCCAGGGCTGGGATGAACAACGTTACCGTTTTAACCGTCAGGGTGAACTGCAACCTTCCTGGGATCGCCAATGCGCAACTTCAGAATAAATTGGCTGGGGCTGTTTCCCCTGAGTCTGGCCCTGCTGCCGCCGGCGCTGGGGGCGGACGCCGTACCGCCCGAACAGTGGCTGCTGGAGCAGGTGCGGGTTGGTGAAGCCAGCCATAAAGATGAGCTGGTGCGCCAGTCGCTGCACCGGCTGGAGCTGATGGACCCGAATAACCCCGAGGTGATTGCCGCGCGCATGCGTCTGGCGCTGCGTCAGGGCAATCAGGTGCTGGCGCAGCAGCAGCTGGAAAAATTAAAGGGCGTCGCGCCGCAGTCGAGCGCCTACCGACAGGCGCAGATGAATATGCTGCTGACCCAGCCGGAAACGCGGCAGCAGCTGCAGCAGGCGCGGCTGATGGCGACCGCGGGACGGCTGCCGGAGGCGAAGGCGGCCTACGACGCGCTGTTCAAGGGCGAGCCGCCGACGCTCGATCTGGCGATCGAATACTGGCGGCTGGTGGCCCGGCTGCCGGGACAGGAGCCGGCGGCGACGAGCAAGCTGCAGGCGCTGGATAAGCAGTATCCCGGCAGCGTGCCGCTGCGTATGGCGCTGGCGCGCATGCTGTTCAGCCAGGACAAGGACGCGCAGGCCTATGCGCAGCTGCAGCGGGTGGCGGCGGACAGCGCCGGCCGTGGCGAAGCCGCCGACCTGTGGCTGGATAAGGTGAAGGCGATGCCGGTCAGCAGTGACAGCGTGGCGGCGCTGAACCGTTTTCTCGGCGTGTTCACCAGCGGCGAGCAGGCCGACAGCGCTCGTCAGGAGCTGGCGCGGCAGCAGACGCTGCTGGCGGATCCGGCCTATCAGGCGCGGGCGCGCGGACTGGCGCAGGTGGGTAAGGGCGGCGGCCGCGCCGCGATCCCGGAACTGAAAAAGGCGCTGGCCGCCGCGCCGGACGACCCGGAAGTGCTGGGAGCGCTGGGGCTGGCCTATGCGCGCGCCGGCAACCGCGCACAGGCCATCGCGCTGTTTCGTCAGGCGCAGCAGGCCGACAAGAGCGGCTATGACGGCGGCAAATGGCAGAGTCTGATTAAAACCAACAGCTACTGGCTGGCGATTGCCGAAGGCGACCGGGCGCTGAAGGCGGGCAATCTGACGCGGGCGCAGCAGCAGTATCAGCGGGCGCGGCAGATCGACGCCGACGACAGCGATGCGCTGATCGGCCTCGCCGACGTGGCGGTGGCGCGCAACGACGATGCGGCGGCGGAGCGCTATTACCAGCAGGCGCTGCGCCTCGACCGCCGCAGCGGCAGCGCGGTGCGCGGGCTGGCGAATATCTACCAGCGCCAGTCGCCGCAGAAGGCGCTGGCCTATCTCAACGGCCTGCCGCGCGCGCAGCAGCAGCAAATGCGCGGCATGCTCGATCGCCTGCGGCTCGATATGCTGAAACAGGAGGCCGAGGCGCTGGCGCAGCGGCAGCAGTGGCATCAGGCGGCGGAGAAATACCGTCAGGCGCAGCAGCAGGATCCGGACGACGTCTGGCTGACCTACCGCTATGCGCAGGCGCTGCGTCAGGCCGGGCAGCCGCAGCAGGCCGACGCCCTGTTCCGCACGCTGGCGCAGCGTCAGCCCGATAACCCGCAGCAGGCGTACGCCTACGGCCTGTACCTCTCCGCCAGCGATCGCGACCGGCAGGCGCTGGCGCAGCTGGATACGCTGCCCAGGGCGCGCTGGAACGACGATATCCGCCAGCTGGCGCAGCGGCTGCGGCTGCAGGCGACGCTGGACCATGCCGAACAGCTGCGCAGCGGCGGCGATGAGGTGGCGGCGGTCGCCTACCTGAAGCGGCAGCCGGCGGCGACGCGGATCGATCTGACGCTGGCGGACTGGGCGCTGGCGAACGGCGACTACCAGAGCGCGCTGGCGGACTACCGGCGCGTGCGGGCGCGCGAACCCCATAACCCGGACGCGCGGCTGGGCGAGATTGAAGCCTATGTGGCGCAGGGCGATTTGCCGGCGGCGCGTCAGCGGCTGCAAGACGCCGCGCCGGAGCAGGATGCTTCGCTCAACAGCCGGCGGCGCGAGGCCAACGCCTGGCGCGCGGTGGGCGAACGGCAGAAGGCGGGCGAGATTTTCAGCCGGCTGAAGACGGCGGCGGCGCAGGAAGAAAACGGCCAGAGCAAGGCGCTGATCTACCGCGACGCGGCCCGGCTGGAGCGTGAACAGCGGCAGCCGGGGCTGGCGCGGCAGGATTATCAGCAGGCGATGGTCGCCAGCGGCATCGCGCCTGCGGTGCCGCAGAGTAATGACGATTACACCCTGCTGACGCGCAATACGCCGGGCGATGACTGGCTCAGGCGCGGCATCCGCGCCGACGCGGCGGATCTGTACCGTCAGCAGGACGTGAACCTGACGCTGGACCACGACTACTGGGGCTCCAGCGGCACCGGTGGCGTGTCCGACTATCAGGCGCATGACACCATGCTGCAGGCGGACCTGCCGCTGTATGACGGGCGCGCCTTCCTGCGCACCGATACCGTCCAGCTGAGCGCCGGGCGCTTCTCCACCCGCGACGGCAAATCCTACGAAACCTTCGGCACCTGCCACGACGTGGGCTGCAGCGGCGATGAGCGGCAGAAAACCCGCGGCACCAGCGTGGCGGCGGGCTGGCAGAACGACCGCTGGCAGGCGGATATCGGCACCACGCCGATGGGCTTTGAGGTGGTCGACTGGGTCGGCGGCCTGGCCTACAGCGGCGACTGGCGGCATATCGGCTGGACGCTCGGCGCCTCGCGGCGGCCGATCTCCAGCTCGCTGCTGGCCTTCGGCGGCACCCGCGATCCGCATACCGGCAAAACCTGGGGCGGCGTACGCGCCACCGGCGTCAGCCTGAGCGCCAGCTACGACCGGGGCGAGGCGCACGGCGTCTGGGCCGATCTCAGCGCCCATCAGCTGACCGGCAAAAACGTGGCGGATAACCAGCGCGAACGCCTGATGGCCGGCTATTACTACAAGCTGATCAACGAGGATAACCGGCGGGCGACGATCGGCCTCAATACCATGCTGTGGCACTACCAGAAGGATCTGAGCGGTTATTCGCTGGGGCAGGGCGGTTATTACAGCCCGCAGCGCTACATGTCGCTGGCGCTGCCGGTCAACTACCGTCAGCGCACCGAAAACTGGTCGTTTGAGGTGGGCGGCTCGGTATCGCTGTCCCACTCGAAAACCGACAGCCAGCGGCGCTACCCGCTGCAGGGGCTGATCCCGGATTCGCTGCCGGACAAGCAGGCCATCGAAAGCGGCAGCTCCTCCACCGGCGTAGGCTATACGCTGCGCGCCATCGTCGAGCGCCGCCTGACGTCGCACTGGACGCTCGGCGCCGGCGTGGATATTCAGCAGGCGAAGGACTATACGCCAAGCCATGCGCTGCTTTATCTGCGCTATTCGCTGGGTGGCTGGCAGGGCGATCTGGATCTGCCGCCGCAGCCGTTAACGCCGTACGCCGACTTCAAGTAGCGCGGCCGGTCGCGCGGCGTTATCGCTGGCTAAACGCCGCGCCGGCCCTTTCTCTACCTCCGTCCGGAGCCGGAAAGAATCAGAAAGATTCAGAGTGTCGCCCACAGGGGAGTTTTGCTACCCTGTGTGCAGGTTAGGAAAAGACTGAAACCCGCGTATTTCTAAGTTCTTCCATAACAATGGCAAGATAAAAACACGCAGCGATCGCGTATACTCGAACCGGTTCAAAAGGGCGTGGCGTGACCCTCGCCCCTGATTATTCTTTCAGTCCGATTAACGGAGAGCAGATTTGCGCGTCAGGCGTTCATTAACGATTAAGCAGATGGCAACGGTGTCCGGCGTGGCGCTGGTGACGATCTGTATTTTTATCGTGATTCAGTTATTCCATTTTGTGCATCAGCGCAGGGATGACTACGCCCAGCAACTGGAGAATATCGCCCATTCGGTGCGTCAGCCTTTGGCGGACGCGGTGCTGCGCATGGATATGCAGGAAAGCAAGCGCGTGCTGAACTCGTTGCTGCCGGTCGGCATCCTGACGCAGGCGGATATCGTCCTGCCGAATGAGCTGCAGGCGCTGCACGCCAACTTCCCGCCGGAACGTCCGGTGCCGGCGGCGATCGCGCGGCTGTTCGACCTGCCGGTGCGCATCTCGGTGCCGCTCTATTCGCTGGAGCGGGTGCCGGCCAACCCGCAGCCGCTGGCCTATCTGGTGCTGCAGGCCGACTCCTACCGCATGTACAAATTTATCCTCAGCGCGCTGTCGACCATGCTGTCGACCTATCTGTTGCTGGCGCTGATTCTATCGATTGCCATCACCTGGTGCATGAACCGGCTGATGGTCTACCCGCTGCGCGCAATGGCGAAAGAGCTGGAAAATATCTCCGAAGAAGATGCGCCGTATCACCAGCTGATGCTGCCGACGCTGCATCAGGATGACGAACTGGGCCTGCTGGTGCGCAACTACAACCGCAATCAGCAGCGGCTGGCGCGGGCGTATGCGGATATGAGCCGCCTCAGCACGCGCAACTCGGTCACCGGGCTGCCGAATCAGGTGCTGCTGACCGCCCTGCTGGAGCAGCATATCGCCTCGGGCCTGCGTCCCCAGCGCTTTAACCTGCTGGTGATCGGTATTGAAACGCTGCATGAGGCGACCGGCATCCTGTCGCTGCGGCAGCGGGAAAGCCTGCTGCTGGCGCTGACGGAAAAGCTGCGTCAGTGCCTGGATAAGGATTCGCTGCTGGCGCAGCTGAGCAATGCCGAGTTCGCCATTCTGGCGAAGGGTGTTGAACGGCCGTTTCACGCCATGCAACTGGCGCAGCGCATCATGCGGCAGATCAACGCGCCGCTGGAGGTTGAGTCGCTGCCGCTGCGGCCGAGCGCCAGCATCGGCATCGCCCATTATCTCCAGCCGGGTGAAAACGCCGAGCAGCTGCTGCGCAGCGCCATGTCGGCGATGATGTCGGCCCACCGCGACGGCAAGAACCGCATCCTGTTCTTTGAGCCGCGGCTGACGGAGCGCACGCAAAAACGCCTGACGCAGGAAAGCGAAATTCTGCACGGCATCGAACATAACCAGTTTGCCCTGTTCCTGCAGCCGCAGATGGCGATGCGCAGCAACGCGCCGATCGGCGCGGAGGCCCTGCTGCGCTGGCAGCAGTATGACGGCAGCTTCAGCCTGCCGGCGGATGTCATTCCGCTGGCGGAGGAGTTGGGGGTGATGGTGCCGCTGGGCAACTGGGTGCTGGAAGAGGCCTGCCGCATCGTGGCCGACTGGCGGGCGCGGGGCATCAGCCTGCCGCTGGCGGTGAATATCTCGCCGCTGCAGATGCGCGACGCCGGGTTTATTCCCCACCTGAAACAGCTGCTGGCGCAGCATCAGATCGACCCGCGTCAGCTGCAGCTGGAAATCACCGAGACGGTGCGTATTGACGACTTTGACCACCTGCTGGCGAAGCTGCGCGAGCTGCATGAGCTGGGGCTGTCCATCGCGCTGGATGATTTCGGCATGGGGTATTCCAACCTGCACTACCTCAACCGCTTGAAGAGTCTGCCGGTCGATCAGATCAAGATCGACAAAAGCTTTATCAGCAGCCTGCCGGCGGATGACGCGATGGCGCGCATCATCGGCCAGATTTCGCAGGTGCTGCAGCTGCCGGTGCTGGCGGAAGGGGTGGAGACCGCGGCGCAGCGCGACTGGCTGCTGCAGCACGGCATTGAGCACGGCCAGGGCTTCCTGTTCTCAGCACCGCTGCCGCGCGACGAATTTGAGCGCCGCTTTATCGCAGATGACGGCAAATAGGCCGCTATTGCGCCCGTTAGCGGTTATCGGTGTGTTACTGCTCGCATAAATAGAAACTTTTTCTCAACAAGGCCATAAACTACCCTTATGCTGGCGCCTTGGTTGGCACATCTTGTTACAACCTGCCACATTTGATGACCAAGGGATGCGAAATTCATGGCTGATACTCCTCTGACTCCGTCTACCTCTTCGCCGGCGACGCGCCGCGGGCTGCTGATTCTCGCCGCCGACTGCGTGCTGTTTGCGGTTTTGCTCTACACGCTACCTTTCTCCCCGAAGGAAAATACCGGCCTGGCGCTGCTGGCGTTTATCGGCATTCTCTGGCTGACCGAGGCGATTCACGTCACCGTGACGGCGCTGCTGGTGCCAGTGATGGCGGTGGCGCTCGGCATGATGAACGTCGATAAAGCGCTGGCGTCGTTCGCCAACCCGACTATCTTCCTGTTCTTCGGCGGTTTTGCGCTGGCGACGGCGCTGCATATCCAGAAGCTGGACCGGCTGATCGCCAACCGACTGCTGCTGTTGGCCGGCGGCAAAATGCTGCTGGCGGCGCTGATGCTGTTCGGCGCGACGGCGGTGCTGTCGATGTGGATCAGCAATACCGCAACGGCGGCGATGATGCTGCCGCTGGCGATGGGGATTTTGAGCAACCTCGATCGCGAACGCGACCACAATACCTACGTCTTCCTGCTGCTGGGCATCGCCTACAGCGCCAGCATCGGTGGCCTGGGCACCATGGTCGGTAGCCCGCCGAACGCCATTGCCGCAGCGCAGCTGGGGCTGGACTTCATCGGCTGGATGAAGTTCGGCGTGCCGGTGATGATCGTGCTGATGCCGCTGATGGTCGGCACGCTGTACCTGATGATGCGGCCGAACCTGAAGCACCGTTTCAACATTGAGCTGGAAAACTTCCCGTGGACGCGGCCGCGCTGGATCACGCTGGGCATTTTCCTGCTGACGGTGTTCTGCTGGATCCTCAGCAGCCAGATCAGCGCGCTGCTCGGCGGCGTGAAGCAGTTCGATACGCTGGTGGCGGTAGGCGCGGCGGTGCTGATCGGCATCAGCGGCGTGGCCAGCTGGGCGCAGATTCAGCAGAACACTGAATGGGGCGTGCTGATGCTGTTCGGCGGTGGCCTGACGCTGAGCGTGATCCTGAAAGACTCCGGCGCCAGCGCGGTGATGGCCGAGGGCATGGCGTCGCTGTTCGGCGCCAGCCACTGGTTTGTGATTATTCTGGCGGTGGCGGCGTTTATTATTTTCCTCACCGAGTTTACCAGCAATACCGCCAGCGCCGCGCTGCTGGTGCCGGTGTTCGCCACGGTGGCGGAGGCCCTGGGCATGCCGCCGGCGCTGCTGACCATTGTGATCGGCATCGGCGCCTCCTGCGCCTTTATGCTGCCGGTGGCGACGCCGCCGAACGCCATTGTTTACGGCACCGGCGAGATTCGTCAGAGCGAGATGGTGAAGGTCGGTTTTTGGCTGAACATTCTCTGCGTGTTGGTGGTGTCGCTGTTCGCCTGGTTTATCTGGCGCTGATCCTGCTGCCGGCGGCGTTGTTGCCGCCGGCAGGCCGCCTATCTCTGCGTGCCGGCCCGCGTGGCCGGACGCCCATCCCCAATATAATCTTCTGTAAAAAGCACGCGTAAAGCAGGTTTTACGCTGTTTTTTCGTTGCATTTTTGCTGTACCGTTTCAGCTCTTAAATTCATATCAACAATAGGCGAGATCTGAGCAAATTGTTTCCATTCTGTTAGTCGGGTGTTATTTTCGCGCAGGCGTTGTGCAGGCATGAAAAGTACCGATAACCGCCTGTCCGCGTCCCCTTCAAAGGATGTTCATATGAAAAAAAATATCTTTAAGAGCCTTTATTTCCAGGTGCTGATGGCAATTACGCTGGGCGTGCTGCTCGGCCATTTCTACCCTGACCTCGGCGCCCAGATGAAACCTCTGGGCGATGGATTTGTTAAGTTAATCAAAATGATTATCGCGCCGGTGATCTTCTGTACCGTAGTGACCGGCATCGCGGGCATGGAGAGCATGAAGGCCGTCGGCCGCACCGGCGCCATTGCGCTGCTGTACTTTGAGATCGTCAGCACCATCGCGCTGATTATCGGCCTGGTGGTGGTGAACGTGGTGCAGCCGGGGGCAGGCATGAACGTCGACCCGGCCTCGCTGGATGCCAAAGCCGTGGCGGTCTATGCCGAACAGGCTTCGCAGCAGGGGATTATTCCGTTCCTGCTGGATATTATTCCCGGCAGCGTGATCGGCGCCTTCGCCAGCGGCAATATCCTGCAGGTGCTGCTGTTTGCGGTGCTGTTCGGCTTTGCGCTGCACCGCCTGGGCGAAAAGGGGCAGCTGATCTTTAATGTGATCGAAAGCTTCTCCAACGTGATTTTCGGCATCATCAATATGATTATGCGTTTGGCGCCGCTGGGCGCGTTCGGCGCGATGGCCTTCACCATCGGCAAATACGGCGTGGGCACGCTGGTGCAGCTGGGGCAGCTGATTTTGTGCTTCTACCTCACCTGTATTCTGTTCGTGGTGGTGGTGCTGGGGACGATTGCCCGCGCCAACGGCTTCAGCATCTTTAAGTTTGTTAACTACATCAAAGAGGAACTGCTGATTGTGCTGGGCACTTCGTCGTCCGAATCTGCGCTGCCGCGCATGCTGGACAAGATGGAGCGCCTGGGCTGCAAGAAATCGGTGGTGGGGCTGGTGATCCCGACCGGCTACTCCTTCAACCTGGATGGCACCTCGATTTATCTGACCATGGCGGCGGTGTTTATCGCCCAGGCCACTAACGCCCATATGGATATCATGCACCAGATTACGCTGCTGGTGGTGCTGCTGCTCTCCTCGAAAGGGGCGGCCGGGGTGACCGGCAGCGGCTTTATTGTACTGGCGGCCACTTTGTCCGCCGTGGGGCACCTGCCGGTGGCCGGACTGGCGCTGATTCTGGGCATCGACCGCTTTATGTCGGAAGCGCGTGCGCTGACCAATCTGGTGGGCAACGGCGTGGCGACGGTGGTGGTGGCCAAATGGTGCAACCAGTTGGACAGCCAGCAACTGAAAGATACGCTGAATAACAAACGGCCCGCCGGCGCGGCGGACGAGAGCCAGCGCTCGGCGTAACGGGCGCTTTGCCGTAAAACCATCGGCTGCGGCAGCAGCCGATGGCGTTTTTCCACCTTTCCCTGCCGGTAACACCTCGCCAACGACTATTTTTCGCCGCATTGGGTAACATCGAGCAAGGCGCGCGGTCGAACACAATGGTACACTTTCTTCTACTTTCCGCCCCACTGTGAAACTCAGGGCGTGCTTTTATGATTCCAGTGAATGGAATACGTGTATCAAAGATAAATTGGATAGCCATTAAGTAGGGGTTCACATGCAGGGCACCAGAATTCATCTTCTTGTGGGGGGGTTGTTGTTGGCGGCCGCCAGCGGCGGCGTGCAGGCTGAGGCGCTGCAACCCGATCCCGCCTGGCAGCAGGGAAAACTGGACAACGGGTTTTCCTGGCAGGTGCTGGATACGCCGCAGCGGCCGAGCGACCGCATCGAACTGCGGCTGCTGGTGAATACCGGCTCGCTGGTCGAATCTGCCCAGCAGATCGGCTTTGCCCACCTGCTGCCGCGCCTGGCGATGGCGCGGACCGAAAGTTCGCCGCAACTGCGTTCGCTGTGGCAGCAGAGCGTGGATGACGAGCGGCCGTTGCCGCCGGCGATCAGTTCGTATGATTTCACCCTCTATAACCTGAGCTTACCGAATAACCGCCCGGATCTGCTGAAAGAGGCGCTGAGCTGGCTGGCGGAAACCGGCGGCAAGCTGCCGATCGACGAGCAGACGGTGCACCAGGTGGTCAATGCCAACGCCGATCCGATCGGCCTGTTCCCGGCCAATACGCAGGACGCCTGGTGGCGTTACCGGCTGAAAGGCTCCACCCTGCTGGCACACGACCCCGGCCAGGCGGTGAAGCGTCCGGTCAACCTGGAACAGCTGAAGGATTTCTACCGGCAGTGGTACACCCCGGACATGATGACCCTGTACGTGGTCGGTCGGGTAGACAGCCGCAACCTGAGCGAGCAAATTAACAAAACCTTCTCGCCGCTGAGCGGCAAGCGGGAAACGCCGGCCACCATGCCGACCCTGGCGCCGCTGGCGCCGCAGCCGGTCAGCCTGATGAATGAGGCGATTCAGCAGGATATGCTGTCCATTATGTGGGACACGCCGTGGCAGCCGATTCGCGACTCGCAGCAGCTGAGCCGCTACTGGCGCAGCGATCTGGCGCGTGAAGCGCTGTTCTGGCATCTGCAGCGCGCGCTGGAAAAGAGCCCGCAGAAGGATGCGCAGCTGGGCTTTGACTGCCGGGTGCAGTATCAGCGTTCGCAGTGCGCCATTCATCTCAACACCGGCAACGCCAACCTGAAGTCCGCGCTGGAGTTTGTGGCGACGGAGATGGCCGCGGTGCGCGATAACGGGCTGAGCCAGCAGGAGTTTGATGATTTACTGGCGCAGAAGCACGATCAGCTGAGCAAGCTGTTCGCCACCTACGCCCGTACCGACACCGACGTGCTGATGAGCCAACGTCTGCGTTCGCAGCAGAGCGGCGTGGTGGATATCTCGCCGGAGATGTACCAGAAGCTGCGTCAGGCGTTCCTGGCGTCGCTGACGCCGGAGTCGTTGCATCAGGCGCTGAAACTGCAGCTGTCGCAGGACGCCACGCTGGTGCTGCAGCAGCCGAAAGGCGAAGCGGAAACCAACATGAAGCAGCTGCAGGACGTCTATGACGGCATTATGAGTCCGGCGCCGGCGGTGGTGAGCGACGCGCCGAAGCCGGAAAGCGATGCGGCGACGCCAGACGGCAGCGCGCAGTAATACACGGGCGGCGCCCTCGCTGCGGGGCGCCGCCGGTCAGTTGCGGTACAGCACCTTAATAATGTGGTAGCCGAACTGGGTCTTCACCGGCCCGTACGGCTTGAGCAGCGGAATGCTGAACACCGCTTTATCAAACGCCGGCACCATCGTGCCCTTGTTGAATTCGCCCAGTGAGCCGCCGTTGCGTTTCGACGGGCAGGTCGAATATTTGCGCGCCAGCGTGTCGAAGCTGACGCCGCGCTTGAGTTTTGCCAGCAGCTCATTGGCCAGCTTCTCGTTATCAACCAAAATATGCAGTGCGCATGCGCTCTTCGCCATGGTATTACCCTGTGTGCTTACTGTGGAGGGCGCATTATACCCGTTTTGTCCGGACAGGGCGGCATTGACGCGACGGCTATCAATCTTGCCGGCGCTTTCTGCTACACTGCCTGTCCCACGTTAAGATTGTCGAGCCAGAAAGCCCCATGCGATTAAACCCCAGCCAACAACAAGCCGTTGAATTCGTTACCGGTCCCTGCCTGGTTCTGGCCGGCGCCGGCTCGGGCAAGACGCGCGTCATCACCAATAAAATCGCCCACCTGATCCACCATTGCGGCTATCAGGCGCGGCATATCGCCGCGGTGACCTTTACCAACAAGGCGGCGCGCGAGATGAAAGAGCGCGTCTCGCAGACGCTGGGGCGGAAAGAGGCGCGCGGCCTGATGATTTCGACCTTCCACACGCTGGGGCTGGAGATCATCAAGCGCGAATATAAAGCGCTGGAGATGAAGTCCAACTTCTCGCTGTTTGACGACCAGGACCAGCTGGCGCTGCTGAAAGAGCTGACGGAAAAATGGCTGGAAAATGATAAGACGCTGGTGGCGCAGCTGATCTCCACCATTTCCAACTGGAAGAACGATCTGGTCGACCCGCAGCGTGCGGCCGAGCTGGCGCGCTCCGAGCGCGACAAGCTGTTTGCCCACTGTTACGGCCTGTACCATGCGCATATGCGCGCCTGCAACGTGCTGGATTTCGACGATTTGATCCTGCTGCCGACGCTGCTGCTGCAGCGTAACGAAGAGGTGCGCGAGCGCTGGCAAAACCGCCTGCGCTATCTGCTGGTGGATGAATATCAGGACACCAACACCAGCCAGTATGAGCTGGTGAAGCTGCTGGTGGGCAACCGCGCCCGCTTTACCGTGGTGGGCGACGATGACCAGTCGATCTACTCCTGGCGCGGCGCGCGGCCGCAGAACCTGGTGCTGCTGAAAGAGGACTTCCCGGCGCTGCAGGTGATCAAGCTGGAGCAGAACTACCGCTCCAGCGAGCGCATTCTGAAGGCGGCCAATATCTTGATCGCCAATAACCCGCACGTGTTTGAAAAACGGCTGTTTTCCGAGCTGGGTTACGGTGAAGAGCTGAAAGTGGTGACCGCCAATAATGAAGACCACGAGGCCGAACGGGTAGTCGGTGAGCTGATCGCCCACCACTTTGTGAAAAAGACCAACTACGGCGATTACGCCATTTTATACCGCGGCAACCACCAGTCGCGGGTGTTCGAAAAAATGCTGATGCAGAACCGCATCCCGTACAAGATTTCCGGCGGTACGTCGTTCTTCTCCCGGCCGGAAATCAAGGATCTGCTGGCCTATCTGCGGGTGTTGACCAATCCGGACGACGACAGCGCGTTTCTGCGCATCGTCAATACGCCGAAGCGGGAAATCGGCCCGGCGACGCTGCAGAAGCTGGGCGAGTGGGCCAACCTGCGCAATAAGAGCCTGTTTGCCGCCAGTTTCGACGTGGGGCTGAGCCAGCACCTGACCGGCCGCGGCCTGGAGTCGCTGCAGCGCTTTACCCACTGGATGGACGGTATCGCCCAGCAGGTCGAGCGCGAGCCGGTGGCGGCGGTACGCGATCTGATCCGCGGCGTCGACTACGAGAGCTGGCTGTTTGAAACCTCCGCCAGCCCGAAGGCGGCGGAAATGCGCATGAAAAACGTCAATACGCTGTTCGGCTGGATGACGGAAATGCTGGAAGGCAGCGATCTGGAAGAGCCGATGACGCTGACGCAGGTGGTGACCCGCTTTACGCTGCGCGACATGATGGAGCGCGGCGAAAGCGAGGAAGAGCTGGACCAGGTGCAGCTGATGACGCTGCACGCCTCCAAGGGGCTGGAGTTCCCCTATGTGTTCCTGGTGGGGATGGAGGAGGGCTTGCTGCCGCATCAGAGCAGTATTGATGAAGATAATGTCGAGGAAGAGCGACGTTTGGCCTATGTGGGGATAACCCGCGCCCAAAAAGAGCTGATTTTCACCCTGTGCCGCGAACGCAGGCAGTACGGCGAGTTGGTGCGACCGGAGCCGAGCCGCTTCCTGCTGGAGCTGCCGCAGGACGATTTGGCGTGGGAAACGGAGCGGAAGGTGATTAGCCCGCAGGAGCGGATGCAGAAGGGGCAGAGCAACGTCGCCAATATCCGCGCCATGCTGGCGAAGGCCAAGGGCGGCGGCTGAGTCGCGGGGAAAAAACGGGTTCGGCCGGGCGAACCCGCGTTGGGTTATGCCTGCTCTTCCAGCATCAGCGGCCAGTGGACGTAGCTTTGCCAGTGGCTCTCCTGCTCCAGCTCTTCGCCGCGCAGCGGATGCTGTTCCAGCCAGCCGTGCGGCACAATCACGCGCAGCGCATCGTCGTTCTGGTGGGCGCGCAGCCTGACTGCCGGCAGCGTGTCGTCGCGGCGGCGGCTGGCGAAGATGATCGCCAGGCGCAGCAGACGGCATAAATGCTGGGCGATGCGCGGCGGCACGGCGTTTTGCTGGCTGAGCAGTGTCAGATCGAGCGTGTTGCTCTGGTTTTGCAGCAGGGCGGCCAGCAGCTTTTTCTGCGCCGGGGTAAAACCGGGTAGCGCCAGATGTCGAATCAGATAGGCGGCGTGCTGCGGCGCCTGTTTGAAGTCGACGCTCAGGCCGATTTCATGAATCAGGCAGGCGGCGTGCAGCAGTTCGCGGCTGCGGCTATCCAGCTGCCACTCATTGGCTACCTGTTGTGAAAAGTTGGCGGCCAGCTGCGCGACGCGGGAGGCCTGTTCGGTATCCAGCAGATAGCGGCGCTGCAAATTGCGCAGCGTGCGGTGGCGGATGTCCTGCTCCACCGGCAGGTGCAGCATGCCGTACACCAGCCCTTCGCGCAGCGCGCCGCCGGCCAGCGTCATACTCTCGATGCCCAGCTCCTGGAAGATCGCCAGCAGAATCGACAGCCCGCTGGGGAACACCAGCGCGCGCTCCAGCGTCAGTCCTTCAATTTCCAGCTCTTCCAGCTTGCCGCACTGGATGGCGCGCTGTTTGAGCTGGCGCAGCTTCGGCAGGGTAATGCGTTCATCCATGCCCTGCGCCACCATGATTTCCTGCAGCGCCTGCACGGTGCCGGAGGCGCCGACGCAGATCTGCCAGCCGTGCTCGCGCAGGGCGGGCGCAATCGGCCGCACCATTTCGCGCGCCGCCAGTTCGGCGCGGTCAAAGTTGTCGCGGCCGAGGTTGCGGTCGCTGAAAAAGCGCTCCAGCCAGGTGACGCAGCCCATCGACAGGCTGTACAACTGTGCGGCCTGGGCGCCGGTGCCGGTCACCAGCTCGGTGCTGCCGCCGCCGATATCGACCACCAGACGCCGGTCGGGGCCGCCGGTGGTGTGCGCCACGCCGTGATAAATCAGGCGCGCCTCTTCTTCGCCGCTGATCACCTGTACCGGGCAGCCCAAAATCTGCTGCGCGGTATGCAGGAATTCATCGGCGTTCTGCGCCAGGCGCAGCGTGGCGGTCGCCACCACGCGGATCTGTTCGCGCGGGATATCCTGCAGGCGTTCGGAAAACAGCCGCAGGCATTGCCAGCCGCGCTGCATGGCGTCGTGCGACAGGTTATTGTCCTGATCCAGCCCGGCCGCCAGCCGGACTTTACGCTTGATGCGCGCCAGCGTCTGAATACTGCCGGCAACTTCGCGCACCACCAACATATGGAAACTGTTGGACCCCAGATCGATGGCGGCATACAGCGTGCTGGAACTGAGCATCATTTATCTCCCTGAAATTTCACATCGCATCATGGCGGTCAACCGGCCGTCGCCGTGCGGCGTCGGCGTGTCGGGAAGGTAACCTTGGCTGTCGGGATGCAATGTGAAATTCATGGGATTATCTCAGCCTGAACGTTTACGGTTGTTGCGCGGCGCGCCGCCGCTGCGGCGTTGCGATGAATTACGGCGCGAGTTATTGCCGCCGCGCGGGCGCGACAGGCGTTTCGGCGCCGGCAAACCGTCCAGCAGCGCATCGCTGTTGTACTTGCTGACCGGGATGCTGTGGCCGGTATAGGCTTCGATCGCCGGCAGGTTAAGCGCGTACTCTTCACAGGCCAGGCTGATGGAGTGCCCGCTGGCGCCGGCGCGGCCGGTACGGCCGATGCGGTGGACGTAGTCCTCGCAGTCGTCAGGCAGATCGTAGTTGAAGACGTGGGTCACCGCAGGAATGTGCAGACCGCGCGCCGCCACGTCGGTGGCCACCAGAATGTCCAGGTTGCCTTTGGTGAAGTCTTCCAGAATGCGCAGGCGCTTTTTCTGGGCGACGTCGCCGGTCAGCAGGCCGACGCGGTGGCCGTCGGCGGCCAGGTGGCCCCAGATGTCCTCGCAGCGGTGCTTGGTGTTGGCGAAGACGATGGCGCGGTCCGGCCACTCTTCTTCGATCAGCGTCTGCAGCAGGCGCATCTTCTCTTCGTTAGACGGGTAGAACAGCTCTTCTTTGATGCGGTGGCCGGTTTTCTGTTCCGGTTCGACTTCCACATACTCGGCATTGTTCATCTGTTCGAACGCCAGCTCGCGTACGCGGTAGGAGAGGGTAGCGGAGAACAGCATGTTGAGGCGTTGATCGGCCGTCGGCATGCGGCGGAACAGCCAGCGGATATCTTTGATAAAGCCCAGATCGTACATGCGATCGGCTTCATCCAGCACCACCACCTGAATGGCGCTCAGGTCGATATAGTTTTGTTTTGCGTAGTCGATCAGACGGCCGGTAGTACCGATCAGAATGTCTACGCCCTTTTCCAGCACTTTCAGCTGTTTGTCATAACCGTCGCCGCCGTAGGCCAGGCCCAGCTTCAGCCCGGTGGACTGCGACAGCATTTCCGCATCGGCGTGGATCTGCACCGCCAGCTCGCGCGTAGGCGCCATGATCAAGGCGCGCGGTTGGTTGGTCTGGCGATCCTGTTTCGCCGGATGGGAGAGTAAATAGTGAAAAGTAGACGTCAGAAATGCCAACGTCTTTCCGGTACCGGTTTGCGCCTGACCTGCAACGTCACGCCCGGAGAGCGTGAGCGGTAATGCCAGCGCCTGGATAGGCGTGCAGTTGTGAAACCCTTTTTTCTCAAGGGCTTCAAGGACTAACGGGTGCAGGGCGAAGTCGGAAAACTTCTGTTCAGTCAAGTGTGTTTTGCTCATAGTGTGGTAGAATATCAGCTAACTATTGCTTTACGAAAGCACATCCGTTGAAATAAACGCGGTGAAATAAAATCACCTTGAGTTGGTTAATGCTACACCAACAAGGTAGACATAATCCTGTGGAGTAGAACATGAGCGATAAAATTATTCACCTGACTGACGACAGCTTCGCTGCAGAGGTGCTGAATGCCGAAGGGCCAATCCTGGTCGACTTCTGGGCTGAGTGGTGTGGTCCGTGCAAGATGATTGCTCCGATTCTTAATGAAATTGCCGAAGAGTTCGACGGCAAACTGACTATCAGCAAACTGAACATCGACGAGAACCCGGCTACCGCGCCTAAGTACGGTATCCGCGGCATCCCAACGCTGTTGCTGTTCAAGGACGGTAATGTGGCGGCGACCAAAGTGGGCGCACTGTCCAAAGGTCAGCTGAAAGATTTCCTGACCGCCAATCTGTAACCGGGCGGGATGCCCCGGGTCTGGCGTCCGGTTGCGGCTCTTCGCATCGGCGCCGGCCCAATTTTTCCGGTGTGCGGCGGCGATGGCTGCGGCTCGCCAGGCAGGCTCTGTGCGGCAATGTGGGTAAACATGGCCCGTCTGCGACTAAAGATGCAGTTTGCTTGCGGCGCCTATAGACGGCCGCCGAGAAGCGTGTTAAGTTTAATCACACTGCATATAGAACTTGTCCGAAGTTTTAAGTCTAAAGAGTTTGAATCTAAAGCGTTACTCTGTGTCATAGCACCGGCGCCGTCTTCATACCTGGACTCAGCCCACGCGTTGACAATCAATGGTTTTGCAAAAATCAGTTTTAAGGCACCTTCGATCCTAAACCGCCAGCGCGCGCGTCCAATGTAAGCCATCTCTTACCACGACGGCTAAGCGGCCCGGTGATTGAACGTCCAGTAAACAGGCACGAAAATCCCGATGCGGGAACATCACGCTGCCATACTATTCACGTTACAGTTCGAGACATACCCCGATTTTAAGAACCCACCACTATGAATCTTACCGAATTAAAGAACACGCCGGTTTCTGACCTGATCACACTCGGCGAAAATATGGGGCTGGAAAACCTGGCCCGTATGCGTAAGCAGGACATTATCTTTTCCATTCTCAAGCAGCATGCGAAAAGCGGAGAAGATATTTTCGGTGACGGCGTGCTGGAGATATTGCAGGATGGATTTGGTTTCCTCCGCTCCGGAGACAGTTCCTACCTCGCAGGCCCCGACGACATCTACGTATCCCCTAGCCAAATCCGCCGCTTTAACCTCCGCACAGGTGACACCATTTCCGGTAAGATTCGTCCGCCAAAAGAAGGCGAACGTTACTTTGCCCTGCTGAAGGTTAACGAAGTCAACTACGACAAACCGGAAAACGCCCGCAGCAAAATCCTGTTCGAAAACCTGACGCCGCTGCATGCCAATTCGCGTCTGCGTATGGAGCGCGGCAACGGCTCCACCGAAGATTTGACCGCACGCGTACTGGATCTGGCATCGCCGATCGGTCGCGGCCAGCGCGGCCTGATCGTCGCACCGCCGAAAGCCGGTAAGACCATGCTGCTGCAGAACATTGCCCAGAGCATCGCCTACAACCACCCGGACTGCGTACTGATGGTGCTGCTGATCGACGAACGTCCGGAAGAAGTGACCGAGATGCAGCGTCTGGTGAAGGGTGAAGTGATCGCCTCTACCTTCGACGAACCGGCTTCCCGCCACGTGCAGGTTGCGGAAATGGTGATTGAAAAGGCCAAACGTCTGGTTGAGCACAAGAAGGACGTGATTATCCTGCTTGACTCCATTACCCGTCTGGCGCGCGCCTACAACACCGTGGTGCCGGCCTCTGGCAAGGTGCTGACCGGTGGTGTGGACGCCAACGCCCTGCACCGTCCGAAGCGCTTCTTCGGCGCGGCGCGTAACGTGGAAGAGGGCGGCAGCCTGACCATTATCGCCACCGCGCTGGTAGACACCGGTTCGAAGATGGATGAAGTGATTTACGAAGAGTTCAAGGGCACCGGTAACATGGAGCTGCACCTGTCACGTAAAATTGCGGAAAAACGCGTCTTCCCGGCGATCGATTACAACCGATCCGGTACCCGTAAGGAAGAGCTGCTCACCAGCTCTGAAGAACTGCAGAAAATGTGGATCCTGCGTAAGATTATCCACCCGATGGGGGAGATCGATGCGATGGAGTTCCTCATTAATAAATTGGCGATGACAAAAACCAATGATGAGTTCTTCGATATGATGAAGCGCTCATAATTACGCAAAAAATTTAACTAACGCCACGCCAAGTCGTGGCGTTTTTTGCTTTTGGCAGATAGGATACGCGGCAGAAATAGAAATTTAATTTACTTTTTCGGCTGCGGCGTGTTTGATCGGATTTGTACACTTGTCCATGAGGACGCTTAAGATCCAAAGTGGGGAATGGCAAATCGTGTAATGAAACTCAATCGCGTTTGTCATAGGAAATGACTGAAAGGAAGCGATGACATCTGGCGCTAGGTGTATCCAGTGTTAAGCTGCCCTATCTTCTCAGAGATCTGTTAACAGTGAACTACTCACATGAGTACTGAAATTCTATTTGTTTTTTTATTCTCCTTGGCGTTTTTATTTGTTGCCCGCAAGGTGGCAAAGCGGGTTGGTTTGGTTGATAAGCCTAATTACCGTAAGCGACATCAAGGGTTAATTCCGTTGGTCGGAGGGATTTCGGTTTATGCCGGGTTGTGTTTTGCCTTCCTGATCTCTGACCAAACGATTGCACACAGTCAGTTATATCTCGCCTGCGCCGGCCTGCTGGTATTTGTCGGCGCCCTGGATGACCGTTTTGACATTAGCGTAAAAATCCGCGCCTTTGTTCAGGCGCTGGTTGGCGTGGTGATGATGGTGTTTGCCGGCCTGTATCTGCATAGCTTTGGCTATATCCTGGGCGGATGGGAAATGCAGCTGGGGCCGTTCGGTTATCTGTTGACGCTGTTTGCGGTATGGGCGGCGATTAACGCCTTCAATATGGTGGACGGCATCGACGGCCTGCTGGGCGGCTTGTCCTGCGTGTCGTTCGGCGCGTTGGGCGTGCTACTGTACTTCAGTGGGCATGCTGAGCTGGCGTTCTGGTGTTTTGCCATGATTGCCGCCATCGTTCCCTACATCTTACTGAACCTGGGCATTCTTGGCCGCCGTTATAAAGTGTTTATGGGCGATGCCGGCAGTACGCTGATCGGCTTTACCGCCATCTGGTTGCTGCTGCAAGGTTCACAAGGTCAGGCGCCGGCGATTCGCCCAGTAACCGCGCTGTGGATTATCGCGATTCCGCTGATGGATATGATCGCCATTATGTATCGCCGCCTGCGCAAGGGGATGAGTCCGTTCTCACCGGATCGGCAGCATATTCACCACCTGATTATGCGCGCCGGTTTTACGCCGCGCCAGGCGTTTGTGCTGATTACCCTGGCTGCCGCGCTGCTGGCGGCGATTGGCGTGCTGGGCGAATGGTTAACATTTATTCCGGAATGGTTCATGTTGGCATTGTTCTTGCTTGCATTTCTGTTCTACGGTTATTGCATCAAGCGGGCCTGGCGCGTTGCGCGCTACATCAAGCGTATCAAACGCCGCATGCGCCGTTCGATGGATAATAAGCAAGTACCTTAAATCAGAGGCTTTTGGGCAGTGATGATTCCAGATACAACGTCAGACAAGAACCACCCGGCGGTTGATAATGAACTCGATATTCGTGGACTGTGTCGTACTTTGTGGCGCGGCAAGGTTTGGATTATCGGTATCGCCGTCTTGTTTGCGGCGGTCGCGCTGGCGGTCTCCTACCTGGTCAAGCAGGAGTGGAGCGCAACGGCGATTACCGATCGGCCGACGGTCAATGCGCTGGGCGGCTATTATTCCCAGCAGCAGTTCCTGCGTAACCTGGACGTTCGCACCACGCCGGCGGTGCCTGCCGACCAGCCGAGTATTGCCGACGAAGCCTATCAAGAGTTCATCATGCAGTTGGCGGCTTACGATACCCGGCGCGACTTCTGGCTGCAGAGCGATTACTACAAGCAGCGGCAGGAAGGGGATGCGCGCGCTGACGCCGCATTGCTGGATGAATTGATCGCCAATATTCAGTTTACCCCGCGCGATGACAAAAAAGCGCCGAACGACGGCGTTAAACTGACGGCTGAAACGGCGCCGGACGCCAATCGTTTACTCCGTGAATATGTGCTGTTTGCCAGCCATCGCGCGGCGTTGCATCTGAACGAAGAGATTCAGGGCGCCTGGGCGGCGCGCACCACCTCAATGAAAGCGCAGGTTAAACGCCAGGAGGCGGTGGCGGATGCGATTTATAAGCGTCAGCTGAATTCGGTGCAGCAGGCGCTGAAAATCGCCGAGCAACAGGGGATCGCCCGTACGCAGACCGATACGCCGGCCGAACAGCTGCCGGATTCCGACCTGTTCCTACTGGGTAAACCGATGCTGCAGGCGCGTCTGGAAGGTTTACAAGCTTCCGGGCCGAGCTATGATTTGGACTATGATCAGAACCGCGCCATGCTCGCGACGCTGAACGTCGGCCCGACGCTGGACAAGCAGTTTCAGACTTACCGCTATTTGCGTACGCCGGAAGAACCGGTAAAACGTGATAGTCCAAGAAGAGTATTTTGGCTGATCCTGTGGGGCGCTATCGGTGCGATGGCCGGCGCAGGGGTGGCCTTGGTTCGTCGTCCGCGCAATTGAAAATATTATAATAATTCGTTGATGGGCGCGTAAGCGCCCTCTTTGCAGGTTTGTCTGCGACTAACTGACCAAAAGAGACCCGCTGTGAAAGTGTTGACCGTGTTCGGCACCCGACCTGAAGCCATCAAGATGGCGCCGTTGGTACATGCCTTGGCTCAGGACGAAGCCTTTGAAGCAAGAGTCTGTGTGACCGCGCAGCATCGCGAGATGTTGGACCAGGTCTTGCGATTATTCGAAATTGTTCCCGATTACGATCTCAATATCATGCAGCCGGGGCAGGGGCTGACCGAAATCACCTGCCGTATTCTGGAAGGGATGAAGAGCGTCCTGGAGGAGTTTAAACCGGACGTGGTGCTGGTGCATGGTGATACCACCACCACGTTGGCCACCAGCCTGGCGGCGTTTTATCAGCGCATTCCGGTTGGCCATGTTGAAGCGGGTCTGCGTACCGGCGATCTCTATTCTCCCTGGCCGGAAGAGGCCAACCGCACGCTGACCGGCCACCTGGCGATGTTCCATTTTGCGCCGACGGAGAATTCACGCCAGAATCTGCTGCGTGAACAGGTGCCGGACAGCCAGATTTTTGTCACCGGCAACTCGGTGATTGACGCGCTATTCTGGGTGCGCGATCGCGTGATGAGCGATGCGCGGCAGCGTGATGAGCTGGCGCAGCGTTATCCTTTCCTGGATGACGACAAGAAACTGATCCTGGTTACCGGCCACCGCCGTGAGAGTTTCGGCGGTGGCTTTGAGCGTATCTGCAGCGCGCTGGCGGAAATCGCCCGCCAGCACCCCGATGTGCAGGTGGTGTATCCAGTGCACCTGAACCCGAACGTCAGCGAGCCGGTTAACCGCATTCTGAAGGGCATCGACAACATCATGCTGATTGACCCGCAGGATTATCTGCCGTTCGTTTATCTGATGGCCAAATCGACCATTATTCTGACGGACTCCGGCGGTATTCAAGAGGAGGCGCCGTCGCTGGGCAAACCGGTCCTGGTGATGCGTGAAACCACCGAGCGGCCGGAAGCGGTTGACGCCGGCACCGTACGGCTGGTGGGTACCGACGTGGCGACCATTGTCGCCGCGGTGAGCCGCCTGCTGACGGATGAAAACGAATATCATGCCATGAGCCGGGCGCATAACCCTTACGGCGATGGTCATGCCTGCCAGCGAATCCTCGAAGCGTTAAAGAATTATCAGGTGACATTATGAGTTTTGATACGATTTCAGTTATCGGCCTGGGTTATATTGGCCTGCCGACGGCGGCGGCGTTTGCCTCACGCAAGAAAAAAGTCATTGGCGTCGATGTGAATGCGCATGCGGTGGCAACCATTAATCGCGGTGAAATTCACATCGTTGAGCCGGATCTGGACAAAGTGGTGAAAGAAGCGGTCGACGGCGGCTATCTGCAGGCGGTGAGCAAACCCGTAGCGGCGGATGCCTTCCTGATTGCGGTGCCGACGCCGTTCAAGGGCGACCACGAGCCGGATCTGGCCTTTGTCGAATCCGCCGCCAAATCGCTGGCGCCGGTGCTGAAAAAGGGCGATCTGGTGATTCTGGAGTCAACGTCGCCGGTCGGCGCCACCGAGCAGATGGCCGCGTGGCTGGCGCAGGCGCGCAGCGATTTGAGCTTCCCGCAGGACGCCGGCGAAGCGGCGGATATCAACATCGCCTACTGTCCGGAGCGCGTGCTGCCGGGGCAGGTGATGGTTGAGCTGATTCAGAACGACCGCGTGATCGGCGGCATGACGCCAAAATGCTCCGAGCGCGCCAGCGCGCTATATAAAATTTTCCTGGAAGGCGAATGCGTGATCACCAACTCGCGCACGGCGGAAATGTGCAAGCTGACGGAAAACAGCTACCGCGACGTTAACATCGCCTTCGCAAACGAACTGTCGCTGATCTGCGCCGATCAGGGCATCAACGTCTGGGAGCTGATCCGCCTGGCCAACCGCCATCCGCGCGTCAATATTCTGCAGCCCGGCCCGGGCGTTGGCGGCCACTGTATCGCCGTTGACCCATGGTTTATCGTGGCGCAGAACCCGCAGCAGGCGCGTTTGATCCATACGGCGCGGCTGGTCAACGACGGCAAGCCGCTGTGGGTGGTCGACCGGGTGAAAGCGGCGGTGGCTGATTGCCTGGCGGCGACCGACAAGCGGGCCTCCGAGCTGAAGATCGCCTGTTTCGGCCTGGCCTTCAAGCCCAATATTGATGATCTGCGCGAAAGCCCGGCGGTTGAAGTCACGCAGCTGATTGCCGAGTGGCATCAGGGTGAAACGCTGGCGGTGGAGCCGAACGTAGAGCAACTGCCGAAAACGCTGGCCGGTAAGGTCACCTTGAAACACATCAGCGAGGCGCTGCAGCAGGCCGATGTGCTGGTGATGCTGGTGGATCACAATGAGTTCAAGGCCATCGCGCCGGAAGCCGTCAAGCAGAACTGGATTGTCGATACCAAAGGCGTCTGGCGTTAAAGCGCCGATCCCGCCCCGCCGGCCTGCTGGCCGCCGGGGCGGAGAGCTTGTTCTCCATACTCTGGCGCAGACGTCGGTCATCAACTGAATGGATAACGCTATGATTCTCCGCGCTACCGTCGACCCGTTAACCTGGGAAAGCGACTATTTCCGCATTAACAGCGCCAGGCTGAATATTGCCGACTCGGCGCCGCCGCTGACCGCCGCCGCGCTGGAGCGCTTTGCGCTGGTTCAGGCCAAAATCCCCGCTCACCGTCTCGACCTTACCGATGCGCTAGCCCCGTTGGGTTTTCAGCTGGCGGAGGGTGAAGTCGATCTGGTTATCAATCTTGGCACGAAATGTGCTTATACTCCGGCGTCTGATATACGTCCGGCGACGGTTGCCGATATTGCCGTGTTACAGGCGGCCGCCGCACAGGCGTTCGCCGCCAGCCGTTTCCGCGCACCTTGGTATCAGCCGGCGGACAGCGGACGGTTTTACGCCACCTGGATTGAGAAGGCGGTGCTGGGCACCTTCGACCATCTTTGCCTGCTGGCGCTGGATGGTCACGGGCAGCCGGAGGGCTTTGTCAGCCTGCGCGATATCGGCAGCGGCGAGGCGCGCATCGGTCTGCTGGCCGCGTTTCCCGGCGCCGCTGGCAAGGGTATCGGCGCCCGGCTGATGGCTGCGGCGGTCGGCTGGTGTCAGCAACAGCAATTACAGCGCCTGCGGGTGGCGACACAGATAAGTAATAGTGCCGCGCTACGGCTCTATCAACGGCACGGTGCCGTTATCGACAGCACCGCGTATTGGTTATACAGAGGTTCACATGATTCCATTTAACGCACCACCGGTTGTTGGCACGGAAATCGACTATATGCAGGCTGCCATGAGCAGCGGGAAGCTGTGCGGCGACGGCGGCTTTACCCGCCGCTGTCAGCAGTGGATGGAGCAGCACTTCGGCGCGCACAAGGTGCTGCTGACGCCGTCCTGCACCGCGTCGCTGGAGATGGCGGCGATTTTGCTGAACATCCAGCCGGGCGACGAAGTGATCATGCCGAGCTTTACCTTTGTCTCCACCGCCAACGCCTTTGTGCTGCGCGGCGCCACCATCGTGTTTGTCGATGTGCGTCCGGACACCATGAATATCGATGAAAGCAAAATCGAGGCGGCGATTACCGACAAAACCCGCGCGATCGTGCCGGTGCACTACGCCGGCGTCGCCTGTGAAATGGACGCCATTATGGCGCTGGCGAAAAAGTACAACCTGTTCGTGGTGGAAGACGCCGCGCAGGGCGTGATGTCGACCTACAAGGGTAAGGCGCTGGGCACCATTGGCCATATCGGCGCGTTCAGCTTCCATGAAACCAAAAACTACACCGCAGGCGGCGAAGGCGGCGCGACGCTGATCAACGATCCGGCGCTGATTGACCGCGCCGAAATCATTCGCGAGAAGGGCACCAACCGCAGCCAGTTTTTCCGCGGCCAGGTGGATAAATACACCTGGCGCGATATCGGTTCCAGCTACCTGATGGCCGACTTGCAGGCCGCCTACCTGTGGGCGCAGCTGGAAGCGGCGGAACGCATCAACCAGCGGCGGCTGAAGCTGTGGCAGAACTATTACGACGCGCTGAAGCCGCAGGCCGACGCCGGGCGTATCGAGCTGCCGGTGGTGCCGAAGGACTGCCGCCATAACGCCCATATGTTCTACATTAAGCTGAAAGACGTGCAGGATCGTACGGCGTTTATCAACTACCTGAAAGAAGCGGAAATTATGGCGGTATTCCACTATATTCCGCTGCATGCGTGCCCGGCGGGCGAGAAGTTCGGCCACTTTGCCGGCGAGGACCGCTTCACCAGCAGTGAGAGCGCGCGCCTGGTGCGGCTGCCGCTGTATTTCAACATGTCCGATGTTAACCAGCGCACGGTGATTCACACCATTTTGAGCTTCCTCGCCTGATATGTCGCTGGCAAAAGCATCCGTCTGGACCGCCGGCTCCACGCTGGTCAAAATCGGCGTGGGGCTGCTGGTGGTGAAACTGCTGGCGGTGGCCTTTGGGCCGAGCGGCGTGGGGCAGGCGGGCAACTTCCGCCAGCTGATCACCGTGCTGGGCGTGCTGTCCGGCGCCGGTATCTTCAACGGCATCACCAAGTATGTCGCCGAGTATCATCAGGATCCGCAGCGCCTGCGTCTGGCGGTAGGCACCGGATCCAGCATTGTGTTGGGCTTCTCGACCCTGCTGGCGCTGGTGTTTCTGTTTGCCGCCGAGCCGATCAGCCAGGGGCTGTTCGGTCATACGCGCTATGTTAACGTGGTGCGCGCGCTGGCGTTTATGCAGATGGGCATCGCCTACGCCAACCTGTTTTTGGCAATCCTGAAAGGCTACCGCGATGCGATGGGCAATGCGCTGGCGGTGATCGGCGGCAGCCTGATTGGCCTGGTGGCCTTTGTCGCGTGCTTTAAACTGGGCGGCTATGAGGGCGCATTGGCGGGGCTGGCTCTGGTGCCGGCGCTGGTGGCGCTGCCGGCCGGCGTGCTGCTGTGGCGGCGTAAAACGCTGCCGCTGCGCTATCTGGCGCTGGCGTGGGACAAGGCGCTGGCCAGCCATCTGGGCAAGTTCACCATTATGGCGCTGATCACCTCCGTGACCTTGCCGGTGGCGTATGTCATGATGCGTAACCTGTTGGCGGCGCACTATAGTTGGGATGAGGTGGGGATCTGGCAGGGCGTCAGCAGCATTTCCGATGCCTATCTGCAGTTTATTACCGCCTCGTTCACCGTGTATCTGCTGCCGACGCTGTCGCGCCTGAGCGATAAGGCGGCGATTAGCCGCGAAATCGTCCGTGCGCTGAAGTTTGTGCTGCCGGCGGTGGCGGCGGCCAGCTTTACCGTGTGGCTGCTGCGCGATTTCGCTATCTGGCTGTTGTTCTCGGACAAGTTTGTCGCCATGCGCGATCTGTTTGCCTGGCAGCTGGTGGGCGATGTGCTGAAGGTGGGCGCTTATGTGTTCGGCTATCTGGTGATCGCCAAGGCGTCGCTGCGCTTTTATATTATGACTGAGGTCAGCCAGTTCCTGCTGCTGACGCTGTTCTCGCACTGGCTGATCCCGCAGCACGGCGCGCTGGGGGCGGCTCAGGCCTACATGGCAACCTACATAGTCTATTTCACGCTGTGTAGCTGCGTATTTATTCTTTACCGTAGACGAGTATGACCACACTGATTCACGTATTGGGATCTGATATCCCGCACCATAATCAGACGGTGCTGCGCTTTTTCAACGACGTGCTGGCTAACCAACTGCCCTTGCCGCAGGTAAGCCGGTTTATGGTCGCCGCCAAAGATGTGGCCGCGCTGGGCGAGTTCCCGGCGTTGACGATTGACAGCTATCCGGATAAGAAAAGCCTGGCGGAGGCGGTGATCGCCTGCGCCAAGGCCGACCGCAGCCGCCGTTTTTTCTGGCACGGGCAGTTTAACCCGACGCTGTGGTTGGCGCTGCTGAGCGGCAAAATCAAGCCGCAGCAGGTCAGCTGGCATATCTGGGGGGCCGATCTGTATGAAAATGCCACCGACTGGAAGTTCCGTCTGTTCTATCTGCTGCGCCGGGTGGCGCAGGGACGGGTCGGGCGCGTGTTTGCCACGCGCGGCGATCTGATCCACTATCAGCAGCGCCATGCGCGGGTGCCGGCGTCGCTGCTCTATTTCCCGACGCGGATGGATCCGGCGCTGACCGGCATTGAGGTCGAGAAGAATGTCGCCGGGCCGATGACCATTCTGGTCGGCAACTCCGGCGACCGCACCAATCGCCATATCGAAGCGCTGCACGCGATTCATCAGCAGTTTGGCGCCAATGTGCGGGTGATTGTGCCGATGGGCTATCCGGCCAATAACGACGACTATATCGGGCAGGTGCGCAGCGCCGGCCTGCAGCTGTTTGGTGAAAGAAATCTGCAGCTGCTCACCCAGCAGGTGGCGTTTGACGATTACCTCAATATTCTGCGCGAGTGCGATCTCGGCTACTTTATCTTCGACCGCCAGCAGGGCATCGGCACGCTCTGCCTGCTGATTCAGTTCGGCGTGCCGTTTGTGCTCAGCCGACAGAACCCGTTCTGGCAGGATCTGGCCGAGCAGCGCTTGCCGGTGCTGTTTTACGGCGATACGCTGGATGAAGCGGTGGTGCGCGAGGCGCAGCGCCAGCTGGCGTCGGTGGACAAGCAGGATATCGCCTTCTTTAACCCGAACTATATTGACGGTTGGCGGCAGGCGTTGGCGCTGGCGGCGGGAGAAACGGCATGACGCTGGCCCAATTTGGCGGTTTGCTGGTGGTGTACCTGATTAGCGTCACGTTTATTCTGACGGTGACCTATCAGGAGTTCCGGCGCGTGCGGTTTAACTTTAACGTCTTCTTTTCGCTGCTGTTCCTGCTGACGTTTTACTTCGGCTTTCCGCTTAGCTGTCTGCTGGTGTTCCGGTTTGACGTGGCTATCGTGCCGGTGGAGTTCCTGCTGTACGCCATGCTCTCCGCCACCTGTTTCTATGCCATCTATTACGTCACCTATAAGACCCGGCTGCGCAAGCGCAGCGCCGAGCCGCGCCAGCCGCTGTTTGACATGAACCGGGTGGAAACTAACCTGACCTGGGTGCTGCTGGCGCTGGTGGCGGTAGGCACGGTGGGGCTGTTCTTTTTGCAGAACGGTTTCCTGCTGTTCAAACTGCACTCCTACAGCCAGATATTTTCCAGCGACGTGTCCGGCGTGGCGCTTAAGCGCTTCTTCTACTTTTTTATCCCGGCGATGCTGGTGGTGTTCTTCCTGCGGCAGAGTCTGCGCGCCTGGTTTTTCTTCCTGGTGGCGACGGTGTCGTTTGGCCTGCTGACCTATGTGATCGTCGGCGGCACGCGCGCCAATATTATTATCGCGTTCGCCCTGTTCTTGTTTATCGGCATCGTGCGCGGCTGGATCACGCTGTGGATGCTGGCGGCGGCGGGCGTAATGAGCATTGTCGGCATGTTCTGGCTGGCGCTGAAGCGCTATGGCCTGGACGTCAGCGGCGATGAGGCGTTTTACACCTTCCTGTATTTAACCCGCGACACCTTCTCCCCCTGGGAGAATCTGGCGCTGCTGCTGCAGAATTACGACAAGATCGACTTCCAGGGGCTGGCGCCGATCGTGCGCGACTTCTACGTCTTTATCCCCAGCTGGCTGTGGCCGGGGCGGCCGGACGTGGTGCTGAATACCGCCAACTACTTTACCTGGGAAGTGCTGGAGAATAATTCTGGGCTGGCGATTTCGCCGACGCTGATCGGCTCGCTGGTGGTGATGGGCGGCGCGCTGTTTATTCCGCTTGGCGCGGTGGTGGTCGGGCTGATCATCAAATGGTTCGACTGGCTGTATGAGCTGGGACGCCATGAGCCGAACCGCTATAAGGCGGCCATTCTGCAGGGCTTTTGTTTTGGCGCGGTGTTCAACATCATTGTTTTGACGCGTGAAGGGCTGGATTCTTTCGTGTCGCGCGTGGTGTTTTTCTGTTTGATTTTCGGCGCCTGCCTGGTGCTGGCGAAGTTGCTGTACTGGCTGTTTGATACGGCGGGTCTGATCAAGACGCGCATGGGTTCCCGCCCGCGCGTGGTGCAGCCGGCCGCTGCTTCAGAGTCCGACAGCCTACTGCAAAGGTAATGAGAATAATGGATACAAAGGTTTCGGCTCCCGAATACACGCTGCGCGGCATCAAGCTCTGGGGATTTCGCAATATGTCGCACTGCCTGGACTTCCTGTTCGACGGCGGCAAGATGAAACAGGGAACGTTGGTGGCGATGAACGCCGAGAAAATGCTGGCGGCAGAGCAGGATGCCACGCTGCGGGCGCTGCTGGACGGCTGTGAATTTAAATACGCCGACGGCATCAGCATGGTGCGCGCGATGCGGCGCAAATATCCCGGTGCTGATGTTTCGCGCGTGGCGGGCGCCGATCTGTGGGAGGCGCTGATGCAGCGCGCCGGGCAGGAAGGCACGCCGGTCTTTTTGGTCGGTGGTAAGCCGTCGGTGCTGGCGGAAACCGAAGAGAAACTGCGCCGCCAGTGGAATGTCAACATCGTCGGCAGCCAGGACGGTTACTTCACGCCGGAACAGCGAGAAGCGCTGTTCGAACGGATTCACGCCAGCGGCGCGGCGATCGTCACCGTGGCGATGGGCTCGCCGAAGCAGGAAGTCCTGATGCGCGACTGCCGCCAGGTGCATCCGCAGGCGCTGTATATGGGCGTCGGCGGCACCTATGACGTGTTTACCGGCCACGTGAAGCGGGCGCCGAAGGTGTGGCAGAACCTCGGGCTGGAGTGGCTGTATCGCCTGCTGTCGCAGCCAAGCCGTATCCGGCGGCAGATCAAACTGCTGCGGTTCGTCGGCTACTATTACGGCGGTAAACTGTAAATGCGCCGGCCGGAGTTTCTGTTGTTCCGGCAGGGTTGGCTGACGTAGTTGTGCGGCGATGGTCGAACATTGCCGCACAACTATAACCTCATCCAAGAATTATCCCGCCTTTTATTCCATAAAGTTTTAATCCGCGGTTTGCTTATAGCAGCAAAATACGGAACGATACCGCCCGGAAATCATTCCAGGCCGCCGATGCCGCTAATCACAGTGCTGAATATCCTTTTTCGCTGTCAATTTGCCCTCATCCTTACTGGCGATCGGTCGCGCTGGCGGGAGTGGTACCACTCGCTGTTTAAAACAATAAGGCCGCTGCCGGCCAATGCACGCACGACGCAGACATAACGACTGAGGAATTATGCCAACTAAAGATAAACCGCAAGGACTACATCGCGGGCTGGAAGCCCGGCACATCGAACTGATTGCGCTTGGCGGCACGATCGGCGTCGGCCTGTTTATGGGCTCGGCCAGCACCCTGAAATGGGCGGGGCCTTCGGTGCTGCTGGCATACATTATCGCCGGGCTGTTTGTGTTCTTTATCATGCGCTCGATGGGCGAGATGCTGTTTCTGGAGCCGGTGGCCGGCTCGTTTGCGGTCTATGCCCACAAGTATATGGGCCCTTACTTCGGCTACCTGACGGCCTGGGGCTACTGGTTTATGTGGATTGCGGTCGGGATTTCGGAAATTACCGCCATCGGCGTGTACGTGCAGTTCTGGTTCCCGGAGATCCCGCAGTGGCTGCCGGCGCTGCTGGCGGTGGCGATGGTGGCGGTGGCCAACCTGGCGGCGGTGCGGCTGTATGGCGAGCTGGAGTTCTGGTTTGCGATGATTAAGGTGACCACCATTATCGTGATGATTTTGGTGGGGCTGGGGGTGATCTTCTTTGGCTTCGGTAACGGCGGCGCGCCGACCGGGTTCGCCAACCTAACCCAGCACGGCGGCTTCTTCGCCGGCGGCTGGAAGGGCTTCCTGTTTGCGTTGTGCATCGTGGTGGCCTCTTATCAGGGCGTGGAGCTGGTGGGCATTACCGCCGGCGAAGCGAAAAATCCGCAAATCACCCTGAAGCGCGCCATCAACAATATTCTGTGGCGCATCCTGATTTTCTACGTCGGCGCCATTTTCGTGATTGTCACCATCTTCCCGTGGGATGGCATCGGCACCGCGGGCAGCCCGTTTGTGCTGACCTTTGCCAAAATCGGCATCGTGGCCGCTGCCGGCATCATTAACTTTGTGGTGCTGACCGCGGCGCTGTCCGGCTGCAACAGCGGCATGTACAGCGGCGGACGCATGCTGTATGCGCTGGCGAAGAACCGCCAGTTGCCGTCCGCGTTCACCCGGCTGTCCGCCAGCGGCGTGCCGGTAAACTGCATCGCCGTTACCATTGTCTGCCTGCTGGCGGGATCGGTGCTGAACTACATCATTCCTAATCCGCAGCAGGTATTTGTGTATGTTTACAGCGCCAGCGTGCTGCCGGGCATGGTACCGTGGTTCGTGGTGCTGATTAGCCAGCTCTACTTCCGCCGTGAACATAAAGCGGCGATTAAAAGCCACGGTTTTAAATCGATAATGTTCCCGTATGTGAACTACCTGACCATTGCTTTCCTGGCCTGCGTGCTGGTTGGCATGGGCATTAACCCGGATACGCGTATTTCTCTGCTGGTCGGGGCGATTTTCCTGGCGGCGGTCAGCCTGTGCTACTTTGCCTTCGGTATGCATAAAAAACGGCATCAGGCTGAAATTGGGATAAAAAACCAGCAGCAAAGCTGAGAAAGGGGCTGCGGATTGTGCTTTTATGCGCAGGAGTGAGCAAAGCGTAATCAAACGCAACATTTCTGCGAAAAAGCACTAGACAGGATTGCTTTAAATCCGTAGTATCCCCACCCGCAACGGCGCTACGCGCCCGTAGCTCAGCTGGATAGAGCGCTGCCCTCCGGAGGCAGAGGTCTCAGGTTCGAATCCTGTCGGGCGCGCCATTTAGTTTGTGCGCAAGAGCTGCGGTGGTATGATTACCGCGTGAAGTAAGTAAAGAAATGGTGGCTATAGCTCAGTTGGTAGAGCCCTGGATTGTGATTCCAGTTGTCGTGGGTTCGAGTCCCATTAGCCACCCCACTTTACCCCAGGGGTAGAGTAAGAGATAAAAAGCTGTTTTGTGACCGTGCGAAGGTGGCGGAATTGGTAGACGCGCTAGCTTCAGGTGTTAGTGTTCTTACGGACGTGAGGGTTCAAGTCCCTCTCTTCGCACCACACAAAACGTCATGTAAATCTTAGCGATTACATAGACATGGGCTTTAAAATCTTGTAGTATCAGCACCACAGAATCGGCGAGTAGCGCAGCTTGGTAGCGCAACTGGTTTGGGACCAGTGGGTCGGAGGTTCGAATCCTCTCTCGCCGACCAATTCGAAAAACCTGCTTTTTAAAGCAGGTTTTTTTTCGTCTGTAGCTTGAAGAGGATGAGACAAAACTGTCGGGAACAGTTTTGAACAACGCGTCAGCGTTGGCCCGTAGGGTGAGCGCAGGACGCGCGAATAACCTCCGAAGGAGGTTTGAGCCGAGCGTAGCGAGACCACGTTGCGCAGCAACGCCCGTAGGGGGCGCATCTTTGATGCGCATAATCCTCTCTCGCCGACCAATTCGAAAAACCTGCTTTTTAAAGCAGGTTTTTTTTCGTCTGTCGTTTATCCGCAGGCATCCTACGCCTGACATCCTTCCCCCTCCGCATACCATACGCTGCTGTTCAGCTTGCCGGTTATAGCTGCTATCCGCCCGCTGTTGGTCTTTGGCGACAAGGCGGTTGCGCGCTGTCGCCGGTAAGAGACATATAATCAATTGAAATATAAAGGTAAAAATAACTTTACCTTAAGTCGTCGTTTTTCAGCGACAGGCTGGTTGGCGGTCGGCAGCGGCGGGGCGGATGGCCTCCGGCGGTAGACTAACGATATGGATACAAATAAACCGTTTAAATTCAGTAAATTAAATTTATTTTTATCTGGATTGCCATTAGCTGGCAAGAGTTGGCACGCGAAGTGCAATATCTATAGCGTAGATGCTCATTCCACTTCTTATGTTCGCCTTAGGCCTCATAAACCCTGGGAATGACGCAGAGCCGATTTAGGGTGCCTATTGCCCACCAGAACGATGAAAGCCTCGCTTGCGACGCCGACATCACACTGCGGGCACAACGTTGAGTGAGGCACCACCCCTGTTGTCCTAGACCTGATTGCTTCTTTATGCACTTGCCAGACTGGCAAGTGTTTTTTTTTGCCTATACCCGTCATACTTCGAGCTGCAGATGCGTTGGCTGCGCTCAGTCACCCGAATCACTTACCTGTGTAAGCTCATCGGGATTCCTTCCCTTGCCGCCTTCCTGCAACTCGAATTATTTAGGGTATCTACCCGTCATACCTTAAACCGCAGATGCGTTGGCTGCGCTCAGTCACCCGAATCACTTACCCGTATCAGCTCAGCGGGATTCCTTCTCTTACCGCCTTCCTGCAGATCGAATGATTTAGGGGATATTGCCGTGTAAAGGGATGAGGGCGAAAAAAAAGCGTGGCCGTGGCCACGCTTTGATAAGCCGTTTATCCGGCGTTATTCGCCATTTTGCCGCAGGGTCAGCATCAGGCCTTCACGTCGCATCTGCGCCGCCTCTTCGGAGCGGTGCAGCTTTTCCAGTACGTCGGCCAGCCAGGCGTAGTCATAGGCGTCCGGACGCTGCTTCAGGGCTTCCTTGAAGGCGTCGTTGGCCTGTTGCCATTCACCGTGCTTCATCAGCAGCTGGCCCAGCGTGCTGTTAAGCAGCGGCGTGGCGCCATGCTGTTTGATCTGCTGACGCAGCGCTTTTTCCAACTGCTCCGGGTTGCCGGATTTGATGCGCGGTATCAGCAGCACCAGGCGTTCGTCATACTGGCGTTTCAGGCCGTCCAGCACGATCTCCTGCGCCATTTGGTGATCGTCGCATTCGATCAGGTGCTCCACCATGGCGATCTGCAGCGGCACTTCATGGCGTACTTTACGGCTCTGATTCTTCCACCAGCGTTTCAGGCCGTCGCTGCCTTCTTCCGCCATCGCCTGATTCATCAGGCCGAGATAGGCCTGCTGTTGCAGCGCCTGCAGTTTCTCCTCGTCGTGCAGCTTGATTTTGCTCATCGACGGCAGGATTTCCAGCAGGGAGGCGTAAGCGCCGGTGCGCAGGTAGGCCTGCTCCGCCAGGCGCAGCACTTCCGGATGGCGCGGCGCCTGGTTCAGCAGGCGATCGACCCCGTGGCGCGCGGCATGTACTTCTCCCTGCGCCAGCTGAATGCGTACGCGGGTAATGTCGACCGGCAGCTGATCGGTATCCGCCGCTTCGGCGGCGCGCTCCAGGTACTGATTGGTGCGGAACTCGTCGCCGCGCTGCTGCGCCGCTTCCGCCGCCAGCAGGTAGTTCACCACCGGCTGTTCGGCATGGTCGGCATTGCGCGTCAGCAGCTGTTCGACCTGTTTATGGTCGCCCTCCGCCAGCTTAATCAGCGCCGCCTTGGTTTGCGCGCGTGCGCGGCTGCGTTTACGGCCGAGGAACCAGCCGCGGGTGCGGGCGCCGGTGCGGAAAATGCGGCGCAGGATCCATTCGATGATAAACAGCACCACAAACAGCAAAATACCCATGATCACCAGGCCGGTGACGCTGGTTTCGATATTGTAGTTATCGGTCTGGATCAGGACGTAGCCCTGATGGCCGGCCAGCATCGGCCCGAGCACCACGCTGGCGATCAGCACCAGAAACAGGAATAACACGCGTAACATGGCTTATCCCTCCTGGTGAGTGGCGGCAGCGCCTTGCGCCAGCAGATTGCGTACCCGGGTCTGCATCAGTTTTTCCAGCAGCGGCTGGCTCTTCAGCTGGTCCGGTACGTCCATTGTCACGGACTGCTGGCTCAGGCCGTCCAGCTCTTCCAGGAAGGCTTTGGTGGCCGGGTCGCTGGTATCGAAATAGGCGCGCACCCAGGTGGAGATGGTTTCCAGCGACTGCTTATACACCTCGTTCTGGTGGCGCGGCACCGCCTGGGCGGCGACCAGCAGACGGGAGCGGATGTTTTCGCGCAGATAGATGTCCTGATTCGGCGCCAGCAGCGGTTCGGCGCCGGTGTCGCGGCGGCGGATGGTGATAAAGTTGGCCATAAAGTTATGCCAGGACTTGGTCAGGTTTTGCCGCCATTCGCCGAGCGAGGCGGACAGCTCGCCGCTGTCTTCGTCCATCGGCGCTTCATCACTGTCGTTATCCGCCAGGCGCAGGTTATCAACCTGGTTAGACAGCTGGTTCACTTTCAGAATGATGCCGTCAAAGTCGACCTGAGACAGGGTGGACAGCCCGCTGATATCTTCGGTAATGGCGCGGCGTACGGTCATCAGGCTTGGATCGTTCATATCCGCCAGACTGGCGTCGGCGCTTTTCAGCAGGGTGGCGGCGGTGGTGACGTCCTGATCGCTCCACAGCTTGCGGCCGGCCATTTTAACCAGGAAGTCGGCCTGAGCCAGTAGCCAGGTTTTGGCGTCGCTGCCGGAAATGGTGGCGACTTTTTCCTGCAGCTCGCTGAGCTGACGCGCCAGCGAGGTTTGTTCGCGGTCAGCGGCGTCGAGGGTTTTCCCCTGCTGCTGCAGCAGGCCTTCCAGCGCGCTTTTTTCCTGCTGCTGGCTCTGCTTGAGCTCCGCCAACTGCTGTTGCAGGGACTGGTTCGCCGCAATCAGTTGCTGAGCCTGTTGGTGTGTGTGGTAGTAACCGCCGGCACCCAGTGCAATAACCAGCACGATGGCGATCGCGCCGAGCATCGGGCCGCTGTTTTTGCTTTTACGGCTGCCGGTCTCTGGCTGTTGGGGACTCTCAACCGCCTGGTTGCTCTCTTCAACCGGTGCGGATGGGGTATTTTGTTCCGTCATAGTGGCGCATCCCATTGTCAGGTTTATTGTAGCGCGCGTAGCAGCGCGTCATTATCGGCATTTTCAGCTACCCGAATGCTGCTCCAGCCCAGTTCCCGGGCCAGGGTAGCCAGACGTTCGCTGACCACCACCAGGCGGCAACGCAGCAGCCATAAAGAACGGTAGTAATCAGGAACTAAAGTATACAACTGTTGTAACATTTCACCGCTGGTGACCACCAGCGTATCAATGCCCACGCGCTGCCAGTGGGCGCTTTGCTCCGCGCCGTCGTAATGGACGGGACTGCGCTGGTAACATTCATAATAGCTGACGTTGGCGCCGCGCTCGCGCAGCGTTTCGCCCAGCAGCTCGCGTCCACCGTTGCCGCGCAGGATCAGCGCCTGCTTGCCGGCCAGTTTTTGCAGCGCGGGTAATAATAGTAGCGTTTCGCTGATTTCGCGCTCGTGCGGATAGTCTACCGGCAGGCTGGTGATGCGGTGCAGCGCCAGCGCGGTGCTGCGCCCGATGGCGTAATAGGCGGCCTGGGCCGGCCAGGCGAAGCCCGCGCGCCCCATCACCGAGTCGGCGTAGTTCACCGCATTCTGCGACAGGACGAACACCAGATCGTCGGTGTGCAGGCCCTGCAGCGCCGACGCCAGGCGCGGCAGATCGGCGCCGGGAGCGAAATCAATCAGCGGAGCATGATAGGCAACCCGGCCGAGCGCACGCAGCCGGCTGACCAGTTGCTCCCCGGACGGGGAAGGGCGGGTTACCAGAATCGTCATGCCGGCGGATCTCCCTGATACACGTCCTGCAGAATTTCACGCGCGCCGTTGGCCAGCAGCTCTTCCGCCAGCGAGACGCCCATTTGCTGCGCCTGTGCGGCCGGGCCGCGGCGCTCGCCGCGCACCATCTGGCTGCCGTCCGGCGCGCCGACCAGCGCGCGCAGCCACAGCGTATCGCCGTCCAGCTCGGCATAGCTGCCGATCGGCACCTGACAGCCGCCTTCCAGACGGGTGTTCATGGCGCGTTCGGCGCTGACGCGCAGGGCGGTCGCCTCATCGTTCAGCGGCGCCAGCAGCGAGCGGGTCACCTCGTCGTCCAGCCGGCATTCGATGCCGACGGCGCCCTGGCCGACGGCCGGCAGAGACTCTTCCGGGCTCATGGCGCTGCGGATGCGCTGCTCCAGCCCCAGCCGCTTCAGGCCGGCGACCGCCAGAATAATGGCGTCATACTCGCCGTTATCCAGTTTGGACAGGCGGGTGCCGACGTTGCCGCGCAGATCGCGCACGATCAGGTCGGGGCGACGCTGGCGCAGCTGGCACTGACGACGCAGGCTGGAGGTGCCGACCACGCTGCCCTGCGGCAGTTGATCGAGGGATTCGAAACGGTTTGATACAAATGCGTCGCGCGGATCGTCACGCTCGCAAATGGTCACCAAACCCAGCCCCTGCGGAAATTCTACCGGCACGTCTTTCATCGAGTGCACGGCGATATCGGCGCGGCCTTCCAGCAGCGCCAGCTCAAGTTCTTTGACAAACAAGCCCTTACCGCCGACCTTCGCCAGCGGCGTATCCAGAATGATGTCGCCGCGCGTCACCATCGGCACCAGCTCCACCCGCAGGCCGGGGTGGCTGTCCATCAGACGCTGCTGCACATAGTGTGCCTGCCAGAGCGCCAGAGGGCTTTGTCGGGTGGCAATTCGAATAATTTTGTCTAACATGCTTGTTACCGTTTTTATATTTCGCCAGCCATCCTACCACTGAGGACGAAAACTGTCAGTGCAAGAAGGAGGTGGTCAGGAAAAGGACAACGGAATCAACAGGACGTGTGATGTGTTTTGGGCAGTTAACACTGCAGATACGTCGTTTAGGGTAAGGCGATAATAAGTGTGTCGCGTTACTTCCTTTACGGTCAATCGGCAAGGTGTTAAATTGATCACGTTTCCAGCAATAAGTCGTCAAATACTCTTCCTCTTAACGACGCTTACGGAATACGGGTTTTTTTCTAAGCACCGGGATAATCAGGCGAGACGTCTTGTACCTTTATATCGAGACATTGAAGCAGAGACTGGATGCGATCAATCAACTACGTGTCGATCGCGCCCTGGCGGCCATGAAACCTGCCTTTCAACGGGTATACAGTCTGCTGCCTACCTTACTGCACCACCACCACCCGCTGATGCCGGGTTACCTCAATGGTAACGTTCCCCATGGCATTTGCCTCTACACGCCTGATGAAAACCAACAATCTTATCTGCACGATCTGGAAGACAAGTGGGGCAGCCCGTTTGAAACGCTGGCCAGCGGCGAACTGCCGATCACCGGCGTTTACTCCATGGGCAGCACCTCGTCGATCGGGCAGAGCTGCAGCTCGGATCTGGATATCTGGGTTTGCCACCAATCCTGGCTCGATAACGAAGAGCGCAATCGCCTGCAGCAGAAATGCAGCCTGCTGGAGAAGTGGGCGGCGTCGATGGGCGTGGAGGTCAGCTTCTTCCTGATCGACGAAAACCGCTTCCGCCATAACGAAAGCGGCAGCCTGGGCGGCGAAGACTGCGGCTCCACGCAGCATATCCTGTTGCTGGACGAGTTTTACCGCACCGCGGTGCGCCTGGCCGGCAAACGTATCCTGTGGAATATGGTGCCGTGCGAAGAAGAAGCGCATTACGACGAATATGTACTGTCGCTGTATGCTCAGGGGGTGCTGACGCCGAACGAGTGGCTGGATCTCGGCGGGCTGGGCACGCTGTCGGCGGAAGAGTACTTCGGCGCCAGCCTGTGGCAGCTGTATAAGAGCATCGACTCGCCGTACAAGGCGGTGCTGAAGACCCTGCTGCTGGAGGCTTACTCCTGGGAATACCCCAACACGCAGCTGCTGGCGACCAGCATTAAACAGCGTCTGCATGCGGGCGAGATCGTCTGTTTCGGTCTGGACGCCTACTGCATGATGCTCGAGCGCGTCACCCATTATCTGACGCAGATTAACGACACCACCCGGCTCGATCTGGTGCGCCGCTGCTTCTACCTGAAAGTGTGCGAAAAACTGTCCCACCCGCAGGCCAGCGTCGGCTGGCGGCGGGAGATCCTCAGCCAGCTGGTGAGCGAGTGGGGCTGGGATCAAGAGCGGCTGGCGATGCTGGATAACCGCGCCAACTGGAAAATCGAGCGGGTGCGCGAGGCGCATAACGAACTGCTGGATGCGATGATGCAGAGCTACCGCAACCTGATCCGCTTTGCGCGCCGTAATAACCTCAGCGTCAGCGCCAGTCCGCAGGACATCGGCGTGCTGACGCGTAAGCTGTACGCCGCCTTTGAGGCGCTGCCGGGCAAGGTGACGTTGGTCAACCCGCAGATTTCACCGGACCTGTCGGAAGGCGACCTTACCTTTATTCACGTGCCGATCGGCCGCGCCAACCGCGCCGGCTGGTACCTGTACAATCAGGCGCCGGCGATGGACTCCATCGTCAGCCACCAGCCGCTGGAATATAACCGCTATCTGAACAAGCTGGTGGCCTGGGCCTATTTCAACGGCCTGCTGACGTCGCGCACGCGGCTGCACATCAAGAGCGCCAACCTGTGCGACAGTGAAAAACTGCAGGAGCTGGTGGCCGACGTATCGCACAGCTTCCCGCTGCGCCTGCCGGCGCCGACCCCGAAGGCGTTGTACAGCCCGTGTGAAATCCGCCACCTGGCGATTATCGTCAACCTGGAAAACGACCCGACCGCCGCCTTCCGCAATCAGGTGGTGCACTTTGACTTCCGCAAGCTGGACGTGTTCAGCTTCGGCCAGCAGCAGCAGTGCCTGGTCGGCAGTATCGACCTGCTGTACCGCAACTCGTGGAACGAGGTGCGGACGCTGCATTTCAGCGGTGAACAGTCGGTGCTGGAAGCGCTGAAAACCATTCTGGGCAAAATGCATCAGGATGCGTCGCCGCCGGAGTCGGTGGAAGTATTCTGCTACAGCCAGCACCTGCGCGGGCTGATCCGCACCCGCATTCAGCAGCTGGTGTCGGAATGCATCGAACTGCGCCTGTCCAGCACGCGGCTGGAGCCGGGCCGCTTCAAGGCGGTGCGCGTGGCCGGCCAGACCTGGGGGCTGTTCTTCGAGCGTCTGAGCGTCTCGGTGCAGAAGCTGGAAAATGCGGTGGAATTTTACGGCGCGATTTCCAACAACAAGCTGCACGGCCTGTCGATCAAGGTGGAAACCGATCAGGTGCATCTGCCGCCGGTGGTGGACGGCTTCGCCAGCGAAGGGATTATTCAGTTCTTCTTTGAGGACGCCAAGGACGATCAGGGCTTTAATATCTACATTCTGGACGAGTCGAACCGCGTCGAGGTGTATCACCACTGCGAAGGCAGCAAGGAAGAGCTGGTGCGCGACGTCAGCCGCTTCTACTCCTCCTCGCACGACCGCTTTACCTACGGCTCCAGCTTTATCAACTTCAACCTGCCGCAGTTCTATCAGATCGTGCAGATCGATGACCGTACGCAGGTGATCCCGTTTCGCAGCAACGCGCTGTCCAATCTGTGCGTTACCGTCAGCGACGGCGCTGCCGCGCAGCCGCTGAAGCAACAATACCAACTGCACTGATTCACGCAGGCGCCCGCGACGGCGCTCAGGCGAACTCGATGGTTTCGCCGGCCTGCTGCGTTGCCGACTCGCTCAGCAACTGGGAGAATGACCAGCCGCTGCGGTCGCACACCCAGGCGCCGTCGCGGTAGTCGAAGTGGTAGCCGCCGGACTTGGTGGCCAGCCAGACCTGATGCAGCGGCTCCTGACGGTTGATCACGATCTTGCTGCCGTTCTCAAAGGTCAGCGTCATCACGCCGCCGTTGGTTTCGTAATCGATGTCCGCATCGCCGTCAAAATTATCCAGCGTTTGTTCAATATCCAGCATCAGCTGGTCAGCCAACCGGTGAAACTCACTGTCGTTCATATTCGATTCCTATTGCTTTTCATGATCCACCTGCGATTATATACCCTTCATACTTGCCGCCTTGCTGCAACGCCGATTATTTTGGCCAGGGCAGGTTCGGACGCATAAATAACAGGCATTAATGCAAATGAAAAAACAACTACGCTATGCGCTGCTGGCGGTGCTGGTCGCCGGTCTCTCTGGGTGCGGTCTGAAAGGCCCGCTGTACTTCCCCGCTGATGAAGCGAAGGGCGAGAAAGCGGCGCAGCCGGTACAAACCGGCGATCAGGTGCAGAAAAATCAGCAGGAAGCCGCCGGCTCTCAGCAAAAACCGTCGATGACCGCGCAATAACGCGTTCTTCGGCGGAGGCGCTCGCCGTTGTGAATAACCGACGACGGGCGCGTCCAGAAAGCGGAGTATGATATGCAGTTCTCCAAAATGCACGGTCTGGGCAACGACTTTATGGTGGTCGATGCCGTGACGCAGAATGTCTATTTTTCCCCGGAGCTGATTCGTCGGCTGTCTGACCGGCATCTGGGCATCGGTTTTGACCAGATGCTGGTGGTGGAGCCGCCTTACGATCCGGAGCTGGATTTCCATTACCGCATCTTCAACGCCGACGGCAGCGAAGTGGCGCAGTGCGGCAACGGCGCGCGCTGTTTCGCCCGCTTTGTGCGGCTGAAAGGGCTGACCAACAAGCGCGATATTCGCGTCAGCACCCAGACCGGGCGCATGGTGCTCAGCGTCACCGACGACGATCGGGTGTGCGTCAACATGGGCGAACCCAACTTTGAGCCGCAGGCGGTGCCGTTCCGCGCCGCCAAGGCGGAGAAGACTTATATCATGCGCGCGGCCGAGCACACGGTGCTGGCCGGCGTGGTGTCGATGGGCAACCCGCATTGTGTTTTGCAGGTGGATGATGTAAAAACCGCCAAAGTGGAACTGCTTGGCCCGGTGCTGGAAAGCCATGAACGTTTTCCGGAGCGCGCCAACATCGGCTTTATGCAGGTGGTCAGCCGCGACCATATCAAGCTGCGCGTTTACGAGCGCGGCGCCGGTGAAACGCAGGCCTGCGGCAGCGGCGCCTGCGCCGCCGTGGCAGTAGGGATTCAACAGGAATTGCTGTCAGAAGAGGTGCATGTGGAGCTGCCGGGCGGCAGTCTGCATATACGCTGGAAAGGACCGGGTACGCCGCTGTTTATGACCGGCCCGGCAACCCATGTTTATGACGGATTTATTCATCTATGAAAAGCGTTGAGGACCAGGCCGTCGCAGCCATTGCGCTTGATGACGACGCCGTAATGCAGTACCTGCAGCAGAACCCGGATTTCTTTATGCGCAATGCGCGCCAGGTTGAGCAGATGCGCGTTCCCCATCCGGTGCGCGGCACCGTATCGCTGGTGGAGTGGCATCTGGCGCGGCAGCGCAACCATATCGACCGGCTGGAAGAAGAGATCACGCTGCTGATGGAGCAGGCCAGCGCCAATGAAGGGCTGTTTGGCCGGCTGCTGCATCTGCAGGCCAACCTGGCCACCGCCGACAGCCTGCAGGATATGCTGAACCGCCTGCAGCGCTGGGCGCGCGGCTTCGGGCTGGCCGGCGCCAATATTCGCCTATTCAGCGACCGCTGGCAGATCGGCGCGCCGTCGGACTTTACCCACCTTGGCATTGCGCGTTCGGCGTTTGAGCCGCTGCGCATTCAGCGCCTGGGGGATGATCACCACTTCCTCGGCAGCCTGAACGGCCCGGAACTGCTGCTGCTGTTGCCGCAGGCCAAACAGGTCGGATCGGTGGCGCTGTCGCTGCTGGGTGAGGACGGCGATCTGGGCATGGTGATCTTCAGCAGCCGCGATACGCAGCACTATCAGCCGGGCATGGGCACCGTGATGCTGGCCCAGCTGGCGCGTATGCTGCCGGAACTGCTGGAACGCTGGGTCGAACGCGCATGACGGCGTCAGCGGCCGGCCTGCAGCCGCCGGTGGACGCTTTTCTGCGTTATCTGAAGGTGGAGCGCCAGCTCAGCCCGCTGACCCAGCTTAACTATTCCCGTCAGCTGCAGGCGCTGTGTGCGCTGGCCGGCGCGCTGGGCGTCAGCGCCTGGTCGCAGCTGGATGCGGCGCTGGTGCGGCAGCTGGTGGCCCGCAGCAAGCGGGCGGGGCTGCACGCCGCCAGCCTGGCGCTGCGGCTCTCCGCGCTGCGCAGTTTTCTCGACTGGCAGGTGAGTCGGGGAGAACTGCCCGCCAACCCGGCCAAGGGCATCCGCACGCCGCGCAGCGGCCGCCATCTGCCGAAAAATATCGACGTTGACGAAGTGAGCCAACTGCTGGAGATCGACGTTAACGATCCGCTGGCGGTGCGCGACCGCGCGATGCTGGAAGTGATGTACGGCGCCGGGTTGCGTCTGGCGGAGCTGGTGGGGCTGGACTGCCGGCATCTCGATCTGGCCGCCGGCGAGATTTGGGTGATGGGTAAAGGCAGTAAAGAGCGTAAGTTGCCGATTGGCCGCACCGCCGTCACCTGGCTGGAGCGCTGGCTGGCGATGCGCGATCTGTTTGCGCCGGACGACGACGCGGTATTTCTCTCCAATCAGGGCCGGCGTATCTCCACGCGCAATGTGCAAAAGCGCTTTGCCGAGTGGGGCGTCAAACAGGGCGTCAGCAGCCATATTCATCCGCACAAGCTGCGCCACTCGTTCGCCACCCACGTGCTGGAATCCAGCGGCGATCTGCGCGCGGTGCAGGAGCTGCTGGGGCATGCCAACCTGACCACCACGCAAATCTATACCCACCTCGACTTTCAACACCTGGCCAACGTGTACGATGCGGCGCATCCACGCGCCAAACGGGGGAAATCCTGATGCATTTTTACCGGCCGTTGCGCCCGCTGGCGGCGCTGACGTTCGATCTGGACGATACGCTGTACGATAACCGCCCGGTGATCGCCGAGACCGAGCGGCAGTCGGTGGCCTTTTTACAAGATTACCATCCGGGGCTGAAGGATTTTCAGTCGGCGGATTTTCACCGTCTGCGGCAGGAGCTGCGCGCGCGCGAGCCGGAGATTTACCATGACGTCACCCGCTGGCGCTGGCGGGCGATTCACCTGGCGCTGAGCCGGCAGGGGCTGACGGACGGCGACGCGACGGCGGGGGCCGACGCCGCCATGCGGCACTTTGCCGACTGGCGCAGCCGCATTGAGGTGCCGGCGGCCACCCACGCCACGCTGAAGGCGCTGGGGGCGCGCTATCCGCTGGTGGCGATCACCAACGGCAACGTCGAACCGGCGCGCTGCGGCCTGGAGGGATACTTCCGCTTTGTGCTGCGCTCCGGGCCGGACGGCCGCGCCAAGCCCTATCAGGATATGTATCAGCTGGCCGCCGAGCGGCTGGCGATCGCGCCCGCGCATATTCTGCACGTGGGGGACGATCTGACGACCGACGTGGCGGGCGCGCTGCGCGCCGGTTTTCAGGCCTGCTGGATCAATGACCGTCAGGGTAGCCTGATGCAGGCCGCCGACGGCCGTTTACTGCCGCATATTGAGGTTTCGCAGTTGGCATCGCTGACAGCGTTGTTATAATCCCCCCATAACTCTGTATAAATTCACAGTGAAAGCCGCGCCGGCGCGGTTTTCCCTTACCACGTAATGGTGCCTATGGACGTTTCCGATCTGCTCAACAGCATGAATGACAAACAACGTGAAGCCGTGGCGGCGCCACGCAGCAACCTGTTGGTGCTGGCAGGCGCGGGAAGCGGCAAAACCCGGGTGCTGGTGCACCGCATCGCCTGGCTGTTGGCGGTGGAGAACTGCTCGCCGTACTCGATCATGGCGGTCACCTTCACCAACAAGGCGGCGGCGGAGATGCGCCACCGTATCGAACAGCTGATCGGCACCAGCCAGGGCGGCATGTGGATCGGCACCTTCCACGGCCTGGCGCACCGCCTGCTGCGCGCCCACCATATGGACGCCAATCTGCCGCAGGACTTCCAGATCCTCGACAGCGAAGACCAGCTGCGGCTGCTCAAGCGCATTATCCGCGCGCTGAACGTGGACGAGAAACAGTGGCCGCCGCGCCAGGCGATGTGGTACATCAACGGCAAAAAGGACGACGGCCTGCGTCCGCAGCATATTGAAAGCTACGGCAACCCGGTGGAGGCCACCTGGCTGCGCATCTATCAGGCCTATCAGGAGGCCTGCGACCGCGCCGGGCTGGTGGACTTCGCCGAGCTGCTGCTGCGCGCCCATGAGCTGTGGCTGAACAAGCCGCACATCCTCAACCATTACCGCGAGCGTTTCAGCAATATCCTGGTGGATGAATTCCAGGATACCAACCGCATTCAGTACGCCTGGATCCGCCTGCTGGCGGGCGACAGCGCCAATGTGATGATCGTCGGCGACGACGACCAGTCGATCTATGGCTGGCGCGGCGCGCAGGTGGAGAATATTCAGCGCTTCCTGAAGGACTTCCCGGGGGCGGAAACCGTCCGCCTGGAGCAGAACTACCGCTCGACCAGCAATATCCTTAAGGCCGCCAACACGCTGATTGCCAATAACGACGGCCGCATGGGGAAAAATCTGTGGACCGAAGGGGCGGAAGGAGAGCCGATTTCGCTGTACTGCGCGTTCAACGAGCTGGATGAAGCCCGCTTTGTGGTTAACCGCATCAAAACCTGGCAGGAGAACGGCGGCGCGCTGAACGACTGCGCCATCCTCTACCGCAGCAACGCCCAGTCGCGCGTGCTGGAAGAGGCGCTGCTGCAGACCGCGATGCCGTACCGCATTTACGGCGGCATGCGCTTCTTCGAACGGCAGGAGATCAAGGATGCGCTGGCCTATCTGCGCCTGATCGCCAACCGCAACGACGACGCGGCGTTTGAGCGCGTGGTGAATACGCCGACGCGCGGCATCGGCGACCGCACGCTGGACGTGGTGCGCCAGACGGCGCGCGACCGTCAGCTGACGCTGTGGCAGGCCACGCGCGCGCTGCTGCAGGACAAGGTGCTGGCCGGACGCGCCGCCTCCGCCCTGCAGCGCTTCACCGAGCTGGTGGATTCGCTGGCGCATGAAACCGCAGATATGCCGCTGCACGTGCAGACCGACCGGGTGATCCGCGATTCCGGCCTGTTCCTGATGTACGAGCAGGAAAAGGGTGAAAAAGGTCAGGCGCGGATCGAAAACCTGGAGGAACTGGTGACGGCGACGCGCCAGTTCAGCTATCAGGAAGAAGATCAGGATTTAATGCCGCTGCAGGCGTTCCTGTCCCATGCGGCACTGGAGGCCGGCGAAGGGCAGGCCGACGCCTATCAGGACGCGGTGCAGCTGATGACGCTGCACTCGGCGAAAGGGCTGGAGTTCCGCCAGGTGTTTATCGTCGGCGTGGAAGAGGGCATGTTCCCCAGCCAGATGTCGCTGGAAGAGGGCGGCCGGCTGGAGGAGGAGCGCCGTCTGGCCTACGTCGGCCTGACGCGGGCGATGGAAAAGCTGACGCTGACCTATGCCGAGACCCGCCGGCTGTACGGCAAGGAAGTCTACCACCGGCCGTCGCGCTTTATCGGTGAGATCCCGGAGGAGTGCGTGGAAGAGGTGCGGCTGCGCGCCAGCGTGTCGCGCCCGGTGAAGCACCAGCGCATGGGGACGCCGATCGCTGAGAACGACACCGGCTACAAACTGGGCCAGCGGGTGCGCCATCCGAAGTTTGGCGAAGGTACCATCGTCAATCTGGAAGGCAGCGGCGAACACAGCCGGCTGCAGATTGCCTTCCAAGGTGAGGGCATCAAATGGCTGGTAGCGGCCTACGCCAAGCTGGAGACGCCGTAACCCCGGCGCGCTTTAGCCCGGGTAGCGGTCGCCTTCCTGCGCGGTGGCGTACCAGCGCAGCACGGCGTCAATCCCGTCGCCGCCTTCGGGCGGCGCCCAGGTCATGCAGTCTTCTGCCGCCAGCGGCTGATACGGCCCCGGTTTCACCTCAAACAGCACCCCGCCGGCATCAACCGACAGCACGGTATGCCAGACGTTGGCGGGCATCTCCAGCAGCCGGTTCTCTTCGCCCAGCATAATGCGCCGGGTTACCGCACCGCGATCGTCAAACTGCAGCACCACAAAGCGGCCGCGCAGCGGCGTCAACAGCTCCCAGGCGAGTGGGTGGCGGTGCGGGCGGATATAGGTGCCCGGCTCCATGGCGATGGTCATGCGCTGCACCGGCTCGCACGTATCGTCATGCAGCAGGTGGTGAGTGCGCAGGCGCGGCAGTTGGGCGGCCTGCTCGCCCATGAGGTTCATCTGTTGCAAGGTTATCAATTTCATTAAGGAAATCCGCAAGCTATCGGTAGAGAGAGTCTAGCAACTTTCCCGGCGCGGGGCGTTGCGCACGGTCATTTCTTTGCGCCGGCGCGCGGATTTTTATCGCCCTGTCATCGCGGTGAATTGTTGGGGATTTATCCTGTTTAACGTGTTGACAGGCTTTTTCCTCTCGGCGTAACATGCGCGCACGATTATCAATGAGGACATTCGCCTTGGACACACCCAGTAGATGCTGGCTCACTGACCTGGATCCCAACAGGTACAACTTCTAAGGCTATCCCATTACGCTGATAGCCTTCGTGGTTGTCGGCGACCCCTCTGTGCGTCGCTCTGAGTCAGATCTCTTTATGGTCTGAAACGAGCATGGCCTGCGTGCCCCTCCGTTTCTGTGCTTCAACGCGTTGTCCGCCTAAAATGATGTGAATTGCATCTGTGGGTTTGGGCGCGTCTGCGCCCGGGATGATGTAATGCCGATGAATGCAGGGTATCCCCTCACCATTAGGGAGTTTTAGCACATGCTGAGCGCTTTCAAATTAGATCACAGCCGCTTGTCCCGCCTCGAGCTGGATGAGGCCGAAGACCTGACTACCTCGCTGTGGGTTGACCTGGTCGAGCCGGAAGAAAGCGAGCGCGACCGTGTGCAACATGAGCTGGGGCAAAGCCTGGCCACCCGTCCGGAACTGGACGATATCGAGGCTTCGGCGCGCTTCTTTGAAGACGAAGACGGTCTGCACATCCACTCCTTCTTCTATTTTGAAGATGCGGAGGATCACGCCGGCAACTCCACCGTGGCGTTTACCATCCGCGACGGCCGGCTGTATACGCTGCGCGAGCGCGAGCTGCCGGCGTTCCGCCTGTACCGCATGCGCGCCCGCAACCAGATGATGGTGGACGGCAACGCCTATGAGCTGCTGCTGGACCTGTTCGAAACCAAAATTGAACAGCTGGCGGACGAAATCGAGAATATTTACAGCGATCTGGAAAAGCTCAGCCGGGTCATTATGGAAGGCCATCAGGGCGATGAATATGACGAAGCGCTGTCGACGCTGGCGGAGCTGGAAGATATCGGCTGGAAGGTGCGCCTGTGTCTGATGGATACCCAGCGCGCGCTGAACTTCCTGGTGCGCAAGGCGCGGCTGCCGACCGGCCAGCTGGAGCAGGCGCGCGAGGTGCTGCGCGATATCGAATCCCTGCTGCCGCACAATGAGTCGCTGTTCCAGAAGGTGAACTTCCTGATGCAGGCGGCGATGGGCTTTATCAATATTGAACAGAACCGCATCATCAAGATCTTCTCGGTGGTGTCGGTGGTGTTCCTGCCGCCGACGCTGGTGGCCTCCAGCTACGGCATGAACTTCGAATTTATGCCGGAGCTGAAGTGGTCGTTCGGCTATCCGGGCGCGATCAGCCTGATGATTCTGGCCGGCCTGGCGCCGTACCTGTACTTCAAACGCAAGAACTGGCTGTAAGCCGCTGGCCGAAGCGGTGCGGCGCCTGCCGCATCGTGATTTCACGCCCTTAGCCTGCTAAGATAATTCCCTGCAAAATTATTTGAAGGCAATCCTTCCGATGGAGAGGTTCCCCGCGGTACTGCAATGGCTGATCCTGCTGCTGGCGTCGCTGGCGCTGGGGTTCGGCCTACTGGCTTTCCATATTCCCGCCGCCCTGTTGCTGGGGCCGATGATCGTTGGCGTTACTCTCGGGCTGCTGGGCGCGTCGGTGCGCATTCCCAAGCCGCTGTTTATCGGCGCGCAGGCGGTGCTGGGCTGCATGATCGCCCAAAGCCTGTCTCCTTCCATGCTGACGCCGCTGCTGGCTGATTGGCCGCTGATCCTGCTGGTGCTGCTGGCGACGCTGCTGGCCAGCGGTATCTCCGGCTGGTGTCTGGTGCGCTTTAGCGACCTGCCCGGCCCGACCGGCGCCTGGGGCGCCTCGCCCGGCGGCGCGTCGGCGATGGTCGCCATGGCCGGCGACTTTGGCGCCGACGTGCGTCTGGTGGCATTTATGCAGTATCTGCGCGTGCTGTTTGTCGCCACCGCGGCGGCGGTGGTGGCGCGTATCGGTCTGGGCGATGAGGCGGGGCAGGGCAGCGCGACGCTGAACTGGTTCCCGCCGCTGGACTGGCGCTTTCTGGCGACGCTGGCGGTGGCGGCCGCCGGCGCCTGGCTGGGTCCGCGCTTGCGCATACCGTCGGGGGCGCTGCTGCTGCCGATGATTATCGGCGCCGCGCTGCACTCCAGCGGCGCGATGGCGCTGCAGGTGCCGGAATGGCTGCTGGCGCTGGCCTATACGCTGATTGGCTGGAGCGTGGGGCTGCGCTTTACCCGGCCGATCTTGCTGTTGGCGTTGCGTACGCTGCCGCAGATGTTGGTGTCCATCGCCGCACTGATGCTGTTTTGCGGCCTGCTGGCGTGGATGCTGACCTGCTTCCTGCCGGTAGACATGATGACCGCTTATCTGGCCACCAGCCCCGGCGGGCTGGACACGGTGGCGATTATCGCCGCCGGCAGCCGTGTGGATATGTCATTTGTGATGGCGCTGCAGACGCTGCGGCTGTTTACCATCCTGCTGACCGGGCCGGCGATCGCGCGTTTTATTTCCAACCATGCGACGCCGGCCTCCAGCTCATCGTAGCTTACGCTGGGTGTACAGGGCGTCGAGGGTGAACAGCACCAGCGCCGCCCAGATAAAGCCGAAGGTCACCAGTTTATCCTGGCCGACGGTTTCCCCGTAGAAGGTGATCGCCAGTAGGAACATCAGCGTCGGGCCGAGATACTGGAAAAAGCCCAGCGTCGACAGGCGCAGACGGGTGGCGGCGGCGGTGAAGAACAGCAGCGGCACGGTGGTGACGATGCCGGCGGCCACCAGCAGCAGGTTGAGCGACCAGGGGTTGGCACCGAGATGGCTGGTGGCGCTGTCGGCGATAAAGAACAGATAGACGGCGGCGACCGGCAACAGCCACAGCGTCTCAATCAGCATGCCGGTCTGCGCGTCGATGGCGATCTTCTTGCGCAGCAGGCCGTAGAAGGCAAAGCTGAATGCCAGCCCCAGTCCGATAACCGGCAGCGAGCCGAATTGCCACAGCTGCACCAGCACGCCGGTAAACGCCAGGGCGACCGCCACCCACTGCATGCGGCGGAAACGCTCGCCGAGAAACAGCATCCCCAACAGCACGTTGACCAGCGGGTTGATAAAGTAACCCAGGCTGGCTTCCAGCATATGGTGGTTATTCACCGCCCAGATAAACAGCAGCCAGTTGCCGCCGATCAGCAGCGCGGTGAGCGCCAGCAGCAACAGACGCTTGCGGTTGGCGCAGGCGGCGCGCACCTGCGGCCAGTTACGCCCCAGCGTCACCAGCGCCAGCATAAAGAAAAATGACCAGAGGATCCGGTGGGTCAGGATCTCATCGGCCGGCACCTGCTGGATAAGTTTGAAATAGGCCGGGGCGATGCCCCAAATAAAATAGGCGGCCAGGGCAAAGAAGATACCCTGACGCGTTTGCTGTGCGTCCATGACGTGACCTGGAGGTAAGAGAGTCGATACGGTGAGTGTACTGAAGACGCTCACCGGGCACAATCAGCCAACCAGGTAGGTGGCGGTGGCGCTGGCGATATGCAGGCCGTCGTTGTTATGCAGTTCGACGCGGGCGACCGCCACCTTGTTGCCGCTGCGCAGCACCGAGGCGGAGGCGATAAAATGTTCGCCGCGGCCGGGGCGCAGATAGTCGACGCGCAGGTCAATGGTGCCCATGCGCGACAGGCGCGCCGCCAGCTCCTCTTCAACCAGCGATTCCTGACGCATCAGTACGCTGCCGACGCACGCCAGCCCGGCGGCGACGTCCAGCACCGAGGCGATCACGCCGCCGTGCAGGATCTTCTGCGCGGCGTTGCCCACCAGCTTGTGCTGATTGGTAAAGGTCAGCTCGACGCCGTCGTCGTCGAAGTGGCGCAGCTCCAGGCCCAATTCGCGGTTAAACGGCATGTGATAAACAAAGATCTCGCCAATCTTCTGGCGAGCGGCTTCTGTTGTGAGAGGCAGGGTCGACATAGCGGTGATTCTTCTTATTGATAAATGGGTTTAGGGTACTGGTCAGTCCAGGTTAATGGTTTGTTGATTTTATGCTTAACCTTTGTTGCTTTCCAGACTATTCCAATAAAAGCGCCCCGGACTGCTGTAAACGTCGCTTTGTGTGTAAAATGGCCTGTTTTTATTTCAGGGTGTGTTTTTATTTGCTGGAGTGATGAGAATTATGCGTATTCTGTCAGGGGCCGTGATGGCAACGCTGTTAGCCCCGGCGCTGGTTCAGGCCGAAGAAGCGAAACAACAAGAAATACATGATAAACCGGCGGTTAACGGCAGCATTATCGCCAATATGCTGCAATCCCACGATAACCCGTTTACGCTCTACCCGTACGAACCCAACTACATACTGTATAGCTACACCAGCGATCTCAATAAAGAGGCGATCGACAGCTACAGCTGGGCGGATCACGCGCGCAAAGACGAGGTGAAATTCCAGCTCAGCCTGGCCTTCCCACTGTGGCGCGGCATTGTTGGTGAAAACTCGGTGCTTGGCGCGTCCTATACTCAACGCTCTTGGTGGCAGCTGTCCAACAGCGGCCAGTCCTCGCCGTTCCGCGAAACCAACTACGAGCCGCAGATTTTCCTCGGCTGGGCGACGGATTACACCTTTGCCGGCTGGACGCTGCGCGACGTTGAGGTGGGGCTTAACCACCAGTCGAACGGCCGCTCGGAGCCGACGTCGCGCAGTTGGAACCGCGCCTACGCGCGCCTGATGGCGCAGAACGGCAACTGGCAGGTAGACGTCAAACCCTGGCTGCGTTTCTCCGAAAGCGCCAGCAGCGACGACAACCCGGATATCACCAAGTACATGGGCTACTACCGCCTGAAAGTCGGTTATACCTGGGGCGAGAGCGTATTCAGCGTAGACGGCCACTATAACTGGAACAGCGGTTTCGGCGGGGCGGAGCTGGGCTGGAGCTATCCGATCACCAAGCACGTGCGTTTCTATACCCAGGTATTCAGCGGCTATGGCGAATCGATGATTGATTACAACTTCCGGCAGACACGCGTCGGCGTTGGTGTCATGCTGAACGATATTATGTAATCATAGCCCCGCGTCCCAGAGGCCGTCGCACATCCGGCGGCGGCCTTACTTATCGGGGTACTCAGAATTTAACATGGGGAAGTGTGTGTCTACCGCAGCAGTGATAAACAGCGAATTGCTGGCAGAGCAGGTGTTACGCGACACCTTTGGCTATCAACAATTCCGTCCGGGGCAACAAACGATTATCGACGCGGTAACCCGCGGCCAGGACTGTCTGGTGGTAATGCCGACCGGCGGCGGCAAATCGTTGTGCTATCAAATCCCGGCGCTGATGCTGGAGGGCCTGACCCTGGTGGTTTCCCCGCTGATCTCCCTGATGAAGGATCAGGTGGACCAACTGCTGGCCAACGGCGTGGCGGCGGCCTGCTATAACTCGACGCAAACGCGCGAACAGCAGCTGGAGGTGATGGCCGGCTGCCGCAGCGGTGCGATTAAAATGCTGTATATCGCTCCTGAACGCCTGATGATGGACAGTTTCCTGTCGCTGCTCGACAGCTGCCCGCCGGCGATGCTGGCGGTGGACGAGGCGCACTGTATTTCTCAGTGGGGCCACGACTTCCGGCCGGAGTACCGCGCGCTCGGCCAGCTGAAGCAGCGCTTCCCGGCGATGCCGGTGGTCGCGCTGACGGCCACCGCCGATGAGACGACGCGCAACGACATTACGCGCCTGCTGGCGCTGCAGGACCCGCTGATTCAGGTCAGCAGCTTCGACCGGCCGAACATCCGCTATACGCTGGTGGAAAAATTCAAACCGCTCGATCAGCTGTGGCGCTTTGTGCAGGACCAGCGCGGTAAAAGCGGCATTATTTACTGCAACAGCCGCGCCAAGGTGGAAGACACCGCCGCCCGTCTGCAGAGCCGCGGCCTGAGCGTGGCGGCCTATCACGCCGGCCTCGACAACGCGCGGCGCGCGCAGGTGCAGGAAGGCTTCCAGCGCGACGACCTGCAGGTGGTGGTGGCGACGGTGGCGTTCGGTATGGGCATCAACAAACCCAACGTGCGCTTCGTGGTGCACTTCGACATCCCGCGCAACATTGAATCCTACTACCAGGAAACCGGCCGCGCCGGCCGTGACGGCCTGCCGGCGGAGGCGATCCTGCTGTATGACCCGGCCGATATGGCCTGGCTGCGCCGCTGTCTGGAGGAGAAGCCCGCCGGGCAGCAGCTGGATATTGAGCGCCATAAGCTCAACGCCATGGGCGCCTTTGCCGAGGCGCAGACCTGCCGCCGCCTGGTGCTGCTCAACTACTTTGGCGAAGGTAAACAGGAAGCCTGCGGCAACTGCGATATCTGCCTCGACCCGCCGAAGCGCTACGACGGGCTGGAGGACGCGCGCAAGGCGCTGTCGGCGATCGGCCGCGTCGGCCAGCGTTTCGGCATCGGCTACGTGGTGGAAGTGCTGCGCGGCTCCAATAATCAGCGTATCCGCGAATTCGGCCATGACAAACTGCCGGTGTACGGCATCGGCCGCGATCACACCACCGAACACTGGATCAGCGTGCTGCGTCAGCTGATCCACCTGGGCTTTATTACCCAGAACGTCGCCATGCACTCGGCGCTGCAGCTGACCGAAGCCGCGCGTCCGGTACTGCGCGGCGAAGTCGAACTGCAGCTGGCGGTGCCGCGTATTCAGAGCCTGAAGCCGCGCGGCGGCTCGGCGCAGAAATCCTACGGCGGTAACTACGACCGCAAACTGTTCGCCAAGCTGCGTAAGCTGCGCAAGTCGATCGCCGATGAAGAAAATATTCCGCCGTACGTGGTGTTTAACGACTCGACGCTGCTGGAAATGGCGGAGCAGATGCCGACCCGGGCCAGCGAGCTGCTGAGCGTCAACGGCGTCGGCCAGCGCAAGCTCGAACGTTTCGGCACGCCGTTTATGGCGATGATCCGCGACCATATGGATAACGACGAGGAGTAATCATGCTGATGCTGTTTCTGACGGTCGCGCTGGTGCACCTGATTGCCCTGATGAGTCCGGGGCCGGACTTCTTCTTTGTCTCGCAGACTGCCGCCAGCCGCTCGCGCCGCGAGGCGATGATGGGCGTGCTGGGTATCGCCCTCGGGATCGTGGTGTGGGCCGGCGTGGCGCTGATGGGGCTGCACCTGATTCTGGCGAAGATGGCCTGGCTGCATCAGATTATCATGGTCGGCGGCGGCATCTATCTGTGCTGGATGGGCTGGCAGCTGCTGCGTTCGGCGCGCGCCAGGCGCGGGCAGCCGGCGGCGCTGCCGGACGAGGCGAGCGTGACGCTGGCCAAACCGGGCCGCAGCTTTATCCGCGGGTTTCTCACCAACCTGTCCAACCCGAAAGCGGTGATCTACTTCGGCAGCGTGTTTTCGCTGTTTGTCGGCGACAGCGTCGGCGCCGGCGCGCGCTGGGGACTGTTTCTGCTGATCGTGGCGGAAACCTTCGCCTGGTTCAGCCTGGTGGCGATGATTTTCGCCCTGCCGGCGATGCGCCGCGGCTATCAGCGGCTGGCGAAATGGATCGACGGGCTGGCGGGCGTTCTGTTCACCGGTTTCGGTTTACACCTGATTTTTACCCGCTGAGCGGGCGGCGCTAGCGGAAAGGAAGGCATGTCATGACGGCGTCTATACTCAGCCCCGATGAATGGCTCACGCGTGAAACCCAGTTTGCGGCCTTTGCCACCGGCCCGCTGCTGGATTTCTGGCGCACGCGCCAGGAGGGTGAGTTCAGCGGCGTCGATGAGGTGCCGATTCGCTATGTGCGCTTTAGCGCGCCGCAGCATCAGCGGGTGGTGGTGATCAGCCCCGGCCGCATCGAAAGCTATGTGAAGTACCCGGAAGTCGCCTACGATCTGTTTCAGTGCGGCTACGACGTGATGATTATCGACCACCGCGGGCAGGGGCGCTCCGGGCGTCTGCTGGCGGACAGCCACCGTGGCCACGTGGTGAACTTTGCCGATTACGTCGAAGATTTTACGCGCTTTTATCAGCAGGCGGTGCAGCCGCTGGGCTATCGCCAGCATTTCGCCCTGGCGCACTCGATGGGCGGTGCGATTCTGGCGCAGTTCCTCGCCCGCCAGCCGCAGGCGTTCGCCGCCGCTGCGCTGTGCGCGCCGATGTTCGGCATCTACCTGCCGATGCCCGACTGGATGGCGCACCGCATCCTGAACTGGGCGGAGAAACGGCCGAACGTGCGCGATTACTATGCGGTGGGCACCGGCCAGTGGCGGCCGCTGCCGTATATGGTCAACGTGCTGACCCACAGCCGCGAGCGCTACCGGCGCGCGGTGCGTTACTATGCCGACTACCCGGAGCTGCAGGTGGGCGGGCCGACCTACCACTGGGTGCGGGAAAGTATTCAGGCCGGGCAACAGGCGATTGCCGAGGCCGCAGAGATCGCTACGCCAATCTTGTTATTGCAGGCCGGTGAGGAACGGGTGGTCGACAACCGTTCGCACCAGGCTTTTTGTCAGGCACTGTCAGACGCGGGACACCCTTGCGAAGGGGAAAAACCGCGGGTTATCCAGGGCGCACGCCATGAGATCCTGTTTGAGCGGGACGCTATGCGCGCCGAAGCACTAAACGCAATCCTGCGTTTTTATGCTCAACACGCTTTCAGCGGCGCTGATGCCGCCGACAACTCCATTAGAGGTTGACCTATTTATGTATCATGTTGTTGCTTCCGACCTGGATGGCACCCTGCTGTCCCCTGACCATACGTTGTCACCTTATGCCAAAGAGACGCTGCAGCTGCTGACGCAGCGCGGCGTGCATTTTGTGTTTGCCACCGGCCGTCACCATATCGACGTGGGGCAAATCCGCGATAACCTCGGTATCAGCGCGTTTATGATCACCTCCAACGGCGCGCGGGTGCATAACACCGCCGGCGAGCTGATCTTCAGCCACAATCTGGACGGCGATATCGCCCGCGATCTGTACGGCATCGTGCATAACAGCCCGGATATCACCACCAACGTCTACCGTAACGACGACTGGTTTATCAACCGCAACAGCCCGGAGCAGGAAGAGTTCTTCCGCGAGTCGGTGTTCAAATATCAGCTGTTTGAGCCAGGCCTGCTGGAAACCGACGGCGTCTGCAAGGTGTACTTCACCTGTGACGACCACGAGAAACTGCTGCCGCTGGAAGCGGCGATTAATGCGCGCTGGGGTGACCGGGTGAACGTCAGCTTCTCGTTCCCGACCTGCCTGGAAGTGATGGCCGGCGGCGTGTCGAAGGGGCATGCGCTGGAAGAAGTGGCGAAGATTATCGGCTACACGCTGAAAGAGTGCATCGCGTTCGGCGACGGCATGAACGATCTGGAGATGCTGGCGATGGCGGGCAAAGGCTGCATTATGCGCGACGCGCATCAGCGCCTGAAGGATAAGCTGCCGGAGCTGGAGGTGATTGGCTCCAACGTGGATAACGCGGTGCCGCACTATCTGCGCGAGATGTTCCTCTCCTGAGTGATGCGGCCGGGGCGCGCCCCGGCCGGCATCGATAGCATGGCTGACCTGTCGGCCAGCCTGCGTTTTACCGGTGTTGCCCCTGTTTTTGCAGGAACTGCACGCCTTTGTCCGGGAAGTCGGTGAATACCCCGTCAACGCCGGCCTGGTTATAAATCACGTCGTACAGTTGGTTGACGTCGGTGACGTACTTCGGCAGCGCGTCGGCGCGGATGGTGAACGGATGCACCGCCAGCTTGTTGGCGTGCGCCTCTTTCACCATGTCGGTCAGCACGATATGGCCCGGTTTGGACTTCTCTGCTTCCACCAGCATGTGGTAGTCAGGCCCGATGCCGTCGGCATACTGGGCGATCTGCTTCATCGCGCCCGGCTTGAACATCCAGTCATAGTCGTAGTTGACCCATTTACCGTCGGCGTTCTGCTCGTAGGTTTCATTCCAGTCGTTATAGGCGATCAGCTGCACCAGCTTCAGATCCATGCCCAGCTTCGGCTCCAGCTCGGTTTTGATGCGTTTCAGCTCGTTGGCGTCGAAGCACTGCAGGTAGACGTTATCGTTCTTACCGGTGTAGCCGTACTGCTTCAGTACCGCCAGCACTTTGCTGGAGATGTCTTTCCCTTCCTGCTGGTGGAACCACGGCGCCTTGATTTCCGGATAGATGCCGATGTTGTTGCCGGTTGAGTGGTTCAGGCCCTGCACGAACTCAATCTCTTCCTGGAAGGTGTGGACGCGGAAGTCGGATTTACCCATCGGGAAGCGGCCCGGGTAGCTCTGCACCTGCTTGCCGTCTTTGATATCAAAGCCTTCGGTGAACTTCAGCGATTTGATCTCGGCCAGGGTAAAGTCGATGGCGTAGTAGCGCCCGTCTTTGCGCGCGCGGTCCGGGAAGCGTTTGGCGACGTCGGTCACGCGGTCCAGGTAGTGATCGTGCAGCACCACCAGTTCGTCATCCTTGGTCATCACCAGGTCCTGCTCGAGGAAATCTGCACCCTGTGCGTAGGCCATGGCCTTGGCCGGCAGCGTGTGCTCCGGCAGGTAGCCGCTGGCGCCGCGGTGGGCGATCACCACCTTGTCGGCGGCAAAGGCGGCGCTGCTCATGGTTGTCGCCAGAATAATCCCTGACAGCAGGGCTTTAACGTGAGTCCGCATAGTCTTCTCCTTAAGTGGCAGGGTAGCCGTGGGCGGCATCGTTGCCAGTGAGTGGGAATAAAAAGGCCGCGGTGCGGCGGCCTTTTAGGATAGTGCATGATTTTCGTGACGATTAGTCGCGTTTGGCCGCAACTTCTGCGTGATGTTTCTTCTCGTTCAGCATGGTCAGCAGCAGCAGGATGACTGCGGCGATGCTGCCGCCGATCATTACCATAAAGCCGCCGTCCCAACCGAAGAAGTCCACGGTGTAGCCGACGATGGCGCTGGCGGCGACCGAGCCGCCCAGGTAACCGAACAGGCCGGTGAAGCCAGCGGCGGTGCCTGCGGCTTTCTTCGGCGCCAGTTCCAGCGCGTGCAGGCCGATCAGCATCACCGGGCCGTAAATCAGGAAGCCGATAACCAGCATGCAGATCATGTCGATCGTCGGGTTGCCCGCCGGGTTCATCCAGAAGACGATGGTGGCGATGGTCACCAGCGTCATAAAGAAGACGCCGGTGGCGCCGCGGTTGCCTTTAAACACTTTATCCGACATCCAGCCGCACAGCAGGGTGCCCGGGATACCGGCATATTCGTACAGGAAGTAGGCCCAGGAGGACTTATCCAGCGCGAAGTGCTTCACCTCTTTCAGGTAGGTCGGCGACCAGTCCAGAATGCCGTAGCGCAGCAGGTAAACGAACACGTTGGCGACCGCGATATACCACAGCAGCTTGTTCGGCAGGATGTACTGCATGAAGATCTGCTTGGCGGTCAGCTCTTCTTCCGCTTTCTCGCTGTAATCGTCCGGGTAGTCGTTTTTATACTCTTCCACCGGCGGCAGGCCGCAGGACTGCGGCGTATCGCGCATCAGGCCGAAGGCGATCAGGGCCACCAGAATGGCGCCGAAGGCCGGCATATACAGCGCGGCGTGCCAGTCGTTGAACCAGGCCATGCCGAGCAGGAACAGCAGCGGCGGCAGACCGCCGCCGACGTTGTGGGCGCAGTTCCAGACGGAGACGATCTGACCGCGTTCTTTCTGCGACCACCAGTGCACCATGGTGCGGCCGCACGGCGGCCAACCCATGCCCTGGAACCAGCCACACAGGAACAGCAGCACGAACATCACGGCGATGCTGGAGGTGGCCCACGGAACGAAGCCCATAAACAGCATGACGCAGGCGGCCAGGATCAGACCGGCGGGCAGGAAGACGCGCGGGTTAGAGCGGTCGGACACCGAGCCCATGATAAATTTGGAAAAACCGTAAGCGATGGAGATCCCTGACAGGGCGAAGCCCAGATCGCCGCGGCTGAAGCCTTCTTCGATCAGATAAGGCATCGCCAGGGTGAAGTTCTTACGCACCAGATAGTACGCGGCGTAGCCGAAGAAAATTCCCATAAAAATTTGCCAGCGCAGTCGGCGATAGAGCGGATCTACCTTGTCGACCGGCACACGAGCAATGTGTGCGGCTGGCTTAAAAATACTCAGCATGAGCGCCTCCGATTGGCTTTATCAGTATGACACGCTCAGAGCAGGTGTTCTGAGTCGTGCTTGAGCGGATATAAAAAGTGTTGCTTTTTGTTCCATAACGAACACCATGCTAGACAAAACCCCTGGTTGGCTCTGTGATGGATGGCGCATTTGTTACACTTTTATAAAACAACGGCGAATTTTGAGCGATTCGTTAACGTTATGAAATAGAGAAAAGCAAAAAAGTCGTGATATCGATCACATAAGTGGACTTTTATGGACATTTCTCTTTCGTTTTATGTTCGTTATTGTTCCTTATCAAACAAAGCCTGCACGAACTGTGGATCAATAGCCCCATCATCAGCGTCATTGGGGGTGGAAATGAGCCACGCTGCACCGGTAACTGAAACGGATGTCATCATTATAGGCGGCGGCGCGACCGGCGCCGGTATTGCCCGCGACTGCGCACGCCGCGGCATACGCTGCCTGCTGCTGGAACGTCACGATATCGCCACCGGCGCCACCGGGCGCAACCACGGCCTGCTGCACAGCGGCGCGCGCTATGCGGTGACCGACGGCGAGTCCGCCCGCGAATGCATTGAAGAAAACCGCATTTTGAAGCGTATTGCGCACCACTGTATTGAAAGCACCGATGGCCTGTTCATTACGCTGCCGCAGGATTCTCTGGCGTATCAGCAGCAGTTTATTCAGGCCTGTCAGCAGGCCGGCATTGACGCCCAGGCGATCGACCCGCAGCTGGCGCTGCGTCTGGAGCCGGCGGCCAACCCGGCGCTAATCGGCGCGGTGCGGGTGCCGGACGGCACGGTGGATCCCTTCCGGCTGACCGCGGCCAACATGCTGGATGCACGCGAGCAGGGCGCGCAGATCCTGACCTACCATCAGGTGGTGGGGCTGCTGCGCGTGGGCGATCGCGTGCGCGGCGTGCGCGTTTACGACCATCAGCAGCGGCGTCAGTATGAAATACGCGCGGAGGTGGTGGTCAACGCCGCCGGCATCTGGGGCCAGCAGATCGCCGAATACGCCGATCTGCGCGTGCGCATGTTCCCGGCAAAGGGGGCGCTGCTGATCCTCGGCCACCGCATCAATAATAGGGTGATCAACCGCTGCCGCAAACCGGCGGACGCCGACATTCTGGTGCCGGGCGATACCATCTCGCTGATCGGCACCACCTCGACGCACATTGATTACGACCAGATCGACAACATGCTGGTGACGCCGCAGGAAGTGGATACGCTGATGCGCGAAGGGGCGCTGCTGGCGCCCGCGATGGCGCAAACCCGCATTCTGCGCGCCTACGCCGGCGTGCGGCCGCTGGTGGCCAGCGACGACGACCCGTCCGGGCGCAACGTCAGCCGCGGCATCGTGCTGCTCGACCACGCGCAGCGCGACGGCCTGGAAGGCTTTATCACCATCACCGGCGGCAAACTGATGACCTACCGGCTGATGGCGGAGTGGGCCACCAATCTGGTATGCGAAAAACTCGGCGTCAGCGCCCGCTGCACCACCGCCGAGCAGGCGCTGCCCGGCTCGCGCCAGTCGGCGGAGGAGACCGTGCGCCGCGTGGTGTCGCTGCCGGCCAGCATCCGCGGTTCGGCGGTGTATCGCCACGGCGACCGCGCCGCTCTGGTGCCGGCCGAAAACCGTCTTGATACCAGCCTGGTGTGTGAATGCGAAGCGGTAACCGCCGGTGAGGTGCGCTACGCGGTGGAGTCGCTGACGGTGAATAACCTGGTGGATTTACGCCGCCGCACCCGCGTAGGGATGGGCACCTGCCAGGGTGAGCTGTGCGCCTGTCGCGCCGCCGGCCTGCTGTCCCGCTTTAACGTCACGACGCCGCAGCAGTCCATCGCCCAGCTCTCCCACTTCCTGAACGAACGCTGGAAGGGCGTGCGGCCCATCGCCTGGGGCGATGCGCTGCGTGAAAGCGAGTTCACCAGCTGGGTCTATCAGGGGCTGTGCGGGCTGGACGCGTGCGGCGACGCTAAACAGGAGGCGGATGATGCAATTTGACGTGGTGGTGATCGGCGGCGGACTGGCGGGCTTAAGCTGCGCGCTGCGGCTGAGCGAGCTGGGCAAGCGCTGCGCGGTGGTGAGCAACGGTCAGAACGCGCTCTATTTCGCCTCCGGCTCGCTGGATTTGCTGGCGCAGCTGCCGGACGGCACGCCGGTGGCGGCGCCGCTCGGCGCGCTGCCTGCCCTGGCGCGACAGGCGCCGCAGCACCCTTACAGCCTGATGGGGTCGACACAGGTGGCGGCGCTGGCGGATGAAGCGCAGCAGCTGCTGCAGCGTTGCGGCCTGGCGATGCAGGGCGATTGCCGGATGAACCATTTGCGCATTACGCCGCTGGGTACGCGGCGGGCGACCTGGCTCAGCCCGCAGGCGGTGCCGACCACGCCGCTGGACGCGCCGCTGCCGTGGCGCAGCATTGCGGTGCTGGGCATTGAAGGTTTTCTGGATTTTCAGCCGCAGATGGTGGCCAGCTCGCTGCAGCGTCAGCAGGGCGTTGACGTCCGCATCGGCCAGCTGCATCTGCCGGCGCTTGACCGTCTGCGCAATAACCCCAGCGAATTTCGCGCGGTGAATATCGCCCGCGTGCTGGACTCGCCGGCACAGGGCGCCGCGCTGACGGAGGAGATCCGACGGCTGGCGGACGAGGCGGAGGTGGTGTTCCTGCCGGCCTGTCTGGGGCTGGAAGACGATCAGGCGCTGCAGACGCTGCAGCAGCGGTTGGGTAAGCCGGTGCATCTGCTGCCGACCCTGCCGCCTTCTGTACTGGGCATGCGTCTGCATCAGGCGCTACGCCAGCGTCTGGTGCAGCTGGGCGGTGTGCTGATGCCCGGCGATCGCGCGCTGCGCGCCGAGTTTGACGGCGGACGGGTGACGGCCTTGTATACCCGCAACCACGGCGATATTCCGCTGCGGGCGCCGCAGCTGGTGCTGGCCGGCGGCAGTTTCTTCAGCAACGGCCTGAGTTCGGATAGCAACGGCATCCGCGAGCCGGTATTCGGGCTGGATGTCTACGACAGCGCCGAACGCGCCGACTGGTGCCGGCGCGATTTATTCGCACCGCAGCCTTACCTGCAGTTTGGCGTACGCACCGATGCGCGGCTGCGCGCCATCAGGCAGGGGCAGGCGTTGGACAATCTGTACGCCATCGGCGCGGTGACCGGTGGCTACGACCCGCTGCAGCAGGGCTGCGGCGCCGGCGTATCGCTGTTGGGGGCGCTGCATGCCGCCCGGAATATTGTTGAACAGGGGGAGGGCGCATGAGCCTGACGAGCGACAACAGCTTTGAAAGCTGTATCAAGTGCACCGTCTGCACCACCTATTGCCCGGTGGCCAAAGTCAATCCGCTCTATCCGGGGCCGAAGCAGGCGGGGCCGGACGGCGAGCGCCTGCGGCTGAAGGATTCGGCGCTGTATGACGAAGCGCTGAAGTACTGCACCAACTGCAAACGCTGCGAAGTGGCCTGCCCGTCGGAGGTGAAAATCGGCGATATTATCCAGCGGGCGCGCGCCGAGCTGAGCCAGAGCACGCCGAGCCTGCGCGACGCCATCCTCAGCCACACCGATATCATGGGCTCGCTGTCGACGCCGTTCGCGCCGATCGTCAACGCCGCCACCGGCCTGAAGCCGGTGCGCAAGCTGCTGGACAAGGCGCTGAAAATCGACCATCGCCGCACGCTGCCGAAGTACTCGTTCGGCACTTTCCGCCGCTGGTATCGTCAGCAGGCGCAGCAGCAGCGGCGCTATGGCGAGCAGGTGGCGTTTTTCCACGGCTGCTTCGTCAACTACAACCATCCGCAGCTGGGCAAGGATCTGATCCGCGTCTTTAACGCCATGGAGATCGGCGTGCAGCTGCTGCAGCGGGAAAAATGCTGCGGCGTGCCGCTGATCGCCAACGGCTTTATCGATCAGGCGAAAAAGCAGGCTGCCGTAAACGCTGAATCGCTGCGTCAGACGGTGCTGGAGCAGGGCATTCCGGTGGTCGCCACCTCGTCGAGCTGCACCTTTACCCTGCGCGACGAGTATCCGCACCTGCTGGGGGTGGATACCACGGCGGTGCGCGACCGCGTGGAGCTGGCGACGCGCTATCTCTACCGCCTGCTGAGCGAGGGGCGGACGCTGCCGCTGCGCTCTACGCCGCTGCGCGTGGCCTACCATACGCCGTGTCATATGGAAAAAATGGGCTGGACGGCTTACACCCTGGCGCTGCTGCGGCAGATCCCCGGCGTGGAGCTGGTGGTGCTGGATTCCCAGTGCTGCGGTATTGCCGGTACGTACGGCTTTAAATCGGAGAATTACGCCACTTCGCAGGGCATCGGCGCGTCGCTGTTCCGGCAGATTGAGCAGAGCGGCGTGGATTTGGTGGTGACCGATTGTGAAACCTGCAAATGGCAGATTGAGATGTCGACCAGCAAGCGCTGTGAACATCCGATTACGCTGCTGGCGCAGGCGCTGGCGTAAGCCTGAGGGAAACGGGGCCGGCGTTGCCGGCCCGCGGAGGATTACGGTTTGAGCTTCAGCGTGCTGATAATCGCCGAGGCGTCGGTCTGCGCCTGCTGCTGATTATCCGCCGGCAGCGTCACCTGGATGGTCAGCAGATGGTTGTCCAGCGAGCCGATCAGGATGGACGAATAGGCTTTCTCGCCGCCGCTGCTGAGGATGCTGTCCAACTGACGCAGCGGTACGCCGTCGACGTCGATGGCTTTATTGGTCACCACCTGCAGGTTGGCGTCGCGCGCGCGCTGCGTGGTTTCCAGACGCTGCGCCAGGGTTTCCAGGCTCTCGCTGGTTTTATCGCCCAGAATGACGATCACCGCGCGCTGGCCGGTGCTGTCGGCATACACGTGCATATTGTTGGCCTGGTTGCCCAGCTTGCCGCTTTGATCGGACATGCCGGTCGGCAGGGTAAAGGCCAGCTTACCGTCCAGCAGGCTCACCTGTTGTGCGGCCGCGCTGCTGCTGGCGGCATCGCCGGCCGGTGCCGCCGCGTCTTTGCTGTTGCCGTCGCAGGCTGCCAGGCCAAGTACCAGCAGGCTGATACCCATTAATTTTGCTACTTTACGCATTGGGCTTTCTTCCTTTTCTTCACGGGTTATACCCTGAATCATGCAAATGCAGGGCAGCGCATAACGCTAAAATTCCTGTTACCTGAAGTATGACGGATAGCGTGTCTCTTTGCTTGATCGCAACCTATTCATTAGCAAAATGCAAGGCAGATTGTGTCACAGCGTTTTTTCCAGTAATAACCGATAATCAGCCACTTCGCCCTTCTTTTCCAGCGTAATAATCTGATAGTGACGAGCGATCAGCAGCATCAGCATGCCGCGGAACTGGTTGCGCGTTTTCACTGTCAGTCGGCGGAACCCCTGCGTGCGCGCCCAGCGTTCCTGCTCCTCCAGCAGCCGCCCGGCGACGCCGCGGCGGCGAAAGGCCGGCAGCACGCCGCCCAGCCAGCTGTAGAAAGTGTCGTCACCGGTTTGATAGCCCAGTTTAAAACCGGCCGGCTGACCGTCCAGCTCGGCAATCAGCGCGTAATGCATCGCGTCGCCGATGCGCAGCTGCAGATCCTGCAGGCGGTGGGCGGCGTTAAATTCAGGGATGCGCTGATAGAGCTGCTGGATCTCAGCCAGCGTGGCAGAGCGGGTGGTTAACATCTTGGCGGCCTCCGTCGTTGCGCAGGCCGCCATCATAACTTAACTGGCCTGCAGCGCACCCGCCTGCTGACGGCCGGCGAGGCGTTTCAGCAGCATATTCAGCAGCACGCCGTACATCGGCAGGAAGAACAGCAGACAGATCATCACCTTGAAGCTGTAGTCCACCAGGGCGATCTCCACCCAGTTGGCGGCCATAAACGGATCGCTGCTCTGGTAGAAGGCGATAAAGAAGAACGACAGCGTATCGCTGATATTGCCGAGGAACATCGCGGCGGCGGGCGCTACCCACCAGGCGCTGCGCTGGCGCAGGCGGTTAAACACGTGCACGTCGAGGATCTGGCCGAGCACGTAGGCCATAAAGCTGGCGACGGCGATGCGCGCGACAAACAGGTTGAACTGCCCCAGCGCCGCCAGTCCCTGCCACGCGCCCTGAAACGTCACGGTGGAAATCACGTAGGAGATAAACAGCGCCGGCACCATCACCGCCAGAATGATCTTTCTCGCCAGCGGCGCGCCGAAAATACGCACGGTCAGGTCGGTAGCCAGAAAAATAAACGGGAAGGTAAAGGCGCCCCAGGTGGTGTGGAAGCCGAAAATGGTAATCGGCAGCTGCACCAGATAGTTGCTGGAGGTAATGATGATGATGTGGAACAGCGACAGCCAAAGCAACGCGGCGGTGCGCTGTTGCGGAGTAAAAGCGTACATAATTGACCTTTTTGAATGAATGGGGTGAGGGAACCCATACCAACGATGTTCACCCCGCGCGGCGCGAGGGGATAAATAAGGATTGCCGCCGCCGTTTTTTGTCGGCCGCGCGCCGCATGATACGCGTTTGCGCAACCAATGCAATCGACAATGCGGTTAAAATACACGCAAACGTTAACGCATGTTGCACAGAAAAACTACCGGCGTAAACTATGGCGCTATGAGATCCGGCGAGCGTTCGCCGATCGTAGTTGATCGAGATAAATAACATGAGTGACATCTTTTCCCAGGCTGACCAAACGCTCGATGCGCTTGGCCTGCGCTGTCCTGAACCGGTCATGATGGTGCGTAAAACCGTGCGCCATATGGACAATGGCCAAACGCTGCTGATCATTGCCGACGATCCGGCCACCACTCGCGATATTCCCGGCTTCTGCCGTTTTATGGAGCATACGCTGGTGGCGCAGGAAACGGAGCAGACCCCTTACCGCTACCTGCTGCGTAAAGGCACCGCCGCCGCCTGAGGCTGGTGTGCCGCCCGTCAGCGTTTTTCCAGTATCTGCCGCGCATCCTCCGCCCGGGCGTGCAGCGCCAGGTCGCTGAAGTCTGCCGCCGTATAGTACGGCGACGGCGGCGGCAGATGACGCGGGGCGCTGCCCGGCCAGAGCTGTAACTCCCCGATATCGCTCAGTGAGATGCCGTAGAGCTGCTGCGGCAGCATCAGGCGCTGCGGCGCGGTGCGTTCGAACGGCACCGGCGTCGGCAGGCGGTTGTCGCCGGTATCGTAGTTGCGTTTCAGTACCAAAAACTTCTCCGGCACCCGCCGGTGGCTGTCCCACCAGTCGCCGTCAATGCCGGCCAGCTGTCGCCGGGTCTGCGTGGCGGACACCGCCCCGAGCTGATTGAGCGCCGCAGGCAGCAGCGTTTCCATCGCGCGGTTATAGCTGCCGACCGACACCGCGCCGCCCTGCAAAATCGCATCGATCGCCAGCCGCGCGCCCAGCAGATTGGAGTAGAGATCCTCCGGCGAAAAGGCGGAAATCTCCTCGGAAAAACCGGGCACGGACTGGTAGCCATACCACTGGGCAATTTCATGCCAGGCGGCCAGCTGATACGCCAGTTTCCCCGCCAGGTAGGCCGCCAGCGTATAGCGCTGTGCCGCGTCATCCGGCGGCGTAAAGGCGTTGAGCTGAATCCGCCGCTGCGCCAGCTCTTCCCCCAGGGAAATGTGCCAGCGCTGGCCGAGGCGCGGCAGGATCTGGCTGAACAGGTACAGGGTATTGTCAGCGGTGTCGCGCACGTGGGCGATATCGATAAACCCGCCGCGGCGGGTGTACAGCAGGCCGTCCCGCTCGCTGCTCAGCCCCAGCACATTGCTGACGGCGCCGAAGGCGCTGTCGTTATAGCGGTGATGACCGAGCCGGCCGGCCTCCACCACGTTGTCCAGCTGGTAGAAGGGCACCGGAATGCCCAACGCCTGCACGTTGAGATTGAAGCCGAAGGCGCAGCACGGGCGCAACCCGTCCGGCGCGGACAGTGGGGGAGCCACCGGCCAGTCGATACGCGTGACGCGGGTCGACTGTGCCGTGACAATGGTCTCCATCGCCGCGCTGGCCTGTGCCGTATTCAGAAATATGATGAATATCAGCGCGCAATAACGCATTAAAAAGCTTCTCCCACCTGAAAATAGAACCCGCTGCTCTGACGTCCGACGCCGAAGTCGAGGCGTACGTTCATCCGCGGTTTAAACTCGAAACGGTAGCCGGCGCCGACGGTCGGCAGCCAGTTGCCGCGTCCCAGATCGCCGGCATCGCGGCTCATGGTGCCGGTGCCGGCCCACAGTACATAGCCGTGCCGCCAGTTGAGTTTGCGGCGGTACTCAAGCTGACCGCTGAAGGCGTTGCGATCGCGGTAGCGCCCCTGATAGTAGCCGCGCATGCGGTTGTCATTACCCAGTTCCGACAGGCGATCCCACGGCACCTCGCCGCTGGCAAAACGGCCGTAGAGGTCGAGCGCCAGCACGCTTTTGGCGCTCAGACTATGGTACAGATTGTACTGGGATTCCAGCGTTTCGAAGCGGCTGTCGCTGCCCAGCTCGGGCGCGAAATGGGTATAGGTCAGGTTGAAGTACTGCCCGCGGCTGGCGTTGGCGACAAAGTCCCGCGTGTCGTAGCTGAAACGTGCGCTGACGCCGGAGCTGACCGAAGACGGCCCGGCGGCTTCCGCCAGAAACAGGCTGTGGTCGCCGTTGTCCGGATCGTCGGCGTGGGTGGAGGAGAAGTCCCAGCCGAGGCCCAGATAAGTGGCGTCGGCAATGCGGTACATCACGGCAGGCGCGACCTGCAGCGACTGCTGGGTATATTTTTCCTTGTTGCTGTCGCGCCGGCCGGCCTGATAGCCGGTGCCCCAGTAATAGGTGGGCATATTTTTCATGCTGCCGGTGGCGAAAAAGCGCCACTGGTCGTTGGCGAAGAAGCTGTAGTTTTCAAACCCGACGCCGAACGCGCCGGTTGAGCTGAAAAAGCCTTTCAGCGCCAGCGTGGAGTTCTGGCTGACGCTGTCGCTGCTGTCCGGGCGATACATGCCGACCACGGCGGTGCCGATGCCCAGGCCCAGCTCCGGGGTATAAAACGGCCCGGGCAGCACGCCCCAGTCGATGGTTTTCCGGTGGTCAAACTGGTTGTCTGCGCCCAGCGGGCGCAATAAATCGTCAATCTGCTGCCGGCTGGGCAGTGTGGCGTGGGCTGCCGTGTGCGCTGCCAGCAGCAGAAGGGGAAGCCAGCGCCGCATCAGAAGCGGTATTCGGCAGAAACCATCGCACTGTTGCGTTCGCTAAAGCCGATTTCCGTCATCACGTTGAAGTTTCTGGTGATCTCATATTGCGCGCCGACCAGCACGTTCCACGGCGACTGCAGGTGTTGCTTGACCCGGAAGCGGCCTTCGCCCCGTTGGTTGGCAATGTTGATCAATGGCTGCAGGGCGGCCGGCATATTCAGATCCCCCAGGCTGCCTTTAAACTCTTGTTGTACGTCCTGATACATGCTGCCGACCCACAGGTTCAGGTGGCTGGTGCCGCTGATGCCCGGCGTCTGGAAACGGTAGCCGACGCGCGGCGTGACGGTGAGCGCCGAGATTTGCCCGTCGAGAATATTGAAGTCGGTGCGCGTGTAGTTAGTGTCCAGCGTGGCGAACCAGCTTTCATAGCCGCCGGCCAGCGTAAAGCCGGCGCCGTAGGTGGTGCCTTTAAAGTCCAGGTTGAAATCGAGATTTTGCAGCTGGCCGCTTTTGTTCATTTGATGGACGGCGGACGCGATGATTTTTTCCATAAAACCGCTGAATTGGCTAGGGTCGGAGTCCACGGAGACGATCGAGTGGGAGCTGCCGCGGGTATGGCCGACGATGCCGTAGACGTTGAGGAACGGCAGCACCCAAGCGTCGAGGCGCATCGTTTCGGTTTTGCTTTTTTCGCGGCTGTTTTCGGCCTTGATATTAAACAGATTGCCCGGCATCTGGAAGGTATCCCAGCCCAGCCCGGAGAAACTGATGCTGCTGACCTCGATATTTTGCCGCATATTCATATGGTTGATGCCGATACCGAAGGTTTCCGGCAGGTCGTAGCCGCGGGCGCGCGCTTCATCGCCCCAGAAAGGCAGTGTGTGCCGCTGAGAGGTGGACTGCAGTGGCGTTGCGGGCAGCTGGGCTGACGGCGTGGCGTCCTGCTGGCTGGCCGCTGGCAATGCGCCCTGGGCAAAAGCGGGGCGCTGGGCATTATCGATTAGACGTTCGGTGTCTTCAGGCGTGGTTTGTTGCGCAAATGTTACCACTGAAAACAGAGCAGCGGGAACGAAGATAACGTTTTTATAGTTAAAGGCTTTCATAGTTAAGGCTCTTTGCATGGAAATACGCGAAAAAAAGCGGAGTATTCTTATGGTAAGAGCGCAAGGGTATAATAAATAAAATATGGATGTGCGTACATTTAATGCGGCTATCGTGCCCCGCGCGCAGCGCGGAGCACGATAAGATCATTGACGGTTTTTTAACAGCCGGATTGCATTGAGCGTCACCAGCGCGGTGGCACCGGAGTCGGCCAGCACCGCCAGCCACAGCCCGGTGATGCCCAGCAGGCTGGTGACCAGGAAAATCCCTTTCAGCCCCAGCGCGATGGTGATGTTCTGCCGGATGTTGGCGTGGGTGGCGCGTGAGATGCGCACCATCTCGGCAATGCCCAGCAGGCGGTTGTGCGTCAGCGCTGCATCGGCGGTCTCCAGCGCGACATCGGTGCCGCTGCCCATGGCGATGCCGATGCTGGCGGCTTTCATCGCCGGCGCGTCGTTGATGCCGTCGCCGAGCATCGCCGTCGGCCGCTGCCGGCTCAATTCCGTCACCGCCGTGACCTTATCTTCCGGCAGCAGTCCGGCGCGGTAATCGATGCCCAGTTCACGGGCGATGGCGGCCGCGGCGCGCGGGTTGTCGCCGGTCAGCATTACGCCGTTGATGCCCAGCTGACCGAGCGCGTCGATCGCCTGTCGTGCATCGCTGCGCAGCGTATCACGCAGGGCCAGCAGGCCGACCGGCTGATTATCCTCCAACGCCACCACCACGGTTTTCCCTTCACTTTCCAACTGTTCCAGACGGGTTTGCCAGGTGGCGTCCAGCAGCCCCGGCGCCAGTTTGGCCGGCGCGCTGATGCGCACCGTTTTGCCGTCAAGCTGCCCTTCGATGCCGACGCCGGCCAGCGCGCGACGGTTGTCGGCCAGCGGCAGCGGTGCGCCATATTGTTCGGCGCGGCGAACGATCGCCTGCGCTAGCGGATGGTGCGAACCGGCTTCGACCGCTGCCGCCAGCGTCAGCAGCTGCTGTTCGCTCAGCGCGCCGATCGGCAGCGCGTCGGTGACCGTCGGCTTGCCTTCGGTCAGGGTGCCGGTTTTATCAAATGCGATGGTTTGCACCTGCCCCAGCTGCTCGAGGGCGGCGCCGCCTTTAATCAGCGAACCGCGCCGGGTGGCCGCCGCCAGGCCGGAGGTGATGGCCGCCGGCGTTGAAATCACCAGCGCGCACGGACAACCGATCAGCAGCAGCGTCAGGCCGCGGTAAATCCAGGTTTCCCACGGCTGGGAGAACAGCAGCGGCGGCAGCAGAATCACGGCCAGCGACAGCAGCATGATAGCCGGCGTGTAGTAGCGGCTGAAGCGGTCAAGGAAACGCTCAATCGGCGCGCGGCGCTCTTCCGCCTCTTCAATCAGTTGCAGGATGCGGTCAATGGCGTTTTTGCCCGGCTCGGAGACTACCTTCATCTGTACGGACTGATCGACCGACAGGCTGCCCGCCGCCACTTTTTCACCCTGCTGACGCTCCACCGGCACGGACTCGCCGGTCAGCGCGCTTTCGTCGAAGCTGGCGAACGGGTTAATCAGCTCGGCATCGGCCGGCAGCCGGGCGCCGGGGGCGATTTCAATCACATCGCCCGGCCGCAGGTTGCCGACCGGTACGCGCCGGCGCTGGCTGCCGTTCAGCAGCACCGCCTCTTCCGGCACCAGCGCCATCAACGCGGTGATGCCGCGGCGCGCCCGGTTGGCAGCGTAGGATTCCAGCAGTTCACCGACCATAAACAGCAGCAGCACCATCGCCGCCTCAGCGGTGGCGCCGATAAACAGCGCGCCGATGGCGGCGACGCTCATCAGGGTTTCAATGGCAAACGGCGTGCCGGAACGGATTAAACGCAGTGCCTTGCGCGCGATCGGCGCCAGCCCGACCAGCGTGGTGGCGATAAAGGCGACGCTACCCCATTGTGGGTTGATGCGGTCAAGCGCCCAACTGAGGATCATCAGCGCCGTCAGCAGTAATAAAGGCGCGTAGGGCGCAAAACGCGATGGGCTTTCCGACGCCGGCTGCGGCTGGTTGCCGATGCCCTGCAGGGTAAAGCCGGCCTGCGCGACCGCATCCTGCACGTGCTGGCTGATATCGTTCTGCGCATCCACCACCAGTTTTTCGGTGGCGAACAGCACGCGCGCGCTATCGACGCCAGGTACGGCGGTGACGGCGTTTTCGATTTTTTTGGCACAGCTTGGGCAATCCATGCCGTTGACCTTCCAGCTAAAACGTTGGCTGCCGGCTGGGGGAGCGGCGCTTAACCTGTCGCTTTCCTCATCCGGGTCGCCGCTGTCGCAGCAGCTTGCGCCGTGTTGATGCGTATGTTGATGGCCGTCGCTGCAGGCCTGGCCTGCGGCATCCGTGGGTTTTTCACTGCTGCAGCCGTGTTGGTTTTTGGCGTGGCTGTGGTTGCAGCCGCAGTCGCCGTCATGATGGTTATGTTCGTGGTGTTGATGGTCTTGATGAGTATGCATAACGCCCCCAGGCAGTTAACGATCATTATCGTGGCTGACTCTACACCCTGGAGCCAACTCCAGAGTCAAGGGGAATCACATCGGCGAGTGGTTAATTAATGAAATGATTTTATTTAGCATGCTAATAATATGCAGCTCAATCCAGAGGTTTTTATTATTTCCTTAGGCGTTATTTTGCTTTCTATATTTATTTCTTATCGTATTAATTGACCATTTTGCGCTTAATCAATTTGTGTGCGAAATAATATTGTGATCAATTCATCATTTGAGTAAATAAAAACTCAGGCGATCTGAAAAGTACCAGCATGAAACACTCGCCGCTCGATATGGCGTTCTTATTGGCCTTTGTCGCTTTCTTGTCATGATTTTCATGTTTCATATGTGTGATTTTCCTGTTTTTCCAGATAAAAACACTTTCATATGTAATTTAAAAAGTTTTTAATTCTGAGATCCTTTTAATGTCGCTATCTATACTTGGAAACGATTACCATTTGGGGTGGTGATCTTATTTACTGATTGTTATGTATTAATTCCGTCTACATTCAAGCCATCACTGGCGCATACGCGTCTTCCCAGGGATCTGCGTGATGTCATTACGCAGTAACAGGGAAGGTTATGTTTATCTATTTGATCGTTAACGATCAAATAATGCGTGGAATCGAACCAATGCAATCGAAGAAAAAAGCGATAGAAACAAATGAATCCAGCCTGGCCGCTGCCAAATCCGGTTATGATGCGGTGAATGACTTACTGCATTATCACCAACGCGGTAATGGGATTCAAGTTAATGGCAAGGACTCATTTTCTACGGAAGATGCCGGGTTATATATTACCCGTACTAACCAAACCTGGAATGGAAAAGGCGTATTTGATACGCCGGTAAAATTGACGTTCTCTTTCCCCGACTATCAGTTCAATTCCGCCAACGGCGGCGGCGATCGCGGGTTAAGCAAGTTCAGCACCGAACAGCAGCAGCAGGCCAAACTGTCGCTGCAGTCCTGGTCTGACGTCGCCAATATCACCTTCACCGAGGTGTCCGGCACGCAAAAAGCCAATATCACCTTCGGCAACTACAGCCAGGATCAGTACGGCCAGACCGACTATGACACGCAGGCGTATGCTTGGCTGCCGGGCTCCGGCAGCGTCTCCGGCCAAAGCTGGTACAACATCAACCAGTCCAATATTCAGCACCCGGCTTCTGAAGACTACGGTCGCCAGACCTTTACCCATGAAATCGGCCATGCCCTGGGCCTGAGCCACCCCGGTGATTACAACGCCGGCCAGGGTAACCCTTCCTATCGCGACGCCAGCTATGCGGAAGATACCCGCATGTTCAGCCTGATGAGCTACTGGAGTGAAAGCAACACCGGCGGCGACAACGGCGGTCATTATGCCGCCGGCCCGCTGCTGGACGACATTTCGGCGATCCAGCACCTGTACGGCGCCAACATGAGCACCCGCACCGGCGATACGGTATACGGCTTTAACTCCAATACCGACCGCGACTTCTTCAGCACCAGCAGCAACGCGGAAAAAGTGATCTTCTCCGTGTGGGATGCCGGTGGCAACGATACCTTTGATTTCTCCGGCTATAGCGCCGACCAGCGTATCAACCTGAACGAGAAGTCATTCTCCGACGTCGGCGGCCTGAAGGGCAACGTGTCGATTGCGGCGGGTGTGACCATTGAGAACGCCATCGGCGGTTCCGGCAATGACGTGCTGGTCGGCAATCAGGCGGATAACGTGCTCAAGGGCGGCGCGGGCAACGACATCCTGTTCGGCGGCGGCGGCGCCGATGAACTGTGGGGCGGCGCCGGCAGCGACACCTTTGTGTTCTCCGCCGTCAGCGACTCCACGCCGGGCGCGCCGGACTGGATCCGTGACTTCCAGAAGGGTATCGATAAAATCGATCTGTCATACTTTAACAAAGGCGGCGAGGGGGTTCATTTTGTCGACCACTTCAGCGGCGCGGCGGGCGAAGCCCTGTTAACCTATGATGCCGCCAACAACGTCAGCGATCTGGCGGTGGACTTCGGCGGACATAGCACGCCGGACTTCCTGGTGAAAATTGTCGGACAGGCGGACGTCGCCACCGACTTTATCGTCTAGGCCGTTATTTGGCCATTGCCGGTTGACCGGCAGGCGGGCGTGGCCTTGTCGGCGCGCCCGCCACGTTTACGGTGAGCAGAGCATGAGCAAACGCAGGAGGCGCGTCACCCCGGTGGTGGCCGCGATAATGACATATTGCATAACAACAGGAGCCGCTATGGCCAGCAGTCTGGTTCTTCCTTCCGCGCAGTCTCTGGCGGGTGAATGGCAGGTCGCCAGGGGCGACACGCAGTGCCGGGTCGCGTTGCGGGCTGACAAACAGCCGGCCGCCAATGGCTATCAGCTGCAGGATGAGCAGCAGTGTCTGCAGACGCTGCTGACTGCACCGGCGGCCGGCTGGCGTCCCACACCGGACGGCATCGCGCTGCTACAGGCGGATGGCGCCACGTTGGCGTTCTTTTCACGTGACGGCGACGTTTATCGCCACCGCATCGGCGATGAGGACGGCCTGACCCTGAAGGCGCTGGACTGAGTCACCGGTTCGCCGGCGCGAACCCGCAGGCTTACAGATACAGCGAACGCACAATCAGAAAGTGACCGGCAAAGTAGCAGAAGGCGACGATGGCGTCGGCGGCGCGGAATCGGCTGCGGTAGTGGCTCACCAGCCAGACAATGCTTGCCAGCAACAGCAGCGAGGTGCCGGCCAGCAGCGAGAAACCGTAGTCGGTGCTGCGCAGGAAGTACTGCTCGCCGGCCAGCCAGACCATCAGCAGCGTCATGCCGACGTAGGCCACCACCGCCCAGCGCTGTTCGCTAATGCGCGTCCACAGCGTCGCCAGCAGCAGTACGCCGATGATCAGCAGCGCCAGCGGCAGCGGCCAAAACAGGCTGAAGGTCATCTGGCTGGCGAAGCTGAGGGCATACAGCAGATGGGCAAGGAAGAATGCGCCGAGGGCGTACAGCATCTGCTGGCGGGGCAGTTGCAGCAGGGCATCACCCGCCAGGGTGGCCAGCAGGCCAAAGACGATCAGATAGCCGGCGGCGCCGAGCACCGGCGCCTGCCAGGCGAGCAGCAGCAACAGCAGCAGCGTGACGGGTTTGAACAGCCAGCGCTGCCAGCTCGGACCGCGATAGGCGGCGTCAACGTATAACCAACCGGAAAAGAATACGGCAAGGAATGGCCAACTCATATATCTTCCTTTTAGTCATCAGCGCCGCCATCGGGCGGCGCAAAAAATGTCACCTGCGTCACTTCTTCAGTGTATACCTGAATCAGGCGTGCGACGTTATTTGTCCGGCTATAGAGAAGCACGTTGCTGTGCGCTAAGGTTTTCCACTGAGTGCTATGTTTACCCGCTTTTAGCGGTAAAGGAAATGGGAAAGAGATGAGTAAACCCCCGCTGATTTTTATCGCCGTGGTGGCGTTGATCGCCGTACTGGCGACGCAGCGTTACTTCAGCCAGCGTAAGCAGGAGGCGGCGAACGATCGCGAGCCGGTGCGCGCCACGCAGGTTGTGGTGAGCGACAAACGCGCCTTTGCGGCCAGCACCAACCGTTCACGCCAGCGCGAGCATATCGTCAATGAAGCGATGCGTTATGAGGTGACCTTCCAGCCGCAGCGCGGCGGCGAGAGCCTGGTGGTGCGGCTGAAGCAGCCGCAGTATGAGCCGATAACGCCCGGCGCGCGCGGCACCCTGAAGATGCAGGGTACGCGCTTTATTTCATTTACCGCGGAGCAGTAAAGGCGGGGAGTTACTTCTTCTTCAGCGGCGGCTGTTTTTTCTGCCAGGCCAGCAGTTCAAACACGCCGAAGATAAAGATTTTGGCTTCCTGCCAGTAGCTGATGGGCTGATCTTTCGGCTGGGTGGATTTCAGCAATACCACCTGCAGCCCGTGCATCACCACCATAAAGAACAGCGCCACGTCGATAAAGTATTTCAGCGGCTTGGGGAACGGGTGGATCAGGTTGGTCAGCAGGAAGCCCCATACGCACAGCATCAGCAGGCGGCCCATATTAATCAGCATTTTCAGTTTTCTCTTTGGCGGAACGGATATAAAGACGGTAGGCCACCTGTCCGGCGACCTTTTCTCGATGCAGCGCCCAGTTGGCCGGCACGTCGGCGGCGGCGCTTTCGGCTTCGGCCTCCACGTACACCCAGGCCTCATCGGCCAGCCAGCCCTGCTGCTCCAGCAGATCGACGGTCTGCGCCAGCAGCCCCTTGCGGAACGGCGGGTCGAGGAACACCACATCATAGGCCTCACCGGCGTTTGCCAGCCAGTTCAATGCATTGGTGTTGATCACCTGGCCGTTGCCGTTAAGCAACGCCAGGTTTTTTTCCAGCTGCTGGGCAACCGGGCGTTCATACTCCAGCAGCGTGGCGCTGCCGGCGTAGCGCGACAGCGCCTCCAGACCCAGCGCGCCGCTGCCGGCAAAACAGTCCAGACAGCGCGCGCCCTGGATCACCGGCGCCAGCCAGTTAAACAGCGTTTCACGCACCCGATCGGTGGTGGGGCGCAGCCCGGCGCTGTTCGGCACCGGCAATTTACGTCCGCGCCACTGGCCGCCGATAATGCGGATTTGTCCGGCAGCGGCCGTCTGCGCTTTGCGGGGCGCGGGCCGCGACGATAGTCTTGCCATAAAAGTCTTAATGAATTTCGCAGATCGAGAAAAGTTAACGCTATTCTAACGGGGAGAGCGCCGCGGGGAAATAGCGCGCCGTCTGGCAATTTGCGGTTTATGCCGCGGGATGCGGCGGTGAAGATGCTTCGAACAACGGCCGTTGGCGGATTTTCAGCTGCCGGATGCGTGTTGCTCCGCGAGGGAAAGTGATAGACTCGGGGGTTAAATTATTTTCGTTATTCAGCCATTGGTACGGAGTTAGGGTCACAGCATGGCAAAAGAAAAAAAACGTGGGTTTTTCTCCTGGCTGGGTTTCGGCCAGAAGGAAGAGAAACAGCCGGAGCCGCAGGCTGAGCAGGCCGAATCTGAAGCGCCGGCGGTAGCGCCTGCGCCGGCGACCACGCTGGACGATAAGCTCCCCGCACGGGAATCCGAACCTGCCGCATCCGTCGATCTGCCGGGCGAGTGGGACGGCAGCACCGAACAGGTTGCCGAAAATGTGCCGGAGATTGCGGCGCATGCCGCGCCGGCGGCAGAACAGCAGGAACAGGACGCCGAGGCGGCGCCGGTGTACACGCAGGACGAGATCGTTGAAGCGGTGATGCCTCAGCCGGATGCGCCGGCCGACGACGCTGCAGCCAGCGATGCCAAACCGGTTGAGAGCGTTGATGCGGCCGCGCCGGCCATCGCTGAACTGCTGGTGGAGAAGGATGCGGCACCGGAAGCGGAAACCGTTGTTGAGGCTGAACCGGTCGCAGAAGCCGAACCGGTTGTCGAGGCTGAGCCGGTTGCAGAAGCCGAACCGGTTGTCGAGGTTGAGCCGGTCGCAAAAGCCGAACCTGTTGTCGAAACTGAGCCGGTCGCAGAAGCCGAACCGGTTGTCGAAGCTGAACCTGTCGCAGAGGCTGAAACGGTCGTAGAGGCCGAGCCGGTGATAGAGGTTGAACCCGCGGCGGCGGAAGCCGTTGCCGAGGCTGAGCAGGAAGAGGCTGAGCCGGAGGTGGCGGCGGTAGCGCCTGCGGCGTCTCAGGAACAGGAGCGGCCGACCAAAGAGGGCTTCTTCGCGCGCCTGAAACGCAGCCTGGTCAAAACCAAGCAGAACCTGGGCTCCGGCTTTGTCGGCCTGTTCCGTGGCAAGAAAATCGACGACGATCTGTTTGAAGAGCTGGAAGAACAGCTGCTGATCGCCGACGTTGGCGTTGAAACCACCAGTAAAATCATCACTTCCCTCACCCAGCACGCCAGCCGCAAACAGCTGAAAGACGCAGAAGCGCTGTACGGCAAGCTGAAGGAAGAAATGTCCGAAATTCTGGCCAAGGTCGATCGGCCGCTGGATGTCAGCGGTAAAACGCCGTATGTCATTCTGATGGTCGGGGTTAACGGCGTCGGCAAAACCACCACCATCGGTAAACTGGCGCGTCAGTTCCAGGCCGAAGGCAAATCGGTGATGCTGGCGGCGGGGGATACCTTCCGCGCGGCGGCGGTTGAGCAGCTGCAGGTGTGGGGCGAGCGCAACCACATTCCGGTAGTGGCGCAGCATACCGGCGCCGATTCCGCCTCGGTGATCTTCGATGCGGTGCAGGCGGCCAAGGCGCGCGGCGTCGACGTGCTGATCGCCGATACCGCCGGGCGTCTGCAGAATAAGGCCCACCTGATGGAAGAGCTGAAGAAGATCGTCCGGGTAATGAAAAAACTGGACGAGGACGCCCCCCATGAGGTTATGCTGACGCTGGACGCCAGCACCGGTCAAAATGCGGTCAGCCAGGCGAAATTATTTAATGAAGCCGTAGGGTTAACCGGCATCACGCTGACTAAACTGGACGGTACCGCCAAGGGCGGGGTGATCTTCGCCATTGCCGATCAGTTCGGCATTCCGATTCGCTATATCGGCGTTGGCGAAGGCATCGAAGATTTGCGGCCGTTTAAGGCTGACGATTTTATTGAGGCACTTTTTGCCCGAGAGGATTAATACGGATGATTCGCTTTGAACAGGTCAGTAAAGCTTATCTGGGCGGGCGTCAGGCGTTGCAGGGGGTGGATTTTCATCTGCGCCCGGCAGAAATGGCGTTTCTGACCGGCCATTCCGGGGCGGGTAAGAGTACCCTGCTGAAACTGATATGCGGTATCGAACGGCCGAGCGCCGGCCACATCTGGTTCGCCGGCCATGACATCAGCCGGCTGAGAAACAGCGAGGTGCCGTTCCTGCGCCGCCAGATCGGCATGATTTTCCAGGATCACCATCTGCTACTGGACCGTACGGTGTACGACAACGTGGCGATGCCGCTGATTATCGCCGGCGCCAGCAGCGAGGATATCCGTCGTCGGGTGTCGGCGGCGCTGGACAAGGTCGGGCTGCTGGACAAAGCGAAGAACTTCCCGATCCAGCTGTCCGGCGGTGAGCAGCAGCGCGTGGGCATCGCCCGTGCGGTGGTGAACAAACCTGCGGTGCTGTTGGCGGATGAACCGACCGGCAACCTGGACGACGCGCTGTCGGAAGGCATCCTGCGCCTGTTTGAAGAGTTTAACCGCGTCGGGGTGACCGTCCTGATGGCGACCCACGACACCGGGCTTATCGCCCGCCGTAATTACCGCATTCTGACGCTCAGCCAGGGCCGTATGATAGGAGGAGTGCAGCATGGCGAACAGTAAAAAAACCGCCAAGAGCAAGGCGCTGCGCGGCGGCTGGCGTGAACAGTGGCGCTATGCGTGGATGAATGCGATTAAGGATATGCTGCGTCAGCCGCTGGCGACCCTGCTGACGGTGATGGTGATCGCCATCTCCCTGACGCTGCCGAGCGTGTGCTACATCGTGTGGAAGAACGTCAGCACGGCGGCGACCCAGTGGTATCCGACGCCGCAGCTGACGGTGTATCTCGACAAATCGCTCGACGATGACGCTGCGGTCAAGGTGCTGGACGCCATCAAGGCCGAAGCGGGCGTTGAGAAGGTCAATTATCTGTCGCGTGAAGAAGCGCTCGGCGAGTTCCGCAACTGGTCCGGCTTCGGCGGGGCGCTGGATATGCTGGAAGAGAACCCGCTGCCGGCGGTGGCGATTATCACGCCGAAAATGGACTTCCAGAGTTCGGAAACCCTGAATACGCTGCGCGAGCGCGTGACGGCGGTGCAGGGTGTGGATGAAGTGCGTATGGACGACAGCTGGTTCGCCCGCCTGGCGGCGCTGACCGGGCTGGTGGGGCAAGTGGCGGCGATTATCGGCATTCTGATGGTGGTGGCGGTATTCCTGGTGATCGGCAACAGCGTACGTCTGAGCATTTTCAGCCGGCGCGACACCATCAACGTGATGAAGCTGATCGGCGCGACCGACGGCTTTATTCTGCGGCCGTTCCTGAACGGCGGCGCGATGCTGGGCTTCTTCGGCGCGCTGCTGTCGCTGATTTTGTCCGGCGCGCTGGTGTGGCAGCTGGAGTCGGTGGTGGCCGGCGTGGCGAAGGTGTTCGGCACGACCTTTACCCTGCACGGACTCGGCTGGGATGAGGCGCTGCTGCTGTTGATCATCGCCGCGATGATCGGCTGGATTGCCGCCTGGTTGGCCACAGTGCAACATTTACGCCGATTTACACCACAGTAAAAAATTTTTTGATATACTCTTCTCCTGCTGCGTTTGCCGTGCCGCAGGAGAAGAGCCGCTTCGGATCTTCAAAGATCCCGCCTCTGCTCAAGCGCACGAATTCCCTATCCGGCCGTCAGTTCATCGCGTATTGTCATGAACATTGCGATCGAAAAAACGGTGAACTTTTAGGGAAGAACACGGTCAAATATTGCAGCAAATGTTAAGGTGCCCGGCGTGTGGAACCGTTTTGCAATGATCACCGTAAATCACTGACTCCCCGCCAAACAGATACTCACCAGGCTCAACCGGCAACCGACAAACCTCCTTGCAGAGGCTTGGCAGCAACAGCGTTGTGGTTTGCAGCAGCAGTATCGTCACCTGTACGATCGGTTTTATTAGAGAGAGGGTTTGAATGACCAAAGAAATGCAAACTTTAGCCTTAGTACCCCAAGGCAGCTTGGAAGCCTATGTTCGGGCCGCCAACGCCTATCCGATGCTTACTGCAGAGGAAGAGCGGGAGCTGGCTGAACGGCTGCATTACCAGGGCGATTTGGATGCGGCCAAGCAGCTGATCCTGTCTCACCTGCGCTTTGTCGCTCATATTGCCCGTAATTACTCGGGTTATGGCCTGCCGCAGGCGGACCTGATCCAGGAAGGTAATATCGGCCTGATGAAAGCAGTGCGCCGTTTCAACCCGGAAGTCGGCGTGCGTCTGGTTTCCTTTGCGGTGCATTGGATCAAGGCAGAAATTCACGAATACGTGCTGCGTAACTGGCGTATTGTCAAAGTTGCGACCACCAAGGCGCAGCGCAAGCTGTTCTTTAACCTGCGTAAAACCAAGCAGCGTCTGGGCTGGTTCAATCAGGATGAAGTCGAGCTGGTGGCGCGTGAGCTGGGCGTATCCAGCAAAGACGTGCGCGAGATGGAATCCCGCATGGCGGCGCAGGACATGACCTTTGACCCGACGCCGGACGACGAAGCGCGCGACGGCCAGGCGATGGCGCCGGTGCTGTACCTGCAGGACAAAACGTCTGATTTTGCCGAAGGCATCGAAGAAGACAACTGGGAGAGTAACGCCGCCGACAAACTGGCCTATGCGCTGGAAGGTCTGGATGAGCGTAGCCAACACATTATTCGCGCCCGCTGGCTGGACGATGAGAACAAGTCCACCCTGCAGGAACTGGCTGACCGCTACGGCGTTTCCGCAGAGCGTGTGCGTCAGTTAGAAAAGAACGCCATGAAAAAACTGAAAATGGCGATCGAAGCATAACGGCTGATGCAGCCAAAAAACCCGGCAAAGCCGGGTTTTTTTATGCCTGTAATCCGGCGCGGGTCAGGATTTGGCGGTTAACGCCTTGAAGTCCGGCGCCGGGCAATGCTCGCCAAACTGACTCAGGGCGGCATCCGGCTTGCCGTTGGCCAGGTAACGCTTATACAGCGCGCGGCCGGTCTTGGCATCGCGCTTGATCACCCAGCTGGCGGCGTTGCACAGCACCGCGCCGTACGCCTGGCTTTTCGGCGGCAGTAAATCCGCGGCCTTCTGCGCCGCCGCCACCGCCTGCCAGCGATAGTGCAGGAAGCGGTTGTCCTGCGGCGGCAACGCCTTGGCGGCGCGGGCGGCTTCTGCCGCGCCGATCCAGCTTTTATGCGTCAATTCACGGGTGTCGAAGGCATCGCCCAGGTAAGAGTAGCCGGCGCCGTAAATGGCGTAATCCGGCGTCATTTCATAACCGGTCAGCTCCAGCCCCTGTTCGCGCAGCAGCGTTGCGGCCTGATAGTAAGCCTGCGCCCGCGCCAGCCTGGCGTTGCTGCTCTGGCGCGCCATGGTGAACTGCTGCGCCAGCTGCTGGGCGGCGGCGCGGAAGTTTGGCACGGCGAAGTAGTTCTGCGCTTCCTGATAGCGCCCGGCGCGCATCAGACGCCGGGCCAGCAGTTCGCGCAGCTGGATATCAGGCGTCAGCACCTGGCCGTTATACACGTCCGGCTCCACCGGCTTGATCGGCTGGCTGGGCGGCGGCACCTGTTTATCGACAAACGCCTTCAGTTCATCAATCGTCAGCACCCGCTCGGCCACGTCGGCTACGTCGGCCCAATACAGATCCTTGCTGCGGTACAGCAGCGTCAGCGCCTGCAGATAGTCGCCGCGGTTCAGCGCCAGAATCGCCTGTTCACCGGCGATCCGGCAGTCGGGGATGATGGTTTCCTGTGCATAATTTTCGCCGCGTTGTTCGCCCCAGCTTTCATCCGCCGGGAAGGCGGCCGCCGCTTTAGCATAGGCGGCGGTGGCATCCTGCAGGCTGCCGCTGCGCAGCGCCATTTTGGCGCGCAGCCACCAGGCGAGGCCGGAGTCGCCGGCGTGGCGCAACAGGCTGGCGGCGAGCGGGTAGTTGCCGGCGCGGTAGGCCAGCGCCGCCAGGCGGTCGCTGCCGTTGAAGCCGCTCTTGGTCTCGCTGTCGAGCAGCGTCAGTAAACGCTGGGTGACCTGCTGCGAACGCGGCGGAGTGCTGCCGTCATCCTGCGCCTGCAGGTTGCTGCTGCGGGCGAACAGCTCGACGGTAACCAGCTGCTGCACCAGCGGATCGGCGGCGATCGTTTTCAACTGTTCGAAGTGCTGCGGGTCGACCAGATAGCTGGCGACATACTGCAGCGACTGCCCGCCTTGCGCATCGCCCTGCGCCGCCTGCTGCGCATAGAGATGCGCGGCGCGTTTGATATCACCCAGCCAGAAATGGATGCGCGCCTGCTGCCCGAGGCTGCTGAGCGCCAGCTGGTCCGGATCGTCGCCGCCGCTTTTCACGCGGTCGATCACCTGCTGAAAGGCGGCCAGCGCCTGCTGCAGCAGCGCCGCATCCGGGCGCACAGGCGTGGCGGAAGCATTGGCATCTTCCGGCGTGCCGTAGTCATTCATCAGCAGCCGTCCGAGGGAGTAGCGCGCGCGCAGCCCCCATGCTCCCTGCTCGGCATCCGGCAGGGCCAGCACCTGATGGAAATAGTCTGCGGCGCGTGGATCGCGGGCGGCAAAGGCGACGGCGCCCAGCGTGTACTGACGCGCGGCGGCGGATAGCGCCTGGCTGTTGACGGCGTCGGCTTCTTCCACGGTTTTGGCAGCGCGCATCTGCTTAATGGCGACGGTTTCCGGCGACAGCGGCATCGGCTTCATCGGGCCGGGCGGCGGCGGCGCCTGCCAGCGCGGCAGCTGAGGGTCGACTGGCGTCAGCCGGCTGGTTTCAAAGGTGAAGTTGCCTTCCGGCATTGAGAGCAGCGTGCCGTTGCGATCGAGCAGCAGGCGATTGGGGAAATCCGGGCCGCAGGCCTGCGCCAGCGGCGTACCCAGCGTGGCGGCGATGGTGATGCTCAGCGTCAGCGGCCGGATGCGCTGAAGATTAAGGTGTAACACGAAAGCCTCCTGGCGTCAGATGTTGGCAGCGTAGCCAGCCTAGCGGGCGTGATTGCCCGGCGCGCACCAAATCGTCCCCGGTGCGGGTAAAGCGCAGCTGCGTGGCCGTCGAGTCCAGCCGGTAATGGCCGACCGCGTCGGCGGCCAGACAGTCGCTGGCCGCCAGCGTAATCGCCGCGGGCAACGGCGCATCGGCCGGCCCGTCATTGGCAATTATCAGATCATACAGGCCATTTTGCTGTGGCTGCGGGCGCATTTTTACCTGCCAGTGGCTGGTTAGCGGCTGCTGGTGGATCACCCTGCGCAGGGTCTTCATCGACCAGGCGCGGCGGTCGCCGGCCAGCGGCAGGCGGAACCAGACGATGCCCTGCAGATGCGGCAGCGGGCGTGCGGACAGCTGCTGCAGAAAATCGGCGATGCGCTGCGGTGCGACCGTCAGTTCCCGCAGGCTGCCGGCGACGCGCAGCGGGGCCTCGCTCTCCACCTGCGCGCCCTGCGCATCCACGCCGACCAGCCCCATGCCGTAGGCCGGCAGGGCAATGCGGAACGGTTTACTGGTCACCTGAGCGTAACGCTGCGTCCAGCGCAGCGCCAGCCGGCTGTCGAACAGTCCCTGCTGCGGGGAGAGTACGGCGTGCAACTGCAGTACCGAACTGTCGACCTGCTGCAACAGGGACGGCAGCTGCGGCGATGCAAGCCAGGCCGGCAGGGCGGTGATGCTTAGCTGTACGTCCGCCGGCAGCTGCCGGCGCAGGCGCTGGAGGGCATCGCGGTACTGAGGCAGGCGGGCGGTGGCAGCGTCGTGATCGATCTCAATACCGGTTACGGACAGCCCGGCGGCGCGGTATTGCTGCAACAGCTGCAGCAGGCGGTGATTCAACCGTTCTTCATCCCACTGCGGCTGCGAACCGTCCAGACGCGCCACCAGCCACAGCGGGCGGCCGTCCTGTTTCAGCAGCGCGCTATCAAGCGGCATCACCCGCAGCCCTTCGCGCGGATGCAGCTGCAGGGCGAGGATACGCAGGCTGGAAAACAGATCGCGGCTGGCGGCCAGCGCCGGCGCGTGCTGTGCGCTCCAGACTCGTTGCCACAGATAAACCTGCTGATCCCAGACCGGCGGTGCGGACAGCGCCTGATAGCGCCCGGTGAACCAGGCGCAAAGGGCCAGCAGAATCAGCAGCAGCGCCGCCGCCCAGCGTTTCATTTCTGCCAGATATCGCCTTGCGCGCTGAAGCCGCAGGCGCGCATAAAGTTTTCCACCTCGCCGCGCTCACGGGCGGCGAGATCGGCGGTGGAGAGCTGCCAGCGGGTCGCCTGCGGCAGCTGGCGCTGCATATCCTGCACCAGGTAGAGGCCGACGCCGCGGCGGCGGGTAACATCGCGTACCAGCAGGTCGTGCAGCTGCGCCGTGTCGCCATCCAGCGAAACCTTGACCGCCCCTAACAGGCGTTCGTTAAAACGCGCGCCGAACAGCGCCCGCCCGTCGCTTAACCAGGATTGCCACTGCTCTGGCGTCTGATGCGGCCAGATTTTTCCAAGGTCAATCAGGTCCTGTGCGGACAGCGCGGTTAACCGTTCGATAGTGAGTTTCATGCAACATTTCCGGACAAATTAGCGATGGCGTCAGTGTAATAGATCTTGCTGGTCACTATGTGTAACTTTTTCTGTACGGCGGGTTCGCAGAATGTTTTTCAGCACGGTGATTTTCCGAGTAAAAAATTAGTAAATAGATTGTTAACTAGTTTAACGCACTGCATAAGGGAGGAAATAGCTCATATTTCATCCATACTTTATCCTGTTTACATCGCTTGTTTCTGGATGGTCAAGTTGATTTGCAGAAGAAAATTCCTGTTTAATGGCATGAAAAATAAGGTCTTATAACAATATCTTGCCGTTTAAATGCCTAAGTCATTATTACTTATGAATAAAGCGCTAATGCGTCGGCATGGCAACACAACGGATAGCTTCACACACAACAACAGACGGGGATTATGCGGATGAAAGTAACCAAGGGTAAGGCATGGTTGGCCGCGGGTATCGCCATGGCGATCGGCCACGGCGCGCTGGCGGAAGAGATTAAAGTGGCGGTCGTCGGGGCGATGTCCGGCCCGGTGGCGCAGTACGGCGATATGGAGTTTACCGGCGCGCGTCAGGCGATCGCCGATATCAACGCCAAGGGCGGCATCAAGGGCGACAAGCTGGTGGCGGTCGAATATGACGACGCCTGCGATCCGAAGCAGGCGGTGGCGGTCGCCAACAAAGTGATCAACGACGGCATCCGCTATGTGATCGGCCATCTGTGTTCCTCCTCCACCCAACCGGCGTCGGATATCTATGAAGACGAAGGGGTGATCATGATTACGCCGGCGGCCACCAATGCCGATCTGACCACCCGCGGTTACCAGATGATCATGCGCACTACCGGGCTGGACTCCGATCAGGGGCCGACCGCCGCCAAATATATTATGGCAACCCTGAAGCCGCAGCGGATCGCCGTGGTGCACGATAAACAGCAGTACGGGGAAGGCCTGGCGCGCGCGGTGCGCGACAGCCTGCAGAAAGCGGGCGTGAAGCCGGTAATGTTCGAGGGCATCACCGCCGGCGATAAAGACTTCTCCACGCTGGTCGCCCGCTTGAAAAAAGAGAACGTGGACTTTGTCTACTTCGGCGGCTACTACCCGGAAATGGGGCAGATTCTGCGCCAGGCTAAACAGGCCGGGCTGAAGACCCGCTTTATGGGTCCGGAAGGGGTGGGCAACTCTTCGCTGTCGAACATCGCCGGCGCGGCGTCGGAAGGCATGCTGGTGACGCTGCCGAAGCGTTACGATCAGGTGCCGGCCAACAAAGCGGTGGTCGATGCGCTGAAGGCCAAAAAGCAGGATCCGACCGGCCCGTTCGTCTGGACCACCTACGCGGCGCTGCAGGCGCTGACCACCGGCATGGAGCGCAGCGGTAGCCGGGAGCCGGAGGAGATCGTCAAGGATCTGAAAGCCAAGCCGGTGGATACCGTGATGGGGCCGCTGAGCTGGGATGAGAAGGGCGATCTCAAAGGCTTCGAGTTCGGCGTCTTCGAATGGCACGCCGATGGCACCTCGACGCCGGTGAAATAACCGACCTTTCGTCTTTCACGTTGCAGCCTTGCCGGGGGAAGGCGCATCCCGGCAAGCGTGGGCGCGGCCTGTCGCGCCCTGCACTCAACGCGCAGTCGAGGGTCCGCGTATGTCTGAGCAGTTTCTCTACTTCCTGCAGCAAATGTTCAACGGAGTGACGCTGGGCAGCACCTATGCCCTGATCGCCATCGGCTACACCATGGTGTATGGCATCATCGGCATGATTAACTTCGCCCACGGCGAAGTGTACATGATCGGCAGCTACGTCTCGTTTATCGTCATCGCCGCGCTGATGATGTTCGGCATTGACGCCGGCTGGCTGCTGATCGGCGCGGCGTTTCTGGTGTCGATCGTCATCGCCAGCGCCTACGGCTGGAGCATCGAGCGGGTGGCCTATAAGCCGGTGCGCTATTCCAAACGTCTGATCGCGCTGATCTCCGCCATCGGCATGTCGATCTTCCTGCAAAACTACGTCAGCCTGACCCAGGGCTCGCGCGATCTGGCCCTGCCGAGCCTGGTGACCGGTCGCTGGGTGCTGGGGGAGAGCAACGGCTTTGCCGCCACCGTCAGCACCATGCAGCTCACTATCTGGCTGGTTACATTTGTAGCGATGCTGGCGCTGACGCTGTTTATCCGCTATTCGCGCATGGGGCGCGCCTGCCGCGCCTGTGCGGAAGATTTAAAAATGGCCAGCCTGCTGGGCATTAACACCGATCGGGTGATCTCGCTGACTTTCGTGATCGGCGCGGTGATGGCGGCGGTGGCCGGCGTGCTGCTGGGGCAGTTCTACGGCGTGATTAACCCGTATATCGGCTTTATGGCCGGGATGAAGGCCTTTACCGCCGCGGTGCTGGGCGGCATCGGCAGCATTCCCGGCGCGATGATCGGCGGCCTGGTGCTGGGCGTGGCCGAAGCGCTGACCTCGGCTTACCTGAGCACCGAATATAAAGACGTGGTGTCATTCGCCCTGCTGATCGTGGTGCTGCTGGTGATGCCGACCGGCATTCTGGGCCGTCCGGAGGTTGAGAAGGTATGAAACTCAATCTGCTTAACGCCCTGATCGCCGCGGCGGTGCTGTTTGTGATGGCCGCTTTTCTGATGGGGATGCAGCTGGGCCTCGACGGCACCAAACTGGTGGTGCGCGGCGCGGCGGAAGTGCGCTGGATGTGGATCGGCATCGGCTGTGCGCTGGTGTTTGTCTTCCAGCTGCTGCGCCCGCTGTTGCAGCAGGGGCTGAGTAAAGTCAGCGGCCCGTCTTGGGTGTTGCCGAGTTTTGACGGCACCACGCCGCGACAGAAACTGCTGGCGGCGCTGCTGATTGTTGCCGCCGTCGCCTGGCCGTTTCTGGTGTCGCGCGGCACGGTGGATATCGCCACCCTGACGCTGATCTACGTGATGCTGGGGCTGGGGCTGAACGTGGTGGTGGGGCTGTCCGGCCTGCTGGTGCTGGGCTACGGCGGTTTTTACGCCATCGGCGCCTACACCTATGCGCTGCTTAACCACTATTACGGCCTGGGGTTCTGGGAAAGCCTGCCGCTGGCGGGGATGGTGACCGCGGCGTTCGGCTTTTTGCTGGGCTTTCCGGTGTTGCGCCTGCGCGGCGACTATCTGGCGATCGTCACGCTGGGCTTCGGTGAGATCGTGCGCATTCTGCTGCTGAACAATACCGAGATTACCGGCGGGCCGAACGGCATCAGCCAGATCCCGAAACCGACCCTGTTCGGACTGGAGTTCAGCCGCAGCGCGCGCGACGGCGGCTGGGATACCTTCCACAACGTCTTCGGCCTGAAATATGATCCCAGCGACCGCATTATCTTCCTCTATCTGGTGGCGTTGCTGCTGGTGGTGCTGACGCTGTTCGTCATCAACCGCCTGCTGCGCATGCCGCTGGGGCGCGCCTGGGAGGCGCTGCGCGAGGATGAGATTGCCTGCCGTTCGCTGGGCCTGAGTCCGACCAGAATCAAGCTGACGGCGTTTACCATCAGCGCCGCCTTCGCCGGTTTTGCCGGTACGCTGTTTGCCGCGCGGCAGGGGTTTGTCAGCCCGGAGTCCTTCACCTTCGCCGAATCGGCGTTTGTGCTGGCGATCGTGGTGCTGGGCGGCATGGGCTCGCAGTTTGCGGTGATTCTGGCGGCGATTCTGCTGGTGGTGTCGCGGGAGATGATGCGGGATTTAAACGAGTACAGCATGCTGCTGCTGGGGGCGCTAATGGTGCTGATGATGATCTGGCGTCCGCAGGGGCTGCTGCCGATGAAACGCCCGCAGATGAAGCTGAAGGCGGCGGATATCCAGGCGGCGAAGGAGGATCAGCCATGAGCGCACAACCTTTGCTGACGGTCGAGGGGCTGTCGATGCGTTTCGGCGGCCTGCTGGCGGTAAACAATGTCGGCCTGACGCTGAATCAGGGAGAGATCGTCTCGCTGATCGGCCCGAACGGCGCAGGCAAAACCACCATCTTCAACTGCCTGACCGGTTTTTACCGCCCGACCAGCGGCGCGATTCGCCTGCGGGAACGCCAGCTGGCGGGGCTGTCCGGCCAGGCGATCGCCCGGCTGGGCGTGGTACGCACCTTCCAGCACGTGCGTCTGTTCCGCGAAATGACGGTGGTGGAAAACCTGCTGGTGGCGCAGCATCAGCATTTGCAGAGCGGCGTGTTCGCCGGGCTGCTGAAAACCCCATCTTTTCGCCGCGCCGAGGCCGACGCGCGCGAGCGGGCGGCGCTGTGGCTGGAGCGCGTCGGCCTGCTGGAGATGGCCAACCGCTCGGCGGGCAATCTGGCCTACGGCCAGCAGCGCCGGTTGGAGATCGCCCGCTGTATGGTGACGCGCCCTGAACTGCTGATGCTGGATGAGCCGGCGGCGGGGCTGAACCCGAAGGAGACCGCCGAGCTGGATCGGCTGATTGTCGAACTGCGCACTCAGCATCAGGTCTCGGTGCTGCTGATTGAGCATGATATGAAACTGGTGATGGGGATTTCCGACCGGATCTATGTGGTGAATCAGGGCGCGCCGTTGGCGCAGGGCACACCGGAACAAATTCGCCATAACCCGGATGTGATCCGGGCGTATCTGGGGGAAGCATAATCATGATGCTGTCGTTTAATCAGGTCAGCGCCCATTACGGAAAGATTCAGGCGCTGCATCAGGTCAGCCTGACCATCCGGCAGGGGGAGATCGTTACGCTGATTGGCGCCAACGGCGCCGGCAAGACCACGTTATTGGGCACGCTGTGCGGCGAACCGCGCGCCAGCGAGGGAACGATCACGCTGCTGGATCAGGACATTACCCGCTGGCCGACGTCGCGCATAATGCGCGAGGCGGTGGCCATCGTGCCGGAAGGGCGGCGGGTGTTCGCGCGCATGACGGTGGAAGAGAACCTGGCGATGGGCGGCTTTTTCGCCGCCCGCCCGCAGTATCTGCAGCGGCTGGAGCGGGTATTCCAGCTGTTCCCGCGCCTGCGGGAGCGCCGCGGGCAGCGCGCCGGCACCATGTCCGGCGGCGAGCAGCAGATGCTGGCCATCGGCCGGGCGCTGATGAGCCAGCCGAAACTGCTGCTGCTGGATGAACCGTCGCTCGGACTGGCGCCGATCGTTATCCAGCAGATTTTCGACACCATTGAGCAGCTGCGCGCCGAGGGGATGACCATCTTCCTGGTGGAGCAGAACGCCAATCAGGCGTTAAAGCTGGCGGATCGCGGTTATGTACTGGAAAACGGCCGCGTGGTGTTGGAAGATACGGGAGCCGCATTGTTAGCAAACGAAGCCGTTCGCTCCGCCTATCTGGGGGGCTGACCCCGGTACTGTCCGGGGCGTCGGGGCGCCTGTCGCGCGCCCCTTTTCTTACCGATTACGAGATAAAAAGATAAATCATGAACACTGAAGGACTTCTCGCCCAACGTATTATCAACGTCAAAAGCTCCGCTATCCGTGAATTACTCAAACAAAGCAAAATGCCGGGCGTCATCTCGCTGGCGGGCGGCATCCCTTCCGACGCGCTGTTTGATTTTGAAGGGCTGAGCATCGCCACGCAACAGGCGATTACCGAACAGCCGAAAAGCGCCTTCCAGTACGGTCTGACCGAAGGCAGCCCGCTGCTGCGCGAGCGTATCTGCACGCTGTGCGCCGAACGCGGCGTGCAGGCGCGGCCGGAAGACGTGATGGTCACCGCCGGCTCGCAGCAGGCGCTGGATCTGGTGATGCGCACCGTGGTTAACCCGGGCGATGTGTTTGTGGTGGAGAGCCCGACCTATCTGGCGGCGCTGCAGACGCTGGAGCTGGCGGAAGCGACGGTGATGTCGGTATCGTCCGACAGCGATGGCATGGTGGTGGATGAGCTGGCCGAGCTGCTGAAGACGCAGCGCATCAAAGGGGTGTACGTGGTGCCGACGTTCGGCAACCCGAGTGGCCTGACGCTGAGCGCCGCGCGCCGTGAACAGCTGGTCAGGCTGGCGGCGGAGCATAACTTCCTGATTATTGAGGATGACCCTTACGGCGAGCTGCGCTTTACCGAGGAGCGCAACGCCACGCTGTACCAGGTGGCGCAGCAGCTGCTGGGCCATACCGACAACGTGATTTACACCTCGACCTTCTCGAAAATTCTGGCGCCGGGCCTGCGTCTGGGCTGGGCGATCCTGCCGCCGCTGCTGCTGCAGAAGGTAGCGATTATCAAGCAGGCGGCGGATCTGCACGCCAGCGCGCTGTCGCAGAGCATCGTCGAATGCTATCTGGGCCTTGGCCGCCTGCCGGCGCAGATTGACACCATTCGTCGCGCCTACCAGCAAAAAGGCGAACTGCTGGCCGGGCTGGTACGCAGCGAGCTGGGCGACGTCATTGACTTCGATATGCCGAAAGGCGGCATGTTCCTGTGGGCGCGTTTCCGCCAGCCGTTTAACGCCACCGAATGGCTGAACGCCACGCTGGCCAACGGCGTGGTGTTTGTGCCGGGGGAATACTTCTTCGCCAACCGTCCGGACCGCGCCACGTTCCGCCTGTCGTTTGCCACCGCCAGCGAACAGGAGATGCAGGAAGCGGTGGCGCGCCTGCGCCGTTCGCTGTAACCCCGCCGGCGCCGGGCAGCACGTTATAGTGACAGCTGCCGGCGCAGGCGCGGCACTTTTTTGATACTCAACGCGGATTACGGATGGAATGATGACCCAAGCCTGGCCTTACCCTCCCATTGTCGCCCACCGCGGCGGCGGTTCTCTGGCGCCGGAAAACACCCTGGCGGCGATCGACGTCGGCGCGCGCCACGGCCATAAGATGATTGAGTTTGACGCCAAGCTGGCGCAGGACGGACAGATCTTCCTGCTGCACGACGACACGCTGGACAGAACCAGCAACGGCTGGGGCGTGGCGGGCGAGCTGCCGTGGGACAAACTGGCGCAGCTGGATGCCGGCAACTGGTACGGCGCGGCGTTTAAGGGCGAACGGCTGCCGCTGCTGGCCGAGGTGGCGCAGCGCTGCCGGCAGCACGGCATGATGGCCAATATTGAAATTAAACCTACCCACGGTGCGGATGAGGAAACCGGACGGCGGGTGGCGCAGGCGGCGCGCCAGCTGTGGCAGGGGCAGACCGATCCGCTGCTTTCGTCTTTCTCCGTGGCGGCGTTGGCGGCGGCGCAGGCGGCAGAGCCGACGCTGCCGCGCGGGCTGTTGCTGGAACGCTGGCAGGATGACTGGTGCGCACTGACCGACCAACTGGGCTGCGTGTCGCTGCATATCGCGCATCGGGCGCTGACCGCCGAGCGGGTGCAGGCGCTGAAGCAGGCCGGGCTGCGGATTCTGGCGTATACCGTCAACCGTCCTGACCGGGCGCGGCAGCTGCTGGACTGGGGCGTGGATTGCATCTGCACCGACCGAATCGATCTGATCGGCGCAGATTTTTAATTAACGCGCGCCGGCCGGCTGCGGGGCGGTGGGCACCGCCGGCGTAGTGCGGTCGAACGGATTGCGGGGCTGATTGCCGTTCGGCAACGTCTGGCTGCCGTTCGGCGTCATTTGCCGCAGGCGCTGCTGATTGTTGTCAAACTGCCGCTGCTGCTGCAGGCGGCGCTGATCCAGCTGCTGATTGTTCAGCACCCGTTGCTGCTGCTGTTGCTGCGTACGCTGATTGAGGAACTGCTGCTGCCCGCTCAGCGTTGTGACGCCGTTTTCCGCCGCCGGTGCGGTCGCCAGCAGCAGGAGCACGATGCCCCAGAGTTTGTCTTTCATCATTCACTCCTCCCGTTGGTTTAAGCTTAACGCAAAGCGGTAAAATTGCCGCGTGATGGATTATTGCTCACACGTAAACCTTATTCGTGCCGCATTGGGTGCTGCCATCCGTTACAATCGCTGTTTTTACCGTGCATAGGAAGTTCCCGTCGTGCTACTGCTGGTTATTACTACCATTTTATGGGCATTCTCTTTTAGCCTGATTGGCGAATATCTCGCGGGTCAGGTGGACAGCTGGTTTTCGGTGCTGATCCGTATCGGCCTTGCGGCCGTGGTGTTCCTGCCGTTTCTGCGCTGGCGCAACCTCAAGGGGCGGGTGATCCTGCTGTATATGCTGGTGGGCGCCTGCCAGCTGGGCATTATGTACCTGTTCAGCTTCCGCGCCTTTTTATATCTGACGGTGCCGGAGTTCCTGCTGTTTACCGTGCTGACGCCGCTGTATATCACGCTGATCTACGATCTGCTCAGCCGTCGGCGCCTGCGCTGGGGCTATATGTTCAGCGCCCTGCTGGCGGTGCTGGGGGCGGCGATTATCCGCTATCACCAGCTGAGTGAGCATTTCTGGCTGGGGCTGCTGCTGGTGCAGGCGGCCAATATCAGCTTTGCCATTGGCATCGTTGGCTATAAGCGCCTGATGGAAGTGCATCCGCTGCCGCAGCACACCGCGTTTTCCTGGTTCTATCTGGGAGCGCTGGTGGTGGCCATTGCGGCCTGGCTGCTGTGGGGCAACCCGCAACAGCTGCCGACCACCGGTCTGCAGTGGGGCATTCTGGTCTGGCTGGGCGTCGTGGCGTCGGGGCTGGGCTATTTTATGTGGAACTACGGCGCGACGCAGGTGGATGCCGGCACCCTTGGCATAATGAACAACATGCACGTGCCGGCCGGGCTGCTGGTTAATCTGGCTATCTGGCAGCAGCAGCCGCACTGGCCGAGCTTTATTATCGGCGGCGCGGTGATTTGCGCTTCGCTGTGGGTGCACCGCCGCTGGGTGGCGCCCAAAGCGCAGTTTTAACGATTGAACGCCCCGGACGATATCGCCGGGGTTTTTTTATGTCGTTCACGGTTGCGGCGCCAGCGGTTTGGCGACGGGCGGCGCGGCATTAGGGCGTGCGGCGTCGCGCACGAACGGCAGATGGTCGCAGGCGTGCTGACGGGCGGAACGAATAAACGCTTCGGTGATCGCCTGACGCTGTTCGCCGTCGCGCACCGCGGCGTACAGCCGGCTCCACAGGCCGTCGCCCAGGGTTTTGGTGATCACCAGCCCCTGACGTTCAAAGCTCTCCACCACCCAGTGCGGCAGCGCGGCGAGACCCATGCGCGCCGCCACCATCTGAATCAGCAGCAGCGTATTATCGACGCTTTTCAGTGCCGGGCTGATGCCGGCCGGCTGCAGGAAGTGGCGCCAGATATCCAGCCGCTGACGCTGTACCGGGTAAATCATCAGCGTTTCATCGCTTAAATCCTCCGGCGTGATCTGCGGTTTACCGGCCAGCGGGTGATCCGGCGCCAGCACCAGACGCACCTCAAAATCAAACATCGGCGAATAGTGCAGGCCGCTGCGCGGCAGAATATCGGAGGTCATCACCAGATCCAGCTCGCCCTGCTGCAGGGCCGGCTGCGGGTCGAAGGTGACGCCGGATTTAAAATCCATCACGACCTGCGGGTAGCGCAGGCGGAAGTTGTCCAGCGCCGGCGTCAGCCACTGGATGCAGCTGTGGCATTCAATGGCGATGCGCAGCGTGGTCTGATGCGGCTCATGACAGGCCTGCAGCGCCTGCTGGATCTGCGGCAGCACCTGCTCCGCCAGCTGCAACAGGATCTCCCCCTGGGCGGTAAAGCGCAGCGGCTGGCTTTTGCGAACAAACAGCTTAAAGCCCAGACGCTGTTCCAAATCGCTGAACTGATGCGACAGGGCAGACTGAGTCTGATGGAGTTGGGCGGCCGCGGCGGCTAACGAGCCGGTATTACGCAGTGCCTGCAGCGTCCGTAAGTGTTTAAGTTCGATCATGAGAGTCCTTCACGGTGACAGTGAATAATTTGCGCTTGTGGTGACTACAGTACCTGTTGATTATGGATGTGTAAACATCTAGACGGCTAAGTGCCCATTTGTCTGGGCCACAATGGGGAAAAGACGATGACAATTTTGAATCACACTCTGGGTTTTCCACGCGTTGGGCTACGTCGCGAGCTGAAAAAAGCGCAGGAAAGCTACTGGGCAGGTAATTCGACGCAGGAAGAGCTGCTGGCCGTGGGCCGTGAGCTGCGCGCGCGTCACTGGCAGCAGCAACAACAGGCCGGCGTGGATTTGCTGCCGGTCGGCGACTTCGCCTGGTACGATCACGTACTGACCACCAGCCTGCTGCTGGGCAACGTGCCGGCGCGTCATCACAACCAGGATGGTACCGTCGATCTGGATACGCTGTTCCGCATCGCCCGCGGCCGTGCGCCCACCGGCGAGCCGGCGGCGGCGGGGGAAATGACCAAATGGTTTAACACCAACTATCACTACATCGTGCCGGAATTCCACCAGGGCCAGCAGTTCCAACTGGGCTGGACGCAGCTGCTGGAGGAAGTGGACGAAGCGCTGGCGCTGGGGCATAACATCAAGCCGGTGCTGCTGGGGCCGCTGACCTATCTGTGGCTGGGTAAAGTGAAGGGTGAGGCGTTTGACCGCCTGACGCTGCTGCCGGCTATTCTGCCGGTTTATCAGCAGGTGCTGGCGGAACTGGCCAAGCGCGGCGTGGAGTGGGTGCAAATCGACGAACCGGCGTTGGTGCTGGAACTGCCGCAAGCGTGGTTGGACGCCTACCAGCCGGCGTATCAGGCGCTGCAGGGCCGGGTAAAGCTGCTGCTGACCACCTATTTCGACAGCGTCGGCCATAATCTGGACACCATCCGCGCGCTGCCGGTACAGGGACTGCATGTCGATCTGGTGGCGGGCAATGACGATATCGAAGCGCTGAACGACGCATTGCCGCAGGAGTGGCTGCTGTCGCTGGGGGTGATTAACGGCCGCAACGTATGGCGCGCCGATCTGAGTCGCTGGTTCGAGAGCCTGCGGCCGCTGGCAGGCCGCCGCCCGCTGTGGATCGGCTCCTCCTGCTCGCTGCTGCACAGCCCCATCGACCTGAGCGTGGAAACGCGCCTCGACGACGAAGTGAAAAGCTGGTTTGCCTTCGCCCTGCAGAAATGTGCGGAGCTGGCGCTGCTGAGCGCGGCGCTGAACGCTCCGGATGCGGACAAGCAGGCGCAGCTGGACGCCTACAGCGCGCCAATCCGCGCCCGTCGCCACTCCAGCCGGGTGCATAATGCGCAGGTGGAACAGCGTCTGGCGGCGGTCACTGCGCAGGACAGCGAGCGTAACAGCCCTTATCCGCAGCGCGCCGATGCGCAGCGTCAACGCTTCAACCTGCCGGCCTGGCCGACCACCACCATCGGTTCATTCCCGCAGACCACCGAGATCCGCGGGCTGCGTCTTGATTTCAAACAGGGGCGGCTGGACGGCAGCAACTATCGCACCAGCATCGGCGAACACATCAAACAGGCGATTGTCGAGCAGGAGCGCCTGGGCCTGGACGTGCTGGTGCACGGCGAAGCCGAGCGTAACGACATGGTGGAATACTTTGGTGAAAACCTCGACGGCTTTGTGTTTACGCAAAACGGCTGGGTGCAGAGTTACGGTTCCCGCTGCGTGAAGCCGCCGGTGATTATCGGCGACGTCAGCCGTCCGCAAGCCATTACCGTCGAGTGGGCCAAATTCGCCCAGTCGCTGACCGACAAACCGGTTAAAGGCATGCTGACCGGGCCGGTGACTATTCTGTGCTGGTCGTTCCCGCGCGAAGACGTTACGCGGGAAACCATCGCCAAACAGATTGCGCTGGCGCTGCGCGACGAAGTGGCCGACCTGGAAAAAGCCGGCATCGGCATCATCCAGATTGACGAACCGGCGCTGCGCGAAGGGCTGCCGCTGCGCCGCTCCGACTGGGCGGCATATCTGAACTGGGCGGTGGACGCCTTCAAGCTGAACGCCGCGGTGGCGAGCGACGACACGCAGATCCACACCCATATGTGTTACTGCGAGTTTAACGACATCATGGACTCCATTGCGGCGCTGGACGCGGATGTGATCACCATCGAAACCTCACGTTCCGATATGGATCTGCTGGAAGCCTTCAAAGAGTTCGCATACCCGAACGAAATCGGGCCGGGCGTGTATGACATTCACTCACCTAACGTACCGAGCGTGGAGTGGATTGAGGCGCTGCTGCGCAAAGCGGCGCAGAACATCCCGGCGGAGCGTCTGTGGGTGAACCCGGACTGCGGCCTGAAAACCCGCGGCTGGCCGGAGACCCGTCAGTCGCTGGCGAATATGGTACTGGCGGCGCAGCGCCTGCGTGAAAACGCGTGAGCCAGCGGGCAACAGGATTCAGGGCGCTGCGGCGCCCTTTTTTTGCCGCTGTTGGCGTGAGGAGACGTTCGTACGGCGTTATTTCACACCGACCACGCCGTGCTGGATAAACCATGCCAGCATGCGCTGCCAGCCGTCCTGCGCAGCCTCGGCGTTATAGCTGGGGCGATAGTCTGCGTTAAAGGCGTGGCCGGCCTCCGGGTAAACCACGATTTCCGCATCGGCGTTGGCGGCGCGGATCGCCTGGCGCATGCTTTCCACGCTCTCCAGCGGGATACCGCTGTCCTGACCGCCGTACAGCCCCAGCACCGGCGTCGACAGATGGCTGGCGATATCCACCGGGTGCTTGGGCGAATTCAGCGTCTTCTCACCCAGCAGCTTGCCATACCAGGCGACCGCGGCCTTCAGCTGCGGATTGTGCGCGGCGTACAGCCAGGTAATGCGTCCGCCCCAGCAAAAACCGGTGATGGCCAGCTTGCTGGCATCGCCGCCGTGTCGGGTGGCCCAGTGGGCGACGTGATCCAGATCCGCCAGTACCTGATTGTCCGGCACTTTGCTGACCAGATTTTTCAGCAGATCGTCGATCTCGCTGTGGTCGGCGGCGTCGCCCTGTCGGAAGTACAGCTCCGGGGCAATCGCCAGGTAACCTTCTTTCGCCAGCCGGCGGCAGAGATCCTGAATATGCTGATGGACGCCGAAAATTTCCTGCACCACCAGTACCACCGGGAAAGGTCCTTGGTGGTTGGCCGGTTTGGCGATGTAGGCTGGCAGATCGTCGCCCTGAGAAGGAATAGTGGTTTCTCCGGCGTGAATGCCCTGGTCGTCAGTATAAATGGTTGTCTCGGTCAACGGCTCGGCGGCAGGGGCGAAGCTTCCCTGCACCGGTGCGAGTGTCATCGTGTGTTCGGTTTTCATGGCGGTCTCCATCCAAGAGAGAAGCGGAGCAAAGATTAACTATAGATAACAAGACGGCCGCTTGTCATCGCCGTTTTGTGGCGTTTGTCGGCTATGCTTGAGCCAGTGAAAACATGGCTATTTGGGATTATTAATGTGATTTAAATCACATAAAATATGTAGATTGCCAACTGTTTCTTCTTCCGTAGTGATGTTAATCACTAAAAATGGCAGGAATTTTCAGTAGAGTGCTTTTTTGTTCCTCCCAATAATCCTGATTTATGAGGAGTCTCGTATGTCTCAGTCTGATGTTTTTCATCTCGGCCTCACCAAAAACGATTTACAAGGGGCTCAGCTGGCAATTGTTCCCGGCGACCCGCAGCGCGTAGAAAAAATTGCCAAACTGATGGAGAACCCGGTGCATTTGGCGTCCCATCGTGAATTTACCAGCTGGCGCGCGGAGCTGGATGGTAAAGCGGTGATCGTGTGTTCCACCGGTATCGGCGGGCCGTCGACCTCCATCGCCGTGGAAGAGCTGGCGCAGCTGGGGATCCGTACGTTTCTGCGTATCGGCACCACCGGCGCCATTCAGCCTGATATCAACGTCGGCGACGTGTTGGTGACCACCGCGGCGGTGCGCTTGGACGGCGCCAGCCTGCACTTTGCACCGATGGAGTTCCCGGCCGTGGCCGATTTTGCCTGCACCACCGCGCTGGTGGATGCGGCCAAGGACAACGGCGCCGTGACCCATATCGGCGTCACCGCTTCTTCCGATACCTTTTACCCGGGGCAGGAGCGTTACGACACCTATTCAGGCCGCGTGGTCAGCCGCTTTAAAGGCTCGATGGAAGAGTGGCAGGCAATGGGCGTGATGAACTATGAAATGGAATCCGCCACGCTGCTGACCATGTGCGCCAGCCAGGGCCTGCGCGCCGGTATGGTGGCCGGGGTCATCGTTAACCGCACCCAGCAGGAAATCCCTGATGCAGAAACCATGAAACAGACCGAAAGCAAAGCGGTGCAGATCGTGGTGGACGCGGCGCGTCGCCTGCTGTAATCCGCTGTTTTTTACGGGCCGCTGCGCGGCCCGTTTCCCCCTGGCTACCTGTTCAACGCCCCGTCAGCCAGCAAGCTGCGGCGCAGCCGGCGGTGAAAAGTTTTGCGCATTTTCGGCGATCCTCTCTTGTCTGTTGTCGCAACTTGAATTATTTAGGGTATAGCTTTCAGCGTCCGCCCGCTTTGTCTACACGCTGCGTTGGCGCTTTCTCAGACAATAATCAAGAGGATGTCTATGACCGCCCAAATTCTGCTTCACCCCTCGCTTGCGCCCCTGGATGGCGGCATCAACTTTCGTGACTTAGGCGGCAACAGCGCTGCCGACGGACGCCGCATCAAGCGTGGCCTGCTGTTTCGCTCCGGTTCGCTGGAGCGCCTGACGGAAAACGACTGCACCTATCTGGCGGGCGTCCCGGTGCGCTCGGTGCTGGACTACCGCGATAGCGACGAGGTGCAGGCCAAGCCGGACATCCTGTGGCAGGGCGCGCAGTATCATCATTTTCCCGCCAACCCGCTGAGCAATGAAGTGAACGCCAATCTGGAAAAACTCACCAGCGAGACGCTGGCGACGTTCGATGCGCGCGCCTTTATGCTGGAGCTGTATCGCCGCCTGCCGTTCGGCAACGCCGCTTACAGGCAGCTGACGGATCTGCTGAGCAACCCGGCGGAAGGCGCCATTGTGCAGCACTGTGCGGTCGGCAAGGACCGTACCGGGGTCGGCTCCGCGCTGGTGCTGTTTGCACTGGGTGCGGACGAGGCCACGGTGGTGGAAGACTACCTGCTGACGGAAACCACGCTGGCCGCCTTCCGCGAACAGATGCTGGATCAGCTGTCGGTGCGCCTGAACGAGTCTGCGCTGGCGCAGTTCGCCTACGTGCTGAGCGCCCGCGAAGAGTTTCTGATGACGGCGCTGGGCCGTATCTGTGAACAGTATGGCAGCACCGACCGCTGGCTGGAGGCGGAGTATGGCCTGGGCGCCGACCAGCGCGCCGCGCTGCAGGCGCGCTACCTCGAGTAACGCCGGCCCGGAGCGATATCGGTGGCCCGCCGTTGTGAGACGGCGGCAATCATCGCCGCGTTTAGCCGGGGTTTAACCTGCGCCGGCGAGCATAAGGCTGAATGTTAACACTGCGCCGTAAAGGAGCCCGTCTTTGAGTCTCAACGACGTTATTCACTGGGTCAGCGACGTCGTGCGGCAGCACGAGGGCTGGGCCATCCCCATCATTTTTTTCCTGGCCTTCGGCGAATCGCTGGCATTTCTTTCCCTGCTGCTGCCGGCAACGGTGATCCTGCTGGCGCTGGGCGCGCTGATTGGGGAAAGCGGCATCGCTTTTTGGCCGATCTGGGCGGCGGCGGCGGCCGGCGCATTCTTTGGCGACTGGCTCTCTTACTGGGTCGGCTACCACTATCAGGATCGCGTGGCCCATATGTGGCCACTGTCGCGCAACCCGCAGCTGCTGGTGCGCGGCCACGCGTTCTTTGAGCGCTGGGGCGTGCTGGGCATTTTCTTCGGCCGCTTCTTCGGCCCGCTGCGGGCGGTGGTGCCGCTGGTCGGCGGTATCTGCGCCATGCCGCAGCGCTATTTCCAACTGGCTAACCTGACGTCGGCGATGATCTGGGCGTTCGGCATTCTTGCGCCGGGCGCGTTCGGTATCAAGTGGTTAAGCCAGTGGTTTGCCTAGTTTGCGCAGCGTTGCGCATAATTGCGCGCCAGATAAAATTCTAACTGGACATCCATACAGTCTCCCCTTAACGTGACGGGCAGCGGGCGCGATGCGCCGGACGGTACGGTTTAACGGGAGGCAGGGTGGATACCAGCTTGGTATACGGTATTGGTGGCGTGGTGATCGGCATGCTGCTGGGGTGGTTGATCGCCAGTTTGCGGCTGCAGCAAAACCAGGCGCATCACGAAACGGAGCTGCGATTGCTGGAGCAGTCTCTGCAGCAGGCGCAACAGGAGCTTGCGGCGCGTCAGGAGGCGGCGCAGCGCCAGGAGCAGCAGCTGCGGCAAAACGATTTGGACCTGCGTAATTTGCACGGGCAGTTCGCCGCCGCGCGGGAGAAGCTGCAGCAGCTTGAACACTGGCGCGGCGAGTGCGAGCAGCTTAATCAGGAGCTGCGCGCCCAGCGCGAGATCAACAGCATGCAGGAGGCCGAGCTGCGCGAGGTGACGATTCGCCTGGAAGAGACGCGTATGGCGGCCGAAGAGAAGCAGCGCCTGCTGATCAACAGCGAGCAGCGGCTGACCACCCAGTTTGAAAACCTGGCGAACCGCATCTTCGAACACAGCGGCCGTAAGGTGGATGAACAGAACCGGCAGAGCCTGGATCGGCTGCTGCTGCCGCTGCGCGAACAGTTGGACGGCTTCCGTCGCCAGGTGCAGGACAGCTTTGGCCAAGAAGCGCGGGAGCGTCACACCCTGACTCACGAAATACGCAACCTACAGCAGCTGAATGCGCAGATGGCGCGGGAGGCGATCAACCTGACCAAGGCGCTGAAAGGCGATAACAAAACGCAGGGCAACTGGGGTGAAGTAGTGCTCAGCCGGGTGCTGGAGGCCTCCGGCCTGCGGGAAGGGCATGAATACGAAACTCAGGTGAACGTGCGGCTGGATCATCAGAGCCGCATGCAGCCCGACGTGATCGTGCGTCTTCCTCAGGGGAAGGACGTGGTGATCGACGCCAAAATGTCGCTGGTGGCCTACGAGCGTTACTTCAACAGCGAGGATGAGGCGGAGCGCGAGGCCGCGCTGAGCGAGCATATCGCCTCCCTGCGCGGGCATATCCGGCTGCTGGGGCGGAAAGATTACCAGCAGCTGCCGGGGCTGCGCTCGCTGGACTACGTCCTGATGTTTATTCCGGTGGAGCCGGCGTTCCTGCTGGCCATTGACCGCGAGCCGGAGCTTATCAGCGAGGCCCTGAAGCACAATATCATGCTGGTCAGCCCGACGACGCTGCTGGTGGCGCTGCGTACCATCACCAACCTGTGGCGCTATGAGCACCAGAGCCAGAACGCTCAGCGCATTGCCGACCGCGCGGCGCGGTTGTACGACAAAATGCGCTTGTTTGTCGATGATATGTCGGCGCTGGGGCAAAGTCTGGATAAGGCGCAGGGCAGCTATCGACAGGCGATGAACAAACTCAGCGAAGGGCGTGGTAATCTTATCGGTCAGACTGAAGGCTTCCGCGCCTTGGGGGTTGAGGTGAAACGGCCGATAAACCCGCAGCTGGCGCAGCAGGCCTGCGAGCAGGACCGGCAAGACGCTCAGGCGGCCGATGACGCCGCCGACGGGTTGCCGGCGGCAGAGGCAAAAGATGCTACCGACCCGGCGTCGCAGGGATGAACACTGCGGCGAGGTGGGGTATTTCGTGGGGTTCTGGTACACTCCACAACTACAAAATTGACTGAATAGCAGGCAAGACAATGGCAGATCAATCGCAGGAAACCACAGATTTCGGTTTTCGTACCGTAGCGCGTGAAGAAAAACAGGCCATGGTGGCCGATGTTTTTCACTCGGTAGCGGCCAAATATGACGTAATGAATGACCTGATGTCATTCGGCATTCATCGGGTCTGGAAGCGTTTTACCATTGATTGCAGCGGCGTACGCCGCGGTCAGCGCGTTCTGGATCTGGCCGGCGGCACCGGCGATCTGGCCGCCAAGTTCTCACGCATGGTCGGGGAACAGGGGCAGGTGGTGCTGGCGGATATCAACGAATCTATGCTGAAGATGGGGCGCGATAAGCTGCGTGACCGCGGCATCGTCGGCAACATCAACTACGTGCAGGCCAATGCCGAAGCGCTGCCGTTCCCGGATAACTATTTCGACTGCATCACCATCTCTTTCGGCCTGCGCAACGTCACCGATAAGGACAAGGCGCTGCGTTCGATGTTCCGCGTGCTGAAGCCGGGCGGCCGTCTGCTGGTGCTGGAGTTTTCCAAGCCGCTGCTGGCGCCGCTGAGCAAGGCCTACGACGCCTACTCCTTCCACGTGCTGCCAAAAATCGGCGAGTTGGTGGTGAAAGACCCGGACAGCTACCGCTATCTGGCGGAGTCCATCCGCATGCATCCCGATCAGGACACCCTGAAAGGCATGATGCAGAATGCCGGCTTTGACAACGTCAGCTACTTCAACCTGACTGGCGGCATCGTCGCGCTGCACCGGGGCTTTAAGTTCTGATATGGACATGCCGATGCTGTTAACCCCGCTGCTGACCGGCGTGTTGGAAACGTCGCTCAATAGCCTGCTGTTCCGCGATCGCAGCATGAAGGCCGCGCGTCAGCGCTTGGCCGGCAAGGTGCTGCGGATTGAGCTGCAGGAGTTTTCTGCGCCGTTGGTGCTGATTTTCAGCGAACAGCGGGTCGACGTGCTGGGGCAATCCGAAGATGATGCCGATTGCACGGTGCAGACGCGCATCCCGGTGCTGCTGAAGCTGCGCGATCGCCAGCAGCTGTCGCCGTTGATGCGCAGCGGCGAGCTGATTGTTGAGGGCGATATCCAGGTGGTGCAACAGCTGGTTGGGCTGCTTGATTTGGCGGAGTGGGATCCGGCGGAGTGGCTGGCGCCCTACGTCGGCGATATTGCCGCACAGGGCATTACTCAGGTGATGGGCAAAGGCGCCTGTCTGCTGAAGTCCGGCCTGCAGCGTCAGCAGCGCTACGTGGCGGAAACGCTGACCGAAGAGTGGCGCGTTGCGCCGGGGCCGCTGGAAGTGGTGTGGTTCAACGAAGAGGTGGACGCCGCAGCCCGCAGTCTGGAATCCCTGTTGGCCCGTATGGACAAGTTGGAGGGTAAGCGATGACCCCTGGCGAATTACGCCGCCTGTACTTTATCGTTCGCGTTTTTCTTAGCTACGGCTTGGATGAGCTGATCCCTAAAATGCGTCTGACCCTGCCGCTGCGCTTTGGCCGGCGTCTGCTGTTCTGGATGCCGAACAAGCACAAGGATCAGCCGTTGGGCGAGCGTCTGCGTCTGGCATTGCAGGAGCTGGGCCCGGTATGGATCAAGTTCGGCCAGATGATGTCGACGCGCCGCGATCTGTTTCCACCGCACATTGCCGACCAGCTGACGCTGTTGCAGGACCGCGTCGCGCCGTTTGACGGCGCGCTGGCGCGCAAGCATATCGAGCTGGCGCTGGGCGGGCCGCTGGAAGAGTGGTTTGACGACTTTGAACAACAACCCCTGGCCTCGGCATCGATTGCGCAGGTGCATACCGCCCGCCTGAAAACCACCGGGAAGGAAGTGGTGCTGAAAGTGATCCGGCCGGATATCGGACCGATTATCAAGGCCGACGTGCGCCTGATGTACCGCCTGGCCGGCTGGGTGCCGAAGCTGTTGCCGGACGGCCGCCGCCTGCGCCCGCGTGAAGTGGTGCGCGAGTACGAGAAGACCCTGCTGGACGAGCTGAACCTGCTGCGTGAAGCGGCGAACGCCATTCAGCTGCGGCGTAATTTCGACGGCAGCCCGATGCTGTACGTGCCGGAGGTCTATTCCGATTACTGTCGCGAGAGCCTGTTGGTGATGGAGCGTATCTACGGCATACCGGTGTCGGATATTCCGACGCTGGAAGCGCAGGGCACCAATATGAAACTGCTGGCCGAGCGCGGCGTGCAGGTGTTCTTCACTCAGGTGTTCCGCGACAGCTTCTTCCACGCCGATATGCACCCGGGCAATATCTTTGTCAGCTATGAGCATCCGGAAGATCCCCGCTATATCGGCATTGACTGCGGTATCGTCGGCTCGCTGAACAAAGACGACAAACGTTATCTGGCGGAAAACTTTATCGCCTTCTTCAATCGCGATTACCGCAAGGTGGCGGAGCTGCACGTTGATTCCGGCTGGGTGCCGCGCGATACCAACGTGGAAGACTTTGAATTTGCCATCCGCACCGTGTGCGAGCCGATTTTTGAAAAGCCGCTGGCGGAGATTTCATTCGGCAACGTGCTGTTGAACTTGTTTAACACCGCGCGCCGTTTCAATATGGAAGTGCAGCCGCAACTGGTGCTGCTGCAGAAGACCCTGCTGTACGTTGAAGGTCTGGGGCGGCAGCTTTACCCACAGCTGGACCTGTGGACCACGGCGAAACCCTTCCTGGAAAGCTGGTTGCGTGACCAGGTCGGTATTCCTGCGGTGATCCGCGCCCTGAAAGACAAGGCGCCGTTTTGGGCGGAGAAGCTGCCTGAACTGCCGGAATTATTTTATGATAGCCTGCAGCAGCATAAACTGTTGCAACAAAGCGTTGATAAGCTGACCCATCAGATGCAGGCGCAGCGCGTCCGGCAAGGGCAGTCGCGGTATTTGTTCGGCGTTGGCGCTACACTGTTAGTAGGCGGCTCCGTTCTGTTGCTGGGCGGTACCGAGGTACTGCCGGCCTGGATGATGGCCGGAGGGATCGTCGCCTGGATCGTGGGCTGGAAGCGCGCGAGCTAAATCTGTTTTTCGTCGGCCTCATAGGCGTCTGTCAGCGCAATGTAAAAGTCGACGGGGAACTCGTAACCCGGTTAACAGTTGCCGTATAATGCGGCAACGTTGAATAACCCCTGTAAATCTAGAGGTAATTGGAATGGGCGGTATTAGTATTTGGCAATTGTTGATCATCGCGGTGATCGTGGTGCTGCTGTTTGGCACCAATAAGCTCCGTACGCTGGGCTCCGATCTCGGTGCATCCATCAAGGGCTTCAAAAAGGCGATTGGCGACGACAACAACACCTCGCCAACCAACACGACAGAAAAAACCAGCCATGACGCTGACTTTACGGCCAAGCCTATCGCGGATAAGCAGCCGGAAGCGAAAACTGAAGAGTCGAAGAACAAAGAGCAGGTATAAACCGTGTTTGACATTGGGTTTAGTGAGCTGCTGCTGGTACTGGTGATTGGTCTGGTGGTGCTGGGGCCGGAACGGTTGCCGGTCGCGGTAAGAACGGTTGCGGGCTGGATCCGTGCGCTGCGCTCTCTGGCGGCGTCGGTGCAAAACGAACTTTCTCAGGAGCTGAAGCTGCAGGAGCTGCAGGACAGCCTGAAGAAAGCGGAGAAGGCCGGCCTGCAGAACCTGACGCCGGAGCTGAAGGCGTCGATGGACGAGCTGAAAGAGGCGGCCGACTCACTGAAGCGTTCGTACCAGCCCGATGCCGATGCCAACACTATCCATAATCCACGGACCGACGAACCCGAGGCGGCGCATGACGATGCGATTGCTGGCGAGGCGGCGAACGGCGTCGCGCCGGCAGCCGTCGCGAAAACCACGCCGTCGGCCGCGGAAGCACCGGCGCAGGAGCCTGTCGCCGCGGCGCCGAGCGTAGCCAAGGCTCCCGTCACGTCCGCTGCGGAGCATACCCCAGCGTCTCACTCACCTAATGGCGACCGTTAAAACATGGCAGTGGAAGATACCCAACCGCTTATCAGCCATCTGATTGAACTGCGTAAGCGGCTGTTGAACTCCATCATCAGCGTGCTGGTGATCTTTATTGCGTTGGTATTTTTTGCCAATGATATTTATCAGCTGGTTTCTGCGCCGCTCATCAAGCAGCTGCCGGCCGGGGCAAGCATGATCGCCACCGACGTGGCCTCGCCTTTCTTTACCCCGATCAAACTGACGATGATTGTCTCGGTGTTCGTATCGGCGCCGGTCATCCTGTATCAGGTCTGGGCCTTTATCGCGCCGGCGCTGTATAAGCATGAGCGCCGTCTGATGATGCCGCTGCTGTTTTCCAGCAGCGTCCTGTTCTATCTGGGGATGGCGTTTGCCTACTTTATCGTGTTCCCGCTGGCGTTCGGCTTCTTTGCCAAAACCGCGCCGGCCGGCGTACTGATTGCCACCGACATCAATAACTACCTCGACTTTGTTATGGCGCTGTTTATGGCGTTTGGCGTGGCGTTTGAGGTGCCGGTCGCGATTATTCTGCTGTGCTGGAGCGGCGTCACCTCGCCGGAAGACCTGAAGAAGAAGCGCCCCTACGTGCTGGTTGGCGCCTTTGTGGTGGGGATGCTGCTGACGCCGCCGGACGTGTTCTCCCAGACGCTGCTGGCTATCCCGATGTATCTGCTGTTCGAAGTCGGCATCTTCTTTGCCCGCTTCTACGTTGGTAAGCGGCGGCCGCAGCCGGAAGAAGAGGATGAGGGTGAAGAGCACCCGACGTCCTGAGTTCTCCTTATCGTTATCGCCAAGCCGCCCAGATGGGCGGCTTCTGTTTTGGAAAAGCCATGTTTGATATCGGTGTTAACCTGACCAGTTCGCAATTTGCCAAAGATGTCGCGCAGGTGGTTGAGCGTGCCAGAGAAGCCGGCGTCACGGGAATGCTGATTACCGGCACCGATCTGCCGGAGAGTGAGGCGGCCAGCGCGCTGGCGCAGCATTACCGTGGCTTCTGCTGGTCTACCGCGGGCGTGCATCCGCATCAGGCCAGCGGCTGGAGCGACGAGGTTGCTCAGCAGATTGGCGCGTTGGCCGCCAGAGAGGAAGTCGTGGCCATCGGCGAGTGCGGGCTGGATTTTAACCGCAACTTTTCTACGCCGCAGGAGCAGGAGGCGGCGTTCAGCGCGCAGCTGGCGCTGGCGGCAGAGCTGGAGCTGCCGGTATTTTTACACTGCCGGGATGCGCATGAACGCTTTGTCGCGTTGCTGACGCCCTGGCTGGATAAACTGCCCGCCGCCGTCGTGCATTGCTTTACCGGTAATGCGGAAGAGCTGGCGAGCTGTCTGTCGCTGGGGTTGTCCGTCGGCATTACCGGCTGGGTCTGCGATGAGCGTCGCGGCCTGGAACTGCGTGCGCTGCTGCCGAACATTCCCGCCGACCGGCTGCTGCTGGAAACCGACGCGCCGTATCTGTTGCCGCGGGATTTGCAGCCCAAACCTGCTTCGCGTCGTAATGAACCCTGTTTTCTGCCCCACATCGTCCGTCAGGTGGCTACCTGGCGCCAGGAAGATCCGCAGTGGCTGGCGCAGGAAACCGATCGTAACGCCCGCCGGTTATTCCGGCTGGCATGAGTCAGGAGAAGAGTATGAGCTATGCGTTTCCGGGTACTTTCCCGGGGCGTCGCATGCGTCGCGTGCGTCGCCATGATTTCAGCCGTCGCCTGGTGGCTGAAAACCAGCTGAGCGTTAACGATTTGATCTATCCGGTTTTCGTGATGGAAGGCAGCCAACGTCGGGAGGAGGTCAGCTCCATGCCGGGCGTGGCGCGGATGTCCATCGACCTGCTGGTTAAAGAGGCGGAAGCCATCGCCAAGCTTGGCGTGCCGGTGATTTCGCTGTTCCCGGTGATTGAGTCCGCGCAGAAATCCCTGCATGCGGAAGAAGCCTATAACCCTGACGGCCTGGTGCAGCGCACGGTGCGCGCGCTGAAGGATGCGGTGCCTGAGCTGGGCATCCTGACCGATGTGGCGCTGGATCCCTATACCACGCACGGTCAGGACGGCGTGATTGATAACGACGGCTATGTGATTAACGACGTCACCAAAGAGATTTTGGTGCGTCAGGCGCTGTCGCATGCGGAAGCCGGCGCGGAAATTGTCGCCCCGAGCGATATGATGGACGGGCGCATCGGCGCCATTCGCGACAGCCTGGAGCAGCAGGGGCTGATCAATACGCAGATTATGGCCTACTCTGCCAAGTATGCTTCCTGCTATTACGGTCCGTTCCGCGATGCGCTGGGTTCCAGCGGCAACCTGAAGGGCGGCAACAAGAAAACCTACCAGATGGATCCGGCCAATAGCGACGAAGCGCTGCAGGAAATTGCGCAGGATCTGCAGGAAGGGGCGGATATGGTGATGGTGAAGCCGGGTATGCCGTATCTGGACGTGGTGCGCCGCGTGAAGGATAACTTTGGCGTGCCGACGTTCGCCTATCAGGTGTCCGGCGAGTATGCGATGCATATGGCGGCGATCCAGAACGGCTGGCTGCAGGAGCAACCGGCGATTATGGAGTCGCTGATGTGCTTCAAACGCGCCGGCGCCGATGGCGTGCTGACCTATTTTGCCAAGCGCGTGGCGCAGTGGCTGCATGACGAAGCAATGCGGCGCTGATTGGCTGCCCGACGGAAGATAAAAAGGCGCCCTGTGGCGCCTTGAGGTTGATGACAAAGTGGTCTGAGAGTCCGAGATACTCGGGCCTAGCGTAACGAGGGGCGCTCCGGCGGCTTACGCCGCTACGACCCCATCGCCACGCTATCCCTAATAACAGGCTTTGTCAGCAGTCTGAAGGTGCCCTGTTTACATCTTTTCGAACTGCTTGTTATCCAGGCTTTGCGTCACCTGTTTGTTAATCAGGTTCAGCAGCAGCATCGAGCGTGCTTCGCCGTCCGGCTCGGTATAAATGGCCTGCAGACCTTCGAACACGCCGTCGGTAATCAGCACGGTATCGCCCGGCTGCGGTGTTTCCGGGTCGACATAGGTGTCGTTGGTATGGGTGCGCAGCTCTTCGATAACCGTATGTGGAATGGTTGTTGGCAGCGAACCAAAGCGGACAAAGTGGCTGACGCCGCGCGTCGCGCTGATGGTCGTGGTGTGGATCCGCTCAGGATCGAACGCCACAAACAGGTAGTTGGGAAACAGCGGTTCATTCACCGTGGTGCGCTTGCCGCGCACAATCTTTTCCAGCGCGATGATCGGGCTAAAACAGCCCACCGCCTGCCGTTCCAGGTGTTCCTGTGCCCGCAAGAGCTGGCCGCGTTTACAATAGAGTAAATACCAAGATTCCATAATTTCACATGCCTTTCTGTCAGCCGTTAAGCATAGCAAAAGCCATTACGGATACCTAGGCTAAGCCCCACAATAGTGAAACGGGGTTAATCAGAGAAAACCCAGTCTCGCTGGCGCAGATCGTGCTTAATCGGCAGCATTTGGCGTGCTGCCATACACATATCTGCCGTGCCCGGGTATAACTGGGGGCACAAAATTTGTTACCGTGAGCAGTATCGCAAAGTGCGGCGAGCGTCTATGTGATGTTATTCATCCTTCTGAAGATAAGGGACAGCAATGGAACTATTTCTACTGAGCAACGGTAAGCTTTCCGGTGAGGCGGAACTGCTGGGCTACGCCAAAGAGCCCCTGCTGGAGATGGTTGCCCGCCGTCGTCTCACCTCTGCGCTGCTGATCCCTTACGCGCTGATCCGCAGCGATTACGATGAACGCGCGCGGGAGCTGACGCAGACGCTGGGCATTCCCGTCTCCAGCATTCACCACGCGGCCTCGCCGGCGGCAGCGGTTGAACAGGCGGAGTGCATTCTGATCAGCGGCGGCAACAGCTGGCTGTTGAACCAGCTGCTGCATGAAAATGGCCTGATCGTCCCCATTCAGCGCGCGGTGCGTGAACGTCATGTGCCGTACGTTGGTTGGAGCGCCGGCTGCAACGTTGCGACGCCGAGTATCCGTACCACCAATGATATGCCGGTACGCAACAGCGTCGTGCTGCCGTCGTTAGGGCTGTTCCCGCTGCAGATCAATCCGCACTATATCGATGCGCATATCAGCGGCCATATGGGGGAAACGCGCGATGAACGCCTGGCCGAGTTCTGTGCGGTCAACCCGAGCGAATCCGTCGTGGCGCTGCGCGAAGGCAGCCTGCTGCACGTCCGCGACAATACGCTGCGCTATATCAGTGCGCGCGGCCAAGGGTACAAGCTGTTTCGCCATAACACGGCGACGCAGGAACATCAGGATACGCTGGCGCTGCAGGCGCTGGTGCCGTTCGACTGTCACTGACAGCGCCGCGGCGCTGTTTAACAAAATTGCAGCATCAACCGTGAAGAGGGCTTATAATGCCCGCCTCACTGGCCGTTATAATGAACAGTATGAAATACCGTGACTTACGCGATTTCCTCTCGTTGCTGGAAAAGAGAGGGGAACTAAAACGCATCAGCCAGCCTATCGATCCCTATCTGGAAATGACGGAAATTGCCGATCGCACCCTGCGTGCGGGCGGCCCGGCGCTGCTGTTTGAAAACCCGAAAGGCTATGACATGCCGGTGCTGTGCAATCTGTTCGGCACGGCAAACCGTGTGGCGATGGGCATGGGCCAGGAAGACGTCAGCGCGCTGCGCGACGTGGGCAAGCTGCTGGCGTTTCTGAAAGAGCCTGAGCCGCCGAAGGGCTTCCGCGATCTGTTCGACAAGGTGCCGAAGTTCAAGCAGGTGCTGAACATGCCGACCAAAGTCCTGGGATCGGCGCCCTGTCAGGAACAGGTGTGGCAGGGTGAGGATGTCGATCTTGGCCGCATCCCGGTGATGCATTGCTGGCCGGAAGACGCCGCACCGCTGATTACCTGGGGGTTGACCGTGACCCGCGGGCCGGAGAAAGAGCGTCAGAACCTGGGGATTTACCGTCAGCAGGTGCTGGGCAAGAACAAGGTGATTATGCGCTGGCTGTCGCACCGCGGCGGCGCGCTGGATTACCAGGAGTGGTGTCAGGCGCACCCCGGCGAGCGCTTCCCGGTATCCGTGGCGCTGGGGGCCGACCCGGCCACCATCCTTGGCGCGGTGACGCCGGTGCCGGATACGCTGTCCGAATACGCCTTCGCCGGGCTGCTGCGCGGCAATAAAACTGAAGTCGTCAAATGTATTTCCAACGATCTGGAAGTGCCCGCCAGCGCGGAAATCGTGCTCGAAGGCTATATTGAGCCGGGAGAAATGGCGCCGGAAGGGCCATACGGCGACCATACCGGTTACTACAATGAAATCGACCATTTCCCGGTATTCACCGTTACACATGTGACGCAGCGTCGTGACGCCATTTACCATTCCACCTATACTGGCCGTCCGCCGGATGAGCCGGCGGTGTTGGGCGTGGCGTTGAATGAAGTCTTTGTGCCGATTCTGCAAAAACAGTTCCCGGAAATCGTCGACTTCTATCTGCCGCCGGAAGGCTGCTCCTACCGCCTGGCGGTAGTCACCATCAAGAAGCAGTATCCGGGCCATGCCAAACGTGTGATGATGGGCGTTTGGTCGTTCCTGCGTCAGTTTATGTACACCAAGTTCGTGATTGTTTGCGATGACGACGTCAACGCGCGTGACTGGAATGATGTGATTTGGGCGATTACCACACGCATGGATCCGGCAAGGGATACCGTGATGGTGGAAAATACGCCGATTGACTATCTGGACTTCGCCTCGCCGGTTTCCGGGCTGGGTTCGAAGATGGGGCTGGACGCCACCAATAAATGGCCGGGGGAAACCCAGCGCGAGTGGGGTCGTCCGATCGTGATGGATGAAAAGGTGCGTGCGCGCATCGATGAGATCTGGGACGAACTCGCAATCTTCAGTGACAGGGAGCCGACGTTGTAGCGTCAGCGCCCTGTTCTCAGTTTTGCATTGATGACCCGACAGAGGGAACGCATGACAATATTGAGCTGTAAAGTGACCTCCGTAGAGGCCATTACCGATACCGTTTATCGGGTACGTTTGGTGCCGGAAGCACCGTTTTCATTCAAGGCCGGACAATATTTGATGGTGGTGATGGACGAGCGCGACAAGCGTCCGTTCTCACTGGCCTCCACGCCGTCGCAGCAGGAATATATTGAGCTGCACATTGGCGCTTCTGAGCTGAACCTGTACGCCATGGCGGTGATGGACCGTATTTTGAAAGAGCAGGCGATTACCGTCGATGTGCCGCATGGCGACGCCTGGCTGCGTGAGGACGGCAGCCGTCCGCTGGTGCTGATCGCCGGCGGAACCGGCTTCTCGTACGCACGTTCCATTTTGCTGACCGCGCTGGAACAGCAGCCGGATCGCGATATTGCGATTTACTGGGGCGGCCGTGAACTGCAGCATCTGTACGATCTGAGTGAGCTGGAAGCGCTGTCGCTGCAGCATCCGAATCTGAAGGTGATCCCGGTGGTGGAGCAGCCGGACCCTGAATGGCGCGGCCGCAGCGGCACGGTATTGAGTGCGGTACTGCAGGATTACGGTTCGCTGGCCGAGCACGATATTTATATCGCCGGCCGTTTCGAGATGGCGAAAATCGCCCGCGAGCGCTTCTGCGCAGAGCGCGGCGCGCAGGCCTCGCGCATGTTTGGCGATGCCTTCTCGTTTATCTAAGCGGGATGCGGTACGGGTCGTAACCAGGGGTGGCGTAAGCCGCCCTATTTTTTTGCCGTGACCCGTCCTAAATAACGTTGACACATTTTACTCACGTACAGAGGAAAATGTGATGAACCAGTATGTTAAACGCACACAACGCGATTACTCTCTATCCTTTAAGTTAGCCGTTGTCGAACAGGTCGAAAAAGGTGAAATGACTTGTCGTCAGGCCGCAGACCGTTATGGTATCCAAGGCAACGCAACCGTCATGAACTGGCTGCGCAAATACGGTCAACTTGACTGGCGGACTTCTCCTTCCCCCCAAAAGTGCGGAGGCAACATGCCCAAACTTCCCCTGACGCCCGAACAGCGAATTAAAGAACTTGAGCAGCAACTGGCTGAATCTGAAGTCAAAGCCCAGTTCTTCGAAGCCGTCGTCAAAGTGATGAATACCGACTTTGGTGCTACGCTGACAAAAAAGCAGTTAACCGCCTTATCGCGCAAACACAAGTACCGGGACTCACAGTAACGCGGGCCTGCCGATGGATGGGCATCAGCCGACAAGCGTGGTATCAGTCTCTGCAGCGAGAGGCAGGCAGAGAGGAGCAGGCCCGGCATCTCGTCGCACAGGTAACGGCTATCCGCTTGCATCAGCCCCGACTGGGGACGCGTAAGTTGCATCACCTGTTGCGGCAACGCCCGGAACCGGCGTTGCATGTGGGCCGCGACCGGCTGTTCAGTATCCTGCGCTGCGCGCGGTTACTGGTGATGCCTAAACGGGCATATCACAAGACGACGCACAGCCATCATCGTTTTTATCGCCATCCCAACCTGCTGAAAGCAGGAGACAATCAAGTAATAGCCAGCCGTCCGGAACAGGTGTGGGTGGCGGATATCACCTACCTGCCGCTGAGGACGGGAACGGCGTATGTCAGCCTGATAACGGATGCCTGGTCGAGAAAAATCGTGGGGTATCATGTACATGACAGTCTGCATACCCGACACGTCGCCTGCGCGTTCAAAATGGCGCTGGCCGGCAGACGCACGACGTTGCCGCTGGTGCACCACTCGGATAGGGGTATCCAGTACTGTTCGCAGGAATATCAGGCGTTACATCAAAGGTATGGTGTCACTTGCTCGATGACGGACGGGTATGACTGTTACCAGAATGCGCTGGCGGAACGGGTAAATGGGATACTTAAAACGGAATATCTGCTCGGCAGGCCAGAAGACATCGTACAGGCAAAAAAGATGGTCAGGGAGTCGGTGAACATCTACAACACACAGCGGCCGCACCTGTCGCTGAAATACAAAACGCCCGATGAGGTTCATCGGGCGTTATCCGGCTGAAAAGTGTCAACCTATATCAGGACTAGTCACCGGTGAAACGACGGGAAGAAAAAACCCGCCCCTGACAGGCGGGAAACACGGCAACTAAACTGAGCTGCCGGCCCGGCGGGCCGGCAAAGGGTGTGTTATACGCGTTCGAACACGGTGGCGATGCCTTGGCCCAGGCCGATGCACATGGTGGCCAGGCCAAACTGCGCGTCGCGCCGTTCCATCAGGTTCAGTAGGGTCGTGGAGATACGTGAACCGGAGCAGCCCAGCGGGTGACCAAGCGCAATGGCGCCGCCGTTCAGGTTGACCTTATCGTCCAGGCTATCCAGCAGCCCCAGATCCTTGATGCAGGGCAGCGACTGCGCGGCGAAGGCCTCATTCAGTTCGAACAGATCGATATCCTGCGTGGTCAGTCCGGCGCGCTTGAGCGCCAGCCGGCTGGCGGGCACCGGGCCGTAGCCCATGATGGACGGATCGCAGCCCACTACCGCCATCGAGCGGATGCGTGCTCGCGCTTTCAGCCCCAAGGCCTTGGCGTGCGATTCGCTCATCAGCAGCATGGCGGAAGCGCCGTCCGACAGGGCGGAGGAACTGCCGGCGGTCACCGTACCGTTCAGCGGATCGAAGGCCGGACGCAGTGCGGCCAGGCTTTCCACCGTGGTTTCCGGGCGGATCACTTCATCAAAGTCGTAGCGCGTCAGGACGCCATCGGCATCGTGACCGGTGGTGGCGACGATCTCCGCTTTAAAATGGCCGGCCTGCGTGGCGGCATAGGCGCGCTGATGTGAGCGTGCGGCGAACTCATCCTGCATCTGGCGGCTGATATCATGCATCTTGGCCAGCATTTCTGCGGTCAGCCCCATCATGCCGGCAGCCTTGGCGACCGAGCGGCTGAGGCCGGGGTGGAAGTCCACGCCGTGGTTCATCGGCACGTGGCCCATATGTTCGACGCCGCCGATCAGGCTGACCTGCGCATCGCCGACCATAATGGCGCGTGCGGCGTCGTGCAGCGCCTGCATGGAGGAACCGCACAGGCGGTTGACGGTAACGGCGGGCACCGTATGGGGAATTTCCGCCAGCAGCGCGGCGTTGCGCGCCACGTTAAAGCCCTGTTCCAGCGTCTGCTGTACGCAGCCCCAGTAAATATCATCAATCGCGCTGGGTTCCAGCGCCGGATTGCGGCTGAGCAGCGTACGCATCAGGTGGGCGGACAGATCCTCGGCGCGTACCTGACGGAAGGCGCCGCCTTTTGAGCGGCCCATCGGCGTACGGACGGCGTCAACAATAACTACGTTTTCCATCTTTATGACCTCATGCCGGTTGGCCAGTGGAGACATCCGCGATCGGCGCCGTCACCGGGTAGTAGCTTTCATTACGTTCGGCTTTGGCGCGCAGGCCGGCCGGGACCTGGTACAGCGCGCCCAGATGTGCGTAACGCTGCGCCATTTCAACGTAATGGGCCGTGCCCATGGTATCCAGGTAGCGGAATACGCCGCCGTGGAACGGCGGGAAACCGATGCCGTAAACCAGTGCCATATCGGCTTCCGCCGGGCTGGCGATGATGCCTTCCTCCAGACAGCGCACCACTTCGTTAATCATCGGAATCATCATGCGCGCGATGGTTTCTTCGGCGCTGATGTTTTGCCGCGGCTGGCTGACTTCCGCCAGCAGCGTATCGGTTTGTTCATCGTTCTCTTTACGCGGTCTGCCTTTGTTATCCTGGCTATAGCGGTAGAACCCCAGCTGATTTTTCTGGCCGAAACGCTGGTTGTCGAACATCACGTCGACCGCGTCACGGTAATCTTTGCCCATGCGTTCAGGGAAGCCGGCGGCCATCACCGCCTGGGCATGATGTGCGGTATCGATGCCGACCACGTCCAGCAGATAAGCCGGACCCATTGGCCAGCCGAACTGTTTTTCCATCACTTTATCGACCTGGCGGAAATCGGCGCCGTCCCGCAGCAGCAGGCTGAAGCCGGCAAAGTAAGGGAACAGCACGCGGTTGACGAAGAAGCCCGGGCAGTCATTGACCACGATCGGCGTTTTCCCCATGCGTGACGCGTAGGCCACTACGGCAGCAATGGTGTCGTCGCTGGTGCGCTCGCCGCGGATAATTTCTACCAGCGGCATACGGTGCACCGGGTTAAAGAAGTGCATACCGCAAAAGTTTTGCGGGCGCTGCAGCGATTTTGCCAGCTCATTGATCGGAATGGTCGAGGTGTTGGAGGCCAGCACCGTTTCTTCGCCGATCAGGCTTTCCACTTCGCTCAGCACCGCGGCTTTGACCTTCGGATTCTCCACCACCGCTTCGACGATCACCTGGGCGCGTTCGATCCCGGCGTAGTCCAGCGTTGGCTGAATGGTTGCCAGCACGCCGGCCATTTTCATGCCGTCGAGCTTGCCGCGCTCCAGCTGTTTGTTCAGCAGTTTGGCGGCTTCGCCCATGCCGAGCGTCAGCGATTTCTCACTGATATCCTTCATCAGCACCGGCACGCCTTTTAATGCGGACTGATAGGCGATGCCGCCGCCCATAATACCGGCGCCCAGCACTGCGGCCTGCTTCGGCGCGGCATGGTCTTTCGCCAGTTTTTTCGCCTGACCTTTCACAAACTGATCGTTGAGGAAGATGCCGACCAAGGCCCGCGCTTCATTGGAACGCGCCAGCGGCACAAAGCTGGCGGTCTCCAGCTTCAGGGCTTCATCGCGCCCCAGTTTGGCGGCGGCTTCAATGGTTTTCACCGCGGTCATCGGCGCCGGGTAGTGTTTGCCGGCGGTTTGCAGCACCATGCCTTTGGCGGTGGTAAAGCTCATCGCTGCTTCAATCGGGCTGAGCTTCAGCGGCTCCAGCTTCGGCTGGCGGCTGGCGCGCCAGTCCAATTGTCCGTCGATGGCCTGCTGCAACATCTGCCGCGCAGCGTCCGCCAGTTTTTCCGGCGCGACGACCGCATCGACCAGGCCGACTTTCAGCGCCTCTTTAGCGCCGATGTCTTTACCGGCGGCAATAATTTCCAGCGCGCTGTCGTTGCCGAGCAGACGCGGCAGACGTACTGAGCCACCGAAGCCCGGCATGATGCCGAGTTTGGTTTCCGGCAGGCCGATGCGCGCATCCGGCGTTGCCACGCGGAAGTCTGTCGCCAGCACGCATTCGCAACCGCCGCCCAGCGCATAGCCGTTAATCGCGGAAATGGTCGGCACCGGTAAATCTTCCAGGCGGTTGAAAATAGAATTGGCGTAGGCCAGCCAATGCTGCAGTTTTTCCGCCGGGGCGGCGAACAGTGACAGGAATTCGGTGATATCGGCACCGACGATAAATGCGTTTTTGTTGGAACGCAGCAGCAGCCCTTTCAGCCCGGCATGTTTCTCCAGGACGTCGAGCGCTTCGCCCAGCGCGGCAACGGTACGGGTATCCAGCTTGTTGACCGAGCCTGGGGCATCAAACACCAGCTCGGCGATACCGTTCTCGAGCTCGTGCAGTTGTAATGTTTCGCCTTGGTAGAGCATGTCTATCTCCTGAATCAGCGCGTATGATCTGGTATGACCAGATGAAAGTGAGTGTGGTTTTAATGTTAAAAATATGCAAATCAGAAATTGATTTTTTGCTGCGCCGATCACAAGGGATAATCATATTTAATTGATTTTTATAGTTATTATATTTTATGTGCTTTAGTGCATCTGGCTGATGCAGTATCGTTTTTTCACCGATGGCCATAGCGATGGTTTATCTGGCCGGATCGGCATGGTTAACAGTTTGCGAGGCGTTTCGCATGCCTGAGGTGGCGGGGTTGGAGTGCGTAATCAGTGTGTTAAGATGGCGTATTCCGTTCTAAGGGCATAAAGGTACTGTGATGGAAACGCTGGCTTCTTTGTATAACGAACATCTGAATGAACTGCAAAACCGCGCGCGCGACGTGTTGGCGCGCAATAAACTGGACGCGCTGCTGATTCATTCCGGCGAGTTGTTGCGGGTATTTCAGGATGATCACCACTATCCGTTCAAGGTCAACGCGCATTTTAAAGCGTGGGTGCCGGTGACGTCGGTGCCGAACTGCTGGTTATGGATTGATGGCGTTAACAAGCCGAAGCTGTGGTTCTACTCGCCGGTAGACTATTGGCACAGCGTCGAGCCTTTACCGAATAGCTTCTGGACGCAGTCTGTCGAGCTGATACCGTTGGCCAATGCCGGCGATATCGGCCAGCTTCTGCCCGCGCAGCGCGAGCGCGTCGGCTATATTGGCTACGCTCAGCAGCGGGCGCGGGAACTGGGCATTGCCGCAGACAATATCAATCCGCAGGCGGTGCTGAACTACCTTGATTTCCACCGGTCGATTAAAACCGGTTATGAGCAGGCCTGCATGCGCGCCGCGCAGAAAACGGCGGTGACGGGGCATAAGGCCGCACGTGAAGCCTTCCTGTCCGGCATGAGCGAGTTTGATATCAATCAGGCCTACCTGACCGCGACCGGCCACCGCGACACCGACGTGCCTTACGGCAATATCGTGGCGCTGAATGAACACGCCGCCGTACTGCATTACACCACGCTTGACCATCAGCCGCCGTCCGACATGCGCAGCTTCCTGATCGATGCCGGGGCGGAATATAACGGCTACGCGGCGGATTTGACGCGTACCTATGCGGCGGACGGCGACAGCGACTTCGCCGCGCTGATTAAGGATCTCAACGCTGAACAGCTGGCGTTGATCGATACGCTGAAGCCCGGCGTACGTTATACCGATTACCATGTGCAGATGCACCAGCGTTTGGCCGGCCTGTTGAAGAAACACCGCCTGGTGAATGACATCAGCGAAGAGGCGATGGTTGAGCAGGGTCTTACCTGCCCGTTCCTGCCGCACGGTTTGGGCCACCCGCTGGGTTTGCAGGTGCATGACGCCGCCGGCTTTATGCAGGATGAAAACGGCACCCACCTGGCGGCGCCGGCCAAGTATCCGTTCCTGCGCTGTACGCGGGTGTTGCAACCGGGCATGGTGTTGACCATTGAGCCGGGGCTGTATTTTATCGAGTCTCTGCTGGCGCCGTGGCGCAGCGGCGAGTTCGCCAAGCATTTTGCCTGGGAGCGCATTGATATGATGAAGGCTTACGGCGGCATCCGTATTGAAGATAACGTCGTGATTCATGACAAGCGGGTGGAAAACATGACGCGCGATCTTCATTTGGCGTGATGGAGGCATACCCGGTTCCTGCCGACGGCGTCAGCGTCTGTGAGGAGATAAAGAAAAGCCGCTTTATTACGTTACTGGCGCCGACCTGCGGCGTGGATGCGGCCAAAGCATTTATTCAGCAGGTCAAAGAGGAACATCCTACGGCCCGGCATCACTGCTGGGCTTTTGTCGCCGGTGCGCCGGGGGATTCGCAGCAGCTGGGTTTTTCTGACGACGGTGAACCCTCCGGCACGGCGGGCAAACCGATCCTGGCCCAGTTGATGGGCAGCGGCGTGGGGGAAATTACCGCGGTGGTGGTCCGCTACTACGGCGGGATCAAATTAGGCACAGGCGGTTTGGTCAAAGCCTATGGCAGCGGGGTGCAGCAGGCGTTAAAGCAGCTGCCGCTGGTCAGCAAAGTGCCGCAGTTGGAATATACTTTGCAATGCGACTATGCGCAGCTGGCGTTGGTTGAGAATCTGCTGCAGCAAATGGAAGGACGGATTCTGCACGGCGAATACGGTGCGGATGTCATACTGCATTTGGCTCTGCCGGCAACGGAAACCGTGGCCTTTGGGAATAAATTACGTGATCTGAGTCGCGGTAATTTGCAATTAACCCCCATTTCGCAATAATTCCCTCCAATTAAATTGCTAAGGATCGTGTGAAATGCATTTTCGCGCCATAACCCGTATCGTAGGTGTATTGGTCATCTTATTCTCCGGGACAATGTTCCTCCCCGGACTGGTGGCGTTGATTTACCGCGATGGCGCGGGGCGGGCATTTACGCAGACCTTCTTTGTTGCCGTGACTATCGGCTTGCTGCTGTGGTGGCCGAACCGTAAGCAAAAGCATGAACTGAAGCCGCGCGAAGGGTTTCTGATCGTGGTGCTGTTCTGGACGGTGCTGGGCAGCGTGGGGGCGTTGCCATTTCTGTTCTCCGAGCGGCCTAATCTTTCGCTTACCGATGCGTTTTTCGAATCCTTTTCCGGCCTGACCACTACCGGCGCTACCACGCTGGTGGGGCTGGATTCGCTGCCTAAAGCCATTTTGTTCTACCGGCAGATGCTGCAGTGGATGGGCGGGATGGGGATCATCGTGCTGGCGGTGGCTATTTTGCCTATCCTCGGCGTCGGCGGGATGCAGCTGTACCGTGCAGAAATGCCGGGGCCGCTGAAAGACAATAAAATGCGCCCAAGGATTGCGGAAACGGCGAAAACTCTGTGGCTGATTTATGTGCTGCTGACCGTGGCCTGCGCGCTGGCGCTGTGGGGGGCCGGGATGTCGGCGTTTGACGCCATTGGCCACAGTTTTTCCACCATCGCCATTGGCGGTTTCTCTACCCACGACGCCAGCATCGGCTATTACGCCAGTCCGACGATTAACACCATTATCGCCGTATTCCTGTTGATCTCCGGCTGTAACTACGGTCTGCACTTTGCGCTATTGAGCGGCCGCAGCCTGAAGGTGTATTGGCGCGATCCTGAATTCCGCATGTTTATCTTTGTGCAATTAACGCTGGTGGTGGTGTGTTCGGTGATCCTGTGGGGACACGGCGTCTATCAGTCGGGTATGGAAACGATCAATCAGGCGTTTTTCCAGGTGGTTTCCATGGCGACGACAGCAGGCTTTACCACCGACAGCATTGCCAAATGGCCGTTGTTCCTGCCGATGCTGCTGCTGTGCTCCGCCTTTATCGGTGGCTGTGCCGGTTCCACCGGCGGCGGCCTGAAGGTGATCCGTATCTTGCTGCTGTATCTACAGGGCTCGCGAGAACTAAAAAGACTGGTGCACCCCAATGCGGTGTATACCATTAAGCTGGGTAACCGCGCGTTGCCCGAACGTATATTAGAAGCAGTATGGGGTTTCTTCTCAGCTTACGCGCTGGTGTTTATTGTCAGCATGCTGGCGATTATCGCCACCGGCGTGGATGATTTCTCCGCCTTTGCTGCCGTGACCGCTACGCTGAACAACCTGGGCCCCGGCCTGGGGGTTGTCGCCGATAACTTTACGACCATGCCGCCGCCGGCGAAGTGGATACTGGTGTTGACGATGCTGTTCGGGCGCCTTGAAGTTTTCACACTGCTGGTTCTGTTTACGCCGACCTTCTGGCGTGAATGATCCTGGATAAGGAGTAACGCCATGAAGGCACTGATTCTCTATTCGAGTCGCGATGGGCAGACTCACGCCATTGCCTCTTATATTGCGAGTAAGCTGCAAGAGGCGATGTGCTGCGATGTGGTTGACCTGCTTCAGGCGGAAAGCGTCGACCTTGGGCAGTATCAACGCATCATGATTGGCGCCTCGATTCGCTACGGGCATTTTAATCCTGCGTTGGATAAGTTTGTAAAACGCCATGCCGAACGTTTGAACCATATGCCGAGCGCTTTCTTCTCCGTCAATCTGACGGCGCGCAAGCCGGACAAACGCTCGCCGCAAACCAACCCTTATACCCGTAAGTTCCTGCTCGCTTCGCCGTGGCAACCCAAACAGTGCGCAGTCTTTGCTGGTGCGCTGCGATATCCGCGTTACCGCTGGTTCGACCGTATAATGATTCAGTTCATTATGCGTATGACGGGGGGAGAAACGGATAGCAGTAAAGAAGTAGAGTATACAGATTGGCGTGAGGTCGAACGTTTTGCCCAGGAATTCCGCCAGCTTTAGTATGAAAAGTGACAAAAACGCTGCCTTGAGCAGCGTTTTGTTGAAAAAGAAGGCAGTTGAAAAGTTTTTTTAAATTAGGGGTTGCGGCGTTCTGAGAACTCCCTATAATGCGCCTCCACTGACCGGGAACAACGACTGACAAGCCGCCGGGTCAGCGAGAAGAAAGCGAAATAAACGCTTGACTCTCCGGGTGAAAAGCGTAGTATACGCAGCCCGCGCCGATGGGAATTATCTCCGGCGATGCTCTTTAACAATTTATCAGACAATCTGTGTGGGCACTCACAAGACGATATCCAGCATCTTCGGATGCAAAAAATATCAAGTCTTGAAGAGTGACTAACTGAAGTAAAATTCATGCAGTAATCTTTGAGCAACAGCTATTAACTTAGCGAATCAAGCTTTTAATTGAAGAGTTTGATCATGGCTCAGATTGAACGCTGGCGGCAGGCCTAACACATGCAAGTCGAGCGGCAGCGGGAGGAAGCTTGCTTCCTCGCCGGCGAGCGGCGGACGGGTGAGTAATGTCTGGGGATCTGCCCGATGGAGGGGGATAACCACTGGAAACGGTGGCTAATACCGCATAACGTCGCAAGACCAAAGTGGGGGACCTTCGGGCCTCACACCATCGGATGAACCCAGATGGGATTAGCTAGTAGGTGGGGTAATGGCTCACCTAGGCGACGATCCCTAGCTGGTCTGAGAGGATGACCAGCCACACTGGAACTGAGACACGGTCCAGACTCCTACGGGAGGCAGCAGTGGGGAATATTGCACAATGGGCGCAAGCCTGATGCAGCCATGCCGCGTGTGTGAAGAAGGCCTTCGGGTTGTAAAGCACTTTCAGCGAGGAGGAAGGTGGTGAACTTAATACGTTCATCAATTGACGTTACTCGCAGAAGAAGCACCGGCTAACTCCGTGCCAGCAGCCGCGGTAATACGGAGGGTGCAAGCGTTAATCGGAATTACTGGGCGTAAAGCGCACGCAGGCGGTTTGTTAAGTCAGATGTGAAATCCCCGAGCTTAACTTGGGAACTGCATTTGAAACTGGCAAGCTAGAGTCTCGTAGAGGGGGGTAGAATTCCAGGTGTAGCGGTGAAATGCGTAGAGATCTGGAGGAATACCGGTGGCGAAGGCGGCCCCCTGGACGAAGACTGACGCTCAGGTGCGAAAGCGTGGGGAGCAAACAGGATTAGATACCCTGGTAGTCCACGCCGTAAACGATGTCGATTTGGAGGTTGTGCCCTTGAGGCGTGGCTTCCGGAGCTAACGCGTTAAATCGACCGCCTGGGGAGTACGGCCGCAAGGTTAAAACTCAAATGAATTGACGGGGGCCCGCACAAGCGGTGGAGCATGTGGTTTAATTCGATGCAACGCGAAGAACCTTACCTACTCTTGACATCCAGAGAACTTTCCAGAGATGGATTGGTGCCTTCGGGAACTCTGAGACAGGTGCTGCATGGCTGTCGTCAGCTCGTGTTGTGAAATGTTGGGTTAAGTCCCGCAACGAGCGCAACCCTTATCCTTTGTTGCCAGCGGTTAGGCCGGGAACTCAAAGGAGACTGCCAGTGATAAACTGGAGGAAGGTGGGGATGACGTCAAGTCATCATGGCCCTTACGAGTAGGGCTACACACGTGCTACAATGGCGTATACAAAGAGAAGCGAACCTGCGAAGGCAAGCGGACCTCATAAAGTACGTCGTAGTCCGGATTGGAGTCTGCAACTCGACTCCATGAAGTCGGAATCGCTAGTAATCGTAGATCAGAATGCTACGGTGAATACGTTCCCGGGCCTTGTACACACCGCCCGTCACACCATGGGAGTGGGTTGCAAAAGAAGTAGGTAGCTTAACCTTCGGGAGGGCGCTTACCACTTTGTGATTCATGACTGGGGTGAAGTCGTAACAAGGTAACCGTAGGGGAACCTGCGGTTGGATCACCTCCTTACCGAAAGATATCCTGACTGTGCAGTGTCCACACAGATTGTCTGATGAAAAGAACGAGCAGAAATACCTTTATAGGCTTGTAGCTCAGGTGGTTAGAGCGCACCCCTGATAAGGGTGAGGTCGGTGGTTCAAGTCCACTCAGGCCTACCACTTCTCTCCTATGCTGCGTTATGGCGCCGCTCGCATATTTCAATATGCGTCGCGACACCACGCCTTGCCTAGAAGAGAAGTAGTAAACCGAAGGTCTCTGTCAGTGACTGTATGGGGCTATAGCTCAGCTGGGAGAGCGCCTGCCTTGCACGCAGGAGGTCAGCGGTTCGATCCCGCTTAGCTCCACCATATAAGTCCGAATATCAATACTTCAGAGTATATTGGCAACAGTATGCTGCGAAGTATTTTGCTCTTTAACAATCTGGAACAAGCTGAAAATTGAAACATGACGGCTGAAACTTGTCCCTCCGTAGAAGTAGTGGGATGAGGAGTAACCTGTCATAGAGTCTCTCAAATGTTTGCAACGCGAAGTGAAACATCTTCGGGTTGTGAGGTTAAGTGACTAAGCGTACACGGTGGATGCCTAGGCAGTCAGAGGCGATGAAGGGCGTGCTAATCTGCGAAAAGCGTCGGTAAGGTGATATGAACCGTTATAACCGACGATACCCGAATGGGGAAACCCAGTGTGTTTCGACACACTATCCTGTCATGAATACATAGTGGCAGGAGGCGAACCGGGGGAACTGAAACATCTAAGTACCCCGAGGAAAAGAAATCAACCGAGATTCCCCCAGTAGCGGCGAGCGAACGGGGAAGAGCCCAGAACCTGAATCGGCTTGTGTGTCAGTGGAAGCGTCTGGAAAGTCGCACAGTAAAGGGTGATAGTCCCGTACACGAAGATGCACAGGTCGTGAGTTCGATGAGTAGGGCGGGACACGTGTTATCCTGTCTGAATATGGGGGGACCATCCTCCAAGGCTAAATACTCCTGACTGACCGATAGTGAACCAGTACCGTGAGGGAAAGGCGAAAAGAACCCCGGCGAGGGGAGTGAAATAGAACCTGAAACCGTGTACGTACAAGCAGTGGGAGCACCTTCGTGGTGTGACTGCGTACCTTTTGTATAATGGGTCAGCGACTTATATTTTGTAGCAAGGTTAACCGAATAGGGGAGCCGTAGGGAAACCGAGTCTTAACTGGGCGTCTAGTTGCAAGGTATAGACCCGAAACCCGGTGATCTAGCCATGGGCAGGTTGAAGGTTGGGTAACACTAACTGGAGGACCGAACCGACTAATGTTGAAAAATTAGCGGATGACTTGTGGCTGGGGGTGAAAGGCCAATCAAACCGGGAGATAGCTGGTTCTCCCCGAAAGCTATTTAGGTAGCGCCTCGTGAACTCATCTTCGGGGGTAGAGCACTGTTTCGGCTAGGGGGCCATCCCGGCTTACCAAACCGATGCAAACTCCGAATACCGAAGAATGTTATCACGGGAGACACACGGCGGGTGCTAACGTCCGTCGTGAAGAGGGAAACAACCCAGACCGCCAGCTAAGGTCCCAAAGTCATGGTTAAGTGGGAAACGATGTGGGAAGGCACAGACAGCCAGGATGTTGGCTTAGAAGCAGCCATCATTTAAAGAAAGCGTAATAGCTCACTGGTCGAGTCGGCCTGCGCGGAAGATGTAACGGGGCTAAACCATGCACCGAAGCTGCGGCAGCGACGCTTAGGCGTTGTTGGGTAGGGGAGCGTTCTGTAAGCCGTTGAAGGTGGCCTGCGAGGGTTGCTGGAGGTATCAGAAGTGCGAATGCTGACATAAGTAACGATAAAGCGGGTGAAAAACCCGCTCGCCGGAAGACCAAGGGTTCCTGTCCAACGTTAATCGGGGCAGGGTGAGTCGACCCCTAAGGCGAGGCTGAAAAGCGTAGTCGATGGGAAACAGGTTAATATTCCTGTACTTGGTGTTACTGCGAAGGGGGGACGGAGAAGGCTAGGCTAGCCGAGCGACGGTTGTCTCGGTTTAAGCGTGTAGGGGGGTGTTCCTGGTAAATCCGGAACGCTGTTAACCCTGAGGCGTGATGACGATGCACTACGGTGCAGAAGTAGTTGATGCCAAGCTTCCAGGAAAAGCCTCTAAGCTCCAGGTAACATCAAATCGTACCCCAAACCGACACAGGTGGTCAGGTAGAGAATACCAAGGCGCTTGAGAGAACTCGGGTGAAGGAACTAGGCAAAATGGTGCCGTAACTTCGGGAGAAGGCACGCTGGCGCGTAGGTGAAGTCCCTTGCGGATGGAGCTGAAGCCAGTCGCAGATACCAGCTGGCTGCAACTGTTTAATAAAAACACAGCACTGTGCAAACACGAAAGTGGACGTATACGGTGTGACGCCTGCCCGGTGCCGGAAGGTTAATTGATGGGGTTATCCGTAAGGAGAAGCTCTTGATCGAAGCCCCGGTAAACGGCGGCCGTAACTATAACGGTCCTAAGGTAGCGAAATTCCTTGTCGGGTAAGTTCCGACCTGCACGAATGGCGTAATGATGGCCAGGCTGTCTCCACCCGAGACTCAGTGAAATTGAACTCGCTGTGAAGATGCAGTGTACCCGCGGCAAGACGGAAAGACCCCGTGAACCTTTACTATAGCTTGACACTGAACATTGAGCCTTGATGTGTAGGATAGGTGGGAGGCTTTGAAGTGTGGACGCCAGTCTGCATGGAGCCATCCTTGAAATACCACCCTTTAATGTTTGATGTTCTAACTCGGCCCCATAATCTGGGGTGAGGACAGTGTCTGGTGGGTAGTTTGACTGGGGCGGTCTCCTCCCAAAGAGTAACGGAGGAGCACGAAGGTTAGCTAATCACGGTCGGACATCGTGAGGTTAGTGCAAAGGCATAAGCTAGCTTGACTGCGAGAGTGACGGCTCGAGCAGGTGCGAAAGCAGGTCTTAGTGATCCGGTGGTTCTGAATGGAAGGGCCATCGCTCAACGGATAAAAGGTACTCCGGGGATAACAGGCTGATACCGCCCAAGAGTTCATATCGACGGCGGTGTTTGGCACCTCGATGTCGGCTCATCACATCCTGGGGCTGAAGTAGGTCCCAAGGGTATGGCTGTTCGCCATTTAAAGTGGTACGCGAGCTGGGTTTAGAACGTCGTGAGACAGTTCGGTCCCTATCTGCCGTGGGCGTTGGAAGATTGAGAGGGGTTGCTCCTAGTACGAGAGGACCGGAGTGAACGCACCACTGGTGTTCGGGTTGTCATGCCAATGGCACTGCCCGGTAGCTAAGTGCGGAAAAGATAAGCGCTGAAAGCATCTAAGCGCGAAACTTGCCTCAAGATGAGTCTTCCCTGGGACTTCGAGTCCCCTGAAGGAACGTTTAAGACTAAGACGTTGATAGGCTGGGTGTGTAAGTGCAGCGATGCATTGAGCTAACCAGTACTAATGAACCGTGAGGCTTAACCTTACAACACCGAAGGTGTTTTAGAGAGATAGATATTTTCAGCCTGTTCTGTGATTGAAGTCCGAAGGATTTCGCGCTGAAGCAAGGCGGCAAGCGATGGCGGAGCAGGAGCATACATGAGTATGTGACTGTGACGACAGAGAGCGGCCAAGGCGGCAGCAGCGTGAAAGACACAGGACGGGTAAAAAAGAATTTGCCTGGCGGCAATAGCGCGGTGGTCCCACCTGACCCCATGCCGAACTCAGAAGTGAAACGCCGTAGCGCCGATGGTAGTGTGGGGTCTCCCCATGCGAGAGTAGGACACTGCCAGGCATCAAATAAAGTAGAAAGCCTCATGCGAAAGCATGAGGCTTTTTGCGTTTGGCATCAATAAATATCCGATAATATCCCTTATGACGACTTAGTAATAATACATATGGTTGGCTTATTGTTTATTCATTAGGTGTTTCATCTATTGGGGTAACATATAAATCCGCAATCAATTACTATGCTTATAAGCAATGTATTTATATGTTTCCCTGTTTTTTGTTATTTCTTCTCTTACGCGAAAACGCATTTCCCATCGCCGCATCATTGAATTTATTGCGATCTTTCATCCAGATAGCCTGACCGTTGCTGCATTCAGTTTCATGATTTTGGCGATGCGGCACGCATTGTTAAAAAACAAATAATAGCCACAAGATTTTATTCGAGTAGACTAAGTACAATTTATTCCGGAATGGGTATTCAATATCATGTCTAGTGAAAGCGCGTCTTTAAAAAATCACAATACCTTTGCGCTCCCGGTTAACGCAGCGCAATTGGTCATTGCTGAAAACATTGAGCTAATGATTAAGGTCTGGCAGAAGACGAAAAAACGTCAAGAGCCGCTGCTGGTTCTTGGAGAGGGCAGTAATGTCCTGTTTTTAGAAGATTTTGCTGGTACGGTCATGATTAACCGCCTGCACGGCATTAAGGTCAGGGAAGAAGAGGATAGCTGGCATCTGCATGTCAGTGCCGGTGAAAGCTGGCATGAGCTGGTAAAAAGAACGCTCGACGGTGGCATGCACGGTTTGGAAAATCTGGCCCTGATCCCTGGCTGTGTTGGCTCTGCACCTATTCAAAATATCGGCGCTTATGGCGTTGAATGGAAAGATGTCTGTGAATACGTCGACCTGCTTAATCTGACGACCGGCGAGATTGACAGGATGGTGCCCGAACGCTGCAACTTCGGCTACCGGGAAAGTATTTTCAAACATCAATTCAAAATCGGCCATATCATTGTTGGCGTGGGTATACGACTGAATAAGCAATGGCAGCCGCTATTGAGCTATGGCGATCTGACCAAGCTGGATAAAGAGACGGTAACGCCGCGCCAGGTATTTGATGCGGTTTGTGCGATGCGTCGCAGTAAACTGCCTGACCCGCGAGAAACCGGCAACGCCGGCAGCTTTTTCAAGAATCCGGTGGTGGAGAAGGAGCATGCTGCAGAGCTGTTAGCCGCTCATCCTGGCATGCCGCACTTCCCGCAGGCGGATGGCCGGGTGAAGTTGGCGGCAGGTTGGCTGATCGACCAATGCGCGTTAAAAGGTTATCGTATTGGCGGCGCTGCAGTGCACAGCAAGCAGGCGCTGGTATTGATTAACCAGGATAATGCCGTCAGCCAGGATATCGTTGCGCTGGCGCGTCATGTACGCAACACGGTTGCAGAGACGTTTAGCGTCTGGCTTGAACCTGAAGTGCGCTTTATTGCGGCGACGGGAGAAGTAGACGCCGTAGAGGCTATTTCATGAGAGACACGACGGTCCCATTAAAGCTCATCGCCATGCTAGCCGATGGAGATTTCCATTCGGGTGAACAGCTGGGTGAATATCTGGGCATGAGCCGTGCCGCGGTTAACAAGCACATTCAAACCGTCAGAGAGTGGGGCGTAGACGTGTTTACCGTCCCGGGGAAAGGTTACAGCCTGCCGGCACCGATTCAACTCCTGGAAGCGCAGCGTATTGCTGCGTTGCTGGATGAAAAGCAGGTGACCGTACTGCCGGTGGTGGACTCAACCAACCAGTATTTGCTCGACCGCATCGGCAGTCTGCAATCCGGCGATGCCTGCGTGGCTGAATATCAACAGGCGGGACGAGGCCGGCGCGGGCGCCAGTGGGTATCTCCGTTTGGCGCCAATCTCTATTTGTCGATGTTTTGGCGTTTGGAGCAGGGCCCGGCGGCAGCGATTGGCCTGAGCCTGGTGATCGGTATCGTGATGACCGAGGTGCTACAGCGTTTGGGTGCAGAAAAAGTTCGGGTGAAATGGCCGAATGACCTTTACCTGAACGATCGTAAACTGGCCGGCATCCTTGTCGAACTGACCGGTAAAACCGGCGATGCGGCGCAGATCGTTATCGGCGCCGGCATCAACCTGGCAATGCGTGATACGCATAGCGACAGTATTAATCAGGGCTGGATTAACCTGCAGGAGGCCGGGATCGCTATTGACCGCAATGAGTTTGCCGCCACGTTGCTTAACGAGATGCGTCAGTCATTACGGCAGTTCGAAAGCGAGGGGCTGGCACCTTTCATTACACGTTGGCGTGAGCTGGATAACTTTATCGATCGTCCGGTAAAACTCCTGATCGGCGAGCAGCAGATCTTTGGCATCGCACGCGGCATCGATCAGCAGGGGGCGCTGTTGCTTGAGCAAGATGGGGTGATTAAACCCTTTATCGGCGGTGAGATCTCATTACGCAGCGCCGAGTAATGCTGTTGTTTGCAGGGGACAAGGCTGCCCCCTGCAAACAGGCTATTTCCTGAGGCGCACATGCTCGACGGCGTGATTCGCGCTTTTCGTCATAATCAGACTGGCGCGCTCGCGGGTCGGTAAAATGTTCTGCTGTAAATTCAGTCCATTAATCTCATTCCATAGCTGAGTCGCGATTTTCACCGCTTCACTCTCGGAGAGTTTGGCATAGTTATGGAAATAAGAGTCTGGATTAGAGAACGCCCCTTGGCGGAACTTCAGGAAGCGGTTGATATACCAGGTTTGCAGCAGTTCTGCAGACGCGTCGACATAGATAGAGAAATCGACAAAATCCGAGACAAAGACGTGGTGTGGATCGTGCGGGTAGTCCATACCGCTCTGCAGCACGTTCAGACCTTCCAGAATCAGAATATCCGGCTGTTCAATGACTTTATTACCGTCGGGTACGACGTCATAAATCAGGTGTGAATAAACCGGTGCGGTGACGCGTTTAGCGCCTGATTTCACTTCTGAGACAAACTTCACCAGGCTATGCATATCGTAAGACTGCGGGAAGCCTTTCTTCTTCATCAGACCGCGTTCGTTCAGCACTTTGTTAGGGTGCAGGAAGCCATCGGTGGTGACCAGTTCAACGCTGCGGTGTTCCGGCCAGCTGCTAAGCAGCGCCTGCAGTAAGCGGGCGGTGGTGCTTTTACCTACGGCGACGCTGCCGGCGATGCCGATCACATAGGGGATTTTCTGCCCGTCGGTGCCAAGGAACTGCTCCAGAACGGCCTGGCGGCGCAGATTGGAACTGATGTAAAAGTTCAACAGTCGCGACAGGGGGAGGTAGATCTGCGCCACTTCCTCTAAAGAGAGATCTTCGTTAATCCCTTTTAGCTTAACAATTTCTTCTTCTGATAACGTCAGCGGCACTGAATCTCGCAACGCAGCCCATTGGGTACGATCGAACTGTAGATACGGCGTTGCTAAAGACTGCTCTCTTTTTATCATAAGCCAAATTCTGCCTGTTAACGCAGGTTGGGAAAGGCGCCGGACGCCAACTCCAGATAATAAACAAGCTGCATATTATAGACAGCTTCGTTTTTGGCGTAGACTTTTTTCAACTTTGTTGCTGATTACGCTGAGAGAATGGTAATTGTGCGAACGGGCGCGCACTTGTGAATGCGTGCGTTGCATGGCGGTATCATCAGGCAATGATACCGCGTGAGGCTCAGCTGGCCAGGGAGCGGGAGGCAGGATTGACCGCGAACAGGCGCTTATAATAAATCACGGTAGGGTGGTAATAACCGTCGGGCGTGGCGGCGTAGTCCGGCAGTTCTCCGAGGCAGTGATATCCCATGGCGCGATACAGCGATTCGGCTACGCTGCCGGCTTGCGTATCGAGATAGAGCAGGCCACGCTGCTGCTGCAGCGCCGTATTTTCCACGGTCTTCATCAGGGTACGGCCGATGCCTTTACGACGCGCCTGGCTGTGCACCAGGAGTTTTTGGACCTCTGCACGGTTGCGTCCATTGGGTTTTTGGCACAGTTCCAGCTGTACGCAGCCGGTAACGCCGCTTTCGTCTCTGGCAATCCATAACAGCAGATCGCCTTTTGCCAGAGCCGGGCGCAGGCCGTGAAAGTAGTTGGCAGCCTCTTCTGGCGTAATGTCCTCGGTATAGCCGATTGATGCGCCCCCTTTTACGGCATCCAGCAGCAGAGCTGCCAACTCACTGCGATAGACCGGCAGCGTACTGGCATTTATCGGTACGATTTTCATCAACAACTCCTTGGTTAATGCGGGTAAAACATGCAAGCAATAAGCGCGCCAACCCAACGGAGTCATCGCTGATACCTTCGCGGGGCCGCAGGCGTTTGCGCGCTTGCATCATTATGGGGCGGCGTGACCCTTGGTGGTGCAAGCATCGAAGGGCGGGGAGGCGCCGCCTGTTGACCGCACTGAAACGGCCGACAGGCAGAAACATCGGCTCAAGGCTTGCAAAAAACGGATAAAATTATAGAGAATGGTCATGGCACTTGATGGTTATTTGCGCGCGGAGCGAGCTGAATCCGCTGCAAAATGCAAAAATCGGCTGTTTTGTGAGCGAAAGTACGCAGAACGCAATTTTTTTGTTGCATAGCCCGCGCTCTCTACCTAGAATGCGCTGCACTTGATGCCGGCTTAGCTCAGTAGGTAGAGCAACTGACTTGTAATCAGTAGGTCACCAGTTCGATTCCGGTAGCCGGCACCATCAAGTACCTTGTAGTTTAAAAATCTGGTGGGGTTCCCGAGCGGCCAAAGGGAGCAGACTGTAAATCTGCCGTCACAGACTTCGAAGGTTCGAATCCTTCCCCCACCACCATATTTAATCTTGGCAACAAGGTTAAACCGCACGGCAGGCAGTATGAGTGCCGGGCGAAGAAGGAAAACCGGTTTGCACAGCATGTTTACAGGCTGTACAAAACGAAGGGTGAGGAAGCCAGCGACCAACCGTCCTTTCCCCATCCCAATATCTACAGAAAAATCAGGTAGCCGAGTTCCAGGATGCGGGCATCGTATAATGGCTATTACCTCAGCCTTCCAAGCTGATGATGTGGGTTCGATTCCCACTGCCCGCTCCAAGATGTGCTGATATAGCTCAGTTGGTAGAGCGCACCCTTGGTAAGGGTGAGGTCGGCAGTTCGAATCTGCCTATCAGCACCACTTCTTATTTTCTCGTCCCCTGATTCTCTTTCTGTTCTGAATTCAGCAAGCATTAAGCTTGGTTGATGTGGTGATACCACCGATTTATCCGTGTCTTAGAGGGACAATCGATGTCTAAAGAAAAGTTTGAACGTACAAAACCGCACGTTAACGTCGGTACTATCGGCCACGTTGACCATGGTAAAACAACGCTGACCGCTGCAATCACTACCGTACTGGCTAAAACCTACGGCGGCGCTGCTCGCGCATTCGACCAGATCGATAACGCGCCAGAAGAAAAAGCTCGTGGTATCACCATCAACACTTCTCACGTTGAGTATGACACCCCGACTCGTCACTACGCGCACGTTGACTGCCCAGGGCACGCCGACTACGTGAAAAACATGATCACCGGTGCAGCGCAGATGGACGGCGCAATCCTGGTAGTAGCAGCGACTGACGGCCCAATGCCTCAGACCCGTGAGCACATCCTGCTGGGCCGCCAGGTAGGCGTACCTTACATCATCGTATTCATGAACAAATGCGACATGGTAGATGATGAAGAGCTGCTGGAACTGGTAGAGATGGAAGTTCGCGAACTGCTGTCTGCTTACGACTTCCCAGGCGACGACCTGCCGGTAATCCGTGGTTCCGCGCTGAAAGCGCTGGAAGGCGAAGCCGAGTGGGAAGCGAAAATCGTTGAGCTGGCAGAAGCGCTGGACAGCTACATCCCAGAGCCAGAGCGTGCTGTAGACAAGCCGTTCCTGCTGCCAATCGAAGACGTATTCTCCATCTCCGGTCGTGGTACCGTAGTTACCGGTCGTGTAGAGCGCGGTATCATCAAAGTTGGTGAAGAAGTAGAAATCGTAGGTATCAAAGACACCGTTAAGTCTACCTGTACTGGCGTAGAAATGTTCCGCAAACTGCTGGACGAAGGCCGTGCTGGTGAGAACGTAGGTGTTCTGCTGCGTGGTATCAAGCGTGAAGAAATCGAACGTGGTCAGGTACTGGCGAAGCCAGGTTCAATCAAGCCGCACACCCAGTTCGAATCTGAAGTGTACATTCTGTCCAAAGACGAAGGCGGCCGTCATACTCCGTTCTTCAAAGGCTACCGTCCACAGTTCTACTTCCGTACAACTGACGTGACCGGTACCATCGAACTGCCAGAAGGCGTAGAGATGGTAATGCCAGGCGACAACGTGAACATGAAAGTTACTCTGATTCACCCAATCGCAATGGACGACGGTCTGCGTTTCGCAATCCGTGAAGGCGGCCGTACCGTAGGCGCGGGTGTTGTTGCTAAAGTTATCGCTTAATCGCTGATAACATTTGACGCGACACGCGGTAAAAGGGCATCATTTGATGCCCTTTTTCTACGCTGTGAACTAGAACCTATCTCATCAGCGATTTTACGTTCATAATCATTGGTGAGATGGGCTCTTAAAAGCGTATTGACAGGGTACGTCATCGCGTAAAACACCGAATGCTGTTTGAAGAGCATCTAGTCGGTTTGGTTTGCCTCGCAATGCGAGGCAAAGTTGTTTGTTCTGAATCATAAGTGACAGGTTGGTTTATGAGTGCGAATACCGAGGCTCAAGGGAGCGGGCGCGGCCTGGAAGTGATGAAGTGGCTAATCGTCGCCGTTCTGTTGGTTGTGGCTATTGTCGGTAACTATTATTACCGCGATTTCAGCCTGCCGCTGCGTGCGCTGGCTGTGGTTGTGGTGATTGCTATTGCGGGCGCCATCGCCCTGATGACGGCCAAAGGTAAAGCTACCGTAGCGTTCGCGCGCGAAGCGCGTACCGAAGTACGTAAAGTGATTTGGCCAACGCGCCAGGAAACGCTACACACCACGTTGATCGTTGCCGCGGTAACTGCCGTGATGTCATTGATTCTGTGGGGGCTGGATGGCGTTCTGGTCCGTCTGGTATCGTTTATTACTGGCCTGAGGTTCTAAAAAATGTCTGAAGCTCCAAAAAAACGTTGGTACGTCGTTCAGGCGTTTTCTGGTTTTGAAGGTCGCGTAGCGCAATCGCTGCGCGAGCACATCAAACTGCACGATATGGAAGAGCTGTTCGGCGATGTCATGGTGCCTACGGAAGAAGTGGTTGAGATCCGTGGCGGTCAGCGTCGCAAGAGCGAGCGTAAATTCTTCCCGGGCTACGTGCTGGTTCAAATGGTGATGAACGATGCGAGCTGGCACCTGGTGCGCAGCGTTCCGCGCGTGATGGGCTTTATCGGTGGTACGTCGGATCGTCCGGCGCCAATCAGCGACAAAGAAGTTGATGCCATCATGAACCGTCTGCAGCAGGTTGGCGACAAACCGCGTCCGAAAACGCTGTTCGAGCCGGGTGAACTGGTGCGCGTTAACGACGGTCCGTTCGCTGACTTTAACGGCGTGGTGGAAGAAGTGGATTACGAAAAGAGCCGCCTGAAGGTTTCCGTTTCCATCTTCGGCCGTGCAACGCCGGTAGAACTGGACTTCAGCCAGGTGGAGAAAGGCTGATCGTTTAATCATCAGCTATCCCGGCTTTACGTCTTGTATGAGGCGCGAAATTAAACTATAATTTCGCGCCTTTTGTTTTTAGAGGCCTTGCTCATTGGCTTGGGCGAGGTAAAACACGGGGAGCCTCTGACGAGGCGATACTACCCATACGAGGAAATTTCAATGGCCAAGAAAGTACAAGCCTACGTTAAGCTGCAGGTTGCAGCTGGTATGGCTAACCCGAGCCCGCCAGTCGGTCCAGCTCTGGGTCAGCAAGGTGTTAACATCATGGAATTCTGTAAGGCGTTCAATGCTAAGACTGACAGCATTGAAAAAGGCCTGCCGATCCCGGTTGTTATTACCGTTTATTCTGATCGCTCCTTCACCTTCGTTACCAAAACTCCGCCAGCAGCAGTACTGCTGAAGAAAGCGGCTGGTATCAAGTCTGGTTCTGGCAAGCCGAACAAAGACAAAGTCGGTAAAGTGACCAGTGCTCAGGTACGTGAAATCGCAGAAACCAAAGCTGCGGACATGACTGGTTCCGACGTTGAAGCGATGATTCGCTCCATCGAAGGTACTGCTCGTTCCATGGGCCTGGTAGTGGAGGATTAATAGATGGCTAAGCTGACCAAGCGCATGCGCGTGATCCGTGACAAAGTTGATGCTACTAAACAGTATGACATCACCGAAGCTGTTGCTCTGCTGAAAGAGCTGGCCACCGCTAAATTCGTAGAAAGCGTAGACGTTGCCGTTAACCTGGGCATCGACGCGCGTAAATCTGACCAAAACGTTCGCGGCGCTACCGTTCTGCCACACGGCACCGGTCGCAGCGTACGCGTTGCCGTCTTCGCTCAAGGCCCTAACGCTGAAGCTGCTAAAGCAGCTGGCGCAGAGCTGGTAGGCATGGAAGATCTGGCCGATCAGATCAAAAAAGGCGAAATGAACTTTGACGTTGTTATCGCATCTCCAGATGCAATGCGCGTTGTTGGCCAGCTGGGCCAGGTTCTGGGTCCACGCGGCCTGATGCCAAACCCGAAAGTGGGTACCGTTACTCCGAACGTTGCTGAAGCAGTGAAAAACGCTAAAGCAGGTCAGATTCGTTACCGTAACGACAAAAACGGCATCATCCATACCACTATCGGTAAGGTTGATTTCGATGCAGCTCAGCTGAAAGAAAACCTGGAAGCCCTGCTGGTCGCGCTGAAAAAAGCGAAACCATCTCAGGCTAAAGGCGTTTACATCAAGAAAGTTAGCCTCTCCACCACCATGGGTGCTGGCGTTGCTATCGATCAGAGCGGCCTGACTGCTGTAGCGAGCTAATCGTTTAGACGATTAATCGCTTTGACTTGGGGTATATTTTCGCCTAGAATCTTATGCCCCAAGGTTCTGCCGTATGTTCGGCGGAACAGAAGAATTTTCGGTTGGAGCCTGGCCTAATCCAGGCCTCCGTCCAAGACCGCAGGTGTATCGCAAGATACTTAATTTTCCTGCGTAGACGGTGACAGAGCCTAAAGAAATTTTTTATAAAAGAATGTCTTTGCTGGATTCTGCTCACCGTGTTAAGCCGCTTAACCTGCTGTTTCGGCAGCGGTTAAGTGAAGTGAGTTCCGGGGAATGTTCCCCGGCTAATCCAGGAGCAAAAAGCTAATGGCATTAAATCTTCAAGACAAACAAGCGATTGTTGCTGAAGTCAACGAAGTAGCCAAAGGCGCGCTGTCTGCGGTTGTTGCGGATTCCCGCGGCGTTACCGTAGGTAAAATGACTGAACTGCGTAAAGCAGGTCGTGAAGCTGGCGTTTACATGCGTGTTGTTCGCAACACCCTGATGCGTCGCGTTGTTGAAGGCACTCCATTCGAATGCCTGAAAGACACGTTTGTCGGTCCAACCTTGATTGCATTCTCTACTGAACACCCGGGCGCTGCTGCTCGTCTGTTCAAAGAGTTCGCGAAAGCGAATGCAGAGTTCGAGGTTAAAGCTGCGGCCTTTGAAGGTGAGCTGATCCCTGCGGCGCAAATCGACCGCCTGGCAACGCTGCCAACTTACGAAGAAGCAATCGCACGCCTGATGTCGACCATGAAAGAAGCCGCTGCCGGCAAACTGGTTCGTACTCTGGCTGCTGTGCGCGATCAGAAAGAAGCTGCATAAGCCGCTCTTTCTTAGCCTTTGCTAACGTATTTAAACTATTTCTGAATCTTAGGAACAATTGTTATGTCTATCACTAAAGACCAAATCCTGGAAGCAGTAGCTGCTATGTCCGTAATGGACGTTGTTGAGCTGGTTTCCGCTATGGAAGAAAAATTCGGTGTTTCTGCTGCTGCTGCTGTAGCTGTTGCTGCTGGCGGTGCTGCTGAAGCTGCTGAAGAGAAAACTGAATTCGACGTTATCCTGAAAGCTGCAGGCGCTAACAAAGTTGCTGTTATCAAAGCAGTACGTGGCGCTACCGGCCTGGGTCTGAAAGAAGCTAAAGACCTGGTTGAATCTGCTCCAGCCGCTCTGAAAGAAGGCGTGAGCAAAGATGACGCTGAAGCTTTGAAAAAATCTCTGGAAGAAGCTGGCGCTGAAGTTGAAGTTAAATAAGCCAACCCTTCCGGTTGCAGCCTAAGCGATTAGGCTGATGGCTGGTGACTTTTTAGTCACCAGCCTTTTTGCGCTGTAGGGCGCCAGTAGCGTTTCACACTGTTTGGCTGCTGGATTTGCCTCCCAATATTTGTTTCTATCGACGACTTAATATACTGCGGCTGTGCGCTCCAGGAGTTCTGGGGGCAGTGGCAATGAAATGGTTTAAGAGTGATAGCAAGAGGTATTGCGGAAAGTGTTCCCGCTTTCCGGTCGACAAAATAGTGTTGCATGAACTGTCCTAATCGGACGGACAGAGAGGTTCTACTTTTCAGCGAGCTGAGGAACCCTATGGTTTACTCCTATACCGAGAAAAAACGTATTCGTAAGGATTTTGGTAAGCGTCCACAAGTGTTGGATGTACCATATCTCCTTTCTATCCAGCTTGACTCGTTCCAGAAGTTTATCGAGCAAGATCCAGAAGGGCAGTACGGCCTTGAAGCCGCATTCCGTTCTGTGTTCCCAATCCAGAGCTACAGTGGCAATTCGGAGCTGCAATACGTTAGCTACCGTCTTGGTGAGCCGGTGTTCGACGTCAAAGAGTGCCAGATCCGTGGTGTGACGTTCTCCGCACCGCTGCGCGTCAAACTGCGCCTGGTTATCTATGAGCGAGAAGCACCAGAAGGTACGGTCAAAGACATCAAGGAACAAGAAGTCTACATGGGCGAAATTCCGCTCATGACCGAAAACGGTACCTTTGTTATTAACGGTACTGAGAGGGTTATCGTATCCCAGCTGCACCGTAGTCCTGGCGTATTCTTCGACAGCGATAAGGGTAAAACCCACTCGTCGGGTAAAGTGCTGTATAACGCACGCATCATCCCTTACCGTGGTTCCTGGCTGGACTTCGAGTTTGACCCGAAAGACAACCTGTTCGTGCGTATCGACCGCCGTCGTAAACTGCCGGCCTCGATCATTCTGCGCGCGCTGAACTACACCTCAGAGCAGATCCTTGACCTGTTCTTCGAGAAAGTTGTTTTCGAAATCCGCGACAACAAGCTGCAGATGGAGCTGGTTCCAGAGCGTCTGCGTGGTGAGACCGCGTCGTTCGATATTGAAGCCAACGGCAAAATCTACGTTGAGAAAGGCCGTCGCATCACTGCTCGTCATATCCGCCAGCTTGAAAAAGACGATATCCAGAGCATCGAAGTGCCGGTTGAGTACATCGCGGGCAAAGTGGTCGCCAAAGACTACATCGATACCAATACCGGTGAACTGATTTGCGCCGCCAACATGGAGCTGTCGCTGGATCTGCTGGCGAAGCTGAGCCAGTCTGGCCACAAGCGTATCGAAACGCTGTTCACCAACGATCTGGATCACGGCGCCTACATCTCCGAGACGCTGCGTGTCGACCCGACCAATGACCGCCTGAGCGCGCTGGTTGAGATCTACCGCATGATGCGTCCTGGCGAGCCACCGACGCGTGAAGCGGCGGAAAGCCTGTTCGAGAACCTGTTCTTCTCCGAAGACCGCTACGATCTGTCCGCGGTCGGCCGTATGAAGTTCAACCGCTCTCTGCTGCGCGATGACATCGAAGGTTCAGGCATCCTGAGCCAGGAAGACATCATCGACGTAATGAAGAAGCTCATCGACATCCGTAACGGTAAAGGCGAAGTGGACGATATCGACCACCTCGGCAACCGTCGCATCCGCTCCGTGGGCGAAATGGCTGAGAACCAGTTCCGCGTAGGTCTGGTGCGCGTTGAGCGTGCGGTGAAAGAGCGTCTGTCTCTGGGCGATCTGGACACCCTGATGCCTCAGGACATGATCAACGCCAAGCCGATTTCGGCGGCGGTGAAAGAGTTCTTCGGCTCAAGCCAGCTGTCCCAGTTTATGGACCAGAACAACCCGCTGTCCGAGATTACGCACAAGCGTCGTATCTCCGCACTGGGCCCGGGCGGTCTGACCCGTGAGCGCGCCGGCTTCGAAGTACGTGACGTACACCCAACCCACTACGGTCGTGTATGTCCAATCGAAACCCCGGAAGGTCCGAACATCGGTCTGATCAACTCCCTGTCCGTGTACGCACAGACTAACGAGTATGGCTTCCTGGAAACCCCGTACCGCCGCGTGCGTGACGGCGTGGTTACCGATGAAATCAACTACCTGTCTGCCATTGAAGAAGGCAACTTCGTTATCGCCCAGGCTAACTCCAACCTGGATGATGACGGCCGCTTCGTGGAAGACCTGGTCACCTGCCGCAGCAAAGGCGAATCCAGCCTGTTCAGCCGCGATCAGGTTGACTATATGGACGTATCCACCCAGCAGGTTGTTTCCGTTGGTGCCTCTCTGATTCCATTCCTGGAACACGATGACGCCAACCGTGCATTGATGGGTGCGAACATGCAACGTCAGGCGGTGCCAACCCTGCGTGCTGACAAGCCGCTGGTCGGTACCGGTATGGAGCGCGCAGTAGCGGTTGACTCCGGCGTTACCGCCGTTGCCAAACGCGGCGGTGTGATCCAGTACGTGGATGCTTCCCGTATCGTTATCAAAGTTAACGAAGACGAGATGTACCCGGGCGAAGCAGGCATCGACATTTATAACCTGACCAAGTACACCCGTTCCAACCAGAACACCTGCATCAACCAGATGCCGTGTGTGAACCTGGGCGAACCTATCGAGCGCGGCGACGTGCTGGCAGACGGTCCGTCTACCGATCTGGGTGAGCTGGCGCTGGGTCAGAACATGCGTGTGGCGTTCATGCCTTGGAACGGCTACAACTTCGAAGACTCCATCTTGGTGTCCGAACGCGTTGTCCAGGAAGATCGCTTCACCACCATCCACATCCAGGAACTGGCTTGCGTGTCGCGCGACACCAAACTGGGGCCTGAAGAGATCACCGCCGATATCCCGAACGTGGGTGAAGCAGCGCTCTCTAAACTGGATGAGTCAGGTATCGTCTACATCGGTGCGGAAGTGACCGGCGGCGACATTCTGGTAGGTAAGGTGACGCCGAAAGGTGAAACCCAGCTGACGCCGGAAGAGAAACTGCTGCGCGCGATCTTCGGTGAGAAAGCGTCCGATGTGAAAGACTCTTCTCTGCGTGTGCCGAACGGCGTTTCCGGTACCGTTATCGACGTGCAGGTCTTCACCCGCGATGGCGTGGAAAAAGACAAGCGTGCGCTCGAAATCGAAGAGATGCAGCTGAAGCAGGCGAAGAAAGACCTGACTGAAGAACTGCAGATCCTGGAAGCCGGTCTGTTTGCGCGTATCCACGCGGTGCTGGTTGCCGGCGGCATTGAAGCTGACAAGCTGAGCCAACTGCCGCGCGATCGCTGGCTGGAACTGGGCCTGACCGACGAAGAGAAGCAAAACCAGCTGGAACAGCTGGCCGAGCAGTACGACGAACTGAAAGCCGACTTCGAGAAGAAACTGGAAGCCAAGCGTCGTAAGATCACCCAAGGCGACGATCTGGCACCTGGCGTGCTGAAAATCGTCAAGGTGTACCTGGCGGTTAAACGTCAGATCCAGCCGGGTGATAAAATGGCAGGTCGCCACGGTAACAAAGGTGTTATCTCCAAGATCAACCCGATCGAAGATATGCCTTACGATGAAAACGGCACGCCGGTAGACATCGTACTGAACCCGCTGGGCGTACCATCACGTATGAACATCGGTCAGATTCTGGAAACCCACCTGGGTATGGCGGCGAAAGGCATTGGTGAGAAGATCAACCAGATGCTCAAGCAGCAGCAGGAAGTGGCCAAACTGCGTGAATTCATCCAGAAAGCGTACGATCTGGGTGACGACGTTTGCCAGAAAGTTGACCTGAACACCTTCAGCGATGAAGAAGTGCTGCGCCTGGCGGAGAACCTGAAAAAAGGTATGCCGATCGCAACGCCGGTGTTCGATGGTGCGAAAGAGACTGAAATCAAGAAACTGCTGGAAATGGGCGGTATCCCGACCTCCGGTCAGATCACGCTGTTCGATGGCCGTACCGGCGAGCAATTTGAGCGTCAGGTAACCGTAGGCTATATGTACATGCTGAAGCTGAACCACCTGGTCGACGATAAAATGCACGCTCGTTCAACCGGTTCTTACAGTCTGGTTACGCAGCAGCCTCTGGGTGGTAAAGCGCAGTTCGGTGGCCAACGCTTCGGTGAGATGGAAGTGTGGGCGCTGGAAGCATACGGCGCAGCTTATACCCTGCAGGAAATGCTTACCGTTAAGTCGGATGACGTTAACGGCCGTACCAAGATGTACAAAAACATCGTGGATGGCGACCACCGTATGGAACCGGGCATGCCGGAATCCTTCAACGTACTGTTGAAAGAGATCCGCTCGCTGGGTATCAACATCGAACTGGAAGACGAGTAATCGGCTTTCAGCCTCAGGCTCCTCGCCTAGGAGCCTGAGCGTGGTTGTTCAGGTCACACGGGAAGAGGCGATATTTGCCTCTTCCCAACAGGTTTAACTCCGACAGGAGCCAATCCGTGAAAGACTTATTGAAGTTTCTGAAAGCGCAAACTAAGACCGAAGAGTTTGATGCGATCAAGATTGCTCTGGCATCGCCAGACATGATCCGTTCGTGGTCGTTCGGTGAAGTTAAAAAGCCGGAAACCATTAACTACCGTACGTTCAAACCAGAGCGTGACGGTTTGTTCTGCGCCCGTATCTTCGGGCCGGTAAAAGATTACGAGTGCCTGTGCGGTAAGTACAAGCGCTTGAAGCACCGCGGCGTCATCTGTGAGAAGTGCGGCGTTGAAGTGACCCAGACCAAAGTGCGTCGTGAGCGCATGGGCCACATCGAACTGGCTTCCCCGACTGCGCACATCTGGTTCCTGAAATCGCTGCCGTCCCGCATCGGTTTGCTGCTGGATATGCCGCTGCGTGACATCGAACGCGTACTGTACTTCGAATCCTACGTGGTGGTTGAAGGCGGTATGACCAACCTCGAGCGTCGTCAGATCCTGACTGAAGAGCAGTATCTGGACGCGCTGGAAGAGTTCGGTGATGAATTCGACGCCAAGATGGGTGCGGAAGCGATCCAGGCCCTGTTGAAAAACATGGATCTGGAGCAAGAGTGTGAAACTCTGCGCGAAGAGCTGAACGAAACCAACTCCGAAACCAAGCGTAAGAAGCTGACCAAGCGTATCAAGCTGCTGGAAGCGTTCGTACAGTCCGGCAACAAGCCGGAGTGGATGATCCTGACCGTGCTGCCGGTACTGCCGCCGGATCTGCGTCCGCTGGTTCCGCTGGATGGCGGTCGTTTCGCGACCAGCGATCTGAACGATCTGTATCGTCGCGTTATCAACCGTAACAACCGTTTGAAGCGCCTGCTGGATCTGGCCGCGCCGGACATCATCGTGCGCAACGAAAAGCGTATGCTGCAAGAAGCGGTAGATGCGCTGCTGGATAACGGCCGTCGCGGTCGTGCGATCACCGGTTCCAACAAACGTCCTCTGAAATCTTTGGCCGACATGATCAAAGGTAAGCAGGGTCGTTTCCGTCAGAACCTGCTCGGTAAGCGTGTTGACTACTCCGGCCGTTCCGTTATCACCGTTGGTCCATACCTGCGTCTGCACCAGTGTGGTCTGCCGAAGAAAATGGCGCTGGAACTGTTCAAACCGTTCATCTACGGCAAGCTGGAGCTGCGTGGCCTGGCCACCACCATCAAAGCCGCCAAGAAAATGGTTGAGCGCGAAGAAGCCGTCGTTTGGGATATCCTGGATGAAGTGATCCGCGAACACCCGGTACTGCTGAACCGTGCACCAACCCTGCACCGTTTGGGTATCCAGGCCTTTGAACCGGTACTGATCGAAGGTAAAGCCATCCAGCTGCACCCGCTGGTTTGTGCGGCGTATAACGCCGACTTCGATGGTGACCAGATGGCTGTTCACGTACCGCTGACGCTGGAAGCCCAGCTGGAAGCGCGTGCGCTGATGATGTCGACCAACAACATCCTGTCTCCAGCGAACGGCGAGCCAATCATCGTTCCGTCGCAGGACGTTGTATTGGGTCTGTACTACATGACCCGTGACTGTGTTAACGCCAAAGGCGAAGGCATGGTGCTGAACGGTCCTAAAGAAGCCGAGCGTATTTACCGCGCCGGCCTGGCCTCTCTGCACGCGCGCGTTAAAGTGCGTATCACTGAAGAAGTGAAAGATGCGGAAGGCGAGTGGACGACGCAGACCAGCCTGGTGGACACCACCATCGGCCGCGCCATCCTGTGGATGATCGTGCCGAAAGGCCTGCCGTACGCTATCGTTAACCAGCCGCTGGGCAAGAAAGCGATCTCCAAGATGCTGAACACCTGTTACCGCATCCTGGGCCTGAAGCCGACCGTTATCTTTGCTGACCAGATCATGTACACCGGTTTTGCTTACGCAGCCCGTTCAGGTGCTTCCGTAGGTATCGACGACATGGTTATCCCGGCGAAGAAAGCCGAGATCATCGAAGAAGCGGAAACCGAAGTTGCCGAGATCCAGGAGCAGTTCCAATCGGGTCTGGTTACCGCCGGCGAACGCTACAACAAGGTTATCGATATCTGGGCTGCGGCCAACGAACGCGTTGCTAAAGCGATGATGGAAAACCTGTCGATAGAAGACGTGGTTAACCGTGACGGCGAAGTGGAACAGCAGGTTTCCTTCAACAGCATCTTTATGATGGCCGACTCCGGTGCGCGTGGTTCCGCCGCTCAGATTCGTCAGCTGGCCGGTATGCGTGGCCTGATGGCGAAGCCGGACGGCTCCATCATCGAAACGCCAATCACCGCGAACTTCCGTGAAGGTCTGAACGTACTCCAGTACTTCATCTCCACGCACGGTGCGCGTAAAGGTTTGGCGGATACCGCACTGAAAACCGCAAACTCCGGTTATCTGACGCGTCGTCTGGTTGACGTTGCGCAGGATCTGGTAGTGACCGAAGACGACTGTGGCACGCACGACGGCATCCTGATGACTCCGGTCATCGAAGGCGGCGACGTGAAAGAGCCGCTGCGTGAGCGCGTACTGGGTCGTGTGACCGCGGAAGAAGTCCTGAAGCCGGGTACGGCGGACATTCTGGTGCCGCGTAACACCCTGCTGAACGAGAAATGGTGTGATCTGTTAGAAGAGAACTCCGTTGACAGCGTGAAGGTTCGCTCCGTCGTTAGCTGTGAAACCGACTTCGGCGTGTGTGCCAACTGCTATGGTCGTGACCTGGCGCGTGGCCACATCATCAACAAGGGTGAAGCCATCGGCGTTATCGCAGCACAGTCCATCGGTGAGCCGGGTACCCAGCTGACGATGCGTACCTTCCACATCGGTGGTGCGGCATCGCGTGCGGCTGCTGAATCCAGCATCCAGGTGAAAAACAGCGGTAGCATCAAGCTGAGCAACGCCAAGTTTGTTGTCAACAGCAGCGATAAGCTGGTTATCACCTCGCGTAACACCGAGCTGAAGCTGATCGACGAATTCGGCCGTACCAAAGAGAGCTACAAGGTGCCTTACGGCGCCGTGATGGCGAAAGGCGACAACGCGGAAGTGACCGGCGGTGAAACCGTTGCGAACTGGGATCCGCACACCATGCCGGTTGTCAGTGAAGTGAGCGGTTTCATTCGCTTCGCCGATATGATCGACGGCCAGACGATTACTCGTCAGACCGACGAACTGACCGGCCTGTCATCACTGGTGGTTCTGGATTCTGCAGAACGTACCGCGGGCGGTAAAGACCTGCGTCCGGCGCTGAAAGTTGTGGACGCCAATGGCGACGACGTTCTGATCCCGGGCACCGATATGCCGGCTCAGTACTTCCTGCCGGGCAAAGCGATTGTTCAGCTGGAAGACGGCGTGCAGATCGGTTCCGGTGACACCCTGGCGCGTATTCCGCAGGAATCCGGCGGTACCAAGGATATTACCGGTGGTCTGCCGCGCGTTGCGGATCTGTTCGAAGCCCGTCGTCCGAAAGAGCCGGCAATCCTGGCTGAGATCAGCGGCATTATCTCGTTCGGTAAAGAGACCAAAGGCAAACGCCGCCTGGTTATCACCCCGCTGGACGGCAGCGATGCCTACGAAGAGATGATTCCGAAATGGCGTCAGCTCAACGTGTTTGAAGGCGAACGCGTCGAACGTGGTGATGTGGTTTCCGATGGTCCAGAGTCGCCGCACGATATTCTGCGTCTGCGTGGTGTGCATGCGGTTACCCGCTACATCACCAACGAAGTGCAGGAAGTTTACCGTCTGCAAGGCGTTAAGATTAACGATAAGCACATCGAAGTTATCGTTCGTCAGATGCTGCGTAAAGGCACCATCGTTAGCGCTGGTGGCTCTGAGTTCCTGGAAGGCGAACAGGCTGAAGTGTCCCGCGTCAAGATTGCCAACCGCCAGCTGGAAGCTGACGGCAAGATTGGGGCAACCTTCGCACGCGACCTGCTGGGTATCACCAAGGCTTCCTTGGCGACCGAGTCCTTCATCTCTGCCGCATCGTTCCAGGAAACGACGCGCGTTCTCACCGAAGCGGCGGTTGCCGGCAAGCGTGATGAACTGCGTGGCCTGAAAGAGAACGTCATCGTGGGCCGTCTGATTCCAGCCGGTACCGGTTACGCTTATCACCAGGACCGCATGCGTCGTCGTGCGCAGGGCGAAGCACCGGTTGTTCCGCAGGTGAGCGCGGAAGAAGCGACTGCCAACCTGGCTGAATTGCTGAATGCAGGCCTGAACGGCAGCGACGACGAGTAATCGCGTTGATGCCGCGGCCCGGTACGCCGGGCCAGTATTGATAAGCCGCTCCTTCGGGGGCGGTTTTTTTTTGCCTGTCGATCGGCGCGGGATCATAAGGAGCCGGAGACGCATGGCGCGCTGGCCATACGCTCCGGGGTTGGTAAGGCGGGGTTATCAAGAGGGGAAGATAACCCCGGTTGGCTTCGGGAGTGATAACCAACGTCGCCACTCTACGCCAATGCCTGGCGCCGGCCAGCGCTGTTGGCCGAGACTGCGTGCCGCTTCCGGCACTTTCTTGCGGCGGTTGAAAACGTTGCCGGCTATTGCGGCGCACGTCCCAAATAGCTGTCCCAGTCTTTCCACACCGGCTGCAGCCCGGCCTTGTCGATCGCCTGAGCGACCTGCTGCGGAGTGCGGCCATCGTGCGGTTCAAACTGTTCCAGCTCGGGCGGTACGTCATCGGCATAGCCGCCCGGCTGCGTTTTGGAGCCGGCGCTGACGCTGTTGATGGCGAGCGGGATCACGTGGTCGCGGAAGTGCGGTGATTCACGCGTCGACAGAGAAAGCTCTACGTCAGGAGCAAACAGCCGGAAGGCGCAAATCAGCTGCACCAGCTGGGCTTCATCCATCAGCGACGCCGGCTCGATACCGCCGGCGCACGGCCGCAGACGCGGGAATGAAATTGAATAGCGGCTCTGCCAGTAGGTCTGCTGCAGGTAGGCCAGATGCTCCGCCAACAGATAGCAGTCGGTGCGCCAGCTGTTGGACAGGCCGATCAGCGCACCCAGCCCGATCTTGTCGATCCCGGCGCGCGCCAGACGATCCGGCGTGGCCAGCCGCCAGTGGAAATCCTGTTTCTGCCCGCGCAGATGATGCTGCTGATAGGCCGCCGGATGATAGGTTTCCTGGTAAACCAGCACCCCGTCCAACCCTAACGTTTTCAGCTCTGCATACTCCTCCTGCGACATTGGCTGCACCTCCATCATCAGCGAACTGAACTGAGGGCGGATTTGCGGCAGGTGGCGGCGAAAATAGTCCATGCCGACCTTGGTCTGGTGCTCGCCGGTGACCAGCAGCAGGTGTTCGAAACCCAGCGCCTTGATGGCCCGGCATTCACGGGCAATTTCGTCGGCATCCAGCGTCTTGCGCTTAATGCGGTTGCTCATGGAAAAACCGCAGTAAGTACAGTCGTTGGCGCACAGGTTGGATAAATAGAGTGGTACGTAGAAACTGACCACGTTGCCAAAGCGCTGGCGGGTCAGCTGCTGGGCGCGCTGCGCCAGCGGCTCAAGATAGGGGGCTGCCGCCGGCGAAATCAGCGCCATAAAATCGTCCCGCGTCAGTTTCTCCGCGTTCAGCGCCCGCTCCACATCGTGCGCCGTTTTGCCGTTGATGCGCAGGGTAATATCGTCCCAGTCAAACGTTTGCCAGCGTTGCGAGAAATCTTCCGTCATTAGCCCACCTCCGCCGATTGGCTGAGAAATGCGGTCAGCGGACTGGAGGCGACCGCGCCGCGCTGGCTGTGGCCGAGGCCTGCCTGGCGCGCCAGCTCGCCGGCTTCCAGCGCCAGGCGGAAAGCCTGCGCCATCTGTACCGGATCGCGGGCGACGGCAATCGCGGTATTCACCAGCACCGCGTCGGCGCCCAGCTCCATGGCTTCCAGTGCGTGGCTCGGCGCGCCGATACCGGCGTCGACCACCACCGGCACTTTGGCCTGCTCGATAATGATCTCCAGAAAATCGCGGGTGCGCAGCCCGCGGTTGGAGCCGATCGGCGCGCCCAGCGGCATTACCGCGGCGCAGCCTGCCTCTTCCAGCCGTTTGCAGAGCACCGGGTCGGCGCCGCAGTAGGGCAGCACCACGAAGCCCTCTTTGACCAGCGTTTCCGCGGCTTTCAAGGTTTCGATCGGGTCGGGCAGCAGGTATTTCACGTCCGGGTGGATTTCCAGTTTCACCCAGTGGGCGCCAAGGGCTTCGCGCGCCAGCCGGGCGGCGAATACGGCCTCCGCAGCGGTTTTGGCGCCGGAGGTATTGGGCAGCAGGCGTACGCCCAGCTGCCGCAGCGGCGCGAGGATCGCATCGTTGCCGCCCTGCAGGTCGACGCGCTTCATGGCCATGGTCACCAGCTGTGAGCCGGACGCCTGCAGCGCTGCAAGCATCAGCGCCGGGGTGGCGAACTTGCCGGTGCCGGTAAATAAGCGTGAGGTAAAGGTGGTATCGGCGATTTGCAGCATATCAGCCTCCGGCAATCGCTTGGAAAAGCAGAATGTCATCGCCGTCCTGCACCAGATGATTGGCCCAGTCGGCGCGCGGGATGATGACTTGATTGATGGCGAGCGCGGTGCCCGGCTGGTCGCGCGCCAGCTGCGACAGCAGGTCGCCGACGCTGAGCGGCGCCGCCAGTTCCAGCGTTTGCTCATTCAGGCGGATTTGCATACGTCGCCTCCGCAGGTGGGGCACACGTGGGACTTGCTCAGCTGCAGGGTATGCCAGCTTTGCTGTTTGCCGTCGAACAGCCGTAGTTTGCCGCTGAGTGCGGAGGGCATGCCCGCCAGCATCTTGATGGCCTCCAGCGCCTGCAGCGTGCCGATAACGCCGACCACCGGGCCGAGTACGCCGGCGGTGCGGCAGTTGCGCTGCGGCTCCGCCTGGTCGGGATACAGGCAGGCGTAGCACCCCTGCTGGAACGGCGGGGTGATAACCAGCAGCTGCCCGCTGAAACCGACCGCGCTGCCGCTGATCAGTGGCTTGCCGGCGGCCACGCAGGCGGCATTGACCGCGTGGCGGGTCGCCATATTGTCGCTACAGTCCAGCACCAGGTCGGCGCGCGCCACCGCCTGTTGCAGCTCCGCGCCCTGCAGGTGCTGCGCCAGTGCAATCGACTCGACCTGCGGATTAAGCGCCTGCAGGTGGCGCTGGGCCAGCAGCGCTTTTCCCTGTGGCACATCGGCGCTGCGGTAGAGGATTTGCCGTTGCAGATTGGTGAGATGCAGCTGGTCGTCGTCCGCCAGCAGCAGCGTGCCGACGCCGGCGGCGGCCAGGTACAGCGCCGCCGGCGATCCCAGGCCGCCCAGGCCGACGATCAGCACGCTGGCGCCTTTGAGTTTTTCCTGCCCCTCGGGGCCAATGTCTTCCAGCAGCAGCTGCCGGCTGTAACGCAAGAACTCGTGATCGCTGAGCATATGCTTACTCCTTGCCTTCAATTAGACGCAGCAGCTCCGCCGTGGCGGCGCGCCAGTCCGGCGCCTGGGTGATGGCGCTCACCACCGCCACGCTGCCGACGCCGCAGGCCAGTACCGCCGGCACGCGGTCGATACTGATGCCGCCGATCGCCACCGTCGGATAGGCTGCCAGCGTCGCCACGTGGCGCTTCAGCTCCGCCAGTCCCTGAGGTGCGGAGGGCATATCCTTGGTCTGGGTGGGAAAGATATGGCCGAGTGCGATATAGGAAGGTTGCAGCGCTTTGGCGCGTGCCAGTTCGGCATCGTCATGGGTTGATACCCCGAGACGCAGCCCGGCGCGCTGGATGGCCGCCAGATCGGTGCTATCCAGATCTTCCTGCCCCAGATGGACGCCGTAAGCGCCGTGTTTAACCGCCAGTCGCCAGTAGTCGTTGATAAACAGCCGGGCATGGTAGCGTTTGCCGAGGGCGATGGCGGCGATGATATCGGCTTCGACCTGCTCGTCCGGCAGGTCTTTAATCCGCAGCTGGATGGTGGTGACGCCTGCCTCCAGCAGGCGTTCGATCCACATCACGCTGTCCACCACCGGGTACAGCCCGAGGCGCTGCGGCGTGGCGGGAAACGGGCCTGATATCTCAGCCATTGTTGTCCTCCTGCAGCGCGGTGGCGCTGTGATAGAGCTCGCTGCCGCGTGAGCGGAACTCGGCGGACATTCTTTCCATGCCGGACAGCACCTCAATCGGCTTGGCGGCTTCCTGCGCGGCGGCGTAGTCGCGAACTTCCTGTGAAATTTTCATCGAACAGAATTTCGGCCCGCACATGGAGCAGAAGTGGGCGATTTTGCCGGACTCCTGCGGCAGCGTCTCATCGTGATAGGCGCGGGCGGTGGCGGGATCCAGCGCCAGATTGAACTGGTCTTCCCAGCGGAACTCAAAGCGCGCCTTGGACATGGCGTTATCGCGGATCTGCGCGCCGGGATGGCCTTTGGCCAGGTCTGCGGCGTGCGCGGCGATCTTATAGGTGATCAGCCCCTGCTTGACGTCCTCTTTGTTCGGCAGCCCCAGGTGCTCTTTCGGCGTGACGTAGCACAGCATGGCGCAACCGAACCAGCCGATCATCGCGGCGCCGATGCCGGAGGTGAAGTGGTCATAGCCCGGCGCGATATCGGTGGTCAACGGCCCCAGCGTATAGAACGGCGCTTCGTGGCAGTGCTCCAGCTCTTCGGTCATATTGCGGCGGATCATATGCATCGGCACGTGGCCCGGGCCTTCGATCATCACCTGCACGTCGTATTCCCAGGCGATTTTGGTCAGCTCGCCCAGCGTATGCAGCTCGGAGAACTGCGCTTCATCGTTGGCATCTTGTACCGAGCCGGGACGCAGACCGTCACCCAGCGACAGCGATACGTCGTAGGCGGCGCAGATTTCGCAGATTTCACGGAAGTGTTCATACAGGAAGTTTTCCTGATGGTGCGACAGGCACCATTTGGCCATGATCGAACCGCCGCGCGAGACGATGCCGGTCAGACGTTTGGCGGTCATCGGCACGTAGCGCAGCAGCACGCCGGCGTGGATGGTGAAGTAGTCGACCCCTTGCTCCGCCTGTTCCAGCAGCGTGTCGCGGAACATCTCCCAGGTGAGGTTTTCCGCCACGCCGTTAACTTTTTCCAGCGCCTGATAGATCGGGACGGTGCCGATCGGCACCGGGCTGTTGCGCAGGATCCATTCGCGGGTTTCGTGGATATAGCGGCCGGTGGAGAGGTCCATCACGGTATCCGCGCCCCAGCGGGTGGACCACACCAGTTTTTCCACCTCTTCCTCGATGGAGGAGGTGACCGCAGAGTTGCCGATATTGGCGTTGACCTTCACCAGGAAGTTGCGGCCGATAATCATCGGTTCGGATTCCGGGTGGTTGATGTTGGCCGGGATAATGGCGCGGCCGGCGGCTACTTCCTGACGGACAAACTCCGGCGTGATGTTTTCCGGCAGGTTGGCGCCCCAGCTCTGGCCGGGATGCTGCTGACGCAGCACTTCGCTGCGGATGCGCTCACGGCCCATATTTTCGCGGATGGCGATAAATTCCATCTCCGGCGTGACGATGCCGGCGCGCGCATAGTGCAACTGGGTGACGCATTTGCCCGCTTGCGCTTTGCGCGGCTGCGGCAGATGCTCGAAGCGCAGGTGGTCCAGGCCTTCATCCGCCAGGCGCTGCTGGGTAAAGCCGGAGCTGACGTGGGCGAGCGTTTCGGTATCGTCGCGTTCCGCGATCCAGCCGGCGCGCAGCTTGTCCAGGCCGCGGTGCACGTCCAACTGAGAGGCCGGGTCGCCGTAAGGGCCGGCGGTGTCGTAGACCGGCACCGCTTCGTTCGGTTCGTATTGCGGTTCGTCTTTGCTGCCGCCGATCAGGGTCGGGCTGAGCTGGATCTCGCGCATCGGCACCCGCAGGTCGGGACGCGACCCTTGCAGATAGATACGGCGGGAGCTGGGGAAGGCGACGCCCTGAAGGTTATCGATAAACTGCTGCGCTTCTTCACGCTGTACTTTACGGGGACGCTGGTTGTTATTAGACATAGCAAATTCCTACAAGTCGGGTGAGTTGGGAAAATTGCTTGTCTGGAGCTCGGAGGGAGTAACGATGCTGGCCGATCGGCAGACGCGGGTGGTGGCTCTGCCGGTGGCGATAGATTACTCTTGTTCCCTTCGCGGGTATTAGCCCGATCAGGTTCCGCGGATCCCGAATTAACGGTCTCAGCCTGGCCGACTTGATAACAAGCCTGGCGCTAGGCACTCCGACAAGAGCCCCCAGTATAGAAGGGCATTATTGTTTGCTGCAAGGGAAAGCTATTGGACCAGGTTGCCTTTTTCCGCTTCCGGTTGGTTGGGCTGCCAGGTTTCGGTGAGCAGCTGGATCAGGCGATCTTCCAGCGCGAAGCGGGCGGCCAGGGTTTCGCCGATGTCCGACAGCGCCTGATGAAACGCCAGACAGAGATCCTGATCGATCTCGGTGTCGGCATAGCGATCGTGGAACGCCATCACCTGTTCGGTATTGATCCACAGCTTGGGATAAATTTGCGTGGCGAGGGTCATTTTCGGACTACGGGCGCCCTCTACCTGCTTGATGACTCGGTCATAGATATGAAAATGCCCTGCGGAGAGATAATCCACCAGATTATGGCAAAAGTTCTCCAGCGCTTTTGCATTAAGCGGCGTATGCTTTTCTTTATTCGGCTTGATGCCGACGAGCGTGCAGTAAGCAACCAGCAACTGCTTACGTGCCTCAAGCCATTGATCAACTAATTCATTACTACCACCAACGCGCTGAGTCAGGCTTTCCAAGTGGTTGAGCATTGTTGACTCCGTAAGTAAGAAAAAGTAACGGTAAGTTATGGAAATGTAACGGTACCGATTTCTAGATTGCCAGTGAAGCTGAGGTTGTGCAACAACGATATGGAACTTGCATTAACGGGTAACGAAAAGGGCTGGTGGATCGTCAGCCATGAAAACAAACTTTGGTTACCAAACGGTGAACTGCCGTTTGGTGCTGCTGAACAATGGGGCCTGCGCGGTGAAGCGGCGCGGCAAATTGGCGAGTGGCAAGGGGCGCCGGTCTGGCTGGTGCGCCGCGCCATGCCGCAGGAGATGGGCTCGGTGCGTCAACTGCTGGACCTGGATCGCGCGCTGTTTCAACTGGCCGGGCGCGGCGTGCAGCTGGCCGAGTTTTATCGCTCGCACCAGTTTTGCGGCTACTGCGGCCATAAGATGCACCTGAGCCGAACCGAGAACGCCTGCCTGTGCGACCATTGCCGTGAACGCTATTACCCGCAAATCGCCCCCTGCGTGATCGTCGCCATCCGTCGCGATGACGAAATCCTGCTGGCGCAGCACGTGCGTCACCGCGGCGGCATCCATACGGTGCTGGCCGGTTTCGTCGAGGTGGGGGAAACGCTGGAACAGGCGGTGGCGCGCGAGGTGATGGAGGAGAGTAATATTGAAATCAAGAACCTGCGCTATATCTCCTCCCAGCCCTGGCCGTTCCCGCAGTCGCTGATGATGGCCTTTATGGCGGATTATCACCGCGGTGAACTGCGTCACGATCCGCAGGAGCTGCTGAATGCCGGCTGGTATCGCTACGATAAGCTGCCCCAGTTGCCGCCGCCGGGCACCGTGGCGCGGCGCCTGATTGAGGACACCGTGGTGCTGTGCCGGGACGCATGATGGGCTGCCGGCGTTGGCGCTTTGGTACAACGCCCATTCTTTTGGGTATACAATAGCGCCAGCTGAATTAAGGGAGCCAATAATGACTGAGTTAAAGAACGATCGTTACCTGCGTGCGCTGCTGCGCCAGCCGGTGGATGTCACCCCCGTATGGATGATGCGCCAGGCCGGTCGTTATTTGCCGGAGTATAAGGCCACGCGGGCGCAGGCCGGCGATTTTATGTCGCTGTGCAAGAACGCCGAGCTGGCCTGCGAGGTCACGCTGCAGCCGCTGCGCCGCTATGCGCTGGATGCCGCTATCCTGTTTTCCGACATTCTGACCATTCCCGATGCCATGGGGCTGGGGCTCTATTTTGAAACCGGCGAGGGGCCGCGTTTCTCATCGCCGATTACCTGCCGCGCCGACGTGGAAAAGCTGCCGCTGTTCGACCCGGAAGTCGAGCTGGGTTACGTGATGAATGCGGTGCGCACCATCCGCCGCGAGCTGAAAGGCCAGGTGCCGCTGATCGGCTTCTCCGGCAGCCCGTGGACGCTGGCGACCTATATGGTTGAGGGCGGCAGCAGCAAGGCGTTCACCAAGCTGAAAAAGATGATGTACGCCGAGCCGCAGACCCTGCACCTGCTGCTGGACAAGCTGGCGGACAGCGTGATTATGTATCTGAACGCGCAAATCCGCGCGGGCGCGCAGTCGGTCATGGTGTTCGACACCTGGGGCGGCGTGCTGACCGGCCGTGATTACCGCGAATTCTCACTGAACTATATGCATAAAATCGTCGACGGCCTGCAGCGTGAACAGGACGGCCGCCGCGTGCCGGTGACGCTGTTTACCAAGGGCGGCGGCCAGTGGCTGGAAGCCATGGCGGCGACCGGCTGCGATGCGCTGGGCCTGGACTGGACCACCGATATCGCCGATGCGCGCCGTCGGGTCGGCGACCGGGTAGCGCTGCAGGGCAATATGGATCCGTCAATGCTGTACGCCGCGCCGCAGCGTATTGAGCAGGAGGTGGAAACCATTCTGTCCGGCTTCGGCCACGGCGAAGGGCATGTGTTTAACCTGGGCCACGGCATTCACCTGGACGTGCCGCCGGAAAACGCCGGCGTCTTTGTCGAGGCGGTGCACGCGCTGTCGGCCAAATATCATCGCTGATCCCGAACGCGCCTCAGCGATAGCGCATACAAGGAGTTGTTGCCATGATTGATACCCAGACGCTGCGCGCCGAGCAGTTACAGCGCGCCGCCGAGGTGATTCGCCAGGATCGGCTGGCGGTTGACCCGCCGGCCTTTATCGCCGGCTGCGACGTGGGGTTCGAACAGGAAGGCGCAGTAACGCGCGCCGCTATCGCGATTTTGCGCTACCCGTCGCTGGCGCTGGTGGAATACCAGGTGGCGCGTATCGCCACCACCATGCCGTACATTCCCGGCTTTCTCTCGTTTCGCGAATACCCGGCGCTGCTGGCGGCTTGGGAACAGCTGCGGCAGAAGCCCGATCTGATCTTTGTCGACGGCCACGGTATTTCGCATCCGCGTCGCCTCGGCGTAGCCAGCCACTTTGGCCTGTTGGTTGACGTGCCGACTATCGGCGTGGCGAAAAAGCGCCTGTGCGGCAAGTTTGAGCCTTTGAGCGCCGAGGTCGGCGCCAAAAGCGCGCTGATGGACAAGGGCGAACAGCTGGGCTGGGTATGGCGCAGCAAGGCGCGCTGCAACCCGCTGTTTATCGCCACCGGGCACCGCGTCAGCGCCGACGGCGCACTGGCCTGGGTGCAGCGCTGCATGGCGGGCTATCGTTTACCCGAACCGACGCGCTGGGCGGACGCCATTGCTTCGCGCCGGCCGGCCTTCCAACGCTGGCTGGCTGCGCATCCGGAGGTGTCGCCATGCGCGTTTTAGGTTACACTGCGCCGCAGACTCAGCGAGTGAGATAAAATAATGCTCCGTAACCCAATTCATTTACGCTTGGAAAAGCTTGAAAGCTGGCAACATTTGACCTTTATGGCTAGTCTGTGCGAGCGTATGTATCCGAATTACCAGATGTTCTGCCTGCAAACCGAGTTTGGTGACCCGCAGGTGTATCGTCGAATCCTGGACTTGGTCTGGGAAACGCTGGTAGTGAAAGACGCCAAGGTCAACTTCGACAGCCAGCTCGAGAAGTTGGAGGAAGCGATACCGACGGCGGGAGATTACGATCTTTACGGCGTTTACCCGGCAATTGATGCGTGTATCGCATTAGGGGAACTGATCCATTCGCGCCTCAGCGGGGAGACGCTGGAGCACGCCATCGCCATCAGCGAAACATCAATTCGCACCGTGGCGATGTTGGAAATGACCCAGGCCGGGAAAGAAATGACCGATGAAGAACTGAAGGTTCTGCCGGCGGTTGAGGAAGAATGGGACATCCAGTGGGAAATTTTCCGCCTGCTGGCAGCCTGCGAAGAGCGCGATTTAGACCTGATTAAAGGGCTGCGCGCAGACCTTCGTGAGGCTGGCGTGAGTAATATTGGGATAAATTTAGCGCAATAAGGCAAGAAAACGTGATTTAACGCCTGATTTGTCATGCCTTAAGGCTTCACATCCGCACCCTGTCTGGTCTACATTTGGGGGGCGTAAAAAAAGTGGCTATCGGTGCGTGTATGCAGGAGAGTGCTGTCAATCGGCATATCCGTCGCACTCGATGCTTTGCAAACGATAAACACACTGTAAGGATAACTTATGAACAAGACTCAACTGATTGATGTAATCGCGGACAAGGCTGACCTTTCCAAAGCACAAGCTAAACTGGCTCTGGAATCTACCCTGGCTGCTATTACTGAGTCTCTGAAAGACGGTGATGCGGTACAATTGGTTGGTTTCGGTACTTTCAAAGTAAACCATCGTGCAGAGCGCACTGGTCGCAACCCACAGACTGGCAAAGAAATCAAAATTGCAGCGGCTAACGTACCTGCGTTCGTTTCTGGCAAAGCACTGAAAGACGCAGTTAAATAAGACCGCGTGTTGGTGAAAAGATTAAACAGGGGGGCTTTGAAGCCCCTTTTGTTTATGCGCAGGGCGCTGGCGGCCATTGGCATTGCCAGCGCTCTGAGCGCCTGCAGTTGGCATCATACCCCTCCCGCCTTTACCGCCAGCGGCTATGTGGCCGATCAGGGCGTGATTCGCCTGTGGCGTAAAGACGACGAACAACAGCGTCCGGCGGTGCTGGTGACCGTATACAGCCCCTACCGCGGCGTTGGCACCGTGACAACCCGCTATGACTATCAGCACGGCGCGCTGAGGCAAATCAAGCGTACCGACGCCGACGGCGACCGCGACTCCATTCAACTGCGTTTTACCGACGACGGCACGGTCAGCTTTATGCAGCGCCAGCTGGCGACGCGGCGTGAACCGCTGTCTGCGGACGACATCGCCCGTTATCAATATCAGGCGCGCCGCGTACTCGAGTTAAGCGATACGCTGCGGGCCGGCAAAGTGATCCTGCAGCAGGGGCGCTGGCAACAGGGCAGAGTGAAAACCTGCGCCGGACAGTGGCGCGACCCGGAGCTGGGCGACAGCGCAACGGCGTGGATTGAACGCCGGGCAAGTAACAGCGCTGGCGCGGTCAGCGTGGCCTGGCTGGAGGCGCCGGAAGGGCGTCAGCTGCTGCTGGTGGCGAACGAAGACTTCTGTACCTGGGAACCGCAGGAAGACGCGCTGTAAGAGAAGGGGGCAGGACGCGGCGAGCGCGCCCTGCCATGGCGCGTGATTTACTTGTCGCGCGCGATCGCGCGATAACCGATATCTTTCCGGCAGAAGCTGTCCTGCCATGCAATATCCGTCGCCAGTTGGTAAGCGCGTTGCTGTGCTTGCGCCACCGTCTCACCCAGCGCCGTCACACACAGTACGCGTCCGCCGCTGGTCACCACGTCGCCGTCTTTCAGCTGCGTGCCGGCATGGAATACCTTACCGTCGGCGCTTTCCTGCTGCGGCAGGCCGTGAATGACATCGCCGGTGCGGTAGTCGCCAGGATAGCCGCCGGCCGCCAGCACCACCCCAAGGGCAGGGCGCTCATCCCACTCGGAAGTCTGCTGGTCCAGCGTGCCTTCGGCGCCGGCCAGGCACAGCGCCACCAGATCGGAGCGCAGGCGCAGCATGATCGGTTGGGTTTCCGGGTCGCCAAAGCGGCAGTTGAACTCGATCACTTTTGGCTGACCTTTGCTGGAGATCATCAGGCCGGCGTACAGGAAACCGACGTAGGTATTGCCTTCCGCCGCCATCCCGCGCACCGTCGGCCAGATCACCTGGTCCATCACCCGCTGGTGGATCTCGTCGGTAACCACCGGCGCCGGCGAGTAAGCGCCCATGCCGCCGGTATTCGGGCCGGTATCGCCGTCGCCGACGCGTTTGTGATCCTGGCTGGTGGCCATCGGCACCACGTGCTCGCCATCCACCATCACGATAAAGCTGGCTTCTTCGCCGTCCAGGAACTCTTCCACCACAATACGGTGGCCGGCGTCGCCAAAGGCGTTGCCCGCCAGCATATCGCGCACGGCGTCTTCCGCCTGCTGCAGCGTCATGGCGACGATCACCCCTTTACCCGCTGCCAGGCCGTCGGCCTTAATTACAATCGGCGCGCCTTTGCCGCGCACGTAGTCCAGCGCCGCATCTACGTCGGTAAAGTTTTGGTACTCCGCCGTCGGGATCTGATGACGGGCGAGGAAATCTTTGGTGAATGCCTTGGAGCCTTCCAACTGGGCGGCGGCCTGCGACGGGCCAAAGATTTTCAGGCCGGCGGCCTGGAAGGCGTCCACCACGCCGATGACCAGCGGTGCTTCCGGCCCGACGATGGTCAGACCGATGTCGTGGCTCTGGGCAAAGGCGAGCAGCGCCGGGATGTCGGTGGCGGAGATGGCAACGTTTTCCAGGTTGCTTTCCAGCGCGGTGCCGGCATTGCCGGGGGCGACGTAGACTTTATCAGCCAGCGGCGACTGGGCGGCTTTCCAGGCCAGCGCGTGTTCACGCCCGCCGTTACCGATCACTAAAATATTCATCAGGTGCTCCACAAAAAACGGCGTGCGCCACGCGGCGCACGCAATAACAGGGGATTAATGGCGGAAATGGCGCATGTCGGTGAAGATCATGGCGATGCCGTGCTCGTTGGCGGCGGCGATGACTTCGTCGTCGCGGATGGAGCCGCCCGGCTGGATCACGCAGGTGATGCCCACTGCCGCTGCGGCATCAATACCGTCGCGGAACGGGAAGAAGGCGTCAGACGCCATCGCGGACCCTTTCACTTCCAGCCCTTCATCGCCCGCCTTGATACCGGCGATTTTGGCGGAGTAAACGCGGCTCATCTGGCCGGCGCCGATGCCGATGGTCATATTGTCGCGCGCATAGACAATGGCGTTGGACTTCACGAACTTGGCCACTTTCCAGCAGAACAGCGCGTCGCGCAGCTCCTGCTCACTTGGCTGGCGTTCGGTGACGACGCGCAGGTCATCGGTGCTCACCATGCCTAAATCGCGATCCTGCACCAGCAGCCCGCCGTTAACGCGTTTGAAGTCCAGGCCGGCAACGCGCTGCTGCCACTGCCCGCAAGCCAGTACGCGCACGTTTTGTTTGGCGGCCAGCAGGCTGCGTGCTTCTTCACTGACGCTTGGCGCGATAATCACTTCCACGAACTGGCGGCTGATAATCGCCTGCGCAGCGGCGGCGTCCAGCTCGCGGTTAAAGGCGATGATGCCGCCGAATGCGGAGGTCGGGTCGGTTTTATAAGCGCGCTCGTAGGCGGCCAGAATGTCGTCGCCAATCGCCACGCCGCATGGGTTGGCGTGTTTGACGATCACGCAGGCCGGCTCGGCGAACTCTTTCACACACTCCAGCGCGGCGTCGGTATCCGCGATGTTGTTGTAAGAGAGCGCTTTACCCTGCAGCTGCTGCGCCGTGGCGACGGAGGCTTCCTGCAGATCTTCTTCTATATAGAAGGCGGCCTGCTGGTGGCTGTTTTCCCCGTAGCGCATATCCTGCTTCTTCACGTAGTTCAGGTTCAGGGTGCGCGGGAAGCGGCCGGCAGGCTGTTCGGTATCGCCGTGGTAAGCCGGCACCAGCGTGCCGAAGTAGTTGGCGATCATGCTGTCATAGGCGGCAGTGTGCTCAAAGGCCTTGATCGCCAGATTGAAGCGGGTTGTGTACAGCAGGGAGCCGTCGTTGTTATCCATCTCGCCAATAATAGCCGCGTAGTCGCTGCTCTTGACGACGATGGCGACGTCTTTATGGTTCTTGGCGGCGGAGCGCACCATGGTCGGCCCGCCGATATCGATGTTCTCTACCGCGTCTTCCAGCGAGCAATCCGGGCGTGCGACGGTCTGGGCGAAAGGATACAGGTTGACGACCACCATATCGATCGGCTGGATCGCATGCTGGCTCATGATGGCGTCATCCTGGCCGCGCCGGCCGAGAATGCCGCCGTGTACTTTGGGATGCAGGGTTTTGACTCGTCCGTCCATCATCTCCGGGAAACCGGTGTAGTCGGACACTTCGGTGACAGGCAGGCCGGCATCGGCCAGCAGACGGGCGGTGCCGCCGGTAGACAGGAGTTCAACGCCGCGCTGTGACAGCGCCTGCGCAAATTCAACGATACCGGCTTTGTCAGAAACGCTGAGCAGGGCCCGGCGGATTGGACGAGGTTGTTGCATGGTTTTATCCCTTGGCTTTTGAGTCGCAATATAAAGAGCGTTACGTGAATCTCTACCTTTTAACTCTCTATATAAAGAGGAACAGGAACAGATTCAGGTAACGCCCCCATAAAGGGGGATCGTTTCATCGCCGGGAATTGTAGCGAAAACGTTTGCGTGGTGCTCGTAAATTTTCCGCTCAAATACGGATTGTGGATAAGTTTGTGCAAAAGTGGGTATAAGGGCGGCTTTTGCTGTGGAATGCAGCAAACGATCGTTTTTGTTGAAAATACCTGTTGCGGCCTGCGCGGAACTCCCTATAATGCGCCTCCATCGACACGGAACATGTGAACAACTTCACAGAGTATCCGGGGCCGACAGAGAAAAAATCCTGAAAAACGGGTTGACTCTGAAAGAGGAAAGCGTAATATACGCCACCTCGAGTTAGCAAGCGAAAGCGCGTAACTCACTGCTCTTTAACAATTTATCAGACAATCTGTGTGGGCACTCACAAGACGATATCCAGCATCTTCGGATGCAAAAAAATATCAAGTCTTGAAGAGTGACTAACTGAAGTAAAATTCATGCAGTAATCTTTGAGCAACAGCTATTAACTTAGCGAATCAAGCTTTTAATTGAAGAGTTTGATCATGGCTCAGATTGAACGCTGGCGGCAGGCCTAACACATGCAAGTCGAGCGGCAGCGGGAGGAAGCTTGCTTCCTCGCCGGCGAGCGGCGGACGGGTGAGTAATGTCTGGGGATCTGCCCGATGGAGGGGGATAACCACTGGAAACGGTGGCTAATACCGCATAACGTCGCAAGACCAAAGTGGGGGACCTTCGGGCCTCACACCATCGGATGAACCCAGATGGGATTAGCTAGTAGGTGGGGTAATGGCTCACCTAGGCGACGATCCCTAGCTGGTCTGAGAGGATGACCAGCCACACTGGAACTGAGACACGGTCCAGACTCCTACGGGAGGCAGCAGTGGGGAATATTGCACAATGGGCGCAAGCCTGATGCAGCCATGCCGCGTGTGTGAAGAAGGCCTTCGGGTTGTAAAGCACTTTCAGCGAGGAGGAAGGTGGTGAGCTTAATACGTTCATCAATTGACGTTACTCGCAGAAGAAGCACCGGCTAACTCCGTGCCAGCAGCCGCGGTAATACGGAGGGTGCAAGCGTTAATCGGAATTACTGGGCGTAAAGCGCACGCAGGCGGTTTGTTAAGTCAGATGTGAAATCCCCGAGCTTAACTTGGGAACTGCATTTGAAACTGGCAAGCTAGAGTCTCGTAGAGGGGGGTAGAATTCCAGGTGTAGCGGTGAAATGCGTAGAGATCTGGAGGAATACCGGTGGCGAAGGCGGCCCCCTGGACGAAGACTGACGCTCAGGTGCGAAAGCGTGGGGAGCAAACAGGATTAGATACCCTGGTAGTCCACGCCGTAAACGATGTCGATTTGGAGGTTGTGCCCTTGAGGCGTGGCTTCCGGAGCTAACGCGTTAAATCGACCGCCTGGGGAGTACGGCCGCAAGGTTAAAACTCAAATGAATTGACGGGGGCCCGCACAAGCGGTGGAGCATGTGGTTTAATTCGATGCAACGCGAAGAACCTTACCTACTCTTGACATCCAGAGAACTTTCCAGAGATGGATTGGTGCCTTCGGGAACTCTGAGACAGGTGCTGCATGGCTGTCGTCAGCTCGTGTTGTGAAATGTTGGGTTAAGTCCCGCAACGAGCGCAACCCTTATCCTTTGTTGCCAGCGGTTAGGCCGGGAACTCAAAGGAGACTGCCAGTGATAAACTGGAGGAAGGTGGGGATGACGTCAAGTCATCATGGCCCTTACGAGTAGGGCTACACACGTGCTACAATGGCGTATACAAAGAGAAGCGAACCTGCGAAGGCAAGCGGACCTCATAAAGTACGTCGTAGTCCGGATTGGAGTCTGCAACTCGACTCCATGAAGTCGGAATCGCTAGTAATCGTAGATCAGAATGCTACGGTGAATACGTTCCCGGGCCTTGTACACACCGCCCGTCACACCATGGGAGTGGGTTGCAAAAGAAGTAGGTAGCTTAACCTTCGGGAGGGCGCTTACCACTTTGTGATTCATGACTGGGGTGAAGTCGTAACAAGGTAACCGTAGGGGAACCTGCGGTTGGATCACCTCCTTACCGAAAGATATCCTGACTGTGCAGTGTCCACACAGATTGTCTGATGAAAAGAACGAGCAAAGCGTCGATGCGTTGGGGGTACGGTGACAAGTAACAATGTCGCTCGATTTTCCTGGGAAAATCTCACCCTTACACGAAATTAGCGAATCAGTGATTCGCTAAGAAAATTTCGTGTCCCCTTCGTCTAGAGGCCTAGGACACCGCCCTTTCACGGCGGTAACAGGGGTTCGAATCCCCTAGGGGACGCCACTTGCTGATATCGGGTGAAAGACGGTATCAAACGATATCTCAAAACTGACTTGCGAGTCATGTTTGAGATATTTGCTCTTTAACAATCTGGAACAAGCTGAAAATTGAAACGATTGAACGCTTCTTGACGTAAGAAGTGGTTCAACGAGTCTCTCAAATGTTTGCAGCGCGAAGTGAAACATCTTCGGGTTGTGAGGTTAAGTGACTAAGCGTACACGGTGGATGCCTAGGCAGTCAGAGGCGATGAAGGGCGTGCTAATCTGCGAAAAGCGTCGGTAAGGTGATATGAACCGTTACAACCGACGATACCCGAATGGGGAAACCCAGTGTGTTTCGACACACTATCCTGTCATGAATACATAGTGGCAGGAGGCGAACCGGGGGAACTGAAACATCTAAGTACCCCGAGGAAAAGAAATCAACCGAGATTCCCCCAGTAGCGGCGAGCGAACGGGGAAGAGCCCAGAACCTGAATCGGCTTGTGTGTCAGTGGAAGCGTCTGGAAAGTCGCACAGTAAAGGGTGATAGTCCCGTACACGAAGATGCACAGGTCGTGAGTTCGATGAGTAGGGCGGGACACGTGTTATCCTGTCTGAATATGGGGGGACCATCCTCCAAGGCTAAATACTCCTGACTGACCGATAGTGAACCAGTACCGTGAGGGAAAGGCGAAAAGAACCCCGGCGAGGGGAGTGAAATAGAACCTGAAACCGTGTACGTACAAGCAGTGGGAGCACCTTCGTGGTGTGACTGCGTACCTTTTGTATAATGGGTCAGCGACTTATATTTTGTAGCAAGGTTAACCGAATAGGGGAGCCGTAGGGAAACCGAGTCTTAACTGGGCGTCTAGTTGCAAGGTATAGACCCGAAACCCGGTGATCTAGCCATGGGCAGGTTGAAGGTTGGGTAACACTAACTGGAGGACCGAACCGACTAATGTTGAAAAATTAGCGGATGACTTGTGGCTGGGGGTGAAAGGCCAATCAAACCGGGAGATAGCTGGTTCTCCCCGAAAGCTATTTAGGTAGCGCCTCGTGAACTCATCTTCGGGGGTAGAGCACTGTTTCGGCTAGGGGGCCATCCCGGCTTACCAAACCGATGCAAACTCCGAATACCGAAGAATGTTATCACGGGAGACACACGGCGGGTGCTAACGTCCGTCGTGAAGAGGGAAACAACCCAGACCGCCAGCTAAGGTCCCAAAGTCATGGTTAAGTGGGAAACGATGTGGGAAGGCACAGACAGCCAGGATGTTGGCTTAGAAGCAGCCATCATTTAAAGAAAGCGTAATAGCTCACTGGTCGAGTCGGCCTGCGCGGAAGATGTAACGGGGCTAAACCATGCACCGAAGCTGCGGCAGCGACGCTTAGGCGTTGTTGGGTAGGGGAGCGTTCTGTAAGCCGTTGAAGGTGGCCTGCGAGGGTTGCTGGAGGTATCAGAAGTGCGAATGCTGACATAAGTAACGATAAAGCGGGTGAAAAACCCGCTCGCCGGAAGACCAAGGGTTCCTGTCCAACGTTAATCGGGGCAGGGTGAGTCGACCCCTAAGGCGAGGCTGAAAAGCGTAGTCGATGGGAAACAGGTTAATATTCCTGTACTTGGTGTTACTGCGAAGGGGGGACGGAGAAGGCTAGGCTAGCCGAGCGACGGTTGTCTCGGTTTAAGCGTGTAGGGGGGTGTTCCTGGTAAATCCGGAACGCTGTTAACCCTGAGGCGTGATGACGATGCACTACGGTGCAGAAGTAGTTGATGCCAAGCTTCCAGGAAAAGCCTCTAAGCTCCAGGTAACACGAAATCGTACCCCAAACCGACACAGGTGGTCAGGTAGAGAATACCAAGGCGCTTGAGAGAACTCGGGTGAAGGAACTAGGCAAAATGGTGCCGTAACTTCGGGAGAAGGCACGCTGGCGCGTAGGTGAAGTCCCTTGCGGATGGAGCTGAAGCCAGTCGCAGATACCAGCTGGCTGCAACTGTTTAATAAAAACACAGCACTGTGCAAACACGAAAGTGGACGTATACGGTGTGACGCCTGCCCGGTGCCGGAAGGTTAATTGATGGGGTTATCCGTAAGGAGAAGCTCTTGATCGAAGCCCCGGTAAACGGCGGCCGTAACTATAACGGTCCTAAGGTAGCGAAATTCCTTGTCGGGTAAGTTCCGACCTGCACGAATGGCGTAATGATGGCCAGGCTGTCTCCACCCGAGACTCAGTGAAATTGAACTCGCTGTGAAGATGCAGTGTACCCGCGGCAAGACGGAAAGACCCCGTGAACCTTTACTATAGCTTGACACTGAACATTGAGCCTTGATGTGTAGGATAGGTGGGAGGCTTTGAAGTGTGGACGCCAGTCTGCATGGAGCCATCCTTGAAATACCACCCTTTAATGTTTGATGTTCTAACTCGGCCCCATAATCTGGGGTGAGGACAGTGTCTGGTGGGTAGTTTGACTGGGGCGGTCTCCTCCCAAAGAGTAACGGAGGAGCACGAAGGTTAGCTAATCACGGTCGGACATCGTGAGGTTAGTGCAAAGGCATAAGCTAGCTTGACTGCGAGAGTGACGGCTCGAGCAGGTGCGAAAGCAGGTCTTAGTGATCCGGTGGTTCTGAATGGAAGGGCCATCGCTCAACGGATAAAAGGTACTCCGGGGATAACAGGCTGATACCGCCCAAGAGTTCATATCGACGGCGGTGTTTGGCACCTCGATGTCGGCTCATCACATCCTGGGGCTGAAGTAGGTCCCAAGGGTATGGCTGTTCGCCATTTAAAGTGGTACGCGAGCTGGGTTTAGAACGTCGTGAGACAGTTCGGTCCCTATCTGCCGTGGGCGTTGGAAGATTGAGAGGGGTTGCTCCTAGTACGAGAGGACCGGAGTGAACGCACCACTGGTGTTCGGGTTGTCATGCCAATGGCACTGCCCGGTAGCTAAGTGCGGAAAAGATAAGCGCTGAAAGCATCTAAGCGCGAAACTTGCCTCAAGATGAGTCTTCCCTGGGACTTCGAGTCCCCTGAAGGAACGTTTAAGACTAAGACGTTGATAGGCTGGGTGTGTAAGTGCAGCGATGCATTGAGCTAACCAGTACTAATGAACCGTGAGGCTTAACCTTACAACACCGAAGGTGTTTTAGAGAGATAGATATTTTCAGCCTGTTCTGTGATTGAAGTCCGAAGGATTTCGCGCTGAAGCAAGGCGGCAAGCGATGGCGGAGCAGGAGCATACATGAGTATGTGACTGTGACGACAGAGAGCGGCCAAGGCGGCAGCAGCGTGAAAGACACAGGACGGGTAAAAAAGAATTTGCCTGGCGGCAATAGCGCGGTGGTCCCACCTGACCCCATGCCGAACTCAGAAGTGAAACGCCGTAGCGCCGATGGTAGTGTGGGGTCTCCCCATGCGAGAGTAGGACACTGCCAGGCATCAAATAAAGTAGAAAGCCTCATGCGAAAGCATGAGGCTTTTTGTTTTGTCTGTTGGCAGGTGTTCTGCTCGAGCATGACATGCGACAAAGGCGCGATAGCGCGTTTGAACGCCGCTTGCGGCGGCCCCGCAGGGGCGAGGCTCGAAGAGCCGAGTAAAGTAGGACACTGCCAGGCATCAAATAAAGTAGAAAGCCTCATGCGAAAGCATGAGGCTTTTTGCGTTTCTGCACTATTCATCCGTATCTTGGCCTTATCGGCCACTAAAAAGGCCCCGCAGGGCCTTTGCATGCTACCGATTAATGAGAACTTCCCTGGGAAATCCCCAACCCGGTTTGTGAACGAACAAACTGGGAACGGAAGCGTTCACGCTCCTGCTGACCGGTGAGTGAACTGTCGGTGACCGAGAACAGCCAGGTACCGATAAAGGCAACGATCATGGAGAACAGCGCCGGGTACTCATAAGGGTAGATGGCTTTTTCATGGCCCAGAATTTCTACCCAGATAGTCGGCCCCAGAATCATCAGGATTACTGCGGTCAACAGGCCGAGCCAGCCGCCGATCATGGCGCCGCGGGTTGTCAGGCGCGACCAGTACATGGAGAGGATGATGATCGGGAAGTTGCAGCTGGCGGCAATGGAGAAGGCCAGCCCGACCATAAAGGCAATGTTTTGCTTCTCGAACAGGATCCCTAAGCCAATGGCGACGATCCCCAGCAGCACCACGGTAATTTTTGAAACCCGCAGCTCTTCTCTCTCGGTCGCCTTGCCGTTTTTGACCACGCTGGCATAGAGATCGTGCGAGACCGCAGAAGCACCGGCCAGAGTCAGGCCAGCCACGACCGCCAGAATGGTGGCGAACGCGACGGCAGAGATAAAGCCAAGGAAGAAATTACCGCCAACCGCATTAGCCAAGTGCACGGCTGCCATGTTGGTGCCGCCAAGCAGGGCGCCGGTGGCGTCTTTAAAGGCAGGGTTAGCGCTGACCAGCAAGATGGCGCCAAAACCGATAATAAAGGTCAGAATATAGAAGTAGCCGATAAAACCGGTGGCATAGAACACGCTTTTCCGCGCTTCTTTAGCATCGCTAACGGTGAAGAAACGCATCAGGATATGCGGCAGGCCGGCGGTGCCGAACATTAACGCCAGCCCCAGTGAGAGAGCCGATATCGGGTCAGAAACCAGCCCGCCGGGGCTCATAATGTCGCTCCCCTTAGGATGTACCTTCACGGCTTCGGCAAACAGCGTATTGAAGTCAAAATTGACCGACTTCATCACCATCAATGCCATAAAGCTGGCGCCGGCCAGCAGCAGAACGGCTTTGATTATCTGTACCCAGGTCGTGGCCAACATCCCGCCGAACAGCACGTACAATACCATCAAGATACCAACCAGAATCACCGCGACGTGGTAGTTCAGCCCGAACAGCAGCTCGATCAGTTTGCCGGCGCCAACCATCTGGGCAATCAGATAGAGCGCGACCACTACCAGAGAACCACAGGCCGATAGCATACGAATCGGTTTTTGCTGCAGCCGGTAGGATGCGACGTCGGCAAAGGTATAGCGCCCCAAGTTACGCAGGCGTTCGGCGATCAGGAACAGAATAATCGGCCAGCCAATCAGAAAACCGATGGAATAGATCAGCCCGTCATAGCCAGAGGTATACACCAACGCGGAAATTCCAAGAAACGAAGCGGCGGACATAAAGTCACCGGCGATCGCCAGCCCGTTTTGAAAGCCGGTGATACGGCCACCGGCGGTATAGTAGTCCTGGCGGGAGCGGGTGCGTTTGGAGGCCCAGTAGGTGATGTACAGCGTCGCGCCGACAAACAGGACAAACATCACGATGGCCTGCAGATTTAACGGCTGGCGCTGTACCTCGCCGCTGATGGCCTCGGCATTCACCAGCGTCGGCAGCAGCAGGACGGCAATGGCAAGTATGTACCTCATTGTTTCACCTCACGCAGAATCTCTGCCGTCAGGCGGTCAAACTCGCCGTTGGCACGGAATACGTAGATACCGGTCAAGACAAAAGAGATGACGATTAATCCCACGCCGACGGGAATGCCGCGTGTGATGGTAGAACCGGCGGCAATGGGAGTGCCCAGCCACTGTGGGGCGAAGGCGATCAGTAAGATAAAACCGACGTATAACGCCAGCGTGATTAACGACAGCAGCCAGGCGAAACGGCCACGTTTGCGCACTAGCTCCTTAAAGCGCGGATTTTGTTCAATTCCCTGGTAGATGGTGTCATTCATTGTCTGTCTCCAAAAGGCATTGACTGCGAACGCCGCGCTATATCCGCAGCCTTTCAGGACACCAACGTCTGTTCCGGCGCCAGCTTCAGACTGAGACCGGGGAATTCATTCAGACGCAGACTGCAACCTGAACACTTTCGGAGATAGCGGCCGCCGGCCGGACATGCGCCGGCGGCCGGGAACGGCAAAAATTAGGATGGTACTTTCATTGATTGTTTTTCTTCCAACAGCTTATCGACCACCGCCGGATCCGCCAGCGTTGAGGTATCACCCAAATTGCTGGTATCGCCGGCGGCAATTTTGCGCAGGATACGCCGCATGATTTTGCCGGAGCGGGTCTTAGGCAGTGAGTCAGTCCAGTGCAGGATATCCGGTGTCGCGATCGGCCCTATCTCTTTACGCACCCAGTTGCGTACTTCGGTATAGAGCTCTGGCGTCGGTTCTTCGCCGTGATTCAGCGTGATGTAAGCGTAAATCGCCTGGCCTTTAATATTATGTGGAATACCGACCACTGCGGCTTCGGCGATTTTCGGGTGGGCAACCAGCGCCGATTCGATCTCCGCCGTTCCCAGGCGGTGGCCGGAAACGTTCAGCACATCATCGACGCGGCCGGTGATCCAGTAGTAGCCGTCTTCGTCGCGTCGTGCACCGTCACCACTGAAGTACATACCTTTAAAGGTCGAGAAATAGGTCTGTTCAAAGCGTGCGTGGTCGCCAAACAGCGTACGCGCCTGACCGGGCCAGGAGTCGACCATCACCAGGTTGCCTTCGCAGGCGCCTTCCTGCGGCGTACCGACGTTGTCGACCAGCGCTGGCTGTACGCCGAAGAACGGCTTCGTGGCGGAACCGGCTTTCAGTTCGGTGGCGCCGGGCAGCGGGGTGATCATAAAGCCGCCGGTTTCGGTCTGCCACCAGGTGTCCATGATTGGGCATTGGCCGTTGCCGATCTTTTCGTAGTACCACTCCCAGGCTTCCGGGTTAATCGGTTCACCTACTGAGCCCATAATGCGCAGCGAGTCGCGTTGGGTACCTTCAATCGCCTTGTCGCCTTCCGCCATCAGCGCACGGATCGCCGTTGGGGCGGTATACAGAATATTGACCTGATGCTTGTCGATAACCTGCGACAGGCGGTTAACGCCGGGGTAATTCGGCACGCCTTCAAACATCAGGGTAATGGCGCCGCAGGCCAGCGGGCCATACAGTAAATAGCTGTGGCCGGTGACCCAGCCGACGTCGGCGGTGCACCAGTAAACGTCGCCATCGTGGTAGTCGAAGACGTATTTGAAGGTCATCGCCGCATAGACCAGATAGCCGCCGGTGGTGTGCAGTACGCCCTTGGGCTTACCGGTTGAACCGGAGGTATAGAGGATAAACAGCGGATCTTCGGCATTCATCTCTTCCGGTGGACACTCGGCAGACACGCCGGCGGTCAGCTCGTGCCACCACAGATCGCGTCCTTCCTGCCAGTAACCGGGCTTGCCGGTACGCTGGAAGACCACTACGTTGTCGACGCTGGTTACGCCCGGGTTTTTCAGGGCGTCATCCACATTCTTTTTCAATGGCACCGAGCGACCAGCGCGCAGGCCTTCATCGGCGGTGATCACCAGGCGGGCGTTGGAGTCGATGATGCGCCCGGCTACGGCTTCCGGAGAGAAGCCGCCAAAGATCACCGAGTGCACCGCCCCGATGCGGGCGCAGGCCAGCATGGCGACCGCTGCCTCTGGCACCATGGGCATATAGATCGCCACCACGTCGCCTTTTTTCACCCCCAGCCCTTTGAGCACGTTGGCGAATTGGCACACATCGTGATGCAGTTGTTTATAGGTTACATGCTTGGACTGGTCCGGATCGTCACCTTCCCAGATAATGGCGGTTTGATCACCGCGGGTGGCCAGGTGGCGATCCAGACAGTTGGCGGCTAGGTTGAGGGTGCCGTCTTCAAACCAGCGGATGCTGATGTTCCCCGGTGCGAAAGAGGTGTTTTTTACCTGAGTATAAGGCTTGATCCAGTCAACAATCTTGCCGTGTTCTCCCCAGAAGGCGGCCGGGTCTTGCACCGACTGCTGATAATACTGCTGGTATTGTGCCGGGCTAATCAGGGCATGTTCCGCAATTGCGGCAGGAATCGTATGTTTGTGCAGTTGGCTCATGGCTTTTACTCCTTGTTATAAGTTGTTAATAATATGTCAACTGATGGTTAAGTATAGTTTGCCGTGATTCTTTGTTTCTTTTTTGCGCGATAGATCACGCAACGAAGATATTGATTTGTAATAGTTACTGGTGGATTGACGGCTAGATCTGTGAGGTTAGGGGAGCTTTCCGAAAGAGTTGACAGTTTTTGACAATAACTCCGTCCTCAAAATAACGAAAAGACATAAAACTCGACGCGTTAACAACGCCGTGCGATATTGCTTTTAGCGAGGCTAAAACTGTTTTGTAATAATATTTGTATTAATATTCCTATTCGATATTAATTAGGGATAAAACCGTTGACTTGTTTTTTTCTTAAAAATTAAATGTAAATTAATAATAAACTAACCGCAAATTATGCAATAAATCCTCCAGGGTCTGTAGGGGATTTATTATTCTGATAATCACTAATTGTCCGAGCAGGCAAATGCAATTTATTGTCTTGTCATTAAAAATTGTAAGCTAGTGTAAACGAAAGAAAGTTCCAGTCATACGTCTAAATATGCATATTACGTGATGAATCACGCATTTCCTTATTGCCGTCAAATTGAACGATTTGTTTATTTTATAGCTTAATCCATAGTGAATTATGTATTTAATAACAACAGATTATGTTAATGGGAAATTTTCGGACACCGATTTTTCCTGCTGCGGCGTGCTTTCCGCGGCTGAAACAAGGCTTGCAGAACATAGGCTTCAGATGGTACAGATTTAACCCGCGACACTGACAGGGCAAGTGAACGTTACATTAAATTAACATAAATCTGTATTGAAATTGATTAAGTATTCCATCTGGGGTTGTTGGTAAAAATTACTCCGGAGGAGTGCTTTGAGGACTTTTTTGGGTATGAGAAGTGTGAAAATCAGCCTTGCTTGGCAAATCTTGATTGCGTTGTTTTTGGGGATTGCTGTTGGTGCGATCCTGCATAATCAAACGGAATCTCGCGAATGGTTTGTTAATAATATTCTTAGCCCCGCCGGGAATATTTTTATCAGCCTGATTAAAATGATTGTCGTACCAATCGTTATCTCGACGTTAGTCGTCGGCATTGCCGGCGTCGGCGATGCGAAGAAACTGGGCCGCATCGGGTTGAAAACCATTCTCTATTTTGAGGTGATTACCACCATCGCGATTGTGGTCGGGCTGACGCTGGCGAATGTGTTCCAACCTGGTCACGGCATTGATATGTCGACGTTGACCACCGTGGATATCTCCCAGTATGAAAAAACCACTGAGCAGGTGCAGAGTGGCTCTCACAGCCTGGTGAGCACCATTTTGTCGCTAATCCCATCCAACGTATTCGCATCGATGGCGAAAGGTGACATGCTGCCGATTATCTTCTTCTCGGTGCTGTTCGGTCTGGGCCTCTCTTCTCTACCGAAGGAAACGAAAGAGCCGCTGCTGAACGTCTTTAAAGCGGTGTCTGAAACCATGTTCAAAGTGACGCATATGATTATGCGCTATGCGCCGGTCGGGGTCTTTGGCCTGATTGCGGTGACCGTCGCGAACTTTGGTTTTGCTTCGTTGCTGCCGCTCGCCAAGCTGGTGTTGCTGGTGTACGTGGCCATCATCTTCTTTGCACTGGTGGTGCTCGGAACGGTGGCGCGGATGTGCAAACTGCGCATTTGGACGCTTATTCGCATCCTGAAAGACGAGCTTATTCTGGCCTATTCTACCGCCAGCTCGGAAACGGTGCTGCCGCGCATCATTGAAAAAATGGAAGCCTACGGTGCACCGAAGTCGATCACCAGTTTTGTGGTGCCGACCGGCTACTCGTTTAACCTGGATGGCTCTACGCTGTACCAGAGCATTGCCGCCATCTTTATTGCGCAGCTTTACGGTATTGAGCTATCAATTGGTCAGGAAATCGTGCTGGTGCTGACGTTGATGGTAACGTCAAAAGGTATTGCCGGTGTGCCGGGGGTCTCCTTCGTGGTACTGCTGGCGACGCTGGGCAGCGTTGGGATCCCGCTGGAAGGACTGGCCTTTATCGCCGGCGTTGACCGTATTCTGGATATGGCGCGTACGGCGCTGAACGTTGTCGGTAATGCGCTGGCCGTGTTGGTGGTTGCCAAGTGGGAGCGCCAGTTCGACCGCAGTAAAGCGCTGGCCTATGAGAAAGAATTCCTCGCTGGCAAAGTCAAAACAGCAAGACAATCTTAATATTAGACTTCACTAATTATTAAAAAAGCCCGCCATTGGCGGGCTTTTCTTATGCCATAACGCTAGCGATGGCTTCCCGAGTGTAAAGTTTCTTCAGTAAGCGCTTACTTTAGTTTTTTAATACTGCGGTATCATTTTTTTATCTTTATAAATCAGTATGATTATAAGGCTCCGTTAAAAGTTCCCACTTTTTTTTACTTGCCTTAATCTTCTCCGGCTCTATTTTTAATAAAGGATTAACCTGCTTTAGGAACGATCCTGCATGACATGAAAACGTCATGTATGAGCTTCAAGCCTTTATCTTCATCATAAGTTTTTTTTATGTTATTGGCCCTGGGCGGGTAGGTGAAAGCCTGTTTGTCCCCAACAGAGAGAAGCATGCTGTGACAATACTCAAACCCCTATTAGCCAGGAATCGCAGCTGGGCGTTGCAACAGCGCCAGCGCAATCCTCACTACTTCCGTAAGCATGTCGCCGGTCAGCAGCCACACGCGTTGTGGATAGGTTGTTCCGATAGCCGGGTTCCGGCTGAGGTGCTGACCGGCGCACACCCGGGTGAACTGTTTGTACACCGTAATATCGCCAATATGGTGTTACAGGATGACGATAGCCTGATGAGCGTATTGCAGTACGCGTTGGACTATCTGCACGTCTCCGCGATTGTACTGTGCGGCCACTATGGCTGCGGCGGCGTGCAGGCCGCCGTTAATCTGCCCGATTTGCCGCTGTCGCAGGAGAACAGCGCATTGGCCAGGCGTCTGAAACATCTGCGCCAGTCGCTGGCGAGCGAACTGCCGCAGTATCAGCAGAGTGAAGAGGATGAAGTGCTGCGCTTGAACCGCGTGATCGACGCGCACGTGGTGACCCAGTTTGCTCATCTTGTCGACTGTCCGCCGGTGCAACAGGCCTGGCGACAGGGCCGCACACTGGATGTATTTGGCTGCGTTTATGATTTGCATGAAGGGCACCTGAAGGAGCTGATTCATCAGGACAGTGCGGAGGTGCGTGATGAGCTTAAGCACTCTGCGTAATGATATTCCCGCAGGGATCGTTGTATTTTTGGTGGCGTTACCGCTCAGTCTGGGCATTGCGCAGGCGAGTGGCGTGCCGCCGTTTGTCGGATTACTGACCGGTGTGATTGGTGGATTGGTGGTTACGCTGCTTAGTCCGTCGCGTTATGCCGTTAGCGGGCCGGCGGCCGGATTGGTGACCATTATCGTCGGAGCGATGGAAACGCTCGGATCGTTTTCTCTGCTGCTGGTAGCGCTGATCATGGCGGGGGTACTGCAGCTTATTTTCGGTTTGCTGCGCGCTGGGCGTTTTATTTCATTGGTGCCTGGGACGGTGATCCAGGGCATGCTGGCGGCGATCGGCCTGTTGCTGATTCTACAACAGATACCGGTTGCGTTGGGCTATCAGGGCGAAGATAGCCTGTCAGGGCTGCTGAGCGCTGGGAGCGAACTGCTGTCTCCGGCTTCCATCGTCGTGGCGTTGGGCGCGCTGTTTATTCTGTGGGCCTGGACGACGAAGCCGGTGAAGCGCATCAAAGTGATGACCTATATTCCCGGGCCGCTGGTGGCCGTGCTGTGGGGCGGTTTGGCCGTGGTCTTCGGCGAGCGCCTGATGCCGGAATTTATGGGTAATATCGCGCGTATTACTTTACCCAAATTCGATAGCGCCGATGAATTGGGCGCGCAGCTTAGCCGGCCGGATTGGCAGGGTGCCTGGCGCAACCCTTCCGTGTATGTGATCGCGGTGACGCTGGCGTTGGTAGCCAGCCTGGAAACCCTGCTCAGTCAGGAAGCGTTGAAAAAGCTCAAATCGCAGACGCCGTCGCCTTCGCCGGATAAAGAAATGCGCGCGCAGGGCGTCGGGAATATGCTGAGCGGATTTTTGGGCGGTCTGCCGATTACTGCCGTTATCGTGCGCAGTTCAGTCAACGTCAATGCGGGAGCGCGCAGTAAAGTGTCTATTTTACTGCATGGCGTGCTGTTGCTGTTGTGCGGCGTGTTCTTCAGCGATCTGCTGAACGTTATTCCGCTGGCGAGCCTGGCGGCGGTGCTGTTGTATACCGGCTATAAACTGGCTTCCCCGGCGTTGTTTGCCGTGCAGTGGCGTATGGGGCTGGCGCATTTCGTCCCGTTTATCGTCACCGTTGGCGGGATTATTGTCTTCGGTATGCTGGCGGGGATCGCGATTGGTCTGATGACGCAGGTTCTGTGCAGCACGTATAAAAGCCATCACAATGCGCTGCAGCTGGCGCAGTATGACGACCATTATGTGGTGCGTTTTCACCAGAATCTGACCTTCCTGCATAATCCGCGGCTGCAGAGCCTGCTGGCGCAAATCCCGGATAATTGCGTCGTGATTGCAGAATGCGATAATGCGGAATATATCGATCCTGACGTGCGCGCCATGCTGTCGGACTTTGGCGCCAGTGCGGCAACGCGCGGTATTACGTTGAACCGCTGGCCGGTGTAGGTGAATGAAGTGATAACGGCGTCAGGAGTCTGTTAACCTGGCTTCCGCGGGTTACGCCGTATTAAATAGAAAACCCCAGACTGCGTTTTGCGCAGCCTGGGGTTTGCTTACCGCTCAGCTTACTTGGCTGGACGACGGCCGAAGATGCCGCCGAAGATGCCGTTCAGCACGGACAGGCCAGCTTCGATAACTTCACCGATGCCGTTACCCAGGTTAGCAGCTGCGTCTTTAGCACCCTTGACGCCAAAGCTTTCGATCAATGCACCGATGCCGTTGCCTAATGCTTTTGCTGCATCAGCGATTTGACCTGCGCCAGAAACGTCCTGTAATTCGACTTTATTTAATTCTCTCATATTCATCATCCTTTTATATGACAGGTTTGTGTTTTTAACGTGAAGAAATAAATGGCGCCCAAATTAAATTGGCCGACCAAGCTATTCCGCCGACTACTTTTATCCAAGAGGGAATTAAAATCAACATAAAATACCGCCTGCATAGTATTTTATGATTATTCCTGACGTATGATTGGAAATATCCTTGTTTTTTCGTCCGGAGAAATGTGCTGTTTATTTATTTCTGGACTTTAAAACACCCTACCGGTTATATTTTATATAAATATCACGTTAGATGATGGTTTTGTGTCGACGATCCGTTTCTTATAATCCGTAGTTATACTTATATAGAAGACATATTTTTCTGTGAATCATTTTAATCAGCAGAGTGATTTTGTTGGTTTTTTATATTGATACTGCAAATCAGCTTGGATAATCGAAGGTACTTGTATGGATACAATCGGCAGGATTATTGAGGAGTTTTTCCCGGGGCGGAATATTTCTCCTCGCCGGCGTAGGTTAATTAAATGGGTGTTTGGTGAAGAAAAGATTGCGCACGTATTAAAAAAAGCCAGAGGAAAGCAAGGGATTGATTGGGTCGACTCGGTGGTTGATGCCTTGCAATTGCGCTTTGAGGCACACAGTGGCGATTACGATAATATCCCTAGCCAGGGGCCGCTGATTGTCATTGCCAATCATCCTACGGTTATCGACGGCCTGGCGCTAATGAGCACAATTTCACGCGTGCGTAAAGATGTGAAGATAATTGCTAACCATGTATTAACCTTTCTTTTTCCACCCATAAAAGATATTTCTATCGGTATCAGAAATATGCACGGCAAGATGAGCCATCGGCAATTTAAAGAGATGAGCGACCACCTAGAAAAAGGGGGGGTTTTGCTTATTTGTCCGGCTGGACGATTGGCCGGACTGTCGTTGGGCGGGCTGCGGGAGTCGCCATGGCATCCGGGATTTATTCACCTGGCACGGCGCACCCGAGCGACGCTGTTGCCGGTGCATATTCGCGGTATTAACAGCGTGTGGTATTACATGGCTGCGCTTGCCTGGCGCCCTCTGTCTAATCTAATGATTTTACGTGAAATAGCCCGGCATCAGGGCAGCGCGCTGCGCATAAAAATCTGCCGGCCGATCGCTCTTTCAGCCCTAAAGGCGGACAAAGCGCTGGAGTCGTTGGCTGCCGACTGTCGGTCCCATCTTTTGAACATCGGTACGGGCAAACCGGGTTTGGTGTCTACGCTGCCGGCGCTTGCCGCTCCGGAGCAGCGAAGCCTGCTGGCTAACGCATTGAGTCATTGTGACGTGTTGAAAACGCTGGGGGATGGTAAACGGGTCTATCTTTACCGCCATCAGGGTGAGGCGTATTCGCCTATTTTGCAGGAGCTGGGGCGGCTGCGTGAAGCCTCATTCCGCGCTATGGAGATGGGCTCCGGTGAAAAACGTGATAATGACGCTTACGATCTGGACTATTACCATGTGATTCTTTGGGATCCGCAGGCATTAGAAATTGCCGGCGCCTACCGCATTGTTCCGGCCGGTGAGCAGATCGCCAGACGTGGCGTAGAAGGCCTGTATAGCTATTCCCTGTTCCAATATACTCCTCCTTTAACGGATGACGTCGCCGAGAGTTTTGAAGTCGGCCGCGGCTTTATCCAACACCAATATCAAAAAACCAATGCGCTGGATGCATTATGGAAAGGCATTTTCTGTTTTGCTCAACGTTATCCCGATTATAAAAACCTGCTGGGGGTATTAACGATCCCTAAAAACTATTCTATTTCGGCACAGCGATTGATTATTAATTTTTACCAATGCTATTTCTCCGCGTCGCATCCGGATGGCCTAATGATGGAGGATACGCTCTTCCCGGATAGAGAATCCGACGCTCTGTTCTCCGGTGGTGATTTTCGCGCCGACTGGAAGCGGTTAAATGCGCTGCTGGATGAGGCGGGCTATCAACTGCCGTGGCCATTTAAGCAGATGGCGCGCTGGTTTTATCTTGGTGGTTCAATGCTGGTTGGCTTCAGAGACGACCAACGCTTTAATTCTATTGCCGGCTTGAGTATTTGCAAACTGGCGTCGCTGAAGAAAAGCTATCAATCCCACTATATTAAAACGGCGTGATTATTTATCGAAGGAAATGCGCCGGCGCCTCTTGGTATATAGGAATATCTTCAATGAACCTTATTGGTAAGGCTGTGCTGATTGCTGTTTTTTCTTTGCTCTGTTCGGGCTGCCGGGATCCGTCGTCTGATACGTTTTCCGGCTATGCTAACGGCGAATTTATCTATCTTTCTTATCACGCCAGCGAAAAGATTGAGCAGGTTCTGGTCAATAAGGGCGCTTGGGTCGAGAAAGGGCAGCTTTTGGCCACTATGGAATCTTTTAACGCCGATAATGCGCTGCGCATTGCAGAGAAAAACTATATGGCCGAACGCGCTCTGCTGCAGGATTTGCGTTCTGGCGACCGTGATAAAGAGCTGGATGTGGTGCGTGCGCAGTTAACGCGGGCGCGTGCCGCAGCCAAGCTGGCCAAGCGTCAGTTGGAAAGAAATCAGCCTCTTTATGCCAAACATGTTATCTCCGCCACGGAGTGGGAGAGCATGGAGGCGAATTATGCGCAGAAGAGTGCGCAGGTTAATGAACTGTCGCATCAGCTGACCGCCAAGGCGCTACCGGCACGGCAGGAGCGGATTAATAATCAGTCGGCGCGGGTGGCGTCCGCCAGGCTGCATCTGGACAAGGCGCGTTGGGATATGCAGCAAAGCCGGATCGTCGCGCCGCAGTCGGCATTGGTGTATGATGTTATCTATCGTCCCGGCGAGCGCCCCGCCGCCGGTAAACCTATTATCAGCCTGCTGCCGCCGGAGAATATCAAGGTGCGCTTCTTTGTGCCGGAAACCGGGCTGGCAGCGCTGAGCGTGGGATCGCGCATCGATATTTTGTGCGACGGCTGCCCACAGCCGATTGCGGGAACGGTTCACTATATCAGCCCACAGGCAGAATACTCGCCGCCGGTGATCTACAGCACCGAACGTCGTGAAAAACTGGTGTTTATGGCTGAAGCGCGTCCGGAACTGGCGCAGGCGCAGCAGATGAAAATCGGTCAGCCGGTGCAGGTGAGGCTGGTTTCCGATGAATGATTGGTGCATTGATGTTCATAAGCTGAATAAACACTTTGGCACCAATCATGTGGTGAAGGATTTTTCTTTACGCATTGGAAAAGGTGAGATTTATGGCTTTCTGGGGCCGAACGGCAGCGGTAAAACTACCTCGATACGCATGATGTGCGGTTTGCTCACGCCGGATTCCGGCAGCGGTTCCTGCTTGGGGATGGACATTTTTACCCAGCGCGAAGCGATTAAGCGGCGCATCGGCTATATGACCCAGCATTTTTCGATGTGGGGCAGTTTAACCATTCGGGAAAATTTATTGTTCATTGCGCGCCTGCATAATCTTGACCGGCGCAAGCAGCGTATTGAGCGTGTGCTGACGGAGATGGGACTGGCGCCCCGCCAGCATCAGCTGGCGAAGGTGCTGTCCGGCGGCTGGAAGCAAAGAATGGCGCTGGCCGCCTGTATGCTGCACGAACCCGAACTGCTGTTTCTGGATGAGCCGACGGCGGGCGTCGATCCTAAGGCGCGGCGTGAGTTCTGGCAAACGCTGCATCGGCTGTCCGACGCCGGCATCTCCATATTGGTCAGCACGCACTATATGGATGAAGCAGAGCGCTGCCATAAAGTGGCCTACCTTTCCTACGGCACCCTGCTGGCCAGCGGCGCCATTGAAGAGATTATTCAAGCGCAGAATCTTACCACGATCCAGGTGCGCGGCAGAGGGTTGACGCAGTTGGAAAGTCAGCTGCAAACCCTGCCCGAGATCGAGCAGACGGTCATTTTCGGCAATGCGCTGTATGTGACCGCCTGCAACGGCGAGCGGCTGCACGGTTTATTGACGTCGCGGCTGCCTGCGGGGTATGAGTTGTGCCGGGTACCGACCCAGCTTGAGGATGCCTTTACCTACCTGATGAAGACTCGCGATGAAAAAACCAATGATTAACTTTTCGCTGACGCGCTGGCTGGGCGTGGTGATCAAGGAGATCCATGAACTGCGTCGGGATCGGGTGAGTTTCAGCATGGTATTCCTGACGCCGCTGTTCCAACTGATCATCCTGGGTTATGCGGTCAATATGGATCCGCGCCATGTGCCGGCAGCGTTGCTGAACTATGACTCGGGGCATCTGAGCCAGGTATTTATCAGCGCGGCGCAGAATACTCAATATTTCTCCCTGCAGCCGGTATCCTCGGAGCAGGAAGCGAAAAAGGCTTTCGTGCGGGGTGATGTGATCTTCATTGTGACCATCCCGGCGGACTTCAGCCAGAAGATCTTGCGCGGCGAAAAGCCGCAGCTACTGATCCAGAGCGATGCCATTGATCCGATCGCCGGCGGCAACGCGCTGAGCGCCATCGCGCAGGCGTCAAAGAACATGTTTCAGTACGATCTGCCGGAGTCGCTGCGGGGCAGGGAAGGGACGGATAACGTCGAGCTGGTGGTACACCGCATGTTCAATCCGGAAGGGATCACGCAGTACAATACCATTCCTGGGATTATCGGCTCGATCCTCAGCACCACCATGATCTTGATGACCGCGCTGGCGATCACCCGCGAACGTGAGAGCGGCGCGATCGAAAACCTGTTGGTATCGCCGGTGACCGGGCTGGAAGTGATCGTCGGCAAGATCACGCCTTATGTGCTGATTGGCATGTTCCAGTCGGTGATGATTCTGCTGTGCGCGGTGTACCTGTTTAACATTCCGCTGCTGGGGAACGTGCTGTTACTCCTGACGGTGCTGACGGTCTATATTTTCCTGTGCCTGTCGGTCGGCATCACCATTTCCAGCATCGCGCAAAGCCAGCTGCAGGCGTTGCAGATGTCGTCGTTCTACTTTATTCCCTCGGTGCTGCTGTCCGGTTTTATCAGCCCGTTTATCAGCATGCCGGTCTGGGCGCAGGCGATTGGCTCATGCCTGCCGCTGACCTACTTTATTCGCTTAATCAAAGGGGTGATGCTGAAGGGGTACACGCTGGCGGAACTGTTGCCGGATTTGCTGCCGTTGCTGGGGTTGGCGGCGCTGGTGATGTTTATCGGCCTGCGCTCCTATCGGAAAACGCTGGATTAATCTCTGATGGCGCAATGGCGTTAGCTTATGGGCACGCTCCCATGGATTAACATGGGAGCGATAAACGTTGCGACGTACCGATGCGCCTTATTCGCACAGAGAAGGCGGCGTACTCAGCGGAGTAAGGATGTGCTCCATGGCATGGCTGATGATCTGTAGGCCTTGCATCAGGAGTTCGGCAGATATAGTTAATGCAGGCATAATTTTTATAACCTGGTCGCGGGCACCGCTTCGCTCAACGATCAGTTTCCGGGTAAAGCAGTGGTCGGTAACGGCTTTGGCGAGATGGTGGTCGTACAGTTCGATGCCATAAAACAGTCCGCGTCCGCGTACGGCCTTAATCCGATCGGGGTAATTGGCGCGCAGCGTATAGAGTTGCTGCTGTACGATCGCTTCGAGTTCCGCAATATGCTCAACCAGTTTGTCGTCCCGCCAATAGCATTTGAGCGCCGCGCCTGCCGTAATAAACGCGGAGGCATTGCCGCGAAAGGTGCCGTTATCTTCGCCCGGACGCCAGAGATCCAGTTCCGGCGTATAGAGCAACAGCGAAAAAGGCAAACCGTAGCCGCTCAGGGACTTCGACAGGCAAACCATATCCGGCACGATGCCTGCGAACTCAAAACTGAAGAAGTGCCCGCTGCGTCCGCAGCCGGCCTGAATATCATCAATAATTAATAAGATATCATGCCTTTCACTTAACCGACGCAGGCGCTGTAGCCAGGGAGCGGAGCAGACATTGACGCCTCCTTCCCCCTGTATGGTTTCCACGATGATGGCTGCCGGGATTTCTAAGCCGGAGCTGTTGTCATCAAGCAATTTCTCCAGGTAGTCCAGAGTATCAAGCCCCGCTAGATAGTTTTCATAAGGCATCCGCGAAATATGCGGATCGACGTGCGGCTGGCGGAGGTCGCGATTGCCGGTCAAACCTAATGCGGTATTTGACATGCCGTGGAAGGCATTGGTAAACGCAATGATATTCGCCCGGTTTTTCACTTTTCTTGCCAGTTTTATCGCAGACTCAACCACGCTGGCTCCGGCGGGGGAAGTGAACTGCATTTTATACTGCAGCTCGCGTGGTTCCAGAATGATGTCATTGAAATACCGGATGAAATCCATTTTTTCCACCGAGTGCATATCCAACGAAGCCTGGAGGCCGTCGTTTTCCAGGTAGCCGATCAGCGCGCGTTTAAGCGCGGTGGGATTGTGTCCATAATTCACCGCACCGGCACAGCTTAAGAAGTCCAAATAGGCGATGTTATCGCGATCGTAGAGATGACAGCCTGAAGCCGTCTGGAAAATAACGGGGAAATTACGGCAATAGCTGCGTGCAGAGGATTCGTGGCGGGAAAAAATAGCCACTGACGAGTTGTCTGTGTTCATCATGCAATATTTCCATGTAACCGGAGATGAATGTTGGCGACGACAATCCATGTGAACTGTCGAACGTCTGTACACTGCATTATTCGTCGTTTGCTGATGCGAATTTTGGGCTAGCTCGGCGTAATGATTGTGACTGCCTGTACCGCAGCCAGTTGGTTTATCAAGTCATAGAAGAGCGCCAGCTCATCCCTCTTGAGCTGAGAGGCTGCTTCGCCGAGAGCGACAGGGGTTCCCTGATTCAGCATTTGCAGCATCGGTGCGTAGTCATGACGGGTGTGGATGGTGACAAGGTGGCCATTAGCGGCGATGCTCAGGGCGTTGTCCATGGTTTTACGCCAACGTAGCGGAAATTGCGCGGCAAGCTGAATAACGCTGTGCGCGGTTGCTGTCTGACACTGGTCGGTGGGCAGGGCCTCTGGGCAGACGTTAAAGCCGTTGGCGGAGAGCAATCGCATCCAGAAGGCGGACATCTGCTCCGGCCTTAACGGGTGATGGATCGCGGCAAACGACGCCAGCAGGCTTGCCGGCGGCTGCTCTGCACTGGCCTGGAGGTTGTCGATGTCGATTGGCAGGCTGACATGGTGCAAACGGCCATCGGGCATGCCCGCGTATTCAAAATGATCGCTGGCTTCACGGCGTTCGTTCAGCGGCGGGCAGATCAGCGTATTGATAATATACGGCGTGATGTCTGCGTATTCTTGCAGCGCCAGCGTCAACGAAACATTGAAGGGGGCGCGAAACAATGTGGCGTACCAATATTTCTTGGGTATGCAGCTGAAGCCCTGCTCTGGCGTGGCCAGGCATTCCGCCCGATCGAGATGTGCCTGATAGTCAGTGCTTCCTTTGAGTGCGGGATGTGTCTGCAGATACTCGGCGGACCATAAGAGGTGCTGCAGTTCGCCGATCAACGGCAGATGTATACTGCATTCGGGGGCGAAGCCTACTCCGGCGCCCTCGCCGGTTCTGTTACTGATGGTGACGCGCGTCGCTACGCCCAGCTTATTCATGCCCCGGCGTTGAAACAGCGGTTGCAGAAACAGGCTGCCCCAGCGCCACAGAAGGTGATTGACCCGCTGCGGATCGTGAACAACCAGCCTAAACCGTACGCCCAGCGCCGCCATCCTGCGCTGATAGCCGGCAAAATTGCCGTCTTCCGACGTTGGATACAGGGTTTGCGCGTCGGCGGCCGGCATGGCGTCCTGCTGCCAGTCCAGCTCGACGCCCCATTCGCCAAGCAGATGACGTCGGCAGCATTCAACTACTGCGGCGAAGAGCGCGGACTGAGGAGGCGGCTCTGTGCAGTGCCGCTGAGCGGAAGAAAACGCGTGTCGGCCATAAAAATCGGCGGCGACAGCGTCCCAGAATGCCTGACTGTTGTCGAGATCAAGATTCATCATGTGCTCCTGCGGTGATTAGTCAATGGCCGATGACGCGCCGACCGGGCTCAGTGCGCGCGTTGCGTATAAAAATGCCAGCAGGCGTTTGGCCGTGTCGGTTTCTAGCGCATGGCTGGCCTGATAAATCTCTGCACCCTGCAGCTCGTTGTGCGTATTGAGGTAACGGATAAAGTCACGGATATGCGCATACGGGGCTGGACAGGCCAGCAGATAGCCATTGGCGGCGATATATAGCGCGTCGTCATGACGCTGCATCAAAACCGGGAAGTCGGGGTAGAGGCGGTAACGCTGCTGTCGGTCGATCTCTCCTGTCTGTAGTGCCGGCGGTGAGGTAAAGCCGAAGGCAGACAGCAACCGGAGCCAGAATTTTGCTGCGGCTGAGGGGGAGGTCATGTGGGATAGACGCTGGAAAACCTGACTGACAACCTGCGGCACGTCATAGGTCGCGACATCAGGAGTGGATGAATATGACACTCCCGCCACCTCCAGCGCGGCGGAGGGGCGGCCGCCGAGTTCAAACTGATCGTTAAGCTTGCGGGCGCCGCTCAGCTGCGGCAGCAGCAGATTATTGACAAGATAAGGGCGGATATCGCTGTATTCATGCAGGGAAAGCGCAAGAGCCACCGACAGCTCCCCGCTGTTTTCCGCGATATGCCAGGCCTTTTTCGGCCAATAGGTGAATTCCCCCGGATGGCTGGTCAGGCTGCGTGCTGCATCTCGGTGGGTGTGATAGTCGAGGCTTTCCGCCAGATCGGGATTATCGCGTACATACTCGGCGGACCAGAAGCGCATGGTTTTTGGCCCGACAATAGGAAACTGGAAAATACTTTCGGGATCGAAGTGTACGCCGAAGCTGGTTTTAGCATAGTTGCCGATAAATAATGCGTTATAGATACCGATGTTATTCATGCCATTTTGCTGGAAGATCGGACGCAAAAACTGACGGCACCAATGATACAACTCAAAATCCAGGCTTTCTGGATCGTTGATGATCAAACAGTATTCGCGACATAGCGTCGTCATTCTGCGGTGATAGCCGGCAAAGTTGCTGTCGGTCGGCAGAGGAAAATAGGCGCGTGCGGCCTCAACGTCGTCCAAACCGCTGCCGGAGAGCCAGGCTTTACCATCCACGAAGAGGCGCACGCCCCATTGGCCGTTCTGCGCACGTCGGCAATAATCCACCACGGTGGTGAACAGAGCGTCAGCATCGAGAGGTGATGCCTGAGCAAACGGGCCGGAGGCGAATATCTCCTGATTGTGGTAGTGAGCAAGAAAATTGTCCCAAAAATCCTTACTGCATGTTGTCGTTGTCATCATTGCGCCCTTCAGTCGTGAGTCCATGGGGTGAGAGGTGCTAATTGAGCTTTGCGTACAGGTTTTTGATCTCATTGCGCCATTGCGCGTGCTTGTGCGGCTTCTGGTGCTTGGGTTTGCGTGACAGATCGTCAGCCAGCTTGTTTTCCAATTGAATGATCATGTCGAGTATCATTTCTTCGCTGCTGAGATTGGCGTTCGTAGGCGGCTCCGGCGTGCGTGTCGAAGAGAACTTCACCTGCGCGGCTGCCGTGGCGATGTCTTTATCGATGCTGTCGTAGTAGGCCTGGCTGGATGACACTTCTTCCAGTTTGGCGTCGCTGATCATAATGAAGCGATTGGCGACGTTATCGATGAATGCCCGATCGTGGGAAGTCACCAGCATCGTGATTTGGTTTCTGATCAGTTCCGTTTCTAAATCGATTTTGCCGAAGATATCCAGGTGGTTGGTGGGTTCATCGAGGATCAAAAAATTCGGTTTGTTAATTTTTAAGATCAGAAACAGCAGGCGTGAACGTTCACCGCCGCTGAGCAGGCTGATACGTTTACTGAACTCGGCATACTCGAACCCGGCGGCAATCAGCGCCTTCTTGCAGGTAACATCATCAACATCCGGCGCGTTGTCGCGCACCGCGTCAAAAATGGTTTGCGACAGCGGCAAGGTACTGAGTTCCTGATCGAGAAAACCCAGGCTGCACTGCGGCGAGAGCGTGACATCGGCCGGAATGACGCGATGTGTGCCGCCCTGCCCTTGCCGCTGCGCATAGGCGGTAACGATAGTGTGCAGTAAGGTCGATTTGCCGGCGCCGTTATTACCCAGCAGCGCGATGCGATCGCCGGGGCGGATATAAAGCTGCTCAATAAAAAACAGTGAATTATCGCGTTCGGCGCCGAGGTAGCCAATGTGCTGTTTTTCTATCTGTAAGATGTTTTTCGATTTGATCTGGTCGCTGTCGAGGGTTAGCTGATAGGTTTCACCGGCGGTAACCCTGGTCTTCGCCTTTTCGAGCTTTTCCACGCGTTTTTCGATAGACTTGGCCTTGCGGGCAAACTTTTCATTATCGTAATTTTTCCCCCATTCGGCCAACCGCTTGGAGCTTTCCTTCAGGCGGCTAATGTTCTTTTCTTCCGCACGTAAGCGTTCTGCGTCGGCGGCGTCTTTTTCCCTTAATGCGGCAAATGCGGCGCTAAACGGCAGGGCAAAGCCGGTAAGCTGACGATCCCGCAGGAACAGCGTCTGATTGGTCACCTGATCAAGAAAATCACGGTCATGTGAAACGATGATAAAGGCGCATTTCAACCTGGCGTTCAGGTAGTGTTCGAACAGTTTCATGGTGCCGGCATCCAGGTGGTTGCTCGGTTCGTCAAACAAAATAATGTCCGGTTCGACGATCGCTGCCATTGCAAACATCAGTTTGGTTTTTTGTCCGCCGCTGAGCGCCGAGACCGGCAGGGAGAAATCGGCCTCGGTAAAACCGAGCTCATAGAGCGCCTTGCTGGCCTTATAGTCGGCGAATTCGTCAACGCTGCGGATTTTTTGACTGATGCTGTCCAGCAGCGTCATCGCTAACAGAGATTCATCGATAAACTGGGAAACCATTTCCAGCTTAAGCCCGCGTACGTGTTCAATCAGCCCATCATCCGGCTTATAGTGTCCGGCGAGCAGTTTCAGTAAGTGGGTTTTTCCCGCCCCGTTATATCCCACCAGAGCAATGCGATCCTTATCGGAAATCGTGACCGAGAGCTCGTCAAACAACAGCCTGGCATCGATTGAATATTTCACTTTGCTGCAGCTAATTAATGTTTCCATATCTTTACCTTACGAATCGGTTGGCGACGCTGCGTCACCGGGAAACGGGGAGGAAAGGGGGGACTGACGTTCCAGTTCGGCGATAAGCCTTTCCCGTTCACCACGCGCCGCATCAAGGTGGTTTTCCCATTGGTAGTATTCCGCGGCCAGGTTCGCATGCGTCGTACGCAGGCGGTCGATATGTTGTTGCACCGCGTCGACCGCCGCGCCGCCGCCGTAGCGGTGGAGATCGATCAGGTTGCGCACCGACATATCGTCAGCTTGGCCGGCCTGCGTGAGCAGCCGTTGCATTAGCGCTAAACGTTGACGATCGTCGGCCTGTGGGGATTCCGCCAGCAGTGCGCTGATGGCGGCACCAACCTGATGATGGGCGCTGCGGAAGTTGTCTTCCTTGTGCTGCGTCAGCCCCTCGGCGGCGCAGGTCGCCCAAGTAAAGTGGCGGACAATCAGCGCCTCGCCTTGCTTGGCGTTAACTTCAACGCCGGCGACCAGCAGCCTCATCATGGCGAGCGTGCGGCTGGCCTGACGCAGCAGCACCGGCGTTAGGCGCGCGAACGTAGAGGAAATCTCATAAGAATTACTCAACGGCGTTTTATGCAGAGCAAGGGCCAGCGCCTGCTGCCGGGCCAGCCACTCATCGACGCTGGCTTTAATCCACTCCAGCAGCCAGGGGTTTTTCTTCTGCGGCATGGAGGAAGAACCACCGGATAAACGGTCAGGGAAGGTCAGCACGCCGCTCTCTTGCGTCGCCAGGAACTGCCAGTCCTGCGCGATGCGGCTGAGTTGCAGCATCGCTATCTGCACTTCACTGCATATGCGCAGATTGTCGTCGCGCGAACTGACCGCCAGCAGAGAATTGGCGCAGCTGTGGCGTAATCCCAGCAAACTGGCGCTGAACTCCGGCGCCAGAGGCAGCGTTGAACCGCACCCGGCGCCGGCGCCTAACGGGCTGCGGAATCCGTCCTGCAGCCGCTGCAATAAATGATGCAGGGTGTCGGTCAGCCCCTGCGCCGCGGCGGTCAGATAATGGGCGAAGCTGCCCGGCAGCGCCGTCTGATACTGGCTATAAATCGGCAGGCTGTACGCGCCGCTTTCCGCCCGATCCAGCAGCGTTGCCGACAGCTGCCAGCATTGGCGAAATACCGCCAGTGTGAGCTGACGCAGCTGTAATAGGTTAATGGCGGCGTTCAGGTCGTTGCGAGAACGCCCCAACTGTAGCTGGCCGGCGGCCTCGGCGCCCAGCGTTTCACTCATCCAGGCTTCCCAGGTCAGATACAGCCCGCGCGGCTGCGGCAGTCCCGCGATCTCGCGGAAGCGGTCGTTGCGTAAACGGCGCATCTCACGCAATAACGCCAGCGCATGGCGCGGCTGGATCAATTGCTGACGATACAACGTAAGCAAGTGCGCTTCGTCGATATCCGCCAGCAGGGCGCATTCGTCGCTGGTGGTATCGGCGACGTCGCTCAGCAGCGCTTGAGCTTGGGGATCGAGTGCGTTGGCAAGGCGTCCGGTGTTCTCAAGGCGCTGGGCAATACGTTGTGCTTTATCCGCCGCCTCTTCATCTGTCGGCGCGGCAAATTGCACGGTGACGCCATCCAATGCCTGCTGCGCCTGAACGGCGGCGATGTCCGCGTCAGGCGACGTTGCGATCGCATAGGCCAGCCGGGCGGAGAAATCGCCGATATGGCGGATTTCATCGCCAGAACCTCGCAGAGGGCGCACCATGCTGACGGATTCGCCGACGTTGGCAGGCAGCTGCAGCGTCAGCAATGTTCCCGGGCGTTCAGCCAGCATAAAACGGATGGATGCATGGCGTTTGGCAGCGGCGAACCGGCTCGCCGCCTGTGGCGTGAACCAGCGCACCGCCCGATCGCAGTACAGATCAAACACCAGATCCAGGGGATCGTCATCGCAACTGTTGGCGATCAGCTGCGGAATCATACCGCCCGCCAGTCTGGGATTGATTTCAATAATGCGGGGCTGATGGTCAACAAGGCGCAATTCGATATGCGCCGGCCCAAAAGTAAATCCGACCGCATCCAGCGCCGCCAGGCAGACCTCTTCAATGCGTTGGCGGGTTGAGGCATCCAGAGCCGCGGGAAAATCGTGACCGCTTTCCACGAAATAGGGCTGCGGGCCCAGATGTTTTTGGGTAATGCCCAACAGGGTGTGTTCAGCGCGATAACTGATGGTTTCTACTGAATATTCAGGGCCGTGCAGAAAGCGCTGGCATATTAAGGTGGTATCCGCATCGGCCACATCAGACAAATAATCGGCGAGGTTCTCTGCATCGCTGATTTTTCGCACGCCGATGCTGCCGGATGAGGCGCGGGGTTTGACTACAAAAGGGGCGCCTACGTGGTTGACGATATGCTGCCAGAGCGCCGTGGTGCCGTGCTGCTCTGCCGCGGGGAACCTGATGGTGTCGGCGGTGGGAACATGGCAGGCCTGCAGGCACTCGGCAAGCCGCCATTTATCCCGACAGCAGGCGATCGCTTCCGGGGCGTTGCCCGGCAGCCCCAATGCCTGGGCGACGCGGGCGCTGATTTCAATAAAATACTCTGAGGTCGACATGACGCAGCGCACGTTGCTCAACTGAGCGACACAGCGCTCGACGCTGGAAAAATTCCGGCTATCCAGGGATATAACCTGGAGCAGATAATCGTTGAGGAACGGGTATTTTTCCGGATTGGCAGTCAGGAAGTAGACGCGAAAACCGGCTCGCAGGGCCTTGTCCAGCAATATTTCACCGCTGCCGGTTGTGTTGCTTTCAATAAAGACACAGCTCTGATTAGCCATGGCGTGTTACCTCGTCGAAGCTTCTACGCCGCCAAGGGAAATGTAGCCAGGGCGCCTTGAGCAGCTCCACCTGGTGTAAGCTGCTGATCGTGGAACACTGCTGCGGCATCGGCAACTGTGCATAGCCTTGCGTGGCCAGCCAACTGTCGCAGTAGACGGTATTCATATAGCGCGTACCATCATCAGGGCCGATAAAGATTACTTTTTGGTCCGGCGATGCCTCCGCGGCGATGGATTGCGCAACAAGGTAGGCGGCGCCGGTGGTAATTCCGGCAAAGACGGCATGTTTGCGGTACAGTTCGCGCGTACCGGCGTAGGCGGCTTCTGCGGCAACCCAATGGATATCATCATAGAATTCATGCTGCAGATTCTTGGGCAGCAGGCTGTTGCCCAGGCCGCGCAGCTCGCGTGGTGACTCGGGCAGTCCGAACAGCACGGAGCCAAAGGTATCGACCACCACCATGCGAATCTTTGGATTCATTTGGCGCAGATAGCTGATGGTACCGCTGGTGGAACCGCCAGAGCCGACCGTGCCTACCAGAATCAAGCGATCGCCAAACTGACGCAGCAGCAGGCGGGCGAAGTCATGGTAAGCCCGCATATTGTCCAGGTTGTCATATTGCTGGCACCAGAAGGAATTTTTATCTTGGCCGAGCACCTCCTGCACGATGCGCAGGCGTTCAAGCTGGTGGTTGCCGTTTTGGTTCGTCGCGTGGGTAATGACGACTTCGGCGTTCAGCTCTTTCAGCCGGGCGATCAACGTGCTGTCCATGGCCGGGTCGCCGACGATGGTGACCTTGAGATCGTGGTAGTGGCAGGTCAACGCCAGCCCGAGCGCAAACGTGCCGCTTGAGGAGTCGATAACATGGGTGTTTTTGTTAATACGCCCCGACCGCAGGGCATTACTGATAATATTGTGCGCCGGAATGGCCTTCATCACGGTAAACTGCGCCAGAAACAGGTTGCGATCCAGCTGATAAAGATCGGGCTGGAGATATTTCTCAAATGCGCCTTGATAGATCGATGTTCTCATCCTTCACTCCTTGCCACTTCTTCTTGCTTAAGGCCGCCGCTTTGGCTACGGAAGTAGTAATAAATCAGCGCCACGGACAGCAGCGGAAACAGACTGGAGAGCTGGGCAACCATCCCAAAGCCGACGGTATTGCTTAATTGGCTGTACAAATAGAATCCGACCGAAATAAACGTTGTTTGCACAAAACTGCTGAATGAATTGGCAAATGAACGGATATGGCTGGCGAACTTGCTGTTGAGATAGGTGATGTAGATCGGTTCGATAATCGCCACCACATAGGCCAGTAAAAAGAAGCTGGCCACGCTGAGGTAAATGCCGCCGATGTCCGACAGCAGGAAAATAACGCTGAGCAGCAGCGGACACACAAAGAAGGCGATGCGATAACGGTGTTTCTCCGGCAGTTTATCGCTGGTGAAGTACCCGACGGCGCTGACGAATTCGACGATGGCAAAGATCATGGAGATGATTTCTACCGATAGTCCCTGGCTTTTAAAGGCGGACTGGCTGAACACCAGGTACGGCGTGTAGACAAAATAGATACATGCCATAAAGAGTAATATCGGCAACAGCGCGCGCCCATTGCCGACAATAAAGTAGGTCGTGGCATCGCGTACGATAGATAAATCCTCATCATGCTCATGATTTGTCGTGTTTTTTTCCGGGATAAAGGCGATGGCCGTCAGGCTGATGACCAGCGCTGCTGCATAGGCCAGATAAACCATATCCCAGGAAACAGACTGCAGAACGCCGCCGACGATGATGGCGACCCCGAGCACGATGCTGCCGATGGTACGACAGAGCGACTCCATCTTGATAAACGACGCCTCGCGGTCATGGCGCTTGTATATCTCATAAATAAGGGAGCGATCGCTACCTGAAACCAGACTCATCGCCAGCCCGTAAGCAGTATAAAACAGGATAAATGCCGTCATGCCGGTAAAGCTGATCACGCTGAAGCAATAGCCGATGTACACCAGCAAGCCGATGATCACGCTTTTCTTCCGGCCATACTTATCGCTGAGTAGACCGGTGGGGATCTCGAATAGAAATGACGAGATAAATAGAATCGACTGCAGCAAGCCTATTTGTTCATTACCGAATCCTTTGGATACGAGAAACAAGATAAAAATGCCGCGGTCAAAAACGGCTTGTGACGCAATGTAATAAATAAAGTAAGCGCGCGAACTGCGTTTAAGTAAGCTATTGCTCATAACATCCACTTTAATTATGTCGCTGGTTAAATTTCTATTGAGTAGCCGCCGGCGTTGTTGGAAACGCCTTGTTCGCTGCCGTCGTTATCCTGCCGGTTTTGCCGCGTTTTGACATAATGCGCCAGCGCGGCAACGGTCGCATTTTGGTAAAATTCTTTTAGCGATATCTGCACTGTGAACTGCTTTTGAATGCGCGCCAGGATCGCCATACCGCTCATGGAGTGTCCTCCCGCCTCAAAAAAGTTCTGATCAGTATAGGTAACGGATTTACCGAGAGTTTCACTCCACAGATGAATTAATTGCGTTTCTATCCGATCGCCCGGCAGTTTTCCTGCGGGCGCATGCGTCGAGAGCGTGCCATCGGCAAGGGACATCAGCGCATTTTTATCGATTTTCCCGTTAGGTTTCAGCGGGAATGCCGAGAGCGGGATAATATGTTTGGGAATAATATGAACGGGCAGTTGCTGCGTCAGCAGCGGACGCAGCGCATCGACAGAAAAACCGTTTGGCTGCGCGTCGCGCGGGACAATAAATGCGAGCAGCGTTTTGTGCTGCGGGTTCGCGTCATCAATACAGGTAAACGCGTGTTCGACCTGCGGTAGCGAGCGCAGTGCGGCGTCGATCTCGGCCAGTTCGACGCGCACCCCATTGATTTTGAGCTGATTGTCCTGCCGCCCGAGATAGTAGATACGCCCGGCCGCATCATAGCTGGCCATATCGCCGCTGCGGTACAGGACTTCGCCTGCCGATGTACCATAAGGGTTCGGTACGAATTGGCAGGCGGTTTTTACTGGATCCTGTAAATAACCGCGTGCGACGCCGATGCCGGCCACGCAGATTTCACCGACGGCGCCGGGTGGTACGATATTTAACTGCGGATCCAGCACATACATTTGGTAGCCGTCCAGGGTGCCGTTGACGGGCATGGGTTTATGCTGCGCAATGGTGTCGCCAGCACCGATCACACAGTGCGAGCAATCATCGCTGACCTCCGTCGCGCCATAGCCATTCACCAGTGGAATATGTGGATAGCACTTTAGCCAGCGTCGGCAGTGTTCTGCCAACAGCGGCTCGCCGTTCAGCATCACGAAACGCAGCGCCGGCAATGGAGTGTCATGCTGTTCCAGATAATTCAGCAACTGATTAAAGTGCGACGGCACTGTCTCTATGCACACCACCTCCATACGGCGGCAATGCTGCAGCAGAGCTGGGGGATCCCAGGCGGTAACATCAGGAAATATGACGGTTGTGGCGCCGCAGGTCAGCGCGGTCAGCGTTTGCCATACCGAGACGTCAAAGCCGGGGGTAGCGAGGAAACCAATACCGTCTCCTGGCCGCAGAGCGAACTCTTCGACTTTGATCCGCAACTGATTGCTTAATCCCGCCTGCGACAGCATGACCCCTTTTGGGGTGCCGGTTGAGCCGGAAGTATAGAAGATATAAGCCAGCTGCTGCGGGTGCGCCGTCAGCGGTGGGCGCGGCGGTGCGTCGCGCGGTGCGGGGCTGCTGAGATCGACGTTAAAAATCTGCTCAGACGTGAAGTGGAACAGGCTATCGCCGGCGTTCGGCGACAGCGCCGCACAGTGAAGAACTGCTTTGGCCTGGCTGGCGTGTGCGATCATCGCCAGACGCTGCGGGGGCTGCGCAGGATCCAACGGCATAAAGGCGGCATTGCTTTTCAGCACGGCGACCACCGCGACGACATATTCCAGGCTGCGCGGAAGATGGACGGCGACGATATCTTCGTGGCTGACGCCGGCCTGGATCAGTCGCTGCGCCACGTGGCTGCTGTAGTCATCCAACTGCCGGTAGCTTAACTGGCGTTCGCCGTCTGCGACGGCGATACGTGCGCCATGTTGATCCACCTGCTGATAAAGGAGTGAGAGTATTGGCTGGAACGCTGCCGGCCGGGCGGCGGCATGCCGTTCATTCAGCGTTGCATATTGTGCGAAAAGCGGCATGTTGCTGAGTAACGCATCGGGCGTTTGCAGGCAGGCTTCGGTGAGTGCTACAAAGTGCCGGATAAATTGCTCCATGCTCTCCCGGGCAAACAACGCACTGGCGTATTCAAGCATCAGCGTGATTTCATCAGCCTGATAGACATCCAGCGCCAGATCGAACTTGGCGCTGCGCGTTTGCGTCGGCTGGCTGAGGCAGGAAAGCTCCGGCGTAATCTCCTGGCGCCGGTGGATATCTTCGTAGTGATAATCGAACATTATCTGGAACAGTGGGCTACGCGTAGTATCACGCGGCGGGGCCAGCGCGTTCAGTAGCGCCTCGAACGGCACCTCATGCTGCATGGCCGCCAGCAGGTTGGCTTTCACTTTGTGCAGAACGTCGGCAAAGCTGTCGTGGCTGACGACATCAGTGGCAAGCACCAGCGTATTGATAAAAAGCCCGACACACTCCTCATAGCGACGGTCATCGCGGCCGGCGGTGGGAATACCCACGCTCACCGGGGTGCTTTGCGCATAGCGCTGCAGCAAAATCACGAACAGACTCAACATGGTCTGGAATAGGGAGGCGTCATAGTGTTTGGCCAGCGCTCTGAGGCGGGCGCTTTGCGCGGTGGAAAAGCGCCAGGTCACAACGTCGCCGGCTAATGACTGAAACGCGGGGCGCGGGTAGTCGGTTGGGAAGGGCAGCGTTGGTAAGTCGCGGAACTGCTGACGCCACCACGCCAGTTTTTGTGCCATGGCCGGCGCCTCGTTGTCAGCCTGTGCGCGTTGGACCAGATGATGGTAAATCGCGGCATCGCTGCGATCGGCGCTGGCCAGCGCCGCCTGCGGCATACGTAACGCCGCCAGCAGCTCACGGTGCAGCACCCCGATGCTCCATCCGTCGCAGACCAGGTGGTGGATCGTCAGGATCAGCGTATCCTGTTGCGCCGGCGTACGGATCAATACCGCCCGCATGGCTCGTTCCTGTTGCAGATCGAACGGCTGCTCAATCAACTGGGCGACCGCCGCTTCATAGGCGGCGTTTGAGTAAGCGCTCAGGTCTTTGTGCTGCAGCGTCGGCGGCGTCTGCCAACAGTCGGATTGGTAGACATCCGGCACGGCGCTGGCGGTATCATGATGGAATTTGACCCTGAGCATGGCGTGGCGTTGCCAGAGGTGTGCCAACGCCTGTTCGACGTCCTGCGCGGCGATCGGCCGGTTGAAAGCCATGGTCAGCGGCACGTTATAGGCCGATGAGTCAGGATGCATCTGCTGACTAAACCAGATCAGTTTCTGGCCGGAAGATAGGGGAAATGCTGCCGGCGCAGCGGCGATCGGCCGTTGCGCGGCAGTAGGCGGCGCTTCGCTCCGCGTCTGCTTTTCACACCAGTGGGCCAGTGAGCGGATGTCCCGGTGGACGAACATCTCCTGTGCGGTGACGTGGATGGCCAGTTTATCGCTGAGTAAATTCGCCATGCGCGTCAACAGGAGCGAATGAGCACCCAGCTCTTGAAAGCCAGCGTGACGCGATGGCGGGTCAATTTGCAGAAATTTGGCGCACAGCTCGGCAATCAGCGTTTCGTAGCGATTCTGGTAAGGTTCATCCGAGGCGGCCTCTGCCAGCAAATCATGCTGATCCACCGGGGGGAATTGCTCCTCGTCGGGCTTACCGTTTTTATTCAGCGGGAAATAGGCGACCCGCTTGCAGTAGGTTGGCACCATCTGAGCCGGCAGCATTTGCTGTAAATGTTGACGCAACGCTCCCATGGCGATCGCGCCCGGTTGACTCTCGCTGACGTAGGCCGCCAGAACGCGGCCGATGATGGGCCGCTGCTGAACGAGCACTCTGGCCTCCTGCACGCCGGCACAGGCGCGTAAATGGCCTTCGATCTCGTTCAGATCGCCGCGTACGCCACGGATTTTGATTTGGCGGTCGTTACGGCCCAACAGCACGATTTTGCCGTTAACGATGCGTGCCAGATCGCCGGTGCGGTAGAGTCGAAAATCGCCGCGTTCGCGCTCGCTCTGCGGCAGGCCGCTGAGCCTGGCGCTGGTGATGAACGCCTTTTCCGTGCTGACGCGATCGCCGCGATAGCCTCTCGCCAGGCCGGGCGACGCCACCAGCAGTTCCCCGGCCTCTCCTGCGGGTACCAGCGCCAACTGGGCATCAACCAGATAGCAGCGGGCGTTGCAGATGGGAACGCCGATGGAAATATCGTCGCTATCGCTAATGACGCCGCAGGCGGCGTCGATGGCGATCTCCGTCGGCCCGTAGTGATTGGCGATGGCCTCGGCGTCCAGCGTTTGCAGCTGGGCGAACATGGTGGGGGTCAGCACGTCGCCACCGCTCATCAGCAGGCGCAGCGCATGGTGGGGCCGTTGGGGCAGGGTTTGCCAGTGTTGCGCCAGCGCGGCGAGGACGATTGGCGTCCCCTGTAGAATCGTCACCCGATGTTGCAGGATCGCGGCCCAGATGTCCTCGTGGTTTTTTAACAGTCGCCCGGGCAGCGTGACGACGCTGCCGCCGCCGAGCAAGGGACAAAAAATGGTGACAAAGGCGGCGTCGAAGCTGAAATCGGTCAGTAAAATCGAACAATCCTGAGTGCTGTAACGATGCATATGCCGGGTGGAGCACAGCGTATTAAGCAGGGCGCCATAGCTGACTTCAACGCATTTGGGTTTGCCGGTACTGCCGGAGGTGAACAGGCAGTACGCGATGCCATGCGTAACGTCATGGCAGACGTATTCGTGTTCCTCGTCATCGATCTGTCGCGTAGCCTGCCGGAACGCCGTCAGATCGATAATTGCCGGCGCATCGGGTTGTGACAGCAGGCCGCCGGTCGTCAGCAGGCTGTGCGCCAGCGGCAGGTCGCGATCGAGTATCACCGCACTGCAGTCGGCTTTGAGCAGGATGTCCTCCACGCGTGCTGCCGGCAGGGCATTGCTCAGCGGAACAAAGGTGACGCCGGCGGCCATCATACCCAACAGCAAGGCGATTTTTTCGCTGTCTTCACCGATCAACAGGCCAACGCGCTGGCCCGGTGTCAGACGGTAACGGCGCAGGGCGGCGGCGATGGCGCGTACGTTCGCGGCCAACTGTGTGTAATCAATAGTTAGCCCCGCATTGTAGATCGCCGGCCGGTGCGGATAATGCTGCGCGACGGCGAAGAAGCGCTGCATGAGCGTCTCGGCACCAAAATCGACCTGTTCGCCGGCCAACAGACTGTATGACGAATTCATGGCTGCTCCCCTTGTTGCGCTGACGTTGACGACAATGCGCGGCAGATCCCTTTAATGGTGGGGTTTTGTAAAAACGTTTTTAATGTGAGCGTACTACCGAAGGTGCGGTTGATTTCATCTAGGCACTGCAGCGCGCTGATCGAGTGGCCGCCGAGCATAAAGAAGTGGCTTTGTACGCCAAAGCGATCGTGATTCAGGGCATTGCTCCAGATGCGGTGAAGCTCGCGCTCCTGCTCATCGCCCGGCGGTTGCGCATCCTGCGTGCGCCACTGTGTTTGCCAGGCGCCGAGGGCTTTTTTGTCGACTTTGCCGTTGAGAGTCAGCGGCAATGCGTTCAGGAAATGCCAGTCGGCAGGCAGCATATAATTGGGAAGCCGCGCGCTGAGGCTTTGGCGCAGCGCCTCAGGCTCGGCGAACGGCGTAGTCGCCGGTAGCCCGGTCAGAGGATGCTCGACCCAGACACAGGGTTCGTCGTAAATTCCTTGGCCTTGCTCATCGACGCTCAGGGGAGTAAACAGCGACGGATGATGATGCAGACCCGGTGCCGTGACGTCTTGCGCCAGCCATTGCGACCAGCGTTTGCTGTCGGCAGCGACGCGCTGTGAACGGTCGGCGATGCCCAACAGACGGGCGCCAGCGGCCAGATGCACCCGCAACCAGGGGTCGAGCGGCCGTCCGTCGGCATCGGTGGCGTAAACATAATCGGCAAAGGTCATTGCCGGATAGGCCGCTTTTCCCGTAACCCGCAGTGGAATGATGCAGCGCGTCATGCCGCTGGCGATCGCATGCTGTTTGATGGTGTCCAGCAGGATGCGGCTGAGTCCCTGCCCGCGTTCCTGCGGGGCCACCAGCGCCGCGAGCGCCACCAGCGTATTTGGCTTCCGGGATGCGTCGCGGCTGATGCCGTCGGCGATAGCGCCCGTCCACCCTCGCTGCAGCGAGGCGGTTTGCCCGTCCCAATCGATACGTGTGGTGTGCACTGCGCCGGACAGTTGCTGCTGTTCGTTGAGCAGCAGCAGCTGATCGTCTTCATGTTGGCGCAGCAGAGTGGGCCAGTGGTTAAGCGTGGCGTGATCGGCCGCAAAAAAGGCCGGCCATGACTGCTGGTGCAGCTGCGTCAGCTCGCCCCGCAGCGCGGGTTTTTGGCTGAGCGGATGTAGGCCGTAACGGCGATCTTTGCCGGCAACGTGGTGGCGTGGGTTGGTCATTTGTAAAAAGGCCGCCAGATAGGTGCCCTGGTCCGTCGCGTGATGAATCACCGCGGCCCGATCGATGTCCGGCTGGGCGGCGAGCGCCGCTTCGATTTCCGCCAGTTCAACCCGGCTGCCGTGAATTTTAAGCTGCTCATCCGTGCGGCCAACAAAAATCAGCCGATCCTGTGCGCTCATTTTGACCTGATCGCCGGTGCGGTACATGCGTTCACCAGGGTAGCGGGCGAACGGTGAGGGAAGAAAACGGTCGGCGGTTAACGCCGGATTATTGAAGTAGCCGCGGGCCAGCCCGGGGGAAAGAATGTACAGCTCACCGATGTGATCGCGCGGCACCGGCTCGAGCATCTCATCGAGCACCAGCGTCAGCGCGCCGGCGATAGGCTGGCCGATGGCGATGGGCTGGCGGTCATCGGCGTGAAGCGACGTGGATACCGCATCGACGGCGACCTCGCTGGGACCATAATGGTTGGCGATTTTAGCCTGGGGGAACGCCGCTGCGAGCGCATGCAACGTCGCCGGAGCGATGGCTTCACCGCCGGTGATTGCAACGCGTACACAGTGCGCGGGGCGGCCAGACTGCAGCAGATGGCGCGCCAGCATATCTAACAGTGATGGCGTGCCCTGCAGCATGGTGATGCCATGCGTATGTAGTCCCTGTGCGACATCGACGGGGCGTTTGCGCTCACACTCCGGCAGCAGCGTGATGCTCGCGCCGCGCGCGAGAGGGCAAAAGAGATCCAGCCAGTAAGGATCGAAATGAGATTCCGTCAGCAGTAATACATTGTCCGAGTTATGCAGCTGATGCTGATTTATGGTGGCGTGGATCGTGTTGGCGATCGCCTGATGCGTCACCGCGATCCCTTTAGGCTCGCCGGTGGTGCCGGAGGTGAATACGGTGTAGGCCAGCTGCCCGGGGGCATCGCGCCGCAGTTCTTCGGCCTGGAAGCCTGTCGGTTGCGGCGACCGGGGAGCGCTGCACAGGCGGTGGATATCTAATCGCTGAACGCCGGTCTGCGCCAACGCGGACCAGGCGCACTGCGTTTCGCTGAGGCACAGGTAGCGCGCGGCGGACTGCGTGATGATTTGTGCGACGCGCGCCGTGGGCATCGACGTATAGAGCGGAATAACGTTGGCTCCCAGCGCCAGCAGGGCCAGGGTAACGGCGATGCTGTCTTCGCTGTGTTCGGCGTGCACAATCACCGGTTCTTCAATCGTCAGCGGATAAGCCGCCAGTGCGTGCATGGCGCAATGTACTCTGTCGCGCAATTGGCCATAGGTGAGGCTGGCGTTCGCACTGCGCAGCGCAATATGCGCCGGATAGCGTTCGCAGGCCGTGAAGAAGATGTGCGCCAATGAATGCTCGGCCGGAGCGATCGATAATGACTTATCGGCGGCCAGCAGCGAAGCCTGCGCCATCGGCGGCGTGTCCGCCAGCAGGGAATAGCGATACAGCGGCTGGGCGTCGTTCTCCAGCGTGGCCAGGACCAGGCGCTTAAACCCAGCCAGATAGAAGGCAATGCGCTGATGATCGAACAGATCGGTATTGAAGTTGAAATAAACGACGATCTCATCGTCGTCGGCATAATCAACGACAACGGTGAGGTCGAAACGTGCGGTTTTATCTTCAGTGATGCTGACGTCGTCGCGTTCGATGTACTGTAGGCCATCGAAATTAATGCGCTGCTTCCAGTGAGTTTTGTCGTTTTGCACGCCGTACATGACGTTAAAGCGGTTAACGTTGTTGCCGCTGGTGGATTTCGCCACGTCGCGCAATGCGTAAATGGCCGGATAGTTGTGATTGTCGAAAGCATGGGTGGCCAGCTCTTTGGTTTGTTCCAGCAATGCGCTGAACGATTGCTCGGGATGCAGATGGTTACGCAGTGGTAACGCCGTGGCGAATAGCCCGACAATTTGCTGTAAGGCATCCGAATCGCGGTTGGCGATCGGCGCGCCGATCACCTGATCGATATCGCCGGTGATTTTGTATAGCTCCAGATTCAGCACCGCGAGGAAATAGATAAACAGCGTGGTGTTGTGCTCGGCCAGATAACGTGTCAGCTGCTGTTTCTGAGCGGCGCTGAAGTGGAAAAGCATACCGTCGCCGTTAAAGGTGGGCGAGGCGGCTCGAGGCCGATCGGTCGGGAGGTTAATCTGACCGGGCGCCTGATGCAGGTGCTGTTCCCACCATTGCCGCTGCCGCTGCATCGCCGGCTGTTCCAGCAGGGTGTCGATGGTGCGTTGGAAATCGGCATAATTGACGGCGAGCGGCGCCAGATTCGGCGGCATGCGCCGGCGGAACTGGTTATAGGCGGCCGACAATTCGCTAAAGAAAATCATGGTGGTGGTTTCATCCCAGATGATGTGATGCACCACCCAAATAAACTGATAATCCGTGGCGCCGTATTTGATCAGCCTGGCGGTGAAACATTGACGGGTCAGATCCAGGGCGATCTGATTGTAATGTTCGGCATAGGTTTTGATCGCTTGTTCCCGCTGTTCGCTATTGAGATCGCTGCGGTCGATGAACAGCTCCTCCCGGGACAAACTCAGGGCTTCGTGGTAGCGCACACAGGGCACGCCGTTATGGGTGCCGAAGCGCGACTGCAGCGCCTGGTGACGTTGGATAAGCGTGTTCAGCGCATTGAGAAAGGCTTCTTCATCCACTGCGCCCCGGAAGAAAATATTGGGAAAGCTGACGTTGTAGAACGGATTTTCTGGTTCCAGACAGTACATATACCATTCAGGCAGCTGATAAGGCGTCAGCGGTGTTTGCCGGACGCCGGGCATATGCGCTATGCGGTTAAGCTGAGTGATGACATCGTCATCCTGCTGACGTTCGTGTTGCAGCGCTTCGACGGCCAGTGCCAGCTTTGCCACCGTTTCATGGCGCAGGACGTCGGATACCTTGAGCTGCACGGAGCAGGCCTGACGGACCTGGTTGACGATGCGCAACGCATTGAGCGAGTTGCCACCTAATGTAAAGAATGACTGCTGTTTATCAACCTGGGCGACGTTAAGGACGGCGGCAAAGATGGTTGCCAGCTGCTGTTGCAGCGGTGTGTCGTACTGGGCTGTGCGTTCGCCGCAGGAAACGGCGGCATGCTTTTGCTCGTTGTAACGCGCCAGCAGGCGTTTACGATCGATTTTTCCATTGGTGGTCAGCGTAAAGTCTTCACAGGCTACGATGATGTCGGGCACCATATAGTGCGGCAGCTCATGTTCCAGACGCGATCTTACCGCAGCCGGCGTCAAGGAGGAGTGTTTTCCGCACAGATAGAAAGCCAGAATATGTTTATTTTCTGCCTCGCCGTCGACCATTACGGCAACGTTATCGATGCCGTCAATTTGGTGGATGGCGTTTTCTATTTCCTGGATTTCAATGCGGAAGCCGCGCACTTTTATCTGAAAATCGTTTCGTCCCAAAAAGTGAATGGCGCCGTCATTGTCGGCCCAAACAATATCCCCCGTGCAATAGAGGCGTGCGCCGGGAACATCAGTAAACGGATTGGGGACAAAGCGTTCCGCCGTTTTGACCGCGTCGAACAGATAGCCGCGGCCCACGGCGATCCCACCGATGCAGAGCTGACCTTTCGCGCCGGCGGGAACCGGGCAAAAATCATCGTCCAGAATATAGAGCTTCATGTTTGGCAGGGTGCCGCTGATAGGCATACAGGCGTATTGCTGCGCGATGGCTGGCGAAGAAATATGGAAATGACAGGTATCGTCGGATACCTCGGTCAAGCCGTAGGCATTCATCAAATGACTGTGCGGGTAAGCACTGAGCCAGCGCTGGCACTGTTCGCGCAGCAGCGGCTCGCCGTTGAGCATCAGTATAAAATTGTCCGGTAACTCGGGGCGGTATGTTTCGCAATACTCCAACAGCAGGTTGAGATGCGAAGGGACGGTTTGTAAAACCGTGATACGCTGCCGGGCAATGCCCTCGAACAGCGGCGCCGGCTCCCAGGCCGCCTCGTCTTCCAGAATCGCCGTGGTGCCGCCGGCGCATAGCGCCGTCAGCATTTGCCAGATTGACACGTCGAAGCTGGGCGTGGACAGGAAGGCCACGACGCTCTGCGGACCAAGCGCCATATCATGGGCTTTGGCCAGCAAATGGTTAATCATGCCGGCATGTTCCACCATCGCGCCTTTAGGCTCTCCTGATGAGCCGGAGGTGAATATCACATAGGCCAGCTGCTGAGGATGAACCTGCGCGCGTGCGGGCAGCGGCGGCAGCGCGTGTTTATCGCCCGGCAACGTCGTTGCCATCAGCGTGCTGAATGTCGTGACCTGCACCCCCAGCGGAGCGGCGATGTCCGCAGCGCGCTGTTGCAGTGTGTCCAGGCAGATCAGGTTCCGGCAGCGACTTTTCTTTAACACCGCCTGCAGACGGTGGTTAGGCAGGGCCGGGTCCAGCGGCAGATAGGTACAGCCGTTGAGGAAAATGCCCGAGAGCGCGCACAGCAACGGATAGCTTCTCGGCATCAGTACGCCGATGACTGTTTCTGCGGCAAACGTATATTGCTGCAGACCTGCCGCCAACTGCAGCGCCTGCCGATACCATTCACGATAGGTGATTGACCGGGTGTGGGTTGTGATCGCGATACTGTCCGGCATTGCGAGCGCGCGTTGATAAAGGAGCGTATTGACGTTGGCGCAATCCAGCGCGAAGTGTTGTGACCAGTCGCAATCGGCGTAGTTGAAGGCCGTACGTAAATAGTCGTCGGCGCGGTCACCCAGCAGAGACAGAGCAGCTATCGGCGTATCAACATTGTGCAGGGCCGCACGCAGCAGGCGTAAGAAACCGTCGGCAAGCTGTTCGATATGCTGCATGGCGTAGAGCGAAGCATCAAACTCGATATCCAGCGTCAGGCCGCCGTCACGGCGTAGCAGAAAGGTCAGCGGGAATTTGCTGGCTTGCGGAGCCGGGTTGGCAATATCAACGCGATGGCCGGCGAAACGAAAACGGTTTTCGAACGATTGATATTCAAACAGCGACTGAAAAAGCTGATGGCTGGCAGGGCCGCCGTTTTGAACCGACTGATTGAGTACCAGCGCCAGCGGCGTATCCTGAAACTCCATATAGTCAAGGAATTGCTCGTGGGTCGCCTGGATGTGACGCTGCAGGGTGTGATTGCTGTCCACTGCGACGCGGATCGGCAAGGTATTGACCAACATCCCCCGAAAGGTTTCCGCCTCTGCAGTCGTACGGTTGGCGAACGGGGTGGCGAGAATAAATTCGCTCAGCATGGATGTTTTATAAAACGCTACCGCGAAGAGCGCGAGGCAAACAGAGGCCTCCGGCACCTGGATTCGCTGACAGAGTTGGGCGACGGCGTCACTGAGCGCGGCGGGCAATGGCTGTGTGAGGCGGTTTTCGCCGTTCTTGCAGATCGGCAGCAGGGCAGGGAGTTTTGCCGGTTCGATTTGCTCGCCGGCCGCGTGCCGCGAAAGGAAATGCTGTCGCCAAAAGCGCGAGCGCCTGATGAGATAATCCGGCGTCAGTCGGTGAGCCGGAGCGCAGATATCGCTGAGGCGCGGCGGAGTTGAGCGGTTGTCCTGACGCAGACTGTCCGCACCTTGGGCTAGCGCCAGCGAATAGTCTGCCGCCAGTTCTTCCAGCAGCGCCTGAATGGACCAGCCATCGGTGATGATGTGCGGCATCACGATCGCCAGTCTGGCGCGTCCGTCTTCCCGCGTGAACAACCCCACGCGTATCAGCGGAGCGTGACTTAAATTGAACGGAGAGCGCGTTAGCGTTTGCAATTGCTGTAAATATTCGCCGTCAGACGCGCAGGAAGGGAAGACTGTCAGCACGTCATCAACGCGAGAGTGCGGATTGATCCACTGACAGGGGATGCCATCATACTCGTCAAACTGACTGCGTAACAGCGGATGACGTGCCAAGAGCGCTGACAGGCTGGCCGCCAGCGCCGTATGCTCTAGCGGGCCGGGAAATGACAGCGTGGTGGTTTCCAGATAACTGTCGGACGTTGGGTTCGCTTGGTAAGCCAGCCATAAGCGCTCTTGCTGTTCTGACAACGGATAAGGTCCGTTGGGGTTTTCCAGCCGTTCCGGCTGCTGCAGGTAGGCGATTAATCCCGTTTTCTGTTCGCGCAGGGCGTCGAGCAATTCGGGCGACACCGTTTCGTCCGCGTAAAGTGAGAGCGTGTTGTCGTTTTTCAGTGAAATAACAATGCCGTTTGCATCCAGCGTTTTCAGTAAATCAGCCGCTTTGAGCAATGAAATATCATGGGGAGAGTCGTACTTCATCCTGAGGTTGTTGAGATTCTCGGTCGTATTTATCATTGGCTTCACTCGGCTGCACCCAAAAAAGGATAAAGGGAACGCCTGACGCGCATGCGTCATTAGCGTCATTCATGAAAACGAGATTATTTACTTAACGCTGCACGCAATGACTTTGGTCGCATATCAGTCCAGACTTCTGATATTTTATCCAGGCACTGTTGTTTACTGCCCGCAGTGCCTTCCATCAGCCAGCCGGCGGGGAGTGGTTTGCTTTTCGGCCAGATTGAGAATTGCTCTTCCTGATTAATGACAACGCAGTATTCAATATCGTCTCGCATGGCAGATCCTTGTTAAACTGGATTGAATTAATGGGCTAATGAGAAAGTGCAATGGGAAAGTCCATTGGCGGTGGTCTTTTCCGCTAGATAACGCAGTTGGTTGGGGAAATCGTTATCGTGTATATCAAGCAATACGCCCAGCATGGTGCCGCTGTGGGAATTAATAATGCCCGGCGCGCCGATGTCATGCTGTAATGCCGCCAGCCATTCAAGGTGCTGCTTGGGGGCACGCTGCTGATGAAGGCGCGTACTTTCACTGGCGATCCGGCCAATGCCGACCAAATCACGGCTGTGGATGGCATTTTCCAAATGGTCCAGCAAATGAGAAAAATTCTTTTGTTCTTCCAGCGAATAGTTGGAGTAATGACGGTTGTAAGTGACGGTATCCAACCTTCCGCCTTCGTCGACGGCGAAAATAATGCCGACGGGCAACTGGGGAAGCTGCTTGAGCAGTTTGACTTTGCGGTGTTGAAAAACAACCGGCGTATCGTACATCACACCATCGGAAGGTTCGATATGGCGGAGTATATCTTCGACTTCATCGGGCATGATGGTTCGCCCTATCGCCTGGGCCATCGTCTTTAAGGCAGAAACGATATCCGCCGTTGAGCTGGCTAACCCTTTACCACTTTCTATCTGGCTATTAATCACTAACATGCCGCAGGCGGATTGTTTTAGGTTATTGAGGTAAATTTCAACGGCGCGCTTAGTCTTGGTTTTGCAGGGTGGATAAATATCCAGGGTATATATGTTGCTGTTTTGATAGAAGTAAGTAGTGGATGAATGGGCGATGGGACAGGTTACTAAAAACTCCTGATTGCCGGGAAGTTCACCCTGTAATAGTTCACCAAAGCTACCCGTAACGCTCGACGAGACGGTGGGAAACTTCGTAGTTAATGTATTTCCTAACAAAGTTGGCTCCATTTTAACTCAATAAATAAGATGAAATATTGCATATGAATTTGTTAGGGTGCTATGTATTTTAGCGTTTCCCATTTTCACTGTGAAATAGCTTCATTAGTGACGAAAAAAGACTAGTCTACAGATAATAGGGTTGTCAAAAAATCTACCAACTTTAATTTGTATAAGAAACATGGCGATCGCTAATGCCATTAATTCTGGGGGTTTGATCTTCTAAATAAGTTTAAATGCGTGATGTGCATCACGTTAGAAAATAGCGGTGTCCGGTTCAGCACGTTGAGGTGTGGCAGAAAAGATAGGGGTAATCGATATTTATGGATTCATCAAGGTGTGCTTTGCTTATTTTTTTATATTTTTGAGATATTATAACTAATAAAACTCTCATTTTTCAGCGGGCAATAAGCAGGTAGCTCTCTACCAGGGAAGCTCAAGGTGAAAGAGAGTGTGTGGCGGAGAGGGGGGAGCGTAGTTATTCTATTTTTGATAATTTAACGAATCAAAGTTTTAAAAAATAAATAATAAAAACGATGCTATGGCTATCCCCGTCGTACTTTATAACTTCGGGGAGTGCTGTCAGACGCCGGCGTGGTTATATCTTTAGCGTTATCATCGCCGGTGGAGCGGGGATGAGGGGAGAAGCGATGGAGAATCCGCCGGCCAGAAAGCGAAAAACCCGCCATAGGCGGGTTTTTCTGAATATGGTGCCCGGACTCGGAATCGAACCAAGGACACGGGGATTTTCAATCCCCTGCTCTACCGACTGAGCTATCCGGGCAACGGGCAGCATTAAACCGTAAAGCCCGGTTGGCGTCAATCGCTTTATGGCATAAATATGAAAAAACAGCGCCGTTTGCTGTCTTTTCATGCAGGTTGCGTGAACTTTATCCTTAGGCTGGATAATCAGAGCCTTATCGGGCCGGGTAGCGCTGTAAATGCGCTAGCTCAGGGCGCCGTGTTTGCGGCACTGGGCCACCTGCAGAATGTCTTCCGCCAGACGTTTGGCGACGGAAACATCCTGAAGCTGCCGTTTGATCAGCAATTTGCTCAGACACCCTTCCTGAATCAGCTCCATCTGCTGGGCTACCATATCGGCGTCGTCGGCGTCCATCTCCCGCAGCAGGTCGCGGGTCAGCGCCAGCGAGCTCGTCTTCTGCTGCTCGGCGAGCTGGTGGATCGGGTGGTCGTCTTCCGGGAAGAAGCTGCAGGCGGCAATAAACAGGCAGCCGGGATAGCGGCCGTTTTGCACGTATTCCGCCAGTACGTCATAGCGCGCCAGCAGCTTTTGCTGCGGCGTCAGCGTGTCATCCAGCAGCAGCTGCCGACGCCAGGCATCGATCTGTTGCCCATGGTGGCGCAGGCAGTCATACAGCAGGGCCTCAGCATCCGGCCAGTAGGGCTTGAAATCCGCAGGTTGTACGCTGAGCTTTTCCGCCAGCATCTCCAGCGTGGTGTTTGCCAGACCTTGCTGCTCCAGCAGTCCCAGCGCGGTATCAAGAACATGTTCGCGTTGCACCTGTGCTCCCCTCTAAATTCTACTTCTGCCACTTCAGTGTCGTTTACCGCGCAGTTTTCTGCAAATGTGCGTTAAACGTTTGGGCGTTCATAAAACCGGTAACGCGATTGGCCGTTTGCTCATGGCCATTACGGTCAAAGAATAAAATGGTGGGCAATCCCAATACCTGCAAATGTTTTAACAACGCTGCCTGTTCAGCGCTATTGGCAGTGACGTCGGCCTGCAGCAGCACCGCATCGGCCAGGCTGGCCTGCACGCCGGCGTCGCTGAAGGTGTACTTCTCAAACTCTTTGCAGGCGACGCACCAGTCGGCGTACAGGTCCAGCATCACCGGTTTGCCCTGCGCCTGCTGCAGCGCCCGATCCAGCTGCGCTACGTTGCTGATGCGGGTGAACGCCAAATGCGGCTGGGCGGCCTGCTGCGCGGCGCCGGGGCCAAACGCCCAATCCTGCAGCGGGCGGGCGGCGATCACCGCCGCGGCCAGCAACAGCAGCTGCAGCGCGCGGGCCCAGCCGCGTGAGCTTTTCAAACTCAGCGCGAAGGCCCAGCCGAAGAACGCCAGACCGAGCAGGCTCCACAGGCGCAGTCCCCACAGATCGCTGATCACCCGCTCCAGCAGGAACACCGGCAGGGCCAGGATCACAAAGCCGAAGGCCTCTTTGACGTACTGCATCCACGGCCCGCTGCGCGGCAGCAGTCGGTTGCCGAACAGCGTGACGATAATCAGCGGAATGCCCATGCCCAGCGCGTACAGATACAGCGTACCGCCGCCGGCCCACATATTGCCGCTCTGGGCGATATACAGCAGGATGGCGCTGAGCGGCGCGGTGGTGCAGGGGGAGCAGATCAGCCCGGCCAGCGCGCCCATCACAAACACGCCGAACAGCGAGCCGCCGCGCTGGGTGTTGCTCCAGTTGGCCAGCCGCGTCTGCAGCGCAGAAGGCAACTGCAGCGAATAGCAGCCAAACATCGACAGCGCGAGGGCAATAAACAGTACGGAGAGGCCAATCAGCACGTACGGATGCTGCAGCGCCGCCTGGAACTGCAGGCCGGCGGCGGCCACCACCAGACCCAGCAGCGTATAGGTCAGCGCCATGCCCTGTACGTACACCAGCGCCAGCAGCAGGATGCGGCCGCTGCTGTGCGGCCGCTCCCGGCCGAGGATAATGCCGGAAATCAGCGGGTACATCGGCAGGACGCAGGGGGTAAACGCGATACCGATGCCGATCAGCAGCGCCCACAGTGGTGAAAACGGCAGGCTGGCGGGCGCGGGCGTTGCCGGCGCCGCGCTGGCCGGCGTCGCAGCGGATGACGCCGCCACGGCGTCCAGCGGGATCACGCGGGTTTCCGGCGGATAGCAGAACCCGGCGGCGGCGCAGCCCTGATAGGTGACGCTCAGGCTGGCGTTCTCTGAGGCTTGCAGCAGCGTCAGCGGCAGCTGTAACTGCTGCTGATAAATCTCGGTCTCGCCGAAGAACTCATCTTTATGAGCGATACCCTGCGGCAAACTGAAATCGGCCAGCCTGGCCTGCTGCGGCACTAGTTTAATCTGCTGGCGATACAGGTAGTAGCCGGGGCGGATCTGCCAGTTCAGCGTCAGTTGCCGGCCCTGTTGCTGGAAGTCGAAGGCAAACGCCCGATCGACCGGCACAAATTGGTTGCCGCCGCCGTTGCCAAACAGCGAGGCCTGCACCGTCTGTGGCAGGAAGAACAGGCTGCAAAGCAGGAAAATCAGTTTAATGATGCGTTGATCCATAACAAATAGTCTTTATCTCCGGCCATCACCGGCAGCACCAGCAACTCGGGCGTCTGGTACGGGTGATGTTGTTTCAGATAGCTGAGCAGGGCGTCTTGATGCTGGCGATTGCTTTTGAACAGCATCTGGACTTCGTACTCCTGTTCCAGTTTCCCTTCCCAGTAATACAGCGATGACGCGCCGGGCAGCAGCGTGGCGCAGGCGGCCAGCTTTGCACCCAGAACGCGGGCCGCCAGCTCTTGGGCGCTGGCCTCATCCGGTGCGGTACAAAGTATGACGACGGCTTCGCAATCAGACATCTTGACTCCCTCTCAACCCGATTCTCTGCAGAGCACTATACCCTGAAGCCCCGGCGGCTAGAAGGCGAGTTTATCACCAGCGCGGAGGTGGGAGGAAAAACGGGGCCTGACGGCCCCGCGGAGAGTTACAGCAAAATACCGCCCAGCAGGAAACCGAGCACCACGGAGAGGATGACGCCGATGGTGCCGGGAATAAAGAACGGGTGGTTAAACACGAAACGGCCGATGCGGGTGGTGCCGGTATCGTCCATCTGCACCGCGGCGACCAGCGTCGGATAGGTCGGCAGGATAAACAGGCCGGATACCGCCGCGAAAGAGGCGACGGCGGTCAGCGGGCTGACGTTCAGCGCCAGCGCCATCGGCATCAGCGCCTTGGCGGTGGCGGCCTGGGAGTAGAGCAGCGCCGAGCAGAAGAAGAAGATCACCGCGAGCAGCCATGGGTGCGCCTGAATCACGCTGCCGGCGGTCACTTTGATCCACTCCAGATTCGCCTGCACAAAGGTATCGCCCAGCCAGGCCACGCCCAGAATACAGATACAGGCGCTCATTCCGGCCTTGAAGGTGCTGGAGTTCAGCACGGCGTCGGTGTCGACGCGGCACAGCAGGGTGGTCAGGGTGGCGACGCTCAGCATGATGATCAGAATGGCGTTGGTGGTGTTCATCAGCGGTTTGGCCACCAGTCCCAGCCCCGGGCTGTTGATGATGGCGTAGGCCACCACGCAAAGTACCCCCAGCAGGAACAGCAGCACCGACGACTTGGCGCGTGGTTTAATCTCCATCACCTTGTTGCCGCGCAGGGTGATCAGGCCTTCTTCCAGCCGCTTCAGGTAGACCGGGTCGTTGGACAGTTTGGAATCGAACAGCCAGGTAACCAACAGCGACATCAGCAGCACCGCCAGGAAGGTCGACGGAATGACCACCATCAGCAGATGCAGATAGCTGACGCCGTGGCCTTCCATCACCGAGGACATATACACCACGGCGGCGGAAATCGGCGATGCGGTGATGGCGATCTGGGCGGAAACGACGGCGGTAGACAGTGGACGGCAGGGCTTAATACCTTGCTCTTTCGCCACTTCGGCAATCACCGGCAGCGCGGAGAGGGAAATATTGCCGGTGCCGGCAAAGATGGTCAGGAAGTAGGTCACCACCGGCGCCAGAATGGTGATGTGTTTTGGGTTCTTACGCAGTAACTTCTCGGTTTGCTGGACCAGATAGTCCATGCCGCCCGCGACCTGCATCGCGGAGATGGCGGCGATGACCGCCATGATGATGGAGATTACGTCAAAGGGTATATTGCCCGGCTTTACGCCGATCATCGCCAGCACTAAAACCCCAAGGCCCCCTGCAAAGCCAATGCCGATACCGCCCAGTCTGGCCCCGAGAAAAATGGCCAGCAGAACGATGATCAATTCCACCGCTAACATAGTGTTGCTCCTCACAATTAAAGTTTTTTATATCCGCCATTTTTCAGGCTGCCGTTTGCCCGGCCGTACGTATCCGCCGTTCCATCGACGTGTTCGCTGCGCCGTGACGGGGGCGCGACAACCCGAATTACTTTGGTTATATGAAAATGAAACGTTAAAAATTTGTGGGCGCTAGAAAGTAAAAAGGCACGCTATCCAGAGGATTTAGCGTGCCTTTCGGGCTACCGGATGTATCTGTTATTGTTCGTTTTCATCTGTATAGCGTTTTGCTTTATAGGCCGGATGTTTTAGGTTCTCGACGGAGAAGATGTCATCCAGTTCGGCTTCCGTCAACAGGCCGCGCTCCAGGACTACCTCACGCACGCTCTTACCGGTTTCCGCACAGATCTTACCGACGATGTCACCGTTATGGTGGCCGATAAACGGATTCAGGTAGGTCACGATGCCGATAGAGTTGAAGACGTAGTGTTCGCACACTTCCTTATTGGCGGTAATGCCGTTGATGCATTTCTCCAACAGGTTATAGCTGGCGTTGGTGAGGATATGGATAGACTCGAACATCGCCTGGCCGATCACCGGCTCCATCACGTTCAGCTGCAGCTGACCTGCTTCGGACGCCATGGTAACGCAAGTATCGTTGCCGATCACTTTAAAGCACACCTGATTGACCACTTCAGGCACTACCGGGTTAACCTTGGCCGGCATAATGGAAGAACCTGCCTGCAGTTCCGGCAGGTTGATTTCATTCAGGCCGGCGCGCGGCCCGGAGGAGAGCAGGCGCAGGTCGTTGCAGATTTTGGACATTTTCACGGCCAGACGCTTCAGTGCGCTGTGCACCATGACGTAAGCACCGCAGTCCGAGGTGGCTTCAATCAGGTCTTCAGCCGGCACGACCGGCAGGTTGCTGACTTCCGCCAGTTTCTGCACCGCCAGCTGCTGATAGCCGTCCGGCGTGTTCAGCGCGGTGCCGATGGCGGTGGCGCCCAGGTTGACTTCCAACAGCAACTCCGCGGTGCGGCGCAGGTTGCGCGTCTCTTCGTTCAGCAGCACGCTGAAGGCGTGGAACTCCTGGCCCAGCGTCATCGGCACCGCGTCCTGCAGCTGGGTGCGGCCCATCTTCAAGATATTTTCAAACTCTTTGGCCTTGCGCTCGAAGCCATCGCCCAGTTGGTTGATGGCGTCGATCAGCTTCATCACCGAGGCGTAAACCGCAATGCGGAAGCCGGTCGGGTAGGCGTCGTTGGTGGACTGGCTCTTGTTCAGGTGATCGTTCGGGTTCAGGTACTGATATTCCCCTTTCTGATGCCCCATCAGCTCCAGGCCGATATTTGCCAGCACTTCGTTGGTGTTCATGTTCAGCGAGGTGCCCGCTCCGCCCTGGAAGACGTCCACCGGGAACTGATCCATGCATTTGCCGTTATCCAGCACTTCATCACAGGCTTGAATAATGGTGTCGGCGATTTTGCGCGGGATGGTTTTTAGCTCTTTATTCGCCAGCGCAGCGGCTTTCTTCACCATCACCATGCCGCGGACAAACTCAGGAACATCGCTGATTTTGCTGTTGCTGATATAAAAGTTTTCAATCGCACGCAGAGTGTGAACACCGTAGTAGGCATCTGCGGGTACTTCACGTGTTCCTAGCAGGTCTTCTTCGATACGAATGTTGTTTGACATGAGAACCTTCTCTATGTTGCTGCCGAATTATAGATTTTGTTAGCTAATTTATGTCGCCGTGAGCGCCGGCGGCCGCAGTATCAACCGCGAGCGGCCGGAGCTGCGCCGATCATATGCTGCTTCGCAATAAATGAGTGAACACAGATCACTATCTGGAATTTCAAAAACCACAGTTTTTGCATTGTGTGATCTGTTTCACATTTGTCAGTGTAGCCATTTAAAAGAGACAAGCCGGTTGAAAAGCCGATCGGATACCCTCATTGTAATTAACTCGACCTGTTTTATCAGGCCACTTTATTGTTCTCGTATGCGCCGGGGCGGGTACGCGAAGCTATCTGATAGGAGAACACGGTGCGCTGGTTACCGTTTTTACTGATATTTCTGCTGGTCTACATTGAAATATCGTTATTTATCAAAGTCGCCGCCGTATTGGGCGTCGCCGTTACCCTGCTGCTGGTTATTTTCACCTCCTGCGTCGGCATATCGTTGGTGCGCAACCAGGGGATGAAAACCTTTGTGCAGATGCAGCAGAAGCTGGCAGCCGGCGAAAGCCCGGCGGCCGAAATGGTGAAAAGCGTTTCGCTGGTAATGGCGGGGTTCCTGCTGCTGGTGCCGGGATTCTTTACCGATTTCCTCGGCCTGCTGCTGTTGCTGCCGCCGGTGCAAAAAACGCTGACGCTGAAGCTGATGCCGCATCTTTCGGTTTACCGTCCCGGCGGCTGGGGGCCGAGCGGCGATGCGGCCAACGGCAACACCTTCGACGGCGAATTTCAGCGTAAGGACGACGAACGCCACACGCTGGAACACCGCCCGGACGAGCACGACAAGCGCGACGATCGTTAACAGATGCTTTTCTGTTCATTAACAACACATCACCACGCGGCCGTCCGGCCGCGTTTTTGTGTCAGCGATCGCAGTTGGCTCATTCGTTAAAAATTTTTTTTCCCGGCCCCCTTGAAGGGAGTTGGAATGCCCCCATTTCAAAACCCACGAGGCCGGTAAACATGAGAATCCGGTGCACAACCCTAAATCTGATACAGACCTTCTTACAGGAGAGCGTTCAATGAGTATTCGTCCATTGCATGACCGCGTTATCGTCAAGCGTAAAGAAGTTGAATCAAAATCTGCTGGCGGCATCGTACTGACTGGCTCTGCGGCGGGTAAATCCACTCGTGGCGAAGTAGTGGCCGTTGGCAAAGGGCGCGTTCTGGAAAGCGGAAATATTCAACCGCTGGATGTGAAAATCGGCGACATCGTGATTTTCAACGACGGTTACGGCGTGAAAGCCGAGAAGATCGACAATGAAGAAGTGTTGATCATGTCCGAAAGCGACATCCTGGCAATTGTTGAAGCGTAATTACGCTTTATCTTCTGAACTGAAAAGAATTGAAGGGAAATACCAATGGCAGCTAAAGACGTAAAATTCGGCAATGACGCACGCGTAAAAATGCTTAACGGCGTGAACATTCTGGCAGATGCGGTAAAAGTCACCCTGGGCCCGAAAGGCCGTAACGTAGTGCTGGACAAATCCTTCGGCGCGCCAACCATCACCAAAGACGGCGTTTCCGTTGCGCGTGAAATCGAGCTGGAAGACAAGTTCGAAAACATGGGCGCACAGATGGTGAAAGAAGTGGCTTCCAAAGCGAACGACGCTGCGGGCGACGGCACCACCACCGCAACCGTTCTGGCGCAGGCTATCGTTAACGAAGGTCTGAAAGCCGTTGCTGCGGGCATGAACCCGATGGATCTGAAGCGCGGCATCGACAAAGCGGTTATCGCTGCGGTTGAAGAACTGAAAAAACTGTCCGTACCTTGCTCTGATTCCAAAGCTATCGCGCAGGTCGGCACCATCTCTGCAAACTCCGACGAAACCGTGGGTAAACTGATTGCAGAAGCGATGGAAAAAGTCGGTAAAGAAGGCGTTATCACCGTTGAAGAAGGCACCGGCCTGCAAGACGAGCTGGACGTGGTTGAAGGTATGCAGTTCGACCGCGGCTACCTGTCCCCATACTTCATCAACAAGCCGGAAACCGGTTCTGTTGAGCTGGAAAGCCCGTTCATCCTGCTGGCTGACAAAAAAGTTTCCAACATCCGTGAACTGCTGCCAGTACTGGAAGCCGTAGCGAAAGCCGGCAAGCCGCTGCTGATCGTGGCTGAAGACGTTGAAGGCGAAGCGCTGGCGACGCTGGTGGTGAACACCATGCGCGGCATCGTGAAAGTGGCTGCGGTTAAAGCGCCAGGCTTCGGCGACCGTCGTAAAGCCATGCTGCAAGACATCGCAACCCTGACCGCCGGCACCGTGATCTCTGAAGAGATCGGCATGGAGCTGGAAAAAGCCACCCTGGAAGACCTGGGCCAGGCAAAACGCGTTGTGATCAACAAAGACACCACCATCATCATCGATGGCATCGGCGACGAAGCGACCATCCAGGGCCGCGTTGCGCAGATTCGTCAGCAGATCGAAGAAGCGACTTCCGATTACGATCGTGAAAAACTGCAGGAGCGTGTAGCTAAACTGGCAGGCGGCGTTGCCGTTATCAAAGTTGGCGCAGCGACTGAAGTTGAAATGAAAGAGAAGAAAGCCCGCGTTGAAGATGCCCTGCACGCGACCCGTGCTGCGGTTGAAGAAGGCGTGGTTGCCGGCGGCGGCGTTGCGCTGATCCGCGTAGCGAGCAAAATTGCCGAGCTGAAAGGCGACAACGAAGATCAGAACGTAGGTATCAAAGTTGCGCTGCGCGCGATGGAAGCACCGCTGCGTCAGATCGTGATCAACGCCGGTGAAGAAGCTTCCGTTATCGCCAACAGCGTGAAAGCGGGCGAAGGCAGCTACGGTTACAACGCTTACTCTGAAGAGTACGGCGACATGATCGGCATGGGTATCCTGGATCCAACCAAAGTGACCCGTTCTGCACTGCAGTACGCGGCATCCGTGGCTGGCCTGATGATCACCACCGAGTGCATGGTTACCGACCTGCCGAAAGAAGATAAAGCCGACATGGGCGCTGCAGGTATGGGCGGCATGGGCGGTATGGGCGGCATGATGTAATCATCCCCCTTCACGCTTGCGTGAGTGAAAACCCCGGCCTGGCGCCGGGGTTTTTTTATCTCTGAATAAAGGGTTCAGGCGATGCGGAATAGCGGACGCGTGTTTTATCAGGCGGCGATGGAGCGGCAGGGCATGTCTCAGTGTTCAGCGCGGCGCATACATTTCATGCGCTTAATCATTAGTAACGCTCATGAAATATATCACGTTAACCCATGAGTAAACGTTCCAGCGCATCGTTTCGTTCTTTGTTCTCTTCACTTAGCCGCGAGGCGTAAAAAGCACAGTTATTATCATTGGTAACCGATTTTTTAATCATATGCCTCAACGCATTTATATCGCCGCCTTTAACGCCACAGCCTATTCTTTCGAGAGAGCTTGCGTTTTCGAACTGATCAAAGGCTTTTGGGTAGATTAACTGAGGTATGCCGTTTTTAAGCAGTTGGGCACTGGTGCCGATGCCGCCGTGGTGAATGGCAAACAGACATCCTTTGATGCTATCCATATTAAGATAAGGTGTTCTGATGACATTTTCTTCAACGTGGACGCTGTCGAGGGTGGGGGTGACCAGTACACATTTCAAACCTTCATCTTTCAGACTGCTTAAGACATGATTTATGCCTGCTTCATCAGACAATGCCCAACTGGTGAAGAAAATCACCGTTTTTTTGTCCACAAAGCGGTTGATTATCGGAGCGTGGTCGAATTCCCGGTTTTTATTTAACAGGAACCCCATGTAAAATCCATGCTGCGGTTTTTTTTCGTAGAACCAAGGCTCATACAAAATAATAGGCTTTAAGCGTCTATCTACCAGGTCGGTATAGATGTTTTTGTCGTCTGGGAGGTTCTCTGATTTTCTTATCGAGGCGATGACCCCCTGTAACAGCGGAGAAACCAGGCGGCGTCTAAAGAGTTCAGCCTTCAGGTTTAATGAGGTGCCGAGCTTGCTTTCTAACCAGCTAATAAATTTCCCCGGGCAGAGTTTAAGGTTGGCGTTGGTAAGGCTTATCGGGAAGCGTTTTAACGAATATTTTTCGCTAACCACCTTGGCTGAAAAGACCCAAAGCGAATGAATAATTACACAATTATCATTCACCAACCTCTCGATTGAATGAAACATACCAACCTGATAATTAGCCATGTATGCAGATATTTTTATTAATGAGGTTTTCTTCTCCCATAGCTGGCTGTCACGTACTGAACGGATAAAGTCCCCTTTACTGCCTACTGCTGAAAAGGAAAGATTGCGAGACTCAACGTAATCTTTGAAGTATTCATTGGTAAGTATATGCACATCATGGTTTCTTTCTTTTAATATCGCGCCAATTTCGATGCATGGGTAAACGTCACCAGAGGAACCCAGGGCGCATATTATCACTCTCATATCACCATCCTGTTTTGTCGACTCTATTTTTTGGTTTCGTTCTGTCAGTCCAAGCGTCACTGATTGATTATTGCCATTATTTAATGGCTTCGGCATCCCGATAATGAGCGGGGTTGTCTATTAAGTTACATCTCAGTGACCGGATCGCATAAATACTTAGCTTATTAATATTTACCATTATCCTTTATTCGTCAGCTATCCGCTGTGTCGCCACCCCAATCATTAGATGTATTAATATATGCTATGGCGCAGGAATTTGCCCAAGAAAAGGCGCACAACCGTCACTTTTCTTTATTTATTTATGGATGCGCATAACGCCATGAATATTATGGCGTTAAATTTCTTACCCTCCGTGCTCTGACGGATTTATCCCGACGCCGTTTGCCTGGCGGTTTTGGACTGGGACGATTTTGGCTGAGTGGGAGCGGGTGGGGTTGCTGATAGGCTCGCGCGGCTTACCGTATCGGTTGCACGGAGCGCATGGGCAGGACGCCGATTATAACAAAGAGCTGGCGCACAGGGTTTGGCGATATTTTTACCGGCCGGACGGAATTAGCGTGTAAACTGTTACCTCATCAACTGTCGCTCTATGCGTTGACCAAGTATACGTGGCAACGGAAGCTTAAGAGGTAGCATTGCTTTCTGATAAGCTTTTGCGTAATTCTCAACATTATATGGGGAACAAGATGCGGACTACAGCCTTACTGGGACTTTCGGCGGCGCTGCTGCTGGCAGGATGCAGCACCACTCATCAACTGACCAGCGCAGGTCAGCAGGTTAAATTTACCGATACCAAACCGGCGGCGGAATGCCAGCTGGTGGGGGAAGTCACCGGCACGCAGAGCAACTGGCTGTCCGGCAGTAATGCAGAAAGCGGCGGCCTGCGCGGTGCGGCCAACGACCTGCGCAACAAGGCGGCTGAAATGGGCGGCAACGTGATTTACGGTGCGACCAGCCCGAGCCAGAATCTGCTCTCCAGCTTCGCCCCTCTGGACAGCAAAATGATGGGCCAGGTTTATAAATGCCCATAACGGCCCCACGCCGTTAACCACCGATGACTAGTCCTGATATAGGTTGACACTTTTCAGCCGGATAACGCCCGATGAACCTCATCGGGCGTTTTGTATTTCAGCGACAGGTGCGGCCGCTGTGTGTTGTAGATGTTCACCGACTCCCTGACCATCTTTTTTGCCTGTACGATGTCTTCTGGCCTGCCGAGCAGATATTCCGTTTTAAGTATCCCATTTACCCGTTCCGCCAGCGCATTCTGGTAACAGTCATACCCGTCCGTCATCGAGCAAGTGACACCATACCTTTGATGTAACGCCTGATATTCCTGCGAACAGTACTGGATACCCCTATCCGAGTGGTGCACCAGCGGCAACGTCGTGCGTCTGCCGGCCAGCGCCATTTTGAACGCGCAGGCGACGTGTCGGGTATGCAGACTGTCATGTACATGATACCCCACGATTTTTCTCGACCAGGCATCCGTTATCAGGCTGACATACGCCGTTCCCGTCCTCAGCGGCAGGTAGGTGATATCCGCCACCCACACCTGTTCCGGACGGCTGGCTATTACTTGATTGTCTCCTGCTTTCAGCAGGTTGGGATGGCGATAAAAACGATGATGGCTGTGCGTCGTCTTGTGATATGCCCGTTTAGGCATCACCAGTAACCGCGCGCAGCGCAGGATACTGAACAGCCGGTCGCGGCCCACATGCAACGCCGGTTCCGGGCGTTGCCGCAACAGGTGATGCAACTTACGCGTCCCCAGTCGGGGCTGATGCAAGCGGATAGCCGTTACCTGTGCGACGAGATGCCGGGCCTGCTCCTCTCTGCCTGCCTCTCGCTGCAGAGACTGATACCACGCTTGTCGGCTGATGCCCATCCATCGGCAGGCCCGCGTTACTGTGAGTCCCGGTACTTGTGTTTGCGCGATAAGGCGGTTAACTGCTTTTTTGTCAGCGTAGCACCAAAGTCGGTATTCATCACTTTGACGACGGCTTCGAAGAACTGGGCTTTGACTTCAGATTCAGCCAGTTGCTGCTCAAGTTCTTTAATTCGCTGTTCGGGCGTCAGGGGAAGTTTGGGCATGTTGCCTCCGCACTTTTGGGGGGAAGGAGAAGTCCGCCAGTCAAGTTGACCGTATTTGCGCAGCCAGTTCATGACGGTTGCGTTGCCTTGGATACCATAACGGTCTGCGGCCTGACGACAAGTCATTTCACCTTTTTCGACCTGTTCGACAACGGCTAACTTAAAGGATAGAGAGTAATCGCGTTGTGTGCGTTTAACATACTGGTTCATCACATTTTCCTCTGTACGTGAGTAAAATGTGTCAACGTTATTTAGGACGGGTCACCGATATAAAAAAGAGGAATGCCTGGGCATTCCTCTTTTTTTCGCTTAAGGCTGCGGCGCCGCGTCCTGAGTCAGCCGCAGATCCAGCGGCGTTTTGCTGGGTTCGCCGCCGATCTCGCGCGTCAGGCGCGGTACCAGATAGCCGGACACCTTGCTCAGCAGCTGCTGCATGATGCGGCGCGCTTCGTCATCGCTGACCATAAAGTGGGCGGCGCCCTGCACCTTATCCAGCACATGGATATAATAGGGGAGAATACCGGCATCAAACAGGGCGTTGCTCAGCGTCGCCAGCGTATCGGCGTCGTCGTTCACGCCGCGCAGCAGCACGCTCTGATTAAGCAGGGTTACGCCGGCACGGCGCAGCCGCGCCATGCTGGCCGCCAGCGCCGCATCAATCTCATTGGCGTGGTTAATGTGCGTCACCATCAGCACCTGCAAACGCGAGCGGGACAGGCGCTGGCAGAGCTCAGGCGTGATGCGCGCCGGGATCACCACCGGTAAACGGCTGTGGATGCGCAGGCGTTTCACGTGCGGGATGGCTTCCAGCTCGCCGATCAGCCAGTCGAGCTCATGATCTTTCGCCATCAGCGGGTCGCCGCCGGAGAAGATGATCTCGTCCAGCTCCGGCTGTTGGCGAATATAGTCCAGCGCCTGGCGCCAGTTGGCTTTATTACCCTGGTTATCCTGATAAGGGAAGTGGCGACGGAAGCAGTAACGACAGTTGACGGCGCAGCCGCCTTTAACCAGCAGCAGGGCGCGGTTGCGGTATTTGTGCAACAGGCCGGGCACCACGCTGCGCTGTTCGTCCAGCGGGTCGGTGGTAAAGCCGGCGGCGGTCACGAACTCATCGCTGGCGGTCAATACCTGACGCAGCAGCGGGTCGCCGGCGTCACCGGCGCGCATGCGGGCAGCGAAAGCGCGCGGTACGCGCAGCGGAAACAGGCGGCGCGCATCGCGTCCCTGAGGCAGTTCCGGATGTGTGTTCAGTGACAGAAGCCGCAGCAATTCATCGGGGTCGGTAATAACATCGGCGAGTTGATGCAACCAATCTTCTCTATCTGCGATGTTTTGGGTTACAATATGTGCCATTTTTTTGGCTAAGCTACCAATTTAAAATTCAGAGGGCCATTATGGCGACTTATTCTAGCAACGATTTCCGTCCGGGTCTTAAAATCATGATCGAGGGCGAACCTTACGCTGTGGAATCCAGCGAATTCGTGAAACCAGGTAAAGGCCAGGCTTTCGCACGCGTTAAAATGCGTCGTCTGCTGACCGGCACCCGCGTAGAGAAAACCTTCAAATCCACCGACTCGGCCGAAGGCGCGGACGTGATGGATATGAACCTGACTTACCTGTACAACGACGGTGAGTTCTACCACTTCATGAACAACGAAACCTTCGAGCAGCTGGCTGCGGATCAGAAAGCCATCGGCGACAACGCCAAGTGGCTGCTGGATCAGGCAGAGTGCATCGTGACCCTGTGGGACGGCCGTCCTATCGCCGTTACCCCGCCGAACTTCGTTGAGCTGGAAATCGTTGATACCGATCCAGGCCTGAAAGGCGATACCGCAGGCACCGGCGGCAAACCTGCCACGCTGTCTACCGGCGCCGTGGTTAAAGTGCCATTGTTCGTACAGATTGGCGAAGTGATCAAAGTTGACACTCGCTCTGGCGAATACGTATCACGCGTTAAGTAAGCATCAAAGCGGGGGAGTCATCGGATTCCCCCGTTTTATTTTAATCCCTTGATAGTTGGCAGAATTTGCATGATGAAGAAAACTCTGTTGGCCGTTATTTCCCTGACGCTGCTGCTGTCGCTCAGCGGTTGCAACACCTTCCGCGGCTTTGGCCAGGACGTTCAGCATCTTGGCGGCGCGATCTCCCGCGGTGCGAGCTAAGCCGCCTCCCGTAACAACCAGTCCCATTTACTTGCGCAACGCCCGCCAATATTGACTACGCTTAGAGAGCCGTATCTTTTCATCACTGATAAATAAGGAAGTCTTATGCTGAAGAAAAGTATCCTTGCGATGTGCTCCATGCTGTTCCTGTTTTCGCTGACCGCGTGTAATACGACCGAAGGCATCGGTAAGGATGTTCAGGCCGGCGGCGAGGCGATTCAACGCAGCGCGCAATAGCGTCATGCTCTAATGTCTGTGGTATTCCATTAGCAATCACGGGCGTTGTTCTCTGTTCCCCGGCGGTGGAATACCCTGTATATACTGCGGCAGCGGTATGTTCCGCAGACGCCAGTTTGGTTATATAATCCCTGCTTCACCCTGCCAGGTTGGACGACCTTCCTGCGCTTCCTGATGTCCGGGGACGACCCCACCTAATCCTGGAGCCGTTTCATGGCGTGGATCATTCTTGTTTTTGCCGGTTTACTGGAAGTTGTCTGGGCGATAGGCCTGAAATATACCCACGGTTTTACCCGTTTGACGCCAAGCATTATTACGATAGTTGCGATGGTGGTCAGCATGCTGCTGCTGGCGAATGCGATGAAAACGCTGCCGGCCGGCACCGCCTACGCGGTATGGACCGGCATCGGCGCGGTGGGCGCGGCGGTGATGGGTATGATATTGCTGGGCGAGTCGACCAACCTGATGCGCATCCTCAGCCTGTGCCTGATTATTGTCGGGATTCTGGGGCTGAAATTCAGCAGCCATTGAGGCGATAAACGCAGAGGGCGGCCGGATAGCGTGGCCGCCCGTTGAGGGTTTACAGCGTGACGACGCCGATCAGCGTGACGACGCTGAGGATGGCCGCCAGGCCGTAGAATACCCACTTGCCGGCCGGCACGTGGATTTTCAGGTCGTGCATCGCGTGATGGATGCGGTGCAGACCACACCACAGCGGCAAGATGATCATCAGCAGCAGGAACAGACGGCCGACAAGGCTCTGGCAGAACGCCAGTACGCGCTCATAGCCCAGCGCTTCACCGGGAAACAGCCCCAGCGGCAGCAAAATGCCCAGCAGCAGCACGATCACCGGGGCCACGATGGCGCCCCACATGCCGCCGGCGCCGAACAGGCCCCAGAAAATCGGCTCGTCGGAGCGTTTAGGTGCGTGGTTAATCATATTTCCTCCCAATTACAGTAGCGCGACGGCGAGAACGACCAGCGTGAGCAGAATGGTCACCGCCCACAGGGCTTTGACGATCGGGCCGGGGCCCATCTTTTCGCCGTTGACCACGATATTGGCCGCCTTAGGCGCCAGATCGAACCAGGTTTTGGTATGCAGCAGCGCCGCCAGCAGAGCGATGATATTAATCAGCAGCACCAGCGGGTTTTGCAGGAAACCGACGAACCCTGCCCAGCTTTCCGCGCCACCCTTCAGGGAAAAGACGCCGTAAATCATCAGGATGCTGAACCAAACCGCCGGCACCGAGGTGCCTTCACGCAGCATATAGAAGCGGTAGAACCCCAGTTTTTGCCACCAGTTGGGCGCCATGGCGCGCACATAAGGCTTACGTTGTGTTGTCATTGCACTCTCCTCTCCCTTATTGCGGCTTCAGCATGGCGATCATAAAGTCGGTAGCGCTTTCAACTTTGCCCTGTTGAATCGCGGCGGCCGGGTCGACGTGTTTCGGACAGACTTCAGAGCAGTAACCGACAAAGGTGCAGCTCCAGACGCCGTTCTGACCGTTGAGCTGCGGCATACGCTGCTTTTTGCCGTGGTCGCGGTTGTCGAGGTTATAGCGGTGCGCCAGGGTAATGGCGGCCGGGCCGATAAACTCAGGGTTCAGGCCGAACTGCGGGCAGGCGGCGTAGCACAAACCGCAGTTGATACAGCCGGAGAACTGGTGGTACTTCGCCATCTGCGCCGGCGTTTGCACGTTGGGACCGTCTTCCGGTTTGCGCTCATTGCCGATGATATACGGCTTGATGGCCTCCAGGCTTTCGATAAAGTGGGTCATATCGACCACCAGATCGCGCTCGATCGGGAAGTTGCCCAGCGCCTCGACCTTCATGCCGTCGGCGTAGTCGCGCAGGAAGGTTTTACACGCCAGCTTCGGCACGCGGTTGACCATCATGCCGCAGGAACCGCAGATCGCCATGCGGCACGACCAGCGGTAGGACAGGTCCGGCGCCAGGTGGTCTTTGATATAGCCCAGCGCATCCAGCAGCGAGGTCTGCTCGTCATAAGGCACGCTATAGGTCGCGAAATGCGGTGCGGCGTCGCTTTCCGGGTTATAACGCATGACCTCGATTTTCAGCGTTTTCATCTCAGCCATTCGCCTGCTCCTTCTCCTTTTTCTCCTGCGCATCGGCCTCGGCGCCATAGACGCGCTTGGCCGGCGGCAGTTTGGTAATTTTCACATCGCTGTACTCCAGGCGCGGTGCGCCGTCGGCGTTGTGGAACGCCAGCGTATGTTTAAGGAAGTTGACGTCATCACGCTCGGTGCAGCCGTCGTCCAGCCGCTGGTGGGCGCCGCGCGACTCTTTGCGGTTAAAGGCGGAGTGCGCCATGCATTCCGCCACGTTCAGGCCGTGCTGCAGTTCGATGGTGTACAACAGGTCGGTGTTGAATACGCTGGAGCGGTCGGCAATCCTGACGCGTTTCACGCGCTCCTTCAGCTCCGCCAGCTTGTCGATGGTTTTCTGCATCAGCTCCGGCGTCCGGTAGATGCCGCAGCCTTCTTCCATCGACAGGCCCATTTCGTCGCGGATCGCCGACCAGCTTTCGTCGCCTTCCTGTGCCAGCAGGTCGTGGAGGCGCTGCTCGACGTCGCGGCTTTGCGCCTCCAGCGCGCTGCCGTTGGCCGGCGCGCTCTCCTGCGCGCGCTGCGCGGCGTGTTCGCCCGCCACGCGGCCAAACACCACCAGTTCCGCCAGCGAGTTAGAGCCGAGCCGGTTGGCGCCGTGCAGGCCGACGGATGAGCATTCGCCCACCGCATACAGGCCCTTGATGCGGGTTTCGCAATTCTGGTCGGTTTCAATGCCGCCCATGGTGTAGTGCGCGGTCGGGCGCACCGGAATCGGTTCTTTCACCGGGTCGACGCCGACGTAGGCCTTGGCCAGTTCGCAGATAAACGGCAGACGTTCGAGCAGCTTCTTCTCGCCGAGGTGGCGCAGATCCAGATACACCACGTCACCGCGCGGCGTAGCGATGGTGCGGCCGGCGCGCCATTCGTGCCAGAAGGCCTGGGAGACTTTGTCGCGCGGCCCCAGCTCCATATATTTGTTCTTCGGCTCGCCGAGCGGCGTCTCCGGCCCCATGCCGTAATCCTGCAGATAGCGATAGCCGTCTTTGTTCACCAGAATGCCGCCTTCGCCGCGGCAGCCTTCGGTCATCAGGATGCCAGAGCCGGGCAGGCCGGTGGGGTGATACTGCACAAACTCCATATCGCGCAGCGGCACGCCGTGGCGGAAGGCGATGCCCATGCCGTCGCCGGTCACGATGCCGCCGTTGGTGTTGTAGCGGTAAACGCGGCCGGCGCCGCCGGTGGCCATCACCACCGCGTTGGCGCGGATCTGCACCCGGGTGCCTTCCATCATATTGATGGCGACCAGGCCGCGCGCCTGGCCGTCATCGACCAGAATATCGAGGACGAAATGTTCATCAAAGCGCTGGATTTGCGGGTATTTCAGCGAGGTCTGGAACAGGGTGTGCAGCATATGGAAGCCGGTTTTATCGGCCGCGAACCAGGTGCGTTCGATCTTCATGCCGCCAAAACGGCGCACGTTGACCGAACCGTCTTCCCTGCGGCTCCATGGACAGCCCCATTGCTCCAACTGGGTCATTTCCCGCGGGCATTGGTGCACAAAGTGATCCACCACGTCCTGTTCGCACAGCCAGTCGCCGCCGGCGACGGTATCGTTGAAGTGATAATCGTAGGCGTCGTGCGCCTGGGTGACGGCGGCGGAACCGCCCTCGGCGGCCACCGTGTGGCTGCGCATGGGGTAGACTTTTGACACCAAGGCAATTTTTAAGGCGGGGTTGGCTTCCGCGGCGGCGATCGCCGCACGTAAACCCGCGCCCCCAGCGCCAATAATGGCGAGATCGGCGTTAAAGGTTTGCACTGCACTCCTCCAATATTCTTGTCAGAACGGCTGATTAACTTTCAAGGCTTAAAATTCAGGAATAATTCGGATGCTAATTAAACGCCGGTAATTTATAGCGTTAGCCCCACGCACAGATAACACCCGGCAAATATAGGGTTTTAATATACCCAAAGTTGAGTAGGTGAAATTTGATGTGATCGATTATTTTGTCGATTAGTGCGCATGCCGGAGCCATTACCGATAAAAATGGCGCCTTGCTCGCATTTCACTGTTATTTGTCTAACTCGCAGCGGTTTATATAGCCGTTATCGTTTTTATGTTTTTAATCGGCACCTGACCGGTCGGCGCAAGAATTTGTTTGCCCGGCAGGATGCGAGTAGACTGCATGCCCTGTTTGATTTCGGAGTAATTACCATGAGCGAAGCGGCAAGCTGGCAGCCAAGTGCACCTATCGCCAATTTGTTGAAACGCGCAGCGATTCTCGCTGAGATCCGGCGCTTTTTCGCCGATCGCGGCGTATTAGAGGTGGAGACGCCGGCGATGAGCCAGGCAACCGTCACCGATGTCCATCTGGTCCCGTTCCAGACGCAGTTTGTCGGCCCGGGCGCGGCGGATGGCATGACGCTGTACATGATGACCAGTCCGGAATATCACATGAAGCGTCTGCTGGCGGCCGGCAGCGGCCCGATTTATCAGTTGGGGCGCGCTTTCCGTAATGAAGAAGCCGGACGCCACCACAATCCTGAGTTCACCATGCTGGAATGGTACCGCCCGCATTACGATATGTACCGGCTGATGAATGAAGTGGATGACTTATTACAGCAGGTGCTGGACTGTGACAGTGCGGAAACGCTCTCCTATCAGCAGGCGTTCCAGCGTCATCTGGAGATCGACCCGCTGTCGGCGGATAAGGCGCAGCTGCGTGAAGCCGCCGCCAAGCTGGATCTGAGCAATATTGCCGAGACGGAAGAGGATCGCGATACGCTGCTGCAGATGCTGTTCACCTTCGGCGTCGAGCCGCACATCGGCCGTGAGAAGCCGGCGTTCGTCTACCATTTCCCGGCGTCGCAGGCGGCGCTGGCGGAGATCAGCACCGAGGATCACCGCGTGGCGGAGCGTTTCGAAGTGTATTTTAAGGGCATTGAACTGGCGAACGGCTTCCGCGAGCTGACCGACAGCAGTGAACAGCGTCAGCGTTTTGAGCAGGATAACCGCAAGCGCGCCGCCCGCGGCCTGCCGCAGCAGCCGATCGACTATCACCTGCTGGAGGCATTGAGCCACGGTATGCCGGAGTGCGCCGGCGTAGCGCTGGGGGTGGATCGTCTGGTGATGCTGGCGCTGGGGGCGGAAAGCCTGAGCGACGTGATTGCCTTCCCGGTGACGCGCGCCTGACGGGCAGCCGCCAGCCAATAAAAAGGCCGACATCGATGATGTCGGCCTTTTTTTATGCTTACAGCCCGCCGGAATCGCGCTTGGTGCTCGGCGCCGGCGTGGAGGAGACCGCGCGGCCGTCGTGATTGGTGATGCGCGACAGGGTGTCGGTGCGCACCTGGAACGGCGGGTAAGGCAGGGTAATGCCGTGTTCACGGTAGCCGGCCAGGATCAGCTGGTGCATCTCATGGCGCAGCGGCATACGGTGGCCCATTTCGGCGGCGTAGATACGCAGTTCGAAGATCTGAATACCCTGCTGCAGATCCACCAGGTAGACCTCCGGCGGCGGGGTATCCAGCACCAGCGAACAGCGACGGGCGGCGTCGGTGAGGATTTTGGTCACCTCCTCGCTGTTGGCCTCCGCCGGCGCCGGCACGGTCAGCACCACACGGGTGATGGCGTCGGACAGCGACCAGTTGACGAACTGTTCGGTGATAAACGCCTTGTTCGGCACGATGATCTCTTTACGGTCCCAGTCGGAAATCGTGGTGGCGCGGGTGTTGATCTTGGTGACGCTGCCGGTCAGGTTGCGGATCGTGACGGTATCGCCGATGCGGATCGGTTTTTCAAACAAAATGATCAGGCCGGAGATAAAGTTGGAGAAGATCTCCTGCATACCGAAGCCGAGGCCGAAGGTCAGCGCGGTGACCACCCACTGCAGTTTCGACCATTCGATCCCGATCCAGGAGAAGCTGAGGATGGCGCCGATCAGCAGCAGCAGATATTTGGTGATGGTGGTAATGGCGTAGCCGGTGCCGGGGGACAGATCCAGGTGCTGCAGTACCGCCAGTTCCAGCAGCGCGGGCAGGTTGCGCACCAACTGGGTGGTCACCATGATCACCAGCACCGCGATCAGCACCGCGCCGAGGGTGATCGACTGGACGCTGTCCACGCCGTTGCTGGTGGAGGTCACATTCCACAGTGAGATATTTTCCAGGAAGGCGAAGGCGGAGTGGATCTCCGACCACAGGAAGATCACCGACACCAGTGCGATCATTGTCAGGATCGAACGCACCAGCCGCAGCGACTGGGCGCTGATCGCATCCAGATCGATCTCGGTCTCATCGATATCGATACTGCCTTCATTACTGCCGGTGACGTGCGTATTGCCGGTTTCATCCTCGCCGCGCGCACGCTGGGCCAGAATTTCGGCGCGCCGCTGTTTGGCGCGGTCGAAGGCGATGCGCCGGCGCTGAATCAGCATCCAGCGGCGGATAATGTGGTAGACCACCAGCAGGAAGAACCAGATGGCGACCGAGGTTTCCAACCGCGCCAACAGCGCCTGGGCGGTGGCGAGGTAGCCGATAGTGGACGCCAACGCCGCCAGCAGCGGCGCAGACATCAGTACGCCCCACAGCGCGGTGTTCACCATGTTATCGCCGGAGCCTTTCTTATCCAGATAGAGTGGGATGCCGGCGCGCTTGAGGCTGCTGGTCACCAGCAGCAGGGCGACGCACAGCAGGATAAAGCACAGGCGTCCCAGGGTATTGGAGAACTCGCGGTCGTTGAGGTTATCGAAGGTGATCAGCGCCATAATCAGCGGCACAATCAGCCAGATCGACATCTTGTAATAGCGCATGGCGCGTGAAACCTGCTGCGACGGCCAGCCGAAGTGTACGATAAACAGGCCGCGCGGGTGGGCGAAGGTGGCGCTGATCATACAGACCCACAGGATCGGCAGGGTGGCGGTCACGCCGTCGCCGATCGCCACCGCGACCGGATAAGGCCAGGCGTTCTGCAGGCCGAAGCCCAGTGCCGCCCACAGCACCGGCAACGGCAGCGCCACCAGAATTGACCAGAAGACGTTGCGCAGGGTCAGATAGAACTGATCCTGAGTGACCTTGCCGACCTTGCTGCTCGAACGCTCCAGAAATGCGTGGTAGTGCTTGCGGGTGCTGATGCTGAATATCACCAGCAGCAGGGCGCCGAAAATGGGCACCAGCGTGCTGCGGCTGGTCACCATCATCACAAAGGCGCCGCTCAGCTGCGACAGGGTATCCAGCGACAGCAGACGGGTCAGGTCGTGCGCCACGTTGAGCGGATAGGAAAGCGTCAGCGGGCTGACGTCCGGCACCCAGAACAGATAACGGTGGGTGGCGTCTTTGATTTCATTGAGTGCGTCGACCAGCTGCGTGTTGGCCACTTTCAGCTTGGTCAGCTCCAGAATTTGCGTATCGCAGCCGGACAACAGGGAGTTAAGCAGTTCGCGCTGGGTGCGCAGCTGCGCGTCGATAATCTGTTTCTGGCTCGGCGTCAGCTCGGAGCCGTCGTCCTGCTTGATGCTTTGCGCGCGCTGCGGCAGTTTTTCCAGCTGGTTTTCAAACTGCAGACGCTGGACGCGCAGCTGCGCCATATCGCTGTCCAGCTGCTGCGGCTTGGGCATTTCCGGCAGCGTCGACACCTGCGCGCGCAGCGTTTCGCCCAGCACCGGCGATGAGCCCAGCCATTGCGCCTGCTCGATGATGGTGCTCATCGCCTGACGCACCTGCAGGGTTTGCGAGGCGGCCTGGCGCTGCTGCGAAGAGATCAGATCCATACGCTGCGCCTGATTATTCAGCGCGGTGGAGAGTTCGCGGTTAATTTGCAGCTGTTCGCTGATGCTTTTCGGCAGTTCGCCGCTCTGTTCGGCCAGCTGTTCGGTTTTTTTCAGCGCCAGCTCGGCTTCGCGCTGGCGTTGGTTATTCAGGTTATTGCGCAGCGCCTGCAGCTGAACATCCAGCTTTTCATGCCGCTTTTTAAACACTTCGGCGCGCATGCGCGCCAGTTCCTGCCGGTTATTCGCCGACAGCTGGGCGAGATCCAGCTCGTTGACTTTGGCCTTGCGCGCGGCGGCTTCGGTCTGCAGCAGATAAAGCTGCGCCAGCGCCTGCGGCTTGGTCGGGTTCGGCGGCAGCGCCTGCAGGCGGCGCTGGGTTTCCGTCAGCGTGCGCCGGGCTTCGGTCTGCTGCTGCGGCAACTGGCCGAGCGAGTCGCTGATTTCGCGCGAACGGTCCTGTTCCTGCTGCATCAGACGCGCCTGCTCCAACAGCTGGCTGCTGGTCTGCAGGATTTGCTGTTCCAGCTCGCTGGTGGGCAGATTATCGCCGTTCGGCAGGATTTTGGCGCTTTCAACCGCTAACTGACGGCGCAGCTGCTGCGCCATCTTGGGAAAGTCGTCGATCACTTTCTGGTACTGTTCCGTACGCGTCAGGGATTCGGTGCGTTCGGCCAGCCGGTTGAGGGCGCTTTGCAGCGCCTCAACCGTTTCCGCCTGATTGGCTGCGTTTTTGTTGCTTTCTGCCTGTTTCAGCTCCTGTTTGAGCTGCGACTCGCTGGGCAGCGCCGCCGCCAGCGCCGGCTGAGCCAGTAAACAACCGAGCAATAACGTGGTGATAATCAGGCGCACGACATCATTCCTTTAGGTTTGCGGCGCTTCTGCCGCGTCGCGTGCGGTAGCCGCTTCGGCAAAGGCTTCACCCATACGGGTCACGGTGCCGTTGTTCAGGCGCGGTTCGAAATGCACGCTGTTGGCGGTAAACAGGTTGATCACCGTCGACCCCAGCTTAAAGCGGCCCATCTCTGCGCCTTTTGCCAGCGTCACCGCCTCGTCTGCGCCGGCCGCCGGGTAGGTCCAACGCTTGATGATGCCTTCGCGCGGCGGCGTCACGGTGCCGGCCCACACGGTTTCAATGCTGCCGACGATGGTGGCGCCGACCAGGATTTGCACCATCGGCCCGAATGCGGTGTCAAAGACGCAGATCACGCGTTCATTACGAGCGAACAGGTTAGGCACGTTGGCGGCGGTCAGCGGGTTGACCGAGAACAGGTCGCCCGGCACGTAGATCATCTCGCGCAGCACGCCGTCACACGGCATATGCACGCGGTGATAGTCGCGCGGCGCCAGGTAAGTGGTGGCGAACAGGCCGTTGCGGAAGGTGTCCGCCAACTGGTAGTTACCGGCCAGCAGCGCCTCCAGGCTGTAGTGGTGCCCCTTGGCCTGGAAGATCTGATCGTCGCGGATCAGGCCAAGCTGGCTGATGGCGCCGTCGGCCGGCAGCGCCAGCACGTTGGCGTCGCTGACGACAGGACGCGCGCCGTCGCGCAGCGGACGTACGAAGAATTCATTAAATGTGGCGTATGAGGTCAAATCCGGGTTCTGCGCTTCCTGCATATCCACACGGTAATAGCGGGCGAACAGTTTTACCACCTGCTGTGTCAGCCAGCCGGCCTCTTTGTCTGCGCCCCAGCCGGCCAGACGGGTCAGCGCCAACTTCGGCAGCCAGTATTGTAATTTGATTTTGATGCTATCCAGCACGTTAACCTCTTAAAAAGGGGGTAAAAGGCGCGCATTGTAACGACCCGCAGATCGCTGTCAACGTTCGCCCGAGGGTGTTAACCGTTGGCGTCCAGCAGGTTCTTGCGAACCTTGACCTGCGCCATACTTTCTAAAATGCGGTGATAATTGTCGAAGCGCTCTTCGGCGATATCGCCGCGCTCCACCGCGGCGCGGATGGCGCAGCCGGGATCGTTATCGTGCTTGCAGTCGCGGAACTTGCAGCCGCCCAGGTAATCGCGGAATTCGACAAAGCCCTGGGTGATTTGTTCCGGCTCCAGGTGCCACAGGCCAAATTCGCGCACCCCCGGCGAGTCGATCACATCACCGCCGTGCTGGAAGTGGTACAACCGCGCCGCGGTGGTGGTGTGCTGCCCGAGGCCGGAGACGTCGGAGACGTCATTCACCAGAATCTGTTCGTCGGACGGCGGCAGCAGGGCGTTCAGCAGGCTGGATTTCCCGACGCCGGACTGCCCGGCAAAAATGCTGATGCGTCCCGCCAGCGCCTGTTCGAACTCCGCCATGCCCTCGCGGGTACGGCTGGACACTTCCAGCACCCGGTAGCCGATGCGGCGGTAAATATCCATCATGCCGTCAACCAGCTGGCGCGCTTCCGCGTCCAGCAGATCGATTTTGTTCAGCACGATCAGCGGCTCGACATCCAGCGTTTCGCAGGCCACCAGGTAGCGATCGATAATGTTCAGCGACAGCTCCGGCAGGATCGCCGACACGATCACGATCTGATCGATATTGGCGGCGATCGGTTTGACGCCGTCGTAGAAATCCGGCCGCGTCAGCACCGAGCTGCGCGCATGCACGGCTTCGACGATGCCTTTTACCCCTTCATGGTTGCCAAGGCCGGGGCGCCATACCACGCGGTCGCCGGTCACCAGCGACCGCAGGGTGCGACGAATATTGCAGCGATGCTGACTACCGTCTGCTGCTTCAACGTCGGCGTGCATGCCAAAGCGGCTGATGACGATCCCCTCTTGCGGTTCACCCAATTGGCTATCGTCCAGTTCCGGTTTGTTATCAGTGCGCTTCAGGCGGCGCTGATGGTTTGCCTGCACCCGGCGTTGTTGACCTTTAGACAGTTTGTTTTTGCTCACTGCGCCTCACTCTTCGGCTTTATATCGCTCTATCGCTCGTTGCGACTAAAAAGACTATGATACACGCTATTTTATATTAAATAACCGTTGTTGGCTGCCGCGCGCCGTTGCGGAATATTTGCCGCCGCCGGCCGGCGCGGGGTTGTCTTGAGGCTTACAGGCAGGAACTATTATGACCGCAAACGAAAATAACCTGATTTGGATCGATCTGGAGATGACCGGTCTGGATCCCGAGCGCGACCGTATTATCGAGATCGCCACGCTGGTGACGGACGCCAATCTGAACATTCTGGCGGAAGGGCCGGTGATCGCCGTGCATCAGTCAGATGAACAGCTGGCATTAATGGACGATTGGAACGTGCGCACCCACACCGGCAGCGGGCTGGTGGAGCGGGTGAAGGCCAGCAGCATTGACGACCGGGCGGCGGAGCTGGCGACCATCGCGTTTCTTGAACAGTGGGTGCCGGCGGGCAAATCGCCGATTTGCGGCAACAGCGTGGGTCAGGACCGGCGTTTTCTGTTCCGCTATATGCCGCTGCTGGAAGCCTACTTCCACTACCGCTATCTGGACGTCAGCACGCTGAAGGAGCTGGCACGCCGCTGGAAGCCGGAAATTCTGGCCGGTTTTAAAAAGCAGGGCACCCATCAGGCGCTGGACGATATCCGCGAATCGGTGGCGGAACTGGCCTATTACCGTGAGCATTTTATTCAGCTGTAAGCCGGCAAGGGCCGTTAGACGTTCAGAAAATGCCGCTCTTTGCCGCTTAATTCGCCATATTGGCGCATTAAGCAGCAATCAAACAAAAAAAGCGATTTTTTGCGTTTAGGGGCTTGCGGCAAAAAGGAATTCTCGTATAATGCGCACCCCGTACCGATGAAGAATTTCGAAAAGTTCAGCTATCGATACGACGCGGGAATAGCTCAGTTGGTAGAGCGCAACCTTGCCAAGGTTGAGGTCGCGAGTTCGAGCCTCGTTTCCCGCTCCAAATTCAGCAATGTCGCAGTTTGCGGCATGATGAGTAACAAGCAGTACCAGTAGTAACCATGCGACGCGGGAATAGCTCAGTTGGTAGAGCGCAACCTTGCCAAGGTTGAGGTCGCGAGTTCGAGCCTCGTTTCCCGCTCCAAAATTTCAAAGGCCATCTTCATTTTTGGCCGGATGCTGCGAAGCATCTCTTGTGTGCGGGAATAGCTCAGTTGGTAGAGCGCAACCTTGCCAAGGTTGAGGTCGCGAGTTCGAGCCTCGTTTCCCGCTCCAATTTTCTCCCCCTTTAAACGTCACCACATCGCCCTCAGCGATGCGAGCGAGTCTCTTCTGTATTATTCATACGAAAAATCTTGTAAACAGAGTTATCCACAGGCTGCTCGGGTAATACCTCGCGGACAAAAAAACAACGTTATCAGAATGAAATATTTATCTTTTTGATTTTTAAAGATATTTATTTATTCCAAAACGTTACCCCGATCACTTGCTCTTTTTGTGACGTTTGAAAGACAAAGGGTTTTTATTTTTATGCACAAGTCCACAGGCTACATGGCGGGGTGGATGATAGGTCTGCCATTGGCATCAGGCGTCCCTCGGTAATCCCTTTTCTACCGCGCGTATTAATCGTTTTTTCTGCGGGCTCTGCACCTCAACGCGGTGTTCGGCGCGGCGGGCCAGCTGTTGCTGCAGCGCCCACTCGATATGTTCATCCAGCAGTTCGCTTTGCCCCAGCCGGGTGCGCAGGGCGGTGACGACCTCTTCCTGATACGGCGCGTTGCCAAGTGCGACGGCAATATTACGCAGCCAGCGCAGATGGCCGATGCGGCGAATCGCCGACCCTTCGGTGATGCGCAGAAATTTTTCCTCGCTCCAGGCGAACAGATCGATCAGCTGCGGCGCATGCAGCGCCGCGCGCGGGCTGAAGTCCGCTTCGTCGGTCAGCTGTGAGAAACGGTTCCATGGGCAAATCAGTTGGCAGTCGTCGCAGCCGTAGATACGGTTGCCCATCAGCGGACGAAACTCTTCGGGGATCGCCCCTTCCAGCTCAATGGTCAGATAAGAGATGCAGCGGCGGGCGTCAACGGTATACGGCTCTACGATGGCGCCGGTCGGACAGGTGGTGATGCAGGCCACGCAGCGGCCACACTGCTCCTCCTGCGGCTGGTCGACCGGCAGGGGCAAATCGATCAGCAGTTCGCCGAGGAAAAACCACGAGCCGGCTTCCCGATTCAGAATCAGTGAGTGTTTACCAACCCAGCCAATCCCGGCCTTGGCGGCTAACGGGCGTTCCATAATCGGCGCCGAGTCGACAAACGGCCGGAAATTCAGTTCGCCGCAATACTGCTGGATCTGTTCGCCGAGCTTTTTCAGGCGCTGGCGCAGCAGCTTGTGGTAGTCACGCCCCAGCGCATAGCGGCTGACATAGCCGAGCTGTGGGTTGTTCAGCGTGCTGGCGAATGCCGCCTTGGCCGGCAGGTAGTTCATACGTACGCTGATCACCCGCAGGGTGCCGGGCAGCAGCTCATGCGGCCGGGCGCGCAGCATGCCGTGGCGCGCCATCCACTCCATTTCTCCGTGGTACTGTTTATCAAGCCACGCCTGCAGTTTTGGCTCTTCAGCGCTGAGATCGGTATCGCAAATGCCAACCTGCTGGAAGCCTAGCGATTGCCCCCATTGCTTGATATGTTGGGCGAGTTGATGGAGATCGAGAGGGTGTGTCATGACGGGCCATAGTGAGAAACAATACGCTGTCAGTTTACCACACTCTGTCTGGCCTGCGGACTGGATCAGACAGGCGGAGCCGTTAGCGGCCGCCGCCGCCGGTATTTCGCTGTACGAACTGATGCTGCGTGCAGGCGCTGCGGCTTACCGTCTGGCCGGCGTTTGCTATCCGGCCGCGCGCCACTGGCTGGTGCTGTGCGGGCGTGGCAATAACGGCGGCGATGGTTACGTGGTCGCGCGGCTGGCCACGGAGGCCGGCGTGCGGGTGACGCTGATCGCCGGCGCAGGTTCGCGTCCCTTGCCGGCTGAGGCGGCGATGGCGCGTCAGGCCTGGCTGGATGCCGGCGGTACGGAGCTGGCGGAAGACAGCCGCTGGCCGGTGGATATCGACCTGATTATCGACGGCCTGCTGGGCAGCGGGCTGCCGATTGTGGCGTTGGATATTCCCTCCGGGCTGCTGGCGGCCAGCGGTGCCGTTCCCGGTGCGGCGATTCGTGCCGCGCACACCATCACCTTTATCGGGCTGAAGCCGGGCCTGCTGACCGGCCAGGCGCGCGATTGGGTCGGGCAACTTCATTATAGTACGCTAGGATTATCTGAATGGCTGGCGCAGCAACCGGTGCAGATTCAGCGCGTTAGCGCTGCCGATCTGGCAGGATGGCTGCCGCCGCGGCGCCCGTGTTCGCACAAAGGCGAACATGGACGCTTGCTGTTGGTCGGCGGCGATCGCGGCTTGGGCGGCGCGATACGTATGGCCGCCGAAGCGGCGCTGCGCAGCGGTGCAGGATTGGTGCGAGTGCTTACTCACATTGATCATGTGGCGCCGCTGCTGACGGCGCGCCCCGAACTGATGGTGCAGGCGCTGGATGACGAGGCCCTGCAGCGGGCGTTGGCGTGGGCCGATGTCATGGTGATTGGCCCGGGCCTTGGACAGGAGGCGTGGGGTCGGAATGCGCTGAAAGTTCTGCAATCCAGCGATAAACCAACGTTATGGGATGCCGATGCGCTTAACCTGCTGGCATTAAATCCCGAGAAGCGTCAGAATCGTGTTATTACGCCGCATCCCGGCGAAGCGGCGCGGCTCTTGGGCTGCAGCACCGCCGAAATTGAAAGTGATCGCTTACTTGCCGTGCGCCGTCTGGCGGCGGACTATGGCGGCGTTGCGGTGCTGAAAGGCGCGGGAACGCTGATCGCCGATGAGCACGGCGCGATGGCGATTGCCGACGTCGGCAACCCCGGCATGGCGTCCGGCGGCATGGGCGACGTGCTGGCGGGCATTATCGGCGGATTGCTGGCGCAAAAGCTCTCGCTGTATGATGCCGCCTGCGCCGGTTGCGTGGTCCACGGCGTCGCCGCGGATAGCGTGGCGGAAAAACAAGGAACCAGAGGGTTGCTGGCGACCGACTTACTGCCGGCGATCCCTTATTACGTTAATCCTCAGTTGGCAAAATAGATATTATCGAATGAAAGAACTCGTATTACCTCTGCCGGATGAGGCAGCGACGGTTGAATTGGGGGCCGCGTTGGCGCAGGCGTGCGATCGGGCCAGCGTCATTTATCTCTATGGTGATTTGGGCGCCGGTAAAACGACCTTCAGCCGTGGTTTCCTGCAGGCGCTGGGCCATCAGGGCAATGTGAAAAGCCCAACCTATACGCTGGTGGAGCCTTATGCGCTGGAGCCGCTGTCGGTCTATCACTTTGATTTGTACCGGCTGGCCGACCCCGAAGAACTCGAATTTATGGGCATTCGCGACTACTTTGCGCAGAATGCCATTTGCCTGGTGGAGTGGCCGCAGCAGGGGGCCGGCGTATTGCCGGCGCCGGATCTGGCGCTGCATCTGAGCTACCAGGATCAAGGCCGGGAAGCGCGTCTGGACGCGCTGTCCGATTACGGCAGCCAACTCATCGACCGAATCCACAGGTAACAGGGATGACGCCAACATGATGTATGGACTAAAGAAATTCCTGGGCATGACGCTGATCGTCGTGATGGGGCTGTTCGGCCCGTCGCTGGCGCTGGCGGCGTCATCGTCGCTGGCGGATATCAAAGTCACCAACGCCCAGCGGGAAGCGACCGTCGCGGTCAGCTTTAACGGCCCGCCGGCCTATGCGTTCTTCCCGCTGCACGGGCCGGAGCGCGTGGTGCTGGACGTGAACCAGAGCGGCAAAGTCAGCGGTCTGCCGCTGAACTTCAGCGGTCAGAATCTGGTGAAACGCATCCGTTCCAGCGCGCCGAAAGATGCACAGAGCGTGCGTTTGGTGTTTGAGCTGACGCAGCGTGCAAAAACCCGCGCCGTCACGCGGCAGAATGGCAACGTGTATACCGTGGTGTTCACCATTACCGCCAGCGGCGGTAATAACAACGTTGTACGCCAGGCACCGGCACCTGCGGCCAGTAAGCCACTGGTCAGCAAGCCGGTGGTGACGAAAACAGAAGAGCCGGTGCGCCGCGCGGCGCCGTCCAGCTCATCCGGCAGCAATCCGTTCAAGGAAAAACCGACCGTGGTGTCCGGCACCGCGACGGCGGAAACGCCGCGCAGCAGTCGGGTGTCCGCCGGCTCGGGCAACCGCGTGGTCGTGGCGATTGACGCCGGTCACGGCGGTCAGGATCCCGGCGCGCTGGGACAGAACGGGCTGCGTGAAAAGAACGTGACCATCGCCGTTGCCCGCCGCCTGGAGGCGCTGCTGGATAACGACCCGATGTTCAAACCGGTGTTGACGCGCACCGGCGACTACTTTGTGTCGGTAATGGGCCGCTCGGAAGTGGCGCGTAAGCAGGGGGCCAACGTGCTGGTGTCGATCCATGCGGATTCGGCGCCGAACCGCAGCGCGACGGGCGCCTCGGTGTGGGTGCTGAACAACCGCCGCGCCAACAGTGAAATGGCCAACTGGCTGGAACAGCATGAGAAACAGTCCGAGCTGCTGGGCGGCGCGGGCGATCTGCTGGCCAGCAACCAGGCGGATCCGTATCTCAGCCAGGCGGTGCTGGACCTGCAGTTCGGCCATTCGCAGCGCGTGGGGTATGACGTGGCGGTGAAGGTGCTGAGTGAAATGCGCACCATCGGCGTGTTGCACAAGAGTCGTCCGCAGCCGGCCAGCCTCGGCGTGCTGCGTTCGCCGGATATTCCTTCCCTGCTGGTGGAAACCGGCTTTATCAGTAACCCTTCGGAGGAGCGACTGCTGGGCAGTAGCGACTATCAGGAGAAGATTGCCAAGGCGATTCATCGCGGCCTGCGCAGCTACTTCCTGTCGCATCCGCTGCAAGCCGACCCAAAGGTGGAAAACCGACCGCTGGACGTCGCAGCGGCGGTTAATACGGCTTCACCAGACGTCAGCAGCAGTTACCGGGGTAAAACGCAGACTCACGTTGTGCGCAGAGGGGAAACGCTCTCTGCGATTGCCCGCCGTTACGGCACCAGCATGACGGCGCTGCATAACCTTAATCACTTGAAGAAAGACGGCGTATGGGTCGGACAGCGCCTGAAAGTACCGGCGGCGGGGGCCGCCGCCGGTGTCCAAGGCAGCGCGAAAACCGCCGGCGTCAGCAAGACGTCGCGCCATAAGGTGGTGCGCGGCGATACGCTGTCGTCGATTGCCGCGCACTATGGCGTTAGCGTCACCGCTCTGAAAAGCGCCAATCGTTTGAAGTCGGACGTCGCGCCGCTGGATCGGACGCTGACCATTCCGCATACCTGAACCATCAAGGGGAACCCGCATGTCAATCCAGGTGTTACCGCCGCAGCTCGCCAACCAGATCGCCGCCGGGGAAGTGGTTGAGCGTCCTGCGTCGGTGGTGAAGGAGCTGGTGGAGAACAGTCTGGATGCCGGCGCCACGCGCATCGATATCGAGATTGAACGCGGCGGCGCCAAGCTGATCCGCATTCGCGATAACGGCTGCGGCATCGGTAAAGAGGAGCTGGCGCTGGCGCTGGCGCGGCACGCTACCAGTAAAATCACCACGCTTGACGATCTGGAAGCGATTATCAGCCTCGGCTTTCGCGGTGAGGCGCTGGCCAGCATCAGTTCGGTATCGCGCTTGACGCTGACCTCGCGCACCGCTCAGCAGCAGGAGGCCTGGCAGGCTTACGCCGAAGGGCGTGAGCAGGCGGTGACGGTCAAGCCGGCGGCGCATCCGGTAGGCAGTACGCTGGAGGTGCTGGACCTGTTTTACAACACGCCAGCGCGGCGCAAATTTATGCGCACCGAAAAAACCGAATTCGGCCATATCGACGAAGTGGTGCGGCGCATTGCGCTGGCGCGCTTCGACGTGGCGATCACCCTCAGCCACAACGGCAAGCTGGTGCGTCAGTACCGTGCGGCGAAGGAAGAGAGCCAGTATGAGCGTCGCCTGGCCAGCATCTGCGGCCCGGCGTTTTTACAACATGCGCTGGCGGTTTCCTGGCAGCACGGCGATTTAACCATCCGCGGCTGGGTGGCGGATCCGGCCGGCGCGCGGGCGCTTGGCGATATGCAGTACTGCTACGTCAATAGCCGGATGATGCGCGACCGGCTGATCAACCACGCGATCCGCCAGGCGTATCAGGATCAGCTGCAGGATGAACAACAGCCGGCTTACGTACTGTATCTGGAGGTCGATCCACATCAGGTGGATGTTAACGTACACCCCGCCAAGCATGAGGTGCGTTTCCATCAGGCGCGTCTGGTGCATGATTTTATCTATCAGGCGGTGACCACGGTGCTGCAGCAGGTGGGGCAGACGTCGCTGCCGTTGACGGAAGAGACACAGCAGGAACCGGCGCCGGCCTGGCAGCCGGAAAACCGCGTGGCCGCCGGCGGCAATCACTTTTCCCAGCCGGCGGCGGAGAGCGCGCCGCGGCGTGAAACGTCGCCCGCCGCGCCGGTGCGCGAGCGGGCGCCGCAGAGCTATCACGGCGGGGCGGGTTATCAGAAGCGTGAAGGCGAGCTGTACGGACGCCTGATGCAGGCAACGCCTGAGGCTGCGCCGGCCGCCGCCGAGAAACCGCCGCTGTTCCCACCGGCCAAGACGACGCCAACGCCGCAGGAACCGGCGCTGGCGGGCAGTCAGCACGGCTTCGGCCGGGTGTTGATGGTGTATCCGCCGTGCTACGCGCTGGTGGAACAGCAGCAGCGTCTGTCGCTGCTGAATCTGCCGGTGGCTGAACGCTGGCTGCGCCAGGCGCAGCTGACGCCGCCGGAAGAGGGACTGCGCCCGCAGCCGCTGCTGATCCCGGTAAAACTGACGCTGGAGAAAGCGGAGGTTGCCGCCTGTACGACGCATCAGGCGCTGCTGGTGAAAATGGGGATGGAACTGCAGGTCGATCACGGCCGTGTGACCCTGCGCGCGGTGCCTTTACCGTTACGCCAACAAAATTTACAAAAGTTGATTCCGGAACTGTTAGGCTATCTGGCCGACCCTAAAGCGATGTCGCCTGACGTGCTGGCCACCTGGTTCGCCCGCCATCTTGGCAGCGAGCATGAGCAGTGGAACGCCTCGCAAGCGATACAATTACTGACCGACGTTGAACGACTTTGCCCGCAGCTGGTCAAAGCACCACCGAGCGGTCTTTTACAACCCGTTGATTTACAGGCTGCACTGGCAGCCCTTACACATGACTGAAACAGCAATAACGCCGCGTCCTCCGGCGATTTTTATTATGGGGCCGACGGCGTCGGGCAAGACCGCACTGGCGATGGCGCTGCGCGAGCAGCTGCCGGTGGAGCTGATCAGCGTCGATTCGGCGCTGATTTACCGCGGGATGGATATCGGTACCGCCAAGCCGAGCGCCGAAGAGCTGGCGCAGGCGCCGCACCGGCTGATCGACATTCGCGATCCCGCCGAGGCTTATTCCGCCGCAGACTTCCGCGCCGACGCGCTGCAAGAGATGGCCGAGATTACCGCCGCCGGGCGCATCCCGCTGCTGGTGGGCGGCACCATGCTGTATTTCAAGGCGTTGCTGGAGGGACTTTCCCCGCTGCCGTCAGCCGATGCGGCGGTGCGCGAGCGCATTGAGCAGCAGGCCGCGGAGCAGGGCTGGGAGGCGCTGCACCAGCAGTTGCAGCAGATAGATCCGGTAGCGGCGTTAAGAATTCATCCGAATGATCCACAGAGACTGACCAGAGCACTGGAAGTTTTTTTTATTTCGGGTAAAACTTTAACGGAACTGACTAAAATTTCGGGTGAATCGTTGCCGTATCATGTTCACCAATTTGCGATAGCGCCGAACAGCCGTGAGTTGTTGCATCAACGCATTGAGCTGCGGTTCCATCAAATGTTGGCGGCAGGTTTTGAGACGGAAGCGCGCGCACTTTTCGCGCGGGGTGATTTGCATACGGATTTGCCCTCCATTCGCTGTGTCGGTTACCGCCAGATGTGGTCATATCTGTCTGGCGAAATTAGTTACGATGAGATGGTTTATCGTGGTATTTGCGCAACGCGTCAGTTGGCCAAACGCCAGATGACCTGGTTACGGGGCTGGGAGTCAGTCCGCTGGCTGGACAGCGAAAAGCCGGGAGAGGCTTTGGCGTCGGTGACACAGGTTGTTAGTGCATAGGCTGAGTGATTGTGTACAATTGATGAGTATTCAGCGCGCAAATTTTTTTAGGTCGTACATTTTAGAGCCGACAGGTTCTTAGTTACAAACAACAAGCAAATAAGGAAAAGATAGAATGGCTAAGGGGCAATCTTTGCAAGATCCGTTCCTGAACGCATTGCGTCGTGAACGTGTTCCGGTTTCTATTTATTTGGTGAATGGTATTAAGCTGCAAGGCCAGATTGAGTCTTTTGACCAGTTTGTCATTCTGTTGAAAAACACAGTAAGCCAGATGGTGTATAAGCACGCTATTTCTACCGTTGTCCCATCGCGCCCGGTTTCGCACCACAGCAACAATCCGAGCGGCGGCAGCAATAACTATCACCATGGTAATAATCCGTCTGCGCAGCAACAGCCGCAGCAGGAAAGCGATGACGCTGAATAAGGCGCATTGCAAGACAACCATGACGGGGAACATAGGCAGCCGTGCGCTGTTTATGTCCCCCACGCTCGCGGTTGATATCCGTTTGAGAGGTTGCACGCTTGTTTGACCGTTATGAAGCCGGTGAGCAGGCCGTACTGGTTCATATCTATTTCTCGCAGGACAAAGATACGGAAGATCTCAGCGAATTTGAGTCGCTGGTCTCTTCAGCCGGTGTTCAGGCTTTGCAAGTGGTAACTGGCAGCCGCAAAGCCCCGCACCCAAAGTACTTTGTCGGTGAAGGAAAGGCCGAAGAAATTGCAGATGCGGTGAAAGCCAGCGGCGCGTCTGTTGTCCTGTTTGATCATGCCCTTTCCCCGGCGCAGGAAAGAAACCTGGAACGGCTGTGTGAATGCCGAGTTATCGACCGCACCGGGTTAATTCTAGACATCTTTGCCCAGCGCGCCCGTACCCATGAAGGCAAGCTGCAGGTAGAGCTGGCGCAGCTGCGCCATATCGCCACGCGCCTGGTGCGCGGCTGGACGCACCTGGAGCGTCAGAAAGGGGGGATCGGCCTGCGCGGGCCGGGGGAAACCCAATTAGAGACCGACCGTCGTTTGTTGCGCGATCGTATCAGCTTGATTCTGCGCCGCCTGGAGCGGGTAGAGAAGCAGCGTGAACAAGGCCGACGGGCGCGTACCCGCGCCGACGTGCCGACCGTCTCACTGGTCGGCTATACCAACGCCGGCAAATCCACCCTGTTCAACCGTATGACATCCGCCGAGGTTTACGCGGCGGATCAGCTGTTTGCCACGCTGGATCCCACGTTGCGGCGCATCGACGTCGCGGACGTTGGCGATACGGTGTTGGCGGATACCGTAGGGTTTATCCGGCATCTTCCGCACGACCTGGTCGCCGCCTTTAAGGCGACGCTGCAGGAAACGCGGCAGGCATCGTTGCTGCTGCATGTGATCGACGCCGCAGACAGCCGCGTTGACGAAAATATTGAAGCCGTCAACAGCGTGCTGACAGAGATAGAGTCGGACGAGATACCTACACTGTTGGTAATGAACAAAATAGATATGCTGGATGACTTTGTTCCGCGTATCGACCGCAACGATGAAAATTTACCGATCCGCGTGTGGCTGTCTGCCGTCAGCGGGGAAGGTATTCCGTTGTTGTATCAGGCGTTGACGGAGCGCTTATCGGGGGAAATCGCGCATCACGAGCTGCGCTTACCGCCACAGGCTGGCCGTCTTCGTAGCCGTTTTTACCAGCTTCAGGCAATCGAAAAAGAGTGGAACGAAGAAGACGGCAGCATTGGCATGGTGGTGCGTATGCCGATAGTGGAGTGGCGTCGCCTGTGTAAACAGGAACACGATCTGATTAACTTTATAGTATGATCATATCCTGTTACATTTGTGCACTCGGTCTGCGGGCGTTATAGGGGCGGCAAATTGTTGCTGTGGCCCGCGCGTGAACCTGAAGTACCCAATCACAGAATAATGGAGCTAAAACATGGCGTGGAATCAGCCCGGTAATAACGGACAGGACCGCGACCCGTGGGGGAGCAGCAATAATAATGGCGGCAACTCTGGCGGTAACAAAGGCGGTCGTGATCAAGGGCCACCTGATTTAGACGATATCTTCCGCAAGCTGAGCAAGAAATTGAGCGGCCTGGGCGGAGGCAAAGGCTCTAACGGCAATAATAGCGGCGGCGGTGCGGGCTTCAGCGGCCGTATCATCGGCATCGCGGCGGTTGCCGTGGTGGTGATCTGGGCGGCCAGCGGTTTCTATACCATCAAGGAAGCGGAACGCGGCGTGGTCACGCGCTTCGGTAAGTTCAGCCATCTGGTGCAGCCGGGCCTGAACTGGAAGCCGACCTTTATCGACGAAGTGAAGCCGGTGAACGTGGAGTCGGTACGCGAACTGGCGGCGTCCGGCGTGATGCTAACCTCCGATGAGAACGTGGTGCGGGTCGAGATGAACGTACAGTATCGCGTGACCGACCCGGAAGCGTACCTGTTCAGCGTGGTGAACGCTGACGACAGCCTGAGCCAGGCTACCGATAGCGCCCTGCGCGGGGTTATCGGCAAGTACTCCATGGACCGCATCCTGACCGAAGGGCGTACCGTGGTGCGTAACGATACCCAGCGCATGCTGGAAGAGACCGTGCGTCCGTACAAGATGGGCATCACGCTGCTGGACGTCAACTTTCAGGCGGCGCGTCCGCCGGAAGAGGTGAAGGCATCGTTCGATGATGCTATCGCCGCACGTGAAAACGAGCAGCAGTACATCCGTGAAGCGGAAGCCTACGCCAACGAAGTTCAGCCGCGTGCGAACGGCCAGGCGCAGCGTCTGCTGGAAGATGCCAAGGCGTATAAAGACCGTACCGTCCTGGAAGCCCAGGGTGAGGTGGCGCGCTTTGCCAAACTGTTGCCGGAATACAAGTCCGCGCCGGAAATCACCCGCGAGCGTCTGTATATCGAAACCATGGAAAAAGTCTTGAGCCATACCCGCAAGGTGCTGGTGAATGACAAAGGCAACAACCTGATGGTGCTGCCACTGGAGCAGATGTTGCGTGGCCAGGCCGGCGCAGCCAGCGACAGCGGCAACAAAGACACCAGCCTGATTCGTCTTAACCCTGCGCCGTCGACTTCCGGCAGCAACGCCGGCAGTAAACCGCAGAACAGCGGTTCGGTTATGGACCAACGCCGGGCGAATGCGCAGCGTGACGATACCACTCGCGTAGGGAGACAGTAATCAATGCGTAAGTCTTTTGTAGTTATCCTCCTCGTGGTGCTGGTAGCGCTTTATGCTTCACTGTTTGTGGTGCAGGAAGGCCAGCGCGGCATCGTTCTGCGCTTCGGCAAAGTACTGCGTGATGACGAAAACAAACCGCTGATTTATGCGCCGGGCCTGCACTTCAAGATCCCGTTTATTGAATCGGTGAAAAACCTGGATGCGCGCATTCAGACCATGGAGAACCAGGCCGATCGCTTCGTGACCAGCGAGAAGAAAGACCTGATCGTCGACTCCTACCTGAAGTGGCGCATCAGCGACTTCAGCCGCTACTATCTGGCGACCGGCGGCGGCGACGTCTCTCAGGCCGAGGTGCTGCTGAAGCGTAAGTTCAGCGACCGTCTGCGTTCTGAAATCGGCCGTCTGGATGTGAAAGACATCGTGACCGACTCGCGCGGCAAGCTGATGTCCGACGTGCGCGACGCGCTGAACACCGGTACGCTGAACAACGGCGAAGAGATGCCGAAGACCGAAGCCGATGACGCCATCGCCTCGGCGGCGGCGCGCGTTGAGCGGGAAACCACCGGCAAACAGCCGCAGGTGAACCCGAACAGCATGGCGGCGTTGGGTATTGAAGTGGTCGACGTGCGTATCAAGCAGATCAACCTGCCGGTGGAAGTCTCCGACGCGATTTATCAGCGTATGCGTGCGGAACGTGAAGCGGTAGCACGCCGTCTGCGTTCGCAGGGCCAGGAAGAAGCCGAGAAGCTGCGCGCCAGCGCGGACTACGAGGTGACGCGTACCTTGGCGGAAGCCGAGCGTCAGGCGCGTATCACCCGCGGTGAAGGGGATGCCGAAGCGGCCAAGCTGTTCGCCAACGCGTTCAGCCAGGATCCTAACTTCTATGCCTTTATCCGTAGCCTGCGTGCGTATGAAGCCAGCTTCAAAGAGAACCAGGACGTGATGGTGCTCAGCCCGGACAGCGATTTCTTCCGCTATATGAAATCGCCGGATTCATCGCGTAAATAAGGCGTTAAGACAGTGACCGGGGGTCCGTGTTAGCACGGGCCCCTTCTTTTTTGGGGTAAGGCATGAATGCAACAATTTGGCTGGCGTTAGGTTTGGTTCTGGTGCTTGAGGGGCTGGGGCCGATGCTGTTCCCGCGCGCCTGGCGTAAAATGATCTTGACGATTTCGCAGTTGCCGGACGCCACGCTGCGTCGTTTCGGCGGTGGAATAGTGGTTGCCGGCATCGTGATCTACTATATGTTGAGCACGCGCCTTGGTGGCTGAAGTTTAGCCGAAAAATTACGCAATCGTATGCGAAAAGTGCTGAAACTCAGAAATTACGGTGCTAGAATCCATTTTTAAGCAATCGGTGATTTTGAAAAATGGGTAAGAACGTCGTCGTACTGGGCACCCAATGGGGTGACGAAGGTAAGGGCAAGGTCGTAGACCTGCTGACTGAACGGGCTAAATATGTTGTGCGCTACCAAGGTGGCCATAACGCTGGCCACACTCTGGTTATCAACGGTGAAAAAACCGTTCTTCATTTGATTCCCTCTGGCATCCTGCGTGAAAACGTCACCAGCATCATCGGCAACGGTGTTGTACTGGCTCCTGACGCGCTGATGAAAGAGATGGGCGAACTTGAAGCGCGCGGCGTCCCGGTACGCGAGCGTCTGTTGTTGTCCGAAGCCTGTCCGCTGATCCTGCCTTATCACGTTGCGCTGGACGTGGCCCGTGAAAAAGCGCGCGGCGCGAAAGCCATCGGCACCACCGGTCGCGGCATTGGTCCGGCTTACGAAGATAAAGTCGCCCGCCGTGGTCTGCGCGTTGGCGATCTGTTCGATAAAGAATCTTTCGCGGTTAAGCTGAAAGAGATCGTCGAATACCACAACTTCCAGTTGGTTAACTACTATAAAGCCGAGCCGGTCGACTTCCAGTCTACGCTGGACTACGTGATGTCCATCGCCGACATCCTGACCGCGATGGTGGTTGACGTTTCCGAACTGCTGGACGGCGCGCGCAAGCGTGGCGACCTGATCATGTTCGAAGGCGCGCAGGGTACGCTGCTGGATATCGACCACGGTACCTATCCGTACGTGACCTCGTCCAACACCACCGCCGGCGGCGTTGCCACCGGTTCCGGCATTGGCCCGCGTTATGTCGACTACGTGCTGGGCATTGTGAAAGCCTACTCGACCCGCGTTGGCGCAGGCCCGTTCCCGACCGAACTGTTTGACGAAACCGGCGAGTACCTGTGCAAGCAGGGCAACGAATTCGGCGCCACCACCGGCCGTCGCCGTCGTACCGGCTGGCTGGATGCGGTTGCAGTGCGTCGTGCGGTGCAGATCAACTCCCTGTCCGGCTTCTGCCTGACCAAACTGGACGTGCTGGACGGCCTGAAAGAAGTGAAAATCTGCGTGGGCTATCGCATGCCGGACGGCCGCGAAATGACCACCACGCCGCTGGCTGCTGAAGGTTGGGAAGGTATCGAACCAATCTACGAAAGCATGCCGGGCTGGAGCGAAACCACCTTTGGCGTGAAAGAGTACAGCAAACTGCCGCAGGCGGCGCTGAACTACATCAAGCGTCTTGAAGAGCTGACCGGCGTACCGGTAGACATTATCTCTACCGGCCCGGACCGTAGCGAAACCATGGTTCTGCGCGACCCGTTCGACGCATAATCGGTTTTTCTGCATCAAACAAGCCGGGCTGAGTCCCGGTTTGTTTTTTTCCGGCTTGCGCTCTGTTGGCTGTGCCCGCATCGCTGAACGGCGTCAGCGCAGCGCGCATGACGTTGAGGATCGCGGTTATTCCCACCCTCTTGCGGTTTCCCGTCAAAAACACCGTCACCGTTCCGTCATAAAGTGTTTCATGCGCTAAATAATTAGCGGCAAACTCGCCGGCTGGTTTATTATCCAATAGCAATCTTTTGAAAAATGCCGAAAAGCGGCACATCAAACGCAAACGGGCTCTATCGCGCCCAGAGGTAAACGTGCAGTTAACAAGTTTTACTGATTATGGCCTGCGGGCGCTGATTTATCTGGCATCGCTCCCGAAGGATAAAATGACCAGCATTTCGGAAGTGACCGAGGTGTATGGCGTATCCCGCAACCATATGGTGAAAATAATCAACCAGTTGAGCCGTATTGGCCTGGTCACGGCCGTACGCGGTAAAAATGGCGGCATCCGGTTGGGCAAACCGGCTGAAACCATTCGTCTTGGCGACGTGGTGCGGGTGCTGGAACCGCTCGCCCTGGTTAACTGCAGCAGCGATTTTTGCCACATCACCCCAGCCTGCCGACTGAAGCAGGTACTGCATAAAGGGGTACAGAATTTCCTTGAAGAGTTGGATAACTACACTTTGGCCGATATGGTTGAAGATAATCCGCCGCTCTACAAGCTATTGCTTGTCGAATAAAACGTCGTTGAGAAGACAAGGCTCAGCGACATCCTGCTGATGACAACGGAGGAACCGCAATGTCACAAGATCCATTCTTGGAACGAGAAGCAGAAAAATACGCATCCCCAATCCCGAGCCGCGAATTCATCCTTGCCCATTTGGCCAAGCGTGAGACGCCGGCCAGCCGCGAAGAGCTGGCGAAAGAACTGAACCTGACCAGCGATGAACATCTGGAGGCGCTGCGTCGCCGCCTGCGCGCCATGGAGCGCGATGGTCAGCTGGTGTTTACCCGTCGCCAATGCTATGCGCTGCCCGAGCGGCTGGACCTGCTGCGCGGCACGGTTATCGGCCACCGCGACGGCTACGGCTTTTTACGCGTTGAAGGGCGTAAAGACGACCTGTATCTGTCCGCCGAGCAGATGAAAATGGCGATCCACGGTGACGTGGTGCTGGCGCAGCCGCTGGGCGCGGATCGCAAAGGGCGGCGCGAAGCTCGCATCGTGCGGGTGCTGGTGCCGAAAACCAGCCAGATTGTCGGCCGCTTCTTTCTGGATGCCGGCACTGGTTTTGTGGTGCCTGACGACAGCCGCCTGAGCTTTGACATCCTGATCCCGAATGAGGCGGTAGCCGGCGCGCGCATGGGCTATATGGTGGTGGTAGAGCTGACCCAGCGCCCGACGCGCCGCACCAAGGCAGTAGGGAAAATTGTCGAGATCCTCGGCGATAAAATGGGCACCAGCATGGCGGTGGATATCGCGCTGCGCACCCACGAAATCCCGCATACCTGGCCGCCGCAGGTGGAGAAACAGGTTGCCGATCTCAGCGAACAGGTGCCGGAAGAGGCTAAACAGGGGCGCGTGGACCTGCGTAAGCTGCCGCTGGTCACCATCGACGGCGAAGACGCCCGCGATTTTGACGACGCCGTTTACTGTGAGAAAAAGCGCGGCGGCGGCTGGCGGCTGTGGGTAGCCATTGCCGACGTCAGCTACTATGTGCGACCGGGCACCGCGCTGGATGACGAAGCGCGTAGCCGCGGCAACTCGGTCTACTTCCCGTCGCAGGTGGTGCCGATGCTGCCGGAAGTGCTGTCCAACGGACTGTGCTCGCTGAACCCGCAGGTTGACCGTCTGTGCATGGTGTGTGAAATGACCATCTCTGCGCAGGGGCGTCTCTCCACCGCCAAGTTCTATGAGGCGGTGATGAGCTCCCACGCCCGTCTGACCTATACCAAGGTGTGGCACATTCTGCAGGGCGACCAGGAGCTGCGTGAGCAGTACCATCCGCTGGTCAAACACCTGCAGGAACTGCACAACATGTACAAGGTGCTGGATCAGGCGCGTGCCGAGCGCGGCGGCATCGCGTTTGAGACCGAAGAGGCCAAGTTTATTTTCAATGCCGAACGCCGCATTGAACGCGTAGAGCCGACGGTGCGCAACGACGCCCACAAGCTGATCGAAGAGTGCATGATCCTGGCGAACATCGCCGCGGCGCGCTTTGTTGAGAAGCGTAACGAGCCGGCGCTGTTCCGCGTGCATGACCGTCCGAGCGACGATCACATCTCCGCGCTGCGCAGCGTGCTGGGTGAGCTGGGACTGACGCTGGGCGGCGGCAACAAACCGCAGCCGAAAGATTACGCCACGCTGATGGATGAAGTAGCCGATCGTCCGGACCATGAAATGCTGCAGACCATGCTGCTGCGATCGATGAAGCAGGCGATTTACGATCCGGAAAACCGCGGCCACTTCGGTTTGGCGCTGTCGTCGTACGGCCACTTCACCTCGCCAATCCGCCGTTATCCCGATCTGGCGCTGCACCGGGCGATTAAATACCAGCTGGCGAAAGAGCACGGCGAACCTCAGCACCGCTGGACGCCGACCGGCGGCTGGCACAGCGATCTCGACGAGATGCTGCAGCTGGGCCTGCACTGCTCAATGACCGAGCGCCGCGCCGATGAAGCCACGCGCGACGTGGCCGACTGGCTGAAGTGCGACTTTATGCAGGATCACGTCGGCGAGCAGTTCACCGGCATTATTGCCAGCGTGACCGGTTTCGGCTTCTTCGTCCGCCTGAACGACCTGTTTATCGACGGACTGGTGCACGTATCGACGCTGGATAACGATTACTACCGCTACGATAATATCGGTCAGCGACTGATCGGCGAATCTTCCGGTGTGGTCTATCGTCTGGGAGATACGGTGGAAATCCGCGTTGAGGCGGTGCATATGGATGAGCGCAAGATTGACTTCGCGCTGATCTCCAGCAGCCGTAAGCCGCGCGGCGAAGGTAAAACCGAGCGCGAGCGGGCGAAGAAAGGCGGGCAGCGTACGCTGCGCGACGGCAATGGCAACGGCCGCAGACGTCGCGGTGGCAAAGCGCCGGCCAACTTTGAGCCGGACAGCGCCTTCCGTAAGGACGATGCCAAGCCGGCGGGCAAAGTGAAGAAAGACAAGAAGGCCAAGGCGAAGAAAGCGTCGGCCAAAACCAAGAAGATTGCCGCGGCCACCAAGGCCAAACGCGCCGGCAAGAAAAAAGGTGCGGAGCAGGGCTGACCTGCCGCACGGTAATTATCATTGGCCGACCGACGTCGGCCGCACGGTTAAAAGAGTATCATGAGCGAAATTATTTACGGTATCCACGCCGTTAAAGCCCTGTTGGAACGTGACCCGCAACGCTTCCTGGAAGTGTTTATCCTGAAAGGCCGCGACGACCGCCGTTTGCAGCCGCTGATCGCCGAGCTGGAAGCCACCGGCATTGTGATTCAGGTGGCGAACCGCCAGTGGCTGGATGACAAGGTGGAGGGCGCGGTGCATCAGGGGATCGTCGCCCGCGTGCGCGAAGGGCGTCAGTATCAGGAAAATGACCTGCCGGGGCTGCTGGAAAGCGTCGATACGCCGTTCCTGCTGATTCTGGACGGCGTGACCGACCCGCACAACCTTGGCGCCTGTCTGCGCAGCGCCGATGCCGCCGGCGTACATGCGGTGATCGTACCGCGCGATCGTTCCGCCCAGCTGAATGCGACGGCGAAAAAAGTGGCCTGTGGCGCGGCGGAAAGCGTGCCGTTGATCCGCGTCACCAATCTGGCGCGCACCATGCGTCTGCTGCAGGAGATGAACGTGTGGATTGTCGGCACCGCCGGCGAAGCCGATCATACGCTGTATCAGAGCAAGCTGACCGGGCCGATGGCGCTGGTGATGGGCGCAGAGGGTGAAGGCATGCGCCGCCTGACGCGTGAACACTGCGATGAGCTGATCAGCATTCCGATGGCGGGCAGCGTGTCCTCGCTGAACGTGTCGGTCGCCACCGGCGTCTGTCTGTTCGAAGCGGTGCGCCAGCGCAGCTGATCCCCGCGGGCCCGGCATCGTCGGGCCTGCTGTTTTCCCGCCATTTTCCCATCCTGTGCGCCGCCCCGCGGCAGAAATCGTCACGTCTACCATACTGTTTGCTGAGGTCTTGAACAGGGAGCAGGTCTATGGTCTGGCATACGCACGACGTTTTTAATCAGCCCAAACCGCTGGGCAACAGCAACCTTTTTCTTTCCGATACGCCGCTGCGCGAGGCGGTGCAGCGCGAGCAGGCCGGCTGGGACAGCGAGGTGCTGGCTTCGCTGGGGCAGCAGTTGGGCACTCAGGAATCCTTGGAGCTGGGGCGGCTGGCCAACGCCAACCCGCCGGAGCTGCTGCGCTACGACGCCTGCGGCCAGCGGCTTGACGACGTTCGCTTTCATCCCGCCTGGCACATTCTGATGCAGGGGTTGGTGGCCAACCGGGTGCACAACCTGCCGTGGGAGGAGGAGGCGCGCGTCGGCTCTGTGGTCGCCCGCGCGGCACGTTTTATGCTGCACGCGCAGGTGGAGGCCGGCACGCTGTGCCCCATCACCATGACGTACGGTGCGACCCCGCTGCTGCAGCGCACCCTGCCGGCGGCGTTCAGCGACTGGCTGCCGCCGCTGTTGTCCGACCGTTACGATGCTCATTTGCTGCCGGGAGCGCAGAAACGCGGCCTGCTGATCGGCATGGGCATGACGGAAAAGCAGGGCGGTTCCGACGTGCTGAGCAACACCACCACGGCGACGCCGCTGGCCGGGCGCGGCAGCGGCGAACTTTACCGCCTGGTGGGGCATAAATGGTTCTTCTCGGTGCCGCAGAGCGACGCGCACCTGGTGCTGGCGCAGACCGGCGGCGGGCTGTCCTGCTTTTTCCTGCCGCGCATTCTGCCCGACGGCACGCGCAACGCGGTGCGGCTGGAACGGCTGAAGGACAAGCTCGGCAACCGCTCCAACGCCAGCAGCGAAGTGGAGTTTCTTGACGCCAGCGCCTGGCTGCTGGGCGACGAGGGCGACGGCGTGCGGCAAATCCTCAAGATGGGCGCGCTGACCCGCTTTGACTGCGCGCTCGGCAGCCACGGCCTGATGCGTCGCGCACTGTCGGTGGCGCTGTACCATGCCCATCAGCGCCAGGCCTTCGGCAAAACGCTGATCCAGCTGCCGTTGATGCGCCAGCAGCTGGCGCGCATGGCGCTGCGTCTGGAGGCGCAGGTCGCGGCGCTGATGCGGCTGGCGCGCGCCTATGGCGACGCCGGCAGCCCGCTGTCGCAGGGGCTGAGCCGCATCATGACGTCGGCGGCGAAGTTTGGAGTCTGTCGTCAGGGCATCCCCTTTGTCGCCGAGGCGATGGAGGCGCTGGGCGGCATCGGCTACTGCGAAGAGAGCGAACTGCCGCGGCTGTATCGCGAGATGCCGGTCAACAGCATCTGGGAAGGCTCGGGCAATATCATGAGCCTGGACGTGCTGCGCGCCTGGACGAAAAGCAGCGCGGTGCAGGAGGCGGTGCTGCAGGAGTTTGGCGAGGTGAAGGGGCAGAACCGTCATTTCGACCGCCAGTGGCGACAGCTGATGCAGCAGCTGCGCAAGGGGCAGGAGGCGCAGGGGCGGAGCATGACGGCGCAGCTGTTCAACCTGTTTGCGGCGGCGCAGCTGTTGCGCAGCGCCGCGCCGCCGGTGGCGGAAGCCTGGTGCCAGATGGCGCTGGACGTGCGCGGCGATCGCGTGTTGCCGGAGTCGCTGTGCGCATCGCTGCTTGACAGAGCGATGGGCGGCTAGGCATAAAGTAGCGCCGGCGTGAAACATTTTGTCACACGGTATCGACCCGTAACGGGATCACGACTCGCGTTCAGGAAGGATAATATGGATATCGTTAACGCACTGGCGGCGTTTGCCGCCTACTTTTTCAGTGGTTTTGCCATGGTGCTGGTGTTTTTGTTTATCTACACCCGCATCACGGCGCATGACGAATGGGCGTTGATTAAAGAGAACAATCAGTCCGCCGCGTTCGGCTTTGTCGGCGCCTGCCTGGGGTACGTGATTCCCCTGGCCAGCGCGGCGGTCAACTCGGTCAGCCTGCTGGATTACGTCATCTGGGGCGCCGTTGCGCTGGTGGTGCAGCTGCTGTTGTTCGCCGCGGTGAAGGTTTATATGCCGCGCATCAGCGATAAAATCGAAGCCAACCACCTGGCGGCGGGGATTTTCCTCGGCGGTGTCTCCATCAGCGGCGGCGTATTGAACGCGGCGTGCATGACATACTGATGGCGGACTCTCCCGCGTGGCATACGCTGTCGCCTAGCGGTACAAAATGGCCTGGGAGTACCACTGCCCGGGCACCACGGTTTCGCTGTTCATGATAATCAGGTAGTAACGGGCGCCGCTGGCGGAGGCTTTTTTCTGGATGGCCTCTTCCACGTTCATCGGGCTGCCGTGCACCAGTGCGCTGACGGTGGTCATTTTTTCCAGGCCAAAGGTCTGCGCGCGGGTGACCTCCTGCGCCTGCCCGGCAATCGGCGGCGGCGGTGGTTTTGGCGTGGTGGTCATCAGGCCGCAGCCGGATAACGCGGCCAGCAGCGTCAGCAGGGCGGCAGTACGCGTCAGAGTCATCATCGACCTCGCTATTTTCATCGCAGTCTCCCAAGTGTAATGCTTAAGCATAAGCTGGAACAGAATGAGCTAATGCCGACGGCGTTTTTTTGTCATGATAGAGCGGCTTGCGAAGCGATAAGGGGTTGAATGGATGGTCGAGTTATTTGACGAGCGCGTTGGGGATATCGCCGTGATTCACGCGGTGCCGGCCGGGCAATATGAACAGCCGTTGCCGACGGTGTTTTTCTACCATGGTTACTGCTCCTCGAAAGAAGTGTACGCCTATTTCGGCTATGCGCTGGCGAAGGCCGGGTTCCGCGTGATATTGCCGGACGCCGACCAGCATGGCGAACGCTATCATGGTGATGAGCCGCGGCGGCTGGCGCAGTTCTGGGAGATCCTCAAAAGTAATATCGATGAACTGCCGGCGTTGCGGTCGCATTTCGCGCAGCGCGGGCTGATTGATGGCGCGCGCGTCGGCGTTGCCGGGGCGTCGATGGGCGGCATGGCCACGCTGGGCGCGCTGACGCGCTATCCGTGGATCGCCGCGGCGGCCAGCCTGATGGGCTCCGGTTCGTTTTCTTCTCTGTCGCAGACGCTGTTTCCGCCGCTGGACAGCTTGGGGCAGCCGCTGCCTGAGGCGCAGCATACCGCCCGCCTGGCGCCGCTGGCGGATGATGCCCTGGAGCAGCAGTGGGATAAGCTGGGCGAGCGTCCGCTGCTGCTGTGGCACGGCGAGGCCGATGACGTGGTGCCGGCGGCGGAGAGCCTGCGCCTGGCGCAGGTATTGCGCGAGCGCGGCCTGGGGGCGCGGTTGACGCTGGCGCTTGAGGCGGGCGTGAAGCACCGCATTACGCCGGCGGCGCTGGACGCCTGCGTGGGGTTCTTCCGCGCGACGCTATAAAAAAGCCCCCTGCAAGCAGGGGGCGTTGGGTTGGATCACCGTTTTAGACTGCCGCTTTTGGCTGCGGCTTGGTTCCCTGGCGTTGATCGTTCGGTTAACGGTACAGCTCGGCGCTGACGTGAATCGACGCGTTGCTGCCCGGCTCATGCAGGGCGATGACGCGATAGGCGCCGGCGCCGCGCCGTTCGGCGATTTGCCTGACCTGCGCATCGGCGTCATCGGGAGACACCACGTTGCGGTTCAGGGTGATAAAGCCGATGCTCTGGCGCTGTGACGCCTGTTGGGCGTCGATCTCTTCTGCGGCCATCGCGCCGCTGGAAAGCAGTAATGCGGCAAGCATGGCGAGAATGGCGTGTTTCATAAAGCCTCGCTTAACCTTTGTCCCGGTCGGTCCGGCAGCGATGATCGTGGGGCAAAAAGTTATTTGTCTGTCTTGAATAACCTTAAATCTGTTCGTCGCGCTGTCTACGGCGGATACGTTTAATTCTAGTCCGTTCTCGCAGATAAAAAAGCGCAGCTATTTGATGGGATTTTTCAAAAAATATGAACAAGCCGCCGCGCTTGATGATGATTTTATTGAAAGATTCCCGCCGTATGCGCCCGTTGCCGGCCGTGACAAATCGTGCGCTTTGGCCTTGAGCACCGTCCGGCGGCGAATAAATCCCACTCTCTCCTTGAGTTTCCGCCCCGGCGCCAGTATGATTACGCGTCATTTTTCAGCCGCACACAAACACGTTCCTTGCTTCCATGGGCTGCGGTTGACCCTGACAGGAGGCTGAATAATCCGTAAGGAGCAATTCGATGCGTCATTACGAAATCGTTTTTATGGTCCATCCTGACCAAAGCGAACAGGTTCCGGGCATGATCGAGCGTTACAGTGCTACCATCACTAACGCGCAAGGTCAGATTCACCGTCTGGAAGACTGGGGCCGCCGTCAACTGGCTTACCCGATCAACAAACTGCACAAAGCTCACTACGTTCTGCTGAACGTTGAAGCTCCGCAGGAAGCGATCGATGAGCTGGAAACTAACTTCCGCTTCAACGACGCCGTTATCCGCAGCATGGTTATGCGCGTTAAGCACGCGGTAACTGAAGCCTCTCCAATGGTTAAAGCGAAAGACGAACGTCGTGGCGATCGCCGCGAAGAGTTCTCTAACGAAACCACTGAAGAAGCAGATGCTGGGGATTCTGAAGAGTAATTGCCGCCGTGACGACTAATCGTCTGGTTTTGTCTGGCACGCTGTGCAAGCAACCGGTGCGAAAGGTAAGTCCTTCCGGCATTCCCCACTGCCAGTTTGTGCTTGAGCACAGATCGACGCAGACAGAAGCCGGATTCAGCAGACAAGCATGGTGCCGCATGCCCGTGGTTGTCAGCGGACAACAGTCACAAGCACTGACTCAAAGATTAACGGTCGGCAGTCAGGTTACCGTTCAAGGTTTTGTTAGCTGCCATCAAGGGCGCAACGGCCTGAACAAATTGGTCCTGCATGCCGAGCAGATTGAATTGATAGATTCTGGAGACTAGCCAAATGGCACGTTATTTCCGTCGTCGCAAGTTCTGCCGTTTCACCGCGGAAGGCGTTCAAGAGATTGACTATAAAGACATCGCTACGCTGAAAAACTACATCACTGAAAGTGGTAAAATTGTCCCGAGCCGTATCACCGGTACTCGTGCCAAATATCAGCGCCAGCTCGCCCGTGCTATCAAGCGCGCGCGCTACCTGTCTTTGTTGCCGTACACTGATCGTCATCAGTAATCGGCCACTGTCCATTAACGACTTTGAGAGGATAAGGTAATGCAAGTTATTCTGCTTGATAAAGTAGCAAACCTGGGCAGCCTGGGTGATCAAGTTAACGTTAAAGCGGGCTACGCCCGTAACTTCCTGGTACCACAGGGCAAAGCTGTTCCTGCTACCAAGAAAAACGTAGAGTTCTTCGAAGCACGCCGTGCTGAACTGGAAGCCAAACTGGCTGACGTTCTGGCTGCTGCCGAAGCGCGCGCAACCAAGATCAACGAACTGGCTACGGTTACCATCGAGTCTAAAGCAGGCGACGAAGGTAAACTGTTCGGCTCTATCGGCACCCGCGACATCGCTGACGCAGTTACCGCTGCCGGCGTTGAAGTTGCCAAGAGCGAAGTTCGCCTGCCGAACGGCGTTCTGCGTACCACTGGTGAGCACGAAGTGCACTTCCAGGTACACAGCGACGTGTTCGCACAGCTGAATGTAGTTGTGGTTGCTGTCGCTTAATCGCGAGAGTTACCCGAGCAAAACGCCAGCCTTGTGCTGGCGTTTTGCTTTTCTGCCGCCGGCAAAATGCGTTATGGTGCCAGAGGACGACAAGGAGGCAACGATGACGCAAATCCGGTTACAGCGTGTGTATGACTTCAGCGGCCCGGCGCCGCACTGTTTTCTGATCGATCGGCTGTGGCCGCGCGGTATCAGCAAGCAGCGGCTGGAAGGCGTGGCGTGGTTGAAAGAGGTGGCGCCCAGCGGTGAACTGCGCCAGTGGTTCCACCATCATACCGACCAGTGGGAGGCGTTTGTCGCGCGCTACCGGCAGGAGCTGGCGGCAGGCGATGCCTGGCGGCCGCTGGCGGCGCTGTTGCGGCAGGGCGAGAGCCTGACCCTGCTGTACGGCAGCAAGGACACGCAGCACAACCAGGGCGTTGTACTGCGTGATTTTCTTCTGGAACAGCTGCCGGCTTAGCGCTGGCGACGATAGCCGCCGTCGGCCTGACGACGGAAGGTGACCTGGCGATTGTCGAGCGTGGTGACCGACAGCGCGATAATGACGCCGTTGGCGTCCCGTTCGATACGCACTTCCTGCCCGGCTTTCAGATTGCTCAGTGGCTTATCATTACCTTCCACCTGCGCCATGGCGAACACTTCATTAACCGGCAGGCTATTGTCGCGGAACAGCTGCGCCAGCGTCTGGCCGGGCTGAATGTGATAACGCTGCCACTGCCCGCCCGGATCCGAGGCGTCGGTAACCGGCTGGGCATCGGTTTGCTGCGCGCTTGGCGACTCCAGATGGCCCGGGCGCTCATCGCGATCCGGTGAATAGGGCCACAGCAGCGACAGCAGCAGTATGGCGCCGAAGATGATGACCCAGCGGCGGTGGAAATAGGGCAAAGGCTCCAGCCAGCCGAAGCCGTCCGGCAGATGCCAGATTTTCAACAGTAGCGCTTTGATCCCCTGTCCCTGACCGCCTGTCGGCGGCTGCGAGTCTGCCTCCGCGGGCGTCTGTCGCGGTGCGCCGAACGGCAGGCGCTGGCTGACGCGCTGCCAGACGCGTTGCAACGAGCGGTGGGCGCGGGTGGTTTTCCTTCTCCTGGGCGCGATTCTGCCCATGGTGACCTCTCTTCAACGGCGTAAATTGCCACAGTACCAAATAGTGTGCCGACGGTCCGATGACCCGCTTTCAGTATAGTCCGCTAACTGTTTGATGTGAAAGGCAGCGGCGTTATTGTACGGCGGGGGCGGCAATGGGCATTAACAGAAGGTTATTGTTTCTTTTTCTACGGGAAAAGTCATCATTCTCGACACAAGATTTTACCCGGCTTTCCGGCGCTGTTATGCTGCGCCTTCGACTTTTTACAGACTTAAGGAAAACCCCATGACAACCCCTTCTTTTGACAGCGTTGAAGCGCAAGCAAGCTACGGGATTGGTTTACAGGTCGGCCAGCAACTGCAGGAATCCGGTCTGGAAGGTTTACAACCGGACGCTCTGCTGGCAGGTCTGCGTGACGCGCTGGAAGGGAATGCCCCGGCGGTTCCCGTTGACGTCGTACATCGCGCGCTGCGTGAAATCCACGAACGTGCGGATGCCGTACGTCGTGAGCGTCAGCAGGCGATGGCGGTAGAAGGCCAGAAATTCCTGGAAGAAAACGCCAAGCGTGATGATGTGACGCTGACCGAATCCGGCCTGCAGTTCTCCGTGCTGCAGCAGGGCAACGGCCCAATTCCGTCTCGTCAGGACCGCGTGCGCGTACACTACACCGGCCGCCTGATTAACGGCGACGTGTTCGACAGCTCCGTTGAGCGCGGCCAGCCGGCCGAGTTCCCGGTTACCGGCGTGATTGCCGGCTGGATCGAAGCCCTGACGCTGATGCCGGTTGGCTCTAAATGGCAACTGTATATCCCGCACAACCTGGCCTACGGCGAGCGTGGCGCAGGCGCTGCTATCCCACCGTTCAGCGCGCTGGTGTTTGAGGTTGAACTGCTGGAAATCCTGTAAACGGGATTGACGAAACGGGGCGCCAGATGGCGCCCCGTTTGTTATTTAGCGTGCCGCGTCGGCGGGCGGCGTTTGCAGATCGACCTGATAAATCGCAAAGCCGATGCGGTCGTTGCCGAGCGGCTTCAGCGGGTAGCGGGCGCTTTGCCGGATAAACGCCGCGGCCTTGTCGCTTGGCGAGGTTTCGAAACGGATATCCAGCGGCTGGGCGGCGTCGATATTGGCCAGACGCCAGTTATTGTCCGCCTGCGGATGCACCGCCCCGTGCTTTTTGCTCTCTGCGCCGATATAGGCCGCCAGTACGGCACGGTTCTCATCCGGCGAGGCAAAGGCGATGTGTTTGTCGCCGGTGCCGGCAAATTTACCGCCGTAGGCGCGGTAGTTGTTGGTGGCCACCAGGAAGGTGGCGTGCGGATCGATCGGTTTGCCGTTGAAGGTCAGCTGCTTAATCCGCTCCGCTTTATCATTGATTAACTGACATTCGCCGTCGTAGCGCGCCGGCTGGCTGACGTCGATCTGGTAGCTGACGCCGTCGATCACGTCGAAGTTATAGGTACGGAAGCCGTCCCAGTTAATCAGGCTCTGCGGCTTACTGCTGTTGACGTCGATGCGGTTAAACTGCCCGGCGGAGCACTCCAGCCACTCCTTCACGTCCTGACCGCTGGCTTTGACCACCACCAGCGTATTGGGGTAGAGATACAGATCGGCCGCGTTGCGGAAGGTCAGCTGCCCTTTTTCCACTTCCACAAAGCTGGCCGGATCGTTTTTACGGCCGCCGACCTTGAACGGCGCGGCGGCGGACAGCACCGGCAGATCAGCCAGATCCGGATCGCCCTGAATGTAATGCTCCACATAGGCTTTCTGCGCGTTGTTGACGATCTGCACCGTCGGGTCGTCCTGCACCAGCGCCAGATAGCTGTACATGTTGCCGTCGGATTTGCCGATAGGCTGGCTGACGAATTCGCGGGTGCCCTTATGGTCGTCGGCCAGCGCTTTTACCAGACCGGCGTCTTCCGCCGCCAGCGAGCGCTTGGCTACGCTGTCATAAATCGGTCGCGCCTCCGCTTTGGCGTGAGTGACCGCCCAGCGGCCGCCGTCGTTGCTGAGCTGCAAATCCACCACCCCGAGGTGATCGCCCCACTGGCCCGGCATCACCGCCGGTACGCCGTTCAGCAGGCCCTGCTCAATATCGGCGCCTTTGATGGCGGCAAAGTCTTGGCTGGGGAAGACCGCGTGGGCGTGGCCGAACATAATGGCGTCGATGCCCAGCACCTGGCTGAGGTAGTAGACCGAGTTTTCCGCCATCGCTTTATACGGCTCGCTGGAGAGGCCGGAGTGGGGAATGGCGATCACCAGGTCGGCCCCTTGCTGGCGCATTTCCGGCACGTAGCGCTTGGCGGTGGCGGTAATATCGTTAACCGTGACTTTGCCCTGCAGGTTGGCCTTGTCCCATACCATAATCTGCGGCGGGACGAAGCCGATGTAGCCGATGCGCAGCGTGTGCGCCTTGCCGTCGCGGTCTTTTACCGGCGTATCGACGATAATATACGGGGTGAACAGCGGTTTCTGAGTTTTGCTGTCGATGACGTTGGCGTTCACGTAGGGGAATTTAGCGCCGGCGAGGGCGTTTTGCAGGTAGTCGAGGCCGTAATTGAACTCGTGGTTGCCGATATTGCCCACCACGTAATCCAGCCGGTTCAGCGCCTTGTAGACCGGGTGAACGTCGCCCTGGTGCAGGCCTTTGGCCGCCATATAGTCCGCCATCGGGCTGCCCTGAATGATATCGCCGTTATCGACCAGCACGCTGTTGACCGCCTGCCCGCGCGCCTGCTGGATCAGACTGGCGGTACGCACCAGGCCAAATTTTTCGGTGGGTTTATCTTTATAGTAATCGAAGTCCATCATGTTGCCGTGCAGGTCGGTGGTTTCCAGCACGCGCAGGTCAACCGTTGCCGCCTGCGCGCCGGCGGCGATCAGCAGGGCGAGGGCGGATAATGCCAGCGGACGTTTCATCATTATTGGTGTTCTCCATGCCATGAGGTTTTTTGGCGTCTTCCTGGAGGGAAGCCGCAAAGAACGATGTAATTATGCTTACTTGCCATCAGAAAACGTGAAGTGTGGCAGAAAATCCCGGTTGGCACAGCGGGAAAGCTCACAATTGCGGGCCGGCAAACTTGAATTATTTCCTAACGTTAACACGTCGGGATGGATATTCCGGGCAAAAAAAACTAGTCTGCTAGCATAAGGTTGCGGGAGATTTCCCACGGAATTGTTTGATCTGAGGTGAATGATGTTAGAACAAATTTGCCAGCTTTCCCGCGAGGCGGGCGCAGCAATTATGGCGGTCTATCACGGCGAACAGCCGCTTGACGCCGCGGTGAAAAAAGATGATTCACCGGTTACCGCCGCCGATTTGGCGGCCCATGGCATCATCAAGGCGGGACTGGCGGCGCTGACGCCGGAGATCCCGCTGCTGTCGGAAGAGGATCCGCCGACGTGGGAAGAGCGCCGGCACTGGACGCGTTACTGGTTGGTGGACCCGCTCGACGGCACCAAAGAGTTCCTGCAGCGTAACGGCGAGTTTACCGTCAATATTGCGCTGATTGAGGACGGCCAGGCGGTGATGGGCGTGGTGTATGCGCCGGCGCTGGACGTGCTGTACCTGGCGGAGCGCGGCAAGGCGTGGAAAGAAGAAAAAGGCCAGCGTCAGTCGATCCACGTGATGGAGGGGCAGCCGCCGTTGGTGGTGGTCAGCCGTTCACACAGCGATGATGAGCTGAAGGACTATCTGAAGCAGCTGGGCGTGCACCAAACCATCTCGGTCGGCTCGTCGCTGAAGTTCTGCCTGGTGGCGGAAGGCAAAGCGCAGCTGTATCCGCGCTTTGGGCCGACCAATATCTGGGATACCGCCGCAGGGCATGCGGTGGCGGTCGCTGCCGGGGCGCAAATTCACGACTGGCAAGGCAAGCCGCTGCTTTATACGCCGCGTGAATCTTTCCTCAACCCCGGCTTCCGCGTGTCGCTGTTCTGATCGGTTAGCGCAGCATCTGGTGCAGCATGTTCATCACCTGCTGCACTTCTTCTTCCGTCAGCTTGCCGTCTTTGGCGAACTTCACCCGCCCCTGATCGTCCAGCACGATAATCGCCGAGCCGTTGCTCTGCAGATCCCAGGCCTTCTTCACGCTGCCCTTGTTGTCGACGATAAACTGCGACCACGGGAACTCTTTCTTGCTGTCCTCAATACTGCTGCGCACAAACATGCCGGTGCCGACGATGGCGTCGTCAATGTTGATGATTGTCGTCGTTTGGTAACGATCGCGTGGTAGCTTGGCGTCCTTGATGGCTTCAATCAATGGATCGTTCATGTCCTTGGCGGAGCTGCGGCCGGCAATATGCTGAATTACCCGCACTTTTCCGCTGAGCTTGCCGCTGCTCCATTTTTCGTAGCTAAAGTCGCCGTTCGCGTAGTTTAGCTCGCCGCGGTCCGTGACGCTGACCGGCGCGACGCGCTGTAACAGTTGAAAGTTGTGCGCCGAGGCCAACAGGGGGGCGAACAGCAGGGACATAATTAGCATGCTACTCTTTTTCATGCGTGCTCCTTGTTATGGGGGATAGTGCGAACAGTCTCCGCGGCCTAAAGCTTAGGTGGTGATCGGAGGTCTGTCCTGTTAGCGCGATCTCAGTTTTCCCTATCGGTCTCTAACGCCTTTAATTTGAAGGGATATTCTGAATATGTCGTAAATCATCATATACAAATCTGTCAACAAGTGTAAAACCAGTGAAGACATCCGGGCGAAAGTGAACAAAATGGTCTTAACTAGGTCTACACCACTGCAATCAATTGCGTTCTTTGATAAGAAACCGCCCGATTAGCGGTTCGCATGAACGCCTGGTCCAACGGAGGAGCACAGAACAAAATGAGAATCTTCCAGCGTTATAACCCTTTGAAAATTGCCAAATATGTGAAGACCCTGTTCCGCGGACGTTTATATATTAAGGACGTTGGCGCATTTGAATTCGACAAAGGCCGGATCCTGGTGCCGAAAGTCCGCGACAAGCGTCATCTCAGCGTGATGTCTGAAGTTAATCGGCAAGTGCTGCTTTTGCAATCCGAAATGGGTTAAAACGTTGTTAAAGCTGCAGCCTGAGCGCTGCCGCACTAACGGCGTACAGAAACAAGCGCGGCCCCAAACGGGGCCGCTGATGTTTTATCTTCTCATGGCGCGTCAGGCCGGCAGGTTATCATCCGCCGCCTTTGGCAGCACCGCCGCCGGCTTATCGCTCAGCTTGGTGACCAGCAGCTGGTCGATTTTGTAGCTGTCGATATCGACCACTTCGAACTTGTAGCCGGCGTATTTGACGAAGTCGGTGCGTTTCGGGATCTTGCGCAGCATATACATCATAAAGCCGCCGATGGTTTCATAGTTGCCGGCCTGCGGGAACTCATCGATATCCAGTACGCGCATCACGTCGTCGATCGGCGTGCCGCCCTCAATCAGCCATGAATTTTCGTCGCGGGCGACGATCTGCTCTTCCTGGCCCTGTCCCACCAGATCGCCCATCAGGGTGGTCATCACGTCGTTGAGCGTGATAATCCCCACCACCAGCGCATACTCGTTCAGGATCACCGCAAAGTCTTCACCGGCCGCCTTAAAGCTTTCCAGCGCCTCAGACAGCGTCAGGGTGTCCGGTACGATCAGCGCAGAGCGGATCTGCACGCCGCTGCTCAGCACCAGGCTCTGGTTGCCCAGCACGCGGTTCAGCAGGTCTTTGGAATCGACATAACCCACCACCTGGTCGATATGGCCGTCGCATACCAGGAATTTGGAGTGCGGATGGGTGGAGACTTTCTCCTTGATGCTTTCTTCGCTCTCGCGCAGATCAAAATAGACCACGCTTTCACGCGAGGTCATTGAGGAGGGCACGGTGCGCGACTCCAGCTCGAACACGTTCTCAATCAGCTCATGTTCCTGCTTGCGCAGCACGCCGGCCAGCGCGCCGGCTTCCACCACGGCGTAGATATCGTCAGAGGTGATGTCGTCTTTACGCACCATCGGCAGTTTGAACAGGCGGAAAATCAGGTTCGCCATACCGTTAAACAGCCAGACCAGCGGGCGGAAGATCATGATCGAGAAACGCATCGGGTTGATGATCCGGACGGCGACCGCCTCTGGTGCAATCATACCGATGCGCTTCGGGGTGAGATCCGCGAACAGGATAAACAGGCTGGTGACCAGCACGAACGAGCAGATAAAGCTGAGCTGCTGCGACAGTTCCGGCGACAGGAAGCGATCGAACAGCACCTGGAAGCTGGGGGAGAACGCCGCATCGCCGACGATACCGCCCAAAATGGCGACGGCGTTAAGACCGATTTGCACCACGGTAAAGAACAGGCCGGGGGTTTCCTGCAGTTTCAGCACCTTGGCGGCGTTGACGTTGCCTTCATCTGCCATCAGCTTCAGTTTAATCTTGCGTGAGGCAGCCAGAGATATTTCCGATACAGAGAAGAAGGCGCTCACTGCGATCAGAAAGAGAATCAGTAAAATACTGTTTAACATAATCTATCCATACGTGCCGACGGGATGACGGCGCTCTTGAGGAAGGGCAATACATTGTAAAAAAGAGTTGCCGGACGCGTTTTACAGCGCCCGCTTTGCCACGGCAAAAAGCAGGCCGCGTTTCTGCGGCCTGGATAGTATAGCAGCAGCCCGATAAGGCCCGCCAGTGGTTAAAAATTAACGCGTTAGCCCTGCGGCGGCAGACAAACGCCAATGCCGCCCAGCCCGCAGTAGCCGCCCGGATTCTTTTCCAGATATTGCTGGTGGTCGTCTTCGGCGTAGTAGAACGGCGTGGCCGGGGCGATTTCGGTGGTGATGACGCGCTGGTCTCCCGCCGCGTCCATCGCCTGCTGGAAGCTGGCCAGGCTGCGTTCGGCGTCGGCCTGCTGCTCCGGCGTCAGGTAATAGATCGCGGAGCGGTACTGCGTACCGATATCGCCGCCCTGACGCATGCCCTGCGCCGGATCGTGGTTTTCCCAAAATACCTGCAGCAGCTGCGGATAGCTGATGACCTTCGGATCGAAGACCACGCGCACCGCTTCGGCATGACCGGTCTGGCCGGTGCACACTTCATGGTAGGCCGGATTCGGTGTGTAACCGCCGGTGTAGCCGGCGGCGGTGCTGTAAACCCCCGGCTGTTGCCAGAACAGGCGTTCGACGCCCCAGAAGCAACCCATGGCGAAGATCGCCACCTCCATGCCGGCCGGCACTTCTGTCATGGAGTGCTGGGTGACGACGTTAAGTGCGGCGACCGGCACCGGCGTGGCGCGTCCCGGCAGCGCGTTGGCCTGGTCGACCAGGCAAGATTTATCTGTATTTTGCACCGCGATTGACTCCTGTTGTCTTAATAAGAATTGGCCCTAGACGACATTGCGCGAGTTGTAACTCGTCGCTTATTTGCCCACAATAAGGCCGATGTTGCGTTTATGTGTAAGCTTAACGCAGTCTTTTGAGCGCAAAAAGCCAAGAATACGTCCTGTTTATGCCATTTTGTGCGCAGGTCGGTGGGAGTCGGCCAGGGGAGAGTTGCCATTTTGCTAGCGTGGCGGCGTGGTCAGGCGATCTGAACGACGGTTTTTACAGGAAAGTACAATAAATTAAGGAGAACGTGTGCCACGTTACCGTGTCCTTTGCGTTTTATGCGCGCTATTTGTCGCGCCTGCGGCGCTGTCGGCCAATTTGCGGCTGCAGGTCGAAGGGCTGAGCGGAGAGTTGGAAAAAAACGTGCGGGTTCGTCTGTCTGCCATCACCCCCGAAGAGGTGAGCGCCGACGGTCGGTTCCGCGCACGCGTAGATCAGGCGGTGCGCCAGGGGCTGCGTGCGCTGGGCTATTATGACCCGACCATTGAGTTTACCCTCGACGACAATCCCAAACTGTCGCGTCCGGTGCTGCATGCCAAGGTGAAACCGGGCGAGCCGGTGCGCATTGCCGGCGCCAATATTACGTTGGAAGGCGGCGCTAAAACCGATGAAGACTATCTGGCGCTGGTGAAGAAGGGGCGGCCGACCATCGGCGATATCCTGAATCACGGCACCTATGAAAGCTTTAAAAGCTCCCTGAGCGGCCTGGCGCTGCGCAAGGGCTACTTCGACGCCGAGATGACCAAGAGCCAGCTCGGCGTGTCGGAAGAGCTGCGTAAGGCGTACTGGGACCTCGACTTCAACAGCGGCGAGCGCTACCGCTTCGGCAAAGTGAAATTCGAGGGTTCGCAGATTCGCGAAGACTACCTGCAAAACCTGATCCCCTTCCACCAAGGGGAATATTACAGCTCGCAGGATTTGGCCGAGTTGAACCGCCGTTTGTCCGCCACCAACTGGTTTAACTCGGTGGTGGTGTCCCCTGACTTCGAAGATGCCAAAGAGAGCAAAATCCTGCCGCTGGATGCGCTGGTCACGCCGCGTAGTCGCAATACGCTGGAAACCGGCGTCGGCTACTCCACCGACGTCGGGCCGCGAATCAAAGGTACCTGGAAGAAGCCCTGGCTGAACGACCGCGGCCACAGTCTGGAAACCAGCGCCTATATTTCGGCACCGGAGCAGCAGCTGGATCTGACGTATAAGATCCCGCTGCAGAAGAGCCCGCTGGAAGAGTATTACCTGATGCAGGGCGGCTATAAGCGCAGCGATCTGAACGATACCAAGTCGGACAGCACCAAGGTGGTGGTGTCGCGCAACTGGGATAAATCCAGCGGCTGGCAGTACGCCATCAATATGACCGGCCGTTTTGACCACTTTACCCAAGGTAATGTCACCAACACCACCGTGCTGCTGTACCCGGGCGCCAGCCTCAGCCGCACCCGCTCGCGCGGCGGACTGATGCCGACCTGGGGCGACAGTCAGCGCTATTCCATCGACGTTTCCGATACCACCTGGGGGTCCGGCGTTGATTTTGCGCTGCTGCAGGCGCAGAACGTCTGGATCCGCACGCTGGCGGATAAACACCGCTTTGTGGCGCGCGGTCAGGTGGGTTGGATTGAAACCAACGACTTCGATAAAGTGCCGCCGGACCTGCGCTTCTTTGCCGGCGGCGACCGCAGCATCCGCGGCTATAAATACAAAGACATCTCACCGCGTGACGAAGACGGCAAACTGACCGGCGCCTCCAAAATGCTGACCGGTTCACTGGAGTATCAATACAACGTGACCGGCAAATGGTGGGGCGCGGTGTTCATCGACTCCGGCGAAGCGGTGAATGACATCAAACAGAGCAATTTCAAAACCGGCGCGGGCGTTGGCGTGCGCTGGCAGTCACCGGTCGGGCCGGTGAAACTGGATATTGCCGCCCCGGTCGGGGATAAGGAAACCCACGGGATGCAGTTCTATATCGGTTTGGGGCCTGAATTATGAGCCTGGTGAAAAAGATTTGTCTTGGGTTGCTGATCGTTCTGCTGCTGCTGGTGGGGGGCGTCGCCTACCTGCTGGGCACCACCAGCGGTTTGCATATGGTGCTCAACGGTGCGGCGCGCTGGGTGCCGGGGCTGGATATCGCCAGCGTCAGCGGCGGTTGGCGCGATCTGACGCTGAAAGGCGTGAAGTACCAGATGCCGGGCGTGACGGTGAATGCCGGCCAGTTCCATCTGGCGCTCGATCTGTCGTGCTTTAAGCGCAGCTCGCTGTGCGTGAACGCCCTGACCGCCGACGATGTCGACGTGGTGGTGAAAACCAGCGAGATGGCGCCGTCCGAACCGGCGGCGGAGAGCAGTGAGCCGACCACCGAGCTCAGCACCCCTTATCCGATTATCCTGCGCAAACTGGCGCTGAATAACGTCAAGGTCAACGTTGACGATACCGCGATTTCACTCGGGGAGTTCAGCACCGGCGCCGAATGGCGGGAGCGCGCGCTGCAGCTGCAGCCGACCAAAATTGCTGCGCTGCTGATTGCCCTGCCGAAAACGCCGGCCAGTCCGCTGCCGGAAGAGGTACAGCCGGCGGCCGATATGGCGAAGAAGGTTGGCGAGAAGGTGAGCGACGCGCCGAAGCCGGCGCCGCAGCCGGAAGAGAAACCGCTGGGCGAAACGCTGAAAGAGCTGTTTGCCAAGCCGCTGCTGCCGGATCTGCCGGAAGTCCGCCTGCCGCTGGATATCACGGTAAAAGAGATTCGCGGCGAGCAGCTGCGTCTGACCGGCGATACCGATGTGCTGATCACCAGCCTGCTGTTGAAGGCCAGCACCCGGGACCAACATATCCAGCTGGACAATTTCGACGTCAGGTCGCCGCAGGGCACGCTGTTCGCACACGGCCAGGCCACGCTGAAAGATAACTGGCCGGTACAGATGGTGGCCAACAGCACGCTGAATATCGATCCGCTGAAAGGCGAAAAGGTGAAGCTGAATATTGGAGGCGGCCTGCGCGAAGCGCTGAACGTGGCGCTGAACCTGTCCGGGCCGGTGGGGGCGCAGCTCGATCTGCAGACCCAGCTGGCGGAGGCCGGCTTACCGCTGTCGCTGACGCTGCAGAGTAAACGGCTGAAGTGGCCGCTTACCGGCGCGTCTCAATACCAGGTAAACGATTTACGCCTGCGCTTTAACGGCAAAGCCACCGACTATACGCTGTCGACGCGCGCCGATATTAAAGGGCAGGATCTGCCGCCGGCGCTGCTGACGCTGGACGGCAAAGGCAACGTCGAGCAGTTCCGCCTCAACCGCCTGCGTCTGGCGGCGCTGCAGGGCAATACCGACCTGACCGCGCTGGTGGACTGGAGCAAGGCCATCAGTTGGACGTCACAGCTGACGCTCAGCGGCATCAACACCGCCAAACAGTGGCCGGAATGGCCGGCGAAGCTGGACGGCAAAATCACCACCCGCGGCAGTCTGTACGGTGGCAGTTGGCAATTGCAGGTGCCGACGCTGCAGCTGGACGGCAACGTGAAACAGAACAAGGTGTCGGCGCACGGCTCGCTGAGCGGCAACGCTGCCGGCCAGTGGAAGATCCCCGGCGTTGATTTGGCGCTGGGGCGCAATAACCTGAACGTGAAAGGGCAGCTGGACGAAAAAAGCTGGAATCTGGACGCCAATATTGATGCGCCGCAGCTGGACGGCGCGCTGCCGGGCCTGGGCGGCACGGCGAAGGGCCTGCTGAAGCTGCGCGGTAACCTGCAGGCGCCGCAGCTGCTGGCGGACCTGACGGCATCCGGTCTGCAATGGCAGGCGCTGCATATCAAACGGGTGAAAGTGGACGGCGACGTACGCTCTACCGATCAGATTCAGGGCCAGCTGGCGGTGCGGGTCGAACAGCTGAAGCAGGACGCGCTGGAAGTGAACCTGCTGCAGCTTGACGGCAAAGGCACGGAAAAACAGCACACGCTGCAGCTGAAAGTGGACGGCAAGCCGGTGTCCGGCCAGCTGGCGCTGGCGGGCAGTTTCGACCGTCAGCAGCAGCGCTGGCGCGGCAACCTGAATAACACCCGCTTTGATACGCCGGTGGGTGAATGGCGCCTGACGCGCGCTATTGCGCTGGATTACCTGAATACCCAACAGAAAATCAGCGTCGGACCGCACTGCTGGCAGAACCCGGACGCCGAGGTCTGCGTGCCGAAAACCATCGAGGCCAGCGCCGCCAGCGGCCAGGCCAGCGTGGTGCTGAACCGCTTTGATCTGAAAATGATCAAGCCGTTCCTCGGCCCGGAGACTGCGCTGAACGGCGTATTCACCGGCCGCGCCGACGTGAGCTGGAAAGAGGGCGCCGCGCTGCCGCAGGCGAAGGTGTCGCTGGTGGGCAACGGGGTGAAAGTGGTGCAGCAGGTTCAGGGCAACGCGCTGCCGATCGCCTTTGACACGCTGAATCTCAACGCGGGCGTCAATAACGGCCGCGCGCAGGCCGACTGGCTGATCAAGCTGCACAACAACGGCCAGCTGGACGGCAATATCCAGGTGACCGACCCGCAGAAACAGCGCAATATCGCCGGCAACGTCAACATTGCCAACATCTCGCTGGCGATGATTAACCCGGCGCTGATGCAGGGGGAAAAGGCCGCCGGCATGCTGAACGCCAATCTGCGGCTGGGCGGCAACGCGCAAAAACCGCTGGTATATGGCCGTCTGGCGCTGGATAAGGTAGATATTGACGGCAGCTGGATGCCGTTTGATATGACCGACGGCCGGCTGGCGATCGACTTCAACGGCATGAACTCGACGCTGGATGGCCTGATCACCACCACGCGCGGCCAGCTGAACCTGACCGGCGACGCCGACTGGCGGGATATCAACGCCTGGCGGGCGCGCATCGCCGCGAAAGGCGACAAGCTGCGGGTAACGGTGCCGCCGATGGTGCGCATCGACGTATCGCCGGATCTGGTGTTTGAAGCCACGCCGCAGCTGTTCTCGCTCAACGGCAATGTGGATATTCCGTGGGCGCGCATCACCGTGCAGGAGCTGCCGGAAAGCGCGATCGGGGTCTCTTCGGATGAAGTGATGCTGGATAAACAGCTAAAACCGATCCAGCCGAAGAGCACCGCGGTGGCGATTAACAGCAACCTGATGATTCACGTCGGCGACGACGTGCGGCTGGACGCCTTCGGCCTGAAGGCGCGGCTGAAGGGCGACCTGAAAGTGGTGCAGGATAAACGCGGTCTGGGGCTGAATGGCCAGATTGATATTCCGGCCGGCCGTTTCCACGCCTATGGTCAGGACTTGATCGTGCGCAAGGGACAATTATTGTTCTCCGGCCCGCCGGATCAGCCATACTTGAACATGGAGGCGATTCGTAACCCGGAGGCCACTGAGGATGATGTCACCGCCGGGGTGCGCGTCACCGGGCTGGCGGATGCGCCGAAGCTGGAAGTGTTCTCCGACCCGGCCAAATCGCAGCAGGAAGCGCTGTCTTACCTGCTGCGCGGGCAGGGCCTGAGCAACTCCGGCGCCGACGGCAACGCGATGACGTCAATGTTAATCGGCATGGGGGTTGCACAAAGTGGTCAACTTGTGGGTAAAATCGGCGAAGCATTCGGCGTCAGTAACCTGGCACTTGATACTGCCGGCGTTGGCGACAGCTCACAGGTTGTCGTGAGTGGCTATGTCCTCCCTGGCTTACAAGTAAAATATGGGGTGGGTATTTTCGACTCGCTGGCTACGTTGACGTTGCGTTACCGCCTGATGCCTAAATTGTATCTTGAAGCGGTGTCTGGTCTCGATCAGGCGCTAGATTTGCTCTATCAGTTTGAGTTTTAGCAATGCGAATAATTGTCTACGGCAGTTTACGACGCAAACAGGGAAACAGCCATTGGATGACCAACGCCCAATGGTTAGGCGAGCATGAGCTCGAAGGCTATCAGATTTATAATCTGGGCCATTACCCGGCAGCGATCCCCGGTGAAGGTACGATACATTGCGAGGTGTATCGTATTAATGCATCGATTTTGGCTGAGCTCGACGAGCTTAAAAGCAACACTAAGGACTATAAGCGCGAACTGATCCAGACGCCTTATGGGAGTGCGTGGATCTACCTGTACCGACACAGCGTAGAAGGTTTCCCGCTGATTGAAAGCGGGGACTGGCTGACACGTCACGACGAAGCATAATAAAAAACACCGCTCATTGAGCGGTGTTTTTTTTTCATCGGCTGCGGCGTAAAAATTATTTTTTAGCGGCGCGCTCGAAGGAAGCTACGATCTCTGCTTTAGCGGCAGCGGCATCGTCCCAGCCTTCAACTTTCACCCACTTGCCTTTTTCCAGATCTTTGTAGTGTTCGAAGAAGTGAGCGATCTGCGCTTTCAGCAGTTCTGGCAGGTCGTTCACATCGTTGATGTGATCGTACTCTTTGCTCAGCTTGCTGTGCGGTACGGCCAGCAGTTTGGCATCTTCACCGGCTTCGTCGGTCATTTTCAGTACGCCAACCGGACGGCAGCGGATCACTGAGCCTGGCTGCAGCGGGTACGGGGTTGGCACCAGCACGTCAACCGGGTCACCGTCCAGAGACAGGGTGTTGTTGATGTAACCGTAGTTGCACGGGTAGAACATCGCGGTGGACATGAAACGGTCAACGAACAGCGCCCCGGTTTCTTTGTCAACTTCATATTTGATCGGGTCAGCGTTGGCCGGGATTTCGATCACTACGTAGATGTCTTCTGGCAGGTCTTTACCCGCAGGTACCTGATTCAAGCTCATGTCGGTTTCCTTTTTTCAAACCAGAAATGGAGTGCCGGGTATTATAACGGACTCTTTTACGATTTCCTGTCCTTTTCATCGTCAACGCCTCCGCGACGTTCCTGGCCTGCGACTTCCGGATTAATCCGCTGCCTGCATCAAGTTTTTGCCGCTGCTGCCGATAACCTGACAATGACAACAATAATGGCGCGCCGCGGCGACGACCTGCGTTTTACCACCCTACATCTTCTGTAACCACCTATTGTCGATAGCCAGGAAAAATCCATGCTAAATAAAATTACGGTGAAGGCTGGGCTGCTGGCCCTGCTCAGCCTGCTGACGGTATTGCTGATTATGGTCAGCGTTATCGGTGTCAATGCCATTAACCAGGGCTCGCGTTCGCTGCATACCCTGAATCAAATTCTGGGTGAGGAGCTGGGTTCGTTGGCGAACAGTTCCAATCTGACGCTGCGGGCGCGCACCGCCGCGTCTCTGGCGGTGCGCCAGCGCGAAGTGGGCCAGATTGCGGTGGCCGACGCCACCGTCGGGCGTATTTACGGCTATCTGGCGCAGTCGCAGCGTGAAATGGCGACGTTTGTCGGCGTAGGGACGGTCACCGAGCGCGGCAGAGAGCTGTCTGAACATCTGCAGGCCAGCTACCGTGCTTACCAGGAACAGGGGGTGCGTCCGATGGCAGATGCCATCAAGGCCGGCCAGATCGATGAATACTACCGTATTCAGGAAACGCGCATCTCTAAGCTGAGCATTGCATTTGAAAACGATCTGAGCGAATTCCGCCGCTTTGCCATGGAAACCGGGCAGCAGCAGGTGCGCGAGGCGGAAGGCAACGCCAGTACCAAGATTGCGTTAATCGTGGCGGCCGGGATACTCAGCGTGCTGCTGGCGGTATTGGCCTGGTTTGCGCTGCGGCTGATTATTCTGCGCCCGCTGGATGCGTCGATCGCCGAGCTGGAGCATATCGCCAACGGCGATCTGACCCGTAAAATCCGCGGTGAAGGCGATACCGAGATGGGCCGCCTGATTCGGGCGATGCAGCGCATGCAGCAGTCGTTGGTGATGTCGGTCAGCAAGGTGCGCGATGCCAGCAGCCAGATTGACGTTGGCTCCCGCGAGCTGGCGGCCGGCAATGTCCACCTGGCGCAGCGTACTGAAGAGTCGGCGGCCTCGCTGGAAGAGACCGCGGCCAGCATGGAGCAACTGACCTCAACGGTAAAAATGAATGCGGAAAATGCCGAGCAGGCCAACCAGCTGGCGCTCAGCGTGTCCGACGTTGCCGACCGCGGCAGTGATGTGGTCAGCCAGGTCAAAGACAAAATGCTGGCGATTACCGACAGCTCCCGCCGCATTGCCGATATTATCAGCGTGATGGACGGCATCTCGTTTCAGACCAACATTCTGGCGCTGAATGCGGCGGTTGAGGCGGCGCGAGCCGGCGAGCAGGGGCGCGGCTTTGCCGTGGTCGCCGGCGAGGTGCGCAGTCTGGCGCAGCGCAGCGCGCAGTCGGCCAAGGAGATTAAGGGGCTGATTGAAGCGTCACAGGAGCGCGTGCAGGAAGGCGAGCAGATGGCAGAGTCGGCGGCGCAAACCATGAACGGCATTGCCGATGAAGTCGGACGCGTTACGGCGTTGATGCGCGAAATCTCGGCGGCGACCCGCGAGCAAAGCAGCGGCATCGAGCAGGTGAATCTGGCGGTGGCGCAGATGGATCAGGTGGCGCAGCAGAATGCGGCGCTGGTGGAAGAGTCCGCCGCCGCAACGCGCTCGCTGGAAGAACAGGCCCAGTCATTGGCGCAGAGCATGGCGGCGTTCAAGCTATAACGCAATAACGGCGCAGCGTGCTGCGCCGTGGGGCCTGAGCGGCCCCGGCGTCGAAGGCGTTACTCGTCCGGATAGTCGGCGATAAAGCGTTCGGCGTCTTCTACCATCGATTTGGTGCCGACGAAGAACGGCGCGCGCTGGTGCAGTTTCTGCGGCGTAATGTCCAGAATACGGTTTTTACCGTCGCTGGCTTTACCGCCGGCCTGTTCGGCCAGAAACGCCATCGGGTTGCATTCATACAGCAGACGCAGCTTGCCCTGCGGGTGGCTGGCGGTGCTTGGGTAGATATAAATGCCACCTTTCAGCAGGTTGCGGTGGAAGTCGGCAACCAGAGAACCGATATAGCGTGAGGTGTAAGGACGCTGCGTCGCTTCGTCCTGCTCCTGGCAGTACTTGATGTATTTCTTCACGCCGAGAGGGAACTTGATGTAGTTGCCTTCGTTGATGGAATACATATTGCCGGATTCCGGGAAGCGCACTTTCTCGTGGGAGAGGCAGAACACGCCCAGAGAAGGATCGTAGGTAAAGGCATGGACGCCATAACCGGTGGTGTACACCAGCATGGTGGAGGAGCCGTAAACCACGTAGCCGGCTGCGACCTGGGCGCTGCCCGGCTGCAGGAAGTCTTCCTCGGTCACCGGGGTGCCGATTGGCGTAATGCGGCGATAGATGGAGAAAATCGTCCCGACGGAGACGTTGACATCAATGTTGGACGAGCCGTCCAACGGATCCATCAGCACTACATACTTGCCGTTTTCAGCACGGTCGCCGTCAAAAATGACGATTTCGTCTTCTTCTTCAGAAGCGATGCCCGCCACTTCACCGCGCGCTTTCAGCGCCGCTTTCAGCTTTTCGTTGGCGTACAGGTCCAGTTTCATCTGAACTTCGCCCTGTACGTTGGAAACGCCGCTGGCGCCCAGGATATCCACCAGACCTGCTTTGTTGATGTCGCGGTGGATGATTTTTGCGCCCAGTTTGATGGCCGACAGCAGTGCGGTCAATTCGCCGGTGGCGTGAGAGAAGTCGTGTTGTTTCTCGACGATAAATTCGCCTAACGTTTTCATGACACAATCCCTGAATCTACGGATGGATAGCAGTTTTTAACAAACCGCCAACGTTTGCGCCAGCAGTGTAGCCCAAAGCGTCGCGCTATTCATAGGCAAATCCATTTCTTCTGGACGATTCTGAGCGTTAGAATAAGCGCACATTCGACGTACTCAACAATGAGAAACCTATGCGCATTCACATTCTTGGCATCTGTGGCACCTTTATGGGCGGGCTGGCGGTACTGGCTCGCTCGCTTGGACATGAGGTCACGGGTTCTGACGCTAACGTCTATCCGCCGATGAGCACGCTGTTGGAAAACCAGGGGATCGCGCTGATCCAGGGGTACGATCCGGCACAGCTGGATCCGGCGCCGGATCTGGTGATCATCGGCAATGCCATGACGCGCGGTAACCCGTGCGTTGAGGCGGTGCTGGAACAGGGGATCCCCTATGTGTCCGGCCCGCAGTGGTTGCACGATTATGTGCTGCGCGATCGTTGGGTTCTGGCGGTGGCCGGTACCCACGGGAAAACCACCACCGCCGGTATGGCGGCCTGGATCCTGGAAGACTGCGGCTATCAACCCGGCTTTGTGATCGGCGGCGTGCCCGGCAACTTTGACGTTTCCGCGCGTCTGGGCGGTAGCCCGTTCTTTGTGATTGAGGCCGATGAGTATGATAGCGCCTTCTTCGACAAGCGCTCCAAGTTTGTGCACTACAGCCCGCGTACGCTGATCATGAACAACCTGGAGTTTGACCACGCGGATATCTTTGACGACCTGAAGGCCATTCAGAAGCAGTTCCACCATCTGGTGCGCATCGTGCCGGGTCAGGGCAAAATCATTCTGCCGGACAACGACGCCAACCTGAAGCAGGTGATGGCGATGGGCTGCTGGAGCGAGCAGGAACTGGTGGGTGAGGACGGCGCCTGGCGCGCCGAGAAGCTGACCACCGACGCCAGCCATTATGCTGTCTGGCTGAACGGCGAGAAAGTGGGCGAGGTCAACTGGACGCTGGTGGGGGAACACAATATGCACAATGGCCTGATGGCGATTGCGGCGACTCGCCATGTCGGCGTTGCGCCGGCCGATGCCTGTCGTGCGCTGGGCGACTTTATCAACGCCCGTCGCCGTCTGGAGCTGCGCGGCGAAGCCAACGGCGTGACGGTTTATGACGACTTTGCCCACCACCCGACGGCGATTCTGGCCACCCTGGCGGCGCTGCGCAGCAAGGTCGGCGGTACCGCGCGCATTCTGGCGGTGTTGGAACCGCGTTCCAACACCATGAAGATGGGCATCAGCAAAAACGATCTGGCGCCTGCCCTTGGCCGCGCCGATGAAGTGTTCCTGTATCAGCCGGACCATAACCCGTGGCAGGTGGCGGAAGTGGCGGAAGCCTGTGTCCAGCCGGCCCATTGGAGCGCCGACGTGGATACGCTGGCGGAGATGGTGGTGAAAACCGCACAGCCGGGCGATCACATTCTGGTGATGAGCAACGGCGGTTTCGGCGGCATTCACGACAAGCTGCTGGCGTCGCTGGCGCAGCGGGAGAAGTAACGCTGCCGGTATGCCATGCTGATGATAAAAAGCCGCTCTGCGGCTTTTTTCTTGCCGATAAAAAAAGCCCCCGCAAGCGGGGGCAATGGGGTTTCGTCGGATAGGACGACGAGGGGTTCTTCAGGGAATTCGCGTTAACGTCAGAACTCGGCAGTGGCATTGACGAGGATAATCAGCTCGGTAAACGCGTCCCTGAATGGTTATTTATAGATTTCAGCCGTGGCGTGCCAGTTGCCGTTCTCACGGGCTTCAATGATGCGGTAGGCTTTGGCGCCCTGTTGGTCAGCCTTATCGGACAGCGCCTGGCGAATATCCGACGGTGAACCGGCGACGCCGCTGGCGCTAACGGTACCGATAGACTGCAGGGTGCTGGCCTGTTGAGTGCTCACCAGCGTGGCGGCTGAGGCGCCAAAAGAGACGGCTGACAGCAGCGCCATCGCTGCGATCGTAAATTTCATGTTCATGATGGTGAGTCCTTGATGCTACTCAGTAACGGCCTGGAAGGACGGATTATTTTTTATTCTTGAAGACCGTTATAGGTGCAATGTTGCCAGAGATTTTATCGTCCGTTGCCGGAGCGTATTTAAGTGCTTACTTGTAAATTTCCGCCGTGGCGTGGAAGTTGCCTTCGTTACGCGCTTCGATCACGCGAAAAGCGGTGGCGCCTTTGGCATCGGCTTTATCAGACAGCGCCTGACGGATATCAGAAGGCGCCGCAGCAACGCCGCTGACGGTAATGGTGCCCGCCGGCTGCAGATTTGCCGCCTGTTCTGCGTTAATGGATTGTGCTGCAAAAGCACCGAATGAAAGCATAGACAGCACGCCAAGAGTCACAACAGTAGTTTTAACTTTCATGATTTGACCTCGTAGAATTCTTTTATCAGTTCCTGTGAACTGTGATTCATGTCACGGAAATGAGTATACCGCTAGTAACCCGAAAAATTAATAGTTTGCTAACAGTTCCCTATGAAACTTTATCATTATGCTTACCATTTCTTATAACCGGCGGGAATAAAAAGTGGTTATAAAATGGTCTTTTGGTGTTAAATTTCTGTAATATCAAGCAGGTGAGCAACTTTGTCGAAAAGTGCGGAATTGGGTATCTGCGGCAAAACACCGCGATGAAATAGTGCGAATGATGACGTTGTCGGTGCGATCGTCGCGATCAGCGTGACAATGGAAAACTATGCACAGGCGTGAGGAAGGCGGGGAGCATGCTCACGACGCGGCCGTGGACCGCGTCGTGACGGGAAGTGATGATTACAGTTCCTGTTCAAACAGCGCCAGGATAGCTTCATACAGCTGGCGGGCGGTGAAGGCACTGGCCGGCGTAACGAAGATGGTGTCATCACCGGCGATGGTGCCGAGGATGCCTTCCGACTTGCCCAGCGAGTCGAGCAGGCGGGCGATCAGCTGCGCAGCGCCAGGGCTGGTGTGGATCACCACCACGGCATCATTGTGGTCGACGTCGAGCACCAGGTTCTTCAGCGGGCTGGTGGTGGTCGGTACCCCCAGCTCGGCGGGAAGGCAATACACCATCTCCATTTTGGCATTGCGCGTGCGTACCGCGCCGAACTTGGTCAGCATGCGCGATACTTTGGATTGGTTAATGTTTTCGAAGCCTTCTTCTTGCAGCGCCAAAACGATCTCGCCTTGCGAACTGAATTTTTCTTCTTTCAATAACGCCTTGAACGCTTTGATCAGATCTTCCTGCTTTGCGGGATTACGCATTTTGCACCGTGGAATGTTGCCAATAGAGGTCATTATTATGCATATAGATGAATTTTTATGCAATAAAAGCGGGGGCCGACCAGCAAAAAAATGGCCGGAACGGCAGGGAAAGGGCGTTATTCTAGCAAAATACGCGGGTCATGAATATGCCCTTTCTCACAGGATTCATCGGCGGAAAAGAGTGAATAAAATGTTATTAAAATGATGTTGTTCTGATGTTGCGTAAGGGTGTAATGTAACGGCCGGTTAACTTGCGCGTGAATAACCTCGCACAATTTTCGATTACTGTGCGCTATGCCCTTCATGCACAGGTTATTTAATCTAAAATGTCCGCGATCACGGCTATTTTATTGCGTCAGTTTGCAATCATGCGGTTAAGTGATTGTTTTTAAAGGCGTGATAACATAAGTTCCGTAACCCTGAATTCACGGCGCTTTTATATTTAAGATAATACAAGGAGTATAGGATGAAAGTTGCAGTTCTCGGTGCAGCTGGCGGTATTGGCCAGGCCCTTGCCCTTCTACTCAAGACCCAGCTACCTGCAGGTTCTGAACTCTCCCTCTACGACATTGCCCCCGTTACGCCAGGCGTTGCCGTTGACTTAAGCCACATCCCAACCGCTGTTAGCATCAAGGGCTTTAGCGGTGAAGACGCCAAACCTGCGCTGCAGGGCGCCGATGTGGTGCTGATTTCCGCCGGCGTAGCGCGCAAGCCGGGTATGGACCGTTCTGACCTGTTCAACGTTAACGCCGGCATCGTGCGTAACCTGATTGAACAAGTGGCGGCAACCTGTCCGAAAGCGTGCATCGGTATTATCACCAACCCGGTGAACACCACCGTCGCCATCGCGGCGGAAGTGCTGAAAAAAGCGGGCGTGTACGATAAAAACAAACTGTTCGGCGTGACCTCGCTGGACATTATCCGTTCCAACACCTTCGTGGCCGAGCTGAAAGGCAAAAAGCCGGAAGAGCTGAACGTGCCGGTTATCGGCGGTCACTCAGGCGTGACCATTCTGCCTCTGCTGTCCCAGATCCCAGGCGTGAGCTTTACCGATCAGGAAGTGGCCGATCTGACCAAGCGTATTCAGAACGCGGGCACCGAAGTCGTTGAAGCCAAAGCGGGTGGCGGATCGGCGACGCTGTCCATGGGCCAAGCGGCTGCACGTTTCGGTCTGTCTCTGGTGCGTGCGCTGCAGGGTGAGCAAGGCGTTGTCGAGTGTGCCTATGTGGAAGGCGACGGCAAATATGCGCGCTTCTTTGCACAGCCGCTGCTGCTGGGCAAAAACGGCGTGGAAGAGCGTAAAGACATCGGCACGCTGAGCGCGTTTGAGCAAAAAGCGTTGAACGATATGCTGGACGTTCTGCATAAAGATATCGAACTGGGCGAGAAGTTTATCAATAACTGATTGACCCCGTAGCGTGATACAAAGGCCGCCGGCGCTATCCCGGCGGTTTTTTTATGCCCTGACGTCAGGATTTTATCCGACTCTTGCGGTCCAGCAGGCGCTGGGTTTCGGGATCGAAATAACGGCTTGGCCAGATCTCCGAAGGGTGGACGTTCAGCGCCTCGGCGATCAGCCACTCGCCTTTCGGCCAGGGGCGGGACAGGGCGTTAGCCAGAGTTGATGAACTGAGTCCGGCGCGGCGTGATACCGCCGCCAGCGTGGTGCCCCTCTTACGTAATGCTGCGATGACATCGGCAGGATGCCAATCTTCACTCCTTGAATTCATGTTGATCTTCCTTTTGTGATTAGCCAAAGTGACGTTAGTGGTATAACTAACGCGTTCGTATTAATCGTTTGTACAACGTAATCGGTTATACAGAAACAAGAATACCATTATTTTTCCAAAAACAATCTTTGTTTTCTAAAAATAATGGTGACGCATAATCTTCAGAGACGATGGCTATGAAAAGTGAGTGGTTTTCTGCCAAGGAATTGACGGGCATTGCGGGGCTACCTTCCTCGCCACAGGGAATTAACCAAATGGCGCGTCGGGAAAAATGGGTCAGTCAGCGTCGGAAAGGCGTGCAGGGCAAAGCGGTGGAATATCATATCGACAGCCTGCCCCCTATGGTGCGCAATGCATTGATAATGAAAGAAGACTCTGCAGGCTATACCGCCGAAAGACAGGATCCGCTGGCGGTATGGAACGCCTATTTTTATCACCTGTCGGACGATGAAAGGGAGCGGATACTGGCGTTTCTACTGCGTGAGGGCATTGGCGGGCTGCTGGCGCTTATCGCCGAGGGGCATCAGCGATAAGCACCTGGAGAACATCAGGAAATAGTTTCTTAAAACTCGCGCTGCACAGCCCGATGCGCCAATCCTTACAGTGTGGTGCATTCATGTTGATCTTCCTTTCGTGATTAGCCAAAGTGTCGTTGGTGGTATAACTAACGCATCCGTATTAATTGTTCGCACAACGTGAATCGGTTATACGGAAAAAAGAGCGCCATTGTTATTTTCGAAAATAATGGTGACGCATAATCTTCAGGGACGATGGCTATGAAAAGTGAGTGGTTTTCTGCCAAGGAATTGACGGGCATTGCGGGACTACCTTACTCGCCACAGGGAATTAACCAAATGGCGCGTCGGGAAAAATGGGTCAGTCAGCGTCGGAAAGGCGTGCAGGGCAAAGCGGTGGAATATCATATCGACAGTCTGCCTCCGGGCGTGCGCAATGCCTTGATGATGAAGGACGATGCTGCAGGTTACACCGCCGAGAGACAGGATCCGCTGGCGGTATGGAACGCCTATTTTTATCACCTGTCCGACGATGAAAGGGAGCAGGTACTGGCGTTTCTGCTGCGTGAGGGCATTGGCGGGCTGCTGGTGCTTATCGCCGAGGGGCGTCAGCAATAAGCACCGGTAAAGCGCCCGGAAACTATTAGGAAATAATTTCTCAAAACTCGCGCTGCACCGCCAGGTGCGCCAGCCCTTCCAGCGCAGTGCGGTATTCTGACGGCGGCAGGGCCTCCAGCGCGCTGATGGCTTTGTCGGCTTCTTCTTCCGCCCGCTGGCGAGTATAGGCCAGCGAGCCGCACTGTTCCATCGCCGCCAGCACCGGCTCCAGCAGATGGCGGCCGTTGCCCTGTTCAATGGCGCCGCGGATCATTGCCGCCTGCTCCGGGTTGCCGTTATGCATGGCGTGCAGCAACGGCAGCGTGGGTTTGCCTTCATTCAAGTCATCGCCGGTGTTTTTACCCAGCGTGCTGCCGTCGGCGCTGTAATCCAACAGATCGTCAATCAGTTGGAACGCGGTGCCGAGATAGCGGCCATAATCCTGCAGCGCCTGTTCCTGCTCCGGCGTGGCGCCAGACAAAATGGCGGAAGATTGCGCGGCCGCTTCAAACAGGCGCGCCGTCTTGCTGTAGATCACCCGCATATAGCTCTCTTCGCTGATATCCGGATCGTTGACGTTCATCAGCTGTAGTACTTCGCCTTCGGCGATCACGTTGACCGCTTCCGACATCAGCGCCAGCACGCGCAGTGATTCCAGGCTGGTCATCATCTGGAAGGCGCGGGTATAAATGAAATCGCCGACCAGCACGCTGGCGGCATTGCCGAATGCGGCGTTGGCGGTCGCCTTGCCGCGGCGCATATCGGATTCATCGACCACATCGTCATGCAGCAGGGTCGCGGTGTGAATAAACTCAATCAGTGCGGCGATGGTAATGTGCTTGTCGCCCTCTGAATGCAGCGCCCGGGCTGCCAGAACGGCGATCATCGGCCGGATGCGTTTACCGCCACCGCTGATAATGTAATAGCCAAGCTGATTGATGAGCGTGACGTCGGAATTCAACTGTTCGAGAATTGTTGCATTCACTGCCGCCATATCTTGTGCGGTTAATTCAATAATTTGATCTAGGTTCATTGTATTGTTTTCAGCTGTGTTTCTCTTCACCGCGATGAGAACGCTGCTCACATCGGTACATGGCGGTAACTGTGCCTATGATTGTACTTGAAAAACGGCGTAGATAAACGCCACGAAAGAAACTGTGCTTTTTTTCTTCTTTTTTCTACTTCAGTCGAGATTCTGCTCTTGTCATGCGCTGTATTTTTGCGTAGAATTCGCGCCCTATTGTGAATATTTATAGCGCGCTCTGTACTAATCATCGAGCACGCGGAAAGCGGAGTTTTATATGTACGCGGTTTTCCAAAGTGGTGGTAAACAACACCGAGTAAGCGAAGGTCAGACCGTTCGCTTGGAAAAGCTGGACATCGCAACTGGTGAAGCGGTTGAGTTTGACCAGATTCTGATGATCGCTAATGGCGAAGATATCAAAATCGGCGTTCCTTTCGTCGATGGCGGCAAGATCAAAGCTGAAGTCGTTGCACACGGTCGTGGCGAGAAAATTAAAATCGTTAAGTTTCGTCGTCGTAAGCACCACCGTAAGCAGCAGGGCCACCGTCAGTGGTTCACTGACGTTAAAATCACCGGCATCAGCGCTTAAGTTAGGAGAGCGGATTAATGGCACACAAAAAGGCTGGCGGCTCGACTCGTAACGGTCGCGATTCAGAAGCTAAACGTCTGGGCGTAAAACGCTTTGGCGGCGAAGCAGTACTGGCAGGCAGCATCATCGTTCGTCAACGTGGCACCAAGTTCCACGCGGGCACCAACGTAGGTTGCGGCAAAGACCACACTCTGTTTGCTTTGAAAGACGGTAAAGTCAAATTCGAAGTTAAAGGCCCGAGCAATCGTAAATTCATCAGCATCGAAGCTGAATAATTTTTCGAGCCTTAATAAATAGATGTAAGCCCTGCAATTCGTTGCGGGGCTTTTTACATTTATAGCCAACCCATTTTACACCTTGGCTATTCGGGAACGACAGCGCAGGCAGATGACGCATGGAAACAAAACAGCAGGTCGGGGTCGGTATTTCTCTGGCGTTAACCACGGCGGTTTGCTGGGGCGCGCTGCCGATAGCCATGAAAGAAGTTCTACAGGTGATGACGCCGTTTACCATCGTCTGGTATCGCTTTACCATTGCGGCGGTTGGGCTTGGCATTATTCTGGCGCTGCGCGGCCGTTTGCCGCCGGTGAAAATTTTTCGCCAGCCGCGCTGGCTGCTGCTGCTGGCGATCGCCACCGCCGGGCTGCTGGGGAACTTTGTGTTTTTCAGCTCCTCGCTGCAGTATCTCAGCCCGACGGCCTCGCAGGTGATTGGCCAGCTGTCGCCGGTGGGCATGATGTTCGCCAGCGTGCTGATCCTGAAAGAGCGGATGCGCATTACCCAGGTGATTGGCGCGCTGATGCTGATTTGCGGGCTGATGCTGTTTTTCAACGTCAGCCTGGTTGAGATTTTTACCCGCCTGACGGATTACACTCTGGGGGTGTTGTTGGGCGTCTGCGCCGCGACGGTGTGGGTCACCTACGGCCTGGCGCAAAAGGTTCTGCTGCGCCGACTGGCGTCGCCGCAGATCCTGGTAATGTTGTACGCTTTATGTGCAATTGCATTGTTTCCCCTGGCGCAGCCGGGGATGATTTTTCAGCTGAGCGGCTGGCAACTGGCCTGCCTGCTGTTTTGCGGTGCGAATACGCTGATTGGTTATGGCGCGTTGGCAGAGGCGATGGCGCGTTGGCAGGCGGCGCAGGTGAGCGCGTTAGTGACGTTGACGCCGCTGTTTACCCTGCTGTTTTCAGATTTATTGGCGTTGGCATGGCCGCAGATGTTTGCCGCCCCGACGTTGAATGTCGTCGGTTACGTGGGCGCGTTTGTGGTGGTTGCGGGCGCAATGTTTTCCGCAATTGGTCACCGGTGGTGGCCGCGACGGGCAGAAAACCTCCTGGTTGCTCCTATCAAGCAGCCCGGTGAATGATTTACGGAGACGGAAAATGAAGTTTGTAGATGAAGCAGCGATATTAGTCGTTGCAGGTGACGGTGGTAATGGTTGCGTCAGCTTCCGTCGCGAAAAATATATCCCCAACGGTGGCCCGGACGGCGGCGACGGCGGCGACGGCGGCGATGTCTACCTGCTGGCGGACGAAAACCTGAACACGCTGATCGACTATCGCTTTGAGAAGTCCTTCCGCGCCGAGCGCGGTCAGAACGGCCAGAGCCGTGACTGTACCGGCAAACGCGGTAAAGACATCGTGATCAAAGTGCCGGTCGGCACCCGAGTGAAAGATCAGGGCACCGGCGAGATCCTCGGCGATATGACGCGTCATCAGCAGCGACTGATGGTGGCGAAGGGCGGCTGGCACGGCCTGGGCAACACCCGTTTCAAGTCCTCGGTCAACCGCGCTCCGCGCCAGAAGACCAACGGTACGCCGGGTGAAGCGCGTGATATCCTGCTGGAGCTGATGCTGCTGGCGGACGTCGGCATGCTCGGCCTGCCGAACGCCGGCAAATCCACCTTTATCCGCGCGGTATCGGCCGCCAAGCCGAAAGTGGCGGACTACCCGTTCACCACGTTGGTGCCAAGCCTCGGCGTGGTGCGCATGGACAGCGAGCAGAGCTTCGTGGTGGCGGATATTCCGGGGCTGATTGAAGGCGCGTCTGAAGGCGCCGGTCTGGGCATTCGCTTCCTGAAGCACCTGGAGCGTTGCCGCGTGCTGCTGCACCTGGTGGATATCGATCCGATTGACCAGACCGACCCGGTAGAAAACGCCCGTGTGATTATCAACGAGCTGAATCAGTACAGTGAAAATCTGGCGCAGAAGCCGCGCTGGCTGGTGTTCAACAAAGTTGACCTGCTGGGTGAAGAAGAAGCCGCTGAACGCGCCAAGGCGATTGTCGACGCACTGGGCTGGGAAGATAAGTACTACATGATCTCTGCCGCCAGCCATCTTGGCGTTAAAGAGCTGTGCTGGGACGTGATGAACTTTATCAACAGCCAGCCGAAAACGATGGCGCTCGAAGAGAGCGCACCGGAAAAAGTCGAGTTTATGTGGGACGATTACCACCGCCAACAGCTGGCGGAAGTAGAAGCCGAAGCCGACGACGACTGGGATGATGACTGGGATGAAGATGACGACGAAGGCGTCGAAATCATCTACCAGAAATAAGTATCCCATCACAAGGCCCCGCAGCGCGGGGCTTTTTTTTGCCTGCGGTTTACGGCTGCAGCGGGTTGACGGGTAGCCAGCAGCAAGCGTTAAGGCCGCTGGCGTCATGGCGATTTTCCAGCGCCAGGCGCCCCTGGTGCAGCTGGATAATGCGGATGACGATGTTTAGCCCCAGTCCGCTGCCGCCATAGCGCTGGTCCATTCTTCTGAAGGCCTGTGTCAGCTCGCCGGCCATCTCCGGCTTAATGCCCGGCCCTTCATCGATGACCTGCAGCTGATGGCCGCCGTTTAGCGCACCGAGGCGGATGAGGATAGCGCTGCCCGGCGGGCCGTAGCGGTGGGCGTTCTCCACCAGGTTACGCAGCAGCAGGCGCAGCAGCACCGGATCGCCATGGGTGACGGCCTCTGCCGGCAGTTGCCACGCCAGCCGCTGATTGCGCCGTTGTGCCAGCTCTTCCAGCTCTTCGCGCAGCGGCGTGATGACGTCCGCCACCCAGTCGAAACGTTGATAGTGGCCGCCGGCAAAATTCTGCCCGGCGCGTGACAGCATCAGCAACTGCTCGACGGTATGCATCAGCTGGTCGATGCGGGCGATCAGCGGCGTGCTTTCCCGTACGCCCTGTTGTTCCATCAGCTCCAGATGCAGCCGGATGCCGGCCAGCGGGGTACGCAGCTCGTGGGCGGCGTCGGCGGTAAACAGCCGCTCCTGTTGAATGGTGTTATCGAGCCGCGAGAACAGCTGGTTGAGCGCGGTAGTGACCGCCACCACTTCCCGGCTGTCGTTGCTGACCGGCAGCGGCGACAGATTATCGGCGGAACGTTTCTCCAGCCGGTTTTGCAGCTGGTTAAGCGGGCGGATGATCCAGCTGATGGCCCAGAACGAAGCGATCAGCGTGACCATCATCATAATCAGCGACGGCGCCAGCAGGGAGGCGATCGCCTCGGCGATTTCACCATCGACCTTTTCGGTGCGCACCTTGGCCGACAGGGTTTCATCTACCAGAAAACCGATCTGTTCCCGGCTTTCATGCCATAGCCACAGCGCGCTGATCAACTGGGTGACCAGCAGAATCAGCGCCAGCATCAGCAGCAGGCGGCGACGCATGCTGATCATGGCAGCGGCTCCAGGCGGTAACCGATGCCGCGCACCGTGCGGATGCGGTCTTTGCCCAGCTTGCGGCGCAGATTATGGACATGTACTTCGAGAGCATTGGAGCCGAGGTCGTCGTTCCAGGCATATAAATCCTGCTGCAGCAGCTCGCGGTTGACCGTCTGGCCGGCGCGCATGATCAGCCGCGATAAAATGGCGAACTCCTTCGGCGTAACGTCGACGGGCTGCTGTTGCAGGTAAACCTGTTGGCTGGAGAGATTGAGCGTCAGATCGTCTTGTTGCAGTAGGTTATCGCTGTGCCCCTGGTAGCGGCGTATCAGCGCCCTGACGCGGGCCTGTAGTTCAACCAGCGCGAAGGGCTTAACCAGGTAATCATCGGCGCCGGCGTCCAGCCCGTCAACGCGATCTTCCAGTGCGTCGCGGGCGGTGAGAATCAATACCGGCAAATCGATCTGCCGGCGCCGCCATTGCCGCAGCAGGGCGCTGCCGTCGACGTCGGGCAGGCCGAGATCGAGAATAACCATGCTGTACTGGCTGGTGTCGATCAGCGCGTTGGCCTGCGCCGCCGTCAGCGCGCAGTCGCAGGCGTAACCCTCGGCGGCCAGCGCCATGGCCAGCCCCTGTTGCAACAGCTCATCGTCTTCGACAATCAATAGCTTCACGTTGGGGCTCCCATGGGTTGGTTACTCAGTTATTTTGATAAATATCCCGATACAGCCGGCTTTCAAAGCGCACCAGCGGGATCCGGCGCTGACGCTGATCTTCCGGCGGTACGGCGTAGCCCGACAGATACTGTACAAACGCCATACGCTGGCCGCTGGCGGTGGTGATAAAGCCTGCCAGATTATAGACCCCCTGCAGCGCGCCGGTTTTCGCCGAGACTTTACCATCCACGCCGGCCTCATGCAGGCCGCCGCGGTAGCGCAGCGTGCCGTCGTAGCCGGCCAGCGGCAGCATTGAGATAAAGTCCAGCTCGTTGTCATGCTGGGCGATATATTGCAGCGCCTGCATCATGGTCGCCGGCGCCAGCAGGTTATGGCGCGACAGGCCGGAGCCGTCCACCACGATGCTGTTACCCAGATCGACCCCGGCTTTCTGACGCAGCACCTGACGCACCGCGTCGGCGCCGGCGCGCCAGGTGCCCGGTACGCCGAAGCGTTCGTGGCCGATAGTGCGGAATACGGTATCGGCGATCATATTGTCAGATTTTTTCAGCATCACCTTCAGCAGGTCGTGCAGCGGCGCCGACTGGGTGCGGGCAATCACCGTGCCGCTCATACCCGGCTGGGTCTGACGCTTCAGATGGCCGTCAATCTGGATGCCGGCCTGGGTCAGCTCATCTTTCAGAATGGCGCCGGCGTAGCTGGCCCCGTCCTGAATGGCGAACGCCAGCGGCAGCGGATCGCTGCGCTGCGTCAGGCAGCCGGTCAGGGTAAAGCGGTTCAGTTCGCCCGGCACCACGTCCAGCTCGCAGTATTGGGCGTCCGGCGAGCCTTTGGCCAGCGTACGCACCTGGCTGAACATATTGACCGGGTAATAAGAGGCGACGCGGATAAAGGCGATATCGCCCGGTTTGGCCGCGCTGTACAGCGATACCGAGAAGCAGTTGCGGTCGACGATCGCCGCCGCCGGCGGGGCGCTGAAGCACTGCGTCATATCGTTCCACGGCCAGCCGGGCGCTTTGTCATGGCTGGCGAATACCGAGGTATCGACCAGCACGTCGCCGCTGATTTGTTTGACGCCCTGTTTTTTCAGCTCGGCGACCATATTGCGCAGGCTCTGGCGTTTAAAGGTCGGGTCGCCGCCGAAGCGGGCGATCAGATTGCCGCGCAGTACGCCATTGTCAATTTTGCCCTGGCTTTCCAACGTGGTGGTAAAGCGATAGTCAGGGCCGAGCTGCAACAGGGCCGCCAGCGCGGTCAGTACTTTCTGTGTACTCGCGGGCAGCGCCATCTGCTGGGCATGGTAATCAATCGTCGGCGAAGTAGCGCCGACTTTTTGAACCATCAGGGCAAGGTTGGCTCCATCAGGCAAATATTGTGTGTAATCTTCAACCGGGGCGGCGTTGACATTCAAAACGAATGCGCACGCCAATGCACTGACAATTCGTGAAAAACGCATAATCTCTGGCTAACTGCTGGGTAACGTGCCGTCATACTACGGCGCATTCAGGGAAAAAGTAAACGATGACCCTTAAGGAACTCTACGCTAAAATGCGTATCAAAATGCAAAATCGATCCTGACTTGGAAGAATTTTCCGGGTTAGGGTTCTTTTGTTTGTCGCCTGGAGGCGGCTGGCGATAGCCATCCGTGTTTTCATACGAATACGTCAGGATGACGGCTATTTGAACAGGAAAGATTTAGAGGTAGTGAAATTATGCAACAGATTCCGATGACCCTGTTTGGCGCAGAAAAATTGCGCGAAGAACTGGAATATTTAAAAGGCGTTCGCCGTCCGAAAATCATTGCGGACATCGCGGAAGCGCGTGAACACGGCGATCTGAAAGAAAACGCGGAGTACCATGCGGCGCGTGAGCAGCAGGGGTTCTGCGAAGGACGAATTCAGGAAATTGAAGCCAAGCTGTCGAACGCGCAGGTGATCGATGTCACAAAAATGCCGAACAACGGCCGGGTAATTTTCGGCGCGACGGTATCGGTGCTGAACCTGGATACCGAAGACGAAGTGACCTACCGCATCGTGGGTGACGACGAAGCCGACTTCAAGAAAAATCTGATTTCGGTAAACTCTCCGATGGCGCGTGGTTTAATCGGTAAAGAACAAGACGACGTGGTGGTGATTAAAACGCCGGGCGGCGATGTGGAATACGAAATCCTGAAGGTGGAATACCTCTGATTGACCGCGGTTGTTCAGAAGTTAAGCAGGGTTTTGTAAAGAAAGGAAAAAGGCCGCGTGGCGGCCTTTTATCAGGTGCAGGTGCATGGCACCTTTTCGTTAAAGTGACGACACTTAACGCGGTAGACTGATCTTGCGCTCTTCAGAAGGGCGGTAAAGAATAAGGGTATTACCGATAATCTGTACGTTGCAGGCTTTTGTTTCACGCACGATGGCGTCAGCGATCAAAGCTTTGGTTTCGCGATCTTCCGTCGCGATTTTCACTTTGATCAGCTCATGATGCGTCAGCGCCTGCTCAATTTCAGCCAGCACCCCTTCGGTGAGACCGTTATTGCCCAGCATCACGACCGGTTTTAACGGATGCGCCAGGCCTTTCAGGTGCTGTTTTTGTTTATTATTCAGATTCATTGTCTTTTTTGCTTAAGTTGGGATTGAAAACGGTACATTCTACCGCCATCTCATGGGTATCACCAAATCGGTCTTGCACCGTGATGGCAATATGAGCAGCGAACTTGGCATAAGTCTCTTTTTAGGATAGTTGGAAACTCGATGACAGGTAAAAAGCGTTCGGCCAGTTCTAGCCGCTGGCTTCAGGAACACTTTAGCGACAAATATGTGCAGCAGGCGCAGAAAAAAGGGCTGCGCTCGCGCGCCTGGTTTAAACTGGATGAAATACAGCAGAGTGACAAGCTGTTTAAACCGGGTATGACGGTGGTTGATTTGGGGGCGGCGCCGGGCGGCTGGTCGCAGTATGTCGTTACCCAGATCGGCGGTTCTGGGCGAATTATCGCCTGTGATATTTTACCGATGGATCCTATCGTTGGCGTCGATTTCCTCCAAGGAGATTTTCGTGATGAACTGGTGCTGAAGGCACTGCTGGATCGCGTAGGTGAAAAGAAGGTTCAGGTGGTCATGTCCGATATGGCCCCGAATATGAGTGGCAACCCGGCGGTCGATATTCCAAGATCGATGTATCTGGTGGAATTAGCACTGGAAATGTGTCGTGATGTCCTCGCACCAGGCGGAAGTTTCCTGGTGAAGGTGTTCCAGGGAGATGGCTTTGACGAGTACCTACGGGAAATTCGCTCCCTGTTTACGAAGGTTAAGATTCGTAAGCCAGACGCTTCGCGCGCTCGTTCGCGTGAAGTGTACATTGTAGCGACAGGGCGCAAACTGTAGTACCCTAACGCTGTTTGTTAACACAGTTGTAATATGAGGTTAATCCCTTGAGTGACATGGCGAAAAACCTAATTCTCTGGCTGGTCATCGCAGTTGTGCTGATGTCCGTATTCCAGAGCTTTGGGCCCAGCGAGTCGAATGGCCGTAGGGTGGATTACTCTACCTTCATGTCCGAACTGACCCAGGATCAGGTTCGCGAAGCGCGAATTAACGGACGTGAGATCAACGTTACCAAGAAAGATAGTAACCGATACACGACTTATATCCCCGTCAACGATCCCAAGCTGTTGGATACGTTACTGACGAAGAATGTGAAAGTTGTCGGTGAACCGCCGGAAGAGCCGAGTTTGCTGGCTTCTATCTTTATTTCATGGTTCCCGATGCTGTTGCTGATCGGGGTCTGGATCTTCTTTATGCGGCAAATGCAGGGCGGCGGCGGTAAGGGCGCGATGTCCTTCGGCAAGAGCAAGGCCCGTATGCTGACTGAAGATCAGATCAAAACCACCTTTGCGGATGTCGCCGGCTGCGACGAAGCAAAAGAAGAAGTAAGCGAGCTGGTTGAATACCTGCGCGAACCGAGCCGTTTCCAGAAACTGGGCGGTAAGATTCCGAAAGGCGTGCTGATGGTTGGCCCGCCGGGTACCGGTAAAACGTTGCTGGCGAAAGCCATCGCCGGCGAGGCGAAAGTGCCGTTCTTTACCATCTCCGGTTCCGACTTCGTGGAAATGTTTGTCGGCGTGGGTGCATCCCGCGTACGTGATATGTTCGAACAGGCGAAAAAAGCCGCGCCTTGCATCATCTTTATCGATGAAATCGACGCCGTCGGCCGCCAGCGTGGCGCCGGTCTGGGCGGCGGTCACGATGAACGTGAGCAGACGCTGAACCAAATGCTGGTTGAGATGGACGGCTTTGAAGGCAACGAAGGCATCATCGTCATCGCGGCGACCAACCGTCCGGACGTGCTTGACCCTGCGCTGCTGCGTCCGGGCCGTTTCGACCGCCAGGTGGTGGTCGGTCTGCCGGATGTGCGTGGTCGTGAGCAGATTCTGAAGGTGCACATGCGCCGCGTCCCGCTGGCGGCGGATATCGACGCCTCCGTGATTGCGCGCGGTACGCCGGGCTTCTCCGGTGCGGATCTGGCCAACCTGGTCAACGAAGCGGCGCTGTTTGCCGCCCGCGGCAACAAGCGTGTGGTGTCGATGGTTGAGTTCGAAAAGGCCAAAGACAAAATCATGATGGGTGCGGAACGTCGCTCCATGGTGATGACCGAAGCGCAGAAAGAGTCGACCGCGTACCACGAAGCCGGCCACGCCATTATCGGCCGTCTGGTGCCGGAACACGATCCGGTGCACAAAGTGACGATTATTCCGCGCGGCCGTGCGCTCGGCGTGACCTTCTTCCTGCCTGAAGGCGATGCCATCAGCGCCAGCCGTCAGAAGCTGGAGAGCCAAATCTCCACCCTGTACGGCGGTCGTCTGGCGGAAGAGATTATTTACGGTGCAGAGCACGTCTCTACCGGCGCATCGAACGACATTAAAGTGGCGACCTCCATCGCCCGCAACATGGTGACCCAATGGGGCTTCTCCGAGAAGCTGGGGCCGCTGCTGTACGCGGAAGAAGAGGGAGAAGTGTTCCTGGGCCGCTCCGTGGCCAAGGCGAAACACATGTCGGACGAAACGGCGCGCATTATCGACCAGGAAGTGAAATCCCTGATCGAACGCAACTACGTGCGTGCTCGCACGCTGTTGATGGAAAACATGGACATCCTGCATTCAATGAAAGATGCCCTGATGAAGTATGAAACCATCGACGCGCCGCAGATTGACGATTTGATGAACCGCAAGGACGTCCGTCCGCCGGCAGGCTGGGACGATCCGAACAAAGGCAACAACTCCGACAACGGCGGCACCCCGAAAGCCCCGACGCCGGTTGATGAGCCGCGGACGCCGAATCCAGGCAATCCTCTGTCTGAACAGCTCGACAAGTAACATCGACTGTGTAATAACATCAAACCCCGGCATGCCGGGGTTTTTTTTCGCCCGTCATCTGCGGCGCGGCCGTATAATCGGCCACCGCCAGGCCGCCGTATCAGACGGCCCGGCCCTTTTGCCCGCCCGGCAGTGAATCAGCAACAGACAGTAAGGTGAAATCTTCATGCAATTAACCGTGCGCGATATGACTTTTGATCTCTCCCATCCTCGGGTGATGGGCATCCTCAATGTGACTCCAGACTCGTTCTCCGACGGAGGTCGCCACAATTCGCTGAACGACGCTCTGTTGCATGCTCACGCGCTGATTTCCGCCGGCGCCACCATGATTGACGTTGGCGGCGAGTCAACCCGTCCCGGTGCGGCGGAGGTGAGCGAGGAAGAGGAGATCGAGCGGGTGGTGCCGGTGGTGGAGGCCATCGCCCGGCGTTTTGAGGTCTTTATTTCCGTCGACACCTCCAAACCAGGCGTGATCCGCGAGTCGGCCAGCGCCGGCGCGCATCTGATCAACGATGTGCGCTCGCTGCAGGAACCTGGCGCACTGGAGGCGGCGGTGGACAGCGGGCTGCCGGTATGCCTGATGCATATGCAGGGTGAGCCGCGCACCATGCAGCAGGCGCCGCATTATGACGATCTGATGGGGGAGGTGAACGCCTTTTTCCAGCAGCATATTGCACGCTGTACTGCGGCGGGCATAGCAAAACAGAAATTGTTGCTCGACCCGGGCTTCGGTTTCGGTAAGAATTTAGCGCATAATTATCAGCTTCTGGCCCGACTGTCGGAATTTCATCATTTCGGCCTGCCGCTGCTGGTCGGTATGTCGCGTAAATCGATGATTGGACAACTGCTGAACGTACCGCCGGAACAGCGGACGATCGGTAGCGTCGCCTGCGCGGTGATTGCCGCGATGCAGGGCGCGCAGATTGTCAGAGTGCATGATGTTAAAGAAACCGTCGAGGCGATGCGCGTCGTCGAGGCAACACTTTCAGCTAAGGGACAGTAGAGACATGAGCGAGCGTAAATATTTTGGTACCGACGGCATTCGTGGGAAGGTCGGCGACAGCCCGATTACTCCGGATTTTGTCCTTAAGCTCGGCTGGGCTGCGGGTAAAGTGCTGGCGCGCCATGGCTCACGCAAAATCATCATCGGCAAGGACACCCGCATTTCCGGCTATATGCTGGAGTCGGCGCTGGAGGCCGGCCTGGCCGCCGCAGGCCTGTCCGCGTCCTTCACCGGCCCGATGCCGACGCCGGCGGTTGCCTACCTGACGCGCACCTTCCGCGCCGAGGCCGGCATCGTGATTTCCGCGTCGCATAACCCGTATTACGACAACGGTATCAAGTTCTTCTCCATCGACGGCGCCAAACTGCCGGACCACGTGGAGGAGGCGATTGAAGCCGAGATGGAAAAGCCGCTGACCTGCGTAGAGTCGGCCGAGCTGGGCAAAGCCAGCCGCATTATCGACGCCGCAGGGCGCTACATCGAATTTTGCAAGGGCACCTTCCCCAGTGAACTGAGCCTGAAAGGCTTGAAGATCGTCGTTGACTGCGCCAACGGGGCGACCTACCACATCGCGCCGAGCGTGTTGCGCGAGCTGGGCGCCAACGTGATCGCCATCGGCTGCGAGCCGGACGGCATGAACATCAACGAGAAGTGCGGCGCGACCGACGTGCGTCAGCTGCAAGAGCGCGTACTGGCGGAAAAAGCCCACGTCGGCCTGGCGTTTGACGGCGACGGCGACCGGGTGATGATGGTGGATCACCTGGGCAATAAGGTGGACGGCGATCAGATCCTGTACATCATCGCGCGCGAAGGGCTGCGCCAGGGCCAGCTGCGCGGCGGTGCGGTCGGCACGCTGATGAGCAATATGGGATTGGAGCTGGCGCTGAAGCAGTTGGGCATTCCGTTTGCCCGCGCCAAAGTCGGCGACCGCTACGTGCTGGAAAAACTGCAGGAGCTGGGCTGGCGCATCGGCGCAGAGAACTCCGGCCATGTGATCCTGCTGGATAAAACCACCACCGGCGACGGCATTGTGGCCGGCCTGCAGGTGCTGACCGCCATGGTGCGCAACAGCATGAGCCTGCACGACCTGTGCAGCGGCATGCAGCTGCTGCCGCAGGTGCTGGTGAACGTGCGCTTTGCCGGCGAGCATAATCCGCTGGAGTCGGACGCCGTCGTCAGCGTCACCAAAAGCGTGGAGGCCGAACTGAACGGCCGCGGTCGCGTACTGCTGCGTAAATCCGGTACGGAACCGCTGATCCGCGTGATGGTGGAAGGCGAAGACGAAAAACAGGTGACCGAGCTGGCGAACCGCATCGCCGACGCGGTGAAATCTGCAGGTTAAAACAGGCGGTTAACGCCCAAACCGTGCGTTTGGGCGGGTAAATGGCCGCGGGTTGCTGTTTTTTTCCGCAATCGCGCCGGTGGCGGTAAATTGCCCTTGCGCGCTGTGACGCCTTTGGTTAGTATTCACACCCGCTCCAATAGGCGGTTTTACATAACGTCTGCGACTTCTGACTAGAAGCTTATGGGGCGAGAAGCATTTGGCACGCGGTGATGCCGCAAGGATACGGGTACGACTATGTACGAAGCTCTTCTGGTAATTTTCCTGCTGGTTTCGATCGGGCTTGTTGCTATGATCATGCTGCAGCAAGGTAAAGGCGCTGATATGGGAGCCTCATTCGGAGCAGGTGCATCTGGCACATTGTTCGGTTCGAGTGGTTCCGGTAACTTCATGACCCGCATGACGGCCGTGCTGGCGACGCTGTTCTTCGTCATCAGCCTGATTCTGGGCAACCTGAGCAGCAACCAGAGCAAAAAAGGCAGCGAGTGGGAAAACCTCGGTCAGCCGGTGAAAACCGAGCAGACTACCGCGCCGGCGGCACCAGCCAAGCCGAGCAGCGATATCCCGCAGTAAGCAGCAAAAAAGTTTTAAACGGTGGTTGGTGTCAGGCATCAACGGCCGTAGCAGTAAAAGAATCAGTACCGAGGTGGTGGAATTGGTAGACACGCTACCTTGAGGTGGTAGTGCCCTAACGGGCTTGTGGGTTCGAGTCCCATCCTCGGTACCAAATCCCAGAGATAACTTGCAATTTTGCGATTATCAGCGTAGTATTTGCCACGATTTCGGACGCGGGGTGGAGCAGCCTGGTAGCTCGTCGGGCTCATAACCCGAAGGTCGTCGGTTCAAATCCGGCCCCCGCAACCACTTTCCTTTGAAGTGTTTATTTTCAAATACACTATTTCGATTGAATCCGCTTTTCTCGAACAACATTTGAAAATGACACTTGTCAGAAAGTTGTACCGAAGCCGCAGCGCGGCAAACAGGGTCCAGTTGCATAAAGCCCCGATTTTTCGGGGTTTTTTGTTATTTGGCAACAGAATCACTGGGCTATTTAGCCCTTTTTTTATGTCTTGGGGGTGGGCTTGTCCACGTTAGAGCAAAAATTAACAGAGATGCTGTCGGCACCGGTAGAGGCGTTGGGCTTTGAGCTTGTAGGCATCGAATTTATTCGTGCGCGCCAATCTACGCTCCGCATCTATATTGATAGTGATGACGGCATCAATGTTGATGATTGTGCTGATGTCAGCCACCAGGTCAGCGCGGTGCTGGACGTTGAAGATCCGATCACCGTCGCTTACAACTTGGAAGTCTCCTCTCCTGGCCTTGATCGCCCGATGTTCACCGCAGAACACTACACGCGTTTCCTCGGTGAAGAAGTCAGTATGGTGCTGCGCATGGCGGTACAGAACCGTCGCAAATGGCAGGGCATCATCAAGTCCGTCGATGGCGAAATGATCACGGTTACTGTGGATGGGAAAGATGAAGTGTTCGCGCTGAGCAATATTCAGAAAGCGAATCTGGTACCCCACTTTTAAAGTTTGGATGAGGCAACTAGGATGAATAAAGAGATTCTGGCTGTTGTTGAAGCAGTTTCCAATGAGAAATCCCTTCCGCGTGAGAAGATTTTTGAAGCGTTGGAAACCGCATTAGCCACCGCAACCAAGAAAAAATACGAGCAGGAAATCGACGTTCGCGTTAGCATCGATCGCAGAACCGGCGACTTCGACACCTTCCGCCGTTGGGTTGCCGTAGACGAAGTGACCCAGCCAACGCGTGAAATCACGCTGGAAGCCGCGCAGTTTGAAGACCCGAGCATCGAGCTGGGCGGTTTTATCGAAGATCAGATCGAATCCGTGACCTTCGACCGCATCACCACCCAAACCGCGAAGCAGGTTATCGTCCAGAAGGTGCGTGAAGCCGAGCGTGCGATGGTGGTCGACGCATTCCGCGGTCACGAAGGCGAAATCATCACCGGCGTGGTGAAAAAAGTAAACCGCGACAACATCTCCCTGGATATCAAAGCCTCTGACGGCAGCGGCACCAGTGCGGAAGCCGTGATCCTGCGTGAGGACATGCTGCCGCGTGAGAACTTCCGTCCGGGCGACCGCATCCGCGGCGTACTGTATGCGGTGCGTCCTGAAGCGCGCGGCGCGCAGCTGTTCGTCAGCCGTTCCCGTCCGGAAATGTTGATTGAGCTGTTCCGCATCGAAGTGCCGGAAATCGGCGAAGAAGTGCTCGAAATTAAAGCGGCAGCCCGCGATCCGGGTTCCCGTGCGAAAATTGCCGTGAAAACCAACGACAAGCGTATCGACCCGGTCGGCGCCTGCGTGGGGATGCGCGGGGCTCGCGTTCAGGCCGTATCGAGCGAACTGGGCGGCGAGCGTATTGATATTGTGCTGTGGGACGACAATCCTGCGCAGTTCGTGATCAACGCCATGGCGCCGGCAGACGTCGCCTCTATCGTGGTGGACGAAGACAAGCACACTATGGATATTGCCGTTGAAGCCAGCAATCTGGCACAGGCGATCGGCCGTAACGGCCAAAACGTGCGTTTGGCTTCTCAGCTCAGCGGCTGGGAACTGAACGTGATGACGGCGGACGATCTGCAGGCCAAACACCAGGCCGAGGCTCATGCCGCCATTGATACCTTCACCAAGTATCTTGATATCGACGAAGAGTTCGCCACCGTACTGGTCGAAGAAGGCTTCTCAACGCTTGAAGAGTTGGCGTATGTGCCAATCAATGAGCTGCTGGAAATCGACGGTCTGGATGAAGATACGGTTGAAGCGTTGCGCGATCGCGCCAAAGCTGCATTGACCACGCTGGCACTGGCTCAGGAAGAAAGCCTGGGTGACCAGAAGCCTGCTGAAGACCTGCTCAGCCTGCCAGGGCTTGAGCGCAGCATGGCCTTTAAACTGGCCGCGCGTGGGGTTTGTACGCTGGAAGATCTTGCCGAGCAGGGTGTTGACGATCTGGCTGATATTGAAGGGCTTGACGATGAGCAAGCCGGCGAGCTGATCATGGCCGCCCGTAATATCTGTTGGTTTGGCGACAACGCGTAATAACTGTAGCAGGAAGGAACAGCATGACGACAGATGTAACCGTAAAATCGCTGGCAGCAGAGATTCAGACTCCGGTTGATCGCCTGGTACAGCAGTTTGCTGATGCAGGGATCAACAAGTCTGAAACCGACTCTGTTACCCAGCAAGAGAAAGAAACCTTACTGGCGCACCTGAACCGTGAGCACGGCAGCGCGCCGAGTAAACTGACGCTGCAGCGTAAAACGCGCAGCACCTTGAATATCCCGAGCACCGGCGGTAAGAGTAAATCGGTGCAAATTGAGGTCCGCAAGAAACGCACTTATGTAAATCGCGATACGCAAGAAGCTCAACAGGCGGAAGCGGCAGAGCAGGCACAGCGTGAAGCGGAAGAGCAGGCACGGCGCGAAGCGGAAGAGCTCGCCAAACGCGAAGCAGAAGCGAAGCGCGCAGCCGAAGAGCAAGCCAAACGTGAGGCCGCAGAAATTGCTAAGCGTGATGCAGCGGAAAAAGAAAAAGTGACCAATCAACAAACCGACGAAATGACCAAGCCAGCTCAGGCTGAAAAAGCGCGCCGCGAAGCCGAAGCCGCAGAACTGAAGCGTAAAGCCGAAGAAGAAGTGCGCCGCAAGGTGGAAGAAGAAGCCAAGCGCGTTGCTGAAGAAGCGCGCCGCATGGCGGAAGAAAACGGCGAGAAGTGGGCAGCCGCTGAAAAAACCTCCGAGTCTGAGACTGCAGACTACCACGTGACCACCTCCCAGCACGCGCGTGCCGCGGAAGATGAGAACGATGCCAAGGTTGAAGGCGATCGCCGCAGCCGCAGCCGCGGCGGCAAATCCGCCAAGCAGAAGAAAGGCAGCAAGCTGTCCGAATCCAAAGCGGATCGCGAAGAAGCGCGCGCCGTTACCCGTGGTGGTAAAGGCCGCCGTAAGCCAAGCACCCTGCAGCAGGGCTTCAACAAGCCGGCTCAGGTGGTTAACCGCGACGTGGTGATTGGCGAAACCATCACCGTGGCCGAACTGGCCAACAAAATGGCGGTGAAAGGCTCCCAGGTTATCAAAACCATGATGAAGCTGGGCGCGATGGCGACCATCAACCAGGTTATCGATCAGGAAACCGCACAGCTGGTTGCCGAAGAGATGGGCCACAAAGTTATCCTGCGTCGTGAGAACGAGCTGGAAGAAGCGCTGATGAGCGATCGCGACACCGGTGCAGCCGCTGCTGAACCGCGTGCGCCGGTCGTGACCATCATGGGCCACGTTGACCACGGTAAAACCTCTCTGCTGGACTATATCCGTTCCACCAAGGTGGCATCGGGCGAAGCGGGCGGCATTACCCAGCATATCGGTGCTTACCACGTTGAAACCGATAACGGCATGATCACCTTCCTGGATACCCCGGGCCACGCCGCGTTTACCTCCATGCGTGCCCGCGGTGCTCAGGCGACCGATATCGTGGTTCTGGTGGTGGCGGCGGACGACGGCGTAATGCCGCAGACCATCGAGGCTATCCAGCACGCGAAAGCGGCCAAGGTGCCACTGGTGGTGGCGGTCAACAAGATTGACAAGCCGGAAGCCGATCCTGAGCGCGTGAAGAACGAACTGTCCCAGTACGGCGTCATGCCGGAAGAGTGGGGCGGTGAAGCGCAGTTCGTCCACGTATCTGCGAAAGCAGGCACCGGCATCGATGAGCTGCTGGACGCTATCCTGCTGCAGGCTGAAGTTCTTGAACTGAAAGCGGTGCGCACCGGTATGGCGAGCGGCGTGGTCATCGAATCCTTCCTGGATAAAGGCCGCGGTCCGGTAGCGACCGTGCTGGTACAGGAAGGTACGCTGAACAAAGGCGATATCGTCCTGTGTGGCTTCGAATACGGCCGCGTGCGTGCGATGCGCGACGAGCTGGGTCGTGAAGTGACCTCAGCCGGCCCATCCATCCCGGTGGAAATTCTGGGTCTGTCCAGCGTTCCGGCGGCGGGTGATGAAGCGACCGTGGTGCGTGACGAGAAGAAAGCGCGTGAAGTGGCGCTGTATCGTCAGGGCAAATTCCGCGAAGTCAAACTGGCGCGTCAGCAGAAATCCAAACTGGAAAACATGTTCTCCAACATGACCGACGGTGAGGTTTCCGAGCTGAACATCGTGCTGAAGTCCGACGTACAGGGCTCTTGCGAAGCGATCAGCGATGCGTTGATGAAGCTGTCCACCGACGAAGTGAAGGTGAAGATTGTCGGCTCCGGCGTAGGTGGCATCACCGAAACCGACGCGACGCTGGCTGCGGCATCCAACGCCATCATCCTGGGCTTCAACGTGCGTGCCGACGCTTCTGCGCGCCGCGTGATCGAAGCAGAAAGCCTGGATCTGCGTTACTACTCCGTCATCTATAGCCTGATTGACGAAGTGAAGCAGGCGATGAGCGGCATGCTGGCACCTGAGTACAAACAGCAGATTATCGGCCTGGCCGAAGTGCGTGACGTGTTCAAATCACCGAAATTTGGCGCTATCGCCGGCTGTATGGTTACCGAAGGCAACATCAAGCGTCACAACCCAATCCGCGTCCTGCGCGACAACGTGGTTATCTATGAAGGCGAGCTGGAATCCCTGCGTCGCTTCAAAGATGACGTTAACGAAGTCCGTAACGGCATGGAATGTGGTATCGGCGTGAAGAACTACAACGACGTGCGCGTTGGCGACATGATCGAAGTCTTCGAAATCATCGAGATCCAGCGCACCATCGATTAACGGTTGCACATCTGCTTAATCTGTTCTGGGGGGCCTTTGTGCCCCCCGATTTGTCTGGAGAAAATAACATGGCAAAAGAATTCAGCCGCGGCCAGCGCGTCGCGCAAGAGATGCAGAAAGAGATTGCGATCATTCTGCAGCGTGAAATCAAAGATCCACGCGTAGGCATGGCGACCGTTTCCGGCGTTGAAATTTCCCGCGATCTGGCGTACGCCAAAGTTTACGTTACCTTCCTCAATGTGCTGACGGAAAACCACGATCCCGATCTGGTGAATAAGGGCGTTAAGGCGTTGCAGGACGCGTCCGGCTATATCCGCACGCTGCTGGGCAAGGCGATGCGCCTGCGTGTGGTGCCGGAGCTGACCTTCGCGTACGACAACTCGCTGGTTGAAGGCATGCGTATGTCCAACCTGGTGAGCAACGTGGTGAAAAATGATGCCGAGCGTCGCTCCGCATCAGGCGATGACGAGGAGGCTTAATGAGTCGCCCTCGTCGCCGCGGCCGCGATATCCACGGCGTACTGTTGCTGGACAAGCCGCAGGGCCTGTCCTCCAACGACGCGCTGCAAAAAGTAAAGCGTTGCTATAACGCCAACCGTGCGGGCCATACCGGCGCGCTCGACCCGCTGGCGACCGGCATGCTGCCGATCTGCCTGGGGGAAGCCACCAAGTTTTCCCAGTTCCTGCTGGATTCCGACAAGCGCTATCGGGTGATTGCCCGCCTGGGGCAGCGTACCGACACCTCGGACGCGGACGGTCAGATCGTGCAGGAACGCCCGGTGAATATCACCCAACAGCAGCTTGATGCGGCGCTGGAGACCTTCCGCGGTGATATCCAGCAGGTGCCGTCGATGTACTCCGCGCTGAAGTATCAGGGTAAAAAACTGTACGAATATGCGCGCCAGGGCATTGAAGTGCCGCGCGAAGCGCGCAGCATTACGGTCTACGAGCTGAAGTTTATCCGCTGGGAAGGCGATGAGCTGGAGCTGGAAGTTCACTGCTCCAAAGGCACCTATATCCGCACCATTACCGACGACCTAGGCGAACTGCTGGGCTGCGGCGCGCACGTGATTTATCTGCGCCGTCTGCAGGTGGCGAAGTACCCGATCGAACGGATGGTGACGCTGGAGCAGCTGAACGCGCTGCTGGAACAGGCGCAGGCCGAAGGCGTAGCGCCGGGCGAGCTGCTCGATCCGCTGCTGATGCCGATGGACAGCCCGTGCGCCGACTTCCCGGAAGTGAACCTGCTGCCGGCGGTGGCCGGTTACGTCAAGCAGGGCCAGCCGGTGCAGGCCGCCGGCGCGCCGGATTCCGGCATGGTGCGCATCACCGAAGGCGACGCGCATAAGTTTATCGGCGTCGGCGAGATTGCCGACGACGGTCGTGTGGCGCCTAAGCGTCTGGTTGTCGAGCATTTCGACTGATCGGCGAAAAACGCCTCATCTTGCGATCGTTCTGCGCTAAGAGTAGAATGACGCAGCTTGGGCCATGACTCTCGCTTGAGGGGCATGGCCCAATTATCGGGCTGCTGAATTAGAGATCGGCGCCTGCATTTTTTATCTATAATTTGGAGTATTACAATGTCTCTAAGTGTTGAAGCTAAAGCTAAAATCGTAGCTGATTTCGGTCGTGGTACTAACGACAGCGGTTCTACCGAAGTTCAGGTTGCCCTGCTGACCGCGCAGATTAACCATCTGCAAGGCCACTTCTCCGAGCACAAAAAAGATCACCACAGCCGTCGTGGTCTGCTGCGTATGGTTTCTCAGCGTCGTAAGCTGCTGGACTACCTGAAGCGTAAAGATGTAGCACGTTACACCAGCCTGATCGAGCGTCTGGGCCTGCGTCGCTAATCGAACCAGTTTCAGTGGAAAGGGGCCTATTTTGGCCCCTTTCTTCTAGGAAGCATAAGTAAATCAGGTTAATGTACTAACGAGGATCTTCCGTTACAGAGGTTCGCGCGGCTAATGAGAGACTTTATTCCGCCAGGTGAATAAGGGTTGTCATTAGTCGCGAGGATGTAGTGAGAAGGTCAGTGATTCACTGGCGCGCCGAGCCGTCGAGGTGATTGCGCGCCACATCTAAGGATAAAATTTTGCTGACACCGACTATTCGCAAATTCCAGTATGGCCAGCATACCGTCACCATTGAGACCGGTATGATGGCGCGTCAGGCGACGGCCGCCGTCATGGTAAGCATGGACGACACCGCCGTATTCGTTACCGTCGTGGGCCAGAAAAAAGCCAAACCAGGCCAGAGCTTCTTCCCGCTGACCGTTAACTATCAGGAGCGTACCTACGCCGCCGGTCGTATCCCGGGCAGCTTCTTCCGTCGTGAAGGCCGTCCGAGCGAAGGCGAAACCCTGACCTCCCGTCTGATTGACCGTCCAATCCGCCCACTGTTCCCGGACCACTTCCTGAACGAAGTGCAGGTGATCGCGACCGTGGTTTCCGTTAACCCGCAGGTTAACCCAGATATCGTGGCGATGATCGGCGCCTCCGCCGCGCTGAGCCTGTCCGGCATTCCGTTCAACGGCCCAATCGGCGCGGCGCGCGTGGGTTATGTCAATGACCAGTACGTGCTGAACCCGACCGTTGACGAGCTGAAAGAGAGCCGTCTGGACCTGGTGGTTGCCGGTACCGCCGGCGCAGTGCTGATGGTTGAGTCTGAAGCCGAAGTGCTGAGCGAAGACCAGATGCTGGGCGCCGTGGTGTTCGGCCACGAGCAGCAGCAGGTGGTTATCGACAACATCAACTCACTGGTTGCCGAAGTGGGCAAACCTAAGTGGGACTGGCAGCCGACTCCGGTTAACGAAGCGCTGCAGGCGCGCGTGGCCGAGCTGGCGCAGAGCCGTCTGGGCGATGCTTACCAGATCACTGAGAAGCAGGATCGTTACGCACAGGTTGACGCCATCAAAGAAGACGTCACCGCCGCGCTGCTGGAGCAGGACGAGACGCTGGACGCAGCAGATATCCAGGACGCGCTGAGCGATCTGGAGAAAAACGTGGTGCGTAGCCGCGTACTGCGTGGCGAGCCGCGTATCGACGGCCGTGAAAAAGACATGATCCGTGGTCTGGACGTGCGCACCGGCGTACTGCCGCGTACCCACGGCTCCGCGCTGTTCACCCGTGGCGAAACGCAGGCGCTGGTTACCGCTACCCTGGGCACCGCACGCGACGCGCAGAACCTGGACGAGCTGATGGGCGAAAAGACCGACAGCTTCCTGTTCCACTACAACTTCCCTCCGTACTCCGTGGGCGAAACCGGCATGGTCGGTTCACCGAAGCGTCGTGAAATTGGTCACGGTCGCCTGGCGAAACGTGGCGTATTGGCTATGATGCCTAAACCGGAAGATTTCCCGTACACCGTTCGCGTGGTGTCCGAGATCACTGAATCCAACGGTTCTTCTTCCATGGCTTCCGTCTGTGGCGCCTCTCTGGCGCTGATGGACGCAGGCGTGCCGATCAAGGCAGCGGTTGCGGGCATCGCCATGGGTCTGGTAAAAGAAGACGACAACTTTGTGGTACTGTCAGACATTCTGGGTGACGAAGACCACCTGGGCGACATGGACTTCAAAGTGGCCGGTAGCCGTGACGGTATCACCGCGCTGCAGATGGATATTAAAATTGAAGGCATCACCCGCGAAATCATGCAGGTGGCTCTGAACCAGGCCAAGGGTGCGCGTCTGCACATTCTGGGCGTGATGGAACAGGCGATCAGCACGCCGCGCGGCGATATCTCTCAGTTCGCACCGCGTATCCATACCATGAAGATCAATCCGGACAAGATTAAGGATGTGATCGGTAAAGGCGGCTCCGTGATCCGTGCGCTGACCGAAGAGACTGGCACTACCATTGAAATCGAAGATGATGGTACAGTGAAAATCGCAGCGACCGACGGTGAGAAAGCGAAATACGCCATTCGTCGTATTGAAGAGATCACCGCAGAGATCGAAGTTGGCCGTATCTACCAGGGTAAAGTGACCCGTATCGTTGACTTCGGCGCCTTCGTGGCCATCGGCGGCGGTAAAGAAGGTCTGGTACACATTTCTCAGATCGCTGACAAGCGCGTTGAGAAAGTGACCGACTATCTGCAGATGGGCCAGGAAGTGCCGGTTAAGGTGCTGGAAGTTGATCGCCAGGGCCGTGTGCGCCTGAGCATCAAGGAAGCCACTGCCTCTGAAGAGGCGGCTCCTGCTGCGCCTGAAGCAGAATAACTGTAACACAGCTTTGACAGTTCCCCGCCGCAGGGCGGGGGCTGTCCGTATACGCGCGGGTAGGATATCCGCGTTTTAGCAAGCGGAGGACAGGACGTTATCCAATGTTTGTCTGCGGGAGTGGGAAATGAAGCTTTTCTTACGCTGGTGTTACGTTGCGACAGCGCTCATGCTGGCAGGATGCAGCAACAATGATTGGCGTAAAGACGAAGTTTTGGCGATCCCGTTGCAGCCAACGCTGCAGCAGGAAGTGATCCTGGCGCGCATGGAACAAATTCTTGCCAGCCGGGCACTGACGGACGATGAACGCGCACAGCTTTTATATGAGCGCGGTGTGCTGTATGATAGCCTCGGGCTACGTGCACTGGCGCGCAATGATTTTTCACAAGCGCTGGCGATACGTCCTGATATGCCGGAAGTTTTCAACTACCTGGGCATTTACTTAACGCAGGCAGGCAATTTTGATGCTGCCTATGAAGCGTTTGATTCTGTACTAGAGCTTGATCCAACTTACAATTACGCGCGTTTAAACCGGGGCATCGCACTGTACTATGGCGGCCGCTTCCCGTTGGCGCAGGATGATCTGCAGGCGTTTTATCAAGACGACCCAAACGATCCCTTCCGTTCGTTATGGCTGTACCTGGTGGAAAGAGAAATCGATCCCAAGATGGCCGTCAGCGCGCTCCAGCAGCGTTATGACAAAGCGGACAGAGGGCAATGGGGATGGAATATTGTCGAATTCTACCTGGGCGATATCAGCGAAAACACGCTGATGGAACGCCTCAAGGCAGATGCAACGGATAACACTTCGCTCGCTGAGCATCTCAGTGAAACTGACTTCTATTTGGGTAAACACTACCTGAGTCTGGGGGACAAGAACTCCGCTTCGGCGTTGTTCAAACTGACGGTCGCTAACAACGTTCATAACTTTGTTGAGCACCGCTATGCATTGTTGGAATTGGCGCTTTTGGGCCAAGAACAAGACGACCTATCGGAATCGGACCAGCAATAGCTGACGAACACTTATATCAGCCGGATAGACCATGGCGTTTTGCCATCGCTATCGCCTTAACGGGTGAGGGCTTTTTTGTTCGTTTTATAATCTAATTTGAGCCGGTTCACACTTTTCAATGAAAATGACTGAAAATTTTCGCGATGAGTTATGTAGACTGGCAGCCATTATTAATGAGGCACGTGTACATGACTGTTGAGCTTGAAACCTCTTTTGCTGACCTGGGGCTGTCTGCTCCGATCATTTCTGCTCTGAACGACCTGGGCTATGTTAAGCCATCACCTATTCAGGCTGAGTGTATTCCTCACCTGTTGAACGGCCGCGATGTGCTGGGTATGGCACAAACCGGCAGCGGCAAGACTGCGGCGTTCTCGCTGCCGCTGCTGCACAATATCGACGCTTCCCTGAAGGCGCCACAAATCCTGGTGTTGGCGCCAACCCGCGAACTGGCGGTGCAGGTTGCTGAAGCGATGACCGATTTCTCCAAACACATGAACGGCGTAAACGTTGTGGCCCTGTACGGCGGCCAGCGTTACGACGTACAGCTGCGCGCCCTGCGTCAAGGCCCGCAAATCGTGGTGGGTACGCCAGGCCGTCTGCTGGATCACCTGAAACGCGGCACCCTGAACCTCTCCAACCTGAGCGGTCTGGTACTGGATGAAGCCGACGAAATGCTGCGTATGGGCTTTATCGAAGACGTTGAAACCATCATGGCGGAAATCCCGGCTGAACATCAGACCGCGCTGTTCTCCGCCACCATGCCGGAAGCGATTCGCCGCATCACCCGCCGCTTTATGAAAGAGCCGCAGGAAGTGCGCATTCAGTCCAGCATCAACACCCGTCCGGACATCAGCCAGAGCTACTGGACAGCGTACGGCATGCGTAAAAACGAAGCGCTGGTGCGTTTCCTGGAAGCGGAAGACTTTGATGCGGCGATTATCTTCGTGCGCACCAAAAACGCCACGCTGGAAGTGGCGGAAGCGCTGGAGCGTAACGGCTACAGCAGCGCCGCGCTGAACGGCGACATGAACCAGGCGCTGCGTGAGCAGACCCTGGAGCGCCTGAAAGACGGCCGCCTGGACATCCTGATCGCCACCGACGTGGCGGCGCGTGGTCTGGACGTTGAGCGTATCAGCCTGGTGGTTAACTACGACATCCCGATGGACGCAGAATCTTACGTTCACCGTATCGGTCGTACCGGCCGCGCCGGCCGTGCCGGTCGCGCGCTGCTGTTCGTGGAAAACCGCGAACGCCGCCTGCTGCGCAACATCGAGCGCACCATGAAGCTGACCATTCCGGAAGTAGAACTGCCGAACGCAGAACTGCTGGGCAAACGCCGTCTGGAAAAATTCGCCGCTAAAGTTCAGCAGCAGCTGGAAAGCAGCGATCTGGATATGTACCGTGCACTGCTGGCTAAACTGCAGCCGGAAGAAGAGCTGGACATGGAAACGCTGGCCGCCGCGCTGCTGAAAATGGCGCAGGGCGAACGTCCGCTGATCCTGCCGCCGGATCCGGTCTTCAAGCCGCGTAAACCACGTGAGTTCAACGATCGTGACGACCGCCGCGGCGACCGTCGTGACGGCGACCGTCCGCGTCGTGAACGTCGTGACGTTGGTGAAATGCAGCTGTACCGCATTGAAGTGGGCCGTGATGACGGCGTGGAAGTGCGTCATATCGTGGGCGCTATCGCCAACGAAGGCGACATCAGCAGCCGTTACATCGGTAATATCAAGCTGTTTGGCTCCCACTCCACCATCGAGCTGCCAAAAGGCATGCCGGGCGAGATCCTGAATCACTTCACTCGCACCCGCATTCTGAACAAGCCGATGAACATGCAGCTGCTGGGCGATGCACAGCCGCACGAGCGCCGCGAACGTCGCGACGGCGGCAACCGTCGTCCGTTCAACGGTGAGCGCCGTGAAGGCGGCCCACGTCGTTCTTTCGGTGAACGTCGTGAAGGCGGCAACGCAGCCGGCAACGGCGAGCGTCGTGGCGGCAACGCCAGCCGCGAGCGCGCACCACGTCGTCGTTTCGGCGATGCATAAGTAAGGATTAGCCAATCCATGACCAAACCAGCCTGCGGGCTGGTTTTTTTATGCCTGCAATCTGCCTTTCCGCGCCAGATGGCGTATCATTTACAAGGTTTTTCTTAATGATTTAACGGACAGGGGATGCCGTGAACTGGCAACAATTTAAAACTGACTATCTGGTGCGTTTCTGGGCGCCGCTGCCGGCGGTGATCGCCGCCGGTCTGCTGGCCACTTACTACTTTGGCCTGACCGGTACCTTCTGGGCTGTTACCGGGGAATTTACCCGCTGGGGCGGCCACGTTCTGCAATGGCTGGGACTGCATCCCGAGCAGTGGGCGTATTTCAAAGTGATTGGTCTGGAAGGCACGCCGCTGACGCGCATCGACGGCCGGATGATTATCGGCATGTTCGCCGGCTGCATCGCCGCCGCGCTGTGGGCCAACAACATCAAGCTGCGCCGGCCGCAGCACCGCATTCGCATTGTGCAGGCGCTGCTGGGCGGCATTATCGCCGGTTTTGGCGCGCGTCTGGCGATGGGCTGCAACCTGGCGGCATTTTTTACCGGTATTCCGCAGTTTTCGCTGCACGCCTGGCTGTTTGCGCTGGCGACCGCCGTCGGCTCTTACTTTGGCGCCAAATTTACCCTGCTGCCGCTGTTCCGCGTACCGGTAAAACTGCAGAAAGTGCAGGCCGCCGCGCCGCTGACCCAGCTGCCGCAGCAGGCGCGCCGCCGTTTCCGTCTGGGGATGGTTATCTTCCTGTTGATGACGGCCTGGTCGCTGTGGACGCTGTTTGATGCGCCGAAGCTGGGCATCGCCATGCTATTCGGCATCGCCTTCGGCCTGCTGATTGAACGGGCGCAGATTTGCTTCACCTCGGCGTTTCGCGATCTGTGGATCACCGGCCGCACCCATATGGCGCGGGCGATTATTTTAGGCATGGCGGTCAGCGCCATCGGCATCTTCAGCTATGTGCAGCTGGGCGTGGCGCCCAAAATCATGTGGGCCGGGCCGAACGCGCTGATTGGCGGTCTGCTGTTCGGTTTCGGCATCGTGCTGGCCGGCGGCTGCGAGACCGGCTGGATGTACCGTGCGGTGGAAGGGCAGGTGCACTACTGGTGGGTCGGGCTGGGCAATATCATCGGCGCGACGCTGCTGGCCTACTACTGGGATGCGCTGGCGCCGTCGTTGGCCACCGACTATGACAAGGTCAACCTGCTGGAGGTATTCGGCCCGACGGGCGGGCTGCTGGTGACTTACCTGCTGTTGGCGTTGGCGTTGGTCGCTATGCTGTGGTGGGAGAAACGCTTTTTCCGCGCCAGGGCGCGGACAGAACAGGTTAGTGCGAGGAGTATGTGATGACGCAACAAACGATAGTGCCGGATTACCGTCTGGATATGCTGGGCGAGCCGTGCCCTTACCCGGCGGTGGCGACGCTGGAAGCGATGCCGCAGCTGAAAGCCGGCGAAATCCTGGAGGTGATCAGCGATTGCCCACAGTCGATCAATAACATCCCGCTCGATGCGCGCAACCACGGCTACACGGTGCTGGATATCCAGCAGGACGGGCCGACTATCCGCTATCTGATCCAGCGTTAACCGCGCGGGCCTGTGCCCGCCGTTACTCCGCGCCGCCGGTCAGCAGTTGCAGGCGGCGCTCGCTCTGCTCATCCGCCGGTATATACACCAGCATCCGGTCGCCGTTGCGCGGCGCCGACCACCAGTTATTCTGCCGCAGACTCATTTCCCCGACCTGCGGGTGGAGGAAGCGTTTGACGTTGTTATCGATGCTGCGTACCTCATGCCGCTCCCACAGCGCGCGAAAATCCTCCGAGACCGACAGATAGCGCGCCAACTGCTGCTCCCAGACCGGATCGCCCAGATGCTCCGCCATCTGCGCGCGGAACAGCGCCACCATTTTCGGCATGATATCGTCCCAGTCCAGCTGGCTGGCGCGCCACTGCTCGTGGGTGAACGCCAGATAGATACAGTTACGATCCTCCGGCGGCAGCGTAGCCAGATCGACGCCCATCAGCAGACAGTAGGCGCGGTTAAAGCCGAGAATATCAAAACGTGCGTTAGAGATGATCGCCGGTAGCGGATCGAGCTGATCCAGCAGCCGCTGCCCGTAGGGCGACAGCTTTTCACAGCCGTCGTGGCGGGCGCCGGCCGGCAGGCTTTGCCCCGCCAGCCTGAACAGGTGGTGGGTTTCCGCCTCATTGCACTGCAGCGCGTGGGCGATGGCGCTCAGCGTTTTCGCCGAGGCCTGGATCGCCCGGCCCTGTTCCAGCCAGGTGTACCAGGTAATGCCGACGTCGGCTAGCTGCGCCACTTCCTCCCGGCGCAGGCCGGGCGTGCGGCGCTGGCGCATACGCGGCAGGCCCAGCCGGTTCGGGTCCAGGCTTTCGCGGCGAGCGCGCAAAAAGGCGCCCAGCTGCTTGCGGTTATCTGTCTGTCCGGCGTCGAACGGGGATATGGTTTCAGACATAAATAGTTTCCCTGCGCAATAAGACCGGTAGTTTTTATACCATGATAATCAAGAACTGGTACCCGTTTAATTTAATGGTGATGCTAGTCACATTCCTGGTTTGATACAAGGGTAAGACACGATGAGCACACCATCATCTGCGGCCGGTCTGGGCCGTGCGGGGTTGATAATTTTATTGGCGGGGCAGCTGTTGCCGATGATTGACTTTTCCATCGTCAACGTCGGGCTGGATGCGATGGCGCAGTCGCTGCACGCCAGCCCGACGCAGCTGGAGCTGATCGTCGCGGTTTACGGCGTGGCGTTTGCCGTTTGTCTGGCGATGGGTAGCCGCATGGGGGATAACCTGGGGCGCAGACGCCTGTTTTTATGGGGCGTGCGGCTGTTCGCCGTGGCCTCGCTGATGTGCGGCCTGGCGAACTCGGTCTGGCTGCTGCTGGTGGCGCGTACGCTGCAGGGGGTCGGCGCGGCGATGATTGTGCCGCAGATTATGGCGACCATTCACGTTTGCCTGCGCGGACGCGAGCACGCCCGGGCGATGGCCCTGTACGGCGGCATCGGCGGGCTGGCGTTTATCATCGGCCAGGTGCTGGGCGGGTTGCTGATTTCACTGAATATCGCCGGCTACGGCTGGCGCAGCGTCTTTTTGATCAATATTCCGCTGTGCGCGCTGGTGCTGGCCTGCGCCCATCGCTGGGTGCCAGACACGCGCGCGGAGCGGCCGGTCAATATCGACTGGCCCGGCACTTTACTGCTGGCGCTGACCATCGTCTGCCTGCTGTTTCCGCTGGCGCTGGGGCCGGTGTGGCATTGGCCGTGGCCGTGTCTGGCGCTGCTGGCGCTCAGCGGACCGCTGTTGCTGCAGCTGTGGCGCGTGGAGCTGCGGCAGGAACGGCGCAATAACTTCCCGCTGCTGCCGCCGGCGCTGCTGCGGCTGGCGAGCGTCAGATTCGGGCTGACCATCGCTATTTTGTTCTTCTCCTGCTGGAGCGGCTTTATGTTTGTGATGGCGCTGACGCTGCAGGCGGGCGCGCAGCTGAACGCCTTCCAGTCGGGCAATGCGTTTATTGCGCTTGGGGTGGCCTATTTTATCTCCTCGCTGCTGAGCAGCATGGTGATCGAGCATATCGGCAAGGTGCGCGCGCTGCTGCTTGGCTGCCTGATCCAGATCGGCGGGCTGTTGGCGCTGATGCTGACCATGCTGCTGGTGTGGCCGCAGCCGGGCATTCTCAATTTGATCCCGGCGACGCTGCTGATTGGCGCCGGTCAGGCGCTGATCGTCAGCGGCTTCTTCCGTATTGGCCTGGCGGACGTGCCGGTCGAGCATGCCGGTTCCGGCAGCGCCCTGCTGGCGACGGTGCAACAGACGTCGCTGGGGCTGGGGCCGATTCTGTTGGGGACGGTGCTGGTGCAGGTGCTGCACGTGTCGCCGGGCGACTACCTGCATGCTTTGCTGGCGGCACTGGCGCTGGAACTGCTGCTGATGTTGGCGCTGCTGCTGCGCACCGGGCTGGCGCTGCGCGCCGATCGGCGGCTGGCGGCGGCCGGGCAGCCTTCACGCAGCTGAAACAAGGGCGGGGGAAGAATTCCCCCGCCGCGGCGCGCGGCGTTTAGCCGCGCGTTAACCCATCCTTCACCTGCGCGACGATCTCAAACGAACGCAGCCGCGCCTGATGGTCAAAGATCTGGCCGTTAACCATGATTTCATCGGCCTCGGTTTCTTGCAGCAGCGCCTGCAGCCCTTCACGCACGCTATTTTCATCACCGACGATCGACATCCGTAGCGCCTGCTCGACGCCATACTGCTCGCCAGCGCTCCACAGCGCATGAATATTGTCTACCGGCGGCGGCAGCGGCCCCGGTTCGCCGCGGCGCAGGTTGATAAACTGCTGCTGCATAGAGCTGAACAGGAAGCGCGCATCGCGCTCGCTGTCGGCGGCAATCACGTTGACGCACACCATCGCATGCGGCTGCGGCCAGCGTTCGGAAGGCTGATAGTTTTCCCGATACAGTCGCAGCGCCTGGAACAGCATATCCGGCGCGAAGTGGGAGGCGAAGGCGAACGGCAGGCCCAGCTTGGCGGCCAGCTGCGCGCTGTACAGGCTGGAGCCCAGCAGCCAGATCGGCACGTGCAGCCCTTGCCCCGGCACCGCCTGTACCGGCTGTCCGGGCTGCGTCTCGGCAAAGTAGTGCTGCAGTTCCTGTACGTCGCGCGGGAAGTTATCCACCTCGCCGGACAGGTGGCGGCGCAGCGCCATCATGGTGCGTTGGTCGGTGCCGGGCGCGCGGCCCAGCCCCAGATCGATACGGCCGGGGTACAGCGACTCCAGCGTGCCGAACTGTTCGGCGATCACCAGCGGGGCATGGTTGGGCAGCATCACACCGCCGGAGCCTAGGCGGATGCTGTCGGTGCCGGCGGCCAGATAGCCGAGCAGCACCGAGGTCGCCGCGCTGCCGATACCGGTCATATTGTGATGTTCCGCCAACCAATAGCGTTGGAACCCCCACTTTTCAGCATGTTGTGCTAAATCTAAAGAGCAGTGAAACGCGTCGCGCGCCTTTGCTCCCTGAGGAATGGGGGAGAGATCCAGTACCGAAAGCGGGACCGATGCGTGTTGTGTCATATCATTCGTCCATTGTTGCAAGTTTCATCGCTTAAAGGGCGAGTGCAGGGATCTGCAATTTCACGTTAAAAGCATAATGCAAATTGCGGTTATAAAAGAGGATATACGTGCTTGTGATATCCTTGTCGCAGATACGGCCTTTTGGGAGAGACCGACATTGTATGGACCGTCATATTTGTATGGACCGTCATATTTTCGCCAGCCGCTTACGCTCAGGGAGCTTTGATGCATGAATAAAAAGACCTTATTGACCCTGTTGCTGGTGGTGATCGCCATTGCGATGGCGGTATTGTTCCGCTCGCATAATCAGGATCTGTTGCTGCAGGGCGAAGTAGACGCGCCGGAAGTGATCGTGGCGTCAAAAGCCAAGGGACGGGTGGTGGAACGCCTGATTGAACGCGGCGATGACGTCAAGTCCGGCCAGGTGATGATTAAACTGGACAGCCCGGAACTGCTGGCCCAGCTGCGTTCGGCGCAGGCGACGCGCGATGAGGCCAAGGCGCAGCTCGATCAGTCGCTGCACGGCACGCGCGAAGAGAACATCCGCAGCCTGCGCGCCAGCCTGGCGCAGGCGCAGGCCGAACTGCGCAACGCGCAGCATGATTACGACCGCAACCGCAGCGTGGCGGCTAAAGGCTATATCTCCAAGTCCGAGCTGGACAGCTCGCGCCGTTCGCGCGATACCGCCTATCAACAGGTGCAGGACGCGAAGGCCAAGCTGGATGAAGGCATCAACGGCGACCGTATTGAGCTGCGTCAGCAATACGCCGCGGCGCTGCGCGCAGCGGAAGAGAACCTGCTGGAAGTGCAGGCGCAGGCCGACGACCTGCAGGTGAAAGCGCCGGTGGACGGCGAAGTGGGGCCGATTCCGGCCGAGGTCGGCGAACTGCTGAACGCCTCCAGCCCGCTGGTGACGCTGATCCGCCTGCCGGACGCCTACTTTGTGTTTAACCTGCGGGAAGACATTCTGGCGAATATACGCAAGGGCGATAAGGTGAAGCTGCGCGTACCGGCGCTGAAGGATAAGCTCATCGACGCCGAAGTGCGTTATATCGCGCCGCTGGGGGATTACGCCACCAAACGCGCCACGCGCGCCACCGGCGACTTCGACCTGAAAACCTTTGAAGTACGCCTGTACCCGGCTCAGCCGATTGAAGGTCTGCGCCCAGGGATGAGCAGCTTATGGCAATGGAAAGAGTAAGGGCCGGATGGCGCTGCTTCAGCCACGCGTTTAGCCGGGAGTGCCGGGTTGCCTTTCGCAGCCCGGTGATCCACTGGCTGGGCTGGCTGTTTCCGCTGATGCTGTTCGGCCTGATCAGCAGCAACTTCTCGGAGGGCACGCTGCTGAACCTGCCGGTTTCGGTGGTGGATAACGATCACAGTCCGCTGTCGAAGTCGCTGATCCGCAAACTGGACGCCGGCTCCCATGCCCACGTCGAGGCCCATGACGGCGGGCTGAGCGAGTCGCTGCGCCGGCTGCGCAGCGCGCAGGACTATGCGCTGCTGTATGTGCCGCCGGATCTGGAGGCGAACGCCCTGGCGGGCAAGCAGCCGAGCATCGTGCTGTATTACAACGCCCTGTTCTATGGCGCCGGGCTCTATTCCACCCAGGATTTCAGCGGGCTGATGACGGAAACCAACGCCAGCTACCGCTCGATTATCGCCGCCAGCATGGGGAAAACGCTGCCGCAGCTGGCGGACGTGACGCTCAACTACGGCAGCTTATTTAACGCCAGCGGCAGCTATATCTATTATCAGCAGTTCGCCGCGACCATTCACCTGCTGCAGCTGTTTGTCGTCACCTGCATGATCTATGTGATGGCGCGCAGCAAGTCACTGCTGAGCGCGCGGCCGTTCAGCCTGGCGCTGCTGGGCAAGCTGGCGCCGTATACCATCTGCTTTACCACGCTGCTGATGATTGAGATTGCCGCGCTGGTGGGGATTTTCGACGCGCGCGTCAGCGGCAACCCGCTGTTTATGCTGCTGATTGGCTTTTTCTACGTGGCGGCGGCGCAGAGCATCGGCCTGCTGCTATTTACCTTTACCGGCAGCGCGATCACCGCCTACAGCCTGATCGGTATTCTGGTCAGTATCGCGATGACCTACTCCGGCATGGCGGTGCCGGAGCTGTCGATGCCGCTGCCGGCGCGGATTATTTCCAATATTGAACCGTTGACCCATGCGCTGTACGCGATGTTTGACGTCTTCTTGCGCCAGGTGCCGGCGCGGGCGATTTTCGGCGTGTGCGCGCTGCTGCTGGTTTATCCGCTGGTGACCGCGTTTCTGGTGCGCAACCGGCTGCTGAAGCGGTTGGCTAAGGACGGAGGAACGCAATGAAGAGCTACTGGCAAACCTTTAGCCGGGTGCTGATCGGCATGCTGGAGCGGCCGATGTGGTTGATGTTGATCCTGTCGCTGTGCGTGATGAGCCTGGTGTACGCCAACCGTTCGGTGTGGGATCTGCCGGTGGGGGTGATCGACCAGGATTACAGCAGCGCCAGTCGTGAGTTGATCCGCCAGTTGGACGCCACCTCGAAAGTCGCCATCAAAACTTACGACAGCCTGGAGCAGGCCCAGCGCGATCTGGGCTGGCGCGAGCTGTTTGCGGTGATCATTATGCCGGTGGATCTGGAGAAGAAGATCCTGCACGGCGAGAACATCGTGGTGCCGGTGTACGGCGACGCGACCAACCGGCTGGCCAACGGCCAGATCCAGCAGGACGTGGTGGCCGCCTATCAGCAGCTGCTGAGTCAATACAATACCTCGCTGCTGCTACGCAGCGGCTTTAGCGAACGGCAGGCGCAGATCATCATGACGCCGATTCAGGGGCAGACGCTGGACGTGTTTAACCCCGGCATCAGCTTTGCGGCGATCGTGTTCCCCGGCCTGCTGGTCATGCTGCTGCAGCACTCGCTGCTGATCGCCAGCGTGCGGGTCAGCATCGCGTTGAAAAGTGCGCCGAGCGGCAAACCTTCGATCCCGGTGTACCTTGGCGGCCTGTCGGCGCTGCTGCCGATCTGGCTGTTTTTGTCCATCGTGCTGTTTGTGCTGTGGCCGTGGGTGCTGGGCTACCGGCAGACGGCGAATATTGCGGAGGTGCTGCTGCTGACCTTCCCGTTCCTGTTGGCGGTGCTGGGGTTAGGGAAGCTGGTGACCGAATGCTTGCGCAGCGTGGAGATGATTTACCTGACGCTGGCGTTTATCACCACGCCGATTTTCTACCTTTCCGGCACCATCTGGCCGCTGCAGGCGATGCCGGGCTGGGTGCGCGCCATTTCATACTGCATCCCTTCCACCTGGGCCACCAAAGCGATCGCCGGGGTGAACCAGATGGGGATGTCGCTGAATGAAGTGGGGAACGACGTGCTGATGCTGCTGCTGCTTGGTGCGGTGTATACCGTGATCGGCATCGGGGTGGGGCTGGCGCATAACAGCGTAGCGCTGCGCAACCTGTTCCGGAAACGGCGGGTGTAGTGTTGCAGGATAAAGTCTGTTCGGTACGTGCGGCAGAAGGTGAGTGATTATCTGTTTGGTGCCGCGGCTATTCTGTGGCGAAGTGAAAATAAAGTTATTTTTTTTCAATCGGTTATATTTTTCAGATTATCGTAGAAAGTCGGTGGCTTTTTTAAGTGGTAAAAAATCAATATAATTCAATTGGATATATTTAGTGTGTTCCCCGCGCGAGCGGGGATAAACCGCCTGGCCGTCGTTGGCCAGCGTGATCAGCACCGTGTTCCCCGCGCGAGCGGGGATAAACCGCCCGCGGCGCGAACGGCAGCGGCGCATTCCTGGTGTTCCCCGCGCGAGCGGGGATAAACCGCCGATCCGGGTCAGCAAGCCCAGCACAGCAGAGTGTTCCCCGCGCGAGCGGGGATAAACCGTTAAAATATACGCGGTGATAGTCACCTTTAATGTGTTCCCCGCGCGAGCGGGGATAAACCGGTTTTTCTGACGTCACCACGCGAGCAGAGGAAGTGTTCCCCGCGCGAGCGGGGATAAACCGAGGTCTACGAGGGCGTCGTCCGGCTGACAAAAGTGTTCCCCGCGCGAGCGGGGATAAACCGGAGCAGTCGCAAGTTGAGGACGTGACGCCTGAGTGTTCCCCGCGCGAGCGGGGATAAACCGCAGACTCACTCGATTTGGAGGCATGAACAGTGGTGTTCCCCGCGCGAGCGGGGATAAACCGAAAATTTGATATTAATAGCGCAATGATTGTGGGTGTTCCCCGCGCGAGCGGGGATAAACCGGCAGTTACCGCACCAGCTCTAGCCCGGCGACGCGTCGCCAGTAGCCGTTGCAGTCGCTATCGTTAGTCAGCGCCAGCGGCTGCCCGGCATTTTCATTGGCGCGGAACTGTTCGAGTATTGTCAGCGTTTCCACGCCCTGCGGCGACAGCCGCACGATATCGACCAACTCCTGCATGCCGTTTAGCTCATTCCCCAGGTTGTAGCAGTAGCCGCTCATGGTCTGGATGCCGTTGAGCACGAACACCTGCTGATTTTCCTGTGAGCGCATGGCGCGCCCCTGCGGGTATTTGATGCAGCAGGTTTCGCACTCATCCTTGCCGCGGTTTTCCGAGCGGGCGGTAAAGCAGCGGGCGGAGTAGGCCAGCGGCAGGTGACCGTAGCCCAGCACCTCTACCTCAAAACCGCGGCGGAAGCCCAGCTCGGCGCACTGCTCCAGCACTTTTCCCAGCCAGTCGCGGGACAGCTCCACCGGCATGCACCAGCGCGTCATGCCCTGCTTGTGCAGCAGCCGCAGGGTATAGGCGTTGTAGCAGTTCAGCGCGTGGCCGGCGACGAACGGCAGGCCGCGCTCCGCCGCCATATTCACCGTACCGAGATCGTTAGCCTCAATCAGAAACTCGCCGTTCTCTACGTAGCGCTTCAGCTCGTTTAATTCGGAAGGCGCCTGCAGCAATGCCAGCGTGGAAAGCACCACCTGCTTGCCGGACTGTGCTACCTCTTTGGCCAGCGCCAGCCAGTCGCCGACCTTCATCTCGCGCCGCTTGGTGCAGACGCTTTCGCCGAGATAAATAATATCGGCGCTGCTGTGCATCGCCTGCTGGTAAAAGCTCTCGGTCTCGGTTTTCGGCCAGTAGTAGAGCACCGGCCCCAATGCGTATTTCATGCAGCCTCCTGCTATTGCCATTTACGGTGATAGGCGCCGAGCGTGGTCTGAGTGCCTTCAGACATGGCGCCGAGCGCCGTCATCCAACTGGCGTCGGGTTGGTAGCCGGCGGGGTCGGCGATGCAGCGATCGATCGCCTGACGCCAGACGCGCGCCACCTGGCTGACATAGGCCGGGCTGCGCTGGCGACCCTCAATTTTTACCGAAGCGATATTGGCGGCCAGCAGCTCCGGCAGCAGCGCCAGCGTGTTCAGGCTGGTGGGTTCTTCCAGCGCGTGGTAGCGCACGTCGTCAACCAGATAGCGCCCTTTGCACAGCGTCGGGTAACCGGCGTTTTCGCCTTCCTGGTAGCGGTCAATCAGCACGTCGTTGAGGCGTGATTCCATGCCCTGCGGCGTCTGCTGCCAGCGGACAAAGCGCGCCGGCGAACAGGCGCCGACGGTATTGGGGGACTCGCCGGTCAGGTAAGAAGAGAGATAGCAGCGGCCTTCCGCCATGATGCACAGGCTGCCGAAGGCGAACACCTCCAGCGGCACCGGGCTGGTGCGCGCCAGTTGTTTCACCTGATGCATCGACAACACGCGCGGCAGCACCACGCGGTGCACGGCAAAGTGGCGTTGATAGAAGCGAATCGCCTCCTCATTGGTGGCGGAGGCCTGTACCGAGACGTGGCGCTCAATATGCGGATAGCGCTTGGCGGCGTACTCCAGCATCGCCAGATCCGCCAGAATCAGCGCGTCGGCGCCCAGCTGCGCCGCCATATCCACCGCGCGCTGCCAGCGGGCATAGCCGTCGGGGTGGGCGAAGGTGTTGATGGCGATATGCAGCTTACGGCCGTGACGATGCACATACTCCACCGCTTCCTGCAGTTTTTTTTCGCTGAAGTTGAGCCCGGCGAAGTGGCGCGCGTTGGTGTCGTCCTTCAGACCGATATACACGGCGTCGGCGCCGTTATCGACTGCGGCCTTCAGCGCCGGTAAATTCCCGGCGGGACAAAGCAGCTCCATACTGTGATCCTGGTCCAGCGACGAGGCGCTGTGACGGTTGTCGCCGCGGGCAATACGGCCGCGGCGATGTTTAACGGGGGGAATAATTTTAGTGAAGTCATACGCAACAGATTTTGATTTGGGGCAGTTTCTGGCGTATTGATAAACAAAGGGGCGTTAGCCGCAATCGCATGATTTGTTGATATAGACCGCGGAAGCCCGGCTGCAATATGGCAAAATAGCGCTAATTAAGTAATGAAGGAGTGGATGACCGTGTTGGAAAAACTACGATCGCGCATTGTGCGCCAGGGGCCGTCGCTGCTGCGCGTGCCGCTCAAACTCACCCCTTTCGCCCTGCAGCGTCAACTGCTGGAACAGGTGTTGGGCTGGCAGTTCCGTCAGGCGCTCGCGGATGGCGATCTGGAATTTCTTGAATCACGGTGGCTGAAGATCGAAGTGCGGGATCTGGCGCTACAATGGTTTATGACGGTAGAAAACGATCGGCTGGTGGTTCGCCAGCATGCACAAGCCGACGTCAGCTTCAGCGGCGACGCCAACGATCTGATCCTGATCGCGGCGCGCAAGCAGGATCCTGACACGCTGTTTTTCCAGCGTCGGCTACAGATTGAAGGGGATACCGAATTGGGCCTGTATGTAAAAAATCTGATGGATGCGATTGAACTGGAAGCCATGCCGGCACCGCTGCGCATTGGGTTGCTGCAGCTGGCGGAATTTGTTGAAGCAGGTTTACAAGAGGGCGCAGAACCGTCTTCCCAAGTGGTGGCGCCATGCTGATTCGCGTCGAGATTCCGGTAGACGCCGCAGGCATCGACGCTCTGCTGCGCCGCGCCTTCGGGCGTGATGATGAAGCCGACCTGGTGCGTCAGCTGCGTGAAGACGGCCAGCTGACGCTGGGCGTGGTCGCCACCGATGACGAAGGCGGCGTGGTGGGCTATGCCGCCTTCAGCCCGGTTGACGTCGCCGGGGAGGACCGCCAGTGGGTCGGTCTGGCGCCGTTGGCGGTGGAAGAGAGCCTGCGTCGTCAGGGGCTGGGGGAGAAGCTGGTTTACGAAGGGCTGGATGCGCTAAACGAGTTCAGCTACGCGGCGGTGGTGGTGCTGGGCGAGCCGGATTACTACGCGCGCTTTGGCTTTAAGCCGGCGGCGGAGTACGGGCTGAGCTGCCGCTGGCCGGGCTGCGAGCAGGCGTTCCAGGTCTACCCGCTGGCGCCGGACGCGCTGGACGGCGTCAGCGGTGCCGTGGACTACGCCGCGCCATTTAACCGTTTTTAACCAGCAGATAATCCAAAGACAGAGGCGGGTGTGACACCAGCCTCTCTTTTTGCGTTTTACTCAGCTGCTTGACGCGGTATTCCAGCCGCAGCGCCAGCGAACGGTCGCCGACCGCGCAGTGAAAGGCCAGCTGCAGCTCGCCTTTGCCGCGCAGCGCCTTGGCGCCTTTGCCCGCCTGATGCTGAGCCAGCCGCCGCAGCACATCGGTGGTGATGCCGGTATACAGCATGCCGCTTGGCAGGCGCAGCATGTACAGGTGCCAGGTGGTGCTTTCCGCCATTCATTCCTACCTTTGAGCGAGTTATCATCGCGCGGGTTCGTCCCGGGCGGTATACGGCGCCCAGTATCCCCGTTTCGTCTTTTCCTGTCTAACCGGACGATTGTACCGGTAAAAATATATGCAATCAGGCGATTATTATCGCCGGGGCGACTTTTTAGCAAAAATAAGAGATCGGCAATAGTAAAATAGATAATAGAACTTTATATTTCCCCCTGTGAGGGTAAACGGTTCATTGCCGCATGCTTATCGCTACGTCATAAAAATTGCGCCATAAAAATGGATTTTTCTAATTTTATAGGAAAGGAATAATAACCGTGGGCAATGTTATTGCGCCGTCAGAATTAAAAACTATCCTGCACTCCAAGCGTGCCAATTTATATTATCTGCAATACTGCCGGGTGCTGGTAAACGGCGGCCGGGTGGAATATGTCACGGATGAAGGCCGGCAGTCGTTGTATTGGAATATCCCCATCGCTAATACCACGGTGGTGATGCTGGGCACCGGCACGTCGGTTACCCAGGCCGCGATGCGTGAATTCGCCAAAGCTGGCGTGCTGGTTGGATTCTGTGGGGGCGGCGGTACGCCGCTGTATGCGGCCAATGAGGTTGAAGTTGACGTATCCTGGCTGACCTCGCAGAGCGAATACCGTCCCACTGAATATTTACAGCATTGGGTGAGCTTCTGGTTTGACGAACAATCCCGCCTGGCGGCGGCCATTGCTTTTCAGCGCGTGCGTATCGCACAGATAAAACAGCACTGGCTGGGGCCGGCCATGCAGCGTGAAGACGGGTTTAATTTATCCCAGGAGCGATTGCTGCAATTATTATCCCGCTATGAAAATAACCTCGCCGACTGTCGCAACGGCACCGATTTATTAACGCAGGAAGCGGTGATGACCAAAGCATTATATAAATTGGCGGCGCAGTCGGTGAGCTACGGCGATTTTACCCGCGCCAAGCGCGGCGGCGGGGCGGATGTCGCCAACCGCTTTCTCGACCACGGTAATTATCTGGCTTACGGACTGGCGGCGGTGGCGACCTGGGTTATCGGCTTACCCCACGGGTTGGCGGTGCTGCACGGCAAAACCCGGCGCGGCGGCCTGGTGTTTGACGTGGCCGACCTGATTAAAGACGCGCTGATCCTGCCGCAGGCGTTTATCGCCGCCATGGCGGGGGAGGACGAACAGACCTTTCGTCAGCGCTGCCTGAACGGTTTCCAGAAGGCACAGGCGCTGGACGTCATGATCGATGCCCTGCAGGATACGGCGCAGCAACTGAGCCAGGTGGCGCAATGAATATCATGCTGGTGGCGCAGTGCAGCAAACGGGCGCTGGTGGAAACGCGGCGTATTCTCGATCAGTTTGCCGAACGCCGTGGCGATCGAACATGGCAAACGGCAATCACGCTGGAAGGCTTGAACACGTTGCGCCGGCTGCTGCGCAAAACTGCGCGGCGCAACACGGCGGTGGCCTGCCACTGGATCAAAAGCGCCAACCAGACCGAATTACTGTGGATTGTCGGCAACCAGCGCTGTTTTAACCGTCAGGGTGCGGTGCCGACCAACGCCACGCAGCGCGATATTTTACGCCGCCAGGACGAAGACCAGTGGCGCAGCGCGGAGTGCATCAGCCTGCTGGCCGCCATCGCCGGCCTGTTTCACGACTTTGGCAAGGCCAATGCCCTGTTCCAGCAGGGGCTGCGCGGCCAGGCCAAAGGCTATCAGCCCTACCGGCACGAGTGGGTGTCGCTGCGACTGTTTTGCGTCTGGGTGGGGGAGCGCGGCGATCGGGAGTGGCTGGCGGCGTTGAGCGAAATCGATGCCGACGATGATGCGCGCATACTGAACGCGTTGGCCGCTGACGATTTCATGCCGGACTGTTCTCCTTTTGCCGCATTGCCGCCGCTGGCAACCACCGTGGCTTGGCTGATCGTTTCCCATCACCGCCTGCCGACCTATCTTGGTGTTGAATATGCGCCGGATCCGATGCAGATGGATATCTGGCTCACCCGGCAGTTGGATGCGGTGTGGAACGCCACCCACCATCAGCTTAACGACTGGAGCCGGGCGGACAGGGAAGCGGTGTGGACATTTCCCGACGGTACGCCGATACGCAGCCGGCACTGGCGCGTATCGGCGCATAAATTTGCCCGGCGCGCCCTGTTGCAGCCGGCGTTATTACAATACGGCGTACTGCAACAGCGCTTTACCAGCCATATGGCCCGCCTGACGCTGATGCTGGCGGATCATCACTATTCATCATTACCGACGGCGACTGCCGCCTGGCAGGATGACAGCTACGGCGCCTACGCCAACAGTGACCGGCAGAGCGGCCGGCTAAAACAGAAGCTGGATGAGCACACCATCGGCGTTGGACACAATGCGCTGCTGCTGGGGCGTAGTTTGTCGAAGATTCGCCGGACATTGCCGGCGATAACCCGCCATAAAGGCTTCCAGCGCCGCAGCACGCAGGAGCGCTTTCGTTGGCAGGATAAGGCGTTCGACGTGGCCAGCGCACTGCGGGAGCGCAGCGCGCGACAGGGCTTTTTCGGCGTCAATATGGCATCGACCGGCTGCGGCAAGACCTTTGCTAATGCGCGCATTATGTATGCCCTGGCTGATGAGGCGCTGGGCTGCCGTTTCTCGGTAGCGCTGGGGCTGCGTACGCTGACTTTACAAACTGGCGATGCGCTGCGGGATAAATTGCATCTGCAGGATGACGATCTGGCGGTGCTGATTGGCTCTGCGGCGGTCAGCCAGCTTCATCAGCTACGGCAGGAAGACGCCGTGCCGGGCGGCAGCGCATCGACCGAAGCGTTGCTGGCGGAGCATCACTATGTCAGTTATGAGGGCAGTCTGGACGACGGGCGACTGAGCCGTTGGCTGCAGAACCGCACGCCGTTAAATAAATTGCTTAGCGCACCGGTGCTGGTGACCACTATCGACCACCTGATTGGTGCGACGGAAGGCGTGCGCGGCGGGCAGCAGATCGCGCCGATGCTGCGCCTGTTGACCGCCGATCTGGTGTTGGATGAACCGGATGATTTTGATCTTAACGATCTGCCGGCGCTGTGCCGGTTGGTCAACTGGGCCGGCATGCTGGGCAGCCGGGTGCTGCTCTCTTCCGCCACTTTGCCGCCGGCGCTGATTGAAGCGTTGTTTAACGCCTACCGCGCCGGCCGGCAGGATTATCAGCAGGTGTGCGGTCAGCCCGACACGCAGCTGAATGTCTGCTGCGCCTGGTTTGATGAGCATGAAGCCATGCAGCAGGATATCGTCGACGCCGGCGGCTTTAAGCTGGCGCACGGTGCTTTTGTCGCGCGTCGCGTTGAGCGGCTGGGCGTCACGCCGGTATTGCGTCAGATGGCGTTGATGCCCGTTGAGTCCCTCAGCCAGCGCCCCGGTGACGTGTTGGACAGCGTGGCTGCGGCGTTTTCAACGGCGATGCAACGCCTTCATCACGATCATCATCAATGCCATCCATCCGGACAACGCGTATCACTGGGCGTTGTGCGTATGGCGAATATCGATCCGCTGGTGGCGGTAGCTCAGCGCCTGATGAATACGCCGTCACCGGCGGATACGCGGGTGCACTACTGCGTCTATCACAGTCAGCATCCGCTGATGATGCGTTCACATATCGAGCAGCGTCTGGATCAGACGCTGACGCGTTACGATCCGCAGGCGCTATGGCAAATTCCGGAGATTGCGCAGGCGCTGCGCCGTTATCCTGAACAAAACCAGCTGTTTGTGGTGCTGGCAACCTCGGTGGCTGAAGTCGGTCGCGATCATGATTACGACTGGGCGCTGGCCGAGCCAAGCTCAATGCGTTCACTGATTCAGCTGGCGGGGCGTATTCAGCGTCACCGCCGGCAGCCTGGTGAGACGGCGAATCTATGGGTGCTGCGGCAAAACATCCGGGCGCTGCGCGGGGCAGAACCTGCCTATACGCGACCGGGTTTTGAGTCCGCCGCCTTGGTGCTGAACAGCCACGATCTCAACGATATCCTGCGCCCTGAGCAGTATCAGGCCGTCAGCGCCATCCCGCGCATTCAGGAGCGCAGACCGCTGTCTTATAAAGAGAACTTTGTCGATCTGGAGCATTACAGCCTGCGGGTCAAACTACAGGGGCTGAAAGGGCAAAAAACCTATTACGCCGCGCAGTGGTGGCGTGAACAGGCGACCTGGAGCGGCGAGCAGCAACGGCTGACGCCGTTCCGATACTCTGCGCCCGATGAGCGTCACTGCCTGTGGATTGCGGAAGAAGGAGATACGCCGTGCTTCAAGTTTCCCGATCTGCAACCGGGGCAGTGGCGGGAGAGCGCCGGATTCCGCGCGGTGCCGTTGACCCTGGCCGACGGCGTCAGTGCGTGGTTTAGGTTGGACTATTTCGATGTGTATCAACGCCTGGCGGAGCAGTTGAACAAGGAGCTGAGCGACATCAGCCAGCAGTTTGGCGAAGTCTGCTTACGCCGCAAGGAAGGGGATGCGTTATGGCATTACCACCCGCTGTTGGGCGTGTTTGGCGCACTCGCATGAGTGCGCCGCTGCCTGTACGGCAGTGATTAACTGATTGAATTAGCTGAGATAAAATCATCTATTTCTAAGCTATCTGTTCGATAGTCACTTTATTATACATAAATATATTTACTTGAGAGAGAAGTTCGAAGAACAAGTATCGAGTGTTTTTATCCTTGTAGAGTGTCTGGTTATGAGTATACAATTCATCCAGATTTGATTTTCTTTGAATATAGATGAAAACAAATTATCTAGGTGAATATTAATGTATCAGAGACTTGCTTTTGTGCTGCTGGTCTTGGCTGTAGGCATAATACTTTCAAAGTCAAACGTTAGTAATATGATTGTGAATGATGATTCGGCCTCATTAGGCAAGCAGCAATCTTTCTCAATTTTTTCAATCACTTTTAATCATTGATCAGTCTTGGTTTTTGAAAAGGGGTTAGCATGTCCAATCAAGGAATTGTTGCTTTCATCGAAAGCCGAAAGCAGCCGAAACTGGAAGCCTTCGATAAAGACACGGAGAAAAAGCTGGCCGGGTTAAGTGACGCGGCGGAAATTGCCGCTGTCAGGCAAGCGGCGGTTGAGCAGCGGCGCGAGCTGGAACAGCGTTATGAGGTTCGTAACTGGCTGACGGATGCGGCGAGTCGCGCCGGGCAGATCGGTCTGGTGACTCATGCGCTGAAGTTTACTCACAGCGATGCCAAAGGCAGCAGCATTTTTGCAGCGCAGGAGGATAACGATGCCCGTTACTTAGGCACCGCAACGCTGCGCCAGCCGGCGATCGATGCCGTCGGCAACGCCGCCGCGCTGGACGTCGCCAAGCTGCTGCAAATGGAATATCAGGGCGACACGCTGATCGCCCAGCTTAACCGCGGTGACCATAGCGCACTGGCGGTGCTGGCGGAGAGTGAGCAGCAGTTAGAGCTGTGGGTCAGTGGCTTTAAACAGGTTCTGACCAACAAACAGCCCGCTTCCCATGCGTTAGCAAAACAGCTCTATTTCCCGATCGGCGATAACCAGTATCACCTGCTGAGTCCACTGTTCTCCTCCTCACTGGCGCAGGCGTTGCATCAGCGTCTGGCACAGGCGCGTTTTAGCGAGCAGGCAAAGGAGATTTCCGCCGCGGTGAGAGCGGGAAAATGGCATGCGGAAGCGCGGGTGATGTACCCCAATCTGGCGGTGCAAAGCATGGGTGGTACCAAACCGCAGAATATTTCTTACCTTAACAGCACGCGCGGCGGCCGTAACTGGCTGTTGAACTGCGCCGCACCGCAGTGGGTGACGCAGAGCAAACCGCCGTTAAAGCATACCTCCATTTTTTACCGCAGCAGCGAGTTCAGTGCGATGGCGCGCGATGCCGTACGGCAGCTGCGTGCCTATCTGCTCAGCGTCCAGCCACGGGAAAAAACTCGGGAGATCCGTCAGCGACGCGCGGCCGGCGTTGATGAGGTGATTGATATGCTGTTCAGCTACGCCGCCGGCATCCAGAACCTGGAAGCACAGGCCGGCTGGAGCGCGGGGGCCGAATGCCGCCTGAAGCGATCCCAGCAGCTGTGGCTGGATCCGTTAAGAGGGCGCGACGATCCGGATTTCCGCGCGGAACGTGAGGCCGGCGACTGGCAGCGAGAGATCGCGCTGGACTTTGGCGTCTGGCTTAACAGACAGCTGGAGCATGAACAGATGCTGTTTAGCGAAGTGGAACGCAGGGAATGGTCAACGGCACCGCTATTTAAGCAGCGGTTGCGTGAGTTTGAGGCCGAGTGGGCGGAGGCGGCGCTATGAGTTCGTTAATCGTTTTGCGTCATGTTCGCGTGGAGAACGCCAACGCCATCGCGGGCCTGACCTATGGTTTTCCGGCTATCAGCCATTTTCTTGGCTTTACGCATGCGCTGTCGCGCAAGCTGCAGCACAGCCGTGGCCTGACGCTGGATAACTGCGGCGTGGTGTGCCATCAGCAACAGCTGCAGGCGTACTCTTCCGGTTACGACAAAGTGTTTGCCCTGACGCGTAATCCGTTAACCAAAGAGGCCAAAACGGCGGCGTTCAATGAAGAAGGGCGCATGCATCTTACCGTGTCACTGGTCATGGAGTGCAACGGCATTATTGACGGTGGAGAAGCCGGCGCGCAGGCACTGGCGGATGAGCTACAGCGTCTGAGTCTGACTCAGCGTCTGGCTGGCGGCACTATCGTCGATATCGGCAGCGTCAGCGTTTTGGCTTACCCCAGCACGCCGGCGGCGCTGCGGCGCATTACTCGTCGGCTATTGCCGGGGTTCACGCTGCTGGATCGCTCCGAACTGCTGTACAGCCACTATCAGACGCTACGTGCGGGTAATCCGCAGGCGGAGATGCTGGATGCCTGGTTAGACTTCGCTGCGCTGAAACAGCAGGCGGAAGGCGATGAGCAGAGCGAGCGCGTTGAGTGGCGTTACCTGCCGAAGCCGGCTGCCGGCTATCTGGTGCCGCTGCAAACCGGTTACCGGGCGATTTCACCGTTGTATGCCCCGGGCGAGGTCAAAAATACCCGGGATGCGGCTACGCCGTTCCGTTTTGCCGAAGCGCTATATGGCGTCGGCGAATGGCGCAGCTTGCACCGCATCAGCGATCTGCCGCAGATGTTATGGCAATACCAGCATGAAGATGACTGCTACCTGTGCCGCGGCGTGATGTTGGCGCAGGAAGAGTACGCAGAATTTAATGAAGAATAATTTAAAGGATTAATGACATGGCTAAAGCAACGATTAAAACGGCATCCGTACTGGCTTTTGAACGCAAACTGGCGAACTCTGACGCGATGATGTACGCCGGCCAATGGCAGCAGGACGAGTGGCAGCCGGTAAAAATTCAGGAAAAGGCGGTGCGCGGCACTATCTCCAACCGTTTGAAGAACGCGCTGACCAGCGATCCGGCCAAGCTGGACGCCGAGATTCAAAAAGCCAACCTGCAGCGGGTAGATGTAGCGGCGCTGCCGTTCAATACCGATACGCTGAAGGTCAGCTTTACGCTGCGGGTGATGGGTAACTTGGCGACGCCGTCGGTGTGCAACGATCAGGATTATCAGGCTGCGCTGGCGCAGAGTATCAACGGCTATATTGCCGAGCACGGCTGTGCCGCATTGGCGGCGCGCTATGCGGAAAACCTGGCTAATGGCCGCTTCCTGTGGCGCAACCGGGTGGGCGCCGAGGCGATTAAAATCTGTGTCAGCAGCAACGACAAGCGTTGGGAATTTAATGGTGAAGACTACAGCCTGCGCGCTTTCAGCCAGCCGGAGGGCGCATTGACCGAGCTGGCGCAGGCGATCGAGCGCGGCCTGTCTGGCGACAGCTTCGCCTTCTTCCGCGTGGATGCCTATGTGCGTCTGGGGCAGGGGCAGGAAGTGTTCCCGTCTCAGGAGCTGGTGTTGGACAGCAACAGCAAGAAAAGCAAAATCCTCTATCAGGTCAATGAGGTTGCCGCACTGCACTCACAGAAGGTGGGCAACGCCCTGCGCACGATTGATACCTGGTATCCGGACGCCGTTGAGCTAGACCTGGGGCCGATCGCCGTAGAGCCTTACGGTTCGGTCACCAGCCGCGGTAAGGCTTATCGCCAGCCGAAGCAGAAAATGGATTTCTATACTCTGCTGGATAACTGGGTGACCAAAGGGCAGGTGCCGGAAGTGGAGCAGCAGCATTACGTGATGGCGATTCTGGTACGCGGCGGCGTGTTCGGCGAGAAGGGCGAATAAGGGGAGCCTATGGATCACTATATCGAACTCCGCGTACTGCCCGATCCGGAATTTAGCGCGCCGATGCTGCTGGAAGCATTGTTCGCCAAGCTGCACCGGACGTTGGGCGCGGTTGGTAAGGGACGCATCGGCGTCAGTTTTCCCGATGCGGGTAAAACGCTGGGGGAACGGCTGCGTCTGCATGGTTCGCAGGAGGCGTTGACCGAGCTGGAGCAGCACGGCTGGCGTAAGGGCTTGCGTGACTATACCGAAAGCAGCGCAATATTGCCGGTGCCGGCAGATGCGGCGTATCGTACGGTGCGTCGCGTGCAGGTGAAAAGCAGCGCCGAGCGGCTGCAGCGCCGTTCGGTGGCCAAAGGCTGGCTGACGATGGAGCAGGCGCAGGAACGTATTTCAGCGGTGAAAGAGCAACGCAGCACGTTGCCGTTTATCCGCCTGAAAAGCCTTTCCAACGGCCAGTCGTTTTTACTGTTTATCGAGCAGGGTACTCTGCGCACCACGCCGACCGCCGGTGAGTTCAGCGCCTACGGTCTGAGCGCGACAGCCACCATCCCCTGGTTCTGACCCTTTTTTTGCATGTAATCCTAACCTGTTGATTTTGCAGGTTAGGATTGAAGCGTCTGAAAAAAGGGTTTTTAGTGGAATAATGAGGGTTTGGCTGTTAAAACAGTTGATTAGCGGTAAACTGCAACAGTTCACTGCCGTACAGGCAGCTTAGAAAATGCCGCCGACTCGCTGCTGGGCAGCAGCGTGTTCACTGCCGTACAGGCAGCTTAGAAATTAGTCGTACCCTTAGTATCTTATCTATGTACGTTCACTGCCGTACAGGCAGCTTAGAAAATACCCGGCAGACGCGCATAGTTGTCGAACTCGTTCACTGCCGTACAGGCAGCTTAGAAAAAAACCGGAAGCCGTCTTTGCGGATCAGTGTGGTTCACTGCCGTACAGGCAGCTTAGAAATGGTAGCGATATAGCGATTCTGTACCGTCGCGGTTCACTGCCGTACAGGCAGCTTAGAAAGGAATTGATAGACCACGTGCCACGAACGCCGGGTTCACTGCCGTACAGGCAGCTTAGAAAGCAATCGTCGCGCTGGTGCTCGGCCTGCTAACGTTCACTGCCGTACAGGCAGCTTAGAAATTTAATCCACTCGCTGCCGCCGATTTTTTTCAGTTCACTGCCGTACAGGCAGCTTAGAAAACACCATTCGCGTCGCCGACAACCACGCGGTGGTTCACTGCCGTACAGGCAGCTTAGAAATAACCCCTGACGAATGAGGGCCAATGCCGGCCGTTCACTGCCGTACAGGCAGCTTAGAAATTCCCGTTTCAGCGTCCTGCTGATGTAGTAATGTTCACTGCCGTACAGGCAGCTTAGAAAAATTTGGAGCGCTATTTCTCCGACAACTACCAGTTCACTGCCGTACAGGCAGCTTAGAAAATAGGCCAGTGCGGGTTTAGTCCGCGCAGGAAGTTCACTGCCGTACAGGCAGCTTAGAAATGTAGCTTGCTGAACCATTCGAGAATTAACACGTTCACTGCCGTACAGGCAGCTTAGAAAAAAGTCCTGCCCGTTGATGACGTAGAAATGCCGTTCACTGCCGTACAGGCAGCTTAGAAAGGTCGTCTACATGGCTTAATGACAAGGTTCGCGTTCACTGCCGTACAGGCAGCTTAGAAACAGTTCATACCTATCGTGGTTTTCTGCATGTACTGACGTTCTCGCTCGATGATTCCAAGCTTATTATTACGCATACGGTAATACTCCCCCCTTCGCTCTATCCATATAATTGCCGTTTGCGCTCACTACCCCAACGATACCGGACCTAAAATCGGTCCACGGGGCGACTGTACGCATAAACGCCGGCAGTATCCCTTTCCGAGGTTGAGCGTAACGGAATCGCTCAGGATCCGGGAATAAAAGCGGGGTAAAGCCCTCGCTTTTCCAAGAGCCAATCTTCCCGTAGAAATCCCATCGCATCAGAGCTTCTTCTTTGCTAACTGGTTGCAGGAACGGGAACGGGTTTTGTATTGTTACCACGCGGTAGAAGCCCAGTAAATTCGACACCAGGTCTTCACCACTAAACCCACTGTCTGTCACCAAATTTATTGGGAATGACGCCTGCAGTCTCTCAAACTTTACCGCTAGTGACATCATCATCGCTAGGGCGATACTCTGTCGCTCTGCATAAGTGCGACCGCGTTTAATACGCCACTTAATGAACTTGCCCATTTTTAGTGTCATGGCGGGGTCGGACATAGACTGCGAGTATGCCACGTCATAGCGTTCCTGACCGGATGACTCTCCGGCATCGATATCTCGAAGTAACGTTTTGATATCGTCGCCACGGGCATGGCCAAGGTCTATCCAGCCTAGGACTTTCGTATAGATCAGGCCTGTCCTCTGATAGCCAGCATCGCGACCATCAATAATATCACTGCGTTTACTCATCCTTGAAGCTCCCTTTCCTTACTTGTAAAAGCTGTAAGCCACCTGCACCAGTACGGTGTCCTCTGCCGTCAATGTTCCAACATAAATTGTCTCCTGTGGATCAGAGGCTTTCCAGCATGTGGCCTCCAGATCACAGGTCTCCTGCTTCTTGTAATCCTTTGAGATCAGATAGCTATCAATTTTTCTTGTGTCGCGCGTGTCATAAAACCTGACAGCATTTACATGCATGGCCGGGCCTGTAACATTCGCAAAGTTGAAATCATATCGCTGAGATATCCGCGGCATGTCCCGCAATATTTCCGGGGTATAAAATTCATACTCTCGCCGATCCTGTTCGGTATAATGCGCACTCCCAGCAAAATTCATTTTTATCATCGGCCAAAAGTAAGCCAGTACAGCGGCGAAAACGGCAATGATAAATATGGTGATTTTTAGAAAATTATTCATATTACTGACTTTCCTTTTCCACCCTGAACGAAATAACTATTCTGATAAGCAATAGCGATATTGCCAGAACTGAAACCATTATAAGGCATGGTTTTTTATAAAGGGTAGTAATTCCCTGGCAGAGGCGGGAGTAGAATGGGCATGTAACACATGTTTTTTCCCGTAGTGGCCCTTTTGTTAACGGGGCACTTAACATAGAGAATAGATTTTTAATAGACATCACACGATAGGCCGCCCAAGTTAGATACCAACTCCTCGCTGCTAAATGTTAACACCAGAACATAATCCATCCATTGCTCCCCATTTAATAGTATGAAAATAACATACCTAAGAACTTTTATACATTCAACAAATGGTTGGTGTGATATGTGTGAAGTGTGCACTTGAGCATGTAAGTTAATTTCAAGGTTTATGTGTCTAGGAATGTAAAATGCAAATTAAAGGTATTGTATAAGAAATGTATTTACTGAAAGGTTTAATTATGTGATTATCATTGAGTTTTAATTGTTTATATTGACAAGATAAATATCAAAAGTTTTTATTGATTTATTTAACTGGGACCAGGAAATACTTATGAATAGAAGAGTTATATTTTTCATTATTAATCAATGTCAGTCATTTGCTAACCATGCCGACAGCCGGTGAGTGTTCACTGCCGTACAGGCAGCTTAAAACAAATTCTCTCTACCCAAAGTTTATGAATAGTCGGAACTATCACTCCAGGGTAAACGGTAGAAGCATCCCTTCTTCACTGTCCGTTTTTAGTCTGGGCAGCTTTCTTTATCGGATAAGACACCAGTGGTTTGATCTCTTTTAAGACGAACATGCTCTGCATCTCTTTAATGCTGGGCAATCTGCGGACTACCGACATGGCAAAATCTGCATACGAATCCAGATCGGAAGCTACGACCTGCAGCAAGAAATCAGCATCGCCGCCGATGCTGTAGCAGGCCACCACATCTTCCAGTGCCGTCACCTCTTCCTCAAATTTCTTGGCTTCCGTTTCACTGTGACTGTCGATAGCGACACGGATAAATACCATCACGCCCAGGCCGATTTTTTTACGATCCAACACGGCACGGTAGCCCTGGATAACTTCCTCTTCCTCAAGCTTACGGACTTTGCGCCAACACGGAGAAGCCGACATGCCTATTTTTTCCGCTAATGCCTGATTGGTTACCCGGGCATCGTCCTGCAACAGCCGGAGGATCTTCATCTCTGTCATATCAAGCGGCATAGCGGAACATTCCTTTCTGTTTTTGGTTTGTAATCGGTAATTCTTTCCAATAATTCACGTTTAAGCAAGCAATATAGGTCACAAATTCCTCATAGCCTGCTGCATAATAAATTCGGAAAATTAATGTGTTTATGTTCGGGAGCAAATCTTGAAACGGCGTGTGATTGATACCGTTCCAGAGAGTGATTGTTTGCTACACGGCGACTCGCGCTCCGTATTAAAAACATTATCCGCTACTTTTACGGCTCACTCATGGCGGTAAGAAGGAAAGATAAAAGAGGGCGTAGGAATGTTGGTAAGAGAAAGTAACTAAAAGGAAAAATAAAGACATGCAGAGAAATTTAAGTAGGGGGATTGGTGAGGTATCGACACAAAAAAATCGCCGCACAGTGCAGGGGCCGCAAAGGATAGGTGACTAACGCTGCGGATTTACAGTTCTGAATTTGGCTCTCGCTCAAACGGCTGCCAGGCAACTATCTCTAAAATCATTGACGATCAATTACAACAGGAATTCTTATGTTAACGACCGCTCAAATCATCTCTTACGCTGCGGCGTTGGGCCTGGCGGCTGCCGTACCGGGGCCGGGTATGGCCGCGCTGGTTGCCCGCAGCGTCAGCGGCGGCGCAGTGACGGGTTTTACCATGCTGACCGGGTTGATACTCGGGGACTTAATCTATCTTTCTACTGCGGTATTTGGTTTGGCGGTGATTGCGCATACCTATACCTCACTGTTTACCCTGATAAATTGGGCCGCCGCCTGCTACCTGTTCTTTCTCGCCTGGCAATTCTGGCGTTATCAGCCCCAGGCGGTAAATATCGACCAGAAGGCCACCCGACGCGAGCTGACGTCCGCATGGCTGTCCGGACTGACGATCACGCTCGGCAACCCCAAAACCATCGCCTTTTACCTGGCTATTCTGCCGCTGGTCATCTCGTTGGATCATGTCTCCCTGCAGGTGTGGGGAACGATGCTGGTGCCGCTGACCATGTTTGTCCTCTTGCTTGTCGGCGCCATATTTATTCTGGCGGCACTAAAAATACGCCGTTTTCTTACCAGCGCATCTTCCCAGCGCATACTCTTTCGCACCACGGGCGTCATTATGGCGCTGGCAGCGTTTGGTATGGTGTTGAAATCTTTGTAGGGCGAGGGCAAATACCGCCGGCGTTTTATAGGGCTTTATGGTCTGAGCGCCATACCCAAGTTCTGACCCTTTTTTTATGAGTAACGTTAACTTATTGATTTTTAATAGTGTGTATCGGATGTCTAAAAAAAGGGTTTTGGACGAAATTATAGTGATTGTGCTGTTTAAACAAGCGATTAGCGATATACTGCAACAGTTCACTGCCGTACAGGCAGCTTAGAAACGCCCACCATCAGCAGCACCAGCGCGCTTTTTGTTCACTGCCGTACAGGCAGCTTAGAAAATTCCTCAGCGATTTCACGGAACGTGACCGACGTTCACTGCCGTACAGGCAGCTTAGAAATAGCAATACTACGAGTTACTAGGCAGGCTACCGTTCACTGCCGTACAGGCAGCTTAGAAATCTATAGTGCTTCTCTAGTATCTATCTGTATTGTTCACTGCCGTACAGGCAGCTTAGAAACAGCGCCGTAGCGCGGGCTTCTAACTGCTCAGGTTCACTGCCGTACAGGCAGCTTAGAAAAATGCCGTTGGCACTAATAGGCAGGTCATTTAGTTCACTGCCGTACAGGCAGCTTAGAAAGAGCTACGGGAACAGCCCGTTCAACGCAGAGCGTTCACTGCCGTACAGGCAGCTTAGAAATCGTTAATCGGGGATGTGCCAGATGCACCGCGGTTCACTGCCGTACAGGCAGCTTAGAAAGCTGAGCGAGTGGCCGAAGGCATGGCGCCAGTGTTCACTGCCGTACAGGCAGCTTAGAAATTCCACATTTCAACCTGTATAGAGGTCAGCTGGTTCACTGCCGTACAGGCAGCTTAGAAAACCGGTGACCCGACCAGGGTATTAATCGACCTGTTCACTGCCGTACAGGCAGCTTAGAAAATTCAGTCTCCCGTTCCCCACCCTGGCGGGGAGTTCACTGCCGTACAGGCAGCTTAGAAACGGCATATTTGCATCGGTAATTCAGTGACAACGTTCACTGCCGTACAGGCAGCTTAGAAAAACGTCAGGCCGGCGGCGCTGGCCGGATCATCGTTCACTGCCGTACAGGCAGCTTAGAAATTCCAGATGAGCACCGGTGCCATCACCGAACAGTTCACTGCCGTACAGGCAGCTCAGAAGTTACACCAAGGAACTTTGCTAACATATTGCGAGGGCAAACAGGCATTATTTTCTTCAAAGATTATTGGCAGCGTGGAGGTGAAAGCTTTCGTAACCGTTCGGGCGATCATATTGACTTGTGGAACGGTGATCGTTTGACGACTAAAACGAGTTATTTCCGTATTCAGTGGGGAATATCGTTAGCGGGACGTTTTAGTGATTTCTTTAAATCGAAAGAGATATGGTTTTGGAGAGCGGTATGAAAAGGGTTCTCGCTATTATCGTTGGGGCGGTAATGGGCATTGTGCTTATATGGTTGGCGTATCCTTATATTTCAGATTGGCTGGTGGGACCGGTTCATGGTGAAGACCAAATGTCCGCGAACTTTGTTCTGCTGCTTGCCGGGCTGGGGATAGGGTGCGTCGTTGGTGGTCTGGCCGGCGGCCTGGCCTATTCCCGTTTGACTAAGGGATAGCACCATAAACAATGCGTTAAGTATTCAGTAGGCTTATATTCATTCACTGCCGCACGGGCAGCCTGGACACAATCCGGTGGTAAGATGCTGTTAACAGCCTAAAGGAGAACCCCGGTGGAACAGAGCGAACAACAGCAGCATATCATCCGCTTCCTCAGTAAACAGCACGTGCTGACGCTCTGCGCCGGCAACGGTCTGGACATGTGGTGCGCCAACTGTTTCTACGTATTTGACGCCGAGCGCATGGCGTTGTGGCTGATGACCGAACCACGCACCCGCCACGGGCAGCTGATGCAGCAGCATGCCGAAGTGGTCGGCACCATTGCACCAAAGCCCAAAAGCATCGCGCTGATTAAAGGCGTCCAGTACCGCGCGACGGCGCGCATCCTCAGCGGGGATGACGAGCAGCAGGCGCGCGCCCGCTACTGCAGGCGTTTCCCGGTGGCGAAAGCGATGCCGGCCACCCTGTGGCAGCTGAGCCTGCAGGAGGTGAAAATGACCGACAATGTTCTTGGCTTTGGTACTAAATTGTTTTGGGCCCGTAGTTAGCGCGAATTTTTCGTCTGATCCGAGGGGCGTTCCCTGTCTTATACTTATTGTGGAACGTGACAACGGCACGGGAGGCATCATGGCACGGGTATTGATAACGGGCGCGACCGGACTGGTGGGCGGCGAGCTGCTGCGCCTGCTGTTGTCGGACCGGCGGGTGACGGCGATTACCGCTCCCAGCCGCCGGCCGCTGCCGCCGCATGACAAACTGACGAACCCGGTGGGCGACGATCTGTTCGCCCTGCTGACGGAGCTGGATCAGCCGGTGGACGCGGTGTTCTGCTGCCTTGGCACCACGCGGCAGCAGGCCGGCAGCGACGGCAATTTTCACTACGTCGACTATACGCTGGTGGTGGAAAGCGCGCTGACCGGTCGCCGGCTCGGCGCGCAGCACTGCCTGGCGGTGAGCGCGATGGGGGCCGACCCGCAATCCACCTTCCTGTACAACCGCATCAAAGGTGAGATGGAGCAGGCGCTGCGCGAGCAGGGCTGGCAACGTCTGACGCTGGTGCGGCCGTCGATGCTGGTGGGGGATCGCGCCGAGCCGCGCCTGTTGGAGCGCGTGGCCCAGCCGCTGTTTAAGATGCTGCCCGGCAGGTGGAAATCGGTCGCCGCCCGCGATGTGGCGCAGGCGATGCTGGAACAGGCGTTCAGCCCCGGCGACGGCGTTCGGGTGTTGGAATCTGACCGGCTGCAGCAGCGGGAGCCTCTGGCGCACTGAGATCGATGCGCAGGCCGTCGTACGCCAGTTCCACGCCCGGCGGCAGCGGATGTTCCAGCAGCCAGGCGTCGAGCCGGTGGCTGATATGCGTCAGCAGGGTGCGCGGCGGCCGCAGACGCTGCTGAATCTCCAGCGCGCGGGTGAGGTCGTTATGGTTGCGCGGCGCCTGCGGCTGCGGCGGCAGGCTGCAGTCCAGCACCAGCAGATCCAGGCGGACGCCCTGCAGAAAGCGCTGGGTCTCCGCCGGCAGGCCGACGGTGTCGGTCAGGTAGGCCAGCGCGCCGTCGGCGCTCTGGATCAGGTAGCCGTGGGTGATTTTAGAGTGGTTCAGCGGCAGCGGAGTGATGCGCAGCCCGCCCAGCGTCACGCTGACAAACGGCGTCAGCGGCGGTTGAAAGTCCAGAATGCCGGGGTGTTTGAACAGGTCGTCGCAGCCCTGTTCATCGGCCGGGCCATACACCGGAATGGAATTTCCGCACCCCCAGCGCAAATGAAATAGCCCCTGAACGTGATCCATGTGGTAATGTGTTAGTAAAAAACGCTGAATTTGCCCCGCCGAAAACCGCCTCTCCAATGACGTCAATCCCGCATCAATTAACGTAGTTTCCCCCTGAAAATACAGCATGGCGCTGCATGCGCGCCGACGAAAGGCCGGATCGTTCCGCGCCCGCCGGCAGATGGCGCATTCGCAGCCGAACGCCGGCACCTGCTGGGCGCCGCCGGTGCCGAGAAAGGTCAGTTGCATGGGTTCTCCTCGCGCCGCAGCGCCGTCAGCAGTTGCAGCAGCGCCGCCAGCGTGTCGCTCAGCGCGCCGTTATTATCCAGTCGCAGGCAGTCGGAAGGCACGCTGTAGGCCGCCGCGCGCGCCAGCCGCTGTTCAATCTGCCCGCTGTCTTCGCGCCCGCGCTGTTCCAGACGCCGGCGCAGCACCGCCGGCTCGACCTGCAGGCACAGCGGCAGCAGCTGCGCGCCGTAGCGCTGGCGGGCGTAGGGCAGATAGGCGCGCGAGCCGTTGACCACCACGTCGATCCCCTGCAGCAGCCACAGATCGACCTCGATCCCCAGCGCGTAGCGGGTGTGGTGCGCCTGCCAGTCCAGCGCGAACAGGCCGTTGGCGCGCCGGCGCAGAAACTCACGCTCGCTCAGCGCCACGTGGTTCTCACAGCCGGCCTGCGCCGGGCGGGTGATATAGCGGTGCGCCACCAGCGGTGCGGCGTCCGCCGCATTGCGCAGCGCCGCCAGCAGGCTGTCCTTGCCGGCGCCGGAGGCGCCCATCAGATAGATAAGCTGCGCCATCAGAACACCTGCCGTCCCTGACGCCACACCTGCTGCACGTAAACGTGCTCGCCGTGTGCGCGCGCCAGCACCAGATCGCCGCGCAGCCCCTCGGCAATCGCGCCGCGATCGGTTAACCCCAGCGCTCGCGCCGGGTTGCGGGTGACCATCGCCACCGACTGTGGCAGGTCATAGCCGTTGCGCGCGTCGGCGGCCAGGCGGAACGCCGCGTCAAGCAGGCTGGCGGGGTAGTAGTCGGAGGAGAGGATATCCAGCGTCCCGATGGCCGCTAGCTGGTGCGCCGCCACGTTGCCGGAGTGCGAGCCGCCGCGCACGATATTCGGCGCGCCCATCAGCACCTGTAGCCCCTGCCGGTGCGAGGCGCGGGCCGCCTCCTCGGTGGTGGGGAACTCGGCGATCGCGCTGCCCAACGCACAGGACTCGGCGACGTGGGCGGCGGTGGCGTCGTCGTGGCTGGCGAGCGCGATGCCCCGCTCGCGGCAGCGGGCGGCGATGGCCTGACGGTTCGGCGTCGCCCAGCGGGCGGACAGCGCGACCTGCTGCTGCTCATACTCGTCCATCGCGGCGTCGCTTAGGTTATATTTGCCCTGATGGTATTCACGGTATTTGGCGCGCGAGACGAACTGGCGCTGGCCCGGCGAGTGGTCCATCAGCGACACCAGCGACACGCCCGGCTTATCCATCAACTGCTCAAACAGCGACAGCGTGCCGGCGTTGGGCAGCTCGCAGCGCAGGTGCAGCCGGTGTTCGGCGCGGTTCAGCCCGGCGCGCTGGCTGTGGATCACCGCGTCAATCATCTTTTGCAGGTTCTCCAGCCGGTGGCCGCCGTCGCGCACGTCGCCAATCGCCACCGCGTCCAGCACCGTGGTGATGCCGCAGGCCACCATCAGCGCGTCGTGGCTGCTCATGGCCGAATGGGCCGGCCAGTCCACCTTGGGGCGCGGCATAAAGAATTTGTCCAGATTATCGGTGTGCAGCTCGATCAGCCCCGGCAGCAGCCAGCCACCTTCGCCGTCCAGCGCCTGCGGCAGACGGCTGTTGCCGTCGGCGAAGCTGCGGATCACGCCGTCCGCCACCTCCAGCGAGCCGTGCACCACCTGGTCTTCCAGCACCAGCCGTACGTTATTAATAATCATCACGGCGTCTCCAGCGTCTGCGGTGCCTGCATAATATGCAGCCGGTCGGCGACCTGCGCGCGCACCTGGTCGTCATGAAAAATGCCGATGATGGCGGCGCCGCGCTGTCGCGCCTGTTCAACCAGCGCCACCACCGCCGCGCTGTTGCGCGCGTCCAGCGAGGCGGTCGGCTCATCCAGCAGCAGAATCGGGTAGTCGACGATAAAGCCGCGGGCGATATTGACCCGCTGCTGCTCGCCGCCGGAGAAGGTGGACGGCGCCAGCCCCCACAGCCGTTGCGGCACGTTCAGCCGGCTGAGTAGCGCGCTGGCGCGCTCGCGGCACTCGTCATGCGCCACGCCCAGCTCCAGCAGCGGCTGCATCACCACCTCCAGCGCGCTGATGCGCGGGATCACCCGCAGAAACTGGCTGACCCAGCCGAGCGTCCGGCGGCGCACCGCCAGGATCTGCCGCGCTTCCGCCTGCGCCATATCGATCCACTCGTCCTGATGCTCCAGCCAGATATGGCCGCTGTCCGGCAGGTAGTTGGCGTACAGCGAGCGCAGCAGGGTGGATTTACCGCTGCCGGAGTGGCCGTGCAGCACCACGCATTCGCCGGCGCTGACCGTCAGGCTGGCGTCGTGCAGCACCGGCAGTCGCGTACCGTGCTGCTGGTGCAGCACAAAGGTCTTGCTCAGATGTTCGACGCGAATTTTGATCGTCATAGATTCCCCATTCAGTTACGACAGCACGGAAGACACCAGCAGTTGGGTATAGGGATGGTGTGGGTCGTCCAGCACCCGGTCGGTCAGGCCGCTTTCCACCACTTCCCCCTGTTTCATCACCAGCAGCCGGTGCGCCAGCAGGCGCGCGACCCCCAGATCGTGGGTGACGATCACCGCCGCCAGCCGCATCTCCACCACCAGCGTGCGCAGCAGATCCAGCAGCCGTGCCTGCACCGACACGTCCAGCCCGCCGGTCGGCTCATCCATAAACACCAGTTTGGGATGGGTGACCAGATTGCGGGCGATCTGCAGCCGCTGCTGCATACCGCCGGAAAAGGTGGTGGGTAGGTCGTCGAGGCGCGACAGCGGGATTTCGACGTCCTCCAGCCACTGGCCGGCCTGACGGCGGATCTCACCGTAGTGGCGCTGGCCGACGGCCATCAGCCGTTCGCCGATATTGCCGCCGGCGGACACCTGCGGCCGCAGCCCGTCCAGCGGGTGCTGGTGCACCACGCCCCACTCGGTGCGCAGCAGGCGGCGGCGCGCGCTCTCCGCCATGGCGTACAGATCCTGCTGCTGCCCGGCCTGCGGGCGGTAGAGAATGCGTCCCTGCTGCGGCGGCAGGCGCGCCGAGACGCTTTTCAGCAGGGTGGTTTTGCCGGAGCCGGATTCGCCGACGATGCCCAGCACCTCGCCGGGGTAGAGATCAAAGGAGACGTTGCTGAAGCCTTTGCCCGGTGCGTACAGATGGGTCAGGCGCTCGACCGACAGCAGCGGAGCCTCGTGTAACGGTGTGGTGCTCATGAGTGCGGTGTCTCCGTGGGTGACGCCAGCCGCTGCTGGCAGTAGTCGGTATCCGAGCAGACGAACATGCGGTTGCCCTGGTCATCGAGCACCACTTCGTCCAGATAGCTGCTGCGGGAGCCGCACAGTGCGCAGGGCTGCTCCCACTGCTGGACGCTGAACGGGTGATCGTCAAAGTCCAGGCTGACGACCCGGGTGTACGGCGGCAGGGCGTAGATGCGCTTCTCCCGCCCGGCGCCGAACAGCTGCAGCGCCGGCATCATATGCATCTTCGGGTTATCGAATTTCGGGATCGGCGACGGGTCCATCACGTAGCGGTCGTTGACCTTCACCGGGTAGGCGTAGGTGGTGGCGATATGGCCGTAGCGGGCGATATCCTCGTACAGCTTCACCTGCATCACGCCGTACTCCTCCAGCGCGTGCATCTTGCGCGTTTCGGTTTCGCGCGGTTCGATAAAGCGCAGCGGCTCCGGGATCGGCACCTGATAGATCAGGATCTGGTCTTCCCGCAGCGGCGTTTCCGGGATGCGGTGGCGGGTCTGGATCAGCGTCGCCTCGCGGGTGCGCTCGGTGGTGGCGACGCCGGCTACGCGGCGGAAGAAGCGGCGAATCGAGACCGCGTTGGTGGTGTCGTCCGCGCCCTGGTCGATCACTTTCAGCACGTCGGCGTCGCCGATGACGCTGGCGGTCAGCTGGATGCCGCCGGTGCCCCAGCCGTAGGGCATCGGCATCTCGCGGCCGCCGAACGGCACCTGATAGCCGGGGATCGCCACGCCCTTCAGGATGGCGCGGCGGATCATGCGTTTGGTCTGCTCATCCAGATAGCCGGGGTTGTAGCCGCTCAGAACGTCACTCATGGGGCGTCTCCTGTGCTGATTCGCCGCGCTGCCGCAGGCGCTGCAGCAGTTCCAGTTCCGCCTGGAAGTCCACATAGTGCGGCAGTTTAAGGTGGGAAACGAAGCCGGCGGCCTCGACGTTATCGGCGTGGGAGAGCACAAACTCTTCATCCTGCGCCGGGCTGTCGCCGTCTTCCGCGTACTCGTCTTTCTGCAGGGCGCGATCCACCAGCGCCATTGCCATCGCTTTGCGCTCGGCGCGGCCGAACACCAGGCCGTAGCCGCGGGTAAAGTGCGGCGGCTGCGCTTCCGGGGCGACAAAGCCGTTCACCATCTCGCATTCGGTCAGCAGGATTTCGCCGATATCGATGGCGAAGCCCAGCTCCTCCGGCACGATCTCCACCGTGACGTAGCCGCTGCGGATCTCGCCGGCGAACGGGTGGTTGCGGCCGTAGCCGCGCTGGGTGGAGTAGCCGAGCGCCAGCAGAAAGCCTTCATCGCCGCGCACCAGCTGCTGCAGACGCGCCGAGCGCGGGCAGGGGTAGACCGGCGGCGTGCGGGTGATATCCGCCGGCGTGCTGCCGTCGTCCTGTTCCGCCTGCGCCAGCTGCTGCCGGCTCAGCAGGCTGAACACGTGCGGGCAGGGTTCTTCCGGCGCGGCGTCGGCGCTCTGCGGCGCGGCATCGGGCGCGTCGCCGTTCGCCAGCAGCGTAAAGTCCAGCAGCCGGTGGGTGTAGTCATAGGTCGGGCCGAGCAGCTGGCCGCCGGGTAAATCCTTATAAATCGCCGAGATGCGGCGTTCCGGCCGCATCTGCTCGGTGAGTAACGGCTCACTGACGGCCAGGCGTGGCAGCGTGGTGCGGTAGGCGCGCAGCAGGAAAATCGCCTCCACCAGATCGCCGCTGGCCTGCTTAATCGCCAGCGCCGCCAGTTCGCGGTCGTACACGCCGCCTTCGGTCATAACCCGATCCACCGCCAGCCCGAGCTGCTGCTCCAGCTGTGCGGCCGTCAGCGCCGGCAGCGTCGGGTCGCCGCGGCGCAGCTGCTCCTGCAGCCGGTGCGCGGCCTCAATGGCTTTTTCGCCCCCTTTTACGGCTACGTACATCAGCATTCCTCCAGATGAGTGGTGCGCGGGATGGCCAGCAGCGCGTCGCCGCAGGTCAGAATCACGTCCAGCCCGAGCGGGAAGGGCTGCGGCCGCGCCAGCAGATAGTGGCGCAGCGCCTCCGGCAGCGGCGGCGCGATGGTGCGGCTATGGGCAATGCCGGGGCCGCTCAGCCGCAGCGGCGCGCCGCTCTGCAGATCGGCGAGCTGGACGATCAGCGTTGCGCCTTGCTCCGGCGCCAGCTCATCGCCGTGCGGCAGTGTCTGCAAATCCGCCGGCTGCAGGTGGTGGTCGGTCACGGCGAATATCGCGTCCGCCGCCGAGGAGGCCTGCGGCGCGCCGGTGTGGAAACGAAGGTTAGTCAGCACCTGCTCACTGCTCAGCGCCGGGCTGAGCAAGAGTGGCGTTTCGCCGTCGGCCAGCGTCAGCAGGGTGGCGGTGGTGGCGGCATCAAGCGGCGGCCACTGCGGCGCGTCCGTCAGCCGCACCGTGACGCCCGGCTCGCTCAGCGCTTTCAGGATCAGGCGGAACGTCTGCTGCGCCTGCGCCACCGGGCTGGCGAAACCATTCAGTAAACTCATGGCTACTCTCCCCGCACCAGCGTAAAGAAATCGACCCGGCTGGCGGCCACCTCGCGGGCACGCTGCTGGCGTCGCTCCTGCTGCGCCGCCGCCAGCGGGGCGATCAGCCGTTGCTGCAGCTGCTCATGGTGCGCCGGTTGCTGCAGCAGGGCGTCCGCCAGCGCGCACAGTTCGGCATGCGCCTTGTCGCGCCCGGCGACGTAGCTGTAGCCATGGCCGCCGTCTGCCAGCGCCACCACCGCGCGGGTGACGGTCATATCGCCCAGCACAAAGCGGCGGCCGGTGGCGCCCATGCGCCCCAGCAGCTGCGTCAGGCCGATCTCCGGCGCGCGCAGCAGCCGGTACTCGGGGTTCAGGTTCAGCGCCTGCCAGTGGCTGCGCAGCTGGGCCGGCTGGCTGTGCGCCAGCACCGACATCCAGCGTTGTCGTGATGCGAGAGAAGACATTCAGTGCTCCATGGTCAGTTCGATCATATCGGCGCGCGCCAGGCTGACGGAGTATTCCGCCAGCCGGTCGCTGCCGCTGCAGACGTTGAGGGTGCGCACGCACAGCAGCGGCGCGTCGGCGGCCAGCTCCAGCAGCTGTTGCTCTTTCGCCTGCGCACGGCGGGCGCTGATGCGCGTCTGGCGACGGCTGAGCGACTGGTGGATATGCTGTTCAATAAATTCATGCAGCGACCCCTGGCGGAACGACTGCAGGGCCGGCCACCAGTCGAGGTCGGGCAGGTAGTGGTCGATCACGCTCATCGGCACGCCGTTCACCCGGCGCAGGGTGCGCAGGTGAATCACCTGCTGACCCTCCTCGCCGCCCAGCGCGCTGGCGATGTGGCCGTTGCACGGCCGCAATACCGCGAGTAAGCACTCACTGGTGGGGTGGTTGCCCTGCTCCAGCAGGTTCTGGGTAAAGCGGGTTTTGGCGTGCAGCGGGTAGTCGTAAGGGCGCATCAGCACCAAAATGCCGACGCCGTGGCGGCGCTGCAGCCAGCCGCGCTCCACCAGCTGATCCACCGCCCGGCGCAGCGTGTGGCGGTTGACCTGATAATGGTCCGCCAGCTGCTGCTCCGAAGGCAGGTAGTCGCCGCCGCGGTAGCGGCTGCGCAGCTCCTCTTCCAGCTGCGCCGCGATCTGCTGGTAGCGGGTGGGGTGACTGGTAGGATGTCTAGATATCTGCGTCATAGTGAACACCTCCGTGGGCCGGCCGCCGGTAACCGCGCCGGTGCGGCGCTCGGGGGGCGGTCGGTGATGAGGCTTATCCTGCCGGGTGCAGATGACGCTGAGGTGACGGCGACGTGGCGAACAGATGAACTATTTTCGACAGCCGGGTGCGCGCGGCGCGCTATCGCGCTAAGCTAGCGCCATTGTCTGATTCTTGCTGGTCACTCTCATGTCTCAACCTTTACCTGCCTCTGGCGGCCAGGCGCGTTCATGGCCGCTGTGGAAGCCCGTGCTGTTTTTATTGGTGGTCGCCGTCGGCCTGTATTACGTCAAATGGCAGCCTTATTACGGCAAGGCGTTTGTCGCGGCGGAAAGTCACTCCATCGGCGGTTCGATCCTGGCCGATGGCGCGCTTACCCCGTGGATGGCGGCGTGGCAGTACGCGCTGACCTATTTTGCGGCGGTGTGGAAGGCGGCGCTGCTGGGGGTGCTGGTTGGCTCGCTGGTGCAGGTGCTGATCCCGCGCGACTGGCTGGCGCGCACGCTGGGGCATCAGCGCTTTTCCGGCACGCTGCTGGGGTCGCTGATTGCGCTGCCGGGTATGATGTGCACCTGCTGCGCGGCGCCGGTGGCGGCCGGTTTGCGCCGCCAGTCGGTATCCAGCGGCGCGGCGCTGGCATTTTGGCTCAGCAACCCGGTGCTGAACCCGGCCACGCTGATTTTTATGGGCTTTGTGCTGGGCTGGCAGTTTGCCGCCATCCGTCTGGTGGCCGGCGCCGTTATGGTGCTGGGCGTGGCCTGGCTGGTGCAGCGCCTGACGGTGAACGACGCGCCGCCGGTCAGTAGCGATGCGGCGACGGCGCTGCCGGCGTGCGAGAGCGCATCCCAGCCGTTCCTGCGCCGCTGGCTGGCGGCGCTGTGGGCGCTGTTCTGGTCAACCATCCCGGTCTATATTCTGGCGGTGCTGCTGCTGGGGGCGGCGCGGGTCTGGCTGTTCCCGCACGCCGAGGGCGTGGTGGATAACGGCCTGCTGTGGATTATCGGTCTGGCGCTGGCCGGCTGCCTGTTTGTGATCCCCACCGCGGCGGAAATCCCGATCGTGCAGGCGATGATGCTGGCGGGCATGGGTCCCGGCCCGGCGCTGGCGCTGCTGATGACGCTGCCGGCGGTCAGCCTGCCGTCGCTGCTGATGCTGAAGAAAGCCTTCTCCGCCAAGGCGCTGTGTCTGACTGCGGCGCTGGTGGCGCTGTGCGGCATCCTGACCGGCATCGTCGGGATATGGCTGATATAATTTGGTTAAAAAATAGTCTTAAACCGATTCTGTCGTTATCACCTCTGTGCTAACGTTTAAGCCGTTGTTGCGTGGGATGTGGCAGCATGAAGAGGAAGGAGCGTATGCAGTTTCTCATTGAAAATGACGCCAGCTTGTTGGCGCAGATGGCGGACGAGCAGCACAGCGCCGACGAGCATGAGGCCTGGCTGAAACAGAAGGTGGATGACGCCTTTGCCCGCCTACATGAAGAGCAGGCGGTCTACCTGGATGAATCGCAGGCCACGGAGCGGATGAACGATTTTAAAGCCAAAGTAAGGGCAAAATACCCGGCTGAATAACCAAGGATTGTTATGCGCATCGAATGGGACGACGTTGCGTTACAGGACAGGGAACGTCTGTTTGAATTTCTCTATCCCGTTAATCCGCGGGCGGCGGAGCAGGCGGACGCTGAACTGGAAAAAGCCGTGGCGCGTTTAATCGATAACCCGCGGCTTGGCAAAGTCTGGTATCAGCAGGCGCGTAGGCTGCTGATCGATAAGGCGTCGCTGTTGGTGGTCTACCTGATCGATGGTGAAGCGATAAAGATTTTAGCCGTGGCCCATCAGCGCGAGAAATTTCCGAATTAATCCCCTCAGCGCAGCTTATGCACCACCTGATTGCTGCTGCCGCGCCAAATCAGCGCCGGATCGCGCAACGCCTGCTCGAACTTACCGTCAATCAGCACGTTGATCAGCGCTGTCACCTGCTGCTGCGCCGCGTCCAGCTCCGCCAGCCGGTAGCCGGTCCACAGCCAGATATCCTTGCCGGGACATTCGGCGCGCACCCGCTGCACCAGCCGTAACACCTCCGCCACGTTGGCCGGGTGCAGCGGATCGCCGCCGGACAGCGACAGCCCCTGGCGCGCGATGCGCGGGTCGTTGAGGTCGGCGATAATCTTATCCGCCAGCGCCGCGGTGAACGGCCGGCCGGAATCGGGCCGCCAGGTGCTCTGGTTGTAGCAGCCGCGGCACTGGTGCACGCAGCCGGCGACAAACAGCGTACAGCGGGTGCCGGGGCCGTTGACCACATCGACGGGATAATACTGGTGATAATTCATCGCCGCACTCTCCGTAACCGGCCGTCAGCCCAGCTGCCCGTTATCCAGGTGTTTCACCCGGCGCTTCACCTCTTCCTGCTTGCCGGCGTTGAACGGCCGCGCGTCCGGGCTGCCGAGATAGCCGCAGACGCGGCGGGTGACCGACACCTTGGCGGCGTCGTGATTGCCGCATTTCGGGCAGGTAAACCCTTTGCTGGTGCAGGAGAACTCGCCGGTGTAGCCGCACGCGTAGCATTCGTCGATCGGCGTATTGGTGCCGTAATAGGGCACGCGGCTGTAGCTGTAGTCCCACACGTCTTCCAGCGCCTTCAGGTTATGCTGCAGGTTGGGGTATTCGCCGTAACAGATAAAGCCGCCGTTAGCCAACGGCGGGTAGGGCGCTTCGAAGTCCAGCTTGTCGTATGGATTGACCTTTTTCTCAACGTCGAGGTGGAAGCTGTTGGTGTAGTAGCCTTTGTCGGTCACCCCCGCCACCACGCCGAAATCGGCGGTGTCCAGCCGGCAGAAGCGGTCGCACAGGTTCTCGCTCGGCGTGCTGTACAGGCTGAAGCCGTAGCCGGTTTCTTCTTTCCAGCTGTCGGTGGCGGCGCGCAGGCGCTCGACGATGGCGATGGCCTTGGCGCGCAGCGCCTGGTCGTCATACAGGTGGCCGTCGTTGCCGAACAGCGCATTGATGGTTTCATGGATGCCGATATAGCCGAGGGAGATCGACGCGCGGCCGTTTTTGAAGATCTCGGCGATATCATCGTCGGCGTTCAGCCGCACGCCGCAGGCCCCTTCCATATACAGAATCGGCGCCACGCGCGCCTTAATGCCCTGCAGGCGCGCGATGCGCGTCATCAGCGCCTTCTTCGCCAGCAGCAGGCGGCGGTCCAGCAACTGCCAGAAGCGCTCCTCATTGCCCTGCGACTCCAGCGCAATGCGCGGCAGGTTCAGGCTGATCACGCCGAGGTTGTTGCGGCCGTCGTGCACCGGCTTACCGTTTTCCTGATACTCGCTGAGGAAGCTGCGGCAGCCCATCGGCGTTTTAAACGAGCCGGTCACCTGCACCACCCGATCGTAATTGAGGATATCGGGGTACATGCGTTTGCTGGCGCACTCCAGCGCCAACTGTTTGATGTCGTAGTTCGGTTCGCCGTAGCGGTGGTTGAGGCCGTCGCGGATGGCGAACACCAGCTTCGGAAACACCGCCGTTTTACGGTTTTTGCCCAGCCCGGCGATGCGGTTTTTCAGGATCGACTGCTGGATCAGCCGCGACTGCCAGCTGGTGCCGAGGCCGAAGCCAAAGGTGACGAACGGCGTCTGGCCGTTGGCGGTATGCAGCGTGTTGACCTCATACTCCAGCGACTGGAAGGCGTCGTAACACTCTTTTTCGGTGCGCGCCATGGCGTAGCCCGCCGCGTCCGGGATCTGCCACTCTTCCGCCACCTGGCGGTGCTTGCTGAAGCTGGCGCTGACGTACGGCGCCAGAATCTCATCGATGCGGTTGATGGTGGTGCCGCCGTAGATATGGCTGGCGACCTGCGCGATGATCTGCGCGGTGACCGCGGTGGCGGTGGAGATCGATTTCGGCGTTTCGATCTCGGCGTTGCCCATTTTAAAGCCGTTGGTCAGCATGCCCTGCAGGTCGATCAGCATGCAGTTGAACATCGGGAAGAACGGCGCGTAGTCCAGATCGTGATAGTGAATTTCACCGCGCTCGTGGGCCAGCACCACGTCGCGCGGCAGGATGTGCTGCTTGGCATAGTGCTTGGCGACGATGCCGGCCAGCAGATCGCGCTGGGTGGGGATGACCTTGCTGTCTTTGTTGGCGTTTTCATTCAGCAGCGCGGCGTTGCTCTGTTCGACCAGGCCGCGGATCTCCTGGTTCAGCCGGCCGCGCAGTTCGCGGGCGACGTCGCGGTCGTGGCGGTATTCGATATAGGCGCGCGCCAGCTGCTTGTATTCGCCGGCCATCAGCCGGTTTTCCACCGCCTGCTGAATATCATGGATATCCAGCCGCGGCTGACGGGACATCTGTTGAGCGACTTCACGGGCGACGGCGGCGCAATACTCACTGTCGTTCACCTCGGCGGCGCGGGCGGCGCGTTCGATGGCCTGTTTGATGCGTGCTTCGTCAAAGGGAACCTGACAGCCGTCCCGTTTAATCACTACTGGTTTCACGTCGTTCTCCTTGTTCCGTGCTCGGGAACAGATAGCCGTTTCAGCTTATCCACAGGGCAATGCCGCAGCGCGTCTGGGCTGCGGGGCGGTGTGGATGATTTTGTGGATAACTACTATATATAGATATTGATGCTTGTGAATGCACTATATATGGGTGTTGGCGGGATTTTCTTGATGCAGAACAAAGAAAGCCGACGGCGGGGCGATCGCTGTACAGATCGTTATCGCGCCGGCGGGAAACGGGCCGTCTGGCCCGGGATATGGGTCTACGCAGGCGGGTGCGGAAGCATCACGCCTCCAGCAGCCACCACACCGCTTCGAACGGCCGCAGGGTCAGCGGCTGCGGCTGCGGCGGCGCATCGCCGTAGTTGCCGATCGCCACGCGCCACAGGTCAGACGCTTCAACGCCGGCCGCGTCCCACGCCAGCGGCTGGGCGCTCAGGTTGGCCGCCACCAGCAGCCGCTGGCCGTTCCAGCTGCGCTGATAGCACCATAGCGCCGGATGCGCCGGTGCCAAATCCTGATAGTCGCCGTGGGTCAGCAGCGGGTACTGCTTACGCAGGGCGATCAGGTGACGGTAGGTGTAAAACACCGACTCCTGGTCGGCCAGCGCCGCCTCGACGTTGACCTGGCGATAGTTGCCGGCGCAGGGGATCCACGGCGTACCGCTGCTGAAGCCGGCGTTGGGGCCGGCACTCCACTGCATCGGCGTGCGGCCGTTATCGCGCGACTTGCTGGCCAGAATCGCCAGCAGCTCGGTGTCGCTGCGCCCTGCGGCGCGCAGTTCGGCGTACATGTTCAGGCTTTCAACGTCGCGGTATTGTTCGATACTGTCGAAGCCCGGGTTGGTCATGCCGATCTCTTCGCCCTGATAGATATAGGGCGTACCCTGCATGCCGTGCAGCACCATCGCCAGCATCTTCGCCGCCGGTACGCGCAGCGCATGGTCGTCGCCGAAGCGCGAGACGATGCGCGGTTGGTCGTGGTTGCACCAGAACAGCGCGTTCCAGGCGTGGTTGTGCATGCCCTGCTGCCAGTGGCGGAAAATCTGCTTCAGCGCCACGTAGTCCGGCGCCGCCAGCGTCCATTTCTCGCCGTTGGCGTAATCGACCTTCAGGTGGTGGAAATTAAAGGTCATCGACAGCTCTTCGCCGCCGTTGGCCGCATATTGCCGGCAGTGCTCCAGGCTGGTGGACGACATTTCGCCGACCGTCATCAGGCCGCGCGGCCGGAATACCTCGCGGCTCATTTCCTGCAGAAATTTATGAATGCGCGGGCCGTCGGTGTAGAAGCGCCGGCCGTCGCCGTGCGCGTCGTCCGGGAAGTCCTGCTGCTTGGACACCAGGTTAATCACGTCCAGCCGCAGGCCGTCGACGCCTTTATCCGCCCAGAACTGACAGATTTTTTTCAGCTCCTCGCGCACCGGCGGGTGCTCCCAGTTCAGGTCGGCCTGCTCGGCGGCGAACAGGTGCAGGTAATACTGGCCGCTGTCGGCGTGCCACTGCCAGGCCGAACCGCCGAACTTGGAGCGCCAGTTGTTCGGCGGCGCTCCTTCGACACCGTCGCGCCAGATATAGAACTGGCGCAGCGGGCTGTGGCGATCCTGCGCCGCCCGGAACCACGGATGCTCGGTCGACGTATGGTTGAATACCATATCCATCACGATGCGGATATCGCGTTGGTGCGCGGCTTTCACCAGCTGTTCAAAGGTCTCCATGCTGCCGTAGGCCGGGTCGATGGCGCAGTAGTCGGCGACGTCATAGCCGTTGTCCACCTGCGGGGAGAGGTAGACCGGCGTCAGCCAGATGGCGTCCACGCCCAGCGCCTGCAGATAGTCCAGCCGCTGAATGACGCCGGCCAGATCGCCGTAGCCGTTGCCGCTGCTGTCCTGAAAGCTCTTCGGGTAAATTTGGTAGATGACGCCGTTTTGCCACCAGGGGATGGGGTTGCTCATAAAGAATACCTTTTGACTGTGACAGCGGGCCAGGCGCGCCTGGCCCCTACATTCATCATAAATGACGCGCTATACCGGCAGTTCGCCGCGGCGCGCCTTGCGCCGGTACACCAGCATGGTCAGCACCAGCGGCACCACCACGGCCACCAGCATCGCCAGCGCGAACACCAGCCAGAACTGCGGTTTGATCGACAAAATGCCCGGCAGGCCACCGACGCCGATACCGTTGGCCATCACCCCGGCCAGGCCGCAGATCAGGCCGGCGCAGGCGGAGCCGATCATCGCGCACAGCATCGGGAAGCGGTATTTCAGATTGATACCGTACATCGCCGGCTCGGTGACGCCGAGGTAGGCGGAGATCGCCGCCGGCACCGAAATCTCGCGCTCATTGGCCTTGCGGCTGACGATAATGATCGCCAGCACCGCCGAGGCCTGCGCAATGTTGGACAGGGCGATAATCGGCCAGACCGGCGTGCCGCCCATGCTCTGCACCATCTGCATATCGATCGCCAGCGTGGTTTGGTGCACGCCGGTGATCACCAGCGGCGCATACAGGAAGCCGAACAGCGCGGCGCCGATTGGCGCGAAGCTGCCGGTCATCACCGCCTTGACCGCCCAGGCGACGCCGTCGCCGATCATGCGGCCGAACGGCCCGATCAGGGTATGGGCCAGGAAGGTGGCCAGCAGCAGCGACAGCACCGGCACCACTACCAGATAGAGGTAATCCGGCACCCACTTTTTCAGCCGGGTTTCAATCCAGCCGAGCGCCATGCCGGCGAGGATCGACGGGATCACCTGTGCCTGATAGCCGACCTTCTCCACGGTAAACCAGCCGAAGTTCCACAGCTCAGGCACCTGCTGGCCGAGCAGATAGGAGTTCATCAGCTGCGGCGACACCAGCGTTACGCCCAGCACGATGCCTAGCACCGGCGTGCCACCCATTTTTTTCACCGTCGACCAGCAGATGGCGACCGGCAGGAACATAAAGATCGCCTCGCCCAGCAGCCACAGGAAGTCATAGGCGGTTTTCCAGCCGGCGCTGGACTGCGCCAGCGTCTGGCCGTCGGACAGCGGAATATCGCCGATCACGTTGCGGAAGCCGAGGATCAGACCGCCGCTGATCAGCGCCGGCAGCAGCGGGAAAAAGATCTCGGCGAAGTGGGAGATGGCGCGCTCGGACCAGGTCATATTCTGGCGCGCGGCGGTTTTAGCCTGCTCTTTGTCCGCCTCGTTGACGCCGGCGCTGGCGATCAGCGCCTGATAGTAGTCGCCGACCTCCGGGCCGATCACCACCTGGAACTGCCCGGCGTTGGTGAAGCAGCCTTTCACCATGGGTAAGGTTTCGATCTCTTTCGGGCTGGCCTTGGCCGGGTCGTTAAGCACGAAGCGCAACCGGGTAATGCAGTGGCTGACGGTGGCGATATTCTCGCGACCGCCGACCAGCGCAATCAGGCGATCGATATCCTGCTGTTTTACTTTGCTCATTATGAATACCTTTCTATGGGTATATCTGGCGTTGTTATGCGTATGCCGCGCCGGCGAGCGGGGCCGGCACGGCACGCAGAGGTAAGTAGGGTGAAGCCGATCAAAGCTTAGTCATTTCGCCGCGGTTAGAAAATGGGAACGTTCCCGTAACCAGATGAAGATCACAAAATAGCGGCACAGAGCGGGGTGAGCGTCGTGCTGACGATTCGGCGCGGCAGGCGCGGTTAAGAGAGTTTGCTCGGCACCACGATACGGCGGATCGGCGCGTCACCGCTGAGCTGGGCCAGCAGCTGCAGCGCCGCCTGTACGCCGGCGCTGCCGTAGCCGAACTCCACCGACAGGGTGTCCGGGAACAGGAAGCTGAGCAGCGGGGTATTGCCGATGGCGCACACCTGGATATCGGCGATCTGCTGCTGCTGCAGATATTTGATGGCGCCCAGGGCGATGCTGTCAGAGGCGCAGATCAGCGCGCGGGTCTGCGGGGCGATCGCCTTCGCCGCCAGTTGGAAGCCGCTTTGATAGCTGAGTTCGCCCAGCGCCGCGTGCGGGGTCAGGCCGTGGCGTTGGCAGGCGTCCAGATAGGCCTGGTAGCGGCGCGCGCCGGTGGTGGCGTCCGACTGTTGGACGCCGAGGTAGCTGATATGGCGGTGTCCCTGCTGACGCAGCCGATCCATCAGCAGATTGACCGCGCCGGCGTCATCGTAGCAGACCGAGGAGAAGCCCTGATACTCGCGCACCATCACTACCATTTTTTCCTGCCACGGCTGCAGCATCTCGGTCTCAAGGCCGGTAAAGCCGAACAGGATCACTCCGTCGACGTTACGCTGCGCCAGCACGTGCAGATGCTCTTGCACCAGCCGGCTGTCGAACTGGCTCTCCATCACGATCGGGTCGTAGCCGTGCTGATACAGCAGCGGCAGCATAGTGCGCACCGCCTGATTCTCCGACGGCGAGTCCAGCCGCGACACCAGGATGCCGACCACCTTGTCGCTCTGGCCGCGCATGGCGCGCGCGGATTTGGACGGGGTGAAGCCCTGCTGGCGGATCACCGCCTCCACCCGTTCGCGGGTTTGCTGGCTCACGCTGCCTTCGTTGTTCAGCACGCGTGAAACGGTGGATTTTCCTACCCCGCTGAGGCGGGCGATGTCCTTAATGGTCAGCCGGTTTTGCATGATCTGTTTATCGTTAGGGTTGAGAGGCGTAAACGTCATCATTGGTTCTGCCGGTCAGAATAGCGCATTTTCCCGCACGGATACTAACCGGGTATGCGGTCGCCGGTGGGTGACTCCGCCAGGGTGAGCGTAAAATTCTGGCCGTGTAGCGTCTGTTGCAGCTCCGGCGATAGCCGGCTATCGGTGATGATATGGGTTAACGACGCCAGCGGTGAGGCGCAAAACAGCGACCAGGCGCCATATTTGCTGCTGTCCGCCAGCAGAATACGGCGTGAGGCGTTGGCCAGCAGATCTTGCTTCAGACCGGCCTTTTCTTCAGTGGGCGCGGTGATGCCTTTTTCCAGGCACCAGGAGTTGCAGCTGATAAAGGCGATATCCGGGTTGATGCCGCGCAGCAGGCGGCGACCGTGTTCACCGATGCAGGACTGACTGCTTTCATCGATGCGTCCGCCGATAATGGTGACCTCAATCTGCTTGAACTCAGATAAAAACAGCGCGATGCGCAGATCGGCGGTGATCACCCGCAGCGGCAGGTGCGTCAGCTGGCGCGCCAGCTCCAGCATGGTGGTGCCGGCGTCCAGCACCAGACTGTCGCCGGCGTTGACCCACTGCGCCGCCGCCTGGGCGATGGCCTGCTTTTCCCGCTGGTTGCGCTGCTGTTTTTCCAGCGTGGTGGGCTGAGCGGGAATAAACCGATTCAGGGTCACACCGCCGTGGCTGCGGCTGATGACGCCCTCGCGGTCGAGCTTTATCAGGTCGCGGCGAATGGTGGCCGGCGAAGCGGAAATTGCGGCCACCAACTGATCAACGGTAACCAGATTATGGCTTTTCAGATAATCCATAATCTGATCGAGGCGACTTTGTCCCTTCATACTATCCCTAGGCGAGTTGTGCGGCGATTCGGATGGAGATCGTCATGCTCTCAGACTTCTCTTTAGCTGTCCAGATGCGAGCAAAGGCGTCGCTGCGGCGGCGTTATTGGCGCGCTCTGCGCCGGTAGATGCCGTGGCCGTTTTCGGCATCGCTGTTTTCCTGACCATGTGCGTCCCCTGGTTTTTCCTGAGTAATGATTGAATTTAATCACATTTGATTATGTGTGAGCAAGTTCAAATAAATTAACCAAATATTAACGTATAAATTACATCAATAGCGTGATGCTTATCGAACAATGTTGAGCAATTGCAATCATCACTCCCCACCCGGGTCGGCAGGAAACAGGAGAATAGGTAAGAGCCATGAACATCAACAGCACCCTTATAAGCGGCTATCAGGCACTCAATGACATCGGCTACCTGTTGACGGGCAAACGCCGCGTTCTGCTGGTTACGGATAAAAACATCGCGCGTATCGCAACGTCGCAGCAGTTGATGGCGCAGCTGCACGCCGGCGACTGCGCATTGACCGTTGTGGATGAGATTCCGCCGGAGCCCAGCCAGCACGACGTTGCTGCGGTTCTGCAGTCGCTCGGCGCGCGGGATGTCGATCTGGTGATTGGCCTGGGCGGCGGCAGCGTGCTGGATGTTGCCAAGCTGCTCTCCGTGCTGTGTGTTGACGAGGCGCCGACGCTGGAAGCGCTGCTGGCCGGGGAGAAACCGCAGCGGCGCGTCACGTCGCTGTTGATTCCTACCACCGCCGGCACCGGTTCGGAGGCGACGCCCAACGCCATCCTGGCCATTCCGGAACAGCAGACCAAGGTCGGTATTATTTCCCCGGTTATGCTGCCCGACTATGTGGCGCTGATCCCGGAATTGACCACCAGCATGCCGGCGCACATTGCCGCCTCCACCGGTATTGACGCTCTGTGCCATCTGATTGAGTGCTTTACCGCTACCGTCGCCAACCCGGTCAGCGATAACTACGCCCTGATCGGGCTGAAAAAGCTGTTCGCCAGTTTAGAAACCTCGGTCGAGACGCCGGATAACCTGGCGGCCAAGCTCGATATGCTGTGGGCGTCCTATTACGGCGGTGCCGCCATCGCCCATGCCGGCACGCATCTGGTGCATGCCATGTCGTACCCGCTGGGCGGCAAGTACCACATTCCGCACGGCGTGGCCAACGCCATCCTGCTGGTGCCGTGCATGCGCATGGTGCGCCCGGCGGCGGTGAGCAAGTTTGCCCAGGCTTATGACCTGCTGCCGCAGGCGGATCGTACGCTGAGCGAGGAAGAGAAATCGCATGCGCTGGTGGCGTATTTTTCCGATCTGGTTAAACGTTTGCGGCTGCCTGCCAGCCTGGATGAGCTGGGCATCAGCGCCGAGCATCTGCCGCATCTGGTTGAGGGGGCGCTGAACGTGCAGCGTCTGATGAAGAACGTGCCGATGTCAGTCAGCGCCGCCGACGTGCGCGATGTCTACCTGACGTTGTTCCCGGCATTACAGGCTGAATAAGAGTGGGGATTGTCATGACAAGAAAAATTGACGGGGTGCTGACGGCGATTGTCACGCCTTTTGACGCGCAGGGCGATTTTGACCCGGCGGCGATGCGCGTACAGATCCGGCGGCAGCTGACGGCGGGCAACGGTATCTTTTGCGGCGGCACCAACGGCGAGTTTTTTGTGCTGAATGAACGGGAGAAACTGGCGCTGACCCAAACCTGCGTGGATGAGGTCAACGGCGCAGCGCCGGTGGTGGGCCATATTGGCGAAATTTCGACGCGCGACACCATCCGGTTGGGTAAGCAGGTGGCGGCGCTTGGCGTGGACGCGGTCTCGGTAATTACGCCCTATTTTATTCCGCTGACGCAGGATGAACTGGCCGATCACTATCGGCAGGTCGCCGATGCGCTGGAGACGCCGATTTTCCTCTACAACATTCCCGCGCGCACCGGCAATACTCTGCAGCCGGAGACGGTGCGCCGTCTGGCGCAGCATCCGAACATCATCGGCATCAAAGACAGCGCCGGCAGCTACGACAGCCTGCGGGGCTTCCTGCAGGCCGCCGAGGGCATGACAGGTTTCGATGTGCTCAACGGGCCGGACTCGCTGATTCATCAGGGCTTTGTCGATGGCTGTTCAGCCTGTATTTCCGGGTTGGCGAACGTCGCGCCGGCGGAAATCAACGCCATCTGGCGTCGTTTCCAGACCGGCGATATTGACGGCTCGCGCCAGGCGCAGGAAAGCGTCACCGGGCTGCGCACCGAGCTGTACAGCGTGGCCTTCTCGCCGGCGGCGGTGAAAAAGGCGCTGACGCTGCTGGGCTATGCGGTGGGCGAAAGCCGCTACGCGGTGCGTTTTACTGCCGATGATGAACGGCGCATCCGCCAGATTCTGGATACCTACTTGCGCTAACCCATCACGCTGTTTCTGACCGATTAGGCCATCTTTGGGCGATGCTCGCATCGCTCAGGGGGAGCCATGTCCCGAGAGAGGCAAAAATGAAAGAGTTTACGGCTGAAGGTACTCTGATCATCGTCGGTATCGTCGTGGTCTACATCCTGTTTACCACCTGGCTGACCTACCGGCTGCGTAGTAAAAGTTCCGGCGACTTTATGGAAGGCTCGCGCGCTATGCCGGCCTTTATCGTCGGCGTGCTGCTGATGTCCGAATATATCGGCGCCAAATCGACCATCGGCACCGCGCAGGCGGCGTTTGAGGGCGGCTTTGCCGCCTCATGGTCCGTGATCGGCGCGGCGATCGGTTTCCCGCTGTTCGGCCTGCTGTTGGTCAAACGCATCTATAACACGGGGAAAATCACGATTTCCGGCGCGATCGCCGAGAAATACGGCAACTCCACCAAAAATATTATCTCGCTGATCATGATTTACGCGCTGTTGCTGGTGAACGTCGGCAACTATGTCAGCGGCGCGGCGGCGATCTCCACGGTACTGAAGGTGAATCTGCCGGTTGCGGCGTTGATTACCGCAGTGGTCAGCACCTTCTATTTCGCTTTCGGCGGTATGAAGGGTATGGCCTGGGTCACCCTGCTGCACAGCGCCATCAAATACTTCGGCATTCTGGTTATTCTCGGGGTGGCGTTGCATATGACCGGCGGTATTACGCCGATGGTGGAGCAGATGCCGGACTTCTACTGGACCTGGGACGGTAATATTGGCGCCAGCACCATTGTGGCCTGGCTGATTGGCACCATTGGCTCGATTTTCTGCACCCAGTTTGTTATTCAGGCCATTTCTTCGACCAAAAGCGCCGCGTCGGCCAAGCGCGCCACCTGGGTGGCCTTCCTGTTCTGTTTGCCGATCGCCATCGCCATCGCGATTATCGGCGTGGCCGCTAAATACCTGCACCCGGATATCGATAGCCTGTATGCCCTGCCGGTATTCTTGCAGGACATGAGCCCGTGGCTGGCCGGGGTGGTGACGACCTCGCTGGTGGCGTCGATCTTTGTCAGCGTCAGCACCGTGGCGCTGGCGATCGCCTCGCTGATCGTGAAGGATTTCTATGTGCCTTACCGCAATCCGACGCCGGAGCGTGAATTTAAAATGACGCGCTGGCTGTCGCTGCTGATCGGTTTCCTGCCGCTGATCTTTGTGCTGCTGGTGCCGGAAGTGCTGAAGCTCTCCTTCTTTACCCGCGCTATCCGCCTGTCGATTTCGGTGGTGGCGGTGGTGGCTTTCTATCTGCCGTTCTTCAAAAGCGCGCGCGGCGCCAATGCCGGACTGATTGGCGCCTGCGTGATGACCTCCGTCTGGTATTTGCTGGGCGATCCTTTCGGCATTAATAACATGTATATCGCGCTGATTACGCCGGCGGCGATCATGGGCATTGATATGCTGCTGCCTGGCAAGGCGGCAGGGGCGAAAGTTAAACAAAATATTCAAAACGATGGAGCCTAATATGAGTCAGGAAACCCTCACCGTTGAACGTACCGGGCGGGTCAGCCCCGTCGTGGGCGATACCGGACGTCAGAGCGCGATGCTGCCTTCGGCGTGTCCGCAGAACCATGCCGCCAACCTGCTGCCGTTGCCTAATGGCGATCTGCTGTGCGTCTGGTTTGCCGGCACGCAGGAAGGCATCGCCGATATTTCGATTTACAGTTCGCGCCTGCCGCAGGGGCAGCAGCAGTGGACGCCGGCGGTAAAACTGTCGGACGATGAGTCCCGATCGGAGCAAAATCCGGTGCTGTTCCTCGATCCGGACAACGTGCTCTGGCTGCTGTGGACGGCGCAGAAGTCGGGCAATCAGGATACGGCCTTTGTGCGCTATCGCCAGTCGCGCGATTTGGGCGCCAGTTGGGGAGAGATCGCCACGCTGCTGGAACAGCCGGGCACCTTTATCCGCCAGCCGATCGTGGTGCTGGACAACGGCGACTGGCTGCTGCCGGTCTTCTACTGCCGCACCGCGCCGGGTGAGAAATGGGTGGGAAACCACGACGACAGCGCGGTGAAAATCTCCAGCGACCGGGGACGAAGCTGGCATGATGTGGCGGTGCCGGACAGCACCGGCTGCGTCCATATGAATATCACCCTGCTGCAGGACGGTTCGCTGCTGGCGCTGTACCGCAGCCGCTGGGCCGATTTTATCTATCAAAGCCGTTCGGTGGACGGCGGTCGCAGCTGGTCCGCGCCGCAGCCGACCGCGCTACCCAACAATAACTCCTCGATTCAATTGACCACGTTGCGTAATGGCGATTTGGCGCTGGTGTTTAACGCCATGAGCGCCAGCGGCGCGCTGGAGCGCCGGACGTCGCTGTATGACGAAATTGAGGACGAAGATGATGACGGCGGCGCAGAAGCGGCGATTCCGGCGCCGGGCGACGGCCGCAGCGCATTCTGGGGCGCGCCGCGTGCGCCGATGACGCTGGCGATCTCGCGTGACGGTGGCCGTAGCTGGCCGTATCAACGTAATCTTGACGAAGGCGACGGCTATTGCATGACCAACAACTCGCGCGAAAAGCTGAACCGGGAGTTCTCCTACCCGACCATCAAGCAGGGCGACGACGGACGGCTGCATATTGCCTATACCTATTTCCGTCAGGCAATTAAGTATGTGTGTGTGGATGAGCGCTGGGTCACCGGCGAAGGAGCGCCGTGATGATCGCCGGTAATCTGCACGATCTGCAGCTGCCCGGTTTGCCGGCCAGCCTGCAGCGCATCCTGAATCAGCCCGCCCACAGCCTGCCGGCGCTGCTGGCCACCGCGGACGGCCGGCTGGAGGGCGAAGGCTGGTTCTGTCATATCGGCGCGGCGCAAACCGCCCCGTCAGAGAGCCGCCACACGGAATATCACCGGCAGTATCTGGATATTCAGCTGGTGCTGGAGGGGGAGGAAATCATTCATTTTTCTCCCCGGCGCTCGGCGGGCGGCAGCGAGAAAAAACCGGATCTGTTTATTGTGCCGCAGCCGGAGTTGCCGCATCGTCTGCACCTGCGGCAGGGGGATTTTGCCGTGTTTTATCCCGGTGAGGCACATCAGGCGCTGTGCGCGGTCGGGTCGCCAGCGCGGGTGCGCAAAGCGGTGTTTAAAGTCGCTCTTCATCTGCTGGAGGCTGAAGTATGACCCGGCATGCGTTAGTAACCGGCGCCAGCTCCGGGATCGGCGCCGCTATTGTCCAGCGGCTGCTGGATGAGGGCTGGCGGGTGACCGGCCTCAGCCGGCGGGACGTGGCGCGGGAGCAGGCCGGCTATCGTTCACTTCAGGTCGATCTGTGCGACAGTGATGCGCTGGCGGCGGCGCTGTCCGATTTACCGCCGCCGCAGGCGGTGGTGCATGCGGCGGGGATGATGCATGCGGCCCCCGTCGGCGAGCTGGATGAAGCGGCGAGCCGGCGGCTGTGGCAGCTGCACGTACTGGCGGCGGAAACGCTGGTTACGACGCTGGCGCCGAGTATGTCCGCCGGCGGCCGTATCGTGCTGCTCGGCAGCCGGACGTCCCGCGGCGCCGCCGGCCGCAGTCAGTATGCGGCGACCAAGGCGGCAATGGTGGGGATGGTGCGCAGCTGGGCGGCGGAACTGGCACCGCGCGGTATTACCGCCAACGTGGTAGCGCCGGGCGCGACGCAGACCCCGATGCTAGAGCAGCCCGGCCGGCAAAGCTCACCGCCGAAACTGCCGCCCATCGGGCGCTATATTCAGCCGCAGGAAGTCGCGGCGCTGGTGGCTTTTTTGCTTGCGGAACCCGCCGCCGCCATCACCGGACAGGAGATGGTGATATGCGGCGGCGCATCTTTGTAATCTGACCGCGGGCGGCAGGCGCCCGCGTTGATGTTGTGATCCACCCCTCCTTTTCGCCCTCCGGTTTGCCGGTGGCGGCGTGCTCTCCATTATGCTCAGGTTTTGTCTTATTTTTTGCTGTACTTCGTTGATTACTGGCACCTCTGAGGAATTTCTGATGCATAAACCGCTTCGTTATACATTGCTTGCGACGTCGTTACTCTGCCCTCTGGGTACGCTGGCGCAACCGGCGGGCAAGCTGCCGCTAATGCCGTGGCCGCAGCAGGTGGAGATCGCCCAGCCGCAGGGCAAACTGGTGCTGACGCCTCGCATCAATCTACAGGTGGAGGGCGATAATCTGGGGGACGCGCCGGCGCGCTGGCGCCAGCGTCTTGAACTACAGACCGGCTGGACGCTGGTGCCGGGTACGACGCAGCAGGCCAGCACCATTACGGTGAAGATCCAGCGCCAGGTCTCGGCCCAGCCGCTGCCGGACAGCGATGAAAGTTACCGGCTGTCGGTGACGCCGCAGGGGGCGACGCTGAACGCCGCCACCCGCTTCGGCGCGCTGCGCGGCATGGAAACCCTGCTGCAGCTGGTGCAGACCGATAGTCACAACACCTTCCTGCCGCTGGTCAGCATCCATGACAAACCGCGCTTTGCCTGGCGTGGCGTGCTGCTGGATTCGGCGCGCCATTTCCTGCCGGTCAGCGATATTCTGCGCCAGCTGGACGGCATGGCGGCGGCCAAGCTAAACGTCTTCCACTGGCATTTGACCGACGATCAGGGCTGGCGCTTCGCCTCCGCGCGCTATCCCAAGCTGCAGCAACTGGCCAGCGACGGCCAGTTCTATACCCGCGAGCAGATGCAGCAGGTGGTGGCCTACGCCGCGGCGCGCGGCATCCGCGTGGTGCCGGAAGTCGATCTGCCGGGTCATGCCTCCAGCATCGCGGTGGCCTACCCGGAGCTGATCAGCGCGCCGGGGCCGTACCAGATGGAGCGCGAGTGGGGCGTGCATGCGCCGACGCTGGATCCCGGCAACGAGCAGGTTTATCAGTTTATTGACGCGATCGTCGGCGAGCTGACGACGATCTTCCCCGATCCCTATCTACACATCGGCGGCGATGAGGTCGATCCCAGCCAGTGGCAGCAGTCGAAAACGCTGCAGGCGCTGATGCGTGAGCATCAGCTGGCGGACGCCCATGCGCTGCAGGCCTGGTTTAATCAGCGGCTGGAAAAGATCCTCGAGCGCCATCAGCGACGCATGGTGGGCTGGGACGAGATCTACCACCCGTCGTTGCCGCGCACCATCCTGATCCAGTCCTGGCAGGGGCCGGACTCGCTGGGGGCCAGCGCGCAGGACGGTTATCAGGGCATTCTGTCCACCGGCTTCTATCTCGATCAGCCGCAGAGCACCGCCTACCACTATCGCAATGAAGTGCTGCCGCAGCCGCTCGGGGTTGAGACTCAGATCGCGGCCGGCGAGCAGGCGCAAAGCTGGCGTTTTGAGATCCCGCGGCTGAAGGGCAGCGCGGTGGCGGGCAGCTTTACCCTGATTAAGGGCCGGCAGGGCTGGCGCGGCTTTATCGACTTCGACGGCAAAACCCGCCGCGCGCTGCACGATATTATCTGGCGTACGCCGCAGCAGGTGAGCTTCCGGCTGGATACCTGGATGGGTGACACCCGTCCGGTCGTCACCCTGCAGGGGGACAAGCTCAGCGGCTATACGTTGCTGGGCAACGTGCGTTACCCCACCAGCGGCAGCCGGCTGGATGCGGCACCGGAGGGCAAAATGCCGGTGGTGCCGGGCGTCAAGCAGCAGGCCAATATTCTCGGCGGCGAGGCGGCGCTGTGGGCGGAGAACGTGCGTGCGCCGCTGCTGGATCTGAAGCTGTGGCCGCGCGCCTTTGCGGTAGCGGAGCGGCTGTGGTCGGCGCAGGACGTTACCGATGAGAACAACATGTACCGCCGTCTGGCGGCGGTGGACGCCTGGTCGGTGGTGTCCGTCGGTCTGCAGCAGCATGCGGAAACCGCGCGGGAGTTCACCCGCCTGGCCAACAGCGTCGAGATTATGCCGCTGCAAACGCTGGCCGAAGCGCTGGAGCCGGCGCAGTATTACACGCGTCAGCATCTCAAGTTCCGGGCGGGCAACTACCATCAGTTTGAGCCGCTGAACCGGCTGGTGGACGCGCTGCCGCCGGAGAGTCGGGCGGTGCGCGAGATGCATCAGCAGGTGGAGGCGCTGCTGCGCGATCGCGATAACCGCGTGGCCGCCGAGGCGCTGCGCAGCCGCCTGCTGCGCTGGCAGCAGAATGCGACGCCGGTGAAGCGGCTGATTGGCGGCAACGTGCTGATGAAAGAGTTGGCGCCGGTGGCGCAGGACGTCAACGCGCTGGCGGAGCTGGGGCTGACGTTGCTGGATCGCTGGCGGCAGGGCAAGCCGCTGGGCAAGCGTGAAGCGGAGCAGATCCAGCAGCAGCTGGACGCGGCGGCGCAGGTGCGCGATGAGTTGACCATCGCCGCGGTCTATCCGCTGGAAACCCTGCTGCGCGGCCTGACGGTGCGCTGAGCAACCGGGCGGGCCGTCTCCGGCCCGCCGTTTGCCTATGCCGTCAGCGAAACCGGCGCCTTGCCGGTGAGCCGATACAGATAGTTTTCCAGCTCCTGCCGGGTAAAGCGCGGCTCCTCAATGCCGCTGCCGGCCAGAAAGCGCTTCACGTTGCTGCAGTCCCACTGGTAGGTATCCTGATACAGCTGCACCGCCGCCTGGCCGTGCGACATGTTGTCGCGGAACAGGCTGAGCAGCGGATACAGCGGCGCGTTTTCATCATGCTGCCACTGCGCCAGCCAGTCGTGGTAAGGCATCGAGCGGAAGCGGTAGCCGAAATAGTCCGCCAGCCGCTGGAAGAACTGCTGCAGCGTCAGGTTGTTGCTGTCCTCGTGGATCAGATTGAACTTCAGCCCCAGCGCCTGCGGGTTACGGCTGATATGCGCAATGGCGCGCGTCATATAATCCACCGTGGTCAGGCCTTCACGCAGATCGCGCAGGTCGGGCAGCGTGCCGCTGCTCAGGCAGGTTTGCACCAGCCGTCCCCACCACTGGTAGTCGGCGCTGACGCCGCTTCGGCTATGGCTGGTGGCGTAGCCCAGCCGGAAGGTCATCAGCGGCAGTCCCTGCAGCGCCGCCAGATCGGCGATTTTTTCCATTACCCATTTGCTGCGTACGTAGCCAAGATCGCTGAGCACCGCCGGCAGGTTCTGGTCGATGTCGTCGCTTTCCAGCATCACCCGTTTACCGGTGTGCAGATGCCCCCAGCTGTAAACGGAGATGGTGGACAGCAGCATCAGCGGCTTGGTGCGCAGGTGGGCGGCGAAGCGGATAATTTCGTTCAGGCCCTGCACGTTGTCGCGCTTCATGTAGGAGTAAGGCTGGATAAAGTTCACCGCGCTGGCGGAGTGATAAATCATATCCACCTGCCGGCACAGTCGCTGGTACTGCTCATCGGGCAGCGCGAAGCGGGGTTCCGCCAGATTACCGGGCACGACATATACCCGGCTGCGCTGTTCGGTGCTCAGGACGATATGGTGTTTTTGCAGCACCGCATCCAGGCGTTGGTCGGCCTGTTCGGCGCTGTCGCCGCGTACCAGGCAATAGATATCCGCCTGGCGCGTGGCGAGCAGATCCGCCAGCAGGTGCGAACCGACAAAGCCGCTGGCGCCGGTCAGCAGAATGGCGCGCGGCTGCATCAGCTGCTGCGGTTCAAAGTGTGGGTTGATCTGTACGTCCGGCGGCAATTTCGCATCTTCCTGCAGTGCGCGCACCGGCTCGCTGTCCAGCTCCGGCTGCGCCTGCCCACTGCGTTGCGCCAGCGCGCGGGTCAGCGCGGCGACGGTGGGGAATTCGTAAATATCGCGCACGTAGGTTTTCACCCCGAGTCGCTGGCCGATGGCTTCCGCCAGCCGGGCCGCCAGCAGCGAATGGCCGCCGATATCGAAGAAATTATCATCGGCGCCGATCGCGTTCAGCGCCAGCAGTTCACGCCAGACGGCGGCGACCTGTTCCTGCGCGGCGTCCGGCAGCGCATTGCCCGCCGTGGTGCGGCTGGCGGCATAGTGCGCCAGCAGCGCCGCCTTGTCGGTTTTGCCGTTGGCGTTCAGCGGCAAACGCGGCAGCAGTAGGTAATCGGCCGGCAGAAAATAAGACGGAAGTGTCTTTTTTAGGCGTGCTTTGACGGCGTCGAGCAGGTCAGGCTGCGCAGCGTCGGCCACCAGGCAGGCGACGATCTTTTTATCGGCGGCGTGCTCAGGCTCGGCCACCACGGCGACCGCCGCGCTCACGCCGGGCGTCTGCATGATGACGCTCTCAATCTCACCCAGTTCAATACGGTTGCCGCGGATCTTGACCTGATCGTCCAGTCGGCCGAGGTACTGAATGCGGCCGTCCGCCAGCCAACGGGCGCGGTCGCCGCTGCGGTACAGCCGTTTGCCGTTAAACCCGACGGGCTGCAGGAATTTTTCGGCGCTGAGCTGCGGGTTATGCAGATAGCCGCGCGCCAGACAGCTGCCGCTGATAAACAGTTCGCCGGGCGCGTCGCCGCTGACCGGCTGCAGCTGCTCATCCAGAATAAAGATTTCCGTGTCGGTCACCGGGCGGCCGATGCTGGCGGTGGCCGCATCGGCGGCACAGGTGAGCGGATTACAGGTGGCGAAAATTGTCGCTTCGGTCGGGCCGTAGTAGTCAATCAGCGGACAGCCGAGCGGCGTCGGGTCGAGCGGGGTCAGCTTTTCGCCGGCGGTGAACAGATAGCGCAGCGCCAGCTGCGCCGGCTTGTCGGCGCGCACCACGTCCGGCACCAGCACCGTCGGCACGAAGGCGTGAGTCAGCCGCCGGTCGGCAAAAAACTGCAGCAGCGCGGTGGGCTGCAATCGCTGCTCTTCCGCTGGCAGGCACAGTGCGGCGCCGCTGGTCAGCGCCGACCAGATTTCCCACTGCGCGACGTCAAAGCCGATGCCGGCGTTCAGCGTGGTGCGGCAGTCGGCGTCCATGGCAAATTGCCGGTTGTGCCAGCGGACGATATTCCACAGCGGCAGGTGTTCGACCATGACGCCTTTGGGCGTGCCGGTGGTGCCGGAGGTAAAAATAACATACGCCAGCGCCTGCTGAGGAATATCGACCGGTTGACGCGTTAATACTATTTCGTCTGTAATAGTATTAATATTAATTATTCCTCCTCTGTTGTCTTGATTTATTTCATTATTATTTTCATGGTCTGATAATATAATCGACGAACGGCTTTGTTCGATAATGTATTTTATGCGTTGCTCAGGGTAGCTGCTGTCCAGCGGAATATACGCGGCGCCAGACTTGGCAATTGCCAGCATGCCGATAACCAGCTGCGGCGTACGCTGTGCCAACAGCGGAATATAATCACCGGGGCCGACACCTTTCTGTTGCAGCAAGGCGCACAGACGATCGCTCAACGTATCAAGCTTTTGATAACTCATTGTATTATTGTCTTTATCGATAATTGCCGGGTGAGCAGGGGACGTGGAAACCTGTTGGATAAAAGCATCCAATACGTGATTGGCCATGGTTCTCTCCTAATAGCAAATATTGGTATAAAGAGATATGAGGTAAGGTTTGCCCGGCCGGACGAAAATTAATTATAGCCAGATTTGGTGGGGTGGAATTAAAATGGAGTGGGATTATTATTACTGCTTGTTTTAGGGGAAATAATAATATTATCTAAACATAAAACGGCCGGCATAAGCCGACCGCTGTCAATCTAGCTTGACGCTGGAATTAACGACGTACGGCAATCGCTTCGATTTCAATTTTCACGTCTTTTGGCAGACGCGCCACTTCCACGCAGGAGCGGGCCGGGAACGGCGCGTTGTGTTCGCTGAAGAAGGCTTCGTAGGTGGCGTTAACGGTGGCGAAATCGTTGAGATCTTTGACGAACACCGTGGTTTTAACGATGTCGGCGACCTTCAGGCCGGCGGCTTCGACGATGGCCTGCACGTTTTCCAGCGACTGGCGCGCCTGAGCGGCGACGTCGTCGGCCACGGCGCCGGTTTTCGGATCGACCGGGATCTGGCCGGAGGTGATGATCATGCTGCCCAGGTCAACGCCCTGCACATAAGGACCAATGGCTGCCGGTGCGAGTTCAGTGCTGATGTTACGTGACATGTTTTCTCCTGATTTTCCCTGCGGGTTCAGGCCGCGCCGCGGCGTAAATCCGTCAGGTATCAACGTGGGTAGTGAGCTTCGGAAATCCCATTATAGGGCGTCGCCGGCAGATGAACAGGCGCGCCCGGCAATTTTATCCGGCCTGCAGCACCACCTGATGCTCGAACTCTTTTTCGCAGTAGCGGCACTGCAGATGCACCGCGTCGGCGCGGGATTTAACGCTGAAGCTGGAGGGCACCGGCTCGCTGCGGCTGATGCAGTTGCCGTTCGGGCAGGTCAGCACGCCGTCGATATGGTCCGGCAGGCTGGGGGTCAGCTTGTGCACCACCTCATAATTGTCGATGCGGTTGACCGTGGCCTTCGGCGCGTACATCGCCAGCTGGTTGGCCTGCTGCTCGGTCAGGAAGGTGTTCTCAATCTTGATCAGATCTTTATGCCCCAGCTCTTTCGAGGGCAGATTCAGGCCGATGGTGATGCGCTGGTCGGTGGCGGTCAGCTTGAACAGGGTCAGCAGTTTAAAGCCGACCTGCGCCGGAATGTGGTCGATCACCGTGCCGCATTTGATGGCTTCAACCTGCAGTTTATTATCGTGCGTCATGATGGTTCCCCTTAAAAGTCCAGTTCTGCGGTTAATACCAGCGCCAGCAGCGCCTGCCGGGCGAAAATGCCGTTGCCCGCCTGCTGGAAGTAGTAGGCGTACGGCGTTTTATCGACGTCGATGGTGATTTCATCGATGCGCGGCAGCGGGTGCAGCACCTTCATGTTGTCGCGCGCCCCGGCCAGATCGGCGGCGCGCAGCACGAACTGCGCCTTCACGTTGGCGTATTCCGACGGGTCGAGGCGCTCTTTCTGTACGCGCGTCATATACAGAATATCCAGCTGCGGCACCACTTCTTCAATGCTGTTGTGCAGGCTGTACGGAATGCCTTTCTCTTCCAGCATCTTCAGGATGTAACCCGGCATCGCCAGCGCGTCCGGAGCGATGAAATAGAAGCGGTTGCCTTCAAACTTGGCCAGGGCCTGGGTCAGAGAGTGCACGGTACGGCCGTACTTCAGGTCGCCGACCATGGCGATGTTGATATTGCTCAGTCGCCCCTGCGTTTCCTGAATGGTGAACAGATCCAGCAGCGTTTGCGTCGGGTGCTGGTTGGCGCCGTCGCCGGCGTTAAGCACCGGAATGTCGCCGGAAAAGTCGGAGGCCAGGCGCGCCGCGCCCTCCTGCGGGTGGCGCATCACAATCGCGTCAACGTAGGTGCTGATAACGGAAATGGTGTCGGACAGCGTTTCGCCTTTCTTGCCGAGGGAGGTGTTGCTGCTGTCGGAAAAGCCGACCACCGAGGCGCCCAGGCGCTGAATGGCGGTTTCAAACGACAGACGGGTGCGGGTTGAAGCCTCGAAGAAACAGCTGGCGATGACCTTGTGCTTCAGCAGTTCCGGCTGCGGCTGCGCCTTCAGACTGGCGGCGGTGCGCAGCACCAGTTCCAGATCTTCACGGCTGAGATCGTTAATAGAGATGATGTTTTTGTGATACAGCGGGTTGGCCATTTTTCACTCTCCTCGACGCATGCCCGTGGCGCGGGGCGGTTAACAAACGCGGTGACGCTCTGCCTTGCAGGCAAAAAAAAGCCCCTCAACGAGGGGCCTTTTTAATAAGATCGGTCCGGCAACAGGAGAAATAACGCCAGCTGACCGCCGATTGGCAGCCGGTTTTGCGGTGCAAAAGTGGTGCTGTTGTTCATGCTTTCTCCTGGCAAATTGCCGCGCATTATACCCGCGACGGACGCCGCTGCAAACGTTAAAAAGGGATTTTCGCAATCGATTGGCCGGAGGAAAAACGGAAAAGGGAAAGCGGGCCGTAACCCGCTTTCCCATTGCCTGTGCGTGACGCGCCCCGGCAATATGCTGTTGAGCTTAGCCTAAATCAGGCGAAAGGGATCGTTTTCTTACCCTTCCTGGCTCAGCGTGGCGACCATCACCGCCTTGATGGTGTGCAGACGGTTCTCCGCCTGATCGAACACGATGCTGTGCGACGACTCAAACACTTCGTCGGTGACCTCCATGCCGCCGTACAGGCCGTACTGTTCGGCCATCTGCTTACCAAGGGTGGTCTGGTCGTCGTGGAACGCCGGCAGACAGTGCAGGAACTTAACCTGCGGGTTGCCGGTCTGGCGCAGCATCGCCATATTGACCTGATAAGGCTTGAGCAGCGCGATACGCTCCTGCCACACCTCTTTTGCTTCGCCCATCGACACCCAGACGTCGGTATACAGGAAGTCGGCGTCCTGCACCCCGGCGGCGATATCTTCGGTCAGGGTAATCTTGCCGCCCAGACGTTCGGTCTGCGCCTGGCACTCCGCCACCAGCTCCGCCTGCGGCCAGCAGGCCTTGGGCGCCACCAGACGCAGATCCATGCCCGTCAGCGCCGCCGCTTCCAGCAGCGTGTTGCCCATGTTGTTGCGCGCATCGCCGATATAGGCGAACTTCACCGCCGACAGCGGTTTGCCCGGCAGGTGTTCCTGCACCGTCAGCAGATCGGCGAGCAGCTGGGTGGGGTGGAACTCATCGGTCAGGCCGTTCCAGACCGGCACGCCGGCGTAGTGCGCCAGCGTTTCCACCAGCGGCTGGCCGTAGCCGCGGTACTGAATGCCGTCGTACATGCGCCCCAGCACCCGGGCGGTGTCTTTCATCGACTCTTTGTGGCCGATCTGGCTGCCGCTCGACCCGAGATAGGTGACCTGTGCCCCTTGGTCGAACGCGGCGACTTCAAACGCGCAGCGGGTGCGGGTGGAATCCTTCTCAAAGATGAGCGCAATATTTTTCCCCTGCAGGCGGCGGGCTTCACGGCCCTGTTTTTTCGCCAGCTTCAGATCGGCAGCCAGCTGCAGCAGCGCCTGCAGCTCCGCCGGGGTGAAATCCATCAAGCGTAAAAAATGCCGCTGGTAAAAGGGGTTTGTGCTGCTCATCGCCAGGTATCCTTTATCGTCTATTTTTGAATTAAAATTCACTTTATATGTATGAATATTCAAATTCAACCCCGAGCAGGAAATCTTTCGTGATTAACGTGGCAGCCGCGACGGCGCTGTGTGAAAATAGAAGGAGTAAAAGCCATTTATTGAGGATAGAGTCATGGCAAACCGCGAATTGCTGGAAGAACAACGGGAAGAGACGCGTCTGATCATCGAAGAACTGCTGGAAGACGGCAGCGATCCGGATGCGCTCTACACCATCGAGCACCATTTCTCTGCCGAAAAGTTTGAAGTCCTGGAGAAGGCCGCGGTGGAAGCCTTCAAACTGGGTTATGAAGTCACCGACGCCGAAGAGCTGGAAGTGGAAGACGGCCAGCTGCTGATGTGCTGCGACGTGATCAGCGAAGTGGGCCTGAACCCGGAAGTGATCGACGCACAGGTCGAGCAGCTGGTGGCGCTGGCGGAAAAATGCGGCGTCAGCTACGACGGCTGGGGCACCTATTTTGAAGACCCGGACGGTGAAGACGGCGACGACGAAGACGGTGAATTTATCGACGAAGACGACGACGGCAAGCGCCACTGATCGTTCCCTGTTTAACCACTCTGTAGGGCCGGCTCCCGCCGGCCTTTGAAGACTTTATGAATTACCCATCGTTACTTGCCCCGATCCTCTCTTTTCTGCACTGTGAAACCCCGGACGGCTGGATCGACGCCGCGCGCCGGCCGGAAAACCTGTCGCTGCTGCTGACCGACCATCTGGTGTGCGAGCTGAAAGCCGCCCAGACCGGCATGTGGCTGATCCGTCGCTACGTGGTGGACAAGGAGAGCGGCGATGCGCTGTTGGCGCTGCTGAAGCCGTATGAGACGTTTGTGCATGAGGCGCAGGGCGTGCCGGAGGCGCTGTTCAACCAGAGCCAGTTCACCCGCAAACTGCTGCCGAAGCAGGGGTCCGCCTACGGCCAGGATCTGGTGGATAAAATGGTGCTGCTGATTAAAGAGGAACTGCACCACTTTTCTCAGGTGCTGTCGATTATGCAGTCGCGCGGCATTGCCTATAAGAAAATCACCGCCAGCCGCTACGCCAAGCGGATGATCCGCGAGGTGCGCACTCACGATCCGGCGACGCTGATCGATAAACTGATCTGCGGCGCCTATATCGAGGCCCGCTCCTGCGAGCGCTTCGCCAGGCTGGCGCCGCATCTGGACGACGAGCTGCACCGCTTCTACCTGTCGCTGCTGCGCTCGGAGGCGCGCCACTATCAGGATTACCTGACGCTGGCGCAGCAGATCGCCGGCAGCGAGGATATCAGCGCACGCGTCGCCCACTTTGGCCGTATCGAGGCGGAGCTGATCCTGTCGCCGGACGATGAGTTCCGCTTCCACAGCGGCCTGCCGGCCTAGTCCGCCGCGCCGAGGATCAGATCGGCGGCCTTCTCGGCCAGCATAATGGTCGGCGCGTTGGTATTGCCGCTGGGCACCTGCGGCATCACCGAACCGTCGACCACCCGCAGCCGCGCAAAACCGTGCACCCGCAGCTGCAGATCGGTGACCGACTCCGCGGCGTGCTGCCCCATGCGGCAGCTGCCCACCGGGTGATACACCGTTTTACAGAAGTTGCGCACGAACTCCTCCAGCTGCGCGTCATCCTGCTGCCACGCCGGCAGCGGCATCAGCACCTCTTTGATTAACGGCTTCAGCGCCGCGGTCTGCAGAAAACGCAGGCCGAATTTCACCGCGCGCACGCAGCCGGCCAGGTCTTCCGGGTGGCCGAGGTAGTTGGCGTGCAGCTTCACCGCGTCGGCCGGGTTGCGGCTGCGCAGCAGCACCTCGCCGCGCGCCTTCGGCTGCAGATAGCCGACCTTCAGCGTCACGCCGTGGACCTCGGGCAGCGGTTCGCCCGGCACGTTGTCCCAGCCGTCGAGCAACGGCAGGAAGTGCACCTGCACGTCGGGGCGATCGCCGCCGCGGCTGTCGGCGAAGGCCGCGCCTTCCAGAATATTGGAGGTCAGCACGCCGCTGCGGAACGCCAGCCACTGCGCGCCGTGGCGCAGCGCCTGCAGGCCGCGGTCGGCGCCGAACAGGCTGACCGGCTGACGGGTGCTGGCGTTAATCGACATATGCAGATGGTCGTGGAAGTTTTTGCCCACCGGCAGGTCGGCCAGCGGCGTGATGCCCAGCGATGTCAGATGCGCATGCGGGCCGATGCCCGACAGCATCAGCAGCTTGGGCGAGCCGACCGCGCCGGCGCAGATAATCACTTCCTGTTCGGCGAAGGCGCTCACTTCGGCGCCGCCGTTCTGGCTGTAGGCCACGCCGCGGGCGACGTTGTCTTCAATAATCACCCGGTGCGCCAGCGCGTTGAGTTTTACCACCAGCCGCTGCTGGTCGCGCACCGCCTGCAGGTAGGTGCGCGCGGTGCTGGCGCGCTCGCCGTTGCGGGTGGTGGTCTGATAGAAGCCGACGCCGTGCTGGCTGTCGCCGTTGAAGTCGTTGCGGTAGGGCAGGTTCAGCTCCTGCCCGGCGCGGATAAACGCCATGCTGAGCGGATGGCGATAGCGGTTCTCACTGACCGGCAGCAGCCCCTCGTCGCCGTGATAGGCGTCGGACAGACTTTCGTTGGCCTCGGCGCGCCGGAAGTAGGGCAGCACGTCGCGGTAGCCCCAGCCGTGGCAGCCGTACTGCTGCTCCCAGTCGTCGTAATCCTGCCGCTGGCCGCGGATGTAGATCATGCCGTTGATCGAGCTGCTGCCGCCCAGCACTTTCCCCTGGGCGATCTGCATACGGCGGCCGTTGGCGTGCGGTTCCGGCTCGGTTTCATAGGGCCAGCTTTTTTTGGCGATGATCTTCGCCACCCCGGCGGGCATTTTGATAAACAGGTTATTGTCGTCGCCGCCGGCCTCCAGCAGCAGCACCCGCGCCTGGGTGCGGCGGATCAACTGCGCCGCCAGCACGCAGCCGGCCGAGCCGGCGCCGACGATGATGTAATCAAAACGGTTGTCTGACATAGACACTCCCTGTTGGCTGAACGAATCGCTGATAGCAGCGTAGTCCAGCCGGCAGGATGCTCAAACATGCATTCATTAATTTATTAATGAATGTCACAATAAATCGATGGCTAATGATTTTAGATGAATTTAACTGATTGAATAGCACCGTATTCTTTCTGAAAATATCAATGACTTTGATATTAATAGCTTCGCCGCGGGCAGGGCGTCCGCGGCGGCGTCGGGCGGGGATTACAGCGTTTTCAGCATGGTGACTTCGCAGTCGCCGTGGCCGGTGTGGCCCATGGCGTGGTCGATATGGACAAAGCCGAGGTGCTGATACAGGCCGACGGCCTGCGTCAGGCTGGCGGTGGTTTCCAGATAGCAGCGCAGGAAGCCCTGCTCGCGGGCGAACGCCAACGCCTGCAGCGCCAGCCGCTTCGCCAGCCCCTGTCCGCGCAGCGCCGGCAGGAAGTACATTTTCTGCAGTTCGCACACGTCCGCTTCGCCGCCCGGCAGCGGAGCGACGCCGCCGCCGCCGGCCACCTGACCGTTAAGCTCCACCACCCAGTAGGCGCTGCGCGGCCGGCTGTACAGCTGGTACAGCGCATCCAGATCCGGGTCGGAAACGGTGTAGCCCTTGTCCGCGGTGAGGCCGTGCTCGGCGGACACCTCGCGGATCACCTGGGCGATGGCGGCGTTATCGGCCGCCGCGATGGGGCGCACCCGCAGGCGCACGGGAGTTGCGGTTGTCATGTTTACTTTTGCCATCCAAAAGAGATCGTCGTTGTTTTTATTCCAGCAGCAAGCGCACCGGGGATATTTCCCGGTGAAGCGTCCGTGCGCGATTGATAGTCTGTAATAACACTGAAGCCGGGGCTGATGCAACGGCGAAAAAAAACAGCGGGGGTTAACCCGCTGTGCAAAGTCGTCTGATAGTTCGAGATACTCGGGCCTAGCGCACCGAGGGGCGCTTCGGCGGCTTGCGCCGCTACGACCCCATCGGCACGCTCTCCCTAATAATCAGCTTTACCGGTTATCTGACTGACGGGCGCACGCAGCGGCGCCCGCGGGATTACAGCGCGGCGATGGTCGCCTGCTGCTCTTGCAGTTTCACCTTGCCTTCCTTGCAGGCCGCCAGGCGATCGCGCTCTTTGGCGACAACCGCTTCCGGCGCGCGCGAGACAAAGCCTTCGTTCGACAGCTTGCCTTCAATCGCGGCGATCTCGCCGTCCAGCTTGGCCATCTCTTTCGCCAGGCGCGCAATTTCCGCGTCCTTGTCGATAAAGCCGGCCATCGGGATCAGCAGTTCGGCGCCGTCCACCAGCTTGGTGACGGAAACCGGGCCTTTCTCGCCGGCAGGCAGCAGCGCGATGGATTCCAGACGCGCCAGACGGGCGATAAAGTTCTGGTTCTCCTGCACGCGGCGCTGGGCGTCGCCGTTCGCGTTGCGCAGCAGCACTTCCAGCGTTTTGCTTGGCGCGATGTTCATCTCGGCGCGGATGTTACGCACCGCGATGATGGCCTGCTTGATCCACTCCAGATCCGCCAGCGCCTGCTCATCTTCCAGCGCGCTGTCGTAGGCCGGGAACGGCTGCAGCATGATGGTATCGGCGCTGATGCCCTTCAGCAGCTTGACGCGCTGCCAGATGGTTTCGGTGATAAACGGAATGATCGGGTGCGCCAGGCGCAGCAGCGCTTCCAGCACGGTGATCAGCGTGTTGCGCGTGCCGCGCTGTTCCGCTTCGCTGCCGTTGCTGATAACCGGCTTGGTCAGCTCCAGGTACCAGTCGCAGAACTGGTTCCAGGTGAACTCGTACAGAATGCCGGCGGCGATGTCGAAGCGGTAGCTGTCCAGCGCGTCGCGGTAAGCTTTCACCGTACGGTTGAATTCCGCCAGGATCCAGCGGTCCGCCAGCGACAGCTGCATGTCGCCACCGTTGAAGCCGCAGTCGTGCTCTTCGGTGTTCATCAGCACAAAGCGGCTGGCATTCCACAGCTTGTTACAGAAGTTGCGGTAGCCTTCCAGGCGCTTCATATCCCAGTTGATGTCGCGGCCGGTGGAGGCCAGCGCCGCCAGGGTAAAGCGCAGGGCGTCGGTGCCGTGCGGCTCGATGCCGTTCGGGAACTGCTTCTCGGTGCGCTTGCGGATTTTCTCCGCCAGCTGCGGCTGCATCATGTTGCCGGTGCGTTTTTCCAGCAGATCTTCCAGCGAAATGCCGTCGACCATATCCAGCGGGTCAATGACGTTGCCCTTGGACTTGGACATCTTCTGCCCTTCGTCGTCGCGGATCAGGCCGGTCATGTAAACGGTGTGGAACGGCACCTGCGGCTTGCCGTTTTCATCTTTGATAAAGTGCATGGTCAGCATGATCATGCGGGCGATCCAGAAGAAGATGATGTCGAAGCCGCTGACCATCACGCTGGTCGGGTGGAAGGTTTTCAGCGCGTCGGTCTGCTCCGGCCAGCCCAGGGTGGAGAAGGTCCACAGGCCGGAAGAGAACCAGGTGTCCAGCACGTCTTCGTCCTGGCTGAGCGCCACGTCCGCCGCCAGGTTGTTGTCGCGGCGCACTTCTTCCTCGTTGCGGCCGACGTACACTTTGCCGTTGGCGTCGTACCAGGCCGGAATGCGGTGGCCCCACCACAGCTGACGGGAGATACACCAGTCCTGAATGTCGCGCATCCAGCTGAAGTACATGTTTTCGTACTGCTTCGGTACGAACTGGATATCGCCTTGCTCAACCGCTTCCACCGCCACTTTCGCCAGCGGCGCGGTGCGTACGTACCATTGGTCGGTCAGCATTGGTTCGATGACCACGCCGCCGCGGTCGCCGTAAGGCACGGTCAGGTCGTGCGGTTTGATTTCGTCCAGCAGGCCAAGCTCTTCAAAGGCGGCCACCACGGCTTTACGCGCCGCGAAGCGCTCCAGGCCGCGGAACTGTACCGGGATATCGCTGCTGTAAACGTCGCTGGCTTCGCCCAGGGTATCGAACACTTCCGCTTCCTGACGGATATCGCCGTCGAAAGTCAGAATGTTGATCATCGGCAGGCCGTGGCGCTTGCCCACTTCATAGTCGTTGAAGTCGTGCGCCGGGGTGATTTTCACGCAGCCGGTGCCTTTTTCCATATCGGCGTGTTCATCGCCGACGATGCGGATGCGGCGGCCTACCAGCGGCAACTCGATCTCTTTGCCGATCAGATCCTTGTAGCGCGGGTCTTCCGGGTTTACCGCCACGCCGGTGTCGCCCAGCATGGTTTCCGGACGGGTGGTGGCGACGATCAGGTAGTCTTTCCCTTCGGCGGTTTTCGCGCCGTCGGCCAGCGGATAGCGCAGGTGCCACATGGAACCTTTGGATTCGCGGTTTTCCACTTCCAGATCGGAGATGGCGGTGCGCAGTTTCGGATCCCAGTTCACCAGGCGCTTGCCGCGGTAGATCAGGTCTTCATTGTACAGGCGGACAAACACTTCCTTCACCGCGTTGGACAGGCCCTCATCCATGGTGAAGCGCTCGCGCTCCCAGTCTACCGAGTTGCCGAGGCGGCGCATCTGACGGGTGATGGTGCCGCCGGATTCCGCCTTCCACTGCCAGATTTTGTCGATAAACGCGTCGCGGCCGTAGTCGTGGCGGGTTTTACCTTCTTCCGCGGCGATTTTGCGCTCCACCACCATCTGGGTGGCGATGCCGGCGTGGTCGGTGCCCGCCTGCCACAGGGTGTTTTTACCCTGCATGCGCTGATAGCGGATCATGGTGTCCATGATGGTCTGCTGGAAAGCGTGACCCATGTGCAGGCTGCCGGTGACGTTCGGCGGCGGGATCATGATGCAGAAGCTTTCCTGGCTGGTGTCGCCATTGGGCTTGAAGTAACCTTGCTCTTCCCAATGGTCGTACAGTTTCTGTTCGATCTGGGTCGGGTTATAGGCGGTATCGAGCTGACTGTTTGTCTTTTCCATTTTATTTCGTAATTCAGTGAGTTGGCGGCGTTGCCGTGGTCAAGTGGAAGCCGACGCTGCGATAGGCTTTGTATCGGTCGCGCGCCAACTGTTTTAAGGTTTCTTCATAAGGGACAAAGTCTACCACTTCATGGAAAGCGGTGGCAAAGTCCGCAAACTGCGGCAGCAGGGCGATCAGCAGATCGCGCGGGGCGTTGCCGCGCTTGCCGGGCCAGCACAGCTCCACCGGCGCGCCGTAGTGCGGCCCTTCGCCGGCCAGGTTGTGCGGCACAAACTGGTGCGGGTCGCGCTGCCACAGCGCTTCATCCAGCCGGATGGCCTGTTCCTGACTTTCACAGGCGACCAGCACCCGCTTGCCGGCGCGGAAGGCGTCGGCGGCTACGGCGCAGGCCACGGCCTCGTGCGCGCTCAGCGCGCCCGCCGGGTCGGCATTGTCGAGCAAGTAAAACGTCGCCTGTTTCATGATGGATCCACCGCTGCCGATAAAAAAACAGGGCACAACGTGTCGGTTGCGCCCTTTTAGGGAACGGGGCAGATAACGCTGCCCCTTCGCTGCTGAGAGAATTATATACCCAATAGATTTCAAGTTGCAGCCAACAACGGCTGCGGCTTGAAAGTGAAGGGCTGTTATTCGTCGCCGTTCAGCCCGGAGCGGTTGAGCAGGAACTGCGACAGCAGCGCCACCGGTCGGCCGGTCGCGCCTTTGGCCTTGCCGGAGCGCCAGGCGGTGCCGGCGATATCCAGGTGCGCCCAGCTGTACTTGCGGGTAAAGCGCGACAGGAAGCAGGCGGCGGTGATGGCGCCGCCCGGACGGCCGCCGATATTCGCCATATCGGCGAAGTTGGAGTCCATCTGCTCGTAGTACTCGTCGGCCATCGGCAGACGCCACGCGCGGTCGCCGGCCTGCTCGGACGCGCCGATCAGCTCGTGCGCCAGCGGGTTGTGGTTCGACATCAGCCCGGTGATATGGTGGCCGAGCGCGATCACGCAGGCGCCGGTCAGGGTGGCGATATCAATCACCAGCTCCGGTTCGAAGCGCTCAACGTAGGTCAGGGTGTCGCACAGCACCAGACGGCCCTCGGCGTCGGTGTTCAGCACTTCCACCGTCTGGCCGGACATGGTGGTCAGCACGTCGCCCGGACGATAGGCGCGCCCGCCCGGCATGTTTTCACAGCCCGCCAGCACGCCGATCACGTTCAGCGGCAGCTTCAGCTCCGCCACCACGCGCATCACGCCGTACACCGTCGCCGCGCCGCACATGTCGTATTTCATCTCGTCCATGCCTTCGCCCGGCTTGAGCGAGATGCCGCCGGAGTCAAAGGTCAGGCCCTTGCCGACCAGCACGATAGGCTTAGCGTCCGGGTTCGGATTGCCCTTATATTCCATCACCGACATCAATGATTCGTTCTGCGAACCGGCGCCGACCGCCAGATAGGCGTTCATGCCCAGCTCTTTCATCTGCTGCTCGCCGATCACGCGGGTGGTGACGTTGGTGCTGAAGGCGTCCGCCAGTTGGCGCGCCTGCGAGGCCAGATAGCCGGCGTTACAGATGTTCGGCGGCATATTGCCGAGATCTTTCGCCGCCTTGATGCCGGAGGCGATCGCCAGGCCGTGCTGAATGGCGCGTTCGCCGCTGGTCAGTTCACGGCGGGTCGGCACGTTGAACACCATTTTGCGCAGCGGACGGCGCGGTTCCACCTTGTTGCTTTTCAGCTGGTCGAAGGTGTACAGCGTCTCTTTGGCGGTTTCCACCGCCTGACGTACCTTCCAGTAGGTGTTGCGGCCTTTGACGTGCAGCTCGGTCAGGAAGCAGACCGCCTCCATCGAGCCGGTGTCGTTAAGGGTATTGATGGTTTTCTGAATCACCTGCTTGTACTGGCGTTCATCCAGCTCGCGCTCTTTACCGCAGCCGATAAGCAGGATACGTTCGGAGAGGATGTTAGGCACGTGGTGCAGCAGCAATGTCTGGCCGACCTTGCCTTCCAGTTCACCACGGCGCAACAGGGCGCTGATATAACCATCACTGATTTTGTCGAGTTGTTCTGCGATAGGCGACAGGCGGCGCGGTTCGAAAACGCCGACTACAATACAGGCACTGCGCTGTTTTTCCGGGCTACCGCTTTTTACACTGAACTCCATGCACTCTCCTGAATCTTAAAGACAAAGGCGGGAGGTACGGCTAGAATGACCAGCTCCGTAACGATCTCCCGCCGTTGAGTTAACCAAAGTATGTTAACCTGAACGGCGTAAATTGTTCTGTTTTGGCGACTATAGGTATGTTCCTATAGGGCACCCAAACGGCTTGATGTTGTAATACTATTTTAGCTGTGAAGGTTGCCATATGATGAGAATAAATGGCGGATTAGCGAAGAAACTATCGATTTTCCTGCAAAAAGACAAGTTTTCACAGGCGTAATAAGCGTGATTATCATTAGATATCTGGTACGGGAAACGCTCAAGAGCCAAATCGCGATCCTGTTCATCCTGCTGCTGATCTTCTTTTGTCAGAACCTGGTCAGGGTGTTAGGCGACGCGGTGGACGGCGATGTCCCGACAAATTTAGTATTATCCCTGCTCGCTCTGGGCGTGCCGAAAATGGCGCAGCTCATTCTTCCGTTAAGCCTGTTTCTTGGCTTGTTGATGACGCTTGGACGGCTGTACACCGAAAGTGAAATTACGGTGATGCACGCCTGCGGCCTGGGCAAACGCACCCTGATTATCGCCGCGATGGTGCTGGCGCTGTTCACCGCCGCCGCCGCCGCCGCCAACGTGTTCTGGATCGGCCCGTGGGCTTCCAGCCATCAGGATGAGGTGATTGCCGAAGCCAAGGCCAACCCGAGCGTGGCCGGGTTGGCGGAAGGACAGTTCAAGCCGTCGCAGGACGGCAACTCAGTGCTGTTTATCGGCAACGTCAAGGGCAACACCTTCAATGACGTGTTCCTGGCGCAGCTGCGGCCGAACGGCAACCAGCGCCCGTCGGTGGTGGTGGCAGAACATGGCCGGATCAATCAGGCGAAAGACGGTTCGCAGGTGGTGACGCTGGATAAGGGCACCCGCTTTGAGGGCACCGCGCTGCTGCGTGATTTCCGCATTACCGACTTCAGCGACTACAAGGCGGTGATTGGCCACCGCGCTGTGACCATGGACAACACCGAGGCCGAGCAGATGCCGATGAGCATGCTGTGGCAGTCCGACGAGCAGGAAGCGCGCGCCGAGTTCCACTGGCGTCTGACGCTGGTGGTCTCCGTAGTGCTGATGGCGCTGCTGGTGGTGCCGCTCAGCGTGGTGAACCCGCGTCAGGGGCGCGTGCTGAGCATGCTGCCGGCCATTCTGCTGTATCTGATCTTCTTCCTGCTGCAGACGTCGCTGCGCTCCAACGCCGGCAAGGGCAAGCTGGACCCGATGCTGTGGATCTGGCTGGTGAATGCGGTGTACTTTGCGATCGCGCTGGCGCTCAACCTGTGGGATACCGTGCCGATGCGTAAGCTGCGCGGACGTCTGAGAGGAGCAGCCTGATGTTTGGCGTATTAGACCGCTATATCGGTAAAACCATCTTCAACACCATTATCATGACGCTGTTCATGCTGGTGTCGCTGTCCGGCATCATCAAGTTTGTCGACCAGCTGCGCAAAGTCGGGCAAGGGGAGTATTCGGCGCTGGGGGCGGGAGTCTATACCCTGCTGAGCGTGCCGAAGGACATTGAAACCTTCTTCCCGATGGCGGCGCTGTTGGGCGCGCTGCTGGGGCTGGGGCAACTGGCGACGCGCAGCGAACTGGTGGTCATGCAGGCCTCCGGCTTTACGCGGCTGCAAATCGCCGGCTCGGTGATGAAAACCGCCATTCCGCTGATGCTGCTGACCATGGCGATCGGCGAGTGGGTGGCGCCGCAGGGCGAGCAGATGGCGCGTAACTACCGGGCGCAGCAGATGTACGGCGGTTCGCTGCTGTCTACCAAGAGCGGCCTGTGGGCGAAGGACGGCACCGACTTTATCTATATCGAGCGGGTCTCCGGTAAAAACGAGCTGTCCGGCGTCAATATCTACCACTTTAACGACCAGCGCCGGCTGGAAACGGTGCGCTACGCCGCCACCGCCAGCTTTGAAGACGGCGTGTGGAAACTGTCGCAGGTGGATACCTCGGATCTGACCAACGCCAAACAGGTCACCGGCACCCAGACGCTGAGCGGGGAATGGAAGACCAACCTGACGCCGGATAAGCTGGGCGTGGTGGCGTTGGATCCGGATTCGCTCTCCATCAGCGGGCTGCACAACTACTCCAAATATCTCAAGCAGAGCGGTCAGGAAGCCAGCCGCTATCAGCTGAACATGTGGAGCAAAATCTTCTCGCCGCTGTCGGTGGCGGTGATGATGCTGATGGCGCTGTCGTTTATCTTCGGCCCGCTGCGCAGCGTGCCGATGGGGGTACGCGTGGTGACCGGCATCAGCTGCGGCTTTCTGTTCTACGTGCTGGACCAGATATTCGGTCCGCTGAGCCTGGTGTACAGCATGCCGCCGGTACTGGGCGCGCTGCTGCCGAGCCTGTTGTTCCTGTCGGTCAGCGTGTATATGCTGCTCAAACGCAAATAACGTACGTCTGATAACACAAAAGGGTCGAAGCGAGCTTCGACCCTTTTTTGATCCCGGCGGCCGGCAGAAACCGGCGGGGATTACATCTGCGAGAAGGTGTTCATGATGATGCCGCCGCCGATGATCAGCGCCATGGCGAAGATGGCCGGCAGGTCGGGCTTTTGCTTATAGAGCAGCATCGACACTGCGGTCACGCCGACAATGCCAAAGCCGCACCACAGCGAGTAGGCGACCCCTACCGGCATATAGCCCATCGCCCGGGTCAGCGCGAAGTAGCACAGGCAGTACGCGCAGATCACCAGCAGCGAGGGACCGAACTTCTTAAAGCTGTTGGTTTTTTTAATCATCGAGGTGCCGGTGATTTCGGCGCCGATCGACAATGCCAGCCACAGAAAGCCAATATTAAACATGTGCCGCTCCCTTACTCTGACTCTGACGAGCCCATTTTAGAAAACAGGTTCATAATCACGATGCCGCTGGCGATAATCGCCATGCTGATCATCGCCGGGACATCGGGGTGTTGGCCGTAGAACACCATCCCCAGCGTCGATACCAGCAAAATACCGGTGCCTGACCAGGTAGCGTAGGCCAGGCCGACGGGGATGTGTTTCACCGCGTTGGACAGGGCGTAGTAACAGGCGCAATACAGCACGACGATAAGGCCCAGCAGTAAGGTTTTGGTGGTGCCCTCGCTGTTATCGAACATCTTTAAGGTTGAGGTGGCTGAGGTCTCGGATGCTATCACCAACAACATCCACAGCCAGGACTTCGCTTTCGATGACATACTCTGCTTCTCCTGATAAATGATGATTTCCATAAAGTTGGGGAATAATTTTTTTGGTTATTGGTTTCCTCGTTGGTATTCCAGCGCCAGATCGGTCAGCCTGGCACCCGGCGGGCAATGGCCGTTGCGCTGCTTAAGCTCGCTGAGGGTGATATAGCCGCCGGTTTCAGCCACGGCGTCGGCGGAGGTTACGGGCAGCGGCGTCGGCGACAGCATCTGTTCCAGACTGCAGAACTGAATGCCGCGCTGCGCCAGCCGGGGCAGATTGTCCGCCAGCGAGTGCGCGTCCTGATTGCCGCCCAGCCCTTTTAGCCGGTTTAACTCGCTGTGCGGATTGCAGTTATAATCCAGCGCCAGCACCGGCGTGTTGTGCAGCCGCGCCAGCTGAATGCAGCGTGCACCGTCGGACTGAAACAGGTCATGAGCGACTTCCGCCGCGGTGGAAAAATCCAGGAAGGGCGCGATGACGCGGTCGATATTGTCCAGCACGCCGACCTGCTCTATCTCCGCCAGCGTGACGACGGGGCCGAGCTGCCGCCAGACGTCCGCCGGATGGACAGCCTGCGCGCCGTCGGCAAACAGCACCTGCGGCGCGAAGTGACGACAGTGCTGCAGACGCGCCAGGATAATGTCGTGATAGCCGTCCGCGGCGTTGAGCAGCAGCAACAGCCGCGGCCGCATGCGCATCAGTACCGCGTCCACAATCCGTTCGATGGTTTCGTCCTGCATCATCGTCTCTCCTTAGTCGGCCAGCGTGACGCTGTCGCCGGAGGCCAGCCCGGCGGCGTTGGCCTCATCGGTGTCGATGTGCAGCTCCAGCGCAAAGCTCTCTTTCACGCGCACCACCACCTGATCAAAGACCAGCGCACGCTGGCCCGCCGTTTTGACCCGTACCGCCTGCCCGTTGCTGACCCCCAGCCGGGCGGCGTCAAGCGGCGACATATGGATATGCCGCTGGGCGCAAATCACCTGCGAACGCAGCGCGACATAGCCCGCCGGGCCGGCCAGCATCGCGTCGCCTGATTCCTGCAGCTGGCCGGACTCGCGCACCGGCGCTTTCACCCCGAGGGTAAAACAGTCGGCCTTGGAGATTTCCAGCTGAGAAACCTCCCGCGCCGGCCCCAGCACCCGCACCTTGCCGATCGCGCCTTTCGGCCCGACGATGGTTACGCACTCTTTGGCGGCGAACTGCCCCGGCTGACGCAGTTCCTTCAGCGGCGTCAACCGGTAACCGGGGCCGAACAGCGCCTCGATATCCGGCTGTGACAGGTGGACATGGCGGTTGGAGACGCCAATCGGGATCGTCATCGCCGACGACAGCGGCTGTGCCTGCGCTAGGTTGTGCCGCACCTTTTCCAGTAACGATGCTTTAAACATAGGGTTGTTCCTAACAGTTAAGAGACGCTGCCGTTATTTCTGATCCTTTTTGCCGCCTGCGCGGTTCTCGGCGCGCTCGGGCTTCGCCTCGGCGGCCGGCGGCGGGGCTTCTTCCTGTTTGGCGGCAGGGGCGGCGGTGGCGGACGCCTTGCCGGTATCGTTGTCGGCAGACGGCGTCAGGGCATTGCCAGCAAGATCGTTCAGCTGTGCCACCACCTGTTCGCCCGGACGGGCGATAACCAGCCGGCCGCGGATAAACGTCGGCTGGCCGACGGCGGCAACGCCGCTGTCAACGGCGCTCTTCACCGCGCTGATTTCGCCGCCGAGGAACACGTTGACCAAACCGGCGCCGATCTTCTTGTAACCCAGCAGCGTGACCGAGGCGGATTTGCAGGCCGCGTCGGCCGCTTGAATGGCGGCGGTGAGGCCGTAGGTTTCAATGACTCCCAGGCTTAACTTCATGTGATTCTCCTTAGTGCCTTACCAGTCTGATGTCGAAATCGAAGCGTTGGAAAAACGCCGCCAGTTGATCTAATTCCTGCTCGCTGTAGCTGGGGTCGTGCTGAACGGGATAAATCATGTCGAGCCGGTCGTATTTGGTTGAACCCAACTGGTGGTAGGGCAGCACGTCGATGCGGCTGATATTGCCGCGGCGTGCCAGCGCGGTGACATACTCAATCGCGCCGGTGATGGCGTCGTAGGAGTCGTTGTAGCCGCGCACCAGCGGCATGCGTACCACGACATGCGCACCAAGCTCCACCAGGCGCTCCAGATTGCGCTTCACGCCTTCGTTGCCGATGCCGAACAGTTCACGGTGGCGTTCGGTGTCGATATGTTTGATGTCGAACAGGAACATATCGGTGCAGGTCGCCAGCTTTTCGTAATTGGCCAGCGGCGTGGTGCCGTTGGTCTCAATGGCGGTGTTGATCATCATTTTTTTGCATTCGGTCAGCAGCGCGACGGCAAAATCCGTCTGCATGCTCAGCTCGCCGCCGCCCAGCGTTACGCCGCCGCTGGAAGCGTGGTAAAAGTCGATGTCCTGCATGATGATGTCCAACAGCTCCCGCACCGTGACGTCTTTGCCCATAATGTCCAGCGCGTCGCTGACGCACACTTCTTCACACTTGCGGCAGCCGATGCAGTCGATCTGGCGGTCTACCCGGTGCTGCGGGTCGCCATGCGGGGTTTTAATCATCGAATGGATGCCTACCGGGCAGACATCGACGCACTGGCCGCAGTCAACGCATTTGTCGCGGGAGTACATCACCTGGAACTGGCTGCTCAACCCTTCAGGGTTGGCGCACCAGGCGCAGCGGATGTTGCAGCCTTTGAAAAAAATCAGGGTGCGGATACCGTTTCCGTCATAGATCGAGTATTTCTGGATGTTGAAAATGCGACCCTTTTTTTCCATGTTATCCATGGTTATCGTTACCTCATCTGTAGGGCGGTGGGATAACGCTTCCCTGCGTTATCCCCGGCGCAATATCAGAACTTCTCAATCACCGTACGGCTGATGATTTCGTCCTGAACCTCTTTGCACAGCTCCACGAAGTAGGCGCTGTAGCCCGCAACGCGCACGATCAGGTCGCGGTATTTCTCCGGCTCCAACTGAGCCTTTTTCAGCACCTCGTTATCGACATAGCTGAACTGCATCTGGCCGTTGCCGAGAATCGAGGCGGTGCGCAGCAGGGTGATCAGCCCGTTCTTGCCTTCCGGGGTATCCAGCAGCCCCTTGAGGAACTTGAAGTTGTGCACCATGCCGATGTTCATGGTCTCCACGTTCATCTTGCTGACGGACTTGATGATGGCGGTCGGCCCCTGCTTGTCCGCGCCCTGGGTCGGGCTGATGCCGTCGGACAGCGGCATCCAGGCCAGACGGCCGTTCGGCGTCGCCGCCGTCAGCTCGCCGATCGGCGTGTTGTTGGAGATGGACAGGGTGCCGTGGCTCAGGCGCGAGTAGAGCATCTTGTACTGACGGCACTCGCGCTCCGTCCACTCGGTGATGTCGAGGGCGAACTGATCCACGCTGTCGTCGTCGTTGCCGTACTTCGGCGCGTTCAGACAGTCGCGGCGCAGCTGTTCGTAACCTTCGAAGTTGGCCAGCAGCGCATCGCGGATCTGCTCCAGGGTGTATTTACGGTCCTGATACACCAGCTTGCGGATGGCGGCCATCGAGTCGACATAGGTCGCCAGACCCGAGAAGATCAGGCCAGGGCCATGGTTGATCACCGCGCCGCCGGCGGCGACGTCGAGACCTTTCTCCATACAGCCTTCCACCAGCAGCGACATCAGCGGTTTCGGCGCCACGTCGCGGTGTACGCGCTGGCTGATTACGGTGCCGATGGCGGAGAGTTTGACGATATGCGCCACCTGCTCCTTCACCGCGCGGTCGAAGTCTTCATAGGTTTTCAGCGTATGCAGCTCGCCGGTATCCAGGCCCTGATAGCTGTCGAACAGCACCATGCGGCCGCGGTTGAGCACGAACTCGATGGCGATCGGCCACTGGGTGTAGCCGGTAGAGGTCCACTGGTAGATGCGGCCCGACTTTTGCGGCTCCACGCAGCCCATCAGGCAGTAGTCGCGCGCGTCTTCAAAATCGAATCCCTTGCGCAGCATCATCTTGATGTGGGAATCATCAAAGTGACAGGCCGGGAAGCCCATGCCGGCTTTCACCACCTCGACGATTTTTTCCATATACTGCTGCGGCGACTGGTTGTGAATACGGCAGGCCAGCGACGGCTGATACACTTTGACAAAGCGCACCGCATCCATAATCAGGTAGGTCAGTTCGTTACAGGCGTCGCCGCCGCTGCGCTTCTGGCCGCCCACGGTCAGGTTGATAAACGGCTGGTAGCCGGCGAAGTACTTGGCGCCCTGCTCGCTGGACATCCACATCAGCTCGGCGCACTTGATGATAAATGCCTGCATCAGCTCCAGCGCCTGCTCCTGCGTCAGACGGCCGGAGGCGATATCCGCCTGATACATCGGGTAGCAGTACTGGTCGAGACGCCCCAGCGACAGGCCGGTTTGGTTCTCTTCCACCTCAAACAGCGACTCTATCGTCCAGATGCTCTGCAGCGCTTCCTGCAGGGTCTGTGGCGGGTTGGCCGGCACGTTGTCGTTGGTTTCCGCAATGGTCAGCAATTCGGCGCGGCGCGCCGGATCGTGCTCCTGCGACGCCAGCTCGCGCGCCCTGTCGGCGATGCGTTTGGCATAGTTCATCACGCCGTCGCAGGTTTCGATCGCCGCCTTGTAGAAGTAGATCTTGTCGATATCTTCCGGGTTTTCCATGCTCAGCGCGTTGAGGCGCTGTTGGGCGTCGGCTTTGATGCCGTTCATGCCCTTGGTGAACAGCAGGATGTCGTAGCCCGGGCAGGTATCGCCGCCGCCGTTGATCTGGTGGTAGGAGAGATCGCTGACGAAGGTTTCGCCGCTGAACGACCAGACGCCGGCCTCGCGGTACTGCGCCTCGCAGATCTCATCCAGCGAGCGGCCTTCCCAGAACGGCACGATCTGTTCGCGGATGATCTGCTTGTCTTCTTCGGCGATCTCGAACGGATCCTGCGGACGGGTGCTCATGGTATCCAGCTCGTCCTTCACCCAGCGCCAGGCGATATCCGGCGAGAAGGCGCCGGCGCGCGGTTTACCGCACGGGTGGCCGACGATCAGTTCGTCAGGTTGGATCAGGATCGGCGCGCTTTCACAGGCGGCGCGGAACGACTTGGCGCGCAGCAGAATGGTCGGCAGGCCCGGGTTGTTCTTCGCTACTTCGGTAAAGGCCAGAGCGCGGTAGATGGAGACGCTCGGACGGGCGTCCAGGTAGTTGTCGCGCAGGCGCTGCAGGCGCGGCGTCAGGCCCGGCATCAGCTGGCCGGCGGCCGGCGTCGGCTGCGAGCTGGCGGCGGCGTAGCGCTGGGCATGGGAGACGGACTGGCCGCCAAACAGCCGGATGCGCAGCGCCGGGTTGATGCTTTCCAGGTTGCGGCGCGCGGCCAGCAGCATGGCAGACAGTTCGTTAATCACCAGCGCCGGGTCGTCAATGCTTACGCCGTGCAGCATGGCGTCGAACATCGGGTAGCCGTCCTGCTCGCAAGGGGCGCGCACTTCTGACAGTTCGCTCAGTTTTAACCACAGGCATTCGACGATCTCATAGGCCTGCGCCGGGGTCAGAACGCCATGGGTAATATCGTGCTGGTAGAAGCCGTACAGTAGCTTGTCGAAGCCGCCCGGGCTGACCGCGTAGCTGCCGTTTTCCAGATGCAGCGCCAGCTGGAACAGATAAAACGCCTGGCACGCCTCTTTAAAGCTGCCTGCGCCCTGCGCCGGCACTTTTCTCAGGATGGCGGCGGTTTCGCGCAGTTCGGCCTGGCGGTAAGGATGGTTTTCCACCGCGGCCAGGTTCTCCGCCTTATCGGCCAGCTTCTGCGCCAGATGAATAACGGCGTTGCAGGCGTAGATCATGGCGCGGCACTGGTTGGCCTCATCCAGCGCGCCGCGGCTGACCGCGCTGCCGATGCTTCTGGCGCGGTCTTCCATTTCGGCGCCGATGGCGTTCAGGCCTTTGGTGATCACCGCCAGATAGTCAGGCGATTTCTGGCCCGGCGTGGTAAAGGCGGAAGGGGTGCGCAGCTCGCTTTCGCTGTGGAAAATAGCGGCGCGCGGCACGGAGGACTGGCTGCCGACAATCAGCTCATCCGGGCCGATATAGCCGGGCAGTTTTTTCACCAGCTCATTGAAACGCCGGGCATGGCGAACCTGAGCCGGCTGGCCGGCTACGTCGTCGTTCAGCGTCTCCAGCAGGCTGGCGCGTTCGGTGCTGATGGTGCTGTTCTGAGATAAAAAGCGTTCCGCCAGCTGCTGTACGCGCGGCGTCAGTGCATAGTGTGCCATGTTCAATCTCTCCTGATTCCTTCGCCTTGCACGTTGTCGCGCAAAGTCCGTAAGCTTGATGATGGGTCGTTGCCGTTACCGCCGCCGCGATAGGCGCGGCGCAGCATGCTCTCCAGGTCGGCGAGGCTGACCGCCCGCGGGTTGGTCGGCGTGCAGTTGTCATGCAGCGCCTGGTGCGCCATTTCGTTCAGGCAGACCTGGAAGCGGTGCTCGTCCAGCCCGGCGGCGTACAGACTAGCCGGCATGTTCATTTCCTGTTTCAGCGTGGCGATCGCCACCAGCAGGCTGTTAACCCCTTCACGCGTATTGGCGGCCGGCAGCGCCAGCAGGCGCGCCAGCGCGGCGTATTTCTGGGCGGCGGGGGTGGCGCACTCGCCGTCCAGCTCGGCGTTAAAGGCAATGGCTTCCTGCATCAGCAGCGCATTGGCCCGCCCGTGCGGCACACCGAACATGCCGCCGAGGGCGTGCGCCATGCTGTGGGTCACCCCGAGCGAGGCGTTGGTGAACGCCATGCCGGCCATGCAGGAGGCGTTATGCATTTTCTCGCGCGCCAGCATGTCGCTGCCTTGCTGGTAGCAGGGCAGCAGATGATGGAACACCAGCTGCACCACCTTTTCGGCCAGTGCATCGCTGAAGTCGCTGGCGCGTCGTGAGACATAGGCCTCCAGCGCATGGCACAGTACGTCCATGCCGGTGTCGGCGGTAATCACCGGCGGCACCGATGCCACCAGTTGCGGGTCAAGAATGGCGACGTCGGGCAGCATAAACTCGTCCACCAGCACCAGTTTTTCACTGCGCGATTTGATGACGGAAAAGCTGGTGACCTCGGAACCGGTGCCGCTGGTGGTGGGGATTGCAACGAAGCAGGGGCGTGGACGCTCCTGGCGACAGTGCCACAGCGTGTACATCACCGCCTTGGCCGCATCGATCACCGAACCGCCGCCCAGAGCGATAATCAGCTCGGGGTAGTCGTCGTCCATCATCTTCATCCCGCTGACGATGGCGGCGATATCCGGATCGGAGGCGACGCTGTCATACTGGCGGCAGCGCACCTGCTGCTGCTGGAGCAGACGCGTCACCTGCTGCGCCATCCCCAGCTTCACCATCGCCTGATCCGTCACCAAAAACGCCGAACGGCCGGGCAGATCCCGCAGCGCGTTCAGGGCATCCGCGCCGAAATGGATTTTTGGCTTAATCAGAAATTCATTCATGCCTGCTTCCTCTTAACGCTCCCGGTGAACCTTCTCGACAATGGCGACGATCGACATGGCCTTGTAGCGGTCTTTATTCAGCGCGAAATACTCTTCTACCAGCACCAGGTCATCCTCCCCGGCGCCGACGCTGTCGACCGCCACATAGGTCCGGTCCTTGATGGCCTGTAGGTCATCCCCCAACGCCGTTACCAACAGCAGATTGCTGCCGCGCAGTTCGTCGCTTTTTTGTGTGGCCACCACGTGTCCGGTCACCCTTGCGAGAATCATGGTTATCACCCTTTATTGATGTGTTACCGGGACATACGGCCAAGTACCGCTTTGATAATGTGCTCGACGTTTTCTTCGTTGATGTCGTTGGCTGCCTGCGACGCTGCTGCTGGGCTTACGGCACCGAAACGGTCATCGGCCTGAGCGCTCGGCGGCTGCGGTGCGGTGGCCTGCGATCCCTGCTGGAAGCGCGAGTCGGCAAAAATGCTGGTGCTGTGATCCTGGCCGCGGCTTGGCCGTGTGGGATGACGCAGATCGTCGATGCTGCGCACGCCGTAGCCGACCTTGCGGATGTTGATCAGGTTCAGTGGCCCGACGTTGTCGGAGGTGGAGCCGCCGCCGATGGCGCCGCAGCCGAGGGTGAGCGCCGGTATCAGGTTGGTGGTGGCGCCGATGCCGCCCAGCGCGGCAGGGGTGTTGATCAGGATGCGGTGCACCGGTTTTTGCAGCGCAAACTCGCGGATCACCTGCTGGTTCTGCGTGTGGATCACCAGCGTATGCCCCAGACCTTCGTTGGTGAGCAGCTCAACCACGCGGTCGCAGGCGCGCATCCAGTCCTCTTCGATATACAGCCCCAGCACCGGGCAGAGTTTTTCGCGGGCGTACGGGTTGCTGCGCGACACGCTGTCCTGCAGGGCAACCAGCACCCGGGTGTCCGGCGGCACGTTGAAGCCGGCGCGCTCGCTGAGGTAGATCGCGGTTTTGCCGACGATTTCCGGGTTGATCATGCCGTTCGGCCGCAGCAGGATATTGGCCAGGCGGCGGGCCTCGTCGTCATTCAGGAAGTAGGCGCCCTGCGCCAGCAGCTCGCGGTGCACATCCTGATAGATGCATTTTTCTACGATGATCGACTGTTCAGAAGCGCAGATCACGCCGTTATCGAAGGTTTTGCTGGTAATGATGTCGCAGACCGCCTGCTTGATATCGGCACTGCGCTCGATAAACGCCGGGCCGTTGCCCGGGCCGCCGCTGATGGTCGGCGTGCCGGAGCTGTAGGCGGCGCGCACCATGCCTTCGCCGCCGGTCGCCAGGATCAGCGCCACGTCTTTGCTGTGCATCAGGGTTTTGGTCGCGTCCAGCGTCAGCTGGGTCAGCCCGTCGACGATGCCGGCCGGTGCGCCGGCCTGCAGGGCGGCCTGCTTGACGATCTCAATCGCCCGTTGGCTGCACTGGCGGGCGTTCGGATGCGGAGAGAAGATAATCGCGTTGCCGGCCTTCAGGGCAATCAGCGTTTTGTAGAAAATAGTGGAGGTCGGGTTGGTGGAAGGTACCAGCGCCGTGATAACGCCCAGCGGTACGCCGACGTCCATCACCTTGCTTTCCTGATCGTCGTGCAGAATACCGACGGTTTTAATCGCTTTGATGTGCGAATAAACTTTCTCGGAGGCGAAGATATTTTTTAATACTTTATCCTGCCAATTACCGAAGCCGGTTTCTTCATGCGCCAGCTTGGCCAACTCTTCCGCATGCTGTGCGGCATACTGCGCAATCTGTTTAATAATTTCGTCGATCTTTTCCTGCGAGTAGGCGGCAAATATTTTCTGCGCCTGTTTGGCGTTATGAATTAAATTTCTCGCCTGCTGAATGGATTGTAAATCCGGATCTAATGTCGTCATTAGTCTATTCCCCTGAATAGGAAATTAATAGGTGTTCTCGGCGGTAAGGTAATAATGCCTATCTTGTTTTAATGTGTTCTCGGTTATTTTCAGGTTTTATGTTTGGCGGCGATTTTTTCAATATCGTTATGCGGACGGGCGATCACCCGCGAAGAGACCACGCAGCCGATACGCCCGGCGGCCTCAATGCCCGATTCCACCGCGGCGTTTACCGCGCCGACGTCGCCTCTTACCATCACGGTCACCAGGCCGGAACCGACGTTCTCATAGCCGATCAGCGCGATATTGGCGGCCTTGCACATGGCATCGGCGGCTTCAATTGCCGGCACCAGCCCTTTGGTCTCGATCAATCCGAGTGCGTCTTTCATCTACGGCTCCTGGTTATTCGGCGACTTTGTACTGCGCGACGATTTTCTGAATGTCGTTGTGCGGACGGGCGATAACCAGCGAGGTCACCACTTCACCCACGCGCTGCGCCGATTCCACGCCGGAATCAACCGCCGCCTTCACCGCGCCGACGTCGCCTTTCACCATGGCGGTCACCAGGCCGGAACCGACGTTCTCATAGCCGATCAGCTCGACGTTGGCCGCTTTACACATGGCGTCGGCGGCTTCTATGCAGGCCACCAGCCCTTTGGTTTCAATCAATCCTAATGCGTCACCCATGATCGTTCTCCCGATTCAGGTCGTTATGCTTTGTGCTTAATGACGATTTTGTTGATGTCGTTGTGCGGACGGGCAATCACCAGCGAAGTCACCACTTCACCGACGCGCTGCGCCGATTCCACCCCGGAGTCGACCGCCGCCTTCACCGCGCCGACGTCGCCTTTCACCATGGCGGTTACCAGGCCGGAACCGACGTTCTCATAACCAATCAATTCCACGTTGGCTGCCTTACACATGGCGTCCGCTGCTTCCACACAGGCCACCAGGCCTTTGGTTTCGATCAGACCTAATGCATCACCCATGATTGTTTCCTCCACAAAGTCAGTTGATGGGGTCATCACCCGACTGCGCCGCGGGCCAGCAGCCCCTGAACGGCCAGTCACAGGCACTATACCCCTTAAGTAATAGTGCAAAATATAAATTCAATATGCGCCTTATATTTAGTTTTAAGTTCTGAGTTTCACGCTTGTTTGGCCGTTAATTTATTTTTTGATGCTGATTTTAATGTGGGTAATAGCTGTGCTTACTGGTGAAAAACCACGGCTGCGCTGTTTCATATTTCGCCGCTGTAAGCTTGTTAATAAAGTTGTTATCAGAAGGATTTTTTCGGTCATCGGGTGGGGCGAAGAGTGTGGTCCAGCGCAAGTTTTTGCCCGGCCGCAGTGCCGGCCCGGAGTGGATCGGCGGGCGTTGGCTGCGGGGAGGGCGCGGCGGAGCAAGGGGAAGCGGTTGCGGTACAACCGAAAAACGGCGGTGCTACCCGGGTAAGCACCGCCGCTGTTAAAGGGAAAAAGGGGAGAGGATCAGCGGGCCGCGCCGGGCTTCAGCGTGCAGATATACAGCGGCGAGTTGATCGAACTGAGCAGGACGGTACGCGGGTTGATTTGCTCCACCGCCAGCAGCAGACCGTCGTGACTGTCTGACATTTCCCGCATAAAGTAGTCGAAAATTACGTCTGGCGACTGGTCGATGGAGGACTTGCTGGCCTCCCAGCGGTGGATGCGGTAATAGCGGGTGCCGGGTGAGACGTGTTTGCTGGTGTAATCAAACAGCACATAGCGCTGTAAATAGAGCCAGCCGGCTGCGGAGTTGGAATAGCCTTCTACCACGATCGAACCTTTATTATCGGCGTTAAAGCTGAAATGAATATTAACGTTGACGGATTCGGTCTCGGTATCTTCAAAATGCATAATCGCTTTGGTGGAGCAGTTTAATAGATCGTTACGCCAGATGGCTTCGTGCCGGGCGGCGACAAATATTGCCAGCAGCAGCAACAGCACAGAGCCGAAGAAAAAACATTTTCCCCAGACTAATTTTTTCATACTGCCTTCCATGAGTAATAAAAATAGTTATCGCAGTAGCTGAACGAATTATCCTGATGCTTGACGCAATGCGCGAGAAAAGTGCGTCCTAATCCGTTGGACTGCAGCTTATCGCCGTAAAAGAACAGGAACTGCTCGCCGTTATGCTGCCTGATACCCTTTTTCTCCTTCACCGCGATAAAGTTTTTCCGGTAATTTTCGCGCATGCGCGGATCCAGCATGGCATCGGTGGAGAACACCTCGAACGGTTCCTGTGCCACCTGTGAAAAGCGCAGCGGCGTCAAGTTGCGGCCGTTGGCCCATGACCAGCAGAACAGCGCCAGGGCAAGCAGCACCAGCGCCGCGCCGCTGTAGCCCCAGTAGTGGTCATGTTCACCGGCGACGGCGGGCGGCGTGCTTACCGGCTGCTCTGCGGTCGGCGGCGCTGGCTCTGCAGCCAGCACGGCGGGGTGCAGCGGCGCGTCGTCAATCACCTCTATCTGCAGTTCGGGGTTCAGCTCCAGCCGGCCGCGCGACACGGTGACGATCACGTTGTCGATGCCGTAGCGGCGGAACGCCTTGCGCAGCATGCTCAGGTACTGGTTGAGGTTGCTGTTGGAAGAGACCAGGCCGTTATCGTCCCAGACGCGCTTCATGACGTCGTCGCGGCTGATAATGCCGGGATGCTGGATAATAAAGTACAGCAGGGCGTTGGCGGTGATGGTGAGTTGGGTATCGGACTTGCCGTCGTCGTTCAGGCGCAGTGAACCTTCGGTGGCGTCATAATCAAGAAAGGCATTGATTCTGTATTTCATTATCGCCCCTTGGCTGTTGATAGCTCGCCATTGACCCGCTACAGCCGGTATTGCCGGCCATGGTGTTCAGCGCGATATAGGGCGATTTATCGGTTTGTTAACTATGATGCTGCGAATCATAGCCAGCGGCCAGCGGGGGGGACTTGATCGAGGTCAAGCCCCTTCCCGGCGGGGGCGTGACAAGCGGCGATTATGCCTGCTGGTTCACATTTTCGGTATAACAATCTGATAGTAAAGATTTTTCTTAAAGCCAGGGTGGGCGTTAAACGTAACGCCCACCCTGATGTGTTACAGCAGCCAGTCGAGCAGTACGACCCCTACCAGGCTGATCGCCCAGGCGATGGTGGTGGGCACTGACCACACCATGATCTGCTGCTTCACGTCCTTGATGCCCATCATGCGGTTCACCACCCAGAACATGCTGTCGTTAAAGTAGCTGAAGAACAGCGCGCCCATGGTCGCCGCCTGCGCCGCCGCCAGCATGTTGATGCCCGGCAGCTGGCTGACGATGGGGGCGGAGATGGACGCGGCGGTGATCATCGCCACGGTGCCGGATCCCTGGATAAGCCGCACCAGCGTGGCGATAAAGAACGGGATCAGCACCGGCGACAGCGGCAGGCTGGCGACGTGCTGCGCCAGCAGGTTGCCGGTGCCGCTTTCACGCAGCACCGCGCCCAGCGCGCCGCCGGCACCGGTCACCAGCAGGATGATCCCCGCCGACTGCAGCCCTTCTTCCAGCCGCTCCAGCGTTTGCTGTTTATCGACCTTCGGCATCAGGGAGCTGACCGCCAGCAGTACGCTGATCGCCAGCGCAATCACCGGCGAACCAAGGAAGGCGAAGGTCTGTCCCCACAGGCTGTCCGTCAGCCCGCTGAAGCCGTCGAGCTTCGCCAGCATGCCGTTGACCGCGTTGATAAAGATCAGCGCGATCGGCGTGACGATTGGCAGCAGCGACAGCGTCAGCCCCGGCAGCGCCTTGGCGCCTTTTTCCGCCAGGTAGTTATCGTGGGCGGCGCGCAGATCCTGCGGCGCTTCGTCCTCCATCGCCGGCTGAAAATCCGGGTACTTCTTACCCAGCCAGCGGGCATAGAGCACGATGCCGATCACGCAGGGCACCGCCAGCGTCAGGCCAGCCAGCATCATCGCGCCGATATCGACGCCGAAGATGCCGGCCACTCCCAATGGCCCCGGCGTCGGCGGCACCGCGTGGTGGGTGATGATCAGCCCGCCGGCCAGCGCGACGCCCAGCGTCAGCAGGTTACGCTGGCCCTTTTTGGCCAGCGCCTTCACCAGCGGATAGAGGATAACGAACGCCGAATCGACAAAGATGGGAATGCTGACGATATAGCCGGTGATCGCCAGCGCCCACTCTTCGCGCTTTTTACCCAGCCATTTGATAAAGCTGTAGGCGATCTGCTCCGCCGCGCCGGAGACTTCCAGCACCCGGCCCATCATCACCCCCAGCCCGATCACAATGCCGATGCTGCCGAGGGTGGAGCCGAAACCCTTGGTGATGGTATCCACCGTCTGCACCGCGCTGAGCCCGCCGGAAATGCCGGCGATGGAGGCGGCGATCAGCATGGCGATCAGCGCATGTACCCGGGTGCGCAGCACCAGAAATACCAGCACGAACACTGCCACCGCCAGACCGATAATCGGAATATATAATTCCATGCTCAGCCCTCGCCCTGCTCATCGCGCAGGAAAGCGCGGATCGCCTGCTGAAAATCTTCATCGGCGCCAAAGCCCATCGTCAGTGCGCGGCGCACGTCGAAGTTGCCCGGCCAGCTGGCGACGATGCGGTTGATCGCCTCGTCCGGCTCAAAGCGCACCAGATTGCTGACCTGTTCGCCGGCGACCTCGCGCAGCGCCGCCAGCATCTGGCGCACGCTGACGCTGATGCCGGGCAGGTTGACGGTGCGCGAGATGCCGAAGGCGCTGGCGGGCAGGGTGGCGGCGTGGATAAAGTTCTGCACCACGCGGCCGGGGCTGGAGAGCCACAGCGTCAGGTCCGGCGATACCGGGCACACCGCCGCTTCGCCGTGCAGCGGTTCGCGGATAATGCCGCTGGCGAACGACGAGGCCGCCTTGTTCGGCTTGCCCGGCCGCACGCTGATGGTCGGCAGGCGCAGCACGCGGCCGTCGACAAAGCCTTTGCGCGCGTAGTCGTTGATCAGCAGTTCGCACATCGCCTTTTGCGTGCCGTAGGAGGACTGCGGCGTTACCGCGCAACCGTCGTCGATCAGCGCTGGCAGCTCGCCGCCGAACACCGCCAGCGAGCTGGTGAAGATAAACTTCATCGCCGGCGCTTTGCGGCGCGCGACCTCCAGCAGCTGGCGCGTGGCGTCGAAGTTGACCTGCATACCGAGGTCAAAGTCGCTTTCGGCGTGGCTGCTGACGATGGCGGCCAGATGGAACAGCACGCCGCAGTCGGCGTCGATCAGCGATTCCGCCGCCTGCGGCTGGCTGAGATCGAGCGCCACGCAGCGTACGCGCGCATCCTCCACCGGCGGGCGCGGGGTGTTTATGTCCGCCAGGATCAGCCGTTCGAACGGTAGGACGTTGTTTTGCAGCAGCGCGGCGGCCAGACGCTGGCCGAGGAAGCCGGCGGCGCCGGTAATAATAATGTTCATGGTGATACTCCTGTTCCCTAGTGTTGTTATGGTTGCTGTGTCTTGTGTGACGTGTCTCAGAGGTTGACGCAGTGCAGGCGCAGCCCGCGATCGTTAAGTTGCTGCTGGGTTTCCGCCGCCAGCGCGGCGTCGCACAGGATGTCGTCCAGCGCTTCCAGCGGGCAGACGCGGAACATGCCGTATTTGCCGAACTTGCTGCTGTCGGAGACCAGCACCCGCCGGCGCGCCACCTCCAGCAGTGCCTGTTTCACCAGCACTTTTTCTTCATGCGGCGTCGACAGCCCGTGCTCCAGATCCCAGGAGCTGGTGCTGATAAACGCCACGTCGATATTCAGCGTACGCAGCAGCATGGCGGCGCTGTTGCCGACGCAGGAGTAGTTGCGCTGGTCCACCTGGCCGCCGGTGTGAAACAGGCTGAGCTGCGGGCGGTTCATCAGGTGCTGGATAATGGAGAAGTCGTTGGTGACCACCGTCAGGTTGAAGCGCTCCGCCAGGTTGCGGGCGATTTCAAAGGTGGTGGTGCCGGCGTCCAGATAGACCACCTGGCCATCCTCCACCAGGCTGGCGGCGTATTTGCCGATGGCGCGCTTATGGCGGTGGTGCAGCTGCATTTTTTCGTTGTAGGCCAGCTCCTGCCGCAGCGCGTCGCTCAGGCGCACGCCGCCGCTGACGCTGACCACCTTGCCCTCTTCCTCCAGCACGCGGATATCGCGCCGCACCGTCATATGGGACACGCTCATCAGCTCCGTCAGCGCGGCGATGGGCACCAGCTGATATTCATGCACGTAGCGATAGATAAAATCGCGGCGTTCGGATGGGATCATGCTCTCTCCTGTTGGCCGCTGACGCCTGCAGAACGCGCGGCTGTTATTTTTTGTTATCAGCGAAGATAGTTGACGATCTGGTTTAACAAGTAAGCGATACTTGTCACAAATAACGCGCAGGTGATGGATGGCGGGTAGGTGGTTAATTGGTTGAAAATAGGTTATTTAATTAAATATCGCTGATAAAAAGGCGTGCACAAAACGCTGTGATAAATAATGTGACGGCTAACATCTTTTGTCAGCGGCGGGGAGGGGGGACAAGTGGCAGAGAAGGGCGCGATCGGCGCGCCGCCGGGCTACGCTGATTTTTTCGGCACTTAACGCGTTGAATCGGCGATAACTGTTGCGCCCTAGTAGCTGGCAGGTATAATGCACCCGTTTTCCGCATTCTACTTCAGTGCCGAAGTGGCGAAATCGGTAGACGCAGTTGATTCAAAATCAACCGTAGAGATACGTGCCGGTTCGAGTCCGGCCTTCGGCACCATCTAGCAAGTAGCAGTGCAACAAGAAGCCACCGAGAGGTGGTTTTTTTGTGCCTGGAGTTTGGTGTTGCTGCTGTTTTTCTGCGGTGTTAGTTCCTCTCCTCCCTCCGCTTTCTCCCAACAAACTCCCGCCTACAGATGCAGATGTTTCTATTTGAATACAATGGGATCTTGACGCTGGACGAACATTAATTCACCAGATAAGGTATGGATACACTGTGTGCAGGAGGCATTAACAACATGGATACTGTTGAAGAGCTGGGCAATACCTACTTTTACAAAGGGATGTTCAACCTTACCGCTGGAGAGTTATTTTTCTTTATCTTTTTGGAAGAGGCTCAAAAACAGCTTGATGTTAAAGACGTTGCAGTCCTCGCCTTGATTATTTTAGGGCAGCCGACACAAAACACGCGGGGAAAGCCAGCCAACACAACCAAGGGGACCTCTATTTTGAGTGAAAACCTTAGGGGATGGTTAAAAATTCGTGTGTCACGATGGCCTACGCTGACAACCGAGAGCATCAAACGTTTGAAGTTCTCTTATGTGAATAATCTTGGCGCTTTTGTCGGTCGCTGGATCCCTATTCTTGGGATTGTTTTCATTATGAATGATGTTATGCAGATTGCATGGAAAGCCACTCGCAACTTCAACCTGATAGCGAGGGAGGGTGACAAGCTATGGTGAAGGACTCGATAGAAGAGGCGGTGCTGGAATGGTATGAAAGCACCTATAATACCAAGCCGCTCTTTGCTAAAAGCAAGCCCGTTCTAACGTTGGAAACCAGCCTTTCTACCGGTAAATATCCCTGGGCGCGGGAGACCGGGGATGAAATTATGCAGGATTATTTTGAGCGGTTTAAAGTGGATAGCCGTGACTTTAACTTCCTGACGTATTGGCCTTATGAGAAAGGATTGTGGCCTAATTTTCTGCGTCCTAAATCTCAAAAAGTGCCTGATGTAGAGCCGAAACCTCTGACGATTCAAATGCTGGTGGAGTCGGCGAGGGCTGGGCGGTGGATTTATGATTAATATTAATCATGCCGTGATAGCAGGTATCAATATTGGCATGGGGAATATGGTGTAAAGATCTCCCTATGTGGTCGACCTCATGGAACAGTATTGGATAAAGGAAGACGCCAAATATGCCGTTGAAAACGGTTATTAAGTGGTTTCATTATGCCCTGACCGCCGTCTTGCTGATCGTTGTTATTGGCTTTGTGATGCTCAATGCTGATGGGGATGAGCTGGCAGGTACCCGGTTGATGAGTTCGCAACAGCTTAGCGACAGCACCTGGCTCTATATCACGGAATATTCAGGCGGTGGAGCCACCGTAGCAAACTCTTACCGCTACTATTTATCCGGGAAGCTGGAGGGAAATGTGAACGCCAGCCTTGCAAAGCAGGTTCCATTTCTGGTTGCAGCGGGCAGCGCTGCAAATGTCAGTGCCGATGGCGATACCATCAATATCAAGTACAGTGGCCGGGTGTTTTCTTTTAGTAACTCTGTGGTTTATGAGGGGAATGGGGAAACACAAATGCCACATCTTCGGTTTGAGGTGAGTAATTGAATTGATAATGTATTTTTTATGTGTATAACCAATTTGTTGTGATGTTTTATTGAGCGTTTTCGAGTGAAGATATAACATTCTCTGCTAGGACATGCTCTGCTATTCCTACAGACTCCGGCAGTGGAAGCCCTATCGTGGAGTCAGACTAGGATTGTCTATCGAAATAATATAGTCTGAGTATTATTACCACGAGTGATTATATTACTTCACAGAAGTGGTTAAATGCTCGGTGGAGAGAACATACATAATTATATAGAATGGGTATTATTCTTCCTTAGGGACCCTGCGGTTATGAGTGCGATCACATTACGTCAAGCATTGAGTGTACTTGCGAAGTCATCCTCTTTCTCCGTTACCACGGTGACAAATAGAAAAAAGGATGAACTCGATGAGTTAAAGGAAAAACTATTTGTAAAACAAGAGATTGAAGTTGATTTGCAACGTCATTTGGATGTTGCTAAGCCCGGTGAAATCATTTTTTTGTGCGGAAGTAGTGGGGATGGAAAGTCCGAAATTTTAACCCGTTGCCAGTCTGATCCTCGTTATCAGCAGCGATTTAGTTTCTATATGGATGCCACGCATAGCTTTGCACCTCGACAATCAGCTATTGATGCATTGAATGATTTATTTTCGAATCACCATCAGCAATCATCTCCGCTTCTCATCGGCATCAACACCGGTATGCTCGCAAATTTTGGCAGAGAAGGTGCTGAATGCCACTATGAGCTCCGGTCTGCAATTGACTCTTTTTTATCTATTCAGCAGAACGCAAACCGTCCTTATCGTAACGAAAATTGTACTTTTTTTGATTTTGAACATTATCCTAAATTCAAATTTGACGAAAATAAACAATACTCATCATTTATTAAAGAACTATTAGATAATTTAACTCGTGATGATGAGGGTAATTTATTCTATTTTATTTTCCGACGTGATGAATCTGTGAGCCCTGACCTGAAAGAGGTCGCGAACTTTAAACTACTTTGCTTGCCTGGCGTACAGAATGTTTTAATTACGCAGTTATTTAAAGCTCGGTTAATTAAAGATCAGTTTGTAACAACCAGAACGTTACTGGATTTTTTGCATCATCTGCTGATGGGGCCTGGTTACTTATTTGATAACCTTTTCACTGGTGTAGAAAATGATCTGATTAAAAAGGTTTCTGATTTCGATCCCGCCAGATTGCATACTTATGAACTTGATCAGTTTATTTTACGCTATGAGCTTGGGCTGGCCGATGCAGATCTTGACGATTTTTTAGTCGCACTTGAGACGTTGCACATAAAGTTGGACCGCCAGTGTGTTAAACCTGGTGACGCAACCTCATTGGTCCGTCTTTTTTGGCTGCTACAACACGAATCGCTGGGGAATGATTATCATCGGAGATTTTCCGTGTTCTTTAACGAATCGTTGTTTGAACGTTACTCAGAAATCTGGCATCTGCATAAAAATTACACAGCAGATCCGGAGCAAAAAAGGTCACTGAATCGCTTCTATATTTTCGAACTTATCGCGGGTATCCAGCGCTATGCGAACCGCAAAGCGCCTGAATTAAGTATGCAAAAAGAAGAGTTCTTTTTGGGGGAGTTCGGTGGGGTTAAGATAACCGCACCGGTAGAGGTTAAACCTGATTGGGATGCCATCCGCAATAAACAGACGGCCCACCCAACTGGCTTCGATGTTTATTTAAAAGTTGGGGTGAATCCACTGCCACATATCCATGTCGGGCTTAATCTTTTTGAACTATTGGACAAGATAAATAATGGGTATCGTCCGAATAAATACGATAAAAATGCCATTGTATTGCTAGATGAAATTGTTGATTTGATTGCAGAGCAGGCTAAATCTAGCAATGAAATTAAATTTTATGATGGCGGAAAGCGGGTTTATCGCGCAAAGGCGGATGACGACATGATCACTATTAGCGGTATGGAGGGCTAGAATAATGTATCCTATCTCAACCGCGTTAAAAGTGGGTAACAATCAAGTGGATAGTTACCTACCAGTTCGCAATAAAAACAATGATGTTAACTGGCAATTTGTCACCGGCCTAGTCCTTAGCTATGCTCTGAAACGCAAAATAGAAGCCTACGATCCTGATCAATTCCGTGCAGATTGTAAAACATATATGCAGGAGCTGCTTGATGAACCTGTATTCTGGTCCGTGTTGGAAAGAATGTATTTTTCCAGTCAGGATATTTTCCGTGTATCCCCACTTTTTTTATTGTTTCACGCTCAGTTTGTGGGTGAAAAAATAAATGCAGGCTCAACAGCAGATAAACGCCTTGGTACGTTGTTTGCCAATTTGATGGGCGATTTCAGTCTTCGTTATCCCATACGGGATAGACTGAACTTCATTGAGCAGCAAATGCTGAATAAGCTCAATGAAAAAATAAAGCCACTAGGGAAAGGGCCGTTTACCGAAGAGCAACCTTATCTTCCGTATATGGTAACGTGTTTTCAGTCCGATTTGGCGTTTCTGGCGGAACATCCACAGTACCTTTTACAGGAATTGACCAACACCCTGCGCTTGTATGCCTTTAGCTGGTGTGCACAATTGGCGCTCAATCTGGACAATTGGCAAGACGGTGAACCACAAAGCAAATCACTATTTTTTATTCTTGACAGTGAAAAAGCCAGCTCCGAGCGAGAAAAGGTGAAGCGTTATGGCTATAAGCTGTTTGCTAGCCAGAGCGAAAAACTTTTCCCGGTTCTCTCTGCGCTGGAGGTTTTACAATGGGGAAAAGGGCAAAAAAAACGTCCGTTATGGCAGATTTATCAAGACGCCCTGAATGATTCAGACTCATCTTTTCAGGTATTAAATGATCTGAACGATTATTTGCAGGACTTTGTTATGGACCGCGGTCTTCCGATTCGTGACCGCGCAACAAACCTGGAAAGTGCATTCAAACAGCTATTATTCGTTGCCGTAGAGCAGTTTCAGGGTAAAAAAACTGACCGTGCTACGGTAAATCGTAAATACGTTAATGAATTAGAAAATCAGATTTGCACTGACTTCATTCAGGTGCGCGGCCGTGCGGGGAAAGTGTTAGTGCTGAATCAGGATCGTCTGCTGTTACTAACCAATCTCACTGTAGGCAAAAATGACAAACTCCGCCTGCATGAACTGCTGAGTGGTTTTGAACAGCGCGGTTTTTATCTGGATAACCAGTCGGCGCAAACGCTGGTGGCGTTTTATGAACGTATGGGAAATGTAGAACGAATGAGTGACAGTGGAGACGCCGTGTATGTCCGTAAAACAGTATGAAACCTATCTGGCGAAAACCTTTATTGAATGGGTTGGTGGTATCATCCAGCCGGGTGAGCGCTACCAATTTAAATCTCCCGATCCCGATAATGCTTTAAAACTCTGGGAAGCATTCGTCTCTCTGTCGGACGGTAATCAGCTGGAAATTTCGCCAGGGCAACATATTAATTGCCTCTCTTGCAATGGTATTCAGCTTATTCCGGTACTACACGGTGCTGAGGCTCCAGCATTCACAGAAAACTATATTTCTCATCTGCGCGATAAAGTGGCTGGGCGCAGCGGCGTTTTCGCCCAAACGGCACTGTTGATTATTCATAACAGTATGCTCGATACCCTGATTAACAGCACGAAAGATGTGGCGGCCTCGGATGCTATCTGGTATCCACAAACCTTCAGTCGTCATCTGGAAAAACTTATTATCACCGACAGTAACAGTTCGGAATTATCTCGCTGTTTGCTCGATGATCAACTGGCGACGGTACTGGATGAGGGCGCGACCGTATTTGGTTTCTCGTCGCTGTATCGCTTGCTGGATGATGGCAATCTTGATTTCTCCGAGCTTCATCTATTTAAAGATGATGAACTACTGAACTATAGCCAGAAACAGTTACGCACCCGACTGAATGAAAACCGGAAATTATATCGCCAGATAGAAGACAGTGTTGAACGCTACAGTGGACAGCTGGAGAATGTGCTGCCTGAGTTTAGTACAAAATTCATTCAGGAGCATTTTTACGATAAAGATGACTGGCGTGAGCTCGATTTCTCCGATTATAGGAAAGAGAAAGAACAGAATAGTGAACAAAAACTGGTGCTGGAGAACGTCTCCGTCGAAAACGGCGAGGTTTGGCAACGGGCGAAAAGCGCCAGTAAGGCAGGCAAACGTGATATCAGCCTGCTGGTGCAGGTGCAGCCAGGACAATCAAAAGTTGAGCTGGAGTTCAGCTTTCAAGGGAACGATCTTCAGGATAACCAGATAAAGATTGCCCATCATCGCCAGTTAAAGAACACGCCTTTCTGGCGCACCAGCCGGGCGGGAGGCAAGACTTCCCGTATTATGGCGTCGGTGCCTTTTGATGGACGTCCCTGTTTCTTTAGTCTCGAACTGACCAACCGCAATAATTCAGCCGAAGAGTATAAATTTCGCCTGTTGTTGGTCGAGCAAGGGCAATTCTGGCTAAACGATATTCAGCACTGCTACCGTGTTGAGCCAGGTAAAGATCAAATAACCCTGCAACTGGAAGATAACACGCTGCGTATTGCCGAGTCTGGCAACCTGATCTGTACGTTGGATGACGAGAGCGAAGACATCGACTGCCAGCATTATGCTCTGGTGAATTTTGAGACGCTGGCAAATCAAAGTGACTTAGTTCAGTTTGCGCTCGTTTCCGGTGATTCCCGTCTGTCGTTTAACATCGAGGGGCCGGGAGCAGAAGAAGGGCTAACTTTGCCGTTGCTTTTTGACCAGAGTCGTTTCAATAAGTTGTTCAAAGAAGAGGGCAATGCGACCTGGAACCGGCTGAAAGGGCGTATCATTCTTGATAACACCGAGCACAAGGTTGTCGGTGTTCGTCAGCAGTTGTTGATGCTGGAAGCCTCATTAATTGAGCGACGTCTGTTGGGTACGGGAAGTGACGATAGCGAGTTTGCGCTGGATGAACTTCTTGCCAGTTACCCCGATCTCCATAACGCCTATGAGCAGTTATTTGTCTACTATCAGCGTCGTAACACCTTGCCGAGTCTGGTGTCGTGGTCAGCGGAATATCGCACACTGGTTAGCTACATGGTTACTACGTTTGAACAGGCACTCCAGCAAATCGGCCTGAGCAGAGCGCTGACAGCGCAGGAGAAACGTCTTCTGCATCTGGGGATTTGCCGCAATGATAGCCATGAGCGCCTCTCTCCACTGCATCCGCTAGTACTGGCCTACCATTTACAACTGGCAGAAACTATTGTTGCGGAATTGGAACAGAATGATTCGGCTTCATTTGCCACACTACCGCCGATTACTCTCGATCGCCTGATGGTTTCCGGCTTAATGCCGTTTGTTTACCACAGTGAACATGAATATGCGCAACTACAGCCGGTGGAGGAAAACCGCTTCTGGATTGATGTGATTCCTCAGAGGCAGGTCAGTCATGACTACGTTAAACGTCTGGTAAAAGACAAACTCAATGAGTTTACGGACGCCTACGCCCGATTGTTCCAGAGTGCTGGAAACAATGCGTTGATTATCAATGCCATCAATCAGGGGAACGCCAAAGAGCTGTTTCTGGGATTAGTAGAGTATTTTAAGCAGGAAAAAGAGCACGCTATTTCGGTACATGTGAACTGCTATGATGAACGCCTGCTACCCAATATGTTCGATCACTTTGCCGAAAGTGGTAGCTACGAGCAGCTTAAAAACGATCTCGATCTGAACAGCGGTGTATGGCGGGCGGAAGCCGATATGCTGATTGACCTGCTCCGCAGCCAGTTAACGTTCAGCAAGTTTGTCCTGCCGTCAGAAAGCGACAAGCTGGCTTATGCGCACCTGGCATTTTTCACCAATACGGCACCGGTGGATTGTCGTCAGATTCGCATTGAAGATGCGTCCAGCGGGGTACTGTGTCATGGGCTAATCGCAGGGGAAGGTGCTGAAACGCAGGGGGATGCCTACTTTACGGCATTTGGTCTGCGGGATGTGGATACTGAGTCCTACTGCGCCCTGCGTCTTGCACGATTAGTCGGCTGCTTGTGGCAACCCGCGCGTCAAAGCAACAGCCAGTATCATGGGCAAGGGGTTGGCCTAGCTGTAAGCGGCAATTTTAAACAGCTACTCAATTACTCCTACAATAGTGCGCTCTGGACCACCATTATCGATCCCAAAGTCACCCTCGACTTTTTCACCAGCCAGAAAGATGTGGTGCTTATCCACTATTCTGACCAGTACACTAGTTGTGCAGGCTATGATGCCGTCACGGTCACGAAGCAGGTTGATTTGTTCCTGCGCCTGCTCCAGACCGGAAGCCTGTCAGGGCAATCAGCTATGGACAGTCAGCATCTGTTGGCTGAATTTAATGCCTTTAACGGCGAATGGCTTTTGAAAATGCTGCGCTCCAGTGAAAAGGAACGTAAAGAGAAGCACGGCATTATTGGCGCGTATAAATTTATACAATCCATGCTGCATCAGTCCGATATTTGCTGGATTCCGCTATCGGTGGCCGAAATGATCCGCGTGTCTGGCAACGTCGGGCTGAAAATGAAAGAGAGCGATTTATCGAGAAATTTACAAGGGTATCGTAAAGGTGCGATCTCTGATGATGTGCTCTTTGTTGGATTCAAAGAAAACCGCCTCTATATGTTACCGCTGGAAGTTAAAACCGGGGCGCGACCGGACTACAGCTATGCAGGCAAGCAGGCTCATGAACTGAAACGCTATTTACAGCAGGATATTCTGGAACCACAAACGTTGGCATCACAGCTGTACCGGGCGCTCTTTATTCGTCAGGTGTTGATGCAGGTGGAGAAACTGCGTCTGTACGGTGTGCTGGACAGCAACAAACTGGCTCCCTTGCTAGAACGACGCGAATGGTGGTTAACGGGTGACTATCAGTTAGGTGAGTTGGCCGACTATGCTGACGGTTTCGTCGTGGCGCATGTGGACAACGCAGCCTGCTTCGACCTCTCTTATAAAAAGACAGCGGAGAATATCTTACAGATCGAAATCCCTTATTCACTGCTGCCTTCGCTGATTGCCGCACAGGGGGATGAACTATCTCTTGCCGAACGTTACCGGGTGCCGGAAAAATATCGGCTTAAGTCTGGGTGCGATGCCACTCCGTCGCAACCCGAAGCCGTGGTAGAAGTCACCACGCCGACTACTGTACAACCCGTTTCGGAACCGGAGTCGTTACAGCCTGCTGTTCCGGTGGTGACACCTGATATTAGCGATACTCCATTACAGATCCTGTTTGGTCATGATGCAGTGCGTCAGAGCCCGTTACATTGGGAGCCAACCAACACCGCCAAGTTCATGAATACCAATACCGGCATTATTGGAACGATGGGCACTGGTAAAACCCAGTTTACTAAATCGCTGGTCACACAGTTGATGCGTAATCAGTCCTGTAACGTTGATGGTAAACCTATCGGTTTGCTGATCTTCGACTACAAATCAGACTATGTAGATGAGGCTTTTCTTGATGCTACGGGAGCCAAAAAGTACAAATTATTTAAGCTGCCTTACAACCCCTTATCTTTGTTTGGCGACACGCCAATGCTACCAATCCATACCGCTGGTGGGCTATCAGAAACGATGGCAAAAGCCTATGGATTGGGCCATAAGCAGCAGCTCAAATTAGAAAATCTGATCTTAGAATGCTACGAAGCTGCAGGCATTTCACCGGAAGATCCGACAACATGGTCAAGGACTGCGCCGACGATTGAAGATGTATGGCAGCGCTTCCTCGATCAGGAAAAGGTTGAAGAGGATTCGCTTTACGCCGCACTTTCTAAACTGGCGCGTTACAAGATATTCGAGACCATCCCAGAGAAGATGACCAGCTTGTACGAATTGATTGACGGCGTCACAGTGATTGAACTGGCTGGCTACCCGCCAGAAGTGCAAAATCTGGTGGTCGCGCTCACGCTGGATCTGTTTTATGCGCAGATGCAAAAGCGCGGTAAACCGGTTGTACGTGGGGATTACCGTCAGCTCACCAAAATGATTTTGGTGGATGAAGCCGATAACTTTATGCGTCAGGATTTTGCCAGCCTGCGTAAGATCCTAAAAGAAGGCCGTGAGTATGGTGTTGGTGCGATCCTGTCAACGCAGGAGATCACTCACTTTAAGACCGGGGAAAACAATTATGCTTCCTATATTTTAACTTGGGTGATCCATCGTGTTTCTGAGATTAGGAATGCAGATATCAAGGCGGTGTTTAACGTTGATGATAAAGGTGAGCAGGAGTCTTTGATGGGGCAGATTCGGCAGCTTGAGAAGCATTTTAGCCTTTATGTTGATGGTTCAAAAACAGTTTCGAAGTTACGCGATAAGGCTTTTTGGGAATTGGAAAAATAAATTTACTGGAGATGTAAAATGAACGTTAAACCTGAGTATATGTCCTTTGGTGAGTTATTTAAGAATAGCAATATTTTTTATACCCCTACATATCAAAGGGATTATTCATGGGAAGATGAGCAGATAGAACAATTTTGTAATGATATACAAGATGCATTGGTAAAAAGGAAATCAAATAAAAGTTGTGAACATTTCTTCGGAGGAGTTGTCTGTGCGCAAGAAAAGACCTTTGGGGGACATCGAAGGATAGAAAATTTATTAGTTGATGGACAGCAAAGACTATCAACTATTGTACTTTTCTTTTCTGTTATTCGTAACGTTATTAATTCTATTAATTGTGAAGAGGATAAGGATTCAGAATATAGATTTATGATTTTAAAGGATATTTATAAGTATTTTTATCTTGATGAAAGAGAGAATCGTGAAATTAAGAAACATGTAAGAATTACAATAGGTAATGCCGATAACGAATTCTATCAATCACTAATTGACGATCATCCATTAAAAGTCACTAGAAATTCTCATGAGTTAATGCTAAGGGCTCGGAAAAACTTTAATTACTTTATTAAGGATAATTTATTTAAAAATAGAAAAGTTTCAGAGTGTCTAGAAATTATTGATGATATAGTCAAGTTGTTTGAAGAGTCTTTTTTAGTAATTCACATAGTAACCAATAGTATCGATGATGCCTATAAATTATTTACTGTGCTAAATGATAGAGGGATTAATTTAACTGAAGGTGAATTGCTTAAAGCACATACAATAGGTATATGCAGTGATAATACTTCGTATCAGAGAACTATTTCAGATAATTGGGATGCTATACTCAAACACCCATCAAAGAAAGTTACTGACTATTTGAGATGGATTTTAATTATGTTGACTGGAACTAATGTTACAGCATCCTCTGTTTTGGAAGAATATAAAAAAACAGTCTTTAATGAATCAATTAGCAAATCAGAAATAGCTAAAACAGTTGCTTATATTAGAGATTGTGTTGAACGTCTTGAATATATTTACAGTGGTGAGTGGCCCTTTGAAAATGACACTGATAATAAATGGCATAAAAGTAAACTAGACCTTCTTATCAATAAATTAAAGCATTTGCATGCAATGCCTTTATTATTAGCTGCAAGTTTTTCATCTGAGAATAACTTTAAACATATTGTAAATGAAACAAGTAAGTTCTTTATTCGATGTAAAATGATTAGTGACTTACATGCGAGTATTTTTTCAAAATTATATGCGTCTCTGGCATTAAGAATACATACAGAGCGCGATAGGTTTGACATTCGTAATCTACATGATGAATTTAATAATACTCTATTAGATAAAGATCCTGAAGATGTGAAATTTAGCACCGGCGTTAGGAGTTTGATTTATCAAAAAAAAGGAGATAATAAGCCAATTAAATGCTTATTAATGACAGTTCAAGAAAATTGGGATTGGTTGAGGCAACCTTGTCAAGGTAATAGTCTAAACAGATTGAAGAGAGAGGACCAAACTGTTATTTTTGATTTTAACAGTATGACTCTAGAGCATATATATCCATACTCAGCACATCAAGAAAATAAAGATGTAGATATGGAGAAGTTAAAAAATAATATTGGAAATATTGTTCTATTAGATCCATCTAGGAATAATAAAAATGACAATAAACCTTTTTCAAAAAAGAAGGGCTCATTTGAAAATACAGGAATTGGTATTCATTCATGGATTTATGAACAAAAAGAATGGACAGAAGAGACCGTTAAACAACTTACTGAGATGTATGTTCATGATGCCATTAAAGTATTTTCTTTTTCTTAGGTGAGAATATATGGGACATGGCGCTATTATATTATTAGCGCCATGCTTTATTCTATATGTTTTTAGATAAATCTTTTAAATTTCGATAATTCCTTAATGCAGAAATTCCATCCTCAACATGCGCCGCCCACGCTTTAATCATCGCCTTCTGCTCTAATTGTGGATAAAGCATCTTCAACACCAGTTCTGTAGCTTGTAATGTTTCTCCTAACCACGTAATTTTATCTAACACCAGCGAACCATCCAGTTTTTTATTCTCCTGTTCAGGAGAATAACGAAACTCACTCTCTACCGAGCGAAAAAATGCCAGTCGGGCTGCAATATTGGGGGTGATTCCTGTATACCCTTTTAGCTTTTTAAGTTGTTCTTCAGTTTGACGGCTAAGCGCCATTCGATTCGGGAGCATCAGATAGCCTCCTTAGTTAATTCCCAGAAATAACCAGGTTTCAACGTAGATGATTTAGTGTGGGAATTAAACACAATCTCATAAGCATGAGAGATATCATCACGCAACTGATCAACAAAATAACGTTCATCTACTTCAGTATCGGTAGAAAGCAGCACAACCTGATGACTGGCGTCTGGGAAATAGTAGTTAATTAATTTATCGCGGTGCTGAGAGTCTAGACGACCTAATGGTGTATCAATAATTACTGGCAGATCGCGGCCAGATGTTTTAGCCAGCGCCTCAAGAATAGCGATCGCATAAATCTGCTTTTCACCAGCAGAAAGCAACTTACGATTAATTACTGAGCCATTCTCATCAATTAACTCCACATCAAATGTTTGAGAGTTGATATGTGCGCTAAGTTGTAAATCCTCTTTACGGGCCAATTTTCTATAAGCCAACTCAAAATTTGTAGACAACGTTTTCACTCGTGCCTGGGTTAATACATCACTGTAACGATCGAGTAAATTTATCGTTTCCTGAGCATTCTTAAACGCACTACTATAACTATGCTGATAACGAGTGGCGTCATGCTCTTTTTGAATCTGGCGAACACAATCCAGCTGCTGCTGTTTTGTGCGTTTAGCCTCTTCCAACAATGACCGATATTTCTGCAATTGAGCTTCGCGCTGCCTATCTAGGTCACGTAATTTCTCAAAGAGATCCATTAGCTGATCATCTTCAGGAGCACGGGCAATATTAGCAGCAGCTTGTTCTAACTGTTGTTCAATCTCAGATAACTGTGTGCGATAAAGCTCAAAACGCTGCCATGCTCTCTTACTGTCTATTTCAATAGACTGTTGAAGCATACCAGCTTCACGCTCAGAGATATCAAAGAGCAAATCGCCTTTTGGTTTAGTTGCCATATAATCTTTTAGATTATCGGTAATCGCTTCAGCTGCTATTTTTCCAGTCCCTTCAGAACGGAATGCAATATCATTTCTGAGCTGTGTTAAAAACTGACTCAGTTCCTTTTCAAAGCTTTTTGTCTGTTTAATCTGTGTTTCATCCGAAATTTGTTGCAACAAACGAGATAAAACATTGGGCGCAAGCGAATAAGGTAACGAGCCATCACATTCGTGTCTCAATGCTTTTTCAAGATGTTCTTTATCTTTTAGGAGTGTTTCAACCTTCTGTTTTTCCTGAGCTTTAGTCTGGGCAAACGCGCCCCCCTGGGCATTTAGCAAGCCTTCATAACGGATAATATCTTTAGAGAGAAACTCCATCCGTGTTTTGGCAAAATCGGCGCTTTCTAGCAGTTCTTCTGTCTGGCAGGCTAATTTTTTACTTTGTTTTTCAAGCTCTGCAATTTGTTGCTGCTGAGAACTTGCTAGCTGATAGGATTGCTGACGCTTAACGAAAATCATTAAATCATTACGCAGTTTGGATATCAGATCCAGCCCCAATAAGCGGCGCACGGCAGTACGCAAAATATTTCCGGAGTCGTCCTCAGCCAGCTCTGCGATTTTCTCGCCATCGAAAAAGAACAGATCGGCGATACCATGCGGAATTAACTCATTCAGAAACCCCTGGCACTGATCGTAATCCAACTCACTGAGCTGCTGTCCATCTTGTTGCAGAGAAAGGCGGTCTTTCTTCCCCTTTTTCCAGGTTCGAGTAACTGTAAACTCCGCTTCATGGCCGCCCTTGTTGTAGGTAAAGGTTAGTTCAATAGAAGCTTCTTCCGGTTGCTCGATATAGTAGGCCCCGTTGTGAATTAAGGAACTTAGCTGTTCAATATAGTCTTGTTGTTGTGTCGCAAGACCAAATGCTAGTCTGCCATACAAAGCTAAGCGGATCGCCGATAAGATAGATGTTTTCCCTGCACCATTTAAACCACCAAACAGTACAATAGGTCGAGGATTCAAATCGTGTGGGCGCTTTCTGGGGGCCAAATCAATGGTATGCGTACCGTTAAATACCCGGAAATTATGTAATACCAGCTGTTTAATGAGCACGTTATTTTTCCTCCCCAATTAGTACCGAGGATTCGCTTATATCAACAATTCTGCGCTGTAGAACCTGAAGTTCCGCTTCCAGTTTTGTAAGCTCTTCCTGATGAATATCCCGTTCAACACGTTTTTGCAGAGTGATCTGTTGTTGCTCAATTTCTTCGAGAGTGCCCCAGTCCTGCTTCAAAATTGTGCCGAGTTTATCAAAAATGCCCTGACGACGGCTTAACCCTTCCATTGAAACTTCCAGCTCAATGAGTTTCATCACCATTTCAGGTACAACGTCAAACCCCTGTGCTATCTGTACCAACAGATCTGCATCACTGGCATTAAAGCGCGACTGGTCGTCGACTACCCAGTCTAAATCCTTCTGATAAACTTCACGGTAAATACCAGGCAGTGTGTCATACCAGTCTGGCTCATTAGGATCCTTCAACCACTCTTGGCGAATAGCATGTATCTCTGGTTTGGTAATTAACGTAATGGTATGGCCCTGAGCATTTAAATCGCGCTCAATTTCCAGCAATTCTTTTAGCCATTTCTGACGATATTTTAGCCAGTAAGGGCCTGGGACATGCTTACGTTCAGCACCTGGTTCATCACTTTCTTTAGCGTATTGATAGCTCACCTTACCAGTACGACGCTTATAGTTTCGAAATGTGCCTTTATTCGCCGGATCGGTGGTAAATGCCAGCAGATCGCGATATTTCAGTAGTGGAGACATCCATTCTTCACCATTTTTTATCAGGCTTTCCATAGCTTTATCTTTGGTGACTACGGTACAGGTCCAGCAGCCAAAGCGAGAGTTTCCGCAAGACGGGGTACTATCATCGATGACCAACGGACATTCTCCCTGTGAGGAAGAGTCCATATACAGCGTCCAGAGTGGGCGATTATTACCGCCCCATGGACTTTCCCACTCGTCGATATCTTCAGGGGCATAGCGAAACGCGCCGCGCAGCAACTTCCAGACATCTTCTACATCCCAGGTATCAATAGGGGTATAGATAAACGCATTTGCCAGAGTGGTATGCCGGGCTAGGCGTGAGCCATCAATTTTGTGCTTTGCGATTACCTGAGCACGGGAGGCACTCTCGCTGCTACGTGAGCCGAGGACAACAATCACCTCATCAAATTGGCTGACTTTATCTTTAATAAAGTCACTGACCGGGTTGATCTTCATACGCTCGGTACACCAGCGAAAACTACGGGTTGGGGCCGGATAACCTTTCCCCAGTAAATTGACCCAGAAGGTTTCATTAGTCTTAGGCGTTACCGCATGTTGAGTGATTGGCAGACCGTTACGCTTTGCGCCTGCCTCAATCTGCAACATCGTTTTCTTAATCAAATCCACAACTACTGGCGTTTCCACTAGCGTATCGGATGACACCAAAAAAACATCTTTGCTGCGCATTTCCGGAGGCAGACCGAGCAATGCCAAATACACCAATGTGATCACGGCGGAAGAGTCTTTCCCTCCACTGTAGCCAATGACCCACGGACGCTTGTCCGCACAATAAATTCTTTGTACTTCGGCAACATATTCGGCCAGAGGGCGTCCGGCAAACTGCTCCTGATTAATAAAATCTTCATATTCGGCCAGATCAAAGGCCTGGACTAGTTTACTCATAAGACAACCATTTGAGCTTCAAGCTCTTGTTCTTCAAGGGTGAGGGGAAGCGACAATGCATTTTTTAGAGCATTATAAGTCAGTTGAATAGCTATACTGGTTTTACTCAGTTTTCCGTGTTGCATAGCTCGCTTAATCAGGTCGGGATTACTTTTACGCCAGTCAAAGGTTTTGAGTTCAATGATTTTTTGTTGCCATTGTTCAGGATACGTTGTCAACAAGCTACGTCCCAGCAACCCTAATGCTTGGAGACCAATACCGTGCGCATGTACGTAATCTTGACGCAACTGTGCTGGGGAGACCTCTTTGCGAGCTGCGAGTTGCCAGTCTGGCATAACTTGAAAAATAGCTTGCCAGTATGTTGTTGCAATCTTTGTGCTTTCTTCGAAATCTTCTTCTTTTGGGTCTTTGCCTAGAAGCGCACGGGTAGACTGTTTGATACTACTTAAGGTGAATAATTTGTTGGATAACGTACTAATGCTGGATTTCTCTAACTCTGTTAGCCCCACAAACGGTTCTACAGACATTGCTAAGTATCGAGCTAGGTTTGAGCTAACATCGCGATGGTCGTATAGTGCTGAAAGAGAAGGACTAGGGCGAATTGCATACTTATTCAAATCAGCAAACATTTGCTGACTACGTTTGAGACCTTCATCGACAAAGAACAATACAGGGATGTTATCCTGGCCAAGCTCCGGCTTTTGTTCTAAGGCATCCTCAATAGCCTTACGGCGATGTTGGCCATCATTGATTAGTATTTGTGCTTCCATAGGTACACGTAACATACCGAGGTTGTTTGAGCCGGAAAATTCGTCAAACTGTACATCAATAGCTATTGATGCCGTCAAGGCAGAAAATATGTAATCTTTTGGATTTTCAAGTAAATACCTAGCCATTTCAGGGATTCTTGACTTGTTTAGGCTCCTTTGTGCCCTGAGCTCAGGCGGCACTTCGTTTTCATCAAAGCTGAAAATTTTAGGGATGACACGCATTGGGCACATTGCGACATAAAAGGGTTTTCCCGCCTGAATGCCACGTATTGCGGGGAATGAGTAGCAGTAATCTACATCAATATTAGCCATTGCGGTAACCTTCCTTCTAAACTATCCATGTAAAATCATTTACGTCATATTTTACGTAATTAAAATTCAACTTTCACGTAAAAAATGTTGTTGTGCGAAGTTTTTTGAGAAAACAACCTGAAAGAGAGCATGGTTTAACCATGTGGTGTGATACTGATTCCAAATTCTAGATCACACTTTGACCTTTTAATTTTTGTGGGTTTTGGCTTGGTTGTTATCATTATGTGTGAATATATTTATTCAATACGAGAATCACTCCATTTATTTTAAAAGCCACAGAGTAAAAGTAACTAATTAATTACCTTTAGTTTACTCAAACCATTTACCCGATATATCTTAGACCCCACCGATTGACGGTTCAGCTGAGAAAGTGCTCTTATCTCATCTGGCTCAGGATGGCAGGATTTTCATATGGAAAACGGACAGGGTAAGTCATGAACAAATGGATATTATCAGGGGCAATACTCTCGCTGACAGGGTGCCCCGGCCCGATGGTTCCGGTAACGCTTACGCTGCCGGCGCAGGCTGCGGTGGTGGATAACCGGGTCTGCATCACCGTTCCGGCCGAAGAGGGGGAGAAGGTGTTCTCCGCCCAGTTTGGCAGCGATGCGGGGCAGGAGATGTATAAAACCTTTGGTGATGCGGATACGCAGCTCAAGGCGATAAAGGGCGCATGCCTGCCCACCTTTGGTTTTGCGTTCCAGCCTGATAATACCTATGCCGTTTACTACCGTCTGGAAAAGAGTGCCAGGGAAAAAGGGCGGCTGTTTGCGGCGAGCTTCTCCCTGACGCAAGATAACAACGGCAGGCTGCAAATAGTGCAGTACCAACGATGATCTTTAGCGATGTCCGGCGCCGCTACCTTATCTTATCCCCAACACCAACTGAGCCAGGCTCTCTCCCTGACTCAGTTCGTGCAGCCTCCTGAAGCTGGCGTTATGCCGCCCTAGGGGCGTTGATCTTACCCACGTAAGCGGGTCAGGCAGCGGTCAAGTGCGCTCACCAGCCAGTCGATATCTGCCTCCTGGAAGCATAACGGCGGGCGCAGCTTAAGGACGTTGCCGTAAGGCCCGGCGACGGAGGTCAGCACAAACTCCTCGCGCAGTGCTTCGATAAGATTCAGCGCCAAAGCTTTATCCGGCTGCTTACTTTCCCGATCGGTGACCAGCTCGAAGCCAATAAACAGCCCTGCGCCGCGTACGTCGCCGACGCATTCATGCTTATCCTGCAAGGTGCGCAGCGCCGCCAGCAGCTGTTGGCCGGTATGCCGGCTGCGGGTCTGCAGCTCTTCCTGCTGAATCACGTTCAACACCGCCTGGGCCGCCGCCATGGCTACGGGGTTGCCGCCAAAGGTATTAAAATAGGGAAGCGCATCGCTGAACGCCGCCAGCACCTCCGCCTTGGCCATCAGTCCCGAGACCGGGAAACCGTTGCCCATCGGCTTGCCGGTGGTCACGACATCCGGCACCACATCGTGGCGGGCAAATCCCCAGAATGCTTCACCGGTGCGGGCAAAGCCGGGCTGGACTTCATCGGCAATAAAAATCCCGCCGTTTTTATGGACGACGTCGATCGCCGGCTGCAGAAAGCCGCGTGGGTCGGGCAACACGCCGTCGGAAGAGAAAATCGAGTCGGCCAGGAAGCCGGCAAACTTAATGCCGTGGGCCGCCATATCATCAATCTGCTTTTGTATCTCCGCCGCAAACCAGGCTCCGGGGTCGGCGGTTTGGTTGCGGTAAAAATCCGGCGCGGCCACTAAGCGGGTTTCAGGGGCCAGAGGCTGGCCGCTGCCCAGCGCAGGCGATACGCCGGAGGTGAGCGAACTGGTGCCGTGATAGGCCTCGCGGGAGACGATAATGCCGGTGCCGCCGCTCCAGGCGTGGGCAATGCGAATCGCCAGATCGTTGGCCTCCGAGCCGGTGCACATATACATCGCCCGGTTGATTTCTGCGGGCAGGGTGGCAAGCAGCGACTCGCTGTAATCAAGAATATGTTCATGCAGATAGCGGGTATGGGTATTTAACTGCGTCATCTGCTGGTGAACGGCGTCGATTACCGCCGGGTGGCAGTGGCCGATACTGGCGACGTTGTTGTAAACATCCAGGTATTTATTACCCTGTTTATCCCACAGATACTGGCCCTGTCCGCGCACCAGATGCACCGGATTACGGTAAAACAGCCGGTAGGACTCGCCGAGGACTTTGCTGCGTTTATCGGTTAAGCGGCGGATCTCCGGGGGCAGACTGTCGGCATGCTCGGCACGAAAGCTGTTGGTGTCCATGATGGTGGATTGTACGGTCATAATGACTCCTTGATTCAGGCGCAGAGGCGGACTTATTCGTTGGTTGCGGCAACCGGAGTGCGGGCAAGCGCGTTTCTCCGGGCATGCGTGGTCAGAAAATAGAGATAACCCGCAACCATAAACGCCAGGAATAGCGCGCCAATCTGCGGGTTAAACCACAGCATGGCGGCCAGACAAACGACGGCGCAGCACAGGGCGATCGCGGGGACTAACGGGTAGCCGGGGGCCATGTAGCTGCGGAGTAGGCCGGGTTCACTGCGGCGCAGCTTGAACAGGCTCAGCATGCTCATGATGTACATCACGATGGCGCCGAACACCGCCATGGTGATCATCGCGGCGGTCAGGCTCATGCCCTGCAGGCTGATGCCATCGGAGAAGATGGCCGCAATGCCAATGACGCCGCCGGCAAGTATCGCCCGGTGCGGGGTGTGAAAGCGCGACAGCTTGGCCAGCGCAGGGGGCAGATAACCGGAGCGGGCCAGCGCATAGAACTGGCGGGAATAGCCCATGATAATGCCGTGGAAGCTGGCAATCAGGCCAAACAGGCCGATCCACACCAGCATGTGCATCCAGCGGGAATCGCTGCCGACCAGCATTTTCATCGCCTGCGGCAGCGGATCGTTAATATCAGACAGGGTGCGCCAGTCGCCGGCGCCGCCGGCCAGCACCATCACGCCCACCGCCAGAACAACCAGCGTGATGATGCCGCTGATATAGGCTCTGGGGATGGTCCGGCGCGGGTCCTTGGCCTCTTCGGCGGCCATTGCCGCCCCCTCGATCGCGAGGAAAAACCAGATAGCGTAAGGGATCGCGGCAAAAATACCGGATATGGACGCCGCAGAGAAACTGTCGCTGCCGGCCCAGCCGTGGGCGACAAAGTTAGCCAGGCTGAAGCCGGGCGCGACCACCCCCATAAAGACCAGTAGTTCAATGACCGCCAGCAGCGTGACCAGCAGTTCGAAGGTGGCGGCGATGCTGACGCCGACAATATTCAGCCCCATAAAGATCAGATAGGCGCTGACCGCGACCAGCTTGGGGTTCAGTTCCGGGTACTGGACATTCAGGTAAGCGCCAATCGCCATGGCGATAGCCGGCGGAGCGAAGACAAATTCCACCAGCGTGGCGATACCGGCAATCAGACCGCCGGTGTCGCCAAATGCACGGCGGCTATAGGCAAAGGGGCCGCCGGCTTGCGGGATCGCGGTGGTCAGTTCAGTAAAGCTAAAAATAAAGCAGGTATACATCAGGGCAATAAATAAGGTGGTGACCAGGAAGCCCAGCGTGCCTGCCGTTCCCCAGCCGTAACTCCAGCCGAAATACTCCCCGGAAATCACCAGCCCGACGGCAATTCCCCACAGCTGCAGGGTGCCGAGAGTAGGTTTAAGTGTCTTTTTCATCACTGCATTCCCCGTCGGTGTCATAGAAGAAATGTGATGCCATTAACGCTGGCACGTTGATAATGGCCCGCCGAACCGGGAAAAACTTGACCGCAGAAGACAGATGGCCGCCGGCTAAGGTCAATTCAGGGAGTGAACGGGGGGAAGCGTCGGCTGCGGTCAACTTTCTCTGTCGCCGCGTCAAGCCAGCCAAAAAGGTTCAGCGCCATTCTGAAGCCACCTTCAGAAACAACGGAGCTGGACATGAGCGCGAAACAGTACGACACCCTGAGTAACGAGACGATCCTCCGGCTGGCCGATCGGGCGCTGGCCAACTATCCGCAATACGCGGGCGCCGCGGTCCGGCTGCTGTGCCGTTCGGAAAATGCCACCCTTCAGGTCACCCATGGCGGCAGCCGGTTTGCGCTGCGCATTCACCGTGGCGATTATCACGATCGGCAGGATATTGAAAGTGAGCTGCTCTGGCTGGATGCCCTGCGCGACGCCGGCATTGCGGTGCCGCAGGCGATCAGGGATGGCCGTGGCGAGCGGATCCAGCGCTTACCCCTGGCCGACGGCGGCCAGCGCTACAGCGTATTGTTTCACTGGATCGACGGGGAAATGCCGACAACCGGCATCGACCCGGCGGCCTTCCGTCAGCTGGGAAATATCACCGCGCAGCTACACCAGCACAGCCGCAGCTGGCAAAAGCCTGCGGGTTTTCGCCGCATTATCTGGGATCACCAGAGCATGGTGTCGGCGGCCAGCCACTGGGGAGACTGGCGCGACGCGCCCGGCCTCGATCCGCAGGCACATCAGCCGATAGAGGAGGTTATCCGGCACGTGGGCCGGCAGATGGCGGAATTTGGTCAGTCGCCGCAGCACTATGGGCTGATCCATGCGGATCTGCGCTTAACCAATCTGCTGTTACATCGTGGGGAAACCCGGGTGATTGATTTTGATGACTGCGGTATGGGGTGGTATCTGCATGATTTAGCCGCGGCCATCAGTTTTGTGGAGCACCACGCCAGCGCGCCGCAGTGGATCGAAAACTGGTTGCGCGGATATGAGCAGGTTGCGCATATCAGCGATCGGGAACTGGCGATCGTTCCGGCGATATTGATCCAGCGGCGCATCCAGCTGACCGCCTGGGTGGGCTCGCACCGGGAAACGGAGATGGCGCGCAGCCTGGGGGATGCCTGGAGCAGCGATACCGTGCGTTTGTGTCAACGCTATCTGGCCGGCGCGGCGTTACCGGTCGGCGTATGAACGCACACTCCTGGCGCATCCGGGGTGACCATGGTGCAAATCATCGGTGGCTGCTTTCATAATCTACTGATTATAAGAAAATTATGGTTGGTATATTTCTTGCTGGAGAACTGCTTATGCGTAGCCTTCAGTGGAATCAATCATGGCCATGATGCAATCAGACAGTGCGTTGTCTGCGCTCTCCGGCGCAACGAGTGGGAACCGCGGTGTGTTGTCGGCAGCCGCAACGGGACTCAGTGATTTCATCGGTTCCCAGGGAGGGGACGTTGACCGAATTTTCGGTATCAGCGGTATTGATCCCGAGAATCTCTCCTGCCCGACCCTGAGTCTGGATCTGGTGAGCTATTGCCGGGTGATGGAGGAGGCGGCCCACCTGGCCGTTTGCGATAATTTCGGGCTGTATTACGGCCAGCAGTTCCGGCCGCAGTCATTAGGGCTTATCGGCTATATCGGCCTGTGCTCGGCCACTCTCGAGCAGGCGCTGCGCAATCTGGTCAGCGCCTTTCCGTTTCATCAGCACAACACGCTGATCCAACTGACCGAACGCCATGACAGCTGGCAGCTGGACTATCAGGTGCGCCACGGGGCGATCCTCTCCCGGCGTCAGGATGCAGAGCTGACGTTGGGCATGTTTCTGAACCTTATCCGCCGCGCGGCGGGCAAGCACTGGGCGCCCAGAGAAGTGCATTTTGAACATCCGCGCCCGGAACAGTGGCACGAGCACTGTAAGGTATTTGACGCGCCGGTTTATTTTGAGCAGCCGTTTAACTCCATGATCATTAATAAAGCCGACGTTGCGCGCAAAATGCCCGATCACGATCCGATGCTGCTGCTGGTCATGCAGGATGCGATCCGGCGTCTGAGCGTGGATCCGGTGAGCCAGTGCTGCGTTCACCTGACCCGGACCGGCATCCAGCTGCAGCTGGTCAATGGCGAACCGTCGCTTGAGGCGGTTGCTGAAAAGCAGGGGCTTTCCGCCTGGTCTTTGCAGCGGCGCCTGCGTGAGGAAAATACCAGCTTCAGCGCGCAGGTTGATCAGGTGCGTAAAGAGATGGCGATCCACTACCTGCGGCAGCAGCATCTTTCCGTGTCGGAAATGGCGCTGTTGCTGGGGTATTCCGAGGTGAGCGCCTTTTCGCGGGCATTTCGCCGCTGGTTTGGCTGTAGCCCCCGCCACTACCGCCAGTCCAGGGCGGGTTAGCGGTTTTAATGCGGCGCATACGTGTAGCTCTGAGGCCGGAAAGAAACGTTAGAGGTGGCGGATTATAGCGTTCATATTTGCAATACGGGGAAGTTCAATCATTGTGGGAGCAATTAAAAATAGGGTTAGCTTGTTATATAAGAAAGTTCGTTGCTTAAAAATATTACGGGTTATGCGTAAGAGCTCACCGATTGACTGGCTTGGCTAAAAATGATCTTATTAAATCCTGTTCAGGACGACAGGGGTTTTTTATATGGAAAATGGACATGTAAATAAGGAAGGTTCACTGCGGCGTCTGACTTTAGGTGAAATAGCTCTAGCAATAACCGTTTTTGGTATTGCGATTGCCTATCACAAAGTTTGGATACATTGTGATAGCTATTTACCCTTTGGATTACAAAAGTCTAACGTCGCGATGGCACCTAATGGCGAGATTTATTTTAGAAAGCACCTCTATAAAGAAGATTTTTCTACAAGGCCACCAGATGAACAATATGTATTCATTCATGAAATGGCCCATGTTTGGCAATGCCAAAAAGGCATGTGGGTTAGGGCGAGAGGTTTCTTTAGTTGGGCGGTTAGTTATAATTATAAGCTAAATAAATCTAGACTCGGTGATTACCCGATGGAACAACAGGCATCTATCATTGCAGATTTCTTTTATATAAAAAACTATGGGTTGGGAAAATTTCATGGTTTTTATGGTAGGTGTTACATAGGACGTATAGATAAGAGTATCCTACCCATATATAAGTCAATGATGCATCATGCAGGATTATCCGTATGAAAAAAGCTTTTCTACTGACGCTACCATTGCTCCTTTCCGGCTGCTGGATGGGGGACAAATTCCCGCTGTATCCAGCGCAGGCCAGCGTGGTTAACAGCCGGGTGTGCGTCTTTGTTAATCAGGATGATATCGCCGCCAAAGGGGAAGATGTACGCAGGATTGCCATTTGGCACAACGCCAGCGGCGCTTATGTGTATGAAAAAGCCTATGGCGATAAGCTGAACAAACTCAGTTTAACGCCTGGCCAGTGCCTGCCGGGAATAGCGGAGTATAATTTTGTCCCGGAACAGGGGTACAGCGTGACGGTGAATACCGCGCACAACGCCTATATCGCTAACTTTGTGGTATCTAGGCAGGGCGAAGAGATAACGCTTAAGAAGAGATAAATTCCAGCTAAGCGCTTTAAGTGTTCCCCTGTTGACGCTGTGTACGGCGCGGGGAGCTATATGTTTTCCATGTGGGGATAATAATAACGATGAAAAGGATTTTTTGTCTTACGCCGTTGGTATTTTTACTCTCTGGCTGTTTCCATTTGGGTGACCCGCGCCCTCCCTTGATGCGGGCCAAAGTGCTGACGGTCGCGAATAAGGTGTGCATGATGGTGCAACCGAAAGGGGACGAGCAAATTGTGACGGTGAGTATCCGTGAAGTCGGAGACGATCGTCATGGCTTGGAAAAATATGACCTGAATCTTCCCGCATCAGTGAATAAGTGTGTTCCCACGTTCGACTACCCGTTTAAGGTGGGCAAGGCCTACGGCTTCTCGGTGATCCTTGAGTCGCCAGCCAAACTCAAACGAGGTGTTCAGCCTGCTGCGCGTATTTATGGCGTCAGCTTCAGCCTGTGGGAAAATAACGGCCAGTTGGAGGCCAACGAGTTGTAGCGGCAGGAAAGGGGAAAGCGAATACTTGGCGCCTATCTGTAACGGCATCAACTTCAGGGAGTGCAGACGTATGCAAAGAATCCTACCTGTAGCGGGCATGCTCTTTTTGCTGACAGGCTGTCCCGGCCCTGCGGACAGAGCCGTACCCCGTATCCCCGCCACCGTCGTTGTGAAGGACAACAGCATTTGCCCACTGTCGCCCATGCGGGCGGGCGAGCAGATAACCGCGCTGCAAATCTACAGCGATGCGGGTGATAAGTTGATTAAGCTGCTGGATGATGCCCCTGTCTATGTCCCACAAGACGGCTGTCTGCCACTATTTGGCTATGCATTTCTTCCCGGGAAAAATTACGTTGTCGCCTATGACGTAGCAGCCTTGAATCAGGCTGAGTCGCATTTGATTGTCGCTGAATTTTCTGTTTCCTCCGATCTCAGTGGCAAGATTAGCGTTGGCGATTGATTGCATATGATTACCGTCATCACGTGCTTGATGGGGCGCAACCACTTTTAAATCATGGCTGCGATAATGAAAAAATTACTGGTTGTTAGCGCATGCAGCATCTTCCTGACCGGTTGTATGCACCTGAACGATCCCAGACCAAAACATTTCCGGGCATCTGTCACCACCGTTGCTAACCAGGTTTGCATGATGGTGCAGCCGGAAGGTGATGAGAAGCTGATTAGCCTGACGATTAACGAGGTCGGCAATGATAAAAACCAACTCAGCAAGGTTTACTATGATGACGCGCTAACGATCCCGGCCGATACGTGCGTGCCCACTTTTGGTTACCTGTTTAAAGCCGGGAAAACCTACGGCTTCTCGGTAATCCTGGAGTCGCAGGCGAAAAGAAAACGGGGCATTCAACCCGCTTCGAGGGTCTACGGCGTCAGCTTTAGCCTGAGGGAAAACAACGGTCAGTTGGAAGCTAATACGCTGTAGCAGTAGAAAAGGGTAAACCAAGGTGAATGCTGGATTTATGCTCTTCAATGGCCACTGTCTAGTCTGGCTGCGGAGAGGTATAAAATGTTTGGTTATGTGGATAAGCAGTTCAAGGCAGTCAAGGGAGAACGCCTTCCCGCCCTTGGTTTTGAGTTCAAGTGTGGTAACGCTACAGGATAAAATTTATGGCAAGGAAGGCACTTTTACTGACGCTACCATTGCTCCTTTCCGGCTGCTGGATGGGGGACAAATTCCCGCTGTATCCAGCGCAGGCCAGCGTGGTTAACAGCCGGGTGTGCGTCTTTGTTAATCAGGATGATATCGCCGCCAAAGGGGAAGATGTACGCAGGATTACCATTTGGCACAACGCCAGCGGCGCTTATGTGTATGAAAAAGCCTATGGCGATAAGCTGAACAAACTCAGTTTAACGCCTGGCCAGTGCCAGCCGGGAATAGCGGAGTATAATTTTGTCCCGGAACAGGGGTATAGCGTGACGGTAAATACCGCGCACAACGCCTATATCGCTAACTTTGTGGTATCTAGGCAGGGCGAAGAGATAGCGCTTAAGAAGAGATAAATTCCAGCTAAGCGCCTTAAGTGTTCCTCTGTTGACGCTGTGTACGGCGCGGGGAGCTATATGTTTTCCATGTGGGGGTAATAATAACGATGAAAAGGATTTTTTGTCTTACGCCGTTGGTATTTTTACTCTCCGGCTGTTTTCATTTTGGTGACCCGCGGCCTCCCTTGATGCGGGCCAAAGTGCTGACGGTCGCGAATAAGGTGTGCATGATGGTGCAACCGAAAGGGGACGAGCAAATTGTGACGGTGAGTATCCGTGAAGTCGGAGACGATCGTCATGTCTTGGAAAAATATGACCTGAATCTTCCCGCCTCAGTGAATAAGTGTGTTCCCACGTTCGACTACCCGTTTAAGGTGGGCAAGGCCTACGGCTTCTCGGCGATCCTGGAGTCGCCGGCCAAACTCAAACGAGGCGTTCAACCCGCAGCGCGCATCTACGGCGTCAGCTTTAGCCTGTGGGAAAATAACGGCCAACTGGAGGCAAATGTGCTGCAATAGCGGGCACGGCTTTAACCGATTACGTCGAGTGAAGGAAAGGGAAAGATGGCGGCAGCATACTGGTGGCAAGATCTGCTGGATCGTAACAAGATCTGGCAAGGGCTGGAGCTGATAGTCCGAAAATCCGAGGGCGCGGGGCAGACGATGGAGATGCTCAGCGGCCACCATGGGCGCATGGCGCTGCAGGTACGGGGAGATAATCTGTTCTGGGCGTCGATGCTGAAAGATCACTCCGGCGTCTGGCTGGTGATGAACGTTGAGCATCCCGGGCAGCAAGGTCTTCTGCCGCCGGTAACCTCGCACGACGTGGAGTCGGTCAGAAACAAGGGACAGACGCAATGGACGGGCGAGTGGTGCCGCTATTTCGCCCGTCGGCTGCTGGACGTTTCCACGCCGCTGTTAGCCCCGGGCCGCTGGTTGCTAAGGCCGATGTTCTCATCTCAGGCGCAGGGCACGCCTTTGGCAAGCTGGCGTTTTGATGCGCCGGCCAGCAGTATGGATATGGGGTGTGACTGGTGCCTGTACGGCGAAGACTTTCCCGATCTGGCTGAACCGGTGAAGGTGCGTCTGGTTGATTGGTGGTGGGGCGGTAATTTACTGCTTGGCCGTTATCCGGTGCAGGCAGAGGCCGGGCGACTGAAATGGTGGCGCAAAAAGTGCCGCGAAGGTACGTTGCCGCCGATACTGGTCTGGTACATCGCCGGTCTGGCGTCGTTTGTGGTTCTGGACGGTCACTACCGCCTGCAGGCGGCGATAGAAGAGGGAATACCGCCGCAGTTTTTGGTGCTCAGCGAGCTGAAGGAACAGGCATTGGCTCCGGATCCGGAGCATCGGGCCCGGGTTGCCGGAGCGTTGGAGCAGCAGCTGCGTAAGAATCCCAAATGCAGCATAGACAGCGTCAACCAATCATTAATCAATCTGTACGATACCCGCTATCTGTACGCCGCCACCCACAGCCGCGCCGTTCTCGGTAATGGTGAGCGATGGGAGCAGGAGGTCAGCGCCTATCTGCTGCGCCATCAGCTTGGCGGCGATCTGGACAATATTCTTAACCGGGTTAACGATTAGACATGCCTTCAGCATTCATCAGGCGCAGCCCCAGGCTGCGCCCGTCATGCTGGTCCTACCCCTTCAGTGATGCGCCGTGGGTTTTGATCACCTGCTGATACCAGCAGAAGCTGTCCTTACGGCTGCGGTTCAGCGTGCCGGAGCCGTCCTGGTTCAGGTCAACGTGGATAAAGCCGTAGCGTTTGCCGACCTCCGCCTTGGAGGCGCTGATCAAATCTATCGGTCCCCATGAGGTATAGCCCATCAGCGCCACGCCGTCGTCGATTGCCTCGCGCACCTGCACCAGATGGTCGTTCAGGTAGCTGATGCGGTAGTCGTCGTGGATCTGGCCGTCGGCGGCCGGCTGGTCATTGGCGCCCAGGCCGTTCTCCACGATAAACAGCGGCTTCTGGTAGCGATCCCACAGCGTATTGAGCAGCGTGCGCAGGCCGAGCGGGTCAATTTGCCAGCCCCATTCGGAGCTTGCCAGATGCGGGTTGGGCACCATATCCAGAATATTGCCGCGTAGTTTCTCCACCAGCGTCGGATCGGCGGTGACGCAGCCGGTCATATAGTAGCTGAAAGAGATAAAATCGACGGTGTGGCGCAGTGCCGCCAGATCTTCCGGCGTAATCTGCAGGCTGATGTCCTGCTCGCGGAAGTAACGCTGCATATAGCCGGGGTAGGCGCCGCGGCACTGCACGTCGCCAAAGAACAGCCAGCTGCGGTTGTCCTGCAGCGTGGCGAATACGTCCTCCGGCTTGCAGGAGAGTGGATAGGTCAGGCCGCCCAGCAGCATGTTGCCGATGCGCGCGTCCGGAATCAGCTCGTGGCAGGCCTTCACCGCCAGGCCGCTGGCCACCAGTTGGTGATGAATGGCCTGATACACCGCCGCGCGGCTGCTGCCTTCCGGCAGGCCGACGCCGGTCATCGGTGCGTGCAGCGACATATTAATCTCATTAAAGGTCAGCCACAGCTTGACCTTGTCGCGGTAGCGGCTGAACACCGTGCGGGCGTAATGCTCAAAGAAGGCGATGACTTTACGGTTGCCCCAGCCGCCATAGTTCTCCACCAGCCCCCAGGGCATCTCGTAGTGCGACAGCGTCACCATCGGCTGAATATTGTGGCGCGCCAGCTCATCGAACAGCTTGTCGTACCAGGCTAAGCCGGCTTCGTTCGGTTCCTGCTCGTCGCCCTGCGGGAAAATACGCGACCAGGCGATGGAGACCCGCAGGCAGCTAAAGCCCATCTCGGCGAACAGGGCGATATCTTGCGGATAGCGGTGATAAAAATCGATGGCGACGTCCTTAATGCTGAAGTCGCCGGGCGTGCGTTCGCGCACCGGGCCGAATACACCGTTCGGCATCATGTCCGAGGTCGACAGCCCTTTGCCGTCCTCCAGATAGGCGCCTTCAACCTGGTTGGCTGCCAGCGCGCCGCCCCATAAAAAATCGTCCGGGAATGTCTTAGTCATGGTTATCTCCTTTGTTGTTGCGCGTAACGTGCAGGAATGCCGAACCCGCTCGTACATCAGGGGTCGGGCTGACGCTTTCCACGCCGGCGTAGTCCTCGCTGTTGCTGATAATCACCGGGGTGCTGAGGTCGTAGCCGGCGCGCAGGATCGCCTCGCGGTCAAATTCCACCAGCAGATCGCCGGGGGCGATTTTGTCGCCCTCTTTGATATGGGCGGTAAAGTGTTCGCCGTTCAGTTTTACCGTGTCGATGCCGACGTGGATCAGTACCTCGATGCCGCTGTCGCTCAACAGGCCGAGGGCGTGTTTGGTGGAAAACAGCGATGCCACCTCGCCATGGAACGGCGCCACCACCCGCCCTTCGGCGGGAATGATCGCTGCGCCCTGGCCCATCAGGCCGCTGGCGAAGGTCGGGTCCGGCACCGTATCCAGCGCGACGGCGACGCCGGTCAGCGGCGCCAGAACTGCGTCCGCGTCGGCCAGCGCCGTCGGCGTTGCTTCTGCGGCGGCGGGCTGCATCGGCAGGCCGGCAAACAGCGTCAGCAGCGCGGCGAGGGTAAACGACAGCGCCACGCCGGCCATTGCGCCCCATACCGTGGCGTCCAGGCCGGTCGGCGGGATCATCTGCGCCAGCGCAAAGATGCTGGCCAGGCCGAGGGAGTACACCTTGCTCTGGCTGAAGGCGACGATCGCCCCGCCCAGCGCCCCGCCGACGCAGCCGAAAATAAACGGGCGGCGGTTCGGCAGGGTGACGCCGTACACCGCCGGCTCGGTAATGCCGAACACGCCGGCGATGGCACCGGAGCCAGCCAGCGCCTTCAGACGTGGGTCGCGGGTTTTCAGGAACACGCCGAGCGCGGCGCCCACCTGGCCAAACACCGCCGGCAACAGGATCGCCATCATCGGGTCATAGCCCAGCACCGCCACGTTGTTCATCATCAGTGGCACCAGCCCCCAGTGCAGGCCGAAGATCACGCATACCTGCCACAGCGCACCGAGAATGCCGCCCGCCAGCCACGGCGCAAAGTGGTAGACTCGCTGGAAGCCGGCGGCCAGCAGCTCGCCCAGCCCGGTGGCCAGCGGGCCGATGGCCAGAAACGTCAGCGGCACCACCACCGCCAGGCAGATCAGCGGCGTGAAGAAGTTTTTTACCGCCGATGGCATCACCTTGTTGCACTGGCGTTCCAGCCAGCAGCAGAACCAGGCGGAGGCGATAATCGGGATCACCGACGAGGCGTAGTTAATCAGCACCACCGGGATGCCAAAGAAGCTGAGGGATTCGCCGCTGGCGGTCGCCTGAAAGGCTTCCAGCATCAGCGGGTGCACCAGCGCGCCGCCGACCACCATGGTCAGGAACGGGTTGCCGCCGAACTTTTTCCCGGCGGTGTAGCCCAGCACAATCGGCAGAAAGTAGAACAGTGCGTCACTGGCGGCGAACAGCATGCGGTAGGCGCCGCTGCTCTCGTTCAGCACGCCGGTCGCCAGGCTGAGCGCCAGGCAGCCTTTTAGAATGCCGGAGGCCGCCATCACGCCGAGGAACGGGGTGAAAATGCCGGATACCACATCGATAAAGCGCGCCAGTAGCCCGGATTTTTCCTGCGGCGGCGGCGGTGCGGCGGCCGACTCGTCGTTCAGCCCCGCGGCGCGGCAGACCGCCTGATACACCTCGTGCACATGGTTGCCGATCACCACCTGAAACTGCCCGCCGCTTTCAACCACCATAATCACTCCGGGGTGGTTTTTTAGCCCTGTGGCGTCCGCCTGCGCCGGGTCGCTGAGTTTAAAGCGCAGCCGGGTTGCGCAGTGTACCAGGCTGATGATGTTTTCCCGCCCGCCGACGCCTTGCAGAATGTCGCCGGCCAACTCCTGATAGTTCATAGTTCTTCCTAATTGTTTCTCTGAGGTGTAACAGCCGGCGGCCACGCCGGGCTTTGCCTGCAAGCGCACTGAGCATCCATAGCTTCGGCAGGTGTGCGCCTCCTGACGGTCTGGGCGTCGGGAGGGGCGGGCATTACTTGTTCAGTAACGCTTCATACTTCAACTGGTAGTGTGGGGCGTTCCAGACGCCGTCAAACAAGGTGTAGGTGATATAGCCTTTATTCAGCCAGCCGCTGTCGGTATCGGCGGTGGAAGGGGCCAGCGATTCGGCCGTGATCAACTGTTTCGCCGTACCGTCTGCCTGCAGCTGGTAGCCAATTTGTGGCATCGGATGCCGTTCATTGTCGACATAGCGCACGCCTTTGATCTCCGCGGCCGGCAGCGCCGGATAGTTGATGCTCAGCCCGGAACCTTGCGGCAATACGGGCTGGCCGGCTTGCCGCGCGGCGTTGAGTTTATCCACCAGGTTGACTACGTAGTCCACGGAGTCCGGCCAGTATTTTTGCGTGCTGGGCCAGTGGTTTTTGCTTTCCTCTTCGGTCAGGCGGTAGCCGATGCTGGCGGCGATGGCCGGAAAGCCGTAGCGCAGTGCGCGAACCGCCGCATTGACGGTGCCGGAGTTAACCTGCGCCATGCCTGTGTTTGGGCCGTCGTTGACGCCGGAGATCACCAGATCGGGCGGTGCGTCTTTGAGTACGCCCCATAGGCCGAAGTCCACCGCGTCGGCAGGCGTGCCGGGGAAGCAGTAGCGTTTGTCGGCGATCTTGTGGACATCAAACACCTTACCGGGCTTAAAGGTGATGGCAGAGCCAATGCCGCTCTGGTTGGTGGATGGCGCCACCAGCCAGACGTCATAGCCTTTGGCGGCCAGCTTGTCCTGCAGCGAGGTGGTGCCGACGGATTTGCAACCGTCGTCGTTGATAAGCAGAATTTTCATTGGCTTTTCAGCCGCCAGCGCGGGGGATGTCAGTAGGGCAAGCAAGGTTGCCGTTAGGATTTTTCTTTTCATGGGGTCTCCTTGGTAGGCTGTGGCCTGAATGCAGCGCAAAAAAAAACCTAAGAAACCTGTGCGCAACGCGTTGCGACAAGTCTCTTAGGTTTTGCCCGTGTACAGTAACAATCCTAGATCGAAGGGGAAATTACTCCCTGCCCGACAAATAGTCCAGTGGGAGGATATTTAATCTGTGACAGGGATCAATAAACAATTTTATCAGGATGAGTAACAGAAACTCTTAAGAGTAAACGTTTTGTTTACTCTTTTAAATTGATTCTATGTTGTGAAGATAATTCTGGTGGTTTGGTCTAATGGTTCTGATTTATTTAATTTTTCATTTATTATGATGCAATAGAGTAAACTTGCTGGCATTGTTATATGAGAAAGATCACAGTTCCGTTTTTAGCCAGAGAAAAGGCTTGTATTACTCTGCAGACCCGGTGTTAATATTCCATTGAGTTGGATTGTTACTGTTCTTACAGGCAAAACCTACGTCGGCCAATCGCGTCATTGTTTTATGCAATGTCCGTATTATCCGGCGTAGGTTTTTTTGTTTCCAGCACCAGGGAATTCTATTAATGGATGGCATAAAAATGAAAAAATGGTTGGCAGTATTCGTGATGTGTAGCGGTATGGCGGCTGGCGCAGCGGCGGAAAATACGCCGCCGCAGACTGACGAGGCGATCGCCATCTATTTCGCCCGTCATGGCAAAACGCTGTTTAACACCTTCGATCGCGTTCAGGGTTGGGCGGACTCGCCGCTGACCGAAGACGGCATTCGCGTGGCGCGCTATCTGGGCGAGGGACTGAAGGGCATCAAGTTCGACAGCTATTACTCCAGCGACGCCGGCCGCCAGCGTGAAACCATGGCGGTGATTTTACACCAGGCGGGCGTCAAGGATTATCAGTTGACCGAGCTGCCCGGCCTGCGTGAGGCCTTCTTCGGCGGCTTTGAGGGCGGCTGGAATAAAGATATGGCGGACGCCGGCGCGCGGCAGTTGGGGATGAAAGACGGCGGCGAGATGTTCAATAAAATGAAGGCGGGCGAACTGATGCAGGACCAGAGTCAGAACGCGCTGGCCGCGGCGGACCCGAAAGGGCTGGCGGAAAACTACCAGCAGGTGAAGCAGCGCACGCAGGCGGCGCTGCACACCATCGTAGATAACGCCAAGGCGCGCGGCGAGAAGAATGTACTGGCGATCTCCTCCGGCACCTCCATGCAGATTATGATTTCCGACCTGACCACGGATCCAGCCAGAAACAAGCCGCTGTCCAACGCCGCGGTGGTCAAAGTGGTTTATCAAAACGGTAAATATACGGTGCCGGAAATTGGATCCATGAAATATGTCGAGGCCGGTAAGCAGGCGTTCGATAATAACAAGTAATTATAAATACAATTAAACATTTCAAGGATGAGTAGGCCAGGGTGAATAACCCCTGGCCGGGATTGCTACGATTATATTCTGGGGATTAATAATGAAAATTAATTTATTGGCCGTCGCGTTAGCGGTATGGGTTATTCCCGTCTGCGGCTGGTCGTCAGTTGATGCGCGTATGCAGGAGAAAGGGGTTATTGATCGGGCGCTGGCGGATCCTTTTTTTAACCAGTCGCAGATGACACTGTCGCTGAAAAATTATTGGAAATATCTCAAGGAAGACAGCATCGATCCGAAAAAGGTGCATAACGCCTGGGGGCAGGGTGTGGCCGTGGATTATCAGTCCGGCTATTTTGCCGATATCTTTGGCGTGGACGTCACCTATTATGGCGCAGTCAAGCTGGGGGCCAGTGATTATTTCAACACCCGCGGCGTGCTGTATAACAACGGCAGCGGTAATGATAAAAATAACGCCGAGGGCTACAGCAAATTCGGCCAGCGTAACCTGAAGCTGAAATCCTCGCTGGCCGGCGCACAGCTGCACGCCCGATGGGGCTGGCAGACGATGAAAAACGTCGGCGTAATCTCCAACTCCACGCGCCTGTCGCCCATCACCTATCTGGGCTGGCTGGGTTCGGTCAACTATGATGCGCTGACCCTGCGCGGTGCCTATATCGAAAGCTCCATGGACCGTAACTCGCCGGATAAAAAGCGTTTTCAGACCAATAGCGGCAACTATATCAACCACATCGCCAGCGGCGACCTGCTGTGGAAAAGCGATGGGCTGAGCCTGCAGTATGGCTACGGTGAAAGCGATAACTACCTGCGCCGCCAGCTGCTGATAGCGCAGATGATGCCGAACAAACGGCTGAAAGTCGGCGCACAGGTTTACGGCACCCGCGCGCTGGAAGCGTACAAAGCGATGCCGGCCGGTAAGCGCGACTTCGATCGCAACGCCTGGCACTACACGCTGGAGGGCAGCTGGCGGGCGGACAATTGGAGCAGCAAGTGGGGGCTGGGCTACACCCAGGCCAGAAAAGAGCACGAGGTCGGGTTCTATCCGCGCCATATGAGTAAAAACTCCCGCGGCACCTTCGGTTCGATGGCGTTCGCCGGCGATGACTATATGCGCGACGGCGAGGTGATGCTGGCGAATATCTCGGACTATAAGCTGACGCCGGAGCTGGCGGTGGGGTTGGCCGCTATCGCTGGTCAGTTCAGCTACCGGGGCAACCACGTGCGCAGCGGCGAGGTCAGCGCCTTTACCCGCTGGGCGCCTGCCCATGGCAAACTCAACAACCTGACCGTGTGGACCATGTTCGGCCCGGGCTGGTCGTATAAGGCCCGCGGTAAAACGCCGCAGCTGAACGAGGACGGCCGCTATATGCGTTCCCATACCCTCTCGTCTGAGGTGATTATCGAGTACAAATTCAAACTGTTCTGATGCGAACGGAGCAGCGTCGGGAGGTGTCAGTTTTTCCCCACCTTCCGGCGCGCTTTTTATTCGCGATCCTGCTCACGTTTCTCCCGCTGCAAACGTCAGTGCGCGGCGGAAAATGGTAAATTGCAGGCGTGGATTGTTACTGCTAAACGCAGGCAAAACCTGATTTCCTGGCGTTCGCCGGGGTCAGGTTTTTTTGTTTCCGGGGTTCAGATGAAAATCGCCAAAATACTCAATAATAATGTGGTGGTGGTTCTGGGTGAGCATCAGCGTGAACAGGTGGTGATGGGGCGCGGGCTGGCGTTTCAGAAGCGCGTGGGCGATGTGCTGGATACGGCTCAGATTGAAAAGGTGTTTGCGCTGCAGAGCGACGAACTGGTCAGCCGGCTGGGCGAGCTGCTCAGCCAGATCCCGCTGGAGGTGATGACCGCCTGCGACCGTATTATCGAGCTGGCGCGCGCGCGGCTGGGTAAGCTGCAGGAGAGCCTGTATATCACCCTGACTGACCACTGCCACTACGCCATTGAGCGGCAGAAGAGCGGGCTGGCGATCAAGAACGCGCTGCTGTGGGAAACCCGGCGTCTCTATCCGAAGGAGTTTGAGCTGGGGCAGGAGGCGCGGGCGATCATCGCCCGGCGGCTCGGCGTGGAGCTGGACGAGGACGAGGCCGGGTTCATCGCCCTGCATCTGGTCACCGCGCAGCTGAACAGCGCCATGCCGGAGGTGATGCACGTTACCCGGGTGATGCAGGAGATCCTGCAGCTGGTGAAGTATCAGCTGCGGCTGGAGTACGATGAGGATTCCCTCAGCTACCAGCGCTTTGTTACCCACCTGAAGTTTTTTGCCCAGCGTATGCTGACGCGCACCGTGGTGCCGGACGACGACGTCACGCTGCACGGCGCGGTGAAGGACAACTACGCCAAGGCCTGGAAGTGCGCAGAGAAAATTGCGCGCCATCTGCGCGCCGGTTATCAGCGCGAGCTGACGACGGAGGAGATTATGTTTTTAACCATCCATATCGAGCGGGTGCGGAAAGAGGGCAATAAGAGAACGGGTAACTGATCCTGCTGATACTTTACCCGTTTTCCCCGGTTTTTAACGCCCCCGCCTTGATATGGCATGTCGGCAGCCGCACGCGCCGCTGTCTTAGAAAAACTCATCCAGCAGCCGGTAATACTCCAGCCGCGCCTCATCCGGCACGATGCCGTACGCCCGGAAAAACGGCGCCACCCAGTCGCTGCCCAGGTTGTAGCCAATGCTGCGTGACGCCAGGGCCAGATCCTGATAGCGGTCGGCACAGCCCAGCCGGCCGCAGTCGATAAAGCCGCTGAAGCGATCGCCGTCCGCCATCAGGTTAGGCAGGCACGGGTCGCCGTGGGCCACCACCCAATCTTCCGTCTCCGGCGCGGGGCGCTCGGCCAGCAGCGTGGCGAACAGTTCGGCGGCGGATTTACCCAGCCGGCTGGCGTCGAAGTCCGACTCGTCCACCAGGCCGGCCTGCAGGTGCTGCTGTGCCAGCGGGATTTGCACGCTCAGGCGCTGGTCGAACGGGCAGCCGTGGTAAGGCAGGGTATGCAGCCGGCGCAGCGCCTGCGCCATAATGGCGACCACCCGTTCAGGCGGCAGCGTCGGTTCTGAGGCCAGGTCTCGTCCCGGCAGGGCGCTCATCAGCAGCCAGTGATGCCCGGCGTGGCGGGTAAACTCCACCACCTCCGGCACCGCCAGCCCCTGCCGGCGCATCCACTTCAGCTTTTCCACCTCGGCCGGCAGCTCGCTGAACGCATTGGCCCGTTCTGATTTTAAAAACAGATCCCCAGCGTGCCGCCGCAGGCGGAAAACGTCCGCATCGGAGCGGCCGATATGCTGCCGCTCAAGGCGGCCCTGTTCCAGCAGCGGTTGCCAGGTCGGGGGGAAGAGCGGGGGGTTATCGTTGATGGTCATGGGAGCCTCGCATAGCGTGTCTTTATGATAGCGCCCATAAATCATCCCAAACTTTGAGGGCTGCAAATGAGAGATTTGTGTTAAGCGACACCAAGAAAAATATTTTTTCTATGGTATGCCATATGTTCTGCATCAGGCGGTGAGCTGGTGGGCGTTCGAATTGCTTGACCCTCATACTTTTCAAAATTATCCCGATAGGCAGAACTTTTCAGTTTCTTTAGTTGTGGCGATAACATCAATTCCAGGTGTTCGTTAAAGGTGATAAACCCGCGATCAAAGGCCTTATCATGTAGGTTAGAGAGGCAAAGACCGTTATTGGGGTTGAGTCGATGTTCAACGGCATCTTTCCAGGGGCGGATATGGCTGGCAATCAGTAGGGCTGGTTCTTCAAGTCCCGTAAGGCAACAGCGATATTCATAAACGGCCAGGACGTTTTTACGGAATAAGTTCTGGTCAATGCGTGTTCTAACCATTGCGAGGCGCTCATTACCCGTAAAATCTTTAATGTCTGTATCAGCAGCCGTTGTGTTTAGCCCTGCTAGGTGTGCTGTGGCTTGGTGACAGTGTTGATTGAAGGCTTCGGGATCTTGACGCATCTCTTGCCATAATTCGCGGTCGGCATTAGAGGCGCCCTTTAGGCCGCTGCGTCCAGACTCTGTAATGAACGGATCCAAACTGGCAAGGTTAACCAGCTTCATTGCCAATGCTGACGGTGTACGCCCAATCTGTTTGGCATAATGAATAATTTCAGGGTTTTTGGAGTGCAGTTTGCCAAAGGGAATCTGGCTGTACAGGGTAAAAGCGAGGAGTAGTTCCTCCCGAGTCCAACGGCGTGTTGCAGTCATACAGCAGTCCAGTAGTTAATTCATCGAGTTAGCGAATCTTTTAACTATGCCATCGTGAGTTGAATATGACTACTCTTGCGAATGTTTTGCCAATATCAATCATCGATGCTTTTACTTTTGATACAGGTTGTTAATTTATTAGAACAAATAGCGTTCAAGGTGATTTAATTGCAATTTATTTAGCCTCAATGAACGTTTTTCTTACGTCCGATCGCTGTATTAACTACCGTTCCCACGCTCCTCATCACGGCTTTTACCTAGCCGGGAGCATGAAATTTTAACTGGGATTATTCTTTTGTTTTTTCTTGTTTTATCTTTTTTTTAGCGCATTTCAGAGACATTGGAAATGCATTTGCTGTCGGTTATTTCTTATGCAAACAATCAGAACGCCTAACCAATATTTCCATCTGCGGCGGCTTATGTCATCCTTGGCGCCCTGTTAAGTAAAAGGACCTTGCGTAATGCCTGATTTCTCCCGTTGCGCCTTTACCGAAGGCAGCGTCAAGCTGCCTGACGGTTACCGCGATCGCAGCGTTAACGTGCTGCTGGCCGGGGATGATATTTCCCCCTCTCTGAATATTTCCCGTGATGCCCTGCTGGCGGAAGAAACGCTGGCGGACTATGTAACGCGTCAGCTGGCGACGCTGGCCGACGGCCTGAAGGGCTGGGTGCAAAAAAGCCGTGAGCCGGCGACGCTGGGCAATGGCATGCTGAGTGGTGAATGCGTGCACGCCAGCTATATGCGCGACGGCAAACGCATCTGGCAGCGTCAGGCGGTGTTTGCCCTGCCGCAGGGACAGGTTTTGGTCTTTACGCTGGCGCAGCCGCGCAAGCTGACGGCGCAGGATGAAGCGCTGTTGCAACAGGTATTAGCCAGCTATCAGCCGGCGGCGGACGCCGCCTCACAGGCGTAATAAAGGAGCAGGAACATGGGTGAAGCAGCGCGCGTCGGGGACAGCATCGGCCATTCCCATGCGCTGGCAGGGATGATTGGCGGCACGTTTATCGGCGGCCTGATTGCCGCCGCCGGTGCGGTGGCGGCGGGCGCCCTGTTTGTCGCCGGGCTGGCGGCCTCCTGCGTGGGCGTCGGCGTGCTGCTGATTGGCGCCAGCCTGGCGGTGGGCTACCTCTCCGGCGAGCTGGCCACCCAGGCGCGCGACGGCATTGCCGCCGCCGGCGCCGGCAGTCTGTCGCCCAAGGGCACGATACTGACCGGCTCCGGCAACGTGTTTATCAACGGCAAACCGGCGGCCATCGCCACCGTCAGCCGCGTGGTCTGCGAGGATGACGGCCCGAGCATGCAGATGGCGCAGGGCTCGGACAAGGTGTTTATCAACGGTTACCCGGCGGTGCGCAGCGGCGACAAGACCAACTGCGACGCGCAGGTGATGGCCGGCTCGCCCGATGTGCGCATCGGCGGCGGCACCGTCACCACGCTGCCCATCAAACCGGAAGTGCCCGACTGGCTGTATAAAATCTCTGACCTGACGCTGCTGTTCGCCGGCCTGATAGGCGGCGTCGGCGGCGCGGCCAGCAAGCTGGGGGCGCTCGGGCGCATGCTCAGCAAGGCGCCGGGCATCAACAAGCTTGGCCGCGTGGCCTGCCGCGCCGGTGCATTGATGACCGCCACCGCGGCGACGGGCATTATCGCCCGTCCGCTGGACGTGGTCAGCGGCCAGAAGTTTCTCGACGGCGATGACGAGCTGGACTTTGTGCTGCCGTCGCGCCTGCCGGTGGCGTGGCAGCGCTACTGGCGCAGCGGCAACCCGGCGGAGGGCGTGCTGGGGCGTGGCTGGAGCCTGTTCTGGGAGAGCAGCCTGCAAATCTGGCAGGAGGGGCTGGTGTGGCGCGCGCCGTCCGGCGATTATGTCTCCTTCCCGATGGTGCCGCGCGGCCACAAGACCTACTGCGAAGCGGAAAAATGCTGGCTGATGCACAACGCCGACGGCAGCTGGCAGGTGTTCGACGTCAGCGAACAGGCGTGGCACTATCCGCGGCTGGAGGCGCAGCAGCCGAGCCGGCTGAGTATGATGACCGACGCCGTCGGCAACGCCACCTCGCTGTTCTATAACGATGCGGGGCAACTGAGTGAGCTGGTGGACAGCGCCGGGCAGCGTCTGGTCTGCCGCTACCTGACGACGGCCAACGGTGCGTTGCGGCTGGCGGCGGTAGCGTGGCAAAACGGCCAGGATGAGCAGGTGCTGGCGAGCTACGGCTACGACGACGCGGGGCAACTGGTCACCGTCCGCAACCGCGCCGGCGAGGTGACGCGGCGTTTTGGCTGGCAGGACGGGCTGATGGTTAGCCATCAGGACCAGAACGGCCTGCTGAACGAATACCGCTGGCAGGAGATTGACGGCCTGCCGCGGGTGGTGGCCTACCGCAACAGCGCCGGCGAGCAGCTGTCCGTCTATTATGATTTCGCCAACGGGACGCGCCGGGCGGTGCGTGACGACGGCAAACAGGCGCTGTGGCAGCTGGACGATGACGACAACGTCGCGCAGTTCACCGACTATGACAGCCGTCGCTACGGCCTTATCTACGCGCGCGGCGAACTGTGCAGCGTGGTGCTGCCGGGCGGTGCGCAGCGACAGAGCGAGTGGGACCCGTACGGCCGCATGCTGAGCGAGACCGACCCGCTGGGCCGCACCACCACCTACCAATATTCCCGCAACAGCGGCCGCCTGTTCTCGGTCACCGGGCCTGACGGCAGCCAGGCGTTCCAGCACTGGGACGAGCAGGGGCGTCTGGTCAGACAGACGGACGCGCAGGGGCAGAGCACGCATTACCACTACCCGGACCCGGAAGAGAGCCTGCCGGAGCGCATCACCGACGCGCTGGGCGGTGAAGTGCAGATGGTCTGGAACGCACAGGGGCAGCTGACGCGCCATACCGACTGTTCCGGCAGCGTCACCGCCTACACCTATGACGCGCTGGGACAGCTGACGCACCGCACCGATGCGGAAGGCCACCTGACCCGTTACCGCTGGGACGCCGCCGGCCGGCTGCAGCAGCTGCGCCATCCGGACGGCAGCGACGAGCAGTTTGACTGGAACGCGCAGGGCCAGCTGGCCGCGCACCGGGACCCGCTCGGCAGCGAGACGCGCTGGCAGTACACCCCGCTGGGCCTGCCGGACAGCATCACCGACCGCATCAACCGCACGCGTCGTTATCACTACGGCCCGCGCGGCTGGCTGATGCGGCTGGAGAACGGCAACGGCGCCGACTACCAGTTCAGCTACGACGCGGCAGGCCGCCTGCAGGTGGAACAGCGGCCGGACGGGCAGCGCCGTTACTACCATTACGGCGCCGACGGGCTGCCGACGACGCTGCTGGAAACCGGCGCACCGGCCGCTGATGGCACCATGGCAGAGCGGCGGCAGCACTTCCGCTTTGATGAGGCGGGTCAGCTGACGGCGCGCACCACCGACAGCGCCGAATGGCGCTACGACTATGACGCCGACGGGCGGCTGACGACGCTGACGCGCACGCCGACCGCCGCCGGTGCGGCGCTGGGCATCGAGCCGGACAGCATCCGGCTGCGCTACGACCGCGCCGGTAACCTGCTGAGCGAGCAAGGCGTCAACGGCGAGCTGCAGTATCAGTGGGATGCGCTGGGCAACCTGCAGGCGCTGACGCTGCCGCAGGGCGACCGGCTGCAGTGGCTCTATTACGGCTCCGGCCACGCCAGCGCCATCAGGTTCAATCAGCAGCTGGTGAGCGAGTTCAGCCGCGACCGGCTGCACCGGGAGACCGGACGTACGCAGGGGGCGCTGCACCAGCGGCGGCAGTACGATGCGCTGGGCCGCCGCAGCTGGCAGAGCAGCGGCTTCAGCCACGGGCAACTGACGAAGCCGGAAGACGGCGTGCTGTGTCGGGTGTACCACTACAGCGGCCGCGGCGAGATAGCCGGCGTCGACGACGCGCTGCGCGGAGAAGTCCGCTACGGCTACGATGCGGAAGGACGCCTGCTGCAGCACCGCGAGGCGCAGCAGGGCAAGCCGGGCCACCGCCTGCAGTACGACATGGCGGACAACCTGCTGGGCGCGCAGAGCGCCAGCCGCGCGCTGGAGGAGCAGCTGCCGCCGGCGCCGCTGGGGGATAACCGGCTGACGCACTGGCAGCAGCTGTTCTACCGTTACGACGGCTGGGGCAACCTGATAAGCCGGCGCAACGGGCTGTACGAGCAGCACTATGTCTACGATGCGGACAACCGGCTGACGGCAGCGCACGGTCGCGGCCCGCAGGGCGAGTTCCGGGCGCAGTATCACTACGATGCGCTGGGCAGGCGCACGCGCAAGCAGGTGGACTACAAGGGCAAGGCGGCGCAGAGCGCGCGTTTCCTGTGGCAGGGCTACCGGCTGTTGCAGGAGCAGCGGGACGATGGCACGCGCCGCAGCTGGAGCTATGAGCCGGACAGCCCGTGGACGCCGCTGGCGGCCATTGAGCAGGCGGGGGAGAGCCGGCAGGCGGATATCTTCTGGCTGCACAGCGAGCAGAACGGCGCGCCGCTGGAGGTGACGGACGGTGAAGGCGGGCTGCGCTGGTCGGGGGATTACGACACCTTCGGCAGGCTGAAGGGGCAGACGGCGGCGGGCATCCTGCAGCGCCGGGGCGCGGCCTATGAGCAGCCGCTGCGCTACGCCGGACAGTACCAGGATAGCGAGAGCGGACTACACTATAATCTGTTCCGCTACTACGAGCCGGAGGTAGGTCGCTTTACTACCCAGGATCCGATAGGGCTGCAGGGCGGACTGAACCTGTATCAGTATGCGCCGAACCCGTATGGGTGGGTGGATCCGTTGGGGTTGACTGCTTGTTCGTCAGGTTCTTCTTTAACCGTAAATAAACCTAAAATTTTGAGTAGCTCGAATTTAACTAATGCGGAAAGAAGCTATCTGGAAAGACAGTTTACAAAAAAACAAAATGCACTTAATCGGGCGGCACAGCGTGGTGAGTTGGTTTGGTCTCCTGGGACTCATGATGTTAGAATTTCCTCAGTACAAAGTTCATATCGGCAGGCAGTAGCGGCTCGTTATGAGAGAATGTTTGGTCAAGCGCCAGATTTAACAAAGCTGAACGCAGATCATCCAGTTGACTTGATTGTTGGTGGTTCCCCAACGCAGAGATTACAAATGCTCAATGAATCAATAAACAAAAGCGTTGGTAGTTCCTTAAAAAATGCAGGTAGAAAAGCCGGTCTTCAACCAGGAGACCGAATTAGTGAAATAATATTTCAATAAGGAGGGAGGATGGATAAGAGTTTCACTTTTACAACAGGTACGGCGACTTTGTCAATTTTTGACTTGGTTTCTTTAAAACATAGGGTTAATGACGATGCTGATTGGTGGAGCGTTCCAGAAGATGAACTGGATGAGATAAATAAAGGTAATGTGTTATTTTTGAACCTTGGGGAAGATGGTCAGTATACGGTCAGGGTCGTTGATAATATAAGAGAAAGCTATGCGTCGTTATTTTTAAATGTACCATCAGGAAAGGTTTTTATTGGTTCAGGGGAAGATACCAGTGGTGGGGACCTTGAGCCTGATGGTTCTGACTATATGTCAGGGATGTTTTTTATGTTAGATATAGGCAGTTATGAAGTGAAGTTTAAAAGAGAATCTTCCGATATAGTAATTTCATTTATAAAAAGTAGTAAAAATAAAAACGAAAAGAATGAATTAATTAGGATATGATTTTTGTTGAAAATTTTCAACATGTCAGCAATGTTACTCTCGTATTTTTAAGAGGGTAGTATGATACCTTTGCCAAACTGTAGAGTCAGGTGTTGGCCAGCGCAGCGGAGTGGCAGAGCACACGATATCTGCAGCCGCTGCGCTACGCCGGACAGTACCAGGATAGCGAGAGCGGACTACACTATAATCTGTTCCGCTACTATGAGCCGGAAGTAGGTCGCTTTACTACCTAGGATCCGATAGGGCTGCGCGGCGGGCTGAACCTGTACCAGTATGCGCCGAACCCGTATGGGTGGGTGGACCCGTTGGGGCTGGCTAGTTGTTCTTCAGTAAAAGGAAATCCTAATGATGATGGTTATAAGTTCTCTTTTGGCTCACTTCGCCATATCTTGAGAAGGCACTCGCCTCATGTCGGTCCGCCAAAGCAAGAACCGTATGCATCAATGAAGCCTAGAAGTCAAAAAGGTTCTTTATTTTCATCAGAGTGGAGTAATCGAGATATAGCTAATGCTACTGTAGAAGTTGCGAATAATCCTTCAAACCAAGTTATTTCTAATAGAGAAGGCTTTTTTGGTAAGGTATTTGAAGGTACATCGACCCAAAATGGGGTGACACAGAAAATACGGGTCATTACAGACCATACAGATCCGCATATTGGTGGCACTGGTCCAGGTATTATTACATCTAGTATTCCAATAAAATAAGGGGTGATTAATGAAATATATTACATGTCAAAATTGTTACTCTAACTATGAATCAGAACTAGAGAGATGTCCTGACTGTAAGGCATCTCAAGGTGAAATAGATGATGGGGTGATTACTTTTACAGAAGAAGCTCGTTCTGAAATATCACGACTTGGCGGTATTGTATATGATGTTATTCATCTTCCTGATGAACGCTATTTAATTCCTTGTGAGTGGGGTGTAATTCATTACGATAATGTCAAGAAAACTTTTTGGTACTATCTTTGCGGGATTATTGATTTAGTTGAGGTTAATGAATATGTGGAAATTACACATGGGGATAAGAAAGACTATTTGACACTTGATGATGGAAGATTAGTTAAAAGAGAGAGTATTGGTTAACTCTCTTTTAAAATGAAATGATTGGTGACCAGCTAATTTATTCTTTTATTGGTTATGATTACTTCTAGCAGGGCGATCGTTTAGTCGAAGAAATCCCTGTCTATGCCGATGGTACGCCTGCGTTTAATGAGTCGGTGCAATGGCTATATAAAAATGATGAACTACAACCCTTTGCTCGTTATGAACGGGGCACTCTCCATTATGTTGTCACTGATCAGATAGGCACGCCAAGAGAGATATTTGATGAAAAAGGTAATCTGAAATGGGCAGCACAAACTGACGTTTAGGGTAATATGTCATTCTTCCCACACCATATTGCCAATGATGATGTAATACCGGATTGCTCAATACGGTTTTTAGGGCAGTATGAAACCGTAGATCATTCAGGCCGTGTAAGAAGCGTTGCACCAAAGCCTGTAATGTATGAAAAGAATCACCACATATTTTATTCGAATGGTGAATATATGGGGCGAAGGTAAATATGAGAGAAATCCCAAGAAAAAGTGACTTAATCAAAAAGATACAAAATTTACTATCAGGACTTGAAGAGAGGAAGGCTGTATCTGAGTGGGCGTTTGATATTTATAATGATGATTCTTTAAGAATATATGATCCAGTGATCTCTAACTACTTGGAGATATTAGGCGCGGTAGATTTACCATCCTCAGATAGAAATTATTTATATACTGAGGAGGATTTTAAAGAATGGATAATTGAATTAAACCGCTCCTGATCGCATTAAGCCGGAGAGATTCTCCGATCTTTCCGGCTTTTTTTTAGCCGTCCGTTGCCTGCTCCGTCGTCAGGATCAGGCAGCCCACTTAGGTCTTTACCGTCACCGGACATCCGGTCTACGGGCTGTACGAGCAGCACTATGTCTACGATGCGGACAACCGGTTGACGGCGGCGCACGGCCGCGGCCCGCAGGGCGAGTTCCGGGCGCAGTATCACTACGATGCGCTGGGCAGGCGCACGCGCAAGCAGGTAAGCTACAAGGACAAGGCGGCGCAGAGCACGCGTTTCCTGTGGCAGGGCTACCGGCTGCTGCGTGGCATCCGGACGATTAAACAAACCGTGCCGTTATCACCGGTCAAAACCGCCCTCAATGAAGGCGGTGTGTAAGCCGGTATAGCGCTCAGACGCATGTTGTTATCGACGCTGGCCGGCGTCCTGGTAGCTCAGGTAACTGCGCTGCGTAGCGATATGATCGGCAATATATTTTGCATCGTGCCAGACGCCCCAGATAAAGGTGGAGCCGCGGCGCGACAGCCAGGGCAGGCCGAGGAAATAGACGCCGGACTCGCGTGACACACCGCGCTGGTGCTGCGGTTTACCGGCGCTGTCGAAGGCGCCCACCTCCAGCCAGCCGTAGTCGGCGCTATAGCCGGTGGCCCAGATGATGGTGGTGATGCCGGCCTCGGCCAGGTCAAGCGTCAGTATAGGGTTCACCATGCATTCCGGATCGGGAAGAATATGGCGCGCGGCCGGCTCTTCCGGCAGATCCAGGCCGTTGCGGGCGATATAGGCGTCCGCCGCGTCCAGCAGCTCCAGATAATTTTCATCGCCGCGGGCGATATTCTCTTTCAGGTTATTGGCGAACGTGACGCCGCCGTTCTGGAAGGAGTGCGTCAGGCCCACCAACTGCACGCCCTCGTAAGCCAGTTTGCGAAAATCGACCGTATGCCCCCCGTGCGCCCCGCTGACGGCAATCGTCACGTGCTCTTTCCCCGGCTGCGTCGCCGCCGCGTCCCATAAGCCCAACACCCCCAGCCACCAGCAAAAATCCCGGTTCCGGTAAGCGCGGGGCGGGCGATCGTGCGCTCCCACGGAGAGGTACACCTGTTTTCCCGCCCGGCGCAGCTCATCGGCGATCTGTACTCCGGAGGAGCCGGCCCCGACCACCAGCACCGCGCCGGCGGGCAGCTGTTGCGGGTTGCGGTATTGCGCCGAGTGAAGCTGGGTCAGTCCGCTATCCTGCGGGGCGATCGCCGGGATTACCGGCCGCTGAAATGGCCCGGTGGCGGCGACAATACGCTGGGCCTCAATGCGCCCTGCCGACGTCTCCACGCTGAAACCGGGGCGGCCAAGGTTGCGCTGCACGCGTTTGACTTCGACGCCGGTGTGAATCGGCGCGTTGAATTTATCCGCGTAGGCGGCAAAGTAATCGGCGATCCGTTCTTTGGCGACAAAACCGTCGGGATTGATATCGTCAAACTCCATGCCGGGGAAGCGGTCATGCCAGGCCGGGCCGTTAGCCACCAGCGAATCCCAACGGCCGGTGCGCCAGGCTTCGGCGATGCGGCTCTTCTCCAGCACCATATGCGGCACGCCGAGCCTGGTCAGGTGTTCGCTCATTGCCACGCCCGCCTGACCGGCCCCCACCACTAACGTATCAGTCTCGCTGTTATTTAACGTCATGTTTGCATCCTTAGAACGGTTATCGGTGTTGAGCCGGCTAAGCCGCCGTCCACCGCGATGAATTTCGCAGACTAGGGAATGCCGCTGAATGGGTAAAATATTATTAACCTAATGACTGACGATAAATTAATGATGCAGGACGCCGTCTTTATTTCGGCAAGGGGGTAGCCATGCTGTCGACGGCTCAGGGCCGGCGGACCCATCGGGGCGGAGCGGCACCGCTGCGCGCCGGCGCGGCCATCCGGCGATTGGCGGGGAACATTGAGATAGTTTTTTTATTCTTTGGGGGAATGATTTTAATATTTTATCTCTCCCTCTGACGGTGCGCATTATCAGGCAAATAATAAAATTCCGCAGCTTTCGGCGGTTAATTAAAAAACACCCACACAACGTCTATGCAACCGGGAGTTCACCATGCCTGCGACTGAATCATCGCCACCGCTTATCGAGAAGCACACCATTGGCTACATCCCGCCGCAAGAGCGCCATGGGAAGGTCAGAGATCTGTTTACGCTCTGGTTCGGCGGCAATATCGCGCCGTTACCGATCGTTACCGGCGCGCTCGGTGTCCAGCTGTTTCATCTCAATCTGCTTTGGGGCGTGGTCGCCATTCTGGTCGGCCAGCTGATCGGCGGAGTGCTGATGGCGCTGCACTCGGCCCAGGGCCCGCAGATGGGCATTCCGCAGATGATCCAGAGCCGCGCGCAGTTCGGCTCCTGGGGCTCGCTGTTGGTGGTGGTGATCGCCGGAGTGATGTATCTCGGTTTTTTCACCTCCAACATTGTGCTGGCGGGCAAATCGCTGCATGGCGTCACGGACAGCGTCTCGGTGCCGATGGGCATTGTCATCGGCGCGGTGGGATCCTGTGCGATCGGCATTATCGGCTACCGTTTTATTCATCTGTTAAACCGGATCGGCACCTGGGTGCTGGGGATCGGTATCCTGTTGGGCTTTGGCTATATCTTCAGTCATATACACAGCGCAGATTTTTTCACCCGCGGCGGTTTCAATCTTTACGGCTGGCTGGCGACGGTGTCGTTGGGGGCGCTGTGGCAAATCGCCTTTGCTCCCTACGTGTCTGACTACTCGCGCTACCTGCCGGCGGACGTATCGGTGGCGGCCACGTTCTGGACCACCTATCTCGGCTCGGCGCTCGGCTCCAGCCTCTCCTTTATCTTTGGCGCGGTGGCGGTGCTGGCGACGCCGGCAGGGATGGAAACCATGGACGCCGTCAAGCTGGCCACCGGCTCTATCGGCCCGCTGATGCTGGTGCTGTTTCTGCTGAGCGTGATCAGCCATAACGCGCTGAACCTGTACGGGGCGGTAATTTCGATGATTACGCTGGTGCAGACCTTCTCCTGGCGCTGGATCCCTACCGGCAGAAGCCGGGCGGTGTTGTCAGTGCTGGTGCTGCTGGCCTGTTGCATTGCCGCTGTTTACAGCTCGGCGGACTTTATTGGCCACTTTGTGGATCTGGTGTTGGCGCTGTTGGTGGTGCTGGTGCCCTGGACGGCGATCAATCTGATCGACTTTTACGCCATTCATAAAGGGCAGTACGACATTGATTCGATTTTTCGCGCGGATGGCGGCATCTACGGTTATTACAACCCGCAGGCGCTGCTGGCCTACGCCATCGGCATCGTGGTGCAAATTCCGTTTATGAACACCCCGTTATACGTCGGGCCGATCTCGGCGCATATTCACGGTGCCGATCTCTCCTGGCTGGTGGGGCTGCTGGTCACCTCGCCGCTCTATTACTGGCTGGCAACCCGCACCGGCCGCCGGAGCCAGAACGTCCATGCGGGGCGTGCGGGGGAGGCGTAAGCCGCCCGCCGGCGTTTTGCTTACTTTGACGCTATCGTTAAACAGGAAAATCATATGAGTAACGTCACCCATACCCGAATCCGTATGTTCAACACCAAAGTTACCTATCCCAATCAATCGCTGGATAACGATCTGTGCCAGGCGGTGCGCGCGGGCAATACCGTGTATCTGCGCGGCCAGGTCGGCACCGATTTTGACGGCAACCTGGTCGGCCTGGGCGACCCGGCGGCGCAGGCGCAGCAGGCGATGAAAAACGTCAAGCAGCTGCTGGAGGAAGCGGGCAGCGACCTCTCGCATATCGTGAAAACCACCACCTATATTATCGACCCAAGATACCGTGAGCCGGTGTACCGTGAAGTGGGGAAATGGCTGAAAGGAGTGTTCCCGATTTCAACTGGAATCGTGGTCTCGGCGCTGGCGCAGCCGCAGTGGCTGATGGAGATCGACATCATCGCCGTGATCCCGGAAGGGTGGCATAAGGAGGGGCCGGTATGACGTTTTCAATCGCCGCGCGCTGCGACAAAACCGGTCAGTTGGGCATTGCCATCAGCTCTTCCAGCATTGCGGTCGGTGCCCGCTGCCCCTGGCTGCAGGCCGGCGTAGGCGCAGTATCCAGCCAGAATATCACGCTGCCGCGGCTGGGCAGCCAGACGCTGCAGCGGCTTGAACAAGGAATGTCGCCGCAGGGCGCGTTAGACCGTGCGCTGAGCGAGGATGCGTTCAGCGACTACCGTCAGTTGATCGCCATCGACCATCAGGGAAACAGCGCGCTGTTCAGCGGCGAAAAATCGTTAGGGGTTTACCACGGCGTGCAGGGGAAAGCGTGCGTTGCGGCAGGCAATATGCTGGCGGATAAAGCGGTAGTTGAGGCGATGACGACGACGTTTGAAAACGCCGCCGGTCAGCTGGCGGATCGCCTGATGGCGGCGCTGCTGGCGGGGCTTGAGCGCGGCGGCGAGGCCGGCGCGGTGCACTCCGCGGCGCTGAAGGTGGTGGGTGAACATAGCTGGCCGCTGGTCGATCTGCGGGTGGACTGGGCGCAGCAGGATCCCATCGGCGAGCTGGCGGCGCTGTGGCGGTCCTATCAGCCCCAGATGCAGGACTATATTACGCGGGCGATCGACCCCCGGGAGGCGCCAAGCTACGGCGTACCGGGTGATGAGTGAGCGGGTGCGCGATCTTTTGGCGCGGCTACTGGCGTTTGATACCACCAGCCGGGAGTCCAATCTGGCGCTGATCGATTTTATTCAGCACTATCTGGCCGATTGCGGCATCGAGAGCCGGCGTTTTCCGGACGACAGCGGCCGCAAGGCCAATCTGTACGCCCGCCTCGGCCCGGCGGGAGGCGGTGGTGTGATGCTGTCCGGCCATACCGACGTGGTGCCGGTTGACGGGCAGCCGTGGACGGTGCCGCCGTTTGCGCTGACGCAGCGTGACGGGCGTTACTATGGCCGCGGTAGCGCGGATATGAAGGGCTTTCTGGCGTGCGTGCTGGCCGCATTGCCGGACTTTGTGGCGCAGCCGCTACGCATGCCGCTGCATCTGGCGTTTTCCTATGATGAAGAGGTCGGCTGTCTGGGCGTGCGCAGCCTGGTGGCGCATTTACAGCAGGCGGCGGATAAGCCGGCGCTGTGCATCATCGGCGAGCCGACGGAGATGAAGCCGGTATACGGCCATAAAGGCAAGCTGGCGATGCGCTGCAGCGTGCGCGGGCACGCCTGCCATTCCGCCTATACGCCGCAGGGGGTGAACGCCATCGAGTATGCGGCCAAATTGATCGCCAGGTTAACCGAGCTTGGCGGCCAGCTGGCCGCGACGCAGAACCCGTGCTTTGATCCGCCCTACAGCACGCTGCAGGTCGGTACCATTCAGGGCGGAGCGGCGCTGAATATTGTGCCGCAGGATTGCCGGTTCGATTTCGAAATCCGCCATCTGCCGGAAGTGTCGGTCGCCAGCGTGATTGATGAACTGCGGCGCTACGCCGATGAGCTGCTGCCGGCCATGCGCCAGGTGGCGGCAGGCTGCGGCATCACCTTGCAGACGCTCAGCCAGTATCCGGGTTTGCTGACCGATCCGCAGTGCGACTTTGTCCGCTGGCTGGCGCTGTGGAGCAGCAGTGAGACGTTGTCGACGGTGGCCTTTGGGACGGAGGGCGGTCTGTTTGCCGAAGCCGACGTGGCGACGCTGATTTGCGGCCCTGGCAGTATGGAACAGGGCCACAAACCCGATGAATATGTCAGCGTGGAGCAGCTGGAGCGCTGTATGCAGATGCTGGCTAACTTACGCTGCTGGATGCAGCACTGAGCCGCGCCGGCGTCAGTGGCACGCCGCCGGCGCGGCTCAGCGTCGCCAGTTCGTTTTTGCAAAATTCGACGAACAGCTGCGCCGGTTTGGTCAGCGGGTTGCGGCTCAGCCAGGCCGCCACCAGTGCGGAGCCTTCCACCTCGTCCTGCAGTTCGACCGTCACCAGCGGCTGGCCGTCATAGCTGTGCCGGCCGTGCGGCCGAGTGACCAGAATGGCGAAGCCTAATCCCTGGCCGACCATGCCGCGCACCATCTCAATGGAGGGTGAGCTAAACACGATATTGGGCGTAATACCCACCCGGGTGAACAGGTTGAGGAAATAGTTGCGGCTGGGCAGCACGTCCAGCAGCACCATCGGCTCCGCCGCCAGATCCCGCAGGGTAATCCGCTCGCGCTGGGCCAGCGGATGGCCGGCGGCGAGCAGTACATAAGGTTTTTGCGGCTCCGCCAGCGCCTCGGTGACGATGTTGGGGTTCAGCTCGTGATGATAGAGCAGGGCGACATCCAGATTGCCGGCGGTCAGCTTTTGCACCAGCTCATGCTGCTCGCCGTCGCGGATAATGGTTTCTATCCCCGGATACAGCGTTTTAAAGCCCCGGATCAGCTTGGGTAAAATAAGCGGCGCGACCGTTTCAAAACAGCCGATATTGATTTTCCCCGCCACCAGATCGTTATCCGCCAGCGCATCCTGTTCAAAAATATGCGCCATCCTCAATAATTTTTGCGCCTTGCGATAAAAGCGCGCGCCGGAAGGGGTCAGTGATACGCCCTGCGCATGGTGGCGTATCAACAGCTGCATGCCAAAACTGTCTTCCAGACTTTTGATGGCGGTCGAGATAGAGGGTTGTGCAATGTACAGTTTACGTGAAGCCTCAGCGACGCTGCGGCATTTGGCGGTGGTGACAAAATATTTAAGCTGACGCAGGGTGTAATTAGCCATCGTTAATTCCCGTAAAGAATGATATGGACGCTGGGGTACTCCTCCGTGAGTGAGTGATAGTACGGTTGAAAGTGAATTTTAACTATATGTTTTACTTATATTAAATTTCCTGGCCGGCATAGGTATCCCCCTGTGTTTTTATCAGGAGATGCTGCCAAAAAGTGCTTCAACCCGGAAGGAAAGCCGGCGGCTAAGGTAAGAACAGGCACGCGGCATTTCCGCTTGGCGGGGGGATAGGCGACCCCAGCGTTATTTTATTAAGCCATAACGCATCGTTTTGGCTAAGGATTCTTACCCAGTTTTTTTATCGCCATGTACGATATTTTTACTGTCTTTTCCCCTTAGCCCGCAGATTCACCTTGCCTGCATGGCGCGTGACCGACGGTGCTGTTATTCCTGCGCTGAGTTAATACGACATTCATTTTATTTTGGCGTATTTTCAACGTAAATACCGGCGTGGGCGTCAGCACCGCAGCGCCATATAGGTGCGCGGCGGGCTGCCGGTCATATTTCTGAAGAAGGTGATAAAGGCGCTGTCGCTGGCGAAGGCCAGCCGGGCGGCGACCTCGCACTGGCGATGGCCGGCGGCCAGCAGTTCGATGGCGCTAATCAGCCGCCACTGCTGTCGCCATTGCTGATAGCTCAGCCCGGTTTCCCGGCGGAAAATGCGGCTGATGGTCTTTTCCGAGGCGCCGACGCAGCGCGCCAGTTGGTGCAGCGGCGGCAGGGTTTCCAACCCGGCCAGATGACGCAGACGCCGGTCGGCGGGCAGCGGCAGCAGGGTCAGCTCCCGCGGCGCCTGTGCAATCTCATCCAGACAGACCGCCAGAATATTGGCGGCGGCGCCCTGCCGCCAGTCGGTGTCGAAGTCGGCGAGGGCGATACGCTCCAGAGCGGCGCGCAGCAGCGGCGTTGCCGCCAGCACCGTCAGCCCCGACGGCAGACCGGGATAGCGCGCCTCATCGAGATACACCGAGCGGTAGCCGACGACGCCGCTGACCTGCACGCGGTGCTCTACCCGCGGCGGGATCCAGGCGATGCGCGCCGGCGGCAGCAGGCAGATGCTGTTATGCAGCGTGATGCGCATGCTGCCCTGCTGGCTGAACAGCAGCTGCCCCATACCGTGCTGGTGCGGGCCGGAGTCGTGCCGCGCCAGTTCGGCGGCGATGCCCAGTACGCTATTGTCGAGCGTATCCGGGTCAAAACTGTCCTGGGCGCTGAGCCACGTCATAATCTGTCCGATTTTATCAGTTTTTTGTCTTTTATAGTGTAATCGGCAGCGGCGTGAAGATGCTAGTTTGTCCCCCGGTTTTTGATAAGGGGGAAGAGGTGATGCAACGCAAACTGACGCTGACGCTGGCGACCGTGATGATGATGTTTCCCCAACTGGCGGAAACGATTTACAGCCCGGCGCTGACGCATATCGCCGCCGGGTTCCGGGTGAGCGCGGAAGTGGCGGCGCAAACCCTGTCGTGCTATTTCTTTGCCTTTGCCGTCGGCGTGGTGGTGTGGGGATATTTGTGCGACCTGATTGGGCGTCGCCCCACAATGCTGGTGGGACTGACGCTGTATCTGCTGGCGTCGCTGGCGGCGCTGTTCAGCGCCAGCTTCAGCACGCTGCTGGCGGCGCGTATCGTCGCGGCCTTTGGCGCGGCGGTGGGTTCGGTCGGCGCTCAGACCGTCATCCGCGACCGTTTCGACGGCGGACAGCTGGCGCGGGTGTTCTCGTTGATGGGGATCGCCATGGCGCTTAGCCCGGCAATCGGCGTACTGAGCGGTTCGCTGTTGACGCACTACTGCGGCTATCAGGGTGTGTTCGGCGCGCTGGCGCTGCTGGCGGCGCTGTTGCTGGCCTATGCGGCCTGGCGGCTGCCTGAAACCCGGCCGCCGCAGGTGGCGCAACGTGCGTTTTGCGCCACGCTGGGGCGCATGGTGCAGGATGCCGATATCTGGCGCAGCGCGCTGCTGGTGGCGCTGTTCAATCTCTGCATGTTCAGTTATTACCAGCTGGCGCCGTTCCGCTTTGCGGCGCTGGGGCTGCCGGCGCAGTGGTTCGGCTACAGCGGCCTGATGCTGGCAGCGGGAGCGGGGGTCGGCGCGGCATGCAATAAGCGGCTGCTGGCCGTCGGCTGGCGCTTTGACGCGCTGCTGACGCTGGCGTGCGCGCTATCGCTGGGCGGCGGCGTGCTGGTATGGCTGCTGGAGGCGACGCGCGGCTTTGCGCTGCCGATGCTGCTGGTGGTGATGGCGTACGGCATCGCCATTCCCAATATTCTGGCGCGCGCGCTGCGTCACTATAAGGCGTGCATGGGCACCGCCGGCGCGCTGTTCGGCCTGATGTATTACCTGATGCTGGGGGCGGGGCTGGCGCTGACCGGGCTGGTGCAGCGGCCCGGCGCGGTGCTGACGCTGAGCAGCCTGTGCGCGCTGGGGCTGGCGTGGCGGCCGTGGCCGGCGGGCAGGAAGCAGGGCGAGGGTACGCCTCGCCCTGAACGGTGCGATTAATTCAGCTTCGCTTTGGAGAAATCGCTGCCGTTGACGTCCACCACGTAGCCGCTGAGGTTGTTGCGGGTGGCGTAAAACACCTTGCCGTTTGCCAGCGGCAGCCAGGGCGCCTGTTTGGCGAACACTTCCTGCGCCTGCTGGTAGAGTTTGCCGCGCTCGGCCGGGGTATTGACCGCAATCGCCTGCTTGATCAGCGCATCGTACGACTTATCGCACCAGCGGGCGACGTTGGCGCCGCTCTGCACGCCGTCGCAGCCCAGCAGGGTGGCGAAGTTGTCCGGGTCGCCGTTATCCGAGACCCAGCCGTACAGCGCGCTGTGCTGCTCGCCCTTGCGCAGCCCGGCCAGATACTGCCCCCACTCCCAGGTGACGATGTTGGCTTTGACGCCCACCTGCGCCCAGTCGCTCTGAATCATCTCGGCGATGCGGCGCGAATTGGGGTTATACGGGCGGGCAACCGGCATCGACCAGATATCGGTGGTGAAACCTTTTTCCAGCCCGGCCTGTTTCAGCAGCTCGCGCGCCTTTTGCGGGTTGTACTCGTAGCCCGGCAGCTTGTCGTTATAGCCCAGCATGCCCGGCGGCAGCAGCGAACTGGCCGGCGTGCCGCTCTCTTTAAATACCGCGGCGACGATGGCTTTTTTATCCACCGCATAGCTCAGCGCCTGGCGCACCAGCAGGTTATCAAACGGCTTTTTGGCGGTGTTAAATGCCAGATAGCCGACGTTCAGCCCGTCGATGCTGTGCAGCTGCAGGTTCTTGTCGCGCTTAATCGCTGCGAACTGCTCGGGCAGCGGCGCCGGGATAATCTGGCACTCGTTGGTTTTCAGCTTCGACAGCCGGGTTTGCGCGTCCGGGGTGATGGAGAAGATCAGATGCTTGCTGGCCACCTTGCCCTGCCAGTAGTGCGGGTTGGCGATATAGCGGATCAGCGAGTCCTGCTTGTACTGCTGCAGCGCGTAAGGACCGGTGCCGATCGGCCAGTTGTCGACGTTCTCCGGCGTGCCTTTCTTCATCATCGCGTCGGCGTATTCCGCCGACAGGATTGAGGCGAAGTCCATCGTCCAGTCAGCGAGGAACGCCGCGTTGGGCTGGGTCAGGGTAAAGCGCACGTGGTTGTCGTCCAGCGCTTCCACCTTGGCGATCAGCTTGTCCAGCCCCAGGTCGGTGAAGTACTCATAGCTGCCGCCGGACACCTTGTGATACGGGTGGTTGGGATCTTTCTGGCGCATCACCGTAAACACCACGTCTTCGGCGTTAAAGTCGCGGCTGGGGGTAAAGAATTTATTGCTGTTGAACTTCACCCCTTTACGCAGCGTGAAGGTGTAGGTTTTGCCGTCCGGGCTGATGGTCCAGTCGGTCGCCAGCGAAGGGGCGGGCGTTTTGTCGCTGCCGCGCAGCGTCACCAGGCGGTTGTACAGCATCTGCGAGGTGGCGATAAAGGTCGGGCCGGAGGTGGACAGCTGCGGGTTGAAGGACTCCGGCGAGGCGACGGTGCAGTAAATCAGCGTATCAGAGGCGGCCAGCGCGTTATTGGCCGACAGCAGGCCGGCGCCCGCCAGCAACAGGCCCAGGGTGGTTGGTGTTAATCGCATACCGATGATGATCCTCTGAGTGATGGCGGCCGTGCGTCGGCCGCAAAATAGGGGTGGCGCGTCAGCGCGCCACTCCATGATTAAAGTACTCAGATCGGGGATTCGTCAAAGCCTGTTTGCGGCGACGACGCTGCCAGCGCTCAGCTCAGGGCGGCAAAGCGTGCGCGGATCTCCGCTTCCGGCAGGTCAATGCCGATAAACACCAGCGTGCTCTGGCGCGTCTCGTCCGGCTGCCAGTCGCGGTCCCAGTCGGCGTTATACAGCCGCTGTACGCCCTGGAACAGCAGGCGGCGCGGTTCGTCCTTGATCGATAAAATGCCCTTGTAGCGCAGCAGGTTGTCGGCGAACTGCAGCAGCAGCTCCTCCATCACCGCGGAGATCTGCGCCAGCTCCAGCGGCGGCTGGTGGTAGAGCACGATCGAGTGAATGCTGTTCTGCGGCTCGGCGATGCGGCGGAACACCGGCTTGCTCAGATTCAGCCGATCGTTCAGCACGAAGCCTTCAATATCGAACAGCAGCGTGAGATCGATATCGCCGTGCAGCGCCAGGTGCACCGGCGCGCGGGCGTTGATGCGCTGCAGACGCTGGATCAGCGCCTCACTGTCGCCGGCGACGTCGGTTTTGCTCAGCAGAATGCGGTCGGCATAGCCTACCTGCGACTGCGCGATGCTGTACTGATCCAGCTGCTGCCCGGCGTGCACCGCATCCACCAGCGTGATGATGCCGTCCAGCAGAAAGCGTTCGCAGATTGTCGGGTGGGCGAAGAAGGTCTGGGCGATCGGGCCGGGGTCCGCCATGCCGGTGCATTCGATAATCAGCCGGTCGAAGGCCAGCTCGCCGCGGTCGAGGCCGTCCAGCAGGTCGAGCAGCGCGTCCTCCAGCTCGTTGGCGCGGCTGCAGCAGATGCAGCCGTTGCTCAGCGTGGTGATGCGGCTGGCGCGATCGCCGATCAGCGCGTTGTCGATCGGCACTTCGCCGAACTCGTTTTCAATCACCGCGATGCGGTGGCCGTGGTCGGCCTGCAGGATATGGCGTAACAGGGTGGTTTTACCGGCGCCCAGAAAGCCGGTCAGAATGGTGACTGCGATGGGTTTCATTGCGGGTCCTTAATGCTCGGGGCCTAGCAGCAGCGCATGCCGCCTTTGCCGTCGCCGCCGTAGCGCGCTTGCTGGCGCTCGCGGAAGAATTCTTTGTAGCTCATTACCGGTTTGTCCGGATGGTTGTCCTGCATATGCTGGACGTAGGTGTCGTAGTCCGGCACGCCGACCAGCATCCGCGCCGCCTGTCCCAGATATTTTCCCGCCTGACCAAGATTGCCGAACATGATTGTACTCCCGGAAAACGTGGATAACGGGCGCCGCATGCAGCGCCCGTGACTCATTCTATTATGCAGGCAAATTGCCGTTAATGCTGGGGTGAAACGTTGACCTCGCTCTCAGAGTTGGACGTCGTCTGCGCCGGCACCGGCACGTAAGGCGTCTCCCGATCACTACGCTGCGGGTTTTTGCGCGCTGCTAGCGCGGTTTTAATCCCGTAGAAGATAATGGCGTACACCACCAGCAGGAACAGAATGCTCAGGCCGGCGTTGGTGTAGTTGTTCACCACGATATGCTGCATATTGGCGATCTGCTGCGGGCTCAGGTCGCCGCCGGCGGCGATTTTCTGCTTGTACTCGTTGGCCAGGAAGAAGAAGCCTTCCAGCTGCGGATTATCGCTCAGCAGCTTCAGACCCAGCGCATAGGTGGTGCAGATCAGCAGCCACACCGCCGGCAGCACCGTCACCCAGATGTAGCGGGTGCGCTTCATCTTGATCAGCACCACGCTGCCGAGCACCAGCGCCACCGCGGCCAGCATCTGGTTGGAGATGCCGAACAGCGGCCACAGGCTTTTCACGCCGCCGAGCGGATCGACCACCCCCTGATACAGCAGGTAGCCCCACAGGCCGACGCAGCCGGCGGTGCCGATAATGCCGGCCACCAGCGAGTCGGTTTTTTTCAGGAACGGCACGAAGTTGCCCAGCAGATCCTGCAGCATAAAGCGGCCGGAGCGGGTGCCGGCGTCCAGCGCGGTGAGGATAAACAGCGCCTCAAACAGAATGCCGAAGTGGTACCAGAAGCCCATATCCGCCGCCGGCATAATCTTGTGGAACACGTGCGCGATGCCCACCGCCAGCGTCGGCGCGCCGCCGGCGCGGTTCAGCACCGACGGTTCGCCGATGTCTTTTGCGGTCTGCAGGATCTGTTCCGGACTGATGACAAAGCCCCAGGAACTGACGGTGGCGGCGGCATGCACCGTCACATCCTTCAGCTGCGCCATAATCAGCGGCGCGTTATCGCCCCCCAGCTCGTGCAGGTTCGGCATAGTGATGCCCAGCGCCGCCGGCGGGGTGTTCATGGCGAAATACAGGCCCGGCTCGATAATCGACGCCGCCACTAGCGCCATGATCGCCACGAAGGACTCCATCAGCATCGCGCCGTAGCCGATAAAGCGCGCGTCGGTTTCACAGGCCAGCAGCTTCGGCGTGGTGCCGGAGGCGATCAGCGCGTGGAAGCCGGAGACCGCGCCGCAGGCGATGGTGATGAACAGGAACGGGAACAGCGAACCTTTCCACACCGGGCCGCTGCCGTCGACGAACTGGGTGACCGCCGGCATTTTCAGATCCGGGTTCAGGATCACGATGCCGATCGCCAGCCCGACGATCACGCCGATTTTCAGGAAAGTGGCCAGGTAGTCGCGCGGCGCCAGGATCAGCCACACCGGCAGCAGGGCGGAGATAAACGCGTAGCCGATCAGGGTGTAGGTAATGGTGGTGTCTTTAAAGGTCAGCGCCGGGCCCCAGTACGGGTCATGGGCGATCACGCCGCCGAACCAGATGGAGGCCAGCAGCAGTACGATGCCGATCACCGACACCTCGCCCACGCGGCCGGGGCGCAGGAAGCGCATATAGATGCCCATAAACAGCGCGATCGGCACGGTGGAGCAGACGGTGAATACGCCCCACGGGCTTTCCGCCAGCGCTTTCACCACGATCAGCGCCAGCACCGCCAGAATGATGATCATAATCAGGAAGCAGCCGAACAGCGCGATGGTGCCCGGCACCGGGCCCATCTCCTTCTTGATGATCTCGCCGAGCGACGCGCCGTTGCGGCGGGAGGAGATAAACAGCACCATAAAGTCCTGCACCGCCCCCGCCAGCACCACGCCGCCGAGCAGCCACAGCGTGCCCGGCAGATAGCCGACCTGCGCCGCCAGCACCGGGCCCACCAGCGGACCGGCGCCGGCGATGGCGGCAAAGTGGTGGCCGAACAGCACGTTTCTGTTGGTCGGCACATAGTTCAGGCCGTCGTTATTCACCACCGCCGGGGTGGCGCGGCCGGCGTCCAGCTTCATCACCTTAGTGGCGATATACAGGCTGTAGTAGCGGTAGGCCACCAGATACACCGCGATCGAAGCAACGATAATCCACAGCGCGCTGATATGTTCGCCGCGCCGCAGCGCCACCACGCCGAGGCAGGATGCGCCGATCACCCCCAGCAGCATCCATGGGAGATGTTTGAGAATCCCCGTTTGTTTCATGAGATATTCCTTATTCCAGTCTGCAAAATAATGTGTAAAAGCATCCGCTTATAGATTTTTAGGCTGCGGATGGCGTGCTCAGGTACTTCCCCGGTAACAAGGGGCAGGTTTAGGAACAGCTCATCATCGCGCGCGGCGTAAAGCGATGACAGATGAAATGGGTTAAGCGGTGCGATAGCCCGCCGAGCGGTTGAAATTGTCGGCTGAGCGGATCCGCCGCGCCGGATGCGCGGCGGGTGGGGGCGTCAGCACAGCCGGCTGGCGTGCTGCGCGTCGGGAAAGATGGCGGTGCTGAAGATATGGCCGTCGACCTGATACTGATTGTCGGGCAGTGGTTCGACCTGGTATTCGTTCGCCAGATAGTTGTGGAAATTATTGGCGTCGCTGAGGCTGCGAAAACCAATCAGATCGTAATAGAGCAGCGACTCCACCAGCTCGCGGTGCTGGGGAATGTTTTTCAGCAGCGGCACGGCGGGGAACGGCAGCGCGAAGAAGAAGCCGCACGGGTTAAGCAGCCCCTGCTCCTTCAGCGCCGCGCCGCAGGGCAGCAGCTGATAGTCGTCGATGCAGATTAAATCGCTCGGGCAGATATATTCGCTGGCGATGGCGGCGATCTGCCGGTTGACCTGGCGGTAGGCCTGATAGTTTTCCGGCGTGAAGTGGGCCAGCTCGGGGCGGTTGTGGAACACCGGCCACAGTCCGTCGTGATAGTAGCCCTGATAGTGGTAGTGAAATTCGCGGGTGGAAAAGGGGAAGGTCACCAGTTCATAGCCGTTGCTGTGCTGCACCTGTACCGGCCGGCCGGCCGCGTCGGCGAAGTTTTCCACGTTGCTGTCCCAACCCAGCCACAGGCCCTGTCCGGCATCGGTCAGGGCGTCCAGCGCGTAGTCCTGCACGGCGGCGATAATATCGCTGGCGTCGCAGTGTTTATTGGAAAGCAGAACCAGACGAGACATCAAAGGGCTCCTTATTTTCGGTCATCATTCGGGGTTACAGCAGCCAGGCGCGTTCGGCGTCGGTGATCAGCTGCTCAAACTGCGCCAGCTCCGCGCTTTTACAGCCGTGCCACAGCTCGCAGAACGCCGGGCCGAGCAGTCGGCGCAGCGCCGCGCAATGCTGAAATAGCGCCAATGCCTGCGGCTGGCTGAGCGGCAGCGGCGTCGCCTGCGGGTCGTCATAGCCGTTGCCGCAGCTGGACGGCGGCAGCGGCAGGTTCTGCTCCAGCCCGAACAGCATGCCGGCGAGGATGGCGGCGACGGCCAGATAGGGGTTGGCGTCGGCGCCGGCCAGCCGGTACTCGATGCGCTGGTTGGCCCGATCGGCGCAGGGCAGCCGCAGCGCCACGGTGCGGTTGTTGTAGCCCCAGGAGGCGCGCAGCGGCACATGCATCTCGGGGCGGAAGCGGCGGAACGCATTGACGTTGGGTGCCAGCAGCGCCATCGAGGCCGGCATCAGCGCCAGCATGCCGCCGAGCACCTGGCGCATCACCTCGCCGGGGGCGCCGTCCTGCGCGCTCAGCCGGTTGCGCCCCTGCGCATCCTGCAGACTGATGTGGAAGTGCAGACCGCTGCCGGCCGCCTGCGCGCCCGGCTTGGCCATAAAGCAGGCGTGCTGCCGGTGCTGCTGCGCCACCTGACGCACCAGCCGCTTCAGCGCCAGTAACTGGTCGCAGCTGGTCAGCACCTCGGCGCTGTGGCGCAGGTTCAGCTCGTACTGGCCCGCGGCCGCTTCGGCCACCACGCCGGTCAGCGGCAGCGCCTGCAGCCTGGCGTGGCGGGCGATATCCTCCAGCAGCGCGCCGTGGCATGCCGGGGCATCGACGGCAAAGTTCTGCGATAACGTTTCTTCTTCTGGCTGCCCGGGGCGCTGCTGCGGCGCGTGGAGATAAAACTCCAGCTCGGCGGCGATCACCGGGTAATAGCCGAGGCGATGCAGACGCTCAAGCAGCTGCGCCAGCACCACGCGCGGCTCCAGCGGGCAGGGCGCGCCGTCCGCCTCGCACATGGTCAGCAGCAGCTGCGCAATATGCTGCGGGTCTTTGGCGCAGGGGCGCAGCGTGCCGCTCACCGGCAGGCACAGCCTGTCGGGTTCGCCGGCCTGCTGACCCAGACCGTGCTGTTCCACCACTTGGCCGTTAAGGTCCATCGCATACACCGACTGCGGGAAGTAGCAGCCCTGCTCCAGGGCGAACAGCTCAGAGACGGCGATGCGCTTGCCGCGGATACGCGCGTTCAGATCGTGCAGATAGATATCGACGAATTCGGTGTCGGGATAATGGCGCAGGTAGCTCTCGACCTCGGCGGTGAACGGCGCCCGTGACGCCGGCGCGTGCGTCGTTAACAGTGGATGAAAATCGATGATATTAGCGTACATGGCAGCCCCCGTTATGCAGCGGGATGCCGCGGAAAAAGGCGGTGGTAACGTGCGGAGATAAACGCATGGATAGTGCTCTCATCAGGCCATAGCGGCGACATGATGATGTTATCCGGCGGGCGTAAAACCGTCTGTAAAAACGCCGTAACGATTGCGGGCGGGGAGATAAAAATGGCGTAAATAGCGGGGGAGTGTGTGTGGCGACGGTATAAGGGCATTGCCGTAAACGGCAATGCCCATGATGCAAGCTGCGCTGCAGGGGCGCAGGGTTATTTCAGGCTGACGCGAATAACATCGTCGGGCGCGGTGGCCTCTTTATCGCGGCTGGAAGCCTGCTTCACGCTGACGTACAGCGTTTTGCCGTCCGGCGACAGCGCCAGGCTGTTCGGGTGGGTTGGCGTTTTCAGGGTTTCCCGCACCTGATAGGTATTGGCGTCAATCACGCTGACGGCGCCGGCCTTGCGGTGGGTGACGTACACCTCGTTGCGCACCGGGTTAAACAGCACGGCCAGCGATTCCGGCGCGTCGATTTTATGCAGGATCTCGCCGTTGCGGGTATCCACCACCAGCACCTGCGGCTGTTTGGAGTCCGTGATAAAGGCGCGGTGGTTTGCCGTATCCAGGCTGATATTCAGGAAGAAGTGCTCGTTGGCCGCATCCAGCTTCTTGCGCGTCAGCACCTTATTGGCGGCGGTGTTGATGGTGACCAGCTCGCCTTCGCTGTTGGTGACGTACAGGCGCTTGGCGGCGGCGTCCAGCGCCAGGCCGGTGCCGAATTTGCCGGTGCCTTTAATGGTGGCGCGGAGGGTCAGATCCTTGCCGTCCACCACCCAGACCACGCTGGACTCGCCGAGGCCGGTAATATAGACGGTATCGCTGCTTTCATCCGCCACCAGTTCGCGCGGCGCCAGCGGTTTCACGCCCTCGGCACGCTTGCGCGCATCCAGCACCAGCCGGCCTTTTACCTCGCCGGTGGCGGCATCGATGGCGGTGACGGAACCGTTGACGGTGTTGCCGAAGAACAGCGTGTTGGTTTTGTTATTGATGGCGGCGCCGAACGGCTTGATATCGTTGTGAATAATCTGGGTCACGTCCAACGTGGTCGGATCCAGGCGATACACCACGCCGCCTTTGTCCAGCTTGCGGCTTTGCGAAGTCGCCAGATACAGCGCGTTTGCGCTTTGGCTGTACGCCATCTCATAGGCGCCTTTACCGACCGGCTTGCGCAGCAGCTCGGATTCGGCCTGCGCCTGAGACGCGCCGGCAAACAGCAGGGTGGTCAGCAGCACCAGAGGGAAAACCGCGCGCCCGCCAAGGCGACGGCCGGTTGTCATTACAGCGTTCATAACATCTCCATATGGTTAAAATTATTATTGCCGCGCAGCGGCCGGAACGGCTCAACATTGGCTTCAAAGACAGCAGCCTGCCGGGCGCATCGTCGTGCGCCGGTTATTATTTGAGAATAATAATCATTATTCATGCGAAAGGGGAGCGGTTTTATTGCCGCCGGTCCGCCGATGGGCCGTATCGGCAGCGCTCAGGGGCGCAGAATCAGCCGGCCGTCGGGAGTATTGGCAAGGGAGAATTCGTGGCTATATTTACGTCGTTCCTGGTCGTGATTAAGCGAGACGCCCATCATCACCGCATCGTTGCCAGCCTGCCAGGCGGCCTGCGGGTATGTGACGCACTGGCCGGGCAGCAGTGCCGGCAGCGGATGACTGTCAGGCGAGGTCCAGACAATATCCCATTGCTGCGATGACTGCCGGGAGACGATGATGCCGCGGTTTTGCAGGCTATCGTGAGGGCCGACGCTGTCGGCAGGTACGGCGAAGCAGGGCTGGTTATCTTGCAGCGAAACCTGCAGCGGGTAATACCACTGTTTTTCCAGCTGGCAGCCGCTTAGCGTGCTTAGGGTAAGTAATGCGGTGGCTGTACGTTGTATAAGGTTTTTCACGCAGCTTGCCGGCAGAGTCATGATGACTTATCAACGAGCACGGCTAAAATCAGCGCCACGATAAATAAAATTCCTTCGAGCAGCAGAAACCGACCGTCGTTAATTAACCATGACTTTAATTTTTCCGAAGCCGCATACTGCAAAAAGTCATAACTTTTTTGCGGCAGATAGTTTCCTTGCGTTATCTTTATTTTTTTATTTTTCAGGATCCACCTGAACCATTGTGCTTTGATTGAGGTACCCAAGCTACCAAAATGGTCGGCAATAACGACATGGGGAGGAATGAAATGCCCATGTTCGATATAATTTTGGTACAGAGATTCTAATTCTTTTTTATATTGGCGCGAATATAGATATTTGAGTAACCCGCAAATGACTAGCAGAAAAGCAACGGTTAGCATCGCCACCTCCGTATCTATACGCCGCTGTTGAATATTTTCATATTTACTGGCTAGTTGGCGCTTATCAACATCAAAATAAAAGCGATCGAAAAAAGAAAAACCTCCGTAATAAGGAGCTTAATATCTCTATGAATCCATGATCTTACGTTATATGGTATTTTATCTTGCACAAAAAGGTAGGCTGCGGGCTGCAGTCGGACGTTCTTGGTTATTGTGATCTTTTTATTGAGAAGGATCCACTTGAACCATTGTGTTTTCAATGAATTTCCCAGATACCCCAGGTTGTCGACAAAAGCGATATGAGGAGGGATCGGGTAACCGTGCCGTAAGTAATCTTGATAGAAGGCGTCAAAGTTTTTTTTACCCGAACGGTAATGAAAATATTTGACCAAAGAGCATATCGCCCAGACAATAACGCCAATTAATGCTGCAATTTTCATCGATTACTCACCAAAAATAAATCCGGTAGCCAGATCGGCAGCTTTTCCGCCAATCCAGCCGCCTGCTGCACCGCCCATGGCAGCCCCCGCGATACCGCAAACCAGTATACCTGCTCCACCGGTTATGCCTAATACGATCCCGCATAATAAAGGCAATGCAGCCCCTCCCATCGTCCCTCCTTGTATCCCAAAGTAAGTGCTGGCTGTAAAGTTGCTGTAGCCTTTAATCGCGATTTTGCTGCATTCCTGCTTCCAACAAAATAGTGCGGATCTGACTGTAGTAGCGTTCGCCAGCGTCGGTAACCAGACCGGTGACGGTATCGCCGTACTGGGTGAATGCCGCAATGGCTGCATAGTGACGGTGTAAAAACTGGGAAAAGTTACCATCGCCGGCGCGTACGGCCTGATGGGTACGTGCCTTGGCCTGTTTTAATGCGGTTAGCTGCACTGCCTGATAAGGGTTGGCAGGATCCGCGATAATAAGCATCTGGCCGGGCAATACCTGCGGCGTGTCGGCATTGATTTTCATAAAGAAACGTGCCGCCTCTGTAGGTTTGCCGCCAAATAGCGTATGTGCATGATAAGTCAATGAGCCTGGCTGTTGGGCAATACAGTAACCCGGTGCAATATTACGGTTTGGCGTCGCCATCTTCGTATCTACCTCCCTGTAGTTGACGCAGAAAAACTAGCATTTTCAAAGGGTCAATACCCGGCGACCGATCACGCGGCGGACGGTAAATATTCCTAAAAACTGACCGTGCTACTCCCACCGGCGATGGATGGCGGGTGTTGACCGATCTGGCCTATCTTGAAGGAGAAGACGACGCAGTTGTACTGCGCGAACGCGCGCCGGACGTGGCGCCCCCTGAGCAGAGGAGCATGAGATGCAGCAGATGAACACGATGGTCGGGCCGCTGGAGGCGGCCGATATGACCGGGCTGGACACCGTGGCGGATATCGCCCGCCATCTGTTGCCGACGCTGGCCGCCGGCGACGGGATGATGACGCTGGTGTAGGAAAAGGTGGAGCAAGGGCAGACCGGCCTGCGCAGCGGCGACGGCTTTTATCGCTGGGACGACGCGCGCAGGACGCGCATTGCGCAGCGGCGTACCCATCAGCTGCGCTTTGCGCTGAAGACTTAAATCACCGGCGATCATCAGATCGAGCCAGCCATGAATGTATGGGTCGCGTTAGCGGCATGGAATATGGACGGCGGCTGGCTGGCGCAATAAATAACGCTTCGGCGGATGCCGCTGCGGTGGTATCCGCTGGTTGATATTTTCTTTGAGTAATTATCACTCATTGCAACTTTTGTTGTGCCGGTTTTATTTTTTTTCTGATTTGTTATGAAATATTAACGACCGTCTTTATTATCGGTTAAAGAGTGACTCGTATGCTGATTATTTGTACGCGATTTATTGTTTTGTTGCCGTTGGTAGCATTCTGATACGTTTTTATTTCTTCGCCGCCGCCATTTACCTTTTTAGGCATTAGGTCATGAGATTTTATCTCTTGCGCCGTTTTGTTATATCGGGTAATTATTAATTTATGGCCAAGAGCCATGGCAGTTAATAATAAGAAAAACTTATTTCAGACAGGGGTAGTAATGGAAATGATAAAAACGCCAATTATTATTGGCGGCGTCCTGCTGTCGGCGTTATCCGGCGCCGCGCAGGCGGAAATTACCATCTTGGAGAAAAACCCGCAGAGCAATGTGTTGCTGGCGCCGCTGAGTTTACAGGTCGGCGGCAGCATTCGGCCGGAATGGATTTTTAATAATGGCCCGGAGCCGGGCTATGATAAAAACGGCCATGACGGCGGCACGCGCTTTCGTTTCAGCGCCGATTACGCCCTGAGCCAGCATACCTCAGCCATCGGTTATTACGAGTGGGGTGTGGATCTGGCGCACGCGCTGAGCTGGGACGGGCACTACGACGAAGACGGCAAACGCGATTACCAGCGCCAGCTGTATGGCGGTTTTAAAGACGACCGTTACGGCACGCTCACCTATGGTCATCAGTATGGCATCTATTATTCCGTGGTCGGGATTAAAAGCGACGTCTGGGATAACGATGGTCACGCCGGCGGCACCGGCATTGGTATTTCCGGCGACTATGACGGCGGTAATAAGCCGAAGAATAGCCTGAAATACACCAATGATTTTGGTCCGCTGACCCTGTACGCCAACTATTTGCTGCCGGAAGACGATCTGCATACCGCCAATAATCTCAGCTACCGGCGTTCCGGCGGCGGCGGGCTGGGGTTCGATTATAAAATCGATCCGACATTGACGCTGAGCGCGGCGTACAGCTACACCGACGCGAAGGTGAAGGATGATCGTTATAACGAACAGCAATACCATCAGCAGCTGTCGGGCGCCGCGCTGACCTGGCAGCCGACCAACTGGTATATCGTCGGCACCGCCAGCTATTATAAAGATTATGTGCCCAGCACCCGCGAGCGCAGCCTGTCGCATTTCTTTGCCGGCGACGGTTACGGGCTGGAGGGTTTTGTCGGCTATACCTTCAATATCGACAAACCGTTCCTGAAATCCATCCAGCCTTATGTGGCGGCGGACTCGCTGCGGCTGAAGGGGCAGGAGGATTATCACGCCAATCACGTCTATCTGGGGGCGGGCACCACCATCGGTTACGGCCTGTCGGTATATGTTGAACGCACGCTGGCCAACAGCAGCGACAACGAGCCGGATTCCACCTGGGTGACGGTGTTCTACGACTTCTGACCGCCTACATGGCAATGGGGGCGGACGGCAGCGGGCCGTCCGCCGCCTTTTCCGCCAGATAGCGCGCCGGCGGTTTGCCGACCGCTTTCCTGAACATGGTGACAAAGCCGCTAGCGCTCTCATAGCCCAGATCCAGCGCCACGCTCTGCACGCTGACGCCCTGCGTCAGGCGCTGCAGCGCCAGCATCACGTGCAGCTGACGCCGCCAGTGGCCGAAGCTCATCCCCAGCTGTTGCTGCAGCGTACGGCTCAGCGAGCGGGTGCTCATGCCGATATGCTGCGCCCATTGCGCCTGCGTGCGCTTATTTGCCGGCTCCGCCAGCATCTGCTCCATCAGTTGGCGGATACGTGCGTCCTGGGAGACCGGCAGGTGCAGGTTTTCCACCGGCGCCGCTGCCAGCTGATCCAGCAGCACCGTCGCCAGCCGGCCTTCGGCCCCTTGCTGATCGTACAGCGGCGTAAAGCGGCTGGCCGCCAGCAGCAGTTCGCGCAGCAGCGGTGAAATGGTCAGGGTGCAGCAGCTGTCGGGCAGATCGCCGGCGGCGGCGGCGTCGACAAACAGCGCATAACACTCGGTAGCGCCGGTGCCGCGCGCGCTGTGCAGCACGTTGCCGGGCATCCACAGCGCGCACTGCGGCGGCACCAGCCACAATCCGTTTTCTACCTCGCAGCGCAGCATGCCGCGCGCGGTGTAGATCAGCTGCGCCTTGTGGTGGCGGTGTGGCTCCACTTCCCAATTCTCATTAATCGTCGCGCCCTGTACGGCGAACACCGGGCGCGGCACGTTATCGATATCCAGACAGGGCTTCTTGGTCACAAAAGTCATGAGAATAACTCTCATTTTGGCGTAAATGAAAAATAGTATGTCCTGATTGTGCAATGTGGTCTAGCGCCGTTGTCGATAAAGTAGGCGGCAATTTGGTTTTGCTGAACCTGACAGGGGGCAATATGCATCAACGAGCGGTGATTAATCAGCTGCTGGCGTGGATCGAACAGAATCTGGAACAGACGCTGACGCTGGACGAGATTGCGACGAAAGCCGGCTACTCCAAGTGGCATCTGCAGCGGATGTTCAAACGTCAGACCGGCCACGTGCTGGGCACCTACGTGCGCCGCAGACGGCTGACTGCCGCGGCGCGCGAGCTGCGGCTGACGGGCACCAGCGTGGCGATTATTGCGGATAAGTACCAGTTTGATTCCCAGCAGACCTTCACCCGCGGTTTCCGCCAGCAGTTCGGCCTGCCGCCGGCCGCCTACCGCCGCAGCGCGGAGTGGCCGGGCTATGGCATGCAGCCGCCGCTGCGTCTGTGCGCGCCGCCGCTGCCGGCGGCGGATTTTGTCGAACTGCCGGCGATGCGGTTGGTGGGGCGCACACAGCGCCGCACGCTGACGCTGAACGAGCTGAGCCGGCGGAAAAAGGAGCTGCGCCAGAGCGCCTGGAGCGCGCTGCTGTGTCCGCTGTCCGGGCCGCCGGCGGTGGCCTACGGGCTGACCCGGCTGGACGTCGACAGCCGCCAGCAGGATCGGCAATGCATGGCGTACACCGTTGCGCTGGACGATGAGCAGACGGCGGGGGACGTGGTGCAGATTGAGCCGGGGGAGTACGCCAGCTTTGTCTATCAGGGGCAGGCGGATGAGTTCCAGAACTTTATCGCCCGGGTCTACGACAGCGTGATGCCGGCGCTGAATGTGGTGCGCCGGCCGGGCAGCGACATTGAGCGTTTTTACCCTGCGCAGGGTGGCTTCTACCATCAGGCCGACGCGGCGATCCACTGTGAGTATCTGATACCCATCCGCCGTTTGCCGACGCCGCGCTGAGCGCAGCCAATGAAAACCGGCGCGTGATGCGCCGGCGGTGTGGGATGATGTCGCGATCTGAAGCTGCGGATCAGGCGACGCGAATGGCGTTCATAAAGATATTTCTGCTGGCGCCGGTGCTTTGATGCACCAGCAGTTTCAGGCCGTCGACCTTGAACTGCATATTGGCGGCATACACCACGTTGGTGATAAACGCTTCATTGCCCCGGACGGTGACGTTCGCTTCCCCTGAAATGCCCGTCGTGGTGGAGGTGACGTATACCTTCCACATGGCGATGGTGGCTGAAGAGTTCGCGCCCAGCGAGAAGATCCAGGTCGGGCTGTTATTGGGCACGTTAACCGATTTATTTAACCCCAGCAGTTTGCTCTGATTGAAAAGGCGCAAGTGGGTTCTGACCTGCGTTTCGTCCTTATAAGCGCTGATAAACGGCGTATTGCTGTGGCTGGTTGCCGTCATCTCCAGGCGATCCGCCGTGCTGGCTACGCCCAGGCCGCGATAGTTGGAGGTATCGTTGATGGACGTGGCGCTGGCCGCCCGGTACTGGCTGGTGAAAAGATTATGCCCGACCAGGCCGCCGATATATTCAGGCTCAATAATGCATTTGCCGAAACCGCCGGTGCGGATATTTGCGACTACGTCAAAGTAGCGGGCTTCGGTGGTGGTGCAGGTAATGATTTTCTCCGCGCTGGCCTTCCAGCTGCCGTCCGGCGTGCTCAGCGGCTTGCCCGCCGTCCAGGTGCTGTTGCCGTCCAGGGCATTCTGCGTATCGGTAACCAGAATGTAATAGTTGCCCTGATGATAGGAGGGTTCGGTCAGTACCGTGCCGGTAACCACACCGTCGCTGATGGTGTCGCCGAAGCCGATAACCTTGCCGTTATTTTCCGTATCCGGGTTGTTGGCGCCCAGGTTCATCCAGACCGAGAACTTGCCGTTGTAGTCGTAGGTACCCTTGTAGATATTGGCATACTGCGCGCCGGAGAGCAGAATCACCCCGCCATATTTGTTGGAGGCGAACCATTGAATATCAAATGAGTGGCACTCCGCGACGGTGGTAAAGCCCGGCACTCTTTCACCGGTGCCGATCAGCGCTCCCAGGTAGCCGCCCTGCCAGCTGCAGCCGGCGAGGTCGTTCATGCCCGTTACCCGCTGGGTGTCTCGGTAGCAGCGGTAGCCGATAATGTAGTTTTTCATGCTGCCGCAGTACAGTTTGGAGGCGGTGATGCCGTTCCCCCAGTTTCTGAACCAGGTCGCCTTATTGGCGCCATTGAAATATTCGACGCGCAGGTCGATGTTGTTTTGACTGCCGGCGGATTTATGGGGGGCGATCGCCGGTGCGGCGTCCCACCATTTTTCCGGCAGCGCGGGGAACTGCTCGCCGACGAGCAGCGATTGCAGGTGCAGCGCAAAACCGTTGCCATCAGAACTGATTAACAGCGTTTTATTAATCAGGTAATTGCCTTTGCCGACAACTTTACGATATTTATTCACGCGCGCATGGTCGATGGCTGTCTGTATGGCATCGCTGTCATCGTGCACGCCGTCGCCCACGGCGCCGAACATTTCCGGTGACAAGAAGTAACCGGTATTTTCTTCAAGGGCTGTACTCATCATTATCTCTCCGTTAGTGATTTGCAGGTGAGCGGAACATCGGCTCGGGATAATGGTATAAACGGATAACGTTGTCGGCATGGGATGCCTGTTGGGTGAAGGCTGACCAAACAAGGCGGTGATTTCCGAGGAATGGAGCTGCGGCGTGTAAACGGCGTCCGGCGGGGGATAGCGGGGATTATGCGGCCGAACGCGATGGAAAAATGCGTACCCATCGGCGGGAAAATTTCACACTTTTGCCCTAGTGAACATATAATGTGCATCCGGCTCTTGCAGGCCGAAGATAATTTAGACAAATACTGCCAGTGTGGCCCACCAAACCAACACGAAGATAAACATGAGCATTCGCGCGTTATTAACCCTGTTTACGGCCCTGGTTGCGTTCAGCCAGACCGCCCTCGCCGTTGTTTACCCTCTGCCGGCCAAAGACAGCCGTCTGGTGGGGGAGAATATCCAGATCCAGGTCCCTGAGGACAGCAAGCTGCCGCTGGAAAGCTTTGCGGCGCAGTACCAGATGGGTCTGAGTAATATGCTGGAAGCCAATCCGGGCGTCGATCCCTTCCTGCCGAAGGCCGGCAGCACGCTGACCATCCCGCAGCAGCTGATTCTGCCGGATGCGCCGCGCCAGGGCATCATTATCAACAGCGCGGAAATGCGTCTGTACTACTACCCGAAGGGCACCAACAGCGTGGTGGTGCTGCCGATCGGCATTGGTCAGCTGGGTAAAGACACGCCGATGAACTGGATCACCAGCGTACAGCGCAAGAAGGACGGCCCGACCTGGACGCCGACCGCCAAAATGCGTGAAGAGTACGCGGCGGAAGGGGAAATCCTGCCGGCGGTGTTCCCGGCCGGACCGGATAACCCGATGGGGCTGTATGCGCTGTATATCGGCCGTCTGTACGCAATCCACGGCACCAATGCCAACTTCGGCATCGGCCTGCGCGTCAGCCACGGCTGCGTGCGCCTGCGCGCCGACGATATCAAATACCTGTTCGATAACGTGCCGGTCGGCACGCGCGTACAGTTTATCAATGAGCCGGTGAAAGCCTCGGTCGAGCCGGACGGCAGCCGCTATCTGGAAGTGCACAACCCGCTTTCCGCCAACGAAGAGCAGCTGAAGTCGAAAGATCCGGTGCCGGTGATGCTGTCGCCGGCGGTGGGCAAGGTGCTGATGGACAGCGGCGTCAACCAGAGTGAAGTCGACGCGGCGATCAAGGCGCGTTCCGGCATGCCGGTGAAAGTGAACTGATCGATATCCCCTGATTGCACTAATTGGCCGGCCCGTTGTTATGGGCCGGCTTTTTTGTTCGTGTGCGGCGTGGTGTTGCATCTGGTTTAAGATATCGCTGAGGTTGATCGCGTCGCTGGCCGTCAACGATCGCGGTCTGGTGATACCTGTGTTTGTCGTGATGGAGTGACCCGTTGAACATTAGCCACGATGTTGCCAACGCGCGTTTTGAGGTGCCCGGCTATGAGCTGGTGTACAGCGCGCCGTTGGAAACCCAGTTACAGAATGATGACCTGCGCGACAGCGCCGAGGTCTGGCGGCAGATGTTCGCCCAGGCGCGGCAGCGCATCGATATCGCCCAGTTTTATGTGATGAATCGAGCCGGCAGCCGGCTGGACGCGGTACTGGCGGAGCTGCGCCGCGCCGGCGAGCGCGGGGTGCAAATCCGCCTGCTGCTGGAGCGCAAAGGGCTGCGTAATTCGGCGGCGGATACGCTGGAGCAGCTGGCGACGATCCCGCAGCTGGAACTGCGCGTGCTCGACTATCAGCAGCTGAGCGGCGGCATTATGCACGCCAAATACCTGCTGGTGGACGGCGAACAGGCGTTTGTCGGCAGCCAGAACTTTGACTGGCGGGCGCTGGAGCATATTCATGAGGTTGGGCTGCGCGTCAGCGACGCCGGCGTGGTGCGCCAGATACAGGCGGTATTTGAGCAGGACTGGCGGGCGCAGGCGCTGCTGGCGGCGCAGCAGCCGGTGCCGCCGCTCACCTACCGGCCGGCGACGCCGGCGGCCGGCTATCTGCTCGCCAGCCCGCGCGCTTACCTGCCGCCGGGGGTGACGGATACGCAGAGCGAACTGCCGCGGCTGCTGGCGGCGGCGCAGCGGCGGGTGCGGGTGCAGGTGATGGAGTATGCGCCGCTCTCCTTCGGGCCGGGGCGCAGCCGGCCCTATTACGCCGTGATCGACAACGCGCTGCGCAGCGCGGCGGCACGCGGCGTGCAGGTGGAGCTGATGGTGGCGGACTGGAACACCAAAAAGCCGGAGATCGACTATCTGAAGAGCCTGGCGCTGCTGCCGAACGTGCAGCTGAAAGTGGTGACCATTCCCGTCGCCGACGGCGGCTTTATTCCCTACGCCCGGGTGATCCACAGCAAGATCATGACCATTGATGAGCGGCTTGCCTGGGTCGGCACCAGCAACTGGAGCGGCGGCTATCTGGATAATTCACGCAATCTGGAGCTGGTGCTGAATAACGAGGCGTTGGCCGCGCGGTTGGACCGGCTGTATCAGCAGCTGTGGGACAGCCCGTATGCGGCGGCGCTGCGCATTGAGGAAGATTACCCGGCGCCGCGGCCGGGCGGCTGAGGCATTGACGGGGAAGCAGGGCCGGCGCGTCCGGCCCTGCCTCAGGGTTACCGATCTTTCTTCTTGCCGAAGACTTTGATCAGTGCGCCGACAATCAGCCCCACGGCGATGCCGGTTAAAATCCAGTCGATAATGCTCATGTTACTTCTCCGCTATTTCCTTGATCGAATTATATATTCATTCGATATGGAATGCCGCCTCTATCATCTGCTGCCGTTGTGGGGCGGAGTAGTCGAGCAGCGAGTTTTTGCTGTTGGATTTCTCCACGCTGATGCGCAGCTCATCCGCCGTCAGGGCCAGCGGCTCCTGCCAGAACGGCGCGATGGCGTGCTCGGTGATGAAGTCGCTCAGGTAGCGCTCGGGGCTGCCCTGATGCTGCGGGAACAGCCGTTCGGCCAGTTCCTGCATCAGCCTGCGCTGCTGCGGCTGCCGGCTCTCCGCCAGCAATTGCAGGAACGGCAGCAGCAGGCGGCCGCACACCTGGCCGTGATGATAGTCGCGCAGCGCGCCTACTTCACCGGCGATGCCGTGGATCACCCCCAGACCGGCGCTGCTCAGCGTCAGTCCGCCGAGATAGGAAGCCTGCATGATGGCCGCGCGCGCGTCGTCGCTGCTATTGAGCGCCGGCCAGGCCGCAAGGAACAGGCGCAGGCCGGTCAGCGACTGCTCGCGCGTCAGGCTGCTGGCGGTTTTTGACAGGTAAGCTTCGAACAGGTGGGTGAAGGCGTCAATGGCGCAGTAGGCCAGCACGTGGTCGGGCGCGCCCTGCAGCAGCAGCGGATCGAGGATCGCCGTCTGCGGCACAAAATTGGCATGGCGCAGCGAGGCCTTCACCTGACTGACGCGGGTATCGGTAATCACCGCGTTCTGCGTGACCTCGCTGCCGGTGCCGGCGGTGGTAGGGACGGCGATCAACGGCAGCGTGTCGCCGCCGATCGCCGTATCGCCGACCTTTTCCATATAGCGCAGCGTCGGCAGCGGGTGTGCCAGCAGCGCTGCAAACGCCTTGGCGGCGTCGAGCACGCTGCCGCCGCCGATCGCCACCACCCGCGTCGGCTGACCGCGCCAGCGCGCGACCCACTGGTCCAGTTCCTGCGGCGACGCCTCATGGCTGACGATCTCCCGGCCGATCAGCAGCGGATCGAGCTGCGGCGCCAGCGCGGCGTAGGTCGGGCCGTTGAGAAACGAGCGGCAGCTGAACAGCAGCGTAGGCTGCGCATCCTGCGTCAGCAGCGGGATAAGCTGGGAAATGGCGCCCTGGCCGAACCAGGTCTGGCGGTTGGCGATCGTGAGGCTGAGGGTCATGCAAGGCTCCTTGGCGAACGGCAAAACGCCAGCATAATGCAGCCCAGCGGCGTGAACCACGATTTCTTGCCGGGTAGCGGCGAGTTTTTTAACCGTAAACGCCATCGTCAATTTGCCCGTTAATGGCTGATTCGGGTGTTGACCTTTGGCGCGTGGCCGTCAAAACATTTATATATTAATAAACATTTCGTTTTGCCGGGCGGACAAGTTGTGACTGATTTAACACGCCGGCGCTTGCCGGCTTGCATTTCAGACAGTGAGATGCTTTTTATTACTTTCCGGCCGCCCGCCGATCTGCGGGCCGCGCCCGGCGCAGATTGTTAACCTGTTAATGCTCGGAGGCCCGGATGGATATTCAGCTTGCCAGACTGACGACGGTGATTGACGCCGTGGCGACCCGCCACTTCTATCCGCACCTGCTGGCCTACCTGGAGCGCTTCTTCGCCTTTGATAACGCCATCGTATACGCCTTTGAACAGGATCGGCCGCCGCGCTGTCTGCTGAAGGCGGAAAAGGAGAACAGCGACCGGGTAAACGCGCTGTATCAGCAGGGCGCCTATCTGCAGGACCCGTTTTATCACGCGCTGAACGACGGGCGGCAGGGAGATGTTTTTACCCTGCGCCAGCTGGCCCCGCGCGGCTTCTATCACAGCGACTACTACCGCAATTTTTACCGTAAAACCGGCTGGCGCGACGAGGCAGGCGTGGTGCTGCAGCTGACGCCGCAGCGCCGGCTGGGGGTGTTTTTCGGCGCTTCGCAGCGTACGGTGGCGCTGCGTCAGCCGCAGCAGGAGACGCTGCACGATGCGCTGATGCTGGTGCGCAGCGTGGCGCGACTGCACTGCGACGCGGCAGGGGAAGCGGACGCCGCCCCGGCCGCGCCGTGCGACCGCGGTGCGGCGGCGCGCGCCATGCTGACCCCACGCGAGCGTGAAATTGTCGATTTGATTCTGGCCGGGCAGGGATCGCCACAGATTGCCGCCGGGCTGTTTATCAGCCTTGGCACGGTGAAAAACCACCGTAAAAACATCTACGGCAAACTGGGGATCGGCTCGCAGGCGGAGTTGTTCAGCCTGCTGCTCGGTCACGCGCTGCCGCGCAGCGCATGATGTTAAAAAATAGTTAAAATATCCCTAAAGGGACATGGCCGCTCCGCCGCCGCCTGCGGATAATCCGCAGTCAGAGTCTGGATCTGGGGAGAGCGGCAGTGAACAGCAATATTGAATCGTTAACCTACTACGCGGCGACCAAAAAATACGATCTGCGCTATCCGGCGCTGGAAGAGGATCTGGACGTTGACGTGGTGATCGTCGGCGGCGGCTTTTCCGGCATCAACACCGCGCTGGAGCTGGCGGAAAAAGGCATCACCAATATCGCCATTCTGGAAGGGCGCCACCTCGGCTACGGCGGCACCGGCCGCAACGGCGGGCAGGTGATGGCCGGCATCGGCCACGATCTGGAGAAGATCAAACGCCACGTCGGCCCGCAGGGGCTGGAAACCATTTTCCGTATCAGCAATCTGGGCGCCGGCATCATCCGCGAACGCATCAGCAAATACGCCATCGACGCCGACTTCTGCTTCGGCTACGGCTACCTGGGCAGCAATGCGCGCCAGGAGAAAACGCTGCGCGCCTGGCTGAAGGAGTTTCAGGCGGTGGCGCCGGACGAAGAGATTGAGCTGTACACCGGCGCGGAGGTGAAACAGGTGGTCGGTTCCGACAGCTACACCTGCGCGCTCAAACATATGGGCGGCGGCCATGTGCATTCGCTGAACCTGCTGCTGGGAGAGGCCAAGGCGCTGGGCGACTACGGCGTGAAGATCTTTGAAAACAGCAGCGTGCTGGAGGTGGAGTACGGTCCGCGCATCCGGGTGCGCACCGCGATGGGTTCGGTGCGCGCCAACAAAATGCTGTGGGCCTGCAACGGCTTTCTCAACGGCCTGGAGCCGGCCATCCACCGCAAAACCATCAATACCTACGCGTTTCAGCTGGCGACCGAACCACTGCCGGAGGCGCTGATCCGTCGGATTAGCCCGATCCGCGGCGCTTACAGCGATATCCGCCCGGTGATCGACTACTACCGGGTGACCAATGAGAACCGCCTGCTGTTCGGCAGCGCCACGCGGCTGCTGGAGTATATTCCCGCCGATCTGAAAGCCTGGAACCGCAACCTGATGCTGAAGGTGTTCCCGTACCTGCATGATGTGAAGATCGATCTGGCGTGGGGCGGGCCGCTGTGCTGCAGCGCCAATCTGTTCCCGCAGATCGGCACGCTGCCGGCGCATGACAACGTGTTTTACGTGCAGGGCTATTCCGGCTTCGGCGTCACCCCCAGCCATATCGTCTGCAAGGTACTGGCGGAGGGCATGGCGGAAGGTTCCGAGCGCTATGAGCTGATGAGCTCAATTCCGCACGTGAATATCTTCGGCAAGGACAAACTGCGGCGGGTGATGACCACCGCCGGCAAAGTGTGGCACCAGACGTCCGGCTACTGGAAGGGACGCCGTTAACCGTTAACTTAACCAGAGGAAACCAAGATGAAACCACTCCTGCTTAAACAGCCATTACCGGCGCTGACGGCGATCGGCAGCGTCAGCAACCTGGGGGCGACGGTGATTGCCGGCGAACCGACGGTCAGCGTGGCGATGATCCACGGCGCGCCGGACGACAACCTGAGCTGCGGCGTGTTCAGCTGCACCCGCGGCAGCTTTGTGATGGAGTATCCGTTTGCCGAACATGCGACGGTGTGGGAAGGCACGGTGACGCTGACCGATGAAGCCAGCGGCGAGGCGGTACAGTATCAGGCCGGCGACGCCTGGTTTGCCCCCAAGGGCGCCAGGGTGCGCTGGGACATCACCTCCGACCGCTTTGTGAAGCACTACCTGGCGGTGGTGAACGGCTGACAGACCGGCCCCTTGCGGGGCCGGCTGCTTTTCTAGCGCAGGACGCGTTCGATAAACGCGCTGACGTGCTGCAAGGTCCGATCTTTATCGATCTCATTAAAAATCTCATGGCGGGCGCCGGGCAGGATCTCGGCGTGAAAATCGCTGCCGCGCAGCCGTTCGAGGGTGGTGCGGCTCTCCTCGCTTAACACCAGCCGATCGTCTCCGCCGTGCAGCCACAGCGTCGGCAGCGCGCCGAAGCCCGGCCCGGCGTCGATGGTTGCCAGTATCCGTCGGATCGCCTGCAGCGTCGGGCGTTTAAACGGCCCGTGCCACACCAGCGGGTCGGCCTGATAGGCGGCGCCGACCGCCGGGTCGCGCGACAGGGTGCTGACGTCCAGCGGCGTGTCGGGAATGGTCTCCAGATCCTGCAGATCGCCGATGGCGGTGTGTTCCCCCAGCAGCGGGCCGGACAGCACCAGCGCCCGCACCCCGTCGCCGAAGCGCTGCACGTAGCGCGTGGCGATCATGCCGCCCATCGAGTGGCCGATCACCACCAGCGGCAGGTCGGGATGCTGACGGCGGATCTGCGCGACGGCCAGCTGTACGTCGTCGACCACCGCCTCATAGTCCTCAATCAGCACCCGTTCGCCCTGCGACCGCCCGTGACCGAGATGGTCCGGGCCGAAGACGCGGGCGCCCAGATCCTGCAGGGTGCGCGCGACGTGCTGGTAACGCCCCAGATGCTCGCCGTAGCCGTGCACCAGCAGCGCCAGAAAGCGCGGTGCGTCATGATGCCAGTCGTGCAGCGCGATATCGCCGCGCTGCCCTGTGATAATGCTGATCTGTTGTTGCGACATATCATCCCCTCGTTAGCATTCCCCCTGATTATAGGTCGAACTGTCGCGCCAGCTGGTCGAGGGCCTCACGCTGGAAGCGGTTGAACGCCGCGCGCGGCTGCTGCTGGCGGATAAAGGCCAGCAGCGGGTCCTGCACCTCGGTGCGAATGCCGCTCAGCTGTTCCATCACCGCCAGCCCGCAAAACGGCACGTAGGATTCGGCGTAGCCGCCCTCATGCACCAGCAGCAGTTTACCGCCGCACAGCCGATCGGCGGCCTCCTGCACCAGCGCGGTCATGGCGCGGAAGCTGTCGCTGTGCAGCTGCATGCGCGCCAGCGGATCCATCGCGTTGGCGTCGTAGCCGCAGGCGATAACGATCGCCTCCGGGCGGAACTGCGCCAGCGCCGGCAGGACGATGCGCTGCATGGCGTACAGATAGCTGTCGTCGCCGGCCCCGGCCAGCAGCGGAATATTGATGTTATAGCCCAGCCCGGCGTCGGCGCCGCGGTCCTGCTCACCGGCATAGCCGGCGGGGAAACAGCCGTCCTGATGCAGTGAAATGGTCAGCACGTCGTCGCGCCGCCAGTAGATATGCTGGGTGCCGTTGCCGTGGTGCACGTCCCAGTCAATCACCGCCACCCGGCCGAGGCCGCAGCGCTGTTTGGCGCGTTCAATGGCGATGGGAATATTGGCCAGAAAGCAAAAGCCCATCGACTGCTCCGGCAGGCAGTGGTGGCCCGGCGGGCGCGACAGCGAATAGGCGTTGTCGAGTTCGCCGCGCAGCACCGCCTCCAGCGCGCTGCAGGCCAGGCCGGCGGACAGTTTGGCGATTTCATAGCTGCCCGGGCCGAGCGGCGCTTCCTCGCCCAGCAGGCCGCCGCCGTTGTCGCTCAGCTGCTTGAAGCGCTGCAGGTAGTGGGGCGGGTGAATGCGCTGCAGATCCTGCTCGTCCGCCAGTTCGGCGCTGCGCAGCTGCAGCCGGCGCGACAGGCCGGAGACGTCCATCAGGTTTTTCATCCGCCTTTTGGTTTCCGGCGATTCGGCATGGCTGGCGCCGGCGGGCGGCTGCACCCAGCCGCCGACCGGCAGCGTGGTGGCGTGCAGCCCGGTGCTGTGCCAGAAACAGCGTTCATCGAAGAAAAAGCCGGTGTTTCTTTTCACGTTGCAGACTCCTGGTTAAATGGCGCGCGCGGCGCGGGGGATGCCAGCGAAATCAGCAGCAGCGACAGCAGCGCGCAGCCTAGCGCACCGCCGAGCAGCGCGCCGAAGCCGCCGAAAAATTGCAGCAGATAGCCGGCCAGCAGCGGGCCGATGGCCATACCGCCGCCGATGGTCAGGTTGATGCTGTTCATCAGTTTGCCGTCGTTATCCAGCCCGGCGACGGCCGCCAGCACAAACGGCAGCACGAAGGTCCAGGTGAATTTGAACAGCAGCGCCGCGGCGGCAAAGCGCGCCAGCTGCGGCGTGGCGTACAGCAGCGCAATGCTGGTCAACAGCAGCAGGTAGCCGAAGACCATCAGCCGCTGCCGGTGACGGCGGGCGCCGGTCAGCGCCGCAACGCTGGCGCCGACGATGCCGAACAGCGTGGCGATCGCCAGCACCTGGCCGCCGTGCACTGCCGACAGCCCGGCGGCGGCGCCGATATTGCCGATAAAGGTCCAGACCGCGCTCAGGCTGATATAAAAACACAGCACCGCCAGCGCGGCGCACAGCTTACGCGTCAGGGAGGCGGGCGGGCGCTGCGCGGTGTGCTGCGGCGCCGGCCGGTAGCCGTCGGGGAAGGCGGCGATCAGCGGCAGACAGCACAGCATCAGCGCCGCCAGCAGCAGGTAGACCGCCATCAGGCCGTAGTGGGCGAACAGCGGCGGCAGCGCCAGCAGGCCGATCGCCCCCAGCGCCAGCTGGCCGAGCACCCAGCAGGCGTAAACCCGGCTGGCGTTGCTGACGCCGGCGGCGCAGGTGATGCACAGGATCATCAGCGTGCCGCCCGCCAGCGAGGCGACAATGCGCAGCGCCAGCAGCTGGCCGAAGTCGCTGACCAGCGCCGAGGCCAGATTGCCCAGCATAAAGACGCCGGCCGCCAGCCAGGCGACCCGCCGCCAGCTGATGCGGCTCATCCACCACCAGGCCGGCAGCGTGGCGAGGCTCATCGCCCCCAGTTCACCGGCGAACAGCCGGCCGATCTGCGTCGGCGTCAGGCGCCACTCGCCGGCCAGCTGCGCGGCGATCGCCGGCGCGGTCATCAGCACGCCGGGCGCAATGGCGGCGAAAACGATAATGGCGGTCAGCAGCAGCGGCGGGCAGGGCTGTGCCGCCCGCTGGGCAGGCGCGGAAAAGGCATCGCTGGACATCAATATATCCTTCTGGCTGGCGATTAATAATGACTGACGTGCTTAACGACTATATATTCCGCCGCATGAGCGGCGGCAGGAACGATTATCCCTGGGCGATAAATCCGCTGGAAACCAATTCGGTGCGGTTTACCACTGCGGTTTTAGAAAATATATTGCGCATATGGGTTTTTACCGTGGAGAGGGAAATACCCAGCTTTAAGGCAATACGTTTATTGCTGGCGCCTTCGCGCACCAGATTGACGATTTCCTGCTCTTTGGCAGTCAGCAGCTGCGCTTCCCCCTCCGGCAGCAGGTCGCGCGTCGCCAGCTCAATCAGCGGCAGCACCGCGTGCAGCCGGCCGCGCTCCAGCGCGGTAAACGGCGTATCGCGGATCAGCGATACCCCGGCGACGATGCGCCTGCGCTGGCGAATAAAGATCTCGGTCATATCGCGCATATTATTCGGCAGCATAAAATCATGGTAATACTGGCGGTTATTGGCGATTGCCGCCGGCGTCATATTTACCATGGTAATATCCTGCTGATGAAAGTTGGCGGGTTTCATCGGATCAATATCCTGGAAGTCCGCCAGATATTGCCGGTGCGTATTGGCGGAAATACCCTGCAAAATATAATGTTCGGGTTTTAACTGGTTATTCACCAAATAAAACACGCCGGCGGAAACGGGAATAAGATGCGCGATGGTGTTCAGGCAGCTGGCAATAAAGGCATGGTTAGCCGCGGGCCCTGATGGTGTCTGCATAATGTCCTGCCCTCCCTTTATCGCCCTCGGTCACCGGCGCGCTGGCCGGGCTGCGGGCACTGTTGTGCGTGTTGGGAATAGCTTAATATATGAACGATAACAGCATAGTTGTCGCAATTACGCAACACAATAAAAACATATTAACAACGTGAGGTGGCTTGCAATAAACTACATAAATAACAACGCGCCAGAGCGATATTTGTCACTTTTTTTGCGCGGTTTTTCTGGCTTTTTATTAAAACATTAATAAAGCTTTCTGCCGCTTGTTCTCTGAATTTTCATCTGATTTTCCCCTGGCCGCCCGCCGGTGCGCGACGAGCCGCGTGACGTCGCCGCGGCCGACAGCGCCGCATTGCCCTCATCCTTAAGAACGATAGCCAAAAATTTCTTTTGCTTTCTACACTCGAAAATTACGGTTGATGAAAAAGTATACCGGCTATGTGCCGCAGGCCGTTAAGAAGAAAAAATGATGATGGCTCAGAAGGGGATAGCGATGAAAAGAAACGTGGTGGCGGTGGCGCTGGGCAGCGTGGTGTCCGGCCTGGCGCACGGCGCGCCGGGCGAGCGGCCCAACGTGTTGATTATTGTGGCGGACGATATGGGCTATTCCGATATCACGCCGTTTGGCGGCGAGATCCCGACGCCCAATCTGCAGGCGCTGGCCGAGCAGGGCGTACGCATGAGCCAGTTTTATACCTCGCCGATGTCGGCGCCGGCGCGTTCGATGCTGATGACCGGCAACACCAACCAGCAGGCGGGCATGGGCGGCATGTGGTGGTATGAGAACACCATTGCGCGTCCGGGCTATGAGATGCGCCTGACCGACCGGGTCGTCACCCTGCCGGAGCGTTTCCGCGATGCCGGCTATGCCACCATGATGGCGGGGAAGTGGCACCTGGGCTACACCGACGGCGCGCGGCCGACCGATCGCGGCTTTGAACGCGCCTTCGCCTTTATGGGCGGCGGGGCCAGCCATTTTAACGATGCGAAGCCGCTCGGCACCGTGGAGGCGTTCCACACCTTCTATACCCTGAACGGCAAACGGGTGGCGCTGCCGGCGGATTTCTACTCCAGCGAGGCCTATGCGCGTCAGCTGACGCAGTGGATCGACGAGACGCCGCAGGAGCAGCCCATTTTCGCCTACCTGGCATTCACCGCGCCGCACGATCCGCTGCAGGCGCCGGATGACTGGATCGCCCGGTTTGACGGCAAATACGACGCTGGCTATCAGGCGATTTACCAGCAGCGCATCAAGCGGCTGAAAGCGCTGGGCATCATCGGCGACAACACGCCGCTGCCGTCGCTGGCGCTGGAGAAGGAATGGCAGGCGATGACGCCGCAGCAACAGAAGTACGCGGCGAAAACCATGCAGGTGTATGCGGCGATGATCGCCAATATGGACGCGCAGATCGGCAAAGTGATGCAGACCCTGAAGCAGACCGGGCGCGATAAGAACACCATCGTGCTGTTCCTGACCGATAATGGCGCCAATCCGGCGCAGGGGTTCTATTACGGCTCGCAGGATGACTATTGGCGTCAGTTTGACAACGGCTACGCCAATATCGGCCGTAAAGGCTCGTTTGTGGCGTATGGCCCGCACTGGGCCAACGTCAGCAACGCGCCGTACGCCAACTACCATAAAACCACCAGCGGGCAGGGCGGCATCAATACCGACTTTATTATCGCCGCCCCGCAGCTCAGGCAGCATGGCGCCATCGACCGCACGCCGATGGCGATATACGACATAGCGCCGACGCTGTACGAGTTTGCCGGCATTGACGCCGCCAAACCGCTGCGGGCGCAGAAGCCACTGCCGATGGTCGGCGTCAGCTTCAAACGCTATTTCAGCGGAGAGGCCAAGGCGGCGCCGCGATTCAGCTACGCGGTGGAGCTGCATAATCAGGCGGCCTACGTCGACGGCGACTGGAAACTGCGCCGGTTGGTGAAAAACGGCCCGCAGGCCGCCGATGCCCCCTGGGGGCTGTTCAACCTGCGCGATGACCCGCTGGAAACCCGCGACCTGGCCGCCGCGCACCCGGAGATCGTCAAGCGTCTCAGCGCGGCCTATCAGCGCTTTGCCCGTCAGGGGATGGTGATTGAGGCGCACGGGAAGATGGTGGATTACCTCGGGGTGGATGCGGACGGCCATTATATCGGCATCGACCCGGCTACCCGCCGACCGCTGGCGGAGGCGCAATGAATATCGACGCGCTGCGGGCGCGACAAATTCCGCTCAGCGACCCGGCCCGCGCCGCGGCGCCGTTCCATCTGCTGGTTAAACCGGTCGGCGCCGGCTGCAACCTGGCCTGCCGCTACTGCTACTACCCGCAGCGCGGCGAGCGGCCAAGGCCGATGGACGATGCGCTGCTGGAGGCGTTTATTCGTCGCTATATCGCCGCCCAGCCGCGCTACAGCCGGGAGATCAACTTTGTCTGGCAGGGGGGCGAACCGCTGCTGGCGGGCATCGGCTTCTACAAGCGGGCGCTGGCGCTGCAGCGCCGCTATGCGCCGCCGGGCGTGACCATCAGCAACAGCCTGCAGACTAACGGCACGCTGCTGACCGACGCCTGGTGCCGGCTGTTCAGCGAGCATGATTTTATTATCGGCGTCAGCCTGGACGGCGATCGCCAGACGCAGGACGCCCATCGCCCGGACCGACGCGGCAACGGTAGCTATGACGCCGCGCTGCGCGGCATCACGCTGCTGCAGCAGCACCGGGTCGCGTTTAATCTGCTGGTGGTGGTGCATGACGGCGTCGCCGACGGCGCCGCGGCGCTGTATGACCAGCTGACGGCGCTGGGCGCGCGCTTTCTGCAGTTTCAGCCGCTGATGCTGGAGGGCGACGCGCCGGCGGGCGGCTACCGCCTCAGCGCGGCCAACTGGGGGCGCTTTATGCGCGATATCTACCGCCGCTGGCGGCAGCGCGGCGACCTGGGGCGGGTCTTTGTCATGAATATCGAGCACGTCTACGCCCAGTATTTCACCCAGGTCAGCCCCGACTGCGTGCATGCGGCGCGCTGTGGCGGCAATCTGGTGATGGAGCAGGACGGCGGCGTCTACGCCTGCGATCATCTGATCGATGACGCCCACCGTCTGGGGCGCTTTAACGCCGGCGACGAACTGGCGGCGCTGGCCGACGCCGCCCGCGCGCTGCCTTTCGGCCGCCGGAAAAGCGTCCGGCGCGAGTGTCAGCGCTGCAGCGTGAAGATGGTCTGTCAGGGCGGCTGTCCGGCGCATCTGGGGCGGGACGGCTACAACCGGCTGTGCGCCGGCTACTACGCCTTTTTCTCCGAGGTGCTGGCCCCGCTGCGGCGCTATCCGCGCGACGCCGGCGGCCTGGCGCTGTGGCGCAGCGCACAGCCTGCGTCATCTCATCCATAAGGACGATAGTCAGCGTTTTCCTTTCCTCTCTATAGTGCGTTAAGCCAACCCGCAGAGGAGATTCCGATGAACCTGTCGTCGCGCCTTTCCGCCCACCTTGAACGAGGCAAGGTGGGCTTCCCCACCACGCTGGCCAGTTCGGTCGGCGTGATTATGGCCAGCCCGGTGATCCTGACCGTAACCAGCGGTTTCGGCATCGGCGGCGATACCTTTGCGCTGGCGATGCTGATCGCCTTTGTGATGATGCAGGCGCAGCTCACCACCTTTGCCGAGGCGGCGGCGATATTGCCGACCACCGGTTCGGTGTATGACTACATCTCCTGCGGCATGGGGCGCTTCTTCGCCATCACCGGCGCGCTGTCCGCCTATCTGATCGTGCATATCTTCGCCGGCACGGCGGAGACCATTCTGGCCGGTATTATGGCGCTGGTGAACTTTGAGCATCTCAATACCCTGGCCGCCAGCCACAACGCCTCGTGGATGGTCGGCGTCGGGCTGGTGGTGATTTTCGGCCTGCTGAACGCGTTCGGCATTGAGGCGTTCGGCAAGGCGGAGATCGTACTGACCTTCGGCATGTGGAGCACGCTGGTGATTTTCGGCATCGCCGGCCTGCTGTCGCCGCCGGCGGTGGCGCTGCCCGGCTGGTTCGGCAGCGCGCTGGACGTCAGCGATCCCTTTGCGGTGTTCAGCCTGGTGGGGATGGCGATGTTTATGTTTGTCGGCTGTGAACTGGTAACGCCGATGGCACCGGAGATCAAACGCTCGGCCTGGGTGATCCCGCGCGCCATGGCGCTGGGGCTGTGCGGCGTCGCCGCCTGCATGGCGCTGTACGGCGCGGCGCTCAGCCACCAGGTGGAGAACGTGGTGGTCGACGCCGAGCATCATGTACGCCTGCTGGATACGCCGATGGCGATCCCGGCGTTCGCCGGCCAGGTGATGGGCGAGTTCGGCAAATACTGGCTGGGCATCGGCCTGCTGCTGGCCGGCGCGGCGACCATCAATACGCTGATGGCCGCGGTGCCGCGCATTCTGTACGGCATGGTGCTGGACGGCGCACTGCCGAAGGCCTTCTCCTACCTGCACCCGCGCTTTAAAACGCCGGTGGTCGGCATTGCCGTGGCGGTGCTGATCCCCTGCGTGCACGCCTTCGCCATTCAGGGCGATCTCGATCGCATCATCCCGATGGTGCTGGCGGCGGTGTGCGCCTGGGGCGTGGCCTACCTGCTGGTAACGCTGTCCGTGGTGCTGCTGCGCATCCGGCGGCCGGATCTGCCGCGCGCCTATAAGTCGCCGCTGTTCCCGCTGCCGCAGATTGTGTCCAGCATCGGCATCGTGCTGGCGATTATCTATATCACGCCGCCGGGCATGCCGCGCAGCGCGGTGTATATCCCGTTCGGCATCATGATCGGCCTGACCGCCGCCTACGCCCTGTTCTGGACGCTGTGCGTGCAGCGGGTCAACCCGTTTAAGCCGGTGCCGGTGGAGCAGGTGCTGACGCAGGCGCTGGACAAATCCGAGCGCGAGGAGGTGCCGTTTGATCGCCTTACCTCCCTCGGCTGAGCGCCTCTGGCGACATGAGCCGGCCGGCTATCGCGCCGGCGGCGCGCTTGAGCGGCTACAGGCGGACCTGCGCCCGTATGACTGCGAGCGGCTGTCCGCCGGGCGTTTACGCCTGACGCTGCCGCAGGGGCCGGTGCTGGAGGTCAGCGAGCGGCCGCAGGCGCTGTTTCTGGCGCATATCGTCAGCCACTGCTTCTGCCTGGGCGGCGACACCTCGCTGACCGGCAGCGTCCGGCTGACGGTGCGCGGCGCCGGCTGGCTGCGGCGCCGCGGCGTGCGCTACCGCACCGTGGGCGATAAGGCCGCCGCGCGGCGGATCACGGACTGGCTGGCGCGTTATCCGCAGATTGGCGCAACGCTGGCGCAGCTGGATTTCCGCCATGCGCAGCTGACGCTGGCGGCAGGGCGCTGGCAGTTCAGCATCGAACATTTTGCCGCCTGCGAGGTGGTCAGCCGCCTGCCGCCGGGGCGGCGCTATCTGCGCCTGACCGCGGCGCAGCGCTGTCTGCTGCTCAGCGCCTGTCTGATGGTGGCGCAACTGATGGAGAAAATGAATGACTAGAAGCGTGGTGATTACCGGCGGCGGCACCGGCATCGGCGCCGCCTGCGCCCGGCTGCTGGCCGGGCAGGGCGATCGGGTGTTTATTATCGGCCGTCGCGCCGCGCCGCTGCAGGCGCTGGCGGCGGAGACAGGCGCAACGCCGCTGGTGGGCGATGCCGCCAGCGGCGACAGCTGGCGCGACGCGCTGTTGCCGCAGATTATGCGCCAGGCCGGGCGCATCGACTGCCTGATTGCCAGCGCCGGCGGCATGGGGCTGGGGGCGCTGGGCGATATGACGGACGCCGAGTGGCGGCAGGCGCTGGACAGCAACCTCAACAGCGCCTTCGCCAGCGTGCGCGCCTGCCTGCCGGCGTTGGTGAACAGCGGCGGCAACCTGCTGCTGGTGGCGTCGATCGCCTCGCTGGCCGCCGGCCCGGCGGCGTGCGGCTACGTGACCGCCAAGCACGGGCTGATCGGCCTGATGCGCTCCGTCGCGCGTGATTACGGCCCGCTCGGGGTGCGCGCCAACGCCATCTGCCCCGGCTGGGTGACCACGCCGATGGCCGATGACGAGATGCAGCCGCTGATGGCGGCGCATGGCTGGACGCTGGAGCAGGCCTACCGCGAGGTCTGCCGCGACGTGCCGCTGCGGCGGCCGGCCAGCCCGGCAGAGATCGCCGAGGCGTGCCGGTTTCTCTGTTCACCGCAGGCGTCGATCATCACCGGCGCTACGCTGGTGGCCGACGGCGGCGCCGGCGCGGTGGATGTTCCAACCCTGGCTTTTACTTCCCTATAAGGAGCGACCTATGAGTTCAGAAGCGGTGTTTATTCAGGTTGGCGCGCTGGCGGAGGGCTTTGCCCCCGACAGCCATACCCTGCGCGGGCAGGACGATTTGGTCGGGCAGACGCTGAGCCTGTACTTCAGCGACGGCGAGCGCCTTGAGGTGTGCTTTGTCGACGGGCAGACGCTGCACTGGCGCGGACAGCCGGCGGACTATCGCGCCACCGCGCTGCGCCCCGGCGTGCTGTTTGTCGATTTCCTCGATCCGCAGCGCGCCAACGCCAGCATTACGCTGGTCTGTAACCAGGCGCAGGGCAATTTTACCGCGGTGTACGGCCAACTGCCGGATGAGGCGCAGGCGCGGCTGGACGCCTTCAGCCGGGTGGAGCAGGGGCTGCCGCTGACCGCGGTGACGGCCGAGTTCCGCTTTGGCCGGCTGGCGGATAACGCTGCGCCGCTGCCGGCGTTTACCGACGAGCTGATCGGCATGCGCAATATGTACACCTACAGCCCCACCGAGCGCTACGAACATATCTACCTGAACGACAATTTCTACGCCTGGCAGTGCCTGGACGGGGTGGAAAAAGGGCTGGCGGACGTTGACCGCTGCCACTACGTCAAGGTGGCGGAGCAGCTGTACCTGTTTGTCTGGCGCGAGAAGATCATTCCGACCCTCGGCGTGGTGATGATCGATCTGCAGGCCCTGCGCACCGACGGCAAGATCCTCGGCTATCAGGGCAGCGACTTCAGCGCGCTGAGTAATTTCGCCGTGGGCGCGCACGCGCAGGTGCTGAACACCACCCGTCATCCGCGGAGCGGGGCATGACCTTCGCCGCGGAGGCGTTCCGCGGCCAGGTGGTGCTGGTGACCGGCGGCGCGCAGGGCATCGGGCTGGCGATCGCCGGCGCCTTTGCCCGGCTGGGGGCCACGGTGGTGCTGGCCGATCTCCAGCATGATAAGGCGCGCCAGGCGGCGGAGCAGCTGACGGCGCAGGGCGGTTCGGCGCAGGCGCTGGCGTGCGATCTGTCCGACGCGGCGCAGATTGCGCTGCTGGTGGAGCAGGTGACGCAGCGCTGCGGGCGGCTGGACGTGGTGGTGCACAACGCCGCCTATTTTCCGCTGACGCCGTTTGCCGAGATTGACCGCGCGCTGCTGCAGCGCACCCTCAGCGTCAACCTGATGGCGCCGTTTCATCTGGCGCAGGCGGCGCTGCCGTGGATGCGCCGCCAGGGCGGCGGGCGCATTCTGGTGACCTCGTCGGTGACCGGGCCGAAGGTGGCCTATCCCGGGCTGGCGCACTATGCCGCCTCCAAGGCCGGGGTGAATGGCTTTATCCGCGCCGCCGCGCTGGAGCTGGCACCGTACGGCATTACGGTCAACGGCGTGGAGCCGGGCATGATCCGCACGCCGGCGATGGCGAACCTGGGGGATGCTTCACTCAATCAGGCGATCGGCGGCGCGGTGCCGCTCGGCCGGCTGGGGGAGCCGGAAGATATCGCCGCGGCGATGGTGTTTCTCGCCTCGGCGGCGGCGGGGTATATCACCGGCCAGACGCTGGTGGTGGACGGCGGCGCGCTGCTGCCGGAGGCCCAACTGCCCGCCTCCTGAGGCCGTTACTTCTTGGCGGGCTGCGCAGTCAGGCTGACGGGCTGCTGCTCGCCGAGGGTGATCAGCTCATCCAGCAGCGTCATCAGCTGCTGCATTTTCTCTGGCGAGAACGCCGCTTCAATCTCACCGTAGCCCTGTTCGACCTGGTGGCGCGCCACTTCGTACAGCTCCTGGCCCTGCTGAGTCAGCGAGACGTACAGCTTGCGCTGATCGTTAACCGGCTTCAGGCGGAAGATCAGCTTGTCACGTTCCATGCGCGACAGAATGCCGGTCAGGCTGGGGCGCAGGATGCAGGTCTGCGCCGCCAGCTCATGGAATTCGATGGAGCGCTGGTCGGCCAGCACGCGGATGATGCGCCACTGCTGCTCGGTCAGGTTGTGGCTTTTCAGAATCGGGCGGAAGAAGCCCATGGCGGTTTCGCGCGCCTGCAACAGGGCAATGGTAAGGGATTCATGCATATGTCTGGCCTTTGCTATCAAGGTGTTGGCGCATCCGGCGTGCTGGCGCCGGCCGCTTGTCTTTTATTAATAACTTAATAGTAGCCATATTTGGCGCCGTGGATAAAGGGAAAATGCCTACCGAGGTGAAAAATAGCGCTGAAAAGCACTAATTCTTTGAATTATCGCCAATATGTTTTGAGGTTGTGAATATTTTGTTATCGCGATCACAAATCAAATTAACGGCGTTGCGTAAATGCTGAGCAGCGGTTAAAAGTGATCATTAATATATTAACGAATGCCGGATGTCCTGATTTGTGACGATAGGAGTTTGCATGAAAGGAACCGTATTTTCGGTGGCGCTCAACCACCGCAGCCAGATGGACGCCTGGGACCAGACGTTCCGCGACGCGCCCTATAAGACCCCGCCGAAGACCCCAGTATGGTTTATCAAACCGCGTAATACCTACCTGAGCCACGGCGGTCGGATCCCGCTGCCGGCGGCAGAAAAAGTTTACAGCGGCGGCACGCTGGCGCTGGTGATCGGCGATACCGCCCGCCAGGTGCCGGCGGCGCAGGCGGCGGCGCATATCGCCGGCTACGCGCTGGCCAACGACGTCAGCCTGGCGGAGAGCAGCTTTTACCGCCCGGCGATCAAGGCCAAGTGCCGCGACGGTTTCTGCCCGCTGGGGGAGATGGCGCAGCTGGATAACATCGACCGGCTGCAGATCGTCACCGAGATTAACGGCGTGGAGCAGGACCGCTGGTCAACGGCGGATCTGGTGCGCTCCGGCGCCGAACTGCTGGCCGCCATCAGCGACTTTATTACCCTGCGGCCGGGCGACGCGCTGCTGATCGGTACGCCGCATCAGCGCGTGGCGATTAACCCGGGCGATGAGGTGACGATCCGCGCCGCCGGCCTGCCGGCGCTCAGCAATGTTGCGGTTTTGGAAGGAGGGCAAGCATGAAGCACGCGCGCATTCGCCATCACGGCCAGATCTTTAACGTCAGCGTCGACCAGCAGCTGCGGGTGACGCTGCCGGACGGCACGCAGCTCAACGAAACCGACGTCGAATGGCTGCCGCCGGCGCAGGGCACGGTGTTCGCGCTGGGGCTGAACTATGCCGACCACGCCAGCGAACTGGAATTTAAAGCGCCGGAAGAGCCGCTGGTGTTTCTGAAGGCGGCCAATACCCTGACCGGCCACCGCCAGGTCTCGGTGCGTCCGGCCGGCGTCGACTATATGCACTACGAGGCCGAGCTGGTGGCGGTGATCGGTAAAACCGCCCGTCACGTCAGCCGCGAACAGGCGATGGAGTACGTCGCCGGCTACACCCTGTGCAACGACTACGCCATCCGCGACTACCTGGAAAACTACTACCGGCCGAACCTGCGGGTGAAAAGCCGCGACGGGCTGACGCCGATCGGCCCGTATATCGTCGACCGCGACGATATCGGCGACCCGCACTGCCTGCAGCTCAGCACCTATATCAACGGCGAGCTGCGCCAGCGCGGCACCACCGCCGACATGATTTTCGATATCCCGTATCTCATCAGCTACCTCAGCGAATTTATGACGCTGCAGCCGGGCGACATGATCGCCACCGGCACGCCGAAAGGGCTGGCCGACGTGCAGCCGGGGGACGAAGTGGTGGTGGAGATTGAGGGCATCGGCCGCCTGGTCAACCACATTATCAGCGAACACGATTATCAGGAGAGCCTGCGATGAAAACCATCAACCATTGGATCGACGGCAAAAACGTCGCCAGCAGCGAGTACTTCACCACTACCAACCCGGCCAACGGCGAGGTGTTGGCGGAGGTGGCTTCCGGCGGGCAGGCGGAGATCGCGCAGGCGGTGGCGGCGGCCAAGGCGGCGTTTCCGAAGTGGGCCAATACGCCGATGAAGGAGCGCGCGCGCCTGATGCGCCGGCTGGGCGAGCTGATCGATGAGAACGTGCCGCAGATTGCCGAGATGGAAACCGCCGACACCGGCCTGCCGATCCACCAGACCAAAAACGTGCTGATCCCGCGCGCCTCGCACAACTTTGAGTTCTTCGCCGAGGTGTGCCAGCAGATGAACGGCAAAACCTACCCGGTGGACGACAAGATGCTCAACTACACCCTGGTGCAGCCGGTCGGGGTGTGCGCGCTGGTGTCGCCGTGGAACGTGCCGTTTATGACCGCCACCTGGAAGACCGCGCCCTGCCTGGCGCTGGGCAATACCGCGGTGCTGAAAATGTCCGAGCTGTCGCCGCTGTCCGCCGACCGTCTGGGGGAGCTGGCGTTGGAGGCCGGCATTCCGGCCGGGGTGCTGAACGTGGTGCAGGGCTACGGCGCCACCGCCGGCGACGCGCTGGTGCGCCACCCGGACGTGCGGGCAGTCTCCTTTACCGGCGGCACCGCCACCGGCCGTCGCATTATGCAGAGCGCCGGGCTGAAGAAATATTCGATGGAACTGGGCGGCAAGTCGCCGGTGCTGGTGTTTGAGGACGCCGACATCGAGCGCGCGTTGGACGCCGCGCTGTTCACCATCTTCTCCATCAACGGCGAACGCTGCACCGCCGGTTCGCGCATCTTCATCCAGGAAAGCATCTACCCGGAATTCGTCAAACGTTTCGCCGAGCGCGCCAACCGCCTGCGGGTGGGCGACCCGACCGATCCGCAGACCCAGGTCGGCGCGTTAATCAGCCAGCAGCACTGGGAAAAGGTGTCCGGCTATATCCGCCTGGGCGTGGAAGAGGGCGCTACGCTGCTGGCCGGCGGGCCGGACAAGCCGCAGGGGTTGGAGTACGGTAACTTCCTGCGGCCGACGGTGCTGGCGGACGTCGACAACCGCATGCGCGTGGCGCAGGAGGAGATTTTCGGCCCGGTGGCCTGCCTGCTGCCGTTCAAGTCGGAAGAAGACGGCCTGCGGATGGCCAACGACGTGGAATACGGCTTGGCGTCCTATATCTGGACCCAGGATGTCAGCAAGGTGATGCGCCTGGCGCGCAATATCGAAGCCGGCATGGTGTTCGTCAATACGCAGAACGTGCGCGATCTGCGCCAGCCGTTCGGCGGGGTGAAGGCCTCCGGCACCGGCCGCGAAGGCGGCGAGTACAGCTTTGAAGTGTTCGCCGAGATGAAGAACGTCTGTATCTCAATGGGCGACCATCCGATCCCGCGCTGGGGCGTCTGAGCCTGATGTTTTTGAATTAAAAACAGGACTATACCCGATAGCTGGCGGATGGCGGCCAGACGGGGATAGGAGGACTTATGGGTAAGTTAGCGTTAGCCGCAAAGATTACGCATGTTCCATCGATGTATCTGTCCGAACTGCCGGGTAAAAACCACGGCTGCCGTCAGGGGGCGATCGACGGCCACAAAGAGATCAGCGCGCGCTGCCGGGAAATGGGCGTCGACACCATTATCGTGTTCGATACCCACTGGCTGGTGAACAGCGCCTACCACATCAACTGCAGCGACCATTTTGCCGGCGTCTACACCAGCAACGAACTGCCGCACTTTATCCGCGATATGAGCTACGAGTACGACGGCAACCCGCAGCTGGGGCAGCTGATCGCCGATGAGGCCTGCAAGCTCGGCGTGCGCGCCAAGGCGCACAATATTCCCAGCCTGAAGCTGGAGTACGGCACGCTGGTGCCGATGCGCTATATGAACGGCGACCGCCACTTCAAGGTGGTGTCGATCTCCGCCTTCTGCACCGTGCACGACTTTGCCGACAGCCGCCGGCTGGGCGAGGCGATCGGCACCGCCATCGAAAAATATGACGGCACCGTGGCGGTGCTCGCCAGCGGCTCGCTGTCGCACCGCTTTATCGACGACCAGCGCGCCGAAGAGGGCATGAACAGCTACACCCGCCAGTTTGACCAGCAGATGGACGAACGGGTGGTGAAGCTGTGGGCCGAGGGGCGCTTCCGCGAGTTTTGCGAGATGCTGCCGGAGTACGCCGATTACTGCTACGGCGAGGGCAATATGCACGACACCGTGATGCTGCTGGGGCTGCTCGGCTGGGATAAGTACGACGGCAAGGTGGAGTTTATCACCCCGCTGTTCGCCAGTTCCGGCACCGGCCAGGTCAACGCCGTGTTCCCGCTCCCCGCAGAAGCCTGAGGAAAAACCATGCCCCATTTTTACGCTGAATGTACCGACAATATCCGCGAAGAGGCGCAGCTGCCCGCGCTGTTCGCTAGGGTGAATCAGGCGCTGGCGGATACCGGCATCTTTCCGCTTGGCGGCGTGCGCAGCCGCGCCATCTGGCTGGACACCTGGCAGATGGCCGACGGCAAGCAGGATTACGCCTTTGTGCATATGACGCTGAAAATCGGCCACGGCCGCAGCCTGGAGAGCCGGCAGCAGGTGGGCGAAATGCTGTTTGCGCTGATTAAGGAACACTTTGCCGCGCTGGCGGCCAGTCGCTATCTGGCGCTCTCTTTCACCATGGAAGAGCTGGATCCGGTACTGAATTACAAACAGAACAATGTTCACGCGCTGTTCCGTCAATCCTGAGAGGTGGTAAATGCTGGACAAAAACCTGTTGAGCCGTGCGGTACAACGCTTGCATCAGGCGGAGCAAAACCGGGAGCAGATCCGCGCGCTGTCGATCGAGCACCCGGAGATCACCATTGAGGACGCCTACGCCATTCAGCGCCAGTGGGTGGCGCTGAAGATCGCCGAAGGGCGGACGCTGAAAGGGCACAAGATCGGCCTGACCTCGCGCGCCATGCAGGTCAGCTCGCAGATCAGCGAGCCGGACTACGGCGCGCTGCTGGACGATATGTTCTTTAACGAGGGCAGCGATATTCCCATCGACCGCTTTATCGTGCCGCGGGTGGAGGTGGAGCTGGCGTTTGTGCTGGCCAAACCGCTGCGCGGGCCGAACTGCACGCTGTTTGACGTGTATAACGCCACCGACTACGTGATCCCGGCGCTGGAGATTATCGACGCGCGCTGCCACAACGTCGATCCGGAAACCCAGCGGCCGCGCAAAGTGTTCGACACCATTTCCGACAACGCCGCCAACGCCGGCGTGGTGATGGGCGGGCGGCCGATCAAGCCGGACGCGCTGGATCTGCGCTGGGTCAGCGCGCTGCTGTATCGCAACGGGGTGATTGAGGAGTCCGGCGTCGCCGCCGCGGTGCTGAACCACCCGGCCAACGGCGTGGCCTGGCTGGCGAATAAACTGTTTCCGCACGACGTCGAGCTGGAGGCCGGGCAGATTATCCTCGGCGGCTCGTTCACCCGCCCGGTGGCGGCGCGGCGCGGCGATACCTTCCACGTGGACTACGGCCCGCTGGGCTGCATCAGCTGCCGCTTCGTGTAACGGCGGCCAGGGGAGAACGCGATGCTTATCAATACCTTCAAACAGGCGCTGCAGGAAAAACGCCCGCAGATCGGCCTGTGGCTCGGGCTGTGCAGCAGCTACAGCGCCGAGCTGCTGGCCGGCGCCGGCTTCGACTGGCTGCTGATCGACGGCGAACATGCGCCCAACAACGTGCAGACGGTGCTGGGCCAGCTGCAGGCGACGGCGCCGTACCCGAGCCATCCGGTGGTGCGCCCGCCGTGGAACGATCCGGTGGTGATCAAACAGCTGCTGGACGTGGGGGCGCAGACGCTGCTGATCCCGATGATCCAGAACGCCGAGCAGGCGCGCGAAGCGGTGCGCGCCACGCGCTATCCGCCGCACGGCATACGCGGGGTCGGCAGCGCGCTGGCGCGGGCCTCGCGCTGGAACCGGGTGCCGAACTACCTGCACGACGCCGACGCGCAGATGTGCGTGCTGGTGCAAATTGAAACCCGCGAGGCGGTCAGCAATCTGGATGAGATTCTGCAGGTCGAGGGGGTGGACGGGGTGTTTATCGGCCCGGCGGATCTGAGCGCCGATATGGGCTTTGCCGGCAACCCGCAGCACCCGGAGGTGCAGCAGACCATTGATGACGCCATCGCGCGCATCCGCGCCGCCGGCAAAGCGCCGGGCATCCTGATGGCGCGGGCGGATCTGGCGCGCCATTATCTGGCGTCCGGCGCGTTGTTTGTGGCGGTAGGGGTCGACACCACCCTGCTGGCGCGGGCGGCGGAGCAGCTGGCCGCCGAGTTTAAGCAGGGGACGGCGCAGGCCGCAGCCCCGGGCGTCTATTAACCGGAGCCATCATGAACCAGGTCGATTCGCAGCCGCATAAAGCGCAGAGCGCCGCCGAGCAGTCGGTGATTAATAAGCTGTTTCGGCGTCTGATCGTGTTTCTGTTTATTCTGTTCGTCTTTTCGTTTCTCGACCGTATCAACATCGGCTTCGCCGGGCTGACCATGGGGCAGGATCTGGGCCTCAGTTCCACCATGTTCGGCCTGGCGGCGACGCTGTTTTACGTCACCTACGTGATTTTCGGCATTCCCAGCAACATCATGCTGAGCATCGTCGGCGCGCGGCGCTGGATCGCCACCATTATGGTGCTGTGGGGCATCGCCTCCACCTGCACGCTGTTCGCCACCGGGCCGACCAGCCTGTACGTGCTGCGCATGATTGTCGGCATCACCGAGGCCGGCTTCCTGCCGGGGATCCTGGTGTATCTCACCTACTGGTTCCCGGCCTATTACCGCGCCCGCGCCAACGCGCTGTTTATGATCGCCATGCCGGTCACCATGGCGATCGGCTCGCTGGTGTCCGGCTACATTCTGGCGCTGGACGGCGTGCTGAACCTGAAGGGCTGGCAGTGGCTGTTTCTGCTGGAGGGCATTCCGTCGGTGCTGCTGGGCGTGGTGGTGTGGTTCTATCTGGACGATACCCCGGCCAAGGCCCGCTGGCTGAGCGCCGAGGAGAAAAGCAGCCTGCAGGCGATGATGGACGCCGATAAACGGCAGCAGACGGCCGCCGCGCCGCGGCCGGCAGCAGCGCGCAGCCTGTGGCGCGAGGTGTTCACGCCGATCGTGCTGATGTATACGCTGGCCTATGTCTGTCTGACCAACACCCTGAGCGCGATCAATATCTGGACGCCGCAGATCCTGCAGAGCTTTAACCAGAGCAGCAGCAATATCGTGATCGGCATTCTGGCGGCGATCCCGCAGATCTGCACCATCGCCGGCATGGTGTGGTGGAGCAAACGATCGGATCGGCTGCAGGAGCGTAAGCACCATACCGCCTTGCCGTATCTGTTCGCCGCCGCCGGCTGGCTGCTGGCCTCGGCCACGCATCACAGCCTGATCCAGCTGCTGGGGATCGTTATGGCGTCGGTCGGCTCGTTTACCGCGATGGCCATCTTCTGGACCACGCCGGATCGCGCCATCAGCCTGGAGGCGCGCGCGGTGGGGATCGCGCTGATCAACGCCACCGGCAATATCGGCTCGGCGGTCAGCCCGCTGCTGATCGGCTGGCTGAAGGATCTGACCGGCAGTTTCAACTCCGGGCTCTATTTCGTCGCCGGGCTGCTGATCGTCGGCGCGCTGCTGGTATGGCGCATTCCGATGAAGGCGGCGCAGCCGCGCGGCGTCAAGATGACCGGGGATGAGCTGGCCCCCTGACCACACAGGAGAAAGACGTGCAGAAAAGTACCGGTTTTATCGCCAACATCGATATCTGCAAAGAATACGATGCGCGTTACGCCGCGGACGATGTGCATTATGAAACCTTTGCCGGGCTGGCGGCGTTTTTCGGCCGCGATATGCAGGTGCACTGGCATGACTGCTTTTTCCAGCTGCACTTTCTGGAAACCGGCAAGATAGAGCTGCAGCTGGATGACCAGCACTATTCGGTGCAGGCGCCGCTGTTTATCCTGACGCCGCCGTCGGTGCCCCACGCCTTTTTCACCGAGCCGGACAGCGACGGCCACGTGTTGACGGTGCGCCAGGAGCTGATCTGGCCGCTGCTGGAGCGGCTGTACCCCGGCAGTAACCTGGCGCTGGATATGCCCGGCATCTGCATGTCGCTGGCGAGCGCGCCGCAGGAGCTGGCGGCGCTCAGCCACTACTGGGCGTTGATCCGGCGCGAGTTTTCCGCCGGGCTGGCGGGGCGTGAACAGACGCTGGCGCTGCTGGCGCAGGCGGTGTTCACCCTGCTGCTGCGCAATACCGCGCTGGAGGATTCGGCGGCCACCGGCGTACGCGGCGAGCTGAAGCTGTTCCAGCGCTTCAACAAGATGGTGGATGAACGCTTCCGCGAGCACCTGCCGGTGCCGGAGTACGCCCAGGCGCTGGGGGTGACCGAATCGCGCCTCAATGACCTGTGCCGGCGCTTCGCCAACCGCTCGCCGAAACGGCTGATCTTCGATCGCCTGCTGCGCGAGGCCAAGCGTCTGCTGCTGTTCAGCGCCTGCACGGTGCATGAGACCGCCTACAGCCTGGGCTTCAAGGACCCGGCCTACTTCGCCCGCTTTTTCAACCGGCTGGAAGGTTGCTCGCCGACCCGCTACCGCGCCACGCAACACGCCCTGTCATAACGGCGGAATATCGCCTGGATCACAGTTTGCCGCGAAAGCGGCACTCCCCTCGGAAAAGTACCGACGATTGCCGCAAAAGTCTCTTCTCGAAACTGGCGTTGGGGTCTTCAATTAAGCAACCAAAAGAAAACATTATTTTAACAATCTGCCGCATCGCGGCCGTGAAAATACCGATTACGAGGGACACCCGATGAAACCAGAAGACTTCCGCGCTGACAACAAACGCCCGTTCACCGGCGCCGAATACCTGAAAAGCCTGCAGGACGGCCGTGAAATCTATATTTACGGCGAGCGGGTCAAGGATATCACCACCCATCCGGCGTTCCGCAACGCCGCCGCCTCCGTCGGCCAGCTGTACGACGCGCTGCACGATCCGGCCAGCCATGATCGCCTGTGCTGGGGCACCGACACCGGCAACGGCGGCTATACCCATAAGTTTTTCCGCTATGCCCGCAGCCCGGAAGAGATGCGCCAACAGCGCGACGCCATCGCCGACTGGTCGCGCCAGAGCTACGGCTGGATGGGACGCACCCCGGACTATAAGGCGGCGTTCGGCTGTGCGCTGGGGGCGTTTCCCGAGTTTTACGGCCAGTTTGCCGACAATGCCCGCAACTGGTATCAGCGCATTCAGGAAACCGGCCTGTACTTCAACCACGCCATCGTCAACCCGCCGATCGACCGCCATAAGCCGGTCAACGAGGTGAAGGATGTCTTTATCAAGGTGGAGAAGGAGACCGACGCCGGCATTATCGTCAGCGGCGCCAAGGTGGTCGCCACCAACTCGGCGCTGACCCACTATAACTTTATCGGCTTCGGCTCGGCGCAGGTGATGGGCGATAACCCGGACTTTGCGCTGATGTTCGTCGCGCCGATGGACGCCGAAGGGGTGAAGCTGATTTCCCGCGCCTCGTATGAGCTGGCCGCCGGCGCCACCGGATCGCCGTTTGATTACCCGCTCTCCAGCCGCTTTGACGAAAACGATGCTATTCTGGTGATGGACCATGTGCTGATCCCGTGGGAGAACGTGCTGATTTATCGCGATTTCGACCGTTGTCGCCGCTGGAGCACCCAGGGTGGGTTTGCCCGCCTGTTCCCGCTGCAGGCCTGCGTGCGTCTGGCGGTGAAGATGGACTTTATCACCGCGCTGCTGCAAAAAAGCCTGGGCTGCACCGGCGTGCTGGAGTTCCGCGGCGTGCAGGCGGATCTGGGGGAAGTGGTGGCCTGGCGCAACCTGTTCTGGTCGCTGAGCGATGCGATGTGCGCTGAAGCCACCCAGTGGGAGAACGGCGCTTATCTGCCGGATTCCGCCGCGCTGCAGACTTACCGCGTGATGGCGCCGATGGCTTACACCAAGGTGAAGCATATTATCGAGAAGAACGTCACCAGCGGCCTGATCTATCTGCCGTCCAGCGTACGTGATATGAATAACCCGGCGATCGACAAATATCTGGCGCAGTACGTGCGCGGATCCAACGGTATGGATCACGTTGAGCGCATCAAGATCCTCAAGCTGATGTGGGATGCGATCGGCAGCGAGTTCGGCGGCCGCCACGAGCTGTATGAGATCAACTATGCCGGCAGCCAGGATGAGATCCGCCTGCAGTGCCTGCGCCACGCGCAGGGTTCCGGCACCATGGATCAGATGATGCAGATGGTCGACAAGTGCCTGTCCGACTACGACCAGAACGGTTGGACGGTGCCGCACCTGCATAACAATGATGATATTAATCAGCTGAATAATTTGCTGAAGTGATTTTTTGGAGGAGGTTGCTATGTCTCAGGAAAATGAACACCGCCTGCGTTTTCGCGATGCGATGGCCAGCCTGTCCGCGGCGGTGAATATCGTCACCACCAGCGGCCCGGCGGGGCGCTGCGGCATTACCGCCACCGCGGTCTGTTCGGTGACCGATACGCCGCCGTCGCTGATGGTGTGCATTAACCGCAACAGCGCGATGAACCCGGTGTTTCAGGAAAACGGCCGGCTGTGCGTCAACGTGCTGAACCATGAGCAAGAGATGATGGCGCGCCACTTCGCCGGCATGACCGACGTCAGCATGGAAGAGCGCTTCCTGCTGGACGAGTGGCAGACCGGCGCGCTCGGCCAGCCGATGCTGCGCCACTCGCTGGCGAGCCTGGAGGGCGAGGTCACCCAGGTGCAGAGCATCGGCACCCACCAGATGTACCTGGTGGAGATCAAGCAGATTACGCTCAGCGACGGCGGCCACGGCCTGATCTACTTTAAACGCAACTTCCACCCGGTGATGCACCAGATGGCGGCGCTGGCGTAAGCCTTCTCGGATGATGCCCGCCGAGGGCGGCGCGTTGGCGCCGCTCTCCGATCTTTCCCCGCATTAATCGCGCAAACTTCCCTGGCCGGTGGTTTATCGATCTGTCAAAATGATAGCTATCAAATTGACAGGTGATAAAATGGATTTTATACCCCCTGACAACATCAGCGAGTTTCCTCTGCGCCCGGCGGCGGCCAGAGCGTTGCTGCAGCAACTGGCGACGTCACACACCGAGCGTATTTTTCTCAGCGCCCATGTCCGGCAGCGGATGGCGGAGCGGCGGATATCGCTGCGGCAAATTTTGTCGGTGCTTGGCAGCCGCCACAGCCGCTTTACCGAACAGCCCCATCTTACGCCGGCAGGTGACTGGAAGCTGAATATGCTCGGCGTGGCCGCCGGCGAGCGGATTGAGGTGGTCGTGGTGTTGAAACGGGTGGCAAACGATCCCGCCGCCCTGGTGGTGACGGTGATGATCCATTAGCGAGGAAATAACGGTGTATCACTATATCGAAAGCGGTTTGAACACGATTTGGCTGGCGAATGGCTTTCATCAGACGGAGATCGAAGGTGAAAGCTACGTCAGCATTGAGGACATTGCTGGGCTGCACGGTTCCATCGCCCGGGCGCTGGTGGCGTGCGAGCGTCCGTTGCAGGCGGATGAAATCCGCTTTTTGCGGGTGGAAATGAATATGTCGCAGAAGGCGCTGGCGGAGCTGCTGGGGGTCGATGTGCAAACGGTTGCCCGTTGGGAAAAGGCGCAAAGCAGTTTACCGCGCATGACGGACGTGATGCTGCGCATGCTGTATCTGGAATCCGTTAACGAAAGCAGCCGGGTCGGCGCCTGTCTGCGGATGCTGGCGCAGGCGGGCGTCGCCAGCTCGATGGAGAAGCTGGTGTTTGAAGAGCGTAATCACGCCTGGCGACGGAGCAGCTAACCGCGATGCCTGCCGAGGGCGTTGCCCTCGGTTTATGCTCAGGCAGGGCTGAATCCGTTTTCAACCTCGAAAACGGCTACGCTGCCGATATTATCAGCCCTTGTTGGCCACCAGATCGGCCACCAGCCGATTGACCGGATCGCTCATATTGGTGAAGCGGGTCAGGTCCGAACGGGTCACCACCACAAACACGCCGATATTGTTCTGCGGCGACATCGCCATATAGGTGATAAAGCCGCCGCCGCCGCCGGTTTTCTGAATAATGGCCGGCAGTCCGTCTTTCGGCGCCATATATATCCAGCCGAGGCCTAACGCATCCGCATCGCCGGGGACGTCCATCCCTTTCAGCGACACCAGTTCGCGGCGCTGGAAGTACATGGTCTGCTCGCGGGCGGCGGTGGCTTTACGCGGGCTGGCCTGCGAGTCGAGGAACTGCTGCATCCAGCGCTGAATATCGCGCGGCGTGGAGTAAATGCCGCCGCTGCCGGCCGCCGCCACGGTATTGCCGCAGGCGCTGGGGCCGACGGAGGCCACCATCAGGCGCGAACACTGCTCGGCGCTCGGCGTCAGCGTGGTGTCGACCATGCCGAGCGGCCCGGTGATCTTCTCACGCAGCAGTTTGGTGTAGGGTTTGCCCGCCGCCCGCGACAGCGCATCGGCCAGCAGATCGTAAGCCAGGTTGGAGTAGGAGGCATGCACCCCCGGCGGCACGGTGACCTGCGCATGGGCCAGCCACTGCCAGCGCTGCGCCTTGGTCGGCCAGGTGAACACCGGCGTCTTCGGCGGCTTTTTACCCGGCTGCTCGCGCGGCAGGCCGCTGGTGTGGGTCGCCAGGTTCAGCAGCGTAATTGGCTGGCGTGAATTATAGCCGGGCACGTAGGCGCCGGGCGGGGCGTACTTGCGCAGCGGGTCGGTCAGCTTGAGTTTGCCTTCCGCCGCCAGTTTCACCATCACTTCGCTGGTCATCAGCTTGGTGATGGAGGCGATGCGGATCAGCGAGTCCGGCCGCGGACGCTGATTGTTGCCCGGCCGGGTGTCGCCGAAGCTGCGGTTCACCACCTGGTTGCCGTCGATCGCCACCAGCGCCATGCCGGTGGCGCCGCTGTTGTAAAAAATATGCTCGGCGTATTGGTCAACGATCTGCGACGTCAGCTGCGGCGTCTCGGCCTGCGCCAGCAGCGGCAGGCTGCCGAGGCTCAGGGTTACTAAAACGGCAGAGAAAAGAGTCTTCAACGGTCCATATCCATTTCAAAATAGAGCATCAAGAGCGAAATCAGCGCCTGGCGGCCTGATGGGACAGGCTTTAGTGTAATGCGCCCGCGCGTTCGCCGCATGGGGAAAATGTGCACAGATGCGTAAAGTTTGCGCTGTGTCCGCTGCGGCCTAGCGCGCCCGGGCAAAAATGGCGATCACCTGGTCCAGGTGGGCCTTCATCGCCTTGCGTGCGCCGCGCACGTCACGCGCTTCGAGGGCGGCGAGAATCGCCCGGTGTTCCTGTTCGGAGCGGTGCGGCATATCTTCCGGCGTGTAGTGGTGCTGCAACACCCGGAACATGCTGCCGTAACGGTGGCCGAGCAGGTGGGCGATGATAAAGGCGTAGGCCGGGTTGCCGCTGGCCTGGGCGATGCGGATATGGAACAGCCGGTCGCCGGGATGGGTGGCGGAACCGGCGCGGTTGTCGCGGCAGTTCTGCTCGTAGGCGGCGCGGATGCCCGCCAGCTCGTCGTCGCTGGCGTGCCGGGCCGCCAGCGCGGCGGTTTCAGGCTCAATCAGCAGGCGGGTCTGCAGCAGCGAGAAGGGCGGCAGTTCGGCGTTGAAATCCAGCGCGATATTCAGTTCGTCGTCGATATCGGCCCACTGATCGCGGCCGGCCTGCTGCATCACCGGCTCCTGCGACGCCAGCGCCGCCGGTGCTTTGACGATCACGCCGTTGCCCACCTTCACATCCACCAGGCCGATCACCTCCAGCGCAATCAGCGCCTCGCGCACCGAGGCGCGGCTGACCTGCAGCTGCTGCGCCAAATCACGTTCGGAAGGCAGGCGGCTGCCGGGGGGAAATTCATTGTTTTCGATCAGACGCTTCAACTGGTCGGCTATCTGTCTGTAAATTCTTGGATTTTCCAGTCGGGTAATCGGCATGTTCCACCTTCGGCACGTTGACGTTAAGTGATTCAGCGCACAAATATTGCTCAATCCGCTTGAGTGTTGGTTAATCAGGTGTAAAAAATTAGTTAATTGAAATGTTGTTTTAAAAAGTCGTTACTCATTTTCTCATCAAACGATAACGCGTAAAGCGTCTTTTGTCATGGTAAAGGACTGACCTTTAACCACCCTTAGTGGCCTGACCATTAGACCTTTAAGCCAAGGAGTTGCTATGGATCTCACCGGGAAACGCGCGCTGATTACCGCCGCCGGGCAGGGCATCGGCCTCAGCACCGCCAAACTGTTCGCTGCGGCGGGGGCGGAGGTGATCGCCAGCGATATCAATACCGACGCGCTGCAGGGGCTGGCGGGCATTACCCCGCTGCGGCTGGACGTGACCGACAGCGCGGCGATTGCCGCGGCGGCGGAAACGCTGGGCACGGTCGATGTGCTGTTTAACTGCGCCGGGGTGGTGCACAGCGGCACGATTCTGCAGTGCAGCGAGCAGCAGTGGCAGTTGGCCCTCGATCTGAACGTCAGCGCCATGTTCCACACCATCCGTGCGTTTCTGCCGGCGATGCTGGCGCAGCGCCGCGGCACGATTATCAACATGTCGTCGGTGGCCTCCAGCGTGAAAGGGGTGCCGAACCGCTTTGCCTACAGCGCCAGCAAGGCGGCGGTGATCGGCCTGACGCGATCGGTGGCGGCGGATTACGTCGCCGACGGTATCCGCTGCAACGCTATCTGCCCCGGTACGGTGGCGTCGCCGTCGCTGCATCAGCGCATCGCCGAGCAGGCGCGCGAGCAGGGGCGCAGCGAAGAGGAGGTGTATCAGGCGTTTGTGGCGCGCCAGCCGATCGGGCGCATCGGCAGCAGCGAGGAAATCGCCCAGTTGGCGTTGTATCTGGCCTCTGACGCCAGCGCCTATACCACCGGCACCGTGCAGATTATTGACGGCGGCTGGAGCAACTGATCCGTTGCGCGCCGCTGCGGCGTGCGATCTCTCTCTGACATTGGGGACTGTATGAAACTGTTACGTTATGGCGCCGTAGGGCAGGAACGTCCGGGCGTGCTGGATGAGCACGGAGATATTCGCGATCTTTCTCAGCATATTGCCGACGTCGGCGGCGCGGCGCTGCTGCCCGACGGCCTCGCCCGGCTGCGGCAGCTGGATATCGCGGCGCTGCCGCGGGTGGAAGGGCGGCCGCGTCTTGGCGCCTGCGTCGGCGGCATCGGCAAATTTATCTGCATCGGCCTGAACTACGCCGACCACGCGGCGGAAACCGGCGCGCAGATCCCGGCAGAGCCGGTGGTGTTCAGCAAGTGGACCAGCGCGGTGGTCGGGCCGAACGACGACGTGGAGATCCCGCGCGGTTCGCAGAAAACCGACTGGGAAGTGGAGCTGGGGGTGGTGATCGGCCAGGGCGGGCGCTATATCGCCGAGCAGGACGCGCTGAACCACGTCGCCGGCTACTGCGTGATTAACGACGTCTCCGAGCGCGAGTTCCAGATTGAGCGCGGCGGCACCTGGGACAAAGGCAAGGGCTGCGACACCTTCGGCCCGACCGGTCCGTGGCTGGTGACCGCCGACGAGGTGCCGGATCCGCAGAATTTACGCCTGTGGCTGGAGGTGGACGGCCGGCGCTATCAGGACGGCAGCACCCGCACCATGATCTTTTCCGTCGCGCATATCATCAGCTACCTGAGCCGTTTTATGAGCCTGCAGCCGGGGGACGTGATCTCCACCGGCACGCCGCCGGGCGTCGGGATGGGGCAGCGGCCGCAGCCGGTTTACCTGCGCGCCGGCCAGACGATGCGGCTGGGGATCGACGGGCTGGGCGAGCAGCAACAAACCACGGTACAGGCCTGACGGGAGGATGCCATGACGACGATTACCGCGCTGCGGGTTGAGGATATCCGCTTTCCGACCTCACAGCGGCTGGACGGCTCCGATGCGATGAATCCCGACCCGGATTATTCGGCGGCTTATGTGATCCTGGATACCGATCGGCCGGATCTGAGCGGCCACGGGCTGACCTTTACCATCGGCCGCGGCAATGAGATCTGCTGCGCGGCGATCCGCGCGCTGGAACCGCAGATCGTCGGCCGGCAACTGGCGGAGATTGCCGCCGATATGGGGGCGTTCTGGCGCCAGTTTACCGGCGACAGCCAGCTGCGCTGGATCGGGCCGGACAAAGGGGCGATCCACCTGGCGACCGGCGCGGTGGTTAACGCCGTCTGGGATCTGTGGGCCAAGGCGGAGGGCAAACCGCTGTGGCAGCTGGTGGCGGATATGACGCCGGAAGAGCTGGTGCGCTGCATCGATTTTCGTTACATCACCGACTGCATCACGCCGCAGGAAGCGCTGACGCTGCTGCGCGAGCGGGCGGAGGGCAAGGCGCAGCGGCGGGAGCAGCTGCTGCAGCACGGCTACCCCTGCTACACCACCTCGGCCGGCTGGCTGGGCTACCCGGACGACAAGCTGCGGCGGCTGTGCCAGCAGGCGGTGGACGCCGGCTTCTCCCACATCAAGCTGAAGGTCGGGCGCGATCTGCAGGATGACATTCGCCGGGTGCGCATTGCGCGCGAAACGATCGGGCCGGATCGTCAGCTGATGATCGACGCCAATCAGGTGTGGGAGGTGGAGGAGGCGATCGCCTGGGTCAACCAGCTGGCGTTCGCCAAGCCCTGGTTTATCGAGGAGCCGACCAGCCCGGACGACGTGGAGGGGCACCGGCGCATCCGCGACGGCGTGCGGCCGGTGAAGGTGGCCGGCGGCGAAATGTGCCAGAACCGCATTGTGTTCAAACAGTTCATTATGCGCGGCGCGCTGGACGTGGTGCAGATTGACGCCTGCCGTCTGGGCGGGGTGAACGAGGTGCTGGCGGTGATGCTGATGGCGGCGAAATACCGGCTGCCGGTCTGCCCGCACGCCGGCGGCGTCGGGCTGTGCGAATACGTGCAGCACCTGTCGATGATCGACTACCTGTGCATCGCCGGCACCCACGAGGGGCGGGTGATCGAGTATGTCGATCATCTGCATCAGCACTTCGTTACGCCGTGCGAGATTCGCGGCGCAGCCTATATGCCGCCGCGCGCGCCGGGCTATTCGATCGAGATGAAAGCGGCCTCGATCGAACAGTACCGCTTCCGTGCGTAGGGGCGGGCGGCATGTTACGCATCGACGCTCATCAGCATTACTGGCGCTACCGACCCGCCGACTACCCGTGGATTGACGACGGCATGACGGTGCTGCAGCGCGACTACGGCCCGGCGCAGCTGCGGCCGTGGCTACGCCGGCACCGGCTGGACGGCGCGCTGGTGGTGCAGGCGCGGCAGAGCGAACGCGAGACCGACTGGCTGCTGGCGCTGGCGCCGCAGCTTGGCGGCGTATGCGGCGTGGTCGGCTGGCTGGATATCGCCTCGCCGCATCTGGCGCAGCGGCTGGAGCCGCGCCATCCGCTGCTGCGCGGCGTGCGCCATCTGGTGCAGGACGAGGCGGATCCGGGTGGCTGGTTGGCACGGCCCGCGGTGAACCGGGGTATGCGCCTGCTGCAGCGGCAGGGCTATGTCTACGACCTGCTGGTGACGCACCGCCATCTGGCTGACGCGGCGCGCTTTGCCGCCCGCCATGATGACCATTGGCTGGTGCTGGACCATCTGGGTAAGCCGGATATTGCCGCCGGCGCGCGGCACTGGGCGCAGCAGATCGCGCCGCTGGCGGCGATGCCGCACGTGGCGTGCAAGCTGTCCGGCCTGATTACCGAAGCGCCGGGCGGCCGCTGGCAGGCGGCGCAGCTGCTGCCGTTTTTCGAGGCCGCTCTGGCGGCGTTCGGCCCGCAGCGGCTGATGTTCGGTTCCGACTGGCCGGTGTGCCTGCTGGCGGGCGACTACCCGCAGGTTTACCGGCTGTGCGAGCAGGCGCTGGCCGCCCTGAGTCCGTCGCAGCAGGCGGCGATCTGGGGCGGCACCGCCTGCCGGGTTTACGGTTTAACGGAGTCTGACGATGGATCTGTATCTTGACGATAAGGTGGTGATTGTTACCGGCGGCGGTTCCGGCATCGGCGCGGCGATTTCGCTGACGCTGGCGCAGGAGGGCGCGGTGCCGGCGATTGTCACCAATGCGATGCCGGATGAGGCGTTTCTCGCCCGGCTGACGGCGTTGCAGCCGCGCAGCTGCGTGGTGATGGCCGATCTGTGCCGTGAAAGCGACTGTCAGCAGGCGGTGGCGCAGGTGCTTGAACGCTACGGCCGGCTGGACGGGCTGGTGAACAACGCCGGCGTGAACGACGGCGTGGGGCTGGAGGCCGGGCGCGCGGCGTTTCTCGGCTCGCTGGAGAAAAACTTGCTGCACTACTACCAGATGGCGCACTTGTGTCAGACGGCGCTGCAGGACAGCCAGGGGGCGATCGTCAACATCGCCTCAAAGACCGCGCTCAGCGGGCAGGGCGGCACCAGCGGCTATACCGCCGCCAAAGGTGCGGTGCTGGCGCTGACGCGCGAGTGGGCGGTCTCGCTGCGAAACAGCAACGTGCGCGTCAACGCGGTGGTGCCGGCGGAGGTGATGACGCCGCAGTACCAGCGCTGGATCGACACCTTCGCCAGCCCGCAGCAGCAGCTGGCGACTATCACCGCCCGCATTCCGCTGGGGCAGCGGATGACCACGCCGCAGGAGATTGCCGATACCGTGCTGTTCCTGCTCTCCGGCCGTTCGTCCCATACCACCGGCCAGTGGCTGTCGGTGGACGGCGGCTATCTGCACCTTGACCGGGCGCTGACGTGAACGGCGCGGGGCAGCGGCGGCGCTTCTGTCAGGCGCTCGATCTGGTCGACTCACCGGCGCTGATTGCCGAGTATCAGCGTCATCACCAACGCATCTGGCCGCAGATTGCCGGGCATCTGCGTCAGCACGGCATTCTGGAGATGGAGATTTATCGCCTCGGCACCCGGCTGTTTATGATCGTTGAGGTCGGCGCCGGGTTTGACGCCGAACGTTTTGCCCGCGACAGCCGGCTAAACCCCGATGTTCAGCGCTGGGAAGCGCTGATGTGGAAATATCAGGTCGCGACGCCCTGGACGCCGGCGGGCGAAAAATGGGCGCTGATGGAGCAGATATTCTCATTAACCGAACAATGAATAGGCCGCGCCGCCGCGTACCGCATGCGGCGGGCACATTAACACCACGGGGATAATATTATGCTTGCAGATAAAACCGCTGCGCCTGCGCAGACGGGCGCCAACGCACGTAGCAATCTGCGCTGGGCCTTTATTCTGGTTACCAGCCTGTTTTTTATGTGGGGCTTATCTTACGGATTATTGGACGTGCTGAATAAACATTTTCAGGAAACGTTGCACGTGACCAAAGCGCAGTCGGGATTATTACAGGCGGCCTATTTCGGCGCTTATTTTCTGGTGGCGCTGCCCGCCGGTTATTTTATGGATAAACGCGGTTACAAGGCGGGAATATTAGTCGGGCTATGTTTATATGCCGTCGGTGCGCTGTTATTTGTGCCGGCCGCTTCGGCCAACAGCTTTGCCCTGTTCCTGTTTGCACTGTTTGTCATCGCCTGCGGACTGGGCTGCCTGGAGACGGCGGCCAACCCTTACGCCACGGTGCTCGGCGACGCCGGCGGCGCGGAGCGGCGGCTGAATCTGGCGCAGTCTTTTAACGGGCTGGGGCAGTTTATCGGGCCGATGATTGGCGGCACGCTGTTTTTCTCGGCGATGCAAAACGACGGCGGCGGCGATCAGGGCGCGGTGAAAATGACCTACGTGGTGATTGCCGTGCTGGTGCTGGCGATTGCCCTGCTGTTCCACCGCACCCGGCTGCCGGATATTCGGGAACAGGCGCCGACGGCGCACGCCGCCGCGGCGCAGGGGCTGTGGCGGCAGCGCCACTTTACCGGCGGGGTGATCGCCCAGTTTTTCTATGTGGCGGCCCAGGTCGGCGTCGGCGCGTTCTTTATCAACTACGCCACCGAGCATTGGGCGGAGGTGTCTAACCAGCGCGCGTCCTACCTGCTGTCGATCGCCATGATCTGCTTTATGCTCGGCCGCTTCTTCAGCACCTGGCTGATGGGGCGGGTGAAGCCCGCCACGCTGCTGACGGTTTACGCGCTGATTAATATCGGGCTGTGCGGCGTGGTGATGCTGAGCATCGACGGCGTATCCGTGGTGGCGCTGATCGCGGTGTTCTTCTTTATGTCGATCATGTTTCCGACCATTTTCGCCCTCGGGGTGAAAAATATGGGGCAGCATACCAAGCGAGCCAGCTCGTTTATGATTATGGCCATCGTCGGCGGCGCGGTGATGCCGTATTTTATGGGAGCCATCGCCGACCGCTACAGCACCGCGCTGGCCTACGGGCTGCCGCTGCTGTGTTTCGGCGTGGTGCTGGCGTACGGCATGCACCAGCGCCGCGCCTGATTCACGGACGCGGCGGCGTCGCCAGCCGGACGCTGTTGCGGCCGTTGTTTTTCGCCTGATACAGCGCGCTGTCGGCGGCGCGGATGGCCGACGCCACGTCCAGCTGCTCCAGCGGCGAAATACCGGCGCTGAGGGTGACGTGGGTGGCGGCCAGCTGATTAAAGCCGTGTGGGATCGCCAGCGCCTGCACCCGCAGGCGGATCTGCTCCGCCAGCTGGGCGGCGTACTCTTTACTGACGTTGGTCAGCAGCACCAGAAACTCTTCGCCGCCGTAGCGCACCACGATATCGCGCGAGCGCACCGCGTCGCGGATGGCGCAGGCCACTTTCACCAGCGCCTGATCGCCCATGGTGTGGCCGTAGTGGTCGTTATAGGCTTTAAAACGGTCGATATCCAGCAGCAGCACAAAGTGCAGGCCGTTGTGCGGCGTGGTCAGCAGCGACAGCTGGTTTTCCAGCCCGCGCCGGTTATACAGGCCGGTCAGCGGGTCGAGCATGCTGAGGTTGCTGAGCTTGTCGCGCTCCTCATACAGGCGGGCGACCAGCGCGTGGGTGAAGGATTCGCTGCGTTTCAGCATCAGATGGTGGATGGAAAAGGCGATGATCGGCAGCACGCTGATAAACAGGATGCGCAGGGTATTATGCTGGTTATCGAGCAGCAGAATCGTCAGCGCAGAGGGCACGGCGTGCAGGCAGAAGGCGATGACATTGTCGGTCAGGGTAATCGCGCTGATAAAAAAAATGCTGAACAGGCTAATAATCAGATAGTTTTGTGCGTTCGGCAGCATATATTGGCTTTTCATATAAATATGCCCGGCCCAAAGCAGACCTAATACGCCGGAGAAAAACTCCAGTCGCTTTATATAACGCCCCGGCGAGCGTAAGGTAAATAATAACGCCGCCAGACAAAACAAGGGGATACCGAACAGCGGCGGCGTAACGGCCGGGGTATTTTTCAACGGCATTAATAGGGTGAAAAGGGAAGACGCTATATTCATTAGCAAGAACAGAAATATCGCTAACCGATGCTTGCTATTTAGCAGTTCCTGATAAGAACGTGCATTCATTATTAGTTTGTCCGTGCGGTCGACATTGAGCAGCAGGTCATTATATCCCGAACGTTAATAAGGTATCTCGGCGGTATAATTTCCCAATGTTATTATTAAAAAATTATTATATTAGGATTATTCTTAAGCCAAATTATCACTTTTCCAACAGATTGTCATCTGTCGCTAGCGAAAGGGATGCAGGGTGAGAAGAAGTATTATATGATATTGGTTATCATTATCACTTCGGAGTGAGCCGTCATGATTGCCGCCATGATTACCGCATGTGGGCTGTGGGGGGTGACCTGGTGTTTGGGGGAGCGTTTATCCAGCGCCTGGGGCGTGCTGTTGCCCTGCGCCCTGTTGCCGCTGCTGGCGATGGTTAACCTGGATATGGTGCAGCTGCGCAGCCTGATCGCCATCGCCATGCTGGCGACGATGGTGATGCTGTTCAACAGCCGCTGGCGCCACTATCTGCTGCTGCCTTCCTGCATGGCGCTGGCCGGTGGCCTGGCCGCCGTCAGTCTGCATTTCGATCTGACGCCGTAAGCCGCGCGCGGCAAATAGCAGAAACGACAAAACCACGCCCGGGCGTGTTCGCTGTTGTTGGCTATCGTTGGTGTTTTTTATACGGGGGAACAACGAGAAGAGACATCAATTGGTGCGAAGAGAGGGACTTGAACCCTCACGTCCGTAAGGACACTAACACCTGAAGCTAGCGCGTCTACCAATTCCGCCACCTTCGCACAGTCGATGTTACTGCTTGATTGCGATTTATATCACCAGCGTGGTGCGAAGAGAGGGACTTGAACCCTCACGTCCGTAAGAACACTAACACCTGAAGCTAGCGCGTCTACCAATTCCGCCACCTTCGCACAGATGCTGTGCAATATAAATCTTGTGGTTATTTGGTGCGAAGAGAGGGACTTGAACCCTCACGTCCGTAAGGACACTAACACCTGAAGCTAGCGCGTCTACCAATTCCGCCACCTTCGCATACCAGAAACATTGACTTCAGCAATGTCACCACGGGGCCGAATTCTAGAGATTTTGGCGAACACGTCAATAGTTATTTCGGTGTTTTGGGGCGATCGCTGTAAAAAGCGTCATATTTCTTTCATCTGACCGCCATTCGCCTATTTATCGCGCAGCGGGCGCTCGGCAAACAGTTCAATCAGCCAGTCAATCAGCACCCGTACGCGCGGCGCCAGAAAGCGGCCGGGCGGATACATAATGTGCAGCGGCATCGGCGGCGGCGGGGTTTCGGCCAGCACTTCCACCAGTTCGCCGCGGTTCAGGTGCTGGGCCAGCGAGTAGCGCGGCGCCTGAATCAGCCCCAGGCCGGCCTGACAGGCGCTGGCGTAGGCGTCGGCGCCGCTGACGCTCAGCCGCGCGGGCAGCGTGCGCAACTCCACCTGGCCGTTGCGGCAGAATTCCAGCGGATAGTCCTGATTGTTGCTGAGCGAGAAGTAGCCCACCGCCTGATGGCCGGCCAGATCGTCCGGCGAGCGCGGCGTGCCGAAGCGCTGCAGATAGGCCGGCGAGGCGCAGGTGAGCTGCGGCAGCTGCGCGATACTGCGCGCCACCAGCGTGTCGTCCTCGCTGTTCCAGGCGCGCAGCACGCAGTCGACGCCGTCGCGCAGCAGATCGACCTGCGTGTCGTTGGCCCCCAGCGCCAGCGTGATGTCGGGGTAGCGCCGGTAGAAATCGTCCAGCGCCGGGATCACCACTTCGCGCGCCAGCGAATGCGGCATATCGATGCGCACCCGGCCGGACGGCTGCAGTTTCTGCTGACGGAACAGGGTATTGGCCTCCTCCAGCGCGCCGAGCAGCTGAATACAGCGCTGATAGTACAGCGTGCCCTCGTGGGTGACCTGCACCTGACGAGTGGTGCGGATCAGCAGGCGTACGCCCAGCTGCTGCTCCAGCCGCTTCAACACGTTGCTGACCGTGGCGCGCGGCAGCTGCAGGCGCTCCGCCGTGCGGCTGAAGCTGCCCAGCTCAACGATGCGGGTAAAAACGCGCATGGCCTGAATCTGATCCATTTCTATCCCCGTCGTGATTGTTAGCGATTTTTGAACGGTGATGAACAATATGCATGATTTATCTTCCTGGCGCTAACAACCACACTCAGTGACGAAAAATAGCTAACGCGAGGCAGACACGATGAAACAGCGCACATTAGGTTCCAACGGCCCGAGCGTTTCCGCTCTGGGGTTAGGCTGCATGGGCATGAGCGATTTCTACTCCACCGCTTATGATGAAAAAGAGGCCATCGCCACGCTGCATCGGGCGCTGGAGCTGGGGGTCACCCTGTTGGATACCGCCGATATGTACGGGCCGCACACCAATGAACAGCTGGTGGGCAAGGCGATCAAGGGCAAGCGGGAGCAGGTGTTCCTGGCCACCAAGTTCGGCATCGTGCGCGACCCGGCGGATCCACAGGCGCGCGGCGTCTGCAGCCGGCCGGACTATATCCGCCGCGCGGTGGAGGGCAGCCTGCAGCGGCTGGGGGTGGAGACGATCGATCTTTATTACCAGCACCGGGTGGATCCCGAAGTGCCGATTGAAGAGGTGGTCGGCACGCTGGCGGATCTGATCGGCGAGGGCAAGATCCGCCATATCGGCCTGAGCGAAGCCTCGGCGGCCACGCTGGAGCGGGCGCATCAGGTGCATCCGATCACCGCGCTGCAGAGCGAATACTCGCTGTGGACGCGCGACGTGGAGCAGCAGGGGCAGCTGGCGACCTGCGCGCGGCTGGGCATCGGTTTTGTCGCCTACAGCCCGCTGGGGCGCGGCTTCCTTACCGGCGCCATCCAGCGGCCGGAAGATCTGGCCGAGGACGATTTCCGCCGCAGCAACCCGCGTTTTCAGGGGGAGAACTTCGCCCGTAATCTGGCGCTGGTAGAGAAGGTCGGCGAGCTGGCGCACGACAAAGGCGTTACGCCGTCGCAGCTGGCATTAGCCTGGGTGATGGCGCAGGGCGAGCATATTGTGCCGATTCCAGGCACCAAGCGTCGGCGCTATCTGGAGGAGAACGTGGCGGCGGCGTCGTTGGCGCTGAGCGCGCAGGAGCTGGCGGCGATTGAGGCGGTATTCCCGCAGCAGGCGGCAGCCGGGGCGCGTTACGGCCAGGAGTCGATGGGCTACGTTAACCGCTGATAAGCGTAATGACCTTGTGGAATCTGGCTTCTAGTACGGAAACCGTAGGTTAAGTAACCCGGTGATAACAGATTCGGGTGTTGACCTTTAGCGCGCATCACGGGCTGCCGAACAAGGAAGCTGTGCCGCCTCAACCGGACAAGGATGTCCGGTTGAGGCGGCACAGGCAGAACGTGCCTAAGCGCGGGCGTGAGCATGTTTTCCATTGCCGTTCACGGAAGCAGCAGGAGAGTGCCGTACGTTTACGGCAATTCCGCTTACACATCACTTACAGAAACAGAATGATACGCCCATGTTTCATGACATCATTATCCCAAAGCGTTTATTTCTTTTTCGCCACGCGCGGCGGACGGCCGACGGTCGCCTGATACACCTTGAAGCGGCCGTTTTGCGCCAGCACTTCGTGGCTGCCGAAGACGGCGTCGAGAATATCCGGATACGGTAGGAAGGCGTTGGCGACAATGCGCAGCTTACCGCCGATCGGCAGGTGCTTCACCGCGCCGCGGATCAGCGTTTCCGCCGCGGTCAGGCTGGTGGCCAGGCCGTCGTGGAACGGCGGGTTGGAGATAATCATATCGAAACGGCCGCTGATATCGGAGTAGACGTTGCTGACCAGCACCTCGCCCTCAATGCCGTTGGCCGCCAGCGTCGCCCGGCTGGCGGCTACCGCCGCCGCGTTGACGTCGCTCAGCGTCAGTTTCACCTTCGGCGACATCTTCGCCATCACGCTGGCGAGTACGCCGGCGCCGCAGCCGATATCCAGCACCTTGCCTTTCATATGCGGTTCCAGCGTGGACAGCAGCAGCGAACTGCCGACGTCCAGACCGTCGCGGCTGAACACGCCCGGCAGCGTTTTCACTTCCAGATCGTGCAGCGCGTAGCTCTGCCACCAGTCGTCGAGGTTAAAGACCGGCCGGCTGTCGATGCGGCCGTGGTACAGGCCGCAGCGGCGCGCGCTGTCGATTTTCACCAGCTGTACGTGATCGGCGATAATTTGTTCCGCGCTGCGCACGCCGCTGCGGTTTTCACCGACCACGAACACTTCCGCGCCTACCGGCAGCAGCGCCAGCAGATTGCACAGCTGGAACTGCGCTTCCTGTTTGCTCTTCGGCCAGTAATACACCAGCGTATCGCAGTCGGCCACCAACCCGGCGTCGACCGTCAGGCCGAACTGCACGTTGTCGCCCATCGCCCGGTTTAATAACTGCCAATGATGATACTGCTGGGTATGCACCCGCACGTCCGCGGCCTCGAACTGGGCAGGCAGGCTATCTTGCAGATCGCCGGCAAACAGTACGCGGCGTTCGGTAAATTCATCACTGTGGCGCAGCATCACTTCGCTGGCGGGGGTTAATGCAGACATCAGGTTTTGGCTCCTCAAGATTAAGCGGGGGATTATAGAGGGTTGTGGGGCGATGTTCGATGAATTTATACCCGTTACCCGTCATACTTCGAGCTGCAGATGCGTTGGCTGCGCTCAGTCACCCGAATCACTGACCGAAGTCAGCTCATCGGGATTCCTTCCCTTGCCGCCTTCCTGCAACTCGAATTATTTAGGGTAACTCCCCGTCATACTTCGAGCTGCAGATGCGAGTCACTCGAGTTATTGACCGGAGTCCGCTCATTGGGGTTCCTCTCTGTTGCCTTCCCGCCACTCGAATTTACCCGTCATACTGCAAGCGGCAGATGCGTTGGCCGCGCGGGTTTGTTAGCATAGCGCGCTTACGGTAGCTCCTGACAGGAATCGGCATGGCATCTCAACGCGACTGGCTGTTACAACAACTGGGTATTACGCAGTGGACATTGCGCCGCCCGGGCGTGTTGCAGGGCGAAGTGGCGATCAGCCTGCCGGCGGAAACGCGCCTGTTGGTGGTGGCGGCGTCATTGCCTGCGCCGGATGATGCATTGTTCTGCGACGTGCTGCGCAGCCTGGGGCTGACGCCGGCGCAAACCTACGGCCTGACGCCGGAACAGGCGGCGATGCTGCCGGAAGACGCGGAATGCAACAGTTGGCGGCTGGGCGTTACGGAGCCGCTTGCGGTGGCCGGCGCGCAGCTATACAGCCCGGCGCTGGCCGAGCTTTCTCACGATGCGGGTGCGAAACGCGCACTCTGGCAGCAGATTTGTCATCATGAACAACATTTCCACCCTGACGGCGGCCGATCTGGCCACCGCCTTCAAGATTGAACAGGCCAGCCACGCCTTTCCCTGGACGCAGGCCACCTTTGCCAGCAATCAGGGTGAACGCTACCTTAACCTGAAACTGGACGCCGACGGTCAGATGGCCGGCTTCGCCATTACCCAGATCGTGCTGGATGAGGCGACGCTGTTTAATATCGCCATCGATCCGCGCTATCAGCGCCGGGGCTATGGCCGCGCGCTGCTCAATGCGCTGATCGCCGAGCTGGAATCGCGCGGCGTCGTCACGCTGTGGCTGGAGGTGCGCGCCTCCAACCGCGGCGCGCTGGCGCTGTATAACGATCTGGGCTTTAACGAAGTCACGGTGCGCCGCAACTACTACCCGGCCGCCGGCGGGCGCGAAGATGCGATCGTGATGGCGCTGCCGCTTGGCTGAACAAGAAATAACCAATTTATTGTTCCCTTACCTATTTACAACTTATTAATTGTTTTTTGCGTATTATACAATTAGTGGGTTGTTTTTAACTGTAATTACAACTAATTTGTTGTTTATTGTATTTCTTACAACTAATAAGTTGTTTGGGGCGGAAGGTGCGGCAATTATCAGAATTATCAAAGATTTTGAAAGAAAAACGCTGTGAACTAGGGTGGAGCCAAAAAGATTTTCTGATGAAAATTGGTATGACCCAACAGCAATATCAGCGTATTGAATCCGGCAGCGATATTCGGATGAGTACCCTGCTACGGATATTGGCGGCGATGGATTTGGAATATGTTATCGTGCCGAAAAGGCATATCGGTGACGTGGAAGTATTGCTGCAACAAAAAGCAGGGACCGCGTCGAAAACTGATACGTTGCAGGGGTTTGAAAAAAAACTGCAAGATCTCGAGGACTAGCGGATGAAGGGCCAACGGCAGGTTGAATCGGTGCAGGCATTAGCGTTGATTTTGCATGGCGTGCGTATCGGCGTGCTGGCACATTACAGCGGCGGTAAAAATATCCTGACGTTGCGATCCGCAATACCTCGCTTTACCGGAAACGCTCCGCCCGTTGTTTACTCTGCGGCAGCGGGCGCATCAGGGGTATCTTGAACAAGTTTTACAGTCATCGCAGCGCCTCCCTCCCGTTTTATCCAATTTGTTGCCTGAAGGGGCGCTGCGCAGCTGGCTGGCGCAATCGTTGAAAGTGCATGTTGATGAAGAATTTCCTTTGCTGGCATGGGCTGGAGACAATCTGCCGGGCGCGCTGGAAGCTCGCGCGCTTGCCGCTAATGAGATCCCAAGCTGGGCGCTGACGTCGCGTGGCGCGCCGGAAGCCGTGCACATTGAGTCGGGGCCGGATGTGCAAAAGTTTTCTCTGGCAGGCGTACAGATGAAGTTTTCTTCTGTGCGTCAGGAGGGTCGCTTCAATATCTCTTCTTTGGTGGGGGCTGACAGCTGGATCATCAAAACGCCATCTACCGTGCACCGTAACGTTCCTGAAAACGAATATACGTCGATGCGGTTGGCGCAGGCGGTAGGCGTGGATATTCCTGATATTGAGCTGGTTGCGTTGGAGCAACTGGAGAATTTACCCGACATCCGCCTGGCCGACGAGCCTTATGCCTACGCTATCCGCCGTTTTGATCGTGGCGAAAGCGGGCGGGTACATACGGAAGATTTTGCTCAGATATTTGAACTCCACGCGCACGATAAATATCGTGGGAAAAATTATGAGCAGATAGCGGCCTATCTGTATGAGTGGAGCAGCGAGCCTTTGCGTGATGTACAGCAGATGGCGCGTCGGCTGTTGGCAAACATTATGCTCGCTAATGGTGATGCGCATATCAAAAACTGGTCAGTTTTCTATCCACAGCAGACTGATGTACGCCTCTCCCCGGCTTATGACATTGTCACCACACGGGTTTATATCCCGGATGAGTCGGAAGCGGCGCTGAATATGGCGAAGGAAAAGCGCTGGTCAATGATTTCCATGCAGACGTTTGAGCGTTGGGCCGAGCGCGTTGGTATTCCCTGGCCGGCGGTACGGGTGCACCTGGCGGACGCGACTGATAAGGCGCGTACCCTGTGGCCGGAATTATTGAAAAACTTACCGATGGCGGAAGATCACAAAGCGGTATTGCGCCGGCATTGGGCCGCGTTGTCACCGGATTTCCGACTGTAGCCAAAAGGTTTAATCTTGCTGCGCCGTATCCATTGATTGTCACCGGTTGGCAAATCAGCGAAAATAACCCGCTATTATATTCATTTCACCGCTTTGCTTTGACGCCATCAACGGCGTATGACGATGACGCAGGGCGGACTAACCGTAGAAACGTGAAAACATGTCTCCTAGTGAATTTGCCCGCGAAGTGTCGAAAAGAAGAACCTTCGCCATCATCTCGCACCCCGATGCCGGTAAAACCACCATCACCGAAAAGGTGCTGCTGTTCGGACAGGCGATCCAGACCGCCGGTACGGTAAAAGGCCGCGGCTCCAGCCAGCACGCCAAATCCGACTGGATGGAAATGGAAAAGCAGCGCGGCATCTCCATCACCACCTCGGTGATGCAGTTCCCGTACCGCGACAGCCTGGTCAACCTGCTGGATACCCCGGGGCACGAAGACTTCTCCGAAGATACCTACCGCACCCTGACCGCGGTGGACTGTTGCCTGATGGTGATCGACGCCGCGAAAGGCGTTGAGGATCGTACCCGCAAGCTGATGGAAGTCACCCGTCTGCGCGATACGCCGATCCTGACCTTTATGAACAAGCTGGACCGCGATATCCGCGATCCGATGGAAGTAATGGATGAAGTCGAACGCGAACTGAAAATCGCCTGCTCGCCCATCACCTGGCCAATCGGCTGCGGCAAGCTGTTTAAGGGGGTTTACCATCTGTACAAGGATGAAACCTACCTCTATCAGAGCGGTATGGGCCACACCATTCAGGACGTGCGGGTGGTGAAAGGGCTGGATAACCCGGAGCTGGACGAGGCGGTGGGCGAAGAGCTGGCCGCGCAGCTGCGTGAAGAGCTGGAGCTGGTGCAGGGTGCTTCACACGAGTTTGAGCAGGAAGCGTTTCTGGCCGGTGAGCTGACTCCGGTGTTCTTCGGCACCGCGCTCGGCAACTTCGGCGTTGACCATATGCTCGACGGGCTGGTGTCCTGGGCGCCGACGCCGATGCCGCGTCAGTCCGACAGCCGTGAAGTCTCGGCGACGGAAGAGAAGTTCAGCGGCTTTGTGTTCAAGATCCAGGCCAATATGGATCCGAAACACCGCGACCGCGTGGCGTTTATGCGCGTGGTGTCCGGCCGCTATGAAAAAGGCATGAAGCTGCGCCAGGTGCGCACCGGCAAGGACGTGGTGATCTCGGACGCGTTGACCTTTATGGCCGGCGACCGCTCGCACGTGGAAGAAGCCTACCCGGGCGATATTATCGGCCTGCATAACCACGGCACCATTCAGATCGGCGACACCTTTACCCAGGGTGAAAACATGAAGTTCACCGGTATTCCGAACTTTGCGCCGGAGCTGTTCCGCCGTATCCGCCTGCGCGATCCGCTCAAGCAGAAGCAATTGCTGAAAGGGCTGGTGCAGCTGTCGGAAGAGGGCGCGGTGCAGGTATTCCGGCCGATCGCCAACAACGATCTGATCGTCGGCGCGGTCGGCGTGCTGCAGTTCGATGTGGTGGTGGCGCGTCTGAAAACCGAATACAACGTGGAAGCGGTGTATGAGTCGGTCAACGTGTCTACCGCCCGCTGGGTGGAGTGCGACGACGTGAAGAAGTTCGAAGAGTTCAAGCGTAAGAACGAGCAGAACCTGGCGCTGGACGGCGGTGATAACCTGTCGTACATCGCGCCGACCATGGTGAACCTCAATCTGACGCAGGAGCGTTATCCGGACGTCACCTTCCGCAAAACCCGCGAGCACTGATGCCCGCCGCGGCCCGGCTGCCTTTTGGCGGCCGGGCCTGCTATTAATTAACCTTTCTCATCCTTTCCCGCGTTGTCCGCTCTTCGGATTGTGCCGTTTCGTCCGCCGGATTTTGCCTGATGCGCTATATTTAGCAGGGCATAATCGCGCAATGAATAGCCCAAATCTCTGTGATTACTTAAAAAACCAGCGTCTTATGCGGCGGTGTTGCCGATTGGAGACAACCTGAGTGGTTTAAAATCAGTGAGTTAACCTAAGTGTCTCTGATGGGTCAGGATGATGTCGTTAAATGGCGACAGTATTTGGCCTGTTTTTTCGGCAATTATAGTTATCTTATTGATTTTTAATGGTTGTATAAAGTTGGCATGGCCGTTGCAATATTCATGGCGTGGATGGCCGAACGAACAGATATCGTGAAGTATCCCTGAATCAAAGCCGCGCGCATCGCGGCGACAGAATCCGCAGTCATTTGGGATTCACCAACAAAAGGAAGAGATCGATGAAAAAGACCAAGTTTGCACAATCAATGATGGCTGTCGTATTGGGTTCCGTTTTGGTGAGCGGTAGCGCTCTGGCCGAAGGTTCGTTGCTCGATAAGGCATCCAGCGTGGCTGATAGCACTGGCGCCAAAATCGATAGCTCTATGCAAAAAGTCGACGGTTCGATGAAGAAAGTCGACGGCTATATGGATGACAGCGCGATTACCGCAAAAGTGAAAAGCGCGCTGGTGGAAGACAAAACGATTTCCAGCAACGACATTTCGGTGAAAACCGAAAAAGGCGTGGTGACGCTGAGCGGCTTTGTCGCCAGCCAGGCGCTGGCTGAGCAGGCGGTTGCCGTGGCCGGTAAAGTGGACGGCGTGAAATCCGTCAGCGATAAGCTGCATGTGAAAGATGAGGCCAAGCAGTCGGTGAAATCTTATGCCGGTGACGCCACCACCACCACGGAGCTGAAAGCCAAGCTGTTGGCCGATGACATCGTGCCTTCCCGCAACGTGAAAGTGGAAACCACCGACGGTGTGGTGCAGCTGTCCGGCGAAGTGAAGTCGCAGGCGCAGTCTGAGCGTGCGGAAAGCATCGCCAAGGCGATTGACGGCGTGAAAAGCGTGAAGAACGACCTGACCGTCAAACCATAATCCGCCCTTCGCGGCGAACTCTGTCAGCAGGGGGCCGGTAACCGGCCCCCTTGATGCGTTTCATCATGGGCGCGCAGGCTGCGCCTCTACGGTAAGGAGAGGCTTATGTTTCGTTGGGGCATTATCTTTTTGGTGGTTGCGCTGATTGCTGCGGCGCTGGGCTTTGGCAGTCTGGCGGGCACCGCCGCCTGGGCGGCGAAAGTGGTCTTTGTGGTTGGGATCATTCTGTTCCTGATCAGCCTGTTTACCGGCCGCCGGCGTCCTTAGCCGGTGGGCAAAGTGTAACAAATCTTGAGTCCTTTTCCGGCAGTAGGAGGGCAGATCGTGAACGGTGATATTATTCTCGGACGTTGGAAACAGCTCAGAGGCCAGCTGTGGCAGGCCTGGGCCGAACTTTCCGGCAGCGACTGTGCATGGCTGACCGGCAGTAACGACTGTCTCTCCGGCATACTGCAAGAAGATTACGGAAGAGAGCAAGAAGAGGTATCCTCAGAAAAAACGTCTTACTGAGGAACCCGGGTTGGGCTACAGAATACCCATTACGCTCGGCAATATTGAGCCGCTGGCGTATAAACCATACCGGCCGGGCAAACTGGCGCTGGTATGCGAAGGGGGCGGGCAGCGCGGCATTTTCACCGCCGGCGTGCTGGATGAGTTCCAGCGTGCCCGCTTCAACCCTTTTGAACTGATGATCGGCACCTCTGCCGGTGCACAGAACCTTTCCGCTTTTATCTGCGGACAGCTCGGCTACGCACGTCGGGTGATCACCCGCTACACCACCACCGCCGATTTCTTTAATCCCCTGCGCTTCGTGCGCGGCGGCCATCTGATTGACCTCGACTGGCTGGTGAATATCACCTCGCAGCAGCTGCCGCTGGCGATGGACGCGGCGGAAAAACAGTTCCATGACGGGCGCGAGTTTCTGATGTGCGCCTGCCGCAGCGACGACTTCGAACCAACCTATTTCCCCGCCCGGCGCGCCAGCTGGCTGCCGACGATTAAAGCCTCCAGCGCCATTCCGGGCTTTTACCGCATGGGCGTTGAGCTGGACGGCGTCAGCTATCAGGACGGCGGCATCAGCGATGCGATTCCGGTGGAGGAGGCCTACCGCCGCGGCGCGGACACCATCGTGGTGATCCGCACCGTGCCGTCGCAGATGTACTATACGCCGCAGTGGATGAAGCGGATGGAGCAGTGGCTGAGCGAAAGCAGCCTGCAGCAGATGGTGCGTATCATGCGGCAGCATGAGCAGAGCTACCACCGCATCCAGCAGTTTATTGAGAAACCGCCGGGCGACCTGCGTATTTTCGAAATCTTCCCGCCGAAGCCGCTGGCGAGCAATGCGCTTGGCAGCCGCCTGTCGTCGCTTAACCGCGACTATCATCTCGGCCGACGCTGCGGCCGCTATTTTCTGGCCACCGTCGGCCACTGGCTGCAAACGACGCCGGAAAGCGGCGACGGCGTGGCGGTGCAACGGCCGCTGTCGCGGCGCCTGCTGCAGCCGGAGAGCCTGAGCATGCCGTCGCCGATCGTCAGCGAGGTGATGCAGCCGGCGGCGCTGGCGCCTGCGGAGATGCATTTGCCGCCGGACGCGCTGCCGGACGGTAAGGGAGAGACGCTGTGAGCCTGCGGTTTACCGACACCCATTGCCATTTTGATTTCCCGCCCTTCAGCGGCCACGAGGCGGACAGCCTGCGGCGCGCGGCGGCGGCCGGCGTAGGGCGCATTATCGTGCCCTCGGTCACCGCCGACCGCTTTGCGCGCGTGGCGCAGCTGGCGGAGAGCTATCCGCCGCTGTACGCCGCGCTGGGGCTGCACCCGCTCTATATCGCGCAGCACCATGACGAACAGCTGGCGCAACTGGAAGGCTGGCTGACGGCGCGGCCGCCCAAGCTGGCGGCGGTCGGGGAGATCGGCCTGGATCTGTACATGGCCGAGCCGCAGTTCGAGCGTCAGCAGAGGCTGCTGCGCGCCCAGCTGCAGCTGGCGAAGCGCCATGATTTGCCGGTGATTCTGCATTCGCGCCGCAGCCATGACCCGCTGGCCGCCATGCTGCGCCGCGCCGACCTGCCGCGCCGCGGCGTGGTGCACGGCTTTGCCGGCAGCCTGTCGCAGGCGCAGGCGTTTGTGCGGCTGGGCTATTTTATCGGCGTCGGCGGCACCATCAGCTATCAGCGGGCGCAGAAAACCCGTGCGGTGATGGCGCAGCTGCCGCTCAGCGCGCTGCTGCTGGAGACTGACGCGCCGGATATGCCGCTGGCCGGCCATCAGGGCGAGCCTAACCGCCCGGAGCGCGCCGCCGAGGTGTTTCAGGCGCTGTGTCAGCTGCGTTCGGAACCGCCCGAGCAGATTGCCGATCGGCTTTGGCAAAATACCCAATCCCTGTTTGCGCTGTAACCGCCGTTACAGCGGTCAAAGTGTGACACTTGTCACGTTATAAGATTTTCGTTTGCGCCTGTTTGTATACATTTGTGATGTAAGACGAGTCTGGCGCAATATTGCTCAGTATAATCCCGCCCCGTTACCAATAGTTAGCCCACAATGATGCCGGGCAGAATCTGTTTTATTTTTCACCACAGGGATACTTTGCATGCAACTCATCATGAGCCTGATTGGGATGGCGGTGTTAATCGCGATCGCGGTGCTGCTTTCCAGCAACCGGCGGGCGATTAACCTGCGCACCGTGCTCGGCGCCTTTATTATTCAAATCGCGATTGGCGCGCTGGTGCTGTACGTACCGCTGGGCCGGCGCATTCTGGGCGGAATGTCGGAAGGGGTGGCCAATGTGATTGCCTACGGCAACCAGGGCATTTCGTTTATTTTCGGCGGGCTGGTGTCCGACAAGATGTTTGAACTGTTCGGCGGCGGCGGCTTTATTTTTGCGCTGCGCGTGCTGCCGGTGATCGTGTTCTTCTCGTCGCTGATCGCCGTGCTGTATTACCTCGGCATTATGCAACTGGTGATCCGCGTGCTGGGCGGTGGCCTGCAGAAAGTGCTGGGCACCTCGCGCACCGAGTCGCTGTCGGCCACCGCCAATATTTTTGTCGGCCAGACCGAGGCGCCGCTGGTGGTGCGGCCGTATATCGCCACCATGACGCAGTCCGAGCTGTTTGCCGTGATGTGCGGCGGCCTGGCGTCGGTGGCCGGCTCGGTACTGGCCGGCTACGCGCAAATGGGCGTGCCGCTGGAATACCTGATCGCCGCCTCGTTTATGGCCGCGCCGGGCGGCCTGCTGTTCGCTAAGCTGATGCTGCCGGAAACGGAAAAAACTCATGATACGGACGATGCGACCAAGCTGATTGCCGAAGAGGAGCGCCCGGCCAACGTGATTGACGCGGCGGCCTCCGGTGCGGCGTCCGGCATGCAGCTGGCGCTGAACGTTGGCGCGATGCTGCTGGCGTTTATCGCCCTGATCGCGCTGCTGAACGGCATGCTGGGCGGCATCGGCGGCTGGTTCAACTATCCGCAGCTGTCGCTGGAGCTGCTGTTGGGCTGGATCTTCTCGCCAATCGCCTTCCTGATCGGCGTGCCGTGGAGCGAGGCGATGACCGCCGGCTCCTTTATCGGCCAGAAGATTATCGTCAATGAGTTTGTCGCCTTTATGAACTTCGGCGCCTATCTGCGTCCGGATGAGGCGGTGACCGCCGACGGGCTGCAGGTGCTGTCCGCCCACACCAAGGCGATTATTTCGTTCGCGCTGTGTGGTTTCGCTAACCTGTCTTCGGTGGCGATCCTGCTGGGCGGGTTAGGCAGCATGGCGCCGAATCGTCGTCATGATATTGCGCGTCTGGGTCTGAAGGCGGTGGTGGCCGGCACCCTGTCCAACCTGATGAGCGCGACCATCGCCGGGTTCTTCCTGGCGCTGTAAACTATACTTGCAGGGCGTTTTTCTTTGCCGCCGCCGCAGCCCGGCGGCGGTGAAGAAAGCCCGTCCGGCGTGGCCTGGCGGGGTGCACGGTGAAGCTTTTGTTATTTTGTGAACAATGTCGCGTTGTTTTGTGATTATTTTCACATATAATCTCTGACTGTTAGAGCGTTACCCTTATTGGATTTTTTAACCTGAACGCGACCCGGTGTATTACCGGCGTGTTCTAATCGTTACTACAGGCTGTTTGCACGTCTAGCCTAATGTGCGGTGAGAAGGACCTCAGTTGCCCTCGGGGAAGTGATTACCCCGCGCTATCTTCACGGAACCAAGTCCGCTCGCCAACAGCAAGCAGCTCAAGTTGGAGAGTTTTATGACCGAATTAACCGCCGCAGCGCAGCGCGCGCTGAGCCTGATGGATTTAACCACCCTGAACGACGACGACACCGACGAGAAGGTGATCGCGCTGTGCCGTCAGGCGAACAGCCCGGCGGGCCACACCGCTGCCATCTGCATTTACCCGCGCTTCATCCCGATCGCCCGTAAAACGCTGCGCGAGCAGGGCACGCCGGATATCCGCATCGCCACCGTCACCAACTTCCCGCACGGTAACGATGATATTGCTATCGCGCTGGCGGAAACCCGTGCGGCCATCGCCTACGGCGCCGATGAAGTGGACGTGGTGTTCCCTTACCGTGCGCTGATGGCCGGCAATGAGCAGGTGGGCTTCGATCTGGTGAAACAGTGCAAGCAGGCCTGCGCCGAAGCGAATGTGTTGCTGAAAGTGATTATCGAAACCGGCGAGCTGAAGGACGCGGCGCTGATCCGCAAGGCGTCTGAAATCTCCATCAACGCCGGGGCGGACTTTATTAAAACCTCAACCGGCAAAGTACCGGTGAACGCCACGCTGGAAAGCGCTGAGCTGATGATGTCGGTGATCCGCGATATGGGCGTCGGCGCGCAGGTGGGCTTCAAGCCGGCCGGCGGCGTACGCACTGCGGAAGAGGCGCAGCATTATCTGCAACTTGCCGCGCGTATCATGGGCGCAGACTGGGCTGATGCACGGCACTTCCGTTTCGGCGCCTCCAGCCTGTTGGCCAGCCTGCTGACCACGCTGGGCTACAGCGCGCAGACGTCCGGCAGCGGCTACTGATTCTCGCTTTCGCCCCGGCGCGTCCGGGGCGTCTTTGACAACACTGCACACGCATATTGCAGGAGGACATTTTGTTCCTGGCACAAGAAATCATTCGTAAGAAACGTGACGGTCAGCCGCTGAGCGAAGAGGAAATCCGCTTCTTTATTAACGGCATCCGCGATAACGTCGTCTCCGAAGGGCAGATCGCCGCGCTGGCGATGACCATCTATTTTCATGATATGACCATGCCGGAGCGCGTGGCGCTGACCATGGCGATGCGCGATTCCGGCACGGTACTGGACTGGAAGAGCCTGGATCTCAACGGTCCGGTGGTGGACAAGCACTCCACCGGCGGCGTGGGCGACGTAACCTCGCTGATGCTCGGCCCGATGGTGGCGGCCTGCGGCGGCTACGTGCCGATGATCTCCGGCCGCGGTCTGGGCCACACCGGCGGCACCCTGGATAAACTGGAAGCCATTCCCGGCTTTAATATCTTCCCGGATGACGCCGCTTTCCGTAAAATCATCAAAGAGGTCGGCGTTGCGATTATCGGCCAGACCAGTTCGCTGGCCCCGGCGGACAAACGCTTCTATGCCACGCGCGATATTACCGCCACCGTGGACTCCATTCCGCTGATCACCGGTTCGATCCTGGCCAAGAAACTGGCGGAAGGGTTGGATGCCTTGGTGATGGACGTGAAAGTAGGCTCCGGCGCCTTTATGCCGACCTATGCGCTGTCGGAAGATTTGGCGCAGGCCATCGTTGGCGTCGCCAACGGCGCCGGCTGCAAAACCACGGCGCTGCTGACCGATATGAACCAGGTGCTGGCGTCCAGCGCCGGCAACGCGGTGGAAGTGCGCGAAGCGGTACGCTTCCTGACCGGTGAATACCGCAACCCGCGTCTGCTGGAAGTCACCATGGCGCTGTGCGTGGAAATGCTGCTCTCCGGCGGCCTGGCGCAGGATGACGCCGATGCGCGCGCCAAACTGCAGGCGGTGCTGGATAACGGCAAGGCGGCGGAAGTCTTCGGCCGCATGGTGGCGGCGCAGCAGGGTCCGAGCGACTTTGTTGAGCGTTACGACAGCTACCTGCCGACGGCGACGCTGAGCAAGCCGGTGTACGCCGAGCGTGAAGGCATCGTCAGCGCCATGGATACCCGTGAACTGGGCATGGCGGTGGTGACCCTTGGCGGCGGCCGTCGCCGCGCCACCGACAGCATCGACTACAGCGTCGGGCTGACCGATATGGCGCGCCTGGGCGACCGCATTGACGCCAAACAGCCGCTGGCGGTGATCCACGCCAACGACGAGGAGAGCTGGCAGCAGGCGGCCGACGCGGTGCGCGGCGCGATGACGCTGAGCGACCAGGCGCCGGAAGCGACGCCGGTGGTGTATAAACGCATCACCCAGTAAGGCCATTTATTTAATCGAGGCGGCGCGTATTGCGCCGTCAGAGCGTGGAATCACGCGGGAGAAAACAATGAAACGTACATTTATTATGGTTCTGGACTCATTTGGCATCGGCGCCAGCGCCGACGCTGAACGTTTTGGCGACAAAGGCTCGGATACCCTGGGCCACATTGCCGAAATGTGCGCGCGCGGCGAAGCAGACCACGGCCGCAGCGGCCCGTTGACCCTGCCGAACCTCAGCCGCCTCGGCCTGGGCAAGGCGGCGCAGGAGTCTACCGGCAGCTTCCCGCCGGGACTGGACGAAAATGCCGACATCATTGGCGCTTACGGCTATGCCAGCGAGCTTTCTTCCGGTAAGGACACGCCGTCGGGCCACTGGGAAATCGCCGGGGTGCCGGTACTGTTCGACTGGGGCTACTTTAAAGACGAACACAACAGCTTCCCGCAGGAACTGCTGGATAAGCTGGTGGAGCGCGCCAAGCTGCCGGGCTACCTCGGCAACTGCCACTCTTCCGGTACGGTGATCCTCGATCAGCTCGGCGAAGAACACATGAAGAGCGGCAAGCCGATTTTCTACACCTCGGCGGACTCGGTCTTCCAGATTGCCTGTCATGAAGAAACCTTCGGTCTGGATCGCCTGTATGAACTGTGCGAAATCGCCCGTGAGGAACTGACCGAAGGCGGCTACAACATCGGCCGCGTGATCGCCCGTCCGTTCGTCGGCGACAAGCCGGGCAACTTCCAGCGCACCGGCAACCGTCACGATCTGGCGGTGGAGCCGCCGGCGCCGACCGTGCTGAAAAAGCTGGTGGATGAGAAGGGCGGCGAAGTGGTGTCCATCGGCAAGATTGCCGATATCTACGCCAACGTCGGCATCACCAAAAAGGTTAAGGCGACCGGGATTGACGCGCTGTTTGACGCCACCGTCAAAGAGATGGAGCAGGCCGGCGACAACACCATCGTGTTCACCAACTTTGTCGATTTTGACTCCTCTTACGGCCACCGCCGCGACGTGGCGGGCTATGCCGCCGCACTGGAACTGTTTGACCGCCGCCTGCCGGAGCTGCTGAAGCGGGTGAAAGACGACGATATGATCATCTTCACCGCCGACCACGGCTGCGACCCGACCTGGGGCGGCACCGATCATACGCGTGAGCACATTCCGGTGCTGGTCTACGGCCCGAACGTGAAACCGGGTTCGCTGGGCCACCGTGAAACCTTTGCCGATATTGGCCAGACCGTTGCGAATTATTTTGGTCTGTCGCCAATGGAATATGGCAAGACTATGTTCTAATACGCAGTTGGCGCCGGGGGAATACCCCGGCGCATTTTTATTCATGACGATAGTAGAAGGAAAATAATTATGGCAACTCCGCACATTAACGCCGAAATGGGTGATTTCGCAGACGTCGTTCTGATGCCGGGCGACCCGTTACGCGCGAAATATATCGCGGAAACCTTCCTGGAAGATGCGGTGGAAGTGAACAACGTGCGCGGCATGTTGGGCTTCACCGGTACTTACAAAGGCCGCAAAATTTCCGTTATGGGTCATGGTATGGGCATCCCGTCCTGCTCCATTTACGCGCGTGAACTGATTGCGGAGTTCGGCGTGAAGAAACTGATCCGCGTGGGTTCCTGCGGCGCGGTGCGCGACGATATCAAACTGCGCGACGTGGTGATCGGCATGGGCGCCTGCACCGACTCCAAAGTGAACCGCCTGCGTTTTAAAGACCACGACTTCGCGGCGATTGCGGATTTCGACATGGTGCGCAACGCGGTTGACGCCGCGGCCGCGCAGAACATCCCGGCGCGCGTCGGCAACATCTTCTCTGCCGATCTGTTCTATACGCCGGATCCGGATATGTTCCAGGTGCTGAAAAAGTACGGCATTCTGGGCGTAGAGATGGAAGCGGCCGGCATCTACGGCGTGGTGGCGGAAATGCAGGAAGAGTACGGCTGTAAAGCGCTGACCATCTGCACCGTGTCCGACCATATCCTGCGCCACGAGCAGACCACCGCCGCAGAGCGTCAGACCACCTTTAACGAAATGATCGTTATCGCGCTGGAGTCCGTGCTGCTGGGCGATAAAGCGTAAGCGTGTCCGCCTGGCGGCGTATTGCCGCCGTGGTGACAATAACGCCGGTGGGGCCAACCCGACCGGCGTTTTTTATGCGCAGCGGGCGCTACGGCTTGCGCGCTTCGTCGTCGCCGGAGGCCGGCGCGGCGCTTTCCTGCTCCTGCTTGTCATCGTCGCCGTCGGCCAGCGGCGCGTTGGCGGTCAGCAGGTAAGGCGACTGCTGCCAGCGGCTGCGGCGGCCCTGCAGCAGGCAGCGCGCCAGGATAATGCCGATGGCCAGCGACAGCAGCATCATCAGCCGCAGCAGGTTGGTGGTGTTATCCACCTGTTTGGCTTCGGTCGCCAGCACGTGGGTATCCAGGGTGATGCGGATAAAACCGCACGGACCGTCTTTGCACTGAATGGCCTCAACCAGCTGATTATTGAAGTAGCCGCCGGCGCGCTTGCCGTCGAGCGACAGGCGATCGCGTACGCTGATGGTTTCCCCGGCGTGGGCGATCAGCGTGCCGTCCAGCTGATAGACGCTGGCGTCCAGGATGCGGCTGTGGTCAGTCATCTGCCTGAGGATGGCGTCGATGCGCTGATTATCAATATCGCTGTCGTCGTCGAGCAGCGGCGCCAGGCTGAAGGCGACCTGTTTCGTCAGGGTCTGCGCCAGATCCTCCACCTGCTCGGAACGCGCCAGCTGATGGCTCAGGCTAAAATAGGAGGCGCCCTGCATCAGTAGCACTAATAACGCCAGACAAATCAGAATGATGGCGGTGCGGTGCAGGCGAAATTTTAGTTTGGCTTTAGCCATACGGCTTCCTTAATCTCAGAGAGAGTTTATGTTGCCAGAAGCCGGCCCGATAGGATAGCTTGGTGGGCTGTTTTATACCCGTGATGCTTCACGTTGCAGGGCGCTGCACCGGCCTGAGCCCGCGCACCGGCATGCCTTCTTCTGCCGCCTTCCTGCAACGCGAATGATTGAGGGTATAGCACGCGTCTTGCCTGTCTTTGCCCGCCGTCACCGCTTTGGTTTCACGCCGTCGCAACGTAGAATCAGGCGGGTATACCCAAGCTGCCCCTTCAGGAGTTAATGATGTCGAATAGTTTGACCTATTGTGACCTCCCGGCCGAGATCTCCCAATGGCCGGGCCTTCCCCTTTCGCTGAGCGGTGACGAAGTGATGCCGCTGGATTATTGGGCGGGCCACACCGGTTGGCTATTGTATGGCAGAGAACTGGATAAGGAGAGCATCACGCAGTTCCAGCGCCGGCTCGGCGCGGCGATGGTGATCGTCACCGCCTGGCGGGTGGAGGATTATCAGGTGGTGCGCCTGGCCGGCACGCTGACGGCGCGCGCCAAAACGCTGGCGGCGGAAAGCGGGCTGGACGTGGCGCCGCTCGGCAAGATCCCGCATCTGCGCACGCCGGGGCTGCTGGTGATGGATATGGATTCCACCGCGATCGAGATCGAGTGCATCGATGAAATCGCCAAGCTGGCGGGCGTCGGCGAGCAGGTGTCTGAAGTGACCGAGCGGGCGATGCGCGGCGAGTTGGATTTTTCCGACAGCCTGCGGCAGCGGGTCGGCACGCTGAAGGGCGCCGATGCCAATATCCTGAAACAGGTGCGCGACAACCTGCCGCTGATGCCGGGGCTGGTTAATCTGGTGCGTAAGCTGCAGGCGCTCGACTGGCACGTTGCCATCGCTTCCGGCGGCTTCACCTACTATGCCGAATACCTGCGCGACACGCTGAAGCTGGTGGCGGTGGCCGCCAATGAGCTGGAAATCCGCGACGGCAAGCTGACCGGCGAGGTGGTGGGGCCGATTGTCGATGCCCAGTACAAGGCCGATACGCTGACGCAGCTGGCGGAAAAGCTGGGCATTGCGCCGCAGCAGACGGTGGCGATCGGCGACGGCGCCAACGATGTGAAAATGATGCAGGCGGCGGGGCTGGGCATCGCCTATCACGCCAAGCCGACGGTGTATGGCCAGGCGCAGGTGGCGATTCGTCATGCCGATCTGATCGGCGTATTATGCGTACTGAGCGGCAGCCTGAAGCACGAAGTGCGCTAATCGCAGCCCGCCGCGCGCGGGCCGCATCATCAGCAAATCAGTATTTTTCAAGAGGTAAGACGTGGCAAAAGCGGCAAAACGGGCGTTTGTATGTAATGAGTGCGGGGCGGATTATCCGCGCTGGCAGGGGCAGTGCAGCGCATGCCAGGCCTGGAATACCATTACCGAGGTTCGTCTGGCCGCCTCGCCCGCCGCGGCGCGCAATGAACGCTTCAGCGGCTATGCCGGCGAGAACGGCGGCGTCAGCAAGGTGCAGCGGCTGTCGGAGATCAGCCTGGAGGAACTGCCGCGTTTTTCCACCGGCTTTCTGGAGTTTGACCGCGTGCTCGGCGGCGGCGTGGTGCCGGGCAGCGCCATTCTGATCGGCGGCAGCCCCGGCGCCGGCAAGAGTACCCTGCTGCTGCAGACGCTGTGCAAACTGTCCGAGCAGATGAAAACGCTGTACGTCACCGGCGAAGAGTCGTTGCAGCAGGTGGCGATGCGTGCGCACCGCCTGGGGCTGCCGACCGGCAACCTGAATATGCTGTCGGAAACCAGCATCGAGCAAATCTGCCTGATCGCCGAGCAGGAGCAGCCGAAGCTGATGGTGATCGACTCGATTCAGGTGATGCATATGGCGGACATCCAGTCCTCGCCGGGCAGCGTGGCGCAGGTGCGCGAAACCGCCGCTTACCTGACGCGCTTTGCCAAAACCCGCGGCGTGGCGATCGTGATGGTCGGTCACGTCACCAAAGACGGCTCGCTGGCCGGGCCGAAGGTGTTGGAGCACTGCATCGACTGTTCGATTCTGCTCGACGGCGACGCCGACTCCCGCTTCCGCACCCTGCGCAGCCACAAGAACCGCTTCGGCGCGGTCAATGAGCTGGGCGTGTTCGCCATGACCGAGCAGGGCCTGCGTGAGGTCAGCAACCCGTCGGCGATTTTCCTCAGCCGTGGCGAGGTGACCTCCGGCAGCTCGGTGATGGTGGTGTGGGAAGGCACGCGGCCGCTGCTGGTGGAGATTCAGGCGCTGGTGGATCACTCGATGATGTCCAACCCGCGCCGCGTGGCGGTGGGGCTGGAGCAGAACCGTCTGGCGATCCTGCTGGCGGTGCTGCACCGTCACGGTGGCCTGCAGATGGCGGATCAGGACGTGTTCGTCAACGTGGTCGGCGGCGTAAAGGTGGCGGAAACCAGCGCCGACCTGGCGCTGCTGCTGTCGCTGGTCTCCAGCCTGCGCGACCGGCCGCTGCCGCAAGATCTGGTGGTGTTCGGCGAAGTGGGGCTGGCCGGTGAAATCCGTCCGGTGCCGAGCGGGCAGGAGCGCATTTCGGAAGCGGCCAAGCACGGCTTTAAGCGCGCCATCGTGCCGCACGCCAACGTGCCGAAAAAGATGCCGGCCAATATGCAGGTGTTCGGCGTGAAAAAGCTGGCGGATGCGCTGGCGGTGCTGGACGAGTTTTAATGGCCGCCGAAATCAGGAATCTGTGCTAACGTGTTTAGCATATTGAACAGGAGGCGTGATGCGGCAATTTGATTATCTGAAAGCGGCGATTAAACAGCAGGGGCGCACACTGCAACAGGTGGCGGACGCCAGCGGTATGACCAAAGGCTACCTTAGCCAGCTGCTTAATGACAAAATCAAGAGCCCCAGCGCGCAGAAGCTGGAGGCGCTGCACCGTTTCCTGGGCCTGGAGTTTCCGCGCCGGGAGAAAAAGGTCGGCGTAGTGTTTGGTAAATTTTACCCGCTGCATACCGGCCATATTTATCTGATCCAGCGCGCCTGCAGCCAGGTGGACGAGCTGCATGTGATTTTGTGTTACGACGAGCCGCGCGACCGCGAGCTGTTTGACAACAGTTCGATGTCGCAGCAGCCGACGGTCAGCGACCGGCTGCGCTGGCTGCTGCAAACCTTCAAGTATCAGAAGAACATCCATATTCACGCGTTCGACGAACAGGGCATCGAACCCTATCCGCACGGCTGGGGCGTGTGGAGCAACGGCATGAAGCAGTTTATGGAACAGCAGGGCATTATGCCGAGCGTGATCTACTCCAGCGAAACGCAGGATGCGCCGCGCTATCGCGAGTATCTGGCGACGGAAACCATTCTGATCGACCCCGAACGTTCGTTTATGAAGATCAGCGGCCGGCAGATCCGTCAGGATCCGTTCCGCTACTGGGAATATATTCCTACCGAAGTGAAGCCGTTCTTTGTGCGCACCGTGGCGATACTGGGCGGCGAATCCAGCGGTAAATCAACGCTGGTCAACAAACTGGCCAATATTTTCAATACCACCAGCGCCTGGGAGTATGGCCGCGATTATGTGTTCTCTCATCTGGGGGGCGACGAGATGGCGCTGCAGTACTCCGACTACGACAAGATTGCCCTGGGGCAGGCGCAGTACGTGGACTTTGCGGTGAAGTACGCCAACAAGGTGGCGTTTATCGATACCGACTTTGTCACCACCCAGGCGTTCTGCAAAAAGTACGAAGGGCGGGAGCACCCCTTTGTGCAGGCGCTGATCGACGAGTACCGCTTTGACCTGGTGATCCTGCTGGAGAACAACACGCCGTGGGTGGCGGACGGCTTGCGCAGCCTGGGCAGCCCCGGCGAACGCAAGGCCTTTCAGGATCTGCTGGAGGCGATGCTGCACGCCAACAACATCGAGTACGTGCGCGTTGAGTCCAGCGACTATGATGAGCGCTTCCTGCGCTGCGTGGAGCTGGTGCAGCAGCTGATGGCGGCGGACGTCGGCCGGGTGAAAAACGTGCCGCAGGCGGGCTGAATTAGCCGATAGTGCGCTCGCCGCAACGGCCGGGCGCGAACTGCGCCATCGTTGACGTAATTACGTTAGGTTTTTCGTCACCGCCAGGACGGTAAAACCATGACGTATCGTTGATGATGGCGAAATACTCCATCTTTGCCTTTGTCTCTTATCTACAATGTCCGCCTTGACGAGACGCGCAGCTGGCGCGGTACGGCGGCGGGGCGTAGTCAGTTGCACCCATAAAAAAGGCCCGCGCTAGCGGGCCTGAGCGAAGAGAAGGGCGCTTATTTGGCGATCTTCTTGTACTTGATGCGGTGCGGCTCCAGCGCGTCGGCGCCCAGCGTACGCTTCTTGTACTCTTCGTATTCGGTAAAGTTGCCTTCGAAGAACTCCACCTTGCCTTCATCCTGATAGTCGATGATGTGGGTGGCGATACGGTCGAGGAACCAGCGGTCGTGCGAGATCACCAGCGCGCAGCCCGGGAACTCCAGCAGGGCGTTTTCCAGCGCGCGCAGGGTTTCGATATCCAGGTCGTTGGTCGGTTCATCGAGCAGCAGCACGTTGCCGCCAACCTGCAGCAGCTTGGCCAGGTGCAGACGGCCGCGTTCACCACCGGACAGTTCGCCGACGTGTTTGCCCTGATCGACGCCCTTGAAGTTAAAGCGGCCGACGTAGGCGCGGCTCGGCATTTCGGTGTTGCCGATGCGCATGATGTCCTGACCGCCGGAGACTTCTTCCCACACGGTTTTCTTGTCGTCCATACTGTCGCGGAACTGATCGACCGAGGCCAGCTTGACGGTGTCGCCCAGCACGATGCTGCCGCTGTCCGGCTGCTCTGCGCCGGAAAGCATGCGGAACAGGGTGGATTTACCGGCGCCGTTCGGGCCGATAATGCCGACGATGGCGCCCTTCGGCAGCGAGAACGACAGATCGTCGATCAGCACGCGGTCGCCGTAGGATTTATGCAGGTTGCTGACTTCGACCACTTTGTCGCCCAGTCGCGCTCCAGGCGGAATGAACAGTTCGTTGGTCTCGTTGCGTTTCTGGTATTCGGTGCTGTTCAGCTCTTCAAAGCGGGCCAGACGGGCCTTGCCTTTTGACTGACGGCCTTTGGCGCCCTGACGCACCCACTCCAGCTCTTTCTCAATGGATTTGCGGCGTGCGGCTTCGGCAGAGGCTTCCTGCGCCAGACGCTCGTCTTTCTGCTCCAGCCAGGAGGAGTAGTTGCCTTCCCACGGGATGCCCTCGCCGCGATCCAGCTCGAGGATCCAGCCGGCGACGTTGTCGAGGAAGTAACGGTCGTGGGTAATCGCCACCACGGTGCCCTCGAAGTCGTGCAGGAAGCGCTCCAGCCAGGCGACGGATTCGGCGTCCAGGTGGTTGGTCGGTTCGTCCAGCAGCAGCATGTCCGGTTTTTCCAGCAGCAGGCGGCACAGCGCCACGCGGCGGCGTTCACCCCCGGACAGATGTTCGATTTTGGCGTCCCATTCCGGCAGGCGCAGCGCATCGGCGGCGCGCTCCAACTGGGCGTTGAGGTTGTGGCCGTCATGCGCCTGGATGATCTCTTCCAGACGGCCCTGTTCGGCGGCCAGCTTGTCGAAGTCGGCGTCTTCTTCCGCGTACAGCGCGTACACTTCGTCCAGACGTTTCAGCGCGCCGACCACTTCTGACAGCGCCTCTTCTACCGACTCGCGTACGGTGTGCTGCAGATTCAGCTGCGGCTCCTGCGGCAGGTAGCCGATTTTGATGCCCGGCTGCGGGCGCGCTTCGCCTTCGATGTCTTTATCGATGCCGGCCATAATGCGCAGCAGGGTGGACTTACCGGCGCCGTTCAGGCCCAGTACGCCGATTTTGGCCCCCGGGAAGAAGCTGAGGGAGATGTTTTTCAGTATATGACGCTTCGGCGGTACTACTTTGCCGACGCGGTGCATGGTATAGACGTATTGAGCCACGTTGCTCGAGCCTCGCTATATCGGTTTACCGTTGAGGGCTTTCAAGAGGCGCGCCGATGGCCGCCGTTTGAAAGCCGCTGGATTTCATTCAGGATGTCTGAGGCGGGAGTGTAGCCCGTTTTTGCATTCGATCCCAGCTATCGTATGACAATCGCCAAGTCTACCCGTCATACTTCAAGCCGCAGGTGCGCTGGCGGTGCTCAGTCAGCTGAATTCCTGACTTGCGTAAGCGCATCGGGATTCACTCCTTTGCCGTCTGCCTGCAACCCGAATGATGTAGGGTATATGATGGCAATGCGCCCGGAAAGGCGCATTTTATGGCAGATTATGGCGTGACGATGATAGAAACGCGGCGGTTTTCGGCGCGGCCCTTCGCGGTGCGGTTATCGGCGACCGGGTCGCGTTTACCCATGCCGCGGGTCTCGATATCGGCGCGCGGAATGCCGACGCTGGCCAGCTGGTCGGCGACGGTGTTGGCGCGGCGCAGCGACAGCTGGTCGTTGTAGCTGTCTTCGCCATAGTTGTCGGTATGGCCGTCCAGGCGGAATTTAACGATATTGACGCTCAGCAGCGCGCGCCCCATTTTCTGCACGGTTTCCGCGCTTTCCGGGCTGAGTTTGCCGACGTTATTGCCGAACAGCACCTTGTCGGACATGCCGAACTCCCAGCCTTTATCGGTCAGCTTAAACCCCTGCGCCTGCAGCAGCGCTATCTGCTCTGCCGTGAGCCCCTGTTTGCTCTGGCAGCCGGCCAGCGCCAGCACGGCGATAAACATCATCGCCAGCAGTGAGAAAGGTCGTGTGAAGCGTTGCTTGATCATAATGATTCCCTGTTTTCCTCTTGATCGGTTGGGGTGGCTATTTCTGGGTCGCCAGCCGCCAACCTCCGTGATAACGATGCTTCGCCTGATACATGGCGTCATCGGCTTCGTGCAGCAACCCCTGAGGCGTTGCCGCATGATCGGGGTAGAAGGCAATGCCAATACTGAGTGAGGCGATCACCTGTTCCTGGTTCGGCAGCGCTACCGGCTGCGCCATACTGCTGATAATTTTGTCGGCGATGTGCGTGACGTCCGCCTGCCGGCGCACCGGCGACAGCAGCACGGCGAACTCATCGCCGCCCAGGCGCGCTACCACGTCGCCGTCGCGCAGCTGGGCGCGGATGCGGCCGGCGATGGCGGTCAGCACCGCGTCGCCTGCGGCGTGGCCGTGGCTGTCGTTGACCTCTTTAAAACGGTCGCCGTCGATAAACAGCACCGCCAGCTTTTCTTCGGCGGCAATGTGGTTCAGGGCATGGCTGAGCCGGCTTTCAAAAAAGGCGCGGTTCGGCAGGCCGGTCAGGCTGTCATGGGTGGCGCGGTGGGTCAGTGAATCATTTTCCTGCTTGAGGTGCGCCTGCCAGGTTTCCAGCTCTTCCAGCAGGCCGTTGAAGTCGTTGCTCAGTTCGTGCAGCTCGGCAATCGGTGCTGACGGCACCCGCTGGCCGAAGCTGCGATCGCTGCGCACCACGTGGGCGACGTTGGCGATATCGTTCAGCGATCGTACGATGCCGCGCAGCATGCGCCGCGACAGGATCAGGGCGCACAGAGTGCTGAGCGCCAGGCAGGCGATAATGCCGGCCAGCCCGCGCAGTAGAAAGCGCAGCAGGCTGCCACCGTGGCCGCTCAGCCAGACTTTGCCGACCTGTTTGCCTTCGTGGGTGATTGGCAGCTCAATGGCTTCCGGCATCGCCCAGCGTGCGACCATCTGCTCCAGAGCGTGCAGCGGGCCGTCTTTGGGATGGCGCCAGTAGGCCAGCAGTCTGCCGTCCTTATTCAGAATCTTGGCTTCCGACACCTCTTCATTGGAGGCGATCAGCATCAGCGCCTCGCGCGCGGCGCTGCGATCGTCAAACACCACCGCGGCTTCCACCGTATAGCTGATGGAGCGGGCGATCAGGTGCAGGTTGTGATTGGCGTAGGCGCGCAGCGCAAACAGGGCGACCAGCGTCAGGAAGATGCCGGCGGTGCCGACGGCGATCAGCGCCAGGCTCAGGTTCATGCGCTGCAGCACCTGGCCCAGCGTCGGCCGTACATGGGCGGCGCGTTTTCTGCGAAATAGCCCCATCATGACGACTCCAGCTTACGCGCCAACTGCAGTACGTTGGGGTGCACGCGCACGCCGCTGCGTGCCAGCGCATCCAGGTTGACTTTAAAACCGATCTGCCCACCGTGCGGTTGCAGACAAAAAGCGCTGCCTGAACTGCACTCTGTATCGTTTTCGCTGATGACGAGCACCGAATGGCCGGCGATGCGCGGGATCAGCGCCTGGCGCTGCGCATTGCTGACTTCGCCGAGGTAGATCACGTCGCACTGCTGCGCCAGTTGGTCGCTGTCGAGCGGCAGGCGCTGGGTTTTAATCGGATGCGGGGCCTGCAGCAGCAGCGGGTTGAACAGGCCGTCGGCGTAGTGTGTTGGCGCGGTGACGCATAAACGGACGGGATTGGGCGGCGTGGGCCAGCGGGTATAGCTGATAATACCCAACACCACGGTGGTGACGGCCTGGGTGCGCGACTGCACCTGCTCGGTATTTTCTGTGGCGCCCCGGCCGGCAAACGACATCAGCAGGAGCAGCCCGAGAACATAGGGACGAGAGAAAAATAAGCTCCGGAAGAAGCCCCTGGCGGTGTGGGTTGCGCTGCCGGCGTGCTTAAATATCTTCATGGGCCAATGTTGCCTGTTCCTGCAGCGTTACCTGAAAAAATAAAGAAAAATCATGGTGAAAAGTGAAAGGTCGCTCACTCTGACGGACATTATATAACCTATAATTTGCGCGGATTGTATTATAATCAGCCGCCGTTGTGCGGTTTATATGGCGTTTTATAAGAATTATCTTACTTGTTTTTGCATGAAGAAAAAACGCGGCCTGCCGCGCAGGCGCTTTTTCGTGCCGTAAAAGCCGTACCGTGTACGTGACGGCGGGCAGAAAGCGGAGCGATTCAGAATAATCAGGTGGTTTCCGCCGCCGTGAACGGACAGGGTAGAAACCTGTTTCGCCTGCGGCCCGCTTGGCGCCGGCAACTTTTGGTGAATGGATAGCGTTTTATGCTGTCTATGATGAGACATAGCGTTCGACGCAGCGCACTTCGCCCGCGGTAAGCGGTTTAAGACAAGACAACCAGCGAGGAAACAATCAGTATGGTCAAGGTGGACAAGTGGCGGCTTCTGGCAATTGGCGTGTGTCTGACGGCTTTCTCGGGCGCGGCGGCGGCTGATTCGCTGGACGCCCAGCGCGAGCGTTATCAGCAGGTCAAACAGGCCTGGGACAATAAGCAAATGGATGTAGTGGCCCAGCTGATGCCGACGCTGCGCGACTATCCGCTTTATCCGTATCTGGAATACCGTCAGCTGACGCAGGATCTTGGCAGCGTCAGCTATCAGCAGGTGGAGACGTTTATTCGCCAGCATCCGACCTTGCCGCCGGCCAAATCGCTGTCGTCGCGCTTTGTCAACGAACTGGCGCGCCGTGAAGACTGGCGCGGCCTGCTGGCCTTCAGCCCGCAGGCGCCGAAACCCATCGCCGCGCGCTGTAACTACTATTATGCCCAGTGGGCGACCGGCGAGCAGCAGGCCGCCTGGCGCGGAGTGAAAGAGATTTGGCAGTCGGGGAAATCGCTGCCGAACGCCTGCGATAAACTGTTCAGCGTCTGGCAGTCGTCCGGCGAGCAAACGCCGCTGGCCACGCTGGAGCGCATGAAACTGGCGCTGAAAGAGGGCAACGGCGGGCTGGTGACGCACCTGTCGCGGCAGCTGCCGTCGGACTATCAGACCATGGGCGATGCGCTGGTGAGTCTGCAAAACGATCCGGCCAGCGTGGAAGGGTTTGCGCGCAGCGCCGGCCCGACCGACTTTACCCGCTCGGTCACCCAGATCGCCTTTACCCGCCTGGCGCGTCAGGACGCGGAGAACGCGCGCGCGATGATTCCGACGCTGGCACGTCTGCAAAAAATGAGCGAGAGCGACCGGCTGGCGCTGGAGGAGGCGGTGGCATGGCGCCTGATGGGCAACGATGCGACCGACGAGCAGGCGCAGTGGCGCGACAGCGTGATCCTGCGCAGCCAGTCGCCGTCGCTGCTGGAAAGGCGGGTGCGCATGGCGCTCGGCACCGGCGACCGCGCCGGGCTGAAAACCTGGCTGGCGCGTCTGCCGGAAGAGTCGCGTAATAAAGACGAATGGCGCTACTGGCGCGCCGCGATGCTGATGGATGAGGGCAACCGTCAGCAAGGCGAAGAGATGCTGCGCCGCCTGATGAATGAGCGCGGTTTCTATCCGATGGTGGCCGCGCAGAAGCTGAATGTAAGCTATCCGATCATGGTGGCGGTGGCGGCCACGCCGCGCACCTCGCTGGTGAGCGGCCCGGAAGTCGCGCGGGTGCGCGAACTGATGTACTGGAATATGGATAACCTGGCGCGCGGTGAGTGGAACGCCTACGTGGCCAGCCGCAGCCAGCCGGAGCAGGAAGCGCTGGCGCGTTACGCGTTCGAGCAGAAGTGGGCCGATCTGAGCGTGCAGGCGACCATTGTCGGTAAGCTGTGGAACCACCTGGAAGAGCGTTTCCCTATCGCCTGGCCGGATGAATACCGCCGCGCCACCGACGGGAAAGGCATCACGCAGAGCTATGCGATGGCGATTTCCCGTCAGGAGAGCGCCTGGAACCCGAAGGCGCAGTCGCCGGTCGGGGCGGCGGGGCTGATGCAGGTGATGCCGCGCACCGCGCAGCACACGGTGCAGAAGTTCGGCATTCCGGGTTACAGCAGCGCCAGCCAGCTGTTCGATCCGCAGACCAACATTACCATCGGCACCAGCTATCTGGAGTCGGTGTTCCAGCAGTTTGACCGCAACCGCATTTTGTCGTCGGCGGCGTATAACGCCGGTCCGTCGCGGGTGAACACCTGGCTGGGCAACAGCGGCGGGCGGATTGACGCGGTGGCGTTTATCGAGAGCATTCCGTTCTCGGAAACGCGCGGCTATGTGAAGAACGTGCTGGCCTATGACGCGTTTTATCGCTATTTCATGCATCAGCCGTCCAACGTGTTGACCGATGCGGAATGGCAGCGGCGTTATTGATTTACGGGGCGTTATGGTATGCTGCTGTACTAGTCAAATAGTATGGTGGCCGCCATGACGCAATTATCACTCAACGATCCTGCTCTTTCAGAACAAGGCAATGAAGACTGGCAGCGTTTTGTCGCGCTGTTGCAGGGTTCCTTCGATCGGGATCTGCACCAACCGTTGATGCAGCTGCTGCTGACGCCGGACGAGCGCGCCGCCCTCGGCACGCGCGTGCGGATTATCCAGGAGCTGATGCGCGGCGAGATGAGCCAGCGTGAGCTGAAAAATGAGCTGGGCGCCGGGATTGCGACCATTACCCGCGGCTCCAACAGCCTGAAGGCGGCGCCGCCGGCGCTGAAGCAGTGGCTGGAGCAACAGCTGCTGAGCGACGCCTCATAGCGCCGTCCGCTTAGCGTGGCTGGGAATGCTGATAAATCGGGTTGATGAACGGCGCCAGCGCCAGCAGCAGCGCCTGATGGTAAACGCTGGTGCGGCTCAGCCGCCCGTGGGTGAAGATGGCGATGGCGCCGCCCTGGCGCTTGATATCGGCGTTGCCGGTGATGGCCGCCATCTCGCTGCCCAGTTCGCGTCCGGCGTGGATCCCCTGCAGCACCGCCGCCGGCAGCATCAGGCTGGCGGAACGCGATTCGCCGCGTCCCTGCGGATTTTCGATGGTTATCCAGGCGAAGGTCATCGCGTCTTCAATTCCCGCTTCCACCCCGACCCAAAAGTCGGCCTCCGGGCGTGCCTGACGCGCTTCCATCACGCGTTGGCGCGCGCCGGTGCGGGTTTCAGCATTGCCGATGGGTTGCACGGACACGCCGCTGGCGACGTCGACGGGTTCGATGTGGCATTGGCCGGCGCCGTAGGTGTCGTCAAAGGCCTGTTGAATAGCCTTGATCTTTGCCGGGTTGGTAGTTGCAGCAACAACGTGGTACATAACGGGTCTGGCATCCTTATGCTAAGAGCCTATTCTACGCACGGTCGCGCGCACACGCGGTCCCTGAAAGATAAACTCAAGTTTCACGCAGTATAACGGAAAAGAAAAATGTTACAGGTATACCTTGTTCGCCACGGCGAAACGGAATGGAATGCGGAACGCCGCATTCAGGGTCAGTCCGACAGCCCGTTAACCGCAATGGGCGAACATCAGGCGCAGCTGGTCGCCAAGCGCGTCAGCCGCGAAGGCATCACGCATGTGATTACCAGTGATTTGGGGCGCACCCGCCGCACCGCGCAGATTATTGCCGACGCCTGCGGCTGTGAGGTGATTGCTGAACCGCGTCTGCGCGAGCTGCACATGGGAGTGTTGGAAGAGCGTCTTATCGACGGCCTGACGCCGCAGGAAGAGCAATGGCGCAAACAGATGGTCGACGGCACGCCTGACGCCCGTATCCCTCAGGGTGAATCAATGAGCGAACTGTCGGAGCGGATGCGCGCGGCGCTGGAGAGCTGCCTGATGCTGCCGGAAGGCAGTAAACCGCTGATCGTCAGCCACGGTATCGCGCTTGGCTGCCTGATAGGCACCATTCTGGGGCTGCCGGCGCATGCAGAACGTCGTCTGCGTCTGCGCAACTGTTCGCTGTCGCGCGTTGACCATCAGCAGAGCCCGTGGCTGGCCTCCGGCTGGATCGTGGAAACGGCGGGCGATGTATCACACCTCGACATGCCCGCGTTGGACGAACTGCAGCGTTAACGGCGAATCGGGATCAGGTATTCGCAGTTGATCTCGGTCGGCGGCTGCGGCGGCAGACGGCTGCCCTTCGGGTGGAAACGCTCGATGTCGTAGCCTCTGCGGCGCGTCAGCTCCAGCAGCGGCAGGCAGGTGCCGTATAACGTCAGGATGAAATCCTGCAGGCCGGCGCTCGGACCTTCGTAGCGGAACAGCGCGTATTCGCCGCCCTGCAGCGTGATCGGTTGCCCTTCGCTGACGGTGTCGGGCACGTGATGCGGCTCCAGCGCGGTGGTGTACAGCACCTCCTGCTCATCGTCCTTCTCCTGGCTCGGGCGGGAGTGGTGCAGGCCGTACAGCACCGGCGGCAGCGTGGTCGCCTCGCCCAGATAGTGACGCCAGAACTGGGTGCGCAGCTCGGTGCGGAAGTTGGAAATCTGCTCCAGCGTACAGGAGTAGCTCTGCGTCAGGCCGATCATCTGCTGTTCCGGTAGGGTGACGAACTCCGGCTGCGGCAGCGTGAAGGCCCCCAGACGGATCGGCGGACAGATGCCGAACGCGTTCCAGTCTTCGGCCCGGCGATACAACGCAGGCGTCTGGGCGAATTGTTTTTTGAATGCTCGGGTGAAGGTCTGTTGCGAGTCAAAGCGGTATTGCAGGGCGATATCCAGTATTGGGCGGCTGGTCAAGCGCAGCGCGACTGCCGCTTTCGACAGTCTTCTTGCCCGGATATAAGCGCCGATGGCGTTACCGGTAATATCTTTGAACATCCGTTGCAGATGCCATTTCGAATATCCCGCCTTGGCAGCCACGTTATCCAGCGCCAACGGTTGGTCCAAATGGCTTTCCAGCCAGCTAAGCAGATCACGAATGATACCGGCTTGATCCATAGATCGTCCTCGTAGAGCTTTGGGGTCGGAACCCGGGTATGTTAAGTCATTACGCGGGTGCTGGTGATCAACGGCGAGTTCCCTGCCGTTAAATCCCGGTCTACTTCAAGCTGTATCATGACGGCGTCTGGTCACGCCTTGTCACACGTTCGGCGCTGTGCCGGCGAGCGGGCCGTAGCCTGATACAAGTCGAATAATTTTGGCATGCGTTGCGCGCTTGGCCTCGGGAGTGTCGTGGTGCATAAAACGCTGAGGCTGAGGGCATCTTCGCAGGCGCAAAGAAATGACGCCGCCGCATAATAACAATTTTTTTCCTCTGAGACTCTCAAAGATTTTTTTCACGCTCTGTGCTACAAAGGCGGAGCGTGATGGAGGGAGCTTATTTTTTTCTTCCAATGCATAAATAAAACTAATAATAATGGTTGGCGTATCGTTTGGGATTTTTCGGAGTTAACTAGATGAAAAAATTATGGATATTATTGTTCTGCCTGGCCGGCGTCACGGCCAATAGCGCACAGGCTGAACAGATTGGCTCGGTGGATACCGTGTTTAAACTGTTTGGTCCGGACCACAAGATTGTGGTTGAGGCGTTCGACGATCCGGACGTTAAAAATGTAACTTGTTATATCAGCCGCGCCAAGACCGGCGGCATTAAAGGCGGACTGGGGCTGGCGGAAGATACCGCAGACGCGGCGATTTCCTGCTCACAGGTCGGGCCGATCGAACTGAGCGACAAGATTAAAAACGGCAAGAACAAGGGCAGCGTGGTGTTCCAGAAACGCACGTCGCTGGTGTTCAAAAAGCTGCAGGTGGTGCGCTTCTACGACGCAACGCGTAATGCGTTGGTTTATCTGACCTATTCGGACAAGGTGGTGGACGGTTCGCCGAAAAACGCCATCAGCGCCGTGCCGATTATTCCCTGGAATGCCGCGCGCTAATCATGCAAAAGGGGGGACAGCAGGCTGGCCCCTCTTATGTTGCCGCCGGTAAGAATTACTCTTCTAGCTCGCCGCAGAAGCGGTAACCTTCGCCGTGAATGGTGGCGATGATTTCCGGCGTATCCGGCGTAGATTCGAAGTGCTTGCGGATGCGGCGGATGGTCACATCGACGGTACGGTCGTGCGGCTTCAGCTCGCGACCGGTCATTTTCTTCAGCAGTTCGCCGCGCGACTGGATCTTGCCCGGGTTTTCGCAGAAGTGCAGCATGGCGCGGAATTCGCTGCGCGGCAGCTTGTACTGTTCGCCGTTCGGGCCAATCAGCGAGCGGCTGTTGATATCCAGCTCCCAGCCGTTGAACTTGTAGCTTTCAACCTGCTTGCGCTCTTCGCCGACGCTGCCCAGGTTCATGGTGCGTGACAGCAGGTTGCGCGCGCGGATGGTCAGTTCGCGCGGGTTGAACGGTTTGGTGATATAGTCGTCAGCGCCGATTTCGAGGCCAAGGATCTTGTCCACTTCGTTATCGCGCCCGGTCAGGAACATCAGGGCGACGCTGACCTGTTCACGCAGCTCGCGCGCCAGCAGCAGGCCGTTTTTACCCGGCAGGTTGATATCCATGATGACCAGATTAACGTCATTTTCGGACAGGATGTTGTGCATCTCTGCACCATCATTGGCTTCATGCACGATGTAGCCTTCCGCCTCGAAGATGCTCTTCAGGGTGTTACGAGTGACTAACTCGTCTTCGACAATCAGAATTTGCGGGGTCTGCATATTTGCTACCTAAAATTGCCAACAAAATAGAAAACAGGAAGTACAGAAGTCTTTGTTTTCTCAGAGGAGGGCGGAGATATCGCCACGTTCCCTCATGCCAAATGACTAAAGTACGGAAACTCGTTCTTGATGCACTTTCCATCTTAATGTCAACAAGATCGCTAGCTTGGTGGGGATGCTATTCCCTTTAACCCCAAGGGTGCCAAAACGGCGCATATCCTAACCCTATTAACAGCAATATAACAGTAGATGCCGAATTCATCACCCAACAAAACTACGCTTTGTTGACATATATCAAATTCAATTGTAGCACGTTAACAGATTTGTGAAAAACACTTACAGAACTGCCAGCTTAAGTCGCCATAGGGTAAATTCTGTGAACGATTCAGCATTGCTGACGTCGATAGGTTACAATTTTCGAATGATTGGCCGTGAGTCGTGAATAACGCTTTGATAATTAAGTTCGCCAAGAAATAAATTATATTTATATAGATTACATTAAATTTATTTACTCAATTGCCCGTTTTGTTATCTCACAATTAAATGTTGGTGTTTTTGTTGCTAGATTGTAAAGATTCTGGCGGCAGTGAAAACAAAACGCGTGATGCCGTTTAACGCCGTGGAGTACTATGCAGTTACATATCATTTTGGTGGCGCCGGCGCGGCCGGAAAATGTCGGCGCCGCAGCGCGTGCGATGAAAACCATGGGCTTTAGCTCGCTGCGCATCGTCGACAGCGATGCGCATCTGCAGCCGGCGGCCCGCTGGGTGGCGCACGGCGCCGGTGAGATCCTGGATGCGACGCAGCGCTTTGCCACGCTGGAGCAGGCGCTGGCGGATGTCGACTTCACCGTCGCCACCACCGCGCGCAGCCGCGCACGTTTCCACTACTACAGCACGCCGCAGGAACTGCTTGGCCAGTTGGAAGAGCGCCGGCAGTGGTGCGGGCAGGCGGCGCTGGTGTTCGGCCGGGAAGATTCCGGGCTGACCAATGAGGAGCTGGCGCTGGCCGATCTGCTGACGGGCGTGCCGATGCAGGCTGATTACCCTTCGCTGAATCTGGGGCAGGCGGTGATGGTGTACTGCTACCAGCTGTCCGCGCTGATGAACGTCGCGGCGCCGGCGCCGGAAGCCGCCGCCGACCCGGGTCAGCTGCAGGCGCTGCGCCAGCGCGCCGAGCGGTTGTTGCATCATCTGGCGGTTGAAGATGACCAAAAGCTGCGCGACTGGCTGCAGCAGCGGCTGGGGTCGCTGCCGCGTCGCGATACGATGATGTTGCATACATTGTTACACGATATTGAAAAAAAACTGACGAAGTGAAGGCCGGTGAATACGCGGATTGTTTAGCGCGATCGTCTGCATAATTGCCGCATTACTGTTTTTTTATGCTGCAATTTTGCCTTTTTGTCCGTTCCATCTCCCAATTTGCCGTCTGGACGGAAAATGAGCAAAAACAAGAAATAGTTTGACTTGGGGTAGGGATTGCTTTAACCAATAGAGGGGACAGAGGATTAAATGAGACAGACAGACGTTATGCGAAACATCAGCCTGAACACCACAATTATTACCACCACCGATACCACAGGTAACGGGGCGGGCTGACGCGTACAGGAAACAAGAAGAAAAAAGCCCGCACCTTAGCAGTGCGGGCTTTTTTTTGGCTTAAATTCGGGAGATAACAGAGATGCGAGTGCTGAAATTTGGCGGAACTTCGGTGGCGAATGCGGAACGTTTTCTGCGCGTCGCCGATATTATGGAAAGCAACGCCCGTCAGGGACAGGTAGCGACGGTATTGTCCGCGCCGGCGAAGATCACCAACCACCTGGTGGCGATGGTGGAGAAAACGCTGGCCGGGCAAGACATTCTGCCAAATATGAGCGACGCGGAGCGTATCTTCGCCGAGCTGCTGCACGGTCTGGCGCAGGCGCTGCCGGGCTTTGCTCACGACCGCCTCAAGGCGCGTGTCGAGCATGAGTTTGCGCAGCTCAAGCAGGTGCTGCACGGCGTGGCGCTGCTGGGGACATGCCCGGACAGCGTCAACGCCGGCATCATCTGCCGCGGTGAAAAACTGTCGATTGCCATCATGGAAGCGGTGTTTCAGGCGAAAGGCTTCCCGGTTACGGTGATCAACCCGGTCGAGAAGCTGCTGGCACAGGGGCACTATCTGGAATCTACCGTCGATATCGCCGAATCCACGCTGCGCATCGCCGCGATGGGCATCCCGGCCGACCATGTCGTGCTGATGGCCGGCTTTACCGCCGGTAATGACAAGGGCGAGCTGGTGGTGCTGGGGCGCAATGGCTCCGACTACTCCGCGGCGGTGCTGGCGGCCTGTCTGCGCGCCGACTGCTGTGAAATCTGGACCGACGTCGACGGGGTATATACCTGCGATCCGCGCACCGTGCCGGACGCCAGACTGCTGAAGTCGATGTCGTATCAGGAGGCGATGGAGCTGTCCTATTTCGGCGCCAAAGTGCTCCACCCCCGCACCATTACCCCCATCGCCCAGTTCCAGATCCCTTGCCTGATTAAAAACACCTCCAACCCGCAGGCGCCCGGCACGCTGATCGGCGCCGAGTGCGCGGATGAAGAGACGCCGGTAAAAGGCATCACCAACCTGAATAACATGGCGATGATCAACGTCTCCGGCCCGGGCATGAAGGGCATGGTCGGCATGGCGGCGCGGGTGTTTGCCGTGATGTCGCGCGCCGGCATCTCGGTGGTGCTGATCACCCAGTCGTCATCCGAATACAGCATCAGCTTTTGCGTGCCGCAGGGCGAGCTGCTGCGCGCACGCCGCGCGCTGGGCGACGAGTTCTATCTGGAGCTGAAAGACGGCCTGCTGGAGCCGCTGGACGTCACGGAAAACCTGGCGATTATCTCGGTGGTCGGCGACGGCATGCGCACCCTGCGCGGTATTTCGGCGCGCTTCTTCTCCGCGCTGGCCCGCGCCAATATCAATATTGTTGCCATCGCCCAAGGCTCTTCCGAGCGTTCCATCTCGGCGGTGGTCAGCAATGACGACGCCACCACCGGCGTACGCGTCAGCCACCAGATGCTGTTCAACACCGACCAGGTGCTGGAAGTGTTTGTGATTGGCACCGGCGGCGTCGGCGGCGCGCTGATTGAGCAGATCCACCGCCAGCAGCAGTGGCTGAAGCAAAAGCATATCGACCTGCGGGTGTGCGGCATCGCCAACTCGCGCGCCATGCTGACCAACGTGCACGGCATTGCGCTGGACAGCTGGCGCGAAGGGCTGGCGGAGGCGCAGGAGACCTTTAACCTGGGGCGGCTGATTCGCCTGGTGAAGGAGTATCACCTGCTTAACCCGGTGATTGTCGACTGCACCTCCAGCCAGGCGGTGGCCGATCAGTACGTCGATTTCCTGGCCGACGGCTTCCACGTGGTGACGCCGAACAAGAAGGCCAACACCTCGTCGATGAATTTCTATCATCAACTGCGCGCGGCGGCGGCCGGTTCGCGCCGTAAATTCCTCTATGACACTAACGTCGGCGCCGGGCTGCCGGTGATTGAAAACCTGCAGAACCTGCTGAACGCCGGCGATGAGCTGACGCGTTTCTCCGGCATTCTGTCCGGCTCGCTGTCGTTTATCTTCGGCAAGCTGGATGAGGGCATGTCGCTGTCGGCGGCGACGCTGCAGGCAAAAAGCAACGGCTACACCGAGCCGGACCCGCGTGACGACCTGTCCGGGATGGACGTTGCCCGTAAACTGTTGATTTTGGCGCGTGAAGCGGGTTACAACCTGGAGCTGAGCGATATTGAGGTGCAATCGGTGCTGCCGCCGGAGTTTGACGCCAGCGGCGATACCGACAGCTTCCTGGCGCGCCTGCCGGAGCTGGACGCGGCGTTTAACCGCCGGGTGGCCGACGCGGCGGAGCAGGGTAAGGTATTGCGCTATGTCGGGGTGATTGAAGAGGGACGTTGCCAGGTGCGTATTGACGCTGTTGATGGCAACGATCCATTGTATAAAGTGAAAAACGGCGAGAACGCGCTGGCGTTCTACAGCCGTTATTATCAGCCGCTGCCGCTGGTGCTGCGCGGCTATGGCGCCGGTAATGATGTGACGGCAGCGGGGGTGTTTGCCGACCTGCTGCGCACGCTGTCATGGAAGTTGGGAGTTTAATATGGTTAAGGTGTATGCGCCGGCTTCGATCGGCAATGTCAGCGTGGGCTTCGACGTGCTGGGCGCCGCCGTTTCGCCGGTCGACGGCACGCTGCTGGGCGACTGCGTCAGCGTTGAGGCCGCCGGGCAGTTCAGCCTGGAAAACGCCGGGCGTTTTGTCGGCAAGCTGCCGGCCGACCCGAAGGACAACATTGTGTATCAGTGCTGGCAGCGTTTCTGCCAGGCGATCGGCCGCGAAGTGCCGGTGGCGATGCGGCTGGAAAAAAATATGCCGATCGGCTCCGGGCTAGGCTCCAGCGCCTGTTCGGTGGTGGCCGGCCTGATGGCGATGAACGAATTTTGCGACCGTCCGCTGGATAAGATGCAGCTGCTGGCGCTGATGGGCGAACTGGAAGGACGCATCTCCGGCAGCGTGCATTACGACAACGTCGCGCCGTGCTACCTCGGCGGCCTGCAGCTGATGCTGGAGGAAGAGGGGTATATCAGCCAGGAGGTGCCCTGCTTTAAGGAGTGGCTGTGGGTGATGGCGTATCCGGGCATCAAGGTTTCTACCGCGGAGGCGCGCGCCATTTTACCGGCGCAGTACCGCCGCCAGGACTGCATCAGCCACGGGCGCTATCTGGCCGGCTTTATTCATGCCTGCCATACTCAGCAGCCCAAGCTGGCCGCCAAGCTGATGCAGGACGTGATTGCCGAACCGTACCGCACCCGCCTGCTGCCGGGCTTTGCCGACGCGCGCAAGGCGGCGCAGGATATCGGCGCCCTGGCCTGCGGCATTTCCGGCTCCGGGCCGACGCTGTTTGCGGTGTGCGACGATAGCGCCACCGCCCAGCGGATGGCCGACTGGCTGAAGAATCACTATCTGCAAAACGACGAAGGTTTTGTTCATATTTGCCGTCTGGATACCGCAGGCGCTCGACTACTGGGATAACGCATGAAACTGTACAACCTTAAAGATCACAATGAGCAGGTCAGCTTTGCACAGGCGATCAAGCAGGGGCTGGGCAAACAGCAGGGGCTGTTTTTCCCGCTCGAGCTGCCGGAATTTGAACTGACCGAGATCGACCAGCTGCTGAAGCTGGATTTCGTGACCCGCAGCGCGCGTATTCTGTCGGCGTTTATCGGTGAGGAAATCAGCGAAGAAGCGCTGCACAAACGCGTGCAGGCCGCCTTTGAGTTCCCGGCGCCGGTGGCGCAGGTCGAAGACGACATTGCCTGTCTGGAGCTGTTCCACGGCCCGACGCTGGCGTTTAAAGACTTCGGCGGTCGCTTTATGGCGCAGATGCTGGCTGAAGTGGCCGGCGACCAGCCGGTCACCATTCTGACGGCGACCTCCGGCGATACCGGCGCGGCGGTGGCGCATGCGTTCTACGGCCTGAAAAACGTGCGCGTGGTGATCCTCTATCCTCAGGGGAAAATCAGCCCGCTGCAGGAAAAGCTGTTCTGCACGCTGGGCGGCAATATCCATACCGTGGCGGTGGACGGCGACTTCGACGCCTGTCAGGCGCTGGTGAAGCAGGCGTTTGACGATCGGGAGCTGAAAGAGGCGCTGCACCTGAACTCGGCCAACTCGATCAACATCAGCCGCCTGTTGGCGCAGATCTGCTACTACTTCGAGGCGGTGGCGCAGCTGCCGCAGGAAGCGCGCAATCAGCTGGTGATTTCGGTGCCGAGCGGCAACTTCGGTGATTTGACCGCCGGCCTGCTGGCCAAGTCGCTGGGACTGCCGGTGAAGCGCTTTATCGCCGCCACCAACGCCAACGATACGGTGCCGCGTTTCCTCGACGACGGTAAATGGCAGCCGCACGCGACGGTGGCGACGCTCTCCAACGCGATGGACGTCAGCCAGCCGAATAACTGGCCGCGGGTGGAAGAGCTGTTCCGCCGCAAAATCTGGCAGCTGAAAGAGCTGGGGCACGGGGCGGTCAGCGATGAAACTACCAAAGAGACGATGAAGGAGCTGGCGGCGTTAGGCTATCTCTCCGAGCCGCATGCGGCCATCGCCTACCGGTTGCTGCGCGACCAGCTGCAGGACGGCGAGTTTGGCCTGTTCCTCGGCACCGCGCATCCGGCGAAGTTCAAAGAGAGCGTGGAAGAGATTTTACAGCAGGAGCTGCCGTTGCCGAAGGCGCTGGCGGTGCGCGCCGAGCTGCCGCTGCTGTCGCATTCGCTGCCGGCCGACTTCGCGCAGCTGCGTCAGTTTATGATGGCGCTGCCTGCCTGATTAAGGTGATGTGATGATTGAGGGCCGGTGATTACCGGCCCTCAGACGGCTGACAAAGCCTGTTATTAGGGAGAGCGTGGCGATGGGGTCGTAGCGGCGTTAGCCGCCGAAGTGCCCCTCGTTACGCTAGGCCCGGGTATCTCGGGTCATCAGACGACGTTGTCATCAACTTCAGGGCCGGTGATTACCGGCCCTTTTTCTTACTGCTCAGGACGTTTGAACACCAGTTCACCCGCCTTGGACGCCGCCTCGTCAAAGGCATACCCTTCCAGATTGAAATCAGCCAGCTGCTCGGCTTTGGTCAGGCGATTTTTGATAATAAAACGGCTCATCAGGCCGCGCGCCTTTTTAGCGTAGAAGCTGATCACCTTATATTTGCCGTTTTTCTCATCCAGGAACACCGGTTTAATCAGCTGACCGTGCAGTTTGGCGGGCTTCACCGCCTTGAAGTATTCATCCGACGCCAGATTGACCACCACGTCGTCGCCTTGCTGCTGCAGCACCTCGTTGAGCTTGTCGGTGATGCGCTCGCCCCAGAAGCTGTACAGGTCTTTGCCGCGCGGGTTGGCCAGCTTGATGCCCATCTCCAGACGGTAAGGCATCATCAGATCGAGCGGACGCAGCACGCCGTATAAGCCGGACAGCATACGTAAATGCTGCTGGGCGAAGTCGAAATCCGCCTCGCTGAAGTCCTGCGCCTGCAGGCCGGTATAGACGTCGCCCTTAAAGGCCAGCAGGGCCTGACGCGCATTATCCGGAGTAAACTGCGGCGTCCATTCGGCAAAGCGCGCGGCGTTCAGCCCGGCCAGCTTATCGCTGATCTTCATCAGGCTGGCGATTTGCGCCGGCGTCAGCTGGCGGCTGATGTTGATAAGTTCTGCAGACTGTTCCAGCAGCTCGGGCTGCGTAAAGCGAGCCGTCGCCAGAGGAGTTTCGTAATCAAGCGTTTTGGCAGGTGAGATAATAACGAGCATGGCGACATCCTGTTGATCAAAGTGAGGATACTTTAGCAAAAAACGGGAGAAAAAGCGGCGATGGGTCTGATAGGCGCGGGGTAAAAAAACAAGGCGCGCAGGGCGCGCCTTGGCGAGGGAGTGCTGGTCACTCAGGCTTGCGCGGATTATCCCACACGCCGGGCTCCAACTGGGATTTCAGTTCCGGGTACTGACTGGCGTCGAAGGTCGGCAGCTTGCCGAGCGCCCGCTGGCGGTTGTAGTCGCGGGCCAGTTTAAAGGCGACGCGCGACAGCAGCAGAATGGCGGTCAGGTTGGTGATCGCCATCAGCGCCATGGCGGTATCGGCCATTTTCCACACCAGCGGCAGCTCCGCCAGCGCGCCGAACATCACCATGCCCAGCGCCACGCAGCGGAAAATAACCAGCCGTGCCGGATGATTGTGCTCCAGGAAGATCAGGTTGTTTTCGGCGTAGGCGTAGTTGGCGATGATTGAGGTAAAGGCGAAGAAGAAAATCGCCAGCGCCACAAACGGCGAACCCCAGCTGCCGACGGCGCTGGACAGCGCGCGCTGGGTCAGTTCAATGCCGCTGATCTCGCCGGTTGGGTTATCCATCACGCCGGAGGCCAGAATAATGGCGGCGGTGGCGCTGCAGATCACCAGCGTATCGACAAACACGCCGAGCATCTGCACATAGCCCTGTGACGCCGGGTGCGGCGGGTACGGCGAGGCGGAGGCCGCGGCGTTCGGCGCCGAGCCCATGCCGGCCTCGTTAGAGAACAGACCGCGCTGGACACCCTGGGTCATCGCCTGGGAAATGCCGTAGCCCACGGCGCCGGCGGCGGCCTCCTGCAGACCGAAGGCGCTTTTGACAATCAGCAGCAAAATGGCCGGCAGCTGTTCAATATTCATCGCCAGCACCCAGAAGGCCAGCAGCAGGTAGGCGGCCGCCATCACGGGCACCACCCACTCCGCCACGCGGGCGATGGAGCGGATGCCGCCGAAGATCACGGTGCCGCTCAGCAGCACCAGGCCGATACCGACGTACAGCGGGTTGAAGTTGAACGCCGCGGCGCTGGCCTGGGCGATGGAGTTGGCCTGCACCGCGTTGAACACCAGGCCGAAGGCGAGGATCAGGAACAGGGAGAACAGCACGCCCATCCAGCGCATGCCCAGGCCTTTTTCCATGTAGTAGGCCGGGCCGCCGCGGTAGTTGCCCTGATCGTCTTTGGTTTTATACAGCTGGGCCAGGGTGCTTTCGATAAATGAGGTGGCCATGCCGATAAACGCCACCACCCACATCCAGAAGATGGCGCCGGGGCCGCCGGCGGTCAGCGCGATGGCGACGCCGGTCAGGTTGCCGGTGCCGACCCTTGCCGCCAGCGTGGTGCACAGCGCCTGAAATGAGGAGATGCCGGAACTGTCGCTTTTGTTGCTGTTTTTCAGCACCGAAAACATATGGGTGAAATGGCGTAACTGGATGAAGCGGGTGCGGATGGTGAAATAGAGGCCGGCGCCGATCAGCAGATAGATAAGTACCGATCCCCACAGGATATTGTTAATGAAATTAATCAGATCCGTCACGGATCCCTCCTTGTTAAAAGGTATAAATACCCGGGGCGATCCTCCGCCCGGAAAATAATTTTTCTCTAATTATTACCAGCGCTTAACGAAAGTCATACCGGGCGAGAAAATTAAGAATTTTCGCAGATCATCACGTCGCCAGCACTTGGCGTGCCGGGAAGTTAGCACAATTACCCGTTGTTAACTTTCGTTAATGTCTCATTTTTATTTCGTAAATATCGAAAGATACCTGGCATTACGGCAAAAATTTCGCTATTGAGCAGGGCCATTTTCGTGCCTTGCACCGCGCCTTGCGCGTGTTATTATCAGGGCAAGGCAAGATCGAACGATGCCAAAAGTTCATGCACAAACGATGAGACAATGCCAACATGACCGACAAATTAACTTCCCTGCGCCAGCTGACCACGGTGGTTGCGGATACCGGTGATATTGCTGCCATGAAGCTGTATCAGCCGCAAGATGCGACAACCAACCCTTCGCTGATCCTCAATGCGGCCCAGATCCCTGAATATCGCAAGCTGATTGATGAAGCTATCGCATGGGCGCGCGAGCAGAGCGGCGATCGCGAACAGCAGATCGCCGATGCGGCGGACAAACTGGCGGTGAACATTGGTCTGGAAATCCTGAAGCTGGTGCCGGGTCGCATCTCCACCGAAGTGGATGCGCGCCTGTCTTATGACACCGAAGCCAGCGTCGCCAAGGCCAAGCGTCTGATCAAACTGTATAACGAGGCCGGCATCAGCAACGATCGCATTCTGATCAAACTGGCCTCTACCTGGCAGGGCATCCGCGCGGCGGAACGCCTGGAGAAAGAAGGTATTAACTGTAACCTGACCCTGCTGTTCTCCTTCGCTCAGGCGCGTGCCTGCGCTGAAGCCGGCGTGTACCTGATTTCTCCGTTCGTCGGCCGTATCCTCGACTGGTACAAGGCCAACGGCGACAAGAAAGAGTTCGCGCCGCACGAAGATCCGGGCGTGGTTTCCGTCACCGAAATCTACCAGTACTACAAGCAGCACGGTTACGACACCGTGGTGATGGGCGCCAGCTTCCGTAACGTCGGCGAGATCATCGAACTGGCCGGCTGCGACCGTCTGACCATCGCGCCGGCGCTGCTGAAAGAGCTGGCGGAAAGCGAAGGCGCGGTTGAGCGTAAGCTCGCCTACAGCGGCGAAGTGAAAGCACGTCCTGCGGCGCTGACCGAACCTGAGTTCTACTGGCAGCACAACCAGGATCCGATGGCGGTAGAAAAACTGACCGACGGTATCCGTAAGTTCGCCGTTGACCAGGGCAAGCTGGAAAAAATGATCGCCGACCTGCTGTAAGCAGCGCAGGTCGCAGATGACAAAAAGGTGGCTCAGGCCACCTTTTTTTATGCCAGTGGCTTCCTGCGGCGGGCGGAGGCCGTATACTCTCGGCATTGATCACCGGGCGGGAAATGACGCCGCCCGCATTTCGTCAGGCTGTAGAGGTTAAGCATGGACACATTACGTATTGGTTTGGTTTCGATTTCCGATCGCGCTTCCGGCGGCGTTTACCAGGACAAGGGCATTCCGGCGCTGGAAGCGTGGCTGAGCAGCGCCTTGACGACGCCGTATAAACTGGAGACGCGGCTGATCCCGGACGAACAAACCTTGATCGAACATACGCTGTGCGAGCTGGTGGATGAAACGGGCTGTCACCTGGTGCTGACCACCGGCGGCACCGGGCCGTCGCGCCGCGATGTGACGCCGGACGCAACGCTGGCGATTGCCGACCGCGTGATGCCGGGCTTCGGCGAGCAGATGCGCCAGATCAGCCTACACTATGTGCCAACGGCGATTCTTTCACGTCAGGTCGGGGCGATCCGCAAGCAGGCGCTGATTATCAACCTGCCGGGCCAGCCCAAGTCGATCAAGGAGACGCTGGAAGGGGTGAAGGACGGGCAGGGCAACGTGGTGGTACACGGCATTTTCGCCAGCGTACCGTACTGCATCCAGCTGCTTGAAGGGCCGTATGTGGAAACGGACGGCGCGGTGGTCACCGCCTTCCGGCCGAAAAGCGCGCGTCGCGACGCGAACGATTAACGCCGGGCGGCCTCCCGTCAGGCTGGCGTGAAATAACATTGCCGTTATATCCCCTAAATAATTCGAGTTGCAGGAAGGCGGTAAGGGAGGGAATCCTGATAATTGGGTGACTAAGTGCAGCCAACACGCCGGCAGCTTGAAGTATGACGGGATTCATTTACAGCGCTCCCTCGGGACGTGCGTGATTTTATCTGCTTCCTCTGACGGTAACCTATGCATCATGACACTCAACGCCGGCTGAACCGGCAAGACTATAAAACTCTGACGCTGGCGGCGCTGGGCGGGGCGTTGGAGTTTTATGACTTCATTATTTTCGTCTTTTTCGCCGCCGTGGTCGGCGAGCTGTTCTTCCCGGCCGAGATGCCGGAATGGCTGCGTCTGGTGCAGACCTTCGGCATTTTTGCCGCCGGCTATCTGGCCCGCCCGCTGGGGGGCATTGTGATGGCGCACTTTGGCGACCGGGTCGGGCGCAAGAAGATGTTCAGCCTGAGTATTCTGCTGATGGCGCTGCCCACGCTGGGCATGGGTCTGCTGCCGACTTACGCCAGCATCGGCATTGCGGCGCCGCTGCTGCTGCTGTTGATGCGGCTGCTGCAGGGCGCCGCCATCGGCGGTGAAGTGCCGGGGGCGTGGGTGTTTGTGGCGGAGCACGTGCCGCGTAAACGCGTCGGCCTGGCCTGCGGCACGCTGACCGCCGGCCTGACCGTCGGCATCCTGCTGGGATCGCTGGTCGCCACCATTATCAATACGACGCTGAGCGCGCAAAGCATCGCCGACGGCGGCTGGCGCGTGCCGTTCCTGCTGGGCGGCATATTCGGCCTGATCGCCATGTATCTGCGCCGCTGGCTGCAGGAAACGCCGGTATTTGTCGAGATGCAGGCACGCAAGGCGCTGGCGGAGGAGCTGCCGCTGAAAACGGTGGTGAAGCAGTATAAGAAAGAGGTGGTCGTCTCGATGCTGCTGACCTGGCTGTTGTCCGCCGGCGTGGTGGTGGTGATCCTGATGACGCCGACCTACCTGCAAAAGCAGTTCGGCATTGCGCCGGCGCTGACGCTGCAGGCCAACAGCATCGCCACCATTATGCTGATTTTCGGCTGTCTGGCCGCCGGGCTGGCGGCCGACCGCTTTGGCGCCAGCAAAACCTTTATCGTCGGCAGCCTGCTGCTGGCCGGCTGCAGCTGGCTGTTTTATCAGACCGTGGCGCAGCATGCAGAGATGCTGTTCGCCTGTTATGCGCTGGTGGGTTTCAGCGTCGGCGTGGTGGGGGCGGTGCCGTTCGTGATGGTGCGTGCGTTCCCGCCGGCGGTGCGCTTTAGCGGCATTTCGTTTTCCTACAATCTGTCATACGCCATTTTCGGCGGCCTGACGCCGATTTTCGTCACGCTGATGATGAAGCTGACGCCGCTGGCGCCCGCCTATTATGTGCTGGCGCTGTCGGCGCTCGGGCTGGCGCTGGGGATCTATCTGCATCGCGATCTGGACGGCGACCGTCTGACGGCCCGCGCCGATTCGCTGGCGGATCTGTAGCGCGCCGCCGGGCGGCAACACGGGCAGCGGTCAGAGATGGCCGGTGGACCGCGGCATTGCCGCCCGGCAAAGAAATTTTTTTACTCTCCCCCTTGATGCCGGCCCAGATGCCCCCATCTTATTCTCAACCGCAGTTGCTGATCGTGGTATCACCTTCGCCTTTCACCCGCAACCTCGTGGTTTGAGCGTTGAAACGCAGGGGATACAAGGCGGAAAAATCGGGCAGTTGAAAAGTAAAAAAACGTCCGCATATAGGTTAGCAACTTGACCGAAATCGAATTTATTAGTGGAGATGTTTAGATGGGCAAAATTATTGGTATCGACCTGGGTACTACCAACTCTTGTGTAGCTATTATGGATGGCAACAAGGCACGCGTGCTGGAAAACGCCGAAGGCGATCGCACCACGCCGTCAATCATTGCTTATACCCAGGACGGTGAAACTCTGGTTGGCCAGCCGGCTAAACGTCAGGCTGTTACTAACCCACAAAACACCCTGTTTGCGATCAAGCGCCTGATCGGCCGTCGCTTCCAGGACGAAGAAGCACAGCGTGATAAAGACATCATGCCGTACAAAATCATCGGCGCTGACAACGGCGACGCATGGCTGGAAGTGAAAGGCCAGAAAATGGCACCGCCGCAGATCTCTGCCGAAGTGCTGAAGAAAATGAAGAAAACGGCGGAAGATTACCTGGGCGAACCGGTAACTGAAGCGGTTATCACCGTACCGGCTTACTTCAACGATGCGCAGCGTCAGGCGACCAAAGACGCCGGCCGTATCGCCGGTCTGGAAGTAAAACGTATCATCAACGAACCAACGGCTGCTGCCCTGGCTTACGGCCTGGACAAAGAAGTCGGCAACCGCACCATCGCGGTTTATGACCTGGGCGGCGGTACTTTCGATATCTCTATCATCGAAATCGACGAAGTTGACGGCGAAAAAACCTTCGAAGTTCTGGCGACCAACGGTGACACCCACCTGGGCGGTGAAGACTTCGACAGCCGTCTGATCAACTACCTGGTGGAAGAGTTCAAGAAAGAGCAGGGCATTGACCTGCGTAACGATCCGCTGGCGATGCAGCGTCTGAAAGAAGCCGCTGAGAAAGCGAAGATCGAACTGTCTTCCGCACAGCAGACCGACGTTAACCTGCCGTACATCACCGCAGATGCGACCGGTCCGAAACACATGAACATCAAAGTGACCCGTGCGAAGCTCGAGTCGCTGGTTGAAGATCTGGTGGCGCGCTCTATCGAGCCGCTGAAAGTTGCGCTGACCGACGCAGGCCTGTCCGTCTCCGATATTCAGGACGTGATCCTGGTCGGCGGTCAGACCCGTATGCCAATGGTGCAGAAGAAAGTTGCTGACTTCTTCGGTAAAGAGCCGCGTAAAGACGTGAACCCGGATGAAGCGGTCGCTATCGGCGCTGCGGTTCAGGGCGGCGTACTGGCCGGTGATGTGAAAGACGTACTGCTGCTGGACGTTACCCCGCTGTCTCTGGGTATCGAAACCATGGGCGGCGTGATGACTTCGCTGATCAGCAAAAACACCACGATCCCGACCAAGCACAGCCAGGTGTTCTCTACCGCTGAAGACAACCAGTCTGCGGTAACCATCCACGTGCTGCAGGGCGAGCGCAAGCGCTCCAGCGACAACAAGTCTCTGGGCCAGTTCAACCTGGACGGCATCCAGCCGGCACCGCGCGGTATGGCGCAGATCGAAGTCACCTTCGATATCGATGCCGACGGCATCCTGCACGTTTCTGCCAAAGACAAGAACACCGGTAAAGAGCAGAAAATCACCATCAAGGCCTCTTCCGGTCTGGACGAAGCTGAAATCCAGAAAATGGTGAACGATGCGGAAGCTAACGCTGAATCTGACCGTAAGTTCGAAGAGCTGGTGCAGACGCGCAACCAGGCGGATCACCTGATCCACGGCACGCGTAAGCAACTGGAAGAAGCCGGCGAGCAGCTGCCAGCGGAAGATAAAACCGCTATCGAAAGCGCGCTGAGCGAGCTGGAAACCGCGGCGAAAGGCGAAGACAAAGCCGAGATCGACGCGAAGACCCAGGCGCTGGTGCAGGTTTCCGGCAAGCTGATGGAAATGGCGCAGGCTCAGGCGCAGGCACAGGGTGCCGACGCGGGCGCGGCAGACAACGCGGCGAAGAAAGAAGACGACGTGGTTGACGCCGAGTTCGAAGAAGTTAAAGACAAAAAATAATCGCCCTTAAGCGGGCACGGTAACGCCGCTCACGCGTTACTGGAAACCAGCACGGGCGTTGAGGCAACTCTGCGCCCGTGCACGCATGTTAGGGCTAATAAAGACAATGGCGAAGAAAGACTATTACGAGGTTCTCGGCGTCGCCAAAACGGCGGATGAGCGCGAAATCAAAAAGGCGTACAAGCGCCTGGCGATGAAGTTCCACCCGGACCGTAACCAGGAACAAGATGCCGAAAGCCGCTTTAAAGAGATCAAGGAAGCTTACGAAATCCTGGGCGACGATCAGAAGCGCGCCGCTTACGATCAGTACGGCCATGCCGCCTTTGAACAGGGTGGCATGGGCGGCGGCGGCTTTGGCGGCGGCGCCGACTTTAGCGATATCTTTGGCGACGTATTCGGCGATATTTTCGGCGGCGGTCGTCGTCAGCGCGCCAGCCGCGGTTCCGACCTGCGCTACAACATGGAGCTGACGCTGGAAGAAGCGGTGCGCGGCGTCACCAAAGAGATTCGTATCCCGACGCTGGAAGAGTGCGACGTGTGCCACGGCAGCGGCGCCAAGCCGGGCAGCTCGCCGGTGACCTGTCCGACCTGTCACGGTCAGGGCCAGGTGCAGATGCGCCAGGGCTTCTTCACCGTACAGCAGGCGTGTCCGCACTGTCACGGCCGCGGCCAGATTATCAAAGATCCGTGCAATAGCTGCCACGGCCACGGCCGGGTAGAGAAATCCAAAACGCTGTCGGTGAAAATTCCTGCCGGCGTGGATACCGGCGACCGCATCCGCCTGGCGGGTGAAGGGGAAGCCGGCGAGCACGGCGCACCGGCCGGCGATCTGTACGTTCAGGTGCAGGTGAAGGCGCACCCGATCTTCGAACGTGAAGGCAATAACCTGTACTGCGAAGTGCCGATTAACTTTGCCATGGCGGCGCTGGGCGGCGAGATTGAAGTGCCGACGCTCGACGGCCGCGTGAAGCTGAAGGTGCCTTCAGAAACGCAGACCGGCAAGCTGTTCCGCATGCGCGGTAAAGGCGTGAAATCCGTGCGCGGCGGCAGCCAGGGCGACCTGCTGTGCCGCGTGGTGGTAGAAACGCCGGTCAAACTCAACGACAAACAGAAACAGCTGTTGAAAGAACTGGAAGAGAGCCTTGGCGGCCCTTCCGGCGATAAAAACAGCCCGCGCTCGAAGACTTTCTTCGACGGGGTGAAAAAGTTTTTCGATGATTTGACCCGTTAACGCGAACGCCGTATTTACCGTCTGCAAACCCCGGCCTTGGTGCCGGGGTTTTCTTTTTTGTATGCGGGTTTAGCGTCAGAAAGATCTCCATTTGATCGATTTTATCGAGTTATTTTGCGCTAATAATCTTGTTTTTACGAATCATCCTGCAGGCTATACTCACTCTATACGTGGTGAATGCAAAGCGGAGACGCTTTGCGTTTTTGTCGGGAGTGACAGTGCATGACCAATATTATTCGTCAATTTTTACGCCAGGAGGCGGCAGGCGGCATCATTCTGATTGTGGCGGCGGTGATCGCCCTGATGATGGCCAACTCACCGCTGCAGGGCGTGTATCAGGGATTCCTTAACCTGCCGGTGATGGTAAAGATTTCCTCGCTGGAGATCGCCAAGCCGCTGCTGCTGTGGATTAACGATGGCCTGATGGCGATCTTCTTCCTGGTGGTCGGGCTGGAGGTCAAGCGCGAGCTGATGCAAGGCTCGCTGGCCGGGCGCGATAAGGCGGTGTTCCCGGCGATTGCCGCGCTGGGCGGGATGCTGGCGCCGGCGCTGATTTACCTGTTGTTCAACGGCGGCGATGATATTGCGCGTCAGGGCTGGGCGATTCCGGCCGCGACCGATATCGCCTTCGCGCTGGGGGTGATGGCGCTGCTGGGCAACCGGGTGCCGACTAGCCTCAAAGTATTCCTGCTGGCGCTGGCGATCATCGATGACCTGGGGGTTATCGTGATTATCGCCCTGTTCTATACCCATGAAGTGTCGTTGGCGGCGCTGGGGGTGGCGGCGGCGGCCGTTGCGGTGCTGGCGCTGATGAACTGGCGCGGGGTGAGCAAAACCTCTATCTATATGATTGTCGGCCTGGTGCTGTGGGTGGCGATCCTCAAATCCGGCGTGCATGCGACGTTGGCCGGGGTGATTGTCGGCTTTATGATCCCGCTGAAGGTCAAAAAGGGGCCGTCGCCTTCAGAGACGCTGGAGCATGAAATGCATCCTTGGGTGGCATTCCTGATCCTGCCGCTGTTCGCCTTTGCCAACGCCGGGGTGTCGCTGGAGGGGGTTTCCCTCAACGGTCTGGCCTCTCTGCTGCCGATGGGCATCGCCGCCGGCCTGTTTATCGGCAAGCCGCTGGGGATCTTTATCTTCAGCTGGCTGGCGGTGAAGTCCGGCATCGCCCGCTTGCCGGAGGATATCGGCTTCAAACAGGTGTTTGCCGTTTCGGTGCTGTGTGGTATTGGTTTTACCATGTCGATCTTTATCGCTTCGCTGGCCTTCAGCGGTGCGGACGAGGCGTTCAGCACCTACTCGCGCCTGGGGATCCTGTTAGGCTCCACCGCGGCGGCGCTGGTGGGTTACGCGCTGCTGCGTCTGTCGCTGGCGCACCGGGGCAAATAGGCGATTACCTTACCGCGATGATGGGCTACAATTGTGGTCGGAGCTGTGTATCATGATGGCGCTCCGGCCTTGAAATCAGAGGTAGGAAATATGTCGCCAGGAAGAAAAGGGAGTTTGTCGCTCAATACGGCAGACCGTTTGCCGCAGCGAAGCGTAAGGAGAACAACGTCGTGAGAATGTCGCATATCAACTTTAATCATCTGTATTACTTCTGGCAGGTTTGCAAGGAAGGCTCGGTGGTGGGCGCGGCGGAAGCGCTGTTCCTGACCCCGCAGACCATTACCGGCCAGATCAAGGCGCTGGAAGAGCGTCTGGACGGCAAGCTGTTCAAGCGCCAGGGGCGCGGGCTGGTGCCTTCCGAGCTGGGGCAACTGGTGTTCCGCTACGCCGACAAGATGTTTATGCTCAGCCAGGAAATGCTGGATATCGTCAACTATCGCAAAGAGTCCAACCTGCTGTTTGACGTCGGGGTGGCGGACGCATTGTCCAAACGGCTGGTCAGCCAGGTGCTGGAAACGGCGGTGGTGGAGAACGAGCAAATCCACCTGCGCTGCTTTGAGTCGACGCATGAGATGCTGCTGGAGCAGCTCAGTCAGCACAAGCTGGATATGATCCTGTCGGACTGTCCGGTGGACTCCAGCCAGCAGGAGGGGCTGTTCTCGCTGAAGCTGGGTGAGTGCGGCATCAGTTTCTTCTGCCGCCAGCCGGTGCCGGATCTGCCGTTCCCCGCCTGTCTGCAGCAGCGTAAGCTGCTGATCCCCGGCCGCCGTTCAATGCTGGGGCGCAAACTGCTTAACTGGTTCAACAGCCAGGGCATTCAGGTTGAGGTGCTGGGAGAGTTTGACGACGCGGCGCTGATGAAAGCGTTCGGCATGTACCATAACGCCATTTTTGTTGCGCCGACGCTGTATGCGCAGGATACCTACAATGATGATGACGTGGTGGAGATTGGCCGTATCGATAACGTGCAGGAAGAGTACTACGTTATTTTTGCCGAGCGTATGATTCAGCATCCGGCGGTGCAGCGGGTGTGCAACAAGGATTTTTCCGCGCTGTTTACTCTCTGAGGCGGAACGCAGACGTAAAAAAACCGGCCAGGGCCGGTTTTTTTAACAAGCAGACAACGTAATGCTTATTGCATTGCGTTGATTTGCGCAGTCAGGTTTGACTTATGACGCGCTGCTTTGTTTTTGTGGATCAGGCCTTTAGCTGCCTGACGGTCCACAAGTGGTTGCATTTCGTTGAATGCGTTTTGTGCTGCAGTTTTGTCGCCGGCTGCGATAGCGGCATATACCTTCTTGATGAAGGTACGCACCATTGAGCGACGGCTAGCATTGTGCTTGCGGCGTTTCTCAGACTGTACGGCGCGTTTCTTAGCTGATTTGATATTAGCCAAGGTCCAACTCCCAAATATATTCTATTGAGGACAATTCAAAGGCCGAGGAATATGCCCTTTTAGCCTTCGTTTGTCAATGGATTTGTGCAAATAAGCGCCGTTTGTACGGTCGGCACTCGCTACGTTGTGATGGCGCAGGATTTTACCAGCTTCGTCCATGGGAATACAGTGTTTCACGATAAAATTCGCCCGCTTTTGCGCCATGACGGCGACAAGGCGACGCGCGCCCGCCTCCGCAGGCTGTTCTTTGCCGGATAAACTGCGCTTTAGGCGTTTCTCCCGCCGACAATCTTCGGTATGGTGTGACTATTACATCCAAGGAAGCAATCGCGGGTTAACCTTAACCGCTGTACAAGGTATAATCCGCCGATTTCCACTGTTTTGAGCCAGCTATGGAGCTAATTCGCGGCATTCACAACATTCGGGCGCGCCACCATGGTTGCGTGCTCACCATCGGCAATTTTGACGGCGTGCATCGCGGTCACAAGGCGCTGTTGGAGCAGCTAAAGCAAGAGGGCCAACGCCTCGGGCTGCCGGTGATCGTCATGATTTTCGAGCCGCAGCCGCTGGAGCTGTTTGCGGCGGACAAGGCGCCGGCCCGCCTGACGCGCTTGCGCGACAAGGCGAAGTATCTGGCGCAGGCCGGGGTAGATTACCTGCTGTGCGTCAAGTTCGATCCGCGTTTCGCCGCCCATACCGCGCAGTCCTTTGTTGCCGAGCTGCTGGTGCAAAAACTGGGGGTGAAGTTCCTGATGGTGGGGGACGATTTTCGCTTTGGCGCCAACCGCCTCGGTGATTTTCCGCTGTTGCAGAAAGCCGGCGCGGAATACGGCTTCGAGGTGGTCAGCACCCCGACCTTCCGCGAAGGCGGGCAGCGCATCAGCAGCACGGCGATCCGCAACGCGCTGCGCGATGACGATCTGCCGCTGGCGGAAACGCTGCTGGGCCATCCCTACAGTATTTCCGGGCGCGTGGTGCACGGCGATGAGCTGGGGCGCACCATCGGTTTCCCGACCGCCAATCTGCCGCTGAAGCGGCTGGTTGCGCCGGTGAAAGGCGTGTATGCCGTTGAGGTATACGGCCTTGGCCTGCAGCCGTTGCCGGGCGTGGCCAATATCGGCACGCGCCCGACCGTCGCCGGCGTGCGCCAGCAGCTGGAAGTCCATCTGCTGGATGTCACAATGGATCTTTATGGGCGCCATATTGATGTGGTGCTCCGCGCAAAACTGCGCAATGAACAGCGTTTTGCTTCGCTCGACGCGCTGAAGCAGCAAATCGCCAATGATGTGGTGAGCGCCCGGGAATTCTTCGGGCCAAAGACACTGGTTTAATCGCGCTACCTAAATAGCCGAAAACGGAAACGAGAATCTCATGAGTGACTATAAGAACACCCTGAACCTGCCGGAAACAGGGTTCCCGATGCGCGGCGATCTCGCCAAGCGCGAACCTGGCATGCTGCAACGTTGGTATGAACAGGATCTGTACGGGATTATTCGTGCTGCCAAAAAGGGTAAAAAAACCTTCATTCTGCATGACGGCCCTCCGTATGCGAACGGCAACATTCACATTGGTCACTCGGTTAACAAGATTCTCAAAGACATTATTATCAAGTCAAAAGGGATGGCCGGTTACGACTCGCCGTATGTGCCGGGCTGGGACTGTCACGGTCTGCCGATCGAACTGAAAGTCGAGCAGCTGTACGGCAAGCCGGGCGAGAAGCTGAGCGCCGCCGAGTTCCGTCAGAAGTGCCGTGAATACGCCAAAGAGCAGGTAGAAGGCCAGAAGAAGGACTTTATCCGCCTGGGCGTGCTGGGGGACTGGGACCGCCCATACCTGACGATGGACTTCAAGACCGAAGCCAACATCATCCGCGCGCTGGGGAAAATCATCGACAATGGCCACCTGCTGAAGGGCGCCAAGCCGGTTCACTGGTGTACCGACTGCGGCTCTTCCCTGGCGGAAGCGGAAGTTGAGTATTACGACAAAACCTCGCCGTCGATCGACGTGACCTTCCACGCCAGCGATGCGGCGGCGGTGGCGGCCAAGTTCGGCGTCAGCAATTTCAGCGGCGCGATTTCGCTGGTGATCTGGACCACCACGCCGTGGACCCTGCCGGCCAACCGCGCAATCTCGCTGAACCCGGAATTCACCTACCAGCTGGTGCAGGTTGACGGCCAGAGCCTGATCCTGGCCGAAGATCTGGTGACCAGCGTGATGAAACGCGCCGGCATCACCGACTGGACGGTGCTGGGCAGCTGCAAGGGCGCAGATCTGGAGCTGCTGCGCTTCCAGCATCCGTTTATGGGCTTTGACGTGCCGGCGATCATGGGCGACCACGTAACGCTGGACGCCGGTACCGGCGCGGTGCACACCGCCGGCGGCCACGGCCCGGACGACTTCGTCATCAGCCAGAAATACGGTCTGGAGATCGCCAACCCGGTCGGCCCGAACGGCTGCTACCTGACCGGCACCCATCCGCAGCTGGATGGCAAATTCGTCTTCAAGGCCAACGACCTGATCGTCGAGATGCTGCGCGAGCAGGGCGCGCTGCTGCATGTGGAAAAGCTGCAGCACAGCTACCCGTGCTGCTGGCGTCATAAAACGCCGATCATCTTCCGCGCCACGCCGCAGTGGTTTATCAGCATGGATCAGAAGGGGCTGCGTCAGCAGTCGCTGGAAGAGATCAAAGGCGTGAAGTGGATCCCGGACTGGGGCCAGGCGCGTATCGAAACCATGGTTGCCAACCGTCCTGACTGGTGCATTTCGCGTCAGCGCACCTGGGGCGTGCCGATGGCGCTGTTCGTGCATAAAGAGAGCGAACAGCTGCACCCGCGCAGCGTGGAGCTGATGGAAGAGGTCGCCAAGCGCGTGGAGCAGGACGGCATCCAGGCGTGGTGGGATCTGAACCCGGCGGACATCCTCGGCGCAGACGCCGACAACTATATGAAAGTGCCGGACACGCTGGACGTCTGGTTCGACTCCGGCTCCACCCATGCGTCGGTGGTCGACGTGCGTCCTGAATTCCAGGGCCACGGTGCGGACATGTATCTGGAAGGTTCCGACCAGCACCGCGGCTGGTTTATGTCATCGCTGATGATCTCCACCGCGATGAAGGGCAAGGCGCCGTACAAAGAAGTGCTGACCCACGGCTTTACCGTTGACGGTCAGGGCCGCAAGATGTCCAAGTCGATCGGCAACACCGTCAGCCCGCAGGACGTGATGAACAAGCTGGGCGGCGACATTCTGCGCCTGTGGGTGGCGTCTACCGACTACACCGGCGAGATTGCGGTATCTGATGAGATCCTCAAGCGCGCCGCCGACTCGTATCGCCGTATCCGCAACACCGCACGCTTCCTGCTGGCGAACCTGAGCGGCTTCGATCCGAGCACCGACTGCCTGGATCCGGAAGATATGGTGGTGCTGGATCGCTGGGCGGTCGGCCGCGCCATGGCGGCGCAAAAAGACATTGAGCACGCCTACGCCAACTACGACTTCCACGAAGTGGTGCAGCGTCTGATGCAGTTCTGCTCGGTTGAGATGGGCTCCTTCTATCTGGACATCATCAAGGACCGTCAGTACACCGCCAAGAGCGACAGCAACGCGCGCCGCAGTTGCCAGACCGCGCTGTTCCACATTGCGGAAGCGCTGGTGCGCTGGATGGCGCCGATCATGTCGTTCACCGCCGATGAAATCTGGGGCTTCCTGCCGGGCGACCGCGCGCAGTTCGTGTTTACCGAAGAGTGGTACGACGGTCTGTTCCGCCTGGCCGAAGGCGAAAGCATGAACGACGAGTTCTGGGCCGAGCTGCTGAAAGTGCGCGGCGAAGTCAACAAGGTGCTGGAGCAGGCGCGCGCCGACAAGCGTCTCGGCGGTTCGCTGGAAGCGTCCGTCACGCTGTACGCCGACGATGCGCTGGCCGCGCACCTGAACAACCTGCAGGATGAGCTGCGCTTCGTGCTGCTGACCTCCGGCGCACGCGTTGCGCCGCTGGCGGATGCGCCGGCGGATGCGCAGCAGAGCGAACAGCTGAAGGGTCTGAAAATCGCCTTTGACAGCGCTGAAGGTGAAAAATGTCCGCGCTGCTGGCATTACACCACGGATATCGGCAAGGTGGCGGAGCACGCAGATCTTTGCGGCCGCTGTGTGAGCAACGTAGCCGGCGACGGCGAAAAACGTAAATTTGCCTGATGAGTAAACCGATCTGTTCGACCGGCCTGCGTTGGCTGTGGTTAGTGGTGGTGGTGCTGGCGCTGGATTTTGTCAGCAAACAGTGGATTCTGAGCCATTTCGCGCTGGGCCACTCCCAGCCGTTGGTGCCGTTCTTCAACCTGTACTACGCGCGTAACTACGGCGCGGCGTTCAGCTTCCTGGCTGACCACGGCGGCTGGCAGCGCTGGTTCTTCGCCGGCATCGCCGTCGCCATCGTGGCGGTGCTGCTGGTGATGATGTACCGCAGCCAGGCGCAGCAAAAGCTGAACAACATCGCCTATGCGTTTATTATCGGCGGCGCGCTGGGCAACCTGTTTGACCGCCTGTGGCACGGCTTTGTAGTCGACTTTATCGATTTCTACGTCGGCAACTGGCATTACCCGACCTTCAATCTCGCAGACAGCTTTATCTGCGTGGGGGCGGCGATGATCGTACTGGAAGGCTTCCTGCCTTCCGGCAAGCGTGCAACGAGTAAAGGTGAGTAACATGACGGCCCAGGTACAACCTAACAGCGCAGTGCTGGTGCATTTCACGCTGAAACTGGAAGATGGTTCAACGGCGGAATCCACCCGCGGCAACGGTAAACCGGCGCTGTTCCGCCTTGGCGACGGCAGCCTGTCGGCGCCGCTGGAGCAGCAGCTGCTCGGCCTGAGCGCCGGCGACAAGCGCGCCTTTACGCTGCAGCCGGAAGACGCATTCGGCGCCAACAACCCGGATTTGATCCAGTTCTTCCTGCGCCGCGACTTTGCCGAAACCGGCGTGCCGGAAGTGGGCACCATCATGCTGTTCACCTCAATGGACGGCAAAGAGATGCCGGGCGTCGTGCGCGAAGTGGCCGAAGAGTCGGTCACCGTTGATTTTAACCATCCGCTGGCGGGGCACCCGATCACCTTCGACATTGAAGTGCTGGAGATCGATCCGCAGCAGGAGGAGACGCATGCAAATACTGCTGGCTAACCCGCGCGGCTTCTGCGCCGGGGTCGATCGCGCAATCAGCATCGTTGAACGTGCGCTGGAGATTTACGGCGCGCCAATTTACGTGCGTCACGAAGTGGTGCATAACCGCTATGTGGTCGACAGCCTGCGCGCGCGCGGCGCAGTGTTTATCGAAGAGATTGCGGAAGTGCCGGACGGCTCGATCCTGATCTTCTCGGCGCACGGCGTGTCGCAGGCGGTGCGCGCCGAGGCCAAGGCGCGCGATCTGACCATGCTGTTTGACGCCACCTGTCCGCTGGTGACCAAGGTGCATATGGAAGTGGCGCGCGCCAGCCGCAAAGGCGTAGAAGCGATTCTGATCGGCCATGCGGGCCACCCGGAAGTAGAAGGCACTATGGGCCAGTACAGCAACCCGCAAGGGGGCATGTATCTGGTCGAATCGCCGGACGACGTATGGCAGCTGCAGGTCAAGAACGAAGACAACCTGTGCTTTATGACGCAGACCACGCTGTCGGTGGATGATACTTCGGACGTGATCGACGCCCTGCGTCAACGCTTCCCGAAAATTATCGGGCCGCGTAAAGACGATATTTGTTACGCCACCACCAACCGTCAGGAAGCGGTGCGTAACCTGGCCGGCGATGCGGACGTGGTGCTGGTGGTGGGGTCGAAAAACTCCTCCAACTCCAACCGTCTGGCGGAGTTGGCGCAGCGGGTCGGCAAGCCGGCTTACCTGATTGATTCAGCGATGGATATTCAGGAGCAGTGGCTGAAGGACGCCAGCAATATCGGCGTGACCGCCGGCGCTTCGGCGCCGGACGTGCTGGTGCAGGAAGTCATCAGCCGACTGAAGGCCCTGGGCGGTAAGAACGTGCAGGAAATCAGCGGCCGTGAAGAGAATATCGTGTTCGAAGTGCCGAAAGAGCTGCGGGTCGATATCAAGCAGGTCGATTAAGACTGACGCTATCAGATGAAACGGGGAGCTGCGGCTCCCCGTTTTTTTTAGCCGCGTGACTGCGCGATGTCGCTATCGACACGCAGCGTAGCCATCAGGCGCGGCTCAATGCTGGGGGTAAGGTCGCCTTCACCGCTGCGCCAGGCGCTGGGGGAGACGCCGTAAAACTGGCGAAACGCCTTGCAGAAGTGCAGCTGGTTGTCATAGCCCACCGACAGCGCCACCACCTTAATCGCCGCGCTGCCGTGGCGCAGCAGGCTGGCGGCGACACTCATGCGCACCTGCAGCAAATACTCTTTCGGCCCCAGGCCAAACTCCGCTTTAAACAGACGGCTCAGATAGCTGCGGTTCAGGTTGCAGTAGGCCGCCAACTGGCCGATAGAGAGCGGTTCGTGGTAGCGGCTTTCCAGGTATTTCACCGCTTTGCTGAGATGGCGGGTCTTTTCCGCCGGCGCGGCCGGCTGCTCCTGCTGGGCATTGGCGATCAGCGCGGCGAAGAACTGGTAGCTTAAGCCGATGATTTTCAGCCAGGCGTCGTTTTGTTCGTGGGCGACAATCTCCGCCAGACAGCGCCGTTCCTCGGCATCCTGCCGGTAGCGCTGCGGCCGGTAAACCGGCCTCAGGCGGCTGAGGCGGCACTGCTGAAACAGCGTGGCGGCCATCAGGCCGTCGACCTCAATCCACATGTAGTGCCAGGGATTCTGCGGGTCCGCGCAATAGGTGGTGACATCGTGAGGATAGATCAGAAAGCCCTCGCCGGGGCGAATCACAAACTCGCCGCTGTCGGTATACAGCGTCCCGCAGCCGGATATCACATAATGAAATAGGTAATGCTGGCGCACCGCCGGGCCGAAACGGTGGCCGGGCGCACAATCCTCGTGGCCGAACTGAAACACGTTCAGTTCGATACCGGAGGTATTGGCCAGGGTAAAGCTCTTGTGCATCGCCGTTTGCCGCCGTTTTACGCCTAATTTAGCTACAGGATAGCAGTACTCTGGCTTTTGCAGCGTGCATGCCGGCCGGGAGTAGGAGCCAGTTCACACTTTTTTTTGACCGTCGTTTTTACCCATAATGAGGTCACATTTCTACATATACAGCCCGGCGTGCAGCCACTACTTTCACTACAGACCTATCGTTAACCCCGTTCAGGCATGTGGAGAAACAGTATGATTAAAGTGACGTTTATGGGCGCAGGCAGCACAATTTTCGCGAAGAATGTGTTGGGCGACATCATGTGTACGCCGGCGCTGCGGGAAGTGGATATTGCGTTGTACGATATCGACAGCAACCGTCTGAACGAGTCGCTGACGATGCTCAATAATATCAATCAGAACGTCAACGACGGTAAGGCGATCATTACCCCGTATCTGGGGGAGGAGAAGCGCCGCGCGGCGCTGCAGGGCGCCAACTATGTGGTGAACGCCATCCAGGTCGGTGGCTACGATCCCTGCACCATCACCGACTTTGAAATCGCGAAGAAATTCGGCCTGCGGCAGACTATCGCCGATACGCTGGGGATTGGCGGTATTTTCCGCGCGCTGCGCACCATTCCGGTGCTGTTCTCTTTCGCCCGCGATATGGAAGAGGTATGCCCGGACGCCTGGCTGCTTAACTACACCAACCCGATGGCCTCGCTGACCGGCGCGATGCTGCGTCATACCGGCGTAAAGACCGTCGGCCTGTGCCACAGCGTGCAGGTGTGCGCCGATACGCTGTTGAAAAGCGTCGATATGCCGACCGACGACGTGCAGTTCCATATCGCCGGCATCAACCATATGGCCTGGCTGCTGGATATCCGCCGCCACGGGCAGGATCTCTATCCGGAAATCAAACGGCGCGCCGCGGCGCTGCAGGGCAAGCATGACGATATGGTGCGCCATGAGATCATGAAAACCTTCGGCTATTACGTCACCGAATCCTCAGAGCATAACGCCGAATATATGCCGTACTGGATCAAGCGCAACTACCCGGAGCTGATCGAACGCTTCAATATTCCGCTGGATGAGTATCCGCGCCGCTGTATTGAGCAGATTGCCCAGTGGGAGCAGCAAAAGCAGGAATTGACCCACGACGCCCATCTCAGCCATACGCGTACCCACGAATACGCCTCTTACATTATCGAAGCCATGGAAACCGACCGCCCGTACAAGATCGGCGGCAACGTGCTCAATAGCGGCCTTATCACCAATCTGCCGAACGAAGCCTGCGTCGAGGTGCCTTGTCTGGTGGACGGGCAGGGCATTACGCCGTGCTACGTGGGCAACCTGCCGGAGCAGCTGGCGGCGCTCAACCGCACCAACATCAACACGCAGCTGCTGACCATTGAGGCGGCGGTGACGCACAAACGCGAGGCGATCTACCATGCCGCGCTGCTCGACCCGCATACCTCGGCGGAACTGTCGATCGACGATACCCGCCGGCTGTGCGATGCGCTGATCGAGGCGCACGGCGACTGGCTGCCGGCCTACCACTAATTTATCCGGAGCATCACTTCCACCAATAATATCCCGGGCGCGCGGCGCGTCCGGGCACAAAGGGATGGCGAGCTATGTTTTATCTGAAAAACAAGAATTTCTGGATATTCAGCGGCTTTTGCTTCTTCTACTTTTTTATCTTGGGTTCTGTCCTGCCTTTCTTCCCGCTCTGGCTGCATGACGTCAACCAGCTTGACCAGCGACAAACCGGCATTGTGTTCTCCTTTATGGCGTTCTTTGCGCTGGTGTGCCAGCCGGTGTTCGGCTTTATTACCGACCGCTTCGGCCTGAAGAAACACCTGCTGTGGATGATCATCGTACTGCTGATGTTTCTGGCGCCGCTGTTTATCTACGTGATTTCACCGCTGCTGCAGAGTCATTTTATCGCCGGCGCGCTGCTGTGCGGCCTTTATCTGGGGCTGGTGGCCAGCGGCGGTTCGCCGGCGATTGAAGCCTATGTGGAAAAGGTCAGCCGGCGCAGCCAGTTTGAATACGGGCGCGTACGGCTGTTCGGCTGTATCGGCTGGGCGATTTGCGCCTCGATCGTCGGCTACAGCTTCACCATCAATAATCAGTTTTCGCTGTGGCTGGCGTCCGGCTGTACGCTGGTTCTGGCGCTGCTGCTGTGCCTGTTCCGGCCGGAAAAAAGCGGCACGGTTACCGTGGCGGCAGGGCTGGCGCTGAACAAGAACCCGGTCAGCCTGCGTTCGGCCTTGCGGCTGCTGCGGATGCGCAAGTTCTGGTTCCTGGTGATGTATATCGTCGGCGTTGCCTGCGTGTATGACGTGTTCGATCAGCAGTTCGCCAACTTCTTTACCTCTTTCTTCCGCGACCGCCACAGCGGGACACAGGCCTTTGGCTATGTCACCACGCTGGGCGAATTCCTCAACGCCTTTATCATGTTTTTCGCCCCGCTGATTATTAACCGCATCGGCGGCAAGAACGCGTTGCTGATTGCCGGGGCGATCATGTCGCTGCGCATTATCGGTTCCTCATTTGCCGACTCGGTGACGGCGGTGATCGTGCTCAAGATGCTGCATATGTTTGAGGTGCCGTTCCTGCTGGTGGGCATTTTCAAATACATCACCACCCAGTTCGACGTGAAGCTGTCCGCCTCGATCTACCTGTTCGGCTTTTGCTTTTTTAAGCAGTTTTCCGCCATCGGCATGTCCTATGCGGCGGGGATGATGTATGCGGCATACGGTTTTAAAACCGCCTACCTGATCCTGGGCGGCATTGCGCTGCTGTTTACCGTGATTGCCGCCTTCACCCTTAGCGGCAGCGCGCTGCCGGGGCGGGTGAACAAGCCCCTGACGGCGCCGTCGCAAACTGCATGATTATGTAGTCGCGGTGATATAGCGTTACTGATAACCAACCGGCGATATCATAAATTTCTTATCATGATGGAAATCCTCTGGCGATGAACCGGCGGGGCGGTTAACCTGATCCGATAGCCTGGGATAGGCATTTCATTGATAAGAGAGCGAAGTATGACTGATTCACAGATCCGCATGGCGATTGTGGGCGCCGGCGGCCGTATGGGGCGTCAATTGATTCAGGCGGTGCAGCAGGCGCAGGGCGTGGTGTTGGGCGCGGCGCTGGAGCGTGCCGGTTCCTCGCTGGTCGGGGCGGACGCGGGCGAACTGGCCGGCGTTGGCGCGCTTGGCGTGATCGTTAACGACGATCTGGCCAAGGTGGCGGATGATTTTGACGTGCTGATCGACTTTACCCGGCCGGAAGGCACGCTGGCGCATCTGGCGTTTTGCGTGCAACAGCGCAAGGCGATGGTGATCGGCACCACCGGTTTTGACGACGCCGGCAAGGCGGCGATCGCCGCTGCGGCGCAGCACATCGGCATCGTGTTCGCCGCCAACTTCAGCGTCGGGGTGAACGTGGTGCTGAAGCTGCTGGAAAAAGCCGCCAAAGTGATGGGCGACTATACCGATATTGAAATTGTTGAAGCTCACCACCGCCACAAGGTGGATGCGCCGTCCGGCACCGCGCTGGCAATGGGCGAAGCGATTGCCGACGCGCTGGGGCGTGACCTGAAGCAGTGCGCCGTCTATGCGCGCGAAGGCCACACCGGCGAGCGCGATCCGCAGAGCATCGGCTTTGCCACCATCCGCGCCGGCGATATTGTCGGTGAGCATACCGCGATGTTCGCCGATATCGGCGAGCGGGTGGAGATCACCCATAAGGCTTCCAGCCGGATGACATTCGCTAATGGCGCCGTTCGCGCGGCGGTTTGGCTGTCTAAGCATCAAAATGGGCTATTTGATATGCGCGACGTGCTGGAATTAGACCGTTTGTAATCGTTTTTATAGCTGTGTGATGTGGTTATATTGATCGTATGGTTATGATACTTGGGCAATATTTTTATTGTCCTTTTTTTTAACATTAAAAATGAGGTATTTGTCGGTATTTTTAGTTAAGGTTATTTTTTTTTAGTTGTCTTTATTCCTATTTTCGCCATTTTTTTCACTGTTAAGCGATTTAAACCTATTTTTTGCTTATTAAATCACCGTTTTTTACTCTCACCATTTGGCAACCGTTTACTCACCCAGGTTTAGCCCTGTTTTTATGGCTGTGAAGCCCATTAAACCGCGTAATCAGTAAAAAACAGTGAAAAAAAGGCACTTTAAGTAGACAAACGGGGTGCCCATCATTAAAATGCGCCCAATTTGCCAAAAATTAGCCTTGAGGGCGGTTTTTGCATTGATTTAGATCGCGATATCTGAATTAATATGCAAATATTGTGATTTATTATTCCTCGGAGGGTGTTTTGATTAAGTCAGCGCTATTGGTTCTGGAAGACGGAACCCAATTCCACGGTCGGGCCATTGGGGCAGAGGGTACGGCAGTGGGGGAAGTGGTCTTCAATACGTCGATGACCGGTTATCAAGAAATCCTCACTGATCCTTCCTATTCCCGCCAGATCGTTACTCTTACTTATCCTCATATCGGCAATGTCGGCACCAATGCTTCCGACGCAGAATCCTCCGCTATTCACGCTCAAGGCCTGGTCATTCGCGACCTGCCACTGGTTGCCAGCAACTATCGCGGCGAAGAAAATCTGTCCGACTACCTCAAGCGCAACAATATTGTGGCGATTGCCGATATTGATACCCGTAAGCTGACGCGTCTGCTGCGTGAAAAAGGCGCGCAGAACGGCTGCATCATCGCCGGCGACGCGCCGGACGCCGCGCTGGCGCTGGAGAAGGCCAAAGCCTTCCCGGGCCTGAAGGGCATGGACCTGGCAAAAGAAGTGACGACGCAGGAAGCCTACGGCTGGCGTCAGGGCAGCTGGACGCTGGCCGGTGAATTGCCGGAAGCCAAAGCGGAATCCGAGCTGCCGTTCCACGTGGTGGCCTATGACTTCGGCGCCAAGCGCAACATCCTGCGCATGCTGGTCGATCGCGGCTGCCGCCTGACGGTGGTGCCGGCGCAGACCCCGGCGGATGAAGTGCTGAAAATGAATCCGGACGGCATCTTCCTGTCCAACGGCCCGGGCGACCCGGAGCCTTGCGACTACGCGATTGCCGCTATCCAGCAGTTCCTGACCACCGACATTCCGCTGTTCGGCATCTGCCTGGGTCACCAGCTGCTGGCGCTGGCCAGCGGTGCGCAGACGGTGAAAATGAAGCTCGGCCACCACGGTGGCAACCACCCGGTGAAGGATCTGGACCACAACACGGTGATGATCACCGCGCAGAACCACGGCTTTGCGGTAGATGAGAACAACCTGCCGGCCAACCTGCGCGTGACGCACAAGTCGCTGTTCGACCACACGGTGCAGGGGATTCACCGCACCGACAAGGCGGCGTTCAGCTTCCAGGGACACCCGGAAGCCAGCCCTGGCCCGCACGACGCGGCGCCGCTGTTCGATCACTTTATCGAGCTGATCGCGTCTTACCGTTCCAACGCTAAATAATCAGGAGCCATAACAACCATGCCAAAACGTACTGATATAAAAAGCATCCTGATCCTCGGCGCTGGCCCGATCGTTATCGGCCAGGCCTGTGAATTTGACTACTCCGGCGCGCAGGCGTGTAAGGCGCTGCGCGAAGAGGGCTACCGCGTTATTCTGGTGAACTCCAACCCGGCAACCATCATGACCGACCCGGAAATGGCCGATGCAACCTACATTGAGCCGATCAACTGGGAAGTGGTGCGTAAAATCATCGAAAAAGAGCGCCCGGATGCGGTGCTGCCGACCATGGGCGGCCAGACCGCGCTGAACTGCGCGCTGGAGCTGGAGCGTCAGGGCGTGCTGGAAGAGTTCGGCGTGACCATGATCGGCGCAACCGCCGATGCGATCGACAAGGCGGAAGACCGCCGCCGCTTCGACGTGGCGATGAAGAAAATCGGCCTGGACACCGCGCGTTCCGGCATTGCGCACACCATGGAAGAAGCGCTGGCGGTGGCTGCCGACGTGGGTTTCCCGTGCATCATCCGTCCGTCCTTCACCATGGGCGGCACCGGCGGCGGCATCGCCTATAACCGCGAAGAGTTTGAAGAGATCTGCGAGCGCGGCCTGGATCTGTCGCCAACCAACGAACTGCTGATTGATGAATCGCTGATCGGTTGGAAAGAGTACGAGATGGAAGTGGTGCGCGATAAGAACGACAACTGCATCATCGTCTGTTCGATTGAAAACTTCGACGCCATGGGCATCCACACCGGCGACTCGATTACCGTCGCGCCGGCGCAGACCCTGACCGACAAAGAGTACCAAATCATGCGTAACGCCTCGATGGCGGTACTGCGTGAAATCGGCGTGGAAACCGGCGGCTCCAACGTGCAGTTTGCGGTGAACCCGAAAACCGGCCGCCTGATCGTGATCGAAATGAACCCGCGCGTATCGCGCTCCTCGGCGCTGGCGTCGAAGGCCACCGGCTTCCCGATCGCCAAGATCGCCGCCAAGCTGGCGGTCGGCTATACGCTGGATGAGCTGATGAACGACATCACCGGCGGCCGCACCCCGGCGTCGTTTGAGCCGTCCATCGACTACGTGGTCACCAAAATTCCTCGCTTCAACTTTGAGAAGTTTGCCGGCGCCAATGACCGCCTGACCACGCAGATGAAGTCGGTCGGTGAAGTGATGGCGATTGGCCGCACCCAGCAGGAGTCGCTGCAGAAAGCGCTGCGCGGTCTGGAAGTGGGCGCCACCGGTTTCGACCCGAAAGTCAGCCTGGACGACCCGGAAGCGCTGACCAAGATCCGCCGCGAGCTGAAAGACGCTGGTGCGGACCGCATCTGGTATATCGCTGACGCCTTCCGCGCCGGCCTGTCCGTGGACGGCGTGTTCAACCTGACCAATATCGACCGTTGGTTCCTGGTGCAGATTGAAGAGCTGGTGCGTCTGGAAGAAGAAGTGGCGGCGAGCGGCATCAACGGCCTGACGCCGGAGTTCCTGCGTACGCTGAAGCGCAAAGGCTTTGCCGACGCGCGCCTGGCGAAACTGGCCGGCGTGACCGAAGGCGCGGTGCGCAAACTGCGTCAGGGCTACGGCCTGCATCCGGTATACAAGCGCGTGGATACCTGCGCGGCGGAATTCGCCACCGACACCGCTTATATGTACTCCACCTATGAAGAAGAGTGCGAATCCAACCCGAACAGCGACCGGCCGAAGGTGATGGTGCTGGGCGGCGGGCCGAACCGTATCGGCCAGGGCATTGAATTCGACTACTGCTGCGTACACGCCTCGCTGGCGCTGCGTGAAGACGGTTACGAGACCATTATGGTCAACTGCAACCCGGAAACCGTCTCGACCGACTACGACACCTCCGACCGTCTGTACTTTGAGCCGGTAACGCTGGAAGACGTGCTGGAAATCGTGCGCATCGAACAGCCGAAAGGGGTGATTGTCCAGTACGGCGGCCAGACGCCGCTGAAGCTGGCGCGCGACCTGGAAGCAGCCGGCGTGCCGATTATCGGCACCAGCCCGGACGCCATCGACCGCGCGGAAGACCGCGAGCGCTTCCAGCAGGCGGTGAACCGTCTGAGCCTGAAGCAGCCGGCCAACGCCACGGTTACGGCGATTGAGCAGGCGGTAGAGAAAGCGGCGGGCATTGGCTATCCGCTGGTGGTGCGCCCTTCTTACGTGCTGGGCGGCCGCGCGATGGAGATCGTCTATGATGAAGCCGACCTGCGCCGCTACTTCCAGACCGCGGTCAGCGTGTCCAACGATGCGCCGGTACTGCTGGACCGCTTCCTGGACGACGCGGTGGAAGTCGACGTCGACGCGATCTGCGACGGCGAGCGCGTGCTGATTGGCGGCATCATGGAACATATCGAACAGGCCGGCGTGCACTCCGGTGACTCCGCCTGTTCACTGCCGGCCTACACCCTGAGCAAAGACATTCAGGACGTGATGCGCCAGCAGGTGGAAAAACTGGCGTTTGAGCTGCAGGTGCGCGGCCTGATGAACGTGCAGTTTGCGGTGAAAGACAACGAAGTCTACCTGATTGAAGTCAACCCGCGTGCCGCGCGTACCGTGCCGTTCGTCTCCAAAGCCACCGGCGTGCCGTTGGCGAAAGTGGCGGCGCGCGTGATGGCGGGCAAGACGCTGGCCGAGCAGGGCGTGACGGAAGAGGTGATCCCGCCGTATTACTCGGTGAAAGAAGTGGTGCTGCCGTTCAACAAATTCCCGGGCGTCGACCCGATTCTGGGGCCGGAAATGCGCTCCACCGGGGAAGTGATGGGCGTTGGCCGCACCTTTGCCGAAGCCTTCTCCAAGGCGATGCTGGGCAGCAACTCCGGCATGCGCAAACAGGGCCGCGCGCTGCTGTCGGTGCGTGAAGGCGACAAGGCGCGGGTGGTCGATCTGGCCGCCAGCCTGCTGAAGCAGGGCTTCGAGCTGGATGCGACCCACGGCACCGCGGTAGTGCTGGGCGAAGCGGGCATCAACCCGCGTCTGGTCAACAAGGTGCACGAAGGCCGTCCGCACATTCAGGACCGTATCAAGAATGGCGAGTACACCTACATCGTGAACACCACCGCCGGCCGCCAGGCGATTGAAGACTCCAAGCTGATTCGCCGCAGCGCGCTGCAGTATAAAGTGCATTACGACACCACGCTGAACGGCGGCTTTGCCACCGCGATGGCGCTGAAGGCCGACCCGACCGAGCAGGTCACCTCGGTGCAGGAGATGCACGCGCGCATCGGCAAATAAGCCGCACGCTCGTTACGCTGAACAAGGCCCTGCATGCAGGGCCTTTTTTATGCGTGCTTTCCGGCCAAAGTTATTCAGCCTGCCTGTTGGTTCAGATTAAAAATTTCCGCTATCAATCTATTTGCCCGCTGTCATGCTAGACGGCTGGTATATGCTTGATGTATTGGCAAGGAACGACGAGATCAACATGATTCTAATAATCTATGCGCATCCCTATCCCCGGCATTCGCACGCCAACCGGCGGCTGTTGCAGGCGGTGAAAGATATTCCCGAGGTGGAAGTCCGCTCGCTGTATGAGCTGTATCCCGATTTCAGCATCGATATCCATGCGGAACAGCAGGCGCTGGAGCGCGCCGATATGGTGGTGTTGCAGCACCCGATGCAGTGGTACGGCCTGCCGCCGCTGCTGAAGCTGTGGATCGATAAGGTGCTGGAGCACGGCTGGGCCTACGGCCATGACGGCAACGCGCTGGTGGGGAAAGACTGCCTGTGGGCGGTGACCAGCGGCGGCGACCGGCACCACTTTGAGCTGGGCGACTACCCGGACTTCGCCGTGCTGGGGCAGCCGCTGCAGGCGACGGCGCTGTACTGCGGCATGCGCTGGCAGCCCTACTTTGCGCTGCATAACACCTTTACCTGTAATGAGACGGCGCTGCTGGAGGCGGGGGAGGCCTACCGGCAGCGGCTTATCGACTATCTACTGGCGCAGCCGCCGCAAACACAGGAGAACCCGCATGGATAACCACAGCATGATGATCGAAGGGCTGATCTATCTGGGCTCGGCCGGGCTGCTGGTGCCGATAGCGGTGCGCCTGGGGTTGGGATCGGTGCTGGGCTACCTGATCGCCGGCTGCATTATCGGGCCGTGGGGGCTGAAGCTGGTGTCCGACGCCGAATCGATCCTGACCTTTGCCGAGATCGGCGTGGTGCTGATGCTGTTTGTCATCGGCCTGGAGCTGGATCCGAAGCGGCTGTGGACGCTGCGCGCTTCGGTCTTCGGCGGCGGCGGCATGCAGATGGCCGGCTGCGGCCTGGTGCTCAGCGCCTTTTGCTACTTCCTCGGGCTGAGCTGGCAGGTGGCGCTGCTGATTGGCCTGACGCTGGCGCTCTCTTCCACCGCCATCGCCATGCAGGCGATGAATGAACGCAACCTGACGTCGTCGCCGACCGGACGCAGCGCGTTTGCGGTGCTGCTGTTTCAGGATATCGCCGCGATCCCGCTGGTGGCGATGATCCCGCTGCTGGCTAACAGCGGTGCCTCGACGTCGCTCGGCGCCTTTTCCATCTCCGCCGCCAAGGTGGTGGCCGCGCTGACGCTGGTGGTGCTGCTCGGCCGCTATGTCACGCGGCCGCTGCTGCGTTTTGTCGCCCGTTCCGGCATGCGTGAGGTCTTCAGCGCCGTGGCGCTGTTTCTGGTATTCGGCTTTGGCATCCTGCTGGAGATGGCCGGCCTGTCGATGGCAATGGGGGCGTTTCTGGCCGGCGTGCTGCTGGCCAGTTCGGAATACCGTCATGCGCTGGAAAGCGATATTGAGCCGTTTAAGGGGCTGCTGCTGGGGCTGTTCTTTATCGGCGTCGGCATGTCGATCGATTTTGGCACGCTGTTCAGCCATCCGCTGCTGATCGCCACGCTGCTGCTCGGCTTTATGCTGCTGAAAGCGGCGATGCTGTGGCTGCTGGCGCCGCTGTTGGGCGTGCCGAAGCGTCAGCGCGGGCTGTTTGCCATTTTGCTGGGGCAGGGCAGTGAGTTCGCCTTTGTGGTATTTGGCGCGGCGCAGACGGCCGGCGTTCTGCCGTTGGCATGGACCAAATCGCTGACGCTGGCGGTGGCGCTGTCGATGGCCGTGACGCCGCTGCTGCTGGTGCTGGCGTCGTGGCTGGAGAAGCGTGCGCCGCAGGACGATCGCCCGGCGGATGTGATCGACGAAGATAACGCCAGCGTGATCATCGCCGGCTTCGGCCGCTTCGGCCAGATTGCCGGCCGTATGCTGTTGGCCAACGGCGTGCGCACCGTGGTGCTGGATCACGATCCGGACCATATCGAAACCTTGCGCAAGTTCGGCACCAAAGTGTTTTACGGCGACGCCACCCGCGCCGACCTGCTGGAGGCTGCCGGGGCGGAAAAGGCGCAGGTGCTGATTAACGCCATTGACGACGTTGAGGCCAACCTGCAACTGACCGAGCTGGCCAGGCGCCACTTCCCGCACCTGAAGGTAGTGGCGCGCGCTCGCGACGTCGACCACTGGTATCAGCTGCGGCGTCTCGGGGTGGAGAAGCCGGAGCGCGAAACCTTTGAAAGTTCGCTGCGCATCGGCCGTGAAGCGCTGGAGCTGCTGGGGATGGACGCCTACGAGGCGCGGGAAAAGGCGGATATCTTCCGCTGTTACAACCATAAGATGCTGGAAAGCACGGTGGAGCATTACGAGGACACTGAATTCCGCATCGCCAGCCTGCAGCGCGCGAAAGAGATGCTCAGCAATGCCATCGAACAGGACCGTTCACGCCTGTCGCGGGAGCAGGAGACCGGCTGGCGCGGCAGTATTGACGGTAAAGCGCCGGAAGATGAGGTGGTGGAAGCCAAAGGGTAATCATTCTGCCCCTCTCCGCGACGGCGAGGGGCCGCTAAAATAAAGAAGGCGATCAGGCTTTTTTTATTAACGAATCAATTAACGGGAAATAACCACGCTAAAAAATAACAAGGATGTTTTATTAGCGGTTTTATTTAATTGCCTTATTAATTTCCCGGCCCCGCCCATGATTTATTTAGGCGTATACGTTACATATTTCAGTAATATATCTGGTGTTTTTTGTATTTATCAGCCGAAATAACTGGAAACCCGCTCCGTATGGTGTAATATCGGACGAAATAAGCAGCAGCTCTGCACTCAGGCGATGGTCGTCAGTCGATCATCGTGCGGCCGCTTATATTTAATTAAAGCCAGATATCAATTTTATACCCTAAATAATTCGAATTGCAGGAAGACGGCAAGGGCAGGCATCCCGATAAGCTTACAGCGGTAAGTGATTCGGGTGATTGAACGCAGCCAACGCCTCTGCCGCTTGAAGTATGACGGGTAATAGACTTAGCACAGGACGGCGCTAATGAGATTGATTGCACTATCAACGGAAGATCTCGAACCTTATCAGTTTTCCCGTATTTTTCATCCCGGCTCGGCGCGTTATGCGCTGGAGGCGAAATATCTGTTCGGGGCCTCATCGCTGCCGTCGATCTGTCGTCGCTATCCGGTCAGCCGCTGCGAGATTTTCGGTGTGGGCGTGTCGCAGTACCGGGAAGACCGGCAGATAAAAAATCAGGTGCTGGCCGAGTTGGACGCGGGGCAGCTGCTTGCCATCGATGACGACTGTTTTGGCTGGTCGCCGGCGCGGCACCTGTTCTTTATCGACCAAAGCGGCCGGTTGGCGCAGTACCCGGCCATTTTGCCGCCGCTCTACCCGACGCAGCGGATAATACAGCGCTATGAGGCGATGGTTGCCCGCTATCGCGTCCGTCCGCCGGCGACGGTGCTGCCCCCCAGCTACCGGCCGCAGCAGAAAGCGCCGGCAGTCGCCGCGGCGGCCACCGCGGTGGCGGTGCGCCGGGATCCGCTGGCCGCGATGCGCGCCATGAGCAAGCGCGAACGCTGGCAGGCCCGGCAAAATCTGATCGGCCGCGGGCGGCGCAGCATCTACCCCGATGCGCGCATCGCCGCGATGCGGCTGGGTGAGAACAATATCGCCGTTGAGAAGGCCAAGCTGGCGCAAAATGTTTACGGCGTTGACGGGCGACCGATTAACGCGTTGGAAACGATGCCGAACGTACCCGAAGGGTGGCGTGATATTAGTAATAATAAAAATGCTTTAGACCGACTGGGGCTAAAACCAGGAATGTTGTATGACAAGGAGGACATGCCGGACTTTTTTGCCAGAGTTTATGCGCCAGATCCGACGGTGTTCGGTAACGCTATGGAACCAACCGTAGTATTCCGGGGAACCCGGATGGAGAAAATGGTTGATTGGAAAAACAACCTGGGGCAAGGAGTTAGTGTCCATTCTGATTATTATGAGAAATCGGTCGCTATTGGCAATAAGTTGATAGATTTCCCAGGCCAGGTAGCTATTGCCGGGCACTCATTAGGCGGCGGTCTTGCCTCTGCGGCGGCCGTTGCCAGCGGTAAGCCCGCCTGGACGTTTAATGCAGCAGGGCTTAATGCCGGCACGGTGGAAAAGTATGACGGCACTGCTATCGGCGACGGTTCAAAAATTGCCGCCTACCGGGTGCAGGGCGAGGTGCTGACGCGGTTGCAGGAGTTCCACCTGTTAGAGGATTTAAAGAGCGTTAACTATGACATTCCACTGCTGATGGTGAAACATCAGCTCTCTGCGCTATTGCCCAGCGCTGCGGGCAACGCGAAATGGCTGCCGGGCGGAGAGGGCGGCACCATTGATAAGCACGGTATGCAGCAGGTGATCGACAGCCTGGAGCAGCAGAAAGAGGCGGATATGACCACCATTACTAGCAGGCTATAACCATGCGAATACGATGGATCGGTATTGCCATCATGGTGTTTGGCTTAATTTGGCTGGCAGGATGCAACGGCATGAAAAAAATTGAACCGGAAGACTACTTTACCGGCCAACAGCTGGTTTTGGCCAAGGCCATTGAGGCGGGGGACCTGGAGAAAGTAAAACAGTTGGCGCCAGAAACGGATCTGAATACCCCTGGCGAGCAGAAATTAACCCCGCTGTTTTTCGCCATCAATGAGGCGATGTATAACGATAATCCGGCCAATCGACTGGCAATTATTACGGCGCTGGTCAGTGCTGGTGCGGACCCTTTACCGCAGGGGAGGGACAAGCCGGCTTTATGGATGGCCAAGGCCAGTAAGGACATCTGGCTTAAGGCAATGCTGGACGGTGGTCTATCTCCGGATGCCAGAGATAAGGACAATGATGATCCCATAATCTATAAAACTATGGATGCCAAGACTACCGATACGTTAGCATTATTAGTTATGCGCGGGGCTGATGTTGATGCGCGAGATTCTTTAGGTGAAACCCCATTAATGGCAGCTTTTTTCAGCAGTAAATTTGAGCACGCAAATTATTTGTTGGACCACGGTGCTGATCCTAATCCAGTAAATAAGAAGGGGTGGGTATTTGCTTCACTGGTGCAGAAGCGCCTTAATAAAAGCCAGCCAGATACTGAATACCACCAGAAGTGTCTGCAGCTGCGTGACAAGATGATCGCGCTGGGGGTGAAGTGGCCACCGGAGACCTAACGGGTATGGTGGCGATAGGCTGGCCGGCGTTTGGCAAAGGGACGATTATGCGTACCCCATGGATCGGTATCGCCGTTGTTTTTTGCGGGCTAATCTTGCTGGCAGGATGCAACGGCATGAAAAAAATTGAACCGGAAGACTACTTTACCGGCCAACAGCTGGTTTTGGCCAAGGCTATCCAGGCAGGTGATTTGGGTAGGATAAAACAGCTGGCACCGGAAACGGATCTGAATACCCCCGGCGAGCAGAAATTAACCCCGCTGTTTTTCGCCATCAACGAGGCGATGTATAACGATAATCCGGCCAATCGACTGGCAATTATTACGGCGCTGGTCAGTGCTGGCGCGGACCCTTTACCGCAGGGGAGGGACAAGCCGGCTTTATGGATGGCCAAGGCCAGTAAGGATATCTGGCTGAAGGCAATGCTGGACGGAGGTCTATCTCCGGATGCCAGAGTTAAGAGCACTGACTATCCCATGATCTATGAAACTATTTATGCAGGGACTACCGATACATTAGCATTATTAGTTATGCGCGGTGCTGATATTAATAGCCGTAATTCTTTAGGTGAAACGCCGCTAACGGTGGCTTTTTTCAGCAACAGCTTTGAGCACGTCAATTATTTGCTGGACCACGGTGCTGATCCTAATCCGGTGGATAAAAATGGGCGGGGGTTTGCAGCATTGGTGCAAAGGCGTATTAAAAAAAGCCGACCAGATACTGAATACCACCAGAACTGCCTGCGACTGCGCGACAAGATGATCGCGCTGGGGGTGAAGTGGCCACCGGAGACCTAACGGGTATGGTGGCGATAGGCTGGCCGGCGTTCGGCAAAAGGATGAACATGCGTAACCCGTGGATCGGTATCGCCGCTGTTTTTTGCGGGCTAATCTTGCTGGCAGGATGCAACGGCATGAAAAAAATTGAACCGGAAGACTACTTTACCGGCCAACAGCTGGTTTTGGCCAAGGCTATCCAGGCAGGTGATTTGGGTAGGATAAAACAACTGGCACCGGAAACGGATCTGAATACCCCCGGCGAGCAGAAATTAACCCCGCTTTTTTTCGCCCTCAATGAGGCGATGTATAACGATAATCCGGCCAATCGACTGGCAATTATTACGGCGCTGGTCAGTGCTGGTGCGGATCCTTTACCGAGGGGGGTAGGGGACAAGCCGGCTTTATGGATGGCCAAGGCCAGTAAGGATATCTGGCTGAAGGCAATGCTGGACGGTGGTTTATCTCCGAACGCCAGAGATAAGGACACTGACTATCCCATGATCTATGAAACTATTTATGCAGGGACTACCGATACATTAGCATTATTAGTTATGCGCGGTGCTGATATTAATAGCCGTAATTCTTTAGGTGAAACGCCGCTAACGGTGGCTTTTTTCAGCAACAGCTTTGAGCACGTCAATTATTTACTGGACCACGGCGCTGATCCAAATCCGGTAACTAAGAAGGGGTGGGTATTCGCTTCTCTGGTGCAAGACGGCATTAAAGACAGCCGGCCGGGAACAGAATACCACCAGAACTGTCTGCGACTGCGCGACAAGATGATCGCGCTGGGGGTGAGGTGGCCGCCGGAGGCATAACGCGCGCGATGAGCATGACGGAGGCCATCCGGCGGCTTAACTGAAAAACGTCGATCGCGGCATCAACATGCAGATGGTGACCAAGGTGCAGCATATTGTGATATTGGCCGAACACCGGCTGGCGGATCCGGATTGCTAACTATCCTAAATGACAGGCAGGCCCTGCCCGAATGCTGGCAGAGCCTGCCTGATGGTGTAATATCGTAGCTACGTCAGAGGCTAATCTGGCCGCTGCTTATCAAGTTTATATACTTAGCACAAGCACAGGACGGCGCTAATGAGATTGATTTCACTATCAACGGAAGAGCTCGAACCTTTTCAATTTTCCCGTATTTTTCATCCCAGTTCGGCACGTTATGAGTTGGAGTCAAAATATCTGTTCGGGGCGTCATCGATGCCCTCGATCAATCGTCGCTATCCGGTCAGCCGCCGTGAGATTTCCGGCGTGGGTGTGTCGCAGTTCCGGGAAGACCGGCAGATAAAAAATCAGGTGCTGGCCGAGCTGGAATCGGGGCAGCTGCTTGCCATTGATGACAACTGTTTTGGCTGGTCACCGGCGCGGCACCTGTTCTTTATCGACCAAGCCGGCCGCCTGGTGCAGTACCCGGCCATTTTGCCGCCTCTCTACCCGACGGAGCGGATAATTCAGCGCTATGAAGCGATGGTTGCCCGCTATCACGTCCGTCCGCCGGCAACGGTACTGCCCCCCAGCTACCGGCCGAAACAGAAATCGCCGGCAGTCGTCGCGGCGGCCAGCGCGATGGCGGTGCGCCAGGATCCGCTGGCCGCGATGCGGGATATGAGCAAGCGCGAACGCTGGCAGGCCCGGCAAAATCTGATCGGCCGCGGGCAGCGCAGCATTTACCCCGATGCGCGCATTGCCGCGACGCGGCTGGGTGAGAACAATATCGCCGTTGAGTATGCCAAACTGGCGCAAAATGTTTACGGCGTAGATGGGCGACCGGTTAGGGTATTGGAAACGATGCCGAACGTGCCCGAAGGGTGGCGCGATATTAGTAATGATGACAATGCGCTACAAAAGTTGGGTTTAAAATCCACTATGTTATATAGCAGTGCAAATGATCCTGATTTTTTCTCCCGAGTATATGCCCCAGATAAATTGGTATTTGGTAATGAGATGGCGCCAACCGTGGTCTTCAGGGGGACTCGGATGGAAAAGATGAAAGATTGGCTAAACAATGGTCAGCAAGGGATGGGGATTAACTCGACCTATTATAAAAAATCAGTATCAATCGGTAATAATTTAAAAAATTTTCCTGGAAAGGTTAGTATTGCCGGACATTCATTAGGCGGTGGTCTTGCTTCTGCGGCGGCCATTGCCAGCGGTAAGCCCGCCTGGACGTTTAATGCCGCAGGCCTCAATGCCGGCACGGTAGAGAAATATGGCGGCACGGCCATCGGTGACGGTTCAAAAATTGCCGCCTACCGGGTGCATGGCGAGGTATTAACGAAGCTGCAGGAATTCCACCTCTTGGATGATCTTCAGAGTGTGAACTACGATATTCCGCTGCTAATGGCGAAGCGGCAGCTCTCTGAGCTATTACCGAGCGCGGCGGGCGCCGCGAAATGGCTGCCAGGCGGTGAGGGTGGCGCCATTGATAAGCACGGTATGCAGCAGGTGATCGACAGCCTGGAGGAGCAGAAAGAGGCGGATATGACCACCATTACTAACAGGTTATAACTATGCGTATGCGTACACGATGGTTAGGTATTGCCATAATGATGTTTGGAATAATTTGGTTGGCAGGATGCAACGACATGAAAAAAATTGTACCGGAAGAATACTTTACCGGCCAACAGCTGGTTTTGGCCAAGGCTATTGAGGCGGGCGACCTGGAGAGGGTAAAGCAGCTGGCGCCGGAAACGGATCTGAATACCCCGGGCGAACAGGATTTAACCTTATTATTCTTCGCTTTGAATGAGACGTACTACAACAATAACCCCAAGCCACGTTTGCAAATTGTGACCGCGCTGGTTAAAGCAGGGGCTGATCCCCTTCAACCACAGTCTGATGGGATGGCCAGTCCGGCGGAAATGGTCTCAATGGGGGATAAGGATATCTGGCTAAAGGCACTATTGGATGGTGGTTTGGATCCGAACGCCAGAGACCGAAATCATAATGAAGCGATTATTTATAATACGTTACAAGCCAAGAATACGGATACGCTAGCATTATTGATCATTCGCGGGGTTGATGTCGATGCGCGTGATATTCTAGGGCAAACGCCGTTAATGGCAGCCTTTCTCAGCAATAGCTTTGAACATGTAAATTACCTACTGGATCACGGTGCGGATCCTAATCCGGTAAATAAACAGGGCTGGGTATTTGCTTCGCTTGTGCAAAACGGCATCAAGGACAGCCGGCCGGAAACGGAATACCACCAGAGCTGCCTGCAGCTGCGCGACAAGATGATCGCGCTGGGGGTGAAGTGGCCGCCGGAGACATAGAGGGGGCTGGGCGATGAACTGGTCAGCGTTCGGCAAAAGGACGATCATGCGTAACCCATGGATCGGTATCGCCGTTGTTTTTTGCGGGCTAATCTTGCTGGCAGGATGCAACGGCATGAAAAAAATTGAACCGGGAGACTACTTTACCGGCCAACAGCTGGTTTTGGCCAAGGCTATTGAGGCTGGCGACCTGGAGAGGGTAAAACAGCTGGCGCCGGAAACGGATCTGAATACCCCCGGCGAACAGGACTTAACCCCGCTGTTTTTCGCCCTCAACGAGGCGATGTATAACGATAATCCGGCCAATCGACTGGAAATTATTACGGCGCTGGTCAGTGCTGGCGCGGATCCTTTACCGCAGGGTAGGGACAAGCCGGCTTTATGGATGGCCAAGGCCAGTAAGGATATCTGGCTGAAGGCAATGCTGGACGGTGGTCTATCTCCGAACGCCAGAGATAAGGACACTGACTATCCCATGATCTATGAAACTATTAATGCTAAGACTACCGATACGTTAGCATTATTAGTTATGCGTGGGGCTGATATTAATAGCCGTAATTCTTTAGGTGAAACGCCACTAACGGTGGCTTTTTTCAGCAGTAAATTTGAGCACGCCAATTATTTACTGGACCACGGCGCTGATCCTAATCCAGTGAATAAAAATGGTCGGAGTTTTGCTGTATTGGTACAAAGGCGCCTTAATAAAAGCCAACCAGATACTGAATACCACCAGAACTGCCTGCGACTGCGTGACAAGATGATCGCGCTGGGGGTGAAGTGGCCGCCGGAGACCTAACGGGTATGGTGGCGATAGACTGGTCGGCGTTCGGCAAAAGGACGATCATGCGTAACCCATGGATCGGTATCGCCGTTGTTTTTTGCGGGCTAATCTTGCTGGCAGGATGCAACGGCATGAAAAAAATTGAACCGGAAGACTACTTTACCGGCCAACAGCTGGTTTTGGCCAAGGCTATTGAGGCGGGCGACCTGAACAGGGTAAAGCAACTGGCGCCGGAAACGGATCTGAATACCCCCGGCGAACAGGACTTAACCCCGCTGTTTTTCTCCCTCAACGAGGCGATGTATAACGATAATCCGGCCAATCGACTGGAAATTATTACGGCTCTGGTCAGTGCTGGCGCGGATCCTTTACCACAAAGGGGGAACAAGCCGGCTTTATGGATGGCCAAGGGCGATAAGGATATCTGGCTTAAGGCAATGCTGGACGGTGGTCTATCTCCGGATGCCAGAGATAAGGACAATGATGATCCTATAATCTATGAAACCATTTATGCCAAGACGACCGATACGTTGGCATTATTAGTTGTGCGCGGTGCTGATGTTGATGCGCGGGATTCTTTAGGTCAAACGCCGCTAATGGCAGCTTTTTTCAGCAATAGCTTTGAGCACGCCAATTATTTGTTGGATCACGGCGCAGACCCAAATCCGGTAAATAAGAAGGGCTGGATATTTGCTTCTCTGGTGCAAGACGGCATTAAAGACAGCCGGCCGGGAACAGAATACCACCAGAACTGTCTGCAGCTGCGCGACAAGATGATCGCGCTGGGGGTGAAGTGGCCGCCGGAGGCGTAACGTGCGCGATGAGCATGACGGAGGCCATCCGGCGGCCTCCGCGCTCTGCGGCGGCTTAGCTGAGCGCCACCTTAATGCCAAGGGCAATCAACATGCCGCCGAGCAGTTTATCCACGATCTTCTGCGCTTTTTCCAGCCCGCGGCGTACCGGGCCGCTTTGGATCAGAAACACCAGCAGCGGCCACCACAGAACCGACAGCCCTAAAATAATCCCCGCGTACCACAGCTTTTCGCCGATGCCGGAGTCTATCTGCAGCACCTGAGTAAACACCGCCAGGAAAAACAGTGTCGCCTTGGGGTTAAGCAGATTGCACAGGTAGCCCTGCACAAACGCGCTTTTCAGGCTGACCTGCTGCTGCGGCAGATTGCCGACGTTCATCTTGCCGCCGCCGCGCGACAGCAGCGCCTGCACGCCGACCCAAATCAGATACGCCGCCCCGGCGTACTTCAGCAGGTTAAACAGCCAGGGCGTGGTGGTAATCACCACCGCCAGCCCGGCGACGCAGTAGGACATATGAGTGGCGACGCCGCAGATCACGCCCAGCGCGGTGAGCAGCGCGGGTAGCCGCTGATAGCGCGCCGCATTTTTTATTACCAGAAAGAAATCCGGCCCCGGCGACAGCATGCCCAGCGTGGCGATGCCGGCGACAAATAACGAGGTTTCAAGCATGTTCACGATCTCAAGAAAAAACGAGGACAGTGCTGATAATAACGCCGCCGACCCTGATGCGCATCAATCCACCGCCGCTATCTTCAGCAATATGATGAATATTCATGGTGCAGAGTAAACGGGGCGGTATGAGACAGGAAGAGAAGATAAGCGGGCAGCGGCAACGGGAGGTGACGCGCCTGTGCATTCAGTGCGGGCTGTTGCTGTTGCAGCACGGCGCGGAAAGCATGCTGGTGGAGCAGTTATCCAGCCGTCTGGGTTTGGCGCTGGGGATGGAGCGGGTGGAGAGTTCGATCTCGGCGAACGCCATCGTCCTGACCACCATTAGCCACGGCGAGTGCCTGACCAGCACGCGTAAAAACGTCGATCGCGGCATCAATATGCAGATGGTGACCGAGGTGCAGCATATTGTGATATTGGCCGAGCACCGGCTGGCGGACGCGCAGGACGTGGCCCGGCGCTTTGCCAAACTGCGGCCGCTGCGCTATCCGCGCCCGCTGGTGGTGCTGATGGTGGCGCTGTCCTGCGGCTGCTTTAGCATGCTGAACGGCGGCGGCCGGGACGCCTTTGCCGTCACCTTTCTCGCCAGCGGGCTGGCGATGTGGGTGCGGCAGTGGCTGACGCAGCGGCAGATGAATCCGCTGATTAATTTCTGCCTGACGGCGTTTGTCGCCACCTCGGTATCCGGCCTGCTGCTGCGCCTGCCGCTGTTCAGCCAGACCGCGGGGGTGGCGATGGCCGCCAGCGTGCTGCTGCTGGTGCCGGGATTCCCGCTGATCAACGCGGTGGCGGATATGTTCAAGGGCCATGTGAATACCGGCCTGGCGCGCTGGGCGATGGCCAGTCTGCTGACGCTGGCGACCTGTATCGGCGTGGTGATGGCGATGTCGCTGTGGGGGCTGCGGGGATGGGCATAAGCTTGCTGTGGGCGTTAGCGCAGGACATGCTGCTGGCCGCCGTGCCGGCGCTGGGGTTTGCGATGGTGTTTAATGTGCCGCGCCGCGCGCTGCGCTATTGTGCGCTGCTGGGGGGCGTTGGCCACGGTGCGCGCATGTTGCTGATGTGGCTGGGGATGAATATTGAGTGGGCCTCGTTTCTGGCGGCGGTGCTGATCGGCATCATCGGCATCTCCTGGTCGCGCTGGCTGCTGGCGCACCCGAAAGTCTTTACCGTGGCGGCGGTGATCCCGATGTTCCCCGGCATTCCGGCCTATACCGCGATGATCTCGGTGGTGGAGCTGTCCCATCAGGGCTACAGCGAGGCGCTGATGGGCGTGATGGTCAGCCATTTTCTCAAGGCCTGCTTTATCGTCGGGGCGCTATCGATCGGGCTGTCGCTGCCGGGGCTGTGGTTATATCGTAAACGGCCCGGCGTGTAGTTTATTATGCGGTGTCATTAGCAATTCTGATAAGAGCTATCTTATATATTCATATTGCTTGTTTACCCTATCGACGGCCGATGGGGCTTTCCGTATAGTGTGTCCAATTTGAGCGGCTGGGGATTGTTAAGCACAGACGACAGGGAAGATAACCGGCTGATTGCCGGCGATTTACCGCGTTGCTCCCGGCCTGCTGCAGAATATCCATTAGGTTTATACAGGGTTAAATAATGATCATTAGCCTGATCGCTGCGTTGGCGGCGGATCGCGTAATCGGCATGGAAAACGCCATGCCGTGGCACCTGCCGGCGGATTTAGCGTGGTTTAAACGTAACACGTTGAATAAACCGGTCATTATGGGTCGCAAGACCTTTGAGTCGATTGGCCGCCCGCTGCCGGGCCGTCACAATATCGTGCTGAGCAGCCGGCCGGGCAGCGAAAGCGGCGTGACCTGGGCGACCTCGCTGGACGAGGCCCTGGCGGCGGCCGGCAATGTGGAAGAAGTGATGGTGATGGGCGGCGGGCATATTTATACCCAGTTTCTGCCGCGCGCCGATCGTCTGTACCTGACGCATATTGATGCCGAAATCGGCGGCGATACGCATTTCCCGGATTATGAGCCTGACGAGTGGGAAACCTCATTCAGCGAATTCCATGATGCAGACGCGCAGAATTCTCACAGCTACTGCTTCGAGATTTTAGAGCGCCGTTAATTCCCCGCTATCTGATGATCTCCGCAGCCAGGGCGTAATGTATTGCGCCCTGGCTGGTTTTGGCGCGCAAATTTTTTGCCGCCCCGCGATTGTAACATTTTCGTCACACTTCCTGATTAGTATGAAGCCCAACTTTGAGCGCCCGGCCACTCTGGTGACCCTGGACCGCGGCGTCAGCTAACAGGAAGCGAAATCATGACGAATAATATTGAGCAATTAAATGCCGACCGCCTGATCGATCCGACCCGCCGTAAATTATTATTGGGCAGCGCCGGCGCGGTCGGGCTGGCGGGCTTTCTCGGCGGCGGGATTTGGTCGGTTTCCGGCGAGGCGCTGGCGGCGGATCTGCCGGCCAACAAGCTGCTGGGCTTCAAAGGCATTGCCGCCTCGACCGCGGACGATATCGCCATTGCCGAAGGCTATAACGCCGAGGTGCTGATTTCCTGGGGCGAACCGCTGGTTGACGGCGCGGCGGCGTTCGATCCGAACGGCGGCAACAGCGCGGCCGAGCAGGAGAAGCAGTTCGGCGACAATAATGACGGCATGAGCTTCTTTCCGATTGACGATAACCACGGCGTGATGGCGATTAACAACGAATACGTCAACGAGCAGTATCTGTTCGCCCACGGCGGCGATAAGGCCACCAGTCTGGAAGACGTGCGTAAATCGCAGGCGGCGCACGGCGTGTCGATCGTTGCGGTAAAACGCGTTGGTGATACGCCACGTTGGGAAGTCGAGCGCCCGTCGCGCTATAACCGCCGCATTACCGCCAATACGCCGATGCAGTTCAGCGGCCCGGCCGCCGGCCACCCGCTGCTGCAAACCGCCGCCGACCCGAGCGGTCGCCAGGTGCTGGGCACCTTCGGCAACTGCGCCAACGGCAAAACGCCATGGGGCACCTACCTGACCTGCGAAGAGAACTTCGATACCTACTTCGGCACCCAACAGGCGGATTACCAAACCACGCCGGAGCAACAGCGCTATACGCTGAAGGCCAACGAGCCGGAGCGCAACTGGCCGGATTTTGACCCGCGTTTTGACGTGGCGAAAAACCCGCACGAATTTAACCGCCACGGCTGGATCGTGGAAATTGATCCGATGAACCCGACTTCCACGCCGATCAAACATACCGCGCTGGGGCGCTTCAAGCACGAGAACGCGGCGGTGACGGTGGCGAAGAACGGTCGCCTGGTGGTGTATATGGGGGATGACGAGCGCGGCGAGCATATCTATAAATATGTCTCCAAAGGCAAAGTGGACAGCGCCAACCCGGCCAATAACCGCAGCCTGCTGGATGAGGGCACGCTGTTTGTGGCGCAGTTCGACGGCGACGCCAACGGCACGCCGCTGAAGGGCAAAGGGCGCTGGATTGCGCTGGAGTTCGGCAAGAACGGCCTGACGCCGGAAAACGGCTTCCGCGATGCCGCCGAAGTGCTGATCTTTGCCCGTAAGGCTGCGGCGCAGGTCGGCGCCACCAAGATGGATCGCCCCGAGTGGATAGCGGTGAACCCGCACGACGGGCGCGCCTACTGTACCCTGACTAACAACAGCAAGCGCGGCGACGAAGGCATGCCGCTGAACCCGGCCAACCCGCGGCCGAAAAATATCTACGGCCAGATTATCCGCTGGGATGAGGGCGGCGACGCGACCGCGGAGCACTTCTCCTGGGATATGTTCGCGCTGTGCGGTAACCCGATTGCCCACCCGGAAGGCATGTATCGCGGCACGCCGAACATCACCGCCGAGAATACCTTTAACAGCCCGGACGGGCTGGGGTTCGACAGCGCGGGACGCCTGTGGATCCTGACCGACGGCAAGTACAGCAATAAGGGCGACTATCAGGGGCAGGGGAACAACCAGATGCTGGTGGGGGATCCGCAGAGCGGTGAAATCCGCCGCTTTATGGTCGGGCCGAAGTCCTGCGAGCTGACCGGGGTCACCTTTGCCCAGGACTACAAGACGCTGTTCGTCAACGTGCAGCACCCGGGCGAAGAGGGCGACTCACACTTCCCGCATAACAGCCCGCGGCCGCGCTCATCGGTGATCATGATTACCCGCAAAGACGGCGGCGTGATTGGCGCCTGACGGCGGACAAAATAAAAGGGCGGAATCTTTTCCGCCCTTTCTTTATGATGCTGCCCGCTTATCGCCGCCTTTCTCCGCGCGTCGCGTCGACGGCTGGGTGAAGTAGCGTTTATCCTCCCAGCGCAGCATGGTCAGATCGCCGCCCCAGCAGCAGCCGGTATCCAGCGCGATAACGCCTTGCGGCGTGCCTTTGCCTTCCAGCGACGCCCAGTGGCCGAAAATAATGGTGTACTGCTCATCCAGCAGGCGCGGCAGATCAAACCAGGGCTTGAGCGGCGCCGGCGCGGTGCCGGGGGCATCTTTGCTGATCATATCCAGCTGGCCGTGCGGGAAGCAGTAACGCATCCGCGTCAGCGCGTTGGTACTAAAGCGCAGGCGGGCCAGGCCGCTCAGCTGCGGCGTCCAGTTATTCGGCATATCGCCGTACATGGCGTCGAGGAACAGCGGATAGCTGTCGCTGCTGAGCACGGCTTCCACTTCGCGCGCGCACATTCTGGCGGTGTCGAGATCCCACTGCGGTGTGATGCCGGCGTGGGCCATCACCAGCTTCTGCTGTTCATCGACCTGTAGCACCGGCTGACGGCGCAGCCAGTTGACCAGCTCATCCGCGTCCGGCGCTTCCAGCAGTGGAGTAATGCGGTCTTTGGGCTTGTTGCGGCTGATGCCGGCGTATACCGCCAGCAGATGCAAATCATGATTGCCCAGCACCATACGCACCGCCGGTCCGAGCGAGCGCACGTAGCGCAGCACGTCCAGCGAATCCGGGCCGCGGGCCACCAGGTCGCCGGTTAACCACAGCGTGTCCTGCTGCGGGTCGAAAGAAGCCTGGGCTAATAGCGACTGCAGTTCATCGAAACAGCCATGAACGTCGCCGATAAGATATGTCGACATATTAGTGAATCAGCGTTGGGATGGCTAAGCGAAAGACTGGGATCGCCGTGCGGAACGGCTGACCCAGGTGGTCAACCATTTCATAGTGGCCTTCCATGGTACCCAGCGGCGTTTCAAGCACCGCGCCGCTGGTATATTGGAACTCACCGCCGGGCAGGATCAGCGGCTGTTCGCCGACGACCCCTTCGCCCTGGACTTCGGTTTGGCGGCCGTTGGCGTTGGTGATCAGCCAGTAACGGCCCAGCAGTTTCACGTTGAAACGCCCCAGATTGCGGATGGTAATGGTATAGGCAAAGACGTAGCGTTCCTCCTCAGGCAGCGACTGGGATTCCACATACAGACTTTGGACCTGAATACATACGCGGGGTGAATCAATCATGACCACTTACTCCTTACTGCTGCGGCGCCGGATTGGCCGATAGCCAGTTTGCCAGCTTACAGTACTGCGCCACAGAAATATTTTCTGCTCTCAGGGCCGGATCGACCCCCAGCTCGCTCAGCTGTTCCGGGGTGAATAAATCGCCCAGGCTGTTGCGGATGGTTTTCCGACGCTGGTTGAAGGCCTGCGTGGTGATGCGGCTCAGCATACGCACGTCGTCGACCGGGTGCGGCATCTCACGGTGCGGCACCAGGCGCACCACGGCGGAATCGACTTTCGGCGGCGGCGCGAAGGCGGTCGGCGGCACTTCCAGCACCGGGATCACGTTGCAGTAGTATTGCGCCATCACCGATAAACGGCCGTACGCCTTACTGTTCGGGCCGGCAACCAGGCGGTTGACCACCTCTTTTTGCAACATAAAGTGCATGTCGCGGATAGCCTGAGTATAGCTGAAAAGGTGGAACATCAGCGGGGTGGAGATATTGTACGGCAGGTTGCCGAACACGCGCAGCGGCTGGCCCGCCTGTTCGGCCATCTCGGCGAAATCCACCGTCATGGCGTCCTGCTGACGAATGGTCAGTTTGTCTTTCAGCTGCGGGTGATTCTCCAGACGCGCCGCCAGATCGCGGTCCAGCTCCACCACCGTCATGCGGTCCATGCGCGCGCCGACCGGCTCGGTCAGGGCGCCGAGGCCGGGGCCGATTTCTACTACGGCTTCGCCCGGCTGGGGATGAATGGCCGAGACGATGCTATCGATGACAAACTGATCGGTTAAAAAGTTTTGTCCAAAGCGTTTGCGGGCAAAATGCCCTTGGTGGACTCTATTGTTCATTACAGTTATTTATCATTTTAATGGCGAGATTTAAGGCGGTTTTAAAACTGCCCACATCGGCGGTACCGGTACCGGCCAGTTCCAGCGCGGTGCCGTGATCCACCGAGGTACGAATAAACGGCAGGCCGAGGGTGATATTCACCGCGCGGCCGAACCCTTGGTATTTTAGCACCGGCAGCCCCTGATCGTGATACATCGCCAGCACCGCATCGGCATGCTGCAGATATTTGGGCTGGAACAGCGTATCGGCCGGCAACGGCCCGATCAGGTTAATGCCGCGCGCGCGCAGCGTTTCAAGCGCCGGAATAATCACATCCAGCTCTTCACGGCCCATATGGCCGCCTTCTCCCGCGTGCGGGTTCAGCCCGCAGACGTAGATGCACGGCTGCGCGATGCCGAATTTGGTTTTTAAATCATGGTCGAGAATGGTGATGACTTCGTGCAGGCTCTGCTCGCTGATGGCGCCCGGCACCGCCAGCAGCGGCAGGTGGGTGGTCGCCAGCGCGACGCGCAGCTCTTCGGTCGCCAGCATCATCACTACCCGATCGCAGCGGCTGCGGTCGGCAAAAAATTCCGTGTGGCCGCTGAACGGCACGCCGGCGTCGTTGATTACGCCCTTGTGCACTGGCCCGGTAATCAGCGCGGCAAATTCCCCGCTCAGGCAGCCGTCACAGGCGCGCGCCAGGGTGTCCACCACGTAAGCGCTGTTGGCGACGTTAAGCTGGCCACAGACCGCCGGCGTCGCCAGCGTTACCGGCAGCACGGTCAGCGTCGCGGCCGCCTGCGGCTGCGCCGGCGCGTCCGGCTGATAGTCGCGCAACGTCAGCGGCAGCCGCAGCTGCCGCGCGCGCTCAAGCAACAGGGCCGGATCGGCGCAGACTACCAGTTCAACGGGCCACGCCTGTTGCGCCAGTGCTACGACCAAATCCGGCCCCACCCCGGCAGGTTCGCCGGGGGTTATCACGATACGTTTATTGTGCATTGCTGCCATCAAGAATTTTGACATAGGCGGCCGCGCGCTGTTCCTGCATCCAGGTCTGCGCTTCTTCGGCAAACTTGCGGTTGAACAGCATGCGGTAGGCGCGCTCTTTTTGCGCCGCGTCGGTTTTGTCCACCTTGCGGGTATCTACCAGCTGAATCAGGTGCCAGCCGAAGGAAGAGTGCACCGGCTTGCTGATTTCGCCTTTTTTCAGCTTCAGCAGCGCGTCGCGGAACGCCGGATCGTAGATGTCCGGAGACGCCCAGCCCAGATCGCCGCCCTGCAGGGCAGAGCCTGGATCCTGCGACAGCTGTTTGGCTTCGTCGGCGAACTTCGCTTTACCGCTGCTGATCGCCGCGGCGACTTCCTGCAGCTTGGTCCGCGCCTGATCGTCCGTCATCACCACGGACGGCTTCAGCAGAATATGGCGCGCGTGCACTTCAGTCACGGAAATAGACTGGTTGGCGCCGCGCACATCGTTCACCTTCAGAATGTGGAAGCCCACGCCGGAACGGATCGGGCCGACGATATCGCCTTTTTTGGCGGTGACCAGACGCTCGGCAAACAGCGTCGGGATCTCTTGCAGTTTGCCCCAGCCCATATTGCCGCCTTTCAGCGCCTGCGAGTCGGCGGAGTAGGTGATCGCCAGCTTGCCGAAGTCGGCGCCGCCGTTGATTTCGCCCACCAGGCGTTTCGCCAGCGTTTCTGCTTCGTCAACCTGCTGCTGCGACGGGTTCTCCGGCAGCGGGATCAGGATGTGGCTGATGTTCATTTCGGTATCGCTGCCGTTCTGCGCGCCGACCTGTTTGGCCAGTGAGTCTACTTCCTGCGGCAGGATGGTGACGCGGCGGCGGACTTCGTTGTTACGCACTTCGGTGATCAGCATCTCTTTGCGGATCTGCGAACGGTAGGTGTTGTAGTTCAGGCCTTCGTACGCCAGACGGCTGCGCAGCTGATCCGGTGTCATACGGTTTTGCGCCGCGATATTGGCGATAGCCTTGTCCAGATCGGCATCGCTGACGCTGATGCCCATCTTCTGCGCCATCTGCAGCTGGATGTTGTCCATGATCAGACGTTCAACGATCTGATGACGCAGCGTTTTGTCGTCCGGCAGCTGTTGTCCGGCCTGTTGGGCATTGAGCTTGACCGACTGCAGTAAACCATTGACGTCGCTTTCGAGTACTACGCCGTTATCCACGACGGCGGCGACTTTATCAACTTCTTGGGGTGCAGCGAACGCGGTATTGGCGCAGACCACCAATCCGAGAATAAGCGTTCTCCAGTTATTCATACATTTCCCATTATGTAATCCGCAAGTGCGGGTTAAAGTTCTCGTTTTTCAAAGCATTACAAAGCATCAGAATGCGCGCTGGTACGGCAGAATACCCGAACGCAGCATTTCGCCGGTGCCGAGGCTGTGGTCGCTGCTCAGACCGCGCAGTTCGATGTTGAATGAAACTTTGTTGTCATATTTGCTGGTTTGATTGCCGCGATCCCAGTCGGTGATCTTGCGTTCATAACCGATGTTAACCGCCCAGCAGCAGGTGTTATAACGCAGGCCGACCAGCTGATCGGCGGACTGCTGCGCACGGGTATCATAGTAATACGCGCCAACCACGGCCCAACGGTCAGCAATCGGCCAGCTGGCGGTGACGCCCACCTGCGAGATACCGTCCTGATAGCCAGGGCTGGTGACCTGCGGCAGCGTGGCCTGAATATATTCCGGGCTGGCGTAGCGGTAGTTCAGCTGCACCATGCGTTCACTGTCCTGACGGTACTCCAGCACCGCGTCGCCGAGGGCTACGCTGTCAAGGCGGGTATCGTACTGTACGCCGCCGCGCAGGCCCCAGCGATCGTCGATCTTCCAATAGGTGTCGCCGGCCCATACCAGGCTGCCGGTGTCATCATTCTTGTCGTAACCGGAATTGTTATCTCCGGTACGTGAACGGCTGAAGTAATAGATTTGACCCACGGATACGTTGAAACGTTCAACCAACGCGTCATCATAAATGCGCGAGGTCAAACCGGTCGCCAGACGGTTCTGCGAGGCAATGCGGTCCAGGCCGCTGTAGCTGCGGTCGCGGAACAGGCCGGAATAGTCGGTCTGCAGCAGCGTTGAGTCGTAGGAGTAGATATTGCTCTGGTCGCGGTACGGCACGTACAGGTACTGCAAGCGCGGCTCCAGCGTTTGGGTGTAGCCCTGCGCCCAGTTCATATCGCGGTCGAACACCATCTTGCCGTCAACCTTGAACTGCGGCATCACGCGGTTGACGGAGTCGTCCAGCTCCGGCGCGTCACGGCCGGTGCGGTTTTTATAGTTGGCCTTGAAGCCGTCCGGAATATCCTGCTGATAGTGGGTCGCCAGCAGTTTGACTTCGCTGTTCAGCGAGCCCCAGCCGTTGGTCATCGGCAGGCTCAGCGTCGGTTCCAGGTGCAGACGGGTGGCGTCCGGGCTGTACGGGTTGATATTGACGAATTTGGCCGCCTGACCATACACGCGCAGATCGAACGGCCCCAGATCGTTTTTGTAGTAGTTCAGATCGATCTGCGGCAGCACCTTGTAGGACTCGGTGCTGGTGCGGTTGACGTCGTCATAGATCTGGAACTGCTTGGAAGCGATGGTGGCGTCGAAGTTTTCATCGGCGTAACCGGCGCTGAATTTCTGCGTGGCGTAGCCGTCGGTGGTGGATCCGTACTGAGAGTCCAGATCGTTGAAATACTGCGAGTCGCTGACTTTGGTGTAGTCGACGTTGAAGCGCCACACCTGATCCATTACGCCGCTGTGGTTCCAGTAGAACAGCCAGCGGGTGTCGTCATCCTGCGGATGATCCTTGTTGTATTCGTTATCGCTCGGCAGCCAGTCCAGTTCGATGGTGCCCCTGCCCGGTTGGGTCAGGTAGCGGAATTCGTTCTGCCACTGCAGGCCGCGTTTGGTCATATAGTGCGGCGTGATGGTGGCGTCGAAGTTCGGCGCGATATTCCAGTAATACGGCAGCATAAATTCGAAGCCGTTGTTACTGCCGTATTTCGCATTCGGGATCAGGAAGCCGGAGCGGCGCTTATCGCCCACCGGCAGCTGCAGATAGGGGCTGTAGAACACCGGTACGCCGGCGATTTTAAAGCGCGCGTTCCAGATTTCCGCCACCTGCTCTTCACGGTCGTGGATCACTTCGGAACCGACCACGCTCCAGCTGTTGTCGCCCGGCAGGCAGGAGGTGAAGGAGCCGTTTTCCAAAATGGTGTAGCGGTTCTGGCCGCGCATCTTCATTTTGTCTGCGTCGCCGCGCCCCTGACGGCCGACCATCTGATAGTCGCCCTGATAGACATCGGTGTCTTTGGTGTTCAGGTTTGACCAGGCCTTCGGCCCTTTCAGTTTGATCTGGTTGTCGTCATAGTGCACGTCGCCGGTGGCGGTGACGGTGCGTACCGGATCGTTCTGACCTGCGGCCTGCACCTGGTTCAGCTCTACCTGCTTGGCGGTCAGCGTGCTGTTGCCCTGTTCGATCTTGACGTTGCCGCTGAAAACGGCGTTGCCTTGATCGGCGCGGGAATCATCAGAGTTGATGGTGACCGGCAGAGAGTTGGGATCGCCGCTGACGAGCGGTTTGTCATACGTCGGTACGCCGAGCATGCACTGTTCGGCGAGATCGGCCAGCGCGTGCTGACTGTAAAGTGCCGTCCAAATCATCGTGGCCAGCAGTGTTGGGAAACTTTTTTTCATACGCGGTTTTGGTGTTCCGTCATCAGAGGCGTCATGTCCGGCAAACGGTCAGAGACTATATCACTCATCTACGTTGCGCTACTGTAAAATCCTGCCGTTTCACTGCTCTGTTGTTAGGTGCTGCAATAAATGACAGGTATGATAATCGAAATCTTGGGAAAAATCGCCTAACCCTTAGCTGATTACGGCGACGGGCAGCGTGCTGAAAGTAATATAATTGAGGAGTATATGCAGTATTGGGGAAAACTGCTCGGAGTCATTGTCGCCGTTTGGGCTGGCGCGGGCTTCTGGGGCGTAGTTTTGGGGCTGATTATCGGCCATATGATCGATACTGCGCGCAACAATAAGCGCAGCCGGGGCTTTTTCGCCGGTCAGCAAACGCGGCAAACGCTGTTTTTCCGCACCACTTTTCAGGTCATGGGGCACCTTACCAAATCAAAAGGGCGCGTGACCGAAGCGGATATTCAGGTCGCCAGCCTGTTTATGGACCGCATGCAGTTGCACGGCGAATCGCGCACCGCGGCGCAGCAGGCGTTCCGTGAAGGCAAGGAGAGCAATTTCCCGCTGCGCGAAGCGCTGCAGCAGTTCCGCAGCATCTGTTTCGGCCGTTTCGATCTGATTCGGATGTTTCTGGAAATTCAGATCCAGGCGGCGTTTGCCGACGGCTCCTTGCACCCCAATGAACGTCAGGTGCTGTATGTGATCGCCGAAGAGTTGGGGATTTCGCGCGCCCAGTTCGACCAGTTCCTGCGCATGATGGAAGGCGGCCAGCAGTTCGGCGGCGGCTATCAACAGCAGGGCGGCTATTCGCACGGTGGTTACCAGCGGGCGCAGCGCGGCCCGACGCTGGAAGACGCCTGCAAGGTACTGGGGGTCAACAGCAGCGACGATGCGGCGACCATCAAGCGCGCCTACCGCAAGCTGATGAGCGAGCACCATCCGGATAAGCTGGTGGCGAAGGGGTTGCCGCCGGAAATGATGGAGATGGCCAAGCAGAAGGCGCAGGAGATTCAGTCGGCGTACGATCTGATCAAGCGCGAGAAAGGCTTTAAGTAACCGCCGCAGTTTCTCCGGCACGGGCGCGATTGGCCCGCCGCCGGGGAGCTGCGCAGCGCGTCAGAAATCCGCTTCGGCGCGAAAGTGCATCGGCGTGTGAAACGCCGGATGGGTGATACGCAGCTCCTGGGCATGCAGCTGCAGACGCGGCGCCATCGCTTTGGCCGCCGGCGGCGCGTAGAAACCGTCGCCGAGGATCGGGTGACCCAGAGCCAGCATATGCACCCGCAGCTGATGTGAACGCCCGGTGATCGGCGTCAGCAGTACCCGCGTGCTGCCGTCGGCGTCGCGCGACAGCACCCGGTATTCCGTTTGCGCCGCCTTGCCGGTGTCAAAACACACCTTCTGCAACGGGCGATTCGGCCAGTCGCAAATCAGCGGTAAATCCACCAATCCTTCATCCTGCGCCAGATGGCCCCATACGCGGGCCACGTAGGATTTTTTCGGCTCGCGTTCGCGGAACTGGCGTTTCAGCTCGCGCTCCGCCGCTTTGTTCAGCGCCACGACGATCACGCCGCTGGTGGCCATATCCAGCCGGTGCACCGATTCGGCCTCGGGATAATCGGCCTGGATGCGCGTCATCAGGCTGTCTTTGTTTTCCGGCGCGCGTCCCGGCACCGACAGCAGCCCGCTGGGCTTGTTGACCACGATAATATGCGCATCCTGATACAGGATATGCAGCGGGTCGGTAGGGGGATTATAGGGTTCCATATAGGCTCCGCGGAGAAAGGCGTACGGGGAGCGGCGGCTCCCCGTGCGTGGACGTTACTGATGGGTGACAACCACCAGACGAATGGCGTCCAGACGCCAGCCGGCGTCGTTCAGGTTCGCCAGCACCTGTTTGCGGTTGAACTCCAGCGTTTCGACTTCGTCGTCGCGGATGTTCGGGTTGACCGCTTTCAGCGCTTCCAGGCGCGCCAGTTCGTTGCTCAGCTTGTCGTCGGCTTCCTGCTTGGCCTGCTCGATCAGCGTCCGCGCTTCGGCCTCTACCAGGCTTTCCGCCTGCTGCAGCATGGCGTGCACGTCCTGCTGGACGGCGTTGACCAGCTTGCTGGAAGTGTGGCGGTTCACGGCGTTCAGCTGGCGGTTAAAGCTTTCAAACTCCACCTGTCCCGCCAGGTTGGTGCCCTTGCGGTCCAGCAGCATGCGGATTGGCGTTGGCGGCAGGAAGCGCGTCAGCTGCAGGTGCTTCGGCGCCTGCGCCTCGACCACGTACACCAGCTCCACCAGCAGCGTGCCGACCGGCAGCGCCTTGTTCTTCAGCAGCGATACCGCGCAGCTGCCGGTATCGCCGGAGACGATCAGATCCAGCCCGTTGCGGATAATCGGGTGCTCCCAACTGACGAACTGCGCATCTTCGCGCGACAGCGCCTGCTCACGGTCGAAGGTGACGGTGCAGCCGTCCTGCGGCAGGCCCGGGAAGTCTGGCACCAGCATATGGTCGGACGGCGTCAGCACGATCAGGTTATCGCTGCGGTCTTCCTGATTGATGCCGACAATATCAAACAGGTTGAGCGCAAAGCTCACCAGATTGACGTCGTTGTCCTGCTCGGCGATGGCGTCGGCCAGCGCCTGCGCCTTGTCGCCGCCGTTGGAGTGCATCTCCAGCAGGCGGTCGCGACCCTGTTCCAGCTGGGATTTCAGCTGATCGTGTTGTTGACGGCACTCGTGGATAAATTCATCCAGTCCGGCCTGCTCGGTCGGTGCGGCCAGATAGCCGATCAGGCGCTCATAGCTGCTGTCGTAGATGGTGCGGCCGGTCGGGCAGGTGTGCTCAAAGGCGTCGAGTCCCTCATGGAACCAGCGGCCCAGCACCGCCTGCGCGGTGTTTTCCAGATACGGCACCATGATCTGGATATCGTGCAGCTGACCGATGCGGTCCAGACGGCCGATGCGTTGCTCCAGCAGATCTGGGTTGAACGGCAGGTCGAACATCACCAGCTGGCTGGCGAACTGGAAGTTGCGCCCTTCGGAGCCGATTTCAGAACACAGCAGCACCTGGGCGCCATCCTCTTCGGAGGCGAAGTAGGCGGCCGCGCGGTCGCGCTCGATGATGCTCAGCCCTTCGTGGAATACCGCGGCGCGGATGGCTTCCCGCTCGCGCAGCACCTGCTCCAGCTGCAGGGCGGTGGTCGCCTGGGCGCAGATCACCAGCACTTTTTCATGACGGTTGGCGATCAGGTAGTTCAGCAGCCACTCTACGCGTGGGTCGAAGTTCCACCAGGTGGCGTTTTCGCCTTCGAACTCCTGATAGATCTGCTCCGGATACAGCATGTCGCGCGCGCGCGCCTCCAGGCTCTTTTTCGCCCCCATTATGCCGGACACCTTGATCGCCGTCTGGTACTGATCGGGCAGCGGCAGTTTGATTTGGTGCAGGTTACGGTGCGGGAAGCCTTTAACGCCCTGACGGGTGTTGCGGAACAGCACGCGGCTGGTGCCGTGGCGGTCCATCAGCATGGTGACCAGCTCCTGGCGCGCGGCTTCGCTGTTTTCGCCGTCGCCATTGGCCGCTTGCAGCAGCGGTTCGATATCCTGTTCTTCGATCAGTTCACCCAGCAGGTTCAGCTTGTCGTTCGCCAGATGCTCACCGCTCAGCAGCAGGGTGACGGCATCGGCTACCGGCCGGTATTTTTGCTGCTCGGTGACGAACTCCTGATAGTCGTGGAAGCGGTTCGGATCCAGCAGGCGCAGGCGGGCGAAGTGGCTCTGCTGACCCAGCTGTTCCGGCGTCGCCGTCAGCAGCAGCACGCCGGGGGTGTGTTCCGCCAGCTGTTCGATAACCTGGTATTCACGGCTCGGGGCGTCTTCGCTCCAGGCCAGGTGGTGGGCTTCATCGACCACCAGCAGATCCCACTGGGCGTCGGACAGCTCTTCCAGGCGCTGTTTGTTGCGGCGCACAAAGTCCAGCGAGCAGATCACCAGCTGTTCGGTCTCGAACGGGTTGCTGCTGTCGAGCTTGGCTTCGGCGTAGCGGCTGTCGTCGAACAGCGAGAAGTACAGGTTGAAGCGGCGCATCATCTCCACCAGCCACTGATGCTGCAGCGTTTCCGGCACCACGATCAGCACGCGTTCGGCGCGGCCGGCCAGCAGCTGCTGGTGGATAATCATGCCGGCTTCGATGGTTTTGCCCAGGCCGACCTCATCCGCCAGCAATACGCGCGGCGCATGGCGCTGGCCGACTTCATAGGCGATATGCAGCTGGTGCGGGATCAGGCTGGCGCGCATGCCGCGCAGGCCGGCGAACGGCAGGCGATACTGTTCGCTGAGGTATTTGCGCGCGCGGAAGCGCAGCGCGAAACGATCCATACGGTCAATCTGACCGGCAAACAGGCGGTCCTGCGGTTTGCTGAAGGTGAGCTTGCTGTCCAGCAGCACTTCGCGCATTGCCACGCCGCTTTCCTGCGTGTCCGTGCGGGTGCCGATATAGGTCAGCAGCCCGTTGTCCTCTTTCACTTCCTCTACCTGAAGCTGCCAGCCTTCATGGCTGGTGATGGTATCGCCCGGGTTGAACATCACGCGGGTGATCGGGGAATCATTTCTGGCGTAGAGACGGTTTTCACCGGTGGCGGGGAAAAGCAGGGTGATCATGCGCGCATCCAGCGCCACGACGGTACCCAGACCTAATTCGCTTTCCGTATCGCTGATCCAGCGTTGACCAAGAGTAAAAGGCATATATTATCGGCTCGATTCTTTTAAGTAAGTCTTCTCGCTGCGGCGCAGCACCTGTTCATACCCGGTTATTCTGATTGGGCGGGCAATAGCTGTACACTCCATGCGGACGTCGCAAGACGGCATGGCCAGTGGTTAAGAATTTGGGAAGGGCGCTATGGTAATGGAAGGCGGCGCGTTCGTCACCTGCAAAACCGGAGGAATTTTCGCTTCCCGCATTCTGTCCTAACACGCCCGTTTAATAGGGTTTCTTCTCGCTCCGTCGTCGCGTCAGAACAATCCAAGCTGCCCGGTGATCAGGGTGGTGAAATCATCGTGCAGGAAGGGAAGTATAGCGTCTGCCACCGGTTGCAGCTGGCGCTCCAGGTAATGCTGGTAGTCGAGCGGTGAACTTTGCGTTTCCAGCGGCTCCGGCCCGGCCAGGGTGATCACATAGCTGATCCAGCCGCCGTTTTGGTACTGCAGCGGGCGACCCTGCTGGCGGTTATAGTCATCGGCGATGCGCGCCGCCCGGACGTGCGGCGGCACGTTGCGCTGATAGTCGTCCAGTTTGCGGCGCAGGCGTTTGCGGTACACCAGCTGGTCGTCGAAGGCGCCGGCCAGCGTTTTGGCGACGTAGTCGCGCACGAACGCCTGATACGGCTGGCGCAGGAAAATGCGCTGATACAGCTGCTGCTGGAACTGCTGCGCCAGCGGCGTCCAGTCGGTGCGCACCGTTTCCAGCCCTTTATACACCATCTGCGGTTCGGCGCCGGGCCTGGCGATCAGGCCGGCATAGCGTTTTTTACTGCCCTGCTCCGCGCCGCGGATGGTGGGCATCAGAAAGCGGCTGTAGTGGGTTTCAAACTCCAGCTCCAGCGCGCTGGTCAGCTGATATTGCTGCTGCAGATGCTGCTGCCACCACTGATTGACGTATTGCACCAGCTCGCGGCCGATCTGCGTCGCCTGCTGCTCGTCATGCGCCTGTTTCAGCCAGACGAAGGTGGAATCGGTATCGCCGTAAATCACCTGATAGCCGCGGGCTTCGATGAGCGTTCGGGTTTGCCGCATGATCTCATGGCCGCGCAGGGTGATAGACGATGCCAGCCGCGGATCGAAGAAGCGGCAGCCGCTGGCGCCGAGCACGCCGTAGAAGGCGTTCATAATGATTTTCAGCGCCTGCGACAGCGGTTTGTTGTTATGCAGCTTCGCCTGTTCGCGCCCCTGCCAGATCTGGCTGACGATCGCCGGCAGGCTGTGTTTGCTGCGCGAGAAGCGCGCGTTGCGGAAGCCGGGCACCGAATCGGCATCGTCCGGGTGCAGCATGCCTTCCACCAGGCCGACCGGATCGATCAGGAAAGTCCGGATGATCGAGGGATAGAGGCTTTTGTAATCCAGCACCAGCACCGAGTCATACAGGCCGGGCTGCGAATCCATCACAAAGCCGCCGGGGCTGTGTTCTTCCGGCAGCTCGCCGAGGTTGGGCGCCACGTAGCCCTGGCGATGCATGCGCGGCATATACAGGTGGCTGAAGGCCGCCACTGAGCCGCCGCTGCGGTCCGCCGCCAGCCCGGTAACGGTGGCGCGCTCGAGCAAAAAGGGCAGCAGTTCGGTGGCGGCGAAAATCCGCGTCACCAGCTCGCAGTCTTTCAGGTTATAGCGCGCCAGCGCCGGCTTGTCCTCGGCAAACTGCCGGTCGATTTCCGCCATGCGCTGGTAGGGATTATCGATGGATTTGCCTTCCCCCAGCAGGGTCTGCGAGACATATTCCAGACTGAAGGAGGGGAAGTTCCAGGTGGCGGACTTCAGCGCCTCAATCCCGTCGATAATCAGCCGGCCGGCGGCGGAGCAAAAGAAGTGGTTCTGCTTAAAGCCGTGTTCGCGCCACTCCAGCGGGCTGCCGCCACGGCCGAAGCGCAGCGGGATCTGGTAGCGTTCGGCGTGTTTTTGCAGCACGCGCAGATCAAACTGGATCAGGTTCCAGCCGATAATGGCATCCGGGTCGTGACGCTCCAGCCACTGGTTCAGGCGCTCCAGCAGCTGCGGCCGGCTGGTGCAGTACTCCAGCGCGAAATCCAGCGGTTCGTCGTCGCCGTTGGCCGGGCCGAGCATATACACCTGCCGCTGGCCGCAACCCTCCAGCGCGATGGAATACAGCTCGCCGTGGGCGGTGGTCTCAATGTCCAGCGACGCCAGTTTCAGCCGCGGACGGTAGTCCGGCGCCGGCTTCATCTGGCCGTCAAGCCAGACGCCGTCGCCGCCGGGCCGCCCGCTGAACCAGACTGGCGCGGTGATAAAGCGCTCCATCAGATAGCGCTCCGGCGGACGGATATCGGCCTCGTAGACGCTGACGCCGCCCTCCCTGAGCATTTTTTCCAGTTTGATCAGCTGACGATGCTGGCGGCAATACAGCCCCAGCACCGGCCGTGCGTGGAAATCCTGCAGTGGCAGCGCTTTCAGTTCCCACAGCCGTTCGCCGCGCAGCAGCAGCTCCGCCCGCTGGCGCTGCTCGGCGGGAATAAACGCCACCGAGGTCTGCGGCGGCAGACGCAGCCGTTGCGGGCCGCGATCCGTCGCCAGCCAGAATTCGACTTCGGTGCCGGCCGGCGTATCGCGCCAGTGGCAGGTGAGCAGGAAACCCTGCATCGGGGATGCGGCGTTATCGTTCAAGGCGGTATTTATCTGCGTAGCCGAATAGGAAGGCATCGGACGGCTGCGCCGATGCGGTGTCAGAACCCAAGTATAACATGGTTTTTTATACAGTATTGCGTCCTATATCTCCACGCTGCCAAAAACGCATACAATTCAGGAGTTGACTCACTCTGATCCTCACCGGACAATCCCTCGCCCAGACGCTTGAGATAACACACAGAGGTTTGATGGAAGCCTATTTACAACATTTGATCGCGCAATCATTGGCTTTCACTCTGATGGTCATTTTTCTGGTGACCTTTCTGGAATCGCTGGCGCTGGTGGGGCTGTTGCTGCCGGGCACCGTGATGATGGCCAGCGTCGGTGCGCTGATCGGCAGCGGTCAGGTGGATCTGTATCTGGCCTGGGCGGCCGGCGGCATCGGCTGTTTCCTCGGCGACTGGATCTCATATTTTATCGGCCGGGCGTTTAAAGGGCCGTTGCACCGCTGGTCATTCCTGAAAAAGCATAAGGCGATGCTCGATCGCACCGAGCATGCGCTGCATCAGCACAGCATGTTTACCGTACTGCTGGGGCGCTTCGTCGGGCCGACGCGGCCGCTGGTGCCGATGGTGGCCGGCATGCTTGATTTACCGCCGTACAAGTTCGCGCTGCCGAATATTATCGGCTGTATCACCTGGCCGCCGGTCTATTTCTTTCCCGGCATTCTGGCGGGGGTGGCGATTGATATTCCGTCCTCACAGGGCAGCGCGCTGTTTAAATGGCTGCTGTTCGGGTCGATCGTCCTGCTGTGGCTGGCCGGCTGGCTCAGCTGGCGCTGGTGGCGGGAGAAGAAGCGCGGCAGCGACCGGCTGGGCCGCTGGCTGACGCCGCTGCGGCTGCGCGTTGCCTGCGTGCTCGGCTGGATGGCCGCCGTTGGCTGCGGTTACCTGATGAGCCAGCAGCCGCTGATGCCGGTATACCGTCATCTGCTGTGGCAGGTGCTGGCCGGGTGATCGGGAGGGGCGGCGCTGGCCGCCCCGCACGGTTACTGGAAAAATGCCTCCAGCTGTTCAAAGACCCGCAGATCCTCACTGTGGCGCTTCACCTGCAGCACATCTTCCAACTTTTCCACCTGGCTTATCATCTGCACCAGCCGCTGGTCATCGGCCACCAGCAGCCAGATGCGGCTCTGCTTGCCGTCTTTCAGCGGCATACACAAAATCCCTTCCACGTTAAACGCGCGGCGGGCGAACAGGCCGCAGACGTGCGACATCACGCCGGGGTGGTTGCGAACCGCCAGTTCGAGAATGACCTGTGATTTCTGTTGAGCGTGTAGCATGGCTTATTCTCCAATCATATCGATGTTGGCGGCGCCCGGCGGCACCATCGGGAATACTTTTTCGTTGGTATCGATCAGCGCGTGGATCAGGCAAGGGCCGGGACGCGCAATGGCCTCCGCCAGCGCGGCCTGCGGATCGGCGGCGGCGTTCAGATCGCAGGTGTCCAGCCCGAAACCGGCGGCGATGGTCAGGAAATCGGTACGCTGCGGATAGGCGGCGGCAAAGATACGCTGCTGATAAAACAGGGTCTGCTGCTGGTGCACCAGCCCCAGCGCCTGATTGTTCATCAGGATGATTTTGACGTCCAGATTATGCTCGGCCGCGGTGGCCATCTCCTGAATGTTCATCATCAGGCTGCCGTCACCGGAAAAACACAGCACCTTGCGCTGCGGCTCGGCCAGCGCCGCGCCGATCGCCGCCGGCAGGCCGAAACCCATGGTGCCGAGGCCGCCGGAGGTCTGCCACTGGCGCGGACGGCGCAGCGGGTAGGCCTGCGCCACCCACATTTGATGCTGGCCGACGTCGGTGGTGACGATGGCGTTTTCATCCACGCAGCGCGCGGCGGCCAGCACCAGGCCGTAATGGCTGAGCGGATCGTCGGCGTGCGGCATGCTGAACGGGAACTCGCGCTTGAGGTCGTTGACGGTGTTCAGCCAGGCGCTGCGCGGCTGGGCGTCGATCTGCGGCAGCAGCTGCTGCAGAACCTGTCCGACGTCGCCGTGGATCGCCACCTGCGGCTGCTTCACCTTGCCCAGTTCCGCCCGGTCGATATCCACGTGAATGATTTTGGCGTTCGGGCAGAACTGCTCGGTCTTGCCGATGGCGCGGTCGTCAAAGCGCGCGCCCAGCACCACCAGCAGGTCGGCTTCCTGCAGAATAAAGTTGGTGCTGCGTGCGGCGTGCATGCCCAGCATCCCCAGCGATAACGGATGGTCGACCGGCATGGCGCCCAGCGCCATCAGCGTCATGGTGGTTGGCAGGCTGGCGCGCTCGGCCAGCTGCAGCGCGGCGCGGTGCGCGTCGGCGCAGATGATGCCGCCGCCCAGATAGAGCACCGGCCGCTGGGCCTGATTGATCATCGCCGCCGCCTGGGCGACGTCGGCGGGGCTGAACGCCGGCGCGGCGTCCGGCTGCGCTATCGGCGGCAGCCGATCCAGCTCAATCTCGGCGGTTTGGATATCCTTCGGCACGTCGATCCATACCGGGCCGGGGCGGCCGGACTCGGCGATGCGGAACGCATCGTGGATCACCTGCGGCAGCTCGCTGATATCGCGCACCAGATGGTTGTGCTTGGTGATTGGGATCGACATGCCGTAGGTGTCTACTTCCTGAAAGGCGTCGGTGCCGATCATCGAGGAGGGCACCTGGCCGGTGATGCACACCAGCGGAATGGAGTCGAGCTTGGCGTCGGCGATGGCGGTGACCAGGTTGGTGGCGCCCGGGCCGCTGGAGGCGATGCATACCGCCGCCTTACCGGTAGCGCGCGCCATGCCCTGCGCCATAAAGCCGGCACCCTGCTCGTGACGCGCCAGCACGTGGCGGATGATGGTGCTCTGGCTCAGCGCGTCATACAGCGGCAGCGCGGCGCCGCCGGGAATGCCGGCGACGGTGGTGATGCCCTGACGCTCCAGCAGATGAACGATCAGCTGCGCGCCGGTAAAGCGTGTGCCTGCGTGAGGCGTGCCCGTAATTGCCATGTTCCTGTCCTTTCTCAAGGCCGGTGAGCTTTGGCGGGCAGGGCACTAAAACAAGAAACCCCGCCCGGTTTGCGCCGGCGGGGTTTGGGAATCGATGCGTTGATTCGGACCCTACGGCGCATTGCCGACGACCACCACCACACGCACGACGACCACCGCGGCTGGTAGCGCGGTAACTAGTAGGGTCGAAGTCAGCGAGGATGCGATCACAGGGAACCTTATCATCAGTAAAAAAATTCAGGATTTTATAAAAGCACAGGTGCGAAATTCGCACAACCGCTTTATTGCCGCAGCATAAAAAACGCGCGACAGATCACGCTTTTCCGCGAATACCCAGCACGCGGGCCTCGGGGGCGCTGCCGTCCAGCAGCGGCTGCGTCGGGCCGTCATAATAGATGCGGCCGTCCACCACCAGCAGCGTGCGCGGGGCGATGCGCGCGGCGTCGTCCAGATTGTGCGACACCATCAGCAGCGTCAGCGCGCGCTGCCGACACACCGTATCCAGCAGCTGCAGCATCTCGCCGCGCAGCGCCGGGTCGAGCGCCGAAAAAGGCTCGTCCAGCAGCAGAATCGGCCGCTGGCGGATCAGGCAGCGGGCCAGCGCTGCGCGCTGACGCTGGCCGCCGGACAGCTGCGACGGCAGGCGCGGCAGGTGTTCCGTCAGGCCAACCTGTTCGGCGATCTGCGCCAGCTGCTGTTTTTGCCGGGCGTTAAGTCTGAGGCCAGGATCCAGCCCCAGCCCGATGTTTTGCTCCACCGTCAGGTGGGCAAACAGATTGTTTTCCTGAAACAGCATCGACACCGGCCGCTGCGCCGGCGGCGTGCGGGTATGATCGGCGCCGTCAAGGCGCAGTCCGCCGCTGTCCGCGGCGAGAAAGCCGGCGATCAGGCTGAGCAGGGTGCTTTTCCCCGCGCCGCTCGGCCCGAGCACCGCCACGCGTTCGCCCGGACGGATGCGCAGGTCAAAGCGCATCGGCAGGTGTTCATACAGGTAGGTCAGTTGGTCAAGTTCTATCATCGCGGCCCGGTAAGCGTTCAATCAGGGTGAAAAGCAGGAAGCACAACAATAACAGTAACAGGGCGGTAACCGCGCCGTCATTGCTGCGATAAGCGCCGATCTGCTGGTACAGATAGAACGGCAGGGTGCGGAACTGTTCGTTGCCGAACAGCGCCACCACGCCGAAATCGCCGATTGACAGCACGCAGGAGAAGGCCAGCGCCTGCGCCAGCGGACGGCGCAGGGCGCGCAGTTCGATCCAGCGCAGCCGCCGCCAGCCCTGCATGCCCAGCGACAGGCACAGCGGGTTATAGCGTTCCGCCACGTCGCGCATCGGGTTCTCCAACACTTTCAGCGCATAGGGCACCGCCATCAGCGCATTGGTCAGGATCACCAGCGCATAGGGTGACTGCGGCAGCCCGACGGTGTCGTTGAGCAGCAGGAAGAAGCCGGTGGCCAGCACGATGCCGGGCATCGCCAGAATCAGCATGCCGCTCAGCTCCAGCGCCTGGCCACGGCGTGGCTGTTGGCGCAGCTTCAGCTCGCGGCTGCTCCACAGCAGCATCATGGTCAGCAGCAGGCACAGCAGGCCAGCGCCGACGGCGATACGCAGGGAGGTGAACAGCGCCTGCCACAGCGCCGGCTGCTGCAGAACGCTGGCGATCGCCTGATTGGTGCCGTCGACCACCACCGCCAACAGCGGCGGCAGCAGCAGCAGCAGGGCGGCGGCGATCAGCAGCGCGTCGGTCAGACGGCGGCGGCGGCTGTCCTCCGGGTTGCGCCAGCGCAGCGCCTGCGTTGCGCCCACCGGTAGCGCCTGACTGAGCCGCTGGCTGAGCATCACCAGCCCCAGGCAGCAGACCAGCTGAATCAGCGCCAGCAGCGCGGCGTGGCTGAGATCGTAGTCATAGCTCAGCGCCTGATAGATGGCCAGCTCGATGGTGGTGGCCTGCGGCCCGCCGCCCAGCGAGAGTACGGTGGCGAAGCTGGCGAAGCAGAGCATAAAGATCAGCGCGCCGGCCGGCAGGAGCTGGCGGCGCAGCGCCGGCCATTCGACAAAGCGGAACTGTTGCCAGCCATTCATGCCCAGCTGTGCGGCAAGCTGGCGCTGCTCGACCGGTACGTTTTCCAATGCCTGTAGCAGCAGGCGGGTCGCCAGCGGCAGGTTGAAGAACATATGCGCCAGCAGGATCCCCTGCAGGCCGTAAGGTGAGAACTGGTAGTCGACCCCCAGCCAGGCGCACAGCGCCGCCAGCCAGCCCTGCCGGCCGTAGACGCTGAGCAGGCCGAACACCGCCACCAGCACCGGCAGCACCAGCGTCATGGCGCACAGCCGCAGCAGCAGCGCGCGGCCGGGAAAGCGCCGGCGGTACAGCGCCCGCGCCAGCAGGATGGCGGGCAGCACCGAGATCAGCGCCGACAGCAGCGCCTGCCAGAAGGTGAAGCGCACCACGTGCCACAGGTAGTCGTCCTGCCACAGCGACAGGGCGTCGCTGTGCGGCGCGTGGCGCAGCAGCGAACCGAAGGCCAGCGCGGCCACCAGCAGAATCAGGCCGGCGGCCAGCAGGCCGGGCCACAGCCAGTGGGGGATTAACGGCTGACGGCGCTTTGCCATGAACGGATCCAGTTGCCTCGCTGTTGTGCCACTTCATCCGCACCGTACTGCAGCGCGGTCTGCGGCACCGGCAGCTGCGCAAAGCCGGCCGGCAGGGGGGTCTTGATGACCGGATACATCCAGTTGCCGGTCGGAATGGCGTTCTGGAACGCCGGCGTCAGCATAAACTGCATAAAACGCTCCGCCAGCTGCGGATGGCGGCTGGCCTGCAATTTGGCGGCGACTTCCACCTGCAGGTAGTGCCCTTCGCTGAAGTTGGCGGCGGCGTAGGCGTCTTTTTTCTCTTCAATCAGATGGTAGGCCGGTGAGGTGGTGTAACTCAGCACCAGATCGCCTTCCCCTTTCAGGAACAGGCCGTAGGCTTCGCTCCAGCCTTTGGTGACGGTGACGGTCTTCTTCGCCAGCTTCTGCCAGGCCTGCGGCGCGGCGTCGCCGTAGATTTTCTGCATCCACAGCAGCAGGCCGAGGCCCGGGGTGCTGGTGCGCGGATCCTGGTAAATCACTTTCCACGGTTGGTCGCTTTCCACCAGCTCCTTCAGACTCTTCGGCGGGTTTTTCAGCGTGTTTTTGTTGTACACGAAGGCGAAGTAGCCGTAGTCGTAAGGGATAAAGGTGTTGTCTTGCCAGCCGCCGGGCACGCTCAGCGCGGTGGTATCCACCGCGCTGGCGGCGAACAGTTTGGTCTGGCGCGCCGCCTGCAGCAGGTTGTTATCCAGCCCCAGCACCACGTCCGCCTTGCTGTTTTTCCCTTCCATCCGCAGACGGTTGAGCAGCGAGACGCCGTCTTCCAGCGCCACAAACTTCAGCTCGCAGCCGCAGTCGGCTTCAAAGGCTTTTTTGATCGTCGGGCCGGGACCCCAGTCGGCGGCGAAGGAGTCATAGGTGTAAACCGTCAGCGTTTCTTTCGCCAGCGCCGGCGCGGCGGCCAGCAGCAACAGGCAAGGCAGGAATTTCTTGATCACTTTGCACTCCTGATTGTTAGGGCAGCAAAGGCATCTGAGGGGCTCCAGGGGAGCCGGGGGGCTGCACTCAAATCCCTCCGCCGGTATTAGCCGGTTCAGGTTCGACGGGTCTGCTCTCAGCGAAAACCATGTTCCGCACCCCGTTGAGACGGCGCTATTGTAAAGAGTTAGCGCCGCTGGTGAAAGATGCTTATGTCTCCGGCGGCGCGAACCAGGCGGATTTGAAGTCGAACCAGCCCAGCGTATTCATCCGTACGCCGCGCATGCTGCGCTGGCCGTGCAGTTGCAGCCAGTGGTGGAACAGCGGATGCAACTGATGCTGGCTGACCAGACGGCGGCAGAATTCCGCCAGCGGCAGACGGTTATCGCGCCACAGTGCGGCGTCCTGCGCCAGATCCTCACTCATACAGTGTTGCAGCAGCGGCAGCTCATACAGGGTGGCGAACAGCGAGAATTCCAGCGGCAGCGTAAAATTGGCGCTGCCGAGCCACAGATCGCTCTGCGCTTCTCCCCGGTGCCAGACGTCGTAATCGACGACATTGACCGTCAGAGCCACGCCGTGCTGCGCCAGCAGCGGTTCCAACGCCTCGCGGATGGCGTGAAACTCCGAGTGTTCGCCGTAGTAGGCCAGCGTCAGCTGTTGCAGCGCGGCGGGCTTGGGGCGCTGGCTCAGTTCGCGGTTGTGGTGCCAGCGCGGCAAAATGCCGTAGGCCGGCGACCAGTAACGCTGGCTGACCGGCCCGGAATGGTTCAGCAGGGCGATAGGGTTGAGTAGTTCGCACAGCCAGCTGCGGATGTCCGGATCGTCGCCGATGGGGGAGCGGCGGTCAAACAGCAGAAAGTAGCAGCCGGCTTCCAGCCGGCTTTCCAGCTCGTTTTTGCCGGTATCGTCGGCCTGCAGCTGCACGCCGGAGTACATCAGCTCTTCGGTGATGTCCGGCAGCACCCAGATATTGACCTCGTCGATCAGCGCGCGATAGCCGAAGTAGTCGTCAAACGCCTGGATTTTCAGCTGGCTCTGCTGGTTGCGCACCACGCTGTACGGCCCGGTGCCGATCGGGTGCCGGGCGAAGTCCGGCAGGCTACGCCATTCCTGCGGCAGAATCATGGCCGGCACGCTGCCAAGCAGCCACGGCAGCCAGTAGTCGGGACTGTGCAGATGCACGTCAATGACATGGGGCGTTGGCGAGTCGATGCGTGCGATATGGGCGAACAGCGGCTGCGACGTCAGGCGCGTCAGACTCTGGATGACGTCCTCCATCTCCAACTCGCGCCCGTGGTGAAAGTGGATTGCGGGGCGTAGATAAAAGCGCCAGTGCAGCGGCGTCAGCGCCTGCCAGTGGTGCGAAAGATCAGATTCCAGTTCCCCGTTTTCCTCATTTATCCGCGTCAGGCCGCTGTAAATCTGCCGGGCCAGATGGGTTTCCGAGCGACGCAGCGCCGAGCCGGGCAGCAGGTTGAACAGCGGGCGGTAGTAGAGCACGCGTAGAATGTGCTTTCCCTGACGGAAGCTGCGCCCCAGCTGGGACAGCAGCATCTGCCGCACCACTTTTTTATCGCCGACCAGCTGCACTAACTGGTCGATGCGATCCTGCTCCAGCAGCGTCTCCGCCCGCTGTTGCTGCAGCGCCAGACCGGTGTAGTGAAACTCCAGCCGCGAACGCTTGCCGCGCCCGGCCTCAGCCTGCCAGGTCAGCCAGCCCTGCTGCTGCATGGCCCCCAGCAGCGAGCGCACGTGGCGGCGCGAACAGCTGAGCGCGTCGGCCAGGTCTTGCAGCGTGGTGTCGCGGGTTTTGCCCTGGCAGTGCTGCCATAGGCGGATAAACTGCTGTTGCAGACGTGGCGTAGACATAAAAGGGGAACTCTCCGGCAGTAAGCTGACAATTTATCTTTCCCTATATTACGTCGATAATCTCCCCAGATGAAAGAGAGGAGGGCGAACTTATGAACGTTTTGCTGTCGAAACAGTTTTATCAGCGCTATTTCGCCGCCGTTCGCCGCCAGCAGGCCGACTGGCTGACCCGACTGGTGCCGGAGCAGGTCAGGCTGGAGATGTTGTCCCATGTCACCCAGTGGGATATGCCGACGTTGAGCGACGAAGCCTACCGCAAGCGCCTCTGACCTTATCCCGCTATCCGTGGGTTTTCAGGCCTTGCCTGAAAATTCGGGGAGACCAAGTGTTTCTGAGTAATGGTGCTTTTCACCAGCCAGTGGGGCGACCCACTGGCATTTTTATTTGCGCCGGGTGATTGCCGTGCTCAGACGGTAATTTTACTATTCGTGGGTTTCTTCTACGCTGATTTTTTACTGCGCCGTTTTCGCCTTGTTCCTGGATGCCGCTATGAATAACCGTTGGTCACTACGCCGCTTTAACCCCGTTTTCGCCGCGTTCCTCGCCGTCGCCTTTCTGGCCGGCATCGCCGGGGCGCTGCAGACGCCGACGCTCAGCCTGTTTCTGACCTCGGAGGTCAAAGTGCGGCCGCTGTGGGTCGGGCTGTTTTATACCGTCAATGCGGTAGCCGGCATCGTGGTGAGCTTTATGCTGGCCAAACGCTCGGACACTCGCGGCGACAGGCGCAAACTGATTTTAGGCTGCTGCCTGATGGCGGTGGGCAACTGCCTGCTGTTCGCCTTTAACCGCGACTACCTGACGCTGATCACCGCCGGCGTGCTGATGGCGGCGCTGGCCAATACCGCGATGCCGCAGATTTTTGCCCTGGCGCGGGAATATGCCGACAGCAGCGGCCGCGAAGTGGTGATGTTCAGCTCGGTGATGCGCGCGCAGCTGTCGCTGGCCTGGGTGATCGGCCCGCCGCTGTCGTTTATGCTGGCGCTGAATTATGGTTTTACCACCATGTTCCTGATCGCCGCGGGGATCTTCGTCGTCAGCGCGCTGCTGGTGGGGTTCTGCCTGCCTTCGGTGCCGCGCGAGGCGCAGACCGGCAGCCTGAACGTGACGCCGATCGCGCCGCCCAGCGCCTGGCGCAACCGTGACGTGCGCCGGCTGTTTATCGCCTCGACGCTGATGTGGACCTGCAACACCATGTATATCATCGATATGCCGCTGTATATCACCCGCGATCTCGGGCTGCCGGAGCGGCTGGCCGGCATTTTGATGGGCATCGCCGCCGGGCTGGAGATCCCGGCCATGCTGCTGGCGGGCTATGTGGTCAAGCGCTTCGGCAAGCGCCGGATGATGCTGTTTGCCGTTGCGGCGGGGCTGCTGTTCTATCTCGGACTGACGCAGTTCAGCATGAAACCGGCGCTGATTGGCCTGCAGCTGTTCAACGCGATCTTTATCGGTATTATTGCCGGCATCGGCATGCTCTATTTTCAGGACCTGATGCCGGGACGTCCCGGTGCGGCGACCACCATGTTCACCAACAGTATCTCCACCGGCGTGATTCTGGCCGGGGTGCTGCAGGGAGCGCTGGTGGAGAACCTGGGGCACTACGCGGTGTACTGGCTGGCGACGGCGCTGGCGGCGCTCTCCTGGGGGTTGTGCGCCCGCGTGCGGGAGGTTTAACCGCTACTTTCGTTAACATTGATGTAAATCATTGAGAACATTACCCCGTAGCCGCAAGCTAAACGGACACAAGGCGTCGGTGCCTTAGAATGAACGCCGCGCCTTTCCGTTGAATTTCGTGGGTATGTTATGGATAAACTAACGCCGCTCAAGCCTGTTCCCTCCCTGATTGCCGTTGTCGTCACGCTGCTTATCTGGTTTGTCATTCCGGTGCCTGAAGGCGTCGAGCCCAATGCCTGGCAGCTGCTGGCGCTGTTTATTGGCACCATTATCGCCATTATCGGCAAGGCGATGCCGATTGGCGCGGTATCGGTGGTTGCCATCGCGCTGGTGGCGGTTACCGGCGTCACTAACCCCGGTAAGCCGGGCGCGGCGCTCGGCGATGCGTTGAGCGGTTTTTCCAACCCGCTGATCTGGCTGATCGGCTTTTCTATCATGATCTCCCTCAGCCTGAATAAAACCGGGCTGGGCGGGCGTATCGGCTATTACTTTATCTCGCTGTTCGGTAAAAAAACGCTGGGCATCGCCTATGCGCTGACGCTGGCGGAAACCACGCTGGCGCCGGTGACGCCGAGCAATACCGCGCGCGGCGGCGGGATTATCCACCCGATCATGAAGTCTATCGCCGACAGCTTCGGCTCTAGCCCCGGGTTGAATACCAGCGGCAAGATCGGCCGCTATCTGGCGCTGGTTAACTACAACATCAACCCGATCACCTCGGCGATGTTTATCACCGCCACGGCGCCAAACCCGCTGGTGGTCAGCCTGATCGCCAAAGGCACGCACGACAGCGTGGAACTGAGCTGGGGCATGTGGGCGCTGGCAGCGCTGGTGCCGGGCCTCTGCTCGCTGATCGTGATGCCGCTGGTGGTGTATTTCCTCTATCCGCCGGAAATTAAAAGCACCCCGGATGCGCCGGACTTTGCCAAACGGCAGCTGCAGGCGCTGGGGCCGGTGACGCTGCCGGAGAAGATTACGCTGGCGGTGTTTGCGCTGCTGCTGGTGCTGTGGGCCGGTATTCCGGCGATGATTTTCGGCCCGGCGCTGGCGGTGAACCCAACCACCGCCGCCCTGATCGGTCTGGCGATTTTGCTGGCCAGCGGCGTGCTGAGCTGGGACGACATCCTGCGGCAGAAGGGTGCCTGGGATACCGTGGTCTGGTTCTCCGCATTGGTGATGATGGCGACCTACCTGGGCAAGCTGGGGCTGATCAACTGGCTGTCGCAGACGGTTGGCGCCGGTATTGCCCATATGGGGATGAGCTGGGTGGGCGGCACGCTGCTGTTGACGCTGGTTTATCTCTACTCCCACTACTTTTTCGCCAGCACTACGGCGCACGTGACCGCTATGTTTGCCGCTTTCTTCGCCGCTGGGGTGGCGCTGGGCGCGCCGCCGGCGCTGCTCGGGTTGATCCTGGCGTTCTCTTCTTCGCTAATGATGTCGCTGACCCATTACGCTACCGGCACCGCGCCGATTATTTTCGGCTCCGGCTACAGTACGCTGGGCGAGTGGTGGAAAACCGGCCTGGTGATGAGCGTGGTCAACCTGCTGATTTGGCTGACGCTTGGCGCGGCCTGGTGGAAGTGGCTGGGATATTGGTAACCGCGGCGGGAACGGGGTGATAATGCAGGGGCGGAATATCCGCCCCTGTTGTTTTTCAGCGTCACCGTATCAGTTCAGAAACGCCGGCTGGTTGGCTTCATAGCGGGCGATGTCCGCGTCGTGCTGCAGCGTCAGACCGATGCTGTCCAGACCGTTGATCATGCAGTGACGGCGGAAGCTGTCGATTTCAAACGGGTAGCTGTGGCCGCCGGCGTTGACCGTCTGCTGCTCCAGATCGACGGTAAACTCAATGCCTTCGTTGGCTTCCACCAGTTTGAACAGCGTATCCACGTCCTGTTCGCTCAGCGTGACCGGCAGCAGCTGGTTGTTGAACGAGTTGCCGTAGAAGATATCGGCGAAGCTCGGCGCAATCACCACTTTGAAACCGTAGTCGGTCAGCGCCCACGGCGCATGCTCGCGGGAGGAGCCGCAGCCGAAGTTTTCCCGCGCCAGCAGGATGCTGGCGCCCTGATAGCGCGCTTTGTTCAGCACGAAGTCCGGGTTGGGCTGCTGGCCGGCATCGTCCAGGAAGCGCCAGTCGTTAAACAGGTGCTGGCCGAAGCCGGTGCGCGTTACCTTCTGCAGAAACTGTTTCGGGATAATGGCGTCGGTATCGACGTTGGCCGCATCCAAAGGCACCACTAAGCCGGTATGTTGAGTAAATTTAGCCATGGCGATGCTCCTTAGTGCAGTTCACGAATATCGGCGAAGTGGCCGCTGACGGCGGCGGCGGCGGCCATGGCCGGGCTGACCAGATGGGTGCGTCCGCCGCGTCCCTGACGCCCTTCAAAGTTGCGGTTGCTGGTGGAGGCGCAGCGCTCACCCGGGTTCAGACGGTCGTTGTTCATCGCCAGACACATGGAGCAGCCGGGCAGACGCCATTCAAAACCGGCTTCGATAAAGATTTTGTCCAGCCCTTCGGCCTCCGCCTGCGCTTTAACCGGGCCGGAGCCAGGCACCACAATGGCCTGGACGCCGCTGGCGACTTTACGCCCCTTGGCGATGGCCGCCGCAGCGCGCAGATCCTCAATGCGCGAGTTGGTGCATGAGCCGATAAACACCTTGTCGATCGCCACCTCGGTCAGCTTGATACCCGGCTGCAGATCCATATAGGCCAGCGCTTTTTCCGCGGAGGCGCGCTCGACCGGATCGCTGAACGACTCCGGCGCCGGGATGATCTGATTAACGGCGATCACCTGGCCAGGGTTGGTGCCCCAGGTCACCTGCGGCGCGATATCTTCGGCGCGCAGCGTCACTACGCTGTCGAACTGCGCGTCGTCATCCGACTTCAGCGTGCGCCAGTAGGCGACCGCCTGTTCCCAGTTATCGCCGGTCGGCGCGAACTGGCGGCCCTTCAGGTAGGCGAAGGTGGTGTCGTCCGGCGCGACCAGCCCGGCCTTGGCGCCCATCTCAATCGCCATGTTGCACAGCGTCATGCGGCCTTCCATGCTCAGCGCTTCGATGGCCTTGCCGCAGAACTCGACCACGTGGCCGGTGCCGCCGGCGCTGCCGGTCTTGCCGATCACCGCCAGCACGATGTCTTTGGCGGTGATGCCCGGCGCCGCTTCGCCGGTGACTTCAATCTTCATGGTCTTGGCGCGCCCCTGCTTCAGGGTCTGGGTCGCCAGCACATGCTCCACTTCGGAGGTGCCGATGCCGAACGCCAGCGAGCCGAAGGCGCCGTGGGTGGCGGTGTGGGAATCGCCGCAGACGATGGTCATTCCCGGCAGCGTCATGCCCTGCTCAGGGCCGATAACGTGCACGATGCCCTGGAACGGGTGGTTCAGGTCGTACAGCGAGACGCCGAACTCCGCACAGTTCTTGATCAGTTCCTGCATCTGAATGCGCGCCATCTCGCCGCTGGCGTTAATGTCTTTGGTCTGCGTCGAGACGTTGTGATCCATGGTGGCGAAGGTCTTGCCCGGCTGGCGCACCTTGCGGCCCATGGCGCGCAGGCCGTCGAAGGCCTGCGGCGACGTGACTTCGTGCACCAGGTGGCGGTCGATATACAGCAGCGGCGTTTCGTTCGGCGCTTCGTACACCACGTGGGCATCGTACAATTTCTGATATAACGTCTTGGCCATGTTATGCCCCCTGTGCCACAAAGCGGGCAATGATGTCGCCCATGTCATCGGTGCTGATCGCCTGGCCGTCGCCGGCCAGATCGGCGGTGCGGTAACCCTGTTCCAGCGCCTGGTTGATTGCGCGTTCAATCGCATCGGCGGCCTCGCCGGCCTCCAGGCTGTAACGCAGCAGCAGGGTGAGTGACAGGATTTGGGCGACCGGGTTGGCGATGCCTTTACCTGCGATATCCGGCGCGGAGCCGCCTGCCGGCTCGTACAGGCCGAAGCCCGCTTCGTTCAGGCTGGCGGAAGGCAGCATGCCCATCGAGCCGGTGATCATCGCGCACTCGTCCGACAGAATATCGCCGAACAGGTTGGAGCACAGCAGCACGTCGAACTGCGCTGGATCTTTGATCAGCTGCATGGTGGCGTTGTCGATATACATGTGCGACAGCGCTACGTCTGGGTAATCCTTGGCGACCTCGTTCACCACGTCGCGCCACAGGATCGAGCTTTGCAGCACGTTGGCCTTATCGATGGAGGTGACCTTGTTACGGCGTTTGCGCGCCGACTCAAAGGCGATGCGTGCGATGCGTTCGATCTCGAAGCGGTGGTACACCTCGGTATCGTAGGCGCGTTCCTGCATGCCCTGGCCTTCGCGCCCCTTCGGCTGGCCGAAGTAGATGCCGCCGGTCAGTTCGCGTACGCACAGAATGTCGAAGCCGGCGGCGGCGATATCGGCGCGCAGCGGGCAGAAATTCTCCAACCCTTGATACAGGCGGGCCGGACGCAGGTTGCTGAACAGTTTGAAGTGTTTACGCAGCGGCAGCAGCGCGCCGCGCTCCGGCTGTTCCGCCGGTGGCAGATGTTCCCACTTGGGGCCGCCCACCGAGCCGAACAAAATAGCGTCTGCCTGCTCGCAGCCGCTCAGCGTCGCCGCCGGCAGCGGGCTGCCGTGGCGGTCGATGGCGATGCCGCCGACGTCGTATTCGCTGGTTGTGATGCGGATATCAAAGCGTTGGCGCACGGCTTCCAGTACTTTCTTCGCCTGGGCCATTACTTCGGGGCCGATTCCGTCTCCGGGTAAGACGGCAATATGGTAACTCTTCGTCATGTTCACACCGTTTCCTGATTATTTTGATGTTTGTTTTGCTGCAGACGCTGTTTTTCTTTTTCTACCTGTTGGGAGCGCCAAATATTGTTTAATGCGTGGATCATTGCCTTGGCTGACGATTCGACAATATCCGTCGCCAGACCGACGCCGTGGAAGCGGCGGCCATTGTAGGACACCACGATATCCACCTGGCCCAGCGCGTCGCGGCCCTGGCCTTTGGCCGTCAGCTGATATTTCACCAGTTCGATCGGGAAGTCGGTAATGCGGTTGATGGCCTGATAGACCGCATCAACCGGACCGTTGCCGGTGGCCGCTTCTGCCTTCTCTTCATCGCCGCAGATCAGCTTGACCGAGGCGGTGGCCATAATGCTGCTGCCGGATTGCACGCTGAAGTAGCCCAGGTTGAAATGTTCCGGCTCTTCCTGCTGCTTATTGATAAACGCCAGCGCCTCCAGATCGTAGTCGAACACCTGACCTTTCTTGTCCGCCAGCTTCAGGAAAGCGGCGTACAGGTCGTCCAGGTTGTAGTCCTGATCCTTGTAACCCATCTCTTCCATACGGTGTTTCACCGCGGCGCGGCCGGAGCGTGAGGTCAGGTTCAGCTGAACGTCTTTCAGACCGATGGTCTGCGGCGACATGATTTCGTAGTTTTCGCGGTTTTTCAGCACGCCGTCCTGATGAATGCCGGAGGAGTGTGCGAAGGCGTTGGAGCCGACGATCGCCTTGTTGCCGGGAATCGGCATATTGCACAGCTGGCTGACCAGCTGGCTGGTGCGGTAGATTTCCTGGTGGTTGATATTGGTGTGCACGTTCATGATGTCCTGGCGCACTTTAATCGCCATGATCACCTCTTCCAGCGAGGTGTTGCCCGCGCGCTCACCGATGCCGTTGATCGTGCCTTCCACCTGGCGGGCGCCGGCCTGCACTGCCGCGATGGAGTTGCCGACCGCCATACCCAAATCGTCATGGCAGTGTACGGAGATGATCGCCTTGTCGATGTTCGGCACCCGGTCGTACAGCGTGCTGATGATGCCGCCGAACTGGTTCGGCGTGGTGTAGCCGACGGTATCGGGAATGTTGATGGTGGTGGCGCCGGCGTTGATGGCAGCTTCAACCACGCGGCACAGGTTATCAATCGGCGTGCGTCCGGCGTCTTCACAGGAGAATTCGACGTCGTCGGTATAGTTGCGTGCGCGCTTCACCGAGCGTACGGCCATCTCCAGCACTTCATCAAACGAACGCTTTAACTTTGACTCGATGTGCAGCGTCGAGGTGGCCAGGAAAACGTGAATACGGAACGCTTCGGCGACGCGCAGCGCCTCGGCGGCGACGTCGATATCGTTGTCGACGCAGCGCGCCAGGCCGCAGACGCGACTGTTTTTGATTTGACGCGCAATAGTTTGCACCGACTCAAAATCACCCGGTGAAGAAACCGGGAAGCCAACTTCCATGACGTCGACGCCCATTCTTTCCAGCGCCATTGCGATTTGAATCTTTTCCTTTACGCTCAGGCTGGCCTGCAGCGCCTGTTCGCCGTCGCGTAATGTGGTATCGAAGATAATGACTTGTTGGCTCATCGCTTGGTTCCTTATCGTGTTTTTCACGCTAAGCGGGCAAAAAAAAACCCGCGCAGTAGCGCGGGTTTATTATAGCTGAGTGGCTGAATCAGGACCGATCGCCGCCCACTGGCATACCGCGCAAAGAAGATGCGTTTAGTAGTAGGCCTAGTAGACGAGTAATACGGATCATGTGATTCCACTTCTCTCAATGTTTGCGTTGTCTAATTTGATACGTTATCGCCAAGGCGATGTCAACATCTGATTTTAAAACCCGGGATATAATGAAACCAGCAGCGGCATCACGCTCTTCGTCAGCAGATAATGTTGAAAAAAACGCACTTGTCAGTTTAAAAAAGTATTGGAGTTGGGATGCTGTTAGCATAAATGAATCGTGTCGTGAGATATGGCGTTGATTCTGCGTGAGGCTAGGGTAAAGTTAACCAATTAAGGCGCTTGGTACATGCTGAAAGAATGATATATTCACGGTGTTGATTTTTAATTTTATTAAATTGAATGGTGTAATGACTTGGCGCACTAGAGTTATTAAGTGTGAAATGAAACTGTCCTAAAAATCACAGCTTTTAATACTGTGTGATTGTCCGTTGTCTATTTTTATGTTCTGATTTATCTGGTGTGGGTGTTTTTTTGAACACCGCCTCGGCTTATTACTATTGAAGATGTGTTCAATGGTGTAATGGGTCGGTGAATTTGTTGGCATACATTTTAGTGCCGTATTTATATTGGATGATTCTTGGCTTTTATCTCTTGCAGGATAATTTACCAAGAGGGCTAACTTTACCGATCGGGAAAACGGAGTGATATTTCTGACATCGTTTCTTAATGGTGCGTCGGTGAAGTTATCTACATAGGACTTAGTGGAGTTGGATATGTCTGGATATGATTTGGGAAATGTCTTGGGGAAGGAAGGCGGCGATATTCATCTGCGCAGCGTCGATCTTAATCTGCTCACCGTGTTTGATGCCGTGATGCAAATGCAAAATATTACGCGCGCGGCAAATGTGCTTGGCATGTCGCAGCCTGCGGTAAGCAATGCCGTTGCACGGTTGAAAGTAATGTTTAACGATGAGCTGTTCGTGCGCTTTGGCCGCGGCATCCAGCCGACGATGCGCGCCAGACAGCTGTTCGGGCCGATTCGTCAGGCGCTGCAGCTGGTGCAGAACGAACTGCCGGGGGCCGGGTTTGACGCCTTGACCAGCGAGCGGATTTTCCCCATCTCCATTTGTAGCCCGTTAGATTTACGCCTGACGGCGAAAGTCATCAACAGCGTGAAGGAAATGGCGCCCCACGTTCGCCTGCAAATAAAATCTTATCTCAACAATAACATTGAGCATCAGCTGCGTTATCAGGAGATGGAGTTTGTTATTGGTTATACGCATTTTGAACACAGCGAATTTAAGCGCCACGCATTATTTGACGATGAGCTGGTGGTGGTCGCTGCGCAAGCGCACCCACGGATAATCAACGGCGTTACGCGTGAACAGCTGATGCAGGAGCAGCACGCGGTGGTTTCTCTGGAGCGGTTCTGTTCTTTCAGTCGGCCGCATTATATCGAAGACGCTATGCAGCGTATCGTTTCACAGCAGTGCACAGATTTATATAGCGTGATGAATCTGGTTTCCCGTACCGATATGCTGGCAATTGTTCCTCGTTGGTTTGCCCAGCAATATGCGTCGAGCCTGCAGCTGAAATTATTGGCCCTGCCGCTGGATAAAAAACAGGTTACCTGTTATCTCTCCTGGCATGAATCCGCCGAACGTGATAAAGGGCATCAGTGGATGAAGTCGGTGCTAAGCGAATCAGAAGCGCTGCATTAAGACACGGATAATTAACCCGAGGGATCGCCCTCGGGTTAATTTTTATCTCGGTGGTTGTAGGGCGATGTATTAAGTAATCGGGTGTTTTTTATTTAGAATATTCCTGTTTTTTTTCGTGATGATTCATTTTAACTCTTTCAAATATAAAAACCAAAAATCAATCAAGTTCTGGAGTTTTGTTCTGATAAAGGATGGCGTGCCGCGCCTTTTATCATGCCATTCACGAAACGGCCGTCAGCGGACGGGCCTCCGCTTCCCTGCTTTGCGTCACACTCAGCAGACCTCCCATGTGTTTAAGCTCACAGATCGACGCTGAAATTTCTTCCCCCTCGCTCAGAGAGCCGGTAGACTGCGCGGAAAAAAGTAAACACGTGTAAGCTGAAATTTTGTGGGTACCGATGTCCCGTTGCAGCTAACCGATTGACCCGTTTTAGGCTTAAGGCTCTATGACCAGAAATCTGCAGCATTACCATCTGATTCAGCGCATCCAACAGCAGCGCAGCCAGCGCGCCGATTGCATTGCCTTCCGTCAATGGACGCCGGTGGGCGAAACCCGTCTGACCTGGCGGCAGGTCGGCGTGCATATGGATAGTATTGCCAGCGCCCTGTTGGCGTTAGGCGTTGAAGTGCAAGAGCGCGTGGCAATTTTTGCCAATAACAGCATGGCCTGGTCATTAACCGATCTGGCTATTTTGCAGCTGCGTGCGGTCAGCGTACCGCTGTATGCCACGCATACCGCCGCACAGGCGGCGTTTGTGCTGAATGACGCCGATATCCGCATTCTGTTTGTCGGCGATCAGACACAAATGGATGCCGCCATTGCGTTGCGCGGCGTTTGTCCGCAGTTGGCGAAGATCATCGTCTTTAACGAGGCGGTGGATCTGCACGGGTGCGAAATCGCCTGCTACCTGAACCAGCTGGAGCGTGATGCGGATGTCAAACGTTATCAGGCGCAGCTGGATGAGCGCATCAATGGCTGTGAACTGCAGGATCTGTTCACGCTGATTTATACCTCGGGCACGACCGGCGAACCAAAAGGCGTGATGCTGGACTACCGTAATATGGCGGCTCAGCTGTGCCAGCATGATGATCGTCTGACGGTGGGGGAAGAGGATGTTTCACTCAGCTTCCTGCCGCTGTCGCACGTGTTTGAGCGCGCCTGGAGCTTTTTTATCATGCATTCCGGCGCGCAGAATGTTTTTCTGCCGAATACCGACTGGGTGCGTGAGGCGATGACGGCGGTGCGGCCGACCGTGATGTGCGCCGTACCGCGTTTTTATGAAAAGATCTTCAGCGCAGTGCATGAGAAAGTCGCTCGCGCGCCGTGGTGGCGTCGGCTTCTGTTCCGCTGGGCGATTGGCTGCGGCGAGCGCAAGTTCTTGCAAGAGCGCGCCGGCACGCCTTGTGGCCGGCTGTCCGCCCTGACGCACCGCTGGGCCGATAAGCTGGTGCTCAGCAAGCTGCGCGGTCTGCTGGGAGGGCGGGTGCGCTTTCTGCCGGCCGCCGGGGCCAAGCTGGACGATAACGTGATTCTGTTCTTCCAGGCCTTGGGCGTAAACATCAAATACGGCTACGGCATGACGGAAACCTGCGCCACCGTTTCTTGCTGGGAAGAGCACGACTTCCGCTTCGGGTCTATCGGCAAACCGCTGCCTGACGTAGAAGTGCGTATCGCGGAAGAGAACGAGATTCAGGTGCGCGGCCCGGTTGTCATGCGCGGCTACTTTAATAAACCGCTGGAAACCGCACAGACGTTTACCGCCGATGGCTGGCTGAAGACCGGCGACGCCGGCGCGGTTGACGAGCAGGGCAACCTGTTTATCACCGAGCGGCTGAAGGATCTGATGAAGACCTCTGGCGGTAAATATATTGCGCCGCAGATGCTGGAAGGCACGCTGGCGCAGGATCGTTTTATCGAGCAGGTGGCGGTGATTGCCGATGCGCGCAAGTTCGTGTCCGCGCTGATTGTGCCGTGTTTTGAATCGCTGGAAGAGTACGCCAAATCGCTCAACCTCAAATATCACGATCGCCTGGAACTGCTGCGCCATAGCCAGATTATCGAGATGTTTGAGGCACGACTGCGCGAGATGCAAAAAGAGCTGGCCCGTTTCGAGCAGGTAAAGAAATTTACCCTGCTGCCGGCGGCGTTCTCGATGGAGTTAGGAGAGCTGACGCCGACGCTGAAGCTGCGGCGTAAGGTGATCTCCCAGCGTTATCAGCATGAAATTGAGGCTATGTATCAGTAAATCTTCTGGTCGACGGTGGTTGCATCGCCGTCGCTGCTGAAAAAAGCGGCATACAGTCAGCCTGATTTAGTTCTGTAATTCCCGCCATTCATGAAACAATGCCTAGCCACATCCGCCGTTGACTAGTGCATTGTTTTAACCCTCCGCCAAATGCCAGATCGAGAGCCATTTTGGCCGTTTCTCGCCGCCGCATTGTCGTTTGCCTGCCTCATATACTGACGTTATGTTAAGGGATTCTATACCCGCCATTTTCCGGCATGAGCGCCGGTTGGCCGCTTTATATTCATGACCTATTCTGCGCGGCGATGGGTAAGCGGGAAACGCATTACGTCGGTTATCACCCGATGAGCAGGCGCCACGTTCCGGCGCCAGACAAGTATAAGTAAGCCTGGAGGCAAACCCATGGAGATGTTGTCAGGAGCCGAAATGGTCGTGCGATCGCTGATCGACCAGGGCGTTAAACATGTATTCGGTTATCCGGGCGGGGCGGTGCTTGATATTTACGACGCCCTGCACACGGTGGGCGGAATCGACCACGTACTGGTGCGCCACGAGCAGGGGGCGGTGCATATGGCCGACGGCTACGCGCGCGCCACCGGCGAGGTCGGCGTGGTGCTGGTCACCTCCGGCCCGGGGGCGACCAATGCGATTACCGGTATCGCCACCGCCTATATGGACTCCATTCCGATGGTGGTGCTTTCCGGCCAGGTGCCTAGCTCGCTGATTGGCTACGACGCCTTCCAGGAGTGCGATATGGTGGGGATCTCACGCCCGGTGGTGAAACACAGCTTCCTGGTCAAACGCACCGAAGATATTCCCGGCGTCTTGAAAAAGGCGTTTTATCTGGCTGCCAGCGGCCGTCCCGGCCCGGTGGTCATTGACCTGCCGAAAGATATCGTCGGCCCGGCGGTGCGTATGCCTTACGCCTATCCGCAGGAAGTCAGCCTGCGCTCTTACAACCCGACGGTGCAGGGGCATCGCGGCCAGATCAAACGCGCCCTGCATACCCTGATGGCGGCGAAAAAACCGGTGATGTATGTCGGCGGCGGCGCGATCAATGCCGAGTGCCATACGGAGGTGGTGACGCTGGCGGAGCGTCTTAATTTGCCGGTCACCTGTACGTTGATGGGGCTGGGCGCCTTCCCGGGCACGCACCGCCAGAGCGTCGGCATGCTGGGGATGCACGGCACCTATGAGGCTAACAAGACCATGCACCACGCCGATGTGATTTTTGCCGTCGGCGTGCGCTTTGACGATCGCACCACCAACAACCTGGCGAAATACTGCCCGGATGCCACCGTACTGCATATTGATATCGACCCGACCTCCATCTCTAAAACCGTGGATGCGGATATTCCGATTGTCGGCGATGCGAAGCAGGTGCTGGCGCAGATGCTGGAGCTGCTGGCGCAGAGCGACAGGCCGCAGGACTTTGACGCGCTGCGCGACTGGTGGCAGTCGATTGAGCAGTGGCGCGCGCGCGACTGTCTGGGGTATGACAAGAACGGCGACACCATCAAACCGCAGGCGGTGATCGAAACGCTGCATCGCCTGACCAAAGGCGACGCCTATGTAACGTCTGACGTCGGCCAGCACCAGATGTTCGCCGCGCTGTATTATCCGTTCGACAAGCCGCGTCGCTGGATCAACTCCGGCGGCCTGGGCACGATGGGCTTCGGCCTGCCGGCGGCGCTGGGGGTGAAGCTGGCGCTGCCGGAGGAAACCGTGGTGTGCGTAACCGGCGACGGCAGTATCCAGATGAATATTCAGGAGCTGTCCACCGCGCTGCAGTACAACCTGCCGGTGGTGGTGGTGAACCTGAACAACCGTTACCTCGGCATGGTGAAGCAGTGGCAGGATATGATCTATTCCGGCCGCCATTCGCAGTCCTATATGGAGTCGCTGCCCGACTTCGTTGCGCTGGCCGAGGCCTATGGACATGTCGGCATCGCCATCCGCACCCCGGATGAGCTGGAAAGTAAGCTGGCGCAGGCGCTGGCGGAGAAGCAACGACTGGTGTTTGTCGATGTGACCGTCGATGAAACCGAACATGTGTACCCCATGCAGATCCGCGGAGGCGGCATGGACGAAATGTGGCTGAGCAAAACGGAGAGGACCTGATCATGCGCCGTATTTTATCTGTATTGTTGGAGAACGAATCCGGCGCCCTGTCGCGCGTGGTCGGGCTGTTTTCCCAGCGCGGCTACAACATTGAAAGCCTGACGGTGGCGCCGACCGACGATCCGACGCTGTCGCGCATGACCATCCAGACCGTCGGCGACGAGAAGGTGCTGGAGCAGATTGAGAAACAGCTGCATAAGCTGGTGGATGTGCTGCGCGTCAGCGAACTGGCGCAGGGTGCGCACGTCGAGCGGGAAATCATGCTGGTCAAGCTGCAGGCCAGCGGCTACGGCCGTGAAGAGGTGAAGCGCTGCGCCGATATTTTTCGCGGGCAGATTGTTGACGTGACCGCGACGCTGTACACCGTGCAGTTGGCGGGGACTAGCGACAAACTGGACGCTTTCCTCGGGACGGTGCGCGAGGTGGCGGAAATCGTTGAGGTGGCGCGCTCCGGGGTGGTCGGCGTCTCGCGCGGCGATAAAATCATGCGCTGAGAGGACGGGAGCGGGGGCATCGGCGCCCCGCTTCAGGTTATCCGGTGGTAAAAGTTGCCCGTTTACCGGCGCCTGGCGGCAAAATCGGTTGCCCGGTAGAGGTTTCTGCTGTTAGATCGTGAAGCCGGATTGAATCATCGCATGGCTGCGATATTTGCTGAGGGCAGCCTTCACTCTCTATTTTCAGCATCAGTAAGGGGTTAACGTGAAACTGGATGAAATCGCGCGTCTCGCAGGCGTTTCGCGCACTACGGCCAGTTACGTCATCAACGGCAAGGCGAAGCAGTATCGCGTCAGCGATAAAACCGTCGAAAAAGTGATGGCCGTGGTCAGGGAGCATAATTATCATCCGAACGCCGTGGCGGCAGGGCTGCGCGCCGGTCGGACACGTTCCATCGGTTTGGTGATCCCCGATTTGGAAAACACCAGTTACACGCGTATTGCCAACTATCTGGAGCGTCAGGCGCGTCAGCGCGGCTACCAGTTGCTGATTGCCTGCTCAGAGGATCAGCCGGACAACGAAATGCGCTGCATTGAGCACCTGCTGCAGCGTCAGGTCGATGCGATTATCGTCTCGACCGCGCTGCCGCCGGAGCATCCCTTCTATCAGCGCTGGGCGAACGGCTCGCTGCCGATCATTGCGCTGGACCGCGCGCTGGATCGCGAACACTTCATCAGCGTTGTCGGCGCCGATCAGGAAGACGCTTTTACCCTGGCGCAGGAACTGCGTACCTTCCCGGCAGAGTCGGTGCTGTATCTGGGCGCGCTGCCGGAACTGTCGGTCAGCTTCCTGCGTGAGCAGGGCTTCCGTCAGGCTTGGCAGGACGATGAGCGCCAGGTGGATTACCTGTATGCCAACAGTTATGAGCGCGAAGCCGCAGGTGCGTTGTTCGCTAACTGGCTGCAAACTCACCCGATGCCGCAGGCGCTGTTCACCACCTCGTTTTCGTTGCTGCAGGGCGTAATGGACGTCATCCTCAAGCAACAGGGGCGTCTGCCGACCGATTTGGCGATCGCCACGTTTGGCGACCATGAGCTGCTGGATTTCCTGGAGTGTCCGGTGCTGGCGGTGGCGCAGCGTCACCGCGACGTGGCGGAGCGGGTGCTGGAACTGGTGCTGGCTAGCCTGGATGAGCCGCGTAAGCCGAAGCCGGGCCTGACGCGCATTCGTCGTAATCTGTTCCGTCGCGGTAGCCTGAGCAGAAAGTAACCGCCAAGGCAGGGGAGCGGCGTGCCGTTCCCTTGTCGTCAGGCGCATCTTCCCCAATCCTTTAGTAAATACCATACAAAACAGTGGGTTGTGAATTTCGTGCGTTTTTCTAATTGAAATGCCAAAAACGATAGGAATAAACATGTAAGAAAATGCTGTGGTGTTGCAAGGTTTTTTTTGGGAATAATCTTAGCAATATGATTTAAATCGCAATTAGCCCGCCTGATATTCGTCAAAACATTTATTTTATTTTCCCCTCTCGGCATTCGCCGTTTAATTGCAGTAAAATAATGCCCCCGCGTTCGGATTGTGGCCGCCTGAGATAATTAACAGCAGGCGTTAACGACAGCGCCTGCGGGGAGGCGCCGTGCCGCAGGCCTGCGCCGCCGCGGGTTTGGGCAGGGGGCCGCGGGAAGAAATAATCAGTGAAAAATGAGACTTCGATTACAGAAGAAAGTATTGAGCTAATTAATCGCCAATTTGTCAGATTGTTAACCGCCTACTTTCCTTTCAAAAAATTCTCCTCGTTTATCATGGTGTTAATTTTTTATTGTCGAATAAAAAGAGTTCCTTTCGCGAGTCAGCTCCCAAAACGGACAGAGAAATATTGCCAAAGCACCGCCGCTCTGGCTTGACAAGGTTTTAATACCCTCCGTAAACTCCTTTATGTGGGAATTTGTGGGGTAAAGTGGTGAAAAAGGTCACGAAGGGGTAGCTCAGGAATGTTTCGAGGGGCGACGACGGTCAACCTCGACAGCAAGGGGCGGCTTGCCGTACCAACCCGTTACCGGGACTCGCTGAACGAGGAATCGCAAGGCCAAATGGTCTGTACCATTGACCTCCATCAGCCCTGCCTGCTGCTTTACCCGTTGCCCGAATGGGAAGTGATTGAACAAAAATTATCCCGTCTGTCGAGCATGAACCCTGCGGAGCGCCGCGTACAGCGCTTGCTGTTGGGACATGCCAGCGAGTGTCAGATGGATAATGCCGGGCGGTTGTTGATAGCCAGCACGCTGCGCCAACACGCCGGGCTAACGAAAGAAGTGATGCTGGTCGGTCAGTTCAACAAGTTTGAACTGTGGGATGAACAGACCTGGTATCAACAAGTCAAGGATGATATTGACGCTGAACAGTCGTCTCAGGAACCGTTGTCTGAGCGGCTACAGGACTTGTCACTATAAGCATGTTGGAAAATTATAAACACACTACCGTACTGTTGGATGAGGCGGTTAACGGCCTCAACATCCGCAGTAACGGCATATATATCGACGGTACTTTTGGTCGCGGTGGCCATTCTCGTCTGATTCTGTCCCAGCTCGGGCCGGAAGGACGTTTGTTGGCGATTGACCGCGATCCGCAGGCGATTGCAGCCGCCAAATCTATTGAAGATCCTCGTTTTAACATCGTACATGGCCCGTTCTCCGAGTTGTCGCATTATGTGCGGGAGCGCGGACTGGAAGGGCAGATCGACGGCGTTCTGCTGGACTTGGGCGTCTCTTCACCGCAGCTCGACGATCCGGAGCGCGGTTTCTCCTTTATGCGTGACGGGCCGCTGGATATGCGCATGGACCCCTCGCGCGGCCAGTCCGCTGCGGAATGGCTGCTGAAAGCCGAAGCGGAAGATATCGCCTGGGTGCTGAAAACCTTCGGTGAAGAGCGTTTCGCCAAGCGTATCGCCCGCGCCATCGTCGAGCGTAATAAAACCGAGCCGATGACGCGCACCAAAGAGCTGGCCGAGCTGATTGCCGCCGCCAGCCCGTTCAAAGAAAAGCACAAGCACCCGGCGACCCGCAGCTTCCAGGCCATCCGTATTTATATCAACAGCGAACTGGAAGAGATCGAGCGCGCGCTGGAAGGCGCACTGGACGTGCTGGCGCCGCAGGGGCGCTTGTCGATCATCAGCTTCCACTCGCTGGAAGACCGGATTGTAAAACGCTTTATGCGTCACCACAGCCGCGGCGCGCAGGTGCCGGCGGGGCTGCCGCTGACCGATGCGCAGCTGCGCGAGCTGGGCGGCCGCAGCCTGAAGTCGCTGGGCAAGATGATGCCGCCGGCTGAAGAGGTGGCTGAAAATCCACGTGCGCGCAGTTCGGTGCTGCGCATTGCCGAGAGGGTGTCCGAGTGATTGGGAATGAGCGCCATGGGCTGGTCGGGGTTATCGGCGGCGATTTGCTGCGTAACGCCAAGATCCCGCTGATTTTGCTGATAGCCGTGCTGGTTTCCGCCATTTTGGTGGTGACCACCGCGCACCGCACCCGCCTGCTGACCGCCGAGCGCGAGCAGCTGGTGCTGGAGCGTGATGCGCTGGATATCGAGTGGCGCAACCTGATCCTGGAAGAAAATGCGCTGGGCGACCACAGCCGCGTGGAGCGCACGGCGATTGAGAAGCTGCAGATGCAGCACGTCGATCCATCGCAAGAAAATATCATCGTTAAACAATGAGTGGTTTAACCGACGCAATGAAACGGAGCAAAAAGGGAACGCATGAAAGCAGCACGCCCCGGTAAGTTGAAGCGCCAGGAAGATCAAGCCAGCTTTGTCAGCTGGCGTTTTGCGTTGCTGTGCGGCTGTATTTTGCTGGCGCTGGTCGGGCTGATGCTGCGGGTGGCGTATCTGCAGGTCATCAGCCCGGATCGGCTGGTGAAAGAAGGCGATATGCGTTCGCTGCGCGTACAGCAGGTGCCGGCGGCACGCGGCATGATCAGCGACCGCGCCGGGCGGCCGCTGGCGGTCAGCGTACCGGTGAACGCCATCTGGGCGGATCCGAAGGAGCTGAACGAGCGCGGCGGCATCACGCTGGACAACCGTTGGAAGGCGCTGTCGGATGCGCTGGGCATTCCGCTCGATCAGCTGTCCAAGCGTATCAACGCCAACCCGCGCGGGCGCTTTGTCTATCTGGCGCGTCAGGTTAATCCGGCGATCGGCGAGTACATTCACAAGCTGAAGCTGCCGGGGATTTATCTGCGGCAGGAGTCGCGCCGCTATTACCCGGCCGGCCAGGTCACCTCGCACATTATCGGCGTGACCAATATTGACGGTCAGGGCATTGAAGGCATTGAGAAGAGTTTCGACCACTGGCTGACCGGGCAGCCGGGCAAGCGTACGGTGCGTAAAGACCGTTACGGCCGCGTGATTGAGGATATCTCTTCGGTCGACAGCCAGGCGGCGCACAACCTGGCGCTGAGCATTGATGAGCGCCTGCAGGCGCTGGTCTACCGCGAGCTGAATAACGCGGTGGCATTCAACAAGGCGGAGTCCGGCACCGCGGTGCTGATTGACGTCAACACCGGTGAAGTGCTGGCGATGGCCAACAGCCCGTCTTATAACCCGAACAATATGGCCGGTACGCCGAAAGAGACCATGCGTAACCGTGCTATTACCGACATTTTTGAGCCTGGTTCCACCGTAAAACCGATGGTGGTGATGACGGCGCTGCAGCACGGGGTAGTGAAAGAAAACAGCGTGCTGAACACCGTGCCTTACCGCATTAACGGTCACGAGATTAAAGACGTGGCGCGTTATCCGGAACTGTCGGTGACCGGGATCTTGCAGAAGTCGAGTAACGTCGGCGTTTCCAAGCTGGCGTTAGCGATGCCGTCCTCAGCGTTAGTAGATACTTACTCACGTTTTGGACTGGGAAAAGCGACCAATTTGGGGTTGGTCGGAGAAAGCAGTGGCATATATCCAAAAAAACAACGGTGGTCTGACATAGAGAGGGCCACCTTCTCTTTCGGCTACGGGCTAATGGTAACACCGTTACAGTTGGCGCGAGTCTATGCAACGATCGGCAGCCTGGGCGTCTATCGCCCGCTGTCGATTACCAAGGTTGATCCGCCGGTTGCCGGCACCCGGGTATTCCCTGAACCGCTGGTGCGCACCGTGGTGCACATGATGGAAAGCGTGGCCCTGCCGGGCGGCGGCGGCGTGAAGGCCGCCATCAAGGGCTACCGTATCGCCATTAAAACCGGTACCGCGAAGAAAGTCGGCCCGGACGGCAAATACGTCAACCGTTATATCGCTTATACCGCCGGCGTTGCGCCGGCGAGTCAGCCCCGTTTTGCCCTGGTGGTGGTCATCAACGACCCGCAGGGTGGGAAATACTATGGTGGCGCAATCTCCGCGCCGGTGTTTGGCGCCATCATGGGCGGCGTACTGCGCACCATGAACGTTGAGCCGGACGCGTTGCCCACCGGTGATAAAAGCGAATTAGTGATTAATAAAAAAGAGGGTTCAGGTGGCAGATCGTAATTTGCGCGACCTACTCGCTCCGTGGGTGCCTACGGCCCCCGAGCGCGCGCTGCGGGAAATGATATTAGACAGCCGGATTGCGGCTGCCGGGGATCTGTTTGTCGCCGTCAACGGCCACCAAACGGATGGTCGCCGCTATATTCCGCAAGCCATCGCCCAGGGCGTCGCCGCAGTGATCGCAGAAGCTGAAGGCGCCGCCGAAGACGGTGAAATTCGTACCATGCACGGCGTGCCGGTGATTTATCTCGGCCAACTGAATCAGCGTCTGTCGGCGCTGGCCGGTCGTTTTTACCACCAGCCGGCTGAGCGCCTGCGTCTGATCGGCGTGACCGGCACCAACGGTAAAACCACCACCACCCAGCTGCTGGCGCAGTGGGGGCAGCTGCTGGGCGAAACCAGCGCGGTGATGGGCACCGTCGGCAACGGTCTGCTGGGCCAGGTGTGTCCGACGGAGAACACTACCGGTTCGGCGGTGGATGTACAGCATGTGTTAAATGACCTGGCGGAGCGCGGCGCGACGCTGGCGGCGATGGAAGTCTCTTCCCACGGTCTGGTGCAAAGCCGCGTGGCGGCGCTGCCGTTTGCCGCGGCGGTGTTCACCAACCTGAGCCGTGACCATCTGGATTATCACGGCGACATGGCCAGCTACGAAGCGGCGAAATGGTCGCTGTTTGCCGACCATCAGGTCGGTCAGGCCATTATCAATGCCGATGATGAAGTCGGTCAGCGCTGGCTGGCGCAGTTGCCGGATGCGGTGGCGGTCACCATGCAGGACAATCTGCAGCCGGGCTGCCACGGCCGCTGGCTGAAGGCCACCGCCGTGGACTATCACGACAACGGCGCTACCCTCCGTTTCAGCTCCAGCTGGGGTGACGGCGAGATTGAAAGCCGCCTGATGGGCGCGTTTAACGTCAGCAATCTGCTGCTGGCGCTGGCGACGCTGCTGTCGCTGGGCTATCCGCTGGCGGCGCTGGTGGCCAGCGCGAAGCAACTACAGCCGGTCTGCGGCCGTATGGAAGTGTTTAACGCGCCGGGCAAGCCGACGGTTGTGGTCGACTACGCCCACACGCCGGACGCGCTGGAGAAAGCGCTGGAAGCCGCGCGCCTGCACTGCCGCGGGCAGCTGTGGTGCGTTTTCGGCTGCGGCGGCGACCGCGACAAAGGCAAGCGTCCGCTGATGGGCGCCATTGCCGAGCAGTTTGCCGATCGGGTGGTGATCACCGACGACAACCCGCGTACCGAAGAGCCGCAGGCGATCATCGCCGATATCCTGAGCGGCTTGCTGGACGCCGGCCGGGCGCAGGTGATCCACGGGCGTGCCGAAGCGGTCACCAGTTCGGTGATGCAGGCAAAAGAGCAGGACGTGGTGCTGGTGGCCGGTAAAGGCCATGAAGATTATCAACTGGTGGGCAATCGCCGTCTGGATTATTCCGACCGCACCACCGTCGCGCGTTTGCTGGGGGTGATGGCATGATTTCCGTTTCCCTCAACATTCTGGCCGATGTGCTGCACGCCGAGTTGATCGGCGCAGACGGCCAAATTCACGAAGTGACGACGGATACCCGCCAGGTGACCGCAGGCTGCCTGTTTGTGGCGCTGAAAGGCGAACGTTTTGACGCGCATGATTTTGCCGCCGACGCGGTTGCCGCCGGCGCAGGCGCTTTGTTGGTAAGCAAGCGCTTACCGGTAGAGGTGCCTCAGCTGGTGGTGGCGGATACGCGACTGGCGCTGGGCGCGCTGGCGGGTTGGGTGCGTCAGCAGGTGCCGGCCAAAGTGGTGGCGCTGACCGGTTCATCGGGCAAGACCTCGGTAAAAGAGATGACCGCCACCATCCTGCGCGAGTGCGGGGACGTGCTGTATACCGCCGGCAACTTTAACAATGATATCGGCGTGCCGCTGACGCTGCTGCGTCTGCAGCCGCAGCATGATTTCGCGGTGATTGAGCTGGGCGCCAACCATATCGGCGAAATCGCCTACACCACCGCGCTGACGCGCCCGCAAAGCGCGCTGGTCAACAACCTGGCGGCGGCGCACCTGGAAGGGTTCGGCTCACTGGCCGGCGTGGCGCAGGCGAAAGGTGAAATTTTTCAAGGTTTGCCGGCTGATGGCGTTGCCATTATCAACGCGGACAACAACGACTGGCCGCGCTGGCAGAATCTGCTGACGGATCAAACCGTCTGGCGCTTCTCGCCGCAGGCGGCGGAAGGCGTGGACTTTTTCGCCAGCGATATCACGGTGAACGGCAACGGCACGCAGTTTACTCTGCACACGCCGTTTGGCCGCACGGACATTACGCTGCCGCTGCCGGGACGCCATAACGTGGCCAACGCGCTGGCGGCTACCGCGCTGGCGATGTCGGTAGGCGCGTCGCTGGAAGCGGTGCGCTGCGGCCTGCAGCAGCTGCAGGCGGTGCCGGGGCGTCTGTTCCCAATTGCGCTGGCGGAAGGCAAGCTGCTGCTGGACGACAGCTATAACGCCAACGTCGGCTCAATGACCGCCGCCGCGCAGGTGCTGGCGGAGATGCCGGGCTACCGGGTAATGGTGGCGGGCGACATGGCGGAACTGGGCGATGATGCGGAAGAGTGCCATCGTCAGGTCGGCGAAGCGGCCCGGCTGGCGGGCGTGGATAAAGTGCTGAGCGTAGGCGTACTGAGCCAGGCGCTCAGCGCAGCCGCCAACAACGGCGAACATTTTCAGGATAAAGCAGCAGCAATCGCGCGCGTAGCGGAATTACTGCAGGAACATGCGGTCATTACCGTGTTAATCAAAGGGTCACGTAGTGCCGCGATGGAGCAGGTAGTACGCGCGTTACAGGAGAAAGCAGCATGTTAGTTTGGCTGGCCGAGCATTTGGTCAAATATTATTCCGGCTTTAACGTCTTTTCCTATCTGACGTTTCGCGCCATTGTCAGCCTGCTGACCGCGCTGTTTATTTCTCTGTGGATGGGGCCGCGGTTGATCAGCCGCCTGCAGCAGATGTCCTTTGGCCAGGTGGTGCGTAACGATGGGCCGGAGTCGCACTTCAGCAAGCGCGGCACGCCGACCATGGGCGGCATTATGATTCTGACCTCCATCACCATTTCGGTGCTGATGTGGGCCTACCCGTCCAACCCGTACGTCTGGTGCGTGCTGTTTGTGCTGGTGGGTTACGGCATTGTCGGTTTCGTCGACGACTACCGCAAGGTGGTGCGCAAGGACACCAAAGGGCTGATTGCCCGCTGGAAGTATTTCTGGATGTCGGTGATTGCGCTGGCGGTGGCGTTCAGCATGTACATGGTCGGTAAAGATACGCCCGCCACCGAACTGGTGGTGCCGTTCTTTAAAGACGTGATGCCGCAGCTGGGGCTGCTGTACGTACTGCTGGCCTACTTTGTGATTGTCGGCACCGGCAACGCGGTCAACCTGACCGACGGTCTGGACGGCCTGGCGATTATGCCGACGGTGCTGGTGGCGGCCGGTTTTGCGCTGGTGGCCTGGGCGACCGGCAACATGAACTTCGCCAACTACCTGCATATTCCGTATCTGCGGCATGCCGGTGAGCTGGTGATTGTCTGCACCGCGATTGTCGGCGCAGGGCTGGGGTTCCTGTGGTTCAACACCTACCCGGCGCAGGTATTTATGGGCGACGTCGGTTCGCTGGCGCTGGGCGGCGCACTGGGCACTATTGCGGTGCTGCTGCGTCAGGAGTTCTTACTGGTGATTATGGGCGGCGTGTTTGTGGTTGAAACGCTGTCGGTGATCCTGCAGGTGGGGTCGTTCAAGCTGCGCGGTCAGCGTATTTTCCGCATGGCGCCGATTCACCACCACTATGAATTGAAAGGCTGGCCGGAGCCGCGCGTAATCGTGCGCTTCTGGATTGTTTCGCTGATGCTGGTGCTGATTGGCCTGGCAACGCTGAAGGTACGTTAATCATGGCGGATTATCAGGGTAAAAAAGTTGTCATCATCGGACTGGGCCTGACCGGCCTGTCCTGTGTTGATTTCTTTATAACGCACGGCGTGACGCCGCGCGTTATGGATACCCGCATGTCTCCGCCGGGGCTGGATCAACTGCCGGAGAGCGTCGAGCGCCACCTGGGCAATCTGCGTGAAGACTGGCTGCTGTCGGCGGACCTGATCGTCGCTAGCCCGGGCGTGGCGCTGTCTACGCCGGCCCTGCTCAGCGCGGCGGAAGCCGGCGTGGAAATCGTCGGCGATATCGAACTGTTCTGCCGCGAGGCGCAGGCGCCGATCGTGGCGATTACCGGTTCCAACGGCAAAAGCACCGTCACCACCCTGGTGGGCGAGATGGCGCAGGCGGCCGGCTGGGCGGTCGGCGTCGGCGGCAATATCGGTTTACCGGCGCTGAGCCTGCTGCGTCAGGCGTGCGAGCTGTACGTGCTGGAGCTGTCGAGCTTCCAGCTGGAAACCACCAGCAGCCTGCGCGCCGCTGCCGCCACCGTACTTAACGTCAGCGAAGATCATATGGATCGCTATCCGCTGGGGCTGCAGCAGTATCGGGCGGCGAAGCTGCGTATCTACGAACAGGCCAAAACCTGCGTGGTCAACGCGGACGACGGGCTGACCATGCCGGTGCGCGGCGCCGATGAGCGCTGCATCAGCTTCGGCGTGGACGTGGGGGATTACCACCTCAACCGTCAGCAGGGCGAGACCTGGCTGCGGGTGCGCGGCGAAAAAGTGCTGAACACCCGTGAGATGAAACTGAGCGGCCAGCACAATCTGACCAATGCACTGGCGGCGCTGGCGCTGGCCGACGCGGTGAATATCCCGCGCGCCTCCAGCCTGAAGGCGCTGACCACCTATGCCGGGTTGGCGCACCGCTTCCAACTGGTGCTGGAGCACAACGGGGTGCGTTGGATCAACGACTCCAAAGCGACCAACGTCGGCAGCACCGAAGCGGCGTTGAACGGCCTGCAGGTCGACGGCACGCTGCACCTGCTGCTGGGCGGCGACGGCAAATCGGCCGACTTCTCGCCGCTGGCGCGCTATCTGCAGGGCGACAATATCCGTCTGTACTGCTTCGGCCGCGACGGCGAACAGCTGGCGCAGCTGCGTCCCGATGCGGCGCTGCAGACCGAAACCATGGAACAGGCGATGCGGGCGATTGCCGGCGTCGTGCGCTCCGGCGATATGGTGCTGCTGTCACCCGCCTGCGCCAGCCTGGACCAATTCCGTAATTTTGAAGTACGCGGCGACGAATTCGCCCGTCTGGCACAGGAGCTTGGCGGATGAAACTACGACTGCCGTCATTCGGCCTGGCGGAAAAACTGAAAGACTGGGTGATGGGCTCGCGTGAAAGCGAGAACGCCACGCTGGTGCTGTACGACCGTACGCTGCTGTGGCTGACGTTTGGTCTGGCGATTATCGGCTTTGTGATGGTGACCTCGGCGTCGATGCCGATCGGTCAGCGTCTGGCGGACGATCCGTTCTTGTTCGCCAAGCGTGACGCGCTGTATCTGGGGCTGGCGTTTGGCCTGTCGCTGGTGACGCTGCGCATCCCGATGGATGTCTGGCAGCGCTACAGCACCGCGATGCTGCTGGTGTCGATCGTTATGCTGCTGATCGTACTGGTGGTCGGCAGCTCGGTAAACGGCGCATCGCGCTGGATTGCTCTGGGGCCGCTGCGTATTCAGCCGGCGGAGCTGTCGAAGCTGTCGCTGTTCTGCTATCTGGCGAGCTATCTGGTGCGCAAGGTTGATGAAGTGCGCAGCAACTTCTGGGGCTTCTGTAAGCCGATGGGCGTGATGGTGGTGCTGGCGGTGCTGCTGCTGGCGCAGCCGGATCTGGGCACCGTGGTGGTGCTGTTTATCACCACGCTGGCGATGCTGTTCCTGGCCGGCGCCAAGATGTGGCAGTTCCTGGCGATTATCGGCTCTGGCGTGTTCGCCGTGGTGCTGCTGATTATCGCCGAGCCGTACCGTATGCGCCGCGTGACCTCATTCTGGAACCCGTGGGCCGACCCGTTCGGCAGCGGCTACCAGCTGACCCAGTCGCTGATGGCGTTCGGCCGCGGCGAATTCTGGGGACAGGGGCTCGGCAACTCGGTGCAGAAACTGGAATATTTGCCGGAGGCGCACACCGACTTTATCTTCTCGATTTTAGGTGAAGAACTCGGCTATATCGGTGTGGTTTTCGCGCTGTTAATGGTATTCTTCGTCGCTTTTCGCGCGATGTCGATTGGCCGTCGGGCGCTGGAGATCGACCAGCGTTTTTCCGGTTTTCTCGCCTGCTCGGTCGGCGTGTGGTTCAGCTTCCAGGCGCTGGTTAACGTCGGCGCGGCGGCGGGCATGCTGCCCACCAAAGGCCTGACCCTGCCGCTGATCAGTTACGGCGGCTCGAGCCTGCTGATTATGTCGACGGCGATCGTGCTGTTATTGCGTATTGATTATGAAACGCGTCTGGCGAAAGCCCAGGCGTTTGTTAAGAGGTAAGGGATGAGCGGGAAAGCGAAGCGTTTAATGGTGATGGCAGGCGGTACCGGCGGGCATGTGTTCCCGGGGCTGGCGGTTGCTCATCATCTGATGGCGCAGGGCTGGCAGGTGCGCTGGCTGGGAACCGCAGACAGAATGGAAGCCGATCTGGTGCCGAAGCACGGGATCGAGATTGATTTTATTCGTATTTCCGGCCTGCGCGGCAAAGGCGTGATGGCGCAGCTGAGCGCGCCGCTGCGCATCTGGCGCGCGGTGCGTCAGGCGAAGGCGATTATGCGCAGCTATCAGCCGGACGTGGTGCTGGGCATGGGCGGCTACGTTTCCGGCCCGGGCGGCCTGGCGGCCTGGCAGTGCGGCGTCCCGGTGGTGCTGCATGAGCAGAACGGCATCGCCGGCTTGACCAACCGCTGGCTGGCGCGCATCGCCACCACGGTGCTGCAGGCTTTCCCCGGCGCCTTCCCGCAGGCGGCGGTGGTGGGCAACCCGGTGCGTACCGACGTGCTGGCGCTGCCTCTGCCGGCTGAACGCCTGGCCGGACGCGAAGGACCTATTCGCGTACTGGTGGTCGGCGGCAGCCAGGGCGCGCGCGTGCTGAATCAGACAGTTCCTGAAGTCGCGGCGCGTTTGGGCGATAAAATTACGCTCTGGCATCAGGTGGGCAAAGGCGCGTTGGACACGGTCCAGCGTGAGTATGCCCGCGTCGGGCAGACGCAGCACAAGGTCACTGAGTTTATCGATGATATGGCGGCGGCTTACGCCTGGGCTGACGTGGTGGTGTGCCGCTCCGGCGCGCTGACCGTCAGCGAGATTGCCGCGGCGGGCCTGCCGGCGATTTTTGTGCCGTTCCAGCATAAAGACCGTCAGCAATATTGGAACGCCCGCCCGCTGGAAGAAGCCGGCGCGGCGACGATTATCGAACAGCCGCAGTTCAACGCCGATACGGTGGCCGAACTGCTGGCGAGCTGGGATCGTCCGGCCCTGTTGGCCATGGCGGAGAAAGCGCGCGCGGTGGCGATCACCGATGCTACCGAACGGGTGGCGGCGGAACTTGTTCGCGTCGCGAAATAGAGATTGCAGGGGTTCGGTTCGCCGGGCCTGTAGATAAAGAAATATCATGTGTCGGGCGCTACGCTGGCCCTGGATTAGAGAGAGTATGAATACACAACAACTGGCGAAACTACGTACAATCGTGCCCGAGATGCGTCGCGTCCGGCACATTCACTTTGTCGGCATCGGTGGTGCCGGCATGGGTGGTATCGCCGAAGTGTTGGCTAACGAAGGGTATCAAATCAGCGGTTCGGACCTGGCGCCTAATCCGGTAACCCAGCAGCTGAGCGCGCTGGGGGCGACGATTTACTTTAATCATCGTCCGGAGAACGTGCTGGATGCGAGCGTGGTGGTGGTGTCCACCGCCATCGCTTCCGACAACCCTGAGATCGTTGCGGCGCGTGAAGCGCGCATCCCGGTGATTCGCCGCGCGGAGATGCTGGCCGAACTGATGCGCTTCCGTCACGGCATCGCCGTGGCTGGTACGCACGGCAAAACCACCACCACCGCGATGGTATCGAGTATTTATGCGGAAGCTGGTCTGGATCCGACCTTCGTCAACGGCGGCCTGGTGAAAGCGGCGGGTACTCACGCGCGCCTCGGCTGCAGCCGCTATCTGATTGCGGAAGCCGACGAAAGCGACGCATCGTTCCTGCACCTGCAGCCGATGGTGGCGATTGTCACCAATATCGAAGCCGACCACATGGACACTTACCATGGCGACTTCGAAAACCTGAAGCAGACGTTTATCAACTTCCTGCACAACCTGCCGTTCTACGGCCGTGCGGTGATGTGCATTGATGATCCGGTGGTGCGTGAGCTGCTGCCGCGCGTCGGGCGTCATATTACCACTTACGGTTTTAGCGACGATGCCGACGTGCGCATTGAGAGCTACAGCCAGGTCGGCCCGCAGGGGCTCTTTACCCTGAGCCGTCAGGACAAGCCGCTGATGTCGGTCACCCTGAACGCGCCGGGTCGTCACAACGCGCTGAACGCAGCGGCAGCGGTGGCGGTGGCGACCGAAGAGGGCATTGATGACGAGGCTATTCTGCGCGCGCTGGCCGGCTTCCAGGGCACCGGGCGCCGTTTCGACTTCCTGGGCGAGTTCGCGCTGGATGCGGTGAACGGCAATGCGGGCAGCGCGATGCTGGTGGACGATTACGGCCACCATCCGACCGAGGTGGACGCGACGATTAAAGCGGCGCGCGCCGGCTGGCCGGACAAGCGTCTGGTGATGGTGTTCCAGCCGCACCGCTACACCCGCACCCGCGACCTGTACGACGACTTTGCCAACGTGCTGTCGCAGGTGGACGTGCTGCTGATGCTGGAGGTTTACCCGGCGGGCGAAGCGCCGATCCCGGGCGCGGACAGTCGTTCGCTGTGCCGCACCATCCGCAACCGCGGCAAGCTGGATCCGATTCTGGTGTCCGACGCGGATACCGTGCCGGAAACGCTGGCGCAGCTGCTGCAGGACGACGATCTGGTGCTGGTGCAGGGCGCGGGCAACGTCGGCAAAATCGCCCGTAACCTGGCGGAGCTGAAGCTACAGCCGCAGAGCAAAGAGGAGCAGCCGCATGACTGACAAAGTCGCCGTCCTGCTGGGTGGCACCTCGGCGGAACGTGAAGTTTCCCTGCAGTCCGGCGCGGCGGTGCTGGCCGGCCTGCGCGAAGCCGGTATCGACGCGCACGGCGTCGATACCCGCGATGTCCCGGTGTCGCAGCTGAAGGCGCAGGGGTTCAGCAAAGTGTTTATCGCGCTGCACGGGCGCGGCGGCGAAGACGGCACCCTGCAGGGGATGCTGGAGTTCCTGGAGCTGCCTTATACCGGCAGCGGCGTAATGGCCTCGGCGCTGACCATGGACAAATGGCGCACCAAGCTGGTGTGGCAGTCGCTGGGTCTGCCGATCGCCCCTTACGTGGCGCTGCACCGCGCGCAGTTTAACGGCGCAGGCAAGCATCAGGCGCTGGCGGACATCGAAGCCCTGGGGCTGCCGCTGATCGTCAAGCCAAGCCGTGAAGGCTCCAGCGTCGGCATGAGCAAGGTGGAAGCCTTCGGCGCGCTGGAGGCGGCGCTGGACGAAGCCTTCCGTCACGACGACGACGTGCTGGTGGAGAAGTGGCTGAGCGGCCCGGAGTACACCGTGGCGTTTATCGGCGACAGCGTGATGCCGTCGATTCGCATTCAGCCGGCCGGCGTATTTTACGACTATCAGGCGAAGTACATTGCGGACGATACGCAGTATTTCTGCCCGAGCGGTTTGTCGGCCGAGCAGGAGGCCGAGCTGGCCGCGCTGGCGGTACGCGCTTACCGTGCGCTGGACTGCAGCGGCTGGGGCCGCGTCGATGTAATGCAGGATAACGATGGCAGCTTCTATCTGCTCGAGGTGAACACCTCGCCGGGCATGACCAGTCATAGTCTGGTGCCGATGGCAGCACGTCAGTATGGATTAAGCTTCTCGCAACTGGTGGCGAGAATTTTGGAATTGGCCGACTGATATGTCGCAAGCTGCCCTGAATGCACGCGACCGCGAGGTGGAGAACAACAGCCCGCGGCGCAGCAATGGAACCCAACTGGCGGGAATACTGTTCCTGCTGATGGTGCTGGGGACCGTGTTGTGGAGTGGTTGGGCGGTGATTGGCTGGATGAAAGACGCCAGCCGTCTGCCGCTCTCCCGATTGGTGGTCACCGGCGAACGCCACTACACCACCAACGATGATATTCGCCAGGCTGTCCTGGCGCTGGGATCGCCGGGCACGTTTATGACGCAGGATGTGAACGTCATCCAGCAGCAGATTGAGCGTTTGCCGTGGATTAAGCAGGCCAGCGTACGTAAGCAATGGCCGGATGAGCTGAAAATCCATCTGGTGGAGTACGTCCCGGTGGCGCGTTGGAATGATTTGCATATGGTCGATGCCGAAGGCAAATCATTCAGCGTGCCGGCAGAGCGCGTCGGCAAGCAGAAATTGCCGTTGCTTTATGGCCCGGAAGGAAGCGAGCAGGATGTGCTGGACGGCTATCGGACCATGAGCAGCACGCTGGCTGCCAACAAGTTTACGTTGAAGATGGCGGCGATGACGGCGCGCCACTCCTGGCAACTGGCCTTGGACAACGATGTTCGGCTGGAACTGGGGCGTGACGATCGCATGGGACGCCTGCAACGCTTTATCGAGCTGTATCCGGTGCTGGAGCAACAGGGCCAGGCGGAAAACAAACGTGTCAGCTACGTCGACCTGCGCTATGACTCAGGCGCCTCGGTGGGATGGAGCCCGGTGTTAATCGACCCGCAGGCGGCACGTGGACAGCAAAACAGTAATCAGCAACAGAATCAGGCACAGGCAAAACAACGATGATCAAGTCGACGGACAGAAAACTGGTAGTTGGACTGGAGATCGGTACGGCGAAAGTCGCCGCACTGGTAGGGGAAGTTCTGCCCGATGGCATGGTCAACATTATCGGGGTGGGCAGCTGTCCGTCCCGTGGCATGGATAAGGGCGGCGTTAATGACCTGGAGTCGGTGGTGAAGTGCGTGCAGCGCGCCATCGATCAGGCGGAACTGATGGCGGATTGCCAGATTTCTTCGGTCTACCTCTCATTATCGGGCAAACACATCAGTTGCCAGAATGAAATCGGGATGGTTCCTATTTCCGAAGAGGAAGTGACCATGGAGGATGTGGAAAACGTCGTGCATACCGCCAAATCGGTGCGTGTGCGGGATGAACACCGCGTACTGCACGTGATCCCTCAGGAATACGCCATCGACTATCAGGAAGGCATCAAAAACCCGGTAGGGTTGTCCGGCGTGCGTATGCAGGCCAAGGTGCACCTGATCACCTGCCATAACGATATGGCAAAAAACATTGTTAAAGCTGTTGAACGTTGTGGTCTGAAAGTTGACCAACTTATTTTCGCCGGTCTTGCCGCCAGCTACGCGGTGTTAACCGAAGATGAGCGCGAGCTCGGCGTCTGTGTGGTGGATATCGGCGGCGGCACCATGGATATGGCGGTGTACACCGGTGGCGCGCTGCGTCACACCAAGGTTATCCCGTATGCCGGCAACGTGGTCACCAGCGATATTGCTTACGCCTTCGGCACACCGCCGACGGATGCGGAAGCGATTAAAGTTCGACACGGTTGTGCGCTTGGATCGATTGTTAGCAAGGATGAGAGTGTAGAGGTGCCTAGCGTTGGGGGACGTCCTCCGCGCAGTCTGCAAAGACAGACGCTGGCTGAAGTTATTGAGCCACGCTACACCGAACTGCTGAATCTGGTTAACGATGAGATTTTGCAATTACAGGAGCAACTGCGTCAGCAAGGGGTTAAGCATCATCTGGCAGCGGGTATCGTGCTGACCGGTGGCGCCGCCCAGATTGATGGCCTGGCAGCCTGTGCGCAACGGGTGTTCCACACCCAGGTACGCATCGGCCAACCCTTGAACATCACGGGTCTGACGGATTATGCGCAGGAGCCTTACTACTCGACGGCGGTAGGTCTGCTGCACTATGGAAAAGAGTCTCACCTGAGCGGTGAGGCAGAAGTAGAAAAAGGCGCCTCAGTGGGCAGTTGGTTTAAACGCATCAACAGCTGGCTGAGAAAAGAGTTTTAATGTTTTAACAAAGAGATCATGCATCCGTATTTTTATGATCTCGCAGCGACAGGCACAAAACGGAGAGAAACTATGTTTGAACCAATGGAACTTACCAATGACGCGGTGATTAAAGTCATCGGCGTCGGCGGTGGCGGCGGCAACGCCGTTGAACACATGGTGCGCGAGCGCATCGAAGGTGTTGAATTCTTCGCCGTAAATACCGACGCCCAGGCGCTCCGTAAAACGGCAGTTGGCCAAACCATCCAGATTGGTAATTGCATTACCAAAGGTCTGGGTGCGGGCGCGAACCCGGAAGTGGGTCGCAATTCAGCGGAAGAAGACCGTGAAGCCCTGCGTACCGCGCTGGAAGGCGCGGATATGGTCTTCATCGCGGCCGGCATGGGCGGGGGCACCGGTACCGGCGCCGCGCCAGTGGTGGCTGAAGTAGCAAAAGATCTGGGTATTCTGACAGTGGCCGTGGTTACCAAGCCTTTCAATTTTGAAGGCAAGAAGCGCATGGCGTTCGCTGAGCAGGGTATTGCAGAACTGTCCAAACACGTGGACTCATTGATCACCATCCCGAACGACAAACTGCTGAAAGTTCTGGGACGCGGTATTTCTCTGTTGGACGCGTTCGGCGCGGCCAACGACGTGCTGAAAGGCGCGGTGCAGGGTATTGCCGAGCTGATCACCCGTCCGGGCCTGATGAACGTCGACTTCGCCGACGTGCGCACCGTGATGTCCGAAATGGGCTACGCGATGATGGGCTCCGGCATTGCCTGCGGCGAGGACCGTGCGGAAGAAGCGGCCGAAATGGCGATCTCCAGCCCGCTGCTGGAAGATATCGACCTGTCCGGCGCGCGCGGCGTACTGGTTAACATCACCGCCGGCTTTGACCTGCGTCTGGACGAGTTTGAGACCGTGGGTAACACCATCCGTGCGTTTGCCTCTGACAACGCCACCGTGGTGATCGGTACCTCTCTGGATCCGGAAATGAACGATGAACTGCGCGTAACCGTCGTTGCGACCGGTATCGGTATGGACAAGCGTCCGGAAATCACTCTGGTGACCAACAAGCAGCAGCAGGTCAGCCAGCCGGTGATGGATCATCGTTACCAGCAGCACGGTATGTCGCCGCTGCCGCAGGAAGTGAAGCCTGCCGCCAAGGTAGTGAACGATCAGAACGCGCAGCCTAACAAAGAGCCTGACTATCTGGATATTCCGGCCTTCTTGCGTAAGCAAGCTGACTAAGAATTTCCTGAGAATTTGGCATCTCCGCTCTTTGTGCTAAACTGTCCCGCCGGCCATGCTGTATGCTTGGCCGGTAGGATGGATAACATTGCGAGATAAAACGATGATCAAACAAAGGACATTAAAACGTATCGTTCAGGCGACTGGCGTCGGTTTGCATACCGGCAAGAAAGTCACGCTGACGATGCGCCCAGCGCCGGCCAATACCGGGGTCATCTATCGTCGCACTGACTTGAATCCACCGGTTGATTTTCCGGCTGATGCAAAATCCGTGCGTGATACCATGCTCTGTACTTGCCTGGTGAATGAGCATGACGTGCGTATTTCTACCGTTGAGCATCTTAATGCCGCACTGGCTGGGCTTGGCATCGACAACATCATTATTGAAGTTGACGCGGCCGAAATCCCAATCATGGACGGTAGCGCCAGTCCGTTTGTGTTCCTGCTGCTGGACGCCGGCATTGAGGAACTGAACTCAGCGAAGAAATTCCTGCGTCTGAAAGACACCGTTCGCGTTGAAGATGGTGATAAATGGGCCGAGCTGTCCCCGCATAACGGGTTCCGCCTGGACTTTACCATTGACTTCAACCACCCGGCTATTGACTCTAGCGCGCAGCGCTACCGTCTGGATTTTTCTGCCGACTCGTTCGTGCGTCAAATCAGCCGTGCGCGTACCTTCGGGTTTATGCGCGATATCGAATACCTGCAATCCCGCGGCCTGGCCCTGGGCGGCAGCTTCGATTGTGCCATCGTGGTGGACGATTACCGCGTCCTGAACGAAGACGGCCTGCGTTTTGAAGATGAATTCGTTCGTCACAAAATGCTGGACGCCATCGGCGACCTGTTTATGTGCGGCCATAACATCATTGGCGCATTTACTGCCTACAAGTCCGGCCATGCATTGAACAACAAGTTGCTGCAGGCGGTACTGGCTAAACAGGAAGCGTGGGAATTCGTCACGTTCCAGGACGAAGCCGAAATGCCGTTGGCATTCAAAGCGCCGTCCGCCGTACTGGCATAAGCATAAGCCTGAATCGCTGGTTACTTCTCACGACTGGTAGTGTTGGCACCCTCTCCGGCCAGGGCTGCCAGTCGTTCTAACGTCTTGCGCAGTTTTTCCGGGCTGCGGCTGGCCACTCCCCGTAACTGTTCCGCACTTTCCTCGCTCAGCTGACGCATTGGCGCTGCTGCAGGTTCATCTGTTGTTTTTTGCAGCGAATTCTGCTGCTGATTGCCGCCTTTTACCATTAACGCAGGATTAATCCTGATGTCGATCGATGACAATGATGGTAGAATTTGCGCTCGTAGTGCGGATAATAAGCTCGGCTGTTCGTAGCGCAGGCGCATCATCCAGCTGGCATTGGCCGTTTCCAGCACTAATACGCCCTGTCTGAAGTTGGCGACGCGGCACCAGGGATGCAGTTGGGCCGGCAAAAGCCCGCGGACTGCACGGTTGAGTTTCAGCAAGGCGGCAGCGCGTTGCTGGACGTTATGCAACGGCCCTTTGTCCGCGGATGACGACTCGGAGAACAGGACATCTAATAATTGTGGACGGCTATCGCGCATAATGGCTCCGGCGGATTAACAAACTCGTGATCGGTATTCTAAATCGTTGGCGACAATTTGGCAGACGTTATTTCTGGCCGCATCTCCTGTTGGGGATGGTAGCGGCTACGCTTGGCGTACCGCAAAATCTGACCGGCGGCCCCGATCAAGCCGCGCTGCCGAGCACCTCATCCAGCCTTAACCGGCAAAATTCCATCAGCCATGCCTTCAGCGGCCTGGCTCTGCTGCAAGACGTTCACCGCCGGCCGAACTTCAGCGTCGACTATTGGCAGCAGCATGCGCTGCGCACCGTTATCCGTCACCTCTCTTTCGCCCTGGCGCCACAGGTGGTATATGCGCGCGTGCAGGAAAGCGACGCTGAACCCGTCGAGCCGCCGCTAAAAGCGGCGCAGCTGGCGCTGCTGTTTACGCTCAATGCGCTGTTAACCCATGAGCCGAAGCCGCCGACCATCATCCGCGACACGCACCATCGCGTTCATCCGCCGCTGGCCCGGCACCAGATCGGGCTGTGGCTGGCGCAGGTGCAGGGCATTCGCGCCGGCCCCGCAGTTGCGGTCTGATTTCGCCCTCTGGGCAACGATAACCAATAAATAAACAGCAAAGATGACGGCCGGTTTTGGCGGTCATGAACGAGATATTAAACACATGTTAGTTAAATTATTGACCAAAGTCTTTGGTAGCCGTAACGATCGTACGCTGCGCCGCATGCGCAAAGTGGTTGAGCAGATCAACCGCATGGAACCGGACATGGAAAAACTGTCCGATGATGAGCTGAAAGCGAAAACCAACGAATTCCGCGAGCGCCTGAAAAAGGGCGAAACGGTAGAAAGCCTGATCCCGGAAGCCTTTGCGGTAGTGCGTGAAGCCAGTAAGCGCGTCTTCGGCATGCGCCACTTTGACGTGCAGCTGCTGGGCGGCATGGTGTTGAACGATCGCTGCATCGCCGAGATGCGTACCGGTGAAGGTAAAACCCTGACGGCGACCCTGCCGGCATACCTGAACGCCCTGAGCGGGCGCGGCGTGCACGTGGTGACCGTCAACGACTACCTGGCGCAGCGCGATGCTGAAAACAACCGTCCGCTGTTTGAGTTCCTGGGCCTCAGCGTCGGCATCAACCTGCCGGGCATGCCGGCGCCGGCCAAGCGTGAAGCCTATGCCGCCGACATCACTTACGGCACCAACAACGAATACGGCTTTGACTACCTGCGCGACAACATGGCGTTCAGCCCTGAAGAGCGCGTGCAGCGTAAACTGCACTACGCGCTGGTGGATGAGGTTGACTCCATTCTGATCGATGAAGCGCGTACCCCGCTGATCATCTCCGGCCCGGCTGAAGACAGCTCCGAGATGTATATCAAGGTCGACAAGCTGATCCCGAAACTGATCCGCCAGGAAAAAGAAGACTCCGACACCTTCCAGGGTGAAGGCCACTTCTCGGTGGATGAGAAGGCGCGTCAGGTGCACCTGACCGAGCGCGGCCTGATCCTGATCGAAGAGATGCTGGTGGAAGCGGGCATTATGGAAGAGGGCGAGTCGCTGTATTCGCCGACCAACATCATGCTGATGCACCACGTGACCGCCGCGCTGCGCGCGCACGTGCTGTTCACCCGCGACGTTGACTACATCGTGAAAGACGGCGAGGTGATCATCGTTGATGAACACACCGGCCGTACCATGCAGGGGCGTCGCTGGTCTGATGGCCTGCATCAGGCGGTGGAAGCCAAAGAAAACGTGGAAATCCAGAACGAAAACCAAACGCTGGCGTCGATCACCTTCCAGAACTACTTCCGTCTGTACGAGAAGCTGGCGGGGATGACCGGTACCGCCGATACCGAAGCGTTTGAATTCAGCTCGATCTACAAGCTGGACACCATTGTGGTGCCGACCAACCGTCCGATGATCCGTAAGGATATGCCGGATCTGGTCTATATGACCGAGCAAGAGAAGATTGCGGCAATTATCGAAGACATCCGCGAACGTACCGCCAACGGCCAGCCGGTGCTGGTGGGGACCATCTCGATTGAGAAATCGGAAGTGGTATCCCGCGAGCTGACCAAGGCCGGCGTTGACCACAAGGTACTGAACGCCAAATTCCACGCCATGGAAGCGGATATCGTCGCACAGGCCGGCCAGGCCGGCGCGGTGACCATCGCCACCAACATGGCCGGTCGTGGTACCGATATCGTGCTGGGCGGCAGCTGGCAGACGGAAGTCGCACAGCTGGAAGCACCGACCGAAGAGCAAATCGCGGCGATTAAAGACGCCTGGAAAGTACGCCACGACGCGGTACTGGCCGCCGGCGGCCTGCATATTATCGGCACCGAGCGCCACGAATCCCGCCGTATCGATAACCAGCTGCGCGGCCGTTCCGGTCGTCAGGGCGATGCCGGTTCATCCCGCTTCTACCTGTCGATGGAAGATGCGCTGATGCGTATCTTTGCCTCCGACCGTGTCTCCAACATGATGCGTAAGCTGGGGATGAAAGAAGGCGAGGCGATTGAGCACCCGTGGGTGACCAAGGCAATCGCCAACGCACAGCGTAAAGTGGAAAGCCGTAACTTCGATATTCGTAAGCAGCTGCTGGAATACGATGACGTGGCGAACGATCAGCGCCGTGCGATCTACACCCAGCGTAACGAACTGCTGGACGTTTCCGACATCAGCGAAACCATCGCCAGCATCCGTGAGGACGTGTTCAAGGCCACCATCGACAACTACATTCCGCCGCAGTCGCTGGAAGAAATGTGGGACGTGCAGGGTCTGGAAGAGCGTCTGAAAAACGACTTCGATCTGGAGATGCCGATCGCCGAGTGGCTGGACAAAGAGCCGGAGCTGCACGAAGAGACGCTGCGTGAACGCATTCTGGAAAAGGCCAAGGAAGAGTACCTGCTGAAAGAAGACGTGGTTGGCAGCGAAATGATGCGCAACTTCGAGAAGGGCGTGATGCTGCAGACGCTGGATTCGCTGTGGAAAGAGCACCTGGCGGCGATGGATTACCTGCGTCAGGGCATCCACCTGCGCGGCTATGCGCAAAAGGATCCGAAGCAGGAGTACAAGCGTGAGTCGTTCGCCATGTTCGCCGCGATGCTGGAATCACTGAAATATGAAGTGATCAGCGTGCTGAGCAAGGTGCAGGTGCGGATGCCGGAAGAGGTGGAAGCGCTGGAGCAGCAACGCCGCGAAGAAGCCGAGCGTCTGGCGCAGCAGCAGCAGCTGAGCCACCAGGATGAAAATGCGCTGGCAACGAACGATCCTAATGCGCCGGCGGTAGCCGAGCGTAAAGTGGGACGTAACGATCCGTGCCCATGCGGTTCCGGCAAGAAATACAAGCAGTGCCACGGCCGTCTGCAAAAGTAAGCCGTTGCTAAACAGGCGATCAATGCCTCGTGGGGCCGGACATGTCCGGCCCCAGCTATATCTGGCGTTACCTGTGACCGGTGGCGCAGTTCAGGAATCAGTTAGGAGTTAGCGATGAAACATCTGAACATCGCCGTGGGCATTATTCGTAATGCCCGGCAGGAGATCTTTATTACCCGCCGTGCTGCGGATTCCCATATGGCGGGCTTTTGGGAGTTTCCCGGCGGCAAGATTGAAGCGGGTGAAACGGCCGAGCAGGCGCTGTACCGCGAGCTGCAGGAAGAAACCGGCATCGAGGCCGGACAGGCCGCGCTGCTGGAGGTGCTGGAGCACCGCTTTACCGACCGTATTGTGACGCTGAATTTCTATCTGGTGGAGAATTGGCAGGGCGAGCCGTTTGGCCGTGAAGGACAGCCGATGCGCTGGGTAAAACAGGCGGAGCTGCGCGAAGATGAGTTTCCGCCGGCCAATGCTGCCATCGTCCGGCAGCTGGTTGCGCAGGCTGGCGCGGCGCAGTAAGCCAACGAACGGCCTGGCTTGCCAGGCCGTCATGCGCGTCAGAAGTCTTCCTTTTCACTCCAGTCGTCGCTGTCGGACAAATCGCCATTGCTTGGGATGCGCTTTTCTTCGGCCGCCCATTCGCCCAGATCGATCATCTGGCAGCGTTTGCTGCAGAACGGACGGTACGGGCTGACTTCTCCCCAAACCACGTCTTTGCCACAGGTCGGGCAATTTACTACGGTCGTCATCACTCTTCCTTAGCCGGTTTTGCAACGGGCCATTTTATTGATTACTAACAGCAGGCGAGATCGAACGTCAGGCGTTCCGGCACCTGAGTATGATCGCCGTCCAGCGACAAGAAGCGAATCGCGTAACGCGTCTTGTGGCCGGAAATTTGCGGATACAGCTGATGTGACAGATCGATACGCAGGCGCAGCAGATCGGCCTCTTCCGCATTGTCCTGATAAAAGCCGTTCAGACTGATTTGATTGCGGAACGGCCCGGACTGACGGATCAGGCTCAGGATCATCGTCAATGCCTGATGCAGCGGATCCAGGGTTTCCAGCCACTGGGCGACGTCGGCGTCGCGCTCTGACTGGGGCACGTGCATCCACATATGCAGCGTCGGCAGATCGAAACTGCAGCAGCCGCCGGGAATGCCCAGACGCTGGCGCACCAGGCTGATAAGCTTGTCTTCCCGCAGCGGCTGGCCCATGCGCGGTGCGGCGATCAGGCGTGAGGACAGCTCTTTTAACTGGCTGCGCAGTTGCTCGACCAGCGACATATCAACGCCGGGCACGTCGGCCCACTGCAGCAGTTTTTGCTGCTGGCGTTCCAGCTCTTTTGCCAGCTCGGTACGGACTTCACCGCGCTCCAGCACGTCCAGCAGGTCGGAGACGGTACGGAAAAAGGTCAGGGCGATGGCGGTATCGCTCAAGGCCCGGTGGCCATGTAACTGTTGCAACAAAAATTCGATTCGCAGCCAGGTACGCATTTTTTCATTCAACGGGTGTTCAAAGAGAACGGTTGGAGAAGCGTCGCTCATTCAGTTCAATCCTGTCGTTTTGCTGATGCCGCAAGGTCCAGATAGCGGCGATGCAAGGCGGCTACGTGTGATTCTATCTGTTGTGCGGCGCCGCCGTTGTCGATCACGTCGTCCGCCGCTGCCAGACGCTGCTCGCGCGTCGCCTGGGCCGATAAAATATTGAGTGCCTGCTGGCGGCTGACGCCGTCGCGGGCGATGGTTCTTTGCAATTGTGTCTCGCTGTCGACATCCACCACCACGACCCGGTCGGCGCGCGACTGGAGCTGGTTTTCCACCAGCAGCGGTACCACCCAGAGCGCATACGGACTGTCGGCCAGCGTCAGCTGGCGCTGCGTCTCCTGCTGTATCACCGGGTGCAACAGCTGATTCAGCCAGCGTTTTTCATCCGGCTGGCTGAAGATGCGCTGGCGCAGCGCGGCGCGATCCAGAGTGCCATCCGGCTGTAGTATCCCCTGGCCAAAATGGGCGGCGATGGCCGCTAATGACGGCGTACCGGGCTCTACCACCTGGCGGGCGATGATGTCGGCATCGACAATCACGATGCCATGACGCGCAAAGGCATTGGCGACGGTTGATTTCCCGCTGCCGATGCCGCCGGTCAGCGCAACAATGTAGGTCATGGCGTGCAGGGATACCCTAAGATTTATCCAGAAACAATAGACGAATCATAAAGCGATCGTGCAGAAGTGCAAGTCGGCGCCGTCAGGCTGGCGTTTCTGTCGCCATAATGGGAAAAATGGGCGCAATATCACATCGAAATTGCGTAGGTAAATTTCTGGGATTGTAGCGTAAATAAAGACGAAATCGCAGTCTTGCCGCGTGATTATTCCGGCGTATGATAACGTCACTGGAACTGGCATCAAGCTGTTCTGCGCAGGTGTCGCGCTAGCGAAGACCCGCGGGATAGAAGATTCGATCACCCTTGCGATCCGTCGCCATAAACCAGGAAATCCGTTGTCATGCGTATTGAAGAAGATTTGAAGTTAGGTTTTAAAGATGTGCTGATTCGCCCGAAGCGTTCCACGCTGAAAAGCCGTTCTGAAGTTGAACTGGAGCGCCAGTTTACCTTCAAACATTCGGGGTGGAGCTGGTCTGGCGTACCTATCATTGCCGCCAATATGGATACGGTCGGCACCTTCCGCATGGCAGAGGCTCTGGCGTCTTTCGACGTACTGACCGCGGTTCACAAACACTATTCGGTTGAGCAGTGGGCTGAATTTGTTCAGCGCGTGCCGGCAGAGACGCTGCGCCACGTGATGGTTTCCACCGGCACTTCCGATGCCGATTTCGTGAAGATGAAGCAAATTCTGGCGCTGTCGCCGGCGCTGAAGTTTATCTGCATCGATGTGGCAAACGGCTACTCGGAGCACTTCGTCGCCTTCCTGCAGAAAGCACGTGAAGCCTGTCCGCAGCACGTTATCTGCGCCGGCAACGTGGTCACCGGCGAAATGGTCGAAGAACTGATTCTGTCCGGCGCCGATATCGTGAAGGTGGGCATTGGGCCTGGATCGGTGTGCACCACGCGGGTGAAAACCGGCGTTGGCTATCCGCAGCTGTCCGCGGTGATTGAGTGCGCGGATGCGGCGCACGGCCTGGGCGGCCAGATCGTCAGCGACGGCGGCTGTTCGGTGCCGGGCGACGTGGCGAAAGCCTTCGGCGGCGGTGCGGACTTTGTCATGCTGGGCGGCATGCTGGCCGGCCACGATGAGTGTGAAGGCACGGTGGTGGAAGAGAACGGCGAGAAGTTTATGCTGTTCTACGGCATGAGCTCTGAATCCGCGATGAAGCGCCACGTGGGCGGCGTTGCGGAGTACCGCGCGGCAGAAGGCAAAACCGTGAAGCTGCCGCTGCGCGGCGAAGTGGAGTTCACCGTGCGCGATATCCTCGGCGGCCTGCGTTCGGCCTGCACCTACGTGGGGGCGGAGCGTCTGAAAGAACTGACCAAGCGCACCACCTTTATCCGCGTTGCGGAGCAGGAAAACCGCGTATTCGGCAGTAAGTAATTCCCTGTCGCCCCCGGTATCGGCCGGGGGCGCTTCTTCTTCCCGTGTTATCCCAGCACCGTCCCCAACTGAAAAATCGGTAAATACATGGCGATCACCAGACCGCCGACGATAATGCCAATTACCAGCATCAGCAGCGGCTCCAGCGTTTGCGCCAGGGCGTCCGCCAGCTCATGCGTCTGTTGTTCATGCCATAACGCCAGTTTGCCCAGCAGGACGTCCAGCGTGCCGGACTCTTCCCCGACGCGCGCCAGCTGTTGGCACAGCGGCGGAAACAGCGGCTGCTCCGCCAGCGCCTGATACAGCGGCAGCCCCTGGTTCAGCCGTTGCCGGACGGCCTCCAGCGCCTGACGAAAAAACAGGTTCTCCATCGACAGCAGCGCCGCGTCCAGTCCTTCGAGCAGCGTCAGCCCCGCCTGCTGGGTCATATGCAGCGTGCGGAAGATCTGGCTCAGGCTGGCGCCTTTAATCAGCTGAGCAATCAGCGGCAGACGCAGGCTGAGCCGTTGTTCCCGCCGTCGCCAGCGGGCATGCGGATGGCAATAGCGCCAGTAGCCGCCAGCCAGCAGGGCGCCGGCCAGCAATAAATAGGGGCCGGCGCTCATCAGCAGCGCCGACAGCGTCATTAACCCCTGGGTAAACCAGGGCAGCGGCGCGTCGAACGACTGATACACCTTGGCGAACTCGGGCAGCACCATCAGCAGCATCAGTAGGCTGACCAGTATGGCCACCGCGCAGATAAACAGCGGGTAGCGGATGGCTTTCAGCACTTTCTTGCGTAGTTTCTGCTGTTCCTCCTGCTGCTGCGCCAGCTGCTGGCAGCAGCGGTCGAGGTTACCGGTCAGTTCCCCCAGGGTGATGAGCTGGCGGTAAATCGGCGGAAAGACGTAGTGATAGCCAGCCGCCACTTCGGACAGCGGCTGGCCCTGGGCCACGCGCTCGCCGATCTCCTGCAGCAGGCAGCGCCAGGGGGCGGAGGCGTGCTGCTGCGCCAGCAGCTGCAGCGCGTTCATCAGCGGCAGTCCGGCCTGCAGCAGCGTCGCCAGCTGGCGGGTGAACAGGATCAGCGCCTCGCCGCGCCATTGACGTCGGCTAATCGCCTTGCCGCGTGCGACCTGATAGGGTTGCAGGTTCTGCTCAATCAGCAGCTGATAAACCTGCTCTTTACGTTCCGCCAGCGACTCTCCCTGCGTCAGCTCGCCCTGGCTGTTAATCGCCTGCCAGAGAAAGAGCCGCCGCGACGTCATGGCTGCTGCTCCATATGGCCTATTACGCGATAAACCTCCTGCAGCGAGGTGGTGCCTTCCGCAACCAGCGCCAGCCCGGCCTGCAGCAGCGAGGTTTGCCCCTGGCGCTGCGCGATCTCATCCAGCTGCTCTGCCGTCTGGTGTTGCAGCAACCCGTGCTGGATCTCACTGGTGATGTGCAAGAGTTCGTAAATGCCGATGCGGCCGTAATAGCCGCCGAAGCAGTGCTCGCAGCCCTCGGCGCGCCAGGGCGTCAACGGCTGGGGCCACAGCGCGGCGGGGAAGTGCAGCGTTTCCGTTTGCCGGTGGCGGCAATGCAGACACAGCCGCCGCACCAGCCGCTGGGCGATCACCAGCCTGAGGCTGGCAGCCAGCAGATAGCCGGGAATGCCCATATTGGTCAGGCGGGTCAGGGTTTCGCTGGTGGAGTTGGTGTGCAGGGTTGACAGCACCAGATGGCCGGTCTGGGCGGCTTTTACCGCGATCTCGGCGGTTTCCCCGTCGCGGATCTCGCCGATCATGATCACGTCCGGATCCTGGCGCAGCAACGCCCGCAGCACGCGGGAAAAGCTGAGATCGATTTTGCCGTTGACCTGCGTCTGGTTGACGCCGAACAGCGGGATCTCTACGGGATCTTCAACGCTGCACAGGTTGCGCTGCCGGTCGTTGAGCTGATGCAGGCCGCTGTACAGCGTGACGGTTTTTCCGCTGCCGGTGGGGCCGGTGACCAGAATCATCCCCTGTGGGGCGGCGAGGGCGGCGGCGAACTGCGCGCGATCGTCCTCCGTCATACCCAACTGTTCCAACGGCAGATCCTGACGATCGGTCTGCAGGATCCGCAGCACTACCTTTTCGCCATACAGCGTCGGCAGGGTGGAGATGCGCATCGAGTAGCGGCTGCGATCCAGTTGAACGCCGAGCTGGCCGTCCTGCGGCAGCCGCCGTTCGGCAATATCCAGCTGCGCCATGATCTTCAGCCGGGCGATAATGCGCTGGCTCAGGGCCAGCGGCGGCGGAGAGACCGTCTGCAGTACGCCGTCAATGCGCAGGCGGATGCTGAGCTGTTGCTGGTAAGGCTCAAAGTGAATGTCGGAGGCGCGCCGCTGAATCGCGCTGCGCAGCGTTTGGTTGATAAAGTTGACTGCTGGCGCATCGGCATCGTCATCCAGCGTGGGGCCGCCCGTTTCGGCGGCCTCTTCCTGAACCGGCTGCTGCACTGGCGACTGAAACAGCGCCTGTTCCAGCCGCGCCAGCGGCCACTGCTCCAGCGTGATGCGTTTCCCACTGGCGAAGCGCAGCGCATTGAGCAGCGGCGCCGGCGGTTCGCCGTGCAGGGCGATGGTCAGGCTCTGTTGGTCTTCGCTTAGCGCCAGCGCCTGATAGCGCCGGCACAGGGCGTGTATTTCCGCGTTGATAGTCTGGCTCATCAGGATGGCTCCGCCGCATCGTCAAAGCGGAACACTTCCCGGCAGGTATCCTGCAGCGCACTGCTGTCCGCCGCGCTGCAGCTGCGCGTCCAGCGCATCAGGCCGTTGCTGTCCGGCGTCGGCGTCATCGCGACCGTCAGCCCCTGCAGCGTCTGGGCGCCGGTGAGGGTGATCACCCCTTGGCTGACGCTGACGGCGCTGACGTAGCGTGAAGCGGCGCCGGCCGGAATGCCTTGACTGCCGGCATTGCACGCCTCGGGGCCGCCGCTGTCCAGCACGCACAGCTCTACCGCCATCTTGTACGGGGTCATTGCCTGTAGCATATCGGTCATCGCCGCTTTCTGGATATAGCGCTGATAGGCGGGGACGCCGATGGCGCTCAGGGTGGCGATGATGGCGATCACCACCATCAGTTCGATCAGGGTAAATCCGCGTTGTGTTTCCATACGTTGCTTCCTCCTGTTGTGGAGCCGCAACGGTAGCGCCAGGCCGGCAGGGGAGCGAGCGTCGGTTGGCTGCTCTGCGTATGGCTTCCCGCACAATGTGGGTGGTTACCCTTTTTCGCAGTGCATAATGCGGCGCAGATCGCAGCGTAGTAATGCGGAGGGCGCCGCCGGGTCGGCGGCGCGGGGAGAGCCGGCGGTTATTTAAAGCGCATGGATAAGTCGAGGGCGGTAACGTGCTTGGTGAGCGCACCGACCGAAATATAGTCTACGCCGGTTTCGGCATACTGACGCAGCGTGTCGCTGGTGACGTTGCCGGACACTTCCAGCTGCGCACGGTGCTGGGTCAGTTCCACCGCCTGCTTCATCATCGGCACGCTGAAGTTGTCCAGCATGATGATGTCCGCGCCGGCGTCCAGCGCCTGCTGCAGTTCGTCCAGCGACTCCACTTCGACCTCGACCGGCACGTCGGCGTGCAGCCAGAAGGCCTTCTCCACCGCGTTTTTGATCGAACCGGAGGCGATGATGTGGTTTTCCTTGATCAGGAAGGCGTCAGACAGCCCCAGCCGGTGGTTACTGCCGCCGCCGCACAGCACGGCGTACTTCAGTGCGGTGCGCAACCCCGGCAGCGTTTTACGCGTATCCAGCAGGCGCGTCTGTGTGCCTTCCAGCAGTGCGACATAGCGGCTGACGGCGGTCGCCACGCCCGACAGGGTCTGTACAAAGTTAAGGGCGGTACGCTCGCCGGTCAGCAGGGTGCGCGCCGGGCCTTTCAGGCGGCACAGCGGCTGGTTCGGCGTCACCGTGTCGCCGTCGGCAACCAGCCATTCCACGCGCACCTGATTACCCAGCTGAATAAAGACTTCATTGAGCCAGCGCTGGCCGCAGAATACGCCGTCTTCACGGGTGATGACCGTGGCCTCGGCCTGCTTGTCCGCCGGCAGCAGCTGGGCGGTAATATCCCGTTCGGCATTGACTTCGCCGCCCAGATCTTCCCGTAGCGCCTGGGCGACGGCAAAGGGGATATCATGTTCAATTCGTTCAAGAAGTTCGGTACGACGGCTGTCTGCGCTGTAGCGGCGTGTCGACATAGAAGGCTCCGAAAAGGGAACTAAGAATGTGGAGGAAACATGCTACTCTGTTGTGCAGGCAAGTACCACTGGCAGTGATAGCCGGCATGCGCTGTCGCTAAACAAGGAATCAGGTATTATCCGATACCGGTGGCGAGCATTATCTGGCATCTGTGGAACAACGTGGTTTGCCCCGGCGAGCGCTCGGGCGCAATGACAAGGGAGAGGCATAACAAATGACGCTGTTTTCGCTGTTACTGGTTCTGGCGTGGGAACGTTTATTCAAGCTGGGCGAACATTGGCAGTTGGATCACCGGCTGGAAGTGGTTTTCCGCCGTCTGCACCGCTTTTCGCTGCTGCAGACGCTGGCGCTGGCCTGCGGCTGGATGGTGGTGGTCTGGGGAGTTTTATGGCTGGCGCACGGGCTGTTTTTCGGCCTGCTGACGCTGCTGCTGTGGATTGCCGTGGCGCTGCTGTGCGTCGGGGCGGGCATTAAGCGCAAGCATTACCGCGCCTATCTGAAGGCGGCGCGTCAGGGCGACAGCCATGCGGTGGACGCTATGGCGGAAGAGCTGGCGCTGATCCACGGCCTGCCGGTGGATTGCAGCGCGCAAGAGCGTCTGCGTGAACTGCAAAATGCGCTGCTGTGGATTAACTACCGTTACTATCTGGCGCCGCTGTTCTGGTTTGTGGCCTGTGGTCCCTACGGGCCGATCGCGCTGGCCGGCTATGCGTTCCTGCGCGCTTACCAAACCTGGCTGGCGCGGCACAATACGCCGCTGGAGCGTTCGCAGTCGGGGATTGATGCGCTGCTGCACTGGCTGGACTGGATCCCGGTGCGGCTGGCGGGCGTGGCCTATGCGCTGATCGGCCACGGAGAAAGGGCGCTGCCGGCCTGGTTTGCCTCGTTGGGCGACCGCCGTACTTCACAGTATCAGGTGCTGACGCGTCTGGCGCAGTTTGCGCTGGCGCGCGAACCGCATGACGATCCGGTACAGACGCCGCGCGCCGCGGTGGTGCTGGCACGTAAGGTGACGATGATTATTGTGGTGGTGGTGGCGGTGCTGACCATTTACGGCACCCTGCTGTAATCCGCTATCGCGCAGTAAAAAAGGGCTGAACCCAGGTTCAGCCCTTGTTGTATGCGCAGCGTTCGCGGTTACAGCTTGGCGAAGCAGCGACGCGCGGCGTCGATGGTGCGCTGAATATCTTCTTTGCTGTGGGCGACGGACATAAAGCCCGCTTCGAAGGCCGACGGCGCCAGATACACGCCTTCATCCAGCATCAGGTGGAAGAAGCGCTTAAAGCGTTCGGCATCGCACTTCATCACGTCCTGATAGCAGGTGACCGTCTCGCCGTCGGTGAAGAACAGGCCGAACATGCCGCCGACGTTGTTCACCACCAGCGGGATGTTCTCCGCCTGCGCGGCGTGGCGCAGGCCGTCCGCCAGCATTTCGGTCAGCTCGCCCAGCGTTTGATGGACGCCCGGCTGCGCCACTTCACTCAGGCAGGCGAAGCCCGCCGCCATGGCGATCGGGTTGCCGGACAGCGTCCCGGCCTGGTAAACCGGGCCGGTCGGCGCCAGCGCTTCCATCACGTCGCGACGGCCGCCGAAGGCGCCCACCGGCATACCGCCGCCGATGATTTTACCCAGGCAGGTCAGGTCAGGTTCTACGCCGTAGTAAGCCTGCGCGCCGGCCAGCGCCACGCGGAAACCGGTCATCACCTCATCGATAATCAGCAGCGCGCCGTACTGGTCGCACAGGGCGCGCAGCCCCGGCAGGAAGTCCGGCTGCGGCGGTACGCAGTTCATATTGCCTGCCACCGGCTCGACGATGATACAGGCGATCTCTGACGGATATTGCTCAAAGGCGCTGCGCACCGAATCCAGATCGTTATAGGTGCAGGTCAGGGTGTGTTTGGCGAAGTCCGCCGGCACGCCCGGCGAGTTCGGCTGGCCGAGGGTCAGTGCGCCGGAGCCGGCTTTGACCAGCAGGCAGTCGGCGTGGCCGTGGTAGCAGCCTTCAAACTTGATAATTTTATCGCGCTGGGTGAAGCCGCGCGCCAGGCGGATGGCGCTCATGGTGGCTTCGGTGCCGGAATTCACCATGCGTACCATATCCATCGTCGGCACCAGTTCGGTCACCAGCGCGGCCATTTTCACTTCCATTTCAGTTGGCGCGCCAAAGCTCAGGCCGCGTTCGGCGGCGGCAATCACGGCGTTGCGAATGGCAGGATGGTTATGGCCCAGCACCATCGGGCCCCAGGAGCCGACGTAATCGATATAGGCTTTGCCGTCGGCGTCAAAGAGGTAGGCACCGTCGGCACGTTCGATAAACAGCGGCACCCCGCCGACGCCGGTAAACGCCCGCACCGGGGAGTTAACCCCGCCGGGGATCAGCTGTTGCGCTTCGGCGTACAGACTTTCGGACTTGCTGTGTAAGCTCATAAATCGGCTCCAGGAATGAATATTGAATGTATTTTACCGGGCTATTCTAGTGGAGTGCGCGCCGTTATGAAACGATCGCCGCTGTGCAATACGGGCGGATGCCGCGTTTCGCCGTTTACTCAGAAAGATGCTCTGCTCGCTTTTTTGGGTATAGAATGGAAAGTTCTGAGATTTATACCCTAAATAATTCGAGTTGCAGGAAAGCGGCAAGGGAGGGCATTCCGATGAGCTTACTTGGCTAAGTGATTCGGGTGGCTGAGCGCAGCCAACAAACCTGCAGCTTGAAGTATGACGGCTATTTATGACTTATTCTTGCCGGTGGTAATCAACCCCTTATGAGCGAGCATCAATCACAACCCCCGTTAGTACTTACTCCGCGCGTGAGGCGCGTTGACAGCGTTCGTCAATTTATTCGTCGCGATAAAACGCCGGTGGCGATCCTGCTGATGGCGGCCCTGGTGGGCGCGCTGGCCGGGCTGCTGGGCGTGGCGTTTGAAAAGTCGGTGGACTGGGTGCAGCAGCAGCGTTTTTCTGCGCTGTCGTACGTCGCCGATGCCTGGTATCTGGTGTGGCCGCTGGCGTTTCTGCTGTCCGCCGCGTTGGCGATGTTGGGCTATTATCTGGTGCGACGCTTTGCGCCGGAGGCCGGCGGGTCGGGAATTCCGGAGATCGAGGGCGCGTTGGAAGAGCTGCGGCCGGTACGCTGGTGGCGGGTGCTGCCGGTAAAATTTGTCGGCGGCATGGGCACGCTGGGCGCCGGCATGGTACTGGGACGGGAAGGGCCGACGGTGCAGATGGGCGGCAACGTCGGGCGCATGGTGCTGGATATCTTCCGTATCCGCGGCGCTGAGGCGCGCCACTCGCTGCTGGCGACCGGGGCGGCGGCCGGGTTGTCCGCCGCGTTTAACGCGCCGCTGGCAGGGATCCTGTTTATCATCGAAGAGATGCGCCCGCAGTTCCGCTATAACCTGATCTCGATTAAAGCGGTATTTATCGGCGTGATTATGTCGACCGTGGTCTACCAGCTGTGCAATGGCCAGCATGCGGTGATTGAGGTGGGCAAGCTTTCTGCGGCGCCCACCAACACTCTGTGGCTGTATCTGGTGTTGGGAGCGGTGTTCGGCGGCGTCGGCGTGATGTTTAACCGGCTGATCTTCCGGACGCAGGACATGTTTGCCCGCCTGCACGGCGGCGAACTGCGTAAAATTGTGCTGATGGGCGGCGGGCTGGGCGGCCTGTGCGGCGTTCTGGCGCTGATTCAGCCGGAGGCCGCCGGCGGCGGTTTCGGCCTGATTCCGATTGCGGCGGCGGGCAACTATACCGTCGGCATGCTGATGTTTATCTTTATCGCCCGGATCGTCACCACGCTGCTGTGCTTCGGCTCCGGCGCGCCGGGCGGGATTTTTGCGCCGATGCTGGCGCTGGGCACGCTGTTTGGCACCGCCTTTGGCCTGGCGAGCAGCCATCTTTTCCCGCAGTACGGCATCGAGCCGGGGACGTTCGCCATCGCCGGCATGGGGGCGCTGTTCGCCGCGACGGTGCGTGCGCCGCTGACCGGCATCGTGCTGGTGCTGGAAATGACGGACAACTATCAGCTGATTTTGCCGATGATCATTACCTGCCTGGGCGCGACGCTGGTGGCGCAGTTCCTCGGCGGTCAGCCGCTGTATTCGTCGCTGCTGGCGCGCACGTTGGAAAAGCAGCGTGCAGCGGAGAAAACAGGCAAAGAAAATACAACAAATGCGGTGAATACTTGAACGCAACACTCAGGTATTGGATAATCACGAGTATTAATCAGGTTGCCGGCACCCACCCGAAGTCATACCAGGGAGCCTGATGCTGAATCATGTTGGGAGTTAAGAGTATGAGTGAAGAGACAGCACTGCCCCTGCAATTTACCGAGGCAGCAGCAAACAAGGTGAAATTCCTGATTGCTGATGAAGAAAATCCGAACCTGAAGTTGCGGGTTTACATCACCGGTGGCGGCTGCAGCGGATTCCAATACGGCTTCACTTTTGACGATAAGGTCAACGAAGGCGATATGACCATCGAAAAACAGGGCGTGGCTCTGGTGGTCGATCCGATGAGCCTGCAATATCTGGTTGGCGGCTCGGTGGATTATACCGAAGGTCTGGAAGGGTCACGCTTTGTGGTGACCAACCCGAACGCCAAGACCACCTGCGGTTGCGGCTCGTCGTTCAGCATCTGATCGGCCGTCTGACCTTAAGAAGAACCCGCCAAACGGCGGGTTTTTTATTGGTTAAATCTATTGTTCGAGAATAAACGCCGGCAGCTTCAGGTGCCAGCGTATGGCCGCCAGCCGGATCAGCAGCGTAATGGTCATGCCCAGCATCATCGCCTGCTGCAGCGGCATGCCGAAGGTGGAGAACGCGGTAGCATGCACGATGCCGCCGACAATGCAGGCGGTGGCGTAAATTTCCGTCCGCAGGATCATCGGGATTTCGCGCGCCAGCACGTCGCGGATAATGCCGCCGCCGACGCCGGTAATCACGCCCATGCACACCGCCACCAGCGCGCCGCTGCCGGCGGCAAAGGCCTTGTCGACGCCGATGCCGACGAACACTGCCAGCCCGACCGCGTCCAGCACCGGCAGCACCCACTTCGGCAGGCGGCGCGGCTGGCGCACCAGCATCAGCGTCATCACGCAGGTGATCATCGCCACCACCAAATCGGTGGGGTCCTGCACCCAGAACACCGGGCCGTTAGCCAGCGCCATATCGCGGATGGTGCCGCCGCCGACGGCGGTCACCACCCCGAGCACCAGCACGCCGAAAGGGTCCATCCGCAGCTTGCCGGCCAGCAACACGCCGGAGATGGCAAACACCGCGGTGCCGAGAATATCCAGCCAGAACACCAGCATCAGCGGATCTCCGCCAGCTGGCTGCACAGCTGCTGCGCCGCCAGCATAATGCGCGGCCCCGCGCGGTTGAACCAGTCTTCATTCAGCGCAATGACCGGCACCTGCAGCTGCGGCGCCCAGAACGCCTTGACGCTGGCGATCTGTTCGGCGCCGCCGCTGATGACGATCGCCTGCGGCCGACGCGCCAGCACCTGCTCGCGGCCGATTTGCGGCCAGGGCACGCGGCTGTCTGCAAAAATGTTCTCGCCGCCGCACAGGCTCAGCAGCCGGCTTTGCAGCGTTGCGGCGGAGCTGGTGAACAGCGGCTGGGTGCCGAACTGCAGCAGCACGCGGCGCGGCGGGTTATCGGCATAGCGGCTCTTCAGCCGGGCGAGCTGTTGGCGCACCTGCGCGGCCGCCTGATGCGCCTGCGCCGGGTGCGGGCTGTAGGCGGCCAGATCGTCCAGCAGGCCGGCGATCTCCTCCGGCGTTTTGGCGTCGGCGTAAAAGATCGGAATGCCGAACGCGGCGATCTGATCCAGCACCCGCTGCGGGTTGCCGCCGCGCCAGGCCAGGATCAGATCCGGCTTGAGCGCCAGGATCCGCTCCAGGTTGACCCCTTGCCACGATGCCACCTGCTCAAGCCGTTTGGCCTGCGGCGGATAATCGGAAAAGGCGCTGACCGCCAGCAGGGTATCCCCCATGCCGGCGGCGTACGCCAGCTCCGTGGTATTGGGCGCCAGGCTGATCACCCGCTGCGCGGCCGCGGCGGGCAGGGAAAGCGCCAGCGCCAGCAGCCACGGCAGGCAGCAAAAACGTCGTTTCACCTTAGTCGCGCTTGGCCAGCATCTGCAGCATGGCGTTGACCATCAACGAGGACTGTTTGGCGGCCACGGTCAGGAACTCGTCGAAGCTCATGTGCGATTCGCTGTCGGCCACGTCGGAGATGGCGCGCACCACCACAAATGGCGTGCCGAACTGGTGACAGACGTGGGCGATCGCCGCCGCTTCCATTTCTACCGCCGCCACGCTCGGGAAGGTGGCGCGAATGCGCGCCAGCGGTTCGGCGCCGTTGATAAAGGCGTCGCCGCTGCAGATCAGGCCGCGCACCGCATTAAGATCCAGCTGGCGGATGCAGTGTTCCGCCAGGGCGATCAGCGCATCGTTGGCGACGAACGCCGCCGGGCAGCCCGCCATCTGGCCTGGTTCATAACCGAACGCGGTGACGTCGGCATCGTGGTAGCGGACCTCTTCGGACACTACGATATCGCCGACTTTCAGCGTGGCGGCCAGACCGCCGGCGGAACCGGTGTTGATCACCAGATCCGGTTGGCAATGCTCCAGCAGCAGGGTGGTGCCCATCGCCGCAGAGACTTTACCGATGCCGGACTTCAGCAGCGCGACCTCCACCCCGTTGATCTGGCCGGTGTAAATTTCACAGCCCGCGCGCTGGATGGTCTGACGGTTTTCGATTTGATCGCGCAGCAGGGTAACTTCCTGCTCCATGGCGCCAATGATGCCTACTTTCATAAATAATACTCGCTGGTAGGGGGAAGAAGTGCCGCATAGTCTATCATGGCTGTTAAACAGAGATAATCCATTGCATCCGCCGTGCGGAATTGCTATCACGGAGGCAGACGCGCCAGGGCCAAAACAGGAGAGCCGCAGATGTCCGGGATCGACTTTAAACAGAAAATCAGCTTTCAGCGCCGGTTCGGCGATCCGATCTCGGCGGAGCAGGAGTACGATATTGTCCGCCAGTTCGAAAGCGATCGCGGGCGGATCGTCAACTCGGCGGCGATTCGCCGGCTGCAGCAGAAAACTCAGGTCTTCCCGCTGGAGCGCAACGCAGCGGTGCGCAGCCGGTTAACCCACTCGATGGAAGTGCAGCAGGTGGGGCGGCACATTGCCAAAGAGATCCTCAACCGCTTTAAGCAAGAGCAGCGTATTGATGCGCTCGGCCTGACCAACCTGCTGGATCCGTTTGAAAGCATCGTTGAAATGGCCTGCCTGATGCATGATATCGGCAACCCGCCGTTTGGCCACTTCGGGGAGTCGGCGATCAACGACTGGTTCAGCCAGCGCCTCGACCCGGACAGCTGCGGCAGCGAGCCGAGCAGCCAGGACGGCTGCCAGGTTGAGGTGCTGCGCCTGCGTGAAGGGGACGGCGATCTGAACCGGCTGCGCAGTCGCATCCGCCACGATCTGAGCCATTTTGAAGGCAACGCGCAGGCGATCCGGTTGGTGCATACGCTGCTGAAACTGAACCTGACTTATGCCCAGGTGGGCTGCATCCTGAAATATACCCGCCCGGCGTATTGGGCGCAGGCTATCCCCGCCAGCCACAGCTACCTGATGAAAAAACCGGGTTTCTATCTGGCGGAGGAGGCGTTTGTCGACCGCCTGCGGCGTGAGTTGCAGATGGGCGAGTTCGACCGCTTCCCGCTGACCTATATCATGGAGGCCGCCGATGATATTTCTTATTGCATCGCCGATCTGGAAGACGCGGTGGAAAAAAACATTTTCACCGTCGAGCAGCTTTACCATTATTTGAGCCAGGAGTGGGGGGCGATAGAACCGGGCGATCTGTTTGATAAAACAGTGGCCGGCGCGTTTGGCAAAATAGCGCAGGGCGGTGCGCGACGCAGTTCGGAAGATCAGTTCTTTATGTACCTGCGGGTATTTACCGTTGCTAAACTGGTGCCTCATGCCGCCGGGCGTTTTATTGATAATCTGGACGCCATTTATCAGGGCAACTTTAATCAGGCGCTGCTGGAGGATTCCAGCCCGGCGTACCGATTGCTGAAAGTATTTAAAAAGGTGGCGTTTAAATACGTCTTCAACCACCCGGAGGTGGAGCAGCTGGAGCTGCAGGGCTACCGCGTTATCAGCGGCCTGCTGGATATCTACAGCCCGCTGCTGGCGATGTCGCAGGCAGACTTCAGCCAGCTGGTGCGGGAAGACAGCCACCGTGATTTCCGAATGGAGACGCGGTTGTTCCATAAACTTTCCACCAAGCATCGGCTGGCTTATATCGAAGCCGTCGAGAGGATACAGTATTTATCCCCGGAGCAACGGGAGATTCGCGAGTATTATTTCCGCGCGCGGCTGTTGCAGGATTATATCAGCGGTATGACCGACCTTTATGCCTATGATGAATATCGCCGTTTAATGGCGGCGGAATAACGCCGGCGCAACCCTCTGCCTTATCCGGCCGCGTCCTTGCCGGCGCGGTTTATTATTTAGAGAAGTGTAAAGGCGAGGAATAATTTTTTACGCTTCTCAATACTCCGCGGCTGAACTTCAGGTTATTAATAGGTTCTCATTGTGTACAACAAGCGCGATACCCTACGGCGCCTGCTGAATGGGGTATGTCCCTGCATTGACCGACTTTATAGAGACACACAGATGAAAAAAACCGCATTAGTTCTGAGCGCCCTGGCTTTCAGCATGGGCATGGCCCTTGGCCCGGCAAACGCTTCCGCCGCAGAGACGGCCTCCGCCAGTACGCCGTCGGCGCAGCTGCCAAGCCTAGCGCCGATGCTGGAAAAGGTGATGCCGTCGGTGGTCAGCATCAACGTGGAAGGCAGCGCCGCCGTTAATACGCCGCGTATGCCGCAGCAGTTCCAACAGTTCTTTGGCGAGGATTCGCCGTTCTGCCAGGACGGGTCGCCATTCCAGGGCTCGCCGATGTGTCAGGGCGGGGCGGGCGGCGAGAGCGCCAAAGAGAGCTTTAAGGCGCTGGGGGCCGGGGTGGTGATCGATGCGGCGAAGGGCTACGTGGTGACCAACAACCACGTGGTGGACAACGCCAACAAGATCCAGGTGCAGCTGAGCGATGGCCGTCGCTTTGACGCCAAGATCATCGGCAAGGATCCGCGATCCGATATTGCGCTGATCCAGCTGAAGAATTTCAAGAACCTCACCGCGATCAAAATGGCGGATTCCGATCAGCTGCGGGTCGGCGACTACACGGTGGCGATCGGCAACCCTTATGGTCTGGGTGAAACCGCCACTTCCGGCATCGTTTCGGCGCTGGGGCGCAGCGGCCTGAACCTGGAAAACTACGAAAACTTTATCCAGACCGATGCGGCGATCAACCGCGGTAACTCCGGCGGCGCGCTGGTGAACCTGAACGGCGAGCTGATCGGCATCAACACCGCGATTCTGGCACCGGACGGCGGCAATATCGGTATTGGCTTCGCCATTCCGAGCAATATGGTGAAAAGCCTGGCGGCGCAGATGGTGCAATACGGCCAGGTCAAACGCGGCGAGCTGGGCATTATGGGCACCGAGCTGAACTCGGAGCTGGCGCAGGCGATGAAGGTTGACGCCCAGCGCGGCGCCTTTGTCAGCCAGGTGATGCCGAAGTCCTCTGCCGCCAAGGCGGGCATCAAGGCGGGCGATGTGATCGTTACCATGAACGGTAAAGCCATCTCCAGCTTCGCCTCGTTCCGTGCGCAGATTGGTACGCTGCCGGCCGGCAGTAAAATGTCGCTGGGGATTATCCGCGACGGCAAGCCGGTGACCGTGGATGTGACGCTGGAGCAGAGCAAACAGACGCAGGTAGACGCCGGCAATATCAACGCCGGCATCGAAGGGGCCGAACTGAGCAACGTGCAGGCCGGCAACCATAAAGGGGTCAGGGTCGACAGCGTGAAGGCCGGCAGCGCCGCCGCCAGCATCGGCCTGAAGAAAGGCGATGTGATCCTGGGGGTCAACCAGCAGCCGGTGCAGAACCTGGGCGAGCTGCGCAAAATCATCGACAGCAAGCCGCCGGTTCTGGCGCTGAACATCCTGCGCGGTGACAGCACGCTGTACCTGCTGATGCAGTAATCCGTCTCCGTTTTTTTTTCAAACAGGCACGCTACGGCGTGCCTTTTTCGTGTTGCTAAATTGTGAAGCCTGCCACAACTCCCGGCGCTGCCGAAACGCTTTGGGCATCTGCACAATGTGCCGCTCTCGGCGCGTCGGTATGCTGGGCGATTATCTAAAATCGGGTTGGGGCGAATTGAATGGCGGAATACCATCTTGACGGCAAGCTGGCGCAGGACATCGTGGCGCGCACCATGCAAATCATTGACGGCAACGTCAATGTGATGGACGCGCGCGGCAGAATCATCGGCAGCGGCGACCGTGAACGGGTCGGCGAGCTGCACGAAGGGGCGCTGCTGGTGCTGTCGCAGGCCCGGGTGGTGGATATTGATGAGGCCGTGGCCCGCCATCTGCACGGCGTGCGGCCGGGCATCAATCTGCCGCTGCGCATCGACGGCAGCATCGTCGGGGTTATCGGCCTGACCGGCAATCCGGCGCAGCTGCGCCAATACGGCGAACTGGTGTGCATGGCGGCCGAAATGATGCTGGAGCAGGCGCGGCTGATGCACCTGTTGGCGCAGGACAGCCGCTTCCGCGAAGAGCTGGTGTTGAACCTGATCCGCGCGGAGGCGCTGTCGCCGGCGCTGATGGAGTGGGCGCAGCGGCTGGGCATCGACCCGGAGGAGCCGCGGGTGGCGGCGGTGGTTGAGGTGGATAGCGGACAGCTGGGCGTCGACAGCGCGATGGCGGAGCTGCAGCAGCTGCAGGCGCTGCTGACGCTGCCGGAGCGCGACAACCTGATCGCCATCGTCTCGCTCAGCGAAATGGTGGTGCTGAAGCCGGCGCTTAACGGCCACGGCCGCTGGGACGCCGAAGACCACCGCCGCCGGGTGGAAAACCTGCTGTCGCGCATGAAAGAGAGCAGCCGCCTGCGGGTGCGGGTGGCGCTGGGCAATTATTTTACCGGGCCGGGCAGTATCGCCCGCTCCTACCGCACCGCGCGCACCACCATGGCGGTGGGTAAGCAGCGCATGTTCGAGCAGCGCGCCTACTACTACCAGGATTTGATGCTGCCGGTGTTGCTGGACAGCCTGCGCGGCGGCTGGCAGGCGGACGAGCTGGTCAGGCCGCTGGCGCGCCTGAAGGCGATGGACGGCAACGGCCTGCTGCGGCGCACCCTCAGCGCCTGGTTTCTGAATAACGTGCAGCCGAGCGCCACCGCCAAGGCGCTGTACATTCACCGCAACACGCTGGAATACCGCCTGAACCGCATCTCCGAACTGACCGGTCTCAACCTGTCGAGCTTTGACGCCCGCTTACTGCTGTATATCGGCCTGCAGTTGGACGAATAGCTCAGGTGACCGGCGCCGGGTTGAACACCGCCAGCGCATTATGTAATCCCCATCGATCCGACCAGGTTTTCTTGCGCCCGCTGGCGATGGCCAATATCAGCTCAAACAGCTGCCAGCCCACCTGCTCGATGGTGGCCTCGCCCTTGGCGATGCTGCCGGCGTCGATATCCATCAGATCGTGCCAGCGTTCGGCCAGCGCGCTGTGGGTCGCCATTTTGATGACCGGCACGGCGGTCAGGCCGTACGGCGTGCCGCGTCCGGTGGTGAACACCTGCAGGGTGATGCCGGAGGCCAGCTGCTGGGTGCCGCAGACGAAGTCGCTGGCGGGCGTGGCGGCGAAGATCAGGCCGCGCCTGCTCGGGCGCTGGCCGGGGGAGAGCACTTCGACAATCGCGCTGGCGCCGGATTTGGCGATCGACCCCAGCGCCTTTTCCACCACGTTCGCCAGCCCGCCTTTTTTATTGCCGGGCGACGGATTGGCGCTGCGGTCGGTCTGGCCCTGGCTGAGGTAATCGTCGTACCAGCGCATCTCCTCCAGCAGGCGCCGGCCCACTTCCTGGTCGGCGACGCGCGGCGTCAGCAGATGAATGGCGTCACGCACCTCCGTCACTTCCGAGAACATCACCGTCGCGCCGCAGCGCACCAGCAGATCGGAGGCGAAGCCCACCGCCGGGTTGGCGGTGACGCCGGAGAAAGCGTCGCTGCCGCCGCACTGCATACCGACCACCAGCTCTGACGCCGGGCAAGGCTCGCGTCGGCGCTGATTGAGCTTGCGCAGGTGCCGTTCCGCCAGCGCCAGAATATCGTCCACCATCGATTTAAAGCCGATGTGCTTCTCATCCTGCAGGCGCACGATCTGCCCGGCGTCCAGCGAAATTGGCTGCACATCCGGGGTGCCCTGTAGCAGCCGCTCCGGCTGCAGCTTTTCGCAGCCAAGGCCGACCACCATCACTTCGCCGCCGAAATTGGGGTTGAGCGCCAGATTATGGATGGTGCGGATCGGCACCACCGCGGCGGGCGCGTTAATGGCGACGCCGCAGCCGTAGAGGTGATTCAGCGCCACCACGCCGTCCACGTTGGGGTATTGCGGCAGCAGGTCGCGTTCGATGATTTTCACCACGAAGTCGACCACGCCGGCGACGCAGTGCACGCTGGTGGTAATCCCCAGCAGGTTTTTCGTGCCGACGCTGCCGTCGGCGTTGCGGTAGCCGTCGAAGGTGTAGCCCTCAAGCGGCGGTAATGGCGGCGGCACGCGGTTAGCCAGCGGCAGGCTGTCCAGCGCCGGCGCCGCCGGCAGCGTGACCAGCGATTCATCAATCCAGCCGCCGCGCGGGATATCGCGCTGCGCATAGCCGATCGTCTCGCCGTAGCGAATAATCGCCTCGCCGGCGGCGATATTAATTAATGCCGTCTTGTGTCCCTGCGGCACGTGTTCAATTAACCGTAAGCCGCAGGGAAATAGCGTGCCTTTGGCTAATCCCTGCGGATTAACCACGATGGCGACATTATCATTGGCGTGAACCTTTATATATAACGGCGCGTCGTGACGGGTATTTATTTCAGACATTCCAACCTCACTTGCCTTCATTATTATTTTTGCTACGAGATTAATCGGCAGATGTGCTCACCTAATCAGTATAGGTTTAGCTATCAGACGGCGACATTATGCAAATGACCGGTATTACGCGGCGACGGCGCTCAATTCTTTGGCATTGTGCCAACGGTGCGTGAGGCCGATCACGGCCCGGCGGGGTTTCGTGAGCCGTCCGGCGTTATCTTGGGCAGATGCCCCAAACTAACGGCCATATCGTGCCGATCCTTGGAATATTGCCCGATGAGCTTCGTAAATGAGCTGCATATACTTTTCGCAGAGCAAAATTATTGGGCTTTGATATTACCGCAACGGAATTAATCGCACTGCTCACAGGTGAGGTTTATTTAATTCAACCCATATTCGTTCTGAGATATTCATGCAGTTCAGGATGAAGATAGCACCCGCTAGATTCAGGAGAACACCATGTCAACAATCAGTTCCGCAACCGGCGCAATAAAAAGAACCAATACGCGCTATTGGATTGTGGTGATGCTGTTTATCGTCACGTCATTCAACTACGGCGACCGCGCCACGCTGTCGATCGCCGGCTCGTCAATGGCTCAGGATATCGGGCTGGATCCGGTCGGGATGGGCTATATCTTCTCCGCCTTTTCCTGGGCGTATGTTATCGGCCAGATCCCCGGCGGCTGGCTGCTTGACCGCTTCGGTTCAAAGCGCGTCTATTTCTGGAGCATCTTTATCTGGTCGCTGTTCACCCTGCTGCAGGGCTTTGTCGATATCTTCAGCGGCTTCGGCATCGTGGTGGCGCTGTTTGCCCTGCGTTTTCTGGTCGGGCTGGCGGAGGCGCCGTCGTTCCCGGGCAACAGCCGCATCGTCGCCGCCTGGTTCCCCGCCCATGAGCGCGGCACCGCGGTGGCGATTTTCAACTCGGCGCAGTATTTCGCCACGGTGATCTTCGCGCCGATTATGGGCTGGCTGACGCACGCCGTCGGCTGGTCGCACGTGTTCTTCTTTATGGGCGGGCTGGGGATCGTACTGAGCTTTGTTTGGCTGAAGGTGGTGCACAACCCGAAGGATCATCCGCGCATCAATCAGGCTGAGCTGGACTATATCGAGGCCGGCGGCGCGCTGACCAATATGGATCAGCAACAGCCGCAGGTGCAGCCGGTGAAAGGTGAGAAATGGCAGCAGATCAAACAGCTGCTGCGCTCGCGCATGATGGTCGGCGTCTATATCGGCCAGTACTGCATCAACGCGCTGACCTACTTCTTTATCACCTGGTTCCCGGTCTATCTGGTGCAGGCGCGCGGCATGTCGATCCTGAAAGCCGGCTTTGTCGCCTCGGTGCCGGCCATCTGCGGCTTTGCCGGCGGCGTGCTGGGCGGGGTGATCTCCGACTATCTGATGCGCCGCACCAACTCGCTGACCTTCTCGCGCAAGGCGCCGATCGTGATCGGCATGCTGCTGTCGATGTCGATGATTTTCTGTAACTACGTGAGTGCCGAATGGATGGTGGTCGGCATTATGGCGGTGGCGTTCTTCGGCAAGGGGCTGGGGGCGCTGGGCTGGGCGGTGATGGCCGATACCGCGCCGAAGGAGATCAGCGGCCTGAGCGGCGGGCTGTTCAATATGTTCGGCAATATTTCCGGCATCGTCACGCCGATCGCCATCGGCTACATCATCGGCACCACCGGCTCATTCAACGGCGCGCTGTTGTACGTTGGTATCCATGCGCTGCTGGCGGTGGTCAGCTATCTGTTTATCGTCGGTGAAATCAAACGCATCGAACTGCAACCAATGACGCGGGAGGCATGATGAGCGATACGCAGAGTACGCCAACCATCACCGCCATGCGCGTGATCCCGGTCGCTGGCTATGACAGCATGCTGCTGAATATCGGCGGCGCCCACGGCGCCTATTTTACCCGCAATATCGTGGTGCTGACCGACAGCGCCGGGCACACCGGCGTAGGCGAAGCGCCGGGCGGCGAGGTGATTTACCAGACCCTGACGGCGGCGATGCCGCAGGTGGTGGGGCAGCAGGTGGCGCGGATGAACAGCCTGGTGCACGCGCTGCACGGCGGTAACCAGTCGGCGGATTTCGACGCCTTCGGCAGCGGCGCCTGGACGTTTGAGCTGCGGGTCAATGCGGTGGCGGCGCTGGAGGCCGCGCTGCTCGATCTGCTGGGGCAGTGTCTCGGCGTACCGGTGGCGGAGCTGCTCGGCCCCGGCAAACAGCGCGATGCGGTGACGGTATTGGGCTATCTGTTCTATATCGGCGACCGCCGGCGCACCGATTTGCCGTATCAGGCCGGCGAGCAGGGCGGCCACCCGTGGTACCACCTGCGCCATCAGGCGGCGATGGACGCGGCGGCGATCGTCGAGCTGGCGGCGGCGGCGCAGGATCGCTACGGCTTTAAGGATTTCAAACTCAAGGGTGGCGTACTGCCGGGCGAGCAGGAGATCGAGGCGGTGCGCGCGCTGGCGCAGCGCTTCCCGCAGGCGCGCATCACCGTCGATCCCAACGGCGCCTGGCGGCTGGATGAGGCCATCGCGCTGTGCCGGGGCATGAACGGCATCCTGAGCTATGCGGAAGATCCGTGCGGCGCGGAGCAGGGCTTTTCCGGCCGCGAAGTGATGGCGGAGTTTCGTCGGGCGACCGGGCTGCCGGTGGCGACCAATATGATCGCCACCAACTGGCGAGAGATGCGTCACGCCACGCAGCTGCAGGCGGTGGATATCCCGTTGGCGGATCCGCACTTCTGGACGATGTCCGGCGCGGTGCGGGTGGCGCAGCTGTGCGATGAATGGGGGCTGACCTGGGGCTGCCACTCTAATAATCACTTCGATATCTCGCTGGCGATGTTTACCCACGTCGGCGCGGCGGCGCCGGGCCACCCGACCGCTATCGACACCCACTGGATCTGGCAGGAAGGCCAGCATCTGACCAAAAACCCATTACAAATCGTCGACGGCAGCATTGCGCTGCCTGACGCGCCGGGCCTCGGCATTGAGCTGGACTGGCAGGCGCTGGAACAGGCGCACCGGCTGCACCAGACGCTGCCGAGCGGGGCGCGCAACGATGCGTTGGCGATGCAGTACTTGGTGCCCGGCTGGCGCTTTGACCGCCAGCGCCCGGCGTTCGGCCGTTGATTTCACTCTGAAAGGACAGACTTATGACCACGTTTCACAGTGCTCCAAAGATTATCGCCATGCAGGTGGTGCCGGTCGCCGGCCATGACAGCATGCTGCTGAACCTGAGCGGCGCCCACGCGCCGTTTTTCACCCGTAATATCGTCATTTTGCGGGATAACGCCGGCCATACCGGCGTCGGCGAAGTACCGGGCGGCGAAAAGATTCGCCAGACGCTGGAGGACGCGCAGCCGCTGGTGGTGGGGAAAACGCTCGGCGAATATAAAAATGTGATGACGGCGGTGCGTCAGCGCTTCGCCGATCGCGATGCGGCGGGCCGCGGCCAGCAGACGTTTGACCTGCGCACCACCATCCACGTGGTGACCGGCATCGAAGCGGCGATGCTCGATCTGCTGGGGCAGTTCCTGGAGGTGCCGGTGGCGGCGCTGCTGGGGGACGGACAGCAGCGCGAGTCGGTGGAGATGCTCGGCTATCTGTTCTACATCGGCGACCGCCGGAAAACCCCGCTGCCGTATCAGAGCCAGCCGGATGATGCCTGCGACTGGTACCGGCTGCGTCATGAAGAGGCGCTGACGCCGCAGGCGGTGGTGCGCCTGGCGGAAGCCGCCTACGAGAAATACGGCTTTAACGATTTCAAACTGAAAGGCGGCGTGCTGGCCGGCGACGAAGAGGCCGACGCGGTCACCGCGCTGGCGGAGCGCTTCCCGCAGGCGCGCATTACGCTCGATCCGAACGGCGCCTGGTCGCTGGCAGAGGCGATCCGACTGGGCAAGCGGCTGCGCCACGTGCTGGCCTACGCCGAGGATCCGTGCGGCGCGGAGCAGGGCTTCTCCGGCCGTGAGGTGATGGCGGAGTTCCGCCGCGCCACCGGCCTGCCGACCGCCACCAATATGATCGCCACCGACTGGCGCCAGATGCACCATACGCTGCAGCTGCAGTCGGTGGATATTCCGCTGGCGGATCCGCACTTCTGGACGATGCAGGGATCGGTGCGGGTGGCGCAGCTGTGTCACGAGTTCGGCCTGACCTGGGGATCCCACTCCAACAACCACTTCGACATCTCGCTGGCGATGTTCACCCACGTGGCCGCCGCCGCGCCGGGCGACATCACCGCCATCGATACCCACTGGATCTGGCAGGAGGGCAACCAGCGTCTGACGCGCGAGCCGCTGACCATTGCCGGCGGCCGCGTGGCGGTGCCGCAAAAGCCGGGGCTGGGCATTGAGCTGGACCACGATCGCCTGATGAAGGCGCATGAGCTGTATAAAACCCACGGCCTCGGCGCGCGCGATGACGCCATGGGCATGCAGTATCTGGTGCCGGGCTGGGCCTTCGATAACAAACGCCCGTGCCTGGTGCGCTAAACCGTTTTATCCGTCTTTTCACTCTCTTAACGTAAAGGATACGTCATGAACCGTTGTCACAACCGCTTTCGTCAGTCTCTGCAGCAGGGGGAAACCCTGATCGGCTGTTGGTCGGCGCTGGGCAATCCGATCTCGACCGAAGTGCTGGGGCTGGCCGGTTTCGACTGGCTGGTGCTGGACGGCGAGCATGCGCCGAATGATATCACCACCTTTGTGCCGCAGCTGATGGCGCTGAAGGGCAGCAGCAGCGCGGCGGTGGTGCGGCCGCCCTGCAATGAACCGGTGATTATCAAGCGCCTGCTGGATATCGGTTTTTTTAACTTTCTGATCCCGTTTGTCGAGAGCGAAGAGCAGGCATTGCAGGCGGTGGCGTCGACGCGCTACCCGCCGGCTGGCATCCGCGGCGTGTCGGTCTCCCACCGCAGCAACGGCTACGGCACGGTCAGCGATTACTTCAGCACCGTGAATGACCATATCAGCGTGCTGGTGCAGATCGAATCGCAGGCGGGCATCGACCATCTGGACGCCATCGCGGCGGTGGACGGCGTCGACGGCATTTTCGTCGGCCCGGGCGATCTGTCCGCCGCGCTGGGCTATCTCGGCCAGCCGAATCATCCGGAGGTGCAGGCGGCGATCCGGCATATCTTTGCGCGCGCGGCGGAGGCGGGCAAACCGAGCGGCATTCTGGCGCCGGCCGAAGCCGATGCGCGCCGTTACCTGGAGTGGGGCGCGACATTTGTCGCCGTTGGCAGCGATCTGGGCGTGCTGCGCGGTGCGACGCAGGCGCTGTGCGACCGTTTTAAACCTGGTGTGAAATAAGGAGCAGAAGATGAAAATTGGATTTATCGGCCTGGGCATTATGGGCAAACCGATGAGCAAGAACCTGCTGAAAGCCGGCTATGCGCTGGTGGTGCTGAATCATCGGGCGGCAACCACCGCGGAACTGACCGAGCTGGGCGCGGAGAGCGCCGATACGCCGAGGGCGGTTGCGGTGCAGTGCGACATCGTGATCACCATGCTGCCCAACTCGCCGCAGGTGCAGGAGGTGGTGCTGGGGGAAAACGGCGTGATCGAGGGCGCCCGGCCGGGCACGGTGGTGATCGATATGAGTTCGATCGCGCCGCTGGCCAGCCGGGAAATCAGCGCCAGACTGGCGGAAAAGCAGGTGGCGATGCTGGATGCGCCGGTCAGCGGCGGCGAGCCGAAGGCGATTGACGGCACGCTGTCGGTGATGGTCGGCGGCGAGAAGGCGGTGTTTGACCGCTGCTATGAGGTGATGAAAGCGATGGCCGGCTCGGTGGTGCATACCGGCGAGATCGGCGCGGGCAACGTGACCAAACTGGCAAACCAGGTGATCGTCGCGCTGAACATCGCCGCGATGTCGGAAGCGCTAGTGCTGGCGACCAAGGCCGGCGTCGATCCGGAGCGGGTTTATCAGGCGATCCGCGGCGGGCTGGCGGGCAGCACGGTGCTGGACGCCAAGGCGCCGATGGTGCTGGCGCGCAATTTCAAACCGGGGTTCCGCATCGAATTGCATATCAAGGATCTGGCCAACGCGCTGGACACCTCGCACGGCATTGGTGCGCAGCTGCCGCTGACCTCGGCGGTGATGGAGATGATGCAGGCGCTGCGGGTCGACGATCTGGGCGGTGCGGATCACAGCGCTTTGGCCTGCTATTACGAGAAATTGGCTAAAGTCCAAGTCACCAGTTAGGGATTGCGCAGGCAGCTTATGAAAATAGTGATCGCGCCGGATTCATATAAAGAGAGTTTATCCGCGCTGGCGGTGGCCAACTGCATTGAGGAGGGATTCCGCGAGGTTTTCCCCGCCGCGGAGTTCGTCAAACTGCCGCTGGCCGACGGCGGGGAAGGAACGGTGGAAGCGATGGTGGCGGCGACCGGTGGGCGGATTATCACAGTAGATGTGACCGGGCCGCTCGGTGAGGTCACGCCGGCGTTTTTCGGCCTGTCCGGCGACGGACGCAGCGCGTTTATCGAGATGGCGGCGGCCAGCGGGCTGGAGCGGCTGCCCGCCGGGCGGCGCAACCCGCTGAAAACCACCTCCTACGGCACCGGAGAGCTGATCCGCTGCGCGCTGGAGCACGGCGTCAGGCACTGCATTATCGGCATTGGCGGCAGCGCGACCAATGACGGCGGCGCCGGCATGGTGCAGGCGCTGGGGGCGCGGCTGCTGGATGAGCGCGGCGAGGAGATTGGTTTCGGCGGCGCCGCGCTGGCGACGCTGGCGCAGATCGACCTCAGCCGGCTGGATGCGCGTATCGGCCGCTGCCGGTTTGAGGTGGCCTGCGATGTGACCAACCCGCTGACCGGCCCGGAGGGCGCTTCCGCCATTTTCGGCCCGCAGAAGGGAGCGACGCCGCAGATGGTGGCGGAGCTGGACGGCGCGCTGGGCCATTATGCGCAGGTGATCAAGCGCACGCTGGGGGTGGACGTGGAGCAGGTGCCCGGCGCCGGTGCGGCCGGCGGCATGGGGGCCGGACTGCTGGCGTTTTGCCGGGCGGAGCTGCGTCAGGGGATCGAGATCGTCACCGAGGCGCTGGGGCTGGACGCGCTGGTGCGCGACGCGACGCTGGTGATCACCGGCGAAGGGCGCATTGACAGCCAGAGCATCAAAGGCAAGGTGCCGATTGGCGTGGCGCGGGTCGCCAAACGCTACGGCAAACCGGTGATCGGCATCGCCGGCAGCCTGAGCGACGACGTCGGCGTGGTGCATCAGCACGGGGTGGACGCGGTGTTCAGCGTGCTGTACCGCATCTGCACGCTGGAGGAGGCGCTGCATGACGCCGCCGACAACGTGCGGGCGACGGCGCGCAATATCGCCGCGACGCTGAGGATGACGCAGGAGCAGTAACGGCGGCCTCTTCCTGTGGGGGAGAGGCCGCACGCTGACGCTTAGCCCAGGTGTTTTCTGGCCGCTTCGCTGACCAGTTCGATTTCATCCAGCAGTTCCAGCCACTCCGGCTCCAGATCGCCGATGGCGACGCCCTGACGCAACTGCTGTTCAATGTAGAAGCAGAGCTGTTTCAGCCGCGGCACGCCGCTGTAGCTGCAGCTACCGTGCAGTTTGTGGATCAGATCCAGCAGCGTCTCGTCCTGCGCGCCGTCCAGCACCGCCTGCACCCGTTCTCTCACCTGCGGCAGGAAGTCGAGCAGCATTTGCAGCAGATCGCGCGCCAGATCCTGCTTATTGGCCGCCTGACGTAGCGCCAGCGACCAGTCCAGCGACGCCAGCGGCTCCGCGTTCGCCGGCGGCATCGCGGCCTCCGTCTCCTGCACGCCGCTGTGGTAGCGCGACAGGACGCGGGTCAGCATGGCTTCGTCGATCGGCTTCGCCAGATAGTCGTCCATGCCGGCCTGCAGCAGGTGCTCGCGTTCGCCGCTGACCGCGTGGGCGGTGACCGCGACGATCGGCGTGGAGTTATGGTGCGGCAGCTGACGGATCAGCTCGCTGGTACGGATGCCGTCGATATTCGGCATCTGGATATCCATCAGAATCAGATCCAGCACGTTGTCGCGCGCCAGCGCAATGGCCTCTTCGCCGCCTTCGCACAGCAGCGTTTTTTCCACCTGCTCCGCCAGCAGGGTGCCGATCAGCTTCAGGTTGGCCGGGTTGTCGTCCACCGCCATCACGGTCAGCGGCAGGCGGTTGCGCGCCGGGGCGGCCAGCTCCTGACGCGGCGTTTCCATGCGCAGCAGCGGGAACAGGCGGGTGCTGGTGATCGGCTTGACCAGGCAGCCCACCGCGCCCTGTTCTTTCAGCAGTTCGGCGTCGATCTGTGACTGGTACGGCAGGGCCAGAATTACCCGTCCGGCATAGTTGAGCGCCTTCAGCAGTTTGTCCTGATGCTGTGCCATATTGTCGCGGAACGGGATCGGCACGCCTACCAGCATAAAGTCGTAATTGTCGCCGGGCAGCTGGCCGAGGGTCGGCGAATGAGTGACGACCAGCGGCGTGGCGTTAAGCATGTTCAGCGTCGCCTGCGCCGCGGTGGGGTTGGATTCGATATAGGCCAGCGTCTTGCCGCTCAGTTCCGGCAGGCACGGCTGGCGGGTCAGCATATCTTCATTCAGGTCCAGGGTAATATGGAACCAGAAGGTGGAGCCGCGGTTGAGCTGGCTGTGGAAACAGATATCGCCGTTCATCTCTTTCACCAGCTTCTGGGTGATGACCAGCCCGAGGCCGGTGCCGCCGTGGCGGCGCGAGATGCTGGCGTCCGCCTGGCGGAACGCCTGGAACAGCTGCGACTGCTGACGTTCGGAGATGCCGATGCCGGTGTCGTGGATCTGCACCTCCAGCTCGACCTGATGCTCCAGCTGGTTGCGCAGCTCTACCCGGATATCGATATTGCCGGTTTCGGTAAATTTGACCGCGTTACCCAGCAGATTGGTGATCACCTGCTGCAGGCGCAGCGAGTCGCCGATCACCTGCTCCGGCACGTCGTTGTGGACGTCGAGCGTCAGCTCCAGCCCTTTTTCATGGGCGGACGGCGCCAGCAGCACGATCACTTCATCCAGCGTTTCGCGCAGCGCGAACGGGATGTGCTCCAGCACCAGCTTGCCGGCCTCCAGCTTGGAGAAGTCCAGCACGTCGTTGATGATGGTCAGCAGGTTGTTTGCCGAGCGCTCGATGGTCTGCAGATAGTCGTTCTGGGTGGCGCTCAGCTCGGTTTTCAGCATCTGGCGGGTAAAGCCGATAACGCCGTTCAGCGGGGTGCGCAGCTCGTGCGACATATTGGCCAGAAACTCGGATTTAATACGCGCGGCTTCCTGCGCGCGCTTTTTCGCCAGATCCAGTTCGACGTTCTGGATCTCCATCTGCTCCAGCGTTTCACGCAGGTCGAACGTCGCCTGATCGATATTCTGCTGCATCTCTTCGTGGTAGGCGGTCAGCGACATCGCCATGGAGTTGATGCCGTTTTTCAGCATATGCAGTTCGCCGAGCATAAAGCCCTCCACCCGGCTGTCGAGCTGGCCGCGGCGGATGCGGTCGACGGTGTTGACCATGTTGCGGATCGGCCCGGTGACGTCGCGCATCAGCCGGTAGGCGAACAGAATGGCGATACACATGCACAGCAGCAACAGCAGCGTGGAGACAAACACCTCTTTGTACTGCTGCAGGCGCACCGACTGCAGGTCCAGCTCGATGGCCACATAGCCGAGGTTATTGTCGCCGTGCGCGCTGCTTTCGGCGGCCTCGTCGGGATATTGGTTCTCCGACAGGATCGGCGTGCGCAGGATCAGCGAGTCGCCGCGGCGCGTCAGCATCAGATCGGTGGGCAATGGCACACCTTTCGGGATCTGCAGCTGGGCGAAATTATGGTGATAATTGGAAGTGACAAACAGGTTGTTCTGCGCGTCGAACACCGTGATGGAGCGTACGATATCGGAGTGGCGGCGGTGCAGCAGGCTGACCAGCTGGCGCACCGACTCGCGGCTGCGGAAGGTCATGCCGTATTCGCTGGCGACGGCGAGCGGCTCGATAATGCTGGCGCCGGCGTCCACCAGCTGTTCCTGCAGCTCATTATAACGGTGCACGACGAAGAAGGTACTGAGCAGCAGGCCGATCAATAATGTGGGGGCCAGAATCAATATCATCATGCGCGCGCGCAGGCTGTATTTGGTCATGGGATTCCAATGTGGGAGAATTGCGCTAATCCTAGCTTAATGAACCAGCAACCGACAATTTTATGGCGCAATTCTACTCTCCCAAACGCCGCGTGACGACCCGGCAGAACACACAAATCTTCACCGTGACGGTGAGCGACCTCGATCCCTTCGGCCAGGGCGTGGCGCGCCATAACGGTAAAGCGGTGTTTATCCCGGGCGTGCTGCCGGGCGAACAGGCGGAAATTCAGCTGACGGAAGACAAGCGTCAGTTCGCTAAAGGCAAGCTGAAACGCCTGCTGACCCGCAGCCCGCAGCGGGTGGAGCCGCGCTGTCCGCACTTTGGCGTCTGCGGCGGCTGCCAGCAGCAGCATGCGGATGAAAGCCTGCAGCAGCAAAGCAAATTGGCGGCGCTGGGGCGGATGATCGCCCGCGAAACCGGCGTCAGCGTGCCGCCGGAAGCGGTGATCGCCGGGCCGCAATACGGCTATCGCCGGCGCGCGCGTCTGGGGCTGATGTGGCAGCCGAAACAGCAGACCCTGCAGATGGGCTTTCGTCAGTCCGGCTCCAGCGAGCTGGTGACGGTCACCCGCTGTCCGGTGCTGGCGCCGGAGCTGGAGCAGCTGTTGACGCCGCTGCGCGCCTGCCTGAGCGGGCTGCAGGCGGTGAAGCGTCTGGGGCATGCCGAACTGGTGCTGGCGGACAACGGGCCGCTGCTGGTGCTGCGCCATCTGGATGCGCTCAGGCCGGCCGACCGCGAGGCGCTGCTGGCGTTTGCCCGGCAAAATGCCGTAACGATTTATTTGGCGTCGGACAGCGAACAACTGGAGAAACTGTGCGGTGACGCGCCGTATTATCAGGTTGACGGGCTACGCTTAGACTTCAGTCCGCGCGACTTCATTCAGGTGAACGATGCGGTCAACCAGCAGATGGTGGCGCAGGCGCTGGAGTGGCTGGAGATTCAGCCCGACGATCGGGTGCTGGACCTGTTCTGCGGCATGGGCAATTTCACCCTGCCGCTGGCGCGGCGGGCGAAAGCGGTGGTCGGCATTGAAGGTGTTGCCACGCTGGTAGCGAATGGGCAATATAATGCACATAAGAATTTGCTGAGTAATGCGTCGTTCTTTCATCAGAATCTGGAAGAGGACGTGGAGCGGCAGCCTTGGGCGCAACAGGGATTTGATAAGGTTATGTTGGATCCTGCCCGGGCGGGCGCGGCTGGAGTGATGTCACATATTGTAAAACTGGCGCCGGCGCGGGTGGTATACGTCTCCTGTAACCCCACCACGCTGGCGCGCGACAGCAAAGCGTTGCTGTCCGCTGGTTATCGTCTTGCGCGTGTGCGTATGCTGGATATGTTCCCGCACACGGGGCATCTTGAATCAATGGCGCTGTTTATTCGTCAGGAATAACGGTCGCCTGTGGTCGCTGCATAGTAGGGAGAAGGTATGGTTGCGGTAAGAAGTGCACATTTGAACACGGCAGGTGAATTCGCTCTTGACGAGTGGCTTGCCGGTCTTGGGCTACCCAACCCACAGTCCGTTGAACGACTGGCCGATACCTGGCGCTATTGCGAACAACAGACCAAAGACCATCCGGAGGCGCCGAAACTGCTGGGGCGCGGCCTGGAAATGGTGGAAATTCTCTCGACCCTCAGCATGGACAACGACAGCATGCGCGCGGCGCTGCTGTTCCCGCTGGCCGACGCGGGTCTGGTGCAGGAAACGACCCTGAATGAGGTGTTCGGCAGCAATATCGTTGCGCTGGTGCACGGCGTGCGCGATATGGACGCCATTCGTCAGCTGAAGGCGACCCACAACGACTCGATGGGATCCGAGCAGGTCGACAACGTGCGCCGCATGCTGCTGGCGATGGTGGAGGATTTCCGCTGCGTGGTGATCAAGCTGGCGGAGCGTATTGCCCACCTGCGCGAAGTGAAGGACGCGCCGGAAGATGAACGGGTGCTGGCGGCCAAGGAGTGTTCCAATATCTATGCGCCGCTGGCCAACCGTCTGGGCATCGGCCAGCTGAAGTGGGAGCTGGAGGATTTCTGCTTCCGCTACCTGCACCCGGACGAATACAAGCGCATCGCCAAACTGCTGCACGAACGCCGCATCGACCGCGAACAGTTTATCGACGATTTTGTCGCCTCGCTGCGCAAGGCGATGGCGGACGAGGATATCCGGGTGGAAATTTACGGCCGCCCCAAGCATATCTACAGCATCTGGCGCAAAATGCAGAAAAAGGCGCTGGCGTTCGACGAACTGTTCGACGTGCGTGCGGTGCGCATCGTGGCCGAACGGCTGCAGGACTGCTATGCGGCGCTCGGCATCGTGCATACCCATTTCCGCCATCTGCCGGACGAGTTTGACGACTATGTCGCCAACCCGAAGCCTAACGGTTATCAGTCGATCCATACCGTGGTGCTCGGCCCGCGCGGCAAGACGGTCGAAATCCAGATCCGTACCCGCCAGATGCACGAGGACGCCGAGCTGGGCGTCGCCGCGCACTGGAAGTACAAAGAGGGCGCCGGCGTCACCGTGCGTTCCGGCTACGAGGAGCGCATCGCCTGGCTGCGTAAGCTGATCGCCTGGCAGGAAGAGATGGCCGACTCCGGCGAAATGCTCGACGAAGTGCGCAGCCAGGTGTTCGACGACCGGGTGTACGTGTTTACGCCGAAGGGCGACGTGGTCGACCTGCCGGCCGGTTCAACGCCGCTGGACTTCGCCTACCATATTCACAGCGACGTCGGCCACCGCTGCATCGGCGCCAAGATTGGCGGGCGTATCGTGCCGTTCACTTACCAGTTGCAGATGGGCGACCAGATTGAAATCATCACCCAGAAGCAGCCGAACCCGAGCCGCGACTGGCTGAACCCGAATCTCGGCTACGTCACCACCAGCCGCGGGCGTTCGAAGATCCATAACTGGTTCCGCAAACAGGATCGCGATAAAAACATCCTCGCCGGCCGCCAGATGCTGGACAACGAACTGGAGCACCTCGGCATCAGCCTGAAAGAGGCGGAGAAACTGCTGGTTCCGCGTTACAACATGAACTCGCTGGATGAAGTGCTGGCGGCGATCGGCGGCGGGGATATCCGCCTCAATCAGATGGTGAACTTCCTGCAGAGCAAGTTCAACAAGCCGAGCGCCGAGGAGCAGGACCGCGAAGCGCTGCGTCAGCTGGTGCAGCACAAGGCGCCGCCGGCCACCCGTAAGAAGGATGACGGCCGGGTGGTGGTGGAGGGCGTCGGCAACCTGATGCACCACATCGCCCGCTGCTGCCAGCCGATTCCGGGCGACGATATCGTCGGCTTTATCACCCAGGGGCGCGGCATCTCCATCCACCGCGCCGACTGCGACCAACTGACCGAACTGCAGTCCCACGCGCCGGAGCGCATCGTCGACGCGGTGTGGGGGGAAAGTTACTCCAGCGGCTATTCGCTGGTGGTGCGGGTGATGGCCAACGATCGCAGCGGCCTGCTGCGCGATATCACCACCATCCTCGCCAATGAGAAGGTGAACGTGCTGGGCGTCGCCAGCCGCAGCGATACCAAAAAGCAGATGGCGACCATCGATATGGATATCGAAATCTACAACCAGCAGGTGCTGGGCCGAGTGCTGGCGAAGCTGAACCAGCTGCCGGATGTGATCGACGCCAAGCGTCTGCACGGCAGCTGAATCCCCGGCGCCTTTCACACCGCCTCGTTGTTGGCTGCAAACGCTCACCCCGGGTGCTTAGTTTACTAAGCTCCCGGGGAATCCCCGGCGTCTTTCACTCCGCCTCGTTGTTGGCTGCAAACGTTCACCCCGGTCGCTTAGCTTACTAAGCTCCCGGGGGTTCACGTTTTTGCCGCCTAGATGCGGCGCGAAATCCATTGGGGATTCAGGTGCCTGACGTTTGAATGCGGCGCGAAATCCATTGGGGACTCAGGTGTCTGACGTCTGGGTGTGGCGTGAAATTCATTGGGGATTCAGGTGCCTGACGCCTGGATGCGGCGCGAAATCCATTGGGGACTCAGGCGTCTGACGCCTGGATGCGGTAACCGCACGGTTAAAACTTATTGAGCCATCAAGGAGACGGACGCCATAATGGGCGTCCGTTTTTTTGCCGAGATTTTGCCATGACCTCATCCACTCCGCTGCAGCGTCTGCTGAATATTATGAAAACGCTGCGCGATCCGCAGGCGGGCTGCCCGTGGGACCGCAAGCAGACCTTCGCCACCATCGCGCCGTATACGCTGGAAGAAACCTATGAAGTGCTGGATGCGATCGAGCGCCAGGACTATGCCGACCTGCGCGACGAGCTGGGCGATCTGCTGTTCCAGGTGGTGTTCTACGCCCAGATGGGACAGGAGCAGGGGCTGTTTGATTTTGACGACGTGTGCAGCGCCATCAGCGACAAACTGGAGCGGCGCCACCCGCACATCTTCGGCGATGCCGACGCGGCGGACAACGCGACGATTGCGGCGCGATGGGAGCAGCTGAAGGCCGGTGAGCGGGCGGAAAAGGCGCTGCACTCGGCGCTGGACGATATCCCCAACGCGCTGCCGGCGCTGATGAAGGCGCACAAAATCCAGAAGCGTTGCGCCGCGGTGGGCTTTGACTGGCATACGCTGGGGCCGGTGCTCGACAAGGTGCATGAAGAGATTGACGAAGTGATGCACGAAGCGCAGCAGGCGGTGGTGGACCAGCAAAAGCTGGAAGAGGAAATCGGCGATCTGCTGTTCGCCACGGTCAATCTGTCGCGCCACCTGGGCCACAAGGCGGAAAACGCATTGCAGGTCGCCAACCGCAAGTTCGAACGGCGCTTCCGCCAGGTGGAGAGCATCATCGCCCGCCAGGGGCTAACGATGAGCGACGCGACGCTGGAACAGATGGAAGATGCCTGGCAGCAGGTCAAACAGCAGGAAAACTAAATACGCTTTGCGCTGTCTGATTTAGCGTGATGATATCCGGCGGCTTGTTTGATCGATCACAAGGTTCACCGTGGCTGAAACGGTTAAGCTTGCCGTCAGTTGCGCACAGTCGGAAATAACGGGCGTTAAAAAGCCAACAAACTGAAATCTAAGGCGTTTTAGCGGCTCAATGTGCTGTTAATCGACGGTTTTTATCACTAAGCCTTTGTTTTAAAAGCCTGACCAGATAGCCGTAACCGGCCAAAACCTGAGGAACGCGCGGGGATGACAGAGATGATGGAGAGTAAAACGATCGTTTGTAGGTCAAGACAGGTTCGGGTATACTACTTTCCCGTCTTGGTTCTTCCATCGTCTTTAAACCTAAACTCTCAGGTTCAGCATGACAACTAATTATATTTTTGTGACCGGCGGGGTCGTATCCTCTCTGGGTAAAGGCATTGCCGCAGCCTCTCTGGCGGCTATTCTTGAAGCCCGTGGCCTCAACGTTACCATCATGAAACTGGACCCGTACATCAACGTGGATCCGGGCACCATGAGCCCGATTCAGCATGGGGAAGTTTTCGTCACCGAAGACGGCGCAGAAACCGACCTGGACTTGGGTCACTACGAGCGTTTCATCCGCACCAAAATGACGCGCCGCAACAACTTCACTACCGGCCGCATCTACTCCGACGTGCTGCGTAAAGAACGCCGCGGCGACTATCTGGGCGCGACCGTACAGGTTATTCCGCACATCACCAACGCGATCAAAGAGCGCATCATCGAAGGCGGCGAAGGCCACGATGTGGTGCTGGTGGAAATCGGCGGCACCGTCGGCGATATCGAATCGCTGCCGTTCCTCGAAGCTATCCGTCAGATGGCGGTGGAAGTGGGCCGCGAGCACACGCTGTACATGCACCTGACGCTGGTGCCGTACATGGCCGCCGCCGGTGAAGTGAAAACCAAGCCGACCCAGCATTCCGTTAAAGAGCTGCTTTCCATCGGTATTCAGCCGGATGTGCTGATCTGCCGTTCCGACCGCGCCGTTCCTGCCAATGAGCGGGCGAAGATTGCATTGTTCTGCAACGTGCCGGAAAAAGCGGTAATCTCCCTGAAAGACGTTGATTCCATTTATAAAATCCCGGGCCTATTGAAATCTCAAGGGCTTGATGATTATATTTGTAAACGATTCAGCCTCAACGCGCCGGAAGCCAACCTGGCCGAATGGGAGCAGGTGATTTACGAAGAAGCCAATCCGGGCGGCGAAGTGACTATCGGTATGGTCGGCAAGTATATTGAACTGCCGGATGCCTATAAGTCCGTGATTGAGGCGCTCAAGCACGGCGGCCTGAAAAACCGCGTGACCGTGAACATCAAGCTGATTGATTCACAGGACGTTGAGACGCGCGGCGTGGAACTGCTGAAGGGGCTGGATGCTATCCTTATCCCTGGCGGCTTCGGCTACCGCGGCGTGGAAGGCAAAGTGATGACCGCCCGCTATGCGCGCGAGAACAACATTCCTTATCTGGGCATTTGCCTGGGTATGCAGGTGGCGCTGATGGAGTTTGCCCGTAACGTTGCCGGGATGGAAAACGCCAACTCCACCGAATTTGAGCCAGACTGTAAGTACCCGGTGGTGGCGCTGATCACCGAATGGCGCGACGAAGAAGGCAACCTCGAAGTGCGCAGCGAGGAGAGCGATCTGGGCGGCACCATGCGCGTCGGCGGCCAGCAGTGTCATCTGAGCGATGACAGCCTGGTGCGCCAGCTGTACGGCGAGCCGACCATCGTTGAGCGTCACCGTCACCGCTATGAAGTTAACAATATGCTGTTGAAGCAGATTGAAGCCGCCGGGCTGCGCGTAGCCGGTCGCTCTGCGGACAACAAGTTGGTTGAAATTATCGAGCTGCCGGATCATCCATGGTTCGTCGCTTGTCAGTTCCACCCGGAATTCACTTCGACGCCGCGTGACGGGCATCCGCTGTTCGCCGGTTTTGTGAAGGCGGCGGCTGACCAGCAGAAGCGTCAGGAGAAGTAAACGTTTTTAGCGGCAACGCGCGGTGAGAACCGCGCGTTGTTTGTCTGGAGTTTTAGTTAACTTGTGACTTGAGGAAAACCTACTATGTCCAAAATCGTTAAAGTCATCGGCCGTGAAATCATCGACTCACGCGGTAACCCAACTGTAGAAGCCGAAGTTCACCTGGAAGGCGGTTTCGTTGGTCTGGCTGCTGCGCCGTCAGGTGCTTCTACCGGTTCCCGTGAAGCGCTGGAACTGCGTGACGGTGACAAGTCTCGTTTCCTGGGTAAAGGCGTACTGAAAGCCGTTGCCGCGGTAAACGGTCCAATCGCTGAAGCCGTGGTGGGCAAAGATGCCAAAGACCAGGCTAACATCGATAAGATCATGATCGAGCTGGACGGCACCGAGAACAAATCCAAGTTCGGCGCCAACGCCATTCTGGCGGTTTCCCTGGCGGCTGCCAAAGCTGCCGCGGCCTCCAAAGGCATGCCGCTGTTCGAGCACATTGCTGAACTGAACGGTACCCCAGGCAAATTCTCCATGCCTCTGCCAATGATGAACATCATCAACGGCGGCGAGCACGCTGACAACAACGTCGACATTCAGGAATTCATGATTCAGCCGGTTGGCGCGAAGACCCTGAAAGAAGCGGTGCGCATGGGTTCTGAAGTGTTCCACCACCTGGCGAAAGTGCTGAAGTCCAAAGGCATGAACACCGCAGTGGGCGACGAAGGCGGCTACGCGCCAAACCTCGGCTCCAACGCCGAAGCGCTGGCGGTTATCGCTGAAGCGGTAAAAGCAGCGGGCTACGAGCTGGGTAAAGACATCACCCTGGCGATGGACTGCGCAGCGTCCGAATTCTACAAAGATGGCAAGTACGTGCTGGCCGGCGAAGGCAACAAAGCCTTCACCTCTGAAGAGTTCACCCACTTCCTGGAAGAACTGACCAAACAGTATCCGATCGTCTCCATCGAAGATGGCCTGGACGAGTCTGACTGGGACGGCTTCGCTTACCAGACCAAAGTTCTGGGCGACAAAATCCAGCTGGTTGGCGACGACCTGTTCGTGACCAACACCAAGATCCTGAAAGAAGGCATCGAAAAAGGCATCGCCAACTCCATCCTGATCAAGTTCAACCAGATCGGTTCTCTGACCGAAACTCTGGCGGCGATCAAAATGGCGAAAGATGCCGGCTACACCGCGGTTATCTCTCACCGCTCCGGTGAAACCGAAGATGCTACCATCGCCGACCTGGCGGTAGGTACTGCAGCAGGCCAGATCAAAACCGGTTCCATGAGCCGTTCTGATCGCGTTGCCAAGTACAACCAGCTGATTCGTATCGAAGAAGCGCTGGGCGAGCGTGCGCCGTTCAACGGTCTGAAAGAAGTTAAAGGCCAGAACTGATTCGCCTCCTGCCGTAAATAATAAAAACCCGCTGCGGCGGGTTTTTTTACGGCTGTGCGCAGTGAAACTCTATCCCGGTTATTTATTACTAGCGTATCATTTATTTTTTTAGCGGCCTGCCTGAGTATTTATCGTTAATAACCATGTCGTTAATTATTTATTCTTTTTTGACTGGTATTATAACCTTTTATCACTAGACTTATATTCCGTAAGGATACTCCCATTATTTGTCGGCTCGGAGCCAGACTGAACGGAGATATCATGCGGAAAAGAATCGTGATTGTCGGCGGCGGTACCGGCGGTACCATGCTGGCCAATATCCTGGCGCATAAGCTGCATCGCGAAATTATTAATAATAAAGTTGAGTTATTAATGATCTCGCAAACCGCTGCGCATTATTACAAGCCGGCGTTTATGTATGTCGCATTTAACGCGTTTTTTAAACATGAATTAATGCGCGCGCAGCAAAGCCTGTTACGTCCGGAAATTAAGTTTATTGTCGATAAGGCGGAAGGCGTTGATTTTCAACAGCGCCGGCTATTAACCGCCAGCGGCAATAATTATGACTATGACTTTCTGGTGTTTGCTACCGGCTGCCTGCCCTGGACGGAAAAAATCCCCGGCCTGGCCGAGGCGGGCGATCACTTTTATCAGTATCAGGCGGCGCGCCGGCTGGCGGATAAGCTGGCGACGATTGAAAAAGGGCGCATCTTTATTACCGTCTCCTTCCCGCAAACCCCCAACGTTCCGCACCAGTGCGGCATCGCGCCGATTGAAACCACCCTGATGCTGGATGAGTACCTGCGCCAGCGCGGCGTGCGCAAGCATATAGAGATCGTTTATACCTACCCGACCATTTCCCAGCTGTTGCGTAACTGCCTGTTTTTACAACGCCCCACCGGCGAAGCGCTGCCGGAGATTTTTGCCGCGCGCGACATCAAACATCAGCGCGGCTTTACGCTGAATCAGGTGGACGCCGAGCGGCGTATCGCCTATTCCGCCGAGGGGGAAGAGCAGCCGTTCGACATTCTGATGGCGACGCCGCCGATTCGCGCGGTGGAAATGGTGCGCAACACCGGCCTGAGCGATATCGCCAACGGTGAAGGTTGGCTGCCGACCGACCCGCAGACGCTGCAGGTCTATGATCAGCAGGGGGTGTATGTGATCGGCGATACGGTTGACCTGCCCATCAGCAAGGCGGGCGGCTCCTGCCACAATCAGGCGCCGGTGATCGCCGACAATATCGTGGCGGAGATGCAGCTGGGCCACCCGGTGCGCCATTACGACGGCAAGGTGCAGGCGGTGGCGCAGTTCGGCCTGAGCAGTGGCATGCCGCTGGTGTATGACTATCGTCACGACGTCGTGCCGACCCCGGCTACCAAGCTGGGCGGGATGTTACGCAACGGCGTGAACCGCGGTCTGTACTGGGCCGCGGTGCGCGGCCTGATATAACGGAGCTGAGCATGGAAAATACGCAGACTGAGGCGCTGGCGGCGCTGATGGAAAAACTCTCTCCGCTGTTGGCGAGCGGCCGGCTGGATAACGTGGTCGATGCGCTCTCGCTCACCTCGGATTTGGTCGATATTGCGGATAACGCGCTGGTCGACAAGCTGGCCGCGCTGTTTGACGACCTGACCAGCGCCGGCTGGGAAGGGGGAATGGCGCTGAAAATGGCCTATAGCGAACTGCAGCAGAGTGAACAGCCGGCCACCCTGCGCGGGCTGTATGCGTTGCTGCGCCAGCCGGAAACGTTGCTCGGGCTGATGCTGGTGCTGCGTACGCTGAATATCATCGGCGGGCGTATGCGCGCCGCGCGCTTACCGGCGGACATCTCTCCGGAATAACCGTTCTTATCCACCTCGAGGATTCACTATGTCGTCAGTAAGTAAACAGGCTTTCGCCACGCGGGCCATCCACTATGGCTACGATCCGCAGCAGTACCATGGCGCACTTTGCCCGCCGGTGTTTATGAGCTCCACCTTTACCTTTTCCTCGGCGGAATACGGCGGCGCCTGCTTTGCCGGTACCGAACCCGGCTATTTCTATTCGCGCATCGCTAACCCGACGCTTAACCTGTTGGAGCAGCGCATCGCCAATCTGGAGGGCGGCGAAGCGGCGGTGGCGTTTTCGTCCGGCATGGGGGCGGTGACCGCCTGCTGCTGGACCCTGCTCGGGCCGGGCGATGAACTGATTGTGGATGAGACGCTGTATGGCTGCACCTTCAGCTACTTCCATCACGGGCTGGAGCGCTTTGGCGTCAAGGTGACCCACGTCGATATGACGCAGCCGGAGGCGCTGGCGGCGGCGATCGGGCCGAGCACCAGGCTGGTGTACTGTGAAACGCCGGCCAACCCCAATATGCGGCTGGTGGATATCGCGGCGGTGGCGGAAATTACCCACCGCCATGCGGCGCTGCTGCTGGTGGATAACACCTACTGTACGCCTTATCTGCAGCGGCCGCTGGCGCTGGGGGCGGATATCGTGCTGCACTCGGCGACCAAATACCTGGGCGGGCACGGCGATCTGCTGGCCGGAGTGGTGGTGACCCGCGCCGAGCTGGCGCAGGATATCCGCCTGATTGGCCTGAAGGATATGAACGGCGCGGTGCTGTCGGCGCAGGATGCGGCGCTGCTGCTGCGCGGGCTGAAAACCCTGCCGCTGCGGATGGAGCGCCACTGCGACACCGCCCAGCGCATTGCGGAAATGCTGGCGCAGCATCCGGCGGTTGAGCAGGTGTATTACCCGGGCCTGCCCGCCTTCCGTCAGCATGCGTTGGCGCAGCGGCAGATGGCGCGGCCGGGCGGTATGATTGCCTGTGAGCTGAAGGGCGGCATGGCGGCGGGCATTCGCTTCCTCAATGCGCTGCAGCTGATCCTGCGGGCGGTCAGCCTGGGGGACTGTGAAACGCTGGCGCAGCACCCGGCCAGCATGACGCATTCGTCCTATAGCGAGGAGGAGCGGCAGCGCCACCATATCAGCGACGGGTTGATCAGGATCTCCGCCGGGCTGGAAGACGCCGACGATTTGCTGGCGGATATCGAGCAGGCGCTGGCCAAAGGATAAAGAAGAAGGGGCGCTGAGCGCCCCAACAGATTATGACTCCTGCACTGAGTGACGGGCGTTGACGTCGTCGCTTTTCTTACGTACCCACAGCCAGTACGCCAGCGTGAGCAGTGCCACCCAGGCCAGCCCGACATACAGCGCGATGCGGCTCTCCTCAAAGTAACCGAGCAGGCCGATGACAAACACCATAAACGCCGTCGCCAGCGCCGGCGCGACCGGCCACCACGGCACCGGGAAGCTCAGCGCGGCGGCTTCCTCTTTGCTGATGGTGCGGCGCATCACGATCTGCGACAGCAGGATCATCAGCCACACCCACACGGTAGCGAAGGTGGCGATGGAGGCGATGATCATAAAGATCTGTTTCGGGATCAGGTAGTTGAGCACCACGCCGACCAGCAGGGCGATCGCCATCACCAGCACCGTCATCCAGGGCACGCCGTTGCCGGTCAGTTTGGTGAAGCTCCTCGGCGCCTGGCCCTCCTGCGCCATGCCGTACATCATGCGTCCGGCGCCGAAGATATCGCTGTTGATGGCGGAAATAGCGGCGGTAATTACCACCACGTTCAGTAGGTTGGCGGCCGATTCAATGCCCAGGCTGCTGAAGATCTCGACAAACGGGCTGCCGTTCTGGCCGATGCTGTTCCACGGATAGATCGCCATCAGCACCATCAGCGTCAGCACGTAAAACAGCAGGATGCGCAGCGGGACGGCGTTAATTGCCTTCGGCAGCACCTTGGCGGGATCCTTCGCTTCGCTGGCGGTGATGCCGATAATTTCAATGCCGCCGAAGGCGAACATCACCACCGCCAGCGAGGCCACCACGCCGCCGAAACCGTTAGGCATAAAGCCGCCGTGCTGCCATAAATTGCTGAGGCCGGTGGCCTGTTGGGCCTGGCCGAAGCCAAACATCATCACCGCCGCGCCGCCGATAATCATGGCGACGATCGCCGCCACTTTGATCAGCGACAGCCAGAATTCCATTTCGCCGAATACTTTTACGCTGCACATATTCAGCGCGCCGATAAAGAGGATGATGCTCAGCACCCAGACCCATTGGGCGACGTCCGGGAACCACAATCCCATATAGATGCCGAAGGCGGTGACGTCGGCCAGCGCGACGATCACCATTTCAAAGGTATAGGTCCAGCCGGTGAGAAAGCCGGCCAGCGGGCCGAGGTAACGGCTGGCGTAATGGCCGAACGAGCCGGAAACCGGCTGGTGCACCGCCATCTCTCCCAGCGCGCGCATCACCATAAATACCGCCGCGCCGCCCACCAGATAGGCCAGCAACACCGCCGGGCCGGCCAGCTGAATGGCGCCGGCGGAGCCGTAAAACAGGCCGGTGCCGATCGCCGAGCCCAGCGCCATAAATCGGATATGTCGCGCGTTGAGTCCGCGTCTGAGTTGTGTTGTGTCGCTACGCATGTTGCTTCCCGTTGTTGTTGTTTTGTGGAACAGGTACATGCTGCCCGCGCCGGGTGAAACGTACCCGGCGGGGCAGAACAAACTGCGTGGTCAGTGTAAGGTTATGCCAGACTAGGCAGCAGCGCGGCAGGCAGCAGCGCTGTCAGGTGACGGGCCGCCAACAGCTGGCTGGCCGCTTCAATATCAGGCGCGAAGAAGCGATCCTGATCGTAATGGCTGACCTGCTCGCGCAGCAGGCGGCGAGCCTGCTCCAGTCCTTCACTGGTGTGTAGCCCTTCACGCAGATCCAGCCCCTGAATGGCGGCCAGCCACTCCACCGCCAGAATGCCGCGCACGTTATCGGCCATTTCCCACAGGCGACGGCCGGCGGCCGGCGCCATGGAGACGTGATCCTCCTGGTTGGCCGAGGTCGGGATGCTGTCAACGCTGGCCGGGTGCGCCAGCGCCTTATTCTCACTGGCCAGCGCCGCGGCGGTAACCTGCGCGATCATAAAGCCGGAGTTAACGCCGCCGTTTTTCACCAGGAACGGCGGCAGCTGCGACATATGCTTATCCATCAGCAGCGAGATACGGCGTTCGGACAGCGAGCCGATCTCGGCGAACGCCAGCGCCAGGTTATCCGCGGCCATTGCCACCGGTTCGGCGTGGAAGTTGCCGCCGGACAGCACGTCGCCCTGTTCGGCGAACACCAACGGGTTATCGGACACCGCGTTGGCTTCAATCGCCAGGATCTCGCTGGCCTGACGAATCTGCGTCAGGCAGGCGCCCATCACCTGCGGCTGACAGCGCAGCGAGTACGGATCCTGTACTTTTTCACAGTTGCGGTGCGAGTCGGACACTTCGCTGCGCTCGCCCAGCAGGTGGCGGTAGGCCGCCGCCGCGTCGATCTGGCCGCGCTGGCCGCGCACCTCGTGAATGCGCGGGTCGAACGGGCTGCGCGACCCCAGCGCCGCCTCTACGCTCAGGCTGCCGCAGACCGTGGCGGCGGCGTAGAGATCTTCCGCCTCAAACAGACCGCGCAGCGCGAAGGCGGTGGAAACCTGGGTGCCGTTCAGCAGGGCCAGCCCCTCTTTGGCCGCCAGCTGCAGCGGCTTCAGGCCGGCTTTCGCCAGCGCGTCGCCGGCGGACAGCCACTCGCCCTGATGGCGCGCCTTGCCTTCTCCCAGCAGCAGCAGGCTCATATGCGCCAGCGGCGCCAGGTCGCCGGAGGCGCCCACCGAGCCTTTCAGCGGAATATGCGGGTAGACTTCGGCGTTCACCAGCGCGATCAGCGCCTGCAGCACTTCTAGACGAATGCCGGAGAAACCGCGCGACAGGCTGTTGATTTTCAGCACCATAATCAGGCGCACCAGGCTGTCGTCGGTCGGCGCGCCGACGCCGGCGGCGTGGGACAGCACGATGGATCGCTGCAGATTCTCCAGATCGTCCCGCGCGATGCGGGTCGAGGCCAGCAGGCCGAAGCCGGTGTTAATGCCGTAGGTGGTGCGGTTCTCTTCGACGATGCGTTCAACGCAGGCGACGCTCCGCTCAATGGCGGCGTAGGCGTTGTCGTCCAGCGTCAGCTTGACCGGCTGTTGATACACGTCGCGCAGTTCGGCGAGCGTCAGTTTACCAGGGCGGATGGTTAGATTTTTCATGCTTTTTTCCCCTGAGTGGCGGCGACCATCGGCAGGTTCAGACCCTGCTCGCGGGCGCAGTCGATAGCAATGTCGTAACCCGCGTCGGCATGACGCATTACGCCGGTGGCCGGGTCGTTGTGCAGGACGCGGGCAATACGTTCGGCGGCTTCGTCGCTGCCGTCGCAGACGATCACCATGCCGGAGTGCTGTGAGAAGCCCATGCCGACGCCGCCGCCGTGGTGCAGCGACACCCAGGTGGCACCGCTGGCAGTGTTCAGCAGGGCGTTGAGCAGCGGCCAGTCGGACACGGCGTCGGAACCGTCCTGCATGGCTTCGGTTTCACGGTTCGGGCTGGCGACCGAGCCGGAGTCCAGGTGGTCGCGGCCGATGACGATCGGCGCCGACAGTTCGCCGCGGCGCACCATTTCGTTGAACGCCAGGCCCAGCTTGGCGCGCTGGCCCAGACCGACCCAGCAGATGCGCGCCGGCAGGCCCTGGAAGCTGATGCGCTCGCGCGCCATATCCAGCCAGCGGTGCAGGTGCTCGTCGTCGGGGATCAGCTCCTTGACCATCGCGTCGGTCTTGTAGATATCCTGCGGGTCGCCGGACAGCGCGGCCCAACGGAACGGCCCGATGCCGCGGCAGAACAGCGGACGGATGTAGGCCGGCACAAAGCCCGGGAAATCGAAGGCGTTGTCGACGCCCATCTCTTTGGCCATCTGGCGGATGTTGTTGCCGTAGTCGAAGGTGGGAATGCCCATCTGCTGGAACGCCAGCATCGCCTTGACGTGTTCCGCCATGGAGTTTTTGGCGGCCTTCACCACCGCCGCCGGCTCGCGCTGGGCGCGCTCGCGGTACTCTTCCCAGCTCCAGCCCTGCGGCAGGTAGCCGTTGAGCGGATCGTGGGCGCTGGTCTGGTCGGTGACCATATCCGGACGCACGCCGCGTTTGACCAGTTCCGGCAGAATATCGGCGGCGTTGGCGCACAGCGCGATGGAAATCGCTTTACCCTCGGCGGTATAGCGCTTGATGCGCGCCAGCGCGTCATCCAGATCGCTGGCCTGTTCGTCGACGTAGCGGGTTTTCAGGCGGAAGTCGATGCGGCTCTGCTGACACTCGATATTCAGCGAGCAGGCGCCGGCCAGCGTGGCCGCCAGCGGCTGCGCGCCGCCCATGCCGCCCAGACCGGCGGTCAGCACCCAGCGGCCTTGCAGATTGCCGTCGTAGTGTTGGCGGCCGGCTTCGACGAAGGTTTCATAGGTGCCCTGCACGATGCCCTGGCTGCCGATATAAATCCAGCTGCCGGCGGTCATCTGGCCGTACATCGCCAGCCCCTTGGCATCCAATTCGTTAAAGTGTTCCCAGGTGGCCCAGTGCGGCACCAGGTTGGAGTTGGCGATCAGCACGCGCGGTGCGTTGCTGTGGGTTTTGAATACGCCGACCGGTTTACCGGACTGCACCAGCAGCGTTTCGTCCTCTTCCAGCGTTTTCAGGGTTTCGACGATTTTGTCGTAGCAGTCCCAGTCGCGGGCGGCGCGGCCGATGCCGCCGTAAACCACCAGCTCATGCGGGTTTTCTGCGACTTCCGGATCGAGGTTGTTCATCAGCATGCGCAGCGGCGCTTCGGTCAGCCAGCTTTTTGCGTTTAATTGTGTGCCGCGAGGCGCGCGTACATCGACATTGCGAACTTTGTTATTTGCAGTCACAGCTCTTTCCTCAACTTGAAGTATGGCAATTCAATCGGTGTGAATTGATGGCGTTGTTGCCTGTCCATCACGTCTGAATAGTGCGTCAGGTTTTATTAACATATACTTGTATGTACAAGCATATGCAATAGCGAATCGCTTAAGCGAATAAATGACATAAGATAAAATTATTTTTGTTTATAATCAGTTTGTTATTTGTTTTTTTGCACGGTGTCAGGTCGGAGAAGAGAGCCAGAATAGTGAGCTGATAGGCAAAAATGAATAAAAAACGCGTCATTTTTGAGTGTCAAATCACAATTAATTTACATAAGAATTACAAGTTGAAGTGATGGATAAAAAAGCGTTATGACCGGAGAGTCGGGCGCGGCCAGCCGCGCCCGTCAGCGTCAGGAGCTGGCCGTTTGTAGCGTCTTGCGGCGCGCCATTTTGACCAGCGTGGCGACGGCGGCAATGGCCGCCGGCAGGCACAGGAACAGCAGGATGCTGCGCACTTCCCACTGCATCGCCATCAGCTGTGCGCCGACCATCGTGCCGGCCACGCCGCCGAAGCGACCGATGCCCTGCATCCAGGCGATGCCGGTGGCGCGGCTGTGGGTCGGGTAGTAGGTGGCAGCCAGCGTCTGCAGCCCCGACTGCGCGCCGTTCATGGTAATGCCCATCAGGAAAATAAACCCGCCGAGCAGAACGATATGGCGATCTTCAGTAGCCATGCCGACGATCAGCAGCGCGGTGATGATAAAGCCGGCGGCGACCACCTTATGCGCGTTCCAGCGGTCCATCATCCAGCCGGCCATCAGGATGCCGGCGGTGCCGCCGAAGGTGAACAGCGAAGTCAGCATGGCGGACTGCTCCAACTGATAACCTAGGCCCTGCATCAGAATCGGCATCCAGCTCAGCAGCATGTAGTAGATCACCAGCCCCATGCAGTAGGTGACCCACAGCATCAGGGTACCGAGCAGATAAGGGCGGCTGAACAGCAGGCCGACGCTGCTTTTTGACGCCGCCAGCGGCGTTTCGTACAGATAGAAGTGTTCGATGCCGTCGAGGTTTTTCCCGCTGAAGCGCTGGGTAATGCGTTTGATCTTCTGCCTATCCTTGCCGCGGTTGACCAGATATTTGACCGACTCGGGCAGCAACAGCACCAGCAGCACCGTCAGCATCAGCGGCGCGATGGCGCCGAGCAGCAGCACGCTGTGCCAGCCGTAGCTGGGGATCAGCCAGGAGGAGATCGCGCCGCCGGCGGCGGCGCCCAGCGGAAAGCCGCAGTACATAGTGTTAATTGCCAGCGAACGGCAGCGCTGCGGCGCATACTCGGAAATCAGCGTAATGGCGTTGGGCATGGCGGCGCCCAGGCCAAGGCCGGTGAGAAAACGCCACAGCGTCAGGCTGTCGAGCGAACCGGCATAGGCGGTCGCCAGGCTGGACAGGCCGAAGAACAGACAGGAAAACACCAGCACCCGCTTGCGGCCGATGCGGTCGGAGAGCGGCCCGGCCACCAGCGCGCCCAGCGACAGCCCGAGCAGCGCGGCGCTCAGCACCGGCCCCAGATCCTGCTTGACGATCCCCCAGTCCTCGGCCAGCGCCGGGGCAATATAACCCATGGCGGCGGTGTCGAAACCGTCGATCGCCAGGACCAAAAAACCGAGAATAATCAGCGTCCAGTGGAACAGCGAGAACTTACTGTCGTCGATCGCCTGCTGGATGTTCAACTTGGTGGAATGAGCCATAGTCCCCTCGAAAGTGCTGGTGGTGGTTATTGTGATTAGCGCCGGAACGGCTGTCCGACTTGTGCTTGCATGTATATACATCAGTGAGGTTTGCGGGGATTAATGTCAAATACATTTATCTTATTTGTTGGCTAATTGTTATTTTTGCGACGCAGGATCGAAAGTTGCGCGCCGGTGCGGCAAAAGGGCGGCAATGAGGTTATTTGGCCGCCGGACGGGAATCTGAGATAATCGCGTTTTACCCGTTCAAATTGAGAGATGCATGCAGTACCCGATTAACGAGATGTTCCAGACTTTACAGGGCGAAGGTTATTTCACCGGCGTTCCGGCTATTTTTATCCGCCTGCAGGGGTGTCCGGTAGGATGCAGCTGGTGCGATACCAAACACACCTGGGAAAAGGATGCTCATCGGGAAGTGGACATGCAGCGCATTTTGGTGAAAACCGAAGAGAGCGACGCCTGGGGCAGCGCCAGCGCCGAGCAGCTGCTGGCGGTAATCGGCCAGCAGGGCTACAGCGCGCGTCATATCGTCATTACCGGCGGCGAGCCGTGCATTTACGATTTGCTCCCGCTGACCCGTCTGTTTGAAGCGCACGGTTACGGTTGCCAGATTGAAACCAGCGGCACCCATGAAGTGCGGTGTACAGAGAATACCTGGGTGACGGTTTCACCGAAGGTGAATATGCGCGGGGGGATGAAAGTGTTGGATCAGGCGTTAATGCGCGCGGATGAAATCAAACACCCGGTCGGGCGTCAGCGGGATATCGAGGCGCTGGATGCGCTGCTGGCAACGCTGCACGATGAGAAACGGCGGGTGATCGCCCTGCAGCCGATCAGCCAGAAAGATGAAGCGACCAAACTCTGTATTGCCACCTGCATTGAACGTAACTGGCGTTTGTCGATGCAGACGCATAAATATCTGAATATTGCCTGAGCCCGTCGGGGCAGATAGCGGGACGCGGCGCAGCGCGCCCGTTATCTTCGCACCCTTAGCCTTTATATACGCAGCCGGCGGTGCAGGTTTCTTTCACCATCACCGCGCTCAGTTCCGGCAGCTGCGGCTTCAGCTGCTGCCAAATCCAGGCGGCGAGCACTTCGCTGGTCGGATTTTCCAGCCCTGGAATATCGTTCAGATAATGGTGATCCAACCGCTCCCAAACGGGTTTGAATACGGCTTTCAGTTCGGCAAAGTCCATTACCCAGCCGGTGTGGGCATCGACCTCACCGGTTACTTCCAGACGCACCATAAACGAATGCCCGTGCAGACGGCCGCATTTATGGCCTTCAGGCACATGCGGCAGGCGGTGTGCGGCTTCAAATTGAAAATCTTTAAACAGCGTGGTTGCCATTGTTACGGCCTCATTGACTCAAAAACCGACGCATACTACCGGAAAGCCGCATTGCTTGCCATTTAATCCCCTTCATATTTGACGCCGCGGCGGTGTTGGCTGCGCACGCTCACCCCGGTCACTTACTGATGTAAGCTCCCGGGGACTCGCGTACTTGCCGCCTTGCCGCAGCGCCAACTATGCTGGGGATGCTGGTTTTGGGCCATCGCTGTGCCGCCGGTTGCCGGTTTTTTATTGATCGCCGTGGGCATATCAATAGAAGCGGTTAGCCGCTGAATGCGATTCATTCAAAAAACATCAAAAAAATCATTTTAAATTCATGATGATAAAAATGAATCCTTAGCGCTTTAAGCGTTATGCCTTACCAGTAAAACAGCTTAGTCATTTTGGTTATTAATTATTGCTATCCCTTATTTATTCGTTGCTATTTGGCTCGGTAACCTTACAAACTCTCCTGATCTTTTCAGGAAATCAGACTGAACGAAAAGACAGCGAATGACACTGGCTAAGCATAGGAATTATGTCCGCAATGACGACTCAGGCTCCTCCAACATCTTTGCTCCCGCTGACGCCCGAACAGCTCTCTAACCTGCAGGCGGCGATTGGCGACTATTCGCCGACGCAGCTGGCGTGGCTGTCCGGTTACTTCTGGGGAATGGTTAACCAACAGCCCGGAGCCGTCGCCTTGCCGGCCGCGCCCGCCGCTGCTGCCGCGCCGAGCATTACCATTATTTCCGCCTCGCAGACCGGTAACGCCCGCCGCCTGGCGGAGCAGCTGCGCGACGATCTGCTGGCGGCCAAGCTGAGCGTCAATCTGGTCAGTGCCGGAGATTACAAATACAAGCAGATCGCTCAGGAGCGCCTGCTGATCGTGGTGGCCTCCACGCAGGGCGAAGGCGAGCCGGCGGAAGAGGCGGTGGCGCTGCATAAGTTCCTGCACTCCAAAAAAGCGCCGAAGCTGAACGAGACCGCCTTTGCGGTGTTTGGCCTGGGCGATACCTCCTATGAAAACTTCTGCCAGTCCGGCAAGGATTTCGACGCCAAACTGGCGGAGCTGGGTGCCGAGCGTCTGGTGGAGCGCGTTGATGCCGACGTCGAGTATCAGGATCTCGCGACCGCCTGGCGCAAGCAGGTGGTGACGGTGCTGAAAGATCGCGCGCCGACGGAAAGCGTGGCACCGGGCGTGCTGGCCGGCGGTGCGGTGGACCTGCTCGACAGCAGCCCGTACAGCAAAGAGCAGCCGCTGACGGCGCAGCTGGCGGTGAACCAGAAGGTCACCGGCCGCAATTCCGATAAAGACGTGCGCCACATCGAGATCGACCTGGGGGACGCCGGACTGCGCTATCAGCCGGGCGACGCCTTGGGCGTCTGGTTCGATAACGATCCGGCGCTGGTTGACGAACTGGTGCAGCTGCTGTGGCTGAAAGGCGATGAAACGGTCGAGGTGGACGGCAAAACGCTGTCGCTGAGCGACGCATTGCGCAGCTACTATGAACTGACCCAGAACACCACGCCGATCGTGGAAAAATATGCGGCGCTGGCGCGGGATGAAAAACTGCTGGCGCTGGTGGCCGATAAAGCCGCGCTGCAGCAGTATGCGCACAATACGCCGATCGTCGATATGGTGCGTCAGGCGCCGGTCGAACTCAGTGCCGAACAGCTGCTCGGCCTGCTGCGTCCGCTGACGCCGCGCCTCTATTCCATCGCCTCTTCGCAGGCGGAAACGGAAAACGAAGTGCACGTGACCGTCGGCGTAGTGCGTTATGACATTGACGGCCGCGCGCGCGCCGGCGGCGCCTCGAGCTTCCTGGCCGACCGCCTGGAGGAAGACGGCGATGTGCGGGTGTTTATCGAACACAACGACAATTTCCGCCTGCCGGCCAACCCGGATACGCCGGTGATCATGATCGGCCCCGGCACCGGCATTGCGCCGTTCCGCGCCTTTATGCAGCAGCGCGACGCCGACGGCGCCGGCGGTAAAAACTGGCTGTTCTTCGGCAACCCGCACTTTACCGAAGACTTCCTTTATCAGGTGGAGTGGCAGCGCTATGTGAAAGACGGTCTGTTGACCCGCATCGATCTGGCCTGGTCACGTGACCAGCAGCACAAGGTGTATGTACAGGACAAACTGCGCGAACAGGGCGCGGAAGTGTGGCGCTGGATCCAGCAAGGCGCGCACATTTACGTCTGCGGCGATGCCAATCGCATGGCGAAAGACGTGGAAAATACATTACTGGAACTGGTCGCCGAGCACGGTGGAATGGATGCCGAGCAGGCCGACGAATTTTTAAGTGAGCTGCGCTTTGAGCGCCGTTATCAGCGAGATGTTTACTGATGAGTGATAAACACCCCGGCCCTCTGGTTGTAGAAGGCAAACTGGCCGATGCCGAACGCATGAAGCGTGAGAGTAACTTCCTGCGCGGCACCATCGCCGACGATTTGAACGACGGTCTGACCGGCGGCTTTAACGGCGACAACTTTCTGCTGATCCGTTTCCACGGCATGTACCAGCAGGATGACCGCGATATCCGCGCCGAACGCGCCGAGCAGAAGCTGGAGCCGCGCCATGCGATGATGCTGCGCTGCCGCCTGCCCGGCGGCATTATCAGCCCGCAGCAGTGGCTGGGTATTGATAAGTTTGCCGCAGAGAGCACGCTGTACGGCAGCATTCGCCTGACCAACCGTCAGACCTTCCAGTTCCACGGTATTCTGAAGGGCAATGTGAAGCCGGTGCATCAGCTGCTGAACAAACTGGGGCTGGACGCGTTGGCGACCGCCAACGACGTCAACCGCAACGTGCTGTGCACCTCGAACCCGGTGGAGTCTGAGCTGCATCAGGAAGCCTACGAGTGGGCGAAGAAAATCTCTGAACATCTGCTGCCGCGCACCCGCGCCTATGCGGAAGTGTGGCTGGATAAAGAGAAGGTGGCGACCACCGACGAGGAGCCGATCCTCGGCCCGACCTATCTGCCGCGCAAGTTTAAAACCACGGTGGTGATCCCGCCGCAGAACGACGTCGATCTGCACGCCAACGATATGAACTTTGTCGCCATTGCGGAAAACGGCAAGCTGGTGGGCTTTAACCTGCTGGTGGGCGGCGGCCTGTCGATTGAGCACGGCAACAAGAAAACCTATGCGCGTAACGCCAGTGAGTTCGGCTACATTCCGCTGGAGCATACGCTGGCGGTGGCCGAGGCGGTAGTCACTACCCAGCGCGACTGGGGCAACCGCACCGATCGTAAAAACGCCAAAACCAAATATACGCTGGAGCGCGTCGGCGTGGAGACCTTCCGCGCCGAAGTGGAAAAACGCGCCGGCATCACCTTCGAGCCGATTCGGCCCTATGAGTTTACCGGCCGCGGCGACCGCATCGGCTGGGTGAAAGGGGTGGATAACCACTGGCACCTGACGCTGTTTATCGAAAACGGCCGCCTGCTGGACTATCCGGGCCGTCCGCTGAAAAGCGGCGTGGCGGAAATCGCCAGAGTGCATCAGGGCGACTTCCGCCTGACCGCCAACCAGAACCTGATCGTCGCCGGCGTGCCGGAAAGTGAGAAGGCCAGTATTGAAGCCATCGCCCGTGCGCACGGCCTGATCGACGACGGCGTCAGCGAACAGCGTAAAAATTCAATGGCCTGCGTGTCATACCCGACCTGTCCGCTGGCGATGGCGGAGGCCGAGCGCTTCCTGCCGCAGTTCGTCACCAAGGTTGAAGGCATCATGCATCAGCACGGGGTGGGCGATGAGCACATGGTGCTGCGCGTGACCGGCTGCCCGAACGGCTGCGGCCGCGCGCTGCTGGCGGAGATCGGCCTGGTGGGCAAGGCGGTCGGCCGTTATAACCTGCATCTGGGCGGCAACCGTGAAGGTACGCGTATTCCGCGCATGTATCGCGAGAACATCAATGAGGAGCAGATCCTGCAGGAGATCGACCAACTGGTCGGCCGCTGGGCGCAAGAGCGCAACGCGGGCGAAGGGTTCGGCGACTTCACCATCCGCGCCGGCATTATTCGCCCGGTGGTGGATCCGGCGCAGGATTTCTGGGACTAACCGTGGAGGCTGACAACATGGCTGAATTCGATCTGGCGGCGCTGAATGCGCTGCCGAAATCCGGGCAGGCGTTGGCGCTGGCTGAGGTCAACGGCAAACTGGAGCGGCTCTCCGCGCAGCAGCGCGTCGAGTGGGCGCTGGAGCAACTGCCGGGCGCGTTTGTGCTCTCTTCCAGCTTCGGGATTCAGGCCGCGGTCTGTCTGCATCTGGTAACGCGTATCCAGCCGGATATCCCGGTGATCCTGACCGATACCGGCTATCTGTTCCCGGAAACCTATCAGTTTGTCGATCAGCTGACCGACAAACTGAATCTGAACCTGCAGGTGTTCCGCGCCGAGCATTCGCCGGCCTGGCAGGAGGCGCGCTACGGCAAACTGTGGGAGCAGGGCGTTGAGGGCATTGAGCGCTATAACCAGCTTAACAAGGTTGAACCGATGAACCGTGCGCTGGAAACGCTGGGTGCCAACACCTGGTTCGCCGGCCTGCGCCGCGAGCAATCCGGCAGCCGCGCCCATTTGCCGGTGCTGGCGGTGCAGCGCGGCGTCTTTAAGGTGCTGCCGATTATCGACTGGGATAACCGGCAGATTTATCAGTATCTGACGGAACACGGGCTGAGCTACCACCCGCTGCGGGATCAGGGCTACCTGTCGGTGGGCGATACCCATACCACGCGCAAGTGGGAGCCGGGCATGAATGAAGAAGAGACGCGCTTCTTTGGCCTGAAACGCGAATGCGGGCTGCATGAGTAAACCGGATGCGCTGAGTATGCGCACGGAATAACCGGCAAGGGATGGCGTCAGCCATCCCTTTTTTTATGATTTTTTCGCTTTGGCCGCCGGGTGCGCCTGCGCCAGTTCTTTTAACAGCGGCAGCAGTACCTGCACGCTGTCCCGGCTGCGTTTATCAATCCGCCCCGGCAGATGGCGATCCAGATACTGCACGTTGTCGTACTGCGGCCGGTGCCAGCTGACGCCCTGCGGGAAGTGGGGGCTGACGGCACGCTGCTGATAGCCGTCTTTTTTGCCCAGCGTCCAGTTGGTGGCCTCGACCGCCATCACCGGGATGCGCGCGACGTCAAACACCTGCTGATCGGAACAGCAGCCGGTGCCCCGCGGGTATTTGTCGTTGCCCGGGTTAAGGGCGGCGGCGATACCGTAGCGGTGGGCGATATCCAGCGCCCGATCGCGGCTCTGTTTGGCGATCTTCGGCGGCGTGTTGCGGCCGGCGTGGAAATAGAGTTTGTCGCCGGTGATCAGGCTGTCGAGGTTAATCACCAGCAGCGTGTTCGCCCGCTCTTCGGCGCTCATGCGCTGCAGGTAATTTTTTGCGCCCAGCGAGCCCAGCTCTTCGCCGCTGGCGGCGATAAAGCGCAGGCTGTAGCGGGTGGGGATATCCTTCATCCGCTGCGCCAGCTCCAGCATCACGCCGACGCCGGAGGCGTTATCGTCGACCCCTTGCAGCGTCAGGCCGCCCAGGTTGTTGTCGACGTCGGCATCGCTGCGCGGCGTATAGGTATCGAAGTGCGCCATCACGATGATCTGCTGCGGCTGCTCGCCGCTTTTGGCAGCGATCACCGAATTCACCCGGATATTGCGCCAGTTTTCGCTGCCGTTTTTGTTGCTGTAGAGGTAGCGGCTGTTAATGCTGCGGATATTGCTCTGGTAGCCCATCTGGCCGAACTGTTGTTTCAGGTAGTCGGCGGCCAGCTGCTCTGCCGGGCTGCCGGCCATACGTCCCGGGAAGTAGGTGGCGATATAACGCATTTTTTCGGCGGCGTATTTACCCATTGGCGCGTCCTGGCCGGGTTGAGTGGCGGCGGAGGCGCAAAAAACGCTGCTGAATGCCGCGGCCAACAGGCCGGCTTTCAGACTCTGGCGGGAATACATAGCGGAAAATCCTTCTCGTAGGCGCTCAATCACGCCGATTATTTTTTTCGGCCTTAGTATGAAACGCAATGCCGGATTAAACAATTTCATCCGCTCTTAATTTATGCCGCGAACGTGGCCGTAAGGAGGGGCCGGCGGTGATTGCGAGACGTATGGCAAATTAGCGGTATCGCTATTTAACCACCTGAAAAATAGGGCTACTATCCGACGAGATGACTTTTCACGGCAGGGAGAGCGTATGATGCTGGATAAACTGGACAACCGGCTGGGCGTGGTTGAGCAACAGATTGAGCGCATGGACCAACGTGCTGAACGGATGGAACAGCGCGTGGAACAGATGGATCTGCGTGTCGAACGGATGGAGCAGCGCGTTGAGCGAATGGATCTGCGTGTCGAACGGATGGAGCAGCGCGTTGAGCGAATGGATCTGCGTATTGAGGGGATGGATCGGCGTATTGAAGGCGTGGAAAAACGTGTTGAACGGGTGGAGGTGGACGTCAACCAGGTCAAACTGGATTTGGCGGCGCTGAACATGCGTTCGCTGGAGTTTGTCACCAAGGGCGATCTGCATAAGGAGGTGGCTCTGCTGCACCGGGAAATAACGACGCAAACCAAGTGGATGGCGTCGACGATTATTGGCGTTGCCGCACTGTGCATGACCGCCGCCAAGCTGTGGTTCTGAGCCGCTTCGCCCTGTTTTGAACGGCTGGCAAGACGCCTCTGCCCGGCGCGCGCATGGTGCTTGCCGTGCCCGCGCTGCGGCCTATATTCCATAAATGCACATCTCATTCCTTTTCGTCATTTCAGGGGCTAAATCGCAGCCCGTATAGTCACACTATCTTTCCGTTATATGAAAAGGCTGTTGTGGACTATCTACCAATATTTGCCGATCTGAAACAGCGTCCGGTACTGGTCGTTGGCGGCGGTGAAGTTGCTGCGCGCAAGGTGGAACTGCTTGCGCGCGCCGGGGCTGAAATACGGATAGTTGCGCAGTCGCTGTCACCTGAACTTGAACAACGTCGCCAGTCTGGAGGCATCAACTGGCTGGGGCAGGCGTTTGCGCCGCATCAGCTGGACGAGGTGTTTCTGGTGATCGCCGCGACCGACGACGCCGCGCTGAACGCACAGGTTTACGCCGAGGCGGATAAGCGCCGCGTGCTGGCCAACGTAGTGGACGATCAGCCGCGCTGCTCATTTATTTTCCCATCGATTGTCGACCGCTCGCCGCTGGTGGTGGCGGTGTCGTCCGGCGGCAAAGCGCCGGTGCTGGCGCGGATGCTGCGTGAAAAGCTGGAGGCGCTGCTGCCGGCCAGTCTTGGCACGATGGCGCAGCTGGCCGGCGGTTTCCGCACTCGGGTGAAACAGCAGCTGAGTTCGATCGGCGCACGTCGTCGTTTCTGGGAGAAGTCCCTGAACGGCCGCTTCGCCACGCTGACGGCCAATGAGCAACCGCAGCAGGCGCAGCAGCAGCTGGAGCAGGATCTGGCCGCGTTTGCCGCCGGTGATGAGGCGACGCAGGGCGAGATTGCCCTGGTCGGCGCCGGGCCGGGGGATGTCGGTTTGTTGACCTTGCGCGGCCTGCAGGTGATGCAGCAGGCCGATGTGGTGCTGTACGACCACCTGGTGAGCGACCAGATCCTCGATCTGGTGCGCCGCGACGCGGAACGCATCTGCGTGGGCAAACGCGCCGGCGCGCATCTGGTTATTCAGGAAGAGACCAACCGCCTGTTGGTGGAACTGGCGCAACAGGGGAAACGCGTGGTACGCCTGAAAGGCGGCGATCCGTTTATTTTCGGCCGCGGCGGCGAAGAGTTGCAGGTTGCGGCGGCGGCGGGGATCCCGTTCCAGGTGGTGCCGGGCGTGACGGCGGCGGCCGGCGCAACGGCCTATGCCGGTATCCCGCTGACCCACCGCGACCATGCGCAGAGCGTGACTTTTATCACTGGCCACTGTCGTCCCGACGGTGACGGGCTGGACTGGGCCGACCTGGCGCGCGCGCGTCAGACGCTGGCGATTTACATGGGCACCATGAAGGCGGCGGATATCAGCCAGCGCCTGATTGCCCATGGCCGCGAGGCGCAGACTCCGGTGGCGGTCATCAGCCGCGGCACGCGCGCTGACCAGCAGGTGCTGACCGGCACGTTGCAGCAGTTGGAACAATTAGCCCAGCAGGCGCCGTTGCCGGCGCTGTTGGTGATTGGCGAGGTGGTGGAACTGCACCATCAAATCGCCTGGTTTGGGCATCAACCTCAGACGGACGGGGCCGCGCGTCCCGCCGTAGTGAATTTGGCTTAAAGGATCTGTTATGGACGAAAAACGACTCACTCACTTGCGGCAATTGGAGGCGGAGAGTATCCATATCATCCGTGAAGTTGCCGCTGAATTCAGCAACCCGGTGATGCTGTACTCCATCGGTAAAGACTCCTCGGTGATGCTGCATCTGGCGCGCAAGGCCTTCTATCCGGGCACCCTGCCGTTCCCGCTGCTGCACGTGGATACCGGCTGGAAATTCCAGGAGATGTATCAGTTCCGCGACCGCACGGCGAAAGAGTACGGCTTTGAGCTGCTGGTGCATAAAAACCCGGAAGGGGTGGCGATGGGGATTAACCCGTTCGTGCATGGCAGCGCCAAGCATACCGATATCATGAAAACCGAAGGCCTGAAGCAGGCGCTGAACAAGTACGGTTTTGACGCCGCCTTCGGCGGTGCGCGGCGCGATGAAGAGAAGTCCCGCGCCAAAGAACGCATTTACTCATTCCGCGACCGTTTCCACCGCTGGGATCCGAAGAACCAGCGCCCAGAGCTGTGGCACAACTACAACGGCCAGATTAACAAAGGGGAAAGCATCCGCGTCTTCCCGCTGTCGAACTGGACCGAGCTGGATATCTGGCAGTACATCTTCCTGGAAAATATCGACATCGTGCCGTTGTATCTGGCGAAGCCGCGCCCGGTGCTGGAGCGCGACGGTATGTTGATGATGGTGGACGACGACCGTATCGACCTGCAGCCGGGCGAAGTGATCAGCCAGCGCATGGTGCGCTTCCGTACGCTGGGCTGCTGGCCGCTGACCGGCGCGGTGGAATCCTCGGCGGAAACGCTGCCGGAAATCATCGAGGAGATGCTGGTCTCCACCACCAGCGAACGTCAGGGCCGGATGATTGACCGCGATCAGTCCGGTTCGATGGAGCTGAAAAAGCGTCAAGGGTATTTCTGAGGAGCCACCGGATGAACAACGTAATTGCACAACAAATCGCCGAACAGGGCGGGGTGGAAGCCTATTTACATGCGCAGCAGCATAAGAGCCTGCTGCGTTTCCTGACCTGCGGCAGCGTCGATGACGGCAAAAGCACCCTGATTGGCCGCCTGTTGCACGATACCCGCCAGATTTATGAAGATCAGCTGTCCACGCTGCACACCGACAGCAAACGTCTGGGCACGCAGGGGGAAAAGCTTGACCTGGCGCTGCTGGTGGATGGCCTGCAGGCGGAACGCGAGCAGGGCATCACCATCGATGTGGCCTACCGCTATTTCTCCACCGAGAAGCGTAAATTTATCATCGCCGATACGCCGGGGCATGAGCAGTACACCCGCAATATGGCCACCGGCGCATCGACCTGCGATCTGGCGATTCTGCTGATTGACGCGCGCAAAGGCGTGCTGGATCAGACGCGCCGCCACAGCTTTATCGCCACGCTGCTCGGCATTCGTCACCTGGTGGTGGCGGTCAATAAAATGGATCTGGTGAATTACAGCGAGCAGGTGTTTGAACAGTTCAAGCAGGACTACCTGACGTTTGCCCAGCAGTTGCCAAACGATCTGGATATCAAGTTTGTGCCGTTGTCGGCGCTGGACGGTGATAACGTCGCCGGCCAGAGCGTCCATATGCCATGGTACAGCGGCCCGACGCTGTTGGAAGTGCTGGAAAGCGTTGAGGTGATTGGCCGTTCGGCCACTCAGCCGCTGCGATTCCCGGTGCAGTATGTCAACCGTCCGAACCTGGATTTCCGCGGCTACGCCGGTACGCTGTCTGCCGGCAAGGCGCACGTCGGCCAGCGGGTAAAAGTGCTGCCTTCCGGCGTGGAGTCCAGCATCGCGCGCATCGTCACCTTTGACGGCGACCTGCAGGAAGCGGTGCCGGGCGAGGCGGTGACGCTGGTGCTGCAGGATGAAGTCGATATCAGCCGCGGCGATCTGCTGGTGGCGGCCGATGACGCGCTGCAGGCGGCGCAGAGCGCGCTGGTGGACGTGGTCTGGATGGCGGAACAGCCGCTGCAGCCGGGGCAAAGCTACGATATCAAGGTGGCCGGCAAGAAAACCCGCGCCCGGGTGGAGGCGATTCGCCATCAGGTAGAAATCAACTCTCTGGCGCAGTACCAGGCCGACAGCCTGCCGCTGAACGGCATCGGCCTGGTGGAGCTGACCTTTGACGAACCGCTGGTGCTCGACAGCTACCAGAGTAACCCGGACACCGGCGGCATGATCATTATCGATCGCCTGAGCAACGTCACCGTCGGCGCAGGCCTGATCCGCGAGGCGCAGCAGGCTACCGCCGCCGCCGCCGGCGAGTTCAGCGCCTTTGAGCTGGAGCTGAATGCGCTGGTGCGTAAACACTTCCCGCACTGGGGTGCGCGCGACCTGCTCGGAGGCCGGTAAGCGTGGCCGAGCGTGAAGTACGGCCGACCGGGCCGGATGATGAAAACGTGGTGTGGCATCCGCATGCGGTAACGCGTGCGGACCGTGAAACGCGCAATGGCCACCGCGGTGTGGTGCTGTGGTTTACTGGGCTGTCCGGCTCGGGGAAATCCACCGTGGCCGGCGCGCTGGAACAGGCGCTGCACGCGATGGGCGTGCGCACCTACCTGCTTGACGGCGATAACGTACGCCACGGGCTGTGCCGCGATCTGGGCTTCTCGGATGATGACCGACGCGAGAATATCCGCCGGGTTGGTGAAGTGGCGAAGCTGATGGTGGACGCCGGTCTGGTGGTGCTGACCGCGTTTATCTCCCCGCACCGCGCTGAACGGCAAATGGTGCGCGAGATGCTGGGTGACGGTCAGTTTGTCGAAGTGTTTGTCGACACGCCGCTGGCCATCTGTGAAGCGCGCGATCCGAAGGGCTTATACAAAAAAGCCCGCGCCGGCGAGCTGCGTAATTTTACCGGTATCGACGCGGTTTATCAGGCACCGGAGGCGGTGGATATCCACCTGGATGGCGAACAATTGGTAACAAATTTGGTTGCGCAATTGTTAGACGTGCTGCGTGGTCAGGCTATTATCAAACCCTGAGTTCCCAAAAAGCGTGTGGCGGTTATCTGCCATGCGCTTTTTACTCTGACACGCCGCAGAGCGTGCTGAGCGCGATGAATAACCAGGGATTACTATGCAAAATGTCTCACCCGTCGTGGTTGATCCAACATCAGAGAAAGAAGAGCCTTCTTACTCGTTTCTCGGTGGCGTCAGCGGCTTTGTGTTCTATTGGCTGGCGTTTGCGTTGCCGTTCCTGGTCTATGGCTCCAACACGCTGTTTTTCCTGCTGTATACCTGGCCCTTTTTCCTGGCGCTGATGCCGGTTTCGGTGCTGATCGGCATTACGCTCAGCATGCTGCTGCGCGGACGTCTGATTTTGACGCTGCTGCTGACCGGCGTTGCGGTGCTTTGTCTGTTCTGGCTGGTGTTCAGCCTGCTGAGTGGTTGGTAACCAGCCGGGCGCGCAGCGCACGCCGACTGATTGCAAAGCCGTGCCGAAGGTTACAAAACTTTGCTTAAAAACGCCTGCGTCCGCGGGTTGACCGGCTGGGTAAATATCTGCTGCGGCGTACCTTCCTCCTGAATAACCCCCTGATCGATAAACAGCACCCGATCCGCCACTTCGCGGGCGAACGCCATTTCGTGCGTCACTACCACCATCGTCATGCCTTCGTGGGCCAGCGCCTTGATCACCGCCAGCACTTCGCCGACCAGCTCCGGATCCAGCGCGGAGGTCGGCTCGTCAAACAGCATGATTTTCGGCTCCATCGCCAGCGCGCGCGCAATCGCCACCCGCTGCTGCTGACCGCCGGACAGGCTGCCGGGATAGGCGTCGATCTTATCCAGCAGGCCGACCTTGCGCAGCAGCGTTTCAGCCTGCCGCGTGGCGTCGGCGCGGGCGAGCCGCTTTACGTCCATCGGCGCCATAATGATATTTTCCAGCACCGTCATATGCGGGAACAGATTAAAGCGTTGGAACACCATGCCGACGCTGGCGCGCATTTTATTGAGATCGGTCTTCTGATCGTGAATGGCGAAGCCGTTGACCTCGATCTCACCGCCGGACAGCGTTTCCAGCGCGTTGAGGCAGCGCAGAAAGGTGCTCTTGCCGGAGCCGGACGGACCGATAACGCACACCACTTCATTGGCGGCAATCTGGCAGTCAATGCCGCGCAGCACGTGGGTGGCGCCAAACTGTTTTTGCAGGTTATGTACGCGAATCACTTTTACCGAACCTCTTTTCCATATGTTGCACCATCAGCGACAGCAAGAAGGTGATGACCCAATAGACCAGTGAGATGGTCAGGTAGGGCTCCCAATAGGTGGCGTAGGCGCCGGACACGGTGCGCGCCGCGTAGGCCAGATCGGCCAGGCCGATGGCGGAGGCCAGCGAGGAGTCCTTCACGATGGCGATGGCGTTGTTGCCCAGCGGCGGCAGCATACGGCGGAATGCCTGCGGCAAAATCACCTTGCGCATGGTTTTGCCGTAGCTCATGCCGAGCGAGCGCGAGGCCTCCATCTGCCCGCGGTCGATGGACTGGATACCGGCGCGAAAAATTTCCGACACATAGGCGCCGGCGTTGAGCGTGATCGCCACCACGCAGGACAGGAAGGCGCCGTAGTCGGCGCGCAGCTCGCGGGCGAAATCGCTGCTCATGATGCCCCAGGCGACCAGCAGGCCGTCACGCGGGTTGATAAACAGCGGCACCAGGGCGAAGTGCACCACCATGATCTGCACAAACAGCGGCGTACCGCGGAAGGCGCTGATATAGATACGCACCGGCCATTGAACGCCGTAGTGCAAAATGGGTTTCCAGACGCCGTGCGGCGCCTGCGCCAGCCGGCCTAAACCGAGGATCAGACCCCAGGTGGTGCCCAGCAGCACGCAGATAATGGTGCATTTGATGGTCATCCAGGCGCCTTCCATAAACAGCGGCGCGTATTCCTGGATGATCTCCCAGCGGAAATTCACGATAAGTTCCTTATTGGCAGTTGCAGGGCCGGAGGCATCCGGCCCGTATCAGGCAGTGGATTATTGGGCCGGCAGCGTGGGAACGTTATTGTCAAACCAGGTCTGGTAGATGTTGGCGTAGGTGCCGTCGGCGATGATTTTCTTCAGGCCGGCATTGATTTTGTCGCGCAGCTCATCGTTGCCTTTTGCGACGGCGATGCCGAAATACTGCCGCTCAAACTTGGCGTCGGACACCAGCTTAAACTGCTTTTCCGGATGCGTTTTGATATAGAACTTGGCGACGCCGACGTCGCCAACCGCAGCGCCGATGCCGTCTTCATACAGCTCTTGCAGCATCAGCGGCGTGTTGTCGAAGCGCTTGATGGCGGTGCTGTTTTTCCCCAGCACGTCGGAGACGACGATATCGCCGGTGCTGGAGTTGACCACGCCGACCTTCAGCGTTTTCAGTGCGGCAATGGCGTCGACCGTCGAGTCCTTCGGCACCACGATCGCCTGTTCTGCCGGGAAGTACGGCGTGGAGAACTCCACCATCTGCTTGCGTTTATCGGTAATGGTAATGCCGGAGATGATGATGTCGCGGTCGCCGGAGTTCAGCGTGGCGAAAATGCCCTCCCACGGCGTATTGACCAGCTTGATCTTGAAGCCTTCGGCCGCGGCGACGGCCTTGATAATATCAATATCAAAACCTTCCAGCTGTTTATTGCTGTTTTCGAACTCGAATGGGCGGTAAGTGCCGCCGGAGCCGACGACGTAGGTAGTTTCAGCCGCGGCGGAAAAGCCGACGGTCAGGCAGGCTGCCATTAACAGCAGGTGTTTTAACATGGTGGATCCCCGGAAGGTTATGGTTGTCTTTGTTGGTGTTTATTCATATTTACTGCATAAAAATAATAACGAGAGGATGAAATTACAACCGTACCGGTAGGTTTTGTTGGTTTATGGTGTTAAATATTCATTTTTAGCGGTTGGCTGGTGGAAACCGTGGCGGCTTTGCCACCCGGCCAGTGTTATGCTCTGTACAAAATATGCACCGCGGGCGCGCGGTTGTTGGGCTTTCATCCGGTTTTTTCCGGTCGCGAAGGTTTTTTTGCCGCTTTTAGCGCATTTTTAGGTTATAAACGCACATAAGTTCTCATCCGTACTCTTAAACTGGCGGCGAAATGCCGCTCTCAGTGTGGAGTCCAACGGAAAGTTGTGGGATGATTAGGCGGTTTTTCAGGGGGCGCGGATGGGAAAACTTACGCTACTATTGTTGGCATTGCTTGGCTGGTTACAGTATTCGCTGTGGCTGGGCAAAAATGGGGTTCACGATTACGTGCGGGTCAATGACGATGTTGCAGTCCAGCAGGGCAGCAACGCCAAGTTGAAGGCGCGTAACGATCAGCTGTTCGCCGAAATCGACGATCTTAACGGTGGTCAGGAAGCGATTGAAGAGCGCGCGCGTAACGAGCTGGGCATGATCAAGCCCGGAGAAACTTTCTATCGTCTGGTTCCTGACCAAGCCAGACGCGGCGTGACGCCTTCCTCGCAAAACAACGTAAAATAAACATGAATCACTCCGCAGGCTCCTTGCCGCAGGTGGTTGCCGTGCTGCCGGCGGCAGGCATCGGCAGCCGTATGCAAACAGATTGCCCAAAGCAGTACCTCACCATCGGCAACCAAACTATTCTTGAACATGCGATCCACGCGTTGCTGCGTCATCCGCGTGTCCGTCAGGCGATCGTGGCCATCGGCCCGGACGACGACCATTTTGCCCGTTTACCGATTGCCCGCGACCCGCGGGTGGTGGTGACGGTCGGCGGCCGGCAGCGCGCCGATTCGGTGATGGCCGGCCTGCAGCTGGCAGGCGACGCCGAGTGGGTGCTGGTGCATGATGCCGCGCGCCCGTGTCTGCATGCCGACGATCTCGAGCGCCTGCTGGCGATCGCCGAACACAGCAACGTGGGCGGCATCCTCGCCGCGCCGGTGCGCGATACCATGAAGCGTGCGGAAAGCGGCGTGGCGGCCATCGCCCATACGGTGGAGCGCCAGGACTTATGGCATGCGCTGACGCCGCAGTTTTTCCCGCTGGCGTTGCTGAAGCACTGCCTGCAGCGGGCGATGGATGAAGGGGCGAACGTCACCGATGAAGCCTCGGCGCTGGAGCATTGCGGTTACCATCCGCTGCTGGTGGCGGGGCGCGCCGATAATATTAAAGTGACGCGGCCGGAAGATTTACGGCTGGCGGCGTTTTATTTAACCCAGTTGAACCAATAGGAGCAGGCTTGATGCGAATCGGTCACGGTTTTGATGTACATAAATTCGGCGGCGAAGGCCCGCTGGTGATCGGTGGCGTCCGCATTCCTTACGAACAAGGTTTGCTGGCCCATTCCGACGGTGATGTGGCGCTGCACGCTGCTACCGATGCGCTGCTGGGCGCCGCCGCGCTGGGCGATATCGGCAAACTGTTCCCGGATACCGACCCGTCCTTTAAAGGTGCCGACAGCCGTGAGCTGCTGCGTGAGGCCTGGCGCCGTATCCGCGCCAAAGGCTACCGCCTGGGCAACCTGGACGTCACGATTATCGCTCAGGCGCCGAAGATGGCGCCGCATATCCCGCAGATGCGTGTTTTCCTGGCGGAAGATCTGCAGTGCCATATGGACGACGTCAACGTGAAGGCGACCACCACGGAAAAACTGGGGTTCACCGGCCGTGGCGAAGGGATTGCCTGCGAAGCGGTTGCCTTGTTAATCAAGGAGTAAACCGATGGATATGGCAAATCTGACCTGGCTGCACGGTCAGCCGCAGGCCAGCGGCGTGCTGAAGGCCAACCCGGAAGATTTCGTGGTGGTGGAAGACCTGGGCTTTACGCCGGACGGCGAAGGCGAGCATCTGCTGGTCAATATTCGTAAAAACGGCTGCAATACGCAGTTTGTCGCCGACTATCTGGCGCGTTTTGCTGGCGTTCACGGCCGCGCGGTCAGTTATGCCGGCCTGAAAGACCGTCATGCGGTGACCGAGCAGTGGTTCTGTCTGCACCTGCCGGGCAAGGAGACGCCCGACCTCGGCCGTTTCGAACTGGAGGGCTGCGAAGTGCTCGCCGCCGCCCGTCACCGCCGTAAGCTGCGCATTGGCACGCTGAAAGGCAACGGCTTTACGCTGGTGCTGCGCCATATCAGCGATCGTGACGACGTTGAGCAGCGCCTGCAGGCGATTGCCGCGGACGGCGTGCCGAACTATTTCGGCAGCCAGCGCTTTGGTCACGGCGGCAATAACCTGACGATGGCGCGCCGCTGGGCCAATGATGAAATCCGCGTCAAAGAGCGCAACAAGCGTAGCTTTTACCTTTCCGCCAGCCGCAGTGCCCTGTTTAATCTGGTGACCTCGGCGCGGCTGGCCAATCAGCAGCAACGCTGCGTGCTGGAAGGCGACGCGCTGCAGCTGAGCGGACGCGGCAGCTGGTTTGTCGCCAAGGCGGACGAGCTGGAGAGCGTACAGCAGCGTGTGAATGACGGCGAACTGCTGATTACTGCGCCGTTACCTGGCGACGGCGAGCCTGGCACTGCCGGCGCCGCGCTGGATTTTGAACAACAGTGCTTGGCGCAACAGCCGGAATTGCTTAGTCTCTTAAAGCGCGAACGCGTAGACCCCGCCAGACGCGCTTTGCTGTTGCAGCCGCAGAATATGCAATGGAACTGGTGGGATGATGTCACCGTTGAACTGCGTTTTTGGCTGCCGGCCGGCAGTTTCGCTACCAGCGTAGTTCGCGAAATTATGCAGCAGGATAACCGTGATGCGGATATTACTGAGTAACGACGACGGCGTCAGCGCGCCGGGCATTCAGGTGCTGGCGGCGGCGCTGCGCGAGTTCGCCGACGTGATGGTGGTGGCGCCCGATCGCAACCGCAGCGGCGCCTCCAATGCGTTGACGCTGGATGCGCCGCTGCGCACCCAAACGTTGCCGAACGGCGATATTGCCGTACTGCAGGGCACGCCGACCGACTGCGTCTATCTGGGCGTAAACGCCCTGATGCGCCCGGCACCGGATATTGTCGTCTCCGGCATTAACGCCGGCCCCAATCTGGGCGACGACGTGATCTATTCCGGCACCGTGGCGGCGGCGATGGAAGGGCGGCATTTGGGCCTGCCGGCGCTGGCGGTATCGCTCAATGGTCATCAGCATTATGAGACCGCGGCGGCCGTGACCTGCCGACTGTTGCGCGCGTTGCTGCGCGAGCCGCTGCGCACCGGAAAAATTCTCAACGTCAACGTGCCGGACGTACCGCTCGCTGATATCAAAGGGATCCGTGTGACCCGCTGCGGCAGCCGTCATCCGGCGGAGCAGGTATTTTGTCAGCAGGATCCGCGCGGGCGGGATCTTTATTGGATTGGGCCGCCGGGGGAGCAATGTGATGCCGGACCGGATACCGATTTTGCTGCCGTTGAGCAGGGCTATGTTGCGGTGACGCCGTTACAGGTGGATTTAACCGCGTATGCCGCCCAGGATGTGGTAAAAACATGGTTAACCAAAGCCGAGGTCAGCGGGGAATGGTGAGTAAGCCAATGCAAACATTGCTGGCGCAGCTGCGTCAGCAGGGGATCCAGGACGAAAAACTGTTGCAGGCCATGGCGGCCGTGCCGCGTGAGCGCTTTGTCGATGAAGCGCTCCAGCATAAAGCCTATGAAAATACCGCGTTGCCGATAGGGTCGGGGCAAACGATCTCCCAACCGTATACAGTGGCGCGCATGACCGAACTGCTGAACCTGACGCCGACCTCGCGCGTGCTGGAGATTGGCACCGGTTCCGGCTACCAGACGGCCATTCTGGCACATCTGGTTCAGCACGTGTGCTCCGTCGAGCGCATCAAAGGGCTGCAGTGGCAGGCCAAGCGCCGCCTGAAGCAGCTCGACCTGCACAATGTTTCCACCCGCCACGGCGACGGCTGGCAAGGCTGGGCGTCGCGCGGGCCGTTCGACGCCATTATCGTGACGGCGGCGCCGCTGGAAATCCCGCAGGCGCTGATGGCGCAGCTGGACGACGGCGGCATTATGGTGTTGCCGGTGGGGGACCAGTCACAGATTCTCAAGCGCATCCAACGTCGCGGTAGCGAGTTTGTGATTGATGCGGTGGAGGCAGTGCGCTTTGTTCCGCTGGTAAAAGGCGAGCTGGCGTAACCGATTGTCTGTTTTATCGACTAAACGCAAAATCTGTTGCACTTTCATACGTCAGGAGCGGTTTTTAGCGTTCCAATAAGACTAATTTTCAATACAATTGCCTTATCTGCGGCGTTATCTGATAGCGCGGACGCGTTGAGACCGCTACATTGACAACGCATTTTTGACTCTCTGACGGGAGATGGCCTGGTATTCGGGCGTCGGTCAGGGGAACCTTTCCAGCCAGAAACTGAGAAAAGACTTAAAGCTCAGCTACGCTGTATAGGATATTTTTTGGCTATAGATGCTGTAATGGGGGAAGCATGAGCACGGGAAGCCCAATGATTACTTTTCGCCGGGTTGCGGTGTGTACGATGATCGGTATGTGGTTGGCGGGTTGTACGAACAGCGGTTCGTCTTCTGCCCCTATCAGCAGCGTTAACGGCGGTGGCGGCAGCCCGATGACGGCCGGCAGTGCCGCCGTGCCGGCCGCGCAGGCCACGCCGCAAGAGCGCATTGTTTATAATCGCAGCTATGATTCAATTCAAAAAGGCAGCTACAACGGCAGTACCTATACGGTAAAGCGCGGCGACACGCTGTTCTATATCGCCTGGATTACCGGCAATGACTTCCGTGACCTGGCGCAACGCAACAATATTCCTGAACCTTATAGCCTGAATGTTGGCCAAACCATTCAACTTGGTAATGGTTCAGCCAATGCCGGCGGCGGCGTCGTGGCGGCAACGGACGCCACCGCTGGCGGTATTCCTAAACCACCGTCCAGCAGTCAGATCCAAACGGCAACGGTTGATTCTCAACCAACTAACGCGTATTCTGACAATTCGGGTAAACAGAATGTAGGTAAGATGTTACCTGCAGCAGGAGCCGCCGCGGCGGGAAGCGCCACTGCTCCTGTTACCGCGCCAGTTGCTACGCCTCCGGCGAGCAGCGCCGCCAGTAATAATTCGCCAGTCAGTACCTGGCGTTGGCCGACTGACGGTAAGGTCATTGATAACTTTTCCTCATCAGACGGTGGGAATAAAGGGGTCGATATCGCTGGCACTCGTGGGCAAGCCATTTTTGCGACCGCCGATGGTCGCGTTGTGTACGCCGGCAATGCTTTACGGGGTTACGGTAATCTAATCATCATCAAACATAATGATGATTACCTGAGCGCCTACGCTCATAACGACACAATGCTGGTCCGGGAACAACAAGAAGTGAAGGCGGGTCAAAAAATAGCCACCATGGGTAGCACCGGAACCAGTTCAGTACGTTTGCATTTTGAAATTCGTTACAAGGGGAAATCCGTAAACCCGCTGCGTTATCTTCCGCAGCGATAGATTGGGCAGAATATGCTGATATTCTGCTCGCGGTATCACGGGTAGGAGCAGCTTATGAGCCACAATACGCTGAAAGTTAACGAGTTACACAGTGATGCAGATTTCGACGAGAACGGAGTTGAGGCGGAATCATTTGATGAAAAAGCGCTGGCTGAAACCGAGGCCAGCGAGAATGATTTAGCTGAAGAAGAGCTGCTGTCTCAAGGGGTAACCCAGCGTGTGCTAGACGCAACGCAGCTCTATCTCGGAGAAATCGGCTATTCGCCTCTGCTGACCGCAGAGGAAGAAGTTTATTTTGCGCGGCGGGCGCTACGTGGTGACGTGCCGTCCCGCCGTCGTATGATCGAAAGTAACCTGCGTCTGGTGGTGAAAATCGCCCGTCGCTACAGCAACCGCGGCCTGGCGCTGCTGGATCTGATTGAAGAAGGTAACCTGGGCCTGATCCGCGCGGTCGAAAAATTCGACCCGGAACGAGGTTTCCGTTTCTCCACCTATGCCACCTGGTGGATCCGGCAGACCATTGAACGTGCGATCATGAACCAGACCCGCACCATTCGCCTGCCTATCCATATCGTCAAAGAACTTAACGTCTATCTGCGCACCGCGCGCGAGCTTTCACATAAACTGGATCATGAGCCGAGCGCCGAAGAGATTGCCGAGCAGCTCGACCGGCCGGTGGATGACGTAAGCCGCATGCTGCGTCTAAACGAGCGCATTACCTCAGTGGATACGCCGCTGGGCGGCGACTCGGAGAAAGCGCTGCTGGATATTCTGGCTGACGAAAAGGATAACGGCCCGGAAGACACCACGCAGGACGATGATATGAAACAGAGCATCGTCAAATGGCTGTTCGAACTGAACGCCAAACAGCGTGAAGTGCTGGCGCGACGTTTCGGCCTGCTGGGCTATGAAGCGGCGACGCTGGAAGACGTTGGCCGCGAGATTGGCCTGACGCGTGAGCGCGTGCGCCAGATTCAGGTGGAAGGGCTGCGTCGCCTGCGTGAAATCCTGCAGACGCAAGGGTTGAGCATTGAGGCGCTGTTCCGCGAATAATCTCGGTTGCCTGAGGATGAAATAAAAACGGTGAGCGTTAGCTCACCGTTTTTTTATGGCCGGTAAGGCGGATTAGACCAGGCTTTTCAGACGGTAAATCCACTCCAGCGCCTGACGCGGGCTGAGTGAATCCGGATCCAGCGTCTCCAGCGCCTCTACCGCCGGCGAGGTCTCTTCGGCCAGCAGCGTCATCTGAGTGGCGTCTACCGTACCGGCAGCGGTGTGGTTGGAGAGCGTTTCCAGCTCGCGCAGCTTCTGCCGTGCGCGTTTGATGACGTCGCGCGGTACGCCGGCCAGCGCGGCTACCGCCAGCCCGTAGCTCTTGCTGGCGGCGCCGTCCTGCACGCTGTGCATAAAGGCGATGGTGTCGCCATGCTCCAGCGCGTCCAGATGCACGTTAACCACGCCTTCCATTTTCTCCGGCAGGGTAGTCAGCTCGAAGTAATGGGTGGCGAACAGCGTCATCGCCTTGATGCGGTTAGCCAGATTTTCAGCGCAGGCCCAGGCCAGCGACAGACCGTCGTAGGTCGAGGTGCCGCGGCCGATTTCATCCATCAGCACCAGGCTATGTTCGGTCGCGTTGTGCAGAATATTGGCGGTTTCGGTCATCTCCACCATAAAGGTGGAGCGGCCGGAGGCCAGATCGTCCGCCGCGCCGACGCGGGTAAAGATACGGTCGACCGGGCCGATGCTGGCTTTAGCGGCCGGCACGTAGCTGCCGATATGCGCCATCAGCACGATCAGCGCCGTTTGTCGCATATAGGTGCTTTTACCCCCCATGTTCGGACCGGTAATGATCAACATGCGACGCTGCGGCGACAGTGCGACCGGGTTGGCGATAAACGGCTCGCTCAACACCTGCTCCACCACCGGGTGGCGGCCTTCGGTGATGCGGATGCCTGGCTGCTCGCTCATGGTCGGGCAGGCATAGTTGAGCGTTTCCGCCCGCTCCGCTAGGTTGGCGAGCACGTCGAGTTCCGCCAGTGCGCTGGCGCTTTGCTGCAGCTCGCCCAGATGCGGCAGCAGCAGGTCGAACAGCTCGTCATACAGCGCCTTTTCAATTGCCAGCGCTTTGCCCTTGGAGGTGAGAACCTTGTCCTCATACTCCTTCAGTTCGGGAATGATGTAACGCTCGGCGTTTTTCAGCGTCTGGCGGCGTACGTAATGAATAGGCACCAGATGGCTCTGGGCGCGGCTGACCTGAATATAGTAACCGTGTACGCCGTTGAAGCCGACCTTCAGCGTATCCAGGCCCAGCTTTTCACGCTCGCGGATCTCCAGCCGATCGAGGTAGTCGCTGGCGCCGTCCGCCAGAGCACGCCATTCGTCCAGCTCGGCATTATAGCCGGTGGCGATGACGCCGCCGTCACGCACCAGCACCGGCGGTGCTTCAACCACTGCGCGCTCCAGCAGGTCCTGCAGCTCGTCGAACTGGCCGACCAGCGCCAACAACTGCTGCACGTGCGTTGCCTCGACGTCCTGCAGCAGCGCGCGAATATCCGGCAGTTGCTGGAAGGCGTGACGCATACGCGCCAGATCGCGCGGGCGTGCGGTCCGCAGCGCCAGACGCGCCAGAATACGCTCCAGATCGCCCACCTGGCGCAGCGGCGGCTGCAGGTCGGCGGTCAGATCCTGTAATGCGCCAATCGCCTGCTGGCGGTTGTTCAGCACCTTAACGTCGCGCGTCGGCATATGCAGCCAGCGCTTCAGCATCCGGCTGCCCATCGGCGTGACGGTGCGGTCGAGGATCGCCGCCAGGGTGTTTTCGCTGCCGCCGGACAGGCTTTGGGTGATTTCCAGGTTACGGCGGGTGGCGGCGTCCATAATGATGCCGTCCTGCTGGCGCTCCATGGTGATGCCGCGGATGTGCGGCAGCGCGGTGCGCTGGGTATCTTTGACATACTGCAGCAGACAGCCGGCGGCGCGCAGCGCCTGCTGCGACTGTTCTACGCCGAAGCCGGTCAGATCGCGGGTGCCGAACTGCAGGTTCAGCTGCTGACGCGCGGTGTCCAGCTCAAACTCCCACAGCGGGCGGCGGCGCAGGCCGTGGCGCTGTTCGATCAGCGCCATCTGCTCAAAGTTTTCCGGGTACAGCAGCTCGGCCGGATTGGTGCGTTGCAGTTCGGCCGCCATGGTTTCCACGTCTTCCGGCTCGGCAACGCGGAAACGGCCGGAGCTGATGTCCAGCGTGGCGTAGCCGAAGCCGCGCGCGTCCTGCCAGATGGCGGCTAGCAGATTGTCCTGCCGCTCCTGCAGCAGCGCTTCGTCGCTGACGGTGCCGGGCGTGACGATGCGCACCACTTTGCGCTCCACCGGGCCTTTGCTGGCGGCGGGATCGCCGACCTGCTCACAGATGGCGACGGATTCGCCCAGCTGCACCAGCTTGGCCAAATAGTTTTCTACCGCATGGTGCGGCACGCCGGCCATCGGGATAGGTTCGCCCGCGGAGGCGCCGCGCTTGGTCAGGGAGATATCCAACAGCTGTGAAGCGCGCTTGGCATCGTCATAAAACAGCTCGTAGAAGTCACCCATCCGATAGAACAGCAGAATTTCAGGATGCTGCGCCTTTAAGCGCAGGTATTGCTGCATCATCGGCGTGTGTTCGACGTATTCTTTGTTTTCCATAATGTTCACTGCGTTATGTTCTGATTATGCGTCATGAGCATGATGCTTACCGTAGCCACGTTGAAGCGTCCTGCAAGAAGGCTAAATGCCGGCTGCTCTGTAGAGTGAAGATGTTAACAGGTGATAACGCAGTTTCAAACGCATCTGCAAGCGCCGGCGCTTTTTTCCTCTGCTTCTGCCAAATCGTTCGCATTACGGGTACCAGTAGCGGAAAAATGGGCGGTATTTGACTGATTATTCGATGCGAATATTCCTGTTTGTGCATCACCGTCTATGATTTACCATAACCAAAATATTTTTAGCCTGGCTGTATGGATACCTGATGCGTCAATTTGCCCCTCTTATTCCCTTGGTCGTTTTACTTTCCGCCTGCAGCAGCAAGCCGGAAAATACCACCCAGCCGCCGCAGGGCCGTGCGGTGCAAGGCGGTTTCCTGCTGGAAGCCGATCACGTCAATCCGATGCTGTCCGGCGATTATGCCTACAACGCGTCGGCCCAGCGCTTTATCGACAAAATGGTGCGCGAGCACGGCTTTGATCGCCAGCAGCTGCATGATGTTTTCGCGCAGACCAAGCGACTGGACTGGGTGATCCGGCTGATGGATCGTCAGGCGCCAAGACCGACCGGCCAGCCGCCTTCCGGGCCAAACGGTGCCTGGCTGCGGTACCGTAATAAATTCATTACTCCGGATAATATTCCCAACGGCGTAGCCTTCTGGAATCAGTATGCCGATGCGCTGGAGCGCGCGCACCGGGTCTACGGCGTGCCGCCGGAAATCATCGTCGGCATCATCGGGGTGGAAACCCGCTGGGGACGGGTGATGGGCAAAACGCGCATTATCGACGCGCTGGCAACGCTCTCCTTCGATTATCCCCGCCGTGCGACCTACTTTACCGGAGAACTGGAAACCTTCCTGCTGATGGCGCGTAAAGAGCAGCGCGATCCGCTGGAACTGCGCGGCTCTTATGCCGGTGCGATGGGATACGGCCAGTTTATGCCGTCCTCCTTCAAGGATTACGCGGTCGATTTTAACGGCGACGGGCACATTAACCTGTGGGATCCTGAGGACGCGATCGGCAGCGTGGCAAACTATTTCCGCGCGCACGGCTGGCAGCGCGATGCGCTGGTTGCGGTGCCGGCCAGCGGCCAGGCGCCATATATGGAGCACGGCTTCAAGACCCGCTATACGGTCGGCGCCCTGCAGTCTGCGGGGCTGACGCCGCAGGGCGGGCTGGGCCACGATCAGGAAGTGAGCCTGCTGCGCCTGGATATGGGCAGCGACTATCAGTACTGGTACGGGCTGCCCAACTTCTACACCATCACCCGCTATAACCACAGTACGCACTACGCGATGGCGGTATGGCAACTGGGTGAGGCGGTCGGCCGCGCGCGGCGCGGCGGCAGCGTATTCTGAGCAGCAAAAAGGGCCGGTGACGCCCTTTCAGACTGCTGACAAAGTTCGTTATTAGGGAGAGCGTGGCGATGGGGTCGTAGCGGCATTAGCCGCCGGAGCACCCCTCGTTACGCTAGGCCCGGGTATCTTGAGCTACCAGAGCACTTTGTCATCAACCTCCTTTTTGTTGGCTTACAGCATGGTGTAGGCTTTCTTCAGCCCGGTGTCCTCATCCGGGTCGGCCCCTTGCGCAGGCGGCTCCTCTTCCTCCGCTGCGACGTCGGCAGGCTCCGCTTCGGCCTCGGCAGGTTCTGTCTCAACCGGATCCGGCGCGGCTTCCGGCGGCGGCATGGTGTCATGAATCGTTTGTTCATCGAAGGTCGGGTTCAGCGCCGGCGACAGCGGCGAACTGACCAGGCTGTCCGGCATCGGGATATGCGGTAGCGGCGCATCCTCGACGAACTGCGACTCGTCCTCTTTCACCGTGCGGCTGAAGCCGACAATCAACACGCCGCACAGGGCGAAAAACACATACAGGATATTGCCGCCCAGCGGCTGGATCAGCATGCCGACCGTCAGCGGTCCGATGCTGGCGCCCACGCCGAAGGCCATCAGCAGACAGGCCGCCAGAGACACGCGGCGCTCCGGTTCGACCAGGTCATTGGCCAGCGCCACCGCCAGCGGATAGAGCGTAAACTGCAGCATGCTGACGACAAAGCCGATAGCCAGCAGCAGCGGAAAGGTGATGTGCGGCAGAATCGCCAGCGGCAGCGCCGCCAGCACCAGCAAAATGGCGTTGAGACGCATCAGCAGCGTACGGTTATAACGATCGGACAGCCAGCTCAGCGGGAACTGCGCCACCAGGCCGGCGAAAATCGCCAGTGCCATAAACAGGCCGGTATGCTGGGTGCTTAAATCCTGCTGGCTGGTATACACCGGCGCCAGGCCGTAAAACGAGCCGACCACCATGCCGATCACCAGCGTACTGGCCAGCACGCTGGGAATGGTGCGGATAAAGTAGCGCAGCTCCAGCGGCGCCGGCGACATATGGCGGACGTTGGTGCGGGTGGTGAGGGCGATGGGCACCAGGCAGAGCGCGAAGCACAGGGCGATAATCAGCAGGGTGCTGATGCCCAGATCGGTCTGCAGCATCAACACCACCTGGCCGAGGGACAGGCCCAGATAGGTGGCGGCCATGTAGAAACCGAAGACCACGCCGCGCTGATTGGACTCGGCCTGATCGTTAAGCCAGCTTTCCAACACCATAAACTGGCACATCATGCACAGGCCGATAATCATGCGCAGCACCACCCAAACCGGGATGTATTCGGTCAGGCCGTGTCCCAGCACCGCAGCGGTAATAATGCCCGCGCAGGAGACGTAGGCGCGGATATGCCCGACGCGCGCAATCAAAAAGTGGCCGACCTTGCCGCCGACCACCAGCCCGATATAGTTGGCGGCGGTGATGGCGCCGATCAGGCCGCCGGTGACGTGAATCGAGGCCAGACGCAAGGAGATATAGGTAGTCAGCAGCCCGGATCCCAACAGCATCAGCAGCGTTGTGGTATATAACGGAAAGAATACGCCAAACGTTTTTTTCACTCGCTCATCCTATGGTCATCGGCGCTGATTACTGCCGGCTACCAGCATCCTTGTTGCGTGCGCTATCGCGCGTTGCCCGTTACCTGGGCACCTCCTCTGATACTAGCAGCTTGCTTGGCAGCTTAAAACCTCGCCGCTTTTGCGCTGCGCAGCGCAATTTGCCGATCCCGCCGTCGCCGGCGCTTGATAAATGCTACTATCGGGCGCATATAGCGATGATTCATTGAGGGGGCGTGATGAGCGAAGAGAACCTGCGTAAACTTAGCGTGGCCGTCGGCGAAAAACTGAAGGCCGACGGGCGCTGGATCACGGCGGCGGAGTCCTGCACCGGCGGCGGCATCGCCAAGGCGATCACCGATATTGCCGGCAGCTCTGCCTACTTCGATCGCGGTTTTGTCACCTACAGCAACCGGGCGAAGCACCAGCTGCTGGGCGTTTCCGAGAGCACGCTGCAGGTGCATGGCGCGGTCAGCGAAGCGGTGGTGCGTGAAATGGCGCAGGGCGCGCTGCATGCGGCCGACGCCGATATCGCGCTGTCGGTCAGCGGCATCGCCGGGCCGGACGGCGGCAGCGCGGCGAAACCGGTCGGCACCGTATGGTTCGGCTTTGCCGAACGCTCGGGGCGGGTGCTGGCGTGCGAGAGGCGTTTCAGCGGCGATCGCGACGCCGTCCGGCTGCAGGCGACGGTTTTCGCGCTGCAAACCGTGCTCGACGAATTTTTATAAAATTAGGCTTGATACTGTATGACTGTACAGTATAATTAGTGACATTTCCTGCACAACATACATTCAGTGGCAGTGTGGGGTAACACCGACATTGCGCAACGAAGGAGCAAAAATGGCTATTGATGAGAACAAGCAAAAGGCGTTAGCTGCGGCACTGGGCCAGATTGAAAAACAATTCGGCAAAGGCTCCATCATGCGTCTGGGTGAAGACCGTTCCATGGATGTGGAAACGATCTCTACCGGCTCACTGTCACTTGATATCGCACTGGGCGCCGGCGGCCTGCCGATGGGCCGTATCGTTGAAATCTACGGGCCGGAATCCTCCGGTAAAACCACCCTGACGCTGCAGGTTATCGCCGCCGCGCAGCGCGAAGGCAAAACCTGCGCCTTTATCGATGCCGAACACGCGTTGGATCCGGTGTATGCGAAAAAGCTGGGTGTAGATATCGATAACCTGCTGTGTTCTCAGCCGGATACCGGCGAGCAGGCGCTGGAAATCTGTGACGCGTTGACCCGCTCCGGCGCGGTTGACGTGATCATCGTCGACTCCGTTGCGGCGCTGACGCCAAAAGCGGAAATCGAAGGTGAAATCGGTGATTCGCACATGGGTCTGGCGGCGCGTATGATGAGCCAGGCAATGCGTAAGCTGGCCGGTAACCTGAAAAATGCCAACACGCTGCTGATCTTCATCAACCAGATCCGTATGAAAATCGGCGTGATGTTCGGCAACCCGGAAACCACCACCGGCGGCAACGCGCTGAAGTTCTATGCGTCCGTTCGTCTGGATATCCGCCGTATCGGCGCGATTAAAGAGGGCGATGAAGTGGTCGGTAGTGAAACCCGCGTAAAAGTGGTGAAGAACAAGGTTGCCGCACCGTTCAAACAGGCTGAATTCCAGATCATGTACGGCGAAGGCATCAACAGCCGCGGTGAGCTGATTGACCTGGGCGTGAAGCACAAGATGATTGAAAAAGCCGGCGCCTGGTACAGCTACAACGGCGATAAAATTGGCCAGGGTAAGGCAAATGCCTGCAACTTCCTGAAGGAAAACCCGGCAATTGCCGCCGAACTGGACAAGAAGCTGCGCGATCTGCTGCTGCACAGCAGCGCCGTTGAAGCGGATGAAGGCTTCGATGACGAAGCTGAAACCAGCGAAGAGTTTTAATCGCGACAGTGGCGGTACGCACTGATTCTGGCGTATCGCCGCACGCCAAGGTTGTAATCCTATGAACGAACGGGTTTCCCCAAAGACCGGAAACACGCTGAATGACCTGCTGAGCCGCGCGATGCGCTTGCTGTCACAACGCGATCATAGTGAAGACGAACTGCGCCGCAAGCTTGCGGCGCAGCCGTTTTTCTCCCGCGCCAGATTCTCCGACAAAAACGACTCCCCATCTTGCGATGAACCCACCGACCCAGCCGTTGTCGAACAGGTCATTGATTATTGTTATCAGCATAATTGGTTGGACGATCGGCGTTTTGCTGCGAGCTATATCGGCAGCCGCAGCCGTAAGGGCTACGGCGCGCAGCGCATTCGTTCCGAGCTGATGCAAAAGGGTGTGGATAAAGAGGTGGTGCAGACGGCGTTGGCCGACTGTGACATCGACTGGTGCGAACAGGCCAAAGAGGTTGCTCAGCGCAAATTTGGCGAACCATTGCCGAAAGAGTGGAAAGACAAAGCTAAAGTGCAGCGTTATCTGCTTTATCGAGGCTTTTTCCAGGAAGAAATTCAGTCGATTTACCGTGATTTTGCGTAATCATCGCACACGGGGTTTTACTTCCCTCTGAAGAAAATTTATCTTATCCCCACTTTAGTTCGTGAGCAGGCTGCCATCGTAAGGATGACGCGCGCCCTGTTCACGTATCGTTATTCTAGTCTTTCCGGGAAAAATATGAGCAAGAGCACCGCTGAGATCCGTCAAGCGTTTCTCGATTTCTTTCATAGTAAAGGTCATCAGGTCGTAGCAAGCAGCTCCCTGGTGCCTAACAATGATCCGACGTTGCTGTTTACCAACGCCGGTATGAACCAATTCAAAGATGTTTTCCTGGGGCTGGATAAACGCGCTTATACCCGCGCGACCACCTCTCAGCGCTGCGTACGCGCAGGTGGTAAGCATAATGACCTGGAAAACGTCGGTTACACCGCGCGCCACCATACCTTCTTCGAAATGCTGGGTAACTTCAGCTTCGGTGATTACTTCAAACGTGACGCCATTGCCTATGCCTGGGAACTGCTGACCGGTGAAAACTGGTTTAACCTGCCGAAAGAAAAGCTGTGGGTGACCGTCTACGAAACCGATGATGAAGCGTTTGCTATCTGGCAGAACGAAATCGGTATCCCTGCTGAACGCATCATTCGCATCGGCGACAACAAGGGCGCGCCGTTTGCTTCCGATAACTTCTGGCAGATGGGTGATACCGGCCCGTGCGGTCCGTGTACCGAAATTTTCTACGATCACGGCGATCACATCTGGGGCGGCCCTCCGGGCAGCCCGGAAGAGGATGGCGACCGTTATATCGAGATTTGGAATATCGTCTTTATGCAGTTTAACCGTCAGGCTGACGGCACGATGCTGCCGCTGCCTAAACCATCGGTTGATACCGGCATGGGACTGGAGCGTATCACCGCGGTACTGCAACACGTTAATTCCAACTATGAAATCGATCTGTTCCGCACCCTGATTGCGGCGGTTGCCAAAGTCACCGGCGCGACCGATCTGGATAACAAATCCTTGCGCGTTATCGCCGACCATATTCGTTCTTGCGCCTTCCTGGTTTCCGACGGCGTTATCCCATCCAATGAGAACCGTGGCTATGTGCTGCGTCGCATCATTCGCCGCGCGGTACGTCACGGCAATATGCTGGGTGCAAAAGATACCTTCTTCTACAAGCTGGTTGCGCCGTTGATCGAAGTGATGGGGCCGGCGGCTGAAGAGCTGAAGAGCCAGCAGGCGATGGTTGAGCAGGTGCTGAAAACGGAAGAAGAGCAGTTTGCCCGCACGCTGGAGCGTGGTTTGGCGCTGCTAGATGAAGAGCTGTCCAAGCTGCAGGGTGATACGCTGGACGGTGAAACGGCCTTCCGTCTGTATGACACCTACGGCTTCCCGGTTGATCTGACCGCAGACGTTTGCCGCGAGCGCGGCCTGAAGGTTGATGAGGCTGGCTTTGACGAGGCGATGGAAGCGCAGCGCCGTCGTGCGCGTGAATCCAGCGGCTTCGGCGCTGATTACAACAGTATGATCCGCGTTGATGGCACCAGCGAGTTCTGCGGCTATGACCATGACAAGCTGCAGGCCAAGGTTACCGCACTGTTCCGTGACGGCCAACCCGTTGAAGCAATCCATGCCGGCGAAGACGCAGTGGTGGTGCTGGACAGCACGCCGTTCTACGGCGAGTCTGGCGGCCAGGTTGGTGATAAAGGGGTGCTGAAAGCGGCAGCGGCGGAATTTGTCGTCGCCGATACGCAAAAATATGGTCAGGCGCTCGGTCATCAGGGCAAGCTGGCGCAAGGTACGCTGAAAGTCGGCGACAGTGTTGATGCCGAGATCGATCAGGCGCGCCGCAATCGCATCCGTCTGAACCACTCCGCCACCCACCTGCTGCACGAGGCATTACGCCAGGTGTTGGGTGAGCATGTGGCGCAGAAAGGCTCTCTGGTTAACGATAAATACCTGCGTTTTGATTTCTCGCACTTTGAGGCGATCAAGCCGGAACAGCTGCGTGCGGTGGAAGACCTGGTCAACCAGCAGGTGCGTCGTAATCTGCCGGTGCAGACCGAGGTGATGGCGCTGGAGGATGCGAAAGAGAAGGGCGCGATGGCGCTGTTCGGTGAGAAGTACGATGACCATGTGCGCGTACTGACCATGGGCGACTTCTCTACCGAACTGTGTGGCGGCACCCATGTGGCCCGCACCGGTGATATCGGTCTGTTCCGTATTCAGAGCGAGTCGGGTACGGCCGCGGGGATCCGCCGTATTGAAGCGCTGACCGGTGAAGGCGCGATAGCCTCACTGCATCAGCAGAGTGATTTACTGCAGGGGGTTGCCCACCTGGTGAAAGGTGACAGCAACAACCTGACGGACAAGGTACGTGCGGTGCTCGATCGTTCCCGCGTGTTGGAAAAAGAGCTGCAGCAGCTTAAAGACCAACAGGCGGCGTCGGAAAGCGCGTCGCTGTCCAGTAAGGCGCAATTGGTGAACGGCGTGAAGCTGCTGGTTAGCCAGCTGGATAACGTTGAACCGAAAATGCTGCGTACCATGGTTGACGATCTTAAAAATCAACTGGGTTCTGCAATCATCGTTCTGGCTACGGCTGCTGACGGTAAAGTCAGCCTGATTGCTGGTGTGACCAAAGATCTGACCGACCGGGTAAAAGCCGGCGAGCTGATCGGCAGCGTCGCCCAGCAGGTGGGTGGCAAGGGCGGTGGTCGTCCGGATATGGCGCAAGCGGGGGGAAGCGACGTCGACGCCTTGCCTGCGGCATTAGGCAGCGTAGAAGCCTGGGTGGCTTCGAAACTGTGAATATAAATAAATAGCCCAGATGAACGCCATAACCTATTGTTGATTATGGCGTTTTTTCAGGGTGCTAAAACAATGCGGTTATAATAACGGGAACAAAGTTTTTCAGGTCGGCTAAACTTATCATTAACTGGGGTGATACCAAGTCTACTTACATTTATTGTGGGTTCTATGGCTTACTTTTTCACCACATATGATGGATAATGGCGGGGAAACTGAGAGACCCGACTCTTTTAATCTTTCAAGGAGCAAAGAATGTTAATTCTGACTCGTCGAGTTGGTGAAACCCTCATGATTGGCGATGAGGTTACGGTCACAGTGCTAGGGGTAAAAGGCAACCAGGTTCGTATTGGTGTAAATGCTCCGAAAGAAGTGTCCGTACACCGGGAAGAAATCTATCAACGTATCCAGGCCGAGAAGTCTCAGCAGACGACTTACTGATTTCAATCGTAGCGTCTCGTTGCCTCTGACGGGACGCTTCTGCCTTTTTTCTCTCTTTCCTCTGGTTTTTCCCTCTCTCGCTGACAATTTTTTCTCTGGGCGTTATTCACTTTATTGCCGGCCTATCGCCGTTTGCCTGTTGATAAAACACCCTTTTTGTCGTCGAATTGCCCATATTGCCTGCGAAGTGTGCAAACAAAAATAAGTTGGGAAAAATTGTTTGACTTATAAGTCGGGGAAAGTAATATGTGCGCCACGCAGTGCCGATGAGCTTCTCTAAAGCGAGTTAGGCACAATTCGAAAGAAGCGTGTTGGTGAGGTGGCCGAGAGGCTGAAGGCGCTCCCCTGCTAAGGGAGTATGCGGTCAAAAGCTGCATCCGGGGTTCGAATCCCCGCCTCACCGCCATTTGCATCCGTAGCTCAGCTGGATAGAGTACTCGGCTACGAACCGAGCGGTCGGAGGTTCGAATCCTCCCGGATGCACCATATTTAGGCATGTGTTTGAACGTCGTAATTCGAACTCGTGTCACGCCATAGAGCAGTATGGTAGGGTGAGTAACAAAATACCATACGGTATCAAAAAGAATTACTGTGCATCCGTAGCTCAGCTGGATAGAGTACTCGGCTACGAACCGAGCGGTCGGAGGTTCGAATCCTCCCGGATGCACCATTCTTCAAGTCTTACCTGATTATCAGGAAAGCAAAAATAGACAATGCATCCGTAGCTCAGCTGGATAGAGTACTCGGCTACGAACCGAGCGGTCGGAGGTTCGAATCCTCCCGGATGCACCATCTAAGAAAAACCCGCCTCGGCGGGTTTTTCGCTTTTCCGGCCGCGAGGAGAGCGGTTGGAGGTTCGAGCCGAGCGCAGAGAGACAACGTTGCGTCAGCAACGGCCCGCAGGGGAGGCGCAGCCGAATCATCCTCCCGGATGCCCCCTCTAAGAGAAACCTGCTTCGGCGGGTTTTTCGCTTTCTGTTCTCCGCATCATCCATGAAGTCCTTACCCACAACGCGGCATTTTCAGACATCACGCGATCGGCGACAATTTCCCTGCTTTGCGATAAAGTAGTTTTCTTTCCGCAATGATCATGGAGTAACGATGTACGATCGCTACCAAGGTCTGATCTTTGACATGGACGGCACGATTCTGGATACCGAACCCACACACCGGCAGGCGTGGCGTGACGTGCTGGGGCGCTATGGCATGACGTTTGACGAGTCTGCCGTGGTGGCGCTGAACGGTTCGCCGGCCTGGCGCATCGCCGAAGCGATTCTTACCGCTCATCAGGCCGATCTTGATCCTCATCAGCTCGCCGCAGAGAAAACTCGCGCGGTGGAAGCGATGCTGCTCGACAGCGTGCGTCCGTTGCCGCTGGCGGAGGTGGTGAAGTCTTATCATGGCCGCCGTCCGATGGCGGTGGGCACTGGCAGTGAACACCGTATGGCGGAGCGACTGCTGCGCCATCTGGGGCTGTATCAGTGCTTTGACGCGATTGTCGGCGCTGATGATGTCCAACGTCACAAGCCGGAACCGGAGACGTTTCTGCGCTGCGCTGAACTGATAGGCGTAGCGCCGGAACAGTGCGTGGTGTTTGAAGATGCGGACTTTGGCATTCAGGCGGCGCGCAGCGCCAATATGGCGGTGGTAGACGTCCGTACGCTGTGAGTAGTACGCTAACGCTACTTTCATTGTTCGGCAGCAGTTTTCTCAGTGCGACGCTGCTGCCGGGAAATTCAGAAATTCTTCTGGTCGCCTTGCTGACGAAAAGTCTGGTTGCCCCCGCATGGTTAGTGTTGGCGGCGACGTTGGGCAATACGCTTGGCGGGTTGACCAATGTGATTATCGGGCGCCTGTTACCGGCGTTAAAACCACAACGCGGGCTGGAAACGGCGCTGAAGTGGTTGCAACGCTTTGGCCCTGCTGCGCTGTTGCTCAGTTGGTTGCCGGTAGTGGGCGATTTGTTGTGCGTGTTGGCAGGTTGGCTGCGCATGCCATGGGGACCTGTGGTGCTGTTTCTGACGATCGGAAAAGCGCTGCGTTACGTCATTTTGACTATGATAACGCTACAGGGGATTTCCTGGTGGCACTAACGAAGTTAAACATAACCCCAAACGCCATTAGGTTGGCGGTGAACGGCGTGCGCGCTGCCGCGGCCGGCATGGGTGGGAATGAATACAATATTCTTCGGGCGTGGTTTCAGTATGCTTACGAGTCATCGTTTTTTGGAGCGGGAGGTCAATTTGATCCCGGACGTATCACAGGCGCTTTCTTGGTTGGAAGCCCACCCTCAGGCATTAAAAGGCATTCGCCGCGGTATTGAGCGCGAAACCCTACGCGTAACGGCCGATGGCAAGCTGGCGACGACCGGGCATCCGGAACATCTGGGGGCAGCATTAACGCACCATTGGATTACCACGGATTTTGCCGAGGCGCTGTTAGAGTTTATTACGCCGGTTGATGACAATATCGATCACCTGCTGACGTTCTTGCGCGATATCCACCGCTACGTGGCGCGTAATATTGGCGAAGAGCGCATGTGGCCGCTGAGCATGCCGTGTTTTATCGGCACCGAGCAGGATATTGAACTGGCGCAGTTCGGCTCATCGAATATCGGCCGGATGAAAACGTTGTACCGCGAAGGGCTGAAAAACCGCTATGGCGCCTTGATGCAGACGATTTCCGGCGTTCACTACAACTTCTCGCTGCCGTTGGAGTTCTGGCGGGCCTGGGCGGGGGGTGAGGACGAGGAAAGCGGTAAAGAGCAGATATCTGCCGGTTATTTCCGCCTGATCCGCAACTATTACCGCTTTGGCTGGGTGATCCCTTATCTGTTCGGCGCCTCGCCGGCTATCTGCTCCTCGTTCCTGAAGGGGCGGGAAACCTCGCTGCCGTTTGAAAGCAACGGGCGCGGCATGCTGTATCTGCCGTATGCCACCTCGCTGCGCCTGAGCGATCTGGGTTATACCAACAAGTCGCAAAGCAATCTGGGAATTACCTTCAACGACCTGCACAGCTATGTTGCAGGGCTGAAGAAGGCGATAGCGACACCGTCGGAAGAGTTTGCGCAACTAGGGGTGAAGCAGGGCGACCATTACCTGCAGCTGAATACCAACGTGCTGCAGATTGAAAATGAACTGTATGCGCCGATTCGTCCCAAACGCGTAACCCGCAGCGGTGAGACGCCGTCTGATGCCTTGCTGCGCGGCGGCATTGAATATATCGAAGTGCGTTCGCTGGATATCAACCCGTTCTCGCCGATTGGCGTCGATGCGGTGCAGGCGCGTTTCCTGGATCTGTTCCTGATCTGGTGCACCCTGGCGGACGCGCCGGAAATGAACAGCGATGAATTGCTGTGTACACGTAAAAACTGGAACCGCGTGATTCTGGAAGGCCGTAAACCGGGGCAGACCATCGGCATCGGCTGCAACGATACGCGTAAACCGCTGGTCCAGGTGGGCAAGGCGCTGTTTGCCGATCTGCGACGCGTGGCGGAAGTGCTGGACAGTGAAGCCGGCGACCGGGCGTATCAGCAGGTGTGCGATCGGCTGGTCGCCGCTTTCGACGATCCGGAGCAGACCTTCTCCGCCCGCATCTTAAAGGCGATGCTGGAAGACGGAACCGGTAAGGTAGGGTTGGAGCTGGCGGAGCATTACCGTCAGATGCTACGCGCTGAACCGCTGGAGATTCTCAGCGACGAGCTGTTTGCACAGGAGTCTCGCGAGTCGTGGCAACGACAGCGCGACACAGAAGCGGCGGATACGCTAAGCTTTGAACAGTTCCTGAAGGCAAACGGCGGGGGCTGAAAAAGAAAAAGGCCACATCAATGTGGCCAAATATGCATCTCTGATGACAGGGATGATGATAACAAATGCGCGTCTTTCATATACTGAGACTCGCAGGGTGGGAAAAGGTTTCCTTGGATCGCTAAAAAAAATCCTAAATAATTTTTCTTTTACGAGGAGGTGACAACATGCCACTGCTGGATAGCTTTACCGTAGACCACACTCGCATGGCAGCCCCGGCTGTCCGCGTTGCGAAAACCATGAAAACTCCTCATGGCGATACCATCACCGTGTTTGACCTGCGTTTTTGCATCCCAAACAAAGAAGTGATGCCAGAGCGCGGCATTCATACGCTGGAACACCTGTTCGCAGGGTTTATGCGTAATCACCTGAATGGCCAGGGCGTAGAGATTATCGATATCTCGCCAATGGGCTGCCGCACCGGCTTCTATATGAGCCTTATCGGCGTGCCGGAAGAGCAACGCGTTGCTGACGCCTGGAAAGCGGCGATGGCGGACGTGCTGAAGGTGACCGACCAGCGTAAAATCCCTGAGCTGAATGAATTCCAGTGCGGGACGTATGAGATGCACTCGCTGCAGGAAGCGCAGGATATCGCCAAGCATATTCTGGATCGCGACGTAGTGGTCAACCGCAACGACGATCTGGCGCTGCCGGCAGAGAAGCTGCAGGAACTGCACATCTGATAAGGTGCCGGCCGCAGACAATAAAAAAGACGCGATGATCGCGTCTTTTTTATGGATGCCGCGCGAGCGTTAACTATTTTGCACGCTTTCCTGCAGCGGTTTAATCGGCGTGACGCGCACCTGCTTAATCATATTGTCCTGCACGTCCAGAATATCAAAATCATAGTGGCCGATGCGGATGCGGGTGCCGCTTTCCGGGATCTCCCCCAGCTCTTCGAGCAGCAGCCCGTTGATAGTGCGCGCTTCAATGGCCGGCAGGTTCCAGTTAAAGGCTTTGTTCAGCTCCCGCACGTTGGCGGTGCCGTCGATCAGCACCGAGCCGTCGCTTTGCGGCGTAACCTCTTCCGCCAGCGTCGGGGACATGGAGGTGGTGAAGTCGCCGACGATCTCTTCCAGGATATCCTCTACCGTGACCAGCCCCTGAATATCGCCGTATTCATCAACGACGATGCCCACTTTCTCTTTATTACGCTGGAATTTGACCAGCTGCACGTTAAGCGGGGTGCCTTCCGGCACGTAGTAGATCTCATCGGCGGCGCGCAGCAGGTTCTCTTTGTTAAACTCGTTCTTTTCCGTCATCAGGCGGTAGGCCTCGCGCACGCGCAGCATGCCGATGGCGTCGTCCAGCGAGTCGCGATACAGCACGATGCGGCCGTGCGGTGAGTGCGTCAGCTGGCGCATGATGGACTTCCAGTCATCGTTAACGTCGATGCCCATGATCTCATTGCGCGGCACCATGATGTCTTCCACCGTGACCTTTTCCAGATCGAGAACCGAAATCAGCATGTCCTGATAGCGGCGTGAAATCTGCGAGTGGGATTCGTTGACGATGGTGCGCAGCTCTTCTTTACTGACGGCGTCGCTGATCTGGTGGTTAATACGGATGCCGAACAGCCGCAGCACGATGCTGGTAATGCCGTTCAGCAGCCATACCAGCGGGAACATGACCTTTTGCAGCGGCGCCAGCAGCATACTGCTGGGGAACGCGATGCGTTCCGGGTACAGGGCGGCAAAGGTTTTCGGCAGCACTTCGGCGAACAGCAGGACGGCGAAGGTGAGCACGCCGGTAGCAATCGCCACGCCCAGATCGCCATACAGACGCATCCCGACGATGGTTGCCAGTGCAGAAGCCAGGATATTCACCAGGTTATTGCCGATCAGCACCAGCCCGATCAGGCGGTCAGGCTTTTGCAGCAGCTTTTCTACCCGGCGGGCAGAACGGTTGCCCTGTTTGGAAAGGTGACGAAGACGATAGCGGTTGAGCGTCATCATGCCGGTTTCGGATGCTGAAAAATAAGCGGAAACCACAATCATGATCACCAGAATGATGATTAGGGTGGCGGTCGAAACGTGCTCCAACGCGAGATTCCTTATAGATGGAGAAAAATAGCCTCATGGGTGAATGAGGCATGGCGCGCTCAGCGCACCATGATTTCCTGAATGAGTCGGCTGCCGAAATAGGCCAGCGTGAGTAAGAACGCCCCGGCGAAACTGAACCAGACCACGCGGCGGCCGCGCCAGCCTTCGTGGTAGTGGCCCCACAGCAGGACGATATAGACAAACCACGCCATAATCGACAGCACCGCCTTGTGCACGTTCTCCTTGCTGAACAGATTATCCATATACAGCAGCCCGGTGCACAGGGTTAGCGTCAGCAATACGACGCCGATCTGCGTGATATGAAACATTTTACGTTCAATGCTCATCAGCGGCGGCATATCCGCGCTGAAGCTGAGCTTTTTGTTCTTCAGCAAATAATCGAGCCAGGCCAGCTGCAGCGCGTACAGCGCGGCAATAATCAGCGTAGCGTAGGCGAACAGCGCCAGGCCGATATGCACCATCAGTTCGGGGCTGGCCTCCAGATGGGTGATAAATTCGCCGGGCAGCAGGCTGGCGAAGGCCAGGTTGATCATGGCGAAGCTGTAGACGATCGGCAGCAGGAACCAGCCGCGGTTGCGCGAGGCGACGATGGTCATCACGGTGCAGATGATCAGGCTGACAATCGAGCCGATGTTCAGCAGGCTCAGGTTTTGTCCGGTGCTGACGTCGAACACCCGTTGCTGCAGTGCAATGGCGTGGCTGACCAGCGCCACCACGGCGGAAATGATGGCGAGCCGACGGTATGCGCTATTCTGCCGCAACAAGCTGGGAATGATCAGTCCAAGGCTGAGCAGGTAGGCTATCAAAGCCACGATGGAAAATACTGGCATAGCGTTATTTTAGGCATCGGCGTGGTTAATCGAAGGGTCAGTATAGCGTTGAGCGCGCCGCACTCCAACCGATCTCCAACGCTGAGGCAGAGATCGTTCACGCTTCGTGTTATAATCGCCGCAATTGTGTCGCCATGGCGGCCTGTCATTACGTTGAGCCTGAGACGATGTTTGAAAATTTAACCGATCGATTATCGCGCACACTGCGCAATATCAGCGGCCGCGGGCGGCTGACAGAAGAGAATATCAAAGACACCCTGCGCGAAGTGCGGATGGCATTGCTGGAGGCCGACGTTGCGCTGCCGGTAGTGCGGGACTTTATCAATCGCGTAAAAGAGAGCGCGGTCGGTCATGAAGTCAACAAAAGCCTGACGCCGGGTCAGGAGTTCGTCAAAATCGTTAAGGGCGAGCTGATCGCCGCGATGGGCGAGGTGAACACCGAGCTGAACCTGGCGGCCCAGCCGCCGGCAGTGGTGCTGATGGCGGGCCTGCAGGGCGCGGGTAAAACCACCAGCGTCGGTAAGCTCGGCAAATTCCTGAAAGAGAAACAGAAGAAGAAGGTCCTGGTAGTGTCTGCCGACGTTTATCGCCCTGCGGCGATCAAACAGCTGGAAACCCTGGCCGAAAACGTCGGCATCGACTTCTTCCCGTCTGACGCCAAAGACAAGCCGCTTGATATCGTCAACCGCGCGCTGCAGCAGGCGAAGCTGAAGTTCTACGACGTGCTGATCGTCGATACCGCCGGCCGTTTGCACGTCGACGAAGCGATGATGGACGAAATCAAACAGGTGCACGCGGCGATCAACCCGGTGGAAACGCTGTTTGTGGTCGACGCCATGACCGGCCAGGACGCCGCCAATACCGCTAAAGCCTTTAATGAAGCGCTGCCGCTGACCGGCGTGGTGCTGACCAAGGTTGACGGCGATGCGCGCGGCGGTGCCGCGCTCTCCATCCGTCATATCACCGGTAAACCGATCAAATTCCTCGGCGTCGGCGAAAAAACCGAAGCGCTGGAGCCGTTCCACCCGGACCGTGTGGCGTCGCGTATTCTCGGCATGGGCGACGTGCTGTCGCTGATCGAAGATATCGAGAGCAAGGTTGACCGCGAGCAGGCTGAGAAACTGGCCAGCAAGCTGAAAAAAGGCGACGGCTTCGACCTGACCGACTTCCTGGACCAGCTGAAACAGATGCGCAATATGGGCGGTATGGCCAGCATGCTGAGCAAACTGCCGGGCGCGGGCCAGCTGCCGGATAATGTCAAATCGCAGATGGATGACAAAGTGCTGGTGCGTATGGAAGCGATCATCAACTCGATGACGCTGAAAGAGCGCGCCAAACCGGAAATCATCAAAGGGTCGCGCAAGCGCCGTATCGCGACGGGTTCCGGCATGCAGGTGCAGGACGTCAACCGTCTGCTCAAGCAGTTTGACGAAATGCAGCGCATGATGAAGAAGATGAAAAAAGGCGGCATGGCGAAGATGATGCGCAACATGAAGGGCATGATGCCGCCGGGCTTCCCGGGCCGCTAAGCGTCGCCGATCTTCAGTGATTGCGACGCTGACCGTATTGCCGCTTGCGGCAAAAAAACGTCCGAAAGTGTGATGGCGACAAAACGAATTAGCGGCAATCTACGCTTTAGATTGCTTTTTGCGCCAAAATGAGTAAAATTTTCGGGCTTTTTATATTGCAACCGGGCCCCGTCCCTCAATGGGGCCCGGCTGTTTTATTAACTAAAGAGGATGTTATGGTAACAATTCGTTTGGCACGTGGCGGCGCTAAAAAGCGTCCGTTTTATCAAGTAGTAGTGACCGACAGCCGCAACGCTCGTGACGGTCGCTTCATCGAGCGCGTAGGCTTCTTCAACCCGATCGCTTCTGGTCAGGCTGAAGCACTGCGTCTGGACCTGGACCGCATCGAACATTGGGTCGGCCTGGGTGCAACCGTTTCTGATCGCGTTCACGCGCTGATCAAAGACGCTAAGAAAGCAGCTTAATCTGTCGCGGTGGTGGCAATGAGCAAGCAACATAAACCGCTGGCGCCTGAGCAGCCGATTGTACTCGGCAAACTGGGCTCCAGTTACGGCATTCGTGGTTGGCTCAGAGTGTTTTCATCCACCGAGAACGCCGAAAGCATTTTTGACTATCAGCCCTGGTTTATCCAGAAGGCGGGCCAGTGGCAGCACGTTGAGCTTGAGAGCTGGCGTCGCCACAATCAGGATCTGATCGTTAAGGTCAAAGGCATTGACGATCGGGATGAAGCGAATCTGCTGACCAATTGCGAAATTGTCGTGGATTCCAATCAGCTTCCGCAGTTGGAAGAGGATGATTACTACTGGAAAGACCTGATGGGCTGCCAGGTAGTCACCGCCTCCGGCTACGATCTGGGCAAAGTCATCGATATGATGGAGACCGGTTCAAACGACGTGATGGTCGTGCGGGCAAACCTGAAAGATGCATTCGGTATGAAGGAGAGGTTAATTCCATTCCTTCATGGGCAGGTTATCAAGAAAGTCGATCTCGCTGCCAAGGTTATCGAGGCAGATTGGGATCCTGGTTTTTGACCTCCGGATTATACGGTCGAAGCAAGCGGAATAACGGTACGGAGATTGGCTTGTGTTTATTGGTATTGTAAGCCTGTTTCCTGAAATGTTTCGCGCCATCACCGATTACGGAGTGACTGGCCGGGCAGTAAAGAATGGCCTGCTGAGCGTCCAGTGTTGGAGTCCGCGTGACTTCACCTACGACCGGCATCGTACCGTGGACGATCGCCCATACGGCGGCGGCCCGGGAATGCTGATGATGGTGCAACCTTTACGGGAAGCCATCGCAGCGGCGAAAACAGCGGCAGGCGAGGGTGCAAAGGTGATTTATCTTTCACCTCAGGGGCGCAAGCTGGATCAAACCGGCGTGTGCGAACTGGCGGCCAACCAAAAGATGATTTTGGTGTGCGGTCGCTACGAAGGGATTGATGAGCGCGTGATCCAAACCGAAATTGACGAAGAATGGTCAATCGGCGATTACGTACTCAGCGGCGGGGAACTGCCGGCAATGACCCTGATCGATTCGGTCGCCCGATTTATTCCGGGCGTGCTGGGACGTCAGGCGTCAGCAGAAGAAGACTCTTTTGCCGACGGATTGCTGGACTGCCCGCACTATACCCGGCCTGAGGTGTTGGAAGGGATGGAGGTACCGCCGGTTTTACTGTCGGGAAACCATGCCGAGATACGTCGCTGGCGCTTAAAGCAGTCGCTGGGCCGAACCTGGCTTAGAAGACCTGAACTTCTAGAAAGCCTAGCTCTGACTGACGAGCAAGAGGTGTTGCTGGCCGAGTTCCAACGGGAACATCGGGCTTCGCAACAGGACTATGAAGGCAACGTCTAAGACGACGCCGATATATCAGTTTACCTAGGGTAAGAGACATATTATGAGCAACATTATTAAGCAACTTGAACAAGAGCAGATGAAGCAAGACGTACCTGCGTTCCGTCCGGGTGATTCCGTGGAAGTTAAGGTATGGGTCGTTGAAGGTAGCAAAAAACGTCTGCAGGCATTCGAGGGCGTGGTTATCGCTATCCGTAACCGCGGTCTGCACTCTGCATTCACTGTTCGTAAGATTTCCAACGGCGAAGGTGTTGAGCGCGTATTCCAGACTCACTCCCCAGTAATCGACAGCATTACTGTGAAACGTCGTGGTGCCGTTCGTAAAGCCAAACTGTACTACCTGCGTGAGCGTACTGGTAAGGCTGCTCGTATCAAAGAGCGTCTGAACCGCGTCGGCTAACGCTGCATCCGAAAGTTAATAGTGATAAAAGGGTCTGCCTGATGGCAGACCCTTTTTTTATGGTCAAATAAAAACAGGGAGCTTACCAGTTTAAGTCCTGCTTGCTGGCCTCAAGATCGCGGTCGTACATCATCTTCAGGTTTTGATAGGTGCACATATCGATCTGGCCGCAATACGTCTTGATGACTTTTTTCAGCAGTTTCTTATCGGTAGCCGCCGTCAGCTGTTTAAAGGCGTCCAGATTGCTCTGTTCCATCATGCGTAATGTGGCCGGGCTATCGACCCCGATGGTTTTCATATCTTTTTGCGTTCTGGCTTTGATGTAGTTGATCGCCGACTGTTTTTCCGCCTCGCTGCCTTTGAAGGTGGTGGGATCGACAAAGCCTTTCGGCATAGCCATCGCCGCCATAGGCAGCAGTAACCCCAGGGCGAGCAGCGTTTTTTTAACTTGCATGACAACCTCTTTGTGCGTGTAGTTTATTGAAGTATTGATAAGGGCGGGAGGATCCGGTTCCGCCATATTGCGACTATGTTCCCTGTCTGAGTGATTTTTGAACGAAGCCTGAGCGTTGAGAATGATGTTATTCCCACACTATCATCATGGTAGCTGATTGATTGTAAGTTTAATATACTGGAAGTTATTGTTTTGCGGATTATTTAGCTTGGCTTGCAATTGCTACTTTGGTGGCTGAGGGTAAAAAAGCCTGCAGGAGCAGGCTTGTCGGCTGCGGTGTAGAAGTGCTGAATGTTATGGCGAGGGCAGGTTCGTCCTCGCTTTTTTTATCAGCTGAAACGTTGTTTTGAGGCTTATGCTTCTGGAGTCAATGGCCAGCGGATGTTTGGGGCATCTTCGGGGGTAAGACGACTCAACTGCACCCGGTATATTTTCCAGCTTTTTAGCTTCTCCAGTTCATCCGCTGTTGCAATACCTAGATCGTCAGCATCTTGCAACGGGGCTATTGTTTTCGTCGCTTCAGCCATTAACCTTACTTTCTGTATCGTGGCACTTTCTATTGCTTGCTCTTGTGTTGGTGCGGGAATATCTACCCAAGTCGGGAAGCCATTTTCACTTGCACCGCGCATTTTTCCCGGGGGGCCTTGTTCAATAAATGTCTCCCATACCTTATCGGGAACAGGTTTAACATCTGTGGGCCAGTTGCCGAATTGCTCATAGCCAGCTTTATTTTCGATTACATAAAATGTATTGGTTGTTGCGCTATATCCATAAGTCATATTTATACTCCTACAGCCCACCAAAATGCTTGGCGCTCATTGCTAAACATGACTGCATCAAAGCCGCCATTCTGCGGATTACGAGCTTCAATATTGGACGAACTATCACCTACGCGGCTATGTAAAGTCATCTGAATGCCGAAACACTCTCTCTGATACCCTATTGGGAATCCTACCCAGGTAACGTCTGAAGCTCGATTAACGATTCCACCCTGAAATATCAGTCCCGAGGCTTCATCTTTGTACCACCAGGCATTACGGCCGCCGGCTACATGGGTGCGATTATTAATGTAATTGAACAGATAACCCCCCCATAGTGAACCTGAAATATTACCATCAGGGTAGAGTTTTGAACCGCCCCCGCCCCCGCCTCCGGCGCCGACTGTCGAACTGGCAATGAATTCCCCACCATTTCTGAACTCGTACCAGCCGTCCGCACCACCATTGGCAACATGAATACCGAAAAAGTGATGTTGGCCAATACGTTCACCGTGATAGAGGTCAACGAACAGATCCCCGGCCCCCCAGATGCGATGACCAGCGGTATTGCGATAGTTGTTAGGGAGATCTTCCATGTTTCCACGTTTTTCAACGTATGAATAACCATTGATGAACAGATTATTGTTGAGGGTCGTGTCTTCCCCAACATAAATACCGTTGGAAAATTCTGTTTTCCCCGAAACTTTTCCTCCCGTTAGTTTCAAATATCTTCCATCCGCTTCATTTTTACTCCAGGCTCCCACATCCGCAGACGTCGGTTTGTTTTCCGTGCTGTAGTACTGTTGAAATGGCCCCCATACGCCTGCGGGAGAGGTGCAGTAGCGTATATATGTGCGGGTAGTATTTGCACCAGCGTGCCAAAAAAGCTGTTTGGCGGATATTGCATCGTATTTAATACACAGCATTTCCCAGTTGGCTGCGGGATTAGGTGTATTTGCGGCTCCAGGTGCTAACTTGTAAAAGCCGGTTTTACTGGCAGCATTAGCATCGCTGATGTTAATTGCCGCTCCCCCCAGGCCGAAAGCGCCTACGGCCATCAGCTGCCCGCTTTCGGTACCGACGTTTTTGGTGGCTGCACTACCCAGCTGCAGATTACGTCGGGCCGTTTCTTTATTTGGCACGTCGCTGAGGTTTGACGCTTTTTTCAACCCGGCATCATTGACCTGTTTCAGCGCCGCCGGAGTTATTGCTTTGTTTTCATCCGGGCTGTTAGTGGCGTTTGACAACATCACGAAACCTTTTGCCGTGGTGGTGGCGTCGGGGTGGCGGCGTGAGCCTTCATGATCCAATAAGGCTTTCTCGACAAAGTCTCTGCTCGCCAACACCGTATCGTCACCGGCAATTACCTGGATGGCGTCGGTATTGCTGACGATCAGGATCATGCGCAGCGTTTGCGTACGCCCGCTACCTTCTTCCAACTTGGGTTTGTAGCTTTCGGCCATATTGCCGACGGCGATCAGTTCGCCGGATTCGTCGAACAACCCCATTTCACGCAGCCAGAAACCGCCGACGTTTGCCGGTATGATCTGTTCGGCGACGATATGATCTTTCGACGCATTGGCAATATCCAATGCGTTGAGCGCAGCACGGTATTGTTCATTAAGCAGCTTCGTTTGTTCTGGCGTGGGTTCGGGCAGTGCGCCATTGCCGTCGCCGACGGCCATGTGCGTAATCTTTAGCTGTGTCCCGCCGGCCGTTGCGGCGGCAATTTTTGCTGCGCCGGCAGTGGTTATTATCGCTTTATATTTCGTCATGTTGGGTATCTCTATCCGGGGTAAACGGTGGTGACATCACCGTCAAGAGCCGCTGCGCCTGTATAGACGTATCCTGCCACGGCTTGTGAAATTGTCAGGCCAAGTAAATGGCGACTTACGGGTTTGGCATCGGCGATCATGCGTTCCATCTCAAGGTACATGTCTTCGCTGATGCCGCTTTCCAGTACGCCGATATTGAGCCGGAAGGTGCCGGGTGGGTCATCGCCGCCGTGCCACCATTCGTCAACGTTAATCAGGTAGCCCAGTGGTTCAACTACGCGGCGTATTGCACCGAGCGTGCCCTTATGCCGGTGGACAAAAAAGGCTGAGGCGATAACGCTGCGTTTTGTCTCTTCCGGCCATGTTTCATCCCAGTGATCGACGGAAAAGGCCCAGGCCAGGTAAGGTAATAAATTGACCGGGCAGGTTGCCGGGTTCCATAAGTCGCGCAGTGACACCGATACGTGTTCCAGTTCGGCACAGGCCTGGGCGGCGGTGACTTCGAGCGGCGTTGAACCAACCGGCAACAGCCGGTTGGTTGCCTGATTCGGTAATAAATCGGCGTCAAACGCTGACATGGTTTACCTCTTGGCCGCGGTTTGCGTTGTTGGGCGCGCTTTGCCCGTGGCCACTGCAGCCGGTGCCTGCGGGGTATCGCCACGCTTAACGATGACGCGCGCAACCGACTCGTGCGTAGCAAACGTACAGCTGCAGTTAATGTTCTGGCATTGGTGGTAGCGTTCTTTGGTTGATTCGCTCAGGTAACGGCTGGAACGGGTGTGAGCGACGTTACCGCATACTGGACAGTGCATCATAATCAAATCCCTCTATCGTTTATTCAAGCTCTGTGATTTATATTACATCCGTATCTCGCAAATACAAGATATTAACTCGTAATTGAGTTCATATTTCTGTTGTGTGGTAAGTGACGTCATCAAGCATCACCTGTAGGTCCAAAGTGCAGGTGTATCCGCTGCTGCTCAGGATGTGGGTGATGGTGTTGATGGCCCACCGCTGACTATCAATCTGCGATTTGAAGCCGCGAACGATGATTGGCGTGCCTGGCACCAGGTCCGGTCGCCCGATAGCCAGGTTGATGGTGAACTTGGCCAATCCTTGCTGTATTCGTTTGAATACGGCTTCGGCGCCGCGCATCGCAGCATCTTTATCCCGAAAGACCTTGGGGATATTAAATATGTTGTCTCCGGCACCGAGTAGATAGTTGTTTGGCGATGTTTGAGCGCCAGGTTTTGCTGGTGGTGAACCGGCGGTATTTTTGGAGCCTCCCGGCAACTGGCGGTCGAGACGAATTTTTTTATTCGCTTCGTTGGGTTTATCGGTGTTTAGCCAAACGGCGCTGACGCCGCTATAGGCGTTTTTATCCGCGATATTGAAGTGATGGCTATCACCGTCATTGCGGGTAAGAACCTGTACTTGCAGAGGCTCACCGTTGCTGACGCCGCCCACTCCAGGCTTGAAGAATGAAATCCTCTGGAAGCGTAAACTCACCTTGGCGCCGTTGAGCGTCGCCAGCCGTACCAGGAATTGCAGGTCTGACTCATTGGTCTGATCGATATGCGGAATGGTTATTTCGCTGAGCCCTGTGTCTACATTCGGGGCGCGCAGCTGGTTGCGTTCCGATATTTGTTTAATGATGTCTCTCAGTGCAATATCAGAATAAGACTGGCTGCGTAATTGGTTGAGTGAGCGTCTAAAATCAGCGCTGTTAGCCGATATTGTCAGTTGGTCCGGTGCGCCGGTATGGGTAATGGTGTCAATGACGAATGAGCCATGTCCAAATAACGCCGAACCTTGCCAGCCAATATAAAGCGTTAACAGCGCGCCGCGTCTGGGCATGATGAGCTGGTCGTCGCTATCGTCTAAAGTGATGCTCAGAGAGTCTGCGGCAAAGCCGCTGACGTCTTTAAGCTTCAGCGAAATCAACCGGGGTGCGATGGACGCAGTAATATCTTTGTCATCCAACGTGATAATAAAGTCAGGGGCAATCTTGCCCCCCATTGGCAAAGCGGTGTCGGTGATCATGAGTTAAGTCCCGCAGCCTGTTTTGCCTTGTCCAACAGCACGCCGGCTTTATGCAACACGCCTTCCGCCTGCGTACGCAGATCGCCAAACATGGCGTGCAGCGACTCATCCACGCGCTTCAGCGTGATATCAAAATTAATTTGTCGTGGTTGGCCATCGGGGAACAGCTGCGTGCCGGTCTGGCTTAACCGTTGAATCACAAACATGCCGTAAATCGTTCCACTCCCTTCAATCAGCGGCCAGGCTCGCCCCTGGTCCGCCATTGCCTGCAAAGCGGCGAGCGAGATGCGGCCTCCCGTCAGTTCCGGCATTAACTGTCCCGCCAGGGTGATGGTTTCGACGTCGGGGCCGAGAAACTGCGAGGTCGCGCGTTGGCCTACGCGTTTGTTTTCCGGCCACTGATAGGTGACATCACGTTTAATGGTTTGGTAGGGAAGCGTACGCAGCTTAAATACGTAGATCCCAAGGGTTAGCATCATGGCGTTGGCTCCTTAAATATGGGCAAATTGGGATTGTGATAAACGGTCGCTTTCCCACTGCTGCTCCTGATTGAGTTGGTAATAGATATTATGAATTTCTTCGCGGTCCATGCCCGGCGTGGTATGAATCGTCACGTTATTGGTCACCGTTCTGTTGCCGGCCGTGGCAGCGACGCCGGGCGTTATGGCCGGTTGATAGGTCGTTAGCGGAGAACGCACTGCGTTAATGGGGGTATCGTGTTCCAATACGGGAGCGGCAGGCGGTGGCAGGCTGTTTTCCTGTTTTGCCTCCTTCTTCAGCAAACCCACTTTCTCCAGCAACCCGACGACGTAACCGCTGACGCTTTTCACGAGCGATAGCGGGTCGGTTAAGGCTTCAGCCAAGGCTTTCCCCATGGATCTCCCAACGTCTGAAATCTTGTTTAAGCCTTCTTGCGTCATTTTGACCGGAGTAAGGAACTCCTTGATTTCTCCTATGATGAAGCTGAACACTTCACCGATCGGCTCGAATAGGCTTTTAAACGGCGCGAGTGCTTCAAGAACACCGTCGATAATGCCGCCAATAAATGCGGAAATTGGCTCCCAATATTTATAAATGACCGCCGCGCCCGCGATGACGGCGGCGATGACCGCAAAAATGGGGAGGCCAAGCGCGGCAAATGCGGCGGCGATGGCGCTGCCGACACCGCTGAAAATACCGCCGAGCAGTGCGGCGCCGCTCATCAGCATATTGATGGCGCTGAGGGCCGGAACAATAAATGTGCCGATGCCGGCAAGGCCGCCAAGCAGTACGGCTATAGCGCCGGCAACGGTGATCAGCGTTGCGGTCAGTTCCGGGTTATTGGTTACCCATTGCTGCAGCGTATCCAGCCACTTGGTCGCCGTTTGCGTTAGCTCCCGCAACGCGCTGTTCTGTCCGCCGAACAGATCAATGCGGATGCGATCCCAGCTGGCGAACAGTTTTTGTATATCGCCGTCCAGGTTGTCGCCCCGTACCGTCACTATCGCCTGAGCGGCGCCGGCAACATTGCCTAACTGTTTACCGGCCGGAGCCAATTGCGCCGCCGTTTGTTCCAGGCCTGTTCCCCGGCTGAGCGCGTCGGGCGCTGCCGAGACCAGCTGTTTGTTCAGGTCCGTCAGAGGGAGCGCATAGCTGTTGCTGGCTTTGGCCATAACGTCGGCGATGTTATTGGCCTGATCGACCGGCAGTTTGAAGGCCTGCTGTACGCCGGTGAGCGCTTTTACCGCCTCGTCAATGCTGCTGCCGCTTGCCTTGGCTAAACGTAATGCGGCCGGCGCGGCGGCCAGCACTGCGTTGGCGTCATAGCCGCTGTTTGCCAGCGCCGCCTGTGCCTGCTGTATATCGGCTGGCGTATCGGCGCCGTTTTGTCGTTGGCTGGCCTGCTGTTGCAGCGCCAGCAAGTGCGGATCGTTTTGTGCCAATCCCAGCTGTGCCTGCAGAGCAGAAAGCTGCTGCTCAAACTGCACGCCAGGCGTAAATAGCTGCTTGCCGCCGCTGAACAGCGTATTGCTGACTGCGGCTGCGGGTTCGGTAAATTTGCCCAGCGCATCAATACGCCCCTGACGGCGGTCCTGGTTAACAAATACTTGTGCACGACTGCGCTGACGTTGGTCGTTTTGTATGGATTTGTTCGCCCCGAGCAACATTTGCTCCCAATTCAGGCGCTTACTTTGCTGTTGCGTGGCCTCATCCAGTTGCGCGGTGTTGACACCTTTTTTTCCGAGTTTTTTGCTCAGCCGGCCCTGCTGGAAGGCCAGCATTTTGCTCCGCGCCTGTTGGAAGACGGCATCGAAGATTAATTGCTGACCAGTTTTGATATCCTCCATAGAGGATATGGTGGCGGGCTGCGATGCGCGCGCCGCCCGGTTGTGATTTAACTGTTGTTGAACCTCGTCAGCCTGGCGCTTCAGCGCCGCCAACTTTTTCAGCTGTGCGAGCTGTTTTTGCGCATAGTGAACCCGCTTGGTCGACAGAATGACATCGCGGTTGGCTGCTTTTAGCGTAATGCCGTTGAGAATAATATCGTCGGCAGCCTGTTGGTTACTCATCGGTTTCTACTCCACTACGTTGAAGGGCTCGGCGACGCCAGTCGATCAACTCCCCCAGCCCCATACCGTTCATCTCCGATGGCGGCCAGTGAAAAATCACCGCAATATCCGCCATCAGATCGTCCACGGTCAGCACCGGGTCGATGTTTACTCCGCCGACTTCGGCGCTAAAAAACCGATCACCATGCCAGCCAGCGCGATCAGATCCGGCAGTTCCAGACGGGCGCACTCTTCTTTGGTCAGGTTCGGGTAGGTGACGCGCGGCAAAATGGTGATCAGCGCGTCCACGTCGGCATTTGCCAGCGCCGCCAGGCCGATGCCGCGCAGACTGCCGGCGTTGGGCTTGGTGACCATGACTTCGCTAATTTCGCTGTCGCCGCGTTTGATTGGGGTATCGAGTACGACGCTGGTATCCTGAGAGGTGTTCATTTCCATTGTTTTTTCCTTAACTGTGTTGGCTATGGGGTAAAGCGGCCAGCGCCCGGCTGGCCGTCGGTATAACGATTACAGGCCGATGGCCTTGCGGTGTGCGGCCAGCAGGTCGACGCCGTCCACTTTTTCGATCATGTTGACGGTATCGATCTCAATCAGCTCTTTGCCGTCGATGCTCAGCTTGAAGTAGGTACAGTCGGTCGAAACCTTGGTTTCCGTATCTTCGCCTTGCTTGAAGTCACCGCTGTCGATCTCTTTGTGGCGGCCGCGCATCACCACTTCCAACGCGGAAACGTCGCCGCTGTCATCGCGTTGGAAAGAACCGGTGAAACGCAGCGGTACCGCGTCGACCTGGCCCCATTGCTTCAGTACCAGTTCATCGATGCCGCCCATGGTCCACTCGACCACCAGCGCATCATCGTCCAGGCCAAAGTCGACCGATGCCGCGCCGTTCATGCCGCCGCCGCGGTATTTCTCCAGCTTGCGGGTCAGTTTTGGCAGGGTCAGCGAGGAAACCACGCCCATATAGTTGAAGCCGTCGTTAAACAGGTTCAGGTATTTCAATTTCTTTGGTAATGCCATCTTGTTGTTCTCCTTAGCTGTTTACGGACGCGGCGAAGTTCGCCAGGTAGCGATCGGTAATGCGTTGACGCAGGGTGAGGTCTTCCAGCGGCGGCACCGGGGTGTAGTCGTAATCGATGAACAGCTTGCCGGCTTTCAGGGTTTCCTGGTCGTTAGCGCTTTCGTCGTACCAGCAGTCGCCGTCGATGATCAGGCCGGCGGATTTCAGCTCGCGGAATTTGGCTTTAATGCCGTCGATCATGTCGCGGATCAGCGTTGGCGTCAGGGGACGATCCACTGCCCACAGGTGTGCTTCGGCCATGGTGTCTGCCAGCACCTGTGCGGTGCGGGTATAGTTTTCAAACTGGAACAGCGGATCGTCGGCGCAGGTGCGTGAACCCCAGAATTTGAAGCCGTCTTTGCGGATCAGCGTGGTGACGCAGGCTTCATTCAGCAGGTCGGCATCGGTGCCTGTCGTTTGCAGATCCCAGAAGACGCTGGCGGAAATACCGCTGACGCCGTTGACGCCGACGTTGGACAGTGACTTATGCCAGCCGGTCTCCTGGTCAATCTTGGCGCGCAGGCCGAGCGCACGGGCGGTGGCATAGGCAATATCGCTGCTGTTGGTGGTGGTGTTCCAACTGACGAAGTCAGGCCAAATCAGCATCAGCTCGCGCTGGCTGAAGTTTTTACGGTAGGCAATGGCTTCCGTAACGGTTTTACAGCCGTAGGCGCTGATATAGCCGAAGGCGCGCAGCTGCTGACAAATGGCTGCCAGCGCCGTAGCGACCTGCAGATTATCGAAGCCGGGCACGCCGAGAATACGCGGTTTCACGCCCAGTTCGGCCTGTGCCGCCAGCAGGGCTTTCATGCCGGTGTATTTACCGTTCTCATCGGCGCCGCCGATAATGTTGGAGGTGGTTTCCGCTTCGTCCTGACCTTCGGCGACGCGTACGACCACGGTGACCGGTTTGGCTTGCTCGGCAATGGCCAGCAGCGCAGCGGACAGCGTCCCTTTTTTACCGGCTTTGCCGCTGGCGGCCAGTACGTCGGTGATCAGCACCGGTTGGTTAAGTGGAAAAACGCTGGCATCGGCATCTTCTGCGGTACAAACCATGCCGATGACCGCCGTTGAGACGGTGGAAATTACGCGAGTGCCTTCGTTGATTTCAAGGACACGTACGCCGTGGTGATAGTCACCCATAGTATTACTCCGTTTGTTGGTTGGTAGGAGTAGGATGCGCTTCTCAAGGCGGGCGTGCACGTCATTGGGTATGTATCAAATCTGACACAACATCAGGAAAAATAAGGTAAAAAAACGCCCCGGGAGGGGCGTTGTTGGTGATGGAGTCGTGACGTTACGTCAACGGGTAACGGGCCTACAGTTTGGGCTGTGCCGGCCAGCTGATATCCGGCGCAGTCGAAACATCGACGGCTTTTACCGCTTTTTTATAGGCCATCCACTTTGACAGTTTTGTTTTATTGCCGGCGCTGATGTCACCGAGCATCAACTCAACCCGCCAGTCGGTGATGATGGCGTCGGCGTGTGCCAGCAGCGTTTGTCGCTGCTGTTCTGCCGCGGTGATATCGCCGTCGCGCTCCGCTGCGCTGTCCGTAACCCATTTCTTCCCTTTCCACTTGTCATAGGGCGAACGGGGGGCAACCGGCGTGGTGTCGGGCGGGTAATCACCGATCGTGGTCATGAGCTGCGGCTCCCGGGTGAGGGTGCCGTAGATCGTTTCGCCGCGGTGGTCCGGCAGATATTCCCAGGCCAAGAGGTCGGCCGTTCTGCAGATGGCATAGCCGTCTTTTTTGTCTCCCGGCGCGTCGATACATGAGTTTGCCGGCAGGCCAACGCCAGCAGCAAGATATTCCACGGATGAAGAGAGATATTCGCGCGTATCACCAGAGTAGTTAAAGACGGTAATATCCCCGGCGGTGGTCGCGATCAATTTTTTAGTAAGTTTTGCTTTAGCCATTATGCGGCCCTCACGATATAGTTAAATGCGATATTTCGCGGGCGTACGGCTCGGTATGCTGTACCCGTTGATGTCTGTGTTGTCTGGGCTTTATAAACAGCATAAGAAGGGTTATATACACCTATCTCAGCACTATCTGTGTCAATACCGTGGTACTGATTAAACGCCCCAAGTGCTACTGCTATACTCGTCGCCGCTTGTGACGAGAGTAAGTTGCGCCCACTATCAACGCCTTTCCCATCATCCCAACCACGAATAAATTCCCCACGTAAGTCAGGCAGTTGCAATGTAGGATAAGCCTGAGCCAGCAGCGGATATTTCGTTTTATTAAATGTTGCGCCATTGCATTTAAGCCAGCCTGCAGGCGGCGTGTCGGTTGGCCATGGCAGTGGAATACCGACGGGCATATCCGTTCTCAGCAGGCGTTTTGCAACGTCGTCGTTCACTGTTTTGAGCGCTTTTGGCGTTGCCGCCAAGGTGTCATCGGTACTGTCCGTTGCGTTACTCAGTTGCACAAACCCCTTATCCGCAAGGCTGGCGTCGGGATGGTTGCGGGTCTTGGCATGTTTTTGAATTTCATCATCCACATAGGCACGCGTCGCTAGAACGACGGCAGGGTCGATCTTTAACGTCACGGCATCGCTGCTGGAGACAATCAGCGCCATACGGATGGTCTGCGTACGGCCGCTGCCCTCTTGCAACTGGGGTTTGTAGGTTTCCGGGCAGTTGGCGATGGCCACCAACGTATCCTCTTTATCGAACAGGCCAATTTCACGGATCCACCAGCCGCCTTCATTTTCGGGGATTATCTGTTCGGCGATGATTTGCGCGCTGTTATTGGCATCAACGCTGAGGGAATTTAGTAAGGCCCGGCGCTTTTCCGCCACCAGCGCCGTTTGTTCAGGGTTTGGGGTGGGCAGCGTGCCACCGCCGTCACCGACCGCCATCTGGGTTATTTCCAATTGAGTGCCCAGTGCGGTGGCATTGGCCAGCTTGGCCGCACCTTGATTGGTTAATATGGCAATAAATTTGGTATTCATACGTTTACTCTTAGGTTGTCGATAATATGGATAGCTCCGCCTATGTGGCTGTAGCCGCTAACGCTGAGGAGCTCAGGCAGGTAGGGATAAACGGTGAACTCATCGCCGCTGTAACAGCCGGCAAAAACGTTGGCTCGGCCGTGTACGGATAAATTGATTGCCAGCCCGATCAGATGACGGCTGACCGGTTTGGCATCGTCGATCAGCCGCACCAGTTCCTGGTACATCTCGTCCGTAATCCCCTGATTCTGCACGCCGACGTCAAGACGAAACGTTCCCGCCGGTTCATCGGATTGCCACCACTCCGCGACGCGAATCAGGTAACCGAGCGGCTCCACGACGCGGCGAATGGCGCCGATGGTGCCCTTATGGCGGTGAACGAAAAACGCGGAGGAGACGACGCTGCGTTTGGTCTCTTCGTTCCAGCTTTCATCCCAGTGATCGACGGAGAATGCCCATGCCAGATAGGGCAGCAGATTGAGCGGGCAGGTCGCCGGATTCCACAGTTCGCGCAGTGGTGCCGGCGTTTCGGCCAGCTCGGCGCAGGCCTGCGCTGCGGCAACTTCCAACGGCGAGGAGCCGACCGGCAACAGGCGGCTACTCATCCGATCCTCCGACTTTCAGCGCATAGCTGTTGCAGTAAGAGGCCTGGGTTTTGTCCAGCACAATGTCGTTTTTCGGACTGGCCAGCTCGACGCGCTGTACCCCTTCGGCATGCAGCGCGGCGTAAATGGCTGACAGGCGGATATCGCGCCCCAGACGGTGCTGGGCGCTGATGTACTGTTTGAGTTTGGCTTCGGCCGCCTGGCGAATCGGCTCGGCTTCCGGGCCGGGGTAAAGGTACAGCGTCGCATCAACGGCGTAATTGACAATCGCGGCGGACTGCACCGTTACGCGATCGGCGACCGGCCGCACGTTTTCGTCGTTCAGCGCGCGTTCGACGATCGCCAGCAGTTCATCGCTGGCGGTGCCGTCACCCTCGCGGGACAGCACGGTGATGACAACGGTGGCTGGGCTGGGGCTGGTGGCGGAAACATCGGCGATGCGCCCGTCCGCCGAGCGTCCGTGGTATTCATAGGCGCCGCTGGAACCTGCAACGCTCAGCCCTTCGAATGCCTGCTGAATACGCACGCGGAAGTCGCTGTCGGACTCCATAATCGCTGGCACCGGCGGCACGACGCTGTTATCGGGTTTTTGCACTATCAGGCGCTCAACCTGGAAATTGGCGCCGATCTGATCCAGATCGCTGCCGGTGGCGTAGCCGAGCATCACCGCCTGCGCTGCTTCATTCACGCGTTGACGCAAAATCAGTTCGCGATAGGCGTTTTCCTGCAGCAGCTTAACCAGCGGCTCCGATTCCAGCGCCAGGGTGCGGGCAATAGCATCGCGCTGATCTTCAGGAGACAGGGCGAGTAGCCTGGCCTTACGTTCGGCCAGTAAACTTTCGTAATTTAACGGTTCCACCACCGTCGGGGCGGGCAATAAGCTCAAATCAATCGTAGGCATGGTATTAGCTCACTGAAACTGAAAGGGAAAAGTTATCCGGGGTGTCGGTACGACTGCCGGTCAGGTCGACCACCATTTTTCCGTCAAAGGTGGTGTTAATCGCGATATCGGTCAGACGAATCCTTGGCTCCCACTGCAGCAGCGCGCTGTAACAGGCGGCCATGATTTGTAGCCGCAGCGCATCGTTTTGCGGTTGATCCAGCAGCTCGGAAAGCAGAGAACCGTATTGACGACGCATGACGCGTGAGCCAATCGGGGTAATCAGAATATCGCTCACCGACTGGCGAATGTGTTCGATATCGTTAATGGCACGGCCGGAGTTACGGTTCATGCCAATATATTTTTCACTGTTCATAAGGGTTTATCCGTTTGGCCTCCGCCGTTTTGTACGCCGCCGTGCGTGTGGGTATGCAGCACGACGCCGTTAGATGTGAGGCTGCCGCCGGAGTGGGTGACATTACCGGTGACATCACCGCCCTGACGGACGGCGAGCGAACCGGTGACCAGATGTTGGCTGCACTCCACTTCCGGGGCATCCAGGGTAATTTTGCTGCTGGCGCGGCAGACGATATTGGCGGCGCTGACCGTTACCGCTTCCGCTGCCTCCAGCGTGGCGCTTTTAATACCGCGGGCGGTCAAGGCGCCTTGCGCCGGCTCGTACTCAATGACTGCACCGTCGCCAAAGGCGATATGCAGCGCTTCGGCCGAATGCGACGGTGGCGGGAAGTCATGGGAGAAAATGCCGGGCAGCACGAAAGCGGTGTCCAGTTCGCCGCCCAGCGACAGCACCAGCACCTGCTCGCCGAGGCTGGGCGCCCACCAGCTGCGGGCGCTGCCGGCGCGGCTGGTCAGCCAGTTCAGCCAGTCGGTGTGATTGCCACCGGTGGTCACGCGACAGCGTCCGCGTTCGAGATCGATCTCGCTGACGGTGCCGATACGGATCAGGTTGCGCACCAGGCGCTGAATATCGGGGTTATATGTGTTCATAGGGTTACCATGCCGGTAAGAGAAAAGGGCAGCAACGCGGCGGGGTTTGACTGCTGACAGCACAACAAAACCCGTCGCCCTGTCCGGGGTTAAGGCTGTTGCAAGTGGCTGATTAGCTCCCCATGCAGATAGACGTCGGTAAAACGCAGCACGTTTTGCGGCTCCGGCGGTTCCGGCAGCGGCGTGATATGCAATGCATCTTCACGCTGCTCGACCAAAATCCGTTCGGTAAGCTGCAGCTGAATGTCGAGCTGGCCGTTCTCTGTAACGTCGAGGCTGAACGCAAAGCCGTTGTTGCGTTTTTCCACGTTAGCCAGCAGATCCGGCTGGTGGTTACGCAGCCACGCCAATACGGTAACCATCACCAGATCGCAGTCGGCCGCATGTTCGGCCAGCGTCAACTTAAGCGAGTATCGGTATTCAAATGACAACGATGGGCCCGGCGTAGCGACGATCCGGCCGTCCGCCAGTTGCATCGTCAGTTTTTCCGGCTGGGCCTGCAGGTCCGGTAGCGCCTTGAACAAGGCGTCACGCAGCTGGTTGGGTTTTAACATCATGTTTCTCCTGACACTGTTTAATCGCTTCTATCTGTAATGCGCACTGTATGAGCGCGTGTTCGAGCTGACGGATATCGGCGCTGAGATCGCCGTTAGTGGCGAGGTGATTACCGGGAATGGGGCAACTGTTGACTTTCGGACAGCCAGCGTAGGTAATCTCCGGGTTTGGCGAAGGTAGGACGCTGGTGCAGCCGGATAACATCATCAGGCAGCCCAGTGCGATACCAGTCGCGTAGTTTCTTGTTTTCATTGAGTAACCCCTGTAACCGTTGTTCACGTTGCAGCGTTAAACCCTGAGCGCCGCTCAGCGCCTGACGCAGCGCCAGTTCAGCGCGCTCACGCTGTTGGAGCTGTTGTTCCAGTTGGCTGATTTGGGCGTCGCGTGCCGTTAACGTGGCCTGCGTGGCGCCAAGACGCTGCTGCTGCTGTTCCAGCGTCTGCTGTAGATGCTGGTTCTGCCATTGCGACGCGGCGAGCAGGGCTAACAGCAGCGCGCCGAGGCTGAGCAGCCAGCGGTTCATGACGACACCCCTTGTAGACACAGAGCACGCTCGGCCTGGCGACGGCGCTCCAGCCCTTTACTTTTGGCACCGTTGACATACACCCAGCGCGGCAGCTGATCGCAGGCTTGTTGCCAGCGGCGCTGTTTGATAAAGCCCGCCAGCGTGGAGCCGCAGGCGGCGCCGACGCCGACGTTAAAGGCAAAGGCGCTGACCGCGTCGTAAACCGGTTGCGGCATGTCCACGTTCATACAGCGCGCGATGCCTTTTTCCACGTTGCGTACGTCGTCCAACAGGTTGGCCGCCGCCTGACGTTCGGTGATCACCGTATTGGGTTTTACGCCCGCAGTATGGCCGATGCCGTTGGTCCAGACGTTGGCGCTGCATTGATAGGGCGACAGCTGGCAGCCTTCAAAGTCGGCAATCAGGCGTAATCCCTGTTCGGAGGTGCGTACCTGGCCGAACTGCGGCAGTGTGGCGGCCAGCGCTAAAATGGCGACGGCGCTGCAGCGTTTAAGAGTTGGGCTCATCGTTTTTCCACCGTTTGAGAATTTTCTTTATTAAGCGACTTTTGTAACTGGTAGCTTTTATGGCGGTAGTACCAGTTCACCGCGAAGGTGCCTACGCCGACCGCTGCGCCGAGCATGGTGGTGATATCCGCCGTTGAGTAACGGCCAAACCATGCCAGTGCGGCAGCGGAGAGGTAGGAGAGCGTTGAGGTGAGTTTTTCCATCGTTTAGTCCCACAATTTCACCGTTTCCCGCCTGGCGGCGGCGTTAAGTTCAGGCATTTCTACCGGATAGCCGTGCGGCAGGCGTGCTCCGTATGCCGCCAGCCCGCGATTAGCGCGATAAACCTGTTCCACCACGTTTTCTGTGCTGCCGTAATAGCGCCAGCACATCGCGTCAATGGTGTCGCCTTGTTGTGCATAAATTTTCATCATTACCATCCTGCGATGCGGTTGTTGGTCAGGGACGCAGGGAGTGCGCCCGGTTATCCGTAGTTTCCCGGCAGAGTCTTGTCGCCACAATGCAATAGGGTTGTGGGCGTAGTGACACAACGGATCGGGATAATTACCGTGGTGCGGATAAAAAAATACCCGCCGGTCGGCGGGTAAAAATTGGCAGCAAAATGTAGGGTGCGGGGGCTAGCGGGAGCGTTGCTGCTGGTCTGCCGGATAGTAGACGGTTTGATAATCGTTCTCGGGGAGTTCCTGCGCGGCCAGATCGGAAATCAGTGACATGGCGACCAGGAACTCGGACGGGGTGCACTGTGCAGCCTGTGATACATCGGCGATGAACTGGATGCGTGACAGTGTTAGTTGTTGTTTATCCATAATTTCCACCGTGTTTGCCCTCGCTTAAATATACTGTGTATCTATACAGTATTAAGCAAAATGCTAAATGGGTCAATGCTTCTGCGCGCCAATTGTTGACGCTGAAGACGGCAAATACGGATTAATCTGAAATGATAAGGAGGGATAAAGCACTCGGTGAGTGGGCACTGCTGCTCTGAGCCATGTGAGGCAAGGCGGAGAGTGGCCGCCATGCATTTTATGCCGTTATTTCTCGCAAAATCGAGCTTGATATTTTTCTTTAATTATCATTCCGGTGCAGACAAAATAGGCAACTAATTATCATAGGCCGATTTTTGTGGCCTGTGACGGTATTTGTATTTTCGGCGTCCATACCGCATTATTTAACCATAGGTTAAATAATAGGCTAACCTGGTGTTGATCATGCATTTTATCCAGGCTAAGTCGTAAAGTGTGACTTGCTTATGCAAGCTTTAATTGTGACCGGGGAAAATATGGCTGAAGATACTGTGAATGAGCGGGCCGCCGTCGGGGCCGTGATAGAAAGAATTCTGTCTGCTTACGGCATTACGACGCAGAAAGAGTTGAGTGAGATTTTGGGCATTGCGCCAAATAATGTGAGCAGTTGGCAGCAGCGCGGCAGCGTACCAGGCTATGTCATTATCAATTGCTCATTGACCACCGGCGCTGATTTGGCCTGGTTAATGACCGGCGAGTCCACCGCGGTGAAACCGAAGGCCAAGCAACAGGCGGCGGTTCACGGTAAAGCACTGTACGAGCGCGTACTGGCATCCGGCGGTAAAGGCGTGCTGCGTCGCATTTTGGACGCTTATGGTTTCAGCCTACAGAAAGAGCTGGGCGATTTACTGGGAATTTCGTCTGGCACTATGAGCACCTGGGTGCGCCGCAACTATTTCCCGGGGGATATTGTGGTGACCTGTGCGTTGGATACCGGCGTTTCTCTGCAGTGGTTAGCGACCGGAGAAGGGGAAATGCGCGATGCGACGGCGCAGTCGACACAAGCGGAAGGTGTACGTGCATTGCCGCTGTATCGGCTGATCGCCGGTCAGTTAAAAGATGGCGGTGAGTGGTTGGCCGACCGAACGTTGATTCCGTCCACGGCTGAACGGCCGGCGTATGTGGACGGCGGCCGCCTCGCATGGCTGGTGGATTTGTCGGTGACGAATATCGCCAACGGACGCTGGCTGCTTGATATCGACGGTAACCTGGACGTGTACGATATTGCCCGCTTGCCGGGCAATCAGCTGCAGGTCAGCGGCAACAGTGCCGATTTCCAGTGCTGCACCGATGCGGTTAAGGCACTGGGTATGGTGTGGTTGACGCTGACGCCGCAGGCGTAAAAGGTTGGCCTACAGAAATGTCGTAACCAGCAGATAGCCGGTAACGCAGGCGGATGACACGCCGATCAGCCCTGGCACGATAAAACTGTGGTTGATGATAAATTTCCCGATGCGCGTCGTACCTGAGCGGTCGAAACCGATGCAGGCCAGATCGCTGGGGTAGGTGGGCAGTACAAAGTAGCCGTAGGCCGCCGGGAAAAACGCCAGCAGTATTTTCGGTTCGACGCCCAGTTGTAACGCCATCGGCGCAATGGCGGTCAGCGCGGCCGCCTGGCTGTTCACCAGTTTCGAGACCAGAAACAGCACGATGGCGTAAGTCCAGGGCTGGCTTTTGACCACGTCCTCAAGCAGCAGTTTTAACTCCCCCATATGCGCCTGGAAAAAGGTGTCGCTCATCCAGGCGACGCCGAATACCGAGAAAATGGCGACCATACCCGCTTTAAATACCGCGCCGTTGGCGATCTCGCCCGGTTTGACCTTACAGCCAATCAGTATGGCGGCGCCGGCAATCAGCATCATCATTTGGATCACCAGGTTCATCGAGAGAGGCTTCAACACTCCGTTGACGGCGAAGGACGGACGCAACTCGGAGAAGGCGCCGAGTAATACGACGACGGCGATCGCGGCGAAAAAGATCAGGGTTGACGCATAGGCAGATTTGGCAAAGCGCTGATCCAGTAAGGTCTCACTGGCGCCGTAAATATAGGCGCGCTGTTCAGGATCGCGGATGCGTGCCTGAAAGTCGGCATCCTGCTCCAGGTCTTTGCCGCGCCGCAGGCTCCAGAGCGCCGCAATCAGCACGCCGACCAGCGAGGAGGGGATGGAAATCGCCAGAATCTCCACCAGAGAGTATGCACGACCTATTCCGTGCCCGGCGGCGATAATCGATACCAGAGAGACAACGGCCACGGAAACCGGTGAGGCGGTAATCGCCATTTGTGAGGCGACCGAGGCAACGGCCATCGGGCGTTCCGGGCGGATGCCTTTTTTCAGCGCGATATCACCGATGATCGGGAACATGGTGTACACCACGTGGCCGGTGCCACACAAAAACGTCAGCGTCCAGGTAGTCAGCGGCGCAAGCAGCGTAATGTGCTGAGGGTGTCGACGCAGCAGACGTTCGGCGTATTGCATCAGTACGTTCAGTCCCCCGGCGGTTTGCAGTACCGAGGCGCAGCCAATGACCGCCAGAATGGTCAGCATCACCTCAATGGGCGGCTTACCCGGCTGTAAGCCAAAAACAAAGCACAGCACGAAGATACCGATGCCGCTGATTAATCCCAGCCCCATACCGCCATAGCGCGTGCCGACCAATAGGCAGACAATGATGATGATGAATTCCAGAGTTATCATGCAAATCCCTGAGCAGCATTAAATAAAAATGCGGTTGCCTGCCGGCACCGGCGATCTTATGAGGGTCACCGGAAAGAGGTACAAACCGTTTTCCTCGTATCATTAACGAATTAAGGGGATGAAATCTTGAGATAGCTCAATGTTTATGCGAGCGGTGGGCGGTAATTACTTATGTCTGCCTTATATAAATATTTAAAATCAATCGGTTAAATTTCTCGCTTGCTCTTTGTGCGTAATAATAACTCGCTGTATTCTATGATTTATGTCGTTGCTGGTAACTCACTTATCCGGCCTATGGTGTAAACTTATTTTTACTGTCTGTATTTTTTATTTGTTTTTCCTCTATGCTTTCTATAGCAAGGTGTTTATTTTACCAATTGTTTTTACATGATTTTTTGTTTTAACTCCCTTGCGTGTTGCCGTGGTAATTTTTAATTTACAGTAAATGGATTGAAAACTTTACAATGCATGGTAAGGTAGTCCTCGAAACGCTCAATGTTTTACTTCATTTATGCATAACGGCAAACGACAGGATAAACACCATGCAAAAAGACGCGCTCAACAACGTGCACATCAGTGCAGAACAGGTTTTGATTACGCCGGAAGAGCTGAAGAATCAGTTCCCGCTCAGCGTGGCGGATGAAGCCAGGATCGCTACGGCGCGCAAAACTATCGCCGATATTCTGCAGGGGCGCGATCCCCGTCTGCTGGTGGTCTGCGGGCCGTGTTCTATCCATGATCCGGATGCGGCGCTGGACTACGCCCGTCGTTTGCAAGCACTGGCGGCCGACTTGAGCGATCGGCTGTATATCGTTATGCGCGTCTATTTTGAAAAGCCGAGAACCACCGTCGGCTGGAAGGGCCTGATCAACGATCCGCATATGAACGGTTCGTTTGACGTTGAGGCGGGTTTGCATATTGCCCGTCGTTTGCTGCTGGATTTGGTGGACATGGGGCTGCCGTTGGCGACCGAAGCGCTGGACCCGAACAGCCCGCAATACCTGGGCGATCTGTTCAGCTGGTCGGCGATTGGCGCACGCACCACCGAATCTCAGACCCACCGCGAAATGGCCTCTGGTCTGTCGATGCCGGTCGGCTTCAAGAACGGCACCGACGGCAGCCTGAGTACGGCCATTAACGCCATGCGCGCCGCGGCGATGCCGCACCGCTTTGTCGGCATCAATCAGGCCGGGCAGGTGTGTCTGCTGCAGACGCAGGGCAACCCGGACGGCCATGTGATTCTGCGCGGCGGCAAAACGCCGAACTACGGCCCAGAGGATGTCGCCGACTGTGAAAAACAGATGCGCGATGCGGGACTCCGCCCGTCCCTGATGATAGATTGCAGCCATGGCAACTCAAACAAAGATTACCGTCGTCAGCCTGCGGTTGCCGCCTCCGTGGTTGAACAGATTAAAGCGGGCAACCGCTCGATTACCGGCATTATGCTGGAGAGCCACCTGCATGAAGGCAATCAGTCTTCCGAACAGCCGCGCGCGGATATGCGCTACGGCGTGTCCGTGACCGATGCCTGCATCGACTGGGAAAGCACGGAAACGCTGCTGCGAGACATGCACCAGCAACTGGGTGCCGCGCTGATGACCCGCACTGGAGAGTAGCAAGTTATGGTGGCTGAACTGACCGCATTACGCGATCAAATTGATGAGGTGGATAAGGCGCTGCTGGATCTGCTGGCAAAGCGCCTGCATCTGGTGGCGGAAGTCGGAGAAGTAAAAAGCCGCTACGGCCTGCCGGTGTATGTCCCCGAGCGGGAGGCGGCCATGCTGGCGTCGCGCCGGCAGGAGGCGGAAACGCTCGGCGTGCCGCCGGATCTGATTGAGGATATCCTGCGCCGGGTGATGCGCGAATCGTACACCAGCGAAAATGACAAAGGGTTTAAAACGCTGTGTCCGCAGCTGCGGCCCATCGTAATTATCGGCGGCAACGGGCAGATGGGGCGTCTGTTCAACCGCCTGCTGACGCTGTCCGGCTATCAGGTCAAAGTGCTGGATCAGCAGGACTGGCCGCAGGCGGAAAGCCTGCTCAGCGATGCCGGCATGGTGATCGTCAGCGTGCCGATCCACGTGACGGAGCAGGTGATTGGCCGCCTGCCCAAACTGCCGGACGATTGCATCTTGGTTGACCTGGCCTCGGTGAAGAACCCGCCGCTGCAGGCGATGCTTTCGGCGCATAGCGGGCCGGTTCTGGGCCTGCACCCGATGTTCGGCCCGGACGTCGGCAGCGTGGCCAAGCAGGTGGTGGTGTACTGCGACGGTCGCCAGCCGGAGGCCTACCAATGGCTGCTGGAACAGCTGCAGGTGTGGGGCGCCAGGCTGCACCGCATCAGCGCGGTGGAGCACGACCAGAATATGGCGTTTATTCAGGCGTTGCGCCACTTCGCCACCTTTGCTTACGGATTACATCTGGCGGAAGAGAACGTCCAGCTTGAGCAGCTGCTGGCGCTGTCATCGCCGATTTACCGCCTGGAACTGGCGATGGTGGGGCGGCTGTTTGCGCAGGATCCGCAACTGTACGCCGATATTATTATGTCTTCGGGCGATAACCTGCAGCTGATTAAGCGCTACTATGCCCGCTTTGGCGAGGCGATTCAGCTGCTGGAGCAGGGGGATAAGCAGGCGTTTATCGACAGCTTCCGTAAGGTCGAGCACTGGTTTGGCGATTATGCCCAGCGTTTCCTGGTCGAGAGCCGCTCGTTGCTGCGCCAGGCGAACGACAGCCGCCGTTAAAGCGTTTCGGTGAAAAAAAGGTCTGGCATGTGCCAGACCTTTTTTATGTGGGTCAGGACGGGTTGACCGGCACCACGTTTTCGCTGGGATAACAGCCGAGCACCTTCAGCGAGCGGGTGATTGGCGTCAGATCCTGCAGCGCTTTTTGCATCGCCTCCGAACGGATATTGGCCTGCACGTCCAGATAAAACATCTCTTCCCACGGGTTACCGTTGATCGGGCGCGACTCCAGCTTGGTCATGATAATGCCGTTCTCGCGCAGCACCAGCAGCGCTTCCACCAATGCCCCGGATTGCTGGCCGGTCGCCATAATCAGCGTCGTTTTCGCCGGCACCTGCTCGGAGACATCGATAGCCTTGCGCGCCAGCACAATAAAGCGGGTGATGTTTTGCTGCTGGTTGGCCAGGTTGTGCTCCAGGACCTGCAGGCCATACAGCGCGCCGCCGGCTTCGCTGCCGAGGGCTGCGGCCGTTGGCGAATTGAGCTTGGCGACTTTTTCCATCGCCGCGGCGCTGCTTTCGCAGTATTCGATTTTCCAATGCGGGAAGCGGTTGATGAACTGGCTGCATTGCTGGAACGGCTGCGGGTGGCTGTAGACGGTTTCAATCTGATCCAGCGTACTGTTACCGGCGGTCAGCACGCAGTGGTCTATCGGATTGGTCAGCTCGCCGACGATTGACAAACTGGTGTGCTGCAGCAGATCGTAGACGTCGTTGATGGAGCCGGAGCTGGTATTTTCAATCGGCAGCACCGCGTAGTCCGCCTGGCCGGTTTCAACCTGGGTGAAGATGTCCTGGAATTTCTGGCAGCCATGCTCGATTAACTGGTCGAAATGGCGGGCGGCGTACTGGCGCGCCGCCAGATGCGAATAGGAGCCTTTGGGGCCAAGGAACGCGATGCGCGCGGAGTGCTGGCTGGTTTGGTTCAGCTGATGTTGCAGCAGCGCCTGTTGAGTCAGCACCGAGTCTTCGATAATCAGCTGGAACAGGCGGGTGACGTAAAAACCGTCGAGGTCATAAGGCTTGGCGGCGGCAATCAGCGCATCCAGCAGGTCGCGCTCGCGTTCTTTATCACGAATCGGCCGGTGGGAGTGCAGCTTGCTTTTCCCTACTTCCAGCGCCAGCTCACGGCGCTCTGCCAGCAGCGCCAGCAGTTTCAGATCCAGGGCGCTGATGCGTTCGCGCAGCACCAGTAACGGGTTATCGGTCATAATCAGGTTTGCCTTATGTTTTTCTAATAGTCATAAAAAAAGCCCCCTGTTTCCAGGAGGCTTTGCTGTTCGTCTTCGCATTCTTTATCACACGACGAAACGCCTCCCAATCAGGGGAAGGTAAAAAAGAATGCGAAGAAAAACGGTGTGCGCTGCATTTGGGTACCCAAGTCTTTAACCAACAGGTTTTAAAGTAACCGCAGGCTTTTCCCTGTGTCAATAAAAACCGACAGACAAAAAACGCGCCTTCCGGCGCGTTTGATGTGGCCTCTGCCTGATTTTATGATTCTTGTTCCGGCGCCGCTTCCGGCACGATATCTTTCACGCTGGCGTAGGCGCGGCGTGCTTCGCCCTTGTGCTGCACCTTGTTCAGCTGGCGCTCCAGCTTGGCGAGCAGGTCATTGATGGCGGTATACATATCTTCATGTTTGGCGCTGGCGACCAGCGGGCCGTTCGGCGTAGTGATGGTGGCGTCAGCCACAAACCCTTTCGGCTCTTTGGACAGCACGATATGCGGGTTAATCAGCTGGGCCTGCCATTTATCCAGTTTGGTGAGACGGTCTTCGACATGACTACGGATTGCGGGGGTGATATCCATTTGCTTACTGGTAATGTTGATTGTCATATGACTTACCTCTCTTGTCTTTCCGTCTTTGGATGAATTCAGCATACCCCCGTTTTGGCGTAAATGGGCGAGGAAAATCGCCTTTTTTTGTCACTTTTTGCAAAGTTAGTTCAATCTGTGATTTGCTTTCGGAAACCGTTAACTGGCGCTTGAGTCTTGGCGCGCAATGGCGCATTATTGATAGGTTAACCGGTGAAAGTTCTTTGCTAACGCCGTGTTTTCACTGGCGTATTTTTCCTCATGCGTGGAGCGTGCGCCAAAAAAAAACGGCAGCCCAGGGCTGCCGTTTTGTCGTTCTGCCATGCTGGATGCATCAGGCGCGGTTGGCGGCGATGATTTTCGCCACTTTGTCCGCCTGGCTGTTCAGCTGCAGCTGCTTGTATGCATTTTCCATCAGCGGCAGCGCATCGCGGGTTGCCTTGGTGTCCGGGTATTCACGCATCATCTGCTCGACGCGATTAACAACCGCGACGTACGCACCGCGTTTAGTGTAGTATTCCGCCACTGAAAGCTCATACTTGGACAGACGGTTCTTCAGGTACACCAGACGCTTTTGCGCGTCGGTCGCGTACTGGCTGTTCGGATACTGCTGAATCAGCTGGCTGAAGTCGCGGAATGCGGCACGGGCGTGCTGCGGATCGCGGTCTGAACGATCGACCCCGAAGAAGCCCTGCAGCGCGCTATCATCCAGCGCCATATCCGTTAGCCCGCGCATATACATCACGTAGTCGATGTTCGGGTGCGTCGGGTTAAGGCGGATAAAGCGATCGATGGACGCCTGCGCCAGCGGCAGATCGGCCGATTTATAGTAGGCATAGATCAAATCGAGCTGTACCTGCTGGGAGTAAGGCCCGAACGGATAGCGGTTGTCTAACGCTTCGAGTTGCGTAATCGCGCCCTTGAAGTTACCGTCCTGCAGTTTTTGCTGGGCGTTAGCATAGATTTCCGAAGGCGGGTTGTCGGGAACCGCATCCTTGGAACTGGAGCAACCTGCCAGCGCCAGGCTCAACGTGGCTGCAGCCACCAGATATTTCATACGCGTCATGACGTTTTGATTATCCTCAGGGTGTTATTCCGGGAGACTGTCCGTTAAGCTCCCGACAAAGACCAGTTACAATAGCACATTATATTAAACGGCATCGCCGTGAAAACCCAACGTTAACGAAGAAGCTGCATATGGCACAACAAGTACAACTCACCGCAACGGTGGCCGAATCTCAACTCGGACAACGTTTAGATCAGGCTTTGGCTGAATTGTTCCCTGATTATTCAAGATCTCGCATAAAAGAGTGGATTTTGGACGATCGGGTGCAGGTCGACGGCAAAACGATAAACAAACCGAAAGAGAAGGTGCTGGGAGGAGAGACGGTCGCCATTGATGCGCAGATTGAAGAAGAAGCGCGTTGGGAACCGCAGGACATCCCGCTGGATATCGTCTATGAAGACGGCGATATTCTGGTGATCAACAAACCGCGCGATCTGGTGGTGCACCCGGGGGCGGGCAACCCGGACGGCACGGTGCTCAACGCCTTGCTGTACCATTATCCTGAGATTGCCGACGTGCCGCGCGCCGGCATCGTGCACCGCCTGGATAAAGACACCACCGGCCTGATGGTGGTCGCCAAAACCGTACCGGCGCAGACGCGCTTGGTGGAAGCGCTGCAGGCGCGTGAGATTACCCGTGAGTATGAAGCGGTGGCGATCGGCACTATGACCGCCGGCGGTACGGTGGAAGAGCCGATTGCGCGCCACTCCACCAAACGCACCCATATGGCGGTGCATCCGATGGGCAAACCGGCGGTGACCCACTACCGCATTATGGAGCACTTCCGCGCGCATACGCGCCTGCGGCTGCGGCTGGAAACCGGGCGTACGCACCAGATTCGCGTGCATATGGCGCATATCAGCCACCCGCTGGTGGGTGATCCGCTGTACGGCGGCCGTCCGCGTCCGCCGAAGGGCGCATCGGAAGCGTTTATCCATACCTTGCGCGGGTTTGACCGTCAGGCGCTGCATGCCACCATGCTGCGTCTGTACCATCCGATCAGCGGCATCCAGATGGAGTGGCATGCGCCGCTGCCGCAGGATATGGTCGATCTGATCGACGCGCTGAAAGCGGATACCGAAGAATTTAAAGATCAGATGGATTGGTGATGGAAACGTTGATTCTGCCCGACTGGCCGTTGCCGCAAGGCGTTCAGGCCTGCAGCACGACCCGCAGGGGCGGAGTCAGCCTGCCGCCTTACGACTCATTGAATCTCGGCATGCACGTCGGCGACCGGCCGCAGTCGGTGCAGCAGAACCGGGAATGCCTGGTGAGTGCCGCCGGCCTGCCGCAGATGCCGTACTGGCTGGAGCAGGTGCACGGCACGCGGGTGGTGCGCCTTGACGGGCTGACGCCCGCCGATCTGCAGGCCGATGCGGCGTATACGCGTGTGCCGGGGCAGGTATGTGCGGTGATGACGGCGGACTGTCTGCCGGTGCTGTTTTGCTCCCGTCGCGGCGACGAAGTGGCCGCCGCCCACGCCGGTTGGCGCGGGCTGTGTAACGGCGTGTTGGAGCAGACGCTCGCTGAGTTTCAGGCCGCACCGGGCGATATCAGCGCCTGGCTCGGGCCGGCGATCGGTCCGCGCCGGTTTGAAGTCGGCGCAGAGGTGCGGGCGGCATTTATCACGGCGGACCCCTATGCCGAACAGGCTTTTACGCCTTACGGGGAGAAATTCCTGGCCGATATCTATCTGCTGGCGCGCCAGCGTTTACAGCGTGCCGGCGTCAGCGCCGTCTACGGCGGCGACCGCTGTACCGTTAGCGAAAAGAGCGATTTCTTTTCCTATCGGCGCGACGGCGTCACCGGACGTCTGGCAAGTTTAATCTGGCTGATATAACCTATTGAATTAGGACGATCCACTGACGCATAACGTCGTACCGATAATATAGTGTCGAAATAACCTTGAAAATTTGAGGAATGACCTCATTTAATCTCCAGTAGCAATTTTGACCATATTGGAGGTGTTATGCGTCTGGATCGTCTTACCAACAAATTCCAGCTGGCCCTCGCCGATGCCCAGTCTCTCGCCCTTGGGCACGACAACCAATTTATTGAACCGTTACATCTGATGAGCGCTTTGCTTAATCAGGAAGGGGGCTCGGTTCGTCCTTTATTAACGTCCGCCGGTATTGACGCCGGTCGCGTACGTATTGATATCGAACAGGCGTTATCGCGCCTGCCGCAGGTTGAAGGCACCGGTGGTGACGTACAGCCGTCCCACGAACTGGTGCGCGTACTGAACCTGTGCGACAAACTGGCGCAAAAGCGCGCCGATAAATTTATCTCTTCCGAATTATTCGTTCTGGCGGTGCTGGAAGATCGCGGCACCCTGACTGAACTGCTGAAAGCCGCCGGCGCAACGAGCGACAAAATCAGCAAGGCAATTGACCAAATGCGGGGTGGTGACAGCGTGGAAGACCAAGGGGCTGAAGATCAGCGTCAGGCATTGAAGAAATACACTATCGACCTGACCGAACGCGCCGAACAGGGCAAGCTTGACCCGGTCATCGGCCGTGACGAAGAAATCCGCCGCACTATTCAGGTGCTGCAGCGCCGTACCAAAAACAACCCGGTGCTGATTGGTGAGCCGGGCGTGGGTAAAACCGCGATCGTCGAAGGGCTGGCGCAGCGTATTGTGAACGGCGAAGTGCCGGAAGGGTTGAAGAACAAACGCGTGCTGTCGCTGGATATGGGCGCGCTGATTGCCGGCGCCAAATATCGCGGCGAGTTTGAAGAGCGTTTGAAAGGCGTGCTGAACGATCTCGCTAAACAGGAAGGCAGCGTCATTCTGTTTATTGATGAACTGCACACCATGGTCGGGGCCGGCAAGGCCGACGGCGCGATGGACGCCGGCAATATGCTGAAGCCGGCGCTGGCGCGCGGCGAGCTTCACTGTGTCGGGGCGACGACGCTGGACGAATACCGTCAGTATATAGAGAAGGATGCGGCGCTCGAACGTCGTTTCCAGAAGGTCTTTGTGGCGGAACCCAGCGTGGAAGACACCATCGCGATTCTGCGTGGTCTGAAAGAGCGCTATGAGCTTCACCACCACGTGCAGATTACCGACCCGGCGATCGTGGCGGCGGCGACGTTGTCGCACCGCTATATTTCCGACCGCCAGCTGCCGGATAAAGCCATCGACCTGATCGATGAGGCCGCTTCCAGCATCCGCATGCAGATGGATTCCAAACCGGAATCGCTCGATCGTCTGGAACGCCGCATTATCCAACTGAAGCTGGAACAGCAGGCGCTGAATAAAGAGTCCGACGACGCCAGCAAGAAACGGCTGGAAATGCTGAGTACTGAACTGGAACAGAAAGAGCGCGAATATTCTGAACTGGAAGAGGAGTGGAAGGCGGAAAAAGCCTCCCTGTCCGGTACGCAGACGATCAAGGCTGAACTGGAACAGGCGAAGATCTCACTGGAGCAGGCGCGCCGCGTTGGCGACCTGGGGCGGATGTCTGAGCTGCAGTACGGCAAGATCCCCGATCTGGAAAAACAGCTGGCGGCGGCGACGCAGTCCGAAGGCAAGACCATGAAGCTGTTGCGTAACCGCGTGACGGACGCAGAGATTGCCGAAGTGCTGGCCAAAGCGACCGGTATCCCGGTGGCGCGCATGCTGGAAGGCGAGCGCGATAAGCTGCTGCGTCTGGAGCAAGAGTTGCATTCTCGGGTGATTGGCCAGGACGAAGCGGTTAGTGCGGTCTCCAATGCGATTCGCCGCAGCCGCGCCGGCCTGTCGGATCCGAACCGGCCGATCGGTTCTTTCCTGTTCCTCGGCCCGACCGGGGTGGGTAAAACCGAACTGTGTAAGGCACTGGCATCGTTCCTGTTCGACAGCGACGACGCGATGGTGCGCATCGATATGTCCGAGTTTATGGAGAAGCACTCAGTATCTCGGCTGGTGGGCGCACCTCCGGGCTATGTCGGTTATGAAGAAGGGGGTTACCTGACGGAAGCCGTCCGCCGTCGTCCTTATTCCGTCATTCTGCTGGATGAAGTGGAAAAGGCGCACCCGGACGTGTTTAACATCCTGCTGCAGGTGCTGGATGATGGTCGCCTGACGGATGGCCAGGGGCGCACCGTCGACTTCCGTAACACCGTGGTGATCATGACCTCGAACCTGGGCTCCGATTTGATTCAGGAGCACTTTGGCCAGATGAACTATGCGCAGATGAAAGAATCGGTTATGGAAATGGTGGGTCACCACTTCCGTCCGGAATTCATCAACCGTATCGATGAGGTCGTGGTATTCCACCCTCTGGGGCAGAAACACATTGCCGCCATCGCCAAGATTCAGCTGGACCGTCTGTATCAACGTCTGGAAGAGCGCGGTTACGAAGTCACCATTACCGAACCGGCGTTGGAGCTGCTCGGCAAGACCGGTTACGACCCTGTCTATGGCGCGCGTCCGTTGAAACGCGCAATCCAGCAGGAGATCGAGAACCCGTTGGCGCAGCAAATCCTGTCGGGCGAGCTGGTGCCGGGCAAACCGGTGACGCTGGATGTGGAAAACGACCACATTGTCGCCAAACAGTAAGCGGCACGAGTGGTAGTTATAAAGAGGAGCGGGCAACCGCTCCTTTTTCTTTTTGCGGGCTTTACCGGGTTTGTTATTGAATAGGAGGAAAAACACACCCTTTCCGCCTAATAAACATCCTAAAACGGCGATTCTGAGTGTTTTTTGTGCGGTTGGCATTTTTTTTGCAATTAGGGGTTGCGGCGTTCTGAGAACTCCCTATAATGCGCCTCCACTGACCGGGAACAACGACTGACAAGCCGCCGGGTCAGCGAGAAGAAAGCGAAATAAACGCTTGACTCTCCGGGTGAAAAGCGTAGTATACGCAGCCCGCGCCGATGGGAATTATCTCCGGCGATGCTCTTTAACAATTTATCAGACAATCTGTGTGGGCACTCACAAGACGATATCCAGCATCTTCGGATGCAAAAAATATCAAGTCTTGAAGAGTGACTAACTGAAGTAAAATTCATGCAGTAATCTTTGAGCAACAGCTATTAACTTAGCGAATCAAGCTTTTAATTGAAGAGTTTGATCATGGCTCAGATTGAACGCTGGCGGCAGGCCTAACACATGCAAGTCGAGCGGCAGCGGGAGGAAGCTTGCTTCCTCGCCGGCGAGCGGCGGACGGGTGAGTAATGTCTGGGGATCTGCCCGATGGAGGGGGATAACCACTGGAAACGGTGGCTAATACCGCATAACGTCGCAAGACCAAAGTGGGGGACCTTCGGGCCTCACACCATCGGATGAACCCAGATGGGATTAGCTAGTAGGTGGGGTAATGGCTCACCTAGGCGACGATCCCTAGCTGGTCTGAGAGGATGACCAGCCACACTGGAACTGAGACACGGTCCAGACTCCTACGGGAGGCAGCAGTGGGGAATATTGCACAATGGGCGCAAGCCTGATGCAGCCATGCCGCGTGTGTGAAGAAGGCCTTCGGGTTGTAAAGCACTTTCAGCGAGGAGGAAGGTGGTGAGCTTAATACGCTCATCAATTGACGTTACTCGCAGAAGAAGCACCGGCTAACTCCGTGCCAGCAGCCGCGGTAATACGGAGGGTGCAAGCGTTAATCGGAATTACTGGGCGTAAAGCGCACGCAGGCGGTTTGTTAAGTCAGATGTGAAATCCCCGAGCTTAACTTGGGAACTGCATTTGAAACTGGCAAGCTAGAGTCTCGTAGAGGGGGGTAGAATTCCAGGTGTAGCGGTGAAATGCGTAGAGATCTGGAGGAATACCGGTGGCGAAGGCGGCCCCCTGGACGAAGACTGACGCTCAGGTGCGAAAGCGTGGGGAGCAAACAGGATTAGATACCCTGGTAGTCCACGCCGTAAACGATGTCGATTTGGAGGTTGTGCCCTTGAGGCGTGGCTTCCGGAGCTAACGCGTTAAATCGACCGCCTGGGGAGTACGGCCGCAAGGTTAAAACTCAAATGAATTGACGGGGGCCCGCACAAGCGGTGGAGCATGTGGTTTAATTCGATGCAACGCGAAGAACCTTACCTACTCTTGACATCCAGAGAACTTCCAGAGATGGATTGGTGCCTTCGGGAACTCTGAGACAGGTGCTGCATGGCTGTCGTCAGCTCGTGTTGTGAAATGTTGGGTTAAGTCCCGCAACGAGCGCAACCCTTATCCTTTGTTGCCAGCGGTTAGGCCGGGAACTCAAAGGAGACTGCCAGTGATAAACTGGAGGAAGGTGGGGATGACGTCAAGTCATCATGGCCCTTACGAGTAGGGCTACACACGTGCTACAATGGCGTATACAAAGAGAAGCGAACCTGCGAAGGCAAGCGGACCTCATAAAGTACGTCGTAGTCCGGATTGGAGTCTGCAACTCGACTCCATGAAGTCGGAATCGCTAGTAATCGTAGATCAGAATGCTACGGTGAATACGTTCCCGGGCCTTGTACACACCGCCCGTCACACCATGGGAGTGGGTTGCAAAAGAAGTAGGTAGCTTAACCTTCGGGAGGGCGCTTACCACTTTGTGATTCATGACTGGGGTGAAGTCGTAACAAGGTAACCGTAGGGGAACCTGCGGTTGGATCACCTCCTTACCGAAAGATATCCTGACTGTGCAGTGTCCACACAGATTGTCTGATGAAAAGAACGAGCAAAGCGTCGATGCGTTGGGGGTACGGTGACAAATAACAATGTCGCTCGATTTTCCTGGGAAAATCTCACCCTTACACGAAATTAGCGAATCAGTGATTCGCTAAGCAAATTTCGTGTCCCCTTCGTCTAGAGGCCTAGGACACCGCCCTTTCACGGCGGTAACAGGGGTTCGAATCCCCTAGGGGACGCCACTTGCTGATATCGGGTGAAAGACGGTATCAAACGATATCTCAAAACTGACTTGCGAGTCATGTTTGAGATATTTGCTCTTTAACAATCTGGAACAAGCTGAAAATTGAAACATGACGGCTGAAACTTGTCCCTCCGTATAAGTTTGGGATAAGGAGTAACCTGTCATAGAGTCTCTCAAATGTTTGCAACGCGAAGTGAAACATCTTCGGGTTGTGAGGTTAAGTGACTAAGCGTACACGGTGGATGCCTAGGCAGTCAGAGGCGATGAAGGGCGTGCTAATCTGCGAAAAGCGTCGGTAAGGTGATATGAACCGTTACAACCGACGATACCCGAATGGGGAAACCCAGTGTGTTTCGACACACTATCCTGTCATGAATACATAGTGGCAGGAGGCGAACCGGGGGAACTGAAACATCTAAGTACCCCGAGGAAAAGAAATCAACCGAGATTCCCCCAGTAGCGGCGAGCGAACGGGGAACAGCCCAGAACCTGAATCGGCTTGTGTGTCAGTGGAAGCGTCTGGAAAGTCGCACAGTAAAGGGTGATAGTCCCGTACACGAAGATGCACAGGTCGTGAGTTCGATGAGTAGGGCGGGACACGTGTTATCCTGTCTGAATATGGGGGGACCATCCTCCAAGGCTAAATACTCCTGACTGACCGATAGTGAACCAGTACCGTGAGGGAAAGGCGAAAAGAACCCCGGCGAGGGGAGTGAAATAGAACCTGAAACCGTGTACGTACAAGCAGTGGGAGCATCCTTCGTGGTGTGACTGCGTACCTTTTGTATAATGGGTCAGCGACTTATATTTTGTAGCAAGGTTAACCGAATAGGGGAGCCGTAGGGAAACCGAGTCTTAACTGGGCGTCTAGTTGCAAGGTATAGACCCGAAACCCGGTGATCTAGCCATGGGCAGGTTGAAGGTTGGGTAACACTAACTGGAGGACCGAACCGACTAATGTTGAAAAATTAGCGGATGACTTGTGGCTGGGGGNGAAAGGCCAATCAAACCGGGAGATAGCTGGTTCTCCCCGAAAGCTATTTAGGTAGCGCCTCGTGAACTCATCTTCGGGGGTAGAGCACTGTTTCGGCTAGGGGGCCATCCCGGCTTACCAAACCGATGCAAACTCCGAATACCGAAGAATGTTATCACGGGAGACACACGGCGGGTGCTAACGTCCGTCGTGAAGAGGGAAACAACCCAGACCGCCAGCTAAGGTCCCAAAGTCATGGTTAAGTGGGAAACGATGTGGGAAGGCACAGACAGCCAGGATGTTGGCTTAGAAGCAGCCATCATTTAAAGAAAGCGTAATAGCTCACTGGTCGAGTCGGCCTGCGCGGAAGATGTAACGGGGCTAAACCATGCACCGAAGCTGCGGCAGCGACGCTTAGGCGTTGTTGGGTAGGGGAGCGTTCTGTAAGCCGTTGAAGGTGGCCTGCGAGGGTTGCTGGAGGTATCAGAAGTGCGAATGCTGACATAAGTAACGATAAAGCGGGTGAAAAACCCGCTCGCCGGAAGACCAAGGGTTCCTGTCCAACGTTAATCGGGGCAGGGTGAGTCGACCCCTAAGGCGAGGCTGAAAAGCGTAGTCGATGGGAAACAGGTTAATATTCCTGTACTTGGTGTTACTGCGAAGGGGGGACGGAGAAGGCTAGGCTAGCCGAGCGACGGTTGTCTCGGTTTAAGCGTGTAGGGGGGTGTTCCTGGTAAATCCGGAACGCTATTAACCCTGAGGCGTGATGACGATGCACTACGGTGCAGAAGTAGTTGATGCCAAGCTTCCAGGAAAAGCCTCTAAGCTCCAGGTAACACGAAATCGTACCCCAAACCGACACAGGTGGTCAGGTAGAGAATACCAAGGCGCTTGAGAGAACTCGGGTGAAGGAACTAGGCAAAATGGTGCCGTAACTTCGGGAGAAGGCACGCTGGCGCGTAGGTGAAGTCCCTTGCGGATGGAGCTGAAGCCAGTCGCAGATACCAGCTGGCTGCAACTGTTTAATAAAAACACAGCACTGTGCAAACACGAAAGTGGACGTATACGGTGTGACGCCTGCCCGGTGCCGGAAGGTTAATTGATGGGGTTATCCGTAAGGAGAAGCTCTTGATCGAAGCCCCGGTAAACGGCGGCCGTAACTATAACGGTCCTAAGGTAGCGAAATTCCTTGTCGGGTAAGTTCCGACCTGCACGAATGGCGTAATGATGGCCAGGCTGTCTCCACCCGAGACTCAGTGAAATTGAACTCGCTGTGAAGATGCAGTGTACCCGCGGCAAGACGGAAAGACCCCGTGAACCTTTACTATAGCTTGACACTGAACATTGAGCCTTGATGTGTAGGATAGGTGGGAGGCTTTGAAGTGTGGACGCCAGTCTGCATGGAGCCATCCTTGAAATACCACCCTTTAATGTTTGATGTTCTAACTCGGCCCCATAATCTGGGGTGAGGACAGTGTCTGGTGGGTAGTTTGACTGGGGCGGTCTCCTCCCAAAGAGTAACGGAGGAGCACGAAGGTTAGCTAATCACGGTCGGACATCGTGAGGTTAGTGCAAAGGCATAAGCTAGCTTGACTGCGAGAGTGACGGCTCGAGCAGGTGCGAAAGCAGGTCTTAGTGATCCGGTGGTTCTGAATGGAAGGGCCATCGCTCAACGGATAAAAGGTACTCCGGGGATAACAGGCTGATACCGCCCAAGAGTTCATATCGACGGCGGTGTTTGGCACCTCGATGTCGGCTCATCACATCCTGGGGCTGAAGTAGGTCCCAAGGGTATGGCTGTTCGCCATTTAAAGTGGTACGCGAGCTGGGTTTAGAACGTCGTGAGACAGTTCGGTCCCTATCTGCCGTGGGCGTTGGAAGATTGAGAGGGGTTGCTCCTAGTACGAGAGGACCGGAGTGAACGCACCACTGGTGTTCGGGTTGTCATGCCAATGGCACTGCCCGGTAGCTAAGTGCGGAAAAGATAAGCGCTGAAAGCATCTAAGCGCGAAACTTGCCTCAAGATGAGTCTTCCCTGGGCCTTTAAGGCCCCTGAAGGAACGTTTAAGACTAAGACGTTGATAGGCTGGGTGTGTAAGTGCAGCGATGCATTGAGCTAACCAGTACTAATGAACCGTGAGGCTTAACCTTACAACACCGAAGGTGTTTTAGAGAGATTGGTTGATATTTTCAGTGAAGTTCCGAGATTGGTTCTGATGGCTACGAGGTAGCGGTCGGGATGAAACAGAATTTGCCTGGCGGCAATAGCGCGGTGGTCCCACCTGACCCCATGCCGAACTCAGAAGTGAAACGCCGTAGCGCCGATGGTAGTGTGGGGTCTCCCCATGCGAGAGTAGGACACTGCCAGGCATCAAATAAACGTTATCAGCGTGACGTCTGATAATCGCAAGGTTGAAAAGAGACCTTGCTGCTTTGTAAAAAGCAACGTAACAGAATCGGTGGAGCGGTAGTTCAGTTGGTTAGAATACCTGCCTGTCACGCAGGGGGTCGCGGGTTCGAGCCCCGTCCGTTCCGCCACTTTATTGATAAGCCCTGAGTCTCTGACTCAGGGCTTTTTCATATGCCAAAAATCCCCGCCTGCTAAAACGCTTAATACCTGTTTTTGAAAGAAAGCTGCGGCTATCCGCGTATTTAATTGCCACTTCGATTAACTTTAATGCGTTAGCGCAACGCGCCGCCGGTTGATATATAGTTAACTGACTAATAAATAAAATTTATTTTCATTGAAATAAACGCAGGTTATAAAATCAGATTTTTAACCATGTTATCCGAGGATAAATATCATAAATTTATGCACGATATATTCTGGTGACAAGCGGGTCGCATGAAGATACTCAATTGGCGGGCGTTGGCCGCCGGATATGAAACCGCGGATAGCTGGCGTCAATGGGCCAGCCAGCCACTCGGTGAGGTCACCCCGCAGACGTTACCGCCTTGCCCGCATATCCCTATGATGTCCTCACGGCGTATGAGCGCAGGTACGCGATTGGCCGTCGAGTGTGGGCTGACTCTGTTGGAGCAGCAGCCTGTGGATCTGGCTATCTTTACCAGCCGCCACGGTGAGCTGGAGCGTACCCATAAGATCCTGCAGCACCTGTATCAGCAACAGCCGCTATCGCCGACCGATTTTGCCATGTCGGTGCATAATACCGCCGCAGGTTGGTTAACCATCATTGCTAAAAATACGTTACCTACCACTTCGCTGGCGGCTGGCGAAGACAGCTTTCAGCAGGGAATGATTGAAGCGCAGGGAGCATTAGCCAGCGGCGCGGCGACACGGGTTTTGTTGGTGGACTTTGACGGCGCGCTGCCTGAGGTCTATCAGCCTTTTGTCGCGCTAACCGCTCGGCCCTATGCGCTGGCGCTACTGTTGGAGGCGGGGGAGTCATGGCAATGCGCGGCGGTTGCCAGGCGTCAGGCCGCTGAACCCTTACCACAAAGTTTATCCTTTCTGCGCTACTGGCTAAGCGGGCAACGCGATTTTATCGTACCAGGCCCGCGCCACGACTGGCGCTGGACGCATCATGGCTAACGCAGCAAATCGGGCCGCCCCTTCATCCTGGCTGAACCGCTGCTGGCGCGTGTTGGCGACCGGCGGATTATTTGCCTTATTTGGCGTCGGCGGTCTGCTGCTCTCCTGCGTTTGGTTCAACCTGTTACGCCTGGTAGTACGTGACTCGGGCCGACGTCACCAGCTAACCCAGGATGCCATTCGCTACAGCTTTCGCGCTTTTCTGTCCGCCTGCCGTTTTTTCGGCGTGTTTGATTATGCTTTCGAACATGAAGAACGCCTGCAGGAGGATGCCGGCTGTCTGGTGATCGCCAATCACCCCAGCTTGCTGGACTATGTGCTGCTGGCTTCGCGCATGCCTCGCTGTGACTGCATCGTTAAACAGGCGCTGTTGTGTAATGTGTTCGTGCGCGGTGTGATCAAGGCGGCAGGCTATCTGGCTAATGCCGAATCCGAGCGTCTGCTGGCGCTGTGTCAGCAGCGCCTGGCCAGCGGCGGCACGATCCTTATCTTTCCCGAAGGAACGCGCACCACACCGGGAAGTGCGCTGACGCTGCAGCGCGGCGCCGCAAATATTGCGATTCGCAGTCAGTGTCCGATTCGGCTGGTCCAGATCCGCTGCGAGCCGCCAATGCTGACGAAACAGGGCAAATGGTATAATATCCCGGCGATAAAACCGCAGTTTCGCGTAACTGTTCTGGATAAGATCGACACTCGCACTTTTATGCACGAGGACGATGTTTCTCCTGCCCGCGCAGCAAGACGTTTAACCCAGCATTTAACTGACGCCTTACAGTCAGATTCTATAAATAATGAGAAATAGTGGAATGCATTTATTGAGCACCGAAATCAAGCAATTGATTATTGACTCGCTCAATCTTGAAGGTATGACGCCGGATGAGATTGACACACAGGCGCCTTTGTTCGGCGAAGGCTTAGGTCTGGATTCGATTGATGCGCTGGAATTGGGTCTGGCGCTGAAAAACCGTTATGGCGTTGTGTTGTCGGCCGAAAGCGACGATATGCGTCAGCATTTTTATTCTGTGGAAACGCTGGCCGCGTTTGTTTCCGCACGGCGTAGCAAATAAGGGGTTTTCATGGATAAGCAGCAGATTTTTGTCGAGGTTCAGACGTTGATGGCCAAGCTGTTTGAGCTTGATGCCCAGACGATTACGCCGCAGTCCGGTCTGTATGACGAACTGGATCTGGACAGCATCGACGCCGTTGACCTGGTGGTGCACCTGCAAAAGATTACCGGTGAAAAGATCAAACCGGAAATGTTCAAGTCGGTGCGTACGGTACAAGACGTGGTCGATGCAATCGATCAATTGCTCAACCCCGGCAGCTGACGCAGGCGGCGTACGGTGAGACGCTGGCTGGCGCGTAGCCGAACGCTGCTGCAGGCGCTGACCTGGCTATTGCTGGTACTGTATCCGTTTGCGATATGGTTTGGCGTTAGCCGCTGGGGCACGCAGCTGTTGGCGCCGTTGCTGGCCGTGCTGTTCACCCTGCGTCTGCTGTCACTGCGCGGTGGGTGGCGTCAGCACGGCGGCCTGGCGAAAATGCTGGCCCTGGTCGGCATGGTACTGGCGCTGAGCAGCTGGCTGCTGGGGCAATCCCACTGGCTGCTGTATTACCCGGTGCTGGTCAGCCTGCTGTTGCTGGCGCTGTTCGCCGGTTCCCTGTGGTTTCCTCCGACGGTGGTCGAGCGGTTGGCGCGCCTGCGTGAGCCGGAGCTGTCCGCCGCGGGCGTAGCCTATACGCGCCGGGTCACCCAGGTTTGGTGCGGGTTCTTTATTGTGAACGCCTCAATAGCGTTAATCACCTGCCAACTGGGGGATATCAAGCTATGGACGTTGTACAACGGCGGGATCAGTTACCTGCTGATGGGCGCCCTGATGGGGGGAGAATGGATCGCGAGACAAAGGATAAAACGCCGCTGACCTTGCCGATGAGCCGCTGGCTGGCGCAGGAGCGGGCGTCTGACCGCGTGGTTGCCTGGCGTGGCGAGCAGCGAATAACGCTGGGCCAGCTGCGTCGCGATGTCGCCGGGCTGTATCACGAGCTGAATGCGCGCAGGGAACGGCGCTGGGCGCTCTGTTTTGATGACTGCTACCGTTTTACGGTCGCGTTGTTAGCGTCGTTGTACTGCGGTAAAGAGCCAATTATTTTCGGTCATCAGCGGGAAGCCATTTTACAAGAGCAGCGCGCGGACTTTGACGCGTTGTTGAGTGATTTGCCGCTGATGCTTGGCGTGCCGAGCCTGACGGTGACAGAAGGGCGCACAGCGCGCGCCGCGTTGCCGGACTGGCCGGAGGACGCCGGTCTGGTTCTCTATACCTCCGGGTCGACGGGGGAGCCACAGAAGGTGCATAAGTCGGTTGCTGTGCTGGATGATGAATGCGCGCTGCTGGCTGCCTGCTGGTTGCCGCAGTTTCAGGGGTGCTGGATCGCCGCCTCCGTTTCTCATCAGCATTTATACGGCCTGAGCTTCCGGCTGTTTATGCCGATGGCCTGCGGCGTGCCGTTCGACGCGCAGCTCACGCAATACCATGAACAGCTGATTGCTAAACGTCAGGTGGGACAACTGCTGTTTATCAGCAGCCCGGCCTGGCTGAAACGCCTGGATAGCGCGCTGAGCCCGCTGGATTGCACACAGGTGTTCTCCGCCGGCGGGCCGCTGACGTTCGCTGAGGCACAGCGCTCACAGCATCTGCTGGGCGCGTTGCCGTTGGAGATCTATGGCGCGACGGAAACCGGCGTTATCGGCTGGCGGCAGCAGCAACGGCCAGAGACGCCGTGGCGTTTGTTTGACGGCGTCACCCTGCAGGTGGATGCGCAGGGGCTGGCGCAGATCGATTCTCCGCTGCTTGATGCGCCGCTGGCGCTGAATGATATTTTGCAACCGGCGGCGGATACGCGTTATTTTCAGCTGCTGGGGCGCAGCGATCGCATTATCAAAATTGAAGAAAAACGCCTGTCGCTCAGCGAAGTTGAACGACGGCTGCTGGCGCTGCCGGCCATCAGCGATGCGGCGGTATTGCCGCTGCGGCGTAAGGGGCGCACCAGCCTGGCCGCGGTGATCGTTCTGTCCGCGCAGGGACGCGCCGAGCGTCAGTCGCTGCCGGAAGGTCTGTTCACCCGGCGTTTACATCAGGCGCTGCGTCCGTGGCTGGAGCCGGTCGCGCTGCCGCGCAGCTGGCGGATTGTCACGGCGATCCCGCGTAATCCGCAGGGTAAACGCGCCTATGCCGAATTACAGGAACTCTTTTTATGATGCATCCCGAGGTGCTGCAACAACAGACAACGGAGACGAACCATGCCGCGGTGACGATGCGGCTGCCCGCCGAGCTGGCGTGGTTTCGCGGTCATTTCCCTCAGCATCCCATTTTGCCCGGCGTGGCGCAGGTCAACTGGGCAATGCAGTTTGCCGCCGCCTTGCTGCCGATTGAGGGCGGCTTCTCGGGTATGGAAGTGCTGAAGTTCCAGCGACCGATCCTGCCGCTGGAAACGGTGACGTTGACGCTGGAGTGGCAGCCGGCCCGACAGAAACTGCTGTTCAGCTATCGCGTCGGTGAGGTTATCGCCAGCAGCGGAAAGATTGCCCTATGTCGCTGAATCATGAGTTTCGACCCTGTTTGCTCGTCCCTTGTTTTAATCACGGCGCGATGATGGCCGATGTCCTGGATCAGCTGGCGGGCTATCAGCTGCCGTGCCTGGTGATTGACGACGGCAGCGATGCCGCTACGGCGACGGAGTTACAGCGCCTGGCGGCACAGAGGCCGTGGGTGACGCTGCAGCGGCTGGAACAGAACCTCGGCAAGGGCGGTGCCGTGAGCGCCGGCCTGCAACTGGCGCAGCAGCGTGGCTTCAGCCATGCGCTGCAGCTGGATGCCGACGGTCAACATCAGTTAAGCGATATCCCCGCCATGCTGGATGAGGCCCGCCGCTATCCGCAGGCGCTGATCTCCGGCCGCCCGCTCTACGATGCGTCGGTGCCGAAGGCGCGGCTGTACGGCCGCTATATCACGCACTTTTGGGTATGGCTGGAGACGCTCTCCTTTTCGCTGCAGGACAGCATGTGCGGCTTCCGCGTCTATCCGCTGGCGGAAACGCTGGCGCTGCTGAACAGCCGCCGGCTGGGGCAGCGTATGGATTTCGATACCGAAGTGATGGTGCGTCTGTATTGGCGGGGCGTGCCCAGCCGCTTTTTACCCACCCGCGTGATCTATCCGGCGGACGGCATTTCCCATTTTGACGCGCTGCGCGACAACCTACGTATTTCCTGGATGCACACCCGGCTGTTTCTCGGCATGCTGCCGCGCATTCCGCGGCTATTACGCCAGCGTCGGCGGCAGGCAGAGCCGCAGCACTGGTCGGCGGCGCGCGAGCGTCAGGGGCTGTGGGGCATCCGTCTGATGCTCAAGGTGTATAAACTGTTCGGCCGTCGGGCGTTTCAGCTGCTGCTGTACCCGGTGATCGGCTATTTCTGGCTGACCGGGCGGGCGCAGCGCCGGGCATCGCGCGATTACCTGCAGCGCCTGCACCATTTTGCGCAGCAGCGCCAGCAGCCGTTGCCGCAGCCGCTGAACAGCTTTCGCCACTTTATGCGCTTTGGCGACGCGATGCTGGATAAGCTGGCCAGCTGGCAGGGCGAGCTACAGGGGATCCGGCTGGTGGATCGCCAGCGTTGCCAGCAGCAGATCGACTCGGGTAAGGGCACGCTGATTCTGGCGTCGCACCTCGGTGATATCGAATCCTGTCGCGCGCTGGGAGAGCTGGGCGCCGAGGTTAAGGTCAATGCGCTGGTGTTTACCGAACATGCCGAACGCTTTAATCAGGTGATGCGCGAGGTAAACCCGCGCGCCAATCTGAACCTGATCCAGGTTTCCTCGCTGGGGCCGGAAACCGCCATGCGGCTGATGGATAAGCTGAACGCCGGTGAATGGGTGGCCATCGTCGGCGATCGCACCTCCGCCGGGCAGTATCAGCGCGGCGAACAGCCGCGCGTGGTCTGGAGCGAGTTTCTCGGCCAGGCGGCGCCGTTTCCTCAAGGGCCGTTCGTGCTGGCCGCGGCGCTGCGCTGCCCGGTTTTCCTGATGTTTGGCCTTAAACAGCAGGGCGAGCTGCGGGTCTATTTCGAACCCTTCGCCGATCCGCTGCCTTTGCCGCGCGGCGATCGGCAGCGGGCGCTGCAGCAGGCGGTGGATCGCTATGCGGCGCGGCTGGAGCACTACTGCCTGCTGGCGCCGCTCGACTGGTTTAACTTTTTCGATTTCTGGCATTTGGCGGCCGTTGAGCCGCCGGCACGACAGGAGCCTGAGGCATGAGCCTGCAAGACGATCCGCGTTTTTCCGTACGGGTGGAGATTACCGTGCCGTTTCACGATGTCGATGCAATGGGCGTGGTCTGGCACGGCAACTACTTCCGCTATTTTGAAGTGGCGCGCGAAGCGCTGCTGAAGCAGTTTGATTACGGCTATCGGCAAATGCAGGCCTCAGGCTACGTCTGGCCGATTGTGGACACGCGGGTGAAATACATCGCGCCGCTGCGTTTTGAGCAGCGGGTGATTGTCTGCGCCACGCTGCAGGAGTACGAGAATCGCCTGCGTATCGGCTACCAGATCCTGGACGCGGACAGCGGCCAGCGCACCACCAGTGGTTACACCATTCAGGTGGCGGTGGACGAGAGCCGTCAGGAGATGTGTTTTGTTGCGCCGCAGGTGCTGCTGGACAAGCTGGAGGAGAAGCGATGAAAAAGTGGCTATTGATGGCGCTGTGCCTGTTCGCCGTAGGGGCGCAGGCCGTTACGTTGCCACAGCTGCAACAGCGCTTCAGCCAGCAGGCGGTGCTGCGCGCCGAATTTGAGCAGCAGCGCAGCATCAGCGGGATGGCCAAGCCGCTGCAGTCCGGCGGTGAGCTATTGATCTCCCAGCAGAAAGGGTTGTGGTGGGCGCAGCAGCGTCCCTTCCCGCTGACGCTGCTGCTGGACGATCGGCGCATGGTGCAAACCGTGGCCGGGCAGGCGCCGCAGGTGGTGACGGCGGAAAATAACCCGCAGATGTTTCAGTTCAACCATCTGTTGAGCGCGCTGTTTCATGCGGACGGTCAGGCGTTGGAGCAAAACTTCACCCTGCAGTTCAGCGACCTGGGCGACGAACGTTGGCGTCTGGTGCTGACGCCGAAAACCACCCCGCTGGATAAGCTGTTTACGCGCATTACGCTCAACGGCGCCCGCTTCCTGAACACCATTGATATTGATGATAAACAAAACGACGCCACCCATATTCGCTTTTTTAATCAGCGAACCGAACCGGCGACGCTGACCGCCGAGGAGCAGCAGCGTTTTGCGCCCTAACGTCCACCGTCGGCTGGCCTACGGCTGGCTGGCGGTCTGCGTGTTATTACTCGCGGCGCTGTGCGTGCTGGCGCCGCGCAGCCAGATTAACAGCAGCGTGCTGGCGCTGCTGCCGCACTCCTCGCAGTCTCAGGTGCCGAAGGCGCTGGCGGACGGCTTCAGCCAGCGCCTGGATCGCCAACTGATGTGGCTGGTCAGCCCGGCGCCGGGGCAAGGCGACGCTGCGGTGATCTGGTGGTATCAGCAGCTGCGGGCGCTGCCGACGTTGCAGCAGGTCGCCGGCCCGCTGGACGCCGGGCGTCAGCAGCAGTGGGGACAGTTTTTCTATCAGCACCGCAATGCGCTGCTGGATGACGCGACCCGCCAGCGCCTGCGGCAGGGCGCGGAGGCGCAAAGCCAGTGGATCCTCGGCCAGCTGTATTCGGCGTTCGCCGGCGTCAGCGGCAAAGAGCTGGCGCACGATCCGCTGTTGCTGGTGCGTGGCGCGCAGCTGGCGCAGCAGCAAAACGGCGGCGCGCTGCGTTTGCAGGACGGCTGGCTGACGGCGCAGGATCGGCAGGGGCGCAGCTGGTACCTGCTGCATGGCGAATTACGTGCCTCCTCTTACGATATGCACAGCGCGCGGCAGATGGTGGTGACGCTGAACGCGTTGCAGCAGCAGTTGCAGCAGCGTTTTCCGGGCAGCGAAGTACTGAAGCGCGGCGCGCTGTATTACAGCGACTATGCCAGCCAGCAGGCTGAGCACGATATTTCCACCATCGGGCTGGCCTCCGTGGCCGGCGTATTTTTGCTGGTGCTGCTGATGTTCCGTTCGCCGCTGCCGTTGTTGCTGTGCGCGCTGTCGGTCGGCGTCGGCGCGCTGGCGGGAACGGTCGCCACCTTGCTGGCGTTTGGCGAGATTCACCTGATGACGCTGGTGCTGAGCATCAGCATCGTCGGCATTTCCGCCGACTATACGCTGTACTTCCTCAGCGAACGCATGGTGCATGGCCGGCAGTCGACGCCGTTGCAGAGCCTGCGCAAGCTGCTGCCGGCGCTGTCGATGGCGCTGCTGACGACGGTGGTGGCCTATCTGGCGCTGTTGATCGCGCCGTTCCCCGGGTTGCAGCAGTTGGCGGTGTTTGCCGCCGTGGGGCTGAGCGCGGCGTGCATGACGGTAATCTGCTGGTATCCGCAGCTGTCGCGCCGCCTGCCGGTGCGTAGCGCGCCGGGACTGACGCTGATTATGCGCTGGCTGCGGGCCTGGTGTCGGCCGCTGCTGCGCTTCGGCCTGCCCGGTGCGATCGCCGTGACGGTGGTGGCGGGGATTGGCCAGCTGCGCATTGATGATGATATTGGCCAGCTGCAGTCGCTGCCGGCCGGGCTGCAGCAGCAGGAGCGGCAGATCGCCGCCTTGACCGGGCAGCATAACGCTCAGAAATGGCTGGTGGTGTATGGGCAGAATGCCCAGCAGACGCTGCAGCGGCTGGAAATGCTGCGGCCGAAACTGCAGCAGGCGCAGCAGCGGGGGCTGTTGGAGGATTACCGCCTGCTGCCGCTGCCTTCCCTGCGCCAGCAGCGTGAAGATGCGGCGCTGCTGGCGCGCGTTGCCCCGCAGGTAACGGCGCAGCTGCAGCAGGCCGGCGTTGAGGTTGCTCCGCCCGATCTGCAGGCGCGCTGGGTGCAGCCGGAACAATGGTTAACCAGCGTGGTCAGCGAAGGGTGGCGGCTATTATGGCTGTCGCTGCCGGACGGCCGCAGTGCGGTGCTGGTGCCCGTCAGCGGCGTGCAGGACAGCGCCGCCATGCTGAAACTGGCGCAGCAGATTCCCGGCGGCGGCTGGATCGACCGTAAAACGGAGTTCAGCGAGCTGTTTGGCCACTACCGCCTGTACCTGTCCTATTTACTGATGCTGTCGGTGGCGGCTATCGCGGTCATCTATCTGTGGCGCTTCGGCCTGCGTCACGCGCTGCGCTGTATGGTGCCGACCCTGCTGTCGCTGGGCGGCGGCATTGCGGCGCTGGCGTTAAGCGGCCATACGCTGAATCTGTTTTCACTGCTGGCGCTGGTGCTGGTGCTGGGGATTGGGATTAACTACACGCTGTTTTTCACCAATCCGCGCGGAACGCCGACCACCTCGATGTTTGCCATCTTTATGGCGGTGTTCACCACGCAGCTGACCTTCGGCATGTTGGTGTTCAGCCATACGCAGGCGATCGCCAGCTTTGGCATCGTGCTGAGCGGCGGTATTGCGGTGGCGTTTCTGCTGGCGCCGCTGACCCTGAGAAAAACGTTAAGAGGTAATGTCTGATGCGCGGCCTATTGCTCCCGATCGTGCTGCTTGGCGCGTTGCTGACCGGCTGTGCCGGTTCATCTTCTACGGCCGATGCGCCCAGCGCCTGGCTGAAGCCCGGCACCCGGGTGGCCCTGCCGTCGCCGACGCTGGCGGAACCGTTCAGCCAGCAACAGTTGCTGACCGCCGAAGTGAAAGGGCAGCGGCATACGATGATGGTGCTGCTCAATGCCGATGGTCAGCGCCTGACGCTGGTGGGGATGTCGCCGCTGGGCATTCGCCTGTTTAATCTGGTTTATGATGAGCAGGGTATTCACAGTCGGCAGTTTATCAAGCTGGGCGAACTGCCGCCGGCCGCCCAGGTGCTGGCGGATATTATGCTGAGCTACTGGCCGCAGGCGCAGTGGCAGGCGCGGCTGCCGGCAGGCTGGCGGCTGGAGGAGCGCGACGATCGCCGCCGTCTGTATGACGATCGCGGGGTGCTGATCAGCGAGATCCGCTACCAGACGGCAGAACGTCGTCATCCGGTGTCCATCAGCCAGTCGGCGTTCCACTACCGGATCGCCATTGAGAATCTGGAGGAGTAAGCGATGATTTATTTCTCCGCGCTGGGCATGGTCAGCGCGCTGGGCATGACCCTGGCGCAAACCGCGCACAGCCTGCGTACCGGCCGCGCGCCGGGCATGCAGCCGCAAACCCGGTGGCTGCTGGGCGACGAGCCGTCATGGTATGGTGCGGTGATGGGAGACTTGCCGACGCTGCCGGCGGCGCTGCGCCGTCACGACTCGCGTAATAATCGTCTGTTGCTGGCGGCGCTGGCGCAGATCGCGCCGCAGGTCGAAGAGGCGATAGCGCGCTACGGCGCGGATCGCGTGGCGGTGATCCTCGGCACCAGCACCTCGGGGATCCACGAAGGGGAGCTGGGGCTGCAGTATTACCAGCAGCACGGCGAGTGGCCGGCGGGCTATGATTATGCTCAGCAGGAGCTGGGCGATCCGGCGCAGTTTCTGAGCGCGCTGCTTGGCGTGCAGGGGCCGGCCTATACGCTGTCGACCGCCTGTTCCTCCAGCGCGCGGGCGATCATCAGCGGCAAACGCCTGATTGACGCCGGGCTGGTGGATGCGGCGATTGTCGGCGGTGCCGATAGCCTGTGCCAGATGGCGATTAACGGTTTCCGCAGCCTGGAGTCGCTGTCAGCGACGCGCTGCACGCCTTTTGCCCAGGGGCGCAGCGGCATCAATATCGGTGAAGGCGCGGCGCTGATCCTGTTGAGCGCCGAGCCGGCGCCGGTGGCGCTGTTGGGCGTGGGTGAATCGTCCGACGCCTGGCATATGTCGGCGCCGCATCCGCAGGGGCTGGGGGCGGAGCGGGCGATCGCGATGGCGCTGCAGACTGCCGGGCTGCAGCCGCAGGATATTGGCTACATCAATCTGCACGGCACCGCGACCCGTCTGAATGACGCGATGGAGGCGCAGGTGGTGCAGCGTATGTTTGGCGCCGCCACGCCGTGCAGCTCGACCAAACATCTGACCGGCCATACGCTGGGCGCCGCCGGCGCGGTGGAGGCCGGGCTGAGTTGGCTGCTGCTGACGGAAGATCTGCCGCTGCCGGTGCAGGACTTCAGCCAGGCGCCGCGTGACGGCGAGCTGGCGGCGATCGATCTGTTGACCGCGCCGCAGGCGCTGACGCGGCGGACGATTTTGTCGAATTCATTTGCTTTTGGCGGCAACAATGCCTGCCTGTTGTTAGGAGCGCTGCCATGAGTTGTTATCAGGCTGCTGAATACTATTTGCCGCATGAAGCGCCGATGGTGCTGCTGGAGCAGGTCGTCAGCGTGGATGAAGAAGGCGCCAGCTGTACGGTCCGGGTCAGCGACCGCGGCGTGCTGGCGCCGTTTCTCGATGAGCAGGGCGCATTACCCGCCTGGTATGCGGTGGAGCTGATGGCGCAGACCATCGGCGTCTGGAGCGGCTGGCACGGGCGTCAGTCCGGTCTGCCGCCGGCGCTGGGCATGCTGCTGGGCGGCCGCGCCATTCGCTGTGAGCAGCCGGCGTTCGCCGCCGGCAGCGAGCTGGTGGTCAGCGCCCGGCAGCTGTTCCGCGATGAGAAACTGGCCTGTTTTGAATGCACGCTGACGCTGAACGAGCAGCAGGTTGCGCACGGCAGGCTCAATACCTACCAGCCCGACCAGCAGGAAATTACTCAACTAACCAATCCAGGGGGCAACGCATGACGCGTTCCGTTTTAGTCACCGGCGCCAGCAAAGGAATCGGACAGGCGATCGCCTGTCGTCTGGCGGCCGATGGTTTTTATATGGTGGTGCATTATCACCGTGACAGGGCCGGCGCAGAACAGACGCTGCAGCAGATTACGGCGGCCGGCGGTCAGGGGCGGCTGATTCAGTTTGATATCAGCGATCGCGTTCAGTGCCGCGAGCGGCTGGAGCAGGATATCGAGCACCACGGCGCCTACTACGGCGTGGTGAATAACGCCGGCATCACCCGCGACGGTGCTTTCCCGGCGCTGAGCGACGGCGACTGGGACGGCGTGATCCATACCAACCTCGACAGTTTTTACAACGTGCTGCACCCGTGCGTGATGCCGATGATCGGTCTGCGTAAAGGCGGACGGATTATCGCGCTGTCGTCGGTGTCCGGCGTGATGGGCAACCGCGGGCAGGTCAACTACAGCGCCGCCAAGGCGGGCGTAATCGGCGCCTGTAAGGCGCTGGCGGTTGAGCTGGCGAAGCGCAAAATCACCGTGAACTGTATTGCCCCCGGGCTGATTGATACCGGTATGGTTGATATGGAGCCGCTGGCGAGGGATGAGGCGATGCGCGCCATTCCGTTAAAACGCATGGGCACGGCCGAGGAGGTCGCCGGGCTGGCCAGCTACCTGATGTCGGACATTGCCGGCTATGTGACGCGGCAGGTGATTTCCATTAACGGAGGCATGGTATGACGCAGCGGGTGGTGATCACCGGCATGGCGGGCATCACCGCCTTTGGGAACGACTGGCGGCAGATTGATGCGCGACTGCGGCAGGGGAAAAGCGCGGTGCGCTATATGGCACAGTGGGAAGCGTACCTGGGGCTGAATGCGCGGCTGGGCGCGCCGGTGGACGATTTTGCCCTGCCGGATCACTACACGCGTAAACGCATTCGCTCGATGGGGCGGGTGTCGCTGTTGGCGACCCGCGCCACGGAGCTGGCGCTGGAGCAGGCCGGCCTGCTGGAGGATGCGGTGCTGACCAGCGGCGCGACCGGCATCGCCTACGGTTCGTCGAGCGGCAGCACCGACTCGGTCAGCGAGTTCGCCACCATGCTGACCGAAAAGCACACCCACAATATTACCGGCACCACCTATGTGCGGATGATGCCGCACACTGCGGCGGTCAACACCGGCTTGTTCTTCGGCCTGCGCGGAAGGGTGATCCCGACCTCCAGCGCCTGCACCTCCGGCAGTCAGGCGATCGGTTATGCCTATGAGAGCATCCGCCACGGTTACCAGACGGTGATGGTGGCGGGGGGCGCGGAGGAGCTGTGCCCGTCGGAAGCGGCGGTGTTCGATACCCTGTTCGCCACCAGCCAGCAGAACCAGCGGCCGGATCTGACGCCGCGGCCGTTTGATCGCCAGCGCGACGGGCTGGTGATCGGGGAAGGTGCTACCACGCTGATCCTGGAATCGCTGGAGCATGCACAGGCGCGCGGTGCGACGATTTACGGCGAGATCGTCGGCTTCGCCACCAACTGCGACGCCGCGCATATTACCCAGCCGCAGCGTGAAACCATGCAGATCTGCATTCAGCAGGCGCTGGATATCGCCGGTCTGACGGCTGGCGATATCGGCTATATCAGCGCGCACGGCACGGCCACCGATCGGGGCGATATTGCCGAAAGTCTGGCGACCGCGGCGATCTACGGCAACCAAACGCCAATCTCGTCGATGAAAAGCTACTTCGGCCACACGCTGGGCGCCTGCGGTGCGCTTGAGGCCTGGCTGGCGTTGGAGATGATGCGCGACGGTCAGTTTGCACCGACGATTAACCTGACGGAACCGGACAGCGCCTGCGGCAATCTGGATTACATCATGGGTGATTACCGCGCCATCGAGACCGAATTTGTTCAGTCGAACAATTTCGCCTTCGGCGGCATCAATACCTCGCTGATTCTGCGCCGCTGGGCGTAGCCGCATCCGGCCGGAGCAATCTCCGGCCATTATTGCGTTGCAGCTAAAAGTCTTCTGCATTTCCTGCTGTTTTTGATCAACAAAAGCGCTGTCATACTCTCGTCAGTGGTATTTCATTAAACAAATTGAGAGAGAGATGATGAGCATTCCAGCATTTGGTTTGGGCACTTTCCGCCTGCAGGATCAGGTGGTGAAAGATTCCGTACGCAACGCGCTTGAACTGGGTTACCGCGCCATCGACACCGCGCAGATCTATGACAACGAAGCGGCGGTGGGCGAGGCGATTGCCGAGAGCGGCGTCGCGCGTGAAGCGCTGTTTATCACCACCAAGATTTGGACCGCCAACCTGGCAAAGGGAAAACTGATCCCCAGCCTGCAGGAGAGCCTGCAAAAGCTGAAAACCGACTACGTCGACCTGACGCTGATCCACTGGCCGTCGCCGAACGATGAAGTGCCGGTGGCGGAGTTTATGGCGGAACTGCTGGAGGCGAAACGGCAGGGGCTGACGCGTCAGATCGGTATTTCCAACTTTACCGTGGCGCTGATGCAGCAGGCGATCGACGCGGTGGGGGCGGAGGAGATTGCCACCAACCAGATCGAGCTGTCGCCATATCTGCAGAACCGTCAGGTGGTAGAGTTTGCCCGTCAGCACGGCATCGCTATTACTTCCTACATGACGCTGGCCTACGGTAAGGCGCTGCAGGATGAGGTTATCAACGCCATCGCCGCCCGCCATAATGCCACCGCGGCGCAGGTGATTCTGGCCTGGGCGCTGCAGCAGGACTATGCGGTGATTCCGTCATCCACCAAGCGCGACAACCTGGCCAGTAACCTGCTGGCGCAGCAGCTGACGCTGAGCGGGCAGGATATGGCCGAGATCGCCGCGCTGGAGTGCGGCGGCCGTCTGGTCAGCCCGGAAGGTCTGGCGCCGGCGTGGGACTAAACGCCGGTTGGACGATTGACGTACGGGCGCCGCAAGGCGCCTTTTTTACGGCTGAGCGCTGCCGAGACGCGCGCTGAGAAAGTCGATAAAGCTGCGCAGACGGTTGCTGACCGCGCTGTCGCTGTAATATACCGCGTTAATCGGCATGGCGAGCGGCAGCGTCTGTTCGGCCAGGATCGGCACCAGATCGCCGCGTCTGACGTCTTCATCACTCATAAAGTCGGACAGGCAGGCGATGCCGTTGCCATACAGACACAGGTGGCGGTGGGTTTCGCCGCTGTTGCTGGTCAGCCCCGGTTCGATCTCCAGCTGACGGCCGTCGGCGCAGGAGAGCGGCCAGCGGTTGAGCGCCACCAGGTCGTTAAAACCGATGCAGCAGTGCTGACGCAGCTCTTCCACCGTGGTCGGCGTGCCGTGTTTGGTCAGATAGTCCGGCGAGGCCAGCACTTTGCGATAACTGTTCATCAGCTTGCGCGCCTTCAGGCTGGAGTCGGTGAGCTCTCCCACGCGAATGGCGATATCCACCTTGCGTTCAATCAGGTTGATAAAGGTTTCCGACGACACCAGCGACAGCGACATCTCTGGGTACAGCGTGCGGAACTCGGCCACCAGCGGCGCCAGAACGTGCAGCACCACCGGCGTAGCGGCGTCGACGCGCAGCAGCCCTTGCGGCCGCTGGCGGCTCTCCATCAGCGCATTTTCCGCCGCCGCCATCTCCGTCAGCACCTTTTGCACCTGGCGGAAATAGTTTTCCCCCTCCTGCGTCAGACTGATTTGGCGGGTGGTGCGGTTGAGCAGGGTGACGCCCAGCTTGTTTTCCAGCTTTTTGACCGTGCGGCTCACCACGGAGTTGGCCTGCCCCAGGCGTTCCGCCGCGCGGCTGAAACTGCCGTTTTCCACCACCGTGACAAAGGTGATCAGTTCGTCCGAATTCGCTTTCATTGTTGCTCCGCTAGCAAGGCTGACTTAAAACTTTGAGCATTTTTATCAGTTAAGCATAAAGGGGATAAGGGGCGTCAGCAATCTGAACCGGCGTAGCGGCCCACCAGCGCTATCTTTACAGACGGGAAGCGCCTTGGTGATTGAAAAGCCGCCGCGTCGCCCCTATAACAGATAAGGTTATGCAGCGGAAAGCCTAACAAGTGGCCAGGAGCGGCGTATAATCAATTCATTGTTGGCGGGAATAATTACCGTCCTTTTAATGGGGAATAGGCGAATAGCGTGCCGAAACGAACTTACGCCATGAGGTATGTTGCAGGCCAACCGGTAGAGCGGATTTTCCCTGGCGCCCACAACGCACCGTTGCCGCCGGGCGCCGCGTTGCCCACCGGTGGTGCGCTGCGGGTGATGGTCTGGAATATCTTTAAACAGCAGCGTGCCGACTGGCTGTCGGTGCTGAAAAGCTTCGGCAAGGACGCACAACTGGTACTGTTGCAGGAGGCGCAAACCACGCCGGAACTGGTGCAGTTTGCCACCTCCAACTATCTGGCGGCCGATCAGGTGCCGGCCTTTTCCCTGCCGCAGCATCCCTCCGGCGTGATGACGCTGGCGGCGGCGCACCCGGTGTATTGTTGCCCGCTGCGTGAGAAGGAGCCGCTGCTGCGCCTGGCGAAGTCGGCGCTGATCACCGTCTACCCACTGTTTAACGATGAGCTGCTGATGGTGGTGAACATCCATGCGGTTAATTTCAGCCTGGGCGTGGACGTTTACAGTAAGCAGCTGGGGCCGATCGGCGAACAGATTGCCAGCCATCGCGGGCCGGTGATCATGGCGGGAGATTTTAACGCCTGGAGCCGCAGACGCATCAATGCGCTGTACCAGTTTGCCGGCGATATGGCGCTGCGCGAAGTGAACTTTACTGACGATCATCGGCGCAAAGCCTTTGGCCGCCCGCTGGACTTTGTGTTCTACCGCGATTTGGGCGTGGCGGAGGCCTCGGTGCTGGTGACGCGCGCTTCGGATCATAATCCGCTGCTGGTGGAGTTTCAGCCGGCGCGCTAGCCGGGCGGCGGGCAATAAAAAAGCACCTCGAGAGGTGCTTTTTTTACGTTTACGCGCGGTCAGGTATCCGGCGAGACATTGTTGTCGACAAACAACGTCAGCGTCAGGCCCGGCTGCAAGCTGCTGTTCTTGCGTTCGAGCGCGCTGTTCCAGCGCATCACGTCGTTAATTTCAACGCCGTGACGACGTGCAATGCTGGCCAGCGAGTCACCCTTGCGTACGCGGTAGGTGATGCTGCTGTTGCTGCCGCCATTACGGGCTACCTGCAGCGTTTGTCCAACCTTCAGCGTGCTTTTGCTGCGCAGATTGTTCCAGCTCTGCAGATCGCTGGTGCTGAGGTTCAGCCGCTGGGCAATGCCCGACAAGGTGTCGCCGGAGCGCACTTTATAGGTGCTGCCGCCGGTCAGGCCGCTGTTTTTCGCCAACTGGGTGGTTGGCTGCGTCACGGCAACCTCGCGGTTAGCCAGTGACCCTTTCAGCTGATCGGCATGCCCCTGAGGAACCATGATGTAATGGGGCCCGTTAGGTGCGGTCACGCCTTTCTTGTAACCTGGATTAAACGCCTTAATCTTGGTCAGCGACAACCCGGACAGCTCGGCTGCCTGGGTCAGGCGCATCTGCTGGCCGACGTCGATACGCGCCAACGCCCGGCTTTCATCCGTTTTCGGCAAACGCACGCCATACTTTTTGCTGTGCTTGATAATCTCGCTCAGCGCCAGCATTTTCGGGACATAGATTGACGTTTCACGCGGAAGCGACAATGCCCAGAAGTTGGTCGGTTTGCCCTGACGGCGGTTCGCCTTGACGGCGCGCATCACGCGACCCTCGCCGCTGTTATAGGCGGCAACGGTCAGCAGCCAGTCGCCCTTAAACATGCGGTTCAGGTATTCCATCATGTTCAGCGCCGCCGTGGTTGAGGCGACGACGTCACGACGCCCGTCATACCATTTGTTGTTCTTCAAACCATAGTTACGACCCGTTTGCGGCACAATCTGCCAAAGCCCTGCGGCGTTGGCGCTCGATGTGGCGTGTGGGTCAAAAGCGCTCTCCACTATGGGTAGCAGTACCAGTTCCATCGGCATATTGCGTTTTTTAATCTGCTCGACTATCCAGTACATGTACGGCTCAGCCCGTAATGTTACATCGTGGAGATAGCTCTTACTTTTTAAATACTTTCTTTTTTGTTCACGGATCCGGGAGTTTTCCGGAACCTCCATCTTCAGCTCGTCGCTAATGAAGTTCCACAGGTCTTGCTGTTGGGCGCTGTTGCCGTTTTTATTCAGCCACTGCGCCGAGCTCGCTCGACTATTTGCTGTGTACTTTCCTGCTTCACTTTCTTGACCTGCCGAAGACAAACTCTGTGCATGCTGTTCAGGAGCCGGTGCGTCCTGCTTGGACGACTGGCAACCAACAAGCAAGACTGAGGCGAGTAATATCGCTTTAGCCTTCATGTGTGTGTCAATGTGGTTGCTTAAAAGACGAGCAATAATACTGTGCTTCGCCAATCAACACAACCAAAAGCTTCAAAAGGTATCCTTCCGACGTCGTAATTCGGAAAAAGCTGAAGCAAGGTCGTCCGGCGGAGAGTTTAATCCTAATTCTTTTTGTAAATCAGTGTCATGGCAACGTAAGAATACGTTTATTTTTCGCTCTAATTGCAGGGTTGTCGGCAGGCTGGGTTGGCCTTTTGCCCGTAACGCTTCAACCTGTTGCTGATATGTTTCTATTTGTCGATCTTGCGGCAGAATAGCCCGCGCAAACTTAAGATTTGCCAGCGTATATTCATGCGCGCAGCAAATTAATGTGTTATCGGGAAGTTGCGCGAATTGTTGCAATGAGTGATGCATTTGCTCTGCGGTACCTTCAAACAGGCGTCCGCAGCCGGCGGAAAACAGCGTATCGCCACAGAACAGATACGGGGCGCTGTAAAAGGCGATATGGCCCAGCGTATGGCCGGGAACCGCCATGACCTGATAGCGTCTGCCGCCGGCATTGACGGTATCGCCGCCTTTAACCACCTGCGTTGTCCCTTTATCGGCGGTTTCCTGCGGACCGTATACCGGCAGCGCCGGATACTGCGCGACAATTTGCGCCACGCCGCCCACGTGGTCGTGGTGATGGTGGGTCAGCAGAATGGCGTCCGGCGTCAGCTGCAGTCGCTGCAGCGCATCCAGCACCGGCTGCGCCTCGCCCGGGTCGACAATAACGCAGTGGCCTTGCTGGTCGTCTAATAACCAAATGTAATTGTCCTGGAAGGCAGGAATGCTGATAAGATTCATGGGACACCTCTCGTTGGCAACGGCTTGAAAGAAGATAATAAATCATGAAACCAGCCCACACTCTACAAAAGCTTCAAAGTCCGCAGTCGTGGGCCGAGTTGCCATGGGGAGAATATTATCGTGCCGCGCTGGAACAGCAGTTGCAACCCTGGTGGCCGAAACTGTTCGGCTTCCATCTGCTGAAAATCGGCAGCCTGAGCGCGGAGCTGACCACCGACAAGTGCGCCATTTCCCATCAGGTCAACGTGGGGATGAGCGGCGCCGGGCTGCAGGTGCGCGCCGACGCCTATCAGCTGCCGTTCGCCGCCAAGTCGGTGGATGCCTGCCTGCTGGCCCACAGTCTGCCTTACGCCGACGATCCGCACCGGATGCTGCGCGAAGTGGACCGCATTCTGATTGACGACGGCTGGCTGGTGATCAGCAGCTTTAACCCGCTCAGCCTGCTGGGGCTGGCGAAGCTGGTGCCGCGGCTGCGTCAGCGGCAGCCGTACGCCAGCCGTATGTTTACCCAGATGCGGTTGCTGGACTGGCTGAGCCTGCTGAATTATGAAGTGCTGTGTCAGACGCGCTTCCACGTGTTGCCGTGGCACCGTAAGGGGGGGAAGTTCCTCAGCACCCATCTGCCGGCGCTGGGTTGCATGAGCATGATTGTGGCGCGCAAGCGGACCTTGCCGCTGACGCCGACGCCGCTGAAGATGGGGGCGCGCAAACCGTCCCTTGGCCGCGCGGTCGGCGCGACCAAGAGTTACCGCAAACTGCCGTAATCAGGCGTCCGGCTGGTAGCCGCTGTCTTCCTGGGTCGGGTTGCCGGCCGCCTCGCGCGCCAGCACGTCGCAGCGTTCGTTCTCCGGGTGGCCCGCATGGCCCTTGACCCATTCCCACTGCACGGTATGGCGGGCGATCGCCAGATCCAGCCGCTGCCACAGATCGACGTTCTTGACCGGCTTTTTGTCGGCGGTTTTCCAGCCGCGCTTTTTCCAGTTGTGGATCCACTGGGTTATCCCCTGGCGGACGTACTGGCTGTCGGTGCTGAGCACTACCGCGCAGGGCGCGGTCAGGGTTTCCAGCGCGACAATCGCCGCCATCAGCTCCATACGGTTGTTGGTGGTGAGCCGATAGCCGGCGCTGAGGCTTTTTTCCGTCTGTTTGTAGCGCAAAATAGCGCCGTAACCACCGGGGCCGGGGTTGCCAAGGCAGGAGCCGTCGGTGAAAATTTCTACCTGTTTGAGCATCTCTGGTAGACTCTTCCTAATTAGGTTTTAAAAGCCAAGTCTGACATAAACGAGCGCGATGAGCACTGCAATATGATCACTACACCAACCAGACAAATCGTTCTTGATACCGAAACCACCGGTATGAACAAGCTAGGGGTTCACTATGAAGGGCACCGCATCATCGAAATTGGTGCGGTAGAGGTGATCAACCGGCGCCTGACCGGCCGTCACTATCATGTGTACGTCAAACCGGACCGGCTGGTGGATCCAGAAGCCTACGGCGTACACGGCATCAGCGACGAATTCCTGGCCGACAAGCCGACCTTCGATCAGATTGCCGACGAGTTCCTCGACTTTATCCGCGGCGGTGAGCTTGTCATTCACAACGCGTCGTTCGATATCGGCTTTATGGATCACGAGTTCCGCATGTTGCAGCGGAATATCCCGAATACCGATACCTTCTGTACCATCACCGACAGCCTGATGATGGCGCGCCGCCTGTTCCCGGGCAAGCGCAACAACCTGGATGCCCTGTGCAGCCGTTACGAAATCGATAACAGCAAGCGTACGCTGCACGGCGCATTGCTCGATGCCGAGATCCTGGCGGAAGTCTATCTGGCGATGACCGGCGGCCAGACCTCGATGGCCTTCCAGATGGAAGGGGACACCCAGCAGAGCGACTCGGTGCAGGAGGTGCAGCGCGTCGTGCGTCCGGCCAATGCGATGAAAGTGGTGTACGCCAGCGATGAAGAGCTGGTTGCCCACGAGGCGCGTCTGGATCTGGTGGCGAAAAAGGGCGGCGGCAACTGCCTGTGGCGCGCAGAATAACGGCGTTTCACGGCGAAAAAAAGCACTGCAAAATCACCCGCTTGCCCGGTTAGCTGAAAAACTGTGCAAACGGTATTTTTCCTGGAAAAAAGGCGTTGACGGAATGCGCGCTCATCCGTAATATTCGCGTCGTTCCCCCGCAAGAGGGAACGGCGCGGAGCGGTAGTTCAGTTGGTTAGAATACCTGCCTGTCACGCAGGGGGTCGCGGGTTCGAGCCCCGTCCGTTCCGCCACTATTCAGGCCCGATGTTATCAACCGATAACATCGGGCTTTTTCGTATCTGCCATCCGGTCTGCGCCGCACGGCCCGCCGGCCGCGCAGCGGCGGACTCAGCGCGTCAGCAACCAGCGGGCGCTGTGCTCGTCGGTCACCAGCCCATTGATCCAGCCGCCTTTCAGCGCTGCCAGTATCGCCGGCCGCTTATCTTCGCCGCAGGCCGCGGCGATGCGCGGGCAATCGCTGCGGCGGATATCGTAGCTGGTGTTGCGTCGGTTGATCGCGCAGTCGAGCACTTCGCCGTCGGCATGGATAAAGCGCCCCAGAATTTCACCGACGCCGCCGAGCGCGGTCAGCTCATCCAGCTGCTGGCGATCGATAAAGCCGTCTTTGAAGATCGGGCTTTGCGTCCCCAGGGCGCCGATGCCGACAAAAATCACATCCGAGTTCTCCGCCTCCGCCGAGACGTTGCGGTACAGACGGCTGCCGCACCACATGGCGTGCTCCTGCGTGGTCTGCGCATAGCGCGGCGCGGGCCACTGGTAATATTTCGCCTGGATTTTCCGCGCCAGCAGCAGCGGTACATCGTCGTAATAGTTGCACTCGCCATTTTCGTTCATGGCGCTGATCAAGGCGACGCAGCGGGTATTCTGGCTGTCGAAATCGATGCGGTGAATGGTTTTTTTCAGCGTCAGCCCGGAGCCGATGCCGATCACCTTGGCCTGAGCGTCGCGCAGATAGCGCGCCATAATCTGCTGGCAGCCGAAAGAGACGCTGTCCAGCGTGCCTTCGCCGCCGTAAGCCGGCACCACGTTGCACTCCAGCAGGCGGTATTTTTCCTGCAGCAGCTGGGCATAGTCCAGACAGTTGGCCACCGGATGGTGTAACCCGATCGAGACGATGCCTTCTTCCTTCGCCGCGGCGATCAGCCGCTGCACCACGGGCCGCGATGTGCCGAGCTGACTGGCGATTTCGCTCTGGTTAAGACCGGCGATGTAGTACATCCACGCGGCGCGGACCTTCTGATCCAGCCGGATATCATCTTCTTTGCTCACGAACTCTGCCTCAAGTAACTGCCGCCGTACTGCAGCCATAGCCACGCAATGCGAACGGGCAACGCCTGACGAAATATGAGCCTCATTGTGTCGATAGCAATGTCTTCAGGCAAGTTATTTGCTCGGTTCTGGTCATATGTAATTTTGTTGGTCTTTTGCTCTTTTGTGATCTACGGCTCTTATTCAACTCAAATGATCATCTACAGTGAGCAGCATAACCGCACTGGGGAGTTGAACCATGAACGATCAAAATACGTGGCTGCATATCGGCCTGGGATCTTTTCACCGCGCGCATCAGGCGTGGTATCTGCACCGCCTGATCGCCGCCGGCGACCAACGCTGGCATATCGCCGCCGGTAATATCCGTAACGATGCCGAACAGGTGGTACAGGCGCTGGCGGCGCAAGACGGGCGCTACGTGCTGGAAACCGTCAGCCCGGACGGCGAGCGCGAGTATGAGGAGATCGCCTCGATCCGCAAACTGCTGCCGTGGCAGCCGGATCTGCAGCCGCTGATTGACGAGGGCGCCCGGCCGCAGACCAAGGTGATTGCCTTCACCGTGACCGAAGGCGGCTACTACCTGGACACCAGCCACCGGCTGGACGTGGGCAATGCCGATTTGGCGGCTGACCTGAACGGCGGCTGCAAAACTATTTACGGCGCGGTGACCAAAATACTGGAGCAGCGCATGGCGCAAAACGCCGGGCCGTTGACGCTGCTGAGCTGCGATAACGTGCGCCACAACGGCGACCGCTTCCGCGACGGCCTGGCGGAGTTCCTGCAGCTGAGCGGCAAAAGCGCGGTCAGCGACTGGCTGGCGGCCAACGCCAGCTGCCCGAACACCATGGTTGACCGCATCACGCCGCGTCCGGCGGCGGATCTGCCGGCGCGCATTAAGGCGCAAACCGGGATCGACGACCGGGCGCCGGTAATGGGGGAGAGCTTTATCCAGTGGGTGGTGGAAGACAACTTCCGCGCCGGATGCCCGGATCTGGCCGCGGTGGGTGTGGAGCTGGTGGCGTCGGTGATCCCTTACGAAGAGGCGAAAATCCGCATTCTTAACGCCTCACACAGCTGCATCGCCTGGGCCGGCACGCTGCTCGGCCAGCAATATATCCATGAGAGCACGCTGACCCCGGCGGTTTACGCCATTGCCGACCGCTACGTCACGCAGGACGTGATCCCCAGCCTGGGGGACAACGGCATCGATCTGCCGACCTACCGCGATGTAGTGCTCAAGCGCTTCACCAATCCTCATATTCAGGATACCAACCAGCGGGTGGCGGCGGACGGTTTCTCCAAGATCCCGGCGATGATCGCGCCTACCCTGCAGGAGTGCTACCAGCGCGGCGTACGGCCGGAGGCCACCGCCATGCTGCCGGCGCTGTTCTTCGTGTTTATGGAGAAGTGGCATCAGGGCGCGCTGCCGTACGACTATCAGGACGGCATCCTCAATGCGCCGGCGGTGCATGCGATGTTCGAAGCGGACGATCCGATCGCCGCCTATGCGCAGGATAGCGCGCTGTTTGGCGAACTGACGCAGCGTGCCGATTTTGCCGCGCTGTTGCGCGAGAAGATTGCCGCGGTTTACGCGCTGATTAACTGAGGGGCGGCTATGTATTTAGGCATCGATCTTGGCACATCCGAAGTCAAGGCATTGGTGGTGGATGAAAACGGCGCGATTGTCGCCAGCCACAGCGCGCCGCTGACCATTCAGCGGCCGCAGCCACATTGGTCGGAACAGGCGCCGCAGGCCTGGTGGGAAGCTACGGACTACCTGATGGCCACGCTGCGGGAAAAGTGCGGTCAGCACTGGTCCGCCATCAAGGCGATCGGCCTGTCCGGGCAGATGCACGGCGCGGTGCTGTTGGATGACGGCGGCGAGGTGATTCGCCCGGCCATTTTGTGGAACGACACCCGCAGCGCGCAGGAGTGCGTAGAGCTGGAAGAGATCGCGCCGGAGCTGCATCAGGTGGCCGGTAATCTGGCGATGCCGGGCTTCACCGCGCCGAAGCTGCTGTGGGTGCGCCGTCATGAGCCGGAGAATTTTGCCCGCACCGCGACGGTGCTGCTGCCGAAGGATTACCTGCGCTACCGCATGACCGGTAAGAAAATCTCTGATATGTCGGACGCCGCCGGCACGCTGTGGCTGGACGTGGCGCGCCGCGACTGGTCTGACGCGCTGCTGGCCAAGTGCGGCCTGTCGCGACGCCATATGCCGGCGCTGGTGGAAGGCTGTGAGGTTTCCGCCACGCTGGAGCCGCAGCTGGCCGCACGCTGGGGGCTGAACCCGTCCGTGCCGGTGGCCGGCGGCGGCGGGGATAACGCCGTCAGCGCCATCGGCGTCGGCGCGGTGTCGCCGGGCGATGCGTTTATCTCGCTGGGCACCTCCGGCGTACTGTTTGTGGTCACCGACGCCTACCGGCCGGCGCCGCAGTCGGCGGTGCACGCCTTCTGTCACGTACTGCCGAATCTGTGGCATCAGATGAGCGTGATGCTCAGCGCCGCCAGCTGTCTGCAGTGGTTCTGCCGGCTGGTGGGGGTAACGGAAAGCGCGCTGCTGGAAGAGATTGCCCAGCTGAGCGAGGAAGAAAAAGCCGCCGCGCCGTTGTTTTTGCCGTACCTGTCCGGCGAGCGCACGCCGCATAACGACCCGGATGCCGGCGGTATGTTCTGGGGGCTGAATCACGCCAGCCAGCGCGCGCTGATGGGCTATGCGGTGCTGGAGGGCGTGAGCTTCGGCATGGCGGACGGCCTGCGGGTGCTTACGCAAAGCGGCACCCGAATCGAACAGTGCTCGTTGGTGGGCGGCGGCGCCCGCAGCCCGTTCTGGGCGCAGCTGCTGGCGGATACCCTGAACCTGCCGGTGGTGACGCATAAAGGCGGCGAAACCGGCGGCGCGCTCGGCGCGGCGCGTCTGGCCTGTCTGGCGGCCGGCAAACCGCTGGCGGCGGTGTGCGCCAAGCCGGACGTGTTTCAGACCTGGCGTCCCGATCCGGCGCGGCATCAGCGGCTGACGGCGCGCCATGCGCAGTTCAACGCGCTGTATGTCAACGACCTGAATTACCGTAAGCACTGATTTTAATAACAATAATACATCGCGGCCGCTCGCGGAGAGCGGCCCTCAGTACCCTGAAAACGAGGTCATTATGTCGGTAAATAACAAACAGTGGCTCGGACTGCCCCTGAATCTGATATGGGGATATATCGCCATTGCGGTCTTTATGACCGGCGACGGCTTCGAGCTGGCCTTCCTGTCGCACTACATTAAAGAGCTGGGCTTCACGCCGGCGCAGGCCTCTTTCGCCTTCACCCTGTACGGGCTGGCGGCGGCGCTGGCCGCCTGGATCTCCGGCGTCGTGGCGGAGATTATCACGCCGCAGAAAACCATGCTGATCGGTTTTGTTATGTGGTGCGTTTTCCACGTGCTGTTCCTGGTGTTCGGCCTGGGCAATGCCAACTATCCGCTGATTCTGCTGTTCTACGGCATCCGCGGGCTGGCCTATCCGCTGTTCCTGTACGCGTTTATCGTCGCCATCGTGCATAACGTGCCGAGCGACAGAGCAAGCTCCGCGCTGGGCTGGTTCTGGGCGGTGTATTCGATCGGCATCGGCGTGCTCGGCAGCTATATCCCGAGCTTTACCATTCCGCAGATCGGCGAACTGGGCACCCTGTGGCTGGCGCTGGTGTTCTGCGTGATCGGCGGCATTATCTCGATGGTGGCGCTGCGCAATACCGAAACGCCGCGCCATATGCGCAACCTTACCACCCGGGAAAAGTTCGGCGAGCTGAGCCGCGCGGTGACGCTGCTGTACACCAACCGCAGCATTCTGTTCTCCAGCATGGTGCGCATCATCAACACGCTGTCGCTGTTCGGTTTTGCGGTCATCATGCCGCTGATGTTCGTCGATGAGCTGGGCTTCACCACGCCGGAGTGGCTGCAGGTGTGGGCGGTGTTCTTCTTTACCACCATTTTCTCCAACGTATTCTGGGGCATTGTGGCGGAGAAAATGGGCTGGATGAAGGTGGTGCGCTGGTTCGGCTGCGTAGGGATGGCGCTCTCCAGCCTGGCGTTTTACTACATTCCGCAGCATTTCGGCCATAACTTCGCCATGGCGCTGATTCCGGCGATTGCGCTGGGGATCTTCGTGGCGGCGTTCGTGCCGATGGCGGCGGTGTTCCCGGCGCTGGAGCCGAAGCATAAAGGCGCGGCGATTTCGGTGTACAACCTGTCCGCCGGGCTGTCGAACTTCCTGGCGCCGGCGATTGCGGTGGTGCTGCTGCCGTACTTCAGTACCATCGGCGTAGTAGTGGCGTACACGGTGCTGTACGTGCTGGCGTTTTTCCTCTGTCCGCTGATTCGCGTCGAGCAGCCGGGCATTGGCCGTCAGGCAAGCGGCGAGGGCGAAACCGCCGGTATCTCGTCATAAGGGAAATGCGGGGGCGCGGTGCGCCCCCGGTCAGGCAGGGATCAGAACAGTACCGAATAGTTCAGACCAAAGGTGCGGCCGCGGCCTTTATAGCTATACAGCTCAGGCGCGCCGTAGGTCGGGCTGTACAGATACGGTGCCCGCTGGCCCCAGGTGGTGGTGTAGTCTTTGTCCAGCAGGTTCTCGACGCTGAAGCTGACTTTCCCCACCGGCAGCTGGTAGCTGCCCAGGAAATCGACGGTGTTATAGCCGTCGATTTTTTTACCGTCGGCGTCGGAAACGTCAAAGGTTTGCTGCGACTGCACGCGTAGGTTCCAGTCGCCCGGCGCCCAGGCGACGTAAGCGGTGGCTTTCGACGGGCTGGCGCTGTCGACGGTCAGTTTCTCCCACTTGCCGTCAACCTTGGTCTGCGACTTGATCAGGTTGAAGGTTGCGCCGGCGCTCCATTCGCTGTCGTCGAAGAAGTAGTCCACCGCCCCTTCCACACCGTAAATCCGGCGCTTGTCGTCGTCGAGGTTGATGGTCATATCGGTCTTATTGATCGAAATGGTCTTGTCAGACAGCGAGTAATAAGCCGCTACCTGGGTGCGCAGATTGTCGCCGGTGTAGCGCCAGCCCAGTTCGTAAGCGTTGACCTTGATGCCGTCGAGCTTGGAGTCATTGACGTTGACGCTGTTTTTCAGCTGATAGTGGCCGTTGACCAGATCATAGTTGCCGGAGCCGTAGTATTTGGCGATATCCGGGATCTCAAAGCCCTGCGAGAAGTTGAACCACACCTGCTGACGCTCGGTCAGGTGCGCCAACAGACCGGCGTTGAACAGCGCATTATTGTAGCTGGTTTTACCGCCCGGCACGGCGTCGGCGGAGTTGGCCAGGCCGTTGGCGATGCCCTGCTGCTGCGCGTAGCCGATAAAGTCATCCACCTTGTTTTCAGTGTACTGATAGCGTACGCCGCCGCTCAGGGTGAAGATCGGGTTAATGTCATAGCTGGCCTGCAGGAACGGCGCCAGGTTGGTGGTGGTGTAGCCGGGGTAGCGGCCGACGTTGTAACTGTTTTGCAGATCCATGCCGCCGGACTGCTTCGCCTTGTCCAGATCGAAGAACTGCTGGTTGGCGTTGAAGCTTTCATGCTCGGCGTCGACGCCGTAGGTCAGCGTCAGGCCGTCGACCGGCTTGCTGTTCAGCGTCAGCTTGCCGCCGTAGAAATCGGTTTTCTGCTGCGATGCGCCGATGCTGGTGACGTCGCCCTGTTTGCTCAGGGTCGGGAACGGGTAGAAGGTTAGCGATTCATCGCGGTAATAGACCTGCGCCACCAGATCCTGGCCCCAGAAGTCGGTGTTGGAGTACTGCAGGTTGATCAGATGGCGTTCGGTGCCGGGGATACGGTCGGAATTCAGGTTGCCGCTGTTGGAGGCCTGGCCGTTGCCGGTGACCGCCGAGAAATTCTCGCCCAGGTACAGGCCGTGGTCGCCGTCAGATTGGCTTTTGTAATATTGGGTGGTCAGCTGCAGCTGCTGGTGGTCATCAATATTCAGGGTGCCGGTGCCCATCACGTCGATGCGGTCGGAATATTGCAGGCCGGTCTGGGTATTGTCGATCAATACCTCTTTGCCCTTGCCGTCGTACCAGCCGCCGTAGCGCTGGTAGGAGACCGACAGGCGCCCGGAGGCGTGCTCGTTGCCGCCGCTGACCGCCGCCGCCACGTTCTCATCATGGTCGTTATGGCCGCCGAAGCCGGTTTTGCCGCCGATTTGCAGCTCCACCTGTTTTTCCTGCTGGCCTTTTTTGGTGACGATATTCACCAGGCCGCCGGTGCTGCCGCCGCCGAACAGCGAGGTGGCGCCGGAAATAACTTCAATATGGTCGATGTTGAACGGGTCGATCGAGTCGAGCTGGCGGCTGTCGGTGCGCGAGGAGTTCTGGCGCACGCCGTCGATCATCACCAACATCGAACGGCCGCGCATGTTCATGCCGTAGTTGGTGCGCCCCTGGCTGCTGACGTCCATCCCCGGGATCAGCTGGGCGAGGATCTCTTTAATCTCTTTGCCGCCCTGCACCTGCTGTTCAATTTCCTGGCTTTCAATCACCCAGGTCGTCTGCGCCATTTCCGCCGCGCTGCGGTGCATACGGTTGGCGGAAACCACCAACTGGTCTTCATTTTTTTGATCGTCTGCCCAGGCGGCCGGCGCCAGCATGGCCAGCAGGCAGGGATTCAGTATCCAGAGGTGCTTGCGTTTCATCGTTATTCCCAATCTTTCCCATGGTTGTGATTATTGCGCATCCCTGTGGCGACGCGGCTTCGCGCGTCTTGTCCGCCGCAGGGATGGATATTAAAAACTAAAATTCGGAATAATTCAGCATAGATTGACTATTTCGTGAGGTTTCTCCGACTTGCTGGCTGCGCCACTGGATCAGCGACGGGGTTGCCGTTAAATCAAACGCTTCCCGGCCCAGCGCCCGGTTGAGGATGCGCGCCGCGCGCCAGGCCATCAGGCTCAGCTGCGGTTCGGCGATGCCGTGGCTGTGCATGCCGGCATTGACGGCAAACAGACAGTTTTCCGCCGGGCCGTCCCACGCCAGGGTAAAGTCCGGCGCCACGCGATAGTTGTCATCCTCGGTCAGCTGCAGCCGCCCGGCCAGCGGCGCCAGAAACGCCGGGCGCTCCGGCTGATAGCCGGTGGCGAAAATCACCACGTCGCTGTCAAAGGTCTCTTTGCCCTGATCGAGATGGTGGTGGGTCACCAGCTGGTAGCCGTTGCCCTGCGGCTGCATCGCCGCCAGCGAACGGCTCGGCAGCAGGCGCGCCCAGGGCGTTTCGCGCAGCACTTCAAAGCGGTGATACATGGCGCGGTAAATCGCCAGCAGAGATTCCGTGGTGATGCCGTCCGAGGTCATCTTCTGCTCCGTCAGCATGCGCTGTTTGGCGCTGTCGTTCAGGGTGTAGAAGCTCTCCACATACTCCGGCGTAAAGTACTCGTTGGCGAACGCCGCTTCGTCCAGCGCGTTGTAGTTATTGCGGCGCGACACCCAGTTGAGCTGCACCGGCTGCCCCCATTCAGCGCGGAAAATATTCAGGAACAGATCGGCGCCGCTCTGGCCGCCGCCGACCACGGTGACGCGTTTGCCGGCCAGATCCGGGTTGCGCAGCGCCATTTCGCTGGCGTGGAAGCAGCGATCGTTCTGCTCGCTGACGCAGGCCGGCAGCAGCGGTTTTTTACCGATGCCGAGGCACACGTGGCGCGCCTGGAACATACCGCGCTGGGTGGTGACCTCAAACAGCCGCTGCTGATCGTTGAAGGCCACCTGTTCAATCTCCTGGCTGAACGCCAGCGACTCGAGCCCGTTGGCCGCCCAGTCGAGGTAGTCGGCAAACTCTTCGCGCGATACGGTGCGCTGCTCGGTGGTCAGGAAGCGGTAAAACTTTTTGCGCTTCACCAGGTAGTTGAGAAAACTGTACGGATTGGTCGGCGACACCGCGCTGACCAGATCCTTGAGAAAGCTGGTTTGCATATGGCAGTCCGGCACCATCATGCCCGGATGCCAGGAAAAATGCGGCTTGCGCTCAAGAAACAGGCTGTTGAAACCGGCGACTTCGCTGCCCAGCGCGGCAATGCTGAGGTTGAACGGACCGATACCGATGCCGATGAAATCGAGGGGCTGATTCATTGGGCAGACTCCTTGGTGACCAAATAAAGCGGGTTATCCAGATCCTGCAGATAGTTCGGCAACATACGGCTGCCGCCATCGTGTTCTGAATAGGTAAGTTTCACCGGGTTGAGCACCACGCGAATAATTTGTGGTTTAAACAGACTGAAAAGTGCAAAGCGTTCCGCCATGTCCGGGTGCTGCGCCATATAGTCTTGCAGCACCGTCGCCAGCAGTTGATAGAAACGTTCCTCGCTGAGCTGACAAGCAGCCATCAGCGGCGAGATAAAGCGCAGCACGGTGACAAAGTGGCCGGTCTGCAGGTCGTGAATCAGGTAGTCGGCCGGCAGGCGCACGGTGACGTCCTTCACCGACTGCGGCAGCGACGCCGCTTCGGCGAACTCCTGATCCACCAGGCGCATATCGCCCTGAAAATCCTTCAGCAGCACGCGCTGCGGCACGTGATCCTTCATCACCAGCGTGATGTTCTGACCGTGGGCGATCAGCGCCACGCCGTAGCGGCACATCAGGTGGTACATCGGGATCACCACTGCCCGGAACATCTGGCTCAGCCAGGCTTCGACGCTGAGGCCGGAGCGTTCGATATAGGCGGCGATTAGCGGCTGGCCGTGGTTGTCGGTTTCCATCAGCGTCGCCATCAGTATCGCCTGTTCGCCTTCCTGCAGATAGCCGGACGGGTTCTCGCGCCAGATCACGCCGAGCATCTCCTGATAGCGGTAAGGCGCCTGCGGCAGGCTGGCGTAGGTCGGGTGCGCCATGTAGCCGGCCGCCGGTTCGCCCAGGATCTGGGCGCCGCTGGCGCGCAGCGTGCCGTCTGCGGCGAAGATCTGCTGCAGCCAGCGGGAGGCCGCCGGGCCGGCGCCGATATATTTGCCGGGAATGCCGCGGTAGCAGGAGGTGTTGTAAATGGTCAGCGGCAGCTTGATATCAAAGGCCGAGCGGCGGCTGACGTTGGTCAGCGTGCGCAGCGATTGTTGGGCCAGATAGTCGTCGCCGAATTCGCCCAGTTCCACCAGTTCGCCGCTTGCCAGCTGCGGCAGGAAGTGCAGGGCGACCTTCTGCTGCCACTGCCACGGGTGCAGCGGCAGCGGGATCCAATCCTGCGTCAGCTGCAGTTCACGCCAGCGGCGGTCGAAACGCTGACGCTCACTGACGTCCATGACGCTGTCCAGCAGGTTATCCAGCGGATAGTCGTCGTCGGCGCACCAGACAAAGCTGTCGCGCCGCGCTGCCACCCAATGCAGGCGAAACTGCCCCTGATACTCCGGCGCATAGCGCTGCAGCGCCTCCAGACCCCAGCCGCGGCGGCCCTTATTGAAGATAAACTTCGGGTGGCCGGCCAGCAGGCACTGCAGCTCGTCGGGATCGAGCGCAATCAGATCCTGAGCGCTCATGCCGTGGCGCGCCGCCCGCAGCTGCAGATCGCCGCGCAGGGTGGCGTACAGATCTTCCAGATGCTCGGCGATCTGCGCGTCGTTCATGTTCAGCACCTGCGCCAGCTGACGCAGCGTCTGGTCCGCCGCCAGCGGCTGGTCGCCGCAGGAGAGCGAATCGGCGTCGATATGCAGCCAGCCCCAGATGCCGCGCCGGGCGCGGAAGCGGTAAACCGCATCCCCCAGCGTGATGCGCCAACCGTCTTGCTCGGCTTCGGCGCGCAGCGTGCGCTCATACTCAAGCTCCGCAAGGATCTTGGCGATCATCTGGCGGTTAACGTGCTGCCAGTCCGCGTATTCCGTGAGATTCATACCGCTTGCCCCTGAAAGAAGTCGTGACGCTGGTTGACGATCAGACGCGAACGCTTATGCGGGAAATCAAACTCCTTCACCGTCTGATAGCCGGCCGCCGGCAGATGGCGGAACAGGCGCTGGTTATCGGCGCGCGGCTCGGCCACCACGCGGGTGGTGCGCGGTTCGTCCAGATAGAGATAGTGGGTCAGCCCGCGCAGCCAGCTGCGGATAAACTGCGCGCCGCGCCATGACTCTTCGCCCACCAACATATGCAGGCCGCGATCGAACGGCTGCCAGCGGTAGTGGCGGCCGATGCGATCTTCCGCCGCCCAGTAAACTTCGAAATAGCCGAACGGCTGGTCGTCGAAGCAGCCCAGCAGCGGATAACAGTAGCTGGAATCCAGCTGACGCTGCAGGTAGGCGGCCTGCTGCTCCAGCGGGCCGGTCATCTCCCAGAAGGCGGCGACGCGCGGGGCGTTCATCCAGCGGGTGAAGCGTTCGGCGTCCTGCGCCACGTCCGGCAGGCGGAAGCTCAGCGTGTGCTTAATCTGCGGATCGAAACGGCGGTAGACCTCGCCCTGCGGACGCGCCGGGCGCTGCGGGAACCACAGTTCGCGCTCGGCGTCGTACTGCATCTGCCCGTCAGCCGGCGCGCGCGGCGCCGTCAGCCACAGCGGCAGCTGATAAAAGGTTTCGCGCGCCAGATAGTCGCCGTGCGCCAGGGCGAACAGCGCCTGCGCCTGCGGCTCTTCGCGCCATGCGGCATACGGCAGGGCGATGCCGGTCAGCTGCGGCGCGGCGACCAGCAGCTGGTCCAGCGCCTGTACCAGCCAGCCGGCGGGCAGGGCGACGCCCGGCGGGTGCAGCACCGCGCTGCCGTCCAGCCCGAGGCCCAGCGGCAGATTCTGCCCCAGCGTTTCGCAGCGGAAGCCGCCGGCGGCATGCATCAGTTTGGCGATCGACATTATTTATCCTCCTGCGCGCGCAGCGGGTTGGTGAAGTCGAAATAGATCACCGCGGGATCGACGATGGTGTTTTCGTTGTGATCGTGCAGATAGCAGAAGAAGTTGCCTTTGCAGTTCCAGTGGCTGCTGTCCAGCACGTAGTCCAGGCAGCGGGTGTTGCGCGCCGTGGCGCGCAGGCCGGCCAGCGCGTCGCGCACCTGCGCCATCAGCTGTTGTTCGCTGTCAAAACCGGCCGCGGCCATCGCGGCGGTGACCGCCAGCGTAGAGTTCACCAGCAGGTAATAAGGGAAGTAACGCAGCAGTTGCTGTTCGCTGAAGCGGTTTTCCGCCTCGGCTTCGCCGATCTGATCGAGCCACGGCGTGGCGTCGGAGGTAAAGCCGCTGCCCTGGCAGTCGCGGTACAGCATGCCGACCGGCAGATCCTGCTGCATTTCCACCAGAATATTTTGCTGGTGCGCCAGCAGCACCAGGCCGTAGTCCGCCTCGGCGCTGAACAGCGGCAGCAGTACGTGTCGGCAGTAGGCGTCCAGCCAGCAGCGGGCGGTCTGCGCCAGCGGCAGATCAAGACGGGCGGCCAGGCGGCGCACCGCCGCCGCCAGCAGGCTATCGCCGCCGTCCGGCGCGGCCTGGGTCAGCGTCACCAGCACGTTGGTTTGCGTATCCGGGCGATCGAACAGCAGGTTGACCCGCAGCGCCATCAGGCTTTCTTCCTGAATCTGGCCGTCTGCGGCGCGCAGGCCGGCCCAGCCGTCCTCCTGCATCACGCGCATGGTGGGGTAACGCGCCTGCAGCGTTTGCCAGCGATCGGTGTGCGCCAGCCGCGCCAGCCGCATACCGCGTTTGACTTCTTTGACCGACAGCGTGCGCACCGAGTTGGTCAGGCGCACGCTGAGGGAGAATTTGATCATGTCGCGGTTGGTTTCGCAGTACAGCGAGCGGGAGGAGCTGGTCGGCAGCCAGCGTGCGCCGGCCTCGCCCAGATCGCGCAGCAGTCCTTGCTCAACCAGCTCACGGCACCACGACTGGGCCAGCAGATGGTCGGCCTGCCACGGGTGCATCGGCAGCAGCCAGACGTCGTCGGTAAAGTGCGCCAGCAGTTGCGGCGCGCTTTCGGCAGCAAAGCGCTGCAGGCGCTGCTGCAGCGTCAGCGTCAGGCTGTCGCCGCACACCACGCGCTTATCGGCGGCAAACCAGCGCAGCGGGAAGCGCGCGCCGAAGTCCGGCAGATAGCGCCGCGCCTGCTGCGGGTTAAACGGTTCGTGGGATTTCGGCGCCGGGTGAAACGCATGGCCGACCAGCAGTCCCTGTTCCGCCTCGGCGAAGTTCAGCTGCCGGTCGCGCAGCGTCGGCCAGTCGAGGCGTACGGCGATCGCCTGCTGCGTATTGTCGTGGCTCTCCAGTACGCGCTGGCGGAACTGCGCCACGGTCTGGTCGTTCAGTTCGCCTTTTACCGCAGGCTTGGCCAACAGCAGATCCACCAGTTGCTCAACGCTGAGCGTCGTGGCCTGGCCGTCATCTGACTGATGCAGCGTGGCCGGGAACAGGTAGTGGTGGTGCTGCGTCGGTGAGGTGTAGCGCAGATTAATGCGGATCGCCTGATGCTGATTAAGAGGAATATGTAACTGAGGATGTTGCTGGTGGTCGGTAGCCGGAATAACTTGCCAATCCCGGGTTTCGCGCATTAATGCGTTGAGAAAACACTGCGCAGCCACATCGGTCTTTGCGGTTGCAAACTGAATAGTCATGATCCCAGATTCACTATGAAACAATTGAGAATGATTCTTATATCAAGAATGGTTAACATTCACAATAATCCCATGGTACAATTTTTATCATAAACCAAACATATAACTCTTACTTTCTTAACGGTTACTTTACTTTTCATGAGCCTATCCCCACAACCCGATCTCCTTGCCGGCGCCAAAAGCGCGCCCGCCAACTGGCCCCTGGCGTTCTGCGCCGGTTTATTGGGCATCGGGCAAAATGGTTTATTGGTCGCGCTGCCGGTGCTGGTCAGCATGACCCATCTGTCACTGTCGGTCTGGGCGGGGTTACTGACGCTCGGTTCGATGCTGTTTTTAGTCGGCTCTCCCTACTGGGGACGGCAGTGCGAAGTGCGCGGCTGCAAGTATGTGGTGCTGATGGCGCTGGGCGGCTATCTGTTCAGCTTTGCGCTGCTGGCGCTGGCGGTATGGGGGCTGGCGGCAGGCTGGCTGCCCTCGCTGGCGGGGCTGGGCGCGCTGGTGGCGGCGCGCGTCATTTACGGCCTGACGGTATCCGGCATGGTGCCCGCTAGCCAGACCTGGGCGCTGCAGCGCGCCGGTCACGAGCGACGCATGGCGGCGCTGGCCACCATCAGCTCGGGGCTGAGCTGCGGCCGCCTATTGGGGCCGCTGTGCGCGGCGCTGGCGCTCTCGTTGCATCCGATGGCGCCGCTGTGGCTGATGGCGCTGGCGCCGTTGCTGGCCCTGCTGGTGGTGTGCCGGCAGCAGAACGATCCGCCGCTGCCGCCGGTGGCGCAGCAGCAAAACCGTTTACAGTGGCATATGCTGCCGTATCTGCTGTGCGCTCTGCTGCTGGCGGCGGCGGTCAGCCTGATGCAACTGGGGCTGGCGCCGCATCTGACCCGGCTGTTCCAGCACTCTGCAACGGTGGTCAGCCACCACGTCGCGATCCTGCTGAGCGTGGCGGCGGGCTGCACGCTGCTGGCGCAGTTTCTGGTGGTGCGGCCCCAGCGTTTTCCGCCGGCGCAACTGCTGCTAATTGCCGCGTCGCTGATGGTGGTAGGGTTGGCGCTGATGTGCGCGCAGCCGCTGGCGCTGTTTTACCTGGGCTGTGCGCTGACGTCATTCGGCGCGGCGATGGCCACGCCGGGCTACCAGCTGCTGCTGAATGACAAACTCTCTACCGGCAAAGGTTCCGGCGTGATTGCCACCAGCCACACGCTGGGCTACGGGCTGAGCGCACTGATGGTGCCGGCGGTGGCGAAATTTTACGGCGAGTCGCAGCTGATTGCGGCGGCGCTGGCGATGGCCGTCCTGCTGGGCGGCGTAAGCGGCTGGCTATGGCGCCGGCGAGAAAAATAAACGAGCGGGAGAGGCAGTCAGATGTCCGCGAGCTATCGCATTTTTGATGTGCAGTTAATTGAGAAACGCCAGATTTCCCCGTCGCTGGTGCGTTGCGTCTTCAGCGGGCCGCAGGTGAGCCGCATGAAGCTGGAAGCGCCGGACCAGCGTATCAAGCTGCTGTTTCCGAGCGCGGAAGGGCAGGCTTCGCCGTTGGTGAACGGCGATGACTGGTATCGCGACTATATGGCGATACCGAAGGCGCAGCGGCCGGTGATGCGCACCTATACCCTGCGCGCGCTGCGCCGCGAACGCCAGGAGATGGACGTTGAGTTTGTGCTGCACGGCGACGGCGGCCCGGCCTCGGCCTGGGCGACGCACGCACAGCCGGGGGACGCCATTCAGATCGTGGCGCCCAACGCCGATTTTGCCGGCGACAGCGGCGGCTATGAGTGGGCGCCGCCGGCGCAGATGCGCCAGGCGCTGCTGATTGCCGATGAAACCGCGCTGCCGGCGGCGATGGGGATCCTCGAACAGCTGGCGCAGCAGGACAATCCGCCGCGGGTGCAGGCCTTTTTTGAAGTGCCGCTGGCCGGGGATTGCGTCAGCGTGGCGCAGTTCCCGTTTGCTGAGGTGTTCTGGCTGCCGCGCGACGTCGGGCCGCAGCAGCTGCACGGCACGCTACTGCTGGAGTCGGTGCGCCGTCGGGTGACTATTCCCGATTCGGCGCGCGCCGAGGCGCAGTCGCTGGCGGAAAATAGCCTGGGCGGCGACGTGCTGTGGGAAAGGGCGGAGGGCGCCTGCAGCTTTTATGCCTGGGTCGCCGCTGAATCCTCGACGGTGAAATCGCTGCGCCGCTATCTGATCGGCGAGTGCGATCTGGATCGCTCCACGGTCAACTTTATGGCTTACTGGTGTTAACGTCGTAAATAAGAACGCTATTAACTTAATAAGTCATTATTTTAATGATGCGATTAAAGCAAATAAGGCTGATAACACATAGGGTTATCGGCCTTATTTATATCTTGTGCTATTAACTTAATAAATTATTAACTTATTTGTCTATGGGACTAAGCTTATGTTGCTATTGACTTATTAAGCTAATAATTTGTTGGCTTGTTGGCTTGTTGGCTTGTTGGCTTGTTGGCTTGTTGGCTTGTTGGCTTGTTGGCTTGTTGGCTTGTTGGCTTGTTGGCTTGTTGGCCCGGCAGGTGACGCTGCGGGAAGCAGGCGCACCTGAGTGCGCCCTTGCTGATTAATCGTGGCGCAGAAAATCGTCGGCATCGCGCCAAGCGGGGAAGGCGGTGTGGTAGAGCTGCAGGTTTTCCAGCGACAGGTCGGCGTCCAGCCGGGCGGCCGCGCCTGGCTCGGCGCTGGCCAGCGTTTCCCCCTGCGGGCTGATAATCAGGCTGTCGCCGCTGTAGCTCAGCCCGTTGCCGTCTTCGCCGACCCGGTTGCAGCCGGCGACATAGGCCTGGTTTTCAATGGCGCGCGCAGCCAGCAGCGTCTGCCAGTGCTGGCTGCGCGCTGCCGGCCAGTTGGCGACGTACAGCGCCAGATCATAATCCTGCTGACAGCGCGACCACACCGGGAAGCGCAGGTCGTAGCAGATCTGCGGCAAAATCCGCCAGCCGCGCCATTCAAAGATTTCCCGTCGTTTGCCGGCCTGATAGTGCTGGTGTTCGCCGGCCATGCGGAACAGATGGCGTTTATCATACGCGTGCACCGTGCCGCCCGGCTCCACCAGCAGAAAACGGTTCACCGCCGCCTTGTCGGTTTGCAGCGCCACGCTGCCGGCAATGGCCGCGTTGGTTTTGATCGCCCAGCCGAGCAGCCAGTTAATCACCTTACGTTCAGGCAGCGCGCTGGCGCCGGCGTCCATCGCAAAGCCGGTGGTGAACATCTCCGGCAGCACGATCAGATCGCGGCCGTGAATATCGGCCAGCAGCCGGTCAAAGTGCTGCAGGTTGGCCTGCCCGTCGCGCCATGCCAGCGGTTGCTGCAACAGGGTAATTTTTAAAGTCGACATAACCGCTCCGCAGCCGCATCCAGCGTGTCATCCTGTTTGGCGAAACACAGCCGGATCAATTTATGAGGGAAAGGATCGGCGCAGAACACCGACAGCGGGATCGCCGCCACGCCAGCCTGCTCCGTTAACCAGCGGCAAAACGCCACGTCGTCCAAATCCGATACGGCGCTGTAATCCGCCAGTAAGAAGTATGTACCTGCACAGGGCAGAATTTCCAGCCGGCTGCGGCTTAACGCCTGCACAAAGCGGTCGCGCTTGGCGCGGTAAAAGGCCGGCAGCTGTCGCCAGTGCTCCGGCTCGGCGCGCAGCATATCCGCCAGCGCCAGCTGGGCCGGGGTATTGACCGCAAAGGTCAGATACTGGTGCACCTTGCGCACTTCGGCGCTCAGCGCGGCCGGCGCGACGCAGTAACCCACTTTCCAACCGGTCATATGGAAGGTTTTGCCGAAGGAAGAGACGGCGATCGCCCGCTGGCGCAGCTGAGGGTGGGCCAGTACGCCGGCGTGGCCGTCATCGGCAAAGCAGATGTGCTCGTACACCTCATCGCTGAGCACATAGATCTCCTGCCCGGCGATGGCCTGCCACAGCTGCTGCAGATCCTCGGCCTGCCAGACGGTGGCGGACGGGTTGTGCGGCGTATTGACGATCACCAGCCGGGTGCGCGGCGACAGCTGCTCGCGGAACTGTTGCCAGTCGACGTTAAACGCCGGCGGCTGCAGGGCGATGCGTTTCATCACCCCGCCGCAAAGCTGAACCGCCGGGGCGTAGCTGTCGTAGCTGGGGTCGAAGCTGATTACTTCATCCCCCGGCCGCACCAGCGCGCTGATGGCGGCGAACAGCGCTTCGGTGGCGCCGGCGGTGACGGTCACTTCCGTCTCGGCGTCCGGGCGCCAGCCGTACAGTTCGGCGGTTTTATCGGCGATGGCCGTGCGCAGCGGCGCGACGCCGGTCATCGGCGCGTACTGGTTGGCACCCTGCTCAACGTGCCAGGCCAGCCGCTGTTTCAAATAGGCCGGGCCATCAAAGTCGGGAAAGCCTTGCGACAGGTTGATGGCCTGATGCTGCTGCGCCAGCGCGCTCATCTGGCTGAAAATGGTGGTGCCGAGAGCGGGCAGTTTACTGTCGGGAGTCGGTGCGGAAAGCGTCATAAGCGATGTGGTGCCCCATTATGCTGATGTTGCTGACAATATAGCACGATGCTAGTATCTGGCAATCAAGACGTTTAGATGGCTATCTGTGTGGTCGCCGGCGTCACCATGCTTTTTCTACTGCGGGATACCCATGAGCGAAAATGAGCAACTCAGCGCGCTGCTGGCCGCTTGTCACTGGATTGGCGACAAGGGCTGGTGCCCGGCTACCGGCGGCAACATGTCGCTGCGCCTGAATAATGAATACTGTCTGGTGACGGAATCAGGCAAAGATAAGGGCAGCCTGCGGCAGCAGGATTTTCTGCCGGTGGAGATCGCCAGCAACCATGCGCCGGACGGACGTACGCCGTCGGCGGAGACCGGTCTGCATACGCTGCTGTACCGGCTCTACCCGCAGGTGAGCGCGGTATTGCATACCCATTCGGTGAATGCCACGGTATTGTCGCGGGTGGAACAGGGCGATGCGCTGCGGCTGCAGGGCTATGAAATGCAAAAATCCCTCAGCGGCCAGCGCAGCCATCAGGACGTGGTGAGCATCCCGATTTTCGACAACGATCAGGATATTCCCCGGCTGGCGGCGCAGGTGGCGGCCTATGCCGAACGGACGCCGCTGGCGTACGGTTTTCTGGTGCGCGGCCACGGTCTGTACTGCTGGGGGCGGCAAGTGCAGGAAGCGCGCCGCCATCTTGAAGGGCTGGAGTTTTTATTCCAGTGTGAGCTGCAACGTCGTTTACTGGAGGCGCAATGATTCGCGCGATTGTTACCGATATTGAAGGCACCACCAGCGATATCCGCTTTGTGCATCAGGTGCTGTTTCCCTATGCCCGCCGGCATCTGGCCGATTATGTGCGCCGCCATGCGGATCGCGACGAAGTGGCCGCCGCGCTGGCGGCGCTGCGGGTTGAAATCGCCCAGCCGCAGGCCGACGACGAGCAGCTGATCGCCACGCTGTACCGCTTTATGGATGAAGATCGCAAGTCCACCGCGCTGAAGGCGCTGCAGGGCATCGTCTGGCGCAGCGGCTATCACAACGGCGATTTTCGCGGTCATCTCTATCCGGAGGTGGCGGAACAGCTGGCGGCGTGGCAGCGGCAGGGCATCGGGCTGTATGTATACTCCTCCGGCTCGGTCGAAGCGCAGAAACTGCTGTTCGGCTACAGTGAAGCCGGCGATCTGCAGCCGCTGTTCAGCGGCTACTTTGATACCCGCGTCGGCGCCAAGCGTGAGGTAGGGTCCTACCGCAATATCGCCGCGGGCATCGGGCTGGCGCCGTCGGCGCTGCTGTTCCTGTCCGATATCCGCCAGGAGCTGGATGCGGCGTGCGATGCCGGCTGGCACGGCTGCCAGCTGATTCGCGGCGAGGAAGATCCGGACAGCCGTCACCCGCAGGTTAACCGTTTTGATCGCATCGACTTAGGGGAGTTTTGCTGATGAGCGCTTTGACCATTTATAGCGATGAACAGCCGCAGCAGCCGCTGTGGCAGAGCCGCGACGGTGAACAGATACGCCGGCAGCTGGAGCAGGTCGGCGTGCGCTTTGAACGCTGGCAGGCCGACCGTGAGTTAGGGGATGATCCGCAGCCGGAGGCGGTGATCGCCGCCTATCAGCATGCCATCGATCGGCTGGTGGCGGAAAAGGGCTACCAAAGCTGGGATGTGATCGCCATGCGTCCGGATCATCCGCAGCGCGAGGCGCTGCGGCAGAAGTTTTTGTCGGAGCATACCCACGGCGAAGATGAGGTCCGCTTCTTTGTGGAAGGTGCCGGGCTGTTTTGCCTGCATCTGAACCAGCGGGTATACCAGATCCTGTGTGAGAAAAACGATCTGATCTCGGTACCGGCCCACACGCCGCACTGGTTTGATATGGGAGCCGCGCCGCATTTTACCGCCATCCGCGTGTTTGATAACCCGGAAGGGTGGATCGCGCAGTTCACCGGCGATCCGATCGCCGGCGCATTTCCGCGTCTGGATTAGGACGCCGCGTTATCAACGGGGCCGGCGGCCCCGTTTCCTCGTTACCCCAGCGTACGCCGGAATATCCCTGCCTCGACCTGCTGCGGCGTAATCACGCCGCTGTCCAGCACCCAGCCGCTAATCAGCGCCGCCGGCGTTACGTCGAACGCCGGGTTATACACCTCGGCGTCATCCGGCGCCCAGCGACACTGACCGAAGCTGCCATTGACGCCGGTGACCTCCTCGGCGGTGCGCTGCTCAATCGGAATGGCGACGCCGTCGGCGCAGGCCGGATCGTGCGTGGTGTGCGGCGCGGCGACGTAAAACGGAATGCGGTGGTAATGCGCCAGCACCGCCAGGCTGTAGGTGCCGATCTTGTTGGCGACGTCGCCGTTGGCGGCGATGCGGTCGGCGCCGACCCACACCGCATCAACCTGGCCCTGCGCCATCAGGCTGGCGGCCATTGAATCGCAGATCAGCCGGTAGGGAATCCGCAGTTCGCCCAGCTCCCAGGCGGTCAGGCGGCCGCCCTGCAGCAGCGGGCGGGTTTCATCCACCCATACCTGCGCCACTTTCCCCTGCTGGTGGGCGCGCAGCAGAACGCCAATCGCCGTACCGATGCCGGCGGTCGCCAGCCCGCCGGTGTTGCAGTGGGTCAGCAGGCGGCTGCCGGGGGCGACCAGCGCCGCGCCGTGGTCGGCGATGCGATCGCACAGGGCGCGATCTTCTTCCACCAGCCGCCAGGCTTCTTCGGCCACTGCCGCGCGCCAGTCGGGCTGCGTCAGCGCCAGCTTGATACGATCCAGATTATTCATCAGGTTAACGGCGGTCGGCCGCGCCGCCCGCAGCGTGCTCAGCGCCTGCAGCACGTCGTCGTGGGGCAGGCCGCGCTCGGCCAGCAGAGCCAGCAGCAGGCTGGCGGACAGCCCGATCAGCGGCGCACCGCGCACGCGCAGGGCGTGGATATGGCCGACGAGCTGTTCGACGCTATCGCTGGCCAGCCAGCGTTTTTCCTGAGGTAACGCCTGCTGATCGAGGATCCACAGCCGGTTGTCGCGCAGTGTCAGACTGGTGGTGTTAAGAGGGCGCATAGCAGTTAAATCCTTGTTACGAGCGTATTGCATCTGTAACGCTATTCTGCCAACATGAATTTCGGATGTATAGATGTCCAAATGCCTTTACGTCTAAAAAAACAAGATCCTGTTTGTCAGTGATACCAGAGGGGTTGAGATGTCGCTTTACCGTACCTTTACGGCAGCCGATGCCGTTGAATACGCCCGCCAGTTCGGACAGCTGGCCGATCCGCACACGCTGGTCAGCGCCGAGGAGATTGGCGACGGCAACCTGAACCTGGTGTTTAAAATCCGCGATCGGGAAGGCGTCAGCCGGCTTATCGTCAAGCAGGCGCTGCCGTACGTGCGCTGCGTCGGCGAGTCCTGGCCGCTGACGCTCGACCGGGCGCGCATCGAGGCGGAAACGCTGCTGACCCACGGCGAGTTCTGCCCGCGCCATACCGCGCGCGTAGTGCATCATGACGCGGAGCTGGCGGTGATGGTGCAGGAAGATCTCTCCGACCACCAAATCTGGCGCCAGGCGTTGATTGCCGGACGTTATTATCCGCTGGCGGTCGGTCAGCTGGCGGAGTATCTGGCGCAGACGCTGTTCCACACCTCTGATTTTTACCAGGACGCGCAGCAGAAAAAGGCGCAGGTCAGCCGCTTTACCAATCCTGAGCTGTGCCAGATCACCGAAGATCTGTTTTTCAGCGATCCTTACTGCGACCACGAGCGCAACCAGTTTGACGAGGCGCTGTTGCCGCTGGTGCGCGAACTGCGCCACGACGCGACGCTGAAGCTGGCGGTCGCCGGGCTGAAGCACCGCTTTCTCAGCAAAGCCGAAGCGTTATTGCACGGCGACATTCACAGCGGTTCAATATTTGTCGCCGAAGGGCGGCTGAAGGCGATCGACGCCGAGTTCGGCTTCTACGGGCCGATGGGCTTTGACATGGGCACCGCGCTGGGCAACCTGCTGCTGAACTACTGCGGGCTGCCGGGGCTGCTTGGCCCGCGCGACGCCGCCGCCGGCCGCGAACAGCGGCTGCAGGACGTGCGTGAGCTGTGGCTGATTTTTGCCGATCGCTTTTTGGCGTTGTGCCAGCAAAAAACCGCAGACGCCGCGCTGGCGGCCTCCGGCTATGCCGAGCAGTTTCTGCAGCAGGTTTGGCAGGACGCGGTGGGCTATTGCGGCACCGAGCTGATTCGCCGCACTATCGGTCTGGCGCACGTCGCCGATCTGGATGCGATAGAGGATGCCGAGATGCGCGCGGAGTGTCAGCGTAATGCGCTGAGTCTGGGCCGGGCGCTGATCGTTAATGCACCGCCGATAACCAACGTCGATGAACTGCTGGCGCGCATTCGCCAGCACAGTTAAGGGAACGGCGGCAGGAATAACAAAGGGGCGAAGATCGCCCCTTTTTCTCAGGAAGAGTACGCTTACGCCGCTTCAGTATGCTGGCGGCGTTTCTCCTGCGGCTGCGGCTTTTCCGGCTGCTGCGCCGCCAACGCTTCCGGCGCGAAGTCATCCACGTTGATGGAACGCAGACGGCTCTCTTCGGCCTTGGTCAGGATGCGCGCTTCGTCATCGCTGATTTTGCCTTCTTCCAGCGCGCGCTGTGCCAGACGGTCCAGCCGGGTGAACGGCAGGCTCTTGCCGGCTTCTTTACACAGGCGGGCGTGAATTGGCTCGGCGGCAATCACATCCTCCAACGCCTCTTCCAGCAGGCCGATCGGGTTATGCGCGCTGGCGGTCAGGTATTGACCGCGCCCCAGACGGCTGCGGGTGGCGGAAGGCTGCTGCAGGATCTTCGCCAACTGATGATCCAGACGATCGGACGGCGCCTGGTGCACGCGGCCGAACGGCAGGATCACCAGCCGCAGCGCTCCGGCGATAAAGCGGTTCGGGAAGTTGCGCAGCAGATCGTCCAGCGCCTGTTCGGCCTGATGCAGGCAGTCCTGCACGCCCCAGTGCACCAGCGGCAGATCGTCTTTCTGACGTCCTTCGTCTTCAAAGCGCTTCAGCGTGGCGGAGGCCAGGTACATTTGGCTGAGGATATCCCCCAGACGGGCGGAGATCCGCTCGCGACGCTTCAGGTCGCCGCCCAGCACGCCCATGGAAACGTCCGACAGCAGCGCCAGGTTGGCGCTCAGGCGGTTCAGCTGCTGGTAGTAGCGGCGGGTGGCGTCTTTGGTCGGCGAGAAGCTGGTGCGGCCGTTGGTCAGGCCGAGCCAGAAGCTGCGCACCTTGTTGCTGCCGACGTGGCCGAGGTGGCCGAACAGCGCCTGGTCGAAACCGGCCAGATCGTTGTTCTGCGCCGCCGCCATTTCCTGCAGCACGTAAGGATGGCAGCGGATCGCCCCCTGACCGAAGATCATCATGGTGCGGGTCAGGATATTGGCCCCTTCCACGGTAATGGCGATCGGCGCGCCCTGATAGGCGCGGGCCAGGAAGTTGGACTCGCCCAGCATAATGCCCTTACCGCCGGCGATATCCATGGCGTCAATCGTTGACTGTTGGCCGCGGTGGGTACAGTGATATTTGACGATGGCGGACAGTACCGCCGGTTTTTCGCCCTGCACCAGCGCATAGGTAATCAGCGAGGCGGCGGCGTCCATCACATAGGTGTTGCCGGCGATGCGCGCCAGCGGCTCTTCGATCCCCTCCATCTTGCCGATGGCGATCTTGAACTGACGGCGGATATGGGCGTAGGCGCCGATGCCCAGCGCCAGCGATTTCACGCTGCCGGTAGAGTTGGAAGGCAGCGTGATGCCGCGGCCGACCGACAGACATTCAACCAGCATGCGCCAGCCCTGACCGGCCATTTTCGGCCCGCCGATAATGTAGTCGATCGGCACGAAGACGTCGGTGCCGCGCGTCGGGCCGTTCTGGAACGGAATATTCAGCGGGAAGTGGCGGTTGCCGATCTCCACGCCCGGCGTACTGGTCGGGATCAGCGCGCAGGTGATGCCCGGCGCTTCGTTGTCGCTCAGCAGGTGATTCGGGTCGTACAGTTTGAACGCCAGGCCGAGCACGGTGGCTACCGGCGCCAGCGTGATATAGCGCTTGTTCCAGGTCAGGCGCATGCCCAGCACCTGTTCGCCTTGCCATTCGCCCATGCAGACGGTGCCGACGTCCGGGATAGCGCCGGCGTCGGAGCCGGCCTCAGGGCTGGTCAGCGCAAAGCACGGGATCTCTTCGCCGCGCGCCAGGCCCGGCAGGTAGCGGTTTTTCTGCTCTTCGGTGCCGTAGTGTTGCAATAGCTCGCCCGGGCCGAGGGAGTTTGGTACGCCGACGGTGATCGCCAGAATGCCGGAGACGCCCGCCAGTTTCTGCAGCACGCGCGCCTGGGCGTACGGTGAGAACTCCAGTCCGCCGAACTCTTTTTTGATGATCATGGCGAAGAAGCGGTGTTCTTTCAGGTATGCCCACAGCTCCGGCGGCAGATCGGCCAGTTCATGGGTAATCTGAAAGTCGTTGGCCATCCGGCAGGCTTCTTCCACCGGGCCGTCGATAAACGCCTGTTCTTCGGCGCTCAACTGCGGTTGCGGGTAGTTGTGCAGTTTGTTCCAGTCCGGCGCGCCGCGGAACAGATCGCCTTCCCACCAGGTGGTGCCGGCGTCGATCGCCTCTTTCTCGGTGGTGGACATCGGCGGCATCACTTTGCGGAACGCTTTTAACGCCGGCGCGGACAGCCAGCCGCGGCGCAGCGAGGTGACGTTCAGCGGCAGCAGAATCACGGCCAGCGGCAGCAGCATCCAGAAACTCCACAGGCCGATGGCGCCCATGACGACGGTATAGGCCAGCAGCAGCAGGCTGCTGAGTATCAGGCTTACCCGGTGGTAAAACAGCACGCTGATAAGCGCCAGTAAAACAACAATGCTAAGAACCATCATGATTACAGCTCCTAAGTCGTAAGAGGTCTGACCTGTTTGGTGTATAGATTGGTTTTAGTTCAGGCGATTGTTTTTATCAATGCATTTACACTTTAATTACAACTCAGGTCACAAACTGACAGCACCAAAGGTCAAAAAACGCGGGACGCCCTCAACCGATGCGCTGTTTAGTGCGCAGTGCTTCTCGGTTTTTCCCCGATCCGTTACACTGCAAGGCGGAAGATTGACGATAAAAAGAGGCTATCTCATGTACCACGACCTGATTCGCAGTGAACTGAATGAAGCGGCGGATACGCTGGCGAAATTTATCAGCGATGACGCCAACATCGACGCCATTCAGCGCGCCGCCGTTTTGCTGGCCGATTCCTTTAAAGCCGGCGGCAAGGTGATCTCCTGCGGCAACGGCGGTTCGCACTGCGACGCGATGCATTTCGCCGAAGAGCTGACCGGCCGCTACCGCGAGAACCGTCCGGGCTACCCGGCGATTGCCATTTCCGACGTCAGCCACCTGTCCTGCGTCAGCAACGACTTTGGCTACGACTACGTATTCTCCCGCTACGTGGAAGCGGTGGGGCGTGAAGGCGACGTGCTGCTGGGCATCTCTACCTCCGGCAATTCCGGCAACATCATCAAGGCGATTGAAGCGGCGCGCGCCAAAGGGATGAAAGTGATCACCCTGACCGGCAAAGACGGCGGTAAAATGGCCGGTTCCGCCGATGTGGAAATCCGCGTGCCGCACTTCGGCTACGCTGACCGCATTCAGGAAATCCACATTAAAGCGATTCATATCTTGATTCAGCTGATCGAAAAAGAGATGGTTAAGGCTTAAGGGCCAACGGGGGCCATGCGTCCCCGTATTCATGATGTAGGGGCGCGCGGCGCCCACTATGAAGGAGTGGTTTTCGATGTGTGAACTGCTCGGGATGAGCGCGAATGTGCCGACCGATATCTGTTTCAGTTTTACCGGCCTGGTGCAGCGCGGCGGCCGCACCGGGCCGCATAAAGACGGTTGGGGCATCACCTTCTATGAAGGCAACGGCTGCCGCACCTTTAAAGATCCGCAGCCCAGCTTTAATTCACCGATTGCCCGTCTGGTGCAGGACTATCCGATCAAGTCCTGCGCGGTGATCTCGCATATCCGCCAGGCTAACCGCGGCGAGGTGGCGCTGGAAAATACCCATCCGTTTACCCGCGAACTGTGGGGACGCAACTGGACCTATGCGCACAACGGCCAGCTGAAAGGCTACCGCGCTCTGGAAACCGGCACCTTCCGTCCGGTCGGCCAGACCGACAGCGAATATGCGTTCTGCTGGCTGCTGCACCAATTGTCGCTGAAATACCCGCGTACGCCGGGGCAGTGGCCGGCGGTGTTTCGCTATATCGCACTGCTGGCGCAGCAGCTGCGCAGTAAGGGCGTGTTCAATATGCTGCTGTCGGACGGCCAGTACGTGATGGCGTTCTGCTCGACCAACCTGTACTGGATCACGCGCCGCGCGCCGTTTGGCAAGGCGACGCTGCTCGATCAGGACGTGGAAATTGATTTTCAGCAGCAGACCACGCCCAACGACGTGGTCACGGTGATTGCCACCCAACCGCTGACCGGCAATGAAACCTGGCACAAGATTGCGCCAGGTGAGTTTGCCTTATTTCACTACGGTGAGCGGTTGCTGTGACTGGCTGAACGGGTTGCCGGACTGTGCGCCGGTGCCGGTTGCCGGCTGCGTCGTCGAGGCGAACAGCGTATTCGACTGCCCGCCGCTCATCAGCGGCTGGCCCAGCACGTACTGGCCGTTGGCGACGTGCACGGTTGGCGGCTGGTGGTTTTTGGCAAAGTAGTCGTAGCCCGGCTTCAGCTGACGCCAGAAGCTGGCGTACACCGATGAACGGTGGCGAATCATATTCTGCTCGGTCATGCGGAACGGATAGATGCTGATATCCACCAGACGCTGGCCGTTGTTGAACGCCGCCGCCACATAGCGATAGATTTCATCCATATAGCCGTTGGTCATGGCGTAACAGCCGATGGATTTACATTCGCCGTGGATCATCAGGTAGGCGCCGGAATAGCCCTGTGCGCGATCGTATTCATTCGGGAAGCCAATGTTAATCGCCCGATAATAGCGGCTATCGGGTTTCAGATGGCGTACGTCGACGCTGTAAAAGCCCTCGGGACTTTTAAAGTCGCCCTGAACGCGTTTTGGACCCAGCCCGCCGGAATAGTTGCAGATCGGAAAACTATTCACCAGACGGAACTCATTGCCCATCTTGGCGTAAAGTTCTAACGTCCGCTCTTCTTTAAATATCTGGATATAAACCGGCGAACCCATTAATTGCTGTTTAACAACCGGTGTTTCAGGAACCTGCTCGCTGGCGCTGCAGGCCGTGATCATCGGCATAGAAACCAGCATCGCAAATAACAGCGCGATTCTGCTCATTCAATTATTCCTGCTATACCCCGTCATAACGTCGCGTCATAGCCGTGCCGGTCGTACCGTTGCGCTCCGCCGCCGGCCGTTGCCTGCTGCGGAACCGATGTGCGGCCGCCGTCCTGGAGTGACGAGAATTATTCAGAGTAAATATTATATGTGCCGACGGTGAGTCACCGCCTGCGTGCCACTGACTTTTTGTTGCATTTACGCCACGCCAGATTACCAGCGTGTTGATATTTAGCAATATAGGATATGTATAAAAAAACTACAAAGCTCGATAAAAGTGAATTAACCGCCAATTTTTAACGATTTCTGCAGGAAATAAGCAACAAATTAATTCCGTTTGCTTGACTCAGGTCACTGACGAATGGAGAAAAATGTTGCGAAAAATGTTAGCATCTTCGGCTTGATACCGCTGGGCTGTGGCCGGCGGGTCGGGTATTGGCAAGCAAGCCAACCGTGCGCGTTCAGCGGCCGTTTCGCCAACGGCGAAGCAGCGTTACGCCGGTTGCAGGGTTGGCGAGGGAAGGGGGCGTCACTGACAATGGAAATGCTGTTCTCTGCTCATAGCGTCAATACGCGAGAATTTATGTTGAATACGGCATCAGGTATTCAACCCGGAGGCGGCGTGTGGCGTCTCATCATCCTGGCATTGTCCATACTGGCTCCGGCCACGACGACATGTGAAACCATAAAAACATCGTATAAATCCTATGATTAAAATCAGAAAAGGGTTAGACCTGCCGATAGCCGGAGCACCGGCTCAGGCGATTCAGGACGGCCCGCATCTCAAGCATGTGGCACTGCTGGGGGAGGAGTATATCGGCATGCGTCCCTCCATGCTGGTGCAGGAGGGCGACAGCGTTAAGCTTGGTCAGGCGCTGTTTGAAGATAAAAAGAATCCCGGCGTGTTCTTCACCGCGCCGGCCGGCGGCAAGATTGTCGCCATCAACCGCGGCGAGCGCCGCGTCCTGCAATCGGTGGTGATCGCCGTTGACGACGACGCGCAGCAGGTGGAGTTCGCCCATTACTCGGCGGCCGATCTGGCGCAGCTGGAGCGTGGCATGGTGGAAGGTGAGCTGCTGAGCAGTGGTCTGTGGACCGCGCTACGCACCCGTCCTTTCAGCAAAACGCCGCACCCGGGCAGCACGCCGCGTGCCATTTTCGTCACCGCCATCGACACCCAGCCGCTGGCCGCCGACCCGCAGGTGATCATCGCCGATCAACTGGCGGCGTTTAACGCCGGTCTGACGGTGCTGACGCGTCTGACCGACGGCAAGGTGCACGTCTGCCAGGCGGCCGGCGGTAAACTGTCCGGCGCCGATAACGCGCAAATTACCTATAACGAATTCGCCGGTCCGCACCCTGCGGGGCTAGTAGGCACTCACATTCACTTTATCGAGCCGGTGAGCATCAAGAAAACCGTGTGGCATATCGGCTATCAGGATGTGATCGCCATCGGCACGCTGTTCACCACCGGCAAGCTCGACACGCGCCGCGTGGTTGCCCTGGCCGGGCCGCAGGTGGAGCAGCCGACGCTGCTGCGCACCCGCCTGGGCGCCAGCCTGGAAGAACTGACCGCCGGCCGCCTGAAAGCGGGCGAGAACCGTATTATCAGCGGTTCGGTGCTGAGCGGCGCGCACGCCGCGGGGCCGAAAGCCTATCTTGGCCGTTTCCATAGCCAGGTGTCGGTGCTGGAAGAGGGGCGTGAAAAAGAGCTGCTCGGCTGGGTGCTGCCTTCGTCGAACAAGTTCACCATTACCCGCACCACGCTGGGGCACTTCCTGAAGAACAAGCTGTTCGCCTTCTCCACCAGCACCAACGGCGGCGAGCGCTCGATGGTGCCGATCGGCAACTACGAGCGGGTGATGCCGCTGGATATTCTGCCGACGCTGCTGCTGCGCGATCTGCTGGCGGGCGATACCGACAGCGCGCAGGCGCTGGGCTGCCTGGAGCTGGATGAAGAGGATCTGGCGTTGTGCACCTTTGTCTGCCCGGGCAAGTATGAATACGCTCCGGTGCTGCGCGACGTGCTGACCAAGATTGAGCTGGAAGGATAACCCATGGGCCTGAAGAATTATTTTGAGAAAATCGAGCATCACTTCACGCCGGGCGGCAAGCTGGAAAAGTGGTACCCGTTATATGAAGCCACCACCACGGTGTTCTATACGCCGGGCACGGTGACGCACGGCGCTTCGCACGTGCGCGACGCCATCGACCTGAAGCGCATGATGATTCTGGTGTGGATGGCGGTATTCCCGGCGATGTTCTGGGGCATGTACAACGTAGGACAGCAGGCGATCCCCGCGCTGCACCAGCTGTACAGCGGCGAGCAACTGCAGCAGGTGCTGGCGGGCGACTGGCACTACGTGCTGGCGCAGTGGCTGGGCGCCTCGCTGGCGCCGGATGCCGGTTGGGTCAGCAAAATGGTGCTGGGGGCAACCTACTTTGTGCCGATTTACGCCGTAGTGTTTATCGTCGGCGGCTTCTGGGAAGTGTTGTTCTCCATCATCCGCAAACACGAGATTAACGAAGGCTTCTTCGTCACCTCGATTCTGTTTGCGCTGATCGTACCGCCGACGCTGCCGCTGTGGCAGGCGGCGCTGGGGATTACCTTCGGCGTCGTGGTCGCCAAAGAGATCTTCGGCGGCACCGGGCGTAACTTCCTCAACCCGGCGCTGGCAGGGCGCGCATTCCTGTTCTTCGCCTACCCGGCGCAGATTTCCGGCGATCTGGTATGGACCTCGGCGGACGGCTTCTCCGGCGCAACCCCGCTGGCCCAGTGGAGCGCCGGCGGCGCGCAGGGGTTGAGCAACGTGGCGACCGGTCACTCCATCACCTGGATGGACGCCTTCCTCGGCAACATTCCAGGATCGGTCGGTGAAGTTTCCACGCTGATGATCCTGATCGGTGGCGCGATTATCCTGTTTGCCCGCATCGCTTCCTGGCGCATCGTCGCCGGCGTGATGCTCGGCATGATCGCCACCGCCTACCTGTTTAACGCGATCGGCTCCGACACCAACCCGATGTTCGCCATGCCGTGGTACTGGCACATGGTGCTGGGCGGTTTCGCTTTCGGCATGATCTTTATGGCGACCGACCCGGTTTCCGCCGCCTTCACCAACAAAGGGAAGTGGTGGTACGGCATCCTGATTGGCGTGATGTGCGTGTTGATTCGCGTGGTCAACCCGGCCTATCCGGAAGGGATGATGCTGGCGATCCTGTTCGCCAACCTGTTCGCGCCGCTGTTCGATTATCTGGTGGTGCAGGCTAACATCAAGCGGAGAAAAGCCCGTGGCGAGTGAAGCAAAAAATGACGGCATCGGTAAAACGCTGCTGGTAGTACTGTTGCTGTGTCTGGTGTGTTCAGTGGTGGTGGCGGGCTCCGCCGTCGGCCTGAAGTCCAAACAGCAGGAGCAAAAGCTGCTGGATAAGCAGCGCAATATTCTGGACGTGGCGGGGCTGCTGCAGCCGGCCATGCCCGGCGAGCAGGTAAAACAAACCTTTGATAAGCGTATTGAGGCGCGGCTGGTGGATCTGAACAGCGGCGACTTCGTGCAGGGTGATGCGGCATCGTTCGATCAGGCCGCGGCGCTGCGCGATAACGCCAAGAGCATCGCCTTGCCGGCGGCGCAGGATCCGGCGGGCATCAAACGTCGCAGCAACCAGGCGGAAATTTATCTGGTGCGCGATGAGGCCGGCGCGGTCAGCAAGATCGTGCTGCCGGTGTACGGCACCGGCCTGTGGTCGATGATGTACGCCTTTGTCGCCGTTGACGGCGACGGCGACACGGTCAAAGGCATCACCTACTATGACCAGGGGGAAACTCCGGGGCTGGGCGGTGAGGTGGAAAATCCGGCCTGGCGCCAGCAGTGGATCGGCAAGAAGCTGTTTGACGACGGCGGCAAGCCGGCAATCCGCGTGGTGAAAGGCGGTGCGCCCGCAGGGGATATTCACGGCGTGGACGGCCTGTCCGGCGCGACCCTGACCTCCAACGGCGTACAGCACACTTTTGATTTCTGGTTGGGCGAACACGGTTTTGGCCCGTTCCTGAAAAAAGTCCGTGAAGGAGCGCTGAAAAATGGCTGATTCCAAAGAGATTAAACGGGTTCTGTTCGGGCCGTTGTTTGACAATAACCCGATCGCACTGCAGGTGCTGGGCGTCTGCTCCGCGCTGGCGGTGACCACCAAGCTGGAGACGGCGGTGGTGATGACCATTGCGGTAACGCTGGTGACGGCGTTCTCCAGTTTCTTTATTTCCCTGATCCGTCACCACATTCCCAACAGCGTGCGCATTATCGTGCAGATGGCGATTATCGCCTCGCTGGTTATCGTGGTTGACCAGGTGCTGCGCGCTTATGCGTTTGAAATTTCCAAGCAGCTGTCGGTGTTTGTCGGCCTGATCATCACCAACTGTATCGTGATGGGACGCGCCGAAGCCTATGCGATGAAGTCGCCGCCGATCGAAAGCTTTATGGACGGCATCGGCAACGGGCTGGGTTACGGCGTGATTCTGATCCTGGTCGGTTTCCTGCGTGAGCTGATCGGCTCCGGCAAGCTGTTCGGCGTGCCGGTGTTGGAAACGCTGCAGAACGGCGGCTGGTACATGCCGAACGGCCTGTTCCTGCTGGCGCCGAGCGCGTTCTTTATTATCGGCCTGCTGATCTGGGCGCTGCGCACGCTGAAGCCTGCGCAGGTTGAAAAGGAGTAATCGGCGATGGAACACTATATCAGTCTGTTTGTTCGCGCCGTTTTCGTTGAAAACATGGCGCTGGCGTTCTTCCTCGGCATGTGTACCTTCCTCGCGGTGTCGAAGAAGGTCTCTACCGCTTTTGGTCTGGGGATTGCCGTCACCATCGTGCTGGGCATCGCGGTGCCGGCGAACAACCTGGTCTACAACCTGATCCTGCGCGACGGCGCGCTGATGGATGGCGTGGACCTGAGCTTCCTCAACTTCATCACCTTTATCGGGGTGATTGCGGCGCTGGTGCAGATTCTGGAGATGATCCTCGATCGCTTCTTCCCGTCGCTGTACAACGCCCTCGGCATCTTCCTGCCGCTGATTACCGTGAACTGCGCCATCTTCGGCGGCGTGTCCTTCATGGTGCAGCGTGACTACAACTTCGCGGAATCCGTGGTGTACGGCTTCGGCTCCGGCACCGGCTGGATGTTGGCGATTGTGGCGATGGCGGGGATCCGCGAAAAACTGAAGTATGCCGATGTGCCGGCAGGGTTACGCGGTCTGGGCATCACCTTTATTACCACCGGGCTGATGGCGTTGGGCTTTATGTCCTTCTCCGGGGTTCAGTTGTAATAACCCAGAGATAAAGGCGGAAAACTTATGGAAATTATTTTAGGCGTAGCGATGTTCACCTGCATCGTCATGGTGCTGGCGCTACTGATCCTGTTTGCCAAGTCCAAACTGGTGAACACGGGCGACGTGGCCGTTGAAGTCAACGGCGACCTGGATAAAAGCTTCCACGCGCCGGCGGGGGACAAGCTGCTCAATATGCTGTCCGGTCAGGGGATTTTCGTCTCCTCGGCCTGCGGCGGCGGCGGTTCCTGCGGCCAGTGCCGGGTGGTGATCAAAGAAGGCGGCGGCGATATCCTGCCGACCGAACTGTCGCATATCACCAAGCGCGAAGCGAAAGAGGGCTGCCGTCTGGCCTGTCAGGTCAACGTGAAGCAGAACCTGAAAATCGAGCTGCCGGAGGAGATCTTCGGCGTGAAGAAATGGGAATGCGAAGTCATTTCCAATGACAACAAAGCGACCTTTATCAAAGAGCTGAAGCTGAAGATCCCGGACGGTGAGGATGTGCCTTTCCGCGCCGGCGGCTTTATTCAGATTGAAGCGCCGGCGCACGATATCAGCTATGCCGATTTCGACGTGCCGGAAGAGTATCGCGGCGACTGGGACAAGTTTAACCTGTTCCGCTACCGCTCCAAGGTGGACGACACCACGGTGCGCGCGTACTCCATGGCGAACTACCCGGACGAAAAAGGCATCATCATGCTGAACGTGCGTATCGCCACGCCGCCGCCGAACAATCCGGATGTGCCACCGGGCATCATGTCGTCGTACATCTGGTCGCTGAAGCCGGGCGACAAGGTGACGATTTCCGGGCCGTTCGGCGAGTTCTTCGCTAAAGAGACCGACGCCGAGATGATCTTTATCGGCGGCGGCGCGGGCATGGCGCCGATGCGTTCGCATATTTTCGATCAGCTGAAGCGTCTGCACTCGAAGCGCAAAATCACCTTCTGGTACGGCGCCCGCTCGCTGCGTGAAATGTTCTATGAAGATGACTTCAATCATCTGCAGGAAGAGAACGAAAACTTCACCTGGCACGTGGCGCTGTCGGATCCGCAGCCTGAGGATAACTGGACCGGCTACACCGGCTTTATCCACAACGTGTTGCTGGAGAACTACCTGAAGAATCACCCGGCGCCGGAGGACTGTGAGTTCTACATGTGCGGGCCGCCAATGATGAACGCCGCGGTGATCAAGATGCTGAAGGATTTGGGCGTTGAAGATGAAAACATCATGCTTGATGACTTTGGTGGCTAAATGCGCGCGTCAGCGGTGAAAGGCTGGATAACGCTGGTGGCGCTTGGCGCCACCCTGCTGTTAAGCGGATGCGGGCCGATGCAGGTGAACCTTGATGGCAAAACCATGGGGACCTCCTACTCGATCCGCTATCTGCCTGGCGATGATACGCCGTCGGCCAGCACGATTCAGGCGGAGATCGATAAACGTCTGGAACTGGTGAACGACCAGATGTCGACCTACCGGCCGGATTCGGAGCTGAGCCGCTTTAACCGCAGCCGCGCGGTCGATACGCCGTTCCCGGTCTCCGCCGCGACGGCGCAGGTGGTCAGCGAGGCGCTGCGCATTAACCGCGTGACCGACGGCGCGCTGGACGTCACCGTCGGGCCGCTGGTCAACCTGTGGGGCTTTGGCCCGGAAGGGCGCAGAAGTCAGGTGCCGGACGCCGCAGAGCTGGCACAGCGCCGCGCCTGGACCGGCATTGACAAGCTGGCGGTGCAGGGTAACGCGCTGGTGAAGCATATTCCGGAGCTGTATGTCGACCTGTCGTCAATCGCCAAGGGCTATGGCGTTGACGTGGTGGTGAACTACCTGCAATCCCAGCAGGTAAGAAACTACATGGTGGATATCGGCGGCGAGGTGCGTACCCGCGGGCTGAACGGCAAGGAGCAGCCGTGGCGGATTGCCATCGAGCGGCCGGTCAGCGGCGGGGAGCAGCGCGCGCAGCTGGTGATTCAGCCCGGTAATATGGCGATTGCCACCTCGGGCGATTATCGTAACTACTTCGAGCAGGATGGCGTACGCTATTCGCATACCATCGATCCGCGTAGCGGCCGGCCGGTTGAACACCGTCTGGCGTCGATTACCGTGATTAGCCCGACCTGCATGACCGCCGACGGCCTGTCTACCGGGCTGGACGTAATGGGGCCGGAACGCGGCATGGCGCTGGCCAACCTGCTGGGGATCCCGGTCTATATGATCGTGAAAACTGATGATGGCTTTGAAGAGCGCTATTCCGAGGCCTTCAAACCGTATATGAATAAAATCCTGTGAGGCCGCTATGCTGACGGTATTTGTTGCCACCTTCGTGTTGTTTCTGCTGATTATCGGCGGCATGTCGCTGGGCTATGTGTTCAAACGCAAAAGTCTGCAGGGCAGCTGCGGCGGTATCACCGCGCTGGGGATGGAGAAAGTCTGCGACTGTCCAGAACCTTGCGATGCGCGCAAAAAGCGTCTGGCGAAAGAGGCGCTGCGCCGGGAACAGTTGGAAAAGCACCGCATTTTATAGCCGTTCACTATTATTCCAGGGCGCGGCTGGCTGCGCCCTGATTCCTCTTCCGCCACTGCTGCGCCTGTTCGGGCGAATCTACCATCACCGCGTCAGCCCCCAATGTTTGCGCCTGCCGGTATGCCTCCGGCGAGTTAATGCCGAATAACACAATCCGCGCCGTTCCCTGCGAGCGGAAACAGGCCATCGATTCCTCATCCCAGCTGAGCTGCGCCTTGGAGCGCCCTTCGCCCAGCGTATATTTCTCCACCACCTCGACTTCGCGCGTCAGCTCCAGCCCGTACCAGCGGGGCGTCGCGTCATGCGGCTGCAGCTGGCAGCGGTGCGCCATGGCGACGTTAGCCAGCAGGCTGCGGGTTTCATCACGGCTGACAAAGCGCGCGATCTGCGGTGGCAGCGCCTGCAGGTAGCGGACATCGGTGGAATAGACCCGGGTGCGTGCCAGCGCGTGCTGCTCTTCCAGCGTCGCCAGCAGCGCGTCGGCGAAGCGGGCCGGATCGGCGTCCGGTGACTTGATGTCCAGGTAGAAGGTGGCGTGCGGAAAGGTTTGCAGCACCGTTGCCAGCCGGGGAATGCCGATGCCCTGGGCGCGGTACGGGTGGCCGCCGCCGCGGGTATAGGCCCAGCCGGCATCCGTCTGCGCCAGTTGCATTGCGCTGTAGGCGGAGACCGGCCCTCGGGCGTTAGTGAGCGCTTGCAGATCGGCGGGACGATAGAGGACGACCACCCCGTCTTTACTCAGCTGCAGCGTGATCCACACGGCGTCAGCACCGTTAGCCAATGCGCTGCGGATGGCCGGCACGGTATTTTCCGGCGCATCGGCGGTGCCGCCGCGGTGGGCGATAATGGCCGGCTGTGACGCAGCGACGGCGTTATACAGCGGGGCGCACAGCAGTAGCAACAGCGCGGGCAGGGCGCGGAGTAGTGGCATGAAAACGTTCCTGAAATTGACCTGGCGCTATCATACAGTTGAAAAATGACGTTTTTTTTAACCCCCGCCGTCTGTATTCGGAAATTGCCTAGGTTCGTATTGAGAGTGCGCGACTTTGCTGTATACTTATACAGTATTATTGGAGGGCGCGATGCGTAAAATCATTCATGTCGATATGGATTGCTTCTTTGCCGCAGTGGAAATGCGTGACAATCCCAGCCTGAGGGATATTCCGCTGGCGATTGGGGGCAGTGCCGAACGGCGTGGCGTGATCAGCACTGCCAACTATCCGGCGCGTCGCTACGGCGTGCGCAGCGCGATGTCGACCGCTATGGCGCTGAAACTGTGCCCACAGTTGACGCTGTTGCCGGGGCGCATGGCGGCCTATAAAGAGGCGTCGCTGCATATCCGCCAGATCTTCGCGCGCTACACTTCGCTGATTGAGCCGCTGTCGCTGGATGAAGCCTATCTGGATGTGACCGACAGCCCGCAGTGCAACGGCTCGGCCACGTTAATAGCGGAAGAGATCCGACAGGCTATTTTTGATGAACTGCAGCTGACTGCCTCGGCTGGCGTGGCGCCGATCAAGTTTCTCGCCAAGATCGCCTCCGATCTGAATAAGCCCAACGGGCAGTATGTGATCCCGCCGGCGCAGGTGGGCGCCTTTCTGCAGCAGCTGCCGCTCGGCAAAATACCCGGCGTGGGTAAGGTGACCGCCAAGCGGCTGGAAGAACTGGGGCTGCACACCTGCGCCGACGTGCAGCGTTACGATCTGGCCGCGCTGCTCAAGCGCTTCGGCAAGTTCGGCCGGGTGCTGTGGGAGCGCAGTCAGGGCATTGACGAGCGTCAGGTATCGTCGGAGCGGCTGCGTAAATCGGTCGGCGTGGAGCGTACGCTGGCGGCGGATATCCACGACTGGGCGGAGTGCGAAGCGCTGATTGTCGACAAACTCTACCCCGAACTGGAAGCGCGTCTGCACAAGGTAAAACCCGATCTGCATATTGCCCGCCAGGGGGTAAAGCTGAAGTTTCAGGATTTCCAGCTGACGACGCAGGAACACGTCTGGCCGGTGCTGAACCGGGAAGATTTGTTGGCGGTGGCGCAGCAGGTGTGGCGCGAGCGGCGCGAAGGGCGCGGCGTCCGGTTGGTGGGGCTGCATGTGACGCTGCTGGATCCGCAGATAGAACGGCAGCTGCTGCTGCCGTGGGATGGCTAGGGCCGGGGAACCCGGCCCTGATGCGTTATCAGTCGCGTTCCGGAATGGCTTTCAGCAGTTCGGTCAGCAGCTGCCAGTACAGGCCGACGCTTTCAATCTGCACCTGCTCGTCCGGCGAATGCGGCCCGGTGATGGTCGGCCCGATGGAGACCATATCCATATCCGGGTACGGTTTCTTGAACAGCCCGCACTCCAGACCGGCGTGGATCACCATAATGTTCGGCGTCTTGTTAAACAGGCGCTGATACAGTTCGCGCACCAGGTGCATCACCGGAGAATCGGCATCAGGCTGCCAGCCCGGGTAGCCGCCCTTCGGCGCGACGTTGGCGCCTGCCAGCTGGCCCAGCGCGGTCAGCATTTCCACCACGTAGTCTTTGCCGCTGTCGATCAGCGAGCGGATCAGGCAGATGATTTCCGCTTCGCTGTCGCTGGTGGTGACCACGCCGAGGTTCAGCGAGGTTTCCACCACGCCCTGCACCGCGTCGCTCATGCGGATCACGCCGTTCGGCGTGCCGTTCAGCAGCGCCAGGAAACGTTTTTGGCTGTCGGCGGTCAGCGCTTGCTGCGCGCTGTCGCTTGGCTCCAGCAGTACGGTGATGTTTTTCTCTTTCGCCGCCAGTTCGTTCTGTAGCGTCGTCAGGAACGCCTGGCTCAGCGCCTTCAGCGTAGCAACCTGGTCCGCGGCGACCGCGACGGTGGCAAAGGCTTCACGCGGGATGGCGTTGCGCAGCGTGCCGCCGTTCAGCTCCAGCAGACGCAGGCCAAGCTGCGGGGTGTGGGCGAACAGGAAGCGGGCCAGCAGCTTGTTGGCGTTGCCGAGGCCCAGATGGATATCCGCGCCGGAGTGGCCGCCTTTCAGGCCCTTGATGGTCAGCTTCAGCGTCTGGTAGCCGGCCGGCAGCGCTTCACGCTGCAGCGGCAGGGTGGTGATAAAATCAATCCCGCCGGCGCAGCCCATGTAGATCTCGCCTTCTTCTTCCGAATCGGTATTGATCAGGATATCTGCCTGCAGCCAGTTCGGCTGCAGACCGAATGCGCCGTCCATGCCGGCTTCTTCGGTCATGGTCAGCAGCACTTCCAGCGGGCCGTGCTCAACGCTGTCATCCGCCAGCACCGCCAGTGCGGAAGCCATGCCGATGCCGTTGTCCGCGCCCAGCGTGGTGCCACGTGCCTTGACCCACTCCCCGTCGATATACGGCTGGATCGGATCTTTGGCGAAGTCGTGCACGGTGTCATTGTTCTTTTGCGGCACCATATCCAGGTGCGCCTGCAGCGCCACCGGCTTACGGTTTTCCATGCCTTTGGTGGCAGGCTTGCGCAGCAGGATGTTGCCGACCTGGTCGCGTTCGGCGTGCAGGTTTTTCTCTTTGGCCCAGTCGAGGATATGCTGCGCCAGCGCTTCTTCATGGTAAGAAGGGTGCGGGATTGAGCAAATTTTAGCGAAAATGTCCCACAGCGGCTGTGGTGAAAGTTGAGACAATTCAGACACGTTGAGTCTCCTGTTGACGGCGTTTCCGGCTCAGGCAGCGGAAGCCGTGCGGTTAAGTTAAGGGCAATGCCCGGCGGAGATAAACGCGTGGCCGGGGCGGCTGCCGTTAGCGTGGCTAGTGTGTGCCGCGTCGGCACGATAGTCAGAGAATATCATTTTATTAGCGCCGGTGCGCGCGTGCTATCGCACTGCATAATCGACAAAATGGCGCGGTTTTATAGCAAGTTGCCTGCTTTTTCAGCATCAATGACCAGAAGAGCCTGGTAAGGAATTCGCGATGAATTCCTCGGTTCAACTGGTATTCAGCGCGTCCAATCTCTATAATCTCGCGCAACCTTTTTTCCCCTGAACACTTGAGTAAGCCGATTTTACACTGGCTGGGACACCTTTTATGAGCGAAAAATACGTTGTTACCTGGGATATGTTGCAAATGCAAGCGCGCAAACTGGCGCATCGCCTGCTGCCTGCTGAAAAATGGACCGGCATTATCGCGGTAAGCCGCGGCGGGCTGGTGCCGGCGGCGCTGCTGGCGCGCGAACTGGGGATTCGCCACGTCGATACCGTCTGCATTTCCAGCTATGACCACGACAACCAGCGCGAGATGAAAATCCTCAAGCGCGCTGAAGGTGACGGCGAAGGTTTCATCGTAGTTGACGATCTGGTGGATACTGGCGGCACCGCGAAAGCCATCCGCGAGATGTACCCGAAAGCCCATTTTGTCACCATTTTCGCCAAGCCGGCCGGCCGTCCGCTGGTGGACGACTATGTGGTCGACATCCCGCAGGATACCTGGATCGAACAGCCTTGGGATATGGGCGTCAGCTTCCTGCCGCCTATCGGCGGCCGCTAAGCGCCTGACCGCAGCAACGCCCGGTAATGCCGGGCGTTGTCATTTCCCGCCTTTATTTTTGTAAATTCCCGCCGTTTTTTTCCTGCCGTCCGACGCCGTTTCTCCGCCGTGATTAGCGATAAACGGATTAGTTATCAGTGCGCTAGCGGACACCGTTGCCGCAGTGAAGCGTAAAATTAACGCCTATTTAACAATGAGATAGATTGGTTTCCCGCGCCAGAGTTAGGTACACTACGGGTAGTCATCAGGCCGTTTTTGCCTGCGTCCGATTTACGGAGGCTGTTGTTACCATGGCACAAGCCAACCTTTCCGAGATTTTATTCAAGCCCTCATTCAAGCACCGCGAGACGTCGACGCTGATCCGGCGTGCGTCGCACGCCCGTTCCGCCACCATGCACTCGCCGCTGGAAGGCGACACCGCCAATAACTGGTATCGCATGCTGAACCGCCTGCTGTGGGCGTGGCGCGGCGTGGACGCGGTGGAGATCGTGGAGGTGCTGTCGCGCATTGCCGCCTCTGCGGCAGAGCACAGCGACGAGCGCCTGCTCGATACCGTGGTCGGCTACCGCAACGGCAACTGGGTTTACGAGTGGGTGCATCAGGGCATGCAGTGGCAGCAGCGCGCGCTTGAGCAGCAGGATCCGCTGCTGGCGGGCAAACACTGGCTGCGCGCCGCCAACTTTTACAGTATCGCCGGCTATCCACACCTGAAAGGCGACGAACTGGCGGAACAGGCCGAAGTGCTGGCTAACCGCGCCTATGAGGAAGCGGCGCTGCTGCTGCCGTATCAGCTCAAGGAGTTGGAGTTCAAGATTGACGGCGGCAGCCCGATCACCGGCTTCCTGCATATGCCGGAGCAGGGCAAGGCGCCGTTCCCGACGGTGCTGATGTGCGGCAGTCTTGATACGCTGCAGACCGACTATCACCGCCTGTTTAACGACTATCTGGCACCGCTGGGCATTGCGATGCTGACCATCGATATGCCGTCGATCGGCGCTTCCGCCAAATGGAAACTGACGCAGGATTCCAGCTTCCTGCACCAGCAGGTGCTGAGCCAGCTGCCCGGCGTGCCCTGGATTGACCATCAGCGGGTGACCGCCTTCGGCTTCCGCTTTGGCGCCAACGTGGCGGTGCGGCTGGCATATCTGGAGCCGCAGCGCCTGCGCGGCGTCGCCTGCCTCGGGCCGGTGGTGCACGGCGTGCTGTGCGATGCCCGCAACCAGCAGCAGGTGCCGGACATGTATATGGACGTGCTGGCCAGCCGGATGGGCATGGCCGACGCGTCCGATCACGTGCTGAAGATGGAGCTGAACCGCTACTCGCTGAAAATGCAGGGCCTGCTCGGCCGTCGTTGCTACACGCCGATGCTGTCCGGCTTCTGGGAACAGGACCCGCTCAGTTCGAAAGCGGAATCGCAGCTGATCGTTTCTTCCTCACTGGACGGTAAACTGTTGGCGATCCCGCGCGCGCCGATCTACCGCAGCTTCCATCAGGCGCTGCAGCAGATGAGCCGCTGGCTGCACGACAAAATGCGTTAAATAGTTGCTAATTTTTAACAGTTTGTTAAAAAGAGGGGTCTACATTAAGGAGGTTGAAGTATGACGTTACCGAGTGGTCACCCTAAAAGCCGACTAATGAAACGATTTGCCAGCTTGGGGCCGTACCTGCGTGAAGGGCAATGTGAGAACGACCGGTTTTTCTTTGACTGTCTGGCCGTATGCGTCAACGTGAAACCCGCGCCGGAGAAGCGAGAGTTCTGGGGCTGGTGGATTGAGCTGCAGGCGGACGATACGCGTTTTACCTATACCTATCAGTTCGGGTTGTTTAATAAAGAAGGTGTATGGCAGCCAGAAAAGATTAAAGATGCTGAAGTAAAAGGTAAGCTGGAAACCACGCTGCGGGATTTCCATCAGCGTTTGGCGGAGCTGCTGAACGGGATGGAGCTGTCGCTGGAACCTGCCGACGATTTTAACGAGCAGCCGATCAAACTTTCTGCTTAGGCGGTTTCCCCGGCAATTGCACTGAATTCGCGTTGTGCCTGTTGGCATAACGCGTCTCTCCTGATACAAAGTCCTCTGCACTTCTTCTATTTCAACGGCGAATGATTATGAACGGCAGCCAGACATTGGTTGTGAAATTGGGCACCAGCGTGTTGACCGGCGGATCGCTGCGTCTGAACCGCGCCCATATTGTCGAGCTGGTGCGCCAGTGCGCACAGCAACATGCTGCGGGTCACCGCATTGTTATTGTCACCTCCGGGGCGATTGCCGCCGGGCGTGAGCATCTAGGCTACCCCGAGCTGCCCGCTACTATCGCTTCGAAACAGCTGCTGGCGGCGGTGGGGCAGAGCCGCCTGATCCAGCTGTGGGAGCAGCTGTTTTCGATTTACGGCATCCACGTCGGGCAGATGCTGCTGACGCGCGCCGATCTGGAAGACCGTGAGCGTTTCCTTAACGCGCGCGACACCATGAATGCGCTGCTGGATAACCGCATCGTGCCGGTGATCAATGAGAACGATGCGGTTGCCACTGCGGAGATCAAAGTCGGCGATAACGACAACCTGTCGGCGCTGGCGGCGATTCTGGCCGGTGCAGACAAACTGCTGCTGCTGACCGATCAGCCGGGCCTGTTCACCGCCGACCCACGCAACAACCCGCAGGCGGAGCTGATTCGCGAAGTGCACGGCATTGACGATGCGCTGCGGGCGATTGCCGGCGACAGCGTTTCCGGCCTGGGCACCGGCGGGATGGGCACCAAACTGCAGGCGGCCGACGTGGCCTGCCGCGCGGGCGTCGACGTGGTGATCGCCGCCGGTGGCAAGCCGGGCGTGGTGGCCGACGTGATCGACGGCAACCCGGTAGGCACCCGTTTCCACGCGCAGGAAGCCCCGCTGGAGAACCGTAAGCGCTGGATCTTCGGCGCGCCGCCGGCCGGCGAAATCACCGTGGATGACGGCGCGGTTGACGCCATTATGGCGCGCGGCAGCTCGCTGCTGCCGAAGGGCATCCGCGAGGTGAAGGGGGACTTCTCCCGTGGCGAAGTGATCCGCATCCGCAACCTGGCGGGGCGCGATCTGGCCCACGGCGTCAGCCGCTATAACAGCGACGCCATGCGCATGATTGCCGGACACCACTCGCAGCAAATCAGTGATATTCTCGGTTATGAATACGGCCCGGTGGCCGTGCACCGCGACGATATGATCGTAAGTTAAGGAGTAAGCATGCTCGAGCAGATGGGGAAGGCCGCCAAGCAGGCTTCCTGGCAATTGGCGGTGCTCAGCACGGCGCAAAAGAATCAGGTGCTGTCGGTGATGGCCGACAGACTGGAAGCCGACAGCGACATCATTTTACAGGCTAACCAACAGGATATGGCGCAGGCGCGCGCCAGCGGGATGAGCGAAGCCCTGCTGGACCGCCTGCTGCTGACGCCGGCGCGCCTGACGGCGATCGCCAACGACGTGCGGCAGGTGTGCCGCCTGAACGATCCGGTTGGTCAGGTGCTGGACGGCAACCTGCTGGACAGCGGCCTGAAGCTGGAACGTCGCCGCGTGCCGCTGGGCGTGATCGGCGTAATTTATGAGGCGCGGCCTAACGTCACCATCGACGTCGCCAGCCTGTGTCTGAAAACCGGCAATGCGGTGATCCTGCGTGGCGGTAAAGAGACGCACCATACCAACCAGGCGACGGTGAAGGTGATCCAGCAGGCGCTGGAGCAGTGCGGCCTGCCGGCGGCGGCGGTACAGGCGATCGACAGCCCGGACCGGGCGCTGGTGAACGAGCTGCTGCGGATGGATCGCTATGTGGATATGCTGATCCCGCGCGGCGGCGCCGGCCTACACAAGCTGTGCCGTGAACAGTCCACCATTCCGGTGATTACCGGTGGTATCGGCGTGTGCCATATCTATGTTGACGACAATGTGGATTACGACAAGGCGCTGACGGTGATTGAAAACGCCAAAATTCAGCGCCCCAGCGCCTGTAACTCGGTGGAAACGCTGCTGGTGAACCGCAGCATTGCCGACAGCTTCCTGCCGGCGCTCAGCGCCCGCATGGCGGAGGCCGGCGTGACGCTGCACGCCAGCGACAGCGCGATGCCGCTGCTGCAGGGCGGCCCGGCGCAGGTTACCGCGGTGAAGGCGGAAGATTATGAAGACGAGTGGCTGTCGCTGGACCTGAACGTGACGTTGGTGGAGGATATCGACCAGGCGATTGAGCATATCCGCAGCCACGGCACCAACCACTCCGACGCTATCCTGACGCGTTCGCTGCGCAACGCCGAGTATTTTGTCCGCGCGGTGGACTCTTCGGCGGTGTACGTCAACGCCAGCACCCGCTTTACCGACGGCGGCCAGTTCGGCCTGGGGGCAGAAGTGGCGGTCAGTACGCAGAAGCTGCACGCCCGCGGCCCGATGGGGCTGGACGCGCTGACTACCTATAAGTGGATCGGCTACGGTGACGATCTGGTGCGCGGCTGACGCACAGCCAGCAGTTAACCAAGACGACGGGGCGCAGCATGCTGCGCCCCGTTTATTTTGGTCGTCAACGCCGGATTTAGCCCACAATAAGTATAAGGTTGATGAGATATTCAGCGAACGATTAGCCGCCTATTGACTCATCGTCGGCTTTTGCATAAGTTGTTCAACGCACGCCGATCTGCCCCGCAGATCTACCCCCTCAAAGCCGATATAGCTCAGTTGGTAGAGCAGCGCATTCGTAATGCGAAGGTCGTAGGTTCGACTCCTATTATCGGCACCATCAAACTTTCGAAGAAGTTTTTTGAAGTAATTTTTTAATTGATAATAAATAAGATACAAATCTATTCGCTCGCAAAAGTGCGGTATGGTTTGTTGTAGCCCACGCGCAAAGCGGGTGCATGTTTGTGTATCTAGGCTTGAAGCGGGTGATTATGTCAGTTGAAAGCCGGCTTCCGCATAACTGACCTGCTCCAGTTTCTGGTTGCGCACCTTACTAGAGCTTTATATCAGAGTGGCGCTGTATTGAACGGCTCTAAACAACTGTAGGCTCAGTGCGGCAGCGTTGAGGTGGCGACTATTATCAGTGGTTGACTGTACTTTTAGATACCAAGAACACAGTGACGTCACTTAGGGAACACTCATCGGCCGATGCGTCATTTTGCGTGATCACTTCGTATTTTTTCCCATTTTTATCATGGAATACAAAGTGATAAATTTGTGTGTACTCTCCCTTGTCATGTTTCTCAATAGCCAGCAGCTTGGATTCTGTTTGCGTCTCATCAATATTCGCGATATCAACGATTTTTTCATTTTTCATCCAGACTTCGGCCATGTTCATCGGCCATGATGTGCAGCCGGGAGATGCCGCTCCGGCAGACATGGCGAACATCAGCCCGGCAATCAGTAAAAGTTTATTCATTGAATCACCTCAAGGTATCTGTCGTTACTGGCCCATATTTCTTGTCGCGTTCGTAGTGGCATTATAATGCAGCCGGTAGATGCTGTCCCTGGCCGGGTGATGCTGTCACCATGAATCAAGAAGCCAGCTCGTCCAAACATTTCATTTGATGGGCATGGTTGCAGGCGAATGGAGTATTTTCCCGTGGTAGGATGATTAAATGGACGTCCAGTGATGATATATTTCCCCCTCGGCAGAGGGCCTACGTTGCTCACGTCCTGAAGTTCAGGATTGTTCTTTCCCTTATCTGCACCTGCATACCCAATGCCAATCAATTTCCCATTCCTGGACAGTTTTCCTGAGCTTTGCTGATAGACCCATACCATATGAAATCCCTCTCATCCATAAATAATTTAAATAACTAACTCCTATCTATAGAGACATCTTGCCATAATCATTTTATATTTCTTCTTTCTTGTTTGTTATTTTTGGCATGGATCAAATTATTCATAATATGTGAAGGGCTAAAGTGACACCGATGTGGTATTGTTTTGCCACTATATTTATTTGTTTTTATTTGAATTATAACTATGATAATTGTGTTTGCATTTACAATATTGATATTTTATTGGTTTGTTAATGGCGGTCCATTTCAAACATGAAGGTGGTTATAGGTTGTTGTATAACTAAACTTGTAAGTGATTCGATTAAAAATAATATTAATGGGTTTTCCTAAATGATTAAACATCTTTCTTTATGTTTTTTGTTTATCCTTCTAACGGGATGTAGCGGCGATAGGCTTACTTTTCATCAGGAGGGTGATGTTACCGTAGATAAAAGCCGTATATGCATAGCTTCTACTCCTGGGGATGCGCTGGAGTATTACTCATTAACCTCATCAGAAAATAATTAATAATTATGGAAAACCACTGGCGATGGAGGACGGGATCGTAAAGAGATATCCTGATACCTGTATTCCATTCATATTGAGGAAGATTTCGAACTATGAGCTTATCTACGCGCTTGGCGGCCAGTATTGCCGATTTGAATTTATAACTGATGAAAATAAAAAGGTAACAAAAACATACGGAAAGCCATAATATATCCGGTGTTTTCCGGGAGGCTAGTGCTGAAAAGGGTTGTTATAGGAGATGGTTTTCATGTTAGACCGGCACGTTACACAGAGAATTTATATGGCGTCCAGTGTTGGAATTATTAGCTGCTGTTAAGATAAGACGGACATGGAGGAGGTAATGAAAGTAAGGCATAACATTTTACGCTATGCATCATCATTGCTGGTTGGTTGCATGCTTGCCGGATATGCGATCTCTTTATGGTTACGCACAGCAGAGATTGCTGCAGTTCATACTAATGATAACTTCAGTGACGTCTTGGTGACCAATTTCCCGCTAACCGACAAAGGTAAAATAAACTGGTGGTTGGCGAATAAGGATAAGTTAAGTGAAAACTATGGTATACCTACCTCATCTCCTGATTCTGGGCGTTTTTCCATTACTTTTTGGGATTTCAGTGACGGTTATAAAAAGAAAGAAAAATACGACAGGCTTTGTTTTCCTGAGATGAAGACAGATGTGAACTGTATTGAAAAAGATGCCGTACTTATTGTGAGTAATAACCGTGCGGGCAGCATATTTTTCACCGTGGACAATGGGCGTTATATAATAAAAGATAATGGCGACATTGTGAAACTTAAAGGGTGGTAAAACGACTTTTCACGCCATGGACTTTACCTGAGGAGTTGTTTGTAACGGAATGAAAGTAAAAAGTAAAAATCTGCTCTATATACTGACAATGATTGCTTGTCTCCTTATTGGCTCTTTATTTTTTATCTCGCTGCGTACAGTTGAAATTTTCGCTGTTCATGAGAATGATAATTTTAGTGATGTTTTGGTCAAAGGATTTCCTCTCACGGACCACGGGAAAATAAACTGGTGGCTGAACAATAAATCCATGCTAAAGGAGCGCTATAACATTCCCAAGCCGGCAAGTTACGGCAGTTTTACCATCACCTTCTGGGACTTTGGCAATGGCTATCAAGAAGAAGGTAAATATGACAGGCTGTGCTTTGATGATATGAAAACGAAGAGTAATTGTATCGATAAAAATCCCCTGTTTTCCGTTAGACAGATCAAAAACGATCGCCTGCTCTTTATTACATGTGATGGACGTTATTCACTGAGCGATAAGAGAGAAGTGGTCAAGATTAAACGTGAATAATTCTCCTGACTAGCAAACAGTGGACGCACGAATAAGTGAGTAAACTCTTAACTAGAGGTGGCTAATGAAAATGTTTTTTATTATATGTTCTATTCTTCTTGTCTCTGGTTGTCCGGGGCCTGGCGATCGCTTACCAGAAACGTTACATGCGGATGTTACGCTAAAGGGGAAATCACCGTGTATATTATACCCCGCTAAGTTAGGTGAACGTATTACATCAATTCAAATCTCCAGTAAAACAGATAAGCCATTCAGTAAACTGTTTGATGATTCCCCTTTTTACCCTGTGAGCAGCCAATGTTTGCCTACTTTTGATTATCATTTTAAAGCTGGTAATGAGTATGTGGTTTATTATGGCTTGGATAATGATAGGCGGCAAAGGTTGATTCAGGCTACGTTTCATTTTCAAGGTAGAGATAACAAGTGAAACTATTTAAATTCAATGATAAAAATACTGGCCAAACACGACCAGTATTTTTATTAGCTGCATGTTAACCTAGGACCAGCCTCCACTTGCTGCAGTCTCTGATAAACTGTAACGTGCTGATGGTTTTCGATATGCCTACCAGCTGAATTTTGGTTTCCATCTCTACTTCACAGTCGTATTTGGTATCCCCGAATTTTGAACAGGATATTTTTCTGGCGGAAACTAGGGAGATCATATTGCTTTCTTCTTTAGCAAGTTCACCGATAACTTCTTCACGCTGCTTATTACTTTCATCGTAAGGCTCTGTATCGTTTTGGTGATATCACGTTCGAAAGGCTCAGATGAATACCCTGATGAAAAATGCCATGCCAGACATGCCGGCAGTGATTGTTTCTCTATTAAATTTTCAATTTTTCAATAATAAAATATAAATTATTGATATTTTAAATGGTTAATGTTAATCCTTTTTATAGCCTTCCGCAGCATGCTTCTGTTTAAGTGTTTTTACTTGGTTTTTGACATCGCAGGGCTGTTTTTATGCTCTGCTTAAGAGCGCAGCGCCGTTATTTATCCGTTTTAATAGGAAATAATTTACATATTATGATTAAGGCCTGCGGATATATGGCCTGATTTGTTATCATGGAAAGGTTCGTTGTTACTTTTTCCGCGCGTTTATCGGCACATGCCGGTTGTGACATGCCGAACGGCGGCGGAGAAGCGGACGCAAGGACAGAGGCTGAGCGCCTTGTTCAGCCCATTTTTATGGAGATTTCACCGTTATGCATCGTCTTAAGCGTCCCGGCCGCGTCGGCCGCTACCTGCTGGTTTTTTTCACGTTGCTGGTGCTTTGTCCGCTGGCCTATAGCTGGCTGATGGCGCGCTTTGGCTACGGCGATCCGCCGGCGCAGCGCGCCGCGGCTGAGCAGGTTGATCAGGTGCTGATTCGCAAGGCGTCGCGCACGCTGAGTCTGCTAAAGGATAATCAGGTGGTGGTCAGCTATTCTGTCGCGCTCGGCGGTGCGGCGGACGGCGGCGCCAAAACGCGCGAGGGCGATCAGAAAACGCCGGAAGGCGACTACAGCATCGACTGGCGCAACTCCCGCTCCAAGTATTATCTCAGCCTGCATATCTCCTACCCGGGTGCTGATGATAGCGCACGGGCCAAAGCGGGCGGTTATTCTCCGGGCAGCCATATTATGATCCACGGCCAGCCCAACGGCTGGGGATGGCTGTCGCCGCTGCTGCAGCGTCTGGACTGGACCGATGGCTGCATTGCGGTGACCAACGCCGAGATGAAGGAGCTGTGGTCGTTGGTGCCGACCGGCACGCCGGTGCGCATTGAGCCGTAAACCGGCGGGGCCGTGCGGCGCTCCCTTGTCCGGTGACGAAAAATATTCCCGGCTGTGGCATGATACTGCGGACCACTTTGGAATCAGGGGATGAATGTGAAACCGGTAACGCTATACGATGTCGCAGCGCACGCGGGCGTCTCTTATCAGACCGTCTCCCGCGTCGTTAATCAGGCCAACCACGTTTCCGCCAAAACCCGTGAGAAAGTTGAAGCCGCGATGGCGGCGCTCAATTACATTCCCAACCGCGTCGCCCAGCAGCTGGCGGGCAAGCAGCTGCCGCTGATCGGCGTCGTTACCGCCAACCTGGCGCTGCATGCGCCGTCGCAGATTGTCGCCGCCATTAAGTCCCGCGCCGATCGCGTCGGCGCCGGCGTGGTGGTCGGCATGGTGGAACGCAGCGGCGTAGAGGCGTGTCAGGCGGCGGTGCACAACCTGCTGACGCAGCGGGTCAACGGGTTGATCGTTAACTACCCGCTGGATGAACAAGACGCCGTTGCGGTGGCCGCGGCCTGCGGCAACGTGCCGGTGGTGTTCCTCGATGTCTCCGACAGCTACCCCGTTAACAGCATTATTTTCTCCCATGACGACGGCGCGCGGCTGGGGGTTGAGCACCTGCTGCAGCACGGTCACCAACGTATTGCGCTGTTGACGGGGCCGCTAACTTCCATCTCGGCGCGGCTGCGGCTGGCGGGCTGGCACAAGTATCTGGCGCAGCATCATCTGCAGCCCGTGGCGCAAATCGAAGGCGACTGGAGCGCAATGTCCGGTTTCCAGCAGACGTCGCAGATGCTGAATGACGGCACGCTTCCCACGGCGATGTTGGTCGGTAACGACCAGATGGCGCTGGGAGCGATGCGTGCGATAAGCGAATTTGGCCTGCGCGTCGCGACCGATATTTCGCTGATCGGCTATGACGATACCGAAGACAGCTCCTGCTATATCCCGCCGCTGACCACCATCAAGCAGGATTTCCCGCAGCTGGGGCAGAGCAGCGTCGACAGGCTGCTGCAGCTCTCCTATGGTGAAGCCGTGACCGGCAATCAACTGCTGCCGGTCACGCTGGTCAAACGCAAAACTGTCCTGCCGCCCGACGCGCAGGCCTCCTCTCCTCAGGCGCTGGCCGAGTCGCTGCTGCAGCTTGCACGGCAGGTGTCACGTCTGTAAGCGCAGGCGCTATCCATCACCTGGGTTAACCGTGTGGCGAAGCGCTCACATTTATCGTCGTTAATCATCATTAATGTGAGTCGGCTCACTCATTAAACAGCCGGTCCTTTACAGTATTTGCTTCGTCTCCGTATGTTCTTGGTTAATTGTGAGCGGATATCAATTTGTAATAGGACACGGCCATGACCATGAATACGGAATCACTCGCTGCGGTACTGGCGCGCCGCGACTGGGAAAATCCCGGCGTGACGCAGCTTAACCGTCTGGAGGCGCATCCGCCTTTTTACAGCTGGCGCAATGCCGACGCGGCGCGCAGCGACCAACATTCCGATCGGTTGCGCAGCCTGAACGGCGACTGGAAATTTAGCTGGTTTGCCGCGCCGGAGGCGGTGCCGGAAAGCTGGCGCCTGAGCGATCTGCCCGATGCCGACACCGTAACCGTCCCCTCCAACTGGCAGATGGACGGTTACGATGTGCCGATTTACTCCAACATCACCTATCCGTTCCCGGTCGATCCGCCGCGCGTGCCGGCCGATAACCCGACGGGCTGTTATTCGCTCACATTTAGTCTGGACAAGCGGACGGTAAGCGGTGAGCAGACCCGCATCATCTTTGACGGCGTTAGCTCCGCGTTTCACCTGTGGTGCAACGGGCGCTGGGTGGGCTACGGCCAGGACAGCCGTCTGCCGTCCGAATTTGATCTCAGCGATTTTCTGCAGCAGGGGGAAAACCGCCTGGCGGTGATGGTGCTGCGCTGGAGCGACGGCAGCTATCTGGAAGATCAGGATATGTGGCGGATGAGCGGTATTTTCCGCGATGTGTCCCTGCTGCATAAGCCGGCGGTACGCATCCGCGATCTGCACATTGCCACCCGCTTTAATGCTGATTTCAGCCGCGCGCAGCTGGAGGCCGAGGTCCGCATGGCGGGGGAAGTGAGTGATGACTTACGCGTTACCGTGCAGCTGTGGCGGGACAACGCTCTGAGCGCGGAGGCCAGCGCGCCTTTCGGCAGCGCGCTTATCGATGAGCGCGGCGCCTATGCCGAGCGCACCACGCTGCGGCTGGAGGTGGAGCATCCGGCGCTGTGGAGTGCGGAAACCCCGCACCTATATCGCGCGCTGGTGCTGCTGCAGCGTGCCGACGGCACGCTGATTGAGGCAGAAGCCTGCGACGTCGGCTTCCGTCAGGTCAGCATTGAAAACGGTCTGCTGCTACTGAACGGCAAACCGCTGCTGATCCGCGGCACCAACCGCCACGAACATCATCCGCAGCGCGGGCAGGTGATGGATGAAGAGACCATGCAGCAGGACATCCTGCTGATGAAGCAGCATAACTTTAACGCGGTGCGCTGCTCGCACTACCCGAACCACCCGCTGTGGTACAGGCTCTGCGATCGCTACGGCCTGTATGTGGTGGACGAGGCGAATATCGAAACGCACGGCATGACGCCGATGAGCCGCCTGAGCGACGATCCGCACTGGCTGCCGGCCATGAGCCAGCGCGTAACGCGGATGGTGCAGCGCGATCGCAACCATCCGAGCATTATTATCTGGTCGCTGGGCAATGAGTCCGGCCACGGAGCCAATCACGACGCGCTTTACCGCTGGCTGAAGTCGGCCGACCCGTCGCGCCCGGTGCAGTACGAAGGCGGCGGCGCGAATAGCGCGGCGACCGATATTATCTGCCCGATGTATGCGCGCGTCGATCAGGATCAGCCGTTTCCCGTTGCGCCGAAGTGGTCGATCAAAAAATGGCTGTCGATGCCGGGCGAGCAGCGCCCGCTGATCCTCTGTGAATACGCCCATGCGATGGGCAACAGCCTGGGCGGTTACGCCAAGTACTGGCAGGCTTTCCGTCAGTATCCGCGGCTGCAGGGCGGCTTTGTCTGGGACTGGGTGGATCAGTCGCTGATCAAGCACGACGCAGACGGTACGCCGTGGTCGGCGTACGGCGGCGACTTTGGCGATACGCCCAACGATCGCCAGTTCTGTATGAACGGGCTGCTGTTTGCGGATCGCACGCCGCATCCTTCGCTGTATGAGGCCAAGCATGCGCAGCAGCTGTTTCAGTTTACGCTGCTGCCGGGCGAGGAGCGGCGGATTGAGGTCACCAGCGAATACCTGTTCCGCCACAGCGATAACGAAGTGCTGCACTGGTCGATTGCACAGGATGGCCGGCCGCTGGCTGCGGGAGAAGCGGTGCTGGATATCGCTCCGCAGGGACGTCAGACGATTACCCTGCCGGCGGTGCCGCTGCCGGAAACGGCGGGGCAGCTGTGGCTGACGGTGCGGGTGGTGCAGCCGCAGGCGACGGCATGGTCGCCGGCCGGGCATCTCAGCGCCTGGCAGCAGTGGGCGCTGGAAGAAAAACTCGACGCGCAGCCCGTGGTACACGCCGGCGAGGCGCCGCAGCTCTCCAGCAGTGAGGCGCAGTTCAGCATTGCGCTGGGCAGACAGCGCTGGGCGTTCTGCCGTCGGCAGGGCGTGCTGACGCAGTACTGGATAGATGAAGAGCCGCAGCTGCTTAGCCCGCTGCTTGATCAGTTCACCCGCGCGCCGCTGGATAATGATATTGGCGTCAGCGAGGTGACCCGCATCGATCCGAACGCCTGGGTCGAGCGCTGGAAGGCTGCCGGCCACTACCGGGCGGAAGCCGTGCTGCTGCAGTGCGAGGCCGAAGCGCTGTCGCGCGCGGTGCTGATTACCACCGCGCATGCCTGGAAGCATCAGGGCGAAACGCTGTTTATCAGCCGCAAAACCTACCGCATTAACGGCCTCGGCGAGATGCAGATAACGGCGGAGGTGGCGATCGCCAACGGTACGCCGCCGCCGGCGCGCATCGGCCTGAGCTGCCGGCTGGCGCAGCGGGCGCCGCGCGTGAGCTGGCTGGGGCTGGGGCCGCATGAAAACTACCCGGACCGTCTGAGTTCCGCCTGTTTTGACCGCTGGGAGCAGCCGCTGGAGGCGATGTACACCCCGTACGTCTTCCCGTGTGAAAACGGCCTGCACTGCGGCACCCGCGAGCTGCAGTATGGCGCGCACCGCTGGCGCGGCGACTTCCAGTTCAACATCAGCCGTTACGGCCAGCGGCAGCTGATGGAGACCAGCCATCGCCATCTGCTGCAGCCGGAGGAGGGCGTCTGGCTAAATATTGACGGCTTCCATATGGGGATTGGCGGCGACGACTCCTGGAGCCCTTCCGTCGCGCCGGAATACCTGCTCAGCGCCGGGCGCTATCGCTACCAGCTGGTCTGGGGCCAACAATAATAAGCGGGCAGGCCTGGGCCTGCCTATTTTTTAACTGAGGAAATCCATGATGTATTATTTAAAAAATACTAATTTTTGGATGTTCGGTTTTTTCTTCTTCTTTTACTTTTTTATTATGGGAGCCTATTTCCCGTTCTTCCCCATCTGGCTGCATGAGATCAACCATATCAGCCAGCGGGACACCGGCGTGATTTTCGCCTGTATTTCGCTGTTTTCTCTGCTGTTCCAGCCGGTTTTCGGCCTGATTTCCGACAAGCTTGGCTTGCGTAAACACCTGCTGTGGACGATCACCGGCATGTTGGTGATGTTTGCCCCGTTCTTTATTTACGTCTTCGGCCCGTTATTACAGTTTAATATCTTATTGGGGTCGATCGTCGGTGGGATCTATCTCGGCTTTATTTACAACGCCGGCGCGCCGGCGATCGAAGCCTATATTGAAAAGGTCAGCCGCCGCAGCCGTTTTGAATTCGGCCGCGCGCGCATGTTCGGCTGCGTGGGCTGGGCGCTGTGCGCCTCGATCGTCGGCGTTATGTTCACCATCAACAATGAGTTTGTGTTCTGGCTGGGGTCCGGCTGCGCCGTTATTCTGGCGCTGCTGCTGTTCTTTTCGCGCACTGAGACGCACTCTTCCGCGGCGGTGGCGGATGCCGTGGGCGCTAACCAGAACGCCTTCAGCCTGAAGCTGGCCCTGGAGCTGTTCAGGCAGCCGAAACTGTGGTTCCTGTCGCTGTATGTGGTGGGCGTCTCCTGTACCTACGATGTGTTTGACCAGCAGTTCGCCAACTTTTTCACCTCGTTCTTCGCCTCCGGCGAGCAGGGTACCCGGGTGTTTGGCTATGTCACCACGCTGGGCGAACTGCTGAACGCCACCATCATGTTTTTTGCACCGCTGATCGTTAACCGCATCGGCGGCAAGAATGCGCTGCTGCTGGCGGGCGCCATTATGTCGGTGCGTATTATCGGCTCCTCGTTCGCCACCTCGGCGCTGGAAGTGGTGATCCTGAAAACGCTGCATATGTTTGAGGTGCCGTTCCTGATTGTCGGCTGCTTCAAATACATTACTAGCCAGTTTGAGGTGCGTTTTTCGGCCACCGTCTATCTGGTGTGTTTCTGCTTCTTCAAACAGCTGGCGATGATTTTTATGTCGGTGCTGGCCGGCAATATGTATGAAAGCATCGGCTTCCAGGGCGCGTATCTGGTGCTGGGGCTGGTCACGCTGGGCTTTACGCTGATGTCGGCGTTCACCCTCAGCGGCCCCGGGCCGTTCTCGCTGCGTCGCCGGGCCAAAGAGGCGCTGTAACGCGGGCGGGGGCGCAGCGTTATGCTGCGCCCGATGCAGAGCACGATTTCCCTCTGGTGGCGGAGGCGGCGAGGGACTAACATCCTGTGTTGCCCGCGTGTTGCCGGCTCGTAGCCCTGAGGATAACCCTATTGCGCCTATTTTCCCGTTTCCGCCGCGTTATCGGCGATTATTCGTGGTCGCCGCAGGCGGTGGATCAACGCTTTCGCAATGCCCGCGCCGCCGCGCCGGATGAACTGCCGACCTCGACGCTACGCGTGTGGTGGAATTTCTTTTTCAATAAACCGCGCGGCACCGTGCCGGACGGCGACATCCCGCTCAGCCCGCTGACGCGGGAGATGCTGCGGCAGGCGCCGGACCGCAGCCTGTACCGGCTGGGCCATTCGACGCTGCTGATTAAACTGCGCGGCCAGTGGTGGCTGACCGATCCGGTGTTTTCCGAGCGCGCCTCGCCGCTGTCGTTCGTTGGTCCGAAGCGCTTCCATGCACCGCCGATTGCGCTGGCCGATTTGCCGCCGATCCGTGGGGTGATTTTATCGCACGATCATTACGATCACCTGGACGCCGCCGCAATCCGCGCGCTGGACGGCAAGACGGCGCTGTTTTTGGCGCCGCTGGGCGTGGGCGACCGTCTGATCGACTGGGGCATCGCGCCGCAGAAGGTGCAGCAGTTTGACTGGTGGCAGGGAACGGAGGTGGACGGCCTGCAGCTGACGGCCACGCCGGCGCAGCACTTTTCCGGCCGAAGCCTGCGCGACGGCAATCGTACGCTGTGGGCCTCCTGGGTGATCATTGACGACGATATGCGGCTATTCTTCAGCGGCGACAGCGGCTACTTTAGCGGGTTTGCCGAGATCGGGCAGCGGTTCGGGCCGTTCGACGTGACGCTGATGGAAACCGGCGCCTATGACAAGCAGTGGCCCTATGTGCATATGCATCCTGAGCAGACGGTGCAGGCGCATCAGGATCTGGGCGGGCGCTGGCTGGTGCCGATCCATAACGGCACCTTTGATCTAAGCATGCATCTCTGGGAAGATCCGTTCGATCGGGTGACGCGCCTGGCCGCCGAGCGTGCGATCTCACTGTCGACGCCGATGATGGGGGAACGTCTCGATCTGACGCAGCCGCACGCCGGCAGCCGCTGGTGGCGGACTGAATCATAAGCTGACCACATAATTGGTGAAAAAAAGCGCTGAAGAATCGCTATCCTTGTGGCAGGGTATTTTCCCTTGATTGAGATCTCTGACATGCAAGAGCTGTTATCTGTCTGGAACTGGTTACTGGCGAATCCGCTGACTTATTCGCTGATGTCGATCGTCTTTCTGTTATTCGCCGGTTTCCTCTCTTTTGCTGTCTGTAAACTGTTCCTGCTGGGCATTGTCAGACGCTTTATATTACATACTCATAAATCCGATCCGTTGGATAAGGATATGCAGGTCGCCAAACGGCTGGCCCATATTGTGCCGGTGGTGACGGTTTATTTTCTGTCGGGTTTGGTGATGGGGCTGCCGCCGGGGCTGCTGGAAACCATTCAGGCGATCTGCGGCGTGCTGTTTATTATCGACTCGGCGATGTTGATTAATGAACTGCTGGATATCAGCAACAGCGCCTACATTCGCAAACACGGCGAAAAATCCCACTCGATCAAAGGCTATGTGCAGATCGGCAAGATCATCGTGTCGTCGATCGCCACTATTTTGGTGATCGCCACGCTGTCCAACAAGTCGCCGGTGATCATTATCTCCAGCCTGGGTGCGGTTGCCGCGGTGCTGATGTTTGTGTTCCAGCATACGCTGATTTCGCTGGTGGCCAATATTCAGCTGTCGTCCTCCAACGTGATCCAGCTGGGGGATTGGGTGGAGATGCCGCAGGGCAATATCAGCGGTGAGGTGACGGATATTGCGCTGCATACCATCACCATCCGCAACTGGGACAACACCGTCTCCCGGGTGCCGACCAAGAACTTTATTACCGAAACCTATACCAACTGGCAGCCGATGTTCTCCTCGGGCGGCCGACGCATTAAGCGCAGTTTCTTTATCGATCAGTCCAGCATCACCTTTGCCGACGGCGTGCTGCTGGAGCGGCTGAAAACGGTCTCGCCGGTGAAGTTCGCCGGGCTGAGCGACTATCTCAGCACCAAGATGGAGACGCTGTCCGATGAGCAACTGATCCACCACGGCATCACCAATCTCGGCCTGTTCCGTAAATACCTGCTCGAATATCTGAAGGCGCGCGACGATATCCGTAATGATATGTACCTGGTGGTGCGTCAGCTGAGCCCGACTTCAGAAGGTCTGCCGATCGAGGTGTACTGCTTTACCTCCAAGGTGTTCTGGAGCGAGTACGAAGATACGCAGTCGGAAATTTTCGAATACATGTACGCCACGGCCCGCTATTTCGCGCTGGGCATCTATCAGAAGCCATCGGGTATTGATATGAACAATATGATGCCGAAAAGAACGCGCCACGGCGGGCATGCTCTCCCCGCCGATCCGCCGGCGGGGGGCAACGCAGTTAGCGTGCAGGACATCGAGCGCCGCCTTTAGGCGGGCATAGCGTATACGGCGGGGTTAAAAGCCGTAGTCGCGCCAGCGGCGGTTCACCTGCTGCTTGATTGTCTCAGGAAAGGAGTGTTCAAAACTGGCGGTGGCGGCGCGCTGTCGCCCGGTGAACGCTTCCGGAAACAGGCAGTTGATAATCATTTTTCCGCCTCTGCCGGCCTGCTTATCCTCGGCGTCCAGGTACGGCACCATAGGAATGCCGGGGCTGTCGCTAAAGTCATGGAAATCACGTTTCGGATGGCTGCGGGTTGCCAGCGCCCAGACCACCTGATTGATATCGGTAATATCGATATCGTTGCCGACCAGGATGATTTTCGGCACCAGCCAGGCGACATGCGAGGCGAAGAACCTGTCGGCAATCATCCGCACCAGCCCGTCGGCGTCGGTGTTCAGCGCCGCTAATTTTTCCCTATCCACCGACAGCACCAGCCAGCAGGTGGCGGCCTCATAGGAACACCAGGCCATATCGATCGGCAGCTGCTGTTGACGACAGTGCTTCAGCGCCTCGGCGGAAATCATGGTACCCCACAGCGTGTGGTTCTCTTCCGGCGGCGTGCCGGCGACGCAGATGGGTAAAATGGCGCGGTCGCGGTAGGTCACCGCCTTGACGTGGAACAGCGGCTGCGGCTTGCCTTCGGCGAAGGCATAGCCGTGGTACTCGCCCATCGGCCCTTCCATCGCGGTCTGATCGAGACTGATTTCACCTTCCACCACGATTTCCGCCGATGCTGGCACGTACAGGTCGTTGGTTTGACATTTGACCACCTCTACCGGTCGGCCGGTCAGCGCGCCGATATAGCCCGGCTCGCTGACCCAGGCGGGCAGCGGCATGCCGGCGACCGCCATGGCCGCCGGCGGTGCGCCCAGCACCATCGCCCAGGGGGTATTTTTGCCCTGTTCGCGCCACATTTGGTGGATCATGCCGATATGCTGCTGCGCCATCGCCGGGCCGACCAGCGTGCGCTGATCGTGCAGCATAGCGCGCGCCACGGACCAGCTGTCCCAGCGGCCGTCGGGGGATTGCACCACGTGGAAGCCGTAGGTGGCGAAGTAACGGCCGCCGTCTTCCTGATGCAGCAGCGGAATGGGAAAGCGCAGCAGATCGACATCGTCGCCCAGCAGTACGTTCTGCTGGCAGGGGGCGCTGCTGACCTGACGCGGCGCGATGGGCGTCCGATCGCCGGCGGCGATAATGGTCTCCAATATTTCACGCGGCGTGGCCTGTTTTGGCAGGCCGAAGTGGGCGGCGAGCCGGGCATAGCGCTGGCCGTCGCGACGGCTTAACCCGGCCGGGGCGCCAAGGATCCGAAAGCCGTGCGGGTTATTCCCCAGCGTCTGAAACAGCGGCGCCGGCGCGCCGGTTTCATACACCTTACGGGTAATCGCGCCGGCTTCCAGCTCAGGGCTGACGATGACGTCGATATCCAGCAGCTCCTGATGTGCACGCAGATAGGCGATAAACTGGCGAAAGTCCGTGGCGGCAGGCAGATGGTCCATACTTTGCTCCTCAGTAACAGGTTGTTATCACGTTCCAGAGTAGCCGAGACGGAGCCATGGGTCTGTGCGTAAGATGGTGGTGTGGCGTATCGCGGCGGCGGCCGATACCGGGAGAAAAGGGGAGAGGCGCCGCTGTTGCTATCGCTGTCTTGCGGCGTTAGAAAACGGCTGAATGATAGAATTCTATTTTATAGCATCAACTGTTATTTTATTGATGAATTTAATTAGCTATTTTTCTGTGATTATTCTTGCTAATCATGGGGTGTTATCTGTTTATCTTTGAGGGGGCGGAGAATGGAATTGACTCTTTTTTTTATCGCTACCTATAATCGATTTGCAGGAGAGTAATGTTTTGTCTTGACTATTAATTGGTCAGGGCGTTTTCTTGTGCAAACACACCAATATCATTATTAAGGATGTCAAAATGAAAAAGATGACCATGATGGAATCATCCAATATCATTGGCGGTTATTATAATTGTTCCGAGACCCGCTATGAAAAAACCACGATCGGCGGCGCTGACGCCTGTACCGCCGTCAGAAACTGCACCAACAAGTTTGGTCAGCCGACCAAAGTGATGTTCTATGTGCCAGTGAGCAACTGTGCCTCGAGCGGCGGCGGTACCACCACGCCTCCAACGACGCCGTAAGCTGTTTTACCGGGTGTGGCGCGCTGCCGCACCCGATCTCGGAAGGTTTTACATTCCGGTGTATTCCTGCCCTCATTTGCATCATTTCTGTCAATTTTACCCACGGTAGATATCGGTTGAGTGCTTTGCCTTGCGTATGCTACGCCGATGTTTAACCATCCTGTATTTTGTTGATTACCCCGTGCCAACCCGTGGTGAATGACGCGAGTATTCCTTTAAATTGTTCAGTGATATCCCATTATTGTCTGTTTATGGCGACAGTATTTTACTCTTGTTTTTTTAGTGACTAAACTTAATGACGTAAGGAAAACACCACCTGATATATTCTCTGTTTGCGGTGTGGCTGTTTCTCTTATTTGATATATCAATGTCATCATATAAGGATATTCAAATGAAAAAAATGAGCATGAAGAAAGCTGATAAGGTGATCGGCGGTTATTATATTCGTTTCTGCAACCCGGAAAAATTTGAATGGGGCGCCGGGGGAAATAGCAACACATGCTATTCGGTTGTTGAGTGCCGTAATAAGTTTGGTGTGCCGAATAAGACGATAAACGCGGTGGCGAATAACTACTGTCCTGCCAAACCAACGCCGACGCCTTAAGATCTGAGCCTGCTGGTGCGGGCCAAACCAGTAACAACTCCGGGTGCGTTGCCGCACCCGTTTTTTTATCCGTTATCCTCCCGTCGTACGCCGCTGCCGGGCGCAAACTTGTGATCGCACCGTTAAATCTCCCGTCCGTTGTTGCTTAACGGTTAACGAGTGACTATGTTGGCAGCATGATCGACGCCGCTGTTATCTGCGTCACGGCTGATAGCTGGAAGGGGACATTATGGCGGTTTCCGTACGGGCCCGGAGTGCCGGTTTTGACGAATGGCTGCAAAGCATCAACGCGGCCTGCGGGCGTTTTTGCGCTAATACGCTGGGGGCGGGGTTTTGCGGCGCGATGCGAACCTATCATACGCATGCGCTGCGGCTGAGCATTGTGGATGCGGCGCAGGCGCGGCTGTACCGCACCCGGCGGGAAATCGCCCAGAGCAACGGCGGCTATTTTTTTACCGTATTTCAGCTGCGCGGCAGCGCCCTGATGGAGCAGGGCGAAAGGCGTGCCAGCCTGTCGGCCGGTGATATGACGCTGATTGACGCCGGGCAGCCCAGCAATTTTCTGTTCCAGCAGGACTCGCAGCAGATATCGCTGCTGTTGCCGCGCGACTACCTTGAAACGTCGGTGCGGCAGGGCAAGGTGCAGTGCGCCGTGCGTCTTGAAGCCGGCAGCTCGCTGGTCAGGTTCAGCCAGCAGCTGGTGCGCGGTTATCTCGACAGCCCAATGCTGGCGGCGGCAGAGAGCGAGGCGACGCTGAGCGCGCTGGCCAGTCTGCTGCGTCCGTTGGTGGCCGGCGGAGAGGGGACGGACGCGGAGAACGATCGCGGTTTTAAGCAGGCGTTGAGCTTTATCGACCGCCATATTCAGTCTGAGCATCTACGGCCGGAGTGGGTGGCAGAGGCGAACGGCATGTCGCTGCGCACGCTGTACCGGATGTTCGCCCGCCACGGGCTGGTGGTGGCGCAGTATATTAAGCATCGGCGTCTGGAATTGTGCGCGCAGGCGCTGCGCCATGCGCCGCCGCGGCAGAAACTTTCCCGCCTCAGCGATGACTGGGGATTTCGCGACCACAGCCATTTTTCCACCGCGTTTAAAACGCACTTTGGCGTTTCACCCAGTGAATACCGCAGGCGCTATCAGTAATCCCCCGGCCGGGCCGGGGGAAGCTGCTCAGTAGCGGATACAGACGGATTTGCTTTCGGTGTAGGCGTCCAGCCAGTCCGGCCCGAAGTCGCGGCCGCTGCCTGACTGTTTAAAGCCGCCGAACGGCATATTGGCGTCAATCAGCGTATGGGTGTTGACCCACACCGTACCGGCCTGAATGCGCGGCGTATAGGACATCGCGGTTTGCAGGCTGGTGGTCCACAGGCTGGCGGTCAGGCCGTAATCGCTGTCGTTGGCTTTCTGCAGAGCTTCTTCACCGTCCGCCACCCGGATCAGGTTGACCACCGGGCCGAACACCTCTTCGCGCGTCAGGTTCAGGCTGTCGTCCGGGTTGACCACCAGGGTTGGCGGAATATAGAAACCGTCGCCCGCCGGGCCGTCGGCGCCGCTGATCAGTTCGGCGCGCTTGTTTCTGGCGTCCGCCAGATAGGCGGCGATCTTGTCGCGGTGCGCGCGGGAAACCAGCGGGTTGATCTGCGCCGTCGGATCCATGCCCGGCCCGACGCTGAGCGATTTCACCGCCTGCTCAAAGCCGGCGACCAGTTGGTCGTAAATCGGCGCTTCGATATAGATACGCGAGCTGGCGGCGCACACCTGCCCCTGATTGAGGAAACTGCCCATCATCAGGCCTTCGACCACCTGCGGGATATCGGCGTCTTTCAGCACGATAGCCGGATTCTTGCCGCCCAGCTCCAGCGTGACGCGCGTCAGCCGGTCCGCGGCGGCGCGGGCAATGCCCTTGCCCACGGCGGTTGAGCCGGTAAAGCTGACTTTGGCGACCTGCGGATGTTCGGTCAGCGCTTTGCCGCAGACGGCGCCGCTGCCGGTCACCACGTTGAAGACCCCCGGCGGCACGCCGGCTTCGCTGGCCAGCTCGGCCATCCGCAGCAGGGTCAGCGGCGTGGTTTCCGACGGTTTAATCACGATCGAACAGCCGGCGGCCAGCGCCGGCATCACTTTCCAGATGCCGATCATCAGCGGGAAATTCCACGGCACAATGCCGGCCACCACGCCAATCGGCTCTTTGCGGGTGTAGACCTGGTAATTGGCGCCCGGCGGCATCGGGATGGAAACGTCCAGCGTCTGGCCGGTAATTTTGGTGCTCAGCCCGGCGGTATAGCGCATCCAGTTCAGGGTGCAGCCTACTTCAAACGCGCGGGAGATATTGATGGATTTTCCCTGCTCCAGCGTTTCCAGCTGCGCCAGCTCTTCGGCGTGCTGTTCCACCAGATCGGCATAGCGCAGCAGAATACGTTCGCGCTCGGCCGGCAGACGCCGCGACCAGACGCCGTCGCGAAATGCCCGATGGGCGGACTGCACCGCGCGGTCGACGTCGCCGGCGCTGGCGTCGGCGGTGGTGGCGATTTGCCGGCCGTCGGCGGGGTTATACACCGGCAGGCGCGCTGCGGACTGCGAGCTTTGCCATTGCCCATCGATATACAAGCCGTGCTGACGTTCGAGAAAGCGCAACACGTTGTCCATCACTGCTACGGTAGTATCAGGCATATGCCCTCCTGTCATACGAAGAGAACGATCGGGAAAAATTTTACCGATTTAGCATAGTCGCGATGGCGGGAGGAAAGTTTGCTCTGCCTGACATTTGGTTTGTCCGCCGTGACAAAATGGCGGTGGTAGGGCCGGGGCGTCAGAGCGCCCCGGTTGTGGCGCGGCTCAGGAACTCAGCGTCGCCAGGCGGGTGGCGAAGCCGAGGAACAGCAGGCCGATCAGGCCGTTGCCCAGCTTGGCCAGCCGTTTTTTATGGCTGAAGAAGTGCGCCAGCATGCTGCCGGCAAAGATCAGCGTGCTCAGATAGATAAAGCTGACCGACTCCAGAATCAGCGCCAGGATGGTGTAAGACAGCCCGGTATGCGCGTAGTTAAAGTCGATAAACTGCACGAAGAACGACACGTAAAACAAAATCGCCTTGGGGTTGGTCAGGCTGAGCGTCAGCGCCTTGCGCAGAATGCTGTGGCTGCCTTCCAGCGCCTGGTGCTCCGGCTGCTGCTTCTGCATAAAGTTGGCGTAGAGGATCTTCACGCCGAGGAACAGCAGATAGAGCGCCCCCAGATAGCGCACCAGCGTAAACAGCAACGGCGTGGTACGGATCAGCGTGGCCACGCCGATATAGGCGCAGAAAATCAGAATGGCGTCGCCGATAAATACGCCGAGCGCGGCGGTGTAGCCGGCGCGGATGCCGCGCGAGATGCCGGTTTTCAGTACGAACAGGGTGTTGGGGCCGGGCAGCACGATAATAAATACCACCCCGGCCAGGTAGGTCCATAAATTCAGGACGCCGAAACTTTCTAACACGATAACCTCTCAAAATGCTTGGCCGCACCTGCGCGTTGATCGTCGTGAAGCGGCGCGGCGTAATCCCTGGCCCGTCTTTTGGCCGGGCGCGATCCTAACGCCGCGCGCCGAGATTGGCAACGCGATTCCCGCGCTAGCGCACAGATTGCCGCGCGACAGCGGTGCGCCGTCAGAGAGGGGCGGGCTTGCGCGCCAGCAGCGTGGCGAAGCGCAGCCTGATGCGGTTGCCGTTGGCGTCGGTTCTATGCAGTTCGCCGACGTCTTCATTGTATTTTACGATTTGCCACTCCCGGTAGTAGCTCTTCAGCTCGTCGGGCTTAAAGGCGAAGGGGAACGGCAGCGGGCAGGGGAAGTCCGGCGTATCCATCGCGGCGACGATCAGGTTATGGCCGCCGCTGACGGTGGCGGCCTGCATATCCTGAATGATCGACGGGATTGCCGCAGGCTGCAGAAACATCATCACCACCGTGGAGAGAATAAAATCATAGTCGCCCTGGAAGCGCAGGCTGTTCAGATCCTGCACCGTGGCGCGGATATTGCTCAGCCCTTCGGCATCGATAATGCGGTTCAGCTCGGCGATCGCCACGGCGTTTTTATCCCAGGCGGTGACGTCAAACCCCTTCAGCGCCAGATACAGTGCGTTGCGTCCGCCGCCGCAGCCCAGGTCCAGCGCCTTGCCGGCGGGTATCTTGCCGGCGGCGGCGACCACTTCCGAATGGGTGCGGGTTAGGCCATATTTCTGATGAAAATAGTCTTCCGGCTGAATGTCTGCAGACATGAGGGCTCCTTGTACGGATTGCGTTTTTTAAATTGCATGTAAAATACACCTTATTGCGCCGATCCGCCATCGCAGATCGATACGCCGGCTTTTCCCTCTGCGGGGCTGGATCATCCGGCGCGGCTGGGATAACGTCTTGAGCGCACATACCTTAACGATCAGGGAAAAGATGCCTAATTATCGAATGTTCACCGGTCGCGCGCTGACGTTGACCGCGCTGCTGGCGCTGGCCGGCTGTACCAGCAATATCACGCCGCAGGCGCCCAGCCGCAGCCCGGCAGAGGTGAAGGCGCAGGTGGTCAGGCTGATGCCGGCTAACGCGCAGAACAAACAGGCGTGGGCCGGCGATATCACCGCCGCGTTCGCCGCCCAGGGGCTGGATCCCAGCGACGAGAACCTGTGCGCGGTGCTGGCGGTGACCGGGCAGGAGTCGACCTTCCACGCCGACCCGCAGGTGCCGGGGCTGTCGAAGATCGCCTGGCAGGAGATCGATCGCCGCGCCGATAAGCTGCATATTCCGCACTTTGTGGTGCGTACCGCGCTGTTGCTCAAGTCGTCCAACGGTAAAAGCTACAGCGAGCGTCTGGACAAGGTGCGCAGTGAAAAAGAGTTGAGCGCCATCTTCGACGACTTTATCGATATGGTGCCGATGGGGCAGCGCCTGTTCGGCAGCCTAAACCCGGTGCGCACCGGCGGGCCGATGCAGGTCAGCATCGCCTTTGCCGAAGCGCATGCCAAAGGCTACCCGTACCCGATCGACGGTTCGATTCGCCGCGAAGTGTTCAGCCGCCGCGGCGGCATGTATTTCGGCATTATGCATCTGCTGGGCTATCCGGCCAATTACAGCCGCTCGCTGTATCGCTTCGCCGACTTTAACGCTGGCTGGTACGCCAGCCGTAACGCCGCCTTCCAGAGCGCGGTCAGCCAGGCCAGCGGCATTCCGCTGGCGCTGGACGGTGATTTGATTATTTACGGCAGCGATAAGCCGGGCACCACTGAACTGGCGGTGCGTACGCTGGCGAAGCGGCTGGATATCAGCCATTCCGCCATTCGTCGCGCGCTGGAGAAAGGCGACACGCTGGAGTTTGAAGACACCGATCTGTATCGGCAGGTGTTTGCGCTGGCGGATAAAACCGCCGGGAAAAAACTGCCGCGTGAGATGCTGCCGGGCATTACCCTGGAAAGCCCGAAAATCACCCGTAAGCTGACCACCGCCTGGTTTGCCAAGCGGGTGGACGACCGGCGTCAGAGCTGTATGGCGCGCGCCCGTTAAGCGGGGAGGCGGCCGGCGGGGGGAACCTTACGCCGGCCGCCGGACGCGTTATGCGCTGCGGCGCGGGTTGCTCAGGCCGAAGTTAAAGCTATTGCAGCGGTTGCAGAACTCTTTCATTACCGGCGGCGTATCCATCATCGGCAGTTTGACCTCGATAAACGCCAGCGTTTCCTGACGCGAGGCGTGCTCCAGCGCCAGCTCCAGCTGCTGGCTGGTTTCCACCGCCGCGCAGAACGGCCGCGCCTGGGTATTAAGCACCGCCGGCAGTTTGGCGTAGTCCCACGGGCCGATATCGTTGTAGGACGAATTTTCCCCCAGAATGTAGCGCTCAATGGTGTAGCCGTCGTTATTGATCAGGAAGATGATCGGTTTCTGCTCATAGCGCAGCAGGGTGGAGACCTCCTGCGCGGTTAACTGGAAGGAGCCGTCGCCGATAAACAGCATATGGCGTCGCTGCGGCGCCGCCATCAGCGTGCCGAGCAGCGCCGGCAGGGTATAGCCGATGGAGCCCCAGATCGGTTGGTTAACCACTTTCACCCCGTCCGGCATGCGCATGCCGCCAACTGCGGCGCCCGAGGTGCCGTTTTCCACCACCAGTACGTCGTCCTCACGAATAAAGCGGCTCATCCGCTGCCAGAAATAGGCCTGATCGAGCGGCGCGTCGCTGGGGGCCGCCAGCTGCGCGTGCGGATTAGGCAGCACCGCCATCGGCGCTGCGTGCGGCCGATCGTCGGCGTCCAGCAGCGCCTGCAGCAGATCGGCGGTCGCTACCGCCGGGTAGGCGGTGTTGTCGAACTTCAGCGAGTAGGGCTGGATATCAACCTGCGCTGCGGCCGGGATCTGATGGGAGAAGTAACCGGTGGTGGAATCCACCAGGCGTACGCCGAAGCTCAGCACGCAGTCGGATTTTGCCATCAGCTCAAACAGCTCCGGGCGCGACAGGTTGCCGCTGTAGCCGCCCATCCAGCCGGCGGTGGTTTCCGGAATGATGCATTTGGCGGTCGGCATATTGGTCAGCGCAATGCCGAAGCGCTGCGCCACGGCGATGGTCAACTGTTGCAGTTGATAGCGGTCGACCATTTGATCGACCAGCATCAGCGGGTATTTGGCGGCGCGCAGCCGCTGCAGCAGCGCCTTGGCGGCCAGCTGCAGGTTGTGGGCGTCGCTGGCGGGCAGCTGCGGCGGGGCAACCGGCTCGGCGATATCAATCTGCACCTCGCAGATATCCGACGGCAGCTGCAGATAGACCGGCTTTTTCTCCGTCCAGGCGGCGGCGATCAGCCGCGGGATTTCCCGGGCGGCGTTTTCCGGCGTAATCAGCGCCTGAGCGACGGTGAACTGTTTAAAGCAGTTCATCACGTTGTCGAAGTTGCCGTCCGCCAGCGAATGGTGCAGCAGGGCGTGATCCTTCATCGCGTGCAGCGGCGGGGTGCCGGCCAGGCAGATCACCGGCGACGATTCGGCGTAGGCGCCGGCAATGCCGGACAGCGCGGCCAGGTCGCCGACGCCGTAGGTGGTAATCAGCGCGCCGGCGCCGTTGAGACGGGCATAGCCGTCGGCGGCGTAAGAGGCGTTCAGCTCGTTGCAGTTGCCGACAAACTGCACGCTATCGTCATGCTCAATCATTTCCAGCAGCGCCAGATTATAGTCGCCGGGCACGCCGTAGATATGCTCAATATTCAGGGCGCGAAGTTGTTGCAGGAGAAATTGTCCGATAGTGATTTTCATCTCTAGCTCCGAATTCATTGTCTTTTTTGTTTCAGGTAGAAATCAGCAAGCGGGGTTGCTGGCGATGTTGTAGTTGTCGGTGTACAGAGGCCGCGAGGCATCAGTGGCGCTGCGTCCGTTGCTATAACAGTTATGTAAACGCCGGCGGCCTTCAAGATGAGCGGGGCTGATGCGCGGGGCGGGGAATGTATGGGAAGCTTTACGTATGAAACTATCTGGAAACGATAAATTGGCCGGCTGATAATCTGGCGCGGGTATTTTTCAGCGGCCGGACAGTGAGGGGGAATCGCTGTTTATTCGGTCAGGCGGCGTGCCGTCAGGGGAAGGGCTGCGCGGCCGATACTTTTACCCGCCGCTATTGTTCTGCTGCGGCAGGCGCCGATGTGAGCGCACGGTGATTAATATCTGCACGACGGTAAACGGCCGTCAAGCGACGAGAAATCAATAGTTAACCGTGCTAATTATTTTCCCTACACAATATGTCACAAATGTTTTACATGTAATTAACTGTGCGCCAGCGGGTAAAATTTGTGCGGCAGTTAACAATTGCCGCAACAGGTCAGGCCGCCGCTGCTGCGTACGATCACATTCTGCTTTTTGACCGGGGTAAATATTTTTGCACGCCGCAGCCGGGGGCGATTTTCATCGTCGATTTGCCCGGTTTTGCCGGGATAAAACCGAGGTTTGGCGTGCAGCAGCTAAACTTAACGAAAAGACAACGAACGGCGGTTTGCGGCGGGAAAGTGTTGCCTTGGCTTGATCTTGCAGGTGCAATCGGTAAGAATCCTCGGCCGTAATTTGTACAGGAGTTATTTTATGTTGTTAAAACGGACATGCCTGGCCGGTTGTATGGCGTTGATATTTCCTGCACTGCCTTCTCTGGCTGAGGTTGGTTCAGAAAATAGCACCGTCGCGCCGGCGGAAAAACCGGGCCTGTGGCAACGCTTTAAAGATAACGTAGCGGAAACCTGGAATAACTCGCCAAATCACGATCTCTATATCCCGGCGATCACCTGGCACAACCGCTGGACGTACGACGATGAGCATATCGACAAGTACAACGAGCGGCCATGGGGCGCCGGCTACGGCATTTCACGCTTTGACCAGGACGGTGACTGGCACGGCATTTATATCATGGCGTTTAAAGACTCCTTTAATAAATGGGAGCCGATCGGCGGCTACGCCTATGAGAAAATCTGGCGCCCGCTGGACGACAAGGATTTCCGCCTGGGGCTGGGCTTTACCGCCAGCGTGACCGCCCGCGATAACTGGAACTATATCCCGATCCCTGCGCCGCTGCCGTTGGCGTCCGTCGGCTATAAAAAACTGACGTTCCAGGCGACCTACATTCCCGGCACCTATAATAACGGCAACGTGTTCTTCGCCTGGCTGCGCTGGCAGTTTTAAGCTGCCGCAGCTTGCTCATAATCCTAAAAATTTCTGCGCGAACAGTTAAAGGGAACTTGTCGACGCGCGTAGCGTCCGAATGTATGTTCCGGCGATATCGCCGCTTACCGAAGAGAAGACAGGAGTTTGAGCACTATGAATAATAAGCATCGTGTATTGTTGGCGCTGGCATTGGCCACCTCGTTAAGCGCTGGCGCGGCGCAGGCCGGTTTGATGGATTCCGTCAGCAACGCTGCCGGCGAGCTGAGCAAATCCGGTGGTGAAAGCGGCGGTACGTCGCTGTCGACCCTGACCGGTCTGCTGAACGGCGGCGACAAGGCGCTGAGTTCCGGCAGCATGACCAACGCGGCCGGTATTCTGCAGTACTGCGTGAAAAACAACGTCCTGTCGGAAAGCGGCGCGGCGGATGTGAAAGACAAACTGTTGGGTAAACTGGGCATCAGCAGCGACTCTGACGCCAAAAGTGAAGATTACCAGCAGGGGCTGGGCGGTCTGCTGCAAACCGGCGAAGGCAAGAGCCTGGACCTGAACAACCTCGGCACTTCGCAGATCACTGAGAAAGTGAAGCAGAAAGCCTGCGATCTGGTGCTGAAGCAGGGTAAATCCTTTATCTCCTAAGCCCCCGATGTTAACTGACGCTGCGGGGCGTGATGCGCCGCAGCGTCGTTGTTTTTACTCCTCGCGCTGTACGGCGCGGACCGGATCTCCGTGAAATGATGAAAAAAACGTTGTTGCTTTCCCTGCTCGCAGGCGCAGCGCTGCTGCAAGGATGTCAGATGAAAACCAATGATGATGCGCCGCCGCCGCCGCGGGTTATCGGCATGGCTAACCCGGCCGATGTCTACTGCGTGAAGATCGGCGGCAAGCTGAACCCCAAAGAGAACGAGCACGGCCAGTATGCCACCTGCACGCTGCCGAATGGCGAAGAGATTGAGAGCTGGCAGCTGTTCCGCCGCGACCATCCGGTGAAAAAATAGCGTCCTGGCGCGGTCAGAACTGCCCGGCGTCGATGGCCTGAAACTGCACCTTGCCGTGGCTGTGCAGGCTGATGGGCAGCCGCCAGTTGTGATCGCTGGCCAGCGCAAAGGGCTGTGAGCGGTAGCTGCAGCCGCTTTGGATATTTTTTACTTTCATTACATAGCGTTCCGCCGCACTGGTCTGGATGCTGAAGCTGGCGGCGGCGGGAATAAACAGGTCGGCGACGTACTGTGGGTTTTCCGCACTGCTCAACTTTACCCGTACGGCAAAGGCGTTATGCTGGTTATCCAGCGTGATGCGCTGCGTCCGGCCGCGTTCCTGCGCGTCGGGCTGGCGTAAATAGCCGGCGGAATCCGGCCAGGGGCTGCCCTGATTGTCGTGCAGCGGCCCGCCGCACTGTCCGCGCGCCTCGCGCGGCGACACGTCGCGCTGAATATCATAGTGGGGCTGCGCAGCCGGAGAGAGCGGCTCGGCCTGCGGATCGGTGCGCAGATAGCGTTTCACGGCGATCGCGCCGAGTGCCACCAGCATAAAAAAGATAAAGGTCGTCAGACGACGGCTGAATACCATGCCAAACAGCCTGCCGGGTAATTGAAACAGCCACCTTGCAATTCTCAGTATCATAGTTTTCCTTTAGCGCCCAAACCGTTACGTCTGCGGTAACGTTGTTATTGCACAGTATAGCCAACATCGCAGCGGAGATTACTCTTCTTCCAGCGCGGCGAACTGCTGGCCGAGATAATCCAGCAGCAGCCGCACCGCCGGCAGCAGGCCGCGGCGCGACGGGTAGACCGCATGCACGATGCCGCCTTCGGGGTGCCAGTCGGGCAGCAGTGGGGTTAAATCACCGCGCAGCATTTCATCGTGCATCATCATGCGGGGCAGCTGCACGATGCCGGCGCCGGCGATCGCCGCCTTACGCAGCATCAGCATATCGTCGCTGACCAGCCGCGGACGGTGCTCCCAGCGGAAAGTGGCGTCCGCCGGGCCGTACAGCGTCCACTGGTGCTGCGCGCGCGCCGGGCCGAGATCGAGCGTGGGATAGCGCGGCAGGTCGTCCGGCCGGCGCACTTCGCCCAGCGTGCGTACCAGCGCCGGACTGGCGGCGATGCACCAGCGACGCGTCGCCAGCACTTTCAGCACCAGATCGCTGTCTTCCAGCGGCGGCGGCCGCACGCGCAGCGCCAGATCCAAGCCTTCGCCCACCACGTCGACCCGGCGGTTGGTGGCTTCCAGATGCAGCGTGACCTGCGGATAGTCCGCCATAAAGGCGGCCAGCATATCGCCGACGCGGGTGTGCAGAATCGCCACCGGACAGCTCATACGCACCGTGCCGCAGGGTTCGGCGCGGGTCTGATCGATCGCCTGCTGCGCCGCTTCGGCCTCTACCAGCATCGCCTTGCAGTGGCGGTAATAGCTCTGGCCGACCTCGGTGACGGAAAAACGGCGCGTCGAGCGCTGCAGCAGCCGTACGCCAAGGCGCTCTTCCAGCAGCGCCACCCGGCGGCTGAGTTTGGATTTGGGAATGCCGAGCGCCCGGCCGGCCGGCGCAAACCCTTTGTGGTCCACCACGCTGGCGAAAAAGAACAGATCGTTTAAATCAACCAACACCGTCGCTCCATTGTTCCACTGGTAGAACGCTGAGTGTATATCTTGCCGACTACCTGAGCAATTCGGGCTGAATTACACTGTCGTCATCAAATAGGGCCACGAGGTCCGCAACGGGAGAAATGTGATGAAAAAGATCCTTGGCGTGTATGACAGCCCGCAGGCGCACTGGGTCGGCAACGGTTTTCTGGTCAATTCCCTGTTCTCGTATAACGAGCTGGGAAGCGAAATGAGCCCGTTCCTGTTGCTGGATCACGCGGCGCCGACCAAGTTTCGTGAAACCACCGGGCGGCGCGGCGTTGGCCAGCATCCGCACCGCGGGTTCGAAACCGTGACCATCGTCTATCAGGGCGAAGTGGAACACCGCGACTCCACCGGCGGCGGCGGGGTGATTGGCCCCGGCGATGTGCAGTGGATGACGGCGGCCTCCGGCATTTTGCATGAAGAGTTCCACTCCTCGGCGTTTTCCCGCCGCGGCGGCACCGTTGAAATGGTGCAGCTGTGGGTGAACCTGCCGGCCAAAGACAAAATGGCGGCGCCGGGTTATCAGACGCTGCTGAACCAGGCCATTCCGCAGGTTCCGCTGGCGGATAACGCCGGTCAGGTGCGGGTGATCGCCGGTCATTTTGCCGGCCACGACGGCCCGGCGCGCACCTTCAGCCCGCTGAATGTCTGGGATATGAGGCTGAACGCCGGCCACCGCACGCAGCTGACGGTGCCGGAAGGCCATACGCTGGCGCTGGTGATTCTGCACGGCGCGGTGCTGGTCAACGATGAGCAGATCGTCCGTGAAACCCAGATGGTGCGGCTGGATCGCGCCGGCGACAGTTTCACCATTGAGGCGAACAACGACGTGAGTCTGCTGCTGCTCAGCGGGGAGCCGATTGATGAGCCGATCGTCGGTTACGGTCCGTTTGTGATGAACAGTGAGGCGGAGATCCAGCAGGCGTTTCATGATTTCAACAGCGGCGAGTTTGGCGTTATGTCACCGGTGGAAACACAGCCGGAACGTTGAAATAACGGTTTACCCCGTCCTCTTGCCGGTCAGCGTATGCTGACCGGCATTTTTTATTGGCGCGGCGGGTATTTTCCTTACGTAATCCTGCGTGATGTAAGCAAATTGCAGCACGGTGAAAAGGTAGCGAAAAGCCGCTTTCTCGGCGCATCGGCGCGGAGTAGGTTAGGGCGTTCCCGATTAATAAGGAGTGGTATGATGAATATACGATTGAAAGCCCTGGCGCTGCCGGCGCTGGCCGCCGCGGTATTGTTCAGCAGCGGCGCGATATCGGCCCCGACCGCCAAAGAGGCGCCTACGCCGCAGATGGCGGGGAAAGGACACCCGCCTTTCCCGGGGCCGCATCCGATGCCTGGCTTCTGCCACGGCGGTGAGCTGTTTTGCGCCTCATCGCTGAGCGATAACCCGACGGAAACCATCAATAAGCTGACCTCGGTGATTCCGGCGGGCAAGGCCAAACGCTACGAAGTGCGCGTGTCGGTGGTGGAATTGCCGGATCATCCGCCGGCGCCGCCTGCTCCTTAAGACGGCTAAGCCGGCCGGAATAGCCCGGTCGGCATACCTTCAGACTGCTCTCGTTTACGCTTCTTTACGCAGAATCTGCTTGAAATTACAGCAATTGATCCCCATATAATGATGATTCGACGATAAAAGGAGAGGCATATGGGAATCAGTGAAGAGGAGTATATTCGTCGCCAAAGTCAGGAGAAACACGCCATCGGTAATATGGCGAAGTGGGTAGCGATTGTTTCGGCGGTATACTTTGTTTTAATGGTCTTTTACGGCCATCCGACCGGCGTACTGGCCATGTCCGGCGCCATGTTTTTGGTCTCAACCACCATTTGGCTGAAGAAACGCCAGAAGGTTAAGTCCTACCGTCGTGCGCTGGCGCGTATTGAAACGGACGAAGTTCCGCAATAATCCTCACCCCTATCGCGCCGGCGGGTTGCTATCCGCCCCGGCGTGCTGCACACCAACCCACCCCTTGTACGCCAGGCAATAAAAATGCCAGACAGACGGCGCTGGCTGGCATCACGGGCGGTGTTAACCGTTAAAGAAATGAATCATCATCATCGCTGAAGCCGTCATCGTCGGCGAAGTCATCGCTCTGATAATCGGCATTCTGCCAGCCGCTGTCCTGCGACAGGAAGCTGCCATCACCGTTGTTAAAGGTGTCGAGGTTATTGGACGCATCAAACTCACGCATCGCACTGTCATCCTGCAGCGCGGCGTTCTGCACGTCGTCGGTGGGCGTTTCATTAATGATGTTCACAATCTCTTCCGGCTGGGTATGGCGGAACATGCCGGTCAGCATATCTGCCAGCATCACGCCGCCGGCCACCCCTGCGGCGGTCTGCAGCGCGCCGCCGAGGAAGCTGCTGGCGCGTGACGGCGCAGCTTGCTGCGGTTGCTGTTGCGGTGCATAGCCGCCCTGCGGCTGATTATTCCACGCGGCGTTGTTCTGCTGGCGCGCCTGAGCCTGCGCCTGCGGGCTGGGAGCGCTGCGGCCGCCGAACAGGCCGGCGAGAAAACCGCCGCTGCTCTGCTGGCCGGCGCCATTTTGCTGCAGCTGGGCGATTTGGCCTTCCAGCTCTTTGACCCGCTGGTCCAGCTGTTTCAGCGCCGCTTCCTGAATAATGATCGCCTGCGCCATATAGTAAGGCGCGGCGGGCTGCTCGCTCAGGTGCTGCTTGATTTGCTGTTCTGCCCGAGCATCCCGTTGTCCCGTCTTGGTTTCGGCCTCTTTCAGGCGGCCGAACAGACTGTCGATAAGGCGTTGTTCTTCTGATTGCATCGGATGACTCCAGGAAAAAATAGAGGTTGATCGTTGTCACGTTAGCCGCTTTAGCGGCGGCAATAAATAGCACGTCGGTAAAGCTGGCTGCAAATTTGTTACCAATTACGGCTGCGGCATCAGCATCACCAGCTTCAGCGCGCCGTTTTCTGCCGGGTGCAGGGTCAGCTGCCGGTAGCGCACCAGGCCCCGATCCGCATGGCGGAAACTGCGCTCCCCGCCGGCGCGCGCCATCACGTCGTGCTGTTGCCACCAATGATTAAAATCCTCGCTGTGGTGCGTCATCTGGCGCACAAAAGCGCGCATCGTCTCGCTGCTCTGGTGATGGCTGGTTTCCGCCCGGAACTCCGCCACCACGCGGCGGGCGCGATCCGGCCAGTCCTCAACCAGCGTTTTTGCCAGCGGGTGGAAGAACATAAAGTGCAGCAGGTTAGGCTGGTTTTCCTGACCCAGCCAGCCGGCAAACAGCGTCTGCGCCTCGGCGTTCCAGGCCAACACATTCCAGGTGATGTCCAACAGATAGCAGGGAACCGTTACCGCGTTTACGCTGTGTAACAGCAGCTGATTGACGCCGTCCTGTTGCGGCGTCTGCTGCGGGTCGGCCACGCGCGCCAGGGTAAACAGGTAGTGGCGTTCCGCGTGACCCAGACGCAGCGCCTTAGCGATGCGCGCCAGCGTATGCGGGGAAATCGACACTTCGCGCCCCTGCTCAATCCAGGTATACCAGGTGGCGCTGATGCCGCTGATTTGCGCCAGCTCTTCCCGTCGCAGGCCGCTGGTGCGGCGACGCGGCGAACTGGGCAGGCCGATCATCTCCGGCGTGATGCGTTCCCGGTGGGCGCGCAGGAATGCGCCTAAGGCCTTCGGGCCTGACAAAGCTTCTGATGTCATAGCATGGTACCTTCTTATACCAGGATAAATGCTTATATTGTACCCGTATAGTAAGCAGATTATAGTCGCTGACAGTGATTCACAACCCGTCAGGAGCTGCCATGAGCAATAACAACCACCATGATGTCGTCGACCGCCAGTTTGGCGCGCAGGCAAACGCTTATTTAACCAGCGCGGTGCATGCGCAGGGCAATGATTTGCAACGGCTGGGCCAGCTGCTGGCGGCGCACCCGCAGGCGCGGGTGCTGGATCTGGGCTGCGGCGCCGGGCATGCCAGCTTTACCGCGGCCGCGCAGGTGGCGCAGGTGGTGGCCTACGACCTGTCGGCGCAGATGCTGGCGGTAGTGGCGCAGGCGGCGCAGGCGCGGGGGCTGGACAATATTCAGACGCAGCAGGGCATGGCGGAGACGTTGCCCTTTGCCGACGGCGAATTTGACCTGGTGATTAGCCGCTATTCGGCGCACCACTGGCACGATGTCGGGCAGGCACTGCGTGAAGTGAAGCGGGTGCTGAAGCCGGGCGGCCGGGCGATCATGATGGATGTGGTTTCGCCGGGGCACCCGTTGCTGGATATCTATCTGCAGACCGTTGAGGCGCTGCGTGATACCTCGCACGTGCGAAACTACGCGCCGGGTGAGTGGACGGGCATGCTGACGGCTGCGGGACTGCTGGTGGAAGAGGTTACTACCGACCGTCTGCCGCTGGAGTTTGACAGCTGGGTGGCGCGGATGCGCACGCCGGAGACGCTGGTGGCCGCCATCCGGGAATTCCAGCGGAGTATGTCTGAGGAGGTGGTCAGGCATTTCGCCATTCAGCCGGACGGAACCTTTACCAGCGATATTATGATGCTGGTGGCGCGACGCGGTTAAAAAATAAGGCTGCCGGTGACTGCAGCCTTACGCGTATTTGCTATTTATACCCTAAATAATTCGAGTTGCAGCCAATGTGCCTGCAGCTTGAAGTAGGACGGGTATACGCCGACGGATTAACGTCGTGTTTATTGCTTCTCTTCCAGCAGGCAGCGGTAAATCAGGCCGCCGATAATACCGCCGGCAAGCGGCACCAGCCAGAATACCCACAGCTGTTCCAGCGCCCAGGTTCCCTGGAAAATCGCGACGCCGGTACTACGCGCCGGGTTGACCGAGGTATTGGTGACCGGAATGCTGATCAGGTGAATCAGGGTCAGCGCCAGACCGATGGCCAGCGGCGCAAAACCTGCCGGTGCGCGTTTGTCCGTGGCGCCGTGGATAATAATCAGGAAGAAGGCGGTTAATAATAATTCAATCACGATCGCCGCCTGCAGGGAATAACCGCCCGGCGAATGTTCGCCAAAGCCGTTGGAGGCCAGACCGCTGGCGGTGGCATCGAAATCCGCCTTGCCGCTGGCAATAAAATACAGCGCGGCGGCAGCGGCAATAGCGCCGATGACTTGAGCAACGATATACGGGATAACGTCTTTTGCCGGGAAACGGCCGCCAGCAAATAAGCCTACGGTGACCGCAGGGTTAAAGTGCCCGCCGGAAATATGGCCAACGGCGTAAGCCATGGTGACAACGGTTAAACCAAATGCCAGCGCCACGCCGGCAAAACCGATGCCTAATTCAGGAAAGGCTGCAGCTAATACGGCACTGCCGCAACCGCCAAACACCAACCAAAATGTGCCAAAAAATTCGGCAAAGAATCGCTTTAACATAGACTCCATCCTATCAGGATAGCTAACGGCTGTTAGCACTAAAAACTATAGAACACCTTGTTAATTTGTCGCGGACGTTTTGACCATTTTCTCTATGGGTATTTAAACGCGCGCGCTATTAAATCTCCGCCGTGTGTTTTTGTCCACGTAAAAAATAGGATTACGGCCATTAACCCGTAATTGTCATTTTTTGCACTGAGAAATACTCGGACTATTCTCTGTGGTTGATGGTTAAATCTCCGCGTGCGGCGTCAGGATAACAATCGTGTTGTGGAAAGCAGATCAATACGCCCGGCGAATTAAGTCGGCAGAATAGTCGCCCAGATAATAAAAAACCGACGAAGGATAATAATATGTATAAAAAGGGTGACGTTTTTTACCACATCGGCCTGAAGGAAGGGGACATCGGGCGTTATGTGCTGCTGCCGGGGGACCCGTTCCGCACCGATATCATTGCACAGAGCCTGGATAATCCGCGGTTGGTGGCCCATCAGCGCGAGCATAAAACCTGGACGGGGACGTTAAACGGCGAGAAGGTGTCGGTCACCTCGACCGGCATGGGTTGCCCGTCGACGGCCATCGCCGTCGAAGAGCTGATTGCCGCCGGCGCCGATACCTTTATCCGCGTCGGCACCGCCGGCCGGGTGGCCGCGCCGGCGCATGACGGCGGCGTCTCCGGTACGATCGTCACGGCGGCGATCCGCGATGAAGGCACCACCACGCAATATTTACCGATTGAATACCCGGCAGTTGCCGACCGGCGGGTGGTGCAGGCGCTGGCCGAGGCGGCGGACAAGCTGGGCTACCGCTTCCTGGAGGGCATCACGCACTCGAAAGATTCATTCTACACCCAGGTGTTCCCTGACGCGGTGCCGGCGGGCGAACTGTGGCAGGCGCGGCAGAAAATCTGGCAGCGCGCCAACGTGATGTGTTCCGAGATGGAGTCGGCGGCTATTTTTGTGATCTCCTCCATTCGCGGCTGCCGCGCGTCCGGCGTGATGGCGTTCTCGGATGCGTCGGATCAGGCCGCCGAGGTGGCGAAGGCGATCGATACCGCCTGTGAAGCGATAAAAATTCTGATCGCGATGGATAAACAGCGCGGTGGCAATTAGGAATAGTCGTTGTTTTATTCGCGCGGTGGCTGCGCTATGTTGGTTATACCGCAGCCTGCTGCGCGTATTCGTTTATCTCCCGCTACAGATTCTCCTTAATCCTCTCACAATGATTGAGCTTCTTTACATTGCATGACGTCCGTTTTCATCGGGCGACAGATAATTAACGTTGCGATGAAATAAATAACCAATAAGCAACAGGAGCCATCATGAAACACTTTTATTCTTACCTCACAGCTGCGCTGCTAGCCGGCGCTTCGTTTTCGGCGCTTGCCGCACCGCTAAGCGTTACGGCGGTTAACAACCAGCAGGCTGCTGGTTTGCAGAGCCTGGGCGCGGTTTCGGTGTCCGGCGTGGCCGGCACGTCGGATGACGCGGTCAGAAAGCTGCAGGAAAAAGCCGCGGATCAGGGCGCTTCCCACTATCGCATTATCGGTCTCGACACGCCGGGGGATTCCAGCCTGTGGCGCGGCAATGCGGAAATCTATCGCTAAGCGCCCACGGCATAATAAGGCGGCGGTGAACGGGATCCGCAGCCGGCGATAGGGCGCCGGCTGGCCGATCGCGATCGCCGCCGTTTTTGTTGCTGTTGCATTTTATTACAACTGTATCGCCCGCTTTCGGAATGGTATTAATGAATCTTTAAGCTTTTCCGCCCAGATTAAGGGGTTCATGTTAAGGAGCCTCGAATGATCAATGCGACACGGCTGCAACTGAAACACCGCTTTTCCTATATCCAGCAGTTTATGGCCTCACCGCGCACCGTTGGCACGCTGGCGCCATCCTCGCCCTGGCTGTGCCAGGCGATGCTGGATCAGATCGAATGGACCCGGACGCTGTCTATCGCCGAACTGGGCGCGGCCGACGGCGTGCTGACCAAGCGTATTATCGGCCGGATGCGCGCTGACGCCGGGCTGGACGCCTATGAAATCCAGCCGAACTTTGTCCGGCGGCTGCAGCAGATTGAGGAGCCGCGCCTGCAGGTGATGGCGCAGTCGGCAGAAAAGCTGGCGCGGGAGTACGATGTGATTTTCTCCTGCCTGCCGCTGCTGTCGATACCGCTCAGGATCAGCATGCGCATTCTGCAGCAGGCGCGGGAGAATCTGCAGGGGCGCAACGGCACGCTGGTGCTGTTCCAGTACAGCCACCTGTCGGAAAAGCTGCTGTCGCGCTATTTCCACTGGAAGAAGCAGCGCGTGGTGCGTAATTTCCCGCCGGCGCTGGTGTACGTCTGCACCCCGCGTTAAGCGGCTGATTCGCTGTTGATGCCGCCACTTTTTTAACTTTTTAAACGCCGTTTCCTGCGGGTTTTCGGCGTTTTAGCCGGAAAACTGAAAAATCACGCTGTTTCACGCCATACCGCTGGCGAATGATTGAAACTGATAATGAGAGTGATTATCATGCGTGGATATTTTTCCTTTCCGGCACCCTCATGCGTAAATCCTTTCTGTTGTTACTGGCTTCCCTGCTGTTTTCCGTGCTGTCCTGCGCCCAGGCGAAAACGGTGACGGATATTCTGGGCCGTCGCGTTGACGTGCCCGATAACCCGCAGCGTATCGTGCTGGGGGAAAGCCGCATGCTGTATACCCTGGCGCTGCTGGAGACGGGGGATCCGGCCCGGCGCGTGGTGGGCTGGCCGCGCGATCTGGCGCGCTATGACGCCCAGAGCTGGCAGCTGTACAGCCAGAAATTCCCGCATATGGCGCAGATCCCGACGATCAGCGGCGACAACTTTCGCCAGATCAACCCTGAGCGGCTGATCCAGCTGCGGCCAGATCTGGTGATCCTGGCGCGCTATGCGCGCCAGGACGGCGATCAGGCGCAGCTGGTGTCTGCCCTGGGCAAGGCCGGGATCCCGGTGGTGTATGTCGATCTGCGTATCGACCTGCTGCATAACACCGTGCCGAGCGTGCGCCTGCTGGGGGAACTGCTTAATCGTCAGGCGCGCGCCGAGGCGTTTATCACCTTCTATCAGCAGCATATGACGGCGGTCCGCGAGCGGCTGGCCGCCTATCACGGCGAACGGCCTAAAGTGATGCTGCATCTGCACCTTGGCCGGCGCGAAACCTGCTGCACCACCGCCGCGCACGGCAACCTGGGAGATCTGGTGACCTTTGCCGGCGGCGAGAACATCGCCAACGCCAGCATCAAGGGCGTGTACGGCGAACTGAACCCGGAAACGCTGCTCACCGCCAACCCAGACGTGTATCTGGCCACCGGCATGGCCGGCGTGCAGGGCAAACGCTATTCCGATCTGCTGCTAGGGCCGCAGGTCAGCCGTCAGCAGGCGGACGACAGCTTCCGCCGCCTGATGCAACAACAACCGATGATCGCCGGGCTGAACGCGGTAAAAAACCAGCGGGCCTGGAGCATTTGGCACAACTTTTATCTAAGCCCGTACCACGTGGTGGCGGTCGAGATGTTTGCCAAGGCGTTTTATCCGCAGCTGTTTGCCGATCTCGATCCGCAACGCACTTTTCAGCAGCTTTACCAGCAATTTTTGCCGCTGCCATTTTCAGGGACCTATTGGAGTCAGTTAACAGGTGAATAACTATCAACGCGGCTGGCTGTGCGCCATTCCGCTGGCGGCCGGCAGCGTATGGCCGGCCGTCGGAGCCGAAACCCCGAACGATAAATCAGAGACGATGCTGGTCATTGGCAGCGGCCGGGCACCTGCTGCCGAAAGCTATCAGCCGTTGACCAGCGTCACCGGCACCCGCAGCGAAACCAGCCTGCTGAACGTGCCGCAGGCGGTTGACGTGGTGGCGACGCAGGTGCTGACCGATCGGGCGGTCAGCAGCCTGGATGAGGCGCTGTACAACGTCAGCGGCATTACCCAGAGCAATACGCTGGGCGGTACGCAGGACGCGGTGATGAAGCGCGGCTTTGGCGACAACCGCGACGGCTCCATTCTGCGCGACGGCGTGCGTTCCGTTCAGGCGCGCAACTTTACCCCGACCACCGAACGGGTTGAGGTATTGAAGGGGCCGGCGTCGATGCTGTACGGCATGGGCGAGCCGGGCGGCATGATCAACATGATCAGTAAAAAGCCGCAGCTGCAGCAGCATACGCACGTGGAAGGCTGGGGCAGCAGCTTTAAGGGCGGCGGCGGCCAGCTGGACGTGACCGGCCCGCTGGGTACCTCAGGCTTTGCCTATCGGATGATCGTCGACCATGATGAAACCGATTACTGGCGCAATTTCGGCCGCAACCGCCAGACGACCATCGCGCCGTCGCTGATGTGGTATGGCGAAAGCACCACGGTGCGCCTGGCGTATGAGCATATGGAGTACCTGACGCCGTTCGACCGCGGCACCATTATCGATTCACGCACCGGCAAGCCGGTGAATACGCCGCGCGATCGCCGCTTCGATGAGGCCTATAACGCCACCCGCGGCGATCAGGACAGCGTGACGCTGCAGATCGATCAGGTGCTGAACGATCGCTGGAAAAGCTCGCTGACCTACGCCTATAACCGCAACAGCTACAGCGACAATCAGGCGCGCGCCACCAAGCTGGACCCGGAGAGCGGCACGCTGACGCGTCAGGCGGACGCTACCGCCCATGCGGTCAGCCATGCCAACGCGGTGCAGCTGACGCTGAACGGCGATGTGGACTGGGGGCGGATCAATCATCAGCTGCTGTTCGGCTTCGATTTTGAAGATAGCCGCACCTACCGCGGCGATATGATCCGCGGCAGCAAAAACAGCGATTTCAATATCTATGATCCGGTATACGGCCAGATGCCGCCTTCGACGGCGGTCAGCGCCAAAGACAGCGACCAGCGGGAAAACCTGACCAGCTACGGCTGGTTTATGCAAGATTCCGTGCAACTGACCGATAACTGGCTGCTGATGGGCGGGCTGCGCTACGATACGTTTGACGTGTATGCCGGCAAAGGGCGGCCGTTTAACGTCAATACCGACAGCTCGGACGCGAAACTGGTGCCGCGCGCCGGCGTGGTGTACAAGCTGACGCCGTACGTCTCGCTGTACGGCAGCTATACCGAGTCCTTTAAGCCTAACTCCTCCATCGCCACCCAGATTGGCTCGCTGCCGCCGGAGCAGGGGAAATCCTGGGAGATGGGCGGCAAGGTCGCCTTGCCGAACGGCATTACCGGCACGCTGGCGCTGTTTGATATCACCAAACGCAACGTGATGGTCAGCGAGCTGGTAGACGGTGAAAGCGTCACCCGCACCGCCGGGCGCGTGCGCTCGCAGGGGGTCGAGCTGGACGTGGCCGGCAATATTACCGACAGCCTCAGCCTGATCGGCGCCTACGCCTATACCGACGCGCGGGTGGTGGATGACCCGGCTAATAAAGGTAAAGAGATGGCCAACGTGGCGCGCCACACCGCCTCGCTGTTCCTGACGCAGAACCTGGGTTCGACGGGGCTGTACAGCGGCGATGAGCTGCGCGTCGGCGCCGGGGCGCGCTATGTCGGCCGCCGGCCGGGCGATGCCGCCAACAGCTTCTATCTGGATAATTACACCGTGGCCGACGCCTTTGCCGCCTACAGCATGCCGCTGCACGGCTATCGGGTAAAATGGCAGCTGAACGTCAATAATCTGTTCGACAAAACCTATTACCCGTCCAGCGGCGGCAACCTGCGGGTGGCGGTCGGCGAACCCCGCGAGGTGGTGTTGCGCGCCAGCGTAGATTTTTAAACCGGCCCGACGGCCGGCGGTTAAGGAGAGTGTGATGAGCGTGACGATTCGTCTGGCGCAGCCTGCGGATATCGATGCGATGATGGCGGCGGAACGTTCGGCGGCAGCGCTGTTTCGCCAGCTGCCGCAGTGGGCGTTTATTGCCGATGACGACACTATGTCGGCGGCGCAGCATGCGGCGCTGATTGCCGAAGAGGGCGTATGGCTGGCGCAGGACGGCGCGGCGATCGCTGGTTTTATCGCCGTACGGCGCGACGGGACAGAGTGGCACATCGCCGAGCTGTCGGTGGCGGCCGAGCATCAGCGGCGCGGCATTGGACGCCGGCTGATTGTCGCGGTGGCCGACTGTGCCGGCCGCCAGGGCGTCCGTCAGCTGACGCTGACCACGTTTCGCAACGTGCCGTGGAATGCGCCGTATTACCAGCGGCTGGGGTTTGAAATTATCCCCACGGTGGCGCTGTCGCCGCGTCTGCGTGAGCAGATGGCCGCCGAGGCCGAGCACGGGCTGCCGCTCGGCAGCCGCTGTGCGATGAAATTTACACTGTTGTAAAGATTGAAATACATACGGCTGGCGGTATGATGCATCAACAGCAACGCCACTCAGTCACCGTATAGGGTACAGACGTAATGACACAAACCATTTTCATGGTAGGCGCCCGCGGCGCAGGAAAAACGACCGTGGGGCGCGCGCTGGCGCAGGCGATGGACTATCGATTTATCGATATCGATCTGTTTATGCAGCAGACGACGCAGATGAGCGTCGCCGAGATCGTTGCGCAGGAGGGCTGGCAGGGATTTCGCCGCCGTGAAAGCCTCGCCCTGCAGGCGGTGACCAAACCGTCAACCATTGTTGCCACCGGCGGCGGCGCGGTGCTGGCGGAGGAGAACCGCCGCTTTATGCGGCAGCACGGCACGGTGATCTATCTGCGCGCGCCGGCGGAGGTGCTGGCGCAGCGGCTGGAGGCGTTTCCGCAGGACGCGCAGCGCCCGACCCTGACCGGCCGGCCGATCGCCGAAGAGATGCTGGAGGTGCTGGCCGCGCGCGAGGCGCTGTATCAGGAGACGGCGCACCATGTGCTGGACGCCGCGCAGGATCCGCACGGGGTGGTGGCGCAGATCATGGAGATGCTGCGCCTGCAGGAGGCGGTGAAATAGGCGTAGTTAGGCGGGCGGCGCGGCAAAATAGCCGCCGGGCGTGACGCCGAAATGGCGGCGGAACGCGGCGATGTAGGCGCTGACGTTGTCATAGCCGCAGTCGGCGGCGACGCTGGCGACCGGCGTCCCGCGCGACAGCGCTTCCAGCGAGCGAATGATGCGCGCCTGCTGACGCCAGCGGGCAAAGCCGATGCCGGTCTGCGCCATAAACAGCCGGCTGAGGCTGCGCACGCTGATGCCGGCCCAGCTGGCCCATTCGCTCTGCCGCCGCGTGCTGGCGGGGTCATCCAGCAGCGCGCGGGCGATCTTTAACAGCCGCGCGTCCTGCGGCATCGGCAGTTGCAGCGTCGTTTCTTCTTCCCCCTGCATTTCATCCAATAACACCTGCACCATGCGTCGTTGCGGCGCCCGTAACGGCGACGGCGGCAAGCCGGCGATGCGCGCCACCAGCGCCTGCGCCAGGTCGCTGGCGGCCAGCAGCCGCGCGTTGCCGGGCAGATGACGGCAGGTTGCCGGCGACAGAAACAGCAGCCATCCCTCCACCTGCCCGCAAGACTGCGCCTGATGGCGGCAGCGCGGCGGCAGCCAGCCGAGCGTGCCGGCGGTCATCGCCCACTGGCGCTGCTCGGTTTCCAGCGCGATGGCGCCGTGCGTCAACAGGTAAATCTGCCCGTCATCATGCTGGTGCCAGGGGGTAAGGTGGCGGTTGGGGTGAGATAACGGTATGCCGTGCAGGATCATAATATTGGCCGATTAACATTATATTTAGGCTTAATCAGGTTATCACGCCACGGGCTGCGCCGGCTAGAATTCAGCCTGATTCCTCTGACGGAGAGCCATAATGACGCAATTAACCCCGCAAGATATCGTGCTGCAGGCGCTGCAGCAGGTGGTGGCGCAGCCGCTGCATCAGCCGGCGGTCATCGCCGAGTTTTTCGCCGACGACTACCGGCAAACGGTGGACGGAAAATCGTTGGACTATCAGCAGTTCGTCAGCCATATGGCGTTGCTCAAGCAGATTACCCGGCGGATGACGCTGCGGGTGCAGGCGCTGGCGGCGCAGGGCAACAGCGTGCTGAGCCATCACCGGGTCGAGGTGGAAAAATGCGACGGCGCGCGCAGCGAAATCCAGGTGATGGCGCATTTCACGCTGCGCGACGGCAAGATTATCGCCTGCGATGAACTGACGCGTCAGCTGTCGGGCGAGCATGCCGATCGCGATCTCGGCGGCCGCTATTGAGCGACAGCGCATAACGATCGCATTTTAGCGGGAAAAGCAGTGACAGCCGCCGGGCGATGCCCCAATATGGCGTTTCCAATACGGATAACTACGCGGGTGCCAGTCTATGCTGAATGTAAGTGAGTATTTTGCCGGAAAAGTGAAATCGATCGGTTTTGACAGTAGCAGCATCGGTCGTACCAGCGTTGGGGTGATGGAAGAAGGGGAGTACACCTTCGGCACCAATCAGCCGGAAGAGATGACGGTGATTACCGGGGCGTTGCGGGTGCTGCTGCCGGGCGCGCCGGACTGGCAGGTGTTTATGCCGGGCGAGAAGTTCTTTGTGCCGGGCCACAGCGAGTTCAACGTGCAGGTGGCGGACGCCACGGCCTATTTGTGCCGCTATTTGAGCAAGTAGTAAGAGCAGGGCGCTGGCGACAGCGCCCTGGTTGTTTATGGGCTTAGCGCTGGGCTTCGCCGCCGAGGGCTTCGATCAGGTTCTGGATCAGCGCCGCCAGTTCGCTGGTCATCAGAATAAAGTCGGCGTCGAAACGCTGGGCGAAGTCGTCGCGGTCGATGTCGTCGTTCTGCTCGCGCAGCGCATCGGCAAACTTCAGGCGCTTGATGGAGCCGTCGTCGGCAATCATCAGCTGAATACGCTCCTGCCAGTCGACCGCCAGCTTGGTCACCAGCTTGCCGGCCTCAATATGCACGGCGATCTCGTCGCTGATCAGGTTCTGTTTCTTGCAGCGGATTACGCCGCCCTCTTCCAGAATCGCCTTCAGCTCCGCTTCGTCCTGAATGGCGAAACCGGCCGGCAGTTCGCCGGAGCGCACCCATTCGGTCAGCGTCAGTTCGATCGGGCTTTCCATCGTCAGCGGCACCACCGGCAGCGAGCCGAGGCTTTTGCGCAGCAGCGCCAGGGTGTCTTCCGCGCGCTTGGCGCTGGCGGCGTCGACCATAATCAGGCCGTTGACGGTGTCGATCCACATAAAGGTCTGGTTAAAGCGGCTGAAGGCGCGCGGCAGCAGGCTGTGCAGCACTTCGTCCTTCAGCGCGTCCTTTTCGGTCTTCTTCAGCTTGCGGTGCTGTTCGCTTTCCAACTGGTCGATCTTCGCCTGCAGCGCCTGTTTGATCACCGGCGAGGGCAGGATCTTCTCTTCTTTACGTGCGCAGATGATAATCTGGCCGTTGACCACGTGCGTCAGCGCGTCGCTGTGCGAGCCCATTGGGGAGACCCAGCCGGTTTTCGCCATATCCTGGCTGCCGCACGGCGTAAAGGAAAAGGCGCTGAGCTGTTTTTCCATTTCATCCGCATTTAGCGCAACGTCGCGGCTCAAACGGTAAACCATCAAATTCTTAAACCACAGCATAATGTTATCCCTGACTGGGCGTGCCGTTCGCACGCTGGTTCATCAAAAGCAGGGCGGCATGATACCCAATCGGCGCTGAAAAATCGCCTGCTTCCTCTGATTTGCGCGTGGATCCGTATTGCGGCACACTCGGTGGCAGCAAAAAACGATCGCGCCGTACAGAAGGAGAAAAGAGTGCGTATTGGCATTGATTTAGGGGGCACCAAGGTTGAAGTGATTGCGCTGGCGGACGACGGCAGCGAGCGGTTTCGTCACCGCATCGCCACGCCGCGCGATGACTATGCGCAGACGCTGCAGGCCATCGCCGGTCTGGTGCAGCTGGCGGAAACGCACACCGGCGAACGCGGCACGGTGGGCGTCGGCATCCCCGGCTCGCTGTCGCCGTTTACCGGCCTGGTGAAAAACGCCAACTCCACCTGGCTGAACGGTAAACCGCTGGATAAAGATCTGTCGGCGCTGCTGCAGCGCGAGGTGCGGCTGGCGAATGACGCCAACTGCCTGGCGGTATCGGAAGCCACCGACGGCGCCGGCGCGGGCAAGGCGGTAGTGTTTGCGGTGATTATCGGCACCGGCTGCGGCGCCGGCGTGGCGATTAACGGCAAGGCGCACGCCGGCGGCAACGGCATCGCCGGCGAGTGGGGGCATAATTCGCTGCCCTGGTCGGATGAGGATGAACTGCGCTTTCGCGATGAAGTGCCCTGCTACTGCGGCAAATCCGGCTGTATTGAAACCTTTATCTCCGGCACCGGCTTCGCCACCGACTACGCGCGCCTGAGCGGCAACGCCCTGAAAGGGGAGGCGGTCATGGCGCTGGCGGCGCAGCAGGATCCGATCGCCGAGCGGGCGATCGCCCGTTATGAGCAGCGCCTGGCGAAGTCGCTGGCGCATGCGGTTAATCTGTTCGATCCGGATGTGATCGTGCTGGGCGGCGGCATGAGCAACGTCGAACGGCTGTACCGGCAGGTACCGCAGAAGGTCAGCGAGTGGGTATTCGGCGGCGAGTTCGCCACGCCGATCCGTCAGGCGGTGCACGGCGACTCCAGCGGGGTGCGCGGCGCCGCCTGGCTGTGGCCGCAGCAGTAATGATCACCGGGGCGACGCCGCCCCGGCGTATACTTAACCCTCGACGCGGTACTGCGGCTCCAGCCGGCTGATGCCCAGGCCGTTGACCTTCTTCACTTTGATCTGCACCGGAATGCGCTCTTTCATCGCCTCAACGTGACTGATCACGCCGATGGTTTTGCCGGAGGCGTTAAGGCTGTCGAGCGCGTCCAGCGCGGTGTCCAGCGTCTCTGCATCCAGCGTACCGAAGCCCTCGTCGAGGAACAGCGAATCGATGCTGGTTTTATGGCTCACCAGATCGGACAGCGCCAACGCCAGCGCCAGGCTGACCAGGAAGCTTTCGCCGCCGGACAGCGTGCGGGTATCGCGCTGCGCGTCCGCCTGCCAGGTATCCACCACCAGCAGCTCCAGCGCATCGCTGTTTTTCCGCTGCAGCAGATAGCGGCCATGCAGGCGGCTGAGCTGGTTGTTCGCCAGATAGACCAGGTGATCGAGCGTCAGCCCCTGGGCGAACTTGCGGAACTTGTCGCCTTCTTTTGAGCCGATCAGTTGGTTGAGATAGCTCCAGTCGTCATACTGCCGCTGGCTTTGGGCGATTTGCGCGAACAGCGCCTGCTGGTTGCCGCGGCGCTCGGCGTCGCTGGTGAGCTGGTTGCGCAGCTCGCCCTGACGCAGCTGCAGCGTCTTCAGCTGTTGCGTCAGCGCCTGCTGCTGCTGCGCCAGCGCTTCCAGGTCGGCGTGCTCTTCATCCGCCTGCGGCGGGCGCTGCTGTCGGTGCTGCTCCAGCGCCTGCTCGGCCTGCGCCAGTAACGCGCGGGCTTCCACCTGACGCTGCTGCAGCTGTTCTTTCAACTGCTGTAGCTGCTGACGCTGCCCATCGTCCAGCAGGGCGGCCTGGAAGGCGGCGTCATCGGTAAATTCACTGGCGTCCAGCGCCTGCTGCCAGCGCTGCTGCGCCTGCTCGGCGCGCTGCGTTTGCTGCGCCAGCTGTTGCTGCAGCCCCGCCAACTGACCGTTCAGGCGTTCGCGCTGCTCCTGCGCCTGCTGCCAGCGTTCGGCGGCCTGCTGGCTGGCGAGTTCGCAGGCCGCCTGCCGGACGCGCAGCTGTTCGCGCACCTGCGCCACCTGCTGTTCGCCAAACAGCGCCTGCCGCTGCCGTTGTTGGGCGACAAGCTGCTCCTCGTTGTCCTGCCACTGCTGCTGCAGACGCTGTTGCTGCTGCCGGGCGTCGGCATACTGTTTGTCCAGCAGCGTCAGGCGTTCATTCAACAGCGCCGTCTGCTGCTGCGCCTGCTGCTGCGCGCTCTGCAGCGCGCTCAGCGCGTCTTTGGCCTGCTGTACCGCCTGCGCCGCCTGCTCATGCCGGCTGAGGTGCTGCTGGCCTTCCCGCTCTTCGCGGTCGCAGTCGCTTAGCCACTGCTGCAGGCGTTCGCTCTCCTGCAGATCGAAATCAAACGCCAGTTCGGCGGTCAGGGTGCTCCAGCGCTGCCGATGGGCCGCCAGCTGCTGCTCGTCCTGCTCCAGCGCCTGCTGCTGGCGCTGTTGTTGCTGCTGCAGGCCGTCGTGACGGGCGCGCAGTTCGACGCCGCTTTTATACAGCGTCTCGGTCTGCTGGCGCAGCGTATCAAGACGCCGGGCGCTGGCCGACGGATTGAGCGTCTGGTACTCGGTGACGGCCGGATGTTCGGTGGAGCCGCACAGCGGGCAGGGCGCGCCGGTCTGCAGCCGGGCGCGTTCGGCCTCCAGGCTGACGATACGCTGCTCAAGCTCGAGGGTTTTTTCCACCTCCGCCTGCAGAGTTTTATGTTGTTGATACTGCTGTCTGGCCTGCTCTAACTGCGGCGCCAGCTGTTGCAATTGTTGCTGACCGGCGAGCAGTTCCTGCCGCTGCTGCGTCAGCCGCTGGTCGAGCTGCTGCGCCAGCGACGACAGGGTCGCCAGCTGTTGGCGCGTCGGGCGCAGATCGCTCAGCTGCTGCAGGCGCTGGCGCAGGGCGGCCAGCGGCGTTTCGGCCTCCAGCGCGCTCTGTTGCTGCTGCTGCGCGGCGAGCGCCTGGGTCAGGGCGCTCAGCTGCGTCTGATGCTGTTCGGCCTGCGTCGCCAGCTGGGCGCGTTCGGCGCGCAGCGCCTCCAGCGTCTGTTGTTGTTGCCCGCACTGGCGCACGGCCTCGTCGCGGTTCTGCTGCAGTTCAGCGCGGCTTTTGCTCAGCTGTGCGATCTGGTGATCGAGCGGCAGCACCTGTTCGTCGATCAACTGCTGCTGTTGCTGGCGGTGCTCCGCCTGTTTCTGCTGTTCGGCGCGCGCCTGCTCCAGCGCCTGCTGCAGCGGCGCCAGCTGTGCGGTCTGTTGCTGTAGCTGCTGGTCGAGCCGGGTCAGCTGCTGCTGCGACGCCTGCAGCTCATCGCGGCAGCGCTGGCGCTCATTGTGCAGCGGACGCAGCCGCTCGGCGGGTTCGCTGCGCGCCAGCGTCTGCAGCTGCGGTTCGGCCTGTTCCTGCTCCTGCTGCAGCACCTGTAAGCGCTGCTGGCCTTGCTGTCGCTGCTGGTGCAGGCGCTGCCACTGCTGCAGCCAGCCCAGCGTCTGCCGCTGCTGCTCATCGCGCTGATTAAGCGTGGTCTCTTCCTGACGCAGCGCCTCGAGCTGCGTGTCCAGCTGCTGGCGCTGTTCGTCACTCAGCAGCTCAATGCCGCTGGCGCGCTGGTGCAGCGCGTCCAGCTCCAGTTTGGCCTGCTTATGCTGTTCGAACACCCGCTCGGACAGCCGGCCGTAGATTTCGGTGCCGGTTAACTCCTCCAGCAGCTCGGCGCGGTCGTTGGCGTCGGCGTTGAGGAAGGCGGCGAACTGCCCCTGCGACAGCATCATCGATTTGGTAAAGCGGCCGAAGTCGAGGCCGGTGATGGCGGCGACCGCCTCCAGCTTGTCGCGCACCTTGTCGGCGACGATCTTGCCGTCCGCCAGCAGCGCCAGTTCGACCTTCGGCGCCTGCAGATTGCCGTTCGGATCGTTTTTGGCCCGACGCTGGCTCCAGAAGGCGCGGTAGCCGACGCCCTTGACCTCGAACTCCACCTCGGCCAGCGATTCGGCGGTGTGGCGCGTCATCAGATCGTTCTGGCTGGGGGAGACGTGCAGTCGCGGTGTCTGGTGATACAGCGCCAGACAGACGGCGTCGAGCAGGGTGGTTTTGCCGGCGCCGGTCGGGCCGGTGATGGCGAACAGGCCGTTGCTGGCGAACGGCTCGGCGCTGAAGTCTATTTTCCACTCGCCCTGCAGCGAGTTGAGGTTTTTCAGCCGCAGGCTCAGAATTTTCATGCCGATGGCTCCTCATCCTGCAGCGCGTTCACCGTCTGGCGGAACATGTCGCGCATCCGGCCGCGCCGCGCCTCTTCCAGTTCGCTTTCCTGCGCCAGCCGGCGTTCAAACACCTCGTCCACGCTCAGTTCGTTCAGCGTCTCTTTATCCTGCTGCTCAATGGCCTGACGGCGCTGCTCCTTGCTGCGCCGCAGCAGCACCACTTCCACCGGCAGATTATCCGCCAGCGCCTGAATGCGGCGCTGAATATCGCTGAGGTAATCCTGCGTCGCCACCTCAATATCCAGCCATACCGGCAGCTCGCCCTGATAATCGGCAAACTGCTGCAGCTGCCGTTCGATCTGCGCCAGATCGCCCTTGATCAGCTGCATCGGCTGGAAGAGCGGGACCGACAGCGGGGTGACCTGCTGCAGCCCACCGTCGGCGAAGTCGACCATAAACACGCTTTTGGCGTTGCCCAGCTCGTCAAAGCTGAGCGGGATCGGCGAGCCGCTGTAGCGGATATGCTCGCTTTTGGCTACCTGCTGCGCCCGGTGGATATGCCCCAGGGCAATATAGTCCGCCGGCGGAAAGGCCTGCGCCGGGAAGGCGTCCAGCGTGCCGATATAGATATCGCGCACCGAATCCGAGGTGGTGACGCCGACGGTGGTCAGGTGGCCGGTGGCGACGATCGGCAGCGTCAGGCCGAGCGCCTCGCGCTGCGCGCAGGCCGCCTGATACAGCGCCTGATAATGGCCGGCGATGGCTTCCTGCAGCGCCTGCTGCTTCTGCGTGCCGGATTCGCCGGCGCGGCTGGTCAGCAAATCGCGCGGACGCAGGAACGGGATGGCGCACAGCAGCGCGCCGGGCTGGCCGTCGCGTCGGTTAAGCGTCACGATCTGCTGCCCGGCGTCGGGCTGCGCGTTGGCGATCACGGTGGTATTCAGGCAGGAGAGCAGCTCGCGGGATTCATTCAGCGTCGCCACGGAGTCGTGGTTGCCGCCCAGCACCACCAGCTGGCAGCCGGTCTGCTGCAGTTCCACCACAAAGCGGTTGTACAGTTCGCGCGCGTAGCTCGGCGGCGAACCGGTATCAAACAGGTCGCCGGCGACGATCAACGCGTCCACCTGGTGCTGTTCGATCTGCGCAATCAGCCAGCGCAGAAATGCCTGATGCTCGGCGGCGCGGCTTTTGGTGAAAAAGTACTGACCCAAATGCCAGTCAGAGGTGTGTATCAGGCGCATGACTCTCCCGGGAATAGGCCGCCGTTTGGCCGGGGCGAAACGCGGCGGCGGTAAAACGTTGACGATGATTATACGGGTTGGCGGGTAAAAATATGCTATTTCTATCTATTCCGGCGGTTACGCGCCCGCCATGGTAAGAATCATTTATAGTGTGAATGTTACTGAGTGGTTAATTTCATAAATCTGTCACAAAACTGACGCATAATGGCGCCCGCAAACAAATTGTGAACGCTAACACATTGGCAGGATTGACGATGGCAAGACGCATACTGGTGGTGGAAGACGAAGCGCCGATTCGCGAGATGGTGTGCTTTGTGTTGGAACAGAATGGTTACCAACCGTTGGAAGCCGAAGATTATGACAGTGCCGTAACGCGCCTGTCTGAGCCGTTCCCCGATTTAGTGTTGCTGGACTGGATGTTACCCGGCGGTTCCGGCATTCAATTTATCAAACATATGAAGCGCGAAGCGCTGACCCGCGACATTCCGGTGATGATGCTGACGGCGCGTGGCGAAGAGGAAGACCGGGTGCGCGGCCTGGAAGTCGGCGCTGACGATTACATCACCAAGCCGTTCTCGCCGAAGGAGCTGGTGGCGCGCATCAAGGCGGTGATGCGCCGTATTTCACCGATGGCGGTGGAAGAGGTGATTGAGATGCAGGGGCTGAGCCTCGACCCGTCATCACACCGGGTGATGGCTAATGAACAGCCGCTGGACATGGGCCCCACCGAATTCAAACTGCTGCATTTCTTTATGACCCACCCGGAGCGCGTTTACAGCCGCGAACAGTTGCTTAATCACGTCTGGGGCACTAACGTTTATGTGGAAGACCGCACCGTTGATGTGCATATCCGCCGGCTGCGCAAGGCGCTGGAGAGCAGTGGTCATGACAAAATGGTCCAAACCGTTCGCGGCACAGGTTACCGCTTTTCAACGCGCTATTAACCGCGCAGCGTCGGAGAGCATGCCGTGCTAGAACGCCTTTCCTGGAAAAGGCTGGCTCTTGAGCTGGCCCTTTTTTGCCTGCCCGCCCTGCTGTTGGGGCTGATTTTCGGCTATCTCCCCTGGTTACTGCTGATCGCCGTGCTGGCGGCGCTGGGCTGGAACTTCTACAACCAGCTGAAGCTTTCCCACTGGCTGTGGGTCGACCGCAGCATGACGCCGCCGCCGGGGCGCTGGAGCTGGGAGCCGCTGTTTTACGGCCTGTACCAGATGCAGCAGCGCAACCGCCGGCGGCGGCGCGAACTGGCGCTGTTGATCAAGCGCTTTCGCAGCGGCGCCGAATCGCTGCCGGATGCGGTGGTGATGACCACCGAAGAGGGCAATATTTTCTGGTGCAACGGGCTGGCGCAGCATCTGCTCGGCTTTCGCTGGCCGGAGGATAACGGCCAGCATATTCTCAACCTGCTGCGCTACCCGGAGTTCAGCCACTATCTGCAACAGCAGTCCTTTGATAAACCCCTGACGCTGCAGCTGAATAATGAGCACTACGTGGAATTCCGCGTGATGCCGTATTCGGAAGGGCAGCTGCTGATGGTGGCGCGCGACGTGACGCAGATGCGCCAGCTGGAAGGGGCGCGGCGCAACTTCTTCGCCAACGTCAGCCACGAACTGCGCACGCCGCTGACCGTGCTGCAGGGCTATCTGGAAATGATGGGCGACGACGAGCCGAACGGTTCGCTGCGCGGTAAGGCGCTGGCCACCATGCAGGAACAAACCCGACGCATGGACGGGCTGGTGAAGCAGCTGCTGACGCTGTCGCGCATCGAGGCGGCGCCGATTATCGAGATGAATGAGACGGTGGACGTGCCCCTGATGCTGCGGGTGCTGCAGCGTGAGGCGCAGTCGCTTAGCGGCGGCCGGCATGAGATTCGTTTCCGCGTTAACGAGGCGCTGAAGGTCTACGGCAACGATGACCAGCTGCGCAGCGCGGTGTCCAACCTAGTGTATAACGCGGTGAATCACACGCCGGCAGGCACGCATATCGAGGTAAGCTGGCAGCGGACGCCGCAGGGGGCGCAGTTCCAGGTCAGCGACAACGGGCCGGGCATCGCCGCCGAGCACCTGCCGCGCCTGACCGAGCGCTTTTACCGCGTGGACAAGGCGCGTTCGCGGCAGACCGGCGGCAGCGGGCTGGGGCTGGCGATCGTCAAGCACGCCCTCAGCCATCACGATGCGCGGCTGGAGGTGCTCAGCGAGCCGGGCAGCGGCACCCGCTTTATCTTTACCCTGCCTAACCGGTTGATTGTACCGGGCGCTTTGTCAGAGAATGCGCTGAACAATTAATGCGTGAGGCACCGCTATGCGACTGACCCGAGGGGTAGGGCTCTGCCTGCTGTTACTGTGCAGCTTCGGCCTGCGGGCGCAGCCGGACGGCATGCTGTCCGGCAATCTTTCCAGCGTCGGTTCCGACACGCTGGCGAACCTGATGTCGCTGTGGGCGCAGGATTTCAGCCAGCACTACCCGAATATCAACCTGCAGATGCAGGCCGCCGGTTCATCGACCGCGCCGACGGCGCTGGCCGCCGGCGCCGCGCAGCTGGGGCCGATGAGCCGGCCGATGAAGGCGGCGGAGCTGGCGGCGTTTGAACAGCGTTATGGCTATGCGCCGCTGGCGGTGCCGGTGGCGGTCGATGCGTTGGTGGTTCTGGTGCATCAGGACAACCCGCTGCCTGGGCTGAATCTTGGCCAGCTGGATCAGATTTTCTCCGCCACCCGCCGCTGCGGCGCGGCTGCGGCGCTGGACAAATGGGGGCAGCTGGCGCTGCCGGGCGCCTGGGCGCAGCGCAGCATTCAGCGCTTTGGCCGCAATTCGGCTTCCGGCACCTACGGCTATTTCAAACTGCGCGCGCTGTGCGGCGGCGACTTTATGGCGCGGGTAAATGAGCTGCCCGGCTCGGCGTCGGTGGTGCAGGCGGTGTCCGGTTCGCTGAACAGCATCGGCTATGCCAGCATCGGCTTTCGCGCCAGCGGCGTCCGGCTGTTGCCGCTGGCGGAGCGGGGCGATCGCTACGTGACGCCCAGCGTCGCCAACGTGCGCAACGGCAGTTATCCGCTGGCGCGCTATCTGTATATTTACATCAACAAAGCGCCGCAGCGGCCGCTGGAGCCGCTGACGGCGGCGTTTCTCGACCGGGTGCTGTCCGCGCAGGGACAGGCGCTGGTAAATCAGGACGGCTACCTGCCGCTGTCGCCGGAAACCCTGCGTAAAACCCGCCTTGAATTGGGGCTGAAGTAGCCGCCTCCGCCGCCGTACGCCGGGTGCTGCGGCCGGGGCATACCCGCCATCATGAATTTCTTTCAACACCCATGAAAATTTCTCCATTGCCGCCGGGCATCACCCATGACAGGATGATTTTAGCTATTTAGACGTCTGGATGTCTAGTTGTAACCCAGCGTAATCATTTAATGTGTAAATCATTCCGGCGGGCGCACGCTCTGCATCTGTCGGACACCGGGAGTGGAAAAGATGTGCAATTGCAATCATGCCGTTCACGCTGACGTTGTCGGCAGTTTATTACGTCCTGCGGCGCTGAAAAGCGCGCGTCAGCAGTTTCAGCGCGGTGAGATTGATGCGGCGCAGCTGCGGTCGGTGGAAGACGAGCAGATCCGCCAGGCGGTGGACAAACAGCGTCAGCTGGGGCTGGCGGTGGTGACCGACGGTGAGTTTCGCCGCGCCTGGTGGCATTTTGATTTTCTTGAGGGGCTGGACGGCGTGCAGGGTTACGATGCCGAACAGGGCATCCAGTTCAACGGCGTGCAGACCAAGGCGCGTAGCGTCAAGGTGACGGGCAAGCTGGGCTTTAACCCGCAGCACCCGATGCTGGCGGATTTTCGTTTCCTGCAGCAGATTGCCGGCGATGCGCAGCCGAAGATGACCATTCCCAGCCCGAGCGTGCTGCATTTCCGCGGCGGGCGCCAGGCGATCGACAGCGCGGTCTATCCGCAGCTGGATGCTTACTTTGCCGATCTGGCGCAAACCTATCGCGATGCCATCCGGGCGTTTTATGACGCCGGCTGCCGCTACCTGCAGCTGGACGATACGGTGTGGGCCTACCTCTGTTCTGACGATCAGCGCCGCCAGATCCGCGAGCGCGGCGAAGATCCCGACCAGCTGGCGCGTATCTATGCCGACGTGCTGAATACGGCGATCGCCGGCAAGCCGGACGATCTGACCATCGGGCTGCACGTCTGTCGCGGCAACTTCCGCTCCACCTGGATCTCGGAGGGGGGCTATGAGCCGGTGGCGGAGATCCTGTTTGGTCAGGTGAATATCGACGCCTTCTTCCTGGAGTACGATAACGAGCGTTCCGGCGGCTTCGAACCGCTGCGCTTTATCAAGCCCGGCAAGCAAAAGGTGGTGCTGGGGCTGATCACCACCAAAGACGGCGAGCTGGAAAACCCGGAGCAGGTTAAGCTGCGTCTGCAGGAAGCGGCGCAGTACGTCGCTCCTGAGCAGCTGTGCCTGAGCACCCAGTGCGGCTTCGCCTCGACCGAAGAGGGCAACAGCCTGAGCGAGCAGCAGCAGTGGGATAAACTGAGCAGCGTGGTCAGCATTGCCGGCCAGCTCTGGTAACCGCCGGCCGGCCGTTTGTTCTGCGCGGAAATGCCGCTGATATTGGCGTTTTCGCGCGGTTTAACCCGCAATGCTTCACGTTTTGTGAGCGTGTTGGTTAAAAATGATACAAATCATGTAGGGCATATTTCCTGAAGACTGGTGCGATCGACTGGTGATGAATATTTATCTGGTCGATCGCTCTGCATTTCCCCGTGAGCCTTGCCTTTTGGCGCTATAAACGTTTTACTTACCCTCCGTTGTTGGACTAATCCTCCATTTTATAACTTCTAACATTCTGCCCATCTTCAAGAGTGGTCAATTTTGCATAAGGACAAAACGCCCGAGCGGTCTGCGTTTTCTTGCTCTTATTGCTCTTGTGATGAAATGGCAGGCCGACAGCGAATGGCGAACCGCCGTTAAAAGAACACTTTTTTTCATTTGAACAGGCAACACGACATCCTATGAGTCATCGTTTAACGTCAAAAGATATTCTGGCATTGGGTTTTATGACCTTTGCCTTGTTTGTCGGCGCCGGGAATATTATTTTCCCGCCGATGGTGGGGCTGCAGTCCGGTGAGCACGTCTGGATCGCGGCGCTGGGCTTTCTGATTACCGCCGTTGGTTTGCCGGTGATGACGGTGATTGCGCTGGCGCGCGTCGGCGGCGGCGTGGACGCCCTGAGTACGCCGATCGGCCGCACCGCCGGCTTGCTGCTGGCGACCGTCTGCTACCTGGCCGTCGGGCCGCTGTTTGCGACGCCGCGCACCGCGACCGTGTCGTTTGAGGTAGGGATTGCTCCGCTGACCGGCGACGGCGCGATGCCGCTGCTGGTCTACAGCCTGGTCTACTTTGCGTTGGTGATCGGCATTTCCCTCTATCCGGGCCGTCTGCTCGACACCGTCGGCCATATTCTGGCGCCGCTGAAAATTGTCGCGCTGGGCGTGCTGGGCATCGCCGCGCTGATCTGGCCGGCCGGTACGCCGATTCCTGCGGTAGATGCCTATCAGCACGTGCCTTTCTCTTCCGGTTTTGTGAATGGCTATCTGACCATGGATACGCTGGGGGCGATGGTATTCGGCATCGTTATCGTTAACGCCGCGCGCTCGCGCGGGGTGAAAGACAACGGCCTGCTGACCCGTTACACCATTTTTGCGGGTTTGATCGCCGGCGTGGGTCTGACACTGGTTTACCTGAGCCTGTTCAAGCTGGGTTCCGGCAGCGGCGTGCTGGTGCCGGAGGCGACCAACGGCGCGGTGATCCTGCATGCCTACGTACAGAACACCTTCGGCGGCCTGGGCAGCTTCTTCCTGGCGGCGCTGATCTTTATTGCCTGCATGGTGACCGCGGTCGGTCTGACCTGTGCCTGCGCCGAGTTCTTTGCCCAATACCTGCCGTTCTCGTATAAAACGCTGGTGTTTATTCTGGGCCTGTTCTCGATGTTCGTCTCCAACCTGGGCCTGAGCCATCTGATTCACCTGTCGATCCCGGTGCTGACCGCCATTTATCCGCCGTGCATCGTGCTGGTGGTGTTGAGCTTCACCATGCGGATGTGGAATAGTGCGCCGAAGGTGATTGCGCCGGTGATGCTCGTCAGCCTGTTGTTTGGTATCCTTGACGCGGTGAAGGCCGCCGGCTTCGAAAATCTGCTGCCGGCATGGAGCACGCACCTGCCTCTGGCAGGTCAGGGATTGGCATGGCTGCCGCCTTCCGTACTGATGCTGGTACTGGCCGCCATCTACGATCGGGTATGCTCGCGCTCTGAAGCGACCGCGCATTAATTTTTCCCGGTCTGATTTTGAGGCCACGGACTTGTCCGTGGCTTTTTTGTGTATAAGAAGACAGGTCTTTAAATGCAACAGGAATCAGTAACACCCGCCGCCAATAAGTTGAAACGTGGCCTCAGCACGCGCCACATCCGCTTTATGGCGCTCGGGTCGGCAATCGGCACCGGGCTGTTCTACGGCTCTGCTGACGCCATCAAAATGGCGGGGCCCAGCGTTCTGCTGGCGTATCTGATTGGCGGTGTGATCGCCTTTATCATTATGCGCGCGCTAGGAGAGATGTCGGTCAATAATCCGCAGGCCAGCTCTTTCTCGCGCTATGCCCAGGACTATCTTGGCCCGATGGCCGGCTATATCACCGGCTGGACCTACTGCTTTGAGATATTGATCGTCGCCATTGCCGACGTGACCGCGTTCGGCATCTATATGGGCGTCTGGTTCCCCGAGGTGCCGCACTGGATCTGGGTGCTGAGCGTGGTGCTGATTATCGGCGCCATCAACCTGATGAGCGTGAAGGTGTTCGGCGAGCTGGAGTTCTGGTTCTCGTTCTTTAAAGTTGCCACCATCATTATCATGATTGCCGCCGGTATCGGCATTATCATCTGGGGCATCGGCAACGGCGGGCAGCCGACCGGCATTCACAATCTGTGGAGCAACGGCGGCTTCTTCAGCCACGGCGTGATGGGCATGATCCTGTCGCTACAGCTGGTGATGTTCGCCTACGGCGGTATTGAGATTATCGGCATCACCGCCGGCGAGGCCAACGACCCGAAAAAATCGATTCCAAAAGCGATCAACTCGGTGCCGTGGCGCATCCTGGTGTTCTACGTCGGTACGCTGTTCGTGATTATGTCGATCTATCCGTGGAATCAGGTCGGCACCAACGGCAGCCCGTTTGTTCTCACCTTCCAGCATATGGGCATCACCGTTGCGGCCGGTATCCTCAACTTTGTGGTGATTACCGCCTCGCTGTCAGCGATTAACAGCGATGTGTTCGGCGTCGGCCGGATGCTGCACGGCATGGCGGAGCAGGGCCATGCGCCGAAAATCTTCAGTAAGGTCTCCAAACGCGGCATTCCGTGGGTGACGGTGGTGGTGATGATGGCCGCGCTGCTGATTGCGGTGTACCTCAACTACATCATGCCGGAAAGCGTGTTCCTGGTGATTGCTTCGCTGGCGACCTTCGCCACCGTGTGGGTGTGGATTATGATCCTGTTCTCACAGATTGCGTTCCGCCGCACGCTGAACAAACAGCAGGTGAAAGAACTGGCATTCCCGCTGCGCGGCGGGGTGTTTACCTCGGTTATCGCGATTATTTTCCTGGCCTTTATTATCGGCCTGATTGGTTACTTCCCGACGACCCGCGTGTCGCTGTATGCCGGGCTGGTGTGGGTGGTGCTGCTGCTGGTGGGGTACTGGGTGAAGGTGAATCGTCAGAAGAAGCGGGCGCAGACGGCGTAAGGTTTTCTAGCGCTTTAGTACGATTTAATATGATGTGATATCTGTATGCCGGTCAGTTTTTACTGACCGGCATTTTTTCGTTTTCTGTAAGTTATGAGCGGGAAGAATTGCCGTAAACGAGCGGTATTTCTCTGTAACGACTGTGGACGGCAATTGCAGGGGCCGTAGGCGCGGCCCCTGCACCCGCGCCCGCGCTTAGGCACGTTCTGCCCGCTACGCGGGTACCCTCTCTGCGTCACCGTCGCCGGGCGGGTCGGCTCTACAGGCATCCCTGCCTGTGTCGCCTCAACCGGACATCCCTGTCCGGTTGCCCCTGGCTCGGGTTCCTTGTTCGGCAGCCCGTGATGCGCGCTAAAGGTCAACACCCGAATCTGTGGCTACGGGGAAAACTAACCCATCATGTTGATGTTAAGAGATATCCTGACAGGGTAAGGCCCGGTATCGGCTTTATCACTCTTCCTCCGAGCCTCTGCGTTCGGCGGTGCGGGTTTCGGCGCGGGAGAGGGGATTGGGGGCGTCGTCGTCTTCACCGGCATAGCGCGTCAGCGCTTCACGAATATCCTGCATATCGCTGCTTACGATACTCAGCGCCGGCTGCAGCGTGGTTTGCAGACGCCCTTCGGCGCGCGCGGCGCTGTGCAGGCAGCCGATAAACAGCAGCGTGCTGAGCAGGGTGAAAAAGCGGTGTTTGAGCCGTGTCAGGCGCATGCGTGTTCCCCAATGGTTGAGTCTTGTCGCATTAACGCCGTTTTGCCGTGAAAAGAACAGGGCTGGGAGATATCTGCTGGCAATCAGAGCCGAATAATTACCAGCAGAAATAATTACGTCAGGTTGGTTCAGGAAACGTCGGCCGCCGGACGGACTTCTGTCAGCATGCTGCGCATGTCATAGCCGGTCGGCGTCTGGCAAATACGCAGGTCGAACTCGCCAATCACCGCAAAAAGATGGTCGAAAATATCCGACTGAATGCTTTCGTACTGCGCCCAGACCGTGGTGTTGGTAAAGGCGTAGATCTCCAGCGGCACCCCTTCCGGCGTCGGCGCCAGCTGGCGCACCATCAGCGTCATGTGCTGGTGGATATGCGGATGGGCGCGCAGGTAGGCTTCCAGGTAGGCGCGCAGCGTGCCGAGGTTGGTCAGGCGGCGGCCGTTAAGCGGCGAACTGAGATCCACCTGCGCCTGCTGGTTGTACTGATCCAGCTCTTCCGTTTTGTGATTCAAATAGTGCTGCAGCAGTGGGTTGCGGTTCAGACGCTGCTCTTCCTGCTCGGAGAGGAAGTGCACGCTGGTGGTGTCGATATTGATGCTGCGCTTGATGCGACGGCCGCCGGACTCCGACATTGAGCGCCAGTTTTTAAATGAATCGGAGATCAGCGCATAGGTCGGGATGGTGGTGACGGTGTTGTCCCAGTTGCGCACTTTGACCGTGGTCAGGCCGATATCGGTTACCGCGCCGTCGGCGCCGTATTTCGGCATCTCCAGCCAGTCGCCGATTTTCAGCATATCGTTGGCGGACAGCTGGATACCGGCCACCAGGCCCAGAATCGGATCCTTAAATACCAACATCAGCACCGCGGTCATGGCGCCCAAGCCGCTGAGCAGCAGTAGCGGTGATTTCCCCATCAGCAGCGAGACGATCATGATGCCGATTAAAATGGCGGCGATCAGCTTCACGCTCTGGAAGATGCCGCGTAGCGGCAGCTGATTGGCGGCCGGGCTTTCGCGCAGCACCGCCAGCAGGGTATCCAGCAGCGAGAACAGCGTCAGCAGGGCGTAGGCCATGATCCACACCTGCGCGGCGGTAACGATCACCGCCTGGGTCTGGCTGCCGCTGTGCAGCCACAGCAGCGCCTGCAGGTTGATGATCACGCCCTGCAGCAGCAGCGCCGCGCGCTGGAACAGCTTGTACTGGGTCAGCGCCTGCTGCCAGACGCGCTGCGACTGCTGGCCGCGGCGCTGAATCGCCGCCAGCACCACGCGGTGCAGGATAAAGTGAATAACCACCGAGATCAGGGCGATCAGCACCAGTACCAGCACTAGCGACATGATGTCGGTAAATTCGATGCCAAACTGATCTAACCATTGAGCAATCCGTTGTTGCATAGCACCTCCATAAAATGCGTTAACGATAGCCACGAAACGGGCAGGGGCGTAAGCCTAAAGCCCACGCCGCACAATGTGTACCGGTTTACCAATTTTTACATTAAGTTAGCACGATTTCCTCCTCTCAGCCTCCCGGCTCCTCCCCCGTTTTTAGCGTCAGCAGATGAGGGACGCCGCTGAGCGACGTGGCATGGTGGCGCCAGCTATCGTGTGATTGGCGCTGACAACAGCAGGAGGGGAGTTATGCTTGAAGCCTGGCATCTGCCGGTACCGCCGTTTGTGGTTAAGAATGGGCAGCAGTTGGAGATTACGCTGTGGGTGCAGGCGGAAGCGCCGCCTCTGCAGGTATTGCTGCGCGCGGAACCGGATAACGAAGAGTGGCTGCTGCCGATGGCGGCGCAGGCGGTTGACGGCCGGCTGTGCTATCGCGCCAGCCTGACGCTGAATGAGGGGGAGGCGACGCGGCGCTACTGCTTTAAGCTGCTGTGGGCCGACCGCCAGCGCTGGTTTGGCCCGCGGGGCTGGTCGCTGACGCCGCTGCCGCAGCTGGCGCAGTTTGCGCTCGATGAGCCGGACGACGGCCCGGGCTGGGTGGCGGACCAGCTGTTTTACCAGATATTTCCCGATCGCTTCGCCTGCAGCGGCGGTGAGCATGGGATCCAGAGCGGCAGTTACGTGCATCACGCGGCCGGCACGCCGGTGGAGCGGCGCAGCTGGCAACAGCCGTTGGACGAACGGCTGGCGGCCTCGACCTTTTACGGCGGCGATCTGGACGGCATCGTCCAGCGGCTGCCCTATCTGCAGCAACTGGGGGTTACCGCGTTGTACCTCAACCCGATTTTCACCGCGCCCAGCGTGCATAAATACGATACCGAGGATTACTATCAGGTGGATCCGTACCTGGGCGGCGACGCGGCGCTGCTGCGTTTGCGAGTAAGCACTCACAAGATTGGCATGAAACTGCTGCTGGACGGCGTGTTTAACCATACCGGCGACTCGCACCCGTGGTTTGACCGCCACCGGCAGGGCGAAGGGGGCGCCTGCCATCATGCGGATTCCCGCTACCGCCACTGGTTTAACTTTTACCCTGACGGCACCGCATTAACCTGGAAAGGCAACGCCAGCCTGCCGAAGCTGAACTACGCCGAGCCGCAGGTGGCGGCGGCGATCTATGGCGATGCCGACAGCGTGGTGCGCTACTGGCTGAAGCCGCCGTACAGCATCGACGGCTGGCGGCTGGACGTGGTGCATATGCTCGGGGAGAACGGCGGCGCCGGCGGCAACCTGCGCCATCTGGCGGGCATCTATCAGGCAGCCAGAGAGGTAAATCCCGCCGCCTATCTGGTGGGCGAACATTTTGGCGATGCGCGCCGCTGGCTGCATGCCGGCGTGGAAGACGCGGCGATGAACTATATGGGCTTTGCCCTGCCGCTGCGGGCGTTTTTGGCGGGCGTTGATGTGGCGCGTCACCCGATTGAGCTGGACGCCGCCGCCGTTGCGGCATGGATGGATGATTACCGCGCCGGTTTGCCGCATAACCGCCAGCTGATGATGTTTAATCAGCTCGACAGTCATGATACGCCGCGTTTTCTGACCCTGCTGGGCGGCAATATGGCGCGGATGCGCATGGCGGCGGTGTGGCTGATGAGCTGGATTGGCGTGCCCTGCCTGTATTACGGCGATGAAGTGGGACTGGACGGCGATAACGATCCGCTGTGCCGTAAGCCGTTCCCCTGGGATGAGGCGCGCTGGGATCGGCCGTTGTTGACGCTGTTTCAGCGTATGGCGGCGCTGCGCCGACAGAGCCTGGCGCTGCGGCGCGGCGGCTGTCAGGTGCTGTTCGCGCAGGGGGAAACGCTGGTGTTTGTACGTACTTACCAGCAGGAGCGCGTGCTGGTGGCGCTGCAGCGCGGTGGCGCTAATCCGGCGCTGCGGCTGGCGTGCAGCCCGCTGTTAACGTCGGGCGACTGGCAGAAGCTGGAAGGCGAGGGCGAACTGTCGGCGCAGGGCGAGGGGGTGACGCTGCGTCTGACGGCGGAGTCGGCGAGCGTCTGGCGGCTGTGACGGCGTAAAACGGGGGCCGAACGGCCCCCGGAACAGGATCAGTAGCCGATTGCCGCGCCGGCAGGGCGGCGTACGTCGTTGGCGCCGTACAGATAACCTTCGCGCACCTTGCCGGAGACCGCCGAATCATTGCCGGAGTTGGCCGGCGCAACGCCCGCCGCGCCCGGAAGACCGACCAGAATCAGCTCGGCCGCGCCCCACGGCGTCTGCTCCACCATCTTGTAGCCCATCTTCTGCAGCAGGCTCAGCGTATCGGCAGAGACGCCGCGCTGTTCGTAATAAACCTCGTCAGGCAGCCACTGGTGGTGAATACGCGGCGCATCCACCGCCTCCTGCGGCGCCATGCCGTGGTCGATGACGTTAAGCGCGGTCTGCAGCGTGATGGTGATAATGCGTGAGCCGCCCGGCGAGCCGAGCACCATAAAGATTTTATTGTCTTTGGTCACCAGCGTCGGGCTCATCGACGATAGTGGGCGCTTACCGGGGGCGATGGCGTTGGCGGTGCCCTGCACCAGGCCGTAGAGGTTTTTCTCGCCGACCTTCACGGTGAAGTCATCCATTTCGTCATTGAGGAAGAAGCCGGTGCCGGGGGCAATCACCACCGCGCCGAAGCGGCCGTTGACGGTGTAGGTGGTGGAGACCGCATTGCCGTCATGATCGACGATGGAGTAGTGGGTGGTTTCCGGTTTTTCATGCGGCTCCATGCCCGGCTGCACGTTGGTCGACGGCGTCGCCTTGCCGGGAACAATCTGCTTGCGGATCTGCTCGGCGTAGCTTTTGCTGACCAGCCGGTCGATCGGGTTGCTGATAAAGGCCGGGTCGCCGAGGTAGGTGTTGCGATCCATATAGGCGTGGCGCATGGCTTCGGTCATGGTGTGGATGGCCGCCGCCGAGTTAAAGCCCATGCTCTTCAGATCGTAACCTTCCAGGATATTCAGCGTTTCACACAGCGTGACGCCGCCGGAGCTGGGCGGCGGCGATGAGACGAACTTATAGCCGCGGTAGCTGCAGGTAATCGGCGCCGTTTCGGTGACTTTATAGTTGGCGAAGTCATCGGCGGTCAGAATGCCGCCGCCCTTGCGGGCCGCCGCTTCCACCGCCTGCGGAATTTTGCCGTGGTAGAAGGCGTTCGGCCCCTGCTTGGCGATAGCTTCCAGCGTATTGGCCAGGTCGCTCTGAACCAGCCGGTCGCCCGGCTGCAGCGCGCTGCCGTCTTTGCGCAGGAAGATTCTGGCCGCTTCCGGATCCTGTTTAAAACGCGCCACGGTGGTGTCGAGGATATCGGTATCGGCGCGCGTCAGCACAAAACCTTCCCGCGCCAGCTTGATGGCCGGCGCCATCACCTGCTCACGGCTCAGCTTGCCATATTTTTTGCGTGCGGTTTCCATCCCCAGCACGGTGCCCGGCACGCCGGCGGCCAGATAGCCGTACAGGCTGGCGTCTTTTTTCACCTTGCCGTCGGCCTCCAGATACATATTGGCGCTGGCCGCCGCCGGCGCGGTTTCACGGAAGTTGATAAAGGTATCGGTGCCGTCGGCCAGATGGACGGTCATAAAGCCGCCGCCGCCGATATTGCCGCAGCAGGGGTTGACCACCGCCTGCGCGTAGCCCACGGCCACCGCGGCATCCACCGCATTGCCGCCCATTTTCAGGATGTCGACGCCCACCTGCGAGGCCAGGCGCTGCGAGGTGACCACCATGCCCTGTTGTGCTTCCACCGCCGGACTGGAGGCGGCGTGCAGGCTGCCGCTGACCAACAGCGCCGCCATGGTCAGGGGTTTACTCCATTTATTTAAAAGCATTGTTATTCCTACCCTGTCAGTTTTTTTATTATCAGGCTCTGCAAAGAACAGGCCAGCGCTTACAGCGTAGCGCCATGGCGCGGTGCGCGCTGAATATTGACGGGAGAATGTGAACCAAAACAAGGAAAACGCGGCGGGCTTGCACAACAATAGGGCATAAAAAAACCGGCCAGCAAAGCTGGCCGGTGAGTAACGCCGGGGCTGAAATTACAGCTTGGCAGCGTTTTCAGACAGGTATTTAGCCACGCCGTCTGGAGACGCGCCCATACCTTCTTTACCTTTTTCCCACTGAGCCGGGCACACTTCGCCGTGCTCTTCATGGAACTGCAGCGCATCAACGGTGCGGATCATTTCGTCGATGTTACGGCCGATTGGCAGATCGTTAACGATCTGGGAACGCACAACGCCGTCTTTGTCGATCAGGAAAGAACCACGCAGCGCAACGCCCGCTTCTGGGTGCTCGATGCCGTAAGCTTTCTGGATTTCACGCTTAACGTCAGCAACCATTGCGTATTTCACTTCGCCGATGCCGCCGTTTTCAACAGGGGTTTTACGCCATGCGTTGTGAACGAACTCGGAGTCGAAGGAAACGCCAACCACTTCTACGCCACGCTTCTGGAACTCTTCATAACGGTGATCGAATGCGATCAGCTCGGAAGGGCACACGAAGGTGAAGTCCATTGGCCAGAAGAACAGTACGGCTGGTTTGCCGTTCAGGTGTTTTTTCAGGTTGAAGTTTTCAACGATTTCGCCGTTACCAAGTACGGCAGCTGCGGTGAAGTCAGGGGCTTGACGAGTTACCAGGACCATGATTACTCCTGTAATAGTAGTTAAGGGTTAATGTCTGCCTGCGGTGGTAAACCGCGGGCAAAAACTTGGGTCAGTATAGGGGTCTTGCGTTGGCGAATAAAGGCCAAAAGCGCCAATCGATGAGATAGTTTTTATCTATCGATATCAGTAATTAATCCAGCAGAGCTTAAAAATAACCTTTTCCCGTAAAAGGGCAAGCGTTAACGATAAAATTATGCTCAGGCGGCGCTGTCACGCACGCTTGCCGGCCCCGTTACAGGCTTTTGGCCCGCGCCTGCGCCATCAGCTGCGGATAAAACTGCCAGAACTGTGTTTCAAGCTGATGATAATGGCGTTCCACGTCGGCAAAGGAGCCGCTCAGCGCCGCCAGTCGCGGCCGTCGGTTGGCCATACCGCGCAGCACCTGGGCGATAAACGGCAGTTCGGCGTAGCGCTCCAGCCAGCGTTCCGACCAGAGATAGTGGTTCAGGGTCTGAAAGCGCTCGGGGGTTTGCGCCAGATGGGGGACAATCCGATCGCGCGCCTGGCGGGTGAAATCGCTGAGCGAACGCGTCGGTTCAATCTGCTGCCAGTGGCGCGCCAGAAAGTGGTCCCACACCACGTCGAGCGTGATGGGCGCCACGCGGCGATAGTCGGCGCCAAAGTAGTCGCGGCACTGTTTGACCTGCGCCAGCGAGTCCGTCAGCGCGTCGATGCGGCGGTGCAGCATAATGCCTGCCGCCACCTCGGGCGCATAGTCCGCCGCCGGGTTACCGCGCACAAAGTCGGCCAGCAGGTTGCCCAACAGCGAGCTGTCAGCCAACTGGGCCAAATGGAGATGAGCAAGAAAATTCATCCGGTCACTATACCTTAAAATCGCCATCGTTATCCGCCGTTCTGTGCCCTGACGGCGGCGGGACGCGGGAAATTCGCCTTATTCCTTGCCGCCTTTCCCCCATGGCTTTAGACTATAGCGCCTATTTTTTAGCTGAAGTGAATACCATGCGCGTCGCCGATTTTTCCTTTGAACTTCCCGAGTCTTTGATTGCCCGTTACCCGCAAGCACAGCGCAGCGGCTGCCGCCTGCTGCAGTTGGACGGGCCGAGCGGCGAACTGACGCACGGCGTATTCACCGATCTGCTGGATAAATTGGAAGCCGGCGACCTGCTGGTGTTTAACAACACCCGGGTGATTCCGGCGCGCATCTTCGGCCGCAAGGCCAGCGGCGGCAAGATTGAGGTGCTGGTGGAGCGCGTACTGGACGACAGCCGGGTGCTGGCGCACGTGCGCGCCTCGAAAGCGCCGAAGCCGGGCGCCGAACTGCTGCTGGGTGATGACGAAAGCATCGCCGCGACCATGGTGGCGCGTCATGACGCCCTGTTCGAACTGCGCTTCAACGATGAGCGCGACGTGTTCGCCATTTTGAATGATGTCGGCCATATGCCGCTGCCGCCGTATATCGACCGGCCGGACGAAGACGCCGACCGCGAACTGTACCAGACCGTCTACAGCGAGAAACCGGGCGCGGTAGCGGCGCCGACCGCCGGTCTGCACTTCGATGAGCCGCTGCTGACGGCGCTGCGCGACAAGGGCGTGGAGATGGCGTTCGTCACCCTGCACGTCGGCGCCGGCACCTTCCAGCCGGTGCGGGTGGACAGCATTGAAGACCACATCATGCATGCCGAATACGCCGAAGTGCCGCAGGAGGTGGTGGATGCGGTGCTGGCCTGTAAGGCGCGCGGCAAGCGGGTGGTCGCCGTGGGTACCACCTCGGTGCGCTCGCTGGAGAGCGCCGCCGCCGCCAGCAAGAACGCGCTGATTGCGCCGTTCTTCGACGACACCAGCATCTTTATCTATCCGGGCTATCACTATCAGGTTATCGATGCGCTGGTGACCAATTTCCACCTGCCGGAATCGACGCTGATCATGCTGGTTTCCGCGTTTGCCGGCTATCAGCACACCATGCACGCCTATCAGCAGGCGGTGGCCGAGCAGTACCGTTTCTTCAGCTACGGCGATGCGATGTTTATCAGCCGTAACCCGCAGGCGGAACAAGAATCCGTCGGCGAGTAGGCGTTCGGGCCGCGCGGGTGCGTGGCCCGCTACTGCAATTATTGATGACATCAGACGGCTTTTTTGGGCTGCTGTGGCACGGATGGGCGTTAGTACAACCAGCGTCCAGCCTTGGCGGATTCAATAAGCATCTCGATGGTAAGCGCTTCCCGCTGTGACTGGCTGCTCTGCGGATAATATTTGGAAAAGGCAATCTCTTTTGGATCGATATTGAATTGTTCAGCGTAGCGCTCCAATAATTCATAGGCATCTTCGGGCGCCATGCGAAAATCTTTGCAGAGATCGGTGCTTTTCGTGAGCGGATACCGTTTGAGCAACCAGAACCAAAAGCCGTTATATTCTTCAACCAGAGCAAACACGGCTTTTTCAACGTCAGTTACCATAATCTATCGCTCCCGCGGGCTATCGTGTTGTATCTGGCGGTTGTTTTCAATGTGATATAGGTGATGTCGGCGGCAACCACTGTCCATCCGACAACCGGGACGCTGCGCCCGACAAAGGTGCCCAGCTTTTTGGTCATGATCACTTCCAGCCCTGGAGGGCCAACGAGCGTCGGAAGCGGCACCGGGAGTTTCTTCCCCCGTAATAACTTTCGAAAATAGACAGAAGCTCTAGACGTGCCAGGCCTGGCGTCTGCTAATTTGCCCGATACCGGTATGGTGTTTCTGCCTGAATAAATGGCAAAGGCGGCAAGCAGGTCATGGGCAGCGGCGCTGGAGCCGCTAAAATGTTCTGCAGTCACATCAATGAAGATCCAAAAATAAAGCTCGCTGGCGGAAAGATTATGCAAGCCGCCATAGAAATATCTCCCATGTAACTCTTCAACCGTATCCATCACTTTTCCTTGTTGATTGGCGTGGGATGTACCCTATCCCATCATCAGTAATGGGGCAATATTTGAACACCTTCGCCGTGACGCAGCCGTGCCCAAGGGCTGACAATCAGCTGCAAAAACTGACCGCGGTCAATTTGATTGACGGGTTGGTGGTGCGGCTTTGGCTGTTAGTTTAGAATATGCCCCCTTTATAGCTCATCAGACTGTTTCTCTGATGCTGGAGGATAAGTGAAGTACGAATTAGATACGACGGACGGCCGCGCGCGTCGCGGCCGGCTGATTTTTGAGCGCGGCGTGGTGGAAACGCCGGCCTTTATGCCGGTCGGCACCTACGGCACCGTGAAGGGCATGACGCCGGAAGAAGTGAAAGAGACCGGCGCGCAGATTTTGCTGGGCAACACCTTCCACCTGTGGCTGCGCCCGGGGCAGGAGATCATGAAGCTGCACGGCGACCTGCATGATTTTATGCAGTGGCCGGGCCCGATCCTCACCGACTCCGGCGGTTTCCAGGTGTTCAGCCTGGGGGCGATGCGCAAAATCAAGGAAGAGGGCGTTTACTTCCGTAACCCGATCAACGGCGACAAAGTGTTCCTCAGCCCGGAAAAATCGATGGAAATCCAGTATGACCTGGGTTCCGACATCGTGATGATTTTTGACGAGTGCACGCCGTACCCGGCCGACTGGGACTATGCCAAGCGCTCGATGGAAATGTCGCTGCGCTGGGCGCAGCGCAGCCGCCAGCGCTTCGACAAACTGAACAATAAAAATGCGCTGTTCGGCATCATTCAGGGCGGTGTTTACGAAGATTTACGTGATGTTTCAGTAAAAGGGCTGGTGGAGATCGGCTTTGATGGTTACGCTGTGGGCGGTTTGGCGGTAGGTGAGCCAAAAGAGGACATGCACCGTATTCTCGAACACGTTTGCCCGCAAATTCCGGCGGATAAGCCGCGTTACCTGATGGGCGTCGGCAAGCCGGAAGACCTGGTGGAAGGCGTGCGTCGCGGTATCGATATGTTTGACTGCGTGATGCCGACGCGTAATGCGCGTAACGGGCATCTGTTCGTGACTGACGGTGTGGTAAAAATCCGTAATGCCAAGCACAAGGATGATACTTCTCCGCTGGACAGCGAGTGTGATTGTTACACCTGTCGCAATTACAGCCGCGCATACTTGCATCATCTCGACCGTTGCAACGAAATACTCGGTGCCCGTTTGAATACCATTCATAACCTTCGCTTTTACCAGCGTCTGATGGCGGGTTTACGCCAGGCCATCGAAGAGGGTAAATTAGAGGCGTTTGTTGCGGACTTCTACGGTCGGATCGGTAAACCGGTTCCGCCTTTAAATGTTTAATAATTGATAACTTAATGAGGGAATTTCAATGAGCTTTTTCATTTCTGACGCCGTCGCATCCGCAGGAGCTCCGGCTCAGGGAAGCCCGTACTCTCTGATCATTATGCTGGTGGTATTCGGCCTGATCTTCTACTTCATGATCCTGCGCCCGCAGCAGAAGCGCGCCAAAGAGCATAAGAAACTGATGGATTCCATCAGCAAGGGTGATGAAGTTCTGACCACCGGCGGCCTGATCGGTCGCGTTACCAAAGTGGCCGATACCGGCATTATCGCTATTGCGCTGAACGACACCACGGAAGTGATGATCAAGCGTGACTTCGTGGCGGCCGTTCTGCCGAAAGGTACCATGAAGGCCCTGTAATTTTTTTTCCCGAAGGGAATTGCCGTGCTAAACCGTTATCCTTTGTGGAAGTATCTGATGCTGATCGTGGTGATCGCCGTCGGTCTGCTTTATGCGCTTCCCAACATCTATGGTGAGGATCCGGCCGTACAAATCACTGGCGCGCGCGGTGTCGCCGCCAGTGAAACTACGCTGGACCAGGTCCGTACCGTATTAGAAAAAGACCATATCGCGAGCAAGTCGATCGCGCTGGAAGAAGGCGCCATCCTGGCTCGCTTTAAAGATCCTGACGTTCAGCTGCGGGCGCGTGAAGCGTTGATGTCGGCGCTGGGCGACAAGTACGTCGTGGCGCTGAACCTCGCGCCGGCGACGCCGCGCTGGCTGTCCATGCTGGGCGCCGAGCCGATGAAACTGGGCCTTGATTTGCGCGGTGGCGTGCACTTCCTGATGGAAGTTGACATGGACACCGCGCTCAGCAAGCTGCAGGAGCAGACCATCGACACCCTGCGCAGCGACCTGCGCGAGAAGGGCATTCCTTACGCGTCTATCCGCAAGCTGGACAACAACGGCGTTGAAGTGCGCTTCCGCGACAAGGACGCGCGCGATCGGGCGATCAGCTACATGACGCCGCGTCAGCGCGACTACGTGTTCTCCTCGAACGGCAGCAACGCCATGAAGGTCACCCTGACCGATGCGCGTCTGAGCGAAGCGCGCGAATACGCCGTGCAGCAGAACATCACCATCCTGCGTAACCGCGTCAACCAACTGGGCGTCGCCGAGCCGCTGGTGCAGCGTCAGGGCGCTGACCGCATCGTGGTTGAGCTGCCGGGCATCCAGGATACCGCGCGCGCCAAAGAGATTCTGGGCGCTACCGCGACGCTGGAATTCCGTCTGGTCAACACCAACGTTGACGCCACCGCGGCGGCCAACGGCCGCGTGCCGGGCGACTCGGAAGTGAAGAACACCCGTGAAGGCCAGCCGATCGTGCTGTACAAGCGCGTGATTCTGACCGGCGACCATATCACCGACTCCACGTCGACCATGGACGAGTACAACCAGCCGCAGGTTAACATCTCGCTGGACAGCGCTGGCGGCAACTCGATGTCCAACTTCACCAAGGACAACATCGGCAAGCCGATGGCCACCCTGTTTGTGGAGTATAAGGACAGCGGCAAGAAAGACGCCAACGGCCGCGCGGTGCTGGTGAAGCAGGAAGAAGTGATCAACGTGGCGAACATTCAGTCGCGTCTGGGCAACAGCTTCCGCATTACCGGTATCGGCAACCCGAACGAAGCGCGTCAGCTGTCGCTGCTGCTGCGTGCCGGCGCGTTGATTGCGCCGATCCAGATCGTGGAAGAGCGCACCATCGGCCCAACCCTGGGGATGCAGAACATCGAACAGGGTCTGGAAGCCTGCCTGTGGGGCCTGGTCGCGTCCATCGTGTTTATGGTGGTGTGGTACCGTAAATTCGGCGTGATCGCCACCAGCGCGCTGGTGGTCAACCTGGTGCTGATTGTCGGCGTGATGTCGCTGCTGCCGGGCGCTACGCTGACCATGCCGGGCATCGCCGGTATCGTGCTGACGCTGGCGGTGGCGGTTGACGCCAACGTACTGATTAACGAACGTATCAAGGAAGAGCTGAAGAACGGACGTTCCGTTCAGCAGGCGATCCATGAAGGCTATAAGGGCGCGTTCTCCAGTATTATCGACGCCAACATCACCACGCTGATCACCGCGATTATTCTGTACGCAGTGGGCACCGGTTCGATTAAAGGCTTTGCGATTACCACCGCGATCGGCGTGGCGACGTCCATGTTTACCGCGATTGTCGGTACCCGTGCCATCGTCAACCTGCTTTACGGCGGCAAACGCATTAACAAGCTGTCTATCTGAGGAGTGCGTTGTGGCACAGGATTATACCGTTGAGCAACTCAACTACGGCCGTAAAGTCTATGACTTTATGCGCTGGGACTATCTGGCTTTCGGCATCTCGATTGTGGTGCTGATCGCCTCGATCGCCATTATGTCGGTGCGCGGCTTTAACTGGGGACTGGATTTCACCGGCGGTACGGTGATTGAAATCAACCTGGAGCAGCCGGCGAACCTTGACCTGATGCGCGATACGCTGGAAAAGGCCGGGTTCCAGGACCCGGTTATCCAGAACTTCGGCAGCAGCCGCGATGTGATGGTGCGCATGCCGCCGGTTACCGGCAATGCGGGCCAGGAGCTGGGCAACAAAGTGATCGGCGTGATCAACGAATCGGTGGATAAGAATGCGACCGTGAAGCGCATCGAGTTCGTCGGCCCGAGTGTGGGCAGCGAACTGGCGCAGACCGGCGGCATGGCGCTGCTGGTGGCGCTGATCTCGATTCTGATCTACGTCGGCTTCCGCTTTGAGTGGCGCCTGGCGGCCGGCGCGGTGATCGCGCTGGCGCACGACGTGGTGATCACCCTCGGCATACTGTCGTTGTTCCATATCGAGATTGACCTGACCATCATCGCTTCCCTGATGTCGGTTATCGGTTACTCGCTGAACGACAGCATCGTGGTTTCCGACCGTATTCGTGAGAATTTCCGCAAGATCCGCCGCGGTACGCCTTACGAAATCGTCAACGTGTCGCTGACCCAGACGCTGAGCCGTACGCTGATGACCTCGGGCACCACGCTGGTGGTGGTGCTGATGCTGTACATCTTCGGCGGCGCGATGCTGCACGGCTTCTCGCTGGCGATGCTGATCGGTGTCTCCATCGGTACCATTTCCTCTATCTACGTCGCCTCTGCGCTGGCGTTGAAACTGGGGATGAAACGCGAGCACATGCTGCAGCAGAAAGTGGAGAAAGAGGGCGCCGACCAGCCTTCTATCCTGCCGTAATCTGCTGTACGTTCAGCGGAATAAAAGAGCGCCGATTGGCGCTCTTTTTTATGCGTGTCCGTGGGCGGGGCCGCGCCGGGTCAGCGGCTTGCGGCGGCGAGCGGCTCAACGCTATGCAGGCGGACATAGCCCAGCTGTTCCGGAGTCACGTCGCTAAAGCGCAGCTCGAAACTTTGCGCCGTTCTCGGCAGCAGCGAGTCGTTGTTTTGAATGGGTTGGGACAGAGCGTCGGCGTTTTGCAGCTGGCCGTTGTCATCCAACCGTCCCCACTCCACCATCGCCTTAAACGCGGGCAGCGTTTCGCCGGACAGCGCGCGGATATGCAGCACCGCCTGCGAGCCGTTGGCTTCACTTTTTACCCGATCCAGCGTGACGCTGAGTTCGCCAACGGTGCTCTGCAGGCGGGCCGGCGTGTTGGCGGCGGGCAGCAGATAGACACCGCTGGTCGATCCCTGATTCAGCTGTTTCTGGCGTTCCAGCGCGGTGGCCTGTTCGGTCAGCGTGGTGACTTTTTGGCTCAGCTCACCGACCTGGGTGCGCAGGTTCGGCACCTCGCGGTTTTGCGCGCAGCCGGCGAGCAGAATCAGGGCGGTAAGCAGGCAGACTTTAGGATAACTGATTGTCATGGCGGCTATTCCCTCTTCAATGGCTCCTGTTATCAGCGTAGTCGGAATACGGCGGAAAGTCATGTTTACCACCGGGCAGAGGCGGCGGATGAAGCACGTTTTGCCCGTACGTGGCAACAAATGCCCGGCGCCCTTTGTTATGGCGAAAGTTCGGGGTAAACTGTGGCCCATTATGAGAACGCTTATCAGGACGTGTTATGCATTGCCCTTTTTGCGCTGCTGTTGATACCAAAGTGATAGATTCCCGTCTGGTCGGCGATGGATCGCAGGTGCGCCGTCGTCGCCAGTGCCTGGTTTGCAACGAACGTTTTACCACCTTTGAAGTGGCCGAGCTGGTCATGCCACGGGTGATTAAAAGCGATGAAGTCCGCGAGCCCTTCAATGAAGACAAGCTGCGTCGCGGCATGCTGAAGGCGTTGGAAAAACGCCCGGTCAGCTCCGATGACGTCGAAAATTCCATCAACCATATCAAATCCCAGCTGCGCGCCACCGGCGAGCGTGAAGTGCCGACCAAAATGGTGGGCAATCTGGTGATGGACGCGCTGAAAAAGCTCGACAAGGTCGCGTATATCCGCTTTGCCTCGGTATACCGCAGCTTTGAAGATATCCGCGAGTTCGGCGAAGAGATCGCCAAACTGCAAGACTGACAGGATTGCTGATGCCTAACGATCAACTGTATATGGCGCGCGCGTTTGAGCTGGCGCGCCTGGGCCGTTTTACCACGGCGCCGAACCCCAACGTCGGTTGTGTGATCGTACGCGATGGCAAGATCGTCGGTGAAGGCTACCATTTACGTGCGGGTGAACCGCATGCGGAAGTGCATGCGCTGCGCATGGCGGGCGAGCTGGCGCGCGGTGCGACCGCCTACGTCACGCTGGAGCCCTGCAGCCACCACGGTCGTACGCCGCCGTGCGCCGATGCGTTGATCAACGCCGGCGTCAGCCGCGTGGTTGCGGCGATGCAGGATCCGAATCCGCAGGTGGCGGGGCGCGGCCTGTACCGTCTGCAGCAGGCGGGCATCGAGGTCAGCCATGGCCTGATGCTGGCGGAGGCCGAAGCGGTTAACCGCGGTTTTCTCAAGCGGATGCGCACCGGTTTTCCCTATGTGCAGCTGAAGCTGGGGGCGTCGCTCGACGGACGCACCGCGATGGCATCGGGCGAAAGCCAGTGGATTACTTCGCCGCAGGCGCGCCGCGACGTGCAGCGTCTGCGGGCGGAAAGCGCGGCGATCCTCAGCAGCAGCGCCACCGTACTGGCGGACGACCCGTCGCTGACCGTGCGCTGGGATGAGTTGGACGCCGACACGCAGCGTTTCTACCCGCGTGAACACTTGCGCCAGCCGTTGCGCATTATTCTCGATAGTCAAAACCGCGTCACGCCGCAGCACCGGGTGGTGCAGCAGCCGGGCGAAACCTGGCTGGCGCGGCTGCAGCCGGACCAGCAGGCGTGGCCGGCGGGCGTGGAGCAGCTGGCGCTGCCGGCGCACGGCGGCGGTATCGATCTGGTGGTGATGATGATGCAGCTGGCCAAGCGCCAGGTGAATTCAATCTGGGTCGAGGCTGGCGCACAGCTGTCCGGCGCGTTGCTGCAGGCCGGGCTGGTGGATGAGCTGATTTTCTACGTGGCGCCGAAGCTGCTCGGCGATAGCGCCCGCGGGCTGTGCCAACTGCCGGGTCTGGAACGGCTGGCGGAGGCGCCGGAGTTCGTCTTCAGCGAGGTGCGGCAGGTGGGGCCCGATTTGCGGCTGCGCCTGACGGCGAAACAGTGGTAGCCTGACGGCTTTGCAAAAAGCGCCGCGCAGGCGGTCAAAGAATATGATAGAATCCGCCCCCCTGCGGGGTATTGAACCCATTTTTAAGGAAAGTCCATGAAAGTTATCGAAGGTGTTGTTGCTACTCCTAATGCTCGTGTGGCGATCGCAATTGCACGTTTTAACAATTTCATCAACGACAGCCTGCTGGAAGGCGCCATCGACGCGCTGAAACGTATTGGCCAGGTTGCAGACGACAATATCACCGTTGTCTGGGTGCCGGGCGCTTACGAGCTGCCGCTGACCGCAAAAGTGCTGGCCAACACCGGCAAATACGATGCCATTATCGCACTGGGCACCGTGATCCGCGGGGGCACCGCACACTTTGAATATGTGGCGGGCGAAGCCAGCTCCGGCGTGGGCAGCGTGGCGCTGAGCAGCGAGATCCCAGTGACTTTCGGCGTATTGACTACCGAAAGCATCGAACAGGCGATCGAGCGTGCCGGCACCAAAGCGGGCAACAAAGGCGCAGAAGCTGCCCTGACCGCACTTGAAATGATTAATGTTATTAAAGCTGTTAAAGCCTGAATTTAGTTAAGGGGAATTCCGTGAAACCTGCTGCTCGTCGCCGCGCTCGTGAGTGCGCTGTTCAAGCGCTTTACTCTTGGCAGTTGTCTAAAAATGACGTTGCCGATGTTGAATTACAGTTCCTGACGGAGCAGGACGTCAAAGACGTTGACGTCGCCTATTTTCGCGAGCTGCTGTCCGGCGTGGCGATGAATGCGGGTACGCTGGACGCCCTGATGACGCCTTACCTGTCCCGCCAGCTGGAAGATCTGGGCCAGGTGGAAAAAGCCATTCTGCGCGTGGCGCTGTTTGAGCTGAAAATGCGTGAAGATGTCCCTTACAAAGTGGCGATTAACGAAGCGATCGAACTGGCGAAAGTGTTCGGCGCCGAAGATAGTCACAAATTTGTGAACGGCGTGCTGGATAAAGCGGCGCCTCATATCCGCAAGAAAAAATAAATGATGTGGCCGCTCTGCGGCCCATTTTATTTCGGCGTTTGTTCAACACTGTCGTTGCACGTTAGGGCTCACTTCACGCCCGTAAAAATCATTTGCTAACCACGGGCTGCAGGCCATGGCCGCTGGGCATATTGCCGCGGACCGGCTTGTCAGCACAGCGATTCTTTATTGGAATATTTACCATGGCATGCGGCGAATTTGACCTTATTGCCCGCTATTTTGACCGGTTCAAGAGTTTACGCCGGGACGTACAGTTGGGCATTGGAGATGACTGCGCACTCCTGACAGTGGCAGAAAAACAGCTTTTAGCCATCAGCACCGATACCCTGGTTGCCGGGGTTCACTTCCTGCCGGATATCGATCCGGGCGATCTCGGCTACAAAGCCCTGGCGGTAAATTTGAGCGATCTGGCCGCCATGGGCGCGGATCCGGCCTGGCTGTCGCTGGCCCTGACGCTGCCGGAGGTGGATGAAACCTGGCTGAAGGCCTTCAGCGATGCGCTGTTTGAGCAGCTGAATTACTACGGCATGCAGCTGATCGGCGGCGATACCACGCGCGGGCCGCTCAGCATGACCCTGACTATCAACGGCCTGGTGCCGGCAGGGCGGGCTTTACGCCGCGGCGGCGCGCGCATCGGCGACTGGATTTACGTCACCGGCACGCTGGGCGACAGCGCGGCCGGGCTGGCGTTGCTGCAACAGCGCCTGACGGTGGACGATGCGGCGGCGCGCGATTATCTGCTGGCCCGTCATCTGCGTCCGCAGCCGCGGGTGCTGCAGGGGCAGGCGCTGCGCGATCTGGCCAGCGCAGCGATCGATATTTCCGATGGTTTAATCTCTGATTTACAGCATTTGTTAACCGCCAGCCAGTGCGGCGCGCGTATCGATCTGGACGAGCTGCCGCTGTCGCAGGCGTTAACCGCGTCTACCGACGGCGAGCAGGCGCTGCGCTGGGCGCTCACCGGCGGTGAAGATTACGAGCTGTGCTTTACGGTGCCGGAGATTAACCGCGGCGCGCTGGACGTGGCGCTGAGCCATTTGGGCGCCGACTACACCTGCATCGGTCAGATTGGCCCGGAAGCGGAAGGCGTCAAATTCTTCCGTGACCATGAAGCGGTGGAGCTGCCTTGGCGGGGCTTCGACCATTTCAGCAGCAAATAGGGAAATCCGCGTGGATGAAGCAAAACGCCGGTTGCGCATGAGCAACCCCTGGCACCTGTTGGCGACCGGCTTCGGCAGCGGGCTGTCGCCGGTGGTGCCGGGCACCATGGGATCGCTGGCGGCGATTCCGTTCTGGCTGCTGCTGATACAGCTGCCGTGGCAGCTATATTCGCTGATTGTGATGTTCAGTATCTGTATCGGCGTCTATCTGTGCCACCAGACGGCGAAGGACATGCGCGTACACGACCATGGCAGCATCGTCTGGGATGAGTTTGTCGGTATGTGGATCACGCTGATGGCGTTGCCGGTCAATGACTGGCGCTGGGTCGCTATCGGCTTCGTGCTGTTCCGCATTCTGGATATGTGGAAGCCCTGGCCGATCCGTTGGTTTGATCGCAATGTGCACGGCGGCATGGGTATCATGATTGATGATATCGTCGCCGGTGTGATCGCCGCGGGGATGGTCTACCTGCTCGGCCACCACTGGCCGGTCGGCCTGTTCTGAGATAAAAAAAGGGCGCCTTGCGGCGCCCTGAGGTTGATGACAAAGTAGTCTGGGAGCCCGAGATACTCGGGCCTAGCGTAACGAGGGGCGCTCCGGCGGCTAACGCCGCTACGACCCCATCGCCACGCTCTCCCTAATAACAGGCTTGTCAGCAGTCTAAGGGCGCCTTGCGGCGCCCTGGTTCGTTATTCAGCCAGCCAGCTTTCTATCTGGCGCTGAATACCGGCGGCGTCGAGGCCGAGATCGCTGCGGATCTCCTCCTGGCTGCCCTGCGGCACAAAGCTGTCCGGCAGGCCGAGGTTCAATACCGGCACCAGACGGCGTTTCGCCATCAGCAGTTCGTTCACTCCGCTGCCGGCGCCGCCCATAATGGCGTTTTCTTCCAGCGTGACCAGCAGCTCATGGCTGGCGGCCATCTCCAGTACCAGCTCTTCATCCAGCGGCTTCACGAAGCGCATATCGACCAGCGTGGCGTTTAACGCCTCGGCGGCCTGCTGCGCTTCCGGCATCAGGGTGCCGAAGTTGAGAATGGCGACCTTTTCCCCTTCACGACGCACGATGCCTTTACCGATCGGCAGCGAGGCCAGCGGTTCCTGGGCGGCGCCGGTACCGCTGCCGCGCGGATAGCGCACCGCGCTCGGGCCGTCCTGATAGTGGTAGCCGGTGTACAGCATCTGGCGGCACTCGTTCTCATCGCTTGGCGTCATGATCACCATATTGGGGATACAGCGCAGGAAGGAGAGATCGAACGCGCCCTGGTGCGTCTGGCCGTCGGCGCCGACGATGCCACCGCGGTCGATGGCGAACAGCACCGGCAGTTTCTGGATCGCCACGTCGTGGATCACCTGGTCGTAGGCGCGCTGCAGGAAGGTGGAGTAGATGGCCACCACCGGCTTGTAACCGCCGATCGCCAGGCCGGCGGCAAAGGTCACCGCGTGCTGTTCGGCGATGGCGACGTCAAAATATTGCTGTGGATAGTCACGAGAGAACTGCACCATGCCGGAGCCTTCGCGCATCGCCGGGGTTACCGCCATCAGCTTGTCGTCTTGGGCGGCGGTTTCGCACAGCCATTCGCCGAAGATTTTGGAATAGGTCGGCAGGCCGCCGGCGCTTTTCGGCAGCGTGCCGCTGGCCGGATCGAATTTCGGCACCGCGTGGAAGCTGATCGGGTCTTTTTCCGCCGGGGCATAGCCGCGCCCCTTTTTGGTCATGATATGCAGCAGCTGCGGCCCTTTCAGGTCGCGCATGTTCTTCAGCGTTGTGGCCAGCGCCTGCACGTCGTGCCCGTCGACCGGGCCGATATAGTTGAAGCCCAGCTCTTCGAACAGCGTACCTGGTACCACCATCCCTTTGAGATGTTCTTCGGTGCGTTTGACCAGCTCTTTGATGGGCGGCAGGCCGGACAGCACCTTCTTGCCGCCTTCGCGCAGCGTGGAGTAGAGCTTGCCGGACAGCAGCTGTGCCAGATGGTTATTCAGCGCGCCGACGTTCTCGGAAATCGACATTTCGTTGTCGTTCAGGATCACCAGCATGTCCGGATCGATATCGCCGGCGTGGTTCATGGCTTCAAACGCCATGCCGGCGGTGATGGCGCCGTCGCCAATCACGCAGACGGTGCGGCGTCCTTTGCCTTCGCGCTCTGCCGCCACCGCCATGCCGAGGCCGGCGCTGATGGACGTGGAGGAGTGGCCGACGGACAAGACGTCGTATTCACTCTCATCGCGCCACGGGAAAGGGTGCAGGCCATTTTTTTGCCGAATGGTCGAAATGCGATCGCGGCGTCCGGTCAGAATCTTATGCGGGTAGGCCTGGTGGCCGACGTCCCACACCAGGTGGTCGAACGGCGTGTGGTATACATAGTGCAATGCCACCGTCAGTTCGACGGTACCCAGCCCGGAAGCAAAGTGGCCGCTTGAACGGCTGACGCTGTCCAGCAGATATTGCCGCAGCTCATCACACAGCTTCGGCAGGCTTTCTTTTGGCAGCGAGCGGAGTTCCTCGGGGGTTTCCGCCAGCGCCAACGTCGGGTATTTGGCTATATCAAGACTCATTTGATACTCATATCAGAGGTATGCCAGTGCGCAATGACCACGGCGTCGGGGCCGCGGCGGCGTCACATGGCGATAACGTCACACGTTAATTGTCGCGTTCAATAATAAAGCTGGCCAACGCGCGCAATGACGCGGTGTTGTATGATTGCGCCGTCAGCGTATCCAGAGCGCTCAAGGCTTCCTGATACAGATCCCAGGCTTTGGCTTTGGCATTGTCCAGGCCCAGCAGCGCGGGATAGGTGCTTTTTCCGTGTTGCTGATCGGCACCTTGGCGTTTTCCTATTTTGGCAGTTTCGCCGATGACGTCGAGAATGTCATCCTGAACCTGAAACGCCAGGCCGATGGCCTCGGCATAGCGATCCAGCTCGTGCAGCGCCGCGTGCCCCGTTTCGCCCGCCGCCAGCGCGCCCAGACGCACGGCTGAGCGGATCAGCGCGCCGGTTTTGTGGCGATGAATTTGCTCCAGTTCTTCCAGATTAATCTGACGCTCCTCTGCAGCCAAATCCAAAGCCTGACCGCCGCACATGCCGGCCACGCCGCTGGCGGTCGCCAGTTCCGATACCATCGCCAGGCGGTCGCGCACCGCGACGTCCGGCATCTCGGCGTCGGCCAGAATAGAGAAGGCCAGCGTCTGCAGCGCATCGCCGGCCAGAATGGCGTTGGCTTCGCCGAATTTGATGTGGCAGGTTGGCTGGCCGCGACGCAGATCGTCGTCGTCCATCGCCGGCAGATCGTCATGAATCAGGGAATAGGCGTGGATGCATTCCACCGCCGCCGCCGGCGCATCCAGGTTGCCCGGCGGTACGCCGAACATTTCGCCGGTGGCGTACACCAGGAACGGACGCAGGCGTTTGCCGCCCAGCAGGGCGCCGTAGCGCATGGCTTCCACCAGCTGGCCGTCGTTAAACGGCAGCGGGGCGATAAAGTCCAGCAGTGCGCGATCGGCACGCTGACGATAGCTCTGTAGCTGGCTGTTGAAGTCAGACATCAATCATTACTCGGCGTTCGGGGTAAAAGGCGTGAGGGCGGCATCGTCGTCGTTGCCGTCGTTGCCGTCGTTCAGCAGAATTTGTACGCGCTGTTCCGCCTGCTGCAGTTTTTGCTGCCCCTGACGTGCCAGCTGTACGCCGCGCTCAAATTCGCTGAGCGCCTCTTCCAGCGGCAGTTCGCCCGCTTCCAGGCGTGTCACAATACTTTCCAGTTCGGTCAGGGAGTGTTCAAAACTAACGTTTTGCTCTGTACTGTCTGATTGTGCGGGTTTTTTCGGCATAATTTTCTTGTTACGTCATCAGGTGAACCGAGGGGCCAGAGCCTATCCTAGCGGATCTTGATTAGCAAATCATGGCGTGCTCGTGTGGTTTTGTGCGCAGAGCTTCATCAGAAAGTGATATACTGCGCCCCGTTAATTTTATCTGACCATAAAGACCGCCATGAAGTTTATCATTAAATTGTTCCCGGAAATCACCATCAAGAGTCAATCTGTGCGCTTGCGCTTCATAAAGATTCTTACCACCAACATTCGTAATGTCCTGAAGCAGTATGATGAAAACCTGGCGGTGGTCCGGCACTGGGACTTTATTGAAGTCCGCGCCAAAGATGAGAACCAGCGGCCGGCGATTGCCGACGCGCTGACGCGCATTCCCGGCATCCACCATATTCTGGAAGTGGAAGACCGCGCCTACACCGATATCCACCATATCTTCGAGCAGACGCTGGAAGCCTATCGCGAGCGGCTGGAAGGCAAGACCTTCTGCGTGCGTGTGAAGCGCCGCGGCAAGCAGGAATTCAGCTCGCAGGACGTGGAACGCTACGTCGGCGGCGGCCTGAACCAGCATATCGAGAGCGCGCGGGTTAAACTGAACCATCCGCAGGTGACCGTCAATCTTGAGATTGAAGACGACAAGCTGATGATGGTGAAAGCGCGTCGTGAAGGCATCGGCGGCTACCCGATCGGCACTCAGGAAGACGTCATGTCGCTGATTTCCGGCGGTTTTGACTCCGGCGTTTCCAGCTATATGCTGATGCGTCGCGGTTGCCGGGTGCATTACTGCTTCTTCAACCTGGGCGGCGCCGCGCATGAGATCGGCGTTAAACAGGTGGCGCATTACCTGTGGAACCGCTTCGGCAGCTCACACAAGGTGCGCTTCGTGGCGATCGACTTTGAGCCGGTGGTGGGCGAAATTCTGGAAAAAGTCGACGACGGCCAAATGGGCGTGGTGCTCAAGCGCATGATGGTGCGCGCCGCCTCCAAAGTGGCAGAGCGCTACGGCGTACAGGCGCTGGTGACCGGCGAAGCGCTGGGACAGGTATCCAGCCAGACCCTGACCAACCTGCGCCTGATCGACAACGCCTCAGACACCCTGATCCTGCGTCCGCTGATCTCTCACGATAAAGAGCATATCATCAACGTGGCGCGCCAGATCGGCACCGAAGATTTCGCCAAAACCATGCCGGAATATTGCGGCGTGATCTCCAAAAGCCCGACGGTAAAAGCGGTGAAGGCGAAGATCGAGGAAGAAGAGGGCAACTTCGATTTCGAGATCCTCGAGCGGGTGGTGCGCGAAGCGCGCAACGTCGATATTCGCACCATCGCCAGCGAAACCCAGGAGCAGGTCACGGAAGTAGAAACCGTGGCGGCGTTTAATGCCGACCAGGTGATTCTGGATATCCGCTCCGTAGACGAGCAGGACGAAAAGCCGCTGCAGCTGGAGCAGGTAGAGGTGAAAGCGCTGCCGTTCTACAAGCTGGGCACCCAGTTCGGCGATCTGGATCAGAGCAAAACCTACCTGCTGTACTGCGAGCGCGGCGTGATGAGCCGTCTGCAGGCGCTGTATCTGCTGGAGCAGGGCTTCAGCAACGTGAAGGTTTATCGCCCCTAATCCCCTTCATCTTTCGCGCCTCAGCGTTGTTGGCTGCCGGCGCGCATCACGGCCACTGACCTGATGACAGCTAAGTCTCAGTTAGTGGCCGCATGAATAAACGCTTAGTCGCTGAAATCGTACATGCCCGGAATCAGCACCAGCTGCGCTGCAACCTCCGCCGCCTTGGCTTTCCCGAGCAGCAGATCGATCAGCTTCAGGCTGAACTCCATGGCGGTTCCCGGCCCCTGGCTGGTCAGCAGATTGACGCGGGCGTCATACACCACCCGGCGCTCCATCCATTTCTCCTGCGGAATATGCTGTTTCAGGCCGGGGAAGCCGGTCATATTGCCGACCGGGAACAGATCGTGGTGCTGCAGCACCAGCGCCGGCGCGGCGCAGATAGCGGCGACGATTTTCCCCTGCAGATGCATCTGCCGCACTTTCTCTACCAGCAGCGGGCTGTCGCGGAAGCATTCGGCGCCCTGCAGGCCGCCGGGCAGCACGATGGCGTCAAACGGTTCATCGACGATTTCAACCAGCGCCGCGTCCGCCAGCAGCTTAACGCCGCGGGAGCAGACGATGGTCAGGCTGCCGTCGCCGGCCACGCTGGCGGTCGTGACCTTAATCCCGGCGCGCACCAGCAGATCGATGGCGGTGACCGCCTCGGTCTCTTCACTTCCAGGCGCCAGGCAGACCAACACCGATACGTTCATACTCATTTTCCTTTCGCTTTACCAAATCAAACAGCCGGGCATTTTCCGGCAGCGTCATGCCGTGGCTGCGGGCGCGCCGCAGCAGATAACCGGTAATATAGTCGATCTCGGTGTGCCGCTGGGCGTGAATATCCTGCAGCATGGAGGAGATGTTATCTGCGGTGGTTTCTATCACCTGCATCACATATTGCTGCAGCCCGTCGCAGGTGGTGTGGTGGCCCTCTACGGCCATCACGGCGGCTACTTCGCTGCAGATCAGCGCGATCTGTTCTGGATAACGGCGCAGATCGCCGTTGCGGCAGTCATACAGCGCGGTCAGCGGGTTGACCACACAGTTGACCGCCAGCTTGCGCCACAGCGCGGCGGTAATCGTGTTGTGCCAGGCGACGTCCGGTAATGCCTGGTGCAGAACTTCCGCCAGATGGCTGAGCGACGCCGCCGCCGGTGAGGTCGGGCCGATATGGGTGGTGCCGTCGGCGACGTGGATAATGCTATGGCCGTCGTGGCGCGCGGCGTGGGTGGTGGTGCCCTGCAGCATCGGCTGCTCGTTGGCTGGCAGTTCATCCTGGGTGCCCATGCCGTTGTGCAGCAGCAAAATGGCGCACGATGGGTTGAGCTTTGGCAGCAGGGCCGCCACTGCATCGGAGACTTGCCAGGCCTTGAGCGTCACCAGCAGCAGTTCGCTGCTGCGCAGATGCTCGGCGTCGTTGCTGGGCAGGCTCTGGCTGAAGCGGGAGCCGTCGGTTTCAATCACGTCGACGGCGCAAAACGGCTGAGGTACGCGTAACCATCCTTGTACATCATGGCCCTGCTGATACAGCCGGGAGAGCCACAGCTGCCCGAGAGCGCCGCAACCAAGAACAGTTATTTTCATCCATCCTCCTTGGGGGGAACGGGGCTTTGCCGTTATCCGTTATCGTGTTGCCGGGGAGCAGGTCAATACGCCGAGCGTTGAGCGCCATCGGCGAACCGCTGACCTGACACTATAAATTGTAGACTTTCCTGTGTGTGGACGTTTGCGTTGCCGTGACATCGGGATTTTGCCTTAACCGGCAAAGCGGGTATCATGCACGCCATCGAAATCGCCTGATAGTTTGGGCTCTCATTCAGGAGGAAGAAGTATGCCATCTTTCGACATTGTTTCCGAAATAGATATGCAGGAAGTGCGCAACGCCGTTGAGAACGCCTCGCGCGATCTGGGCACCCGCTGGGATTTTCGCAACGTGCCGGCCAGCTTTGAGCTGAACGAAAAAAATGAAACCATCAAGGTTGCCAGCGAATCCGATTTTCAGGTTCAGCAGCTGCTTGATATCCTGCGTGAAAAACTGGCCAAGCGCGGCATTGACGGCGCGGCGCTGGAGATCCCGGAAGAGTTCGAGCACAGCGGTAAAACCTACAGCGTTGACGCCAGGCTGAAGCAGGGGATTGAAACCCAGCTGGCGAAGAAGATCGTCAAGCTGATTAAAGACAGCAAGCTGAAGGTGCAGGCGCAGATTCAGGGTGACGAAGTGCGCGTAACCGGGAAATCCCGTGACGATCTGCAAAGCGTGATGGCGCTGGTGCGCGGTGGTAACCTGGGGCAGCCGTTCCAGTTTAAAAACTTCCGCGACTGATTGTTGTGATGTGAATAATAACGCCGGGCTTGCCCGGCGTTATGGTTTATAGCGTATTGACCAGCGTTTCCAGCTGCCCGCGATTGGTCTGTTTGGTATCGACCTTCACATAGGCGCTGCGCTCTTCCGGCACGACGATGGCTTCCGTCACGCCGGGCTGGGCCTGCAGTCGGCTTGCCAGCGAGGTGTCTTTGGCCGCCAGCTCCGACAGTGTGATGCGCAGGCTGCTGACGTACGGCGGCTCCTGCATGGTGCTGCTGATGATAAACCAGCCGGCGGCAATCACCGCGCCGGCGATAAACACCAGCCCGGCGCCGTGCAGGCCGTAGAGCCAGCCGCCGAGGCTGCCGCCGATGGCGACGCCGATAAACTGGCTGGTGGAGTACACGCCCATCGCGGTGCCTTTATAGCCGGCCGGCGACTCTTTACTGATCAGCGAAGGCAGAATCGCCTCCATCACGTTAAACGCCATAAAGAACAGCTGTACGCCGGCGATAATGCCCCACAGATGCTGGCCGGAAATCAGCAGAACCAGCTCGGCGGCGAACAGCACCGCCACGCAGCCCATAAACACCTGCTTCATGCGCCGTTTCTTCTCGGCGTAAATGATAAATGGCACCACCGACACGAACGACACCAGCATGGTCACCAGATAGACGATCCAGTGGCTGCTGGCCGCCAGGCCGGCTTTCTCCATCGCCAGCGGCAGGGCGACGAAGCTCGACATCAGCAGAATATGCAGGCACATAATGCCGAGATTGAGCTTCAGCAGGCGCGGGTTGCTCAGCACTTTGCTGAAGCTGCCGCGTACCATGCTGGACTCGCGGTTGAGCACGTGGCGGTCGGCCGAAGGCACCACCAGTAAGGTAATCGCGATGCCGCACAGCGCCAGGGCGGCGATCATCCAGAACAGCGCATGCAGCCCCAGCGCGTGGGTAATCACCGGCCCCAGCACCATGGCGATGGCGAAGGTGATGCCAAAGCTGATGCCGATAAACGCCATCGCCTTGGTGCGGTTCTGCTCGCGGGTCAGATCGGACAGCAGCGCCATCACCGCCGCGGCGATAGCGCCGGAGCCCTGCAGCGCGCGGCCGAGGATAATGCCCCAGATGGAGTCGCTGAGCGCGGCGATCGCGCTGCCGAGGGCAAACACCAGCAGTCCGCCGACGATCAGCGGCTTACGGCCGATGCGGTCGGAGATCAGGCCAAACGGAATCTGGAATACCGCCTGCGCCAGGCCGTAAATGCCGATGGCAATGCCGATCAGCGTTTCGCTGGCGCCGTTCAGCGCCATGCCGTAGGTGGTCAGCACCGGCAGCACCATAAACATGCCGAGCATGCGCAGTGAGAATACCGTGCCCAGACCCCAGGTCGCCCGGCGTTCCAGCGGGGTCATCGTATTATCGTTCATGCAAACTTCGAACCTCAGTAAAAACTATCCCGTCAGGTTCTGGCCGTCAGAGCCTGCTGGGATAACTTTTGGGGTGCGGCTATTTTAGTGTGAAGGGCAGGGGAGGGTAAACGTAATGTTATTTAGCAGATATTACAGCATTTCCCGGCTGCAGAAGCGTGAAAATAAAATGGGCCGCATCAGCGGCCCATTGACGGATAGCGAGTTACCAGACGTAAGTTAACAACGTTTCCGGCGACGCCGAGGCGCTAAAATCGATCGACATCATTACGCTGAGTGAGGTGATGGCAACAATCGAGAACACAAACAGTTTGCGCGCCCAGATGCTGTCATTCTCGGTTTTATAACCGCGTAACGCCATGCCGAGCCACCATACGCTGACTGCGGCCGCCACCACCAGGTATTTGTACCCGGCGTAGCCGCTCAGGGTCAGCATCAGCGTGGCGATCATAAACGCCAGGATGTAGACCGTAATGTGGTTCTTGGCGACGGAGATGCCTTTGACTACCGGCAGCACCGGAATATTGGCGGCCTGATAGTCTTTGAAGCGGAAGATGGCAATCGCATAGGAGTGCGGCATCTGCCACAGGCTGAAGATAGCCAGCAGGATCAACGCGCCCATATCGAACTCGTTGGTCACCGCGCAGTAGCCGATAACCGGCGGCGCGGCGCCTGACAGGCTGCCGATCAGCGTGCCATAAACAGAATGGCGCTTCATATACAGGCTATAAACGCCGACATAAACCACGAAGCCCATCACCGCCAGCCACATGGCCAGCGGGTTGGCGGCGGTATACAGCAAGGCAAAGCCAGCAATACCCAGCGCGGTAGCATAAACCAGGGTGACATTCGGCGCGATCAGGCCTTTAACCAGCACCCGGTTCTTCGTTCTCTCCATTTTCTTGTCGATGTCACGGTCAATGTAGTTGTTAAACACACAGCCCGAGGCGACAACCAACGAGACACCCACCAGGGTGGCGAGAAACAGGGGATAGTCGATGCTTCCTTTGGAAGCCAACAGGAATCCCCCAACGACAGAAATTAAATTACCGAAAATAATTCCTGGTTTAGTTACTTGCAGGTATTGCTTCATCATTACTTACGGCTCGGCTCTTAATCGACCATCATATTGAGGTTGAGGTTGTACATAATCCACAGTGAACCCACAACAACGATACCGATGATCATAGCGGTGAACAGTAATGCCACCAGGTTCCAGCGCTCTTCCGATGAAGTGTTCATGTGCAGGAAGTAAACCAGGTGAACAATCACCTGGATAACCGCCATGCCGACCACAACCGCCAGGATGGTGGAATGAGAGGCAGTGCCGTTCATCACCATCATAAATGGAATTACCGTCAGGATGACCGACAGGATAAAGCCGATCAGGTATGACTTAACGCTGCCGTGGCTTGCGCCGCCGTGAGAGGTTTCATGGGATGAATGGCTCATTACATAACCCCCAGCAGATAAACAACGGTAAATACGCAAATCCATACCACATCCAGGAAGTGCCAGAACAGGCTCAGGCACATCAGACGGGTTTTGTTGGTTGAAGTCAGGCCGCGCTTGCTCACCTGAATCATCATGATGATGATCCAGACCAGACCGGCGGACACGTGCAGACCGTGGGTACCGACCAGCGCGAAGAAGCTGGACAGGAATGCACTGTGATCCGGGCCGAAGCCTTCAGCGATCAGGTGATGGAATTCATAGATTTCCATCGCCACGAAGCCGAGACCAAACAGGAAGGTCAGGAACAGCCAGGTGTTAACGCTGCCGACTTTGCCTTTGTTCATGCCGATCATCGCCATCCCGTAGGTGATGGAGCTGAACAGCAGCAGGAACGTCTCAACCAGAACAAACTTCAGATCGAAGATGTCTTTGCCAGAGGGACCGCCAGCGGTCCCGTTCACCAGGACTGCATAAGTCGCGAACAAGCTCGCAAACAAAATACAGTCGCTCATCAGGTAGATCCAAAATCCGAAGACTTTGGTCTCTCCTGCGTCGTGGTGCCCATGCTCTGCATGGGCTGCGTTGTGGTTAGTCAGAGTATCAGTTGACATGTTTCACGCCTGCTTTGCTGATTTGTTCATAGTGTTGGTTCTCAATGCGCTCGATTTCATCAACCTGCACATAGTAGTCAACATCTTGGTCGAAGCTCTTGGCGATCCAGACTACGATCATGCCGATGAAGCCGGCCAGAGCCATCCACCAGATTTCCCAGATCATGGCGAAACCGAAGATCAGGCTGAAGAAGCCGATGATAACGCCGGCGCCGGTGTTCTTAGGCATATGAATCGGTTCGTACTTGGCCGGTTTCTTATACGCTTCGCCTTTTTCTTTCATGTCCCAGAATGCATCACGGTCGTGAATTTCAGGCATGGTGGCAAAGTTATAGAACGGCGGTGGAGAAGACGTTGCCCACTCCAGAGTACGGCCGCCCCACGGGTCACCGGTCAGGTCGCGGTTCTGCTCGCGGTCACGGATACTGACGAAGATCTGAATCAGCTGGCACAGGATACCGCAGGCAATCAGCGCAGCACCGCCCGCAGCAACCATCAGCAGCGGATGGAACTCAGGGTTGATGTTCTGGCTGATACGACGGGTCATGCCCATAAAGCCCAGCGCATACAGCGGCATAAAGGCGACGAAGAAACCGATGATCCAGAACCAGAAGGCGCGTTTGCCCCAGGTTTCGTTCAGCGTGAAGCCGAAGGATTTCGGGAACCAGTAGGTCAGGCCGGCGAAGCAGCCGAACACCACGCCGCCGATAATGACGTTGTGGAAGTGCGCAATCAGGAACAGGCTGTTGTGCAGCACGAAGTTCGCACCCGGCACCGCCAGCAGAACGCCGGTCATACCACCGATGGAGAAGGTGATGATGAAGCCGATGGTCCACAGCATGGCAGAGTTGAACTGGATACGGCCCTGATACATGGTGAACAGCCAGTTGAAGATTTTCACCCCGGTCGGGATGGAAATAATCATGGTGGCGATACCGAAGAAGGCGTTAACGTTCGCGCCGGAACCCATGGTAAAGAAGTGGTGCAGCCATACGATGAACGACAGAACGGTAATCGCGATGGTTGCCCATACCAGAGAGGTATAGCCGAACAGGCGTTTCTTCGAGAAGGTTGCGGTAACTTCGGAGAACACACCGAATACCGGCAGAACCAGGATGTACACTTCTGGGTGACCCCAGGCCCAAATCAGGTTGATGTACATCATCATGTTGCCGCCCATATCATTGGTGAAGAAATGGGTGCCCAGATAGCGATCCAGGGTCAGCAGCGCGATGGTGACGGTCAGAATTGGGAAAGAAACGATAATCAGGACGTTAGTACACAGCGCCGCCCAGGTGAATACCGGCATCTTCATCAGAGGCATGCCAGGGGCGCGCATCTTCAGAATGGTGGCGAAGAAGTTAACGCCGGTCAGCAGGGTGCCCAGACCGGAAATCTGCAGACTCCAGATCCAGTAATCGACCCCGACGCCAGGACTGTACTCCTTGCCGGACAGCGGTGGATACGCCAGCCAACCGGTCTGTGCGAACTCACCAACCCCCAGAGAGATGTTGATCAGTACGACGCCCACCACGAAGAACCAGAAGCTCAGGGAGTTCAGGAACGGGAAGGCAACGTCGCGCGCACCGATTTGCAGCGGTACAACCACGTTCATCAGACCAACCACGAAAGGCATCGCCATGAAGAAGATCATGATTACGCCGTGCGCGGTAAAGATTTGGTCATAGTGGTGCGGCGGCAGGAAGCCGGCCTCGCCGGCAGACGCAAGCGCCTGCTGGCTACGCATCATGATGGCGTCGGCAAAGCCGCGCAGCAGCATGACCATCGCCACGATGATGTACATAATACCAATTTTTTTATGGTCGACGGAGGTCAGCCATTCGCTCCACAACCATTTCCACTTGCCCAAATATGTTATCAGCGCCAGCAGTGCCAGGCCTCCAACAATAATTGCCGCAACGGTGACCATGATGATCGGTTCGTGGTACGGAACCGCATCAAGCGTTAATTTTCCCAACATCAGATTATTCCTCGGCTCCGGCGTGAGCATGTTCACCCATGTTCATACCCTGGCTCATGTCCATGCCTTCGTGCGCGTTTGCTTCAGCGCCCTTGTGCATGTGCATGTCGCCCATGAATTTGCCAATTGTTTCTTTGAACAAATTAGGTTTGACACTGGAGAAGTACTCAACCGGGTTGTTTTCACTCGGCTCTGCCAGTTTGTTAAAGTCGTCGGTGGTATTGAGGTTCTTGGAAGACGCTTTCACCTTGTTAACCCACTGATCGAAGTCGCCTTCGGTTGGGGTGACAATGGCGTTAAATTTCATTCCGGAGAACCCGCGACCGCTGAAGCTGCTGGAAATACCTGCGTATTGCCCCGCTTCGTTGCCGATCAGATGCAGTTTGGTCTGCATGCCGGCCATCGCATAAATCTGTCCACCTAACTGAGGAATAAAGAACGAGTTCATTACCGAGTTAGAGGTGATCTTGAATTCGACGGGAACATCTTTCGGGAAGGCCAATTCATTCACCGTCGCAATACCCTGCTCTGGGTAGATAAACAGCCATTTCCAGTCCAGCGACACCACTTCAATGGTCATCGGCTTCTTGTCGGTGACAATCGGCTTGAAGGGATCCAGTTCGTGCGTCGTTTTCCAAGTAATGGTGCCAAGGATGGCGATGATGATGATTGGAATGGTCCAGACGACCGCTTCAATCTTGTTGGAGTGTGACCAGTTAGGACTGTACTTGGCATCCTTGTTGGAAGCGCGATACTTCCAGGCAAAGCCGAACGCCATGATGATGACTGGAATCACCACGATCAGCATTAATGCGATAGCGGTGATTATCAGTGTCCGTTGTTCAACACCTATTGCTCCTTTGGGATTCATCAAAACCATATCGCACCCACTGAGCATTACAGTGGATGCGAATAATGACAACATCCCGATACTTTTATTGTATTTCTTAAGTCTCATCTAACGACCTCAATTACAAAGGCTCTATTGTCGTTTCATGTGTGCGGGCATTTTACGGGAAGGTTGCAGTACTGTAAACATGCTTAGGCTTGTGTCAGCGCCTCGTTGACACTTTCTGTTAACGTTGTCACAGATGTAACGCTACGTGACAATTTCCCAATGGCAACAATGCGTTGGCATGCTGAATCGTGCCGGGGGGACGCTATCTTATGGAAAAACAAAGGTATGATGATTTAGTGCCCAGAGGGGATTTTTTGGAATGGGGCATAAAAGTATATTTAATGTAAAATATTTGTTTAATGCAGGTGAATTTAATTTTATTTATAATCTTTTTCTGAGGGTGAAAAAAATAATTCAGGCGGAAATTATATTTTTACATAGAAATAAAATTATTTAACCAATGCATTCCGCAGACCGGCGTCAGCGCCGGTCTGCGGGGGTTTTACGCCAGGCGCGTGCGGCGCAGCGCCAGATAGTCGAGCAGGCTGCCGGTGACGATACCCGCCAGGCTCAGGGCCGCGCCGGCCTGCAGCGCGGTGTCGGCCAGCTGCGGCAACGTACTCCAGCCCAGCGCGTTGCCGATCAGCAGCAGCAGCCACAGCGCCAGCAGGCTGCAGCCGACGCCCAGCAGACGCAGCGCCCAGCGGTAGGCCCGCTGGAATTCGGTGCGCGGCATAAAGTCGTCGGTGTTCTGCGTGTACTCCAGCGTCCGGCGGCAGATGGCCAGCAGGATCAGGCCGGGAATCGCCGCAGCGATGGAGAACAGGTAAAACAGCGGCCAGCCGTGCGCCTCGACGAACCAGCCGGCGATGGGGCCGACGTAAACCCGGCCCACTGCCGACAGCGCCGACAGCAGGGCGAACTGGGTGGCCGAGAAGGATTTGTTGCACAGCGTCATCAGCAGCGCGACAAAGGCGGCGGTGCCCATGCCGCCGCACAGGTTTTCCAGGAAGATGGCGCTGCCCATGCTGAGGATGTTTTTGTCGGTCACCGCCAGGATCCAGTAGCCGAGGTTCGACACCGCCTGCAGCATGCCGAACAGCATCAGCGCGCGGAACAGGGAGAGGCGCTGCATCAGCACGCCGCCAAACAGCGCGCCGACGATGGTGGCGAACAGACCGAGCGTTTTGTTGACCAGCCCGACCTCGCCGGCGTCAAAGCCGACGCCGCGGATCAGGAAGGTGGTGCTCAGGCTGCCGGCAAAGGCGTCGCCCATTTTGTACATCACGATCAGCAGCAGTATCAGCCAGGCGTTGTTGCGGGCGAAGAAGTCGCGCAGCGGGGCGATGACCGCCTGTTCCATGGTGCGCGGCGCGGGGATGCTGTCGTCAGGCTCCGGCGCCAGCAGCGTGGCGGCAATGCCGAGCAGCATCAGCCCGGCCATCAGCCAGTAGGTGGCCTGCCAGCCGAAGTAGCGGTCCGCCAGCCACAGCGCCAGTCCGCCGGACACCAGCATCGCCAGACGGTAGCCCAGCACGGAGATCGCCGCCCCGGCGCCGCGCTCTTCCGCCGCCAGCAGGTCGGTTTTGTAGGCGTCGAACACGATATCCTGCGAGGCGGAGCAGAACGCCACCAGCACCGCCAGCGCGGCCAGCCACCACAGGTGCTGCGCCGGGTTCATAAAGCCCATCGCCACGATCGCTACCACCAGCAGCAGCTGACTGATCAGCAGCCAGCCGCGGCGCCGGCCGAGGAACGGCGGCGTATAGCGGTCCATAAACGGCGACCAGAGGAATTTAAAGACGTAGGCCTGACCGACCAGCGAAAAGATGCCGATAGTTTTCAGATCGATATTCTCGACGGTCATCCAGGCCTGCAGCGTGCCGGAGGTCAGCGCCAACGGCAGGCCGGAGGCGAACCCCAGCAGCAGCAGGATCAGCGAGTTACGCTGGGTGAAAATCGCAAAGTACTGTTTAGACATGAGATCCCTGTCTGCGCCGCCCGACACGCCGGGCGGCGCAAGGCGTCAGATTAACGCGCGTTCTGCTTGATAAAGTCGTTGACGCTGGTGTCCTGCGCCATATCGGCGATCACGTCGCCGAGCACGGTATTGACCGCGTTGGTGATTTTATCGTTGGTCGCGTTAAAGGCGCCCTGCACGTTATAGGTCGAGCGGTAGTTTTTCACCTGCTTGTTGCCGTTTTTCGCCACGGCGATAATCGAGATATCGGCCTTGGTGGTGATGCTGTAGCGCAGGTTGCCTTCGGTGACGTCGGCGTACAGATGGTTCATCACGATCTGCAGATCAACCGGCGCGTTCGGGCCGATCATATAGCCGCGTGCGCCCATTTGTTTCTCCAGCACTTCCTGCAGCAGGAAACGCAGGTCGCGCGATGGCGTCAGGGTGACCAGACGGCTGTCGCGGTTAACCTTGGCCAGCGCCTGATCCTTGCGCTGGTCGGCGCCGTTGATGCTGATGGTGACGCCCTGCAGCGTCGGATCCTGAGTCGGCAGCACGATCTTCGGCGTGACGTTAAGGGTATTGCTGCTGCTGGCGCAGCCGGCCAGCAGCAGCGCGCCTAATAATGGAAGACAAAGTTTTTTTAACATGTTAGCGCTCTCGTTTTCGTCTGAGTCGGAATGGTATTGCCAACAATCATCTGGCCGACATGATAGCATCGCCGCCGGCCGGGGGAAGTGTCCCAAGGTTACTGAATGGCAATTTTTTAGCTGTGGGTGATAAAAACATGCTTTTTTGTTGCTCTCAATAAGATAAAACCCAAGCACCGGGAGATTGTGACGGTTTTTTCGCCGCAAGGCCGAGAAATTTACATGTGGCGTATTCTCACGGGGAAAAACCGGCTAATATTGAAGTAGATGACATGTCTTCTGCCGGAGCTGTAAGGAGATCCTATGATTCGCGAGCAAATAGAAGCAAAGTTAAGGGCGGCGTTTGAGCCCGCGTATCTGGAAGTGGTTGATGAAAGCTATCGTCACAACGTTCCGGCGGGTTCAGAGAGCCACTTTAAGGTGGTATTGGTCAGCGATCGCTTCGTCGGCGAACGCTTCCTGACGCGTCACCGCGCGATCTACGGCGAGCTGGCGGATGAACTGGCCAACGGCGTGCACGCGCTGGCGCTGCATACTTACACCCTGAAAGAGTGGGAAGGGCTGCAGGATACCGTACTCGCTTCGCCGCCATGCCGCGGTGCGACGCCGGAACCCTGGCCGGACGTATAAAAGCTGACGCGGCAGTGGAACTTTAGCCGCGATTTGGGGTATTACTACAGACGAATTTTGAAACGGCCTGCGGGCCGTTTCTGTTTTTGACGACGACGCGGTTTGCCGACGGTTGCGCGGTCAAAGCGGTCGGCAGGCGCGTTTTTTTGCCGAAAATCAGCAAAAGTGTGAATTTTAACGCGTTACTGCCGCCCGGCTGTCCTCGACTCGCCCCGCATGCGCCGCTATAATGTCGCGTCTTATTTTTCCGGAATGGTTTCGGGACGCTCTCGGCATCAGGGAACTCGGTTCTGTAATGCAGCCGTCCTGGTTCTTGGAACGGAGTTGACCGAGCACTGTGATTTTTTTGAGGTAACAAGATGCAAGTTTCAGTAGAAACCACTCAAGGCCTTGGGCGCCGTCTTTCTATCACCGTACCTGCTGATGTTATCGCGCAGGCAGTGAAAAAAGAGCTGATCAACGCAGCAAAAAGCGTGCGTATCGACGGTTTCCGCAAGGGCAAAGTGCCGATGAACATCGTTGAGCAGCGTTATGGCGCCTCTGTTCGTCAAGACGTGCTGGGCGATCTGATGCAGCGCAACTTCGTTGACGCGATCATCAAAGAAAAAATTAACCCGGCCGGCGCGCCAAACTACGTGCCGGGCGAGTACAAGGAAGGCGAAGATTTCAGCTACACCGTTGAATTCGAAGTGTATCCGGACGTTGAGCTGAAAGGCCTGGAAAACATCGAAGTTGAAAAACCTGTGGTTGAAGTCAACGACGCCGATGTCGACACCATGCTCGATACCCTGCGCAAGCAGCAGGCGACCTGGAAAGACACCGATCGCGCCGTTGAAGCTGAAGACCGCGTGACCGTTGACTTCACCGGTTCTATCGACGGTGAAGAGTTCGAAGGCGGCAAAGCGGCGGACTTCGTACTGGCGATGGGCCAGGGCCGCATGATCCCGGGCTTTGAAGAAGGTCTGGTTGGTCACAAGGCCGGTGAAGAGTTCACCATCGACGTTAACTTCCCGGAAGATTACCACGCTGAGAACCTGAAGGGTAAAGCCGCCAAGTTCGCCATCGTGCTGAAGAAAGTGGAAGAGCGCGAGCTGCCTGAGCTGACCGAAGAATTCATCCAGCGTTTCGGCGTGGCGGATGGTTCCGTTGACGGCCTGCGCGCTGAAGTGCGTAAAAACATGGAGCGCGAGCTGAAAGGCGCCGTGCGTAACCGTGTCAAGACTCAGGTTATCGACGGCCTGGTCAGCGCTAACGACATCGACGTGCCTGCTGCGCTGATCGACGGTGAAATCGACGTGCTGCGCCGCCAGGCTGCACAGCGTTTCGGTGGCAACGAGAAGCAAGCGCTGGAACTGCCGCGCGAACTGTTCGAAGAACAGGCCAAGCGTCGCGTTGTTGTCGGCCTGCTGCTGGGCGAAGTGATCAGCACCAACGAGCTGAAAGCTGACGAAGACCGCGTAAAAGCGCTGATCGAAGAGATGGCGTCCGCTTACGAAGATCCAAGCGAAGTTATCGAGTTCTACAGCAAAAACAAAGAGCTGATGAACAACATGCGCAACGTGGCTCTGGAAGAGCAAGCGGTGGAAACCCTGCTGTCTAACGCGAAAGTGAGCGAAAAAGCGACCACCTTCAGCGAGCTGATGAACCAGACTCAACAGGCGTAATGTCTGAGCCGGGTGATGGTGACATTCCCGGCTGTAATCTGAAAAAGCCCGTAACTTCGGTTACGGGCTTTTCTTTTTGCCACGTTGCTGATTAATCTCAGGTTAAGCGCCGTAATATGCACTATATTTATGCTGTTGCCTGCAACATTTGCAGGCATGATAGTGATGTGGCGTTGCCGCAAGGTTCGGCAGGGAAAATGGCGCACCGGGCTTGAAATTCCCGCCGCTGCCCCCAACTGGAGTATTCAGAGGGTTGTTTGCCGACACGTGGGATGATAACGACCGTCAGGTCATGTGGCGCAGGTTGAATGGTTGAGCATGGTCAGCGTGGCTGTTCTCAAGTAGAATCAGCAGACAATGGCGCCAAGGCAATTTCTATTAGGAGACGGTAATGTCATACAGTGGCGAACGAGATCAATTTGCACCGAACATGGCACTGGTGCCGATGGTGGTGGAGCAGACTTCACGCGGGGAGCGTTCTTACGACATCTATTCCCGCCTGCTGAAAGAGCGCATTATTTTCCTGACCGGCCAGGTTGAAGACCATATGGCCAACCTGATCGTGGCGCAGATGCTGTTCCTGGAAGCGGAAAGCCCGGACAAAGACATTTTCCTGTACATCAACTCACCGGGCGGCGTGATCACTGCCGGCATGTCAATCTATGACACCATGCAGTTTATCAAGCCGGACGTCAGCACGATCTGTATGGGGCAGGCCTGTTCAATGGGCTCGTTCCTGCTGACTGCGGGCGCCAAAGGCAAGCGTTTCTGCCTGCCGAACTCCCGGGTGATGATTCACCAGCCGCTGGGTGGTTTCCAGGGCCAGGCGACGGATATTGAGATCCACGCGCGTGAAATTCTGAACGTGAAGGCGCGGATGAATGAGCTGATGGCCAAGCATACCGGCCAGCCGCTGGAGCAGATCGAGCGTGATACCGAGCGCGATCGCTTTATGACCGCGGAAGAATCGGTAGAATACGGTCTGGTCGACGGCATTCTGACGCACCGCAGCTAAGGCTACGCGGTAGGCGAGCGTTAAGTGCGAGCCGATAGACTATAGTAATCAGAGCGGATGATTCCGCTCTGAACAGCATTATCGGCGTTCCCCGGTATTTATTTGGGCGCACTGCCGCCATGATTTTCCTGCGGGACAAAGACAAAAGAAGAGGTTTACTGATGACAGATAAGCGCAAAGACGGTTCAGGAAAGCTGCTGTACTGCTCTTTCTGCGGCAAAAGCCAGCATGAAGTGCGCAAGCTGATTGCCGGTCCGTCAGTGTATATCTGCGATGAGTGTGTCGATCTGTGTAACGACATCATTCGCGAAGAGATTAAAGAAGTTGCCCCGCATCGTGAGCGCAGTGCGCTGCCGACGCCGCACGAAATCCGCAACCACCTGGATGATTATGTTATCGGCCAGGAGCAGGCGAAGAAAGTGCTGGCGGTTGCGGTGTATAACCACTACAAGCGTCTGCGCAACGGCGATACCAGCAACGGTATCGAGCTGGGCAAGAGCAACATTCTGCTGATCGGCCCGACCGGCAGCGGCAAAACGTTGTTGGCGGAAACGCTGGCGCGCTTCCTGGATGTGCCGTTCACCATGGCCGACGCCACCACGCTGACCGAAGCCGGTTACGTGGGCGAGGACGTGGAAAATATTATCCAGAAGCTGTTGCAGAAATGTGACTATGACGTGCAAAAAGCGCAGCGCGGCATCGTCTATATCGATGAAATCGATAAAATTTCCCGCAAGTCCGATAACCCGTCGATTACCCGCGACGTATCGGGCGAGGGCGTACAGCAGGCGCTGCTGAAGCTGATTGAAGGCACCGTTGCCGCGGTACCGCCGCAGGGCGGCCGCAAGCATCCGCAGCAGGAGTTCCTGCAGGTCGACACCTCCAAGATCCTGTTTATCTGCGGCGGCGCGTTCGCCGGCCTGGACAAGGTGATTGGCCAGCGCGTCAACACCGGCTCCGGCATCGGCTTCGGCGCGAAGGTGAAGGGCGAGTCTGAAAAGGCCACCGAAGGCGAACTGCTGCTGCAGGCCGAGCCGGAAGACCTGATCAAGTTCGGTCTGATCCCTGAGTTCATCGGCCGTCTGCCGGTGGTGGCGACGCTGAGCGAGCTGAGCGAAGAGGCGCTGATTCAGATCCTGAAAGAGCCGAAGAATGCCCTGACCAAGCAGTATCAGGCGTTGTTCAACCTGGAAGGCGTCGAGCTGGAATTCCGCGACGAAGCGCTGAACGCCATCGCCAAGAAGGCCATGGCGCGTAAAACCGGCGCCCGCGGCCTGCGTTCTATCGTCGAAGGCGCGCTGCTGGACACCATGTACGATCTGCCGTCGCTGGAAAGCGTCGATAAAGTGGTGATTGACGAGTCGGTGATTGACGGCCAGTCCAAACCGCTGCTGATTTACGGCAAGCCGGAAGCGCAGGCATCCGGCGAATAATTCGCCAGTTAAACCATCAGGTTAATCGCAAAATGGGGGATTTTATCCCCCATTTTTTTTTCCTGCATTCTGGACGTTGAATGTCGGCGATTCATCCCCATATACTCAATAAATGGTTTTATGAAACGTTGATTGCCTGCGTCTCATGAGATTCCCCCTCAATCCTGGCGGAAATTAAACTAAGAGAGAGCTCTATGAACCCTGAGCGTTCCGAACGCATTGAAATCCCTGTCCTGCCGTTGCGCGACGTGGTGGTTTATCCGCACATGGTGATCCCGTTATTTGTTGGCCGGGAAAAATCGATTCGGTGCCTCGAAGCCGCAATGGATCACGATAAAAAGATCATGCTGGTGGCACAGAAAGAGGCCTCAACGGATGAACCTGGCATTAACGACCTGTTTTCCGTCGGTACCGTAGCGTCCATTCTGCAGATGTTGAAACTGCCGGACGGCACGGTAAAAGTGTTGGTGGAGGGCCTGCAGCGCGCACGCATCACCACGCTGTCCGACAGCGGCGAACACTTTGCCGCGCAGGCGGAATATCTTGACTCGCCGGCCATCGACGAGCGCGAGCAGGAAGTGCTGGTGCGCACCGCAATCAATCAGTTTGAAGGCTATATCAAACTGAACAAAAAAATCCCGCCGGAGGTGCTGACATCGCTGAACAGCATCGACGACGCGGCGCGCCTGGCGGACACCATCGCCGCGCATATGCCGTTGAAACTTGCCGATAAGCAATCGGTGCTGGAGATGTCTGACGTCTCCGAGCGCCTCGAATACCTGATGGCGATGATGGAGTCGGAAATCGACCTGCTGCAGGTTGAGAAACGCATCCGTAACCGCGTCAAGAAGCAGATGGAAAAGAGCCAGCGCGAGTACTATCTGAATGAGCAGATGAAGGCCATTCAGAAAGAGCTGGGCGAAATGGACGACGCGCCGGACGAATATGAAGCGCTGAAGCGCAAGATCGACGCGTCGAAGATGCCGAAAGAGGCGCGCGAGAAAACCGAAGCGGAACTGCAAAAGCTGAAGATGATGTCGCCGATGTCGGCCGAAGCCACCGTGGTGCGCGGCTATATCGACTGGATGCTGCAGGTACCGTGGACCGCGCGCAGCAAGGTGAAGAAAGACCTGGTCAAGGCGCAGGAAGTGCTCGATACCGATCACTACGGCTTGGAGCGGGTGAAAGACCGCATCCTCGAGTATCTTGCGGTGCAAAGTCGCGTCAGCAAAATTAAAGGGCCGATTCTGTGCCTGGTGGGGCCGCCGGGGGTGGGTAAAACCTCGCTGGGTCAGTCGATCGCCAGGGCCACCGGCCGTCAGTATGTGCGTATGGCGCTGGGCGGCGTGCGTGATGAAGCGGAAATCCGCGGTCACCGCCGCACCTATATCGGCTCCATGCCGGGCAAGCTGATCCAGAAAATGGCCAAGGTCGGGGTGAAGAACCCGCTGTTCCTGCTCGACGAGATCGACAAAATGTCGTCCGACATGCGCGGCGATCCGGCTTCGGCGCTGTTGGAAGTGCTGGATCCGGAACAGAACGTGGCGTTTAACGATCACTATCTGGAAGTGGATTACGATCTGTCCGACGTGATGTTCGTCGCCACCTCCAACTCGATGAATATCCCGGCGCCATTGCTGGACCGTATGGAAGTGATCCGTCTGTCCGGTTACACCGAAGACGAAAAGCTCAACATCGCCAAGCAGCACCTGCTGCCGAAGCAGATCGAACGCAACGCGCTGAAAAAGAACGAGCTGACGGTGGATGACAGCGCGATTATCGGCATCATCCGTTACTACACCCGTGAAGCCGGGGTACGTAGCCTGGAGCGTGAAATCTCCAAGCTGTGCCGTAAGGCGGTCAAAGCCCTGTTGATGGACAAGAAGCTCAAGCATATCGAAATCAACGGCGACAACCTGAAAGACTACCTCGGTGTGCAGCGCGTGGACTATGGCCGGGCGGATACCGAAAACCGCGTGGGCCAGGTGACCGGTCTGGCGTGGACGGAAGTGGGCGGCGACCTGCTGACCATTGAAACCGCCTGTGTGCCGGGCAAAGGCAAGCTGACCTACACCGGTTCTCTGGGTGAAGTGATGCAGGAGTCGATTCAGGCTGCGCTGACCGTGGTGCGCGCCCGGGCCGAGAAACTGGGCATCAACGCTGATTTCTATGAGAAGCGCGATATCCACGTGCACGTGCCGGAAGGCGCGACGCCGAAGGATGGCCCGAGCGCCGGTACCGCCATGTGCACCGCGCTGGTCTCCTGCCTGACCGGCAACCCGGTTCGCGCCGATGTGGCGATGACCGGCGAGATCACGCTGCGCGGCCAGGTGCTGCCGATTGGCGGGCTGAAAGAGAAACTGCTGGCGGCGCATCGCGGCGGCATCAAAACGGTATTGATTCCTTACGAAAACAAACGTGATTTGGAAGAGATCCCGGATAACGTTATCGCCGATCTGGAGATTCATCCGGTGCAGAAAATCGATGAAGTGTTGGAGATTGCGCTGCAGAATCCGGCCTTCGGCGCCCAGCCGGTCGCGGTGAAATAGTGACGTATCGCAAAATACATTGATAAAACTTATGCTGGCAGGTCAATTCGTACTTGCCAGCGTTTTTTTGTCCCGCTAAGTTAGATCACTGTCGATTGGCGTTAGCCGCGCTACCGCTGGCGGCTTGCCAAGCTTCGACGGGATTGATATAACAGCTGCGCTGTCGCATACCGTAGGGATTTTTCGGTGCGACGAGAGAATTCTAGAGGGGATGATAGAGTGAATAAGTCACAACTGATCGACAAAATTGCCGCAGGTGCTGATATTTCCAAAGCGGCAGCTGGACGTGCTTTAGATGCGATTATCGCATCCGTTACCGACTCCTTGAAGGAAGGGGACGACGTTGCTCTGGTTGGTTTCGGTTCTTTTACCGTGCGTGAGCGTTCAGCCCGCACCGGCCGTAACCCGCAGACCGGTAAAGAAATCAAGATTGCTGCTGCTAAAGTGCCGGCCTTCCGCGCAGGTAAAGCGCTGAAAGACGCGGTAAACTGATTACAGCGTCTGACCGGTTGCCGTCATGAGGGATTGCGTTAAAACAATCACCTGACGCAACGGAGCGGGTAAGGTAAGATACAAGGCGCATCGGACTGATGCGCTTTTTTTATTTTTGTCGCAGGGAAGCCTGCCACAAGGGTTGTCAATCCACATCACAGCGGAGTGTTGTCACACTATGATGGACAGTTTACGCGCGGCTGCTAACCACGTCGTGCTCAAAATTATCCTGGCCCTGATCATCCTGTCATTTGTTTTGACCGGGGTAGGTAACTACCTGATCGGCGGTTCCGGCGATTATGCAGCGAAAGTCAACGGCCAGGTGATCGAACGCGCCAAGCTGGAGCAGGCTTTCCAGAGCGAACGTAGCCGCATGCAGCAGCAGCTGGGCGATCAGTTCTCGGCGCTGGCCGGTAATGAAGGCTATATGCAGCAGCTGCGTCGTCAGACGCTGTCTCAGCTGATCGATAATATGCTGCTCGACCAGTATGCAGAGAAACTGGGCCTGAGCATCAGCGACGACCAGGTCAAGGACGCTATCCGCAAAGCGCCTTACTTCCAGACCAACGGTCAGTTTGATAACGCCAAGTATCTCGATTTGATTACCCGCATGGGCTACAGCGCCGATAACTATGCGCAGTCGATGCGTCAGCAGCTGGTGAACCAGCAGGTTATTCAGGCATTCGGCCACTCCGGCTTTGTGCTGCCGGCCGAGTCTGACGCGATGGCGGCGCTGATGCTGCAAGAGCGCGACGTTCGCCTGGCGACCATCGATCTTAAGGCGCTGCAGGCCAAGCAGAGCGTGAGCGATGACGAACTCAGCGCGTATTACGAGCAGAACAAGAACAGCTTCATCGCTCCTGAACAGGTGCAGGTGAGCTATATCCCGATGGACGCTGCGGCGATGCAGGGCAAAGTCACGGTCAGCGAGGCGGATATCAGCGGCTATTACGAGCAGCACAAGAGCAGCTTCGGCCAGCCGGAGCGCAAGAACTACAGCGTGATTCAGCTGAAAACCGAGGCGGAAGCCAAAGCGGTGCTGGATGAGCTGAACAAAGGCGCCGATTTTGCCAAGCTGGCGGCAGAAAAATCCACCGATATCATCTCCAAACGCAACGGCGGCGAGCTGGGCTGGCTGGAGCCGGACACCACCGCCGACGAACTGAAGCAGGCCGACCTGACCGAAAAAGGCCAGACTTCCGGCGTGGTGAAATCGTCCGTGGGCTACCTGATTGTGCGTCTGAACGACATCGAAGCGGAGAAGCTGAAGCCGCTGAGCGAGGTGCATGACGCGATTGCCGCCAAGGTGAAGCAGGAGAAAGGGCTGGACGCCTACTTTGCGCTGCAGCAGAAAGTGAGTGAAGCGGCGACCAACGATAACGAATCGCTGGCCTCGGCGGAAGAAGCTGCGGGCGTCAAAGCGGTGCAGACCGCCTGGTTTACCCGCGATAACGTTCCGGCCGAGCTGAACTTCAAACCTGTCGTGCAGGCGGTCTTCGACGGTTCGCTGATTGGCGAGAACGGCACGCCGGGCAGCAACTCGGATGTGATCACCGTTGAGGGCGACCGCGCCTTCGTGGTGCGCGTTACCGGCCACAAAGCGGAAGGCGTAGAGCCGTTCGACAAGGTGAAAGAGCGTGTTGCCGAGCTGGTGAAGCGCAACAAGGCAGAGCAGGCGGCCAAGCTGCAGGGCGAGAAACTGCTGACCGAGCTGAAACAGGGTAAAGGCGACCAGGCGCTGCAGGCGGCCGGCCTGAGCTTTGGCGCGGAGCAGAAGATGACCCGCAGCGGGCAGGGCGTGCAGTTGGAAGAGAGCGTCTTTGCGCTGCCGCATCCGCAGCAGGGCAAGCCGGTTTACGGCATGTCGCAGGATCGCCAGGATAACGTGGTGCTGATCGCGCTGGATACGGTCAAACCGGGTGCGCTGTCGGCGGAAGAGATGAAAACCTTCAGCGATAAAATGCAGGAAGGTTCGGTCGGCGTCACCTTCGATTCCCTGCTGGCGAATCTGCGTAAGGACGCCAAGATCAAAATGGGCAGCGCGGAGCAACAGCCGCAATAAGCCACGCATTTCTTTGCAACCTGATGTAACTGACAAAGGCCGCTTTCGCGGCCTTTTCCATATCTGCGGTTTGCCGTTTGCCGTCGTTTGGGGTTTGCCGCAAGGTGGACGGGCTGTACAACACAAGGAGGATACAGCTATGTCATTAACCCAAAACCTGGCGCTTGCACGCCATCAAACCCTCGTCGGCGCGCTGCTGAGCATCGCGCTGTGCTTGTTCCCTTCACTGACTGCGGCGGCGGAAAAGCCGGGCGTGGTGCAGACCTCATCGGCGGTACGGGCACAGCCGGCGGCGACGGCCGGTATGGCGGGCGGACAGGAGACGGTCAGCATCAATCAGGCCAGCGCAGAGCAGCTTGCCGAGGCGCTGAACGGCGTCGGCCTGAAAAAGGCCGAGGCGATCGTCCGCTATCGCGAGCAAAACGGGCCGTTTAGCGATATTGAACAGCTGCAGGAGGTGCCGGGCATCGGGCTGGCGCTGCTGGAGAGAAACCGGGAGCGGTTGAGAATGTGATCCCGATCGCGGCCGCAGGGCAAAAATACTCGGCGGCCGCGTTCCTCTGCTACCTTTTACAGGTCGTACCAGTTGGTGCGACCTTATAATAACAGCGGCAGGGGCCGGTAAGGCGCCCACCCGTTTGGCGATTACCAGGCTGGAGCACCACTATGCAAACCTATATCAAAGTTCGCGGCTTTCACCTTGATGTTTATCAGCACGTGAATAACGCCCGTTATCTGGAGTTTTTGGAGGAAGCGCGCTGGGACTGGCTGGATAACCGCGAAGAGTTCCGCTGGATGATGGCCAACAATATCGCGTTTGTGGTGGTGAACATCAATATTAACTACCGCGTGCCGGCGCTGCTGGGCGATAAGCTGTGCGTGGAGAGCCAGCTGGAACAGCTGAACGGTAAAAGCGGGGTGTTAAGCCAGAGAATAACCCGGGAAAGCGATGGCGCTCAGGTGGCGGATGCGCTGGTGACGTTTGTCTGCGTGGATTTGACCACCCAGCGCGCGGTGCCGATTGACGGCGAACTGCGTGAAAAGCTGCAGGCGCTGTAAAGCGGCAGGAGGGGCGGCCGTTGCGCCGCCCGTTGCTGCCAGCGCTTAGGCCAGGCCGGTCTTGCGCTTCAGCTCGGCCATCACCGCCGGACGGTTGCCCTGATACTGCTGCAGGCCGTTCGCGCGCAGGTGGCAGGCGGCACATTCACCGCAGCCGTCGCCCTTGATGCCGTTGTAGCAGGTCAGCGTCTGCTGCCGCACCCGATCCAACTGCTGGTAATAGTCGGCCAGCGCCCAGGTTTCGGCCTTGTTCAGCCACATCAGCGGCGTTTCAAAACGAATATCGCGGGCGATGCCAAGCACCACCGCCTGATTGAGCGCTTTGACAAACTCGTCGCGGCAGTCCGGGTAGCCGGAAAAGTCGGTTTCACACACGCCGGTGATCACCGCTTCCGCCTCGACCTGATAGGCGTAAATCGCCGCCAGCGTCAGGAACAGGATATTGCGTCCCGGTACAAAGGTGCTCGGCAGCCCGTCCTGCTCGGCGCTAAACGCCGGCACCGGGATATCGTCGCGCGTCAGGCTGCTGATGGCCAGTTCATTCAGCAGGCCGACATCCAGCACTTTATGCGCCTTGGCGCCCAGTGACTGCGACAGCTCGCGGGCGATATCAATTTCCGCGCGGTGACGCTGGCCGTAATCGAACGTGACGCAGTGAACTTCATCATACTGCTGTAAGGCTTGAATTAAGCAGGTCGTGGAGTCTTGCCCACCACTAAAAACAACGACTGCGCGTTTCATAGAATAAACCTTATTTGCTGCGGCCAGGCCCGATGCACATTCGGGAGGCCAAAAATATGAACCACTATGGTAGCAGACGCGGGGAAAACCGCGTAGCTGCGGGATTAGTTCAGCGGCGGCGGCAGCCACGCCTGGCCAAAATCGAACCAGCCATGCGCGGTTAACCTCACGCCCTGCATGCGCGGCGGCGCGCTGATCTGATATTGATAGTGAAACAGCGGGGTAATGATGGCGGCGCTCATCAACTGCTGGTAGTAGCTTTTGAGTTCGCGGATCCGCCGCTGCTCATCCGGGAACTGCTGGATACGCAGCAGCGTTTGTTGCTGTTGCCGCCAGCGGCGGGGCGGCAGAATTCCCTGCCACAGCACGTCCTGCCGCAGCCAGCTTTCCAGCGTCGACTCCGGCGCTTCGCCGATCAGGTTATCCGCCAGCAGCAGGTCGGCCTGGGCGATTTGTTCGCTGCTCTGCCAGCGTTTGCCGGAGAAATAGCGCACCTCCAGTTCGCAGCCCTGTTCCGCCAGCAGCGCTTGCAGCGCCTCGGTGACCGTGATCAGCTCAACCGGCGGGTGGTACAGCAGCGTCAGTTTAGCCGGCAGTGGCGTCTCGTCGCTGGCCTGATGGCTGGGGATCCCCCAGCCGGGCAGCATCTCCTGGCTGGGTATGATCACGCCGTTCGGCAGCGGCAGATCGGCCAGCAGCCCCGAACGTTGGATCAACATCAGCAGTTTTTGCCCCTGCGCCTCGCTCAGCACGCCGCGGCGCAGGTTCAGCGCCAGATAGCACCAGCCCAGGCTCATGCTGCGCTGTACCGGGCGCGCCAGCGCCAGATCGTCCTGCTGGCCGATGGTGATGCGCACCGGATGCTGACAGCTGGTGGTGTTGCCATTACCGTCCGTCTGCAGCTCGGGGGTGATCCAATATTCAATGCTGTCCAGATAGGGATGCTGCAGGTGGTAAAACGGGTGCTGCTCCAGCCGCACCAGATGCGTTTCATTCAACGCCAGTTTGAACGGGCCGGCGCCGATGGCGGCATCGTCCGGGTGGGTCATCAGGCAGGGCAGTTCCGCCAGGCGGTAGGGCAGCCAGTAATCGGCACTATGCAGATCGAACTGCAGGCACAGCGCGTGCGGCAGGCTGACGGCGGCGACATTCGCCAGGCTGGCCTGCCCGCGCGGATGCCGGCGCTGTTTTTCCAGCGTCTGCAGCAGTTGCTGGCCGGTGATCGGCTCGCCGTTATGCCAGCGCAACTGGCTGCGCAGGAAGAAGCGCCAGCGCAGGCCATCGTCCTCAACCTGCCAGTGGTGAGCCAGATCCGGCTGGGGCTGTGGATTGCCGGTGATAAAGCGGGTCAGGCCGGCATGCAGCGTCGAGGCCAGATGCTGTTCGGCACGGCCGCTGAGCGCCAGCGGATCGAGGGATTCCAGCTGACGATAGTAGGGGATACGCAGCGTAGGGCTGCCCGCCTGCCACTGGCCGCCCAAATGCGGCGCCAGCAGCTGCTGCAGACGCTGCGGGTCTAAACGGGCCAGCTCCAGTGCGTTTTGATGATCGCCCTGCTGCAGCAGCTGTTGCAACAGGGCGGCGCGCAGTTCGTCCGGCGTTTTCAGACAGTGCAGCCGCGCCCGTTTGCCGCGGCCGGCCTGTGAACGCCAGCTGAGCCAGCCCTGCTCCTGAAACTGTTGCACCAGAGTGCGGGCGTGGCGCTCGCTGCAGTAAAACAGCGCCGCCAGCTGCGCCATGGTGACGGCCGCCGGCTCGCTTCCCAGCTGTTGGTACAGGCGTTGATACTGACTAAGGCGATGAATCAGGCGCATGGCGATAAATCCGGAACGGTTTTGATAAATTGTTCACTATTAGTTCCGTAAATACCATCACATACTGCAGACATTGTCATCTTCTGCATACGATCGAGGTTGTTATGTATCGCCTGGCTGCTTTTGATATGGATGGGACGCTGCTGATGCCGGATCACCGGGTCGGCCCGGAAACGCTGGCGGTGCTGAACCAGCTGGTGGCGCGGCAGATAACCGTAACCTTTGCCACCGGCCGCCATTATCTTGATGCGCAGCCCATTATGGCGCAGCTGGGCCTGCAGGGCTTTTTGATCACCGGCAACGGCACCCGCATCTACGATCGGCACGGGCAGTGCTTGCAGGCCACCGATTTGCCGCCGGAGGTGGCCGAAGCGGTGATCCATCGCCACTGGCAGACCACCGCCGGCATGCATGTTTTTCGCGATGAAGGCTGGCTGACCGAGGCCGCGACGCCGGCGATGCTGCAGGCGCACCACCTGAGCGGTTTTGGCTATCAGCTGACTGACCCGCGGCGCTTGCCGGCGTTTGGCAACAGCAAAATCTGTTTTGTCGGTGAGCATGAGGAACTGCTGGCGCTGCAGGGACGGCTGCGGGCCTACTTTGGCGAACGGGTGGATTTGTGTTTGTCCGCCCATGACTGTCTGGAGGTGCTGCCGCAGGGATGCAACAAGGGCAGCGCGCTGGCCCTGCTGAGTGAGCATCTGGACGTGACGCTGGAGGCATGTATGGCGTTCGGCGACGCGATGAACGACAAAGAAATGCTGGCGTCGGTCGGGCATGGCGTGGTGATGGGCAATGCGCTGCCGCAGCTTAAGGCGCAGCTGCCCCACCTGCCGGTTATCGGCCACTGCGAAAATCAGGCGGTGGCCCACTATTTGGCACATTGGCTGCATTCACCTTACGCCCCTTATACCCCCGTATAGCGGGCGTTCCCCTTGCAGCAGGCCGGGCAGTTCGCTACCCGGCTTTTTTTATTGTTGAGATGAGGTTTCCAGCCGCTGCAGGCTGCGGGCCGGTTTTGCGCCCTTGGCGCTGTAGAGCGTCAGCAGGATGCCGGCCAGCAGCGGCGCCAGCAGCCACAGCGAAACGGTGCTGATGGTGGTGTGATCCACCGCTTTCTCGACGGCGATGGCAATCAGCGGAAACACCAGGAACACCAACGAAGCCTGAAACGCCGTGGCTTTCTGCTGCAGGGCAAAGTAGGCCATGATGCCGAATACGCCGGCCACCACGCCGAGGTAAAGTACGGACAGCAGTGAGGCGCTGGTAAACGCGGCGATATCCGGTTTTTCGGTGAAGTAACCGACGACAGACAGCAGGATGCCGGCACCCAGGCAGGGCAGCGCGTTGAAGGTGAGTACTGAAATTTTTTCACCGCGTTTTTTACACTGTACATACATCAGCGCGTGTATAAACACGGCCGCCAGCAGGGCGACCACGCCGGGCCAGCGGGTCTCGCCACCGACGCTGGCTTCCTGCCACAGAATACCTGACAGGCTGGCGACGCCGACGACCAGGCCGATCAGCTGCGCGATGCTGACGCGCTCCCCCAGCAGCAGCACCGAGGCCATCAGCACGACGACGGGCATATTGGCAAAGATGATGGACGCCAGCGCCGAGCTGACGTAGCGCTCGCCGTAAATCATCAGCGTAAAGGGAATGGCGAAGTAAGCCAGGCAGACCAGTAGCTGGAACCCGCGGCTGCCCTTGGGAAATAACAGCGGCGTGCGGGTAAAATAAGCCAGCAGCAGCAACAGCGGCGACGCGGCAAGAAAGCGCAGCCCGGTGGCATAAATGGGCGGCACGCTGGCGACGGCGATTTTCATCGCCATCCAGGTGGTGCCCCAGGTCAGTGCGACCAGGGCAAACAGGATAATAATGATTCCGGTATTTCTCAGCGTGTTGTCCATCTCGGCGTCCTGTCGGCAAGTATCGTGGCATCAGATACATTACGTGGATACCAAGAGAAAAAGATTGCCATTTAGCCTTTATATCGGCCAAATAGGAGAAAATATTTCTCCATGGTGGCTAAATGTTAGATAGAACCGATCTTAAACTGTTGTCGATGCTGCAGCAGGACAGCACCCTGTCGCTGCAGGCGCTGGCGGACGCGGTAAACCTGACCTCGACGCCGTGCTGGAAGCGGATCAAGCGGCTGGAGGATGAGGGCTATATCCGCGGGCGGGTGGCGCTGCTGGATAATGAAAAACTGGGGCTGGGGCTGACGGCGTTTGTGATGCTCAAAACCCAGCAGCACAGCCGCGAGTGGTATCAACAGTTTGTTGACCTGGCCGCCCAGATGCCGGAGGTGCTGGCGTTTTATCGCATGGCCGGGGAGTTTGATTATCTGATGCAGGTGCAGGTGGCGGATATGAAAAGCTTTGACCGTTTTTATAAACGTCTGGTGAATGGCATACCGGGATTGATTGATGTTACTTCGAGTTTTGCCATGGAGAAAATCAAATATACTACCGCATTGCCGTTACCGGAGTGAAAAGTTCACCAAATCGGCCGGGAAACGGTGGTATCCTACTCGGCTAACCGTCATGTAACGCGTGACGATCCGAACACGACAGAGTCGACAACACCAAAATATCTGGAATAACACTGCGTGAGATTATTTGCTCAAATCGGCTGGTATTTCCGCCGCGAATGGCGCCGCTATCTGGGTGCGGTGGCGCTGCTGATCATTATTGCCATTCTGCAACTGCTGCCGCCGAAGCTGGTTGGCGTGATTGTGGACGGCGTAACCAAAGAGCATATGTCTACCGGCGTGCTGCTGGCATGGCTGGGGCTGATGATCGCCACCGCAATCCTGGTGTATCTGCTGCGCTATGTCTGGCGCGTCCTGCTGTTTGGCGCTTCCTATCAGCTGGCGGTTGAGCTGCGGGAAAACTTCTACCGCCAGCTGAGCCGGCAAAACCCGGCGTTTTATCTGCGCCACCGCACCGGCGACCTGATGGCGCGCGCCACCAATGACGTCGACCGGGTGGTGTTTGCCGCCGGCGAAGGCGTGCTGACGCTGGTGGATTCGCTGGTGATGGGGCTGGTGGTGCTGATCGTGATGAGCACCCAAATCAGCTGGCAGCTGACGCTGCTGTCGCTGATCCCGATGCCGATTATGGCGATCGTCATCAAGTATTACGGCGACCAGCTGCACCAGCGCTTTAAGTCGGCGCAGGCGGCGTTTTCCAGCCTGAACGACCAGGCGCAGGAGAGCATGACCAGCATCCGCATGATCAAGGCCTTTGGGCTGGAGGATCACCAATCCAACCAGTTTGCCGAGGTGGCGGCGCGCACCGGCGCGAAGAATATGCACGTGGCGCGCGTCGACGCGCGTTTTGATCCGACCATCTATCTGGCGATCGGCGCGGCCAACCTGCTGGCGATCGGCGGCGGCAGCTGGATGGTGGTGAACGGGACGCTGACCCTGGGGCAACTGACCAGCTTTGTTATGTATCTGGGGCTGATGATTTGGCCGATGCTGGCGCTGGCGTGGATGTTTAATATTGTCGAACGCGGCAGCGCCGCCTACAGCCGCCTGCGCAGCCTGCTGGATGAGGCGCCGGCGGTGGTGGACGGCGGGCGTGATTTGCCCGCCGGACGCGGTGAGCTGACGGTGGATATCCGCCGTTTTCATTACCCGGAAAATCAGCACGCGGCGCTGCATGATGTCGCCCTGCGGCTTAAGCCGGGGCAGATGCTCGGCCTGTGCGGTCCGACCGGCGCCGGGAAGACCACGCTGCTTTCCCTGATCCAGCGCCAGTTCGATATTGATGACGGCCAGATCTGCTACCACGCGCTGCCGCTGACGACGCTGAAGCTGGACGCCTGGCGCGCCCGCCTGTCGGTGGTCAGCCAGACGCCGTTCCTGTTTTCCGACAGCGTGGCGAATAACATCGCGCTCGGCAAACCTGATGCGACGCAGGCGGAGATTGAACAGGCGGCGCGGCTGGCCAGCGTGCACGACGATATTCTGCGTCTGCCGCAGGGTTATGAAACCGAAGTGGGTGAGCGCGGCGTGATGTTGTCCGGCGGACAGAAACAGCGGATCTCCATTGCGCGCGCGCTGCTGCTGGACGCTGAAATTTTGATCCTCGACGATGCTTTGTCGGCGGTGGATGGCCGCACCGAACACCAGATCCTGCACAACCTGCGCAGCTGGGGGCAGAACCGCACGGTAATTATTAGCGCGCACCGGCTGTCGGCGCTGACCGAGGCCAGTGAAATCCTGGTCCTGCAGCACGGCAGCGTGGCGCAGCGCGGCCAGCACGCCGTACTGGCGGCCCAGCCGGGCTGGTATCGCGATATGTATCGCTATCAGCAGTTAGAGGCCGCGCTGGATGAGGCGCCGGAAATCGGCGTGGAGATGTTAACCAATGAGTAAAGTTCAGAAGCTGTGGCCGACGCTGAAACGGCTGCTGGCTTACGGCTCGCCGTATCGCAAACCGCTGGGGCTGGCGGTGCTGATGCTGTGGGTGGCGGCGGCGGCGGAAGTGGCCGGCCCGGTCCTTATCAGCTACTTTATCGACAACTACGTAGCCAAAGGGCAGCTGCCGCTGATGATCGTCTGCGGGTTAGCGGGCGCTTACGTCCTGCTGGAGATGCTGGCGGCGGCGCTGCATTACTTTCAGGCGCTGCTGTTTAACCGGGCGGCGGTCGGCGTGGTGCAGCGTCTGCGCACCGACGTGATGGATGCCGCGCTGCGCCAGCCGCTCAGCGCGTTCGACACCCAGCCGGTCGGCCAGCTGATCTCCCGCGTCACCAATGACACCGAGGTGATCAAGGATCTGTACGTGATGGTGGTGTCCACCGTGCTGAAAAGCGCGGCGCTGATCGGCGCGATGCTGGTGGCGATGTTCAGCCTCGACTGGCGCATGGCGCTGGTGGCGATCTGCATCTTCCCGGCGGTATTGCTGGTGATGGCGATTTATCAGTATTACAGCACGCCGATTGTGCGGCGGGTGCGCAGCTATCTGGCGGATATCAACGACGGTTTTAACGAAGTGATTAACGGCATGGGGGTGATCCAGCAGTTCCGCCAGCAGGTGCGTTTTGGCGAGCGGATGAGCAACGCCAGCTGGTCGCACTATACCGCCCGTATGCAGACGCTGCGGCTGGACGGCTTCTTGCTGCGGCCGCTGCTGAGCCTGTTCTCCGCCCTGGTGCTGTGCGGGCTGCTGATGCTGTTCGGCTTTAGCGCCGAGGGCAGCATCGGCGTCGGGGTGCTGTACGCCTTTATCAACTATCTGGGCCGGCTGAATGAGCCGCTGATTGAGCTGACCTCGCAGCAGTCGATTCTGCAGCAGGCGGTGGTGGCCGGCGAGCGTATCTTTGAGCTGATGGATCGCAGCCAGCAGCGCTATGGCGCCGATGAGCGCCCGCTGCAGAGCGGCCGCATCGATATCGATAGCCTGAGCTTTGCCTACCGCGCGGATAAAAAGGTGCTGCAGAATATTCAGCTCAGCGTGCCGTCGCGCGGCTTTGTGGCGCTGGTCGGCCATACCGGCAGCGGCAAGAGCACTCTGGCTAACCTGCTGATGGGCTACTACCCGGTGAGCGAAGGCGAGATTCGCCTGGATGGCCGGCCGCTGCCCAACCTGTCGCACCGTACGCTGCGTCAGGGGATCGCCATGGTGCAGCAGGATCCGGTGGTGATTGCCGAGTCGGTGCTGGCTAACGTGACGCTGGGGCGCACTATCAGCGAAGAGGCGGTGTGGCAGGCGCTGGAGACGGTGCAGTTGGCGGAGCTGGTGCGCGGCTTCCCGCAGGGGATCCATACCCGGCTGGGTGAGCAGGGCAATAACCTGTCGGTCGGCCAGAAACAGCTGCTGGCGATGGCGCGCGTATTGGTGCAGGCGCCGCAGATCCTGATTCTGGATGAGGCGACCGCCAATATTGATTCCGGTACCGAACAGGCGATTCAGCATGCGCTGCGGGCGATTCGCGAGCACACCACGCTGGTGGTGATCGCCCACCGTTTATCGACCATCGTCGATGCCGATACCATTCTGGTGCTGCACCGCGGCCATGCGGTGGAGCAGGGCAACCATCGGCAGCTGCTGGCGCAGCAGGGCCGCTATTATCAGATGTATCAGCTGCAGCTGGCGGGCGAAGAGCTGGCGGCGGCAACCCGCGAAGACGGTCAGCCGGCCTGAATCTCCCGGTGCGTTTCCCGGCGTAGCCGCAGGGGAACGCACCACGATCAGGCAGCGCTGGCGGTTGTATGCCGTGCTTTGCACCTTTATGCGCCAATGCGCACCATCATGGTGCGCAAAAAACGATCAATTATCTCCTCTCTCCCTGTCATCGTCCTCGGCAGCCGTTTTCTCCGCTGCGTTTTTTCCTAAAACAATTTATGGCACAGCCTTTGCTTTACCCAGTGATACCAGGGGTGAGTTTGGGTTTAATTGTGGAGGGGCAATATGAAGCTGGTTACCGTGGTAATCAAACCATTCAAGTTGGAGGACGTGCGTGAAGCCCTATCCTCAGTCGGCATTCAGGGGCTGACCGTCACCGAAGTCAAAGGGTTTGGCCGCCAGAAAGGGCATGCCGAGCTGTATCGCGGCGCCGAATACAGCGTCAATTTTTTACCCAAAGTCAAAATCGATATTGCCATTGCCGACGATCAATTGGATGAAGTGGTTGATGTGATTAGCAAAGCCGCCTACACCGGCAAAATTGGCGACGGCAAAATTTTTGTGGCTGAACTGCAACGCGTGATTCGCATACGTACCGGCGAAACCGATGAAGCCGCGCTGTAAATACCGACTCAGCGACTGAAATGGGGATGAGACAATAATGAAAAAACGTTTATCCATGTTGGGCCTGAGCGCGGCAGCCTTGTCGCCCTCTCTGGCTCAGGCGGCTCCGGCGGCCCTCGATAAGGCCGATAACGCCTTTATGATGATTTGCACCGCCTTGGTGCTGTTTATGACTTTACCAGGTATCGCATTATTCTATGGCGGCTTGCTGCGCGGTAAGAATGTGCTGTCGATGCTCACTCAGGTGATGGTGACCTTTGCGCTGGTGTGTGTACTGTGGGTGCTGTATGGCTACAGCCTGGCGTTCAGCGAGGGCAATGCGTTTTACGGCGGCTTCGGCACCGCGATGTTGAAAGGCATCGGCATTGACAGCATTACCGGCTCCTATAGCCAGCTGGTGCACGTGGCGTTCCAGTGCTCCTTCGCCTGTATTACCGTGGCGCTGGTGGTCGGCGGGTTTGCCGAGCGCATCCGCTTTTCTGCGGTGATTATTTTTGCGGCGATCTGGTTCACCCTGTCTTATCTGCCGATTGCCCATATGGTGTGGGGCGGCGGCTTCCTGGCGGCCGACGGCGCGCTGGATTTTGCCGGCGGTACGGTGGTGCATATCAACGCCGCCAGCGCCGGCCTGATCGGCGCCTATCTGCTGGGCAAGCGCGCGGGCTTCGGCAAGGAGGCGTTCAAACCGCACAACCTGCCGATGGTGTTTACCGGCACCTCGATTCTGTATATCGGCTGGTTCGGCTTTAACGCCGGTTCCGCCGGCGAGGCCAACGGCGTTGCGGCATTAGCCTTCCTGAACACGGTGGTCGCCACCGCCGGTGCCATCCTCTCCTGGGTGTTTGCCGAATGGCTGGTGCGCGGTAAACCGTCGCTGCTGGGCGCCTGCTCCGGCTGTATTGCCGGGCTGGTTGCCGTTACGCCGGCCGCGGGTACCGTCGGCGTCGGCGGTGCGCTGATTATCGGCCTGGTCGGCGGGATCGCCGGTCTGTGGGGCGTGGTGACGCTGAAGAAATGGCTGAATGTGGATGATACCTGCGACGTATTCGGCGTACACGGCGTGTGCGGCATCGTCGGCTGTCTGCTGACCGGGGTGTTCACCGCCTCGTCACTGGGCGGTTCCGGCTATGCGGAAGGCGTCACCATGGGACATCAGGTGTGGATCCAGCTGCTCAGCGTGATCATTACGCTGATCTGGTCCAGCGTCGCCGCGTTTATCGCCTTCAAGATTGCCGGCGTGCTGGTGGGGCTGCGCGTACCGGAAGAGCAGGAGCGTGAAGGGCTGGATATCAACAGTCATGGCGAGAGCGCCTACAACCAGTAAATCGATAATAAAATAGTGATGAAGCAAAAAAGGCGATGGGGACATCGCCTTTTTTTGTGATCGGCGTTATGCCGTATGGCGGCGCATGACCCCTTCCTGCACCGTGCTGGCGACCAGCACGCCGTCGCGGGTATAGAACTGCCCGCGCACGAAGCCGCGCGCACCGGATGCCGAGGTGCTTTCCACCGCGTAGAGCAGCCAGTCGTCCAGGCGGAACGGGCGGTGGAACCACATGGAGTGGTCGATAGTCGCCACCTGCATGCCCGGCTCCAGGAAACCGACGCCGTGCGGCTGCAGCGCCGTCGGCAGGAAGTTCAGATCGGAGGCATAGCCCAGCAGATACTGGTGAATGCGCGCGTCGTCCGGCATGGCGCCGTTAGCGCGCAGCCAGACGTAGCGATACGGCTCGTCCACCTTGCCCTGCAGCGGGTTATGGAATTTAACCGGGCGTACTTCCAGCGGTTTCTGACAGATAAATTTATCGCGCACTTTCTCCGGCAGCATATGTGCCAGCTGCTGGGCGATTTCTGATTCGGACATCAGGCCTTCCGGCGGCGGCACGTCGGGCATGGTGTTCTGGTGTTCAAAGCCCGCTTCCGGGCTTTGGAACGAGGCGGTCATATAGAAGATAGGCTTGCCGTTCTGGATAGCGCTGACCCGGCGGGCGCTGAAACTGTTGCCGTCGCGCAGCGTTTCGACGTCGTAAACGATCGGCTTGCTGCTGTCGCCCGGACGCAGAAAGTAGCTGTGGAACGAGTGCACGCTGCGCTCGGCCGGCACCGTATCTTTGGCGGCGTAGAGCGCCTGGCCGACGACCTGACCGCCGAATACCTGACGCAGGCCCAGATCCTCGCTTTGCCCGCGGAACAGGCCCTCTTCGATTTTTTCCAACTTGAGCAGCTCAAGAAGGTTGTGCAATGCCTGGCTCATAAAAGATGATCCTTCTAATAATTGTTTTGTGTAGTGTGCGGAAGATCACGGTAAGTCGTCAACAGGCTAAATCTAACCGCCATCGTTCTTAGTATGAACTTCGCGCGGCGAGTCGCAAAGTGATTCCCGGTAACCGCAGATTGTTGCCTTTTGGGCACCATTATCGCGCTGTTATATCAACAATGTTTCCGGTGTTTCGGTGTTAGCCTGTCGGTATGGAGGCTTGCGCCATACGACGCACAGCCGTGAGATGATAAATTCGGGAAATATGATGAGCAAATTACTGGTGCTTAAATCCAGCATTATGGGGGACGCCTCCCAGAGCAACGCGCTGATTGATGACTTTCTGGCGGCGCGGCGGGCAAAGGGGCTGGATGACGAGATTATCGAACATGACCTGACGGCCCTGGAATTGCCGGTGTTGGACGGTGAACTGTTCGCCGCCCTGCGCGGTGCCCAGCCGCTTGACGAGCGGGCGCAGCGGGTGGTGGCGCTATCCGACCGGCTGATTGCCGAGCTGAAAGCGAGCGATCTGCTGCTGATTGGCGCGCCGATGTATAACCTGAATGTGCCGACGCAGCTGAAAAACTGGTTCGATCTGGTGACCCGCGCCGGTATGACCTTCAACTATACCGCTCATTATCCGGTGGGGTTGGTTGCAGGAGTGAAGGCGATCGTCGTCAGTTCGCGCGGCGGGGTGCATGTCGGCCAGCTGACGGATGCGGTGACGCCGTATCTGCGCGGCGTGCTGGGGCTGATTGGCGTGAACGATGTCGAGTTTATCTATGCGGAGGGGCTGGATGCCAGACCGCATGGCCGGGCGCAGGGGATCGCGCAGGCGCGGACCACCATTGCGCAGCTGGCGTAAGCGTTACGCATCCGGCGACGGGGCTTCCGCCGCCGCCATTCTGGCGGGCAGCTCGCTGATCAGGCGATCAACCGCCACTCTGACCTTGAGCGGCAGCCGTGCGTTGCGCGGCCAGACGGCATAAACCGGCCAACTGCCGCCGTCGTTTGCGGTCAGAATGGCCTGCAGCGCGCCGGTACTTAACGCATCGCGCACCAGCCAGTAGGGCAGCCAGGCAATGCCGCAGCCGGCGAGCGCGGCATCTTTGATCGCCTGCATATCATCCATCATCAGTTTCGCCTGCGGCGTGATTTCCAGCGCCTTTCCCTGCGCGCTGCCGATGCGCCATTTCTGCAGCCGGCCGGCGCGGGTATAGGCAATGGCGGCGTGTTGCTCAAGATCCTGCGCCGATGTTGGTTCGCCGGCCCGCGCCAGATAGGCGGGCGCGGCGCAGAACACCATGCTGTGTGCCGCCAACCGGCGGGCGATCAGGCTGCTGCTGTCGGCCAGCTCGCCGATGCGGATCGCCAGATCGAACCCTTCTTCCGCCAGATCGACCACCCGATCGCTGAACGCCATATCCAGCCGCAGCCCGGGATGCTGCTGCGCCAGCGTGGTCAGCAGCGGCGCGATGCAGAGGTGGCCAAACAGTACCGGCATCGACACCCGCAGACGTCCGCTGAGCTGCAGGCCATCGCCGGCCAGCAGATTTTCCGCCTGCTGGATTTCGTTCACGGCGCGCCGACAGTGCTCGTAATACAGCATGCCCTGCTCGGTCAGGCTCTGACTGCGGGTGGTGCGGTTAAACAGGGTGACGCCCAGGCGGGTCTCCAGCCGGGCGATGGTTTTGGTGACGGCGGAACGCGTCAGGTAGAGATTTTCCGCGGCGCGCGAGAAGCTGCCGGCTTCAGCGGCGGCCAGAAAAACCGGAATGCTGTTCATATCACTTTTCATCGTGTTTGTACCGGCTGGTGATCGTTGCGGGCAATAGTACAACCCCGTTTTCCTGCTGTCAGTGTCAATGTGCGTGCGCGTACTGCCCACCGTCGCGCCGGCTGATTAATCGGCAGGCGGGTGGGAATGTCTCAGAGTTTTGTGCTAGGTTTAAGAGGTAAGACGGCGTAAGCCGCCAATTTGTTGATAATAAAGAAGGAGACAGCTCGATGAAATTCTGGCAAATCCTTGCTGGGGCCGCTGCCGTGACGCTGGCCGGCTGCGCCCAGAATGGCGTAGATGCCCCGACATCGGCAGCAGGAAGCCCGGCGACCGCACAGCAAATGCAGGTGACCGGTCCTGCGGTGACGGGGACGGTGAATATCGCCCAGCGTATCGCGTTGCCGCCGCATGCGGTGCTGACGGTCACGCTGTCCGATGCCTCGCTGGCGGATGCGCCGTCCAAGGTGATCGCCCAGCGCACTATCCGTACCGAAGGCCAGCAGGCGCCGTTCACCTTCGCCGTGCCCTATAACCCGGCGGACATTCAGCCGAACGCCCGCGTCATATTGAGCGCGGCGGTCACCGTCAACGGGCAGCTGAGCTTTATCACCGACACGATTCAGGAAGTCGTCAACCGCAACGGCACGCGCGCCGACCTGCAGCTGGTGCCGGTGCAGAACGTACCGGTACAGGCGGCATCGGCCGCCATGCCGTAATCGCTGCGGCCTGACCGTTTTCGCTGCCTTTAGCCGGCCGGCTAAAGGCAGCGTGCTTATGGCCGCCAGCCGAAGCGGGCAAAGTCCACCGCGCCCTCGGCATCAAACATAATCCCCTCCGCCAGCAGCGCCTGTCGCTGCCGCTGAAAGTCCTCGCCGCGCAGCGAGATCTTGCCGTGCCGGTTGATCACCCGGTGCCAGGGCAGGGTGCTGCCCGGCGGCAGTTTCTTCAGGACGCCGCCGACCTGCCGCGCTGCGCGCGGCGAACCGGCAAGCGCGGCCACTTCGCCGTAGGCGATCACCTTGCCGCAGGGAATGGCGGCGACGACGTGAAAGACGCGCTGGCGGAAAGTCGGATCTGTGGATGTCATAGAGATAAGTACGCCGTGTTGCTGTCGGAGTGGCAGTGTGCCACAGGCCGGCTGGGTAAGAAAACAGCGGTTGGCCCCGGTTGGCTTGCTATTTCAGATATCATCATTGATAATGCCCACCGCTTCGCAGTACGGAAGCCGTCAATGGGGGCCCTGTTGGTTCTCCCGCAACACTAACTTGTGAACTCGGTCAGGTCCGGAAGGAAGCAGCCGCAGCAGGTGACGTGTGTGCCGGGATGTAGCTGGCAGGGCCTCCACCATTTCTGCCATCCAATCGCTGTTTCCCCCTATTTTTTAGCCTGGCACCACGGACTTTTCCATTGTTCTGCACTACGCACACGCATATCCTGCCGGCTTGCCAAGCCGCAGGCGGTTACCTATTATCCTTCGTCTATGGACATTAACCTGCCTGGTTTTATCCCCGCGCTGCTACCCGTTGCGCTTTCTCCCGGCGCGAGTTTCACGCTGGCGATGAACGGCGCGCTGGCGGACGGGCGTCAGGGGCTGTTGCGCACGCTGCTGGGTACGGCGCTGGGCATCTACACCCATGCATTACTGATCGGCCTTGGCGTTACCGCCGTGCTGGTGGCTTCGCCGGCGGCGTTCGGCGTGCTGAGCATCGTCGGCAGCCTGTATCTGCTCTGGTTGGGGATTTCACTGATCCGCAGCGGCGTTGCCGCGCGGCGACTGGCGCTGAACAGCGGCGGCATGCGTGTAACGTTAAAGAGCGCCTGGTTGCTCAACGTGCTGAACCCCAAAGCGATTATGTTTTATCTGACGGTGGTGTCGCAGTTCGCCGGGCAGCATGGTGATATCGGTAACTATTTACTGCTGGCTTCCGTACATATCGCCGTGATGAGCGTCTGGCTGATTGTCGTCAGCCATGCGCTGGTGTTCTCCGCCAGAAAGGCCGATCCACTGACGCTGAAAAAGTACATCAATATCGGCGGGGGAACGCTGCTGGTGCTGTTTTCCCTAAGTAGCCTGTTTCATCATTAGCTTGCTAGAAAAAGGACGGCGGATGAATATCCCTGCCGCCGGCGCTGGAAGCGTACCTGCAGCGTTGTCAGGCGCGGGAGGCTTATCAACGGGCCGTGATGCGCAATAATGGCTGAGTGGCGGGCAACAAAAAGGGCGCGATCCGCGCCCTTGTGTAACATCTGATGGCGTAGTGCCAATCAGCCCGGGTAAATACCGCGGTCCTTACGGGCCAGCAGGATACGTTCGCAGGCGACGATATAGGCGCTGGTGCGCAGTGAACAGTTCTTCTCTTCGGCTTTATCGCACACGTGGGCGATGGCGTCGGTCATGATCTTGTCCATGCGCTGGTTGATTTCTTCTTCGCTCCAGAAGAAGCTGGCCATATCCTGCACCCACTCGAAGTAACTGACCGTTACCCCGCCGGCGTTACAGATAACGTCTGGCACCACCAGAATTCCGCGCTCGGCCAGCACGTCATCCGCTTCCGGATAGGTCGGGCCGTTCGCGCCTTCCAGGATCAGTTTGCAGCTGAGGTTCTCTGCCCGTTCACGGGTGATCTGTCCTTCCAGCGCCGCCGGGATCAGAATATCCATCTGCAGCGTCCAGAACTCCTCTTTGGCAATTTCCTGCGCGCCCGGGAAGCCGGCAATCTGCTTGCTCTCGGTTTGCCATACGGTCAGCTCGGTTAAATCGATGCCGGCTTCGTTGTACAGCGTGGCCGAGTGATCCTGCACGGCCACAACGCGTGCGCCTGCTTTCTCGAACAGGCGAGCCGCTTCGCTGCCTACGTTGCCGAAGCCCTGCAGCGCAATTTTGGCGCCTTCGATCTCAATGCCGGAACGCTTGGCGACTTCGCAGCCGGTAATAAATACGCCGCGGCCGGTGGCTTTTTCACGGCCGAGAGAACCGCCCAGGTGGATCGGCTTGCCGGTTACTACGCCGGTGATGGTGGTGCCGTGGTTCATGGAGTAGGTATCCATCATCCAGGCCATAACCTTGCCGTTGGTGCCGACGTCCGGAGCCGGAATATCTTTCTGCGGGCCGATAATCAGGCCGATTTCGCTGGTATAACGGCGCGTCAGACGCTCCAGTTCCCCTTCAGACAGCGAGAAAGGATCGACGCGGATGCCGCCTTTGGCGCCGCCGTACGGCAGGTTCAAGGCCGCGCACTTGATGGTCATCCAGGCGGAAAGCGCCATCACTTCGTTGAGATCCACATCGGGATGATAACGCACGCCGCCTTTACCCGGGCCGCGCGACAGGTTGTGCTGTACGCGGTAGCCCTCGAAATGTCGAATGGTGCCGTCATCCATTTGCAGCGGAATATCGACGATCAGTGCGCGCTTAGGGTGGCGCAACGTTTCGATCCAATGGGCCAGGTCGCCCAGATGGGGCGCGACGCGGTCAATTTGGCGCAGATAGGTTACCCAAGGAGAGGTGGAGCTGTCGGAAGCGTAAGATAACTTTTCCATAATAGGCCTGTTTTACCAAAAATTATGTTGTGTAGACGTGGAAAGTTAGTGCAATAAGCGATACGCGCTTAACGTTAGCACTATTTTAAAAATATGCTATCACCTTGTAGAGAAAATAACTGCGTTTAAGCCATCTGACAGCACGATTAAGTGAATAAAAAGTCATATATATCGCCCACTATGTGCGCATATTCATTCACTTTGCGCGCTACTTAGTGAATAAATTGTGAAATTATGCCTATTTTTCAGAATATTGAAGGTTATCAAAAAGTGAATAAATTGGTGTTTTTTCATATTGACTTTATTTCGTTAGCCGACACAGCATTAAGGTACGCAACCAAAAAGGTATTGGTAATGACCTGCTGACCGTCTGGTTTTTCCTGTTCCCTCTCCGTGGCGATGAAAATTGTCTTTCAGCGCAATGGGTTGGCGCGCATTAAAAAACGCATGCGGCGTTCCGTTTCTCCGGGATGCCGACGGTTTGACTGTGGGCATTCATCATGGAAAGGAGCGCGCTGCAATCGGGGCACGAAGACGCGGTTGGTGCTTGTTACCCGCTTTTTTTATTCCTGCCGGACGTGTCGCTACGTTCCGTCAGGTTGGTTTGGGAGCGCATTAGTGATTATTTTTCGACCCGTACGGGAAGACGATCTGAATGACATCATGCGGCTGGCATCACGCGCGGGCGTCGGGCTGACGTCGTTGCCCAACGACCGGGCGCGCTTGGCGGCGCGCATCCGCCGCAGTATCGATACCTTCGCCGGCAGGTTACCGCGTGCGCAGCAAGGGTTTCTGTTCGTTCTGGAAGACACCGAGGCCGCGCGCGTGGCGGGCGTCAGCGCGATTGAAGTCGCGGTGGGGCTGGATGAACCGTTCTACAATTTCCGCCTGCAGCGTACGGTGCGCGCCTCAAAAGAGTTGGGCGTTTATAAGAACATTGAGCTGCTCAATCTGAGCTATGACCATACCGGCCACAGCGAGCTTTGCACGCTGTTCCTCGACCCGGAATATCAAAAAAATCGTAATGGCCTGCTGCTGTCCAAGGCGCGTTTCCTGTTTATTTCAGCCTTCAGAAGCTGGTTCTCCTCCCATATTTTTGCCGAACTGCGCGGCCTGCTTGATGACAACGGCGGTTCTCCGTTCTGGGATGCGTTGGGCCACCATTTTTTTGCTATTCCTTTCGCCGAAGCAGACCGTCTCAGCGGCAGCGGAATGAAAACCTTCATTGCCGAGCTGATGCCGTCCTACCCGATTTACGTCACTCTGCTGCCCGACAGCGCCAAAAAGGCCATCGGGCAGGTGCACGCGCAGACGGCGCCGGCCAGAGCCATCCTGGAAAAAGAGGGATTCCGCTGGGAAGGGTCGGTCGATATTTTTGATGCCGGCCCGGTGCTGGAGGCCGAAACCGATAAGCTCAAGGCGATTCGCCGCGCGCAGTGCATGCCGGCGCATCAGCTGACGCTCACACCGCAGTCGCCGGTGATTGTCGCCAACAACCAGTTTGCCCATTTCCGCGCGCTGCTGATCGCCGCGGAAGAGCCGCAGACGCTTGACCAGCCGCTGCTGGATGCGCTGCAAAGCGGCGAACGGGATCCGCTCCACGTGCTCACACTTAACCCTTAAGAAAGAGATGCTTATGACCGAAAAAACGCAGCGGATGTCGGGCGCTGAAGCCAACTTTGACGGCCTGGTCGGGCCGACGCATCACTACGCCGGGCTTTCCGTCGGCAATGAGGCCTCGCAAAACAACCGCGACGGGCTGTCCAACCCGCGTCAGGCGGCGCTGCAGGGGCTGCATAAAATGAAAGCGCTGGCCGATCGGGGATATATTCAGGGCATCCTGCCGCCGCAGCCGCGGCCCAATGTCGCCGCGCTGCGCGCGCTGGGGTTCACGGGGACGGATGCGCAGGTTGTACAGCGCGCCGCCGCTGATGCGCCGCACCTGCTGTCGGCCTACGGGTCGGCCTCGTCGATGTGGACCGCCAATGCCGCGACGGTTTCCCCTTCCGCCGACAGCGCGGACGGCAAACTGCACTTCACCGTCGCCAATCTGAATAACAAGCTGCATCGCGCGCAGGAAGCGCCGGTCACCGCGGCAATCCTGCGCGCGACCTTCGCCGATGAGCGTTTTTTCTGCCACCACGATGCTCTGCCGCAGCAGAGCGACTTCGGCGATGAAGGGGCGGCGAACCACAACCGGCTGTGTCAGGCTTATCACCAGCAGGGGCTGCAACTGTTCGTTTACGGCCGCCGCGCCGTTGGCGGCGGGCCGGCGCCGACCAGGTATCCGGCCCGTCAGACGCTGGAGGCCAGCCAGGCGGTGGCGCGGCTGCATCGGCTCAGACCGGAATATACGATCTATGCGCAGCAGAACCCGGCCGCCATCGACAGCGGGGTGTTTCATAACGATGTGATTGCGGTCAGCAACCGCAACGTGCTGTTTCATCACCAGCATGCGTTTTTGCACCAGCAGGCGCTGCTGGCGGAGCTGCGGGAAAAGGCCGATGCGCTGGAACTGCCGTTTATCAACGTCGAAGTGCCGCAGGAGCGGGTCAGCCTGGGCGATGCGGTGGCGTCATATCTGTTCAACAGCCAGCTGCTCAGCAAACCGGACGGGAAAATGCTGATCGTGGTGCCGGAAGAGTGCCGTCAGCGCGCCAACGTCTGGGAATACCTCTGCGAGCTGACGCGCGACGGACGTTCGCCGATTGACGAGATCGCCGTTTTTGACCTGCGTGAGAGTATGCGCAACGGCGGCGGGCCGGCGTGTCTGCGCCTGCGGGTGGCGTTGAACGATGCCGAACTGGCCGCCGTCAATGCCGCCAGCCTGATGAATGAGGAGCGCTACCAGCGCCTGACGCAGTGGGTCGAAAAGCATTATCGCGACCGGCTGCACGCCCGCGACCTGGCCGATCCCCACCTGTTGTATGAGGTGCGGCAGGCGCTTGACGAGCTCACGCAAATTTTACGCCTTGGCTCCATCTATGATTTCCAGCGCTAGGGCGCCGGAAATGCATTGAGCGGTCGACGGCGTTACGCCGGGCTGACCGCGCTATCACCAACCTGTTTGCAGCTGCGCTCCGCCGCGCCGCATCTCGCTTTGCCAGATTGATGAAGGAATAGCCATGACACACCATACACCTGAAGGGCGGGCGACCTCTGCCCCGCAGAAATTGACGCGCGGCCTCGGTGAGCGTCATATCCAGATGATCGCGCTGGGCGGCGCGATTGGCACCGGCCTGTTTATGGGGGCGGGCAGAAATATCGCCATCTCCGGCACGTCGATCCTGATTATTTACGTACTGGTCGGTTTTTTTACCTATATGGTGATGCGGGCGATGGGGGAAGTGCTGCTGTCAAAGCTGGACTACCGCTCGTTTGCCGACTTTGTCGGTGATTACCTTGGCCCGCGCGCCAGCTTCTTTTTAGGCTGGACCTACTGGCTGAGCTGGGTGGTGACCTGCATTGCCGACGTGGTGGTGTGCGGCAGCTATATGCAGTATTGGTTTCCGGAGATGTCAGCCTGGATCCCGGCGTTATTCACCCTTGGCCTGCTGTGCCTGTTTAACCTGCTGTCGGTAAAAATGTTCGGCGAGGCGGAGTTCTGGTTTGCGTTGATCAAGGTGGTCACCATTATCGCGCTGATTCTGACCGGCGGCTGGATGATCGCCTCCGGCTGGACATCGCCGGACGGTGTGCGGGCCTCGCTGAGCCACATCACCGATCCGCAGGTGTTTATGCCGCATGGCATCAGCGGTTTTTTGGCGGGCTTTCAGATTGCGATATTCTCCTGCACCGGCATTGAGCTGCTGGGGACGATGACCGCGGAAACCAAAGATCCGCAGAAGATCCTGCCGCGCGCGATTAACTCGCTGCCGCTGCGGATCATTATTTTTTATCTGCTGTCGATGATCGTGATTATCGGCGTGACCTCATGGTCGGGGATTTCCCCCGACAGCAGCCCCTTTGTGACGCTGTTTGACAAAGCCGGCCTGCCGGCGGCGGCGGCGATGATCAATTTTGTCGCGCTGACGTCGGCGATGTCGTCGGCGAACAGCGGCGTCTATTCCAGCACGCGCATGTTGTACGGCCTGTCGGTGGAAAAGCACGCCCACTGGCAGTTTCGCATCCTGTCGCGCACCACGCGCATTCCGGTGCGCAGCCTGATGTTCTCTTGTTTTTGTATGTTAAGCGGCACGCTGCTGCTGTTCCTGGTGCCCAACGTGATGACGCTGTTCACCATCGTTTCGACGCTGGCGGCGATTATGGTGGTTTACAGCTGGATGATGATACTGCTTGCCTATCTGGCGTACCGCAAACAATCCCCCGAGCTGCATGAGCGCTCGATCTTCAAGATGCCGGCGGGCGTGTTGATGAGCCGGCTGACGCTGCTGTTCTTTGCCTTTACCATCTTCATCATGCTGTTTGATCCCGATACCCGCAAGGCGCTGATCGCCACGCCGGTGTGGTTTATTATGCTGTGGGTGTTCTGGCGTATAAAACAGAAGAAGGAAGCGCGCTACCTCGCGTTAGAACGCAGTCTGTAATACCTGATTGAAATAACAGGGCCAGCCGGCCCTGTTATCGTTAGCGCGGTGGGCGCTGTTGCCATCGTCTGAGACCATGCAAAAACGGTGTTTTAAAAACGCGTAATGCAATCAATTAACGATGAAACATAAAGCTTTTGCGGATTGACAGCGGCCGGGGGAAATCATCTGATAGCGGCACGTTTTTCTTTACCCAAAGGTAATTAGGGATGAAAAAATCTCTCTTGTGTCTGCTAGCCGTCGTGGTGTCTGGCTGCCAGCTGAACGATCCGCGGCCGCCGATGGAGCGGGCGACGGTCAGCGCCGTGGCGAATCAGGTATGCATCAGGGTGCAACCGGAAGGGGATGAAACGATCGGCGCTATCTATATTGAAGAGGTCGGCAACGTTAGCCGCAAGCTGGATCAGCGGTTTGGGGAAAACGGCAGCGAGCGGCCGGTTGTATCGGCGGACAACTGCGTGCCCACGGCAAACTATCTGTTTATACCGGACAGGGCGTATAACGTTGCCGTCGAACTCTATTCCGCCGATAAGGTAAAAAAACACATCACTCCTCACCGGCGTGATTTTTCCGTGCAGTTTTCCGTATGGCGGGATAACGGCGGCGTGCTGCAGGCGGCGGCGCAGTATTAAATCACGGCATCGGTCTGCACCGATGCCGCTGAGATTAATGCCTGACCAGCGTGGCAAAGTAGTAGATCAGCGGGATCGCCAGCAGGTACAGACCGGCCGGCACCTCGCGCCATTTCCCGGCAATCACCTTGATAATGATATAAAACAGCAGCCCGCCGGCGATCCCGGTGCCGAAGCTGTTGGCGATCAGGGTGATCATCACCATCATCAGCACCGGCAGCCCGTCGGTAAAGTTGGCTAAATCGACCTTGCGCAGCCCGCTGAACATATTCAGACCGATCAGGATCAGCGCCGGGGCGGTCGCCTCTTTCGGGATCATCAGCGCCACCGGGGTAAAGAGCAGCATCAGCAGGAACATCACGGCGGCGGCCAGCGAGGTCAGCCCGGTTTTGCCGCCGGCCTCGGCGGCGGCGGAAGATTCGATCAGCGCCGTTGCCGCCGGAATGCCGACCCAGGGGCCGAGCGCGGCGGCGATGGAATCCACCATAAAGGGGCGGTTAATCTGCGGCATATTGCCATGTTCGTCCAGTAAGCCGGCCTCGCCGCCGACCGCCAGCGTGGTGCCCATGGTGGAGAAAAACTCGGAGGCGAAAAAGACGAACAGGAACGGCAGGAAGGCGATGTTCAGCGCCCCCAGCATATCCACCTGCGCCCAGACCGGCGTCAGCGCGTGCGGTGCGGCGATAAAATTGCCGGGCAGTTGGGTGACGCCGAACGGAATGCCGATCAGCGTGGCGAACAGGATCGCCCACAGGATGGCGCCGGGGATTTTCCTTGCCTGCAGGGCGATGGCTAGAAACAGCCCGGCCAGCGCCACCAGCGCGCCCGGCGCGGTGAAATCCCCCAGCATCAGGGCGTTGGATTTGGCGTTGGCCAGCACCAGCCCGGCGTTACGGAACCCCAGCACGGCGACAAACAGGCCGATCGACGCGGTCAGGCCCAGCTTTATCGACTGCGGCACCGAACGGGTGACCACTTCCCGCAGCCCGAACAGGGTCAGCGCAAAGAACAGGATGCCTGACCAGCAGGCGATCCCCAGCCCGATCTGCCAGCTGATGCCTTCGCTGCCGGCCAGCGTCACGCCGACCAGCACCGAACCGCCGATGCCCGGCCCGACGATAAACGGCAGGTTGCCGTAAAACGCCATCAGCAGCGTACCGGCGACAAAGACCAGGATCGTGCCGGTGGTCGCCGCGCCTTTATCCATACCGCCGACCGCCAGCAGGCCGGGGATCACCACCAGCAGATAGGCGGCGGCGAGAAAGCCGGTGATGCCCGCCAGACACTCCCTTTTGACCGTACTGCGCCGGGCGTGCAGTTGAAAACGTCGTTGTAACCAGCTCCCTGGTGTTGGAGCATTCACTGAATTGTCGGCCATTTATGGCTCTCCTGTATTGTTACCCGCACCGTGGTGCCCGGGTATCTATCATCATTATTATGTTTATCTTCAGGCCGGGGTTTCCCAGCAGGCGATCAGCGGATCGACAATCTGCCGCGTGGTGCCGTCGGTCAGGCCGAGGTCGGTCAGGTGCGGCCCGGCATTGCAGGCCAGACAGGTGCCCTCGATGGCCTTGAAGACCCGGTAAGGCGGCTCCCAGTCGGCAATCCGTGCGCTGAGGTCGCGCAGGTTTTTGAACTGCTGCGCCAGCTCGGCCGGCGGCAGGTCCGACAGCATGCCGGCGATCGGCATGGCGACCTGTGCCAGTATTTCGCCGTTCTGGCTAAGCGCCATGCCGCCGCCGCTGGCGATCAGCGCATCGGCCGCTACCGCCATATCCTGCGGATCGCGTCCCAGCACCACCAGATTGTGTGAATCGTGGGAATAGCTGGTGGCGATGGCGCCGCGTAGTTCGCCCCAGCCTTCCAGCAGCGCCAGCTGCGGCGCAGCCGGATGGCGGCCGTGGCGGTGCTGCACCCAGATCAGGCTGAAGCCGGCCGGCAGCTGCACCTGACCGTCGCGTACTTCTACCGTGGTTTCACCCCACTGGGTAAAGCGCGCGCCTTTGATATGGCGCAGCGTGGCCTGCCCGTGTTTGATGCCTGCCACCTTCAGGACAAACGCCTCCGGCGTCGGCGGCGACAGGCGCAGGGTATCGCGCGGTACGCAAAGCTGCGGGTTGGCGGCCACCGGCGCCAACATCTTACCGTTCTGGGCGCTGCAGCGGCCGGAAACGTAGACCCGGCGGGCGCAGAGCTGTTCCAGGCTGTCGAACACCACCAGATCGGCGCGCCGTCCGGCGGCGATCAGCCCCAGATCGTTGCGTTGCAGGCGGATGGCGGCGTTAAGCGTGGCCATCCGCAGGGCGTCAGTGGCCGGCAGGCCGTGTGCGATCAGCAGATTCAGCAGGGCGATAACGCCGCCTTTTTCCAGCAGCATATCCGGCGGGACGTCGTCGGTGCAGACGGTAATCTGTGATGACAGATGGGGCAGGGTTTTCAGCGCCGCGACGATATCCGGCAGCAGATAGGGGTGAGAGCCGCGGATCTCCAGCGTCAGGCCGGCACGCAGTTTTTCCAGCGCGTCATCGGCCGAGGTCAGCTCATGGTCAGAGGTCACGCCGGCCGCGAGGTACGCCTGCAGCTCCGCGCCGTTCAGGCCGCGGGCGTGGCCTTCAATCAGTTTGCCGCTGTTGAGGCCGGCGTTGAGGATCTCTACCATCCGTTCGCTGCCGTTGAGCACGCCGTGCATATCCATCACTTCGGCGACGCCGGCCACCTCCGGCCAGCCCAGCATGGTTTCCATCTCCTGTCCGGCAAAGTCCGCCCCGGACATCTCCAGGCCGGGGGTTGACGGCACGCTTGACGGTGCGGCGCAGATCACCCGCAGCGGCAGATCGCGGCTGGCGTCAATGGCGTAGCGCACGCCGGCGACGCCCAGCACGTTGGCCAGTTCGTGCGGATCCCAGAAGATGGTGGTGGTGCCTTGTGCGACAACGATTTCCGCGTAGCGCGCCGGCGGTAAATGGGAACTTTCAACGTGCACGTGGGTATCGATCAGCCCCGGGCTGAGATAGGCGCCGTTTAAATCCTGCGTGTCGTGAGCGGCGGAGAAGGCGCCGCAGGGGTGTACGCTGGCGATCAGGACGCCGACGATGCCGACATCGGCCGGACGGATTTCGCCGGTTGCCATATCGACGATGCGGGCGTTGGTCAGCAACAGATCGAACGGCGTTTTTCCCAGCGCGGCGGCAATGGCGCGCTGGCGGTCGTGGGCGCTGACGGAGGAAGCGGTCATGATAATTACCCTGCAAAATAACAGGGTTGTTACTCTAGGGGGCGGCGCTGAGTTTGCACAGATGATTTATTTTATCGCGTGATAAGAAACGTTTATGCTGTAGCAAACGTTTACCTGCAATGTGGCGGACTGTTGCGATGTTTGAACCCTGGCGCCGGCTTCCTGCGCTTTCCCTGAAACAGATTCAGTATTTTGTCACGCTGGCCAAGCTGCGGCACTTTACCGATACTGCTCACCGGCTGGCGATCAGCCAGCCGGCGCTGAGCAGCGCTTTACGCCAGACAGAGTCGGTGCTGGGCGGGCGGCTGGTTAACCGCACCGCGTCGGCGGTAACGCTGACCGAGCTGGGGGCGGCAATTTTGCCGCATGCCGAACGGCTGCTGAATGTGGCGCAGGCCACCTTTGACGATATGCAGAAAATCATGCAGGACGGCGGTGACGGTACGCTGCGTATTGGCCTGGTGCCGTCGGTGGGCAGCCTGCTGTTTCCTGCGGCGCCGCAGCTATTGGCGCAGCATTTTCCCCGTCTGCAGGTGGAATATCACGATCAAACCAACGATGCTTTGCTGATGCAGCTGCAGAATGGGCAAATTGATTTTGGTATCGGTGCACTTGATCGCTCGGTGCCGACAACGCTGGAGGTTTATCCGCTGCGGGAAGATCCGTTTGTGGTGGTGATGCGTCGCGATGATCCCCTGGCTGAATCCCATCATTTACCTTGGCGGCAGTTAATCGGCCGGGATATTGCGCTCTTTTCCAAAGGGAACGTCAGCCGCCTGGTTGCGGCGCTGGCGGAAACCCACCGGCTTAATGTCACCGCCCGTTATCAGGTCGATTTTCTGGAGACCTTATATGGGCTGGTGCGTTCGAAACTGGCGATCGCCATTTTACCGCAGCTTTACACCACGCATTTGCATGATGATGAACTAACGGTCATCCATTTACAGCAGCCGCTACTGAGCCGCAGCGTCGCACTGATGCGCGCCAAACAGGGAATACGTTCGCCGTTAATTGAAGCGTGCTTCCAATTATTCTTACAAAACTTGCAGGGCCAAAGCCGGGACGGCTAGAGAGGAAATAAGAAAACAGCCAGGGAGTATTTACCATTGAAGCCGATAGCGACATCGGCTCAACGCAGTTGAACGACTGATTATCTTACATATTTCCAAACAGACGTCGGGATTTTGTCATACAGCTTATTCATGGTGAGTTCAGCCAGACGATGGTCGGCTGCGGAGTAAAACAGCTCGAGCTCATCGTCAGAGAGCGCGTACTTGTTTTTTTCAATCACTCTTTCAAGCGTATCGATAGTGGTGCATTTACGTAAACGCATCAGATAGTCGGTTTTTGTCATGATAGCCTTATGGTTACTAATCTTATTTAAATTGTTAAATAGTTTGGGGTAATTATCCCCTAAGTTTTCATTTTCGTACAGCAAACCTCCCCTGAGAACATTCCGAATAGTCGCCGTTTAGTTTTTTGCCAACGACGCAGATCGGAATCGTTAATACCGTAGTTACTAAATAACGTATAGGTATCGTCGAGGTACTCTTCGACTAATTCTGAAAAGTCACTTTCGTCCATGTATTTTATTTTATAGCTCATCACAAACGAAGCAATATGTTCGATCAGCTCATTCAGCTGCAGATTGACGGCCGATGTCGGATCGTTAACCCAGCCGTGGTGGCTGTCGCCCAACGTCGCTATGCCTTCATCGTACAGATTTTCACACAAGAATTTGAGTTGAGCAATATCATGCCGTTTCGGCGAGTACTCATCCATATCATCTCCTCCGCAAATCTTAATTTCTTGGTGACCGCACTTGGGTGAGTAGATGGATTGATGTCATTAACGGATAGCGTATATAGCCGCGATACTTCAGGTTGCCGGTACGTTGGCTGCGCCTGAGTCAGCGCATTGGGATTCCTTCCCTGACCGCCTTCCTGCAACCTGAATTATTTAGGGCGTATAAACTTTCCGTATAACCCCTTTATGCTTGAAAGCGTAACGCCGTTGCCTGGCATGAAACTCCGGGTTAACCCAGCGATGGGATGATTTCCTCACGGCTGCAGTAATTATTCCGGGTATTTTCAATATAAAACATTTCGCGGCGTTCGGCCTGTCATTATTACGTAAACTTACAATTCATCGGCAGGTGACGGAGGCGTGTTATCGATTATATCAAAAATTAATCCCTGTGGGAGCTGGGTGAATCTTACGCTGCCATTGACGGTTTCTTGCGTATTGATATCCAGACAGGCATTAAAAATGTGCCACTGGTAACGATAACTCATTGAATAGTCTGGGCCAGACACATTCCGAATATCAAGTATTTCTAATGAACCCTCAACATAACGCGCATTTTCAGAATAATAGCGCAGCTCGCTGGTAAGCAAGGGAGCCAGTTCCGCCCGTTTCTCATTAATGATGCTTTTTAATTGATCCGTTGATGCAGGCAGCGTTTTCAAGGGACAGGCCAGGGTGATATGCATAAAATTTTACCGTTTTACTCTGCTCTGTTTCCATTTTACGCCATTTTCAATACGGCGTTGGCATGCTTTGCGTGCTGTTTACCCACGCGGGGCCGGAACATGACGTCTTGAGTTATTGTGATACATGTGATGTTATATTATAACATTAACCTGAGGTCGCCATGATGTCTCTGTACTCTTCTGAACGTAACCTGAAAACGGCGGCGAACACCAGCGTGTTCACCGTCTCGGCCGCTCGTCGTTGCCTGGCGGTGCTATTGCTGCTGGCGCTGTTGTGGCTGGCTATCGCCTGGGCGGTATCGCTGCCATGATCGCGCTGCATCAGGCAACCGTCGGTTATGGTGGTGCGCCACTGTTCCCGCCGTTAACCGGGCACTTTGCCACTGGCTCTCTGACGGCGGTGATCGGCGTGAACGGCGCCGGTAAATCCACGCTGTTGAAAACCATTGCCGGTCTGCTGCCGTTGCAGAGCGGCTCACTGCAGTTTAGCCCCAATTCGCCGCCAACGATCGCCTATCTGCCGCAGCAGCTTGAGCTTGACCGCCAATTTCCTATCACCGTCGGCGATCTGGTGGCGATGGGCTGCTGGCGGCGGAGCGGTATCTTCGGGGCCATCACACGAACGCAGCGGCAGCAGATTACGCAGGCGCTGGAGACGGTGGGCATGGCGTCATTGGCGCGCAGGCCGCTGAATGCGTTATCGGGCGGGCAGCTGCAGCGGGCGCTGTTTGCCCGTTTGCTGGTGCAGCAGGCGCCGCTGATTCTGCTCGATGAACCTTTTACCGGGATTGATGCCGCGACGACCGATCTGCTCCTGCAGGTGATCGGACAGCTGCACCGGCAGGGGAAAACGCTGATTGCCGTATTGCATGACATGGCGATGGTGGCCGGTCACTTTCCGCAGGCACTCCGGCTGACGCCGCAGTACTGTCACTGGGGACGCGCGGAGGCGGTGCTGACGCCGGATCCTTCGGGCAATGCGACGGCGTATCGTCAGGCGGTCGCACCATGATGCTATTTCATCTGCTGACAGATCCTTTTACCTCATTCGGTTTTATGCGCCGTGCGCTGGTTGCCTGTTTGGCGCTGTCGCTGAGCAGCGCGCCGCTGGGAGTTTTGTTGCTGTTGCGGCGTATGAGCCTGGTGGGTGATGCATTATCCCATGCGGTGCTGCCGGGGGCGGCCATCGGCTATCTGATTTCCGGTATGTCGCTGGTGGCGATGGGGGCCGGCGGGTTTGTCGCCGGGCTGGCGGTAGCGATGCTGTCCGGCGTGGTCAGCCGTCGTACGCCATTAAAAGAAGACGCCAGCTTTGCCGGGTTTTACCTGGGCTCGCTGGCGTTGGGCGTCACCCTGGTGTCGCTGCGCGGCTCCAGCGTCGATCTGCTGCACGTGCTGTTTGGCTCGATTTTGGCGATCGACGTGCAGGCGATGGTGTTGGTGGGGGGGATCGCCAGCCTGTCGCTGCTGACGCTGGCCGCGCTGTATCGCGCGCTGGTGATTGAGGCCTTCGACGTCACCTTTCTGCGCGTCAGCGCGCCGCGCAGTCTGGCGCTGATCCACGGCGTATTTCTGGCGTTGGTGGTGCTCAATCTGGTGGCCGGTTTTCAGATTCTCGGCACGCTGATGTCGGTGGGGGTGATGATGCTGCCCGCCGCCAGCGCGCGTTTTTGGGCGCGCGACCTGCCGCAGACGCTGCTGATTTCCATGGGGCTGGCGATGTTCGCCTCTTTGATCGGACTGATCGGTTCCTACTATGCGTCGCTACCGGCCGGGCCGTCGATCGTGCTGAGCGCCAGCCTGGTCTTTTTTGTTTCCGTATTGTTTGGCGCGCACGGCGGGATATTTTCCGTGGTGCGGCGTCGATTGGCGTAATGGCAAGGAGAAAATATGAAATCTTTATCAATCACTCTGACGGCGGCGCTGCTGGTCAGCCCGGCGGCGATGGCAAAAACCGTAGACGCCGTCGCCAGTTTTTCCGTCCTGGCGGATATCGTTAAGCAGGTAGGCGGTGAGCACGTTAACGTGGTGTCGCTGGTCGGGCCGAATGGCGATCCGCACGCGTTTCAACCGTCGCCGCAGGACAGCAAGGCGCTGAAGCAGGCTGACGTGGTGTTTGTCAGCGGTCTGGGGCTGGAGGGCTGGCTGGACCGGCTGGTTGGCGCATCGGGGTATCAGGGGCCGGTGGTGGTCGCCTCGCAGGGCATCGACACGCGTAGCATGGAGGAAGACGGGCAGCAGATTACCGATCCACACGCCTGGAACAGCATGAAGAACGGCGTACGCTACGCCACCAATGTGATGAATGCGCTGGTGGTTGCCGACCCGCAGGACGCCGACTATTTCCGTCAGCGGGGCAAAGCCTATGTGCAGCAGCTGCAACAGTTGGACAGCTGGGCAAAAAGTGAGTTTTCGACGGTTGCGCCGCAGCGGCGTAAGGTACTGACCAGTCATGACGCCTTCGGCTATTTTGGCCAGGAGTATGGCGTGACTTTCCTTGCGCCGGTGGGTTTCTCCACCGAATCGGAGGCCAGCGCCAGCAAGGTCGCCGGTTTAATCGAACAAATCAAACGTGAAGGCGTACACAGCTACTTTATTGAGAACCAGACCGATCCTCGTCTGATGAAGCAAATTGCGGCGGCCACCGGCGCCAAGGCCGGCGGTGAACTCTATCCGGAGGCGTTATCCGACGCGCGCGGGCCGGCTTCTTCCTATGTGAAAGCCTTCAAACATAATGTCAGCGCGATGATCGCCGGTATGAAATAACCTTTTTGCGCCCCGTGCCAAACGGGGCCGGAGGTTGCCGGTATAAAAAAGCCCCGCAAACGGTAGCGGGGCTTTGACGACAGATGAGGTACTACGGTTAACGCTTTTTCTTACGTCCCTGTACCGCTTTAAAGCGCGGGTTGGACTTACAGATGACATAGATGCGGCCGCGGCGGCGCACGACTTTGCAATCTGGATGGCGATTCTTCGCCGAACGCAACGAACTTAAAACCTGCATGTGGATCCCTTATTTACTGCCGATAAAACGGCCGAAACGCTGTTGGAAACGGGCGGTGCTGCCTTCTTTCGAGAACTCTTTCTGCTTGCCGGTGTAATACGGGTGGGAAGCGGAAGAGACGTCGATGGTGACGTAGGGCAGCGTTTCGCCTTCGAACTCCACGGTGCGATCGGTTTTGATGGTTGAGCCGATTTTGAAGTAGCTGTTGGCGCTCAGATCGTGAAAGACCACCGGGCGGTACTGCGGATGAATGTCGGGCTTCATGATAGACTCCTTATGATATGTTATATCATAACAATTATTATGCGCCGCTTACCGCCGGCGATCAAGTGAAAAAAGAGGAGGGGAAGGGGGAGGGAACGTCGGGCGAAAAAAAGGCCGCTTGCGCGGCCTTGGTGTGAGTTAAATGCGATTAACGATGTTCAACCGGGTGGCTGTGCTCGATATCTTCAGACTTCTTGGAGAAGCGGCGGCGTACCACCACGAAGAAGACCGGAACGAAGAAGATGGCCAGCACGGTAGCGGTAATCATCCCGCCCATTACGCCGGTACCTACCGCGTTCTGCGCACCGGAACCTGCGCCGGAGCTGATGACCAGCGGCAGTACCCCGAGGATAAATGCCAGTGAGGTCATCAGGATTGGGCGCAGACGCATGCGTACCGCATCCAGCGTCGCCTCAATCAGGCCCTTGCCTTCTTTTTCCATTAGATCTTTGGCGAATTCGACGATTAATATCGCGTTCTTCGCCGATAGCCCAATGGTTGTCAGCAGGCCTACCTGGAAGTAAACGTCGTTGTTCATGCCGCGCATCGTGGCCGCCAGCAGCGCACCGATAACCCCGAGCGGCAGTACCAGCATGACCGAGAACGGAATCGACCAGCTCTCATACAGCGCTGCCAGACACAGGAACACCACCAGAATCGAGATAGCGTACAGCGACGGCGCCTGGTTGCCGGACAGACGTTCCTGATAGGACATGCCGGTCCAGTCGTAACCTACGCCGCTTGGCAGTTTCGACGCCAGCTCTTCCATCAGGCTCATGGCTTCACCGGTACTCTTGCCTGGCGCTGCCTGGCCGAGGATCTCCATGGACGGCAGGCCATTATAACGCTCCAGACGCGGTGAACCGTATTCCCACTTGGCACTGGAGAAGGCGGAGAACGGCACCATCTGACCGGATTCGCCGCGGACATACCAGTTGTTGATATCTTCCGGCAGCATACGGTACGGCGCATCAGACTGTACGTACACCTTCTTCACACGACCGCGGTCGATGAAGTCGTTGACGTATGAGCCGCCCAGCGCGGTAGTCAGCGTGCTATTGATGGTGGTCAGGCTGACGCCCAGCGCCTTGGCTTTCTCCTGGTCGACGGTCAGTTTGAACTGCGGCGTATCTTCCAGGCCGTTAGGACGCATACCCACCAGCATGTCCGGATGCTGTGCGGCCATGCCCAGCAGCTGGTTACGCGCTTCGGTCAGTTTTTCGTGGCCGAGGCCGCCCTGGTCAATCAGCTCGAAGTCGAAGCCGGTTGCGGTGCCCAGTTCGATAATCGCCGGCAGGTTGAATGGAATCACCATCCCGTCTTTGATTTGCGAGAAGGCGGCCATCGCACGGCCGGCAATCGCCTCGACCTTGTTCTCACTGCCCGGACGTTCGTTCCAGTCTTTCAGGCTGACGAACGACAGACCGTTGTTCTGGCCATTACCGTTAAAGCCGAAGCCAGCAACGGTAAACACGGACACCACGTTATCTTTCTCTTTGGTCAGGAAGTGGTTGGTGACCTCTTCCAGCACTTTCGACGTACGGGCTTCCGTCGCGCCGGCAGGCAGCTGCACCATGGTCAGCAGAATGCCCTGGTCTTCATCCGGCAGGAATGAAGAAGGCAGACGCAGGAACAGGAACGCCATGCCCACGACGATCAGCAGGTAGATCAGCAGATAACGGCCGGTGCTGCGCAGAATGTTGGCCACGCTGTCGGTGTAGTGGTGCGTGCTCTTTTCGAACATGCGGTTGAACCAGCCGAAGAAGCCGGTTTTCACCCCGTGATCACCTTTCGGGATCGGTTTGAGCATCGTGGCACACAGCGCCGGCGTCAGGATCATCGCCACCAGCACCGACAGCGCCATCGCGGAAACGATGGTGATCGAGAACTGACGGTAGATGGCGCCGGTAGAACCGCCGAAGAAGGCCATCGGGATAAATACCGCAGACAGCACCATGGCGATACCGACCAGCGCGCCCTGAATCTGCCCCATCGATTTTCTGGTGGCTTCTTTCGGCGGCAGTCCTTCCTCGGACATCACACGCTCGACGTTTTCTACCACCACGATGGCGTCATCCACCAGCAGGCCTATCGCCAACACCATGCCGAACATCGTCAGGGTGTTTATCGAGAAGCCGAACGCCGCCAGGATGGCGAACGTACCCAGCAAAACGACCGGCACCGCGATGGTTGGGATCAGCGTGGCGCGGAAGTTCTGCAGGAACAGGTACATGACCAGGAACACCAGCACGATCGCTTCGAACAGCGTTTTCACCACTTCGTTAATGGAAATCTTAACGAACGGCGTGGTGTCGTACGGATAGACCACTTTCATCCCATGCGGGAAGAACGGCTCCAGCTTGCCCAGCTCGGCTTTGACCGCCGCGGCGGTGTTCAGCGCGTTGGCGCCGGTGGCCAGCTTAATACCCAGGCCGGCGGCCGGCTTGCCGTTGTAGCGTGCGGTCACGGCGTAGCTTTCAGCGCCGCGCTCAATGCGCGCCACGTCCCGCAGACGCACCTGTGAACCGTCGCTGTTCACCTTCAGCAGAATCTTGCCGAACTCTTCCGGCGTTTTCAGACGGGTCTGCGCGATGATCGAGGCGTTCAGCTGCTGGCCCTCAACCGGCGGCAGGCCACCCAGCTGCCCGGCGGCGATCTGGTTGTTCTGCTCGGTGATGGCGCTGGTGACATCGGTGGTCGTCAGCTGGAAGTTGTTCAGCTTGTTCGGGTCCAGCCAGACGCGCATTGCGTACTGGGCACCGAACAGCTGCACTTCACCCACGCCGGAAGCACGGCTGATCGGGTCCTTGATGTTGGAGGCCACGTAGTCGGCAATATCATCCTGCGTCATGTTCGGATCGTCGGAAACGAAACCGGCCACCATCAGGAAGCTGCTGCTGGATTTCTCTACTTTCAGGCCTTGTTGTTGGACTTCCTGCGGCAACAGCGGGGTTGCCAGCGACAGTTTGTTCTGGACCTGTACCTGCGCGATGTCAGGATCGGTACCGGAATCAAACGTCAGCGTGATTTGCACGCTACCGGAGGAGTCACTGGAGGAGGACATATACATCAGATTATCGATACCGTTCATGTTCTGTTCGATAATCTGCGTGACGGTGTCCTGCACCGTGGTGGCATCAGCGCCAGGGTAGGTGGCGGAGATGGTTACCGCCGGTGGTGCGATAGTCGGATACTGCGCGACCGGCAGTTTCATTATCGCAAGCACCCCCGCCAACATCACGATGATGGCGATTACCCAGGCGAAAATGGGGCGATCTATAAAGAACTTAGCCATGTATTACCGGCTCCTTTTTATGACTTCTGCGCGTCAGCCTGCGGCTGTTTTTGCGCCTGAGTGTCAACTTCTTGTGCTTTTACCTGCATGCCTGGTCTGGTTGTCATCAGGCCGGTGACGATCACCCGGTCGCCGGATTTCAAACCGTCGGTAACCAGCCATTTGTCGCCGATGGCCTGGTCAGCCTGCAGAGTACGCATTTCAACCTTGTTGTCGGCGCCGACTACCAGCGCAGTCGCCTGGCCGCGCGGGTTGCGCGTCACGCCCTGCTGCGGCACCAGCAACGCGTTGCTGCGGACGCCTTCATCCAGACGGGCGCGCACGAACATGCCGGGCAGCAGCTGGTCGTTCGGGTTAGGGAACACCGCGCGGATGGTGATGGAACCGGTGGTTTCATCGACGGTGACGTCGGAGAACTCCAGGGTGCCTTCCTGCGCGTATTCTTTACCGTTTTCCAGCAGCAGCTTGACCTTCGCCTTGCCGTTTTCCTGTTTCAGGGTGCCGTTGGCCAGCTCCTGTTTCAGACGCAGGAAATCGTTGCTTGACTGGGTCACGTCGACGTACATCGGATCCAGCTGCTGTACGGTGGCCAGTGCGGTGCTCTGCCCGGCGGACACCAGCGCGCCTTCAGTGACGGAGGACTTGCCGATGCGGCCGGAGATTGGCGAGGTCACCTTGGTGTAAGCCAGGTTGATGCGCGCCGTTTCCACTGCGGCCTTGGCGGCCAGCACCGCAGCGTTGCCCTGCTGCAGGTTCGAGGTGGCGGTATCGTAATCTTGCTTACTGATGTAGTTGGTGCCCAGCAAAGGTTTGTAGCGGTTGACGGTTAAGCGTGCGATTTCCGCCGCGGCCTGCGCTTTGGCCAAATCGCCTTTGGCGCTGTTGTAGCTGGCCTGGTAGGTGGCAGGATCGATTTGATACAAAGATTCGCCGGCCTTGATATCGCTGCCTTCGACAAAGTTGCGCTTCAGGATGATGCCGCCGACCTGAGGACGAACTTCGGCAATGCGGTATGCAGCGGTGCGGCCCGGCAGGTCGGTCGTCATATTGAGAGGCTGCGCCTTCAAGGTAACCACGCCCACTTCGGGAGCCTGCTGAGCGCCTTGCTGTTGGGCTTCTTTATTGTCACATCCTGTAAGCGCTAAGCTGCCGGAAAGCATCAGAACTGCCGCCAGAGGCGTTAACCCTCTGTTTTTGTTCATAGAAAAACCTCAAGTGTCCGATTTCAAAATGATCAATGGATCACAAGCGCGCAAACCCATTGCTGCGTTAATTTTATGTGCGTGCTATGGTACATACATTCGCAAATGTATGTAAATCACGCTCCCCCGAAAAAACAATGCCATGGCACGAAAAACCAAACAGCAGGCGCAAGAAACCCGACAACAGATTCTCGACGCTGCAGTGCGAGAATTCTCCGAGCGAGGCGTTTCCGCAACTTCTCTCACCGATATTGCAACGGCAGCCGGGGTGACGCGCGGTGCGATATACTGGCATTTCAAGAATAAGGTAGACCTGTTTAACGAAGTTTGGGAATTATCAGAGTCGAAAATAGGCGACCTTGAAATAGAGTATCAGGCAAAGTTTCCCGATAATCCACTGAGGATTTTACGGGAAATCCTTATCTATGTCCTGACGGCGACGGTGGACGACGTGCGCCGCCGCGCCCTGATGGAGATCCTTTTCCATAAATGTGAATTTGTCGGCGAAATGATGCAGCTGCATGACATTCACAAAGTTTTATACCTCGAAAGTTACGACCATATTGAAAGCGTATTGCGCAACAGCATGCGTTGCGGTCAGCTGCCGGCCGATCTGCACACCCGGCGCGCGGCGGTTATTTTACGCGCTTACGTCACCGGGTTGATGGAAAACTGGCTGTTTATGCCGGAAACCTTCGATCTGAAGGGCGAGGCGGCGGCGCTGGTCGATGCGTTTATCGAAATGGTTCAGTATTGTCCGACGCTGCGCGTCAGCCCGTCCGAGCAGGCGGCGCTGACGTCCTGAGCGGACACCTCCCGCAAAATAGAGAACAAGGAGGCAGTGATGTCATCTATCGTGCTAGTCGCCAGCGGCGCAGCCTATGGCCAGGAATCCCTGTTTAACGCGCTGCGTCTGGCGATCGCGCTGAAAGAGCAGCAGAGCGCGCTGGAACTGAAAATTTTTCTGATGTCTGATGCGGTGGTGGCCGGCATTGCCGGGCAGCAGCCGCATGAAGGCTACCATTTACAGCAGATGCTGGAAATTCTGACGGCGCAGCAGGTGCCGATCCGGCTGTGCAAAACCTGCGCGGATGCGCGCGGCGTCAGCCGCCTGACGCTGACCGACGGCGTGGAAATCGGCACGCTGGTGGAACTGGCGCAGTGGACGCTGGCCGCAGATAAAGTGCTGACGTTTTAAGCGGCGGCTCAGCTTTCCGGCAGATAGGGCGAGGTGACGCCGGCGCGCTGCAGTTTTTCCTGATAGTCCCGTTTGACAATATCCAGCGCCGCCAGCGCGGTGGCTGGATCGATCTCGTTACACTCCAGCAGGTAAATCAGGTCTACCGCCAGCTGCAGTTCCGGTGAAGCATTTTCTAGGGACATAAATCCAACGTTTAATTCAATGAGTAAGTTTATCCGGCACGCTAGCGCCTAATCGGTCGGAAAATAGCGGGAAGCGGCCCGCGAACCAGCACTGAGTATAGTGAAGGTCGCGCAGCGCCGGGCATTTTCCTTCAAATATTGTGATAAATATTCAAAAACCGTTTTCTTTACGCTCGATGCCGCGCTCAATGCGCGCCAGCGCCTGCCGGCAACGCATCAGGCGTCCCTCCAGCGCCGCCACTTCCTGCTGCAGCTTGCGCTGCGCCGCCAGCGTGCTCTGCGCGCCGAGTAAACTTTCCCGATCCTGAATCATGGCGATCAGGCGGCGCTCGTAATCCTGGTGCTCCGCCAGCTTGTGGTACAGATCTTCCTCTTTCGGCGCCCGGGGTTGGTTTTTGCGCCGCAGCGCCTGCGTGGCCAGTTCACGCTGCAGCGCGGCGATTTGCGCCACCAGCTTTTCCGCCAGAAACGCCACCTGCGGCGTACGGTTGTCGTTGACCGCATCTTTCAACTGGGCAAAGTTGTGTTGGATCTGCGCCAGATAGTCGCGCAGCCGCGTGCCCTGATGGCTGAACAGCGCGCTGTCGAAGCGGGCCTGCGGGATCGGTGCGTCGCCGTGCGGCGAAACCTCGCCGGCCAGTTGGGCGATCTGCTGTTCCAGAACCTGTATCAGTCGGTGTGTGCTCACGGTGGTGTGTCCTAACGGGCGTTATCGGTCTAACCGTTATACTACCTGAAAGCGGCGGCGGGAGGGGAATGTTACCGCGCCGGCCTGGTGCGGTGGTAAAGTGGGGGTCTGCATGGCGAAGAGGAAAAACGATGGCGCGTTGGCTGTTGATCGGAGTGGGCTGGCTGGCGGTGGTGCTGGCGACGCTCGGCGTGGTGCTGCCGCTGCTGCCGACGACGCCGTTCCTGCTGCTGGCGGCCTGGTGTTTCGCGCGCTCTTCGCCGCGGTTTCACCACTGGCTGCTGTATCGCTCATGGTGCGGCGGCTATCTGCGCCACTGGCAGCAGCATAAGGCGCTGCCGCCCGGCGCCAAATGGAAGGCGATGCTGCTGAGCACGCTGACCTTCGCCGTGTCGATCTGGCTGGTGAAGATCGTCTGGCTGCGCGTGATGCTGTTGCTGATGCTGCTCGCGCTGCTGATTTTTATGTGGCGTCTGCCGGTTGTTGATCTGCCACAAGAAAAGCGGCGCTGAACGCCGTTTATGATAGACAGAATTGACGGGCGTCGGCCGGCCAAAAGTAAGGGACGGTTGCATTTGTGCGCCAGTTTGCATAAATTTGAGCGTTTTCGTGCGCGGGCTACCTCCTTATTATCCTTTTTTCAGGGCATCCTCCCTTCGAGGCGCCCCGGATTTCAGGCGTCCCGCGTTCCAGTTTTAAGCAGTTTTATCAGGCAATAATTATGACCGCTACTGCGCAGCAGCTTCAGTTTATTAAAGACAGTATCAAAACCATTCCGGATTACCCGAAGCCGGGCATACTGTTCCGTGACGTCACCAGCCTGTTGGAGAACCCACTGGCTTATGCTTCCAGCATCGAACTGCTGGTTGAGCGTTATCGCGATGCGGGCATCACCAAAGTGGTTGGTACCGAAGCGCGTGGTTTCCTGTTCGGCGCGCCGGTGGCGCTGGCGTTGGGCGTGGGCTTTGTGCCGGTGCGTAAACCGGGCAAGCTGCCGCGTGCGACGCTGAGCGAAAGCTATGAGCTGGAGTACGGCACCGACCAGCTGGAAATCCACACCGACGCCATCGAAGCCGGTGACGTCGTGCTGGTGGTGGACGACCTGCTGGCGACCGGCGGCACCATTGAGGCCACCGCCAAGCTGATCCGCCGCCTGGGCGGCGAAGTCAAAGACGCGGCGTTCATCATCAACCTGCCGGATCTCGGCGGCGAAGCGCGGCTGAATACGCTGGGCATCGACTGCTACAGCCTGGTGAACTTCGCCGGCCACTGATTGACGGCGGTTGCCCGCCCGGCATGTTGCCCGCCGTCGCAGGCTTACGCGCGGCGGTCTGACGATGCAATGCGTATATCGGCCTCGCGGATTGACGCGGGGCTGTGTTAGCATGACCCTCCAGATTACTCGACTTCTCCGGTATTAATGAGCTATCAGGTTCTTGCCCGTAAGTGGCGCCCTCAAACGTTTGCAGATGTTGTCGGACAAGAGCATGTCCTGACGGCGCTGGCTAACGGCCTCTCGCTGGGGCGGATTCATCACGCCTATCTGTTCTCAGGCACGCGCGGCGTGGGTAAAACCACTATCGCCCGCCTGCTGGCCAAAGGCCTGAACTGTGAAACCGGCATCACCGCCACGCCGTGCGGCCAATGCGATAACTGCCGCGAGATTGAGCAGGGGCGTTTTGTCGACCTGATTGAAATCGACGCCGCCTCGCGCACCAAGGTGGAGGACACCCGCGATCTGCTGGATAACGTCCAGTACGCGCCGGCGCGCGGCCGCTTCAAGGTCTATCTGATCGATGAAGTGCATATGCTGTCGCGTCACAGCTTCAATGCGCTGCTGAAAACGCTGGAAGAGCCGCCGGAGCACGTCAAATTCCTGCTGGCGACCACCGATCCGCAAAAATTGCCGGTGACCATTCTGTCGCGCTGCCTGCAATTCCATCTGAAAGCCCTGGACGTCGAACAGATCCGCCTCCAGCTGGAGACGGTGCTGCAGGCCGAGAGCATCACCAGCGACGCGCGCGCGCTGCAACTGCTGGCGCGCGCCGCCGACGGCAGCATGCGCGATGCCCTGAGCCTGACCGATCAGGCGATCGCCATGGGCCAGGGGCAGGTTACCGCCGCCACCGTCAGCCAGATGCTCGGCACGCTTGACGACGAACAGCCGCTGGCGATCCTTGAGGCGCTGGTGACCGGCGACGGTGAAAAAGTGATGGCGCAGGTGGCGCAGGCCGCTTCGCGCGGCGTCGACTGGGAAAACCTGCTGGTGGAGACCCTGGCGCTGCTGCACCGCATTGCCATGGTGCAGCTGCTGCCGTCGGTGCTGGATAACCAGTACGCGGCGATCGAGCAGCGGCTGCGCGAGCTGGCCCGCACGCTGCCGCCGACCGACGTACAGCTGTATTACCAGACGCTGCTGATCGGCCGTAAAGAGCTGGCCTACGCGCCGGATCGCCGCATGGGCGTTGAAATGACGCTGCTGCGCGCGCTGGCGTTTCACCCCAAGGCGCTGATTCCGGAGCCGGTCGCCAGTGCGCCGGCGGCGGTACAGGCGCCGCAGGTTCAGCAGCAGCCACCTATGCAGGATGCGCCGCCGCCGTTGGGCAGCAGCGCGCCGCCGCCGCGCGCGGCGGGAACGTCATTACCGGATGCCACCGCGCAGTTATTGAAAGCGCGCACCCAGTTGCAGCGGCAACAGGGGGCATCCACCGCAAAAAAGAGTGAGCCGGCGGCGCCAGGAAGAGCGCGGCCGGCAAACTCAGCGCTGGAGCGATTAGCTTCCGTGACTGAGCGCAGCCAGCAGCGTCAGGCGGAAAAGATCGTGCAGCAAAAACCGGCCAAGCCGGAAGCTTACCGCTGGCGTGCGCAAACCGAACCGGAAGCCGCGCCCGAACCGGTCGCGACGCCGAAGGCGCTGCGCACCGCGCTGGAGCATGAAAAAACGCCCGAACTGTCGGCTAAACTGGTGGCAGAGTCGATCGAACGCGACGCATGGGCGGCGGAGATCGACCAGCTTAAAATTCCCAAACTGGTGCAGCAGCTGGCGTTAAACGCCTTTAAAGAGCAGCCGGCGCCAGGAAAAATTTGTCTTCACCTGCGGCCGGCGCAGCGCCATCTGAATTCGCCTTCGGCGCAGAAGGCGCTCAGCGAGGCGCTCAGCGAGCTGCACGGCGGCCCGGTTGAGCTGACGGTGGTGGAAGACGAAAACCCGGCGGAGCGTACTCCGCTGGAATGGCGGCAAGCCATTTATGAAGAAAAACTGGCGCAGGCGCGCCAGTCGATCGTTGCGGACGCCAATATTCAGACGCTGCGTCGTTTCTTTGACGCGGAGCTGGATGAAGACAGCGTTCGCCCCCTTTAATCGCTGCGCACCCTGCGCGGCCCATTGCACGAGAGACGACTATGTTTGGTAAAGGCGGTCTGGGCAACCTGATGAAGCAAGCCCAGCAAATGCAGGAAAAAATGCAGCAGATGCAGGAAGAAGTCGCCAAATTGGAAGTGACTGGCGAATCCGGCGCTGGCCTGGTGAAAGTGACGATTAACGGGGCGCACAACTGCCGTCGCGTGGAAATCGATCCTAGCCTGATGGAAGACGACAAAGAGATGCTGGAAGACTTGATCGCCGCCGCGTTCAATGACGCCGCGCGTCGTATCGAAGAAACGCAGAAAGAGAAAATGGCCTCGGTCTCCAGCGGTATGCAACTGCCGCCTGGCTTTAAGATGCCATTCTGATGCAAACCAGTCCGCTGCTGGAGTCATTGATGGAAGCGTTGCGCTGCCTGCCGGGCGTTGGCCCGAAGTCGGCGCAGCGTATGGCGTTCCAACTGCTGCAACGGGATCGCAGCGGCGGTATGCGTTTGGCGCAGGCGCTGACCCGCGCCATGTCGGAAATCGGCCATTGCGCCGATTGCCGCACCTTTACCGAGCAAGACGTCTGCACCATTTGCGCCAATCCGCGCCGTCAGCAAAACGGCCAGATTTGCGTGGTGGAGAGCCCGGCGGATATCCATGCCATTGAGCAGACCGGCCAGTTCGCCGGCCGCTACTTTGTGCTGATGGGGCATCTGTCGCCGCTGGACGGCATCGGCCCGGCCGATATCGGCCTCGACCGGCTGGAGCAGCGGCTTGAGCAGGAGGAGATCGCCGAGGTGATCCTGGCGACCAACCCGACGGTTGAAGGTGAAGCCACCGCCAACTACATCGCGGAAATGTGCGGCCAGTACGGCGTGCTGGCCAGCCGCATCGCCCACGGGGTGCCGGTTGGCGGCGAGCTGGAAATGGTCGACGGCACCACGCTGTCGCACTCGCTGGCCGGGCGTCACGCCATCAAATTCTGACGTTTGCCGTTCACGGGATGCCGCGCGCATCCCGTTTCAGGATAAAAACTTCCCGCCACCCGCTTGAAAAACCACGCACTTATCCCCATCTGATCCTCATCGTTCGTTTTGGTACCAATTGTCTTTGAGGTAATCGATGAGTATGAAAGGCCAAGAAACCCGCGGATTTCAGTCTGAAGTCAAACAGCTGCTGCATTTGATGATTCATTCGCTGTATTCCAACAAAGAAATTTTTCTGCGCGAGCTGATTTCCAACGCCTCCGACGCCGCGGATAAGCTGCGTTTCCGCGCGCTGTCCGCGCCGGAACTCTATGCGGGCGACGGCGACCTGCGCGTTCGTCTGTCTTTCGACAAAGACAAGCGTACGCTGACCATCTCAGATAACGGCATCGGCATGAGCCGCGACGAGGTGATCGAAAACCTCGGCACCATCGCCAAATCCGGCACCAAGGCGTTTCTGGAGTCCATCGGCTCCGACCAGGCGAAAGACAGCCAGCTGATCGGTCAGTTCGGCGTGGGCTTCTACTCGGCGTTTATCGTTGCCGATAAAGTCACCGTACGTACCCGCGCTGCGGGCGCCGCCGCCGATGAAGGCGTGTTCTGGGAGTCGGTCGGCGAAGGCGACTACACCATTGCCGATATCAGCAAAGAAGATCGTGGCACCGAGATCACTCTGCACCTGCGTGAAGGTGAAGATGAATATCTGGACGCCTGGCGTCTGCGTTCGGTGATCGGCAAATACTCCGATCACATCGCACTGCCGGTCGAGATTGAAACCAAAAACGAAGAAGACGACACCGTCACCTGGGAGAAGGTCAACAAGGCCCAGGCGCTGTGGACCCGCAGCAAGTCGGACGTGACCGACGACGAGTACAAAGAGTTCTACAAGCACATCGCCCATGACTTCAGCGATCCGCTGAGCTGGAGCCACAACCGGGTGGAAGGCAAGCAGGAGTACACCAGCCTGCTGTATATTCCGGCGCAGGCGCCGTGGGATATGTGGAACCGCGACCACAAGCACGGGCTGAAGCTGTACGTGCAGCGCGTGTTTATCATGGACGACGCCGAGCAGTTTATGCCGAATTACCTGCGCTTCGTGCGCGGCCTGATCGACTCCAACGATCTGCCGCTCAACGTCTCGCGTGAGATTCTGCAGGACAGCCGCGTGACCCAGAACCTGCGCAGCGCGCTGACCAAACGCGTGCTGCAGATGCTGGAAAAACTGGCCAAAGACGATGCCGAAGCCTACCAGAAGTTCTGGCAGCAGTTCGGTCTGGTGCTGAAAGAAGGCCCGGCGGAAGACGCCAACAACAAAGACGCCGTCGCCAAGCTGCTGCGTTTTGCCTCGACCCACGGCGACAGTTCGGCGCAGACCGTGTCGCTGGAAGAGTACATCAGCCGCATGGGCGAAGGGCAGGAGAAGATCTACTACATCACCGCCGACAGCTATGCCGCGGCCAACAGCAGCCCGCATCTGGAGCTGTTCCGCAAGAAAGGCATCGAAGTACTGCTGCTGTCCGACCGCATCGACGAGTGGATGATGAGCTACCTGACCGAGTTCGATGGTAAGGTGTTCCAGTCGGTCAGCAAGGCGGATGAGGCGCTGGAGAAGCTGGCGGATGAAACCGAAGAGCAGAAAGAAGCGGAAAAACAGCTGGAGCCGTTTATCGACCGCGTGAAAACGCTGCTGGGCGAGCGGGTGAAGGACGTGCGCCTGACGCACCGCCTGACCGATACGCCGGCGATCGTCACCACCGATGCGGATGAAATGAGCACCCAGATGGCGAAACTGTTCGCCGCTGCGGGCCAGCAGGCGCCGGAAGTGAAGTATATTTTCGAGCTGAATCCGGAACATGCGTTGGTGAAACGCGCATCCGACGTGGGCGATAACGAACAATTCGCCGAGTGGATCGATTTGCTGCTGGATCAGGCGCTGCTGGCCGAGCGCGGCACGCTGGAAGATCCGAACCTGTTTATCCGTCGGATGAACAAACTGCTGTCAGTATAATTCTGATTTATGCCTTAACGCTCCAGGGCCGTAGCGCATCGCGCTGCGGCCCTGTCTTTACGGCCTCTGGCGACGGCGGTCAGCGCTTGGCGCATCGTTTGACAGCCGGCGTAAGCCGTTAATTTTTATGCCGTTGGCTGTTTATTGTACGCAAGCGATTTCCCGCTGCGCCTTGAGCCGCCCCCCGCTAAAATGGTATGGTTGAGCGTTTTCGCAATTTTAATATAAAAACTTATACCCGATAGATTCCGGCCGCGGGCCAGGGATACAAGGGGATACATAGCAAGGGGATTTACGCAATGCGTATCATTCTGCTGGGCGCTCCGGGCGCTGGTAAAGGTACTCAGGCTCAATTCATCATGGAGAAATTTGGCATTCCGCAAATCTCCACCGGTGATATGTTGCGCGCAGCTGTGAAAGCTGGCACTGAACTGGGCAAGCAGGCGAAAGAAATTATGGATGCCGGCAAGCTGGTCACCGACGAGCTGGTTATCGCTCTGGTGAAAGAGCGCATCGCCCAGGAAGATTGCCGTAACGGCTTCCTGCTGGACGGTTTCCCACGCACCATCCCGCAGGCTGACGCAATGAAAGAAGCCGGCATCAAGGTGGATTACGTGCTGGAGTTCGACGTGCCGGACGAACTGATCGTCGATCGCATCGTTGGCCGCCGCGTGCACGCGCCGTCCGGCCGCGTGTATCACGTAAAATTCAATCCGCCGCAGGTGGAAGGTAAAGACGACGTGACCGGCGAAGCGCTGACCACGCGTAAAGACGACCAGGAAGAAACCGTGCGCAAACGTCTGGTGGAGTACCATCAGCTGACCGCGCCGCTGGTGTCTTACTACCGTAAAGAAGCCGACGCGGGTAATACCCAGTACCACAAAATCGACGGTACCCGTCAGGTTAACGAAGTCAGCGCCGAACTGGCGTCCATCCTGAGCTGATCGCGCTTCGTTGATAGATAACGCCGGCTGATGTCCGGCGTTTTTTTTTGCCTTTTTTTCTTATGAAATGTGATCCGCCTGGCTTTGTGCTCGGACTGATGTTTAATTCCCCGCGGCGAATAACGTATAACAGCCCACACTTCAGTTTTCAGGAAGAAGCGCATGCTAAGACCGACCAATTTCTTGGAAGAATCCACCGCTCGCCAGATCGTCCAGCGCGCGATGGGCATTATTGCCTACTCGGTGAATGTGATGGACAACAACGGCGTCATTATCGCTTCCGGCGACGCCTCGCGCCTGTTTCAGCGCCACGAAGGCGCGGTGCTGGCGCTGACGGAGAACCGGGTGGTGGAGATTGACGTCGCCACCGCCGCCCATCTGAAAGGTGTGCAGCCTGGCATCAACCTGCCGTTCTGTTTTCGCAATCAGCGGGTGGGGGTGATCGGTATTTCCGGCGATCCGGCGCAGGTGCGCAACTATGCAGAGCTGGTCAAAATGGCGGCTGAGCTGATGGTCGAACAGGCGGCGCTGCTCGACCAGCATCAGTGGGAGAAACGCTACCGCGAAGAGCTAGCCAACCAGCTGCTGCAGAGGACGGGAGACCGGGCGGCGCTGGAGGCGATGGCCGCTTACCTGGGGCTGGATCTGCTGCAGCCGCGCATCGTATGGATTATTGAGCTGCACGATCGCCAGCCGCACCTGCTGCGTGAACTGCTCAATGAGCTGGAGAGCAGCCAGCGCGACACGCTAATCGCCATGACCGGCCTTAACGAGCTGGTGCTGCTGCGTCCCGCCAGCTGGCTGCAGGGCGCCTGGAGCCAGAAACTGGAGCGCAAACAGGCGCAGGCGCTGCAGGCCCGGCTGCAGCAGCGCTTCTCCGTGCGGCTGATCGTCGGCGGCTATTTTGCCGGCGAAGAGGGGGTGTTCCGCTCCGGGCTGACGGCCCGCGCCACGCAGGCGATGGCGCGGCGGCTGAAGCTGCGCCACAAGTCGCTGTTCTATGATGACTATCCGCTGCCGGCGCTGCTGTGCGACATGTGTGAGGACTGGCGCGCGCTGGAGCTGAGCAAACCCTGGCGCGTTCTGAGCGAGCAGGATGACAAAGGGGTGCTGCGCCACACCCTGCGGCAATATTTTTCGCGGAACTGTGATCAGACGCAGACTGCGCTGCAGCTGCATATTCACGTCAATACGCTGCGCTATCGCCTGCAGCGTATCGAAGCCATTACCGGCTTAAAAATCAACGCATTGACGACGACGCTGCAGCTCTATATCGGCATGCTGCTCAACGAGTGAATTGTGTAAACCCACAAGTCGCCGGCGTTTTGACCGCTGATTTTTTGTTGTTTCCTCTCAAGTTAACCGTCCCGGCGCGGCATATGTTGGCCTGACACCAACAACGGGGAATAACAACAATGACAACGGTATCCACTTTGGGCGCACTGGTGGCGTTAGTCGTCGCCATCGTCTTGATTCTACGCAAGGTTCCACCCGCATACGGCATGATTGCCGGCGCTCTGGCCGGCGGGCTGTGCGGCGGCGCCGATCTGGTCGAAACCGTCACGCTGATGATCGGCGGCGCGCAGGGCATCACTAATGCGGTGATGCGTATTCTGGCGGCCGGCGTACTGGCGGGCGTGCTGATCGAATCCGGGGCGGCGCACACCATTGCCGAAACCATCGTGCGTAAAGTCGGGGAAACCCGCGCGCTGCTGGCGCTGGCGGTGGCTACACTGATCCTGACGGCGGTCGGCGTATTTATCGACGTGGCGGTGATCACCGTAGCGCCGATCGCGCTGTCGATTGCGCATAAGGCCGGGATCTCGCGGGTGGCGATCCTGCTGGCGATGATCGGCGGCGGTAAGGCCGGCAACGTGATGTCGCCGAACCCGAACACTATCGCCGCCGCGGATAATTTTCATCAGCCGCTGACCTCGGTGATGATGGCGGGCATCGTACCCGGCCTGTGCGGGCTGCTGGTGGCGTATCTGCTGGCCAAACGTCTGAGCAACCGAGGCAGCATGGTGCTGGCGGAAGAATTGACGGCGCAGAGTGAAGGCGCGCGCCCGGGATTCTGGGCCGCCCTCAGCGCGCCGCTGATCGCCATTTTGCTGCTGTCGCTGCGGCCGCTCGCCGGTATTGCCATCGATCCGCTGATCGCTCTGCCGGTGGGCGGCCTGGCCGGCGCGCTGCTGATGGGGCGCATCCGCCAGTGCAATCAGTTTATGGTGTCCGGCCTGAGCCGTATGGCGCCGGTGGCGATCATGCTGCTGGGTACGGGCACGCTGGCCGGCATTATCGCCAACTCGCAGCTGAAGGACGCATTGATTAACACGCTGACGCATACCGGGCTGCCGGCCTGGCTGCTGGCGCCGCTGTCGGGGGCGCTGATGTCGATGGCGACCGCTTCGACCACCGCCGGCACCGCCGTCGCCTCCGGCGTCTTCAGCAATACGCTGCTGGAGCTGGGAGTCAGCGGTCTGGCGGGCGCGGCCATGATTCATGCCGGCGCCACCGTGCTGGACCATCTGCCGCACGGCAGCTTTTTCCACGCCACCGGCGGCAGCGTCAATATGTCGGTGCATGAACGCCTGAAGCTGTTGCCGTATGAAACGCTGGTGGGCTTCACCATTGCGGCGGTTTCCGCGCTGATGTTTGGCGTATTTAATCTGGCAGGATAAGGAATTGACGATGAAAACGCTGAAGAAAGTGGTGATAGCGCCGGATTCATTCAAGGAGAGCCTGAGCGCGCTGGAGGTGGCGACGGCGATTGAGCGCGGATTCCGCCAGATTTATCCGGATGCCCGCTATGTGAAACTGCCGATGGCCGACGGCGGCGAAGGCACCGTTGACGCCATGGTGGCTGCGACGGACGGGCAAATCGTCAACGTTGCCGTCACTGGACCGCTGGGCCAGCCGGTAGAGGCGTTTTACGGGCTGCTGGGCGACGGTAAAACGGCGGTGATCGAGATGGCGGCGGCGTCGGGCCTGCATCTGGCGGCCGGTGAGCGTCGCGATCCGCGCATAACCACCAGTTTTGGCACCGGGGAGCTGATTCTGGCGGCGCTCGACCGTGGCGTCAGCGCGATTATTTTAGGCATCGGCGGCAGCGCCACCAACGACGGCGGCGCGGGCATGATGCAGGCGTTGGGGGTTAAGCTGCTGGATCGGCAGGGGCAGCCGCTGCCGCCCGGCGGCGCGGCGCTGGCGGATCTGGCGCGGCTTGAGCTTGACGCGCTGGATGCGCGCCTGCGTCGGGTGACGATCACCGTCGCCTGCGATGTGGATAACCCGCTGTGCGGCGCACAGGGCGCCTCGGCGGTGTTTGGCCCGCAGAAGGGGGCAACGCCGCAGATGGTGGAACAGTTGGATCGGGCGCTGCGCCACTATGGCGAACTGCTGGAGCGGGTAACCGGCCGCGCGGTGATTAACGCGCCCGGCGCCGGCGCGGCGGGCGGCATGGGCGCCGCGCTGCTGGGCATGCTGAACGCCGAGCTGCGGCCGGGGGTTGAGATCGTGGTGGAAACGCTGCGGCTGGAGGCGGCGCTGCAGGATGCCGACCTGGTGATCACCGGCGAAGGGCGGCTCGACAGCCAGTCGATCCACGGTAAAACGCCGATCGGCGTTGCGCGCGTCGCCAAGCGCCATCAGCGCCCGGTGATTGCCATTGCCGGCAGCCTGACGCGCGACTATCAGGTGGTGCATCAGCACGGCATCGACGCGGCGTTCTCGGTGTTGGATCGGCTGGTGACGCTGGAGGAGGCGCTGACGGACGCGGCGCGCAACCTCGAAGTCACGGCGCGCAACGTCGCCGCGGTGTGGCAACTGGCCGAACGGTAATGCCTGTTGCTGATATCGGTTTCGGCCATCGGCTTTTCCGTTACAATACGGCCTTATTTATTCACGGCCGCAGCGCATCGGCGAGACAGGCCGAGCGTAACGGCAATGAGAGGCGCTGAAATGACGCAAGAAAAACATGGGGTGTTGCTGGTCAATTTAGGCACGCCGGAGGCCCCGACGTCCGCGGCGGTAAAACGCTACCTGAAAGAGTTCCTCAGCGACCCGCGCGTCGTGGATACCTCGCCGCTGATTTGGAAGCCGATTCTCAACGGCGCGATCCTGCCGATCCGGTCGCCGCGCGTCGCCAAGCTGTATCAGTCGATCTGGATGGAAGAAGGCTCGCCGCTGCTGGTGTACAGCCGCCGGCAGCAGCGGGCGCTGGCCGCCAGCATGCCATCGGTGCCGGTGGAGCTGGGCATGAGCTACGGCGCGCCGAGCCTGAACGACGCCATCGACAAGCTGCTGGCGCAGGGGGTCACGCAGTTGGTGGTGCTGCCGTTGTACCCGCAATACTCCTGCTCCACCAGCGCCGCGGTCTGGGACGGCGTGGCGCGCGTGCTGCGCGGCTACCGCCGGCTGCCGTCGATCCGTTTTATCAGCGACTATGCTGAACATCCGGCCTATATTGCCGCGCTGCAGCAGAGCGTTGAGCGCGCTTTCGCCGAACATGGCCAGCCGGACCGTCTGGTGCTGTCGTTCCACGGCATTCCCAAGCGCTACGCGCAGACCGGAGATGACTATCCGCAGCGCTGCGAAGACACCCGCCGCGCGCTGGCCGCTATGTTGCCGCTGCCGGCGGAGCGCGTTATGCTGACCTACCAGTCGCGCTTCGGCCGCGAGCCTTGGCTGACGCCGTATACCGATGAAACGCTGAAATCACTGCCGGCGCAGGGCGTGAAGCATATTCAGTTAATCTGCCCCGGCTTCTCGGCGGATTGTCTGGAAACGCTGGAAGAGATTAAAGAGCAGAACCGGGAAATCTTCCTGCAGGCCGGCGGGGAAAAATTCGAGTACATCTCCGCACTTAATGACGATCCGGCCCATATCGAGATGATGCGCCAGCTGGTGACGCAGTCGTTCTGATCTGCAATCAGGCGGGAATGTGTTAACATTTCCCGTCTGTTAACTGCCACAACCGCCAATCACATGAAATTTCCTGGTAAACGTAAATCCAAACACTATTTCCCGGTGAGCGCCCGCGATCCGCTGCTGCAGCAGGCTCAGCCGGAGCATGACGTCAGCACCTCTTATATCGTCGGTATCGACCAGACGCTGGTGGATATTGAAGCCAAAGTGGATGACGCGTTTGTCCAGCGCTACGGCCTGAGCCTGGGGCATTCTCTGGTGATTGAAGATGACGTGGCGGAAGCGTTGTATCAGGAATTAAGCGACAACAACCTGATTACCCATCAATTTGCCGGCGGCACCATCGGCAACACCCTGCACAACTACTCGGTACTGGCGGACGACCGCTCGGTGCTGCTGGGCGTAATGTGCAGTAACGTTAAGATTGGCAGTTACGCCTACCGCTATCTGTGTAATACCTCCAGCCGTACCGATCTTAACTATCTGCAGGGCGTGGACGGCGCGATCGGCCGCTGCTTTACGCTGATTAGCGAAAGCGGCGAGCGCACCTTTGCCATCAGCCCCGGCCAGATGAACCAGCTGACCCCGGAGAGCATCCCGGAAGCGGTGATTGCCGGCGCCTCGGCGCTGGTGCTGACCTCCTATCTGGTGCGCTGTAAGCCGGGCGAACCGATGCCGGCGGCGACCATGCAGGCGATTGAGTACGCTAAAAAGTATGATGTGCCGGTGGTGCTGACGCTCGGCACCAAGTATGTGATTGCCGACGATCCGCAGTGGTGGCGCGATTTCCTGCGCGATAACGTCTCGATTCTGGCGATGAACGAGGACGAAGCGCAGGAGCTGACCGGCCTGAGCGATCCGCTGACCGCGTCGGATATGGCGTTGGAGTGGGTGGATCTGGTGCTGTGCACCGCCGGGCCGCACGGCCTGTATATGGCCGGTTACACCGAAGAGGCCAACAAGCGTGAGACGCAGCATCCGCTGCTGCCGGGCCATATCGCTGAATTCAACCGCTATGAGTTCAGCCGCGCCATGCGCCGCGAGAGCTGCGAAAACCCGTTCCGCGTCTATTCGCATATTGCCCCGTATATGGGCGGCCCGGAAAAGATCATGAATACCAACGGCGCCGGCGACGGCGCGCTGTCGGCCCTGCTGCATGATATCGCGGCCAATGGTTATCACCGCAATAATGTGCCGAACTCCAGTAAGCACGTGCGCAGCTATCTGACCTATTCCTCGCTGGCGCAGGTGTGTAAATACGCCAACCGCGTCAGCTATCAGGTGCTGAACCAGCATTCGCCGCGCCTGACGCGCGGTTTGCCGGAGCGGGAAGACAGCCTGGAAGAGGCGTACTGGGAACGCTGAGGCTGACCTTGCGGGCCGGCGATGCCGGCCCGTGCAGGCTTAGATCGGGCAGGCGCCGGCTTTTTCTTCCTCGCTGATCCGATCAAGCTGCAGGATATTCAGCATGCTGTTGGCGATTTCCCGCTCTCCCATCACCACCCGGTCGGCGCCGCGTTCGGTGATATAGGTCACCTCATCGTCATAGTGCGCGCGGGCGATAATTTCGATCGTCGGCCGTTTACTGCGCGCCGAGGCGACAATCTCACCGGCTTCATAACCGTTCGGAATGGTCAGCAGCAGCCAGCGCGCGCAGTCCAGCCGCGCCAGCTCCATGATTTCCCCGTTGGCCGCGTTGCCCAGCACGGTTTTAATTCCCTGTTCGCGCAGCGCTTCGACCCGCGGCCGGGAGTTTTCTATGACAACCATCGGAATACCGGCCTCGCGCAGCTTGCTGCCCAGCAGACTGCCGACGCGGCCATAGCCGACCACCAGCGCGTGGTTGCACATATCCACCGGGATCTGTTTCTCTTCCTCCACCGCTTCTTCCAGCGTCTGCTCCTCGATGGTTTCCGTTTTGCTCAGGTAGCGCTCCAGCAGGGTAAACAGCAGCGGATTGAGCATGATCGACAGTATTGCGCCGGCCAGCACCAGATTGCGGCCGTGCTCCGACATCATGCCGAGCGCGATACCCAGCCCGGCGAGGATAAAGGCAAATTCGCCAATCTGCGCCAGGCTGGCGGAAATGGTCAGCGCGGTGCGCTTGGAGTGGCCGAACATTCTGACCAGCAGAAACGCGGCGACGGATTTGCCGAAGACGATGATCGCCAGCGTTGCCAGCACCGCCAGCGGTTCATTAATCAGGATCAGCGGGTCGAACAGCATGCCGACCGAGACAAAGAACAGCACGGCGAAGGCGTCGCGCAGCGGCAGGGTATCGTGGGCGGCGCGGTGGCTGAGCTCCGATTCGTTCAGCACCATACCGGCGAAGAAGGCGCCGAGCGCGAACGACACGTCGAACAGCTTCACCGCGCCGTAGGCGATGCCCAGCGCCAATGCCAGAACGGCCAGGGTAAACAGCTCGCGCGAACCGGTGCTGGCGGTTTTCGCCAGGATCCACGGCACCAGCCGGCGGCCGACGATAATCATCAGCGCGATAAAGGCGATCACCTTGCCGATGGTCAGCGCCAGCTCGCTCAACAGCTGCGCGGTGCTGGCGCCGTTATTGCCCATCATATTGCCGAAGGCCGGCAGCAGCACCAGCGTCAGCACCATCGCCAGATCTTCGACAATCAGCCAGCCGATGGCGATTTGTCCACGCTGGCTGTCGATCAGCTGGCGCTCTTCCAGCGCGCGCAGCAGCACCACGGTGCTGGCGGTCGACAGGCACAGGCCGAACACCAGGCCGGAGACCAGATCCCAGCCCAGCAGGCGCGACAGCCCGATCCCCAGCAGGGTGGCGACGGCAATCTGCGCCACGGCGCCGGGAATGGCGATGGATTTAACCGCGAGGAGATCTTTCAGAGAGAAGTGGAGGCCAACGCCGAACATCAACAGAATAACGCCAATTTCCGCCAGCTCCGGTGCCAGGGAGATATCGGCGACAAAACCCGGAGTAAACGGGCCGGCGAGCACGCCTGCGGCAAGGTATCCCACCAGCGGGGAGATGCGCAGGCGGTTCGCCAGCATACCGAGGAGGAAGGCGAGTACCAGGCCTCCGACAATGGTGGTGATGAGCGGTGTTGAGTGATGCATCCAGGCTCCTTCTTGATGGGCGACAGGCGTTACAGTGGGCGGCGTTTTTTTACGTATTGATACATTTAGTTTATTGCATTTAATCAATCATAGTTTGTCTAAATTTGTCATTGTTATAAAAAAGCACGCAATCTTGCCGGAAAGGGAATGAACAGGGGATTTTAGGGGGAATTGACGGCTTAACCAGCTGGGAGTATGAGGAAATCCCGGCTGAACGATCGCTTTCAGCCGGGAAAAGGAGGGCTTTAACCGTCCTTACCGTCCATATTCGGCAGTAAGGCGGTGATAATGCCGATTAACGGCAGGAAAGCGCAGATTTTGTAAACCAGCTCAATGCTGGTCAAATCGGCGACATAGCCAAGTACGGCCGCACCTAACCCGCCCATGCCGAAAGCAAAACCGAAGAATAACCCGGACACCATGCCTACTTTGCCGGGGATCAGCTCTTGCGCGTAAACCAGAATGGCGGAGAAAGCGGAGGCGAGAATCAGGCCGATAATCACCGTCAAAACGCCGGTCCAGGCCAGGGATACATAGGGTAAAGCCAGGGTAAACGGCGCGGCGCCCAGTATTGAGGCCCAAATAACATATTTACGGCCAAACCTGTCGCCGAGAGGCCCGCCGATAATGGTGCCGGCGGCGACGGCGAACAGGAAGGCAAACAGATGAATTTGCGCGTTCTGCACCGAAACGCCGAACTTATGTATCAGATAAAAGGTGTAATAGCTGCTGATACTGGTGAGATAGAAGTATTTGGAAAAAATCAGCACCAGCAGAATGGTCAGAGAAAACGCCACGGTGCGTTTGGGCAGTGGTTTGATGGCGGACGCCGTTTTTGGCCGGTTTTGCGCCGCGCGATGCTGTTGCTGATACCACTTGCTGACCTGCAGCAGCACCACAATGGCCAGCAGCGCCGCCAGCGTAAACCAGGCGATATTGCCTTTACCGTACGGGGCGATAATCAGCGCCGCCAGCAGCGGGCCGAGCGAACTGCCGAAGTTGCCGCCGACCTGAAACAGCGACTGCGCCAGACCGTGGCGGCCGCCGGAGGCCATGCGCGCCACCCGCGATGATTCCGGGTGGAATACCGAGGAGCCGGTGCCCACCAGCGCGGCGGCCAGCAGCACCAGTGGGAAGGTGTTGGCCACCGACAGCAGCAGCAGGCCGGACAGGGTAAAGCCCATGCCGATCGGCAGCGAGTAAGGCTGCGGATATTTATCGGTGTAGTAGCCGATCAGCGGCTGCAGCAGAGAGGCGGTCAGCTGATAGGTCAGCGTGATCATCCCGATCTGCACGAAGCTGAGATTAAAGTCGGCCTGTAGGATCGGGTAGATCGCCAGTATCAGCGACTGGATCATATCGTTGAGCAGGTGTGAAACGCTGATGGCGCCGAGAATCGAGAAGGCGGTGCCTTTTACCGCGCTGTTTCCGGCCGGCGGCGCGGCGGTATCGCTACGATCGGTCATATTATTATTAGCCTGGTAAGTAACAGAGAGAGGTTCCTATCTTAGGCGGGTTGCTTATTTTTTGCCATATGCGACATAATTTGATGCATATCCCAATTATTTGAAATCGTAAGCGATTAATTCACGTTACAATTCCATCGCTATCACTACTTGCCCATTGAGATTATCTGGAGAGTCGCCATGCGTTTTTCGTTAACAGCCAGCGCCAGAGCGCTGCTGATTTCCCTGAGCCTGCTGCCGGGATTGGCCAGCGCCTGGGAGAAGGATAAGACTTACGACATTACTATCCTGCATACCAACGATCATCATGGTCATTTCTGGCAGAACGACCACGGCGAGTACGGCCTTGGCGCGCAAAAAACGCTGGTGGACGGCATTCGTCAGGAAGTGGCGGCCAACGGCGGCAGCCTGCTGCTGCTGTCGGGCGGCGATATCAATACCGGCGTGCCGGAGTCCGACCTGCAGGATGCCGAACCGGATTTCCGCGGTATGAACCTGATCGGCTATGACGCCATGGCCGTCGGCAACCACGAGTTCGATAACCCGCTCAGCGTGCTGCGTCAGCAGGAGAAGTGGGCGACCTTCCCGCTGCTGTCCGCCAATATTTATCAGAAAAGCACCGGACAGCGGCTATTTAAACCTTACGCGCTGTTTGACCGGCAGGGCATCAAGATTGCGGTGATCGGCCTGACGACCGACGATACCGCCAAAATCGGCAACCCGGAGTATTTCACCGATATCGAATTCCGCGTGCCGGCGCAGGAAGCCAGGCAGGTGGTGGAACAGCTGCGCAACGATGAGCGGCCGGACGTGGTGATCGCCGCCACCCATATGGGGCATTACGATAACGGCAATCACGGCTCCAACGCGCCGGGGGATGTGGAGATGGCGCGCAGCCTGCCGGCCGGCTATCTCGATCTGATCGTCGGCGGTCATTCGCAGGATCCGGTGTGCATGGCGAGCGATAACCACAAGCAGGTGGACTATGTGCCGGGCACGCCTTGTGCGCCGGACCGGCAAAACGGCACCTGGATCGTACAGGCGCACGAGTGGGGCAAATATGTCGGGCGGGCGGATTTCCAGTTCCGTAACGGCAAGCTGACGCTGAAGCACTACCAGCTGATCCCGGTAAACCTGAAGAAAAAGGTGGAGAAGGCCGACGGCAGCAGCGAGCGCGTTTACTACACCCGGCAGATTGCGGAAGATCCGGCGATGATGAAACTGCTGACGCCGTTCCAGGATAAGGGCCGGGCGCAGCTGGAGGTGAAAATCGGCAGCGTTAACGGCAAGCTGGAAGGGGACCGCAGCAAGGTTCGCTTTGTGCAGACCAATCTGGCGCGCGTGCTGCTGGCGGCGCAGATGGAGCGCGCCAACGCCGACTTTGCCGTGATGAGCGGCGGCGGCGTCCGCGACTCGATCGAAGCCGGCGATATTACCTACAAAAGCGTGCTCAAGGTGCAGCCGTTCGGCAATACGCTGGTGTATGTCGATATGACGGGGCGTGAGGTCGAGAAGTATCTGGCGGTGGTGGCCAATATGAAGCCGGACTCCGGTGCTTACGCGCAGTTCGCCAACGTCAGCCTGGTGGCGGACGGCAGCGGCGTCAGCGCGGTGAAGATTAACGGCCAGCCGCTGCAGGCGGATAAAACCTACCGTATGGCGACGCTGAACTTCAACGCGCTGGGCGGCGACGGCTATCCGAAGGTGGACGGCCTGCCGAGCTACGTCAATACCGGTTTTATCGACGCCGAAGTGCTGAAGCAGTATATCGAGAAGCACTCGCCGCTGGATGCGGCGGCGTTCGAACCGAAAGGCGAGATCGTCTATCGGTAATGCAGTGCGGGCGGGCACGAGGGCGCGCCGCCCGCTGAGGTTGGCGTCGCGTTAATCCCGCTTGGCGATATCGGCGAAGGTGCCGGCCAGCAGGCGGCATAGGTCGCTGGCCGCCAGTTCAATATCCAGCCCGCGTTTGCCGCCGGAAACGAAAATGGTGGCGAACTGCTGCGCCGGGCTATCGATCACCGTCGGCAGCCGTTTCTTTTGCCCCAGCGGGCTGATGCCGCCCACCAGATAGCCGGTGACGCGCTGCGCCAGCTGCGGGTCGGCCATATCCGCTTTTTTCGCCCCCAACGCCTTGGCGACCTTTTTCAGATCCAGCTGCGTGGCGACCGGCGTGACCGCCACCGCCAACTTTTTGGCATCGCCGTTCAGCGCCACCAGCAGCGTTTTGTATACCTGGTCGGCGTTCAGCCCCAGTTTTTTTACCGCCTCATCGCCAAAATTGGTTTCATCGCTGTCGTGATGGTAGGGATGGAGCGTAAAAGCGACCTTGTTTTTTTCAAGCAGTACCACTGCGGGTGTCATAATCGGTGTCCTTAAACCGTGATAGCCAACGTGGGCAACTGTACTCCGCATGGCGGCATGCCGGCAATGGTATGCAGGCTAAGTAAAGTCGGTTGCCAAGTTGTTATACAGGTTGCTACCCTGTCTACCGCAGCCGCCAAGCGGCGGCATGCGTATAACGAGAATATGAGAAATTCCTCTTTGACTGGCCAATAGCGATATTGGCCATTTTTTTATGGCGTTTTTTGCAGCATTTCCGGCAGGTTGTCTTCGCCGTACAGGTGCAGCGCGCCGACGGCCACCACATAGTTCCCGGGCGGCAGCGCCTGTAACTGGTGTTGCCACTGCAGATTACGCTGATGCATCAGCACGTCATACAGCCCGGCGCTGAAGGTGGCGGGCAGGGTTTCCAGCGCGATGCTGGGCTGGCTGTCCAGCCACCAGCCGATCATGGTTTGCAGCAGCCGGGCGTTGGTGTGCCAGTGCGTCAGCGTATCGCGCAGCAGCGCCATACCGCCTTCGGGCAGCTGCAGCAGCATGTTGAGCTGTGCATCGGCGCCTTCCAGCTCGATCACCTTTTTCTGCTGGCTGCGGGCGGCGTCCAGCAACTGGTGGTCGATGCCATATTCCGCGCGCAGCCCCAGCCGCTGCGCCTGACGCGCCTGCATGGTCAGCGCGATCTGCCAGCCGGGCAGCGTGTCGAACTGCGCAATATCGGCGCCCAGCTCCTGACACAGCGTCTGTAAACGCTGCTGCTCTTGGTCGCTCAGGCGCTCAGCCAGCGACGGCTGCTCTGGCATCTCGCCGAACGGCGATGCCGAACCGGTGATATCGGCCTCGACGATCAGTGCGTCAGCCTGCTTCAGACGGCTGAGCAGCCTGGCGGGCAGCGGCGCCATATCGGCCGTACCCATATGGATGCTGCCGACCAGATGCAGCTGCCGATCGCCCGGCAGCGTAATATCGATGCCCGGGTAGGCATAGGCGACCGGCGACAATAAGCCAAGAAAGGTGGCCAGACGGCGTAACAGTTGACCCATACGGCATAGCTCCTGATTATCCCTGCAGATTCCAACATTACTTGAAAGCTAATGGGTAAAATGTGTGATCCATGCTAAACGCTGCGCGCCGCGCGGGAAAGCCCGACGGACGATGGAATTATCTCAAAGGGAAACGACGAGGAGGCGGGGCGGCGGGAGTGCCTCCGTCGGGTGGGTTGCCGGTGGGGTGACCGGCAACGGTATGATGTGCGTTACCCGGCCAGTTGGGCGTGGTAGCCGGCCTGTTCCACGGCGCCGATCAGCGCCTGCGGCGCGGCATCGCCGGTGATGGTTGCCTGCTCAAGGGTGACATCGGCGGCGGTAACGCCGGGAACGGCTTCCAGAGCTTTACGCGTATGCCCGACGCAGTGTGAGCAGGTGAGGCCCTGCAGCGTAAGTACGGTAGTGTGCGACATGGTTTGTCTCCTTCGTGTGAGCGTCATTGATTAAGGCTTGACCGCCTAATCGCTTTTCATTAAAAACAAGGTTAAACCTTACCGCTAGGGGAAGGTCAAGATTTTACTTTGCGAATAAAAAAGGAGGGTTAAAATCGACGTTCACTGGATGACCACGCATTGCAAAAACTGCCTACACGGCAGATGCTTTCTATGAGGTTTTGCGAATATGAGACGCGCAATTTTATGGCTGGCTCAGTCATTTTTTTATTTAATTCCCGCAGTTATTATCCTGTTGGGAGTTTATGTATTTGTCAGATATATTCCCGGCCATGCTGCGGTTCTTAGCCTGCCTTGGATCATATTAGTTTCTTTCGTATATATTAAATACAATAAATGGTACTGATGCTTTTCAACAATTTCTCGCCATCCAAGCCCCGTTGGATGGTGGCATGCCGCCAAGACATCCGATCCACACAGCAGGCAAAACCAACCCTTTTATATTATGTGGTTAGCATTTTTCCCGGTTCTGGTCGCAGGCCCATTTTTATTATCCGCTGAAAAATATTGCAGAGGTAGACTAAGTTTGTAAACTGCAGGGTAGGCGCTGTATGTTACGGTACTGCGCTGTACTAGAGCCTTACCGCTAGGGGAAGGTCAAGGGGGAACGATGAATATCAGCGATGTGGCGAAAAAAACCGGTTTAACCAGCAAGGCGATTCGCTTCTATGAAGAGAAAGGTCTGGTTACCGCGCCAATCCGCACCGGCAACGGTTATCGCAGCTACAACCCTAAACATATTGAAGAGCTGACCTTGCTGCGCCAGGCGCGGCAGGTGGGCTTTAATCTGGACGAGTGCCGCGAGCTGGTGGCGCTGTTCAACAACCCGGCGCGGCACAGCGCCGACGTGAAAGCGCGCACCCTGCACAAGGTGACGGAGATTGAAAAGCATATCCAGGCGCTGCAGGAGATGCGCCAGCGTCTGTTGACGCTGGCGGAGCAGTGTCCCGGCGATGACGGCGCCGACTGCCCGATTATTAATAATCTGGCCGGCTGCTGCCATACGTCGAATTAAACAGCCGCGCCGTTATCCGCGGATAACGGCGCGGATCACCAGCGTTGTGCCTTCCACGGCGATCACTTCCACTTCGGCGCCTGCCGGTAAGTCCTGCGTTGCGCGGGCGCGCCAGCTGCCGTCACCGATATTAATGCGTCCCACGCCGTTATGTAGCGGTTCGGCCAGCGTGGCGCGGGTGCCGATCAGCTGACGGTTACGCTGGTTCAGCTGAGCGCCGTCGTTGGCGGAGGCGCGGGCGCGCAGCCAGTACCACCACAGGTAGGCGACCACGATGACCAGAATGGCAAACAGCACCCCCTGCCATTCCCAGCCGATGCCGGGAAACAGCCAGACCAGCGTGCCGACGATCACCGCCGCCACGCCGCTCCACAGCAGATAACCGCCGGTGCCGAGCATTTCGGCAATTAAGAGCAGGCCGCCGAGCGACAGCCAGATCCAGTGCGGGTTTTCCGTTATCAGCGCCAGCATTACGCCTTACCTTTACCGTCTTTCAGCAACTCGGCGATACCGCCGATGGAGCCGAGCAGGCTGCTGGCGTCGAGCGGCATCATCACCACTTTGCTGTTATCGGCGGCGCCGATGCTTTGCAGCGCATCGGTATACTTTTGCGCGACGAAGTAGTTTACCGCCTGAATGTTGCCGTTGGCGATGGCGTCAGAGACCAGCTGCGTCGCCCGGGCTTCTGCTTCAGCCGCACGTTCGCGCGCCTCGGCCTGCAGGAACGCCGACTGCCGTTCGCCCTCCGCATTCAGAATCTGCGACTGTTTTTCCCCTTCGGCGCGCAGAATTGCCGCCTGTCGCACCCCTTCGGCCTCCAGAATATCGGCGCGCTTGGTGCGTTCCGCTTTCATCTGGGCGTTCATGGAGGCGATCAACTCGGCCGGTGGACGCACGTCGCGGATTTCGATACGGGTGATCTTCACGCCCCACGGGTTGGTGGCCTCATCGACGATCTGCAGCAGGCGGCTGTTGATGTTATCGCGCTGCGACAGCATTTCGTCCAGCTCCATCGAACCCAGCACGGTGCGGAAGTTGGTCATGGTCAGGTTAATAATCGCCAGCTCCAGGTTGCTGACCTCATAGGCGGCGCGCGCCGGGTCGATCACCTGAATAAAACAGACGGCGTCGATAGCGACATTGGCGTTATCACGGGAGATGACTTCCTGTGACGGAATATCGATCACCTGTTCCATCATATTAATTTTACGGCCGATGCGGTCGACAAATGGCACCACCAGGTTCAGGCCCGGCATCAGCGTTTTGGTATAGCGGCCGAAGCGCTCCACCGTCCACTGGTAACCCTGCGGCACGATTTTAACGCCGGCGAAAACGGTGACCAGCGCCAGAGCAATTACGATCAGAATAAAAGCGAACATTGCATAACCTCCTGTTTTACAGATGTAAGCGGATATTACGCCACTTTGTCGAGGAAAGCCTGTTTTCTCTGCCCTGGGGGCCGATATTATTCGGTATATCTGCCGTGCAAAACGGCGGAACGGGGAAGTCCGCCGCATCCCCGGAGCAGGTCACTATGCCAATCAGGCATATTGTTAATGATTTTAATTCATTTCAACCCGTTTCCCACGTTGGTTAACCTGCACCAACGCGCTTTTCCTTTCAAAATTTTGTCATTTCAATTTGCGACTATGCTTGTTGAAACGTCTTCTGCATTGAGGATTGTTATGGATTCGGCTGGTATTAACACACTGTCCCGTAGAAAAGATCGCTGGCACGCCATCGTTGAAGAGATGTTGGCGGAAGCCGGCATTACGATTAACGGCAACCAGGCGTTTGATATTCAGGTGAATAATCCGCAGATGTTTAAACGGGTGCTGCAGGAAGGATCGCTGGGCTTTGGCGAAAGCTATATGGACGGCTGGTGGGAGTGCGAGCGTCTGGATATGCTGTTTAGCCGCCTGCTGCGCGCCGGCGTTGACGAACGGCTGCCGAAAAACATCGCGGATATTGCGCGTATCGCCTACGCCCGGCTGGTTAACCGCCAGTCGCGCAAGCGCGCTTGGCAGGTGGGCAAAGAGCATTACGATATCGGCAACGATCTGTTTAGCCGCATGCTCGATCCCTATATGCAATACTCCTGCGGCTATTGGAAACAGGCGACAACGCTGGCGCAGGCGCAGCAGGATAAACTGCAGATGATCTGCGAAAAGCTGCAGCTAAAGCCGGGGATGACGCTGCTGGATATCGGCTGCGGCTGGGGCGGGCTGGCGCAGTATGCGGCGCAACATTACGGCGTGAAGGTGTTTGGCGTGACGATTTCCGCCGAGCAGCAGAAAATGGCGCAGCAGCGCTGCGCCGGGCTGGACGTCGAGATCCTGCTGCAGGATTACCGCGATCTGCACCAGCAGTTTGACCGCATTGTGTCCGTCGGCATGTTCGAACACGTCGGGCCGAAGAATTACGACACCTATTTCAGCGTCGCGGCGCGCAACCTGCGCCCGGACGGTCTGTTCCTGCTGCACACCATCGGTTCTAATCAGACCGACCTGAACGTGGACGCCTGGATTGATAAATATATTTTCCCCAACGGCTGCCTGCCGTCGGTCAAACATATTGCCGACGCCAGCGAAGGGCGCTTTGTGATGGAGGACTGGCACAATATCGGTGCGGACTACGATCGCACGCTGATGGCCTGGCTGGATAATTTTAAACGCGCGTGGCCCGAGCTGGCCGCTGACTACTCGGAACGCTTCGAGCGGATGTTTACCTATTACCTGAATGCCTGCGCCGGCGCGTTTCGCTCGCGCAATATTCAGCTGTGGCAGGTATTGTTCAGTCCGAAAGGGGTGGAGGGCGGCGTGCGGGTGTATCGCTGAGCGTGTGACATGGTGAACCATCGGGGCGTGGCGGCCCCGATGGCGGAGAGGATCAGTACAGCAGGGAGTACAGCTGGCGGCGGTATTTGCCGGCCAGCGCGTCGCCGGTGCCCAGCGCGGCGAGAATATCCATCAGGGTTTTGCGCGCGCTGCCGTTGGCGGCGGCCAGGTCCTGTTTCAAATGTCCCATCAGCAGTTCCAGCGCCTCTTCATTACGGCCGACCTGATGCAGCTGCAATGCCAGCTGGGTCGCCAGCTCGGCGTTTGCCGGGTCCTGCTCAACCTGCTGCTGCAGCTGCTGGATCTCCGGCGTGTCGGCGGCCTGTTTCAACAGCTCGATCTGCGCCACCAGCCCCTGGTAGCGGGTATCGCGGTCCTGCAGCGGAATGGTGGCCAGCACCGCTTCGGCTTCATCAACGCGGTTCAGCGTCAGCTGGGTTTCCGCCAGCAGCAGGCCGATGTCGCTGCGTTGGTTGCTGGTCTGCCAGGCCTCTTTCAGCAGCGGCAGCGCGTCGATCGCCTTGCCGTCCTGCAGCAGTTCACCGGCCTGCGCCAGCTTCAGGTCTTCTTCTTTCGGCAGTACGCGCTGCAGCAGTTCGCGAATCGCTTCTTCCGGCTGCGGCCCCTGGAAGCCGTCCACCGGCTGGCCGTCTTTGAACAGATAGACGGTCGGGATCGAGCGCAGGCCGAACTGCGCGGCGATCGCCTGCTGAGCGTCGCAGTCGACTTTCGCCAGCACGAACTGGCCGGCGTATTCCGCCGCCAGTTTGTCCAGCACCGGCGTCAGCTGCAGGCAGTGTTGGCTGCGTTCGGACCAGAAGTAAAACAGCACCGGAACGGACATTGACTGTTCCAGCGTCTGATGCAGGTTGGTTTCGTTAATCTCAATAACTGTCGGCGTTAGCATTATTTTCTCTCTGATCTGCGAAGCATATAGGGCTACGTGGGGGCAGGGAACGCATCCTTCAACCCCGTTAACGTAATTAACCGTTGCCGCGCAGCAGCCAGTCCAGCGCCCGGCCGGGCAGAATGCGGCGCAGTACGCTCATCGCATGAGCCAGCAGGGTGACCGGATAGCGCAGTTTGGCTTTCGGGCTTTCCAGCGCATGGCGCAGCTTGGGCAGCACCGCCTCCGGCGGCAGCGTCAGGCGTTTGGCGATGCTGGGGTTATGCACCGGTTGATCGCTGCGGGTCTGGTTGACGTTCTGGGTGAACTGGGTGGTCAGCGGGCCGGGTTCGATCAGGCTGACCTGAATGCCGCTGCCGTGCAGCTCCATACGCAGGGCGTCGGACCAGGCCTCCAGCGCGAATTTACTGGCGGCGTAGGCGCCGCGTCCGGCGCTGGCGACCAGCCCCATCACCGAACTGGTCTGGATGATGCGCCCCTCGCCGTGCGGCAGCATGGCCGGTAGCAGCAGCTGCGTCAGCTGGTGGGTGCCGAACAGGTTGGTGGAAAACTGCTGTTCCAGCTGTTGGCGTGAGATGCCGCTGAGCGGGCCGTAAACGCCGTAGCCGCCGTTATTAAACAAGCCGTACAGGCGGCCGCCGGTCATCTCGATCACCTGCGCCGCCGCGCGCTCGACGCTGGCGCTGTCGTCCAGATCCAACTGGATGCTTTCGAAGCCGAATTGCTGCATATGGTCGACGTCCTGCGCCTTGCGACAGGCGGCCAGGACGCGATAGCCGCGGCTGCGCAAGTCCTGCGCCGCGATCAGGCCGATCCCGCTGGAACAGCCGGTAATGAGTACCGCTTTTTGCATAACTTTACCTACTCTTCATCCCTAATTTGATTATACCCGTCATACTAGCCGCAGCGGCGTGATCGCGAGGCGGCCTGGATCAAGGAGGCACAGGCTTATTGTGTCACTAACGGCGCCAGGCGTTCCGCCATCCAGTTGGCGATAAACGGCTGGGCGTCCAGATTCGGGTGCAGGCTGTCATCCTGCATCCACTCCGGTTTAATCGCCACCTGCTCCATAAAGAACGGCAGCAGGGGGATCTTGAACTGCTCGGCAAGTCGCGGATAGACCGCGCTGAACGACTCAGTATAGCGGCGGCCGTAGTTCGGTGGTATCCGAATCTGCATCAGCAACGGGCGGGCGCCCGCCTGCTGCGTCAGGGTGATGATTTGCTCAAGGTCGCGCTGCAGATCCGGCGGCGGAAAACCGCGCAGCCCGTCGTTGGCGCCGAGCTCAATCAACACCCAGCGCGGCCGATGCTGCTTCAGCAGCGCCGGCAGGCGCGCCAGCCCCTGGGCGGCGGTGTCGCCGCTGATGCTGGCGTTGATCACTTTGGGGCTGCCGGGCTGTTTCTGCCACCGTTCGGCCAGCCGCGCCGGCCAGGCCTGCGCCACCGGCAGACGGTAGCCGGCGCTGAGGCTGTCGCCAAGAATCAATAACGTATCGGCCGCCGCCGCACGTAAACTGAATAAAGCCAACAGTAAAAGGATGGGAAAATGCCAGCGGAAAACGTTCTTGAAGTTCATCATCTTAGTAAGCACGTTGGTCAGGGTGAGCATCAGCTCACCATCCTCACCGGAGTCGAGCTGGTTGTCAAACCCGCGCAGACGCTGGCCCTGATCGGCGAGTCCGGTTCCGGCAAGTCGACGCTGCTCGGGATCCTGGCTGGGCTGGACGACGGCAGCGACGGCGAGGTGCATCTGCTGGGGAAATCGCTGGGTGCGCTGGATGAAGAGGGGCGCGCGTCGCTGCGCGCCAACAACGTCGGGTTTGTCTTTCAGTCCTTTATGCTGGTGCCGACGCTGAACGCGATGGAAAACGTACAGCTGCCGGCGCTGCTGCGCGGTGAGAGCGATCGCCGCAGCCGCGAACAGGCGGTGCAGCTGCTGGAGCAGCTTGGTTTGGGGCAGCGGCTGGATCACCTGCCGGCGCAGCTGTCCGGCGGCGAGCAGCAGCGGGTGGCGCTGGCGCGCGCTTTCAGCGGTCGGCCGCGCGTGCTGTTTGCCGATGAGCCGACCGGCAACCTCGACCGTCAGACCGGCGAACGTATCGCCGATTTGCTGTTTTCCCTCAACCGTGATTTTGCCACCACCCTGATTCTGGTGACCCACGACGAAACGCTGGCGGCGCGATGCCAGCGACGGTTGCGCTTGCGTGACGGCAAGTTGTGGGAGGAAGCATGATTTGGCGCTGGTTTTGGCGTGAATGGCGTTCGCCGTCGCTGCTGATTGTCTGGCTGGCGCTGACGCTGGCGGTGGCCTGCGTGCTGGCGCTTGGCAGCATCAGCGACCGGATGGAAAAAGGGCTGAGCCAGCAGAGCCGCGATTTTATCGCCGGCGACCGGGTGTTGCGCAGCGCACACCCGGTGCCGGAAGGCTGGCTGCTTGACGCCAGCCGGCAAAATCTGCGGATAAGCCGTCAGCTCTCTTTTACCACCATGACCTATGCCGGCGATCGGCCGCAGCTCGCCAATGTTAAGGCCACCGATCTGGCCTATCCGCTGTACGGCAGGTTGGAGACGCGGCCGGCGGACGTCAAGCCGCAGCCGGGCACGGTGCTGGTGGCGCCGCGGCTGCTGGCGCTGTTGGGCGTCAAGGTGGGTGATGAGCTGGACGTCGGCGACGCCACGCTGCGCATCGCCGGGGAGATACTGCAGGAGCCGGACGCCGGCTTTAATCCTTTCCAGACCGCGCCGCGTATTCTGATCAATATGGCGGACGTTGAGAAAACCGGTGCGGTGCAGCCCGGCAGCCGCCTGACCTACCGCTATATGTTCGCCGGCGCCGAGGCAGATCTGGCGCGTTATGCGGCGGCGCTGACGCCGCAGCTGAAGGCCGATCAGCGCTGGTTTGATACGGAGAACGCCGGCGGCGCGCTGGGCAAGTCGCTGCAGCGTTCCCAGCAGTTCCTGCTACTGTCGGCGTTGCTGACGCTGTTGTTGGCGGTGGCCGCGGTGGCGGTGGCGATGAGCCACTACTGCCGCAGCCGCCATGATTTGATGGCGGTGCTGAAAACGCTGGGCGCCGGGCGCAAGGCGCTGCGTCGGCTGATTATCGGCCAGTGGCTGGCGGTGCTGCTGCTGGCGGCGCTGTGCGGCAGTCTGCTGGGGCTGGCGTTTGAGGCGCTGCTGATCCGGCTGTTGGCGCCGGTGCTGCCCAGCGCGCTGCCGGCCGCCGGAGGCTGGCCGTGGCTGTGGGCGTTGGGCGCGCTGGTGATGATCTCTCTGCTGGTGGGGCTGCGGCCTTACCGGCAGCTGCTGGCGACCCAGCCGCTGCGGGTGCTGCGGCGCGACGTGGTGGCCAACGTCTGGCCGCTGCGCTATTTCCTGCCGGCGGCGCTGCTGATTGTGGTGGCGCTGTTGAGCCTGTTGATGGGCGGCAGCACGCTGCTGTGGTCAGTGCTGGCCGGTACGGTGGTGCTGGCGTTGCTGCTCGGCGCGATCGGCTGGGGCTGCATCGCGCTGCTACGTCGCATCCGGCTGCGCAACCTGGCGCTGCGGCTGGCGGTCAACCGGCTGCTGCATCAGCCGTGGGTCACCGTCAGCCAGCTGGCGGCTTTTTCCATGTCGTTTATGCTGCTGGCGCTGTTGCTGGTGCTGCGCGGCGATCTGCTGGAGCGCTGGCAGCAGCAGCTGCCGCCGGAGGCGCCGAACTACTTCCTGATGAATATGACGGCGCAGCAGGTGCCGCAGGTGCGCGCTTTCCTGCAGCAGCATCAGATCGCACCGGAAACCTTCTACCCGATCGTGCGGGTGCGCCTGACGGAGATTAACCAGCGGGCGGCGACGGAGCTGGTGCGCGAGGACGATCCCGGCGGCGAGGCGGTCAATCGCGAGCTGAACCTGACCTGGCTGGCGCAGCGGCCGGAACATAATCCGCTGACCGCAGGCCAGTGGCCGCCGCAGCGCGGCGAGGTATCGATGGATGCCGGCATCGCGGAACGGCTGAAGGTGAAGCTGGGCGACACGCTGACCTTCAGCGGCGATACCCAGTCGTTTCAGGCCAAGGTCACCAGCCTGCGGCAGGTAGACTGGGAGAGCCTGCGGCCTAATTTCTACTTTATCTTCCCGCCGGGCGCGCTGGACGGCCAGCCGCAGACCTGGCTGACCAGTTTCCGCTACGGCGGCGACGGCAGTGTGCTGACCCAGCTGAACCGGCAGTTCCCGACGCTCAGCCTGTTGGATATCGGTGCCATTTTGCATCAGGTCGGCGGCGTGCTGCAGCAGGTCAGCCGGGCGCTGGAGGTGATGGTGATTCTGGTGGTGCTGTGCGGCGGCCTGCTGCTGCTGGCGCAGGTACAGGTGGGGATGCGCCAGCGCCGTCAGGAGCTGGTGGTGTACCGCACGCTGGGGGCGAGCAAGCGCCTGCTGCGGCGGACGCTGTGGTGCGAGTTTGCACTGCTGGGGCTGGCCGCGGGATTGGCGGCGGCGCTGGGCGCCGAAGCCGCGCTGTGGCAGCTGCAGAGCCGGGTGTTTGACTTCCCGTGGCAGCCGACGCCGCTGCTGTGGTGGGCGCTGCCGCTGCTCAGCGCGCTGTTGCTGTCACTGTGCGGCGGCTGGCTGGGCGTCCGGCTGCTGCGCGGACAGGCGCTGTTCCGCCGTTACGACGGCTAGCGCCAATAAAAAAGGGTTCACCTGCGTGAACCGTTGAGGTTGATGACAAAGTGGTCTGAGAATCCGAGATACTCGGGCCTAGCGTAACGAGGGGCGCTCCGGCGGCTAACGCCGCTACGACCCCATCGCCACGCTCTCCCTAATAACAGGCTTTGTCAGCAGTTTGAAGGGTTCACCTGCGTGAACCCTTGTTGCTAGCGGCGCAGATTACGCCAGCTTCTGCTGAGCCCACTCCAGGCCGCTTTGGTACTCGGCGGGCAGCAGCGGCGCCAGCTGCTGCAACGCCTGCCGCAGTGCGCCGGTATCGGGATCGTTGAGGTTCAGGTGGCCGACTTTACGGCCGGCGCGCACCTCTTTGTCATACCAGTGCAGATGCACCAGCGGTAGCGCCAGCCAGTCGTTGTTCACACCGGTGCCGATCAGGTTCACCATCACCGACGGAGTGTTCACCACCGGCGTCGGCAGCGGCAGGCCGAGAATGGCGCGCAGATGCAGCTCGAACTGGCTGATGGAGGCGCCGTTTTGCGTCCAGTGGCCGCTGTTGTGCACCCTTGGCGCCAGCTCATTGATCAGCAGACGGTCGCCGACGATAAAGCACTCCATCGCCATCACGCCGACATAGTCCAGCGCGTTGAGGATCGCGGACAGCATCTGCTCCGCCTGCTGCTGCAGCGCCGGATCGGGCGTCGGCAGCGCCACGCTGGTGCGCAGGATGCCGTCTTCGTGCAGATTATGGGTCAGCGGATAAAACACGCAGCGGCCGTCGTGAGCGCGCGCGCCCACCAGCGACACTTCACCGGAGAAATTGATGCCCTGCTCGACGATGCATTCACCGTAGGCGTCGGCCGGCAGCTCGTTTTCCTGGCCGGGGCGCAGACGCCACTGGCCGCGGCCGTCGTAGCCGCCGACGCGGCGTTTGACGATCGCCAGCTCACCCAGCGTGGCGAACACCTGCGGCCATTCGGCCGCGTCGGCCAGCAGTTGCCACGGCGCGGTCGCCAGCTTCAGCTGGTCGAGCAGCTGCTTTTGCGTCAGGCGGTCGGCCAGACGCGGGAAAATATCACGGTTGACGAAGCTGCCGTGCGTCGCCAGTTCGCGCGTCAGCGCGGTTTCCGGCCAGCGCTCAATCTCGGCGGTAATCACGCTGTTTTGATACGGCACCGCCTCCGGCTCGGCGTCCAGACCGACCGGATAGACGGCGATCCCCAGCGGTTCGCCGGCCTGACGCAGCATGCGGCCCAACTGGCCATTGCCCAGTACGCAAACCGGCTTCATGCTTCCTCCCGCGGGTCCGGGTTGCTCAGCACCTCGTCGGTCTGCGCCTGACGCCAGTCGGCCAGCCGCTGCGCCAGTGCGCCGTCGTGACGCGCCAGGATCTGCGCTGCCAGCAGGGCAGCGTTGGCCGCACCCGCCTTGCCAATCGCCAGCGTGCCCACCGGAATGCCGCGCGGCATCTGGACGATGGAGTACAGGCTGTCTACGCCGCTCAGCGCCGCGCTCTGCACCGGCACACCCAGCACCGGCACCAGCGTTTTCGCCGCCAGCATGCCCGGCAGGTGCGCCGCGCCGCCGGCGCCGGCGATGATCACATCGAAACCGTTGGCGTCGGCCTGTTCGGCGAAGCTGAACAGTTTGTCCGGCGTGCGGTGAGCGGAGACGACTTCAACATGGAACGGGACATCAAGCGAGGTCAGGACGTCGGCCGCAAATTGCATGGTGGTCCAGTCACTTTTCGATCCCATTACAATTGCGATTTTAGCGCCAGCGGTGGTGGCTGAAGCGGCGTTGGCTCCCATGGGTGTAAGGCTCCTGTATTGTACAAGCGTTGGCCAATTGCCTGAGGCGGCAAGCCATTTGAGGGCGTAGAGCATACCACGGGCGCCCGGCAAGGAAAACGGTTGCGTAGCCGGTTTTCACCGTGAAAAGCGCGAATTCTTTCACTCGCGCCTGAAGTCAGGAGGTTAGCGATTTATCAGAACGGGAAGGCGATCAGCTCGACGTCGTCGCGGCTGACTTTGATCATTGAGCCTTCCTGGTGCCAGGCGCCCAATACCGCGCGGTGCGCCGCTGCGCCGTGCAGTGAAAGTTGATGAATGGCGGGACGGTGCGTGTGGCCGTGGATCATCCAGCGCACGTCGTGGCGCTCCATCGTCTGCGCAACCGCCTGCGGGTTCACGTCCATGATATCCAGCGTCTTGTGCTGATTGCTTTGCTGGCTGCGGGCGCGCATGCCGGCGGCAATCTTCAGACGCCAGCGCAGCGGCAGCGCCAGAAACAGCTTCTGAATCAGCGGATTGTGCACGCGGCGGCGGAAGTGTTGGTAGTCGGTATCGTCGGTGCACAGCGTGTCGCCGTGCAGGATCAGCACACGGCGGCCGTACAGCTCCAGCACCTGTTCTTCCGGCAGCAGGGTCATACCGCTGGCGCGGGCGAAGCGTTTGCCCAGCAGAAAGTCGCGGTTGCCGTGGATAAAGTAACAGGGGACGCCGGCCTGCTGCAGCGCCTTCAGCGCGGCGGCGATCTCGGCGTGCAGCGGTTCGGGATCGTCATCGCCGATCCAGGCCTCAAACAGGTCGCCAAGAATGTATAACGCGTCCGCGTGAACGGCGTCGCGCTGCAAAAAATGCAGAAAACCGGCAGTAATTGCCGGTTCCTGTGCGCATAAATGCAGATCTGCGATAAACAGCGTGTGCATGCCGTCGCGGTTACTCGCTGACGGTTACGCTGGTGACGACCACGTCTTCGACCGGTACGTCCTGGTGCATGCCGCTGCGGCCGGTTTTCACGCCTTTGATCTTGTCGACCACGTCCATGCCTTCTACCACTTCGGCAAATACGCAGTAGCCCCAGCCCTGCGCGTTTTCGCCGCGGAAGTTCAGGAAGTCGTTATCAACCACGTTGATGAAGAACTGCGCGGTGGCGGAGTGCGGATCGTTGGTACGCGCCATGGCCAGGGTGCCGCGGGTGTTCTGCAGGCCGTTGTTGGCTTCGTTTTTGATTGGCGACTGGGTCGTTTTCTGGTTCATGCCAGGTTCAAAACCACCGCCTTGAATCATAAAGCCATTGATAACACGGTGGAAAATGGTGTTGTCGTAGAAACCTGCGCGGCAGTAGTTCAGGAAGTTTTCAACGGTGACCGGTGCTTTGTCGGCAAAGGTCTTGATGACGATGTCGCCGTGATTGGTGTGGAAAGTAACCATAGTTTTAATCCTAACAAGGTGAAGTGAGATGTTACAGCGGGCTGCAAACAATCAGACCGACCTTATAACATATCTCTATTAGCGAGTCAGCAGCGGGCTTGGCTTGCGCTGTCTGTTCGCCAGGTTTTGTTATAAGATAACAACGGAAGGCGGCGCACGGCGCCGGGTTTTCTGCCGATGATGTCAGCATTCCTTGGCCTTAACCTTGCATTACTGCGGCCTTCGGGGTTCAATACGCGGATCCCTGTTAATTAATATTGTTACAACGCACACCACGGAATGTCCCGATGCTAAAGATTTTTAATACCCTGAGTCGTCAAAAAGAGGAATTCAAACCAATTCATGCCGGAAAGGTCGGTATGTATGTGTGCGGGGTAACCATTTACGATCTGTGTCATATCGGCCACGGCCGCACCTTCGTTGCTTTTGACGTGGTGGCGCGCTACCTGCGCTATCTCGGTTACGATCTGAACTACGTGCGCAACGTGACCGATGTGGATGACAAAATCATCCGCCGGGCGGCGGAGAACGGTGAAACCTGCGATCAACTGACCGGCCGCATGCTGGCGGAGATGCACGCCGATTTTGACGCGCTGCTGATCGAACGCCCGGATCAGGAGCCGCGCGCCACGCAGCATATCGCCGAGATTATCGAGATTACCCAGCGCCTGCTGGAACGCGATCACGCCTATGTGGCCAGCAACGGCGACGTGATGTTCTCCATCGACAGCGATCCGCAGTACGGCCTGCTGTCGCGTCAGGACCTGGAGCAACTGCAGGCCGGCGCGCGGGTGGAGATTGACGACGTCAAACGCAACCCGATGGACTTTGTGCTGTGGAAAATGTCCAAGCCGGGCGAACCGAGCTGGGAATCACCGTGGGGCGCGGGCCGTCCGGGCTGGCACATTGAGTGCTCGGCGATGAACTGCAAACAGCTCGGCACCCATTTCGATATCCACGGCGGCGGTTCGGATCTGATGTTCCCGCACCATGAAAACGAAATCGCCCAGTCCAGCTGCGCCCACGACGGCCCGTACGTCAACTACTGGATGCACTCCGGCATGGTGATGATCGACCGTGAAAAAATGTCCAAGTCGCTGAACAACTTCTTCACCATCCGTGACGTGCTGGGCTATTACGATGCGGAAACCGTGCGTTACTTCCTGATGTCCGGCCACTACCGCAGCCAGCTGAACTACAGCGAAGAGAACCTGAAGCAGGCGCGTGCTTCGCTGGAGCGTCTGTACACCGCGCTGCGCGGCACTGACCCGGCGGCGCAGCCTGCCGGCGGAGAAGCCTTTGAGGCGCGCTTCCGCGAGGCGATGGACGATGATTTCAACACGCCGGAAGCCTATTCGGCGCTGTTCGATCTGGCGCGTGAAGTCAACCGCCTGAAAAGTGAAGATATGGCGGCGGCCAACGCCATGGCGGCCGAACTGCGCAAACTGGCGAACGTGCTGGGCCTGCTGCAGCAGGAGCCGGAAGCGTTCCTGCAGAGCGGTGCGCAGGCTGATGACGGTGAAGTGGCGGAAATCGAAGCGCTGATCAAGCAGCGCAACGACGCGCGTAAATCGAAAGAGTGGGCCTTGGCGGATGCCGCCCGCGATCGGCTGAACGAAATGGGCATCGTGCTGGAAGACGGCCCGCAGGGCACCACCTGGCGTCGTAAGTAAGCGCTGAGTTCATCAAGCCATTCTCAGGCCGGGCGAGTGTGCTGCACTCCCCGGCTTTTTTATGCCGACTCCCGGGCGACCAGCTGGCCGGACAGCGTAATGCGCTGGGTCGGTAACGCCGGCTCCTTCAGCTTGCGCATCATCAGCGCTGCGGCCTGACGACCGGTCTCTTCGCTGGCGGAGGAGACGTAGGTGAACGACGGTGAGGTGAGGTTGACGTGCAGCATATCCTCAAAGCCAATCAGCGCCACCTGCTGCGTCAGAAATACATCCTTGCCGATGGTGCGCCCCACCTGATGAATGCCGTTAATGCAGCCAAGCATGGCGTCCGGCGAGTGGCAGAGCAGGGCGGTGATGGTGTTGTTTTGTTCGAGCAAATGGCGGGTGGCCTGGCTGGCGGCGCGGGTATCGTCGCTGCAGGCGGGGGCGGACTCCTCTTTGTAGCTCATGCCGTGCTGGACGAGCGCGCTGCGCAACCCCAGCAGGCGCTGCTGGCGAATCAGCGACGCCTGCCGGCCGCCGATATAGCCGATGCTGCGGTGCCCGCGTTCGATCAGATAGCGGGCGGCCAGCCCCGCCGCCTGACGGTTGTCGCGCATCACCAGGTTGCAATTTTCCTCCAGCAGCGACTGTGAGACCGCCACCAGCGGCAGCGGACATTGGCGGATAAGCGCGGGCAGATGCGGGTTGGAGGCGTCCGACGCCAGATAAATCACGCCGGCCACCCCCTGCTGTTTGAAGGAGAGCAGGCAGCGCTCGAGATGTTCCCCTTCGTCCTGCGGCTGGCCGAGAAACACCATATAGCCCTGTTTTTCCAGTTCCTGCACGATGCTGGCCATCACCTTGATGGAGAAACTGTCGCTGAAATCCCGCAGAATAAGGCCGATCAGGTTGGAGGTGCTGGCGCGTAAATTGGCAGCCGCCACGTTGTGCACGTAGCCCAGCTGGCGGATGGCGGCCTGTACGTTGGCGATGGTGGCGTCGGAGATTTTGCCCTTCTGGCGCAGCACCAGCGACACCGTCGAGACGGAGACCCCCGCCAGCTTTGCCACGTCGATAATGCTGACTTTTTTCACACCGGCTCCCAGAAAAATCCGCTGCAATCAGCGGGATAACACAACGCCTCCGGCCGCTGCCGGAGACGTTCACAGCCTACCATTTTTTGCTTATTTGCCCATCATCGTCGACATGGTTTGTGCAATAAATTGCGCCCTGGCGCCAAAAATGACCTGAATGCCGGCGTCGCCGACAAACACCACGCCGCGTGCGCCGAGGCCGTTGAGGCCGTCTTTATCCACCGATTTACTGTCTACCACCTCAAGGCGCAGGCGGGTAATGCAGGAACCGACGGAGTCGATATTCTGTGCGCCTCCCAGCAGACTGATGATTTCCGTTGCCAGCTCGGTATCGCTCTTGTCATCCGCATTGGCGGTTACGTTGGTGCGTCCCGGCGTTTTCACGTCGAAACGGCGGATGACAAAGCGGAAGGTGAAGTAGTAGATCAGCGCCATCGGAATACCGACGATCACGGCGCTGATAAAGTTGGTCTGGTAGCCGTTGAACGAGGGCAGGATGCCGAATGACAGGTAGTCGATAAAGCCCGCCGAGAACGATTTGGCGATATGCGCATGCAGCAGGTACATGGTCATATACGCCAGGCCGGCCATGATGGCGTTAAAGACGTACAGAATCGGCGCCACGAAGATAAAGGTGAACTCCACCGGCTCGGTGATGCCGGTTAAAAAGCAGGTCAGCGCGGCGGAAAACAGAATGCCGGCGGCGATTTTCTTGTTGGCCGTCTGGGCTTCGTGATACATCGCCAGGCAGGCGGCCGGCAGGGCAAACAGCATCAGCGGGAATTCGCCCTGCATAAATTTACCGGCGTCCCGGTAGCTGTCACTGCTGAAAGACTTCACGCCTTCCTCCAGCATCTTGAACCAGATGGTCTGATCGCCGTGGATCACCTGGCCGGCGGCGGTGGTGTAGTCGCCGAACGAATACCAGAAGGACGGATACCAGATATGGTGCAGGCCGAGCGGGATCAGCGCCCGCTCCACCAGCCCGAAGATAAAGGTGGAGGCCGCCTGATTATCGCCGTTGACCACCACCGAGAGCGCATCGATACCGGACTGAATGTGCTGCCAGACGTAGGGCAGCAGCAGACCCATGATAAACGACAGCAAGGCGGTGGCGATGGCTACAAAGCGTTTGCCGGAGAAGAAGCCGAGGAACTCCGGCAGCTGCATGGCGTGGAAGCGGTTGTAGCACCAGGCAGCGAGAATACCGCAGATCAGGCCGCCGAACACGCCCATCTGCAGGGTGGGGATGCCGACCACCAGCGCATATTTTCCGCCCTGCGCGGCCATCTCCGGCGTGATGCCGAGCAGCGTGCCGATGGTGATATTGGTAACAAATACCGAGACGGCGGCAGACAGTGCGGCAATCCCGGATTCGGAGGCCAGCCCGACCGCCGAGCCGATGGCGAACAGCATCGGCAGGTTATCGAAAATCACTCCGCCGGCGTTCATCATCAGCGGCAGATGGAATTTGTCGCCGAATGCCAGCAGCAGGCCGGCGGCCGGCAGCAGTGAAATCGGCAGCATCAGCGCGCGGCCAATCATAGACAGTTTGGATAACGATTTAACAAACCCTGAGAACAGACTCATGCTGTTTTCCCCCGATGTGAGACCCTGGATGCGCCTGAAACGGCGTTGTTATTGTAAGTAGAACGTTCTAGTAGAACGTTCTACTCATCGTCTGGCAACTCAGCGGGGCGTGCAACATAATTTTCACATTCATCCAGAGGAAAAAGTGATTTTTTGACGACGATCGAGAAATTGGCGGCGAAAAAGGGAGGGGAACAAGGGGGAAAGCCGGGCTGCACGTGTGCAACCCGGCCGTGCCGCGGCGTTTAAGCCTGAACGGTGACCGTCCGGCCGGCAAAGCTGACTTTTTGTCCGGCGACAATTTTGCAGCGTTTGCGGGTTTCCACCTGGCCGTCAACCTTGACCAGGCCGTCGGCGATCACTTCTTTCGCCGCGCCGCCGCTTTCACTCCAGCCCTGAAACTTCAGCAGATCGCAGAGTTCGACGTGCGGGTGGTTATCCAGATTAAAAATTTCCATACTGCCTTACTTATTTAGGTTGAACGTCATGATATTCCTCGCAGGCCTGCAAGGTGTTTTGGATCAGCGTGGCGACGGTCATCGGGCCGACGCCGCCGGGAACCGGCGTGATATAGGCGGCGCGTTCGCTGGCGGCGTCAAACTCGACGTCGCCGACCACTTTGCCGCTTTCCAGACGGTTGATACCGACGTCAATCACGATCGCGCCCGGTTTGATCCAGTCGCCCGGGATAAAGCCCGGTTTGCCGACGGCCACCACCAGCAGATCGGCATTCTCCACGTGATGGCGCAGGTTTTTGGTAAAACGGTGCGTCACGGTGGTGGTGCAGCCGGCCAGCAGCAGCTCCATGCTCATCGGGCGGCCGACGATGTTGGACGCGCCGACCACCACGGCATTTAGGCCGTAGGTATCGATATTATAGCGCTCCAGCAGGGTGACGATGCCGCGTGGGGTGCACGGGCGCAGTTTAGGCGCGCGCTGGCACAGGCGGCCGACGTTGTACGGGTGGAAGCCGTCGACGTCTTTGTCCGGGTGGATGCGTTCCAGCACCTTGACGTTATCGATGCCGGCAGGCAGCGGCAGCTGTACCAGAATACCGTCGATTTCCGTGTCGGCGTTCAGCTGGTCGATCAGCTTGAGCAGCTCGGCTTCGCTGGTGGAGGCCGGCAGATCGTAAGAGCGGGAAACAAAGCCGACTTCTTCACAGGCGCGGCGTTTGCTGGCGACATAAATCTGCGAGGCCGGGTTTTCACCCACCAGCACAACCGCCAGACCCGGCGCGCGTTTTCCTGCGGCCAGACGTTGCTTAACTTGCTCAGCCACTTCGCTTCTAACCTGCTGCGCAATCGTTTTACCATCAATAATCTTTGCTGCCATCGGTGTGGAAATCCATCATTTAAAGAAAAAGCGGGGGGATGGCGCTATTTTGTCAGAAGCTGAGCGCGCTGTCAGGCGCTGAATCGTGTTAATGTCACGATTGCGATGAAGACCAGGGCGCGCGAGGCCGCGCAATACGCGTGTTTTCACATCAGTAAAACACCTGATTAGCGCTAAGAGATCATGATGTTAGCGTACGGCGGTGGCGGAAAAAGCAGCATAAAACGCCCTGCCGACGACAACACAATGAAAAGGCATTGACTCACTCTCTTCGGGCCGTATAATCCAAGCCGCAACCTTGGGTTGCCGCATCTCTTCAATGCGCCCTTAGCTCAGCTGGATAGAGCAACGGCCTTCTAAGCCGTAGGTCGTAGGTTCGAGTCCTACAGGGCGTGCCATTTCGAGTCTGAACTTTTTCCCGAACAGCAGTTTTATCTTTTTCAAGTTCCGTTGACTGACGCCTGATTCATTTGGCCATGCTCATATCGAGAACGTCATTATTTTCGACAGGGGAAACGGACTTCCGTATTTGCCACTATTTTTCGTCTGTGTCCCGGTAATGTGATTTTACTCCGCCAACGCGGATATAGGGCTAGCCGCCAATCTTATTATTATGTCAAAATAGAGCCACTTCACAGCGGTAGAACTTATGGAATAGTACTTTATAATATTAAGGTGGATATTAATGAAGAATATTTTCTTATTTGATGCGATGCTTACGCCAAAAATCATCACTGTAGTTTATTGGTTAGCGCTGTTGGGTGTGATCGTTAGCGGTATTGGTATGATGACGTACAGCGGAGTGTTTAGTGGTTTGCTGGCTATCCTGATTGGCGGCGTATTTGTCCGTGTGGCATTTGAGATGATTATTATTGCTTTTAAAAATAACGAATATCTGCGAAGAATTGCGGAAAAACCGTAACCTGTTTGCCAGGTAAAGATGCCGGGGGATACCCGGCATTAAATTGAAGTTTTTATACTATGTCTGATTGTTTGCATTCTGTGGTGTAGTTCTTACCTTTCAGCGGTCTGGCGGAAAGAATAAATATAATCATCCTGATAACTAAGCGGGATATGACAACTGTAAAAGTGCTGACGGCCAGTTGGCAAGCAACCCTACGATAAGCACACATAAAGTTAAAAAAAACACGTATGCATTGTGATTTTTTGATTTTTTATAATATGAAAGGATTATCATCAAGCTTATCATTGATAACATTGGTCCCCAGTAAAAATTCCGGAAGAACCACACCATAGATATGATGCTTACGCCATATGCGGTTAAGAGTAGGAATAGTGTATATACAGGCAGGTATAATTTGTTTTGATAAAAAAACGGGTCGTTTTTTTTGCGACTGAGGAAAAAGATAGCATTGACAACAAGTGGAATGAATGACTCTGTGGTGTATTTTAGTCGTGTAATAATTGGCAGTTGGTAAAAGTGAGCTCCGATTATTTCTGAGTTGAGGTACGCATAGGCCTTGCTTTTTAGGTTAACGCCGACAAAGATTTTTTGGAGCGTGTCAATGAACGTTTTCTCCACCAGGACTCGGGCAATATCGAGGTTAATGAAGTAAGAGCTTGTATAAAAAAGGAGGACGCCTATTGTGATTGTTCTTAGCAGGAATCTTCTTTTGGCGATAAAGTAGGCGGCAACACCAAAGCACAGGGGGGTTAATGCGCCCCAGTGTATACTTATTCCTAATGCTGCAAATAGTAAGAAAAGAGACTTTCTTCTGTATATTAAGAAATAAAATGAGAGCATGACGAATGGGAGCGCTATACCTTGTCTTATGGTATTTGTTGCTAAATCCAAGATATACCAGCCATTAAAAAAAGAAAGCATAAGTAATGACTTGTATGGTTCTCCTTTTAAGTACTTGAATGTGCATATCAAAACAGCGCAAACAAAAAATAGGGATGTGAAAAATATGTAGAATTCATGTGATGGATTAATTAATTTTATCGTTTGGGCTATAACGTAAAAACCATAACTCCACGGGAAGTCTTCAAAGTTACCCATTTTGTCAAAGAAATCAAGATACATTTTTATGTCTGACGTGCCTTCAGCCCTTAGTCCATAAAAAAGCACCATCATTATTGCCACCAAAAAGGCGTTAATCCTGTCAAGTGATATTGAGCGACATGTGGCCGATAAAAATGAAATCAGCATGAGAATTAAAGATGAAGAAAAGTAAAATGTTAACTCTATATTTTTTAAAAATAAAGGCATGTCCCTATCCATAAAATGATAACTTAATTTATTTTTATTAATTTTTCATAATGTAATGATTATGAAGATTAACGTTGCTTATCGTAATGTCTTCGTATCTTAACCTCGATTTAGATGCTATTCCATAAGAAAGCCTTTGTTGTATTTAAAAGCATGGATATTAAATGGAGTATTCCGATAGTAAAGGGATTTATCTTGTTTTGTTTTGGGTATTATCCTTTTTTGTGCTTTCTTTTAATGGTGTTGGCTATATTGGTATAGATAGATTTCTGCATCGGGGAGAGTTATTGATTGTTATTAACTTAATAAATTAGGGGCGGTGTTAATATGAAATGCTCCACTTTTTATCTAATCAAAAGGAATGGGGGGCTTTCCATCATCAATCGTTGAGTTGGCTGGAATACATGATGTTCCGGTAGTGGTAAACCGGCATCGTCCCCACATTCTCACAATACTGAGCTGTCAGGTTAGGCTTCTATTATCACAAATAGGGCCAATATTACGCAGGCAAGATAATTAAAACATTTCCCCATCTTTCACCCACTGCAGCACGCTGACTTTTGACAGCAGTTTACCGGATTTTATCTCCATCAGCCGACAGGTTTTGCCATCCAGCGTGGCGCCGAGAGAAAAGTTCTCTCCCTGGTAAATACAGCTGTAGTCGTCACCGGCTGTGGCGGTTTTCTCCCGTTCTTCCCGCGGCGCCAACAAGACCGTTTCGGTCGGATCGCCGAGCCCGATAGGGAAGGTATCGAATGCGGTGCCGCCAAAAGCGGGCATTGCGGCGACGATGCTTAAAAATGTGCATTTTTGCCTGGACCGGAGAATTAGGCATGGAAGTGCTCAGGGGAGGTCCCTGCGATCAACGCGATAAGCGGATCGGGCCGGCAAGGACGGAATATCCGAATGATATGGGGTTGCTCTTACCTGGTTTTATTTAAACCACCGTTGCATGAAAAGCGTCAGAATACATCCTGATCCTCGTCGTACTCTTTGGGTTTGCTGTTGACGATATATTTAGCGATACAGGTAAGAATCACAGCGTTTGCCAACCAGGCAATGACGGCAAACTTGCCGAGCGTATCAGTAAGCCACAGGATTGGGCTCATGATGATAAGAAAACCGATGAAAAATCGCATTTATCCGCAGTCCTTTGATCTCAACCAAAAACTCTACACTGCACCAGAAGGTAATATCTTCTGGCGATTTAAAGACCACATTGCCGCCGTTGTGGCCGTGGAGGCGGTGATAATACCCAGAACGACACCGTGATGCACGGGAGAAGAGTTGTGCTGTGGGCTACCATGCAGGCGCACTTGGCTTACCGCACGCGGCGTCTGGCCCTTGGTCGCGAACTGGAAAAACGTTATATATTTGATTATATTTCGCCTTGCCGATGCTGAGTGAATGTGAAGTTTTGGTCGGCAATATCGCAGCTTTTAGCGCAGGATGGTGTTCAATGTCTCTTTATTACAGTGGGTTGGCCGGAAAGTATGAGGGGAAGGTCAGCGCGGATATCGCCGCCAGCGGCGTGGCGGGCAAAGAGTGGATGAATCTGCCGGTAAGGCCCGATCTGGTCGAGGCGGAACAGCCTGAGCATCTGCGCGCTTATTTCAAGCAGCGCCTGGAACACTATCGTCGCATCTCGCGATCGCTGCCGCCACAGGTCGTTAATGATTGAGGTAGCGTACGGATTGAAACGCTAGATATTTGCTGGCGGAGGCGGATAGCGTAACGTCTCGAGTAACAGGGAAAACGCGGTGGTGTGCTGTTTACGGTTGGGGTAATACAGGTAATAGCCGGAAAGCGGAGGACACCATTCGTCGAGTACGGTGACCAGCCTGCCGTTGGCCATTTCCACCCGTATCGCGTCTTCCGGCACGAAAGTCAGTCCTAATCCCTCACTGGCTGCGTCGATGCGTTGGCGCAGGCTGTTAAAGGTAACCTGTCCGTCAACACGCACTTTAATCTCCTGCCCGTCTTTGGCAAACTCCCAGGCATAGATGCCGCCCAGCGTCAGAAGTCGCATATTAATACAGCGGTGGCGCTGTAGCGCCTGCGGCGTGGCGGGGATACCATTTTTTGCCAGGTAATCCGGCGAGCCGGCGACGACCAGACGGATATCCGGGCCGATACGTACGGCGACCATATCTTTGGCGACCTGTTCGCCGAGGCGAACACCAGCATCAAAGCGTTCGCCGACGATATCGGTCAGGCTATCGTCAGCGATGATTTCGACCTTGATATCGGGGTAACTTTTTAAGAAAGGTTTCAACGCCGGCCATAGCACGGCGTCAAGCGCATGCTCACCGGCGGAGATACGGATATTGCCGGCGGGACGGTCGCGCATTTCTCCCAGTGCCAACAGTTCGCTTTCAACCGCCGTGAGGTGTGGGCCGATGGTGTTAACCAGCCGTTCACCGGCTTGTGTGGGAGCGACGTTACGCGTAGTCCGGGTGAGTAGACGCACGCCAAGGCGTTCTTCCAGGCCGCGGACGGCATGGCTGAGGGCTGATTGCGAGACATTCAGTTTGGCGGCGGCACGAGTAAAGCTGCGCTCCTGCGCCACCATTAGAAATGAGATTAAATCGTTAACATTATCTCTTAACATCTTTTTCTGCTCTGCGTTGTACGATCCCGGATGTGACCATTGTAGTGCCGGTGCGTCGGTGCTGCAGTTTATTAATGAATACAGCTCATATCTCCTTTCGTGTTTACCTGCTTTTTCAACACAAAGAATCCCGTTACCGTTTATACATCGCACATTACCTGCCATGACCAAGGGGACACGATGAAATTTCTTGCTGCTTCAACCATGATGCTGTCTATGCTCGCACCGTCGGCCTCCGTTGCCGCGGAGGATAAAATCAACGTACAGCGCAGCGGTGCACAGCCCTCTCAGACGGGGCCTGCGAGCTATTTTACCGGGCGGGTGAGGATCGACGCACCTTTCCAGGGAAGTGATGATGCCCGCGTCAGCGGCGCAACCGTAACCTTTGAGCCGGGGGCCCGCACCGCCTGGCATACTCATCCGTTGGGGCAAACATTAATCGTGACGCAGGGGCGCGGTTGGGTGCAAGAGTGGGGAGGTAAAGTCAGAGAAATGCATCCGGGGGATATTGTCTGGATCCCGCAGGGGGTGAAACATTGGCACGGTGCTACCGCTGACACCGCTATGACGCATATTGCAATTGCCGAATCACGCGATGGCAGTCCGGTGGCGTGGTTGGAGCAGGTCAGCGATGAACAGTATCGTCAGCAATAACCAAGGGCTGTGATGGCTGTTTTCCATCCAGCGTTACATCTGCCGGAGCAAACTTACCAAGGGATGACAAATCTATACACTCAAGTTGATAGAGTTAACTCACCCGATGATGTTGTGTGTTATTCCTTTCCTGTAGTGTATTACCCATCCCCATTGAGTTTATCCCGCCTTGTGCGGGATTTTTTTTATTTGTGCCCCTGAAGCAGGGGGTGGCATGTAAAGTCGCCTGACGACGGTGTCCGGGCCGGGCGCTTTACCGGGAGGAGCGAGAACGGCGCATTATTCTCCCTGCGCTAAAATAGTGATAAGGACATTTCGCAAATAGTGAGGCGAAATTATCTTGCACTATTATTGTGGTCTTATGTTTGTTCCGCAATACAGTAGGTTGCGCTATGCTATTAACCCAATAGGCGCTTCTGCGGGAAATAGGCCTATGCGCAGACAGATATAGGAAGATTCTGTTAAATAAAGGTTAATGCCTTTTTGTCTTTAAACCGTCTGGTTTTTCCCGTCGCAATCTGGTTTATATATTCTCCTTATTTTGCTGGGGCATGGAATGATATGCATACAACTGTTCTGGTTATGATGTTTGCGTGGTTCAGGCGATGAATGCCAGAATGATTTCTAAGCATGGGTTGCCTGGCGCAGTGCGGCTGATTAATCTTTTTTTGCTGGTTTTTTTTCTCTCTTTAGTCGGCATTTTTTCCCGTCCTCTTGATTCCCTGTCCTTATTTTGGCCGGTCAACGCCATTCTGCTGGGGGTACTGCTGCGTAAGCCGCCCTATGCCGAGCCGTTAGGCTGGCTGATAACCTATATCGCCATGATCGGCGCGGATTTGACCACCGGCGAAGGATGGATGCTGGCGCTGTGGCTAAACCTGTGCAATATGTCGCTGGTGGCGACAGGGTACGGCGTGATGCGGCTGTTGCCGCAGTCGCAGCGGCGCATGGGTAACCCACAGGCCATTTTGTATCTGTTTGCCGCCAGCCTGGCCGGCGCCGTGGTGGCATCTACCCTGTCGGTACTGCGTAACGATAGCCTGTATAACAATACGGTGCTGACCGCCTGGCTGGCGTGGTTCAGCGAACAATTCTCCACCACCTTGCTGATTTTACCGGTACTGCTGGCGGCGCCGCGGTTAAAAACGCTGCTGCGGATGCAGTATCACTGGAATTTGCGCGACAGCCTGCCGCTGTTGGCGCTGCTGGGGTCATTGCTGTTTAGCATCTATATCGGCGGTCCCGGCGCTATTGCGTTTCCGATCCCGGCGTTGCTGTGGTGCGCGGTGCGCTACCAACTGTTTACCGTGACGCTGCTGGCGTTGCTAACCGGGGTGGTGGAGATATGCGCGATCTCCGCCAACGTGATGCTGTACGAAACGCCGGCCTCCCGTGGCGCGTTGCTGGATACTCTGATGTCGGCGCGCTTGGGGATCGCCATGCTGGTGATGGGGCCGCTGATCCTCTCCAGTTCGATGGTGGCCAACCGCAAGCTGGTGCGCCGTCTGGAGCATAGCGGCAATCATGACTTTCTGACCGGCACGCTAACGCGCAGCGCGCTGACGCGTAAGGCCAGAGAGCTGCTGGAGCACAAGCGGCGTTCCAAAGAGGCGGTATCGCTGTTGCTGATTGATATTGACCATTTCAAGCTGATTAATGACACCCATGGGCATATCGTCGGCGATCGGGTATTGACGCATGTGACTCACGTATTGCGGCGTGAGCTGCGCCGCGATCAACCCCTCGGTCGCCTGGGCGGGGAAGAGTTCGCCGTCGTACTGCCGCGCGCGCTGGCGGCGCAGGCGGTGGCGTTAGGCGAATTCCTGCGCCAGCAGGTGGAAAAGAGCGAGGTGAACATTGGGCATAAGCCACTCAAGGTCACCATCAGCGTCGGCGTGGCCAGCCTGGCGATGAAGGAAGTTAAATCCTGGGAACAGCTGATGAATATGGCCGATATTGCGCTGTATCGCGCCAAATCGCTGGGGCGTAACCGGGTGGAGTCTTTTAATGCGGTGAGCGGCAGCAGCGTCGGTCATATCTGGTTTAAAGAGTAGCGGCGGCGTGAGCCCTGAGGACAGGCTCACGCGCAGCATCGCGCTTACAGGCCCTGCAGCGCCTGCAGCGTCTCGTCCAGATCGATCTCATATTCGGAAAAGGTGTGGGTGACGTTCTGGAAGGTGACCACCGACAGCATGCGCAGCGTCTGCATCTCCGGGGCGCTCTCCGTCTGCGGGCGAATACGGTTCATCAGCAGGCCAACCGATAACACGGTGTTTTCTTTGTCCACCTGGTTCTGTACCGGCACCTCTTTGGTGAAGGTGTGGAAGGATTTGATGCTGCTGATTTTAATACGTTCATTGGCGATGATGATGTATTTGCTCGGGGCCAGCACTTTCACCGCGTAGGCGGAGGGGCCTTTGGCATTGTTGGTCGGCTCAAACGTTACCGCAGCGTTTTTCTTAATCAGATCGGGGTTTTGTACTTTCACCACGTGAAAATAGCGATTTTCCCCATTTTCATCGGTAATAAAGCCAAAGCCTTTATCTGCAAAAAAAGTCGTTATCTTGCCGTTCATCATCATTCTCATTAATTCGTTCAATACAACGCTTATGATAGCGCGTAATGCCGTGTAGCAACAGGGGAGACGGCGTTCCGTGATGACAATGCCCGGCTTTCCGCCGCGCTGGCGCGGCGGAAGGAGAACCGCGTGGATTAGGCGTGGCTGACGGCCTGCTGTGGAACGTCGGCCAGCTGCTGCAGAGCACGTTCCGCCAGGCGTTCAAAATATTGCGCCGCCGGAAAAATGGCCTGTTCATCAGGGGCAAAGCGCGGGTGATGCAGGCCGAATTCGCTGGCTGAGCCGATGCTGACAAACACGCCGGGCACATGATGCAGATAAATGGCAAAATCCTCACCGCCCATCTGCAGCTCAGCCTCCTCGACCCGATAACCGAACTCCTTCGCCACCGTTTGGCTGAAGGCCGCCCAGCGTGCGTGGTTAATCAGCGCGGGCGGCCCGGGGTGCCAGCTCAGTTCGGCCTGTGCGCCCAGCGAGGCGGCTACGCCGTCGATCACCTGGCGGATTTTATCCGGCACTTGACGACGCACGTCGCCGTTATGGGTGCGCACCGTACCTTCCAGTTCCACCGTCTGTGGCAGTACATTCCAGGTATTGCCGCCCTCAATGCGCGTAACGCTGACCACCACCGCCTCCAGTGAGCTGAAACTGCGGCTCGGCAGGGTTTGCAGCGCGCTCACGATATGGCTGGCGGTGACGATGCTATCAACACCCTGCTCCGGTTTGGCGGCGTGCGCACCTTTACCGGTGATACGGATTTGAAAGCGGTCGACGTTGGCATAGAAGGGGCCGGCGCGGGTGGCGAAGGTGCCGGTGGGCAATTCCGGCGCATTGTGCAGGCCGAACACGGCCGCGACGTCATCCAGCGCGCCGGCGTCAATCAGCTGCTGGGCGCCGTCGCAGGTTTCTTCTGCCGGCTGGAAAAAGATGCGCACCCGTCCTGGCAGTGACGATTCGCGCGCTTTTAGCAGGCGGGCGGCGCCGAGCATTACCGCGGTGTGGAAATCATGTCCGCAGGCGTGCATAACCCCAGGATGGCGCGAGGCGAAAGGCACGTCGGCGAGTTCCGCAATCGGCAGGGCGTCAATATCGCCGCGCAGGGCGATCAGCGGTCCGTCGCCGCTGCCGATTTCGGCCACGACGCCGGTGGTTAGCGCCAGCGGCAGGATGCGGATATCGGCCTGCTGCAGCCAGCGGGTAATGCGTTCGGTAGTGGCGAATTCCTGATTGGACAGTTCGGGATGCTGATGCAGTTCACGGCGGTAGGCGACGACTTGGTCGGCCAGTTGACAGGGCATAGGTTTCTCTCGCTTGGCTGAGGTTATGCTTAACCCTAGTCCAGCGATGACGGAAGCAAAAAGATTATCTGGTTATATTTCATAGCCATTCGGTTTGCCGGTGGCGGCGGTGATCTGAGCGGATAATCCTGGAAAGTGCGTGTTTTATGGGCGGAACGGGCACTTTACGGCGGCAGATGCCGGCTATTGCACTTTTTATCCGCGTTATGTGATCTGGGCAGTGGACAAAAAGCCGGCCAGTTGCTGTACTGTATCTGACACACGATTTGTGTCTTACATTCACGTTAAAGGTAAGTTTGATGTCTAAGATTAAAGGTAGCGTTAAGTGGTTTAATGAATCTAAAGGTTTCGGTTTCATTACTCCGGAAGATGGTAGCAAGGACGTTTTCGTTCACTTTTCTGCCATCGTTAGCAATGGTTTCAAAACGCTCGCTGAAGGCCAGCAGGTAGAATTTGAAATCACCAATGGCGCTAAAGGCCCATCTGCAGCTAACGTTACCGCGATTTAAGCGACGCACTAGCCGCTTTGCTGAAAACCCGCTCCGATGAGCGGGTTTTTTATTGCCATCGTTCAGCGCGGCGCCTTGGGCACCAGCAGGGTAAACAGCATGATGGCGATGAAATAACAGCCGAAAATCGTCAGCGCCATCGATACGCTGGAGGTGCCGCCCAACCCGGTGAGCGGCACGCTGCAGGCGCCGAGCGCGAACATACAGACGCCAATCAGGGCGGACGCGCTGCCGGCTTTGTCTCCCTGGCTTTGCATGGCCAGCGACGACGCGGTCGGGCCGATGCTGCCGACGGCGGCAATGGCGAAGAACAGCGTCGCCAGCAGCAGCGGCAGCGGCGCATGCAGCCAGCCGGCCAGCAGCAACAGCAGCGAGGCGGTAGCCGCTAGCGTCAGGCCGTATTTTAGCACCCGCATTTCGCCGAAGCGTCGGCTCAGGCGCGCAGCCGTCTGGGCGGAAATCACCAGCCCGATGCCGTTCATCGCAAAGCACAGGCTGAACATCTGCGGGCTGAGGCCGTAGATTTGCTGCAGGACGAAAGGCGAAGCGCCGATATAGGCAAACATCCCGGCCATAACGAATCCCTGCGTCAGGCACAGCCCCATAAACTGCCGTTGGCGCAGCAGCCCGCCCAGCGAGCGCAGCATCGACAGCATGCCGCCCTGGCTGCGCCGCTCCGGCGGCAGAGACTCGCTGAGTTTCAGCAGCGACAGGGTGAAAAGCAGCAGGGCGATCAGCGCCAGCGCGTCAAAAATGCCGCGCCAGTCCATAAATTTCAGCAGCGCGCCGCCCAGCACCGGCGCGACGATCGGCGCCAGCCCGTTCACCAGCATCAGCAGCGCGAAGAAGCGCGTTAACTCATGGCCCGAATACATATCGCGCGCAATGGCGCGCGATATCACGGCGCCGCCGGAACCGGCCAGCCCTTGCAGCAGGCGGGCGATCAGCAGTTGGTCGATGCTGGTGGCCAGGGCGCACCACAGCGAGGCCGCCAATAAAATCAGCAGCGACAGCAGCAGCGGACGGATACGTCCCAGTTTGTCGCTGTAGGGGCCGAAGATCAGCTGGCCGAGGCCCAGCCCCAGCAGGCCGGCGGTCAGGCTCAGCTGCGCGGTGGCGGTTGAGGTGCCCAGCTCGGCGGTCATTTCCGGCAGCGCCGGCAGGTAAAGGTCGATGCATAATGGCCCCAGTGCGGCCAGCAGACCCAGGACGGCGGCATAGACTAATCGTTGACGGGCGTGTTGTTTACTCATTAGGTGTAGCGGACTCGCGGAACAGATGGGAGATAGCCTGCTGGTATAACGCTTCCAGCAGTTTGGGATCGGCTTTTTGCGTAGTAAGCAGGCGGTAACCGGTGCCTTCGCTGAGCACGGCGATAAACTCGACGCGCGCGGCGATCTCTTCGTCGCTGAACGACGGGTAGAGCTGTTGCAGATTGCGGCAGACGTGGCGGAACAGGCGCGCTTCGGCGTCGCTCAGCGTGGCGGCCACCGCCGGGTTGCGCGTTGCTTCGGCGGTCACTTCCAGCATCAGCAGGTGATCGTCCTCGCTTTGCCCCGGTAATTGATACAGCGTCCGCGTGGCGAGCGTGCCGGCAATCAGGTTGATGTGGTCGCTGAGATCCTCAAGGCGGCGCATTTTATCGTTGATAATGCGGTTGACGATCTCGGCGATAATGGCGTCTTTATTAACGAAGTAACGGTAAATCTGCCCGACGCTCAGGGCCGAACGCTGGGCGATTTCCGCCATGCTGGCGGCATGAAAGCCATACTGACGGAAACAGGCTTTAGCCGCTTCGACGATTTGATTACGGCGCAGTTCGGCTTTCGCCTGCCTGCTTGCTATTGGGGATGACATGTCCCGGTCCTATCGCTGACAAAGGAAGAAACGCAGTTTGAGTGCGAACGTTCATTCTCAATTGTAGCGCAGGTGTGATTATTTGTGAAAATCTTTGTGCGGACCGCTGACGGCCCGCTTAGCTGAACAGATAAAGGTGAATAAACGCGGCGACCGTGGCGACGCACAGCGCGGCGGCGGCAAACTCAGCGGCGGTTTTCGGCATACTCCACATAGCGATCCTCATCCGGTTTTTATGACCCTGGATGAGGATTATCCGTATGCAACATTAAGAAAACATTAAGCGTGGATTACTGCCCGGTGAACCAGGCAACCAGCAGGTATGCCAGCATCGTCATCAGCAGCGAGCCGGCCAGGTTCAGCATGGCGTTGGTGAGCGCCCACAGAAAACGCCCGTCCTGCAGCAGGGAGACGACTTCCAGCGAGAAGGTGGAAAAGGTGGTCAGGCCGCCGCAGAAACCGGTAGTCAGCAGCAGCCGCCAGGTGGGGTCGATGGCGGCGGCGCGGGTCATCAGCGCCATGGCCAGGCCAATGATAAAGCCTCCCAGCAGGTTGACGGTCAGGGTGCCGATCGGAATGGCGGAATGCAGCGGATTGAGCCGCAGGCTGATGCTCCAGCGCAGTACGCTACCTAAGCCGCCGCCGATAAATACGGCCAGTAAAGAATTCAACATGGTCAGAAGCCCTTTCAAACAGAAGAGTAAGAAGCTCAGAAGGTGGTACGGGCGCAACGCTACGCACCTCATTCTGAGGTTACGCAGACATCATCAGCCGGTCAGGCGGTTTATCCCTATCGGGGCGGGAGGAATGTCATCTCCGTGGTCGATAAGTAGCAATTATCGATGACACGATGTTACATGTTGCGCCGGCGGTTTTGTAGTCCCGGCGGCAAATTACCCCGACGTTCGGCGATCTTACTCTGTTACAGGTTGCCGTTGTTTTATTTGCCAGAAAGCGGATAACTAGGCGCAGGCAAGATTTATTTCTTTCGCTGCGTCCTGCAGCACTGGGTATTAAAGAAGGTGAATATGGAAGGTATCAGTATTACCAAACTGTTGGTGATTGCGGTATTGATCGTCTTATTGTTCGGTACCAGCAAACTGCGCACGCTGGGCGCCGATCTGGGCGCGGCGCTGAAGGGCTTTAAAAAAGCGGTGGGCGACGATGCTCCGCCGGCGCAGAAGACTGCAGAAGATAACGCCGCGAACCCGCAGAGCGTCGAAAAGAAAGACGCCTGAAGCCGCATAAAAAAACGGATGCCCGGCGGCATCCGTTTTTTGCGCTGTGTCAGTCAGCGAAAGCGTAACAAAACGTTACCCCTCCGCTGCGGCATTATTTGACTTCCATGCCTTTCGCCTGCAGATCGGCGTGATAAGAAGAGCGGACAAACGGGCCGCACGCCGCGTGGGTAAAGCCCATCGCCAGCGCTTCTTCTTTCATCTCTTCAAACTCTGCCGGGCTGACATAGCGCTGCACCGGCAGGTGATGGCGGCTTGGCTGCAGGTATTGGCCCAGCGTCAGCATGGTGACGCCGTGACGGCGTAAGTCGCGCATCACTTCAATGATTTCTTCGTTGGTTTCCCCCAGCCCGACCATCAGGCCAGACTTGGTCGGGATATCCGGGTGTGCTTCTTTAAAGCGCTCCAGCAGCTTCAGCGACCACTCGTAGTTGGCGCCCGGGCGCACCTGGCGGTAAATACGCGGCACGTTTTCCAGGTTGTGGTTGAAGACGTCCGGCGGCGTTGCCGTCAGGATCTCCAGCGCGCGATCCATACGGCCGCGGAAGTCCGGCACCAGGGTTTCAATTTTGATGTTCGGGTTTTTGGCGCGGATGGCGCTGATGCAGTCGGCAAAGTGCTGGGCGCCGCCGTCGCGCAGGTCGTCGCGGTCAACGGAGGTGATCACCACATAGCGCAGCGCCATATCGGCGATGGTTTGCGCCAGTTTTTCCGGCTCGTTGACGTCGGGGGCAACGGGACGGCCATGGGCCACGTCGCAGAATGGGCAGCGACGGGTGCAGATCGCACCAAGGATCATAAAGGTGGCGGTACCGTGGTTAAAACATTCAGACAGGTTAGGGCAGGAGGCTTCTTCACAGACCGAATGCAGACCATTCTTACGCATTGCGGCTTTGATGCCCTGGATCCGCGTTGAGTCGGCGGGCAGTTTGATTTTCATCCACTCGGGTTTACGTAACAGCTCCTGCCGTTCGGTGACCACCGTTTTGACCGGGATCAGCGCCATTTTGTCTGCATCGCGGTATTTGACGCCGCGTTCCATCTGAATTGGTTTACTCATAGTCGTGCAGGTTCCAGTTACGAAACTCGACTTTTGTTTTTATCTTTTAACATCAATAAATTAAAAAGCCGTAGTAAGAAGTAGGTAAAAACTTGGCGATACTATACCACTTTTACCGCGATCCATTCAGCCCCTGTATCGCGATGGGAGCCTGCGTCATTATACCCGCTCTTGGCCGTTTGCCGTAGCACACCGGGCGCATTCCGTGCGGTCAGGAAAAACAGGCGGGTCGGCAGGCGATTATTCGGTCAGATGCGGGAAAAAACAGAGATTTTGTCTACACTGATTTTCTATATGCGTTTATATGGAGATGAGCTATGGATCTTTACCAGAACACCGTTGGCAGCAACCTGTATGTGTGGTCGCACAATCGGGCTGCCCCTAGCGCTAATGAGTGCATTATTACCGCACATGGCGCATCGCGCACTTCCAAGAGCGGTATGTCATCCGAGCTGAAGGATGTGGAGCTGGTTTATTATACCCGCCACGGGGAAACGCTGTCGGATCCTTCACTGTTGCAGATGATCATTGGCGCCGTGCCGAAGTACGAAAGCATGAAGGCGAACGCATCCCATGACTATGATCTGGGTAAGTACACCAACAGCCAGGTGAGCGGAGGCAAACGCCATAACCAGGCAAACGAGAGCTATCACAGCGTCAGAAATCTGTACAACACTGCGGATGCGAAACCGCAGGAAATGCGCGATAACGCGGCAATGTTCAGAAAGGTCGGCATGGTCACGCATGCAGATAACCTTGAGCGTGATGCGGCGCAGTATAAAAACATTACGCGGTATGATGTGGTCACCCTGCGTAATCGTATCCACCGCAGTTTTAATTCTCTGACACTGTCTGAAGTGATCAGGGAATTGCAGCGCTATGGCTACAAATATCAGAGAATCCACTGTGCGTTCTGCCGTTGAATGGCGGACACCCTGGCGCAGCAATAAAAAAACCACCGACAAGTGGTTTTTTTATGCGTATGACAAGCCGGCAACTACCGGTAGTCGTCCACTGCCCAATTGCCCGTTTCAACCTGCCGGTAACCAAGCTGGCGGACAAACTCCTGCACCAGAACCGGCGCCACATCCTCAATTGACGCGCCGGGCGCCAGCGCGCTGACCTGGGTCATCTGCATGCCGGCGTAGCCGCAGGGATTAATACGCTGGAACGGAGCCAGATCCATCGCCACATTGAGCGCCAGGCCGTGGAAGGAACTGCCTTTGCGGATGCGCAGCCCCAGCGAGCAGATTTTCTGCTCGCCGACGTAGACGCCGGGCGCGTCGGGGCGTGCGCGTGAATCGATATGGAAGTGGGCGAGGGTCTGAACCACGGTGTCTTCAATCGCGCTGACCAGCTGGCGTACGCCAATTTTATTGCGCTTGAGATCGACCATCACGTACATCACCTGCTGGCCGGGGCCATGATAGGTGACCTGGCCGCCGCGATCGCTTTGAATCACCGGGATATCGCCGGGCATCAGCAGATGTTCCGCTTTGCCGGCCTGGCCTTGGGTAAATACCGGTGTATGCTGCACCAGCCACAGTTCATCGGTGGTGTCGGCGCTGCGGCGATCGGTGAAGTTGTGCATGGCTTGGGAGACTGGCTCATAGGGCTGCAGCCCCAGCTGACGTACTATGATCTTATCGTGTTGCACGGGCATCGTCAGGTTACGGAAGTGGTGCGGTCATTATATCGGGCGCTCCGGCCGGCGACCAGCGTTTAGCGGCCCCAAAATGCGCAACCCGGGCAGACTTGGCGTCGGACCCGGGTTGTTCAGTCGTCGTTTAGGTGGCGATTACAGCACCATACGGACAATTTCAATGTTGCCCAGCTCTTCATACAGCTTCTCCACCTGGTCGATATGGGTGGCGTTGATGGTAATGGAGACGGAGTGGTAGTTACCTTTGCTGCTCGGCTTAATCTGCGGATTATAATCACCGGGCGCATGGCGCTGCACCACTTCAACTACCTGGTCAACCAGCTCAGGCTGTGCCAGCCCCATCACCTTGTAAGTAAATGAGCAAGGGAATTCGAGCAGTTCGTTCAGTTTCGTTTTTTGCATGTGCGGGCGCTCCAGCGTGACATCTTCTCTAAATTATAACTCCCGCCGGAGCGGGAGTTAGTGTTATTTACCATATGGGGGCGTTTTCGCCGCTTTCAAGCGTTAGCCGAACCAGTGATGGAACATCAGCTTGATGTAATCCACCAGACGACCGAAGATGCCGCCTTCTTTCACTTCATTCAGCACCACCAGCGGACGCTGGTCGATGGTTTTACCGTCCAGCTGGAAATTGATGCTGCCGACAACCTGATTCTTGGTCAGCGGCGCGTGGATTTCCGGCGTGTTGAGCACGTAGCTGGCTTTCAGATCTTTCATCCGGCCGCGCGGGATAGTCAGGTAAACGTCTTTATCGACGCCCAGCTCAACGCGGTCGGCATCGCCGAACCATACCGGCTCAGAGGCGAACTCTTTGCCTGCCTTCAGCGGCGCGACGGTTTCAAAGAAGCGGAAGCCCCAGGTCAGCAGCTTTTTACTTTCGGTTTCGCGGCCTTTATAGGTATGGCCGCCCAGCACGGCGGAGATCAGACGCATCTGGCCTTCGGTGGCGGAAGCCACCAGGTTGTAGCCTGCGGCGTTGGTGTGACCGGTTTTGATGCCGTCGACGTTCAGGCTCTTATCCCACAGCAGACCGTTGCGGTTTACCTGACGGATATTGTTAAAGGTGAACTCTTTTTCTTTATAGATGGCGTACTCGTCCGGCACGTCGCGGATCAGCGCCTGGCCGATCAGCGCCATATCGCGCGCGGAGCTGAACTGTCCGTCGGCGTCCAGACCGTGCACGGTCTTGAAGTGGGTATTTTTCAGGCCCAGCTGCTGAACGTAGTTGTTCATCAGATTGACGAATGAATCCTGGCTGCCCGCCACGTAGTCGGCCATCGCCACGCAGGCGTCATTGCCGGACTGCAGGTTGATGCCGCGCGTCAGTTTGGAAACCGGTACGCGATCGCCTGGCTTCAGGAACATCAGCGAAGAGCCTTTGAACACCGGGTTGCCGGTCGCCCAGGCGTCCTGGCCGACGGTGACCAGATCGTCCTGGCCGATTTTACCGGCTTTCAGCGCCTGGCCGATGACGTAGCTGGTCATCATTTTGGTCAGGCTGGCCGGGTCACGGCGCGCATCCGCATTGGATTCCGCCAGTACCTTGCCGGAGTTGTAATCAATCAGGATGTAAGATTCCGCGTCAATTTGCGGAACACCCGGGATCATGGTTTTAAGGTTGGCGTCTTCGGCCTGCGCGCTGCTGGCAGCGCCCATGGCGATAACGGTGCTGAGCGCGATGCCCTTGATTAAGCGAAAAGAAGTTACATGTTTCATGATCTGGACTACAACATCCGTGAAAGTAAGTTAAAAACGTGCCTCACTATAGCAGATGGGATCCCGGCAGGCATTAGCCAATCCTCTGACCGATCACGGTTTTTACATTTTTAGCTGCAAGAAAATGTTTCAGCTAAAACTGCCGATCGGCGTGAGCCTGCCGGACGCCATGCTTAGTGTGCGGCGGTGACAAATGATTGTTGTTTGGCTTCCGCGGCCAGGCGCTGCTGCAGCACCAGCGCCTGCTGGCGATCGCTGAACGGGCCAAGCTGTACGCGGTGCACGGTACCGTTGGTGGAGACGCTGCCCGGCACGCCGAACTGCTGGCTGAGCTGCTGCTGCCAGGCCTGCGCGCGCTCGGCATTGCTCAGCGCACCGACCTGAACGACATAGCCTGCGCTCGGCGCCGTCGCGGCGGCGGTTGCTGCTGCACCGGCCGCGGTGACGGTGGCCGCAGCGGCTAGCGGTGCTGATGATGGCGCGGCGGCGTTGGCGCTTTGCGTGCCGCCAGGCGTCGTGGCGAGCAGGCCGCCGTTACCGTTTGCCGCCGCGCGGGTTTCACCGCTGGTCAAAGTGCTGTTATCGATAGCGTGGACGTCATTGTTATTGAGCGCCGGCGCATCCTGCTGCACCGGGGTGCCCATGGCGCCGCTGCTCAGATTGGGGCGCGCGGGCAGGGCGTAGCTCTGCTTGGCGACGGTGGTGCCGACGGTGCCCGGCCCGCTCAGCGTGCCGTCCGGCGCAACGTTGATAAAATCAACTTTCACCCGCGTATTGTTTGACAGATTGAGGCGGTCGGCGGCGGCTTTCGACAGGTCGATAATGCGCCCTTTCACATAAGGGCCGCGATCGTTGACGCGCACCACCAGCTGACGGCCATTGGCCAGGTTGGTGACGCGTACGTAGCTTGGGATCGGCAGCGTCGGGTGCGCCGCGCTCAGGGCATAAGGATCGAAGGTTTCACCGATGGCGGTGCGGTTGCCGCTGGATTCTTCACCGTACCAGCTTGCCAGCCCGGTCTGTGAGAAGTTCTGCGGATTTTTGACAATGCGGTAGCTGTCGCCGTTCACTTTATAATCCTGCAGCGTGCCCGGGTTATAAGGTTCATAATGGGGTTCTACACCGCTGATTTCGACCACCGGGCCATTATACGGCACGGCGGGCGGCGCCTGCTGCTCATCAGTGGTGGCACAGGCGGAAAGCAATACCGCCGCCGCGCCGATCCAAAGCCATTCCTTACGCATTACTCACCTCTTATAAACTCTTAGACAGCATTTTCCGATGCGTGTGAATCGACATGATGATGCCGAACCCAGCCATAAGTACGATCAGCGCCGATCCGCCGTAACTGACCAGAGGCAAAGGTACGCCAACCACCGGTAAAATTCCACTCACCATGCCAATGTTAACAAATACATAAACGAACAGAATCAGCATCAGGCCGCCGACCATCACCCGGCCGAACGTGGTCTGGGCTTTGGCGGCAATCATCAGGCCGCGGATAATCACCAGCAGATACAGCGCCAGCAGCACCAGCACGCCGACCAGCCCCAGCTCCTCGGCCAGCACCGCAAAGATAAAGTCGGTGTGGCGTTCCGGCAGGAACTCAAGCTGCGACTGAGTGCCGTGCAGCCAGCCCTTGCCGGACAGGCCGCCGGAGCCGATGGCGATTTTCGACTGAATAATATGGTAGCCCGCACCCAGCGGGTCGCTTTCCGGGTCGAGCAGCATCATCACGCGGTCACGCTGATAGCCGTGCATCAGGAAGAACCACAAAATCGGGATAAACGCCGCCAGCAGCACCGCGGCGACGGCGATCAGCTTCCAGCTCATGCCAGAGAGGAACAGCACGAACAGGCCGGATGCGGCGATCAGAATGGAGGTGCCCAGATCGGGCTGCGCGGCCACCAGCAGGGTCGGCAGGAAGATCAGCACCAGCGCAATGCCGGTATTTTTCAGCGACGGCGGGCAGACGTCGCGGTTCATAAAACGGGCCACCATCAGCGGTACGGCGATCTTGGCGATTTCCGACGGCTGAAAGCGTACAAAGCCCAGGTCGAGCCAGCGCTGCGCGCCTTTACTGATCTGGCCGAAGGCGTCGACCAGTATCAGCAGGATCACGCAGAAGATATACAGATAGGGCGCCCAGCTTTCATAGACGCGCGGCGGGATTTGCGCCATTACGGCCATCACGATCAGCCCCATCACGATTTGGCCGATCTTGCGCTCCATCATGCCGAGATCCTGGCCGCTGGCGCTCCACATCACGAAGGCGCTGTACACCAGCAGGGCGAGAATAAGCAGCAGGAACGTCGGGTCTATGTGGATCTTGGTCCAGATCGAGCCCTTCTTTTGGCTTTCGGTCATGGTCTGTTAGTCACCTTCTGAGCCGGGCGCCGCCGGCGGCGCGTCCGGTAATTGCGTATTGTTGTCGCCCAACAGGATATGATCGAGGATCTGGCGGGTAATGGTGCCGACAGCCGGGCCGGCGCCGCCGTTCTCCAAAATGATCGCCACCGACACCGTCGGGTTGTCATAAGGGGCGAACGCGGTCATCAGCTTGTGGTCGCGCAGATGCTCCGCAAGCTTGTGGGCGTTATAGGTTTCGTAACCGAATACCTGCGCGGTACCCGATTTCGCCGCGATTTTATACGGAGCGCTGGCAAAGAACTTGTGCGCCGTGCCGTTGGCGCGGTTGGCGACCCCGTACATACCGTCTTTGGCAATTTCCCAGAAGCCGGAGTGAATATCTCCGATTTGTGTCTGTTCTTCCTGGCGGAACGGCACCAGTGAACCATTTATTTTTTTACTGTGCAGCAGATGCGGCGTTTTCACCACGCCGTCGTTGATCAGAATATTCAGCGCCTTCGCCATCTGCAGCGGCGTCGCGGTCCAGTAACCCTGGCCGATGCCCACCGGGATGGTGTCGCCCTGATACCACGGCTTCTTATAGCGTTTGAGCTTCCATTCGCGGGTTGGCATCAGGCCGGAGCGCTCTTCGGACAGGTCGACGCCGGTATATTGGCCGTAGCCGAATTTTGTCAGCCAGCTGGACAGGCGGTCAATGCCCATATCGTAAGCGACCTGATAGAAATAGGTATCGGCGGATTCTTCCAGCGCTTTAGTGACGTTCAGGCGGCCATGGCCCCACTTTTTCCAGTCGCGGTAGCGCTTTTCCGACCCCGGCAACTGCCACCAGCCCGGATCGAACACGATGGTGTTTTTGGTGACCACGCCGGCGCTCAGCGCGGAGACGGCGATATAGGGTTTCACCGTGGACGCCGGCGGATAGACGCCCTGCGTGGCGCGGTTGATCAGCGGCCGGTTCGGGTCGTTCAGCAGGCCCTGATATTCCTTGTTGGAAATCCCGTCGACAAACATGTTCGGGTCGTAGCTGGGGTTGGAGACCATCGCCAGGATCCCGCCGGTGCGCGGATCGCTGACCACCACGGCGGCGCGGCTGCCGACCAGCAGCTGCTCGATATAGCGCTGCAGGTTGAGATCCAGCGTCAGGTAAACATCCTGGCCGGCGGAGGGCTGCTGCTCGTGCAGCTGGCGGATCACCCGGCCGCGGTTGTTAACCTCGACCTCTTCATAACCGGTTTTGCCGTGCAGCGTATCTTCGTAATAGCGTTCAATGCCCAGCTTGCCGATATCATGGGTGGCGGCGTAGTTGGCCAGCTTTTCTTCTTTGTTCAGGCGCGCGACGTCGCGATCGTTGATTTTCGACACATAGCCGATCACGTGGGTCAGGGCGGAGCCGTACGGGTAGTAGCGGCGCTGATAGCCTTTGACCTCAACGCCAGGGAAGCGGAACTGATTTACGGCGAAGCGCGCGACCTGGACTTCGGTCAGTGCGGTTTTCACCGGAATAGAGACGAAGCGGCGTGAGCGTTTACGCTCTTTTTCAAAATTGGCGATATCGTCATCGGTCAGATCGACCACCGGACGCAGCGCCTGCAGCGTGGCTTTCAGGTTATCGACTTTTTCCGGCATCAGCTCGAGCTGATAGATGGTGCGGTTGAGCGCCAGCGGCGTGCCGTTGCGATCGTAAATAATGCCGCGGCTGGGCGGGATCGGCACCAGTTTGATGCGGTTTTCGTTAGAGCGGGTGCGGTAATCCTCGAAGCGGACAATTTGCAAATTATACATATTGGCAATCAGGATGCAGGTCAGCACCAGAATGACCAAAAACGCCACCAGGGCGCGGCGTACAAACAGGGCTGATTCAGCCGAATAGTCGCGAAAAGGGTTACGTTCGATTTTCATCCCGCTGCTTTATTTCACTCTGTCACGATCGCCACAGGTTTACTCCCGGTGGTAAGGATGATTGGTGGTAATGCTCCAGGCGCGGTACAGGCTTTCCGCCACCAGAACGCGCACTAACGGATGCGGCAGCGTCAGCGGCGAGAGCGACCAGCTCTGCTCCGCTGCGGCTTTGCATGCCGGGGCCAGCCCTTCAGGTCCGCCAATCAGCAGGCTGACGTTGCGGCCGTCCTGCTTCCAGCGTTCCAGCTGCTGCGCCAGCTGCGGCGTATCCCACGGTTTGCCGGGGATATCCAGCGTAACAATTCTATTACCTTTACCGACGGCCGCCAGCATTTGTTCGCCTTCCTTTTCCAATATGCGTTTGATATCGGCATTTTTGCCGCGTTTGCCCGCCGGGACTTCGGTCAGTTCAAACGGCATATCTTTCGGAAAGCGGTGCAGATAATCCATAAAGCCGGTCTGCACCCAGTCCGGCATTTTGGTGCCAACTGCAACCAGTTGCAATTTCACCGCTTAGCTCCAGAGTTTTTCCAGTTCGTACAGCCGGCGGCTTTCTTCCTGCATGACGTGCACGATAACTTCGCCCAGATCGACAACGATCCAGTCGGAGGCCTCCTGGCCTTTCATGCCGTGCAGATCCATACCTGCGGCGCGGGACTCTTGCACCACGTGGTCGGCGATCGACATTACGTGACGCGTGGACGTGCCGGTGCAGATGATCATACAGTCGGTGATGCTGGATTTACCCTGAACGTTCAGAGCGATAATATCCTGGCCTTTAAGATCGTCAATCTTGTCGATAACGAAATCTTGGAGCGCTTTACCTTGCAAAGGTTCCCCCTGGGATGGTGAGCTGAAAAATAGCGGCGCAGTATATCACGCGCCTATCGCTAACGATATAAACCCTGTAATTCGATATAACGCTGCACCGGACGCGGCAGCAGATCGTCGCAGCTGGCGCCCTGATGGCGGCGTTCACGAATTTCGGTGGCGGAGATTTCCAGCAGCGGCGTATCCGCCAGGTACAGTGAGCCATGCGGCCGGCTGCGCAGCGCTGCCGGGTCGCTGACGCGGTGGGTATCCAGCCAGCGCTGTAACGCCGGCGTCTCCATGCGGTCGTCATAACCCGGGCGGGCCAGCACCAGCAGATGGCACAGGCTGAGCAGATCCTGCCAGCGTTGCCATTTGTGCAGGCTCAGCAGCGAATCCTGGCCGATGATAAACGCCAGCGGCTGATGCGGGCCGCGTTCCTGGCGAATCGCCTCCAGCGTTTCGACGGTATACGACGGCGTGGTGCGGTGTAGCTCGCGGTCGTCAACGGCAAACAGCGGGTTGCCGGCGATGGCCAGTTCAACCATTTGCAACCGCTGCTGCGCATTGGCTTCCGGCTGCGGGCGGTGCGGCGGAACGTGGTTCGGCAGCAGGGTGACCTGATTGAGGCCCACTTCCTGCGCCAGCGCTTCGACCGGCCGCAGATGGCCGTAATGGATGGGGTCGAACGTACCGCCGAACAGCGCGTGCAGCCCGGCGGCTGCTGTGGTGTTAGTAGACATCGGAAAAACTCGTAGCCAGCGGTTTACCGCAGATCAACATCGACAGGGATTCCAGCTCCGGCCAGACCGACTGGCCATAATCCTGCTTGAGGGTGAGCTCTATCTGCGCCAGCAGCCGCACCGCCTGCTGCAGCTGAGCGGCCGACAGGCGCTGCAGCGCCTGGGTCACCAGGCTGCGGCGGTTTTGCCAGACCTTGTGCTGATCGAACAGCGTGCGCAGCGGCGTTGTCGCCATCTGGCGCTGCAGGGTGAGCAACTGCATCAGCTCGCGCTGCAGCGTACGCAGTAGGATCACCGGTTCAACATCTTCCTGACGCAGCTGCTGCAGGATATGCCAGGCGCGTTTACTTTTACCGGCCAGCAGGGCGTCGAGCCAGTGATACGGGGAAAAGTGCGCGGCGTCATTCACCGCCTGCTCGACGCGCGGCAGCGTCAGCTTGCCGTCCGGATGCAGCAGAGCCAGACGCTCCAGCGCCTGCGCCAGCGCCAGCAGGTTGCCTTCGTAGCAGTAGCACAGCAGCTGATTGGCCGGCTCGTCCAGCGTCAACTGCATCGCTTTGGCGCGCTTGGCGACCCAGCGCGGCAGCTGCGCCTGTTCCGGCGTCTGGCAGGTGACGTAGACGCCGTTGGCGCCCAGCGCTTTGAACCAGGCGCTGTTTTCCTGCGCTTTGGTCAGCCGCGGGCCGCGCAGCAGCAGAATGATATCCTCATGCAGCAACGCCGCCAGTTTGACCAGCTGTTCGCCAATTGGCGCGGTCGGGCCGTTTTCCGGCAGGATCAGCAGCAGCGTCTGCCGGCTGGCGAACAGGCTCATCGACTGACAAATGCTGAAGATGGCGTCCCAGTCGGTATGGGCGTCAAGGGAGATGCTGTAATGTTCGCTGAACTGCTGCGCCGTGGCCGCCTGACGAATCAGGTCCTGGCTTTCCTGCAGCAGCAGCGGTTCATTACCGCACAGCAGATAACAAGCGCGCAGCCCCTCTCGGAGCTGCGCGGCAAGTTGTTCAGGATAGAGACGGGTCATTGCGCTGGGCGGCTTTCCGCGGCTTTATCGGCCGCTGCGGCCTGCTGCTGGGCTTCTTCTTCCGCAGCGTGCACCGTCAGCAGTTTACGCACCAACTGCTGCGCCGCCTGCTCGCGCATTTCCTGCAGGATGATCTCCTGCTCGGAGTCTTTTGCCAGCGCGGTCAGCGGGTTATCGAAGAACGAGCGGAAGACCTTGGCGTTGAGCGGGTAAATATCATGGCCCGGAATCAGCACCTGCGCATCCACCGTCATCACCATCTGGTACTCGGCGGTTTTACCGTCCTGGAAGATAGACACGGTATCCTGGCCCTGTGAGGAGCTGACAATGCGCAGCGACGGCACATCTTTACGCGTCGCGTCTTTCACGATGGTCACGCCGTTGGCGCGCAGCTGCGCGCGCACCGCGCGGGTCAGCGGACCGTACGGGTCATAGCTGTCCAGCATCAGCGTTTTCATTTCTGATGGTACCTGCGTGGTGCCACGCAGGTGAAAACCGCAGCCGGCGGTGATCAGCACCGCCAGCCCCAGCAACAACGTTGTAATACGAAGTCGCACAACCCCTCCTTGTGTTAACCCACAACCAGGTTAAGCAATTTGCCCGGAACGTAGATCACTTTACGAATCGTGACGCCGTCCAGATATTTAGCCACCAGATGCTCTTCGGCGGCGCGTTCACGCACTTGTTCTTCGCTGGCATCGGCCGGTACGGTAATTTTAGCGCGTACTTTGCCGTTAACCTGCACCACCACCAGTTTTGAATCTTCCACCATCGCGGCGTCATCGGCAACCGGCCATGGCGCGACGTCGATGTCGCCGGCGCCGCCCAGCGCCTGCCACAGGCTGAAGCAGACGTGCGGGGTGAACGGATACAGCATGCGAACCACCGCCAGCAGGGCTTCCTGCAGCAGCGCGCGATCCTGTTCGCTCTCCTGCGGCGCACGGCCCAGTTTGTTCATCAGCTCCATCACGGCGGCGATCGCAGTGTTGAAGGTCTGACGACGGCCGATATCGTCGGTGACTTTGGCAATCGTCTTGTGGACGTCGCGACGCAGCGCTTTCTGCGCGTCGTTCAGGGATGCCACGTCGAGCGGCTGCACCGCGCCTTTTTCCACGTGGTCATACGCCAGTTTCCACACGCGCTTCAGGAAGCGGTTCGCACCTTCCACGCCTGATTCCTGCCACTCCAGCGTCATTTCCGCCGGCGAGGCGAACATCATAAACAGACGCACGGTGTCGGCGCCGTATTTTTCCACCATTTCCTGCGGGTCGATGCCGTTGTTCTTCGACTTCGACATTTTGCTCATGCCAGCATAGACCAGTTCACGGCCTTGCGGATCGGTCGCTTTGGTAATGCGGCCTTTTTCATCGCGCTCGATGGTGGCGTCGACCGGGGAAACCCAGATGCGCTCGCCGTTGTTGCCGGTGTAGTAGAAGGCGTCTGCCAGCACCATGCCCTGACACAGCAGGCGTTTTGCCGGCTCGTCGGAGTCCACCAGGCCTGCGTCGCGCATCAGCTTGTGGAAGAAGCGGAAGTACATCAGGTGCATGATGGCGTGCTCGATGCCGCCGATATACTGATCGACCGGCAGCCAGTAGTTGGCCGCGGCCGGATCCAGCATGCCCTGATCGTACTGCGGGCAGGTATAGCGCGCGTAGTACCAGGAGGATTCCATAAAGGTATCGAAGGTGTCGGTCTCACGCAGCGCCGGCTGGCCGTTGACGGTGGTTTTCGCCCACTCCACGTCGGCTTTGATTGGGCTGGTGATGCCGTCCATCACGACGTCTTCCGGCAGCAGCACCGGCAGCTGATCTTCCGGCGTTGGCATCACGGTGCCGTCTTCCAGCGTCACCATTGGGATTGGCGCGCCCCAGTAGCGCTGACGGGATACGCCCCAGTCGCGCAGGCGGTAGTTAACCTTGCGCTGGCCGACGCCTTTTTCCACCAGTTTATCGGCGATGGCGTTGAAGCCGGCGTCGTGATCCAGGCCGTCAAACTCGCCGGAATTGAACAGCGCGCCTTTTTCCGTCATCGCTTCGCCGCTGATGTCCGGCTGGCTGCCGTCGAGGTTCAGGATTACCGCTTTGATCGGCAGGTTGTATTTGGTGGCGAACTCCCAGTCACGCTGGTCGTGCGCCGGCACCGCCATCACCGCGCCGGTGCCGTATTCCATCAGCACGAAGTTGGCGACCCAGATCGGCAGCTTTTCGCCGCTCAGCGGATGGATGGCGTACAGGCCGGTGGCCATGCCTTTTTTCTCCATGGTCGCCATATCGGCTTCCGCCACTTTGGTGTTGCGGCATTCTTCGATAAAGTCGCCCAGCGCCGGGTTATTGACCGCGCCCTGCTGCGCCAGCGGGTGGCCGGCGGCGACCGCGACGTAGGTGGCGCCCATAAAGGTATCCGGACGGGTGGTGTAGACGGTGACGTTTTCGTCGCTGCCGTCGACGTCGAAGGTGATTTCCACCCCTTCGGAGCGGCCAATCCAGTTGCGCTGCATGGTTTTGACCTGTTCAGGCCAGTCTTCGAGCTTGTCCAGGTCATTGAGCAGCTGATCGGCGTAATCGGTGATTTTGATAAACCACTGCGGGATCTCTTTACGTTCGACCTTGGTGTCGCAGCGCCAGCAGCAGCCGTCGATCACCTGTTCGTTGGCCAGCACCGTCATATCGTGCGGGCACCAGTTCACCGCCGAGGTTTTCTTGTAAACCAGGCCTTTTTCATACAGTTTGGTGAAGAACCACTGCTCCCAACGGTAGTAGTCAGGTTTGCAGGTGGCGATTTCACGGTCCCAGTCGTAGCCGAAGCCCAGCAGTTTCAGCTGGTTCTTCATATATTCGATGTTGTCGTAGGTCCACGGCGCCGGCGCGGTGTTGTTTTTTACCGCGGCGCCTTCCGCCGGCAGGCCGAAGGCGTCCCAGCCGATAGGCTGCAACACGTTTTTACCCAGCATGCGCTGGTAACGGGAGATCACGTCGCCGATGGTGTAGTTACGCACATGACCCATGTGTAGACGACCGGAAGGGTAAGGCAGCATGGAGAGGCAGTAATATTTCTCCTTGCCGGCGTCTTCGGTCACCTTAAACGTCTGTTTTTCTTGCCAATGGCTCTGTACGTTCGATTCTATCTCTTCGGGGCGGTATTGCTCTTGCATGGCGGCTGGTGGTCCTGTTAAGAAAACAGCTACGTCCGTAGCATAAATTGTTTAGTATTTAGATCCGCATAGCATAGCTGATAAGACCTGTTGGCAACAACTCCAAGCGCCGCCGTTGGCGCGTATTTCGTAAAAAGACGCCGGTATGCCGACACCGGTCGTGAAAATCCCGCCGTTAGCCAAGAGACATCAGCCATTTACGGCTAAAATAAGGGAAGATGGCTTAAGGGGAAATCCCGTCACTGGGGTCATTTCACGGGTTCATTGAGGAGAAGCTATGAACAAGGTTGCTCAGTACTACCGCGAACTGTTGGCGTCGCTGACCGAACGTCTGAAAAACGGTGAACGAGACATTGACCAGCTGGTTGCCAGCGCGGAAAAACGGCTGGATGAGGCCGGCGAGCTGACGCGCGATGAAGTGGCGCAGCTGAAGCAGGCGGTGCGGCGCGATCTGGAAGAGTTTGCCCGTAGCTATCAGGAGAGCCGCGAGGAGTTCAGCGACAGCGTGTTTATGCGGGTGATCAAGGAGAGCCTGTGGCAGGAGCTGGCGGACATTACCGACAAAACCCAGTTGGAGTGGCGTGAAGTGTTTAAAGACGTCAGCCACCACGGCGTGTATCACAGCGGTGAGGTGGTCGGCCTGGGCAATCTGGTGTGTGAGAAGTGTCACCATCACCTGGCGTTTTATACGCCGGAAGTGCTGCCGCGCTGCCCGAAGTGCGGACACGACCAGTTTCAGCGTCGGCCGTTTGAGCCTTAATGCGCCAGCGGCCCGCAGGTTTGAGGGCCGCTCTGGTAGCACCTTTACTAAAGAGGCGTGGCTTGCAGCTTGCCGTTGAGGCGCCATAGCGAAAAACTCGCGCCGTATATCCGGGCTGAGGGGTGAACGCCCCGTTGCTTTTTCTCAGGTGATTCCAGGATAACCATAAAGTTATAGGCTTTTCCCGCGGCAAATGCGTAACCGAAATCAGTAACGCATCGTTCTGCTGACGCGCTCACCGCCAGCCCGTATTTTTCTAACGTATTGTTATCGCTGCCGACTTCATTAATACGTATCGTTACGATCTGTTCATCCGCTTCGGGCTGAACAATAACGCACACCTTGTTTGCCACGGTAGTGACCGGCGCTTTATAGTGCTTTGGCCTTGGATCGTTGAGGTGCATACAGCCGGTAAGTAACAGTAGCGGTATAGCGATGACTAAGGATCTTTTTATTATATTCATGGAGTTAATTGATAGAATTTATCACCAGCTCACCGTTCCTGTCTGTTAAAGTGAAGCCAACACCATATGCTCGTCCTGCAGGTACGATTCCTTTTTTCTCTTTATCTCGTGATTGCAGGGTGATGGAAACGGTGTAAGCATGACCGGCTTTAAACGGATAGTTGTATGTTGGTATACATTTATCCGATGAAACTTTTAATCCGTCATTATCAAAAACTTTATTGAACCCGTTTTCTTTGTTAGCTATCTCTTCGATATTCAGAGTGATCATCTTTTCATCCCCCTCTGGCTGAGTTAACACGCAGATGTGATTGGCCACGACCACTGCGGATGCATTATAGATTTTTGCGCGCGGATCGCCGAGGTGGAAGCAGCCGCTAAGGAGTGAAGCGAGGATGAGCGGGGTGAGCGTTTTTATCATGGTCATCATGGTGATAGAAAAGTTGAGGGAAGTATGTTTTTCCATCGTTTACGTCTTATCTGTGCCAACTTAATTGATAGAGCTTATAACCAGCTCTTCATCCTTACCCGTTAAGGTGAAGCTGATATCGTATAAGCGAGCTGTCGGCACAATGCCCTTTCTCTTTTTATCTTGCGAACGCAGGGTGATGGAAACGTTATAAGTATGACCAGATTTAAACGGATAGTTGTATGTTGGTATACATTTATCAGCTGAAACTGCTACGCCGCCAGCATCATAAATTTTGTTGAGTATGCTGTCCTCTTTACCAGCTTCATCAATAGTGAGATTTACCATTTTTTCATCCCCTTGGGGTTGAATTAACACGCAGATGTGATTGGCCACGACCACTGCGGATGCATTATAGATTTTTGCGCGCGGATCGCCGAGATGGAAACAGCCGCTAAGCAGTAAGGGTAAAATAAAAAATAATTTTCTCATCGTTATCACCGCTGTTTGAAAAAGTTCGATAAAGTATACTCATACTTATGAGTGATGTATTTATCAGTGACCCCGCGAAAGTTTATAATATTACCAACTTTTGTCAGCCACTCATTATAACCGCGTTTTTTAAGATAAAAATAATCCGCGATGATAGAGGCCTGCTGTTCCATCGGGTAGTCCTTAAGCCTTTTTTTGCCATCCAGTCGGTAAGTATAATCTGCAATCCAGCTGAAAAGCCCGCGGCTTCTGACCCACATGCCATGCTGATATTGCCATACGTGTGCGAGTTCGTGGATAAAAATATGCTGTCTGTTTATTGATGTAGTTGAAAAATCCGGGCGATATAAAGCTCGCCGGAACCATAATTCACCATTTGGCGCCATCGCGGTATGGCTGGCCTGCAGGCCAAAGGGCAGGTAGCTGTCGCAGTGAACCCTTACGGTATTATAAATAATTGAGTTACCAAATATTGAACGGGCTAATATTACTTCGCCAAGCGTTAGCGGACGGGTAATACCTTCCTGTATCTCTGTTGTTTGCTCCATTTCTGGGACTCCCTGTCCAGAATAAAAGCGGATAGAACTATTTATCTTCCGTGGAGTCAATAGCGGAACGCGTTAGCTGTTTTCCATTTTTCGACGTAAATAGCAAGCCGGGCCGCATTATCGGCCCGGTTAAAGACGGCTATTTATTTTTCGCCGTTCTGGCGGCAGGAATAACGCGTCAGGCAGTCAAGCAATAGCGCGATAAAACCGTCCCGGTCAATATCGGTCAGCACCTGCACGTTGGGCGCATTACCGCTTTGCTGCAGATCGTCCACCACGGTTTGCCCCAGGGTATATTCGCCCTTGGTTTCCACGCCGACCCAGCGTTCGCGGCTGTTAAACAGCTGCGGTGCCAGCAGCCAGGCGATGGTGCACGGGTCATGCATCGCGGCGCCCGGCAGTCCGCGCGGGTGGTTGAGGTACATCGGCAGGTAGAAGTCGAGCATTTCGGCCACCGCCTGCGCTACCGGGTTGGCGATGGCGCGGATGCGTTCCGCCTCCTGCGGCAGCACAAACGCCTGATGGGTCACGTTGAGTCCCGCCATGGTCAGCGGCACGCCGGACTGCAGGACCATTTGCGCCGCTTCCGGATCGACGTAGATATTAAACTCGGCCACCGGCGTGGCGTTGCCGCCATGCAGCGCGCCGCCCATAAAGACGATGCGCTCGATGCGCGGTTTGAGTTCGGGATGCTGCGCCAGCAGCAGGGCGATATTGGTCATCGGCCCGGTGACCACCAGCGTGATCGGCTCCGGGCTGGTGCGCAGCAGGCCGGCGATCAGTTCAACCGCGCTGTGCGGCGCCGGCTCGATACCCGGCGTCGGCAGGCGGGTGTGACCCATGCCGGTGCTGCCGTGTACGTGCTCTGCAATCACCAGCTCGCGCAGCAGCGGTTTGGCGGCGCCGGCGGCCACCGGTATATCTTCCCGCTGCATCAGCGTCAGCAGGCCGAGGGCGTTATGCAGGGTTTTCTCCGGCGTCTGGTTGCCGGCGGAGGTGGTGATGGCCTTGACGTCCAGCTGCGGCGCGCGCAGCGCCATCGCCAGCGCAATGGCGTCATCAAGTCCGGGGTCGCAATCGATAATAATAGGGCGTGGCATCGTATTCTCTCTGCTCTTGTGGATTTACCTCGAGCATCGGATCAAAGCGGTCGGGAAACAAGGACTTTTCATGCGCCCCGGCCGGGGCGCATGGGGCGGATCAGTGCAAAATTTTCGCCAGGAAGTCTTTGGCGCGCTCGGACTGCGGGTTGTTAAAGAACTCGTCCTTATCACGGTCCTCAACGATTTTACCTTCATCCATAAAGATAACCCGGTTGGCCACCTTGCGGGCGAAGCCCATTTCGTGGGTGACCACCATCATGGTCATGCCTTCCTGCGCCAGTTCGACCATCACGTCCAGCACCTCGTTGATCATCTCCGGATCCAGCGCCGAGGTGGGTTCATCAAACAGCATGGCGATCGGATCCATACACAGCGCACGGGCGATCGCCACGCGCTGCTGTTGGCCGCCGGAAAGCTGCGCCGGATATTTGTCCGCGTGGGCGGTCAGCCCGACGCGTTTAAGCAGCGCCTGACCCTTTTCACGCGCCGCCGCCTTGTCGCGCTTGAGCACTTTGACCTGCGCCAGGATCAGGTTTTCGATGATCGACAGGTGCGGGAACAGTTCAAAATGCTGAAACACCATGCCGACTTTGGCGCGCAGCTGCGCCAGATTGGTGGATTTCAGGTTGACCTGGGTGTCGTTGACGCGGATTTCTCCCTGTTGGATCGGCTCCAGCCCGTTAACGGTTTTGATCAAGGTCGACTTGCCTGAGCCTGAAGGACCGCAGACCACGACGACCTCGCCTTTTTTTACTTCTGTGGAGCAGTCGGTCAGCACTTGGAAGTGACCGTACCACTTGGAAACATTTTTCAGGGAAATCATCAAACAGTCCTTTTCTTCAAATAGCTTACCAGCGCCGAGGCGGCAATGCTGATGACAAAGTAGACAAAGCCGGCGAACAGGATCATTTCCACCTGCGTGCCGTCACGTTCGCCGATGGTCGAAGCGGTGCGGAAGAAGTCAGCCAGGCTCAGTACGTAAACCAGCGACGTATCCTGGAACAGTACGATGCCCTGCGTCAGCAGCAGCGGCACCATGGCGCGGAACGCCTGCGGCAAAATCACCAGCTGCATCGACTGCCAGTGGCTCATGCCCAGCGCCAGCGCTGCGGAGGACTGGCCGCGCGATACGCTCTGGATCCCCGCGCGGATAATCTCCGAGTAGTAGGCGGCCTCGAACAGCGAAAAGGCGACCATCGCCGAGATCAGACGAATATCGGTTTGTGGCGACAGCCCAAGAACCTTTTGTAATAAGCTAGGCACCACCAGATAGAACCACAGCAGCACCATCACCAGCGGCACCGAGCGGAACAGGTTGACGTAGAGCGTGGCGAACCAGCTGATTGGCTTAAAGGGGGACAGGCGCATTACCGCCAGCAGCGTACCCCAGATGATGCCGAAAATAATCGCCGTGACGGTGATTTTCAGGGTGACTACCATGCCTTGCAGCAGGTAGGGGAAGCTTGGCACAATCGATGCCCAGTCAAATTCGTACATTATTTGCTCCCCATATTGCCGGGCAACTGCACTTTACGTTCCACCATGCGCATAATCAGCATAATGACCGCGTTGATGCCGATATAGGCCAACGTAATTGCAGTGAATGATTCATAGGCGTGTGCGGAGTAGTCCAACAGCTTGCCGGCCTGGGCGGCCATATCCACCAGGCCAATGGTGGAAGCGATCGCCGAGTTTTTCACCAGGTTCAGCATTTCCGAGGTCATCGGCGGGACGATCACCCGGTAGGCGTTCGGCAGCAGCACGTAGCGGTAGGTTTGCGGCAGCGTTAGCCCCATCGCCAGCCCGGCGGCCTGTTGCCCGCGCGGCAGGGATTGGATCGCGGCGCGCACCTGCTCGCAGACGCGGGCGGCGGTAAACAGCCCCAGGCACAGCATGGAGGAGACAAAAAACTGTACGTTCGGGTCGAGCTCGGTTTTAAACCACATGCCGAGATCCGGCGGCAGCAGCTCCGGCACCACCAGATACCAGGTAAAGAACTGTACGATCAGCGGCACGTTGCGAAACAGCTCAACGTAGACGGTGCCGATGCCGGACAGGAAACGGTTGGGCACGGTGCGCAGAATTCCGAACAGCGAACCGACGAAGAAAGCGATGATCCATGCGCAGACGGAGAGGGCGACCGTTACCTGAAAGCCGGACCAGATCCAGCCCAGATAGGTGGTATTGCCGAACGGCGCCTGCTGCAGGAAGATCCCCCAGTTCCAATCTATAGACATAAAAACTCCGATAAGCAGATCTCCCGTCACCGTTCACGCTGCCGGTAAGGACGGTGCAGCGGTGAGGGGATGAAACATTGACGGCTGTCTGACGCCGGGCGCGGCGGCCAGTTAGGCTGGCTCATCGGTGCGCGCTGGCGTCGGGGAAAAATCCGGCAGGGGAACGGCCTGCCGGATACCTGTCTGTCCCGCCGTCAACGGGGCGGGGCCGGCGTTGCCGCCGTTCCCGCTTTGTTGTTATTAGTTCAGAACCTTATCGTTAGGCGCTTTGAACAGCTGCTTCATATCGTCGGACAGCTCAAAGTTCATATTCAGATTTTTTGGCGGGATAGGCTGTTTAAACCACTTATCAAACCATTTGGCGGCTTCGCCGGAGGTCTGCGCCTGAGCGATGGTGTCATCAACCAGTTTTTTGAAGTCGGCGTCGTCTTTACGCATCATGCAGCCGTAGGCTTCTTTTGACTGCGGCGTGCCGATGATTTCCCACTGGTCCGGTTTTTTGGCTTTGGCGCGTTCGCCGGCCAGCAGTGCGTCATCCATCATAAACGCCACCGCGCGGCCGCTTTCCAGCGTGCGGAACGAGTCGCCGTGGTCTTTGGCGCTGATGATGCGCATTTTCATGTTGTCCTTATCGTTCAGCTTGTTCAGCAGCACTTCGGAGGTGGTGCCGGAGGTGACCACCACCGGTTTGCCGGCCAGGTCTTTGAAGTCTTTCACTTCGGAGCCTTTTTTCGCCAGCAGACGGGTGCCGACGATAAAGATGGTATCGGAGAAAGCGGCCTGTTTCTGGCGTTCGACGTTATTGGTGGTGGAGCCGCACTCGAAGTCATAGGTGCCGTTCTGCAGCAGCGGAATACGGTTCTGCGAGGTGATAGGCAGCAGTTTCACTTTAAGATCGGGGGCGTTAAGTTTTTTCTTGATGGCCTCGACGATTTGGTCTGAGTAGGTCTGAGAATAGCCCACCACTTTCTGCTGGTTGTCGTAATAGGAGAAAGGAACTGAAGATTCACGGTGACCGACAACGATCACGCCGTTGTCTTTGATTTTCTTCAGCGTGCCGGTTAATTCTTCCGCGTGGGCTACGCTGCCTGCCATCCCAATCAGCAGTAACGATAACGCCAGTTTACGCATGTGCATGGTCCAACTCCTTGCTGTTGTGGTGGTTCTGACGAAAGCGCGTCAGAGTGAAAATGGTTGTTTGTTGCTCACATTATAAAGATAGTCTTAGAACAGATTACCGTTAGAAAATAGCTGATTGTGAACAAAATGAAACCAATATGTTTCGTAATTTGAGACATCACGCGCACCAAATAGAGGCAATAAAACCCGGCGGCACCGTTATGGTGCGGCGGATTTGCCAGGCCGCGTGATCTCAGGTAATGCTGCCGCGCAGGGCAGGAGAAATAAAGCAAGGAGCATGCCAGGAGGGGGAGACTGAGCGGAAGAAAAAGGGGACACGCGGCGGCGTCCCCATAAAGCAGATTAACGGCGGCGCAGGCCGAACAGCAGCGCCAGGCCGCCCAGCAGCGCGGTAATTACCCACAGCGGCAGCGCGCCGAAGCGGGCGTACGGCGTGATGCCGGTGGTTGGCGTTACCTTCACTTCCAGCACCTGACGGGTAAACTGCGGGATCTCGGCAATGACGTCGCCGGTAGGCCCAACCGCGGCGGTGACGCCGTTATTGGTGCTGCGCAGCAGCGGCCGGCCCAGCTCCAGGGCGCGCATGCGCGCCATCTGGAAGTGCTGCCACGGACCGATGGAGTGGCCAAACCAGGCGTCGTTGGAGATGGTCAGCAGGAAATTGGTATCCGGGCGGAAGTTGTCGCGCACCTGTTGGCCGAGCACGATTTCATAGCAAATCGCCGCCGTCAGATCGTAGCCCTGCACTTTGATCGGCGACTGGACGTAATCGCCGCGGCTGAAGGAGGACATCGGCAGATCGAAGAACGGCGCCAGCGGCCGCAGCAGCGTTTCCAGCGGTACAAACTCGCCGAACGGCACCAGGTGATGCTTGTTGTAACGGTCGGCGGCCGGGTAGCGGTACGGCGCCTGTTCACCCAGCACGATGACGCTGTTGAAGTATTCCGTCCCCTGCCGGGTGGCGCGGGCGTCCACGATGCCGGTAATCAGGCTGCTGTGTTTGGCGCGCACCAGATCGTCCATCATGGTCAGAAAACCGTTCTGGTTGCTTTCCACGTCAGGAATGGCCGACTCCGGCCAGATAATGATCGGCGCCTTGCCCACATAAGGGCGGGTGGCGTCCAGATAGGCCTGCAGCGTGCTGACCAGCGCCTGCGGATCCCACTTCAGCGACTGGGCGATATTGCCCTGCACCATGGCGACGTTAACCGCCTTGTCGGGCTGCGGGGTAAACCAGTGCAGCTGACGCAGCGGCCACGGCAGCAGCAGCATGGCGACGGCGATAACCGCCGGCAGGATGCGGCGGCGCGCGACGGCGTACACCAGCAGGCCGCTGAGCGACATCAGCACCAACGTGATGCTGTCGACGCCCAGCAGCGGCGCCAGCCCCTTCAGCGGACCGTCGATCTGGCTGTAGCCGAACTGCAGCCAGGGGAAGCCGGTCAGCACCCAGCCGCGCAGGAATTCGGTGACCTGCCACAGCGCCGGGGCGGCGATCGCCAGCCGCAGCCAGTGGGTGCGCGGCCAGAGGCGCGTCAGCAGGCCGGCAAACAGCCCGGTGTACAGCGACAGGTAGGCGGCAAGCAGCACCACCAGGAAGATATTGACGGCGAACGGCATGCCGCCGAAGTCGGCGATACTGACGTAGACCCAGTTGACGCCGCTGCCAAACAGCCCCATTCCCCACAGAAAGCCGAGCAGCGCCGATTGGCGCACGCTGCGATCAAGCGTGACCGCCAGCAGCCCGCACAGGGAAACGATGGCCGCCGGCCAGATATCATAAGGGGAGAACGCTAGCGTGCCGCAGGCGCCGGTCAACAGCGCCAGCAGGGCGCGAACCCGCTGGCGATCGAATAAAGAGGCGTTGGCCATGTGAAATTTAGTCTTCCAGTTTCGGTTGCGGAGCGTTGTCCGGAATTTTTACATGAACCTGGATGATACGTCGACTGTCGGCCATGGCAACTTTAAACAGGTAACCTTCGATTTCAATGGTTTCCCCGCGGGTTGGCAGATGGCCGAAGGCCTGCATGATCAGGCCGCCGATGGTATCGACCTCATCATCGCTGAAGTGGGTATCGAAGGCCTCGTTGAAGTCTTCAATCGCGGTCAGCGCGCGCACGGTGTACATATGGCGGCTGAGCTGGCGGATATCACGATCTTCCTCATCGTCATATTCGTCTTCGATTTCACCGACAATCAGTTCCAGAATGTCTTCAATGGTCACCAGACCGGAAACGCCGCCGAACTCGTCGATGACGATCGCCATATGGTAACGCTGGGAGCGGAACTCCTTCAGCATGCGGTCGACCCGCTTGCTTTCCGGCACCACCACCGCCGGGCGCAGTACCCGATCGATGCTGAACGGCTCGGATTCCGCGCGCATAAACGGCAGCAGGTCCTTGGCCATCAGGATGCCTTCAATATGGTCTTTGTCTTCGCTGATCACCGGGAAGCGCGAGTGGGCGGAGTCGATGATCACATCCAGGCACTCTTCCAGCGACTGATTACGTTTGAGCGTAATCATCTGGGAGCGGGGGATCATGATATCGCGCACCCGCTGTTCGGCGATATCCATCACCCCTTCCAGCATATCGCGGGTATCGGGGTCGATCAGATCGTTCTGTTCGGAGTCGCGGATCAGTTCAACCAGATCGTCACGGTTTTTTGGTTCACCGTGGAATAACTGGTTAAGGAGCAGGGTAAAGAACCCCTTCTTGCTACTGGGGCTGTCGTTGCTTTGAGAATTGTCGTCGCTCATGGCGTTTTAGTTAATATCACTCATGTCAGAGTAAGGGGTTAGCGACAGCCCCGCGGGCGGGGCTGTGGGGTAATCAGCTAACGTCAAGTGGGATCTTTTTCCGCCAGATAGGGGTCGGGATAGCCCAGCCCCTGCATGATGTCGGTTTCCAAAGATTCCATTTCTTCGGCTTCATCATCGTCGATGTGGTCATACCCTAGCAGATGAAGGCAGCCGTGAACAACCATATGCGCCCAGTGGGCCTCCAGCGCCTTGCCCTGTTCGCCGGCTTCCTGCTCAACCACCTGCCGGCAGATGATCAAATCGCCCAGCAGCGGCAGTTCAATGCCCGGCGGCGCTTCAAACGGGAAGGAGAGCACGTTGGTCGGTTTATCCTTGCCGCGGTAGGTCAGGTTCAGCTCATGGCTTTCCGCCTCGTCCACCAGACGGATGGTGACCTCCGACTCGGGCTGAAACTGCGGCAGCACGCTGTCCAGCCAGCGCTGGAACGCGGCTTCGTCAGGCAGGCCGGCGGCGTTTTCACAGGCAATTTGCAAATCGAGAATGACCTGGCTCATGGCGTCTCCTGCTCGGAGGCCAGCTGCGCCTCGCGCTTGCGCTGTTCCGCGAGCGCCTCTTTGCGCTTCTGCTCTTCGGCTTCCCAGGCTTCATAGGCGATGACCACGCGCGCCACCACCGGGTGACGCACCACGTCTTCGCTGTGGAAGAAGTTAAAGCTGATCTCTTCCACCGCGGACAGCACTTCCACCGCGTGGCGCAGGCCGGATTTCTGGTTACGCGGCAGGTCGATCTGCGTCACGTCGCCGGTAATCACCGCTTTGGAGTTGAAGCCGATGCGCGTCAGGAACATCTTCATCTGTTCGATGGTGGTGTTCTGGCTCTCGTCGAGAATGATAAAGGCGTCGTTCAGGGTGCGGCCGCGCATATAGGCCAGCGGCGCGACTTCAATCACGTTGCGTTCGATCAGCTTCTCGACGCGTTCAAAGCCCAGCATTTCAAACAGGGCGTCGTACAGCGGACGCAGGTAAGGGTCGACCTTCTGGCTGAGGTCTCCGGGCAGGAAGCCGAGCTTTTCACCCGCTTCTACCGCCGGACGGGTCAGCAGAATGCGGCGCACTTCCTGCCGCTCCAGCGCATCGACCGCGGCGGCCACCGCCAGGTAGGTTTTACCGGTACCGGCCGGGCCGATGCCGAAGGTGATGTCGTGGTCGAGAATATTGGCGATGTACTGCGCCTGGTTCGGCGTACGCGGCTTCACCATGCCGCGTTTGGTTTTGATGTTCACCGCTTTGCCGTAGTCCGGCACGCTGTCGGCGACCTGTTCCAGTACGCGGCTCTCTTTGATCGCCAGATGGATCTGTTCCGGGTCGATATCGGGGATCACGCCGCGGATCGGCGCCGTGTCCACGTACAGGTGGCGCAGAATATCGGCGGCGGCCACCACGCAGGGGTTTTTACCGACCAGTTTAAACCGGTTGTCACGGCGGCTGATTTCAATCCCCAGCCGGCGTTCGAGCTGTTTGATATTGTCATCAAACGGGCCGCACAGGCTGAGCAAACGCTGATTGTCTGCGGGCTCTAACAGAATTTCTTGTGTTGCGACGTTCAAACTATTCCTCTAGGTCACATCGGGCCTGTTGATGTCACGTTGCGCGTACGGGACGCGCGCGTTCAGGGCAAAACCTGAGTCATCTCTATCCGGCATCATACTTCCGGCAGCGCTGCCGAAGTCAGACGGATATACGATGAATTATTCATGGTGCGCGGCGAGCGCGCAAGTTTACCCCTGATCTATCTGTGCGCCAGCGCAGGAATTCAAGGGGAAATCATGAAAAATGCGACCCACTTCGCCGCGTAAGCGGGTGGCCGCAAAATAAAACAGCCGGGCAAACGCCCGGCCAGGTTACGCTCATTGCAGGTGATCGCGCTGACGAGTATTAAGGCTGGTAGCTGCCGACGCCCAGCTCGTCTTCTTTGCGGGTGCGGGCGATCACCGACTGCGGAGATTCGTGCACGCGCAGATCCATCTGCTGTTCGGTGCGCACCACGACGCCGCGCAGCGAGTTGGCCAGCACCTCGGTAATCTCTACGTCGACAAACTGGCCGACCATATCCGGCGTGCCTTCGAAGTTGACCACCCGGTTGCACTCGGTGCGGCCCGCCAGCTCCATTACGTTCTTGCGCGAGGTGCCTTCAACCAGAATGCGTTGTACGGTGCCCAGCATGCGGCGGCTGAACTGACGCGCCTGCTGGCTGAGGCGATCCTGCAGAATATACAGGCGCTGTTTTTTCTCTTCTTCGCTGACGTCGTCCACCATGTCGGCGGCCGGCGTGCCGGGGCGCGATGAGTAGATAAAGCTGAAGCTGGTGTCGAAGTTGACCTCGGCAATCAGGTTCATGGTCTGCTCGAAGTCGGCCTGCGATTCGCCCGGGAAGCCGATGATAAAGTCGGAGCTGAGCTGGATATTGGGCCGCACCTTGCGCAGCTTGCGGATAATCGCCTTATATTCCAGCGCGGTATGCGCGCGCTTCATCATGGTCAGAACGCGGTCGGAACCGCTCTGTACCGGCAGGTGCAGATGGCTGACCAGCTCCGGCGTGTCTTCATACACCGCGATGATGTCGTCGGTGAACTCGATCGGATGGCTGGTGGTGAAACGGATGCGGTCAATACCGTCGATGGCCGCCACCAGGCGCAGCAGTTCGGCGAAGGTGCAGATATCGCCGTCGTAGGTGGCGCCGCGGTAGGCGTTGACGTTCTGGCCCAGCAGGTTGACCTCGCGCACCCCTTGCGCCGCCAGCTGCGCGACTTCGAACAGGATATCGTCGCTCGGGCGGCTGACCTCTTCGCCGCGGGTGTATGGCACCACGCAGAAGGTGCAGTATTTGTTGCAGCCTTCCATGATGGAGACAAAGGCGGTCGGGCCTTCGGCGCGCGGCTCCGGCAAGCGGTCGAACTTCTCGATTTCCGGGAAGCTGATATCGACGATCGGGCTGCGGGTGCCCTGCACGTGGTTAATCATCTCCGGCAGGCGGTGCAGCGTCTGCGGCCCGAAAATAACGTCGACGCAGGGCGCGCGTTGGCGAATGTGATCGCCTTCCTGCGAGGCGACGCAGCCGCCGACGCCGATAATCAGCTCGGGATTCTTCTCTTTTAACTGCTTCCAGCGGCCCAACATAGCGAAAACTTTTTCCTGCGCTTTCTCGCGGATTGAGCAGGTATTCAGCAGCAGCACGTCCGCCTCTTCGGCGTTTTCGGTCCATTGGTAACCGTGCGTGCTTCCCAGTAAGTCTGCCATTTTGGATGAATCGTATTCATTCATCTGACAGCCCCAGGTTTTGATATGTAGTTTCTTGGTCATCGAATAGCCATTATCAGTGCGAAGCGAAATTAAGCTGCATTATACCCGAAATCATTCAGGCTGCCGTGAGCCTGCGCCTTGCTGACGACGGGAATAGCGACATTGCAGAAGGGGCATTGTAAACACTTGCTGCGGCGGTGACCAGCGCGGGGAAAATCTCCTGTGACCTGAAGCCGGATGAAAAATCCGGTACACTAAGGGGCAATACGCCGCGCAGGATAGGGCGGCGCTCACCAACCAACAAGCATAACCAACATGAAGACTTCTCAAACAGGGTACGACGTCGCCGTAGTCGGCGGCGGCATGGTCGGCGCGGCCGCCGCGCTCGGGCTGGCGCAGGCCGGTTTTCGCGTGGCGCTGCTGGAACATCAGGCGCCGGCAGCGTTTGAACCGCACAGCGCGCCGGATCTGCGGATTTCCGCCATTGGCTGCGCCTCGGTGGCTCTGTTGAAACAGCTGGGCGCCTGGCCGGCGCTGGCGCAGATGCGTTCGGCGCCGTACCGCCGGCTGGAAACCTGGGAGTGGGAGTCGGCGCGGGTGGCGTTCGACGCCGCCGAGCTGGGCCTGCCCGAGCTTGGGTTTATGGTGGAGAACCGTCTGCTGCAGCTGGCGCTGTGGCAGCAGCTGCAGCACTGCCACACGCTGACGCTGCACTGTCCGGCCAGGCTGCAGGTGCTGCGGCGCGAGGACGAGACGTGGCGGCTGACGCTGGACGACGGTGAAACGCTGACGGCGCGGCTGGTGGTCGGCGCCGACGGCGCGCACTCGCAGGTGCGCAAACTGGCGGATATCGGCGTCAGCGGCTGGCAGTATCGTCAGTCCTGCATGCTGATCACCGTGCAGACCGGCGCGCCGCAGCAGGACGCCACCTGGCAGCAGTTTTTCCCTTCCGGCCCGCGCGCCTTCCTGCCGCTGTATGACGACTGGGCCTCGCTGGTGTGGTACGACAGCCCGCAGCGCATCCGCCAGCTGCAAAGTATGCCGATGGCGCAGCTGGAGCAGGAGATTACCGCGGCGTTTCCGGCGCGGCTGGGCGCCGTGAAGGCGCATGCCGCCGGCTCCTTCCCGCTGGTGCGCCGCCATGCCCAGCGTTACGTCCTGCCGGGGCTGGCGCTGGTCGGCGACGCGGCGCACACCATCAACCCGCTGGCCGGGCAGGGGGTTAACCTGGGCTACCGCGACGTTGACGCGTTGCTGAATGTCCTGCTGGAGGCGCGTGATCAAGGAGAGGAGTGGGCGAGCGAGGCGGTGCTGCAGCGCTATCAGCGCCGACGCCGCGCCGACAACCTGCTGATGCAGAGCGGGATGGATCTGTTCTATACCGCCTTCAGCAACCGCCTGGCGCCGCTCGGCGTGGTGCGCAACCTGGCGCTGATGGCCGCCGAACGCGCCGGTGGGTTGAAACAGAAGGCGCTGAAGTATGCGCTGGGGTTATAAGCTGCCGGGCAGTCGCCGCGCAGCGTGAGCAACAAAAGGTCGGGACGCCCGGCCTTTTTCTTTGTTTGCGTGTGGAAGAGCAGAAAAGCAAAAAGCCCACCGAAGTGGGCTTTTCTAAATGTGGCTGGGGTACGAGGATTCGAACCTCGGAATGCTGGAATCAGAATCCAGTGCCTTACCGCTTGGCGATACCCCAATTGTGAAAGCCATTTAGCAATGGTGGCTACGACGGGATTTGAACCTGTGACCCCATCATTATGAGTGATGTGCTCTAACCAGCTGAGCTACGTAGCCGCGCTAAATATTGCTTTATCGACTTGCAGGTTGTTTGTATGGCTGGGGTACCTGGATTCGAACCAGGGAATGCCGGTATCAAAAACCGGTGCCTTACCGCTTGGCGATACCCCAACAACCGTTACAAATCTTTCCTGCTTACCGCCTTCTCAGAGAGAAGATGGCTGGGGTACCTGGATTCGAACCAGGGAATGCCGGTATCAAAAACCGGTGCCTTACCGCTTGGCGATACCCCATCAGCAGAGCCGACGACGATGAAGAGAGTGGTGCGGGAGGCGAGACTTGAACTCGCACACCTTGCGGCGCCAGAACCTAAATCTGGTGCGTCTACCAATTTCGCCACTCCCGCAAAAAAGATGGTGGCTACGACGGGATTCGAACCTGTGACCCCATCATTATGAGTGATGTGCTCTAACCAGCTGAGCTACGTAGCCATCTTTTTTCGCGCTACCTTCATCGGCGTTGCGGGGCGCATTATGCGTATATGACCGATTTGCGTCAACAAGTTTTTTGCCGAAAAAGCGTTGCAGGCTGCCGTTTGTCTGGGTTGTGAACAGTATGGCGATAAAATCGGCAATTCATTCAATTTATGGTTTAAAACATCAACAAAAAGGCGAACCCGCAGGTTCGCCGTCGTATTGATCTATAGCGGTTTACTGATAGGCGGACTGGTGCACGCCGACGGCGCGGCCGGACGGATCGTCCATTTTTTTGAATGATTCATCCCACTCAATCGCCTTGGCTGATGAACAGGCCACCGACGGGCCGCCCGGTACGCACTCGGCGGCGCTTGGCAGCGGGAACAGCTCTTCGAAAATCTCACGGTACAGGTAGCCTTCTTTCGAGGTCGGCGTGTTGTACGGGAAACGGAAACGTGCGGTTTCGAGCTGTTGGTCGCTGATTTGCTGCGCAGCCACCTCTTTTAAGGTGTCAATCCAGCTGTAGCCCACGCCGTCGGAGAACTGCTCTTTCTGGCGCCAGGCCACGCTGGCCGGCAGATAGGACTCGAAACACTCGCGGATGATGTGTTTTTCCATTTTACCGTTGCCGCACATTTTATCCTGCGGGTTGATGCGCATCGCCACGTCGAGGAATTTCTTGTCGAGGAACGGCACGCGCGCCTCAACGCCCCAGGCGGACATCGCCTTGTTGGCGCGCGCGCAGTCGAACATATGCAGCGCCAGCAGTTTACGCACCGTCTCGTCGTGGAACTCGCGCGCGTCCGGCGCCTTATGGAAGTAAAGGTAGCCGCCGAACACTTCGTCTGCACCTTCGCCGGACAGCACCATCTTGATGCCCATTGCCTTGATCTTGCGCGACATCAGATACATCGGCGTCGAGGCGCGGATGGTGGTGACGTCGTAGGTTTCAATGTGGTAAATCACGTCGCGGATGGCGTCCAGGCCTTCCTGCACGGTGAAGTGAATTTCATGGTGCACGGTGCCGAGGTGGTTGGCCACCTCCTGTGCGGCGCGCAGATCCGGCGAACCCTGCAGGCCGACGGCGAACGAGTGCAGCTGCGGCCACCAGGCTTCGCTGCGCTCCTGATCTTCCACGCGGCGCGCGGCGTATTTTTTGGTGATGGCGGAAATCACCGACGAGTCCAGGCCGCCGGACAGCAGCACGCCGTAAGGCACGTCGGACATCAGGTGGCTTTTTACCGACTCTTCCAGCGCGTTGCGCAGCGCATTGGCGTCGGTGACGCTGTCTTTGACGCTGTCATAGTCAAACCAGTCGCGCTGGTAATATTGGCGGATCTCGCCGTCCTGGCTCCACAGGTAGCTGCCGGCGGGGAACTCTTTAATGGTGCGGCAGACCGGCACCAGCGCCTTCATTTCCGAGGCGACGAACAGGTTGCCGTGCTCATCAAAGCCCATATACAGCGGAATGATGCCGATATGGTCGCGGCCGATCAGGTAGGCGTCTTTTTCCGCGTCATACAGCGCGAAGGCGAACATCCCCTGCAGATCGTCGAGGAACGCCGGGCCTTTCTCCTGATACAGCGCCAGGATCACTTCACAGTCGGAGCCGGTCTGGAACTGATAGCGGTCGCTCAAGGCGTCGCGCAGCGTCTGGTGGTTGTAGATTTCGCCGTTTACCGCCAGAACGTGAGTATGTGCCGCGTTATACAGCGGCTGCGCGCCGTTATTGACATCGACGATCGACAGGCGCTCATGCGCCAGAATGGCTTTATCGCTGGCGTAAATGCCGGACCAGTCCGGGCCGCGGTGGCGCATCAAACGAGACAGCTCGAGCGCTTTTTTACGCAGCTCAGCGGGATCGGACTTCAGATCGAGCACACCGAAAATAGAACACATACAAACTCTCCTAAACGACTTTTTCTGGGACTGTGATGTTGTTTTTTGCTGTTATACGCAGCCGGAAGCATGGCTGCGGGCTGTTTATGAAAATGCGCCAAAAGCGACGTCGGGCGCAAGCGTTTTCATATTCAGGGGGAAAATAGTTATTGGTGGGGTGCCAAATTTTAACGGATATTCATATTTAAGGCGTATTTTTTGATGAATCGTTAAATGAAGCGCGCCGCCGGTGGTTTTTCGGGCGCTCGGCGGCGGGAAAGATTAAGCATCAGACAGGTTACCGGCGCGGCGATGTTCGCCGGCCGGTAACCCGGGCAGGGAAATGCCGGGTGGGTTAACCGTTGCCGTGAATCAAGGCGCGATAGCGCGTGCTGAATTCCCAGGCGTAGGGCACGCCGCTTTTGCTTTTACCGTTGTCCCAGTTGATGGACCAGGTCATCAGCCCTTTGATTGACAGCGCTTTATCATCCAGGCGCCGGAAGGCGTTGTAGACCGCCTGCGGGTCGACCACATAGCCGGTTGCGGCGGCGTCGACGTTGCTGGGCAGGCCGATGGCGAACTTGTCTGCGGGGATACGCGCAAAGCCGCGGCTGCCCGTTACCAGGCTTTCGGTCAGGTAAAACAGAAAGTCCTCTTTCATCGCGTCGTTGTTTTGCGTGATCCAGGCGCCGGCGCCGCCGTTGGCCTCCTCAACCCACAGGCCGTCGCCGCCCTGGTTATAGTATTGCGGCGCAATAAAGTCATACACGCCGTCGAGCGCGTTAATATAGTCCAGGTAGCTGCCGCCGGTGCGTAAATAGGGGAATTCCGGCGCCATGCTGATGATGAAGTTTTTCCCCTGCGCGGCGTAATGCGCCTTAACGCTTTTCAACGCGGCGGGCAGCACGGTTTTATTATTGGCGGCGCCAATCGCGGCCTGTTCCAGATCGATATCCAGCCCGTCAAAACCGTAGGTTTCCACCAGGCGGATAATCTCATCTTTTAGTTTCTCTTCGTCGCCGGTCTTCAGCTCAATATGCGCGTCGGCGCCGCCGAGGGAGATCAGCACCGCACGTCCCTGGCCGTTGAGCGTTTCGACCTGGCTGCGGAACGCTTCGTCCGTCAGGTTATACGGTTTGAACGTCGGAATGCCCTGGCCCTTCATAAAGGCGACGGCGATAACGTTATAGGCCTCGGGAATATCGGTCAGGTTCATATTGGCGAATTGCCCCTGCTGATAGCCGTCGCTGGCGCCCGCCTGCCAGTTATGCCAGAAACCCATCAGGATTTTTTTACCGCTGATATCCGGCATGGTGTTGTTAACCGTGGTTGCATTTATCTCACTCATCATAACCTCGTCATATTTTAGGGAAGGATAACGTGGCGCGCGGCGGCGATGGCCGGCCTGCGCGTAATGAAATAATGCGTGGTTTCACCGGCGGCAGAATGAAAGTTTTATCCGCGACAAATAAATAAAATTCAAGATGATGGCGGGGAAAGGCGGGAAGGGATACGGCGACGGGAACCCGCCGCCGCAGGGATCAGAACAGGTCGATATCGGCGACCGATGGGAAGATGTAGGTCGGGCGGAAAGGCATGCTTTCAATATCGTTCGGCGTAGAGACGCCGGACAGCACCAGAATCGTTTCCAGGCCGGCCTGGAAGCCGGCCAGAATGTCGGTGCGCAGGTTATCGCCGACGATCACCGTCTCTTCCGAGTGGGCCTGCATCTTGTTCAGCGCGGCGCGAATGATCCACGGGCTGGGCTTACCGACGTAAAACGGTTTACGGCCGGTGATCTTTTCGATCGGGGCGCACAGCGCGCCGCAGGCCGGCACAAAGCCGTGGCCGTGGGTATCCGGGTTGGTGGCGATAAAGCGCGCGCCGTTACTGACGAAGTAGGCGGCCTTGTGGATCATCTCCCAGTTGTAAGAGCGGGTCTCGCCGACGATCACAAAGTCGGGGTTGATGTCGGTAATGGTGAAGCCGGCTTTATACAGTTCGTGAATTAACGCGCCTTCGCCCACCACATAGGCTTTTTTCCCTTCCTGACGGCGCAGGAAATCGGCGGTGGCCATCGCCGAGGTATAGAACGCGCTTTCCGGCACGTCCAGACCGGCGGCGGCAAAGCGGTTGGCCAGATCCTGCGCGGTCTGCGACGGGTAGTTGGTCAGCACCACCAACGGCATGCCCTGTTCCTGAATGCGCGCCAGAAAGCGGTCGGCGCCGGGAACGGCGGTATTGTCATGCATCAGTACGCCGTCGATATCACAGATTACGTTTTTAATCGTCATGGTGGGGGGATCTCATCAAGACGGCGGAGAGCGTGCTGCCCTCCGCCTGAAAATAGGGTCAGTTTTCCAGCAGGCGCTGCAGCAGCACGCCGTTGAGCATGGCGCGCTTGGCTAGAGCAAACGCGCCGATCGCCGAACGATGGTCAAGTTCCGACGTGACGACCGGCAGGTTTTTACGGAAATCTTTCAGTACCTGATTATTGATGCAGCTTTGTATCGCCGGCAACAGGACTTTATGCGCTTCGGTGATCTCGCCGGCGATCACCACTTTTTGCGGGTTAAACAGGTTGATGGCGATCGCCACCGCTTTGCCCAGGTAGCGGCCGACGTGGTCGATCACTTCGCCGGCCAGCAGGTCGCCGCGGTTGGCGGCCTTGCAAATGGCGTTGATACCGCAGTCGTCCGGCGACAGCAGCTTGCTGGGATAGCCCTGCGCCAGCAGCTGGCGCACCCGCTGTTCGATGGCGGCGTTGGCGGCAACGGTTTCCAGACAGCCGAAATTGCCGCAGTGGCAGCGTTCGCCGAGCGGGTCGATTTGAATATGGCCGATTTCGCCGACGTTGCCGTTATTGCCGAGGAAGATCTGGCCGTTAACGATAATGCCGGCGCCGGTGCCGCGGTGCAGCCGCACCAGAATGGAGTCTTCGCAGTCGCGCGTGGCGCCGAAGTAGTGCTCCGCCAGCGCCAGGCTGCGGATATCATGGCCGACGAAGCTGGTGACGTTGAAGCGCTGCTGCAGGTGCTCGACCAGCGGCCAGTTATCGACGCCGATATGCGGCATATAGCGCACGATGCCGTGAGAAGGATCGACCAGCCCGGGCAAAATCACCGAGATGGCGATCAGCTCGCGCAGCTTGCGCTGGTAGCTGGCGATAAACTGTTCGATAGCGTTGAACAGGGCGTTTTCCAGCGTTTCCTGCGTGCGTTCCGGCAGCGGATAGTGCTCTTCGCCGAGCGATTTACCGCTCATGTCATACAGGGTGATGGTGGCGTCGTGACGGCCAAGGCGCACGGCGACGGTGTGAAACTGACGGGTTTCGCTGACGATGGAGATGGCGCGGCGGCCGCCGGTGGAGGCTTGCTGATCGACCTCTTTGATCAGCCCGCGCTCCAGCAGCTGGCGGGTAATTTTAGTCACGCTGGCGGGGGCTAGTTGGCTAAGTTCGGCGATTTGGATGCGCGAGATTGGCCCTTGCTGGTCAATCAGGCGGTATACCGCCGCGCCGTTAAGTTGTTTGACTAAGTCTACGTTGCCGATCTGTGCCTGTCCGCCAGTGCTCATCAATAAAGTTACTCGCTGTCTGATTAAACCTCGTTACCGTTAACGAGCGTTTTGGTAATGGTGAAGTCGCGGGTAAAGGCGGTCAGGTTCGCCACTTTACCGGCTTCGATACTGCCCAGACGCTGGTCTACGCCGATGGCGCGCGCCGGATAGAGCGTGGCCATACGCAGGGCTTCATCAAGGGCGATGCCGACATGTTCCACGCTGTTCCGCACCGCTTCAATCATTGTCAGCGCAGAACCGCTCAGGGTGCCGTTCTCATCGACACACAGCCCGTCCCGATAGTATATGGTTTTACCGGCGAAAATAAATTGATCAATATCGGCGCCCGCCGGTGCGGTGGCGTCGGTGACCAGCACCAACTTATCACCTTTCAGGCGTTTGGCGTTACGGATACTCGCCCAGGCGACGTGATGACCGTCGGCGATAATCCCGGTATACACTTCCGGCGTATCGAAGATCGCGCCCATCAGCCCCGGCTCGCGGCCGGTGATGTACGGCATGGCGTTGTACAGGTGGGTGGCGAAGCTGATGCCGGCGGCAAAGCCGGTGCGCGCCTGTTCATAGGTGGCGTTGGAGTGGCCGGCGGAAACGATGATGCCGGCGTCGCGCAGCTGGGTGATAAAGTGCGGCTCCACCATTTCCGGCGCCAGCGTCACCTTGGTGATGACATCGGCGTTGGCGCACATATAGTCCACCATCTCTTTGTCCGCGCGGCGGATAAAGGCCGGGTTATGGGTGCCTTTTTTCTGCGGGCTGAGGTAAGGCCCTTCCAGGTGCAGGCCAAGCGCCTGATTGCGCCGTTTTTTCAGATAAGCGCGCATCACCTCGACGCTGTGCTTCATAAATTCGTCGCTGCTGGTGATCAGCGTCGGCAGGTAGCTGGTGCAGCCCGATTTCTCATTGGCGTGCTGCATGATCTCCAGCGTCTCCTCGGAGATGGCCTCCAGCGCGTCGTTAAACTGGACGCCGCCGCAGCCGTTCAGCTGGACATCAATAAAACCGGGGGCCAACAGGGCGCCGCCCAGGTCGCGCGTTTCGATGCCGGCCGGCAGTTCGGCCAACGGGCAAACGCGTTCAATCAGGCCGTCGGCGATCACTACCGCATGGTCATCAAGCACGTCGTGGCCGGTGTAAATACGGCCGTGGATTAAAGCGAACATGTAGCCCCCTACAAACAAAAATTAAAGATTCTTCACGCTTTCCGCTTCCAGTTCACGGAAGTACTTAACGGTTTTAACCTTCAGCTCCATGGTGGACGGCTCGTCGCATACCACGATGGCTTTGGCGTGCAGCTGCAGACAGCTGATGGTCCACATATGGTTGACGTTGCCTTCTACCGCCGCCTCCAGCGCCTGCGCCTTGGCGTGGCCGGTCACCAGAATCATCACTTCTTCCGCATCCAGCAGCGTACCGACGCCGACGGTCAGGGCGTATTTCGGCACCTGGCTGACGTCGCCGCCGAAGAAGCGCGAGTTGGCGATGCGGGTATCTTCGGTCAGCGTTTTGATCCGGGTGCGGGACGCCAGCGAAGAGGCCGGCTCATTAAAGGCGATATGGCCGTCAATTCCCACGCCGCCCATAAACAGATTAATTTTGCCGTAGGCTTTGATTTTCTCTTCATAGCGGCGGCATTCGGCGTCGACGTCTGGTGCGTTACCGTTCAACAGATTGATATTTTCACGCGGGATATCAACGTGATCAAAGAAATTACGGTACATGAAGGTATGATAGCTTTCCGGGTGCTCCTGCGGCAGGCCAACATATTCATCCATATTGAACGTCACAACGTGCTTAAAGCTTACTTCACCTGCTTTGTGCATCGCAATCAGATGTTTGTAGGCTTCCAGCGGCGTGCCGCCGGTCGGCAGGCCCAGCACGAACGGACGTTCCGCCGTCGGGTTGAAGGCATTGATGCGTTGTACGATATGGCGGGCGGCCCATTTGCCTACTTGTGCGGTATCTTTCAGTGGGATAAGTCTCATCATACACCTCTTGGGTAAGTAAACTATGGCTATACTGATCGAGCCCTGACAGAAGGCTTAAGCCTAATCCAGCTTTATCGTTTCTGCGTTGGGGAGCCTCAGTATCGATTTTTTTAATGATAAAATAAGTTTTGTGCGATGGCTAGCAATGTCATCGTTAAACTGACCTTTTTGGTGATTTAAATCACAAAAAGGGAGGTTTTAATTTGCGATACGAATTAATTTTTTTACACTCCGCATGAGTAATGTGTGCCATGCGTTATTTTTAAAAAGGTAGTGAGATTTCTCAATAAACTACCAATAGGATCCGTCCGCGGATGAATAGGGGGAAAAGGTGAACATTCTTAGTTACTTACAAAAAGTGGGGCGTGCCTTGATGGTGCCGGTCGCCACGCTGCCGGCCGCCGCGATATTAATGGGCGTCGGCTACTGGATTGACCCGGTAGGTTGGGGCGGCGACAACGCGGTTGCCGCGTTCTTTATTAAGTCCGGCTCGGCCATTATCGACAATATGTCGGTGCTGTTCGCCATTGGCGTCGCCTACGGCATGTCGAAGGACAAGGACGGCGCGGCGGCGCTGACCGGCTTCGTCGGCTTCCTGGTGTTGACCACCCTCTGTTCGCCGGCCGCGGTATCGATGATTCAGAAAATCCCGCTGGATCAGGTGCCCGCCGCGTTTGGTAAAATTGAAAACCAGTTCGTGGGGATCCTGGTGGGGATTATCTCCGCCGAAATCTACAACCGCTTCAGCAGCGTCGAGCTGCCGAAGGCGCTGTCGTTCTTCAGCGGCCGCCGCCTGGTGCCGATCCTGATCTCCTTCCTGATGATTCTGGTCGCCTTTATCCTGATGTACGTCTGGCCGCTGATCTTTAACGGTCTGGTGAACTTCGGTGAATATATCCAGAAAATGGGCTCGGTCGGCGCCGGTCTGTACGCCTTCTTCAACCGTCTGCTGATCCCGGTTGGCCTGCACCACGCGCTGAACTCGGTGTTCTGGTTCGACGTGGCCGGCATTAACGATATCCCTAACTTCCTCGGCGGCCAGCAGTCTATTGAAGCTGGCAAGGCGGTGGTGGGCATCACCGGTCGTTATCAGGCGGGCTTCTTCCCCATCATGATGTTCGGCCTGCCGGGTGCGGCGCTGGCGATTTACCACTGCGCGCGTCCAGAGAACAAGGCTAAAGTGGCGGGCATCATGATGGCCGCGGCGTTTGCCGCCTTCTTCACCGGCATCACCGAGCCGCTGGAGTTCTCCTTTATGTTCGTGGCGCCGGTGCTGTACGTGATCCACGCGATCCTGACCGGTATTTCCGTCTTTATCGCCGCCAGCATGCACTGGATTGCCGGCTTCGGCTTCAGCGCCGGCCTGGTGGATATGGCGCTGGCCTCCCGCAACCCGCTGGCGACCCACTGGTACATGCTGATCCCGCAGGGGCTGGTGTTCTTCGTCATCTACTATGCGGTGTTCCGTTTCACCATCACCAAATTCAACCTGATGACCCCGGGTCGTGAACTGGCGGTCGCCGGTGATGAAACCGACGGTTACGATGTCGACGCCGCCGCCGGCAAAGATGAAAACGCCACCACCACGCTGGCTCGCCGCTATGTGAGCGCGATTGGTGGTTCCGATAACCTGACCGGGATTGACGCCTGCATCACCCGCCTGCGTCTGAATGTGAAAGATTCCGCGCTGGTGAACGATGCACTGGCGAAACGTCTGGGCGCCTCCGGCGTGATCCGTCTGAACAAGCAGAGCGTGCAGGTGATTGTCGGCACGCAGGCCGAGCTTATCGCCAGCGCGATGCGCGGCGTGGTGGCCGCCGGTCCGGTCGCCGCCGCCAGCGTGCCGACGACGCCGCAGGCCGAAGCGAAGCCGCAGGTGGTGCCTAACGCGCCGCAGGCCGTGGAGCTGGAAGCGTTGGTCGCGCCGGTCAGCGGCGAAGTCGTGGCGCTGGATCAGGTACCGGACGAGGCCTTTGCCAGCAAAGCGGTGGGCGACGGCGTGGCGATCCGCCCGACCGACAGCATCGTGGTTGCGCCGGCCGACGGCACGGTAGTGAAAATCTTCAACACCAACCATGCCTTCTGCCTGGAAACCGACAAGGGCGTTGAGCTGGTGGTGCATATGGGCATCGATACCGTGGCGCTCAACGGCCAGGGCTTCAAACGCCTGGTGGAAGAGGGGGCCGAGGTGAAAGCCGGTGAACCGGTGCTGGAGATGGATCTGGCCTACCTGAACGCTAACGCACGTTCGATGATCAGCCCGGTGGTGGTCAGCAACGTGGATGATTACGCCGGCCTGGGCGAACTGGCGAGCGGCAACGTGGTTGCCGGCCAGACCCGACTGTACGTGATCAAGAAATAACGATTTTTACCTGAGTAGTACCATATTGGGTGCCAACGAGTCATGACGGGACGCACCCGGCGTTTGGCGGGAAGAGAGCAATCTCTTCCCGCTTTTTTATTGGGCGCTCGGGGACAGGTTGCACTTTTCCGGTGCAATGGCGCATGATGGGGCGGAGATAATATTTTTTGCTGAAACTAACGGTTGTTTCCAAACGTGGCTTGTTGGATCATAGGCGGTTATGTGAAGCACTTTGCATTTGAGGAATAGTGAAATGAGTGAGGCAGAAGCCCGCCCAACCAATTTTATCCGTCAGATCATCGATGAAGATCTGGCGTCAGGGAAGCATACGACGGTTCATACCCGCTTCCCGCCTGAACCTAATGGCTATCTGCACATCGGCCATGCGAAATCCATCTGCCTGAACTTTGGCATTGCCAAGGATTACCAGGGGCAGTGCAACCTGCGTTTTGATGATACCAACCCGGTGAAAGAAGATATCGAGTTCGTTGATTCCATCAAGCATGACGTTGAGTGGCTGGGTTTCCAATGGAGCGGCAACGTTCGTTACTCCTCTGACTATTTCGACCAGCTGCACCACTATGCCGTTGAGCTGATCGGCAAAGGCCTGGCCTATGTTGATGAACTGACGCCGGAGCAAATCCGCGAATACCGCGGCACCCTGACCGCGCCGGGCAAAAACAGCCCGTACCGCGACCGCACGGTGGAAGAGAACCTGGCGCTGTTCGAAAAAATGCGTAACGGCGAGTTTGCCGAAGGCACCGCCTGCCTGCGCGCCAAAATCGATATGGCGTCGCCGTTTATCGTAATGCGCGACCCGGTGCTGTATCGGATCAAGTTTGCCGAACACCACCAGACGGGCAACAAGTGGTGCATCTATCCGATGTACGACTTCACCCACTGCATTTCCGATGCGTTGGAAGGCATTACCCATTCGCTGTGTACGCTGGAATTCCAGGACAACCGCCGTCTGTATGACTGGGTGCTGGATAACATCACCATTCCTTGCCATCCGCGTCAGTACGAATTCTCGCGTCTCAACCTTGAGTACGCCATCATGTCGAAGCGCAAGCTGAACCAGCTGGTGACCGAGAAGATCGTGGAAGGCTGGGACGATCCGCGTATGCCGACCGTATCCGGTCTGCGTCGTCGCGGCTATACCGCCGCCTCGATCCGCGAATTCTGTCAGCGTATCGGCGTGACCAAGCAGGACAACAACGTCGAAATGATGGCGCTGGAGTCATGCATCCGCGACGATCTGAACGAGAACGCGCCGCGCGCCATGGCGGTGCTGGATCCGGTCAAAGTGGTGATCGAGAACCTGCCGGCGGATCGGGTGGAAACGGTGACCATGCCTAACCATCCGAACAAGCCGGAAATGGGCAGCCGCGAAGTGCCGTTCAGCCGCGAAGTGTATATCGACCGCGCTGACTTCCGTGAAGAAGCCAACAAGCAGTACAAGCGTCTGGTGCTGGGCAAAGAAGTGCGTCTGCGTAATGCCTACGTGATCAAGGCGGAGCGCGTTGAGAAAGACGACGCCGGTGAAATCACCACTATCTTCTGCAGCTATGATGCCGAGACGTTGAGTAAAGATCCGGCCGACGGCCGCAAGGTGAAGGGCGTGATTCACTGGGTGTCGGCGGCGCATGCGGTGCCGGCGGAAATCCGCCTGTACGATCGCCTGTTCAGCGTGGCGAACCCGGGCGCGGCAGAGGACTTCCTCGCCACCATTAACCCGGAATCGCTGGTAGTCAAGCAGGGCTTTGTTGAGCCAAGCCTGGCGCAGGCGCAGCCTGAGCACGCCTATCAGTTTGAGCGTGAAGGCTATTTCTGTGCCGACAGCCGCGACTCTTCGGCCGAGCATCTGGTGTTTAACCGCACCGTGGGCCTGCGCGACACCTGGGCGAAAGTGGGCGCATAAGCCCGGCTTACGGCCATTCCGCTGATAAAAGCGCAACCTTGGTTGCGCTTTTTTTTTTATCTCTCTGTCCGATACTTCAATATTTTTACAGTTAATCCCCGGGCGGTTGCCGCACGATTAAACGTCATTAGCCGATATTACCGGGATAATCAGGCGGTTTTTATTGCATCGCGCGCTGAACGCCATCAACATGCCGTCATTTATTAATATTAACTTATATATTCGTGACGGAAAATAATGGAGATAAGAGAGCGCTCTCTGTTTTTTGCTATTTTTCCCCTAACATTGAGCTGAAACCATTCAACTCAGGCTAAATCGATATTGTTAGTATATTTCTTTTTGATTTAACTTAACTTTTATATTAACTCTCGCTATTTTTTTGACGCGTAACAAATCCTCATCAATATGTGCTCCTTGTCATACTTTGACAAACTTATTGCATTTTTCATTTGATAATTCGCATCGCGAAAAATAGTCTGTAATTAGCAATAAATGCTGTGGGGTTTTTCCGACGGCAACACTTTTTACCCGTTTCAGGGTTTTTTATTAGCGGCCGTTCGAGGCGGTGATGGGCAGCGGCGGCCGTACTTTTATGTCAAAGAGGAATTTTATTATGGCTACGCACGGTGTTCGGCGTAATACGCTGACGCTTGCTGTCGCGGGCGCGCTGTTGGGGACGGGGCTGGCGATGCCCCCGGCGGCGCAGGCAGCAGGGTTTATCGAGGATTCCACGCTCAGCGGCGGCCTGTATTACTGGCAGCGCGAACGCGATCGTAAAGATTTAAATAAAACCAAAGAGATGACCAGGCCGGACGGCAGCAGCGTCACGGTAAATAATCCCGACTACAACAGCTACACCACCAATTTGTCCCATGCGACCGCCAACCTGAGCCTGGATTTCAGTTCCGGCTACGCCTGGGACATGCTGGGCCTGGACGTTGCCGCCTTCAGCGCAATTGAAATTGCGGAAAGCAAAGACAGCGGCCACCCGAACGAAATCGCCTTTTCCAGCAGCAACCGCACCTATGATGAAACCTATCAGGGCGATAAGGGCGGGGTCAGCCTGTACAAGGCCGCCGCCAAATTCAAATATGGCCCGGTCTGGGCGCGCGCCGGCTATATTCAGCCCAGCGGGCAAACGCTGCTGGCGCCGCACTGGAGCTTTTTACCGGGCACCTATCGCGGTGCGGAGGCCGGCGCCAACTTTGACTACGGCGATGCCGGCGCGCTGAGTTTCTCTTATATGTGGGCCGATAAATATAAAGCGCCATGGCATACCGTGATGGACGACTTCCGCCAGAATGACCGGAAAACCTCGGTGTCTTATTTGCACTCCGTCGGCGCTAAATATGATTTCAAAAACGATCTGGTGCTGGAAGCGGCGTTTGGGCAGGCGCAGGGCTACGTGAACCAGTATTTCGCCAAAGCCGCCTATCAGTTTGAACTGTTCGGCAATCCGCTCACCACCAGCTATCAATTCTACGGCGCTGAAGACCGCATCAGCGACCGGCACGATCCCAACAGCATCTATGACGGGCTGGCCTGGCTGCAGGCGCTGACCTTCGGTTACACCACCGGTCAGTTTACCTGGCGTCTGGAGGGCACCATGGTCAAGGCCGAGGGCAATCAGGGGTACTTCCTGCAGCGCATGACGCCGACCTATGCCTCCTCAAACGGCCGCCTGGATGTGTGGTGGGACAACCGCTCCGACTTTAACGCCAACGGCGAGAAAGCGCTCTACGCCGGGGTGATGTACGACCTGAGCAAGTGGAACCTGCCGGGCTGGGCGGTCGGCGGCTCTTACGTCTACGCCTGGGACGCCAAACCGAGCACCAACCCGATCTATGACCAGAGCCAGCGCCTGAAAGAGAGCGCCTACAGCCTGGACGCCATGTACACCGTGCAGGAAGGGCGCGCCAAGGGCACGCTGTTCAAGCTGCACTTCACGCAGTATGACAACCACTCCGATATTCCGAGCTGGGGCGGCGGCTACGGCAACATCTTCCAGGATGAGCGCGACGTCAAATTTATGGTTATCGCACCGTTCACCATCTTTTAATCGCTGCCCCGGCGTCGGGGCAGGGTTACAGGGGGCAGTTGCATGATGAGAACAATGTTGTTGGCGGCCGCGATCGCGGCGGGGCTGACCGGCTGCGTACAGCCGCAGGCGGCGCCGGAGGATGGCCGGTTACGGCAGGCTTACGCCGCCTGCATCAATACCGCGGAAGGGTCGCCGGAAAAATTGCAGTCCTGTCAGGCGGTGCTGGAGGTCTTGCGGCAAGAGCGGCGGCACCAGACGTTTGCCGCACAGGAAACGGTGCGCGTGATGGATTATCAAAAATGCATTCAGGCGCTGCACAGCGGCGACGGCCAGGCGTATCAGGCGCGCTGTGGCCGGCTGTGGCAAGAAATTCGGGCGAATAACCACGATTACCAAGGAGGCTGAAGATGAATAAATTTAAACTGAGTGCCCTGGCCGTATTGGCGGCGACCGCCGGCATGTTCGGCGCGGCCGGCAGCGCCATGGCGGATCAGCCGCTGGTGGAGCGCCTCAGCCAGCTGAAGCTGAATATCAAAATGCTGGATAACCGCGCCGCCGACAGCGGCGTGGACTGCGCCAGGCTGGGTGCCGACTGGGCGGCCTGCAACAAGGTGCTGATCACGCTGGCCAACGGCGGCCAGGCGATTACCGCCAAAGACTGGGCCATCTATTTCCACAGCCCGCGTCAGACGCTGGAGGTGGGCAATAAGCAGTTCCGCATCACTCACCTGACCGGCGATCTGTATAAGCTGGAGCCGACCGCGGCGTTCCGGGGCTTCCCGGCCAACCAGGCGGTGGAAATTCCCATTGTGGCGGAGTACTGGCAGCTGTTTAAGACCGATTTCCTGCCGCGCTGGTATGCCACCGCTGGCGACGCTAAACCGCAGGTGCTGGTCAATACCGATACTGAAGATCTGGACCGGTTTGTGGCGCCGTTCGGCGACGACCAGTGGAAGCGCACCAAAGACGATAACAACGTGCTGATGACGCCGGCCTCGCGCTTTACGCGCAACGCGGATGTGCAGACGTTGCCGGCCGCCTCGCTGCGCGGCCAGATTATCCCGACGCCGATGTCGGTACAGATCCATGCGCAGGATATCGATCTTGGCAACGGCGTGGCGCTGAACCTCGACGCGCTGGAGCCGGCGTCAGCGGAGGTGGTGCGCGAGCGCTTTAAGCAGCTTGGCGTCGCAAGTGTGGCGACGGGCTATCCGATCGTCACCGAGATCAGACCGGCATCGTTTAGCGGCGAGATAGCGCAATCCGGCGCCTATAAACTGACGCTGAGCGAGAAGGAAGCGCGGATTACCGGCTTTGACCAGAGCGGGGTGTTCTACGGTCTGCAGTCCATTTTGTCGCTGATTCCGCTGAATGGCGAGAAGAAGATTGCCGCGCTGGAGGCGAGCGACGCGCCGCGCTTTGCCTACCGCGGGCTGTTCCTCGACGTGGCGCGCAATTTCCACCATAAGGACGCCGTGCTGCGCCTGCTGGATCAGATGGCGGCCTATAAGCTGAATAAATTCCATTTCCACCTGACCGATGATGAGGGCTGGCGTATTGAAATCCCTGGCCTGCCGGAGTTGACGGACGTCGGTGCGCAGCGCTGCCATGACCTGAGCGAAACCACCTGTCTGCTGCCGCAGTACGGTCAGGGGCCGGGTGTCTACGGCGGTTTCTTCTCGCGCCAGGATTACATCGACATTCTCAAGTATGCGCAGGCGCGACATATTGAGGTGATCCCGGAAATCGACATGCCGGCGCACGCCCGCGCGGCGGTAGTTTCCATGGAGGCGCGCTACCAGAAACTGATGGCGCAGGGCAAGCAGCAGGAGGCGGAGGCGTACCGGCTGGTCGACCCGACCGATACCTCGAACACCACCTCGGTACAGTTCTTCAACCGCCAGAGCTACCTGAACCCGTGCCTGGACTCCTCCACCCGCTTTGTCGACAAAGTGATGGGGGAACTGGTCAAAATGCATCAGGAGGCGGGGCAGCCGATCGGCACCTGGCACTTTGGCGGCGATGAGGCGAAAAACATCCGTCTGGGGGCCGGTTACACCGACGTGAAGAAACCTGAGGCGGGCAAGGGGATGCTCGATCTGAGCAAGGAAGATAAGCCATGGGCGAAGTCGCAGGCCTGCCAGCGGCTGATCGACAGCGGTAAAGTGGCGGATATGGAACATCTGCCGAGCTACTTTGGCCAGGAGGTCAGCAAGCTGGTGAAGGCGCACGGTATCGATCGGATGCAGGCCTGGCAGGATGGCCTGAAAGATGCCAAGGACGCCAAAGCGTTCGCCACCTCGCGCGTGGGCGTCAACTTCTGGGATACCCTGTACTGGGGCGGCTTTGACTCGGTGAACGACTGGGCCAACAAGGGTTATGAAGTGGTGGTCTCCAACCCGGACTATGTCTATTTGGACTTCCCGTATGAAGTGAATCCGAACGACAGCGGCTATTACTGGGGCACCCGCTTCAGCGACGAGCGCAAGATCTTCAGCTTTGCCCCGGACAATATGCCGCAAAACGCCGAAACCTCGGTTGACCGCGACGGCAACGCGTTCAGCGCCAAAAGCGACAAGCCGTGGCCGGGGGCGCACGGTCTGTCCGCCCAGCTGTGGAGCGAGGTGGTACGAACCGATCCGCAGATGGAGTATATGATCTTCCCACGTGCGCTGTCGGTGGCCGAGCGCGCCTGGCACCGCGCCGACTGGGAACTGGACTATCAGGCGGGCCGCGAGTACAAGGGGGGGGAAACCCGCTTTGTCGACGGCAAAAAGCTGGCGCAGGAGTGGCAGGTTTTTGCCAATATCCTGGGGCAGCGTGAGCTGGCCAAGCTGGATGCGGGTGGCATCAGTTACCGTCTGCCGGTGCCGGGCGCGCGCATAGTCGGCGGCAGGCTGGAAGCCAATATTGCGCTGCCGGGCCTGACCATCGAGTATTCGACCGACGGCGGCCAGCGCTGGCAGCGTTATGATGACGCCGCCAGACCGGCGGTGCAGGGCGAGGTGCAGGTGCGTTCGGCAAGCCCGGACGGCAAGCGCTTCAGCCGTGCGGAGCCGGTAACGGCCTAAGCCAAACGTCTGCGGCGCCCATCGCTATAACGGCGGGCGCCGCAGCGGCTCCTCGAGCGACAGGCATAAAAAAACCGCCGTGCGGCGGTTCCTGATTTACGCTGGCAGGCCAGCTTTATTTCTTGTTATGCAGCGTATCGTTTTCACGGCAGTCACCGCTGGTGCAGTGGCCATACAGGTACAGGCTGTGGTTGGTGAGTTTGATGCCGTGCTGTTTGGCGATATCACGCTGACGTGCTTCAATGGACTCATCGCTGAACTCGATCACTTTGCCGCAGTCCAGGCAGATCAGGTGATCGTGGTGATGCTGTTGGGTCAGCTCAAATACGGACTTGCCGCCTTCGAAGTTGTGACGGGTAACGATACCGGCGTCGTCAAACTGGTTCAGTACGCGGTAAACCGTCGCCAGACCAATCTCTTCGCCCATGTCGATCAGTTTCTTATACAAATCTTCCGCACTGACATGATGGCAAGCCGGATCTTGCAGCACTTCCAGGATTTTGAGTCGCGGAAGCGTGACTTTTAAGCCGGCCTTCTTCAATGCGGTGTTGTTGTCAGTCATGCGGATTCAGTCCTGTTACTATGCTAATCAGTTGAGGCATTGTTGCCTGTGGCATCGGTCGGCACAAAGCGTTAATAGCGACTCATTATAGAACCGGTTGACCTAAATGGAAACCGCCGGTTGTTAACAAAAGTCTATTGCACCGTTACATGTTGCGCGTGCAACATCTTGATGAATGGGATAAACCGGGGCCAGAGTCTACCGTGACGGGGAGGGAAGTTACTAATATGTAGCTTCTATTGCTTCAATCCGTGATGCCGATAACGGCCCCGCCGGTCAGCAGGGCCCGTCTCGCAGCATTGCGGAGCATAACATCAGCCGATGATATCGGCCAGGCTCAACTCTGCGACGATCTGTTTGACCCAGGCTTCTACGCGTTCGTTGGTCAGTTCCGGCTGGCGATCTTCATCAATGGCCAAACCGATAAAGTTGTCGTCGTCCGCCAGACCCTTGGAGGCTTCGAAATGGTAGCCTTTGGTTGGCCAGTGGCCGACGATAGCGGCGCCGCGCGGTTCGATAATATCGCGGATGGTGCCCATCGCGTCGCAGAAGTACTCGGCATAGTCTTCCTGATCGCCGCAGCCGAACAGCGCAACCAGCTTACCGTTGAAGTCTATTTCTTCCAGCGTCGGGAAAAAGTCGTCCCAGTCACATTGTGCTTCACCGTAGTACCAGGTCGGGATGCCCAGCAGCAAAATATCGAATGCGTCCAGATCTTCTTTGCTGCTTTTGGCGATGTCGTGAATCTCAGCAACATCATCGCCGAAGTCTTTGCGAAGGAGCTTTTGAATCATCTTGGCAATGTTTTCGGTATTGCCCGTGTCGCTGCCAAAGAAAATGCCTACGTTAGCCATATTGCGTATAACCTTTTAATTCAATAAATTACAATACGTTTCGCCTGCTGATCGCATCGGTATCGTTGTAAAGTGGCGTCTTGGTAAAGACCTGGGTCCCACCGGTAAACGCCTATCATGCCAGAAATTTGCTCCGGGGTTTTATCGCGTTCATGCGATGCCGGAAAGTAAGGGGGCGTTAAGCGCACATCGCCTTACGCCGTGTGCGGCTGCCGCACGTTATTATTGCGACGGCTGTTCGTCCGCCAGCTGCGCCAGCAGCATTTGCTCGATCAGTTCGCTGCGGCTGATGTTACGCTGTTCGGCCAGCCTGTTCAGCGCTTCCACCGCTTCCGCGTTGATTTTCAGTTCCACACGCCGTAACCCGCGGACTTTATCGCGCCGTAACTGATTACGCTTATTGATTCTAAGCTGTTCATCACGGGATAACGGGTTGGTTTTCGGGCGCCCCGGACGGCGTTCATCTGCGAACAGATCCAGCGTCGTGCGATCCGTTTGTTCTTTTGCCATAGGTAGCGGTACTGCAAGGGAATTAGCATCAAAAAGCGGTGGTCTGCTTCCGGACGCTGTGGTTAATACCGTTCAGGTCGTTACAACCTAAGCCAACTTTGCCCCCAATCTGGCGCCGGACAGCACGCTGGGGATGGCGGCAAAAATTATAGCGCGCCATCTTACCCCAGCAGGCGCCGCAACGACAATGCCTAACTGAGGCGCAAACGCGCTAAGCCGTTATCTTTAGCGCGTTTTTTCGCCACCTGCGTTCAGGGCTGGCCCAAAAAGCGGTGAATGGCGCGCAGCACCGCCTGCGGTTTTTCCGCATGCACCCAGTGCCCGGTGCCGGCCACCTCGTAGGCGCGCGCCTGCGGAAACTGGCGCGCGATGGCGTCACGGTAGCTGTTTTGCACGTACTCTGACAGCCCGCCGCGGATAAACAGCGTCGGGTGAGGCCAGGCGGGCACCTCGCGCCAGCCGATAATCGCCGCGTAGTTGGCGATCAGCACCGGCAGGTTGAAGCGCCACTCTCCCTGGTGAAAGGATTTCAGCAGGAACTGAATGACTCCTTCTTCATCCAGATAGTCGCGCATCAGCTGCGCCGCCTGCTGGCGCTGGGTAAGGCCGGCGTCGCTGACCGCCGTCAGGGCGGCGAAGATGTCGTCATGGTGGCGGCTCGGGTAGGCCACCGGGGCGATATCGATCACCACCAGCCGCGCAATGCGGTCGGGCGCCAGCGCGGTCAGCGCCATGGCGGCCTTGCCGCCCATCGAATGGCCGATCACGATGGCGCGGGCGATCTGGAGATCGTCCAGCAGCGTCAGCAGGTCCTGCGCCATCGCGGCATAGCTCATCTCATCGGAACGCGGCGACAGGCCGTGGTTACGCAGATCCACTTTAATCACGCTGTGCCGTTGATTCAGATCGCGCGCCAGCACCCCGAGGTTGTCGAGATTGCCGAACAGGCCGTGGATCAGCAGGATAGGTAGGGTATCGGCGTTCTCCGCCTGTGCGGCCAGCAATTGATAATGTAATTTCATCGCGAAGTTCATGATCTTGAGAGGTTCTGATAGGGTATCATACTCATTATCTGCAAAGGTGATGGATTGGCAGTGCTGACGCACCCCGTTATCCACCGTATTTGCCGCGCGCCGGCCGGATAAAAAATGACGGGGATATAGGTAATAGTCTGCTTTTGCCCGCGAACGGCACTTTGTTGTGTCTGCCCCCGCGCTTTTAACTTTATAATCCCTCGGCCTGAAACCAGAACCTGGCTTCGGGCTTTAAGTAGAAAACACAGTACTGGATAAAGATGAAAACTATTGAAGTCGACGAAGAACTTTACCGTTATATTGCCAGCCACACGCAACATATCGGGGAAAGCGCGTCCGATATTTTACGGCGTATGTTGAAGTTTTCCGCAGGGCAACCTGTGCGTAGCGCAAGCGTTGTGGCCCAGAATCAGGAGCCGGAAAAAGCGGCGCCGTCACGCCCGCGCGATCGCGTGCGCGCCATGCGCGAACTGCTGCTGTCGGATGAATACGCCGAGCAGAACAAAGCCGTAAATCGCTTTATGCTGGTACTTTCTACGCTGTACACCCTGGATGCTGCCGGCTTCGCCATGGCGACCGAGGCATTGCATGGCCGTACCCGCACCTATTTTGCCGGCGATCAGCAAACGCTGCTGGCAAATGGAACGCACACCAAACCGAAACACGTTCCGGGCACGCCTTACTGGGTGATCACCAATACCAATACCGGCCGTAAACGCAGCATGGTGGAACACATTATGCTGTCCATGCAGTTCCCGACGGAGCTGACTGAAAAGGTTTGCGGGACTATTTGATTTAGCGAACTGCTCGTCTCGTCGGCCGTGCCGCATTGCGTCCGGCCGTTTGAGAAGGGAAAGGGAGAGATGTTGATGGCGAACCATCCACGTGCCGGGCAACCGGCTCAGCAAAGCGATCTGATCAACGTGGCGCAGCTGACGTCGCAGTACTATGTGCTGCAGCCGGAAGCCGGCAATGCCGCCCATGCGGTGAAATTCGGCACGTCCGGCCACCGTGGCAGCGCCGAACGTCACAGTTTTAATGAAGCGCACATTCTGGCCATTGCCCAGGCGATTGCCGAAGTGCGTCGCCAGCAGGGCGTGACCGGCCCGTGCTACGTGGGTAAGGATACGCACGCGCTGTCTGAACCGGCATTTATCTCGGTGCTGGAAGTTCTGACCGCCAACGGCGTGGATGTGATCGTGCAGGAAAACAACGGCTATACGCCAACGCCGGCGATTTCCAACGCCATCCTGAGCTACAACAGCAAGGGCGGTGCACAGGCGGACGGCATCGTCATCACGCCTTCCCACAACCCGCCGGAAGATGGCGGCATCAAATACAACCCGCCTAACGGCGGCCCGGCCGACACCAACCTGACCTCGGTGATTGAAAAACGCGCCAACGAACTGCTGAGCGCCAAGCTGCAGGGCGTGCAGCGTCAGTCGCTGGACAAGGCCTGGAACAGCGGCCATCTGCACGCGCAGGACCTGGTGCAGCCGTATGTTGAAGGGCTGGTGGACGTGGTGGATATGCCGGCTATTCAGAATGCCGGCCTGAAGCTGGGCGTCGACCCGCTCGGCGGCTCTGGCATCGCTTACTGGCAGCGCATTGCCGAACATTACAAACTGGATCTGACGCTGGTGAACGACGCCGTCGATCAGACCTTCCGCTTTATGCGTCTGGACCACGACGGCGTGATTCGTATGGACTGCTCCTCCGAATCGGCGATGGCGGGTCTGCTGGCGCTGCGCGACAAGTTCGACCTGGCGTTCGCCAACGATCCGGACTACGACCGTCACGGCATCGTGACGCCGGCCGGCCTGATGAACCCGAACCATTATCTGGCGGTGGCGATCAACTACCTGTTCCAGCATCGCCCGCAGTGGGGCGCTGACGTCGCCGTCGGTAAAACGCTGGTATCCAGCGCGATGATCGACCGCGTGGTGGCGGACCTGGGCCGCAAACTGGTGGAAGTGCCGGTCGGTTTCAAATGGTTCGTTGACGGCCTGTACGACGGTAGCTTCGGCTTCGGCGGCGAAGAGAGCGCCGGTGCCTCCTTCCTGCGCTTCGACGGCAAGCCGTGGTCCACCGACAAAGACGGCATCATCATGTGCCTGCTGGCGGCGGAGATCACCGCGGTGAGCGGCGAGAACCCGCAGCGTCACTACGATCTGCTGGCGGCCCGCTTCGGCGCGCCAAGCTACAACCGTCTGCAGGCGCCGGCCAGCCACGCGCAGAAAGCGGCGCTGTCCAAGCTGTCGCCGGAAATGGTGCAGGCCGACACGCTGGGCGGCGATGCCATCACCGCCCGCCTGACGGCGGCGCCGGGCAACGGCGCGTCGATCGGCGGCCTGAAGGTGATGACCGACAACGGCTGGTTTGCCGCGCGTCCGTCCGGTACGGAAGAGGCTTACAAAATCTACTGCGAGAGCTTCCTCGGCGCGGAACACCGCCAGAAAATCGAGCAGGAAGCGGTGGAAATTGTCAGCGAAGTGCTGGCCTCCGCAAAATAATCTCTCCTCAGTCATCGTAAAGAGCGCTGTTTTTACAGCGCTTTTTTTATGCCCGCCATTTAGATATATCTGACATCAATATTTCGCTTGCCGATTTAGATATATCGATCTAGATTAGATATATCGAATCCGATTCGATATATCTAAAACCACCTGAGAGGTAAGCATGATGTTCCATCGATTTCGTTCAGATCGCTTCGGCGATCGTCACGGCGAAGCGCGCGAACGCCGCTGCCATCACCACCGCGCCGGGCGCCACGCGATGGGTGGCCACGGTCACGGCGAAGGGCACGGCCGCGGGCGCGGTAGTAAACTGCACCGCCTGTTTGAACACGGCGATCTGCGTATGGTGCTGCTGGCACTGGTAGAGCGTAAACCGAGCCACGGCTATGAGTTAATCAAGGCGATTGAAGAGGCCTCCTCCGGTCTGTACGTGCCCAGCCCCGGCGTGATCTATCCGACGCTGACGCTGCTGGAAGAGCAGGATTTTCTGGAGGCGGAAACCTCGGGCAAGGGGCGCAAGAGCTACCAGATTACCGATGCCGGTAAAGCGGAGCTGGCGCAGCATCAGACCGCGGTGGACGTGATCTTCGCCCGCCTGGCCGATGCCGGCCGCCGCCGCGAGGGCAACCTGGCCGAAGGCATTGCCGATACCATGCAGCGGCTGAAACGCATATTGCGCGGCAATATGATGCGCGCCGATCTGACTCAGCAGCAGGTTGAACGTATTAACCAGGCGCTGCTTGACGCAGTCGGCCGTATTGAGGCCGAAGTGGCCGCAGATGACAACGCAGAGGAGAAAGCCTGATGCCGGGACACCGTTTTCGTATTACCGTTGAGGCGCTGAGCGACCGTAAAGGTGCGCCGGTAGAAAAGACGCCGCTGGTGTTTGAAGTAGAAAATCATGACGACATTCTGGATATTGTCGAACGCATTCAGGGGCGGGAAGATTTGGCTTTCGGTCAGGAAAAAAGCGCCGCGTTTGCCGTCGGGCTAAAGCTGTTTTCTGAAGTGATGATCGAAAACCGCAAACATCCGGTGTTTGCGCCGCTGCGCGACGCGTTCAAAGCGTTTATGGTCGGCCTGAAGAAGGGGCCGCAGGCCGGCGAGTAGCCTGCGCCAGCTCAGGGCATAAAACGGTAGCCGACGCCGGTTTCGGTCAGCAGATGTTTAGGCCGCGCCGGATCGGCTTCCAGTTTCTGCCGCAGATGCCCCATATAAATACGCAAGTAATGGCTGTGTTCGACGTAGTTAGGCCCCCAGACGTGGCTGAGCAGCTGGCGCTGGGTCAGCACCTTGCCGGCGTTGGCCAGCAGTTCCGCCAGCAGGCGGAACTCAATTGGCGTCAGGTGCAGCTCTTCGCCGCCGCGCGTGACCTGGCGGTTAAGCAGATCGACGCTGACGTCGGCAAAGCTGACCTGCGGGCTTTCCTGCTGACTGGCGGCATGGCGGCGCAGCGCCACGCGCACCCGCGCCAGCAGTTCGCCGATGCCGAAGGGCTTGCTGAGATAGTCGTCGGCGCCGGCGTCCAGCGCGGCAATCTTGTCCTCTTCCGCCAGGCGGGCGGACAGCACGATGATCGGGATGCTGCTCCACTGGCGCAGATCGCGGATAAAACTCAGCCCGTCGCCGTCGGGCAGCCCCAGATCGAGAATAATCAGATCCGGCTTGCGCGTACCGGCTTCAATCAGACCCCGCTGCAGCGTATCGCTTTCAAACACCCGCAGTCCTTCCGTTTCCAGCGCGCTGCGGACAAAGCGCCGGATCTCTTTCTCATCTTCCACGATCAGAACGTTAATCGGGGTCATGCTCAACCTTGTCCTCGCTTATAAATCGAAGTCTGCGCCGTCCATTTCCGGCATGCTTTCCAGCGGCAGCAGAAACTTAAAGCTGGCGCCGCCGTGGCTGCTGCTATCCGCCCAGATCCGCCCGCCGTGCAGCTCGATAATCGCGCGGCAGATCGCCAGCCCCAGACCGACGCCGGGAATGGCGGATTCTTTATCGCCGCGGGAGAATTTATCGAAGATATGCAGCCTTTGCTCGGCGGCAATACCGGGGCCGTTATCCCAGATTTCCACTTCCAGCCACTCCGGCAATGTGCGGGCGCGAATACCGATAATAGCATCCTGTCCGGCATATTTATCGGCATTTTCCAACAGGTTGGTGAAGACACGTTCCAATAAACTGCCGTCGCAGTTGATCAGCACCATGTCGTCGGGCAGCTCCACCTTGACCTCATGCTGGTTAAAGATCGGCTCCAGCATATGTAGCGATGCGCCGACGATCTCCTCCAGCGACTGCCACTCTTTACGCAGGATAAACCCGCCGGACTGAATGCGCGCCATATCCAGCAGATTATTTACCAGCCGGGTGGTGCTCAGCACCTGCTGGCGGATCTGGCTGGCCTGCGGGGCGTGCTTGGAGCCTTCCGCCGCCAGGTCCAGCGTCAGAATTTCCGCCTGACCGAACAGCACCGTCAACGGGGTGCGCAGATCGTGCGACAGCGCCGCCAGCAGCGAATTGCGCAGCTGTTCGCGTTCGGTATCCAGCCGCGCCTGCGCGGCGCTGCGCGCCAGCTGCTGACGTTCCAGCGCGCTGGCGATCAGCACGCTGAAGGTTTGCAGCAGCCGCTGCTGTTCCGGCACCATCAATTGGCGCAGGTTGGTCGGTTCGATGGCCAGCAGGCCGAAGGTGTGCTGCGAGGTTTTCAGCGGCAGCAACTGGTAAGGCACGCCGGGCAGCGTATCGGTGCCCGCGCCGGCGGGCTGCCCCTTGTCATAGCTCCAGCGGGCGATGGCCTCATCCACCGACAGCATGCCGCCGTCCTGACCGGTCATCTGCCGCAGCTGGCCATCTTCCTGCGGCAGCATCAGCACGGTTTTGGCGTGAAAACTGCTGGAGAGGAAATGGCGGCTGGTGTCGGCAACGTCCTCGGCGGTCAGCGCCTGGCTCAGGCCGTGCGACATTTCGTACAGGTGCCGCGCCCGCTGTTCGCGGTAGCGCGCCACCCGTGCCTGATAGCGCACGCCGGCGGTAAGGTTACCGATGGTGATGCCGACGGTCAGCATCACCGCAAAGGTCAGCAGATACTGCACATCGCTGACGGCGAATGACCAGTGCGGCTGGACAAAAAACAGATCGAAGCTGGCGACGTTGATCACCGCGGCCAGCACCGACGGCCAGCGGCCGAAGAACAGCGCGACAATCACTACGCCGAGCAGATACACCATCACCAGGTTGGCCTGATCGAACCCCGGCAGCAGCCATTGGGAGAGCAGGGTGATCAGCGCGCACAGTGCGAACGCCACCGCGCAGCCGCGCAGCTGCATGCGCCACTTCTCGCTGAAGCTGCGGTTATCGGGTTCCTTCAGCACGCTCGGCGGACGTTCATCCTCCAGCGCCACGATCACCAGATCGAGATCCGGCCCCAGCTGGCCGAGGCGATCGGCGAAGCTGCTGCGGAACTTCCAGCGTTGCTCGCCGCGTCGGCCGATAATGATTTTGCCCAGATTATGTTCGCGGGCGTAGCGCAGCACCGCGCGCTCTTCCGACGGTGCGGCCAGCGTGGCGGTTTCTGCGCCCAGCTCCTGCGCCAGACGCAGCGCGCGCAGAATGGCGCGGCGGCGGGTTTCCGGCAGCCGGTGCAGCTTGGGGGTTTCCACATAGACCGCGTGCCAGTGGCAGCCGAGCCGCGCCGCCAGGCGGGCGGCGATCCGCACCAGCTTTTCGCTGCCGCTGTTATGGCCGACGCACAGCAAAATGCTGTCGCGGGTATGCCAGACTTTCTCCCGTCCCTGGGTATCGCGGAAGGCGCGCATCTGGTCGTCCACCCGGTCGGCGGTGCGGCGTAGCGCCAGCTCGCGCAGGGCGATCAGATTGCCCTTACGGAAGAAGTGCTCAATGGCGCGTTCGGCGTGGCCGGGCAGATACACCTTGCCTTCATTCAATCGCCGCTGCAGATCGTCCGGCGGCAGGTCGACCAGCACCACCTCGGTGGCCTGATCGAAGACGTGATCGGGGACGGTTTCGCGCACGTGTACGCCGGTAATGCCGCCGACCACGTCGTTCAGGCTCTCCAGGTGCTGTACGTTGACGGTGGTCAGCACGTCGATGCCGGCATCCAGCAGCTCCTCCACATCCTGCCAGCGCTTGGGGTGGCGCGAGCCGTGGGCGTTGCTGTGGGCCAGTTCATCCATCAGAATCAGCGCCGGGTGACGCGCCAGCGCGGCGTCCAGATCGAATTCGCGCACCACGCGGCCGCGGTGCTGGATCCGTTTTTGCGGCAGTACGCTCAGCCCGTCCAGCAGCGCGGCGGTTTCATTACGGCCGTGGGTTTCCACCACCCCGACCAGAACGTCAAGGCCCAGAGCGCGTTGCCTCTGGGCCTCTTGCAGCATGGCGTAGGTTTTGCCGACGCCGGCGCAGGCGCCGAAAAACACCTTCAGGCGGCCGCGCGGTTTTTCGTTGGCGACCGCCAGCAGGCTGTCCGGGTCGGGGCGCTGCTGTTCATCATCAACCATGGAAACTCCTTGTCTGGCAACGAAAAAGGGGTTCACCGCGGCGAACCCGTAGAAAAATGGACATCCCCGTCACGCTTATTGCTGAGCGTCCAGCGCCTGGTTCAGCTGCAGCACATTGACCGTGGTCGTGCCGAGGAAGCCCGGCACGGGCCGCTCGCTGTATTCGGCGATTAAGCGCGCCACCTGCGCCGGCGGCAGCTGGCGGGCGGCGGCCACGCGGGCCAGCTGATACTGCGCCGCAGCGACGGAGATCTGCGGGTCGAGGCCGCTGCCGGAGGCGGTCAGCAGGTCGACCGGGATCGGGCCGTGCATCGTCGGGTTGGCCTGGCGCAGCAGGGCGGCCCGTTCGGCGAAGGCTTTATCCAGTTCCGGGTTCGACGCCGCCAGATTGCTGCCGCCTGACGCTTCGGCATTATAGGCCGAATCGGCGGTGGCGGAAGGGCGGCCCCAGAAATAGCGCGGTTGGGTAAAATTCTGGCCGATCAACGCCGAGCCGGCCAGTTTGTCGCCGTGATACAGCAGCGAACCGTTGGCCTGTTGGGAAAACAGCAGCTGCGCCAGGCCGGTGGTCAGCAGCGGGTAGGCGATGCCGGTGAGCAGCGTCAGCAAAATCAGCATCACCAGCGCAGGACGTAAATAAGACATGGTGTTTCTCCTTAACGGTTAACCGGCGATGTGCAGCAGCGTCAGCAGCAGGTCGATCAGCTTGATACCGACGAACGGCACCAGCAGGCCGCCCAGCCCGTACAGCCACAGGTTGCGGCGCAGCAGCGCCGCTGCGCTCATGGCTTTGTAACTGACGCCTTTGAGCGCCAGCGGGATCAGGAATACGATCACCAGCGCATTGAAAATCACCGCCGACATAATGGCCGACGACGGCGAATGCAGATGCATGATATTCAGCGCATTCAGTTGCGGGTAGGTCGCGGCAAAGGCGGCCGGAATAATGGCGAAGTACTTCGCCACGTCGTTGGCGATGCTGAAGGTGGTCAGCGAACCGCGCGTCATCAGCATCTGCTTGCCGATATGCACCACTTCGATCAGCTTGGTCGGGTTGGAGTCCAGATCGACCATATTGCCGGCCTCTTTCGCCGCCTGGGTGCCGGAGTTCATCGCCACCGCAACGTCGGCCTGCGCCAGCGCCGGCGCATCGTTGGTGCCGTCGCCGGTCATCGCCACCAGCCGGCCTTCCGCCTGATACTGGCGGATCAGCGCCAGTTTGGCTTCCGGCGTCGCTTCGGCCAGGAAATCGTCCACCCCGGCCTCGGCGGCGATGGCGGCGGCGGTCAGCCGGTTGTCGCCGGTGATCATCACCGTTTTAATCCCCATGCGACGCAGCTCGGCAAAGCGTTCCTTGATGCCGCCTTTAACAATGTCCTTCAGCGCCACTACGCCCAGCACTTTAGCGCCTTCGGCCACCACCAGCGGGGTGCCGCCGGTGTGTGCCACGCCTTCCACCAGCGCGTCGATCTCCGGCGGGAAGTGACCACTGTTGGATTCCACGTGGCGGCGAATGGCGTCCACCGCGCCTTTGCGGATCACGCGCTGCTGCACGTTGACGCCGCTCATGCGGGTTTGCGCCGAGAAGGGCACAAAGGTGGCGTTGAGCGTCTGTAAATCACGCTCGCGCAGGTTGAAGCGCTGTTTGGCCAGCACCACGATGCTGCGGCCTTCCGGCGTTTCATCCGCCAGCGATGACAGCTGCGCGGCGTCCGCCAGCTGCTGCTCGTCAACGCCGGGAGCGGGCAGGAATTCAGACGCCTGGCGGTTGCCGAGGGTGATGGTGCCGGTTTTGTCCAGCAGCAGCACGTCCACGTCGCCGGCGGCTTCCACCGCCCGGCCGCTGGTGGCGATCACATTGGCGCCGAGCATGCGGCTCATGCCCGCCACGCCGATCGCCGACAGCAGACCGCCGATGGTGGTGGGGATCAGGCACACCAGCAATGCCACCAGCACGGTGATGGTGACCACCGCGCCGCTGCCGGCGGCGACGACGCTGTAGTGCGAGAACGGCAGCAGGGTGGCGGTCGCCAGCACGAAGACGATGGTCAGCGCCACCAGCAGGATAGTCAGCGCCACTTCGTTTGGCGTCTTGCGCCGTTTGGCGCCTTCGACCATGGCGATCATCCGGTCGAGGAAGGTTTCCCCCGGGTTGACGCTGCACTGGACGATCAGCCAGTCGGACAGCACGCGGGTGCCGCCGGTGACCGAGGAGAAATCGCCGCCGGATTCGCGGATCACCGGCGCGGATTCGCCGGTGATGGCGCTTTCATCCACCGAGGCGCCGCCCTCCAGCACTTCACCGTCGCAGGGAATGGTGTCGCCGGCTTCCACCAGCACCACGTCGCCTTTACGCAGGCTCTGCGACGCCACTTTTTCCTGGGGCGCGTCGCGCTGCGGCTGCGCCAGTTTTTTGGCCCAGCTGGTCTGTTTGCTGCCCTTCAGGCTTTCCGCCTGCGCTTTGCTGCGGCCCTCCGCCAGCGCTTCGGCGAAGTTGGCGAACAGTACGGTGAACCACAGCCACAGCGCCACGCTGCCGGTAAAGGCGGCGTCGCCGCGGCCATGGCCGGTCAGCATGCCGAGCCAGATCAGGGTGGTGAGCAGGCTGCCGAGATACACCACGAACATCACCGGGTTGCGCCACTGGGTGCGCGGATCCAGTTTTTTCACGGCGTCCAGCAGCGCGTTACGCACCAGCGCCGGTTCAAATAGCGCGCGTTGTTTGCGAGTCATAACTATTTCTCTCTAAGAAGCCGTTAACGGGCCAGCCAAATCTGTAAATGCTCGGCCACCGGGCCCAGCGCCAGCGCAGGAATAAAGGTCAGGGCGCCAACCAGCAGTACGGTGCCGATCAGCAGGCCGACAAACAGCGGCCCGTAGGTCGGCAGGGTGCCGTTCCCCGCCGGCTGACGATTTTTGGCGCAGAGTGAACCGGCGATCGCCAGCACCGGCAGGATCACGCCGAAGCGGCCAACCAGCATGGCGAAGGCCAGCAGCAGGTTGTAGAACGGCGTGTTGACGCTCAGCCCGGCGAAGGCGCTGCCGTTGTTGTTGGCGGCAGAGGAGAAGGCGTACAGCACTTCGCTCAGCCCGTGGGCGCCGGGGTTGAGAATGCCGCTGCGTCCGGCGTCGGTCGCCAGCGCCAGCGCGCTGCCCAGCAGCACCAGCGTCGGCGTCACCAGGATCGCCAGCGCGGTCATTTTCATCTCATAGACGTCGATCTTTTTCCCCAGATACTCTGGCGTACGGCCAATCATCAGCCCGGCGATAAACACCGTCAGCAGGACGAACAGCAGCATGCCGTACAGCCCGGAGCCGACGCCGCCGAACACCACTTCGCCGATCTGCATCAGCCACATCGGCACCATGCCGCCCAGTGCGGTGAAGGAATCATGCATGGCGTTGACCGCGCCGCAGGAGGCGGCGGTGGTGACCACGGAGAACAGGCTGCTGGCAAGGATGCCGAAGCGCGACTCTTTGCCTTCCATATTGAACATGCTGTCGGCGCCGGCGGCGCTCAGATGCGGGTTGCCCGCCAGTTCGGCGTACATCACCGCCACCACGGCGACGACGAAGATCAGCGACATCGCCCAGAGCAGCGTATGGCCCTGACGGTTTTCACCGGCGGCCTGGCCGAAGGCGAAGCACAGCGCGCTGGGGATCAGGAAGATCGCCAGCATCTGCACCATATTGCTCAGCGCGGTGGGGTTTTCAAACGGATGCGCCGAGTTGGCGCCAAAGAAGCCGCCGCCGTTGGTGCCGAGCATCTTGATCGCTTCCTGCGAGGCCACCGGCCCCATCGGCAGCACCTGTTGGCCGCCTTCCAGCGTGGTCAGATGCAGGTAGGGCGACAGGTTCTGCAGCACGCCCTGGCTGACGAAAAACAGCGCGATAAGCAGTGACAGCGGCAGCAGGACGTACAGCGTGATACGCCAGATATCCAGCCAGGCGTTGCCGATGGTGGCGCTGGAACGGCGGCTGAACGCGCGGATCAGCGCAAAGGCGACGGCGATGCCGCTGGCGGCGGAGAGGAAGTTCTGCACCGTCAGACCGGCCATCTGGCTGAGGTAGCTGAGGGTGCTTTCACCGCTGTAGGCCTGCCAGTTGGTATTGGTGACGAAGCTGACGGCGGTGTTCAGCGCCAGATGCCAGGACATGCCCGGGAAACCCTGCGGGTTGAGCGGCAGCGCGCCCTGGCCCATTAACAGCGCCATCAGCAGGATGATGCCAAGCAGGTTGAAGAGCAGGATCGCCAGTGCATACTGACGCCAGTTCATCTCTTCCCCGCGGCTGCCGCTGCAGCTGCGGATAAAACGTTCGCTGTGACGCAGCACGGGCAGGGGTTCACCTTCAATCAGGCGCGCCAGAAAATAGCCCAGCGGGCGTGACAGAAGCAGCAGAACCAGCAGGAAGCTGGCGATAAACAGAAAGGCTGATGCAGCCATCAGAAATCCTCCGCGTTGAACAGGGCGTAAACCAGATAGCCCAACAGCAGCAGGACCAACAGCGCGCCAGCGATAACGCTGATACTCACGGGGCACCTCCACAGGTGACGGTTCTTGATAGCGGGAGTGTAGGAAGGCGGGTGGAAAGAAGATGAAAAAATCGCGTCGCAGGCTGTAAAAAAAGTATAAAAACGCCTGAATCATCGACATTTTTGCCGTCGCGTTGGGACGGAAAGATCACCGTGAGTAACTTTTGTGCGGGATAACCATAAGGTAACCAATGTTTAGTTAATAATTAACCATCATGTAACAAAATTTCAGTATAAAGAGCAAAATGCGCTTTTTTTACTGATTTTAGTGGTCGGATGAGTAGTAAATTTTCATCAGTTGCGCTAAAATTTTGCGCAGTTACCAAATTCATCCGTTTATCTGTTTTTACGCCGTCGCTGCGCCTGACAGCCATGCAGCCGGCGTGCTTTTAAGGAGGTTCGCATGTCTACCTATCAAGCTTATCCATTGCATCGGATTCTCCTGCGCCGCGGCGCAGTGGTTCTGGCCGGCGTGCTGGCCTTGCCGGTGATGCTGTTCCGCTCCGATCGCGCGCGTTTTTACAGCTATCTGCACCGCGTCTGGTCAAAAACCAGCGATAAGCCGGTCTGGCTGCAACAGGCGGAACTGGCCTCCGGCGATTTTTACTAAGCCGTGCCTATCCCCTGCAACCCTCGCTTCGGCGGGGGTTTTTTTATGCTCGCCGCCGGCGGGCAGCGTCGTCTTAACCGCCGAATTCTTCTATACTTTTACTGTGTTTTAGCGGTCGAGGAGAAATTATGGGCGATCAAATACCTATTGGCATCAGCGCCTGCCTGTTGGGGGCGTCGGTACGGTTTGACGGCGGCCATAAACGTCTGGATTTCGCCGTCAGCCAACTGGCGCCCCACGTACGCTTTGTACCACTGTGCCCGGAGATGGCTATTGGTCTGCCGGTGCCGCGTCCGGCGTTACGGTTGGTGAAAAAATCGGGGCAGGTCGCTCTGTGCCACAGCCAGAATGCTGAGATTGATCTGACGGCGGAAATGCGACAGTTTTCTGCCCGGCATGTGGCTGAACTTTCTTCATTGTGCGGTTATATCGTATGTGCGAAATCGCCGAGCTGCGGCATGGAGCGGGTGCGGGTGTACGATGAAAATCATGGCGCGCGCAAGAACGGCGTCGGGTTGTTTACCGCCGAACTGATGCGACAGATGCCCTGGCTGCCGGTTGAGGAAGATGGCCGACTGCAGGATACGGCGCTGCGTGAGAATTTTATCGAGCGGGTGTGTGCGTTGCATGAGTTCAACACGTTGTGGCGCGATGGTCTGACGCGTGCGGCGCTGATCGCATTTCACAGCCGTTACAAACTCTCGTTGCTGGCGCACTCCCAGACTGAGTATCGTGAACTGGGACGTTTTGTCGCAGATATTGCACTTTGGCCATCGCTTGAGGCGTTTGCGTATGCGTATCGTCAGCGGCTGATGACACTGCTGACGCACAAGGCGACGCGGCGTAACCACACCAATGTGCTGATGCATGTACAAGGCTATTTTCGCCGTTGGCTCAGCCCATCTCAACGGCAAGAGTTGACGCTGCTGATTGAGCGTTACCGACAGGGAACACAGCCGCTGTTGGCGCCTATCACGCTGTTAAAGCACTATCTGGCGGAGTTCCCGGACGTTTATCTGGCGCAGCAGCGCTATTTTGACCCTTACCCGGAAGCGCTGCGTCTGCGTTACGGCTATTAATGGAAGGAGGGGTATGGCCACCCATTTGGTCTGGCTGCGCAACGATCTGCGCATCACGGACAACAAGGCGTTGTATGCCGCCTGCCGCGATCCGCAGGCGCAGGTGGTGGCGCTGTTTATCGCCACGCCGCAGCAGTGGCGACGGCATGAGATGGCACCGCGTCAGGCGGCATTTATCTACGCCAACCTGCTGCAGCTGCGGTCGCAGCTGGCGCAGCGCGGTATTCCGCTGGTGGTGCAACAGTGTGATGACTTTGCCGCTGCGGCGCGCTGGTTGACCGACTATTGCCGCGCCACCGGCGTCGACGCGTTGTTTTACAACCGGCAGTATGAACTGAATGAGCGGCGGCGTGACCGGCAGGTTGAAAGCGCGCTGGCGGAAACGCTGACCTGCCACGCGTTTGATGACGCGCTGCTGCTGCCGCCCGGCAGCGTGCAGACCGGCAGCGGCGAGATGTATCAGGTCTTTACGCCGTTTCGTAAGGCGTTTTTGCAGCGTCTGCTCAGCGTGGATGTGCACTCCCTGCCGGCGCCGTCGGTGCGGGCGGGCGGCGCGATTGCCGAGCCGGCGGCGCCGGAGCCGTTTGCGTACCCTGATGCCGAATGGGATGCGGCATTTCCGCCGGGTGAGGAGCACGCTCTGCGCCGGCTGCGCGCCTTCTGTCGCGAGCAGGTCGAGGATTACCGGCAGCAGCGCGATTTTCCGGCGCTGGACGCCACCAGCGGCCTGTCGCCGTATCTGGCGCTGGGGGTGCTATCACCGCGCCAGTGCTTCAACCGCCTGCGGCTGACCTGCCCCGATCTGCTGACGCAGCCGGAGAGCGGCGCATTTACCTGGCTGAATGAGTTAATCTGGCGCGAGTTTTACCGCCATCTGCTGGTGGCTCATCCGGCGTTGTGCCGCCACCGCCCGTTTATCGGCTGGACGGACGCCGTCCGCTGGAACCCGGACGCCGAGGCGCTGCAGGCCTGGCAGCAGGGGCGCACCGGCTACCCGATTGTTGATGCGGCCATGCGGCAACTGAACCACACCGGATGGATGCATAATCGCCTGCGGATGATCGTCGCCAGTTTTCTGGTGAAGGATCTCCTGATCGACTGGCGCGCCGGCGAGCGCTACTTTATGCGCCAACTGCTGGATGGCGACTTTGCCGCCAACAACGGCGGCTGGCAGTGGGCGGCGTCGACCGGCACCGATGCGGCGCCTTACTTCCGCATCTTCAACCCGACAACGCAGGGCGAACGTTTTGATCCGCAAGGCGCTTTTATCCGTAAATGGTTGCCCGAACTGGCGGATGTACCGGACAATGAGCTTCATCATCCCCATCGCTGGGCGGAACAACAGGGCGTGGCGCTGGCGTATCCACCGCCGATCGTCGACCACCGCCAGGCGCGGCTGACGACGCTGGCGGCGTTTGAGGCGGCAAAACGCGGGGGAGAGTAACGGTCACCGCAAGGAGCAAACTTATGTTGAAGACAATACTGGCCGTCTGTCTGAGCGGCTATTCGGCGCTGGCGCTGGCCGGGTTTGACGTGGTGGCGCTCGGCGTCGACGGCGGAGTCAGCGACGGCAATCTGACCTCTTATCTTATCCGCAGCGACGGTCAGACACAGTATGTGGCGCTGGACGCCGGCTCGCTGCTGCCCGGCATCGTCAAGGGGCTGGATCAGGGCAGCTTCCCGCAGGTGACGCCGGAAACGGCGGCGCCGTATACGCCGCAGGGCCATATTTTCCGCCGGCTGATCGGCGCCTATTTTATCAGCCACGCGCATCTCGACCATCTGGCCGGCCTGATTATCGCCTCGCCGGAAGACGCGAAAAAGACGCTATATGCCTCGAATGACACGGTACTGACGCTGCGCAACCACTATTTTAACTGGAAGAGCTGGCCAAACTTCAGCGATTCCGGCAACGGTCAGCGCCTTGGCACCTACCGGCTGCAGCCGGTGCGCGAGCAGCAGCGCTTTACCTTCGGCACCACCGGGCTGAGTGGGGTGATGTATCCGCTCAGCCATGCGGGTTACCACTCTTCGATGGTGCTGTTGTCCGATCGTACGGGCGCTTTCGCCTATTTTGGCGACACCGGGCCGGACGCGCTGGAGAAGTCGCGCCAGTTGGACAGCGTCTGGCGGGCGCTGGGGCCGCTGATTGCCGATAAAAAACTGCAGGGCATGATTATTGAAACCTCTTACCCCAATGAGGTGTCAGACAGCAAACTCTATGGCCACCTTACTCCGGCCTGGCTGCTGAAGGAGCTGAAGAATCTGCAAAAATACAGCGGCGGCGACGGTTCGCTCACCGGGCTGCCGATCGTCATCAGCCATATCAAACCGAGCCTGAGGCAGGGAGACGATCGGCGCGCCGTGATTCAGCAGCAGCTGGAGCAGGGCAACGATTTGGGTGTTAAATTTATTTTTATGGCGCAGGGCGAACGTCAGCAGTTTTAACTTCGCTCCCCGTCGTCCGGGAAAGCGGGTGCCGGGAGCCACGCACTATGTTGAAGAGAGATGAGTATGAATAACCTCGATCTGGAAAGCTTGATAAACAATGTACTTAACAGCGCCGCGTTTCAGGACTACGCGCCAAATGGCCTGCAGGTCGAAGGACGGGAAAACGTACATCGTATCGTTACCGGCGTGACCGCCTGCCAGGCGCTGCTGGACGCGGCGGTGGAGCATCAGGCCGACGCCATTGTGGTGCACCACGGCTATTTCTGGAAAAACGAGGCGCCGGTGGTACGTGGTATGAAACGCAACCGCCTGAAGACGCTGTTGGGGAACGATATCAACCTGTACGGCTACCACCTGCCGCTGGATGCGCATCCGCTGCTGGGCAATAACGCCCAGCTGGCGCAGCTGCTGGATATCCGCGTGCTGGGCGAGGTTGAGCCGCTGGTGCCGCACGGCGAGTTTGAACAGCCGCTCAGCGGCGCAGAGCTGCAGCAGCGTCTTGAAACGCGTCTGGGCCGTGCGGTACTGCACTGCGGCGATAACGCGCCGGCGCAGATCCGTCGGGTTGCCTGGTGCACCGGCGGCGGCCAGGGCTTTATCGACAGCGCGGCGCGTTTCGGCGTGGACGCCTTTATCAGCGGTGAAGTGTCCGAACAGACCATTCACAGCGCGCGTGAAATGGGCATTCACTTTTTCGCCGCCGGTCATCACGCTACCGAACGCGGCGGCGTCAAGGCGCTGGGTGAATGGCTGGCCGAGCACCATGGCCTGGATGTGACCTTTATCGATATCCCTAATCCCGCCTGATTTTCCCCCAGGGTTCAGCATGCTGAACCCTTTTTCTTACTATATCCTTATTTTTACAGGGGTTGTTGTATTGACAGCCGGCCTGCGCTCGCGCATAACTGATACGTTTTGCAAACAATAATAAGGAGAGTAATGGTGCAACGAGCACAATATTACCTATTGGGTGAAAGGGCGATCGTGCTTGAATTGGCACCGCCGGTGACGCTGCCCAGCCAGCAGCGGATCTGGGCGTTGGCGGAAAAATTTAACCACCATCCACATGTACAGGAAGTGGTGCCGGGGATGAATAACCTGACGCTGCTGCTGCAGACGCCGCAGGCGGATATCGCCGCGCTGCTGGAACAGCTGCGCGAGGGTTGGGAGAGCAGTGAAACGCTGGTGCCGCCGGCGCGCGAGGTGGCGATTCCGGTGATTTACGGCGGCGAGATGGGGCCGGATCTGGATGAGGTGGCGCGCCATACCGACATGACGCCGCAGCAGGTGGTGGAGTGCCACGCTGCGGCCGCTTATGTGGTGTACTTCCTCGGCTTCCAGCCGGGCTTCCCTTATCTCGGCGGCATGCCGGAACGGCTGACGATGCCGCGTCGCGCGGAGCCACGCCTGAGCGTGCCCGCCGGCTCGGTCGGCATCGGCGGCAGCCAGACGGGCATTTATCCGCAGGCCGCGCCGGGCGGCTGGCAGCTGATCGGCCGTACGCCGCTGGCGTTGTTTAACCCGCAGGATACCCCGCCGACGCTGCTGCGTCCGGGCGACAACGTGCGTTTTGTACCGCAGCAGGAGGGCGTATGCTGAAAATTCTGCGTGCCGGCATCTATACCACGGTGCAGGATCTGGGGCGAAACGGCTTCCGCAGCCTCGGCATTAGTCAGGGCGGCGCGCTGGATGCGCCGGCGCTGAAAATCGCCAACCTGCTGGTGGGCAACCGCGCGGACAGCGCCGGGCTGGAGATTACGCTCGGGCAGTTCAGCGTTGAATTTACCCGGCCGGGCTGGATTGCGCTGACCGGCGCCGGCTGCGACGCGCTGCTGGACGGTAAACCGCTGTGGACCGGCTGGCGTTATCCGGTGAAAGCGGGCCAGCAGCTGGTGCTGCAGAAGCCGAAACACGGCATGCGCAGCTATCTGGCGATTGCCGGCGGCATTGCGGTGCCGGAGGTGCTGGGTTCGCGCAGCACCGATCTGCGAACCGGCTTTGGCGGTCTGGAGGGACGGAAGCTGCAGGACGGCGACCAGCTGCCGCTGGGGGAGAGCGCCAAGGCGCCGGGCAAGCCGTTCGGCGTCAAACAGCTGCTGTTTAACAACCGTATCCGCGCGCTGCCGGGGCCGGAGTACCAAGAGTTCAGCACTGCCGCGCGGGAGACCTTCTGGCGCACGCCGTGGCAGCTGAGTCCGCAGAGCAACCGCATGGGCTACCGGCTGCAGGGCAGCGCGGAGTTAACGCGCACCACCGCGCGGGAAATGCTGTCGCACGGCCTGCAGCCGGGCGTGGTGCAGGTGCCGCATAACGGCCAGCCGATCGTCCTGATGGCGGATGCGCAGACGACCGGCGGCTACCCGCGCATTGCCTGCGTGATCGAAGCCGATCTCTACCATCTGGCGCAGCTGCGTCTGGGAGAACCGGTGCACTTTATTCCCTGTTCTCTGGAAGACGCGCAGCGCGCCAAAAAGGAGCAGGATCTGTTTATCCAACAAATTGCCTGGGGGCTACATGATCGTTGATTTAAATGCCGATCTGGGGGAAGGGTGCGTTAACGACCAGGCGCTGCTACAGCTGGTCAGTTCGGCCAATATCGCCTGCGGTTTTCACGCCGGCGACGCGCAGACCATGCGCCAGTCGGTGCGCTGGGCGCTGCAGTATGGCGTGGCGATTGGCGCGCACCCCAGCTTCCCCGACCGGGAAAACTTTGGCCGTACGCGCATGCAGCTGCCGGCGGAAACCGTCTACGCGCAGGTGGTGTACCAGCTGGGGGCGCTGGCAGCCATCGCCAGGGCGGAGGGCGGCGCGATGACGCACGTGAAGCCGCACGGCATGCTGTACAACCAGGCGGCGGTGGAGCCGGCGCTGGCGGACGCCATCGCCCGGGCGGTCAAGGACGTCGATCCGGCGCTGCGGCTGGTGGGGCTGGCGGGCAGCGAGCTGATCCGCGCCGGAGAGCGGTTGGGGCTGGCGACCCGGCAGGAAGCGTTTGCCGACCGCGGCTATCTGTCCGACGGCACGCTGGTGCCGCGCGGGCAAAGCGGAGCGCTGATCGAAGATGACCAGCAGGCGCTGCAACAAACGCTGGAAATGGTGCGCCATCATCGGGTGCGCAGCATTGACGGCAAATGGGCCGCGGTGCAGGCGGAAACTGTCTGTCTGCACGGCGACGGCGAGCATGCGCTGGCGTATGCCCGCAAACTGCGCGCCAGCTTTGCCGAACAGGGCATCAGCGTCAGCGCAGAATAACAATAAAAAACCAACACAACATAACAGGCACAGGCCTTCGACCCGCAGCTTGCGGCTGCGGGCGGGGCGTTAAGGGGAATACACAATGGAACAGGTTGTCAATTACTGGCCGCTGATCGGCATTGCCGTGATCGTGGTCGGTTTTCTTCTGCGTTTTAATCCGGTGCTGGTGGTGATCGTCGCCGGTCTGGCCACCGGGCTGGCGGCGATGATGCCGCTGACGGAAATCCTGGAGAGGATGGGCGAAGGGTTTCTGAACACCCGCAACCTGTCGCTGATCCTGCTGCTGCCGCTGGCGGTGATCGGTACGCTGGAGCGCCATGGCCTGAAGGAGCGGGCGCAGGCCTGGATCGCCAGGATCAAAAGCGCCACCGCCGGGCGTCTGCTGATCGTCTACCTGTTTGTGCGGGAAATCACCGCGGCGATGGGGCTGACCAGCCTGGGCGGCCATCCGCAGATGGTGCGTCCGCTGCTGGCGCCGATGGCCGAGGGGGCGACAGAGAACCGTTATGGCGAGCTGCCGGAGCGCGTACGCTACCGCCTGCGCGCCATGTCGGCGGCGACCGATAATGTCGGGCTGTTCTTCGGCGAAGATATTTTCGTCGCCTTCGGCGCGATTATTTTTATGCACAACTTTATGCTGGAGTCCGGCGGTATTCAGACCGAACCGCTGCATATCGCGCTGTGGGGCATTCCGACGGCGATTTTCGCCTTTCTGATCCACGCCTTCCGCCTGTACCGCATGGACAAGCGGCTCAGCGCCGAACTGGCGCAGCTTAATCAGGCGGCGCTGCAGGCCAAAGGAGACGCGCAATGAACTTTCAGCTGCAATATCTCTACTGGTTGGCCGGGATTATCCTGTTGATTGTTGCCGTGATGTCGCTGCGCGACCGCGCCAACCCGCGTCGTTTTACCACCGCCTTATTCTGGGGGCTGTATGGCCTGGTGTTTATGGTCGGCGACTGGACCTATGACCTGTTCGGTGCCGGCGAGGAAGCCAGACGCCTGCTGCATAGGGTTATCGGCGCGCTGGTGGTGCTGATGGCGCTGGTTGCCGGCCTCGGCGGCGTGCGGCTGGGCAGTTACCATCAGCGTACGCAGCAGCAGCGCGAAGAGAGCGCCAAGCGGCTCGGCAACCGGCTGTTTGTGCCGGCGCTGGCGATCCCGGTGGTGACGGTGATCGGGGTGCTGCTGTTCAACAATATTCCGGCGCTGCAGAGCGCGGTGTTCGGCCCGGGCAACCACTCGACGCTGATTACCCTGTTCTCGATGGCGCTGGGGGTGATCCTTGGCGGCGTGATTGCGGTGAAAATGACCCACGAACGCGTGGCGCAGCCGCTGCAGGAGGCGCGCCGGCTGCTGGATTCCATCGGCTGGGCGTTTATTTTGCCGCAGATCCTCGCCATGTTGGGGCTGCTGTTCACCAGCGCCGGGGTCGGCACGGCGGTGGCGCACCTGACGCAGGAGTATCTGGCGGTGGATAACCGCTTTATCGCCGTGGCGGTGTATGCGGTCGGTATGGCGCTGTTGACCATGGTGATGGGCAACGCCTTTGCGGCATTCCCGATTATTACCGCCGGCGTCGGCATTCCGATTCTGGTGCTGCAGCACGGTGGTAACCCGGCGGTGATGGCGGCCATCGGCATGTTTTCCGGCTACTGCGGCACGCTGATGACGCCGATGGCGGCTAACTTTAATATCGTACCGGCGGCGCTGCTGGAACTGCCGGATCGCAACGCGGTGATTAAGATGCAGGTGCCGACTGGCGTCCTGCTGCTGACGGTAAACGTCTTCCTGCTCTATTTCCTGATGTTCCTGTAGGAGAACGCATGCAACACACAGTATTGATTACCGGCTTTGAGCCGTTTGACGGTGAGCGCGTCAATCCTTCCTGGGAAGTGGTGAAGCAGCTTAATGACATGGAACTGAGCGGCGTGCGCATCGTGGCGCGCCAGCTGCCCTGCGTATTCGGCGCCGCGCTGACGGCGCTGAACGCGGCGATTGATGAACTGGCGCCGCAGATGGTGCTGGCGGTCGGCCAGGCCGGCGGCCGCAGCGATATTTCGCTGGAGCGGGTGGCGATCAATATCGATGATGCGCGCATTCCGGATAATCAGGGGCAGCAGCCGATCGATGAGCCGATCGTCGCCGACGGGCCGGCGGCGTATTTCAGTACGCTGCCGATCAAGGCGGTGGTTGACAGTATGCGCGAGGCCGGTATTCCGGCTTCGGTATCGCAAACCGCCGGCACCTATGTGTGCAACCACGTGATGTACGGCCTGCTGCACCGGCTGCGCGACCAGCCGGCGATCAAGGGCGGATTTATTCATATTCCCTATCTGCCGGAACAGGCGGCGGCGCATCCGGGCCAGCCGAGCATGGCGGCCGGCACCGTGCTGTTCGCGCTGGAGCTGGCGATCTCGGTTGCTCTGCAGGTGGAACACGATCTGAAGGTGGTGGGCGGCGCCACGCACTAAGCCGCGTTAAGGCGTCCTCAGCGGCGCCGGTACGCTAAACCAAGGAGCAGTATATGCCTGAAGGACCGGAAATACGCCGGGCGGCGGACCAACTGGCGGCGGCGATCCTCAACCAGCCGCTGCGCGATGTCTGGTTTGCCTTTCCCCGGCTGCAACACTACCAGCGCGAACTGATCGGCGAGCGGGTGATCGCCATCGAGCCGCGCGGCAAAGCGTTGCTGACCCACTTTTCCAACGGGCTGACGATGTACAGCCATAACCAGCTGTACGGCGTGTGGAAAGTGGCGGCGGCGGGGGAAAGCCCGGCCACCAAGCGTGAACTACGCGTGCGTCTGGAGACGGCGCAGCAGGCAATTTTGCTGTACAGCGCCTCGGATATCACCCTGGGGCCGCGCGGCGAAATTGAGCAACATCCCTTTTTGCAGCGTATCGGGCCTGACGTGCTGGACGAGCGTCTGACGCCGCAGCAGGTTGCGGAACGGCTGCTGTCGCCGCCGTTCCGCCGGCGTCAGCTGGGGGGCATGCTGCTGGACCAGGCTTTTCTGGCCGGGCTGGGTAACTATCTGCGGGCGGAAATTCTCTGGCAGGCGCAGCTGGTGCCGCAGCACCGGCCGCAGGCGTTAACCCCGCAGGCGCTGCAGCGGCTGGCGCAGGCATTGTTGGCGGTGCCGCGCCTTTCCTACCATACGCGCGGACAGGCGGACGACGACCGTCACCACGGCGCGCTGTTCAGCTTCAAGGTGTTTCACCGCAGCGGCGAGCCGTGCCCGCGCTGCGGCGCGATGATTGAAAAAACCACGCTGTCGTCGCGGCCGTTCTACTTCTGTCCGGTCTGTCAGCGCTAGCGTAGCGTAAAAAAAAGCGCCGCCCGAAAGGGCGGCGCCGTGCTGCTTTATGTAGGGTAAAGCGGCATTATTTCAGCTGGGATTTGAAATCACGCTCGGCGTAGCCGGTGTACAGCTGACGCGGACGGGCGATTTTGATGCCCTCGTCGTGCATTTCGTTCCAGTGGGCGATCCAGCCGATAGTACGCGCGATGGCGAAGATAACGGTGAACATGGAAGACGGAATGCCCATCGCCTTCAGGATGATGCCTGAGTAGAAGTCGACGTTCGGGTACAGTTTCTTCTCGATGAAGTACGGGTCGTTCAGCGCGATGTGTTCCAGCTCCATCGCGACCTGCAGCAGGTTATCATCTTTCTTGTTCAGCTCTTTCAGCACTTCGTGACAGGTTTCACGCATCACGGTGGCGCGCGGGTCGTAGTTCTTGTACACGCGGTGGCCGAAGCCCATCAGGCGGAAGGAGTCGTTCTTGTCCTTGGCGCGCTTGATGAATTCCGGAATGTGCTCAACGGTGTTGATCTCTTCCAGCATTTTCAGCGCCGCTTCGTTGGCGCCGCCGTGCGCAGGCCCCCACAGGGAGGCGATACCGGCCGCGATGCAGGCAAACGGGTTGGCACCGGAAGAGCCGGCGGTACGTACGGTAGAGGTCGAGGCGTTCTGCTCGTGGTCGGCATGCAGGATCAGGATACGATCCATCGCGCGTTCCAGCACCGGGTTCACCACGTACTCTTCACACGGCGTAGCGAACATCATATGCAGGAAGTTACCGGCGTAGGACAGGTCGTTGCGCGGGTAAACGAACGGCTGGCCCAGCGAGTATTTGTAACACATCGCCGCTACGGTCGGCATTTTGGACAGCAGACGGTAGGCGGTGATTTCACGGTGACGCTCGTTGTTGACGTCCAGCGCATCGTGGTAGAAGGCCGCCAGCGCGCCGGTCACGCCGCACAGCACCGCCATCGGGTGCGAGTCGCGACGGAAGCCACGGAACAGATGGGTGATCTGGTCGTGGATCATGGTGTGGCGGGTAACGGTGGTTTTGAAGGTTTCAAACTCTTCCGGCGTCGGCGTTTCGCCGTACAGCAGGATGTAGCACACTTCCAGATAAGAGGACTCTTTCGCCAGTTGCTCGATAGGGAAGCCGCGGTGCAGCAGCACGCCTTTGTCGCCATCGATAAACGTGATTTTAGATTCGCAGGAAGCCGTGGAGGTGAAGCCGGGATCGAATGTGAAATAACCTTTGGAACCGAGGGTGCGAACATCAAGGACATCAGGGCCCAGGGTTGGGCTTAGTACGCCGAGCTCAATGGGAGCGTCACCGTTTGGTACGGTTAGCGTCGCTTTCTTATCAGTCATTTACTGTCTCCTTAGCGCCTTATTTTAATAATCACTAACAACCGAAATACCTTAATTCTCCGCATGTTGCCCGCAAAAAGAGTATGCGGACATAAACTCTGTGAGCAACTGCGCAATAATGCGGTTAGGGTACAGAGTGATGACCCCGGCGCTTCCGTTTTGCGGCATAATAGGCGGCAAACAGAAGTTGCTGGGCTGACCAGGCGAACGAGACGGGTGGCCGGTTGTTAACGATTTATTGAATTCGTTATTTTCTGTTGATCATTACCTACGACGTGTTCGGGGTTTTTTAACCGAATACACTGTTGCATAACTTCAACGTGGGGGGAAGTGTATCCGGCGACCTATAGCGCATCATAGGGCCTTTTGTGCCCCTATATGTAATGGAAATGTTGATCTCTTGTCAAATCAGATAATTAATTTTGTACTAAATGTGAAAATCGTGATCTAAATCACTGTTCGGGGGAAATGTCCCCAAAGGGATTGTATGGGAATTGTAATCAGAATGTGATCCTCCTATACTGCCGCCAGGTCTCCGGATTACCCTGAAGTAGGAGCACCCAGCGTTATAACAATGCGCCGTTTAAGCACAGAGGATGTCGATGTTTGAGCGCGTGACGTGTAAGGGTTTTTGGCTCTTAACGCTGTCTGATCCCCACCCAGGCCCGGAGGAAGGAAAATAATAAGAGCTGTGTGGGCAAAACCGTGAAAAAACAAAGACCTGTCAACCTGGATCTGCAAACGATCCGGTTTCCCGTAACTGCGATAGCGTCCATCTTACACCGAGTCTCTGGCGTAATTACCTTCGTTGCCGTGGGTATTCTCCTCTGGCTGCTGGGCACGTCTCTCTCTTCCCAAGAGGGGTTCCTGCAGGCTGCCGCCATCATGAATAGCTTCTTCGTCAAGTTCATATTCTGGGGGATCCTCACTGCGCTGGCCTATCACATTTGCGGTGGCGTTCGTCACTTGTTAATGGATTTTGGCTATATCGAAGAGAGTTTAGCGGCTGGTCAGCGTTCTGCCCAGGTGGCATTCGTTCTGACCGTTGTGCTGTCAATTCTGGCTGGAGTCCTCGTATGGTAAACAATGCTTCCGCATTAGGGCGCAGCGGCGTACACGACTGGTTGTTACTGCGTGCTTCCGCTATCGTCATCACCCTGTATGTCCTCTATATCCTGGGCTTTGTCGTCACGGCTCCGGACATCACCTATGAAATCTGGCGCGGCTTCTTCGCCACCTCAATTACGAAAGTCTTCACCGTGTTGACCTTGCTGTCGATTCTGGCGCACGCCTGGATCGGTCTGTGGCAGGTGCTGACGGATTATATTAAGCCGTTGGCGTTACGCCTGGTGCTGCAACTGGCGGTGGTCGTCCTGTTGCTGGTCTATTTACTGTACGGAACAATCGTAGTGTGGGGTGCGTAAAAAATGAAACTGCCAGTCAGAGAGTTTGATGCAGTTGTTATCGGTGCGGGCGGCGCAGGTATGCGCGCGGCGCTGCAAATTTCCCAGTCGGGCTCAACCTGTGCCCTGCTGTCCAAAGTATTCCCGACCCGTTCCCATACCGTGTCCGCACAGGGCGGCATCACCGTCGCGCTGGGCAACAGCCACGAAGATAACTGGGAATGGCATATGTACGATACCGTCAAGGGTTCCGACTATATCGGCGACCAGGACGCTATCGAGTATATGTGTAAAACCGGCCCGGAAGCGATTCTGGAGCTGGAGCACATGGGCCTGCCGTTCTCGCGTCTGGACGACGGCCGCATCTATCAGCGTCCGTTCGGCGGCCAGTCGAAAGAGTTCGGCGGCGAGCAGGCGGCGCGCACCGCGGCGGCGGCTGACCGTACCGGCCATGCCTTGTTGCACACGCTGTACCAGCAGAACCTGAGAAACCACACCACCATCTTCTCCGAGTGGTACGCGCTGGATCTGGTGAAGAACCAGGACGGCGCCGTGGTCGGCACCACCGCCATCTGCATCGAAACCGGCGAAGTGGTGTACTTCAAAGCCAAGGCGACCATTCTGGCCACCGGCGGCGCAGGCCGTATTTACCAGTCCACCACTAACGCCCACATTAATACCGGCGACGGCGTCGGCATGGCGATTCGCGCCGGCGTACCGGTGCAGGATATGGAAATGTGGCAGTTCCACCCGACCGGCATCGCCGGCGCCGGGGTTCTGGTGACTGAAGGCTGCCGCGGCGAAGGCGGTTACCTGCTGAATAAACACGGCGAGCGCTTTATGGAACGTTATGCGCCGAACGCCAAAGATCTGGCGGGCCGCGACGTGGTTGCGCGCTCGATCATGATTGAGATCCGCGAAGGCCGCGGCTGCGACGGCCCATGGGGCCCGCACGCCAAGCTGAAGCTGGACCACCTGGGCAAAGACGTGCTGGAATCCCGCCTGCCGGGCATTCTGGAACTGTCGCGCACCTTTGCGCACGTTGATCCGGTGAAAGAGCCGATCCCGGTTATCCCGACCTGTCACTATATGATGGGCGGCATTCCGACCAAAGTGAGCGGTCAGGCGCTGACCGTCAACGAGAAAGGCGAAGACGTGGTCATTCCGGGCCTGTTTGCCGTCGGCGAAATCGCCTGCGTATCGGTGCACGGCGCCAACCGCCTGGGCGGCAACTCGCTGCTTGACCTGGTGGTGTTCGGCCGTTCCGCCGGCATGCATCTGCAGGAGTCTCTGGCAGAGCAGGGCGCAACCCGTGACGCCAGCGAATCCGATGTGGAAGCGTCGCTGGACCGCCTGAACCGCTGGAACAACACCCGCTCCGGCGAAGATCCGGTGGAAATTCGCAAGGCGCTGCAAGCCTGTATGCAACACAACTTCTCGGTGTTCCGCGAAGGTGATGCGATGGCGAAGGGCCTGGAAGAGCTGAAAGTGATTCGTGAACGTTTGAAGAACGCACGCCTGGACGATACCTCCCGCGAGTTCAACACCCAGCGCATCGAATGCCTGGAACTGGACAACCTGATGGAGACCGCGTATTCCACCGCCGTGTCGGCCAACTTCCGTACCGAGAGCCGTGGTGCACACAGCCGCTTCGACTACCCGGAACGTGATGACGCCAACTGGCTGTGCCATTCGCTGTATCTGCCGCAATCGGAAAGCATGGCGCGTCGTGAAGTGAACATGCAACCGAAACTGCGCCCGGCATTCCCGCCGAAAGTGCGTTCTTACTAATTCGCGGAGATCGATGGATGAAACTCGAATTCTCAATATATCGCTATAACCCGGATGTCGACGACGCTCCGCACATGCAAGATTACACGCTTGAAGCGGAAGAAGGTCGCGATATGATGTTGCTGGACGCGTTGATCCAACTGAAAGAGAAGGATCCGACGCTGTCGTTCCGTCGCTCATGCCGTGAAGGCGTGTGCGGTTCCGACGGTCTGAACATGAACGGCAAAAACGGCCTGGCCTGCATCACCCCGATTTCGTCGCTGCGTAAAGGCAACGGCAAAATCGTCATTCGTCCGCTGCCGGGTCTGCCGGTGGTGCGCGATCTGGTGGTGGACATGGGGCAGTTCTATACCCAGTATGAAAAAATCCGTCCTTACCTGCTTAACGACGGTAAAAATCCGCCGGCGCGCGAGCACCTGCAGTCGCCGGACGAACGCGCCAAGCTGGACGGTCTGTACGAGTGCATTCTGTGCGCCTGCTGCTCGACCTCTTGCCCGTCGTTCTGGTGGAACCCGGACAAATTCATCGGCCCGGCCGGCCTGCTGGCGGCATATCGTTTCCTGATCGACAGTCGCGACACCGAAACGGCAGAACGTTTAGACGATCTGGACGACGCTTTCAGTGTTTTCCGCTGCCATAGCATCATGAATTGTGTCAGTGTATGCCCTAAAGGCTTGAACCCGACCCGCGCTATCGGGCATATCAAGTCGATGCTGCTGCAACGCAGCGCGTAACAGCTTGTGATATCGCGCCGGAGCCGTTGGCCCGGCGCATATTGGCAGGAAGCCTCTAAAAACTGACCCGTGACTGCGGCAGCATGCAGTCAGGTTCCTCCCGCCGGTTTTTAGAGGTTCCTTGTAAGGGACCGCAAGGTCCAAACAGAACGTAAATACCCCCTTGCTGCGGCGCGTGCGCCATGGCGAAGGGAGATACGTCGAGTGAACCGTTTTACGGCAAACCGTTTTAATCACGGTAGTTATGTTAACCACGGCGAAAACTGAAGCTTTAAAGCTTAAGGGATCATAATGCAGAACGGCGCAATGAAGGCCTGGCTGGATTCCTCCTATCTGGCGGGCGCGAACCAGTCTTACATAGAGCAGCTCTATGAAGACTACCTAACCGATCCGGGCTCTGTCGAAGATAGCTGGCGTTCCATTTTCCAACAGCTCCCCACCGCGGGTGTCAAACCCGATCAACTTCACTCTCAAACCCGTGAATACTTCCGCCGTCTGGCGAAGGATTCTGCGCGTTACAACGGCAGCATCAACGATCCGGACACCGATGCCAAACAGGTGAAGGTCCTGCAGCTGATCAACGCCTTCCGCTTTCGCGGACATCAGCATGCCAACCTTGACCCGCTCGGCCTGTGGAAGCAGGACGCAGTACCTGACCTCGATCCTGCTTACCACAACCTGACCGACGCCGACTTCCAGGAAACCTTCAACGTGGGTTCTTTCGCCATTGGCAAAGACACCATGAAGCTGGCGGATCTGTATGAAGCGCTGAAGCAGACCTACTGCGGCTCTATCGGTGCGGAGTACATGCATATCACCAATACCGAAGAAAAACGCTGGATTCAGCAGCGTATCGAATCGGTGGTTGGCCATGCCAGCTTCAGCAGCGATGAGAAACGTCGCTTCCTGAACGAGCTTACTGCGGCAGAAGGCCTGGAGCGTTACCTGGGCGCCAAGTTCCCGGGGGCGAAGCGCTTCTCCCTTGAAGGCGGGGACGCGCTGGTGCCGATGCTCAAAGAGATGGTGCGTCATGCCGGCAAGAACGGCACGCGCGAAGTGGTGCTGGGCATGGCCCACCGCGGCCGCCTGAACGTGCTGATTAACGTGCTGGGTAAAAAGCCTGCCGACCTGTTCGACGAGTTTGCCGGCAAACATAAAGAACACCTCGGCACCGGCGACGTGAAATACCACCAGGGCTTCTCATCCGACGTGGAAACCGAAGGCGGCATGGTCCACCTGGCGCTGGCGTTTAACCCGTCGCACCTGGAGATCGTCAGCCCGGTGGTTATGGGCTCCGTACGCGCCCGTCGCGACCGTCTGGATGAAGCGCGCAGCAACATGGTGCTGCCGATCACCATCCACGGCGACGCCGCCATCACCGGCCAGGGCGTGGTGCAGGAAACCCTGAACATGTCTCAGGCGCGCGGCTACGAAGTGGGCGGCACGGTGCGCATCGTCATCAACAACCAGATTGGTTTCACCACCTCCAATCCGCTGGATGCGCGCTCCACCCAATACTGTACCGATATCGCCAAGATGGTGCAGTCGCCGATTTTCCACGTTAATGCTGACGATCCGGAAGCGGTGGCGTTTGTTACCCGTCTGGCGTTGGATTTCCGTAACACCTTTAAACGCGACGTCATGATCGATCTGGTTTGCTATCGTCGTCATGGGCACAACGAAGCCGATGAGCCAAGCGCAACCCAGCCGCTGATGTATCAGAAGATCAAGAAGCACCCGACGCCGCGTAAAATCTACGCCGACGTGCTGACCGAAGAGAAAGTCGCGACGCTGGAAGATGCCACGGAAATGGTCAATCTGTATCGCGATGCGCTGGACCGCGGCGAGTGCGTGGTTGAAGAGTGGCGTCCGATGAACCTGCACTCCTTCACCTGGTCACCGTATCTGAACCACGAGTGGGATGAAGAGTACCCAAACAAGGTGGAAACCAAGCGTCTGCAGGATCTGGCCAAGCGCATCAGCAGCGCGCCGGAGTCGGTTGAGATGCAGTCACGCGTGGCGAAAATCTACGCCGATCGTGCAGAGATGGCGGCGGGCAACAAGCCGTTTGACTGGGGCGCGGCGGAAACGCTGGCCTACGCGACGATGGTTGACGAAGGCATTCCAATCCGTCTGTCCGGCGAAGATGCCGGCCGCGGCACCTTCTTCCACCGCCACGCGGTGGTGCACAACCAGAAAGACGGTACTTCCTACGTGCCGCTGGCTAACGTACACGCCGGGCAGGGCGAGTTCAAGGTCTGGGACTCCGTACTGTCTGAAGAGGCAGTGCTGGCGTTCGAATACGGCTACGCCACGGCGGAACCGCGCACCCTGACCATTTGGGAAGCGCAGTTCGGCGACTTCGCCAACGGTGCTCAGGTGGTGATTGACCAGTTCATCAGCTCCGGCGAGCAGAAATGGGGCCGTATGTGCGGCCTGGTGATGCTGCTGCCGCACGGCTATGAAGGCCAGGGCCCAGAGCACTCCTCCGCGCGTCTGGAGCGTTATCTGCAGCTGTGCGCAGAACAGAATATGCAGGTCTGCATCCCGTCCACGCCGGCTCAGGTTTACCACATGCTGCGTCGTCAGGCGCTGCGCGGTATGCGCCGTCCGCTGGTGGTGATGTCGCCGAAGTCTCTGCTGCGTCACCCGCTGGCGGTCTCTTCGCTGGACGAACTGGCGAACGGCAGCTTCCAGCCGGCGATCGGCGAGATCGACGAGCTGGATCCGAAGGCGGTGAAACGCGTGGTGCTGTGCTCCGGCAAGGTGTACTACGACCTGCTGGAACAGCGTCGCAAAAACGAGCAGAAAGACGTCGCCATTGTGCGTATCGAACAGCTGTATCCGTTCCCGCACCAGGCGGTGCAGGCGGTGCTGGAGCAGTATGCGCACGTCCATGACTTCGTCTGGTGTCAGGAAGAGCCGCTGAACCAGGGCGCGTGGTACTGCAGCCAACACAATTTCCGTGAAGTGATTCCGTTCGGAGCCTCTTTACGTTACGCCGGACGTCCGGCCTCTGCTTCTCCGGCAGTGGGTTATATGTCCGTACACCAGAAGCAGCAGCAGGCTCTGGTTAATGATGCGCTGAATATTGATTAAAAATTTAAGGGAAAGCTAAATGAGTAGCGTAGATATTCTGGTTCCTGACCTTCCTGAATCGGTTGCCGATGCGACGGTAGCGACCTGGCATAAAAAACCGGGCGACAGCGTTGAGCGTGACGAAGTTCTGGTGGAAATCGAAACCGATAAGGTGGTGCTGGAAGTTCCGGCCAGTGAAGCGGGCGTGCTTGACGCCATCGTGGAAGATGAAGGCGCCACCGTGCTTTCTCGCCAGATCCTGGGCCGTATCCGCCCGGGCGCCAGCGGCGACAAGCCGGCTGCGGAACCTGCTAAAGCAGCGGAAGCTGCGCCGGCAGCACAGGCAGCGCCTGCCGCTGCGGCAGAAGAAAGCAACGATGCGCTCAGCCCGGCGATTCGTCGCCTGATTGCCGAGCACGACCTGGACGCCAGCGCCATCAAAGGCAGCGGCGTCGGCGGCCGTATCACGCGTGAAGACGTGGAAGCCCACCTGGCGAACGGTGGCAAGAAAGCGGCTCCGGCTGCAGAAGCCGCACCTCAGCCGGCGCTGAGCGCACGTTCTGAAAAACGCGTGCCGATGACCCGTCTGCGCAAGCGCGTGGCCGAGCGTCTGCTGGAAGCGAAGAACAGCACCGCCATGTTGACGACCTTCAACGAAATCAACATGCAGCCGATTATGGACCTGCGCAAGCAGTACGGCGAAGCGTTCGAAAAACGTCACGGCGTGCGTCTGGGCTTCATGTCCTTCTACATCAAAGCGGTAGTAGAAGCGCTGAAGCGTTACCCGGAAGTGAATGCGTCAATCGACGGCGATGATGTGGTGTACCACAACTACTTCGACGTCAGCATCGCGGTATCCACGCCTCGCGGCCTGGTGACCCCGGTTCTGCGCGACGTAGACACCATGTCCATGGCTGAAATCGAGAAGAAAATCAAAGAGCTGGCGGTCAAAGGCCGTGACGGCAAATTGAAAGTGGAAGAGCTGACCGGCGGTAACTTCACCATCACCAACGGCGGCGTCTTCGGTTCTCTGATGTCTACGCCGATCATCAACCCGCCGCAGAGCGCCATTCTGGGCATGCACGCCATTAAGGATCGTCCGATGGCGGTCAACGGCCAGGTTGTGATTCAGCCAATGATGTATCTGGCGCTTTCTTATGACCACCGCCTGATCGACGGCAAAGAGTCTGTCGGTTATCTGGTGACGGTGAAAGAGATGCTGGAAGATCCGGCTCGTCTGCTGCTGGACGTGTAGTAAACCCTGCTTGGGCGCGGTACGCCGCGCCCACATTCTGTGCTATGTGGCCGTTCCGTCACGCGCGTTTTTGCGTCCGTGACCCGGCTGAAATTTCAGACTTGAATGGATAGAACATCATGAATTTACACGAATATCAGGCAAAACAGTTGTTTGCTCGGTATGGTATGCCGGCACCAACCGGTTACGCCTGTACTACACCGCGTGAAGCAGAAGAAGCCGCGTCCAAAATCGGCGCCGGTCCGTGGGTAGTTAAATGTCAGGTTCATGCTGGCGGCCGCGGCAAAGCCGGCGGCGTTAAAGTGGTAAACAGCAAAGAAGATATCCGCGCTTTCGCTGAAGCCTGGTTGGGCAAGCGTCTGGTGACCTACCAAACTGACGCGCAGGGCCAGCCGGTTCACCAGATCCTGGTTGAAGCCGCTACCGATATCGATAAAGAGCTGTATCTGGGCGCGGTGGTTGACCGCGGCACCCGTCGCATCGTGTTCATGGCGTCTACCGAAGGCGGCGTGGAAATCGAGAAAGTGGCGGAAGAAACGCCGGAACTGATCCACAAAACCACCATTGATCCGCTGGCGGGCCCGCAGCCTTACCAGGGCCGTGAGCTGGCGTTCAAACTGGGCCTGAGCGGCAAGCAGGTCAGCCAGTTCGCCAAAATCTTCATGGGTCTGGCGACGCTGTTCCTGGAACGCGACCTGGCGATGGTTGAGATCAACCCGCTGGTAATCACCAAGCAGGGTGACCTGGTGTGTCTGGACGGCAAACTGGGTGCCGACGGCAACGCCCTGTTCCGTCAGCCGGAACTGCGTGAAATGCAGGATCTGTCTCAGGAAGATGAGCGCGAATCACGTGCGGCGCAGTGGGAACTGAACTACGTCGCGCTGGATGGCAACATCGGCTGCATGGTTAACGGTGCAGGCCTGGCGATGGGCACCATGGACATTGTCAAACTGCACGGCGGCGAACCGGCCAACTTCCTGGACGTGGGCGGCGGCGCAACCAAAGAGCGCGTGACCGAAGCGTTTAAAATCATCCTGTCCGACGACAAGGTGAAAGCGGTTCTGGTGAACATTTTCGGTGGTATCGTGCGTTGCGACCTGATCGCCGACGGTATCATTGGCGCAGTGGCCGAAGTGGGCGTTAGCGTCCCGGTGGTTGTGCGTTTGGAAGGTAACAATGCCGATCTGGGCGCCAAGAAACTGGCGGACAGCGGTCTGAATATCATTGCTGCGACCAGCCTGACTGATGCGGCTCAGCAAGTTGTTGCGGCAGTGGAGGGTAAATAATGTCCATTTTAATCGATAAAAACACCAAAGTAATCTGCCAGGGCTTCACCGGTAGCCAGGGGACCTTCCACTCTGAACAGGCTATCGCTTACGGCACCAACATGGTTGGCGGCGTAACCCCGGGCAAGGGCGGCACCACGCATCTGGGCCTGCCGGTGTTCAACACCGTGCGCGAAGCGGTAGAAACCACCGGCGCGACCGCGTCCGTGATCTACGTACCGGCACCGTTCTGTAAAGATTCCATCCTGGAAGCGATCGACGCGGGCATCAAGCTGATCATCACCATCACCGAAGGCATCCCGACGCTGGATATGCTGACGGTGAAAGTGAAGCTGGACGAAGCCGGCGTGCGCATGATCGGGCCGAACTGCCCGGGCGTGATCACCCCAGGCGAATGCAAAATCGGCATCATGCCGGGCCATATCCACCTGCCAGGCAAAGTGGGCATCGTTTCCCGCTCCGGCACCCTGACCTATGAAGCGGTAAAACAGACTACCGATGCCGGTCTGGGCCAGTCCACCTGCGTAGGTATCGGCGGCGACCCGATTCCAGGCTCCAACTTCATCGACATCCTGAAAATGTTCCAGGAAGATCCGCAGACTGAAGCGATCGTGATGATCGGTGAAATCGGCGGCAGCGCGGAAGAAGAAGCGGCCGCGTACATCAAGGATCATGTGACCAAGCCAGTGGTGGGCTACATTGCCGGCGTTACCGCGCCGAAAGGCAAGCGTATGGGCCACGCCGGTGCGATCATCGCCGGTGGTAAAGGCACTGCGGACGAGAAATTTGCCGCGCTGGAAGCTGCCGGTGTGAAAACCGTGCGCAGCCTGGCGGACATCGGCGACGCAGTGAAAGCGGTTCTGAATCGCTAATCTGTCACCGCATTCTACTATCTCGACATGTTTGGCCGCCTTCTGGGCGGCCTTTTTTATTGGCAAAGCGGAAAAAGCGCAGAATCTGCGATCAATGTCTCAATTTAGTCTATGATTAATTAGCTAAAGGACAATAGAGAGTGAAACGCACTGCTACACTTTTAATGGAAATAAAAGGTTAATATAAATCGCAATATAATAGCTAAAAATACAATAACCCTCTTTTGAGGTTACATTTATTTAACACAAAAATATCAATAAAAAACAATTAAACTATTGCGTAACATACCCCCAAGAAAAATATGCGAAATCGTGTGATGAATCTGGAAATAAAGCTCAGATAGGCTTAAATTGTTCCAGATCAAATTAAAGGGATGTACTCATTTTGGCTGGCTTTTGACCTGTAGCCAAAAGTCCAACCCATATCACGCAAAAACCTATTTATTGTGTGGGTTTGGGCGAGTATCATCATACTGTCACCATGAATCTTTGATCTTGTTGTATTTGTTCCCCATCGTCGGTTTTCAGCATGCGGTTGAAAGCGCAACCATGGGATCGAAATTGTTGTTTTTTATGGCATTCACTGCGGGGCGTTATTGTCTGCTGCGTCATCGGGCGTAATAGCAATAGCCGCAATTCGGAGTCTTCCTGCGAGGAGCAAGGAGTCAAGATGTTTGATATTGTCGAACTGTCGCGCTTACAGTTTGCTTTAACGGCGATGTACCACTTCCTATTTGTCCCCTTAACGCTTGGCATGGCGTTTCTGCTGGCAATTATGGAAACGGTATATGTCCTGTCTGGCAAACAAATCTATAAAGATATGACCAAATTCTGGGGCAAGTTATTTGCAATTAACTTTGCCCTGGGTGTGGCCACCGGTTTGACCATGGAGTTCCAGTTCGGGACCAACTGGTCATATTTCTCCCACTACGTCGGCGATATCTTCGGGGCCCCTCTGGCTATCGAAGGTCTGATGGCGTTCTTCCTTGAATCCACGCTGGTCGGCCTGTTCTTCTTCGGCTGGGATCGGCTGGGCAAGGTGCAGCACATGGCGGTCACCTGGTTCGTCGCTCTGGGCTCCAACCTGTCCGCGCTGTGGATCCTGGTCGCCAACGGCTGGATGCAGAACCCTATCGCTTCGGACTTCAACTTCGAAACCATGCGTATGGAGATGGTCAGCTTCTCGGAGCTGGTGCTGAACCCGGTTGCGCAGGTGAAGTTCGTCCACACCGTTGCCGCCGGCTACACCACCGGCGCCATGTTTGTGCTGGGCATCAGTGCCTACTATCTGCTGAAAGGGCGTGACGTGGCGTTCGCCAAGCGTTCCTTCGCCATCGCCGCCAGCTTCGGTATGGCGGCGGTGCTGTCCGTTATCGTACTGGGCGATGAGTCCGGCTATGAAATGGGCGACGTGCAGAAAACCAAGCTGGCCGCCATCGAAGCCGAGTGGGAAACGCAGCCTGCGCCGGCCGCCTTTACGCTGTTCGGCATTCCGAATCAGGACAAGCAGGAAAACGCCTTCTCCATCCAGATCCCGTATGCACTGGGCCTGATTGCCACGCGTTCCGTCGATACTCAGGTCACCGGCCTGAAAGATCTGATGGCGCAGCATGAAGTGCGTATCCGCAACGGGATGAAAGCCTACCAACTGCTGGAAGAGCTGCGCGCCGGCAATACCGACCCGGGCGTCCGCGCTGAATTTAACAAAACCAAGCAGGATCTGGGCTACGGTCTGCTGCTGAAGCGCTATACCCCGAACGTCTCCGACGCAACGGAAGCGCAGATTGCGCAGGCGACCAAAGACTCCATTCCACGCGTTGCGCCGCTGTACTTTGCGTTCCGCATCATGGTGGCCTGCGGCGTGCTGATGCTGGCGATCATCGGCCTGTCTTTCCTGAGCGTGGTGCGCGGCCGCATCGGCCAGAAAAAATGGCTGCTGCGTGCGGCGCTGTACGGCATTCCTCTGCCATGGATTGCGGTAGAGGCGGGCTGGTTTGTGGCGGAGTACGGCCGTCAGCCGTGGGCTATCGGTGAGGTGCTGCCGACCGCGGTGGCGAACTCTTCCCTGACCGTCGGCGACCTGCTGTTCTCCATGGGGCTGATCTGCGGCTTGTACACCCTGTTCCTGGTGGCTGAAATGTACCTGATGTTCAAGTTTGCACGTCTGGGGCCAAGCAGCCTGAAAACCGGCCGCTACCACTTTGAACAACCGACTGCCTCCGTGCAGCAGGCGCGCTAAACAGGAGTCCACGTATGTTTGAGTATGAAGTACTGCGATTTATCTGGTGGGTGCTGGTTGGCGTACTGCTGATCGGTTTCGCCGTCACCGATGGCTTCGATATGGGCGTCGGCATCCTGGTGCGTTTGATCGGGAAAACCGATACCGAACGCCGCGTGATGATCAACTCCATCGCCCCGCACTGGGACGGTAACCAGGTGTGGCTGATCACCGCCGGCGGCGCGCTGTTTGCCGCCTGGCCGATGGTGTACGCCGCAGCGTTTTCCGGTTTCTATGTGGCGATGATCCTGGTGCTGGCGGCGTTGTTCTTCCGCCCGGTCGGTTTCGACTACCGCTCCAAGCTGGAAAGCACGCGCTGGCGCAACATGTGGGACTGGGGCATATTTGTCGGCTCCTTTGTGCCTGCGCTGGTGTTCGGCGTGGCGTTCGGCAACCTGCTGCAGGGGGTGCCGTTCCACATCGATGAGTACCTGCGTCTGTTCTACACCGGTAACTTCTTCCAGTTGTTGAACCCGTTCGGCCTGTTGGCGGGCGTGGTCAGCCTGACGATGCTGATTGCCCAGGGGGCCACCTACCTGCAGATGCGCACCACCGGGGAAATTCATCTGCGCTCCCGCACGGCGGCGCAGATCTCCGCGCTGGTGATGGCGGTGTGCTTCCTGTTGGCAGGCATCTGGCTGGTGAAAGGCATCGACGGCTACGTGATCACCTCGGCGCTGAATACCGCTGCGGAATCCAACCCGCTGCGTAAAGAAGTGGCGCATCAGGCCGGCGCATGGCTGATTAACTTCAACAACCATCCGCTGCTGTGGGCGCTGCCGGCGCTGGGCGTGGTGCTGCCGCTGTTTACCATCCTGTTCTCACGGATGGAAAAGGGCGCGCTGGCGTTTGTCGCTTCATCGCTGACCATTGCCTGCGTGATCCTGACCGCCGGCGTGACCATGTTCCCGTTTGTGATGCCGTCCAGCACCAACCCGAGCATGAGTCTGACCATGTGGGATGCCACCTCCAGCCTGCTGACGCTGAAAGTGATGACCGTAGTGGCGATTATCTTCGTGCCTATCGTTCTGGCGTACACCAGCTGGTCGTACTACAAAATGTTCGGTCGCCTTGATAAGAACTTTATCGAAAACAACAAGCATTCGCTGTACTAAGGATAAGGAGCTAACTCATGTGGTATTTTGCCTGGATTCTCGGCACGCTTCTTGCCTGCGCTTTTGGCATCATTACGGCGCTGGCGCTTGAGCAGAGCGAAAAAACGAAAGCGCAGCAAAACGGTGAATAATGAGTTCGTTAACCGATAAGCTGTATGCCATCGCTGACAAGGGCCCGCTGCGGGCCCTTTCCCTGGTGTTGGCGCTGGCGCTGGCCGGCTGCGTGTTCTGGGACCCGACGCGCTTTGCCGCACGCACCAGCTCACTGGAGATCTGGCAGGGGCTGCTGCTGATTTGGGCCGTCTGCGCCGGCATGGTTCACGGTGTCGGTTTCCGGCCTCAGCGCATGCGCTGGCGGGCGTTTTTTGCGCCGCTGCCGGCGCTGATTATCCTGGTGGCAGGATTACTTTACGTTTCTTTATAAACTGCCGTCACTCCTTTGATTATGGGCCTTTGCGGCCCATAATTATTTTCGTTCCCTCCTTGCAACCCATTCCCAACCCGATCTCACTTGCGTATAGTAACAGCGTTAAATTGCCATGCTGGGAAGTAGAGTGAGTAATACGTTATTTCGATGGCCGGTACGCGTTTACTACGAGGATACCGACGCCAGTGGCGTGGTTTACCATGCCCGCTATGTCGCTTTTTTTGAAAGAGCGCGCACCGAAATGCTGCGTCAACATGACTTTCATCAACAGCAACTGCTCAGCGAACATGTCGCTTTTGTGGTCCGGCGTATGACGGTGGATTACCTGTTGCCGGCGCGGCTCGATGAGCAGCTGGAAGTGCAGAGTGAAATCACCCAGCTGCGCGGGGCCTCCCTTACCTTTGCCCAACGCATAGTTAATTCAGACGGCGCGCTGCTGAGTCAGGCCGATGTGTTGATTGCATGCATTGATCCACACCAAATGAAGCCACGAGCGCTTCCTAAGTCTATTGTCGCGGAGTTTAAGCAGTGACTGACATGAACATCCTTGATCTATTCTTGAAGGCGAGCCTGCTGGTTAAGCTTATCATGTTGATTCTGATATGCTTTTCAGTGGCCTCTTGGGCAATCATCATCCAGCGCACCCGCATCCTGAATGCGGCGACGCGCGATGCCGAAGCCTTCGAAGACAAATTCTGGTCGGGTATTGAGTTGTCCCGTCTGTACCAGGAAAGCCAGGCGCGCCGCGACAGCCTGGCCGGTTCGGAGCAAATTTTCTACTCCGGTTTTAAAGAGTTCGCCCGTCTGCACCGCGCCAATAACCATGCGCCGGAAGCCGTGATTGACGGCGCGTCGCGTGCGATGCGCATTTCAATGAACCGCGAACTGGAAACGCTGGAAACCCATATCCCGTTCCTCGGCACCGTCGGCTCCATCAGCCCATATATCGGCCTGTTCGGCACCGTGTGGGGGATTATGCACGCCTTTATCGCGCTGGGTGCGGTGAAGCAGGCAACCTTGCAGATGGTTGCGCCGGGGATCGCCGAAGCGCTGATCGCCACCGCCATCGGTCTGTTTGCCGCCATTCCGGCCGTTATGGCTTACAACCGGCTTAACCAGCGCGTGAACAAGCTTGAGCAGAATTACGACAACTTTATGGAAGAGTTCACCGCCATTCTGCATCGTCAGGCCTTCTCCAGCGACAGCAAATAAGTAGGAGGTTGTATGGCGAGAGTACGTGGCCGTAACCGTCGGGAGCTGAAGTCGGAAATCAATATCGTTCCGCTGCTGGACGTGTTGCTGGTGCTGTTGCTGATCTTTATGGCGACGGCGCCGATCATCACGCAGAGCGTGGAGGTCGATCTGCCGGACGCCACCGATTCCAAAACGGTGTCCAGCGATGATAATCCGCCGGTGATCCTTGAGGTCTCGGGCGTCGGGCAATATACCATCGTGGCCGATCACGACCGTATGGAGCTGTTGCCGCCGGAACAGGTGGCGGCAGAGGCCAAATCGCGGCTGGCCGCCAACCCGAAAACCGTCTTTTTGATCGGTGGGGCGAAGGACGTGCCGTACGATGAGATTATCAAAGCGCTGAATATTCTGCATCAGGCGGGCGTCGCTTCCGTTGGGTTGATGACCCAGCCAATTTGAGCATAGGGCGATGGACATCCCGGTCTCTGTCCTGCGCGGCAGGGGCCTGGTCCAGGCGCCCGTTTTTGGGAATCTATTTTGGTAAAGGCAACTGAGCAAAACGATAAGCTGAACCGCGCCGTTATTGTTTCGGTCGTTCTGCACATTGTATTGATTGCCCTGTTGATTTGGGGATCGCTGCACGAAAACGCCGAAATGAGCGCCGGCGGCGGCGGCGATGGCGCCGTGGTCGGCGCTGTGATGGTGGACCCGGGCGCGGTGGTGGAACAGTACAACCGGCAGCAACAGCAGAGCAATGATGCCCAGCGTGCGGAGAAACAGCGGCAGAAGAAGGCGGAGCAACAGGCCGAAGAGCTGCAGCAGAAGCAAGCTGAGGAGCAGCAGCGCCTGAAGGCACTGGAGCAGGAACGTCTGGCGGCGCAGGAAAAGGCGGCGGCAGAAAAAGCGGCGCAGGCCGAACAGAAAAAAGCGGCGGAAAGCGCGGCGGCGAAGGCCAGAGAACAGCAGAAAGTCGCAGAGCAGGCCGCCGCCAAGGCGAAGGCCGAAGCGGACAAGATAGCCAAGGCGCAGGCGGACGCGAAGCAGAAAGCCGAAGCGGAAGCCAAGAAGCAGGCTGCTGCCGATGCTGCAGCGAAGAAAAAAGCGGAAGAGGCCAAGAAAGCGGCCGAGGCGAAAGCTGCGGCGGAAGCTGAGAAGAAAGCTGCCGCCGAAGCGCAGAAAAAGGCCGCGGCCGAAAAAGCTGCAGCCGAGAAAGCCGCCGCCAAGAAAGCGGCGGAAGCCAAGAAGAAGGCCGCTGCGGAAGCTGCCAAGCAGTCGTCTGAAGTTGAAGACCTGTTCGGCGGGCTGGCGGACGGCAAAAATGCGCCGAAGAGCAGCGGTAAGCAGCAGGGCGAAGGCAAGGCTGCCGGTAAGGGCAATGCCAAAACCGCCGGCGCCAGCGGTGCGGATATCAGCGGTTATATGGGACAGATCCAGGCGGCGATCCAGAGCAAGTTCTATGACGCCAGCTCATACGCCGGCAAGACCTGCGATCTGCGCATCAAGCTGGCGCCCGATGGTCTGCTGATCAGCGTGCAGTCGGCCGGCGGCGACCCGGCGCTGTGCCAGGCGGCGGTCGCGGCAGCGCGCCAGGCGCGGATTCCTAAACCGCCGAGCGACGCCGTTTACCAGCACTTTAAGAATTCGACCCTTGAATTCAAACCGCAATAACGGTGGAGTACGTGCGTAATCTTGCAAGGATGTACTAAGGTAACCAACAGGGATCATGTAGTTTTGTTTGCGTTGGTTTGTTAAAATTCTGCTAATTTATCGCAGGTATTCCGCCTGGATAAGGGAGATGAGATGAAGCAGGCATTTCGAGTAGCGCTAGGTTTTTTGATTCTGTGGGCCTCCGTGTTGCACGCGGAAGTTCGCATTGAGATCACCCAAGGGGTCGACTCTGCGCGACCTATTGGCGTGGTGCCGTTTAAGTGGGCGGGGCCGGGCACGCCGCCGGAAGATATTGGCAAGGTGGTTGCGGCGGATTTACGCAACAGCGGCAAATTCAACCCGATCGACACGGCGCGCATGCCGCAGCAGCCGACCACCGCGTCTGAAGTGACGCCGGCGGCCTGGACTGCGCTGGGCATTGACGCCGTGGTGGTGGGCCAGGTTCAGCCAGGGGCGGACGGCAGCTATCTGATTTCTTATCAGCTGGTGGACACCTCCGGCGCGCCAGGCACCGTATTGGCGCAGAACCAGTACAAAGTGACCAAACAGTGGCTGCGTTATTCCGCGCATACCGCCAGTGACGAAGTGTTTGAGAAGCTGACCGGCATTAAGGGCGCCTTCCGTACGCGTATTGCTTACGTGGTGCAGACCAACGGCGGGAAGTTCCCGTATGAGCTGCGCGTATCCGACTATGACGGCTACAACCAGTTCGTAGTTCACCGTTCGCCGGAGCCGCTGATGTCGCCAAGCTGGTCGCCGGACGGCAGCAAGCTGGCGTACGTCACCTTTGAGAGCGGTCGTTCCGCTCTGGTGGTGCAGACGCTGTCTAACGGCGCGGTGCGTCAGATTGCCTCTTACCCACGCCACAACGGCGCGCCGGCGTTCTCGCCGGACGGCAGCAAACTGGCATTCGCGCTGTCGAAGAGCGGCAGCCTGAACCTGTACGTGATGGATCTGAATTCCGGGCAGATGACCCAACTGACCAACGGCCGCAGCAACAATACCGAGCCGGCCTGGTTCCCGGACGGTCAGTCGTTGGCGTTTACCTCTGACCAGGGCGGTCGCCCGCAGATCTATAAAATGAGCGCCAGCGGCGGTGCCGCGCAGCGTTTGACGTGGGAAGGCGCTCAGAATCAGGATTCTGAAGTCAGCGCCGACGGTAAATTCCTGGTGATGGTGACCACCAATAACGGTGTGCAGCATATCGCCAAACAAGATCTCGGATCGGGAGCCGTTCAAGTATTGACGGACACGTTCCTGGATGAAACGCCAAGTATCGCGCCAAACGGCACTATGGTGATCTATAGCTCCACGCAAGGTATGGGCTCCGTATTGCAGCTGGTATCGACCGATGGGCGTTTCAAAGCGCGTCTTCCGGCTACTGATGGACAGGTAAAATCGCCTGCCTGGTCGCCGTATCTGTGATGCATGTGTAAATATGTATGGCAAACTATAAAAGGATCAAAGAAATGCAACTGAACAAAGTGCTGAAAGGGCTTCTGCTGGCACTGCCAGTTCTGGCTGTAGCAGCTTGTAGTTCTAACAAAAGCGCCGATAACGACCAGTCTGGTATGGGCGCAAACGGCACTACCGGTATGGAAAGCGGCAGCAGCAACCTGTCTTCCGAAGAGCAAGCGCGTCTGCAGATGCAAGAACTGCAGAAGAACAACATCGTTTACTTCGGTCTGGACAAGTATGACATCTCTTCTGAGTTCGCTCAGATGCTGGATGCGCACGCGACTTTCCTGCGTAACAACCCATCTTACAAAGTGACCGTAGAAGGTCATGCGGATGAGCGTGGTACGCCGGAATACAACATCGCCCTGGGCGAACGTCGTGCTAACGCCGTGAAAATGTACCTGCAAGGTAAAGGCGTTTCCGATGACCAGATCTCTATCGTTTCTTACGGTAAAGAGAAACCCGCTGTACTGGGCCATGACGAAGCGGCTTACGCTAAAAACCGTCGTGCCGTTCTGGTTTACTAAGAGAATCGCATGAACAGTAACTTCAGACGTCATCTGTTGGGTCTGTCGTTACTGGTTGGCGTAGCGGCCCCTTGGGCCGCTACTGCCCAAGCGCCAATCAGTAATGTCGGCTCCGGCTCGGTCGAAGACCGTGTCACCACGCTTGAGCGTATCGCCAACGCTCAGAGCCAGCTCTTGAACCAACTCCAGCAGCAAGCCTCCGACAACCAGCGTGATATCGACTCGCTCCGCGGTCAAATCCAGGAAAGTCAGTATCAGCTCAATCAGGTCGTAGAGCGCCAAAAGCAAATCTATGAACAGATAGACAGCCTCGGACAGGGCGGCGGCCAGAGCGCCTCTGCGCCGGCAGCGTCTGCGGCGGCGGGGGCTGGCAGCGCTGCGGCTTCTTCTGCAGCGCCTGCCAGTAAGGGCGATGAAAACAGCGATTACAACGCCGCTGTTTCATTGGCGCTGGAGAAAAAGCAGTACGATCAGGCGATCCCTGCCTTTCAGAGCTTCGTAAAACAGTATCCCAAGTCTACCTACCAGCCGAATGCCAACTACTGGCTGGGGCAGTTGTTTTACAACAAAGGTAAAAAAGACGATGCGGCTTACTATTTTGCGGTAGTGGTGAAAAATTACCCGAAATCGCCAAAGGCGCCTGACGCTATGTACAAGGTTGGTATCATCATGCAGGAAAAAGGGCAGGCTGATAAAGCCAAAGCCGTGTTCCAGCAGGTGGTTAAACAGTACCCGAACAGCAGCGCAGCCAAACAGGCGCAAAAGCGTATTGCCGGCTAATTTGGCAGAAAATAAGCCCAGAAGTTGGTCGATACGACCGATTTTTGGGCTTGATCGCATGAAGAACCAGCAGTTGAACCTGATGCGTAAAAATTTAGGTTGCGCTGCTGAGATAAAACAGTAATATATGCCGCCGTTGCCCAGACATCTCGCAAGATGTTAAAGCAGCAGGGAAATTGGGTCGTTAGCTCAGTTGGTAGAGCAGTTGACTTTTAATCAATTGGTCGCAGGTTCGAATCCTGCACGACCCACCAATTCCTAAAGAATTGGTAGTGAAGTGGAATCGGACAGGATGAGAACCGTAAAGTTCGAGTCTCACGACAGTGAGACAACATCACGCAGTGATGGCCCGAAGGGCGAGGCGCAAGCCGAGTAATCCTGCACGACCCACCAATTTCCAAGAAGTAGTGCAGTAACCACATTAGTGGGTGATTAGCTCAGTTGGTAGAGCATCTCCTTTACACGGAGGGGGTCGGCGGTTCGAGCCCGTCATCACCCACCACTGCGGGTCGTTAGCTCAGTTGGTAGAGCAGTTGACTTTTAATCAATTGGTCGCAGGTTCGAATCCTGCACGACCCACCATTCTTAACGAATGGACAAGCAGTAAACCGGCGCCACGCTTCATGCCGTTCAGCAGTACACCACGTCAGTGGGTCGTTAGCTCAGTTGGTAGAGCAGTTGACTTTTAATCAATTGGTCGCAGGTTCGAATCCTGCACGACCCACCATTCTTAAAGAATGGGCAAGTAGTAAACCGGCATCACATCTCAGGCCGTTCAGCAGTACACCACATCAGTGGGTCGTTAGCTCAGTTGGTAGAGCAGTTGACTTTTAATCAATTGGTCGCAGGTTCGAATCCTGCACGACCCACCATTTCTAGAAAGTATTCCTAATCTTAAATATCTCGGCAATGTCATTGCATAACGCACGAGTCGTGTAGGTGAGAAGCTGCGTTCAGGTTCGAGCCGAGCGAAGCGAGACGACAACGCGTAGCGTTGCCCGTAGGGCGAGGCCGGAGGCCGAGTCAATCCTGCACGACCCACCATCTCATAGAAATACTCCCATAGTGATTTAATACTTTAATTTTTCAGATCGCACGTGTCGTGCGGGTGAGACAAAAGCGTTTACGCTTTTGAACAGCGCTTGCGCTGGCCCGCAGGGCGAGTCTCATGGATGAGACGAGTAATAAGCGAAGCGAGACGACAACGCGCAGCGTTGCCCGCAGGGTGAGGCCGGAGGCCGAGTCAATCCTGCACAAACCAGCGACGCTCCTTTAACCTTCCCCAACCATCAACGTTAACCCTCCGTTGGATCTCTCGTTACTGCGTTTTCGATTGTGCGATCCTATTTCTTATTACCCACCGCATCATTCACGTAATTTTCCTCGTGGCAATAAAAATAAAATAATTAACGAATAAAATTAAATTCCGTTGACGGTTTATTTAATTTGCTCTGCTGGATAAATAATTTTCCATTAGTGATTATTTTAAAACGCATAAGATAATTAAAACCGCACTTACTTATTAACAAAAAGAAACAAAGCAAACGGCGGTAGGCGCTCCCATTTATTACTACGCTTTAATGGTCGCCGAAAGTGCTATTGCGTGACACGCCTTATTTTACTTCCGATCTTATCGCCGCAGCGCCTGAGATTCTGCGGGCGCTCGCCATTGCTTTGGAGAAAGATAATATGTTATCGCGTCGTGATATTTTGAAAGCCTCCGCCATCAGCGCGGCAGCGGCCGGCATGGTGGGGGGCATGGTGAAGTCCGCCGTTGCCGATGACCACCGCAATATTGTGCCGCCCAGCAGCTACCAGCCGCCCGCCGATGCGCAGGGCGTGTATAAATACAAATTTACCGACAGTAAGAAGCGCAGCCTGCCCAGCGGCTGGGCGCGGGAAGCCACCGTTGAACAGTTCCCGATCTCTGAAGGCGTGGCCGGGGTTGATATGACGCTGGAGCCTGGCGGCGTACGTGAGCTGCACTGGCACGCTATTGCCGCCGAGTGGGCCTTTATGTTGGAAGGTCGGGCGCGCATTACCATTATCGATCCGGAAGGGAAATGTGAGGTGGCGGATTTTGGCCCCGGCGACGTATGGTATTTCCCGAAAGGTTATGGCCATTCCATTCAGGCGCTGGCGGAGGGGGCGCATTTTATTCTGGCTTTTGATAATGGCCACTTCTCTGAATTCGGAACATTCAGTATTACCGACTGGGTGGCGCATATGCCGAAAGAAATATTGGAAAAAAGCGTTAATATGCCGGCCTCAATATTCTCCAAAGCCAAGCAGGGGGAAGCTTATATTGTCGGCGGCGCGGTGCCGCCGGCGTTGCCGTTAGCCAAAAACGACGGCGGCCTGAATAATTCCCCGCTGACGCACCGCTATCAATTAATGAAGCAGAAACCGTTCTTTGAAAATGATGCCGGCAGTGTGCATCTGGTGTCATCAAAAGAGTTCCCTATCTCCACCACCATGACCGGTATTATCGAGATCGTTAAGCCCGGCGCGGTCCGCGAACTGCACTGGCACCCGAACGCGAATGAATGGCAATACTATATCTCCGGCAAGGGGCGCATGACGGTATTCAGTTCGCACGGCCATGTCCAGACCGAGGAGTATGCGCCTTCCGACGTCGGCTATGTGCCGCAGGGCTTCGGCCATTATATTGAGAATCTCGGCGACGACGATCTGAAGGTGCTGATCGTGTTGGATAACGGCATCTATCAGGACATTTCCCTGTCTGACTGGCTGGCGAAAACGCCGGCTTACCTGCTGGCGGACAACTTCAATAATCAGGTTGAGGACTGGCAGGCGCGGCCGAAGGACAAGCTGGTGATGTCGCGTCGCAGAAAGTAACGGCAGCAAGAAAAGCGGGAAGCGTCGGCGACAGGCTGGCGTTTTTCCGTTCCCCACTCATATTCATCCGCCCTCAAAGTTTCAACGGTTAAACAAAAATCGTCTATAGAGCAAATTTAAAGCGACTTTTGTCTTCTGGTTAGGTATTTTGTTTAGTATATAAAACATTGGGGCAGGGCAGCCGCAGACAGCGGCTGCAACAGGTTCTCCAGACTAGCACAGAGATGACAGTGATGAGTGAAATGTTTGACGCCAATGCGGCAATCTACCCGTTCCCAGCCAAACCGATACCGCTCGACCAGGCGGAAAAGGCCTTCTACCGCGAGAAAATTAAAACGCTGCTGAAGCAGCGCGATGCGGTGATGGTCGCGCACTATTATACCGACCCGGAGATACAGGCGCTGGCGGAAGAGACCGGCGGCTGCGTTGCCGACTCCTTGGAAATGGCGCGTTTTGGCAGCCAGCACCCGGCCTCGACCCTGTTGGTGGCTGGCGTACGCTTTATGGGCGAGACGGCGAAAATACTCAGCCCGGAAAAACAGGTGTTGATGCCGACGCTGCATGCTGAATGTTCACTCGATCTTGGCTGCCCGGAGGCGGAGTTTAACGCCTTTTGCGATAGTCATCCGGATCGCACCGTGGTGGTCTACGCTAATACATCAGCGGCGGTAAAAGCGCGCGCCGACTGGGTCGTCACCTCCAGCATTGCCGTTGAGCTGATTGAATATCTCGACAGCCTGGGGGAGAAAATCATCTGGGCGCCGGACCGCCATCTGGGCAGCTACGTGCAGAAGCAGACCGGGGCCGACGTTCTGTGCTGGCAGGGCGCCTGTATCGTCCATGACGAGTTTAAAACCCAGGCGCTGATGCGGATGAAGGCGTTGTACCCTGAAGCGGCGATCCTGGTGCACCCGGAGTCGCCGCAGGCGGTGGTCGATTTGGCCGACGCGGTCGGCTCCACCAGCCAGCTGATTCAGGCGGCGCAAAACTTACCGCAGCGGCAGCTGATCGTCGCCACCGACCGCGGCATCTTCTATAAGATGCAGCAGGCGTGCCCGGACAAAGAGCTATTTGAGGCGCCGACCGCCGGTGAAGGGGCGACCTGCCGTAGCTGCGCGCACTGTCCGTGGATGGCGATGAACGGCCTGAAGGCGATTGCCGAAGGGCTGGAGCAGGGCGGATCGCAGCACGAAATTGTTGTCGACGGCGCGCTGCGGGAAAAAGCGTTGCTGCCGTTGAACCGCATGCTGGATTTTGCCGCTACGCTGAAGATGCAGGTAAAAGGAAACGCCTAAGTTAACCCGAGAAAAAGGAAGGCCCGATGAATTTTTTGAGTACCAGCAACATCATGGTGCATATCCCGCTGGGGGCGGGGGGTTACGATCTGTCCTGGATTGAGGCGATAGGCACGCTGTTCGGCCTGTTGTGCATCTGGTACGCCAGCCAGGAAAAAATCATCAACTATCTGTTCGGCCTGATCAACGTGACGCTGTTCGCGGTGATCTTTTTCCAGATCCAACTGTACGCCAGCCTGCTGCTGCAGCTGTTTTTCTTCGGCGCCAATATCTATGGCTGGTATGCCTGGAGCCGTCAGACGGCGGATCGCCAGGCCGAGCTGCAGATTCGCTGGATGTCGCTGCCGAAGGCGCTGGGTTGGGGAGCGGCGTGCGTTGCGGGCATTCTGCTGATGACCTTTAACATCGACCGCGTTTTCGCCTGGCTGACGCAGGCGGCGGTGGCGGTGATGCAGGCGCTGGGGCTGCCGGTGGAGCCGCCGACGCTGCAGCCGGACGCTTTCCCGTTCTGGGATTCGACGATGATGGTGCTGTCGATCGTGGCGATGATTCTGATGACGCGCAAGTATGTGGAAAACTGGCTGCTCTGGGTGGTGATTGACGTCATCAGCGTGGCGATTTTTGCCTACCAGGGCGTATACGCCATGGCGCTGGAGTACGTCATTCTGACCCTGATTGCGCTGAACGGCTCCTGGCTGTGGATCCGCAGCGCGGCCGACAAAGGGTCACGGCCGCTCTCTTCTCATTCTTAATCTTGTGGCTCCCGCGGATGGCGCGGGAGCACGCCCGTCAGTGGTGATGGCCCAGATGCGAGTGTGAATGTGTGTGCTCACTCGCTTCTGGCGCCCGGTTGATGCCGCAATCCGGCGTATCGCAGTGTTGATACTCCATCTGAATGGTCACGTGGCCGATCTGGTAATGCTTCAGCAGGTAGGCCTCGATGCGGCGCAGCAGAGCGTCGTGGTCATGCGGCGGCACCACCTGCGCGTGCAGCGTCATTAATTTCTGTTCGCCGATCTGCCAGACGTGTACGTGGTGAATATTACGCACCTCGGCGATATTCAGGCACAAATCCTTCTGCAGTTTGTCGATGTCGATCTCCTGCGGCGTACCCTCAAGCAGCTCGTGGAAGCTCTCTTTCAGCAGGTGCCAGGCGCTGCGCACCACCAGACAGGACACCAGCACCGACAAAATGGGGTCAATCGGCGTCCAGCCGGTGGTGAGGATCACAATGGCCGCGGCGATGGCGCCGACCGAGCCGAGCAAATCCCCCAGTACGTGCAGCGCCGCAGCGCGCACGTTGATATTCTTCTCGCCACCGCCGCGGTGCAGCAGCCAGAAGGCGAACAGATTCGCCAGCAGGCCGGCGATGGCGATAATCAGCATTGGCGTGCCCATTACCGGCTGCGGCTCGAAGAAGCGTCGGATGGCTTCCCACAGAATAAAGATGACGATCGCCAGCAGCGCCGCCGCGTTGAGGAATGCCGCCAGCGTGGTCAGCCGCAGATAGCCGAAGGTGTGGCGGGCGTTTGGTTTGCGCTGTGAAAAGTGCACCGCCATCAGCGCCACCAGCAGCGCGGCGGCGTCGGTCAGCATATGTCCCGCATCGGCCAGCAGCGCCAGCGAGCCGGACAGCAGACCGCCGATGGCTTCGGCCACCATAAAGCCGGCGGTGACTAAAAAAGCGGTTAGCAGGCGTTTACTATTGCTGTCTTTCGGCAGGTGAACGTGTGGGGTTTCCGACATCTTATGTCCTTAATTTAACGTGATACTTAATCATTATCCGCCGGCGCGACGGCGTCCAGCTGGCTTAGCAGCTGCGCTACGGCCGCGTCAATCTCAGTATAGGCCTCTGCGGCGAATTCTCCGCGTCTGGCGGCGTCGATGGCCTGCTGGCAGCGCTGCGCCGCTGCGCTGAGCTGCAGCATCAGCAGGCTGCCTTTGATGCGGTGCGCCGCCTGGCCCAGCGCCTGCCCGTCCTGCCGCTGCTGCGCCTCCTGCAGCCGCTGACGGTCGGCCAGCAGGGTAGTGCGCAGCGTGGCGGCCAGCCGCTGTTGCATGACTACATTATTGCCGCCGAGCGCTATCAGCTGATTTTTTAGGTCAGTAAGGGCTAACTGGGGCTGGCTAAAACCAGGATTCTTGGCTAAAACCTGTTCAATCGCCGTCAGGGCGATCGGCTTGGTGAGAAAATGGTCAATATTCAGCTGTCCGGCGGGGATGCGGGTAAACTCCTGCACGTCGGCGGAACACAGCACGATATGGCTGGCGGGCAGCTCGCGGCGCTGTTCATCGCGGCGGATCAGGCGCGCCAGCGTCAGGCCGTCCGGGCGCGGCATATTGTAGTCGATAAACAGCAGATCGAAAGGACGCCGGCGGTGGGCCAGCAGCAGCGGGTAGCCGCGTTCAAACAGCGTCGGCTGCAGGCCGAAATGACGCAGCTGGCGCTCCATCAGCAGCAGATTGGTCGGGTGGTCGTCAATCAGCGCGACGCGCAGCGACGGTGCAAAGCGCAGCGCCGGCGCGGCATCCTGCGGTGGCTGAGGAACAGGCTGCGCCATTGGCGCCGGCAGCGTCACATCCACCTGGGTGCCTACGCCCGGCTGCGAGCGCAGAGTAATCGCGCCGCCCATCTGTTCAACGATCTCTTTGCAGATTGACAGCCCCAGCCCGGTGCCCTGGACCGAAATACGCTGGGCGCCGCGCGCCCGGTAAAAGGGCTGGAACAGCTTATCCAGTTCATCGGCGGCGATGCCGCAGCCGCTGTCGGCGACGCTCAGATGCAGCGTGCCGTCCTGCGCTTGCCAGGCAAGCCCGACCTCCACATAGCCGCGGGTGGTAAATTTAATGGCGTTATTAATCAGGTTGTTGGCCACCTGAAGTAAACGCTCACCATCGATAGTGACGGCGTCGGGCAAGCTCTCGTCGAGCCGAACGCTGAAGCTCAGCGCCTTGTTGCCGAGCAGCGGCCGGTACAGCGCCTGCAGATGCTGCCCCCACGGGCGCAGCGCCAGCGGCTTGGGCGCCAGGGTGAGCGAGCCGCTTTCCAGTTTGGCGTAGTCCTGCAGATCGTTCAGCAGATTCAGCAGCGAGGCGGCGGAGCTGTAAATCACCGGCAGTCCCGCCGGCGCCGGCGTTTTTTTCAGCTCCAACTCCAACAGGCCGAGGATGGCGTGCATCGGCGTGCGCAGTTCATGGCTGACCGTCGCCAAAAATTTACTCTTCATGCGGTTTTCCGCTTCGGCCTGTTGCCGCGCCTGTTCAAGCTGGCGGCGCTCGCGCTGTTCACGGCGCTGCTGCCGGTAGCGGCGCACAATCCACAGCAACAGCAGCAGGATAATCACCGCCAGCAGCGTCAGCAGCCAGGTGGTCTGCGGCGGCATGCGGTTGTCATTCACCGCGTCGATCAGGCTGCTGCGGTCGACAATCCACGCTTCACGCAGCGACTGCAGCGTCTCCGCCGGGATCTGCATCAGGTTCTTGTCCAGAATGCTGAGCAGCAGCGGCCGATCGGGGCGCACGCCAAAGGCGATGGGGTAGGCGATATTATTAGCGGGAAAGGCCAGCCGGATGGCGCCGGCATAGCGTGAGAGCGCCAGGAAATTGGCGGAAATCACGTTATCCACCAGCGCGTCGACCTGGCCGTTGGCCAGCGCGTCATACAGGCTTTTGGCATCGCTGAACGGCACCGCCCGATCGCCGGCGGGGATCAGGCTGCGGCCCAAATCGCCCTGCACAAAGCCGATACGCTTGCCCTGCAGCGCGGCCCAGCCGGAGACATTTTCGGCGTAACGACCCACATAGACGCCCCATAACGCGCGGTGCAGCGGCATACTGGCGCTGTAGCGGGTTTTGGCGTCGGCGGTGAGCGGCAGCGCGGCGCGCATCAGCGCCTGGCCGCTGCTGACCAGCGCATCGGCCTGTTCGGCGTTGGGCGCCCAGACCGGGGTGAACTGCAGGCCGCTGTTTTGGCCGATGGTGGTGAGAATATCAACCAGATAGCCGCGCGGCTGGCCGTCGGCGCCGCGGTAGACAAAGGGGAAGTTATTCTCAACGGCGGCATAGGGCACGCTGCGCTGCGCGGCGACCCAGCTTTTCTCCATCGGCGTCAGATCGGCGTTGCCGGTATCCAGATAGCTGGGGATCTTGTTGCTCCAGCGGCTCTGCAGGCTGTTCATCAGTTCCATCGGCGTCTCGGCGATGGCGTTATTCAGCATAGCGATCAGCCTGACGTCATTGCTGGCAAAGACGAACGACAGCGCGCCCAGGCTAACGCTGCTTTCCACCTGATACAGCTGCCCCAGCTGCAGTTGGTCGATAATAAAACTGGCGCTGGCTTCGTCGGCAATAAAGTAATCATCGCTGCCGTTCAGCAGGGCGTAGACCGCCTGGAAGTTATTATCATAGCGCTGTACCTGAGAGGTGACGCCGCGCAACGCTGCGCCGGCCTGCATATCGGTCAGGGCGGTGACGGCGACGCGCGCCGTCGGTGAGTTGAGCATCACCGGCCGTTGATTGTTGCGGTCGCGCAATACCCGCAGGTTGCTGACGTAATAGGGTTGCGACAGCGGAAAGCGGCCCGCGACCGCGCGCTGCGGTATGCCGTACAGCAGATCGACCGCGCCGCGCCGCAGCGCCTGCTGCAGCCGGGTGAGATCGGCGAAGCCGAAGACCTCGAAGCGGATGCCGGTCGCCTGCTGCATATAGTCGAGATAGTCGGCGTTCAGCCCGTACAGATCGTCATCGACCAGAATGTTATAGGGGCTGGTGTTCTCGCTGATAATGCCGACGCGCAACGTTTTGCCGCGCCAAGGGTTTTTCTCCTGCGCCAGCAGCATGTCATTCGGCAGCGACAGGTTGCCCACCAGGTGATAGCGCTTCGGTTGCGCGGCCAGCGCCGAGGCGCACAGCGTCAGCAGGCTGAACAGCAGCAGCAGGCGTCTCACGGCGTCAGCTCTTTAAACACCGCCGCCAGCTCCAGCAGATTGGCCGCGCCGGTTTTGCGCAGGATGTTTTTCTTGTGGGTGCTGACGGTTTTATTGCTGATATTCAGCATGTCGGCAATCTGCAGGTTGGACAGCCCTTTACTCAACAGGCCTAGCACCTGCAGCTCTTTGGCGGTCAGCTGCGGGCCGGCACCGTGATCCTCCTGCCCGCTGGCGGCCGGGAAGACGCGCTCTCCCTGCATCACCCGTTCAATGCACCGCACCAACTGCTCCAGCGAGGCGCCCTTATGGACAAACCCGTTGGCGCCGGCCTGCTCGGCCAGGCGGGCGTACGGCGTCTCCTCTTGCGCGCTGTAGATGACGATATGCTGCTGCGGGTAGTGGCGGCGGATCTTCTTCAACAGCTGCAGGCCGTCAACCTGCGGCAGGCCGATATCCAGAATCAGCACCTCGCAGCGGTGCTGGCCGAGCCAGGCGAGCGCCTGCGCGTCGTCCACCAGCGCGGTCAGGGAATAGGGATGGCCGGATTTTATCAGCGCCGCCTCCAGTGCGACATGAACCAACGGGTGATCGTCAACCAGCAGCAGGGAAAGCATCGTTATGTTCGTCCATTGTCCATCAGGGGTCTGAGACTAGCATAGCGAAAAAGGAGCTTCTGCGCTGCCGTTATCTGGCAGCACATTCTGCTGCCAAATCGGTGGTTAAAAGTCAGCAGGGCAAAGTGATTTACAGCGCCTGTCGCACAGGCTAGATTGGTTGGATCCGCGCATTGCGATATACCCTTCTTGATACCGAATGGAAAAGTTATGAATTACCAAAACGACGATTTACGCATTAAAGATATTAAGGAACTTTTACCGCCTGTGGCATTACTGGAGAAGTTTCCGGCGACAGAGCAGGCGGCGGAGACGGTGTCACTGGCGCGCAATGCGATTCACAACATTCTCAAAGGCAGCGACGACCGCCTGCTGGTGGTGATCGGCCCTTGCTCTATTCACGATACGCGCGCCGCCAAGGAGTACGCGCAGCGTCTGCTGCAGCTGCGTCAGGAGCTGAACGGCGAACTGGAAGTGGTAATGCGCGTGTACTTTGAAAAGCCGCGCACCACCGTGGGCTGGAAAGGGCTGATCAACGATCCGCTGATGGACAACAGCTTCCAGATTAACGAAGGCCTGCGCCTGGCGCGTAAGCTGCTGCTGGATATCAACGACAGCGGCCTGCCGGCGGCGGGTGAATACCTGGATATGATCACGCCGCAGTATCTGGCGGATCTGATGAGCTGGGGCGCGATCGGCGCGCGCACCACCGAATCGCAGGTGCACCGTGAGCTGGCCTCCGGCCTCTCCTGCCCGGTGGGCTTTAAAAACGGCACCGACGGCACCATCAAGGTGGCGATCGACGCCATTAACGCCGCCGGCGCGGCGCACTGCTTCCTGTCGGTGACCAAGTGGGGCCATTCGGCGATTGTGAACACCGGCGGCAACGGCGACTGCCACATTATTCTGCGCGGCGGTAAAGAGCCGAACTACAGCGCGGAACACGTTAAAGCGGTAAAAGAGGGGCTGAGCAAAGCCGGCCTGCCGGCCAATGTGATGATCGACTTCAGCCACGCCAACAGCAGCAAGCAGTTCAAGAAGCAGCTGGACGTCAGCGCCGACGTCTGCCAGCAGATTAGCGGCGGCGAAAAGGCGATTATCGGCGTGATGATTGAGAGCCACCTGGTGGAAGGCAATCAGAGCCTGGAAAGCGGTGAGCCGCTGGTGTACGGCAAGAGCGTCACCGACGGCTGCATCGGCTGGGAAGACACCGAAACCGTGCTGCGCGATCTGGCGGCGGCGGTGAAGGCGCGCCGCGGCCGTTAATCCCGCAGGCGGACGCATAAAAAAAGCCCCCGGCGCAAACCGGGGGCCTTTTTACGTCAGGGCGGCAATTACTTCGCTTTGCCCTGGTTGGCTACCGCCGCGGCTTTAGCGGCGATTTCGTCCGCGTTGCCCAGGTAGTAGTGTTTGATCGGTTTCATGTTTTCGTCGAACTCATACACCAGCGGCACGCCGGTCGGGATGTTCAGTTCGAGGATCTCATCTTCGCTCATGTTATCCAGGTATTTCACCAGTGCGCGCAGGGAGTTGCCGTGAGCGGCAATGATCACGCGCTCGCCGCTCTTGACGCGCGGCAGGATCTCTTCGTTCCAGTAAGGGATAACGCGGTCGATGGTCAGCGCCAGGCTTTCGGTCAGCGGCAGCTCCTGCTCGCTCAGTGACGCGTAGCGTGGGTCGTGGCCAGGGTAGCGCTCGTCATCTTTGGTCAGCTCCGGTGGGGTAACGGCGAAGCCGCGACGCCACTGTTTCACCTGCTCGTCGCCGTATTTCTCAGCGGTTTCCGCCTTGTTCAGACCCTGCAGCGCCCCGTAGTGACGTTCATTCAGTTTCCAGGATTTTTCGGTTGGCAGCCAGGCCTGATCCAGCTCATCCAGGATGTTCCACAGGGTGTGGATAGCGCGCTTCAGTACGGAGGTGTAAGCGAAATCGAAATTGAAACCTTCATCTTTCAACAGCTTGCCTGCTGCTTTCGCTTCGGTGCGGCCTTTATCGGACAGGTCAACATCGTACCAACCGGTGAAGCGGTTTTCGTTGTTCCACTGGCTTTCGCCGTGGCGCACCAGAACCAGCTTAGTTACAGCCATGCTTAACTCCTTAATAATCTGACATTTCAATGATAACGAAAATCATTATATTGCCGCGGCCGGGGGCACGGCAATCGATAGTGCTTAACCATAGCCAATTTATCGCCGTTAAGTAAGGTCTGAAAGGATGAAAAAGCTGAATCGTTCAAGCGTGGGGAGAGTGCGGCGCGCGCGGGGGAAAATGCGGCGCGCCGTGGCAAAGACCGTCGATTAGGCGGCTTTTTTCAGACAGCTGCTCATAAAGGTTTTACGCGCGTCGCCCTTCAGGCTTTGCTTGGCGGCGTCGGCATTACAGTCTTTCATTTTCTGCTGCTGCGGGGTCAGCGCCTTACCGGCGGCCTGATGGCCTTCGGCTTTCAGGCAGGTGCTCATGAAGGTGGTACGATCGGCGCCCTTCAGCGATTTGGCAGAAGCCTGTTGATTACAGTCGGTCATACGTTTTTGCTGGGCGGCCTGCGCCGGAGACGGGGCTTTTTTGGCCGGGGCTTCTGCGGCCATCAGGTTGGCGCTCAGCAGCAAACCTGCCAGTAACGGAAGTGCAGTAATCAGTCGCATAGGTGTTCCTTCAGCTATTAACCGGCCGGAATGGCCGAAAACTGTGACGCGGCACGGGAGGTTGTGCTTATCACCGTAGGCTGATTTTAGTGTGCGTCCGGGGATAAAGGAAGGAAGCGGGCGGCAGGAAAAGGGTAAGCATTTATAACAAAACGCCCCGCGCCGCAGCGCGGGAACGCCGGTTAACGCGGGGAAAACTGATAGCGGGTGATGCTGTGATAGCGTTGCCCCGGCTGCAGCCAGCAGCTGGGCTGCGGCCATTCCGGATGGTGCGGGCTGTCCGGCAGGTATTCGCTTTCCAGCGCTACGCCGGCGTAATCGGCGTAGCTGCCGCCGTCGCGCGCCGGCGTGCCGGCGAGATAATTGCCGCTGTACAGCTGCAGCGCCGGCGCGTTGGTGAAGACGCGCATTTCCAGCCGGCCGTCCGCCGACCACAGCTGCGCCGCCGGCGTGTCCAGCGTCAGGCAGTCGCGCTGCAGCAGATAGGCGTGATCATACCCTTTCACCCGCAGCTGGTCGGCGTCGCGCAGCAGATCCTGCGCCAGCGTTTTCGGCCGGCGGAAGTCCATGCCGCTGCCGTCGACCGCGTTCAGCGGCGCGCAGGGGATCCCCTGTTCATCGACCGGCAGATAATAATCCGCGCGCAGCTGCAGCGTCTGGCGGCGCGCGTCCTGCCCGGCGCCGTCCAGGTTGAAGTAGGCGTGGTTGGTCAGGTTGACCGGGCAGGGGCGGTCAACCTGCGCCTGATAGTCGATCTCCAACTGGTGGTCGTCCGTCAGGCGGAAGCGGGCGCTGACCTGCAGATTGCCGGGAAAGCCCTGATCGCCGTCGGGCGAGTGCAGCTGATAGGTCACCTGCTGCCGATCCTGCTGGGCGATGCGCCAGCGGCGGGCGTGAAACCCCTCCGGCCCGCCGTGCAGCTGGTGCGGCCCCTGATTGGCCAGCAGCGCCTGCGTACCGTCGTCCAGCGGCAGGCTGGCATCGGCGATGCGGTTGGCGTAGCGGCCCACCGTGGCGCCCAGATAGGCGCTTTGGCGCAGATAGTCGGCCGGCGTGGCGCAGCCGAGCAGCACCTCACGCATTTCACCGTCGCCGAGCGGCAGACGCGCCGAGAGCCAGGTGGCGCCCCAGTCCATCAGCGTCACCGTCATTCCGCCGGCGTTGCGCAGGGTCGTCAGGGTAAACGGCCGGCCGTCCGGCGCGAGCTGTTGTTCCTTGGCGTTCAGCATGAGCCGGCTCCTGCGGATGCGGTGCAGACGTAGAAGGTTTCCTGCAGGCCGCCGGAGCGCTGCGGGTATTCCTGCCGCACCGCGGCGCGCACCGTCTCGACCAGCCGCTGCGGCATCAGTGCGACGATACAGCCGCCGAAGCCGCCGCCGGTCATGCGTACGCCGCCGTGTTCGCCGATCGCCGCTTTGACGATCTCCACCAGCGCGTCGATCGGCGGCACGGTAATTTCAAAGTCATCGCGCATGGAGACGTGCGACTCGGCCATCAGGTGACCCATGCGGGTTAAATCGCCGCTGGCCAGCGCATCGGCGGCGGCCTGGGTGCGGGCGTTTTCGCTGATGATATGGCGTGCGCGTTTGGCGACTAACGGGTCCATCTCATGCATACGTTCGTTGAACTGCTGCCGGCTGACGTCGCGCAGCGCCTTGACGCCAAAGAAGGCGGCGGCCTGTTCGCACTGCTGGCGGCGGGTGTTGTATTCACTGTCGACCAGGCCGCGCTTGACGTTGGAGTTGATGATCACCACTGCCACATCGTCCGGCAGCGGCACCGCGCGGGTTGCCAGCGAGCGGCAGTCGATCAGCAGCGCGTGATCCGGCTGACCGAGCGCGGAAATCAGCTGGTCCATAATGCCGCAGTTGCAGCCGACAAACTGGTTTTCGGCCTCCTGGCCGTTCAGCGCCAGCGCCACGCCGTCGAGCGGCAGCTGATACAGCATCTGCAGAGCCTGGCCGACGGCCACCTCCAGCGAGGCGGAGGAGCTGAGGCCGGCGCCCTGCGGCACGTTGCCGCTAATCACCAGATCGGCGCCGCCAAACTGGTCGTTGCGCTGCAGCAGGTGCTTCACCACGCCGCGGACGTAGTTGGCCCACTGTAATTGTTCATGCGGTACGATCGGCTGGTCGAGATCAAACTGGTCTATCTGATGGTCATAATCGGCCGCCAGCACGCGGATCTGGCGATCGTCGCGCTTGGCAATGGCGATCACGGTCTGATAATCGATGGCGCAGGGCAGCACAAAACCGTCGTTATAGTCGGTGTGCTCGCCAATCAGGTTGACGCGCCCCGGCGCCTGTACGGTCAGGGTCGGCGCGTAACCGAAATGCTGGGTAAAAACGTTCTGGGTCAGCGGTGGCAAACGCATTATTGGGCTCCGGCTTCACGGTAGTGGATATCGCTGACCGCCCGCAGGCGTGCGGCGGCCTGTTCGGCGGTCAGATCGCGCTGGGTTTCCGCCAGCATTTCGTAGCCCACCATAAATTTGCGCACCGAGGCGGAGCGCAGCAGCGGCGGGTAAAAGTGAGCGTGCAGCTGCCAGTGATCGTTGTCGGCGCCGTTGAACGGCGCGCCGTGCCAGCCCATAGAGTAGGGGAAAGAGCACTGGAACAGATTGTCATAGCGGCTGGTCAGCTTTTTCAGCGCCACGGCCAGGTCGGCGCTCTGCGCCGCGTCAAGATCGGTCAGACGTTGTCGCGCGCTTTTCGGCAGCAGCAAGGTTTCAAACGGCCAGGCCGCCCAATAGGGCACGACCGCCAGCCAGTGTTCGGTTTCCACCACCGTGCGGCTGCCGTCCTGCTGCTCGCGGCGGACGTAATCCAGCAGCATGGCGCGGCCGTGCTGCTGATAATAGTCGCGCTGCAGCCGATCTTCGCGCTCGGCCTCGTTCGGCAGAAAGCTGTTGGCCCATACCTGCCCGTGGGGGTGAGGGTTGGAGCAGCCCATGGCCGCGCCTTTATTTTCAAACACCTGCACCCAGGGGTAGTCACGGCCCAGTTCGGCGGTCTGCTGCTGCCAGGCCGCCACCACCCGCTCCAGCGCCGGCAGGCTGAGCTGCGGCAGGGTTTTGCTGTGGTCCGGCGAAAAACAGATCACCCGACTGGTGCCGCGCGCGCTTTGGCAGCGCATCAGCGGGTCGTCGTTTTCCGGCGCCTGCGGCGTATCGCTCATCAGCGCGGCAAAGTCGTTGGTAAACACATAGGTGCCGGAATAATCCGGGTTCTGGTCGCCGGTCACGCGGGTATTGCCGGGACACAGGAAGCAGTCGGGATCGTGCTGCGGCAGGCTTTCCTGCGCCGGCGCTTCCTGCTGACCCTGCCAGGGACGCTTGGCGCGGTGAGGCGAAACCAACACCCACTGGCCGGTCAGCGGATTAAAGCGGCGGTGTGGGTGATCGATAGGATTAAAGTCCGTCATAGTCATTCCTTCGGAATTTTTACGCTGAATGGTAGCGTTTACACAGGCGTAATACGGTATTCAACGACTACCTTAAGCTAAATAATGGCAGAAATATAGCACGTCTGCAGGAAGGAAAAGGTGATCTGACGCGAATAATGGAATCGTTTACATTAAACTAGGAATCTTTACCGGCGGGTGCTGTAGGGCTGTGGGCGCGCTGTTTGCGTATGGATCAATTGGCTGAGTGGTAGCGTTTTCACCCCTGTAATCCGCCGGCAGGCAAGCGCTGCCGGCGGCGGGGATCAAGGATGCTGATAGAACGGATAGGTAAAGAACAGCAGATGGGTCATATTCAGGCCGAAGTGCAGCGCGATCGGCACCCACAGGCGCCCGCTCCACATCCAGGCCAGGCCGTACAGCAGGCCGGTCAGCGTAGCAAAAACCATCATCAGCATGCCGGCGGGGAAGTGCGCCGCGCCAAACAGCAGGGCGGCAATCACCAGCGCCGGATAGGCCCCCAGCCACCGGGTCAGTCGCTGTTGCAGGTAGCCGCGGAACAGCGCCTCTTCTGCCAGCGAGACAAAGAACAGGTTGGCCATCACGAAAGGCAGTATCCAGCTCGGGAAGTGGCTTTCCAGCTTCAGGCCGCCCAACGCCACCGCCAGCAGCAGCAGCAGCGGCACACAGACGATCAGCAGTAGCCAGGCCAGTGTGCCGACGCTTTTCACCGCTTTGCCGCTGTTGAACAGCGTCGGCAGACAGGCAAACAGCAGAAACGGCAGCAGCGCCTTATCAAAGTTGTAGCGCAGCGTATAGGGCGCGCTCAGCGGCCCGGCTTTGCTGCCATCAACCATCATTGGATTATTGATGCCGGGCAGCAGGTGGAAAAACAGCCCCACGCAGCTGGCGACCAGCAGGGCTTCCAGCGCGGCGGACAGTCCGACGCTGGTGCGGTAGTGATGGCGCAGCCCGGCGATCAGAGCGATCACGGCCAGACACCCCGCGCCCAGTGGCGTAATGATTTGATGATAGATGCCCATACCGGCCGATGCCGCCAGCATCAACCAGGCGATCAGCCGGTTAAACGGCAAGAAAAATAGTGCAGTTGACAGTACGCCCCACATAACGATTATCCCTTTAACATAAATATGCGACACCCGCTTTTAAAGACCGCCATGATTCCGCCGCAGTATTATCGGCCGGTCAAATGGGGATTAAGGCGGATAGTAACACAAGCTTTTCCTGCTGAAGGTCGGTGCAGTGAGGAAAAGTGTATGCGGGGTCGGGCCGATGGTCGTGCAGCCAGGCGGGGCGGCCCCCCGCCTGTTGAAAAATTACTGCAGTTGCTCTTGCTGATAACGGTAGCCGTCGTCGGCAGGGACAAAGCTCAGGCGGTGGGTAATACACTGCGGCGCGTCTTCCGCGTGGTGCGAGACAAACAGCAGCTGCGTGGCGCCCTCGCCGATCAATACATCGATAAAACGGCGCACCAACTGGCGGTTGAGCGGATCCAGCCCCTGCAGCGGCTCATCCAGGATCAGCAGCGCCGGGTGCTTCACCAGCGCGCGGGCGATCAGCGCCAGACGCTGCTGTCCCCAAGAGAGGCTGTGGAACGGCGTCTCGCCCCGTGCGCCGTCCAGGCCCAGCAGCTGCAGCCACTGTTCGCTCAGCTGGCGCTGACGATCGGACACCGCCTGATAGATGCCGATCGAGTCAAAGAAACCGGAAATGATCACGTTGCGTACGCTGCTGCTGACGCGGTACTCCAGATGCAGGCTACTGCTGACGTAGCCGATATGGCGCTTGATGTCCCAGATGGTTTCACCGCTGCCGCGCCGCCGGCCGAACAGCGTCAGATCGTTGCTGTAGCCCTGCGGATGATCGCCGGTGATCAGGCTGAGCAGCGTGGATTTACCGGCGCCGTTCGGGCCGACGATCTGCCAGTGCTGGCCGGGATCCACCTGCCAGCTGAGACGATCGATGATGGCGCGATCGTTATAGCTGACCACGCCGTCGCGCAGCACGATCCGCGGCTGTTCCGCCGGTAAGGCGGACTGCTGTTGCGGATCCTCGCTGGCCGGCAGCGCCAGACCGGCGAGGTTTTCACTGTGCGCCAGCTGCGCCACCAGCACTTCGGCCATCACCTGTTGGCGCGGCCCCTGGCTGGCCAGCGTGCAGTCGGCCAGCACGCCGACCTGCTGAACAAAGTCGGGGATTTCGTCAAAGCGGTTTAACACCAGCACCAGCGTATAGCCCTGCAGCGCCAGCTGGGCCAGCAGGTCGGTCAGTTGGGCGCGCGAAGCGACGTCCAGCCCGTCAAAGGGTTCATCCAGAATCAGCAGGTCCGGCTGCCCCATCAGGGCGCGGCACAGCAGCGTTTTGCGGGTTTCGCCGGTGGAGAGATATTTAAAGCGGCGCTCAAGCAGCGCGCTGATGCCGAACTGCGCCGCCAGCTGCGCGCAGCGCGCCGGGTGCGGATGCTCTTCCTGGATAATCTCGGCGGCGGTGCGGCCGGTATCGTCTTCGTCGGGGCTGAGCAGGTCGGTATTGTTACGCTGCCACTCATCGCTCAGCATTTTCTGCAGTTGTTCGAAAGAGAGGCGCACCACCCGCTGAAAGTCGCCGTGGCGTTCGCCGCTCAGCAACGTCAGCTCATCGGCCAGCGCGCGGGCCAGCGCCGATTTGCCGCTGCCGTTGGCGCCGACGAACGCCCAGCTGTCTCCGGCGTGGATCGCCAGCGTCTCCAGCGACAGGGTACGGGTATCGCTTAAACGAAACGAACCTTGCGAAATGCGCAATGACGACATCACTTATTCCTTTTTTTGCAACTATTTGGTTTAGAAATAAGCGCATCGCCGACGGATGTCAATTGACAAAAATGCAACGACACATTGCATTCAGCACAGCGTAGCGATAATCACCCGATCGGCATTGAACAGGGCGTTAACCGGCATCTCCGGCTGCAGATTCAGCCGTTGCAGCCGCTGATTGTCCAGCGTCGCGCACAGGGTTTCTCCGCCGGCGAGGGTGACCAGCACTTCGCTGTGTGCCTCGCCGGGCTGAATATGGGCTACCCGGCCGGGCAGGACGTTATCCGCCGCGACGCTGTCGGCGGCGTCGGTGCTGAGCGTGACCCAGGGCGCCTTAATCAGCGCCAGCACCTCTTTGCCCGGTGCCAGCTGCAGGCGGTCGGCGCTCTGTTCGGTGACGGCGGCGGTCAGCCGGGTTTGCCCGTCGGCCAACAGCAGCTGGATATGCTGCTGCACCTGTTGCCGCTCGCGCTCTGTCACCGTGGCGAAAAACTGGTTGCGGGCGCTGGTTTGCAGTGAAAAACGCGAGATGGCCGCCAGCAGGCTATCGAGCGGCAGCCGGTCCTCCTGCAGTACGTCGAAGGCTTTCTGCTGAATCTGCCCCAGCAGATCGTACAGCTGAATCAGCCGCTGTCCGTAGTGGGTCAGCTGCGCGCCGCCGCCGCCCTTGCCGCCGGTGGCGCGCTCCACCACGGTCTGTTCCGCCAGTTGATTCATCTCATTAATGGCGTCCCAGGCGCTTTTATAGCTGATGCCCGCCAGCTTGGCACCCTGGCTGATGGAGCCGGTGTGGGCCACCTGCTTGAGCAGGGCGATGCGGCGCGGGTCGGCAAACAGTTTTTGCTGTAGTTTTAAGGTCAGAAGTATTTCGGCCTGCATGGTACGTTCCGTGGGCTGCAAAAAAGGAGTTATCCGCGCGGCGCGGGCTTCCGGCAATGGGTGCAGAGGCGGCGCTGGCGCGATATACGATGCGCCATTGTCACCGATCTGACGACAATGCGCCAAATATCGCATTATTTTTTCCCGCGTTGATGTAGCATAGCCGAATATTTCAGCACGTTTGGCTGAGGACATAGCGACTTCAGCCGCTACAATAACCCTGTTTTTAACGTGAATTTTCTTTGGTGCAAACCGATAGCCGCAAGAGGGCCAGCAAGCCGTTTTCGGCCATTGTTCAGTAAGGCAGTACAAGTGAGGCGAACATGTTGGAATTATTGAAAAGTTTAGTATTCGCTGTAGTTATGGTTCCCGTGGTAATGGCGGTGATCCTCGGCCTGATTTATGGTTTGGCGGAAGTGTTCAATATCTTCTCCAAAACTGGTCCGGCGAAAGAGAAACGCAGCTGATTCTCCCTTCCTTATCCCTGCCGCGCGACGCGTGGCGGGGAGTTCAAGTTTTTTCCCCTATTGCCGATATCTCTTGGCGAGCATTGCGGAACCGGACGACAAAGCGCATGACAAGCCGCAGTCTGCCGTTATATTATTTTCTATATAACGAAAGCAATCCGTCCTGAGACGGGGGAGATAAGCAACAATGAAACAGCAATGGACTCGGTGGCTGGGTGGCGCGGTATTGGCATCCGGCCTGGTGATGCAGGCGTCGGCGGCGGACAAAATCACCGTCTTTGCCGCGGCATCGCTGACTAACGCGCTGCAGGAGATTGCCACGCAGTACCAGCAGGGCAAAGACGTACAGGTGGTCTCCTCTTTTGCCTCTTCTTCGACGCTGGCGCGGCAGATTGAGCAGGGCGCGCCGGCCGATCTGTTTATTTCCGCCGACCAGCAGTGGATGGACTACGCCATCGACAAACAGCAGATGGTCAAAGACAGTCGCTATACGCTGCTGGACAACGATCTGGTGCTGATTGCCGCCAAAGGCAGCAAACTGGATAAGGTAGCGATCACGCCGCAGACCGATTGGCAGCAGTTGCTCAATGGCGAGCGCCTGGCGGTCGGCGATCCGGACCACGTGCCGGCCGGTATTTACGCCAAAGAAGCGCTGCAGAGCTTGAAAGCCTGGCCGCAGCTGGCGCCGAAACTGGCGCGCGCCAACAACGTGCGCAGCGCAATGGCGCTGGTGGAGCGGCAGGAAGCGCCGTTGGGCATCGTCTACGGCTCTGATGCGCTGGCCAGCGACAAAGTGAAGGTGGTCGGCGTGTTTCCGGCGGACAGCCATAAGCCGGTGGAATACCCGATGGCGATCGTCAAAGACCACAACAGCCCGACGGTCAGCGCGTTCTATACCTACCTGAAAAGCCCGCAGGCGGCGGCGGTGTTTAAACGTTACGGATTTTCCCCACGGCAATGATTCTGAGCGAGTATGAGTGGCAGGCGGTTGAACTGAGCCTGAAGGTCTCCGCGTTGGCGGTGGCGTGCAGCCTGCCGCTGGGCATTCTGACCGCCTGGATCCTGGTGCGCTGCCGCTTTCCCGGTAAGTCGCTGCTGGACAGCATTATCCACCTGCCGCTGGTGCTGCCGCCGGTGGTGGTGGGCTACCTGCTGCTGATCGCCATGGGGCGACGCGGGGTCATCGGCGCATGGCTGTATGACTGGTTCGGCTTCAGTTTTAGTTTCAGCTGGCGCGGTGCGGCGCTGGCGTCGGCGGTGGTGGCGTTTCCGCTGATGGTGCGGGCGATCCGCCTGGCGCTGGAGGCGGTGGATCGACGTCTGGAGCAGGCGGCGCGCACGCTGGGCGCCGGCCCGTGGCGGGTATTTTTCACCATTACCCTGCCGCTGTCGCTGCCGGGGGTGATCGTCGGCGTGGTGCTGGCCTTTGCCCGTTCGCTGGGGGAATTTGGCGCCACCATCACCTTTGTCTCTAATATTCCCGGCGAGACGCGCACCATTCCGCTGGCGATGTACACCCTGATTGAAACGCCGGGGGCGGAAGCCGCCGCCGCGCGCCTGTGCGTGATCGCCATCGTGCTGTCGCTGTGTTCGCTGATGGCGTCCGAGTGGCTGGCCCGCTGGGGCCGCAAGCGGATGGGGGCTGAATGTTAGAACTGGACTTCAGCCAGCGGCTCGGCGATCTGCAGCTGCGGGTCAAAGAGAGCCTGCCGGCGCAGGGCATCACGGCGATTTTCGGCCTGTCCGGCGCGGGGAAAACCTCACTGATCAACGCGATAGGCGGCCTGACCCGGCCGGACAGCGGGCGCATCGTGCTGAACGGGCGCACGCTGGTGGACGGTGAGCGCGGCCTGTGCCTGCCGCCGGAAAAACGCCGTATCGGCTATGTGTTTCAGGATGCGCGCCTGTTCCCGCACTACCGGGTGCGCGGCAATCTGCAGTACGGCATGGCGGCGTCGATGCGCCCGCAGTTTGACAATATCGTCGAACTGCTGGGCATCGGCGCGCTGCTGAACCGCCTGCCGCTGACGCTCTCCGGCGGCGAGAAACAGCGGGTGGCGATCGGCCGTGCGCTGCTGACCGCGCCGGAACTGCTGCTGATGGATGAACCGCTGGCATCGCTCGATCTGCCGCGCAAGCGCGAGCTGCTGCCGTATCTGGAGCGGCTGGCGCAGGACGTCAATATCCCGATTCTGTACGTCAGCCACAGTATGGATGAGATCCTGCGGCTGGCCGGCCAGGTGATGGTGCTGGATCGCGGTCAGGTGCTGGCCTGCGGCGATCTGGAGGCGGTATGGGCCAGCAACGCGCTGCGGCCGTGGCTGCAGCGGGAAGATCAAAGCAGCGTGCTGAACGTCAGCGTGCTCGAACACCACGAGCGCTATGCGATGAGCGCGCTGCGGCTGGGGGACCAGCGGCTGTGGGTCAGCGCGGTCGATGCGCCGGTCGGCACGCGGCTGCGCATCCGCATTAACGCCGCCGATGTGTCGCTGGTGCTGCAGGCGCCGCACAACAGCAGCATCCGCAATATCCTGCCGGCTAAAGTGGTGGAGTGCCTGGAGGTCGGCGGGCAGATTGAGGTGAAGCTGGCGGTCGGCGACAGCGTGCTGTGGGCGCGTATTACGCCGTGGGCGCGCGATGAGCTGGCGATTAAGCCGGGCCAGTGGCTGTATGCGCAGGTAAAAAGCGTGTCGATCAGCCGCGAGGCGCGTTAATCCCTCTCCGGCCGGAGAGGGAAGATGTGCGCTCAGGCCAGCACGCGGCTGCGGATCACTTCGGCGATGCCGGGCTGCAGGTGATCGGCAATGGTCAGATCGGCGCGCTGTTTGATCGCCTCATCGGCATTGCCCATCGCCACGCCGAGGCCGACCGCTTCCAGCATGCTCAGGTCGTTATAGTTATCGCCGAAGGCCACCACCTGATCCATCGTCAGCCCCTGAGATTCCACCCATTGGCGCAGGCGTTTGCCCTTGCTGTTGCCGTGTTTGGCGATATCCACCTGATCGTGCCATGACCATTCACAGGCCAGCCCCAGCTCTTTTTCCACCGTTTCGGCGAACTCGCGCAGTACCGCGGTATCGGCATGCGAGGTGGCGAATTTCCAGATTGAACGCGCGTCGTCGGCGGCCTGAGTCAGGCTGTCGACCCGCAGCAGCGTCGGGCGCTGCGCCGGCGGCAGTTTTTCCGCCCAGGCCAGGGTGCGGGTGACGTGGCCGCTCGGCTCCTGATACAGCATCGCATCGTCCACATACATCAGGCCGTGGATCCCGCTCTGCTTAAGCATCTGCAGAACCTGCTTGGCCTGCTCTTTCGGCAGCGGATCGGCTGCCAGCACCGTTTGCCGTTGGAAATCGTACAGATAGGTGCCGTTACAGCAGATGGCCGGCGTGTCCAGCTCCAGCGCCTGATAAAACGGATGAATGGCGACATGGTGGCGGCCGGTCACCACCACCACTTTGACGCCGGCGGCGCGCGCCGCCGCCAGCGCTTCCAGCGACTGCGGCAAGATACGTTTTTGAGTGTCCAGCAGGGTGCCGTCCAGATCGAGGGCGATAACGCGGTAGTTCATGGCTGTCTCTAATAATTAGTATGGAAATTAATCCGATAGTACACCCGATCGGCGACGGATTAAACCACAGGGAATTTGCTGATTCGTCAGGCTTGTTATGTGGTATTTGTCAGGTAAGCTAGAGAAAACCGATTGAGATGAAACCGGTTTCTCTTTTTCTCGTAAGGAGTCAACATGAAGCAAATCGTTTATGTCGCCAGCCCGGAAAGCCAGCAGATCCACGTCTGGCAGCTGGATGACGCCGGCGCGCTGGCGCTGCTGCAAACCGTCGACGTGCCGGGGCAGGTACAGCCGATGGCGATCCACCCGGACCGCACCCACCTGTACGTTGGCGTACGCCCGGCGTTTGGCGTGGTGAGCTACCGCATTGAGCACGACGGCACGCTGCAGGAAGCGGGCATGGCGCCGCTGCCGGGCAGCCCGACGCACCTCTCCACCGATTTGCAGGGGCGCTATCTGTTCGCCGTGTCCTACAGCGGCAACAACGCCACCATCAGCCCGATCGGCCACGACGGCGTGGTCACCGCGCCGCTGCAGCAGCTGGATGGCCTGACCGCACCGCACTCCGCCAATATCGACCCGACCAACCAGCTGCTGCTGGTGCCGTGCCTGAAAGAGGACCGCGTGCGCCTGTTTGACCTGAGCCTGGAAGGGAAGCTGACGCCGCACAGCCAGCAGAGCGTGGCGACCGCCGCCGGCGCCGGCCCGCGTCATATGGCGTTCCACGCTAACCAACGTTACGCCTATCTGGTGAACGAGCTGAACAGCACGGTGGACGTGCTGGCGATTGAAGACGGCGGCAAGCGCTACGCCACGGTGCAGACCATCAACGCGATGCCGGCGGACTTTGACGGCACTTGCTGGGCGGCGGATATCCACCTCACGCCGGACGGCCGTTTCCTGTATATCAGCGACCGTACCGCCAGTATCCTGAGCGCCTTTGCGGTGTCGGCAGACGGCAGCACGCTGAGCGTTATCGGCCACTATCCGACCGAGCAGCAGCCGCGCGGCTTTAACATTGATCACGGCGGCCGCTTTGTCCTCTCCGTCGGTCAAAAATCCGACCACTTGGCGGTGCACGAGATTCAGGCGGACGGCAGCCTGAAGGATCTGGCGCGTTACCCGGTAGGCAAAGGACCGATGTGGGTCAGCGTGCTGGCGAAGTAAGCCTGCCGCAGGGGCGTGACGATTTTTCGTATTGCTGAAGATGCCCTTTATCGGCTGTTTAATGATCCCGGCTCCGGCCGGGATTAATTTTTGGCTTTTCTGCCGAATGTGATGCACAGCAGGGCAATGATTGCCGATGGTATCGCGCAGAGTGTGAGCAGGGCTAACGCCTCGACATCGCCGTAGGTTTCAGCCGTTAACGGCCACTGCAATAGTTGATACCAACGTTCCTGAGAAGCGATGGTACGAGCCAGCGACGACAGCAGGTTAAATGTGAAGGGCAGCAGGCGCAGTAATAGAATAAAAATAACGGTGAATAAAAACCAGAGTAGAAAGCGTTTAAACATCGCAGTTGGCCTCGCTGTTTCCGGTTACCGTGACTTGCCCATAAGCCATAAGACCTGAACTTCCGCGAATGTGGACTTGCTGTGTGCGCAGAAGTTGGTTCCTGAGAATACTAAATTCTGCCGGATTATAGAAGGTGATGCATCCCCATGATTCGCCTTGACCATCTGGACGGTTTGGATGGAGTCGGAAATTGCCGCGTTTTATACCATTAATAAACGTCCAATCATCTATGACACCATCTTGGCGATATAATGCAAACCAGGTTGAGTGATCGTTTCCTGTCCACCAGTCTTTAATTGCTGTTCGCATTTTAGAGCGTAAGCCGCCCGTAGGGCGCGCGACAATCCAATATTTACCTGTGGGAATAGAACCTTTATCTATTCCAGCACAGCCCGCTTTATTCGTATAGGGGTCTATGCCGGAGAATACTGAGAAAGTGCCAATGCCATAACAGATCAGGTCCCCTGTTTTGCCTGCATCCCTAGTTTTATCGAGATTTAACGAGCAATAAATCATGGTAGCTATCCTTGTTACCGTCTGAAAAATTTAATAATTAATATAATTAGTTGGATGTTTTTTTCAATGATTATCTTTCTTGTGTTTATTTATAACCTAGGTTGATGGTTTTTGTTTTATTATTTAAATTAAATGGATTATTTAAGTGATTTGTTATTTACATTGATGCTTTGTATCCCTTATTAATTGGAAGTATCTGCATTAGTTATTTTCTGAATGAGTATGCACGGAGCGCATCTGCCGCGCTCCGCGCTGATCCTATCAGCGATAGAGCACCGTCAGGCTGGCGCTGCCCAGGCTGTGGAAATGCACGTTGAAGCCGACCATCGCGCCGCTGGCGTCCGCGTCGACCTCAATATGCTCTACGTCCAGCGCGTGGACGGTGAACTGGTAGCGGTGGCTTTCCCCCTGCGGCGGCGCCGCGCCGCCGTAGCCGGCCTTGCCGAAGTCGGTACGGGTCTGCAGTGCGCCGGCGGGCAGCCCCGGACGGCCGGAGCCGGCGCCGGTCGGCAGTTCGCTGACGTCGGCCGGAATATTGGCCACCACCCAGTGCCACCAGCCGGAGCCGGTTGGCGCATCGGGGTCGAACAGGGTCACGACGAAACTCTTGCTGCCCGCCGGCGCGCCGCTCCACGCCAGATGCGGCGACAGGTTTTCCCCCTGATAGCCCATACCGTTAAATACCTGCGCCTCCGGCATGGCGGCGCCGTCCTGCAGATCATTGCTGTATAAACGAAAAGTCATGCTGGTTTCCTGTTGGCGAATAAAAGCGAAGCTTCAAACTAGATCGTTTTGCCGCCTCGGCACAAGCCCGGCGTGGCGCTGATAGCCTGCGGCGATAACAACGATTTAACTTTTTGGCGACATTGGCAGTTGCGCGTCTGGCGGATTGTGCATAGAGTTAAACGCTGAATTTAGCGCCCGTCGGCAGGGAAACATCACGCCGGCTCGTGCGGGCGAAACCCTTAACAGACCGTAAGGCTGTCCATCCTGTAATGACGCCATCATGATTTCACTGAAAAAACGTACGCCGTGGTTTGGCTGGCTGCGCCGTTGGGCCAAAGGCATCAAGCGCGATATTGTGGCGCTGTGGCTGGCGGCGCGCGATCGCCGCACCCCGTGGTACGCCAAGCTGATTGCGCTGCTGGTGGCCGGCTATGCGGTCTCGCCGATCGATTTGATCCCCGATTTTATCCCGGTGCTGGGCTATTTGGACGATGTGATTCTGGTGCCGCTGGGCATTATGCTGGCGGTGCGGCTGATCCCGAAGCCGCTGATGGACGAGCTGCGGCAGAAGGCGCAGCAGCGTATCGATAACCCGCGCGGTCGCTTCGCCATGGCGATGATTATTCTGCTGTGGATTGGCGTGCTGGTCTGGCTGGCCCGCTATCTGGACCAGCACTGGTAATACTCAGTCCGCAATAGCCGTGATGGCGTCGGTCAGGCGGCTGAGCTGCTCGGGGCGGATAATATACGGCGGCATCAGATACACCAGCTTGCCGAACGGCCGGATCCACACCCCGCGTTCCACAAACTCCCGCTGTACCTGCGCCACATCCACCGCCTGTTTCATCTCCACCACGCCAATGGCGCCCAGCACGCGCACGTCCGCCACGTTAGACGCGGCCGTCAGCGGCAGCAGCTGCTGTTGCAGCTGCTTTTCAATCGCCGCGACCTGCTGCTGCCAGTGGTTTTCCGTCAATAGCGTCAGGCTGGCGTGGGCCACCGCGCAGGCCAGCGGGTTACCCATAAAGGTCGGGCCGTGCATAAAGCAGCCGGCGGCGCCGTTGCTGATGGTTTCCGCCACGTGGCGGGTGGTCAGCGTGGCGGACAGCGTCATATAGCCGCCGGTCAGCGCCTTGCCCAGGCACAAAATATCCGGCGTAATGCCGGCGTGCTCGCAGGCGAACAGCTTGCCGGTGCGGCCAAAGCCGGTGGCGATTTCATCGGCGATCAGCAGCACATCGTGGCGATCGCACAGCTCCCGCACCCGGCGCAGATAGTGCGGATGATAAATGCGCATGCCGCCGGCGCCCTGCACCACCGGCTCCAGGATCACCGCGGCCACCTCGCCGGCGTGCTGTTCAAGCAGTGCGGCGAAGGGGGCGATATCCTGTTCATCCCACTCGTCGTCGAAGCGGCACTGCGGCGCAGCGGCAAACAGATGCGGCGTCAGGTAGCCCTGATACAGGCTGTGCATGGAGTTATCCGGGTCGCACACCGACATCGCGCCAAAGGTATCGCCGTGATAGCCGTGGCGCAGCGTCAGGATCCGCTGGCGCTTTTCACCGCGCGCCTGCCAATACTGCAGCGCCATCTTCAGCGACACTTCCACTGCTACCGAGCCGGAATCAGCCAAAAACACGCACTCCAGCGCGGACGGCGTCATCTCCACCAGTTTACGGCACAGCGCGACGGCCGCCGGATGGGTGATGCCGCCGAACATCACATGTGACATTTTCTCCAACTGCCGGGTAGCGGCCTGGTTCAGTTGCGGGTGGTTATAACCGTGGATCGCCGCCCACCAGGAGGACATGCCGTCCACCAGTTTGCGGCCGTCCGCCAGCTGCAGTTCCACGCCGGATGCCGCCTCTACCGGATAGCAGGGCAGCGGGTGGCTCATCGAGGTGTAAGGGTGCCAGATGTGTTGCCGATCGAAGTCGAGATCGGCGGGGGACAGGGACATAAGTTGTAAACCAAATCAATCACAGAATGGTTGACAGTATATCCGCAATATCTAAACTGACGACACTTTTTTCGTTTTGGAGACGCCGTAATGGCCGACCGTATTTACTGGACAGTGGGGCAAGCCCAGGCCCTGTTTGATAAGCCGCTGCTTGAGCTGTTGTTTGAAGCGCAAACCGTACACCGCCGCCATTTTGACCCGCGCCAGGTGCAGGTCAGTACGCTGTTGTCGATTAAGACCGGCGCCTGCCCGGAAGATTGTAAATACTGCCCGCAAAGCTCGCGGTATAAAACCGGGCTGGAAGCGGAGCGCCTGATGCAGGTGGAGCAGGTGCTGGATTCGGCGCGCAAGGCGAAAGCCGCCGGTTCCACGCGTTTCTGCATGGGCGCTGCGTGGAAAAACCCGCACGAGCGCGATATGCCGTATCTGCAGCAGATGGTGCAGGGCGTGAAGGCGATGGGGCTGGAAACCTGCATGACGCTGGGCACGCTGGATGAATCCCAGGCCGGACGGCTGGCGGAAGCGGGGCTGGACTACTACAACCACAATCTGGACACCTCACCGGAATTCTACGGCAACATCATCACCACCCGCAGTTATCAGGAGCGTCTGGATACGCTGGACAACGTGCGTGACGCCGGCATTAAAGTATGCTCCGGCGGCATCGTCGGCCTGGGGGAGACGGTGCGTGACCGCGCCGGCCTGCTGGTGCAGCTGGCCAACCTGCCGAAGCCGCCGGAGAGCGTGCCGATCAATATGCTGGTCAAGGTCAAGGGCACACCGCTGGCGGATAACGAGGATGTCGACCCGTTCGACTTTATCCGCACCATCGCGGTGGCGCGCATTATGATGCCGGCTTCTTACGTACGTCTGTCCGCCGGCCGCGAGCAGATGAATGAGCAGACACAGGCGATGTGCTTTATGGCCGGCGCCAACTCGATTTTCTACGGCTGCAAACTGCTGACTACGCCAAACCCGGAAGAAGACAAGGATTTGCTGCTGTTCCGTAAACTGGGGCTGAACCCGGAGCAGACCTCCACCGAGCACGGCGACAACCAGCAGCAGCAGGTGCTGGCGCAGCAGTTGCTGACGGCCGATAACGCCGAGTTTTACAACGCGGCGCCCTGAATGAGCTGGCAGCAACGTATTGAGCAGGCGTTAACCGAGCGGCGCGCGAGCGCCGCTTATCGATCGCGCCAGGTAAACCGGGGCGGCAACGGCCGTCATATTCAGCTGCAGCAGCAGCGCTATCTCAACTTCTCTGGTAATGACTATCTGGGGCTGAGCCAGCACCCGGCGGTGATCGACGCCTGGCAGCAGGGGGCGCGGCAGTACGGCGTTGGCAGCGGCGGCTCCGGCCACGTAACCGGCTTTAGCGAGGCGCATCAGCAGCTGGAGCAGCAGCTGGCGCAGTGGCTCGGCTATCCGCGCGCGCTGCTGTTTATCTCCGGCTACGCCGCCAATCAGGCGCTGCTGGCGGCGCTGATGCAGGCGGACGACCGCATTCTGGCCGATAAGCTCAGCCATGCCTCGCTGTTGGAAGCGGCCGCTCACTCACCGGCGCAGCTGCGGCGTTTCCGCCATAACCAGCCGGCGGCGCTGGCGGATTTGCTGGCGAAACCCTGCGGCGGGCAACAGCTGGTGGTGACCGAAGGCGTGTTCAGCATGGATGGCGACAGCGCGCCGTTGGCGCCGCTGCAGCAGCTGAGCCGCCAGGCCGGCGCCTGGCTGATGGTGGACGATGCGCACGGCATCGGCGTTCACGGCGAGCAGGGGCGCGGCAGCTGCTGGCAGCAGGGCGTGCGGCCGGAGGCGCTGGTGGTGACCTTCGGCAAGGCGTTCGGCGTCAGCGGTGCAGCCATTGTGTGCGACGAGCCGCTGGCCGAGTATCTGCTGCAGTTCGCCCGCCACCTGATTTACAGCACCACGATGCCGCCGGCGCAGGCCTGCGCGCTGCAGGCGGCGCTGCGTTGCGTGCAGCAGGGCGATGCGCTGCGCAGCCGGCTGCAGCAGCATATTGCGCGTTTCCGCCGCGGCGTGGCCGGCCTGCCGCTGACGCTGAGCGCTTCGCAGACCGCCATTCAGCCGCTGCTGGTGGGGGACAACCAGCGGGCGTTGGATCTGGCGCAGCGGCTACGGGAGCAGGGCCTGTGGGTCAGCGCTATTCGTCCGCCGACGGTGCCGCCGGGCGGGGCGCGGCTGCGTATTACGCTGACCGCGGCGCATCAGGAACAGGATATCGATCGACTGCTGGAGGTGCTGCATGCCATCGGCGCATAACGCGGTTAATAAACAGGCGGTGGCCTCCGCCTTCAGCCGCGCGGCGGGCAGCTACGACGGCGCGGCGGTGCTGCAGCGGGAAGTTGGCGAGCGCTTACTGGGGAGCGGCGTCGGCCATCCGGCGCGGCAGGTGCTGGACGCCGGCTGCGGCACCGGCTACTTCAGCCGCCGCTGGCGGGAACTGGGCAAAGAGGTGACGGCGCTGGATCTGGCGCCGGGCATGCTGGCGTACGCCCGCAGTCAGCAGGCGGCGCACCACTATCTGCTGGGGGATATCGAACATATCCCGCTGCCGGATGCGGCGGTCGATCTCAGCTTCAGCAGCCTGGCTGTGCAGTGGTGCAGCGATTTGGCGTGCGGGCTGGCGGAGTTGCGTCGCGTCACGCGCCCCGGCGGACTGGTGCTGTTTTCCACCCTGGCGCAGGGGTCGCTGCATCAGCTGGGCGATGCCTGGCAGCAGGTTGACGGCGAGCGCCATGTGAATGATTTCCTGCCGCTCGCGCAGATTGAGGCCGCCTGCGCGGCCTACCGTTATTGCCTGGACCCGTGCTGGCAGACGCTGCATTACCCGGACGTGATGACGCTGATGCGCTCATTAAAGGGCATCGGCGCCACGCACCTGCATCAGGGGCGCGATGCCGGGCTGCTGTCGCGTCGCCGCCTGGCGGCGCTGCAGGCGGCCTATCCGCGCCAGCACGGCGAATTTCCGCTCAGTTATCATGTGGTTTATGGAGTGATTTATTGTGATTAAGCGTTGGTTTGTCACCGGCACCGACACCGAAGTGGGCAAGACTGTCGCCAGCAGCGCGCTGCTGCAGGCGGCGAACCTGGCGGGCTTTCGCAGCGCCGGTTATAAGCCGGTGGCCTCCGGCAGTGAGATGACGCCGCAGGGGCTGCGCAACGAGGATGCGCTGGCGTTGCAGCGCCACAGCGGCGTGGCGCTCGCCTATGATGAAGTGAACCCTTACACCTTTGCCGAGCCGACGTCGCCGCATATCGTCAGCGCCGATCTGCAGCAGCCGATTGAGTTTACGGTGATGTCGTCCGGGCTGCGGCGGCTGGAGCACTGCGCCGACTGGCTGCTGGTGGAGGGCGCGGGCGGCTGGTTTACGCCGCTGTCGGCGACGCAGAGCTTTGCCGACTGGGTGACGGATGAGCAGCTGCCGGTGATTCTGGTGGTGGGCATGAAGCTCGGCTGCATCAACCATGCGCTGCTGACCGCGCAGGCCGTGCGTCAGGCGGGGCTGCCGCTGGCCGGCTGGATCGCCAACGATATCGCGCCGCCGGGCAGGCGCCACCCGGAGTATCTGGCAACGCTGAGCCGCCTGCTGCCGGCGCCGCTGCTGGGGGAGATCCCGCACCTGGCGGAGATTACGCAGCAGCCGCTGGGGCATTATCTGGATCTGTCATTACTGTAAACGGCGGCGGGCCATACGCCCGCGCCATCGCATCATACCGTCAGGTAGGCGTCAATCAGGGCGTCATCCAGCTGCGCCAGCGTGCCGTTCGCGACGTTGCGCCCCTGATCCAGCAGGCAAAAACGGTCGGCCAGGCGGCGTATCAGCGTCAGGCGGTGCTCTACCAGCAAAATGGTCATTCCCCATTCCCGGTTCAGCCGCTGTACGGCGGCGCCGATTTCACTGACGATCGACGGACGCATGCCGGCGGTCGGCTCATCCAGAATCAGCAGCTCCGGCTCGCGCACCAGCGCGCGTGAGATCGCCAGCTGCTGCTGCTCCCCGACGGACAAATCGCCGGCGCGCCGCAGGCGCATGGCCGCCAGCGTGGGAAACAGCTGGTAAATCAGCGGCGGGATACGCTGCTGCGATGGCCTGCCGGCCAGCAGCGCCACCTGCAGATTCTCCTCGACGCTGAGTTGCGAGAAGATCTGCCGTCCCTGCGGCACATAGGCGATGCCCAGCGCCGCACGCTGCTCCACCGCCTGCGGCAGCAGGTTTTTCGGCGCTTCATCGGCGCGCTGCCAGGTCATACTGCCGCTGACCACTGGCAGATGGCCGACAATACAGTTCAGCAGCGTGGTTTTACCGACGCCCTTGCGCCCCAGCAGGGCGGTGCACTGGCCGCGCGGCAGCTCCAGATTGATATCCCACAGCGTGTGGCTCGGCCCATAAAACTGATTGACTGAACGCAGGCTCAACATACGGCATTCTCCTTACCGGTCGGTTGTTCACTCATGCCATCGGGGCAAGGGTATGGCATTGCCCCGCGCGACTGACGCTTGCTTTCCCGAGTGTTTTAACGTTCAGAACCCAATGCCGCCCGAAACGCGGCAAAATGATACCGGAGTCCGGCGGAAAGGGCGTTTTTCAGCGTTCTCGTGTGCTGTTATTGCCGCCCGGCGCGCTGTCGAGCGCGGCCGCCGTCTGATGCCCGCTTTTTTTGTCGGCCCGGCGGTTATTCCTGATAGCAACTCCCGGGCCAATATTGTCGTCCGACGTGAAAAACGCGTGATTGTTATCGTCATGTTAAGCTTTGGCCGCGCTGCGTCTGGCCTGTGCAGACTGGGTAAAATGGCGGCAAAAGTTAAAATGGACGTTTTTTGCACTACGGCGGTGCCGCGGCGAAACCTAATGGTGCAATAGCGATGGGGGTATCGGTGGCGTCAGTCGGCGATCTGGCCGAATGCGGGATTGGCAATGGGAGCTGTTAGTCTTTATAGGTATAAACAAAGCAATAAAAGTGTCAAAAAATAACTAAAAAAGCCATTTGGGATCGTTTCAAGGGCAAAAAGTGTTTTTTCTGTAGCTCCCGTGGCTGGCGGGGTGGTGTGAGTTATCCACTATTCCTGTGGATAACCTTGTGTATTAGATTTAGAAAAGCGGCGGGAAGCGAGAGCGGACGCGGCTTCTGTTCGCATTGTCCGGATTCTCGTCTTTTTGTTAATTTACTTTTATATCAACTAATTAACTAAAATCAAGACGTTGTGTAAGCGGTTAATGTCGTATGTATGATTTTTCGACACTCTGCTATCAAGAAGTTAATTTATCGCGCGATCTGGGGATAAATCTGTTATTGACAATAAAAATGTCACCGAAGCGTAACCTTAACGGTGCAGCGTCCTAATCTCCCCGGCGGCAATGCCACGAATCCGCTTGAAGCTGGTTTTATATCCAGTATCATAGGGGCTGGCGAAAAACGCCGCGGCTTTCCATACTTATTGGCTGCCCGGCGTGCCGACGCGGCGCTCTGCACCGTTAGCCACGCGCAACCCGATGTGCCGACGCCGCTCGTCTCTGTCTTCTTGCCGCAACGCCAATGACTTTGGGTATCTATGAGTAAATTATTCAAACTGCATTCAGACTTCAAACCGGCCGGCGATCAGCCGGAAGCGATCCGCAAGCTGGAAGAGGGGCTGGAGGACGGGCTGGCGCACCAGACGTTGCTGGGGGTGACCGGTTCGGGGAAAACCTTCACCATCGCCAACGTGATTGCCGATCTCAACCGGCCGACGATGGTGCTGGCGCCGAACAAAACGCTGGCGGCGCAGCTGTACGGTGAGATGAAAGCGTTCTTCCCGGAGAATGCGGTAGAGTATTTTGTCTCTTACTACGACTATTACCAGCCGGAAGCCTACGTGCCCAGCTCCGACACCTTTATCGAAAAAGACGCCTCGGTGAACGAACATATCGAGCAGATGCGTCTTTCCGCCACCAAGGCGCTGCTGGAGCGGCGCGACGTGGTGGTGGTGGCCTCGGTGTCGGCGATCTACGGCCTGGGCGATCCGGATCTGTATCTCAAGATGATGCTGCACCTGACCCAGGGCATGCTGATCGACCAGCGTTCGATCCTGCGCCGGCTGGCCGAGCTGCAGTATACGCGCAACGATCAGGCCTTCCAGCGCGCCACCTTCCGGGTGCGCGGCGAGGTGATCGATATCTTCCCGGCGGAATCCGACGAGCTGGCGTTGCGCGTCGAGCTGTTTGACGATGAGGTGGAGCGCCTGTCGCTGTTTGATCCGCTCACCGGCCAGGTGGATCGGGTGGTGCCGCGTTTTACCATCTACCCGAAGTCGCACTACGTAACGCCGCGCGAGCGCATCCTGCAGGCGATGGAGGAGATCCGCACGGATCTGGCGGAGCGGCGCAAGGTGCTGCTGGCCAACAACAAGCTGCTGGAAGAGCAGCGACTGTCGCAGCGTACCCAGTTCGATCTGGAGATGATGAACGAGCTGGGCTACTGCTCGGGCATTGAAAACTACTCGCGCTACCTCTCCGGCCGCCAGCCGGGCGAGCCGCCGCCGACGCTGTTCGACTACCTGCCGGCCGACGGCCTGCTGGTGGTGGACGAATCGCACGTCACCGTGCCGCAGATCGGCGCGATGTTCAAGGGCGACCGCTCGCGCAAGGAAACCCTGGTGGAGTACGGTTTTCGTCTGCCGTCGGCGTTGGACAACCGGCCGATGCGCTTTGAGGAGTTTGAAGCGCAGGCGCCGCAGTCGATCTACGTCTCGGCCACGCCGGGCAAATATGAGCTGGAGAAATCCGGCGGTGACGTGATCGATCAGGTGGTGCGCCCGACCGGCCTGCTGGATCCGGTGGTTGAGGTACGGCCGGTGGCGACGCAGGTCGACGATCTCTTGTCCGAGATCCGCAAGCGCGTGGCGATCAATGAGCGGGTGCTGGTGACGACGCTGACCAAACGCATGGCGGAAGACCTGACCGAATATCTGGAAGAGCACGGCGAACGGGTGCGCTATCTGCACTCGGATATTGATACCGTCGAGCGGGTGGAGATCATCCGCGATCTGCGTCTGGGCGAATTTGACGTGCTGGTCGGCATCAACCTGCTGCGGGAAGGGCTGGATATGCCGGAAGTGTCGCTGGTGGCGATTCTGGACGCGGATAAAGAGGGCTTCCTGCGCTCCGAACGCTCGCTGATTCAGACCATCGGCCGCGCCGCTCGTAACCTGAACGGCAAGGCGATTCTGTACGGCGACAAGATCACCGACTCGATGGCCAAGGCGATTGGTGAAACCGAACGCCGTCGCGCCAAGCAGCAGGCGTATAACGAAGCCAACGGCATCGTGCCGCAGGGGTTGAACAAGAAGATCGCCGATATTCTGCAGCTGGGCCAGCCGTCACCGCGCGGCAAAGGCAAAGGGAAGGGCAAGGCGGCGGAGAGCGCGGCGCAGTATCAGACGCTGACGCCGAAAGCGCTGGAGCAGAAAATTCGCGATCTGGAAGCGCAGATGTACACCCACGCGCAAAATCTGGAGTTTGAACAGGCGGCGGCGCTGCGCGATGAGATCCACCAGCTGCGCGAGCAGTTTATCGCCATCTCCTGATGCAGTCAGCGCCGGCCCGCAGCGGCCGGCGATGAAAATCCTTGTCGCGCCCGGCAAAGCTGATTATGGTGTGCGGCCCACAGACCGGCGACAGATAATCGAGCAACCGCTATGAGCGCATACAATCCCAAAGATCCGCTGCACGGCATCACGCTGGAGCAGCTGCTGAACAAACTGGTGGAATACTACGGCTGGGAAGAGCTGGCCGACCGTATCCGCATTAACTGCTTCAGCAACGATCCCAGCATCAAATCCAGCCTGAAGTTTTTGCGCCGCACGCCATGGGCGCGCACGCAGGTGGAGGAGCTGTACATCCAGATGCTGAGTAATAACCCTTGGTATACCCGTCATACTTAAAGCTGCAGGTGCGTTGGCTGCGTTCAGTCACCCGAATCACTGACCGGAGTCAGCTCATCGGGATTCCTTCCCTTGCCGCCTTCCTGCAACTTTAATTATTTAGGGTAACTACCCGTCATACTTAAAGCTTGCGTAAATTCACTGACCTGAACCGCTAGCGGCGGGCCGCCAGCTGGCTCAGCGCCTGGTCGATCGCCTGGCGCAGCAGCTGACGGTCGTGGCGGTAAGGAATATCGCTGGCTTCCAGATTTTGCTGGATCACCAGACGGTCCGGCACCGACTGCGTATCGGTCTGCGGGCCGACGATCAGCGCGTCGACCATGACGCGGCCGATTTTTTCCTCCATCAGCGCCAGCTTGTCGCGCAGCGACAGCGAGGCGGCGGCCACGCTCAGCTCCTTACCCAGGTTGTCGATGTAGATCATGCTGGCGCTGCTGCGGCGCAGGGCGCGCGCCAGATCGTCAAGCAGCAGCAGCGGCATCAGGCTGGTCAGAAAACTGCCTGGACCAATCAAAATCAGATCCGCCTGCGCGATGGCGTCAAGGGCTTCGCGGGTGGCGTTGACGTGCGGCGACAGCATCAGCTCCTGCGGCATCGCGGTCAGCTGATCGACGTTGACCTCGCCGTAAACGTGGTTGCCTTCGTGATCGTGCGCCATCAGATCCACCGGCTGCTCCGACATCGGGATCAGCGCCGCGTCCACCTTCAGCAGGCTGCGGATCAGGTTGATCGCCTCCAGCGGGCGTACGCTGAGGTGATCCAGCGCCTTCAGCATCAGATTGCCCAGATTGTGGCCGGCCAGCTCGCCGTTGCCGCTGAAGCGGTATTCGAACATCGCGGAAGCGACGCTGGGCTCGGTAATCAGCTGGTTGAGGCAGTTGCGGGTATCGCCCCAGGCGATGCCGCCTTCCGAGCGGCGGATACGGCCGGTAGAGCCACCGTTATCGGTGGTGGTGACGATGCCGGTCAGGCGTGAACCCAGAGAAGAAAGCGATGACATCACGCGGCCAAGGCCATGGCCACCGCCTAATGCGACGACGCGGTCCAGATCGGCCAGGGTACGATTACGCATAATATTCCTTATGCCCGGCGTCGTGCGGACGTTTCGGGCGATATCAATTTTTATACCCGGCATACTTTAAGTGACAAGCGTTGGCGGCGTTCAGACAGCCGCATCACCGCCCGGCGTCAGCGCATCGTGCCGCCTCACTGCAACTCGCATTATGTCGGGTCTATCACGGACAGATAATCGGCATAAAGTAGCGGATTTGAGTGAAAAAGGCGAAAAAGAGTGTGATTCGGGTGATTTTAGTCAATTCCCCTGGCAGAGCCGAGGTTATGATAGGCGTTCAGCGTTCGACCGAGTAAAAACGCTATATACACAATTACATAGCGAAAAGACGCGTTGGCTATTCGCGTCGTTTAGCGCTAGAATTTTGCTGAAAACCACGGTTTCACTGCGGTTGCTGCGGCAACCAGCGCTGAGATCACAACTCCTAGCCCCTGTGCCTACGTCGCTTGGCGATATGGCGCCCGGGCCGTGGCGAAGTCAGCCACCAGGGTGCGCGATAGAAATGTCCGCATCTCCCGTATTTGGAAAGGTGTTATGGTGCCCCAACTTACCGATGCTTTTGAGCGCAAGTTCTATTACCTGCGCCTGTCGATCACCGACGTGTGCAACTTTCGTTGCACCTATTGCCTGCCGGACGGCTATCAGCCGAGCGTCAGTCCCAAAACCTTCCTGTCGCTGGATGAAATCCGCCGCGTCAGCCGCGCGTTTGCCGAGCTGGGCACTGAAAAAGTGCGCCTGACCGGCGGCGAGCCTTCGCTGCGCCGCGACTTCTGCGAAATCATTGCTGCCGTACGGGAAAACCCGGCGATCCGTCAGCTGGCGGTGACCACCAACGGTTACCGTATGGCGCGCGACGTGGCGCGCTGGCGCGACGCCGGCCTGACCGCGATCAACGTCAGCGTCGACAGCCTGGATGCGCGCCAGTTTCACGCCATCACCGGCCAGGATAAATTCCGCCAGGTGATGGCGGGCATCGACGCCGCCTTCGACGCCGGTTACGACAAGGTGAAGGTGAACGCGGTGCTGATGCGCGACGTCAATCACCAGCAGCTGGACGCCTTTCTGGCCTGGATTAAACCGCGGCCGATTCAACTGCGCTTTATTGAGCTGATGGAAACCGGCGAGGGCGGCGAATTGTTCCGCCAGCGTCACGTTTCCGGCGAGGTGATCCGCCGGCAGCTTGAGCAGCAGGGCTGGCAGCGCCAGCCGCGCGGCCGCAGCGACGGCCCGGCGCAGGTGTTCCGCCATGCGGACTATCAGGGGGAAATCGGCCTGATTATGCCGTATGAGAAGGATTTCTGCGCCAGTTGCAACCGGCTGCGCGTTTCCGCCATCGGCAACCTGCACCTGTGCCTGTTCGGCGAACAGGGCATCCCGCTGCGCGACCTGCTGGCGGAAGATCGCCAGCTGGAGGGGCTGAAGCAGCGTATCCAGAGCGGTCTGCTCAGTAAGAAGCAGACGCATTTTCTGCACCAGGGCGACAGCGGCATTACGCAGAATCTGTCGTTTATCGGCGGCTGAGTCCGGCCTTACCTTCAGGGAGTCTCATCCATGAGTCATGCCAGCAGTGAATTTATTGCGGCGCGCGTCGCCGTTTTGACCGTTTCCGACAGCCGCAGCCTCGCGGAGGATACCTCCGGCGATTACCTGCAGCAGGCGGCGCAGGAGGCCGGGCATCAGGTGGTGGAACGCGCGCTGGTCAACGACAATATTTACCAGATCCGCGCGCAGGTTTCGGCCTGGATCGCCAGCGATGCGGTGCAGGCGGTGCTGATCACCGGCGGCACCGGTTTTACCGCGCGCGACAACACGCCGGAGGCGCTGACGCCGCTGTTTGATCGCCAGGTGGAAGGCTTCGGCGAACTGTTCCGCATGGTGTCTTATGAAGAGATCGGCACCGCCACCATTCAGTCGCGCGCGCTGGCCGGCATCGCCAACCAGACGGTGATTTTTGCCATGCCGGGCTCCACCCGCGCCTGCCGCACCGCCTGGGAGCGCATTATTGAATCGCAGCTGGACGCGCGTAACCGTCCCTGCAATTTCCACCCCCACTTAAAGAAATAACGCTATGAGTCAGTTAACCCACATTAACGCCGCCGGCGAAGCCCATATGGTGGACGTCTCCGCCAAGGCGGAAACGGTGCGCGAAGCGCGCGCCGAAGCCTTTGTCGAGATGCAGGCGGCGACGCTGGCGATGATCGTCGAAGGCCGTCATCACAAAGGGGACGTGTTCGCGACCGCGCGCATCGCCGGCATTCAGGCCGCCAAACGCACCTGGGAGCTGATCCCGCTGTGCCACCCGCTGATGCTCAGCAAGGTGGAGGTCAATCTGCAGGCGCAGCCGCAGCACAATCGGGTGCGCATTGAAACCTGCTGCCGCCTGACCGGCAAAACCGGCGTCGAGATGGAAGCGCTGACCGCGGCGTCGGTCGCGGCGCTGACCATCTACGATATGTGCAAGGCGGTGCAGAAAGATATGGTGATTGGTCCGGTGCGTCTGCTGGCGAAAAGCGGCGGCAAATCCGGCGATTTTGAGGCTGAATCATGATTGATATCCTGTTTTTTGCCCAGGTGCGGGAACTGGTCGGTACGGATCGCCTGCGCCTGCCGGCGGAGTTCGCCAGCGTCGAGGCGCTGCGTCAGGCACTGTGTCAGCGCGGCGACCGCTGGGCGCTGGCGCTGGCGGCCGATAACTTGCTGATGGCGGTGAACCAGTCGCTGGTGGCGGCGGAACACCCGCTGAGCGTCGGCGATGAGGTCGCGTTCTTCCCGCCGGTAACCGGAGGCTGACGGTGGACAACAGTCGTATTCGCGTGCAGCGCGCGTTATTTAACGTCGGCGAGGAGTATGCCTGGCTGGCGCAGTGTGACGATGACGGCGCGGTGGTGACCTTTACCGGCAAGGTGCGTAATCACAATCTGGGGGATAACGTCAGTGCCCTGACGCTGGAGCATTATCCCGGCATGACCGAAAAGGCGCTGGCGGAGATCGTCGCGACGGCGCGCGAGCGCTGGCCGCTGCAACGGGTCTGCGTGATCCACCGCATCGGCGAGATGTTCCCCGGCGACGAGATCGTGTTTGTCGGCGTCACCAGCGCCCACCGCAGCATGGCCTTTGAGGCCGCCGAATTTATTATGGATTACCTGAAAACCCGCGCGCCGTTCTGGAAGCGTGAGGCCACCGAGCAGGGCGAGCGCTGGGTCGAGGCGCGCGACAGCGACCAGCAGGCGGCAAAACGTTGGTAAATCAACGGTAAACGGCGGCAATAAATCCATACTTTTGCTCACCGCCGCCGCCGATATTCTGTGATACGCTTATTACAGGTGGGGGAATGGCCCCCGTAACAGTTGTTCCACAAGTAAAAGGTAACCGTCATGGACCGATATCCACGCTCCAATGGTTCTATCGTCGAACGCGCCGGCAGCGGCATTCAGGCCTATATGGCGCAGGTATACGGCTGGATGACCTGCGGCCTGCTGCTGACCGCCTTCGTTTCCTGGTATGCGGCCAACACGCCGGCGATTCTCAACTTTATCTTCTCCAGCCAGATTACCTTCTTTGGCCTGATTATCGCCCAGCTGGCGCTGGTCTTCGTGATCTCCGGCATGGTGAACCGGCTGAGCGGCGCGGTAGCGACGTCACTGTTTATGCTCTATTCGGCGTTGACCGGGCTGACGCTGTCGAGCATCTTTATCGCCTATACCTATACGTCGATCGCCAGCACCTTTGTGGTGACCGCCGGTATGTTCGGCGCGATGAGCCTGTACGGTTACACCACTAAGCGCGATCTCAGCGGCTTCGGCAGCATGCTGTTTATGGCGCTGATCGGCATCGTGCTGGCGTCGCTGGTGAACATCTGGCTGAAGAGCAGCGCGCTGATGTGGGCGATTACCTATATCGGCGTGGTGGTGTTTGTCGGGCTGACGGCCTACGACACCCAGAAGCTGAAGGCGATGGGCGAACAGCTGAACGCCGACGATAAAGACAGCTTCCGTAAATACGCCATCGTCGGGGCGCTGACGCTGTATCTGGACTTTATCAACCTGTTCCTGATGCTGCTGCGCATCTTCGGCAACCGCCGCTAAACCACCGGATGGCCGGCGGCCATCTCACCTTATCAGCATTTCTGCACAAAGCCCTGGCAACGGGGCTTTTTTACGCCCGCCCGCGTTACATAATACAAACAAATACTTAATAATATATTGACAATGTTTATGTCATTGCGTTGAATAATTGGCGCTATAGGATGGTAATCATTAAATTTTGTGATGATAGAAAGAGGATTTTATGAATCAGTATAAAGAGCTTAGCTCTAAGTGGCGGGAGCGTTTTGATTTTTTCGACAGCGTCGGCGGTGATATCACTTCCCCGGAATACCGGAATAAAATTAAAGAGTTAGGCTTCTTCGAACGCATGAAGTATATCATGAATTTCTTCGCCTTTTTCTTCGGCATTATCTATATGTGCATTCTGGGGCTGTGGAAAAAGGGGCTGGTGCTGTTTGTTGGTGCCTGCGTGCTGAGCTATATCGTCGCGATAGTAGAGTATGTGACCGGCGGCAATTTTGAGTTAGCCTACCGTTTCTTGGGAATTGGCTATAGCTGCCTTTGCGCCTCGGTGGCTAACTACGCCTATTACCTGAAGGAAAAACGAGGGATCCAGGGCTGGAACCCGTTTGAAGGCTTTAGCAAGCGTTCTGCGGCGAAGATTGCTGCCCGCCGAGAAGGGTAGAGCTGACAAAAGAGGCCGTGCTCACGGCCTCTTTGGGGGTTATCCCGCTATCGTGGCCGCGATGATAAACAGATACAGCGCAAACAGCGCCAGTGAGAACAGCAACGCCAGCGCCGCACGCCACTTCAGCGTCGATTTGAACAGGCCGACCAGCGACAGGTAGAACACCACCAGATTGGCGATCAGGTTAATCCCCACCAGCAGTAGCATCGTCAGGTCGATCCACTCGGCCACCTCTTCCGGCAGCAAGATGCCGGCTAAACAAATCCCAACCAGCAGCAGAAGATTAATCCCGGTCAGCCGAAAGGCGAAGCGGACCATATTATCGAATTCGTTATTCTTGACCTTGACGGCGGTTTCCTGAGACAAATCGCGCGCTCCTTTAGCGATAAAGATAAAAACTCCCACGTAGCCTAGACGGTGACGGGCCGTCCCGCCAGCCGTCAGGCGATTTTCCGCCGGAACATGGCGTAGGCGGCGCTGCCGGTGGTGACGGTAATCACCAGCAGCGGCCACAGGCTGCCCCAGATAATGTCAAAGCTGGCGTCTTTCAGGTAAATCTGCTTGGTGATATCGGTAAAGTGGCGAATCGGGTTGGCCCAGGTCAGGTTCTGCAGCCAGACCGGCATATTCTCCACCGGCGACACATAGCCGGACAGCAGAATGGCCGGCATCATAAACACAAACACGCCGATAAACGCCTGCTGCTGGGTGGCGCACAGCGCCGAAATCAGCAGCCCGAACCCCACCAGCGACAGGCCGTACACCAGCATGGTGAAATAGAACAGCAGCAGCGAACCGGCGAACGGGATCTGGTAGAGAAAAATGCCGATCAGCAGCACGATCGAGGCCTGAAAGGTGGCGACGATCAGCGCCGGCACCGCCTTGCCGATAAAGATCTGCCAGGTGGTGAGCGGTGAAACCAGCAGCTGCTCCAGCGTGCCCTGTTCCCGTTCCCGCGCCACCGACAGTGAGGTGACGATCATCACGCCGATGGTGGTGATCATCGCAATCAGCGACGGCACGACAAACCATTTGTAATCGAGGTTGGTGTTGTACCAGTTGCGCACCACCAGCTCGCTGTTGTTGGGTTGCTGCCGTCCGTCCAGCAGCTCCTGCTGATAGTTCTGTACGATCTGCTGCACATAGTTGGCGGCGATCTGCGCGCTGTTGGAGTTGCGCCCGTCGAGAATCAGTTGCAGCGGCGCGCTGTTGCCGTTGGCGATATCGCGTGAGAACTGCGCCGGAAAACGGATCAGCAGCAGCGCCTGTTGGTTGTCGATGGCGTGGCGGATCTCCTGCGGGCTGCGCAGCATCAGCACGTGGGTGAAGGCCTTGGCCTTGGCGAAACGCTGGGTCAGTTCCACCGAGGCCTGGCCGTTATCTTCGCTGTACACCGCGATGGTGGCGTTGGTCACCTCCAGCGTGGCGGCAAACGGAAACAGCAGCACCTGCAGGATAACCGGCAGCACCAGAATGGCGCGGGTTTGCGGGTCGCGCAGCAGCGACTGCATCTCTTTGACAATCAGCGTCCATAGGCGATGAAACATCGAAGGCTCCTAGTCCAGACGTCGCTGGGTTTTCCAGGCGGTCAGCCCGATAAACAGCACGGCGGAGGCGATTAAAAACAGCAGATTGATCAGCAGCATGCTGCCGATGTTGCCCGCCAGAAACAGCGTTTTCAGCGTGCTGACGAAATAGCGCGCGGGAATGATATAGGTGACGGCGCGCACCACCGCCGGCATGCTGTCGATCTGGAAGATAAAGCCGGACAGCATGATGGACGGCAGAAAGGCGGCGTTCAGCGCCACCATCGCGGCGTTGAACTGATTACGCGCGATGGTGGAGATCAGCAGCCCCATGCCCAGCGTACTGATAAGGAACAGGCTGCTGATGACAAACAGCAGCAGCAGCGAACCGCGATAGGGCACGCCGAACACCCACACCGCCACCACCATACACAGCAGCATGGCGAGCATGCCGAGGACATAGTAGGGCAGCAGCTTGGAGAGCAGCAGCTCGCCGCGCGTCACCTGCGTCGACAGCAGCGCCTCCATGGTGCCGCGCTCCCACTCGCGCGCCACCACCAGCGAGGTGAGAATGGCGCCGATCACCGTCATGATGATGGTAATGGCGCCGGGAATGATAAAGTGCTGGCTGATGGCCGCCGGGTTAAACCAGTAGCGCATCTGCACTTCGATCAGCGGCCTGTCATTGCGTCCGCGATCCTCGGCGCGCTGCTGCTGCCAGATCTGCCAGACGCCCTGGGTATAGCCCTGTACGAAGTTGGCGGTGTTCGGCTCGCTGCCGTCGGTGATCACCTGGATCGGCGCGCTGTCGAACGGCCGCGCCATACGCCGGGCGAAATCGACCGGGATCACCACCAGGCCGCGGATCTCGCCGGCCTGCATCTTGCCGATCAGTGCCTGGCGGTTATCGCTGATGGTCGGATCGATATAGGGCGATCCGGCAAAGGCGTTGACCAGATCGCGCGCCTCTTCACTTTGCTGCTCCACCAGAATGCCGAGCCGCAGCTTGCTGGAATCCAGGTTGATGCCGTAGCCGAAGATAAACAGCAGCAGCAGCGGGATCAGAAAGGCGATCAGCCAGCTGCTGGGATCGCGCAGGATCTGCCGCGTTTCCTTCAGGCACAGCGCGCGCACCCGGCGCCAGGAGAAGGCGCTGTCGTTGCCGATCGCCGGATTATCGTTCATCACTGCTCCTCCCGGTCGTAGCCCTGCACCAGTTCGATAAACGCCTGTTCCATCGACGGGTTGGGGTTTTGCTCGCTGGCGACCTGCTGCTTCAAATCATCCGGCGTGCCGGCGGCGATGATTTTGCCGCGGTAAACCAGCCCGATGCGATCGCAGTATTCCGCCTCGTCCATAAAGTGGGTGGTGACCATCACCGTAACGCCCTTGTCCACCATGCCGTTGATATGCAGCCAGAACTCGCGCCGCGTCAGCGGATCGACGCCGGAGGTGGGTTCGTCCAGAAACAGAATGTCCGGCTCGTGCATCAGCGCGCAGGCCAGCGCCAGCCGCTGCTTGAAGCCGAGCGGCAGCGCGTCCGGCGCCTGGTTGATAATCGGCCCGAAGTTAAAGGCGGCGGACATTTCCGCCATTTTCTGCCGCTGTCTTTTGCCGCTCAGGCCGTAGACGCCGGAGAAAAATTTGAGGTTCTGCGCCACCGTCAGGTTGCCGTACAGCGAAAACTTCTGCGCCATATAACCCAGATGCTGACGTGCCTTGCCGGAGCTGGTTTTCAGATCCATCCCCAGCACCAGCGCCTTGCCGTCGCTCGGCACCAGCAGCCCGCACATCATCTTGAAGGTGGTAGATTTGCCGGCGCCGTTGGGGCCGAGCAGGCCGAAAATCTCGCCGCGCTTCACCTGAAAATCCACGTGGTCGGTGGCGGCGAAGTCGCCAAACTTTTTCGTCAGGTTCTGCGCTTCAATCACGGTTTCCGCGCCATCGCCGCTGACGGTCGGCATGATCGCCGCCAATGCGGATTTGCTGTTCGGCCCGCCGCCGAGCAGATCGATAAACGCATCCTCAAAGCGCGGCTCCGCCTCGCGCAGCTCGACGTCGGGAATCTGCAGATCCTGCAGCACCTGCTGATGATCGGCGTCCGGCTTCAGGATCAGCCGCAGGTATTTGCCCTGGATCACGCCGTCGGTCACCGTCGGCAGACAGATCGCCTGTTGCAACAGCGCGCGGTGGCTGCCGGACGGCGCCGCCAGCAGGATGCTGCGTCCCGCCATGCGCCGGGTCAGTTCCTGCGGCGCGCCGCTGAACAGCAGCTGGCCTTCGTTCATCAGCAGCACCTCGCGGCACTGTTCGGCTTCGTCGAGGTAGGAGGTGCTCCACAGGATCAGCATGCCGTCGTTGGCCAGCTCGTGCACCATACGCCACAGCTCGCGCCGCGAAATGGGGTCGACCCCGACACCCGGTTCATCCAGCAGCAGCACCTGTGGCTCGCCGATCAGCGTACAGGCCAGCCCCAGCTTCTGCTTCATCCCGCCGGACAGCTTGCCGGCCAGCCGGCCGGTGAAGCGGGTGAGATCGGTAAATTCCAGCAGGCGCTGGAAGGTGGCGCGACGCGCCTCGCCGGTGACGCCGCGCAGATCGGCATACAGCGTCAGGTTTTCCATGACGGTCAGATCTTCATACAGGCCGAACTTCTGCGGCATATAGCCCAGAATGGCGTGCAGCTTACGATCGTCGGCGATCGGATCCAGACCGGCGACCCGCAGCGTGCCGGCGCTCGGCCGCAGCAGCCCGGCCAGCATGCGCAGCAGGGTGGTTTTCCCCGCGCCGTCCGGGCCGACCAGCCCGGTGACCGCGCCGCTGCGCAGTTGAGTGGTCAGGCTGGCGACCGCCGGTTTATCCAGCTCGGGAAAGCGTTTCTCCAAGCCTTCAAGATCAATGGTGTGGCCCTGTTCCATCATTTTTCCCTAAGGTTGAGAAAAATGCAGGGTGACCGGCATGCCCTGGCGCAGCGCGTCATCCGGGTCGCTGACGATCACCCGCAGGCGATACACCAGATCGGTGCGAAGATCGGTGGTCTCCACGCTTTTCGGCGTGAATTCAGCGGTCGGCGAGACAAAGCCCACCTTGCCGTGGTACGGCTTGCCGGGCCGGCTGTCGGTGTACAGCGTCATTTCGCTGCCCGGCACCGCCTTGCCCAGATCGGCTTCGCTGACGTAGGCGCGCACCCAGACCGGCTGGGTCAGCGACAGGGTAAATACCGTGCTGCTGGCGCTCAGCATGGTGCCCGGCTCCACCGCGCGGGTCAGAATGGTGCCCGCCGACGGTGTGATGAGCCGGGTGTCCTGCTGGTCGAGCCTGGACTGGGCCAGCGCGGCTGTGGCCTGCGCCAGCGCCGCTTTGGCCTGTTCGATTTCCTGCGGGCGGTTGCCGCTGCGGTATTGCGCCAGTTTATCCCTTGCCGCCTGCAGATTGGCCTGCGCCTGGTTACGGGCGGTGCGCGCGTCCTCCAGCGCATCGGCGGAGGTGGCCTTGTTCGCCCATAGCCCTTGCTGACGCTGTAAAAAGCTGTTGGCGTAGTTGAAGGCCGCCAGCTTTTGCGCCACTTCGGAACGCACCTGGGCGATCTCTTCATCGCGGTAGCCGGCCTGCAGCAGCGCCAGCTTGGCCTGCGCGCTGTCGACGTTGGCCTGCGCCTGCAGCAGGGCATTCTGATACGGGCCGTCGTCGAGCTTGCCGAGCAGCTGGCCCGGTTTGACGGTATCCCCTTCGTCAACCGTCAGCGAAGCCAGGCGGCCGCTGACGCGGAACCCCAGATTCACGGTGCGGATATCAACATTGCCGTAGAGGGTCAGCGGCTTTGCCTGTCGCTGTTGGTAATACCAGATACCGGCCGCCACGGCGGCGATCGCTATCACCACGATCGCCACCAGACCAACGCGTTGCTTATTCATATCTCTCCCTGCCTATAACGGTAAGACGTCGGGGCCGCCGCCGTAACGCTGGCGCAGGCCGTTAACCAGTAAATCAATATGTTCCGCCAGTACGGCGGCGACCTGCCTGGCCTCTTGTGCGCCAATCTGTCGCCAGCCGGCCTGTCGGCGGATGGTTTCCCGCGCCACGCGGAACGACAGCACTTCGCCGAGCAGCGCATGGGTGTGCAAAATCACCTTGGTGGAACCGTCTTCCAGGCCGGTATAGGCGGCCAGCAGCCGGCTCAGCTTGCCGTGCAGCGGCGCCACCACCTGCTGGTGAATCAGCGGGTAGGCGTCGGTGGGGGAGAGCTGCTCGCGCGACATGATTTTGCTGAGGTTAAGCGTATGGGTCTGGGTCATCAGCTCGCTGAAGGCCAACAGGCCGCGTTTCAGATGCTGCAGATACAGCTCGGGACGGCGCTGTTCGGCCGGCAGCAGCCACAGGCGGTCAATCTCGTCCGCCAGCGGCTGAAAGGTCTGCTGAATAAAGTCGGCAATCCACTGGGCGACCGCCAGGTACAAGCCTTCTTTGGAATTAAAGTAGTAGGTGATGGCGGCGATATTCTGCCCGGCGCGCTGGGCGATGACGCGGGTGGTGGCGCCCTCCAGGCCGTATTCGCCGAAGACTTCGACCGCCGCGGCAATCAGCTGTTGCCGCGCCTGCTCGCCGCGTGGGTGATGATTTCCTGCAGAAGGCATAGACGCACTACTCGCAAAAGTTAATCAATCATTTGATTAACTTTAGACCTGAGCAGACAAAATGCAAGCGGAAAGCGCAGCGGATTTTTTCGTGTTGAACCGCCGTTTAGCGGCATAATGTGCGCTGCCTGGCGAAATTTACCTTTTCTTGTTCGACATCTGTTACAATCGCCGACCTGGTGCACTTGCAGTTTGTGCCAATCCCTCGTGGTATGCCGGGGATATGCGAGCGATAATGCCGCTGTCCCTATGCCCCGTCTGATCATCCTCCCGGGAAACTGCACCGAACATTTGTTTAGGTTAGGGGGGAGCTGGAGCTTTTCTCTACTATGTCATTTGAAACTCTCGGCTTGAATGCCGAAATCCTGCGTGCCGTTGAAGAACAGGGCTATCGCGAACCTACGCCGATTCAACGTCAGGCGATCCCGGTGGTGCTGGAAGGGCGCGACCTGATGGCCAGCGCCCAGACCGGCACCGGCAAAACCGCCGGCTTTACCCTGCCGGTATTGCAGCTGCTGAGCAGTAAACCGAGCCCGGTGAAAGGCCGCCGCCCGGTGCGCGCGCTGATCCTGACCCCAACCCGTGAGCTGGCGGCGCAGATCGGCGAGAACGTCAGCGCCTACAGCCAGCACCTGCGCCTGCGTTCGCTGGTGGTGTTCGGCGGCGTCAGCATCAACCCGCAGATGATGAAACTGCGCGGCGGGGTGGATATTCTGATCGCCACGCCGGGCCGTCTGCTGGATCTGGAACATCAAAACGCCGTCGATCTGTCCAATGTGGAAATCCTGGTGCTGGACGAAGCCGACCGCATGCTGGATATGGGCTTTATCCACGATATTCGTCGCGTGCTGGCCAAGCTGCCGGCGAAGCGTCAGAACCTGCTGTTCTCCGCCACCTTCTCCGACGATATCAAGGCGCTGGCCGGCAAACTGCTGCACAACCCGGCGTCGGTGGAAGTGGCGCGCCGCAATACCGCCTCCGAGCAGGTGACGCAGCACGTGCACTTTGTTGACAAGAAGCGTAAGCGGGAACTGCTGTCGCAGATGATCGGCGAAGGCGACTGGCGTCAGGTGCTGGTGTTTACCCGCACCAAGCACGGCGCCAACCATCTGGCCGAACAGCTGAATAAAGACGGCATCACCGCCGCCGCGATCCACGGCAACAAAAGCCAGGGCGCGCGTACCCGGGCGCTGGCCGATTTTAAAGATGGCCGCATCCGCGTACTGGTGGCGACCGATATCGCGGCGCGTGGTCTGGATATCGACCAGCTGCCGCACGTGGTGAACTATGAACTGCCGAACGTGCCGGAAGACTACGTGCACCGTATCGGCCGTACCGGCCGGGCGGAACGCACCGGCGAAGCGATCTCGCTGGTATGTATCGATGAACACAAGCTGCTGCGTGATATTGAACGCCTGCTGAAGCGCGAGATTCCGCGCATCGCCCTGCCGGGCTATGAGCCGGATCCGACCATCAAGGCGGAGCCGATCATCAATGGCCGCCAGCAGCGCGGCGGCCGTGGCAACGGCAACCCGGGGCGCGGCAACGGTAACGGCGGTGGCCAACGCGCGGCCAACGGCGGCGGCCAGCGTGACAACCGCGGCAACGGCGCCCAGCGCGCCCGTCCGCAGGGCGAAGGCAAACCGCGCAGCGGCGCGCCGGCCCGCCGTCCGCGTCGCAGCAGACCGGCGGAGTAAACGCCCGCAGCATGCATCAGGCCGCCGTTTATCGGCGGCTTTTTTGTGCCGTCAGCGTCTTGTCTGCGGCGGACGGCACTCGTATCATGGCTGGTCTTTTTTTGCAGGGTGGTTGAATAATGCGCGTTTTACTGGCGCCGATGGAAGGCGTTCTCGACTCGTTGGTGCGTGAACTGCTGACCGAAGTGAACGATTACGATCTGTGCATCACCGAGTTTTTGCGCGTGGTTGACCAACTGCTGCCGGTCAAGTCGTTTTACCGTCTGTGCCCGGAACTGCGCCACGCCAGCCGCACGCCCTCAGGTACGCGGGTGCGTATCCAGCTGCTGGGGCAGCATCCGCAGTGGCTGGCGGAAAACGCCGCCCGCGCGGTGGAACTGGGTTCCTACGGCGTCGATCTCAACTGCGGCTGCCCGTCGAAAACCGTCAACGGCAGCGGCGGCGGCGCGACGCTGCTGAAAGACCCGGAACTGATCTACCGGGGCGCCCAGGCAATGCGTGCCGCGGTGCCGGCTGAGCTGCCGGTGACGGTGAAAGTACGTCTGGGCTGGGATTCGCCGCAGCACAGCCTTGAGATCGCCGATGCGGTGCAGCAGGCCGGCGCCAGCGAGCTGGTGGTGCATGGCCGCACCAAAGAGGACGGCTATAAGGCCGAGCGCATCAACTGGGCGGCCATCGGCGAGATCCGCCGCCGCCTGCGCATTCCGGTGATTGCCAACGGTGAAATCTGGGATTACGCCAGCGCCCGCCGCTGTATGGACATCACCGGCTGCGATGCGGTGATGCTGGGGCGCGGCGCGCTGAACGTTCCCAACCTGAGCCGGGTGGTGAAATATAATGAGCCGCCGATGCCCTGGCCGCAGGTGGTGCGGCTGCTGCAAAAATATGCGCATCTGGAAAAGCAGGGCGATACCGGCCTGTACCACGTGGCGCGCATCAAACAGTGGCTGGGCTACCTGCGTAAGGAGTATGCCGAGGCCGGCGATCTGTTTGCTCAGGTGCGGGCGTTGAAGAGCTCCGGCGAGATAGCGCAGGCGATTGCCGCCTGCGCGGCGGCTATAGACTAATGGCGAAGTAACGCAGCAGCGCCGCACGTCGCTGCTGTTCATCGTGCAGCGTGCTTTCCGTGCGCCGATGGTCGGCGGTAATAATCAGTTTGTTGTCGCTCAGCGTAATCCGCCCGTCGGCGGTGGGGCGGGAGCAGACGAGCCGCTGGGTAAAGCCCGACTGTGGCGAATGGCTGTGGTAGTGGCACATGGCGTCGAACTCCTTGAAGGCGCGCGGCTGCAGCGTAAAGCGGTACAGCGTTTTGGCATGGGAGGTGCGATCGCCATTGCGCCGCTGCAGGTAGAAATAGTCGCCGTCCCGTTCCAGATAAAAGGTGCCGCTGGCCTGCGGCTGCGGCGTATCATCGAGGGTCAGCGGCGTCAGAAAGGCGTCGCCGAAGCCGACGTCCACCAGATAGGGCTGATCCAGCGTGACAATCAGCGCCAGATGATCATACGGCGGGCCGAAGCTGCCGTCACGGGCGCGCACTTCGCCGGCAACCGCCACCACCGTAAAACCGAGCTGCTGCAGCAGTGCGGCGAACAGCCGGTTCAGCTCATAGCAGAAGCCGCCGCGACGGCGGTTGACCACCTTGTCGAACAGCGCCTGCTCGCGCAGATCGATGCCCTCATGGTAAATAATACTCAAATTTTCAAACGGCACCGCCAGCATATGGCGGTGGTGCAGGCGTTGCAGCGTGGTCAGATCCACACGCGGCGCGGCGTCAAAGGCGATGTGTTGCAGGTAGCGTTGAATATCCACGGTTGCGCTCGCAGGAAAGTGGCCGATAGCCACAACATAGCGGGCTTTATGCGCCGCCGGGAATCAATACGTGCGAAATGCCGCCCCGGCGGGGCGGCGGAGACGGCGATTACCAGGACTTGTTGGGGTTGCGGGAAACAATGTTGATCCGCTGGCACAGCAATTGACTGATATCCACCGAGGCCGGACTGGCGGCGCTGCCGGCGAACCCTTTCAGGGTGATCAGGATACGTGCATAGTTGGCGTAGCCCTCCGGCAGCGGCAGATATTCATCGGTTTCTACCGCGGTAATGCGATCTGAGGTCAGGGTAAGCGGTGCGCCGGCCGTGAGCTTGCCGGGGCGGCCCCACTGACAGGTCTTCTCCTGAATGGTGACGGCGCCGGCATCGCCCTGCAGCTCGTAGCGACCCCAGTAGGTATTGATGGCGACGTTCAGTTCGTCGCCGGCCCCCTGCAGGTTGTCCAGCGTGCAGCGCCACAGCACCAGATCGTCCTTGGCTATTGGGAAATAAAGTGCGATCTGCTTCGCCTTGTCGCCCGCCGTTTGGGTGGTGGCGGTAATCACGCCGTTGTGCAGCGTCAGCGCCAGATCCGAGCTTTCTGTCTGCGAGATTCGCGAGCCGCTGGCGGCGTACACATTGTTGAGCTGTAACGCATTGGCCTCTTTCCACGCCGGTTCCGGCAGGTGGTTCACCCCATCGCCGAGGTACAGCATGCGCCACATATTGACGTGCCCCGGCGCGCCGATGTTCTTCACCTCAATATGGCCATTCGACCAGCCTTGCTTGATATCGGCATTGATCAGATCGAAGCCGTCGATATAGCACCTGCCGGTTTTTTTCTCTGATTTATCAAAGAAGAAATAGTCGACATATTGATAGGGCTTGCTGGTAACGACCTTGCCTTCCTTGTCCGTCGAGGTGTCCGTCAGGCTGGTTTTCACGCTGTGCCAGACGCTGTCCTTGATCTTCACTTTGGCGCCGTTGCTGCTGGTAAATACCGGGCGGTAGTTGCGCGAATGCTCATTGCCCCATTCAAAGTGGCAGTCTTTAAAGTTCAGCGTACCGCCCCGCAGATCGAACAGGCCATCGTCTTTATTGAGCAGTTGCTCGTCTTCGCTATTAAAACCGCTGTAATCAAAGGAACAATCGCGGAAAAACAGAGTATGCACACCTTGATAATGGTTTCTGTTGCCGCCAAACAGGCACTTGTAGAACACGATCTTTTCGCCGGCGTTGCTGGCGCTCTGCGACCAGATCGGCCAGTTACAGCTGGTGACCATAACGCTGTGCCAGCTTTGGATATAGGCGTTGTTGCCGAACAGAATGCCTTTATGCAGGTTGCTGAGCCAGACGTTTTGCACCAGCAGTTGGGCTGCGGGTTTGCCAAAAATGTTCACGGCGTCGGTATAGACGCACAGGCCGCTCAGACCGCCGCTTGCACTGCGATTACCGACGATACGCAGGTTTTCAATCGCCGGTGCGCCCAGACAGTAACGCACGCGCACGCACTCGGTGGTTTTTGAGTCCGGGTTGCGGAAGTCGAGGATCGTGCCCTTAAAGTCGATGGCGTTTTTCCACAGTTTTAAATTGGCGGTGGTTTTACAGATGCGTACGCCGCCGGGCCCGATCAGGGTAACGCCGGCCGGGGTGCTGGGGATTGGCACCGATCCCCATTCATTTTCTTTTACCTGTAGGAAATCATTGGCGCGGTTGATGGTTAACGCATAGTCGCTCTCATCCCCCGGTTTATGCCACCAGTCGATATGGTAATCGCCGCTGTTGATATTGCGCTTCCAGCGACGCTGTTTGCCATCGTGTAATACGGTGGCGCCGTTATCCGGGCTGGTGAGATCGTTATCGTCGCGGGTAAACAGGCCATGATGGTAGCGGTTTTCAATCATGACCGCCGTTTCATCACCGCTATAGGTCTGCAAATCTGCGTAGTCCGACAGAGAAATCATAGGTATTGCCTCGCTGGTTGGTCGCCGCACCGGGCGTATTGAATTAACCCGCCACAGAAATGGCCGGGGCAGGTCAAATTACGCCAACGGGCGGCGGAGAATAAGCGGTGACGGTTGTGTGGCGGCTCAGCGCGCGGGAAGGGAACAACGGGGGCGAATGTCGCCCCCCGGGGAGATAAGCGTTATTTCAGGGACTGTTGTTCATGAGCCTGCTGCTCCCGCCGCACCTCTGCGGCGCGTTTGCGCAGGCCGAACCAGCCGAGCAGTAGCAGGATGGCCAGCACCGGAATGGTGGCGACGGTCCAGGTGCCGTTCGGGTAGTCGAAGGCCATCATCACCACTACTACCGCCAAAAACAGCAGCGTCAGCCAGGAGGTGAACGGCGCGCCCGGCATTTTGAAGCTGACCGGTTTGGCCTTGCCTTCTTTGATCGCGACGCGCAGGCGCATCTGGCAGACGATGATAAACACCCAGGAGGAAATAATGCCCAGAGAAGCGATGTTCAGCACGATTTCAAACACCTGCGACGGCACCAGATAGTTGAGGATCACGCCGAGCACGTAAATGCCGCAGGTCACCAGAATGCCGGCGTACGGCACCTGCTGGCTGCTCATTTTGGCCATAAACTTCGGCGCGGAGCCGCCCATCGACAGCGAACGCAGAATGCGGCCGGTTGAGTACAGACCGGAGTTCAGGCTGGAGAGCGCGGCGGTCAGCACCACGATATTCATGATGGTGCCGACGTAGGGCACGCCGAGCTTGCTGAAGAAGGTGACGAACGGGCTTTGGCCGGCCTGATAGGCGTTCCACGGCAGCAGCAGTACCAGCAGCACCACGGAGCCGACATAGAACAGGGCGATACGCCAGATCACGCTGTTTATCGCCTTCGGCAGCATTTTTTCCGGGTCTTTGCATTCGCCGGCGGCGGTGCCGATCAGCTCAATGCCGGCGAAGGCGAAGATCACCCCTTGCACCAGCACCAGCGCCGGCAGCAGGCCGTGCGGGAACAGCCCGCCGTTATCGGATATCAGGTGCAGGCCGGTGGTGTTGCCGTCAACCGGTTTGTCCAGGCCAAGGAACACCACGCCGACGATCAGGAATAGCGCAATGGCCGCCACCTTGATCAGCGCAAACCAGAATTCCATTTCGGCGAACCATTTTACGCCGATCATATTCATGGTGGCGACGATGCCCAGCGCGCCGAGGGCGAACAGCCACTGCGGCACGTCGGCGAAGGTGCCCCAGTAGTGCATATACAGCGCGACGGCGGTGATATCGACGATGCCGGTCATCGCCCAGTTGAGGAAATACATCCAGCCGGCGACATAGGAGGCTTTTTCGCCGAGGAACTCACGGGCATAGGAGACGAAGCTGCCGCTGGAGGGGCGGTGTAGCACCAGCTCGCCCAGCGCGCGCAGGATAAAGAACGAAAAGATGCCGCACGTCAGATACACCAGCGCCAGCGCCGGGCCGGCCAGTTCCAGGCGGCCGCCGGTGCCGAGGAATAGGCCGGTGCCGATCGAGCCGCCGATGGCGATCATCTGGATTTGCCGGTTGCCCATGCTTTTGTGATAACCGGATTCATGGGAGTCCAACCAACGTCTTCTGGCCGCGTGTTTATCATGCGCGGATTTTGTGTGTGATTTCATTATCCGTCCTGTTTTCCTGTCTATTGTTGAGCACGCTCAACAGCTAAGCAAACGATTGCGGTGGCAACCGCTATAAGAATGAAGTCATGGCATCACTCTCGTTGTTTATTCTTTGTGCACAAACCATTAAATAACGGCGAAGCATGCTACCTTTTCTGCTTAAACGAGGCAAAAAATAAGAGCGTTAAATCGTTATTAAGTGTGTTTGTTTTTTAATCTTTATTAAAAATCGATTATTTATCATGGTGATAAATAACTCTTCGGAGTATTAACAGAAAAAATTGAACTGTGACTCGCTTCTCACTCTTAGCCCGCAATCTTAGCAGGGTAATATATTTCCCGCTTTCCGAGAGGCAGCAGTGAAATATATTTGTCGGACCTTTCTCTGAGTGGCGTGATAATGGTATTACGCTGCCCATAAACCAGTGCGGACGGCATACCTGCTGGAAAGTGTGGAACCCTGGCGCTCGGTGGGCAAAACCGCCTGCCTGGTCGCGTAACGACGTGCGGCACCTATCGCTTGGTAATCCTCCTCATAATTTGCACTATCTGATAGTTCACCATTATTTTGCGTGAAAATAGATATAATTAGTTGAATTTATTCAAAATTACGGCACTGGTCAACAGGTCGGATCTCTCATACAATGGTTGGGTAATCCCACACAGCAAAAAGATATTTATAACGATAAAATCGATCGTAGAGGACATATTATGGGCGACCAATCACCTATCACGCTTGATAAGTTGATGTGCTTTGCCGTGTATTCGACCAATCTGGCGTTGAACCGCGTGTACCAGCCGTTACTGGATGAGATGGGGCTGACCTATCCGCAATATTTGGTGTTGATTCTATTACTGGAGCAGGACGGGCTGACCGTTGGCGAGATCAGCGAACGGCTGTTTATTGACGCCAGCACCACCACGCCGTTGCTGAAGCGGCTGGAGAGTCACGGCTATGTGATGCGGGTGCGCAGCAGCGAGGACCAGCGGCAGGTGCACGTGCGGGTTACGCCGCAGGCGCGGCAGCTGCGTGAGGGCATCGACAGCCTCTATCCGCAGCTGTTGTGTTCCGCCGGGCTGGATGAAACGCGACTCAGAGGACTGAAGCAGGAGCTGGAAGCGGTGCGCAGCGCGTTGACGGCGCGCTGAACCGTTGCTGCCGTTACGCATCGGCGTAACGGCAGGCCGCTCAGGCGGACTCTTCCGCCGGCAGCGCCGATGCCGGCAGGCCGAACAGCTTATCGAACGCCCAGTTATAGATGAAGGTGTAGCACGGAATAATAACGATCAGCGCCATATCCAGCAGCAGTGCCTGCGTCAGTGAAATCCCCATCCACCAGGCAATCAGCGGAATCAGATATACCACCAGCGTCAGCTGAAAGCCGACGGCGTGCAGAATGCGCCGTTTCACCGTACGGGTGCGCGATGCCTGACGGCTCTCCCACCATTCAAACAGGCAGTTATAGATAAAATTCCAGCTGACCGCGATGGTGGTGATGATCACCGCCAGCGGCCCGGTGCTGCTGGGCGCGCTGCCGGACAGCAGCGCCAGGCCGAGCGCCGAAATCGTCATGCCGATAAGTTCATAGGCGGTGACATAAACCAGTTTGCGTTTAACGCCTTGCATGTTGCCTCTCTTGATTGATTGTTCTGACCGGGGTGACGCCCGGCGTATCGGCGGCTAAGATAACGTCAAGCGTATTGATAGAAAAAGTCAGGAGCTGTCAGTTTTACTGACAGGTAACGAGTATGAATTTCACCAGCGACAATATTGAGCTGTTTCTGGCGGTGTTGGAGCGCGGCTCGTTTTCCGCCGCTGCGCGCGCACTGCGGCGCGTGCCTTCGGCGGTCAGCATGGGGATCGCCAATATGGAGGCCGAGCTGGGTTTTCAACTGTTTGATCGTTCGCACCGCGAGCCGGCGCCGACCGCCATGGCGCTGGCGTTGGCGCCGCACGCGCGTCAGATCGCCGATCAGCTGAAACAGCTGCAGATTCACGCCATCGAGCTGTCTCAGGGGCTGGAGAGCACGCTATCGATCGGCGTGGCGTCGGACATCAATACGGAAAAGCTGCTGGCGGCGGTGAAAAAACTGTCTGAGCGCTATCCGTTGTTGAATGTTGAACTGCTGAGCGCGCCGCAGGACGAGGCGCTGCATCTGCTGCATCAGGGGCGAGTGAGCGTTTGCCTGGCGTTCGGCGGGCTGAACGTCAATATCCGGGAACAGTTTCATTTTGTCGGTAGCGAGTCGCTGATCGCCACGCTGTCGTCGCAGCATGCGGCGCTGGCGCAGGGCGGCGAGCGGCTGTTTCTGGAGGATTTGGTCAACGTGCGTCAGATCGTGGTTGCCAGCCGGGATCTGCCGATGGCCGATCTGCGGCCGCGGGTGGCGGAAACCTACTGGCGCACCGACAGCCTGCAGACGGCGCTGAATATGGTGGAGGCCGGGCTGGGGTGGGGTAATTTCCCGCAGTCGCTGATTGCGCCGCTGCTGGCGCAGGGGCGGCTGACCCGGTTGACGTTTAAAAACACCAAAAATGAACTGCGCCTGCCGATGCACCTGATCTGGCTGAAAAACCAGCCGCTGCAGAAAGCCGCACGCGAACTGGTGGCGCTGATGCAGACATAAACGGACGAATTATTTTTCACTTTGTCGCTGATGACGCCGCCAGCGGCGCGCCAGCCACAGCGCGGCGACAACGGCAGCCAGCGCCAGAACGGCGAACAGCTTATTATGAACGCCGTTAATCACGCGCTCCAGCGCCTGACCGCCGAAATAGCCCAGCAGCACGAAGATCGCCGACCACAGCAGCGCGCCGAGAATGTTCAGCGGCACAAAGCGCGAAGGTGGCAGCCGGCTGGCGCCAATCAGTACCGGGCCGATAATCCGGAAGCCGTACATAAAGCGCACGCCAATCACAAACAGCATCGGATGGCGGGCAATCAACCGTTTGGCGCGGTTAATGCGCTGTCGCTGGCTTTTTAGCCGGGCGATGGCCCGGCCGCCGAAGCGTCGGCCGGCAAAGTACAGCAGCTGATCCCCCAGCGTGCCACCGAGCGCCACCACCGCCATCACCCAGGGCAGGTGCAGCAGCCCCTCGTGCGCCGCGATGCCGCCGAGGATGGTGATGGTTTCCCCCTCGGCCAGACAGCCGATAAACAGCGCCCAGTAACCATAATCCGTAATATAGTGGGCCAGATCGGTCATGGTGATTCCTTATCTTATGATTATCACAAAGCAAGTATACTCGCCCCGGCCGAAGCTGGCGCGGCGGGGCCGTATCTGCTGCTGAAGCCGACGCTGTAAGCCGGCCGGAGCGCGGGCGTGAGCGCCGCTGTGTCCGTGGCTTACACCACGCTCTCCCCGACAGAATTTGTCACAAATGGGCGTTAAGAATCACGGTGCCAACTTCAGACGCCTCCCTTATACTTTCCGGCAGTTTTTTCTTATCATCCCTCAATTCAGCAACAGAGTAATACATGTGAAAATCCGAGTTTTGGTACTGACTTTGCTGGCCCTGCAGGCCGGCGCGGGACTGGCGCCGCAGGCGCTGGCCAGCGAAAACACCGCCTCGCTGCACGCCACACAGCCTGAACTGGCTTCCGGCAGCGCCATGGTGGTGGATATGCAAAATCATAAAGTGCTTTACGCCCGCAACCCGGATGAAGTGGTGCCGATCGCCTCGATCACCAAACTGATGACGGCGATGGTGACGCTGGATGCGCACCTGCCGCTCGATGAAATGCTGAAGGTGGATATTCATCAGACGCCGGAAATGAAGGGCGTCTATTCGCGGGTGCGGCTGAACAGTGAGATCAGCCGTAAAGAGATGCTGCTGTTGGCATTGATGTCGTCGGAAAACCGCGCTGCCGCCAGCCTGGCGCACCACTATCCGGGCGGCTACGACGCCTTTATCCGGGCGATGAACGCCAAGGCCAAGGCGCTGGGTATGACGCACACCCGCTATGTGGAACCTACCGGGCTGTCGATCCATAACGTTTCCACCGCCCGCGACCTGACCAAGCTGCTGTTGGCCACCAAACGCTACCCGCTGATCGGCCAGCTGAGCACCACCGCCGAGAGCACCGCGACCTTTAAGGATCCTAACTACAGCCTGCCGTTCCGCAATACTAACCATCTGGTCTACAACAAAAAGTGGAATATCCAGCTGACCAAGACCGGCTTTACCAATCAGGCCGGACACTGTCTGGCGATGCGCACCATGATCGGCAACCGTTCGGTATCGCTGGTGGTGCTGGACGCCTTCGGCAAATATACCCACTTTGCCGACGCCAGCCGCCTGCGCACCTGGATTGAGACCGGCAAAGTGGTGCCGGTGCCCGCCGCCGCCCGCGACTACCGCCGGCAGAAAGACGCCCGCCTGGCGAATAACGACGCCGAATAACCCGCCCGCCCGTCGCTGCGGCGGCGGGCGCTGCCGTTACCTTTCCGTACACCGCGCCGACTTATCGGCTATTATCTGTAAGTCATCACTCCCATTAATGATTCAGCGGCCATGCCGGGGGAGCGAGGCGCGTATTATTTTCCGTAGCAAAAGGATAACTCACATTGGCTGGAAGTAGCTTACTGACCCTGATTGATGACATCGCTTCGCTGTTGGACGATGTCTCGCTGATGAGCAAAATGGCGGCAAAAAAGACCGCCGGGGTATTGGGGGACGACCTGGCGCTGAACGCACAGCAGGTGACCGGCGTTAAGGCCGACCGGGAACTGCCGGTGGTGTGGAACGTGGCGAAAGGCTCGTTGATCAACAAGGCGATTCTGGTGCCGCTGGCGCTGCTGATCGGCACTTTTGCACCCTGGGCCATCACGCCGCTGCTGATGATTGGCGGCGCGTATCTGTGCTATGAAGGTTTTGAGAAAGTATTCCACAGCCTGACGCACAAGCCGAAGCAGGAAGAACAGGAGGAGCAGCGTGAAGCGCTGAATCCGAATGAAGACGTCGCGGCCTATGAAAAGCGCAAGGTAAAGGGCGCGGTGCGCACCGACTTTGTGCTGTCCGCGGAAATCATCGCCATTACCCTGGGCACGGTGGCCGGCGCCAGCTTTACCCAGCAGCTGATCGTACTGTGCGGCATCGCCGTAGTGATGACCATTGGCGTGTACGGCATTGTGGCCGGCATCGTCAAGCTGGACGATCTGGGGCTGTATTTAAGCCGTAAGCGCAGCGCGCTGGCGCGCAGCATCGGCAGCGGTATTGTCAGCGCCGCGCCGTACCTGATGAAAACGCTGTCGATTGTCGGCACCATCGCCATGTTTATGGTGGGGGGCGGCATTCTGACCCACGGCCTGCCGGCGGTGCATCACCTGTTTGAAGACTGGGCGGCGCACATTGCGGTAGCGCCGACGATGGACCAGATCCTGCGGGGCATCGTGCCTTCGCTGCTGAACGTGGCGTTCGGCTTTGTCGCCGGCGGCGTGGTGCTGCTGCTGGTGTCGACCATCGGCGCGGTACGCGCACGTTTTAAATCCTGACCCGATCGGCGGGGCGCGTCCGCGCTCCGCCGCTTACCTCCCCGGCGCGATGGCGCCCGTTATCCTTCGCCGAGATGTGACGCCGCGTTAACCCGTCGCTGCCACAGCGGGTTCAGCACGCCGGACGTCAGCAACACGCCGAGAATGACCCAAACCGCGCCGCCCAGCTGCCAGCCGTTCGGCGCGTGGCCGGTCAGCGTGGATACCAGCAGGGTAAACACCGGCGCCAGATTAAAGAAAATCGCGGTGCGCACCGCGCCGACCTGCGCCAGACCGTTAAACCACAGCAGGTAGGCCAGCAGCGAGCCGCACAGCGCCAGATACAGCACCGCGGCGTGTACGCTCAGTGCGCTGCCGGTGAGGTTGCGCCATGGCGTTTCGAAGTAAAAGGCGAGCGGCAGCAGCGCCAGCGTGCCGAACAGCATGGAGTAGCTGGTGGTTTCAACCGGCGTGGCGTTATGCACCCAGCGCCTGGTGCCGACCATATTCAGCGCCCAGGCGAGGCTGCCGAGCAAAATAATGCCGTCGCCGCGGCTGACGTTGAGCCGCAGCAGAATCTGTATATCGCCCTGAGCGATCACCAGAACCACGCCGGTCAGGCCGCACAGCAGCCCGGCGGCGCGCGGCCAGCTCAGTTTTTCATGCTGCCAGATCAGGCCAAACACCAGCGTCCACAGCGGCGTGGTGGCGAGGATCAGCGCGCCGTTGACCGGCGTGGTGGACTGCAGGCCGAAGAAGGTGCACAGGTTAAACAGCGTAAAGCCCAGCAACCCCAGTCCAAGATACGCCGGCCAGTTATTTCTCAGCGTGCTTAGCCGCAGCTGGCCGCGCAGGCCGAAGACGGTCAGCATCACCAACGTGGCGATGGCAAAGCGCTCAAGCGAGGCGGTGATCGGCGGCTGGTGGGCGACGATATATGCGCCGGCATTGAAGTTGGTGCCCCAGAAGAAGGTGGCGATGATGATGCCCAGATAGGCCAGCGTCAGCGATTTGTTCATAACGGTTATTCCGTGGGTGATAAAAGATGGAAAACAGTTTGCGCTCGCTTTGCTTCAGGTAGAATTCGGTAAACATGCAAGGTTAAGGTGAAAAAATGCCCATGTTTAACTGGGAAGATTTGCATTACTTTTTAACGTTTGCAGCGGAACGATCGCTGTCCGGCGCTGCCCGCCGGCTGCGGGTCGATCATGCGACGGTAGCGCGGCGCATCGCCAGCCTGGAAGCGGCGTTGGCGCTGAAGCTGGTGGATCGCCGCCCGCGCAGCTATACGCTGACCGAAGACGGCAAGCGCATTGCCACTCAGGGCGACGGCATGACGCTGGCGGCATTTGCCGTCGATCGCGCGGCGCTCGGCGGCCGGCAGGGTGTGGCCGGCACGGTAAACCTCAGCGTGCCGCCAGCGATGGCGCAAGGGCTGATTGCACCGCGTCTGGGGGCGCTGTGGCGGCAGTACCCGGCGCTGCGCCTTAACCTGCTGGCCGCCACCGCCCATGCCTCGCTGCTGCGCGGCGAAGCGGATATCGCCGTCCGGCTGAGCCGCGCCAGCGAAAGTGAGGTGGTGGCGCGCAAAATCGGCACGGTGGAGTTTGGTCTGTATGCGGCGGCGGATTATCTGGCGGACACGCCCGAGGACGAGCGCGGCTTTATCGGTTATCACCAGGAGATGGCGTCGTCAATGCAGCAGCAGTGGCTGCTGGAGCAGGCCGGCGCGCGGCCGCTGGTGATGTGCAGCAATGATTTGTTGGTGCAGGCCGCGGCGGCACGCGGCGGTGCCGGGGTGGCGCTGTTGCCGCATTTTCTGGCGCAGCAGGGCGGCGGGCTGCAACGGCTGGTGCCACAGCAGGCGCTGACGCGCGAAATCTGGCTGACGGTGCACGATGATATGCGCCACACGCCGGCGATTGCCGCGGTCATGGCATTTCTGCTTGAATGCTACGCGAACGTGGCGGGCGTCACCCGGCTGGTGGATATCGCCGGGTGACAAAAAGAACAGGAGGCGGCAGGCGCTTTACCAGCCTTTAACGGCGCCGCCGTTAAAGATTTTTTCCGCCGCTGCCGCGACTTCGTCCGACTGATAGGCGTGAAGGAATTCCTGCACCTTGGGCGCGTCTTTATTGTCTTCGCGCGCCACCACGATATTCACATACGGCGAATCCTTATCTTCAATAAAGATGCTGTCTTTGGTGGGGGTCAGCCCGGTCTGGTTGATGTAGGTGGTGCTGATAATCGCCACGTCGACGCTCGGATCGTCCAGCACCTGCGGCAGCTGCGCGCCTTCCAGCTCGATAATGCGGTAGTTGTGCGGGTTGGCGCGGATATCCAGCGCGGTGGGCAGCAGTCCTTTGCCGGGTTTTAACGTAATCAACCCGGTTTTCTGCAGCAGCAGCAGCGCGCGTCCCAGGTTGGTCGGATCGTTGGGAATGGCGATCACCGCGCCGTCCCGCAGCTGTTCGACCGTTTTTACCTTTTTCGAGTAGCCGGCAATCGGGAAGACAAAGGTGTTGCCGACCGCCGTCAGGTGGTAGCCGCGATCCTTGTTTTGCTGCGCCAGGAACGGCCGGTGTTGGAAGACGTTGGCGTCCAGCTCGCCCTTATCGGTGGCGTCGTTGGGCAGCAGGGAACCGCTGAAGCCGAACAGCTCGACCTCCAGGCCATACTTCTCTTTGGCGACCCGTTTCGCCACCTCCGCCACGTCCTGTTCGGCGCCGTTAATCACGCCGACCTTGATATGGTGGCGATCGTCCTGCCGATCGCAGCCCGCCAACAGCAGCGTGGCCGTCAGGGCCGCCGCCAGTACGGCGTAACGCCGGTGAATTGCCATCGATGACTCCCTGAAACAACAATAAAATCAGTTGGTTTTAGCCAACAGATAACCGCAGACGCCGCAGGAAGTCAAACCCGGCTTTAGCACAAGGAATGATAAAATATAACCGCTCAGCGTGGCCGCAACACCACAATGCCCGGCGCGCTGCTGATGTAGTCGATAAACGGCGAATCCACGACCCGGCGGTTCTCCTGGCGGGAGGAGGCGTTGCGTAACACGGGCCCGCTCGGCGTCATGATATAGATGCCGACGTGGGTCACGTCCAGCCCCGCCAGATTGGTGTAGATGCCGATATAATCGCCGGTGCGCAGCCGGCCGAGCAGCTGGGCGTCAACGTATTCGCTGGGAATATAGCTGATGCGGCGCGTGGCGTTCGGCAGCCCCGGCAGATACTGGCCGCCGTCGGCATTGCGGTTCAGCTCTTTGCTTAGCGTGACGGCGCGCGGGCTGATGTCGGTGGTGATGTCGTCGGCGCTGACGGTCGGCTGAGAGGCCCAGTCGCTGAAGAAGTGTTTGCGGGCCAGGAAGCTGACTTCGCCGTTGCGGTAGCGGGTGGCGATCAGGCGCTGGACAAACTGCGCCCGATCGTCGGCATGGCGCAGCGCCTCGACGTAATCCAGATAGGTAAAGCAGTCCAGACCGCGAAAATCGATCGTCAGCCGTTCCGGCGTGGCGGCGTCGCCAACCAGCATATTGGCGGCGTAGGGCACGTCGAGGAACTGCCGGGACAACAGGTCGATAACGGCGCCGTCGTCCGGCGCCGGCGTTGATTGGCGCAGCGCCAGCAGGCGCTGCAGCCGGGCTGAAGTGGTATCGTCAATATTCACTTGGGTTTCCGCAGGGTGTGGCAGATGCGACGGAGAGCCGCTGCCGTCCGGCGTGCCGGCACAGCCGGTTAATACGACCATTAACAACCATGGAGCGGCCTGGCTCATTTCCCCCTCCGTTGGCGGCGTGGTTGATGGCAATAAACGTGTTTTTTACGTTAGCGGGCGTAGGCTAAACCGCAGTGAAACCGTGCGCCGATGATACCCGCTTAGTAACCGACCTCATTATTGAACGGCAGATACCAGAATAGCGCAATTTCATGATCGGCAATATCCGGTTGGCCGCGGTACAACAGATGGTCGATGCCGCCGAGGGTAAAGCCGTAGCGCTGATAGCAGCGGCAGGCGGCCAGATTGTTGTTCTGGGTTTCCAGCATCAGCCCGGCGGTATCGCGTTCGCGCGCCCACTGCTGCGCGGCGTCCAGCAGCGCGCTGCCGATGCCGTGGCGTCGCGCGCTGCGGCTGACCGCCACCTCTTCAATCAGGGTGTAGTCGTTCCAGTTTTTACTCAGCGTGATATGGCCGACCGGCACGCCGTCGCGCCGCGCCAGAAAGGTATCCCCTTCGTCGTTGATAAAGGGCGCCAGCGGATAATGTTTGCGATACGGCGCCACCGGCTGGGTGGGCCAGCGTTCGACCGGCGTGCCGAAGGCGGGCTGCGCATAGCATTCGACGTAAAAGGTGAAGTCGTTGTTTTCCAGATAGCCGGCGGGCAGATCGGTGATGCGTTCAATGCGGACTGCATTCATCAGGGCAGCTCCCTCAGTAGCCGGGCAGGGTTGCCGGCGTAAATGCCTTTGCGGGTGATATCGCGGGTGACCACGGCGCCGGCGCCGATCACCGTGCCGTCGCAGATGCGCACCGGCAAAATGGTGGCGCCGGAGCCGATCGACACCCGGTTGCCGATGTGCGTATGACCCCAGCTCGCCGGGTCGGCGTCGGGCGCGCCGCTCCGGAAGCGGTCATTGGCGAACATCACGCCGTGGCCGATAAAGCACTCTTCCCCCAGCGTCACGTATTCGCAGAGAAAGCTGTGCGACTGAATCTTGCTGCGGGCGCCGACGGTGACGTTTTTTTGTATCTCGACAAAGGGGCCGACGAACACTTCATCCCCCAGGGTGCAGCCGTACAGGTTGCAGGGCTCGACCACCAGGACGTTATCGCCGTAGGTGATATCCGCCAGGCCGCTCTGGCGGGTGCGAAGTTTTGCGGTCATGGGCGTGCTCCTTCCTTCCGGATTGATTATCCCACCGGCCGCAGCAGGGCGGCAGGATAACAGCGTGATGATAGAGTAAACCCTCTCTGCGCTGCGATGGCGAACGTTTTTTCACCCAAAGACTATAATAAATGGCAGGGGGAGAGCCCCGTGGCCGCAACCCTCATACGGACGCGCGGTTCGTCAGAGGAGTGTGATTCCCGCCGGGCGCGGCCGACGGCGAGATGAGGAGGTGTTTCATGATCCATCATGTTTGGGGGCTGTTGGCGCATCCCAGCACCGAGTTCAAAGAAATCAAGCGCGAGAACGAAAGCGTCTCGCATCTCTATACTCACCACGTTTTGCTGATGGCGCTGATCCCGGTGGTGTGCGCCTTTATCGGCACCACGCAACTGGGCTGGCTGTCAGGCGCGGGGCACGCGATCCGGCTGGATATGCCGACCGCGCTGTACACCGCCGTGGCCTTCTACCTGCTGATTCTGGCGGGCGTCGCGGTGATGGGCAAGGTGATCCACTGGATGGCGCGGCGTTATGAGGCGCGGCCGAGTCTGCACCGCTGTATGGTGTTTGCCGGCTATATCGCGACGCCGATGTTCCTCAGCGGCATTGTGGCGCTGTATCCGGTGGTATGGCTGTGCCTGTTCGTCGGGGTGATTGGCCTGTGCTATTCCGGCTATCTGCTATACCTCGGCATCCCGCACTTCCTGAATATCGACAGTCAGGAAGGGTTCCTGTTCTCCAGCTCCACCTTCGCCATCGGCATCCTGCTGCTTGAGCTGCTGCTGGGGCTGACGGTGCTGCTGTGGGGCTACGGCTCCTGGCTGTTCTGACGTCGTAACGCTGTGAGGAACCCCCTCGTGCCGTCCGGCCGAGGGGGTTTTTGCGTGTTACGCCCTGCGGAACACCAGCATCACGCCGAGCACGATGCCGGCCATGCCGAGCAGGCTCAGCGCCGCCAGCCGGTGGCCGAGCAGCAGATAATCCAGCAGGGCGGTGACTGCCGGGATCAGGTAAAACAGGCTGGTGACCTGCACCAGATTACCGCGCTGGATCAGCCGGTAGAGCAGGAAGGTGGCCAGTACGGAGATCACCACCGCCATCCACAGCAGCGGCAGGATAAAGCCCGGCCGCCACGCGACGTGCAGCGGCGCGAACGGCATTGCCAGCGCGCATACCAGCAGCCCGACGCCGTACTGCAGCGGCAGCACCGCCAGCGGCGGCTGCTGCATGCCTTTTTGCAGCAGGGTGCCGAGGGTCATGCAGCCGAGCGCGATAAAGGCGCAGACGATGCCGAGCGGTGAGAAGTGCGCCACCCGGATGCTCTGGTACACCACCAGCGTCAGACCGCCGAGCGCCAGCCCCAGCCCGCGTAGCCCGCTGCAGCGCCGTTCGGTGACGAACTGGGTGATAATCGGCTGTACGCCGAGCAGCGTTGCCAGTACGCCGGGGGTAATGCCCCATTCCAGCGCCAGCAGATAGGCGATCTGATAGCCGCCGATCATCAGCAGGCCGATCAGTGCCACGCGCCAGCGGCTGCCGGGGTCGGGCAGCAGGCGTCGCTGCCACAGGCCGATTGCCGTCAGCAGCGCCAGCGCGATGGCGCAGCGGAAGAATAAAAATACCAGGGCGGAGGCGTGCTCCAGTCCCCAGCGGGAGAAAATGGCGCCGCTGCTCCACAGCAGCACGAACAGCGTAGCCAGAGCGGCATTGGCTGATTGGGAAATAACTCGCATGTGATGTCACCTGTCGTGAACATTACGGGCTCCGGTGCGCGCGACGGCCTGCGCCTGCGCGCATGAATAGTGTCCGGAGAATTAACGGGAAAATGGTTTTAACGCACAACCACGGCGTGCGGCGGCGAAACCACGGTAGCGACGATGGCTACCACGACAGATGACAGGGCAGGAGGGGCGATGGCGGCACACGACGCTTCACCGGCCGGAGCGGTCGCTGAAGTTGAGTCGGTGACGTGTGTGAAATCGCGCATTAGATGCCCTGATAATTGACAAGTACTTTGGTAACACTAAGGTGTTTAGGCGGCTTTTGCAATCTTCAATGATGCGGGGTGCGGCAACTATCACATTTAAGGAGCAGGCGATGTTTACAGGTTTGAGCGCTTTTCCGCTGACCCCGGTGACCGCCGCGGGGATCGACGAACAAGGGTTGGTGAATATTCTGTCCCGGCTGACCGAGGCCGGGGTTGATTCGCTGGGCGTATTAGGCTCTACCGGCAGCTTTGCCTACCTGACGCGTGCGCAGAAAAAACGCGTCGCTGAACTGGCGGCGCAGCACGCCGGCGGCATTCCGCTGATGATTGGCATCGGCGCTTACGGTACGGAGCAGATTCTGCAGCTGGCCGACGATGCGCAGACGGCGGGTGCCGATGCGCTGCTGCTGCCGGTCTTGTGCTATCAGCCGCTGACGGACGATGAAGTCTTCGCGCAGTATGAAGCCGTGACGCGCCATAGCTCCGTGCCGCTGTGCGTGTATAACAACCCGCGCACCACCGGCTTTGAGTTTTCCGATGAGCTGCTGGCGCGCGTCGCCGCCCTGCCGGGCGTGCAGTCGGTGAAAATGCCCGGCGTACAGCTGGAGCCGGCGCGCATGCAGCGCCTGCGGGAGGCGTTGCCGGCAGAGGTCGCCATCGGTGTCAGCGGCGATGAGTTTGCCGGACGCGGGCTGAACGGCGGCTGCGAGGTGTGGTATTCGGTGTGCGGTGGCCTGTTCCCGCACTGCGCCAGACAGATTGTCGACGCCGCGCGGGCAGGGGACAGCGGGCGCGTCAGCGAGCTGATTGCGCGCCTGGAGCCGCTGTGGCAGCTGTTCCGCCGGCACGGCAGCATCCGCGTGATGGCCGCCGCCGCCGGCATCCTCGGGCTGAGCGATATCGACTGCCTGCCGCGTCCGCTGCAGCCGCTGTCGTCCGAAGCCTGCGGCGATATCGCCGCGGTAATGACGCAGCTGGAGCTGCGCTAAATTTCTACGGCTGCTGCTCGCCCCAGTTTTTCAGCTTGCTGGTTTTGCCGAGGCCGGGGTTAAAGCTGTTGGTCGGGTCGGCCTGGCGGTAAAACGCCTGCAGATCGGGCTTCGCCTGATACAGGTGGCCGACGTTGTGCTCGGCGGGATACTCCGCGCCGCGCTGGTCCAGCAGCGCCAGCATCTGTTGTTTCAGCCGGTGGCAGTCGACGCCTTTTTTCACCACGTAATCCTGATGGAACACGTGGCACATAAAGTGACCGTAGTAGAGCTTATGCACCAGCTGGCTGTCGATCTCCGGCGGCAGGGTTTCAAACCAGTCGCTGTCGTTACGGCGCAGGGCGATGTCCAGCGCCAGAATGTCCTCCACCTTGTCGGCGTGCACCGCATGGTAGCGCACGGCGGCGCCGGCGGCGGCAAAGCGGTGCAGGAAGGCTTTCTTTCCTTCCTCCGCGCTGCAGACAAAGAAGTCGCCGTCCGCCTCGGCAAAGTATTGCTTCAGGTAGGCGTAGGCTTCATCGGTGCCGTCGCCGGCCATTTTCAGCAGCAGGTGGTGTTCAAAGCGCTCGCGGTATTCCTTGATGCGCTTGGGCAAATGGCTGGGGGTCAGATGGCTCAGCCCCTGCATCACCCGGTCGGTCAGGTTGTGCGGCAGCAGCGGCAGCTTGTTAAAGGTGGCGTCCATCTTGCCCTTCAGGGTGAAGAAACGCGGCATCTGATCGGTGCCGAGTTTATCGATCATCAGGAAGGTGTCTTTGCCGTACACCTCGGCAATGTCGAAGATATCGCGGTGCATATATTCGCCGGCCACCGGCAGGTTCTCAAAGCGGCTCAGCATATGGCGGCGCAGTTCGGTCAGCACCGCGGTGCTGTTGGTGCCGATATAAAACACCTGCTCGCGGCTCTCTTTTTCGAAGGTGTCGAGGCGCACGGCGAACACCGCCAGCTTGCCGGCGCAGCCGGAAGCCTCATACAGCCGACGCTTGTCGGCGTTGAAGCGGGAAGGGGTGTCGGCGTCAACGTCGCGCACCCGCGCGGCGTACTCATTGTCAGAGGCGCGCAGCTCGCCGTATTCGACGTCTTCCGGCCGGTAGTCGCCCTGCTCCAGCCGGGTGAGGATCTCCTCCGGCGTGTCGCCCAGCTGAATGCCGAGATGGTTGACCAGGCGCAGCTGGCCGTCGGCGTCCAGCCGGGCGTACAGCGCCAGTTCGGTATAGGCCGGGCCGCGCTTGACCAGCGAACCGCCGGAGTTGTTGCACACGCCGCCGATCACCGACGCGCCGATACAGGAGGAGCCGATCACCGAATGCGGCTCGCGGTCGTAAGGCTTCAGGCGTTTTTCCAGATGGTTCAAGGTGCTGCCGGGGAAGGCCACCACCTGCTTGCCCTGATCGAGCACCTGAATATGGTCAAGGCGCAGCGTACTGATAATCACCACGTCGCGCCCGTAGTCGTCGCCGCTGGGGGTGGAGCCTTCGGTCAGGCCGGTGTTGGCGGCCTGCATGATCACCACCTTATCGGCCGCGACGCATGCCTGCAGCACCTGCCACAGCTGCAGCAGGCGGGTCGGGAACACCACCGCCAGCGCCTGGCCCTCGCCGGAGCGGAAGCCCTTGCGGTAGCGTTCGGTGCTGCGCGCATCGGTCAGCAGCTGCGGGCCGCCGACGATCTGTTTCAACTGACTGATAAATGCCTGCTGGTCACTGCGGGCGCTGTGCGTCATGCCGATCTCCCTGTCAGGTTAAGGTTGCCGCCGGCGGGGCGGCAAACGGTGAAAAATCACCTCCCTTTATAGCACTCGAGATAACCGTTTTCGCGCTCTTCGTCGCGCAGCGTCAGAATTTCCACCCCGTCGCCGGTCACCGCCACGGTATGCTCCCACTGGGCGGACAGCTTTTTATCGCGGGTGACCACCGTCCAGCCGTCTTTTTTCTGCTTGATGCGCCGGTCGCCCTGATTGATCATCGGCTCGATGGTAAACACCATGCCTTCCTGCAGGGTCATGCCGCTGCCCGGCTGGCCGTAGTGCAGCACCGCCGGCTCCTCATGCATATCGCGGCCGATGCCGTGGCCGCAGTATTCGCGCACCACGCTGTAGCCGGCCTGTTCGGCGTGCTGCTGAATGGCGTGGCCGATATCCCCCAGCGTTGCGCCCGGCTTCACCGCGCGGATGCCCGCCCACATGGATTCATAGACGTTGTTCACCAGCCGTTTGGCCACCGGCGTGGCCTGGCCGATACAGTACATCTTGCTGGAGTCGGCGATATAGCCGCCGTTTTCCAGCGTAATATCGACGTTGACGATCATGCCGCTGCGCAGGATTTTGCTGGCGGCGGGGACGCCGTGGCAGATCACGTCGTCAATCGAGGTGTTCAGCACGTAAGGGAAGTCATACTGCCCTTTGCTGGCCGGCCGCGACTGGAGTTCTTCGACGATAAAGGCCTCGGCGCGGTCATTGATCTCCATGGTGGAGACGCCCTCGCGGATCACGCCGTCGAGCATGGCGAACACCTTGGCCAGCAGCGAACCGGCGTGGCGCATTTTGGCGATCTCCGCCGGCGTTTTAATCACAATCTGTTTCACTCAACCATCTCCTTCAGCGTTAACGCCTGCTCTTTCATCATTTTTTTTACCAGCTGCGGGTAGGTCAGTTCCGGGTGGAACTCCGCCAGCATGCCGATTTTGATCCAGTACTCGGCCTGCGCGTTAATGGAGCGCGTCATGGTCAGGCTGGCGAGCCGCAGATCGTCGTGCAAGGCGTCGGAGATTTTCACAATGCCCATCGTGCTGCTCCTTAAGGTTAAAGACGATATGAAGTGTATATGGTTCATATGCATTTCGTTTGGCGATCTGTGGCAGAGCAAAGGGCGGGCGTTAATGCTCGGAATTTTCTGCAAAACGGCGATTGCCGCGGCTGTGCAATGCGTTTATTGTAATAATTGACTTGTTTGCATTACTTTTTCAGAAGGATTTCAGGCGTGACTAAACGACGTGTTGGCGTAATTTTTGGTGGTAAATCGGCGGAGCATGAGGTTTCGCTGCAGTCGGCAAAAAACATTGTCGATGCCATCGACAAAGAGAAGTTTGACGTCACGCTGCTGGGCATCGACAAGCAGGGGCAGTGGCATATTAACGATGCCTCCAACTACCTGCTGCATGCGGAAAACCCGGCGCTGATCGCTCTGAACCACTCGAATAAAAACGTGGCGCTGGTGCCGGGGCAGGAGAGCAGCCAGCTGATTGAGGCCGACAGCGCCAACGTTATCGGCCAGCTCGACGTGGTGTTCCCGATCGTACACGGCACGCTGGGGGAGGACGGTTCGCTGCAGGGGCTGCTGCGGATGGCGAACATCCCGTTTGTCGGCGCCGGCGTGCTCGGCTCGGCGGTCAGCATGGATAAAGACGTCACCAAACGCCTGCTGCGCGACGCCGGGCTGGAGGTGGCGCCGTTCGTCACCCTGACGCGCAGCAACCGCGCGCAGCACAGCTTTGAGCAGCTGAGCGCGCAGCTGGGGTCGCCGCTGTTTATCAAGCCGGCCAACCAGGGTTCCTCCGTCGGCGTCAGCCGGGTCAGCGACCCGGCAGGCTATGAGCAGGCGGTGGCGCTGGCGTTCAGCTTCGACCACAAGGTGCTGGTGGAGTCGGCGATTGTCGGCCGTGAGATTGAGTGCGCGGTGCTGGGCAACGACCAGCCGCAGGCCAGCCTGTGTGGGGAAATCGTGCTGAGCGACGAATTCTACTCCTACGACACCAAATACATTAACGAGCAGGGCGCTCAGGTGGTGGTGCCGGCGGCGATCTCCGAGCAGGCCAGCGATAAGGTGCGTGACGTCGCGCTGCGGGCGTTCCGCGCGCTGGATTGTCTGGGCATGGCGCGCGTCGACGTGTTCCTCACCGAGGATGAGCGGGTGATCGTCAACGAAATCAACACGCTGCCCGGCTTTACCAATATCAGCATGTATCCGAAGCTGTGGGCGGCCAGCGGCATGAGCTACAGTCAACTGATCACCACCCTGATCGAACTGGCGCTGGAGCGTCACCAGCAGGACCGTGCGTTGCACAGTTCGGTGTTCGATCGCGACTAAACCTACCGTGTGCTAACCGGGCGCCGTCTGCGGCGTCCGGCCATTTCTTTACGCTATTTTTGATCTCGGACAAGATTCCCCCAGTCTGCAGTCAATAACTCCGTTTACCCACCGATAACCCTTCTATGTGAAGTTAAATGGGTAAAGGAGTCAGCATCCATGTCGTGGATGAATCACATTTCAATGAAGATGAAGCTCTTTGTGGCGCTGTTACCGATGCTGCTGGCGCTGTGCTGGTTTGTTGGCTCGGGCATGGTCACGCGTATTGAGACCCAGCGGCAGATGGACAGCCTGGGCCAGCTGATTGCGCTGGCCGCCAGCGCCGGCGGCGTGATCGATGAGCTGCAGAAGGAGCGGGGCATGAGCGCGGGGCTGCTGGCGTCCGGCGGGAAGACCTTCAGCAACGAACTGGCGGCCCAGCGTAAACAGACCGACCGCGCGGTGGCGCTGTTTCGCCGCGCGCTGGCCGGCGATCGGCAGGCGGCGGGCGACAACGGCCGGATGCTGACCGCGTTCAACGGCCGCATGCAGGCGCTCGACGCGATGCGCTCCCGGGTCAGCGCGCTGAACGTTGACGCCGCCGACGCGGTGGCGGTCTACACCGCCGCCATCAGCGATCGGCTGCGCTTTGTCGGCGGGCTTAGCCAGCTGTCGTCGTCCGGCGAGCTGGTCAGCGAACTGGCGGCCTACTACAGCCTGCTGAACCTGAAAGAGCAGGCCGGGCTGGAGCGGGCGCTGCTGGCCGGCGTCTTTGCCGCCGACCGCTTCGGCGACGGCCAGTATCGCGCCCTGAGCGCAGTGGTGGCCCGGCAGACGGCCTGGCTGACGGCCGCCCAGCGCCTCAGCAGCCCGGCGCTGGCGGCGGCGCTGGACAGCGCGCAACAGGCTTCCGCGGCCCGGGCGGCCTTTACGCTGCGCGATATCGCGTTTGCCCGCGCCGAACGCGGCGGATTCGGCGTCGACCCGACGCAGTGGTTCAGCACGCAGACCGCGCGGATTGGCGCGCTGCACCAGCTGGAAAACGGCGCCGTCAGCGCGCTGCAGGATACGGCGTCTCAGCTGTCGGCGCAGGCGCGCGGCGACTGGCAGCGCTTCTTGCTGATCGGGGCGCTGGCGCTGGCGGCCGCAGTATCGATCGCCGTGGTGGTCGCCAGACGCCTCCATCGCCATCTGGAGGGGACGCTGAGCACCATCCAGCGGATGGAAAGCGACTTTACCCTGCGCCTGCAGGTGCCGGGCAGCGATGAGCTGTCGCGGCTTAATGCGGCCTATAATCAGGCCATCGGCAATATCCAGCGGATTATTCAGCAGATCAACGTCGGCGCCGGGGCGCTGCGCGCCACCAGCGGCGATATCGCCACCGGCAATCAGGATCTGGCGCAGCGCACCGATGAACAGGCGGCGTCGATCGTGGAAACGGCGGCGAGTATGGAGCAGATCGCCACCGCGATTGCCCACACCGCCAGCAACGCCGGTGAAGCGGAGCGGCTGATTACCGCCATGACGCATGAGGTGCAGGAGGCCAGCCGCATCGCCGATGACGCCAGCCAGAGCATGGTGGCGATCCGCGCCTCCAGCGAGCAGATTGCGCATATCGTCAGTTCGATAGACGATATTTCATTTCAGACCAACCTGCTGGCGCTGAACGCGGCGGTGGAGGCCGCCCGCGCCGGCGAGCTGGGGCGGGGCTTTGCCGTGGTTGCCGCCGAGGTGCGTAATTTGTCGCAGCGCTGCACGCAGGAGGCTAACCGCATCCGCGCGCTGGTCGGCCAGAATATGGAGCAGATCGGCGAAGGGGTGGCGCGGGTGGCCGACTCAAACAGCGCGCTGCAGGCGGCGGTGGGCAATACCGGGCAGATGCGGCAGTACGTCAGCGATATCGCTCACGCCGCCCAGGAGCAGACGCTCGGGGTGTCGCAAATCCAGCAGGCGCTGAACCAGCTCGAACAGGTCACCCAGCAGAACGCCGCGCTGGTGTCTGAGGTGGCCGCCGCCAGCCAGGTGCTGGACGAGCAGGCGGAAACGATGGCCGCGCTGGTGCAGTCGGTGGGGAATGCGTCGCCGCCGGTCGTGCACTGACGCACGGCGCGTTTTTGGCCCGAAAGTATCGAATTCGGTCATGCCGGATACTCCTGTGCGGGCGCGAGGTAGGAAATAATCGCCTCCTCACTCACCCGTACAGGATATAACCATGAAAATGCTCTTTCCTGCCGCGCTGCTGGTCGCCATGATGAGCAGCAGCGCGATGGCGCAGGACACGCAGCCGATCAATACGAAAACTATCCGCGCGCAGTCGGGCGCACAGCCCACCACGGCGCTCTCCGCCGGCAAAACCGCGCTGATCGTGATCGATATTCAGAATGAGTATTATGCGGGCAAAGGATTCCGCGGCAAGATGGTGATTCCCGACGGCCGTACGGTGCTGGAAAACAGCAAAAAGCTGGTTGATTTTGCTCATAAGCACCACATGCCGGTCTATTTTGTCCGCCACGTCGGGGCGAAAGGGGAGCCGCTGTTTGCCGCAGGGTCGGTGTATGCCGAGTTTCATCAGGAGCTGCAGCCCGCAGCGCAGGACGCGGTGATCGAGAAAGCGACGCCCAGCGCGTTTGTCGCTACCGACCTGGATGCTCAGTTGAAGAAACAAGGCGTCACGACGCTGCTGGTTGCCGGCCTGATGACCCATATGTGCGTCTCCTCGACCGCACGCGACGCGGTACCGCTCGGCTATAGCGTGCTGATCGCCGGGGACGCTACGGCAACCCGCGATCTGGACGACGGCGCCGGCGGTGTGGTGGATCACCGGGTGCTGCAGCGCGCCGCGCTGGCGGGCGTGGCGGATGTGTTTGCTGAAATACACAGCACCCAGGATATTCTGTCGCTGCCGGTGAGCCGCTAGCAACTCTGCGGGCGCAACGTGTAAATGTTAAAGCAATACGTTCTGTGGTTATAGGCGCTTGGAATAGTGCTTGTGCGACACATATTTGCTACGCCTTGCGCCCGCAATGGTGGCATTCCTACAAACAGGATCGGTCTGATTGTCCTGAACAACATTTAACCAGTAGCATTAGGGAGGTTATTAACAGTCTCAGGGAGTGAGATATTATGAGGTTAAAATGTACCTTTCATTTGAACAATCAATACATGTCCTATCTCTGCGTTGATGGATTAGGCTCTTTTGCTGCGTGGTCAGGCATTGGTAAAGGGCGCAACAACCCTGACATGACGCATGTTCCCAGTATTGGCCCTTTGCTTAACGGTCGCTATTACATTGTAGAAAGGCCTACCGGTGGACGGATGGGGCCGCTGCGTGATGCTATGCTCAAATATATTTACAGAACTGATAGAAGCCAATGGTTCGGGCTGTACCGCGATGATGGAAAGATAGATGACGTGACGTTTACACAAGGCGTTAAGCGTGGCGGGTTCCGGTTGCATCCAGCGGGGCCGCGCAGGATTTCTGAGGGCTGCATAACGCTATTCAATCAGCGCGAATTCAATGTTCTTCGGTGGCGTATTCTCAACTCGCCAATGTTCAAAATCCCCGGCTCGAATCTTTATGCCTACGGTGAGGTCAGAGTTATATGAAACGCATGCTCTTGAGCCTCATAGCCTTTGCGGTGCTGACTATTATCTTGATGTTTGTCCTCGGTGCTGTCATACCAGATAGCCTGATCCGTTCACTGGCGGAATTATTTGATATCCACGGTGCGGAGGGGGTCACAAACTTACTGGCCGATGTGACCCTCATAGCGTCAGCGGTATTGTCCTTGCTGATCGTCTGGCTGATTAACCGTAGATTAAGATAGGGTTATGGATTTAATTTCCGTAACCAATTGAAATTATGGTCTATGTGGCCGCCCCGGCGGGCGGCGCTCTTGTTACGAGGCGTGAGTGTGGATGAAAATCGGCATTGTGGCGTTTGACGGTATTATTCCTTTCCATCTTTCGGTGCCCTTTGCGGTGTTTGAAAAGGTGCGCGCCCCCGACGGCGCGGCGTGCTGTGAACTGATCCTCTGCACGGCCACGCCCGGCGAACTCACCACCAATGCCGGCTTCTCCATCGTGGTGAATCACGGGCTGGAGGCGCTGAGCCGGATGGATATGGTGATCGTTCCGAGCTGGGACGACCCGGCCCGGCCGCCGGAGCCTACCTTATTGGACGCCCTGCGGGCGGCGCACGCCGCCGGCGCCAAAATCGTCGGCCTGTGTATGGGCGCGTTTGTGGTGGCCGCCGCGGGGCTGCTGCATCGCCGTCAGGCGACGACGCACTGGCGCTGGATGGCGGATTTTCAGCAGCGCTATCCCGACGTCAGGACGGATAAGGACGTGCTGTATATCGACGAGGATGATGTGGTGACCTCGGCGGGCACCGCCGCCAGCATCGACTGCTGCCTGCATCTGGTAAGGAAAATCTGGGGGGCGGATACCGCGGCGCACGTGGCGCGTCAGCTGGTGGTGCCGCCGCACCGGCAGGGCGGGCAGTCGCAGTATGTGGCGCTGCCGGTACAGAACACGCGTCAGGGGGATAATTTTTCGCAGGCGCTGGAGTGGGTGACGGCGAACCTGCAGCAGACGCTGTCACTGGATCGGGTCGCCGAGAAAACCTGCATGAGCCGCCGCAGTTTTACCCGCCGCTTCCAGCAGACGACGGGCAACAGCTTTGCGCAGTGGCTGCTGAACCAGCGCCTGATCGCCGCCCAGCGCTTTTTGGAAAAAAGCGATCGCTCCATTGAATATATCGCCGAAGCGGTGGGTTTCCCTTCCACCACCTCGCTGCGCCGCCACTTCGTCAAGCATCTCAACACCTCGCCGTCACGCTACCGGCGCGAGTTTCGCGGGCGCTGATTGCGCCCGCGGGCGTTATTTCACCGCGACGTCGATGTCGCCGAAATACTTCTGCGCCAGCTTATCGACCGTGCCCTGTTGCTGCACCTGTACGATCGCCGCATCCAGCCGCTGTTTCAGCGCGCTGTCCTGCTTGCGCAGCCCGAAGGCGATGCCGGAGCCGAAAATCTTCTCATCCTGCACCGTGTCGCCGACGAAGGCGAAGCCCTTGCCCTCCGGCCGGGAGAGAAAACCGCTCTGGCCGGCGGGTGCCATAATCAGCGTGGCGTCGAGCCGCCCGGCGCTCAGATCGAGGTACACCTGATTCTGATCCTGATAGGCGACCACCTCGACGCCCTGCGGCGCCCAGTGCGCCTTGGCGTAGTTTTCCTGAATTGACCCCTGCAGCACGCCGACGCGCTTGCCGGCCAGCGCTTTGGCGTCGGGCGTCAGCCCGCCGTCGGCTTTGGCGATCAGCCGGTTGGGCACCTGATAAATCGCCCGGGTAAAGGCGATGGTCCGTTTCCGCTGTTCGGTGACGTTCATCGCCGAGTTAATCGCGTCAAACTTGCGCGCCTGCAGCGCCGGAATCAGGCTGTCGAACGAGGTTTCCACCCAGCTGCAGCGCAGCTTAGCGGCGGCGCAGACCGCGTTGCCGAGATCGATATCAAACCCCTCCAGCTCGCCGCTGGCGGATTTGGACTCGAACGGCGGGTACAGCGCCTCGACGCCGAAGCGCAGATCGGCGGCCTGGCTGACGCCGGCGGCGAGCAGACAACCGGCGGCCAGCAGTGTTTTCAGTGTGGTGTGCATCGCGGTTTCCTCAGTGGCGTACGGTCGGTTATACGGTCTGCAGACGGCGCGCGCCTTCGCGCAGCGTCTGGTCATCTTTGGCGAAGCTCAGGCGGATAATGCCGGTATCGCTGCCGTCGCTGTAAAACGCCGACAGCGGGATAGTGGCGACCTGCGCCTCGCGGATCAGCCGCACGGCGAAGTCGTTGTCGCTCTCCTGGCTGAAGGCGCTAAAGCGCGCCAGCATAAAGAAGCTGCCGGCGCTCGGCAGCAGCTCAAAGCGTGACCCCTGCAGCGCCGCGGCCAGCAGATCGCGCTTTTGCTGGTAGAAGGCGGCCAGCCCGAGATAGCTCTGCGCATCGGCCAGCGCCGCGGCAAAGGCGTACTGCATCGGCGTATCGGCGGAGAACACCAGAAACTGATGCACCTTGCGGATCTCCGCCGTCAGCGCCGCCGGCGCCAGACAGTAGCCGATGCGCCAGCCGGTAACGTGATAGGTTTTGCCGAACGACGAGACGATCACGCTGCGCTCCGCCAGCTGCGGATGGCGCGCCATACTGTGATGCGCGGCGCCGTCGAACACCACGTGCTCATACACCTCGTCCGACAGGATCACGATGTCGGTATTGCGCGTCAGCGCGCTCAGACGCGCGATGTCCTGTTCGTCGAGCAGCGCGCCGGTCGGGTTATGCGGGCTGTTGATGATGATCATCCGCGTGTTGCCGTTGATGGCGGCGGCCACCTCATCCCAGTCAATGCGCAGATCCTGCAACGACAGCCGGACGGGCACCGGCCGCGCGCCCTGCAGCCGCACGATGGGGGCATAGCTGTCGAACGCCGGTTCGAAATAGATCACCTCGTCGCCGCGCTGCACCAGCGCGCTGATGGCGGCGTACAGGCCTTCGCTGGCGCTGGCCAGCACGGTGATCTCCGCCTCGGCGTCATAGCGTGCGCCGTACAGGCGCTGCATTTTTTCCGCCAGCGCGTGGCGCAGGGCGGCCACGCCGCTCATCGGCGCATACTGGTTATGACCGGCGCGCATGGCTTGCTCGGCGTCGTTAATCAGCTGCGGCGCGCAGCCGAAGTTGGGGGCGCCCTGCGCCAGATTCAGCGCCTGATGTTCGGCGCTCAGCTGGCCGATCACGGTAAAAATGGTGGTGCCGACGTCCGGCAGTTTGGAACGGGGTGAACAGGCGCTCTGCATGGCGGCTCCGGGGCAGCGAGTAGGTTGAGTGATTAAGCAACAGCCGTTATGGCGCGACAAGAGAAACTTTGTCATGCTAGCCATGCGTTTCGATCATGGCTGGAGAGACTCGGATGCCCACGACGTTACCTTCGCTCGACGTGTTGAAAACCTTTGTTGCGGTGGCGCAACGGCTGAACTTTACCCATGCCGCGCAGGCGCTGCACCTGACGCAGGGGGCGGTGAGCCGGCAGATCCTCGGTCTGGAGCGGCAGCTTGGCTACCCGCTGTTCAGCCGCCATGCGCGCGGCCTGGCGCTGACGCCGCAGGGCGCGCAGCTGCTGGGGCCGGTACGCCAGGCGCTGGGACAGCTGGCCGAGGCCGTCGCCCGGGTCGGCGCCCAGCCCGGCACGCTGCGCATCAAATGCCCGACCTGCGCCATGCGCTGGCTGTTGCCCAGAATTATTCGTCTGCAGAATGAGCGGCCAGAACTGCATATCGAACTGACCGCCTCGGTGTCGCACCGGCTGGACTTTGCCGGCGAACAGTTTGACGCAGCGGTCACCTTCGGCGCGCCACCGGGCAAACGGCTGACGGCGCACCCGCTGTTTGACGAAGTGCTGACGCCGGTCTGTACGCCGGGCTATCTCTCCGCAACGCCGCGGCTGGAGGAACTGGCGGAGAAAACCCTGCTGCACCCGACGCGCGACCGGCGCGACTGGCTGCGCTGGCTGAAGGCGGCCGGCGGCGCGGCGCTGCCCTCGCGCAAGTCGCAGCATTTCGACACGCTGGATCTGGCGATGAGCGCGGCATTGCAGGGGCTGGGCATTGCGATCGGCGACCTGTGCCTGCTGGAGGAAGATATTCAGGCGCGGCGCATCGTGACGCCGTTTGCACTGAGCGTCGCCAGCGGCGCCGGCTATTATTTGGTCTATCCTGAACGTACGCCGCCGCCGGACGGACTGGCCCTGCTGACGGATTTTCTGACGCAGGAAGCGGCGTACAGCCGCGACCGGCTGGCGCGCTATCTGGCGGCGACGGCTAACAGCTTGTAACCATAACGGTTTCAACGGGGAAAAAGAGTGTGGCACACTCCCTGATACCTGTTTACTTTCCCGCCGGATCCCGCGGCGGGAACCTGCCTGAGATAACAATATGAAATGGCTTTGTGCAGTGGGTTTGGTGTCCGGTTTGGCGGTCAGTCCGGTTTTTGCGCAGGAAAGCGGCGCAACGCAAGGAATTAATGTTCAGCAGCGCGATGCGTTCGTCAGCAAGCTGATGAAGCAGATGACGCTGGAAGAGAAAATCGGCCAGCTGCGCTTAATCAGCGTCGGGCCGGATAATCCGAAAGAGGCGATCCGCGAAGGCATCCGCAAGGGGCAGATCGGTGCAATCTTCAACACCGTCACCCGGCCGGATATCCGCGTGATGCAGGACCAGGCGATGCAGCTCAGCCGCCTGAAGATCCCGCTGTTTTTCGCCTATGACGTGGTGCATGGCCAGCGCACGGTATTCCCCATCAGCCTGGGACTGGCCGCCAGTTTCGATCTGGAGGCTATCGCGCTCAGCGGCCGGGTTTCCGCCCAGGAGGCCAGCGACGACGGCCTGAATATGACCTTCTCGCCGATGGTTGATATCACCCGCGACCCGCGCTGGGGACGGGTATCGGAAGGCTTCGGCGAGGACACCTGGCTGGTGTCGAAAATTGCCAAAGTGATGGTGGACGCTTATCAGAACGGCGATCCGGCCAAACCCGGCTCGGTGATGGCCAGCGTGAAGCACTTTGCGCTGTACGGCGCGACCGAAGGCGGACGCGACTACAACACCGTGGATATGAGCCCGCTGCGCATGCAGCAGGACTATCTGCCGCCGTACAGGGCGGCGGTGGACGCCGGCAGCGGCGGGGTGATGGTGTCGCTGAATTCGATTAACGGCATTCCCGCCACCGCCAATCCCTGGCTGCTGAAGGATCTGCTGCGTAACCAGTGGGGCTTCGGCGGCATTACCATCAGCGACCACGGCGCGATTAAGGAGCTGATCAAGCACGGCGTGGCGCAGGATCCGCGCGATGCGGTGCGGCTGGCGATCACCTCCGGCGTTGATATGAGCATGAGCGACGAATATTACGACAAATATCTGCCGGGGCTGGTGAAAGAGGGGCTGGTGCCGGAGAGTGATATTGACCGCGCCTGCCGCGACGTGCTGAACACCAAATATGCGATGGGGCTGTTCAAGGATCCGTACGTACACCTTGGCCCGGCGGGTTCCGACCCGCAGGACACCAACGCCGAAAGCCGTCTGCACCGCGCCGAGGCGCGCGACGTGGCGCGCCGCACCCAGGTGCTGCTGAAAAACGATAACCAGACGCTGCCGCTGCGCAAGCAGGGCACTATTGCGCTGGTGGGGCCGATGGCCGACAGCCAGCGCGATATGATGGGCAGTTGGTCGGCCGCCGGCGTCAGCAAACAGTCGGTAACCCTGCTGCAGGGGATGAGAAACGCGGTGGGCGACAAGGCGAAAATCATCTACGCCAAAGGGGCCAACATCACGCAGGATAAGAGCATCATTGATTATCTGAACCTGTACGAGCCGGCGGTGGTGTTTGATCCGCGGCCGCCGCAGCAGATGATTGACGAAGCGGTTAACGCCGCCAAACAGGCGGACGTGGTGGTGGCGGTGGTCGGCGAATCGCAGGGCATGGCGCACGAGGCGTCGAGCCGCGCCGATATCACCATTCCGCAGAGCCAGCGCGACCTGATCAAGGCGCTGAAGGCCACCGGTAAGCCGCTGGTGCTGGTGCTGATGAACGGCCGGCCGCTGGCGCTGGAGTGGGAAAGCCAACAGGCGGATGCGATGCTGGAAACCTGGTTCAGCGGCACCGAAGGCGGCAATGCGGTGGCGGACGTGCTGTTCGGCGACTACAACCCGTCGGGCAAGCTGCCGATGACCTTCCCGCGCTCCGTGGGCCAGATCCCGATGTACTACAACCATCTGAACACCGGGCGGCCGTTTAACAAGGAGAATCCGGGCAAGTACACTTCGCGCTACTTCGACTCGCCCAACGGCCCGCTGTATCCGTTCGGCTACGGCCTGAGCTACAGCCGCTTCACGCTGTCGGACTTCACGCTGTCCAGCCCGACCATGGCGCGCAACGGCAAAATCACCGCCAGCGTGACGCTGAAAAACAACGGCGACTACGACGGCGCTACCGTGGTGCAGCTGTATCTGCAGGATGAAACCGCGTCGGTCAGCCGGCCGGTGAAAGAGCTGCGCAACTTCCGCAAAGTGACGCTGAAGGCCGGCCAGGCGACCACGGTCGAGATGCCGATCGATGAAAACGATCTGAAGTTCTACAACGCCAGCCTGAAGTGGGGCGCGGAGCCGGGCAAATTCAACGCGTTTGTCGGTCTGGATTCCGCCCAGACGCTGCAGCAGAGCTTTACGCTGAAGTAAACGCCGACGCCGGGGGGCGCTGTATGCTCCCCGGCATTGCTGTCTGAATACTCCACCGTTTTGATCTGGTTGATGGTTTCGTTGCTTCAATCGCTATATTATGTTTTATATAACGATAATTGACGGACACGCCCATGTTAAAACCCACTCCGCTTATTGCCTTGTTTTTGCTGTTCTTTTCCTGCGTTTCTCTGGCCGCGCGTCAGGTTACCGATCAACTCAATCGCCAGGTGACGTTGCCGGACCGCATCAGCCGTGCGGTGGTGTTGCAGCATCAGACGCTGAACCTGCTGGTACAGTTGGATGCCATGCCGCAGGTGGTTGGTGTGCTCAGCAGCTGGAAAAAACAGCTGGGTTCGCACTACCTGCGTTTGGCGCCTACGCTGGCCGCTATGCCGATGCCGGGCGACCTGACCTCGGTGAATATCGAAAGCTTGCTCGCTCTGCATCCGCAGGTGGTATTTGTCGCCAACTATGCGCCGCCGGCGATGATTAAGCAGATTGAGCGAGCCGGCATCCCGGTGGTGGCTATCTCCCTGCGACGCGGGGACGTCAGCCAGGCGGGAAAAATAAATCCGCATCTGCGGGATGAGGATAGCGCCTATACCCTGGGGCTGCAGGACGGTATCCGGCTGATTGGCGAGGTCATGGGGCGTCAGTCGCAGGCCGAGGCGATGATTAACGACGTGTTGCGCCAGCGTGCATTGACGGCACAGCGCCTGCGTGACCTGCCGGAGGCGCAGCGGGTGAGGGTGTATATCGCCAATCCGGATTTAACTACCTACGGGGCCGGAAAATACACCGGGTTGATGCTGCGGCACGCCGGCGCGTTAAACGTGGCGGCCAAAGATATTACCGGCTTTCGCCAGGTGTCGATTGAGGACGTGCTGCGCTGGGATCCGCAGGTGATATTTGTACAGGAGCGTTATCCACAGGTGGTGGATCAGATTCTGCAAGATGCGCAGTGGCAGGCAATTGATGCGGTGAAGCATAAGCGCGTCTACCTGATGCCGGAGTACGCCAAAGCCTGGGGCTATCCGATGCCGGAAGCGCTGGCGCTGGGCGAGCTGTGGATGGCGAAAACGCTCTACCCGCAGCGCTTTCATGACGTTGATTTACAGCAGCGTGTCGATCGCTACTATCAGCATTATTATCGCGCCAGCTGCTGCCAGGTGGCGCCGTGAAGTTGGCGGGATTGGCGCTTTTGCTGGGGGTGTGTGCATTACTCTCGCTTGGTATCGGCCGCTACCCGGTGCCTGTCGGACATACGCTGATGATTTTGCTGGAACCGCTGACCGGTCAGCACGACGTCATCAGTCAGGCAGAACGTCAGGTGATTATGACGGTGCGCGTGCCGCGGGTGCTGCTGGCGATGGGCGCGGGCGCGGCACTGGCGCTGTGCGGCGCCGCGCTGCAGGGTGTCTTCCGCAATCCGCTGGTGGATCCGCACATTATCGGCGTTTCGTCCGGCGCGGCATTTGGCGGTACGCTGGCGATTTTGCTCAGCCTGCCGATCGTCGGCCTGTTGCTGTCGGCGTTTACGTTCGGTATGGCGGCCTTGTTGCTGATCTTTGGCCTCACCAGTGCCATGGCGCGGCGTAATATTTTGTCGCTGGTGCTGGCCGGGGTGATCCTTAGCGGCTTTTTCTCCGCCTGCGTCAGTCTGCTGCAATATCTGGCGGATACTGAAGAGAAACTGCCGAGCATTGTCTTTTGGCTGCTGGGCAGCTTCGCTACCGCCGATGGGCAAAAGTTGATGGTGCTGTTTCTGACGCTGTTGCCGGCGGGGGGCATGCTGCTGGCGCTGCGCTGGCGGATTAACCTGTTGTCACTGGGGGATGAGGACGCAGCCACGCTGGGCGTCAATGTCGAGCGTACCCGCTGGCTGATACTGCTGTTGTGCGCGGCATTGGTGGCGGCGCAGGTCGCAGTCAGCGGCAGTATCGGCTGGGTCGGCTTGGTCATTCCGCACCTTGCCCGCCTGTTGGTGGGGCCGGATCACCGGCGTCTGCTGCCGGCCTCCCTTTGTCTTGGCGCACTGTATATGGTGCTGATTGACGATCTGGCGCGTACGCTCGGCAGCGGTGAAATTCCGCTTGGTATTCTCACTGCGCTGATTGGCGCACCGTTGTTTGCCCTGTTGCTGCGCCGGATGTCGCTGAGGGGGTGGCATGGCTGAATGTTTACTGCAGGCGACGGCGCTGGCGTTTGGCTGGCCGCAGCAGCCGCCATTGTTCGAAGGGGTGAACCTGCAGCTACGGCGCGGCGAGGTACTGGCATTGCTTGGCCCGAATGGGGGCGGCAAAAGCACCCTGATGCAGCTCCTGCTGGGCGTGTTGTCACCGCAACAGGGCCGGGTGATGCGTTACGGTGAAGTCAGCTTTGTGCCGCAGAGTTTTACGCCGCCGTTCGCCTACCGGGTGCGCGATATCGTGTTGATGGGGCGGGCGCGTCATATTGGCCTGTTTCGTTCTCCTTCCACTGCCGATTTCAGGGCGGCGGATGATGCGTTGCGGCGGCTGGATATGTTGCCGTACGCCGAACGTGAATTTAGCCGTTTGTCCGGCGGCCAGCGGCAGCTGGTGCTGATCGCCCGGGCGCTGGCTGGCGCGGCGCCGGCGATGATTTTGGATGAGCCGACTTCCGCGCTGGATCTGCATCATCAAGATCGGGTGCTGCGTTTGATGCGCCAGTTGGCGGATGAGCGCGCCATGGCGGTGATGTTTTCCACTCATCAGCCGAATCATGCTCATGTGGCGGCCGACCAGGCGTTGCTGTTGTCTGGAGAGAGCGGGCACCGTTACGGCGCGTGTGAGCAGGTGTTGACGGCGCGTCACCTTTCTCCGCTGTTCCAACTGCCGATTGAACGTGTGAGCTTTCAGGTTAACGGCGCGCGATGCGAAACGCTGGTGCCGCTCTACCGCCGAGGGAACGGTGAGTAAATTAGTCGTGTATGCCGCAGGCAGCCTGCGATACGCTTTTAGCGCGCTGTTGTCGGCATTCAGCCGGCGTACGGGGGTGCCGGTAAGTGGTGAATTTGGCCCGGCCGGAGTGTTGCGGCGGCGTATTGAGCGCGGTGAACGTCCGCATCTGTTCGCCTCGGCCGATATGGCGCATCCGCAGCGTCTGGTTGAACTGGGCATCGCCACGGCGTTACGGCCGTTCGCCGGCAACCGGCTGTGTGTCACCGTGCGCAATATGCCGGCTCTGACTGAGACGCCGTTGCTGGCGGTGTTATGCGATGCCCGCTGGCGTCTGGCAACCTCGACGCCGGGGGACGATCCTGGTGGTGATTATGCGCTGGAGTTGTTCAGTCTGATTGAACGTGAGCGGCCGGGGCAAGGGAAAATGCTGAGCCGGCGGGCGCAGGCATTGGTTGGCGGAAAAACCAGCGAACCGTTGCCGGCCGGCAGAATGGCGGCGGAGTTTCTACTGACGGAAAACCGGGCAGATATTTTTCTGGGGTACGCCAGCTACGCCTCTGCATTAGCCACCTATCCGCAATTGTGTGTCAGAGCGTTGCCTGGCTCGCTGACGGTGCGGGCACGATACGGTTGCTGTTTGCTCACGGAAGAGCCGGCGGCGCTGGCGTTGCAGCAATTTATCGGTAGCCAGGAGGGGCAGAGGTTATTACGGAGCCATGGCTTTGAAATTCAAGGTTATTGATAAACGATAATGTTTTAATAACTTATTAAGTCATTAGCTTGTTAGGTTAATTGTTTAATTTTATGATGGTTTGCCATGTCACAGCCTGCTTGCCGGCTATGTCAGCGGGCTGGTCATCTGGCCGCTATTCGGCGGCCGTTGCTCAGTTCTTTTTCAGCAGTTCCAGCAGGTGGTTCTCGCTTTTTTCCGTCAGGCCGTCGATGGCCAGCTTGATGATATCGGAGCGGGTGACGCGCACGATGCCGTTGCGCGCCGCCAGTACGATCATCGCATCAATGGCTTCGACGTGGCTGTCGGTCAGGCTGACGGACAGCGCCTTATAGGTGCGCTTACGCCCCTGCGGCTTGGCCTCGGCGGCCGGTGCCGGCACGTGCAGCGTATGCGAGGTGGCGCTGTTGATAAATTCATCTTCCGTCATGCGCTGGCTCGGGGTACGTTTTTTCACAGGATCACCTCTTTGACCAGGCTGGCGATTTCATGTTGCGCTTTTTCATTATTCGCTTCATGAATGGTTTTTGCTTCGCCCCAGGCATCGCGATAAATCTTGCGGTCACACAGGCGGTTGCCCACCAGCTTGAACTCCGGGTATTCGCTCAGCACTTCCGCCGCCTCGTTGGCCTCGTTAATAAAGATATTGGTCGGACACATATTGAGCACAATATAGCCTTTGACCTTCTCATTATACTCCTGCGCAGTGGAGAACATTTCCGACAGGTAGCCGATGGTGTCGAGGTCCATCTGCGAAGGGCGCAGCGGCGAGAGGAACAGGTCGGCGGCCAGCAGGCCGGAGCGCAGTTCGGCGCTGTCGCGGCCGGCGGTATCGACAATCACATAGTCGTAATGGCGATCCAGCTCCAGCAGGGTTTCCTTGATTTTACCGGAGGCGGCGACCACCGGGATATGCGGCAGCCCCTCAACGTTCTGGCGATCGTTGTACCAGGTCATGATCGATTTTTGGTCATCGGCGTCGACGATAATCGCCGTTTTGCCTTCCTTGATAATCAGATATCCGGCGATGTTTACCGCCTTGGTGGATTTCCCTACGCCGCCTTTTTGCGAACCAATCAAAACAATCATGCTGCCATCTCTCAAGTTATTAAGTCATTAGCTTATTAAGTTAGTGACTTGACAGGTTGATAATCTAACGGGTTAGTCAGAACGAATAGCCACCAATATGCCTTAACTTACGCAGGTTGCCAAGCCGCTATCCGCTTAACTTAAGAGCTTATTCTGCTGCTAACTTATTAGCCGGGCAATTGGGAAAGTTCTGGTTCATACGGGGAAGGGTGTCGCTGTGCAGCTTACTTTATTATTAACTTAATAAGCTATTTAGTTGCCAGCTTGGTGGGTAAGCGGCGGCGAAGCCGCTCAGGCAAAGCGTTCGACCGCCCATTCGATAAACACCCGCAGCTTGCTGCTCAGGTGGCGGTTGGAGGGATAGACCACGTAGGTGGGTTCCGCCGGCGGCTGCCAGTCGTCGAGAATGCTGACCAGTTCGCCGCGCTCCAGATGCGGCTGCGCCATAAAACGCAGCGTCTGCACGATGCCTAATCCGGACAGCGCCGCGGCCAGCAGGGCGCCGCCCTCGTTGACGCTGATTTGGTAGCGGTGCTGGATCTCAAACTGCCGGCCGGCCTCGACAAAGCGCAGCGGCTGGATGCGATCGTTCACCGCGTGTCGGTAGTGCGCCAGCGGGAAGCCCTGCTCCAGCTCGGCAGGATGGCGCGGCGTGCCGTAACGCGCCAGATAGTCCGGCGTGGCGCAGGTCACCCAGCTCAGGCTGAACAGCCGCCGGGCGATCAGGCTGGAGTCCGCCAGCGTCCCGCTGCGGATCACGCAGTCGGCGTTATCGTTAATCAGGTTGATTTGCCGGTCGCTGACGCCAAGGTCGATCTGGATCTGCGGGTAGCGGGCAAAGAAGTCCGGCAGCGCCGGCAGCAGCAGCTGGCGCGCGGTGCCGCCGCCGACGTCGATGCGCAGCACGCCCTGCGGCGAGCTTTGCGAGTCGGTCATGCAGCCTTCCATCTGCTCCAGCTCCGCCAGCCATTTTACCGTGCGGCGGTAGTAGCATTCGCCTTCTGGCGTCACCGCCACGCTGCGGGTGGTGCGCTGCAGCAGCTTGGTCTGCAGGTGATTTTCCAGGTTGCGGATCAGCTTGCTGACGGTGGCTTTCGGCATCCGCAGCGTATCGGCGGCGCGGGTAAAGCCGCCGGTTTCCACCACGCGGATAAAGACGCGGATTGCCAGTAAGTGATGGTCCATGCTGCTCCTGCTGTTAAGCCGGGGCGCGACGCGGCGCGCCCGTGATGCGGGTTAACACTGTTTAGCGTCAACCGGCTCGGAACGCAAGGATAAACCGAACACCAGCGCCGCCGACAGGATCAGCGCGCCGCCGAACAGCATGGCGCTGCTGACGCCCTGCCAGTCCACCACTTCGCCGCCCAGCAGCGCGCCGGAGGCCAGCGCAATCTGAATCACGCACACCAGCAGCGCCTGGCCGGCTTCCGGCGCCTGCGGCACCGCGGCGAACATCCAGTTGGTGGCGCACACCGGCACCGCGCCGAAGGCCAGCCCCCAGATCAGCACCATCAACGTGGCGCCGGCCACGCCGCTCAGCAGCGGTGAGACGATCAAAATCCCCGCCAGCATCACGGCAATCAGAATACAGGTGGCGCGCAGGCTGTGCTCTGCCAGCCGCTCGCCGGCGAAGGTGCCCAGCAGGCCGATGGCGCCGTAGGCCAGCAGCTGCAGGGAGATGGCCGACGGGCTGAGGACAAATACCTGCTGCAGCAGCGGACGCAGGTAGGTGTAGGCGGCAAAGTGGCCGATAAACAGCAGCACGATGGCGAGCAGCCCGATACGCGCCAGCGGCAGGCGCAGCGGCAGCAGCAGATCGCGCACGGTAACTGCACGCGACGGCGGCACCGAGGTCAGCAGACGCAGCTGCGCCAGCAGCACCAGCAGCGCCAGCGCTGCGCTGCCGAAGAAGGCGCTGCGCCAGCCGAAGGCGTCGCCAATCAGCGCGCCGGCGGGGACGCCGCACACCGCGCCGACCGAAATGCCGCTGAGGATCAGCGCGGTGGCGCGCCCCTGGCTGCTCTCCGGCACCAGATGGCGGCCGTAGTTGGCGGCGAACGACCAGAAGCCGCCGACGCAGATGCCGAGCAGCACCCGACCGAGCAGCATCATCGGGAAGTTGACCGCCAGCGCGGAAACCAGATTGGACACTATCAGCAACAATGACAGCCCGAGCATCAGCAGGCGACGGTCAAGGCGTCCTGAGGCCAGGCTCAGCAGCGGCGCGGCGACGGCGGCCACGATGCCGGGCATGGTGACCATCAGCCCGGCGTTGCCGGTGCTGACGTGCAGCGACGGGGCGATATTGGTCAGCAGGCCAATGGGTAAAAACTCGGTGGTGACCATCACAAAACAGGCCACCGTCAGGGAGAACACGGCGGCCCAGGGCGAATTTGCAGGCTTATCTTTATTATTCAGCATAGTAGCGTTCATCTCAGCGGGTGAATGCCAGCGGGGGGCGGCATCTTTAAGTGATCAAGATCGCAATTTACGCAGTGCGCCGCGGCAGATAAATATCTTCGCCGTGGTTACACTGTTTACCATGGTGGATAATAGAACCTGATGAAATTCCTATGCTTATTTCCTGTTTTCTGATTTTTGGCTATTGATATTCACGTTATGGATAACGCCTGCGACAGTGACCGAGCCGGCAGCTAGGCCGCGGGCACGACGTTCAGCCCATCCACAATGGTAATCATCACCTCGGCGCAGCCCGCGCGCGCCTGCTTCGCCCGCTGGTAGGCTTCGGAACGGTAACAAGCCAGCGCGCTCTGGTAGTCGTCAAACTCTATCAGCACGTGCTTGGTGAAGGGCGCGCCCTCCAGCGATTCAGCCTGTTCGCCGCGCGCCAGAAAGCGCGCATTGTACTGACGGAACGCCTCGGGGGCGGCGGCCATATACGCCTGATAGCGTTGCGGATCCGTCACCGTGACGTGGGCAATCCAGTAAGCGGGCATCGGTTACTCCTGTGGTTGCAGTATCAGCCTGGCCAGCGCGGAGGCTTCGGTCAGGTGCTCAAACACCTCCTGCTTCGCCTGCGCCGGGTCGTTTTTCTCAATCGCGTTGAAGATGCGCGTCATGCGCTCGTAGCCCGCCACCTGCCGCTCACGGGTTTTCAGCGTCAGCGCCCGCAGCCGGCTGATGCGGCTATTGAGACGCTGCACAATCTCCCAGGCGATGGCGTGCCCGGCGACGTCGAAGATGGTTTTATAAAACTCCTGCGAGGCGTCGACGCGCTTGATATCGTCCTGCTCGCGGGAGGCGCGGTCGATCTGCAGCAGCTTTTCGTGCAGCAGCTTCTTATCCTTGCTTTTGGCGTGCAGCGCGCAGTCGTGCGCGGCTTCCTGCTCCAGCAGCAGGCGGATATTGTAAATCTGTTCGGCGATGTCCCAGGTGAGGATCGCCACAATCGGCCCCTTCTTGGGCAGGATCTCAATCAGTCCTTCCGCTTCCAGATAACGGATCACCTCGCGCACCACGCTGCGGCTGACGCCCAGTTCCTCGCTGAGCGTGCGTTCCACCAGCCGGTCGCCGGCGGCAAAGTAGCCGGAGATAATCGCGCGGCGGACGTTGTTAAGGGCCAGTTCACGCAGCGTCAGCGGCGCGTTTTCGATCTTCAGTGGGGTGTGCGTCATCCTGTCGGTCTCTCTCATCGGTATCACTTCCTTGGCTATTACTCTTAGCACCTTTTCCCTGAACAATGCAATGTTGTTCTGATGGTATACCAAACGCCGCATCGGCGAAAAAGGAAATCAGGCGTAGATCACAAATTCATCACATCGATAAAAAAATGTCCTCACCACTATAGCCTATCCGGCAAAAAAGGCGGCGCAGCGCGGTTTTTGACCGCCATGTCGCCCGCATTCTGCGGCATGCGGGCGATAAAACCGGGCGGTCGCGTCGCCGTTCCCTCTCTGATTTATGCCGTTGAATCGCCAGCGTTTTCATACCAATTTTCGTTCATTTTTGTCGGTTGATATTATGGTATACCAAGCTTTGACATGGCGTATTTCCCGATGCTATACCGCAAATCGCCCACTGATTAACATTTGATTTACTTTTTGAGGAACCCTATGCATCCGATGATTCGTAAAACGTTGCTGTCCACCGAAACGCTGTATACCGACGGCGCTAAAGCGGCGGGCAAACCCCTGGTGATGATCGCCGCGGCGGCGGTGATCAAAAACCCCTGGGCCGGTCAGGGCTATGTGGAAGACCTCGGCCCGAAAATTCGTGAACTGGCGCCGGTGCTCGGCGAGCTGCTGACCGGGATGATTGTCAAAGAGGCCGGCGGCGGCGAGCGGGTGGAGGCGTTCGGTAAATGCGCGGTAGTCGGTATCGACGGCGAGCTGGAGCACGCATCGGCGCTGATCCATACGCTGCATTTCGGCAACCACTATCGCCAGGCGGTGCAGGCCAAAAGTTACCTGGCGTTCAACAACACCCGCGGGCCGGCCAACGCGCCGATCCTGATCCCGATGATGCAGAAGAACGACGAAGGCAGCCGTGAACACTACCTGACCTATCAGTTCGCCATCGCCGATGCGCCGGCCGGCGATGAAATCGTCGTGGCGCTGGGGGCGGCGCTGGGGGGGAGACCGCATCACCGCATCGGTAACCGTTATCTGGATCTGAAAGAGCTTGGTCATGATGCGCAAAACCCAGCGGCTGTCTGAATTCAACCTGCAGGCGAGCTACCTGGAGGCGGGCGAGGGCGAGCCGCTGCTGCTGATCCACGGCGTGGGCATGAACGCCGACGCCTGGCAGCCGCAGCTTGACGCCCTGCAGGCGCATTTTCACGTTATCGCGGTGGATATGCCGGGGCACGGCGGCAGCGACGGCTTTGCGCATACGCCGACGCTGCAGGATTACGTGGCGTGGACGGCGGCGTTTCTGCGCACTCTGCCGCAGCCGCGCTTTGCGGTGGCGGGCCACTCGATGGGAGCGCTGATCGCTGCCGGGCTGGCGATCGATCATCCGCAGCTGGTCAGCCGCGCGATGGTGATGAGCGGCGTTTACCGGCGCAGCGAACAGGCGCGCGCCGCGGTGCTGCAGCGCGCCGGTGAACTGGCGCGCGGCGATGCGCAGCTGGATTCGCCGCTGGCGCGCTGGTTCAGCGATACGCAGGAGGAGGCGGCGCTGCGGCGGCGGGTCAGCGGCTGGCTGAATCAGGTCAGCCGCGACGGCTACGCCAAGGCGTATCAGGCGTTTGCCGCCGGCGATGCGGTCTACGCCGGCCGCTGGGGAGAGATGCGCTGCCCGGTGCTGGTGCTGACCGGCGAACTGGACGCCAACTCCAGCCCGGCGATGGCGCGCCAGATGGCGCACGCGGCCCCGCAGGGGCAGGCGGTAATCGTTAATAACGCGAAACATATGGTGAATCTGACGGATGCGGCGCGGGTCAATCAGGAGATGCTGGCCTTTTTAACCCCGGCGCATCGGCACGATACGGCAGGAGCGAACGATGGACATTGAACAACGCAGACAATTACGTGACGCCTTCGGCGCCTTTATGACCGGGGTGACGGTGGTCACCGCGCTGGATGCCGACGGACAGCCGATCGGCTTTACCGCCAACTCCTTTACCTCGGTATCGCTGGAACCGGCGCTGCTGCTGGTCAATATCGACAAGCGCTCGGCCAATCTGGCGCACTTTACCAACGGCGCGCACTTTGCCGTCAATATTCTGGCCGAGCAGCAGAAAGAGACGTCGAATATCTTCGCCCAAAAGGTGGACGACCGCTTCGCGCAGGTGGCGTGGCGGCGCAGCGACGCCGGGATGCCGCTGCTGGACGGCAGCTCCGCCTGGTTCGAATGCGAACGCTTTCAGGTGGTGGACGCCGGCGATCATGTGATTCTGATCGGCAAAATCAGCGCCTTTGACTCCAGCGGCACCGCCGGTCTGGGCTACTACCGCGGCGCCTACTTCACGCCGGCGCAGAACGCCGAGGCGCTGGTCAGCGGGCCGGAAGTGGTGGTCAGCGCGCTGATTGAGTTTGACGGCAGCGTGGTGATGGTCAAACGACAGGACGGGCGATTCCGTCTGCCGTCGCGGCCGGTGGCCGGGCGCAGCGTCGGCGACAGTCTGACGGCGCTGCTGCAGGAGCTGGCGCTGCCGGCCAGCCCGGGCTTTGTCTACTCCATCTATGACGACCGTCAGTCGAACCGCCAGCACATCGTCTTCCTGTGCGCGCTGCCCAGTGATGCCGGCAACGGCGTGCTGCCGGGCGAGGCGGCCCGTTGGCTGCCGCTTGCTCAGGCGGCGGCGCAGCCGGTGGATGATCCGGCGCTGAAGTCGCTGCTTAACCGCTTCGAGCGTGAAAACTCGGTGGGCAACTACAGCATTTACTACGGCGATGAACACAGCGGCGCCATCAAACGATTTGCCAGCTAAGGCTGGGCGGGAGCGAGCGATGAAACTGTCATTATTTATCCATATGGAACGTACTACCCCCGACGAGCCGCAGGAGCAGCTCTATGAACAGATGATGGATCTGTGCGAAATCGCCGACCGCGGCGGCGTACACACCATCTGGACCGGGGAGCACCACGGCATGAATTTTACCATTGCCCCCAATCCGTTTATCAACCTGGTGGATATTGCCCACCGCACTCAGCACGCGCGTCTGGGCACCGGCACGGTGATCGCACCGTTCCACCACCCGGTGCGGCTGGCCGGCGAAGCGGCGATGACCGATCTGATCACCAACGGGCGGCTGGAGCTGGGGATTGCCCGCGGCGCCTACAGCTATGAATACGAGCGCCTGATGCCGGGGCTGACCGCCTGGGACGCCGGCCAGCGGATGCGCGAGCTGATCCCGGCGGTGAAGAAACTGTGGCAGGGGGATTACGCCCATCAGGGCGAGTACTGGTCTTTCCCGGCAACCACCTCGGCGCCGCAGCCGAAGCAGCAGCCGCATCCGCCGATCTGGGTGGCGGCGCGCGACCCGAACAGCCACGAATTCGCGGTGAAGAACGGCTGCAACGTGCAGGTGACGCCGCTGCATCAGGGTGAGGAGGAGATCGTCCGGCTGGTGACCTGCTTTAAAGACGCCTGTCGCGAACATGCACCGCAGCAGCCGCTGAAAATCATGCTGCTGCAGCACGGCTATGTGGCGGAGGACGAGGCGGACGCCCAGCAGGCGGCGCAGGAGCTTAACCGCTTCTACCACTATTTCGGCGCCTGGTTCAAGAATGAGCGCCCGGTCAGCCAGGGGTTGATCAAGCCGCTGAGCGACGAGGAGATGGCGGCCAACAGTTATTACAACGCGGAAATGATGCGTAACAACCTGGCGATCGGCACCGCCGATGAGGTGGTGGCGCGGCTGAAAAACTATGAGCAGATGGGCTACGCGGAATTTGCCCTGTGGATCGACAGCGGAATGTCCTTCGCGCGGAAAAAAGCCTCGCTGGAGCGCTTTATCCGCCACGTTATGCCTGAGTTTCACTGAGGCGGGAGGAAGTGATGGAGTCGTTTGATCTCTATATTAACGGGCGGTTCGAGCCGGGCGCGGCGCGCTTTGACTCGCTGAACCCGGCCACCAACGCCCCCTGGGCCAGCGTGGCGCAAGCGCATGAGGCGGAGGTGGATCGCGCGGTGGAGGCCGCCTGGCAGGCGTTTCACCGCCCCGAATGGCGTGCGATGACCGCCGGTGCGCGTGGCAAGCTGCTGCTGAAGCTGGCGGATCTGGTGGAGGCCAACGCGCCGGAGCTGGCGCGGCTGGAGACGCTGGACAGCGGGAAAATCATCCGCGAAACCCGCGCGCAGATCGCCTATGTGGCGGAGTATTACCGCTATTACGCCGGGCTGGCCGACAAAATGGAAGGGCACGTGCTGGCGATCGACAAGCCGGATATGGAAACCTGGGTGCGCCGCGAGCCGGTCGGGGTGGTTGCCGCGGTGATCCCGTGGAACAGCCAGCTGTTTCTGTCGGCGGTGAAGATTGGCCCGGCGATCGCCGCAGGCTGCACGCTGGTGGTGAAGGCCTCCGAGGCCGCGCCGGCGCCGCTGCTGGCCTTTGCCCGCCTGATCGATCAGGCCGGATTCCCGCCCGGGGTGTGCAATGTGATCACCGGCTTTGCCGAGCGCTGCGCGGCGCCGCTGACGCGCCACCCGAAGGTGGACCGCATCGCCTTTACCGGCGGCGCGGAAACCGCGCGCCATATCGTGCGCAACAGCGCCGAAAATCTGGCCAGCACCTCGCTGGAGCTGGGCGGCAAATCGCCGTTTATCGTCTTTGACGACGCCGACCTCGACAGCGCCGCCAACGCGCAGGTGGCGGCGATTTTCTCGGCCTCCGGCCAGAGCTGTGTCGCCGGCTCGCGCCTGCTGGTGGCGGAGAGCGTCAAGGAGGCGCTGCTGGAGCGGCTGGTGGCGAAGGTGCGCGATATCGTCATCGGCTGTCCGCAGCAGCCGGAAACCCAGTTCGGCCCGCTGTGCACCGCGCGGCAGAAGGCGCTGATTGAACAGGTGGTCGAACGCTCGCTGGCGCAGGGCGCCCGGCGGCTGACCGCGTCGGCGCCCATCGACGGCCCCGGCTTTTACTACCCGCCGACCATCCTGGACTGCAGCGGCTGCCCGCAGGCGGAGAGCGTGACGCGGGAGCTGTTCGGCCCGGTGCTGTCGGTGCTGAGCTTCCGCGATGAAGCCGAGGCGATCGCTCTGGCCAACGCCACGGAGTACGGGCTGGCGGCCGGCGTGTTTACGCAAAACCTGACCCGCGCCCACCGGGTGACCCGCCAGCTGCGCGCCGGCGTGGTGTGGCTCAATACCTACCGCGCGGTCTCGCCGCTGGCGCCGTTCGGCGGTTACGGCCAGTCCGGCTTCGGTCGCGAAGGCGGCATGGAGGCGGCGCTGGAGTACACCACCAGCAAAACCGTCTGGTTACGCACCAGCGATGCGCCCATCGACGACCCCTTCGTGATGCGCTAGCCGCCCGCTTCCCCTCCCGACTCCCGGGAGGGGCTGCCTTACCCTCCATAAAAACGATAACGGTGTAAACCGGAGGATGTCATGCGTTCTCAAACACAACCAAACAGCCTGATCGAGGATAAATCCATCGATTACGTGCCGGCCTCGGAGCGTCACGGCGAGGTAAAAAGCCTGTTCACCCTGTGGTTCTGCACCAATATCGCGCCGCTGGCGGTGGTGACCGGCGCCATCGCCACCCATACGTTCGGGCTGAATATTCTGTCGGCGATGACGGCGATTATCGCCGGGCATCTGTTCGGCGGCGTCTTTCTGGCGCTGACCTCGGCGCAGGGGCCGCAGGTGGGCATCCCGCAGATGGTGCAGAGCCGCGCCCAGTTCGGCCGCTATGGCTCGCTGCTGGTGATCGCCTTTACCACGGTGATTTATCTCGGCTTCTTTATTTCGAACATTACCCTGTCCGGCAAGGTGATCAACAATGTGCTGCCGGCGCTGCCGATCCCGTACGCCACGGTGCTGGGAGCGCTGCTGGCGACCGCCATCGGCGTGGTGGGCTACCGCTTTATCCATAAAATCAACAAGCTGGGCGCCTGGATTATGGGCGCGGCGCTGCTGATTGGCATGGTGGTGATGCTGACGCAGCCGCTGCCCGGCGATTTCTGGCTGCGCGGACGCTTTTCGTTCAGCGGCTGGTTTGCGACGTTTTGCATCGGCGCGGTCTGGCAGATCAGTTTCTCGCCGTATACCTCAGACTATTCCCGCTACCTGCCCGCCGAGGTGGGGATCCGGCGGCCGTTCCTCTATACCTGGCTGGGGGCCTGCAGCGGCACCATTCTGGCGTTTTTGTTCGGCATGCTGGCGGTCAATCTGGTGGGCGGCAACGTCGAGGCGATGGCGGCGGTGCGCCAGGCTACCGGCTGGCTGGGACCGGTGCTGATGGTGCTGTTCCTGGTCAATATCATCTGCCATAACGGCATGAATCTCTACGGCGCGGTGCTGTCGCTGATCACCGCGGTGCAGACCTTTATGCCGCGCTGGCAGCCCGACGCCCGGGTGCGGGTGCTGTTTTCCACGCTGGTGCTGGCGGGGTCGGTGCTGGTGGCGCTGGCGGCGTCGGCCAATTTCGTCAGCTTCTTTATCAATCTGATCCTGGCGCTGATCGCGGTGCTGATCCCGTGGTGCATGATTAACCTGATCGATTTTTATCTGATCAGCCGGCAGCGCTACGATATCGAGGCGATTTTCCGCGCCGACGGCGGCCGTTACGGCCTGCTGAACGGGCGGGTGCTGGCGGTGTACTTCGCCGGCATCGTGGTGCAGCTGCCCTTTATGGAAAACGCCTTTTTCAGCGGGCCATACTCGCAGCTGGTGCCCGGCGCGGATATCTCCTGGGTGATCAGCCTGGTGGTGACCGGGCTGCTGTATCCGCTGTGCTGCCGGCGCAGCGATCTGCGCCTGGCGGCCGCGCCGCGCGAATAGCGGGCGGCAGCGCCGGGCGCTACAGCCCCGGCGCTTTCCACAGCGAGGTGGTCAGCCCGTGGTCCACCAGTGTCAGCTGGTCGGCATATACTTCCCGCCAGTTCTCCGTTTGCTGCTGATAGAGCGCATGATGCGCCTCGTTGGGCTGATACTGGCACTCCCAGCGCACCAGACGTTCGCCGGTGGCCGCCAGGTCGTCAAACAGTCCGGCGCCGACGCCGGCGGCGATGGCGCAGCCCAGCGCGGTGGCCTCTTTCACCACCGGCACCCGCACCGGCAGCCCGGTGACGTCGCTGAGGATCTGGCTCCATAGCTTGCCTTTCGCGCCGCCGCCGGCAAACACCAGCGCCGGCGGCTGAACGCCGGAAAACTGTGCGATCTGCGCCAGATTGCAGGCGGCGACGATCGCCGCGTTCTCCTCCAGCGCGCGGAACAGCGTCTGCTTGTTACAGCGCTGCGGATCCAGCGACATATTGATAAAGGAGGGCGCCGCGTGATACCAGCTTTTAAAATGCATGGCGTCGGAAAAGATCGGCATCACGCCGTAGGCGCCGGGCGGCACCCGCGCCGCCATCTCTTCCAGCAGCGTATAGGCGTCGACCCCCAGCCGCTCGGCCAGCAGCTTTTCCTCGGCGCAGAAGGCGTCGCGGAACCAGCGCATGGTCAGGCCGGTGAAGAAGCTGATCGCTTCGGCCTGCGCCATACCGGGGATCACGTGCGGGTTAATGCGGATATTCATCGCCGGATCGGTCTGCGGCTGCGGCAGATTGACGATCTGCTGCCAGAAGGTGCCGCCCAGCACCGCGGTCTGTCCGGCCTGCACCACGCCCAGCCCCAGACAGCCGAGCTGCACGTCGCCGCCGCCCATCACCACCGGCGTGCCGGCCGCCAGGCCGCATTGCCGCGCGGCCGCGTCGGTGACCCGCCCCAGCAGGCTGCCGGTCTCTTTGACCGGCGACAGCAGGTCGGCGCGCAGGCCGGCCATATCCAACAGCGCCGGCCGCCAGTCGCGGCGGGTCAGATCCAGCATGCCGGTGGTGCCGGCGTTGGAGGGATCCACCGCCAGTTCGCCGCTGAGCCGGTTGGCCAGCCAGTCGCTGATCATGGTCATCGTCGCCGCCCGGCGGTAGATATCCGGGCGATGGTGCGCCAGCCACAGCAGGCGCGGCATGGCGCTCAGCGCCAGCGTCTGGCCGGAGTAGCTGTAGACTTCCTGCTCAAACTGATGGTTATGCAGCTCTTTCAGCTCGCTCACCTCACGGCTGGCGCGGGCGTCGACGTTGGCGCAGGCCCAGATGGCGTCGCCGTTGCGGTCGTACAAGACGATGCCCTCGCGCATTGAGCAGCAGGCGACGGCGCGGATATCGCCCGGCCCGGCGTCGGCGCGTTCAAGCGCCTGCTGAATACAGCGGCAGGTGAGCTGCCAGTTATCGGCCAGATCGAACTCCATGGAGCCGGGCACGTCCGGCAGCGCCAGATGACGCCACTCCGCCTGTCCGTAAGCGATTTGTTGGCCCGCCAGATCGAAAATCACCGCCCGGATGCTGCCGGTCCCTGCGTCTAATGCCATCAACAAGTTGCGCATAATTCACACTCTCCGCCCGCCAGATCTTAACTATAGATGGCGTTGGCGGCCGGCGCGGGGGCGCAGGCGGGGGCGCGCTGACAGAACTGTGAGGTGCGCTGCAAAATCGGCGCGGTGGGGCGGCAATTGCGGCGCGGACGCCTAGGATTGGGGAATCACCCCGCGCACTTTAAGGAGCCGTTATGCACGTCACGCTGGTGGAAATCAATGTAAAGCCGGATAAGGTGGAGGAGTTTATCGAGGTGTTTCGCGCCAACCATCTGGGGGCGATCGCCGAGCCGGGCAATCTGCGGTTTGACGTGTTGCAGGATGAAACCATCCCGACGCGTTTCTATATTTACGAGGCCTACCGCGACCAGCAGGCGGTGGATGCGCACAAGCAAACCCCACACTATCTGCAGTGCGTGGAACGGCTCGAGACGCTGATGACCGGCCCACGCAAGAAAACCACCTTTATCGGCCTGATGCCGGCCTGATCGATATTCTGCGGCGTTCAGCGCGCCGCAGCTTCTCCCGTCTTTGCACTTTTAACCGTCAGCCGCCGGCGTTTGCGGCGTATCGTTTTTTCCCCGTTTTCTCCGCTTGATTTTTCTCCCGCCTCTGGTTACAAATAAATAGGTAACACTATCAACTAAATTGACGATAATAACAAAGGAATCAAGCATGGAGATCCGGGAATTCAGGGCGCTGTCGCGCCGTCTGGTGCGTGAACTGGGGATGTTGAACAAGCAGAGCAACGGTTCGCGCTTTTCGCCGCTGCAGATTCACCTGATGATTGAAATCAAGGCGCAGCCGCTGGGGGTGATGGAGCTGGCTGCCAAACTGTGTATCGATAAGGCTAGCGCCAGCCGGGCGCTGCGTTCGCTGGTCAGCGCGGAGATGATTGAGACGGTGGAGCACCCGCATGATAAACGCCACAGCCTGCATCGCCTGACCAAACAGGGGAAACGCACCCTGGCGCTGATCGACAGCGACGCCGATAACTTTATGCAGGAGGCGTTGGCGCAGCTGGATGATGATGAGCGGGCGGCGACGGTGGCGATGATGCGCAAGTTCAGCGGCGCGCTGGCCGGCGCGCGCAAGCAGCGTCAGGCGCAGCTGCGGGTGCGGCCAATCTGCGCCGCGGACGATGCGGCGATGGCGCAGGTGATCCGCGACTGTTTTCGTGAATACGGCATGGACACCATAGAGGGCGTCAGCCTGCACGATCCGGATCTGGATCGGCTGACGGAGGTTTACCGCCGCAGCGGCGGCCATTACTGGGTGGTGGAGCTGCAGGGGGAAGTGGTGGGTGGCGCAGGCATTGCGCCGCTGGCCGGCGAAGAGGCGGATTACTGCGAGCTGCAGAAACTGTTCTTCAAACCGGAAATCCGCGGGCTGGGGATGGCGCGCTATTTGGTGGTGCAGGCGATGCGCACGGCGCGGGCGGCAGGATACCGCTACTGCTATCTGGAAACCACCGAACAGCTGAAAGAAGCGCTCGGGCTGTATCAGTCGCTGGGCTTTACGCTGCTCAGCGAGCGGCGCGGCGACACCGGCCACCACGGCTGTCCCATCTATATGCTGAAGCCGCTGTAAGGCCGTTCCCTCCCGCAGCAACGCAAAAGGCGGCTTACGCCGCCTCTTTGCATCTCAGACTCTGACGATTAGTTATAGATAATCGCGGTGCCGTGCATTTTGTTGTTACCGGTCGTCGAGGTGATCTGGAAGGATTTAGCCCCGGCTTTATCGGCTTCTGCCGCCAGTTTGTTTTCCAGGCTGGTCAGGTTGGTTGCGCCACCGGCGTTAACTACGCCGACTTTCTGCATGTCTGCCGGCTGGCTGTCTACCAGTTCTGCGGCAAAGCTGCCGAATGATACGGTGGCAAGGGCAACGGCGGCGATGGTCATTTTCAGGCTTTTCATAATCTTCTTTCCTATCATAAGTTGAATATGGTTGTTGTTTCGCTGAGCGTTAAATTAATTAACGATCGATAATTTAATGTTAGTGTGACCCAGGTCACTTTGCAAGCATTTTTTTAATGTTCATTAATTAAATTGTTGCGGCCGTATTTCCGGCGGCCGGCGTGGTGCGGCATAAAATTCGGCAATGTATTGTTATAAAAAGGTTTTCCCTGGTGCTGGTGACGTCTGTCGCCGTTGGCATCGCGGTGGTTCAGCGCGTGCGGCGCGGTAAATTGCCGTTCGGGGCGCTTGGTCATCGCCGCCGGCGCGGTTTTTTATCGCAATGACAGACTGCGACAGCGCAGTCATCCCGCCGTTGGCAACCGGGCGGGTATCGCTATCACAGGAAATTATTTTAGTTATTTCAATTGATTGTGCTTTTATAAGGGCGTATCAGCAACAACGTTGATGTGAACGGCGGTATATAGATAACGTTCGATAACTAAATGTTAGTCGCTTCTCGACGTCGCCGCAATATTTTTTTATAATGAGCGTTAATTTAATTTGGCGGCGCTGACGCGGCGCGCAAGATGAGAGGGATTATGACTATCAAAGAAGAGGTTGCTGCGAAGAAAACCCGCGGCAGACCGAAACAGTTTGATCGCGACCTGGCACTCGACCGCGCACTGGAACTGTTCTGGCGTCACGGCTATGACGCCACCTCGCTGTCCGACCTGGTTGAGGTAACCGGCGCCAAAGCGCCGACGCTGTATGCCGAATTCGGCAATAAGGAAGGGATGTTCCGCGCGGCGGTGGAGCGTTACCTGAGCAAGTACACCACCTGCACCAATCAGCTGCTGGAACAGCCGCTGCCGATTGCCGAAATCGTTGACGCCTATGTGCGCTCTTCCGCCGAAGTGTTTACCGACCCGGAAACGCCGTCCGGCTGCTTTATGGTCTGCGCTTCCGCCGCGCTCTCCGCCTCGTCGGACGAAATAGCACAGCTGCTGTTGCGCAAGCACCATGCGCAGGAAGCCAGCCTGAAGGCCTGCTTCGACCGTAAGGTGCAGCAGGGGGAGCTGTTGGCGAAGACCGATACCGCGCTGCTGGCGAAATATGTAATGTGCACCATTGAAGGCATGTCGGTGCAGGCGCGCGAAGGGGCGAGCCGCGCAGAGTTGCTGCGCCTGGTGGACACCCTGATGATGCTCTGGCCGCGCCTGAGCCAGGTGGGCAACCCGGTCTGACCCCGTCCTGCGCCGTTAGCGCGGGGAAAGCGCCATATGCAGCAGCGGGTAGGGGTTACCCTGGCCGTCCCGCGGTGAACGCCCGGTCACCACAAAGCCGTAGCGCTGGTAGAAGCCGACCGCCTGCGGGTTTTGCTCATTGACATCCAGCACCAGCCCGTCGCGGCGCGCCTGTACGTGGTCCAGCAGCGCGCTGCCGAGGCCTTTGCCGCGCTGTCCGGCGTCGATAAACAGCATCTCCACCTTATTGTCATCCAGCGCGATAAAGCCGGCGGCCTGCCCGGCGATCTCCGCCACCCAGACCTCGAGCGCCGGTAGATACTGCTCGACCAGCGGCTGCAGCTCCGTCAGCTGCTGTTCCCCGATAAAGTGATGGGTGGCGCGCACCGAACGCTGCCAGATCGCCACCAGCTGCGGATTATCCGCCGCAATACGCTCCCTGATTGTTATCATTTCCGTCTCCTGAGTTACACTGGTCTCACTATACGTTGAATTCCGCCGCAGCGAAAATAGCGGAAAAATTCGCGTACTCGCTGAATTTTTGAGACTTTTACGCGTGATTGTGCGCCGGAATGCGTTTTACACTGGCGAAAAGCAAAAATCCTTTTGTATCCTTTATGGTTGAAGCGTCAGCTTTGACGATTTTGGACAGTGCGCAGCGACCCTTGATCGCTGCGCCGTGACCCCTATTGAGGTGATATGAACGAGTCATATGTACTTGCTGAAGTCAGTAATGATAACCAGACGCTGATGGCGGTGGTTCAGCAAGATCACCGGGCCGCCTATTTTTATATTTATCCTGCCGACGCCTTCAGCGAGCGTTTTCAGGTGCGCGCCTGCTGGCTGCGCAATCTGGCGGCCGCGCCGCTGCAGGAAGACCGCGCCGCGCTGGAGATGGGACAGCCGCCGATGCTGGCCGCCGAGTTTTGCCGTAACCTGGAGGGCGAAGCGCCGCTGCAGCCGGACGGCCTGCAGGTTATCTGGAACGAAAGCGACGACGGCGCGGCGCTGTGGTATTACGGCCAACTGCTGGCGGTGATCCCCGGCTGGAGCCTGTATATCGACCATTCGGTGTGCTATTCGGCCAGCTGCATCAAAGAAAGCCCGCTGGCCTATCCGCTGGGTTCCGCCTCCACCAACACGCAATATGCGCAGGCCGAGGCCACCCGTCAGTTCTGGCGGCGCTGGCAGCGTGAAGAGGGCAACCCGTGGCCGAAAATGCAGAGCGAGTATATGGCGCGCTACGAACAGCATTTCGGCCCGTCGGTGAAGTATTACGCCATCGATCAGGGCAAGTGGCCGCCGATGGCAATCACTCAGCACGAGCGCGACGGCATCTACTATTTCCTCACCATGGGCGTCAGCATCCGGCCGATGCCGTGGATGGAGATTCTGTTTAACGACGACGCGTCCCTGCATCGGCGTATTGAGATGGGGATCGCCATCGACGGTCAGTACATGAACGAAGAGAACGCGGTGCAGATGGCCAGCGCGCTGGCCGGCGTGGCGCACGTGCCTTGGGCGCAGATCACCTGGTTCGGCGAAGGGCATACGCTGGCGTCGGAAGTGGCGCCGCAGGGCTATGAAGGCTACCTGCTGTCGTCGTCGTTTTATCCGCACCAGCAGTACCTGACGCTGCCGCCACAGCAGGGCGACCCGGTCAATCTGCTGTGGGCCAGCCCGGTGTTCGCCGGCGAGCGCGAGCTGGCGCAGGCGACGCCGAACGGCGGCCATGAGCTGGTCACCCGGCTGCGTGAGCAGGGCGTGGACCACATCTTCCGGCCGCGTCAGCCGCTAGCGTGAATCGGTTTTTCTACCTATTGGGCGAAGCGTTATGCAATCAGCGTTGTTGATTATTGATGTGCATAAGTACCGCCGCCGGCGGATGCCGACGCGGTGATTGAGCGTATTAACCCGCGCGGTACCCGCGGCGGAGATTCAGTTCTGATCTAACGCGGAGCGCCGCCCGGCGCTCCGCTTTGTCTTACAGACCGCCGCGACGCGCCGCCACGTTGGCCAGCGCCGCCCAGTCCAGATCGCCCTCGCCATGGGCGATCGCATCCAGAAAATTATCTTTCAGCACGCTGGCGAACGGCAGCGGCGTATGGCTGTTGCCGCCGGCCTCCAGCGCCAGCCCCACGTCCTTCATCCCCAGCGTCAGTTTAAAACCCGCCGGCTGATAGTTCTCCGCGGCGATCAGCGCGCCGTAGCCCTGATAGGCGGGGGCCGCAAACAGGGTGCCGGTCAGCATCTGCAGGTAATCCGCGCCGGATACGCCGTGGTTGCGCACCAGCGCGCTGCCTTCCGCCATCGCCTCAATGGCGCTCGCCAGCGTGAAGTTGGCGGCGATTTTAACGATATTGGCCTGCTCCGGCCGTTCGCCGAACGACCAGGTGCGTTGCCCCAGTACGTCGAGCAGCGGCTGCACCCGCGCCAGCAGCGCCGGGTCGCCGGCGGCCAGAATATTGAGCCGGCCGGCGGCGGCGACGTCGGGGCGGCCGAGCACCGGCGCCGCCAGATAGCCGACGCCGTGCTGCTGATGCAGCGCCGCCAGCCGCTGCGCCAGCGCCACGGAAATGGTCGCCATATTGACGTGCGCCGCGCCGGGCTGCATCTGCGCCAGCAGGCCGCTGGTCACCACCACCTGCTCCAGCGCCGCGTCGTTGGCCAGCATGGTGAACAAGATATCGACCCCGGCCAGATCGGCGGGCTGCGCCGCCAACTGTGCGCCAGCGTCGACCAGCGGCTGCGCCGCCTGCGGCGAACGGTTCCACACCGTCAGCGGGTAACCGGCCTGCAGCAGATTATGGGCCATGGCGCGGCCCATACCGCCCAGCCCGGCAAATCCGATTTTCATGATGCGCTCCTGTTGTGAAGTAATGGCTTAACCCTAGCGCAGCGCGGCGGGAACGCAACGCCGGCAATGTAACGCTTTCCTTCTGCTCAGCAGGGCGGCGCAGAGGCGCGCCGCCGGCAGTATCAGCGGGCGTCGGTGATGGGGCGTTTCACCACCAGCAGGTAGGAGAGCGCGCCGATCAGGGTAAAGCAGGAGCACAGGGTCAGCGCCAGGCTGAACGAGTGGGTGGTATCGAGGATCCAGCCGGTCACCACCGGCGCGAACGAGGCGAAGATAAAGCTGGCGAAGTTCTGAATGCTGCCCACCGAGGCGGTCATGCGCGGGGTGACCGACACGTGGATCAGCCCCCAGCAGGAAGTGCCGGCGAAGTGGATGCAGAACAGCGCCATGCCGATCAGCGTCACCGCGCTGCTGGTGGTGGTGGCCTGCGCCACCACCGAGGTAAAGGCGGCGGACAGCAGCATGCCGGAGACGATACACAGCTTGCGGCTCTTAACCGGCTCCATGCCGTGTCTGACCAGAAAATCGGTGACATAACCGTTGGACAGCATGCCGGCGGCGCCGAACAGAAACGGAATGGCGGCCAGCAGCCCGGTGCTTTTCAGATCCAGATGGTAGGTGGTCTGCAGGTAGCCGGGCAGCCAGGCGAGATACAGCCAGGCGGTGTAGTTGATGCCGCTAAAGCCGATCATCATGCCCCACATGGTGCGGTTTCTGAACAGCGCGCGCCACTCCTTAAAGCTCATCGGCTCGCGGCGGGCGCTGACGCTGCCGGCGTTGAGGTAGCTCTGCTCCTGGGCGCTGAGATTGACGTCCTGCCGGTTGCGGTACAGCAGGTACCAGCCGATGGACAGGGCGATGCCCAGCAGGCCGATGGTGATAAACATGCCGCGCCAGCCGAACGCCAGCATCATGGCGGTCAGGATCGGCGGGCTGATCGCCAGGCCAATGGTGGAGGCGGCGTTGAAAATGCCCATTGGCATACCGCGCTGTTTGATATTGAACCAGTCATTGATCACCTTGACGCCGCACGGGTTCATCGGCGCTTCGCCGATGCCCAGCCCGATGCGCACCCAGATAAACTGGGTAAAGTTCTGGATCATGCCGGACAGCGTCTGGAACAGCGACCAGACGAACATGCCGAGGCCCAGCATAATACGCGGCCCTTTGCGATCCAGCAGCGGGCCGCAGGGCAGCTGGGCGAGGCCGTAGGCCAGCGAAAAGGCCGACAGCAGCAGGCCGATTTCCGTGCCGCTCAGCCCCATCTCGTCGCGGATGGTGGAGTTGGCGACCGACAGCGAACTGCGGTCGAGAAAGTTGATGATGGCGGCTAAAAACAGCAGCAGCATCGCGGTGGTCTGAATTTTTTTAAGGCGTGCGGAGCGCACCAGCGCGCCGTCGGGAGGCATGGGAACGATCGTGTCGGCCGCGTCCGGCTCGGCGGCCGTCGGGCGGGGGGCGGTATGCGTTTTTTCCATCATTGTCTCCAGAATTCCACGTTAATAATATTTATCGTTGGGGGATAGCCCGGGATGTAGGGAAGGCCAGCGTTGGCCGTTAATCAGCCTAAATGGCGCGTTTCGCCGCCGAATCCGGGGCGTGCGGGTTCCGTGCGGCAGATAGGCTTTTCCCGTTTTTTATCGGTTTTTTATTACCGGATGGGCGTCAGGAGGCGGGGCGGGCGAGGGAGCGAATCATCGACTGTTTGGCGCTGTCGAGATGGCGGTGCAGCGCGTGGGTGGCCTGCTGGTCGTTGCGGCAGATCAGCGCGCTGAGGATCGCCATATGCTCCTCGATGGCGATGATATTGCGCTGCTTGAGATCGCGGGCGTCCCACTGATAGTGGAAGTGGAAAATCACCGAGATAATCTCCAGCGACTGGTTGAAAAACGGGTTATTGGCGGCGGAGAGGATCAGGCGATGGAAGTCGCTGTCCAGCGAGGAAAATTGCCGGTAGTGCTGGCTGATGGTGTCGCGCAGCTCTCGGTGGCGGCGTAGCAGCTCCCTGGCCTGCAGCCAGCGCGCGTCGCCGGCCGGCAGGTTGAGAAAGCGCGACAGCGCATGGGTTTCCAGGATCTGGCGCAGTTCGAACAGCTGCTCGGCATACTGGCGGTCGAAGGTTTTCAGGCACCACTGCCCGCGTTTGACGTTGTCGAGCAGCCGGTAGCGGCTCAGGCGCAGCAAAAACTCCCGCACCACCACCGGGCTGACGTTCATCTGACGCGCCAGCTGCAGCTCGCTGAAATTGTCACCGGCGCGCAGCTGCTGCTGGTTAATCAGCTGAAAGAACGCCTGCTCGAAGCGCTCACTCTGCGCAACCGGCGACTGCTCGCGGCAGTCGAACCCTTCTTCCAGCTGCGGCAGGCGCACGATGGCGTAGCCGCCGTCCTGCGGCGCCAGCACGCCGCTCTGCTGGAAGTGCGCCAGCGCGTGGCGCACCGTGGTGCGGCTGATGTTGTACATCTCGGCCAGCGCGGCCTGGGAGGGCAGCGGTGAGCTCAGGTGCCCCTGAATCATGCCGTCAATCATCTGATTGATCACCGTCTGCCGCAGGTTTTGCGTTCTGCTCATCACGTTCCTCTGCGGTTTTTTCTGGCATTTAAAACCAATTTAAAACGGTTTATTTGGCGATGAATCACACTTCGGCAGGGGAAAAGCGCAGCGCGGGCGTTTTTTATTGAATAACAAACGCCAGATCACGGGAGGAATCATCATGAGCACAATGAACACACTGATTTGCCAGCAGCCGAAGCAGTTGGTTTATCAACAGCGACCGGTGCCGACCGCCGCGGCGGGCGAGGCGCTGTTGCAGATACATACCGTCGGCATCTGCGGCACCGATATTCACGCCTGGGCGGGCAATCAGCCGTTTTTCGCCTACCCGCGGGTACTGGGTCATGAAATCTGCGGCCATATCGTCGGCCTGGGCGACGGCGTCGCCGGCTGGCGGGTCGGGCAGCGGGTGGCGGTGATGCCTTACCTGTTCTGCGGCGGCTGCGGCGCCTGCCAGAGCGGCCGCGGCAACTGCTGCGAAAATATTTCGGTGATCGGCGTGCATCAGGACGGCGGTTTCTGTGAATACCTCAGCGTGCCGGTCAGCAACCTGCTGGCGGTTGACGATCTGGCGCCGGAAAGCGCCGCGCTGATTGAACCGTTCGCCATCAGCGCCCATGCGGTGCGGCGCGCGGCGGTGACGCCGGGCGATCAACTGCTGGTGGTCGGCGCCGGGCCGATCGGGCTGGGCGTGGCGGCGATCGCCCGCGCCGACGGCGCGCAGGTAGTCGTGGCCGATACCAGCGCGGAACGCCGCGCCCACGCGGCGCAGGTGCTGGAGGTGGCGACGCTGGACCCGGCGGACGCCGGTTTCGACGCCGCGCTGCGCGCGCAGTTTTCCGGCATGCTGGCGGCCAAGGTGATCGACGCCACCGGCAACCGGCTGGCGATGAATCACTGCGTCAACCTGATTCGCCACGGTGGCAGCATCGTGTTCGTCGGGCTGTTTAAAGGGGAGTTCAGCATCAACGACCCGGAATTTCACAAAAAAGAGACCACCCTGATGGGCAGCCGCAACGCGACGCATGAAGACTTCGCCAAAGTCGGCCGGCTGATGGCGGCGGGAAAAATCAGCGCCGGAATGATGCTGTCGCACCACTTTGCCTTTGACACCCTGGCCGAGCGCTATGAGCGCGACGTTATCAACAACCGCGCGCTGATCAAGGGGGTGATCCACTTCCGCTGAGCGCGCCGTTTTTCGCCCGGCCGGCCGGGCGAGATATCACACCGCCGTCACCTCCCCGCCATCAAACCATCATCCCAGTGTCATAAATTTATCCCTAAATAGGTGCCCATCACCCATCGCCAACCTAATGAGATACGGCATATGGCTCAGGCACTATTAAAACTGGCACCGAGCGACTTCCCGCCCGTGCAGACCCGTACGCGGCGCAAAGTTCTGGAAGTGAAAGGATTGGGCAAAGCCTATAAGGCGCAGCAGCGTGTGCTGGACGATATCAACTTTTCTCTGCACGCCGGTGAGTTTGTGGCGGTGATCGGCCGCTCCGGCGCCGGTAAATCGACCCTGCTGCATACCCTGAACGGCACCATTCCTTCCAGCTGCGGCGAGATGCTGCATATCGACCCGCAGGGTGCGACGCAGGATATCGCCCAGCTGTCGGCGCGAGAGATGCGCAGCTGGCGCGCCCGCTGCGGCATGATTTTCCAGGATTTTTGCCTGGTGCCGCGGCTGGACGTGATAACCAACGTGCTGCTGGGACGGCTCAGCCACACCTCGACGCTGAAATCGTTCTTCAAGATTTTCGACGATGCCGACCGGGCGCGCGCTATCGAACTGCTGCAGTGGCTCAATATGCTGCCGCACGCTTTGCAGCGGGCGGAAAACCTGTCCGGCGGCCAGATGCAGCGCGTGGCGATCTGCCGCGCACTGATGCAGAACCCGCAGATCCTGCTGGCGGATGAGCCGGTGGCGTCGCTGGATCCGAAAAACACCCGGCGCATCATGGACGCGCTGCACAAAGTGAGCGAAGACGGCATCGCGGTAATGGTCAACCTGCACTCGGTCGAACTGGTGCAAGAGTACTGCGGGCGAGTGATCGGCATCGCTCAGGGAAAAATTATTTTTGACGGCCATCCGTCGCAGCTCGACGAGCAGATTCTGCACCGGCTGTACGGCGAGGAAGCGAGCCAGATCCATTGATCGCCGGAGAGCGGCGTGTACGTTTTTACCGTGATTTTTACACACACACAGGGCATGAGATGATGAAAAAAATAGCGATTCTGAGCGCGCTGGTCAGCGGCGCATTGATGGCCGGCGGCGCGGCGGCGGCGGACGCGCCCAAAGAGCTGAATATGGGTATTCTCGGCGGGCAGAACGCCACCCAGCAGATCGGCGATAACCAGTGCGTGAAGCAGTTTTTTGATAAAGAGCTGGGCGTGGATACCAAACTGCGCAACTCCTCCGACTATTCCGGCGTGATCCAGGGGCTGCTCGGCGGCAAGATCGATATGGTGCTGAGCATGTCGCCGGCGTCGTTCGCCTCGGTGCATATCAAGGATCCGCAGGCGGTAGATCTGGTGGGGATCGCGGTGGATGACGTTGATAACTCGCGCGGCTACCACTCGGTGGTGATCGTCAAGGCCGACAGCCCGTATAAGAAGCTGGAGGATCTGAAGGGGAAATCCTTCGGCTTTGCCGATCCGGACTCCACCTCCGGTTTCCTGATGCCGGACCACGACTTTAAAAAGCAGTTCGGCGGCAATGCGGACAACAAATATAACGGCTACTTCTCTAATGTGACCTTCTCCGGCGGCCACGAGCAGGACATCCTCGGCGTGGTGAACGGCCAGTTTGACGGCGCGGTGACCTGGACCTCGATGATCGGCGACTACAACAGCGGCTATACCAGCGGCGCCTTTACCCGCCTGATCCGCATGGACCAGCCGGATCTGATGAAGAAGATCCGCATTATCTGGCAGTCGCCGCTGATCCCGAACGGCCCGATCCTGGTGCGCAGCGCGCTGCCGGCGGAGTTCAAAACCAAACTGGTTGCCGCCATCAGGAAGCTGGATAAACAGGATCACGCCTGCTTTGTGAAGGCGATGGGCGGCAAGCAGCATATCGAAGACACCACGCTGGCGGAGTATCAGCCGGTAATCGACCTCAAACGCGCGTTGGCGAAAGGCGAGCGTTGATCTTCTCCCGCCGTCCGGCGCCGATCGCGCGCCGGGCGATCATGTTGTTGATGACGGATGGACCTCCACGTTGAATACCGATTTTGCGCATTATTACCAGCGGATCCGCAGCAAGCAGAAGCGTGAAACGCTGCTTTGGTCGCTGCTGCTGGCGGGGCTGTATCTCGGCGCCGGCACGCTGGCCGAGTTCAATTTGCATACCGTCTGGGTGTCGTTGCCCAACTTCTTCGATTATCTGGCGGAAACCGTGCCGGTGCTGCACTGGCGGCTGCTGTTTGCCGACGGCCATACCGAAGGATCGCTGGCGTACTGGGGTTACCGGCTGCATATCCAGCTGCCGCTGCTGTGGGAGACCCTGCAGCTGGCGCTGGCGGCGACCCTGTGCTCGGTGCTGGTGGCGGGCGCGCTGGCGTTTCTGGCGGCAAACAATACCCACAGCCCGGCGTGGCTGCGCTTTGCCATCCGCACGCTGGTGGCCTTTCTGCGCACCATGCCGGAGCTGGCCTGGGCGGTGATGTTCGTGATGGCGTTCGGCATCGGGGCGATCCCCGGTTTTCTGGCGCTGGCGCTGCACACCGTCGGCAGCCTGACCAAGCTGTTCTATGAGGCGCTGGAAACCGCGTCGTCGAAGCCGGTGCGCGGCCTGGCCGCCTGCGGCGCCACGCCGCTGCAGCGGATGCGTTTCGGCCTGTGGCCGCAGGTGAAGCCGGTGTTTATGTCCTACAGCTTTATGCGGCTGGAGATCAACTTCCGTCAGTCGACCATTCTCGGGCTGGTGGGGGCGGGCGGCATCGGCCAGGAGCTGATGACCAATATCAAACTGGACCGTTACGATCAGGTCAGCATGACGCTGCTGCTGATTATTGTGGTGGTGTCGCTGCTGGATTACAGCTCCGGCAAACTGCGTCAACGCGTGGTGGAGGGCGGAAAATAATGTTCGAACAAACGGTAAGTGCAGAACGGCTGCACACGCTGCGCCAGCAGCACCGGGAAATATTCAGCCAGCAGCGGCGCTATTTGCGCACACTGGCGCTGATCGGCGCGGCCTTTGTGCTGTACTACCTGCTGTTTTTCCACTTCTTCGGCATCGCCTGGCCGCAGCTGGTCACCGGCTGCCAGCAGCTTGGCCGCTACTTTATGCGCATGTTCGTCTGGCATGATTTTCTCAACTGGCCGTTTGGCTACTACTTCCAGCAGATCTTTATCACCCTCGGCATTGTGTTCGCCGGCACGCTTACCGCGTCGCTGATCGCGCTGCCGCTGTCGTTCTTTGCCGCGCGCAACGTGATGGCCACGCCGCTGTTGCGGCCGCTCGCCGCCGTGGTGCGCCGGCTGCTGGACGTGCTGCGCGGCATCGATATGGCGATCTGGGGGCTGATCTTTGTGCGCGCGGTAGGGATGGGGCCGCTGGCTGGGGTGTTGGCGATCGTGATGCAGGACGTCGGGCTGCTGGGCAAATTGTATGCCGAAGGGCACGAGGCGGTGGAGAAGTCGCCGGGGCGCGGGCTGACGGCGGTGGGGGCCAACGGCCTGCAGAAGCACCGTTTCGGCATCTTCACCCAGTCTTTCCCCACCTTCCTGGCGCTGAGCCTGTACCAGATTGAGTCCAACACCCGCTCGGCGGCGGTGCTCGGCTTTGTCGGCGCCGGCGGCATCGGCCTGGTGTACGCGGAGAATATGCGGCTGTGGAACTGGGACGTGGTGATGTTTATCACCCTGGTGCTGGTGGCGGTGGTGATGACGATGGATAAAATCTCCTCGCTGCTGCGCAATAAGTATATTATCGGCGAAGATATCCCGCTGTATCAGGCGAAACGCCAAATCGATTGAGAAACCGCGCGCCTGTCCCTATACTGCCGCACTTGATTCTGACGTGCGGCAGTGGCTTACCCGCTGCACATCATCCGCTTACCCCCGCTAAAGGCAATGCCATGATTAACAATGACGTCCTGCGCAGCGTGCGTTACATGCTGAAAATCAACGACGTAAAAATGGCGGAAATCGCCAAACTGGACGATTTCGACGTTGACGTCGCGGCGATGGGCGCTTACATCATCAAGGAAGGCGAACCGGGCTTCCAGAAGTGCCCGGATGAGGTAATGGGGCATTTCCTCAACGGCCTGGTGTACTTCAAACGTGGCAAGGACGATAAGTTTCCTGCGCCGCCGCTGGAGCTGCCGATCACCAATAACCTGGTGCTGAAGAAGCTGCGCGTGGCGTTTGAACTGAAGGACGTCGACCTGTTCCAGATCTTCACCGCGGTGGACTTCCGCATCTCCAAGCCGGAGCTGAGCGCGCTGTTCCGCAAACCGGGCACCAAAAACTATCGCCCGTGCGGCGACCAGATGCTGCGTTACTTCCTGAAGGGGTTGGCGCAGCGGGTGCGTGGCGAATAACGCGCGGCGGATAGCCAGGTTAACAGGCGCCTCCTGCGGGAGGCGCTTTTTTTTGCGGCGCGCTAGTTGAGTGGCTGCAGATGACGCAGTTCAATATAGCCGCGGGTGCTGCCCATCGGCGGCTGATGGGCGGCGTCATAGACCGCGACCTGCAGCCAGTCGGCGTTGACCTGCCGGATTTGCACCAGTGGCTGGTCGCCAGAAAGCCGGGCGACGGCCTCGGCGTGGCTATCGGGCGCCGCTCTGAGCACGGCGGCGTCTTCTTTCAGCTGAAAGCTGAGCAGCCAAGGGTAGGACTGGCAGCCGCTTTGCTTTTCCAACTGTTTAATATCGAAAGGCCTCGGCGCTTGCGGCGTGAACACGGCCTGCTGCGCCTCATAAAAGTCCAGGCCGCACTCGTTATACGCGCTGGGCTCGTCAACCCTCAGCGTACCGTAATACTCCACGTGCCCCTGGCGCTGGGCGACAAATTCCGGGTGATCCTGCTGCAGCCGTTTGAGGTCAAGCGCGGGATGGCGCAGGTTGATCACCTTCCCCTTGGCGGCCGACGCGGCGTCCGGGAAGAAGCGGTAGGTCAGCTGCGGCTGATTGACGTCGTCATGCCAGACCGGCAGCCAGTAGGCCTGCAGCACGCCGTTGAAGGTCTGCGGGGTGGCCAGCGCCGGCTGCACGCTGAGCGACAGCAGCAGGGTGAGCATCAGTGTTCGAATCATAATCCCTCCTGGGTGTGGCAGGCAGCAGAATAGCAAGACTTGATCGTCACGCTGAAGTTATTTATTCCCTTGCTGGTGATGAAGTTTTTCAGCTCGATAAGTTTTCTGACGCTGCTGCCGACAAAGTCCACCCCGCGGGAGGTGCCGATCAGCAAACATCCGTCGGTATTGCGCGGGTAGTTGCCGTTGTGAATTAATATACGGCGGGATTCCGGTACGATCGCATTAAACAGCAGCGGCACCGGGTTATAAGGCCTGACCGTAGGGATATGGCTGTTGTGCCATTTGAGTGAATAGTTTCCCTCGGGAATTCTTTTCCGTTGGTTGGGTGTCTGAGTATCCGGCCCGGGTCTTTCCAAGAAATATCCTTTAATAGAGCTGCCGGTGATCTCATACTTGCTTACCGTTGAGTTATCTGTTTGCCAGAGCCGGGTAATGATAATGTTATGTTTCGCCATGATTGATATCCTTGTTTTATATTTTCTTTCCTGTTGAGGGTATTTCCTGATGCTATTTTGTTTTTTCCTCACTATAGCAGTCTTACAAGCAAAGGTGAAAGGTAACTTTTGTTTGATAGTTATTTTCGTATTATTCTGTTAAGTATTCATTTGGTGAATTAATTTGTCTGGTTGATGATTGTGTATTTTATATTTAGTGTGTTTTTTTGGTTTTTTTTTTTTTTTTTTTTTTTTTTTTTTTTTTTTGGGGGGGGGGGGAGGGGGGGTTAAGGAAGCTAATTGTATTAACTTGTCCAGGTTGGGTACATGTTAATTAATCTTTTTACGGTTTTTTCCTTCATATATCTGAAAGTGGAAGTGTCTCATGTAATAAGTGCCCAGTAGATAATTAGATTCTACTTTCGGAGGATGCTCGGGGCTTGTCGGGGGTAAAATAAAAAGTTGTACGCTTAAGGCGTATTTAAATGCTGACCTTACAGGAAGTTGGAGAGAAAATCCGCAATGCGTTACAGTTATTAATCGATAGAATGGGGCTGGGGTTGGCAGTAGGTCCACTCAAGGAAACGGATTACCGGTTGCTCTCATCAGGGATGTTTGGTGAGCTGAATTGGGAATGGGGGATCAGTCAGTACACGGGGCATCCAAACAGCATTGAGCTTTGCTTCAAAATATTAGCGGAGAAAGAGGGATATCCGGCAGGGATTGCTTTATGTGCGTTTTGATCAGATACGAGATTTTTCGAAATCTACATGATTGAAAACTTTGTCAGGGATGATGAAAGCCATCCTCTTTATAAACGAATGGTTTTATTTACCTTTATGGGCGCCTTCATTTTCACTGATGCGGTTCAAGGAACACATATCGTTATTGTGGAACCCGACGCTGATTTACGCGATTTTTATTCGACGTTTGGATTTGCCGACGACCCCGAATGTTCTTACCGTATGGTCTGTACGCTTGAAATGTTAAAGAGTGTGATGACTACTCCAGAAATTTAGGGAAGGTCGCCAGAGCAGATGCAAGTTTAGCGAGGTACTGCACAACGATAGGCTCTATAAAATAGTGGGTTTTTGTGTGTAAATAACTACTATCGTCCCAGGTTGATCGACCAAAAGTCATTGGTTGATTGGTTATATCCGGGGACATTCTCCAAGGAGATGTCACATGTCATATGCTAAAGATGCAAAGTTCGATACGGTCGAAACTTATGCGCGCATTGGTGCATCTATTGAGCTTTTTACTAAAACGGCGCCGTTCCTGTTGGAGCGCGCAAAAACACCGGTTCGCGAAGTTCAAGGTCCTCGCCGGCAACGTAAAGTCGCCTGACGATAAGCCCGATTAGTTGAAGCAGGCCCGCAGCAATGCGGGCCATTTTGATCTTGTTCTTCAGACACGACTGTGTGGTTAATTTTTTCCTGCTTGTCACCAATTCCTTACTCACTTAATCAACGTTTTCTCTGCACCTTTTTTGCTCAACGCCTGCGCGTCGCTGGTGCGCGTTTTTTGCACTGCTGGCGGATGATCGAACATTACTCTTTTAAAATCAGTCAAATAAAAAACTGGCACGGGCGTTGCTGTGCTGGATCCAATCTTGTGTACTAGATGGAATTCAGCCGATGACCCAGCCCGTTAAGCAACACGGATTCACCCTCAGCGAGTGGCAGCGCTACTACCAGACGCAGCCGGCGGCGGAGCGCATCGCCTGCGTCGCCGCCACGCTTTCTCAACTTTTGGCCACCCTCGATCGCAACGACACCGCCTGGATCTACCTGCCCGACGCGCGGCAGTGTGAAGCGCAGTATCAGCAGTTGGCGCAGCGTCTGGCGGCGGTGGCGGGGGATCTCAGCCGCCTGCCGCTGTTCGGCGTGCCGTTTGCGGTCAAGGACAACATTGACGTCGGCGGCTGGCCCACCACCGCCGCCTGCCCGGCGTTCGCCTATCAGGCCGACGAGGACGCCACGGTGGTCGCCAGGCTGCGCGCCGCCGGCGCCATCGTCATCGGTAAAACCAATCTCGACCAGTTCGCCACCGGCCTGGTGGGCACCCGCTCGCCGTATGGCGCGGTGGCAAACAGTTTCAACCCGCAGTACGTCAGCGGCGGCTCCAGCTCCGGCTCGGCGTCGGTGGTGGCGCGCGGGCTGACGCCGTTTGCGCTCGGCACCGATACCGCCGGCTCCGGCCGGGTGCCGGCGGGCTTTAACCATATCGTCGGTTTAAAACCGACCAAGGGCTGGCTGTCGGGCCGCGGCGTGGTGCCGGCCTGCCGACTTAATGACAGCGTCTCGATCTTCGCGCTGACGGTGGCCGATGCCGCCTGCGTCGCCGAACTGGCCGGCGGCTATGACGCCGACGACGCCTATTCACGTACCCATCCGCAGACGACGCCGGCGGATCTGCCGGCCGCGCCGCGCTTTGCGGTGCCGGATACGCTGTCGTTCTGCGGTGATCGGCAGGCGGAGCAGGCGTTTCAGACGGCGCTGGCGCAGCTGCGGGAGGGCGGCGCGCAGTTGGAAACGATCGATTTCACCCCGTTCCGCCAGCTGGCGCAGCAGCTGTATGAGGGGCCGTGGGTGGCGGAACGCACCGTCGCGGTGGCGGGCATGCTTAGCGATAACCCCGAGGCGATGGACCCGGTGGTGCGCGCTATCGTCGGCAACGGGCTGAACTACAGCGCCTGCGACGCCTACCGCGCGGAATACCTGCGCGCCGAGCTGACGCGGCAGATCAACCGGCTGCTGGCGCCGTTTGACGCGCTGGTGGTACCGACCTCGCCGACGATCCGCACGCTGGCGGAAATGGCGCAGGAACCGGTGCTGTTCAATTCACAGTTCGGCACCTACACCAACTTCACCAATCTGGCCGACCTCAGCGCGCTGGCGCTGCCGGCCGCGCTGCGCGACGACGGTCTGCCCGCCGGCATCACGCTGATCGCACCGGCCTGGCACGACCGCGCGCTGGCGGCATTTGGTCAACGCTGGCAGCAACGGCTGGGGCTGTCGCTCGGCGCTACCGGGCGGGCGCTGCCCGCGCAGCCGCCGCTGACGCCTTCGTCGCAGCACGTGCGCGTCGCCGTGGTGGGCGCGCACCTGAGCGGCATGCCGCTCAACGTGCAACTGACGCAGCGGCGGGCGGTACTGGCGGAGCGCACCACCACCGCGCCGTGCTACCGGCTGTACGCGCTGGCCGATACCCAGCCGCCGAAGCCGGGGCTGGTGAAAGCTGACGGCGGCGCGGCGATCGAGGTCGAGCTGTGGGATATCCCGCTGGCGCGCTTTGGCGAGTTTGTCGCCGAAGTGCCGCCGCCGCTGGGCATCGGCACGCTGCTGCTGGCGGACGGCCGGCGGGTGAAAGGCTTTATCTGCGAACCCTGGGCGCTGGCGGAGGCGACGGATATCAGCGCATTTGGCGGCTGGCGTGCCTACCGCGCCAGCGTAGAGAAGGAGGCTTAATCATGTTTACCACCGTATTGATCGCCAACCGCGGCGAAATCGCCTGCCGTGCAATCCGCACGCTGAAGCGTCTGGGCGTAACCAGCGTGGCGGTCTATTCCGACGCCGACCGCCATGCGCCGCACGTGAGCGAGGCGGATCACGCGGTCGCGCTGGGGGGCGACAAGGCCGCCGACAGCTATCTGCGCATCGACAAAATTCTGGCGGCGGCGGCGCAAACCGGCGCGCAGGCGATTTATCCCGGCTACGGCTTCCTGTCGGAGAGCGCCGAGTTCGCCGACGCCTGCGCCGCCGCCGGCGTGGCGTTTATCGGCCCGACGGCGCAGCAAATCCGCGAGTTCGGCCTCAAGCACCGGGCGCGGGAACTGGCGGCGGCGGCCGGGGTGCCGATGACGCCGGGCACCGGCCTGCTGGCGGACGTGGACGAGGCGGTCAGCGCGGCGGCGCGCATCGGCTATCCGGTGATGCTGAAAAGCACCGCCGGCGGCGGCGGGATCGGCCTGACGCGCTGTGATAACGAAGCGGCGCTGCGTGCGGCCTATGACGGCGTCAAGCGTCTGGGGGAGCAGTTCTTCCGCGACGCCGGCGCGTTTCTGGAACGCTTTATCGACCGGGCGCGCCACGTTGAGGTGCAGATTTTCGGCGACGGACAGGGCCGGGTAGCGGCGCTGGGGGAACGCGACTGTTCGCTGCAGCGCCGCAATCAGAAGGTGGTGGAGGAGACGCCCGCGCCGCACCTGCCGGCCGCCACCCGTCAGGCGCTGCATCAGGCGGCGGTGGCGCTGGGGGAGTCGGTCGGCTACCGCAGCGCCGGAACGGTGGAGTTTATCTACGACGCCGTCCGCGATGAGTTCTATTTCCTGGAGGTGAACACCCGCCTGCAGGTGGAACATCCGGTGACGGAGCAGGTAACCGGCCTGGATCTGATTGAGTGCATGCTGCAGGTGGCGGCGGGCGATGCGCTGGACTGGACGGCGCTGCAGCGCGCGCCGCGCGGCGCAGCGATCGAGGCGCGCATTTATGCGGAAGATCCGCTGAAGAACTTCCAGCCCAGCCCCGGCGTGCTGACCGAGGTGGCGTTTCCGCCGGAGGTGCGCGTCGACGGTTGGGTTAGCAGCGGCAGCGAAGTCTCCGCCTTTTACGACCCGCTGCTTGCCAAGCTGATTGTCTACGGCGAGGACCGGGCCGAGGCGCTGGCGAAGATGCAGCAGGCGCTGGACGCCACGCGGCTGCACGGCATCGCCACTAATCTGGACTATCTGCGTCAGGTGGTGGCGACCCGCGCCTTCCGCGACGGCGAGGTCTGGACCGGTCTGTTGGACGACTTTGCCTATCGGCCGCACTGCATCGAGGTGCTGCAGCCCGGCACCTACAGCAGCGTGCAGGACTATCCCGGCCGCCTCGGCTACTGGGATATCGGCGTGCCGCCGTCCGGGCCGATGGATGATTTCGCTTTCCGGCTGGCGAACCGCATCGTCGGCAACCACCCGAGCGCCGCCGGACTGGAGTTTACCCTGCAGGGGCCGACGCTGCGCTTCCACTGCGACGCCACCATCGCGCTGACCGGCGCGGACTGCCCGGCGACGCTGGACGATGCGCCGCTGGACTACTGGCGGCCGGTTGCGGTGCGCGCCGGTCAGGTGCTGACGCTCGGCCGCGCCGCCCAGGGGTGCCGAACCTATCTGGCGGTGCGCAACGGCATCGACGTGCCGCTCTATCTGGGCAGCCGCTCCACCTTCGCGCTCGGCCAGTTCGGCGGCCACGCCGGCCGCACGCTGCGGGTGGCGGATATGCTGTCCGTCGCCCAGCCGCAGTTGCCCGCCAGCACCACCCCGGCGCCGGTCGCCGCGCCGCAGGCGCTGGACCCCAGCCTGATCCCGCAGTACGGCGACGTCTGGCATATCGGCGTGCTGTACGGCCCGCACGGCGCGCCGGACTTCTTCACCGAGGCGTCCATCGACACCTTCTTCGCCAGCGAATGGCAGGTGCATTACAACTCCAACCGGCTGGGGGTGCGCCTGTCCGGGCCGAAGCCGGCCTGGGCGCGTCAGGACGGCGGCGAGGCCGGCCTGCACCCGTCCAACGTGCACGACTGCGAATACGCCATCGGCGCGATTAACTTTACCGGCGATTTCCCGGTGATCCTGACCCGCGACGGGCCGAGCCTCGGCGGCTTTGTCTGCCCGGTGACCATCGCCCGCGCGGAGCTGTGGAAAGTGGGGCAGGTGAAGCCGGGCGACCGCATCCGTTTTCACCCTATCAGTTTTAAACAGGCGCAGTCGCTGGAGCAGGCGCAGCTCGGCAGCATCGAGGCGCTGGCGGCGGTGAAGGCCATCACGCTGCCGCCGCCGTCGCTGGCGCCGGCGGGAACGGTGTCGGCCGCGGTGTTGGCGCGCCTTGAGGCGGATAATGGCCTGCCGGCGGTGACCTATCGCCAGGCGGGCGATGGCTACCTGCTGATGGAGTACGGCGACAACGTGCTGGATCTGGCGTCGCGCCTGCGTATTCACCTGCTGATGCAGTCGCTGCGGGCGCAGCCGATTGCCGGCGTTGAGGAGCTGGCGCCCGGCGTGCGCTCGCTGCAGATCCGTTACGACAGCCGCACCATCGCGCAGCAGGATCTGCTGTCGCAGCTGCTGGCGCGCGAACGCTCGCTGGAGGACGTCAGCAATCTGAAGGTGCCGACGCGCATTGTCCATCTGCCGATGGCCTTTGAAGACGGCGCGACGCTGGACGCGGTGGAGCGCTACCGGCAAACCGTGCGCGCCGACGCGCCGTGGCTGCCGAACAACGTCGATTTTATTCAGCGTATCAACGGGCTGGAGCGGCGTGAGCAGGTGCGCGACATCCTGTTTGACGCCAGCTACCTGATTCTCGGCCTCGGCGATGTGTATCTCGGCGCGCCCTGTGCGGTGCCGCTGGATCCGCGCCACCGCCTGCTCAGTTCGAAATACAACCCGGCGCGCACCCACACCGCTGAAGGCACCGTCGGCATCGGCGGCATGTATATGTGCATCTACGGCATGGATTCGCCGGGGGGCTATCAGCTGGTCGGCCGCACGCTGCCGATCTGGAACAAATTCCTCACCAATCCGCAGTTCAGCGCCGGCGAACCGTGGCTGCTGCGCTTTTTCGATCAGGTGCGTTTCTATCCGGTCAGCGAGCAGGAGCTGGAGACGCAGCGCGAGGCGTTCCGCGCCGGGCGCATGACGATCCGCATTGAGCACAGCGAGTTCGACTTTGCCGAGTATCGCCGCTTCCTGGCGGAAAACGCCGACGACATCGACGCCTTCCGCAGTCGGCAGCAGCAGGCGTTCGCCGGCGAGGTGGCGCGCTGGCAGACGCAGGAGAGCGAGCCGGAGGCGCAGCTGCTGCCGCCGGCCGCCCCTGAGGAGGTGGACGGCGAGCTGGTCAGCGCCGACCTGAACGGCAACGTGTGGAAGGTGCTGGTGGAGCCGGGCCAGACGGTGGCCGCCGGTCAGCCGCTGATCGTGGTGGAGGCGATGAAGATGGAGCTGGCGGTCACCGCGCCGCGCGCCGGGGTGATCAAGCGCATCGGCTGTCAGCCGGGGCGGCCGGTCGGGCCGGGGGACGCCTTGCTGTGGCTGGAGCGCGCCGGCTGAGGAGACAACGATGCAACTGACCAACAACCGCCATAAGGCGCGGCCGGAGGGGCTGGCGGAGCGTATCTATCAGCAGCTGAAGGACGACATTTTTGATTTCCGCCTGCTGCCGGGCGACCGCTTCAGCGAAAGCGAGATCGCCGGGCGCATGGCGGCCAGCCGCACGCCGGTGCGTCAGGCGCTGTTCCGGCTGGAGCGCGAAGGCTACGTTGACGTGCATTTTCGCAGCGGCTGGCAGGTGCGGCCGTTCGACTTCGACTATTTCGAACAGCTGTACGACCTGCGCATCGTGCTGGAGCGGGAGGCGCTGAAACGCCTGTGCGCCCGCCCGGCGGGCGAGACGCCGCCGGCGCTGGCGGCGCTGACGCATTTCTGGATCGAGGCGCCGCGGCTGGCGGACGGCCAGAGCGTTTCGCAGCACGACGAACAGTTTCATATGGCGCTGGTGGCCGCCGCCGGCAACGGCGAGATGGCGCGGATCCACCGCGACGTCACCGAGAAGATCCGCATTATCCGCCGGCTGGACTTCACCCAGGAGCAACGGGTCGATGCGACCTATCACGAACACGCCGCGATTCTGCGGGCGATTTTGCAACGTCACACCGAGGAGGCGCAAACGCTGCTCAGCGATCACATAGCCGTCAGTAAGGCCGAAGTACGAAAAATAACCCTGCATCGCCTGCATCAGGCGCGCTTACAGCAGGGGCCCGCGTCTTGATCACTTTCACCAGGAGTCGAACTATGTCACACCGTCATTTTATCAAAGCCTGCGCCCTGTCCGCCGGCCTGCTCGGCATCGGGCTGGCGTGGAGCGTCCAGGCCGCCGACACCATCAAGGTCGGCATTCTGCATTCGCTGTCCGGCACCATGGCCATTTCGGAAACGCCGCTGAAGGACGTGGCGCTGATGACCATTGACGATATCAACGCCAAGGGCGGGGTGCTGGGGAAAAAACTGGAGCCGGTGGTGGTCGATCCGGCCTCCAACTGGCCGCTGTTCGCCGAGAAGGCGCGCCAGCTGCTGACGCAGGACAAGGCGGCGGTGGTGTTCGGCTGCTGGACTTCGGTATCGCGCAAATCGGTGCTGCCGGTGTTCGAGGAGCTGAACGGCCTGCTGTTCTATCCGGTGCAGTATGAGGGGGAAGAGATGTCGCCGAACGTGTTCTATACCGGCGCGGCGCCGAACCAGCAGGCGATTCCGGCGGTGGAGTACCTGATGAGCGAAGACGGCGGTGGCGCCAAACGCTTCTTCCTGCTGGGCACCGACTACGTCTACCCGCGCACCACCAACAAGATCCTGCGCGCCTTTTTACATAGCAAAGGCGTACAGGACAAGGATATCGCCGAAGTCTACACGCCGTTCGGCTACAGCGACTATCAGACCATCGTCGCCAATATCAAGAAATTCTCCGCCGGCGGTAATACGGCGGTGATCTCCACCATTAACGGCGACTCCAACGTGCCGTTCTATAAAGAGCTGGCCAATCAGGGCATCAAGGCCACCGACGTGCCGGTGATCGCCTTCTCGGTCGGGGAGGAGGAGCTGCGCGGCATCGATACCAAACCGCTGGTCGGCAACCTGGCGGCGTGGAACTACTTCCAGTCGCTGGATAATCCGACCAACCAGAAGTTTGTCGCCGAGTGGCGCGCCTACGCCAAGGCGCACAACCTGCCGAACAGCGCCAGCGCGGTGACCAACGACCCGATGGAGGCGACCTATGTCGGCATCCATATGTGGGCGCAGGCGGTGGAAAAGGCCGGCACGACCGACGTCGATAAAGTGCGCGCCGCGATGGCCGGCCAGCAGTTCGCCGCGCCGTCGGGCTTTACGCTGACGATGGACGCTGTCAACCACCACCTGCACAAGCCGGTGATGATTGGCGAAATTGAGGACAACGGCCAGTTCAACGTGGTGTGGCAGAGCGAACAGCCGCTGCGGGCGCAGCCGTGGAGCCCGTATATCGCCGGCAACGATAAAAAGCCTGACCAGCCGGTGAAAGGGGGCAACTAAGCGTGCGGCGCGCGGCTCGCCGCGCCCGCTGATGGAGTAACCACGATGGGGCCGGGCGTAGCCGGCCCCGACAGAGAAGCAGCATGATGCAATCTTTATGTTTATCCCGACTGCGGCCATTTCTCTGGCTGTTGTGCTGCCTGCCGCTGTGGGCGCAGGCAGGATCGGCCGGTGACTTCGCCGCCGCCGGCCGCAGCCAGCAGGCCAAATTACTGCAGAGCTGGGCGAGCGCGCCCGACGCCGCACGTCTGCCGCTGCTGCAGGCGCTGAAACAGGAAAACTTGGCGCTGGACGCCGCCGGGCGCGCATTTACCCGCCAGAACGGCGGCTGGACGCCGCTGGAGGGCGACGCCGCGCCGCAGGGAACGCCGAAAAAAGTGCGCCTGAACAACCGGCTGCGCATCCTGGTCGCCAACGCGCTGGCGGCGCAACAGCTGGTGAGCGGCGATAAGGCGGCGCGGCTGCAGGCGGCGCAGACGCTGCAGCGTGACGCGCAGCGCGACCAGCGGCCGCTGCTGAAACAACGGCTGGCGCAGGAGCCGGATGAGGCGGTGCGCGACGCGCTGCGCATCGCGCTGGCCAACCTGCAGCTGAGCGACGCCGATCCGCAGGTGCGTCTGCAGGCGGTGCAGCTGCTGGGCGAGTCGGGCGATCCGCAGACCCAGGCGCGGCTGCAGGCGCTGAGCGCCGCGGACGGCGAACCGGACGCCGCCGTACGCGCCGCCGCCCAGCAGAGCCTGACCCGCGTCACGCACCGGCTGATGATCGGCGATCTGCTCGGCCAGGCGTTTACCGGCCTGTCGCTGGGGTCGATCCTGCTGCTGGCGGCGCTCGGGCTGGCGATCACCTACGGCCTGCTCGGGGTGATCAATATGGCCCACGGCGAAATGCTGATGCTCGGCGCCTACGCGGCCTATCTGGTGCAGGGGGCGTTCCAGCAGTTGGCGCCGCAGTGGCTGGCGTTCTATCCGCTGGCGGCGCTGCCGGCAGCGTTCGCCGTGACCGCCGGCATCGGCATGCTGCTCGAGCGTACGGTGATCCGTCATCTGTACGGCCGGCCGCTGGAAACGCTGCTGGCGACCTGGGGCATCAGCCTGGTGCTGATCCAACTGGTGCGGCTGCTGTTCGGCGCGCAGAACGTCGAGGTCGCCAACCCGGCCTGGCTGTCCGGCGGTATTCAGCTGCTGCCGAATCTGGTGCTGCCGTGGAACCGCATCGCGGTAATCGTGTTTGTGGCGCTGGTGCTGCTGCTTACCTGGCTGCTGCTGAACAAAACCCGTCTGGGCATGAATGTGCGCGCGGTGACGCAAAACCGCGCGATGGCCGCCTGCTGCGGCGTGCCGACCGGGCGGGTGGATATGCTGGCCTTCGGGTTAGGCTCCGGCATCGCCGGGCTGGGCGGCGTGGCGCTGTCGCAACTGGGCAACGTTGGGCCGGAACTGGGGCAGGGCTATATCATCGACTCGTTTCTGGTGGTGGTGCTCGGGGGCGTCGGACAGCTGGCCGGCACGGTGGCGGCGGCGTTCGGCCTCGGCATCGTCAACAAAATTCTTGAACCGCAGATTGGCGCCGTGCTGGGCAAAATCCTGATTCTGGCGCTGATTATCCTATTTATTCAGAAACGTCCTCAGGGGCTGTTCGCCCTGAAGGGCAGGGTGACCGACTGATGAGCCAACCCTTAACCCTCAGCGGCGTGCAGAAAGCGCCGCGGACGGCGCTGACCCTCGGCACGCTGTTGCTGCTGGCGCTGTTAATCATGCCGTTTCTGGCGCTGCTGCCCGCCGGGCACCCGCTGGCGATCTCCACCTACACCCTGACGCTGACGGGGAAAATCCTGTGCTACGCGGTGGTGGCGGTGGCGCTGGATCTGGTGTGGGGCTACGCCGGGCTGCTGTCGCTCGGCCACGGCCTGTTCTTTGCCCTCGGCGGCTACGCGATGGGCATGTACCTGATGCGTCAGGCGGCCGGCGACGGCCTGCCGGCGTTTATGTCGTTTCTGTCGTGGAGCGAGCTGCCGTGGTTCTGGAGCGGCACGCAGTATTTCGCCTGGGCGCTGTGTCTGATCGTACTGGCGCCGGGCCTGTTGGCGCTGGTGTTCGGCTACTTTGCCTTCCGCTCGAAAATCAAAGGGGTGTATTTCTCCATTATGACGCAGGCGCTGACCTACGCCGGCATGCTGCTGTTTTTCCGTAACGAAACCGGCTTCGGCGGCAATAACGGCTTTACCGGCTTCACCACCCTGCTGGGGGCGCCGATCGCGGCGACCGGCACCCGCGTGGCGCTGTTTCTGGCGACGGTGCTGTTGCTGGTCGCCAGCCTGGGGCTGGGCTTCGCGCTGGCGCGCAGTAAATTCGGCCGCGTGCTGACGGCGGTGCGCGATGCGGAAAACCGCCTGACGTTCTGCGGCTATCAGCCGCGCGGTTTCAAACTGTTCGTCTGGACGCTGTCGGCGGTGCTGTGCGGGCTGGCCGGCGCGCTGTACGTGCCGCAGGTGGGCATTATCAACCCCGGCGAAATGTCGCCCACCAACTCGATCGAAGCCGCTATCTGGGTGGCGCTGGGCGGGCGCGGCACGCTGGTCGGGCCGCTGCTCGGCGCAGGCATTGTCAACGGCGCCAAGAGCTGGTTCACCGTGGCGATGCCGGAATACTGGCAGCTGTTCCTCGGGCTGATGTTTATCGTGGTGACGCTGTTCCTGCCGCAGGGCGTGATCGGCCTGCTGCGCCGGAGGAAAGCGCCATGAACGCCATGCAGATGACCGATGAGCTGTTTACCCACCCGCTGCCGGCCGATAAACGCCGCGGACAGACCGATCCGGTGCTGCAGCTGGAGAAGATCAACGTCAGTTTCGACGGCTTCCATGCGCTGCGCGATCTGTCGCTGCAGATCGGCGTCGGCGAACTGCGCTGCGTGATCGGGCCGAACGGCGCGGGCAAAACCACGCTGATGGATGTGATCACCGGCAAAACCCGGCCGGACAGCGGGCGGGTGTTTTACGACCAGACGCGCGATCTGATGCAGATGGATCCGATCCGCATCGCGCAGGCCGGCATTGGCCGCAAGTTCCAGAAGCCGACGGTGTTTGAAGCGCTGACGGTGTTTGAGAACCTGGAGATTGCGCAGAAGAACCGCCGTTCGGTGTGGGCCTGCCTGCGCGCCAGGCTGAGCGGCGAGCAGCGCGACCGCATCGAGCAGATGCTGCAGACGCTGCGGCTGATGAATCAGCGTCACCGGCCGGCCGGGCTGCTGTCGCACGGCCAGAAGCAGTTTCTGGAGATCGGCATGCTGCTGGTGCAGGAGCCGCATCTGCTGCTGCTGGATGAGCCGGCGGCCGGCATGACCGATGCGGAAACCGAGTACACCGCCGAACTGTTCAAATCTCTGGCGGGCAGCCATTCGCTGATGGTGGTGGAGCACGATATGGGGTTTGTCGAAGCCATCGCCGATCGCGTGACGGTGCTGCATCAGGGGCAGGTGCTGGCGGAAGGCTCGCTGGCGCAGGTGCAGGCCGACGAGCGGGTGATTGACGTCTATCTGGGACGCTGAGGCGCATTTAAAGAGGAAAGCGTGATGCTGCAAGTGAACGAGCTGAACCAATATTACGGCGGCAGCCATATTTTGCGCGGCGTCTCTTTTGAGGCGCGGATTGGCGAGGTGACCTGCCTGTTGGGGCGCAACGGCGTGGGCAAAACCACCTTGCTGAAGTGTCTGATGGGGCTGCTGCCGGCGAAAAGCGGCGATATCAGCTGGCAGGGGCAGCGCCTCAACGGCTATAAGCCCCACCTACGGGTGCAGGCCGGCATCGCCTATGTGCCGCAGGGGCGCGAGATTTTTCCGCGGCTGACGGTGGAGGAGAACCTGCTGATGGGGCTGTCGCGCTTCAGCGCGGCGGAGGCGAAGCGCGTGCCGGACAGCATTTACCCGCTGTTCCCGGTGCTGGCGCAGATGAAGCACCGGCGCGGCGGCGACCTGTCCGGCGGCCAACAGCAACAGCTGGCGATCGGCCGGGCGCTGGCCTGCCGGCCGAGCCTGCTGATTCTGGATGAGCCTACCGAAGGCATTCAGCCGTCGGTGATTAAGGAGATTGGCGCGGTGATCGGACAGCTGGCGGCGCAGGGGGAGATGGCGATCCTGCTGGTGGAGCAGTTTTATGACTTTGCCGCCGAACTGGCGGACAGCTACCTGGTGATGGCGCGCGGCAGCATTGTGCAGCGCGGCGCGGGCGCCGATATGGAGCGGGAGGGCGCCAGGGCGCTGGTGGCGATTTAAACCGCCCGCCGCCGTGGTGAAAGCCTGCGGCGGCGGGCGCGGGGGTTACCTGGTGGCTATCGGCTGCTTGCCGTCCAGCAGGCCCCATTCGCTCCAGGAGCCGTCATACAGCCTGACCTGCGGCGCGCCCAGCGACTGCAGGCCAAAGGCCAGCACCGCGGCGGTGACGCCGGAGCCGCAGCTGACGACGATCGGGCCGTTAATATCGACCCCTTTGGCGCTGAAGGTCTCCCGCAGCGCTTCCAGCGATTTGACGCGGCCGTTTTCCAGCAGCTCGCCGTAGGGAATATTGATGCTGCCGGGAATATGGCCGCGGTGCAGGCCGGGACGCGGTTCCGGCGCGTCGCCGTAGAAGCGGGCGGCGGCGCGCGCGTCGAGGATCTGGATATCGCTGCCCAGCGCCTGCTCCACCTGCACCATGTCAACCACCGCCGCCGGGTTGAAGCTGGCGTTAAACACGGCGGCCGGCCGTTTGGCGGGGCCGGTTTCCAGCGCGTTGCCGCGCGTCGTCCAGCCGTTCAGCCCCTCATCCAGCACGTAAACCCGTTGGGCGCCGAAATTGCGGAAGGTCCACCAGCCGCGCGGGGCGGAAAACTGGTTGCCCTCGTCATAGAACACCAGCGTGCTGTTTTCGCTGATGCCCAGCTCGCCCGCCGCGCGGCCGAAGGCTGCGGCGTCCGGCAGCATATGCGGCAGCGCGCTGTGTTTGTCGGCGACGTCGTCGATATCGAAATAGACCGCGCCCGGCAGATGGCCGCGTTCAAATTCGGCCTGCATATCTTTCTTCGGCGTCAGGCCCGGCGGCGACATGCGCACATCGACCAGCACCAGATCCGCATCGTGGAGATGTTGTTCAAGCCATTGTGGGGTAACCAGAAAAGGAGAGTTCATTATGAGTGTTCGTCCGTCATGAAAACCAGTTTTTACTATACCCTAAATTGCCCCGCTTGCATTATGACGCATCGGGACGGCATGCTGGCGCGACGGATGATAAGGAGCCGACGATGGCGGAGCAGGATTTCGGCGGCGCGAAGATCGCGCTGCTGCATCAGGGTCAGGTGCTGGTTTACCGGCGCGACTGCCGCGACGATATCCCGTGGCCCGGCCAGTGGGACCTGCCCGGCGGCGGGCGCGAAGGGGCGGAAACGCCGCTGCAGTGCGTGCAGCGGGAAACCTACGAAGAGTTCGGTCTGACGCTTGCCGCCGCTCAGGTGCATGAGCGCCGTTGCTATCCCGGACGGCGGCCGGGGGATCCTGCTACCTGGTTTATGCTGGGGGCGCTCAGCGCGCGGCAAATCGCCGCCGTGCGCTTCGGCGATGAAGGTCAGTACTGGCGCATGATGCCGATCGAGGAATTTATTCACCACCCGCAGGGGATTGCCCATCTGCGTCAGCGGCTGGCGGCGCTGCTTGCCGCTCGTACTCGCTGACGCGGGCCACCAGCGCCGCGATCTGCCGGTCGGAAAACACCTCAATGCCCTGCTGCCGCAGCAGGGCGGCGGTAACGCCGCTGCCGGGCTTGCTTTGGCCGCTGAAGCTGCCGTCGTAGATCAGCTGGCTGCCGCAGGAGGGGCTGCCGTCGGTCAGCAGCGCAAAGCGGCAGCCGTGACGACGCGCGGTTTCCAGCGCCAGCTGCGCGCCCAGCAGGTAGGGGGCGGTGACGTCGGCGCCGGTGGTTTCACGTACCTGCGCCCGCTGGGCGAGCACCGCTGCGCCGTCGGCATCGGGGCTGATTTCCGCCGCCGGACGCGGGGTGGAGAAACCCGCCGCCAGCTCCGGACAACACACCACCAGACGTCCCTCTTGCTGCCAGCGCGTCAGCGCCGCGTCCGGCAACGGCTTATCGGAACCGTTATAGCGTACTTTGAAACCGGCCAGGCAGGCGCTGATTAAAATCTTCGGCGACATTCATCTTATCTCTGTGGATCGTGACGGTTGTGCGGACGAGGCGCGTCCGCACGCGCATTTTTATCCTAACAGAAGCGCTGTGCCGACGCCTAGCGGCGCAGCTGGCTGAGGGGCTGGGTTAATTAAGCTGGTAAATTATTTGGTTATTAGCTTATTAACTTAATTGCTTATTGATTTGGTGGGTTGGCAGGCTGCCAGCTTATCAAGCTGGCAGCCTGCCAGGGCGCTGCGGACGCTTAAAACGCGAAGCACGAACAGCCGAGCGCGCCCCAGAAAGCCCGGTCGTCAGAGACCGGGACGCCGGCGCCGCGGGCGATATCGTGCTGGTGCGCATGCACGCCGCACGGGCCGCAACACTGGTGCGGCGCAGCGGCCAGCCCCACTTTTGCCGCAGCCGGCGGCGCCGAGCGGTAGTGGCCCGGCACGTTGGTCACCGGCGACCACTCCGGCAGCACCGGAATCGGCGGCGGCGCCAGCGGCGAGAACGGGCCGGCGGCGTACACCACCTTGCCGTCCACCAGCGTCAGCAGCGACTCGATGCCCTTAATCTGCTCCTCTGCGACGCTGAAGTAGTCCTGCGACAGCACCGCCAGGTCCGCCAGCTGTCCCACCTTGATCTGGCCTTTTTTCCCCTGCTCGCTGGAGAACCAGGCGCTGCCCTGCGTCCACAGCATCAGCGCGGTGTCGCGATCGAGCCGGTTCTGTTCGTCATACATCTGCATGCCGCCGACGGTGCGGCCGGACACCAGCCAATACAGCGCCGTCCACGGGTTGTAGCTGGCGACGCGGGTGGCGTCGGTGCCCAGCCCGACCGGCAGTTGTGCGGCCAGCATTTTCGCCACCGGCGGCGTCTGTTTAACGGCCTGCTGACCGTAGCGCTCGGCAAAATATTCCCCCTGAAACGCCATCCGGTGCTGAACCGCAATGCCGCCGCCCAGCGCCTTCACCCGCTCGATATTGCGTTCGGTGATGGTTTCGGCGTGGTCGAACAGCCAGTGCAGGCCGTTAAAGGGGATCTCGCGGTTCACTTTCTCAAACACGTCGAGCATGCGGCTGATGGATTCATCATAGGTGGCGTGCAGGCGGAACGGCCAGCGGTGCTCCACCAGATGGCGCACCACCCGCTCCAGCTCCTCCTCGGTGCCCGGCGGCAGATCCGGGCGCGGCTGCAGGAAGTCTTCGAAATCGGCGGCGGAGAACACCAGCATCTCGCCGGCGCCGTTATGGCGGTAAAAATCGGTGCCCTGGCCCGGCTTGAGCATATCGGTCCACAGCCGGAAGTCTTCCAGCTCCTGCTGCGGCCGCTGGGTAAACAGGTTATAGGCGATGCGCACCGTCAGCTGCCGTTTTTCATGCAGCTCGGCAACCACCTGATAATCTTCCGGGTAGTTCTGGAAGCCGCCGCCGGCGTCGATGGCGCTGGTCAGCCCCAGGCGGTTCAGCTCGCGCATAAACTGACGGGTGGAGTTAACCTGCTGCTCCAGCGGCAGCCGCGGCCCCTTGGCCAGCGTGGCGTACAGCAGCATGGCGTTGGGTTTGGCGATCAGCATGCCGGTGGGGTTGCCGTTGGCGTCGCGCTGGATCTCGCCGCCCGGCGGGTTCGGCGTCTCTTTGGTGTAGCCCGCCACCTTCAGCGCGGCGCGGTTCAGCAGGGCGCGATCGTACAGATGCAGCACAAACACCGGCGTGTCCGGCGCCGCCTGATTGATCTCATCGAGCGTCGGCATGCGGCGCTCGGCAAACTGAAACTCGCTCCAGCCGCCGACCACCCGCACCCACTGCGGGCTGGGGGTGCGCAGCGCCTGTTCCCGCAGCATGCGCAGCGCGTCGGCCAGCGACGGTACGCCCTCCCAGCGCAGCTCCAGGTTATAGTTCAGGCCGCCGCGGATCAGGTGCAGGTGGGAATCATTGAGGCCGGGGATCGCCGTATGGCCCTGCAGGTCGATAATCTGCGTGGCGTCATCGGCATGGCGCATCACCTCGCTTTCGCTGCCGACCGCCAGAAACTTGCCGTCCTTGATCGCCACCGCCTGCGCGGTGGGGTTGGTGCGATCGACGGTATGGAACTTACCGTTGGTGATAATCAGTGTGGCGTAATGACTCATTATCTTCTCCCGACGTGGGTTAATGGCGGGTCAGCCAGTGGTTAAACAGGCGCGTCACAATCGGCATCCAGAGAAACACCACCAGCGCCACGACGCTGGCGTCGTTAAGCAGGTGGCCGCCGAATGTGCCCTGCAGCCGGGGCAGCAAGGCTCCCCACAGCCACGGCACCAGATGGGTGGACGGAAAAATCACCGCCAGCGTGATCAGAAACTGCTTCCATTTCGCCGGCGGGCGCACGCGCGGGTCGGGCGGCGTAAACCAGAATTCGGCGCCGGGGCGGATTTCAATATGATCTTCCGCCGCCAGCAGCGGCGTCACCTGGCGGATATACTCTTCGCGCTGCGGCGAATGCAGCCAGCGGTAGAGGTTATCGACGTTATCAAAGCGCACCAGAATGGTGTAGCTCTGCTCCGCGCCGGCGGGGCGAATCACGTTAACGCCGAGGTGGCCGGTAAATTCGGCGGCGTGCGGCATAATGCGTTTCAGCCAGGCTTCATAGGCCGGCACGTTGTCCGGCGTCGGGCGATGGGTAATCACCAGCGTGGCGTGCTGTGGGTGTGGCATGCGCAGCGTCTCCTGAACACGCTCCCCGGCGCGGCGCCGGGGAGCCGGGTGGGGTTACTTCGCCGTGCGCGCCGGCGCGTGGTGCACCATGGTATAAGCGTAGTCGACGCCCATGCCGTAAGCGCCGCTGTGTTCGCGCACCAGATCCATCACGGCGTCGTAGCTCTCCTTGCGCGCCCAGTCGCGCTGGTACTCCAGCAGCACCTGCTGCCAGGTCACCGGCACCGCGCCGGCCTGCACCATACGATCGATGGCGCGTTCGTGGGCGTCCGCCGAGGTGCCGCCGGAGGTGTCGGTGACCACGTACACCTCATAGCCGGCCTCCAGCGCCATCAGCGCCGGGAAGGTCAGGCAGACTTCGGTCCACAGCGCCGAGATCACCAGTTTTTTGCGGCCGGTGGCCTCCACGGCGCGCACAAAGGCGGCGTCTTCCCAGGAGTTCATCGAGGTGCGTTCAATCGGCTGGCTGTCCGGATGCACCGCCAGCAGTTCCGGCCAGATATAGCCGCTGAAGCTTTCGGTTTCCACCGAGGTAAACAGGGTCGGCACGTTGAAAATCTTGCCGGCCTTGGCCAGCGCCACCACGTTATTTTTCAGCTGCTGCCGGTCGATATTGGCAACGCCGAACGCCATCTGCGGCTGGTGGTCGATAAAAATCAGTGCGGAGTTGGTTGGATCAAGCAATTGAAACTTAGACATAATTTACCATCCCAGAGTGAATTACGGTTGAAAAAGCTTTTGCTATTGCTGTCTGAGAGGCATGGTAGAAAGCGGCGCTGCGCAAAGATAGCGCAGAATTTTTGTCGTCTTGTTAAGTTTTTTTATACGCGGGAGATGGGGTGTGCGACTGAATCTGGAAGCGCTGTTAATTCTTGATGCGCTGGAACGCTACGGCACCTTTGCCGCAGCGGCGGCGCGGCTGTTTAAAACGCCGTCGGCGCTGAGCTATACGGTGCAAAAGCTGGAGAGCGACCTCGGCGTGACGCTGCTGGACCGCTCCGGCCATCGCGCGCGCTTTACCGATACCGGCAAACTGATGCTGGAGAAAGGGCGGGTGCTGCTGCGCGCCGCGCAGGATCTGGAGCAGCAGGCGCGCTATGTGGAGAGCGGCTGGGAGAGCGAACTGACCCTCGGCGTTGACGCCGCGTTTCCGTTTGAGCACCTGCTGCCGCTGATTGACGACTTCTACCGTCAGCATCCCCATACCCGTTTGCGTTTCAGCCACGAGGTGCTGGCCGGCTGCTGGGAGTCTCTGCTGCACGGCTGCGCCGATATCGTTATCGGCGCCATCAGCGAGCCGCCCTCGCGCACCGGCTTTGCCTACCGCAAACTGGGCAAGCTGCACTATGTCTTCGCCGTGGCGCCGCAGCATCCGCTGGCGGCGGTCGCGGAGCCGTTGACCCGGGAGCGGGTTCGCCAGCAGCGTGCGGTAGCGGTGCGCGATACGTCGCGGGTCAATGCGCCGCAGAGCCTGCACCTGCTGGATGAGCAGGACACGCTGACGGTGTTCAGTTTCGATGCCAAACTGAAGGCGCAGCTGGCGGGGCTGGGCTGCGGCTACCTGCCGCTGTCGCTGGCGCAGCCCTATCTGGACAGCGGCGAGCTGGTGGCGAAAAGCGTTGAGGGCGTGAGCCTGAGCAGCGACACCTACGTCGGCTGGCGGGAAAACGCCAGCGGACTGGCGGCGCAGTGGTGGCGCGAGCAGCTGCAGGCGCGGCTTGGTGCGGAGAGCGCGCCGGCGGAACAGGCCGGCGCAGCGTCAGCGGCGGATTACGCCGGGCGGAAATCCTCGGCGTCGACGTCATAGCCGGCCGGCTCCCAGCGGATGAGCAGCAGGGCGGCCAGCCCGACCAGCGGCGCCAGGGCGATCACCCAGAACACGCCGGTGCCCAGCGCGGCGGAGAGCACCGGGAACAGGAACAGCGACAGCGTGGAGCTGGCGCGCATCAGCGTCTGGTTAAAACCGACGCCGACGCCGCGCAGCGAGGTGGGGTAGCTCAGCGAGGCGAAGGTCATGCTGTGCGAACCGGGGCCGAAGCCCTGGCCGAGCAGGAACAGCGCCAGCATGCCGATGGAGAAGGCCGCCTCGCCGCCGCCGTTCGGCAGGCCGACCAGCGCCAGCCCGAGCAGCGCCGCCAGCTGGCAGGCGTAGCCGAGCAGCGTCATTTTCCAGGCGCCGAAGCGCGGCACCAGCCGCACCGCCAGCAGGCCGCCGACGAAGGCGAACAGCAGGTTCAGCGCCAGCGACACCAGAATGGTGCTGAGCATCGACTGCGCCAAAAAGGTGGAGAGGATCACCGGCAGGCCGAAGGCGACGGCGTTATAGGCAAAGGAAGAGGCGATGGCGATGGTGGTCGCCAGCACGGTGCGCCGCAGATACACCCCTTTGAGCAGTTCACCGTAGTTGCGCCAGGCGGCGCGTCTGGCCGGTGCGGCCGGCGTTTGTTCGGCGTCTGCGGCCACCCGCGCGTGGATATTGTAGGAGCGGCGCAGAATGGCGGCGGCGCCCTGCAGATCGCCCTGATTGGCGGCCCACACCGGCGATTCGCTCATATAGCGGCTGCGGACGGCGATAATCAGCAGGGCGGGCACCGCGCCGAAGCCGAGGATCAGCCGCCACAGCCAGTCGGTATGCCCCTCCGGCAGCACCGCATACAGCAACAGCACCAGCAGGTAGGAGATACTGATCGCCGCATACCAGGTCGGGCACCACATGGCGATGCGCGCCGCCTTGTTGCCGCGGCCGGACAGGCGGGAGAACTCGGCCAGAAACGCCATGGCGACCGGCAGATCGATGCCGACTCCCAGCCCCATCACAAAGCGCGCGCCGCCAAGCACCCACTCATTCGGCGCGAAGGCGCAGGCCAGCGCCGCCACCACAAAGAAAAACATATCGGCCATAAACACCCGGTAGCGGCCGATTTTGTCGGTCAGGTAGCCGCCGATAAAGGCGCCGATAATCGCGCCGAAGGTAATGGCCGAGGCCACCAGCCCGGTGCCGGTGGGGGAAAGGTTGAACTCGCGCGCCACATCCTTGATGCCGAACGCCAGCGCGCCCAGATCGTACGCGTCAAGAAATACGCCGCCGAGCGCGATGGCGACCACGATGCGCGCATCGCTGCGCTTGGCCGCGCCGCTGTTGACCAGCCGTGAGACGTCGGCGGCGCTGCGGATGGTGACGCTGGCCGCGTCGGCGTTCCCTGCATAAGAAGGTGCGGCAGAGGGGGCCGCGATGTCTGTCGTCATAATAATAATTTTCTGATAGGCAAAGCGTCGAGCTTAGCGGCGCGCGCGCGGGAAAAACCAATGCTTTCTGGTTATAAGCATACAACCGGAAGATGTTGAAAAATCATCATGTTAAATAATATTTAACCGTTGTTTCCGCAGGGATTAATCAAAGCGGATCACCGCCTTGATCGCCTCACCGCGCTGGGCGGCGGCCAGCGCCTGATTGATGGCCGCAAACGGGTAAAAACGCAGCAGGCGTTCAAAGGGAAAGCGGCCGTTGCGCCACTGTTCGATCAGGTAGGGAATAAACTGTTGCGGTACGGCATCACCCTGAATCACGCTGAGAATGCGCCGATCGTGAGAAAATTTCACCACGCCGCCGCCGGTCAGCAGCGCCAGCGTACCGCCGCGCCGCAGCCGCTGCCATGCCGCTTGAATCAGACCCTGTTCGCCGGTGGTGTCGATCACCGCATCCAGTACGGGCAGCTGCGCAATTTGCCGCGCATCGCTCAGCGTCTGCGTGGCCCCCAGTTCACCGGCGTAGCGCAGGCGCGTTTCCAGACGATCCAGCGCCACGATGGCGTCGGCATTGCGTAGTTTGGCCGCCATCACCGCCGCCAGGCCGACGGCGCCGACGCCGAGCACCAGCAGCCGCTCGCCGGCCTGCAGGTTCAGCGCGTTGAGCACCGTTCCGGCGCCGGTTTGCAGCCCGCAGCCGAGCGGCGCCAGGGTAGCCAGCGGCAGGTTGTCGGCCACCCGCACCAGATTGCGCTCGCTGGCCAGCGCGTGGGTGGCGAACGCCGACTGGCCGAAGAAGTGGCCGCGCAGCGGCGGCAGATAGCCGCTGCTGCCATCCAGCCGCTGAAAGTCGAAGTTAAGCTGCCAGAAGTGCTCGCAGCCGGCCGGATGGCGGCGAAGGCAGGCGGCGCAGCGGCCGCAGGACTGGAAGGAGAGCACCACCGCATCGCCGGGCTGCACCGCGCGCACCGCGCTGCCGACGCGTTCGACGATGCCGGCGCCCTCGTGACCAAGGATCGCGCCGGCGGCGGCGCCGCTGCGGCAGCTGAGATCGGTATGGCAGATGCCGCAGCCGGCCAGACGCACCACGACCTCGTCCACCCGCGGCGGCCGCAGGCGCAGGGGCGCAAAGCGTAAGTCGCCGCCCGCTGAGGTGGTTACGGCGGCGCAGCGTTTTCCGGTCATCAAGCCTCCGCTGGCGTTGGCGTGCAGCGGTAAGTATAGCCCTTGCCGCTACGCCGGTTTTTCGCTGAGCTTTGCCATTTTCGTTATTTGGCGCGCCGATTCGCCTCGCCGATACTGGGTGAAATTTTTCACTGCGAGTCGTCAGCATGTCCACATCCGCCGGTCACAGCCACTATCTGCACGCCCGTCAGCGCCGCTGGATCCGGCGGCTGCGCCGACAGTGGTGGTGGCGGCTGGAGTTGCCCACCTGGGGCGTGATCGCGCTGGTGTACGGCGGCTGGTTTCTGACGGCGGCGGGCTGGCGCGTACTGGGGCCGTGGCTGGCGACGCCGCTGCTGATCCTGTTCACCACCGGCTATCTGTCGCTGCAGCATGAGCTGATTCACGGCCACCCCACGCGCTGGCCGCGGCTGAACCAGCTGTTCGGCCTGCTGCCGCTGGCGGTGTGGTATCCCTACGGCCTGTACCGCGATAGCCACCTGCGCCATCACCGCAACCCGCACCTCACCGATCCGCAGCGTGACCCGGAAAGCTACTATTTCACCCGGGCGCAGTGGCGGCGTTTTCCCCGCCTGCTGCCGCGGCTGACGGCGCTGCGCAACTGCCTGCCGGGGCGGATGCTGCTGTCGCCGCTGTGGGATATCGCCCTGCTGGCGGCCGGAGCGCTGCGGCGCATAGCGGCGGGCGACCGGCGGGCGCTGGCGATGTGGCTGCTGCACGGCGCGCTGCTGGCGTGGCTGCTGCTGTGGCTGCAGCGGCAGGGGATTGCGCCGTGGTTTTATCTGCTGCTGGTCAGCTATCCGGCGCTGGCGATCGGCAAGATCCGTTCTTTTTACGAGCATCGCGCCGAGCATGAGGCGGCGGCGCGCTCGGTGCTGAACGAGGCCGCCTGGCCCTGGCGGCTGCTTTTTCTCAATCTGAACTATCATTTAGTACATCACGATTTACCCGGGCTGCCGTGGTACGGCCTGCGCAAGGTCTATCTGGCCGAACGCGACGCCTACCGGCAACGCAGCCAGGGGTTTGTGGTGCCGGGGTACGGCAGCTGGTTTAAACGGCATGCCGTCACGCCGGTCGACGTCGGCGTACATCCGTTTCTGGCGGGCGACGGCGGTAAGGGGAACCAGAACGCCGCCGGCGCTACGGCGGCAATCTTTATCACGCGCTGGAAGCGCGTTTTATAGCCTAAATAATTCGAGTTGCAGGAAGGCGGCAAGGGAAGGAATCCCGATGAGCTTACTCTGGTCAGTGATTCGGGTGACTGAGCGCAGCCAACGCACCTGCGGCTTGAAGTATGACGGGTAGAGCGGTATTTATAAAACCAAGAGGACGACACCATGGCATTTATCTCCCCGCGCGGACGCTTTCTGGCGTTGGCGCTGAGCATTCTGACACTGACCGCCGGCGGCGCGCAGGCGGCGGAGTCGGTTCGCGTCGGCTCTAAAATCGACACCGAAGGCTCGCTGCTGGGCAATATTATCGTGCAGGTGCTGGAAGCCAACGGCATCAAAACCGTCAACAAACTGCAGCTGGGCACCACCAAGGTGCTGCGCGGCGCGATTACCGCCGGCGAAATTGATATCTACCCGGAATATACCGGCAACGGCGCCTTTTTCTTCGCGGATGAAAAAGACCCGGCGTGGAAGAATGCGCAGGCCGGTTTCGCCAAAGTGAAACAGCTCGATTACGACAAAAACAAACTGGTGTGGTTGGACCCGGCGCCGGCCAACAATACCTGGACTATCGCGGTGCGTCAGGACGTGGCGGCGGCCAACCAGCTGAAAACGCTGGCGGATCTGGGCAAATGGATTAACGGCGGCGGCACGTTCAAGCTGGCGGCCTCGGCGGAATTTATCGAGCGGCCGGACGCGCTGCCGGCGTTCCAGAAAGCCTACGGCTTTACGCTGAAGCAGGATCAGCTGCTGTCGCTGGCCGGCGGTGATACCGCGGTCACCATCAAGGCGGCGGCGGAGCAGACCTCCGGCGTGAATGCCGCCATGGCCTACGGCACCGACGGCCCGGTGGCGGCGCTGGGCCTGCAGACGCTGGCGGATCCGCAGGGCGTGCAGCCGATCTATGCGCCGGCGCCGGTGATCCGCGAAAGCGCGCTGGTGCAGCACGCCGCCATCGCCGCGCTGTTGAAACCGGTGTTCGCCTCGCTGGACGGCCCGACGCTGCAGCAGCTGAACGCGCAGATTGCGGTGGAAGGGCAGGACGCCAAGCAGGTGGCGGCGAACTACCTGAAAGCGAAAGGCTTTGTCAAAGGCTGATGACGCCATGACCGAACGTGCCGGGGAGGCGCTCCCTGCTCCCCGGCGACGCTGATACACCAGGATGCCGGAGCGTTTCTTTGACTACCGTTCTAAAAAACCGCGTGCTGTTGACGCTGTTTCTGCTATTGCTTCTCGCGGCGTTTGGCCTGCCGTTCCTCAGCTATGCGCCCAACCGCCTGCTGTCCGGGCAAAGTATTTCCCTGCTCTCTCTGCTGCACGGCCGCGCGCTGTGGCTGCTGGCGCCGCTGGCGGCGTTGGCGTTGCTCAGTCTGCTGCCGCCGCGGCGCGGGTACGCGCTGCTGACGGTGCTGGCCGCCTCGGCGCTGCTGACGCTGAGCCTGTGGCTGAGCGGCGATGCCGCACGGCAGTTGGCGCAGAGCGGTTCGGCGCTGGCGCGCACCTCCTGGAGCGGCGGCTGCTGGCTGATGCTGGCGCTGTGCCTGCTGATGGCGGCCAACGCCATGGAGCGCATCACCGCCTCGCCGCTGTGGCGCATCTGCGGCAACCTGCTGACGCTGGCGCCGGCGCTGTGGCTGCTGTTCAGCCAGCAGCTGGATGCGCTCTCGCTGCTGAAGGAGTACCACAACCGGCGCGAGGTGTTTGACGCCGCGCTGTGGCAGCACCTGACCATTCTGCTGCTGACGGTGCTGCCGACGCTGGCGATCGGCGTGCCGCTCGGCGTGCTCTGTTTCCGCTCGCAGCGTTGGCAGACGCCGGTGTTTTCCACGCTCAATATTATCCAGACCGTGCCGTCGATCGCGCTGTTCGGCCTGCTGATCGCACCGTTGGCCGGGCTGGCGGCGGCGATCCCGTGGCTGGCGCGCCACGGCGTCAACGGCATCGGGCTGGCGCCGGCGATCGTCGCGCTGGTGATGTACGCGCTGCTGCCGCTGGTGCGCAGCGTGACCGCCGGACTGCAGAGCGTACCGGCCAGCGTGATCGAGTCCGCCCGCGGCATGGGTATGACGCGCGGCCAGATCTTTGCACGCGTGCAGCTGCCGCTGGCGTTGCCGCTGCTGCTGACCGGGGTGCGCATTCTGGCGGTGCAGACCGTGGGCATGGCGGTGGTGGCCGCGCTGATTGGCGCCGGCGGCTTCGGCGCCATTGTGTTTCAGGGGCTGCTGAGCAGCGCGCTGGATCTGGTGCTGCTCGGGGTGATCCCGGTGATCGTGATGGCGGTCGTGGTCGACTCGCTGTTTAAACTGATAATTTCAATCTTGGAAGCAACCCGCCGATGATTAACTTTGACCAGGTAAGCAAGCTGTTTCAGGGCAAAGCCGCGGTGGATGATTTGTCGCTGAATATCGCCGCCGGCGAATTTACCGTACTGATCGGCACCTCCGGCTCCGGGAAATCCACCACGCTGAAGATGATCAACCGCCTGATTGAGCACGATAAGGGCAAGATCTACTTCGCCGGTGAAGAGATCCACAAGTTCAAACCGCAGGATCTGCGGCGGCGCATGGGCTACGCCATCCAGTCTATCGGGCTGTTTCCCCACTGGACGGTGGAGGAGAATATCGCCACCGTGCCGCAGCTGCTGAAATGGCCGCGCGCGCGCATCCGCGACCGGGTGACGGAGCTGATGGAGCTGCTGCATCTGGACCCGGCGCTGTTCCGCCGCCGCTATCCGCACCAGCTGTCCGGCGGGCAGCAGCAGCGGGTCGGCGTCGCCCGGGCGCTGGCGGCCGACCCGGAAGTATTGCTGATGGATGAGCCGTTCGGCGCGCTCGACCCGGTGACCCGCGCGGCGCTGCAGGCGGAGGTGGCGCGTATTCACCAGCTGTCCGGCCGCACCATCGTGCTGGTGACGCACGATATCGACGAGGCGCTGGCGCTGGCGGACCGGGTGGTGCTGATGGACGCCGGCCGCGTGGTGCAGCAGGGTACGCCGCTGGAGATGCTGACCCGCCCGGCCAACGACTTTGTGCGCGACTTCTTCGGCCGCAGCGATCGCGGCATCAAGCTGCTGGCGCTGGGGTACGTCGGCGAGCGGGTGCGCCCCGGCCAGGCCGACGGCGAGCCGATCAGCACCGCGATGAGCCTGCGCGAGGCGCTGTCGGTGTTTGTCGCCCGCGGCAGCGACCGGCTGCCGGTGGTGGATGAGCAGGGCGCGGCGCGCGGCGTGCTGCATTTTCACGATCTGATTGCTCCGCAGCAGGCGCTGTCATGAGCGGGGGTCTGTGGCGCTGGCTGCGCGACCCGCTGCCGTGGGCGACGGCGCTGCTGCTGGCGCTGGTGTTCGGCATGAACCAGCTGCACGGCCTGTTCGCCTACTGGTTCCCCGAGCTGCAGCGGCCGGTGTATCAGCAGGACAGTTTTATCTCGCTGCTGCTGGCCCACCTGACGCTGGTGGGCATCTCCAGCCTGATTGCGGTGCTGATCGGCGTGTCGGCCGGGGTGGCGGTCACCCGGCCGGCCGGGCAGGAGTTTCGTTCGCTGGTGGAGACGCTGGTGGCGGTCGGCCAGACCTTCCCGCCGGTGGCGGTGCTGGCGGTGGCGGTGCCGGTGATGGGCTTTAGCGAGCAGCCGGCGATTATTGCGCTGGTGCTGTACGGGCTGCTGCCAATCCTGCAGGGCACGCTGGCCGGCATCGGCGCGGTGCCGCCGGCGGCGCGGGAAGTGGCGAACGGCGTCGGCATGAGCCCGTGGCAGGTGCTGTGGCGCGTCGAGCTGCCGTTGGCCGCGCCGGTGATCCTCGCCGGCGTCCGCACCTCGGTGATTATCAATATCGGCACCGCCGCCATCGCCTCGACGGTCGGCAGCAAAACCCTCGGTTCGCCGATCATTATCGGCCTGAGCGGTTTTAATACCGCCTATGTGATTCAAGGCGCGCTGGTTGTGGCGTTACTGGCTATCATTGTTGATAGGGTGTTTGAACGTTGGGTAAGGCATATCCGTCATGGCTGACGCGGCGTTGGCGGCGCAGGCCATCAGGATGGACGGGATGGGGGAGTGGCGATGCAAGTATCTTTACCGATGTACGGCGTGACGCATCAACAGGTGGAACCGTTCTGGCGTGCGCTGCGCGCCAGGCTGCAGGCCTACGGTCTGGAGGCGCCGGAGACGCTGAGCTGGCCGCAGGATCTGGCGCGGCACTGGCGGCAGCCGGATCTGCTGCTCAGCCAGACCTGCGGCTATCCGCTGGTGGCCTATCTGCCGCAGGTGCAGGTGATCGGCACCTATCACTATCGGGTCGAGGGCTGCAACGGCCCCAATTACAGCAGCTGGCTGGTGGTGCGGGAGGACGACCCTGGCGAACGGCTGGCCGATTTCCGCGGCCGCACGGCGGCGTATAACAGCACCGACTCACAGTCCGGCTATAACAGCCTGCGGGCGCTGATTGCGCCGCTGGCGCAGGGCGGCCGCTTCTTCGGCAAGGCGCTGGCTTCCGGCGCGCACTATCAGTCGCTGAAGATGATCCAGCGCGGGGAGGCGGATATCGCCGCTATCGATAGCGTCAGTCTGGAACTGCTGCGCCGGGCGCAGCCGGAGGCGCTGCACGGGGTGAAAATCATCGGCCGCACCGCTTCGGTGCCGGGGTTACCGCTGATCACCGCCGCCGGTACGTCGCAGGGGCAGGTGGAGATCCTGCACGCGGCGGCCAATGAAATGGTCAGCGACCCCGCCAGCGACAGCCTGCTGATCGGCGATTTCAGCCTGGTGCCGCGGGCGGACTACCAGGTGATTGCCGAACTGGAACGGCAGGCGGCAGCGGCCGGCGTGACGGCGCTCTGACGCTTAGCGCTCCTGCGCGCTCGGCGCCGGGATGACGGAAGGCGCGGCGTTTTCGCTGCTGGCTTCCGGCTGCGGCGTGGTGGAGCGGGTGTAGATGTTCAGGCCGGCGAGGAAGACGCCGCCGAGGGAACCCAGGGCGCACAGGGCGATAATGATGACGAAGGCTTTTTTCAGCATGGGGCGGTTTCGCAGGTTGCTTAAAACAGCGGAAGAGTATAGTCCCTGCGGCGGCTTTAGTGAAATGTTAAAAGTCCGCAGCGTTGGTGCGGACAGTGCTTGGAGGGCTCAGGCCGCGGCGCGACGGCGCAGCAGCGGCCAGCTGACGGCAGGCAGGTAAACGGCCCAGCCGACCGAGAGGGACAGCAGCATCAGGTCCGGGGCGATCTGCGGGCTGAACGCCTGTAACTTCCAGCTGAGCAGGTAGCTGAGCGGCCCGGCGACCGCGCCGAACAGGGCGATGGGCCAGGCGGAGAGGCGGATCAGCTGCAGCAGCCAGCACCACCAACAGCCGAAGGCGAGCCACAGCGCCATCATCCAGACCGGCACGCCGGCATGATCGGTAAACTGCAGCACGCCGCCGTAACACCAGACGGCGTCCATCGCGATGCCCGCCAGCGCCGCCAGCACTGCCCATTTGCGCCGCGTCGCCGGGGTCAGCGCCAGCGCCGCTACGGCGCCAATCGCCAGGGCCAGCGCCGCCCGGTCGCGGCCGTACACCGCCAGCCCCCAGTAGGCGCCAAAGCACAGGGTGATCAGCCAGAATCCGGCATGCAGCTTCATGGCGCGCCAAACCGCAGCGCTAAAGCGGGGGAACGGGCGGTAAGCGGGGAAAAGTGCGGGCTGGTCATAACGTCTCCTTTGATGCGCGCGGCGGCGGGGCAGCGCTCAACGTAGTATAAGTAGACGTGATGGAACAATTGCTCGGTCTCCTAATTTTCCCGCACGGGGTGCGTTATAAATCAGAAATACGGTAGGCGCAGCGGCGAGAGCCAGACAGGACGTGCTCGATACGCTCCACCTGCGCCTGCAGCACCTCACGGAAAATACTGAGTTCTGAACGGCAAAAGCCTTGACATACGCTGGCGGCGGCGCAAATGGGGCAGTGGTTTTCCACCAGTTGGTAGCTGCCGTCTTCCAGCGCGCACCATTCGGCCATATAGCCTTCGTGGCAGCGCACCTTCGCCAGACGGGCGACGCGCTCCTGCAGGGTGACGGCGCCGATCATCGCCTGCTTATAGTTGATGCGCGTTTCCTGCTCGCGGCTTTCAATCAGCACGCCGAGCGCCTGCTCGCCGAGCTTATCGCGCACGGTGCGCAGCAGTTGCACCGTCAGTTCAGGGTGCGCGTCCGGGAACTGGGCGTTGCCGGCGGGGGTCAAATGCCACAGCTGCACCGGGCGGCCGACGCCGCGGGTTTCGGCGCGCGCTTCCACCAGGCCCTCTTTGGCCAGCTTGACGAACTGCTGACGCGCCGCTTCGCCGGTGGTGCCCAGCACTTTGCCGGCTTCGGTGGCCTGCTGCGGGCCGCGTACTTTCAGCAACTTCAGTAGACGGTCGCTGACAGACTGTGCGGTGCACTCGCCATTTTCCAGACTGATTCTGGCCATATTTCCCGCTTTACTCCTGCTTATTCCAAGATAACACTTGCTAAATTTAACGTAATATTACCGTCAACTCAATGCCATTACTCTGAAAACCGCCGCCAACCGCCATTTATGACTCTTTTTGCGGGCGGATGCGGTCAATTTTGTACAAAACCGCATGGACGGCGGATGCTAGAATAAGCGCTATGACGGAGGTGACGATGACCAGGCAAACGGCCCGCGGGCGACAAGAACAGACGCACTTTATGCACGTCGACGAGCTCGGCGGGCTGGAAGTGCTGCAGGCCAGCTATCTGCGTCAGACCTTTTCCCGCCACAGCCATGAAGGCTACTGCATCGGCGTGATTGACGACGGCGCCCAGCGTTTCTACCGCACCGGCGGCGAGCACGTGGCGCCGCACGGCAGCATTATTCTGGTGAACGCCGACGAGATCCACACCGGCAGCTCGGCGGCGGACAACGGCTGGGCCTATCAGGCGATGTATCCCAACCCGGAGCTGCTGGCGCGGCTGTCGCGCGATTTAAAGAGCTGCGCCGGCGGCGCGCCCTATTTCCCTCAGGCGGTGGTGCACGACGTCGGGCTGGCGGGGCAGCTGCGGCTGGCGTTCGGCATGCTGCAAAGCAACGAAAACCGCCTGCTGAAAGAGACCATGCTGTTCTCCGCGCTGACCTGGCTGATGATGCGCTACAGCAAAACCCGCGTGACGCCGGCGACGCAGAGCCGGGCGCAAAGTCAGGTTGCGTTGGTGAAGGCGCTGCTGGATGAGTACCCGGAAGTGGACGTCTCGCTGCTGGAGCTGGCGGAGCGGGTCTCCCTCAGCCCCTATTACCTGCTGCGGCAGTTCCAGCGGGTGACCGGCCTGCCGCCGCACGCCTATCAGATTCAGGCGCGGCTGCGTAAGGCGCGCGGCCTGCTTAAGCAGGGCCACGGCGTGCTGGAAAGCGCATTGGCCTGCGGTTTTCACGATCAGAGCCACTTCCACCGCCATTTCCGCAAGTCGATAGGTGTCACCCCCGGCGACTACGTCAACTCGCTGCGCTAAGCGGGCAATTACATACAATACCGCGCCGTTGCGGCCACGCTAGGCTGCGCTTTTTATCACGGAGCGCGCCATGACCTATTCATCTTTACCTATTCCGACGCCGCGCCTGCGGCCCGCGCTGCAGGGGGCACTGGCGATCTTGCCGCTGTGCCTGGCGGTGCTGCCCTGGGGGATCCTCGCCGGTTCGATGGCGCTGCAGAGCGGCCTGACGGCGGCGCAGGGGCTGGGCATGTCGGCGATTGTATTTGCCGGCGCTTCGCAGCTGGTGGCGATGGGGATGATTAAAGGCGGCGCTGGGCTGCTGGCGATTCTGCTGTCCACGTTCTTTGTCACCGCGCAGCATTTCCTGTACGCGCTGCGACTGCGGGCGGGCATTGCGCCGCTGCCGCTGCGCTGGCGGCTGCTGCTGGGCTTTTTACTCACCGACGAGCTGTTCGCCCTGACCGGCGACCACAGTGCCGCGCGCTTTGACCGCTGGTATGCGCTGGGCGCCGGGCTGACGTTTTATGTCTGCTGGCTGCTCACCACCTGGCTGGGGATCGCCGCCGCTGGCAGTATCGGCAATCTGGACGCATACGGGCTGGATTTTTCCATTGCCGCGACGTTTATCGCCATTGTGGTGCCGCTGGTGCGCAGCCTGCCGGTACTGGCCTGTGCGCTGACCGCGCTGTTGCTGTCGGTGGTGCTGCACCACTATCAGATCCCCGGCGCGCTGATTATCGCCAGCGTCGCGGCGATGCTGGTGGGGCTGCTGTGCAGCAGGGAGGCGTCATGATTTGGCTGACTATACTGCTGATGGGGCTGGTGGTGTTTTTTAACCGCTACTGTTTTCTGGCGCCGGGCCTGCGGCTGCGGCTGTCGCCGCGTCTGCATAAGCTGCTGGGATTTTCGGTGCCGGCGGTGCTCAGCGCCATCAGCGGGCCGATCGTGATGTACGGCGATGCCGGCTGGCGCGGCGTGGCGGATAACCCGTACCTGTGGGGCGCGCTGTTTGCGGTGATCCTGGCGTTTTTCCTGCGCAATACGCTGATTGTGGTGGTGCTCAGCCTGCTGATGTTTATCACCCTGCGCGGGCTGCTATGAGCCGGCGGTGAAAATAAAAAAGCCGGGCGCAGCCGGCCCGGCAAAGTAACGCTGGTAATCAACTGGCCGCAGCCATCAAGAGACGCAGTGGTGGTTACGCACGTTTAGAACTGATACACCAGACCGACGGCGACCACGTCGTCGTCTGACAGGCCCAGTTTATTGTCGCTGTCGAGCTGGTTGATTTTATAATCCACATAGGTGGACATGTTTTTATTAAAGTAATAGTAGGCGCCGACGTCGATATATTTCACCAGGTCGGCATCGCCGATATTTTCAATATCTTTGCCTTTCGACTGTACATAGCCAATTGACGGACGCAGGCCGAAGTCGAATTGATATTGCGCCACCAGTTCAAAGCCCTGCGCCTTATTAGCGAAGCCTTTTACCGCCGTGCTGTTCTGGTTAATGGTCGCGGTGCCGGACAGCGGCACGATATTGCGGCTTTCTGAATAGGTGGCCGCCAGATAGAGGTTATTGTTGTCATATTTGACGCCGGCCGCCCAGATATCCGCCTTGTCGCCCTTGCCGTAGTCGCCCAGCTTTTGCGCGCTGGTGCGGTTGGAGGAGGCATAGGCGGCGCCAACGCTCAGACCGTCGATCACTTCATAGCTGGATGACAGCCCCCAGCCGTCGCCGTTGGCCTTGCTGGCCGCGCGGTCGTCATTCTCGTTTTTGCCCTGATACTGCACGGCGAAGTTCAGCCCGTCCACCAGACCGAAGAAGTCGCTGTTGCGGTAGGTGGCGACGCCGTTGGTGCGGCCGTTCATAAAGTTGTCGGTCTTGATATAGGCGTCGTCGCCGAACTCCGGCAGCATATCGGTCCAGGCGCCGACGTCGTAGATAATGCCGTAGTTGCGGCCGTAGTCGACGGAGCCGTAATCGCCGAACTTCAGGCCGGCGAAGCCGAGGCGGGTTTTGCTGTCTCTGGTGCCTTCGGACTCGGCGTGGTTGACGGCTACCTGGTATTCCCACTGGCCGTAGCCGGTCAGCTGGTCGTTAATCTGCGTGGAGCCTTTAAAGCCGAAGCGCACGTACGATTTATCGCCGTCACTGTCGGCCGCGTCGGAAAAATAGTGTAATCCTTTTACCTTGCCGTACAGATCCAGTTTATTTCCGTCTTTATTATAAATTTCTGCCGCGTAAGTCGAAGGTGCAATAAAAAGCGCCGGAAGCATAACGGCGAGAAGATGACGTTTCATGGTTGTCCCTGCTTTTTTGAATGAAAAGGCTATCGCCACTATTTATGGCTATTACCGCTGCCGGAATGATGGCAGCGCAGATTTTTTACCAAGGTTGTGTGATGCCTTTATGACAGCACATTGATATCTGTGCTGCATGCTGAAAAACCGAGCGGGAAAGTGTGGGGCGGCTGGTCTACAGTTAAGCGTAGCGCGGCCGTTTGGCGGCGCGCGCCACAACAGCCTGGCGCAGCGGACGCGCCGCGAACCCTGCCGTTACGGAGGCGTTATGCGTGATACTTATACCCTGCTCGGCTGCCGCGGCTGCGGTTCGACCATCGTCGCCGCCGCGCTGGAGCTGACCGGCTTTCCCTGGGGCTATGAGGAAGTGGACTACGCGGCGGACAGCCCGGAGCGTGAGCGCTTACTGCGGCTCAATCCGCTGGGGGAAGTGCCCACTCTGATTCTGCCCAATAACGAAGTAATGACCGAGAGCGCGGCGATCGTGCTGCTGCTGCATGCGCGCGCGCCCCATGCGGAGCTGGCGCCGGAGGCGGGCGCGGCGACGCTGCCGCGTTTTTTACGCTGGCTGATGTTTATCAACAGCGCGATTTACCCGACCTTCACCTACGGCGACCACCCGGAGACCTGGCTGCCGAACAGCCGCCGCCCGGAACGGCTGGAGGAGGCGATCGCCCCGCACCGCGAGCAATTGTGGCTGCAGTGCGCCGCGGCCGCCAGCGACGCCGGGCCGTGGTTTCTCGGCCGCACCTTCAGCGCGCTGGATCTGTATATCGCTGTGATGTGCAACTGGCGGCCCGGCCGCCGCTGGTTTCTTCAGCACTGCCCGCAGCTGACCGCCATCGCCGGGCGGGTGGAGCAGCTGCCGCTGCTGAATGCGCTGTTCCAGGCGCACTTCGACCACGTTGCGCCGCTGGAATAATGCGCGGCGCTGCGCAAAGCGGACGATGCGTCGCTCAGCCGGGCTGACGGCGCGCCTCGTCTGTGGGACAATAGCGCCATCATTTCGTTTAGATAAGAGTTGAATGGCGCTCACCTCCTCAGTTAAAGATCAGATCGGCAAGTGGTACAAGGCCCTGCAGCAGCAAATACCGGACTTTATTTCCCGCGCGCCGCAACGGCAGATGATTGCCGACGTCGCCAAAACGCTGGCGGGCGACTACCCGCGTCACCTGGCAATTGAAGCGCCGACCGGCGTCGGCAAGACCCTGTCGTACCTGATCCCCGGCATCGCCGTCGGGCGCGACGAAGGCAAGCCGCTGGTGGTCAGCACCGCCAACGTGGCGCTGCAGGACCAGATCTACAGCAAGGATCTGCCGCTGCTGAAGAAAATCATCCCGGACCTGAAGTTTACCGGCGCGTTCGGCCGCCGGCGCTACGTGTGCCCGCGCAACCTGGCGGCGATGAGCACCGACGTGGCCGAGCAGGGCGATCTGATGCTGTATCTCGACGAGGACGAACTGGCGCCTTCCAACGGCGAAGAGCAGGCGCTGTGCCAGAAACTGTCAAAATCCCTGGCCCGCCACGAGTGGGACGGCCTGCGCGACCACTATGCGCAGTCGGTTGACGATACGCTGTGGGCCAAGCTGAGCACCGACAAGGCCAACTGCCTGGGGCGCAACTGCCACTATATCCGCGAGTGCCCGTTTTATCTGGCGCGCAAGGAGATTGAGAGCGCCGACGTGGTGGTCGCCAACCACGCGCTGGTGATGGCGGCGCTGGAGAGCGAATCGGTACTGCCCAACCCGAAAGAGCTGCTGCTGGTGCTGGACGAGGGCCACCACCTGCCGGAGGTGGCGCGCGACGCGCTGGAGATGGAAGGGGAGATCACCGCGCTGTCCGCCAACCTGCAGCTGGATATGATCGTGCGGCAGGTGGAACTGTGCATGACCCAGTACCGGCCTAAGAATCCGCCGGGGCTGGCGAATATCGAGCGGCTGAAAAACCACTGCGAGGAGCTGCGCGAGCTGATGCAGGCGTTTGAGCATCAGGTAAGCGCTTACTTGCCTGGCGACGGCGCGGCGGCGGAGCACCGCTTTGAGATGGGGGCGCTGCCGCCGGAGATGGTGGAGAGCTGCGCGCGGCTGTTCAAACTGACCGACGGGCTGCGCGGGCTGGCGGAGTTTATTCTCAACGACCTGAGCGAGCAGACCGGCAAGCACGATATCGTGCGCCTGCACCGCACGATTTTGCAGATGAGCCGCACGCTGGGCTATCTGGAGGCGATGAGCAAGCTGTGGAAGCTGGCGGCGATGGATAAATCCTCCAACGCGCCGATCTCCAAATGGGTGACGCGCGAGGTGCGCGATAACGTCACCCACCTGTATCTGCACTGCGTCGGCATCCGCGTCAGCGATCAGTTGGAGAAGCTGCTGTGGCGCAACGTGCCGCACGTGGTGGTGACCTCGGCGACCCTGCGTTCGCTTAACAGCTTCGCCCGCCTGCAGGAGATGAGCGGCCTGAACGAAAAGGCCGGCGACCGCTTCGAGGTGCTCTCCTCGCCGTTCAACCACGTCGAGCAGGGCAAAATCGTCATCCCCGCCATGCAGTTTGAGCCGTCGATGGCCAACGAGGCGCAGCATCTGGAAGAGATGGCGCGCTGCTTCCGCGCCGAGGTGGCCGGCGGGCAGCACAAGGGCATGCTGATCCTGTTCAGCAGCAACCGGGCGATGCAGACCTTCCTCAGCTACGTCACCGATTTACGGCTGATGCTGTTGGTGCAGGGCGACCAGCCGCGCTACCGGCTGGTGGAAGAGCACCGCAAGCGGGTGGAGAAGGGCGTGGCCAGCGTGCTGGTGGGGCTGCAGTCCTTCGCCGAAGGGCTGGATCTGAAGGGCGAGCTGTTGACGCAGGTGCATATCCACAAGATCGCCTTCCCGCCGATCGACAGCCCGGTGATCCTCACCGAAGGCGAGTGGCTGAAAACCCTGAAGCGCTATCCGTTTGAAGTGCAGAGCCTGCCCAGCGCCTCGTTTAACCTGATCCAGCAGGTCGGCCGGCTGATCCGCAGCAACCAGTGCTACGGCGAGATCATGATTTACGACCGCCGGCTGCTGACCAAAGGCTACGGTTCGCGCCTGCTGGCGGCGCTGCCGGTGTTCCCGATCGAACAACGGGCGGTGCCGGAGGCCGACAAGGCGCACCTGGCGGCGCTGAAGTCGGCCGCCGACGCGGTCAAAAAAGAGAAGAAGAAGGGCAATCCGTTCGCCCGTCGTCGTCGCCGTTAAAGCGCCAGCGGCGGCAGGCGGCGCTTCACCGGCGTGGTTTTCACAATTGAGGTGTTGCTTTGCGCCTGCTCGGCCAGCCGATCGAGGATCTGGTCGAGCTGCTCCAGCGAACGCGCCGCCAGCCGTATGATAAAGCAGTCTTCCCCGGTCACCTTGTCGCACTCCACCACTTCCGGAATGGCGGCGACCATCTGCTCCACCTTCTTCAGCATCCCCGGCAGCGGCTTGAGGCGCACCAGCGACTGAAAGCCGTAGCCCAGCGCCTGCAGATTGACGTTCAGGGTGTAGCCCTGAATCACGCCGCTCTCCTCCAGCCGCCGCAGCCGTTCTGAGGTGCTCGGCGAAGACAGCCCCACTTTGGCGCTCAGCGTTTTCAGCGACATGCGCGCGTCCTCCGCCAGCAGCGCCAGAATTTGGTGATCGATAATATCCATAGCAACCTTGTTAGGTAAGTAATGTATTCAGCCTTTAATAAAAAGGAAGTTAAGCATATCTGCCTGCTTTTGGCTATGGAGCGCGGCGGCAAAAGGTTGCAAGCTAATGCAATTACTGACGCAGGGGATACAGACGATGAAGGCAGAGATAAAACGCGGTTCGCTGGAGATGGTGGCGGCGATGCTGATTTCCGGTTCGATTGGCTGGTTTGTGCTGATGTCCGGCCAGCCGGTGATTAACGTGGTGTTCTGGCGCTGCGCCATCGGCGCGCTGGCGCTGCTGCTGGTATGCGCTCTGCTTGGTCAGCTGCGTGCGCCCGGGCTGCGGCGGGCGACGCTGCTGATTGCCGTCGCCGGCGGTATCGCGCTGGTGCTGAACTGGCTGCTGCTGTTCAGCGCCTACCGCTATGCGTCGATCTCCATCGCGACGGCGGTATATAACACCCAGCCGTTTATGCTGGTGGTGCTGGGGGCGCTGTTTCTGGGGGAAAAACTGACGCTGCGCAAGCTGCTGTGGCTGGCGCTGGCCTTTGCCGGCATGGCGCTGGTGGTGTTGGCGCAACCGCAGCAGGCGGGCGCGGGCGGCCAGTATCTGCGGGGCATTTTACTGGCGCTGGGGGCGGCGTTTTTCTATGCGCTGATGGCGCTGGCGGCCAAGCGCCTGACCGGCACCCCGCCGCAGCTGATCGTGTTGATTCAGGTCAGCGTCGGCGCGCTGCTGCTGCTGCCGCTGGTGGACTTCCACGCCGACGCCAGCGCCGGGCAGTGGGGCATGCTGATGGCGCTGGGGGTGGTGCACACCGGGATGATGTTCGTGCTGCTGTACGGCGCCATCCAGAAGCTGCCGACCCACCTGACCGGTTCGCTGTCGTTTATCTATCCGGTTGCCGCCATGCTGGTGGACCGCTGGGCCTTTGCGCACCAGCTGTCGCTGGCGCAGCTGGCCGGCGCGGCGCTGATTCTGCTGGCCGCTGCCGGGATGAACCTGCTGGGCGAACGCCGCCGGCCGCAGCCCGCCGTTGAAAAGTGTGAAATTGTGCCCGCCGAAACTGGAAAAACGCCGTCGCTGAGGTAGATTAATAGCTTGCTCACTTGGCTAGCATAAGCGGGAATATCATGATCGACATCTCTACCCTGGCGCTGTTTTCCGCCGCCAGTCTGGCGCTGACCGTTACCCCCGGGCCGGATATGCTGCTTATCGCCTCGCGCAGCATCAGCCAGGGGCGGCGCGCCGGCTTTGCCTCGCTGGCGGGGATCCAGCTTGGCACCTATTGCCACGCCCTGGCGGCGGCGCTGGGGCTGTCGCAGCTGTTTGTCGTCATGCCGCTGGCCTATGACGCGGTGCGGGTGATGGGCGCGGCCTACCTGCTGTATCTGGCGTGGAAAACGCTGCGTTCGGGCGGCAACCTGCAGGCGTCCGCCGGTCTGGCGCCGGTGGCGGTCGGGCGCATCTTCCGGCAGGGGCTGTGGACCAATATCCTCAACCCGAAAATGGCGCTGTTTGTGCTGGCGCTGTTCCCGCAGTTTATCAACCCGCAGGCCGGCTCGGTGGTGCTGCAGATGCTGGTGCTGGCGACGGTGCTGAATCTGGTGGGGCTGGCGGTGAACGGCGGCGTGATTATGCTGGTCAGTGGCATGAAGAGCCGCTTCGCCGGTCGCCGCATCAACGCGCGCTGGCCGAACTATCTGCTGAGCGGGGTGTTCGCCGCGCTGGCGTGCAAGCTGCTGCTTTCCAGCCGGCAGTCGTGAGGGAAGGGCCTCCGCTAACGGGGGCCGTAATTGCTGCCGCTGGAGCCGGGCGGCGACAGGTTAAGGATGATAAGGGAATGGACAACAAGCCGCACAACGCCGATATCGCTCAGCGGGTGTTTGATTGGTACGATGCGAAATGGAATCTGCGCACGCCTTTCAGCCAGAAGAAACCGCTGACGCCAGACACCAGCCTGTCTACGGGCAACTATCCCTGGATCTGGGAAGATGGCCTGGAGATCATGGAAGAGTACTTCGAGCTGTTCAACGTTGACAGTTCAGGCTTTAACTTTATGCGCTACTGGCCGCAGGAGATCGGCGTAACCTCTGCCGTGCTTAGCTGGCTCTGTCCCCGAAGTAAGAAAAGAAAATACCAAGAGCCTGAAGCGCTGACTATTGCCATGATGATGGAGTCTGCGAGGGCGGGGCGGTGGTTGGATGGGTGAGTGTATCTGATAGGAGCCGCTGTTGGTATGAAATCTGATTTGAGAGTCGGTTTTGTGCCAGGAACGGACACTGATGACCAAGCTTAAGTGTCATCCTTGCCTTGTATGCGAATGGCACTAATTTGGAGATTAGTAAAACTAGAACGCTTCATCGAAATACCACAAAATCTTCGATTCGAAGAAAATCCTACTTATGTCATCATCGATTCTTCAGTGGGATTACTTACCGCCAAACGGACCGATACTAGAAAACTCTAAGTAGGGGGCCAATTTTGTAGACCACGACAACGCTCCCCTTCGTACAACCTGATTTAAAGCCTGAAAGAAGTGCCTGATGTATCAGGTGGACCACCATTCAACACAACGCAACCTTTGAAACTTACCGTGGACCATTCTATTAAGTAACGGTAGTATAGTTATATGGAGTGATACAAGCAGTGAATTTCGATGCTGTAGTTGAAGTGAATAAGAACGCTTAAGATTAAGTTGAGAAAAATGAAACTACTTGATAAAAAGTATTATAACCTCGAACCTAGTTCTGAGTACCTTAAGGACTCATTTATTTTAGGATTGGCATGGAAAAAAACAGACAGTTTTGTCAGAACTCACAATTGGTATGCAGATCTATTAGCGCTTGACAAATGTGCATTTGATATTAGTGATGAAGTCACTAAATGGTCAAATGAAGTCAAAAATGCCACTTTTCATAAAAGTGATATTGAATTAATACTCGCTCCCAAAGGTGCTAACTGGTTTTTTAAAAAAGGGAGGTGGATTACAAATAAAGAGGATAGAAAATTAAGACCATTAGCTAATATATCTATCAAGGAGCAGTCTTTTGCTACAGCAGTAATGATGTGTATTGCTGATTCGCTAGAAACGAGGCAGAAAGATTGTTCACTAAGTAGCCTTGGCTATGCTGAGCATGTGAAAAATAAAGTTGTTAGTTACGGAAATAGGCTTATTTGTGATTGGAATAATGATAAGGCCAGATTTCGTTGGGGTGGAAACGAATATTACAGGAAGTTCTCTACAGATTATCGAAATTTCCTACAAAGACCTATCTATGTAGGAAGAGAAACTGTAAATAAAGTCAGTGGAATTGATGATGTTTATATTGTTAGTTTGGATTTGAAAAACTTTTTTAGCTCTATAAAAATAGATCTTCTGATAAAAAAACTTAAAGAAATATCTTCTAAACATTACGATTGCAGTGTTTCAGATAATAATGATTTCTGGAGTTTGGCAACTCAAATTTTGAATTGGACATGGCCTAAAGACACTTTGTCTATACTTGGCAGTTTGGATTTAAAAAAAATCGTTGGGCTTCCTCAAGGCTTAGCATCGGCTGGAGCTCTGGCGAATGCATATCTCATTGATTTTGATGAGTCTATAATTTCTAAATTTCGTGATGGTAGTCATATTATACTGCATGATTACTGTCGATATGTAGATGATATTAGGTTGGTGATTTCTGGAGAGGCGCTAAATAATAAAGAAATCAAGGAATTTGTTCATGGCTTAGTTCAATGTGTTCTCGATGAAACATTGAAACAAGATAAGTTAGATGGAGAGCCTTATTTAGAGATCAATGATAAAAAAACGTCAATTTTAATACTTTCAGATATTGATAACGGAAGCGGCCTTACAAATAGAATTAATGAAATTCAGCATGAAATAGGAACTTCGAGTATTCCTGAGCGTAACGGGCTAGATAATAATATACCAGCACTTCAACAGTTATTACTGACTGAGCAAGATAATTTCTTCGATGATGCTAATGATTCATTCCCAGGTTTTAACAATGATAAATCGATTAAAGTAGAATCTTTGCGTAGATTTTCGGCCCATAGACTGGAAACAAGCTTAACTAAAAAAAGCAAACTGATCTCACCTGAAGAGAGAAAGCAATTTGATAATGAATCTGAGCTGATTGCAAAGAAATTATTTAAGGCATGGCTTAAAGATCCATCGATTATGGTTATCTTTCGTAAGGCAATAGCCATAAACCCTAATCTGGATGCTTATAAAACCATTCTTGATGATATTTTTAAAAGAATAAAATCAAATCGTGATAAGTGTGATAAATATATCATGATATATCTTCTTTCTGATATATTTCGTAGCGTCGTTGATCTCTACCGAAATATACAGAAAGAGTGCATATCTAATTATCAAAAGTTGATGAGTGAAGTTACATCATTTGCTCAAAAACTACTTTCTTGTAAATCTGACATTCCAAGTTATGCATATCAGCAAGCACTACTCTATCTTGCTGTAATCAACAAACCGTTTATAGCTAGTAATAAAGCATCTCCTGATCTTACTAGACTCCAAAACGTTTTGATTAAAAAACACTTAGAACCATTGAATATTAGTGATGGTTACCTATTTGAATTATCTGCTCAGATCAGCAAAGATTACCAAGCAAATGCTGTTTTTCTACTTTCACATACAAAAAATAAAGAAGCAGTAGATTCAATTATAAACAATTTTGCTTTCCGTGGTGGTGAGTTTTGGAACGAAATTTGGAAAGAAATAGTTAGGATGAAAGATAGTGATATAGATAAAAATAGGATTAACGAATTTAGATGGGCCATACCTAAAAATGAGTCAAAACCAAATGGTTCGGAGCATAATCTTTCATCAGTAATCAGCTTCAAGGAAAACCCGTTTAAATATGAACATGCTCTTCTTAAACTGGGTATAGCATTAGTTGATCTTCTAGATGATAAGGAGAAAAAAGCATGGAAATCTAATGGCAAGCAGTATTCTCCACATGAAATAAAAGTAAATCTATCAGATATATCAACATCATGGACAGAACTATGGCGTCCAGGTGTTAATATTTCATGTTCGATAGATAAAATAGGAAAAATACCTACAGACCCGCGCTATGCAAGCCCTGAGTGGTTAGTAGCTTCTCATCCCCCCCAACAACATGATGCACAAAAATTATATTGGGTGTGTAGTGTGCTAAGAAGTGCTGCTTTGGGTAATGTGGATTACACCCAGCGAAATGATTTAAAGTTTAATGGCGAAAAGTATGATGGTATACGTTCTCAGTTTTACAAGCGACGTATGGGAATGTTACATACACCAGAATCAATTGTTGGGTCATATGGAACTATAACTGATTGGTTTGCAAGCTTTCTTCAGCATGGATTGCAATGGCCAGGTTTTTCTTCTTCGTACATAAATCAAGACGATATATTGTCAATTACCTGCCTTGATGAGTTTAGAAAATGTATGGTAGAAAGGCTAATTTATTTAGAAAAGCAAATATGCACTTCATCCAATGTTCCAACATTACCTACTGTTGTCAGTAGACCTGAGTTAGCATCTAACCAATTTAGAATTGTTACTGTGCAGCAGTTATTTCCTAAGGATAAACATTTTCACCCTTCTGACGTAACACTGGATAATTCCGATGTGCGTTGGAAGCATAGAGAACACCTCGCGGAAATTTGTAAGCTAACGGAGCAGACTTTAAATACTAAACTTAAGACGGAATCTAGAGATCATACCAGTACTGCTGATCTTATTGTTTTTTCTGAATTGGCTGTTCATCCAGAAGATGAAGACATAGTAAAAGCTCTGGCATTTAAAACTAAAGCCATCATATTTTGCGGATTTGTCTTCTGTGAACAAGATGGCAAAATTGTTAATAAAGCTCGCTGGATCATTCCAGACTCTTCCGAGTCAGGAACTCAGTGGCGTATTCGTGACCAGGGTAAATATCATATGACAGTAGATGAAGTTACTCTTGGTGTTCAGGGATATAGACCATCCCAACATATTATTTCTATTGAGGGGCATCCAGAAGGACCATTCAAAATAACTGGCGCGATTTGCTACGATGCAACAGATATAAAGCTTGCGGCAGACCTGAGAGATTTAACTGATATGTTTGTCATTGTGGCTTACAATAAAGATATTGACACATTTGATAATATGGCTTCAGCGCTTCAGTGGCATATGTATCAACATGTTGTTATTACAAATACGGGAGAGTATGGTGGTTCAAGTATGCAAGCCCCATACAAAGAAAAGCATCATAAACTGATCTCTCATGCTCATGGGACTGGCCAAATAGCAATTAGCACTGCTGATATAGATTTAGCAGCTTTTAGGCGTAAGCTAAGTTTATACAGAAAGACAAAGTCCCAGCCTGCTGGATTCAATCGAAAACATTAAGAGTACATATGGACACATTAGTTAAGTTAGCTACTATAGCTTCTCCGTTGGTAAGTGCTGGAGTGGCTATTTGGGCGATTTTAGTTGCCAAAGCAACCATCAGTGAGAGCAAAGAAATTGCCAAAAAAACTATTGCAGACACGGCTTATCAAGCATATTTACAATTAGCTATGGAAAACCCGCATTTCTCTAAGGGTTACACCGCAGATGGTAGGCATGAGCGAGACCCTATGTATGACCAATATGTTTGGTACGTGGCCAGAATGATATTCTGCTTCGAGAAAATAGTTGAGGTTGAAGGTAATTTTAAAGATGAATCTTGGGAGAAAACGTTAAAAAAACATTTGGAGTTTCATTCTGAACATTTTAAAAAAACTAAAGTTGTTGAAGAGAAACTTTATATTCCCTCAATTTTGAATCTCATAAAATGCGCAGCTAAATAAAAGCGCGCTATGTTATGATTATACTTTTAACATAAATTCCACTTGAGATAATAAAAACCCCAAGAGAATTCTTGGGGTTTTTCTCCTAATTAACAGTAAGTATCAGTTGGGTTGTAAACTATTTGAGGAGCGTGTTTTTTCATCGGGCGATAAATTTTGTATTGCAGATTTAATTTCTGCTCCTCGCTCATAAGGGACAACCATACTCAAATCTCCCACATTGCAGGAGATTTGAGTATGATGATCTTACCCAGCAATAGTGGACACGCGACTAAGTGAGTAAACTCTCAAGCAAGAGGTGACTCACATGACAAAACCAGCATCAACCACCAAAAAGCCACGCAAGCAACATACACCTGAATTCCGCGACGAAGCCCTGAAACTAGCTGAACGCATTGGTGTGGCCGCAGCCGCCCGCGAACTCAGCCTTTATGAGTCGCAAATTTACACCTGGCGTAGCAAGCGGCAGCAACAGGCAACGTCCTCTGAACGTGAGAGCGAACTCGCCGCTGAGAATGCCCGCCTCAAACGCCAACTGGCTGAACGGGACGAGGAGCTGGCCATTCTCCAAAAGGCCGCGACATACTTCGCCAAGCGCCTGAAATGAAGTATGTCTTTATCGAAAAGCATCAGGCTGAGTTCAGTATCAAAGCCATGTGTCGGGTACTGCAAGTCGCCCGCAGTGGCTGGTATGCCTGGCGTCAGCGCCGTCACCAGATAAACCGACGTCAACAGTTCCGACTTGTCTGCGATGATGCGGTTCGACAGACCTTTGCCAAGGCAAAACAGCGTTATGGAGCGCCTCGTCTTGCTGATGAACTGCCGGAGTACAACATCAAGACTATCGCCGCCAGTCTACGTCGTCAGGGGCTGCGGGCGAAAGCCTCGCGCCGGTTCAGCCCGCTCAGTTACCGTGAGCATGTGTAAATAGACCCGCTTTAGTTCCACACACTTTTTGAGATCCCGGCCAAGTAACACTGTTGGCGGTATTCCTCCGGCGTCAGGTTGTTCAGTGATTCATGCGGGCGTTCACAGTTATATTCTGACAACCATCGCTCCGTGATTTCACGCACTTCATTCAGTGTTCTAAACAGATAAAAATCGAGTATTTCTGTGCGATATGTCCGGTTAAAGCGTTCAATGAATGCGTTCTGCGTCGGTTTACCCGGTTGGATAAATTCCAGTTTTACCGTGTGTTTCTCTGCCCATTCAGCCAGTGCCAGCGAGATGAATTCCGGACCATTATCCATGCGAAGCATTACGGGATATCCCCGGTTTGCTGCGATCCTGTCGAGGACACGAACCACTCGTTGAGCTGGTAAATTAAGGTCTATTTCGATCGACAACGCCTCGCGATTAAAGTCATCAACGACGTTGAACGTACGAAAACGACGACCGCAAATCAGGGCATCATGCATGAAGCCAACAGACCAGCTCTGGTTTAACGCTTCAGGCGTAGCAAGCGGCGATGGATTACGTACCGGTAGACGCTGCTTGCCTTTGCGACGAAAATTTAGCTTCAGCAGACAGTAAATACGGTGGATCCTTTTATGATTCCACGGGTATCCTTGCCTCCGCAGCACCTGAAACAATTTTGGAAAACCATATCGTGGATACCGTTCAGCGGCAGCCTGCAATGCGGAAATAACAGGTTCGTCACGCGTAGTATTCGGACGATAATGATAAACCGTTCTGCTCAGGTTCAGGCTCCGACAGGCCTGACGGATACTGAGTCCGAACGCCGTTATCAGATGAGTGACCAGCTCACGCTTAAAGGCTGGTTTCAAAGCTTTTTTTCGATAACGTCTTTCAATGCCCGGTTCTCAAGGCTGATGTCAGCAAACATTTGCTTGAGACGCCTGTTTTCGTCTTCAAGATCCTTTATCTTTTTAATATCAGAGGCTTCCATACCACCGTATTTAGATTTCCAATTGTAGTAGGTCGCTTCAGAGATACCGACCTCGCGGCAGACATCCTTAACAGTTCGTCCGGCTTCAACCGACTTAATCACAGCGATGATCTGATGCTCAGTAAAACGGGCTTTACGCATAACGATCTCCTTCGTTGGCAGAATGAGTATGCCGGAAGATCTCTAAATGTGAATGGTTCGATTATGCGGGATACTTACACATGGTCTGCCAATATCCGAGAATCTGTTGAAGTAGGACTTTTACGCCAGCGGCCCGAATCAGAAGTGGGTGGGTGACATCACGTATCTGCGCACCGGTGAAGGCTGGCTGTATCTGGCGGTGGTGATTGACCTGTGGTCGCGGTCAGTCATTGGCTGGTCGATGTCGTCACGGATGACGGCACAGCTTGCCTGCGATGCACTGCAGATGGCGTTATGGCGGCGTAAACGCCCGGAAAATGTCATCGTGCACACAGACCGAGGTGGTCAGTACTGTTCAACGGATTACCAGAGCTTACTGAAACGGCATAATCTGCAGGGCAGTATGAGCGCTAAGGGCTGTTGTTACGACAATGCCTGTGCAGAAAGCTTCTTTCACTCACTGAAGGTGGAATGTATCCACGGGGAGGACTTTGCCAGCCGGGAAATAATGCGAACGGCAGTGTTTAATTATATCGAGTGCGATTACAATCGCTGGCGTCGTCACAGTGCCTGTGGCGGTCTTAGCCCGGAACAGTTTGAAAACCAAAACCTCGCTTAGGGCCGTGTCCACATTACGTGGGTAGGATCACCATTGTCTGCTGAATAATAGCTATTTTTTCCTGCGGTGTACGGCGTCGACGCCGCTCAGGTCCTGATAACACTTCAACCATCTTATTATTTTGACTGGTGTTAAACATAGGTCTAAGACTACCTCTTATTTTAAGAGCGGCGAAGTGTCTGGTGATCTATGGGGCCAGTCTAGTATGTATGTAATTGGAATTTAATGGTAGTGGGGTGTTTGGTGATTAAATCCAGGATTAAAACATGCTAAAATTGTCATCATGTAATTAATCCTGGTTTTTGTTTTAATAGATTTCAGTCAAAACCATACAATAAGTCATCTACGCCATTAGATGTGTCTAAAATAATTTCGTTTAACGTGGAGTTTGCGGATGATTCATATATTACTGGAATCATTAATGTGTGCCTGAATTGTAATAATATACTGATTATATCAGGTATTATATCATTGCAGCATCCTTCAATATCACCATCTCTAGACGATATTATTAAATTGTCAGGTATTTTAAGTGACTCGGTTGATAATCTATTGAAATAGTCTCTCTCTTTGAAAAAATACTCAGGGTTTTTTAGCCTGAGTATTTCAAATACTGTGCTTTTTAAAGATATAGGGTAAGTGATATGGGTGATGAAATCACGAAATCCTATAAAGTTGTTTTCGAAGGAGTTATGGAGTGAGTAATTATCATCAAAAATATCAAGATCTCCAAGGTTTGCATTACTGTATGGAGTTAAAAGTAAGTTTAAGTTAGAGAAAAAACTGATACTCGCCCATATTTCTTTGTCACATTTATTTAGTGAACTAATTTTTCTTATCTTTTTAAAATGTTCGAAGTAATCGATGAGGCATTTATGAAGGATTGATTTCCTAAAAGAGGCATAATCAATGTCAGAGCAGAGTTCAATTATGTTTTTAAATTTTACTACACTATTGCTCTCATATAGCTTTAATAATAATTTATCTCTTTTGTCTTTGACTTCAATACATATGAACTCTGCACAAAAATACTCCATGAGTGATTTGTGGGACCATCTATAAAGTGCTCCTTCTTTTATGAATAATGGTACTGAATATATTAAATCATTTATAAATAGTATTGGTTTTACACTGACTCCCTTCAGTTTATCAGTAATATCCTTTAGAACATTTTCAAGTTCAGCTCTACTAAATTCTAATCTTCCATTGTTTTTTAAACACCAAAATGCTAACCGGCGTAATATAATGCTGAAATCTGTTATGTCTAATCCTGAGGCTTTTCTTCTAACATAACCTGTTTCTTTACTAAGATCATGAGTTTCAAAAAGAGCTTCAAAAACTTGGCTATAGAATAGATCTTTTCTTCTTGGTATTGTTGGTTTGTATTTATATGAACAAAACAAAAGTGAAACATATAACGGGGTTGTTAAGAATTCGAGAATTGTCGTGTTATTTTTTTCTCGCATAATTTTTATTTCAGAAATTAACTTACTTGAAAGAACAAGACTTCCCCCTATTTTAGACGAGTTGGCGTCATATAAACGAATCAGGTTGTATGATTGTTCTATGTCCAATGGTTTTATTTTAAATCTGTTAAATGAGTGTAGCTCTAGAAGGGATTGATCTGGTCTAGATGTGATGATTATTTTTGAATGTTCCATGTCATCACTAAAGGTTTTTATTTTTTTTATTAAATCATTCTTAATGTCGAAGGGTATCTCATCAATGCCATCAAAAAAATATATAAAAGGTATTCTTTTTAACGCGCTACTATCATTAAGGTTGTTAAACCCTATAAGCTTATTTATCTGTTCCGTTATAGGGGTGTTTGTTAGTGTTCTTAGTTCTATATAAATAGGGATGTATTCTGAATAATCAATGGAATCAATGACTATTTTTTTTATTAACGTTGATTTTCCCATTCCTGCATTATCTATTATTAAAATATTTTTGAATGGAGTAAGGAAAGAATCACCTCTGCGGACAGTATACTCGTGTTCTTCTCTTGAGTCTAATGTTGATAGAGTTAAGGGGACGTAGATGTCATTTACTTTTTTCAAAATGTTAGGGAATGCTAATGAATTTATTATAGAGCACTGAGCTCTGGTTTTTGCCAAATAGTCAGACATATTATCCTTGAGCTTGAGTACATCCTTCTCTTTTTTATAAATATCACTTCCTTTATTAACAATAAAAGGAAGTATTCTTTCTTCAAATAATTTGATGGCCCAAGGCTTAGCTAGTTCAATCGCATTTTCTAGAGTTATCATTTATCACGCCTAGTTTTCTAGTGTTCTTTTAGTTAAGATAAACATCAATATATTATACTTTATAAATGTGGAAAAATCACTTTGCGGATACACATTTCATTTATTTGATATGCTAGTACGTTTTTCATGCAGCACTTTATGTGGTAGAAGTTCAGTCCATCAGGCTGGAACTCATATAAATATGACTGGCGTCTTTTTCGTCATTGTCATGGGCATTACTTAAAACTGCAATGTATAACTCCCATTAGTAACAGCCCATAGCTCTATCATGGATTGTTTTTTTCAGAAATGGATATATTGCTCTTATTTGTTGTACTTGCTCTTTAGTTCACTTATACCAACTTCGGCTTGGGCCCTCTAGGGTGAAGCTACAGATGTTCAAGCCACACAAGCCACACAAGCCACACAAGCCACACAAGCCACACAAGCCACACAAGCCACACAAGCCACACAACCCACACAACCCTAGCCCCCCCTCCACCAATGCCGCTATAATCCCCACAAATTTCTCAACGGGTTCAGAAACGAAGATGGCAAAACTCACCTTACAAGAGCAGCTGCTGAAGGCAGGGCTGGTGACCAGCAAAAAGGCGGCCAAAGTCCAGCGTACGGCGAAAAAATCACGGGTTCAGGCGCGTGAGGCCAGAGAGGCGGTGGAAGAGAATAAAAAAGCGCAGCTGGAGCGCGATAAGCAGCTCAGCGAGCAGCAAAAGCAGGCGGCGTTAGCCAAAGAGTACAAGGCGCAGGTGAAGCAGCTGATTGAGATGAACCGCATCGTGCCGGCAAAGGGCGATATCGGCTTTAACTTCACCGATGGCAACCTGATTAAGAAAGTGTATGTGGATAAGACCACGCAAACCCAGCTGATCAGCGGCCGTCTTGCCATCGCCCGTCTGGCTGTTGATAGCAACGGCGAGAGCGAATACGCCATTATCCCCGCCAGCGTCGCCGATAAAATTGCCCAGCGCGACGCAAACAGCATTGTGTTAAACAGCGCGCTGAGTGAGGAAGAGCAGGACGAAGACGATCCGTATGCTGACTTTAAAGTGCCTGACGATCTGATGTGGTAAACAAGGTTTGCCGCTGCGGCGTATGAAGAGTCCTGACGGGCTTTTCATGCCGCCATCGCCATCGTCAGAACGGACAATCATGCCGGATGTTGAACGCTTCTTCGCTGACGGGATGAACAAAGCGCAGTTCGCTGGCATGCAGCATCAGTCGCGGGGTTTGTTCGGCGCCCGGCGGCCGCAGGCCGCCATACAGGTCACAGCCGAGAATCGGGTGGCCCAGCAGCTGGCAGTGAATGCGTAACTGATGAGTACGCCCGCTCTCCGGGGTCAGCTGCACCCGTGTCAACGGCAGTGACCGCCCATCCTCCAACCGCTGCGCAAAACGTTCGATGACCCGATAGCGCGATCTGGCGGGTTTACCGTGGGTGGCGCAAATCGACATCAGCGGAAACAGCGCCGGGTCTTTGGCAATCGCCGCGTCTATCACCCCTTCATTATCCTGCAAATGTCCGCACAGCAGCGCGCCGTACACCTTGGTTACCGTGCGCTGGCTGAACTGTCGGCAGAGGGCGGCATTGATCGCCTTGTTGCGGGCAATCACCATCAGCCCGGAAGTGCCGAAATCCAGACGGTGAACCAGCGTGCAGCCGGGGAACAGCTGTACCAGCCGGTGATGCACCGAATCGAGATTGCGCGGATTTTTGCCGGAGAGGCTGAGCAGCCCGGCGGGTTTATTGATGATCGCCAGGTGTTCGTCCTGATAGAGGATGTCTATCTGCGCGTGACACGGCGGAGCAATAAAGGTATCGACAATCGTAGACATCAGGCGGCCAGCAAGAAGGGTGGCTGCGGATAATAGCGGATTCTCAGCCGGCTGGCGAATTCTGCGGCAATGCGCCAGCCGGCTGACGGGGATTGCATTACTTGAGGGAAAGGTTGGCCGGGGCGGAGGACAAACCGGCGGAGCGGCGGATAAGCCGGATACTCAGCCCGGCGCCCGTGGCGAGGCACAGCGCCATCGCCAGCAGCGCGACGACAAAGGCATGCGTGATAGCGGCTGCGCTGTCGCCGTCGCCCAGCGTGCTGTAAAAAATGCCGCCGATCACCGCGACGCTCAGCGCTGTGCTGATTTGTAACGCCGAGCTGGTCACGCCGGCAATCATGCCTGAAAACTCGGGCGCAACGCGGCCGGTCACCATGCGCACCAGCGTCGGCATTGCTAGCCCCTGACCAAGGCCAGTGACAAAAAGCAGCACTGCGAGCGGCAGCAGGGCGGGAGGGCTGCCCGTCAGCGTCGCAGTGACCAGCCATGCCATGCCCGCTAACCCCGCGGTCTCGCATCCCATGCCGATGGCGCTCAGGTAATTGCCGGCAAAGCGCCGCAGGTAGGGCGTCAGCAGCGGCCCGATCAGATATCCGACGCCAAAGGGCAGAAAAAGCAGGCCCGCGGTCAGGGCGTTGATCTGCAGCGCGCCTTGCAGATACACCGAGAACAAAAGAAAGAACGCGGCGATGGCATAAAACAGCAGAACGATAGCCAGCCCCTGGCCCAGCCCCGGCGCGCGTAATACGATCGGATCCAGCAGTGGCGAGCCGCCTTGCCGGCGAAGGCGCAGCTCATAACGCCATAGCAGCGAGGCCAGCAGCGGAACCGCCAGGAATAACAGCCAGGTCCACCAGGGCCAGCCTGCCTCACGGCCTTCAATCAACGGCACAATCAGCGCGCTCAGCGTTGCCGTTGCCAGCAGCATGCCGCCGGGGTCCAGCTGCTGTGCAGCCTGTGCCCGCGTCTCTTTTAGCAACGGCAGGCCAAACAGGATGACCAGCAGCGCCACCGGCAGGTTGACGAGGAAAATGGCCCGCCAGCCCAGGTGGAACAGATCCACGGAAATCAGGATGCCGCCCAATACCTGGCCGATCACCGAGGCCAGGCCAAACACCGCGCCATAGAGGCTCAGCGCCAGTGGCTTCTCCGCTTCGGGGAAAATGGCCTGCACGGATGCCAGCGCCTGAGGTGCCATAATGGCGGCCGTGGCGCCCTGTAGCATGCGTCCGATAATCAGCACCCACGGAGACCAGGCCAGGCCGCACAGCAGCGAGGCGGCGGCAAAACCGATAAGCCCGAGGAAGAACATCTTGCCGCGGCCATAAATATCGCCCAGGCGGCCGCCGGTAATTAACGTTACCGCATACACGGCGGCATAGGATGAAATGACCAGCTGTTCAGCGGATGAAGAGGTGCCCAGCTCCCCCTGAATGGCGGGCAGCGCCACATTGACGATAAAAAAATCGAGCGGCGGCAAAAATGCCCCGACCAGTAAAATGACGAACATTGCCCAGCGGCGCGGTTCGGCTTGCGTGATGCTAGGTGCCGACATGGAGCACTCCCTATGGAACGGTGCAGTCCCCGCGAAGGGACTGTGAGGCTGGTAAAATGCGCAGTTTGTCGGTTCGGCGCGCTGCGAGAATGGGGTGGGCGTCAGCGCATGCCGCCGGAGGCCAGAATCACCTCGCCCGTGACCCAGCCGGCGTCATCCGAGGCGAGAAAGGCGACGATCGGGGCGACATCCTGCACCTGGCCGATACGGCCGAGCGGCGTCTGGCTTTCATTCCACGTCTGGAATGCCGAGTTCATCGCCCCAGCGCTGTGGCTGCCTTCCGTTTCGATCAGGCCGGGGTTGACCGCGTTAACGCGGATTCCCCGGGGGCCGAGTTCGCGCGCGAGCACGCCGGTGATGGCGTCAATCGCGCCTTTGGCGCCGCTGTAGATGGCGCTCTCGGCGATAAAGACGCGGGTAACGAACGAACTGATATTGATGATGCTGCCGCCTTTGCCGAGGTGCGGCGCGGCAGCGCCGGCCACCAGTAGCGGACCAAGAACATTGATGTCGAACTGCCGGCGGTAGAGCGCTTCGGTGCTTTCTTCAATCTTGGCGAACTGATAGATACCGGCGTTGTTGACCACGATGTCCAGCCGGCCGAAATGTTCGATGGCCGCGCCGATCAACGCCTCGACCTGCGTCTGGTTGGTGACATCCGCCGCTACCGCCATCGCCTGGCCGCCGGCGGCTTCGATATCGGCAACTACCTTATCGGCACCGCTTTTGTCTGAGGCGTAATTGACGATGACCTTCGCGCCGTCAGCCGCCAGCCGGCGGGCAATGCCTGCGCCGATGCCCTTGGATCCGCCGGTGATGATGGCGACTCTGTCTGTTAATTTGTTCATGTCTTCCGCTTCCTGATACGGCCGCATGGGCCGGTTGAGTTGAGGAGGCTATGGTGATACCAACAAAGTTGTTTGGGAACTGACACTTTTGTATATTTGATTTTCATTTTTGAACGGTGAGGCGACGGCATGGAGTGGGGCGACGTCCGGGTATTTCTTGCAGTAATTCGTAACGGTTCTTTCGGGGAGGCGGCTCGCAGCCTTGGCGTGAGCCATCCGACGGTGGGGCGCCGGATAAAAGCGCTGGAGGATGAGGCGCAGCAGGCGCTGTTTCGCCGGACAAGGGACGGGCTGGTGCTGACGGACGCCGGCGACGCCGTGCTGAAGCTGGCGGAAGCGATGGAAAATTCCGCGCTGGCGATGGAGCGGCGTCTGGCCGGCAATCACGAACGTCTCGAGGGGCTATTGCGGATATCTTCCGCGGAGTGGTTTGCCAACTATGTGCTGGCGCCCGTTCTGGGTGAGCTGACGCGCCGCCATCCGGCGATAGTGCCGGAAGTCATCGCCAGCTACCGCTTGCTCAACCTGTCGCGCCGTGATGCCGACGTGGCGTTTCGCATCGTGCCCTTTAGCGAACCGGATATTGTTCAGCGCCGCCTGATGAGCATGCCCTATGCGCTGTATGGCACGCCGGAAACCGCGCATATCGCACAGCACGATCCGGCAGCTGTGGGGCTGATTTTGATGAATACGGCACAGTCCCATTTTTCTGACGTCGCCTGGCTGCTCGACAGGTTCCCGCAGTCACGGCGAGTCTTCACCAGCACCAGCCGGGCCGTTCAGGCGCAGATGTGCCGGCGGGGAATGGGGATTGCCGTATTGCCGCAGCCGCTTGGTGACGCCATCGACGGATTGCAGCGCATCGGCACGTCGGAGCCGCCGCCGTCCAAAGATATCTGGGTGGGGTATCACTACGATCTCCGGCATATGGATCGCCTGCGGGCCATGCTGGATATCGCCGATGCGTTGCTGGCGGATCCCGCGCCGGCGGCGCCGTGAGCCTGCGTCTATTTCTTCTTGTTCATCATCGCCTGAAGTTCGGCAAACGGGTTGTAGGTGGCCGCGCCGACATCTTTCTGCGCGTCTTCCCCCGCCACCACGGTGGTGCCGTACTGGTCGGCTTCCGTGTACTTCGAGTGTTCGTGGTCATGGCAGTACAGGCACAGCAGTTCCCAGTTGCTGCCGTCTTCCGGGTTATTGGTGTGGTCGTGATCGATATGGTGAACCGTGAGTTCACGCAGGTTTGAATAGACAAATTCCCGCGAGCAGCGTCCGCACACCCACGGATAAATTTTTAGTGCTTTTTCACGGTAGCCGCTTTCCAGCCGCGCGTAGTTTTTGGGGATAAAAGCCATTGCCTGTGTCACCTGTCAGCAAGAAATAATGTCCCCAATATATCGCAAAACGGGACGGCAGGGCATCTTGGCTGCTACAGGCGCTGCCGGGCGGTTTTACTTCTCTTGCGCGCCGTATCTTTTTCCGGGCGTCCGGCCTATGGTGTTATGAGTATTAGCTCATTCACAGGAACGGCATGATGCGCGATCTTCCCCCGACGGCCACGCTGCGCACTTTTGAAGTCGCCACCCGTCACACCACCTTTACCTCCGCCGCGGCTGAGCTGTTTATTACGCAAAGCGCGGTCAGCCATCAGTTGAAGAATCTGGAAGAAATCTGGGGGCTGCAGCTGTTTGAGCGCGGCAAGACCCTGCGTCTGACGCCCGCCGGCGCCGCGCTTGCTCCTCTGGTGCGCGAGTTCTTCGGCAAGTTGGAAACCACGCTGGCCGACCTGCGTGAGCAAAAAGGCCGGGTGCGCCTGCGCGTTAACACCACCTATTCGTTCGCGCTGAAGTGGCTGCTGCCGCGCCTGCCGGAGCTGGCGCGCTTACATCCGGAGATTCTGGTCACCCTGGAAAGCACGGACGAGGCGATTAACTTCGCCAGCACCGATTCCGATGTGGCGATCCGATTCGGCCACGGCAACTATCCCGCGCTGCACACCGAGTTTATGTTCCGCGAACAGCTGTTCCCGGTTGCCAGCCCGGCCCTGTTGCGGCGCTTTGGCACTCCGGCGGAACCGGCTGAACTGCTGCGCTATCCGCTGCTGACGCGCGACGGCGCCGATCTGGTGCCGAAGTGGGACGTCTGGTTTAAGCTGACCGGCGTCAATACCGATGTGCTGCACGAAAGCGTGCGCTTCGCCGATACCAATATGACGATTGAAGCCGCGCTGCTGGGGCAGGGGATTGCGCTGGCGCGCAGTGGGCACGTTGAAAAAGAGATCGGCGACGGCAGCCTGGTGCGGCTGTTTGACGTACCTTTTCCTTCGCCGGCAGCCTATTACTTCGTCTGCCCGCAAGGTATCGAAACGCAGCCGCACATTATCGCGTTCCGTCACTGGCTGCTGGCGGAATCACGGCAGGCGCAGCATAACTACCGTTAAGTCATGAGTATTTGCTCATGCTGCGATGACGACACTTCACTGTTCATCCGGGCCGCTGCTGCTTAGTATCGCCGTATGCCTGGACACATTATTTTTCTCACGCTGTTCGCCGCGCTGCTGCATGCCGGCTGGAACACCTTATTACGCGGCGGCGCTGACCGGCTGTGGTCGATGACCATCATGTGCCTGACGATCGCCGTGACCTGCATCGTCATTGCGCTGTTTCTGCCGCCGCCCGCGGTCGCCAGCTGGCGCTACGCGCTGCTGTCGGCGCTGCTGCACGTCGGCTATAACCTGTGTCTGGTGCGCAGTTATCAGCACGGGGAACTCGGGCAAACCTACCCGATTGCGCGCGGCTCTTCGCCGCTGATGGTGACCTGTGGGGCGGCGCTCTTCGCCGGAGAGAGCATCGACGCGGGCACCCTTGGCGGTATTGCGCTGGTGTGCGCGGGGATTTTGCTGCTGGCGGTGAGGCGGGGCAAGCCGGCGATGCCGGGCCTGCGCTATGCGCTGGCAACCGGGGTTTTTATCGCCGCGTACAGCGTGGTGGATGGCATGGGCGTGCGGGTATCCGGCAACGCGCTCGCCTATACCGTGTGGATGAGCGCATTATGGGGCGTGCTGATGCCGCTACTGTATATCGCGCTGCGCGACGGCAGGAGTTTACTGCGCCGTCGGCCCGGTATGCTCCATGCGGCGGCCGGCGGCCTGGTTTCACTGCTCGCTTACGGCATCATCATCTATGCCATGACGTCGGCGCCGATGGGGGCGGTTTCAGCGCTGCGTGAAACCAGCGTGCTGTTTGCCGCCGTGCTGGGCGCTCTGTTCCTCGGCGAAGCGTTAACGCTGCAAAAAGTATTGGCGTGCGCCCTTATTGCTGCCGGCACGCTGTTGATCGGTTAATCAAAACAGGAGAACGCCAGATGTCTGACCATCCTACGCTTGCCCTGCTCGGGCCGGGCGCCATCGGCACCACCATTGCCGCGGTACTGCACGACGCCGGCCACACGCCGGTCCTGTGCGGGCGTACTGCCCATCCGCAGCTGATTTTGCGTCACGACGACGGAGAAACCGTGGTGCCCGGGCCGGTGCTGAACAATCCGGCGGCGATCCAACGCCCGTTCGACCTACTGTTTGTGGCGGTGAAAACCACCCAGATTGCCGACAGCGCCCGCTGGCTGGCCGCGCTGTGCGACGAAAACAGCGTGGTCTGCGCGCTGCAGAACGGCGTCGAGCAAGAGGCGCTGCTGGCGCCCTACGTCAACGGCGCCAGGGTGCTGCCTTCGGTGGTGTGGTTCCCGGCGCAGCGCGAGCCGGATGCCTCCGTATGGCTGCGCGACACGCCGCGCCTGACGCTGCCGGATGTGCCGCAGGCAAAACGGGTGGCGGATGCGCTCAGCGGCACGCGCTGCGCGGTTGAGCTGTCGGCCGACTTTGCCTCCGTCGCCTGGCGCAAGCTGCTGCAGAACGCGGTGGCGGGCCTGATGGTGCTGGCGAATCGCCGCGCCGGGATGTTTACGCGCGAGGATATCACGGAACTGGCGCTGGCCTATCTGCGTGAGTGCCTGGGCGTAGCGCGCGCCAACGGCGCGCAGCTGAGCGATAACGTTCCGCAGGAGATTGTCGAACGCTTTCACCGCGCCCCGGCGGATTTGGGCACCTCGATACTCGCCGACCGGCAGGCCAACCGCCCGCTGGAGTGGGATATCCGCAACGGCGTGATTCAGCGCTATGGCCGCCGGCAGGGGATAGCTACGCCCATCAGCGATGTGCTGGTGCCGCTGCTGGCGGCGGGCAGCGAAGGGCCGGGGTGAGGCTGGGGGGGAAATGTCCGGGTTGGTTGGCGTAGCGCGTGACGCTGGTTAACGCTGATGATCGCCGGGCATATCGATCATCGGGCTAACTGCTGGTGATGCAAAAAACGCCGCGGGCAGCGCCCTGACGGCGTTTAGCTCGTGGAGCCGGGGCTAAAAGAGTACTGACGGAATGCACAGATCCCGCTCCGGCGGGATCTGCTTATCGCGCGGCTATTCGGCAAATTTCAGCAGCGCGTCACCATCCAGGCGGTAGCGCACCCATTCGGACTGCGGCAGTGCGCCGATGCTCTGGTAAAAATCAATGGCGGGCTGGTTCCAGTCCAGCACGCTCCATTCCAGGCGGCCGCACCGGCGTTGCACGGCGCATTGCGCGATATGTTTCAGCAACGCTCGGCCCGCGCCCCGGCCGCGATAGGCCGGGGAAACGTACAAATCTTCCATATAAATCCCGTTACGTCCGAGCCATGTGGAATAGCTGGTGAAGAATACGGCATAGCCGACGATGTTGCCTGCTATCTCGCCGATCAACGCTTCGGTGTTACTGCCTGCGCCAAAGAGCGTTTCCCGGATTTCATCCGGCGTGGTAACCACTTCCTCCGGCGCTTTTTCATACACTGCCAGCTCATAGATCATCGCGTAAATTGCCGCCGCATCTTCCGGGCGGGCCTGACGAATGGTGATGCTCATGGGTTTTCCCTGTTATTTCTGCGTGATGTTGAGATTGATGGCGTTCAGCATAAGGGGTATCGTCCGAAGAATTAAGTGCAATGAAATCACCCAATGATGAATATTATGCATCCGGCGCTGCGGCGCCTTGATTTAAACCTGCTGCCGGTTTTTGACGCCATTTATCGCCACCGCTCCGTTCGTCTGGCGGCGGATGAGCTGGCGATGAGCACCTCTTTGGATATTGAAAAACGACATGACACGGCAGTGATCGTTTGGTCAGCATGGGAAGGGGAATAACTTGCAGGAATTGGCGCGTTGAAAATAGTGGATAACGAACATGGTGAGCTGAAATCAATGCGTACCTTATGATCTTAAACTGGCTATGCTCCATTGTGTATACTTGTGCAATATTTGGTTAATTTTGAGAGTTCAGAATGATTGATTATGACGCCTTACCTGAACAGAGACAGGAAGTGATTTACCAGATGCTACAGCAGACCGGTCGGGTTATAGGTGCTGATATTGCCCGTCAGCTAGGCGTCTCTGAACACACGATACGCAGGGATCTGCAGGCGATGGTCCGCAAAGGGATGTGTAAAAAGGTCTACGGGGGAGCTGTCAGCCAGTTCAAACAGTCTGCAAGCTTTGAAACGCGAGTCATGCACAGCATCGAAGAAAAATCTGGCGTGGCAAGACGTTGCGCGGAACTTATCAAAACCGGAACCTGTATCTTTATAGATGGAGGCTCTACGTATCTTGCTATGGTGAGCTTCATTCCTCAGAACTACGATCTCACCATTGTGACAAATTCCCCACAAATAGCAGCAGCCCTCAGTGGACGCCAGCAGGGGGAAGTGATTATGCTTGGCGGAAAGCTTAATCCACAGACCGGAAGCATTCTGGGATCGGAGCCTCTGAATAACGTCAGGGAGATGTTGTTTGACCAGATGTTTATCGGCGTCTGCGGATTAGACCTACAGGCAGGATTGACGGCGGTTTACTATGAGGACGCCTGCTTCAAAAAAGAAGTGATGCGTCAGAGCAATGAGGTTATCGCCGCCGTCATTGCAGATAAAATGCCCCAGGTCGCACGGTATAAAGTCGCTTCATGTGAGGATATTGATGTCGTCGTGGCAAGCAGCCTGACGGATACAAGTTCTCTTGCGCCTACAAATATACGGCTGGAAATCGCAGGCTGATATGCACCCCATGTGCGGGAAGGCCGAGGAGGGTGTTAAGCCTTCCCTCTCATTCCCGTCAGGATTGTAGAGCAAGCAGGCGGTTGATGGTTTCCATCACCGCATTGTCATCATTGGTTCCGGTGACAAAACGCGCTGCGTGCTTCACCTCTTCAAAGGCGTTTCGCATGGCAAAGCTATAATCTGCCTGGGCCAGGAGTTCCAAATCGTTGTAGCCGTCACCGAAGGCCATTGTTTCTTCCGGGCTGACATTCAGGATTTCCTGAAGTTTTTGGACGGTGCTCCCCTTGTGTACTCCATACCCGGCAATATCGATCCATGATGCTTCAGAAACCACGATGTACACATCATCCTCAAACGGATTTAGATGTGGGCGAGTCTGCGGACAGTTTCCTTCCTCATCAAAAACAGTGATTTTGACAAAATCACTGTCTACCGTGTCAAAGTCCACGGTTTCTATCATGCGGGCATAGGAGCGTCTGACTTTATCCTTAAGATGCTGTGGAACATCAGAACGCACAATCGCGCCTTCCGGAGTACAGGCAATGATGACATGTGTGGAACTCACTTCCTCGAGTGTGTTAATGATTGCCCGGCCTGTAGCATTATCAATCAGGGACTGAAAGGCAAAGTTACCCTTATGTTTGATGCGTGTGGCGCTGTCACCCACTATCCAGATGTCTTTACTGAATTCCCCGAAAAGCTCTTCCACTCGTTCGCATTGTTTGCCAGTACATGCAGCAAAATATACCCCGTGAGACAACATATTCGCCCACGTTTTGGCAAATAAATCGCGGTCATAGTCCCCCTGGCTGTTTAAAAATGTGCCATCAAGATCCGTAATAATCAGCTTTATCATGCTTCCTCCTGACTGCCTGGTCATCAATAGTCGTGCTGAACGAATAAATCTGAGCGCTTACGCGTTACGTAAATCAAAGTAGCATTGCGTGATAGATCATGCAAAGTTATGTCTACTTGTGTTCGTTTTTATTGACGGGTAAGCAAGATATCATGGTTGTTATGAGCACATAACGAAGAGCGTGATGCCAGGGCTGTGGGACCATCAGAAAGCACTTTTGAGCCATAATGGCCGCTTGTCGCTCATGGCAAACCTCGCTGAGCTTCAGGCGGTGCGCTTCGTGCCGGAAGCGGGCGTTTTCAACATTGAACCATTATTAAATCCAGCATCTAACTCCTATCCATATAAAAAAACACCTGATTCGGGGCGTCAGGTGCCTATCAAAAGGTTGGCTTCAGCCCTGCCAGCGTGACTGACGGATAATGCTGCAGAAGTTCATAGGTTTGAACTGGGCGTCTTTGTTTGCCAGTACATCTGCTTTCACGTTACCAAATGTAGTTTGTGGCTTGTGTTTGATTCCGTCATAAAAGGCCTGAATGATGTCTTCCTTAAAGTCAGGCGTACGCGGGTATTGCTGGGTCACTGCGCTGATTTCTTCCTGTGAGAATTTTTGATAATCAATTCCCAGCACGTCCATTTCAACGCCTGCCGTGAGCAGAGCTATTTCAGGTGCCATGAACTCCGGAATACCCGGCGTGGTATGCAGGGCAATAGCGGTCCAGACTTTATCAATGTCCAGCGCCTCGATACCGTAACCTTCCAGGAACTTACGAGCTTCATTTGCCCCATCTACTTCAAAACGTTTATCGCAGCTGCAATATTCATGAGTAAGGCCAATGTCATGGAACATACATCCGATGTACAGAAGTTCAGCATCGGCTTTAATTCCTCTTTTCTGCCCTGCGAGGGCTGCCCAGTGGTACACACGGCTTGAATGGTTAAAAAGCAGATCGGATTCGGTGTCACGAATGAACTCGGTGGCTTCACGGGCCATTTTGGTGTCTGGAATGCTGATATCTTCATTTGTGCGACTCATAGGAAATTCCTCTTCTCTGTTGTAGAACTGTAGAGTAAGCCCTAATATTCATGTCCTGAAGTGAGACTTAAAGACTATTTGGGACATAAAGATGATTCAGGACTTCGGGAAGGTAAAATGAGCCATAACATCTCTATCCTCGCGGTGCCGGGTGTTCAGATGCTTGATGTCTGCGGACCAATGGATGTCTTTGCTGAGGCCAATCGGATACTCAAACGCAACTTTTACATGCTTCACGTCATTTCCGTCACTGGCCTTATTATTCAGTCCTCGTCCGGGATTAAACTGTTGGCAGATACAACACTGTCCGATTGTGACGGATTATTGGCTGAAACGTTCCTTGTTGCCGGAGCGCCGGAAATTGCTCGTTACCAGCCGGACGCGCGCGTACTGGCCGAAATCAACGCGCTGTGTGAGTCAAGCAAACGTTTTGGTTCAGTGTGTACGGGTGCATTGCTTCTGGCGCTTACTGGAAGGCTCAATGGGAAGAGAGTGACCACGCACTGGGCCTGCGCGGATGCGCTTTCGATAGAGCATCCTGAAGTCATAGTAGAGGCAGATGCATTGTATGTTGCCGATGGCCGAATCAGGACGGCAGCAGGCGTAACCTCTGGCCTCGATATGGCGCTGCGTCTGGTAGAGGAAGATCTTGGCAAGGGTGTGGCGAAAGAAGTCGCGGACCAACTGGTCATGTTTTTCCGCCGGCCGGTTAACCAGTCCCACTTTATGAGAGGCAGCGTGCTTTCGCTTGATGGTCGCAGTGCTCTTCAGGATCTGCAGAGATGGGCTATTGCGAATATCAAAGAGGTGACTTCGGTTGCCATGATGGCAGAACACATCGGCTTCAGCCAGAGGCACCTTACGAGGATATTCAGGCAGGAAACCGGCTTTGCACCGGCACAATGGCTGGAACGCGAACGCGTATCAAAAGCAAAGTTGCTTATCGAAAAACAAAAATTGCCAGCGAAGACGCTTGCCGCTGAGTGTGGTTTTTCCGGGCCCGATGTAATGAGGCGCATCTTTAGTCGCTTAGTTGGGATCACGCCCAGCGGTTATCAGAAATTGATGAGTCGCGACTAGCTATATCCATGGGACAACACAAAAAGCTGTCAGAAACTAAACTTACTATGCCGGTAATGGCAATTGGCGGCGGTGGGCATGGCGGTATGGATCAGTATCAGGCGGACCAGATGAAATGCGATGCAACACAAGTTGGAGAACATGTCATGCCTGATTGTGGCACAGGCTACCAGAAGAGTGTCCGCAACAACTTAACCCTTTGCTCGTCAGTTTTATTAAATAGATAACTACTTTAATGACCAGGATGAAGCGCTGCTGTTAACGACGCAGAGTTCAAGCCGAATTCTGGTCCCACAAGTGCATGATCAACGAGACTGCGCCATTTAGCTGCTCTGACGTTGCACCATCCCGCGCCTGAATGGACAAGCCGAATAGAAATGTGCTGAAAGTCGCTGCCAGCGCGTCGATATCAACATCTCGCCTGAGCTCACCCGTGTTAACTGCACGCTGAACCGTTGCGAAGATGCCTTCACGGGTGCGCTTACGTGAACGGGTAAGAGGTTCAGCGGCAGCTGCATTTTCAGCAGATGTTGCACTCATTGCACCCAAACCTATCATGCAACCTGAAGGATGCCCAGGCTCGCACTGCATTCGTGCCGATTGACGCAGCGTAGCTTCCAGCGCTTCCCGTGCGGGGAGAGCGTTGTTCCAGAGAGGTTGAGTAACCTGCCCAAAGGTTGAGAGGTAGCGCTGTATACATTCCCGGTACAGTTTTTCTTTCGAACCGAAGGCTGCATAGAAGCTTGGCGAGGAAATCCCGTTGCTTATTCCTGCCTTTAGCACGGCGAGTGATGTCGACTCATAACCGTATTGCCAGAACAGATACATGGCTTTTTCAACGGCATCATCTCTGTCAAAAGTTCTTGGCCTTCCCGCCGCTTTCATTACCTTACCTTATTCATAATCAATCTTTAATTATATACTAACCGATACATATCTAATTGACAAAAATAAACACCATCAATATTATACCGATCGATACATATATGTTTGATTTTCAACAAACGTAATTTACAGGCTCAACAGGTGAGAACGATGGACTCGGTAACTCTATATGTGACCTATCAGGGCAACCTGAACTCTTATTTTGATCGTGACTACTACGCAAACCGTCATCTGCCGCTGGTGAAAAAATCCTTTGCTCAGTATGGCCTAATGAGTATTTCAGTTTTCTATCCGGAAATCCTGCAAACCGGCACGCTGGTTATCTGTGAGTGCATATTCCGCGACGAAGCCGCTATTCATACTGCCTTTTCCTCATCAGAGGCGACGGAAGTCATGGATGATGTCGCTCATTTTACTGATATCAGCCCAGTCCGTTTACGCGGCATTCCGCTATAAAACAAGGAACACTTTATGCAGCAAAAAACTCAATTTACTCCGTGGGTTAATGCACCGGTACGCTCGGTTCGTCGGGGGCACTTCTGGATCCCAGGCGAGCGCATTGAGCAAAACGGGCTGACCTTTCAGCGAGGGCCGATGTACGTCGAATGGGAAGCCCCAAAAGAGATTACGCGCCCTTATCCGGTAGTGCTCATGCATGGAGGCGGCTTCCAGGGCACTGAATGGTTTGATACTCCAGATGGAAGACCCGGCTGGGCGCAGCGATTTGTTGAAGATGGCTTCGCGGTACTGGTGATTGACAGACCTGGTCATGGGCGCTCACCGTTCCATGTGGAAACGACAGGCGAGATGGGGCCTGCTTTCTCATATGAGGGGGGGCAGCAGATTTATTTCCCCGGTACAGATGAGCGGCATACTCAGTGGCCTTTCGCTGAGGACGATGCTGATTCGATGGATGAATTTATTGCAGGCTATGGCCCCCTGCCTGCTGATTTAGCATTGTCTCAGACCATGGATGCAGACCGGATGGCAGCACTTCTGGAGCGTATCGGACCTGCTATTCTGGTCACGCACTCCGCTTCCGGCCCGGATGGCTGGCTGACAGCAGATCGTTGTCCGGATCGGGTAAAAATGATCGTGGCTGTTGAACCTATGGGTCCACCCTTTGCCCAGATCCCGAACATTGGAATGATGAGCTGGGGACCTGCAGCGGCGCCATTAAAATTTGAACCACCTTTTGAACATGCCAGCGACTTACAGCAGGCAGAGCCGGGCAGTTTCCGTTTACCTTCACTGGCAGAAAAGCCGATTCTGATTGTTACGGCAGAAGCTTCTGATTTCGCAGTCGCCAGTCCTCCGACAGCCGATTTTCTGAATGCTGCCGGGGCCTCAGTTGAACTACTTCATTTACCTGACCATGGCGTTTTTGGCAATGGTCACGGGCTAATTTATGAAAAGAATTCTGACGAGGCGCTGACACCAGTTCTGGCATGGATTAACAGGAAAATTCCGGTAACCGACTGATATTAAATTTAATTAATATTTTATCCAGAAGCCAATCTTTAATACGCTAGTTAACGTCAGCGCCCCTGCGGGATTAAACTATGAAGTACCATGAGAAAGCAGCCGGAGGCGGGCAACTCCGGCTATCGACCTATCGCAGGACGAGATTGGCCTGTGGGGCGTTAAGCGCCGCGTTAAAGCTCTGCTTGGCGGGCCCGGCCAGCCATTGCTCCAGCGTCATCATCATACCGAACTCCTGTTCGAGCGCCGGTATATCCGCCGAGCCTGCGACAATGCCATTGTCTACCAACGCCGTGAGCTGGCGAAGAAAAGTGTTCTGCGCTAACAGCTCGTCAGGAAAGCGGTGATAATGAATAGGATGACTGGCGGCATCTGAGAAAGCACGCTGCAAGTCTTCACCGGTCAATGCCTGGCTGGCCAGTTCCAGCGTTTGCCCCCGATATCGTTCAGGATCACACAGGATTTGGGCATTAATGCGCCCCAGGTCTTGCAGCGCAATATCATGTAGAGAATCACCTTGCTTATATCTGTCCCAGATCATTGCCTTCTGCTCTGGCGTGTAGTTAATCCGAGCTCTTCCTTTCATGGCAACATCCCCCTTGGTTAAGGATAGCGTTGCATCGACCCATTGAACTCACAGCTCATAGCCGCCTCCCCTCGGTTGGTTTCTGCCGATAGCGGGCGGGTATTTGCGGCGCTGACCGCTCACAGTTCCCTAAGTACCTCGAAAAGCTGGTTCAGAAAAGCACGCACCGTCGGATTAAAGCGCCGGCTCTCCCCGTTCCACTCAGGGCTTGGTCATAAAACTCGACGCCATCCCGACGTCCGCGCCGGCCGTGATGGCGGTGATTATTGCCTCAGTGTTACGGGGCGGACAGTTTGCAGGGCAAGGTGGTGCTGGTTGTTCAGCGCGCTCGCCCCGGCGAAAAGGCCTCTGCCGGCCGGGCACATACCGGAGGAGGGGAGCAAATACGATGCGCGGCATAAACGCGCCTGCTGGCAGCTACTGCCATATCCCCGCTGCGAACTCATTCCCCCTGGTTGAACAGGCTTCTGGCCCAGTCAATAAAAATGCGGACTTTGGAGGGCAGCTGGCGATTTTCCGGCCAGGCGATATGCACCGGTATGCGCTGGATGTTCCAGTCAGCAAACAGTTCGACCATTTGGCCGTTTGACAGGTATTCCTCAACCAGAAAGCGGTATGTCGTCACTACACCCAAACCGTTAAGCGCGGCCGTACGTGCGGCCATTGAATCATTAACGGCAAACTGCCACTGCGCGTTTATTCTTTCCACCTGCCTGTCGCGATACAGTTCATTCACCACCCTCTGGCCGGTGCGGGGGGAAACAATCTGTATCAGCGTATGCCCCTGCGCCAGATCGGCGGGATGCGCCGGCTGTCCGCTGCGTTCAAGGTAGCTGCGGCTGGCGCAGGTCACCCGCGCCAATTCCCCTAAAGAGCGGGCAATCAGGGCGTCGTTATACAACTCTCCAATCCGTATAACGCAGTCAATATTCTGTTCGATCAGATTGACCGTCCGGTTGCCGACGCTAAGCTCAAGCTGGATATCGGGATAACGCGCCAGAAAATCGGGCAACGCCGGTATCACCAGACAATAGGCCAGGGCATTCGGTACCTCTACGCGGACTTTTCCCCGCGGCTGCATGGCGGACATCTGAACGTTGCTATCCAGAATGTCGAGGTTTTCCAGCAGCCGTAACGTCCCCTGATAGTAAATCTGCCCCTGTTCGGTCAGGTTTAGCGTACGTGAAGTCCGGTTCAGCAGCTTTGCGCCCAGCTCATGTTCCAGCGCCTGGATATGCCGGGTGACGGTCGATTTCGGTATATTGAGCAGCCGGGCGGCACTGACAAAAGAGCCGGAATCCACCACCCGGACGAAAGAGCGCATCATTGTAAGCCTATCCAATCTGTGTACCTCAGACTATCGTTGCAAAATCAGCAACCATCCATCCCTTTCGCCCGTCTTGTTCGGCGGGGATAAACCGGCAAGTATAAAGCCTGTTATAGGTTGAACACTAAGGTGAGTAAAGTTATGTCTGCTATTACGACGCACAAAATCGGCCGCGCGCGGATAAGCAAAATCCCGGAGCTGGCGTTGGAAAACGTAGCGGGATCGTTTCTCTATCCGCAATGGCAGGATGATATCGCGCAAGATGCGGCCAAAGCATTGCCTGCATACTGTTTTTCCGGCGAGTTTTCTTCTCTGGCCCAAAGCACCCACAGCTGGTTGCTGCAGGTCGACGGCCTTACCCTGCTGATTGATACGGCGTCCGGCAACGGGAAATCGCGGCCGCGCAACCCGCTGTTCCACCAGTTGGACGTGCCGTATCTCGCCCGGCTGCGTGAAGCCGGCGTCGAGCCGGAGCAGGTGGATTATGTCTTCAATACCCATCTGCACGTCGATCACGTTGGTTGGAATACGGTGCAGAGCGGGGGACGCTGGGTGCCTACCTTTCCGAACGCCCGCTATATCTTTTCGCAGAAAGAGTTTGTTTATTACGCCGATCCTGACAACGTACGTCAGCCGAGCGAGTTCGTCCATGAAGACAGCGTAGCCCCGATTGTTGCCGCCGGCATGGGGACGCTGATAAACGGCGATGACGATTTTCCACTGGCAGGTTTTCAGCTCCATTCAACACCGGGACATAGTTACGATCACCTGTCGCTGAGTTTTACCTCGGAAGGAGAAACGGCCTTTTTCTGGGGCGACGTTATGCATCATCCGCTACAAATAGCGCTCCCGCAGTGGAATTCGGTGTTTTGTGAATTTCCCGAACAGTCCCTGCATTCGCGCCGCAAGGCGCTGGAGTTCGCCGTCGCGACGCGGGCAACCGTCTTCACGACCCATTTCCCCGGCGCTTCAGCGGGCAGGATCGAAACGAATGCCGAAGGCCAATTACAGTGGTTATCGTTATAAGGTGAGGCGCAATCATGTCTAAGCAGGAAATTTTCAGCGAACGCTTTTTGATCCCTTCTGATACTGCCGGTATCGCGCTGAACGTTATCAGAAAATGTCCGGATAAAAACCGGCGCTATGATGAGTCAAACACCTTATTAATGGTGCACGGCGCAACATATTCGTCCGGCAGTCTTTATGATACGCCGGTTGCGGGAAAGTCCTTTATGGATCATCTGGCTGACGCCGGATTCGATGTGTACGCCGTCGATGTGCGGGGCTATGGCGGCTCAACCCGTCCGCAGGCGATGGCAGAGCCGGCACAGCCGGGTTTGCCGCTGGGGCGTACCGAGACGGCGCTGCGTGATTTCACCTATGCGGCGGACTTTCTGTTGCGCACCAGGCAACTGAAACGGCTTAATATTTTTGGCATGTCCTGGGGAGGCACCATTGCTGCAACCTATACGGCGAAAAATAATGAAAAAGTGCGCCGTCTTGGCCTGCTCGCGCCGCAGTGGCTCAGCAATAAGCCGGTGCCCATTGATAGCGGGGAAGCGTTGGGCGCCTGGCGCATCGTTAATATGCATGCGGCGCATCGGCACTGGCTTAGCGCAGCGCCTGCCGACAAACGTGACGGCCTGATCCCTGAAGGCGCTTTTGACGCGTGGGTCGTGCATACCCTGGCCGCGGAACCGGACGCCGAATTACGTGCGGATACCTCGTTTAAATCAAGCAATGGCCCAATTCAGGATATCCGGGAATATTGGACGGCCGATAAGCCTTACTACCGGCCGGAGGATATACGGGTTCCCGTCATTCTGATGCACGGCGAATGGGATATTGATGTCCCCATTGATTTGATGCAGGCGTGGTTCCTGCTGGCAACGGGTTCACCAGAAAAACGCTGGGTGGAAATTGGTGAAGCGACACACATGCTGGTATTGGAAAAAAATCGTTTAGCGGCAATTCATGCCCTGACGGATTTTATGTCGGCATCACGTTCATCATAGCAGACGCGGATAGGTGAGCCGGCCAGCTTATGCCAGATGCGCCTCGGCGATAATCTCCATTAAAAAGTCGGCGACGACCCTGATCCGCGACGAGGCGACCAGGTCGGTATGACTGACCAGCCACAGATCCTCGGCAAACACCTGCTGCGTGGGGATGACCTCCACCAGGTCGTGGTTCTGTGCGGCAATAAAGCAGGGCAGCACCGCCAGCCCCAGGCCCGCTTTTACGGCGCCGATCTGGGTGACCAGGCTGGTTAAGGCTAATGCCGACGTCCGGTCGGGGAAGCGTTCATTGAGCCATCTGGCGGCGGGAAGGTGGCTGAATGACCTGTCCCAGGTGATAAAGTTGCGGCCTGCCGCTGGGTTATCGGCGGGCGCAGGATGCGCGCGCAGATAGGCCTCGGCGCCGTACACCGCAGAGGTTACCACGCCGGCCCTGCGTACTTTTAAGCTGTTCTGCTCGGGACGAACCAGCCGCAGTGCGATATCGGCATCATTGCGCACTACCGATACGGTATTGACCCCGGTGATCAGTTCCAGCGTGATGCCGGGATAGCGGGCCTGAAAGCGCGGCAGCGCCGGAATAATCAGGTGGTTTGCCAGCGTCACCGCCGTCGCCAGGCGTACGGTTCCGGCCGGCGTCAGATCCCGGCCGGAGATTTTTTTCTCCAGCGTTATGACCTTGCCTTCCACCTCTTCGGCATATCGGAGCACCTCCTGCCCGGCATCGGTAAGAAAGTAGCCGGTCTGGTGATGGAGAAACAGACAGGTCTGTAAGCTGCTTTCAAGCGCGCTAATCCTGCGTGACACCGTCGACTGGCTGACGTTCAGCTTAACGGCCGTTTTGGTGAGGCTGTTGGTGCGCGCGACGGCTAAAAAGAAGCGTAAGTCGTTCCAGTCCATATTTATTCCACGCATGCCATTTTCTATTTTTGGAAAATAATTGGCTGATTTTATCTGTAGTTTTCAAAATATGGAAAAAATAAACTTTCATCGTGGTATTCATGCTTTTTCACGAGGAACAATCAGATGGAAACACCCCATAGCCATGACACACAAGCGCTGAGCGCAAAAAAGACCGTTGAGGCCTATCTGGCGGCCTTTGCCGCAGGCAAGGTGGAGGATATGGTCAGCCTGCTTGATGACAATGTCGTGTGGCATATTGACGGCGTGCCGGAGGTATCCACCGTCGGGTTGTTGCAGGGGCCGGAGCAGGTCAGGCACTGGCTGCACGCTTTTCCGCAGCACTTCAGGCCGCTGGATTTTTCCATCAGTGACATGATTGCCCATCATGACAGCGTGCTGGTGCTGGGTCGCTTTCGTCATATCGTACTGAGTACGGGAAATGCGGTGGGCAGCGATATGATTATTCATTTTAAGGTATCAGCGTCGAAAATTACCCGTTATCAAATGTTTGAAGATTCTGCGCTGCTTGGCAGGGCGTTTGATGTCGATGATGAATGGCAGCTTCAGCAGGTGAGAATTAACGGCACGCTGTATCGTTACCGCGATATCGGCGAAGGGCCGACGCTGCTGTTTGCCCACGGGCTGTTCGCCAACCATGAAATTTTCTCTGCACAGGTTGCGGCCCTGAGTCAGTCGTACCGCTGTATTGTTTTGGATATGCCGGGACACGGCCAGAGCGAGTACCATCCCGCCGGCTGGACGCTTGACGACCTGAGCAGCGATTTGGCGTTAATGATTCAGGAGCTGTCGCTGGGCAAAGTGACCGTGGTTGGCCAGAGTCAGGGCGGCATGGTCGCCATCAGACTCGCCGCACGCTATCCGCAGCGGGTGTCCGGTTTGGTGCTGATCGGCACCAGCGCCAGAGTGGAATACCCGGAACGTCTGCCAAACTGGCGCAGGCAGCGCGGCATTCTGCTCAGCGGTTCAGATGCTGAGCGTGGCGATTTATTTAAACGCCTTCAGGGTTATATCAACAGCGAACGATGGCTGCAGAATCATCAGGCAGAGGCCGCCCGGGAGCGCCGCATCATGCTGTCGCACGGTCGCGCAGGGTTAGCGCTTGCATTGGATGCCGCGGTGTTTGAACGCGGGGATATCACCGCGCTACTGCCAGATATCACGGCGCCGACATTGATTATCTGTGGTGAACAGGACACGGCCACCCCCGTTGCACTGAGTCAGGAGATGGCGGGCCTGATCCCTGCAGCCCGTCTGCTGATCCTGGCCGGCGTGGGCCATCATCCGCCGACCGAAGCGGCGCAGGCGGTAACGGCGGCGATTGCAGAATTCCTGGCAGTGAAACGCCCTGATTCTGACTGATCTTCCCTTCAGCCATTCCCCGTTATTTCAGGCAGCCATTGCTCGATCACGCGGATGAGGCTTCTGACCCGCTGCGGGATAAAGCGCGCGTCGGGATAGACGGCATAGAGGAAGCGGTCAGGCAACCGGTAGTCCGGCAATACGCTGACCAGCTCGCCAGACTGCAGCGCCCTGGCCGCCAGCGGCAGCTGCATGCCGCCGATGCCGACGCCGGACTTTATCGCCTGCAGCAGCGCTTCGCTGGTGTTGGCCCGGAACACGGTATTCACTTTCACATCGACAGTTTCATCAGCGCTGACCAGGCGCAGCGGGGCATCCGGCGCGATGCCGCTGAACCGCACGTGCGGATGCGCCGCCAGCTCGCTCAGAGTATGCACCGCGGCAAAACCGGGGGCGGCAAACAGCGCCGTTTCAATACGTGCCAGCATGCGCGCCGCGTGGGGTTCCGGCGGCTCGGTGCCCAGCCGCAGCGCGACGTCCACGCCTTCACTGACCAGATCGGCGATGCGGTCATCCAGCGACAGCGTCAGGTGCAACCCCGCATGCATGTTCTGCAGCGCCAGCAGATGCGGTAAAAAAAGCGTCCCCAGACCGCTCGGCAACTGCAGATGCACGCTGCCTTGCCATTGATGATCGGTCGGGTTCAGGCGGCTTTCCGCTTCGCGCATGGCGTCCAGCACCAGCATCATATCGCGTCGGTAACGCTCGCCCTGCTCGGTGAGCGCCATCACGCGGGTGGTGCGGCGCAGCAATACCACGCCGAGCTCCGCCTCAAGGGCGGCAATCTGCTGGCTGACCGCCGACTGTTTCATGCCGAGCTGGCGGGCCGCGGCGGAAAAAGAACCCGCGTCTGCGACACGTAAGAAGGTAGCAATGGCGTTGAGCTTATTATTCATTTAATGATTCTACTTATAAGTGTCATCAGTTTCATGGGCTATGTGTGGAAAAAATAATATATCACACTGGATCCGTCACCATTCCCGGAGAAATACCATGAACAAGATGCAGCAACAGAGGGTCGCGCTGGTCGCCGGCGCCGGCGGCGTGGTCGGTAGCCAACTGGTCAGCACGCTTTTGCAGAGCGGGTGGGAAGTCATTGGCCTGAGCCGTCATGCTTCCTCCCATCCAGCCGGCATTCCGCTGGTTAACGTCGATTTGCTGGATGCGCAGCACAGCGCGCAGGCGTTGCAGCCGCTTGGTAACGTCAGCCATATCTTTTACAGTGCCTGGGTGAACGCCGCGAACTGGACAGAGATGGTGGAGCCGAACGTCACCATGCTGCGCAACCTGGTGACGAATATGGAGAATATCGCGCCGCTGCAGACCGTCAGCCTGATGCAGGGCTACAAGGTATATGGCGCACATCTCGGGCCATTCAAAACCCCGGCGCGTGAAAGCGACCCGGGCGTGCCCGGCGCAGAGTTCAACGCCGCCCAGCTCGCCTGGCTCAGCCAGTTTCAGCGCGGGAAAGCGTGGCATTGGAATGCCATCAGGCCGGGCGTGGTGGGGAGCGCGCTGCCCGGCAACACGATGAATCTGGTGCTGAGCATCGCGCTGTATGCGTCGCTGTGTAAGGCGCAGGGCTTACCGCTGCGCTTTCCCGCTTCAGAGCACACCTGGCGCAGCATCGTTGATCATACCGACGCCGTGCTGCTGGCGGAAGCCACGCAGTGGGCGGCTACTTCGCCGACGGCGGAGAATCAGGCGTTTAACGTCAATAACGGCGACGTCTGGCGCTGGAACGAGCTGTGGCCGCGCATCGCGCAGTGGTTTGAGCTGGAGTGCGCGCCGCCGGTCAGGCTGTCATTTAGCCAGCTGTTTCAGGACTACCGTGCGGCGTGGCGTGAACTTGCCGTAGGACAGCAACTGGCGCAGGCGGATATTTTACGGCTGAGCGACGGGAGTTTTGCCGATTTTGTCTTTGGCTGGGATTACGACATGTTTGGCGATGGCAGCAAGCTGCGCCGGGCAGGCTTCACCCGCATGCAGGCAACCGACGAGATGTTCTTCAGCCTGTTCGCGCAACTGCGGGCGGCGCGTATTATCCCCTGATAAAGCGTTACAGCAGAAATTGAGCAATATGTAGGCGGTATTGAAACGCCACGGTGAGTCTGCTTTGGGGCATTATGGTTTATCAATAATGAGGGGCGCTCAATCGCTTCTGATTGAGCGCCCGATCATCAAACCCCATGGCGGCAAGCGGCGTGCTTTCCCGTCATGCATGTCTGCCCATCGCAAAAGCGGCAGCGATCGTTATATTTCATTCGGTTTCTCTTGAGGGGATTCCTCTCGGCCATGCAGCGGCCTCGTCATCAAGCTACGATTTATTTTACTCAGCATCTGGTGGAAGATGTTAACCAGTATATCTTTCACGGAAAGGCTTACAATGATGGCCAGTCCATCGCCGTTTACATAGCCGGGGTTGGTCTCTATAAAAAATTGAGCGTCGCTACTTATCCCACCTTTCGGTTTTTTTTCAACGCGGGTTGGCCCTAGTCCATCGTTATGAATGAATACGCCATTTTCTCTTTTTATCTCCAGAGCAAACTTATTGAGCAATGTCTCGCATAGATCTTTCATCGGAGTATTTTGCCGTGCATTTTCCTTGGTCGGCCATACTTTATTTCTGTTGCAGCCTTTCTTGAGCATTGAACAATAGCTGGAAGGGTGGATGCACAGTTCAAAGAAGAGTGATTTTCTTGGGCGGTGTAACATTTCTGAAATCACAAATTTTAAATAGGTTAATTTAACGATGTTTTTATTTCTATAATCTTTCAATAACCCAACCTGACTGCGGAAAATGTTTGACTTTTTGTTGTTTATTTCTGTTTCGTATCGCTGCATGCACATAAAGCCAACGGGGATGTTATCATCATAATAAATGGCAATTTTGCTGATGGCCGCACCGGGGTGAATATACGCCGAGATGATGTCATCTGACGTGATATTATCGGGAGGAAAGAATATTTTTTCGTGCAATTCGCTGAGTAAGTTGACAACATGTTTGCCATAAATTTCATTTTTTTCGAAAATCTTTACGTGTAGCATGCAACCCCCATCTTAATATTTAAATAGTACATCAATTAAACGCAATCTTCTTAATGGTGCTAATAATGTCATCAACTTGATTATTATTATTTTCTGATTGTCCCGTTCTTGTTTGCCCTAATCCGCATAGAAAAGGCCTTCAATAAGGGACGGTATATCACACGAATGTTAAGATTATTTTAACTATAGTAAAGCATCGCCGGTATGGCTAGTTTTGACCTGACTGACGCCATACGCTGGCGGCCGGCATGGTGTCTAGGTCATCGCAGGGGGATGGCGATCGGCGATTGCGCTGAACACGCGATACATCAGGTCGCGAACCGGGGAAATTGGCGGGGGGATGGACGTTAAATGGTCAAGTGCTTCTTATGATTATTGTTGCAATTGTTATCAGTTCCTCCCTTTTGTTCTCGGGGGGAATGACGTGCCGGCTGCCGGCACCCTGAAGCAGAAAAAATCAGGCGATCGCTGCCGATCGCCTGATATGGGGTGCGCCTGTAAACGCGTGCCGGCTTACAGCTCGCGGCGGATGATTTCCGCGCCGGCGCTTAACGCACGCAGCTTGCCGCTGGCGACCTGGCGGGCCAGCGGTGCCATGCCGCAGTTGGTCGACGGGTAGAGTTTGTCGGCATCGACAAACTGCAGCGCTTTACGTAAGGTGTCGGCCACTTCTTCGGGCGTTTCGATAACGTTGGTCGCCACGTCAATGGCGCCGACCATCACTTTTTTACCGCGGATCAGTTCCAGCAGATCCATAGGAACGCGTGAGTTATGGCATTCCAGCGAGATGATATCGATATTGGATTTCTGCAGCTTGGGAAACGCCTCTTCATACTGGCGCCACTCGGAGCCCAGCGTCTTTTTCCAGTCGGTATTGGCTTTGATGCCGTATCCGTAGCAGATATGCACCGCCGTTTCACACTTCAGGCCTTCGGTGGCCCTTTCCAGCGCGGCGATGCCCCAGTCGTTCACCTCATCAAAGAACACGTTAAAGGCCGGCTCATCAAACTGGATAATGTCGACGCCTGCCGCCTCCAGCTCTTTGGCTTCCTGATTGAGGATCTTGGCGAACTCCCAGGCCAGCTTTTCACGGCTTTTATAGTGGTTGTCATACAGCGTGTCGATCATGGTCATCGGGCCGGGCAGGGCCCATTTAATCGGCTGTGTGGTGAGCTGGCGTAAAAATTTGGCGTCATCCACAAAAACGGGCTTTTGACGTTCCACGGCGCCCACCACGGTCGGCACGCTGGCGTCATAGCGGTTACGAATTTTAACCACCTGACGCTGTTCAAAATCCACCCCGTTCAGATGTTCAATAAAGGTGGTCACAAAGTGTTGACGCGTCTGTTCGCCGTCGCTGACGATATCAATACCGGCCCGCAGCTGGTCTTCCAGGGACAGGCGCAGCGCATCCTGTTTGCCTTCAATCAACGCTTCATTCTGCAGCTTCCAAGGGGACCACAGCGTCTCCGGCTGCGCCAGCCAGGAAGGTTTAGGCAGGCTGCCGGCGGTGGAAGTAGGGAGCAATGTTTTCATAATCAGATAGCCTTTATATTTTCAGTTAATCAAAGCGCGTAGTTAGCAGACCATTGCTCAAGAATATTCTGGTATGGTTTGATAAAGTGCTCTTCGGTAAATTTTCCCTGCTCGATAGCCAGTCGGCTGCGCTCTTCCCGGTCATAGACAATTTTGGTCAGCGAATGATCCTGATTATTCAGGCTCGGCTGATAGCACAGCCCGGCCGCTGAGTTGGCATTGTAAATCTCGGGGCGGTAAATCTTTTGGAACGTCTCCATCGTGCTGATGGTGCCGATCAACTCCAGATCGGTGTAATCACTCAGCAAATCGCCGGAGAAGTAGAAGGCCAAAGGCGCCACGCTGTTTGGCGGCATAAAATAGCGCACCTGCAGGCCCATTTTGTTGAAATATTGGTCGGTCAACGAAGAGCGATCCTGCCGGTACTCGATGCCCAATATCGGGTGCTGGTTGCCCGTCCGGTGATAGGTGTCTTTGTTTGAGATACTTAAACAGATCACCGGCGATTTTTTAAAGTTTTCCTGATATTCGCGTGAGTTGACGAAGTATTTGAAGATATTCCCGTGCAGCGCGCCGAAATTCTCCGGAATATTGAAGTCAGCCTTGTTTTTATTGTGATCCAGCAGCAGCACGCTGAAGTCATAATCGCGCACGTAGGACGAGAAATTATTACCGACAATGCCTGCAATACGCTGGCTGGTTTGCTTGTCGACGATATGGGTTTGCAAGATTTCAATCACCGGGAAGGGCGTACTGCTCCCCTCTACGTGCATCTCAACGGAGATAATGTCCAGCTCAATAGCATAGCGGTCGCTTTTCGGGTTATCCCAATAGGCCAGATTATTGCAACGGTTATTCATCATGGTGAGCGTATTGCGCAGGTTTTCCTGACGATTTTTCCCTCTGGCCAGATTGGCGAAGTTGGTGGTAATACGCGTGCTTTCGGCAGGGTTGTAGTTTTCATCAAACTGGCTGCGCTTAATCGTAAAGGTAAACTGTTGCTTCATGGTGATCTGGCATCCCGGGTTCTGACGTGAGGGCTGAAGGTGCTGCCTGCGGTGCCAGGGAGCGCTGGTTTCCCGCTTATCAGCCGTCATGTTGTCAATTCGTTAATATTGAGTAATTTATGCCAGAGCCCCGGGATGAGTGAAAGCGAGTTAATTTCATAACAACATGAGTCATCTTCATGTTCCGGCGCACGTTGGCAGCCGGCATTTTCTTACCGCGCGCGCAGCGCATGGATGAGGTTGAGCGCCACGGCAGATAGCGTATGCTAATTAGCATCGCATTGAAGGAAAGCCTTATGGATTACAGCAAAATTATCAAAGAAATAGGGCGCGGCAAGCTGCACGCGCGCAGTCTGGAGCGGGAAACGGCGCGTCAGCTGTACCAGGCGATGCTGGCCGGTGAGGTGCCGGAGCTGGAGCTGGGCGGCGTGCTGATCGCTTTGCGCATCAAGGGCGAAGCGGAAGAAGAGATGATCGGTTTCTACCAGGCGATGCAGCAGCAGGTGGCGCAGCTGCAGCCGCCGGCGGGGCGGCCGATGCCGGTGGTGCTGCCGAGTTACAACGGCGCGCGCAAGCAGGCCAACCTGACGCCGCTGCTGGCTCTGCTGCTGGCGCGGGTCGGGCTGCCGGTGGTGGTGCACGGCGTGGTGGACGACGCCACCCGCGTCACCAGCGGGGAAATCTTCCGGGCGCTGGGGATTGAGGAAGCCGCGGATGCGGCCGCGGCGCAGCGGCGGCTCGACGGCGGTGAAGCGGTGTATATGCCGGTCACCGCGCTGTCGCCGGCGCTGGAGCATCAGCTCGGCCTGCGCTGGCGCATGGGGGTGCGCAACAGCGCCCATACGCTGGCCAAGCTGGCGACGCCGTTCGGCGAGCATGATGTGCTGCGTCTGGCCAGCGTCTCCCACCCGGAATACGTGGACCGCGTCGGGTCGTTTTTCCGCCAGATCGGCGCGCGTGGCCTGCTGATGCACGGCACCGAAGGCGAAGCCTACGCCAACCCGCAGCGCTGCCCGCAGATTCACTTTATTGCCGACGGCGAACAGCGCGTGCTGCTGGAACGTCCGGCGCTGAATGAAACGCCGGACTTACCGGCGGCGAAAGACGCCGAGACCACCGCACGCTGGATTGAGCGCTGCCTGGCCGGCGAGGTGGCGATCCCGCAGGCGCTGGCGCTGCAGGTGGCCTGCTGTCTGGTGGCCACCGGTCAGGCGGCAACGCTGGAGCAGGGGCTGGCGCGGCTGGCGTAAGGGGCATTTTACTTTTCACCTCCGGGGCGGATTGGCGCCGCTCCGCGACAGGAAGGACGGCTATGCAACAGGCTCTCGATTACTTTAATCAGTTAAATCAGGACTATCTGCGGGTGCACCAGACCAAGGAGGAGCTGTTCTGGCAGCAGTATATGGGCACCGGCGCGGACGACGTGTCGGCGCGCTTTACCGCGGCGGAAAGCGCCTATAAGCGGTTTATCGGCGAGCCGCGCCGTTTGGCGGAGATCCGTCAGCTGCTGGCGCAGCTGGAAAACCAGGCGCCGAGCGAGGCGCTGCGCGCGCTGCAGCATGGCCTGAACGGTTGGCTGCGCTTTTTTGACTGCAACGCGGTGGAAGATCCCGCCGCGCAGCAGCTGCTGGATCAGATCATCGCCGCCGAGTCCGATCTGTTCGATCGCCGCAAAGCCTACCCGGTCACCCACCTCAACGCGCAGGGCGAGCGGGTGGCGGCGTCGCTGGGTGAGCTGCTGACCAATCAGGCGACCAACGAAAATGAAGCGTACCGGCGCAGCTCGCAAGACGCGCTGCGCGATCTGGAGCAGTGGCTGCTGCACAACGGCCTGCCGGAATTGATTGGTCTGCGCAACCGCTTTGCGCGCCAGATGGGCTACCGCAACTACTTCGATTACAAGGTGAATAAAACCGAGCGCATGACGCCGGAACAGCTGTTCGCCATCCTCGATCGCTTCGAGCAGCAGACCCGCGAGGCCAACGCAAACAGCCTGCGGCAGCTGGCGGAGCGGCAGGGCGAGCAGGCGCTGCAGCCGTGGAATATCCGCTATGCCAGCGCCGGCGACGTCACGCGCCAGCTCGACCCGTACTTCCCGTTCTCGCAGTCGCTGGAGCGCTGGGTCAACAGCTTCAAGCGGCTGCATATCAGCTTCCGCGGCGCGGCGTTGAATCTGGATCTGCTGGTGCGGCCGGGCAAATATGAAAACGGCTTTATGCACGGCCCGGTGCCGCCGTTTGTGCAGCAGGGGCAGTGGCTGCCGGCGCAGATTAACTTCACCAGCCTGGCGCAGCCGGGGCAGGTGGGCAGCGGCGCCTCCGGCCTGAATACCCTGTTCCACGAGGGCGGCCACGCGGCGCACTTTGCCAATATCGCCCAGAACGCGCCGTGCTTTTCGCAGGAGTTCCCGCCCACCTCGATGGCCTATGCGGAAACCCAGTCAATGTTCTGCGACAGCCTGCTGGACGACGCCGACTGGCTGAAGCGCTATGCCAAAAACGCCGCCGGCGATGCGGTGCCGGACGCGTTGATCAAGGCCGGCATCGATGCGCGTCAGCCGATGCGCGCCTTTAACGAGCGCCATATTCTGCTGGTGCCGTACTTTGAGTGGGCGCTGTATCAGTGGGATGACGAGCAGCGTACGCCGCAGGCGATAACGCAGCTGGCGCGCGACGTTGAGCAGCGGATCCTCGGCGTCAGCGGCAGCCCGCGGCCGACGCTGGCGATCCCGCACCTGCTGTCGCTGGAGTCCGCCTGTTCGTATCAGGGCTATCTGCTGGCGCTGATGGCGGTGGAGCAGACGCGCCACTTCTTCCTGCAGCGCGACGGTTACCTGACCGATAACCCGGCTATCGGCCCCGATCTGGCGCATCACTACTGGCTGCCGGGCAACGGCGTCAGCCACGACGACACCCTGCGCAGCCTGACCGGCGAAGGCTTTAACCCGGACTATCTGGCGGCGGCCTGCAACCAGACGGTGGAGCAGGCCTGGCTGACGGCGCAGCAGAGCATGGCGGCCGCGGCGGCGCGTCCGCAGCCGGCGGCGGATTTTAACCTGGAGGCGCATATCCGCGTGGTGGACGGCGATCGCGTGCTGGCGGACAACGCCGACGGCGATGCGCAGATGTGCCGTGACTTTGCCGCGGCGATAGAGGCGCGGCAGTAAGCGGCGCGGCGGGCGCGCTACTTCAGCGCGTCCGGCCGCACCAGATCAAAGCGGTGGCTGTCAGAGATGGCGTAGTACGCCGTTGGCCCGCCGGCGCGCAGGATCGGCTGTGCGGCGGCGGTCTGATAGACGCCGTGCTCATCCAGCAGCGCGCGCTCGATATGCACCGCCACCACTTCCCCCAGCACCAGCCAGGTATCGACCTTGTCGCCGGCCGCGCTCTGCAGCTGGATGCACTGGCTCAGCCGGCACTCGAAGTGCACCGGACTTTCCGCCACCCGTTCGGCCCTGACCTTGCGGCCGGGCAGCGGCGTCAGACCGGCGAAGGCGAACTCATCCTCGTGGCGCGGCAGCGACGCCGAGCTGTTGTTCATCGCCTCGGCCAGCGGGCGGGTCGCCAGGTTCCAGACGAATTCGCCGGTTTCGACAATATTGGCCACGCTGTCTTTCCAGCCGGAGCTGGCGAAGCCGATGATCGGCGGCCGGTAGTTAAAACAGTTAAAGAAGCTGTAGGGCGCCAGATTGCGCTGCCCGTCGGCGCTGACGGAGGAAATCCAGCCGATCGGGCGCGGCCCGATAATCGCGTTCAGCGGATCGTGCGGCAGGCCGTGGCCGGCGGCGGGTTCATAGTAATAACGTGATTCACTGCTCATACTGTCGGTGTTCTCCCGGGCTGAGTGGCGGCTAAAATCCCTTTATTCTGGCGCGTTTCCCGCCGGCTGCAAGTTTGCCCGGCGAATATGCTATCTTATGCCGCAGTTCACGCCAGTAAGAGTACGTCAGGTGCAAAAAAAGAAAACTTTTCCGCAGCAGAAAAACGGCCTGCATCCCCGCAACCGCCACCGTTCCCGCTATGATTTCCCGCAGCTTATCGCCAGCTGCCCGGCATTAGCGCCGTTTGTCGCGCCGAATCAGTGGGGCGACCTGTCGATAGACTTCGCCGATCCGGCGGCGGTGAAAATGCTTAACCGCGCCCTGCTGCAGCATTTTTACGGTATTGAACACTGGGATATTCCGGCCGGCTATTTGTGCCCGCCGATCCCCGGCCGCGCCGACTACCTGCATCACCTGGCGGATCTGTTGGCGGCCGGCAACGGCGGCGCGATCCCGCGCGGCAAGGGCGTGGCGATCCTGGATATCGGCGTCGGGGCCAACTGTATTTACCCGATCGTCGGCGTACGTGAATACGGCTGGCGCTTTACCGGCTCCGAGGTGGAAAGCGGGGCGCTGCAGTCGGCCAAAATGATCGTTGCGATGAACCCGTCGCTGAAAAACAGCGTGCGTCTGCGGCAGCAAAAGCAGCCGACGCGGATCTTTGACGGCATTATCGGCCCCGCCGAGCGCTTCGACGCCACGCTGTGCAACCCGCCGTTCCACGCCTCCGCCGAAGAGGCGCGCGCCAGCACCCGGCGCAAGCTGCATAAGCTGGGCAAGGGCGAGCTGGCGGCGCAGCCGGTGCAGAACTTCGGCGGCAAGAATAATGAACTGTGGTGCGATGGGGGCGAAGAGGCCTTTGTCTGCGCGATGGTGGCGGAGAGCGTCAGCAAGGCGCAAAACTGCCTGTGGTTCACCTCGCTGATCTCCAAAAGCAGCACGCTGCCGGCGGTGTATCAGGCGCTGCGGCAGGCGGGGGCGGCGGAGGTGCGCACCGTTGAAATGGCGCAGGGGCAAAAAATCAGTCGCTTTGTCGCCTGGACGTTCCACACCGCGGAGCAGCAGGCCGCCTGGGCCGCCGAGCGCTGGCGCTGATCCCGTCCCGTTGATGCGCCGGCAGTCGCGCCGGCGCAAAGAAATTTCCTGACTTTCCTTCCTTTTTTTCCGGCTTGCGTTATGCTCAGCGCGATCGGTAAAAATAACAAAGGCACAGCCTAATTCCTTATTAAATAATAACTTTTGTCAATTATTCAACTTCCGGTGATTCCCCTGCCGGCGGTGACACGGTGTGTTCTCCGTCCGGCAGCGCGCGTTGTGGTGGGAACGACGCGCGGAAATAGCAATGCGTTCTGAATATTCATCATTCCGCAAAATAAGGGTCCCACTTATGCCGTTACGTTTTACACAGTTAACCACCCGCAAGGCTGCCGAGCTGGCCGCCATTGAACGCGCCGTTGCCACTATCGCGTTTACTCCCGACGGCACGATACTGCGCGCCAACGATCTGTTTTTACAGCTGATGGGCTATACGCGTCAGGAGGTGGTCGGCCAGTCGCACCGTATTTTTTGTGAGGCGGCGTATGCCGCCAGCGCGGACTACCGGCGGCACTGGCAGCGGCTTGCCGAGGGGCAGGCGATTAGCGACACGGTGCAGCGGCGACGGAAAAACGGCGAGCCGCTGTGGCTGCAGGGCACCTATACGCCGGTGTTCGACCGCCGTGGCCGGGTGTGCGAGATTATCAAGATTGCCAGCGACGTCACCGCGCGCATTGTGCGCGACCAGGAGCATGTCAGCCTGCTGACCGCACTGAGCCGCTCGATGGCGATGATCACCTTCAGCCCGCAGGGCGTTATTTTAGACGCCAACGACAATATGCTGGCGCTGATGGGCTATAGCCTGGCGGAGGCGCGCGGGCAGTCGCACCGCATGCTGTGCCCGGCCGAATATGTCGCCAGCGCCGACTATCAGCAGCATTGGCAGCGGCTGGCGCGCGGCGAGTATATTACCGGCCGGTTTGAGCGGGTGAACCGGCAGGGCGCGCGGGTCTGGCTGGAAGCCAGCTATAACCCGATTCTGGATAACGAAGGGCGGGTGGTGAAAGTGGTGAAGATCGCGCAGGACATTACCCGCGTGATGCAGCAGCAACAGCAGGAGGAGGCGCTGATGCGCGACGTGCATCAGCTGTCGCTGGATACCGACCGCAGCGCGGCGCAGGGGGCGGACATTGTGCAGCGGGCGGTGGACGGCATGCAGCAGGTGGAAACGGCGGCGCAGCACACCTCGCAGCTGATCGGCGAGCTGGGGGACTATTCACAGCAGATCGATACGCTGGTGGCGGCGATGCGGAAAATTGCCGCCCAGACCAACCTGCTGGCGATCAACGCGGCGATTGAGGCGGCGCACGCCGCGGAGCACGGGCGCGGCTTTGCGGTGGTGGCCGGCGAGGTGCGTGCGCTGGCGGAACAGTCGCGCAAGGCGGCGGTGGAGATTGAAGGCATGACCAAGGCGATCCAGCACGGCGTGGCGGCGGCGATTGACGGCATGGCGACCTGCGTGGCGCAGGCGGGCGGCGGCGTGACGCTGACCCGCGACGCCGGCGCGGTGATCCATCAGGTCAATCTGGGCATGCAGGACGTGGTGAAGCTGATGCAGGCCTTCCGTTCGGTCAAGCAGGAGGAAACGGTGGATTGAGGACGCCCGCTGACGGGCGGGCATCGTTGAGGTCAGCCGGCCTGCCACTCGGCCACCAGGGTTTGCACCAGCTGCGCGGCGGGCATCTCCCGCGCCAGCGCGGCGCCCTGGCCGGCCCACTGGGCGCCGAAACCCGCTTCGCCCTGTGCGGCGGCGGCGGCGGCGAGCGCTTTGCCCAGCGCATAGGTCAGCGGATAGGGCGGAATGCTGTCCGGCGCGATGTCGCGGGCAAACTGGCAGAACGCATTATTGATGCACCTGGCCGGCCGGCCGGAGATGGCGGAGGTCATCACCGTATGGGCGGCCTGCGGGCTTTGCAGAGTGCGACGGTAAGCCGGATTGGCGGCGGACTCCGGGCACAGAATAAACGCGGTGCCCAGCTGGACGCCGGCCGCGCCCAGCTTCAGCATCGCAGCCATTCCCGCACCGTCCATAATGCCGCCGGCGGCAATCACCGGCACGTCGGTGACCTGCCGTATCGCCTGCAGCAGGGTAAAGGTGGTTAACCGGCGGTCGTCCTCCTGCAGATTAAACTGGCCGCGGTGCCCGCCGGCCTCAATGCCCTGCGCCACAATAAAATCTATCTGGCTGTCGGCGATCTGTCTGGCCTCTGCCGGCGTGGTGGCGCTGGCAAAGGTGACGATGCCGCGCGTCTTTAACTGGCCGATAAACGCGGCGGAGGGGAGGCCGAAGTGGAAGCTGACCACCGCCGGGCGCAGGGTTAACAGCACTTCCAGCATGCGCGCGTTGTCGTGAAACGTCTGGTAGATTTCGCTTAGTTCGGCGGGCGGTTCGGCGCCGTACTGGCGGAACAGCGGCGTGAAGCGTTCAATCCACGCCTGTTCCAGCGCCGCATCGCGCTGTACCGGCGGGTGGCAGAACACATTGACGTTAATCGGCCCGGCCGTCAGCGCCTGCGTTTTGCCGATCATCACTTCCGCCTGCTCCGGCGTGGCGGCGCCGACGCTGATGGAGCCTAACGCACCGGCGTTGCTGACCGCCGCCGCCAGTTCGGGGGTGGAGACGCCCGCCATCGGCGCCTGCACCAGCGGGTACTGCAGATTAAGCCGGGTACACAAAGCGTTTTTCATCGTTACACCTGTCTGAGTTCACGGTAAGGTAGATAAAATCTCGTGTAGAGACTTAAAAATCAATATCGTTTTCAAAATGAGAATGAAAGATGAACCATACTTCACTGGAAATCTTCAGGGTGGTGGCGGAAGAGCTGAGCATTAACCGCGCCGCCCGACGTGTGGGGCGGGTGCAGTCCAACGTGACGACGCGTATTCAGCATCTTGAAGAGGAGCTGGACGTTCAGCTGTTTATCCGCGAGAACCGCACGCTGCGGCTGTCGCCGCAGGGCAAGAAATTCCTGGCGTATGCCAACAAAATTCTCAGTCTGGCGGAGGAAGCGCGCCAGTCCCTGCATCCCCATCATCCGGGCGGCGCGCTGGCGTTTGGCGCGATGGAGTGTGCCGCCGCCAGCCGGCTGGCGCAGCCGTTGGCGGCCTTCAGCCGGGCGTGCCCGGCGGTGCAGCTGAGTTTTACCACGCTGCCGACGCGCCAGCTGACGGAAAAGGTGCAAAGCCGGGAGCTGGACTGCGCGCTGGTGGCGCTGCCGGTTAACGAGGAAGGCGAGGCGCTGTGCCCCGAGGGGCTGTCCTGCCTGCCGATGTTTGTCGAACGGCTGATGCTGCTGCAGTCGGCGGCGGCGGCGGAAGGCTCCGCGCCCAGCAGAAAACTGGCCGCCTTCGTTGACGGCTGCACCTATCGAGAGATCGCCCTGCGCCTGCTGGCCGGCGGGAAGGGGGAGCGGCCGCCCGAGGTGCAGGCGGTCGGCTCTTACCATTCGATGCTGGCCTGCGTCGCGTCGGGCAACTACTGCTGCCTGCTGCCGCAAAGCGTGTTGCAGCTGCTGCAGCTGCCGCCGGGGCTGTCCGCTACGCCCGCCGGCAGCGCCGTCACCCAGTTTATCTGGCGGACGGAGAGCCATTCGCCCGCCGTTGAAAGTATGCGCCGCACGCTGCTGGCAACCTCTGACTGGGCCGAGAGTTAGCGGCAAGATAACGGGGCCGCAAAGCGGCCCCGCGGGTGTGGCAGCCTGCCTCAGGAAACGTGCTGCAGGAACTCCTGCAGACGCTGGCTCGGCGGGTGGTTGATCAGCTGATGCGGATCGCCGTCCTGCGCGATGCGACCTTTGTCGATAAAGATCAGCCGCGAGGCCACCTTCTCGGCAAAGCCGACTTCGTGGGTGACGATCACCATGGTCATGCCTTCCTCAGCCAGATCCTGCATCACCTTCAGCACCTCGTGGCGCAGCTCGGGATCGAGCGCGGAGGTGGGTTCATCAAACAGCATCATTTTCGGCTTCACCGCCAGCGCGCGGGCGATGGCCACGCGCTGCTGCTGGCCGCCGGACAGCTCGGACGGGTAGTGATGCGCGCGTTCCGCCAGTCCCACTTTCGCCAGCAGCTCGCGCGCCAGCCGGTCGGCGTCGGTTTTACTCAGGCCGCGTACGCGGATCGGCCCGAAGGCGACGTTTTCCAGCGCCGTCAGGTGCGGGAACAGGTAGAACTGCTGGAACACCATCCCCGCCTCCTGGCGGATCAGCCGCTCGTCAACGTTCGGATCGTTGACCTTTAGACCGTCAACGATCAGATCGCCGCGAGTGATCTCCTCCAGTTTATTGATGCAGCGCAGCAGGGTGGATTTGCCGGAGCCGGACGGCCCGATAATCACCACCACTTCCCCCTGATTAATCTTCAGGTCGATATCATGCAGCACCTGGGTTTGGCCGAAGTGCTTGGAGACGTTGTTAAATTCAATCACAGGATTTTCATCCTTCTTTCCAGACGACGCAGCACAAAGCTCAGCACCAGCGTGATGATCAGATAAATGACGGCGACGGCGCTCCAGATTTCCAGCGCGCGGAAGTTGCCGGCGATGATTTCCTGCCCCTGACGGGTCAGCTCGGCGACGCCGATAACGATAAACAGCGAGGTGTCCTTAATGCTGATAATCCACTGGTTGCCCAGCGGCGGCAGCATGCGGCGCAGCGCCAGCGGCATGATCACATGGCGGATGGTTTCACGCCGCGACAGGCCGAGCGCCAGACCGGCCTCGCGAAAGCCGTTATGGATCGACAGCACCGCACCGCGGGTGATCTCGGCAATGTAGGCGCCGGAGTTGATCATAATGGTCACCACCGCGGCGGTGAACGGGTCGATACGCAGGTCGGTAAAGGCCATGGGCAGCGCGAAGTAGATAAACATCACCTGCACCACGATCGGCGTACCGCGGATCACTTCGATAAACACCAGGGCGATATGGTTGGCGATCCAACCGCCGTAGGTGCGGGCAAAACCGGCGACAAGGCCGATAATCAGGCCGCCGATCAGACCGAGGACCGAAATCCACAGGGTCATCTTGGCGCCTTCTAACAGAATGGGCAGGGCGGGCCAGATGGCGCTCCAGTCGAACTGCATGGTGTTTTACTCCCGGTGTTCCCCAACGGTGGGGATCAGACACAGCCGCACACGGCGGACCGCGCGGTGGCGGCGCCGTGTGCGATGAACACGCGGTCAGACGTGACTATTTGGGTTCGGTACCGAACCATTTTTTATAGATTTGGTTGTAGGTGCCGTTTTCACGCAGCGTTTTCAGCGCGCCGTTGACCTTCTCGCGCAGCTCGCTGCCTTTCGGGAAGGCGATGCCGTACTGCTGCGCTTCCAGCGAGTCGCCTACCGTTTTGAATTTGCCGGCGCCGGCGGTCTTGATGAAGTACAGTATGTTCGGCGTATCGTGCAGCACCGCGTCGGCGCGCTTGGTGCCCAGCTCCATATAGGCGTTGTCAATATTCGGGAACTGACGCAGGTCCTTGGTTTTTACATGCTCCTTCACGTAATCCACCGAACCGGTGCCGCTCTTCACCGCCACCACTTTGCCGTTCAGGTCGTTGACGTTCTTCACGTCGTTATTGTCGGCGTTGACCATCACCAGCAGGCCGCTTTGGTAGTAGCCGTCGGAGAAGTCGATGGCCTTCTGGCGCTCTTCGGTAATGGTGATGCCGGCCAGCGCCAGATCGACGTTTTTGGTCTGCAGCGCCGGGATAATGCCGCCGAAGTCCATCGGCTTCAGGGTGTAGTCCAGCTTCAGCTCTTTGGCGATGGCGGCCCACAGGTCGATATCGAAACCGACGTACTGATTACCCTGCTTGAATTCAAAAGGAACGAAGGCGGTGTCGGTGGCGACCACCAGTTTGTCTGCTGCGTGAGAACTTACGGCAAAGGCCAGCGACAGGGCGGCCAGCGAGGTTTTAAACAGTGACTTCATGAGAGGAATTTCCTGTACAGGTTGTGGTTGACCCATTTTTTTATTGCATTATCGCTATGAAATAATCGTGCCACGTCTGCGATTTCTATAAAAACAAAGGGTTAAGATGTGATGTTGTGCCGTTACGGCGAGTTATTATGTGTACGCCCTCACGCGGCGCCCCGTTAAGGTGCGGGCGCTCGCAATCGGGGCGTTGGCTTATGATTAACTAAAAACTGGTGGAGAAACAACCGAAAGTTAACAATTTGGCATCAATATTGATAACTAAATCTAACTTTTTGGCGCAACGCAGGGGATGTCGCAGCGCAAAAAAAACCGGTCAGGCGGCCCTGACCGGCGGGTATTAACGTAGTTGGCTGTCTTTGCTGCCGCGGCGGTTGTATAAACTGCCGGCGGCGTGTTTTTTATCCAGCGCGCTCTGGCAGTTCAGACAGTAGCGCACGCCTTGTAACGCCTGGCGGCGCGCCAGCGGGATCTCTTCCCCGCACTCCTGACAGTAATGCTCGCTTTCGCCGTGCCCCAGCGCCTGCCGGGCGCGCTGTACGGCATCGTCAACGGTGGAATCGATTTGATCCTGAACCGCGCCGTCTGCCGCCCATCCGCTTGCCATAAGCCACCTCCTGCAGTGAAACACTTCTCAACAGAATATGGCGTTTTTTTCGCCGATTTCAAGCGTTGCGCGCCGGAGGCACCCGGGGTTATTCGATATTGGCCTCGATAAACCACAGGAATTTATCCAGATCGCGCGAGGCGGCGGTAAAGATATCTGCGGTATCTTCGTCATCCACGGCGCTGATTGCCTGGCGGATGTCGTTCGCCACCACGCCGTAGCGGTCGGCCAGCGCTTTCAGGTGTTCCTGCACGCTGTGGATATGCGTCGGGTAGCTTTGCAGCGGCGTGGCCGCGTTGACGGTCTGCACGGTGCCCAGCGCAGTGCCGCCCAGTTGGACTACGCGCTCGGCGAAGATATCCAGGTGATCGGTAATCGCGGTGCGGAAGCCGTCGAGCATTTCATGCACGGCGATAAAGTTGGCGCCACGCATGTTCCAGTGCGCCTGCTTGGTGATCAGCGACAGGTCGATAAACTGCGTGAGCTGGTGGTTCAGGATACTGATGGTCGTCAGCTTGGTTTTTTCATCCATATCATTGCGGGTGTACAGCAGATCAGAAGATTTCGTTTTCACCAGTTTTGCGGTACTCATAAAGATATCCTCTTAAATTGTTGTCCCAAATTTATTACGAAATAATTATAGCAGCGCCGGGTTATTTTACCGGCTGATAAAGGCTATGGATTAAATAGGTATGGGCTATGTGGCAGGCTGACTGGTTAAATTAATGTTAATTCTCGAGTTTATGTTATTGATTGATAAATAAGGATTTTTATTTTTAATCTGCTGGTGTGGGATTATTTCTTCAATCACCGCTCTGATACGGCGTTTAATTAAGCGTTGATAATTAACGGATAAATTTATCTACCGCCTTTGACCGTCTTGGTTATGTTTTATAAGCCTGCATTGAGGCGGGTTTTATGCCTTGAGAAGGTTTTTCCCCTATGCGGCGTACGGCGGTAACCTTCAGGCTGCGGCGCCGCGCTGACACCGTTCAGCTTGATGGTGATGTCTGGCACGCTTTACCTGCAACAGGCCACTTCCATGCACAATAAAGTTTGCAGCAGATAACGTCTGGCCACCTTGCTGACGGCCCATGATAGGAACAGTGACTCGCTTCGCATTTTCAGCGCCGGTGAAAATCTACTTTGTCACTGCTTTAGCTAAAACCTTTCAGCTAACTACATGAGGCAGAATAATGAAGACGCTAACCGCAGTTTCCGTCGCTATCTCTTTGATTTCCGGCTATGCCAACGCACAAACCATCGTATTGACCGACAGTGAAAAAGGCATTGAACAGGGCAACTGGCAAACCGACAGCCACAAGCTGAAGCTGGCGGGCGCCGATTTCAGCCTGCGTCAGCAGGTGCTGCACGGCGGTAAACAGGAAGGCTCCAAGGTGATTACCCTGACCAGCCCCGGCGGCCTGACCATCGCGCTCAGTCCGACGCGCGGCATGGATATTTTGCATGTTAACGGCGGCGGCGTGCGGCTGGGCTGGGATTCGCCGGTCGATGAGGTGGTGAACCCGGCCTATATCAATCTGGAAAGCCGTAACGGCCTGGGCTGGTTGGACGGCTTTAATGAAATGCTGGTGCGCTGCGGCTTTGAATGGACCGGGCATCCGGGCGTTGAAGACGGCACGCTCTATACGCTGCACGGCCGCGCCGGCAATACGCCGGCCTCCAAGGTGCTGGTGGAGATTGATGACCAGGCGCCGCATACGGTGCGCATCCGCGGTTTGCTGAAGGAAAATACCTTTAAGAAAAGCAACCTGGAAACCTGGACCGAGCTGCGCTACGTGCCGGGAAGCAGCGCCTTTACCATTGAGGACCGCCTGACCAACCGTGCGGACTATCCGCGGGACTACCAAATTATCTACCACAGCAATTTCGGTAAACCGCTGCTGGAAGAGGGGGCGCGCTTCAGTGCGCCGATCAAGGAGATTTCACCGTTTAATGCCTATGCCCGCGCCGGGCTGAAGAGTTGGCCGCAGTATCAGGGGCCGACCCAGGGCTTTGATGAAATGGTGTTTAATATTGTGCCCTATGCCGACGCCGAGGGAAAAACGCTGGCGATGCTCAGCAACCGCCAGGGCGACCGCGGCGTCTCCATTGACTTTAATACCCGGCAGTTGCCGCTGCTGACGCTGTGGAAAAATACCGACACCGAGCGGCAGGGCTATGTCACCGGCATCGAACCCGGCACCAATTATGCCTATCCGGTACATATCGAGCGCGAGCAGGGGCGTATCAAACAGCTGGCGCCGGGGCAGAGCACGCAGTTCACGCTGACCTACACCCTGCTGCAGAACGCCCGGCAGGTTAAGCAGACCGCAGAGCGGGTCAGCGCGCTGCAGGGCGGCCGCGAGGTCAAACTGCGGGAACAGCCGATCGCGGAGGAATAGTCAGGGCGGCGTCAGGCCGGCGCGGCGGCCTGACGCTGGGACGTTAGAAATCATACGGCTGTTCATAGTGCACTTTGACGATCGCTTTTTTAATCAGCTGCGGGCAGCGCAGCAGGCAGCCGGTTTTGTGAGGTTCAAACGGGAAAAACAGCACGAACATGCCGGGCGTCATATGCAGCGTCTGCCACGGACGGCGAATATCGGCCCGCTGGTAATCCTGCTGCTGTTGATAGGCCTCACAGTGAATCTCGCTGCCCGGCAGGCCGTAGTCGATGCGCTCTTCGCCGCTTAGCAGTATCTGGATATCCAGATACTGGTAGTGCAGCACGGCGCGCTTTTGTTCGGCAGGCTCGGTGGTTAGTTCGACCACCTCCATAAAGATGCGATCGCCGTCAATATCGTGGCGTCCCAGGGGCAGGTTAGGCAGATCTTGCTGACGCACCTGAGTCAGAATGTCAGCCAGATCTGAAGACAGCCCCTGTCCATAGCGGGGATTAAATAAACTATTTAAGATCATTCAGCTTCTCCGTTCCGTCGATAAAAATTCCCACACTTATTGTGGCTATTTTATCGGCGAAAAACAGTTAAGCCGTCCGCAATCCGATGATCTAAGGCAGGCTTTCAATGCGCGGTTTTGGCCTGATGGTCAGCGTCGCGCCCATGGAGGCGATGATAATGGCGCTTAGCGCCAGCCATTGCACCTGCGTCAGGTGTTCACCAAGGAAAATCATGCCGGAAAAGGCTGCCATTGCCGGTTCCAGGCTCATCAGGGTGCCGAAGGTGCGCGCCGGAATCTTCGGCAGCGCAATAATCTCCAGCGAGTAGGGCAGCGCGGTGGATAAAATGGCGACGCCCAGCGCCAACGGCAGGATATCCACATTAAGCAGCGCCGCGCCGGTGTGCCAGGCACCGATAGGGGCGAACACCAGCGTGGCGATCAGCGACCCGACCGCTACGGTGCCCGGGCCGTGATCGCCGCCGGCTTTCTGACCAAAAATAATATACACCGCCCAGCAGGCGCCGGCGCCCAGCGCACAGGCGGCGCCAAGGGGATCGATGCTGTTGACGCCGTCGCCGAGCGGCAGCAGAAAGACCAGCCCGGTGATGGCCAGCGCCACCCAGACAAAGTCGATCGCCCGGCGGGATGAGAACATCGCCACCGCCAGCGGGCCGGTGAACTCCAGCGCCACGGCGATGCCCAGTGGCACGGTGCGCAGCGACAGATAAAACAGATAGTTCATCGCCCCCAGCGCCAGGCCGTAAATCAGCAGCGGCAGGCGGGTGCCGGCGCAAAAACGCATGCGCCACGGGCGGAAGATGATAAACAGAATCAGCGTGCCGATGCACAGACGCAGCGTGGTGATCCCTTCGGCACCGACCAGGGGAAACAAACTTTTCGCCAACGATGCGCCGCTCTGAATTGACACCATGGCGACCAGCAGTAAGCAGACCGGCAGCAGTATAGAAGACGCTTTTGCAGAAACCGACGAAGACATCCTTTTAAGCCTTAATTATGCATTCCCGCAGCAGGGGAGATCGGAGGAAAATGAGACAGATTGCAGTGTAATGAATCGCCGACGTTCTGTCTGCGAAAAGCGTGCGAAGGCGATTTTTAAACGGTTTGTTTAAGTAAAATTGGTGCGTTAGCACAAAAAGTGCGCATTTTATTAAGAAAAATCTGGATATTAAATAGGTGATTTTTGTCACGCTAGAGGATAGAATACGTCCGAAAATTAAGCGAAAAGAAGCGGATACAATATTCTTGTAATCTTCTGTTACACGATATCAAGTGTTAGACACTCAAATCGGGGCAGAGTTTCACGCTAATTTTTGTTATATTTTCATCGTATAGACAAATGGATGTACTTAATAATAAAACGCGTTTGAGGTGGTTATGAAAAAAATTGCATGTCTTTCAGCAGTAGCAGCTTGTGTATTAGCAGTGACCGCAGGTACTGCGTTCGCTGGTCAGAGCACCGTAACCGGTGGCTACGCTCAGGGCGATTTCCAAGGCGTTGCCAACAAAGCTGACGGCTTCAACCTGAAATACCGCTACGAGTTCGACAACAACCCACTGGGTGTGATCGGCTCTTTCACTCACGTAGAGAAAGATCGTGCTGAGAACGGTACTTACAACAAAGCTCAGTACAACTCTATCACCGCAGGTCCTGCTTACCGTTTCAACGACTGGGCAAGCATCTACGGCGTGATCGGTGTGGGCTACGGTAAAAACGTTGCTAACGCGCAGGACGGTTCTCGTCGCGGCGGCAGCAGCGACTACGGCTTCAGCTACGGTGCTGGCCTGCAGTTCAACCCAATCCAGGAAGTTGCTCTGGATGTTGGTTACGAGCAGAGCCGTATCCGCAACACCGACATCGGTATCTGGAGCGTTGGCGTAGGCTACCGTTTCTAAGAATTATCGTTAGCGGCCCGCCATCGGCGGCCGTTTACGACAAAAAATCCGCCCTCGGGGCGGATTTTTTTTGCCTGCGCCTCGGCTCAGAGCGTTTGCTCCATCACCAGCACCGTCCGCTGATGGTACTCGGCGCGGTGGGTCTCACGAAAGCCAATCTTGTGCGCCACCCTGATTGAGGGCTGGTTATGCGGTGAGATAATGCACTGCGTTCTGCCGCCCGGCAGCGCGTCTTTCCCCCAGGCCAGCGCCGCCCGTAGGGCCTCCGTGGCGTAGCCTTTGCCCTGGGCTGCGGTGCACAATAGCCAGCCCATTTCCGGAGCCTCCAGCGCCGGTGAGATCTCACGCTGATAGTTGGCGAAGCCGAGGCTGCCGATAAATTGGCCGCTGTGTTTCTCGCGCACCGCCCAGTAACCGTAACCCAGCAGCTGCCAGTGGCCGAGATAGCGCAGCAGACGTCCCCAGCTTTCTTCGCGGTCGCGCCCGGCGCCGCCGCCAATATAGCGCATCACCTGCGGATCGGCGCTCATCGCCGCGATGGCGTCGAAATCGTCCAGGGTGTAAGCGTCCAGAATTAGGCGTTCGGTGGTGAGGCGAGGGGCGGTGGTCACTAAGGGTGAATTCATTGTTCCTGCTCTCCGCAAGGTGCGGACGCACGCGCGGCGCGTCCGCAGGGGAAAAGAATAGGAATTCAGTATGCTATACCAGCAGCCATAAAAGCCAGGTAAACAGAAAGCCGCTGACGCTGAGCACGGTGGTCAGCACCGTCCAGGTTTTCAGCCCGTCGGCGACCGACAGGCCAAGGTATTTGGTGACGATCCAGAAACCGGAGTCGTTAACGTGCGACAGTCCCAGCCCGCCGAAGCAGGTGGCCAGCGTCACCAGCACCAGCTGGAGATGATTAAGCCCGCCGACCGCCTCTGACAGCAGCCCGCCGGTGGTCAGAATGGCCACCGTGGCCGAACCCTGCGAGGCGCGCAGCGCCAGCGAGATGATAAACGCCGCCGGGATCAGCGGTAGGCCGATGGTGGTCAGCACCTCGGCCAGCGCCTTGCCGACGCCGGACTCCACCAGCACCTTGCCGAATACCCCGCCGGCGCCGGTCACCAGAATCACCACCGCGGCGGTCGGCAGTGCCGCGCCCATCACATCGCTGGTGTGCTGCAGGCTCCAACCGCGGCGCACAGCCAGGAAATAATAGGCCAGCGCCAGCGCTATCATCAGCGCCACCGCCGGCGCCCCCAGCAGCGACAGCGCGTCGCGCAGGCCGGAGCCGGGTTCCAGCAGCGTGGCGGAGACGGTGCCGGACATGATAATGGCGATAGGGATGATAATCAGCGCGGCGATCAGCCCGGCGCTCGGCGGGTTGAGGCGATCGCTGATCGGCGCGTTGCTCTCCGGCGCGGCCAGCTGCAGCTGCTCCAGCACCTCGATCGACAGCGGGTAGGCCTTGCGGTTCAGGTAGCCGGCGACGAAGTAACCGATAATGCCGACCGGCACGCAGATCGCCAGGCCGATAATGGTCAGCCAGCCGATATCGCTGCCGAGCAGGCCGGCGGCCGCGACCGGGCCGGGATGCGGCGGCAGTGCCACGTGCACCGTCAGCATCACGCCGGCCATCGGCAGGCCGAATTTGAGCGGCGACACCTTCGCCACCTTGGCGAAGCCGTAAATAATCGGCGCCAGAATAATAAAGCCGACGTCGAAGAACACCGGAATGCCGAGGATAAAGGCCGCCATGGTCAGCGCGGCGACGGTGCGTTTGGGGCCCAGCGCCTGGCTGAAGCGCTGCGCTAGCGATTCCGCGCCGCCGGAATGCTCGATCATGCGGCCCAGCATCGCCCCGAGGCCGATAATAATGGTGACCGAACCGAGCACGCCGCCCATACCGGCGGTCATAACGCCCATCACTTCGCCGGTCGGAATGCCGGCGGCCAGCGCCACCAGCAGGCTGACCGCCAACAGCGCGATAAACGGCTGGACTTTGGCCTTGATAACCAGCAGCAGGAGCAGCATCACTCCGGCCAGCGCTATAAACAGTAACATTGTGGTAGACATGGTGTTGCCTTTAAGCAGGTTCCCCGTCTGTGCGGGGTACAGAAGCCCAGGCGCCGCGATCGCCGGGTGAGCCGGCGATACGGGCGCACGTATTGTTATAGGGTGTGCTTGGCGTTAACGGTTACAGATAGGGCCTGACCCACGCCAGCCCGGCGTCAGTGGCCGCGCGCGGCTGGTATTCACAGCCGACCCAGCCGTCGTAGCCGAGACGATCCAGCTGTGCGAACAGCCAGGGGTAATTCAGTTCGCCGTCGTCCGGCTCGTGGCGGTCCGGCACCCCGGCGATCTGGATATGGCCGTAGCGTCCGGCCAGCGTCTGCATCAGGCCGCTGATATTGCCGTCCACCAGCTGCGCGTGGAAAAAGTCGAACTGGATAAACAGGTTAGGGCGATCGACCTCCGCCTGCAGCGCCGCCGCCTGATGCTGGCTGGAAAACAGGTAGTTCGGTTTCACCTGCGGGCTGAGCGCCTCAATCATCACGTTAATGCCGTTCGGGGCGAAAGCGTCGGCGGCATAGCGCAGGTTGCTGATAAAGGCCGTGCGATAGGCCGCCGGATCCGCGCCGGCGGGCACCACGCCGGCCATCACGTGCACGCTGGGGCAGCCCAGCGCCAGCGCATACTCCAGCGCGCGATCGATATCGGCGCGCGCCTCGGTTTCACGCCCCGGCAGCGCCGCCAGTCCCCATTCGCCGGCGGCGGCATCGCCCGGCGCGGTGTTGAACAGCACCTGCAGCAGACCGTGCCGGCGCAGCTGTTGCGCCAGCAGATCGGCGGGATAGTCATAGGGGAATAGGTATTCGACCGCTTTAAAGCCGGCGTCGGCCGCGGCGGCAAAGCGCTCCAGAAACGGCAGTTCGGTAAACATCATCGATAAATTGGCGGCAAATTTAGGCATCATCAGCTCCGTAACTCGGCAATTTCATCATCGGTCAAATAGCGGATCGGGCGGTCGCCGAGGGTGAAAATCAGCTTCGCCGCGTCCTCCATCTCTTCGGTGTTGTCTGCGGCGGCGCGCAGATCCTTACCGGTAACGACCGGCCCGTGGTTAGCCAGCAGGAAGGCGCGGTAGGACGGCGCCAGCCGCGCCAGATCCTCGGCCAGACGCTCGTCGCCGGGCCGGTAGTAAGGCACCACCGGCACCTGGCCGACGCGCATCACCACATAAGGGGTGAAAGGCTTGATGGCGTTGCGGGTGTCCAGCCCCTGCAGGCAGGAGAGGGCGGTCAGATAGGTGCAGTGCAGATGCACCACCGCTTTGCACTCCGGGTTATTCAGGTACAGCGCACGGTGGAAGCTGATCTCTTTTGACGGTTTGTCGCCGGAGATCCACTCGCCGTGCAGGCTGACCTTGGACAGGCGTTCCGCCTGCAGCTCGCCGAGGCAAGAGCCGGTCGGCGTGGCCAGCAGGTTGCCGTCCGGCAGCAGCAGCGACAGGTTGCCCGCCGAGCCTGTGGCGTAGCCGCGCTGGAAGAATGAGGCGCCGAGGCGCACCATCTCTTCGCGCGCCTGTTGTTCGGTGGTGTGCGTCATAACGGGAACTCCGTTTGTGCTCGGGCAAAGAAGTTTTCGTCGCCGAAATTACCGGATTTCAGCGCCAGGGAGACCGGCTGTTCAATGGCGCGCACCCAGGGTACGCCGGGAGAAATGCACGGGCCGATGTGGAAGCCGCGGATAGCCAGCGCCTGCGTCACCACGCCGGAGGTTTCGCCGCCGGCGACGATAAAACGCCGGAAACCGGCCTGATGCAGCAACTGCACCAGCGCGGCGAACAGCGCTTCGACCGCCTGGCTGGCGGCGTCCACGCCGTATTGCTGCTGCGTCTGCCGCAGCGCTTCCGGCTCGGCGGTGGCGTACAGCAGCGGCGCGAGATCGCCGCTCTGCGCCTGCACCCAGGCACTCAGCTCGCGGGCATAGCGCGCGCGTTCGTCCTCGCCGATGCAGCGTGCCACGTCGATGGCCTGCGCTGCCGCCTGCTGGCGATAGCGGGCCACCTGCTTATTGGTCATGGTGGAGCAGGAGCCGGAGAGCACCACGGCCTTCTCCCCCTGCGGCGCGCCGGCGGCCTGAGCCTGCGTCTGGCCTGGCTGCGCCCACTGGCGGGCCAGACCGATCGCCAGGCCGGAGCCGCCGGTGACCAGTTTCATCGCCTTCAGCGCCGCGCCCTGGGTCAGCAGGTGTTGTTCATTCAGCGTATCGAGCACCACATAGCGTACGCCCTGCTGCGCCAACTGCTGCAGGCGGGCGCGTACGCCGTCGGCGCCGGTGTCCATGACGGCGGCGTCAATCAGTCCGCAGCGGCCGGCGGCCTGCGCCTCCATCAGCCGCAGCAGATTGCTGTCGGTCATCGGCGTGACCGGGTGGTTGCGCATGCCGGACTCGGACAGCAGCTGATCCATCACAAACAGGTAGCCCTGATACACGGTGCGGCCGTTGACCGGCAGCGCTGGTGAAATCACCGTCTGGCTTTCCCCCAGCGCATCGAGCAGCGCATCGGTCACCGGACCGATATTGCCGCGGGCGGTGCTGTCGAAGGTGGAACAATATTTGAAGTAAAACCGTTGGCAGCCCTGGCGCTGCAGCCAGGCCAGCGCCTGCAGCGACTGCGCGACTGCCTGCTCTGCCGGGCAGGATCGCGATTTAAGGCTGATCACCACCGCCTGCGCGTCGACGGCGGCGTCGCTGTCCGGTACGCCGTTCAGCTGTACCGTCGACAGGCCATTTTCCACCAGAAAGCTGGCGATATCGGTGGCGCCGGTAAAATCATCAGCAATTACGCCAAGCAACATTATGGCAACTCCTGTTTTTGCGGCAGTTCGATGCCGGTGAAGATTTTGATCACTGCGCTGTCGTCTTCTTTACCGTAGCCGGCGTTGCTGGCGGAGGTAAACATATTCAGCGCGGTGGAGGCCAGCGGCAGCGGGAAGTGCAGCGCCTTGGCGGTGTCGGCCACCAGTCCCAGATCCTTGACGAAGATATCCACCGCCGATTTCGGCGTATAGTCACCGTCGACCACGTGGCGCATGCGGTTTTCAAACATCCAGGAGTTGCCGGCGGCGTGGGTGACCACGTCGTACATCACATCCAGCGGAATGCCGGCGCGGGCGGCCAGCGCCATCGCTTCGGCGCCGGCGGCGATATGCACCCCGGCCAGCAGCTGGTGAATGATTTTCACCGTGGCGCCGAGGCCGATTTCGTCACCGACGCGGTACACTTTAGCCGCTACGGCGTCGAGCAGCGGCTGCAGCCGGGCGAAGGTGGCGTCACTGCCGGCGGCCATCACCGTCATCTCGCCGGCGGCGGCTTTCACCGCACCGCCGGATACCGGCGCGTCCAGCATGCTCAGCCCCTGCGCGGCCAGCCGCTCGGCGATATCGGTGGCATCGGCGGCGGAAATGGTCGAGGAGACCATCACCGGCGTGCCGGGCTTCAACTGGCCGGCCAGACCGCGTTCGCCAAACAGGATCTGTTTGACCTGGACGGCATTCACCACCAGCAGCATCACCGCGTCCAGTTCGGCGGCAAACGCATCGGCGTTGGCGGCCACCTGCTTGGCACCCGCTTGCTCCAGAGCGGCGCGTGCCTGTGGATTGAGATCGACGCCGTAGGTGGTTAAGCCGGCGTTGATGCAAGATTGTGCGGCGCCCATGCCCATGGAGCCGAGGCCCACGATGCAGACGGCGTAGTTGGCGGGTTGTGTCATACAGACTCCGTGTTAATTTTAGTGATATTTTGTTCTCATGTGTTAAATGTAAGCGTTTTTAAGCGCCTGTAGGGTGACCGTCTTCACAAAAATTAACGATGAATGCTGTGTGAGTCACGACGTATTCGCAGAGATAAAACGCTAATCATTTGTTTATCTGACAGATTATCGCTTTTGCCTACTTTACCCCCGGTGCGGCGCTTGCTGTCAGCGCACGAAAATTGACGTAAAATCACAATAATTATCAGCAGTAAGGAGAGGTCCTGTGATCCCGGTAGAACGCCACCAACAAATTTTGGCCCTGGTTGCCGAACGCGGCGCGGTCAGCATCGCCGAACTGACGGAACGGCTGGCGGTGTCGCATATGACCATCCGGCGCGATCTGCAGAAGCTGGAAGAGCAGGGGGCGGTGATCGCGGTATCCGGCGGGGTGCAGGCGGCCGAGCGGCTGGCGATTGAGCCGTCGCATCAGGATAAGGAAGGGATGTTCAGCCAGCAGAAGGCGGCGATCGGCGCGCTGGCAGCCAGCCTGATCCCGGCCAACAGCTGTATTTATCTGGATGCCGGTACCACTACGCTGGCGCTGGCGAAGCAGATCGGCGAGCGCGGCGATTTAACGGTGGTTACCAATGATTTTGTGATTGCGGCCTACCTGTTGGAAAACAGCCAGTGCGAACTGATCCACACCGGCGGCACGGTGTGCCGGGAAAACCGCTCCTGCGTGGGCGAGGCCGCGGCGCAGGCGCTGCGCCAGCTGTTTATCGATCTGGCCTTTATTTCCGCCTCATCCTGGAGTATGCGCGGCCTGTCAACGCCAAGCGAGGATAAAGTGGCGGTGAAAAAGGCCATTGTCGACGCCAGCCGGCGGCGCATCCTGCTGAGCGATACTTCTAAATATGGCAAGGTGGCTACCTATCTGGCACTGCCGATCGCGGTGTTTGACGCCATTATTACCGATAGTTATCTGCCCGATGCCGCCCAGACTGCTATTCAGCAGGCGAATATTACCCTGCATATGACCGGCGAATAGCCGGTCAATATCCTGGTGCTTTCTGGCCCGACCTTTGGCGCGCTGCCGGCGGCAGCGTGGATGCGGGCCGGTGCGGCCGCCTTTTCCCGCAGCGCACGGGGCTGAATACCCGAAGTTGTGCACGATATTCACATTAAATCCTACGGTTAGTTAGGGCTTAACCTTACTTTTAAGCTTAAAATTTTATTAAATGCCCTATAAAAAACTAACTTTACCGATATTGACTTTTGAATATATCCATTCTGACCGCCTTTGTATACTCTAACCGAAAATGGCAAGAAAATTCCTAATTGTTGTCGGCGATGAGAAAAGGTATTGGATTCCCGCTGTTATTCATTTTGAACGCAACGTTTTCTTTTATAATCAACGAGGAATTTTACGCAATTAACGTGGTTTCCGGTTAACATCCGTATAGCATTCTTTGCTAACGGCGAATGCTTAAGTATAGTAGGAAATATGAAATATAGAATTAATGGACAGATTCTTTTTGATACGGACAGTGGCAGTCTGGGATTAGCAGGTTTTCCGGAAGAAGCCCTGGCTATTTCTAACCCGTCAAAGCGGTTATTGCTTTTACTTATTACTCACCACGGCGAACAGGTCAGCCGAGAACTGATATTCCGCAAGGTGTGGGATGATTACGGCATGGTGTCCAGTAATAACAACCTTAACCAGTGCGTGAGCAAATTACGGCGGGTGTTAAAAACGTTGGGTATTGATGACGAGGTCATTATTACCGTACCCAAAGTCGGCTTTATGCTGGCGCATAATATTACGCTGGAGGCGGATGAGACGGTCATCACGCCGCCGCAGGCCGCCGCGCTTGAGCAGGGTGAAGTCCGCACCGGGTCCCGGTGCGCTGCCGGGCGGCGTTTACGTTGCGGCGTGGCACTTGGGGGATTGCTGCTGCTGGTTATCTGCGTCGGCATTTGGCTGATTTATCGTAACAGTGAGGTCAGGCAGGAACGTCTGATTGGCGAGGTGAATAACTGCAAGATCTTTTTATCGGCGCCGCGCGCCACAATGTATGGCAACGAGCAACAGGTTAACGATATGCTGGCGTATATTAACGCCAATCCGCAATGGTGCCAGAATGACGAGTATTTACTGCTGCTCAGCAGTAATCAGGTGGGTACCTACATTAAAGGCGTTTCCCGGCTGTTTATTTTGACGTGCCGGGTGGAGCGTGAATACCGCGTTGAGGTTTGCCATAGTCAAAAAGAGCGGCCGCTACTTTAGCCTGCGCTGCATAATAATACTCCAGCCGTGCTTTAATTTATCACATCATAACGATTAATTAACATAGCGGCTGCCGTAAACGTAAATTATTTTGCAGGTGTATATTATTTTTTTAGATGATTCATTTATTATTTGACCATTGAGCGTCGCAGCGTGGTCGATAAATGTCATCGCGCGAGGGGAAAATGAAAAATAACGATCAGAACCGTAATTTTATTTTATATGATGCGATGCCATGGGTCGGTATGGGGTTGGAGGCTTTTTTACGCCCGTTGAGTACAGTGACGCAGTCGGTTGCCAGCCTTAGCGAGCTGAAGACGGTGCTGTCGCAACAACCCAGGCAAACGGTGATCATGGAACTGTACGGCGCGCAGGAGTGCCTCTATGACGGCCTCTATTTTATCCTGCATGAGAAAGCCTTCTGGCCGAATACGCCCTGGATAGTGCTGACGGATATCAAAAATCACAGCGTTTTGCGTCTGTTGTCGTCGAGCCCGGATAGCGTGCTGGTGTCCAAATGCGACGGTTTGGCTGCGATTTTGGACGGTATCTCTGCGGCGCATCATGGCGTGCACTATCTCAGCCCGACTATCCGGCGCTGTATTGCCGGCCGGCAGAAGATCACGGCGTTCAGGCAGCTGTCCGACAGCGAATGGCGCATCCTGGCGTTGATGGCGGCGGGCTTCTCCGTCAAAAGCATCGCGACGGCCACCTACCGTTCCTACAAAACGGTGAGCACGCATAAGCTGAACATCATGCATAAGCTTGGCCTGAATCAATGCGGTTTTATCCACCTGCTGCTCTCGCTGCGTACCCGTTGGCCGTGCTGAACGGCCGGTAATGTGCGGGGCTGTCCGGCATTGGTGCGCGCAGCCTGTTAGCCCTGCCTTCCCGTGCCGCCAACTCTTTCCTCCCGCATTGTCGCATCACCAAATCACCGCAACACCACATCGCCATTCCGGCAGCGTCTATGGCTCGGAGGATAGCCCGTCGTGATGCCTGTTTTATCCGCATTGCCTGCGGGTTATTCACGGGCTCCGCATGCCTGCCCGTCAGCGGTGAATATTCCGGCTAATTAAGCCTAAATATCAGCAGCTGAATCTACGGTGGAAACGCACCTGGCAGAGTTTTTTTATTAAGAATCGATGTAATTCACTTGTCGGTGGAGTTTAAATCTAAATATTTGTTATTTGTTGGTTAATGAGTCTATCGATTGAATTTCGATATAAGATTTGTCTCGTCAAATCAGGCCAATCAACCGAAGGCGCCTGATGCGCTTTCAAGGATTGGCCGGCCGCGATGTAGTCAGTTTTTTCCCGCTTTACAGCGTGCTGTTGCGGGGATAAACCGCCAGTCGCCAAAGGAAAGTGCACGACCCAGGAACCGGCGGAAGGGAACATTGTTCAACGACCCGCCTCATATTCAACTTGAAGGGAAATTACATTCTATGACTATCAGCAAAATCGCTCTCGCCGTTGCCGCCATGACGCTGTCCGGCGTCGCCTCAGCCACCAACACCATCCAGTTTCAGGGCGAGGTCTCAGACCAGACCTGTACCGTAAGCATCAACGGCAATGCCTCCACGCCGGTGGTGCTGTTGCCGACGGTTTCCAAGGCTGACCTGGCGACCGCCGGCGCCACCGCGGGCCAGACGCCGTTTACCATCGGCCTGACCGGCTGTACCGCCGATGCGGCAAACGCCACCGCCGTTAAAACGGTATTCGTGGCCAACAATCTGACCAGCGACGGCCGCATGGGTAATACCGGCAGCGCGACCAACGTTTCGCTGGAGCTGATTGACCCGGCGACCCCTGCTACGCCGCTGGATCTGAGCGGCCAAGCGGGGACGCCGGGGCTGAACCTGGCGGCCGGCGCCACCTCCGCCTCTTACGACTTTGCCGTGCGTTACTACTCTGAAGGCGGTGCGACCGCCGGTTCGGTGCTGGGTAGCGTGCAGTACGCCGTATCGTATCAGTAATGGTGTTTCCCCTTCCGCCGGTGCGGAAGGGGGTTTTGCGAGGCCGCTTATATGACGATCAAGGGATTTTGTCTGTCACTTTGTCTCACCAGCGCGCTGCTGGCCGGATCGGCCATGGCCAGCGTGGTTATGCTGAACACCCGGGTGATTTACCCGGCGGACGCCCAGTCGCAGACCGTGCAGTTCACCAATCAGGGGGATATCCCCTATGTCATGCAGATGTGGACCGACGTGAATAACCCGTCGTCGACGCCGGAAAATGCCGACGGGCCGTTTGTCACGGTGCCGACGCTGTTTCGCGTCGAGCCAAAGAGCGGCCAGTCGGTCCGGCTGGTGTTTACCGGTAAGGATCTGCCGCAGGACCGCGAGTCGGTGTTCTATCTGAATTCGGCGCAGATCCCGCCGAAAAACGCCGTCAGCGGCGCCGAGAACCAGATGCTGGTGGTGCTGCGCAACCGGGTGAAAATTTTCTATCGGCCGAAGAATCTGCCGGGCAGCGCCGACGGCGTCGGCGGACAGCTGCGTTTTTCCCTGCGTCAGCAGGACGGGCAGTGGCGGCTCAACGCCTATAACGATTCCAGCTATTACGCCTCGGTGATCGGCGCAGCGGTGCAGGTCGGCAACCGGGACGTGCCGTTCAAGACGGATATGATCGCCCCCAGGTCGCAGGCCAGCTGGCCGCTGTTGCAGCGTACGCTGTCGCCGGCCGGCGCGCAGAAAGTCACGTTTACCCTGGTTAATGACTACGGTGGCCATATCAAGGTGGAAGCGCGCCTGAGTCAGTAAAACGCGCGCTGCGGAGTTGCACGTAAGGGACTGAAGGGATGCAAACAACAATCACATATTCCGGTAGCGCACGGGAGAGTGCGTCGCCAGGCGTGATGCCCGGCTGCGGCGCGCGCCTAAAACCGCTGGCGTTGACGCTGGGGCTGCTGACGCCGCTGGCGGCCGGTGCCGGCCAGTATGAATTTGACGACAGTATGCTGGTGGGCAGCGCGGGACAGCAGAGCCTGGCCCGCTTTAACCGTGCGCACACGGTGGCGCCGGGCGACTATCAGGTCGATATTTTTATCAACGGCGCTTTTCTCTCCCGCCAGACGCTGAGGTTTGCCGCGCTGCCCGCTCAGGAGACGGTGGTTCCCTGTTTCAGCCGCGACGCGCTGATCGCCGCCGGCATTTTACCGGACAGCATCAAAAGCCGTGCCGCACAGACGACCACCAATGCCTGCCTACCTCTGGAGCAACAGGTTGCTGGCGCCAGCAGCCGCTTTGATTTTGCCCGTCTGCGGCTGGATGTGTCCGTGCCGCAGGCGCTGATGAAGCGCGTAGCGCGTGGCTCGGTGCCGCTTGCCGAACTGTCCGCCGGCGAAACGCTGGGGTTCGTCAACTATGACAGCAACTATTACCGCAGCAAGAACAGCGGCACGACCAGCGATTCGATCTATCTCGGGCTGAACAGCGGCTTTAATCTGGGGCTGTGGCAGCTGCGTCAACAGTCGAGCTATACCCGCTATACCAGCGATCACAGCGCCGCGCTCAGCCGCTGGAAATCGGTGCGCACCTACCTGCAGCGGCCGCTGCCCGCGATCAACGGCCAGCTGACGCTGGGTGACAGCTTTACTTCCGGCAGCCTGTTCAGCAGCCTCGGCTTCCGCGGCGTCCGGCTGGAAACCGACGACCGCATGCTGCCGGAGTCGCAGCGTGGCTACGCGCCGACCATCCGCGGGGTTGCCGCCACCACCGCCAAAGTGAGCGTTACGCAGGCCGGTACGCAGATTTATCAGACCACGGTGGCGCCGGGCGCCTTTGTGATTGACGACCTCTATCCCACCAGTTACCAGGGCGATCTGGTGGTGGAGATTCAGGAGGCTGACGGCCGGGTATCGTCATTTACCGTACCGTTTTCGGCGGTGCCGGACTCGCTGCGCCCGGGGCGTGCGCGCTTCAACCTGTCGGCCGGGCAGGTGCGCAACCTTGGCGACAACGACGATCTGTTTGCCGAACTCAGCTACCAGAGCGGGGTGAGCAACGCGCTGACCGCCAACGGCGGCGTGCGCATCGCCGACGGCTATCAGGCGCTGCTCGGCGGCGCGGTGCTTGCCAGCCGCTTCGGCGCATTGGGTATCAACGCGGTGTATTCGCGCGCCGATATGTGGGGCGATACGCTGGACGGCTGGCGCGTCGGCGCCACCTACAGCCGCACCTTTACCCCGACCAACACCACGCTGGCGCTGGCGGGCTATCGCTACTCCACCGAAGGCTACCGCGATTTGGGCGACGTGCTGGGGCTGCGCAATGCGCGTGACCGCGACGCGGTCTGGCGTTCCAGCACCTACCAGCAGAGCGAGCAGTTTGTTGCCACCGTCAGTCAGGGGTTGGGGACGTACGGCCAGCTCTATTTTTCCGGCTCGACCAGCAGTTACCGCGGCGGCCGCGGGCGCGATACGCAATACCAGCTGGCATACTCGCACAGCTATCGCAACCTGAGCTATAACCTGTCGCTCAGCCGTCAGCAGACCGGCAGCACCCGCTATGGCCTGCAGGATGCAAGCTACGTGGCGGGCGGCACGACGCAGAACGTGGTGATGCTGTCGGTGTCGTTGCCGCTGGGCGGCGGCTCGCGTTCGCCGATCCTGTCGGCCGGCGTTAGCCATCAGAGCGGCGATCGCGGCTATAGCCATTATCAGTCGGCGCTGTCCGGCACGCTGGGTGATGACCAGAGCCTGAGCTACGCGTTGAACGGTGCCTATGACACGGGCGGCGCCGGCAGCAGCTTCGGCGCCAATCTGACCAAGCAGACCGCGGTCGCTACGTTGGGGGCCAATCTGTCCCACGGCAAACATTACACCCAAGGCGGCCTGAGCGCGCGCGGCGCACTGGTGGCGCATGCCGGCGGCGTGACTCTCGGGCCGTACCTGAGCGATACCTTTGCGTTGGTGGAAGCGGAGGGCGCTAGCGGCGCGGAAGTGATGAACGGTATGGGGGCGAAGATCGACCGTTTCGGCTATGCCATTGTACCGTCGCTGGTGCCTTACCGTTACAACGACGTCACGCTGGACGCCAAAGGGGCGGAGAACGTTAACGCTGAACTGACGGAGAACCAGCAGCGCATCGCGCCGTACGCCGGGGCGGCGGTGAAAGTGCGCTTCAAGACGCTGGAAGGCTACCCGCTGCTGATCAAACTCAGCCCGTCCGGCGGCGCGCTGCCGCTCGGTGCCAACGTTTACGATGACGGTAACGCAGTGGTTGGCCTGGTCGGCCAGGGTAATCAGATCTATGCCCGGGCGTTGAAGCAACGCGGCGTGCTGCGGGTGAAATGGGGTGAGTCGGCCGAGGCGCAGTGCACGCTGCGGTACGATTTACGCGGTCAGGCTGTGAAACAGTCGCTTTATCGTCTGGCGTTGCCCTGCGTGAGCCAGTGACGAACGGATAATGATGATGAACATATTCTCGCGCGCCGTGCTGCTGACGCTGGCCGGCAGTCTGTGGCTCGGTCAGGCGCAGGCGATCTGCTACCGGATCACCGCCACCAACACTAACGTCAGTTCAAACTACTACACCGATCCGAGCAAGGGTATCGGCGCCGCCTGGAGCGGTTCGACCGACACCTCCGGCTCGATCGGCACGCTGCCGACGACGGTGAATATCAATAACAGCCTGTTTCAGCCGGACGGCACGCTGATCGCCAGCGGCACTGTCAGCGCGCTGGAGGCCGGCTCCGGCAGCTACAGCGCCGACCAGATCCTGTTCCGCTGCACCGCCGATGAGGCCGGTAAGCTGTATGAATACTATGCCACCAACGGTGACTCGGAGTGGGCCGGCAAGGTGGAGGTTGGGGCGGTGGCCGGCCTGCCGGAAACCTACCGCACCTACGCCAACGGCATGGCGCTGCGGGCCACCAATCTGGCGACCGGCGAATATTACTCCCGCTACTGGAAGGCGCGGCCGTTAACCAACCTGGAAACGGATTCACAGGGCTGGATTCTGGTGAAGGCCAGGGATTTCAGCGATACCAAGGTGGAGCTGTTCCGCCTGAGCAACTCGACCGGGCCGATGACCGCCAGCGGCGTTTACCCGCAGTCGCAGCCGGCGACCTATATCGCCTTTCAGGGCGGTGGACTGTCGCCGGCTTTGAGCGTCGGTGCGGATTCGCTATTGCAATTTAGCGGCTGGTACGCCGTCTGGCCCGGCGCGGTGAACCTGTATAACCGGCTGTATATTCGCCGCTCCGCCACCTGCTCGGTAACCAATGTGACGCCGCTGGTACGTTTTACGCCGATTACCGCCCCTCAACTGCGCGCCGGTGAAACCCGCCAGATGCCGATCACCATCCAGTTCGACTGTCAGACCGGCACGCCGGCGACCACCGGCGTCGGCGCGTTTGCCAGCGGCGTCGCCGCCAACCAGACGGCGATGGGCATTCTGGTCAACCCGGCAAATGCCGCCGCGGCGGTGGCGGAAGGCGTCGGCACCGCCGGATCCGGCGTCAGCTATCTGCTGTCGGACGGCTACGGCGTCGATCGGAACGTCGCCACCGGCGTCGGCATTCAGATTTCCCGCCCTGGCGGCGCCACGCTAAACCTGCTGAGTACCCTGAGCGGCGCGGTGGCCGCCGGCAACCGCGCCGGCTGGTATCCGGTGTTGGATGACGCCAGCGCCGGCGCGGTCACCAACGGGGTGACCAGTTACAGCAAAACCTTAACCGCTACGCTGCGGGCGCTGCCGGGGAAAACGGTCACCGCCGGCAGCGTCAGCGCCAGTGCGCAGGTGATCATTCAGGTGCAATAATGATGATGAAATCTCTGACGTTCTGTTTTTGCGCGCTGCTCAGCCTGGCCGGTGATGTCAATGCCGGGGTGATTGTCGAGTCGTCACGGGTGGTCTTTGCCGGCGGCGACCGCGAGCGTGCGCTGCTGTTGGTCAACGGCAACGACTATCCGGTGGTGGTGCAGACCTGGGTGGATGACGGCGCGCCGGACGGAACGCCGGAAACGGCGGGCGAGGTGCCGGTGATGCCACTGCCGGGCATCTTCCGGTTGGAGCCGGGCGAGAAGAAGAACCTGCGCCTGCTGGCGACGCAGGTGGCGCAGCCGGTGGATCGCGAATCACTGTACTGGCTGAACGTGTATGAGATCCCGCCGACCGACGCGCGCCTGCCGCCGGCCGTGTCGGCGCTTAAGGTGGCGGTGCGGCTGCAGCTGAAGCTGTTCTACCGGCCGGACGGGCTGCAGAAAAGGGCGGCGCAGTTGGCGGCCAGTCAGCGTTTCAGCCTGACGCGGCAGCCGGGCAGGCTGATGCTGACGGTAAGTAACCCGACGCCGCTGTACGCTACCTACGGCCAGGCGCAGCTGAACGGCGGCGGCCGGCAGACGGCGCTGGCGATCGGCATGCTGGCGCCGTTCGCCAGCAAAACGCTGGATGTGGATGAGCGCAGCGTTGGCCGGCCGGAGAGCGTCAGCTATATGTTGATCGGCGACGACGGCCAGGGCGTTGCCGGCAGCGCCGCGCTGAGGCCATAAAAAAGGCGCCTTGCGGCGCCTTTGGATCGCTGCCGCTGTGGCGGCGTTACATATCCGGGAAGGTCAGGGTATTGCCCGGCGCTTCGCGGTGAATATGCAGGAAGTTCAGGTGTTTTTCGTACTGGTCGAGAATATCGCCAATCACCTGTTCTTTGCTGTAGTCCATCAGGTCGTTGCCCTGGGTGCCTTCCATCAGGAAGGTTTCCAGCCGGTAGTAGTGCGATTTACCGGAGCGGGCGCGATAGGTGAAGCCCGGTACCGAATAGCGCTGTGGCCAGATCTGATAGATAAAGTTCTGCTCTTCCCCCAGATGTACCAGCAGCTCCAGGTGCGGCAGGCGCTCCTCTTCCGCCGGCGGCACTTCGCTGAACTCCACTTTCGCGCCGCGCAGCTCCAGCTCGCGCGCCACTTCCTGCATTGCTGGACGGCAGACGCGATCCAGCATTTTCTGCGTGTATTTGGTGCCCGGGTAGTTCATCACGCGCGACAGGCGCTGTTTCCAGTTCAGCACTTCATTGCTGGAGGCCGGCGTCGGCGCCGAGGTGCTCAGCGCGCCGGCCTTGCGGTAATCCTCGACCTTCAGCGATTTATACAGGCCGGCCATCACGAAGAAGATCACAAAGCTGAACGGCAGCCCCATAATCACCGTGGCGTTCTGCAGCGCGGAGACGCCGTTGGTCATCAGCATGCCGATGGTCAGCAGGCCAATGGTGATCGACCAGAAAATACGCAGCCAGTTCGGCGCATCGTTATTGATATCGCTCAGGCGCGAGGTGAAGTTGCCGAGCACCAGCGAGCCGGAGTCCGCCGAGGTGACGTAAAACAGCAGGCCGGTGATGGTGGCGACCGAAGCGCTGAAGGTGAAGGCAGGGTATTCCGCCAGCAGGCTGTAGAAGCCGTGCGCCGGATACTGCATCACTTCCTGAGCGAACGCGGTGTTGCCGTGGATAATCTGGTACAGCGCGCTGTTGCCGAAGATCGACAGCCACAGCAGGGTAAACACGAACGGGATAATCAGCGTACCGACCACAAACTGACGGATGGTGCGGCCGCGGGAGATACGCGCCAGGAACAGGCCGACAAACGGCGACCAGGCAACCCACCAGGCCCAGAAGAACAGCGTCCAGTTGTTCATCCACTCCACCGGACGGTCAAAGGCGAAGCTGTTGAGCGTCATGCCCATAAAGCGGTTGATGTAATCGCCGACGTTGAGCACCAGCGCGTTGAGCAGGAACTCGGTGTCGCCGAAGAACAGCACGAACGCCATCAGGCCGACCGCCAGCCAGACGTTCAGCTCCGACAGAATGCGGATGCCTTTATTTACTCCGGAGGTGACCGAGATGGTCGCCATCACCACCGACAGCAGGATCAGCGCGCTCTGCACCGTCAGATTTTCCGGTAGGTCGAACAGCACCTTCAGCCCGTAGTTCAGCTGCACTACGCCGATGCCGAGAGTGGTGGCGATGCCGAAGATGGTGCCGACCACCGCCGCGATATCCACACTGTGGCCGATCGGGCCGTTGATGCGCTTGCCGAAGATCGGGTACAGCGCCGAGCGGATGGTCAGCGGCAGGTTATAGCGGTAGCTGAAGTAGCCGAGCGCTATCCCCATCAGGGCGTACATCGCCCAGCCGGTCAGGCCGTAGTGGAACAGCGTCCAGACCATCGCTTGACGAGCGGCCTCCAGCGTCTGGCCCTGGCCTTCCGGCGGCATCATATATTGCGTCACCGGTTCGGCGACCGAGAAGAACATCAGGTCGATACCGATGCCGGCGGCGAACAGCATCGCCGCCCAGCTCATCAGGCTGAATTCCGGTTTGGACTGTTCCGGCCCGAGTTTGATCGCGCCGAAACGCGAGGCGGCGATACAGACCACAAAGACGATATACAGGGTGGCGGCCAGCAGGTAGTACCAGCCAAAGGTTTTGGACACCCAGTTCAGGGTGCGGGTAAGCCAGGTTCCGGATAAATCAGTGAAGAAAATCGTCATCAGCGAGAAGGCCAGGATCAGCCCCGCGGAGATGAAGAAAACCACAGGGTTGAGTCGGTCCTGCTGTGGTTTTGAGGAGGTGTCGTGTGTTGTCATCGTCTTCCTCTGGTGTTTAACAACTGAGTAGAATCGAGCCTTCCGCCGGCGGCGTTCACCTCCGGCGAAATACGGCAGACAGCCCGACGGCAATCATTACCTTCGCTTTCTTAAAATTACCGCCGCAACTATTAGCGCAGCAAAAAAACACTGCGCGGCGGGAACCGCTTACAGCCACTGATTTTGGTCAGGTTTGTTAAATACCTCACAAAAATCAGCCAGTTCCACAACCGAAAAGTACATTTTAGTAACCAAGCGGTAATAAAATATATGCAATTTTTATTGAACGTTCAATCAAAAAAAAGTTTAATAGACCTGCGCCGTTTCTTAATTCTTGCTAAAAACTGCCATACTGGCTCAGGAAACGTCGCCTTACAGAAGACCTGTTTTGAGAGTCGGAGCCATGCCAAAAGTAGGAATGCAGCCAATAAGAAGGCAGCAGTTGATTGATGCCACGTTGGCCGCAGTAAACGATGTCGGAATGCACGACGCCACCATTGCGCAGATTGCGCGCCGGGCCGGCGTGTCAAACGGCATCATCAGTCATTACTTCAAGGATAAGAACGGCCTGCTGGAAGCGACGATGCGCTACCTGATTAGCCACCTGGGCGAAGCGGTCCGGCGGCGGTTACAGGCACAGACCGACCAGAGTCCGGCTGCGCGTCTGCAGGCGATTGTCGCCGGCAACTTTGACGACAGCCAGATCAACAGCGCGGCGATGAAAACCTGGCTGGCTTTTTGGGCCAGCAGCCTGCATCAGCCGCAGCTCAACCGGTTACAGCAGGTTAACGGACGCCGGCTGTATTCCAACCTGAGCGCCGAGTTTCAGCGCGCGCTGCCCAAAGCGCAGGCGCGGTTGGCGGCGAAAGGGCTGGCGGCCCTGATTGACGGCCTGTGGCTGCGCAGCGCGCTGCGCGGCACCGAGTTTAATCAGGCCAAGGCCATCGCGCTGACCAACGAATACATTATGTTTCAGCTCCGGGGGCATACGCCGCCCTGAGGACAGTAATAAAAGGAGAACCTATGTCCCGTTTTGGCTTACAGAAGCTCTATATTCATGGCGCCTATGTAGACAGTACCGAGGGTAAAACTTTCAACGCAGTGAACCCGGCCAACGGCGAAGTGATTGCCGAAGTGCAGGCCGCCAGCGCTGAAGACGTCAACCGTGCGGTGGCGAGCGCAGCCAGCGGACAGCAGGTTTGGGCGGCGATGACGGCGATGGAGCGTTCGCGCATCCTGCGCCGCGCGGTGGATATCCTGCGCGAACGCAACGATGAACTGGCGGCGCTGGAAACCCTCGATACCGGGAAGGCGCTGTCGGAAACCACCGCGGTGGATATCGTCACCGGCGCCGACGTGCTGGAGTACTACGCCGGCCTGATCCCGGCGATCGAAGGCCAGCAGATCCCGCTGCGCGACTCCTCATTTGTTTACACCCGCCGCGAACCGCTGGGCGTGGTGGCCGGCATCGGCGCCTGGAACTATCCGATTCAGATCGCCCTGTGGAAATCGGCGCCGGCGCTGGCCGCCGGTAACGCGATGATCTTCAAACCGAGCGAAGTCACCTCGCTGACGGCGCTGAAGCTGGCGGAAATCTACACCGAAGCCGGCCTGCCGGACGGCGTGTTCAACGTGGTGACCGGCAGCGGCGCGGAAGTGGGCCAGTACCTGACCGACCATCCGGGCATCGCCAAAGTCTCCTTCACCGGCGGGGTGAAAACCGGCAAGAAGGTGATGGCCAACGCTTCCAGCTCGACGCTGAAAGAGGTCACCATGGAGCTGGGCGGCAAGTCGCCGCTGATCGTGTTTGACGATGCCGATCTGGACCGCGCGGCGGACATCGCCATGATGGCCAACTTCTACAGCTCCGGCCAGGTGTGCACCAACGGCACGCGCGTATTCGTACCGGCGGCGCTGAAGGCGCAGTTTGAAAGCAAAATCCTCGAGCGCGTGCAGCGCATCCGCCTGGGCGACCCGACCAACCCGGACACCAACTTCGGCCCGCTGGTCAGCTTCCCGCATATGGAATCCGTGCTGCGCTTTATTGAAAGCGGCAAAAACAGCGGCGCGCGCCTGCTGTGCGGCGGCGAACGCGTTACCGACGGCGAGTTCGCCAAGGGCGCCTACGTGGCGCCGACGGTATTTACCGACTGCAGCGACGAGATGGAAATCGTGCGCGAAGAGATCTTCGGGCCGGTGATGAGCATCCTCAGCTACGACAGCGAAGAGGAAGTGATCAAGCGTGCCAACGACACCACCTACGGCCTGGCTGCCGGTCTGGTGACCCGCGATCTGGCGCGCGCCCACCGGGTGATCCACCAGCTGGAAGCCGGCATCTGCTGGATTAACACCTGGGGCGAATCGCCGGCCGAAATGCCGGTCGGCGGCTACAAGCACTCCGGCGTCGGTCGTGAAAACGGCCTGACCACGCTGGAACACTACACGCAAATCAAATCGGTACAGGTTGAACTGGGCGATTTCGGTTCCGTGTTCTGATCCCCACCGTTGCATTCAGGCTGCGGCACCGTTTGCCGCGGCCAGAATGCCCGGGCTATGCCCGTCTTTTTACGTCAAGCAATACCATTTTGACCGCACAGTATGCGGGCCGGCAGGCCGTTTGCATCACTCAGCTATATCAATGAAAGGAGATAATTGATGGAATACGATTACATCATTATCGGGGCCGGTTCCGCCGGTAACGTATTAGCCACCCGTTTAACCGAAGACGCCGACGTGAGCGTCCTGCTGCTGGAAGCCGGCGGCCCGGATTACCGGATGGATTTTCGTACGCAGATGCCCGCGGCGCTGGCCTTCCCGTTGCAGGGCCGACGTTATAACTGGGCGTATGAAACCGATCCGGAACCGCACATGAACAACCGCCGCATGGAGTGCGGGCGCGGCAAGGGGCTGGGCGGCTCCTCGCTGATTAACGGCATGTGCTACATTCGCGGCAACGCGATGGATTTTGACAACTGGGCGAAGGCGCCGGGTCTGGAAGACTGGAGCTACCTGGACTGTCTGCCGTACTTCCGCAAGGCGGAAACCCGCGATATCGGGCCGAACGACTACCACGGCGGCGACGGCCCGGTCAGCGTTACCACGCCGAAGGCCGGCAATAACGAGCTGTTCCACGCGATGGTGGAGGCGGGCGTACAGGCCGGCTATCCGCGCACCGACGACCTGAACGGTTATCAGCAGGAGGGCTTCGGGCCGATGGACCGCACCGTCACGCCGAAAGGGCGCCGCGCCAGCACCGCGCGCGGTTACCTGGACCAGGCGCGTTCGCGACCGAACCTGACCATCGTCACCCATGCGCTGACCGATCGTATCGATTTCGCCGGCAAGCGCGCGGTGGGCGTCAGCTACCTGAAGGGCGACGGCAACGACCTGCATACGGCGCGTGCGCGCAAAGAAGTGCTGCTGTGCGCCGGCGCCATTGCCTCGCCGCAGATTCTGCAGCGCTCCGGCGTCGGCCCGGCGGCCCTGTTGAAACAGCTGGATATCGACGTGGTGCACGATCTGCCGGGCGTCGGCGAAAACCTACAGGATCACCTGGAGATGTATCTGCAGTACGCCTGTAAAAAACCGGTATCGCTGTACCCGGCGCTGCAATGGTTCAACCAGCCGAAAATCGGCGCGGAATGGCTGTTCAACGGCACCGGCGTCGGCGCCAGCAACCAGTTTGAAGCCGGCGGCTTTATCCGCAGCCGCAAAGAGTTCGAGTGGCCGAACATTCAGTACCACTTCCTGCCGGTGGCGATTAACTACAACGGCAGTAACGCGGTGAAAGAGCACGGCTTCCAGGCGCACGTCGGCTCCATGCGTTCGCCGAGCCGCGGCCGGGTACAGGTGAAGTCGAAGGATCCACGCCAGCATCCGAGCATCCTGTTCAACTATATGGCGACCGAACAGGACTGGCAGGAGTTCCGCGATGCAATCCGCATCACGCGCGAAATCATGGCGCAGCCGGCGCTGGATGAGTACCGCGGCCGTGAAATCAGCCCGGGGCCGGAGGTGCAGACCGATGAGCAGCTGGACGCCTTTGTGCGTGAACATGCGGAAACCGCCTTCCACCCGTCCTGCTCGTGCAAAATGGGCGAGGATGAGATGGCGGTGGTAGATGGCCAAGGGCGGGTGCACGGTATGGAAGGGCTGCGCGTGGTGGATGCCTCCATTATGCCGCTGATCATCACCGGCAACCTGAACGCCACCACCATTATGATCGCCGAGAAAATCGCCGACCGCATCCGTCAGCGTACGCCGCTGCCGCGCAGCACGGCGGATTACTACGTGGCCGGCGACGCGCCGGTGCGCAAGCAGTAATCCTCTCTCCTAACCCGGCGCGCCCTGCGCCGGGTTTTATCTCCCGCAGTATTGACGCTAGGCCGGCAGGGTGACCGCCTGATCAAAGCTGCTCGGCGTCGCCATGCGCCACATGCGGGCGTAAAACTCACTTTTAATCTCTTTTTCCAGCAGCGCCCCCGGCTCCAGGTAGTAGTAGATATCGGCGTAGACCTTGATTTCCGTCGAGGTGATGCGGCGCAGCATATGGTGCGCGGTCAGCTGTTCCGGACGGCTGATGCCTGCCGCCGCCAGCATTTCGGCCAGCGCTTTCACCGTATTCTGGTGGAAGTGGTACACCCGCTCTGCTTTATTCGGCACCACCAGTGCCTTCTGGCGCAGCGGATCCTGCGTGGCGACGCCGGTCGGGCAGTGGTTGGTGTGGCAGCTCTGGGATTGAATGCAGCCCACGGCGAACATAAAGCCGCGCGCCGAGTTCACCCAGTCGGCGCCGAGCGCCATCACGCTGGCGATATCAAAGGCGCTGATGATTTTACCGCTGGCGCCGATCCTGATGCGGTCGCGCAGGCCGCAGCCGACCAGCGTATTGTGCACAAACAGCAGTCCCTCGCGCAGCGGCATGCCCATATAGTTGGACAGTTCCAGCGGCGCGGCGCCGGTGCCGCCCTCTTTGCCGTCGACCACGATAAAGTCCGGCAGAATGCCGGTGTGCAGCATCGCTTTGACAATGGCGACAAACTCCCACGGGTGGCCGATGCACAGCTTGAAGCCGACCGGCTTGCCGCCGGAGAGCTGCCGCAGCTGCTGGATAAAGTGCATCATTTCGATCGGCGTGCGGAAGGCGCTGTGTGATGAAGGGGAAATACAGTCCTGTCCTTCCGGCACGCCGCGGGTGGCGGCGATTTCCGCATCTACCTTTTTCGCCGGCAGAATGCCGCCGTGGCCCGGCTTGGCGCCCTGGCTGAGCTTGATTTCAATCATGCGCACCTGCGGGCTGGCGGCCTGCTCGGCGAAGCGCTGCGGATCGAACTGGCCGTCGGCGGTGCGGCAGCCGAAATAGCCGCTGCCCAACTCCCAGACCAGATCGCCGCCGTGCTCGCGGTGGTAGCGGCTGATACTGCCTTCGCCGGTGTCGTGGTAGAAGTTGCCTTTGGCCGCCCCGAGGTTTAACGCGCGGATGGCGTTGGCGGACAGCGCGCCGAAGCTCATGGCAGAAATGTTGAAGATGGAGGCCGAATAGGGCTGGGTGCAGTCCGGGCCGCCGATGGTGATGCGGTAGCTGGTAGGGTCGGCGGCCGGCACCGGGCACATGGAGTGGCCGATGCACTCATAGCCGGTTTTGTACACGTCGATAATGGTGCCGAAGGGTTTATCCCCCATCTGGTTTTTCGCCCGGCGGTAGACCAGCGAACGCTGGGTGCGTGAGAAGGGGATCTGTTCGTCATCCTCTTCCAGCAGATACTGACGCAGTTCCGGGCGGACAAATTCAAAGAAGAAACGCAGCCGACCAATGATCGGGTAGTTGCGGCAGATGGCGTGGCGCTGCTGGCTGAGGTCATACAGGCCCAGCGCGGTCAGGGCAATGAAAAACAGGGCGGGCAGCCAGAACCAGGGCTGGTCCAGGGCCATAAAAAAGAAGGCCAGCGCCAAGATAATGCTCAGCATAAAGCAGGTATAACGGCTGAATAAGGATGATTTCATAACATCTCCTGATGTTTCAGACAGCTGACAAAGCGTGTTATTAGGGAGAGCGTGGCGATGGGGTCGTAGCGGCGTTAGCCGCCGGAGCGCCCCTCGTTATGCTAGGCCCGGGTATCTCGGGATATCAGACAACTGTGTCATCAACCTTTAACATCTCCTGATGTTTATTTTTAATCCAGACGACAATGCTGATAGAAGCGGCGAAGAAAGCGGAAAGCGCCATCATGCCAGCGGGAAATCCCGTGGTGGAAGAGTAACCAAATTGCGGCGGCAGGATGTGGCTGTTACTGCTTGTTTACCTGTTGTTACATTAATTTAACCTAACCGGCGGCGGAGAAGACGCGTTTATCAGGCGGGCAGGCTGGAAGGAAGGGGGCGTGAGAACGCCCCTTCAGATTATTTGGCGGCAACAAAAATGCTGCTCATGCTGCGCAGGCGCAGCTTGCGCATGGCGCTGTATTTCTGTGAAAAGATGGTTTTGGGATGGGTGCCGCGCTTTTGCGCGATGCGCAACAGACTGTCGCCGCGCAGCAGGTTGAACAACACATCGCTTTCCGCCGGGCTGAGTTCCCGGGTTTTCTGCACCCGGATGCCGCCGGGCGTGCGGCTTTCAAACAGCTGCTGCAATTTTTCTTGCAGCGAATAAAGCGGCATGCGCGCGGGGATCAGTTCAACCGTGATCCCCAGCACCGACAACAGGTTCACCACCCGCTCATCGTCATAGAACACCACAATGCGCGTGTTGCTGCGATAGCCGTTGTGCATCGTGACCAGGCTCTCGATAACATTGACGCTCTGTTCTAAGTTCTGTGAGGTGAAGATCAGCGCGATATCATGCTTAACGATCTTCTCCGCCTTGGCACCGCCGTGCATAAAGTCAGAAAACAGGCGGATATCATATTGGCCGTAATGCTTCTTCAACAGCACGGACAGGCCGACATAACTGTATTTACACTCGCTGATGACCAGGACATTATTTTTAGGCATAAGGGCTAACCCCAACAATAAGTTAGAAGTATTCAGCTGTCAGAAGCGAATTCAAGTCCCCGATGTCGGACTCTTTCCACAGCTTTCCTTGCAGTGCGTAATAGGGCATTTCGTTCAACCACCTTTTATGGTCGGGCGTTTCTACGCCTTCGATAATGACCTTATAATTATTCAGGTAAAAGAAGCGCAGTAATGCGCGCATTAAACCCTCGCCGCCCGGCCTTTGCATAAAGTTCCACAGCAGGAAACGGTCGAGTTTAACGAAACGGAAACGGCTGTTATAAAGCGCGGAAAAGCCCGCATAGCCGGAACCAAAATCATCCAGCCAAAACGAATATCCCTCCAGCGTCGGGTCGAGATGGACGCGGTTTTTTATCAGGCGCGTTGCGCTTTCGCTGATTTCAAAATGGATACAGCGGATGGCCTTTATTCTTTCTGCGAACTGGCTGTTGGCTAATGACGCCAGTGAATGATCGTCAACGTTCAGCGTGACGATCACCTGATGCTGATGAAACCAGGCCTGGTATTTCTCAATCAGGCTGACCTGCTCCAGCAGGATTTCAATGCGGGTCAGGCCGTCCGCGCTTTTGAAAAACTGTTCCGGCGAGAAATGAGCAAACGCGCTGTCGAGGCTAAAGCGCGACAGGCATTCAACGGCGATCAGCTGCCCCGTTCTGGCGAACATTGGCTGAAAGGTGAAATAGATGCCGTTATTTCTCTCTATAAAAGAAGTACTCATTTCCCAATCCTTGGATTGAATTACAGTTCATTGTTTTTTAACTGGTTAATAATTAATGCGGTCAATTTTATTAGTAAGATTCTTATTTATTACCGCCTTTGGCTTTCCCTTCTTGAAACGGGTGTCAAAATGTATGCCTGTTTTTTAACGTGCGCCTAAAATCAGAAAAGTACGCATTTGGTCGCCTGCCATAATGCACTGATTTACCGTTAACTTGCCGTGAGTTGTGTTTATCTCACGCGGAAAATACAGACTATTCCTATCTTTTAGAATCGTCAATATCGATCGATGGTTAATCGTTGATAGATTTTTCCTATCAAGAGGGCGTTTATGAATGTTATAAACGATTTTAATTTATTGGGGCTGTGAGACTAGGATACTTCCGAAATGGAACATGTTAGCGAAGGAATTAAATCTATTTCTCGCAATTCTGTTGTTTATAACTTCGGAATTCTACCTATGTAGTGACAAATATTGCCTGCAAATATGGATGTTTAATGTATTTCCCGGGTGACTGTCAGCATTTCCATTTTAGTTAACGCATAGTGACGGGACGGCAAGATTGTATTCCTTAATCTTCTGTGCGGACTAACGACTATATCAATCATTTTCGATAAATTCCGACATAGGATATTACAATGAACAAAGTATTACTCTCCGCAGTAGCAACCGCTTTTCTGGGAATGTCTGCCGCACACGCTGCATCCGAAAATGTTGGCGGCGGTCAGGTTGACTTCTACGGTAAAGTAACCGACGTATCTTGTACTGTTTCTGTTAACGGTCAAGGCAGCGATGCCAGCGTTTACCTGTCACCGGTAAGCCTGAACGAAGTGAAAAACGCAGGTGCCAACACTTACCTGAAACCAAAATCTTTCACCATCGACGTCACCAACTGCCAGGCAGCTGATACCGAAGTTAGCGCAGACAAACTGGGCGTTAACTGGACCGGCGGCAACCTGCTGACCGGCGCCAGCGGCACCACCGCAGGCTACCTGGCTAACACCGAAGGCACCGGCGCACAGAACATCCAACTGGTGCTGTCTGCTGACGATGCGAAAAACCTGACCAACAAAATCATCCCGGGCGATGCCAACCAGAAAGCGGCCACCAGCGTTGCTGATCTGGACGGTGGCAAGCGCTTCACCTACTACGTAGGCTACGCCACTGCGACCCCAGACACCGTAACCAGCGGTGTGGTCAACAGCTACGCGACTTACGAAATTACCTATCAGTAATCATTTTTGCTGAACAAAAGCGGCAGCGAGTCTGCCGCTTTCATTTCTGAGGTTATGATGAAATCTATTGCCCTTTTTTTCTGTTTCATTTTCAGTTTCTCTGCATCGGCCAACAATATTATCGCTAACGGTACGCGGTTTATTTATCCGGGAAATGAAAGAGAAATAACGGTGCAGCTGTCCAACTCAGCTGATCGGCCGGCGCTGGCGCAAGCCTGGCTGGATAACGGTGACCCGAACGCCACGCCGGATACTATCGTGACGCCTTTTTTAATTACGCCGCCGATTTCCCGCGTGGACGCGAAAAGCGGCCAGACCCTGCGCATTAAGCTGGCGAATAAATCCGGCCTGGCGACGAATAAAGAGAGCCTGTGGTGGCTGAATATTCTGGAGATCCCGCCAAGCAATGCCGGCCGCCAGCAGGAAGGGCAAAACGTCCTGCAGCTGGCGATTCGCTCACGCTTTAAGTTCTTCTACCGTCCGAGCGGGTTGGGCAACCGCGATGCCGCGCCGCAGCAGCTGGTGCTGAAAGCGGCGGGCAATAGCCTGACGCTGACTAACCCGACGCCGTTTTATATCACCGTGACCAAGGTTTCACGCGATGGCAAAACCGCGCTGAATGACCGCACCCTGATGCTGGCGCCGCAAAGCAGCGACACGTTGAAAACTAAAGCGGCGTTTAACGCGGGCGAAACCCTGATTATCAATAATATCAATGATTACGGCTCAGACGTTGCCATTAAACTCGCAGTAAAATAGGGATATTTCAGATGAAACAGTGGGTGCCAAAAGCATTGGGTTGCAAGCTCTCTGTGACGATCGTAGTTTCGGCCTGCATTGCTCCGGCCGGCGCGGCGGAGCCGCAGGAAAATCAACAGCCGCTGTATCAGTTTAACGATGGCTTCATCGTCGGCAGCAAGGAAAAGGTCGACCTGACGCGCTTTAGCACCGTGGCGATCGGCGAAGGCACCTATTCTGTCGATGTTTATACCAACGACGAGTGGCGCGGGCGCTACGACCTGCAGATCACCCGCGATAAGCAGTCCAAACTGGGCGTCTGCTATACCGCCAGCATGCTGTCGCAGTTCGGCGTGGCGGTGGAGAAGCTCAACGAGGCGCTGAGCAAAGACCCGAAGTTTTGCGGCCGCCTGAGCGAGTGGCGTCAGGACGATAACCTGAAAGACAACTTTAATCAGTCTTCGCTGCGTCTGGATCTGTCGGTGCCGCAGATCTATGAAAACCGCATGTACAAAGGTTACGTCGCGCCGGAGTTCTGGGATGAAGGTATCCCGGCGCTGAACCTGGCCTATACCGCCAACTACTACAACAACCATGTTTCTGCTGCGCAGGGTTCGGATGACTCCAGCGCTTACCTGGGCATCAATGCGGGCTTCTCCTACGACGGCTGGCTGCTGAAACATATCGGCAACCTGAACTGGCAGCAGCAGCGGGGCAGTGCGCGTTGGAACTCCAACCAGACCTACCTGCAGCGGCCGATCCCGCAGATGAAGTCGATCTTTACCGGCGGCCAGTTCTTTACCAACGGCGAGTTCTTCGACAGCGTCGGGCTGCGCGGGGTGAACCTGGCGACCGACGACAACATGTTCCCGGACGGCATGCGCTCCTATGCGCCGGAAATCCGCGGCGTGGCGCAGAGCAACGCCCTGGTCACCGTGCGCCAGAGCGGCAATATCATTTATCAGACCTCGGTGCCGCCCGGACCGTTTAACATCAACGATGTCTATCCGTCCGGCTATGGCAACGATCTGGAAGTGACGATCAAAGAGGCCGACGGCTCCGAACAGAAGTTCAATGTGCCTTACTCGTCGGTAACGCAGCTGCTGCGCCCGGGCATGATGCGCTACACCTTCGCCGTCGGTAAGGCCGACGCCGACGATCTGCGCAACAAGCCGGCGATTGTGCAGGGCACCTATCAGTACGGCGTGAATAACCTGTTCACCGGCTACTTCGGCGTCAGCGGCTTTAACGACTATCAGTCGGTGCTGCTGGGCAGCGGTATCAATACCGGCATCGGCGCGCTGTCGCTGGATATGACGCAGTCGCGTCTGAAGCTGAAGGATGAGGATAAAACCGGCCAGAGTTTCCGCCTGAGCTTTAACCGCATGTTCTCCAGCACGCAGACCAGCATCGTGCTGGCGGCGTACCGCTACTCCACCAAGGATTACTACAATCTGAGCGATGCGCTGTACACCATCGACCGGGAGAAGAGCGGCAATAACCGCGAGATCTGGCGGGAGAAGAACGGCTTCAGCTACACCGTCAACCAGGATCTGCCGGAGGGCTGGGGCGGTTTCTACTTTACCGGGCGCATTTCCGACTACTGGAACCGCAGCGGCACCGAGAAGCAGTATCAGCTGAGCTACAACAACATGTGGGGCCGCATGACCTACAACCTCGGCGTGCAGCGCGTCTATTCGGCCAGTAACGGCGGCAACAATAAAGACGACCGTATTTCACTGAACTTCAGCTATCCGCTGTACTTCGGCGAAAACCGCCGGGCGAACCTGAATTCGAACACCGTCTTTAACAACTCGCGCTTCGGCAACTCGCAGCTGGGCCTGAACGGCTCCTTCGGGGAAGAGAACAACCTGAGCTACGGCGTGACCACCTCGGTGGCGCGCGGCGGCGACCACAACGTCGGCCTGAACGGCAGCTATCGCGCGCCTTATTCGACGCTGTCCGCCAGCTACAGCCAGGGCGAGGGTTACCGTCAGAGCGGTCTGGGCGCCAGCGGCTCGTTGATTGCACACAGCGGCGGGGTGACGCTGTCGCCGGAAACCGGCACCACCATGGCGCTGATCGAAGCCAAAGACGCCAAGGGCGCGATGCTGCCCGGCTCGCCGGGCACCCGGGTGGACGGCAACGGCTATGCGGTGCTGCCTTACCTGCGGCCGTACCGCATCAACGCGGTGGAAATCAACCCGAAAGGCAGCTCGGAAGACATCAACTTTGAGAAGACCGTCGCGCAGGTGGTGCCGTATGAGGGCAGCGTCGTGAAGGTGAAATTCAACACCACCGTTGAGAAGAACCAGACTCTGCGCGTGCGGCAGAGCAATGGCGAACCGTTGCCGTTCGGCGCGGATATCGTCGACGAAAACGGTAAATATATTGGCGTGGTCGGCCAGGGCAGCACTTTGTTTATCTCCTCGGACACCGCGAAGCGGGCGGTGATCACATGGAGCAACGGCCAGTGCACCATTGCCCTGAGCCCGGCCTCAACTAAGGATGCGGTATGTCAGTAAAAAATCTCTGTCGTTGGCTGGTGGTGATCGCCGCGCTGGCCGCCGGGCAGGCCTATGCCGCCTGTAGTCGTTATAATACGCCGACCGTGCAGTTGGATATGGTGGTGGGCCGCGTGGTGGTAGACCCGAACGCGCCGATCGGTTCGGTGCTGTATGAGAAAAGTTGGACGATGGGCCAGAGCGGGACCAATTACTACTGCACCGGGCGCAATGACTTTTCCGCCCGGATTGTCGCCAGCGGCGTGCAGGATCTGGGCAACAAGGTCTATTCCACCAACGTGCCGGGCATCGGGCTGCGTTTTCGCCGTGGCGGTGAGATTCAGTTCACCTACCCGGAGGTGAAAAACTTTAATGCCGGACGTGGCACCTATTACCACCTGGCCGGCTCTACCTTTACCCTGCAGGTGATCAAGACCGCGGCGGTGACCGGCAGCGGCAGCGTCGCCAGCGGTAAATATACCTCGTACGACTATGTGTACGGTTCCAACCCGATTCTGGAAACCTACCTGAGCGCCAATGCGCTGACCATCGTTTCGCCGTCCTGTACGGTGATGGGCGGCAATAACTTCAGCGTGGATGTCGGCGCGATTAAAACCAGCGATCTGAACGGCGTCGGCACCTTTGCCGGCGGGCGAAGATTCCCGATCCAGCTGCAGTGCAGCGGCGGCGTCAGCGTTGCCGGCTATGCCAACGTCAATATGACCTTTGACGGCAACCTGGCGACCGGCACCACGCTGAGCCAGGGCGTGTTGAAAAACGAACGCACCGACAGCAGCGCGGCGCAGGGCGTCGGCATTCAGGTGCTGGACAGCCAGATGAACCCGCTGCAGTTCAAAAAGGCATATAACGTCGGCCGTCTGGCAAATAACCAGACGCAGTATATCGACCTGTCGTATACCGCGCGTTTTTACCAGTATCTGTCCAAGATTACCTCCGGCGCGGTTGAAGCCCATATGGTGTTCAACCTGACCTACGACTAACGGAAAACGTCCGGGGCGCAGTTCATCTGCGCCTCTGTATAAAGGAACATTATCATGAAACGCTGTGTATCATTGCTGCTTGCGGGGATGGGGTATTGCGCGCTGGCGCAGGCTGCGACGCCGAATGCCGACGGTGGACGGGTCGATTTTCTGGGTAAAATCACCGACACCTCCTGCACCGTTTCGGTCAACGGTCAGGGCAGCGACGCCAACGTCTACCTGGCGCCGGTATCGCTACAGGAAGTGCATAACCGCGGCGCCGGCGCCTACCTGAAGCCGAAGCCGTTTACCATTCAGCTGGGCAACTGCCAGATAAGGGCGCGCATGATGGATGAGGATGACGGTCCGGACAGGATCAGCGTGAGCTGGGTGGGCGGTAATCTGCTGCAGGGAGGCAATGAGGACGCCGGTTACCTGGCTAACAGCCTGAGCGACGGCGCCAGTAATATTGCGCTGGCTCTGTCGGTAAACGGCAACGACACGCTGGACAAGACGAATAAAATTATCCCGGCCGATCCGGATCAGAACAGCGTGCAGCCGGAAATCGGCGCCAAGGATATCGGCACCTTTACCTACTACATCGGCTATGTGACGCAGACGCCGAAGAAAGCCACCTCCGGGCCGGTGAGGAGCTACGCTACCTATGAGATTGTGTATAACTGATCGCTTGGCCGCGTAAGCCGTGACTAGTCCTGATATAGGTTGACACTTTTCAGCCGGATAACGCCCGATGAACCTCATCGGGCGTTTTGTATTTCAGCGACAGGTGCGGCCGCTGTGTGTTGTAGATGTTCACCGACTCCCTGACCATCTTTTTTGCCTGTACGATGTCTTCTGGCCTGCCGAGCAGATATTCCGTTTTAAGTATCCCATTTACCCGTTCCGCCAGCGCATTCTGGTAACAGTCATACCCGTCCGTCATCGAGCAAGTGACACCATACCTTTGATGTAACGCCTGATATTCCTGCGAACAGTACTGGATACCCCTATCCGAGTGGTGCACCAGCGGCAACGTCGTGCGTCTGCCGGCCAGCGCCATTTTGAACGCGCAGGCGACGTGTCGGGTATGCAGACTGTCATGTACATGATACCCCACGATTTTTCTCGACCAGGCATCCGTTATCAGGCTGACATACGCCGTTCCCGTCCTCAGCGGCAGGTAGGTGATATCCGCCACCCACACCTGTTCCGGACGGCTGGCTATTACTTGATTGTCTCCTGCTTTCAGCAGGTTGGGATGGCGATAAAAACGATGATGGCTGTGCGTCGTCTTGTGATATGCCCGTTTAGGCATCACCAGTAACCGCGCGCAGCGCAGGATACTGAACAGCCGGTCGCGGCCCACATGCAACGCCGGTTCCGGGCGTTGCCGCAACAGGTGATGCAACTTACGCGTCCCCAGTCGGGGCTGATGCAAGCGGATAGCCGTTACCTGTGCGACGAGATGCCGGGCCTGCTCCTCTCTGCCTGCCTCTCGCTGCAGAGACTGATACCACGCTTGTCGGCTGATGCCCATCCATCGGCAGGCCCGCGTTACTGTGAGTCCCGGTACTTGTGTTTGCGCGATAAGGCGGTTAACTGCTTTTTTGTCAGCGTAGCACCAAAGTCGGTATTCATCACTTTGACGACGGCTTCGAAGAACTGGGCTTTGACTTCAGATTCAGCCAGTTGCTGCTCAAGTTCTTTAATTCGCTGTTCGGGCGTCAGGGGAAGTTTGGGCATGTTGCCTCCGCACTTTTGGGGGGAAGGAGAAGTCCGCCAGTCAAGTTGACCGTATTTGCGCAGCCAGTTCATGACGGTTGCGTTGCCTTGGATACCATAACGGTCTGCGGCCTGACGACAAGTCATTTCACCTTTTTCGACCTGTTCGACAACGGCTAACTTAAAGGATAGAGAGTAATCGCGTTGTGTGCGTTTAACATACTGGTTCATCACATTTTCCTCTGTACGTGAGTAAAATGTGTCAACGTTATTTAGGACGGGTCACCGCAAACAATCAGGGCGCCGTGATAACGGCGCCCTTTTTTATCGGCCGGGGAAAACGCCCTAGCGCTGACCCACCCAGTTGCTGCACTTGCCGTCGACGCACTGTTTGGCGTACAGCAGCTGCAGCCCCGGCGACTCCTGGTACTGCGCCGGCTGCGCGGAGGCGGGCAGCGGTGCATCGTCGAAGGCATCCCAGTCGCTGCGGCGGTAAACCGCCGGCGTTTTGCCGAACTGCTTTTTGAACGCGCGGGAGAACGACGGTTGGGAATCAAAATGATATTGCAGGGCGATATCCAGGATCGGGCGGGGCGTCGATCTCAGCGCCTGCGCGGCTTTCGACAGCCGGCGTTCGCGGATATAGCTGCCGAGGGCGTGGCCGGTGGTGCTGCGGAACATGCGTTGCAGGTGCCATTTGGAGTAGCCCGATTTTGCCGCCACGTTATCCAGCAGCAGCGGTTGGTCCAGGTGAGTTTCAATCCAGTTCAGTAAGTCGTGAATGATATTGGCGCGATCCATTATTTAAATTCTCCCGCAGGTACGACATTCAGATCTCAAGAGATAAGGCGTCGCCATTCATACGTAAAACCGGGGTTTCAGGTATGAACAGGCTAATTATCCAAGTTTGTGCTTTGATAATAGGCGGGCAGAATCCATTACGCAAGAGGGAACTTGGTAAATAGGGGGCGCGAAAAATGCTCCGCTGGCGGTAGGGATAATAAGAAAGGTTTGGTTGTTGGGAGATAATCCTGCGGTTTAACGGCTTATTCGTGATTAATGTCAAAATGAGTAGTTAAGTTACCCGGTAATAGCAGATTCGGGTGTTGACCTTTAGCGCGCATCACGGGCTGCCGAACAAGGAACCTGAGCCAGGGGCAACCGGACAGGGATGTCCGGTTGAGGCGGCACAGGCAGGGAAGCCTGTAGAGCCGACCCGCCCGGCGACGGTGACGCCGTGAGGGTTACCCGAAGGGCAGAACGTGCCTAAGCGCAGGCGCGGGTGAAGGGGCCGCGCCTACGGCCCCTTCAATTGCCTGTCACTGCCGTAACAGAGAAATACCTTTCGTTTGTGGCAATTCTGAACATCCTGAACTTGCAGATACCTTGTGTAAAAAAGCCAGTCAGTATTCACTGACTGGCTTTTTGGGCGGCGCATAGCGTTGCTATTGTGGAGTGCTACTTTGCCGTTGCGTCTGTATATGCTTACTGGACTGCTGCGGCTTCCGGTTTGACTTCAATATAGTTCAGCTGCAGCGTGTTGCTGGTGTAGCTGCGGATCTTGTTGGTCATTTCCACGTTGCCGTTCAGCGTATGGCCGTAGGACGGAATGATCTCTTTCAGCTTGCTCTGCCACTGCGGCGTCGCCACTTTATCTTTGAACACTTTTTCCATCAGGTGCAGCATGATCGGCGCCGCGGTGGACGCGCCCGGCGATGCGCCCAGCAGTGCGGCGATGCTGCCGTCCTGCGAGCTGACGACTTCGGTGCCGAACTGCAGCACGCCGCCTTTGTCAGCATCTTTCTTGATGATCTGTACGCGTTGGCCGGCGGTCCACAGTTTCCAGTCTTCCTGCTTGGCGTCCGGGTAGTACTCCTTCAGCGCGGCGAAGCGGTCGTCATCGCTCATCATCAACTGGCCGATCAGGTATTTCACCAGATCGAAGTTATCCATGCCGACGTGGGTCATTGGCATCAGGTTGGAGCTGTTCATGGAGACGATCAGGTCAAACAGCGAACCGTTTTTCAGGAACTTGCTGGAGAAGGTGGCGAACGGTCCGAACAGCAGCACGCGCTTGCCGTCCAGCATACGGGTGTCCAGATGCGGCACCGACATCGGCGGGGAGCCGACGCTGGCCAGGCCGTACGCTTTTGCCAGGTGCTGGTTGGCAACGTCCTGATTGGTGGTCACCAGGAACTGACCGCCGACCGGGAAGCCGCCGTAGCCGTCAGCTTCCGGAATGCCGGACTTCTGCAGCAGGTGCAGCGCCGCGCCGCCGGCGCCGATAAACACGAACTTGGCGTTGGTGGTGGTTTCTTTACCGCCGTTATGCAGGTCGGCAACGGTCACCGCCCAGCTGTTGTCCGGGTTGCGCTTGATATCGCGCACTTCATGGCCCAGGCTCAGGCTGAACTTTTTGTCTTTGGACAGGCTGTCCACCAGCTGGTGAGTGATGACGCCGAAGTTCACGTCGGTGCCCAGCGGCATGCGGGTGGCGGCGATCTTCTGCGCCGGGTCGCGGCCTTCCATCATCAGCGGCGCCCACTGTTTGATCTGCGCAGGATCTTCAGAGTACTCCATGCCGCGGAACAGGGTGCTGTGCTGCAGCGCCGCGTAGCGTTTGCGCAGGAAGTTGATGTTATCGTCCCCCCAGACAAAGCTCATGTGCGGCACGCTGTTAATAAAGGATTTCGGATCGTGCAGGACGTTGTTTTTGACCTGATAAGACCAGAACTGGCGGGAGATTTCGAAAGACTCGTTAACGGTGATCGCTTTGCTGATATCGATGGTGCCGTCTTTCTTTTCCGGGGTGTAGTTCATTTCGCTGAACGCGGAGTGGCCGGTGCCGGCGTTGTTCCAGCCGTTGGAGCTCTCTTCCGCCACGCCGTCCATACGCTCGACCATATCGATGGTCCAGTCCGGCTCCAGCTCACGCAGGTAGGTGCCCAGCGTGGCGCTCATGATACCGCCGCCGATCAGCATAACGTCGACGTTTTTATTTTCTGCGGCGACGGCCTGCTGGCCAAGGCCGAACAGGTTGGCGCAGAAAAACAGAACGAGTAATTTTCTCATTAAATCAAATCTCTTGTGTGTAAATTCTACTCATTGGCAGGTGAAAGAATTTATCGGTAATAACCCTGGATAGCCGTGAAATCGCGCATGACCTCCGGCGCGAAAATAGCGATAAGCCCTTTTTGTTAACAGGGTATTTAACGAAAAGTGGCTTATTCGTAGCGACGCTGAAGAGTAAATGTGCAGCTCACGTTTACGGACGGGATATTATTGTTTGCAAGAATGTTAAAAACTACTTTTGTAACTAAAAAAAGTTTCAAAACTTACAGAAAATATAAGGTTTAGTGAAAATTTTATTTAAATTTTGCAGGAATTGTATTATTCGCCGGCTAATAATATTCGCACCTGCCGAGGATTTAAGCGATCGAGCGGGTGCGCGAAGAGAAACAGGTAACAAAAAATAACGGCCGCCGGGCAGGCGGCCGATGATGGCGCTTACGGACGCGCCGGGATGTTCAGGCCGCGTTGCACCGCCGGGCGTTCCAGGCCGCGCTCCAGCCAGGCGCCGACGCGGGGGAAGCTGTCGAACGACACCAGCTCGCGCGCCTCGTAGAAACCAATCAGGTTGCGCACCCAGCCGAGCAGGGAGATATCGGCGATGGTGTAGTCCGCGCCCATGATCCATTCACGGTTTTCCAGCCGGGTTTCCAGCACGCCGAGCAGGCGCTGCGACTCTTTCTGATAGCGCTGCAGCGGGCGCTTGTCTTCGTATTCCCGTCCGGCGAATTTGTGGAAGAAGCCGAGCTGGCCGAACATCGGCCCCACCGCCGCCATCTGGAAGAAGACCCATTGAATGGTTTCAATGCGCTGCACCGGATCCTGCGGCAGAAATTCGCCGCACTTCTCCGCCAGATACAGCAGGATGGCGCCGGATTCGAACAGCGCCAGCGGTTTGCCGTCCGGCCCGACCGGATCGAGGATCGCCGGGATTTTGCCGTTGGGGTTCAATGACAGAAACTCCGGCGTCCAGGTTTCGTTCTGGCCGATGTCAATCAGGTGCGCTTCATAAGGCAGGCCGGTCTCTTCCAGCATAATCGATACTTTGACGCCATTAGGCGTCGGCAGGGAATAGAGCTGTAGCCGCTCCGGATGCTGCGCCGGCCAGCGGCGGGTGATGGGGAATTCGGTGGCATCAAACATAGTGGTTCCTCACGTTGGACGGGGCACCGGGCAGCGCCCGCAGGGTAGTGCAATCTCTAAGGCTAGCGCAGCGCGCCGTTACAGCGATATGCCAAAATGTGCGGCCAGCGCCTTTTTTCCCGCTGGCGTGATGTGCAACTGGCGGCTGTCGAGCTGTTTACGCACCCAACTGCGCCGTTCGAAGGCGGCTAATAGCGCCGCGCCCAGCGCACCGCCCAGGTGTTCGCGCCGTTCGCTCCAGTCCAGACAGCCGCAGGCAAAATGGCGGCGGGAGGCGGGCGGGGTGCAGTCGACCCCTAACCGCTCCAGCGCGCTGCGCCCCTGCGGCGTCAGCTGATAGTCGTCGCCGCGCAGCCATTCCTGCGCAAACAGCCGGTTGTGCAGCGTGACGGCCACCTCGCCGGCCATATGGTCATAACAGGTGCGGGCCAGCTGCAGCGCCGTCGGCGTGCTGCTCTTCACCACCGGCCGCGGCCCGCCCGCCAGCGCCATCAGCGATTCCAGCGCGGCGGCCACTTCGCCGTCCGCCAGCCGGAAGTAGCGGTAGCGCCCCTGCTTGACGCAGGCGATCAGCCGCTGATCCAGCAGCCGCGCCAGATGGCTGCTGGCGGTTGACGGCGCGATATCGACCGCGCTGCTCAGCTCGGTAGCGGTGTAGGCGCGGCCGTCCATCAACAGGCACAGCATGCGCGCCCGTGAGCGGTCGGCAATGGCGGCGCCAATCGCCGCCAGCCGCTGGTCGATTTCATCGTGATGCATAGTTCGCTCCATAGCGAAGTGTCGCGGTGAGAATGAGTTTAGGCTGGCGTCAGCTTATCGACAAGGCGCATAGCGCCAGGAGGAACCGATGATCGCGGTAATTTTTGAACTGCACGCGGCCGAAGGCCGGCAGGAGAACTATCTGGCGATGGCGGCGCAGCTGAAGCCGCTGCTGGCGCAGATTGACGGCTTTATTTCCATTGAACGCTTCCAGAGCCTGAGTGAGCCGGACAAGCTGCTGTCGCTCTCTTTCTGGCGCGATGAAGAGGCGGTGCGCCAGTGGCGCAATCTGGAGGCGCACCGGGCCGCGCAGACGCGCGGCCGCGACGGCGTATTGCGCGACTACCGGCTGCGGGTGGCGCAGGTGGTGCGTGATTACGGCGACAGCCAACGCGAACAGGCGCCGGCGGACAGCCGGCAGGCGCACGGCTGATTAGGCCCGCCGTACGGGAGGAAGCGTCTGTCACTGCGGCGTGCGGCGTCGTGGTGGCGGGCAGAGTGAAGGCATCGGCGCGGCAAGAGAAAATGCAGCGCAGGTGCATTTCTGTAAACGCCAGAACTTACCGGTATTACTGGCATATGCGCTGACGGTTGTTTCTTAATAAACGAAACGACGGCTGCGCATTCGCCGCCGGAGTGGGAAAATACCAGGAATGGTCTTGGGTTTATTGAGAATATAGCAGCGTAAATCCTGTTTTTCGCCGCAATTGTGGGCAATATCTATACTAAGTTTGGCTGCTGAGTATCATTCGCTTGTGACGATCATTGGACGATGACACAAGGAATGTATCATGATGGCTGCACTGCAGTTTCCCTGTACGATATTTAAAACGCAAAAGCGCATGGACGATTATGGAGCGAGCGATATGCGTTGTGGAGACCTGTCCGCATCACAGCTAAAAACGCATTTTCGACTGGCGGACGTTTCCACCACCGTAGACCCGTGGACGCTGACCAGAAAACGCCTTCACCAGGCGCACCCGCGCGCCTACGCGATGGTCAACCGCCTGTCCGCCCCGCAACAGACGCTGACCCGCCGCGAGTGCGCCGCCATACTATTTGATGAGCTGCGCCAGCTGTCGCGGATGTTTGCCCTTTATGGCCCCTATAAATACCTGATCGGCAAGATGATCGATCACCTGCAGTATGGCAACGGCACGCCGTTTGCCAGCCCGCATCTGGACAGGGCGTTGAGGGAGCATATTTTGGGGGATAATACACAAGACAGTTCGTTATTAAAAATAAGGCAAGCTTTGTCTGGAAACATTGATTGGAAAAATGGAGTCTATCTATATGAAAATATAGGTGAAATCATTAAGAGTATTCACTTTAGTAAATTACCTAAATTTGATCGCTTTCAGGATAACTTTAACGGTATGGGAATAACTGTACATGATACCTGGGCAACCCATATTACCATAAAATCATTACATATTGAGAAATCGCGCTATCGTGCGTTAATTCATTACAAAGTTCAGGATCACTTTGGATTGGATGATGGTGATATTTCAAAGTTTAAATTTAATCAGTTCCGGTTTTTTCGCATTTGGTTTGTACTTCAACGATATAATAAATTTGGATTTAAGCCTTTTATGACCAATATGGATGCTACTGTAGAAATTATCGGGAGTGTAGATGAGCGTAAAAAATAAAAAAACAAGAAATATAATTTTAATTATAGGTTGTATTTTTCTAGCCTATGCTATTTGGTTGCTGCTACGCCCGGTTAGAATTGTTGCGGTTCATGAGGATGGACACTTTAGCTCTGTGTTGGTCAAAAGTTTTCCGTTTAGCACCAAGGGGAAGATAGACTGGTGGTTGCAGAATAAGGATATGCTAAAAGAGCGCTACGACATTCCAAAACCAGCATCTTACGGTAATTTTAGTGTAAGTTTCTGGCTGTTTGGTGATGGTTATAAAGAGGAAGGGAAATATGATAGGTTGTGTTTTGATGATATGAAGACAAACATTAACTGTATTGAGAAGGATATCGTTTTCTCTGTAAGTAAGAGTAAAAATCTTGGTGTTGTTTTTATTGTGGATAATGGGATATATCGAATAGATAAAAACGGTAGGATAGTAAAGGTAAATATAGACTAATGATAAAGACTAGTGCATCACACATGGAGGATTTAGGGAAGGAAATTATGTCGATAAGGTCTTTATGCGTGAGGGGGAAGCTGGTCCTGTTGTTGACCGCTTGTTTTTCAATTGTTTATATCTCCTGGTTGTTTTTGCGTCCAATTTTGATCGTTGCTGTTCATCAAAGGAGTAATTATAGCGATATTTTAGTTAAGAATTTTCCCGCTACCGATAAGAGGAAAATTCAGTGGTGGTTTGAAAATAAGGATAAGCTAAAGACGCAGTATAATATCCCGCAACCCGCCTCCTACGGTAGTTTTACCGTGACCTTCTGGCTGTTTGGTGATGGCTATCAGGAGGAAGGTAAGTATGATCGCCTGTGCTTCGATGATATGCCAACCAAGAAAAACTGTATTGATAAAAATTCGCTGATGATGGTCAGGTACGCTAAAAATACCGGCCTGTCTTTTCGGCTGGATGGTGGGGTGTATCGTATAAAGGGGAATGGTGAAATGATAAAAGAGAAGTATAAATAGATATACTCATCTACTGTACAATGTTTGTAATAGTGGGTTCATTAATCAGGTATATGTAAAATATTACCGACAAATATCATGGAAGATATCAATGGCTGTTATAAATAAAAATAGAAATACGTTTTTACTATTGGTAATCGGCGTTCTAACCGTTTATATCGCCTGGTGGTTTTTACGCCCGGTGCAAATCGTGGCAGTACATGAGGATAAACACTTCAGCTCTGTATTGGTTAAAAGCTTTCCGCTTACCACCAGAGGAAAAATAGAGTGGTGGTTGCAGAATAAGGAGATGTTAAAAGAGCGCTATGGTATCCCCAAGCCGGCATCCTACGGTGATTTCAGCATCACTTTCTGGCTGTTTGGTGACGGCTATAAAGAGGAAGGTAAGTACGACAGGCGCTGTTTTAATGATATGAAGACCAAGGTTAACTGTATTGAAAGGGATATCGTTTTAAATGTGCGCAATAGCAAAAATATGGGAGTTGTATTTTTTGCTAATGGAGGAATATACCGAATCGATAAAAACGGTAAGATAACAAAGGTAAATATAGACTAAAGATAGAGCTTAGATTTATCTCACATGGGGCTGTAGGGAGGAAAACCATGTTGATAAGATCTATAGGCGTGAGAGGGAGGTTAGTTCTGTTATTGACGACCTGCTTTTCAATTGCTTATGTTTCTTGGTTGTTTTTTAGACCGGTAGAGATCGTTGCCGTTCATCAGTATGATGATTTTAGCTTTGTGTTGGTGAAAAACTTCCCTCTTACCGACAAGGGTAAGTTCGATTGGTGGATGTCTAATAAAGATATGTTGAAAAAACACTATGGTGTTCCCCAGTCTACATCCTCTGGTTTTTTTGTCATTACCTTCTGGGATTTTAGTGATGGTTATAAAGAGGCGGGTAAGTACGATAGGCTCTGTTTCAATGATATGCCGACAAATAAAAAATGCATCGATAAGAATAAGTTATTTACCGTTGAAAATAATAAAAAAAACGAATTACTGTTGACGATGGCAGGTACCTGATGAATGAAAATGGTGAAACCATAAAAATAAATAGGGATTAATAGATGTATATTCTAATTTTTATGTGGTGTTATTTCCCTGTAAGTTTTATAGAAGATTTTCATGGTAATAATAAATAGGAAAAAATCATTTACGCTACTAATGTTCTGCACTCTGGCTTTTTATGTATCTTGGTTATTGTTACGGCCGGTAGATATTATTGCGACTCATGAAAATAGACACTTTAGCTCTGTTCTGGTCAATAACTTTCCGCTTACTACTAAGGGTAAAATAGAGTGGTGGTTGCAGAATAAGGATATGCTAAAAGAGCGTTACGGCATTCCCAAACCGGCATCCTATGGTGATTTTAGCATAACTTTCTGGCTGTTTGGTGACGGCTATAAAGAGGAGGGAAAGTACGACAGACGCTGCTTTGATGATATGAAAACCAAGGTGAACTGTATTGAAAAAGATATCGTTTTCTCTGTAAGTAAAAGTGAGAATCTGGGTGTTATTTTTGTTGTGGAACACGGGATATATCGAATCGATAAAAATGGTGAGATAACCAAGGTAAATATAGATTAATGATAAAGGATTATACATCACATATGGAGGCAGTAGGGAAGGAAACTATGTCGATAAGGCCTATAGACGTGAGGGGGAAGCGAGTCCTGTTGTTGACCGCTTGTGTTTCAATTGTTTATATCTCCTGGTTGTTTTTGCGACCAGTGGAGATTGTTGCCGTTCATCAGAGGAACAATTTCAGCGCTGTGTTAGTCAAGAATTTTCCACTTACCGAACAGGGGAAAATATCTTGGTGGATGAATAATAAAGATATGCTGAAAATGCGCTACGGAATTCCTAAGCCTGCTTCCTACGGTAGTTTTACCATCACATTCTGGCTATTTGGTGATGGTTATAAAGAAGAGGGAAAATATGACAGGTTGTGTTTTGATGATATGGACACAAAATTTAACTGTATTGAAAAGGATGCGGTTTTTTCAGTCAATAACGATAGCCGCAACCGGATTCATTTTACGACATACAGTGGTGACGACTATCTGCTGAAGGATAACGGCGAAGTGGTGAGCTATGAGTACCGGTAATTAACGTTTTTATCGCGTGCGTATTTTCCGCAGAGGCGACCAGTAACCCGCCGCGCATCTTTGCCTCTGCGAGGACCCGCCCCGGCACCGCTTTTGTCGCTCGCCGGCGGGCAATCCACCCGGTCAGCCATGCGTCATCCCGCCTCACTGACCGCGTGTTGCAAAAATGAGCACAACTATGGGCGATCCCGGCGGCCCGTTGTGGCATAATGCGCGCCAAATCACATTCCCAATTAAGAGCGAGCGTTGTGCTAAGTACTAACAACATCACTATGCAGTTCGGCAGTAAGCCGCTGTTTGAAAACATTTCCGTTAAGTTTGGCGGCGGTAACCGTTACGGTTTGATCGGCGCCAACGGCTGCGGCAAATCCACCTTTATGAAGATCCTCGGCGGCGATCTGGTGCCGAGCGGCGGCAACGTGGCGCTCGACCCGAACGAGCGTTTGGGTAAGCTGCGTCAGGATCAGTTCGCCTTTGAGCAGTACAGCGTGCTCGATACCGTGATCATGGGCCACACCGAGCTGTGGGAAGTGAAAGAAGAGCGCGACCGTATCTATGCGCTGCCGGAAATGAGCGAAGAAGACGGCTATAAAGTGGCCGATCTGGAAGTTGCCTACGGCGAGATGGACGGCTACAGCGCCGAAGCGCGCGCCGGCGAGCTGCTGCTGGGCGTCGGCATTCCGGTGGAACAGCACTACGGCCCGATGAGCGAGATCGCCCCGGGCTGGAAACTGCGCGTGCTGTTGGCGCAGGCGCTGTTCTCCGATCCGGAAATTCTGCTGCTCGACGAACCGACCAACAACCTGGATATCGACACCATCCGCTGGCTGGAGCAGGTGCTGAACGAACGTAACAGCACCATGATCATCATTTCGCACGACCGTCACTTCCTGAACATGGTGTGCACCCATATGGCGGATCTGGACTACGGCGAACTGCGCGTCTACCCGGGCAACTACGACGAATATATGATGGCGGCCACCCAGGCGCGCGAACGTCTGCTGGCGGACAACGCCAAGAAGAAGGCGCAGATTGCCGAGCTGCAGTCGTTCGTCAGCCGCTTCAGCGCCAACGCCTCCAAGTCCAAGCAGGCGACTTCGCGTGCGCGCCAGATCGATAAAATTCAGCTGGATGAGGTTAAAGCCTCCAGCCGCCAGAACCCGTTTATCCGCTTTGAGCAGAACAAGAAGCTGTTCCGCAACGCGCTGGAAGTCGAAGCGCTGAGCAAGGGCTTCGACAACGGTCCGCTGTTCAACAAGCTGAACCTGATGCTGGAAGTCGGCGAGAAGGTCGCGGTGCTGGGTACCAACGGTATCGGTAAAACCACGCTGCTGAAAACGCTGGTGGGCGATCTGCAGCCGGACAGCGGCAGCGTTAAATGGTCGGAAAACGCCAAGATCGGTTACTACGCTCAGGATCACGAATATGAGTTCGATGAGACGCTGACGGTATTCGACTGGATGAGCCAGTGGAAACAGGAAAACGAAGACGAGCAGGCGGTACGCAGCGTGCTCGGCCGTCTGCTGTTCAGCCAGGATGACATCAAGAAGAAAGTGAAGGTGCTGTCCGGTGGTGAGAAGGGGCGCATGCTGTTTGGCAAGCTGATGATGCAGCGTCCTAATATCCTGATTATGGACGAGCCAACCAACCACCTGGATATGGAATCCATCGAATCGCTGAACATGGCGTTGGAAATGTATGAAGGCACGCTGATCTTCGTTTCCCACGACCGTGAGTTCGTCAGCTCGCTGGCGACGCGCATTCTGGAAATCACCCCGAACAAGGTGATCGACTTTACCGGCAACTACGAAGACTATCTGCGTAGCCAGGGTATCGCCTAATCCTCTGACGGATTAACGGCGCGGCGGGCGCAGTATCAGCGTCCGCCGCGCCGCTTCGTTATTTCCCCGCTTTATTCGGCCGCTGCGCCGCACACCTCGCACTGCGGGTTCTTCGGCAGTTTCATTTCGCGGAACTGCATGCTCATGGCGTCAAACATCAGCAGTTTTCCCACCAGCGGCTGCCCGTAGTGGGCCAGCAGTTTAATCGCCTCCATCGCCTGCAGGCTGCCGACGGTGCCGACCAGCGGCGCCATCACCCCGGCTTCCACGCAGGTCAGCGCGTTGTCGCCGAACAGCCGGCTCAGGCAGCGGTAGCAGGGTTCGCCCGGCTGGTAGGTAAATACGCTCAGCTGGCCTTCCATGCGGATAGCCGCGCCGGAAACCAGCGGCGTGCGCTGCGCGTGGCACAGGCGGTTCAGCTGGTCGCGGGTGGTGACATTGTCGGTGCAGTCCAGCACCACGTCGCAGGCGGCGATCAGCGCCGCCATCTGCTGATCGTCCAACTGCCGATCCACGGTGTCGATCGTCACGTGCGGGTTGATCTCCGCCAGCGTTTGCCGGGCGGAGGCCACCTTGCTCATGCCGATGCGCCGATCGTTGTGCAGGATCTGGCGCTGCAGGTTAGAGAGCGCCACGCTGTCGAAATCCACCAGCGTCAGCCGGCCGACGCCGGCGGCGGCCAGATAGGGCGCCGCCGCGCAGCCTAGCCCGCCCAGGCCGACGATCAGCGCGTGGGAGGCTTTCAGCCGCTCCTGCCCGTCGAAGTCGAAACCGCGCAGGACGATCTGGCGGTTGTAGCGCAGGGTTTCGGCATCGGTTAATTCCGGCAGCATGATCAGCTCCTCAGCAGCGCATTAAACGGCTCGATCTCCACCATCTCGCCGGCGGCGACGGAACCGCGCTCACGCTCCAGCACGATAAAGCAGTTGCCCTGACTGAAGGAGCTGAATACGTGCGAGCCCTGATGGCCGGTGGTGCTGACTTCCAGTTCACCCTGCGCGTTGCTGGCGAACAGGCCGCGCTGAAAGTCGAGGCGGCCCGGGGATTTTTTCAGCGGCGTCAGCGCACGGGCGCGCAGGCGTGGCGGCAGGCGCCATTCGCTGTGGCCGGCCAGTTTGGCCAGCAGCGGCTGCACCAGCTGGTAGAAGGTCAGCGCCGCGGAAACCGGGTTGCCCGGCAGGCCGCAGAACCAGGCGTTATGCAATTTACCGAAGGCGAACGGTTTGCCCGGCTTGATCGCCAGCTTCCAGAAGCCGACTTCACCCAGCTCATCGAGCATCTGTTTGGTGTAATCGGCCTCGCCGACGGAGACGCCGCCGCTGCTGATCACCACGTCGGCCTCGCTGTCGGCCCGGTTGAAGGCGGCGCGCAACGCCGCCTGATCGTCGCGGATAATGCCGAGGTCGAGCACGTCACAGCCCAGCTGCTCCAGCATCAGGCGCACCGCAAAACGGTTGGTGTCGTAAATCTGGCCGTCCTGCAGCGGCTGGCCGACCGGCTGCAGCTCGTCACCGGTGGAGAACACCGCCACTTTCAGTTTGCGCATTACGCGCAGCTCGGCAATGCCCAGCGAGGCCAGCAGCGGCAGCTGCGCGGCGCCCAGCTTCACCCCGGCGGGCAGCACGCTGGCGCCCTGGCGGATATCTTCGCCCGCCAGGCGGATATTCTGCCCGGCGTGCACCACGGCGTTGAAACGCACGCCGTCATCGGTCACTTCCGCCTGCTCCTGCATAATCACCGCTTCGGCGCCGGCGGGCACCGGCGCGCCGGTCATAATGCGTACGCAGCTATGGGCGGGCCAGGCGTCATTAAAGGGGGCGCCGGCGAACGCCTTGCCGGCAACCGGCAGCGGCGCATTGGCGTTGAGGTCGGCCAGGCGCACCGCATAGCCGTCCATCGCCGAATTGGCGAACGGCGGCACGTTGAGCGGCGAGATCACCGGCGTGGCGGTAATGCGCCCGGCGGCGTCGGTCAGCGCGACGGCTTCGGTGTCGTCGAGCGGCGTGACCCGGCTGAGCATGTTGTCCAGCGCCTGTTCAAGGGAAATCAGATCGGCAGTATGGCAATGGTCCATAAAAAAGAACTCCATAATCAGAAGGCGCGAAAAATATCGGCGAAGTGGGTCTATTATGGCAGATAACCCCTGACGGGAGAATGACCCGGCGGGTCACGCGTGGAGGAGCAAAAAATGCATAAGCAGGTGATAGATTTCTGGTTCGACGAGATAGACCCGGTGATGTGGTTCCGCAAGGACGATGACTTCGATCGCCAGCTGCACCAGCGATTTGCCGCGCTGTGGCATGTGGCGGCGGCGGGGGAGCTGGCCGCCTGGCGTGACGATATCGAAGGCCGGCTGGCGGAGGTGATCGTGCTCGATCAGTTCAGCCGTAACCTGTTCCGCGGCACGCCGCGCTCGTTTTCCTGCGACGGCATGGCGCTGATTCTGGCGCAGGAGGCGATACGCAGCGGCGAGTGCGAACGGCTGACGCCGGTGCAGCGCGGCTTTCTCTATTTGCCGTTTATGCATTCAGAATCACCGCTGATTCATCAGCAGGCGCTGGCGCTGTACCGTGAGCTTAATAATCCCGAGCAGCTGGATTATGAACTGCGGCACAAGGCGATTATCGACCGCTTTGGCCGTTATCCGCACCGCAACGCCATTTTAGGCCGCCGCAGCACGGTGGAAGAAGAGGAATTCCTGCGTCAGCCCGGCTCGTCATTTTAACGGGACGACGCGTTAGCAAACCTGCCTTGCCCCGTCTGGCAAACAGCATGCCGTCAGGCGGGCGCACGGCCGATAGCCTCCCCACGCCGCACATGACATCATTCTGATTAATTAACCCGCTGTTTTTATTCCATAAAAAAATATCTTCGCGCAAAAAAATCTAATAAAGAGTTAGGCGGCCCGCCTTGGGGATGAAAGGCTTTACATCATCCGCTGCGCTAAATATAGTCAAAAAAGAATAATAATCGTCCCGTCATATCAATGGGATCGGAGCGTTAAGACAGGGTGACAGGCCATGAGCAAACCAGTGATTGCCATTCACGGCGGCGCGGGCGCAATCAGCCGTGCGGCAATGAATGCGGAGAAAGAGCAACAGTATATTCAGGCATTATCGTCCGTGGTGGCGGCCGGGCAGGCGGTGCTGGCCGGCGGCGGCAGCGCGCTGGACGCGGTGACCGAGGCGGTCAGGCTGCTGGAAGAGTGCCCGTTGTTCAACGCCGGCAAGGGCGCGGTGTTCACCCATCAGGGCACCCATGAGCTGGATGCCTGCGTGATGGACGGCCGCGGCTGCGACGCCGGAGCGGTCGCCGGCGTCAGCCGGGTGCGCAACCCGGTGCTGGCGGCGCGCGCGGTGTTGGAGCAGAGTCCGCACGTGATGTTTGCCTGTGAGGGGGCGGAAAAGTTCGCCGCTGCGCACGGTCTGGAAATGGTGGAGCCGGATTTCTTTTTTACCCAGGAACGCTTCGATCAACTGCACCGCGCCCAGGCGGAGCACGGACGGGTGCTGCTCGATCATGACGGCGCGGCGGCGCTGCATGGCGATCCTATCGATCCCGATCGCAAATTCGGCACCGTTGGCGCGGTGGCGCTGGACGCCGCCGGCAATCTGGCGGCGGCCACCTCGACCGGCGGCATGACCAACAAACAGGCGGGGCGCATCGGTGATACGCCGATCGTCGGCGCCGGCTGTTACGCCAACAATGCGACGGTGGCGGTCTCCACCACCGGCATCGGCGAAACCTTTATGCGCGGCGTGTCGGCCTATGACGTTTCCGCCCTGATGGAGTACGCCGGCCTCAGCCTGCAGCAGGCGACTGACAAAGTGGTGATGGAGAAACTGCTGCAGCTGGGCGGCAGCGGCGGCCTGATCGCCGTCGACCGCCACGGCAATATCGCGCTGCCGTTCAACAGCGAAGGCATGTACCGCGGCTTCGGCTACGTCGGCGATGCGCCCTCGGTGGGCATCTACCGTTAACCGGCCGGGGGCTGCATGAGCGAAAACATTCTTGAACCGGCGTCGGCCGGCAGCCTGGTTCTGCCGCCGCAGCGGGTGCTGGCGGTGCGCGACCTTCGCGTGCGCTTTCACAGCGAAGACGCGGTGGTTGACGCGGTGCGCGGCGTCAGCTTTGACGTCGACCGCGGTGAAACTCTGGCGGTGGTCGGTGAATCCGGCTCCGGCAAGTCCGTCACTTCGCTGGCGCTGATGCGGCTGGTGGAGCAGGGCGGCGGGCAAATCGCCGGCGGCAGCATGATGCTGCGTCGCCGCAGCGGCGAGGTGGTGGATCTGGCGGCCGCACGGTCGCGTACGCTGCGCACCCTGCGCGGCGCCGATATGGCGATGATTTTCCAGGAGCCGATGACCTCGCTGAATCCGGTGTTTCCGGTGGGCGAGCAGATCGCCGAAGCGCTGCGCCTGCATCAGGGTATGGACCACCGCAGCGCGCGGCAGGAAGCGCTGCGCATGCTGGATCTGGTGCGCATTCCCGAAGCGAAAAACGTGCTCGGTCGCTATCCGCACCAGCTGTCCGGCGGCATGCGTCAGCGGGTGATGATCGCCATGGCGCTGTCGTGCAAGCCGGCGCTGCTGATCGCCGATGAGCCGACCACCGCGCTGGACGTCACCATTCAGGCGCAGATCCTGCAGCTGATCCGTCTGCTGCAGCAGGAGATGCAGATGGGGGTGATATTTATCACCCACGATATGGGCGTGGTGGCGGAAATGGCCGACCGCGTGCTGGTGATGCGTCAGGGCGAAGCGGTGGAGCAAAACGCGGTGCGGCCGCTGTTCAGCGCGCCGCAGCAGCCCTATACCCGGGCGCTGCTGGCGGCGGTGCCGAAGCTCGGCGCGATGGCCGGGCGCGACCTGCCGGCCAAATTCCCCCTGCCGGGCGAAGCGGACAGCGATGCGGCGCAGGACGGCGTGCCGCCGGGGAGCGCGCCGATTCTGCAGGTGCAGAATCTGGTCACGCGCTTCGATCTGCGCAGCGGCCTGCTGAACCGGGTTACGCGGCGGGTGCATGCGGTGGAGAACGTCAGCTTCGATCTCCACCCCGGGGAAACGCTGGGGCTGGTGGGGGAGTCCGGCTGCGGCAAATCCACCACCGGCCGCTCGCTGCTGCGCCTGGTGGAGAGCCAGCGCGGCACCATCACCTTTGACGGGCAGACCGTCAATCAGCTGAAAGGCGCGGCGCTGCAGCACCTGCGGCGCGATATCCAGTTTATTTTTCAGGATCCGTACGCTTCGCTGGATCCGCGCCTGACGGTGGGTTTTTCCATTATGGAGCCGCTGCTGGTGCATAACATCGCCCGCGGCGAGCAGGCGCAGCAGCGGGTGGCCTGGCTGCTGGAGCGGGTGGGGCTGCGGCCGGAGCACGCGCAGCGCTATCCGCATGAGTTTTCCGGCGGCCAGCGCCAGCGTATCTGCATTGCGCGCGCGCTGGCGCTGAACCCGAAGGTGGTGATCGCCGATGAGGCGGTGTCGGCGCTGGACGTCTCTATTCAGGCGCAGATCGTCAATCTGCTGCTCGATCTGCAGCGCGAGTTCGGCATCGCCTTTCTGTTTATTTCCCACGATATGGCGGTGGTGGAGCGCATCTGCCACCGCGTGGCGGTGATGTACCTCGGCCAGATTGTTGAAATCGGCCCGCGGCGGGCGGTGTTCGCCAACCCGCAGCATGCCTATACCCGTAAACTGATGGCGGCGGTGCCGGTGGCCGACCCGCGTCATGTGCAACATCGCCAACCGCTGTTGGCGGACGATATTCCCAGCCCGATCCGCGCGCTGGGGGATGAACCCGTTACCGCACCGCTGGTGGAAGTTGGCCCGGGACACTTTGTCGCGCGTCACCCGATTGCCGGTGCCTATTAGCTCCCAGGAGAAAAGCGACATGACTCAGAAACGTAGTGTATTGGCCGTTGCCGTGCTGCTGGCCGCGGTCGGCAGCAGCCCGGCGTGGGCGGCGAAGGACGCGGTGATCGCCGTGGCGTCCAATTTCACCTCGCTCGACCCTTACGACGCCAACGATACGCTGTCGCAGGCGGTGGCGAAGTCGTTCTATCAGGGGCTGTTCGGCTTTGATAAGGATATGAAGCTGGTCAACGTGCTGGCGGACGGCTATCAGGTCAGCGACGACGGCCTGAGCTACACCATCAAGCTGCATCCGGGGGTGAAGTTCCACGACGGCAGCGACTTTAACGCCGAGGCGGTGAAGGTGAACCTGGATCGCGCCAGCAACCCGGACAGCCACCTGAAACGCTACAACCTGTTCAAAATGATCGACAAGACCGAAGTGGTCGATCCGCTGACGGTGAAGATCGTGCTGAAGACGCCGTTCTCGGCGTTTATCAACAATCTGGCGCACCCGGCGGCGGCGATGATCTCGCCGGCGGCGCTGAAGCAGTACGGCAAACAGATCGGTTTCCATCCGGTGGGCACCGGCCCGTACCAGTTTGAAACCTGGAACCAGACCGACTTCGTCAAGGTGAAGAAATTCGCCGGCTACTGGAAGGCGGGGCAGCCGAAGCTGGACAGCATCACCTGGCGTCCGGTGGTGGACAACAACACCCGCGCGGCGATGCTGCAGACCGGCGAGGCCGACTTCGCGTTCCCGATCCCGTATGAGCAGGCCAAGGTGCTGGAGAAAAACGCCAAGCTGAATCTGGTGGTCGCGCCGTCGATCCAGCAGCGCTATATCAGCATGAACGTGACGCAAAAGCCGTTCGATAACCCGAAGGTGCGTCAGGCGCTGAACTATGCCATCAACAAAGAGGCGCTGATCAAGGTGGCCTTTGCCGGCTATGCCGCGCCGGCGCAGGGGCCGCTGCCGCCGACCATCGATTTTGCCGCCCGCTACCAGCCGTGGCCGTATGATCCGGCCAAGGCGCGCGAACTGCTGAAGGAGGCCGGCTATCCGAACGGCTTCAGCACCACGCTGTGGTCGTCCCATAACCACAGCACCGCACAGAAGGTGCTGCAGTTTACCCAGCAGCAGCTGGCGCAGGTGGGGGTGAAGGTCAAGGTCACCGCGATGGACGCCGGCCAGCGCGCGGCGCAGGTGGAAAGCGTCGGCGTGAAGGACACCGGCGTGCGGATGTTCTATACCGGCTGGTCGGCCTCCACCGGCGAAGCGGACTGGGCGCTGTCGCCGCTGTTCGCCAGCCAGGCGGCGCCGCCGAAGCAGTTCAACACCGCGTTTTACAGCAATCCGCAGGTGGACAAAGACCTGAGCGATGCGCTGGCGACCACCGACCGCAGCAAGAAGCAGGCGCTGTACAAAGATGCGCAGGACCATATCTGGGCCGATGCGCCGTGGATTTTCCTGGCGACCGAGCGCCTGCTGTCGGCCGGCAGCAAGCAGCTGAGCGGGTTCTACGTAATGCCGGACACCTCGTTCAGCTTTGACGACGCCGACCTGAAATAAGCGCGCGGCGCAGGGGAGACGCTGCCCCTGCGCCCTGGAATCTGTGATGCTGAATTATTTTATTAAACGACTGCTGGGGCTGATCCCGACGCTGCTGATCGTCGCGGTGCTGGTGTTTCTGTTCGTGCATCTGCTGCCGGGGGATCCGGCGCGGCTGGCGGCCGGGCCGGACGCCGACGAGGCGGTGGTGCAGCTGGTGCGCCAGGAGCTGGGGCTGGACCGGCCGCTGCCGCAGCAATTCGCGCACTTTTTTATCAACGCGCTGCAGGGGGACTTCGGCCATTCGATGGTGTCGAAACGGCCGGTGAGTGAGGAGATCGCCACGCGCTTTATGCCGACCTTCTGGCTGACCGTCGCCAGCATGGCGTGGGCGGTGATTTTCGGTATGGCGATTGGCGTAGTGTCCGCCGTCTGGCGCAACCGCTGGCCGGATCGTCTGGGCATGACGCTGGCGGTGTCCGGCATTTCGTTTCCGGCGTTTGCGCTCGGCATGCTGCTGATGCAGGTCTTTTCCGTCGATCTGGGCTGGCTGCCGACGGTGGGCGCCGACAGCTGGCGGCACTATATTCTGCCGTCGCTGACGCTGGGGGCGGCGGTGGCCGCGGTGATGGCGCGCTTTACTCGCGCCTCGTTCGTCGAGGTGATGCAGGAAGACTATATGCGCACCGCGCGCGCCAAAGGGGTGCGAGAAACCCGCGTGGTGATCAAACACGGGCTGCGCAACGCGATGATCCCGGTGGTGACCATGATGGGGCTGCAGTTTGGCTTTCTGCTGGGCGGTTCGATCGTGGTGGAGAAGGTGTTCAACTGGCCCGGCCTGGGACGGCTGCTGGTGGATTCGGTGGAGATGCGCGACTACCCGGTGATTCAGGCCGAGGTGCTGCTGTTCTCGCTGGAGTTTATTTTGATTAACCTGTTGGTGGATATGCTGTATGCGGCGATTAACCCGGCGATACGTTACCAGTGAGGAGACGGCATGATTAACTGGCGACGCAACGCCGCGCTCAAGGCGATGCCGCGGCTTGAGCCGCACGCGGTGCGCACTCCCTGGCACGAGTTCTGGCGCCGCTTCCGCCGGCAGCGCGTGGCGCTGATCGCCGGCGCGTTTGTGCTGCTGTTGGTGGCGGCGGCGCTGTTTGCGCCCTGGCTGGCGCCTTACGACGCCGAAAACTATTTCGACTACGACCGGCTGAACGAAGGGCCGTCGCTGGTGCACTGGCTGGGCGTGGATTCGCTGGGGCGCGATATCTTCAGCCGGGTGCTGATCGGCACCCGCATCTCGCTGGCCGCCGGCGTGTTTTCCGTGCTGGTCGGCGGCGCGATCGGCACCCTGCTGGGGCTGCTGGCCGGCTATTACGAAGGCTGGTGGGACCGCATCGTGATGCGCATCAGCGACGTGCTGTTCGCCTTTCCGGGCATTTTGCTGGCGATCGGCGTGGTGGCGGTGATGGGCAGCGGCATGACCAACGTGATCGTGGCGGTGGCGATTTTCAGCATACCGGCGTTTGCCCGGCTGGTGCGCGGCAATACGCTGGTGCTGAAGCGGCTGACCTATATCGAATCGGCGCGCAGCATCGGCGCCTCCGACTGGACCATCCTGCTGCGGCATATTCTGCCCGGCACCCTCTCGTCGATCGTGGTCTATTTCACCATGCGTATCGGCACTTCCATCATTACCGCCGCCAGCCTGTCGTTTCTCGGGCTGGGGGCGCAGCCGCCGACGCCGGAATGGGGCGCAATGCTGAACGAAGCGCGCGCCGATATGGTGATTGCGCCGCACGTGGCGATCTTCCCCAGCCTGGCGATTTTCCTGACCGTGCTGGCGTTTAATCTGTTGGGAGACGGACTGCGCGACGCGCTGGATCCGAAGCTGAAAGGGTAACGCGGCGGGTAAAGCGCCGCCCCGGACGGGGCGGCGGCCGGCGCATCAGCGGAACAGGTGTTCCGCGTGAAAGCGCAGGTGGTCTTCGATAAAGGTGGCGATGGTGAAGTAGCTGTGGTCGTAGCCCGGCTGGATGCGCAGCGTCAGCGGCCAGTCGCGCTGGCGCGCCAGTTCGGCCAGCTTGGCCGGCTGCAGCTGATCCGCCAGGAACTGATCGTCATCCCCCTGATCGACCAGCACCGGCAGTTTTTCCGCACCGCTTGCCAGCAGATGGCAGCTGTCGTACTGCAGCCACTGACTTTCGTCGTCGCCCAGATAGGCGCGGAAGGCGCGACGCCCCCACGGCACCTGGCAAGGGTTGACGATCGGCGCAAACGCCGAGGCGGAGCGGTAGCGCTGCGGGTTGCGCAGCGCCATGATCAGCGCGCCGTGGCCGCCCATGGAGTGGCCGAAGATCGACTGGCGATCGCTGATGCTGAAGTGTTGACGGATCAGCGCCGGCAGCTCCTCGCTGATGTAGTCGTACATGCGGAAGTGCCGATCCCACGGCGCCTGGGTGGCGTTGAGATAAAATCCGGCGCCCTGACCGAGATCGTAGCCCTCGTCGTCCGGCACGTCGTCGCCGCGCGGGCTGGTGTCAGCCATCACCAGCACCAGCCCCAGCTCGGCGGCGATGCGCTGCGCGCCGGCTTTCAGGGTGAAGTTCTCATCGTTGCAGGTCAGCCCCGACAGCCAGTACAGCACCGGCGGCGGGTTGTCATCACGCGGCGGCGGCAGGTAGATGCTGAACGTCATCGGGCAGTCCACAGTCTGCGCCGCATGACGGTAGCGTTGCTGCCAGCCGCCGAACATTCGGTGTTCCTCAAGCAGTTCAAGTGACGTCGTCATAATCATTCGCCTCCCTGCTCAGCGTTTGTCGAAATGCACCACGGTGCGGATCGATTTGCCTTCGTGCATCAGATCGAACGCCTCGTTAATCTGCTCCAGCGGCATGGTGTGGGTGATAAAGTCGTTCAGCGCAAATTCGCCGTCCAGGTAGCGTTGCACGATGCCCGGCAGCTGCGAACGGCCTTTGACGCCGCCGAACGCCGAGCCGCGCCAGACGCGCCCGGTCACCAGCTGGAAGGGACGGGTGGCGATCTCTTCACCGGCGCCGGCCACGCCGATAATCACCGACTCGCCCCAGCCCTTGTGGCAGCACTCCAGCGCGGAGCGCATCACGTTGACGTTGCCGATGCACTCGAAGGAGAAGTCCACGCCGCCGTCGGTCAGCTCGACGATCACTTCCTGAATCGGCTTGTCATAATCCTGCGGGTTGATCAGGTCGGTAGCGCCCAGTTTGCGCGCCAGATCGAATTTGCTGGTGTTGATATCGATGCCGATAATGCGGCCGGCGCCGGCCATCTGCGCGCCGATAATCGCCGACAGGCCGATGCCGCCGAGGCCGAAAATGGCGACGGTATCGCCCGGCTGGACTTTGGCGGTGTTCATCACCGCGCCCATGCCGGTGGTGACGCCGCAGCCCAGCAGGCACACTTCTTCCAGCGGCGCTTCTTTGCTGATTTTCGCCAACGAGATTTCCGGCACCACGGTGTATTCGGAGAAGGTGGAGGTGCCCATATAGTGGAAGATAGGCTGGCCGTCCTTGAAGAAGCGGGTGGTGCCGTCCGGCATCAGGCCTTTGCCCTGGGTGGTGCGGATCGCCTGGCACAGGTTGGTTTTGCCGGATTTACAGAACTTGCACTCGCCGCATTCCGGCGTGTACAGCGGGATCACATGATCGCCCACGGCGACGCTGGTGACGCCTTCGCCGACCGCTTCCACCACGCCGCCGCCCTCATGGCCGAGGATCGCCGGGAACACGCCTTCCGGATCTTTACCGGACAGCGTGTAGGCGTCGGTATGGCAGACGCCGCTGGCGACGATCCGCACCAGCACTTCGCCTTTCTGCGGCGGCATCAGATCGACTTCTTCGATCTTCAGCGGTTGGTTGGGGCCCCAGGCTACGGCCGCGCGGGTTTTGATCATCTCCATCATTGTCTCCTCAGTGATCTCAGGTTAAGGGTTAGGCAGGTTCATGTTGTGTTTGCGGCGTTTCAGCCAGTTCAATAATCAGTTGTTTCAGTGCGCGCACGTTGGGGCTGAAGGCATCGCGCCGCCACAGCAACCAGGTGGCGGTGTCGGCGATATCGTCGGGCAGCGTGTGGATCTTCACCCGCTCATGGCCCGGCAGCAGGTTGAGCACCGAATGCGGGATCATCGCCAGCCCGGCGCCGCTGGCGACGCAGGCCAGCATCGCGTGGTAGGACTGAATCTCCATTATCGGGCCGGGCTGTGCGCCGTCGCGCTTGTACCAGGCCTCCAGCCGCAGCCGGTAGGAGCAGCTGGGACGAAAGGCGAACAGCGTCTCTCCCCGCGCGTCCTGCGCGCTGTGAATATCGGCATGATCGAGGCTGGAAATCACCACCATGTGTTCGGCGAAGGCGACGCAGCCGTTCAGTTCGTCATGCTGCAGCGGGCCGTCCACCAGCGCCGCCGCCAGGGTGCCGGCGCGCACGCGCTCGGTAATCTCCCCGGAGGTGCCGGTCAGCAGCGACAGGGAAACCTGGGGATAGCGCTGGTGGTAGGCGGCCAGCAGGGCGGGCAGGCGGGTGGCGGCGGTGCTCTCCATCGAACCGAGGGCAAAGGTGCCCGCCGGCTCGCCGGCGTGGGTGATGCTCATCGCCTCCTCGCTCAGCGCCAGAATGCGGTTGGCGTAACACAGGAAGTTGTGTCCCATCGGCGACAGCCGCAGGCGCTGTTTCTCACGGATAAACAGATCGGCGCCCAGCTCCTGTTCAAGCTGACGCAGGCGGGTGGTCAGGTTCGACGGTACCCGGTGCAGCAGTTCGGCCGCGCGGGCGACGGAGCCGGTTTCGGCGACGCTGCAAAACATACGAAGCTGGGTCAGATCCATACCGTTCTCTTTTCGTAAGCAACTTTGTGATGATTATTCAGTTTTTGTGAGTGTAATGCGGCGGCATGATAGTGGCAACTCTCTTTTCACTATCGGGATAACGATATGGCACTCAAAACAGCCCTAAGCGGTTTTATCGCTTTAATTGTAGCAATGGGAATCGGCCGCTTCGCGTTTACGCCGCAGGTGCCGCTGATGATTGCCGAACATCAGTTCACGCTGACCAGCGCCGGACTGGTGGCGGCGCTGAACTACCTCGGTTACCTGTGCGGCGCCTATGACGCGATGCGCGCCAGCCGTCACGTGGAGCGCCGCCTGTGGCTCGGCGTATGGGGCGCGGTAGCGCTGACGCTGCTGTCGGCGTGGGCGGACGGCGCGCTGTGGCACGGCGTGCTGCGCTTTATGATCGGTTGGGCCAGCGGCTGGGCGATGGTGCTGGTGGCGGCCTGGACCAACGAACGTCTGGTGCACTACGGCCGGCCGGCGCTGAGCGCGGCGGTGTTTGCCGGTCCCGGCGCCGGGATTTTTATCAGCGGCATGCTGGCGGTGGCCATTCACAGCCTGGCGCTGAGCGCGGCGCAGGCCTGGCTGCTGTACGGCGCGGCGGCGCTGGTGCTGGTCGGCGCTATCAGCCTCAGCCTGCCGCGGGCGGGGGAGCTGCAGCGCGGTGAAGCGTCGGCGGAACCGCTGCGGCTGACGCCGGCGCTGAAGCGGCTGGTGTGGAGCTACAGCCTGGCGGGCTTCGGCTATATTCTGCCGGCGACCTTTCTGTCGCAGATGGCCGCCGAGCGCTTTCCCGGCAGCCTGTTCGCCCAGTTTGTCTGGCCGATTTTCGGCGGCGCGGCGGTGCTGGGGATCGGCATCGGCATCCTGACCCGCCATCGGCTGACCACCCAGACCCGGCTGGCGCTGACGCTGTGGGTGCAGGCGCTGGGCGTGCTGTGCGCCGAAGCGCTGCCGGGCGTCAGCGGGCTGCTGCTGGGGGCGCTGTTTACCGGCGGCGGTTTTCTCAGCGTGGTGCAGCTGTCCATTCAGCACGGCCGTGAGCTGGCGCCGAACCACGCCCGCTATATGGCCGGCTTGCTGACTACCGGCTATGCCGTCGGTCAGCTGGCCGGGCCGGTGCTGTCCGCGCTGTCCACCGCGCTGACCCACCGTCTGGAGCCGGCGCTGTTTGTGGCGACGCTGGCTTTGCTGGTGGCCGGGCTGCTGGTGTTCAAGATCCCCGCACGCGCCGTACGACGCCAGCTGGCAGGGGAATAAGCCGGACGGTTCAGACGTCTGCGGACGGGGTGATGCGGATTTTTCATCGCTGGTTGAAACACAATCACTGGATAAACGTCTCACTCTCATCTACAGTGGGGCAAAATCTTGATCGGGTTCACGCTCTATTCTCCCTCCTTTCAAGTTGCCGGCGCGTTGGCTGCGCTTCTTATTCCCCGTCGCCTGGCGCGCCAGGCGGCTGAGGAAAGTTTGTTTGCCAGCCGTCAGCATCCCGGAGCCTGGCGGAAAGAGGCCCTGCTGAACCCTTGCAGTTATAAAGAGAGTAGCTCTGAACGTTGGGCGGCCGGGCGGCCGCGCGCGCAAGGGCCACCTGCTGGAGACACATAAATGACGACACTCAGTAAAGAAGCGGCTCTGGTTCATGCAGCGCTGGAGGCTCGCGGCCTGGAAACCCCGCTGCGTGGTGAAATGTTGGATCGCGAAACGCGTAAACGGCGTATTCAGGAGCACATGACGGAAATCATGCAGCTGCTGAACCTCGATCTGAGCGATGACAGCCTGGCGGAAACGCCGCACCGCATCGCCAAGATGTATGTCGATGAGATCTTTTCCGGTCTGGATTACGCCAATTTCCCGAAGATCACCGTGATTGAAAACAAAATGAAGGTGGATGAAATGGTGACGGTGCGCGACATCACCCTGACCAGCACCTGCGAACACCATTTCGTCACCATCGACGGGAAGGCCACCGTGGCCTATATCCCGAAAGACGGGGTGATCGGGCTGTCCAAAATCAACCGTATCGTCCAGTTCTTTGCCCAGCGTCCGCAGGTGCAGGAGCGTCTGACCCAGCAGATCCTGATCGCGCTGCAAACGCTGCTCGGCACCAACAACGTGGCGGTATCGATTGACGCGGTGCACTACTGCGTCAAGGCGCGCGGCATTCGCGACGCCACCAGCGCCACCACCACCACCTCGCTGGGCGGGCTGTTCAAGTCCAGTCAGAACACGCGGCAGGAGTTCCTGCGCGCGGTGCGTCACCACCAGTAACACACGGTAAACCGGCGCGCTCGTTCTGAGGGCGCCGGTCGTTTTTCCCCGCTTTTTCCCGCACTTTCTATCCCGCTGCCGCTCTTCTAGCTGCGTCACATTCCTGTCGACGAGGCGCCCGTTTTTTGCTCACTCCGATCACAAATCCGTCAATGGCGGTTAGCTAAACGAATTTGTCATGTTGTATACAAGTTTGCGTAAATGTTTTCTATTTGTTTCAAAACATCAGGTGAGTCGAATGAAAAATAGAAAAATCAAACTGTTGCTGTTCACCGCCGCGGCGGTTGCCGTGGCGGCACTGGCGGTCGTCGGCAAAATAGAGAATGAAAACAAGACGTTCCTGTCCGTGGCGACCGCCTCAACCGGGGGAACCTATTACCCGATGGGCGTCGGCCTGGCCAATGTCTGGAGCACCCGGCTGAAACAGGATGGCATTCAGGTGACCGGACAGTCTTCCGCCGGCTCGATCGAAAATATCGATCTGCTGCAGAAGGACGAAGCCCAGCTGGCCATTCTGCAGAGCCTGCTGGCGGTGGAGGCCTATCAGGGGGTAGGCAACTTCGCCGGACGCGCCTACGGCGATCTGCGCGCTATCTCCATGCTGTGGCCCAACGTCGAGCATTTTGTGATGCTGGAAAGCAAGGTGAAGGACGGCACGCTGAACGATATCGCCGGCAGCCGTTTTTCGGTCGGGCCGCAGGCCAGCGGTACGGAGCAGTCGACGCTGGTGATCCTGCGCGGCGTCAATATGAGCAAGAAAAACATTTCGCCGGAATACCTGGGCTATGGTGACACCGTCTCGGCGATGCGCGACGGTCGGCTCGACGGCGGCGCGCTGCCCGCCGGGGTGCCGGCCGCCGCGGTGACCGATATGTACGCCAGCGGCGTGCCCTCGCGCATCCTGGAGGTGACCGATGAGCAGCTGGCCAGCATTAACGCCGTCGCCAACGCCTGGTTCCGCTTTGTGATTGAGGCGGACACCTACCCGCGGCAGAGCAAGGCGGTGGCGACCATTGCCCAGCCTAATATTCTGGTCGCCACGCGCGGTATCGATGACCAGATCGTCTATGACCTGACCAAGGCGATGTTTGAGAACCTGCCGGAAGTGCATCAGGTGCACAGCGCGGCCAAAAATATCTCGCTGGAAAATGCCCTGAAAGGGGTGTCCGTGCCCCTGCATCTGGGGGCGTACCGTTATTTCCGCGAAGCCGGGGTTGATGTCCCCGCTGAGCTGATCCCACCAGAAGCGCGCGCCGATCGCGCTACGGAGGCGCTATGAATACCACGCCCTTAACGCCGCAGCCGGACACCTCGCTGGATAAAGAGGCGGGCGCCGGCAGCCGTCCGCTGGCCGGGCGCTACGCGCTGTGCGCCACCGTGCTGGCGATCGCGATCTCACTGTATGCGGTGTACTCCAACGCGTTGGCCAATACCCAGGAGTTTTATCGCAACACCACCTTCCTGACCGGGATTCTGCTGCTGGGCTTTATTTTGTTCCCGTTCTCCAAAAAGCACGCGACGGCCAAATTTAACCGCTGGGACTACCTGTTTATTGCGCTGACGCTGGTCAGCTACGGCTATTTCTATTTTAACTACCTCGATCTGCACGTGGTGCGCAAAAGCCTGCCCAATACCACCGACTATCTGATGGCGGCGCTGGGCATCGGCGTGCTGTTTGAGGCCGCGCGCCGCACCACCGGCCTGTTTATTCCCAGCCTGGCGACGTTCGCCATTATCTATGCGCTGTTCGGCCAGTATTTTATGGGCATTTTCGGCCACAGCGGCTTTTCGGTCGAACGCCTGCTGTACCGGCTGTTTATGACCAGTGAAGGCATTTTCGGCATCACCCTGTCGACCGCCGCTACGGCGATCGCGGTGTTTATTCTGTTCGGTGCATTTCTCAGCGTCAGCGGCGCGACGCAGTTGTTTAACGATCTGGCGCTGGCGATGGCCGGACGTCGCCGCGGCGGCCCGGCGCAGGTGGCGGTGATCTCTTCGGCGCTGACCGGCTCGCTGAGCGGCAGCGCGGTGGCTAACGTCGCCACCACCGGCACCTTTACCATTCCGTTGATGAAAAGCATCGGTTTGTCGCCTAAGTTTGCCGGCGCGGTCGAGGCCACGGCGTCCACCGGCGGCATGATCATGCCGCCGATTATGGGCGCGGCGGCGTTTATCATGGCCGGTTTCCTTGGTATTTCTTACACCACCATCGTCATTGCCGCCATCGTGCCGGCGCTGCTGTACTACGCGGCGCTGATTATCGCTATCGATCTGGAGGCCAAAAAGCAGGGGTTGAAGGGCATCAGCAAGGAGAATATCCCGCAGGTCAAGGCGGTGCTGAAGGCGCGCGGGCTGCTGCTGTTGCCGCTGTTTATCGTTATTGGCGCTCTGCTGCTGGGTAAAACGCCGATTTACGCCGGCTTTCTGGGGATTGTCGCCATCATCGTCGCCAGTTGGCTGACGCCGGACAGCGCGGTGCGCATGACGCCGCGGAAAATCGCCGAGGCGCTGAATGAGGCGGCCCGCGGCTCGATTCAGGTGACGATCGCCTGCGCGGCGATCGGGGTGATTATCTGCGTGGTGACCATGACCGGCATCGGCTCGACGCTGGCGTTTAATATCGTGTCGATGACCGACAATACGCTGTGGATGATCCTGTTGGTGGTGATGCTGGTGTGCATCGTGTTGAGCATGGGGCTGCCTTCCACCGCGCTGTATATCGTGGTGGCGGTGACGGTGTCGCCGATTCTGATCAAGGCCGGCGTGATGCCGCTGGCGGCGCACTTCTTTGTGTTCTGGTTTGGCGCGCTGTCCAATATCACGCCGCCGGTGGCGCTGGCCAGCTACACCGCCGCCAGCATTGCCCGCGCCGACCCGATGCAAACCTCGTGGGAAGCGGTGCGGCTGGCGCTGCCCGGTTTTATCATCCCGTTTATTCTGGTGTACAACCCGATGCTGCTGATGCAGGGGGAGGCGGTGAACGTGCTGTCGGTGATCCATATGGTGGCCACCGCGCTGGTGGGCATCTATGCGCTCTCCATTGCCAGCGCCAACTTCTGGCTGATGAAGGCCCACTGGCTGGAGCGCGTACTGTTCACCTGCGCCGCCATTTTGCTGATTAAGCCGGGAATGATGACCGATCTGGGCGGGCTGGCGCTGATTATTACCGCCGGCACGATACACCTGCTGCGCTTCAGACAGCGCGCGGCCGCGCCGGGGGAGTCGGCATGAAAAACGGGGAGGCCCATGATCAATAAAGTCACCCGGCGGAAAGCGTCGCACCAGGTACTGGCGCAGCTGAAGGCGGGCATTCATGACGGCACCTACCCGGTGGGGGATAAGCTGCCGTCGGAAAATGAGCTGGCCGACGCCTTTGGCGTCAGCCGCGCGCCGGTGCGTGAGGCGCTGGGGATCCTGGAGGTCGGCGGCATTATCTCTTCGCGTCAGGGAGGCGGCCACCGGGTTGAGCAGCATTCGCTGCTCAGCAAGTATGAGCCGCTGGTGATGGAGGTCGCCAGCCGCAGCGAGGTGGAATCGCTGCTGGAAATGCGCGAGGTGATGGAGCAGCAGGCGGCAAGCATGGCCGCGCAGCGGCGCAGCGAGCAGGAGCTGCAACAGATCGAACAGGCGTTTCTGGCCTTTCGCCACACCACGCTGCACGACGGGCAGATTGGCCATCAGCAGGATTACCTGTTTCACCGCGCCATTATGCAGGCTTCGCACAATCCGTTTTTTGTACAAATCCTCGACAATATGCATGAGCTGTATCTCGGCGTGCTGGTGTATTCGCTCAGCCGCAACCTGGGGCGCGCCGACGAGCGCCAGCGGGTGGTCGATGAACATGAGCGGGTGTGGCTGGCAATCAAGGCCGGCGATGCGGCGGCGGCGGCCGGCAGTATGCAGCATCACCTGAGTAACGTGCGCGGCAAGCTGCGTAGGCTGGAACAAGAAGGAAAAGCATAACCATGTATGACGTGATCATTATCGGCAGCGGGCTGGTGGGGCTGGGCGTCGCCAACGCGCTGCAGGAACATAATCCGCGCCTGAAGCTGCTGATCGTGGATAAAGAGCCCGGCCCGGCGGCGCATCAGAGCGGCCATAACAGCAACGTGGTGCACTCCGGCATCTACTATCAGCCCGGCAGCCTGAAGGCGCGCCTGGCGAAGCAGGGCAATCAGAGCATGTTTGCCTTCTGCCGCCAGCATGAGCTGTATCACGACCGCTGCGGCAAAGTGATTGTCGCCACCCAGCTGCAGGAGCTGGAACTGTTGGAGAATATCTACCGGCGCGGCCTGGAGAACGGCCTGGCGGTGCGCCGCCTGTCGGCCGCCGAGCTGCGGGAGCGGGAACCCCACGTCAACGGACTGGAGGCGCTGCTGGTGCCGGACGCCGGCATCGTCAACTATGCGCAGGTGGCCGCCAAGCTGGCGGAAATTGTTCAACAGCGCGGCGGCGAGATTCACTTCGGCCGGCAGGTGGTGGGGATTGCCGAGCACGGCGACGGCGTTGAGGTGCAGACGCCGGGGCAGAACTATCAGGGCAAATGGCTGGTCAACTGCGCGGGGCTGTTCAGCGACCGCATTGCCAAACTGGCGGGGTATGACACCGGCATGAAAATCGTGCCGTTCCGCGGCGAATATTTTGTGCTGAACAGTGAAAAGAACTATCTGGTTAATCACCTGATTTATCCGGTGCCGAACCCGGACTTCCCCTTCCTCGGCGTGCACTTTACCCGCATGTACAACGGCAAGCGGGATGTGGGGCCGAATGCGGTGCTGGCGTTCAAGCGCGAAGGCTACCGCAAGTGCGACGTCAGCCTGCGCGATCTGGGCGAGGTGCTGAGCTACCGCGGCTTTTGGAAGATTGCCGGCCGCTATATGGGCGAGGGGCTGGCGGAGGTGCGGCGTTCGCTGTCGCGCCGCCGGTTTACGGAAAACGCCCGCCGGCTGATCCCGGCGCTGCAGGAAGCGGATATTCAGCCCGGCCCCGCCGGCGTGCGGGCGCAGGCGCTGACGGCTGACGGCAAACTGGTGGACGATTTCCACTTCGTGACCGGCCGCCGTTCGCTGCACGTGTGCAATGCGCCTTCCCCGGCGGCGACCGCCTCGCTGGAAATTGGCCGCGACATCGTGCGCCAACATCTTGCCCACCTGTAATCATCCGCAGCGCCAGCGAAAGGATGGTATCTACGCTATTTTTAATGCTTAATATAACGCCCGGCTTCCATCGGGAGCGGGGCGGGTGTTGCGCCTGCGGGCGTATTTTATTGGATTGAATAACAGCGGTATCTCATGAACCCTCCTGCATCGGCGCCGCTGCCGCGTATTGCCACTCTGGACTGCGCGCGCGGCATCGCCATTCTCGGTATTCTGCTGATGAATATCAGCGCCTTTGGGCTGCCGAAAGCGGCGTATCTTAACCCGGCCTATCAGGGCCAGCCGTCATTGTCCGACGCCTGGGCCTGGGCGCTGCTGGATCTGTTCACCCAGGCCAAGTTTCTGGCGATGTTTGCGCTGCTGTTCGGCGCCGGGCTGCAGCTGCTGCTGCACCGCGGCAAAGGCTGGATCCGCGCGCGCCTGAGCTGGCTGGTGCTGTTCGGGCTGGGGCACGGCATCTTTTTATGGGACGGCGATATTCTGCTGGCGTACGGCCTGATCGGCCTGGTGTGCTGGCGCATGATCCGCGAAGCGAAAGACACCTTTACCCTGCTGAAAACCGGTGCGGTGCTGTATGGGATCGGCGTTACGCTGTTGCTGCTGCTTAGTTTTGCCACCGATGGCACGCCGGGCAGCTTCTGGCTGCCCGGCCCGGCGGATCTGCAGTATGAACAGCTGTGGAAACTGCAGGGCGGGCTGGAAGCCTGGCGCAACCGGGTGGACCTGCTCTCATCCAGCCTGCTGGCGATTGGCGCGCAGTACGGCTGGGAGCTGGCGGGGCTGATGCTGTTCGGCGCCGGCCTGATGCGCAGCGGCTGGCTGCGCGGCCACTTTGCGCCGGCGTATTACCGGCGGCAGGCGGCCTGGCTGATCCCGCTGTCGCTGCTGATCCAGCTGCCGGCGGTGGCGCTGCAGTGGCATCTGCAGTGGGACTACCGCTGGAGCGGCTTTTTGCTGCAGGTGCCGCGCGAGCTGGGCGCGCCGCTGCAGGCGATGGGCTATCTGGCGCTGTGTTACGGCTTCTGGGGGCGGCTGGCACGCTGGCCGCTGGGGCGCTGGCTGACGCAGGTCGGCCGTATGGCGCTCAGTAACTATCTGCTGCAAACGCTGATTTGCACCACGCTGTTCTACCGCTTTGGCCTCTATCAGCAGCTTGACCGCTGGCAGCTGGTGGCGATAGTGCCGCTGGTGTGGCTGGCGAACCTGCTGTTCTCACAGCTGTGGCTGCGCTATTTCGAACAGGGGCCGGCAGAGTGGCTGTGGCGTCGGCTGACCGCGCTCGGCGCCGGCGAGGGAGAGCGCCATCTGCGGCGCTGAGTAAGGAAAGCAGCGCGGCCGGCAGATACCGGCCGCGGGCTTATTTGGCCTGCGCCTTTTGCCTTTCCGCCGCCAGCTTTTGTTCCAATTCCACCAGCTGTTCCGGCGATACCGCCGGATAGCCCTGGGCATCCTCCGGCACTTTATGCATGGCGGAAATCGGGATCAGCGGCCCGAGGAAGCGCGGCTCGCGCTTGAGGATGTACAGATCGTTCAGCGCGCCGAGACGGGCGAAGATTTCACGCACGCGCACCGACAGCATATTTTTGGGCGAAGGCACGGCGAAGCACTGCGCCTGGATGCCCATATGCAGGGCGATAAACAGCGCCCGCTCGCAGTGGAAGCGCTGGGTGATAATAATAAAGTCGTTGGCGTCGAACACCTTGCGCGTCCGCACGATGGAGTCCAGCGTACGGAAACCGGCGTAGTCCAGCACGATATCGCTCGGCGCCACGCCGGCGGCGATCAGATCGCGGCGCATGGTCATCGGCTCATTGTAGCTCTGCAGCGCGTTGTCGCCGCTCAGCAGCAGATACTTCACCTTACCGCTGTTGTAGGCGTTAATCGCCCCCTGCATGCGGTAGCGGTAATACTGATTAATCACCCCGGTGCGGTAATATTTGGCGGTGCCGAGCACCACGCCGACCTGGCGATCCGGCAGCTGCTGCACCTCTTCGTAGATATAAGGTGCGGTTTTCCAGCTGATCCAGCGATCGAGCGCGATAGCCGTTAACATCAGCGCCGTGGCGATGATGAACAGGCTAATTATCAGGCGTTTCCACATGTTTTGGCCTTACGCGCATAAATCTGAAAAAAGGTGGATTAAGGCTACTTTACCTGACTATCTGACGCAAGCGGTCGACCTGCGGATGGGGCCCCTGCAGGGCACTTTTTGTTGGTGCGGAGATCGGATGAGGAAAAACCGGCCAGACGATGCTGGCCGGCGGGAGAAGCATCAGAACGAGGTGCGTTTGTAGCTACGGTACTGCGGACGCCAGAAGTTGTGCTCAATCGCTTTGGACAGCGCTTCTTCTGAGGTGACGACCGCCACGCCCTGCAGCTGCGCGGCCTTGCCGACTTCCATCGCGATGCATTTCGACACGCCCTGAATATCGTCGATATCCGGCAGCAGTGCGCCGTAGCCGTCGGTCGCCAGCGGCGAACAGTCGGCCAGCGCGCGGCTGGCGGCCATCAGCATCGCGTCGGTAACGCGCGACGCGCCGGAGGCCAGCACGCCGAGGCCAATGCCCGGGAAGATATACGAGTTGTTGCACTGGGCGATCGGGTACTGGCGATCGCGGTGGTTGACCGGCGCAAACGGGCTGCCGGTCGCCACCAGCGCGGCGCCGTCGGTCCAGTTGATGATATCTTCCGGGCGCGCCTCAACGCGTGAGGTCGGGTTGGACAGCGGCATCACGATCGGCCGCGGGCAGTGCTGATGCATTTCGCGGATCAGCTCTTCGGTGAACAGCCCCGGCTGGCCGGAAACGCCGATCAGAATGCTTGGCTTGGCGTTGCGCACCACGTCCATCAGCGAGATGGCGTCGTTGCTCACGTTCCAGTGCGTCAGCGTCTCGCTCTTTTGCACCAGTTTGCTCTGGAAGTCGAGCAGGTTCGGCAGTTTGTCGGTCAGCAGGCCAAAGCGGTCGACCATAAACACGCGCGCCCGCGCTTCGTCTTCACTCAGGCCTTCCGACTTCATCTGGGCGATAATCTGCTCGGCGATGCCGCAGCCGGCGGAACCCGCGCCGAGGAAGGTGACGGTCTGGTCGCGCAGGCGGCAGCCGGCGGCGCGGCTGGCGGCGATCAGGCTGCCGAGCGTGACCGCCGCGGTGCCCTGGATGTCGTCGTTGAAGCAGCAGATTTCGTCGCGGTAGCGGTTCAGCAGCGGGGTGGCGTTATTCTGCGCGAAGTCCTCGAACTGCAGCAGCACGTTCGGCCAGCGGCGTTTGACCGCCTGGATAAACGCCTCGACGAACTCATGGTACTCATCGCCGGAAATACGCGGATGACGCCAGCCCATATACAGCGGGTCGTTCAGGCGTTGCGGGTTGTTGGTGCCGACATCCAGCACCACCGGCAGCGTATAGGCCGGGCTGATGCCGCCGCAGGCGGTGTACAGCGACAGTTTACCGATCGGAATGCCCATGCCGCCGATGCCCTGATCGCCGAGGCCGAGGATACGCTCGCCGTCGGTGACGACGATCACCTTCACGTTCTGCTTGGTGGCGTTCTGCAGCATGTCGTCGATGCGGTCGCGGTTCGGGTAGGAGATAAACAGCCCGCGCGCACGGCGGTAGATATCGGAGAAGTGTTCGCAGGCCTCGCCGACCGTCGGCGTGTAGATGATGGGCATCATTTCGCTCAGGTGCGAGTCCAGCAGGCGGTAGAACAGCGTTTCGTTGGTGTCCTGGATGTTGCGCAGGTAGATATGTTTGTCGTTGTCGTTTTTGAAATCTTGATACTGGCGGTAAGCGCGCTCGACCTGTTCTTCGATGGTTTCTACCGCTTCGGGCAGCAGGCCGTGCAGGTTGAAGTGGCTGCGTTCTTCTTCGGTGAAGGCGCTGCCTTTGTTAAGTAACGGAAATTCCAACAGAATCGGGCCGGCGTAAGGGATGTACAGCGGGCGTTTGCTTTCGTATTCAAGTTCCATCAGTTCACTCTTAGACGTGTCAGATTGTTTTTATCACCGCAGATCCTAAAAGATACGGGAAATATGTACAGTAATTGTTATCGGATCATGAGGGAAGTTGCGCTAATTATCGACGATCAAAGACTTTTTTAACTAAAAAAAGTGTTTTCAGACGTAAATGGCATTGTATTCGCCGGGCAGGGCTGTTATTCGCGGAGCCGGACGGCCCCGCGCTGGGGATCAGAAGGTGAGGTGCTGCAGCGTCCGGCAGCCGAGTGCGGCCAGCAGGGCGCGGGTGGCGTCATGCTGGCTGAGGACGGCGCTTTGCGGCTCCGCCAGCACCGCGCGGCGGATGTGCCGACAGTCGCCGCCGGACATATTCAGCAGGATCAGCGCGGCCTGCAGCGGCGGCAGGCTGGGGTTGAAGGCGGCATTTTCCGCGTAGCGACCGGCGTAGATCTTGCCGTCGCTCGTTTCCAGCGCTACGCCGCTGTGGGCCTGGCTGTAGGGCGCGTGGCTGCGGTTGGCGGCGTCGAGCGCGGCGATCGCCAGCGCGTCGTCCAGCGCCAGCCGGTGGCCGTGGTCCGCCGGGTCCATCAGCAGGGTGTGAATAGCCAGATCGCGCGGGCCGAAGGCGTCCGGCAGATAGTGGCCGAGCGTGGCGGCCGGGCGGCCCGGTAGCTGGATGCGCAGATCGCCGGCGCTGTTCAGCTCATTCATAAACTGGCGGCAGTGGCCGCACGGGGTGTAATTGACGGTGACGGCGGCCAGCGCCGCTTCGCCGCGCAGCCAGGCGTGGGTGACGACGCACTGTTCGGCGTGCACCGTCTGCTGCATCGGCGCGCCGCTGAACTCCATATTGGCGCCGAAATAGAGGTTGCCGCTGACGCTGCGGGCGATGGCGCCGACGTTGAACTGAGAAATCGGGGTTAACGAGCAGGCCGCGGCCAGCGGCAGCAGGGCAAACGCCAGCGCATCATCGTCCAGCCCGCAGCGCTGCTTGATTGCTTCAACCTGCTCGGCGCTGAACATGGCCGGGAAATCAGCTGCGTCCAGATAAGGCTGCAGGGCGGATTGCAATGTGTCGGGCAGGGTGCTGAATGCGGTGTGAAAACGCGGATGCATAGAACGTCTCTCCAGTGTTAACGGGAGGACATTCTAGGCAGCCTTTAGCGGATAAAATGTGATTTATATCTACTTATTGATGAAATTAATGTAATTGGTGGCGATATTGCGCGATATATCGCAAGTTTTAGCCTCAGGCGAACAGGTGCAACAGCACCGGGAATAAAAACGGCGCCAGCAGCGAGGTGATAATGCCGCAGATCACCAGCGCCAGCGAACCGAAAGCGCCTTCCTGGTAATCCAGCTCCACGCAGCGGGCGGTGCCCAGCGCGTGCGAGGCGCTGCCCATCGCCAGGCCGCGGGCGGATTTGGTGGTGATCTTCAGCGCGTTGAACAGCGTATGGCCGAGCACGGCGCCGAGGATGCCGACAAAAATCACGCACACCGCGCTGATGGCCGGGATGCCGCCGAGCGATTCCGCCACCGCCATGGCGATCGGCGTGGTGACCGATTTGGGCAGGATGGATGCGGCAATCTCCGGCGTGGCGCCCATCCACAGGGCGATGGCGCCGCCGCTGATCATCGCGGCGAGGCTGCCGATAAAGCACACCGCGATAATTGATTTCCAGCGGGCGCGGATTTGGTGCAGCTGCTCATACAGCGGAAACGCCAGCGCGACTACCGCAGGCTGCAGCAAATCGTTGAGGATTTTGCTGCCCTGAAAGTAGTCCTTATAGGGAATGCCGGTCAGCAGCAGCAGCGGAATGATCACCGCCATAGAGACCAGCAGCGGATTGAGCAGCGGCATGTTCAGTTTCTGCGCCAGCTTGCGCGCGGCGAAAAACACCAGCAGGGTTAACGGCAGCGACCACCAGATGGTATGCAACATTATTTATCCCCCTCGGCGTCGTTCTGCTTGCCGACCAGCGGCCGTTCGCGATGAAAATAGTGGGATGAGTAACCCACGGCCACCAAGACGATCAGGGTGCTGGCGGCGCAGGCGACCACCAGCGGCGCCAGATGGTCGAAAATCTCCCGGTAGTACTGCATTACCCCGACGCCGATGGGCACAAACAGCAGCACCATATAGCGGATGAGCAGGTTGCAGCCGGGACGCACCCAGGCGGCCGGCAGCAGCTGCAGGGCCAGCAGGGCGAACAGCAGCAGCATGCCGAGAATGCTGCCGGGAATGGCGATCGGCAGCAGGGCGGAGACCGCGTTGCCGATCAGCAGGCACAGGTAAATCAAAGCGAATGCTCTAAGGTATTGCCAACATGATGTGAGCATCTTGTTCATAAGCCTTCCTGTTTAACGGATGCATTCATCATACAATTAAACCGTGATCTGCGCCACATAACCAATCATGAAAAATCGTTATCCCAGCCATGCCTATCCTGGCTGTTGACGTTACGAGTTAAGTGTAGATGACGCCTGTTCGGCCAACGGCTCCGTCGGCTGGCGCTGCGCCAGCCGGTGCCCGAGGAAAAAGAACAGCAGGCTGAACAGCGCCGCGGCGATCAGCATGGCGAACATCAGCGGCGGCGCGGCGTAGCTGAGCAGCAAGCCGCACAGCACCGGGTTAGCGGCGCCGCCGAGGTTACTGAGGTTCTGCATGCCGTAGTAGCTGCCCTTCAGATGCGCCGGCGCAATAAAGTCGATAAACATGTATTCCACCGGGATCACGATGATTTCGCCCAGGGTGAAAACCGCCATCGCCGGCGCCCACAGCCACAGCGACTGTCCGGCCAGCGCGAAGCCCAGCAGGCCGAGCACGAAGAACAGCGTGCCGAACGCCAGCCAGCGCAGCATATTGTCCTGCCGCATTCCGCGGCTCAGCAGATATTGCAGCGCAATCACCATGCAGGCGTTAACCAGCATCACCAGCCCGATGACCCGGTAGGCGAATTCCGCGTTGGTGGCGATAATCAGATACTGCGACAGGTAACCGGTGAACTGACCAAAGACCACCGCGCCCAGCGTACTGCCGAGGGTAAAGAAAATCAGCCGCCGGTCGCGGCGCAGAATGCCGAACGTCTGGCGGAAGCTGGCGGGCAGGGGGGCGGATACGCCTGCCGCTGCCGGCGGCGACGGCGAGCGGCGCAGGCGGAAATGCAGCACGATCACCACCAGCAGCGTCAGGCCGCCGGACAGATAAAACGGCAGCAGAACCCCGAAGCCGGCCACCCAGACGCCGAGCGAGGAGCCGATCGCCCAGCCGACGTTGATCAGCGTGTAGTTCATGGAGAAGGCGCGGGTGCGCTGCGCAACCGGCAGCCATTCGGCAAAGCAGGCCTTGATGGTGATGCTCAGCACCGAGTAGGTGGTATGCAGTACCGCCAGCAGCGCCACCATGCCGCCCGGGCGCGCGATCGACGGCATCAGGAAGAAGCTCAGCCCGTACAGCACAATGGCGGCGACCATCAGCGTATTTTTGCTGAACTTATCCACCAGATAGCCGCCGTACAGGCTGGTGATGATGCCGATACTCAGGCTGCAGCCGAGGATCACGCCAACGCCGGTGGGCAGCAGACGGAAGTGTTCGCTAAGGTAAATGGCGATAAACGGCAGCGTGATGCCGCGGCCGATGGTCAGCACCAGCGAGGTAGCCAGCAGCGTGTTGATTAGCGGTGGGAATCCCTTCATAACATCACCCGTGGATGCTCGGTCATTAAATCAGAGTTGATAACATAGCCTATTGGCGGCGGGCGGCGGTACGGAAAGTGCGAAACAGCGGTAATTTCCGCCGCAGGGGAGAATGACAGGATTAACCACTGATGTTGGCGGCGTTGCGCCGCGTGACGACCATAAAAAAGGGCCGAGCTGGCTCGACCCTTGTTGTGTTGACGGCGTTACTTCACCTGCATGCCCGGCTGTGCGCCACTGTCCGGGCTCAGCAGGAAGATTTCCTTCCCGCCCGGGCCGGCGGCCATCACCATGCCTTCGGAGATGCCGAAGCGCATTTTGCGCGGCGCCAGGTTGGCGACCATGATCGTCAGACGCCCTTCCAGCAGCTTCGGATCCGGATAAGCAGAACGGATGCCGGAGAAGATCTGACGGTTTTCGCCGCCCAGATCCAGCTGCAGCTTCAGCAGTTTGTCCGAGCCTTCAACGAAGTCGGCGCTTTTGATCAGCGCAATGCGCATATCCACTTTGGCGAAGTCGTCAAAGGTGATGGTGTCCTGGATCGGATCGTCCGCCAGCGGACCGGTGACTGCCGGCGCCTGGCTGGCGATCAGATCTTCTTTGGACGCGTTGACCATGTCGTTGACCTTGTCGAGATCGATGCGGTTGAACAGCGCCTTAAAGGCGTTGACCTGATGACCCAACAGCGGCTGCTGAATGCTGTCCCAGCTCAGTTCGCCGTTCAGGAACTCTTCGGCGCGCTGCGCCAGCGACGGCAGTACCGGCTTCAGGTAGGTCATCAGCACGCGGAACAGGTTGATGCCCATTGAGCAGATAGCCTGCAGATCGGCGTCGCGACCCTCTTCCTTCGCCACCACCCACGGCGCCTGCTCGTCCACATAGCGGTTGGCCAGATCCGCCAGCGCCATGATTTCACGCACGGCGCGGCTGAATTCGCGGCTGGCGTAGGCGTCGGCGATGCTGTCGGCCGCATCGGTAAAGGTCTGATACAGCGCCGGATCCGCCAGCTGGTCCGCCAGACGGCCGTCGAAACGTTTCTTGATAAAGCCGGCGTTGCGCGACGCCAGGTTGACCACCTTGTTGACGATATCGGCGTTGACGCGCTGCACGAAATCTTCCAGGTTGAGGTCGATGTCGTCGATGCGCGACGACAGCTTGGCGGCGTAGTAATAGCGCAGGCAGTCGGCGTCCAGATGCTTCAGGTAGGTGCCGGCCTTGATAAAGGTGCCGCGCGATTTGGACATCTTGGCGCCGTTAACCGTCACATAGCCGTGAACGAACAGGTTGGTCGGCTTGCGGAAGTTGCTGCCTTCCAGCATCGCCGGCCAGAACAGGCTGTGGAAATAGACGATGTCTTTACCGATAAAGTGATACAGCTCGGTGGTGGAGTCCTTGCGCCAGAACTCGTCGAAGTCCAGGTCGCCACGCTTGTCGCACAGGTTCTTGAAGGAGCCCATGTAGCCGATCGGCGCGTCCAGCCAGACGTAGAAGTATTTGCCCGGCGCGTCGGGAATTTCGAAGCCGAAATAGGGCGCGTCGCGGGAGATGTCCCACTGGTGCAGGCCGGAGTCGAACCACTCCTGCATTTTGTTCGCCACCTGCTCCTGCAGCGCGCCGGAGCGCGTCCACGCCTGCAGCATTTCGCTGAAGGACGGCAGGTCGAAGAAGAAGTGCTCGGAGTCGCGCATGACCGGCGTGGCGCCGGATACCGCGGACTTCGGATCGATAAGCTCGGTCGGGCTGTAGGTGGCGCCGCACACTTCGCAGTTATCACCGTACTGATCCGGTGATTTACACTTCGGACAGGTGCCTTTCACAAAGCGGTCCGGCAGGAACATGCCTTTCTCCGGATCGTACAGCTGAGAAATCGTCCGGTTCTTGATAAAGCCGTTCTCTTTCAGGCGACGGTAAATCAGGCTGGACAGCTCGCGGTTTTCTTCGCTGTGCGTCGAGTGGTAGTTGTCGTAGCTGATGTTGAAACCGGCGAAATCCTGCTGATGCTCCTGGCTCATTTCGGCAATCATGTCTTCCGGCGAGACGCCCAACTGCTGTGCTTTCAGCATGATTGGCGTGCCGTGCGCGTCGTCCGCGCAGATGAAATGAACTTCGTTGCCGCGCATTCGTTGGTAACGAACCCAGATATCCGCCTGGATGTGCTCGAGCATGTGGCCGAGATGGATGGAACCATTTGCGTACGGTAGCGCGCACGTCACCAATAATTTTTTCGCGACTTGAGCCATAGTAAGAACTTGCTTTCTGTATTGAGTAAAAAGGGCCTTCGATGTTAACCGATCGCACGCCTCGCGGCTAGGGCTATACCGCGATGGCGACGTTGTGGTGCGAGTCAGCGTCGGTTAGTTCTGGTATGCTTGTCGTTGAAGCTATTCACTTGCATTTATTTCAATCGAGGAGCCGGGATGAACGCTAAATCCCCTGAGCAGACCAACCCCGAAGTTCTGCGCGCCCTGGTGACCGGTGTACTGGCCGCCTTTGAACACCCGACGTTAAAAAGTAACCTGACGGCGCTGAAAGCCATCCACCACTGCGCGCTGCTGGACAACGTGCTGCATATCGAACTCGCCATGCCGTTCGCCTGGAACAGCGGTTTTGCGGCGCTGCAGGACAGCGTGAGCGCGGAGCTGCTGCGCGTGACCGGCGCACAGGCCATCGACTGGAAGCTGAAACATGATATCGCCACGCTGAAGCGCGCCAATGCGCAGGCCGGCGTCAAAGGCGTGCGTAATATTATCGCCGTCAGCTCCGGTAAGGGCGGGGTGGGGAAATCCAGCACCGCGGTCAACCTGGCGTTGGCATTGGCGGCGGAAGGCGCCAAGGTCGGCATCCTCGATGCGGATATTTATGGCCCGTCGATCCCCAATATGCTGGGCACGGAACATGAGCGTCCGACCTCGCCGGACGGTCAGCATATGGCGCCGATTATGGCGCACGGCCTGGCGACCAACTCCATCGGCTATCTGGTGACCGATGATAACGCCATGGTCTGGCGCGGCCCGATGGCCAGCAAGGCGCTGATGCAGCTGCTGCAGGATACGCTGTGGCCGGATCTGGATTATCTGGTGCTGGATATGCCGCCGGGCACCGGCGACATTCAGCTGACGCTGTCGCAAAACATCCCGGTTACCGGCGCGCTGGTGGTCACCACCCCGCAGGATATCGCGCTGCTGGATGCGGCGAAGGGCATCGTGATGTTTGAAAAAGTCCAGGTGCCGGTATTGGGCATTGTGGAAAACATGAGCATGCATATCTGCAGCAACTGCGGGCATCATGAGCCGATCTTCGGCACCGGCGGGGCGGAGAAGCTGGTACAGAAATATAACAGTCGCCTGCTGGGGCAGATGCCGCTGCATATTTCGCTGCGTGAAGATCTGGACCGCGGCCAGCCGACGGTGGTGAGCCGTCCGGACAGCGAATTTGCCGAAATGTACCGCCAACTGGCGGGACGCGTGGCGGCGCAGATGTACTGGCAGGGTGAAGCGATCCCGACGGAGATCGCGTTCCGCGCGGTGTGAGTGCGGATTGTCGACAGCAAAGAGCCGGCTCGTTGGTGACTGCGGGCCGTATTAACTGTTATCTGTAAATTTTGTACCGGTTTTCGGTCGTTAACGGTGCGGGAATATATGCCGCTCTGGCGACACGACCGAGTCAGGGGCCGAAGGCGCGGCCCCTGACCACCCGCGCCCTCGCCAGGCCAGGCGGTTGGCTGCGCCAACTGCCCTCACTCATTCTCGTCGCATCACGGCCGGCTGCGACAAGCATCCCTGCTTGTCTCGCCTAAAACCGCCGTCCATGGCGGTTTTGCCTATGCGCCGTTCCTTCGTTCGGCGCCTTCCATGGCGGTCACCGCCGTGCACGCCTTGACCATGTCATTGCCTGTGAATCATTAACGCCCAACGCCTTGTTTAAGTCGGCTGACATTTATGAACGCATTGGTTCTCGTGTCTAATTATTTCAGTAATTTGTGCAGATCCGCACGGGTATAAGGGCGTTCCCGGTCCGCCAGGGTTACCGCGATTTTTTCCAGCAGGCTCTGCGTCGGCGCCGGCTGGCGGTGGCCCATCAATAGGACCGGCAGCGCCAGCAGAATCAGGGTTTTGGCCACGCCGAGCCGCGGCGGGCTGCTGCGGCGCTGCAGCAGCAGGAACAGCGTGCTGGCGGAGAGCCCCAGCGCCAGGCCGGCGATGACTTCAGACGTGGAGTGGGCGTGAATAACCAGCCGCGACCAGCCGATGGCGAGCGGCAGCAGATAACCGATCAGCACGGCGGTGCGCCGCAGCAGCGGACGGCAGCGGGCGCAAATCAGCCACAGAAATGCCGGCCAGATGCTGGCGGAGAGCGCCGAGTGGCCGCTGAAACCGGTAAAGTCGTACTCGGCGCTGCCGATGCCCCAGCCGATAAAGGCCAGCTTGGAGGCGCAGACAATCGCGCCGACGCTGCCGAAGAGAAAGCCCCACTGCCAGCCGGCGCGGCGCGTCGCGGCCGAAGAGAGCAGGACGAGGAACAGAATCAAAGCGGTAGGCAGCAGCAGCATGCTGTCACCGAAAAAGGTCAGAAAATGCCAATCCAACGGGGAACTCTCCATTTATTCACTTATCCCGCGAATCGGAATAATGCGTTTGGCCCGAGAGTTTACTCTGCGTGACGGCGTAGCCCAACCGACAAAGTTCCTAAATACGGCTGAAAAAACACGGCATTTCGCCGCCGCAGGGCCACAATAGAGTGGCGCGGCGGGCGCTTACTCCCTATAATTGTCGCGTTTTATGTCCCCCCTAACACACTACGAATTCAGGTCTTTAATTTTATGACTGACAAGCCGCATCAGTGCGTCATTATTGGTATAGCTGGCGCATCTGCCTCCGGGAAAAGCCTTATCGCCAGTACGTTGTATCGTGAACTCCGCGAACAGGTCGGCGATGAACACATCGGCGTGATCCCTGAAGACAGTTATTACAAAGACCAAACCCATCTGACCATGGAAGAACGGGTCAAAACCAATTACGACCACCCGAGCGCCATGGACCACAGCCTGCTGTTCCAGCACCTGCAAATGCTGAAGGCGGGCAAGCCGATAGAACTGCCGCTGTATAGTTACACCGAGCACACGCGTAAAACCGAAACGGTGCATCTGGAGCCGAAGAAGGTGATTATCCTGGAAGGGATCCTGCTGTTGACCGACCCGCGTCTGCGCCAGGAAATGAACTTCTCCATCTTTGTCGACACGCCGCTGGATATCTGTCTGATGCGCCGCATGAAGCGCGACGTCAATGAGCGCGGGCGTTCCATGGATTCCGTGATGGCGCAGTATCAGAAAACCGTACGCCCGATGTTCCTGCAGTTTATTGAACCTTCCAAACAGTATGCCGACATTATCGTGCCGCGCGGTGGTAAAAACCGCATTGCCATCGATATTCTGAAAGCCAAAATCAGTCAGTTTTTTGAATAATTCGCCGCCGGGCCTGAAGCGTGGTTTTCTGGTCCGGCGTCAACTATTTACGTCCTGACGTAGACCTTTCGTTCTTTGTATGGCAATTTTTGTTGTTTACGCGTCTTCTTGATGGAGAGAATAGAGATGAGACTGTGCGACCGCGATATCGAAGCCTGGCTGGATAGCGGAAAACTGGCCATTACGCCGCGACCGCCGATTGAGCGCATTAGCGGGGCCACAGTGGATGTCCGTTTGGGCAACCAGTTCCGCGTATTCCGCGGTCATACCGCCGCCTTTATCGATCTGAGCGGGCCGAAGGATGAGGTCAGCGCGGCGCTGGACCGCGTGATGAGCGATGAAATCGTCTTGCCGGAAGGGGAAGCGTTCTTCCTGCATCCCGGCGAGCTGGCGCTGGCGGTGACGCTGGAGTCGGTGACGCTGCCGAATGATTTGGTCGGCTGGCTGGACGGCCGCTCTTCGCTGGCGCGTCTGGGGCTGATGGTGCACGTGACCGCGCACCGTATCGATCCCGGCTGGCACGGGCGCATCGTCCTGGAGTTCTATAATTCAGGTAAGCTGCCGCTGGCGCTGCGCCCGGGCATGCTGATCGGCGCGCTGAGTTTCGAACCGCTCTCCGGACCTGCCGCCCGGCCTTATCACAGTCGCGAAGATGCAAAATACAAAGATCAGCAGGGCGCCGTAGCCAGCCGCATCGACAAGGACTAACGGCGCGCGGACGCCGTGCTGACAAGAGGAAGGCATGAGACGATTACTGACGACTTTGGTGATTTTGTTGGTAGTGCTGGTGGCAGGGATGTCTGCGCTGGTGCTGCTGGTCAACCCGAATGAATTCCGCAGCTACATGATCAAAAAGGTCGAGCAGCGCAGCGGTTATCACCTGACCTTGGAGGGTGATTTACGCTGGCACGTTTGGCCGCAGCTGAGCATTCTGGCCGGGCGTATGACGCTGACCGCGCCGGGCGCCAAGGCGCCGGTCGTCAGCGCGGACAATATGCGTCTGGATGTCAAACTGCTGCCGCTGCTCTCTCATCAGCTGTTCGTTAAGCAGGTGATGCTGAAGAATGCGGTTATTCGTCTTACGCCGGATTCCGAAGAACAGAGTGTGCCGGATGCGCCGATTGCGCCGGGCGGCAACAACGGTGAAGAGTCGCCCGCCGCGAGCTGGAAGTTCGATATTGATAATCTGCAGGTGGTGGATAGCCTGCTGATTTGGCAGCGCGCCAATAATGAGCAGATTAACGTCCGCGATATCAATCTTTCGCTGCAGCGTCGTGGCGATCGACAGGCGGAGCTGGAGCTGGCCAGCCGTATCAACCGCGATCAGCGCGATCTGAGCGTCAACCTGACGGCCGAACTGGATCTGAGCCAATACCCGCGCCAGGCCAGCGCCACGGTCAGCCAGTTTAACTATCAGCTGGAAGGCGCCGATATTCTGGTGGGCGGCATTAAAGGCCAGGGCTCGCTGCAGGCGCTGTATCAGCAGACGCCGCGCCGGATCACGCTTAATCAGCTGCAGATTAGCGCCAACGACAGCCAGTTCGTCGGCAGCGTCAGCGCCGGCCTTGGCGATATCCCCGACTATGTTCTGAACCTGAGTTCGCCGAATCTGAATCTGGATGCGCTTTCCGGCTGGCATAACAGCAGCGGCGGCAGCGACGAGCAGCCGGTGCGGGCGATGACCGCCGGGCCGGTGATCGCCAGCGGTACCGAGCAGCAGCGGGATCTGCAGGCGCTGCGCGATTTTAATGCCCGGCTGGAGGTGAGTGCCGACCAACTGACTTACCGTGGTATGAACATCGCGCAGTTGAAACTGCAGGCCGATAATCAGCGCGGCAAGGTGACGATGCCGACCCTGACGGGACAGGTAGCCGGCGGCGAGTTCTCCTTACCTGGTTCACTGGACGTGCGCGGTGATAATGCCGTGGCGCAGGTGCAGCCGAATTTGCAGCGGATTGACCTGGCGACGGTGTTCAAAGCGTTTGATATTCCGCAGTTTATGACCGGGAAGCTGACGATGAACGGCGCGTTGAGCGGCGACCGTCTGACCATTGATGCCTTGCTGAATAGCTGGCAGGGCAATGCGCAGCTGGCGGTAGACAATGCTCAGCTGCACGGGCTGAATATCCAACAGCTGATTCAGCAGGCGGTGGCGCGCAATGAGCGGGGCGTACGCGGACAGGATAAGTATCAGCGCTATACTGAGGTGCAACAGCTGGCGGCCAAGGCAAACCTGAACCGCGGTGCGGTGACGCTCCAGGCGCTGAATGCCCAGTCATCGCTGTTGCATTTTAACGGCGGCGGTAAACTGAACCTGTCTGAAAAACAGTGCGATATTACGCTGAACGTCCAGGTAACCGGCGGCTGGCAGGGACGCAGCGAACTGGTCGAACAGCTGCAGAAGACGCCAATTCCATTACGCGTGTTCGGGCCGTGGCAGCAGCTGAACTATCAGCTGAAGGTCGATCGGGTGCTGCGCGATTCCTTACAGGATCGTGCCAAGGATGCGCTGAATAAATGGGCCGAAAAAAATAAAGAGTCCCGCAACGGGCAAGATCTGAAAAAATTGCTCGACAAGCTGTAATGCCTCCGCCAATGCGGGCCTCAGTCCGGCCCGCATCGGTGTACAACCCGCCTTTACCCGTCGTTTTCCCTGATAGTTTCTGATCGCAACTTTGATAAAAGTCATATTCCCGTATAGTTAATTTGGGCACAGTGGGGCGTGATTCTGCTGGCCAAATAATAGGCGGCTAATAATTATATATAGAGGGTTTATGATTGAGCTTCTGATTGGGGTAGGGGTAGCGGGGGGCGTCGTACGCTATATTATCAAAGGGTACTCGGCCACCGGCGTGCTGATGGTCGGCGGATTGCTGTTGCTGGCCATCAGCGCGCTAATGGGCAAAAGCGTGCTGCCGGCCAGCGCCAGTTCCACCGGCTGGCGTGCCACGGATATCATTGAGTACGTCAAGATTCTGCTGATGAGCCGCGGCGGCGACCTTGGCATGATGATTATGATGCTGTGCGGTTTTGCCGCCTATATGACGCATATCGGCGCTAACGATATGGTGGTGAAGCTGGCCTCCCGTCCGCTGCAGATGATCAACTCCCCTTATTTGCTGATGGTGGCGGCGTACATCGTCGCCTGTCTGATGTCGCTGGCCGTGTCGTCGGCGACCGGGCTGGGCGTGCTGCTGATGGCGACGCTGTTCCCGCTGATGGTGAATGTCGGCATCAGCCGCGGCGCGGCGGCGGCGATCTGCGCCTCGCCGGCGGCGATCATTCTGGCGCCGACCTCCGGCGACGTGGTGCTGGCGGCCAAGGCGGCGGAAATGCCGCTGGTGGACTTCGCCTTTAAAACCACCTTGCCGATCTCCGTGGCGGCCATTGTCTGTATGGCCGTTGCACATTTCTTTTGGCAGCGCTATCTGGACAGGAAAAGCGACGAACAGCATCACGTGATGGACGTCAGCGAGATTGTGACGACGGCGCCCGGCTTTTACGCCATTTTGCCGTTTACGCCGATCCTCGGCGTGCTGATTTTTGACGGCAAATGGGGGCCGGAGCTGCATATTATTACCGTGCTGGTGTTGTGCATGTTGCTGGCCGCGCTGATTGAGTTTATCCGCAGCTTTGATGCCAGAACCGTCTTCAGCGGGCTGGAAGTGGCATACCGCGGTATGGCGGATGCGTTTGCCGGCGTGGTAATGCTACTGGTGGCGGCGGGTGTCTTTGCTCAGGGGTTGAGCACCGTCGGCTTTATCAGCGGCCTGATCGCTACCGCACAGTCGTTCGGCACCGGTGGCATTATTATGATGCTGGTGCTGGTGGCGATTACCATGCTGGCGGCGATGGCGACCGGTTCCGGCAACGCACCGTTTTACGCGTTTGTCGAGCTGATCCCCAAACTGGCCGCGCAAATGAGCGTTAACCCGGCTTACCTGGTGATCCCTATGCTGCAGGCTTCCAACCTTGGCCGTACGCTGTCGCCGGTTTCCGGCGTGGTGGTGGCGGTAGCGGGGATGGCGAAAATCTCCCCGATGGAAGTGGTGAAGCGTACCTCGGTGCCGGTAATCGTCGGGCTTATCGTAGTGATTGTCGCCACCGAGATTCTGGTGCCGGTACGGCTGTAATGTGATAGCGCCGGGCGCGTGGCTCGCCCGGCGTCCTACACTTCGTAATCGGGATCCGGCTGCTGCAGCGGGGTGATTTTCACCTTGATGATGCGGTGGCTGTTGATGACCAGCGGCTCGAACAGATAGTCGCCGATAGTCAGCTGTTCGCCTTCCTGCGGAATACGCTGGCAATGCTCCATCAGCAGCCCGGCCAGCGTATGGTATTCCCGTTTTTCCTCCAGCGGCAGCGGCAGATAAATCGTCAGGTCTTCCAGCGGCATATAGCCGTTGGCGACCCAGCTGCCGTCCTCCAACTGCTCAATGTCATGGCGCGGATCCAGCTCTTCACCGGCTTCAGGCAGATTCCCGGCGATGGTCTCCATCACGTCGGTGAGGGTGACCACGCCTTCTACTGAGCCAAACTCATCGACGACGAAGGCAAAGTGGGTTTGTGCCTGACGGAACTGTTCCAGCGCGCCGAGCAGCGTCAGCTGCTCCGGGAAGATCAGCGGTTGATGGATTAGCGCGCGCAGATCCAGTTCCTGCTGAGCCAGCTGCTGTTTCAGCACGTCGATGGTGTGAATCACGCCGAGCGGCTCGTCGCTGGCGCTGTCTTCCGCCACCACGATGCGTGTGTGCAGGTTTCTTTCCAACAGCTGCCGGAGCTTTTCCTGCGGGTCGTTGAGTTCAAGGTATTCGACATCATGGCGCGACGTCATGATGCTGCTGACGGTGCGCTGCGCCATCCCCAGCACCCGCTCAATCATGTGGCGTTCCTGCTGGTTGAAGATCTCTTGACCCTCGCCGCTGTCAGCGATCAGCTGCGCGGCGTCGCGGTCGACTTCCGCATCTTCATGCTTGCCGCTTAGCATGCGCAATACGGCTTCCGCCGTGCGTTCCCGCAGCGGCCGTACCTGCGACAGGAAGCGGCGACGGTTAAACTGCGCCAGCTGGTTCAGCGCCTCAATCATGACCGAGAAGCCGATGGCGGCGTACAGGTAACCTTTCGGAATATGATAGCCGAAGCCTTCCGCCACCAGGCTGAAGCCGATCATCAGCAGGAAACTGAGGCACAGAATAACGATAGTGGGATGGGCGTTGACAAAGCGCGTCAGCGGCTTGCTGGCCAACAGCATCAGGCCGATGGCGATACACACCGCCAGCATCATCACCGCCAGATGATCGACCATGCCAACCGCGGTGATCACCGAATCCAGCGAAAAGACCGCATCCAGCACCACGATTTGCGCCACCACTGGCCAGAAGCGAGCGCCTTTACGTTGGCCGTGTTGCTCCTCGTCTTTCCCTTCCAGCCTTTCGTTCAACTCCATGGTGGCTTTAAACAGCAGGAAGATGCCGCCGACCAGCATGATCAGATCGCGGCCGCTGAACGGATGGTCGAGTACGGCAAACAGAGGCTTGGTCAGGGTCGCCAGCCAGGAAATGGAGGCGAGGAGCACCAGACGCATCAGCAACGCCAGCAGCAGGCCGACCACCCGCGCCTTGTCGCGCTGCTCTTTGGGGAGCTTCTCCGCCAGAATGGCGATAAACACCAGGTTGTCTATCCCCAGGACGATCTCCAGCACCACTAGCGTGGCTAACCCCGCCCAGATTGTTGGATCGGCGATCCATTCCATAAGTCTGATTACCCCTTTGAGTTTACGGGAGTTATCCCCTTAAAAAAGGATGCGTGCAGCATCGGAAAAATTCAACTGTGAATCCGGAATGGGAAGGGGGAGTTCGGAGGGAGACAACCTGGTATGCACTGAAAACAATTGATGGTTATCCGCACGATTAGCGGTCAATCAATGAGCTTTTTAACGATTTTATTACGAAATAACATTATGTTTATCATTGACTTATAACTGTATTGAATGGGGAAAACCTTAGAATTTCTGGCAATAAGTAGTCTTATTCTGAAAAGACTTGTCTGAACCTATCTAAGGCTTGTTTCAGTTAGTCATTAGTATAAGAATCTTAGCCATATATAAAAGTGAACAAGTATCACCGTTTCGTTATAAAGGACGTAGAGCTTTTTTACTTTTTTGTGACTTGCTCGGCATTAAATGCCTCGGAGCACTTGAGTTGACTGACCAAACGCGATGGGAACCATTCGTTTGACATATGAACGTGTATACAGTGCATTGGTAGCTGAAAGCCAAGGGCGGTAGCGTGTCCGAAGACTTCTTCATCAAGAGAAGTTAACGGGTTAGCCGCCATGACATGGACTTTTCCGATGTTGCTCGCTGGAACGCTGATTTAGCCTGTAACCGTGACTCTTATTTGTAATTTGTTGGTGGATTAAAGCATGCAAAAACGACTGAAAGCAGTGATTCCGGTAGCCGGATTGGGTACGCGTATGCTGCCTGCAACGAAAGCTATTCCTAAAGAAATGTTGCCGGTGGTTGATAAGCCGTTGATCCAATACATTGTCAGTGAATGCGTTGCGGCTGGGATCAAAGACATTGTTTTAGTTACCCACTCTTCCAAAAATGCGATTGAAAACCACTTTGATACCTCTTTCGAATTGGAAGCGGTATTGGAATCGCGGGTCAAACGCCAACTGCTGGCGGAAATTCAGGGTATCTGCCCGCCGGACGTAACGGTGATGCAGGTGCGTCAAGGCCAGGCTAAAGGCCTGGGGCACGCGGTATTGTGCGCTAAACCGATGGTGGGTGATGAGCCTTTCGTCGTCCTGCTGCCGGATGTCCTGCTGGATGATGCCACGGCGGATCTGCGTAAAGAGAATCTGGCTAAAATGCTGCAGCGCTTCGAGCAGACGGGCTATAGCCAGATTATGGTTGAGCCGGTGCCGGAGAAGGACGTGTCCAAATACGGCGTGGTGGACTGCGGTGGCGCGGCGCTGACTGCCGGCGAAAGTGCGCCGATGACCGCGGTGGTGGAAAAACCGGCCCGTGAGGAAGCGCCCTCTAATCTGGCCGTCGTCGGGCGCTATGTGCTGTCGGCGGACATCTGGCCGCTGCTGGAGAAAACGCCTCCGGGCGCCGGCGATGAAATCCAGTTGACCGATGCGATCGCGATGCTGATGGGGCAGGAAACCGTGGAAGCCTTCCATATGAGTGGCAAATCGCATGACTGCGGTGATAAATTGGGCTATATGAAGGCCTTCGTACAATATGGCCTGCGCCATGCTTCCGAAGGCGAAGGTTTCAGCCAGTGGCTGAAGCAGACCCTGGAAAGCAAATAATTTCGCTGTTGGCTTAAAAACGATCACAAGATTGAAAGAGGATTACCATGACAAAGTTGAAAGCTGTCATTCCCGTTGCCGGCCTCGGCATGCGCATGCTGCCGGCAACCAAGGCAATTCCAAAAGAAATGTTGCCGATCGTCGATAAGCCGCTCATTCAGTATATCGTTAATGAATGCGTAGCTGCCGGGATCAAGGAGATCATTCTGGTTACGCATTCGTCCAAAAATGCCATTGAGAATCATTTCGATACCTCGTTTGAGCTGGAAGCGATGCTGGAAGCACGCGTTAAACGCCAGCTGCTTGATGAAGTGCAGTCAATCACGCCGAAAGGCGTGACGCTGATGCATATTCGCCAGGGGCAGCCAAAAGGTCTAGGTCATGCGGTGCTGTGCGCCAAGCCGTTGGTTGGAGATTCTCCTTTCGTCGTGCTGTTGCCGGATGTCTTGCTTGATGATGCGCAAGCCGACCTGAGCAAAGATAACCTGCCGCATATGATTGCCCGCTTCGAACAGACGGGACTCAGTCAGGTGCTGGTGCAGGCAGCAGACGAACATGTGTTGCATGATTACTCGGTTGTTGAATGTGAAACGGATACGTTGAAACCAGGCGAGACTTCACGGATGACGTCCATTATTGAAAAGCCGGGCCTTGATGTGCAGTTAAAATCTAACTATTCCGCCGTGGGTCGCTATGTGCTTAGCGCTGATATCTGGCCGCTTCTTGAAAAAACCGAGCCGGGCGCCTGGGGGCGGGTGCAGCTGACTGATGCGATTGCCGAGCTGCTGCGCCAGCAGCCGGTTGAAGCCACCGAGCTGGTCGGGCAGTCATTTAACTGTGGTGAAAAGATGGGTTATTTACGCGCATTTGTCACCTATGGCTTACGCCACCCGACTCAGGGCAAGGCGTTTCGCGAGTGGGCTGAGCAGCAGGTACTTTAATAACTTTATTCTGGCGTAACATGGAATAAGCTTTATAGTTATGTGCTGTCCGGGGCCGTTTCGGCGAGTACGCAGCCGCCGTACCGGACGGCAACTGATAATAGCAAGTTCGGTTTCAATGAACGTTCAACGTAATGCATTTTTGGCAAATGCATGCGCGGAATTTTGACAAATTCTTCATTTTTGCTGAGTGCCGTAATGGCGCCATGGTTGGCAGGGGACTTGGCACAGCATACATGTTTACTTTGAAAGTGATGATAACTCGATGGCAAAAAAACAATGGAAACTGATACCTCTTTTGGTATCGATCAGTGTGATTAGCGGCTGTACGGTTTTCCCCGGTTCCCACCTTTCTACCAGCGGAAAAGATGTTGTTAAGCAGCAGGACAGCGACTACGACCTCGATAAGCTGGTCAATATTTATCCGTTGACGCCACGCCTGGTTGATAAAATGCGGCCGCAGAGCGTCGTGGCGCAGCCTAATAAATCGCTGGAACGTGAGTTGCAGAACTACGAATACCGGATCGGTATTGGCGATGTGTTAATGGTGACCGTTTGGGATCACCCTGAATTGACCACGCCTGCGGGTCAGTATCGTAGCGCTAGCGATACCGGCAACTGGGTAAATTCCGACGGCTCCATCTTCTATCCTTATATCGGTAAAGTGAAGGTTGCGGGTAAAACCTTGCAGCAGGTGCGTACCGATATCACCAACCGTCTGGCGCAATATATTGAAAGCCCACAGGTTGACGTCAGCGTCGCCGCGTTCCGCTCGCAGAAAGCTTATGTGACCGGCGAAGTGTCCAAATCCGGCCAGCAGGCGATCACCAACGTGCCTCTGACCGTGATGGATGCCGTCAACGCCGCCGGCGGCTTGTCAGAGAACGCCGACTGGCGCAACGTTATCCTGACGCATAACGGCAAAGAGAAGCGTATTTCACTGCAGGCGCTGATGCAAAAAGGTGACCTGACGCAAAACCATCTGCTGTACCCGGGCGATATCCTCTATATCCCGCGTAATGACGATCTGAAAGTATTCGTGATGGGTGAGGTGAAAAAACAGACCACCCTGAAGATGGACCGCAGCGGTATGACGCTAACCGAAGCGTTGGGTAATGCGGAAGGGATGGATCAATCGTTCTCCGACGCGACCGGTATTTTTGTGATTCGTCCGTTACGCGGTGCTGAAGGCAGCAAACTGGCGAACATCTATCAGCTCAATGCGTCCGATGCGGCGGCGATGGTAATGGGTACCGAATTCCATCTGCAGCCTTACGATATCGTTTATGTCACGACAGCACCTGTCGTTCGTTGGAACCGCGTCATCAGCCAGCTGGTGCCGACCATCTCTGGTTTCAACAACCTCACCGAAGGGACATTGCGTATTCGTAATTGGCCGTAGTGTGTAGATAGGTAACGTTTATGTTTAATTCGATATTGGTCGTTTGTGTCGGCAATATCTGCCGCTCCCCAACCGGGGAGCGGTTGCTGAAAAATCTACTGCCGAATAAAGACATCGCTTCTGCCGGTTTGGGGGCGTTGGTTGATAAACCCGCGGATGCCACGGCCGCAGATGTTGCGCTGCAGCGAGGCACGTCACTTGATGGTCACCAGGCTCGGCAACTCACATCAAAAATGTGCCGTGAATATGATCTGATTCTGGTGATGGAAAAGGAACATATTGATTCCGTTTGCCGTTTGGCGCCTGAGGTCAGGGGAAAGACCATGCTTTATGGGCACTGGATTGGACAGCGAGAAATCGCTGACCCCTATAGGCAATCCCGCGAAGCCTTCGAGTTTGTGTATGAGCTTCTTGATAAATCAGCCCAAAAATGGGCTCATGCTTTAAGCCGCTAAGTCAATCAGGATTACCAATGGCAGATAAGAATAGAGTTAATGTGTCTCAAAACGATAGTTCGGATGAGCTGGATATTGGACGTTTGGTTGGCGAGCTGATTGACAATCGTTGGTTGATTATTGGTATTACCGCCATCTTCCTGACCTTCGGCATCATCTATTGCTTGTTTGCAACGCCGATATACAGCGCTAACGCGATTGTTCAGGTTGAGCAAAATGTCGGTAATAAGCTGTTAAGCAACATCAACCAGATGCTGCCTTCCGGCCAGCCGCAGTCAGCGCCGGAAATCGAACTGCTGAAATCGCGTATGATTCTGGGGAAAACCGTTGAAGATCTTAATCTGACCACGGATATTCAACAGGATTATTTCCCCATCTTTGGCCGCGGATTTGCACGCCTGATGCATAAGGACCCCGGTCAGCTGTCGGTGTCCAAGCTGACGCTGCCGAAAGGCTGGGCTTCCCCTTCGTTCAAACTGACCGTCGACAGCGCAACGGACTACACCATCAGCAAGGATGGTGACGAGTTGTTCAAAGGTAAAGTCGGCGTGTTTGCGCAGCAAAAAGGCGTATCTATCCTGGTCAGCGATATCGTTGCTGAGCCGGGTACGACCTTTACGATCACTTCCAGAACCTATTTATCAGCCATCAATCAGCTGGCCGATCAGTATGAAGTGGTTGACCAGGGTAAAGATACCGGCGTCCTGGGGCTGACGTTGACCGGGGACAACCCGGTGATGATCCAAAAGATTCTAAATAGCATCACGCGTAACTATCTGGAACAGAATATTGAGCGTAAATCTGAAGAAGATGCGAAAAGCCTGGTCTTCCTGCGTATGCAGCTGCCTAAGGTACGTGCTTCTCTGGATGGCGCCGAAGATAAATTGAGTCACTATCGTCAGCAGAAAGATTCCGTTGACCTGACGATGGAAGCGAAATCTATTCTTGATAGCATCGTAGCGGTGGAAGGGCAGTTGAATGAACTGACCTTCAAAGAAGCTGATATCTCCAAATTGTATACCAAAGAGCACCCGGCTTACCGCTCTCTGCTTGAAAAGCGTAAGACGCTGGAAGAAGAGCGCGATCGCTTGAACAAGCGGGTAAACGCGATGCCAGAAACGCAGCAGGAAGTGGTGCGATTGAGCCGTGATGTTGACTCCGGTAAAGAAGTCTACATGCAACTGCTTAACCGTGAGCAAGAGCTGAACATTTCGAAAGCCAGCACCATCGGCAACGTACGTATCGTTGACCGTGCGATGACCGGCGACAGCCCGGTACAGCCGCGCAAAGCGATCATCATGCTGTTGAGCCTGGTTCTGGGCGGCATGGTGTCCTGCGGCTATGTTCTGGCGCGCAGCTATCTGCATCGCGGTATCGAAAGCCCTGAGCAGCTTGAAGAGATGGGCATCAATGTCTATGCGAGCGTTCCGCTTTCCGAATGGCAGCGTAAGCGCGATATGGAGCTGATTTCTAAAATCAAAGGCCGTAAACAGAATGCGGACGCCGATTCGCTGCTGGCCTTCGGTAACCCGGCTGACCTGGCGATTGAAGCGATTCGCAGCCTGCGTACCAGCTTGCACTTTGCGATGATGGAAGCCAAAAATAATGTGCTGATGATTTCCGGCGCCAGCCCAGGCATCGGTAAGACCTTTATCAGCGCCAACTTGGCGGCCGTTGTGGCGCAAACGGGTCAGCGCGTGCTGTTAATCGATAGCGATATGCGTAAAGGTTATGTGCACGAACTGATCGGCGCCGATGGTAAACAGGGCCTGTCCAATGTCTTGTCGGGCAAACTGTCGATTAATGAAGCCGTACAGCATACTCAGTCCAACGTGTTCGACTTTATTTCTCGCGGCCAGATCCCGCCGAATCCTTCTGAACTGCTGATGCACCGCCGTTTCGAAGAGGTGCTGAAATGGGCGTCTGAAAACTACGATCTGGTTCTGGTGGATACGCCGCCGATTCTGGCGGTTACCGATGCGGCGATTATCGGCAAGCATGCAGGTACTTCACTGCTGGTGGCCCGTTTTGAGCTGAACAGTCCGAAAGAAGTTGAAGTCAGTATCCGTCGTTTCGAACAGAATGGCATTGAGATTAAAGGCGTCATTCTGAACGCCGTAGTGCGCAAGCTGTCGAACTATTATAGCTATGGCTACGATAACTACAGCTATAACTACGACTCTGAAAAATAAATCTCGCCTATATAAAGCTGGCTATAATTCTATAGCCAGCCGTTATTCCTAAGAAATCTAATTAACTATCCAAGATTTGTTGTCTCTCTTGCATAGAGAGCATTGCATGTCATATATTGCAATATAATAAAGATCGGGTGATCACGATGAAATATTTAATTGCCATTCCCACATATAATGGGGGGAAGGTGTGGCAGGAATCCGCTGACGGAATATCGGAATTCAATCTTAACAAGGCCGTGGTGTATGTCGTAGATTCAGGCAGTAAGGATGATACGCTGGCTATTGCAAAACAGCATGATTTCGAAATGCTGTCTATTGATTCTAAAGATTTTAATCATGGCGGAACCAGAAATCAGGCCGTTGAAAATAATATTGATCGTGCCGATGTTATAATTTTTCTCACCCAGGATGCGATCCCGCAGGCGGGATTTTTGGATGAGATTACGCAGGTCTTCAACGATCCTAAAGTGGCCTGTGCGTATGGACGACAACTTCCTCATAAGGATGCGAACCCTTTAGCTACGCATGCCAGGATGTTTAATTATAGCGCGGAGAGCTATACCAGCGAATTTAAAGATAAAGAAAGGCTGGGCATAAAAACCGTTTTCACGTCTAATTCTTTTGCTGCATATCGTACCTCCGTATTTAAAGAGTTGGGTGGTTTTCCTTCGAATACTATTCTTTCCGAAGATATGTATTTTGCCGCCAAGGCGGTGATGGCAGGTTATAAAGTCAGCTATTGCGCCGGCGCTGAAGTTCGCCATTCTCATAATTACACGCCGGTTGAAGAGTTTAAGCGCTATTTTGATATTGGCGTCTTCCACTATGATGAGTCCTGGATCAGGGATAAGTTTGGTGGGGCTGGCGGTGAAGGGATGCGTTTTATTAAATCTGAGTTATCTTTCTTACTAAAAAATCATCCGCTATGGATACCTCGAGCTTGTGTGCACAATTTCCTGAAGATCGTGGGCTATAAGTTGGGGATGAAGTATCCTAAGCTGCCGCGGAAATGGTTGCCAAAATTAAGTATGCACAGCCGGTTTTGGAAATAATGAATCTAAACCAGCGTGGATTCATATCGGTTTGGTAGATTAATGGGGAAAGAGACACATAATGAATGAATCAAGTAGAAGCATGACTCACTCCAACGCTTCCATTATCTCAATGCTACAGCGATTTTCCGATATATTCAGCATGCTGCTTGGTATGATGCTGGTTGGGTATATCAGTCATCAGCAAATCGGCCTTGTTCACGGCATTGTTGCTTTAATCTGTCTTGTGCTGTTCCAGATGATCGGTGGAATGACCGATTTTTATCGTTCGTGGCGAGGGGTAAGTTTCCGTCTGGAGCTGCAGTTTTTATTAAGAAACTGGTTGCTCAGCGTAATCTTCACCGCAGGTATTATTGCCTTTATTAATGAGATTGACATCACCATCAAGTTTTATGCTTTATGGTCATTCTTCTCATTAGTATTGTTCGTCTTTTTCCGTAGTCTCATTCGCGTCATCCTGGGACACTTGCGTAAGGTCGGTTATAACAACCGTAAAGTTGTGATGATTGGCGATCTTGCTTCCGGCGTGCATTTGGCCGAAAGCATTAAAAATGCGCCGTGGCTGGGGCTGAATCTGTTGGGGTACTTCTCGACGACCGGTCAGGTGCAGGGGTACGATAAGCTGGATATGAATCATTTGGGCGATATTGATGCTTTGATTGCTCAGGTGAACGAAAATAACATTGATAGGGTTTATATTGCTTTGCCGATGGAGCAGTCCAAGGAGATTAACTATATCCTTTCTGCGTTGGCTGACAGTACATGTACCGTCATGTTGATACCGGACATCTTTACCTTCAATGTCTTGCACTCACGCAGTGAAATGATCTACGGCGTGCCGGTGATTTCTTTATATGACACGCCGATGAGCGGTGTGAATATGGTGTTGAAACGTATTGAAGACATCATCTTCTCAACCTGTATTCTGCTTTTCATCTCCCCGGTTTTGCTGACGATTGCCTTAATCATCAAGATCACTTCTCCGGGACCTGTACTGTTTAAACAGCTACGCTACGGCATTGATGGGCGGGCGATCAAAGTTTGGAAGTTCCGCAGTATGACCGTGATGGAAAACGGCGATAAGGTTATTCAGGCGAAAAAAGGGGATAGCCGTATTACGCCGTTTGGCGGCCTGCTCCGCAGAACCTCCCTGGACGAGCTGCCGCAGTTTTTCAATGTGATCACAGGGGATATGTCTATTGTTGGTCCACGGCCCCACGCCGTTGCACACAATGAACAGTACCGCAAACTGATCAAGGGATATATGCTGCGCCATAAAATGAAACCGGGTATTACCGGTTGGGCCCAAATAAATGGCTGGCGTGGAGAAACGGATGTGTTGGAGAAAATGGAAAAAAGGGTTGAATATGACCTCTACTATATCCAGAACTGGAGTTTGTGGATGGATTTAAAAATTATTTTCCTGACCGTTTTCAAAGGTTTTATCAATAAGTCGGCTTATTAGTTGATAGTTCAAGATTGAGGATATTATGAAAATTATCGTTACCGGTGGTGCTGGGTTTATTGGGTCCGCAGTGGCCCGCCATATTATTAACGATACCGCGGATGAAATCTTGGTGCTGGATAGCCTGACCTATGCCGGCAATCTGGAATCGCTGAAAACGGTGGCTGACAACGCCCGTTTTAAATTCGAGCACGTTGATATCTGTAACCGTGCAGAGTTGGATCGCGTCTTTAGCGAGTTCAAACCTGACGCGGTAATGCACCTAGCGGCAGAGAGCCACGTGGACCGTTCAATCGATGGCCCGGCCGCGTTTATTGAAACCAACGTCGTTGGTACCTACACCCTGCTGGAAGCGACGCGTCAGTATTGGAATACGCTGGACAACGATGCAAAGCGGGCGTTCCGCTTCCATCATATCTCAACCGATGAAGTGTACGGCGACCTGCACGGTACCGATGACCTGTTCACGGAAACCACGCCGTATGCGCCAAGCAGCCCATATTCCGCTTCCAAAGCTTCCAGCGACCATCTGGTGCGCGCGTGGCTGCGTACTTACGGGCTGCCGACTATCGTGACCAACTGTTCAAATAACTATGGTCCTTATCATTTCCCGGAAAAATTGATCCCGCTGATCATCCTGAACGCGCTGGACGGCAAACCGCTGCCGGTGTATGGCAACGGCGCGCAGATCCGCGACTGGCTGTATGTGGAAGATCACGCGCGTGCGCTGTACAAAGTCGTTACCGAAGGTGAGGTTGGCGAAACCTACAACATCGGCGGTCATAACGAACGTAAGAATATCGAGGTTGTACAAACCATCTGCCGTCTGTTGGACGAACTGGTGCCGAACAAGCCGGCGAACGTCAACCTGTATGAAGATCTGATCACCTACGTTGCCGACCGTCCTGGTCACGATATGCGCTATGCGATCGACGCATCCAAAATTGACCGTGAGCTGGGCTGGAAACCGCAAGAAACCTTCGAAAGCGGCATTAGAAAAACCGTGGAGTGGTATCTGGCAAATGAAGCCTGGTGGAGCCGCGTAAAAGATGGTTCTTATGCCGGTGAACGTCTGGGCCTGACCCGTTAAATTTTAAGTAAGGAGTTTCAACATGAAAGGTATTGTCTTAGCGGGTGGCTCCGGCACGCGTTTATATCCCATCACTCGCGGTGTCTCAAAACAGCTGCTGCCTATCTATGATAAGCCGATGGTGTATTACCCGATCTCGGTGCTGATGCTGGCCGGGATCCGCGATATTCTGATTATTTCCACGCCGGAAGATATGCCTTCCTTCCAGCGCCTGTTGGGCGACGGCAGCCGCTTCGGCATCAATCTGAGCTATGAAATCCAGCCAAGTCCGGACGGCCTGGCGCAGGCATTCCTGATTGGCGAAGAGTTTATCAACGGCGATCGCTGCGCACTGGTTCTGGGCGACAACATCTACTTTGGTCAGAGCTTTGGCGCCAAGTTGGAAAACGTGGTGGCGCGTAATGAAGGTGCCACCGTATTCGGCTACCAGGTGATGGATCCGGAACGCTTTGGCGTGGTTGAGTTTGACGATCAGTTCCGTGCGCTGTCGCTGGAAGAAAAACCGGCGGTGCCAAAATCCAACTGGGCGGTGACCGGCCTCTATTTCTATGACGAGAACGTGGTTGAAATGGCGAAGCAGGTAAAACCTTCTCCGCGCGGCGAACTGGAAATCACCACGCTGAACCAGATGTATCTGGATCAGGGCAAGTTGAATGTCGAGCTGCTGGGTCGCGGTTTTGCCTGGCTGGATACCGGCACCCACGACAGCCTGATCGAGGCGTCGCAGTTTATTCACACCATTGAAAAGCGCCAGGGTTTCAAGGTTGCATGCCTGGAAGAGATCGCTTTCCGCAAGGGCTGGCTGTCACGCGAACAGGTTGCCGATGAGGCCAAGCTCCTGAGTAAAACGCTGTATGGGCAATACCTCGCACATATCATCCGGGAGAAGTAACATGCAAGTAACTGATAGCAAAATTGACGGCGTCAAAATTATCCAGCCGAAGGTATTTGGCGACGCGCGCGGTTTTTTCCTGGAAACTTTCGAGAAAAAGCGCTACCAGGAAATGCTGAATATTGACCTCGATTTTGTGCAGGATAACCATTCACGCTCTGCCAAGGGCGTGCTGCGCGGTTTACATTTCCAAAAGGTAAACCCGCAGGGCAAGTTGGTGCGTGTGGTGCGTGGCGAAGTCTTTGATGTCGCCGTGGATATTCGTCCTGGCTCGCCGACGTTCGGCCAGTGGGAAGGAGTCATCCTGTCCGAAGAGAATAAAACCCAGTTCTGGGTGCCGCCGGGCCTGGCGCATGGTTTTGTCGTGCTGTCTGACATTGCCGATTTTGAGTACAAGTGCACCGATTACTACAACCCTAGCCATGAAGGTTGCCTGCTGTGGAACGACCCAGAGGTAGGTATTGAATGGCCAATCGATAATCCGCTGCTGTCTGAAAAAGACAAAGTGGGCAAGCTGCTCAAGGAGCTGGCGAAATGAAAGTATTGCTGACGGGCTCGAAAGGCCAGCTGGGCAGCTGTTTCCAGGATCGCCTTCCTGAAGGATGGCAGGTTTGGGCAACGGACGCCGATGTGCTTGATATCACCGATTTGGAGAAGGTCAAAGCGGCAGTCGCAGAGTTTCAGCCTGATGCTATCGTGAATGCGGCGGCCTATACGGCGGTTGATAAGGCGGAGCAGGATCGTGAACTGGCGGCGTTGATTAACGTTGTCGGGCCGAAAAACCTGGCGCTGGCGGCGAAAGATGCGGGAGCACGGCTGGTGCATGTCTCCACCGACTATGTGTTTGACGGTAAGGCCAGCGTCGCCTACAGCGAAACTGATGCGACCAACCCGCTGGGCGTTTATGGGCAAACCAAGCTGGATGGTGAAATCGCCGTTACAGAGGTTTTACCTGCATCATTGATCGTCCGTACCGCTTGGGTATTTAGCGAATATGGCAATAATTTCGTTAAGACCATGCTGCGTTTGGCGAAAGATCGCGATAGCTTGGGCATTGTGGCCGACCAGCGCGGTTGCCCGACCTATGCCGGCGATATTGCGCAGGCAATTATCGATCTGCTGAAGCAAAATGCCGAGGGCGGCGTTTATCATTTCTGCGGCGATAGAGAAGTGAGCTGGAGTGATTTCGCCAAGTCGATCTTTACGCATGCGCACCAGCTGCAGCTGCTCAGCAAGGTACCGCAGGTGGCCGAGATTACTACGGCTGACTACCCGACGCCGGCGGAAAGACCGCAATATTCAACCCTGTCCTGCCGTAAAATAAATGCCGCCGGCATTGCCTCATCCGCGTGGGAAGAGGGGTTGCGTAAGGTATTGATTGATATAAAAAACAATCAGTAGTCTGGGTAAAATATTTTTAGAAGCATGACCGAACCCTGGCCAGATTAGTGGCCAGGGGATATTGGGTTGCGCACGTTGTTTTTGTTTATACGCGGCCCAATATCGTCTGTTTTATAGAAAACAGGCCATGTCCGAATGAATTAGGAATATTTAGAGGTACTATGACTGCTGAATCAGGTGTTATTGACCAGGATGCATTGTCTAAGGTCAGTATTTATATCTCAACCTGTAATCGCGTTGACCGGTTGAAACGAGCGGTTCAATCCGTCTTGAATCAGGACTATCCTAATATCGAAGTGCTGGTCTGTGATGACGCCTCGGTTGATGGCACCGCAGACTATATGGCGGAACTGTGCGCCAAAGACGAACGCGTTCACTATTTGCGTAATGAAAAGAATATGGGGGCCTGTGCCACCAGGAATCTTGGTATCTTTACCGCATCCGGCAAATTTATTGCCGGTCTGGATGACGACGATGAGTTTACCCCGGATCGCATCTCATTTTTGGTGAAAAACTGGGATGATCAATATTCATTTTTGTGCTGTAACTTTAAAGAGGTTTACTCGGACGGCTCGCACAATATTTATTACAAACAGGATGAGCCTCTGGTTGCCGACTATCGCGCGTTGCTTTTTGATAATATCGCGTCGAACCAGATATTCACGTTAACCAAGAATTTGCAGGACATCGGCGGTTTTGATACCCGGGTGCGTCGCTTGCAGGATTGGGATACCTGGTTGCGACTGGCGTATTCTCATGGCCCGTTCAAGCGTTTTCCTGAATACAAGTACCTGATGCATCATGACCATGCCAAAAATGAGCAGCGGGTATCCAAGAGTTACCCACTCAGCAGCGCACTGAACGATTTGCTGCAGCGCAATCAGAATATTTATGTAGGTGATGACGCCAAGTTTATGAAGTTTATCGTTGCTTCCAGCGATAAAAGCGCATCGCTTTCTGAAAGCCTCTACTGGACGGTGAAGAAAACAGCGCCAAAATATATTGTAAAATATCTTCTTAATAAGATGAATTTGAATCTTGGATTGATTAAATCATAATCCTGAGCATGAGATGTTTATCTCTGAGTAAATGATTTCAAAATGGATTTGGCCAGTGCGGATGAGGCTTAACGCCGTGCGGATTTATCTCATGATGTCATCCTTGCTCTGAAAAATATAATCTAAGTTTTAAGGTGTAAAAATGTCGCAGAAATGTTTGGTGGTGATCGTCACCTACAACAGCCAAAAACATATTCAGTGGGTGCTGGACGGGTTAGAGTCATCACAAAATGACATCGTCGTTAGAATTATTGATTCAGGTTCAACGAACAGCGATTATCTGGATGCAATACAGAGTAAGCACCGGTTGGATGTGGTGAAAACCAACAATGTGGGTTTTGTGGCCGGTAACAACCAGGCCATGTTCGATGCCGCCTCTTATGACTGGGTACTGCTGCTTAATCCTGATGCCCATATTGAAGGGACAAACCTGGATCGCCTGTTATCCTTTGCCGCGACGAAAGAGCAGGAAAAGGTGGGATTATTTTCCGTGCCCCTGATCCGTTTTAATATCGATGAGAAAAAGCCGCTGCCAATTTTTGACTCCGTAGGGATTGCCTGCAGCCCGGTTGGACGCTGGTATGACATCGATGCCAACCAGCCGGTATCGACGCTGGATAAACAACCTACGGCGGTTGACGCGGTGTGCGGCGCATTTATGCTGCTGCGCGTGCCGGCTTTGCTGCAGTGCCGTGATAAGCAGGGCAAGGTTGGTTTTGAAAGCTCCTACTACATGTATAAAGAAGATATTGAACTGTCTCTGCGTTTGAAGCGGCAGGGATGGGGCGTGTCTGTTTATAACGATGTGACGGCGTATCACTGCCGCGGATGGAACGGCGAACGTAAGGATGTGCCTTATTGGGCGCGTTGGCATTCGGCCATTAATGATGTTGACGTCGCCTGGCGTTATAAATGGCGGGCGTTGCCGTATGCATTGACCAAGCTAGCCTGGGTCAAATTTGTTGAGAAAAAATAAATAAATCCATTGATATCATGTTTGATAACCTTGGCAGCTAATGCTTGGCGCGCTAGCTGTGATATGACCATGCATATCCATGACAAGGGCTATTTTGTTTATGCCAAGATTATTTATTGAAAATAATCGCAAGGAAATCGGTCTTGAATTTACGTTTAGCGTAAATTCAAGATGGGAATATTACAGGTCATAAAATCACTATGAGTCTACGCGAGAAAACGGTCCGAGGGGCTAAGTGGTCCGCCATTTCAACGGTAATCATTATCGGTCTGAGCTTTTTGCAGATGACATTGTTGTCGCGAATGATTGACCGCAGCGAGTTTGGTTTATTAACCATCGCGATGGTTGTTATTGCTTTGGCTGATACGATTTCCGATTTCGGAATCTCTAACTCAATCGTTCAGAAAAAAGACATTACCAATACCCAGCTTACCACGCTGTATTGGTTAAATGTGGGCATCGGTTTTACGGTCAGCGCTGCGACATTTCTCCTGAGCGGCGTGATTGCCAATGCACTGCATGCGCCTGGTCTGGAGCCATTGGTACAACTCATCTCCGTCGCCTTTTTGCTGATTCCCCACGGGCAGCAGTTCCGTGCGCTGATGCAAAAAGAGCTTAACTTTGCCAGTATCGGTAAAATCGAGTCGTTCTCTTATCTACTGGGTTTTGTGGCGACACTGGCGCTTGCCACCGTTTACCCATTCGCTATCGTGGCGATTTACGGTTATTTGATTAATGCCTCCGTCAGAACCTTGCTGTTCGCCTATGCCGGGAGAAAAATTTATCGCCCCAGCCTGCGTTTCGCGTTTTCTGAGATTAGGTCCAACGTTAAATTCGGCGCCTATTTAACCGCGGACAGTTTGGTAAACTTTATTAATACCAACGTGTCGACGGCTATTCTTGCACGGAGTCTGGGAACGATCGTTACCGGTGGCTATAATTTGGCCTATAACGTCGCCGTTATGCCGCCAACCAAGCTGAACCCGATCATCACGCGGGTATTGTTTCCAGCGTTTGCCAAGATTCAGGATGATAGTGCCAAACTTAAGGACTCATTCTATAAATTACTTTCCCTTGTTGGGATTATTAATTTCCCCGCGCTGCTGGGATTGATGGTGGTTTCACATAATTTTGTACTGTTTGTCTTCGGCGAGCGTTGGGAGTTTATTACGCCGATATTGCAAATTCTGTGCATTGTTGGCCTGTTGCGCTCTATTGGCAACCCGATTGGTTCATTGCTGATGGCGAAGGCCCGTGTTGATATCAGTTTTAAGTTTAACGTCTTTAAAACGTTACTGTTTATTCCTAGTATGATGCTTGGCGTTAAGCTCGGCGGGGCGATTGGCGTTGCCTTGGCATTCCTGACCGTGCAGGCCATCAATACCTACCTGAGTTATTTTATCCTGATAAAACCAGTGCTTGGAGAAAGTTATCGCCAATATATTAATAGTTTATGGTTGCCGTTTAAATTAACCATACCCACGGTGGTGGTAAGTTGGTGTATTGGCTACTTTATGCCTGAGACAGTATCAACGGTTGTAACGTTATTTTCGCAAATAGTGTTTGGTCTTTTTGCTTTTGCTATGGTCATTTATTTCAGTAAAGCACCGCTAATTAATGAGGTGAAGTTACAACTGATCAAAAGCGAAAAATTACGTAAAATATTTAGAGTGGAATGCTAAAGATGGAAAGAATGCAAGTTTTGAAAGACAATTTGTCTGTTATTGAGAAGGTGGTTCCTCGCGGTAGCGAAATTATTTATCTAGACTATCCATTGCATTTGAACGTTGGTGACTTATTAATCCTTAAGGGCGCAGAACAGTTCTTCAAGGAAAATGACTATAAGGTCATCACGCGCCACTCTGACCATACCAGCATGAATTTTGTCGAGAAAACCGACTCGATTCCTGAACATGTGGTGATTGTGCTGCACGGCGGCGGTAACTTTGGCGATCTTTACCCAGCCCATCAGCGGTTGCGTGAAGCCGTGGTGAAAAAGTACCAGAACAATCAGGTGGTGATCTTGCCGCAGACCGTCCACTTTAAAGACAACGCTAATCTGCTTAAGTCCGGCGCAATCTTTAAACAGCATCCGAACCTGACCATCTTCTGTCGCGATACCAACAGCGAAGCGATTCTGAAAGAGCATTTTTGTGACAACGTCTTCCTTTGCCCGGATATGGCGCAATCGCTGTGGAACGTTTTCCCGCAGCAGAAAAGCGGTGATATCAAGCAAAAGGCGATGTGGATGATCCGTCGCGATATTGAAAAAACGGATCTGTCCGCGCTGGGCGCAGAAGCCGATCCTAACAATTTTGTCGACTGGCATGATATCTGCACCGATGCCGATCGTCGCTTTATGAAGTTTATGCACCTGTTTGAAAAGTTGAACCGCAAGATCCCGGGCAATTTATTCCCGACCAACAGCATGTGGTATCAATATACCGATAAGTTGGTGGACCGCGTTAATCAACGTTTTATGTCGCATGATTCGGTGATTACCTCACGTATGCACGGCCATATCCTGTGCTGCCTGTTGAAGATGAATACTCAGCTGATTGATAACTCCTACGGCAAAAACTCGGGGTACTATGAATCCTGGACCAAAGGCGTGCCTGGCTGTGAGTTGGTTAAATTATGACAGTAGCGAACGAACTGGTTAAAATCTCCGTCGTTATACCGGTATATAACGTCAAAAAATACGTGCAGGAAGCGGTGGACTCCATCCTGGCGCAAACCGTCGCGCCGTACGAAGTGATCATTATTGATGATGGTGCGACCGACGGCTCGGGTGAGCTGTTGGATGAACTGTACGGTCACCTTGATAACGTAAAAATTGTTCATACCACTAACCATGGGCTGGGCGAGGCACGTAATGAAGGGAGTCGCCATGTTACCGGGGAGTTCACCTATTATTTTGATTCGGATGATGTTGCGGTGCCAACGCTGTTGGAAACCTTTTTAAATACCTATCGCCGCCATCCCGATCTGGATATTTTCTGCTTCTCGGCCAATTCATTTTTCGACTCTGAGCCAACGGTGCAGCAACCGTTGCCATTTTATAACCGGAAAATGGACAGAGTATTCCCTGATGCGATTTCGGCGTTTAATACCATGTCCGGCTATGGCTCTTTCTATCCGAATGCCTGGATGTACATTTTCCGCTCAGCGCTGATTACGGAGAATAACATTTGGTTTAAACCGATCATCCATGAGGATGAAGAGTTTACACCGCGCCTATTCTTTAAGGCCGGAAAGATTGCCGTTTCCCGCGCTATCTTGTTCAAACGCAGGGTTCGCGCCGGGTCGATTATGCAAACCAACCGCGGTGAGCGTAACGTCGTTGGGTATATTGCGGGAATTAACGCGCTGGAACAGTTACGGGACAATGCAGGCGATGCCAAAAACCGCAAACATCTCAGCGATCGGATTTCCATCAACATTATCTCGATTCTTAACATTGTCAAAAATGATAAGGTGACGTTGAGCGCCGATGTTGCAAAACAGTTTAATGAATTGAAAAAGCGGAACACGTCGTTGGCCGTGACGTTAGCGGATAACTGTCCGCGTCTCTATAAGCTGACATCGTTCGTCAAACGCCGAATAAATAGAATTATCTACGCTTAAATACGGAACGGAGTGGCCCCGGTTAAAGTTTTACTGTCGGGGCCATTTGAGATATGGACATTTTCAACGTGATAGACCTTTGGGGGAGTGCTGTGATTACGGTAAACAAATTTTCGGAGAGGTGATATGAGATTGTACCCCACTGCAGGTAGGAACGTGCTGAGTTTGTCCTGTCTATGTATTGCACTGACCTCGGCGTCTGCCTATGCAGCGCCGGATACGGCGATGTATTACTCGGAAATGAAGAAAACCCGCGAGGATTTGAGCGATAATTCATCGAAGTATGTTTACGACAAATTGATGAAACGTAAGCTCTCCCAGGCTTCTGCGGATGATGGTGTAGATTTCGGTCTGCACGGGATGGAGATTCCGGCGGTAAAGTCAACCGGCGATCGGGCAAAAATTGAAAAGGCGTATGAACTGTTATCGCGCGTCGGCGTGAACAGCTTGCGCAGCGCCGAGACCGCCTGGCATCGGGTGGCGGATAAAAACGGCAACCCCACCAATTTTACCGAGGTGGATTTTCAGCTCAAAATGGCGAAAAAGTATGGCATGAGCCATTTATTCCTGTTTGGCTACCCTCCGGCCCAGTTTACGGTTGCTCATAATAAACTATCCGGCGTAGATCCGAAATATTATGGGAAATACAGAAATTACCTCGATGTGACGTTAAAGCATTTAGCGGGCTATAACGTTAAATATGCCGAGTTAGGTAATGAAGTTGACGCGCCAAGCATATGGTGGATGAAATCGACGCCGGGTATGTATGTCAAAGAGATGAAAATGCTCAAGGAGCAGATACAGAAGTCCGGACAAGATATTAAAACCGTGGCGTTTGCGGCAACATATTCGCGTTCACCGATCAAAGGTGGTTTGAGCGGCGGCCGGCGCTTTATTGATGAAAGCTTTAAATTAGGCATCGATAAGTACGCAGATGCTTATTCAATGCACCACTTTGTGTTTGGTGCGGATGATTTGCCGGGATATATGCGTTCCGTTATGGCGAAGTATGGCGTAAAAGGCAAGCCATTATTAGATACGGAGCAGCTTGATACCAACTCGTCCGGACGCTATCAGTCAAATCCTTATGATTTGATTAAACTGTTCGCCCGCGGTTTTTATGTCTACGATATGAAGCGCGTTGATTACTTCCTGGCTAAAGATCGCTATATCAACAATAAACTTTATTATTTTGGCCTGTTTGATGACAACTGGCAGCCGAAGATCCGCCTGTTGGCCTATGCGATGGCCGTTGACGCCATGAAAGGCAAGCATTTGCTATATATGGCTAATCCGGCGCCAGACGTTGAAGCTTACGTTCTGCAATCGAACCGTAACGATACTGACAAAAAATACACCATCTTGATGTGGAAGAATCCACCGAAGCATGCGAAGGTACAGCCGGTAACCGTTGCGGGTATTAAAGGCGACGTCACGATTGAACACTGGAACCTTGACACTGAGAAGAAAGGGGATATATCGAAAGGCATCAGTCTGGATGATAAACCGATAGCCATTTACACCAATGAAAAACCTGATTGGAAAACGGTGAAAGGGCAATACTTCTCTTCAAACCTGCCACAGATGGCGGCGAGTTATGCTCCGATGCCTAATGACAAATAAACCATATGGTTTTATTTTCTTTCATAGCTTGCGAAAATAGTTTTTTTTATTGTTAGTCCTTGATAGGCAGAGTTTTTACTCTGCCTATTTTTTATTCTTTTTCCGGATAAAACATATGGAAAGTGTTTTTTTATTCGCCAGTTTTACCTTTGGTACCAATCATTAAGGTGTAAATCTTTATTTTTAAAATTTTTCCTCCCCGAAACCTTGCCATATCCCGAACCCTCTACCATAGTTAATCTCAGTTCTTGTACACTGCGTTGCCTGGTTATTTGATAACCGGGTCACGTAGTGCCGTCAGTTAAACTACCAACCATAACCGTAGTTTGTAAGAGGGATTAGTGTGACCCCAACGTTACCCTATAATGAGATAGCTGCTGTAATACGTGCGCGTAGCAAGGTGTTCTGGACCATTGGCATATTCACGGCATTAATCAACTTACTGATGTTGGTGCCTTCGATCTATATGCTGCAGGTCTATGACCGTGCGTTGCCTTCCCGTAACGAAATTACGTTGTTAATGCTGACGCTGATTATGTTATCCATGTTTGGCGTAATGGCATTACTGGAGTACGTGCGCAGCATGGTGGTCATACGTATCGGCAGCCAGTTGGACATGCAGCTGAATACGCGAATTTATACCGCAGCGTTTGAGTCTAATCTGAAAAATGGCTCCTCGGATGCCGGGCAAATGCTGAATGATTTAACCACCTTACGGCAATTTCTTACCGGCAGCGCGCTCTTCGCCTTCTTTGATGCCCCTTGGTTCCCCATCTACCTCCTCGTCATTTTCCTGTTTAATCCATGGTTGGGTTTATTTGCGCTGGTTGGCTCGCTGTTGCTGATTGCGCTTGCCATCATGAACGAAGTGCTGTCCCGCAAGCCGTTGGGGGAGGCCAGCAAGTTGTCGATCATGTCCGGCAATCTGGCGAGTACCAATTTACGTAACGCTGAGGTGATTGAAGCGCTCGGGATGTTGCCGAATCTGAAGCGTCGCTGGTTCGGCCTGCATCAGCGTTTTCTGAATAATCAGCGTATCGCCAGCGAGCGTTCGGCGCGGGTGACGTCGATCACCAAGTTTGTGCGTCTCTCCCTGCAGTCTCTGGTGCTGGGGCTGGGCGGCTGGTTGGCGATTGACGGGCATATTACGCCCGGCATGATGATTGCCGGCTCCATTCTGATGGGGCGGACGCTGGCGCCGATTGAACAGGTGATTAACGTCTGGAAAAGTTACAGCTCGGCCAAGCTTTCCTATAACCGTCTGGTGCAACTACTGGACGCCCACCCGCAACGCGGCGAGGGGATGTCATTGCCGCGTCCGGTTGGTGAGCTGTCTGTCGAGAATGTCACCGCTGCGCCTCCGGGGTCGCAGGTGCCTGCCGTGTTGCATAACGTGAGCTTTGCGCTGCAGGCGGGGGATGTGTTGGGCATTATCGGGCCGAGCGCCTCCGGAAAATCGACGCTGGCGCGCTTGTTGGTCGGTATCTGGCCGGTCTCTTCCGGCATTGTACGGCTTGACGGCGCGGATATTTACCAGTGGAACAAAGATGAACTGGGGCCGCACATTGGCTATCTGCCGCAGGATATTGAGCTGTTTGCCGGCACCATTGCTGAAAATATTGCCCGCTTTAATGAGGTGGATGCAGAGAAAGTCCTGGAGGCGGCCAAACTGGCCGGCGTACACGACATGATTCTGCGTTTCCCGAAAGGCTACGATTCCATCATTGGTAATGGCGGTGCAGGACTGTCCGGCGGCCAGAAGCAGAGGATCGGTCTGGCGCGTGCGCTGTATGGCGAACCGTCGCTTGTGGTGCTCGATGAGCCGAACTCCAACCTGGATGATGTGGGGGAACGTGCGCTTAACCATGCCATTCAGACGCTGCATCAGCGTAAAACCACCGTAGTGTTAATTACCCACCGTACCAATTTGCTCTCAATGACCAATAAATTGCTGCTGCTGACCAACGGTCAGGTTAATGCCTTTGGCGGCACCCAGCAGGTGATCCAGGCGATTTCGCAGGCGCAAAAATCACCGGTGCAGCAGAACGTCCAGGCGGTTAACGGCGAACTTGAGCAAGAAAATACGGCAAAAACGCAAACTCATTAAAATTGGTGTGCATGCCGGCAGCGGCCGGATGCGTTTGAAGGAGTGGTAATGTCTACGCAAATAAATGAGGCAGGGAGGGCGCCTAACGGCCTGCTTCCCCTGGATGAACAGCGCTACACCCGTATGGGGTGGCTGGTCATTCTGATTGGGGTGGTGGGTTTTTTAGCCTGGGCAGCATTGGCGCCGCTGGATAAAGGGGTGGCTTCTTCCGGGTCGGTGATCGTTTCCGGCAACCGTAAAACAGTACAGGCACCGGCCAGCGGCATCATTAAAAATATTCTGGTGAGTGAAGGGGAGAAGGTCAAAGCCGGTCAGGTGCTGGTGAAACTCAGCCAGACGCAGGCGCAGGCGCAGGTCGACTCCTTACGCGATCAATATTACACCACGTTGGCGTCGGTAGGGCGACTGCTGGCCGAACGGGATGGTCATGAGAACGTCGCCTTCTCGCCGGTACTGAAGGCGGTGCAAAACGATCCGCGGGTGGCCGAGATTCTGGCATTGCAGCAGCAGCTGTTCACCTCCCGCCGTCAGGGGCTGAAAAGCGAAATCGACGGGTATAAGCAGTCGATGGACGGCATTCGCTTCCAACTGAAAGGTTCGAAGGATTCGCTGGTCAATAAGCGAATTCAGCTTTCCACCCTGCGCGAACAGATGAACAGCATGAAGTCGCTGGCGGCCGATGGTTATTTACCGCGTAACCGCTATCTGGAAATTCAACGCCAGTTTGCCGAAGTGAACGGCGGTATTGATGAAACGTTGGGGCGCATTGGCCAGTTGGAAAAGCAGCTGCTGGAGTCGCAGCAGAAAATTGACCAGCGTCGGGCCGATTATCAGCGGGAAGTCAGAACACAGCTGGCGCAGTCACAGATGGATACCAGCGAATATCGCAACAAGCTGCAGATGGCGGACTTCGATCTGGGCAACACCGAGATCACCGCGCCGGTAACGGGCACCGTTGTGGGGCTGAATATTTTCACCCAGGGCGGCGTTGTGGCGGCGGGCGATCATCTGCTGGATGTGGTGCCCAGCCAGGCGACGCTGGTTGTTGATGCCCGTTTGAAGGTGGATCTGATCGATAAAGTGTATAACGGCCTGCCGGTTGACCTGATGTTCACGGCATTTAATCAAAATAAAACGCCGAAAATTCCCGGCACGGTGACGCTGATTTCCGCTGACCGTCTGGTGGATAAAGCCAATGGCGAACCTTACTACCAGATGCAGGCAACGGTGACGCCGGAAGGCATGAAGCTGCTGAACACCGAAGAAATCAGGCCTGGTATGCCGGTAGAAGTGTTTGTGAAAACGGGGTCTCGCTCTCTGTTGAGCTATCTGTTCAAACCTATTTTGGATCGCGCTCATACTTCATTGACTGAGGAATAATTTTGATTCGATTTCCATGGAAGGCGGTCGGCCTGGCGGCCGGCCCCTTATTACTGGCGATGTCTGCGCCAGCCCATGCATTGGGAATATTAGACGCCTATGCGTTAGCGCTTGAGAAGGACCCAACCTATCAGGCGGCATTGAAGGAGAAACAGGCCGGAGACGAGAACGAAAAGATCGGCCGGGCCGGGCTGCTGCCGCAGGTGTCGTTGAGCTATCAAAATGCGCCGCGTAACTGGCAGACGCAGAAGTATCAGCAGTCAGATCTTTTTGGCCGGGTGTCAGATGTGACCAAACGTCAGCAGTACCGCAGTTATGCCGGCTCGGTTACCCTGACGCAGGCGTTGTTCGACTATGAGGCCTACGCGCGCTACAAGGCCGGCATTGCGCAGACGTTGGTGTCGGATGAACGCTACCGCGGCAAGCTGTTCGATCTGGCGGTCAGGGTTATCTCGGCGTATGTGGAAGTGGCGTACGCCAAGGATCAGATTGCGTTGGCGGTGGCGCAGAAGAATGCTTATCAGGAACAGCTAGCGTTAAACGATCGCCTGCTTGCCGCCGGGGAGGGCACGGTAACCGACCTGTCTGAAACCCAGGCGCGTTATAGCCTGGCGGTGGCGCAGGAGATTGAAGCGCGCGATGCGTTGGACTCCGCCCAGCGGGATTTGGAAGTGATTATCGGCGTACCGTTGGAACAGCTGGACGGCCTGCAGATTCTCAAACCCGGCAAGTTCAACGTGGTTCCTCTTAGCCCGTCAAAGTTTGAGGACTGGCAGAAGCTGGCGCTGAAGAATAATCCCGAGCTGGCAGCCTCACGTCATGGCGTCGATGCGGCCAAGTATGACGTGGAGCGGAACCGAGCCGGCTTTATGCCGCAGGTGCAGCTGTATGCATCGCATTCAGAAAATGACTCCAGCAGCGATAACACCATTAACCAAAAATACCGCACTGACAGTATCGGCCTGCGCGTCAGCATGTCGCTTTACTCCGGCGGCGGGGTTGCGGCCTCGACGCGTCAGGCGGCGGCCCGCTATGGGCAGGCGATGTATGAGATGGATGCGCAGGTGGGGACAACGCTTAATGATTTGCGTAAGCAATATAATCTGTGTATCAGCAGCCGCGCGAAGCTGGCGGCCTACGAGCTGGCGGTGAAGTCGGCCACCACGCAGGTTGAAGCCACGCGCAAAAGCGTTCTGGCCGGGCAGCGCGTCAACGTTGACGTTCTGAACGCCGAACAGCAGCTGTACTCCGCCCAGCGCGATCTCGCCTCGGCAAAATATACCTACATCAAGTCCTGGATTTCGCTGCTGAGCGATTCTGGCACCTTCGATGAGAAAGATATCAAGCGCATTGCGCAGTACTTTACCTACCAGTCCTAATCTCTATCCGAATGGCCAGGTGAACCCTGAGCTGGTCATTCGGTCTTATCTGAAAACTTTCCCGGGGCACGGTATAAAAGGTTATAGTAATGACCGATTTCAAATGTGGTTTGCTGTTAAAAGAGTTTATCGGGTGTAAAGTAGCAGCCGTACACCTATAGTTTGGCGTTGTTGAGCAGCGCATATTAAGGAGCGATTATGGCGATTTTGGTTACCGGCGGTGCAGGTTACATTGGTTCGCACACGGTTTTGGCACTGCTTGAGCGGGGGGAGGAGGTTGTTGTTCTAGACAATCTGTCCAATTCTTCAGAAGAGTCATTACATCGTGTCGAACAACTGACCGGCAAGAGCGCTGTGTTCTATCAAGGTGATATTCTTGATGAACAGTGCCTCAAACGTATCTTCGATGCCCATCAAATCACCTCCGTTATCCATTTCGCCGGTCTGAAAGCCGTCGGCGAGTCGACGCGCAAACCGTTGGAGTACTATCAGAACAACGTCGCCGGCACTTTGGTGCTGCTGCAGGCGATGCGAGACGCCGGCGTACGCCAGTTTATTTTCAGCTCCTCGGCAACGGTGTACGGTACCCCTGAACACACTCCTCTGGTCGAGACCTCGCGCGTGGGGGGGACAACTAACCCATACGGCACGTCGAAACTGATGGTTGAACAGATCCTGCAAGATTTCGCCGCAGCAGAGCCTCAGTTCGCGATCACGGCATTGCGCTATTTCAACCCTGTCGGCGCCCATAAGTCTGGCATGATTGGCGAAGATCCTAACGGGATCCCCAATAATCTTTTACCTTATATTGCTCAGGTCGCCATTGGCAAATTGGAGCAACTGTCTGTCTTTGGTGATGACTACCCCACCGCAGACGGAACTGGCGTACGTGATTATATTCATGTTATGGATCTGGCCGAGGGGCATCTCAAGGCTATCGACCATATTACCGAAGGGTTCACCGTATACAATTTAGGCACGGGGAAGGGCTATTCGGTATTGGAAATGGTTGCCGCATTTGAAGAGGCATCAGGACGAAAAGTAGCTTACCAGATTGTCCCTCGACGCCCTGGCGACATTGCCGAATGTTGGTCTGACCCTGCACTGGCTGCTGAAAAGTTAGATTGGCGCGCCAAACGCAACCTTGATGAAATGATGCATGACGCCTGGAATTGGCAAAAAAATAATCCTCAGGGTTATAAAAAATAACAGCGATTAAAAAAGCCAGCATTGCTGGCTTTTTTTAGGTCTCTCAATCTTTGAATGTCTACCGTAAGTCCAGGATTTCCAGTAAGCGCGAGTTGACCTTTTCAGCATCGAAATTACTTTGTGCGATCTGATAGCTGGCCTGGCCCATCTCAATAATCTTTTGTGGGTTTTCTATAAAGCTGATCATCTTCTCAACCAAGGCATCAGAGGACCAGCGTTCGACTAAAAAGCCGTTCACACCTTGTACTACCGTTTGGCGGCAGCCGGGAACATCGCTGCTGAGTACGGCGCGTCCCATGGCCATTGCTTCTTGCGTACTGCGCGGCAACCCTTCGCGGTAAGAGGGCAGTACGAATACGCTGGCTTTAGCTATCCATGAGGGGACATCATTTACATGGCCCGGGTAATTAATTACGTCATCTTTGATCAGTTGGGCCAGGTGCTGTTCCGTGAGACTGCCCGGGTTATGCGTATCCACCGCGCCTAACATGTAAAATTGAACGTCAGGGTAACGTTGCTTTACTTTTTTTGCTGCGGTTACATATTCATAAACGCCTTTTTCGACTAACAGGCGGGCAATGAAGATAAAGGAAACGGGGTCTACGGGCGGCACAGAAAAAGGATAGTCTGCTAAATTTAGCCCGATCCCGCCTAAAACATGCACCTTTTTAACTTTGACGCCTGATTTTTCCATCAAATCATGGCGATCGTCCGGATTTAAAACGATCAATGCGTCAAGTTTAGGGAAGGCAAAGCGATACAGCGCGATCTGGATTTTCTTCAGCAGTTTTACCTTCAGGCTGACGCCTTCCGGTTTTTCGGTAAATAGATAGCCCAGTCCTTCAAGCATCGCATAGCGTTTTTTGACGCCGGCCAGTGATGCCGCCAGCGTACCGAAGATACAAGGCTTGGAAAAATAGGAAAAGATAAGGTCGGGATTGAGCTCTTTAAGGAGTTTGCTCAGCGCAATGGTGTCAATAATATCACGTACCGGGTTCAACCCAGTACGACTGAAACGATAATCTACCGGGATTGCACCTAACGCTTTAACCTGGGCGCGCGTGGTCGCATCATAATTCAGGGCTAATGCATACACCGTATGCCCCTGCTGATGAAGAGACTTGATCATATCGGCACGGAAGCCGACAACGCAGTTTGCTGTGGTGCCTATCAATACGATTTTCATTTAAAACCTTATACCTAGCTCACTGAATTATTTATTTTTTTTGTTTAATTCTGTGTAAATGTTTTCCCACTGGGTCACTATCTGGTTGAGAGAGAAGTTTTCCTGAATCTTTTTTCTCGCCCTGCAACCCATATCATAGCGGCTGGCTGGCGGCATTGCTTCAATCATTGCTAAAGCATTTGCCAGCGCCTGGGGATCTTTAATAGGAACAAGGAGACCTGCGGAACCATCGCTGCCAACAATTTCCCCAGGTCCGCCGCTGTCCGTCACAACCACGGGAAGCTGCGACGCCATGGCTTCGGCTACGACCAGTCCGTAGCCTTCCCACTCGGAAGACAGGACAAACCCGTCGACCTGCCGGTACAACTCGTCGATATCATGACGCACCCCCAAAAATTCTACGCGGTTTTCCAAACCTAACTGGCTAACCTGCTCTTGCAATTGAGGTAATAAAGGCCCTTGCCCCGCAATCAGTAACCGGCTGTCGGGCAACAGACTAAACGCCGTCAGCATGGTGGGGTAATCTTTTTGTTCCATTAATCTGCCAACGGCCAGCCAGCGGAACGGTTTTGCCGGCGTGCGGGGCGCATCATCAGCATGAAATTTTTCCGTGTCAATACCGTTAAAAATGGTTTGGGTATTGTGACGTGGGAAAACTTTTTCCTCAGTAAAGCGGCGAGTTGCCGCTGCACTGATGGTGGTATTCAGCCTGCTGAGAGGGTTGGTCAGCCGATAGGCCCAGTCGCGCAGCTTACCGCCTTCTCGTGTGTTATGGGCAGTGCTGATAACGTTCAGCCCGGGAATGAATAAACGTGCTAAACGCGCGATGATATTGGCATGCACCATATGGCCGTGCAGGATATCCGGCGGTGACTGGCGCAGCAGTTTTTTCAGCCGCCAAAGCGCCTGCGGCAGTTGTAATCCGGAGGTCATATCCAATGAATGTACGGGAATGCCGGCTGATTCCAGGCGTTCTGTAAATGCGCGCGGCGGCGTCATCGAAATCAGCCTGACCTGGTGCCTGCGCTGAACCAAACGCTCGAGCAGGGCGACAACCTGAAATTCTGCGCCGCCGATATCCAGACCGGTAATCACGTAATCTATACGCATGTCATTCTCATCCTTGCCGTTGGCGGTAAAACAAAAATAGCTTTTTAATCAACGGCTGCGGAAGCCAGCTGACTAACCAGAGCGCCGATTTCATTTTCTCTCCCAGCGGCGCCGTTGTTAAGTAGCTGCGTGCGGAACGACACTGGTTATTGAGCATGCTGTAGGTGATTCTGGCCAGACATACTCGTTGATACTCCGTTGGGTAGGCGGTCTGTAACTGAGCGCCAAATTCGGCCAGCGTGATTTCTGCGAGCTGCTGATGGTCAGCGGCTTTCTTGATTTGCGAAGAGAAGTGGGTTAGCCGCTCCTGGGCATCATCATAGAGCGTAACCAAAATTTTAGAGAAGGTCGGGATGCCGTAATCCATCGCCAGTCTCCACCAGAGAATATGTTCCCCCCCGGCCCGGTTGTTTGGATAACTCAGCATTGTCTGCAGAAAAACACGCCGATTAAAGATCGGTGCGAAGTCTCCGGTGATGCTTCCGCCCAGATAGTCATCGAAAGTAATGACGCGGTCATCGCCGGAAAGTTTGCCGTTCGTGCGAGCAAATTGCATAACCGGGTACTGCTGCAACTCAGGAGCGGTCAAGTGGGGCATCAGATGGGAAACCGCATCCGGCTCTAGCGTATCGTCATCATCAAGCATTAAGACCCAGGTAGAGCGAGCCAGGTTGAGTCCCTGCATGCGTGCCGGCCCCGGGCCGCCATTCACCGGCATGCGGTAGGTGACAACGTCCGTTTCCATAAATTTGGGAAGAGGGCACGGTGATGCATCATCAACAACGATGATTTCAATGTTGAAGTCGTCGCGACGCTGCTGAGCGACAGACGCTACCGCTCGTTGGACAAGCTCCGGACGGTTATAAGTTGTTATGACTACGCTCAGATTAAACTGACTCAAACTGGCTCCCATTATCAGAGGAAATGTTAAATTAACTATTTGTTTTTATTTATAAAGAATATCATCAGTAGCACGAACATAGTGATTTCTGCACTCAGGAACGCAATCGTCATTCCCAGCCCGCCAAGCGTCGGAACTAACAGGAAGGCCAGCAGGCAGATCATCATGATATTCACCATCATGACTCGACTTGCAACACGCTCCTTGCCTATCGGGATAAACCAGAGGATGGCGAGCGCCATACTGCAGATTCGTAGCGGGACAATCCACACCAGAATTCTTAATAGTTCAATGGCATCCTGATAGCCCGGACCAAAGACGATATTCACTACCCAAGGAGCCAGCCAGACGGTCAGTAAGGCAAAAATAAGCGTCATGGCCACCAAAGCCAAAAGGGTCAGACCAACAATTCTCTTGGCCGCATGTTTGGAATCCGACTGTACCTTTACCAGATGGGGGAACGCGGCATTCAGCACCGGTGCCGCCAGGCCGCTGGCAGCCCGCACGAGTTTTTCTGCCGGTACAAAAGCACCGACGGCGCGCGCGCCACCTAACAATCCCAGCAAGGTAGAGGCTATCGACCCCATGATGCTTTGCGCACCTTTATAAAGGAAAAGCTCCCAGCTTTCCTTTATAACCTGTTTTGCTCCCGATAAGCTCACCGGAGCAAGGCCTGTCTTGCGGATCATTAATAGCGTCGGTACTAATGTATTAATGATTCCAACGGTTGCCTGAATGGTTAACACGCGTTGCGCATGTTGCGGGGCGGCAACCAGTATGACGGTGAGCAGGAGCCCGGTGCTGCGTAAAGCCAGGTCGAGCAATGCCGGGAAGATAAGCCTTTCAATGCCGACATAATACCAGAGAGGCGTGAAGCCGAAGGCCAGGATGAAAAGAGAGATCCACAGTAGCCAGTGCGAAGGTATAGCGGTGGCCCCAACGCCAGAAAACATCAGCAGGGCGACAGCGATACTCACCACCAGGCTGAGAAACAGCTTGGCAGTGAGGACATTGGTCACCAGTTGCGCGATTTGACGCGGTTGATCTTTTATTTTTACCAGGCTGCGCGCTGCGCTGAAATTGAAACCGAACTCAACGAACACGGAGGCGGTCAAGGCGATGCCCAAGGCATAGAGCACCTGGCCATAGCTTTGTTGGCCAAGCGCCCGCGCCAACACGGGCAGCTCAATCAGGGGAATAAACAATCCCCCGATTTGCGCCAGCATTAACCAGAACGTATTACTTGCGATGCGTGACATGAGTCATAACCAGCGTCATCGCGACCAGTACGATACCCCATTCGGTAAGCTCGTTACTTAACGGGTGGAAACATCCCATCATGGTAAACAAGGCCAGGGCCGAGAGAGGAGCGAGCATCAGCTCAAAGCGCTCGATAAATGTTTCACGAGCTGCAAAAACAAATTTTAGGCCGGCACACAGCGGAGCCAGAATAATCAACAGGTAACCGATAAAGGAAAGCACGCCCTCATCCGCCAGGAGCTGTACATAAGTCATATGTATCACGCTGGTGACATCATTATCGGCCACCCGAGTTGCGCCAAAGCCTCCGCCCCACGGGAAAGTCACAACCGCTTTATGCCAACCGGCCTGAATCATCTCCAAACGGGTAGTGTTATCGCCTTTGATCAGACGATCCGCCGTAGCATCCTCTTTTGGCGTAGAGAGTGCTTTTTTTACCGTATCACCAAGGTTATCCATGATGATTTCGGCCGTACTGTCGTTACTCTCTGATGTATCGTTGGATGCCGGCTCATTAACGTCCTTCTTCTCGGTCATTAATTCAACGATCAGCGGGTCATATTTGCCCCATACCCAGCCCACCAGCGTTGGCTGCAGCACGGTGAAAGAAAAGAGAGTGATAAGCAGAAGGACGATATGGCCTTTAATGCCTCTGCCAGGGATTTTGGCGAACAGGGCAACCACCGCCAGCGCGCACCAGACCAGCGCCATCCAAAGCATGGATGTACGGCTGCCGTCGAGCGCCATAATCAAAATTGCGCAGAAGGCTAATAACAGGTTGCGCCAGCTGGTGTTTTTCAGACAACGCCAGGCAATGAAAGGCCATGCATAAGCGCCGGCTTTCCAGATAACGCCCGGCCAACTGGCTAACCACCCCATACGGCCATCGCCGAGTACCAGCAAATAGTCGGTCTGTCGCAACACGGCGAAAACCAACAGCGGGAGCAGGGAAACGATCAGCGAAACATTCAACGCCTTTTCCAGTAGCGCTGGCGTCAACGGCGAGATCAGCAGCAGTGACAAGAGGACGATAACGAACAGCAGGTATTTTACTACGGTGTATAAGCCTGTACCGTCGTTCATTAAGGCAGCGATAAAGATACCTGCGATAAACAGCACCCAACCGGCTAGCATCCATTTATAGTGTTTCAGGATGCTTAATCGTGTGCTAAGTAATTCCTTGAGAGAACTCTGAGTACTTGTCAATGAGGTTACCGTAGCAACGCCAAGGAGTAATAACAGAATTAGCCAATTAAGGTTGCCGCCGATGTAGACTTTAACAGTGCCCAGCATTGCTAACACAATGAAAAGTAATGTAAAAATACTGGAAATTGAGCGCACTTTCCTATCCCTAATTATTATAAACCGCTGAATTGTACAGTATCTTCAGGGGGTATCAATAGGGCTTTATGTGCATGTCTGTAATATAAGCAATCCTTTTTTTGCTAGGATTATTCCTATAATTTTTATTTTGTAATAATAATCACGTTGTATGTCAGGGCGTTGTTACTCTTTATCTATCGCACCAATCACTACCCACCACCCGCAAACCTGAGTTAACATGTGGGCCACATCACAAAACCTGTTAGCCGAGAGCTGTTAGCAGGGGTACCTTCAGACAGGAGTGACTAAATGTCCAAGCAACAAATCGGCGTTGTCGGCATGGCGGTAATGGGCCGCAATCTGGCACTGAACATCGAGAGCCGTGGCTACACCGTTTCCATCTTCAACCGTTCAGGCGATAAGACTGACGAAGTGATTGCTGAGAACCCAGGCAAAAACCTGGCGCCTTACTACAGCGTTGAAGAGTTTGTTGAATCGCTGGAAAAACCGCGCCGCATTTTGCTGATGGTAAAAGCGGGCGAAGCGACCGATAAGACTATTGCTTCCCTGACTCCGCACCTGGATAAAGGTGATATTCTGATCGATGGCGGCAACACCTACTATCAGGACACCATTCGTCGTAACCGTGAGTTGTCTGACCAGGGCTTCAACTTCATCGGCACCGGCGTTTCCGGCGGTGAAGAGGGCGCGCTGAAAGGGCCTTCCATCATGCCTGGCGGCCAGAAAGAAGCGTACGAGCTGGTTGCCCCTATCCTTGAGAAGATCGCCGCCGTGGCCGAAGGCGAGCCTTGCGTGGCCTACATCGGCGCAGATGGCGCCGGCCACTATGTGAAAATGGTGCACAACGGCATCGAATACGGCGATATGCAGCTGATTGCCGAAGCTTACTCGCTGCTGAAGCAGGCGCTGAACCTGAGCAACGAAGAGCTGGCGGACACCTTCGCCGAGTGGAACAAGGGCGAGCTGAACAGCTACCTGATCGACATCACCAAAGATATCTTCACCAAAAAAGATGAAGAAGGTAAATACCTGGTTGATGTGATCCTGGATGAAGCGGCAAACAAAGGCACCGGCAAGTGGACCAGCCAAAGTTCGCTGGATCTGGGCGAACCGCTGTCGCTGATCACCGAATCCGTCTTCGCACGCTACCTGTCCTCACTGAAAGACCAGCGCGTAGCCGCGTCTAAAGTGCTGACCGGTCCGCAGGTTGCGACCTTCAGCGGTGATAAGGCCGAGTTTATCGAGAAAGTGCGTCGCGCACTGTACCTGGGCAAAATTGTTTCCTACGCGCAGGGCTTCTCTCAGCTGAAAGCGGCATCCAAAGAGAACAACTGGGATCTGAACTACGGCGAAATCGCCAAGATCTTCCGTGCCGGCTGCATCATCCGCGCTCAGTTCCTGCAGAAAATCACCGATGCCTACGCGGAAAACGCCGATATCGCCAACCTGCTGCTGGCACCATACTTCAAGCAGATTGCCGACGACTATCAGCAGGCGCTGCGTGACGTGGTCTCTTATGCGGTGCAGAACGGCATTCCTACGCCAACCTTCTCCGCGGCCATCGCGTACTACGACAGCTACCGTTCTGCGGTACTGCCGGCGAACCTGATCCAGGCTCAGCGCGACTACTTCGGTGCGCATACTTACAAACGTATCGACAAAGAAGGCGTGTTCCATACCGAGTGGATGGAATAAGCGTCGTTCTTGCCGCCGGCGCATTGTGCGCCGGCTGAAAAAAAGCCGCAGCGGTTAATCCCCTGCGGCTTTTTCTTTATCTGGCCTGCGGCAGGCTTATTTCGCGTGACGCTCGCGCAGCCGGCCGATCACTGTGCTCAGATCCAACTGCTGGTCCTGCAGCAGCACCAGCAGGTGGTAAATCAGATCCGACGCCTCGTTGGTCAGCTCCTCGCGGTCATTCACCGTTGCTGCCAGCGCGGTCTCCACGCCTTCTTCCCCCACTTTCTGCGCGATGCGCTTGGTGCCGCTGGCGTACAGGCTGGCGGTATATGAACTCTGCGGGTCGGCGTTCTTGCGCGCCGCCAACAGCTGTTCCAGCTGATACAGGAAGGTCCAGTCGCTGGCCGCCGGGTGGAAGCAGCTGCTGTTGCCCAGGTGGCAGGTCGGGCCGATAGGCTGCGCCAGAATCAGCAGCGTATCGTTATCGCAGTCCGGCGTGATGCTGACCACGTTGAGGAAATACCCGGAGCTTTCCCCTTTGGTCCACAGGCGCTGTTTGGTGCGGGAGTAAAAGGTCACCTTGCCGCTGCTCTCGGTAGTGGCCAGCGCTTCCTGGTTCATATAGCCCAGCATCAGCACTTCGCCGGAAACGGCGTGCTGAACGATAACCGGCATCAGGTTATCGGTTTTTTCCCAGTCCAGCCGGGCTTTCTGTTGTTCGGTTAACACACGCGAATCTCCACGCCGTTATCGGCCAGGAACCGTTTCAGTTCGCCGATATTGATAATTTGTTTATGGAACACCGATGCCGCCAGCGCGCCGTCGACGTTGGCGTCGCGGAAGGCTTCCAGGAAGTGGGCCATGGTGCCGGCGCCGCCGGAGGCGATCAGCGGCACGTTGCACAGCTCACGCACGCGGCGCAGCTGCTCCAGATCGTAGCCGTTGCGTACGCCGTCCTGGTTCATCATGTTGAGCACGATCTCCCCGGCCCCCAGCTTCTGCACTTCCTGCACCCAGTCCAGCGTTTCCCACTGGGTGATGCGGGTGCGGCTTTCATCGCCGGTATACTGGTTGACGTGATATTTACCGCTGTTTTCGTCATACCAGGTGTCGATGCCGACGACGATGCACTGCACGCCAAAACGGTCGGCCAGCCGGCCGATCAGGCTCGGGTCCGCCAGCGCCGGCGAGTTGATGGAGATTTTGTCGGCGCCGAACGACAGGATCTGGCTGGCGTCATCGGCGCTTTTAATCCCGCCGGCGACGCAGAAGGGGATATCGATCACTTCCGCCACGCGCGACACCCAGCTCTTGTCCACCACGCGGCCGTCGCTGGAGGCAGTGATATCATAGAACACCAGCTCGTCCGCGCCTTCCTCTGCATAGCGCTGCGCCAGCGGCACGATATCGCCGATGATTTCGTGGTTGCGGAACTGCACGCCTTTCACCACTTGCCCGTCTTTGACATCCAGGCAGGGAATTATCCGTTTTGCCAGCATGCAATGGCCTCCTCAACGTTAAATTTACCTTCCAGCAGCGCCCGGCCGACGATCACGCCCTCCACGCCGCTGCCGCGCAGCGCCGCGATATCCTCCAGCCCGCCGATGCCGCCGGAGGCCTGGAAGGCAACCTGCGGGTAGCGTTGGCTGATTTCCTGATACAGCGCCACGTTAGAGCCGGCCAGCGTGCCATCGCGGGAAATATCGGTGCACAGCACGTGCTTCAGGCCGTAGGGCAGAAACTGTTCAACCACCTGTTCCAGCGTGGCGTCAGAGTTCTCCTGCCAGCCGCTGATCGCCACCTGCTTGGCGCCGGCGGCATCGATACGCACGTCCAGCGCCAGCACCAGCGCGTCCGCGCCGTAGCGTTCAAACCAGCTCTGCACCAGCGCCGGCTGCTTCACGGCGGTGGAGCCAATCACCACGCGGCTGGCGCCGGCTTCCAGCAGGGACGCCACGTCCTGTTCATGACGCACGCCGCCGCCGACCTGTACCGGCACCGTCACGCCGGCTAACAGCTGACGCAGCAGCGGCAGCTGGCGGGCGCCCGGATCTTTCGCTCCGGTGAGGTCCACCAGGTGCAGCACCTGCGCGCCCTGTTGCTGATAGTCCTGCAGGCGCGGCAGCGGGTCGCTGCCGTAGTCGCGCTGCCGGCCGTAATCGCCCTGATGCAGGCGCACCACCTTGCCGTCGATCAAATCCAATGCGGGGATAATCATGCTGCCTACATCTCCAGAAAGTTTTTCATTAACTGCGCGCCGGCGGCACCAGAACGTTCTGGGTGAAACTGCACGCCGAAGAAGTTGTCTTTTTGTACGGCGGCGGTGAAGGGCGCGCCGTAGTTCGCCTGGGCGATGGTGTTTGGACATATTGGCATCGCATAGCTGTGGACGAAGTAAAAATAGGCGCCGTCATCGATGCCGCGGAACAGGTGGCTGCCGGCCAGGGCGGAAACCTGGTTCCAGCCCATATGCGGCAGCGGCAGGCCGCCGGCGTCCATCTGCTTCACCTGCGAGTCGATCACCCCCAGCGTGGTGATACCGCCGTTCTCTTCACTGCTGTCCGCCAGCAGCTGCATGCCGAGGCAAATGCCCAGCACCGGTTGGGTGCAGGCTTTGATCAGCTCAATCAGCTCGCGCTGTTCCAGCTGTTCCATCGCCGCCTTGGCGGTGCCGACGCCGGGCAGAAACAGCTTGTCGGCGCGCAGCACGATCTCCGGGTCGCGGCTGACCGCCGGTTGGTAACCCAGCCGCCTGACCGCATAGTTGACCGAAGAGAGGTTGGCGCAGCCGGTATCCAGAATGACCACGTTCATCACAGCACTCCTTTCGAGCTGGGCAGCGTATTGCCGTCCACGCGAATCGCCTGGCGCAGGGTGCGGCCAAAGGCTTTAAACAGGCTCTCGGCCCGATGGTGATCGTTTTTGCCCTTGGTTTTCAGGTGCAGCGTGCAGCCCATGGTGTAAGAGAGTGAGCTGAAGAAGTGCTCGATCATCTCGGTGCTTAAATCGCCGACGCGCTGATAGTTGAACTCGGCCTTATACTCCAGGTGCGGCCGGCCGGAGATATCCATGGCGCAGCGCGCCAGGCACTCGTCCATCGGCAACATGAAGCCGAAGCGCGCGATGCCGCGCTTGTCGCCCAGCGCCTTGTGCAGCGCTTCGCCCAGCGCCAGCGCGGTATCCTCCACCGTGTGGTGATCGTCAATATACAGATCGCCGTTGACCTGAATATTCATGCGGAAGCCGCCGTGGGTGGCGATCTGATCGAGCATATGATCGAAGAAGCCGACGCCGGTTTTGATCTTGCTGTCGCCTTCGCGATCCAACCAGACGTCTACTTCGATCTGCGTCTCCTTGGTAACGCGGTTAACGTGCGCATGGCGATCGCGCTGGGTCAGCTGGCGGGTAATCGCCGGCCAGTCCAAGGCGCCGCGCTGGTACAGCAGCCCCTGAATGCCCATATTTTCCGCCAGCTGGATGTCGGTCTGGCGGTCGCCGATCACATAGCTGCGTTCGGCGTCGATCGCGCCCGGCTGCAGGTAGCGCGTCACCAGCGCGGTTTTTGGCTTGCGGCAGGCGCAGTTGTCCGCCGGCAGGTGCGGACAGATCAGCACCTCTTCAAAGCGGATCCCCTGCGAGCTGAGGATCTGCATCATCAGGTTGTGCGGCGGATCGAAGGTGTCCTGCGGGAAACTGTCGGTGCCGAGCCCGTCCTGATTGGTGATCATCACCAGGGTATAGCCGGCCGCCTGCAGCGCCAGCAGGGAAGGGATCACCGCCGGTTCCAGCGCCAGTTTATCCAGGCGGTCAACCTGGAAATCTTCAGGGGGTTCGGCGATCAGCGTGCCGTCGCGGTCAATAAACAGATATTTCTGGCTCACAGTGGCTCCTGGCGAGTCGTGGTGGTTCCGGGCAGCGGGCGGAGCGCGTCAATCACGCGCTGGCATTCATCACGGGTGCCTATGGTGATGCGCAGGCAGCCGGAAAGCCCGGGCTGTTTGTTTTGGTCTCGTAAGATAATGCCCTGATCCCACAAGCTTTTAAACACATTGCTGGCGGCGGTGAAGCGCACCAGCAAATAGTTGCTGTCGCTGGCGAACACCTGTTCGACGCAGGCGCACGTTTCCAGCGCCTGCTGCAGCCACAGGCGGTTGGCGGCAATCTCGCCGACGCGCTGGCGCATCAGGCGCAGGCCTTCGGCGCTGAGCGCCTGAGCGGCGATATCCGCTACCGGGCTGGAGAGTGGGTAGGGGGCGATCACCTTCAGCAGCAGGGCGATCAGCGCCGGGTTCGCCAGCGTAAAGCCGCAGCGCAGGCCGGCCAGCGCAAAGGCTTTGGACAGGGTGCGCAGGATCGCCAGGTGCGGGTAGTCTGCCAGCCAGCCGGCCACGCTGGCCTGCGGGCAAAACTCGATATAAGCTTCGTCCACCGCCACAATGGCTTTGCCTTTGGCCATCTCCAGCAGCGCGCGCAGCGAATCCGGTTCCAGCAGGTTGCCGGTCGGATTGTTCGGGCTGCAGACATAGATCAGTTTGACGTTGTCGAGGCTGGCGGCAATCGCCGGCAGGTCGAGCTGCCAGTCGGCTTTGCTCGGTACGGTGCGCCGCTCAACGCCGAAGGTTTCGGCGCTGACGCCGTACATGCCGTAGGTCGGCGGGCAGTATAAAATGGCGTCCTGGCCCGGTTCGCAGAAGGCGCGAATCAGCAGCTCGATGCCCTCATCCGCGCCGCGGCTGACCAGCACCTGCTCCGGGGTGACGCCGGCATACTCGGCGTAGCGGGCAATCACCTGCGCCGGCTGGCACTCCGGGTAACGGTTCAGGTTATCGGCTGCCGGCTGGAAGCTGGGCGCCAGCGGGTATTCGTTGGCGTTGAGCCAGACGTCGCCGCTGCCGCCAAGGCGACGCGCCGACTGGTAAGGCGTCAGGTCGCGCACGTTCTGGCGCGCCAGATTTTCAATGCTCATGCTTGCTCCTTCAGCGCGGCGACGCGCAGGGTTACGGCGTTTTTGTGGGCGATCAGCTGTTCGGCGGCGGCCAGCACCTCAATGGTGGCCGCCAGCCCCATAAAGCCCTGCGGTGACAGCTCCTGCACCGTCATGCGCTTTTGGAAATCCGCCAGTCCCAGGCTGGAGCAGGTGGCGGTGTAGCCGTAGGTCGGCAGCACGTGGTTGGTGCCGGAGGCGTAATCTCCGGCGGACTCCGGCGACCAGTCGCCGAGGAACACTGAGCCGGCGCTGGTGATGTCGTCAACCAGATCGCGCGCGTTGCGCGTCTGAATAATCAGGTGCTCCGGGCCGTAACGGTTGCTGATACTGACGCATTCGGCCAGATCGCGCGCCACGATCAGGCGGCTGGCGGCCAGCGCCTGGCGGGCGGTCTCAGCTCGCGGCAGCGCCGCCAGCTGCTGTTCCACCGCCTCGGCCACCGCCTGCGCCATTGCAGCGTCCGGGGTCAGCAGAATCACCTGAGAATCCGGGCCGTGCTCCGCCTGCGACAGTAAATCGGAGGCGACGAACGCCGGCGTGGCGCCGGCATCGGCGATCACCAGCACCTCTGACGGACCGGCCGGCATATCGATTGCCGCGCCGTCGAGACGCTGGCTGACCTGACGTTTGGCTTCGGTAACGAAGGCGTTGCCCGGCCCGAAGATTTTATCGACCCGCGGGACGGATTCGGTGCCGAACGCCATGGCGGCGATCGCCTGTGCGCCGCCGACCTGGAACACCTCCTGCACGCCGCACAGCTGCGCCGCATACAGGATCTCATCGGCAATCGGCGGCGGCGAGCACAGCACCACGCGGCGGCAGCCGGCGATGCGCGCCGGGGTCGCCAGCATCAGCACGGTGGAGAACAGCGGCGCGGAGCCGCCGGGAATATACAGGCCGACCGAGTCAATCGGCCGCGTCACCTGCTGGCAGCGCACGCCCGGCTGGGTTTCTACGTCGACCAGCGGCAGCTGCTGCGCGTTGTGGAAAGTGGTCACGTTGCCGACGGCGACGGCCATCGCCTGCTTGATATCGTCACCGAGCCGGGCGACGGCGGCGTTAATCTGCGCCGGCGTCACTCGCAGGGCATCGACCTCAACGCTGTCAAATTTGGCGCTGTACTCGCGCAGGGCGCGGTCGCCGTTGCTTTTCACGTTGTCGAGGATGCCGCGCACCGTGGCGCTGATGCTGTCCGAGGCGGAAATCGCCGGGCGCATCAGCAGGGCGGCGCGCTGTTCGGCGCTGCAGTCGGCCCAGTTGACGGGGGTATTGAAGTCAGACATGGCGTTACTCCATCATCTTTTCGATCGGCAGTACCAGGATCGAGCTGGCGCCGAGCGCCTTCAGCTTCTCCATGGTTTCCCAGAACAGGGTCTCGCTGCTGACCATGTGCATCGCCACGCGGTTCTGCGCGCCGGCCAGCGGCAGAATGGTCGGGCGTTCGGCGCCCGGCAGCAGCGCGACGATCTCTTCCAGACGCTCGCTTGGCGCGTGCAGCATGATGTATTTGGATTCCCGCGCCTGAATCACGCCCTGAATACGGGTCATCAGGCGGTCGATCAGCTGCTGCTTGGCGGCCGGCATTTCGCCGTCGCGCTGGATCAGGCAGGCTTTCGAGCGGTAGATGACTTCGACTTCGCGCAGGCCGTTGGCCTCCAGCGTGGCGCCGGTTGACACCAGATCGCAGATGGCGTCCGCCAGGCCGGCGCGCGGCGCGACTTCCACCGAGCCGTTCAGCAGGCAGGATTTAAAGCTGACGCCCTGTTTGTCGAGGTACTGCTTCAGCAGGTGCGGGTAGGAGGTGGCGATGCGGGCGTTCTGCAGGCTTTGCGGGCCGGTGTAGTCGGTATCGAGCGGGGCGGCCAGCGACAGGCGGCAACCGCCGAAGTCCAGGCGACGCAGGGTGAGGTAGCGCGGGTCTTCCCCCTGCGCGCGGCGGGTCAGCAGCTCTTCTTCCAGCACGTTCTCGCCGATGATGCCCAGGTCGACCACGCCGTCCATCACCAGGCCGGGGATATCGTCATCGCGCACCCGCAGGATATCAATCGGCATATTTTCTGCGAAGGCGATCAGACGCTGCTGCTGCAGGTTGATTTTAATCCCGCAGCGCGCCAGCAGCTCCTGCGACTCGTCGCTCAGACGACCTGACTTCTGCATGGCGATGCGTAAGCGTGTTTTATCCAGCATGGTAACCTCTGTTTAATCTGTAATTTTATGAATTTGTTGTAAAAATATTTTTTCTGTCTGTCCGGGGGCAAAAAAAAACCCTCGGAAGAAATCTTCCGAGGGCTCTCTCTTACAATCTGCGCGCCGCTGGAAGATTTAAAAACCGTCTCCCAGCACTCATCGCCTGAAAGACTAGTCAGGATGATGGTGATGATGGTGGCTGAACTGAATGCGCGTCATGTGTAATCTCGTATCTGTGTCATGAATGACTGAATTGCTAATTAACCTAAACTATAGGTTATGGATCGCGCAACTCTTTTTTACGGTCATAAATTTAATTTATTGAAACAGGTTCAGTTATTAGCTATATGCCGGTTTACCTAACCCGACAGGGCGCCGATTGCCATGCCGTCGCGACTGGCGTAGCCTTGATAACCGGAGTGCGCCGTAATCTTCAGGAGAGGAAGAGATGAAAAAAGTCGCCATTGTTGGCCTTGGCTGGCTGGGCATGCCGCTGGCCCTGTCCCTGATAAGCCGCGGGTTTGAGGTGGTGGGCAGCAAAACCACCCCGGACGGCGTGGAGGCCGCGCGCATGAGCGGCGTTGAGTGCTACCCGCTGACGCTGACGCCGGAACTGGAGTGTGAAGCGGACGATCTGGACGCCTTGCTGCAGGTGGATGCACTGGTGATTACGCTGCCGGCGCGTCGCACCGTCGAGGGCAGCGAAAACTATTTCAACGCGGTGCGGATGCTGGTGGACAGCGCGATGGCCTACGGCGTATCGCGGATTATTTTCACCAGTTCGACCTCGGTGTACGGCGAGGCCGCCGGCATGCTGAACGAGGATGCGCCGATCAACCCGGTCAGCCCCTCGGGCCGGGTGCTGGCGGAGCTGGAACGCTGGCTGCATGAGCTGCCCAATACCTCGGTGGATATTTTACGCCTGGCCGGGCTGGTGGGCGCCGAGCGTCATCCGGGGCGTTTTCTGGCCGGTAAGGTGGCGGTCAAAGGCGGCGGGCAGGGCGTCAATCTGCTGCATCAGGATGACGCGATCGCCGCGATTCAACTGCTGCTGACGCTGCCGACAGGCGGGCACGTTTATAATCTGTGCGCGCCGCACCACCCGCTGAAACGCGAGTTTTACCCGCAGCTGGCGGCGCAGTTGCAGCTGACGCCGCCGCAGTTTGCGGCAGAGCCGGAACAGCCGGCGCGACTGGTGGACGGCAGCCGGATCTGCCGCGAGCTGGGGTTTGTCTATCAGCATCCGGATCCGGCGCGAATGCCGGTCAGCTGAGTGTGCCGCTTTGGCGCTGCAGGTTTTTCAGCAGCGCCATAAGCTGATTTAAACGCGGCTGCCCCACAGGTCATATTCATCAGCGTGGTCGATTCTCACTTTCACGATATCCCCCACGTTGACGCCGGTGTCGCCGTTCAGGTACACCGCGCCGTCGATCTCCGGCGCGTCGGCCATACTGCGGCCGGTCGCGCCTTCCGCGTCGACGTCGTCGATCAGCACCAGCAGTTCACGGCCCACTTTTTCCTGCAGGCGCTGTGCCGATATCTGCTGCTGCAGCTGCATAAAGCGGTGGTAGCGCGCCTCTTTGACCTCTTCCGGCACCGGGTCCGCCAGTTCGTTGGCCGCGGCGCCTTCCACCGGGCTGTATTTAAAGCAGCCGACGCGGTCCAGCTGGGCCTGCTGTAGGAAGTCGAGCAGCAGCTGGAAATCCTCTTCGGTTTCCCCCGGGAAGCCGACGATAAAGGTGGAGCGCAGCGTCAGTTCCGGGCAGATCTCACGCCAGCGTTTGATGCGCTCCAGCGTGCGTTCGACCACGCCCGGGCGCTTCATCAGTTTGAGGATCTTCGGACTGGCGTGCTGCAGGGGAATATCCAGATACGGCAAAATCTTGCCGGCGGCCATCAGTGGGATCGCTTCATCCACGTGCGGGTACGGGTAGACATAGTGCAGACGCACCCAGACACCGAGGCCGGCCAGCTGTTCGCACAGGCTGACCATGCTGGTTTTCACCGGCTGTCCGTTCCAGAAGCCGGTGCGCTGTTTCACGTCTGCGCCGTAGGCGGAGGTGTCCTGGGAGATCACCAGCAGCTCTTTGACGCCGGCGTCTACCAGGCGTTTGGCTTCATCCAGCACCGAGCCGATAGGGCGGCTGTCGAGGTCGCCGCGCATCGACGGAATAATGCAGAAGGTGCAGCGGTGGTTACAGCCTTCGGATATTTTCAGGTAGGCGTAGTGTTTCGGCGTCAGTTTGACGCCCTGCGCCGGTATCAGGCTGGTGAACGGGTTATGCGGCGGTTTCGGCACATAGTGATGAACGTGCGACAAAACCTGCTCGTAGCTGTGCGGCCCGGTAATTTCCAGCACCTTGGGGTGCACTTCGCGGATTTGGTCTTCTTTGGCGCCGAGGCAGCCGGTGACGATCACCTTGCCGTTCTCATGCAGCGCTTCGCCGATCGCCTCCAGCGACTCTTGCACCGCGCTGTCGATAAAGCCGCAGGTATTGACGATCACCAACTCGGCGTCATCGTAACGCGGCACCACCTGATAGCCTTCGTTACGCAGTTCAGTGAGGATCCGTTCCGAATCCACCAGGTTTTTAGGGCAACCTAATGATAAAAATCCAATTTTAGCCATGTCTTCCACACTATACCATTGCTCGGAGTAGGGGGATTATACAATGGCCGCCGTGGGACAGTCATCTCCGCTGACGGCTGCCGGCGTTGCTAACCGCGGCCGTAGATCGGGTCGCAGAACGGCTTGCGGGCGCCGAGCCTGGCGGACAATCTGGCTGCCGTATCGCGCATCAGTTCGCCAAGACCGCTCTCTTTTTTATCCAGCGTCAGTCTGGAGGACGGCCCGGTCAGGGCTAATGCCGCGGTCAGCTTTTCTCCCTCGGCGAACACCGGAACCGCAAAGGCGGAAATGTGCGGGTCCCTGGCGCCGGAAGTATAGAGCGGCACCGCCGGCGGGGCGTCAAACAGCGGCTCGTTCATCCCCCAGTAGCGCAGCACCTGGCTGATGGCGGAGTCATCAAGGGGATAGATGGAGCCGGGCAGGCGGGAATGGCGCAATCCGTCAGAGGCTTCGGCGCGGAACAGGCAAAGGCGCTTGCCTTCGTCCAGCACATACCAGCTGGCGCTTTCATTGGTGGCGGACGCCAGCGCCTGCAATTCCGGCTGGACAATGCTGGCCAGATGGAACGACTGTTCATAAAGTTTGCCCAGATACAGCAGTCTGGGGCCAAGCGTATAGATGCCGCTTTCCCGTCGCACGATATAGCCCATGCGCTCCAAAGAGTTCATCAGCCGGTACACCGTGGTTTTATGGTAGCCGGAAAGTTGCGATAACTCGGTGAGTGACAGGTTCTCTTCCCCTGGTTTGAAGCAATCCAGTAAGGCCAGCGCTTTCTCCACCGCATGAACGCCTTCATTTCCCATTTCTTTCTTCTCCTGAGTTTCTGTCGGCACTGAGTGTACCTGAAAACTGTGAGTAACATCGTGTTTACATCATAAACAGCCCCGTAACACTGGCGTGATTCAGCGTTTCATCGATATAGTTGTTTTGTTCTGTACAACGTAGTTTTACTGTGTAAAACAAATCACGCAATGAGAGGTCCTATGTCTGCTTCTGAACAACCGATGATTAACCGTCATTTTGACCGTGTCTGCGCCGATTATGTCAGACAGGCGGCAGAATTTCAGGCGGCAATTCTTGCCGATGTCGCAGGGCGCCGGGGGACGCTGCATGGACGGGTTAAACCGCTGGCGGCAAGTATGAAAGTCGCCGGCCCGGCCATTACGGTGGAAGTGCGGCCCGGCGATAACCTGGCGATCCATGCCGCGCTGGCGGTCGCTCAGCCTGGCGATGTGATCGTGGTGGACGGCAAGGGCGATCTCAGCTGCGCGCTGCTGGGGGAGATCATGTCAACCCAGGCAGAGGCCGCCGGCATTGCCGGCATTATCATTGATGGCGCGGTACGCGACGCCGATGCCCTGATCGCCAAAGGCTACCCGGTGTTTTCATCCGGGCTGAACCCTTGTGGACCGACCAAGTCCATTCCGGGACGCGTCAATTACCCGGTTTCCGTGGCGGGCGCCGCCGTTGCGCCCGGCGATTTGGTGGTCGGCGATGCCGACGGCGTGGTGGTTATTCCGCGCGCCGAGGTTACGTTGATCCTGGCGCTGGCGGCGAAAAAGCTGGCGATGGAAACCCGCCGTATCGCGGCGATTCATGGCGGGGATTTACGCCCGGCCTGGCTTGACGGCGCTCTGCGTTCTGCTGGCATGCTGACGGACGGGGAGGCGCTGCAATGAGCGATAACGCGGTGATTTTAGTGACCGGCGCCGATCTGGCCGCCGAGGCGATGGCGCTGCTGGACGATTACCTCGTGGTATTTGCCGGAGGGAAGCCGTCGGAAGAGGATCTGGTGGCGCTGTGTCAGCGTCATAATCCGGTTGGCATCATTGTGCGTTATGGCCGCATCAACGCGCGCATTATGGATGCCGCGCCGGGGCTGAAAGTGATTTCCAAGCACGGCAGCGGGATCGACATTATCGATCAAGCGGCCGCCGCCGCGCGGCAGATTGAGGTGAAGTCCGCGCCGGGTGCCAATGCCGCCGCGGTGGCCGAGCACACCTGGGCGATGATTCTCGCCTGCGCCAAATCGGTGCTGCCGCTGGATAGTCGCCTGCGTCAGGGGCACTGGGATAAAGCCCGGCACAAATCGCTGGAGCTGGAAGGCCGTACGCTGGGCCTGGTGGGGCTGGGCGCCATCGGCCGCCGCGTTGCCGATGTCGGCCAGGCGTTTGGCATGCGCGTACTGGCTTACGATCCCTATGCCGGCGCTTTCCCTGCCGGCTGTCAGCCCGTCGACGATGTGCAGCAGCTGTATGCGCGTTCTGACGTGGTTTCTCTGCACTGTCCGCTGACCGAGCAGAACGTCAGAATGATTAACGACGAGGCCCTGTCCTGTTTTAAAAAGGGGGCGATTCTGGTGAACACCGCCCGCGGCGGCCTGATTGATGATGACGCGCTGCTGCGGGCGCTGGATAACGGCACCCTCCGCTGGGCCGGGCTGGACAGTTTTACCGTGGAGCCGCTGAGCGCGCCGCACCCCTGGCAGCACATCGACAACGTGATTATTTCCCCGCATATCGGCGGCGTCAGCGATCATTCCTATATCAAAATGGGGGTGACCGCCGCGGAAAATGTGCTGAAAGTGGTGGAAAAACAGGACGTCGTATCATGACGTGGCTGACTTCGCCGGAGACGCGGCAGATGGCGCTATTTTCCCGTCTGCCTGACCATTTCCGCCGCCCTGACGCGCACAATGCCTGGGCCGCCGCCAATCGCGGCGGGCAGCTGACGGACTCCTTCCTTGAGGGGCCGGTCTGGCACCCTGACGGTTACCTGTTGGTGAGCGATATCCCTTACGGCCGGATTTTCCAGGTGGATATGTCGGGCCGCTGGGAACTGCTGGTGCAGTACGACGGGGAGCCCAACGGCATGAAGCTGACCGATCCCGACACGCTGATTATTACCGATTATCGGCACGGGCTGATGAAACTGTCGCTGCAGGAAAGGCGTATCACCCCCTGGCTGTCGCGGCGCAACAGCGAAAGCTTCCGCGGTGTGAACGACCTGACGCCGGACTCTCAGGGCAACCTCTATTTTACCGACCAGGGTCAAACCGGCCTGCACGATCCCACCGGCCGGGTGTACCGGCTGGGCCAGGACGGCCGTCTGGATCTGCTGCTGGATAACTGCCCCAGTCCAAACGGACTGGTGCTCTCTCCGGACGAAAAGGTGCTGTACGTGGCGATGACGCGCGGCAACTGCGTCTGGCGGGTGCCGCTGCAGCCTGATGGTTCGGTGAGTAAAGTCGGGCAGTTTTTCACCTCCTTCGGCCCCAGCGGGCCGGACGGACTGACGGTCAATCAGCACGGCGAGCTGCTGATCGCCAACCCGGGACTGGGCCGCGTCTGGCTGCTTAATGAGCTTGCTGAGCCGATAGAAATTTTGACCAGCCCGGCCGGGCGTTCAACCACCAATTTGTGTTTTGGCGGAGAAGGCTTCAGGCAGCTGTTTGTCACCGAGTCCGTCAGCGGCGCCATCTTGACCTGTCCGATGCGCACCCCGGGTCGCCAGCTGCCGTCGCTGTCGACCGCTTTTCTCTGAACACGAGCCTGCGTTAACCAAACGCAACGGAGATCGTCATGACTTTGCACTCGCTACCTTCGGCTGCGCCGGCAACGCCGGACGCCGTTCCTGAGCCGCATGAGGCTATGAGTAACCGTGATTTTGCGCAGAGTGAAACCGTCGCCAGGAAAGCGTTCTGGCGCATTTTGCCCTTTATCTTTCTTTGCTACGTGGTCAGCTATCTGGATCGCACCAACGTCAGCTTTGCCGCGCTGGGCATGAATGCGGATCTGGGGATCACCGCGGAACAGTTCGGGTTCGGCGCCGGCATGTTCTTTATCGGTTATTTTTTATTCGAGGTTCCTAGCAATCTGATTATGCAAAAGGTCGGCGCGCGCATATGGATAGCCCGCATCATGATTTCCTGGGGGGTGATCTCCATGCTGACCGCCTTCGTGACCGGCCCCGTCAGTTTTACGCTGGCGCGTTTTTGTCTGGGAGTCGCCGAGGCCGGGTTTACCCCCGGCATTTACCTGTTTTTTACCTATTGGTTTCCGGGTAACTGGCGCGCCAGGATTACCGCCTCATTTCTGGTGGGGATCCCCGTCGCCAATATTATCGGCGCTCCGGTCTCCGGCGCGCTGATGCAGCTCACCGGCCATGAGCATATGCGCAACTGGCAATGGCTGCTGCTGATTGAGGGGCTGCCCGCGGTGATTCTGGGCGTCATGTGCCTGTTTTACCTGCAGGATAAGCCAGAAAAGGCGGCGTGGCTGAACGCCAGGGAAAAGAGCCTGCTTAACCGGCGTCTCGACGCGGAACGCCGGCAGATCTCTGCGGCCCATGGTTCCAGCCTGCGCGATGCCGTGCGCAATCCGCTGCTTTACCTGCTGGCGATGATCAACTTCTGCGGCATTGTCGGCTCTATTGGCGTCGGGCTATGGATGCCGCAGATCATCAAACAGCTGGGCGTCAGCCACGGCGCGACGGGATACCTTACCGCAATACCTTATGTGTGCGGCGCTTTTTGCATGCTGTTTTGGGCGCGCAGGGCGAATAGGTCGCACCGCATACGCTGGATTGCCGGTGCGCTGCTGATCGCCGCCGCGGCGTTGGTTGCCAGCGCCGTGCTGGACGGTCCGCTGTATAAGATTATGGCGCTTTGCGTTACGGTCAGCGGCATTTTGTCATTTCAGGCCTCTTTCTGGGCACTGCCGTCGGGTTTTCTCACCGGCAATGCCGCCGCCGGCGGGTTGGCGATGATCGTCTCCATCGGCAATCTCGGCGGGTTTGTCGGGCCTTCGTTAATGGGTTATATACGTCAGTCGACCGATGGGTTTATGTGGCCGCTGTTAGTGGTCGCGCTGTTTTTATTTATCGGCGCCGTTGGCGTCTCGCTGGTCAAGGATCCCTATCGGCAGCAAGAATAAGCTCGATACCTATCCCGTTTGTCGAGCGGCAGTTAATGGCCTGGTGGCGCGTTCACCAGGCCTTGTTGTTGATCGTCAGCTCTGCTCGCCGTCGTCAAAGCCGTAGAGCTGCCCGGGGTTGATCCGCAGAATGCGCTCCTGCTCGACAGAGGACGGCGCCCAGCGGGCTAATAGGTTGAGGATGGCGGCGTCGTCGGGCTTGTGTTGCTTCACCGTCGGATGCGGCCAGTCGCTGCCCCACAATACGCGCTGTGGATTGGCCTGCACCAGCGCGGCGGCCACCAGGCCGACGTCGTGATAAGAGGGCGGGCCGACCCGGGATGTGATGTAAGGCCCCGACAGCTTTATCCAGCTATTGCCGCGCGCGATCAGGCGCAGAAGCGTGTGGAATGCCGCTGAATTAACCCCTGCCGGCTGTGGAATATGCCCCATATGGTCGATCACCAGAGGCACGGGCAGCGCGGCAAGACGCTGCTCCAACGCGATAAACGCCTCGCCGGTCGCCACCAGCTGAATATGCCAGCCGAGCGGCGCAATGCGCGCCGCCAGCGTTTCCAGCGCGGCGAGCGGCGTACCTCCGGTCCTTAAGTTAAAACGAATGCCGCGCACGCCGGCCCGGTCCATCTGTTCAAGCCTCGCGTCGTCGATCGTGGTATCGATCACCGCCACGCCGCGGGCGTTGCCGGCGCTTTGCTGCAGGCCGGCAAGCAGCAGCCGGTTGTCGGTGCCGTAAGTGGATGGCGTAACGATCACCATCCGTTGCATGCCCAACCGGGTTTGCAGGCGCTGATAATCCGCGAGCGACGCATTGGGCGGCCGCAGGCGGGCGCCGGCGACGGCCGGGTAACGGTCATCGTAGAGGTGCATATGGCAGTCCACGCTGCCCGGCGGGATGGGGAGCGTGGGCTGTTCGTCGCCGGTGCTGAACGGCGTCTGTGCAAAGGCAGAGAACGCATGATAGGCGCCGAGCGCGCAGCCGGCCTGGAGAAAATCGCGGCGTGAAAAGGGCATGGATGCTACTCCTGTCGTTACCGGCGGATAAAAAAACAAAGCATGCCGTTGGGCATGCTTTGTGGGGAAGATTGGCTGGCTTATTTATTGACGGGGCTGACCGGGTTATCCAGCTTGACCTGCAGCGCCCGTTTGCGCCCCATTATCAGTACGGCCACGCCCCCTGCGCCACAGAGCAGCGCCAGAGGCAGCATGGCCAGGGTATGGCTGCCGGTCTGATCGTTGATGATGCCGTAAACGTTCACCATTAACCCGCCGCCGATCAGGTTGGCCATGGCGCCGATCGCCGCCAGTCCGGCTGCGGCGGTGCCGGAAGAGAGCCAGCCGGACGCCAGCGCCCAGAACGGGCCTTTCATGGAGTAGGCGCCGATCAGCACCATCGACAGTACGATCACGCTGCCCGTCAGGGAGTTCAGCAGGAAGGCGGACAGTAAGCCGCCGGCGATCAGGAACAGCGTCAGCGCGGTATGCCAACGGCGTTCGCCGCTGCGATCGGAGCTTCTGCCCCAGACGATCATCAGTACGGAAGCCAGGCCGTAAGGAATGGCGTTGACCAGCCCGGTGCTGAAGTTATCCAGGCCGTAAGACTTCAGCAGCTGCGGCGACCAGACGCTGAGCGTGGAGCCGGCGGCGGAAGCGCCGGCATAGATCAGCGCCATCAGCCAGATGTGTTTATGGCGCAGCAGCTGCCAGAGCGAGATATGGCCGATGACTTTACGCTGGGCGTTTTCTTCCGCCAGCTTAGCCTGCAGCCACTCCCGCTGCGCTTTGGTCAGCCAGTCGGCGTTTTCCGGGCGGTTGCTGAGGAAGAAAAAGGCGGCGATGCCGAGGAAGATCGCCGGGAAGCCTTCCAGAATAAATAGCCAGTGCCATCCGCGCAGCCCCAGCCAGCCATCCAGCGACAGAATGGCGCCGGAAATCGGCGAGCCGATAAAGTTGGCCGCCGGAATCGCCACCATAAAAGTTGCAATCACGCGGGCGCGATATTTACCCGGGATCCAGTAGGTGAGATACAGGATCACGCCGGGGAAAAAGCCCGCCTCGGCCGCCCCCAGCAGGAAGCGCAGCACATAGAGCATTTCCGCGCTGGAGACGAAAGCGGTGCACACGGAAATGATGCCCCAGCTCACCATAATGCGCGAGATCCATATTTTCGCGCCGATCTTTTGCATCGCCAGGTTGCTGGGCACTTCAAAAATAAAATAGCCGACGAAGAACAGGCTGCTCGCCAGGCCGAATACGGCCTTCGACAGCCCAAGCTCTTCGTTCATCTGCAGGGAGGCCATGCCAATATTACCGCGATCGATAATGGCGATGAGATAGCAGACGATCAGAAACGGCAGGATCCGCCAGATCACGCGCTTAACGGTCTGTTGCTCGAGATCGGGTATCGCATCCGCGTTGTGCATATTCTCAGACATTCTATTCCTCACAAAATTGTCAGGCGCTAGCCCGCGAACGAAGGTGAACCTTGTGTTTTACTGTGTAAAACTTAAATGTACACAGTAAAATCATTATCACGACGAACGCCTTGTATTGCTCGGGAATGTAATCATCTTGAGTGATTTGTCACAAAAATGTTTCAATGTCTGGTTTTTTCTGTGATGCGGCAGAAATTTCTTACATCGAATTCGGCCGTGATTTGGGTCAGGTCAGCGGGAAGGGGGCAGGCGGAAGCCGCCAGCGCGATCTTGCCGGTACTCGCGGCGGAGCCCCGACGGGAGAGAGGCTTGTCGGTGCGCCGGCTACAGCCAGCCGGCGCGTTTGAGCTTTTGGTACATCAGCGCGCAGCCGCCGACGGTGACCGCCAGCGTCGCGTGGTAGGCCCAGGGGAATTTCAGCTCCGGCATATCGGCGAAGTTCATGCCGTACAGGCTGAAAATCACCGTCGGGATGGCCAGAATCGCCCCCCAGCCGGCCAGCTTTTTCACCACTTCGTTTTGTTTCACCGTCACCAGCGCCAGATTGACGTGCATGGCGTTGGTCAGCATTTCGCGCATATCGTCGATGGTGCTGACCACCTGACGCGCATGGTCCTGCACGTCGCGCACATAGGCGCGCAGTTCCTTCGGAATCACCTCTTCATGCAGCCGGATCAGCTGGCTGCAGATTTCATCCATCGGCTGGGCGGCGTTGCGCAGCGCCAGCAGGTGGCGCCGCAGGCCGTAGACATTTTCAATCGCGGTCTGATCGAATTCGGCGTTGAACATGCTGGCTTCCAGCCGTTCGATCAGCGTTTCAAAGCGCGCGACGATCAGCCGGTAATTGTCGACGATAAAATCCAGCACGGCGTACAGCGCAAAGCCGGGGCCGTGGCACAGCTGTTTGGGGTTTTCCTCCGCCTTGGCGCGGATCGGCGCGTAGCTGACCGACGCGCCGTGACGTACGGTGATCAGGAAGTTTTTGCCGACGAAAAAGTGCGTTTCGCCGTACTCCACCTCGTCTTCTGCGCCGGCCATCTGCGCGGTTTTCACCACGATAAACAGCGAATCGCCGTAGGTTTCGATCTTCGGCCGCTGATGGGCGCAGAGCGCATCTTCAATCGCCAGATCGTGCAGGCCGAACTCCTGCTGAATTTTACGCATAAAGGCGTCTTCAGGCTGCCATAGCCCCAGCCAGACAAAGGTGTCCGGCTGTTTGACCACCTCGCTGATGTCGTCAATCGTGACGTCGTTCAAACGCTTGCCCGCCTTATAGGCGACGCTGTTGACCACCATGGTTTTGCTGTCCATTTGCCACCCGTTAATTCTTCAGCGTTTTGGTCAGGAAATAGCACTGGTGCTCCAGCGGATAGTTTTCCAGCGTCATCTGCACCTGATAGCCCAGCTTCTGATAAAACGGCCGCGCCTGGAAACTGAAGGTGTCCACGCGGGCATAGCGACAGCCGCGCGCCATCGCCTGCTGCTCCGCCGCCAGCATCACCTGACGCCCCAGGCCGCTGCCGCGCTGGCTTTCCGCTACCCACAGCCAGTCGATACTCAGCCAGTTGCCCCAGGTGACGGCGGTCAGGCCGGCGACCACCTGGCCGTCATCATCGTTGGCGTAGACGCTGAGCGGCTGACGCAGGCTGGTGTCGATAAACGGCCGGTTGTACGCCATCAGCCCCTGGCGCACGGCGTCCAGCGTCTCATCATTCATGGTTTCGGTTACGGTGATATTCATACTTGCTCCTTGTGCTTTTCTTAACTTAAGCACAGATAAAGCCAAAGATAAACGGCCGGCCGGCGGCAGCGCGGGGCGGCTGGGCTACACTGAAAAGGCGCTGATAAATAAGGAGGATACATGCTTCGACTGACCCGAACGACATTACTCACCGGCCTGCTGCTGAGCGGCGGCCTACAGGCTGCGCCCGAGGTCACCCAGCTGCAGGAGCGGCTGGAATATCCCTGGTCGCTGGCGTTTTTACCCGCTCAGCAGGGCATGTTAATTACCGAGCGGCCCGGCCGTTTACGCCTGTGGCAGCAGGACCAAGGTCTGTCGGCGCCGATCGATGGCGTACCGCAGGTCTATGCGCAGGGGCAGGGCGGGCTGTTGGACGTGGTATTGGCGCCGGACTTCGCCAGCAGTCGCCGGGTGTACCTCAGCTTTGCCGAAGCCGGCGATGGCGGTAAAGCCGGCACCGCGGTGGGCTACGGCCGGCTGAGCGAGGACAAACGCCGGCTGGAGGATTTCCGCGTTATCTTCCGCCAGCAGCCGAAGCTGTCGGTGGGCAACCACTTCGGCGGCAAGATGGTGTTTGACCGTCAGGGGCTGCTGTTTGTCGCCCTGGGGGAAAACAACCAGCGGCCGACGGCGCAGGACCTCGACAAGCTGCAGGGCAAGGTGGTGCGCCTGACCGCCGAGGGCAAGCCGGCGCCGGGCAATCCGTTTGCCGGCCAGTCGGGCAAACGGGCGGAGATTTGGGCGTACGGCATCCGTAACCCGCAGGGGCTGGCGCTCAATCCGTGGAGCGGCGAGCTGTGGGAGCATGAGCATGGCCCGCGCGGCGGCGATGAGATCAACATTCTGCAGCCGGGGAAAAACTACGGCTGGCCGATCGCCACCTACGGCATCAACTACTCCGGGCAGCCGATTCCGGAGGCCAAAGGGCAGTTTGCCGCGGGGACGCAGGCGCCGACGCACTACTGGCAGGTGTCGCCGGGCATCAGCGGCATGGCGTTTTACAATAACCCGCGCTTTAGCGGCTGGCAGCATTCGCTGTTTATCGGCGCGCTGGCGCAGAAGGCGTTGATCCGACTGACGCTGGTGGACAATAAAATCGTGGCGGAAGAGCGGCTGCTGGAGGATCGCGGCGAGAGGATCCGTGAAGTGCGCAGCGGGCCGGACGGTTATCTGTATCTGCTAACCGATGAAAGCAACGGCAAACTGCTGCGCGTGGGCGAAGGGCAATCAGGTTAACGGCGTCATTACGCCGCTGCGGTAGGCCGGGCGGGCGCAGAGCTGCTGATACCAGCGTTCCATATTGGGGCGCTGTTGCCGCTCGATCGGCATTTCGAACCAGGCGTAAATAAAGCTGCCGAGCGGAATATCGCCGATGCCGAACGCCTCGCCGGAGAGATAAGGCTGCCGCCCCAGCTCCTGCTCGACGATATCAAAGCACTTTTCCAGCGAGGCGATCGCCGCTTCAATCTTCAGCATATCGCGCTGCTCCGGCAGGGTGCGCACCAGTCCCCAGAACACGGTGCGTCGCCGTATTTGGCCGCCAGATAGCGCACGATGGTGTTGGACTCCCACAGCACAAAGTCATCGTCCTGCAGCAGCGGCACCAGGCCGTTCGGGTTAAGCGCGCGGTACTGCTGTTCATCCACTTTGCCGTAGGCGCCGCCGGCGTTGATGTGCTGGTAACTCAGCCCCAGCTCGGCGGCGCACCAGCGTACTTTGCGCACGTTGTTGGAATTCTCTCTGCCCCAGATAGTCAGCATGGCATGCCTCCAGATAGACGGTGTCATTGAGTGCTTTATTCCTACGCCACAATCCGCCGTTTGTCACCCGGAGTTTGCGTTAGCGCGTCCAGCTGCATACCTCCCAGCCGTTTTGCTGCGCCAGCGCCTGAAGTTCGGCGTCAGGATTTATCACCGCCGCATGGTCGGCATATTCCAGCATCGGCCGGTCGTTCAGCGAGTCGCTGTAGGCGTACAGCTGGCCGAAACGTCGTTCGGGATGCTGCGCCAGCCACGCCTCCAGCCGGGTGACCTTCCCCTGCTGATAGGTCATGGTGCCGTAGGTGCGGCCGGTAAAGCGGCCGTCGTCCACCTCAACGCCGATCGCCAGCGCGCCGTCGGCGCCGAGCTGCTCGGCGATCGGCGCCACCAAATGCTCGCCGGTGGCGGAGATGACCAGAATATGGTCGCCGCGGCTGCGGTGCCACTGCAGGCGCTGCTGCGCCGCGGGGTAGACACGCGGCAGAATATCGCGGCGGATATAGCGCGTCACCCAGCCGGCGACGGTCTGGACGCTGCGCCCGGCCAGCGGCGACAGCGTGGCCTGCATATACTGCTCCATCGACAGTCGGCCCTGATAATAGTGCTGCATCAATTGCTGCTCCTTGGTCGCCAGCTCCGCCGGCGCAAACCCCTGGGAAACCAGCCAGCGGATCCACAGGCTGGCGCTGTCTTCATTAATCAGGGTTTCATCCAGGTCGAACAGGGCTAGGTCCATGGTATTTTCTCCGGTCGGGTACGGTTGCGCTTCAGGATAGCGGATTCGCCGCGGGCGATAAAATTGCGCCGAGCTTAAGGAATATTGATGACGCTGGTATGACGGCCGGCATCCCCGGCCGGGGAGAGAGGGAAAGGGGGCAGGTTTATTCCGCCAGCGCCTGCTGCAGATCGGCAATCAGATCGTCGGCGTCTTCAATGCCGACCGACAGGCGCAGCAGCTGCGGCGTGATGCCGGTTTTCAGCCGCTGTTCCAGCGGAATGGAGGCGTGCGTCATGCTGGCGGGCTGGCCGATCAGGCTTTCCACCCCGCCCAGGCTCTCCGCCAGCGTAAACAGGGCCAGCCTGCTGATGACCCGGCGCGCGTAGTCGTCATCGCCGCGCAGCCGCAGCGAAATCATGCCGCCGAACTGCTGCATCTGCCGGCCGGCCAATGCATGCTGCGGGTGAGTGGTTAATCCCGGGTAGTAGACGTTTTCCACCTGCGGCTGCTGCTCCAGCCACTGGGCAATGCGCAGCGCGCTGGCGCTGTGGCGATCCATCCGCAGCGCCAGGGTGCGGATGCCGCGCAGGGTGAGGAAGCTGCTGAACGGGTCGAGAATGCCGCCTACCGCGTTCTGCAGAAAGCCGAGCTGCTCCGCCAGCGGCGGATTATCGCCGACCACCGCCAGGCCGGCCACCACGTCGGAGTGGCCGTTCAGGTATTTGGTGGCGGAGTGCACCACCACGTCGAACCCCAGCTCCAGCGGGCGCTGCAGATACGGCGAGGCGAAGGTGTTGTCCGCCACGCTGATCAGGTTGTGCCGCTTGGCGATGGCGGCGATGGCCGCCAGATCGGCCAGCTTCAGCAGCGGATTGGTCGGGGTTTCCACCCAGATCATTTTGGTGTCGGCTTCGATCGCCTGCTCCAGCGCCGCCGTGTCGCCCGGCGTGACATAGGTGACGCGCAGCCCGGCCGTGCGGCTGCGCACTTTTTCCAGCAGGCGGTAAGTGCCGCCGTACAGGTCGTCGACCGCCACCAGATGGCTGCCCTGATCCAGCAGCTCCAGCACCGTGGAGCAGGCGGCCAGCCCGGAGGCGAAGGCGTAGCCGCGGCTGCCGTTTTCCAGCTCGGCAATGGCGTTTTCCAGCGCGCTGCGGGTCGGGTTGCCGCTGCGTGAATATTCATAGCCGGTATGCTCGCCCGGCGCCGGCTGGGCATAGGTCGAGGTGGCGTAAATGGCCGGCATCACGGCGCCGGTGGCGTCCGGCGTATAGCCGGCATGTACGGTTTGGGTGGCAAACTTGGTCATAACAGAGTCCTTGATTAACGGAGTTTTTGGCGCCAGGCGTTCAGAACGTCGGTGCGGGTAATCAGGCCGAGGAAGCGCTCGCCGTCGAGAATGACCGCCACGTGGCCGTGGTCGAAGGTCGCCAGCAGCGCCTGCGGATCGGCGTCTTTTTGCAGCGTCTGCACCCGGCGGGTCATGGCCTGTTCGGCCGGCAGGCGAAAGTTGCCGGCGTCGGCCTGCAGGGTGTGCAGCAGATCCCACTCGTCGATCAGGCCGACCAGCCGGTCGTTGTCCAGCACCGGCAACTGTGAGATGTCGTACAGACGCATGCGGGCGTGCACCACCGCCAGCGTATCGTCCGGCGCGGCGGTTACCGCGGCGTTTTCATCGTGACGGTAGGCGATCAGATCGCGCAGATCGCCGAACCGGGTGGTCGCCAGTAGCCCTTGCTCCTGCATCCAGCGGTCGTTAAACATTTTGGACAGGTACTTATTGCCGCTGTCGCAGACGAATGTCACTACCCGCTGCGGCTCGGTCTGCGCCCGGCAGTAGCGCAGCGCGGCGGCCAGTAAGGTGCCGGTGGACGAACCGGCCAGGATGCCCTCGCTCTGCAGCAGCTGGCGCGCGGTGGTGAAGGCTTCCTGGTCGTCGATACGGTAGGCGGCCGCCACCTGACGAAAGTCGCTGAGCGGCGGCACAAAGTCTTCGCCAATGCCCTCCACCAACCAACTGCCGGCGGCGGTTATCTTCCCGTCGTCGAGGTAGTCCGCCAGAATGGAGCCGGCCGGGTCCGCCAGCACGAAGCGGGTCGCGGGAGACACCTCGGCAAAGTAACGGCTCAGCCCGCTCAGGGTGCCGCCGGAGCCGACGCCGACCACAATGGCGTCGACGTTGTGATCCATCTGCCGCCACAGCTCCGGCGCGGTGGTGGCGGTATGCGCCGCCGGGTTGGCCGGGTTGTTGAACTGATCGATATAGAAGGCGCCCGGCGTGTCGTCCGCCAGCCGCTGGGCGTAATCCTGATAATAGGCCGGGTGCCCTTTGCCGACGTCAGAGCGGGTCAGCACTACGTTGGCCCCCAGCGCGCGCAGGTGGAAGATTTTTTCGCGGCTCATTTTATCCGGCACCACCAGCGTCAGGCGGTAGCCCTTCAGCGCGGCGACCAGCGCCAGCCCCAGTCCGGTATTGCCGGCAGTGGCCTCAATGATGGTGCCACCGGGCTGCAGCTTTCCGTCGCGTTCGGCCTGTTCGATCATCGACAGCGCGACGCGATCTTTGATGGAGCCGCCGGGGTTTTGGTTCTCCAGTTTGATAAACAGCCGGCAGGGGCCGGTATCAAAGTGGGTCAGCTCCAGCATTGGCGTGTTGCCGATGGTCGCGAGCGCCGATTGTGCGATGGCCATGACATTCCTCCAGAATAATGCGGTTTATTCGCCGTTATCTGGATGATAGCTCTGAGAGTTTGCCTAATTAAAAGAACAAATAACTGCTACATATGCCACCTTGGAATATATTAATTCCATTTTGGCCGTTCAGGCGTAAAGCAGTGTGGGCGTGTGGACGTGCAGCCGTCGGTGGGTTAAAAAAAACGCGTCAGGCCGGCATTTTCGACAATTTACGCGCGAAAGCGTACAGTTATGTAAAAATGCTGAAATTTCATGCGAATCCCTGCAAAAATAAGATGGGTCTAATAAACTCTTTACACAGCGCTGACCGGATACGACCCGTAGCAAGGGGCACGCGGCAGGGCGCGGGTCCCCGGGATTGCTCGCTGGTTGGCTGACGTAACGAGTTTGAACGGTAACGCGATTTCAATAAATTGAATGGATACTCTGGCGACGACATGATGAAAACACATTTAGCTTCCTCCATGAAAAAGCTGACCTTCAGCGTCGGTTTTCTGTTATTGGCAACGCCGGCCGTGCAGGCCGCCGCGCCGCCGGCGGCTCCGCAGGTGGACGCCAAGGCGTTTATTCTGATGGATTACAACAGCGGCAGCATTCTGGCGGAAGGCAACCCGGACACCCGGCTTGATCCGGCCAGCCTGACCAAAATCATGTCCAGCTACGTTATCGGCCAGGCGATTAAAGCCGGTAAGATCAAACCGACCGATTCGGTCACCGTGGGTAAAGACGCCTGGGCGACCGGTAACCCGACGCTGCGCGGCTCTTCTCTGATGTTTATCAAGCCGGGCGATCAGGTGCCGGTGATGGAGCTGAACAAAGGCATCGTGATTCAGTCGGGCAACGACGCCAGCATTGCGCTGGCGGACTACGTGGCCGGCAGCCAGGATGCGTTTGTCGGGCTGATGAACAACTACGTCAAACATCTGGGGCTGAAGAATACCCACTTCCTGACGGTGCACGGCCTGGATGCGGAAGGGCAGTACAGCACCGCCCGCGATATGGCGCTGCTGAGCCAGGCGCTGATCCGCGACGTGCCGGATGAGTATGCGTTGCATAAAGAGAAAGAGTTCACCTTCAATAAAATCCGCCAGGTAAACCGCAACCGCCTGCTGTGGAGCTCGAACCTGAAGGTGGACGGTATCAAAACCGGCTATACCAGCGGCGCCGGCCATAACCTGGTGGCCTCGGCGGCGGAAGGACCGATGCGGCTGATTTCGGTGGTGCTGGGCGCGCCGAGCGACCGCGTGCGCTTTAGTGAAAGCGAAAAGCTGCTGACCTGGGGTTTCCGCTTCTTTGAAACCGTCACGCCAATCAAGGCGGACAAACCGTTTATTACCCAGCGCGTCTGGTACGGCGAGCAGAGCGAAGTGCCGCTGGGCGTGGCGAAAGATGCAGCGATCACCATCCCGAAAGGGCAGATGAAAAACCTGAAGGCCAGCTACAAGCTGAATTCCGCTACGCTGGAAGCGCCGCTGGCGAAGAACCAGGTGGTGGGCACCATTGATTTCCAGTTGGACGGTAAAACCGTTGACCAGCGTCCGCTGGTGGTGATGGAGGAAGTGAAGGAGGGCAACTTCTTCAGCCGCATCTGGGACATGGTGATGATGAAACTGACCCAGTGGTTCGGCAGCATCTTCGGCTGACCGTAACCGGCGAGGTAAAAAAGGGCGCTTGATGCGCCCTTTCAGACTACTGACAAAGCTTGTTATTAGGGAGAGCGTGGCGATGGGGTCGTAGCGGCATTAGCCGCCGGACAAATTTGCCGGGAGCAAATTTGAACAGCCGCCAGGCTGGCCCGTAGGGTGGGACGCAGGGATGCGTCCCATAATGCCCCTCGTTACGCTAGGCCCGGGTATCTCGGGTCATCAGACAACTTTGTCATCAACCTCAGGCCGCGCAAGCGTTAATTGCAGGCCACCACCTTGATCGCCAGCCCACCCTGTGAGGTTTCACGGTATTTGGCGTTCATGTCCTTGCCGGTTTCGTACATGGTTTCGATCACCTTATCCAGACACACCCGCGGCTCGCTGGTGCGCCGCAGCGCCATCCGCGCGGCGTTGACCGCCTTGACGGCGGAGATGGCGTTGCGCTCGATGCAGGGCACCTGCACCTGGCCGGCCAGCGGATCGCAGGTCAGCCCCAGGTGGTGCTCCATGGCGATCTCCGCCGCAATGCATACCTGCGCCGGGCTGCCGCCCATCAGCTCCGCCAGCCCGGCGGCGGCCATCGAGCAGGCGACGCCGACCTCGCCCTGGCAGCCGACCTCCGCGCCGGAAATCGACGCGTTCATTTTGTAAAGCGCACCGATGGCGCCGGCGGCGAGGAAGAAGCGGCTATAGGAATTGGTGTTAACCGGCCGGATAAATTGGTCGTAATAGGCCAGCACCGCCGGAATAATCCCGCAGGCGCCGTTGGTCGGGGCGGTGACCACCCGTCCGCCGGCGGCATTCTCTTCGTTGACCGCAAAGGCGAACATATTGAGCCAGTCCACCACGTTCATCGGGTCGGTATTGTTCTTATCGCCGGTCACCAGCAGGCGGCGCAGGGCGGCGGCGCGGCGCGGGATTTTCATCGGGCCGGGCAGCAGCCCTTCGGTGTTCATCCCGCGTTCGATGCCGGTACGCATCACCTGCCAGATGGCGGTAAAGTGCGACTCAATCTCTTCCCTGCTGCGCAGCGCCAGCTCGTTTTGCATCACCAGACCGGACAGCGACAGGCCGGTGTCTTTGCAGTGCTGCTGCAGATCCTGCGCGGAGCGGAACGGATAGGGCAGCGGCAGTGCCGCATCGGCGGCGTGGCCGAAATGCGCCTCATCAACGATAAAACCGCCGCCGATCGAGTAATAGGTTTTGCTGTGCAGCAGCCGTTCGCCGTCGAAGGCGCGGATGCGCATGCCGTTTTCATGCAGCGGCAGGTTATCACGGTGGAAGTTCATGCTGCTCGCCAGCGGAAAATCCACCTCGTGGCAGCCGTGAGCCAGTGGCAGGCGGCCGGTTTGCTCCACCTGGCGGATAAAACCGGGGATGGCGTCGATATCGACGTCATGGGGCAAATTGCCCGCCAGCCCCATAATGATCGCCAGGTCGGTATGGTGGCCTTTCCCGGTCAGGGAGAGTGAACCGTAAACATCCACCACCAGCCGGGTGGCGTCCATCAGCTGCTGATGGGCGATAAGCTCGTCGATAAACTGTTTGCCGGCTTTCATCGGGCCGACGGTGTGGGAACTGGACGGGCCGATGCCGATTTTGAAAATATCGAAAACGCTGACCATAGTCTCGCCTCCTTCTTCAGGTGTCAGGCGGTAAATACAGAATAGGGGGATGGAGCAGGCCGGCGCGTGGCGCGCCGGCGGGAGTGCGTTTAGCTAAACAGCGAGTACAGGATGGCCGACATGGCGATCAGACCCATCAGCACCACGAAGGCGTTGCTGATATGGCCGGCGTATTTACGCATCGCCGGCACTTTACGGATGGCGTACATCGGCATAAGGAACAGCAGCATGGCGATAATCGGGCCGCCCAGGGTTTCGATCATGCCCAGAATGCTTGGGTTCAGCGTCGCGACAATCCAGGTGGTGACCAGCATAAAGATGGCGGTAAGGCGGTTCAGTTTGCCGCTGCTGATGGTTTTGCCGCGGGTTTTCAGCGATTTGCTGACGATGCCGTTGAAACCTTCACGCGCGCCGAGGTAGTGGCCCAGGAACGATTTGGTGATGGCGACAAAGGCGATAACCGGCGCGATGTACTCAATCATCGGGTTGTTAAAGTGGTTGGCCAGGTACGACAGAATGGAGATGTTCTGCGCCTTGGCTTCCGCCAGATCGGCCGGCGACAGGCTGAGTACGCAGCTGAACACGAAGAACATCACGGTCAGCACCATCATGATGTGGGCGTAAGCCAGAATGCGTGAGCATTTTTTCTCGGCGTCCGCGCCGTACTCTTCGCGTTTTGCTACGGCGAAGGCGGAAATGATCGGCGAGTGGTTAAAGGAGAACACCATCACCGGGATCGCCAGCCACAGCGTCATCATCAGGCCGTGGCCCATACCGGTGCCGGCGCCTGACAGGGAGACGTTTTCGAAGATAGCGCCGCTCCAGTTCGGGATCAGGTACAGCGCCAGCAGCATCAGCACGGCGACAAACGGGAACACCAGAATGCTCATGGTCTTGACGATGGCCTGCTCACCGAAGCGCACGATGGTCATCAGGCCGACGATCAGGATCAGCGACAAAATGGCGCGCGGCGGTGAGGTCATGCCCAGCTGGTGGGTGATGAAACTGTCGACGGTGTTGGTGATGGCGACGCTGTAAACCAGCAGGATAGGGTAGATGGCAAAGAAGTAGAGCAGGGTAATCAGTTTGCCGGCGCTGATGCCGAAGTGCTCTTCCACCACCTCGGTGATATCTTCGCCCGGATTTTTACCGGACAGGACAAAGCGGCACAGGCCGCGGTGGGCGAAGAACGTCATCGGGAATGCGATGATGGCCATAATAATCAGCGGGATCAGGCCGCCGATCCCGGCGTTGATGGGCAGGAACAGTACGCCCGCGCCGATGGCGGTGCCGTACAGGCCCAACATCCACATGGTATCGCTTTTACGCCAGGTACTGCTGGAACCCGATGCTGCCGAGACGATCGTGCCGGTCTGTGTAGTGTCCATAAATATCTCCGAAGTGAACACGTTAATTTAAAAGCAAAGTCAAAAATTTACGTTACAACCGAAAGCCGTAAATCAGTGATCGGCATTCGGCTAAATCAGGTGCTTCCTGCGGGGATAAAGGAACTTCCCCCTGGTTATTTACTGTGCTAATTATCGTGGCGATCAACTAACACTAAAAATCATGCCGCTCCAGGTTGGGCGGAAATAGGGTATTGGCTCAGAAGATTCTTGTCTTCCGTTTTTGATGGCAGAAAGATAACGATTTACAGCATAAACAACCGTGATCATGCTCCCAAATGCGATATATATGCGGATAAAGACTGGTTTGTTAATATTTTATTTATTAAATGTTCTTTATCATGAAGCATTATGCTTTATTGTGTTTTTTTATTACCACCAGCGTTATCTGGGTTTTTGCCAGATTTGCCGGATAAAACGCTGCCTGCGTATAGAAGGTGAGCAATATATTTTAAGCAGTGGCCAGGATCTAGCTAAAAACGATGAATATGCAGGTTTGGTGATGGCGATCACATCAAAGCGTCGGATGGATTTTTGTTAACTAACTGATTTTTATTTAATTACTGTGTTTTTCTTCTGTGGCCCTGGTCAGGCGAAATGATTTATTAACGGCGGGCGCTGCTTAGCTATTTATCATATAAAAGTGCACTTATGGCTGTTTGAGCGCTAATAAATGATGCCCTTGGTGTTATTTTAATCAATGCTCGGCGCAGGAAGAGGGACTAAAAACGTGCTGAGCACTTATGCCGCTGCTCATTATTTTACCGTTATTTCCTTTGGAAAAAATAATAACTCCCGTTACCGGTTGCAATTTATTAACCTATTGCCGGATTCGGATAGGATTATTGGTAATTAATTGGCGGATAATGGGGACAAGGAGAACCGCTGAGCGTGCTCAGCGGCCTGAATGGTTCAGTAGCGCAGGGTGATAGCGTGCTGACTGAAGAAATCGCTGAATTCGTCGTCGGGGCGTTGGTCGGTGATGACGTGGTCAAACAGGGTCAGCGGGCCGATGCAGGCCGGTTTCACCTTGCCGAATTTACTGTGGTCGGCCACCAGCACCTTGCGTTGCGCCGTCGCCAGCGCCCGGTGTTTCATATCCAGCTCGTCAAAGTTAAAGCAGCTGGCGCCCTGCTGCAGGCTGAGGCCGGCGGCGGAAATAAAGGCGATGTTGGGACAGATACTGTCCATTTCGTTGCGCTGGCCGATACTGCTGAAAATATAGTTGTTCGGCTTGAACTCGCCGCCGCACAGGATAACCTTGCACTGTGGCTTGTCCTGCAGGGCCAGAAAGGTGTTCAGCGAGTGGCTGACGCCGGTAAAGGGCAGGTCGTCGGCAATGGCGTCGATAATCGCCGGCGTGGTGGTGCCGCAATCAAAGAACACCGTATCGTTCTCTGCGATCAGCGGTGCGGCCAGCAGGCCGATGCGCCGTTTCTCGCTCACCTGTTTGGCTTTCTGGTCGGAAACAAAGTAATGGGTCACGCCGTTGTTGCGCGGGTCGGTCACCACGTAGCCGCCCAGCAATACCACCGCCGCAGGTTCGGCGCTGAGATCGCGGCGGATGGTCATTTCCGACACCCCCAGCAGCGCGGCGGCTTCTTTTAAGTGGATTTTGTCAGAACGCTTTAATACCTGGACTAAGCGATTGATGCGTTCTTCGCGCCGCGTTTCCATTCGTTGCTCCCGTCGGTTTAGAGATTAAAGAGATATCCGTGGCGGCCCAGGGCCAGATACAACAATGCGGAGCAGTGCGTACTACGCATTACCCCGCATCGGTCAACAAATGCGCCCGGTCACTACCAGTATCCCGGGGGCGTTGCTATCAGTAACTGCCGGCGGCGGCCTGCTCGCCGGATACGATGGCTACGCCGGAGCTGGTGCCGATGCGCGTGGCGCCGGCTTCGATCATCGTTTTCGCGGTCGCGCGGTCGCGTACTGCGCCGGAGGCTTTTACGCCCATTTCGCTGCCCACGGTGGCGCGCATCAGTTTAACGTGCTCTTCGCGAGCGCCGCCGGTGCTGAAGCCGGTTGAGGTTTTGACAAAAGCGACGTCAAGTTCGCGACACATTTCACAAACTTGCACGATTTGCGCGTCGCTGAGCAGGCAGGTTTCCAATATTACCTTCAATGGGATAGCCGCGCAAACCTCACGCACGGCGGCGATATCGGCTTTGACATCGTCCAGCATGCCGCTTTTCAGCCAGCCGACGTTGATGACCATGTCGATTTCCTGTGCGCCGGCGGCAATCGCCGCTTTGGCTTCAAAGGCTTTGGTGACGGTCAGGCCGGCGCCCAGCGGAAAGCCGATCACCGAGCAGACTTTTACCGTGCTGTCCTGCAACAGCTGCGCCACCAGCGGCACGTAACCGGAGTTCACGCATACCGCATAGAAATTGTGCTGCTGCGCTTCTTCACACAGCGTGCTGATTTGCTGCTCGGTGGCGTCCATCGCCAACAGGGTATGGTCGATATAGCTGGCGTAATCAATGTTTTCGCTGGTCATGGCGTATCCTCTTAATGGTAAGCAATGAATGTTATAATAATAACATGTAATGGCCGTGATTATAGCGGATATTTGGTTTTTTGCCACGTTTTTAGCGGTTTTTTGTTATTTAAATAACATTAAGAGTGTTGAAGGGAAGGTAACCGCAGGGGGAAATGGCGGCGGGGCCGAACAGCCCCGCGCGGTGATTACTCTTTGATCCAGCCTTTACGGATAGGGAAGGCGAACAGGAAGCGGTACAGGCGCTCCAGCTTGGCGGCGATCGCGCTGCCAAACAGGTTCCACACCAGCTGCGCTACCAGGCAGCCGACCATGCCGAGCAGGAAACCGCCGACCATATCCAGCGGCCAGTGTACGCCGAGGAAAACCCGCGACCAGGCGATGGCGACGGCGATAACCATCAGCACAATGCCGGACCACAGCCGGTGCCAGCACAGAAATGCCATGGCAAAGGTGAAAATGGCGGTGCCGTGATCGCTGGGGAAGGAGCTGTCCGGCGCGTGCTGCAGGAAGGTATAGCCGATGCCGGCGACGAAAGGACGTTCGTGCGGCAGCAGCATGCCGATAGCGGCAGAGGTTAGGATGGCGAACGCCAGCGCAATGGTGGTCTTGGCCACCACTTCACGCTGTGAAACCAGCGCATCTTTCGGCCCCCAGAACCACAGGCCGACGATCAGCAGCGGAACAATCGCGATCAGATCGCGCGCAATAAAGGTGGCGAAGTCGATCGACCAGGCGGGCGAGGCCGGGGTCGCGTTAATCCAGGCGAAAAGAAGATAGTTCAATTGCTCCATAATATTTACCTCGTCTTGCGGCGAATAACGCCGCTAACCCACCAATAAACAGCCAATTGGCTGAACCAAACCCACCAACCTGCCCACAGGTTATGGGAAAAAAAGTGTGCGCCGCGCATCACCTGACCAAAGCCCATCAGCAGCCCCAGGGCGATGCCGGCCCCCCAGCAGGCGTAAGCCACGTTTGGCCGCCGGGGATAAAACAGAAAGAACAGCGCCATCACTGCAAAGCCGCTGGATGCGTGCCCGCCGGGGAAGCAGCGGCCGGGGCCGGGGTTAACCGGCAACGCGCCAAACAGCGGGAACGACATCGCCTGCCCGCCATATTGCACCAGATCCCACGGACAGGAGTGCGCGCTGACGGCCTTTAACAGGCCGACCACCAGCGGCCCGACGCCGATCAGCAACATACACAGGATCAGCCGGGCATGGCGTCGGTAAATGCCCCACAGCAGCGCCAGCACCGACGCCGCGATCACGCCGATCTTCAATAAACGGTGATTAATCACGTCCAGCCAGACGTTATGCTGCCAGGGGAAGTGCCCGCTGGCGCTGTCGAACCACATATTGCTGATGGCCCAGTCCAGGCGTTCGTCACGCGACAGCCATAAAAATAGCAAGCCACTGACAATTAAGCCAAAAACCTGCCAACGGTAAAAGGATGGCGTTAAAGAGTAAATAGAGCCATTCTTAAAGTGTTTGGCCGTTGAGGATTGATTTAATAAAGATCGGGATGGTTTTTCGAGGTCCACGCGTCAGCTCACCGTTAGTCATCAGTCTGCCAACGGTAAATCTCCCGGCTTAAGAAAACCTTAGCGCTACAATTCATTGCTTATGTGAATTGTTTTTATTCTGTTATTTGTTTTTGTTCCAGTGGTTGTAGCTTTCAATTTCTTAATGTAAAGAAGATTAAACTATTGGAAAGTGTTGGGATAGTGTATTAGTTTATGTCTGGTTTTCAGTATGAATCATAGGGAAAGAACATGAAAAAGATCTCCTTGTTAGTAGCCGGCATGATGATGGCTGCTTCTGCCGGCGCGGCAACCAATGCGACTGAAAAGGGCGACATCAGCCAGCAGCCGCTGGAAAAAATTGCCCCTTACCCGCAGGCGGAGAAAGGCATGACGCGTCAGGTGATTTACCTGCCGAAACAGGATCATGAAGAAAACTACAAAGTTGAGCTGCTGATCGGTAAAACGCTGGAGGTTGACTGCAACCACCACGGGCTGGGCGGCAAGCTGGAAAGCAAAACCCTGTCCGGCTGGGGCTATGACTATCTGGTGCTGGATAAACTCTCCGGCCCGATGAGCACCATGATGGCCTGCCCGGACAAGACCAAGCGTGAAGCCTTTGTGACGGCGAATCTGGGCGATGCCGCCATGCAGCGTTACAACAGCCGCCTGCCGATCGTGGTCTATGTGCCGCAGGACGCGGAAGTGAAGTATCGCGTCTGGAAAGCCGACGATGCGGTTAACAACGCAGTGAAGAAATAACCCTCTTACCGGCGCATTTTCTTACGCGCCGGTTCAGCGTGAGGCGGGGCTGTTCCCCGTCTCCGCTTCTTATTGACCCGTCAGGCTAACGCGCCGATTTTTTTCAGCAGTTCCGGCTGCTGCAGCTGCAACGCCATCCACGGGGAAAACACCTGAGGAACGGCGCTAACGGCGTCTATCACCTGTTCGATACCGACCCAGGCGTACTCCATCACTTCCAGCGGATTAGGTTGCGGCTGCGCGTCGCTGCGTGCGACGTAGATGGGGCAAAATTCGTTTTCCATTACGCCGGAGGCATCAGTGACGCAGTACTGGAAGCGGGGCACCACCAGTTCCGGCGGGCTGATGGGCAGGCCCAGTTCGAAGTCGGCGCGGCGCACGATCGCATCGCTTTGGCTTTCACCGGGCTGCGGGTGGCCGCAAAACGAGTTGCTCCAAACGCCGGGCCAGGCGGCTTTGTTGAGCGCCCGCCGGGTAATCAGCAGTTCCCCTTCGCGGTTAAACACATAGCAGGAAAAGGCCAGATGCAGCGGCGTCTGGCTGGTGTGCACCACGGCTTTATCCATTGTCCCACTCTGATGGAAATGCTCATCCAGCAAAATAACCTGCTCATGATGTTCAGGCATTGTGTTCTCCATAGTGTGCTCGGTCAACGGCTGATATAAACGGCAATAATGGAAATACACACCAGGGTGTACCAGTATTCCCACAGTCGGTAGGTGAAATGGTCATAGTGGCTGTCGGCATCTCTTTTGCAAAGACGCGCTGAGACGTACAGTAAAATAAGCGCGGATCCTATCTCAAACAGGGACAGGGCGCTAGCGTTGCCGCTGTGTTCACCGGGCATAAACAGCGTGTAGTGGGCAATAACAATGGAAAGCAGATAGGCGACGGCAATGATTATTTTTCCTTTGCGCATGCCGTACACCAGCGGAAAGGTTTTTCTGCCGATGAGCGCGTCACCTTTCACATCGCGGAAATCCTGCGTGGTGATCATATAGCTGGTCATCAGCATCAGCGGCAGCAGCCAGTCGGCAATCTCTCTGAACGGCACGCCGGCGTTGTGGGCGGCGACCGGCAGCTGCGTCAGTATGCCCAGTGAAACAAAGACGTTCTTCAGCAGCCAGTTATTGCTCCACGGCGTATAGCTGTATAGCAGTGAGCACAGTATCCAGAACAGCACCCAGCCAATGACGCCGAGGTAAAGGCCATAGGCGAAAAACAGCAGGGCGAGAACGACAGCGCGGATTTTGGCCGACTTCAGCGTGATGACCTGGGCCGCCAGAGGACGGTCCGGCTTATTGATCTTATCTTCTTCAATACCAAATATCTGGCTGTTGATATCGACGATATAGATATGAAAATAAGCATAAATAAAGGTCGCCAGAATACTGGAGATGATCGCCTGCGCTCCCATTCCTTGGGCGAGGCAGAGCGACAGCGTAAATAACGTTGGCGCGATAATGCCGACCCAGACGTTGTTTCTGACAAAGCGCCAGGATAACCACAGTTCAAACAGCACGTCCCGGCGTTTTTGGATGCTGACATTTTCAATCATGCGGCATCCTTGGCAAGGCGGCAGACGTGCGATGCATAGTGGGGTTCTCTTATGGCGGAAATGCGGATGACAAAACATTTAGTTTAGAAAAATTTATGTGTCAAGCTATCCCGGGATAAGATAATAAATCGGCTTATTATTTGAACTGAAATGAAAATGATGCCGGGGAACCTGCGCAGTGGGCGGAAAGGAGGGCAATGAACGGTGCGATAGCCGGCTAGCGGCTGATATAAAAGGCAAATATGGAAATACACACCAGCGTGTACCAATATTCCCATAGGCGGTAGGTAAAATGGTCATAGTGGCAGTCGGCGTCTTGTTTACACAAGCGCGCCGCGATGCATAATAAAATTACCGCGGAGCCGCTCTCGAAGAGCAACCGCGCGCCGCTGCTGCCGTTTTCACCTGGGGTAAACAGCGTATAGTGGGCGATAACGAGAGAGAGCAGATAAGCCAGCGACAGGGCGATCTTGGCCGTACGCATGCCGTAAACCAAGGGAAAAGTCTTCCTGCCGATGTGCGCATCGCCTTTAACATCGCGGAGATCCTGCGTGGTGATCATATAGCTGGTCATCACCAGCAGCGACAGCAGCCAGTGTGCGATCTCTCTGAGTGGTACGCCGGCGTTGTGGGCGGCGACCGGCAGCAGCGTCAGTATGCCCAGTGCGACAAAGAGATTTTTCAGCAGCCAGTTATTGCTCCATGGCGTATAGCTGTACAGCAGGACGAACAGTACCCAGAGCAGGGTCCAGCCAATGACGCCGAGGCAGATGCCGTAGGCAAAAAACAGCAGCGTGAAAATGATAGCCCTGACTTTCGCCGACGCCAGCGTAATGATTTTTGCCGCCAGCGGGCGGTCCGGCTTATTGATTTTATCTTCTTCTATGCCAAATATCTGGCTGTTGATATCAAAGACGTAGAGATGCAGGTAGGCATAAAAAAATGATGCCAGGGTGCTGGCGGCGATTTCCGTACCGGCCAGACCTTTGGCTGCACAGAGCGCCAGAGTAAACAGCGTCGGCGCCACGGCGCCCGCCCAGATATTGTTTTTGACAAAGCGCCAGGACAGCCACAGTTCAAACATCACCCCGCGACGTTTTTGGATGCTGATATCTTCAACCATATTGCATCCCTGACGGAGTTATAGACGCATGGCCCATTGCGCGGCCCTTATCTTGCGGACATAAAATTTATCACAGTTTTAGGTGAGTAATATTTATGTGTCAAGCTATCCCTCGCAGGGATAATAAATCTGCTTATTATTTTCCTGGTGGCGAAGGCGGAGCTGAATAAGCCGCGGTAAGACAATGGGGAAACAGCAGCCCGGCAAGGCTGCTTGAGCGGATTACTTACAATCGTCGGTAATTTTGACCAGGGCGGCGCTGTAGACAGCGGCGCTGTCAGCGGCAAATACGGCGATGCCCTTCACCAGTTTGCCCTCTTTTAAGCTGCCGCTAGTTAATGTCTCGTCGACCGTGTCGAGCTTGAAGGCCTGGTTATCCGGCGAGTAGGCCTTCAGACAAAGTTTTGATAAATCGATATCGTCTCCGGGCAATTTGGCCAGTGCGACGTCAAAGGTTTTGGTGTAGGCGTCCTTGCCGCCAATGGATATTGAGCCGGTCGACTTTTCCGTTGCGTACACCGCAATATTCTTCGGGGTAGCCGCGTTTGCCGCGAAACAGCAGCCGGCCAAAGCAAGCGATGCCGCCATGGTAGAAATTTTCATAGCTAGTCCTTTCCGTTGAGTTATGTCTCAGCCACACGCTGCGTATGCAAGATATGGCTTCTTAAGGATATCTGCTCTGAGGTAAACCGTGGGTAAAGCGGGAATGTTTGTACATTACGCATTGGCATCTGCGGGGCAGGGCTGGTAGTCAGCCCGCGGCATGGAGAGCGGAGCATCCTATGGTATGATTCTGCGGCGTAGTGATTATGCCGATGGAATGGCGGCTATTGTACCGTCGAAACTATCTGGTACAGGCCGATCGCGCATTGGTGCGCATCTTAATAAAACATAAAAAATGGTATGTGGCATGAGCAAAACACATAAATATCAAATCAGCCTATATGGCATGTTGCTTGGTGCGTTGGCCTTGCTTATCAGCCTGTTTCATTTCAACTTTTATCCGTTAGCAAGCAAGCCGCCTCTGGAAGTCAGCGTTGCGGAGAAAGTGTCATCTATCAAAAACGGCATTTTAGCCGGCCTGAAAGGTCAGGAACCGCCGGTGACAGAGAAACGTGCTATCGATGTCGATAACATACTGAATAGCGCGACCATTGGTCTGGCGATCGTTGCGTTGGTGCTCGCATTTATCGGAGGGATACGCAAGGAGAACGGCTGGGGGGTTGGCGGAGCGCTGTTTTTTGGCGGAGGGACGCTTGTCTTCCATGCGATATTGTTCGGCGCCGGGCTGATCTTCAGTATCATCATACTGGTTGCCGTATTATGTTTTTTGTTCGCGTTTTTCCCCGGTTAGCCGGCCGTCACTTTTACGATCTTCTGCTGCCTGGGCGAGAGAGCGAAAGCGTCATCGCACGTGCGGACGCCAGCCTGTTGCATCGCTCCCCCCTGAACTGGAGCGATATTTTCCCGACCTTCCAGTGAGCTTACCAGGCAAAATGCTTTCCCGGTGGCGACGTTGTTTCCGCTATTCCTGATTGCTTTTGCTTTTAACCTGCTGCCCTTTCTACATGCTGTGCCGGGATTATCTGTGACACAGCATGCGCTGAGCTTCTTTGTACCGTCGTTGGTGGTGATTGTCGCGCTGATAACTACCAGCGTATTTCTTGCCCGGCGTCTCACCGCTCTGGCGCTCCGAATGCGTTCAAAGAGTCGTTAAGGTTACCGTATATGTGATCGACATTGTTTGGTTGGTGGCAATGGATTGAAACTGCTATCAGGGTTAGCTATGTTACGGAAATGGTGTTTTTTAACGCAAAGGAGTTGCGTATACCGTGAAAAAATTACCCGGTAATCTGTATCACCTGTTTTATGATGAGCTACCGCCAGAACGCTATGACAGGATCATCAGCCCCTATAATGCATGGCGCGAGGTATGCCAAAATTATGTGTTAGATACTGGCTGCTCCTTCGGGTTTAATATGTTCGGTGATGATATACAGCTATGTTCGCGATGGGATAATCGTGTGGTGAATGATACTGGTCGCTACGCCCGCAAGTTAAAGGGCGATATAGAATGCGGCAATGTTGTTTACATTGATGATGACGAAATGTGGAGCAGCACCCGTTTTTCTTTTTATATCAATAGAGCTGGCCGTTTGGTGAGCAGTGGTGAATTTAACTTTTTTGCGTTGAACGGTAGCAACCGCATCATTGACTACTACGAGCAGGCGATAAGGCGCAGGGGGGAACATTCGCGACCTTTGCCAACGTCAAAGCCTGCAGAATATTACACACCACCCCAGCACGCTCAAGCAGCAAAAAAGCAGCAAAAAAGCAGCTTAGCATGCTGAACAGTAAAGCCGTTGGGCGGTTGCTGGCCGCGGGAGGTATTTATAACCAGAACCCTGAGATGTTTGCGGATACAGCCAAGAAATTAGGTGGCGGAGCTGCTGAGGGTTTTGGCCAAGTACTGAATGAGCAAACCGCCGGATCGCTGGTAGCTCTTTCCTCTGTGCTGATGGCGGGACGGGCATCGATCGCCGGGCGTCTATCCACGGCTGAACTGGAAGAGCTGAACAAATATTTGGGTAAAGTGAGAGGTGAGAAATATCTTCTCGACAATATTGAAGTTGCCAAAATATCTTATGCCCGCCGTGATAGAGCTGAACTTTCAGCGTTACGAAGCCAGTTTCGTAGTGTAAAATCGCAATATTTACAATCGATAATCAACGATCCCAAGGTGAAAAAACGCTTTAATGCTGAAGAGCTGGCGAATCTAGCCAGCGGCAAGCGCCCTAATAAGCTGTGGGATGTGCATCATAAATTACCTCTAGATGATAGTGGCACTAATGACTTTAACAATTTAGTACTAATAAATAGAGACGCGGAACATCTTATTTTCACTAACATGAAAAATAAAATCACCAAGAATATGAGTGTTGGTGAAACAAAAGAAGTCTTATGGCCTATGCCAAAAGGTAATATCTACCCATAAGGATTGCAATGATGATTATGAAAGATATTGTTGATGAAATTAAAATCCTTGCCTCACAGTATGAGGAAGAGCTGCCTTGTGGTGTTGATTTTGATACTTCACTTTATGGTTATGATTTTGAAGGTGAAATACAGGTGGCCCCTAAAGGATTTTGGCGGCAGTATAGAGAGTTTGTTGAGTTATTAGATGGTTTTGATATTGATGGTTTTTGCATATTGGGAATCAAAAGTCATTTTGAACATGGAAGAGTCATTCTAGATTACAATCGAAAAAACACTGAGATCGCCAAAAATTCCCCTGCATTAACATTTGACGACTATCAATATTGTATTATTTTTGGCGGTTCGTCGCTGGATATTTACACCTATGACGTGCGTACTAATAAGTGGGAGTCCAGAGACCGCTTTCAGTATGATAATTTATTTATTAGCTGTGATACCCTCACTGAGTTTTTAATGGCATTGATCCCGGAAATCCGCGGATGATAGAAAATGTGCCCGTTTGAAGCAGGCACTCATGGGATTCAGCAGGATGTTCAGTCTTTCTTACTGTATCTCGTTGGTATTATAGGCATGGTTATATTGCTCTTCCGGATAGAGATGGGGCGGTGTCGGGGTCACCGGCCAACGGACACTGTCGTCAGCGGCATTAAAACGGCCTATGTGCGGGCGGTTAAGGCTATCACCGGCTACACCAAAGTGGTCATGGCTACTGTCGGAAGCGCATTACTCTAGACTACCCAACGGCAGATTGTGTTGCCGGGCAACGTTGATATTGCTACACCGCATCTGACAAGAGGCCTGCGAAAGCAGGTTTTTTTGTACCTGCAAAATGGCTGCCGTCACTGGGGGATGTTAGTGTCGCTAGTGCATTGTATTAAAAGTGTATTTTTCACAGGCAACAAAAAACCCGATAATCTTGAACCTGAAAAGGCGGGATTATCGGGCTCCACAAAATGGGGACATCAAAGAAAAGCAGTGGCACTAATTAAGACTACCACCCGATCGAAAAGTTCTGCCGGATGATAAAAATTTCAAAAATATTTCGCCGCTAAATTTTCTCCGCGTCCGCGTCGTCAGCCCAGTATGCCCGGCCACAGCACCACAATCAGCGAACCTGCCAGCGTTAACAATACGTTAGCGATAGCGTAGGTGCCGGCGTAGCCAAGGGCGGGGATGTTGCTGCGGGCGGTGTCGCTGATGATGTCCATCGCCGGGGCGCAGGTACGCGCGCCCATAATTGCGCCGAACAACAGGGCGCGGTTCATGCGCAGCACATAAGCGCCGAACAGGAAGCAGATCACTACCGGCACCAGGCTGACGATCAGCCCGGCGACCAGCATCTGCCAGCCGACGGCGCCCAGGCTGTGGCTGATGCCGGCACCGGCGCTCAGGCCGACGCCGGCCATAAACACCATCAGGCCGAACTCTTTCACCATATTCAGCGCCCCCTGCGGGATATAGCCGAAGGTTGGGTGGTTGGCACGCAGGAAGCCGAGCATAATGCCTGACATCAGCAGCCCGGCGGCGTTGCCGATGCCGAACGAGAAGTTGCTGAACTGGATGGTGATCTGGCCAATCAGCAGGCCGATGATAAAGAAGGCGCAGAAAGCCAGCAGGTCGGTCACCTGGCTGTGGATGGAGATAAAGCCGATCTTCTCCGCCACGCTCTTCACCCGGCGCGCGTCGCCGCTGACCTGCAGCACGTCGCCTTTGTTCAGTACGATGCTGTCATCAATCGGCATTTCAATCTGGCTGCGGATCACCCGGTTGAGGAAGCAGCCGTGGTCTGTCAGCTTCAGCTGGCTTAAACGCTTGCCGACCGCGTTGCTGTTTTTTACCACGATCTCTTCGGTGACGATGCGCATATCGAGCAGGTCGCGGTCGAACACTTCCTTACCGTTGCGGAAGCTCGGGTCGAGGCGCGCATGGGCGTCCGGATAGCCCACCAGCGAGATCTCGTCGCCAACCTGCAGCACGGCGTCGCCGTCCGGGTTGGCCAGAATGCCGTTGCGGCGGATGCGTTCGATATAGCAGCCGGTCTGGCGGTAAATGCCCAGCTCGCGCAGATTTTTGCCGTCGGCCCAGGCTACCAGCTCCGGGCCGACGCGGTAGGCGCGGATCACCGGCAGGTAGACCTTACGCTGGCTGTCGGTATCCAGGCCGCGCTCGCGGGCGATTTGCTGCGCCGAGGTCGGTAAATCCTGATGCTGTAGCTTGGGCAGATAGCGTGCGCCGAAAATCAGGCTGACCAGACCGATCAGGTAGGTCAGCGCATAGCCCAGGCTGAGGTGGTCCTGGGCGGACAGCAGCGCCGGCCCGTTGGTAATGGTATTGCGCAGCGTATCGCCGGCGCCGACCAGAACCGGCGTCGAGGTCATGGAGCCGGCCAGCATGCCGGCGGTCAGGCCGATGTCCCAGTGGAACAGCTTGCCGAGGCCGACGGCCATCACCATCGCGGAACTGACCATCACCAGCGCCAGCATCAGGTAATTTTTACCGTCGCGGAAAAAGATCGAGAAAAAGTTCGGCCCGGCTTCGACGCCGACGCAGAAGATAAACAGCATAAAGCCCAGGCTGAGTGCTTCGGTGTTAATGGCGAAGTTGTGCTGGCCAAGCAGCAGGGAGACGACTAAAACGCCAATAGAACTACCGAGTTGCACGGAGCCAAGGCGAAGTTTTCCGAGGCAGAGCCCCAGGGCGAGTACCACAAACAGCAACAGGATGTAGTTGCCGTTTAACAAACTAGCGACGTTTATGTTCACAGGATGTAACTTATTGTTTACCAGTAAGTGCTTGATATGGCTGGCTATACAGGATAAATTCAGCCATATAAATAGTTGGATAAAAACGATACCCATAGCCAACCCGCGAAAGGCGCAATCGCTTCCTCGACCAGCGGCATTATTCTAGTCTCTCTGACGCAGGACAGCCAGCATTAAGCTGAAAATGAGCGCCGCCTTTTGCATTTAACTCTCTTTTTACCAAGGAAAATTTGTCGGCTCAGGCCGACGCGGTTCGTGCGCGCCGTGGTTACGCGGCGTCCGTTGTTGCATTTCTGGGAGAAGCAGAATGGTAAGCTATCGGTATTGGGGCGGTTTCAGCAGCTGTTTTCTGCTGTTCTGCCTGATCTTTCTTGGTCAGAATAATTCGCTGAATCATCCGCAGCATGGCGAAACCGGCCTGTTGCTGTTTACTCTTCCCGGCTTTATCGCCAGCTATCTTGCCAGCAAAAAACGACTTATCTGCCCGTTACTCGGCGCGCTGTGCGCGTTGCCGCTGTGCCTGGTGGTGCGCCATTTCTGGCTGATGTCGACCCAGTCGTTCTGGCAGGAGCTGGCGTACGCCACCAGCGCGGTGTTCTGGTGCCTGTGTGGCGCGCTGCTGTTTCTCTTTTTGCGTAGCCTGCGCCGGATGCTGTCTGCCCGGCAGCGAGCCCACGGCAATAAAAAAGGCGCCTGAGGCGCCTTAATCGGGTGTGAACCGGTTACTGGAACAGGTTCAGATTTTCTTTTGCGTAGGCTTCAAAATCGGTGCAGCCGCCGATGTGCTGTTGATCCAGGAAGATCTGCGGCACGGTTTCCACCGGCTTGCCGACGGTTTTTTCCAGGTCAGCTTTGGTGATGCCTTCCGCGTGGATATCAACATAACGGAAGTTGAAATCGTCACGTTCTTCAGTCAGTTTTTCCGCCAACTCTTTCGCACGGACACAATAAGGACAGCCAGGACGCCCGAAGATTACTGCAAACATGAGATACTCCTCGTTGTTATTCAAGAATTTACCGCTATTGCAACGACATCCTGTCGGTCAGAAACAGACCTCAGTCAGCGCATTACTCAGGTGTAATGGCGCCTACTATGCCTGTTGGCGTGACTAAAAAAAAGCAGGATTTGCCTGTTAATCTGATTTACGCCGCCTATCGGATGGCCTCGCCGGCGGGAATTCACTACACTGTGCGCAATACGTCTGGAGATAAAAAACATGCGTTCATTTGGTGAATTGCCCCGCCCGATATTAGTGTTGGAAGGGCTGGGCATCGTGATGTTGATCCTGGCTTATCTGAGCATTCATGACTATGTTCAGTTGCCGGGGGCGCTGTCGTCGCAGGCGGCGGCAGTGGCGATGATTTTTCTCGGCGTGGCGCTGATGCTGCCGGCGGCGGCCCTGCTGGTCTGGCGCGTGGCGCATGGCTTCAGCCCGCTGATGCGCGGCGGACTGCCGCCGGAAAACGATCGGCGCAAGCCGCCGCAACAGCCACAAAAACGCGATCCGCGCGATTAAGCGTCGGCGCCGATTCGGGGTGACGAGATAAATTGAACATTGTCATTCTTTCGTATGACGGTGCGCTGTACTCCTGCCGGCGACTGCGTGCCGCGGCGGAACGGCGCGGACACCGCATTGAGGTGATCGATCCGCTCTCCTGCGTGATAAATATCAACCCGGCCGCGCCTGCCATTCACTATCGCGGCCGTCAGTTGGCGCGCTATGACGCGGTGATCCCGCGTATCGGCTCCGTCATCACCTATTACGGCACCGCCGTGCTGCGGCAGTTTGAACTGCTTGGCAGCTATCCGCTGAATGAAGCCGCCGCGATTCTCCGGGCGCGCGACAAACTGCAATCCTTGCAGCTGCTGGCGCAGCAGGGCATCGTTCTGCCGATAACCGGCGTTGCCCACTCGCCGGATGATACCGATGCGCTGATCGAGCTGGTCGGCGGCGCGCCGCTGGTGGTGAAGCTGGTGGAAGGCCGGCAGGGCATCGGCGTGATGCTGGCGGACACGCGGCAGGCGGCGGCCAGCGTGATCGATGCGTTTCGTGAGCTGAAGGCGCATGTTCTGGTGCAGGAGTACGTGCGCGAGGCGCAGGGGCGCGATATTCGCTGTCTGGTGGTTGGCGGCCAGGTGGTGGCGGCGATTGAGCGGCAGGCCAGGGCGGGGGAGTTTCGCTCTAACCTGCACCGCGGCGGCACGGCGTCTGCGGCGCATATCAGCGATGAAGAGCGCACGTTGGCCATCAAGGCGACGGCGGCGCTGGGGCTGGATATTGCCGGTGTTGATATTTTGCGCGCCGGGCGCGGGCCGCTGGTGATGGAGGTCAACGCCTCGCCCGGGCTGGAAGGCATCGAGACCGCTACCGGCCTGGATATTGCCGAGATGATGATCGCCTATGTGGAGCAGCGTGCAGGATTTTCCCTGAAATGACGGCAATAACCAGTAAAAATAAGGGGTTAATGTGATTTCCCCGTCGTTTTTACATAGCGAAACGCGCCTTTATTGAATTAAGCCTGATTGATCGTGGCATCATGGATGAATATTCCGTAAGCTATGCGCCTTTCGCGTTTTTGAATATTGTGAGGCTGGTACCCTATGGATTCACTCATCGTCCCCGATTTGGCGTTATTACGACGTTGGCTGGACCAGTTGGGCATTTCGTTTTTTGAATGCGACTCCTGTCAGGCGCTGCATTTGCCGCATATGCAGAACTTTGACGGCATTTTCGACGCCAAGATCGACCTGGTTGACGGGGTGATCCTGTTCTCCGCCCTGGCGGAGGTGAAGCCGACCGCGCTGATCCCGCTGGTTGCCGACCTCAGCCAGATCAATGCCAGCTCGCTGACCATCAAAGCGTTTGTGGATATTCAGGATGACAATCTGCCCAAGCTGATCGTCTGCCAGTCGCTGAGCGTTGCCGTCGGTATTACGCTGGAACAGTTCGCGCACTTTATGCAGCAGGGCGAAGAGCAGGTCTCGATGGTGATCCTCGAGGCGCGTGCCAACGACCTGCTGTTTATGGGCGAGGGCGAGGAAGAAGAAAATCCGGCAGCGGCCATGCGCCAGCCGATGCTGCACTAATCCCGTCTTGCAACGACGCATCGTCCATCCCGGCGATGCGTTGCCCCCTCTCCGTTGTCTGCCCGTCGCTACAAGCCTGGTCGTGCGGTTTATCTCTGCCCTGTCATAGCCGTTCGGCGCCAAACCTGCTATTTTTTGTAATTGGCATTGCAAATGATTTAACTGGCTCTTATACCGAATATTACTGATATTTCATCGCGGAATACGGATATGTCAGAGATGCTGAAAAGCAAGCAGGGAACCCTGAGAGCGCAAACGGATGTTCCGGTGGCGGTATTGATCGCCGGTACGGCAATGGTGGCGATTAAATGCATCAGCATCCTGCTGTTGTTGGGGGAGTTGGGGCTGTCCGGCCTGCAGGAGTTTGTCAGCACCAGCGCGCAGGCCTGGGATTCGACGCTGATCTTTCTGGCCGGCATCGTCATGCTTTGCCTGCAGATCTACTGCGGCTTTGCCGTGATACGCGGTAAAAATGGCGGGCGCTGGGGCTATGTGCTCTGTCAGGCGCTGGTGGTGGGGTATCTGCTGTTGGCCACCATCGGCAGCGTGTTTCCCAAAGTGTTTACCGTCGATGGTGAAACCAACACCCAGATTATGCATACCCTGATTCTGGAAAAAATCCCCGATATGGTGATTCTTGGCCTGCTGTTTCTGCCGGCGGCCAGCCGCCGCTATTTTGCCCGCGACTGAGGGCGGCGGCGATAGCGTCAAGAAGGTTGGGGATAAGGGCGTAGGGTGCTAAACTCTGCGCCCTTATTTTTTTATTCGTCGATCCCTACGGTTATCCTATGCATTGCGCGTTGTATACGGCCGGCAGTTGCCGTTCCTGTCAGTGGCTGGAAAAGCCTTATCCGCAGCAGCTGGCTGATAAACAGCAGCATCTGCAGGCCCTGCTGGCCGAACGTGAGGTCGGGCAGTGGCTGCCGCCGGTGACCGGTGCGCTGAGTGCATTCCGCAACAAGGCGAAAATGGTGGTCAGCGGCAGCGTGGAGCGCCCGCTGTTGGGGATGCTGCACCGCGACGGCACGCCGGTCGATCTGTGCGCCTGCCCGCTGTACCCCGCCAGCTTTGCGCCGATGTTCAACGTACTGAAAACCTTTATCGCCCGCGCCGGGCTGACGCCGTACAACGTGGCGCGCAAGCGCGGCGAGCTGAAGTATCTGTTGCTGACGGAAAGCACCAGCAACGACGGGGTGATGCTGCGTTTTGTTCTGCGCTCGGACAGCAAACTGGCGCAGCTGCGCGCCGCGCTGCCGTGGCTGCAGCAACAGCTGCCGCAGCTGCAGGTGATTTCCGTGAATATTCAGCCGGTGCATATGGCGATTATGGAGGGCGAGCAGGAAATTATCCTGACCGAACAGCAGGCGCTGGAGGAGCGCTTTAACCAGGTGCCGCTGTATATCCGCCCGCAGGGCTTCTTCCAGACCAATCCGCAGGTGGCGTCGGCGCTGTATGCCGCGGCGCGCGACTGGGTGCGTGAGCTGAATATCGACAGCATGTGGGATCTGTTCTGCGGCGTCGGCGGCTTTGGCCTGCACTGTGCCCGGCCGGAAACGCGCCTGACCGGGATTGAAATCAGCGCGGAGGCGATTCGCTGCGCGCGCCAGTCGGCGACGACGCTGGGGTTGCAGCGGGTTGAGTTTCAGGCGCTGGATTCCACCCGTTTCGCCACGGCGGAAGGGGATGTGCCGCAGTTGGTGGTGGTCAACCCGCCGCGGCGCGGCATCGGTCAGGCGCTGTGCGACTATCTGCAGCGGATGGCGCCGGACTATCTGCTCTATTCCAGCTGCAATGCGCAAAGCATGGCGCAGGATATCGCGCTGCTGCCGGGGTATCGGATTGAGCGGGTGCAGCTGTTCGATATGTTCCCGCATACCGCGCACTATGAGGTGCTGACGCTGCTGGTGCGGGAGACGTAATCAGCCCGGCGAACCGGGCTGGGCTGATGGCTTACTGCGGGAACCACTTGTCGCTGATGGCCTGATAGGTGCCGTCGGCCTTGATGGCCGTCAGCGCGGCGTTCAGCTTGTCCAGCAGCGCCTTGTTATTCGGGCGCACCGCAATCCCCAGGCCGGTGCCGAAGTATTGCGCATCGGTGATATGCTCGCCGACCGGCGCCAGCTGCGGGCTGTTTTTCAGCCACTCATTCACTACCGCGGTATCGCCGAAGACGCCGTCAATACGGCCGTTTTTCAGCTCCAGAATGGCGTTCTGGTAGCTGTCGTAAGAGACGGTGTTAATCTCCGGGTGTTTATCCTGCATATATTTCTGGTGGGTGGTGCCGTTTTCCATCCCGACCTTTTTCCCCTTCAGCTCCGCCAGCGAGGCGTATTTGCCTTTCTGCGCGATCACAATCGCCGAGTTGGCGTAGTACGGCTGGGTGAAGCTGACCTGCTTGCTGCGCTCCGGCGTGATGTCCATCCCGGAAATCACCGCATCGAACTTTTTGAACTTCAGCGCGGCGATCAGGCTGTCGAAGGCCTGGTTGGTGAAGGTGCATTCCGCCTGCATCTGCTTGCATAACGCCTTCGCCAGGTCGATATCAAAGCCGACGATCTGGTTATTGGCGTCCAGCGATTCAAACGGCGGATAGGTGGCGGAAGAGGCGAAACGGATGGTGTCGGCCGCCTGGGCGCTAAAGGTCACGCCGGCCAGCACGGCGGCGGCGAGCAGTAATTTTTTCATGCGGAAGCTCCTGTCTGACTATTCGTGTTGTTATCGCCGCCATCGGTTGATTTTGCTGACAATATTCTGCAGGTTGTCGCTGACGGTGCTGTCGATAACCATGCCACCGAGTGAATTAATATGCAATAAAAATGATTAGAAATTATTTCTGGCGGGGCGGGAGAAACAGCCCCGCCGCGGCGGCAGGGCTGGGTAAGCGGCTCAGTTACGGCGTTCAAAGGCCAGCGCGCGGCGTTCAACCAGGCGCATCAACAGCGTCAGCAGACCGTTGACCACCAGATAAACCAGCCCGGCGGCGCCGAACACCATCACGTCATAGGTACGGCCGTACATCAGCTGGCTGTAGCCCATGACTTCCATCAGCGTGATGGTGTAGGCCAGCGAGGTGCTTTTAAACACCAGCACCACTTCGTTGGAGTAGGAGGAGAGGGCGCGCTTAAAGGCGAATGGCAGCAGAATGCGCATCGACTGGCGACGCGACATGCCCAGCGCTTCGCAGGACTGCCACTGGCCGGCGGGAATGGCCCGCACCGCGCCGTAAAACAGCTGCGTGGTGTAGGCGGCGCTGTTGAGCGCCAGCGCAATCATGGCGCACAGCCAGGGCTGCGACAGCAGGTTCCACAGCCACGGATAGTCGCGGATCGCCGGGAACTGCCCGGGGCCGTAATAGATCAGGAAGATCTGCACCAGCAGCGGCGTACCGGTGAACAGCGTAATGTAGATTTTCACCAGCGGCGACAGCAGCGGGGTTTTCAGCGTCAGGATCGCCGTCAGGATCAGCGACAGCACCAGGGCGACCAGCAGCGCCGCCAGCGTCAGCGTCAGGCTGGTATGCAGCCCCTTGATAATTTCCGGTAAGTATTCCAGCATCAGACCGGCCCCCGCTCAAAACGTGTGGTGCGCAGTTCGATCCGCTTAAGAATAAACTGACTCAGCAGGGTCACCACCAGATAGATGGCGGCGGCGATCACGTACCAGGTGAACGGCTCCTGCGTGCGGGTGGCGATGCTCTTGGTCTGCAGCATCAGATCGTTCACGCTGATTAAGGATACCAGCGCAGTATCCTTCAGCAGCACCAACCACTGGTTGCCGAGGCCGGGCAGGGCATGGCGCCACATCTGCGGCATAATCAGCCGGAAGAAGATGGCCGCCTTGCCGAGGCCGAGCGCCTGGCCGGATTCCCACTGCCCCTGCGGCACCGCTTTCAGCGCGCCGCGCAGCGTCTGCGACGCATAGGCCGAATACAGCAGCGCCAGCGCGATGACCCCGCAGAGGAACGGGCTGACTTCGAAGCTTTCAATGTCGACCTGCACCGGCACGGTAAACAGGCCGAAGTTCAGCTCAAAGCCGTCCGACAGCGTCAGCAGCAGCTGTGACGAGCCGAAGTAGATAAACAGCACCACCAGAATTTCCGGCAGGCCGCGCAGCAGCGTGACCCAGGCGGTGCCGAGCCAGCTGACCGGCTTCCAGCGCGCGGACTCCCAGCCGGCGAACAGCATCGCCAGGATCAGCCCGAGCGCCAGCGCGCAAACGGCAAGGCCGACGGTCATCCCGGCGGCGGTTGCTAAAGGTTGAATTTCATTCATCGGGATAGATTACTGCTGGAACCATTTTTTGTAGATGGTTGCATAGGTCCCATCCTGTTTGATCTTGTCCAAGGCGGCGTTGAACTTGCCCTGCAGATCGCTGTTCTTCTGGCGTACGGCAATGCCCAGACCGGTGCCGAAATAGTTCTTGTCGGTCACCTTGTCGCCCACCGCGGCCAGCTGAGCGTTTTGCTTCAGCCATTCGTTAACCACCGCGGTATCGCCGAAGACGGCGTCGATACGGCCGTTTTTCAGATCGAGCACCGCATTCTGGTAGCTGTCGTACGGCACGGTGGTGATTTCAGCGTGCTGATCCGTCAGGTACTTCTGGTGCGTGGTGCCGTTCTGCACGCCGACGCGTTTGCCTTTCAGCGCCGCGATATCGGCTACTTTGCCTTTCTGCGCGATAAACAGGGCGGAGTTGTCGTAGTAAGGCTTGCTGAACAGCACCTGTTTTTCACGCTCCGGCGTGATGTCCATGCCGGCCATCACCGCGTCAAAGCGTTTGAACTTCAGGCCCGGGATCAGGCTGTCGAACGACTGGTTGCTGAAGCTGCATTCCGCCTGCATCTCTTTGCACAGCGCGTTGGCCAGATCGACGTCGAAGCCCTGAATCTTGTTGTCCGCGCCGATAAACTCAAACGGCGGGTAGGAGGCTTCGGTCGCGAAACGAATCTTGTCGGCGGCAGAGGCGGAAACGCTGATGCCGGCCAATACGGCGGCGATTATTAGTTTTTTCATCGCAAACTCCCCTAAAACTGGTCTGGTGTAGAAAAAAAATCAGTGTGATAAATAACTGGCGAATTCGGCGGTCTGCGGCTGCGCGAAGCGGCTGGCGTCGCCCTGTTCCACAATGCGGCCGTTTTCCATATACACCACGCGGCTGGCGGTCTTGCGCGCCACTTCCACCTCGTGGGTGACGATCACCTGCGTAATGCCGGTACCGGCCAGTTCGCGGATGATACTGACGATCTGCGCGGTGATTTCCGGGTCCAGCGCGGCGGTCGGCTCATCGAACAGTAGCACCTGCGGCTCCATCATCAGCGCGCGTGCAATGGCGACGCGCTGTTGTTGGCCGCCGGACAGGTGCAGCGGAAAACGGTCGGCAAAGTCGGTCAGGCGTAGACGCTGGAGCAGCTTGTCGGCGCGCGCCATCGCCTGGGTCTTGCTCAGGCCCAGCACGCGGCACGGCGCTTCAATCAGGTTTTGCACCACGGTCAGGTGAGGCCACAGGTTGTACTGCTGGAATACCATGCCGACGTTTTGGCGCAGTTCGCGGATGGCTTTTTCACCCGGTCCTTGCTTAAAGTCAAACTGGTTGCCGGCGATCTGCAACTGGCCGGATCGCGGCATTTCCAACAGGTTCAACACCCGCAGCAATGAACTTTTCCCCGCGCCGCTTGGGCCAAGCAGCACTAAGGTTTCCCCGGCTGGACAATCCAGCGTGATGTCGAACAGCGCCTGGTGTGCGCCATAGAAGCAATTTATATTTTTTAGTTGAATACTCATGCGCTGGAATTGAATAGACATTGATGCCGCAAATGTTAACTTCCGCAGAATACTTATGCAATCATTGTGAGTTAAAATTTATTAATGTACGGCAGGATAGTAAAAGAATAGCACAACATACCGCAGTGCAGGCGCGAAGGGGAGGTTTGTCGCGCAGTGTGTGAAGTGGCTAGCGAATTTGATGTTTTTGCTCAAGAAATAGGCAGGTTGGCGGGAAGGAAACGACCGGCGCCGTGCAGCGCCGGCCAGGGATACGATCAGTCGTTTTCCAACACCTGACGCAGCGTGCCGCTGGCGGCGTGCGGCGGCACGTTGAGGTAGCGGATGTCATCCACCACCCAGCAGGTGCCTTCACGCACCATCAGCACCTCGTTTTGCCACTCTTTGGCGCTGCTGTCGTCTTTTTTATCGCTCAGTTGGACGCGCAGCGGGATATTCTTGGCGTCGGTATTCGGGATGGAAGAGGCGCTGGCTACGCTGGCGCTGGTGGCGCCTTCGGCGTTGCCGGTAAACAGCGCGGCCGCGTTTGCCTGCGGTTTCTGATTAGCGCTCAGCAGTTCCTGATACAGCGGCTGGCTCAGGTAAGGCTGCAGCTGCGCCAGACGGTTGCTGTCCGGCAGCGTGGTGCTGCCTTGCTCCAGACGCAGGTCGTAAAATTTTTGCGCCACGCTGTCCGGGCCGCCTTCAATGCATGCGCCGCTGCGCGCGCCGATATCCTTGTAGGCCGGTTCAACGGTGGTACAGGCGCTCAGCGCCAGCGCCGCTAAAGGTAAAACAGCCGCAATCGTTTTTGTTTTCATCTCACTACCTTATGTGAAAGTCTCTACCATGAAGACGATAGCTTACAGTATAAATGCGTTTTTCAGCCTTGCATTCGTACTCTGTGCCATCCGCATTCAGAATATACTGTAAAATCAGCGGTCATATTTTTGCAGGCTTGAAGCCGTATCCGCGTGGGTTACACTGGCGATCCCGGTTTTTCCCGGCAACGGCAGACAGCGCCTATTATCCTGGCGAGCACGGCCATGAATCAAGCAAGGAGTCTTTGATGCAAATTTCTACTACCCCGACCCTGGAAGGGTTCACCATTACCGAATACTGCGGCGTCGTCACCGGCGAGGCGATTTTAGGCGCCAACATTTTCCGTGACTTTTTCGCCGGGGTGCGTGATATCGTCGGCGGCCGTTCCGGCGCCTATGAAAAAGAGCTGCGCAAGGCGCGCCAGATAGCGTTTCAGGAGCTGGAGGAGCAGGCGCACGAGCTGGGCGCCAATGCGATCGTCGGCGTGGATATCGACTATGAAACGGTAGGCAAGGACAGCAGCATGCTGATGGTCAGCGTCAGCGGCACGGCGGTAAAAATCAGCCGTTAAGCTTGCCCGGCCCGGCGCATGCGCGCCGGGTTTTGCGTGCCACAAGGAGTGAAGCATGACTAAATGGCCAGGGATCGTCGCGCTGCTGTTGGCGGGCTGCCAGGCTTCGGGGCCGGGCACCACCGTCGACCGCGGCGACTATCAGCTGGAAACGCTGCATCAGGCGCAGGGCGCCGACCAGCGCATTCGTTTTCTGGTGATGCACTATACGGCGGAAGATTTTCAGACGTCGCTCAAGACGCTGACCGACGAGCACGTCAGCGCCCACTATCTGCTGCCGGCGCAGCCGCGGCGTGCGCACGCCAGGCCGACGGCGTACCAGCTGGTGCCGGAGGCGATGCGCGCCTGGCATGCCGGGGCCAGCAGCTGGCGCGGCCGCAGCCAGCTGAATGACACCTCGATCGGCATTGAGATCGTCAACCGCGGCTTTAGCCGCAGCATGCTGTTCACCCGTTGGCAGCCATACAGCGCCGAGCAGATTGCGCTGCTGATCCCCCTGAGCCGCGATATTATCCGCCGCTACGGCATTCAGCCGGTGGACGTTGTCGGCCACAGCGATATTGCGCCGCAGCGCAAGCAGGACCCTGGCCCGCTATTTCCCTGGCAAACGCTGGCGGAGGCCGGCATAGGCGCCTGGCCGGATAAGGAGGATGTACGGCGCTATCTGGCGGGGCGCGATCCCCACGCGCCGGTGGCGCTAGCGCCGCTGCTCGAGAAGCTGGCGCGCTATGGCTACGCTATCGATCCGCAGTGGGACGAGCGTCAACAGACAAGGGTACTGGCGGCATTTCAGATGCATTTCCGGCCCGCCGATTACCGCGGTGAACCGGATGCCGAAAGCGAGGCGATTATCGATGCGCTGCTGCATAAATATTACGGCTTATAAGCCGTGCAGCTTGCCGTGTTCCTTCAGCCAGCGCGCGGTGCGCATCACGCCTTCTTCCAGCGACACCACCGGTCGGTAGTCCAGCTCCTGCTGGGCGCGGCTGATGTCCAGCGTCAGGTCGAAGTTGAGTTTGGCCACGCCGTAGTGGGTGAGCACCGGCTCTTTTTCACTTTTGCTGCCTAGCTTTTCCATGCCGCGCGCCATCATGTCGAGCATGGCGTAGGGGACGGAACGGATGCGGCACTTCATGCCCAGCTCATCAATCAGCAGCTGCACCACGTTGCGCAGCGGCTGCGGCTGCTGGTTGGTGATGTTATAGGCGCGGCCGGACGGCGTATCCTGCTTCATCGTCGCCAGCCACATGGCGTGCACCGCGTTTTCCAGATAGGTCATATCCACCATCGCCGCGCCGCCGCGCGGCAGCAGCAGGTTGCCGTAGTGTTTGATCATATGCAGCAGGCGCGGCAGCATCACGTTGTCGTGCGGCCCGAACAGCCCCTGAGGGCGTAAGATGGTGAAGTGGGTCTGCGGGTTGGCCAGCGCGAGGTGCTGGATAACCTGCTCGCCGGCCGCCTTGCTGCGGGCGAACTCATTGGCGTAGCGCGCCGGGCGGAAGTCTTCCGGCACGTTGCGGTGGTGGTGGTAGTCGAAGTAGATCGCCGGCGAAGAGATATGGATAAACTGCGAGACGCCGTAGGCCGCCGCCCATTCGCCCAGGCGGCGGGTGGCGCGCACGTTGGCCAGCTCAAAGGCCTCTTCGGTGCCCCAAGGGGAGGTGAAGCTGGAGCAGTGCCACAGCACGTCCACGTCCGCCAGCATCGCTTTCGCCTGCGAGGAAACCAGGTTGGTGAGGTCGGCCTGAATGAATTCGGCGCCCATTTTCTCCAACAGGCGGCCCATGGCCCGGTTGTGGCCGGTGGCGCATACTTGTATGCCCTGGCGACGCAGATATTCAACGGCGTTACGGCCTAATCCACTGCTTGCACCGGTGACCAATACCTTCATAACAGACTCTTTCTCACCAAAAAACAAAGCGCTGGCGGCGTATTGCCGTTTCCCAGCAAATAAGATGCCATTCTTTCGTGATTTGGGGCGCTATGCAATCGGAAAGGGACGATCAACCACGGCAAACTGTGCGGTCGATCGACAAATGAACAACGTTACGGCAAATTGTGGTCTTCCTGCTCAGCCAACCGGACAATGCGTGCGGCCATTCCGCGGAAAATAAACAGGTGGGCCGGCATCATGGCGAACCAGTAAAGCAAACCGCTAAAACCGGCCGGGTGCCACCAGGCGCGCACGTCGAGGGTGCGGCGGTTGCCGTAATCGCGGATGGTGAATGTCAGCCGGCCGAGGCCGGGCGCCTTCATGCCGAACAGCAGTGAGAGCTGGCGTTCGGGCCGCAGCGCGATCACCTTCCAGCCGTCAATCATATCGCCGAGCTGCAGCGTGCGGCGCGGCGGGCGGCCATACACCACGCCGTTGCCGAGCAGGTCGTCCATGTGCGCGCGGATCTGCCAGAGCGCGTTGGCGTAGAAGTACCCCTCTTTGCCGCCCAGCTGCTGCACCACCTGCCACAGAGCGGCGGCCGAGGCCTGCGTCTCCAGCGTATGGCCGGCCTGTTTCGGGTAGAAGCCGTAGCCGGGACGCCAGCGCGCCCGCGCGGCCGGGTCGTAACCCCAGTCGGCACTGTCGGTCACCTCCGCTTCACGCTGCAGGGTCTCCGTCACCGCGTCGTCAAAGGATTGCAGCTGCTGTGGGATCAGCGCCTGCAGCGGCCGGCCGTCGGCGGGCAGATCGTGTTTTAGCCCCTGAATCAGCGCGCGGGCGACCGGGGTGGGTACCGAGGTGATCAGGCTGATAAACCACACCGAGATCAGGCGTGTCGGCAGTGGAATGGGGATCAGCCAGCGTCGGTAGCCGCTGATGGCGATAAAGCGCGTGAGCATGGTCTGATAGCTGATGTATTCCGGCCCCGCCGCGTCAAAAATACGATGATCGTCGGCCGGGTACCGCAGCAGTTCGCTCAGGTAGGTCAGCAGATTCGGCAGGGCGATCGGGGAGGATTTTGAACGCACCCAGCGCGGCGGCGTCAGCAGCGGCAGGTTGTAGACCATGTCGCGCATCACTTCGAACGCCGCCGAACCCGGCCCGACGATAATGCCGGCGCGCAGTTCGGTGACCGGCACGCCGCTCTGACGCAGAATTTCCCCGGTAAGCCGGCGGGCGGTCAGGTGCGGCGAACTGTCATGCTGCGGCTGCAGCGCGCCCAGGAAGATTACCTGCTTGACCGCGGACTGGCGCAGGGCGTCGCGCAGGTTCTGCGCCGCCTGGCGCTCTTTTTCAATAAAGTCGCGGCCGTCGGCCATGCCGTGGATCAGATAATACAGCGTATCGATCCGCCACAGCGCCGGCGGCAGCGTTTCCGGTTGGTAGACGTCGACATATTGGCAGTGCACCTGCGGCCAGTTTTGCGCCTGCAGCCATTCGAGACGGCGGGCGGCGGCGATAACCTCATGCCCCTGCGCCGTCAGGTGGGGGATCAGGTTTTGTCCGATATAACCGCTGGCGCCAAGGACCAGAATGCGTTGGTGGCTCATCAGCACGACCTTATGCAGTGAAAAGTAGGGAACGGTATCCTGAATACCGTTGGTTATAGCATGCCAAAATCGGGCTATAAAAACACTTTTTGTGTGGACAAGTGGCAACTTGCAACGCCCTGGCGCAGGCGTCACACTACGCGCCGTTGCTTTGGCGGGAGTGAATCATGCGGCTGAATGTGGTGTGTTACGGTGTGTTGGCGCTAACCCTGGCGGTGAGCGCATTTTTCCCGCATCCGGGGTGGACGGGGCTGTTACTGCTGAATCTGCTGACGCTGGTGCTGTATGGCGCCGATAAGCTGGCGGCGATTAAGGCCTGGCAGCGGGTGCCGGAAATCACGCTGCTGACCTTCGGGGCGATCGGCGGCTGGCCGGGGGCGCTGTGCGCTCAGCGGCTGTTCCGGCACAAGACGCAGAAACAGCCGTTTAAAACCTGGTTTATCGTCAGCATCTTGCTCAATGTGGCGGCGTGCGGCGCGGCGTGGTACGTCGTCTATGGCCGCTTTCTATAGCAGCAGCGGCAGGGTGGCGCTGGCGGTGTCCTGAACCGACCGCCCATAAGCCGGGTCAAGCTGCGTCATTTCCGCCACCAGCAGTTCCACCAGCAGCATCGCGCCGACCTTGGCCGGCAGCGCGCCGGCGTTCAGCGGCCCTTCGGGCCTGGCCGCCACCAGCAGCACGTCCGCTAATTTGGCCAGCGGGCTGCGCTGGGTGTTGCTGATGACAATCACCTGCGCGTGATGCTGCCGGGCCTGGCTGACCGCATGCAGCACATCCTTGGTCGAGCCGGAACTGGAGATGGCGATCGCCACGTCGCCGGCCGTTAATGAGGCGGCGTTCATGGCCGCGCGGTGCATATCGCTGAACAGCTGCGCCGGCTTACCGGCGCGCAGCAGCTTATACTGCAGAAAATCGCCGATGATGGCACTGGCCGCCACGCCGTAAATCTGCAGCGTGCGGGCCTGATGCAGCGCCTGCGCCGCCTGCTGCAGCGCCTGCCGGTCGAGCAGTGCGCCGGTATCACGTAGCGCCTGGACGCTCTCTTCCACCAGTGTTTCACTGCCGCTGCGCACCGGGTCGGCCGCCGCCGCTCCCTGCTGCACGCACAGCGCCAAGGCCATTTTAAACTCGGTATAGCCCTTGCAGCCGACGTGGCGGCACAGCCGCGTAATGCTGGCTTCGCTGGCGCCGCTTTCACGCGCCAGTTCGGTAATCGTGAAGTAGAGCACCTGGCCGGGGTGTTCGATGACATAAGTGCCGAGTTTTTGCAGCGTCGGGCTGTAACCTGCCAATTCCTGCCGCAGCCGCAACAACAAATTTCCGCTATTCATCACGTTACCTTTCTGATTGTCCCTGCCGCTATTGTGACGGAAAGCGCGCGCTTCCTGCCAGTGAAATCCGCAGATTGTGAAACCGATCGGCTTTATGAATAAAATTTTCAATCTTTGTGTTTTGTTGTGGTAAAAATTTTCATCAATAAAAACGATAATTGAGGAAAATTTATGTCAGGTACCGGGGAGTCATCGTCCAGCGGCTGGTTTGAGAAGGCCCAGCTGTTTGGTAAATCATTTATGCTGCCGATCGCCGTGCTGCCCGCGGCCGGGCTGCTGCTGGGCATCGGCGGCGCGCTGTCGAACCCGAACAGCGTGGCGGCCTATCCGTTTCTTAACGTTGGCTGGCTGCAGGGGGTGTTCACCGTAATGAGCAGCGCCGGCGCGATCGTTTTTGCCAACCTGGCGCTGCTGTTCGCCGTCGGCGTAGCGGTGGGCATTGCCCGTACGGATAAGGGCACCGCCGGGCTGGCGGCGCTGATCGCCTATCTGGTGATGAACGCCACCATCAACGCACTGCTCAAGATCGACGGCGCGCTGGCGGCGGAGAGTCCCGGCGCCGTCGGGCAGGGCGTGATTCTGGGGATTCAGACGCTGGAAACCGGCGTGTTTGGCGGCGTGGTGATCGGCCTGGTGACCGGTTACTTGCACGGGCGTTACCACAAGATCGCGCTGCCGCAGTTTCTGGGGTTCTTCGGCGGTTCCCGTTTTATTCCGATTATCAGTTCGCTGGCGGCGATGGGGGTAGGCGCGTTGATGACGGTGGTGTGGCCGCACGTTCAGCAGGCGATCGCGGCGCTGGGCGCGCTGGTGGACGCTACGGGCTATCTGGGCACTTTTATCTACGGATTTGTGCTGCGCATGCTCGGCCCCTTTGGGCTGCACCATATCTTCTACCTGCCGTTCTGGACCACGGCGCTCGGCGGCAGCGAGATGGTGCAGGGGCAACTGGTGGAAGGCACCCAGCGCATTTTCTTCGCCCAGTTGGCTGACCCGTCCACCCAGCAGTTTTATTTGGGAACCGCGCGCTTTATGTCCGGCCGCTTTATTACCATGATGTTCGGCCTGCTCGGCGCCTGTCTGGCGCTGTACCACACCGCCAAACCGCAGCACCGCCGGCGGGTGGGTGGGCTGCTGCTGTCGGCGGCGCTGACCTCGTTCCTGACCGGCATCACCGAGCCGATTGAATTCTCTTTCCTGTTTATTGCGCCGGCGCTGTATGTGGTGCATGCGGTGTTCGACGGCCTGGCCTTTATGGCGGCGCATATGCTGCACATCACCATCGGGCAGACGTTCTCCGGCGGGTTTATCGACTTTATGCTGTTCGGCGTGTTACAGGGCGATGCCAAAACCCACTGGCTACGGGTGCCGCTGGTCGGTATTCCGTGGTTCCTGCTGTATTACGTCACCTTCCGTTTTCTGATCGTCCGTTTCAATTTCAAAACGCCGGGCCGCGGCGATGATGAGGTGGTCGAAACCGCACAGCCGGCGTCGGCGCGCGCGCAGCAAATTCTGGCCGCGCTGGGCGGCAAGGACAACGTTGTCCAGCTTGATTGCTGTGCCACGCGGCTGCGCGTCACGCTGCAGGACAGCCGGCAGGTTGATGAGGCGGCGTTGAAAGCCAGCGGCGCGCGGGCGGTGATCGTACGCGGTAAAGGCGTGCAGGTGATTTACGGCCCGCACGTCACCATCATTAAAAACGACGTAGAGGAGTTATTGGACGTATGACGGTTTCCATGTTGCAGCAGATTAAGGGCCGGCTGGTGGTCTCGTGCCAGGCGCTGGAGGGAGAGCCTCTGCACAGTGATTATATTATGGCGCGTATGGCGGTAGCGGCGGAGGTCGGCGGGGCGGCGGGGATCCGCGCCAATAGCGCAGAGGACGTGAAGGCGATTATGCGCGCGGTGACGCTGCCGGTGATCGGCATTATCAAGCGCGATTATGCCGACAGCGCGGTCTATATCACGCCAACCCTGGCGGAAGTCGATGAGCTGATGAGCGTGGGGCCGCAGATGATTGCGCTGGACGCCACCGCCTATTCGCGCCCGGGCGGCGTTGCGCTGGCGGAGCTGGTGGCGGCCATCCGCGCCAAATACCCGCAGCTGTTGCTGATGGCGGATATCGCCACGCTGGCGGAGGCGGTATCCGCCGATGAGCTGGGGTTTGACTGCATTGGCACCACGCTGCACGGCTATACCGCCGAAACGCGCGGGCAGACGCTGGCGCAGGAGGATTTCCGTTTTCTGCGCCAGGTGCTGGCCGCGGTGAAGCGGCCGGTGATCGCCGAGGGTAATGTGGCTACGCCTGACATGGCCGCCCGCTGCCTGACGCTGGGAGCGCACGCGGTGGTGGTCGGCGGCGCGATCACCCGTCCTCAGCAGATCACCCGGCGCTTTGTGCAGGCGATCGGGGAGGCGGCCGGCTGAGTCAGCCGCCGTGCCGCTGCAGGAACTCGCGCCACAGCTCGACCACCTGTTGCAGATCCCGTCGGCTGACGTCGAGGTGGGTGACCAGGCGCGTCAGCGGCCCGCTGCCGATCAGCACGCCGCGCTCGCGCATCCACGGGCCGAGCTGCGCCGCCTGTTCGGCAGACTGCCGGATGTACAACATGTTGGTCTGGGCGCCCGCACCGGCAATCGTCAGCCCGATGTCGCGCAGCTGCTGCTCCAGCCAGCGGGCGTTGTCGTGGTCCTCCTGCAGCCGGGCGACGTGGTGTTCTAACGCATGGCGGCCGGCCGCCGCCAGAATGCCGGCCTGACGCAGGCCGCCGCCGGTCATTTTGCGCCAGCGGTTGGCGCGCTGAATAAATTCGGCGCTGCCGCACAGCAGCGATCCCACCGGCGCACCCAGCCCTTTGGACAGGCAGATGGTGAAGGTGTCGCAGTATTGCACGATCTTGTGCAGCGGCATATTGAGCGCCACCGCGGCGTTGAAAATGCGCGCGCCGTCGATATGCAGCGCCAGCCGCCGCTCGCGGCTGAACTGCCACGCCTGTTCCAGATAGGCGAGCGGCAGCACTTTGCCGCTGATGGTGTTCTCCAGGCTCAGCAGCCGGCTGCGGGCAAAGTGAATATCGTCGGGTTTGATGGCGGCGGCGACCTTATCCAGCGGTAGCGTGCCGTCGTCGTCGGCCTCGATCGGCTGCGGCTGAATGCCGCCCAGCACCGCCGCGCCGCCGGCTTCGTATTTGTAGTTGTGCGCCTGCTGGCCGACGAGATATTCGTCACCGCGCTGGCAGTGGCTGAGCAGCGCCACCAGATTGGCCTGGGTGCCGCTGGGTAGAAACAGCGCCGCCTCTTTGCCGGCCAGGCGCGCCGCTTCGTTTTGTAGCGCGTTGACCGTAGGGTCATCGCCGTAAACGTCGTCGCCCACTTCGGCGCTGGCCATCGCCTGGCGCATGGCGGCCGTGGGCTGCGTAACGGTATCGCTGCGGAGATCGATCAGCATGGGTATCCTTTCAACGGTTAAGGGCGACGCAGCAGGCTGCGCCGCCGGCAGGGCGGATTAACGCCGCCAGTTGGTTTTGGCCAGTTCGACCACTTCGTCGCCGCGGCCGTTAATGATGGCGCGCAGCATATACAGGCTGAACCCTTTGGCCTGTTCGAATTTGATCTGCGGCGGCATCGCCAGCTCCTGTTTGGCGGTCACCACGTCGAGCAGCGCCGGGCCGGGGTGCGCCAGCATCGCCTGCAGGGCGCCGTTCAGCTCCGAGGCTTTTTCAACCCGGAAGCCTTTAATGCCGGCCGCGTTGGCGATGGCGGCGAAGTCCGGGTTATGCAGATCCGTGCCGTCGGTCAGGTAGCCGCCGGCCTTCATCTCCATCGCCACAAACCCCAGCACGCTGTTATTAAACACCACCACTTTAACCGGCAGCTGCAGCTGCGCCAGCGATAAAAAGTCGCCCATCAGCATGGTAAAGCCGCCGTCGCCGCACAGCGCCACCACCTGCTTATCCGGCGCGGTGGCCTGTGCGCCGATGGCCTGCGGCATCGCATTGGCCATCGAGCCGTGGTTAAACGAGCCGAGCAGCCGGCGTTTGCCGTTCATCTGCAGGTAGCGGGCCGCCCAGACGGTCGGCGTGCCGACGTCGCAGGTGAAAATGGCGTCGTCGTCGGCATGGCGGCTGATTTGCTGCGCCAGATACTGCGGGTGAATCGGCTGGCTATCGTTGCAGGTCGCCAGGCTGTCGAGATCCTGGCGTGCGCTGCGGTAGTGCTCCAGCGCCTTGTTGAGGAATTTATCGTCGCTCTTGGCCTCCAGCTGCGGAAGCAGGGCGGCAAGGGTGGTTTTGATATCGCCCACCAGCGCCATATTGACCGGACAGTGCGCGCCGATGCTGCCGGGGTTGATATCCACCTGGACGATCGTGGCGTTGGTGGGATAAAAGGCGCGGTAGGGGAACTGGGTGCCGAGCAGCACCAGCGTGTCGGCGTTCATCATGGCGTGATAGCCGGAGGAGAAGCCGATCAGGCCGGTCATGCCGACGCTGTACGGGTTGTCCCATTCGATATGCTCTTTGCCGCGCAGCGCATGTACGATCGGTGCCTGCAGCAGTTCAGCCAGCTTCACCACCTCATCGTGGGCGCCGGCGCAGCCGCTGCCGCACATCAGGGTAATATTTTTCGCCCCGTTCAGCGTTTCCGCCAGCCGATTAAGCTCGCTCATCGGCGGCTGCACCAGCGGCAGCGCCGGGGTCTGCCAGACCACCCCGGCGTCTTCCGGCGCCATGCGCAGCGCCACATCGCCGGGCAGCACCACCACCGACACGCCGCGGTTAAGGATTGCCTTGCGCATGGCGATCTCCAGCACGCGCGGCAGCTGTTCCGGGTTGGAGACCAGTTCGCAGTAGTGGCTGCATTCGCGGAACAGCTCCTGCGGATGGGTTTCCTGGAAGTAGCCGCTGCCGATCTCGCTGGAAGGAATGTGGGCGGCGATCGCCAGCACCGGCACGTGATTGCGGTGGCAGTCGAACAGGCCGTTGATCAGGTGCAGGTTGCCCGGTCCGCAGGAGCCGGCGCACACCGCCAGTTCACCGGTCAGCTGCGCCTCCGCGCCGGCGGCGAAGGCGGCCACTTCCTCGTGGCGGGTGCCCAGCCATTCAATCGTCCCCATGCGGTGCAGGCTGTCGCTCAGGCCGTTCAGCGAGTCGCCGGTGACGCCCCAAATGCGTTTTACGCCCGCCTGGTCCAGGGTTTTGGCAATCAATGTGGCTACGGTTTGCTTCATGGTTCCCCCAGTGATGTGATAACCCCGTCGCTTAACGGCGGGATAGATACCCGTCATACTTCAAGTGACGGGGGTGTTGACCGCGTTCAGTCATCCGAATCACTGACCTGAGCCAGCGCATCGTGATCCCTGCTCTTGCCGCCTTCCTGTCACTCGAATTATTTAGGGTAGAAAAGGTCTTCTCAGCTTAGCAAGCTGCGTGAATTACAATAGAACGGGATGAAGAATAGTTTGCGCCAATAAGTGCCCCGCCGGAAACGGGGCGAGGTGTTCAGGCGAGGGTGACATCGCCCTGCAGCTGGCAGCTGCAGGCCAGCACATAGCCCTGGGCGATCTCTGCCGGCGTCAGCGTCATGGTGCTGCTGACGCTATAGTCGCCGTCGAGTATGCGGGTTTTGCAGGAGCCGCAGACGCCGGCGCGGCAGGCGGCGGTCACCGGCAGGCGATGGGATTCCAGCGCCGCCAGCAGCGTGCTGCCGACCGGTACGCGGAACTCCCGCAGCGGCTGGCCGATGCGCAGCGCCAGCGTATTGTCCGACGGCCCGGCGTTTTCCGCCGGCGTGTGAAACTGCTCCTTATGCAGACGCGCGGGCGGAACCCCCAGCGCCAGGCACAGCTGCTCAACCTGCGCCATATAGGGCGCAGGGCCGCAGGTCATCACCCGGCGCTCGGCGATATCCGGCACGCACTGCCGCAGCACCGCGTCGCTGATGCGTCCGCTGAGAAAGCCGGGCGGCGCCTGATGCTCGGCCATCAGCGTCAGGTTCAGCGACGGGTGTGCGGCGCACAGTTGCCGCCACTGTTCGGCAAAAATCACCTCCTCCGGATGGCGGACGCTGAAGATCACCTGCACATCGCACGCCGGGCGGTACGCCGCCAGCCAGCGGCACATCGAGATAATCGGCGTGACGCCGCAGCCGGCGGCCAGCATCAAATAGCGCTCGGCGGGGTGAGAAACGCAGCTGAACTCGCCCTGCGCGTCGGACAGCCACAGCGTATTGCCGGGCCGCACCTCCTGCGTCAGCCAGCGCGAGCCGGTGCCGTCCGGCAGGCAGCGCACGCTGATGCTGAGAAACGGGCTGAGCCCCGGCGAGGAGGAAAGGGTGTAGGCGCGCAGGGTCTCTTCGCTGTTGCGGATGCTGACCAGCGCGAACTGGCCGGGCAGATAGGGATAAAAATCGTGGCAGATCAGGTTCAGCGTCCAGACGTCGGCGGTTTCCTGCCGGATGGAGTGCACCTGCATGCGGTTCGGACACAAAGGATGGGGTTGGCTCATAAGGCACCTCACTGCGGAAGGGGCGGACGCCGCCGCCCCGGAAAAACAACACAATCAGCCCAGAATGGCCTGCAGATCCTGCTCTACGCGGGTGATCGGACGCATGCCGAACTTATCGTTGAGGATCGCCAGCAGGTTATCGGTCAGGAAGCCCGGCGCGGTCGGGCCGGTAAAGATGTTTTGCACCCCCAGCGCCAGCAGCGTCAGCAGAATAACGATCGCTTTTTGTTCAAACCACGACAGCACCAGGCTGAGCGGCAGGTCGTTGACGCCGCAGCCCAACTTCTCCGCCAGCTTCACCGCCAGCATAATCGCCGAATAAGCGTCGTTGCACTGGCCGACGTCCAGCAGACGCGGCAGGCCTTCCAGCGTGCCGAAGTCCAGTTTGTTGAAGCGGTATTTGCCGCACGCCAGCGTCATGATCAGGCAGTCCTGCGGCACCGCGCGGGCAAAGTCGGTGTAGTAACTGCGTTCGCCGCGGCTGCCGTCGCAGCCGCCGACCAGAAATACGTGGCGCAGCTTTTTCCGGCTGACCAGGTCGATCACCGTATCGGCGGCGTTAAGCAGCGTCTGGCGGCCGAAGCCCACGGTGATCAGCTGTTCGATTTCGCTGTAGGGGAAACCGGCCATACCCTGCGCCTGACGGATAACCGCAGAGAAGTCGTCGCCCTCCAGGTGATTGACGCCCGGCCAGCCGACGATGCTGCGGGTCCAGATGCGGTCGCCGTAATGGCCGACGTTCGGGTCGATAATGCAGTTGGAGGTCATGACGATCGGGCCGGGGAATTTGGCGAACTCCACCTGCTGGTTTTGCCAGCCGCTGCCGTAGTTGCCGACCAGATGCTTGAATTTTTTCAGCTCCGGATAGCCGTGCGCCGGCAGCATTTCGCCGTGAGTATAGATATTTACTCCCTGACCTTCGGTCTGCTCCAGCAGCATACGTAAATCTTTCAGGTCGTGGCCGGAAATCAAAATCGCTTTGCCGGCCAGCGGCCGCACGTTGACCGCGGTCGGCTGCGGATCGCCGTACGCCTCGGTTTCCCCGCGGTCGAGGATCGCCATTACGCCGAAGTTCATATGGCCGATGGCCATGGCGTTGTTCAGCAGGGTGTCAACATCGTGCGGCTGGGTGCCCAGCCAGGCCATCAGCCCGTGATACTGGGCGTAAATGGCATCGTCATACTGGCCAAGCACGTGCGCGTGCTCCATATAGGCAGCGGCGCCTTTGAGGCCGTACAGGCACAGCATGCGCAGGCCGTGTACGTCGTCGCCCACCTCGGCCTTATCCCGATCGAGGGCGAACTGCGCCGCCTGCTGTTGCAGGCTGTCGATATCGTCGCCGGCCAGCTGCAGCGCCGCCAACGGATGGTCGACCGTGACCGACGGCTCCAGCAGGCGGCAGCGCGCCGCCAGCGTATCGCGCAGCGCGATGGTTTCCCGCGCGTAGCCGATAATGCGCGCCGAGTCGAAGTTGACGTTGGTCAGCGTGGAAAAGAAGGCGCGCGGGGCGAAGCTGTCGGTCTGATGGTCGATAATCCCCAGCGCGCGCGCCTGCAGCGCCCAGGCGGACAGGCCCTGCAGCGCGGCGACCAGCAGATCCTGCAGGTCGGAGGTTTCGGCGGTTTTGCCGCACATGCCCTGCGCATAAGAGCAGCCGTTGCCGGCCGGGGTTCGGATGGTTTGTTCACATTGCACACAAAACATAATCGCGTCCTTTTTAAAGTTGCATTTAAAATGCTTGTTTAAGAGCATAGATCGGCAACCGCAGCAGCAAAAAGGGTTTTGTCGGAAAAGTGGGGTAAGTTTGATTTAACGCAAAGTCGCGTGCGGATGAGAACGATTCCGGGGGCAAGCCCCCGGCAACGGTTAGGAGAACAGGGCGATCAGCACCGGCGCCATCAGGCTCAGCAGAAAGCCGTGGACGATGGCCGGCGGCACGATCTCCAGCCCGCCGCTGCGCTGCAGCACCGGCAGGGTGAAGTCCATCGAAGTGGCGCCGCACAGGCCCAGCGCCGTCGAGCGGCTGCGGCGGATCAGCGTCGGGATCAGCATAATCGCCACCAGTTCGCGCAGCAGATCGTTAAAGAAGGCGGTGCTGCCGAGCACCGGGCCGTAGGCGTCGCTGATCAAAATGGCGGACAGCGAATACCAACCGAAGCCGGAAGCTACCGCCAGCCCGGCCTTGACCGGCATTCCCAGCAGCCAGGCCGCCAGCGCGCCGCCGGCCAGCGCGCTGATCGCCACCGCCACGCCGACCAGCATGCCGCGGCGGTTGACGATAATCTGCCGCAGCGTCATGCCGCTGTTGCGTAGCTGGATGCCCACCAGGAACAGCAGAAAAATCAGCGCGTATTCGCTGCCGGCGGTGGCGTAGTGCAGCCAGGGCCACTGCGTCAGGCCGAGCAGGAAGCCAATCAGCACCACGCCGCACAGCTTCAGTGACTCCAGCACCATATGCAGGCGCGAAGGCAGTTTTTCCTGCTTATGCGTGCTGCGCCACGGCAGTTTGCGCTCCAGCAGGTAGAGCGCCAGCGCGTTGGCAAGGAAAATGCACAGGAAAAAGGCGGCGGTGTATTGGAAAATCAGCAGCAGGTTACTGCTGAGGTTCTCCAGAAACGCCAGGCTGATGCCCATTAAAAACAGAATAACGTACACCATCCAGCTGAGCAGACGGTTGATGCTCTGGATAAAGTTATGGTTGCGTAGCGGGATAAGGTAGCCGGCAATCAGCGGCACCAGAATGATCAACAGTCCTGAATACATGACGACAATAATTTCCTTGCTTAAATCGCGGCGGCAAGTGCCGTGCGACCGCAACAGGCTAATCAAAACCCTCTTCAGAGTAAAGTAGCAGATTTACGCGCCTTTGCTTGACCTGCGGGGGGATCGTTGACCATGCTCAGAGTCGTCATTCGACAGAGAGTGGCCAAGGTTCGCACGGGAGGCGACAGATGTACTTAGAACGCATTGAGATTGTAGGTTTCCGTGGCATTAATCGGCTGTCGCTGACGCTGGATGACAACACGCTGCTGCTCGGGGAAAACGCCTGGGGCAAATCCAGCCTGCTGGACGCCCTGACGCTGCTGCTGGCGCCGGAAGAGACGCTGTATCGCTTCGAAACGCATGATTTCCACTTCCCGCCCGGCGACGAAGCGGCCAAGGAGCGCTACCTGCAGATTATTTTCACCTTCTGCGAAAAGGACATCGGCCATGCCCATCTGCCGCGCTATCGCCATTTATCGCCGCTGTGGGTCAAGGCGGAGGACGGCCTGAGCCGGATCCACTATCGCTGCGAAGGGGAGATGACCGATGACGACACGGTATGCACCTGGCGCAGCTTTCTGGACGCCGACGGTAATCCGCTGCTGCTGCATCATATCGATCGGCTGGTGCGCAGCATTATCCGTATTCATCCGGTGCTGCGGCTGCGCGATGCGCGCTTTATCCGGCGTCTGCGTCCCAGTTCGCTCGGCGACCGGCTGCCCGCCGACAACGAGGCATTGGCGCAGCAGCTGGACCAGCTGACGCGTGAACTGGTGCGCAACCCGCAAAAGCTGACCAACGGCGAACTGCGTCAGGGGCTGGCGGCGATGCAGCAGCTGCTGGAGCACTATTTTTCCGAGCAGGGATCGCAAACCGCCGGGCCAAGGCGGCAGCGCCGGCAGCAGGAGCAGCAGGCCTGGCGTTCGCTCGATAATATCAACCGCATGGTGGCCGAGCCGAACAGTCGCAGCATGCGCTTGATTTTACTCGGCATGTTCTCGACGCTGCTGCAGGCCAAGGGCAATGTAAAGCTGGAGCCTCATGCGCGCCCGCTGCTGCTGGTGGAGGATCCGGAAACCCGTCTGCACCCGATTATGCTGTCGGTTGCCTGGGGCTTGCTGAATCAGCTGCCGCTGCAGCGCATCACCACCACCAACTCGAGCGAACTGGTGTCGCTGGTGCCGGTGGTGCACGTCTGCCGGCTGGTGCGCGAGTCCGGCCGGGTGGCGACCTATCGCCTGGGCGCGCGCGGCCTCGGGCCGGAGGACAGCCGGCGCATTGCCTTCCATATCCGTTTTAACCGGCCTTCTTCGCTGTTTGCCCGCTGCTGGCTGCTGGTGGAAGGGGAGACCGAAGTCTGGCTGCTGAACGAACTGGCGCGGCAGTGCGGCCATAATTTTGAGGCCGAAGGGGTACGGGTAATTGAATTTGCCCAGTGCGGTTTAAAACCCCTGCTGAAATTCGCCCGGCGGATGGGCATTGAGTGGCATGCGCTGGTGGATGGCGATGAGGCCGGCAGAAAGTATGCCAACACCGTGCGCAACATGCTGGACAACCATGAGGATAACGAGCGCGATCGCCTGACCGCGCTGCCGGCGGCAGATATGGAACACTTTATGTATAAAGAGGGCTTCAGCCCGGTGTATCACCGGGTGGCAGCGGTGCCGATCAACGCCCAGATGCCGATGCGCAAGGTGATCCTGAAAGCGGTGCACCGCGCTTCGAAGCCGGATCTGGCGATCGAAGTTGCGATGCAGGCGGGCGAGTGGGGTACCGATGCGGTGCCGTCGCTGCTGAAAAAAATGTTCTCGCGGGTGATCTGGCTGGCGCGCGGCCGGGCCGACTAGCCTGCGGCGGCCTCAACGGGAAAAATGCGCGGCGAGCCCCTGCTCCAGTTGGTCCAGCAGCTGATAGCGGCGGCGGTATTCCGCGCGTTTTTTACTGGCGACCTCGTCCAGCGGCTTGCGGGCGATACGCGCCGGCAGCAGAAAGTAGCCGCCGGGCAGCGGCCGGGCCGCCATTGACAGCCAGAACTGGTCATAATCGGCGTGCAGCAGGTCGCGCTTTTTATTTTTATAGCGCCAGTTCTGATAAATATGACTGCCGTTGCCGACCGCCACCACCTGCTGGATCCCCAGCAGGCGCGCCAGATGACACACTCCTTCCAGCGCCAGCCGCTTGGGGAACAGGCCGTGGCAGGCTTTGGTGGTCTGCTGTATCACGCTGTGTGGCACGTCGCCGTTCGCCCCCTGCAGACCGCCGATAAACAGCGTGCTCTTTTGCCGGAAGTGCATCAGGGTAAAGGTGATTTCCGCCAGCATCACGCCCGCGGCGTTGCGCAGCAGCAGCGTGGTTTCCCCCTCCTTGTTCAGCTTGTCAATCGCCGCCAGCTCCAGCGTTACCGACCCGCCGTTTTTATCCTCCGCGCGGCTTAACACCAGCGGCTGCGCGCCCAGATGGCCGAGCAGCATTTTCCCCGGCATGCGCTGGGCGATCAGGTCGTAGTGGTCGCGCAGGGCAAACAGACCGTCGAGTTTGCTCATATTGGCCGCCAGATATGGACGGTGCAGTTTGCACGGCAGGTTGGGCTGCGCGTGCAGAATGTTTTCCAGCAGCGGGTTGTCCGCCAGCGTGTTCATCAGCCCGCTGGTGGTTTGCCAGTTCAGCAGCGAGCGGCTGAGGAACTTCAGGCGAAACGAGGTTTTGCGCCAGCAGCGGGCGGGCGCCATGCTGCCGCTGAGCAGCGCGGTCATTAACCGTTGGCCGTTCATTGGCCGGCTGGCGACGAGCGGATAGCTAAATTGTGACATGGTGAAATCCTTGACGGTATTGAATGGCGCTATTTCATCAAGAGGTCACTAAACGGCGCTTCAATATTCCCGACGCAAGATTAGGAATATTCATTACGTTGAGCCGCGGTTTAACGATATTGGTTTGGCAAGGCTCTGAGCATCACGTTGTTGTGTGGTTAATGGTCGGTTTCTGATTTGTATTTCTTGTCGTAGTTGCTGGTTACATTGCTGTTTCCCTCAACGCAGTAAGAAAGGAGCCGTATATGGCTAAGCAAAAATTGGTCAGTTATGAAGATGCAATTCGTCGGGGCGGGTATATTCCCGTTGGCTATTTTAAAAATGGCTTTACTCTGGAGTCTGCCAATCAGGTGCTCTATTTGGAAAGCACCCGGGGATACGTGGCATGGCGGGGCGCCTTGCCGAAAGTGGTCGCGCCGGCAACAACGCCGGAAGCGACGGGGGGATTTGCCCCCGACGCCTGGGTAGATATTAGCGGCGTAGCCTCATCCGCCAAGCTGAATAATATGGTGCTGGTGGAGGATTTTTATCACCTGGTGACCGCAGAGGGCGACTGGACGCCGGCGGTGCAGGCGGCGTTGGCTTATGCCATCAATAACGATCTTAATAAAGTGTGGTCGTTCCAGCAGCTGGCGTTTAAATCACCGCTGATTATAGATAACTGGACTAGCGGCCTGGAAATGCGTTTTGCCGCGCTGGAAGCGCATGAAAATTTCCCAACCTATACGGACTGGAAAAATGCTACGCCGCTGATTGTGATTGGCAAAGAGGGCGGCTCAATGGTCGGCCTTGAGATCCATATCGGTTATATCAATGGCAAGACGCGCGCTAACGGTGTTTCTATCCGCGGGAAAGGATGCGGCGGCTCACGCATTCATATCGGCAAGGCGATTAACTGTAATATTGTTTATGACTGCAGCCAGCAAACGCATGCGTCGGCCTCCAACTTTATTACCGGGGATTATTGGTATCAAGGTAATATGGGCGCTTATTTAGCCAGGGGGCCGTCTGGCGATTACCCCATTGCCGAAGGGCATAAACTCTCTGTCGGGTTTATTACGCAAATGCGTTATGGCGGTTCACTGTGGCGTAATGGTTCGCAATATAGTCAGATCTCCGGCGATGCGGATTTCAACGGACGCTTCCTGTCTGAGGTGACGTTATCCAGCCGATCATTTACCGGGCTGGCGCGCGGTGCGGAGATTAGCAATGGCACGGCGACGGGCGAGGTTCTGGCTTTTTATGTGCAAACGGCCGGCGTTTATAAGGTACTTATCATTGAAAAAAATGACGTTTCCGCTGGCAAAAGTTCTTTCGCTACGGGGGAGACATTAACGTCCGGCTCATGGCACAGCGCTATTTCCGCAGTGCGCACCGCGCAGCAGGGAGAAAATTTCTACTTTGATATTATCCTGGACTTTTATGGCGCGCCTTTTGCCCGGCTCGATGTTGACTGTGGTTATGTCGGCGGTCTGGTTGGTCATTCGCTGTATAGCTGCACCCTTAATTACAAGAACTCGTACAGCGTCGCGACCAATTCAGTGAACGGCGCACAGTGGCTGCATTCTGGTACGACGTTAACGTTGCGGGATAGCTACCTCAATAAGAATCTGTTTGATTGCACCTCGACGTTTATCGCGCCGGGCGGGAATTTATATCTGCGCACCCATCGGGCCTATGGCACGGACTTTGCCGCCACTTTTGCGCCGGGTCAGGCGCGCACCATTTGTACCTTTAAATATATCGGTATCAACAGTGCGCCGGGGGTAAAAGATATCTATGAAGTCCAGGTGTTTGGACCGACCAATTTAAGCGGCGTTTGTTCAAGCTTTAAGGTGGCGGTGTCGTCGGCAGGTTTGGAGATTTTTGACAGCACGATCAAAGACAGCGCCAGATTAAAACTTATCTATGGCGACGACAAGGATGCGCCGCTGGTGCTGAAGGCGCAGCAGGATTCGCCGCATACCTTTCCCCTCTATTTTACCTTTACGCGCAAATAAGACGTTTATCGCACGTAATCACGGCCGGGAGCGATCCCGGCCGTCTTGTTTTTCCGCGCCGGGAATATGTGATTTGATCGCAGAGGATCGGTTATAGTGCGCGTTAATCGACGACGGCGCGCGTCGCGGGATCGCGGGGATTTACCCGTCTGACCGTTAACAATACGCGCTCATTACCGGTAAAAACAAAAGGATAGGCCGCTTTATGAAGTTTATGGGACGTCTGCGACGCAGGACGATCGTTATCGTGGGGCTGGTGGTGATTGCCGCGGCGGCTTTCTGGTATTTCCGTCAGCCGGCGCCGGTGGACTATAAAACGGTGAAGGTGGCCAAGCGAGACCTGCAGCAAAACGTACTTGCCACCGGCCAGCTGGATGCGGTGCGCAAGGTTGACGTCGGCGCGCAGGTCAGCGGCCAGCTGGAGAGCCTGACGGTCGAGATTGGCGATAAAGTGAAAAAAGGCCAGCTGCTGGGGGTGATCGATCCGCAGCAGGCGCAAAACAGCATCCGTGAAAGCGAGGCGGCGCTGCGTGAACTGCATGCGCAGCTGCAGCAGGCGCAGGCCGAACAGCATCTGGCGGCGGTCACCCTGCAGCGTAATCGCGCGCTGTCGCGCGTGCAGGCGGTATCGCGTCAGGATCTGGATAAGTACACCAGCGAACTGGCGGTGAAAAAAGCGCAGGTGGAGAGCATCCGAGCACAAATTTCCCGTAACCAGGCCAGCCTGGATACGGCCAAAATCAACCTGGCCTATACCCGCATCGAAGCGCCGATGGACGGCGATGTGGTGCAGATCACCACCCTGCAGGGGCAGACGGTGATTGCGGCGCAGCAGGCGCCGAACATTCTGACGCTGGCCGATCTCAGCACCATGCTGGTGAAGGCGCAGGTGTCCGAAGCCGACGTTATTCACCTGAAGCCGGGGCAAAAAGCCTGGTTTACCGTGCTGGGCGATCCGAACAAACGCTTTGACGGCGTGCTGAAAGATATTCAGCCGACGCCGGAGAAGGTCAACAACGCCATTTTCTACTATGCCCGTTTTGAGGTGCCGAATCCGCAGGGGCTGCTGCGTCTGCAGATGACCGCGCAGGTGCATATTCAGCTGGGCGGCGTCAGCCAGGCGTTGGCGATCCCGCTGGCGGCGCTGGGCGAGCAGATTGCCGATAACCGCTACTATGTGTCGCTGCTGAAGCAGGGCAAGGAAGAGAAGCGCGAAGTGACCATCGGCATGCGTAATAATATCGACGTGCAGATTGTCAAAGGGCTTGGCGTCGGCGACGAGGTGATCGTTAACCGCGGCGGCGCGGAGGCCAACTGATGGCGGCGCTGCTTGAGCTGACGGAGATCTGCCGCAGCTATCAATCCGGCGAACAGACCGTCGACGTGCTGAAGAACGTGACGCTGAGCATCGACGCCGGCGAAATGGTGGCGATTATCGGCGCTTCCGGCTCCGGCAAATCGACGCTGATGAATATTCTCGGCTGCCTTGATAAGCCGAGCGCCGGCACTTACCGCGTGGCGGGGCAGGATGTGGCCACGCTGAGCGGCGACGCGCTGGCGGCCCTGCGACGCGAACATTTCGGCTTTATCTTCCAGCGTTACCATCTGCTGCCGCACCTCAGCGCCGCGCACAATGTCGAGGTGCCGGCGGTGTATGCCGGCGTCGGCAAAGCGGCGCGGCGTGAACGCGCCACGGCGCTGCTGCAGCGGCTGGGGCTGGGGGAGCGCGTGTCCTATCAGCCAAGCCAGCTGTCCGGCGGGCAGCAGCAGCGCGTCAGTATCGCCCGGGCGTTGATGAACGGCGGCCAGGTGATTTTGGCGGATGAGCCGACCGGGGCGCTGGACAGCCACTCCGGTGAAGAGGTGATGCAGATCCTCAAGCAGCTGCGCGAGCAGGGGCATACGGTGATCATCGTCACGCACGATCCGACGGTGGCGCAGCAGGCGGAGCGGATCATCGAGATCCGCGACGGCGAGATCGTCAACGACTCCAGGCCGGCCAGCGCGCCGAACCCGCAGGCAAAGCCGCTGGAGCTGGCGGCGCCGGCGCCTTCCTGGCAGCAGGCGGGCGGACGTTTTCGTGAAGCGCTGGTGATGGCCTGGCGCGCGATGGCGGCGAATAAAATGCGCACCATGCTGACCATGCTGGGGATTATCATCGGCATCGCCTCGGTGGTTTCCATTCTGGTGATCGGCGACGCCGCCAAACAGATGGTGCTGGCGGATATCAAATCGATCGGCACCAATACGGTCGATATCTATCCCGGCAAGGATTTCGGCGATGACGATCCGGCCTATCGCCAGTCGTTGAAGTATGACGATCTCGAGGCGCTGCGCGAGCAGCCGTACGTCGGCGCGCTGTCGCCGAATATCAGCAGCAGCATGCGGCTGCGGATGGGCAACGTGGATGCGGCGGCTAACGTTTCCGGCGTCAGCGAACAGTTTTTCCGCGTCTACGGCATGGCCTTCAGCCAGGGCAGCGGTATCGATCCGCTGCAGGTGCAGTCGCAGGCGCAGGTGGTGGTGATCGACGCCAATACCAAGCGCCGGCTGTTCCCGCATCAGAAAGAGGTGGTCGGTGAGGTGATCCTGGTCGGTAATATGCCGGCGACGGTGGTGGGCGTCGCTCAGGAGAAGCAGTCGATGTTCGGCAGCAGCAAAACCCTGAGCGTCTGGGTGCCGTACAGCACCATGGCCAACCGGCTGATGGGCAACGCCTATTTTGACTCGATTACCGTGCGTATCCGCGACGGCTATAACAGCCAGGAAGCGGAGCAGCAGCTGACGCGCCTGCTGACGCTGCGTCACGGCAAGAAAGACTTCTTCACCTACAACATGGACAGCCTGGTGCAGACCGCGGAAAAAACCACCCGCACCCTGCAGCTGTTCCTGACGCTGGTGGCGGTGATTTCGCTGGTGGTCGGCGGTATCGGGGTGATGAATATCATGCTGGTGTCGGTGACCGAGCGTACGCGCGAGATCGGCATCCGCATGGCGGTGGGGGCGCGCTCCGGCGACGTGCTGCAGCAGTTCCTGATTGAAGCGGTGCTGGTGTGTCTGGTAGGCGGCGCGCTGGGCATCGGTTTGTCGTTGGCCATCGGCCTGCTGGTGCAACTGGTGCTGCCGGGCTGGCAGATCAGCTTTCCGCCGGTGGCGCTGCTCAGCGCGTTTATCTGTTCCACCGCCATCGGCGTGGTGTTCGGCTACCTGCCGGCGCGCAACGCCGCCCGCCTGAATCCGATTGACGCGCTGGCGCGCGAATAGTCGGCCTGTCCTGCGGCGATGAAAAATGCCAGTCACGGATGTGGCTGGCATTTTAGTAGGGCGGCGGCATGGCGCCGCCTTCAGGTCACCGCTTCGCTTTCCAGCGGCTCAATCAGGCTGGCGTGGTTGCCTTTCGGGCCCTGATGCACGTCGAATCTGACCTGTTGGCCGGCTTTCAGCGTCCGGTAACCATCCATTTTGATCGTCGAATAATGAGCGAAAATATCCTCGCCACCGCCTTCCGGACAGATAAAGCCGAAACCTTTGGCGTTATTGAACCATTTAACAGTACCCGTCTCCATGTTTGTACATCCCTCGCAACGCTATTTTAAGTGAGATGAATAACTGATTTTCGGTGAGCGCAAAAAGTGGTTAAAAGACCAGCAGCTCACGAAATTACACTCTAGAACATATGATCATCACGTCAAGCGATCGGCTTTTGACAGGGGGCGGCAGTTCCTCAAAGTTTGAAGCAGGTAACGCTATTGCGATACATCCGGCGTCAATCGCCGCCGTTTTTATCGGCGCTTTCCCTGCGGCGAAGCGAGGGCGAAGATGATAAAATAGTAGATATCCCCGTTTGAATAACCTGAATGCGTCCCCATATCTGGGGGTAGACAAGAGAAGATGAGCAGCGATGGGCAATAGCAACGATTGGCTGAATTTTGAACACTTGGCCGAAGAAAAACAAATCGATGCGGTAAAACCGCCGTCAATGTATAAAGTTATACTTAACAACGACGATTACACTCCGATGGAATTTGTGATTGACGTTCTGCAAAAGTTCTTTTCTTATGATATTGAACGCGCAACGCAACTGATGCTTACGGTGCACTATCAAGGCAAGGCGATCTGCGGTGTGTTTACCGCCGAGGTGGCGGAGACCAAAGTCGTCCATGTGAACCGTTACGCGAGGGAGAACGAGCATCCGTTGCTTTGTACGCTGGAAAAAGCCTGATTAAGGCAATCTATTGGGGAGGTGCTTATGCTCAATCAAGAACTGGAACTCAGTCTCAACATGGCTTTCGCCAGAGCGCGTGAGCACAGACACGAGTTTATGACCGTGGAGCACCTGTTGCTGGCGTTACTGAGCAACCCTGCCGCGCGAGAAGCGCTTGAGGCATGTACGGTGGATCTGGCGGCGTTGCGCCAGGAGCTGGAAGCCTTTATCGAACAAACCACGCCGACGTTGCCGGCCAGCGAAGAAGAGCGCGACACCCAGCCGACGCTCAGCTTCCAGCGCGTGCTGCAGCGTGCGGTATTCCATGTACAGTCCTCCGGCCGCAGCGAAGTATCCGGCGCCAACGTGCTGGTGGCGATTTTCAGCGAGCAGGAGTCGCAGGCGGCCTATCTGCTGCGTAAGCATGACGTCAGCCGTCTGGACGTGGTGAACTTTATTTCGCACGGGACGCGTAAAGACGAACCGGGCCAGGCGCCGAACAACGCGGAAAACCCGATAAACGAAGAGCAGTCCGGAGGGGAAGACCGTATGGAAAACTTCACCACCAACCTCAATCAGTTGGCCCGGGTAGGCGGCATCGATCCTCTGGTCGGCCGCGACCGCGAACTGGAGCGCGCCATTCAGGTGCTGTGCCGTCGCCGCAAGAACAACCCGCTGCTGGTGGGGGAGTCGGGCGTGGGGAAAACGGCGATTGCCGAAGGGCTGGCGTGGCGTATCGTGCAGGGCGACGTGCCGGAAGTGATGGCGGACTGCACCCTGTATTCGCTGGATATCGGCTCGCTGCTGGCGGGCACCAAATACCGCGGCGACTTCGAGAAGCGTTTCAAGGCGCTGCTTAAACAGCTGGAGCAGGATCAGAACAGCATCCTGTTTATCGATGAGATCCATACCATCATCGGCGCCGGTGCGGCTTCCGGCGGGCAGGTGGACGCCGCCAACCTGATCAAACCGCTGCTGTCGAGCGGCAAGATCCGGGTGATCGGATCCACCACCTATCAGGAGTTCAGCAATATCTTTGAGAAGGATCGCGCGCTGGCGCGCCGTTTCCAGAAGATCGATATTACCGAACCGACGCCGGAAGAGACCGTACAGATTATCAACGGTCTGAAAACCAAATACGAAGCGCATCACGACGTGCGCTATACCGCCAAGGCGGTGCGTGCGGCGGTGGAGCTGTCGGTGAAATACATCAACGACCGTCACCTGCCGGACAAGGCGATCGACGTGATTGATGAAGCCGGCGCGCGCAGCCGGCTGATGCCGGTCAGCAAGCGCAAGAAAACCGTTAACGTGGCGGATATTGAATCCGTGGTGGCGCGTATCGCGCGCATTCCGGAGAAAACCGTCTCGGCGAGCGACCGCGACGTGCTGAAAAACCTGGGCGACCGCCTGAAGATGCTGGTATTCGGTCAGGATCCGGCTATCGAGGCGCTGACGGAAGCGATCAAAATGAGCCGCGCCGGCCTGGGGCACGAGCGCAAGCCCGTCGGTTCCTTCCTGTTCGCCGGCCCGACCGGCGTCGGTAAGACCGAGGTGACGGTGCAGCTGGCGAAGGCGCTGGATATCGAGCTGCTGCGTTTTGATATGTCCGAGTATATGGAACGTCACACCGTCAGCCGCCTGATTGGCGCGCCTCCGGGCTATGTCGGCTACGATCAGGGCGGCCTGCTGACCGATGCGGTGATCAAGCATCCGCATGCGGTGGTGCTGCTCGATGAGATCGAGAAGGCGCACCCGGACGTGTTCAACCTGCTGCTGCAGGTGATGGACAACGGGACGCTGACCGATAACAACGGCCGCAAGGCCGACTTCCGCAACGTGATCCTGGTGATGACCACCAACGCTGGGGTGCGCGAGACGGAACGTAAATCCATCGGCCTGATTGAGCAGGACAACAGCATCGACGCGCTGGAAGAGATCAAGAAGGTGTTTACGCCGGAGTTCCGCAACCGTCTGGACAACATTATCTGGTTCAACCATCTGTCAACGGCGGTGATCCAGCAGGTAGTCGACAAGTTTATCGTCGAACTGCAGGCGCAGCTGGATGCCAAGGGCGTATCGCTGGAGGTCAGCGACGAAGCGCGTGACTGGCTGTCGGTGAAAGGCTATGACCGTGCGATGGGCGCGCGGCCGATGGCGCGCGTGATGCAGGAAAACCTGAAGAAACCGCTGGCGAATGAGTTGCTGTTCGGTTCTCTGGTGGATGGCGGTTCGGTGAAAGTCGAACTGGATCCGGATACCCAGAAACTGACTTACCACTTCCTCAGCGCCCAGAAGCGCAAAGCGGACGAGGGCGTGCATTAATCCGCCAACGGCGTGATGCAGCAATAATGAAAAAGCGATGCTTCGGCATCGCTTTTTTTATGCGCGCAACAGCGCGCCAGAGAAATGAGTGAGCCCTCTCAGTTTACCTACGCGCTTGCAACTCAGTGTTGAACGCTGCGGCGGGGGTAAACGGAAAGGGCTCAGGACGGGATTTACATCCTCTGCGTCGCCACTGGCTGGCGACCGGTCAGCCGATTAACGGCTACGGAAGACAATGCGGCCTTTGCTCAGGTCGTACGGGGTCAGCTCTACAGTGACTTTGTCGCCCGTCAGGATGCGGATATAGTTTTTACGCATTTTACCGGAGATATGAGCGGTAACCACGTGCCCGTTTTCCAATTCAACGCGGAACATGGTGTTCGGCAGCGTATCAAGAACGGTGCCTTGCATTTCAATATTGTCTTCTTTGGCCATCGAATCCTCTAGGTGTAACTACCTTAGTTTTTAACCGGCAAGATAATGCCGAAAAACCCACATTATGTAAAGATGTGTCGGTGAACAATGCACCGTTTGCGCAAATTAGTTTGTCGGTGAGGACGGATCAACCTGCTGTGGGGGTATCACTTGCGCCGCCCAGCACGCCGCCGCTAACGGCCGGCGCTGAAGCTCGCTGAGCTGCTGTAAAAAACTGCGCCGGGAAATTTCCCTCGCGCCAAGCGAGGCAGTGTGCGCGTTCAACACCTGACAGTCAATCAATTCCCCGCCAAAAGCGGCAAAATGACGGCAAAACGCCATCAGCGCACACTTGGAGGCGTTGGTGACGCGGCTGAACATGGATTCGCCGCAGAACAGCGCGCCCTGAGCGACGCCGTACATGCCGCCGACCAGCTCATCGCCTTGCCACACCTCGACCGAATGGGCGTAGCCCAAGCGGTGCAGATGCAGATAGGCGCGCTGCACCTCCGGGCCGATCCAGGTACCGTCCTGCGGTCGCTCGGCGCAGGCGGCAATCACCGCGGCGAAGTCATGGTTCAGCGTAATGCGAAACGGCGCCGCGCGCAGGAAACGCCTGAAGCTGCGGCTGATATGGCGCTCGGCCGGGTACAGCACCGCGCGCGGGTCCGGCGACCACCACAGGATCGCTTCGCCGGGCGAGTACCAGGGGAAAATCCCGCGCTGATAGGCGGCCAGCAGGCGCGGCGCGCTCAGATCGCCGCCGATGGCCAGCAGGCCGTTAGGATCGCGCAACGCGCCCTCCGGCGAAGGGAAGGCCACGGAGTGCGGCGGCAGTTTCACAATGCGCATATCACCTCTTAGCGTCGCGTTACAGCGAGGCGTTGCCGATGCGTTGGCGGAAGCGGGCATAGCGCCCGCGCTGGCGCAGCAGCGTAGCGTGGTCGCCCTGTTCGACGATCTGCCCGCCGTCCATTACGCAGATACGGTCCATATGCTCCAGGCCGTACAGGCGGTGGGTCACCAGAATCAGCGTTTTGCCCTGACAGTGCTGGCGCAGCAGCGCCAGGATCTGCTGTTCGGTCTCGGCATCCAGCCCTTCGGTCGGCTCATCCAGCAGCCACAGCGGCGCCGAATGCAGCAGCGCACGGGCGATGCCCAGCCGGCGCTGTTCACCGCCGGACAGCTGACGGCCGCCTTCGCCGAGCCAGGCGTTCAGCCCCTCATTTTCCAACAGCTTGTCCAGCCCGACCTGGCTCAGCGCCTGCTGCAGCGCTGCGTCGTCCGCATCGGGCGCCGCCAGCCGCAGGTTCTCCCGCAGCGTGTCGCTGAAGATATGCACCCGCTGGCTCACCACCGTCGTCATGGCGCGCAGCGTACTTTCATCGTAGCGGGCTAACGGCTCGCCGTTGAGCAGAATATCGCCGCCGTCGGCGTCCCAGGCGCGCGTCAGCAGCTGCAGCAGCGTGGATTTGCCGCAGCCGGTGCGCCCCAGCAGGGCGATATGCTCACCGGCGGCGATCTTCAACTCGATGTGGTGCAATACCGGCTGTGGCTGTCCGGGGTAAGTAAAGTCAACGTGGCGCAGCTGCAGGGCAGCGGCGGCGGCAGCGGCGGGACCGGCGGTGGGGAAGGCGACGGTCGGCTGCTGGTCGAGCAGCTGTTTGACCCGGGTGGCGGAGGCGATCACCTGGCCGAGGTGCTGAAATGCGGCGGCGACCGGCATCAGCGCTTCAAAGGAGGCCAGCCCGGCGAACACGAACAGCGCAATCAGCGCGCCCGGCTGGACGTTGCCGCCGACGCCGGCGGCGGTCAGCCATAGCAGCAGGGTGACCGTCAGCCCGCCGGCCAGAATCATCAGCGCCTGCGCGATGCCGCCTAACGACGCCTGTTGCCACTGACGGCGCTGCCAGCGCTGTTCGGTGCGATCGAGCGTGCGGCGAAAATCGTTAACGGCGCCGAATACCACCAGTTCGGCCTGGCCCTGCAGCCAGGCGGTCAGCCCGGTGCGGTATTGGCTGCGCAGGGCGGTCAGCTCGCCGCCGATCGGTTTACCGGCGGCGTAAAACAGCGGTGGCACCAGCACCAGCAACAGCAGCAGGATGCCGCCGAGGATCAGCGCCAGCGTCTGGTCGACAAAGCTCAGGCCAAAGGTGACCACCACGATCACCACGGCCGCGCTGACCAGCGGCGATATCACCCGCAGATACAGGTGATCCAGCGTATCAACGTCGGCCACCAGACGGTTTAACACCTCGGCCTGGCGGAAGCGGGCGATGCCGCCGGGTGACAGCGGCAGAATCTTGCTGAAGGTAAAGACCCGCAGGTGCGCCAGCACCCGGAAGGTGGCGTCGTGGCTGACCACACGTTCGGCATAGCGGCCGGCGGTGCGGAAGATGGCCGCGCCGCGCACGCCGGCGGCCGGCAGCATATAGTTAAAGGTCAGCAGGCCGGCCAGTCCGGCCAGCGACGACGCGGCGAGGAACCAGCCGGACAGGGTCAGCAGGCCGATGCTGGCCAGCAGGGTGATGATCGCCAGCACGATGCCCAGCGCAATCAGGAACCCGTGGCGGCGGTATAGCGCCAGAAACGGCAGTAAAACGCGCATGATTATAGCTCCCCGCTGCGGTGTGCGATTAAGGTGGCGAACAGCCCCGGCTGAGCGCTCAGGCTGGCGTAGTCGCCCTGCTGGACGATCTTGCCGTTGTCCATCACCCAAATCTGGTCGAAATCTTCGGTATCTTCCAACTGGTGGGTCACCAGCAGGGTGGCCTGCTGCCGCGACGCCGCATTCAGCGCCTGCATCACCAGGCGTTCGCTGTGGGCGTCCAGGCTGGCGGCCGGTTCATCCAGCAGCAGCAGCCGGCGCGGGCTGATTAACGCGCGGGCGACGGCGACCCGCTGCGCCTGACCGACCGACAGGCGTGCGGCGCCGTCGCCGAGCTCCGTCTGCAGCCCCTGCGGCAGCTGCGGTAAGAATTCGCTGACGTAGGCCTGTTCCACCGCCTGCTGTAGCTGCTGCTCATCGGCCTGCGGATTGCCGAGTAAAATATTGTCGCGCAGCGTTTGCGCCGGCAGGTGCGGGTTTTGCCCGACCCAACCCAGCCGCTGCCGCCAGTGCTCCGCGCTCAGTTCACGCAGCTCGTTGCCGTTTACCGTCAGCGATCCGCGATAGGGCAGGAACCCCAGCAGCAGGTTCAGCAGCGAGCTTTTGCCCGCGCCGCTGAGGCCCACCAGCGCGATACGTTGATTGGCGGCCAGGGTGAAGTCCAGCGGCCCCGCCAGCACGACGCCCTGCGGCGACAGGATTTCCAGCCGTTCGGCCACCAGCGTCAGCGGCGTCGTCTCGTCCAGCGTCAGAGCGCCCTGGCCGATCTGCTCGCCCTCGGCGTTCAGGAAGGTCTCCAGCGCCTCTGCGGCGCCGACGGCCTGCGCCTTGGCGTGGTAGAAGGCGCCCAGATCGCGCAGCGGCTGGAAAAATTCCGGCGCGAGCACCAATACCAGAAAACCGGAGAACAGCGTCACGCCCACGCCATAGCTGCCGAAGTTCAGATCCCCGAGGTAAGAGAAGCCAAAATAGACCGCGACTACGGCAATTGACAGGGAGGCGAAAAACTCCAGCACCGCGGAGGAGAGAAACGCCATGCGCAGCACTTCCATGGTGCGGCGACGGAAATCTTCAGAAGAGCGGGCGATCTGCGCGGTTTCTGCTTGGCCGCGATGGAACAGGCGTAAGGTATCCAGCCCGCGCAGCCGGTCAAGGAAGCTGCCGCTCAGGCGAGCCAGCGCGACAAAGTTACGGCGGTTGGCGTCGGCGGCGCCCATGCCGACCAGCGCCATAAACAGCGGAATCAACGGCGCGGTGGCCAGCAGGATCAGCCCGGCGGCCCAGTTAATCGGGAAGACGGCGATCAGAATCAGCAGCGGAATAAACACCGCCAGATACATCTGCGGCAGATAGCGCGAGTAATAATCCTGCATATCTTCGATCTGCTCGACGATAATCGTCGCCCAGCTGCCGGCCGGTTTGCCCTGCACCCAGGCTGGGCCAAGCTGCTGCAGTTTGTCCAGCACCTGCCGGCGCATTTCCCGCCGCAGCACCTGACCGCCAATAAAGCCCACCCGCTCGCGCAGCCAGCTAAGCAGCGCGCGCAGGGCGAAGGCGGCGGCCAGCCCGATAAATGAGCCGGTCAGCTGTTCGCGGGGCGTATGGTCAATGATCAAGGCATGAAGCAGCGAGGCCAGCAGCCAGGCCTGGGCTACGATTAACAGGCCGCTGCACAACCCCAGCAGCATAGAGAGGCGCAGCCAGCGCTTGGCCAGCGTGCTTTGCGTTTTAAGCCATTGGGTCAACTGGTGCTGTCTGGTTTTTTTCATTGGAAGTATCTGCGTCGCCGACGCCTGATGAGACAGGCTAGGTTAACATACTGTTAAAAAAGTGTTTTCTTCAACGTTGAAGCACACAAGCGAAGTCCAATGTTACCTCGTCACCATGCAGGCTGAAAAGAAATAAGGCGGCCAAAAGGCCGCCTTATTTGTCAATAAAGGTCAGGTAAGGCGCGGGATTAGCAGACTTCCGCCTGCGCGATGCCGTCGAGATAACGCTCGGCATCCAGCGCCGCCATACAGCCGGTGCCGGCGGAGGTGATCGCCTGACGGTAGATATGGTCCATCACGTCGCCGGCGGCGAACACGCCTGGAATGCTGGTCTGGGTTGCGTTGCCGTGAATGCCGGACTGCACCTTGATATAGCCGTTTTCCAACGCCAGCTGATCGCCGAAGATAGCGGTGTTCGGGCTGTGGCCGATGGCGATAAATACGCCGGCAACGGCCAGTTCCTGGGTTTCGTTTTCCTGCTTGGTGCTGCGGATGCGCACGGCGGTGACGCCCATTTCATCGCCCAGCACTTCGTCGAGCTGATGATCGGTATGCAGTACGATGTTGCCGCTCTTCACTTTCTCCATCAGCCGGTCGATCAGGATCTTCTCTGAGCGGAAGCTGTCGCGGCGGTGAATCAGATGCACTTCCGCGGCGATGTTGGACAGATACAGCGCTTCTTCAACGGCGGTGTTGCCGCCGCCGACTACCGCGACTTTCTGATTACGGTAGAAGAAACCGTCGCAGGTGGCGCAGGCGGAAACGCCTTTACCCTTGAACGCTTCTTCGCTCGGCAGGCCCAGGTAGCGCGCGGAGGCGCCGGTGGCGATAATCAGCGCATCACAGGTGTATTCGCCGCTGTCGCCGGTCAGGCGGAACGGACGCTGCTGCAGATCGACGCCGTTGATATGGTCGAACACGATCTCGGTCTGGAACTTTTCCGCATGCTCGCGCATACGTTCCATCAGCGCCGGGCCGGTCAGATCGTTGGCGTCGCCCGGCCAGTTTTCCACTTCGGTGGTGGTGGTCAGCTGACCGCCTTGCTCCACGCCGGTGATCAACACCGGCTGCAGGTTTGCACGCGCAGCGTACACCGCGGCGGTGTAGCCAGCCGGACCGGAGCCCAGAATCAGTAATTTGCTATGTTTAGCCGTGCCCATGAATAACCTCTTTTCCCACGATGGCGGACAATGGCATCGATTGTAGGGAAAATAGTGAAGTAAAAAAAGCACCTGTAACGGTTGTTATCGATTTGTCTGATAGTTGCAGGCTATTAATTGAGGTCTTGCGATAGAAATGTTGGCGTGGTTAGCGCGCTTTGGCGTACGACGCGGCGGCCGGATGCCAAAAGCGGCGCTTTTCCCTGCGTCTTTCCGCGACCGCGGCGCTTTTTAAGCCAGCGGTTCATAACTAAAAAAGGGGTTAACGCATTTCCCGACGGTACGTTCTTCTGATTTTGCTTCTTTTACTTTGACAATCCGCTGCGCATTTGCGAAAACATCAGAGGAAGAAGAAATTATCCCCGCAGCCACAGCCGATCGTTCGTCTTTTCATCATCAGGCGGAGGCAGGGCAGGGGGCGTCTTTGAACAGGCGCGCTTCTTTCTTAACGATGAAGATCGTTTTATCGCCGCGCGCAGGGTTTGACAGACAGGCTGCGACGCGGCAAACGAGGATAGTGAAGAAGCATTGTGTGCGGCATCGGTTGCGCAGCGCAATCGACTGCATATAACAAAAATCGGGTCTTCGCTTGAAACAAGTCCCTACACAGTGACGTTGGCTAGGGTTTGGCAAGTGTAAGGAAGAAAAAAGAGAGACAATAATAATGGCAGACAATAAGAAACGCCCGGGTAAAGATCTTGACCGTATCGATCGCAACATCCTCAATGAGTTACAGAAGGATGGGCGTATTTCGAACGTTGAGCTTTCAAAACGCGTGGGGTTATCCCCGACGCCGTGTTTGGAACGCGTACGTCGTCTTGAACGTCAGGGGTTCATTCATGGCTATACTGCATTGCTGAACCCGCACTATCTGGATGCATCACTGCTGGTTTTCGTGGAAATCACGCTGAACCGCGGCGCGCCGGATGTGTTTGAGCAGTTTAACTCGGCAGTACAGAAGCTTGAAGAGATTCAGGAGTGTCATCTGGTGTCCGGTGATTTCGACTATCTGTTGAAAACCCGCGTACCGGATATGTCAGCTTACCGTAAGCTGCTTGGCGAAACCTTACTGCGTTTGCCGGGTGTGAACGACACCCGCACTTACGTGGTAATGGAAGAAGTGAAACAGAGTAACCGTCTGGTTATCAAAACACGGTAAGGTGCAGGTGCAAAACCTGATTAAATTCGTTACACTCCTGTTTATTCATACAGTTTTGGCGCCGGGGAAGCAACTCGGCGCTGTTACTCTATCCGCTAACAGGAACCTGGAGAGCCTTTCTTGAGCCAGGAATACACAGAAGATAAAGAAGTTACCTTGAAGAAACTCAGCAGCGGCCGTCGGTTGCTGGAAGCTGCGTTGATCGTGGTGGCGATTTTTGCCGTTTACCTCATGGCCGCGTTGGTCAGCTTCAATCCGTCTGACCCCAGCTGGTCGCAGACGGCGTGGCATGAGCCGATTCATAATCTTGGCGGCGGCGTTGGCGCATGGCTGGCCGATACGCTGTTCTTCACCTTCGGGGTGCTCGCTTACGCGATCCCGCCGATCGCGCTTATCCTGTGCTGGGTTGCCTACCGGCAGCGCGGTACCAGCGACTATATCGACTACTTCGCGCTTTCACTGCGCCTGATCGGCACGCTGGCGCTGGTGCTCACCTCGTGCGGGCTGGCGGCGCTGAACGTTGACGATCTCTATTACTTTGCTTCCGGCGGCGTGATCGGCAGCCTGCTTAGCAACGCGATGCTGCCGTGGTTCAACGGCATCGGCGCGACGCTGGCGCTGCTGTGCGTGTGGGCCGCGGGCCTGACGCTGTTCACCGGCTGGTCATGGCTGGTGATTGCCGAGAAGATCGGTGGGGCCGTATTGGGCGTCGCCACCTTTATGACCAACCGTTCCCGTCGTGACGATCGCTATCGCGACGACGAAGATGAAGCATACTCCGACGCGCCGGAAAAAGGCGGCAAGGGCGCAGCGGCCGCCGCCAGTGCAGCCGCTGCCGCGCATGCGGCCGATGCCGATGATGTACTGTTCAGCGCGCCTTCGGTGCAAGAGAACGCGCAGACGGCGTCCGCCGACGAAGCGGCGGATCCGCTGCTCAGCGGCCTGCGGGCCAGCCACGACGACGATGGCGCGGACGCGACGGATAGCGCTGTCGCGCCGGCGCCTGAAGACGCGGCCGCTACTGCGGCAGCCCCGACGGCTCCTGTGGCTGCAGCTCCGGCTACGCCTGCGGCCGCCCCGGCGGTGACGACCGCGCCCGCCGCGCCGGCCTCCGTGAACCAGCATCCGATGAGCGCGCCGTCGGAAGATAACGCGCCGCCGCTGTACTCATTTGAAATTCCTGAAGAGACGCCGGCGCCGAAAACCCCGCGTCCGGCCGAGGCTCACCAGGAGGATGATGAGCCGCGCCTGGGGGACTGGAACCGGGCGACGGCGCCTCAGCAGCCTGCCGCTTCGCCGTTTGATTTCTCTGCGGCGCAGGCAGATAGCGGACACCATCGTGCGGCTCCCGACGTTATTGACGGGGCGCTGTCATCCGCCGCCGCCGCCAAACCGGCGATGGACAACGCTGCCGTTGCCGCGGCTGGCGCGGCTGCGGCTAATACGTTTATGCCGGCGTTCAGCGCCACCAGCGAAGGCAATAGCCAGGTGAAGCAGGGGATTGGCCCCGAGCTGCCGCGCCCGAATCCGGTGCGTATCCCGACGCGCCGCGAGCTGGCCTCTTACGGCATCAAGCTGCCTTCGCAGCGGATGGCGGAGCAGGAGCAGCGCGGACAACAGACTGCGGAACCTGCGCCGAATAGCGCCGTGGCGTCTCAGGATGATGAGGCGATGCAGGAAGAAGCGCTGCGTCAGGCGTTCGCTGCGCAGCAGAGCCAGCGTTACGGCGCAGAGTACCAGCATGACCATGCTGAACCTACGGTAGGCGCAGATGATGAGGACGCCATGCAGGAAGAGGCGCTGCGCAAGGCGTTTGCCGAGCAACAGCAGGCGCGCTATGGCGCCGAGCCTCAGCCGGCCGCGCCGGTTGCCCCGCAGCCGGTAGAAACCAGCAATGCGTTTAGCTTCTCGCCGGTTGACGATCTGGTGGATAACGGCCCGGATGAGCCGCTGTTTACCCTGTCGCCGCATGAAGAACCCGCAGCGCCGTGGCCAGAGGACGACAAGGCGGCGCAGCCGCCTGCACAGCAAGAGCAGCCATATCAGGCTCAGCAGCCGGCTTACCCGCAGCCCCAGGCGCCGCAGCAGCCGTACCGGGGCCAGCAGACGTCACAGCAACCTTATCAGGCTCAACAGCAACCGCCTGCGCAGCCGTATCAACAGCCGCAGCAGCCACCGGCCCAGCCGGCCGCGCCGCAGCAGCCGGCGATGGACAGCCTGATCCACCCGTTCCTGATGCGTAACGACCAGCCGCTGGAGAAACCGACCACACCGCTGCCGACGCTGGAACTGCTGACCGAAGCACCGAAAGATATCGAGCCGGTGGATACGTTTGCGCTGGAGCAGAAGGCGCGTCTGGTGGAAGCCAGCCTGGCGGATTACCGCGTGAAGGCCGAAGTGGTGGATATTCTGCCGGGGCCGGTGATCACCCGTTTCGAACTGGATCTGGCGCCGGGCGTGAAGGCCGCGCGTATTTCCAACCTGTCGCGCGACCTGGCGCGTTCGCTGTCTACGCCGGCGGTGCGCGTGGTGGAAGTGATTCCGGGCAAGCCGTATGTCGGCCTGGAGCTGCCGAACGCCAAGCGCCAGACGGTTTATCTGCGTGAAGTGCTGGACTGCCCGGCGTTCCGCGACAATCCGTCGCCGCTGTCCATCGTGCTGGGCAAGGATATCTCCGGTGAGCCGGTGGTGGCCGATCTGGGTAAAATGCCGCACCTGCTGGTCGCCGGTACTACCGGTTCCGGTAAATCGGTCGGCGTTAACGCCATGATCCTGAGTATTCTGTATAAGGCCACGCCGAAAGACGTGCGCTTTATCATGATCGACCCGAAAATGCTGGAGCTGTCGGTATATGAAGGTATTCCACACCTGCTGACCGACGTGGTGACCGACATGAAAGACGCGGCCAACGCCCTGCGCTGGTGCGTGGCGGAGATGGAGCGTCGCTATAAGCTGATGTCCGCACTGGGCGTGCGTAACATCGCCGGTTATAACGAGCGCGTCGATCAGGCGGAAGCCATGGGACGTCCGATTCCGGATCCGTTCTGGAAACCGACCGACAGCATGGACATCACGCCGCCGGTGCTGGAGAAAGAGCCGTACATCGTGGTGATGGTCGACGAATTTGCCGATCTGATCATGACCGTCGGCAAAAAGGTCGAAGAGCTGATCGCCCGCCTGGCGCAGAAAGCGCGTGCGGCAGGGATCCACCTGGTGCTGGCGACCCAGCGTCCGTCGGTGGATGTGATTACCGGCCTGATTAAGGCCAACATCCCGACGCGTATCGCCTTTACCGTATCGAGCAAGATCGACTCCCGCACCATCCTCGATCAAGGCGGTGCGGAATCGCTGCTGGGGATGGGTGATATGCTGTATCTGGCGCCGAACTCGTCGATCCCGGTGCGCGTGCACGGCGCCTTTGTGCGCGATCAGGAAGTGCACGCGGTGGTCAAGGATTGGAAAGCGCGCGAGCGGCCGCAATATAAGGACGGCATTATCAGCGGCGGTGACGATGGCGAAGGCGGCGGCGGTCTCGACGGTGACGAAGAGCTGGATCCGCTGTTCGATCAGGCGGTCGAGTTTGTGGTGGATAAACGCCGCGCGTCGATCTCCGGCGTGCAGCGCCAGTTCCGTATCGGCTATAACCGCGCGGCGCGCATCATCGAACAGATGGAAGCGCAGGGCATCGTCAGCGAGCAGGGGCATAACGGCAACCGTGAGGTGCTGGCCCCGCCGCGGCACGAATGATCGTCGAACAGATACAGTAAGAAATCCAAGGGCCGCTCTGCGGCCCTTGTGCAAAGAAGGGTAAACCCGTCGGTTCTCGGAATTTTGCGCGTTCTGCCCGCCGCAGGCTTGCGGTAAAGTGAAGACGCGATCTGTTTCCCCGCTGACGCCGTTTGGCGGTCAACGCATTTGAAAAGGTATCTGGAATAATGAAAAAACTGTTAGTTGCTTGTTGCCTGCTTTCTGGATTCGCATCCACTTCCGTGCTGGCCGACGCGGCGCACGACCTGCAGAGCCGCCTGGCGAAAGTAAATAGCTTCCACGCCAGCTTCAGCCAGACCGTCACCGGCGGTGATGGTTCCGCCGTGCAGCAGGGAGAAGGCGAGCTGTGGGTGAAGCGCCCTAATCTGTTCAACTGGCATATGACGTCGCCTGATGAAAGCGTGCTGGTTTCCGATGGCGAAACGCTGTGGTTCTATAATCCGTTTGTTGAGCAGGTGACGGCGACCTGGCTGAAAAGCGCCACCGGCAATACGCCGTTTATGTTGATCACCCGCAACAACCCAAGCGATTGGAAGCAGTACAACATTAAGCAGAAAGGCGATGATTTCGAACTGACGCCGAAAAGCAGCAGCGGTAACCTGAAGCAGTTTGCGATCTCCGTGACCAACAGCGGCACCATCAACAGCTTCGCCGCCGTGGAGCAGGATGGCCAGCGCAGCGCCTATACGCTGAAAAGCCAGCAAAATACCGCGGTTGACGCCGGTAAGTTTAAATTTACCCCGCCGAAGGGGGTGACGCTGGACGACCAGCGCCAGTGAGGTAAGCGTGAGTAATAATTTGTCGCTCGATTTTTCCCAGAATGAGTTCCAGCCTCTGGCCGCGCGCATGCGGCCAACCACGCTGGCGCAGTATATCGGCCAACAGCATCTGCTGGCGCCGGGTAAGCCGCTGCCGCGCGCCATTGAGGCGGGGCAGCTGCACTCGATGATCCTGTGGGGACCGCCGGGAACGGGGAAAACGACGCTGGCAGAGCTGATTGGCCGCTACGGGCAGGCCGATGTCGAACGCATTTCCGCCGTCACCTCCGGCATTAAAGAGATCCGCGAGGCGATTGAGCGCGCGCGGCAGAACCGCGATGCCGGCCGCCGCACCATTTTGTTTGTCGATGAGGTGCACCGTTTCAACAAGAGCCAGCAGGATGCCTTCCTGCCGCATATTGAAGACGGCACCATCACCTTTATCGGCGCCACCACCGAAAACCCCTCGTTTGAGCTGAACTCGGCGCTGCTGTCGCGGGCGCGGGTGTACCTGCTTAAGGCGCTGACCGCTGATGATATCGGCCAGGTGCTGGATCAGGCGATGAACGACAAAGAGCGTGGTTTTGGCGGCCAGAATATCGAGTTGCCGGACGAGACGCGGCACGTGCTGTCTGAACTGGTCGGCGGGGATGCCCGGCGGGCGCTGAACAGCCTGGAAATGATGGCCGACATGGCGGAAATCAATGCCAAAGGCGTGCGTGTACTCACTCCTGAACTGCTGAAAGAGGTATCCGGCGAACGCAGCGCGCGCTTTGATAATAAGGGCGACCGCTTTTACGATCTGATTTCCGCGCTGCATAAGTCGGTGCGCGGTTCGGCGCCGGATGCGGCGCTCTACTGGTATGCGCGCATTATTACCGCCGGCGGCGATCCGCTGTACGTGGCGCGCCGTTTATTGGCGATCGCCTCGGAAGACGTCGGCAATGCCGACCCGCGCGGCATGCAGGTGGCGATCGCCGCCTGGGACTGTTTTACCCGCGTCGGGCCGGCGGAAGGCGAACGCGCCATCGCCCAGGCGATCGTTTACCTGGCCTGCGCGCCGAAGAGCAACGCGGTTTATACCGCCTTTAAAGCCGCGATGCGCGATGCAAAAGAGATGGCGGACTATGACGTGCCGGAACATCTGCGCAACGCGCCGACCAAGCTGATGAAGGAGATGGGGCTGGGGGCGGAGTACCGCTACGCCCACGACGAACCCAACGCCTACGCCGCCGGCGAGAACTATTTCCCGCCGCAAATGGCCAATACGCGCTACTACCGGCCGACCAGTCGCGGGCTGGAAGGTAAAATTGGTGAAAAGTTGGCGTGGCTTACGGAGCAGGATCAAAATAGCCCGACAAAACGCTACCGCTAGCGTTGCCGTTGCGGTAAGGTTAGCGGGTATCACTTTCCTTTTATGCGGCGCCCAATCAGCCGCATAAGACAACAAATTTTCTTTCAATAACAACAAGCACAGGATTAGCATGCTCGATCCCAATCTGCTGCGTAATGAGCTAGACGCAGTCGCCGAAAAACTGGCTCGCCGTGGTTTTAAACTCGATCTGGATTTGCTGCGTTCGCAGGAAGAGTGCCGCAAGGTTCTGCAAGTAGAAACAGAAGCGCTGCAGGCAGAACGTAACTCCCGATCGAAATCCATCGGCGCAGCGAAAGCGCGTGGGGAAGACATCGAGCCGCTGCGTCGCGAAGTGAGCGAGTTGGGTGACAAGCTGGATGCCGCCAAGGCGGAGCTGGACAAGCTGCAGAACGACATTCGCGATTATGCGCTGACGCTGCCGAACCTGCCGGACGACGCCGTGCCTAACGGCAAAGACGACAGCGAAAACCAGGAAGTCAGCCGCTGGGGTGAACCACGCGCTTATGATTTCCCGGTACGCGACCACGTTGACCTGGGTGAAATGGCCGGCGGTCTGGACTTTGCCGCAGCGGTAAAACTGACCGGTTCCCGCTTTGTGGTGATGAAAGGGCAGATTGCCCGCATGCACCGCGCCCTGGCGCAGTTTATGCTGGATCTGCACACCGAGCAGCACGGTTACCTGGAGGCTTACGTGCCTTATCTGGTGAACCACGCAACGCTGTACGGCACCGGCCAGCTGCCAAAGTTTGGTGACGACCTGTTCCACACCAAACCGCTGGAAGAAGAGTCCGACAGCAGCAACTACGCGCTGATCCCAACGGCGGAAGTGCCGCTGACCAACCTGGTGCGCGATGAGATTCTGGAAGAGGAAGCGCTGCCGCTGAAAATGACCGCGCATACGCCGTGCTTCCGCGCCGAGGCGGGCTCTTATGGCCGTGATACCCGCGGTCTGATCCGCATGCACCAGTTCGACAAGGTTGAGATGGTGCAAATCGTACGTCCGGAAGACTCGATGAATGCGTTGGAAGAGCTGACCGGCCACGCGGAGAAAGTGCTGCAGCTGTTGAACCTGCCGTACCGCAAAGTGCTGCTGTGCACCGGCGACATGGGCTTCGGCGCCTGCAAGACCTACGATCTGGAAGTGTGGCTGCCGGCGCAGGACACCTACCGCGAGATCTCCTCATGCTCCAACATGTGGGATTTCCAGGCGCGTCGCATGCAGGCGCGCAGCCGCAGCAAGACCGAGAAAAAGCCGCGTCTGGTGCACACGCTGAACGGCTCAGGCCTGGCGGTTGGCCGTACGCTGGTTGCGGTACTGGAAAACTACCAGCAGGCTGACGGCCGCATTCAGGTGCCGGAAGTGCTGCGTCCGTATATGGGCGGTCTGGAATTTATCGGCTGATAGCGGAACTGAAAGGCGCCTGAGGTGACTCTCCGGCGCTGATATTTCGTCTGACCGGCTAATTTAACAAGGGTTCATGTCTTCCGGGCATGAACCCTTGTTTACGAATAAACAGACTATATTGAGTTTGTTTTCATCATGTACGGCATTTTTGCGGTGCTTCCTCTGTTGTCGCTGCCATGGTGATGAGCGTGGTGTTCGTTGCTCTGCGCTGGAATCGCCACCGTGGTTTGAATCGGTATCCGAGCTGGATTGAGAGGCCAGGAAAATGAATAACAATGTTGTAGCCAAAAATATTGATAAGTTGGGTTGGATTTATATTCAGAACAAAAAAATTCTGATGGCGCGTTCATATAATAAATCTACTTTTTATATTCCCGGCGGGAAGCGAGAAGCCGGAGAAAGTGACCAGGCGGCGTTGGTCCGGGAGATTAATGAAGAACTCTCCGTTGATTTAATGCATGACAGCATCGTTCTGTTTGGCGAGTTCAGCGGGCAGGCCGACGGTAAGGCGCAGGGCGTGGTAGTGAACATACGCTGTTTTACCGCCGACTTTAGCGGCGAGCTGAAAGCTAATGCCGAGATTGAAGAGATCGCCTGGCTCACATATGCGGATCGTCACCGTTGCTCTGTGGTCTCGGTGCAGGTGCTGAATGCGTTAAAAGAGATGCAGCTGATCGACTGACTCGCTGGCGTATGCGATGGCGACCGGCACGTTAAAAACACAACGCTGTTGCTGCGGACCGTGAGGGGCGGGCGAAGTACGTTTGCGTCTAAGTTTTACCCGCCTGATTTACCGAATTTCACCGCTTCCCGGCGCTGATTTCAGGCCGCGAGGCCGCCGCTGAAAACAAATCGTGCGATCGATCGCTTACTGCCGATTGACTTTTTTATCGCCAGTGGCATGATGCGCGCACTCTCATTGCTTGCTCGGTCTCAAGTTCACTATGTACGCATACTCCCGCCCAGTGCTTCTCTTGCTCTGCGGCTTGTTGTTGCTCACGGTTTCTATTGCCGTACTGAATACGTTAGTCCCTCTTTGGTTAACTCATGCTCAGCTGTCAACCTGGCAGGTGGGAATGATCGGCTCTTCCTACTTTACCGGCAACCTGCTCGGCACCATGCTGGCCGGCAAGCTGATTAAGCGCATCGGTTTTACCCGCAGCTACCATCTCTCCTGCCTGCTGTTTGCCGTCGCGACGGCCGGCATGGCGCTGTCGCTCGACTTCTGGAGCTGGCTGGGGTGGCGCTTCATGGCCGGCATCGGCTGCGCCTGGATTTGGGTGATCGTTGAGAGCGCGCTGCTGCGCAGCGGTAACCAGACCAATCGCGGTCAGCTGCTGGCGGCCTATATGACGGTGTATTACCTGGGGACGGTGGTCGGCCAGCTGCTGCTCGGCATGGTCTCTGCCGAATTGCTGAACGTGCTGCCGTGGGTGACGGCGATCGTGATTACCGCCATGCTGCCGATGCTGTTTGCCCGGGTCAATCGCGCCGATGATGAGCCGCAGCAGGCGGCGGTATTGCCGATGCTGAAACGCCGCAGCGCCCGCCTGGGCATTAACGGCTGCGTGATTTCCGGCATTGTGCTCGGCTCGCTGTATGGTCTGATGCCGCTTTATTTGTCCCATCAGGGCTTCAGCGATGCGGACGTCGGCTACTGGATGGCGCTGTTGGTCAGCTCCGGCATTATCGGCCAGTGGCCGGTCGGTAAAATGGCCGACCGCTACGGGCGACTGCTGGTGCTGCGCGTGCAGGTCTTCGTGGTGATTATCGCCAGCATGGCGATGCTGGGGGGCTATGCCATGGCGCCTTCGCTGTTTATTCTGGGCTGCGCCGGCTTTACGCTGTATCCGGTGGCGATGTCCTGGGCGTGCGAGAAGGTGCAGTCCCATGAGCTGGTGGCGATGAACCAGGCGCTGTTGATGAGTTACACCATCGGCAGCCTGCTCGGCCCGTCGATGACGGCGATGCTGATGCAGAACTATTCCGACCAGCTGCTGTTCGTGATGATTGCCGCAGTGGCGCTGGTCTATCTGGTGATGCTGCTGAAAAAACAGAAGCCGGACCATCATCACACGCCGTTCGCCGCGGTCTGAAAGCGAAAAACCCGGCCAGGAGCGCCGGGTTTTTTCATGTTGCCGTACGTAATCAGTAGATCACTTTATGGCCGTAGCCTTCCAGAATGCCTTTGACCCGATCCATGGTCTCGGCCTTGGGCGGATGCACGCCGTCCAGCTTGTACTCTTCGCCCATGGCGACCCATTTATGTTTGCCCAGCTCGTGATAGGGCAGCAGCTCAATCTTTTCAATATTCTTCATATCTTTGGTGAATTCGCCCAGCAGATGGGCGGACTTATCGTCGTCTGACCAGCCCGGCACCACCACATAGCGGATCCAGGTGCGCTGGTTGCGCTTGGCCAGATAGCGGGCGAATTCCAGCGTACGGTGGTTGGAGACGCCCACCAGGTTCTGGTGAATATCGTCATTCATCTGCTTCAGATCGAGCATCACCAGATCGGTAACGTCCAGCAGCTCGTCAATCACCGGATCGTAGCGGCGCACGAAGCCGTTAGTATCCAGACAGGTATTGATGCCTTCCTGATGGCAGGCGCGGAACCAGTCGCGTACGAACTCCGCCTGCAGAATCGCCTCGCCGCCGGAGGCCGTTACGCCGCCGCCGGACGCGTTCATAAAGTGACGGTAGGAGACGGCGTCCCTCATCAGCTCTTCCACGGTCACTTCCTTGCCGCCGTGCGTATCCCAGGTGTCGCGGTTATGGCAATACAGGCAACGCATCAGGCAGCCCTGGAAAAAGACGATAAAACGAATGCCCGGGCCGTCAACGGTGCCGCAGGATTCGAAAGAGTGGATACGACCAGTTACTGGCATTGCGGGTTTCTCCAATATTGACTGTCAAGCGCAGTCTAAAAATGGGCGTACGGCCGTCGGTCAGGTATCAGCGATGCAGCAGCGGAAAAGCCCGACTGCCGGAGGGGAGAGATGCCTGTTGACCGGCCGTGTGCCGGATCACTGTTTTGCCGGATGTCCACTGAGTATAGATACCTGGCAAAACAGACTCGCGGGAGTCAGGAACATTGCGTGTTAAAAGGGCCGGTTATCCCGGCCCCCGGTTGCTCATTTGGCCGGGCTGTGCAGCCCGGCATCGGCAAGGTGTTACATGGTCTGCGTGAAGGTACGGGTGATAACGTCCTGCTGCTGCTCTTTGGTCAGCGAGTTGAAACGTACCGCATAGCCGGATACGCGGATGGTCAGCTGAGGATATTTCTCAGGGTTATCCATCGCATCCAGCAGCATTTCACGGTTCATCACGTTAACGTTCAGGTGCTGCCCGCCCTCGATAGCGGCTTCATGATGGAAGTAACCGTCCATCAGGCCCGCCAGGTTGGTTTTACGCACGTCATCATCTTTACCCAGCGCGTTCGGTACGATGGAGAAGGTATAGGAAATACCGTCTTTCGCATAGGCGAACGGCAGTTTTGCCACCGAGGTCAGAGAGGCGACGGCGCCTTTCTGGTCGCGGCCGTGCATCGGGTTGGCGCCCGGGCCGAATGGCGCGCCGGCGCGGCGGCCGTCCGGCGTGTTACCGGTTTTCTTGCCGTACACCACGTTGGAGGTGATGGTCAGCACGGACTGGGTCGGCACCGCATTGCGGTAGGTGCGCAGTTTCTGAATTTTCTTCATGAAACGTTCCACCAGGTCGCAGGCGATGTCATCGACGCGCGGGTCGTTGTTACCGAACTGCGGATATTCCCCTTCAACCTTGAAGTCCACCGCCAGGCCGTCTTCGTCGCGGATGGTGGAGACTTTCGCGTACTTGATGGCAGACAGGGAGTCGGCCGCCACGGACAGACCGGCGATGCCGCAGGCCATGGTGCGGTAGACGTCACGGTCGTGCAGGGCCATCAGCGCCGCTTCATAGCTGTACTTGTCATGCATGTAGTGGATGATGTTCAGCGCGGTGACGTACTGCTTCGCCAGCCAGTCCATAAAGTGGTCCATACGGTCCATGACTTTGTCATAGTCCAGCACCTCGTCCATCATCGGCGCTTCTTTCGGGCCGACCTGCATTTTCAGTTTTTCGTCAACGCCGCCGTTGATGGCGTACAGCATGGTTTTCGCCAGGTTGGCGCGCGCGCCGAAGAACTGCATCTGCTTACCGACCACCATCGGGCTGACGCAGCAGGCGATGGCGTAGTCATCGCTGTTGAAGTCAGGACGCATCAGGTCGTCGTTTTCATACTGTACGGAAGAGGTGTCGATAGACACTTTCGCCGCGTATTTTTTGAAGTTGAGCGGCAGTTTTTCCGACCACAGAATGGTCATGTTCGGTTCCGGAGACGGCCCCATGGTGTACAGGGTGTTCAGGAAACGGAAGCTGTTTTTGGTGACCAGCGTACGGCCGTCGACGCCCATACCGGCCAGCGATTCGGTGGCCCAGATTGGGTCGCCGGAGAACAGCTCGTCATACTCAGGGGTACGCAGGAAGCGCACCATGCGCAGTTTCATCACCAGGTGGTCGATCAGTTCCTGCGCCTGCTCTTCGGTCAGTTTGCCGGCCTTGATGTCACGTTCAATGTAGACATCCAGGAAGGTGGAGACGCGGCCGAAGGACATAGCGGCGCCGTTTTGTGATTTCACCGCGGCCAGGTAGCCGAAGTAGGTCCACTGCACCGCTTCCTGGGCGTTTTTCGCCGGCGCGGAGATATCGTAACCGTATTTGGCGGCCATCTCTTTAATCTGGCCCAGCGCGCGGTGCTGTTCAGAGATCTCTTCGCGCAGCTGGATGGTCATTTCCAGATCTTCGCCGTTTTCCAGCTTCTCCTGCAGGGAGTTGAACTGGTTTAATTTGTCCGCCATCAGGAAGTCGATGCCGTACAGCGCTACGCGGCGGTAGTCGCCGATGATGCGGCCGCGGCCGTAAGCATCCGGCAGACCGGTCAGCACGCCGGATTTACGGCACTTCAGGATGTCTTTGGTGTAGACGTCAAATACGCCCTGGTTGTGGGTTTTACGGTATTCGGTAAAGACTTTTTTCAGCTGCGGATCCAGCTCGCGGCCGTAGACCTTACAGGAACCTTCAACCATTTTGATGCCGCCGAACGGGATCAGCGCGCGTTTTAATGGCGCTTCGGTCTGCAGACCGACGATGGTTTCCAGATCTTTATTGATGTAACCGGCGTCGTGGGAGGTAATGGTAGAGGCGACGTTGGTATCGAAATCAACCGGCGCGTGGGTGCGGTTTTCCAGTTTGATTCCTTCCATGACCTTGTCCCACAGCGTGGTGGTCGCCTGCGTAGCGCCGGCCAGGAAGGACTCATCGCCTTCATACGGCGTGTAGTTTTTCTGGATGAAGTCACGGACGTTGACTTCGTTCTGCCAGTCACCGTTGCTGAAACCTTCCCAGGCTTGGGCTAATTTCTCGTTAAGTTCGGTCATGTTACACCTACCTTCTAATTGTGGAGTTCGGATCCGGCGTGGCGGTGCGGCTTAAGGTTGCTTGTCGCCACGCAGATAAATTACCCAGTAAGTCAAACCAACCAACAGACCGCCGCCGATAATGTTGCCGAGGGTGACGGGGATCAGGTTGTCGAAGATAAAGTTGCTTACGGTCAGATGAGCGAAATGCTCGGGTGCTGTCCCTACGGCCTGCCAGAATTCCGGCGTGGCGAAGTGTTTAACCACAATGCCCATAGGGATCATAAACATATTGGCGATGCTGTGTTCGAAACCGCTGGCGACGAACATGGCGACCGGCAGAACCATGGCGAACATCTTGTCCATCAGGCTGCGGCCGGAGTAGCTCATCCAGACTGCCAGGCAGACCATCAGGTTAGCCAGAATGCCGAGGCAGACGGCCTCGATAAATGTGTGGTGCAGCTTGTGGTCGGCGGTTTGTAATACGTTCAGCCCCCACAGGCCGTTGGCCGTCATATATTCGCCGGAGAACCAGATCAGGGCGACGAAGAACAGTGCGCCGATCAGGTTACCAATATAGACGTTAAGCCAATTGGCCGCCAATTGCCGCCAGGTGATGCGGCCGCTGGCCTTGGCAATAACGATCAGCACGGTGGAGGTGAACAGGTCGGCGCCGCAGACGACGACCAGCATCAGCCCGAGCGAGAAACAGATGCCGCCGACCAGTTTGGCCAGGCCGAACGGGACGTCGGCGGTGCCGGTGGTGGCGGTGATATAGAACACGAATGCGATAGAGATGAAAACGCCGGCGGTGATCGCTAAATAAAACGTTTTTAGCGGATGTTTGGTCGCTTTATAGATGCCGGCGTCTTCGGCGACTTTCGCCATCGCGGCAGGTAACAGCAAATCAAAGGGGTTGTCAGCTTTCACGCCAGTTCTCGCTCAAAAGGGTTATAACAACGCAATGAGATACTAGCAAAGCGGTATCGGGTAAAAGTTGATTTGGATCATGGGGCGCCGAAGTAAAACGGCGTAAAGGCGTATGATTTACGTGGTTTTTGTGGTTATGTATTTGAAATTAATACAAAAAATATTTTTTAAGTTTTGCAATTATTTTTTAATCAACGCGTCGGACAGGTTATCGGCCGGTTAAACAATTTCATTAAATAGAGGCGGAATGGAGAGTTAATCAATGGGCACCAATGATTATTTCATCTTAATGCAACAAATCTGCCGCCGTACTCTTGTATTGGCGTCTCATGCAGAGAAGAAAATGCCTGGCGTTATTCAGGGCAACGATCAATCGTGAGCGGAAAAATAGCCGGGCGGCGCTGATGCCGCCCGACAGACGCGTTAGGCGTTCGCCCAGTGGCGGCGTTTGGCCTGCTGCAGCTTCTCATAGGCCGCCAGCAGCGCCTGATGCGCTGGCAGCGCCTGCAGATCGCTGTCGATGGCGAACAGCCCGTTGAAACGCTCTTCACCGCTCATGGCAGCGGAGGCGGCATCGACGGCGTCCTGACCGTACATTTTGACAAATGCGCTGTGGTACTGCGCCGGATCGCGTTCCGGCTCCTGCGCGAGCAGCAGCAGGGTTTGCAGGCAGCGGTAGTAGTTGCTGCGCTGTGGGGTAAACACCGACGCGTTAAACTCCTGCGTCCATTCCGCCCAGATCAGCGCTTGCTCCATATCGCCGCCGGCCAGCGCCAGCATGGACTTCAGCTCGCCGACGCGCAGGGTGTACCAGGCGTTATCCTTGCCGGAGGCAATGCCCAGCAGCTCACGCACGCGGGTGAAGTCGTCCAGCCCTTCATCGTCCAACTGCTGCAGCAGCGCCAGGTACTCTTCCGGCTGCCAGTCGCTGTCCGGCAGCGCCAGCAGGGTGTCGCGCAAATGGGCGCCCATGCTGTTGTTGGCCAGCAGCAGATCTTCCGCCGGGTAGATATCGGACATGCCCGGCACGATGATGCGGCAGGCGTAAACGCCCAGGTGCTCGTAATCGGCGATGTACACTTCGGCGTCTTCCTGCTGGAAGATGGCCATCAGCGTGGCGAACTCTTCCTGCGTGCTGCCGCTGAAGCTCCAGTCGGCGAACGGGTAGTCGGCGTCCTGCTTGAACATATCCCAGGAGATCAGGCCGCTGGAATCGATAAAGTGGGTTTCCAGGTTGGCGTGCTCCGCCACTTCTTCATCGTCGAAGGTTGGCGCGGTGAACACGTCCAGATCCTTCAGGCTGCGGCCCTGCAGCAGTTCGGTCACCGTACGCTCCAGCGCGACGCCGAAGTCCGGGTGGGCGCCGAAGGAGGCGAAGCAGGTGCCGTTGGCCGGGTTAAACAGCACCACGCAGATCACCGGGTACTTACCGCCCAGCGAGGCGTCGTAGGAGAGGATCGGGAAGCCTTCCTCTTCCAGCTTGGCGATGGCTTCAACCACGCCAGGGTAGCGGTTCAGCACCTCGGCCGGGATTTCCGGCAGGCTGATGGATTCGGCGATGATGCGGTTCTTCACATAGCGCTCAAACACTTCAGACAGCCCCTGCACGCGCGCTTCGTTCGCGGTGTTGCCGGCTGACATGCCGTTGGACACGTACAGGTTGCCGATAATGTTCATCGGAATATAAACCGTTTCCTGATCCGACTGACGGGTGAACGGCAGGGCGCAGATGCCGCGATCGCCGTTGCCGGACTGCAGGTCGATCAGATCGCCGGCGCTCAGCTCCTGCTCCGGATCGTAGAAGGCGTGCAGGCGCGGATCGAGGATGCCCGCCGGCAGTGAGTCGTCCGCCGGGATCGGGAACCACTTCTCGTTCGGGTAGTGGACGAAATCGCCGTTGGCGATCTGTTGGCCCAGATAGAAGTCGGCAAAGAAATAGTTGGTCGACAGACGTTCGAAGTATTCGCCCAGCGCCGAGGCCAGCGCCGCTTTCTTGCTGGCGCCTTTGCCGTTGGTGAAGCACAGTGGGCAGTCGCGGTCGCGGATATGCACCGACCAGACGTGTGGCACCGGGTTGAGCCAGGAGGCCTCTTCAATATTGAAACCCAGATCGCTCAATTTCTGTTGGAAACGGCTGATGGAATCTTCCAGCGCGGCGTCTTTACCGGGGATAAAAGTTTGCGTCATTGTCTTCACTTAAATGTTTGGGGATAGCAGGCGATGTTAAGCATGTCTCTGTCAGCCGGCAACGAACCGCTGGAGACGTGCCTGATGTCACTGTTTTCCGAGACTCGCATCCGTGCAACAGCGTGCGAGGTTACGGCAAGGCGGCGTACACGCCGGCGCCTTGGAGCATAAGGCGTTATCTTCTCATACGTCGGGGAGCAAAGGGTAGGCTCAGTCGCGGCAATATTTTTATGTTATTGAATTTATAACCGCCGGCCGGGCATTTTTTTCGTCAGCGACGGCGGTCAGCCTGCTGGGAGGTTTTTTTTTCGTTTCGCCATGGCGCACGGCGCTTGTTCACTATCTGCCGCAACGCTAACCGTCTGGTTTTACGCTGCTTATTTGTAATACAAATAAATTTACACAAAAATAACAACTATGTATAATTGTATTACAAATTGCTCATGGTATGCGCCGTGAGTGTTAATTTCCTCATAACATTGTGAGCGAAATTGACGGTTACTCGATGTTGGTAATAAGGAAAGAAAAATGTCCGCTCCACAGCAGAGCGCCGGTAAGCGTTGGTTCTTTAACGCTTATCGCCTGCTCTTTGTCATACTCAGTTTTTGTATCGGTCTGTTTTTTGTTATCTGGGGAGGAAAACTGGTTTCGTTAGGCGGCAGCGCCTATTACCTGCTTGGCGGCCTGGCCTATCTGATTATCGCCATCTGTTTCCTCGTCCGCAGTAAACATGCCTTCTGGCTTTCTCTCATCACCTTCTTCCTCACGCTCTGCTGGGCGCTGTATGAAGTACAGTTCAACTATTGGGGACTGGTGCCGCGACTGGTGGTGCCGGCGCTGCTGCTGATGCTCAGCCTGTGGCTGATCCCGACGTTGCCGCAGACCGGCAACGGCCGCCGCCGTCTGGCGAACTGGGGCGGCCTTGGTATTTTCGCGGTGCTGCTGGCGACGCTGGCGGCGGCGTTTTATCCGCATAACGTGATTCGCAACGAGGTTGCGCTGCAAGCGCCGGACGCCAAAGCTGCGCCGGCCACGGGCGAGGATAACTGGGAATTCTTCGGGCGTAGCGCGTCCGGCACGCGTTTTGCGCCGTATACGCAAATCACGCCGGAAAACGTTAAGGACCTCGACGTAGCCTGGGTTTACCATACCGGCCGCCGCACCACCGGCAGCGCTATCGGCGTGGATGAAAATACGCCGCTGCAGGTGGGCAACGTACTTTATTCCTGCACGCCGGAGAACCTGATTACCGCGCTGGACGCGGACAGCGGTAAAGCGCTGTGGAAGTTCGACCCGCAGGCAAAAACGGCAGAGCATGTCACCTGCCGCGGCGTCGGCTATTACGACGTCAATAAAGACGATAGCCTGAGCGCGGATGAAAAGAGCGCGCCGGCGCTGCAGCAGTGTCCGCAGCGTATCCTGGTTTCCACCGTTGACGCGCGTTTTATGGCGCTGAATGCCCGAACCGGCGAACTGTGCCCGGGATTTGGCGATAACGGCAGCGTCGACCTGAAGCAGGGCATGGGCGATACCGAAAACAGCAAACGCTATCACCCGACGGCGGCGCCGGTCGTGATGGGGCATATTGCCATCATCGGCGGCTGGGTGCGTGATATTGTGCACGGCGAGCCTTCCGGCGTGGTGCGCGCGTTTGACGTACGTACCGGCGACGTGGCCTGGGCCTGGGACGTCGGCCAGCCGGAAAATGTCACCGATCCGGTGAAGGGGCGCGCCTATACGCTGGAAACGCCGAACGTCTGGACGATCCCAAGCTTTGATAAGGCGCTGAACCTGGTCTATCTGCCGACCGGCAACGGCCCGCCGGACTATTGGGGCGGCGACCGTAACGGGGCGAAAGAGAAGTACGGTTCCGCCATTGTGGCGGTTGATGCCGGCACCGGCCAGACCAAATGGGTATACCAGACCGTGCATCACGACGTCTGGGACTACGACTTGCCGTCACAGCCGGTGCTGTTTGATGTGAAGAATGCGCAGGGGGAAACTATCCCGGCGCTGATTCAGACCACCAAAACCGGCCAGATCTTCGTGCTGGACCGCCGCACCGGCAAACCGGTCACGCAGGTGGAAGAGCGCGCGGTGGCGCAGGAAGGGGTGGCCGAAGGCGAGCGGTTGTCCGCCACGCAGCCGTTCTCGGTCGGGATGCCGCAAATCGGCGTCGAGCCGCTGACGGAAAAATCGATGTGGGGCGTGTCGTCCTTTGATCAGCTGCTGTGCCGGGTCAGCTTTAAAGAGTCTGCCTATCATGGCATGTACACGCCGCCGTCCGAGAAGCCGTATATCGAGTGGCCGAGCCTGCTCGGTGGAATGAACTGGGGCGGCATCTCGGTCGACGAGCGCAGCGGGCTGATGTTCGTCAACGATATGCGCATGCCGCTGCGCATGTCGCTGGTCCGCAAAGAGGACGTCGCGAAATATAAAATTTCCACCGACGAAGTGCCCGGCTTTATGGGCACGGTGCGTCCGCAAATCGCCGGGCCATACGGCGGCGTGCGCATTGATATTCTGCAGTCTGCGCTGGGCGTGCCGTGCAATACGCCGCCGTTCGGCACCATGACCGCCATCGATTTGCACAGCAAAAAGCTGGTGTGGCAGGTGCCGATGGGCTCGGTGCAGGATACCGGTCCGCTGGGGATGAAAACCCATATGCCGATCCCGCTGGGGATGCCGACGCTGGGCGGCCCGACGTCCACCGCCTCCGGACTGGTGTTCTTTGCTGGCACGCAGGATTACTATCTGCGCGCATTGGATTCGGCAACCGGCAAAGAGCTGTGGAAAGCACGGCTGCCGGTCGGCGCCGTCGCCGCACCGCTGATTTATCAGTCGCCGAAAACCGGTAAACAGTATGTGGTGATCTCCGCCGGGGGCAGCAGCCACTCGCCGGACGTGGGCGATTACATTATTGCCTACGCGCTGCCGCAGCGTTAATTAGCCGCCACCCACCGCCGAACGCCTCTGCGTTTGGCGGTTTTTCTTTGTTATCACTGCCGTATGCCCGCGGTCACTATGCCGCATAATCCCGTCCGTTTCTTCTCACCTGTCAGACTAAACTTGCCGCAGGGTGCGAATGATGTCTTTACAAAGCGCCGTCGCTATCACGGTTTTTATTATGAGAAAGATGATAATTCAGCGGGCTAATTAATACGGGGGATATCATGAAAACATGCAAACGGAGTTTCTTGGCGCTGTTGCTGGCCGGCGTCAGCGGTTCTGCGCTGGCGCTGCCGTCGGTCACGATTCTGGCGACCGGCGGCACCATTGCCGGCGGCGGCGAGTCGGCCACCAAATCCAATTATCAGGCGGGCCAGTTGGGCGTAGAGGCGCTGGTCAGCGCCGTGCCGCAGCTGAAAGAAGTGGCGGACGTTCAGGGGGAACAGATCGTTAATATCGGTTCGCAGGATATGAACGATGAGGTCTGGCTGACGTTGGCAAAGAAAATTAATGCCGACTGCGGCAAAACCGATGGCTTTGTGATTACTCATGGCACCGACACGCTGGAAGAAACCGCCTATTTTCTCGATCTGACGGTGAAGTGCGACAAACCGGTGGTGATGGTGGGCGCGATGCGTCCGGCGACGGCGATGAGCGCCGACGGGCCGTTCAACCTTTACAACGCGGTGGTGACCGCGGCGGACAAGCAGTCGGCCGGACGCGGCGTGCTGGTGGCGATGAATGACAGCGTGCTGGACGCGCGCGACGTGACCAAAACCAGCACCACGGCGGTGCAGACCTTCCAGTCGCCGAACTATGGCCCGCTGGGCTCTATCCACAACGGCAAGGTTGATTATCAACGCATGCCGCAGCGCAAGCATACCCGCGCCACGCCGTTTGACGTCAGTAAACTGGACGCTCTGCCGAAGGTCGGCATCGTCTACAGCTATGCCAACGCGTCGGATGCGCCGGCCAAAGCGCTGATCGAGGACGGCTATCAGGGCATCGTCAGCGCCGGCGTCGGTAACGGCAACCTGTATAAAACGCTGTTCGATACGCTGGCGACCGCGGCGCACCAGGGCGTGGCCGTTGTGCGCTCTTCCCGCGTGCCGACCGGCGCCACTACGGAGGATGCGGAGATTGACGACGCCAAATACGGTTTTGTCGCCGCCGGCACCCTGAACCCGCAGAAAGCGCGTATTCTGCTGCAGCTGGCGCTGACGCAGACCCGGGATGCGGTGCAGATTCAGCAGATGTTTAATCAGTACTGACAGCCGTGGTGCATAAGGGCCGTGACGGCCCTTTTTTCGCCGTTTGACGGCCGCGTCGGGCGGCTAATAAATGAGCCTGCCTGAGACGAAAATGCAGCACAAAAATCTGCTATAACCCGCTGAATTAGCCGCCGTCATTGATTTTTGAGCTAAAAAAAGTGGTTCGCAGGGCGACGGCGCGGAGCAGGGCGTCAGCCATTTTCTTTGCGCGGCAGAATAAGCGTTGCAGCCGCGGGGCGCGAGTGATAAAACCGATGTGCTGGATGTCACACTTATCCGGCGTCGGGCGTATTCGGTCAGCCAGGCTAACCTGGCGAAATAAGTGAATGTGGTGAGGGGAAATGACTCAGGTTTATAATTTTAGTTCTGGCCCGGCAATGCTGCCGGTGGAAGTTTTGCGTCGCGCGGAACAGGAACTCTGTAACTGGCACGGCCTCGGAACATCGGTGATGGAAATCAGTCACCGCAGTAAGGAGTTTATCGCAGTTGCCGAGCAGTCCGAACAGGATCTGCGTGACCTGCTGAATATCCCCTCGAACTACAAAGTGCTGTTTTGCCACGGCGGCGCGCGCGCGCAGTTCGCCGCGCTGCCGCTGAACCTGCTGGGCGACAACGCCAGCGCCGACTACATCGACGGCGGCTACTGGGCGCAGAGCGCGATTAAAGAAGCGCAGAAATACTGTACGCCGAATGCGATTGATGTGAAGACCGAGGTCGACGGCCTGTCCGCCATTTTGCCGATGAGCGAATGGCAGCTGAGCGACGATGCGGCCTACGTGCATTACTGCCCGAATGAAACCATCGACGGCATCGCCATCGATGAAACGCCGGACTTCGGCGATAAAGTGGTGATCGGCGACTACTCCTCCACCATTCTTTCCCGTCCGCTGAACGTCAGCCGCTTTGGCGTTATCTACGCCGGCGCGCAGAAAAACATCGGTCCGGCGGGGCTGACGCTGGTGATCGTGCGTGAAGACCTGCTGGGCAAAGCGCGGCGTGAAGTGCCGTCCATTCTGGATTACACCGTACTGGCCGAGAACGGCTCGATGTTCAACACCCCGCCGACGTTTGCCTGGTATCTGTCCGGCCTGGTGTTCAAATGGCTGAAAGAGCAGGGCGGCCTGATCGAAATGCAAAAACGCAACCAGGCCAAGGCCGAACTGCTGTACGCCGCTATCGACAATTCCGACTTCTATCGCAGCCGGGTGGCACCGTCCAACCGTTCCTGGATGAACGTTCCATTCCAGCTGGCCGACGGCGCGCTGGACGGCGAGTTCCTCCGCGAAGCCGAGGAACTCGGCCTGCAGGCGCTGAAGGGGCACCGCGTTGTTGGTGGCATGCGTGCCTCTATCTATAATGCGATGCCGCTGGCCGGCGTACAGGCATTGACCGACTTTATGGCGGACTTCGAGCGTCGCCACGGTTAATCGCCGTTTCCCGCTCCGACGGGGGAACATTGGCTGTTGTTGCATTAAAGCGGCTCCGGCATGATTACCGGGGCCGTTTCGTTTATCAGATCTGGAGAGTATTTTTTCACATGGTGGATTCCCTGACGTTACAACCGGTTGCCCTGGTCAATGGCACCGTCAACTTACCCGGCTCCAAGAGCGTATCCAATCGGGCTCTGCTGTTGGCGGCAGTGGCGCAGGGTACGACCCGCTTAACCAACCTGCTGGACAGCGATGATGTCCGGCATATGTTGAACGCGCTGCAGGCGCTGGGTGTCAGCTATCAGCTCTCCGCCGACCGCACAGAGTGCACGGTCACCGGCGTGGCCGGGCCGCTGCAGGCCGCGCAGCCGCTGGAGCTGTTTCTCGGCAATGCCGGCACCGCCATGCGTCCGCTGGCCGCCGCGCTGTGTCTGGGCGCCGGAGACGTGGTGCTGACGGGCGAACCGCGCATGAAAGAGCGGCCGATTGGCCATCTGGTGGATGCGCTGCGGCAGGGCGGCGCGCAGATTGACTATCTGGAACAGACGGATTATCCGCCGGTGCGCCTGCGCGGCGGCTTCTGCGGCGGTGATGTCACCGTTGACGGCAGCGTCTCCAGCCAGTTTCTCACCGCGCTGCTGATGACCGCGCCGCTGGCGCAGCAGGATACGCATATTCATATTAAAGGCGAGCTGGTCTCCAAACCGTACATTGATATTACGCTGCACCTGATGAAAACCTTCGGCGTTGACGTCAGCCATGATGACTACCGCGTGTTCCATATCGCCGGCGGCCAGACCTACCGCTCGCCGGGAGACTATCTGGTGGAAGGGGATGCCTCTTCGGCCTCCTATTTCCTGGCGGCGGCGGCGATCAAGGGCGGTACGGTGCGCGTGACCGGGATCGGCCGCAACAGCGTGCAGGGCGATACCAAGTTTGCCGACGTGCTGGAGAAAATGGGCGCGCACATCACCTGGGCGGACGATTATATCGAGTGCCGGCGCGGCGTGCTGAAAGGCATTGATATGGACATGAATCATATCCCGGATGCGGCGATGACCATCGCGACCGCTGCGCTGTTTGCCGACGGCCCGACCACCATCCGCAATATCTATAACTGGCGGGTGAAGGAGACCGACCGGCTGGCGGCGATGGCCACCGAGCTGCGCAAAGTCGGCGCGACGGTAGACGAAGGCGAAGACTATATTCACGTCGTGCCGCCGGCCAAGCTGCAGTTCGCCGAGATCGGCACGTATAACGATCACCGTATGGCGATGTGCTTCTCCCTGGTGGCGCTGTCGGATACCCCGGTGACCATTCTCGATCCGAAATGCACTGCGAAAACCTTCCCCGATTATTTCGAACGGCTGGCGAGCATCAGCCAATTGGCGTAATCCCTGTCAAGGCCCCGTTCGGGGCCTTTCTTGTGTTTAACGGCGGCGAAACCCGGCGTTTCTTCTATACTTTTTGCGCATTGGTGGCCTTATTTTCGGCAACCGCTCGCATGCAGGGTAACAGTTCGGGCCGTTGCAGCGTATAATACGCCACCGAACCCGCCCCGACTGGGCTGGGTAGCAGATTGGTCCGGCGTCGGCCCGTGTTACGGCAGTGGCGGCGGCCCGGACTCTGCGAGGTTTTTTACCCGAAGGAGAACGCAACATGACGGCTACAGCCCCGGTGATTACCGTTGATGGACCAAGCGGCGCAGGCAAAGGCACGCTGTGCCAGGCCCTGGCCGAATCGCTTGGCTGGCGTTTGCTGGACTCAGGCGCGATTTACCGCGTACTGGCCCTGGCTGCGCTGCATCATCAGGTTGATATCACGTCAGAGGAGGCGCTGGTTCCGCTGGCCGCACATCTTGACGTCCGGTTTGTCGCAGAAAACGGCAAGCTGCAGGTGATTTTGGAAGGTGAGGACGTCAGTAATGAGATCCGCACCGAAACCGTTGGCAACACGGCTTCTCAGGCGGCGGCATTCCCGCGAGTGCGCGAGGCGCTGCTGCGCCGGCAGCGCGCGTTTCGCGAGGCGCCAGGCCTGATCGCCGACGGCCGCGATATGGGCACGGTGGTTTTCCCCGATGCGCCGGTTAAAATTTTCCTCGACGCCAGCTCGCAGGAGCGCGCGCAGCGCCGTATGCTTCAGTTGCAGGCGAAGGGCTTTAATGTTAACTTTGAACGTCTTTTAGCCGAGATAAAGGAACGGGACGACCGTGACCGTAATCGGCCGATAGCGCCGCTGGTGCCGGCTGCCGACGCTCTGGTGCTGGATTCGACCAGCATGTCGATCGACGAAGTTATCCGGCAGGCGCTGGCATATGCGCAGGAAACACTGGCGTTGCCGCAGCAATAAGCGCGGCGGCGTAGTGTTATTTGTACATTTGTCATCTGATTGACATAGCAGTATCATGATATATCGGGTAAAATTTTACCCCTGTAACCTTAAACCCTGTCGGCATGGAGCCAATGGCGGGGTATGTTAAACAACCCCATTCGGCGGGACGCTAAATGGACGTTAAATCAAAGAACCCTGAAGATTATCAACATGACTGAATCTTTCGCTCAACTTTTTGAAGAATCCCTGAAATCAATCGAAACCCGCCCAGGTTCCATCGTGCGCGGCGTTGTTGTTGCTATCGACAAAGACGTAGTACTGGTAGACGCCGGTCTGAAATCTGAGTCTGCCATCCCGGCTGAGCAATTCAAAAACGCCCAGGGCGAACTGGAAATCCAGGTTGGTGACGAAGTTGACGTTGCTCTGGATGCAGTAGAAGACGGCTTCGGTGAAACCCTGCTGTCCCGTGAGAAAGCTAAACGTCACGAAGCTTGGATCACGCTGGAAAAAGCTTACGAAGACGCTGAAACTGTGACCGGTGTTATCAACGGCAAAGTTAAAGGTGGTTTCACTGTTGAGCTGAACGGCATCCGCGCGTTCCTGCCAGGTTCCCTGGTTGACGTGCGTCCGGTACGCGACACGCTGCACCTGGAAGGCAAAGAGCTTGAATTCAAAGTGATCAAGCTGGATCAGAAACGCAACAACGTTGTTGTTTCTCGCCGTGCGGTCATCGAATCCGAGAACAGCGCAGAGCGCGATCAGCTGCTGGAAAACCTGCAGGAAGGCATGGAAGTTAAAGGTATCGTTAAGAACCTCACTGACTACGGTGCATTCGTTGATCTGGGCGGCGTTGACGGCCTGCTGCACATCACTGACATGGCTTGGAAACGCGTTAAGCACCCAAGCGAAATCGTCAACGTGGGTGATGAAATCACCGTTAAGGTACTGAAGTTCGACCGCGAACGTACTCGTGTTTCCCTGGGCCTGAAACAGCTGGGCGAAGATCCATGGGTTGCTATCGCGAAACGTTACCCAGAAGGCACCAAGCTGACTGGTCGTGTTACCAACCTGACTGATTACGGCTGCTTCGTAGAAATCGAAGAAGGCGTTGAAGGTCTGGTACACGTTTCTGAAATGGATTGGACCAACAAAAACATCCATCCGTCCAAAGTTGTTAACGTGGGCGACGTTGTGGAAGTTATGGTTCTGGACATCGATGAAGAACGTCGTCGTATCTCCCTGGGCCTGAAGCAGTGCAAATCCAACCCATGGCAGCAGTTCGCGGAAACCCACAACAAGGGCGACCGTGTTGAAGGTAAAATCAAGTCTATCACTGACTTCGGTATCTTCATCGGCCTGGACGGCGGCATCGACGGCCTGGTTCACCTGTCTGACATCTCCTGGAACGTTGCAGGCGAAGAAGCAGTACGTGAATACAAGAAAGGCGACGAAATCGCAGCGGTTGTTCTGCAGGTTGACGCAGAGCGCGAGCGTATCTCCCTGGGCGTTAAGCAGCTGGCTGAAGACCCGTTCAATAACTACCTGTCTATGAACAAGAAAGGTGCTATTGTTACTGGTAAAGTCACCGCAGTTGACGCTAAAGGTGCTACAGTTGAATTAGCAGGCGGCGTAGAAGGTTACCTGCGTGCATCTGAAGCCTCTCGCGACCGCGTTGAAGATGCAACTCTGGTTCTGAACGTAGGCGACGACGTTGAAGCTAAATTCACCGGCGTTGACCGTAAGAACCGCGTTGTAAGCCTGTCCGTACGTGCTAAGGACGAAGCTGACGAGAAAGATGCTATCGCGACTGTTAACAACAAACAGGAAGAAGGCAACTTCTCTAACGCAATGGCTGAAGCTTTCAAAGCGGCTAAAGGCGAGTAATGACGGGGGGGCGGCGTTTCCCGCCCCCGATACGGTAGTTTAGCTGCAAAGCTTGGAGGAACTATGACCAAGTCTGAACTTATTGAAAGACTTGCTGGTCAGCAATCTCATATCCCGGCGAAGGCCGTTGAGGATGCAGTGAAAGAGATGCTAGAACATATGGCTGCGACATTGGCTGATGGTGAGCGCATCGAGATCCGCGGATTCGGCAGTTTTTCTCTTCACTACCGTGCCCCGCGCGTTGGTCGTAACCCAAAAACCGGTGACAAGGTTGAGCTGGACGGCAAGTACGTTCCTCACTTCAAACCGGGCAAAGAGTTGCGCGATCGCGCCAATATCTATGGTTAATTGATCATAGCGTTGTTGCTTGTAAAGAATATAAAACGGCGCCTTCTGGCGCCGTTTTTTTTGTCTGTGGCGCCAGCGCATGATGGGGGAAATACCGCCTGCGTTTGCCGCACTTTCCTCATGATGTTGCGCGCTGTTGCGCACGCTTGGCGTAAGGCGTGTTAAGCCAAAAGCAAGTTTGCGTGCTGCTTTCCGTTACTCGCTTTTAGGGCGGGTAACCGGCCTGACTATCATCATACTCTCCCCGCAATCGTGAACCGCTCACCGGGAGAGCATTATCAAAATTTCCGTGGATATCGCCGCCGTTGCCTTGGTGCTGGGCATGTTGCCGCTGCTGTTTTTACCGCAGTTGCCGTCGCTTATGCTGATCGGGGGATTGGCGTTGGCGATGGTGATCTGCTGGCGCCGCACGACCTCGGCGTATTGCCAGTATGCCGCCTGGCTGCTGTGCGGGCTGGTGTTGGCCTGCGGCAGTGCGCAGCAGATTACGCGGCAGATCGCCGTATTAAGCGGTAAGCCGCTGCATCTGACGGTCAGCGTTGCCAGCGTGGCCTTGGCTAACCATGAGCCGGGCAAGGTGCTACTGCGCGTTGAGCAGGTTAACGGCCGCTGGCTATTCCCGGCGTTGTCTTTCAGCGCCTACTGGAAGTATGGCCCATGGTGCGCCGGACAACAGTGGCAACTCAAAGCGCGCCTGCGCCCGGTACACAGTCGGCTGAATCAGGGCGGTTTTGACAGCCAGCGCTGGGCAATAGCGCGCCGTCAGCCCTTAAGCGGGTATGTGCAGTCCGCAACGCCGATCGATGCGGGCTGCAGCTGGCGCCAGCGTATTGTCAGCGCGGCGCAGCGGCGTACGGAAGGTTTACCTCACCAGGGCACTCTGCTGGCGCTGGCGTTTGGCGAGCGTACTCTGCTGAGCCAGGGGGAGCGGAATCTGTTTCTGAAAACGGGCATTGCGCATTTAATGGCGATCTCCGGCCTGCATATTTCTCTGGCGGCTATGGTCGCGTGGTGCCTGTTGCGTCTGATGCAGTTTACGTTACCGGTGGGCAGGATTGGCTACCGCGGACCTCTGATTGCCAGCCTGTTGGCGGCGTTGGGATATGTCTGGCTGGCGGGGGCCCAGCCGCCGGCGGTACGGGCGCTGCTGGCGTTGACGCTGTGGACGCTGATACGCTTACGGGGAATCTGTTGCACCTCCTGGCAGATTTGGCTGTGGTGCGTGTGCCTGATTCTGCTCAGCGATCCGTTGGCAGTGCTGTCCGACAGTTTCTGGCTGTCGGTACTGGCGGTGGCGGCGCTGATCTTCTGGTTTGAATGGGCGGCACTGCCGTCCCGCTTCAGCGCCGGCTGGTATTGGGCGCCGCTGCGTTGGCTGCATATCCAGTTGGGGATGACGCTGTTGCTGATGCCGATGCAGTTTGGACTGTTTCACGGCGTGACCTGGACCTCGCTGCCGGCCAATCTCTGGGCGGTGCCGATTGTGTCATTGCTCAGCGTGCCGCTGATTTTGTTTGCCATTATCAGCGGCGCCGGGAGCATAGTGGCCGGCGGGTTTTGGCGCTGGGCCGACCTGTCGTTGACCTGGGCGATGTGGCCGCTGCCGTGGCTGGAACAGGGATGGCTACGCGTTGGCAGCGCGCTGCTGCCGTTCAGCGTACTGGGCTGGCTGGCGGTGGTTGGCTGGCGCTTGCGTTGCTGGGCTTTTTCACCCTGCAGTTGTATTGCCGTGTTGCTCTGCTGCCTGACGTGGCGCGAACGTCAGCCGGACTATCGTTGGCGCGTCGATATGTTGGACGTGGGGCATGGCCTGGCGGTGGTGATCGAACGTGACGGCAAGGCGGTGATGTACGACACCGGTGCCCGCTGGGCAAGCGGCAGCATGGCCGAGCGGGAGATCCTGCCTTATCTGCACTGGCGCGGTCTTGAACTGGAAAAGATTATCATCAGCCACAGCCATCAGGACCATATGGGCGGGCTGAGTACGGTGCAACGGGCCTTTCCACAGGCGGTGGTGTATTCTCCTCTGTATGCCGCCGGGCATTATGCCTGCGTACGAGGGCAGCAGTGGCAATGGCACGGGCTCAATTTCCGCGTGCTGTGGCCACCGCAGCGCCTGAAGCAGGTAGGCAATGATGATTCCTGCACTATCCGCGTCGATGATGGCAGGTTCAGCCTGTTGTTAACCGGCGATTTGGAGGCCCGCGGGGAGTCGGCGCTGCTGAAACTGCGCGCTGAGCTACCCTCTACCTTGCTGCAGGTGCCGCATCACGGCAGCAAGACCTCATCCACGCCGCCATTTTTACGGGCGGTGGCGCCGGCCGCGGCGTTAGCCTCGGCATCCCGCTACAATCAGTGGCGTCTGCCTGCGGAAAAAATCATCAAGCGTTACCGTTCCTATCGCATTGCATGGCATGACACTTCACGCTCCGGACAGTTAAGCGTGCTATTTTTCGACAATGATTGGCAAATTAAAGGCTTTCGTGAGCAATTAATGCCCCGTTGGTATCATCAGCGGTTTGGAGAAAGGGGGGATAATGAGTAAAATGGGCCGCTATTTCTTCCGATGCTGGTATTTGCATGATGAATGATAAAGATCTCTCGACCTGGCAGACCTTCCGTCGACTATGGCCGATGATCACCCCTTTCAAAGCAGGGTTAGTTGTCGCTGCTATTGCGCTGGTGTTAAACGCAGCAGGCGATACCCTGATGTTATCCTTGCTCAAACCGCTGTTGGATGACGGCTTTGGTAAAGCAGACAGCAGCGTTCTGGTATGGATGCCGCTGGCCGTGATCGGGCTGATGCTGATGCGCGGCGTAACCAGCTTCATTTCAAGCTATTGTATTTCCTGGGTATCGGGCATGGTCGTGATGCAGATGCGTCGGCGCTTGTTTGGCCATATGATGCGTATGCCGGTCTCTTTCTTTGATCAGCAGTCTACCGGTACGCTGCTGTCGCGCATTACGTATGATTCCGAACAGGTAGCTTCATCATCGTCCGGCGCGCTGGTGACCGTGGTGCGTGAGGGCGCTTCGATCATCGGCCTGTTTATCATGATGTTTTACTACAGCTGGCAGCTGTCGCTTATCTTGATCGTACTGGCGCCGATTGTTTCTATCGCTATCCGCATGGTTTCCAAGCGTTTCCGTAATATCAGCAAAAGCATGCAAAATACGATGGGGCAGGTGACCACCAGTGCCGAACAGATGCTGAAAGGGCATAAGGAAGTTCTGATTTTCGGCGGGCAGCAGGTGGAGACCGAACGTTTCAACACCGTCAGCAACCGCATGCGCCAACAGGGGATGAAACTGGTTTCCGCCTCATCCATCTCCGATCCGATTATTCAGCTGATTGCCTCGCTGGCGCTGGCCTTTGTCCTGTTTGCTGCCAGCTTCCCAAGCGTGATGGAGACCCTGACGGCGGGTACCATTACCGTAGTGTTCTCCTCGATGATTGCGCTGATGCGTCCGCTGAAATCGCTGACCAACGTCAATGCCCAGTTCCAGCGCGGTATGGCGGCCTGCCAGACGCTGTTCTCCATCCTGGATATGGAACAGGAAAAAGATACCGGTACGCGCGAAATCAAGCGCGCCAAAGGGGACGTCGAGCTGCGCAATGTCACCTTCTACTATCCGGGGAAAGATACACCGGCGCTGCGTGATATCAACCTGACGATTGAGGAAGGTAAGACGGTGGCCCTGGTCGGACGTTCCGGCTCGGGTAAATCGACGATAGCCAACCTGTTGACCCGCTTCTATGACATTCAGGAAGGTGAGATCCTGATGGATGGGCACGACCTGCGTGAATATACGCTGGCGTCGCTGCGCGATCAGGTGGCTCTGGTGTCGCAGAACGTCCACCTGTTTAACGATACCATCGCCAATAATATCGCCTATGCCCGCGAGGATCGTTATAGCCGTGAAGATATTGAAAAAGCGGCGCGGATGGCTTATGCCATGGACTTTATCGAGAAAATGGATCAAGGGTTGGATACGGTGATCGGTGAAAACGGCGTGATGCTTTCCGGTGGTCAGCGTCAGCGTATCGCCATTGCCCGTGCGCTGCTGCGTGATTGCCCGATCCTGATCCTGGATGAAGCCACCTCGGCGCTGGATACGGAATCTGAACGGGCGATCCAGGCGGCGCTGGACGAGTTGCAGAAGAACCGTACCTCGCTGGTTATTGCTCACCGCCTGTCTACCATTGAAAAAGCGGATGAGATTTTAGTGGTTGAGGACGGCCGTATCGTTGAGCGTGGCGAGCACGCTGACTTGCTCGCGAAGCAGGGTGCTTATGCACAGCTGCACCGCATGCAGTTTGGTGAATAATGATCGAGCGTATCTGGTCCGGCAGTTCGCTGCTCTACCTGTTGTTACTGCCGCTCTCCTGGCTGTATGGCCTGGTGAGCGGGCTTATTCGTCTGAGCTACCGGCTCGGCTGGCGTAAGAGCTGGCGTGCGCCGGTGCCGGTGGTGGTGGTGGGCAACCTGACCGCCGGCGGCAATGGTAAAACGCCGACGGTTATCTGGCTGGTCGAACAGCTGCAGCAGCGTGGCTACCGGGTCGGTGTGGTTTCCCGCGGTTATGGCGGCAAGTCGGCGGTTTATCCGCTGGTGCTGAATGCGCAGACGACCACCCGGCAGGCCGGGGATGAGCCGGTGCTGATCTATCAGCGCACCGCGGCGCCGGTGGCAGTATCGCCCAAGCGAACGGAAGCGGTGCAGGCGCTGCTGGCGCAGCACGATCTTGACCTGGTGATTACCGATGACGGCCTGCAGCACTATGCGCTGCAGCGTGACGTTGAGCTGGTGGTCATTGACGGCGTGCGGCGTTTTGGCAATGGCTGGTGGTTGCCGGCCGGGCCGATGCGCGAACGCGCCGATCGCCTGCGCAGCGTTGACGCCTGCATTACCAATGGCGGCGTGGCGCAGCCGGGTGAGATCGCCATGAAACTGCAGGCGCGTGATGCGGTAAATATCGCTACGGGTGAGCGGTTGCCGGCGGCGCAGCTGCCGCAGGCTGTCGCGATGGCCGGCATTGGTCATCCTCCGCGCTTTTTCGCCACGCTGGAAAAGCTGGGCGTTAACGTCGTACAGGAAGTGGCGTTCGCCGACCATCAGGACTATAGCGCAGAGCAACTGCAAGCGCTGACCGCGCCGGGGCAAACGCTGTTGATGACGGAAAAAGACGCGGTCAAATGCCGCGCCTTTGCGCAGGATAACTGGTGGTATCTGCCGGTTGATGCCGTCTTTCCCGCTGAACAGGCGGCATCATTGCTGCAACGCATTGAATCCCATCTGAAGAAGTAAATCAGGCTTCCAGCGCGCCAAGCCCCAGCGCTTGCGCGCAGGCCTGCAGCGAACGCTGCTGCGTCTGTCGGTACAGCGCCAATTCATCCACCACTTCCGTGCCTAGCGCCTGTTCGAACGCGCTGCGGCTGGAGGCGGCGTTGTAATGCGCCTGCGCATTGTCTCCCAGATTCGACTGGAAAATACCGGCGGCGCTGACCGGCAGAAAATCCTCGTATACCAACGGCTGGAAACGAATATACTCCTCGGCGATTAAGCGCTCCAGCGTCCAGCTTTCATCCAGATTATCCTTGGCCGCCAGCCCCAGTTCCGTCGGGAAATAGCGGAACCAGGCCAGCCGTTGCTCGCGCAGCGTCGGATAGTCATCCGGGAAGGCGCGGAAGTTATCCTGCAACAGCTGATAATAATGCGCGGCATTGCCTTCGTTTGGCGTGGCCTGCAGCGCGTCGTTGGTGGCTTGCAGCAGGCGATCGTACAGGGCGCGGCCTTCCGGCGTCAGCGCGACGCCGCGTTGCTCTATTTCGCCAAAGCGCGCCGTGTGTTGTCCCATCACCGCAGCACCGTCGCTTTCGACAAAAGCCACCTGTTCCACCAGCGCTTTAAAGCTGGTTTGCCGCAGCAGAATCGGGCAGCGGCGGCGCGGTGGGCCTTCGATCACCGCTTTGGGCGTGATGCCCCGTTGCGGCATGGCGTTCTGCGCTGCGTCAATATCCAACGTGCGCGGCGTCAGGTGGTTAATGTGCGGCCCTTTAAATGCCACGACATCGGCGATCAGTCGGTGTTGATCGTGCAGTTGCCGGTATTCGGCAGCGCTGACGGTGGCCTGACTGTGCCAGCGGAAGGTTTCCAGCGCCTGCTCAACAAATTCGTCCGCCTGTTGTGCGCTCAGCCCGCCCTGGTTTTCATGCTGCGCGATCAGCGCCAGCGCTTTGGGGGTGAAAATACGGCGGCGCTCCAGCAGACGTTGCGCTAACGCGCGCAGTTCCGGCTGTTCGATCAACTCCAGCCGTAACAGCGAGGTGAATACGCGGAAAGGGCTGGCCTGCAGATCCTGCTCGTGGACGGCGCGAAAGGCGGTGGAGTGTACCGGCACGCCCGCCGGCGCCAGGTCGTAATAGCCGACCGGCGACATGCCCATTACGTTGAACAGCCGGCGTAGCGTCGCCAGCTCTTCGGCGGTGCCGACGCGGATGGCGCCATGGCGCTCCATCGCCAGACGTTCTATTTCACCGGTGATTTGCAACTGGTGCGCCAATGCGCTGTCGCTGCTTAGCACCTGGCGGTTGGTTTCCGCCACCAGTGCTAACAGCTCGCCATAGAGCGGCACCTCTTTTTGATACATCTCCGACATCGCCAGAGAAAACCGGCTGCGGATTTCATTGGGTGAAACGAACTGCTGAGCAGTCATGCGCATAGCTCCTTTGTTCAGTTTTATCTGAAAAAATGACGTTTCCGGTAAAAGTGCTGCCGATCGTGCCTCTCACCTTGTTATCAACCCAAGTTTAGCCATCGAGCTATGGATTTGTTATATGTTGCTTAACCATATTGGATTTTTATGCGTTAGCTCTCATTTGCCGCGTCTGGATCGCGACGCAGGCGTCAAAAAAACGCTGGAGCAGGTTTTCTTTACCGTACTTTGCAAAAAATAACTCAATACTAATCATAGATATAAAATTAAATGGCACGCCGGGATAAAAATAGTGTGAAAACCCTCTTGTGCAATCAGGGCTTTTATGAGTAAATGAATTCGGCCTGTGATTCAGACCTATTTATGTACGAGACAAGATTTAGAAGCTTAGGTAGTAAGTTACTAAGCTAAGCAGTTCCTCCATAAACGTTATCATTCGATTCCGCTTCAAAGACGAACCTTCTAAGTACCTCCCATAAGTAATGATTCTGCAATGGCCAAAATTGCCTTATGGCAGGTTTTGTAAATATTTAAAAGGTAAATGTAATGTCTAAGAAGACCGGTCAGGTTAAGTGGTTCAATGAGAGTAAAGGTTTTGGTTTCATTGAACAGCAAGACGGCGGCAAAGATGTATTCGTACACTTCTCCGCAATCATGACCGATGGTTTCAAGACCCTGGCTGAAGGCCAGCGCGTTGAGTATACCATTGAAGACAGCCCGCGCGGGCCGGCTGCCGCCAACGTTGTTGCCCTGTAAGTTTTACAGGAAATAGCGTATAGAGATCTTGATACAACCTTGATGAGGCGTTGAGCCGAGTCATGCGGAAGATATTAAGTTCAATAAGCCCGCCGTTGTGCGGGTTTTTTATTTGTTGCTCATGAGAGGTTTGTTACGAAAAACTTTAGGATGGGCGGTTAGCATCCAGACAATAATAACAAAGAGCGTTGTTACGGATGCCCGAAAGAAAGGAAATAATTATGTTTAAAAATACAATGTTAAAAATGGGCCGTGTAAAATGGTATGACCAGGCCGCAGGCTACGGTGTGATTTTACCGGTTGACGGCAGCGATGAGATTTATGTCAGCCGTCGCGCTATTGCCAATACGAAGAACAAGTCATTAAATGAAGGTCAGAACGTCGAGTTCTCGATCTGTCGCAGCTCCCACGGGCTGTCCGCCGCGGACGTTATCGCGTTCTAAGGCATTATCCTTCCTCGCCAGTGCCGGTGTCGCCACCCCCTCGCACTGGCGAAGAACCCGCAAATCCCCCCTTATCTATCAGCGATATGATGATGTAACAGACGCCATCATGCTCGCCCAACGCTGACATTTTCGTTATCCCGCATCTAATGCGTTGAAGAAAAATGCCTGAACTTCCACTATTCTCAAGCGATTGATTAATCACCTGAGCTTTTCTATGTCCGTTCCGGTTATCTCACTGACCGCAGCCCGCGCGCTGCATCTGGCGGCCCAGGGGCTGCTGACGCCGGCGAAACGCAAGGCCAGAGCAGAAGATGTGCCCGCCGCGATCCAACGCATGGGCCTGCTGCAAATAGACACCATCAGCGTCGTCGCCCGCAGCCCTTATCTGGTGCTGTTCAGCCGGTTGGGGGATTATGCGCCGCAGTGGCTGGAGCAGGCGCTGGCCAGCCGCCAGCTGTTTGAGTACTGGGCGCATGAAGCCTGCTTTCTGCCGATTGAAGACTTCGGTCTGTTGCGCCACCGTATGCTGAATCCGCAGAAGATGGGCTGGAAATATTCGCAGGCGTGGGTGGAAGAGCATCAGGAGGCGATTAACGGCGTATTGCATCATATCGCCGCACATGGGCCGCAGCGCTCGGCGGATTTCAATGCGCAGAAGAAGGGGAACAACGGCTGGTGGGAGTGGAAGCCGGAAAAGCGTCACCTTGAGACGCTGTTCACCGCCGGCAAGTTGATGGTTGCCGAACGGCGCAATTTCCACCGGGTGTACGATTTGACCGAGCGTTTGCTGCCGGAGTGGGACGATGCCAGACATGCACTGTCCGAGGAGCAGGCACGCTGGGATATGCTGGCGCGCACCTGCCGCTATCTGGGGATTTTTAAGGCGGAGTGGCTGGCTGATTATTATCGTTTGAAACGCGTGGCGCCTAACAATTTACTCCGGCAGCTACAGCAGCAGGGGGAGATCGTGCCGCTAAAAGTTGCGCAGCTGCCGGGCGATTTTTATCTGCATCATTCGTTGGCAGAATTACTGCCGCTGGCCGAACAGAACACGCTGCGCTCGCGGGTTACCACGCTGCTTTCACCGTTTGATCCCGTGGTGTGGGATCGCCGCCGGGCGCTGGAATTGTTTAATTTCGACTATCGGCTGGAGTGTTATACGCCGAAACCAAAGCGCCAGTACGGTTATTTTACGCTGCCGGTGCTCAACCGCGGCGAGCTGATTGGGCGTATCGATGCAAAAATGCATCGGCGGGTCGGAGAGTTTGAGGTAATCAGCTTCCATTTGGAACCTGATGTGCGCATGGGCAAACAGCGCCGCCAGGATCTTTTTCAGGCCATCAGCCGTATGGCGCAATGGCACGGCGCGTCGCAGGTCAGGCTGAAAGCCGTACCGGAAGCATTGCGTGAACAATATGGCGAGGTGTGGCAATTGGGATAACGAACGGCGTTGTTTCTGGGGGGTAAAACGAGTGACATCGCCGTTCGTTACAAGCTTGGCCCTTTAGGCGCTGAAGTTAGCGAACAGGGCGATAATTTTATTGATACGTTTCATCATTGGCAGGTGCTTGCATAATTGTGTGACTTACATCACAAATGTTACGCCTGCTTGGCGGGTAACACAACCCCCGCGCTACTTTGGCGAAAAGCACAGCAGTAAAACCCGCAATGATTAACCTGGGATGGCGCGTTATGTTATTCTCACGCACATTCCCCACAGTCATATCTCTCCCCATGGAGGAAGCATGGATCACCGTTTGCTTGAAATTGTTGCTTGCCCGGTCTGCAACGGAAAACTGTACTTTGATAAAGAAAATCAGGAATTGGTCTGTAAGCTGGACGGCCTGGCGTATCCGCTGCGCGACGGTATCCCGGTGCTGCTGGAAAACGAGGCGCGCACGCTGTCGCCGGATGAGAAGCAAGCATGAGTTTCATCGCCATAATTCCGGCTCGTTATGCATCGACCCGTCTGCCGGGTAAGCCGCTGGCGGATATCCACGGGAAACCGATGGTGGTGCATGTGATGGAGCGCGCGCGTGAGTCCGGCGCGGCGCGGGTTATCGTCGCCACCGATCATTCCGACGTCGCTCGTGCGGTTGAGGCCGCCGGCGGTGAGGTATGCATGACCCGAGAGGATCATGAGTCCGGCACCGAGCGTTTGGCCGAAGTAATCGAGCATTACGGCTTTGCCGACGATCAGATCATTGTCAATGTGCAGGGGGATGAACCGCTGGTGCCGCCGGTGATCGTTCGCCAGGTGGCGGACAATCTGGCGGCGAGCAGCGCCGGCATGGCCACGCTGGCTGCGCCGATTGAAACGGCGGAAGAGGCGTTTAACCCGAATGCGGTGAAAGTGGTGATGGATGCCGAAGGCTATGCGCTCTATTTCTCCCGCGCCACCATCCCTTGGGACCGTGAGCGTTTCGCGCGGTCTAAACGTGAGATTGGCGATAACCTGCTGCGTCACCTGGGCATTTATGCTTACCGCGCCGGTTTTGTCCGCCGCTATGTCAGCTGGGCGCCAAGCCCGCTGGAAAAAATCGAACTGCTGGAGCAGCTGCGGGTGCTGTGGTACGGCGAAAAAATCCACGTTGCGGTGGCGAAGGCCATCCCGAGCGTCGGCGTGGATACCGCGGAAGATTTACAGCGCGTGCGCGACAGCCTTAGCGCTTAAGTTTTCTTATGGCTTACCGGCCGTCTCGCGCCGGTAAGCGTATTCACCGTGTCAGCGTCCCTGCGCCCAGTGCTAAGAGGTCACGCTTTGACGCCATCCCCCTTCAACCGCTGCCACAGGCTGCCCAGGGTTTCATACCAGGCGCGCTCGCTATGGCCAAGAAACATGGCGGAAGGGAGCACGCGATCCCAGATATTCAGCGGCGAAGTGATGGCCAGCTGGTTGGCCGGCGCCGGGATGGGCTGCAATCCCTGCGCCTCGAAAAAGCGCATGGCGCGCGGCAGGTGGTTGGCGGAGGTTACCAGCAAAAACGGCTGCCGGCCGATCAGTTTGGCGACCTGCGCCGCCTCTTGCTCGGTATCCACCGGGCGATCCAGCACCACAATATCACTGCGCGGCACGCCCAGGCTTTCCGCCACCCGTGCTGCGGTTTCCGCATTGCTCAGGGTGTTGGCCCCGCGTGCGCCGGTAAACACCATTTTCGCCCCGGGATGTGCAAGATACAGCCGCACTCCTTCGGTAACCCGCGGCAGGCTGTTGCCGATCAGGTTCGAGCTGGGCGCCCAGTCCGGATTGAAAGTGTAACCACCGCCTAAAACCACGATATAATTGACCGGGTCGTGACCGCGATAGGTGGCGTAGGTGGCTTCTATCGGCCGCAGCAGCCGATCGGCGACCGGCTGCAGGCTCAAAAGCAGCAAAAACAGCCAGCTCAGGCTGAGAATCACTTTCCCGCTTCTCTGCCAGCGGGTGAACCACAGCAGCAACAGCGCCAGCGCCATCAGCAACAGCAGGGCGGGCAGCGGCATCATGATGCCGCCAATAAACTTTTTCAGGTTGAACAGCATGAAAAATCCGGTCCTTTTGGGCGAAAAAACGACATCCGGGCACATTCCGGCCGTAAGAAGATTTATTCTATGCCAGTCTGTGCCAAAATAGCAGGTTTGGTGGGGAGCGTGTTGCCCCCCGGCAGGATAAGATCAACGGAGCCGTAGTCCAATGCAGGATCGCAATTTTGACGATATTGCGGAAAAGTTTGCGCGTAATATTTACGGCACCACGAAAGGCAAAATCCGCCAGGCGGTGGTTTGGCAGGATCTGAATACGCTGCTGGCGCAACTGCCGCAGCGTCCATTGCGTATACTTGATGCCGGCGGCGGCGAAGGCCATATGGCCTGCCAGCTGGCGGAATTAGGACATCAGGTGTTGTTGTGCGATCTGTCTGGTGAGATGATCCAACGCGCCGCGCAGTTGGCGCAGCAGAAAGGTGTGAGCCAGAACATGCAATTTATACAAAGTTCGGCTCAGGAGATTGGTCAGCATTTGGAACAGCCGGTCGATCTGATATTGTTCCATGCAGTGCTTGAATGGATCGCAGAGCCGCAGGCGGCATTGCAGGCGCTGTATGACTGTCTGCGGCCCGGCGGCGCGCTGTCGCTGATGTTTTTCAACGCCAACGGCCTGTTGATGCGTAACGTGGTATTGGGTAATTTCCAATTGGTCAATCCCGAAGTGAGAAGGCGCCGCAAGCGTTCACTGTCGCCGCAGTACCCGCATAGTCCGCCGTTGGTCTATGGCTGGCTGGAGCAGCTGGGCATGCGCATCAGCGGTAAAACCGGCGTGCGCGTATTTCATGACTACCTGCAAAGCAGGCAGCTGCAGACACAAAAATTTGAAGAGTTATTGGCGCTTGAACAGCACTATTGTCGGCAGGAGCCGTACGTGAGTTTGGGGCGCTATATTCACGTCATGGCGCATAAACCAAACCTGAAGGACGAACTATGAGTGAATTTTCCCAGACTGTACCCGAACTGGTCGCCTGGGCACGGAAAAATGATTTCTCTATTTCGCTCCCTACGGAGCGTCTTGCGTTTCTGCTTGCGATCGCCACCTTAAACGGCGAGCGGCTGGACGGCGAGATGAGCGAAGGTGAGCTGGTTGATGCATTTCGCCATGTCAGCAAGGGTTTCGAACAGACGCATGAAACGGTGGCGATCCGCGCCAACAATGCGATTAACGACATGGTGCGCCAGCGCCTGTTGAACCGTTTTACCAGCGAATTGGCGGACGGCAATGCCATTTACCGCCTGACGCCGCTGGGCATCGGCATTACCGACTACTATATTCGTCAGCGTGAATTCTCAACGTTGCGCCTGTCGATGCAGCTGTCGATCGTCGCGCAGGAATTGAAACGCGCGGCGGACGCCGCCGAAGAGGGCGGTGATGATTTCCACTGGCATCGCAACGTCTTCGCACCGCTGAAGTACTCGGTGGCGGAGATTTTCGACAGCATCGACATGACCCAGCGCGTGATGGATGAACAGCAGCAGGGGGTGAAAGAAGATATCGCCGCGTTGCTGAACCAGGACTGGCGCGCCGCGATCTCCAGCTGTGAGATGCTGCTGTCGGAAACCTCCGGTACGCTGCGCGAACTGCAGGATACGCTGGATGCCGCCGGCGATAAGCTGCAGGCGAATTTGCTGCGCATCCAGGAAGCTACGCTGGGCGATGTTGAACTGGCCTTTGTCGACAAGCTGGTGTTTGACCTGCAAAGCAAGCTGGACCGCATCGTCAGCTGGGGCCAACAGGCGATCGACCTGTGGATCGGCTATGACCGCCACGTGCACAAATTCATTCGTACCGCGATCGACATGGATAAAAACCGTGTGTTCGCGCAGCGTCTGCGCCAGTCGGTGCAAAACTATTTCGACAACCCGTGGGCGCTGACGCACGCCAGCGCCGATCGTCTGCTGGATATGCGCGATGAAGAACTGGCGCTGCGCAGCGATGAGGTGACCGGGGAACTGCCGCCGGATCTGGAATATGAAGAGTTCAGCGAGATCCGCGAACAGCTGGCGGCGATGATCGAACAGGCGCTGAAGAAGTATCAGGAACAACAGTTGCCGCTCAATTTAGGGGCGGTAATGCGCGATTATCTGGCGCAATATCCGCGCGCTCGTCACTTTGACGTGGCGCGTTTAGTGGTCGACCAGGCGGTGCGCCTCGGTGTGGCTGAAGCTGATTTTTCAGGGTTGCCGGCCGAATGGCAGGCAATCAATGATTACGGAGCCAAGGTACAGGCCCATGTCATCGACAAATATTGAACACATCATGCCAGTGAAACTGGCGAAGGCATTGTCCAATCCGCTGTTTCCGGCGCTGGACAGCCAACTGCGCGCAGGGCGCCATATCGGCATTGACGAACTGGACAACCATGCGTTTCTGATGGACTTTCAGGACGAGCTGGAAGAGTTCTACGCCCGCTACAGCGTCGAACTGCTGCGCGCGCCGGAAGGCTTTTTCTACCTGCGTCCGCGTTCTACGACGCTGATCCCGCGTTCGGTGCTGTCCGAGCTGGATATGATGGTAGGTAAAATACTCTGTTACCTCTACCTGAGCCCGGAGCGCCTGGCGCACGAGGGTATTTTCAGCCATCAAGAGCTGTACGACGAGCTGCTGAGCCTGGCGGATGAAAACAAACTGCTGAAGTTCGTTAACCAGCGCTCCACCGGCTCCGACCTTGACCGGCAGAAGCTGCACGAAAAGGTGCGCACCTCCTTGAACCGCCTGCGCCGCTTGGGCATGGTCTACTTTATGGGCGGCGACAGCAGTAAATTCCGCATCACCGAGGCGGTGTTCCGCTTCGGCGCAGACGTGCGCAGCGGTGACGATCCGCGTGAGGCGCAGCTGCGCATGATCCGCGACGGCGAGGCCATGCCGATTGAAAACAGCCTGTTGCTGAATGATGAGCAGGAAGGCGAAGAGCAGACGGCAGATAGCACGCCGGACAGCGCAGAGGATGAACAGGAATGATTGAACGCGGTAAATTTCGCTCGCTAACGTTGGTTAACTGGAACGGCTTCTTTGCCCGTACCTTTGATCTGGATGAGCTGGTCACCACGCTGTCCGGCGGTAACGGGGCGGGGAAATCCACCACCATGGCGGCCTTCGTCACCGCGCTGATCCCCGATCTGACGCTGCTGCACTTCCGTAACACCACCGAAGCCGGTGCGACCAGCGGCTCGCGCGATAAAGGCCTGCACGGCAAATTGCGCGCCGGGGTGTGTTACTCGACGCTCGACGTGGTCAACTCGCGCCATCAGCGCGTGGTGGTCGGCGTACGCCTGCAGCAGGTGGCCGGCCGCGATCGCAAGGTCGACATCAAGCCGTTCACCATTCAGGGGCTGCCGACCTCGGTGCAGCCGACGGAGATTCTGACGCAGACGGTGGGCGAGCGTCAGGCGCGCGTGCTGTCGCTGCCGGAGCTGAAAGAGCGGCTGGAAGAGATTGAGGGGGTGCAGTTCAAGCAGTTCAACTCCATCACCGACTATCACTCGCTGATGTTTGATCTGGGGATTATCCCGAAACGTCTGCGCTCCGCCGCCGACCGCAGCAAGTTCTACCGTCTGATTGAAGCCTCGCTGTACGGGGGGATTTCCAGCGCCATTACTCGCTCGCTGCGCGACTACCTGCTGCCGGAAAACAGCGGCGTGCGCAAGGCGTTCCAGGATATGGAAGCCGCGCTGCGGGAAAACCGCATGACGCTGGAGGCGATTCGCGTCACCCAGTCCGACCGCGATCTGTTTAAACACCTGATTTCCGAAGCCACTTCCTATGTGGCGGCGGACTACATGCGCCATGCCAACGAGCGCCGCATCCATCTGGACAGCACGCTGGTGCTGCGCAACGATCTGTTCGGCAGCCGGAAACAGCTGGCGGCCGAGCAGTACCGTCACGTTGAAATGGCGCGTGAGCTGGCAGAACAGAGCGGCGCCGAATCCGATCTGGAAACCGATTATCAGGCGGCCAGCGATCACCTGAACCTGGTGCAGACCGCGATGCGTCAGCAGGAGAAGATCGAGCGCTACGAAGCCGATCTGGAAGAGCTGACCTACCGTCTGGAAGAACAGAATGAAGTGGTGGCCGAAGCCGGCGAACAGCAGGAAGAGTACAGCGCGCGCGCCGAGGCGGCCGAGCTGGAAGTGGATGAGCTGAAAAGCCAACTGGCCGACTACCAGCAGGCGCTCGACGTGCAGCAGACCCGCGCCATTCAGTATCAACAGGCGCTGCAGGCGTTGGAGCGTGCGCGTTCCCTGTGCCAGCTGCCGGATCTGAGCGCGGAAAATGCCGAGCAGTGGCTGGAAACCTTCCAGGCGCGCGAACAGGAAGCCACCGAAGCGCTGCTGATGCTGGAACAGAAGCTGAGCGTGGCCGATGCCGCGCACGGCCGTTTTGAGCAGGCCTACCAGCTGGTATGCAAAATCGCCGGTGAAGTCAGCCGCAGCGAAGCGTGGCAGACCGCGCGCGACGTGCTGCGCGACTGGCCGTCGCAGCAGCACCAGGCAGAGCGCGTGCAGCCGCTGCGCATGCGTCTGAGCGAGCTGGAGCAGCGTTTGCGCTCCCAGCAGGACGCCGAGCGTTTGCTGCAGGAGTTCTGCAAACGTCAGGGACAGGATTATCAGGCTGATGATTTGGACGCGCTGCAGCAGGAGCTGGAAGAGCGGTTGGAATCGCTGTCGCAAAACGTCAGCGTAGCCGGCGAGCGGCGGATGGAGATGCGCCAGGAGCTGGAGCATCTCCAGCAGCGCATTCGCGAACTGACCGCCCGCGCGCCGGTGTGGCTGACGGCGCAGGACTCGCTCAGCCAGCTGAGCGAACAAAGCGGCGAACCGCTGGAAAGCAGCCAGCAGGTTACTGAATATATGCAGCAGCTGCTGGAGCGCGAGCGTGAAACCACGGTTGAGCGTGACGAAGTGGCGGCCCGCAAACGCGAAGTTGACGCGCAGATCGAGCGGCTGAGCCAGCCGAGCGGTGCGGAAGATCAGCGTCTAGTGACGCTGGCCGAACGTTTTGGCGGCGTGCTGCTGTCGGAAATTTACGACGACGTCACCATCGACGATGCGCCTTACTTCTCCGCGCTGTATGGCCCGTCCCGCCACGCGATCGTGGTGCCGGATCTGTCGCTGGTGCGCGAAATGCTGGAAGGGCTGGAGGATTGCCCGGAAGATCTCTATCTGATCGAAGGGGATCCGCAGTCGTTCGATGACAGCGTTTTTGCGGTAGAAGAACAGGAAAAGGCGGTGGTGGTGAAAATCGCCGACCGCCAGTGGCGCTACTCCCGCTTCCCTGAGGTGCCGCTGTTTGGCCGCGCCGCGCGTGAAAAACGGCTGGAAGTGCTGCATGCCGAACGTGAAACGCTGGCGGAGCGCTACGCGACGCTGTCGTTTGACGTACAGAAAATTCAGCGCTCTCATCAGGCATTCAGCCGCTTTATCGGCAGCCATCTGGGCGTTGCTTTCGATACCGACCCGGAAGCGGAAATCCGTACGCTGAACGCGCGCCGCACGGAGATCGAACGTGCGCTGAACAACCATGAAGCGCAGAACCAGCAGCAGCGCCAGCAGTACGATCAGGCGAAAGAGGGCCTCTCGGCGCTGCACCGCCTGACGCCGCTGGTTTCACTGCTGAATGACGACACCCTGCAGGACCGGGTGGAGGAGATTCAGGACGAGCTGGACGAAGCACAGGAGGCCGCGCGCTACCTGCAGCAGCATGGCGTTGCTCTGAATAAACTGGAGCCGATGGTGTCGGTGCTGCAAAACGACCCTGAGCAGCATGAACAGCTGCAGCAGGACTATCAGCAGGCGCAGAATACCCAGCGCCAGGCGAAGCAGCAGGCCTTTGCGTTGATCGAGGTGGTGCAGCGCCGCGCGCACTTTAGCTATACCGACTCGGCCGGTATGCAGAACGCCAATAACGATCTTAACGACAAACTGCGCCGTCGTCTGGAGCAGGCGGAAGCGGAGCGCAGCAGCGCCCGTGAGCAGCTGCGTCAGTATCAGAGCCAGTTTACGCAGTACAGCCAGGTATTGGCCTCGCTGAAAAGCTCTTATGAAGCCAAGCGCGATATGCTCAAAGAGCTGAGCCAGGAGCTAGTGGATATCGGCGTCCAGGCCGATGCCAACGCCGAGGCGCGCGCGCGTCAGCGTCGCGACGAGCTGCATGCGGCGCTGAGCAACAACCGCGCGCGTCGTAATCAGCTGGAGAAGCAGCTGACCTTCTGCGAAGCGGAAATGGACAGCCTGCAGAAAAAGCTGCGCAAGCTGGAGCGCGATTACCATCAGCTGCGTGAGCAGGTGGTGACCGCCAAGGCGGGCTGGTGCGCGGTGATGCGTATGGTGAAAGATAACGGCGTTGAACGCCGCCTGCACCGCCGCGAGCTGGCCTATATGGACGGCGACGAGCTGCGTTCGATGTCGGATAAGGCATTGGGTGCGCTGCGTCTGGCGGTGGCGGATAACGAACACCTGCGCGACGTGCTGCGCCTGTCGGAAGACCCGAAACGTCCGGAACGCAAGATTCAGTTCTATATCGCGGTGTATCAGCACCTACGTGAGCGCATCCGCCAGGATATTATCCGCACCGACGATCCGATCGAGGCCATCGAACAGATGGAGATCGAGCTGAGCCGTCTGACCGAAGAGCTGACCGGCCGTGAGCAGAAGCTGGCCATCAGCTCCAAGAGCGTGGCGAATATCATCCGCAAAACCATTCAGCGTGAGCAGAACCGCATCCGCATGCTGAACCAGGGGCTGCAGGCCGTTTCCTTCGGTCAGGTGAAGAGCGTGCGTCTGAACGTCAACGTGCGTGAAGCGCATGCGACGCTGCTGGATGTGCTGTCCGAACAGCAGGAGCAGCATCAGGATCTGTTCAACAGCAACCGCCTGAGCTTCTCCGAAGCGCTGGCCAAGCTGTATCAGCGCCTGAACCCGCAGATCGATATGGGCCAGCGTACGCCGCAGACTATCGGCGAGGAACTGCTGGATTACCGTAATTACCTGGAACTGGAAGTCGAAGTATTCCGTGGCTCCGACGGTTGGCTGCGTGCGGAAAGCGGCGCATTGTCCACCGGTGAAGCGATCGGTACCGGTATGTCGATCCTGGTGATGGTGGTGCAGAGCTGGGAAGAAGAGTCCCGTCGCCTGCGCGGCAAGGATATTTCTCCGTGTCGTCTGCTGTTCCTCGATGAAGCGGCGCGTCTGGATGCCAAATCCATCGCTACCCTGTTTGAGCTGTGCGACCGTCTGGAAATGCAGCTGATCATCGCGGCGCCGGAGAATATCAGCCCGGAAAAAGGCACCACCTATAAACTGGTGCGTAAGGTGTTCCAGAATCAGGAGCATGTGCACGTGGTGGGGTTGCGCGGCTTTGCCAATGAGCCGCCGGCGCTGGGGGCCAGCCAGGCAGAGATGCCGCAGGTTTAAAACCCTCCTAAAAATCTGAAAATAGCCACCCCAGGGTGGCTATTTTTTATTGGCTATGGATGATAGTGCGGTTTCTCGCGTTGGCCTTCCGGAGGCGGTCGCGTCCGGCGGACGCTTTTGTCGGCCGGGTGCAACTCCATTTATTTTCGGTATATACTTAAATTAATCAGTAATTTTTGTCGTATTTTTTGTGAGCAGAGAGGGGGCAGGGATGTTGCTTAGAGAAAGTAACAAGGTTCGACGTCTGGCGCTGAGCTGCGCTATCGCATGTGGTCTCGCTGCGTCGTTACCTGTATGGGCAACGACGCCTGGAGTGTCCGCCGGCTCCTCAGCGACGACGGTGGCGCAAAGCCGCGCCGAGCTGATGTCGGCGCTGCCGCAGGGCGTTACGCCGCACTACCTTGCCACGCTGGCTCCGCTGTACGCGGCCAACCGTATGCAACCGATGTGGCAGGACCGTGAAACGGTGCAGCAGTTCCAGCAGCAGCTGGCCGAGCTGGCTATTTCCGGTGTTCAGCCGCAGTTTAATCAGTGGGTGAAGCAGCTGACCGACCCGGCAATCAGCGACATGGGGCGCGACATCGTGCTGTCGGATGCGATGCTGGGCTACCTGCAGTTTGTCTCCTCCATCAGCGCCAACGGCAATAATTGGCTATACAGCAATATCCCTTATAAATTGGCGACGCCGCCGGCCACCGTGATTAATCAGTGGCAGCTGGCGGTGCGTCAGAGTAAAACGCTGCCCTATATTGAATCGCTGGCGCCGCAGCATCCGCAATACGCAAAAATGCATCAGGCGCTGCGCGACCTGCTGACCGACAGCCGCCCTTGGCCGCGCCTGGCCAGCGGCCCGACGCTGCGTCCGGGACAGACCAGCAGCGATATTCCCGCGCTGCGTGAGATTCTGCAGCGCACTGGCATGTTGTCCGCCAGCGATGCCGGCATGCAGCAGAGTCAGGAGCCGGCGATGGTGAATAGCAACGCGCCGGTGGTGGATGATGATCAGTCGGTCGATGAAGAAAAGCTGCGTGAGAACCGTGCTGCGGTGGTCAGCCCGTCGTCGGCGTCGGTGACGTCGGAAGAGGGGGGCATGCTGCAGTCTGCCGCGAGCGGCGATAACCTGTACAGCGACGATCTGGTTGAAGGCGTCAAGCGCTTCCAAAAATGGCAGGGGCTGAGTGCGGACGGCCTGATCGGCGTACGTACGCGCGAGTGGCTGAATGTGTCGCCGCAAACCCGCGCTGCGTTGCTGGCGCTGAATATTCAGCGCTTGCGCATTCTGCCGGGGCGGGTGAATAACGGCATTATGGTGAATATTCCCAACTACTCGCTGGTTTATTACCGCGATGGTAATGAAGTGCTGTCGTCACGGGTGATTGTCGGCCGCCCAAGCCGTAAAACGCCGTTGATGAGCAGCGCGCTGAATAACGTGGTGGTTAATCCGCCGTGGAACGTGCCGACGACGCTGGTGCGTGAAGATATTGTGCCGAAGGCAATGCGCGATATTAATTATTTCCAGAAACACGGCTATACGCTTTTGTCTGGCTGGAGCAACGATGCGCAGGTGATTGATCCGTCAACGATTGACTGGAGTTCTATTTCCGCCCGTAATTTCCCGTATCGCATCCGTCAGGCGCCGGGAGCAACCAACTCGCTGGGGCGTTTTAAATTTAATATGCCAAGCTCGGATGCTATTTATCTGCATGATACGCCGAACCACAGCCTGTTCAAAAAAGATATTCGTGCGCTCAGTTCCGGTTGCGTACGGGTAAATAAAGCGTCCGTCTTAGCCAATATGCTGTTGCAGGATGCCGGTTGGAACGACAGCCGTGTTTCCTCCACCCTGAAGCAGGGGAATACTACTTTCGTGAATGTACGTGGGCGTATTCCGGTTAAATTGTATTATTTAACGGCGTGGGTTGCCGATGACGGACAGCCACAATTCCGTACAGATATTTACAATTATGATAATACCGTGCGATCGGGCGCACAAATTTTGGCCCGGGCGGAGAAATTGCTGTAATAAATGCAGCATTTTTAAATAAATAACGGTCAGACTATTTGGACCAGACGCAGGCGCTCGTTCCCAGAGCGCCTGCAGGCCGCGCCGCATCATGGGTTGACTCAGGCGGCGCAGGCGGTTAAGGTTCAGGCAGTGCGCTTTTTTGTGCATATTTTTTTGATATTCTTGCCGGGTCTGATAGAAACATGGACAAAATTGATCTTCACCGCCGTAAATGGCTGGCGTTGGGTGGCGCCGCGATGGGCATGGCTTTACTTCCGGGTCAAGCATTTTCCAGCCTTTCTACTTCTCGTCCTCGTATTCTTGTAGTAAATAACCTGCATACAGGCGAATCACTGAAAGCCGAATTCTTTGACGGTAAAAATTATAATAAAGAAGAATTGGTGCGTTTAAATCATTTGTTCCGCGATTTTCGCGCGAATAAAGTGAAATCGATCGATCCTCAGCTGTTTGATCATCTTTATCGTTTGCAGGGGATGCTGGGCACCACCAAGCCGGTACAGCTGATTTCCGGCTACCGCTCGCTGGGAACGAACAACGATCTGCGCGCGCGCAGCCGTGGCGTTGCCAAGCACAGCTACCATACCAAAGGCCAGGCGATGGACTTCCATATCGAAGGCATTCAGCTGAGCAATATCCGCAAGGCGGCGTTGAAAATGCGCGCCGGCGGCGTAGGTTATTATCCGCGTAGCAATTTTGTTCACATCGATACCGGGCCGGTGCGTACCTGGTAATCGCTGTGCCTCTGGGTTGAGAGAGCGCCGGCCGTAAGGTCCGGCGCCGTTGTCGTTGGAGCGTTATGAAATACCAAATTATTCCCGTCACGGCGTTTAGCCAAAATTGTACGCTGATCTGGTGCGAGCAGAGCGGGCAGGCCGCGCTGGTGGATCCCGGCGGTGAGGCGGCAAAGCTAAAGGCGGCGGTGCAGGATGCGGGCGTGCAGCTGACGAAAATCTTGCTGACGCATGGGCATCTTGACCACGTCGGCGCGGCGGCGGAGCTGGCGGAACACTATCAGGTGCCGATTATCGGGCCGGACAAAGAGGATGCGTTCTGGCTCGACGGCCTGCCGGCGCAAAGCCGGATGTTCGGGCTGGAGGAGTGCGCGCCGTTAACCCCGACCCAGTGGCTGGCCGAAGGCGACAGCGTGCAGGTGGGCGAGATGACGCTGAACGTGCTGCACTGTCCGGGGCATACGCCGGGACACATAGTGTTTATCAACGATAAAGCGCGCCTGGCGCTGGTTGGCGACGTGCTGTTCAACGGCGGAGTGGGGCGCAGCGATTTCCCGCGCGGCGATCATCAGGCGCTGATTGCCTCCATTCGCAACAAACTCCTGCCGTTGGGCGATGATATGGGCTTTATTCCGGGGCATGGACCGATGTCGACCTTCGGTCATGAACGGCAGACCAACCCGTTCTTGCGTGAGCAGCCTGAAGCGTGGTAAATAGCCGTATTTTCCGGCGAAAAGAACAGCAAAAGGGGCGCAGCGCGCCCCTTTATTACATCTGATGAGTGTGGCTTATAGCACGGCGACGATGGCTTCGCACAGCGGTGCCATGTTGTCCGGCGTCATGCCCGCGACGTTAACGCGGCCGGAGTTGACCGCGTAAACGCCAAACTCTTCACGCAGACGCAGCACCTGCTCTTTGGTCAGGCCGCTGAACGAGAACATGCCGTTCTGGTTGATAATAAAGCTGAAGTCCTGCTGTGCGCCTTTTTCCTGCAGGGTATTCACAAACAGCTGACGCATGCGGTGGATGCGCTGACGCATATCGGCCAGCTCTTGCTCCCAGATCGCACGCAGCGCATCGTTGCTCAGGATGGTGGCAACGACGGCCGCACCGTGTGACGGCGGGTTGGAGTAGTTGGCGCGGATCGCCGCTTTAACCTGGCTGAAGGCGCGGTCTGCGGTTTCGGCGTCGGCCGCCACTACGGTGCAGGCGCCGACGCGCTCGTTGTACAGGCCGAAGTTTTTCGAGTAGGAGCTGGCGACGATCAGTTCCTGATGCTTGGCGGCAAAAATACGCAGGCCCTGTGCATCTTCTTCCAGACCTTTGGCGAAGCCCTGGTAGGCGAAATCAAACAGCGGCAGCCAGCCTTTGCTGACCGACAGCTCGGCCAACTGGCTCCACTGCTCCGGCGTCGGGTCGATGCCGGTCGGGTTGTGGCAGCAGCCATGGAACACGATAACATCACCGGCCTGCGCCTGTTGCAGGCTGTTCAGCAGCCCGTCGAAGTCCAGCGCGTGGTTGGCGGCGTCATAGTAGTTATATTCCACCACTTCCAGACCGGCGGCGGCGAAGACGTTTTTATGGTTCGGCCAGCTTGGGTTGCTGACCCAAACGCGCTTGGCGTCAGTCTGATTGGCGATAAAGTCGGCGGCTACGCGCAGGGCACCGGTACCACCAGGCGTTTGCGCGGTGCGCGCACGCTTGTCGGTGATGATAGGGCTGTTTTTGCCGAACAGCAGTTCTTGGGTGCAGCTGGCAAATGCAGGGATCCCCTCAATACCGAGGTAGTTTTTGGTGGTCTCATTTTCCAGCAGGTATTGCTCCGCTTTTTTCACACTGGTCAGCACCGGCGTTTTGCCGGTTTCGTCTTTGTAGACGCCGATACCCAGGTTGATTTTGTTCGGACGGGCGTCCGCGCGGAAAATGTCGGTCAGACCCAGAATCGGATCGGCAGGTGCAGCAGCGATTTTTTCAAACATGTCAGATGGTTCCATAGCTTAGCATTAAGCGGACAGAGGCATCAGGGTAGCGCCAGTTGTGCGCTTTGCCAACCGTTTGCGAGAAAAACACATCGAACTTGTGAGGAAGGCAGATTCAGCACAAAAAATGACGGTAAAGGGGCGGCAGGCAGCATAAAAAGCTGACGATAGGGAAAAACAAAAACAGGGCCGAAGCCCTGTTTTTCAACGGTGCCGGTGGTTGATAGCCGGCAGGTGAAGCAACAATTAGAACTGGTAAACCAAACCAACGGCAACGATGTCGTCGGTGTTCAGGCCCAGTGGGTTGTTGTCGTTCAGCTGGTTGATTTTGTAATCAACGTAGGTGGACATGTTTTTGTTGAAGTAGTAAGTCGCACCGACATCAACGTATTTGATCAGGTCAGCATCGCCGATGCCTTCGATGTCCTTGCCTTTAGACTGTACGTAGGCGATGGACGGACGCAGGCCGAAGTCGAATTGGTACTGAGCAACCAGTTCGAAGTTTTGCGCTTTGTTAGCGAAGCCGGTGGTGCCGTAGTTGAGGCTGCCGGCTTTATCGTTTTTGATGTAGGTGGCGTTACGGGTTTCACCGTACATTGCCGCCAGGTAGACGTTGTTGGCGTCGTATTTCACTGCGGCAGCCCACTGCTCGGCGCGGCCTTCGCCACGGGCGTAACCTGCGTTGGTCTGACGGTCGGTACGGTCAGAAGACGCGTATGCGGCGGAGAAGCCTACGCCAACCGGCAGCTCATAAGTGGTGGAGATACCCCAGCCGTCGCCGTTAGAACGTTTGATATCTTCACGGTCGTTTTTGCCCTGGTACTGCAGGCCGAAGTTCAGGCCGTCAACCAGACCAAAGAAGTCGTTGTTGCGGTAGGTCAGCAGACCGGTAGAACGGCCAACCATAAAGTTGTCGCTGCCGGCAGAGTCGCCGCCGAATTCAGGCAGCATATCGGTCCAACCCATTGGGTCGTAAACGATGCCGTAGTTACGGCCGTAGTCCAGAGAGCCGTACTCGGCGAATTTCAGACCGGCGAAGCCCAGACGGGTCTTGTTGCCGTTTTGCGCGTCGTCGCCGCCTTCGCTGTTGTTGGCTTGGATGTTGTATTCCCACTGGCCGTAACCGGTCAGTTGGTCATTGATCTGGGTTTCACCTTTGAAGCCGAAGCGGACATAAGACTGGTCGCCATCATCGCTTTTGCTATCGGAGAAGTAGTGCAGGCCGTCAACTTTACCGTACAGATCCAGCTTGTTGCCGTCTTTATTATAGATTTCCGCTGCGTTTGCTGCACCAGCAGCCAGCAGCGCAGGAATTACCACTGCAAGAATGTTGCGCTTCATCATTATTACCCTCATTGGTGTTATTCGGACACCTTTGCCACTGCCGCCAATAATTCTTTAGGGAACTATTGTTGATAGATTGGTGTCGTCCTGTGTCTGAACGCAGTGTTCCATTCAGCGCAGGGTTAATCTAGGGTTAAGATGCTACTAATGTCGTAAAAACGTTTCACAAAGAAAATATGTGTAACTAAATATTAATGAAACGGAACTTTGTGAGCTTCGTCAAGAATAAAAAATGCGAAAGGCCAGCAGAGCTGGCCTTTGTTTTGTAACAAAATGGTAGTGAGTTTGTTTAGCGTTGCTAATTAAAAGCTTGCGTTACGCGGAGTGCGTGGGAACGGAATTACATCACGCACGTTTTGTACACCGGTCACATAGGCGATTAAACGCTCAAATCCGAGGCCAAAGCCGGAGTGTGGCACGGTGCCGTAACGACGCAGGTCGCGGTACCACCAGTAGTCTTCTTTATTCAGCCCCATTTCCGCCAGGCGCTGATCCAGCACGTCGAGACGCTCTTCACGCTGAGAACCGCCGATGATCTCGCCGATGCCCGGCGCCAGCACGTCCATGGCGGCAACGGTTTTGCCGTCGTCGTTCATGCGCATATAGAACGCCTTGATGTCTTTCGGATAGTTCTTGACGACGACCGGCGCCTTGAAGTGTTTCTCCGCCAGATAACGCTCATGCTCAGAAGACAGATCGATACCCCAGGACACCGGGTTCTCGAAGGTCTGACCGGAAGCCAGCAGGATATCTATGGCATCGGTGTAGTCCACCTGGGCGAAGTCGGAAGAGACAAAGCGTTTCAGACGTTCAACGGCGTCTTTATCTACGCGCTCGGCAAAGAACTGCAGATCGTCGGCGCGCTCATCCAGCACCGCCTGGAACACATATTTCAGCATGCTTTCGGCCAGCGCCGCGGAATCATCCAGCGTCGCGAAGGCGACTTCCGGCTCAATCATCCAGAACTCCGCAAGGTGGCGGCTGGTGTTGGAATTTTCCGCCCGGAATGTCGGGCCGAAGGTGTAAACTTTTGATAACGCACAGGCGTAAGTTTCACCGTTCAACTGGCCGGACACGGTCAGGAACGCTTCCTTGCCGAAGAAGTCTTCGCTGAAGTCGACCGCGCCTTTATCGTCGCGCGGCAGGTTTTCCAGATCCAGCGTGGACACGCGGAACATTTCGCCGGCGCCTTCGGTATCGGACGCGGTGATCAGCGGGGTGGAAACCCAGAAGTAGCCGTTTTCATGGAAGAAGCGGTGGATCGCCTGCGCCAGCGTATGACGCACGCGCGCCACGGCGCCGATCAGGTTGGTGCGCGGACGCAGGTGCGCCACTTCACGCAGGTATTCGATGCTGTGACGCTTGGCGGCCATCGGATAGGTATCCGGATCGTCGACCCAGCCGACCACGTTGATTTCAGTCGCCTGCAGCTCAAAACTCTGGCCTTCGCCAGGTGAGGCAACGACTTTGCCGGTCACTTCAACCGAGCAGCCGGTGGTCAGGTGCAGCACTTCATCCTGATAATTCGGCAGAGAATTATTAACGACGGCCTGTAACGGATTAAAGCAGGAGCCGTCATAAACGGCGAGGAAGGAGATACCAGCTTTAGAATCTCTTCGGGTACGCACCCAGCCGCGCACGGTGACTTCACTGTCAACCGCAGCACGCCCTTGCAGCACGTCGCATACAGGCACTACGCTCATAAATTTCTCTCTTAAATTGATTTGATAAAGAAATAGCTTACAACCCAAGACAATGGGGGTCTTGCTATGTTACTTGCCGCGGTGCAGAGCACAAGCAGAAATCGCCAGATTGGCGCAACATTTCTGTCTTGCCGTGGCGAGTTAGGGCGGGAAGGGTAATAAAGAAGAGAAAAGCCGGCTGAAAACTCACCCGGCTTGCCGACGCTTAGCTGGCTTTTTTCACCAGCGGCAGGTCAAACGCCTTGCGCAACGCTTTGACAAACGCCTGGTCCTGGCAGATGGTTTTTCCCGGGCTGTCGGAGAGTTTCGCCACCGGTTTGCCTTTGCACTCCACCAGTTTGATCACAATATTCAGCGGCTTGACGCCGGGGATATCGCAGGTCAGGCGCGTGCCGATGCCGAAGACCAGATTAATGCGGCGATCGAAACGGCGGTACAGCGCCAGCGCTTTCTCCAGATCGAGGTTATCGGAGAACACCAGCGTCTTGCTCATCGGGTCGATGCCCAGCGTCTGGTAGTGGGCGATGGCTTTTTCGCCCCATTCGAACGGGTCGCCGGAATCATGGCGCAGCCCCTGATAGCGTTCGGCGAACTGCAGGCCGAAATCACGCAGGAAGGCGTCCATGGTAATGCAGTCGGTCAGGGCGATGCCGAGCTGATCCGGGTACTCATCCAGCCAGGCCTGCAGGGCGGCGCGCTGACTGCTGGCCAGCACCGGGCTGATCTGCTGGTGCGCCTGGAACCATTCATGCGCCTGGGTGCCGACCGGCGTCAGCCCCAGCTGGTGGGCCAGATCGTAGTTGCTGGTGCCGACCAGATAAGGAAACTCCTGCTGCAGCGTGCTGACGATCGCCTGTTGCACCGGCTGCGAGAAGCGGCGGCGGGTGCCGAAGTCCATCAGCTTGAAGCGCGAAATATCGATATCCTGCGTCAGTTGCCGGAACTGCGCCAGTTTGCTGCGCAGCTGCGCGACCGCCATCGCGGGCGTGACCTCCGGTGAGCGGTGGCGATGCACCACCTCGCTGATGACCGCCAGCAGCGGCACTTCCCACATGATCACTTCACGCCACGGTCCGGCGATGCGGATCTGCAGTCTGCCATCCTGATTGTCGATGGCGACCTGCTGCGGGTTATAACGGAAATCGCGCAGCCAGTTAAGGTAATCCTGCCGAAAGAAAGGCAGACCGGAGAGATACTGATATTCAGCCTCGGTCAGCGCCAACTGTCCCATCAGCGCGACCTGCGCGCGGATTTCGTCGGCGTACTCGCCCAGCAGCTCGTCGCCGCGGCAACGGAACTCTGCCGCGACGTCGATCGCGGGATAGCGATGGAACACTGCCTGCTGCATATGAAGCTTGTAAGCGTCGGTATCCAGCAGTGATGTCAAAATCGGGGAAGCGTATTGAGTCATAGCGCGTTACAGCATCCTCGTCAGGGCGCGTCTCCAAAATCCGGGTAATCATAAAAAGATGGGGGAGTATACCCGGATTATCCTGTTATTGAAGCGTCATCACACCATAAATCGGGGGAACGGGTCGAGGATTAAACGTGCGCTTATGCGCCGCCGCGGCGCGGCGCTGAAATGAAAAGGCGGATAAACCAAGAAAAGTGAATCACTTAGTCTAATTAGCGATAAAAATTATAAGGTTAATTATTTTAAACAGCGCTTTTAGCGGCAGCTTGAACCGTCGTTGACCGCCACCCGATCCTTACCGTTTTTCTTGCAGAAGTAGAGTGCCTCATCGGCCAGTTTAATGGCGGTTTGCAGCTGACGCGGGGACGTCACCGCGGCGATGCCGCAGCTGATGGTATAACGCACCGGCTGTCCGTCGGGAACCGGTAACTGCAGCCGCTGAACCTTATGACGCAGCTTCTCCAGCGCCATTCTGGCGTCCGGCAGCGCGCAGTGGTGCAGCAGAATGGCGAACTCCTCGCCGCCGTAACGGCAAAAGATGTCCTCGGCGCGGAAGGCGTGGCGTAGCAGATCGGCAAAGGCTACCAGGGCCAGGTCGCCGATATTGTGGCCGTAGGTGTCGTTAAGCGCCTTGAAGTTATCGATATCGATCAGGCAGAAGGCCAGCGGGTAGCTGGCGGCAGGCAACTGTTCGGCGTCACGGAAGAAACGGCGACGGTTGTAAATGTTGGTGAGCGGGTCGAGATAGGAGGATGCCTCCAACTCGGTAATCAGCGAATGTTTCTCCTGCTCCAGCCGCACCTTTTCCAAATGATACTGTTTGAGCTGATTGATGGCGTCGGTGATGGCAATCAACTCCTGGCTGTAAAACACCTCCGGCGCATCGATCGTCATATCGCCGTGCGAAAGGCGTTGAATATTGCTTTGCGTTTTGGTCAGCCAACGGCTGATGCTGGAACAGAAAATCAGGGACGGCATCAGCAGAAACAGGGCGAGCAGCCAGGCAAAAGCAAACAGGCCGTTAATCGCCGTCTGGCTCTGGTACATTTGCTTGTGGCATTTGGCGATCTCCAGCTCAAAGCTGCGCTGGAAAAGTTGTTGCGACAGCCGGTCCATCACTTTGACATAGGCGTAAATGCGGGTGGCGTCGAACGCTTTGCCATGGGCCATCGAATCGTACAGCTCGCCGGCCAGGCCGTCGGTTTGCCGCGGGGACAGATTTTCCAGCAGTTGGTTGATAATGCGGCTGATTTGCGGGTCGCGATAAACCATTTCCATAAACAGCAGGCGTGAACTCAGCACGTTCAGCACGCCGGTCAACTGGATGGTTTTGAGGTAGGACTCTTTGTCATTCTGGCCGTTGAGCTTAATATCCACCAGCTGATCGATAATCTCGGTGAGGGTGATATTAAGCTGGTTATTCAGGCGGATCGACTCGAGGAATAAAAAGGCGTCGGCATTCAGAATTCGGCTTTCATAGGTGTAGCTGTAATAATCCATGCTGGATTGGGTGATGTAATACGCACTGTTGATATTGAATAAATTACGGATGGCATTATTCATCGGTGCCAGTTGCTGCGTATCGTTATCCAGCATTTTCTCCAGCAGGTTAAGCATGGAGCGAATGTCGATTTTTTGCTGGGTGGTTAAGTGTTGCAGGGCGTCCGAGTTGACGTGGCGGCGTATCTGCCGAATGTTGTTACGCGTTTCCCGTTCGCTTTCCTGCCAGAGCGCAGGTTTCAGCTCCGGGTTAACCAGGCTCAGGCGCTTTACCGTATGCAGCCGCAGGCTATTTTGAAACGCCGAGGACACGTCTTTCGAGTGTTGGGTCTTATTCAGGTTCCAGGCGCTGTCGTTATATTGCTTTTTGGCTTCCGCCCACTCATCGCAAATTGCAATAGTGAACGAGGCGGCTAATAAAAAGGTAAAAAAATAAATAAGGTATTTAACTTTCATAACAACCGCGCGTCCTCATGCCTGAAGCCGGAATGATACCACCGCCGTGGCGCGTAGGTTTAACCATCTTAATGATCGACGTCAGGAAATAATACAAGTAAATAATCAGCCGGCGAGGTTGGCACAATGATGACCTGCAGGTTGGCGGGTTTGTCTGGATAAATTGCTGCTCATTGTTGCTTTATTGGCATATCGTGCTGTTTTTGCCTTTACGTGCCCTGTGGTCGCTGAACAATGGCAGGCAGAGGATGATCCGCAGCGCATTTCTCTGCTGCGGATGCGGTGGTCTCTGGGTTTTTTCCGTGGCTGTGATACAGTTTATTTACAATCCGGGTCGCGGCGGCGCTGAGCGCCAGTGCGCCGTGCCGTGCAGGACATCGCGGCCCGTTATCCGTTACTCACTGAGACGTCAAAGGGTTTGTATGACACAACAGCCACAGGCGAAATATCGCCATGATTATCGCGCGCCGGATTACACCATCACCGACATTGATTTGGATTTTGATCTGCACGCCGACACGACGCGCGTCACCGCCGTCAGCAAAGTGAAACGTCAGGGCGCCGCCGGCGCACCGCTGGTGCTGGACGGTGAGGATGTGACGCTGGTGAGTCTGCAGATTGACGGTCAGCCCTGGGAGGCGTACCGCCAACAGGATAACCAGCTGATCATTGATGGTTTGCCGGAACAATTTACTGTCACCATCGTCAACGATATTCATCCGGCGCAGAACAGCGCGCTGGAGGGTTTGTACCTGTCCGGTGAGGCGCTGTGCACCCAGTGTGAGGCGGAAGGCTTCCGTCATATTACCTACTATCTGGACCGTCCGGACGTGCTGGCGCGCTTCACGACCCGCATCACGGCGGATAAACAGCGTTATCCGTTCCTGCTGTCCAACGGCAACCGCATTGCCGAAGGCGAACTGGACGACGGCCGTCACTGGGTGCAGTGGCAGGATCCGTTCCCGAAGCCGAGCTATCTGTTTGCGCTGGTCGCCGGTGATTTCGACGTGCTGCGCGACAGCTTTGTGACCCGCTCAGGGCGCAAAGTGGCGCTGGAACTGTTTGTTGACCGCGGCAACCTGGATCGCGCCGACTGGGCGATGACCTCGCTGAAGAATTCGATGAAATGGGATGAAACCCGCTTCGGCCTGGAGTATGACCTCGACATCTATATGATCGTCGCGGTGGACTTCTTTAATATGGGCGCGATGGAAAACAAAGGGTTAAATATCTTTAACTCCAAATACGTGCTGGCTAAGGCGGAAACCGCGACCGACAAGGATTACCTGAATATTGAAGCGGTGATCGGGCATGAGTATTTCCATAACTGGACCGGCAACCGCGTCACCTGTCGCGACTGGTTCCAGCTCAGCCTGAAAGAGGGCCTGACGGTGTTCCGCGACCAGGAGTTCAGCTCGGATCTGGGGTCGCGCGCGGTTAACCGTATTGATAATGTCCGCGTGATGCGCGGCGCGCAGTTTGCGGAAGACGCCAGCCCGATGGCGCACGCGATTCGTCCGGACAAAGTGATCGAAATGAACAACTTCTACACCCTGACGGTGTATGAGAAGGGTTCTGAAGTGATCCGCATGATGCATACGCTGCTGGGCGAGGAGAACTTCCAGAAGGGGATCCAGCTCTATTTTGAACGCCATGACGGCAGCGCGGCGACCTGTGACGACTTTGTGCAGGCGATGGAAGATGCTTCCAATGTCGATCTGTCCCTGTTCCGCCGCTGGTACAGCCAGTCCGGCACGCCGGTGCTGACGGTGCGCGATGATTATGACGCCGAGCAGCAGCAGTACCGCCTGCAGGTCAGCCAGCATACCGCGCCGACCGCCGATCAGCCGCAGAAACAGCCGCTGCATATCCCGCTGGATATTGAACTGTACGATTCGGAAGGCAACGTGATTGCGCTGCAGAAGGACGGCCTGCCGGTTAATAACGTGCTGAACGTGACCGAAGCGGAGCAGACCTTTATTTTTGACGGCGTTGCGCAGCGCCCGGTGCCGTCACTGCTGCGTGAGTTCTCCGCACCGGTGAAGCTGGACTATCCGTACAGCGACGGGCAACTGACCTTCCTGATGCAGCACGCGCGCAACGACTTTGCCCGCTGGGATGCCGCGCAAAGCCTGCTGGCGACCTACATCAAGCTGAACGTCGCCAAGCACCAGCAGAAACAGCCGCTGTCGCTGCCGCTGCACGTGGTGGATGCGTTCCGGGCGGTCTTGCTGGATGAAAAACTGGATCCGGCCCTGGCCGCGCAGATCCTGACGCTGCCGACGGAAAATGAGATGGCCGAACTGTTTGCCGAAATCGATCCGGAAGCGATCGCCGCGGTGCACGACGCAATCACCCGCTGTCTGGCGCAGGAAATGGCCGACGAGTGGCTGGCGGTATACCGCGCCAACCGCACTGACGGCTACCGCGTTGAACATGGCGATATCGCCAAACGCGCACTGCGTAATACCTGCCTGCACTATCTGGCCTTCGGCGATGCGCAGCAGGCCGATACGCTGGTGGCTGAGCAGTTCCGCCAGGCGGATAATATGACCGACTCGTTGGCGGCGCTGGCGGCGGCGGTGGCCGCACAGCTGCCTTGCCGCGATGCACTGATGACGGCGTTCGACGAGCGCTGGCATCAGGACGGACTGGTGATGGACAAGTGGTTTGTGCTGCAGGCCACCAGCCCGGCGGCCGACGTGCTGAACACGGTGCGCGGTTTGCTGCAGCATCGCTCATTCAGCCTGAGCAACCCGAACCGCACCCGTTCGCTGGTGGGGGCGTTTGCCTCGGCGAACCCGTCGGCGTTCCATGCGCCTGACGGCAGCGGTTACCAGTTCCTGGCGGAGATCCTCAGCGATCTCAACACGCGCAACCCGCAGGTGGCGGCGCGCCTGATTGAACCGCTGATCCGTCTGAAGCGCTATGACGCCGGCCGTCAGGCGCTGATGCGTAAAGCGCTGGAGCAACTGAAGGGGCTGGAGAATCTGTCCGGCGATCTGTTTGAGAAGATTAGCAAGGCGTTAGCGGCCTGATCCACATACGCTGTTTTTGCCTGATATGATAAAAAACGCCCGATGTGTTCATCGGGCGTTTTTTTTAGCGTCAGGGGAATCAGTTCGCCACCTGGCGCGCCGGTTCCGCGGTTGCAGCCGGCGACAGCACCCGTTCCAGGATCTGTGCCTCCAGTTCGGCCAGCCTGGCCGAGCCTTTGCGGCGCGGCCGCGGCAGGTCGATCGCCATATCCAGGCCGATGCGTCCCTGCTCAATCAGTATCACGCGGTCCGCCAGGGCGATCGCTTCGCTGACGTCGTGGGTAACCAGCAGTACGGTAAAGCCATGCTGTTGCCACAGGTTTTCAATCAGCCCCTGCATATCGATGCGCGTCAGCGCATCCAACGCGCCCAGCGGTTCGTCCAGCAGCAGCAGACGCGGCCGGTGGATCAGCGCGCGCGCCAGAGCGACCCGCTGCTTCTGGCCGCCGGACAGCGCCGCCGGCCATTCGTCGGCCCGCTCCTCCAGGCCGACCGCCGCCAGTGCCTGACGCGCCGCGTCACGCCAGTCGCCGCGCAGACCCAGGCCGACGTTATCAATCACCTTTTTCCACGGTAGCAGGCGCGCATCCTGAAACATCAGCCGGGTGTCTTCTTTCACGCTGCTTAATGGCGCGCTGCCGCTGAGCAACGCGCCGCTGCTGGCGTTTTCCAGCCCGGCCAGCAGGCGCAGCAGGGTGCTTTTGCCGCAGCCGCTGCGGCCGACCACGGCGACAAACTGGCCGGAGGTAATACGTAGCTGCAGATTATCCAGCACCGTGCGGTTGCCGTAGCGCTTAGCGATGGACTCCAGGGTGACGGGCGTCCCCTGGGGAATACGGGTCGGAGTCGTCATGATGCTTCCCCTTGTTTCAGTTGATAAGCCGGGTGCCAGCGCAGCCACAGGCGTTCCAGCCACTGTGCGCTGACGTCCGCCAGTTTGCCGAGCAGGGCGTAGAGCACGATGGCCACCACCACAATGTCGGTTTGCAGAAATTCGCGGGCGTTCATCGCCAGATAGCCGATGCCGGAATTGGCCGAAATGGTTTCGGCGACGATCAGCGTCAGCCACATCAGCCCCAGTGCAAAGCGCACGCCGACCATGATGGAAGGCAGCGCGCCGGGCAGCACCACCTGGGTAAACAGGCGGAAACCGCTCAGGCCATAGCTGCGCGCCATTTCCAGCAGCCCGCGGTCGATATTTTTGATGCCGTGATAGGTATTGAGATAAATCGGGAACAGGGTGCCGAGCGCCACCAGGAAGATTTTGGCCGATTCATCAATGCCGAACCACAGGATCACCAGCGGGATCAGCGCCAGATGCGGAATGTTGCGCAGCATCTGCACCGAGCTGTCCAGCAGGCGTTCACCCCAGCGGGACAGGCCGCTGATCAGGCCCAGCAGCAAGCCAAGGCTGCCGCCGATGCCAAAACCGATCAGCGCGCGCCAGCTGCTGATGGTGAGGTGCTGCCAAAGTTCACCGCTTTGCGTCAGCGTCCAGAACGCCGTCGCAACGGCGCTGGGGGCCGGCAAAATGCGGCTGGAGAGCCAGCCGGCCTCAACGGCGATCTGCCAGAAAACCAGCAGGGCGATCGGCAGGATCCAGGGCGCTAAACGGTGCAGCAGGCGCTGTGTGCGATGGCTCATAACTGGCTCCTTAGCTTTGCGACGCCCGCTGCGGCGCATAGATATTGGCGATGACTTCCCCCTGAGGCGCGACCGGACGCAGCGGCGTCGGCGCGGCGTGTTGCGCGACATCCAGATGAGGGAACAGCAGTTCACCAACGCGATAGGCCTCTTCCAGATGCGGGTAGCCGGAAAGAATAAAGGTGTCGATGCCTAAATCGGCGTACTCCCGGATGCGTTGCGCCACCGTCGGGCCGTCGCCCACCAGCGCGGTGCCGGCGCCGCCGCGCACCAGGCCGACGCCCGCCCATAGATTAGGGCTGATCTCGAGGTTATCTTTCTTGCCGCCGTGCAGCGCCGCCATGCGCTGCTGGCCGACCGAATCAAAGCGGGCGAACGCCTGCTGCGCGTCGGCGATAGTTTTATCGTCCAGATTGGCAATCAGGCGGTCGGCGGCGCGCCAGGCTTCGTCGTTGGTTTCACGCACGATCACGTGCAGCCGGATGCCGAAGCGCACCTTACGGCCCTTGGCGGCGGCTTTGGCGCGTACTTCGTCCAGCTTCTGTTTCACCTGCGCCGGCGGCTCGCCCCAGGTCAGATACAGCTCTACCTGGTCGGCGGCCAGATCCTGCGCGGCGGCCGACGAGCCGCCGAAGTAGAGTGGCGGCCGCGGCTGCTGAACCGGCGGGAACAGCAGTTTGGCGCCTTTGACCTGAATATGCTTACCGCTGAAATCGACGGTTTCCCCTTCCAGCACCCGGCGCCAGACGTGGGTAAACTCCGCCGAGGCTTCATAGCGCTCTTCATGGTTAAGGTGCAGCCCTTCGGCTGCCAGTTCGTCCGGGTCGCCGCCGGTGACCAGATTAAACAGCGCGCGGCCATTGGAGAGACGATCCAGCGTTGCCGCCTGCCGCGCCGCCAGCGTCGGGGAGATAATGCCGGGGCGCAGCGCCACCAGGAATTTCAGCCGCTGCGTAACGGGGATCAGGGATGCGGCCACCAGCCAGGAGTCTTCGCAGGAGCGTCCGGTCGGGATCAGCACGCCGCCGAATCCCAGGCGGTCGGCCGCCTGCGCAATTTGTTGCAGATAGCCGTGATCGACGCTGCGTGCCCCTTCGCTCGATCCCAGATAGTGACCGTCGCCGTGGGTGGGTAAGAACCAAAAGATATTCAGGCTCATAATAAGTTCTCCTCAATTATTGGGCGCTGGGCTGCCAGACGCGTTGGGAAATATCCAGCTTCACCGGCACCAGATGATTGGCGTAGAACAGATCGGCGGTTTGCTGCTGGGCTTTGATGGTGTCGGCGCTGAGCGGCGTAATGGTGGTGACCGGCCGGTGATCCAGGTAGGCGGCGATCACCGGCTGCGGCAGGCCGATGGTTTTGGCCAGCAGGGCGATGCTCTGCTCGCGGTCGCTGCGGGACAGCGCGTCAGCCTGCGTCAGCACCTTCAGCACCTGTTGAATAAACGCGCCGTTGGCCTCGGTATACGGCCGGGCGGCCAGATAAAACGAACCGGTCTGGTTGAGCTTGCTGCCGTCGCTCAGCACCCGTACGCCGCCCTGCAGCAGCGCCGCCGAGTAGTAGGGATCCCAAATCGCCCAGGCGTCGACGTTGCCCTGCTGGAAGGCGGCGCGGGCGTCGGCCGGGGTCAGATACACCGGCTTGATGTCGGTAAATTTCAGGCCGGCCTGCTGCAGGGCGCGCAGCAGCAGATTGTGCGAACTGGAGCCTTTCTGGAAGGCGACCTTGTGTCCCTTCAGCTCGGCAACGTCATGGATCGGGCTGTTTTCCGGCACCAGAATCACTTCCGCCTTGGGCTTGGGCGGCTCTACGCCGACGTACAGCAAATCGGCGCCGGCGGCCTGGGCAAAGATCGGCGGAATATCACCGGTGCTGCCGACATCAATACTGCCGACGTTCAGCGCCTCCAGCATCTGCGGCCCGGCGGGGAATTCGGTCCAGCTGATTTTGGTCTGCGGGAAACGCTGTTCCAGCAGACGATGACTTTTCGCCAGCACCAGACTGACGGAGCCTTTTTGGTAGCCGATGCGCAGCTGCTGAGGGCCGGGATCGGCCGCGGCGCCGTGGGCAGCGCCCAGCGTCAGAGCGGCCGTCAGCGATGCGGTCTGCAGCCAGCGGCGCCAGGAAGAGAGTCGCGTCATCATTATTTCCTTATCGGTGGTGTTTATCGGCGGGTTCAGGGTTGCGTCTGTAACAACGCCTCTGCGGAGGCGGGCGCAGGCTGGCGACGGCTCAGCGCCAAATAAAGGCTGTTCAGCGCCTCCTCCAGCCGCAGCGCCACGGCGTCGCTGGGGGTTAACCGCTCGCCCTGCGTGGTGAGTTGACCGTCATCGGCAAAGACGCCGTGCAGCACTTCCTGGGCTTTTAACGCCGATAGCACCGGTTTTAAGGCGTAATCCACCGCCAGCATGTGGCCGACGGAGCCGCCGGTAGCCAGCGGCAGCACCACTTTGTGTTCCAGCGCGCGCTCGGGTAGCAGATCCAGCAGGGTTTTGAGCGCGCCGGAAAATGACGCCTTATACACCGGGGTGGCGATCAACAGCCCGTCGGCCTGCGCCAGGCGGGCGGCGAAGGTTTTAATCGCCGGGCTGTTGAAATTGGCGCGCAGCAGATCTTCGGCGTCGAAGTCGTACAGGGTGTAAGGCTCCACCTCAACGCCGCGCCGCTGCAGCCATGACTGGGCAATATTCAGTAACCCCGCGGAGCGGGAGGGGAGACGCGGGCTGCCGGCCAGAGTTATAACGCGCATAACCAATCCTTATAACTAAAAGTTAGGTTTAATGAGTAAAAGATGAGTAAGTGTTTTAAAGCTAACAGCAAAGCGGCCGGTTTTTTAAATCTCATTTTTGGCTTTGGTTATGCGCAAATGCGGATTGGCGGTGCGCGACGGGATTAGCGGGAAAACGTTTGCGTAAAAAACGCCTTTTTTGCGCGGAATCAATTCCAATTATGCCGGGGATCCCGGATAATACGCCCCCGGTTTGTAACTAACCCAATAGCGTTCGGGATGCGGCGGCCACTTCCGCATTCTGGGGATAACCGGGAAATCAGGAGAGTACATGTACTACCCCCTCATCAGGAAAGCGTTGTTCCAGCTCGATCCAGAGCGCGCGCATGAATTGACCTTCCAGCAACTGCGCCGTGTCACCGGCACCCCTTTCGAATTTCTGGTGCGCCAGTCGGTGCCGACCAAACCGGTTACCTGCATGGGGCTGTCTTTTAAGAACCCGCTGGGGCTGGCCGCCGGTCTGGATAAAAACGGCGAATGCATCGATGCGCTAGGTGCGATGGGCTTCGGCTTTATTGAAATCGGCACCGTGACGCCGCGTCCGCAGCCGGGCAACGATAAGCCGCGCCTGTTCCGCATTGTTGAAGCGGAAGGCATTATCAACCGCATGGGCTTTAATAACCACGGCGTGGATAACCTGGTTGAGAACGTCAAAAAATCCCACTTTGGCGGCATCCTGGGGATTAATATCGGCAAGAATAAAGATACGCCGGTTGAAGAGGGCAAAGACGATTATCTGATCTGCATGGATAAAGTTTATCCGTATGCCGGTTATATTGCGATCAACATCTCATCGCCGAATACCCCGGGATTAAGATCCCTGCAGTATGGTGAAGCGCTGGACGATCTTTTGGCGGCGGTTAAAAATAAGCAGGCGGAGTTACATGAGCGCCATCACAAATATGTGCCGGTCGCGGTAAAGATCGCGCCGGATCTTTCTGAAGAAGAGTTGATCCAAATTGCCGACAGTTTGGTTCGCCATAATATTGATGGGGTCATCGCCACCAATACCACGCTGGATCGTAAACTGGTGCAGGGATTAAATTACTGCGAGCAGGCCGGCGGCCTGAGCGGCCGTCCCGTTCAGTCGCTCAGCACCGAGGTGATCCGTCGTCTGTCGCAGGAGCTGCAGGGCAAACTGCCGATTATCGGCGTCGGCGGAATTGATTCCCTGACCGCCGCGCGTGAAAAAATAGCGGCGGGGGCGACGCTGGTGCAAATTTATTCCGGCTTTATCTACCACGGTCCGCGTTTGATTAAAGATATCGTTAACCACATCTGATATTTTTTTCCTTTCAGACCTTGTCGGGGGTTTATTTATTCCCCCGGCTCGTCTATATTTTGTCCATTAGGCTAAATATCGTTCGCGGAATTATCCGATGTTTAGACCAGATTTTCGGTGGTAAACTCACCCTTTGGGGTAAATTATATGACCGGTTTGAGCAGCGGCGCACCGCGAGCGCGGCTTCTTTTTATGCCGGATATATTCGTTGGCGAGTGGCGATAAAGGACAAACGATGAAGATAAAACCTGACGATAATTGGCGTTGGTATTTTGACGCCGAACACGACCGGCTGATGCTTGATTTGGCCAACGGGATGATCTTTCGTTCGCGTTTTCCGGCCAAGATGCTGACGCCGGACGCTTTTAACGAATGCGCGTTTTGCGTCGAGGATGCCGCGCTGTACTTTACCTATGAAGAACAGTGCAAACGCACCAAACTCAGCCACGAGCAGCGTGCGGAGCTGGTGCTGAACGCGCTGGTGGCCTACCGCTTCCTCAAGCCGCTGATGCCGAAGAGTTGGCACTTTGCCCAGCAGCATTTCCCGCTGCAGCCGAAAAACGGCGAGCTGGCGGCGGTCAAGGTGATGGACAGCGGACAGGATGCGCGGCTGCTGGTGGTGGAAGCCGGCGATAACGCCAGCCTGTGCTTATTGGCGCAGGGACAGCTGACGGTAGCGGGGCGCACCATGGTGTTCGGCGACGCCATCAAGGTGATGCACGACCGCCTGAAGCCCTATGCGCACGATGCCGATACCGCCCCGGCGTATGACAGAGCGGTCTGAGCCTAACGTAATGTCAGGTCGCTTTTAGGTATACAGCTGCAAGACAGAATCGTGCCGTCATTCGCCACTGCGCTTTTTGTCAGCGGCGCCACTTCGCCGTTGACCAGCGTCATTTGGCAGGTTCCGCAGATCCCCGCCCGGCAGGAGTAGGGTACGCGGATGCCCTGCTGCTCTAATTGCTCCAGTAAAATCTGCTGATTGTTGCCGTTAAACACCTGGCCCTGATAGTCGATGGTAAGGCTTTGCGTCTGGTTTTGCGGCGCCTGCACCTTTTCGGTTACCTTGCCGGCGTGGTACGGGCGCGGCGGTTTGTTCGACAGCACCTCCACCGTATCGCCAACGCGGATAATTCCGCTGTTGCGGGCAATCATATTCTGACCAAAATCCACATCGCCGTTATCCGCCGTGCGGAAACTTTGCAGCGTCGTCAGCGGCTCGCCGCTCGGGTGTTTGCGTCCGCGTTCGGTGCTGACGGTGGTCAGCACGCAGCGGCTGCACGGTTTGACCAGATCGAACATCACCTCGCCCACGCGGATCACCTGCCAGCCGTCTTCGGCCCAGGGCGCGGCGCCGGTTACCACCAGGTTAGGGCGGAACTGCTCCAGTTTGACGCCGGCAGGGCAACGCTGCTGCAGATCGCGGAACGAGGCCTCATTGATCAGCAGGAACGGATAGCCGTCGGCAAAGGAGAGCGGCACCTCCGGGTGTTTTTTCACGCGGCGGCTCAGCGCCGGCCCGAGCCAGCGCAGCTGGACGTCGCGCTGGAAATAGCCGCTCAGCCACTGGTTGATGGCCGCCGGCGCCACCCGGGCGGTGAAATGGTTGCCCCACACTTCGGTCGGCTGCTGCTCGGCGGCAAAGTCGTCAAAACGGATGGTCGCGCTGTCGCCGTCGGGCGCCGTCAGATACAGGCCGTCCGCCAGCAGCGCCGGCGTGAACAGCACCATCTGCGGATATTGCCGTGCGGTAATAAAGGTGCCGTCGGGGCTGGTGATCATAAAGCTGCGATCGAACGCCAGTCCGTGGTTCGCCACCTGGGCGTGGGAAAGCTGCAAGCCGCGTAAAGATTTCACCGGATGGACGTAAAGCCGAGAAAGCGTGATCACCCTTGCCTCCGTGGGTTTTGTAAATAGAGAGGAGCAACTTTATGACAAGCGGTGCGGATTAGCTATAATGCGCAACAATTTTCTTTTTGGTGATAAGTACGATATGAACTCTTTGTTTGCTAGCACAGCGCGTGGATTGGAAGAACTGTTAAAAAGCGAACTGGAGCGGCTTGGCGCCCACGCCTGTAAAGTCGTGCAGGGCGGGGTACATTTTCAAGGCGACGATCGTCTTCTGTACCAAAGTCTGCTGTGGAGCCGCCTGGCTTCACGCATTTTGCTGCCGCTGAATGAATTCCGCGTGCACAGCGATCTGGATCTCTACCTTGGCGTGCAGGCGATCGACTGGACGTCGATTTTCGGCGTGGATAAAACCTTCGCCGTGCACTTCAGCGGCGTGAACGAAGAGATTCGCAACAGCCAGTACGGCGCGTTGAAAGTGAAAGACGCCATCGTCGACAGCTTTACCCGCAAAATCGACCAGCGCCCGACCGTGGCGAAACAGCAGCCGGATATCCGCATCAACGTCTTCCTGCAGCGCGATATGGCCAGCGTGGCGCTCGACCTGAGCGGCGAGGGCCTGCACCAGCGCGGCTACCGCGATCTGACCGGCCAGGCGCCGCTGAAAGAGACTCTGGCGGCGGCGATCGTACAGCGCTCCGGCTGGCAGCCGGGCACGCCGATGCTGGATCCGATGTGCGGGTCCGGTACCTTACTGATTGAAGCGGCGATGATCGCCGCCGATCGCGCGCCGGGGCTGCATCGCCAGCACTGGGGCTTCAGCGCCTGGAACGGCCACAACGCCGAGCTGTGGCGTGAAGTGGTGACCGAAGCGCAGGTGCGCGCCCGCCGCGGGCTGCAGGAAACCACCTCGCGCTTCTTCGGCTCGGATATTGACCGCCGGGTGATTGATATGGCGCGCGCCAACGCCCGCCGCGCCGGCGTCGCCGAACTGATTACCTTTAACGTCAATGACGTCAGCAAGCTGAGCAATCCGCTGCCGGAAGGCCCGACGGGCACCGTACTCAGCAACCCGCCGTATGGCGAACGCCTGGAAAGCGAACCGGCGCTGATTGCGCTGCACAACATGCTGGGGCGCATTATGAAGAGCGCGTTCGGCGGCTGGCAGCTGTCGCTGTTCAGCGCTTCGCCGGAGCTGCTGAGCTGTCTGCAGCTGCGCGCCGAGCGCCAGTACAAGGCCAAAAACGGCCCGCTGGACTGCGTACAGAAAAACTATCAGCTGGCGGAAAACCCGCAGGGCAGCGGCGGCATTCAGGTAGCGGAAGATTTCGCCAACCGGCTGCGTAAGAACGTTAAAAAGCTGGATAAGTGGGCGAAGCAGCAGGGGATTGAGTGCTATCGCCTGTATGACGCCGACCTGCCGGAGTATAACGTTGCGGTGGATCGCTACGGCAGCAAAGTGGTGGTGCAGGAGTACGCGCCGCCGAAAACGGTCGATGCGCAAAAGGCGCGTCAGCGGCTGTTTGACGTGATCAACGCCACGCTGGCGGTGCTGGAGCTGCCGTCCAACCAGCTGGTGCTGAAGACCCGCGAGCGGCAGAAGGGGAAAAACCAGTATGAGAAACTGGCGCAGAAGGGCGAGTTCCTGCTGGTGGAAGAGTTTAACGCCAAGCTGTGGGTCAACCTGACCGACTACCTGGATACCGGCCTGTTTCTGGATCACCGCATCGCGCGCCGTATGCTGGGCGAGATGAGCAAAGGGAAAGATTTCCTCAACCTGTTCGCCTATACCGGCAGCGCCAGCGTGCATGCCGGCCTGGGCGGTGCGCGCTCCACCACCACGGTCGATATGTCGCGCACCTATCTGGAATGGGCGGAGAAAAACCTGCGCGCTAACGGCCTGACCGGCCGACAGCACCGATTGATACAGGCGGATTGCCTGTCATGGCTGCATAATGCCGCCGAACAGTTCGACGTGATCTTTATCGATCCGCCGACTTTCTCCAACTCCAAGCGGATGGAGAACACCTTTGACGTGCAGCGCGACCATCTGGCGCTGATGACGGATTTAAAACGGCTGCTGCGCCGTAACGGCACCATTATGTTCTCGAACAACAAGCGCGGTTTCCGCATGGATCTGGCCGGGTTGCAGGCCCTGGGTCTGGAAGCGAAAGAGATCACCAATCAGACGCTGTCGCAGGACTTTGCCCGTAACCGTCAGATTCACAACTGCTGGCTGGTCAGCCATGCCGGCGAAGGAAAGTAATAACTATGTCGTTAATTAGCATGTCCGGCGCCTGGCTCTCTTTCAGCGATGCGCCGCTTCTGGACAACACCGAAATTCATATCGAAGACAACGAGCGCGTTTGTCTGGTCGGGCGCAACGGCGCCGGTAAATCCACCCTGCTGAAAATTCTCGGCAAGGAGCAGCCGCTGGATGACGGCCGGGTGATTTACGAACAGGATCTGATCGTTGCACGCCTGCAGCAGGATCCGCCGCGCAATATCGGCGGCACGGTGTTTGATTTTGTCGCGGAAGGGGTGGCCGAACAGGCCGAACACCTGAAGGCCTATCACGCGATCTCCCACGAGGTGGAGCAGGATCCCAGCGAGAAAAACCTGGCGAAGATGGCGAAGGTCATGGAGATCCTCGATCACCACGGGCTGTGGCAGCTGGATAGCCGGATCGCCGAAGTGCTGGCGCAGCTGGGCCTGAACGGCGAAGCGCAGCTGTCATCGCTTTCCGGCGGCTGGCTGCGTAAGGCGGCGCTGGGACGTGCGCTGGTCAGCTCGCCGCGCGTACTGCTGCTGGACGAACCGACCAACCACCTGGATATTGAAACCATCGACTGGCTGGAAGGCTTCCTGAAGGAGTTCCAGGGCAGCATTATCTTTATCTCCCACGACCGTTCGTTTATCCGCAACATGGCGACGCGCATCATCGATCTGGACCGCGGTAAACTGGTGTCCTGGCCGGGCAACTACGATCAGTATTTGTTGGGTAAAGAGGAAGCGCTGCGGGTGGAAGAGCTGCAAAACGCCGAATTCGACCGCAAACTGGCGCAGGAAGAGGTGTGGATCCGTCAGGGCATCAAGGCGCGCCGTACCCGTAATGAGGGGCGCGTGCGCGCGCTGAAAGCGCTGCGGATGGAGCGTGCCGAACGCCGTGAAGTGATGGGTACCGCCAAGATGCAGGTGGAAGAAGCGACGCGCTCCGGCAAAATCGTCTTCGAGCTGGAAAACGTCAACTATCAGGTCGGCGATAAAGTGCTGGTGCGTGATTTTTCCGCCCAGGTGCAGCGCGGCGACAAAATTGCGCTGGTCGGGCCGAACGGCTGCGGCAAAACCACGCTGCTGAAGCTGATGCTCGGCCAGCTGCAGGCCGACAGCGGCCGCGTGCACTGCGGCACCAAGCTGGAGGTGGCCTATTTCGATCAGCACCGTGCGGAGCTGGATCCAGAGCGTACGGTGATGGACAACCTGGCGGAAGGCAAACAGGAAGTGATGGTCAACGGCCGTTCACGCCACGTGCTCGGCTATCTGCAGGACTTCCTGTTCCATCCGAAACGCGCGATGACGCCGGTGAAGGCGCTGTCGGGCGGTGAACGCAACCGCCTGCTGCTGGCACGGTTATTCCTGAAACCCAGCAACCTGCTGATTCTCGATGAACCGACCAACGATCTGGACGTTGAAACGCTGGAGCTGCTGGAAGAGCTGATCGACGGCTATCAGGGCACCGTGCTGCTGGTGAGCCACGATCGTCAGTTTGTTGACAACTCGGTGACCGAGTGCTGGATTTTTGAAGGCAACGGCGTGATTAACGCTTTTGTCGGCGGTTACTATGACGCCCACCATCAGCGCGCCACCGCCAAACCGATCCGCCAGACCGCGCCGGCGGCCCAGAGCAAACCGGTGGAGAAAAAAACCGAGCAGCCGAAGAAGCCAGCGACCAAACTAAGCTATAACCTGACGCGTGAGCTGGAACAATTGCCGCAGCGCCTAGAACAGCTGGAGACGGACATTGAGACGTTACAGGCCGAAGTGAGCGACGCCGATTTCTTCTCGCGTCCCCATGAGGAGACGCAAAAGGTGCTGGGCGATCTGGCCGCCGCCGAGCAGGCGCTGGAAAGCGCATTTGCCCGCTGGGAAGAACTGGAAGCAATGAAAAACGGCTGATTGGCTCAGACCCGGCCCGCGTGCTGCTGCGGGCCGGATTACAGCATTGAGCGTTGATGTTGTTAAGGAGGAAAATGGTGTGTTCCCACGACAATCACCAGCAGCATAGCCATTCGTTGCACGGCGAGCAGCAAGATGGCCTGATTTTGTGTCCGCAATGCGACATGCTGGTGGCGATGCCGCCTCTGGCCTATGGCAGCAAGGCGGTATGCCCGCGCTGCAAGACCCAGCTCAGCGCCCGCTGGGATGAACCGCGCAAACGGCCGATTGGCTACGCGCTCAGCGCCCTGTTTATGCTGCTGGTGGCCAACCTGTTCCCGTTCGTCAATATGCGCGTGGCCGGCATCGTCAGCGAAATCAAACTTATCCAGATCCCCGAAGTGATGGTGGCGGAAGATTACGCCAGCATGGCGACGCTGTTTATGGTGTTTGTCCAACTGATCCCGACGTTTTGCATGCTGGCGATCATTCTGCTGTGCGGCCGGGTGAGGCTGCCGCAGGGGCTGAAGGTGTGGATGGCGAAAGTGCTGTTCCAGTTCAAAACCTGGTGCATGGTGGAGATTTTCCTGGCGGGGGTGTTGGTCAGCTTCGTCAAGCTGATGGCCTACGGCGATATCGGCATCGGCACCAGCTTTATCCCTTACTGCCTGTTCTGTCTGCTGCAGGTGCGTGCCTTCCAGTGTGTCGATCGCCGCTGGCTGTGGCGCGACATCGCCGCTGCGCCGCCGATCGAACAGCCGGTCATGGTCGGTACGACCGGCATACGCCAGGGGCTGCGTTCCTGCCGCTGCTGCACCGCCATTCTGCCGGCGGAACAGTTGCGCTGTCCGCGCTGTCACAGTCATGGCCATGTGCGACGCCACAACAGCCTGCAGTGGACCATGGCGCTGCTGATCACCTCATTTATTTTGTATATCCCCGCGATGCTGCTGCCGATTATGGTGACGGAGGCGCTGGGCAATAAAATGCCCTCCACCGTGATGGCCGGGGTGATTCTGCTGTGGAGTGATGGCTCCTATCCGGTCGCCATGGTGATTTTTATCGCCAGTATTATGGTGCCGAGCCTGAAAATGCTGGCCATCGGCTGGCTGTGCTGGGACGCCAACGTGAAAGGGAAGCAGCGTGCGGACAGTGAGCGCATGCATCTGATTTATGAAGTTGTCGAGTTTGTCGGCCGTTGGTCAATGATTGACGTGTTTGTGATCGCCGTACTGTCGGCGTTGGTACGAATGGGACAGTTGATGAGTATCTATCCGGCGACCGGCGCGCTGCTGTTCGCCCTGGTGGTGATCCTCACGATGTTTGCCGCCATGACGTTTGATCCCCGCCTGAGTTGGGATCGCGTAAGTGAAACAATAAAGAAGGAGCCGCAAGGTGACGGAAAGTAATCATAGCGTCGCGGATGTTGAAAAGATTAAGCGCTGGTCGCCGGTGTGGATTATCCCGATCGTCACGGCGCTGATCGGCGCATGGATCCTGTTTTACCATTTCAGCCATCAGGGGCCGGTGGTGACCTTATATACCACGACGGCGGAAGGGCTTGAGGCGGGTAAAACCAAAATCAAAAGCCGCAGCGTGGACGTCGGCACCGTCGAGAGCGTGACGCTGAGCGACGACCTGAACAAGGTGCTGGTGACGGCGCGACTCAACGCCGGCATGAATAAGCTGCTGCGTCAGGACTCCGCCTTCTGGGTGGTGAAGCCGCAGATCGGCCGTGAAGGGGTGACCGGTCTGGGCACCTTGCTGTCCGGCGCCTATATTGAGCTGCAGCCCGGCAGCAAAGGCGAGAAGGGCAAAGAGGAGTACCAGCTGCTGGATGCGCCGCCGCTGGCCTCGCCGGACGCCAAAGGGCTGCGCGTGGTGCTCGACAGCGATAAATCCGGCCAGCTGAACGCCGGCGATCCGGTGCTGTTCCGCGGCTATCGCGTCGGCTCGGTGGAAACCAGCTACTTTGACCCGAAAATCCGCGCCATGCGCTACCAGCTGTTTATTTCCGCCCCTTACGACCAACTGGTTACCACCAACGTCCGCTTCTGGAAAGACAGCGGGGTGACGTTCGATATGTCGGCGCAGGGCATGCGGGTTGAGATGGGCTCGCTGACTACCTTGTTCAGCGGCGGCGTCAGCTTTGACGTCCCGCAGGGCTGGGAGCGCGGCGCGCAAGCGAAAGAGAAATCCGTGTACGAACTGTATGAGAACCAGCGCAGTATTCAGGATTCGCTGTATACCGTACATAAAGATTACCTGATGTTCTTCTCGGACTCCGTACGCGGCCTGCAGCCTGGCGCGCCGGTTGAGTTCCGCGGCATCCGACTGGGGACCGTTGCGCAGGTGCCGTTCTATAAAGAGGGCCTGGAGCAGAGTCTGAACAGTGAGTATCGTATTCCGGTGCTTATCCGCATTGAGCCGGACCGCTTCCAGAAACAGCTGGGTAAAGACTTCGATATGGAACAGCATCTGAAGGACGCCGAGTCACGTGGCTTGCGCGCGTCGCTGAAGTCCGCCAACCTGCTGACCGGTTCGCTGTATATCGATCTGGACTTCTATCCGCAGCAGAAAGGCTGGGAAGGGCCGCGTAAAATGTTCGGCTATCCGCTGTTGCCGACCACTAGCGGCGGCCTGGCGCAGATTCAGCAGAAACTGATGCAGACGCTGGATAAGATCAATGCGATGCCGCTGAACCCGATGCTTAACGAGGCGACTAAAACGCTGGCGGAAAGCCAACGCACCATGCGTGAAACGCAGGAAACCATGAAGTCGCTGAATGAGATTATGTCCAGCAAGGCGATGAAAGATCTGCCGCAGGATATGCAGAAAACGCTGCAGGAGCTGAACCGCAGTATGAAAGGCTTCCAGCCAGGTTCGCCTGCCTACAATAAAATGGTGGGTGACATGCAGCGTCTGGATCAGGTACTGCGCGAACTGCAGCCGGTGCTGCGCACCCTGAATGAAAAGAGCAATGCATTGGTGTTTGAAGCCAAGAGCAGCGACGATCCTCAGCCGAAGAAGGCCAAACAATGATGAAATGGATTCCGGTAACTCTGGCGCTGTTGCTCAGCGCCTGTAGCAGTACGCCACAGAAAACCTACTATCAGCTGCCGGCGATGAGTGCGCCGGCGCAGCAGGGGAGCGCCGCCTCGGCGTCGCATCAGCTGTGGCTGGAACACGTCAGCGTGGCGGATTATCTGGCGCAGAACGGCGTGGTGTATCAGACCAACGATGTGCAGTACGTGATTGGTCAGAACAACCTGTGGGCCAGCCCGCTGGATCAGCAGCTGCAGCAGTCGCTGGTCACCAACCTGAGCAATGCGTTGCCGGGCTGGCTGGTGTCTTCGCAGCCGATGAGCAGCGATCAGGATGTGCTTAACGTGACGATCACCGGCTTCCACGGGCGCTACGACGGCAAGGCGATTATTCGCGGCGAGTGGGTGCTGAACCGTCAGGGGCAGATGATCAAGCGGCCGTTCAGCCTGGCGCTGACGCAGAGCGAAGACGGTTATGATGCGTTGGTGCGCACGCTGGCGACGGGCTGGCAGCAGGAGGCGCAGGCTATCGCCGCCCAGCTTGGCGGTTTCTGATGCTATAAGCGGGGCCTAAATGGCCTAAGCGAACGCCGGCGCGTCATGGAGCCATGATGCGCCGGCGTTTTTTATTGTTATATTTCAATCTATTATTTTGAATCTCGCGTTATCAGCCACTTAGCGATTTCTGCGTGTATAGCTCACAAATATGACACTGGCGTGAAATTTGCGCATTGATCTTCACTGCGATTCGCGCTATTGATTATTCGTGGCTGCACAAAAAGTGGCCGCTGTTTTCTTTCCAGCAGACCAAAAATGAGGGAAACGAGGCATGAAGAGACAGAAGCGAGATCGTCTGGAGCGGGCACAGTCCCGTGGTTACCAAGCAGGTCTTTCAGGGCGTTCCAGGGAACTTTGTCCCTACCAGTCTTTAGACGCCCGGGCCAATTGGCTGGGAGGTTGGCGACAAGCCATGGAGGACAGGGCTGTGACCGCTTAAGCGGCTCCCTGTCATGAAGAAGGAATGACCTCCGCCGGTGCGCGGAGGTTTTCATTTTTGGGCCTGTATAACGTTATTGTCATCGAAGTTACCTGAACCGCCAGTTTCCATGCTTCCCCGCAAAAAAATGCCTGATTATTTGATTAATTTTTCTTTATTAATTCCCTGTTTGTGTTATTAACATTATTGGAAAATTCATTGTATAACAATGATTTGCGTGGTGAATTGTCGTAATGGTTTTATCTGCTGAAGTGATAATCCGTAGCGGGAGGTTGGCGACGTCAGAGACGTTGCTGCAAGGTGGCGACGTACTCGTAACTATCCTGTGTGGAGAAGCGTGTAAAGCCTGGCGCAAGCGGGTTTACCAATGAAAGGGAATATAAGGAAACAATATGGCGAGTAAATCGATTCGTTTTAGCTCGGAAGTTGTTGATAGTCCGTTGACCGTGCCTGAACTGGGCGGCGGCCTGCTGCCGCTGGCGACGCCGCCGGTCTCTGAACCGAGCGTGCGCGCCGCTGCAGAACCGGCCGACGTAGAGATCATGATGGCGACAGTCTCTGTCTCGGTATTCAGCGTGGCCGGCAGCAGCGCGGCGGCCATGCAGGGGCGGGTAGTGCTCAATCAGGCGTGCAAGGCGATGGTGGGCTATTTTAGCGGCGCGAGCGCGCCGGGCGACGAAGCGCTGTTTGCCACGTCGCATCCGGATATCGGCATTCGTCTTTCTTGCATCGGCAAGCCTATTCTCCCGGAGCAGGGACAGCGTTTCCCGCTGGTTGGCGATATGCTGGTGTTTGAAGCGATGCTGGTGGCGTTACATGACCAGGTGAAGCCGGGACCGGTTGAGGCGCGGATTGCGTTCAACTACGGCAGCGACTGGTAACGCGGAAATACCGCATTAAAAAAGCCTCGCTTGGCGAGGCTTTCTGCTATTCAGCGATCCGTGGCGGCGTTTGGCTAAGCCACCGTCAGTTATCAGAACGCTGTGGTATCCTTGAACAGGCCCACTTTTAGGTCGGTAGCGGTGTAAATCACTTCGCCGTCGACCAGCACTTCGCCATCGGCGACGCCCATAATCAATTTACGGGTGATAACGCGCTTGAAGTTGATGCGGTAGGTGACCTTTTTCGCGGTCGGTAGAACCTGACCGGTGAATTTCACTTCGCCGACGCCCAGCGCGCGGCCTTTGCCTTCGCCGCCCAGCCAGCCGAGGTAGAAGCCTACCAGCTGCCACATGGCGTCCAGACCCAGACAGCCAGGCATCACCGGATCGCCGATAAAGTGGCAGCCGAAGAACCACAGATCCGGATTGATATCCAGCTCTGCCTCAACGTAGCCTTTACCGTGCGTGCCGCCTTCTTCTGTCATTTTGACCACGCGGTCCATCATCAACATGTTACCTGCCGGCAACGGCGGGCCACCGGCGCCGAACAGCTCGCCGCGGCCGGATGCTTCGAGGTCTTCTTTCGTATAGGAGTCGCGTTTATCTACCATGTTCTCAGTAAACCTTATTTTAATGAAGGACGAAGATTAGCGAACACGTGTACGCTGAACAAGTCCGATCAGCCGTGGTTAAACCAGTTAAGCCAGCGTAAGCACCATGGACGTTGCCGTTCCTGCGGGTTCACCTGCGCTATCCGTTCCTGAATCGCCGACAGCAGGTTAGGTTGCTGTTCATCGGTATAGAGGCAACCCGTTAATAATGGCAAGGTTTCCGCCACGCTGTCCACCGCCCACAGATGGAATTGTCCTTCACGCACCGCATCGACCACGTCCTGGCGCAGACACAGATGGCGTACGTTGGTCGCCGGCAAAATAACGCCCTGCTGGCCCGTCAGGCCCCGGCGCTGGCAGACCTCGAAGAATCCTTCGATTTTTTCGTTAACGCCGCCAATGGGCTGTACGTTACCAAATTGGTCGACGGAGCCGGTGACGGCAATCTGCTGGTTGATCGGCTGTTGCGACAGGGCGCTGATCAGTACGCACAGTTCGGCCAGCGTGGCGCTGTCGCCGTCGACTTCACCATACGATTGCTCAAACACCATTGAGGCGGAAAACGGCAGCTGTTGATCCAATTCCAGTTCGGAAATCAAAAACGCCTGCATAATCATCATGCCTTTGGCGTGCAGATTGCCGCCCAGCTCTGCTTTGCGTTCGACGTCGGTAAATTCTCCGTCGCCGAGGTGCACCACGCAGCTGATGCGGGAAGGCTCGCCGACGCTGCCCGGATGACCGGGATAATCCAGCACCGACAGGCCGTTAATCTGGCCGACGACTTCACCTTCGGTCTGGATCAGAATCTGGCCGAGTTCGATATCATCCTGCATTCGCTCCGTCAGGTAGCCTTCGCGCCATTGGCGGGTGGTCAGGGCGGCGTCCAGCGCCTTGGCGGTAATCTGGCCTTCTTCGGCATAGAGCGACGCCTCGGACAGCTGTTGGCCCAGCCAGGTTGGTGAGAGCGGCAGGCTGGCGCGGTCACCGCTGTAGCGCACCGCCTGCGTCAGCAGCGGGGGCCAGGCGTCGGCTGCCAGCGCCGGCAACTGGCGTTCGGCCGCCAGGGTATTCACATGGCCGCACCATAGCGCCATATCTTCATCGTCGGCGAGCTGCAGTTCTTCTTCGTACTCGCCATACATCGCCAGCTCGCTGATTTCCGGCTCCATCTCGTGGAAGTCGGCCAGCCCAAGGCGGTCGCCCACCACAATCAGTCGTAGCTCCAGAGGCATCGGCGGGATGGTGACCGGCAGCGGGCGCGTTTCATCCGGGGAGAACCACTGGAATTGGCGCTGTTCGATCATCTGCTTCAGGCGCAGCCACATCAGAGGCTGTGCCAGCAAGGTGCGTGCGGAGAGAATCAGCACGCCGCCGTTGGCGCGGTGTATTAACCCCGGCGCCAGCGTAACGTTGCCCTGCAGCTGGCGTACACAGCCAAACAGCTGTTCAGGTTCAACCCATTCTTGGAAAATGCAGGCGCCGGCGGCGGCAAACGGCTCATCGCCCTGGCTGGCCGGCTCAACCTGAACCTGACCGTTGTGCACGGTGTAATGGCTGCCGGTGCAGCCAGGCTGCTGCGGCTGACGCTGTGTGACCGCATTCGCAATTAATGCCAGATATTCGCGGTTTTCCTGCGCCTTAAGCAGCATAAAACGGGGTTGAGAACGTGGGTGGCAGAATAACGTCAGGGCATTATCCAGCCGGGGCTGCAGCGCAGCAAAGGTGACGGGCGCCAACTGAGCAGCAGAATCGAATATCGCCTGATAAGGCGCAACGGCAGGCAACAAGGATTGCCATTCAAGTCGGTTATTGGTCAAAGTGTTAGATGCAGTTATCAAAAAGTGAAACAGCGATTATACAAGAATAACGTCAGCTTGATACAGTGGAGTGCCGCTTGATGTCCGGGAGTTTGACATCGGGCGACGACTGTGCAAAAAACAGTCTGTCAGAGGTTTTAATTGCCGGGGAAATTCGGCGTAAAGCTGTTATGCTTATTGAAGTTACGCGGTCACTGAAGAGCTCACGATGAAATATCAGCAACTGGAAAATCTGGAGAGCGGTTGGAAATGGAAATACCTGGTGAAGAAGCACCGGGAAGGGGAACTTATCACCCGCTACATTGAAAACAGCGCTGCGCAGGATGCGGTTGACGAGCTGCTAAAATTGGAAAATGAACCGGTTAAAGTTCTGGCATGGATTCATGCCCATATGAACCCTGCGCTTGATAACCGGATGAAACAGACCATTCGCGCCAGGCGTAAACGCCATTTTAACTCCGAGCACCAGCATACGCGTAAAAAATCCATCGATCTGGAGTTTTTAGTGTGGCAGCGGCTGGCGGCGTTAGCCCGTCGTCGCGGTGTGACGCTGTCGGAAACGGTGGTGCAGCTGATTGAAGATGCTGAGCGTAAAGAGAAATACGCCAGCCAGATGTCATCGCTGAAACAAGATCTGCAAGCGATTCTGGGCAAAGACGAAGAGTAGGGATGGGCAGCCCATGATAAAGCCGGCCGCGCGCCGGTTTTTTATGGCGGCAATGGGCAGAAGGCGAAAAAAAACCCCGCAGCGCGGGGTTTTTTATTAAGAAGCGGTAACTTAAGCCTGAGGCTGAGTTACAACGTCTTTAACGCCTTTAACTTCGATTTCTACACGGCGGTTCGGTGCCAGGCACTCGATCTGTGCTTTGGTAGCACGGCCGTTTTTGTAACCGCAGCTATCGGTAACTTGGTTAGCTTCGCCCATGCCACGTGCAGAGATTTTGTCTGCAGGGATGCCTTTAGAAACCAGGTAGTCAACTACGCTGCGAGCGCGGTTTTCAGACAGACGCTGGTTGGCTGCATCTTTACCAACTGGGTCAGTGTAGCCCAGAACAACTACGGAACCGTCTTTAGGATCCATAGAGCTCAGCTGGGAGTACAGCTGATCCAGAGCCTGCTGGCCTTCTGGTTTCAGAGTAGCTTTGCCGAAGTTGAACAGAACGTCAGACTTCAGGGTGAAACGCTTGGTTTCAACAACTGGCGCTGGAGCTGGCGCTGGTGCTGGAGCAGCTTCGTCCTGACCGAAACGGTAAGAAACGCCCAGGCTCAGCATGGTGTTGTCTGGACGCGCGCCCACGGTGCCTGCGTCGCCGATGTTGCTAACGAACTGATAATCCAGGCGGGTAGCCCAGTTTTTGGTCAGTGCGTATTCAACACCAATTGCAGCCAGCGGAGAAACGCCGGTGTCGTGGTTGCTGATGCGGGTGCCATTGCCAAAGTTAGCTTTGGAATCTGCACGCCATACCATACCACCCAGACGGGTGTAGATGTCCAGGTCGTCAGCGATTGGGTAGCTCAGTTTAGCTGCCAGCTGAACGCCCTGCGCCTTGAAAGCACCGTTGTTTACGCTGCCTTTGTAAGGCATACGGCCCAGCCAGTCATAGCCCAGCTCGAAGCCCAGGTATTGGTTCGCCTGGTAACCCAGGAACGCACCAGCACCCAATTGGTTTTCATGGATTGGGCCGTTACCGGTACCGGTGTAGCCGTTGCCATAGAAACCTACGTCATGATACTGGGACCAGCCCAGTTTAGCACCGGTGTACCAGGTGTTATCTTTTGGGGCGGCTTGCGCTACGGTAGCGAAACCGGCCAGTGCCACTGCTAATGCGATAGCTGTCTTTTTCATTTTGCGCCTCGTTATCATCCAAATAGGCAATGAGCTTTAAAGCTGATTTTTAAGCCCTTGGTTAAATTCCTTCGCCAAGGTTTGTGCCCTCGTTTGTTACTCTCCAGTTTTTTACTGGCGTTATAGAGCAACCTTGGCGATGTAAAGTCTACAACGTGGCGCGAAAGTTACAAGTGTGATGTGATAAAGCTCTAAAAAAAAACGCAGAAATAGTCATATTTGCTAACAAATTCAGGCGTATTTTTAGCCGATTTTTTGTTCGACTGGGGGCGTGGAACCGCGGCTGCTCTCGCTTTGTCCATGATCCCCCAAAGGTTCCGTTTTCGGGGGATAAAAATGATGGGAAAAATCCTAAATTTACTTAATGATACAAAGAAGAGTGAATTTTTAGGGTCGGAAACTGTCCCTGAGCCGGGATTGTGTCACGCTGAGGACGCATAATAAAACCGTAAGCATGACCCTGTTCTGCCGCCCGCTGTAATTTTAGACGATCTTCCGCGGTTAGCTCGGGCAACCAGCCGAGAACGGCGCTGTAGTTCCCCGTCAGCAACGCTTTTTCCATCGCATCGACCGTATTGATCGGGCTGATTTGGCTTAATTGTACGACTTTATCTGCAGGCAGGCCAGAGCGTTGCAGCCACAGCTTGCTGAGTTTTTGCTGCGGCGTTAGCCATAACAGCCAGCGAGACTGGGTGGCTAACTGCTGTAACAGCGGTAATAATAGAAGCTGAGTGACCGCGGGCTGATGCTCGTTGTAAACAAATTCACCGATCAGGCCATTTTCGCTGGCGCTGCCCGCAGAAGCGTCCGGCGTACCGTTCAGGGTAAACGCGTTATGGCTGCGATGGGCTTTGTGAAGTGATTGAGTACGCATGTGATATCCCGCCTGTAGTTGTACTGTATGCATATACAGTATCCGCAATATCTCCCGAGATCAAGCCAATTTTTCGTCACGCCTCGCATAATTGTGAACGTTTTTTGTACATATCTGAATTGTGATTGGCAGTGCAGACATTAATGCGTATTTTTCTATTACGTGTTCTCGTAAGTTTTATCTTATTGATTTTAATTATGATTGACTGAGAATCCACAGAGGAGAACGTTATGCATGGAAGAACAATAGCAAGAGTCGCACAGGCAAAAGCCTGTTTTGGCACATTGGGCACTATTACTACCCGTTCACAGTTCGGCGGTTATGGATTACTGGCAGACGGCGTGATGTTCGCCGTTGTTGCCGACGGCGAAATGTATTTGCGTGCCACAAAGAGTCTGGAATCGGAGTTTCGCGCACGCGGCATGGTCAACATGGTGTACTCAAAGCGTGGCGTGCCGATCATTATGCGCTATTACTGGGTGGACCATCAGCTGTGGGGCGAACCGCAGGTGCTGTTTGCGCTGGCCTGGCAGGCAAAGCGCGAGGCGAACAAAGAGATACAGAGCCGCAGCCGCGGCAGCCGGCGGTTGAAGGGATTGCCCAATATCGACGCTGGCCTGGAGAGGTTACTGTGGCGGGTGGGGATCCGCGACGTGTATGATCTGCGTCTGCAGGGGGCCAAGGGCTCTTTTCAGAAACTGATGCTGCAGCAAAAAAACCTGGGATTGAAGGCGCTGCTGTCGTTGGCCGGCGCGATTGCCGGCTACCATCACGCCGCGTTGCCCGATGAGATTCGCGGAGAACTGAGCGCCTGGTTTAATCAACAATTGCCGTAGTAAGGCGCGTTAACCGCTTTAACGCGCCTTATCTGTCTACAGGCTCATTGTGATTGCCCAATCTGCGCGTTTAACGACGTCAGCTCCGGCAGCAGCTCTACAACCAGCCCTATTTGCTGCAGAACTAACTGCTCTTTGCTTTCTGGCTCTGGCGTCAGTTGCGCGATGCGCGCGGACAGTTTTTCCAGAGCCAGATTAATGCGCTGAGCATCGGCCGCGTCGTGTTGCAACGCGCCGTCTACGTAGCAAACGGCGTCGTTCAGCACGTTGAACACGTCGATATTGGTCAGCCGTTCGCGATGAGCCCCCAATGCCGAAATGTAACTCAGCAGCGTATGGTTGAGGCACAGCAGCCGGAATGCTGCTTCCTGCGTCGTCTTATCGGCTTTGGGGTCGGCAGACATATTTGAAATTACTGACGCCAGTTCCGCATCGCTGTTATGGGCGTCGCGGCGGGCGATACGGTAAGGCAGGCCGTTATTCTTCCCTTCGTGATACTGCACCAAAATGGCGTCCAGGTAGCGACAGTCGGCATCCAGCGTTTTGCTGACGACGGCGGAAAGCTGACGGAAGCGCCAGTCCGGCCAGATAAAGGTCACGGCCGCCCAGGCGATGGCGCAGCCCAGCAGCGTGTCGTAAACGCGCGGGGCGGCGACTTCGAAACCCTCACCCAGCAGGTTGAAGCACAGCAGCACCAGCAGGGTGATAAACATGGTGGCGTGAGCGTACTGCACCGTACGGAAGGCGAAGAACAGCACGCCGCTGATCACGATCAACACCAGCTGGCCTTCGGTCGACGGGACGAAGTACAGGATCGGCAGGCCGATCAGAATGCCCGCCAGGGTGCCGATAATCCGCAGCGCCAGCCGCCGGCGGGTGGCGTTGTAGTTAGGCTGGCAGACAAACAGGCTGGTGAGCAGGATCCAGTAACCGTGCCGCATGCCGGTCAGTTGAATAAACGCATAGCCGATGCACAGCACTACCGACATGCGGATGGCATGGCGGAACAGCGCCGATTGCGGCGTCAGGTGGCGGCTGATGCGCAGGCGGATATCGCTCCAGCCGGTGAGCCGGTCGTCTGACAGGCTGTTCTCTTCTTCCTGACCGTTGGCCAGCGCCTGTTCCGATTCAATATTTGCCAGTTGAGCATCAATCGCCCGCAGGTTTTTCAGCAGATGGGACAACGCCTTGGTCAGCTCGCGGTTATCCGCATTGACGGCGATGCGCGCCAGCGCCTCTTCGATACGGGTAAACGCCGGTTCAAAGCGGCTGTTGTGCTGATATTTCTGCCGTAGCAGGATTGACTGCGCCAGCTGTTGGCAGGCGCGGGCCTGTTTACTGAGCAACCGCTGGAAGCGGAACAGAATATCGCTGTGGCGGAACTGTTTGCTCAACGCCTGATACTGCACGTGTGAAGAGCTGGCGCGTTCATGGATGTCCTGCGCGACAAAGTAGTAATGCAGGGTGCGGCGGGTGCCGCGCTGGCCGCGATCGCCTTTCAGGCGGGTCAGCAGCGACATTTTAGTCTGGTTCAGCGTGCTGACCAGGCTGCTGTTGGCCATGGCGACATCCATCCACGGCAGGTCGGCGTCCTTTTCGGCGTCCGGGTCGAACAGATTGGCCTTGGCGTCCAGATAATTGGCCAGTTGCTGGTAGCAACGCGCCAGGTTCTCCTGCAGCGGGCGGATAGGGAACAGCAGGTGGCCGATCAGCGTCAGCAAATTATACCAGACCGCGCCGACGATCAGCAGAATCGGTTGCTGATACCAGACGTCATACATCGAGGTGCCGAGCATGGCGTACACCGCAATCAGCAGCGCGCCAAACGCGATGGTGGCATAGCGCTGACCCAGGGCGCCCAGCAGAATAAAGCCGCAGGTAGACAGCGCCAGGCCCAGGATAAACAGCCACGGGTAGGGGAACAGCAGTTCGATCGACGCGGAAGCAATAAAGAAGCAGACCAGCGTAATCAGCAGATTACGCAGCCTGCCGGCGAGCCGGTCATCCAGATCGGTGAGGGCGGCGGCGACCACCCCCAGCGTCAGCGGAATGGTGAGCTTAGCAACGCCCAGCCACCAGGGAACGGCGGTGGTGCCGACCAGAGCGATAAAAATACGCAGGTTGTAAAGCAGACTGCTGTTGTAGGCATAACGACGCAGCGCCGGTGCAAAAGCAAGCACAAAAAACTCCTCAGACGGAGAAAAAGTTAACGTTGTTGGTATTGGCGACGCGCATTTTCACTTCTGGCCTGCTGAGCCATTTCGACGGAAACCACCCGGCGTCCGACCGGCCACAGCGCAATGGCGGCGATTTTAAAGTTGGCGATACCTACCGGGATGCCGATAATGCTGATGCACTGGGTGATGCCGGCGGCAATGTGCGACAGGCACAGCCACCAGCCGAAGAAGATCAGCCAGAACACATTGAGCAGCGAACCGCCGGCAGAAAGCAGGGCATTGCTTTTTTCCGGGTACAGTTCGTTGACGCTGATTGCTTCATTGCCGTAAGGCAGGAAGGAGAGTTTGGTGATTTCCCAGCAGGAGCGAGTTAACGGCAGGGTAAAGATTAAGACGATACTGACCAGGGTGGCAAACAGCCACGCCAGGGTCGTGAAAAAACCGCCTAACACAAAATTCAGAATATTCAGTACAGTACGCATAGTTGGGACTCTGCTCTAATCATGGTCAAACCGCAGGGCGGTTGCGTTTGCTATCAAAACGTAGAAACTATTCTACCCTTTTTTTAGCGCTAGAGTGCCACTGCTTATCGCAGGTAAACTGGCAACTCTCCAATCTCAATAGAGTCATGGCACGCCGATATGGAACTTAAAGCGACATCGCTGGGAAAACACCTGGCTCAGCATCCTTATAACAGAGTACGACTGTTGCATGCCGGCGTTGAGGTCAGCGGTGAAAAGCATGAATACCTGATTCCGTTCAATCAGCTGATCGAGGTCCGCTGTAAGCGCGGCATCGTCTGGGGTGAACTGGAGTTCGAACTGCCGGACGAAAAAGTGGTGCGTCTGCACGGCACCGAATGGCAGGAAACACAGCGTTTCTACCATTATATGCTGCAGGCGTGGCAGCGCTGGAGCGCCGAAATGAGCGAGATCAGCACCGGCGTGCTGCAGCAGCAGGTGGAAAACATCCGGAGCATTGAGCAGCAGGACAAATGGTTCAAGCGGTCGGCGCTGGGCAAGCTGCAGCAGCAGATCCGCGACGCCTTCGGCGCATTGCCGATGCCGGCGGCACGTCTGGAAAGTTTTGACAACTGCCGCGATGATTACCGCCTCTGCCTGCAGTGGCTGCAGCACGGGCCGCACAGCGTCGCCGAGCGCAACCGGCAGTGGACGGAGCGGATGCTGGCGGAGCATGACGATTTCTTCCGGACGGTAGAAACCTCGCCGCTGAACGATTCGCAAAGCCGGGCGGTGGTCAATGGTGAAGACTCGGTGCTGGTGCTGGCCGGCGCCGGCAGCGGTAAAACGTCCGTGCTGGTGGCGCGCGCCGGATGGCTGCTGCGCCGGCAGGAGGCGGCGCCGGAACAGATCCTGCTGCTGGCGTTCGGCCGGCAGGCGGCCGAAGAGATGAACCAGCGGATAGAAGAACGCCTGGGCGTCAGCGCGATTCAGGCGAAAACCTTTCACGCGCTGGCGCTGCAGATTATCCAGCAGGGCAGCCGTAAAGTTCCCGTCATCAGTAAGCTGGAAACCGACAGCAAGGCCCGGCGTGACTTACTGATTGCCAACTGGCAGCAGCAGTGCGCCGAGAAAAAGGCGCAGGCGAAAGGCTGGCGTCAGTGGCTGACGGATGAGCTGGCGTGGGAAGTGCCCGAAGGGGACTTCTGGCAGGATCGGCGGCTGGCGTCGCGCCTGGCGGGGCGTCTGGAGCGCTGGCTGGGCCTGATGCGCATGCACGGCGGCAGCCAGGCGGAGATGATTGAGCAGGCGGATGACGAGAGCCGCGATCTGTTCTCCAAACGTATCCGGCTGATGGCGCCGCTGCTGAAGGCGTGGAAAAGCGCGCTGAAGGAGGAGGGGGCGGTCGACTTCTCCGGTCTGATTCATCAGGCGGTCAACATTCTGGAAAAAGGGCGCTTTGTCAGCCCCTGGAAACATATTCTGGTGGACGAGTTCCAGGATATTTCACCGCAGCGCGCGCAGCTGCTGGCCGCATTGCGCAAGCAGAATACCCAGACCTGCCTGTTTGCCGTCGGCGACGACTGGCAGGCTATTTATCGTTTCAGCGGGGCGGAGCTCAGCCTGACCACCGCGTTTGCCGAGAACTTCGGCGCCGGGGCGCAGTGCGCGCTGGATACCACCTATCGCTTCAACGAACGCATCGGCGATATTGCCAACCGTTTTGTGCAACAGAACCCGCATCAGCTGAAAAAGCCGCTTAACAGCCTGAGCAAAGGCAACAAGAAGTCGGTGGCGATTCTGCCGCAGGAGCAGTTGGAGAATCTGCTGGATAAGCTCAGCGGTTACGCTAAACCCGACGAACGCATCTTGCTGCTGGCGCGTTACCACCACTTAAAGCCGGAGCTGTTGCAGAAGGCTGCCACCCGCTGGCCGAAGCTGAATCTCGACTTTATGACCATCCATGCCAGCAAGGGGCAGCAGGCGGAGTATGTCATTATCGTCGGACTGCATGACGGCAACGACGGTTTCCCGGCGGTAGCGCGCGAATCGGTGCTGGAAGACGTGCTGCTGCCGCAGCCGGAAGATTTCCCGGATGCGGAAGAGCGGCGGTTGCTGTATGTGGCGCTGACGCGCGCCAAACATCAGGTGTGGTTGCTGCAGGATCGCGAACGGCCGTCGGTATTTGTCGAACAGCTGCATGAGTTGGGCGTGCCGCTGCAGAAAAAACCATAATCGCCGGGCTGCGGCAGCCGGCCCGGCATCGGCGGTTATTTCAGGCGTGCTTGCAGATAGCGCTGATAGTCGGGAATGGTGATGTCCACGGCCTGTGTGAACAGGGGGGAGCCAATCAGGAAATCGGCGGTGGCGCGGTTGGTGGCCACCGGAATGTTCCACACCGTCGCCAGACGCAGCAGCGCTTTGACGTCGGGGTCATGCGGCACGGCATTGAGCGGGTCCCAGAAGAAAATCAGCATATCGATCTTGCCTTCCGAGATCAGCGCGCCGACCTGCTGATCGCCGCCCATCGGGCCGCTTAGCATACTTTGTACCGGAATACCGCTGGCGCGCTGGATCAGATTGCCGGTGGTGCCGGTGGCGTACAGCTGGTGCTGGGCCAGCGCCGTTTTATGCTCTTCAACCCAGTGCAGCAAATCCTGTTTACGGTGATCGTGCGCCACCAGGGCGATATGTTTACGTTCCGCAATCGTGCGGGTAGTCACTTCCATTGCAATATCCTTGGCTTACCGATTCATACTCAGCAGATTACTGAAACCGCGTTTTTCTGCCTAGCGTTTACGCATTGAAAATCATCATTAAGTGATATCCGCCGGCTTTTGGCCCGCTGTCGAGGGCATTATGGCGTATGCCAGGGTTTACCGCCGGATAGGTTTTCCCGATCGTCGGCGCTCTGGCGCGCAAAGGCCGGAACGGCGGCCGGACGCGGCTGGCGGTTATAGGCGGCGACGGTTTTCTCCAGCAGCTCATGGGCATACGGTGGGGGAAGGCGCAGAATGTCGCGTTTTGCCGGCAATGCTTTCCCCTGTTTATCGATCACCTGATAGTTTTGCTGCTGCTCAAAGCGCTGGCCATCCTGCTGGCTGTCGATCGGGGGGAGCTGGATCGCCACCGTACTGACGTTATGCGTGTTGAATGCCACCAGCATCAGCGGCGAGGTGTATAATGCGGGCGGCTGAGTTGCTGCGTGCAGGGGTTTACTGACTTTAAACAGAAGTTGATGCTGCCCGCCGTTTAATTCGAGACTGTCAGCGCCTTTTAACAGCGAGCCGGTCATCTGCTTGCCGTCAACGACCAACAGTTCGATATCCGGGGAGAGTTTCAGGGTCGTAGCTACGGCAGGCAGGCTCAGACACACGCCGAGCAATCCCGTAACCACCAGACCAAATTTCATTCGTTATCTCCTTATCTGCAGGCATGCTTTCTATTGTTGGGGAGCAGACACTATGTGTCAAAACTTTTCCATCAACCGTTACGGTTTACATTTTGTCATCTTTATTAATTATTCGACATACAATCAGCCGTCGCCGGGCGGTTGATTCCTTCAGACCGCAAAAATGCTGCAGGGTTGCAGCGTTTGTTATTTTTATCCGAGACTTACCGACGCAGGTTTATTGCCTGCCAGAGGGCGCGTTTGGGTATAGACTAAACGGCAGGTATTACCCGCCAATAATCAGGAGAGCGAGATGGACGATCGTGAAATTGCCGAGGTGCTGCGGCAGGTGAAAACTATTGCGCTGGTCGGCGCCAGCGATAAGCCCGCGCGCGCGAGCTATGGCGTGATGGCCTACCTGCTGTCGCAGGGCTATCAGGTGACGCCGGTCAGCCCGAAGCTGGCCGGACAGACGCTGCTGGGTCAGCAGGTGTACGCCAGTCTGGATGACATTCCCCATTCCATTGATATGGTCGATGTTTTTCGTCATTCGGAAGCGGCCTACGGCGTAGCGCAGGAGGCGATCGCCATCGGCGCCAAGGTGCTTTGGCTGCAGATTGGCGTGATTAATAGCCAGGCGGAAGAGCTGGCACAGGCTGCCGGACTCAAGGTGGTGATGGATCGCTGCCCGAAAATCGAAATCCCGCGTCTGGGGCTGGAGCGATAAAAAGCGCAGGGCCCGGCGTAGCGTCGGGCCCTGCGGGTTTCTCAGACGTGATGCTCAGTTGCGCAGACGAGGAGCCTGCAGCTGGCTGCGGATGGACTCCGCCAGTTCATCGAGCGACGGCTGTTCCGGGTGTGCATCTTGCTCTTCCCCGGCCAGTTGCGCCTCTGCCAGATAGGTATGCACCGGCTGGCCCTCTTCGTCTTCCATCACGACGTGGTACCACGGTGCGGAACGTAAATCATCGTTGGCGGCGATTTCGTCAGCCTGGGGCTGTTCCAAAGAGTATTCCGGGTCGATATCAATCACGACGCCCAGATACCCCAGCAGTTTATGACGAACCTGTTGTCCGATACCGAATTTACTGGCAATCATGGTGACCTCCTGAGAAACAGTTTTTTGCCCGATCCTTTGCATACCTTGGATATGGGGGCAAAACGGCCTATTTCAAGTTACATCACCCGACACGCAAACCCTTTCAGATACAACCCTTCCGGATAGGTGGCGATTACCGGGTGATCGGCGGCCTGCCGATACTGCTCTATAAATTGTATATCACAACCGGCATCGACAGCGGCGTCGGCCAGGATTTTTTGGAACAAATCGGTCGCCATCAGCCCGGAGCAGGAGAAGCTCAGCAAGATCCCGCCGGGATTGAGCAGCTGCAGCGCCAGCATATTGATATCTTTATAGCCCCGACAGGCGCTGGCCAGCTGGTTTTTATTTTCGACGAACTTCGGCGGATCCATAATGATCAGGTCGAACTTCTCCCCCTGATTGCGATAGTTGCGCAGCAGCTGGAACACATCGTCCCGCACGAACTCGGCCTTGCTGACATCCAGCCGGTTGAGTTCAACGTTCTGGCGGGCCACGTCCAGCGCCGCCTGCGAGGTATCAACGCTGATCACCTGGCTGCAGCCGCCCATCAGGGCCGAGACGGCGAAAGCGCCGGTATAGGAGAAGCAGTTCAGCACGCGGCGACCGGCGGCAAAATTACGCGCCGCCAGGCGGCTGTCACGCTGATCGAGATAGAAACCGGTTTTGTGCCCCTGCTGAATATCGACCAGCAGCTGCATGCCGTGCTCGGTAATCGGCAACAGCGCCGGCGGCAGCTCGCCCAGCACCGGGCCCTGCGTCAGCGGCAGGCCCTCTTTTTTACGCACCGCCACGTCGGAGCGATCGTAAATCGCACATTCCGGGTAGCAGTGCTGCAGGGCGGTAATCAGCGCCGCGCGTTGATGTTCAGCGCCGGCAGACAGCAGCTGCAGCACCAGGAAATTCTGGAAGCGGTCAATGGTAATGCCCGGCATGCCGTCAGATTCGCCGGCGATCAGGCGGTAGCCGTTCAGGCCGTCGCGTTTGGCGACCCAGTCACGCCAGCTTTGCGCCTGCTGTAAGCGGCGGATAAAGAACGCGCTATCAATCGCCTCATCCTGTTGGAAGGTCCAGACGCGCGCGCGGATTTGCGACTCCGGCGAATAGGCGCCGCGGGCCAGCCATTTTCCCTGACAGTCGTGGATATCAATGGTTTCGCCGGAAAGCGGTTTGCCTTCGATGCGTTGGACCGCGCCGGAGAAGACCCAGGGATGACGACGAAGCAAGGACTTTTCACGTCCTTTAGCGAGAAACAGGCGCATTATAATTACTCTTTCAATACGGTGGATGACGACGGATTGGTCATTATCAGTCAAAATGACACCATCATCATCGGCGGGTGAGGACCTCGGCCGCCGATGTGGGATGGGTGTCCACTGGATGGCGCAGCGGCCATCACGTCGGGCTAGTTTACGTGATTTGTTAAAATAATCCGACTGCGTTGTGGTATTCCGTCGTCGGCGGCAGGAAACGGCGTGGTGGAGTGGCAATAAAGAGGGGGCGGTGATGGCGCAGATGTGTAAGGTGGCCTATGTCTACGGCCTGGTGCAGGGCGTGGGTTTTCGTTACAACACGCAGATTAAGGCGACGGCGTTGGGCCTGAACGGCTATGCGCGCAACCTGGATGACGGCAGCGTGGAAGTGTTGGCGTGCGGGGAAGCGCAGCAGGTTGAGGCGCTGATCGACTGGCTGCAGCAGGGCGGCCCACGCAGCGCGCGCGTTGATCGCGTGCTGGTGGAGCCAAGGGGCGCGCAGGCCCTACAGGGATTTACGATTCGCTATTGAGCGTCGGCGGCTTAGATACATTTGACCGGCTTGGGCAGACCGGCGATCTTGGTTGCCTGTTTGGCCGGGCCTTTCGGGAATAAGCGGTATAAATAGCGGCTGTTGCCTTTTTCTTCACCGTACTTCTGCGCCATGGCTTTCACCAGCATGCGGATTGCCGGTGAGGTATTAAATTCCTGATAAAAATTACGCACAAAACGCACCACTTCCCAATGGGCGTCCGTCAGGACAATCTCTTCCTGCGCCGCCAACAGCGGTGCCAGGCTTTCATGCCAGTCGGCGCTGTTTTTCAGGTAGCCCTGCGCATCGGTATCAATAATCTGACCTTCAAACTCCAACATACTGCCTCAATAACGGGTAACTGATCACGTTGCGCAGTCTAACAAATTTTAGCGGCGGCAAACACCAGGCTGCTGGCGCAGGGAGACGGCATCCGTCGACGGCGTTGACTACACTCTGATGGGGCATTTATGCCCCGAGTTTCGCCTCATCAACCAGAGTATTAAGGACGCTGATATGAGTATGATGAAAGCCGCCGCATTTATTGAAAAAGGGCGTATTGAGCTTGTTGATAAGCCGATTCCAGCCCCCGGCCCCAATGATGCGTTGCTGAAGATTACCACCACCACCATTTGCGGCACGGATATTCATATTCTGAAAGGGGAGTACCCGGTATCCAGGATGCTGACCGTGGGCCATGAGCCGGTCGGCATTATTGAAAAGCTGGGCAGTAACGTTAAGGGGTACCGGGAAGGACAGCGGGCGCTGGCCGGCGCCATTTGCCCCTCGTTCACCTCTTATGCCTGCCAGGACGGCTACCCCGCGCAGGACGGCTCTCATCTGTCCGGTTGCGGCTGCCATGGTTATAAGGCCGCCGCTGGTTGGCGTTTTGGTAATGTGATTGATGGCACTCAAGCGGAGTACGTGCTGGTGCCGGATGCCGAAGCGAACCTGGCGCCAATCCCCGACGGCCTGTCCGATGAACAGGTGCTGATGTGCCCGGATGTGATGCCCACCGGCTTTAAGGGGGCGGAAAACGCCGGCATCAAGATTGGCGATGTGGTGGCTGTGTTTGCTCAGGGGCCGATCGGTCTATGTGCGACCGCTGGCGCGCGTCTGCGCGGTGCCAGTCTGGTGATCGCCGTCAGCAGCGCGCCGGAGAAGCTGGCGATGGCCGGCCGGATGGGAGCCAACGTGCTGCTCAATTACAAACAGGTCGACGTGGTGGATGAGATCATGAAGATCACCGGTGGACGCGGCGTGGACGCCAGCATCGAGTGCTTGGGCACGCAGCACACCTTTAATCAGGCGCTGCGGGTACTGAAACCGGGCGGCACGCTTTCCAGCCTCGGCGTATACAGCGAGGATTTGCAATTACCGGTTAGCGCTGTCGCTAACGGATTGGGAGACCACACCATTCGCACCGCGCTGTGCCCCGGCGGTAAAGAGCGGATGCGCAGAATGATGAGCGTGGTACAGCATGGCGGTCTGGACTTGACGCCGCTCATCACCCATCGTTTCTCGCTTGATGAGATCGTTGACGCCTATGGGCTGTTTGCGGAAAAACGCGACGGCGTGATTAAGCTGGCGATTAGCGCCTGACGCCGGCCGTTAAACGCAAAAAAGCCCCCGCGTGGGCGGGGGCTTTCATCATCATCCTGCCGGTGATAAATCAGTTGCTGCGGGCGAAGCCCAGAATGCTCAGCAGGCTGATAAACATGTTGTACAGCGAGACATACAGGCCAACGGTGGCGCGGATGTAGTTGGTTTCGCCGCCGTGGATAATGTTGCTGGTTTCCCACAGGATGGCACCGGCGGAGAACAGAATAAACAGCGCGCTGATTGCCAGGTGCAGGGCAGGGATCTGCAGGAACAGGTTGGCGATCACCGCCACCAGCAGCACCACAAAGCCCGCCATCATCATCCCGGACAGGAATGACATATCCTTACGGGTGGTCAGCACGTAGGCCGAGCAGCAGAAGAACACCAGCGCGGTGCCGCCCAGCGCCAGCATAATCAGGTCGCCGGCGCCAGCATTCAGGAACGAGCTGAGGATCGGGCCGAGGGTATAGCCCATAAAGCCGGTCAGTGCGAAGGCGGCCAGGATGCCCGCCGGGCTGTTGGCCAGCTTGTGGGTCAGGAACATCAGGCCGTAGAAACCGACCAGCATCAGCAGCAGCCCCGGCGCCGGCAGCCCCAGCATGGTGCTGGCGGTAGCGGTCAGTGCGGAGAAGCCCAGCGTCAGGGAAAGCAGGAAATAGGTATTGCGCAACACCTTGTGGGTGCTGAGCAGCGAATCGCGCGAGGATGAGACGACAGTGCGGTCCATAGAATGATCTCTCTTATCAGGTCATCACAAAATTAGTTACGATGATAGAGAGCGCAAGCGCTTGATTAAAGTTTGTTTACCAATCTTTACCCTTAGTATCATTGGCGCAATGGCGTGCGATTTGCTGCTTTATTCGGCGAGTGGCGCGGCCGTGCTGGTTTTTCGCGCGGTTGAACGGCCGTGGTCTTTACAAGCCCACGCGCTGTGTTTATAGTTCGCCTCATTACGGAGGGGTGGCCGAGTGGCTGAAGGCAACGGTCTTGAAAACCGTCGACGGGCAACCGTTCCAGAGTTCGAATCTCTGCTCCTCCGCCATATTATGAACCCCGGGCTTAGCGATAAGCCCGGGGTTTTTCGTTATGGGCGGCGGTATAAGTCTGTAGGGCGCATCTGCACTGCGACGTTTCATACCGCGTATTCATTCCCTCTTGTACCTCTGTCCGTTCCTCACGTCGTAACACTTCCTTTGGCGAAGTCCGCCGTTTCCATCCTCCTGACGTTAACCGGCCTGAAATGGCATGGTCATTTCGGGCAGAGTTAAGCGTATCGCACGGCAATAATAAGCCTGCTGTGTATCCAAAGTGATTAATCCTGTTAAATAACGCCGCACAACTCTCCGGTATTTAAATGCACGCCATTTCTTTTTGTTGATCGCGCATGGCTGAATGGCGACAGACGTCTCATTTTTAATAAAAAATAAACCTTAGGACATTTCTTTTTTATTAGGCGTATTTTGATCAATCTATGAGATTAGGATTCGCCGATCGTTTTATGTGCGCCCTTATCCCACAGGGCTTTGGTGGGTATCGTTAGGATTTTTCTTGTAAATCAACTCGATGCTTCATTTTTTTTGTGATGGTAAAAAAAGAAATATTTTGTTACATATATTGATTTTCAATCATGCCATTAACGTTTTTAAACTCCCAGCTATAGGTAATTATCTGAATTTTTATTTTTCAGAAAAAACCTAGGATACCGTGTCATGTCGCTAATGGATAAAAGCGCTTGCTGTGACCCCGGTTATTTATTTACGTCGGAGGACGTGAACAGGGATGTGCCGTATTGGCAACTCAGCCTTTCTGTTTTTATTCATCAACGGCATTGAGCGTTTCTATTTATTGCATAGAACAGGGATAGCCAATGTCTAACTCATACCAGTCCGAGATCCCCAAGGCCCGCGTCAATATCAAGCTGGACCTGCATACCGGCGGCGCCCAGAAAAAAGTCGAACTGCCCCTCAAGCTGATGGTGGTGGGGGATTACAGCAACGGCAGTGAACAACGCCCGCTGTCCGAGCGCGAGAAGATCAACGTTAACAAAAACAATTTTGACAGCGTACTGGCCGAATTCTCTCCGTCGGTCAACCTGGCGGTGGAAAACACTCTGGCCGGCGACGGCAGCGAGGAAAACGTCAGCCTGACGTTCCGCGAGATGAACGATTTCACCCCGGAACAGGTTGCCCGCCAGATCCCGCAGCTGAAAGCCATGCTGGCCATGCGCAACCTGCTGCGCGACCTGAAGGCCAACCTGCTGGACAACCAGACGTTCCGTAAAGAGCTGGAGAAAATTCTGCTGGATCCCGCCCTGAGCGCTGAACTGCGCGATGAACTGTCCGCCCTGGCGCCGGCGCAGCCGTAACGGCCGCGATATTTAACGGATTAACGAGAGAAAATGCTGATGTCTGTAAAAAATGAGAATGCCGCCGGCGGCGAGAGCGTGGTGCTGGAGTGTCCGCAGGCGGGCGGTGTGTATGCTTCCCTGTTTGAAAAAATCAACCTGAACCCGGTGGCGTCGCTGAGCGCGCTGGACAGCTGGCAGGATAACCAGACGATGTCCGACGCCACGGCGGACGAACGCGTCACCGCCGCGATGCAGATCTTCCTGGAGCGTCTGAAGCAGTCGGGCGACAAGGTGGAAAAACTCGACAAGACCCTGCTGGATCACCACATTGCCGAACTGGACCATCAGATCAGCCGCCAGTTGGACGCGGTGATGCACCACGAGGATTTCCAACGCGTTGAATCCCTGTGGCGCGGCATGAAGTCGCTGGTGGACAAAACCGATTTCCGTCAGAACGTCAAAATCGAGCTGCTGGATCTGTCGAAGGACGACCTGCGGCAGGATTTTGAGGACGCGCCGGAAATCGTGCAAAGCGGCCTCTACCTGCAGACCTACGTTGCCGAATACGACACCCCGGGCTGCGAGCCGATCGGCGCGCTGATCTCCGCCTATGAGTTCGACGCCTCCGCGCAGGATATCGCGCTGCTGCGCAATATTTCCAAGGTGTCCGCCGCGGCGCACATGCCGTTTATCGGCTCCGCCGGGCCGAAGTTCTTCCTGAAAGACAACATGGAAGACGTCGCCGCCATTAAGGATATCGGCAATTACTTTGACCGCGCCGAATACATTAAATGGAAAGCCTTCCGCGAAACTGATGACGCGCGCTATATCGGCCTGGTGATGCCGCGCGTGCTGGGCCGCTTGCCGTATGGCCCGGACACCGTGCCGGTGCGCAGCTTTAACTATGTGGAAGAGGTCAAAGGCCCGGACCACGATAAATACCTGTGGACCAACGCCTCCTTCGCGTTCGCCGCCAATATGGTGCGCAGCTTTATCAACAACGGCTGGTGCGTGCAGATCCGCGGCCCGCAGGCGGGCGGCGCGGTGCAGGGCCTGCCGATCCATCTCTACGATCTCGGCACCGGCAACCAGGTGAAAATCCCGTCGGAAGTGATGATCCCGGAAACCCGTGAGTTTGAGTTCGCCAACCTGGGCTTTATCCCGCTGTCGTACTACAAAAACCGCGACTATGCGTGCTTCTTCTCCGCCAACTCCGCCCAGAAGCCGGCGCTGTACGACACCGCGGACGCAACCGCCAACAGCCGCATCAACGCGCGTCTGCCGTACATCTTCCTGCTGTCGCGCATCGCGCACTACCTGAAGCTGATCCAGCGTGAAAACATCGGCACCACCAAGGATCGCCGCCTGCTGGAGCTGGAGCTGAACACCTGGGTGCGCAGCCTGGTGACCGAAATGACCGATCCGGGCGACGAGCTGCAGGCCTCGCACCCGCTGCGCGACGCCAGGGTGGCGGTGGAAGATATCGAAGACAACCCGGGCTTCTTCCGCGTGAAGTTGTATGCGGTGCCGCACTTCCAGGTGGAAGGGATGGACGTCAACCTGTCGCTGGTATCCCAGATGCCGAAGGCGAAAGCATAAGGCGGTTAACCGGTGAAGATTGAACAGCCGCTATGGGGGCGGGGGATCATGATCTCGCCCCAGCATTTTCAACAGCAGGCGGCGCATGCGGCCTGGAGCGCTGAAAGTATTGCTCAGATGGGGCTGAATCACCCATGGGGGGTGTTCGAGGCCGCATTCGACGCGGATATGCTGAAGCTGGGCCGCCTGCAGGCCCAGCATTTACACGTACGTTTTCAGGACGGCACGCTGGTTGACACGGCGCATGCCGATCCGCTGCCGCCGGCGCTTACGCTTGACGGCGAACGTCAGGACGTGGTGGTGGTGCTGGCTCTGCCGCTGCTGCGCGCCAATGGCGGCAATTGCCTGAAGCCCGATGAGACGGCGGAGCGCCCGGTGCGCTACCGCCAGCGCTGGCGTGACGTGCGTAACCAATATGGTGATGACGATCGCCAGATCGCCGTGATGCAGGCGGAGCTTACTCTGCGCTTCGCCCATCAGAACAACGGCGATTACCTGACCTGCCCGGTGGCGCGCCTGTTGCAGGATTCGCAGGGAAACTGGGTAATTGACGAAGCGTATCTGCCGCCGCTGTTAGCGATGCGGGGCAGCCGCTGGTTGATGACCCAACTGGAACTGCTGATGACGCAATTACGTGCCCGTCTGACCCGCCTGATGGCCATGCGTCGGGAGAGTAACGAGCGCATGGCGGATTTTGCCGTGGCGGACGTCTCGCTGTTCTGGCTGCTCAATGCCCTGAACAGCGCGGAACCGGTGTTGGGGCAGTTTCAGCATTTCCCACAGAGCGCGCCGGAGCGACTTTATCCGGAGCTGGCGCGCCTGGCCGGCAGCCTGCTGACTTTTTCTCTGGATCATCAGCTCAGCGCCATTCCTGCCTGGCGGCATGAACAGCTGAATGAGGTGTTTCCGCCGCTGTTCGCGCTGCTCGGCGAGCTGCTGGAAGCCAGCCTGCCATCGCGGGTGATGGCGATTGCGCTGACGCACGACAAACGGCTGCGCCAGTGGCAGGCGCGCTTGCAGGAGCCGCGTCTGCATGAAGGGGCGGATTACTACCTTTCCGTGCGTTCGCCACTGCCGGCGGCGCAGCTGCAGGAGCAGTTTCCGCGGCAGTGCAAAGTGGGCAGCCCCGATTATGTGACCAGCCTGGTAAATAGCTCCCGTCAGGGGATCCCGCTGAAACCGCTGAGTCATGTGCCGGCGGCTATCCCGTTGCGGCTGGAGAACCAGTACTTCTCGCTCGATCTGGCTCATCCCGCAGCGCAGGAGATGCTGGCCAGCGGCAGCTGTATGTTTTACGTCCCGGGCACGCTGGGCGAGCCTGAGCTTGAACTGTTTGCGGTGCTGAGAACATGAGTGAAAAACAAGAGTGCGACATCGATGCGCTGTTGCAGAACAGCTGGCTGCAGGTCATCAGCCTGCGCCATGGACCGGCGTTTAACGATGGGGACGGCCGCGTGCTGTGGGAGCATTGCGTGGCGGACGTGGAGCAGGTGCAGCAGGCGTTGCGTGAGGCCGGCTGCGACGAGGCCAGCCGCCGGCATATTCTCTATGCCCAGTGCGCGTTGATTGATGAGGCAGTTAAAGGGCGCGGCGTGCAGGATGATGCGTGCGTACAGTGGTATGACATGCCGCTGCAGGGGCATTTTCTCGGCACCATCGATGCCGGCGACACGCTGTGCGACCGGATGCGCGATGTGCTGCGTGAGCCAGCGCCTGACAGCGCGGTGCTGACCTGTTTCCACCGGGTGATGCTGCTGGGGTTCCTTGGCGGATACCGTTCGCTGAACGATCCCGAGCGGGAGAAGCTGCTGCAGGCGCTGCACGATCGTGTCCCGCCGTTTGGCTATCCGCAGACGGCGCCGGTGTTGGCCGGGGTTAAAGGCGGCCGCAGGATGAGCGACTGGTTCGCCGCCTGGCCGGTGCGCATCGGCTGCGCGCAGCTGGCGCTGGCCGTACTGTGGTGGGGGCTTGACCACTGGCTGGATACGCTGCTGACCACGCTGCTGCCGGGAGCGGTGCAATGAGTTCCGCGCTACGGCGGGGGCTGGCGCTGTGGTGCGTACTGCTGACCGCGATCGTGAGCCTGGTCTTTTTACCCGTCTCCTGGCCGGTCGCGCTCCTGCTGACGTTGCTGGTCGGCGGCGTCCTGCTGTTGGCGCTCTGGCTGACGCGTCGTCATTCGCCGCCGGAGATCGCCGCTTCGCTGGAGAATCTGCCCGAGGCGAGCTGGCGGCATCCGGTGGTGCTGGTGTGCGGCGATCTGCCCCGGCAATGGCCGGCAGCATCAGCGGTGCTGACGATGGCGGAAGGCTGCTGGATCCGGATTGAGTCGCATCAGGAGCTGCTGCAGACCGCCCGCCTGCTGTTGCAGATGCGGCCGGCCTGGGGGCGTCAGCTTGCGGTGATGGTTACCCTGTGCCCGCAGCGGCATAACGATGCGGAACGCCTGACCAGTCATTTGCTGGCGCTGCGCTGGCAGATAAGCCAACTGCGCAAACAGACCCGCCATACCATACCGCTGGTGCTGCATGCGCAGGCTGGTTGCGTCATGTCGCCCGAGCCGCTCTGGCAGGCGGCAATGACGGGTGAGCCCGTTCGCGTATGGCGGGAATCGTCGGCGCCCGTTGCGGTTGCCGCCTGGATGAACAACGGCGGTGAGATGGCGGCGCGGCAGCAGATTGTACTCAACAGCCTGATGGCGTGGTTTGAACAGTCTGTGACGGCGGTATTTACCCATGAAAACCCGGACGCGCCCGCCGTTACGCCGATGGCTGTCTTATGGGGGCTGGGGCCGTCGGTTGACGGCGCGCTGCCGGCATCGCTGTGGGGCGAGTGGTTACGCCGCCATACGGCGCTAAGCCAGGTCGACGGCTGGCAGCCTGCGGCAGCCGCGGAGCCGGTGCGCATGCCACTGCCCGATTTTATTCTGCCTTTACTGCCTGCGGGCGAGGGATTAACGCCGCGTCAGCGGGCATGGCGCAGCGGACTGACGATTTTTACCCTGGCGGCGGCCGTCGCGCTGTGCGGCAGCGCCTGGAATAACGCGCTGCTGCTCAAGCGCCTGGCTTTTGATATCCGCCACTATCACCGCATCGCTATGGACGATTACGGGCCGAAGGCGGAGGCGGTAACCAGGCTGCGTCTGAACGCCGCACGGCTGGACGACTATGCGCGCAACGGCGAACCGCAGCGTTTGGGGCTGGGGCTGTATCGGGGCGAACGCCTGCGTGCACCGCTGCTGGATGCCATTCGGTCATATGTCCCGCCACCGCCGCCAGAAGTCAAACCGCAGGCGCCGGTGCCGAAAATTGTCCGCCTCGACAGCATGTCGCTGTTTGACTCCGGCAAGGCGGAGCTGAAAGCCGGCTCGACCAAAATGCTGGTCAATTCGCTGGTGGGCATCAAGGCCAAACCGGGCTGGCTGATTGTGGTCAGCGGCCATACCGACAACACCGGCAAGGCGCCGCTGAACCAGCGGCTGTCGCTGCAGCGCGCCGAGGCGGTGCGCAACTGGATGCGCGATACCGGCGACGTGCCGGAAAGCTGTTTTGCGGTGCAGGGCTACGGCGCAAGCCGCCCTGTCGCCGACAACGATACGTCGGAAGGCCGTGCGCTTAACCGACGTGTCGAAATCAGTCTGGTGCCGCAGGCGGACGCCTGCCGGCTGCCGGACGCAACCCCGCCGTCATCATTGGAAGGTGACGGCGTTGATAACAACGAGTGGAGAAAATGAAATGGCAATTCCTGTTTATCTTTGGCTGAAAGACGACGGCGGCGCGGACATCAAAGGGTCGGTGGACGTTCAAGATCGCGACGGCAGCATCGAAGTGGTGGCGCAGGAACATAACCTGTACATCCCGACCGATAACAACACCGGCAAGCTGACCGGCACCCGTATCCATACGCCGTTCCTGTTTACCAAGGAAATCGATGCCTCCAGCCCGTACCTGTACAAGGCGGTCACCACCGGCCAGACCCTGAAGTCGGCGGAGTTCAAATGGTACCGCATTAACGATGCCGGTCAGGAAGTGGAGTACTTCAACACCAAACTGGAGAACGTGAAGGTGGTGAAAGTGAATCCGCTGATGCATGACATCAAGGATCCGTCGTTTGAAAAGCATAACCACCTCGAGCAGATCGAGCTGCGTTACGAAAAAATCACCTGGACCTACAAAGACGGCAACATCATTCATTCCGACTCTTGGAACGAACGCGCTACCGCGTAATGCCCCGTCATACTTCGCGCCGCAGGCGTACTGACAGCGTTTGCTGACTCCGGTCACAGGGTAAACCTACCGTCTCCTGCGACAGGAATGATGAGGCTAACAGCCTGTGCGGACAGGTTTCCTGTCCGCTTTTTTCCTGAGCATCCGGCATCCGGGCGTTCAGCAAAGAGATCACAATCCGGCAATCTGACCTGATGCGCTTTGGCTCCTGACCACCAGGAATAGCGATGGGCGGTAGCGTGCCCGGGAACCGATTAATCAAGAGAGAGAATTATGGAAAATTCAGCCGTCCTGTTACGCCGTCTTAATCCTTATTGCGCCCGCGCCCTGGAAGGGGCGGCGTCGCTGTGTCAGACCCGCGCCCATGCGCAGATCCTGCCGGAGCACTGGCTGCTGAAGCTGCTGGAGCAGGGCGAGGGAGATCTGACGGTACTGGCGCGGCGTTACGAATGGAATATGGATGAGATCTGGCAGGCGCTGCTGAACTGGCTGGACGGCCTGCCGCGCTCGGTGCGTGGGCGGCCGGAACTGGCGGACAGCCTGCTGACGCTGTTGCAGGAGGCCTGGCTGCTGGCCTCGCTGGCCGGCGAGACGCAGATCCGCAGCGTTCACCTGCTGACGGCGCTGGTAGGCAAGCCCGCGCTGGCGCGCTGCGACGGCCTGTGGCCGCTGCTAACGCTGGGACAGAGCCAGCTGGAGCGCCTGCGTCCGCTGCTGGATGCGCAGTCGGAAGAGCGTCCGGAGGTGCAGCAGGAGGCCGGGCTGGCGCAGACTTGCGCCGAGGTGGCGGAGCCTGCGGCGGACGCCGAGCTAAAGGCGGGCGAACTCTCCCCGGCGCTACAGGGTGCGCTGGATAAATTCACCCTCGACGTCACCGCCAAGGCGCGGGCCGGCGCGATCGACCCGGTGTTCGGCCGCGATACCGAGATCCGCCAGATGGTGGACATTCTCTCCCGCCGGCGTAAAAACAACCCGATCCTGGTGGGCGAACCGGGCGTGGGGAAAACCGCGCTGGTGGAAGGGCTGGCGCTGCGCATTGCCGAGGGCAACGTACCGGCCAGCCTGCAGCCGGTCACCCTGCGTACGCTGGATCTCGGGCTGCTGCAGGCCGGCGCCGGCGTGAAGGGCGAGTTTGAACAGCGGCTGAAAAACATTATCGATGCGGTGCAGCAGTCGCCGACGCCGGTGCTGCTGTTTATCGACGAGGCCCACACCATTATCGGCGCCGGTAATCAGGCCGGCGGCGCCGATGCCGCCAACCTGCTGAAGCCGGCGCTGGCGCGCGGCGAACTGCGCACCATCGCCGCCACCACCTGGAGCGAATACAAACAGTACTTCGAGCGCGACGCGGCGCTGGAGCGTCGTTTCCAGATGGTGAAAGTGGACGAACCGGACGACGCCATCGCCTGCCTGATGCTGCGCGGCCTGAAATCCCGCTATGCGCAGCACCACGGCGTACATATCACCGATGAGGCGGTGCGCACCGCCGTCACGCTCTCCCGCCGCTATCTCACCGGCCGCCAGCTGCCGGATAAGGCGGTGGATCTGTTGGATACCGCCAGCGCGCGGGTGCGCATGAGCCTGGACACCGTGCCGGAAGCGATCGTCCACGCACAGGCCGCCGTTACCGCGCTGGCGCTGGAAGAGCAGGCGTTGCTGGCGGATATCGCCGTCGGCAACCCGGCAGAAGAAGGACGGCTGGCGGCCATCGCCGCCCAGACCGCGGAACTGAACCAGCGTCTGGCGCAGCTGGAAGGCCAGTACCGTCAGGAGCAGGAACTGATTGGTCAACTGCTGGCGTGCCGTACGGACGGCGCGCGTCAGGCGGAGATCGCGACTGTCCAGCAGGCGCTGGCGGCGCTGCCCCTCGAGCAGGCGCTGCTCACGGCGGACGTTGACGCCCGCAGCGTGGCCAACGTGATCGCCGACTGGACCGGGGTGCCGCTCTCTTCCTTAATGAAGGACGAGCAGAACGAACTGCTGAGTCTGGAGACGGAAATCGGCCGGCGGGTGGTCGGGCAGGATGCGGCGCTGTACGCCATTGCCCAGCGGCTGCGCGCCGCCAAAACCGGCCTGACCAGCGAAAATGGGCCGCAGGGCGTGTTCCTGCTGGTGGGACCGAGCGGCACCGGTAAAACCGAAACCGCACTCACGCTGGCCGACTGCCTGTACGGCGGTGAAAAATCGCTGATCGCCATCAACCTCTCCGAATATCAGGAACCGCACACCGTTTCCCAACTGAAAGGCTCGCCGCCGGGCTACGTCGGCTACGGCCAGGGCGGTATTCTGACCGAGGCGGTGCGCAAGCGGCCGTACAGCGTGGTGCTGCTGGATGAGGTGGAAAAGGCGCACCGCGACGTGATGAACCTGTTCTATCAGGTGTTCGACCGCGGCTTTATGCGCGACGGCGAGGGACGCGAAATCGACTTCCGCAACACCGTGATCCTGATGACCTCCAACCTCGGCAGCGACCACATTATGCAGCTGCTGGACGAACAGCCGCAGGCCACGGAGGCGGATCTGCAGGAGCTGCTGCGGCCGCTGCTGCGCGACCACTTCCAGCCGGCGCTGCTGGCCCGTTTCCAGACGGTGATTTACCGGCCGCTGGCGGCGGAGGCGATGCGCACCATCGTGCAGATGAAGCTGGAGCAGGTCAGCCGGCGGCTGCAGCGCCACTACGGTCTCGCCACCCAGATCGGCGACGGCCTGTACGACGCGCTGACCGCCGCCTGCCTGCTGCCGGATACCGGCGCGCGCAACGTCGACAGCCTGCTTAACCAGCAGCTGCTGCCGGTGCTCAGCCAGCAGCTGTTAAGCCAGATGGCGGCGAAGCGGAAACCGCAGGCTCTGACCCTCGACTGGCATGACGAGGAAGGGATTGTGTTGGCGTTTGATAACAACAAGGGAGAGTGATGATGGCAAATCCGCTTGCGGTGATTTTCAGCCACAGCCACCACCTGCTGCAGGTGGCGGACTGCAACGCGCTGCTGGACGTGCTGGCCTTTGAGGGGCAGGAGGAACTAAGTAAACCGTTCAGCTACCGGATTGAATTTACCAGCGCCGATCACGGTATTCATCGGCAGGCGATGCTGATGAAGGCGGCGTCGCTGACGCTGCAGGCGCCGTTCAATCAGGGCGCCGCGATTAAACTGCAGCAGCCGCTGCGGGTGATCCAGGGCGTAGTCACCGGCTTCGAGCGTCTGGGAACGACCAACGATGAGAGTCGCTACGCGCTGACCCTGTCGCCGCGGCTGGCGCTGCTGGCCCACAGCCGGCAGAACGCCATCTATCAGGATATGTCTGCGCCGCAGATCGTGGAGAAAATCCTGCGCGAGCGCCACGGCATGCGCGGTCAGGATTTCCTGTTCTCGCTGACGCAGGACTACCCGCGGCGCGAGCAGGTGATGCAGTACGGTGAGGACGACCTGCGTTTTATCACCCGGCTGCTGGGGGAGCTGGGCATCTGGTTCCGCTTTACCGCCGACACCCGGCTGAATATCGACGTGGTGGAGTTTTGCGACGGTCGTCAGGGCTACGGCGCGGGGCTGACGCTGCCGTCGGTGCCGCCCTCCGGCCAGCATGACGAGGGCGTAGAGTCGTGCTGGGGGCTGGAGAGCCGCCATCAGGTGGTGGAAAAACAGGTCAGCCTGCGGGATTACAACTACCGGCAGGCGCTGGAGGCGATGGATGCGCAGGCGGAGATTGGCGCCGGCGACGGCACCACCTATGGCGATGCCTATCATTATGCGGATAACTACCTGACGGCCGGCAGCGGCGACGGGCGTACCCCGGCCGCAGAGAGCGGCGCGTTTTATGCCCGCATCCGCCATGAACGCTACCTGAACCGTCAGACCCGGCTGTTCGGCGTCAGCAGCAGCGTCGCGCTGGTGCCGGGCGAAGTCATCAGGGTGAGCGGCGGCGCGGAGGTGGCGGAGGTATTCCGCCGGGGCGTGGCGATCGTCCGGACGATCAGCACGGCGCGGCGCGACAAGAGCCTGGAAATCGGCTTTGAGGCGATCCCGGACGATGCGGACTATGCCTACCGACCGGTCGCGCCGCTGCGGCCGGTGATGGCCGGCACGCTGCCGGCGCGGGTCACCAGCACCACCGAGAACGACAGCTACGGGCATATCGACCGCGACGGCCGCTACCGGGTCAACATGCTGTTTGACCGGGCGGGTTGGGAAACCGGCTTTGAAAGCCTGTGGGTGCGCCAGTCGCGGCCCTACGCCGGGGAGACCTACGGCCTGCACCTGCCGCTGCTGGCGGGCACCGAGGTGGCGATCGGCTTTGAGGACGGCAACCCGGACCGGCCGTACATTGCCGGCGTGCTGCATGATTCGGCGCACCCGGACCCGGTCACCATCCGCAACTACAAACGCAACGTGCTGCGCACGCCGGCGAACAACAAAATCCGCCTGGACGACAGCCGGGGCCAGGAGCATATCAAGGTCTCCACCGAGTACGGCGGCAAGAGCCAGCTGAACCTCGGTCATTTGGTCGATGCGGAAAAGCAGCAGCGCGGCGAGGGCTTTGAGCTGCGCACCGACAGCTGGGGCGCCATCCGGGCGCAGAAGGGGCTGTTCATCAGCGCCGACGGCCAGCCAAAGGCGCAGGGCGAAGTGCTGGCGATGCAGCCTGTGATTAGCCTGCTGAAAGGCGCGCTGCATCAGGTCGCCGAGTGGGGCAGTATTACGCAGATCCACCGTAGCCACAGCCCTGCGGTCAGCGGACTGAAACAGTTGGCGGACAGCGCAGACAAACTGAAAGATCCGTTACTGCTAATGAGCGCGCCGAAAGGGCTGGGCGCCATGACCCCTGAAACGATGTTGCTGCACAGCGGTAACGGTTTGTATATGCAGAGCCTTGGCGAAGTAAACCTCACCAGCGCACAGCGCCTGTCGGCAAACGCCAGTCAGGCCGTCTCGCTGCTGGCGCAGAGCGAGGGTATGCGGCTGGTATCCGCCAAGGGCCCGTTGGAGATGGAGTCACATGGCGATATCTTATCGCTGACCTCCCTGAAAGAGATTACCGTCCAGTCTACGCAGGGACACCTGCAATTGACGGCTAAAAATGGCATCACTCTGGGCTGCGGCGGGGCTTATATTCGCCTCACGCCGCAGGGCGTGGTGGAAATTCACGGTCCGGGATTAATCAGCCTGAAAGGTCAGCACGATCTGCAGGGGCCAGCCAGTGAGACGTTTCCCCTGCCTGAGCTCCCGGCATCGGTGTGTAAAGAGTGTCTGAAAAAAGCGCAGCAGCTGGCGCAGGGCTTCGTGCCAAGGGAGGCATAAATGACTACGCCATGGATTGAGGAAGTAGCCGCTGCCTGTCGGGCATCCGGAACCGATTATCTGGATATGATCATTGATCAGGCCGGGCTGGATTTTAGTGTTATCCCGGCACTGAACGCGCTGTCGGTAGAGTGGCAATCGCTGTACCGTGGGCTGCCGGAAGCGTTTATTGTCGATGATGCTCCGCTGATTGCGCGCATAACGCTTGATAATGTCCAGCAGCAGCAGTGGCTGCTGGAAATTAGCCGGCAGGTTGCCGTACAGGCACCGTTGCTGCTGCTATGTTCACCCTGGCCGTTCTCTGCCCTGACGGCCTGGTTAACACAGTGCATGGACGTGTTGCAGGAGGGAAGGGGCGGCATTTTGCGATTTTACGATACGCGGATATTTCCCCTGCTTTTTACACACATCCTCAGTGAGGAGCAACAGCAGCCTTTGTTGCGCCCGGCCCTGTTCTGGGCATGGCAGGATATGGATGGTCACCCGAGGGGCATAAAAGGTTGCGGCACGCCTCAGGCTCGCGATGAAAAAAACCATAAAATCGATCTCAGCGATCGCCAACTGGAGTACCTGATGTGCGTCTGTGATGTCATGGTGTTGTTGGCGCACCGCGCACCGCCAGCGGGCGTTTATGCATCGCGGCAGGCGCTGTTTTCTGATTGCTACCAGGGCATGGTGGAGGCTACCAATCAGGGCATTATTCTGGATGATGCGCGTGAAGCCTGGGTGATGCAAAAATGGCTTGGTGCAGCAGAAACGGCCTGATGGCGAAGGGAAGCCGCTCCGGACTGGGCGTCCGTCTCCATTTCAGCGTGACTGCCCGCGTGATACAAGGAAAGTCAGATGAAACATTCACTGTTAAGCCCGCTGCTGGCGGGTCTGCTGCTGTTAACCGGCTGCTCACAGCCCGCCGCGCAGGCCGGCGGCGGGGGCGGCACCATTGACGCCATCAACCATACCAAATGGGCGATTAACCACTTCAGCGTCAATCACCAGTCGGGCATCGACATTATCGGTCCGTATCAGGGCGGCGGTGGCGGCTGCTGCTACAGCGTACCCGCCCGCTGGACGCCGGGCATGACGGTGCGTATTGACTGGGAAACTGGAGTGGGGTATTCCATGGATTTTCCTGGCTATCAGGACAGGAAAAAATATCTTGCCTGGAAAAAAAACATTGATGCGCAAAAGCGCCAACACAGCAAAACCGTGCCGGTTCCCGACTATAACGGCCAGGATGTCTGCGGTATTACGGTGCACTTTTTGCCCTGCGACGAGGTGAAGGTGACAACCAGTTGCTACATCTACGGCAGCCCCGCTTACCCGATAAAAGCGCCCATCAGGATGAAGGAGCCGAAAGTCTGTCCGCGGTAACGGAAACTGCTCCGGACTGGGAATCTCCCCCCATTTCAGCGTGACTGCACGCGTGATACAAGGAAAGTCAGATGAAACATTCACTGTTAAGCCCGCTGCTGGCGGGTCTGCTGCTGTTAACCGGCTGCTCACAGCCCGCCGCGCAGGCCGGCGGCGGGGGCGGCACCATCAAAGCCATCAACCACACCAAATGGGCGATTAACCACTTCAGCGTCAATCACCAGTCGGGCATCGACATTATCGGCCCGTTTCAGGGCGGCGGTGGCGGCTGCTGCTACAGCGTACCCGCCCGCTGGACGCCGGGCATGACGGTGCGTATTGACTGGGAAAGCGGGGAGGCATCGACTGAAGGTTTCCCTGGGTTTTCTGATTCAAAAAAATATAGGGAATGGAGGGACAAGTTGAAAAAAAACAACAAACAACACAGCAAAACCGTGCCGGTTCCCGACTATAACGGCCAGGATGTCTGCGGTATTACGGTGCACTTTTTGCCCTGCGACGAGGTGAAGGTGACGACCAGTTGCTGGTCACCGAGAAATGCCAACTACCCGATAAAAGCGCCCATCAGGATGAAGGAGCCGAAAGTCTGTCCGAGGTAACGGAAACTGCTCCGGACTGGGCGTCCGTCTTCATTTCAGCGTGACTGCACGCGTGATACAAGGAAAGTCAGATGAAACATTCACTGTTAAGCCCGCTGCTGGCGGGTCTGCTGCTGTTAACCGGCTGCTCACAGCCCGCCGCGCAGGCCGGCGGCGGGGGCGGCACCATTGACGCCATCAACCATACCAAATGGGCGATTAACCACTTCAGCGTCAATCACCAGTCGGGCATCGACATTATCGGTCCGTATCAGGGCGGCGGTGGCGGCTGCTGCTACAGCGTACCCGCCCGCTGGACGCCGGGCATGACGGTGCGTATTGACTGGGAAACTGGAGTGGGGTATTCCATGGATTTTCCTGGCTATCAGGACAGGAAAAAATATCTTGCCTGGAAAAAAAACATTGATGCGCAAAAGCGCCAACACAGCAAAACCGTGCCGGTTCCCGACTATAACGGCCAGGATGTCTGCGGTATTACTGTGCACTTTTTGCCGTGCGACGAGGTGAAGGTGACGACCAGTTGCTGGTCACCGAGAAATGCCAACTACCCGATAAAAGAGCCCATCAGGATGAAGGAGCCGAAAGTATGTCCGAGGTAACAGAAATCGATCTGGCCTGGGTGCCGCCGCCGTTTCCGGCGCAGGGACGCCTGCCGACCCAGGCGCTGCAGGTCGGGCAGAACTGCCATCAGCAGAACAGCGCCGAACGGCTCTACCGGCAGGAGTTGTGTCTGTCCACAGCACGACGCGTGGAGCCGCCGTGCTGTAAAACGCTGCATATCAGCCTGTTTTTCGACGGCACCGGCAATAACCTGAATAATGACCTGCTTCTGTCTGATCCCAAGCATCCGACCAATATTGCCCGTCTGTTTCGCGCCACTATCGGGACCGGTACGGCTGGCGGAGTGCCGCTCGACGATCAGCACGCGCTGTTGGATGGGGCGCAAGACGGTGAGGGGAAATATTTTAAGTTCTATATGCCCGGCGTGGGCACCCCGTTCCCGGAAGTGAACGACCCGGATTATTCCCTCTTCGGGCTGGTGGCCGCAACCAAGGGGGAAGAGCGCATTAACTGGGCGTTGCTGCGTATTATTGATGTGCTGAAGTTTACTGCCACTGAAAAATGGCTGACCACTGCGGAGAGTCGCCGGTCTATCAGCAACATGGGCACCAGCTGGGACCGTCTATGGTTTGGCGGCAGCCATAACCGCTACGAGGAGTTTTGTCGTTTACTGAATGAGCTAGCCCCGCAGCTGAGGCCATTGCTGACCCAGCCGGAGCCGGGCAAACCGAAGCTGTTAGGGATCAAGCTGTACGTCTATGGTTTTTCCCGCGGCGCGGCGGCGGCGCGCGCCTTTGTGCGCTGGCTGAGCGAGCTGCTGCCGCCGCCGGCGGCGGCAGGGGAAAATCCCCCGCAGTGTCTGCAGATTGGTGAAATGCAGCTGCCCATCAGCGTGGAGTTTCTCGGGCTGCTGGACACCGTGGCCTCGGTCGGGGTGGCGCACGTGGTGCCGATTGCCGAGGGGCATATGTCCTGGGCGGACGGCACGATGGAGCTGCCGAGCGATGAAACCTACCCGGGGCTGATAAAAAAATGCCTGCATCTGGTGTCCGGCCATGAACAGCGCCTCTGCTTTCCGATGGACTCGGTGCGCCGGGGTAACGGCAAGTACCCGCCTTATGCTACCGAAGTGGTGTACCCGGGGATGCACTCGGATCTGGGAGGGGGCTATCCGCCAGGTGATCAAGGGAAGGCTAGAGGGAAAGATGATGCTTTATTGCTATCACAGATCCCTCTGAATGATATGTATGCCGCTGCGTTTGGTGCTGGAGCACCATTAAAAGTGCCTCAAGACTTTTTTCCTGATGATTTTAAAAGAGATTTTTGGCGGAAAATGCCATTAGATTTACTGGACGAATTCTTTATTGATGAAATTCTAATTAAACGCTTCAATGCCTGGCGCGAACTCACCCTGAATCTGACCACGCCAGAAAAAGTCTCCCCTGAAGAGGCCGCCAGCTACGATCCGCCGCGCGCCAGCGGCAGTCTGGAAAGCCTGGTCGAAAACCAGATTGCCTGGCTCACCGCCTGGCGTATCGACCGCTATGCCAGAGGAACGATGCTGAAAACGCCATTTTACCAGCGCGCCACGAACAGCGAAGCGTTGCCTGCCGTACGTAAGGCGGCTGAAAAGGCACGGAATAAAAAACAGCAAGATATTATTGAATTACGCAACGATCAGATTGCAAAACAGCCCGCCGACCAGATGGACGATCTGGTGCTCTATCCGGGCGTCAAGGATTTCGACCCGGACATAGCGCAGACCCAGCTGTTTGAAGCGGCGAAGGAGTTTGGCAAGGATTACTTTGACGGTTACCGCATTCCGGAGAATCTGGCGCAGGCGGTGCTGGATACCGTGCTGCAGCCGATGATTTTTGTGCTCAATACCGATGATGAGCCGCAGGAATACCGGCGGATGAAGGCAGCCGGGGAGGCCCGCGTGGCTATCCTGTTCCCCGAAGCCGGTGAGGCCAGCAACGCGGAGCAGCCTGCCGGGCTGGTCAGGGCGCTGTTTGACGATCAGGTGCATGACTCGCGCGCCTGGTTTATGCACGCCGCGCTGGGTTCGCGCGAGATGTGGGGCGGCTACTTCCGCTACCGCATGATTTACTTCAGCGACAAGTGTAATAAGTCGCTGTCGCCGCTGGTGATCGCCGGCAACCTGGTAGGGTTTGCCACCCTGACCACCGGCGTGGTGCTGAGCTTCAAACAAAAGAGCCTGAGCGGCAAACTGTCAGGACTGGCGGCAACCGGGGCTGTGCGGGCGCTGCAGGTTGAAGTACTGGATCGGATCACCCGGGAACCCGTGCCGCAGCTGCCGGGCGGGGAACGGCTGCGGGCATTTACCCGGGAGCCGGGCGTCGTGGTCGCCCAGCAAAAAGCACTGGTGGCGGAACAGCAGCTGGCGCGGGCGCAGGCCGCGATCCCGGCCAGTTGGCTTGAGCAAGTCCTGACCTCGATCGCCTGAGAAGGAGCTGTCGATGAATAAAGTCATCCGTAAAGGGGACCGGCTGCGGGAATACGGCGGCAGGGTGTTGGCGGGGCGTTATCAGTGCTTTGGTCAGGGGTTTGCCTGTAAGGGCGATCCGGTGAGCTGTAATAAACACGGTATGACCACCATTGCGGAAGGCAGCTCGCGCACCACGATCGATGGGCAGCCGGTGGCGCTGCACGGCCACCGCTGCGCCTGCGGCTGTACGCTGGTCAGCTCGTTTCCCGACTGCGGTATTGACCAGTGAGGTGCGCTCCTGACTATCCGCAGTACAAAATGGCGCGTCCGCCCAGTACCGGCCGCTGGCTGTCGGCTGCGGCGCTGTTGGTGCTGCTGTGCGGCAGCGCCAGCGCACTGCTGGCATCTGCGCAAGGGAACCGTTTACTGGTCGCCACCGGTATCCTGCTGGCACTGCTGCTGGCAGGTACCGGCTGGCTGGCCCGGTTGCTGTACTATCGTATCAGCGTGCATAACGCCGCTTTCTACGACCAACTGGTGGACTATGAACGGCAGCGGTGGTGGGCGCAGCATCGCCAGCCGTTCTGGTTAAGGGAAGGCGTATTGCTGGGGCCTGCGGGTACGCGCACAACCGACTGGTTGCGGGTGCTTAATCGTGAGCAGCGTCCTCCGGAAGAAAAAAGAGAAGGTGGCGGTAACACCTTGAGACTGCCGCAAATTTTTGCCGCTGACGCCGGTATGCGTGAAAAGCGGCTGGCGGAACTGCTGGTTATTGAGTGGCAAAGGCAGCGTGGCGAAAGCACGCTCACCGCGCCGCTGCGCTGCTACTGGCAGGGAGCCGACGCTGCCTGGCAGACATTCCGCACCCAAATGGCTGCCGCTTTCCCGGCGCTCCAGCTGCCGGCGCGGCCAGCCCCCTGGCAAGGGGAAGCCAGCCTGACGGCGATCGCCAGCTGTCTCGCCGACGCCGGGCCGGAAGACACGGTGCTGATCGCCGGCTGTCAGGTGGTCGCCGTGCAGCCCGGAAGCAAACGTCCCGCCGGGGAGTCCGCCGTCCTGTGGCTGGCCGGGCGGTACGGCCCGGTGCAACTGACGCGTGGCGAAGCCTTCTCGGCCGAGAAGGGGGATGCTTTGCCTGCGGTCTGTACCCGGGCGCTGGAACAGAGTGAACTGAAAGCTCCCCCCGAAGCCTGCCCGCTGTTTTCCCACCCCGGTCTGGAGGTGCTGGCGTCCAGCGGCTGGGACGTCAGCCAGCATCTGCAGGATGCTAACTGGGGAGATATCGGCGATATGGACGCTCTGATCGTTTTATCGCTGGCGGCAATTTACGCCGCGCATCACCAACAACCGTGTGGCTGGGTTGCCCGCGATCCGATGAACACCCTCGCACTTGGAATTGTAAAACCTGATGGACAACGTCAATAAACCTGCTGTCATCTCTGTGGCAGCCACGGCCGCCGTCTGTATTGCTGTGACCACGCTGCTGGTCCTGTTAGGCGGGCTGGCATGGTGGCTGTGGGGGAGCGAACGTGCTACGCAATGGGATGCGTTGCGTCCGCTGATCGTTGCCGGTTTTATCGTCTGGGGAACGGCGCTCAGCCTGCTGATGCTGGGTTTTATGGCTTTCCGCTTGCTGATTAAGGACAAGGTTAGCCCGTCGACATCCCGTAAGCGTCAACCGACAACGGCAAGTGGGCGAGAAACCGCATATGTCGCGCTGAAAAAACATCTCCGTACCCGCTACGGCCCTTTCTGGCGGCGCAAAGTGCATCTGCTGCTGGTTGTCGGCGATGCTGCCGCTATTGAACAACTGGTTCCCGGCCTGCAGGCTCAGCGCTGGCTCGAGGGCAGCCGCACCGTGCTGATTTACGGCGGTGGCCTGGCATCGGATCCCGACCGCGAACAACTCTCCGCCCTGCGCAGGCTGCGCCGCGGCCGCCCGCTGGACGGGGTTGTCCGCGTGCTGAATACAGACCAGTCGCTGACGCCGCAGCTGAGTGATAGCGATCTGCGGGGGCTGGAAAAAATCGGCGACCTGTTGCGTTACCAGCCGGCGGTCTGGCTGTGGCAGTTGTGCAGCAGCGATTGGCCGCAGGCGGGTCGGCAGCCCCAGGCGGTAGGTATTACGCTGCCGGCGCGGGGCAGCGCGGACGAGGCGGCGGCCCGGCTCGGCGAGTTGCTGCCGCAGCTGCGTGCACAGGGGCTTGCTCAGGTGGCGGAAAACCGGGCCTTTGATTTTCTGCTGCGTCTGGCGCAGCGGTTGGAGCAGGGCGACGGCGCGCGCTGGAAAAATGCGCTGACGCCGTGGCTGTACGGCGCCCAGCGGCGCGTGCCGCTGCGCGGCCTGATGTTCAGCCTGCCGGGTGCGGCTGACGCACAGGTTCAAGGGAGCAAAGAGAGTGCCGCAGCGGCGAGGCATCCGCATGCCGTTACCTTCTCGGACGCCTGGCAGGGCATCTTTGATGACCGCGTCCGCGGCCGCCGGGTCGGCATGGCCTGGGAACAGACGCTGGCGCTGGCGGTGATGGCCGGCATCGGGCTGTGGGCCGTGGGGATGACGATCTCCTTCGTCGCCAACCGCCAGCAAATTGTCGCGGTGGCGGACAAGGCGCAGGCGCTGGTCGCCCGGCCGGCGGTGACGGATGCGCAGCTCGGCGCTCTGCATGCGCTGCGCAACGACGCCGGCCGTCTGCAGCAGCATAGCCGCGCAGGCGCGCCCTGGTATCAGCGTTTCGGGCTGGATCACAATCCGCAGCTGCTGGCCGCGATGCTGCCCTGGTACGGCGTGGCGAATAACCGTTTGATCCGCGATCCGGCCGGCGAGGCGCTGCGGCAAACGCTGACCCAACTGGTGAATTCGCCGCCCAACAGCCCACAGCGCATCGCGCTGGCCAAACCCGGTTACGATCGGCTGAAAGCCTGGCTGATGATGGCGCGCCCGGATAAGGTTGACGCCGCTTTCTATGCGCAAACCCTGCAGGCGGTGCAGCCTGCGCCCCGGGGCATCTCCCCCGGGCTGTGGCAGAGCCTGGCGCCGGACCTGTGGGCGTTCTATATCGCCGAGCTGGCTCAGCAGCCCGGCTGGAAAATTACCCCGGATGCGGCGCTGGTCAGCCAGAGCCGTCAGGTGCTGTTGCAGCAGATCGGGCGTCGCAACGCTGAAAGTACGCTGTATGAGAATATGCTCAAATCGGTGCGCCGTAACTTTGCCGATCTGCGGCTGGAAGATATGACCGGCGGCACCGATGCCCGGCGGCTGTTCGACAGCCGGGAGGTGGTGCCGGGAATGTTCACCCGTCAGGCCTGGGAAGGGGGCATTCAGCAGGCGATAGAGAAGGCGGCCAACGCCCGGCGCGATGAGATCGACTGGGTGCTGAGCGACAGCAGCCAGGGCGTCGCGGCGGATATCTCGCCGGAAGCGCTGAAGGCCCGCCTGACGCAGCGTTACTTCACGGATTTTGCCGGCAGCTGGCTCGGTTTCCTCAACGGTCTGCACTGGCAGCCGGCCAACAACATTGCCGATGTGACCGACCAGCTGACGCTGATGAGCGACGTACGGCAGTCGCCGCTGATTGCCCTGATGAATACGCTGGCCTGGCAGGGGCAAACCGGGCAGAAGGGCAAGGCGCTGTCCGATTCGCTGCTCAAATCGGCGAAAGAGCTGCTCCACAGCGACAGCCGGCCGGCCATCGATCAGAGCGCGGCCGGGCCGGTTGGCCCGCTGGATGAGGCTTTCGGCCCGCTGCTGACCCTGATGGGCAAAAATCCGGCCGGTCAGGTGATGGCGGCCAACAGTACCCTCAGCCTGCAAATCTACCTGACCCGCATTACCCGCGTACGGTTACGGCTGCAGCAGGTGGCCAGCGCTTCAGACCCGCAGGAAAAAATGCAGACGCTGGCGCAGACGGTATTTCAGGGCAAAAGCGTCGATCTGACCGACACCCAGCAGTACGGCAGCCTGATGGCCGCCAGCCTCGGCGAGGAGTGGAGCGGCTTTGGGCAGACGATGTTCGTCCAGCCGCTGACGCAAGCCTGGGAAACCGTGCTGCAGCCGTCCGCCGCCAGCCTGAACGGCAAGTGGCGCAGGGCGGTGGTCAGCAACTGGCAGAGCGCCTTCGACGGCCGCTATCCGTTCGCCGCCAGTAAAAGTGAGGCTTCGCTGCCGATGCTGGCGGAGTTTATCCGCAAGGATACCGGCCGCATTGAACGTTTTCTGGCGCAGGAGCTGGGCGGCGTGCTGCACAAAGAGGGCAGCCGGTGGGTGGTGGATAAAACCAACAGCCAGGGGCTGAACGTTAACCCGGCGTTTCTGAAGGCCGTCAACCAGCTCAGCCAGCTGTCGGACATTCTGTTTACCGACGGCAGCCAGGGGATCGGCTTTGAACTGCAGGCGCGTCCGACGCCTCAGGTGGTGGAAACCACGCTGACCATTGACGGCCAGAAACTGCGTTACTTCAACCAGATGGCGGAATGGCAGACTTTCCGCTGGCCGGGAGAGACCTTTAAGCCGGGCACCATGCTGACCTGGAGCGCCACCAACGCCGGCGCCCGATTGTTTGGCGACTACGGCGGCACCTGGGGCTTTATCCGCTGGCTGGAGCAGGGCAAGCGGCGCCAGCTCGATCGCAGCCAGTGGATGATGAGCTTCAGCGCGCCGGGTGGCCGCACGCTGCAGTGGGTGCTGCGTTCACAGCTGGGCATTGGCCCGCTGGCGCTGCTGGCGTTACGCGGTTTCACGCTTCCAGAGCAGATATTCAGTGTGGATGCCACAGCGGCAACACAAGCGCTGAGTTCTAGCGATGATCCGGTTATGAATGGAATTGAATAATAGGAACATAAAGGCCATCAGCTGAACATTCAACTTGATACGCCTTGGTTTCTGGCGAATTACCAGAGTAGCCAACACTGTTGGTGATAAGGGATAAATTAGGCTGTTTTATTTCAGTACAGATTAAAAACATCAATAGGCGTATTTTGGGGAGGGGCGAAGAGGGTGGTTAAATATACTGTTATTTTCTCAGGCAGTGCATTGCTTTGATTAAACGATATTGGCTTTTGTTTTTATACTTAAAGGGCATGAAATGAAAAGAATTAACGTTATTATAATCGGGTTTATATCGTTGGCGTTGGTGGGGTGTGCTATTAATTCAGGTTATATTGAAAAAAACTATCAAGCTACCATGGTTGCACCGAGTTTAGGATATGTTGACATTCAATCCGAGGATTTATTCAGCGATGAAAATTCCGCAATCTATGTCACTATTACATACCATAGTAATAGCGAGCGGTTTAAGCAAAGAAAAATTTATGTGAAAAATGTTCGTCCGGGCGCGGGGGGGATCAGATTGTACGCTCCGGTTATTAATGGAATGACTTTTGAGTCGATGGATATTAGTTTGGACTATGGAACTATCAGGGTATTACGTGGAGGCAACTATCCTGAGTCAGCGATGGCGAAACGACTGGAAAGAGGAGTGTCGAAAGAGTTAATGGATAAAGGAACAAAAATTTCCATTAAATCACAGATGATGGATTCTGGTTCATATTATGGGCTCATGCTGAGGAGTATCAAGCGTTAACCTTTCGGCATGTCATTTTTACATAAGGCGACTTGGTGATGTCTCTAATGGTTCAAGTTAGATATGTGATGATCGCTTTTGGTGGGAGGTGGTCAGCATTAGTATTAATGAACCTCATAGTCAGTCTATTCAGGTATATAGTTACGGACAGAATTAAAAAGGGCGCGTTCGATACCGAGTATTAAGCCATGGATGAAATAATGGGTGTATTACAGAACATACTCCACGCCTGTGGGGTAGATGAAAAAACCTTACTGGTCCAGGCCAGGACACGCTGCGCGAACTGGCAAAGCTGGCTGCTGCCGCTCTCTGCCGAAAATCCTACGGGGGAAGATCCGGGCTACGACGACGATTTTCAACGTATCCGCGAGGAGGTCAATCAGCTGTCCGGCATCGATACCGGGCTGATTTGCGCTCTGGCGGAAAAGCTGCTGACGCAGCGCTGCAAGGATATTCGCGTCGTAACCTTCTACATCTGGGCGCGTCTGCATCAGGATGGCGAGGCCGGGCTGGCGCAGGGGCTGGAGCTGCTGGCCGCTATGCTGCAGCAGTTTGCTGGCGGGCTGCACCCGCAGCGTGAGCGTAGCCGCAAAAGCGCGCTGGAGTGGCTGGGCAGCGGCCGGGTGCTCGACAGTCTGTCCCTGTACCCGGAGGTCGACCCGGCCATGATGCGGCGCGTAACGGGGGCGCTGCTGCTGGTCGAGCAAGCCATGGAAGCGTGGGATGAGGCGAACCGCCCCCGGCTGTCGGCGCTGTATCAGGCGTTGGAAACGCGGCTGGCGCAAAATGGCGGCGCCGGCACGCTGGTGCCGCAGACCAGCCGTGAAGAGAACGCGGAGCCGGCGTCCGCCGGCGCGGCGCTGCCGACGGCGCATGCCGTGAATTCAGGGCGCGATCTGCTTGATCAGGCAAAAATGCTGGCGAAGTATCTGCGCGATTGCGAAGGGGGCTGGCTGGCCGGTCATCACCTGATGAAAAGCGTCCGCTGGGATACCTTAACGGCGCTGCCGCCGCTGGACGCCAGCGGTCGCACGCGCCTTGCCGCGCCCAAGCCGGATCACCGCGCGCACCTCAAGCGGCTGTACCTTCAGCAGAGCTGGGCAGAGCTGCTGGAACTGGCGGACAACCTTTTTGCTCAGGGGGTTAACCATCTGTGGCTGGATGTACAGTGGTACATCTGGCAGGCGCTGCAGAAAACCGATGCGGACGCGGTGCGGGCGGACATAATCGGCCGCGATCTGCGGGGGCTGCTTACCCGCCTGCCGGGGCTGGAGTCGCTGGCGTTTAATGACGGCACCCCCTTTGCCGATGAAGTGACGCTGGGGTGGATTGGCCAACAGGTGCTGGACGATCCCGCCGCCTGGCGTGAGGAGCCGCTCAGCGTCGCGGTGGCGGATGATGACCTGCTGACGCTGGAGCCGGAAGTGCTGGCCAGAGCCGACAGCGACGGCATTGAAGCCGCGCTGGGCTGGCTGCAGACGCGGCCGGGCGTCACTTCGCCGCGCGATCGTTGGCTGCAGCGCCTGCTGATGGCCAGAGTCACGGAGCAGTACGGCAAAAACGAGATGGCGCTGCATCTGCTGGGGGAGCTGGACAACAGCGCTCAGGCGCTGACGCTGAGCCAGTGGTCGCCGGAAATGGCCTTTGAGGTAAAAGCCCGGCGTCTGAAGCTGCTGCGCCAGAAGGCCGCGCGTAGCGAGGCGGATAAAGTCCGTCAGCAGCCGGAGATGGACGCGCTGCTGGCCGGCCTGATCGCCATCGACCCGGCGCGCGCCGCGGTACTGTGCGGCTGAACGCTTTTTTGCAATCACACTCACCTCAGATAATCAGGTTTTTATGGATGATTTAACCCTGCGTTATTACGACGCTGAAATGCGCTACCTGCTGGAGGCCGGCGAAGAGTTTGCCCAGGCCCACCCCGAACGCGCGGCGATGCTTGGCCTGGACCGGGCGGGCGCGCGCGACCCTTACGTCGAGCGCCTGTTTGAGGGCTTTGCCTTTTTGATGGGGCGTCTGCGCGAGAAGCTGGATGACGACCTGCCGGAGCTGACCGAGGGGCTGGTCAGCCTGCTGTGGCCGCATTATCTGCGCACTATCCCGTCGATGTCGATAGTGGAGTTCACCCCGGAATGGCGGGAAATGAAAGAGAAGATGGGCATTGCCAAAGGCTTTGAGGTGCTCTCCCGGCCGATTGGCGAAAAGGGCACGCGCTGTCGCTACACCACCACGCAGGATCTCAGCCTGCAGCCGCTGTCGCTGGCAAAGGCAACGCTGACCACGGATCGGGATGGCCGTTCGCTGGTGCGGCTGCGCTTTGACTGCAGCAGTCTGGCGGACTGGAGCCGTATCGATCTCGCTTGCCTCCCGCTCTACCTGAACGCCGACGCGCCGCTGGCCTGCGCCATGCATCAGGCTTTCACCATGAATGTCGCCGGCATGCGGCTGCGTCTGCCGGGGGAGAGCGACAGCCGGCCGCTGGCGGGGCACTTTACGGCGCTGGGCTTTGGCGATGATGACACCCTGTGGCCGACGGGCAACAGCAGCTTCAGCGGCTATCAGCTGCTGCTGGAGTATTTTACCTTCCGTGAGAAGTTTATGTTCACCGGCCTGAAGGGGCTGGACGCCGTGGCGTTTCCGGCACAGCTGGCGTGGTTCGAGATCGAGGTGGTGCTGGCTGAGCGCTGGGAACACGATTTTACCTTTACGGAAAAGCACCTGCGGTTGCATTGCGTGCCGGTGATCAACCTGTTCCCGCTGGAGTCCGATCCGCTGACGCTCGATTCGCTGCAGACCGAATATCTGCTGCGGCCGATGCGGGTGCAGGACGGCCATACTGAAATTTATTCGGTGGATGCGGTGGTGTCGTCCGGCAACCATACCTATGTGCCGTTTGCCAGCTTTCGCCATAAGGGCGGCATGCTGCGCCATGAGGCGCCGGAATACTATTACCACACCCGGGTGCGCCGGGGGCCGTCCGGGTTGTATAACACCTGGCTGATTCTGGGCGGCGAGGCGTTTGATAACCATACGGTGCCGGCCAATGAGAGCCTGTCGCTGGCGCTTACCGGCACCAACGGCCAGCTGCCGCGGCGCGCGCTGCAGAGCACGGTGCTGGATACGTTGATGAAAACCACCGCGGCCAGCGTTCGGGTGCGTAACCTTTGTGCGCCGACGCAGCCCTGTTACCCGCCGGATCGGGACCGCTTTCACTGGCGGGTGCTGAGCCATCTGGGCAGCAACTTCCTGTCGATGATGGATAACGCCGAGGTGCTGCGCGGCACCCTGGCGCTGTATGAGTGGAGCGACAGCGAGATGAACCGCCGCCGGCTGGAGGCGATTGTCGATGTGCGCCACGGCGAAACGGAGCGTTTTGAGCAGGGGCACCTGCTGCGGGGCGTACAGATTGAGGTCACGCTCGACAGCCGGGGCTTTGCCGGCCACGGAGATATCTGCCTGTTCGGTGAAATGCTGAGCCGCTTTTTTGCCCTTTATACCGATATCTATCTGTTTAACCGCCTGATCATCATCCTGCAACCGACCGGAGAACGTCTGGAATGGGAAGAGAAACACAACCGCCGTATTCCCGGCTGACGCCGCGTCTGGAAGCCGAGCTGACGCGAATCAACTTTTACCGCTTCTGCCAGCTGCTGGAAAAGCGCCACCCGCAGCGTCCGCCGCTGGGGGCGACCAGCAAACCGGGCGATGACCCGCTGCGGCTGGTGCCCCATCCGGGCATGGGCTTCCCGGCCAGCGAGCTGAAGGCCGTTGAATATAACGAAGAGGACGCGCATGCGTCGCCGAAGGTGCGCACGACCTTTATGGGGCTGTACGGCGTTGATTCACCGCTGCCGACCGTTTATCTGGATGATATTGCGCAGCGCAGGGAGGGGCACGAGGCGCTGCAGGGGTTTCTTGATATTTTCAACCACCGCATCCTGACCCAGTTTTACCGCATCTGGCGCAAATACTCCTACCCGGCCACCTTTGAGTCCGGCGGCGGCGACGCCATTTCTCAGTCGTTGCTGGGGCTGGTGGGGCTGGGGATCCCGGGTACGGCAAACCATATCGCCACCCCGGTTTCGCGCTTTCTGGCGCTGCTGGGCGTGCTGCGTCTGCCAGGAAAAACCGCGCAAGGGCTGCAGGCGCTGGTGCAGCTGCTGGCGCCGCACACGAGCGTGCGCGTCAGCCCGTATTGCCTGCGGGCGGTGGCGGCCGGCCGGCCGCTCGGGTTTGTGGATGATGAGGATTTTTTGCTGGACGGTAATCAGGTGCTGGGGGAAGAAGCGATGGATACCAGCAGCCAGTTGCTGATTGAGCTGGCCACCGACTGCGAACGAGAAGTCCGGGGCTGGATGCCGGACGGCCGGCTTTATCAGGATTTTTTGGTGATGCTGCGGGTTTATCTGGGCTGGCGCTTTAAGGCCCGCATCCGCCTTACCGTCACGACCGGGCTACTGGCAGCGCCGGCGCTGGGCGACGCGCCGCTCTGGCTGGGAATGAATGGCGTGCTCGGCGCAGAGGAGGGCGCGTCCGCTGCCGATATCCCCCAAACTTTTACCACGGAGCTTGGCTGTTACAGCGGCCTGCAGCCGGCAGTCACGAGACAAGGAAACCGACGTGTTGCGTACAAATTTGACTAAAACCGCTTTGCTTTTGCTGCCCGTCATGGCCTTCGCCCTGACAGGGTGCGGCCTGACCCAGAGCGTCGCTGACGGCGCCAAATCGACCGTGAGAGCGGCTTTTTATAAAAAAATAAAGGTATTGCATCTGGATTTTGTTGCCCGGGAAATGTTGAACACCGATGCGCGCGAGAGCAGTTCCGCATCACAGCCGCTGGTGATTCGCATTTATCAGCTACGGGATCGTAAGGCCTTTGACACGCTGGTCTATCAGCAACTGCTGAAGGAGGATGAAACGCTGCTGACCGGCGATCTGCTTGCCAGCCGCGATGTGGTGCTCAAGCCGGGCAATGCCGCCATTCTGGATATGCCGATGGATGCCGAGGCGAAATTTGTGGCCGCCGTCGGGCTGTTTCGCCAGCCGGAGATGGAGAAAAACAGCTGGCGGCTGGTGGTGGCGCGCGAAGCGTTAAACCCGGATACGGTGCGCGTTATAGAGGCGGATGGCAACAGCCTGACGCTGTTGCCGGAGCGGGAGTAATAACGGTGATAGCCGCATGGAGCGGCTATCATGCTGTGTGATTAAGTCTTTGGAATACTGAGAAACATCATGGAAATCAATATCAAGGAGCGTCGTCCCATTGCGACGCGCGATAAAGCCTGGGCGAAGAACAGCGCCCGCTGGTTGAAACTGCGGGGCGTCACGCCGAATCAAATCTCTTTTGCCAGCATGGTCTTTGCGCTGCTGGCCGGGGCCGCGCTGCTGTTCGCTTTTGCCTGTTCCTCCCCGTGGGGACGCGCCGCCGCGCTGCTGCTGGCGGTGATGATGATTCAGGGGCGGCTGCTGTGCAACCTGCTGGACGGCATGGTGGCCGTTGAGGGGGGGATGGCAGGCCCCGCCGGTCCGGTGTGGAATGAGCTGCCGGACCGCATCTCCGATTCGCTGATCCTGCTCGGCGCAGGCTACGGGCTGACGCTGCTGCCGTATGGCGCCACGCTCGGCTGGTGTGCGGCGCTGCTGGCGCTGATGACCGCCTATCTGCGCCTGCTGGGCGGCGTCTGCGGTCTGGAGCAGCAGTTCCTAGGGCCGATGGCGAAGCAGCACCGCATGGCGCTGCTGTGCGGCGGGGCGCTGCTGGCGATGGCGTTGCCGGCGGAGCGGGGCCAGCAGCTGCTGTGGCTGTGCCTGATGGCGATCAACGTCGGGACGGCGCTTACCTGCTGGCGACGCGGCAAGCGCATTCTGCAGCAGTTAAATAGCCGGGCGGAAAGTCAGGGAGAGCGCCATGAATCCTAATCGCAGCATGTCGCTGGACCGCCGTCTGGCCGCGGGTTTTTTGGTGCGCCTGTGCCGTTTACTGACGGGGATTCGCGCCCGCTGGCTGGCGCCGCTGCCGGAAGCACAGGTCAGAATCTATTACGCCAATCACTCCAGCCACCTCGACGGTATGGTGGTGTGGGCCAGCCTGCCGCCGCGTCTGCGCACTCAGGTGCGTCCCGTCGCTGCGGCGGACTACTGGCTGACCACCGGGCTGCGCCGCTATATCGCCCGACGGGTGTTTAACGCGGTGCTGATCGCGCGCCGTACTGCAGGTCAGGAGGCGGGCGCGCCGAATAACGCCCTGACGCTGATGAGCGAACCGCTGGAGCAGGGACAGTCGCTGATTCTCTTTCCGGAAGGTACCCGTGGCAGCGGCGAGGCGATTGCCGACTTTAAAAGCGGTATCTGGCATCTGGCGCGCATGAACCCGCAGGCGGAGCTGGTGCCCGTTTATCTGGAAAATCTCAACCGCGTACTGCCGAAAGGTTCCCGTCTGGTGGTGCCGATACTGTGCTCCGCCGTATTTGGCGCGCCCGTCGAACCGCTGGGAGAAAACGAGGATAAACAGGCCTTTTTGTCACGGCTCAAAGACGCATTGGAGGCGTTGAAACCATGAATTTTCAGGATAAGGCGTTGGTAATGCTGCTGTGCGCTCTGTTTGGCCTGCTGCTGGTCGCCTCGGTGTCGGGCCTGCTGATTGCGCGCTTTAAGGGCAATACGCCGGTGGTGGAAAACCTGAACGCGCGCATCCGCGCCTGGTGGGGGATGTGCATGATCTCCGTGGCGGCGATGTGGTTCGGCCCGGTGGGTTCGGTGCTGCTGTTCGCCGTGATGTCATTTTTGGCGCTGCGGGAGTGCGTCACCCTGACGCCGACGCGGCGGGGCGACCATGAGGCGCTGTTCTGGTGCTTCTTTGTGCTGCTGCCGCTGCAGTATCTGCTGGTGGGCGTCCAGTGGTACGGCACTTTCGCCATCTTTATTCCGGTATATGCCTTCCTGTTTATCTCTACGCGCATGGCGCTGGCGGGCGATACCCGGCACTTTCTGGAGCGCAGCGCCAAAATCCAGTGGAGCATGATGGTGGCGGTCTACTGCATCAGCCACGCGCCGGCGCTGCTGATGCTGTCGATTCCCGGCTTTGAGAATCAGAACATCAAGCTGCTGCTGTTTCTGATGATCGTGGTGCAGATTTCGGACGTGCTGCAGTACGTGTTCGGTAAGCTGTTGGGCAAAAGGGCGATTGTACCGCGTCTGAGTCCGAACAAAACGGTGGAAGGCTTTGTCGGCGGCATTGCCAGCGCGACGCTGGTGGGCACGCTGCTGTGGTGGATCACGCCGTTTGCCCCCTGGCAGGCCGCGCTGATTTCGCTGGCGATCACGCTGCTGGGCTTTGCCGGCGGGCTGTGTATGTCGGCGATCAAGCGCGACCGCGGCGTCAAGGATTTCGGCGCAATGATAGAAGGCCACGGCGGCATGATGGATCGCATCGACTCTTTGTGCTTCGCCGCGCCGGTATTTTTTCACCTTGTCAGATTTTACTTCACCTGATTTGTCACCCGTAAGGATAAGCAATGGCGCACCTTCACCACGCCCCCTCGTTATACGACATGCTCTACGGCAACTTTAGCGGCGGCCTCGATCTGCCCCTGGTCAGCGAAGAAAACCAGGTGATTTTGTCGGTGCTGGATAATCTGCAGCGCATCCTCAACGCCCGGGCCGGTACGCTGGCCCATCTGCCGGACTACGGCCTGCCGGATATGAGCAAAATTCTGCAGGGCATGCCCGGCACGGCGCACCAGCTGATGACCACGCTCTCTGAGGTGCTGCTGAAGTATGAGCCGCGCCTGAAAGGCATCAGCGTGGTGATGCTGGAGCAGGCGACGCCCGGCGAACTGCGCTACGCCATCGACGCCGAGCTGAAAGACGTCGGGCTGGTGCGCTACGGCACCGAATTTATGCCGGAGGGCAAAGTCCTGCTGCGGCATATGCAGCAGCAACGCTACCTGGATAATCAATAATATTATTATCATGTTGGTTCTTGATAAGGGCATTTGGAATGAAATGGCGAACGAGTATCAAATTAACACTATTACTTTGCGTCGGCGTCAGCATGTCTGCAATGGCGCATCCTGGCAGAACTGATGCGAATGGCTGCCATACCAACCGTAAAACTGGCGAGTATCACTGCCATGGGACAAAAAGTCGGCGAGTACCGCCTATTGAGCAGGCGCGGCCGGTAAAGAAAGCCGCATCTGTTCCGGCCGATAGCGCTTCGCAATCCCGAACGGGCAGAACCATGAATGGGGTGAAAAAAACCGGTGGCGGGAGAGCGACGGCAGAAAGAAAGAGTACTGATTCCACATTACGCTCTGCCGTATCGCCGTCTGATATGCGTGAGCGATGCATGAATAGCAACAACATCAATGCGTACTGGGAAACGACGAGCGAACGTTGTTTAGACCGCGCTACCGGGCGAGTTGTCACTGACTGAGATATTTCACCGTTCGGTCATTGCATACATGTGACTCGCATATCTTTTCATTGCTATGAGTTATCGCCATGGGATCCCTATCTGAACGTAAATTAAAAATCGGCGGCGACCCGCGCGCGCTGCCGGACTATGCCGTGCTGCGCGATGAACTGCTGAAATTGTCGCACCCGGCGCGGCCGGACGTTGAGTGGCGCACGGTAGAGACGCTGTGCCTGCGGCTGTTCGAACATAACGGCGTCGATCTGCAGACGGCGGCCTGGTATACGCTGGCGCGGGGGCATCTTGCCGGGCTGACGGGCATCCAGGAGGGGCTGGCGCTGGTCAATGCGCTGACGGCCTACCAGTGGTCGGTGATGTGGCCGGCCAGCGTTCATACGCGGATGGAGATTATTATCGGCCTTAACCAGCGGCTGCAGAACGTGTTGCGCACGCTGGCGCTGGACGATCGCGATGAGCTGGAACGGCTGTATCAGCTGGAAAAAAGCCTGAAGCGGCTGGCGGAGACGCTAGCGCGCCACGAGCTGCAGCAGGTCAGCCGCACGGAAGGCGTACAGCAGCGGATCCGTCAGGCGATTACCCGGCTGGAAAATATGCCTGATGCTGAAGCACCGCCAGCACCGGTGACGCTGCCGGCGCTGGCGCTCGCCGTTGCATCAGCCGGGCCGCCGGAGCGTCCGCCGGCCGTCGCCTCGCAGAAGCCGCAGGCGGCCGATGCGCCGCCGCGCGCTACGCGCTCCATACTGGGCGGGTTTATCGCCGGCGCCTGCAGCGCGCTGCTGCTCGGCGGCGCCCTGTTGTGGGGCTGGAGCCGCATGGCGCAGCCATCGGCGGCGGAACAGCGGCAGTTGCAGTCTGGCGAGCGGCAAGAGACGCAGTTGGGCGTGCTGCGACCGTTGCCGCCGCAGGCTGAAGGCGCCAGTGAGCAGTTGCAATGGCTGACGGCGCTGCCGCCGGATTGGCCGTTGCAGCATGCCTGGCGTTTGATCGGGCAGGCGCGGGCGCAGCGGCCGGATGATCCCGCGCTGGCGCAGCTGCAGCAAGCGTGGCGGCGGCAGCTGGATATGAATGCGTTGTCACCGGCGGCGTTAAGCGCCTGGCATGACGGGATGACAAAGCTACAACGCTTAACCGACCGGTTAAATGCGCTGGATGAAAAGCGCGGCAAGTACCTGACCGTCAGCGAGTTGAAGTCGGAAGTGTTTGCCATTATGCAGACGTTTAACCGTGCGCCTCCCGTCGCAGAACTGCTGCGTCGTTACTCGGCGGATGCGCCGGAGATGCAGCGGAAACAGGCGGAAATGGCGTTGGCACAGCTACAAAAACGCTATTTTTTGTTGAGGGCGGGCGAGGAAGAAGCACGTCTGGGAACGGCGGGAGCTGACGGCGGGCAGCGTGGTGCACCGCCGTCAGCGGTAGTTCAGCCGAGCGGCCCGCCCTGAATGGTGTCGCACAGGCCGTTGATAATGTGTTCGCCGCTCTCCTGCTGCAGCTCCTGATACCACGCCTGCGTCAGCGCCATATCTTTGCCGTGGGTGATATCGCAGCGTTTGCGCGCTTTGAGCACCAGATCCCGCACCCGTTCACAGCGCCGGCTCTCGTACTGCTGCAGCGCCGCACCGATATCGTCGTGGGTGCGGAACGCGTCGCCCAGCACCACCGCATCTTCCATGGCGGCGCAGCCGCCCTGGCCGATATCCGGCGTGGTGCTGTGGGCGGCATCTCCCAGCAGTACGATTCTGCCGCGCGTCAGCCGCTCGAACGGCTCGATGTCGTGGATCTCAATGCGGTTGGTGGTGGCCGGATCCAGCGCGGCGATCAGCCGCTGCACCTGCGGCGCCCAGCCGCTGAAGTAGCGCTGCAGATCGGCGCGCAGCGTACTGCGGTCCTCCGCCAGCCCGGCCGGCAGCGGCACGTCAAAGAAGAAATAGAAGCGCCCGTCGGCCACCGGCATCAGCGATACCCGCTTCCCCTCACCGACAAAGGTCGTCCACTGGTCGGCCGGCGCAATGGCTTCATCAATCTCCACCAGGCCGTTCCAGTTGACATAGCCGGCGTAGCGCCGCTCCGGCGTATAGCCCAGCACCGCCGGGCGCAGCGCGGAACGGCTGCCGTCGGCGGCAATCAGCACGTCACCGCGCGCCGTGGTGCCGTCGCTGAAGCTGACGGTCACGCCGTCGGCGTGTTCCTGCGCTTCGGTGACGCGTTTGCCGAACTGCACGCCGTCGCGGCCCCAAAAATCCAGCATCTCCCGCTGCAGTTCGGCGCGCGACACCGGACAGGGGCGGCCGGCGACGCGCTCAATCAGCGGCGCCAGGCTAAAGCGCGTCATAATCGCGCCGCTGCGGTATTCCTGATAGGCCATCGAGCGCATCGGGCCGCCGTAGGTCTCCATAATCTCTCCCATGCCCAGATGCTGCATGCATTTCACCCCGTTGGGCCAGATGGAAATGGCCGCCCCCACCGGTTTGATCTCCTCTACCGCTTCAAAAACCTCACACTCAATACCTGCCTGTTTCAGTGCGACCGCCGCGCTGAGTCCGCCGATGCCGGCGCCGATGACCAATGCTTTCATTATGCTCTCCTGTAGGGATCTGGTCATAGGCCCGAGCAATTTGCGTACCACATCGGCATTTGCCGCCACGGCGGCGTGTTGACGACGCAGGCGCGGCGGTGTTGCACCATAAAGCAGCATTCCGGCGGCCGCTTTGCCTTTTTATGAATCATTAGTTTCTTGATGTTGTTTTGTGAATCCAACGTTTCAGCGGCGGTGAAAAAGCGGGTTATCGATCGGGGGTGATGCTAATGAATTGATAATAAATGGAAAATTGGTGTTATTGCGCCTGATGTGCCGCGCCGGCGACGATCTGGCCTGTTTTGTGCACGCCTCAGGGGAAAGCGCATTTACTGAGGAATAATGGCATGTCAGACGAGAAAAACAGCACGCTGCTTTATGGTCTTGAACAACGCATTCCGCCGCTGCCGGCATTTTTTAGCGCGTTGCAGCACGTGCTGGCCGGGCTGGTGAGCATTATTACGCCGCCGCTGCTGATCGGCGCCACGCTGGGGCTGGGGCCGTGGATGCCTTACCTGATCAGCATGTCGCTGCTGGCCTCCGGCATCGGCACCTTTTTACAGTCTAACCGGCTGTGGGGCATCGGCGCCGGTATGATCTGCATGCAGGGCACCAGCTTCGCCTTTCTTGGCGTGTCGGTGGCCGGCGGGCTGTGGGTGAAGCAGCAGGGCGGCGGGCCGGAGGACATTATGGCCATGCTGTTCGGCGTCAACTTTGTCGCCGCGCTGGTGCCGGTGGTCGTCAGCCGCTTTATTGAGCCGCTGAAGAAAATCTTTACCCCGGTGATCACCGGCAGCGTGATCGCGCTGATCGGCATCAGCCTGATTAAGGTGAGCGTGATCAACTGGTGCGGTGGCGAAGGAGCGAAAGATTTCGGCAGCATCAGCAATATCGGCCTGGGCGGGCTGACGCTGGGGGTGATTGTGCTGTTGAGCTGCGCCGGCAACCGCTGGCTGCGGCTGGCATCGATCGTGGTGGGTATCGCCGCGGGCTGCCTGGCGGCGGCGCTGACCGGTAACTTCCACCCGGTGTCGCTGGGGGATACCTGGTTCCGGCTGCCGGCGTTGTTCCCGTTCGGCTTCCAGTTTAACAGCGCAATCTTTTTGCCGATTGCCCTGGTGTCGCTGGTGTGTATTCTGGAGGCGGTGGGCGATCTGACGGCCAACAGTCTGATCTCGCAGCAGCCGATCGATAACGCCGCCTTCCGCGCCCGGCTGAAAGGCGGCATTCTGGCCGACGGCGTGAGCTGTATGATCGCCGCCATGCTGTGCGCCTTTCCGAACACCACCTTTGCGCAGAACAACGGTGTGATTCAGATGACCGGCGTCGCCAGCCGCTATGTCGGGCGCTATATGGGCGTCATTCTGATCCTGCTGGGGCTGTTCCCACCGTTTGGCGAAATGCTGCGGCAGATCCCGACGCCGGTGCTGGGCGGGGCGACGATGGTGATGTTCGGCTGCGTGGTTGCCGCCGGCATCCGTATCATTACCCAGACCCCGCTGACGCGGCGCACCATGCTGATCGTCGGGCTGGCGTTCGGCATCGGCCTCGGCATTGAGGCGGTGCCGGCGTTTCTGACCCATTTCCCACCGCTGGTCGGCAATCTGTTCGGCTCGGCGGCCACCAGCGGCGGTCTGGTGGCGGTTATCCTTAACCTGATTATGCCGGAAGAGAAACATGACGCAGTCGTTAGCAACAGGAGTCACGATGAACGCGCTCGAACGCTTTAACCGTTTACCGCTTGATGAGGCCATCGCGCTGCTCAGCCCCTGCGTGGCGATCCCGGCCTGGGCGCCGGCGCTGGCGCAGACGCGGCCCTATGCCGATCGCGCCGCGCTGCTGGCGCGGGCGCAGGCGCTGATGCAGCGCTGGGGCGAGGCCGAACTGCAGCAGGCGATGAGCGCCCACCCGCGCATCGGTGAACGGCCGGCGGGCAACCAGACGCACGCCGCGCTGTCGCGGCAGGAGCAGTCGTCGGTGGATCGCGATGACGCGCAGCTTGCCGAGGCGCTGCGCACCGCCAATGCGCAGTATGAGGCGCGCTTTGGTCGGGTATTTCTGATCCGCGCCAAAGGGCGCAGCGGCGCGGAGATTTTGCAGGCGCTGCGCCAGCGCCTGCACAATGACGAGGCGCAGGAGCGGCAGGCTTCGCTGGCGCAGCTGCGTGAAATTACCTTACTCAGACTGGAAGGAGTGATCGGCGCATGAGCAATCTGAGCAGCCATATTCTGGATATTTCTACCGGCCGTCCGGCCTCCGGCGTCGCCGTGCATCTGGCGCGCTATCAACAGGGCGACTATCAACCGCTGGCGAGCTGCCATACCGACGCCAACGGCCGCATCGGCGCGTTTACCCCGGCGGCGCTGCCGGCGGGGCGCTATCGTCTGACGGCGGAGATCGGCGCCTGGTTTAGCGCCGCCGGGCGCGAAACGCCCTATGTGCACGCGCAGATTGAGCTGCAGCTCAGCGAGGAACAGCACTACCACCTGCCGTTTTTAATCGCCCCCGGCGGTTGGTCGACCTACCGCGGCAGCTGAGCGTCAGCAATAAAATGGACAGATAAAAAAAGGCCGCGCAAGCGGCCTTTTGACGTTCTGGCGTACTCCTTACTCCTTCGGCAGCAGCGCCTTGGCACTGAAGCGCGGCGCGGCGGCCTGCTGCTCATCGCGCGCCAGCCAGCGGTAGGCCAGCGCCCCCAGCGCCACGCCGATAAACCAGCTGAAGTTGGCCACCGCATGCAGCGCTGGAATAAAGCTGATCGTAACGCCGACGGCGACGGAGGGCAGCAGGGCGGCGATGGCCTTCGGGTTAAAGCCGTGGCGATACCAGTATTTACCCGCCGGCGTGTCATTGAACAGATCGTCCACCGACAGCTGCTGGCGTTTAATCAGGTAGAAATCCGCCAGCAGAATGCCGAACAGCGGGCCGACAAACGCGCCCAGCACGTCCAGCGTGTAGTGGATCAGCTCCGGCGAGTTAAACAGATTCCACGGGGTCAGCAGCACCGAGCCCACCGCGGCGATCATGCCGCCGGTGCGGAAGCTGATTTTCTGCGGCGCACAGTTGGAGAAATCGAACGCCGGCGAGACGAAGTTGGCCACGATATTGATGCCGATGGTGGCGGTAATCATGGTCAGCAGGCCGATCGCCACCGCCAGGTCGTTGCCGACGCGGCTGACCGTTTCAATCGGGTCGGTGATCATGTGGCCGAACAGCGACTGGGTGCCGGAAACGATCACCACCGTCACCAGCGAAAACAGCACAAAGTTGAACGGCAGCCCCCAGCGGTTGCCGCGGCGCACTTCGTTCATATTCTTCGCGTAGCGCGAGAAGTCGCCGAAGTTGAGCAGCGGGCCGGAGAAGTAAGAGACCACCAGCGCGGTGGCGGTGATCATCTGCCACGCCTGCTCACCGGCGCTCAGGGATTTGCCGGCCAGGGTAAAGGAGATGCCGTCCGGGCCGGTCTGGTACACAATCCAGCCCGCCAGCGCCAGCATCACCACGTACACCGCCGGGCCGGCAATATCGATAAAGCGCTTGATGGCGTTCATGCCGTGCCAGAACACCATCGCCTGCAGCAGCCACATCAGCGCAAAGCAGATCCAGCCGAGGTAAGAGAGGCCGAGCAGTGAGCCGGCGGTCAGCGCCGCCAGTGACGGCCAGAACTTCAGCGCCACCAGCATCAGCGCGTTGGCCGCCAGATAGGTCTGAATGCCGTACCAGGCAAAGGCGATCAGCCCGCGGATCACCGCCGGGATATTGGCGCCGAACACGCCGAACGCCTGGCGGCAGATTACCGCATAGGGCACGCCCGCCATCTGGCTGGGCTTCGCTACCAGGTTGGCGCACTGCTGCACGATGCCGATGCCCGCCAGCAGACACAGCAGCACCTGCCAACTGGCCAGCCCGAGGGTAAAGAAGCTGGCGGCGACCACGTAGCCGCCCATGCTGTGCACGTCCGACATCCAGAATGAAAAGATATTGTACCAGCTCCAGTTCTGATCGCGGGTCGGCGCCAGATCCTCATTGCACAGCCGCGGGCTGTACGCCTGACGCGTAGTTTGTCTGTTTGGCATGAAACCTGCTCCTCTGATGAAAACCCTGTCGCGGGGATAGACAGGCTGAAGCAGGATCCAGGCCAGAATGTGCAAATTTGTATACAAAAAATTATTTTTATGTATACGATTTGATGCGCAAGAGTTAATTGGGAGTGAGGTGATGAAAAGCGAAAACCGCCTGGAAACGGCGTCCGGCCGGCCTGACAAGGATGAATCCATCTATCAGGCGCTGCTGAGCGCCATCGTCGAACATCAGCTGCCGCCGGGCAGCAAACTGCCGGAAGAGGCGCTGTCCGAGGTGTTCGGCGTCAGCCGCACCGGCATCCGCAGGGCGCTGCAGCGGCTCGCCGTGGTGCAGATGGTGCAGCTGACGCCCAAGCGCGGTGCATACGTCGCCAGCCCGACGGCGGAGGAAGCGCAGGATATTTTCCGCACCCGCACCCTGCTGGAGGTGGCGAACCTGCCGGAGGTGCTGGCGCGCTGCCAGCCGCCGCATCTGGCGGCGCTGGAGACGATTATCCGCGACGAGCAGCAGGCGCACGAGGCGCATGACGGCCCGGCGGCGATCCGGCTTTCCGCCGCGTTCCATATTCAGCTGCAGGCCATCTCCGGCAATAGCGTGCTGACCGAGATGGTGACCCGGCTGTGCCAGCGCTCCTCGCTGGCGATCGCCGTCTGGGGCGCGCCGTGGCGGCAGGGCTGCCGCTGCCACGATCATGAGCGGCTGATCGCACTGCTGCGGCAGCGGGATCTGCCGGCGCTGAGCGCCGCCATCGAACACCATTTTTCCCATATTGTCGCCAGCCTGCGCTTCGAGCGTGAGGAGCTTGGCCACCCCGATTTTGCCCGGCTGTTTGCCGCCGATAAGGAGCAATGATGTCCGCCGTTCGTATACAAGTGATCAATCCCAATACCGATCCCGGCATGACCGAAACCATTGGCGCGGCCGCCCGCGCCGCGGCGGCGCCGGGCAGCGAGATTCTGGCGGTATGCCCGGCGGAGGGCGTGCCGTCGATTGAGGGGCATTTTGATGAGGCGGTCGCCGCCATCGGGGTGCTGGAGCAGGTGCGGGCCGGCCGCGAGCAGGGCGTTGACGGGCACGTGATCGCCTGCTTCGGCGACCCCGGCCTGCTGGCGGCGCGCGAACTGGCGCAGGCGCCGGTGATCGGCATTGCCGAGGCCGCGATGCATATGGCGACGCTGGTGGCTACGCGCTTTTCCATCGTCACCACGCTGCCGCGCACGCTGATTATCGCCCGCCATCTGCTGCGTCAGTACGGCTTTAGCGAGCACTGCGCCGCGCTGCACGCCATCGACCTGCCGGTGCTGGCGCTGGAGGACGGCAGCGGGCGGGCGCAGCAAATGGTGCGTGAACGCTGCATTCAGGCTATGCGACAGGACGGCAGCGGCGCGATTGTGCTGGGCTGCGGCGGCATGGCCAGCCTGGCGCGGGAGCTGACGCAGGAGCTGCGCATACCGGTGATCGACGGCGTCGGCGCGGCGGTGAAAATGGTCGAATCGCTGGCGGCGCTGGGGCTGTCGACCAGCAAGCACGGCGATCTGGCCTGGCCGGAGCGCAAGGCGCTCAGCGGAAAATTTCAGTCCTTATATCCATGTTAATTACTCAGGAGGCACCAGGTCAGCGTATGGATCAACAGCCAGACACCATTAACCCGGACTACCCGCGCGAGATGCGCGGCTACGCCGGCCGGCCGCCGCATGCCGCCTGGCCGGGAGAGGCGCGTATCGCCGTTCAGTTTGTGCTGAACTTTGAAGAGGGGGCGGAAAACCACGTGCTGCACGGCGACGCGGGTTCCGAGCAGTTCCTGTCCGATATTATCGGCGCCGCCAGCTACCCGGACCGTCATATGTCGATGGATTCGCTGTATGAGTACGGCAGCCGCGCCGGGTTCTGGCGCATTCATCAGGAGTTCAGCCGCCGCGGGCTGCCGCTCAGCGTGTTCGGCGTGGCGATGGCGCTGGCGCGCAACCCGGAGATTGTCGCGGCGATCAAGGCCGCCGACTACGACGTGGTCAGCCACGGCTGGCGCTGGATCCACTATCAGGATATGGCGATCGACGAGGAGCGGCGTCATCTGCAGCAGGCGGTGCAGGTATTGACCGAGCTGTTCGGCAAAGCGCCCACCGGCTGGTATACCGGCCGCGATAGCCCCAATACCCGCCGGCTGGTGGCGGAGCACGGCGGCTTTGATTACGACAGCGACTATTACGGCGACGATCTGCCGTTCTGGACCGAGGTGACGTGCGGCGACGGCGAGCGCAAGCCACACCTGATCGTGCCGTATACGCTGGACGCCAACGATATGCGCTTTGCCACCGCGCAGGGCTTTAACACCGCCGAGCAGTTTTACACCTATCTGCGCGACAGTTTCGACGTGCTGTATGCCGAGGGGGAGAGCGCGCCGAAGATGATGTCGATCGGCATGCACTGCCGTCTGCTGGGGCGTCCGGGGCGTTTCCGTGCGCTGCAGCGTTTTCTGGATTATATCCAGCAGCACGACCGGGTGTGGGTCTGCACCCGGCAGCAGATCGCCGACCACTGGCGGCGGGTGCATCCCTGGCAGGGGAGGTAAAGCCGGGGATGACGAATGTCAACGCCGTAGCTAAATGGCCCGGTGATGACAGATTCGGGTGTTGACCTTTAGCGCGCATCACGGGCTGCCGAACAAGGAACCTGAGCCAGGGGCAACCGGACAGGGATGTCCGGTTGAGGCGGCACAGGCAGGGATGCCTGTAGAGCCGACCCGCCCGGCGACGGTGACGCAGAGAGGGCACCCGCGTAGCGGGCAGAACGTGCCTAAGCGCGGGCGCGGGTGCAGGGGCCGCGCCTACGGCCCCTGCAATTGCCGTTCACCTCAGTGACAGAGAAATACCGCACGTTTACGGCAATTCGATTTACACCGCTCTTGCATAAATTCCCATCAAATTTTACCGACAGGTTTCCCCCCGTTATTCCATTAAGCTCACCTGTGCCGCGACGATCCGCCAGCCGCAGGGGAAGCGCACCCAGGTTTGCTGCTGACGGCCGATGCGCGTGCTGCCGTCGCGGGTGAACTCGGTGCTGCAGACGGCGTAATCCTCACCGAAGGTGACGATCCGGGTATTCTGCAGTCGGCGAGAAAGCCCGGCGGCGGGACGCGCCGCGCGAAAGGCGCGGATGTCGCCGATGCCGTACAGGTTCTCGCCGGCCCCCAGCCGCACCGTGCGTTCGCTGTGCCAGAACAGCTCGTCCAGCACGGCGATATCGTTGCTGACCAGCGCCTGTTCGTAGCGGTCAAACGCAGCGGTCACTTCGGCCAGCGTCAGGGGATGGTTAATTTCCTGGGGAGCGATCATGCGGCCACCTCCGCGGCGTCGGCCACCGCAATGCCCATCTGTTCCAGCGCGGCGGCGGCGCGCAGGCAGGCCTGCTCGTTAAACGGCGCGGCAATCAGCTGCAGACCGATCGGGCGTCCGGCGGCGGTGCGCAGCGGCGCGGTCGCCACCGGCAGCCCGAGAAACGATATCGGCTGCGTCAGCATGCCCATACTGGCGCGTATCGGCAGCGGCTGGCCGTTAATCTCCATCTCCTGCGCGCCGATCGGCGTTGCGCTGCACGGCGTCGCCGGCGCCAGCAGCACGTCGGCATGGCGGAACAGCGCCAGAAACTGCTGCTGCGCATGGCGGCGGAAGCGCTGCGCCTGCACGTACCAGGCGGCGGGGATCATCGCGCCGGCCAGCAGGCGCTCGCGCGAGTGCGGCTCAAAACGCGCCGGTTCGCGCCGCAGGGCGGGCAGATACTGGTTGCCGCCCTCGGAGGCGCTGAGAATAAAGGCTGCGGAGCGGGCCAGCTCGGCCTCGGGGAATATCAGCTCCTCCTGCGCCTCCAGCGCCCGGGCGGCGCGCTGCAGCGCGGCGCGGGCATCGTCATCGCACCAGGTGGTGAAATAGCCACCGAGCACCGCGCAGCGCAGGCCCGCCATGCCGCGCGGCAGCTGCATGGCGGTCGGCTGGGCGGGGCGATCCGCCTGGAAGGCGTCCTGCGGATCGCTGCCCTGCAGCGCGTCGTACACCGTCGCCAGATCGCCGCAGCGGCGGGCAAAGGGGCCGATATGATCCAGGCTGGCGACAAACGGCTGGGTGCCCGCGCGCGACAGCCGGCCGAAGGTCGGCTTCAGGCCGAAAATGCCGCACAGCGACGCCGGCACGCGGATGGAGCCGTTGGTGTCGGAGCCGAGAGAAAAGTGCACCGTACCGGCGGCGACCGCCGCCGCAGAGCCGCCGGAGGAGCCGCCGGCGATACGCTGCAGATCGTGCGGATTGCGGGTGGCGCCGTAGTGGCTGTTCTCGGTGGTGAAGCCGTAGGCGTAGGCATCCATATTCAGCATGCCGGACAACAGGCCGCCGGCCTGCTGCAGCTGACGCACCGCCCAGCTGTCGACGGCGGCCGGCGGACGCTCGCTGAACAGCTGGGCGCCGGCCAGCGTGGTGTGCCCGGCCACGTCAAACAGGTTTTTCACCGCGTAGGGCACGCCCGCCAGCGGCGGCAGCGGCTGGCGTTGCCGACGCAGCGTATCGATCTGCGCCGCTTCCGCCAGCATCCGCTGCTCGGTGATCGCGGTCCAGGCGTTGATCTGCGGGTTGACGCGGGCGATCTCCTCCAGCGTGCGGCGGGCGATCTCCTGGGCGCTGAGTTCGCCGTTGCCGAGCGCCCGCTGGATAGCGCGGATGCTTAACTGATGTAATTTCATGCCTGATACACTCCTGCCACTTCCAGCCGCTCATCCAGCGGAAACGCCATCAGCGGCTCCGCCAGCGCGGCGATGCGGATAAACTGGCGCTGCAGTTCGGCACGCCGGGCGTCGTCCAGCTCCAGCGACAGAATTTGCTCCATCTGGGCGAGGTAGGCGCGCCAGTCCGGGGGTAAATGGGTCATGCTGTTCTCCTTAAAAACCGGCGGCGCTGCCGTTGCTGCGCGGGTCAAACGCCCCTTCCAGCAGGCCGTCAGGGTGGCGGACAATTGCGCCGGCGTGTCCCATGGCCTCGGTGAAGTCGGCCAGGACTTCCACCTCATGGCCCAGCGCACGCAGGCGCGCGATAGTTTCCGGGGCAAAGCGGCCCTCCAGTTTGAGCGACTCTGAGCTTTGTCCCCAGGTGCGTCCCAGCAGCCAGCGCGGGCGGCTGATGCTCTCCTGCAGCGGCGCGTTTTGCAGCACGTAGCGGGTGAACAGGGCCGCCTGGGTCTGCGGCTGGCCGTCACCGCCCATCGAGCCGTACACCATCACGCGGCCGTCGTGCAGGCGCGCGGCGGCGGGATTGAGGGTGTGGAACGGCTGTTTGCCCGGCGCCAGCGCCAGCAGATGCGCCGGATCCAGACTGAAGGCGGCGCCGCGGTTCTGCCAGACGATGCCGCTGTCCGGCAGCACCACGCCGCTGCCAAATTCATGATAGATGCTCTGAATAAATGAAACGGCGAGGCCGCTGCTGTCGATCACGCCCATCCACACCGTATCGCCCGGGCCTTTGCCCGCGCCCCACGGTGCAGCACGTCGTTCATCCACCCGCGCCGCCAGCGCCTGCAGCGCCGCCGGTTCGAGCAGCGCCTGGCTGTCGCCTGCCAGACAGGCGGGGTCGGTGATATGCGCATCGCGCAGGCCAAAGGCCAGTTTGGTCGCCTCCACCAGCCGGTGCACCGTTTCCGTCTCGTCCGCCTCGGCCATCGCCAGCCGATCGCTGATGCCGAGGATCGCCAGCGACGCCAGCCCCTGGGTCGGCGGCGCCAGGTTCCAGACTTCGCCCTGCCGGTGCTGCAGCCGCAGCGGTACGGTGCGGCGCGCGCGGTGCCGCTGTAAATCCACCAGCGTGACGGGCATGTCCAGCTGCGCCATGCCGGCCGCCAGCCGTTCGGCCAGCGGGCCGCGATAAAAACTGTCCAGCCCCTCCTGCGCCAGCTGCCGCAGGGTAGCCGCCAGCGCCGGCTGGCAGAAACGGCTGCCGGCCTGCGGCGGCGCGCCGTCCGGCAGAAAGGCGGCGGCAAAGCCCGGCAGGTCGCACAGTTCGGCGTATTTGGCCGCGCTGGCGGCGGCCTGCGAGGCGGTGACGGGAATGCCCGTTTCGGCGTAGTCGATGGCGTCCGCCAGCAGGCGCGGCAGCGGCAGCGCACGCCCGCACAGCTCGGCGGAGACGCGCAGCGCCTCATCCCAGCCGCTGACGGTGCCGGCGACGGTCAGCGCCGCACGCGGGCCGCGGTGCGGGATCTGCGTCAGGTCGGCATAGGCCGCCGGCGTGGCGAGCGAGCCGGCTGCGCCGCTGGCGTCGATGGCCAGCGGTTCACCGTCCGGCGGCACGATCAGCCAGAAACCGTCGCCCCCCAGACCGTTCATATGCGGGTAGACCACCGCGACGGTGGCGGCGGCGGCCACCATCGCTTCGATGGCGCTGCCGCCTTCCCGCAGTACCGCCAGCGCGCTCTGGCTGGCCAGGTGGTGCGGCGTGACCGCCATCCCGTGGGTCGCTACATTACTCTGCATGGATCGTCCTCGTGGTTATCGCTTGCCGACGAGGTTGCAAAAGTTGTTCCAAATCTGCCGACGGGCAGCGTCCGCGAAATTTTTTGCCTGCCGGTGTGCACGATGACGGGGTTTGACGCTATAGTCCGGTGAAACGAAAGTTACAGGGGCCGTAATGCAACAGCTTGATGAACGCCTGAAGGCGCAGTATGCCGCGCTGTCGCCGCAGGAACAGCGGGTGGCGGATTTTATCTTCGACCATTTCAACGACCTGATCAGCTATAACAGCGCGGAGCTGGCGCGGCTGAGCGGGGTGTCGAAGGCGACGGTCAGCCGGCTGTTCAAGCGGCTCGGCTACGACAAATACAAAGACATGCGCGACGAGCTGCGCACCCTGCGCCAGAGCGGCATGCCGCTGACCGACAACCGCGATGCGGTGCAGGGCAATACGCTGCTGGCGCGCCACTATAAGCAGGAAATGGCCAACCTGACCCAGTGGGTCAACGCCATCGATGCGCAGCAGTTTGCCGCGGCGATCGACGGCCTGGCGAACGCGCGGCGCATCATTATTATCGGTATGCGCAATGCCTATCCCGTCGCCTTGCACCTGCGTCAGCAGCTGCTGCAGGCGCGCGGACAGGTGCTGCTGCTGCCGCAGCCGGGGCAGAGCCTGAGCGAAGAGCTGGTGGACGCCTCGGCGGAGGATCTGGTGGTGATGGTGGCGTTCCGTCGCCGTCCGCGCATTGTGCGCCCGCTGCTGCAGCAGCTGCAGGCGGACGGCGTGCCGGTGCTGCTGCTGTGCGAGCCGCAGGCGCAGGCGCTGTTTCCGCTGGCGCGCTGGCAGCTGTGCGCGCCGCTGGACAGCGTCTCCGCCTATGACAGCTACGCCGCGGCCAACAGCCTGATTAATCTGCTGGCCAACGCGCTGCTGCATCAGCTGCTGGACAGCGGGCGGCCGCGCATCCATCACATCGCCACCCTTTACCAGCAGCTGGACGAGCTGGAACAGCGCTGACGGGGCGCCAGAATGGTGCTTTGCCTTGTTTTGGTGCGCACCCGGCGCGCGACTGACGCGTCGGTCGCCGCCACCGCGTTGCCATAATATTGCCGATTTACTGAAAATCAGCCGGTTACCGCCCGGACGCCGTTTCTTTGCGGCGTCGGCGTTGCGCCGCCTGCATTTGGCACATTAGTTGCAGAATTGGTTTTATGGAACCTTTTGTTTCATGCTAATTTTACGGGGAAACGCTAATGAGAAGAATCATCATCGCACTGGCCGGCGTCGTCTGCCTGTTGGCCAACATGACTGCGGCGCAGGCCGACCAGTGGCAGCGCATTGAGCAGCGCGGCGTCATCCGCATTGCGGTGCCGCAGGATTTTCCGCCGTTCGGCTCGGTGGGCACCGATTTGCAACCGCAGGGCTATGACATCGATATGGCGCGCTATCTGGCGCAGCAGATGAAACTGAAGTTGCAGCTGGTGCCGGTCAGCAGCGCCAACCGGGTGCCTTATCTGCAGACCGATAAGGTCGACCTGGTGATTTCCAGCCTTGGTAAAAATGCCGAGCGGGAAAAGGTGATGGACTTCAGCCGCGCCTATGCGCCGTTCTTCCTCGGGGTGTTCGGGCCGAAAACGGCGCCGCTGAGCGATGCGGCCGCGCTGGCCGGCCACAGCGTCGGCGTGACGCGCGGCGCGGTGGAGGACATGGTGCTGAGCGCCATTGCACCGGCGGCGGCGCAGATTAAGCGCTACGAAGATAACAACACCACGCTGTCGGCGTATCTGTCCGGCCAGGTGCAGTATGTCGCCACCGGCAACCTGGTGGTGGCGGCCATCAGCCGACAGAACGCGGCCAAAGCGCCGGTGGCGAGCTTTATGCTGAAAGACTCGCCCTGTTTTATCGGCCTGAGAAAGGGCGAAGCGGCGCTGAAGGCCAGGGTTGACGCGCTGATTGAACAGGGCATCAAGGACGGCACGCTGAACGCCCTGTCCGAGAAGTGGCTGAAAGCGCCGCTGCCAGCCAGCCTCGCGCTGTAAGGCGCGCAGCCATGACGCAACAACTGGATTTTTCCGCGCTCTGGCCGTATTGGCCGGAGCTGCTGGCGGGGCTGTGGGTCACCGTGCAGCTGACGCTGCTGGCGACCTGCGGCGGGCTGGTGCTCGGCATCGTCGGCGCGGCGATCCGCAGCGGGCGACCGGGCTGGCTGAGCCGCCTGTGGGGCGCCTATGTCGAGCTGATCCGCAATACGCCGTTTGTGGTGCAGCTGTTCTTTATCGTTTTCGGCCTGCCCAACCTGGGGCTGAAAATGACGGCGGGCGAGGCGGCGCTGCTGGCGATGGTGGTCAATCTGGGGGCTTACAGCACGGAGATTATCCGCGCCGGCATTCAGGTGACGGCGAAAGGGCAGTGGGAGGCCGGGCGCGTGCTGGGGCTGAGCCGCAGCCAGACCTTTATGCGGGTGGTGCTGCCGCCGGCGCTGCAGCGTATTTATCCGGCGCTGGTCAGCCAGTGCATTATCGTGATGCTGGGTTCATCGGTGGTGTCGCAGGTCTCGTATGAAGAGCTGACCTTCGCCGCCAGTCTGATCCAGTCGCGCACTTTTCTCAGCTTTGAGGTGTATCTGGTGACAACCGGTATCTATCTGCTGCTGTCCATCGCCATGCGTCAGCTGATGATGGCGGCGGGGCGTAAATGGCTGGGGGTGACGGCATGATGGCCTCTTTTACCGACTGGGATATTGTGCGCAACCTGCTGCTGGCCGGGCGCTGGACGGTGCTGCTGTCGCTAACGGCGTTTGCCGGCGGCGCGCTGGTGACGCTGCCGCTGCTGTTGCTGCGCCTGAACGGCGGCCGCCGGCTCGGCATGCTGATCCGCGGCTACAGCGCCCTGTTTCAGGGCACGCCGCTGCTGATGCAGCTGTTTCTGGCGTTCTTCGGCGTCGCGCTGTTCGGCGTGGACGTGTCGCCGTGGACGGCGGCGTCGCTGGCGCTGACGTTTTACACCAGCGCGTTTTTACTGGATATCTGGTACGGCAGCATCCGCGCCCTGCCGAAGGGGCAGTGGGAAGCCGCGCGCTGTCTCGGCCTGTCATTCGGCCAGACGCTGTGGCGGGTGGTGGCGCCGCAGGCGCTGCGCATCGCCATTGCGCCGACGGTGGGGTTTGCCGTGCAGGTGGTGAAGGGGACGGCGCTGGCGTCGATCATCGGCTTCGTCGAGCTGACCAAGGCCGGCACCATGCTGACCAACGTCACCTATCAGCCGTTCAAGGTCTTTGCGCTGGTGGCGCTGGGCTACTTTGTCTTGTGTTACCCGCTGTCGCGCTACAGCCGCTATCTGGAGAATAAATTCAATGCCTCTCATCACCATTAATCAGGTGCAGAAGTATTACGGCGACAACCACGTGCTCAAGGGCGTCGATCTGGATATCGCCATGGGGGAAGTGGTGTCGATTATCGGCCGCAGCGGCTCCGGCAAAAGCACGCTGCTGCGCTGCATCAACGGGCTGGAGGGCTACCAGGAGGGCAGCATCAAACTGGGCGGCATGACCATTACCGACCGCGATGCACAGGCGCGGGAAATCAGCCGCTCGGTGGGCATGGTGTTCCAGAGCTTCAACCTGTTCCCGCATATGACGGCGCTGGAGAACGTGATGCTGGCACCGCGTCGGGTGCTGAAGAAAAGCGCGGTGGAGTGCCGCGAACTGGCCGCCCGCATGTTGGAAAAGGTCGGGCTGGGCGACCGCCTGGACTTCTCCCCCGCCAGCCTGTCCGGCGGCCAGCAGCAGCGGGTGGCGATCGCCCGCGCGCTGGCGATGTCACCGAAGGTGCTGCTGTGCGATGAAATTACCTCAGCGCTGGATCCGGAGCTGGTCGGCGAGGTGCTGAAAGTGCTGGAGCAGCTGGCGGCCGAAGGCATGACGCTGATTCTGGTGACCCATGAAATGAATTTTGCCCGCGAAGTGGGCGACCGCGTGGTGTTTATGCATCAGGGGCGCGTCTGGGAGCAGGGCGACGGCAACAGCCTGTTCGCCAACCCGCAGACTCCTGAACTTAAACAGTTCATCTCCTCCGTACGCGGTCTTAACTAACCAAAGGAAAACACGATGGCTACCGCTCAATATCCGCAAATCAACCCGCCGCAACGCCTGCTGATGGGGCCGGGACCGATCAACGCCGACCCGCGCGTGCTGCGCGCCATGGCGAGCCAGCTGATTGGCCAGTACGATCCGGCGATGACCCACTATATGAATGAGGTGATGGCGCTGTACCGCGGCGTGTTCCGCACCGAAAACCGCTGGACGATGCTGGTCGACGGCACCTCGCGCGCCGGGATCGAAGCGCTGCTGGTGTCGGCCATCCGTCCCGGCGATAAAGTGCTGGTGCCGGTGTTCGGTCGTTTCGGCCATCTGCTGTGTGAAATCGCCCGCCGCTGCCGCGCCGAGGTGCACACCATCGAGGTGCCGTGGGGCGAGGTGTTTACGCCGGATCAGATTGAGGATGCCATCAAACGCGTGCGGCCGCGCCTGCTGCTGACGGTGCAGGGCGATACCTCCACCACCATGCTGCAGCCTCTGGCGGAGCTGGGAGCCATCTGCCGCCGCTACGACGTGCTGTTCTATACCGACGCCACCGCGTCGCTGGCGGGCAATGCGCTGGAGTGTGACGCCTGGGGGCTGGATGCGGTGTCGGCCGGGATGCAGAAATGCCTGGGCGGCCCGTCCGGCACCTCGCCGATCACCCTCAGCGCGCGCATGGAGGCGGAGATCCGCCGCCGCAAGTGCGTCGAGGCGGGGATCCGCACCGCGGCGCATCAGGACGGCGAGGAGGAGATGATCTACTCCAACTACTTTGATCTGGGCATGGTGATGGATTACTGGGGGCCGGAGCGGCTGAACCACCATACCGAGGCCACCTCGGCGTTGTTTGCCGCCCGCGAGTGCGCCCGCCTGATTCTGGAGGAGGGGCTGGATAACGGCATCGCCCGCCACAAGCTGCACGGCGATGCGCTGCTGAAGGGGGTACAGGCGATGGGGCTGGAGACCTTCGGCGACCTGCGCCACAAGATGAATAACGTGCTGGGGGTGGTGATCCCGACGGGGATTGACGGCGACCGGGTGCGTCAGCTGCTGCTTAACGACTTCGGCATCGAGATCGGCACCTCCTTCGGGCCGCTGCACGGCAAGGTGTGGCGCATCGGCACCATGGGCTATAACGCGCGCAAAGACTGCGTGATGACCACCCTGAGCGCGCTGGAGTCGGTGCTGAACCACCTGAAGTTCGCCACCACTCAGGGCGCGGCGCTGCAGGCGGCGTGGGATCACTACGGCAGCGGGGATGCGGCATGAGTGAAACGCTAAGTCCGCAGGCGGCGAGCGAGCAGGCCGCCGCCCGCGTTATGGCGCGCGCCGACCAGCTGGCGGCGCTCAGCGAAACGCCGGACGGCCTGACGCGCGTCTACCTGTCGCCGCAGCATCTGCAGGCCAACCGGCTGGTGGGCAGCTGGATGGCGGAGGCGGGCATGCAGGTGCGGCAGGATGCGGTCGGCAATATCTGCGGGCGCTACGAGGGCGAACGGCCCGGCGCGCCGGCGCTGCTGCTCGGTTCGCACCTGGACACGGTGCGTAACGCCGGGCGCTACGACGGCATGCTGGGGGTGCTGACGGCGATCGAAGTGGTGCAGGCGCTGCAGCAGCAGGGGCGGCGTCTGCCGCTGGCGCTGGAGGTGGTCGGCTTTGGCGACGAAGAGGGCACGCGTTTCGGCATTACGCTGCTCGGCAGCCGCGGCCTGACCGGCAGTTGGCCGCAGACGTGGCTGGCGCAGACCGACGCGCAGGGCGTCAGCGTGGCGCAGGCGATGCGTGACGCCGGGCTGGATCCGGCGCAGATCCATCAGGCGGCGCGCGCCGCCGATGAGATTGCCGCCTATCTGGAGCTGCATATTGAACAAGGCCCCTGCCTGGAGCAGGCGGGGCTGGCGTTGGGGGTGGTGCAGGCGATCAACGGCGCGCGCCGCCTCAACTGCCGCTTTACCGGCGAGGCCGGCCATGCGGGTACGGTGCCGATGCAGCACCGTAAAGACGCGCTGGCCGCCGCCGCCGAGTGGATGGTGTTTGTCGAGCGCACCGCCGGCCGGCAGGGCGGCAACCTGGTGGCCACGGTCGGCGACGTGCAGTGCGCGCCCGGCGCGGTGAACGTTATCCCCGGCGAGGTCAGGCTGTCGCTGGATATTCGCGGGCCGCAGGATGCGCCGCTGGCGGCGCTGCTGCAGACGCTGCTGGCCGAGGCCGAGGCGATCGCCGGGCGGCGTCGGCTGCAGTTTGACGCGCAGGAGTATTACCACATCGGCGCCACGCCGTGCGACGCGCGGCTGCAGACGGCGCTGGAGCAGGCGGTGCAGCAGGTGCAGGGGCGGTCGCTGTCGCTGCCGAGCGGCGCGGGGCATGACGCCATCGCCATGGCGGAACGCTGGCCGGTCGGCATGCTGTTTGTGCGCTGCAAGGGGGGCGTCAGCCATCACCCGGCGGAAGCGGTGACGACGCAGGATGTGGCGCTGGCGATTGCCGCCTACCGTCAGGTGGTGACGGATCTGGCGCAGGGAAAGTAACGTCCCGGCCCGCAGCGGGCCGGGAACGGCGGCTTACTGCGCGCTGCGCAGCGCGGTGACGCGCTGTTGCAGATCCGGCCAGGCGGCTTTGCCCGCCTGCTCGGTGCGCAGGTAGTTCAGCAGCACGGCGATTTGCCGGTCGCTGAGGTGGTTGGCGAACGGCGGCATGGTGCCGAGCGCCGGCGTGGCGGGGACGGCGATGCCGTTCAGCACCACGCGGATGGCGTTGTCGGGGCTGGCGTCGTTCAGGTTGCTGTTGAGCGCCAGCGCCGGACGCACCCCGGCCAGCTGCGGCCCTTCCGACTGCGCATGGCAGGCCATGCAGGCGCCGGAATAGAGGCGTGCGCCTTCCGAAGCCAGCGTTTTCGCCTGCGTTTCGCGCTGCAGCAGGCGCTGTTTCAGCGCGGCCGCCTCGTCGTCCGGCTGCGGCGGGGTGAACGAGGCCAGATAGACGGCCATCGCCCGCAGATCGTCCTCCGGCAGCTGTGACAGTCCCTCATTCACCACCGGCCCCATCGGACCGGCGGCCACGCCGTGGTTGGCGGCGTAGCCGCTGCGCATAAAGCTCAGCAGATCGGCGTAATTCCAGCTAATCGGCGCGTTGGAGTGCGCGGTCAGCGCCGGCGCGCTCCAGCCTTCGGCGACGCCGCCGGACAGGTGCGCCTTGCCGCCCTGTTCGGCAAACAGGATATTGCGTGGTGAGTGGCAGGCGCTGCAGTGGCCTAACCCTTCGGTCAGGTAGGCGCCGCGGTTCCAGACCGCGTCGTGCGCCGGATCGGGCTGCATGGCGCCGGGCCGCAGCGCCAGCCAGTTCCAGGCGGCGATCCCCTGACGGATATTGAACGGGAAGTTCAAATCCGTTTTCGGCGGCTGGTAGCGCACCGGCGGCTGCGACATCAGCCAGGCGTACAGCGCCTGCAGATCCTCATCGCTGGTGCGGGTGAAGGAGGTGTAAGGGAACGCCGGGTACAGGTAGTGACCTTCGCGATCGACGCCGTGCCGCATGGCGCGTTCAAAGGCCGGGTAGCTCCAACTGCCGATGCCGGTTTCGCGGTCCGGCGTGATATTGGTGGAATAGAGGGTGCCGAACGGGATCTCCATCGCCAGACCGCCGGTGTTGCGCACGCCGCCGGGGCGGGTATGACAAACCGCGCAGTCGCCGAGGGCGGCCAGCTTGGCGCCGCGGGCGATCTGCTCGGCACTGAAGATCTGGTGGTCCGCCTCGCTCAGCGGGGCGATGGCCGGCTGCCAGCTGGCGATGCCGGCGCCGATCAGGGCGACGGCGACCGCCGCGGCGCTCCAGCCGAGAATTTTTTTACGGTTACTCTTCATGGTGGTTTCCTTGCCGTCGGGCGTCAGTGAGCGGAGGTTAAGGCCTGCAGAATGCGTTCAGGGGTGAACGGCACTTCCCGCAGGCGGACGCCCAGCGCGTCAAACAGCGCGTTGCCGATGGCGGCGGCGCTGGGCACCGAGGCGGACTCGCCGGCGCCCATCGGCGGCCGATCGGGGTTATCCAGCAATTGCACATCGACGTCCGGCAGCTCGTCAAAACGCAGGATCGGGTAGCCGCCCCATTCCAGCGAGGTGGTGCCCGCAGCGTCAAAGGTGGCGAACTCCTTCAGCACGCGGCTGGTGGACTGGATCACGTTGCCGTGCACCTGATGGCGCACCCCGGCCGGGTTGACGATGCGGCCGCAGTCATGGGCGACGAACACCTTCTTCACTTTTATCTGCCCGGTGCGGCGGCTGACCATTAAGTCGCACACCCAGGCGGCCCAGGCGGCGCCGAAGCCGGGGAATTTACTGTGAAAATAACGGGCGTAGGCAAAGCCGCGGCCGCTGACCCACTCCTGCGAGGCGGGCGCCGGATGACGGTGCGCGCGCCCGGGCCGCCAGCCGGCCTGCTTTTTCAGCGCTTCGATCAGCGTCAGCGCGCGCGGATCGTCGAGATAGCGCAGACGGTAGGCGATGGGATCGTCGTCCGCCAGGTAGGCCAACTCATCGATCCAGGATTCATGGGCGAACACGTTCGGCAGCGCCGACACGCCGCGCATCCAGGAGGCGCGCACGATCGGCGCGGCGTCCTGCGCCACGACGCGCATATGCGGGTAGCGATACTGCGGGATGGCGGTGCGGTCGCCCATTTGCTGCACGTCGGCCTGATTGGCAACCTTGCCGCTCAGCACCAGTGCCAGCGTCACGGCGTTGTTGGAGGGGTAGCAGGTTTTAAAATCATAGGCGGCTACCTGACGGGCGGCGTCCAGCCCGCCGCGTACCCGGATAAGCTGGGCGGTGCCTTTCGGCTCCCAGCCGTTTTCCTGTTCGCGCATCAGTTGCACCCGCACCGGTTTGCCTACTGCCTGCGACAGCAGCGCGGCGTCGGCGCACACGTCGTCGGCGCCGTTGCGGCCATAGCAGCCGGAAGCTTCCAACCGCTGGATATGCACCTGCTCTTCCGTCAGATCCAGCAGTTTGGCGATGTCTTTGCGCAGGTCGTGCGGGTTCTGGCTGCCTGACCAGATCTCCGCCTGGCCGCTGCGTACGTCGGCGACCGCGCAAGAGGGGCCGATGGAGGCGTGCAGATGGAAAGGCCACAGATAATCGGCGTTAACCGGCGTGGGCAGCGCGCTGATAATTTGTTCGATCTCGGCGTCGTCCTGCAGCATGCGGTCCTGCTTCGGGTGCGCCGCCAGCGTATCGTGCAGTCCGGCGGCCAGATCGGGCAGCCCCTGCCAGTCGCGCCAGGTGACCTGCAGCTGGTTCATCGCCGCGATCGCCTGCTCTTCGCGCTCGGCGACCACGCCGATAAAATCGTTAATCACCACCAGTTTGACGATGCCCGGCAGATGGGCGATGGAGGCGGCGTCCACGGCCACCAGCGCCTTGCCCAGCGGCGCGCTGCTGTCGGCGCCGGCATAGGGTGGGCGGATCACCCGGCCGTGCAGCATACCCGGCACGCGCACGTCGTGGACGTAGCTCAGGCCGCCGGTGACCTTGGCGGGGATATCCACGCGCGCTACGGGCCGGCCGACATAGCGGCTTTGGGCCGGCGTCTTCAGCGGCGCCGCGCTGTTCAGCGGCAGATGCAGATCCTGGCCGCGCGCCAGTTCGCCGTAGCTCAGACGACGTGCGCGGTTGGCGCGCTCAAACACATAGCCGTTTTCGGTTGCCAGCCGGCTCTCCGGCAGGTTGAACGCCCGCGCCGCCAGCTGCAGCAGATGCTGACGCACCTGCGCCGCCGCCTGACGCAGCGGTATCGAGGTGACCTGAATGGTGGCGCTGGCGATGGTCGGCCCCTGATTCGGCGTGCGGCGGGTGTCGCCGAGGATCAGGGTGACGGCGGCCAGATCGACGTCCAGCTCGTCGGCGACGAGTTGGCTGAGGGCGGTTTTCACCCCGGTGCCGAGATCGACGTGGCCGTTAAAGGCGGTGACCTGGCCGTCGGCGGACAGCGCAATAAAACTGTCGACGCGGTCCGGCGGCGGCGAGGCCGGGCGTCCGGCCGGCGCGGTCGCCAGGGCGTCGAAGGACAGGGGCAACAGGCTGCTGACCATCACCAGCCCGCCGGCCTGCAGTAAACGGCGGCGGGTTATTTCAAGGCTGTTCATCACGCGTTACCCCGCTCGGCCACAATCTGTTTGGCGCGCTGCGCCGCCCGCAGGATCTCAATATGCGTGCCGCAGCGGCAGAGGTTGAACGCCAGCTCCTGCTTGATGGTCTGCTCGTCGGCCTGCGGATCGCGTTCAAACAGCGCCACCAGCGTCATGATCATGCCGTTGGTGCAGTAACCGCACTGGGCCGCCTGTTCATCAATAAAGCCTTGCTGCACCGGGTGCAGATGCTCGGCGTCGCCGATGCCTTCCAGCGTGGTAACTGATTTACCGACGACGCTGGCGGCGTTGACGGAGCAGGAGCGGGCGGCGACGCCGTCAATCAGCACGGTGCAGGCGCCGCATTCACCGAGGCCGCAGCCGTATTTCGGGCCGTTCAGCGCCAGATCGTTGCGCAGGATGTAAAGCAGGGGGGTATCTCGGAGACTGTCGTCGAGCGGTATCATCCGTCCGTTAATTTGGATGTTCATTGGGTATTTTCCTGGTCAATAAAAATGCCGGCATCACTGCCGGCCAGGGCAAAAAATGCGCTGAGTTTATCGAGTTGTATGCTTTTGAGATAATACGTTAACTAATCGTTAATTAACTTGACGATTTGTGGGGAATTGACCGGAAAAGAAGGGATATTAAGGCGTATTTTATTGGCGGTGTTTATATGTTAGGCCCGCGGCTGACGGGGCGTCGGCCGCGGGAGAGGGATGGGCTTATGGCAGAATGCGCCGGTCGTCGGCATCGCGCAGATAGGTCAGCAGCGCGCTGCCGTCCTGTGCGACGCGGAACTCGCCGTAACGCGCGCGGGCGAACCTGTCGGCGTGCCCTTCCTGGAAAAAGTAGCTTGGCGTGCCGATCTGCAGCCCGCTGGCGGACAGGTGATACTGCATCAGAATCTGTTGTGGCTTCAGCGGTTCTCCGCGATAAAAGCGCGCGCTGACCGCGTGCTGCTGCGCATCCAGTTCAATCACCAGCTGTCCGCGGGACGCCGGCGTCTGACAGTCACCGGCCCGGCAGGCTTGCCGTTGCTGGCGCATCTGCGTCCGCAGCGGCGCGGCCAGCGCATAGTCCAGCGCCATATAGTCGCCCTGCATCAGCGAGCGCGGGTCGACCGGCGCCAGCTGCAGGATGGCCACGCGGCCCTGTGTGAGCTGCTGCTCTTTTTGGTAAATCGACAGGTTAACCAGCAGCAGCGCTGCCAGCACCAGCGCGCCGGTCAGCCATTTGATCACGGAATTAGTCTGCATGGTCGCCTCCCTGCGTCTGCCACTGTTTGACCCACAGCGCCAGCAGCAACAGCACGCTGCCGCTGAGCATCAGCAGCAGCGCTTTGTGCCGCAGCGTGATGCCAAGGAAATAATACCAGTCGGCAAGGTAGAGCAGCAGATAGGCGCCCGCCGTCGCCAGCAGCGAGCGGCTGCCCAGATAGCGCGCGGTGAGCAGCAGCAGCAGCCCCAGTCCCAGCCCGGGTGAGAACAGGGCGATAACGCCGCAGAACAGGGCGGCGGGCAGGTAAACCGGCGTCGCGTCGGCGGCGGTGCGCCGGGTATAGGCCAGCGCGCTGCCGACCAGTCCGACGGCGATGCCGAGGCCCAGCATGGTCGCTAGCATAGTGTGGCCGGCAGAGGGACCGAAAATATCGCTCAGCAGGCCGCGGTGGATGGCGGCCAGACACAGTGCCATCAGCCCGGCGGGAATGCCGTAGCGCAACGCGTTGCCGTCCGTGGACGGCTGCGCAGCGCTGCGGATAACCTGCTGTAGCCAGCCGGCCAGCAGCAGTGCGACCAGCAGCGCCGTCAGGCCGATAGCCAGCGTCGGCGGCAGATAGCGGCCGCTGAAGTAGCCCAGCGACTGCACCAGCAGGAAGACTCCGACGCAGACCGCCATCAGACGATACAGCGCGTTCGGCATCGCCCATGCCATCACCGCCAGCACCGGCAGGAAACACAGCGCGCTCAGCATCATGCTGAAGTGCGCATAATTGTCGCCGAGCAGCAAAATCGCCAGGTAAAAGCCGCAGGTGGCGGCGATGGCCCAGGCCAGCCCGATCTGCTGCTGGCCGAGCGTCGGCTTACGCAGCAGCAGGGCGGCCGGCACCGCCAGCAAGGCAGAATAGAATGCCAGCGACACGCCGTTGAGCGATTCGAGCAGGCCGATCACATACAGCACCAGAGCGAGCAACGTCAGGATAATCATCGCCGCCAGCCAGCCGCCCAGCGTCAGCGCGAGGCGTAAATACCACGGCAGCCGTGCGGAATGGTCGAAGTTTGCCACGGCCGCCGCCTGCCTGTCGTTCAGCAACCGGCGCTGCTGCAGCGCCTGCAGCAGTGCGCCGACTTCATCCAGCGCGATGTCCGGCGCCTGCTGCGGGTACATTTCACGCCGCCAGTGCAGCAGACGCGCGCCGCACAGCGCCAGCCACAGCGCCATCAGGCTGCAGATCAAAAACAGATTGCCGACATCCCAGGAAAGATGCAGCAGCTGCAGAATCACCACGCAGCCCACCACCATCAGACTGCTCATGCCGAGCGTCAGCATGCACAGATCCGGTCGGTGGTGGCGGTAAACACCGTAGCCGATTAATAGCAACAGCGCCCAGGGCACGATAATCAGACGCTCATCCGCGTTGCTCCAGTCCAGCACCGTGGCGGCCACCCAGACGGTGAGGGTCAGCAGCAGATAGCCGGCCAGGATGCGCGACGGCCAGCGTTTGGCCAGCCATGACGTCGGCTGCCGGCGGGAGGCGTAGTCCGCCAGCGCCTCGCGCACCATCAGGCACAGCAGCTGGGCGGCGAAGTAGGCGTACAGCAGGCCGTTGCCCGACCAGGGGAAAGGCTGCCAGGCGTCGTCGCCCATCAGCAGCAGCGCCTGGTTGGCGTAATAGAACTGAAAGGCCAGGTTGGCGACCGCCCAGGTGCAGATCCACAGGCCGTTCTGCCGCCCCAGCAGCGCCAGCGGCAGCAGTATCAGCGTCCAGGCGCGGAATAGCTCCCAGCTGTCGGCGCCGGTCTGGTAAGTCTGCCCGTACAGCGCCAGCAACCCGCCGAAGCTCAGGCCGATGGCCAGCAGCGCCATGCGCGCCAGCGTCTGTCGCCAGCGCCACCAGACGACGACCGTCAGCGCCAGGATCCCGCCCTCCACCAGGGCGAATTTGGCCATTTTGGGCATCGCTGCCCAGTTCCAGGCGATAAAGAAAATACCGCCGCTGACCAGCGCCAGCAGGCCGAGCAGCGTCAGCGCGGCCAGCAGAAAACGACGCCAGGCGGGGCGATCCGGCCGCACGCCGCAGTACAGCAGGATCTGTTGATAGGCAGAGGCGGACAGCCCGTCGCCGTCCGGCGATGAGCGCTGCAGCGCGCCGAGCGTGCGGCACACGTGTGCTGCCGCGCCGGAAGGCATGCGGGCAGGGTGATACGACGAATCCATACAGACTTCCTTGCCGTGGTGATATTGATCCGGCGGGGCGCAGGCCCGGCCGCGGTCGGTTAACAATGCGCTGCAGATACCGGGCACGCAGCGCTGCGTTGAACTACCAGTTTACCTGATTAATCACTATTGTGTGGCCGGCGTCAGCGTCGGGGCTAGGATATTTGCCGCAAAAGATGCGCCTGAGCTGAGTTGTCTCCGTACCGGCGGCGGGGAAAATGCGGCAGCATGGCAGGCAGGATGATTGACGGGAGATAACAGATGAACGCCTTGATGCGCCTGGTCGATGCCTACCCGGCATGTTGGCTAGGGTTACTGATGCTGGCGGGGTGGTCCGTCGGCAGCCTGCTTCACCGCGTGGCGCTGCAGCTGCCGCCGCTGCTGGAGCGCCGCTGGCGTCGCGCCGCGCAGCGGCAGCTGAACCTGCCGGCGACGGATGGGGATGCAACAAAATGGCAGGCGCTGTTTACGCGTGCGCCGGCGAACCGCTACCCGTCGGCGGCGCTGGCGCTGCTATTTCTGCTGGCGGGGATGCGGCTGCCGCCGGGGTTGCCGCTGTTGGCGCTGCTGCTGTTTTGCTCGCTGGTGTTAACGCTGGCACTGGTTGATTTCAACACCATGCTGCTGCCGGATGCGTTGACGCTGCCTCTGCTGTGGCTGGGCCTGCTGTGCAACCTGAACGGCTGGTTTGTACCGCTGGATCAGGCGGTTATCGGCGCTGTTGCCGGCTATGTCGGGCTGTGGGCGCTGTTTTGGCTGTTCAGGCTTGGCAGCGGCAAAGAGGCGCTGGGCTATGGCGACTTTAAACTGACGGCGGCGCTGGGCGCCTGGTGCGGCTGGCAAAGCCTGCCAAACCTGCTGCTGCTGGCGGCAGGCGGCGGCCTGGCGTATATGCTGTTACGGCGTAGCTGGAATAAAGACGGCACACCGCAGCCGCAAGCGTTTGGCCCCTGGTTGGCAATCAGTGGCGTGGCGAACCTCCTGTTTTTTGTAGCGCCAATAAATTATTAACGCATTATCGATAATGCGTATTAGCCATAATTATAGAAAAAACGGATTTATATAATTCGTGTATTTTGTGAGGGAATATATAATGTTTTTTTTAGTTTTCAGCTGGCAATAAAAACGCATAATGATGGCTGGTGGAAAAATGGGAATGTTCTCATTCGGCATTTTTTTCTGCGCCCGTTAATGTTTATTACCACCTTGACACAAGCTCTTGGCGCCTGTCACCATGCGCCCTGCCTGCTGCCGTGTGGGAAAATTCTTAATAATCAGAATACTGATGCCTGCGGTTAAAATGGCGGTTGTGAAATACTTGCTTACATATTTTCAATTCCTTTCATATGTCATAGCTTTTTAAACTTGTGTCTATAGGTATTTGTCTGAATTGTCTTCTGCGCGCGGGCTGAAACAATTTTCCGATATTCATAATTTTTATGAAAGCTTTATCGGTGCTATCACCGGCGTGCAAAAATAAATAATGTATTTGGGCGAGCGCCGTTTTGGCGTAATAAGTCAGTTTGCACTCAGGCTGACGAGTTTATCAGATACAGAATTGGGGAAATACGCCCATGTTGTACGGTTTATTGCCAGAGGTGATTGGCTTGATGCATCCGCTTTATCTCAGGATGGCTTTCTGTTCGCCAGGGCGCCGCGTGCGGCCGAGTGTACGGCGTCGAGCAGGCGTTGGGCCGCTGTTACTCTTCATGTCTCCTACCCACGCAAAACTTCAGACCGCAGACGCTGGGCCTATCGGGTCAGGCAACCGTTCGGCCTGCGATGTCTTGGGTTAAGCCGCGGGAAGCGCCGCTTAACCATACAGAGAGTACCCCATGGAATGGGATTTACGCGAACAAAACGCGCTGGTAAGGGGGTCTGGCCGGCGTCAGCAAACAAGGAAGAACATTATGACAACGCATTTAGCCTATTGGCTGAGTCACTTGAGCCCCGACGGCATGCGGACGGCTGCCGGGACGCTGTTGAGTCTGGATGATATGCCGCTGAAGTGTGCGCCGCCTTGGCCGGAGGAGCCGGCGGGCGATGATCAGATCTGCGGTTTTTCGTCCATGCAGTCACCTTTTGCCAGGATTACGGATATGACGGAATGTGAGTTCTCAGCGCTGTTGGATCAATTCACCCTGGATATCACCGCGAAAGCGCAGGCCAGACAGCTCGATCCGGTATTGGGGCGTGACGCCGAGCTGCGGCAGATCGTGGATGTGCTTTCTCGCCGGCGTAAAAATAATCCGATCCTGGTTGGTGAGCCGGGCGTCGGGAAAAGTGCGCTGGTGGAGGGGTTGGCGCAGCGTATTGTGGAAGGCAATGTGCCGGATGGCCTGAAAAATATGCGTATCTGCAGGCTGGATTTGGCGCAGCTGCAGGCGGGGAGCAGTGACCGTAGCGCTTTTGTGGCGCGGCTGTTGCAGGTGGGTGACGCCATACGCCGTTCACCGGTGCCGCTACTGTTGCTGCTTGACGAGGCGTACGCGCCGCTGGGTCTCGGCGAGTCGGTCGGCAGTGAGGAGGTGCTCAAGGTATTGAAGCCGGCGCTGATGCGCGGGGAACTGCGCCTGATTATTACCGCTAACCGGCAGGAGTACCAGCAGCATGTAGAGTGGGACACGGTGCTGGGGCACTGCTTGCAGAAGGTTTGCGTCGATGAACCGGATGACGAGACCGCCTGCCTGATGCTGCGGGCGCTCAAGGAGCGCTATGCCCAGCACCACGGCGTCTATATCCAGGACTCGGCGCTGAAGGCGGCGGTGGTGCTGTCGCGTCGCTATCTGTGCGGCCGTCAGTTGCCCGACAAGGCGGTGGATCTGTTGGATATTGCTAGCGCCCGGGTGCGGATGAGCCTGGAAATTGAGCCCGAGCCATTAATGCAGATACGTGCGGAGTTGGCGGCGCTGGCGATGGAGCAACAGGCGCTTGAACAGGATGAGGCGCAGAGTGATGAGGTCGACCCGGCGCGGCTGGCGGATATCTGTGACCGCTGCCAGTGGCTGCAGCAGCAGCGGGTCAGTCTGGAGCAGCAGCTGCAGCAGGAGCGGGAGCTGGCACGGCGGTTGCTGAGCGCCCGACAGGCGGAGCGCGACGATGAATGCGCGGCGTTGCAGCAGCAATTGGCGGCGCTGCAGGCGTCCGTTCCTCTGCTGTCGCTGGATGTGGACGCCCGCATGGTCGCAACGGTTATTGCCGACTGGCGCGGCATCGCGCTGAGCAGTTTGTTAAAGAATGAGCGCAGCTGTTTGCTGCAGCTTGAGCAGCGCCTGACCGAGCAGGTTATTGGACAGGAATCGGCGATGGGCGCGTTGGCGCAGCGGTTGTATACCGCCTCAATGCAGTTGCGGCTAGAGAATGGGCCGCTGGGGGTATTTTTGCTGCTGGGGCCGGCCGGCGTCGGCAAAATGGCGAGCGCGCGGGCGTTGGCCGAGAACCTGTTTGCGGACGACGCCTCACTGCTGACCCTGAATATGGCGGAGTATCAGGAAGCGTGCGCGGTGAAGCATCTGATCGGCGGGCATGGTGAGCAGGCGGAAGAGGAGGGGACACTAACCGAAGCGGTGCGCCTGCGTCCGTATAGCGTGGTGCTGCTGGAAGAGGTGGAAAAGGCGCATGGCGAGGTGCAGAAGCTGCTCTGCCGGCTGTTTGAACGCGGCTCGCTGCGCGATGGCAAAGGGCGGCTGATTGATTTTCACCATACGGTGTTCCTGATGAGCAGCGATCTGGGGCGTGAGCGATTGCTGCAGCAGCTGGACACGCAGCCCGACGCGACGGACGCCGAGCTAAACGCCGTGCTGCAGCCGATCCTGCGCGCACGCTTTCAGCCGGCGCTGCTGGCTCAGGCGCAGGCGCTGATCTACCGTCCGCTGGACGTCGATGCGCTGCGGCGGATTGTCGCCAGCAGGCTGCAGCAGATTATGCAGCGGCTGCGGCAGCGTTACGATCTGCGCTGCGTGGTCGACGACAGCCTGAGCGATGCGCTGGTGTCGGTCGGTCTGCAGGCGGAGGGCGGCGTGCGCCATATCGACAGCGTGCTGAATCAGCAAATTTTGCCGACGGTTTCCCGCCAGCTGCTGCAGCGGTTGGAGGAGCATCGTAAGCCGCAGCTGTTGCAGTTGGCTTACGACCCGCGGCAGGGCGTGGTGCTGAATTTTGACGTCGGTAGCGGCTATCAGTGCTGAGGCGCCGGCGTCGGCAGAAAATAGCGGGATCCAGACGATTTGTGCACTGCTTGCGGCAATATTCGTATATATTGCCGCTTGCGTCTAATTGTTACGGCTTACTTCTATTTTTAACGGCATCAAGTTTATGAAACCTATATCCGGGAATACCTGCGCCGCTGCGGTGGTGCTGCTGCCTGTTTTATGGCCGGCGCTTGCCGGCGCGGCGCCAGGCGCTGACGGCGAGGCGACCGTGGTGGTCACCGCCAAACGCAGCGGCCTGTCTGAACTGAGTACGCCGGCGGCGGTCAGCGTGGTTAACGGTGAGCAGCTGCGCGACGCCAAACCGCAGATCAACCTGTCGGAGAGCCTTGGCGTGGTGCCCGGGCTGCAGGTGCAAAACCGCCAGAATTACGCGCAGGATCTGCAGCTGTCGGTGCGCGGTTTTGGCGCACGCTCCACTTACGGCGTGCGCGGCGTGCGGATTTATGTCGATGGCATTCCGGCTACCATGCCGGACGGACAGGGGCAAACCTCGAATATCGATCTGGCGTCGGCGGATAAAGTGGAAGTGCTGCGCGGACCGTTTTCCGCGCTGTATGGCAACGCCTCGGGCGGGGTGGTCAACGTTGAAACGCAGACTGGCCGTCAGCCGAACCGCGTGGAGGCGGGCATGTACGCCGGCAGCTATGGTTCCTGGCGTTACGGCGTCAAAGCCAGCGGCGCCACCGGCGACGGCAGCCAGGCCGGCGACGTCAACTACGCGGTGTCCGCGACGCGCTTTACCACCGAAGGCTTCCGCGACCACAGCGGCGCGCGTAAGAATCTGGGCAACGCTAAACTGGGCGTGCGGCTGGATGACGCCAGCACCCTGACGCTGCTGTTTAACAGCGTCGATATCAATGCCGACGATCCCGGCGGTCTGACGCGGGCGGAGTGGCAGGATAACCCGCGCCAGTCGCCGCGCGCCGAACAGTTCAACACGCGCAAGACCGTGTCGCAGACCCAGGGCGGCCTGCACTATCAGCGCCAGTTTGGCGACAGCGACGATCTGAGCGTGATGATGTACGCCGGCGAGCGGGAAACCACCCAGTATCAGTCGATCCCAGTATTTGTTCAGCAGCGCAGCCCCCAGCAGCCCGGCGGTGTGATTGTGCTGGCGCGCCATTATCAGGGCGTCGATACGCGCTGGACCCACCGCGGCGCGATCGCCGCCGTGCCCTATACCCTGACTGGCGGCCTGAACTATGAAACCATGACGGAAAAGCGCAAGGGCTATGAAAACTTTGCCGAGGTGAACGGCGAACAGCAGCTGGGCGTGAAGGGCAATCTGCGTCGTGACGAGCGTAACCTGATGTGGAACCTTGACCCGTATCTGCAAACTTCCTGGCAGCTGACGCCGCGCCTGACGCTGGACGCCGGCGTGCGCTTCAGCACCGTCAATTTTGACTCCAACGACCACTTTATTACCGCCGGCAACGGTGACGACAGCGGCAACGCCCGCTATCATCAGTGGCTGCCTGCCGGCGCGCTGCGCTATGCGCTGGCGGATGGCTGGAACATCTACGCCGCCGCCGGACGCGGCTTTGAGACGCCAACCATCAACGAACTCTCTTACCGGCCGGACGGCAGCGCCGGCATGAACTTCGATCTGCAGCCGGCCGTTAGCGATACGCTGGAAGTGGGCAGTAAGACGCGCATCGGCAACGGGCTGCTGACCGCGGCGCTGTTCCAGACCGACACCCGCAATGAGATTGTTACCGCTGACAACAATAATGGGCGCAGTAGCTACAAAAACGCCGGTCAGACGCGGCGTCGTGGCCTTGAGTTGGCGCTGGATCAGCAGTTTGGTGAGGCATGGCAGTTAAATATGGCCTGGACGCTGCTGGACGCGCGCTATCGCGACGATATTTGCGGCGACGTTGCCTGTTCGGCGGAAAAGTTTATCGGCCGCGGCAACCGCATTCCGGGCATCGCCCGCAATATGGGCTACGCCTCGCTGGCGTGGGCGCCGGAGCAGGGCTGGTATGCCGGCGCCGAGGTGCGCTATATGAGCGATATTCAGGTCAATGACGCCAACAGCGCCCAGGCGCCGTCCTACACCACCGTCGGGCTGAACAGCGGCTACCGCTATCCGCTGGGCAACTGGCTGGTTAACGTTTTTGGCCGGGTTGATAACCTGTTTGACCGCGATTACGTAGGATCGGTGATTGTTAATGAGGGCAACGGACGTTTCTATGAGCCGGCGCCGGGACGCAATTGGGGCGGCGGCATCAGCGTTGCCTATTCGTTCGAATAATAACCAACGGCATGCCGGCGCGCCCGGCATGCTATATTAATGTGCCAGTTCAAAAAATAAGCGAGCAGCGCGTAGGAAAGTAAAAAAATAAATTTTTTTACATTTAAGCAACGCAGACTGGCGCATTGTCATTATACTGTAATCATCTGGCGGTAGTTTTCACACGGTGCACAGCCCGAGGCTGTAAATAACACTGCGGGGATCGCTAATGGTAAAGTCCTGGTTGGGGCTACAAAGAAAAAATAACACCACCTCCCTGATTTCTCGTTGTAACGAGGGTTCTCTCTCCGACTCTCTTTTTCTCACCACTTTCTACACTGTCACGCGCAACGCCATACTCGCTGATTCCGTTTATTTCGTCTCTTCGTCCGGTGGATCTCGGCGTAATAACGCAGCCGCAGGTTTACTTTATCCATTGGCTTGTCCCCAGGTTTTGCGGAACGTCGTCCGCAACGCCGAGGTATATATTGGCTTGAAGGAGGCCAGAACCTAATACGTGTGTGAAACATTCATCGCGCGTGAATAACGCTGCGGTAGGTGAAACAAACTGTAAGGTGCCACTATGGGAAGACAGAAAGCAGTGATCAAAGCACGTCGTGAAGCGAAACGCGTAATTCGTCGTGACGCTCGCAGTCATCGCCAGCTGGAAGAAGAAAGCGTGACTTCGCTGGTGCAAATGGGTGGCGTTGAGTCTATCGGCATGGCGCGGGATAAGCGCGATAGCTCACCCATCGAGGCGCGAACCGAGGCTCAGGGTCATTATTTGTTAGCCATAGAAAATAAACAGTTGGTGTTTGCCACCGGTGAAGCCGGGTGCGGCAAAACTTTTATCAGCGCGGCGAAAGCGGCGGAAGCGCTGATTCATAAAGAAGTGGATCGTATTATCGTCACCCGTCCGGTGCTGCAGGCGGATGAAGATCTCGGCTTCCTGCCGGGGGATATTTCCGAGAAGTTTGCCCCTTATTTCCGCCCGGTCTATGACATTCTGCAGCGCCGGCTGGGATCGTCCTTCCTGCAATATTGTCTGCGGCCGGAAATCGGCAAGGTCGAAATTGCGCCTTTTGCCTATATGCGCGGGCGGACGTTTGAAAACGCGGTGGTGATTCTGGACGAAGCGCAGAATGTCACCACCAGCCAGATGAAAATGTTCCTCACCCGCCTGGGGGAGAACGTGACGGTGATCGTCAACGGCGATATCACCCAGTGCGACTTGCCGCGCGGGGTGGAATCGGGCCTGAACGATGCGCTGCAGCGTTTCGAGGAAGACGAAATGGTCGGCATTATTCGCTTTGATAAACAGGACTGCGTACGTTCCGCACTGTGTCAGCGTACGCTGCACGCTTACAGTTAACCTTCCGTAAAACCCGTGTGAAAAGGCCGCTCTGCGGCCTTTTTTATTGCCGGCATGCTATCTGCGCTTTGTTGACTTTTTGTGTAAGTTTTTGTGGTTTATTGTATAGAAAATCATTTCTACACTGTTGATGATCGGTTGCTGTAACCCCCGCCGCACGGCGGGGCGCTGGGTCCTGCGCCTGCCTGGCTCAGGGATGACTATGTATGATTATCCTGATGAAAAACAATGAAATATATCGTTTTAATTCTGTTTATTTTATGCGTGGTTTATGTGCACTATCGCGGTCGGGTGCGTTACGGCTTCTGGCGCCAGCTGGCTGACCATTCGACCTTCACCGCGCCGCTGAACGTCTTTATGTATCTCTTTTCCCGCGTGCCTACCACGCCGTATCTGCCGCAGGCGCAGTTCCCGGAATTACAGGCGCTGCGCGACAACTGGCAGGTGATTCGCGACGAAGGGCGCCAGCTGATGGCGATCCGGCAGATCAAGGCGTCCGATACCTATAACGATGCGGGATTTAACTCCTTTTTTAAAACCGGCTGGAAGCGCTTTTATCTGAAATGGTATGAGGACAGCCATCCTTCGGCAATGACGCTGTGCCCGCAGACCACCGCGCTGCTGCGCACGCTGCCGTCGGTCAAGGCGGCGATGTTTGCCGAACTGCCGGACGGCAGCCGCCTGCCGCGTCACCGCGACCCGTATGCCGGTTCGCTGCGCTATCATCTGGGGCTGATTACGCCGAATGACGATCGCTGCTTTATCGAGGTGGACGGTGAACGCTACAGCTGGCGCGACGGCGAGGACGTGCTGTTTGACGAGACCTATCTGCACTATGCGGAGAACCAAAGCGGGCAGAACCGCCTGATTCTGTTCTGCGATATTGAACGGCCGATGCGCTACCGTTGGACGCAGCGGGTGAACCACTGGTTGGGACGCCATCTGCTGAGCGCCGCCACCGCGCCGAATGAAGAAGGCGACCGTACCGGCGGCGTGAATAAGATCTTCAAGTATATTTACGCCGTCCGCCGGGTGGGGAAACGGCTGAAGGCCTGGAATAAAACGGTGTATTACATTATCAAATGGCTGCTGTTCGGCGGTATCGCCGTGGGGATTTTCTGCGTCCTGTAGCCGGCGGAAAACAAAAGGGCTGAACCCAGGTTCAGCCCTTTTTTCATGCCGCTGCCGCCCGGATCAGGCGAAGATGGTCAGCATATAGGCGGCGAACAGCGCCAGGTGGGCGGTGCCGTTCAGCACGTTGGTGCGGCCGGTGGAGAAGGAGATCTGGCACAGGATCAGCACCGTCAGCATCACCACCATATGCGGCGCCTGCAGGCCGAAGATCAGCGTCTGGCCGGTCAGCGTGGCGATAATGGTTACCGCCGGCACCGTCAGGGAAATGGTCGCCAGCACCGAACCGAAGAACAGGTTCATGGCGCGCTGCACCTGGTTGTTCAGCACCGCGCGCAGGGCGCCCAGGCCTTCCGGCGACAGGATCAGCAGCGCCACCAGGAAGCCGGTGAACTGAGCCGGCGCGTTCACTTTGGTCAGCAGGCCTTCCAGCGGGCCGGCGTTGAATTTGGTCACCGCGATTACCGCCACCAGGTGCACCACCAGCCAGGCGGCGTGCCACAGGCTGCTGTGGGAGGACGGCTTGCCGTGGTGCGGGTCGCCATCGTCGTCTTCATGTTCGTAGACAAACAGATTTTGGTGCGTTTTGGTCTGAATCAGCAGGAAAACGCCGTACATGGCGGCGGAAATCATCGCGACCAGCAGTGACTGACCGGTGCTGAAGTTGCCGCCCGGCAGGGCGCTGGGCAGCACCAGCACGATCACCGCCAGCGGGAAAATCGCCATCAGATACTGTTTGATGCCGCCGAGGTTGACGTACTGAGTGGCGAACTTGCGCCCGCCCAGCAGCAGGGCGACGCCCACCAGCCCGGCGGTGACGATCATAATGATGGAATACAGAGTGTCGCGCATCAGGGCCGGCGCGGCGTCGCCGGTGGCCATCAGTGCGGAGATCAGGCTGACCTCCAGGATCACCACCGACAGGCTGAGGATCAGCGAGCCGTAGGGTTCGCCCAGGCGGTGGGCCAGCACGTCGGCATGGCGCACGACGCTGAAGGCGCTGCTCAGAATACCGAACAGCGCAAGAATATTGATGCCGACGATCAACGGAAAGTTACTGGTGCCGCTCCACAGGTTCAGGACAACCAGTGCAGCGATAGGGAAAATCAGGGAATATTCGGTATGGCGGGATTTAGATCGGCCAGGATCGTGTTGCGACTTCATGAATGGTACGTCTCCTTTCTCGAACTGCAGGTTCCCGGTTGAGCGCTAATCGCCTGTATAACCGACGATTTCACGTATCGCGGAGGATACTTAATCATAGGATATGCTGACTGGATTGCACCCTGGGAATGGTGATGTTGTGGCGTTATGAGCAAGAAAAAACTTGCTTTATGTGACATAGAGTAACAAAAAAACCGCAGGGGATGCGGTTTTTTTTACTTACTTTTACGCAGCTAAGCGATTTTTTATCATTAACCCGTTAAAAAAATCAGTTAATGCCAAATTTCTTCGCGAATACACGCAGCTTGCGTCGATCAGGAATCAATATTGTCCATGATTTCATGGCGCGTCTCATGATAACCCTCTTCATTTAGCCCCTCACGCCAGTAAGGCACCGCATAAAGCTGATTACGCTCACATTGACGTTCACGACGCAGGTAGCGGCGCAGCGTGACCACCAGCTGGTCCTCGCCGGCCAGCCAGAAGTGCGTACGGCCGGCGGGCAGCGGCTGCGCGCAAAACTGGGTGACCAGCTCCGCGGTTTTGTCGGTGCCGCCGATAATCCAGCTCAGTTCAAAACCGGCCGGCTTGCGCAGATCGAGGGCATCGGCGCTGCTGTCGACGCGGATAAAGGCGTGTCCTTCGCTGCGCGCCGGCAGGTTTTCCAGCAGGGCGGCGATGGCCGGCAGCGATGAGGGATCGCCCGCCAGACAGTAAAAGTCGGCGTCCGGCAGCATCGGTTTTGGCCCGCCGGGGTTGCTGATGCCGATTTTGTCGCCGGCTTTGGCGTGGCGGGCGAAGCTGACCGCCGGACCGTTATGATCGTGCATGGCGAATTCGATGTCGATTTCCCGCAGCTCCGGGCGAATGGCGCGTACGGAGTAGGTGCGCACCAGCGGGCGTACGGCGTCCGCCGCCCAGACCGGGCCGTTTTCCGTCAGGCGCGGCAGGTCAGGCTGGCTTTGCCCGGCGCGCGGCAGAAAGACTTTGATATGCGCCGCGGCGGCGTTGGCCGGGTAGTACTGTAAATCGTCGGCATAAAACGTGATGCGACGCAGGTGCGGCGTTACGTCCTCAACGCGGGCAACGCTGATTAAATAGGGGGCGCGGGTACGGGGTGCTTCGGTAGTCACGGCGTTCTCCTGTTGTCGTTGTGGCGGCAGTATACCATGTCGGTTGATAATGAGAATCGTTGCCAATTAAAGGCGCACCGTTTGCCAATGTCGCGGTTTATCTCCCGGCTAATATTGTGGTTATTTTCTCCGGTTGGGGTGAGCCAATATATAAGGTTTATATGTCCGGCTGACAAAGAGGGAAATATTATTGCTGCTGGGTACAAATACTTTTGCCGGTTAAAAAGCGCCGGAGACTTGATTGCCGCTGCGGAAAAGAATAGTGTCATCATTAGGCGGTTAAATAGTGAACTAATAAAATTCCGTATATACCCGTCATACTTCAAGTGACAGGCGCGTTGGCTGCATGAATCAGTTACCGGAGTAAGTTCAGCGGGATTCTGCCGGTACCTTGAAGTATTAGGCTACAGAGAGTGATAGGTTTAAATCAGTGGTGATGGGAAGCAGCGACGCTGCTACCCGGGAGGTTGATCGGTGTTAACGCGAGATTTTCTGCAGCAGGCAGATTGCAAAACGGCATTTGGTGCCATTGAAGAGACGCTGTTGCTGACGCCGGAGCAGCGGGCGGCGTCGCTGGCGAGTACACTGGCGCAGCGGCCGGACCGCGGCCCGGTTTGGGTCTTTGGCTACGGCTCGCTGATGTGGAACCCGATTTTTGAAGCGGAAGAAGTGCAGCCCGCCACCCTGCAGGGTTGGCACCGGGCGTTCTGCCTGCGCCTGACCGCCGGGCGCGGCACCCAGCACCAGCCTGGTCGCATGCTGGCGCTGAAAGCTGGCGGACAGACCCGCGGCCTGGCCTTTCGCCTGCCGCAGGCGCAGCTGGAAGACGAGCTGGCGCTGCTGTGGAAACGCGAAATGGTGACCGGCTGTTACCTGCCGATCTGGTGCGAGCTGACGCTGGACGGCGGCCGGCGCATCACCGCGCTGGCGTTTGTGATGGACGCGCAGCATCCGCTGTTTGAGGAAGATACCTGCCATCAGGTGGTGACGCCGCTGATCGCCAGCGCCAGCGGCCCGCTGGGCAGCAACGCCCAGTATCTGTTTGCGCTCGACCGCGAATTGAGAAACCACGGCATGCATGATGACGCTATCGGCGAGCTGGCCAGCAGCGTGCGCCAATGGCTGCAGCAGCATGCGCCGCTTACCGGCTAAAGCGCGATGGTTATACCCAATCCCTCTATTTAATAACCGTCAGCAAGGGCGGGAAATAAACCGCTCTTGTTTTGTGGTTATTCATCTTATTGTTTTTATTTGATTTTAATTCCTAGCGCGCTGAGCGTAGGCATAATGCGACGCCTGGGCGACGTCTTATCGTGAAAAAGCATAACTAAAGGCTATTTTTTATTTGTGAGCCTGCCATCGTCCCCGTATCAATATTAGGAAATTGTGCGCAATGGGGGACAGGATGAATTTCCAACAATTAAAAATTATTCGGGAATCGGCCCGTCGTAATTACAATCTGACCGAAGTAGCCAATACCTTATTTACTTCGCAGTCGGGGGTCAGCCGACATATTCGCGAACTGGAAGAAGAGCTGGGCATCGAAATATTTATTCGCCGCGGTAAACGCCTGCTGGGGATGACTGAACCCGGCAAAGAGCTGCTGGTGGTGGCCGAGCGCATTCTGAACGATGCCAACAATATTCGCCGGCTGGCGGATGTGTTCAGCAGCAATGACGACGGGCAGCTGCATATTGCCACCACCCATACTCAGGCGCGTTACAGTCTGCCGCGGGTGATTAAGGAGTTCCGCGCCCTGTATCCGCGGGTGCGAGTGGTGCTCAATCAGGGCACGCCGGAGGAGATTGCCGCCATGCTGGCTTCTGGGGAGGCGGATATCGGCATCGCCAGCGAGCGGCTGATCAACGACGACGCGCTGGCGGCGTTTCCTTACTATCGCTGGCACCATGCGATTCTGGTGCCAGAAAACCACCCGCTGACGCAGGCCGGGCCGCTGACGCTGGAGCAGCTGAGCACCCAGCCGTTGATCACTTACCGGCAGGGCATTACCGGGCGGTCGCGCCTGGATGCGGCCTTTAAGGCCGCGGGGTTGACGCCAGACATTGCCCTCAGCGCGCAGGACTCCGACGTGATTAAAACCTATGTGGAGCTGGGATTGGGCGTGGGGGTGCTGGCCGATATGTCGTACGAGAAGGAGCGTGACCGCGGACTGGTCAGCCTGAATGCTGAACACCTGTTCGAGCCGAATACCGTCTGGCTGGGGCTGAAACGCAGCCAGCTGCAGCGTAATTACGCCTGGCGCTTTATTCAGCTGTGCAATCCGACGCTGACGCTGACGGAAATTAAAGAAAAGGTGTTTTCCGCACAGCTTGAAGCAGCGATCGATTACCAGATTTAGCCGATTGGTCAGTCAGGCGGGGAGCGTTGTCCCCGCCTGGGTCGTACAGTGATTCTTAGTTTTGGCAGCCCATCAGCTCGGGTAATACGCCCGGTTTACTCTTCAGTTTATCTTGTACCGCATCCGGCAGGCCGGCCCACAGAATCAGGCCGCTGCGCTTTTCCACCTCGTTGACGGTGGTGCGGAACTGGCAGAAGTCGGCGTCACGCGGGGTATCTTGATCAAAGATAAAGGCGGCGTAGTGGTTTACCTCCGGACTGCTGTTGATAAAAATCACCTTCCAGTAGCCGCTGGGAATAGTGTGCGGCTTGCTGGTGCCCGGCAGTTTGCCGATCTCGCGCTCATACAGCGGACCGGTAACGGTATACACCGAACTGACGTCGGCGCGGGCGATAAGTTTACGCTCCTGATCTTCCAGCGCCGCCCAGGATCCTTGGTTCAGCGCGGATTTTTGCGGCGTGATGTTGGAAAGATAGTTCAGCGATTCCCAGTCCGACACGTTCGCCAGCGAGGCCAGCGGCGCCTGATGGCCGCGGTCCACCTGCAGGGCGGCATTGGCGCCGGTGTAGTCGGCAGGAGCCAGGGTATCCTGCGGATCCAGCACCGGGTCGGTTTTCCAGCTGCGGGTTTTACCGCTGGCCAGCGTATCTTTGGTGATGTGGTAAGCCACCCAGTTGGCGAACTTGGTGCTGCTGTTGTTATTCAGCGTGTAGGCGTGGCGGACAATCGATACGTTGGTGCTGCCGCCGGTGGGACAGCCGACGGCGCAGTTGTCGATCGACTCGACGGCGAAGCTCTGTGCGCTGACGAGCAGGGCCAGCAGGGAGAAAAGCTGTTTCAAACGCATGGTGGTATCCTCAATAAGTTAGAAAACACTGTATTTATTTACAGTATTTTTAACCTATCGCAGCGTTATGAATACAACAATGCAACACATTGATATTGGTGATGTGTTGTGGGGGATACATAAAAGAGAGGCGTTGAGGCGAAAAAAACCGCCCCGAAGGGCGGTCAGTGCAGCGGTTTTAACGTACCAGATGCAGGAAGTGCAGGTGCTTCTCGTACTGGTCAAGAATATCGTGGATGATCTGTTCCTGCGTCCAGCCCATCACGTCGTAGTCCTGGCCGCCTTCCTTCAGGTGAATCTCCGCACGGTAGTACTTGTGCTCTTCGTCGCGCTCTTCATCGTTCAGGCCCGCCAGGGCGAAGGCCGGCTGAATATACGCGCGCAGGCGCACTTCATACACGAAGTTCAGGTCATCGCCCAAATCCACTTCAAAGCGGATACGGTCGTCCTGCGAATCGTCGATCGTGGATTCGGTTCCCTGCTTTATCAGCTCGGCTTCCACCAGCGTCATCGCCGGATGCACCACTTCGCTGACAAAGCGCTTCACGTGCGAGCGTTTCGGGAAGTAGGCGATATTACGCAGGCGTCGCTGCCAGGAGATCGGATTGCGTGCGGCGGTCGGTGCGATGGTGGTCATCACCTGGCTGTCGCGCTTATAGGCGTCAACCCGTAGCGCTTTCAGCAGCCCGTAAATCGAGATCAGTAGAATCACGGAGAACGGCAGGGCGCTGGCGATGGTGACCGTCTGCAGCGCGCTCAGGCCGCCGGCGATCAACAGCGCGATCGCCACCACGCCCATCAGCGCAGCCCAGAAGATACGCTGCCATACCGGCGTTTTGTCGGAACCGCCGGAGGCCAGCGTATCCACCACCATGGCGCCGGAGTCCGCCGAGGTGACGAAGAACACCACCACCATCGCCATGGCGATAAACGACAGAATATTGGCGAACGGGAAGTGCTCCAGGAAGTTAAACAGCGCCAGCGAAACGTCGGTCTGCACCGTGGTTGCCAGATCGCGTGCGCCCTCGGTCATAATCAGATTGATAGCGCTGTTGCCGAAGAAGGTCATCCACAGCAGGGTGAAGCCGGCCGGGACAAACAGCACGCCGGTGACGAATTCGCGGATGGTGCGGCCGCGGGAGACGCGGGCGATAAACATGCCGACAAACGGCGACCAGGAGAGCCACCAGCCCCAGTAGAGCAGCGTCCAGCCGCCCAGCCAGTTGCTGGATTTCGGCTCGTAGGCGTACAGGTTAAAGGTTTTACTGACGATCTCGGACAGGTAGCCGCCGGTGTTCTCCACAAAGGATTTCAGCAGCAGCACGGTTGGGCCGAGGATGCCGACCAGCACCAGCAGCAGGATCGCCAGGCTGAGGTTCAGTTCGGACAGAATGCGGATGCCCTTATCCAGACCGGACACCACCGACAGCGTCGCCAGCCCGGTAATCACCACGATCAGCACCACCTGCACCGTTTCATTGATCGGCAGGCCGAACAGATGGTTCAGACCGGCGTTCACCTGCAGCACGCCGTAGCCCAGCGAGGTGGCGACGCCGAAAACGGTGCCGATCACGGCGAAGATATCCACCGCATGGCCCAGCGGCCCGTAGATGCGGTCGCCGATAATCGGATACAGCGCCGAGCGCAGCGTTAACGGCAGGCCGTGACGGTAGCTGAAGAACGCCAGGATCAGCGCCACGATGGCGTAAATCGCCCAGGCGTGCAGGCCCCAGTGGAAGAAGGTCAGGCGCATCGCCTGTTTGGCCGCTTCCACCGTTTCCGGCGTGCCGACCGGCGGTGAAAGATAGTGCATCACCGGCTCGGCGACGCCGAAGAACATCAGTCCGATGCCCATACCGGCGGAAAACAGCATGGCGAACCAGGAGACATAGCTGAAGTCCGGCTGGGCGTGATCCGGCCCCAGCTTGATGTTGCCGTAGCGCGACAGGCCGAGATAGGTGACGCTGAGCAGGATCAGCGCGACCGCCAGAATATAGAACCAGCTGGCGTTAGTGAATATCCCCTGTTGAAGTGCTTTGAATTTACGATCGGCCAGCTCGGGATAGAGCGCGGCAAACGCCACCAGGACGATGATCAGTGCGGCGGAAATGAAAAATACCGGAGGATTGATATGGCTACGACGGGCCACGTTTTCAGTGTCGTTTTGGCTCATAGAATACCTTCTAGTCCGTTAGGGAGTGATATCCCCTTTATGCTTGAAGCTGCATCTGTGTCACCGACGGTTGCACCCAAATGATTGATTTATTGAGATGCGCTCCCTTACCGTCGCGATGCAAGTCCAAATTATTTGGGATAAAGCTACTGCTTGGAAATAACAACTCCAGAGAAAATGGGCGCAGGACGCCCGAAAAATAGTGCCGGAGAAGTATACACGAAAATGACATTAACTGACATTTCATGGGGTAAACGGTTATGGTTGGGATTAATTCTAGTAATTTTGTCTGAATTTTAGCGATGGATAAGGTTTATTATCTGGAAAGGCACCGTCGGAAGAACGAATCGCCGGTGCAGGGATCAGAAACGCCAGAAGGTGCGGGAGCATAAAATCAGAATCGGGTAAATCTCCAGACGCCCCAGCAGCATGGCGGCGCACATCAGCCATTTGGCGGGATCGGAGAGCGTGCCGAAGCCGGCCGCCGTCTCGCCGAACCCCAGACCCATATTGTTGATGCAGGCGGCGACGGTGGCGAATGCGGTCATCATGTCATACCCCATCAGATTCAGCGCCCAGACGAACAGGCAGCTGAACAGCACGTACAGAAAGAAAAAGCTCCATACCGAACGCAGTACGCGATCGTGCACCGAGGCATCGCCGACCTTGATGGTGAAAATGGCGTTGGGGTGCACCAGTTGGTTGACCTCGTGGCGGCTCACTTTGTACATGATAAGAAAGCGCAGCGCTTTAATCCCGCCGCAGGTTGAGCCTACGCAGCCGCCGAAGAAGCTGGCGCCAAGCAGCAGCAGGATGGCGTTGGTCGGCGTTTTGGCATAGTCAGCGGTGGCCAGGCCGTTGTCGGTCATCATCGAACTGGTGAGGAAAAAGCCGTGCACCAGCGCGTCTTTGAGGCCGTACATGCCGGAGCGGTACAGCTCGATCACCACGATGGCCACGATGATGGACAGAATCAGCAGGAAAAAGCGCAGCTCGGGGTTGCGCAGCAGCGGCTTCAGGCTGCGGCGGCTGACGGCGACGAAGAACAGGGTGAAGTTGATGGCCGCCAGCACGGAGAAAATACCGCCGACCAGCTCGATCGGTGCGCTGTCGAAATAGCCCAGGCTCTCATTGCGGGTGGAGAAACCGCCCAGCGAGACGGTGGACAACGCATGACACAGGGCGTCGAACCAGGGCATGCCGGCCAGGCGGAACGCCAGGGTGCACAGCAGCCCCAGCCCGAGATAAATCAGCCACAGGTTTTTGGCGGTGTCGGCCAGGCGCGGCGTCAGGCGCTCCTCCTTGAACGGGCCGGGCATTTCCGACTGATACAGTTTGGCGCCGCCGATCCCCAGCAGCGGCAGCACCGCCACCGCCAGGACGATAACCCCCAAACCGCCGACAAAATTCAGCTGCGCACGGTAGTAAAGGAAGGACTTCGGCACCGAGGAGACGTCGTTCAGCACCGAGGCGCCGGTAGTGGTGATGCCGGAGACGCCCTCGAACATGGCGTCCACCAGGCTGATATTCAGGGTATCGTCGAGCCACAGCGGCAGGGCGCTGATGATGGAAAACAGCAGCCAGAACAGCACGATGATTAAAAAACCGTCCTGGGTGCGCAGCTGCACCTTCGACTGGCGACTGCTGAACCAGCCGAGGCCGCCGACCGAGGCGGCGATCACCAGCGTATAGAAGAACGGGAAGATGCTCTTTTCTTTATAGAGCAACGCCATTAATAACGGGGGAATCATGGAAAGGCTGTAAAGAACCACTAAAAAACTGCAAAGGTGAACAACAATAACCAGTTGTTTTGTTTTGACCATGCTTGCGCCCGGGTTGCCGAAGGACTGTGCGTCAACACATTGATAGATGTCGTTATAGAATAGCGCGGCCGATATAAAAATATCATAAAAATTGACGGATCCGCGCGTGTCCCGGCAAGGATAGCGTCAGCGGCTCAGGTTGCTCAGCGCCAGCAGCGCGCCGAACGTAACCAGCAACCCGCCGAACAGACGGTCGATACCGCGGCGCAGGCGCAGAAAGCGCGCGCTGACGCCGGGAGCGGAGAAGAACAGCGCCACGGCGCCAAACCACAACATATGCGCCAGAGAAATAAACAGCCCGTAGCCGATCTGCAGCCACAGCGGGCTTTGCGGGTTAACCACCTGCATAAACAGGCTGACGATGAAAACGGTAGTCTTGGGGTTCAGCACATTGGTCAGAAACCCGGTTTTCAGTGCGCGCCAGTCACCCATATGCGACGCCGGCGCTGCCGTGGATGCCGACACCGTGGCCGCATGGCGGAACATCTGTACGCCCAGATAAATCAGGTAGGCCGCGCCGATAAATTTCAGCAGGGTGAATAGCCACAGCGAGCGCTGAATCAGCAGGCCGACGCCGATCAGCGTGTAGCCCACGTGAACCAGCACGCCAAGGCCGATGCCCAGCGCGCAGTAAAGTCCGGCGGCGCGCGAGCCGTTCAGGCTGTTGCGCGATACCATGGCGAAATCCGGGCCGGGGCTGATCACGGCGAGTAAAGTCAGGGTGACGACGGCAATAAGTTCGGTCATAGTGGGCCTGTATAAGATATTGATTAGATAGGGTTGCATTGTTGAACGTCGCGAACAGGGAGACAAACGATGAAAACTGACAAAATCGGTGAGCCTATCTCACGCAAAATCGGCAGGAACATTTCTCTGGGCGGGCTGCGCTGCTTTGAGGCGGCGGCCAGGCTGGAAAGCTTTACCCAGGCGGCGCATAGCCTGAGCCTGACCCATGGTGCCATCAGCCGGGCGGTGAGGGCGCTGGAGAATGAGCTGGGGCTGGCGCTGTTTGAACGACGTCACCGCCGGGTCTATCTGACGACGGCCGGGCGCAAGCTGTGGCAGGCCAGCCAGCAGGCGTTCGATATTCTTGAGCAGAGCGTGCAGGAGCTGTATCTGCAGGCGCAAAACGCGCCGATCGTTCTCTCCTGTGAGCCGACGTTATTGATGCGCTGGCTGATTCCGCGCATGTCGGAATTCCTGCGTACCCATCCGGCCATTCATGTGCAGCTGGTGGCCGGTGGCGGCGCGGTGGCTTTCCAGGATGGCATTACGCTGGCGATTCGACGTAATGATTTTGACTGGGGCGCCAGCGTGCACAGCATCCCGCTGTTCAGTGAAAAGATCGGCCCGGTCTGCAAACCGGAAATGCTGGCGCAGTTTGTTGAGGGCAGTCAGACAGAGCCGCGTTTGCGGCGCGATGCGGTACTGCTGCAGACCGCCACCCGGCTCAACGCCTGGGCGGATTGGGCGCAGGCGCAGGGGGTATCGATTGAGGGTATGCCGCAGCAGCGTTTCGAGCACTTCTACTTTAGCCTGCAGGCGGCGGTCGCCGGGCTGGGCGTGGCGATTGGGCCGTGGCAACAGGTGCGTGATGATATCGGCGCCGGACTGCTGGCGGCGCCGTTCGGATTTCGCCACGACGACAGCGGCTACAGCCTGCTGACGCCGCAGCCGGTAGCGCCGGGCAGCGCGGCGGAAACCTTGCTGCATTGGCTGCAGCGCCAGGCGGCGATGCAGCCTTAAAAGGAGACGTTGCGGATAAAGCGCAGCGGGCCGTCACCGCGGTTGGCGTACGCGTACTGCTGATCGCTGTTGAAAACGTGGGTATCGCCGGCGCACAGCGTCAGCGTCTGCTGCTCCAGCAGCAGCGTCAGGCAGCCCTCAATCACATACACGATCTCGCGCCAGCCTTCGGCATCGGGCTGCGAGTGATACTGCTCGTGCGGCATCAGCGTCCACTGCCACAGCTCCACCCGTTGGCGCGCCGGCACGCTGGCGGCAAAAATCGCCTGGCTGGCCGCCTGTTCGCCCTGCCAGGCCAGCTCGCCCACCAGATGGCTGCCGCGCGCCACCGGCGCCTGGATCAGATCGCTGAAAGAGACCTGGAGCGCCGCCGCCAGTTTATCCAGCACCGCCAGGCTGACGTTGCGGTCGCCGGCCTCAATCCCCGCCAGCATGCGGCGGCTGACGCCGGACAGCGCCGCCAGCGCCGTCTGACTCAGCGCCGCCTGCTGACGATAACCGCGCACGTTGCTGCTGAGGTACTGCAGCACCTGGGGGGCGTCGGGCTTGTCGTTGTGCACTATATTGCTCATTGTTGCGTGATGTCCGATACTGGCAGGATCTGTGCATTATAGTGCACGTTGTATTTATCTAGGGCAAGTCGGCGTCTATGAGCAAAACATCTTCTACTCCAGGCCTGTGGCTGAAAATCAGGCCGCAGGAAGCGATCCTGATTGTGATTACCATGATCTGGGGCGGCACCTTTCTGGCGATTCATCATGCGATGACGGTCAGCGGCCCGTTCTTTTTTGTCGGGCTGCGTTTCGGCACCGCCGCACTGGCGTTAACGCTGTTTTCACTGAACAGCCTGCGCGGGCTGACCTGGTATGAGTGCAAGGCGGGGATACTGATTGGCGTGACGATCGCCGTGGGTTACAGCCTGCAGAGCATCGGGCTACAGACCATCAGCAGCAGCCAGTCGGCGTTTATTACCGCGATGTACGTGCCGATGGTGCCGCTGCTGCAGTGGCTGGTGCTCAAGCGTTTTCCGGGCCTGATGGCCTGGGTCGGCATCCTGCTGGCCTTCAGCGGCCTGATGCTGCTGGCCGGGCCGAGCAACAGCGAGGTCAGCTTTAGTCTGGGCGAGACCGTGACGCTGATCGGCACCGTCGCGGTGGCGGCGGAAATTATCCTGATCGGCGCCTATGCCGGCAAGGTGAACGTCAGGCGGGTGACCGTCATTCAGTTGGCGACCGCCTCGCAGCTCTCTTTCCTGATGATGCTGCCGAGCGGCGAAGCGGTGCCGGCTTATTCCGACTATCTGCTGTACTGCGCCGTGGGGCTTGGCATCGCCAGCGCGCTGATCCAGCTCACCATGAACTGGGCGCAGCGCAGTATTTCGCCGACGCGGGCCACGGTGATTTATGCCGGTGAACCGGTGTGGGCCGGCGTGGTGGGGCGTATCGCCGGGGAACGTTTACCAGGCGCCGCACTGCTTGGCGGGGCGTTGATCGTGCTGGGGGTGATTGTCAGCGAACTGCGTATCCGGCGGAAGAAAAAGCGTGAGGCCGTGGCGGAGAGTTAGTGCAGGAAGCGGGGAGGCGTGGCCTCCCCGTTAGCGTCAGGCCGCTTTTTTATTGCGCGCCACCAGGTAGCCGAGAGCCAGCACCACGAACCACAGCGGCGTGACCATCAGCGCCTGGCGCGTATCGTCCTGCAGGGTCAGCAGCACCAGCACAAAGGCGAAGAACGCCATACAGACCCAGCACATCAGCTTGCCGGCCGGCATTTTATAAACCGATTTCTGGTGCAGCTGCGGGCGACGCTTGCGGTACACCAGGTACGAACACAAAATGATCGTCCAGACGAACATGAACAGAATGGCGGACACGGTGGTGACCAGGGTAAATACCGTCACCACGTTCGGGATCAGGTAAATCAGCACCACGCCGCCCAGCAGGCAGATGCAGGAGAAGGTCAGACCGTTGGCCGGTACCGCGCGTTTGGACAGGTTGGCGAATGACTTCGGCGCGTCGCCCTGCTGCGCCAGGCCGTACAGCATACGGCTGGTGGAGAACACGCCGCTGTTGGCGGAGGAGGCTGCCGAGGTCAGCACCACAAAGTTAATCACGCTGGCCGCCGCCGGCAGGCCGACCAGCATAAACAGCTCGACGAACGGGCTCTTGTCGGCCACCACGGAATTCCACGGCGTCACTGACATGATGACGATCAGCGAGAACACGTAGAACATGATAATGCGCAGCGGAATTGAGTTAATCGCACGCGGCAGCACTTTTTCCGGGTCTTTGGTTTCGGCGGCGGTGGTGCCGACCAGCTCGATGCCGACAAAGGCGAAGACTGCAATCTGGAAGCCGGCGAAGAAGCCGCTGATGCCTTTCGGGAACATGCCGCCGTCGTTCCACAGGTGTGAGAGCGACGCGACGCTGCCGTTCGGCGACTGGAAGTGGGTAGCGATCATCACTACCCCGGTGACGATCAGGCCGATGATGGCGACGATTTTGATCATCGCAAACCAGAACTCCATCTCACCGAACATCTTCACCGTGGCCAGGTTGAGCGTCAGCAGCACCAGTACGCACAGCAGCGACACGATCCACTGCGACAGTCCGGGGAACCAGAACTGGGCGTAGGCGGTGATCGCCACCACGTCGGCAATGCCGGTCACCACCCAGCAGAACCAGTAGGTCCAGCCGGTAAAGAAGCCGGCCCACGGGCCGAGCAGATCGGCGGCGAAATCGCTGAAGGATTTGTACTGCAGGTTGGACAGCAGCAGCTCCCCCATCGCCCGCATCACGAAGAACAGCATAAAGCCGATGATCATGTAGACGAAGATGATGGAAGGGCCGGCCAGGCTGATGGTTTTGCCCGAGCCCATAAACAGACCGGTGCCGATAGCGCCGCCGATGGCGATCAGCTGAATATGGCGGTTGGTCAGGTTTCTGCGTAGATGATCGTCTGACGCCTCTGCGGCGTCGGTGGTAATTTTAGCGTGGTCTACCATCTGATGATGTCCTGTCTTACCTGTCATGAGTGAAATTACGAGCTCTAAATTGGCTCTTTCTTATACGTTTATCCGGCTGCCCGGCTTTAATTTAGGTGGTGTTACCAATTCACCTTTGCGTAACATGTTTACAACATTTGACGCCAAGGGGAAAGTTGACTGTTTCTTGTACACAGGCGGTAAATCGGACCTTCAGAAAGCGCAAGGTTACCCTCAGGCATCAAAAATTAACAGCCTTTGCCAACGCTATCTTGTTGATATACCAAAGGGTTAAATTTTTTGCATGAAAAAAACTAATGCATGGAAACGGTGACCCGCCGCAGACGCCCGGCGCTAATTGGGGGCGGGCCGCCGACGTCTGGCGGGGGAGCGCCGGCGATCGGTTTGCAACTGCCTGCGGCGGGCGTTAAGCCTCAGGCGGCTAAAAATCATTAGCTTAGCGCGCCTGGTTCAGGCTCGGTACGGCATGACGGCGTTAAATTTGTGCGGCGCCGCGCAAAATTGCAGTAGCGTTTCGCTTGGCGTGCAGAAAGGTGATCTGGCGCATGTTTATCACTCCGGTGCGCGTTTTATCCCTATTTCTTGTCATGCACAAAATTTCCGTCGCCAGTGGCCGGATGACCAGGAATTCGCCGATTTTTACCCACAGGAATGACCAGATGGCTTACCTGTGTTTTTTCATTATTGCCACTTGATTAGCTGGTAATGTGTTAAAAACTGGTTTTTTATTTTGTTGAACGGCGACTGATATTGTTATCATGCCTGCTTAACCTCTGAGGGAACAAAGTATGAAAAACAAATCATTAGCGCTCTTATTACTGGCCGGCCTGACCGGCTGTAGCCAGTCGTCAACGTCGCCGGAAGCGTCTGCGTCAGCGGCCGGAAAAAGCGAAACCTTATACGTCAACAGCCGCCTGGTGGACTGCGTGGGCGTAGCGCCGATGAAATGCATGCAGGTGCGTCAGGCGCCGGATGCAGAGTGGGAACTGTTTTACACCCAGATTGAAGGCTTCGCGTTTACCCCCGGCTACCGCTATAAGCTGCTGGTGAACGTCAGCGAGCTGGAAAACGTGCCGGCCGATGCCTCTTCGCTGCGCTATGTGCTGGTCAAACAGCTGGAAAAAACCAAGGCATAACGCATACGCCGGAGGCGGCGGCATGCGGCCTCCGGCGCAGCTCCAGCGCCTTTCCTGATTAACGCCGTCCCGGTGGTTAAATAGTCTTTACCCCCGATCACAAAAAACCGAGAAATCAATTCATCCGCGCCGCCGTCAGCAGTAAGCTGGCAGTCACAGGGCTACCACCAAATAGGGATGATATATGTACCAGATGATTTTAGTACCGGTTGATCTTGAAGAGCCGCAACTGACGGACAAGGCGATCAAGCATGTGGAGTATCTGGCCAAGGCGTCGGGCGCCAAGGTGCACCTGTTCCATGCGTTGCCGGATGCGTCGGCATTCGTGACTGCCTATTCGTTTGGCATCAAAGAGTTTGAGAATCAGGCGGAAGTTAACGCTATCGACAAACTGAAGAATATCATTGCGGAAATGGAGCTGCCGTTGGAGCGTCTGTCTTACACCATCAGCTTCGGCTCGCCGCGTGACGAGGTGCTGCAGCTGGCCGACGATATCGGTGCGGACCTGATCGTGGTCGGTTCGCGGCGTCCCAGCGTCAAAACCTACCTGCTCGGCTCCAACGCCGCGGCGATCGTGCGCCATGCCAAAACGTCGGTGATGGTGGTCAGATAATCATTCGCCCCTCTCCCGGCGGGGGAGAGGGGCGAGGTGTTACTGGCACAGCGCTTCAATCTCCTCGTACAGTGCCTGCGGCAGTTCGATGCCGTGCTGCTCACTCAGCGGACGTTGGCGAAAGCGCCGCTCGCCGGGCAGCCGCGCGCCCTGTTGCTGCATATCGCTGAACAGCGTTTCGGCATGGGCCAGATAGGTGTCCTGCTGTGCCCCCAGAAAGCGTTGCGGATCCATGGCGATAATCAGTTCGCCGCCGTAAGGCGATGAACCGGTCTGGTTATCAAACGCCAGCGACTCTTTGCTGGTCATATCGCCGATCAACGGCCCGGCCAATAATTCCACCATTGCCGCCAGCGCCGAGCCTTTATGCCCGCCGAAGGTCAGCATGGCGCCGGCCAGTACGCTGGCGGCATCGGTTGAGGGATTGCCATCCTTGTCGATGCCCCAGCCCGACGGCAGCGGTTTGCCGGCGCGTCGGTGCAGTTCTATTTCACCGCGCGCCGCAGCGCTGGTGGCCATATCAAACACGAAGGGCGGCCGTGCGGGCCGCGGCCAGCCGAAGGCGATGGGGTTGGTGCCGAACAGCGGCTGATTGCCGCCGGCCGGCGTCACCCAGGCGTGGCTGGGGGTACAGGCCAGCGCCACCAGTCCCTGCTCGGTCAGCGGCTCGATGTCGGCCCACAGCGCCGAGAAGTGTACGCAGTGGTTGATTGCCAGCGCGGCGATGCCGTTGCGTTTCACCTTATCGACAAACGCCGGCAGCGCCCGGCGGTAGGCCACCAGCGAAAATGCGCCGTGGGCGTTCACCCGCATAATGGCGGGGGCGCTGTCGATCAGTTCCGGTTCGGCGTCGGCGGAGACTTTTCCCATCCGCAGCGAGTGTACGCAGCCGAGAATGCGGTACAGCCCGTGGGAGGCGCAGCCGTCGCGCTCCCCGGCGGTGACGTTCTGCGCCACCGCGTCGGCGTGTTCGGCGCTGAAGCCGTTGCTGCGCAGCGCGCGCTGCGCCAGATGATAGGCCTGATCCAGCGTCAGGCGTATACTTGCCGTCATGATGACATCCTCCCTTGAGTTACTCTTCTTCATCCCCGACAAAATTTGCCTGAGGTAAACAGGTATAGGCGCCCCAGTAGTAGATCGCCAGCGCAATCACCGCCACCGTCAGGGTATCCCACGGATGGCCGATGGCGCCGATGCCGCCGAAACTGCCGAGGTAGGAGACGATAATGATCAGCCCATAGAAGGCTACCAGCCACAGCGAGGAGTAAACCTGCTGGCGCAGCGTGACGGCGTGCGTCGGCACCTGCTTTTTGAACAGGATATAGATCAGGAACATCAGGATCTGCAGGCCCAGCAGCCAGGAGATGGTGTTCCAGCCGGACCAGTAGACGATCAGCGCGGAAATGATAAATGACAGCGGGCCGAGCACGCAGAAGCCGCGCACCAAAAACGGCCGCGCCAGATCCGGCGCATTGCGGCGCAGCCCGGCGGCGGTGACCGGCGCGATAGCGTAGCTCAGCACCAGCGCGGCGGACACCACGCCGATCAGCCGCTCCCACGACGGAAACGGCAGCGTCCAGAAGATCGACAGCGCAAAGGTCAGCCACAGCGCCGGGCGCGGAATACCGGACTCGCCGTCAACGCGGGTAAAGACTTTAAAGAAGGTGCCGGCGCGCGCCCAGCCGTAGACCACGCGCGGCGTGGCGTTCATATAGATGTTGCCGGTGCCGCTGGGGGAGATAATCGCATCGCTGACCACCAGAAACGCCAGCCAGCCCATGCCGAGCGTGATGGCGATGTCGCGGTAGGGCAGCGAGAACTGTTTGCTGATGCCTGACCAGCCGCCGCTGAGCATCTCGGCGGGAATGCTGCCGAGAAAAGCCAGCTGCAACAGCACATAGATCACCGTCGAGAGCAGCACGGAGAGGATCAGGGCGATGGGAATGGTACGCTGCGGTTTTTGCACTTCGCTGGCAACCGAAATAATCGGCGTCAGCCCCAGATAGGCGAAAATAATGCCGCCGGCGGAGATCGCCGCCTCCACGCCGGCTGCGCCGTAGGGGGCGAAGCCCTGACTGTGCAGGTTTTCCGGTTTAAAGAAGGTGAACAGCACCACAATCACCAGCAGCGGCACCAGGAATTTCAGAATGCTGATGAAGTTGTTGGATTTGGCGAAAGTTTTCACGCTGTAGTAGTTGAGCGCGAAGAACAGGCACAGCAGGAGCAGCTGCACCAGCCAGCCGATAAGGGTGGGATCGCCCGAATCGGGCCGGCTGAGAAAGGGGAACCAGGCGGCGGCATACTGGCGGGCGGCGACGATTTCAATCGAGATCAGGCTGGAGAAGGCGATCAGCGTGATAAAGCCGAGCAGGTAGCCCATCAGCTCGCCGTGAGAAAACACCGGATAACGGATGATGCCGCCAGCGCGCGGCAGCGCCGCCCCCAGCTCGCAGTAGACAATGCCGAGCAGCAACACTGCCAGCCCGCCGATCAGCCAGGAGTAGATCCCCGCCGGACCGGCGATGGCGGAGACATGACTGGCGGCAAACAGCCAGCCGGAGCCAAAAATGGCGCCCAGGCCGATAAACGTCAGGTCGGTGAGCGTAAGCTGCTTCTTGAATTTACCCTGTGTGGTCATGTGGCTACCCTTTTATTATCGCATGGCAGGTGCTGGTCACAGCGGATCGCGCTGGTAAACGCCGTTTACCAGTCGCAGTAAATTAAGCGGGTTCTCATCCTGCAGGGCCGGCGGCAGCAGCGACGACGGCGTATTCTGCAGACAGACCGGCCGCATAAAACGCGCGATCGCCAGCGTACCGACCGAGGTGCCGCGGGCGTCGCTGGTGGCGGGGTAAGGCCCACCGTGCACCATGGCGTCGCACACCTCTACGCCGGTGGGGTAGCCGTTAAACAGCACCCGTCCGGCTTTATGCGTCAGACACGCCAGCAGCGGCGCGGCGGCGTTCAGGTCGGCGTCATCGGCCAGCAGCGTGGCGGTCAGTTGCCCTTGTAGGGCGTTCAGCGCCTGCAGCAGCTGCGCGTCGTTGTCCAACGCCGCTACGATGGCGACCGGGCCGAACACCTCCTCCTGCAGCCGCGTATCTGCCGCCAGCAGCAGCCGGCCTTCCGCCTGATACAGCTGCGCACCGGCCTGCAGCGCCGGGGTAGCGCGCCGCCCGGCCAGATGTGCGATGCCCGGATAGTGATCCAGTTCGTGCAGGCCCTGCTGGTAGTGGCGCAGGATGGCGGCATTAAGCATGGTCTGCGGCTCGGCGGCCTCAATCTGCTGGCCCAGCTCGGCGATAAACTGGCTGAATGCCGGGCTGCGTACCCCGAGGATCAGTCCGGGCTTGGTGCAGAACTGGCCGCAGCCCAGGGTGATCGAGGCCGCCAGCTGCTGGGCGATGTGCCGGCCGCGCTGCGCCAGCGCCTGCGGCAGCGCGATCACCGGGTTGATGCTCGACATCTCGGCGAACACCGGGATCGGCTGTGGGCGCTGCTGCGCCAGATCGAACAGCGCGCGGCCGCCTTTCAGCGAGCCGGTAAAGCCGACCGCCTGAATCGCCGGATGCTGCACCAGATCGGCGCCGATATGTTCACCGAAGATCATATTGAACACGCCGGCCGGCATTTGCTGCTGAGTGACCGCGCGTTCGATCGCGGCGGCGGTCAGTTCGGCGGTGGCCATATGGCCGCCGTGCGCTTTGAACACCACCGGGCAGCCGGCGGCCAGCGCGGCGGCGGTATCGCCCCCGGCGGTGGAGAAGGCCAGCGGGAAATTGCTGGCGCCGAATACCGCGACCGGACCGATGGCGGTGTGGTACTGACGTATATCCGCACGCGGCAGCGGCGCGCGCTGCGGCTGGGCGGTGTCAATCCGCGCGCCGATAACGTCGCCGCGGCGCAGCAGTTCGGCGAACAGCCGCATCTGGCCGCTGGTGCGGGCGCGTTCTCCCCGCAGGCGCGCCGGCGGCAGCGCGGTTTCCTGCTGCACGATGGTGAAAAAAACGTCATCCAGCGCATCAAGCTGGTCGGCAATGGCGTCCAGAAAGTCCGCGCGCTGCCGGCAGGAGGTTTGCGCGTAGGCAACAAACGCCGACTGTGCCGCGCGTGCGGCGCAATCGGCCTCGTGGCGGCTGGCCGGATGGAAACGATAGCCGGTGGGCTGGCCGTTATCGGCGCGTAGGCTGATAAGTTCGGCCGCGCCGCTGGCGACGCGTTGGCCGCCGATAAACTGTTTTCCGCTGAGGGTGGTGATAGGCATAGTGTCCCCGCTGTGGTTACGGCACCCCTGACGCGGCAGGGGCGCGTCAGGATTTACAGACCGACGTCCGGCAGCGCTGGACGCTGCGCCAGCGCCTGCTCGACGATGGCAACCACCTGGCGGCGGGTTTCGCCTTTCAGCGCCAGACGCGGCGGGCGGGTGACCGCGCTGCCGCGCCCGACCAGCTCTTCGCACAGCTTGATGCACTGCACCAAATCCGGCCGGGCGTCGAGGTGCAGCAGCGGCATAAACCAGCGGTACAGCGCCAGCGCTTCGTCGAAGCGTTGCTGTTTCGCCAGCCGGAACAGCGTCTCCCCCTCGCGCGGGAAGGCGTTGGACATGCCGGAAATCCAGCCTTCGGCACCGACGGCGATGCTTTCCACCACAGCATCGTCCAGCCCGGCGAACAGCACGAAGCGATCGCCGACCGTGTTGCGCAGATCGATAAAGCGGCTGGTATCGCCGGAGGAGTCTTTAAAGCAGACGATGTTGTCGCAGTCTGCCAGCGAGATCAGAATGTCCGGCGTGACGTCGTTTTTATAAATCGGCGGATTGTTGTAGACCATAATCGGCAGATCGGTGGCGGCGGCGACGCTGCGAAAGTGCGCCGCGGTTTCGTGCGGTTTGGACGAATACACCAGGGCCGGCATCACCATGATGCCGTCGACGCCGGCCTTGGCGGCCTGTTGCGCCATATCCTGCGCGAAGGCGGTAGTGAATTCGGCGATGCCGGCGATCACCGGCACTTTACCCCGCGCGGCGTCTTTCGCCACTTCGATCACCGCCAGCTTTTCCTGCGCGCTGAGCGAGGTGTTCTCGCCGACGCTGCCGCACACCACCAGCCCGGAGACGCCGTCGTTAACCAGGTTGCTCACCACCCGGTGGGTGGCTTCCAGATCGAGAGAAAAATCGCTGCGGAATTGGGTGCTGACCGCGGGGAACACGCCGCTCCAGTTAATGGCTTTTTGGCTCATGCTGTTTTTCCTGTCGTCGAATGTGTTAATTGATGGTGAGTGATTGGTGAAATTCGATAACAGAGTGACCGTAATCCGCGGCGACGGCTTGACGCTTTTCGTCGCCGGGCATGACGAAATCAGCACAGTCAGCGGGAAAAAGGCCGGCCGCCGCCGCGGGCGGATGGCCCCTTAACGGCTTAAAATTACAGGGGTTAAGCGTGCAGCGAATGGCGGAAATCCCGCGGCGTTGAGCCAGTCATGGCTTTGAACTGGCGGCTGAAAGCGCTGTGATCGGTATAGCCGCACTGCAGGGCGATATCGGTAATCGGCGTATCGCCGGCCAGCAGTGCGCTGGCTTTCTCCAGCCGCACCTTGTGAATCATCTGACGCGGCGTCAGGTGGAAGATGCGCTTACAGTAGCGTTCGATCTGCGCCACCGACAGCCCGGTCAACGCGGTCAGCTCCTCCAGCGCGATCGGCCTGGCGTAGTGGCGGCGGATATAGTCATCCAGCGCCGCCAGCCGCTGATAGGCCGGGTGGTTGGCTTTGGCCTCCTGCAGGTCGTGTGAAATCCCCGCCATGCCGATAACGTTGCCCTGCGCATCGCACAGCGCCAGCTTCTGCGTCAGGCACCAGCCGGTTTCTCGGCCGTTGTACAGGTGCATCTCCAGCTGATCCTGAATCTGTACGCCGTGGCGCAGCACGCGCAGATCCTGCTCGGTATAGCCGGCGCCGAGCTGGGCGGGAAACACGTCGGCGGAGGTTTTGCCCAACAGCGGCGCTACCGTTTTGAATCCGCAGCGTTTCGCCAGCGTCAGGTTGGCCAGCAGATAGCGCGCCTGGGCGTCTTTCAGGAAAAACACCACGTTGGGAATGGCGTTCAGCAGCGGCGCAATCAGCGCCAGCGCATTGAGTATGCTGTGCAGATCGTGAGGGCGCTGCTGCGCCAGGCCGTCGCACAGCCGGCTGAGTTGTTCGACGGCAAAGTCGTTGTCTGCCGCCATGGCCGTCATCTCGGGCGCCGGCGGGGGAGGCGGGGGATTGCTGGCTAAACGCATCGCTGTACCTTTCCTGTTGGCCGCTGAATTTAACGGTTTCGGATCAATATTAACTTTTATTTAACTTGGCAAGCGCCGTCCGCCAAAACTGCGGATCACCGCATAATTTTGCCGTCGCCGGGCCGCCCAGACGGACGCAGCGTGGGCATTGGCTGATTTAGCATAAAAATAACGCCATGATAAATAAGAGATTGTTATGGGCCGTTGTTGACCGGCAGGCCGGCGTCGGGGTGACTGTGCTGATTTCGCCATGCATTGCGCCGAAATGCATCAAGCCGACGGCGGGGGATTCGGTCAGGCTGACGTGGAGATTTTATCAACTCGCTGGAGATCCCGATGACCGATTCCACGTCCATCACCGCACTGCGGGCTATCGATTCCCACACCGGCGGCGAACCCACGCGCCTGATCGTTGATGGTTTCCCCGAGCTGGGGAGCGGCAGCATGGCGGAACGCAAGGCGCTGTTTGCCGAACGTTATGACCACTGGCGCAGCGCCATTATTCTTGAGCCGCGCGGCAATGACGTGCTGGTCGGGGCGCTGCTGTGCCGTCCCTGTTCGCCGACGGCCAGCGCCGGCGTGATCTTTTTCAATAATACCGGCTATCTCGGCATGTGCGGCCACGGCACCATCGGCCTGGTGGCGTCGCTGGCCTACCTGGGACGCATTCGCCCCGGCGATCACCAGATTGAAACGCCGGTGGGCACGGTCAGCGCCAGGCTGCATCAGGACGGCAGCGTCACGGTGCAAAACGTGCCGGCCTACCGCTACCGCCGTGCGGTGACCATTGAGGTGCCCGGCTATGGCGGCGTCTGCGGCGATATTGCCTGGGGCGGTAACTGGTTCTTCCTGATCGCCGAACATGGCCTGGCGGTTGAGCGCGGCAATATTGATGCGCTGACCACGTTCAGCTGGGCGGTGCGGCAGGCGTTGGAGCTGGCGGGAGTATGCGGCGCAGACGGCGGCGTGATCGACCATATCGAACTGTTTGCCGATGACCACCGCGCCGACAGCCGTAATTTTGTGCTGTGCCCCGGCAACGCCTATGACCGTTCGCCCTGCGGCACCGGCACCAGCGCCAAACTGGCCTGTCTGGCGGACGACGGCAAGCTGGCGCCGGGGGCGGTCTGGCGGCAGGCCAGCGTGATCGGCAGCGAGTTTCGCGCCAGCTATCAGCCGCTGGCGCAGGGGATCCGACCCTCGATTCGCGGCGAAGCCTATGTCTGTGCCGACAGTCAGCTGCTGCTTGACCCGCGCGACCCGTTTATATGGGGGATCCGCGCATGAAACGCGCCGACGTGATTGTAGTCGGCGCCGGTATTGTCGGCAGCGCCTGCGCCTGGCAGCTGGCGCAGCGGGGACTGCGGGTGACGCTGCTGGACAATGGCCTGCCGGGGGCGACCGCGGCCGGAATGGGGCATTTGGTCTGCATGGACGATAACCCGGCCGAGCTGGCGCTCTGCGCCTATTCGCTGCGCCTGTGGCGTGAGGTGAGCGCGCTGATGCCGGAGCATTGCGCCTGGCGCGGCTGCGGCACGCTGTGGTTGGCGGAGCATGACGACGAACTGGCGCTGGCGGAGCAAAAGCAGCGGCGTTTGGCCGCCGCGGGGGCGGAGAGCCGCCTGGTCAGCGCCGGCGAGTTGCGGCGCTGCGAACCGCTGTTGCGTCACGGTTTGGCCGGCGGGCTGCTGGTTCCCGGCGACGGCATTGTGTACGCGCCGAATGCGGCCCGCTGGCTGGTTGAGCAGGGGGGCGAGGCGATTGTGCGCCATCGCGGCGATGCCGTGGCGCTGGAGCCGCAGGCGGTGCGACTGGCCGATGGCACGCGGCTGACGGCCGATACGGTGCTGCTGGCGTGCGGCCTGGCGGCCAATACGCTGCTGGCGGAGCCGCTGCTGCGGGGCAAAAAAGGGCAGTTGGCGATCACCGATCGCTATCCGCAGCAGGTGCGTCATCAGCTGGTGGAGCTGGGGTACGGTGCCAGCGCACACGCCAGCGACGGCACCTCTGTGGCGTTTAATCTGCAGGCGCGCCCCACCGGACAGTTGCTGATCGGCTCTTCGCGCCAGTTTGACGCGCCGGACGAGGCGCTGGATATGTCGCTGCTGGCGGCGATGCTGCGACGAGCGACGCAGTTTGTGCCGTCGCTGGCGCAGATGAATATTATCCGCTGCTGGACCGGGCAGCGCGCGGCGGCGGCGGACGGTCTGCCGCTGCTGGGGCCGCATCCCGCGCGCGACGGTCTGTGGCTGGCGCTGGGGCATGAGGGGCTGGGCGTGACCACCGCGCTCGGCAGCGCGGCGCTGATTGCTGACCGTTTGCTGCGGCAGCGTCCGGCGATTGACGCTACGCCCTACCTGCCAGCCCGGCTGCTGGCAGCCGAGGAGGTGCCCGTATGAGCAAGATAGTCATCACCATTGATGGAGAACGTCTGTGGGTCAAGGTAGGCATCAGCGTTGCGGCGGCGTTGAGTATGACGTCGCAGCCGCACTGCCGTTTGTCGGTCTCCGGGCAGCCGCGCACGCCGTTTTGCGGCATGGGCGTCTGTCAGGAGTGCCGCGTCAGCATTGATGGCGTCCGGCGGCTGGCCTGTCAGACCCTGTGCCGGGCCGATATGCATATTACCAGGAGTGACAATGGCTGATCTGTTCGGTGAAATCGTGGTGATTGGCGCGGGGCCGGCCGGATTATCCGCTGCGCTGGCCGCCGCGCAAAGTGGTAAATCGGTACTGTTGCTGGACGATAACCCGCATCCGGGCGGACAAATCTGGCGCGCCGGACCAGCGGTCGTTCTGCCGGCGCTGGCGCGGCGTTATCGTCAGGCTGTGGCGGGACAAAAAAATATCCGCTGGCTGCACGGCTGCAAAGTGGTAGCGCTGTGCGGCACGCGGCGGCTGCTGTATGAGGATGCGCAGCACTGCGGCGTGATTGAGTTCCGGCATCTTATCCTGTGCTGCGGCGCGCGTGAGCTGCTGCTGCCTTTTCCCGGCTGGACATTGCCGGGCGTGACCGGCGCTGGCGGACTGCAGGCGCAGATCAAGCAGGGGCTGGACGTTCGCGGCCGGCGGGTGGCGATCGCCGGCAGCGGGCCGTTGCTGCTGGCGGTGGCGGATACGGTACGTCGGGCCGGCGGCGAGGTGGTACTGCTGGCGGAGCAGGCGCCGTTGCGGCGTACGGCGCGCTTTGCCTGCGGGTTATGGCGCTGGCCGGGCAAGCTGCGGCAGTCCGTGCGGCTGTTTAATGCGCGTTATCGTGGCGATAGCTATGTATTGGCTGCCCACGGCGATCGCCGGCTGGACAGTATCGAGGTGCAAGAACGCGGACGCGTGCGCCGGCTGGCCTGCGATTGGCTGGCCTGCGGCTATGGGCTGGTGCCGAATATTGAACTGGCGCAGTTGCTGGGCTGTCGGATAGAGCGGCAGGCGGTGGCCGTTAACGCCCGACAGCAGAGCAGCGTGGCGCATATTTACGCCGCGGGGGAGTGCACCGGCGTCGGGGGCAGCGAGTTGGCGCTGGCGGAGGGGGCGATCGCCGGCTATGCCGCCAGCGGTGCAGCGGCACCGTCGCAGGCGCTGCGGGCGCGTGAGCGCTGGCAGCGTTTTGCCGCCGTGGTTGCGGGAACCTTTGACCTGGACCCGGCGTTAAAGACGCTGGCGACGGCGCAAACGCTGCTGTGTCGCTGCGAGGATGTGACGCTGGATCAGGTGGCCGGGCAGGCGGACTGGCGCAGCGCCAAACTGGCCAGTCGCTGCGGCATGGGCGCCTGTCAGGGAAAAATTTGCGCAACGGCGGCGCGTTATCTGTTCGACTGGCCGCTGGCGCCACCGCGGATGCCGTTGGCGCCGGTGCGCACCGCGACGTTGCTGCGCGGCGCAGAGCGCGAATCCGACGCGTAAAACTGCTACACTCAGGCATAATACTCCACGAAACAGGCGGATGAAGGATGACAAACGCGCTGATTACACTGGGATTATGCCTGCTGTTGGTGCCGCTGCTGTTATGGCTGATGGGCAAGGCATTATCAGCGGCGAAGGATAAGCCGCACGACAATAAAAGCAAGCCGAAAACCGGCATGCCGCACGGCGATGACGAGTAGGCTCAGGCCGGCTTAACTGTGTGGCCAGTAGTAGACCTTTTCATACCAACCTTTCTCGTACATGCAGGATTTTATGATGGCGTTGCGGGCGTCCTTGTTGTTGTCGCTGTGTAATGTACGTAGCGTCGGCCGTGATTCATAACGATGGCCGTCCGGGCAGGTTTTCTTGTTTTTCTTGCAGGGAACGTATTGATCGCTGTAATCAACTTCAACGTCTTTGACGACGTCAGGCGGAAAGCGCTGGTATGCGCGCTCTTTGCATTTGGCATATTCGGCCTGCCAGAGGGTATTGCTGGCATCGTTACGCTCCCACTGGACGCAGCCGTTGAGGAAAAATGCGGGTATGATCATTAAAAGTCCGTATGTTTTCATTATATCCCTATTAGCTTATTTATAACCACGCGGCGGCGCACGGTGAACTAAGAATATTCTTCCTTAAGCGCCGGTGTTAACAAGAGCGGGGCATCAATGATGCGACGCCGTTGAAGACAACAGGTTGTCAGCGTGTCGATGACCGGCCGGTCGTTATCGTGGTTGACGGACATTCAGCGTACTGGATAACGCCGACTTGTTGCCGACAAACGCCGGGTATTATAGGGGATATAAGTCATCAGGAAAAATAACGGGAATTTATATTTTTCGGTCGATATTTTCCCGCGTCAATTCATATTGTTCGGTTAAGATTAATACTTCATTTATGTTAGGAATATTCCGTTTCCTACTAAATGGTTTATGGCGTTTATTCTGGAAAAAGACCGCGGAAGATCGGTTTACGTTTAATTCTTCTGATGCCAGGACATGTCGCGCCAGAGCGTCGTTTGGCTGACATATGTCGCCGGCGCCCATGAAATATGTCTGTTGGCAGCGTTCTGCGCCCGACCGCTAATCCCTGCGTTGCTTCAGGACGTGGTGGGGATTAGTCTTATTTTTTGCCGGGCTGCGGGATGCTTGATGCAGGGCGGGATTATCTTGTTACTATTGGGGCCTATTTTTTTAAGGAGTTCAGGATGAAGCGTTACGCCGCGTTACTTATTTCCTCTGTGCTATTGTCCGGTTGCGCTACCCAGGCGGTGCCGCCGCAGCAGGCTAAATCCCCACCGCCAAGCCGGCTGATGCTTTATCAAAACCTGCCGACTACGCCGTATGCCACGGTGGTTGTGGTGCGTGACAGCGGCATGTTGGCCGGTTCCTGCCGTACCGGCGTTTACGTTGACGGCGAGTTTGCCGCGTCGCTGGCGACGAAAGAGAAGGCGGAGTTCCGCATGCCGGTCGGTAATCATGTGGTCAGCATTGGTCAGGATATGATCGAAAGCCATCTGTGCATCTGGCGCGAGACCGCCGGGCAACAGCCGATGACCCTGCGCGCCGGGGACGTGCGCTATCTGCGGATTGGCGGCGACATGCAGAGCGGCTTTATCCTGAAGCCCGGGCGTGGCTGAATCGCACAGGCCGGTGCAGCGTGGCCGGCCTGTTTCCTGCGTGGCTTACTGGCGGTAAGCGTGTTTGATTTGCTGCAGGCTGTTTTTAAACACTTCCACCTGCGTCGGGTCTTCGATCTGGGCAATAAAACGCTCCAGATTAATAATGACTTTGCCCGCATCGGCCTGACCAATCGATTTCAGTATCAGCGTTAATGTGGCTTTCAGGCAGGCAACTTCGGTTGCCAGTGTTTCTGGATTTGCGGACGTAGTGAAATCGATATTGCTCATTTTATCTCCTAATCTCTGCGGCCGTAGCCGTAAAAAGGTGCGCCTGTGCGCTGGGCCGCCGCCCGCAGCATACGCGCGGCGGTGCCATTTTCTGCTGGCGAGTATAACATAAACTGCGCTGGGGCCAGCGGCGGCGTCGACTGATGAGTATTAATGATATTTATTATACCTGGGGTTTATTGCGCATTGATGAATAGGTATGTCGAATTAACTCTGCAAGCTTGCATGTACACATATTTTTAAATGCTTAATAAGCACTTTACGTGCATGCTTCTGCTGTCTGACGGGCGGGGCCATAGCGTAAATAATGTTGGGTTTGCTGATACATATAGCGGCAGGCAATGATTTTACGCCTAAAGTGATAACGCTGCGCTCCGGCATGTGCTATTATAGCGCCGTGATTTTAAAGGGTTAATTCTCGGCGGAAAGGATGTTATTATTACGCTTGGTTATGATTGCCCGCGTTGATCTTTACTCTGCCGGGGCGTTTACCGCACCCGCGTTTTGTCAGCGACCCCTCGATCAGGTATATGCGCTGCCGGGTTTTTATCCGCCCGCAACGCCGTAAGCTCGCGTCGTCAGGTGTAAAAATACGAAAAATTAGGCCTGCTCCGCAGAGTTAATTGAGCATACATATTAATCTGTATTCATTCTTTGTTGAAAAACAAGTAATATCTGTCGCGATAACAGAGACTGATTGCGTTACTCCCCTATTTTTTGGAGATTGTTCCTTGATTAGCGTTCTTCTTGTTGATGACCACGAACTGGTGCGCGCAGGGATACGACGCATTCTTGAAGATATCAAAGGCATAAAGGTTGTCGGTGAAGTCCAGTGCGGTGAAGATGCCGTAAAATGGTGTCGCAACAATGTTGTTGAGATCGTGCTGATGGACATGAATATGCCGGGTATTGGGGGGCTGGAAGCCACCCGTAAGATTGTGCGTTATGCACCCGACATCAAAGTCATCATGTTGACTATCCACACAGAAAATCCTTTGCCGGCGAAAGTGATGCAGGCGGGGGCCGCCGGCTATCTGAGCAAAGGGGCCGCGCCGCAGGAAGTGGTGAATGCCATACGTTCGGTGCATGCAGGGCAACGCTATATTGCCTCCGACATTGCGCAGCAGATGGCGTTAAGCCAGCTTGAGCCGGAGGCCGAAACGCCGTTCAGCTGTCTTTCAGACCGTGAACTGCAGATTATGTTAATGATTACCAAAGGAAAGAAGGTCAACGAAATTTCTGAGCAGTTGAACCTTAGCCCCAAAACGGTAAACAGCTACCGCTACCGGATGTTCAGCAAGCTGAACATCAGCGGTGATGTGGAGCTGACTCACCTGGCTATCCGACATGGATTGTTCAATGCGGAGACGTTGTTAAGCGGTGAATGATCGTTTTGATGCAAAAGCCTTTCTTAAAACCGTAACCAGCCAGCCCGGCGTCTATCGCATGTATGACGCCGGCGGCACGGTTATCTATGTCGGCAAGGCCAAAGACCTGAAAAAACGCCTCGCGAGCTATTTCCGTGCGCAGGTCGGCAGCCGTAAAACCGAAACGTTGGTTAAAAATATCGCGCAAATAGACGTTACTGTTACACATACCGAAACAGAAGCGCTGTTGCTGGAACATAACTACATTAAATTATATCAACCGCGATATAATGTTCTTTTGCGCGACGATAAATCTTATCCGCTGATCTTTCTGAGCGCCGATACCCATCCGCGACTCGCCGTTCACCGCGGTGCCAAACACGCTAAGGGTGAATACTTTGGCCCGTTTCCCAACTCTTATGCCGTGCGTGAAACGCTGGCGCTGCTGCAAAAGCTGTTTCCCGTTCGCCAGTGTGAAAACAGCGTTTACCGTAACCGCTCGCGCCCCTGCCTGCAGTATCAGATCGGCCGCTGCCTTGGCCCCTGCGTCGCCGGCCTGGTGAGTGAAGAAGAGTATCGGCAGCAGGTTGACTATGTGCGGCTGTTTTTGTCTGGTAAGGATCAGCAGGTGTTGCATCAGCTGATTGAGCGCATGGAAAGCGCCAGCAAGGCGCTGAATTTTGAAGAGGCCGCGCGGGTGCGCGATCAGATCCAGGCGGTGCGCCGCGTCACGGAGCGGCAGTTTGTCTCCGGTCACGGCGATGATATGGATGTGATCGGCGTTGCCTTTGAGGCCGGCATGGCCTGCCTGCACGTGTTGTTTATCCGCCAGGGCCAGGTGCTCGGTAGCCGCAGCTATTTCCCTAAAGTGCCGGGGGATACCGACATCAGCGAAGTGGTGCAGACTTTTGTCGGCCAGTTTTATTTGCAGGGCAGTCAGTCGCGTACTTTGCCGACGGAGATCCTGCTGGACTTTACGCTGCCGGAAAAAGATCTGCTGGCTGCGTCGCTGTCCGAAGTGGCGGGGCGCAAGATCCATATTCAGAGCAAGCCGCGCGGCGACCGCGCGCGCTACCTCAAACTGGCGCGCACCAATGCGGCGACGGCGTTAACCAGCAAGCTGTCTCAGCAGTCGACCATTCACCAGCGTCTGACGGAGCTGGCGAAGGTTCTGCAGATGGATAGCATTACCCGAATGGAATGTTTTGATATCAGCCATACGATGGGCGAACAGACCGTTGCTTCCTGCGTGGTGTTTGATGAGAACGGCCCGCTGCGTTCCGAGTATCGTCGCTATAACATTACGGGCATTACGCCGGGCGATGATTACGCGGCGATGGCGCAGGTGTTGCGACGTCGTTACGGCAAGGCGCTGGAGGAGAAAAAAATTCCTGACGTGATCTTTATTGACGGCGGCAAAGGGCAGCTCGGCATGGCGCGGGAGGTGTTTGATGCGCTGGACGTGACGTGGGATAAAAGCAAACCGCGGCTGATTGGCATTGCCAAAGGCGCCGATCGTAAAGCCGGCCTTGAAACGCTGTTCTTTGTGCCTGAAGGCGAGGGGATTTCGCTGCCGGCGGATTCGCCGGCGCTGCACGTGATCCAGCATATCCGCGATGATTCGCATAACCATGCTATTACCGGCCATCGCCAGAAACGCGCCAAGGTTAAAAATACCAGCGCGCTGGAGCTGATTGAGGGCGTGGGGCCAAAACGGCGACAAACGCTGCTGAAGTTTATGGGTGGTCTGCAACCGTTGATGAACGCCAGCGTTGAGGAAATTGCAAAAGTGCCGGGTATTTCACAAGCATTGGCAGAAAAGATCTATAATGCATTGAAACACTGAAGCCAATGTAGCAACATACCCTTAATTCCACTCCAGCCAGATAGTTACCGTAGCATTATGCAATTGAATATACCGACTTGGCTCACCCTGTTTCGCGTAGTTCTGATCCCATTCTTTGTGCTGGCATTTTATCTGCCGTTCACTTGGGCCCCGATGGTTTGCGCCATCATTTTTGTGTTTGCAGCGGTAACCGATTGGTTTGACGGCTTTTTAGCCCGCCGCTGGAAGCAGACAACCCGCTTTGGCGCGTTTCTGGATCCGGTCGCTGATAAGGTGATGGTCGCCATGGCGCTGGTGCTGGTGGCGGAGCACTATCACGCCTGGTGGATTACGCTGCCGGCGGCGACGATGATTGCGCGTGAAATCATTATTTCTTCGCTGCGCGAGTGGATGGCGGAAATCGGTAAGCGCAGCAGCGTGGCGGTATCCTGGATCGGTAAAGTGAAAACCAGTGCGCAGATGATGTCGCTGGTGGGGCTGCTATGGCGTCCCGATCGTAGCGTCGAGTACGCGGCCATCGGCCTGTTGTACATCGCGGCGGTGCTGACTTTCTGGTCAATGTTCCAATATTTGAACGCCGCGCGTAACGATTTGCTGGAACCGTGATCGATTCGGTGCAAAAATCGGCAAACGGCTGTGGTAAGTAAACAATTTTGTTGACTCATCACGTCAGGTAAGTAGAATGCATCGCATCAGACGGCAGCGACGATTTGCAGAAAGTTGGCAAGCAAATCAGTAAGTTCTGGTGATGCGGGAATAGCTCAGTTGGTAGAGCGCAACCTTGCCAAGGTTGAGGTCGCGAGTTCGAGCCTCGTTTCCCGCTCCAAATTGAGAAAGCTGGTGATGCACGAGCTTTCAGCCTGAAAAGGCAAACAGAATATGGCGCGTTAACAAAGCGGTTATGTAGCGGATTGCAAATCCGTCTAGTCCGGTTCGACTCCGGAACGCGCCTCCAATTTTCCCGAGCCCGGGTGGTGAAATCGGTAGACACAAGGGATTTAAAATCCCTCGGCTTATGGCTGTGCGGGTTCAAGTCCCGCCCCGGGTACCATGGGAAATATCAGAATAATCAAAGCAATAAGCAGTGTCGTAAGCCGCCGAAAGGCGGTTTTTTTGTGCCCTCAAAACCTCCCCTGAATACTGTCACTACTCCGTAGAATTGCGCCATTTGCATTAAGAGCTTCCCCAATGCCAAGGCGGGATGTTGATAGCTGGCAACGGCTATCTGGTTAGCTTTTTTATCACCGCTGAGAGGCATTGTGCTATCAAGCCTGCAGTAACGCCGAGAATAGCAATAAATGCGATATACAGGCCGGCGCCAAAAGCCAGGGGCATCTCGCCACTATCAGCGTTGGCGGGGAACTCGGCGCTGAGGATAGAGATGCCAATCCCGGTGATCAACACGATGCAGCACAGGGAATAGTATAGTTTGCTCATGCTGTACCTTAGGTTAGCGTTAGTGGAACGAGGGGATAATGGTGGGGTTGCTCAATCAGCCACATGTGGCGGGCAGTTCACCTTGCTGCCATCAGTTTTCATATCGATAGGTTTCTTGGCAAAACAGCACGACATCAGGAAGACGCTGCTGGACAGCTTTTTTGACCTCCACACATTCCTCACGGGTCGGGTAAACCGTCTCAGAGGCCAGTAGCGCGTCGCATGCATCATAGCCACAAGGGCTAACCAACAGAACAAACCCGATTAGGGTTCCAATCATTGCTGATACTCCGGGTTTGGTGGTGGAGGTTCTGAGCGATTGGTATGGTGGTAACATAATCAACCCTGTCTAAGGTTGCAATGGCTGATTATTAGCTTAGAGGCTACCCGTCAATTGCCATTTTTGTGATCTTGCGCCAGAGTGTAAAATGAAGGGGGTGTGGAGGAATGGGTTAACAAACTCTGTCCGGCGAAAATGGTATGAAATTATTTAGGGTTGTTGATTAATGGGGAGAGTAAACTCCCCCTGTGAATAGTCTGGTAATGTACATTCTATTTCAACTTTTATGAATGTAACTAGTTTTTATATTATGGCTATTGATAATGATAGTAAAAATACGCATTTGAGATTATATATGCCAAGCGGGTTTAACTGCCGGGGCGGCAGGCGTTGCAGACAATTTCCCGCACTGGGGAATACCGATGCGCCGATAATCGCTGTGTCTAAGAGATATAATTTTTATGGTAATTGCCTATAAATAAAATATCTTAATAAAACCAATGGTTTTAATTAACTCTGGTTGAGCTTGTGGGTGACATTTTTTACGTTACAGGGGAAGTATCATGTGCCAACGTATTGATGTTTTATATTTAATGTGAAGTGTTTTTCTTTTTATTTTTTTAGATTGTCCTTTTGGCTGGTTTTATGAGCTGGGAAAGTAAAAGGTAATTATTATTTTATGTCGTTTGTGCATTTATTTAATAAATGATGGCTGTTATGTTTTTCCTGGTGTGAAAATGGCTTCGAGATGGCCGTCATCAGACGATTTTTATTATCTGTGCGAGGGCTGTAAACATCGGCGAAAAAAATCCCCTCACAAGGAGGGGAAAGGCATCAACACCAGGGAAAATCTTTCACTGGTGATGATACGGGAGTCTATATTTTCAAATTTGACTTATGTCAATCAATCCGCTGCAAAAATGCATTGGCATAATGAGGTTTTATACATCATATTACGTTGAATATATGGTATTTCTGGTCTATGGCATGCTAACGATAGCGCAGAAGCTTAATGGCATGCGTAGTAAAGGTGTCTATATCTTTGCAGACGACGGGGTTCTCGCGGTCGGCATAAAAAAAGATATGCAGATGCTTTTCAGGAAAGTACACCAGGTCGTCGCCATTGCGGAAGCTGATCACCCGAAAAGGCGAACCTTCCGCTGTTTGATTACGTTTCACGCCCGCCGCGACTTGGAAGTGACGTTCAGCCCACTCTAACGTGGTCAGGCCATAGTTAAAGCGTGTAACGGTCATCATGGCCCGCTCTGGGCAGTTCAGACGTAGCACGCTGGCGGCATGCCCGGGAGCGGGCAGCAGCATATAAAACAGGCAGGCCATCATGATATTCGATGGGTTTAACATTCTTCCTCCGGCATAACATAGAAAACGGTGCGGCGGCATGCGGGATCAGCCGTGTGGATGCGCACTTCCCTGATAAGGCGTCACCGTATGATTGGGTTCAATGACCTTGCTGAAGAAGGCGTCCGGGTCGGCACTGAACTTGAAGCGCTGGAAGCGGGTATAGGCCATACGTGCGATATCATAGGCTTGCCCGTCTTTGACCACGGTAATTGTGTTCCCCGTTTTCTCATCAGCACATAGTTGAACGGCCGTGACATGTTTGCCCGTCAACCGGGTGAACTGGCATTGAGGGTCGGGCGTGAAGGGGGCGCTTTCCTCTTTGGCACAGGCGGAGAGTGCGGAAGAGAGAAAAATGCAGGTGAGTATCAGCGCTGTTTTGCTACGCGGCATGGCCGAAAATCCTTCTGTATTGTCGGTTATTGGATAAAGGATATAAAAATCAACAAGAAATAACGGCCTTCATCATAAAGGCTTCCTGAGTCTATCTCATGCTACACGTTTGTTCTGGACAGACCACGCCATCCGTGAAAGTCCGCGAACGCTGGCGGCATTTTGCATCTGCTATATCTTTCCTGTGATACAGTGATGGTTACTATGCATGCTCTCTCATTGGGGCGGGCGCCTCCTCGGAAGGTGATGATGGCTGTCGACCATAATGGATATATCGCTACGCCCGGCGAGGCCAGTTTTCAGGCCGAATTTACCGACGTGATGGATGACGCCGTACGCCAGCTGGCGGCGGTGCTGGGCGATGTTCTGCACAGCATTTACGTCTATGGCAGCGTTGCGCGGGGCAAGGCGAAGGTGGGACGCTCAGATCTGGATCTTTGTATTATCTTTTATCGTTCGCTGCAGCCGGTGCAGGAGCGCGCGTTGGCCTCGGTACGTTCGGGACTTGAGGCAGCGCATCCCGTGGTCAGCAAGATTGATCTCGACTGCGGCGTTCTGCCGGAGGTCATGGCGGCGGAGAACCTGCACAGCTGGGGCTATTGGTTAAAACACCATTGCCGCTGTGTGTGCGGTGTCGATCTGACCGGTCGTTTCCCGCGCTTTAAACCTTCACGTGCTATTGCCGTGGCGTTGAACGGGGATTACCCCAGCGTGTTGCTCGACTATATTGAGCGTATCCAGCATATGGACGACGTGAATCAGCGGATGCGTTTGCAGCAGTCGGCGGCCAAAAAGCTGATTCGCGCCACAAATTTGTGGCGGGGAGAGCAGGATAGCGACTGGCCGGATACGCTTGAAGAACATGCGATAAAGTTTATCCGCCGCTATCCGCAGCTAACAGACGAGATAAATTACTTTCTGGCACAGAGTCAACAAGCCGATGTGCGGCATCGTGAATTTATTGTGCGACTGCAGGCGTTAATGGTGTGCCTGGAGCAGCGAGTTCGCTAACGAGTATTTCCGTTTATCTATATATAAAATTAATCCATTTTGGTTGTTACATCGGCAATTTTAATTGTTGGTCTTACTCAGGGGTTAGTTAATTTTGCCGATAGCTCAGCGGTATAAGGGCGGCTTTAAAGAGAAGTTACGCTACAGGCGTTGCGGCTATTTACTTCCGATTAAGATGCACTAAGATGGCTGCTTATTAAGTTGAATAATGACTAAGCGATTGGTAACGGTAGCTGCCGAACAGGGACGCTGTTATCCGGGATGATGACGATAGGTAACAATGATGTTTGATGTGAATAAAGTAAACAACAGGGAAGCCTTTTTTATTTATTTGAACGCCGAGGAGGAATTTTCTAAACATACGTTAGTTAACGTGGTTGAGAAGGATGCGCATATCCAGGGCTATTCGGTCGTACGCCGCGGTTATCGAACGTTTAGAAAAGATCGGATCGTAAAAATGTTCACGACGCAAGCCGAGTTGGAAGAGGCTGACCTGGCGCAGGAGCAACACGCTAACGTTTCGCCGGCGGTGGGCTCCCGCCGTCAGCCAGCTGCAAACGGCGGTTGGGAAATTTGTTTCACGGGCTTTGATAAGCGGGAAAACGATGAACTTGCCGCGCTGGCTGTTTCATCCCACCTTAAGGTAAGAAGCGGTGTGACGGCGAAGCTGACATGCTTATGCTGCGGCGCCAATGCAGGCTGGCGCAAGATCGAGGAGGCGAATGCCAAAGGGGCTCTGATTTTGAGCGGTGACCAGTTCCGACATTTTATCGCTACCGGGGAAATTCCCTATAAGTCAAAAGAAACCGACGGCAGACAGGCTGATAATACCGCGACCGAACCCGATAAACTGCAGGCGTTAAGAGAGAGCGCCGCCGCCACGTTTAATACGCTGAGATCCCTGCCGCGCAGCAATATCTTAATCGCGCAATTCGTCGACGGTTATGCGGTCGGCTGGCGCTTCGCCGTGAAATCCGTGTTTAAAGAGGCGTTGGACATCAAACAAACCACCGCGGTCTTCGATGGCTATAAGTATGAAACTTGGACCCAGGGAAACCGCTATGCTTTTCATCGCGGTGATGCGTTTTACAGCGATAAGCTCGGCTATACGGACTGGCCGGCATTTTTAAAGCTTGAACATGCCGCTATTGTGAAGGTCAGGTTCGAGTGTTTTGCCGGTTATGAAACGGTTGCGACGCTGGATGGCCTTTTTTCCGGCGACTTCGTGCCGGAAAACCTGATTACTGAACCCAAGGTGTTTGAGCGACTCCCCCTGCGTATTGAAAGCCAGTCTTACGATCCGGGAACGCTGGTTGTCGATGTGCTGCGCCCAACCTCGGACCAGGAACGGGTGGAACGGGTTGAAACGCTGTCTTTAACCCAGGATGAATTTATTGCGCTGTTGCAGACGGGATATTACTGGAAAAAAGAGAAAGGGCATGCGCCAGCGCGGATAGATATCTTAAGCGGTAAAAACGTATAAAGGGCCGACGGTAAGTATGCGATAGCGACTTACCGGCGCTTGTTGCTATGGCTTTTCGTCAGGTGGCGGGGGCGCGTGATGTCGACGGGCAATCCAGGGCGCGTTTAAACGAGTTTAATGATAAAGAAGTTGACGAAAACAAGCGCAGATAAAATAGATACGGTGGTCATTATCAACGCGGTTACGATGATCTCGGACATGGCGACCTCTTTGATAGCGATTGGCGGCGATCTATTTGTATCGTCGTATTCCTGTTTTCGCCTTGATACTTGTCAAGGTACGCAGCGATACGTGCAGCAGCCATTTGGGCTATGTTAGCCGTTTCTATCGGGGAGACATGGTAGTGGTAGAGGCGAGAATCTCCGATTATTGAGATAATTCTCATTGAATTTCTGTATCAATATGTAATTTATGGTGCTATGTTACACTCCGTCGTACAAAGTATGACAGGGAATGTCAGCAACCTTACTCCATTGGTTCTTTGTACGACGATTTAATCATTCCTGTCGCAATCGTCCTGATTTTCGCGGTGAAATACGGCGTGCGAAGCCGTCGGCTGGCTATCACCGTGGGTGAGGGGTATAATTTTTGCCTCCTGCCATGGGTTCAAGTGGTTTCATGTCTTCTTCAATTAAAAACAGCGTCAAGCGCCCGACCCTTGCCGACGTTGCCGAACTGGCCGGTGTCTCGCTGGGCAGTGCCTCACGGGCGCTGTCGGTTCCCGAAAGGGTTAAACCCGCCACGCTGCAGCGCGTCCGCGCCGCCGTCGAGCAGTTGGGATACGTGAGCAACGGCGCCGCGCGGGCACTGGCTTCCCGACGCACCTATACCATTGGCGCCGTATTCCCAACGATGTATAACCAGGCCTTTGTCGATGCCTTACAGACCCTGCAGGCGACGCTGTGGTCGATGAACTATCAGGTTATATTGGCGACGCATGAATATCAGGCCGAGCGTGAGTTTGACGTAATCAAAACGCTGGTGGAACGCGGCGTTGAGGGCATCGTTCTGGTGGGTTCTACGCATGAGGAGCGGGTTTATGAGCTGCTGCGTCAGCGCCAGCTGCCGTTGGTGCTCACCTGGCAGAGGGATGAACCGCCCTATGGCGTCAGCATTGGCTTCGATAACTGGCGCGCGACATACCGGATGGCGCAGGAAGTGATTGCCCTGGGTCACCGGGCGATCGCCGTGGTCTGCGGCAGCCAGGCGAACAATAATCGCAGCCGCCAGCGCGTTGACGGTATTGCTCAGGCAATGCAAGAGCGCCGGTTACGCCTGGACGAGTCGCAAGTCTATGAGGCGCCGTTCACCATTGAAGGCGGACGAGAGGCCGCCAGGCGGCTATTGGCCGCAGGCAAACCGCCGACGGCCATTCTGTGCATGACGGATGTACAGGCGCTGGGCGTTCTTGATGAGCTGAGGCAGGCGGGTTGGCGGGTACCACAGGATATATCGGTCACCGGGATGGATAACATTGAATTTTCCGCGTTGGCGCAGCCTGCATTAACGACCATTGACGTGCCGTCGCGCGCTATCGGCGCGCTGGCTGCCCGGCGCATTGTCAGTATGGTGGAGCAAACGACGTTTATCGAAAGTGCCGAACTGGCATGCTCGCTGGTTTTACGTCAGAGTCTCGGCGTGCCGCGGGAAGGGGAGTAACGGCGGGCCAGGAGGCCGCGCCGTTGTCATACTTACAGGCCCTGCTGCGCCAAATCGGCGGCGAAGTAAGAGAAGATAAAGTCTGCGCCGGCACGTTTGATGGACGACAGCGACTCGCGCACCACCTGGGCTTCATCGATCGCGCCCGCGGCGGCGGCGAACTTAATCATCGCGTACTCCCCACTGACCTGATAAGCCGCAACCGGCAGCGTGCTGGCGTTGCGAATATCGCGGATAACGTCCAGATAATAGCTGGCCGGTTTGACCATCAGCGCGTCAGCGCCTTCGGCTTCGTCAATCAGCGACTCGCGCAGGGCTTCCCGGCGGTTCATCGGGTTCATCTGGTAGGTTTTACGGTCGCCCTTCAGTTCGCTGCCGCCGGCCTCGCGGAACGGTCCGTACAGGGAGGAGGCGAACTTGGTGGAGTAGGAGATAATGCCGGTATTGCCGAAGCCGGCGGCGTCCAGCGCCTGACGGATGGCCTGCACCTGGCCGTCGGCTGCGGCTGACGGGGCGATAAAGTCTGCGCCGGCGTGCGCAGCGGCTACCGCCTGCTTCTGCAGATTCAGCAGCGTGGCATCATTGTCGACGGTGTGATCGTGCACCACGCCACAATGGCCGTGGGTGGTGTATTCACAAAAACAGGTGTCTGACATCAGGATCATTTCCGGGACGGTATCTTTACAAATACGCGCCATACGTGACACCAGGCCATTTTCGTTCCAGGTATCGCTGCCGGTGTCATCTTTATGGTGAGACACCCCAAACGTCATGATGCTGCGGATACCGCTTTTCGCGTATTTCTCCAGCTCAAAAGCCAGTCTGGATTCAGGGATGCGTTTGATGCCCGGCAGCGCGCTCAGCTCCAGATATTCCGAGGTATCTTCCTCGACGAAAATGGGCAACACCAGGTCGGACAGTCGCAGTTCATCTTCCTGGAACAGGGAACGGCGCGCCTCGGAACTTCTCAGGCGGCGCAGGCGGGTTGGCAGGGAATTCATAATAACCTCTTCGTGAAGCGCTCTATCGCATGCAGGAAGCATGCGGTGATGATGGTGGGAAGGTAAATGAAGCGCTTCAATTATTCAAGTCAGGCCGCATTTTTTGACTGTTTCACACCGCTGTTGGGCGCTATCGGGAGAGGAAGAGAAAAGGGAACAACGCCCCGTTCGGGGCGAAGGGATTAAAGAGGCTCAGAATGGGAAACTGGCCACTTTAGGCATGCTAGGATTGCCCATGGCAATGATGAAATTATCATTGTCTTTGATGATATTGGCGCCTTTTTCACGGCATATCATCGTCAGCTCCGAAACATCGTCAGCGCTGACCGCATAATCGAGCTTGATGCGTTTTGCTTTCCCTGTCGAGATGGCAACTTTAGCTTCTTTCTTGCTTTTAACGGTAATCGACATAATAACCTTTTATTTCATATTGTTAAAAGTAATGGTTTACCAAGTCGGCCGTAGCAAGCTAGCTTTCTAGATGGCCGGAGGCAAGATAAAATCGCTAATCTGCCAAAAAAACGTGAACTTCATCGCATTTATAATATTTAAAATACGAAATATTGGCATGAAGGTTGCCGTATGCTGGTAAAGACTGTCGGAATAATTAAAATCCATCGTTTTTATTATGGTTAAATATAACGGTTAACGCTGAAGGGTGCGAAAAATCTTAAACATAAGCGCTAGAGCTTTATATGCTTGCCGTTTGCTAGGAAAACTCTTATTGTTCGACTAAGTGTGTGAAGTATCGCCATTTATTATCCTATTGTAATTGCTGGATAATACTATCTACCCAGGATAGTCCAGCGGCGTTTGGTTTGAGAGAAATTTAACAATGGTCGATTACAGTCTGTACGGAATGCCGCAAGATAATGCACAAATCTACCGGGATAAGCTGATGGTTATTTTCGGTGAAAGCGTGCTGCATTTGATTTCGTCACAACGTACGGTAAATAAAGACAATATTATGAAGTATCTGGTGCGGGAAATTGAACGGCAGCCGGAAGATATTCAGAAGTATTATCGCGTTGCTTTGGAGACCGTCGGGGTCCATGCGCGCTGAAGTAGAATAAATCGGGTAAAAAAAGATCGTTGGATGATTTATTTAACGCGCAGGCTGTGCCTATTTTTCTTTCTGACGATGCGTGACGACGGACGTAAAAAAACCACCCCGGATGAATGGGGTGGTTTTTTATTGGCTTTAATCAGTCCAGTTTGGGATGCTGATCGATAAGCGCCTGCTTTCTTTTCTCCAGCGCTTTGATCTGCTCTTCCAGGTCGCCAATCTCATCGCTGATGTTTTCCACCTTCTGCTCGATATTATCGTAGGTTTCCTGCAGCAGCTCTTTGGCCTCGGAACGGTCCGACGCGGCTGGCGTTGCGCCGCGCAGCGGCTTGTTGGCGGTTTCTTTCATATACAGGCCGGTCAGCAGGCCGATAACGGCCACCGCCATCAGGTAGTAGGCCGGCATATACAGATTACCGCTGGATTCTACCAGCCAGGCGGCAACGGTCGGCGTCGCGCCCGCCACCAGGACGGAGATGTTGAACGAAATGGCCAGCGCGCTGTAGCGGATATGCGTCGGGAACATGGCCGGCAAGGTTGAGGCCATCACCCCGGTAAAGGAGTTAAGCAGTACCGCCAGTACCAGCAGACCGACAAAAATCAGACCAATCACGTTACTGTTGATCAACATAAAGCAGGGGATAGCCAGTAACATCAGGCCAATACTGCCGCCGATAACAAACGGTTTACGACCGATGCGGTCACTGGTCAGGCCGATCACCGGCTGGACAAACAGCATGCCGATCATGATGGCGATGATAATCAGGACGCCGTGGCTTTCTGAATAGTGCAGGTTATGCGACAGATAGCTCGGCATATAGGTCAGCAGCATGTAGTAGGTGACGTTGGTGGCGATAACCAGCCCCACGCATACCAACAGGCTGCGCCATTGTTTAGTGGCGATTTCTTTAAAAGAGGCGCGCGGCGGATTCTGCAGCGCATCGCGGTCGCCCTGTTCCATTTTGTCGACGTGCTGCTGGAACGCCGGGGTTTCTTCCAGCGCATGACGCAGGTACAGTCCGATGATGCCCAGCGGCGCCGCGAGGAAGAACGGCAGGCGCCAGCCCCAGTCGAGGAACTTGGCTTCACCGACGATGCTGGAAATCAGCACCACGACGCCGGCGCCGAGCACGAAACCGGCGATGGAGCCGAAATCGAGCCAGCTGCCCATAAAGCCGCGCTTGCGATCCGGCGAGTATTCGGCGACAAAGATGGCGGCACCGGAATATTCACCGCCCACCGAGAAGCCCTGCGCCAGTTTGGCCAGCAGCAGCAGGATAGGCGCCCAGATGCCGATGCTGGCATAGGACGGGATCAGCCCGATACAGAAGGTGCTGATAGCCATAATAATGATGGTGACGGATAGGACCTTTTGCCGGCCGAATTTATCGCCCATGGCGCCAAAGAATACGCCGCCCAGCGGACGTACCAGGAACGGTACCGAGAAGGTCGCCAGCGCAGCGATCATCTGGACGCCGGGGGACGCGCCGGGGAAGAACACCTGGCCAAGCGCATAGGCGACAAAGCCGTAAACCCCGAAGTCAAACCACTCCATCGCGTTGCCCAGTGCGGCGGCGGTAATGGCTTTTTTCAGCTTGCTGTCGTCAATAATGGTTATATCGTTAATATGTAGCGGTTTATGTCGTTTTTTTCGCAGCTTCATAGCATCATCCCTTAAATATTGAGTTGAACGTGAATCAATCGTTTTTCTTCACGTTTTTCTGCCCAGACATTAACTATTCTAATTTTAGTGTGCCGTTGGCACTTTGGAGCCCCTCAATCATTAAACTGATTACATTGTTGAAATTTGACCTATTTCCCCATCAACTTGTCACTTACGTGACGAATAAAAATCCATATATAGCTTAACGTTATATGTGACCGGGATCAAACCTAGCAGTTTTATTTATCAATACGGACGTATAAATAATTACGGAAGATCGGCGGCAAGCGCATGAATAGCCAAGGTAAAAGAGGTTACGGTAGGTAACATATGTCGCGTGAATATAATAACGGAAGTGACTATGCAGTACCGTACCGACCTCAATATTATTGTAAAAAAACTCGCTTTATTTCTGCTTTATTCAGCAACGCTGGCCGGGCTGTTGGGGCTAATTTTTGTTGATGTTTATTGGCTACATAACTTTGTCTATGAGACGTCGCTGACGGAGCTGATGCAGGAGATATTCCTTGCCGCCATTGCGGTAGGCTTCCTGGTTTCCGCCCGTCGCCATGCCGAGTATCGCGCTGCCAGGGTGTTGATTGGCGGCTTTTTCCTGTGCATGTTGATCCGCGAGCTGGATTTCGCCTTTGATTATCTGCATCACGGCGCTTGGGTGTGGTTTGCTCTGCTGACCACGCTGTTGTGTCTGGGTTACGCGGCGCGTCATGCGGCCTCGGCGCTACATGGCCTGGCCCACTTCTTTAACCATCCCAGCTACGGCATGATGTGCGCCGGCTTGCTGTGCATTCTGGTGTTTTCCCGTCTGTTTGGCATGCACCTGTTGTGGGAAGGGTTGCTGCTGGATGGCTATAACCGGGTGGTGAAAAATATGGTGGAAGAGGGCTGTGAACTGGTCGGCTACGCTTTCTGCCTGTTTGCGACCTGCCAGTATCTGGCAAAACCCCACCAGGCCTAGCGCCGCTTGCGATGATTGCAGCTTTGATGATTGATTAAGTGGATCGTTGTGCCCATAACGTCGTCTTTATGAGATTTATCTGTAAAATCATTCACTGCCAGTGATTTATCTTGTACCCATGGCGATGTTATGGATAATGTCGCCAAAGCATAAGGGAGTGCGCTATTAACTCAGTTGGCAGAGTGATTGGTTTTAACATGCTTTAATTGGCTACAAAATTGATAGACGCGGGTTCGAGTCCTGCATAGCGCGCCAACTCCTCCGGCCTTGGTGGCCAGCATAAAGCATGCCCGGGTTGATGTGCACTATCGACTCCTCGTTGGGATTTCCGGGTGTGCTTTACCCTGTTTACCCGTCCACGCCATCCGGCGTTTCTTTTCGCGTATCGATCCTTTGCTAGACTGTTATCAAGGCAGCCTTTCTGTCTGATAACCGGAGGTCGATATGTCTGAGTCCGCTCAACTGCAAGAATTGATGCAACGTATCGCCGCGCTGGAAGCGCGGGAGAAGGCGCTGACTGCGGAATCCAATGCCTACCAGGCGATCCTGACGACCCTGCTGGGCAATTTGGATAAATCGCTGCGTGATAATGTTATCGGCATGATCGATCGCGCCCACGAGATTGCCTATGCGCGCGCCATTCAACGCGGTAATGCCGTGCAGCAAGACAGGATCAAACAGGCGGATGATGTTGCACAGCGGATGTTTATGTTCGCCCAGGGCAAAGCCTCGCAGCCGCGCTAGCTCGACTATAACAGTTACCGGTTTTTAATTGGCTAACTGCTATACCCGGGGAAACTGTACTTGTGTTAGCGTGAAGGGTAACGATTGATAGCCACTTTGCTCTCAGGCTAAGGCAGTAACTGATGGACGCGATAAAAAACATTCTGGTGAAAGAGATTGAGCTGATCAACCAGCGGGAAGGGCGCGACGGCAAGCCGCGTTTTAACAGCGAATTTGCCCGTAATCACCGCTACCTGTGTTTGGCGATGTTCGCCGGTTATTTTGCCGTGATCGCCGTGATGTATCCGGTGCCTTATCTGGGGCTTGGAGCGCTGCTTGGCTTTACCGCCTTTGTGCTGTTTATGTTTGCCATGCTGCTGATGGAGATCAAGCCTGTTTATCGCTTTGAAGATATCGGTGTGCTGGATTTACGCGTCTGTTATAACGGCGAGTGGTACTTTACCCGTGCGCTGGCGCCCCGGGCGGTGGATGAATTACTGGCGGAACCGTCGGTCAACCCGCAGTTGAAGGCGCGCGTACGCGAGATTTTGGCCAATAAGGGCGAGATCGACTTCTACGACGTGTATGATTTGGCCTACGGTAAGAAGCTGCATACGCCCGCTGCATCGGTGGCGTTGGCTAACTAAGGGTTGCGTCGACTCCGGGGTCGATTATACTCAGCGTTTGAGCCCGTAAAGAAGCATGAGGAAGTTGCAATGAGTGACGAGATTTTTGATTTTGATATTGACGCCGAACTCGCGAAAGCAGAAAAAAAAGCGGCGGAGAAGGCCAGTGAAGTGCCTGACATCCTTGAGGATGAAGCAGATTGCGAAGGCTGCAAAATTTAATCGCCATTGCTAATAAAAGAACCGCTACGGCGGTTTTTTTATTGGCTGTGGTTCAGTCGAGGACAAACGCCCAGACCAGAAAACCAATCACTACGGCGAGGCAGAGCGCCGAAACGCTGAGCAACACCTTGCCTAAAATATCCCTGTCTTTCCCGTGCTGTGCCACGATAAATTATCCAACTATAAGTTTATGAACCAAATCGGCAACGCCCAGGTTCAAACCAACCAACGCTAATGCCAAGACCAGCATGGCAGAAACGAACTTTTTTCCGTTATTCACGCGATACCTATCCTGTCGTTTTATCGTTCTTAGTGCGGACGGGCGGAGCGACCGCTCTTGATTAAGAACTTACTTACGAGCAGAAGTTCCCCGGCACAGTGGCCGGATGAGGCAATAGGGGAAGAGGTATGCTGATGATCAGGCGGGTAGGGCGGCACGGTGGCGCGTTCGCGCCACCGGCGAAATGATTAATCGGCGTCGATTTTTACCCCGATCTTGCTGACGGCTTTACCGTCCATTTCCGCGATGGTCCAGGTCAATCCGTCCCACTCCACCTGGTCGCCGACCACCGGCTCCCCGCCGAGCATCTGTATCACGAACTGGCCCAGCGTTTGCTGTTCATCGATATCATCCTGCAGATTCAGCCCGTAAACCTGAGAGATATCGCTGAGTCGCGCGTCCGACTGCAGGATAAAGTCGCCGAAGAAGCGTTCGTCCAGCGTAACGGCCGGCGCCTGGCTAAACAGTTTGCCCAGCGCCGGCAGATCATGCTCGTGGCCGATAACGCACAGAATGTCCTGTTCACGCAGTCGCGTACTGCCGCTGGGGTGCAGCAGCTCTTTACCGCGGAACAGGGCGGCGATGCGGGTGCCCTGCGGCATTTTTAGCTCGCGCAGTGCAGCGCCGACGCACCAGTTTTCCGCCGAAAGCTGGTAAACGAACTGTTCCCATTGGTTTTCCGGGTGGATATCCAACCCGACGCGAGAGATGGGCGCCAGCGCCGGCGGCACCACCACCTTGGCTTTTTTCGCCGCCAGCGTCAGCGTGGTGCCTTGTAGCAGCAGCGAGACCAGAACGACGAAAAAGGCCACGTTGAAGAATAGGTGCGCATTAGGCAAGCCGGCCATCATCGGGAATACCGCCAGAATCACCGGCACCGCGCCGCGCAGACCCACCCAAGAGATAAAGATACGTTCGCGCAGCGTGAAGTTGCGAAACGGCAGCAGGCCGACAAACACCGACACCGGGCGGGCAAACAGAATCATCCACAGCGAGAGCAGCAGCGCGGGGATGGCGATCGGCAGCAGGTTGCTCGGCGTCAGCAGCAGCCCCAGCACCAGGAACATGCCGATTTGGCTGAGCCAGGCCAGCCCGTCGAAGGTTTGCACAATGCCGTGCCGGTTGCGGATGGGGCGGTTGCCCAGCATCAGGCCGCACAGGTACACCGCCAGGATACCGCTGCCGTTGAGTGCGGTCGTCAGGGCGAAAATCAGAATGCCGCCGCTGACGGCCAGCAGCGGGTACAGCCCTTCTGGCAATTTAATGCGGTTGATCAGCCCCAGCAGCAGCCAGCCGCCGCCGAGACCGAAGACGATCCCCATACCGAATTGTTGCAGCAGATGCAGCAGGAAGCTCCAGCTGATCATGGTCTCGCCGGCGGAAATCATGGCGATTAGGGTGATGGTGAGAAACACGGCCATGGGATCGTTACTGCCGGATTCAATTTCCAGCGTGGAGCCGACGCGTTCGTTAAGACCTTTCCCGCCAAGCAGTGAGAACACCGCGGCGGCATCGGTCGAGCCAATAATGGCGCCGATCAGCAGCCCTTGAATCAGATCGATATTAAACAGCCAGGCGGCGGCCAGGCCGGTCAGGCCGGCGGTGATCACTACGCCGACGGTTGCCAGCGATAGCGCGGGCCATAACGCCACGCGGAAAGAGCTGACGCGGGTGCGCATGCCGCCATCGAGCAGAATGACCGCCAACGCCAGGTTACTGACCAGATAGGCGACCGGATAATTGTCAAAAGGGATACCGCCGAGGCCGTCAACGCCGGCCAGCATGCCAATCGCAAGGAAAATAACCAGAATAGGGATGCCGAGGCGTGAAGAGAATGAACTGAGCAGGATACTGGCTCCTACCAACACAGCGCCGATGATAAACAGGTTGTTGATGGTGCTGGCATCCAAAATAACGTTCTCCTTTGGCGGGGTATGGCGGTACGCGACTGCGTGCGGCAGCTTAATGATAGCCTGTTTTCAGGGTAAAACGCTAAGGATGATTGACGGCTGTCTGCGCATTATCGCTTTTTTTTACTAAAAGCCGGCTTAACGAGCCAAAATTGTGGTTATTCGGCCTTTTATATAACTATATCAGATGATTGGAAAGCTAGGCTGCTAACAAACCCTGGCATGGCGACCGAACCATTAAACCTGAGTCAGGTTTAATGGTTGGTGGCTAGTGCTGCATTAATGGTCGAGGGATTGCAGGGCGCGTTTAATTAACTCCGCCGCCAGCTTCCTTTCTGCTTCGGAAATGCCATCAAGATTGAAGTGAGACAGGTCGTGCACCAGTACGCTGCGATCCTTGCCGCTGATTGAGGCATCCAGCGCGGAGAGCAACCTGCCCAGAATTTTAAGTAATGTGGCATTGGCCGGTGCGGCATCCTGAGCGGAGGTGTTTTGGTCGGTCATTGAAAAATCCTCTCTGTCGTGACGGAAGGGAGATGCTGCTGACGCTGTCTGTTGGCGGCAGCGCCTTCCCTTAGGGTTCAGTGAGCCCAATCGCTACCGTGAGGCAGGGATGTGGATTTCCATTACTACGCGGCGGCGTTCGCCGTTCACACGTTTACTGTGCCGCAATTATTATCCGGCCAGCGAGCAATGCGTGCTCTTCGGGCGACCATAGCTGCGAAAGTAAATTATATGCCGTTTAACGAATTTGGGGAGGACGTGGTTCGGCCGGGAAGAACATGGGGCAATAAACCCCATGTTTTTGTTGGAATAATGAGATGATTCCTGAAAGCGTGCCTCGGTTTACTTCTGAGGCTTGCCGGAAAACAGAAAACGCAGCAGCGGTACACGCTTATGCGCTTCATACAATATAAAGGCCAGCCCAAAGACAAACACCAGGCCAGCGGCAAATCCCACAATATTATTGTCGATATAGGGGGTAACAAAGGCGCCGTATAGCAGCGTCAGCGGGTGGTGCACCAGATAGATAAATAAGGAGGCATTCACCAGATAGGTGATGCGTGGCGAATGGTAGTTGAGCAACCGGTGGCCGCATGAAAACACCACGTTGGTCATCAGGATGCCCAATACGATCTTGATAAGAACTTCCACCTCAAACATCAGGTCGTTATGGGCCAGCAGCTTCTGGTTAAGCATATAGGCGATGAACAGCAGCAGTGCGCCCAGCGCCGCCTTGGGTGACGGAGTCAGGAAGATCGCTTTTAACCAGGCGTATTTGAAGGCGTAGGCGCCAAGGAGAAAGAACGGCAGGTAGAACAGCGTTTCCATCACCACAAAATTGAATAGCCCATTACCGAGCAGCTGCGGTACGGTAATTAAAATAATACGGTGTGCCACCGAATAGACTACCCCATAAATAAGAAAGCACAGTGAGATCTTTCCTAAACTATTCATGCTATTTATTGGGAACGGCGCAATCGGCGTTTTTATCGCCTTAATTTTTCTGAACAGGTAAAAACCGGCGCAGGTGAGCAGCGATAGCGTTAATAAAAACCATAAATGGGACACCAACTCCCAAACGGCAACGTTAATTTTCTGATAAAGGTCAAATCCGTCCCAGCCGTCCAGTTTATGCGTCGCGTATTTCAGCAGGAAAAACTGCGGCAGGGTAATGAGGGGGATAGAGCTTAACAGCGGGATCGCCACCCGTTCCAGCCGCACCTTGAGCCAGTGTTTACGTTCATAACGCTGGTAAAGCATAAAGGAGAAGTAGCCGGAGATGATGAAGAACACCTGCATACGAAATGCATGAATGACATCGTTCAGCACCGTCAGTGAAAACGACGGCGCGAGGCTATTGACTGACCAGGTATGGCTGGAGTAAATCAGAGAAAGATGAAAAGGGATGCCGAGCAACATTAAATATGCCCGGATAGAGTCCAGGAAAAACTCGCGCTGGTTGTTTCCGTTAGTCATAAGATACCGCAGATAGTTTTTATTGAGGCTTCTTTAACCTGCTTATTAATCAAGCATGGGTTAAATCTCATTTCAGACCCTACTATATCACCCCGTAATTTTCCATAGCGTCTTGCGCGCGGGCTTGCTACGCTGGGCTTCGTCAGCTGCCTAAACTCTGAGCCAGAAACATGAACCAATCATTTATCATGTTGTCGGATAGCTGAATAATCCATTAATATGGATTTTAAATGATTTGAGCACACGAATAGGGGGGGATGTGCCAGTTAATATTTTATCCAGACAGCCACGCGCCGTGAGCGTTCGTTGGTTAGGTGCCACAGTGTTGTTCACGCTGTTCAGCTCGCAGGCGTGGGCCTTTACGCTCGATGATGTCGCCAAACAGGCGCAGGATTTGGCGGGCAAGCGTTTTGAAGCGCCGAAGAGCAACCTTCCTTCTCAGTTCCGCGACATGAAGTTTGCGGACTACCAGCAGATCCAGTTCAATCACGATAAAGCCTATTGGAACAAGCTGAAAACCCCGTTCAAGCTTGAGTTTTATCATCAGGGCATGTACTTCGACACGCCGGTGAAAATCAACGAAGTCACTGCGACCACGGTCAAACAGATCAAATATAGTCCTGATTACTTCAACTTCGGCTCGGTGAAACACGATCCTGAGTCGGTGAAGAATCTGGGCTTTGCCGGTTTCAAAGTGCTGTATCCGATCAACAGTGCGGATAAGAACGATGAAATCATGAGCATGCTGGGCGCCAGCTATTTCCGCGTGGTGGGTAAAGATCAGGTGTATGGCCTGTCTGCCCGCGGCCTGGCGATCGACACCGCGCTGCCTTCCGGTGAAGAGTTCCCGCGCTTCCGCGAATACTGGATCGAACGGCCTAAGCCGGGCGACAAACACCTGGTGATTTACACGCTGCTGGATTCGCCGCGCGCCACCGGCGCCTACCGTTTTGTGGTCTATCCGGGCCGCGATACCGTCGTGGACGTACAGTCCAAGGTGTTCCTGCGCGACAAAGTGGGCAAACTGGGCATTGCGCCATTAACCAGCATGTTCCTGTTCGGGCCGAACCAGCCGTCGCCGACGATGAACTACCGTCCGGCGCTGCATGATTCCAACGGTCTGTCCATCCATGCCGGCAACGGCGAATGGATCTGGCGTCCGCTGAACAATCCGAAGCACCTGTCCGTCAGCACCTATACCGTTGAACATCCGAAAGGGTTTGGCCTGCTGCAACGCGGTCGCAACTTCAAGGATTATGAAGATCTCGACGATCGTTACGATCAGCGTCCGAGCGGCTGGATCGAACCGCGCGGTGACTGGGGCAAAGGTAAGGTTGAGCTGGTGGAGATCCCGACCGCCGATGAAACCAACGACAATATCGTAGCGTTCTGGACGCCGGACGTGCTGCCGGATGCCAAAACGCCGCTGGCGCTGAATTATCGTCTGCACTTCACCCGTGATGAGGACAAACTGCATTCACAGGATATTGCCTATGTGAGTCAGACCATGCGCTCCACCGGCGATGTGAAGCAGTCCAACCTGATTCGTGAGCCGGACGGCAGCGTTGCCTTCCTGGTAGACTTCGTCGGTCCGGTCCTGAAAGGCCTGGATGAGAAGGCACCGGTGGCTTCACAGGTCAGCGTCGGCGATAACGGCGAAATGGTGGAAAACAACGTTCGCTATAACCCAGTGACTAAAGGTTGGCGTCTGACGCTGCGTGTGAAAGTGAAAGACGACAAGAAACCTGTAGAAATGCGTGCAGCACTGGTTAATGGTGATAAGACCCTGTCGGAAACCTGGAGCTATCAGCTACCTGCCAATGAATAAGCCTACTCAAACTGCCCAGGATTATCTTGCGGCAATGCCTCTGACCGCTGAGCGGTCGGAGGCGCTCAATCAGCAACTGGCCGCCGATGGCGGCCAGTCTTTGCAAGCGCTGCACCGCCAGATGGGTGCTGAAGACGCCAACGTCGCCACGCTGTCGGAAGATGATATCGCGCTGGCCTCGGTGAAAAACCGCATTGAAAGCGCCTGGCCGGACGCGGTTGATGACGAAAACTTCGATACTGATGCGGAAGGGCGCGCGATTCTGAAAGCAACGCCGCCGATCAAACGCACCAGTATGTTCCCCGAAGCCTGGCGCACCAACCCGGTGGCGCGCTTTTGGGACTCGCTGCTCGGCCGCTCGCCGCACAATCGCCACGCCAGCAAGGAAGAGGCCGATGCGGAAAACCGCTGGCGTATTGCAGGCTCGATGCGTCGCTATGTCTTGCTGGTGCTGATGCTGGTGCAGACCGGCATCGCCACCTGGTATATGAAAACCATCCTGCCGTATCAGGGCTGGGCGCTGATCGATCCTATCGCCATGCTCGACCAGGATCTGATGCAGTCGGTGCTGCAACTGCTGCCATATGTGCTGCAAACCGGCATTCTGATTCTGTTCGCCATTTTGTTCTGCTGGGTATCGGCGGGTTTCTGGACGGCGCTGATGGGCTTCCTGCAGCTGCTGATTGGCAAGGATAAATACAGCATTTCCTCCACCATCAAGGGGGATGAACCGATCAATCCGGCGCACCGCACCGCGCTGATTATGCCGATCTGTAATGAAGACGTTGAACGCGTTTTCGCCGGCCTGCGTGCGACTTACGAGTCGGTCAAGGCGACCGGGCAGCTGGATCACTTCGATATTTACGTATTGAGCGACAGCTACGATCCCGATATCTGCGTAGCGGAACAGAAAGCCTGGATGGAACTGTGCCGCGATGTGGACGGCCACGGACGTATTTTCTACCGCCGTCGTCGTCGCCGCGTGAAGCGTAAAAGCGGCAATATCGATGATTTCTGCCGTCGCTGGGGCGGTGACTACAGCTATATGGTGATTCTGGACGCGGACAGCGTGATGAGCGGCGAGTGTCTCACCGGGCTGGTGCGCCTGATGGAGGCCAACCCGAACGCCGGTATCATTCAGTCGGCGCCGAAGGCCTCCGGGATGGATACGCTGTATGCGCGCGTTCAGCAGTTTGCGACGCGCGTCTACGGGCCGCTGTTTACCGCCGGTCTGCACTTCTGGCAACTGGGCGAATCCCACTACTGGGGTCACAATGCAATCATCCGCGTCAAGCCGTTTATCGAGCACTGCGCGCTGGCGCCGCTGCCGGGTGAAGGCTCGTTCGCCGGGTCGATCCTGTCCCATGACTTCGTCGAAGCTGCGCTGATGCGCCGTGCCGGCTGGGGTGTGTGGATCGCCTACGATCTGCCGGGCAGTTATGAAGAGCTGCCGCCGAACCTGCTGGATGAGCTGAAGCGCGACCGCCGCTGGTGTCACGGCAACCTGATGAACTTCCGCCTGTTCCTGGTGAAGGGCATGCACCCGGTGCACCGCGCGGTGTTCCTGACCGGCGTGATGTCCTACCTGTCCGCACCGCTGTGGTTTATGTTCCTGGCTTTGTCGACGGCGCTGCAGGTGGTGCATACGCTGATGGAGCCGCAGTACTTCCTGCAGCCGAGACAGCTGTTCCCGGTATGGCCGCAGTGGCGTCCGGAGCTGGCGATAGCGCTGTTCTCCACCACGCTGGTGCTGCTGTTCCTGCCGAAGCTGCTCAGCGTGATCCTGATCTGGGCGAAAGGCGCGAAGGAGTACGGCGGCGCGTTCCGTCTGCTGATCTCGATGCTGATGGAAATGCTGTTCTCGGTGCTGCTGGCGCCGGTGCGCATGCTGTTCCATACCGTGTTTGTGGTCAGCGCGTTCCTCGGTTGGGAAGTGGTGTGGAATTCGCCGCAGCGTGACGACGACGATACGCCGTGGGGCGAAGCGTTCAAACGTCACGGCTCGCAAATGCTGCTGGGGCTGGTATGGGCCGGCGGCATGGCGTGGCTGGACCTGCGCTTCCTGTGGTGGCTGGCGCCGATCGTGTTCTCGCTGATTCTGTCGCCGTTCGTGTCGGTGCTCTCCAGCCGCGCGACGCTCGGCCTGAAAAGCAAGCGCGCCAAGCTGTTCCTGATCCCGGAAGAGTACTCGCCGCCGAAAGTGCTGGTGGCGACCGAAGAGTACCTGCAGCAGAACCGCAACCGTGCGCTGCGTAACGGCTTTATGCACGCGGTGGTGAATCCGTCCTTCAACGCGCTGGCGACGGCGATGGCGACGGCGCGTCACCATCTGCGCGCGGCGATTGAGCGCGCTCGTGAAGAGCGGGTCAACGAGGCGATGCAGGTCGGCCCGGAAAAACTGGAGAAACTGAAGCGCCTCGAGCTGCTCAGCGATCCGGTGGCGCTGTCCCGCCTGCATCAGCGCGTCTGGCAGCAGCCGGAAGGTGAAGGCTGGCGGGCGCATTATCAGCAGCTGCCGCATAATGCGCAGGCTCACCCGGCCGGCCAGCGCTAAGCGCCGGTTTGCCTACCTGATGAAAGGACGCGTTGTTACGCGTCCTTTTTTTTGCCCTTACATTATGCTGACATTCTGTACGCCGGGCGTCATGTTACACTGCGCGTCAGTATTATCCGGCGACAGATAGGTTAAGAGAGTGAAAACAGGTTTCTTGCTGCGGGCGGCGCTGTTAACGCTGGGCGTTATGACGCTGTCCGGCTGCGGCAGTATTATCAGCCGGACGGTGCCCGGCGCCGGCCATGGCCATCAATATTATCCGGGCGTACAGTGGGACCTGCGTGACACGCCCTGGCGCTATCTGACGGTGATTGACGTACCGCTGTCGATGGTGGTGGATACCTTCATGCTGCCGTTTGATGCGCGGCACGGGCCTTATGAGTAGCCGGCGTCGCGGGTGGCGAACGCCAGCAGGTAATAGCGCTTGCCCCGGCAGCTAAATGTTGTCACCGTCGTCATGCCCAGCCCTTGCTGATGGGCGGCGAGCGAGTGCGGGTTGGCGTCGTCAATAAAGAGAATCCCCAGATCGTACGATGCGCGCGTATGCGCCTTGACCGCCGCGAACAGCTGTTTCAGTACCCCTTTGCCGCGCCAGCGCCGGTCCAGACAGACCGGGCCGTAGAGAAAATAGCGCTGCTGGTTAACCGGCCGGCCGTCAAAGCGCTGTGACTCCAGCGTCGTCAGCATAGCGTCCACCACCTCAGGGCGAGGCTGCACGTTGGCCTGCGTCAGGCAGACAAAGCCGGCCAGCTCTCCTTCCGCTTCCGCCACCAGAATCCCGAGCGCCGCATTGATACGCGCCAACTGGGCCTCATCCATTGTCGAAACGATAAATCCTTGCCGCCGCTGTTCGGCGCTGAGCTGCTCCGGCACGTTTTGCGCCTGCAGCGCCAGAATAGCGGGGTAATCGGCGGGCTGCGCCGGTCTGATGATCATGCTCGCTCCTTCCATCCTGTCGCGGCCGCTGAGGGGACCTAACGGTCATCATCCCATTCGTCGGCCGCGGTTTTGCCTTCTTCAGTATCCAGCGGCGGTTCCAGCTGGAAATCGTCTTCATCCCATTCATACAGGGTATTTTCGTCCAGCCACTCTTCGCGGATCTCTATTTCGTCATAGTCGCCGGCAAAAATCGCCTGGGCGGCGGCGCCGCTGCGCAGCGTCAGACATTCTACCGACTCGCCTTCTTCGGCAAAGAACTCCGCCTGCCATAGGATATCACCATCCAGCATCACATATTTTTGCAAATTGAACTGTTGCGGTACCGGCGGTTCGCTATCGTCCTCTTCGGCGGACTCGATAAAGGCTTCACGCGCTGCTTCAATCGCTTCTTCCAGTGTGTCATACAGGTCCATAATCATCTCCGGTCACAGTGCGGTGGAACGGCGGGCTTCAGGGCAGGAATACCCTGAAGCAGGATGACAAACGTCAAAATTAATTGTTGTCGCCGCCGCGCAGGATGCAAATTTTTTATGCATTATTTTTACGCTGCCGGTGACGGCGCCATATCGTAGCGGAATCAGGGTGGCGATGGCCGAAATAACGCGCCGCTGAGAATTAATCATTAGTTCTTTGAATGCGCAGTGATATAACACGATTAAACACGGCGCATTAACATGATGATTCTTAATTAAATTAAACAAATGAATGGAATTATCTTAATGATTCGCGCTGTTTCGCGGGTAAATGGTGAGATTTGCCAGATAAATGCCTTTCTGGCCCGTATTTATTTACCTGAGCATATTAGTCTGGTAACAATAGCGCCGGCTTTCCTGTTTTTTGTTAATGCCAAGGAATAAACGTTCCGGGATTTCGCCCGGCTCTGGCTATTTGGATAATGATAACCACAACGAGGATAAAATGGATGACAAAAAATAACATCACGCCCGGTTTTGCGCTGAAAAAACGTTATGACAACTTTATCGGCGGCCAGTGGGCGGCGCCCAGCGGCGGCGAGTATTTTACCAACCTGACGCCGGTCACCGGACAGCCGCTGTGCGAGGTGGCGAGTTCGGATACGCGGGATGTGGATCTGGCGCTGGATGCCGCGCATCAGGCAAAAACAGGCTGGGCGAAAACGTCAGTGGCGCAGCGTGCGGCGTTGCTTAACGCCATCGCCGACCGGATGGAGGCTAACCTGCCGCTGCTGGCCGCGGCGGAAAGCTGGGATAACGGCAAGGCGCTGCGTGAGACCCAAGGGGCCGACGTGCCGTTGGCGCTGGATCACTTCCGCTATTTTGCCGCCTGTATCCGCGCCCAGGAAGGGAGCATCAGCGATATTGAGTCGGAGCTGGTCGCCTACCATTACCATGAGCCGCTGGGCGTGGTCGGACAGATTATTCCGTGGAACTTCCCGCTGCTGATGGCCTGTTGGAAACTGGCGCCGGCGCTGGCGGCGGGCAACTGCGTGGTATTGAAACCGGCCAAGCTGACGCCGCTGTCCGTCCTGGTGCTGATGGAGATTATCCAGGATATTCTGCCGCCGGGGGTGGTGAACGTGGTCAACGGCTCCGGGGCCAAGATTGGCGAATACCTGGCCACCTCACCGCGGATCGCCAAGGTGGCGTTCACCGGTTCGACGGAAGTAGGGCAGCAGATTATGAGCTATGCCGCGCAGAACGTGATTCCGGTGACGCTGGAGCTGGGCGGCAAGTCGCCCAATATCTTCTTTGCCGACGTGATGGATAAAGATGACGCCTTCTTTGATAAGGCGCTGGAAGGGTTTGCCCTGTTCGCTTTTAATCAGGGGCAGGTCTGTACCTGCCCGAGCCGCGCGCTGATTCAGGAATCCATTTACGAGCGCTTTATCGACAGGGCGCTGGAGCGCGTGGCGAAGATCCGGCGCGGCAGTCCGCTGGATATGGCGACGCAGATGGGGGCGCAGGTTTCTGCTGACCAGTTGCAAACCATCATGGACTACATTGAAATCGGTAAGCGTGAGGGCGCGGAGGTGCTGATTGGCGGCAACCGCGTCGATCTGGGCGGCGAGCTGAGCAACGGCTACTACCTGGAGCCGACGGTGTTGTTCGGGCGTAATCATATGCGCGTTTTCCAGGAAGAGATCTTTGGCCCGGTGCTGGCGGTAACCACCTTCAAAGATGCGGACGAAGCGCTGGCCATTGCCAACGATACCCCGTTTGGCCTGGGCGCCGGCGTCTGGAGCCGCAACGGCTCGCTGGCCTATAAAATGGGGCGCGGCATTCAGGCCGGCCGGGTCTGGACCAACTGTTATCACGCCTATCCGGCGCATGCCGCCTTTGGCGGTTATAAGCTGTCGGGCATCGGCCGTGAGACGCATAAAATGATGCTGGAGCACTACCAGCAAACCAAGTGCCTGCTGGTCAGCTACTCCGAGAAGGCGCAGGGACTGTTTTAATTCGCCGGACGCGTGATAAGACCGGATACCGCCGTCGCTGACGGCGGTATTTTTTTGTCCGGAATTCACTGAAATCAAAGCGATGCAGCTCCCTGAACCTGAATTTCGGATGTCAACGGCCAGACTTTTGTCGATCCGGATGGTTATCACGTTGTGCTGCAGCGGCAGCAGTGGCAGGCATAAAAAAACCGGCGCGGAGGGCGCCGGTTGGTGTGACAGCTCAGGTCGTTCAGACGCTGGTGGCCGGTGTCTGCTCCGTGCCGGTTTGGGCCTTGGTATTGGCCAGCATGCGGCGAATCGGCACAATCAGCAGGGCCAGCACCGCGGCGCAAATCAGCAGCGCGATGGAACAGCGGGCAAACAGCTCCGGCAGCGAGTCCAGCTGATCCGCCTTCACGTGGCCGCCGATCAGGCCGGCCGCCAGGTTGCCGAGCGCGCTGGCGCAGAACCACAGCCCCATCATCTGGCCGCGCATTCTTTCCGGCGCCAGCAGCGTCATGGTCGCCAGTCCGATAGGGCTCAGGCACAGTTCTCCCAGCGTTAGCATCAGAATACTGGCAACCAGCCACAGCGGTGATACGCCGGCGCCGTCGTTGTTCAGCACGTGCTGGGCGGCCATCATCATCAGTCCGAAACCGGCGGCGGCAAACAGAATGCCAATCACAAATTTCGTGATGCTGCTCAGCTGCACCTGCTTGCGCGCCAGCGCCGGCCACAGCCAGCTGAATACCGGCGCCAGCAGGATAATAAACAGCGCATTGACGGACTGGAACCAGACCGCCGGAATTTCAAAGCCGCCGATCATACGGTTGGTGTAGTCATTGGCGAACAGGTTGAATGAGGTTGGCTTCTGCTCGAAGGCCGACCAGAAAAAGGCGGCGGAAATCAGCAGAATAAAGCATACCAGCAGGCGGGCGCGCTCTTTGCGGCTCAAACCGGCGAAGGCGAACAGATAGATAAAATAGAGCGTCACCGAGGCGGCGATCACGTAAACCAGCATACTGGCGACGGCCACCGGATTAATCACGATCGTCCCGTTGGCGATCAGCACTGTCAGCGCCACGATAACCAATGCGATGGCACCCAGCCAGGCGCCGACGCCGTTTTTCTTCACGACAGGACTGTTCCAGGTGGAGTCCAGGCCCACCTCCTTGTCGTAGCGTTTCATTGACGGTACGGCGAAGATGCGGAAGATCAGCAGCGCCACCAGCATACCGATACCGCCGATGCCAAAGCCCCAGTGCCAGCCGTGAGATTTGATCAGCCAGCCGGAAATCAGCGGTGCGATAAATGAGCCCATATTGATGCCCATATAGAACAGCGAGAAACCGCCGTCGCGGCGGGTATCGCCTTTCTTGTACAGCGTACCGACCATCACTGAGATACAGGTTTTGAACAGCCCGGAGCCCAGCACGATCAGCATCAGGCCGATAAAGAACAGCGGGTTGCCCATGATGGCGGACAGAGCGATCGACAGGTGACCGAGAGCGATCAGAATAGAACCGTACCAGACGGCTTTACGCTGCCCCAGCCAGTGGTCGGCCAGCCAGCCGCCGGGCAGGGCAGCCAGATACATGCTGCCGGCGAAGATGCCGACGATAGCCGACGCATTTTCGCGCGCCAGTCCCATCCCGCCCTCATAAACCGTGGCGGCCATAAACAGGATCAGCAGCGGACGAATGCCATAAAACGAGAAGCGCTCCCACATTTCGGTGAAGAACAGTGAGCCGAGCGGATAAGGGTGGCCGAAAAAGGTCCGGCTTTCTTGGTTATTACTAGAGGATTGCATAACGTATTCCCAATGAAGTCTGCCGATTGCATCGGCTTATTGTGTGGTATGTATATGTTGTTAAGCGTGATAATCCCGTAAAAGCGGATTACCGGACAAAACTGCGGTCGCAACGCCCGTATGCCGTGGAAAGCATCGCGACCATTTCTTCACTTAGCCGGGTGCAGGCACTCAGCGTGATATTATTTAGCCATTTGATAATCGGCCGTTGGTTTTGTCTAGTACCTATATCCCATTTATTAGATGAAAAGTCGACAAACATCTACTTTTTTAGTTTTTATGTTGGAAAAACGCGAAATATGATTGACAGCATCTTTATGGCGTGGTGGTTGATATTCTGTTTAATAAACAATGGGATATGGTGTTTACGGCGTGCTTGAAGCGCCCTGCGGCGGCGAAATGAAATGCGTAACAAAAGTGGGGGAAATGACGGCTAATGGGAAAAAATCGTGCAGGGCGGGGAAATTAAGGCTCTTCCTGCAGCTGCTTTTCCCGCGGGGGTTTAGGACGGCGCTGCAGACAGCGCCATGAATAGAGTGCGTTAAACATCACTACCAGCGCCGTTACGCCAAATACCGCGCGGAAACCGTAGTTGGCCGAGACCGCCGCGCCGAGCAGCGGGCCGGTGACGTTGCCGACGTCACGGAAGGATTGGTTATAGCTGAAGATGCGTCCGGCCACCTGGTTACTGCTGTTATAGATGAGCAGCGTCTGCACCGCGGGCAGCAGCGCGCCGTCGGCGGCGCCCAGCAGGAAACGCAGCACCGCCAGCTGCCACGGCGTCTGCACAAAGGCCATCGGAATCAGCAGCAGCACGGAGAACAGCAGCATGCAGACGAGAATGCGCTCTGGCCCGATACGGTCGCCCAGTTTCCCCAGGCGCGGCGCGCTGATTAGCGCGGCGACGCCTGGTACGGAGGCGATCAGCCCGCTGACAAACGCCAGGTTATGGATATCGCCGGCTAAATCACGCACGTACAGCGTCAGAATCGGTGCAATCGAGCCGGTGGCGATCTGAATAATCATGGTGGTGACAAACAGCGCCAGAATCAGCCTGGGGTTTTTCAGCGAGGCGAACACCTGACGGGCGTGCAGCATATCTTTTCGCTGCACCGGGGTGAACTGCTCCCTGACGAAAAACAGCGTCAGCATAAAGCAGACAAACAGCACGGCGGCGGTGATGTAGAACACCGGGCGCAGCCCGTACTGGTCGGCCAGCAGGCCGCCGATCAGCGGGCCGATCAGCGCGCCGCTGACGCCGCCGGTTGATAGAGTGCCCAACGCCCAGCCGCTGCGGTTGCGCGGCACCTGGGTGGCGATCAACGCGTTGGCATTGGGAATAAAGCCGCCGAGCAGGCCGAGCAGCGCACGCAGCGCCAGGAACTGCCAGATATTTTGCGCCATGCCCATCAGCACCATCACAATTGCCATGCCCAGCGCAGAACGCAGCAACATCAGCTTGCGTCCGCGCCGGTCGGCCAGCCCGCCCCAGAAGGGGGAGGCCACGGCAGAAAACAGGAAGGTAATGCTGAACACCAGCCCGGACCACAGGTTTAGCGCCTCATGCCCGGAGACGCCAAGCAGCTCGACGTAGAGCGGTAAAAAGGGCATGACCAAGCTGAAGGCGGCGCCGGTAAGAAAGCAGCCGAGCCAAGCGACAAAGAGGTTGCGTTTCCAGTTTATGGGTTCTGATACCGGGGCCATGGGTTACCGTAACAGCAGAAGAAGAGCCTGGCGATGGCGCAGCGGCCAAGGCAAAAAGTTAGCCTGCTCAGTATGCGCCTTCGATGCGCGGACTTCAAATGCGTTCAGGGCGGATTGGCAGCAATTAAAATAAAGTTTCAAAAAGTGAGGGTGACGATAATCCCGCGCCGGGCGGCGCGGGACGGGGACATTACTGGTTGAGCAGGTTGTTGAAATCTTCGCCGGCGGCGGTCACCGCCAGTTCGGTCACCTCGTAGTTAGCTACGGCAGTGAACGGGTCCTGCGCCAGAATGGCGTCCAACTGCGGGCGCGGCATCTGTTTGGCGAGGATCACGCCGCCGTTGCGCGGATTTTTACGTCCGGCGGCGATAAAATCACCCTGAGCAAAATATTTTTTCAGCCAGGCAATATGCCCCTCAAGATGGCTGTCGACCTCTTCAATCGGGCGGTGGTAGGTCAGGCTGACAATGTACATGCTGCGCTCCATGGTTAGCGTTCGTTGGTAACCGTTACCTTCACACTGTTTGACTCGTAGCTCAAGTCATCAGACATAAAAAACCCGCCGTTAGGCGGGTAGCATTAATACAGAGAAGGTTGGCCTTCCGGACGGGTTTTAAAGCGGCGGTGCAGCCACATATACTGGTCCGGCGCCAGCAGAATACCGTGCTCCACCACCTGGTTCATCCGGGTGGCGGCGCTCAGTTCGCTGTCCAGCGGGAAGTCTTCCACCGCCGGTTGAATCAGTAATTCATAACCCTGGCCGTCCGGCAGGCGGCGCGGGGCGAAGGGGATAATTGCCGGTTTGCCCATCCGCGCCAGCATATAGCTGCCGGTGGTGGTGGCGGCCTGCTCTACGGCGAACAGCGGGGCGAAGACGCTGCTGCGCGGGCCGTAGTCGTGGTCCGGCGCATACCAGATGATATCGCCCTGTTTGAGCGCGCGGATCATGCCCTTGATATCTTTGCGGTCCAGCATCGATTTATTCGAGCGCATCCGACCCCAGGTCTGCAGCCAGTCCAGCAGCTTGTTGTCATGCGGACGATAAACGCCGATGCCGGGGTTGTAGATGCCAAAAATGCGCGCGCCCAGCTCCAGCGTTAAAAAATGTAGACCGATCAGCAGAACCCCCTGCTGGTTGTCCCGGGCCTGCTGAATGTGCTCCAGCCCCTCAGGGCGGCACCAGCGCTTGATGCGCCAGTCCGGCCAGAACCAGGCCATGCCGGTTTCAAACAGACCCATGCCGACCGACTCGAAATTCTTCACTACCAGCGCATCGCGTTCCGCCTGCGGCATATCCGGGAAACACAGCGTCAGATTGCGCTGCGCAATGGTCACGCGGCGTTTCAGAAAGCGCATGGAGAAACGGCCCAGCGAGGTGCCAAGGCGGTAAATGACGGGGTAAGGCAGCAATACCAGCAGGTATAACAGACCAATACCGAACCAGGTCAGCCAATAACGCGGATGCAGCAGGGAACGATTAAAAGAAGGAAGTTGTGTCATGTATTCTCAGCTTTTTGGTAATTATTGGTTTAATAACAGCGAATTAGCATGGTCCGTTGCCCTAATGGACGCTGTGCACGCGTATCATTTTCTGCCGGTAATGATGGTTATTGTGGCATTTTCTGGCGTGACAGGAAAATCCTCAATTAGGTTATGGTGCGCTCTGCGGCGGATTTTTTCCGGCGTGCGGGAGAAGAGAAGGCGGGTCATTCGGTTGAATGACCCGGGGAAGCATGACGTTGCCGTCAGGCGCTTAGTTACTGTTGAACAGCCCTTTCAGGACATGAGGTTCAGAACGCCAGTACTGCGGCGGCGCGCTGGCTTTTGCGCCCAGCTTGGCTGCGGCGTGCCATGGCCAGCGCGGGTTATACAGGATGCCGCGCGCCAGCCCCACCATATCGGCCTGGCCGGTGGCGACGATCGCTTCAGCCTGTTCCGGTTCGGTGATCAGGCCGACGGCGATGGTCGGCAGGCCGACTTCGCGTTTGATGGTCTCGGCGAAGGGCACCTGATAGTTCGGGCCGACGGGGATTTGCTGCTGCGGCGACAGACCGCCGCTGGAGACGTGGATATAGTCACAGCCCAGCTCTTTCAGCGCCTTGGTCAGCGCCACCGACTGCTGTTCATCCCAGCCGTCCTGCACCCAGTCGCTGGCGGAGATGCGTACGCCGACGGCTTTGTGCGCCGGGAAGACTGCGCGTACCTCGCTGAAAATTTCCAGCAGCAGTCGCATACGGTTTTGCAGCGAGCCGCCATATTGGTCATCACGCTGATTGGCCAGCGGCGACAGGAACTGGTGCAGCAGATAGCCGTGGGCGCCATGCAGCTCAATCAGCTCAAAGCCCAGGCGATCGGCGCGTTTGGCCGCCTCGACAAACTGCTGCTTCAGCAGGTCGATCTGCGCCAGGCTCATCGCCTCCGGCGCTTCATCCTCGGCATGGAACGGCGTTGCGGAGGGGGCAATCGTCTGCCAGCCGCCGTTTGCCTGGCCAATCTGGCCGCCGCCTTCCCAGGGAACGGCGGTGGAGGCTTTACGTCCGGCGTGGCCCAGCTGAATGCCCAGCGGCATGGTGGCATGCTGTCTGACCGCATTGACGACCTCGGCCAGCGCCTGTTCGGTGGTATTGTCCCACAACCCCAGATCCTGCGGCGAGATGCGTCCTTCCGGCGATACCGCCGTCGCCTCGACAATCAGCAGGCCGGCGCCGGACATTGCCAGGCTGCCCAGGTGCATGGTATGCCAAGGCGTCGCTGCCCCCTCTTGGGCGGAATATTGGCACATCGGGGCGATAATAATGCGGTTCGGCAGGGCGAGTTTCCCCAGGGAAATGGGTTTGAATAGCTGGCTCATTGATATCCTCTTTTCGCGGTACATGGCATCGGGTGCCGGCACTATCCGTAGGTGGATGTGTGAACTGCATCAAGTTTAGCAGCCGTCAGGCTGGCCGGGCAGTTCATGATGTGCTGCCTGATATTTTCAGGTATGATGTGCGCCGCGCGCCGCTCCGGGGGCGACGCGCGGCGATTATTTCCCTCAGAAAGAACAGGAACGTACACCATGCCAGTGTTACATAACCGAATCTCTAATGAGGAACTGAAGGCGCGCATGCTGGCTGAAACCGAGCCGCGCACCACGGTTTCTTTTTATAAATACTTCACCATCGACGATCCTAAAGCCTTTCGCGACAGCCTGTATATTCAGTTTGAAAAACTGAAGGTGTTCGGCCGTATTTATGTGGCGAAAGAGGGCATCAACGCGCAGATCAGCGTGCCGCAGAGCCATTTTGAGGCGTTTAAAACGGCGCTGTTTGCCTCACACCCGGCGCTGGATCAGGTGCGTTTGAACATCGCGCTGGAAGATGACGGTAAGTCCTTCTGGGTGCTGCGCCTTAAGGTGCGCGAGCGTATTGTCGCCGACGGTATCGACGATGACAGCTTCGATCCTTCTAACGTGGGCGAGTATCTGAAGGCCGATCGGGTCAATGCCATGATCGACGATCCGAACACGCTGTTTGTCGATATGCGCAACCACTATGAGTACGAAGTGGGGCATTTTGAAAACGCCATTGAAGTGCCTTCCGACACCTTCCGCGACCAGCTGCCGATGGCGGTGGAAATGCTGCAGGATCAGAAAGACAAGAATATTGTCATGTACTGCACCGGCGGCATCCGCTGTGAAAAGGCCAGCGCTTACATGCTGCATAACGGCTTCAAAAACATTTATCACGTGGAAGGCGGCATTATTGAATATACCCGTCGTGCTAAAGAGCAGGGGCTGCCGCTGAAGTTTATCGGCAAGAACTTCGTGTTTGACGAGCGGATGGGCGAGCGGATTTCGGACGATGTTATCGCCCACTGCCACCAGTGCGGTGCGCCGTGCGACAGCCATACCAACTGCAAGAATGACGGCTGCCACCTGCTGTTTATCCAGTGCCCGAGCTGCGCCGCCAAGTTTGAAGGCTGCTGCAGCGAAATCTGTCGTGAAGAGCTGAAACTGCCGCGCGAAGAGCAGCGTGCGCGTCGCGCCGGGCGGGAGAACGGCGTGAAGATCTTCAACAAGTCAAAAGGGCTGTTGCAGACCACCATGCATATTCCGGATCCGGAAGATAAATAATCGTTGCCGAAGGGCGGTGATGACAGAAGGGCGCGGCAGAACCGCGCCCTTGTTGTTAGTTATTTCTCGCGTACGCCTTCGACGGAGATGATCAGCTCAACCTCTTGTGAGGCCGGGCCGAGATCGGTGGTGATGCCGAAGTCTTTCAGCTTGATTTTACCGTTGGCTTCAAAGCCGGCACGGTAGCCGCCCCATGGGTCATTGCCCTGGCCAATCAGCTTGGCGTCCAGCGTAACCGGCTTGGTGACGCCGTTGAGCGTCAGGTTGCCGACCACGGCGTAGCCGTCACCGTCTTTTTTCACTTCGGTGGATTCAAACTTCGCCTGCTTGTTCTTTTCCACGTTGAGGAATTCGGCGCTGCGCAGGTGCTTGTCACGCTCTGCGTGGTTAGTGTCGACGCTGGCGGTGTTGATGGTGACGTTGACCTTATCCTTGGACGGATCTTTCTCATCGAACGTAAAGCCGCCGTCAAAATCCTTGAAGCTGCCGTACAGCCAGCTGTAGCCAAGGTGCTGGATGCGGAACTCAATAAAGGCGTGCTGCCCCTGCTTGTCGATTTTGTAGTTGGCGGCCAGCGCGGAACCGGCGCTCAGCAGTAGAGCGCCTGCGGTCAGGCCTAATACGGTCTTTTTCAACATGGTTATCTCCATTATTCCAAGTAGGTTAATCGGCGCTGCGACCCAGCATCCGTTTCAAAGTGACATCACGATCCACAAAGTGATGCTTAAGTGCGGCCAAAGCGTGCAGTACCGACAGCACGACGACGCTCCAGGCCAGATAAAGATGAATCGTCCCGGCGGTATCGGCCTGAGCGCCCATGCCGGTGACGCTGGCGGGAACCTCGAACCAGCCGAATACGCTGATCGCCTGACCGTCGGCGGTAGAAATCAGATAGCCGCTGATCAGAATGGCGAACAGAATGACATACAGCGCCAGGTGCGCCAGCACGGCGCCGACGCGGGTAACGCGGGAATAGCTGGCCAGCGGTTTCGGCGGTGGAGAGATCAGGCGCCAGATGACGCGCACCACCATAACGATAAACAGCAGTACGCCGATACTCTTATGGATCTCCGGCGCCTGGTGATACCACACGTCGTAATAGCCCAGCGTGACCATCCATAGGCCAAGCGCAAACATGCCGTACACCACAAGGGCGACCAGCCAGTGGATCAAGATAAACAGATGACCGAAACGGTCGGGGGTATTTTTCCAAAGCATCGGACTTCCTTAATTCCTTATTGCCGATTGCAATAATTAACAGGAAAAAACATAAAATCAATAATAAATTTAACTATGTTACGACTTGATAATATTAGTCAGTGGATTTGCACAAGATCGGAAAAATTAGTCAAAGTAATCGTTGAAGTGAAAAGGGAAAAGAGGTGGCTATGACTTGCGTTGTAAATTGAAATAAAACGAATTTCTATTTTACTGTCAATTTTTGTCATGTTGCGTAAATCCAGGCGCAGGAGTTCGGCAACGCGTCTTGCTGGTTGGAAAAACGTTGTCGTTATTGGTCGGTATCCGCTGATTTTCCACGCGGATGAGTTATAAAAACTGATGATTAACCCACAGTCCTGCGGCGGAGTTTGTTAAAATAAATGTTTCATCAGTTTGCCTATTATCGGGAAAAAAGGATGTTATCTTGAGCCGAAATCTATTCATCGATCGCCCGCTGCGACTGGCGATTATGCTGGCGACAATCGTGGTGATCCTTGCCGGGATTAAAATGTCCTCGGAAATTGTGGTGCCGTTTTTGCTGGCGGTATTTTTAACCATCGTGCTAAACCCGTTGGTTGCCCGTCTGGAACGCTGGCGGGTGCCGCGCATGCTGGGCGTGATGCTGTTAGTGACGCTGGTGGTGATCGTGCTGGTGATGTTTATCGGCATGATGGGGGCATCGCTGAATGAGTTTGCCCGTTCGCTGCCGCAGTATCGCGGTATGATGACGGAAAAAATGCATGAGCTGCAGCGCTATGCGGATCGCTTCAATATCGTCATCTCGGCGGAGGCGATCGTGCATTATATTGATCCCAGCGCTACGATGAATCTGGTGACGCGCCTGCTGAGCCATCTCTCCGGCGCGATGACCAATATTTTCCTGCTGCTGATGACAGTGGTCTTTATGCTGTTTGAGGTGCAGCTGCTGCCGGCGAAACTGCGCCAGGTATTGAGTAGGCCGACCCAGGGCATTGCCAACCTGCAGCGGGCAGTGCAGGGGGTGACGCACTATCTGGTGATCAAAACGGCGATTAGCCTGGCGACCGGCATGATTGTCTGGATCTTTTTGGCGATTATCGACGTGCGCTTTGCCTTTATCTGGGGGCTGCTGGCTTTCCTGCTCAATTTTATTCCCAATATCGGTTCGGTGATCGCCGCCGTTCCACCGTTGATCACCGCGCTGTTATTTAACGGCTTTGGCGATGCATTGGTGGTGGCCGGCGGCTTTGTACTGATCAACCTGGTGATTGGTAATATCCTCGAACCGCGGGTGATGGGGCGCGGTCTTGGCCTGTCGACGCTGGTGGTCTTTCTCTCGCTGATTTTCTGGGGGTGGTTGCTGGGGCCGGTGGGGATGCTGCTGTCGGTGCCGCTCACCATCATTGCGCGCATCGCGCTGGAAGCCAGTGAAAACGGCAGGAAGATAGCGGTAATTCTGGGTGATGGCCGCGACGAAAGGGCGGCGGAACGCCAGGCGGAATGACGCGACGCTAACGCATTTGGCGCGGCTGACGCTCTACTGTTCAGCCCGCCATGCGCACTGCGGGCGCATCGGGCGGATAAAAATATCGCAGGATGTTGTACAGCGAATAAAACTCCAGCCGGTTACGGGCGTTAATCTTCTCCGTGATATGCCGCTTATGCACATACACGGTATGCGAGCTGATCTGCAGCTTCCGGGCGATGCGGTAGTTTGGCTCCTCCGCCATCCAGTACTTCATGACCGTCAGCTCCTGCGGGCTGAACAGCGAATGCAGGCTGTTTTCCATCAAGGCATGCGGCGTATCGCGCAGGATACGCAGCGCTTTGGGCAATGCGGCCTTATTGAACAGGAAGGCGTTATCGGCGATGCGCATCGGCCGGTCGCCGTAAGGGTAGGGAGCATCCAGGTAGATAAACAGCACCGCGTTATTACCGCTGTCGATCAGCGCCTGTAACCGGGGATTGTCTAGATTTGGCCGGCAGTAGTGGGTCAGGTTCAGCAGGATATGCGAGGGGTTATCGCTGGACAGATGCTGCACCGCGGCGCTGAGCGTATCACAGCCAGTTACGGTATTGGCGGCGTTATCGGCCAGATAGCTGGCGATGCCGAGGCGGGTATAACCGCATTCGTCCACGACGAGTAGTTTCATGCTGACATCCTTGTGATCGGGCAAATAATACCAAGCATAGGTAAAATAGGGGGGAGCCTGGTGCCAATCAATTCGGAAATCTGGATTGTTGCGCCAGCTTTTTCCGTGGATAGGTGCCGAAGGGATGTCAACGGCAGGGGAAATATCGCAGCCGAGGCGGGCAACGGCTGCGATTGCGTTAGCGCGGTTAGTTAAAACGCTGCAGCGAGAACGGCGTCAGATCGAACGGAATGGCTTTGTCCTGCGCAAACAGCGCGGCGATTTCACCCAGCACGCTGGCAAACTTAAAGCCATGCCCGCTAAGCCCGGTAATCACCATCATATTTTCACTGTCGGGAACGGTATCAATAATAAAGTCCTCGTCCGGACTCATATCATAGGTACAGACTTTGCCGTGCAGGCACACGCCGACGCCGGGCAGATGCTGGCGCAGGAAGTTAAATACTTCGCTGCCGTCGCTGGCGACGCTGCCGAAGGCCCGGCGCTGCTCCGGCGTTTCAATCGGCTGGCCGCCGTTGTGTTTGCCGACTTTCAGGCCGTCGTTATCGGCAGGGAAGCCGTAATAGTGGCAGCCGTCCTGCGCCTCAACGGTAAAGGCCGGGAAGCGGTTGGGTTCGCTGTAGCGCCCGTCGGCCTGGTGCCAGGAAAATACTTTACGCAGCGGCGTGACCGGCAGCTGCGGCAACAGCGCTTTTACCCAGGTGCCGGCGGCGACCAGAGCTTTTTTCGCCTGATAGCGGCCTTCCGCCGTGGTGACTTCTACGCCGCCGTCAATGGCGTTAACCGCCGTGACCGGACAGTTAAACAGCTGGCTGCAGCCGGCCTCTTGCGCCAGGCGGATATATTGCGCGATGGCCCGTTCGGAGCGCAGAAAGCCGGCGTCCGGCTCGAAGACGCCGACGTAGTGCGCCGGCGCGTTGAATTCAGGCCAGCGCTGTTGCACGTCGTCGGCGCTCAGCAGTTGGGTGTTCAGGCGGAAAGTGCGCGCGCTTTGTTGGGCGTTGGCAATAAACTCGGCGTCTTTGGGGCCCAGGTTGAGCACGCCGCAGGCGTGGAACAGCTGCTCGCCGCTGTCCCGCGTCAGGCCGTTCCACAGGGCCTGCGCACGCAGCAATAACGGAACATATCGTTCACCTTCGCCGTAGGCATGGCGAATAATACGCGTATCGCCGTGGTGGCTGCCGTTGCTGTGCGGGGGGATTTCGCTGTCGATCATCAGCACTTTCAACCCTGCCTGCGTGGCGTAGTAGCCAGCGGCGGCGCCAACGGAACCGCTGCCGACGACGATTAAATCATATTCCACGTAACCTATCCTCACTGTTGCGCTTTGCTGAACTCAGCATGATAAAAGGTTGGGCGCGCCAATGCACCCGTTGTCGGCGGTAGATAAAGAAAAAGCGCCGGGAATGTTCACCGGCGCTTAGGACGTTTGGCTTAATGAATCAGTGTTTTTTACGATCAAGATCCTGGTATTCCGTCGATTCGATTTTTGCGATGCCCGCCTCTAGGATATTTATCAATTGTCGGGCGACATCTGTGGTTAACCAAAGCGTTCTGTCTACTTGGGCTTCCTCGGGCGTTTGGTCTAGCGAAGACAGGTAATGAAGGCGTATCATCATGGCGTCGTAAACGTCAACGGTGCTGATATCCCATCCAACAAGCGGGTGTGTCTGAATAACTTCATCATTTCTGTCCATAAAGACCCCTTATTGAGTAGTAACTAACGCGAGTGACTAACGAGGATCGATGCGGCTCATCTTCATGAGGAGCCTTTACAGTATACGCTTCGTGGTTGTCTGATGCGGCTTTTCCGATGAAAATTTGTTAAATAATGACGTGTTTGCGCAATAATTCAGCAAAAGAGAGGGGGGCAGCTTGCCGTTTCTCGGAACGACAAGCCGTAGAACGACGGTTTACTCTGCCGCAGGGGAAGCGGCGGGAGGCTGAAGATGTTTTTCCAGTTCGCCGGCCAGCTGGGCGAAGTGTTGTTGCGTTTCGGCATCGCGGTTCTGGTTTTGCGCTTCCAGCTTCAGGCTGTGGATCAGCAGTTGATTCGCCTTGTCATCCAGCCCAAAGGCCAGATAGGAGAAGGCGACTTCCAGCACGTTAAGGCGCCGTTTTTGATCGGCGATAACCGTCAGCAGTTCGCCGAAGGTCATTGCTTCTTCTGATTTTTCTTTGTCCAGGGCCATGGAAAGAGACCTCCTGTTGTAATAGCGCCCGCACCCATCCTTATTACAGATCAGATGGCGTTTTTATTCCAGCTAATTTCATCCCGGTTGGCGGGTTACAGGTATAAAAAAGCCGGAGAGCGACCCCCCGGCAAAAACAGCATTGCAGTATTATTCGGCACTGAACCAATCGTCGGCGCTTTCCCAGGTTTCCTGGAGAATCTCGGCGATCAGATCCTTATCTGTCTTGAGGCCGCCGAGAACGGAAAGCCCGTTGGCGCCGGAATACCTGACCTGAACCACCGTATCCGGAAACTGACGGTTAATCCGTTTGCTTAATTCACCGTTAAGGGCTTCTATCGCCCCCGGCGGCAGCGGCCTGGTCTTGTCTATGGTTACTTCAACACGCATTATTGCCCCCGAAGTTATCTACTGTTTATTTATACAGTTAACCCGCGTCGGGAGCAAGAGGGCGTGATAAATAAAAAAGATTAGCTGGCGGTTACCGTCCAGTTAACGCTTTCGCCCGCCAGGAACGGCACGATCGACTCGTTGCCCAGCGCAATCTCTTCCGGCTGCATGCTAGGGACGCGCTGCAGTTCGATAAAGTCTTCGTTGACCGGTAAGCCGTAGAAGCGCGGTCCGTTGAGTGAACAGAAGGCTTCCAGGTGTTCCAGCGCGCCTAACTGTTCAAACACCGTGGCGTAGGCCGGCATGGCGCTTGGCGCATTGAACACCCCGGCGCAGCCGCAGCTGGATTCTTTGCGGTGCTTGGCGTGCGGCGCGGAATCGGTGCCGAGGAAGAAACGGTCGGAGCCGCTGGCTACCGCCTTGCGCAGCGCTTCCTGGTGGATATTGCGCTTGAGGATCGGCAGGCAGAACAGGTGCGGACGGATGCCGCCCACCAGCATATGGTTACGGTTGAACATCAGGTGCTGCGGCGTGATGGTGGCGCCGAGGAAGCGGTCGCCGGCCTGGACGTATTCAGCCGCCTCTTTGGTGGTGATGTGCTCAAAGACGATCTTCAGCTCCGGGAACTGACGGCGGATCGGCTCCATCACCTGGGCGATAAAGCGGGCTTCACGGTCGAAGATATCCACACCGGCGTCGGTCACTTCACCATGGATCAGCAGCGGCATGCCGATTTTCTGCATCTGCTCAAACAGTGGGTAGATACCCGTTACGTCGCTGACGCCGTGGTTAGAGTTGGTGGTGGCGTTAGCGGGGTAGAGTTTGGCGGCGGTGAAAATGCCTTGCTTAAACCCTTCCGTCAGCACGTCGGCCGACAGAGAGTCGGTCAGGTAGCAGGTCATCAGCGGGGTGAAATTGTGTTCCGCCGGCACTGCCGCCAGGATGCGGTCGCGATAACGCTGTGCGGCTTCAAGCGTGGTGATCGGCGGAGCCAGGTTCGGCATTACAATCGCGCGGCCGAATACCTGACTGGTATAGGGCAGGACCGTTTTCAACATCTCATCATCACGCAGATGGATGTGCCAGTCGTCAGGGCGGCGAATTTTCATGGCTTGAGGTTGTGCTGTCATGGTGCAAGGCTCCGGCGGTCAGAAATACGTCTAAGTAAAAGCGAATAATGGGGGTTATTCACGCCGGGGTGTAAGCATAAGCGGAAAGCGCTCTTGATGCATCTGTTTGTTAACCAAAGTTGAAAACAATAGATAAACGGGCGCATAGTAATCGTCTTGACGATGACTTTTGCTACTTACTTCCTAGGAGGATGAAATGGAGATTCGCGTGGTGGCCACTTTGCAGGCCAAAGCGGAGTTTATTGATGATGTTAATGATGCCGTACATCAGATTATCGACGCCAGCCGTCAGGAATTGGGAAATCTGCAGTACGACCTACACCGTGAGCTGGATAAGCCCGGCACCTTTGTATTCTTCGAGCGCTGGGCCAGCGCTGAGGCGTTGGATAAGCATAACGCCACCGAACACTTCCAACACTTTGTCCGCCAGATTGACGGTAAATTGGACTCGTTGGATATCAAACAGCTGAAAAAAATTGCCTGAATGCCGCACAATAAAAAACCCGCCAAAATTGGCGGGTTTTTTTCACGGTTTAACTTAGTCGTTAACCGGCTGCGGCTTGGTGGCCGGGGCGGTAGCCTGGCTTACTGCCGAGTGGCCACCGGCGCTGCCTTTGCCGTCGAAATTAAACGCCGGGCGCTGCCAGTCGCTGTGCTTCGGCGCTTCCGGCTGGTAAGCCGGTGCCGGTGCTTTAGTCATCGGCGCGCTGGCGATGTGCTTATAGCGCGTCTCTGCTGGCTGGGCCACGATGGCTGGCGCCGGGGTTGCCGCCGTCTCATCGCTTACCGGCTGCGGAGCTGGTTTGGTGACGACTGCTTCGGTCGGTGCCGCAATGGTCGCTTCCTCAACGGCCTGTTCTGTCACCGCTTGTTCTTCAGCAGCAGCGTTGTCGGCTGCCGGCGCAACGGCGACAGGCGCAGCAGGCTGTTCTTCAGGCTGAGACGGTACGGCTTCAGCGACAGGTTCTGCATCGCTGGCGACGTCGGCCGGTGCTTCTACGGCTGCCGGCTGAGGCGCTTTGACCTCTTCCTGCGGCAGAGCGGCGGCTGGCGTGCTTTCCTCCGGCTCGACGCTGGCGGCGGCCGCAGCAGCGGCTGGTGCCTGAACCTCATCCTGAGCAGCGGCGATGACAGGCGCGGCAACGCTGGCGGCGGTTTCCGCTGCCGGCTGCTCAACGATGTCGGCGGATGGCGATTTAACTTCTGTCTCTTCAACCGGTTGCGCAGCTGTTGTGACAGGGTAACCGATCCATACCTTGCCAGAGGCCATTTCCGGCGAAGCAAAGGCTGCCGCCAGCGGCATCGGCGACTGGGTTGGGTAACGCTCGTCGCGGTAACGACGGCGGCGCTGACCGCTCACGCGCAGATGGCGCGGTGAACGACGTGAGCGACGCGGCATGCCGTTTTCACCGTTACGGTTTTCCTGCGCTTCTTCTTCGCCGGTTACGGCGACGGTTTCCGGCAGCAGCTTGACGCTGTCGTCTGCCGCTGGCGCTTTGCTTTCCTCAGCGGTTGCCGCCGGCGCTTTTGGCGCTAACAGTTCTTCCGCTGCACGCTGCAGCTCTTCTTCCGCGGACAGGATACGCACCTTCTGCGACAGCTGGCGGCGTTGACGACGCTGCGCCGGCTGCTGATGGCGGTCTTCCTTATCCTCTTCAGCGGCCGCTACCGGTTCGACTGCGGCTTTCTCCAGCTGCTGCACTTCTTGCTGCGCCTGACGCTTCTCTTCCTGACGACGACGCTGACGCTCGGCGCGCTGCTCGCGGCGCTGCTGCTGTTGCTCTTCGCGCTGCGCTTTAGCGGCTTCATCAATAACGGGCGCATCGGCGCCCGCCGGCGCGTTATTCGCGGCGTTACGACGGTTGCGGCGCTGCTCGTCACGCGACTCGCGGTTATCGCGGTCGCGTCCTTCGCGGTTGTCACGCTCACGGCCTTCGCCGCGTTCTTTACGCTCGCTGCGTTCTTTACGCTCGCCGCGCTCATTGCGCTCGCTACGTTCACCACGCTCGCCGCGTTCTTTACGGCCGGAACCCTGACGACGTTGGCTGCGACGATCCTGGCGGCGGTTTTCGCCGCTGCTGCTCTTCGCGGTTTCAGCTGGTTTTTCCTCGACTGCCGGCTGTGGTTCTTCACCGGCGAACAGCGATTTCAGACCGCTGAAGAAGCGGCTCAGCAGGCCAGGTGCTGCGGCGGCTGCCGGCGCGGCCGGCTGGTTGGCGGCCGGTTTTTTCACCGGGGCGGATTCAGCCGCCGGCGGCGGTGCGTCGGCGCCGAGAGAGAAGGAGGCCAGTGCCGGTTGCTCAGGACGCTTGCGCTCCATCGGCGTTTCTTCCAGCGGCTGCACCATCTCTTCTTCATGCAGCTTCGGCAGCAGATAGCTCAGGGTTGACGTTTCTTCGCCTTTGCGCACGCGCAGTACCGAGTAATGCGGCGTTTGCATCTGATCGTTCGGCACGATCACGGCTTTCACGCCGGCCTGGCGTTTTTCAATGGCGCTGACGGATTCACGCTTTTCGTTCAGCAGGTAAGAGGCGACCTGCACCGGCACGATGGCGTGAACTTCTTTGGTGTTTTCCTTCAGCGCTTCTTCTTCAATCAGACGCAGGATGGACAGCGCCAGCGATTCGTTGTCGCGCACGGTGCCGGTGCCGTTACAGCGCGGGCAGACGTGGTGGCTGGATTCGCCCAGCGACGGGCTGAGGCGCTGGCGGGACATCTCCAGCAGGCCGAAGCGGGAAATACGACCGATCTGAATGCGTGCACGGTCCTGACGCACCGCATCACGCAGGCGGTTTTCCACCTCGCGCTGGTGGCGCACCGGCGTCATATCGATAAAGTCGATGACGATCAGGCCGCCGAGGTCGCGCAGGCGCAGCTGACGGGCAATTTCATCCGCCGCTTCCAGGTTGGTGTTGAACGCGGTCTCTTCGATGTCGCCGCCGCGGGTGGCACGTGCGGAGTTGATGTCGATCGCGGTCAGCGCTTCGGTAGTGTCAATAACGATGGAGCCGCCGGAAGGCAGGCGCACTTCACGCTGGAAGGCGGATTCGATCTGCGACTCAATCTGGTAGTGGCTGAACAGCGGGATTTCGCCGCTGTACATTTTAATTTTGCTGCTGAAGTCCGGACGGCCCAGCGCGGCGATGTGCTCTTTCGCCAGATCGAGAATTTTCGGGTTATCGATCAGGATTTCGCCGATATCAGGACGCAGGTAATCGCGGAAGGCGCGCACGATAACGTTGCTTTCCTGGTGAATCAGGAACGGCGCAGGGCGGCCTTCGGCGGCTTTCTTGATGGCTTCCCAATGCTTGAGGCGGAACGACAGGTCCCACTGCAGCGCTTCGGCGGATTTGCCGACGCCGGCGGTGCGGACGATCAGGCCCATGCCGTCAGGCAGTTGCAGCGAGGAGAGCGCTTCTTTCAGTTCGGTGCGGTCGTCGCCCTCGATACGGCGGGAAATGCCGCCGGCGCGCGGGTTGTTCGGCATCAGCACCAGATAGCTGCCGGCCAGGCTGATAAAGGTGGTCAGGGCGGCGCCTTTGTTGCCGCGCTCTTCTTTATCAACCTGTACAATCACTTCCTGGCCTTCGCGCAGCACATCTTTGATGTTGGGGCGGCCATGGGAGGAATAGCTGTTAGGGAAGTATTCGCGGGCGATTTCTTTAAGAGGAAGGAAACCATGTCGTTCTGCGCCGTAGTCAACAAACGCTGCTTCAAGACTTGGTTCAATACGGGTGATTTTGCCTTTGTAAATGTTCGCTTTTTTCTGCTCATGACCCGGGCTTTCGATATCCAAATCGTACAGCCGCTGTCCATCTACAAGGGCAACACGCAACTCTTCCTGCTGAGTTGCGTTAATCAACATTCTTTTCATCTTAACTTACTCGTTATTTTTTACATTATCGACAGAGCTGCGGGCAATATATCCGTCATCATTCAGGTTGCCTTGCGTCGCGGCCTTCTCTCGCGCCCGTCCATGCTGCCGAACGTGCGCGCGGTCGCCGCTTTAGCGCCACCTGAACTATTTGGGCATAACCTCTATGGCCGGGTTAAAACCGAAAACCCCGTGTCTTCTCGCAAAGCCGTCAACCTCCCGGTTGTCGCCTGCATAGGGGCGCATTATCTCGGTAAGCCTGTTTTTCTTTGTGAAAAACAGCACTTTTACTCGGGGAATAGCCTCTGATTTACGTCGACAGATCACATTCCATTTGCCGGCCAAGCTGCAACCCGCAGCCCGCTAATTGTTTGATATCGCATTACGTCTTACGCCATTGCTGCGTTTTTGCGTTATCAGACAAACCTTGGTAATTCCGCATTTTACTCTGCTTTAACGAGAATCAACGCGGAAAGCGAACTCATTATTCCACTGCTGATACCGTTATAGCAAGGTGACTTTGCCTTAACTGCGGAAGAAATCGCAAACGATCAAACCGGCTTGCTGCCTTATTGTTCACTGCGGCGACTTCCGCACTCAGACTGACAGTTAAGCATATAAAAAGAGGTGGCGCTATTTACCTGCTGTATTTAGAATCCCGCCCCATGAAAACGAACAATCCTGCAGTACAATTCATCACGGTTTCTGACGACGAAGCGGGTCAGCGAATCGACAATTTTCTGCTGGCCCGCCTGAAAGGCGTGCCGAAGAGCATGATCTACCGCATCGTGCGCAAGGGCGAGGTGCGGGTTAATAAAGGGCGCATCAAGGCGGAATACAAGCTGGCGGCCGGCGACGTGGTGCGCGTACCGCCGGTGCGGGTGGCCGAGCGCGAAGAGACGCCGGTGTCCGCCAAGCTGGATAAAGTGGCGGCGCTGGCCGACTGCATCCTGTATGAAGACGACCATGTGCTGCTGCTGAACAAACCGTCCGGCACGGCGGTGCACGGCGGCAGCGGCCTGAGCTTCGGCGTGATCGAAGGGCTGCGCGCGCTGCGTCCGGAGGCGCGCTTCCTGGAGCTGGTGCATCGGCTGGACCGCGATACCTCCGGCGTGCTGCTGGTGGCGAAAAAACGTTCGGCGCTGCGGGCGCTGCATGAACAGCTGCGGCTGAAAACCATGCAGAAGGATTACTTGGCGCTGGTGCGCGGCCAGTGGCAGTCCCACTGCAAGGCGGTGCAGGCGCCGCTGCTGAAGAATATTCTGCAAAGCGGCGAGCGGGTGGTGCGGGTGAGCAGCGAAGGCAAACCGTCCGAAACCCGTTTCAAGGTCGAGGAGCGTTTTGCGTTCGCCACGCTGGTCAAGGCCAGCCCGATCACCGGGCGCACCCACCAGATCCGCGTTCATACGCTGCATGCCGGCCATCCGATCGCCTTTGACGACCGTTACGGCGACCGGGAGTTCGACCGTCAGCTGGCGCCGACCGGTCTGAAACGGCTGTTCCTGCATGCGGCGGCGCTGCGTTTTGAGCATCCGGGCACTGGCGAAACGCTGCGTATTGAAGCGCCGATGGATGACCAACTGCGTCACTGCCTGAAGCAGCTGCGCCAACAGGCGCAGAAGTAACGCTACGCCAGCGGGCTGACCCCTTCGGCCCGCAACATCTCCAGCAGGGCGATCAGCGGCAGCCCGACCAGCGCGTTGGGGTCGCGGCCCGTCAGCTTGTCGAACAGGGCAATGCCCAGCCCCTCGCTTTTGAAACTGCCCGCGCAGTTCAGCGGCTGCTCCAGACGTACGTAGTGGGCGATCTCCTCCGCGCCGAGAGGGCGGAAATGCACCTGATACGGCTCGCAGACCGCCTGCAGATGCTGCGTACGGCTGTTGTACAGCGCCAGTCCGGTATAGAAGGTGACGACATTGCCGCTGGCCTGGCGCAGCTGTTCGCAGGCCTGCGCCTCGCTGTGCGGCTTGCCCGTAATCTGTCCGTTTAACACGCATACCTGATCGGAGCCGATGATCAGGTGGTCGGGGTAGGCGTTCGCCAGCGCCTGCGCCTTGGCGGCGGCCAGGCGTAGCACCAGCGCTTCGGCGCTTTCGCCCGGCAGCGGCGCTTCATCAACCTGCGGCGCGGCGGTGATAAACGGCAAATGCAGTTTTTCCAGCAGCATTTTGCGGTAAGGGGAGGTGGAGGCCAAAAGAAGTTGTTGCATAATTTTTTTCGTAAACCGTAGCGTAAATGGTGCCAGCATTTTAAACTGTCGGCCGCTGCGGAAGCGAATATTGGTGAAAGGTGCCGTTTTCACGGCCTTTTTCTTTGACTCTATGTCGTTACAAAGTTAATATGCGCGCCCTATGCAAAAGGTAAAATTACCCTTGACCATTGATGCGGTACGTACCGCTCAGAAACGCCTGGACTATGTTGGTGTCTATGCGCCTGAGCTGGTTACCCGTGTTGCCGAGTCCGTGGTCAGTGTGGACAGCGACGTTGTCGCTGAATTGTCGTTTAATATCGACAACCAGCGTTTGGCGGTTATCACCGGTCAGGCAGATGTCACGGTCACGTTATCGTGTCAGCGCTGCGGCGAGCCGTTCCAGCATCATGTGCACACAACATATTGTTTTAGCCCGGTCGTCAATGATGAGCAGGCTGAGGCATTACCGGAAGCGTACGAACCGATCGAAGTTGACGAGTTTGGCGAAGTCGATCTGTTGGCAATGATTGAAGACGAAATTATTCTTTCACTGCCGGTCGTTCCGGTACATGAATCTGAACACTGTGAAGTGTCCGAAGCGGACATGGTATTTGGCAAACTGCCTGCAGAGGCGGAGAAACCGAATCCGTTTGCCGTATTAGCCAGTTTAAAGCGTAAGTAATCGAGGAGTAAGGTCCATGGCCGTACAACAGAACAAACCAACCCGTTCCAAGCGTGGCATGCGTCGTTCACACGATGCGCTGACTACGACTACCCTGTCTGTAGACAAAGCATCCGGTGAAACCCACCGTCGTCACCACATCACTGCCGACGGTTTCTACCGCGGTCGCAAGGTTATCGGCTAAGTAGCGATACCTTGACTCGTCTAACCCTGGCGTTAGATGCAATGGGCGGGGACTTCGGTCCCTGCGTCACAGTGCCTGCTTCATTGCAGGCACTGGCCTCTAATTTACAGCTCCATCTTCTGCTCGTCGGCGATCCTGACGCCATCTCCCCCTTACTTGCCAACGCCGATCCGCATTTGCTGGAGCGTCTGCAAGTCGTGCCTGCAGCATCGGTCATTGCCGACGACGCCAAGCTCTCTCAGGCGATCCGCGCCAGCCGCGGCACCTCGATGCGCGTGGCGCTGGAGCAGGTGAACAGCGGCGCGGCGCAGGCGTGCATCAGCGCCGGCAATACCGGCGTGCTGATGGGGCTGGCTAAACTGTTGCTCAAGCCGCTGGACGGCATTGAGCGCCCGGCGCTGATGACGGTGCTGCCGAATCAGCAGCGCAGTAAAACCGTGGTGCTCGATCTGGGCGCGAACGTGGAATGCGACAGCACGATGCTGGTGCAGTTTGCCGTGATGGGCGCGGTGATGGCGGAAGAAGTGGTCGGTATCGCGCAGCCGCGCGTGGCGCTGCTCAATATTGGCGAAGAAGAGAGCAAAGGTTTAGATAATATTCGCGAAGCCGCCGCCGTATTAAGAAAAACTCCGACAATCAACTATATTGGTTATCTGGAAGGCAATGATCTGCTCACAGGTAAAACCGATGTTATGGTCTGCGACGGCTTTGTCGGCAATGTTACGCTGAAAACCATGGAAGGCGTAATAAGGCTATTTTTATCGCTGCTGAAATCGTCAGGCGACGGTGGCAAGCAGGCGTGGTGGTTAACATGGTTGGGCCGTTGGCTGCAAAAACGGATGGCGGGACGCTTCGGCCACCTGAACCCCGACCAGTATAATGGTGCATGTCTGTTAGGATTGCGGGGCACCGTAATCAAGAGCCACGGCGCTGCGAACCAGAAGGCGTTTGCGGTAGCTATTGAACAGGCTGTGCAGGCGGTGCAGCGGCAAATCCCCAACCGGATTGCGGCGCGCCTTGAGGCTGTATTACCCAAGAGTGACTGATCGTACATGTATACAAAGATTCTCGGTACGGGGAGTTATTTACCCGTACAAGTGCGCACCAATGCTGATTTAGAAAAAATGGTGGATACCTCGGACGAGTGGATCGTAACGCGTACCGGCATCCGTGAACGTCGTATCGCCGCTGCGGATGAAAACGTGGCGACCATGGGATTCCAGGCGGCGTCCAACGCGCTGGCGATGGCCGGCGTGGCCAAGGAAGACGTCGGCCTGATTATTGTGGCGACCACCACATCCAGCCACGCCTTCCCAAGCTCGGCCTGTCAGATTCAGAACATGCTGGGCATTAAAGACTGCGCGGCGTTCGATCTGGCGGCGGCCTGCGCCGGGTTTACCTATGCGCTGAGCGTGGCTGACCAATACATTAAAAATGGCGCGGTGAAGCATGCGCTGGTGATCGGCGCCGACGTGCTGTCGCGCACGCTGGATCCTGAAGACCGCGGCACCATCATCCTGTTTGGCGATGGTGCGGGCGCGGTGGTGCTGGGCGCTTCCGAGCAGCCGGGCATCCTGTCCACCCATCTGCACGCGGACGGCCACTACGGCGATCTGTTGACGCTGGCGTACAAAGACCGTCAGGATAAAGACAAGCCGGCGTATGTCACCATGGCGGGCAATGAAGTCTTTAAAGTGGCGGTAACCGAGCTGGCGCATATCGTCGATGAAACGCTGAGCGCCAACAACCTGGACCGCAGCGAGCTGGACTGGCTGGTGCCGCATCAGGCCAACCTGCGCATCATCAGCGCGACGGCGAAGAAGCTGGGTATGGGGATGGACAAAGTGGTGGTGACGCTCGACAGACACGGCAACACCTCCGCCGCCTCGGTACCGGCGGCGCTCGATGAAGCCGTACGCGACGGACGCATTCAGCGCGGTCAGCTGGTACTGCTCGAAGCCTTTGGCGGCGGCTTTACCTGGGGCTCGGCGCTGGTTCGTTTCTGATTGACAGGAAATAAAAATGACGCAATTTGCTTTTGTTTTTCCGGGCCAGGGGTCGCAGACCGTTGGCATGCTGGCCGAACTGGCTGCTGAATTCCCGGTGGTTGAACAGACGTTTGGCGAGGCATCCGCCGCGTTGGGCTACGATCTGTGGCAGCTGGTGCAGCAGGGGCCGGCCGAAGAGCTGAATAAAACCTGGCAGACGCAGCCTGCGCTGCTGGCCGCCTCGGTGGCGATTTTCCGCGTATGGCAGCAGCAGGGCGGCGATGCGCCAGCGCTGATGGCTGGCCATAGCCTGGGCGAATACTCCGCGCTGGTGTGCGCCGGCGTGCTGGATTTCCAGGAGGCGGTACGCCTGGTTGAGCTGCGCGGCAAACTGATGCAGGAAGCGGTGCCGGCGGGAACCGGTGCGATGTATGCGATTATCGGTCTGGACAATGAGTCCATCGCCAAAGCCTGCGCCGACGCGGCGGAAGGCCAGGTGGTCTCTCCGGTCAACTTCAACTCACCGGGTCAGGTGGTGATTGCCGGCAACAAAGAAGCCGTTGAGCGCGCAGGCGCGGCCTGTAAAGCCGCCGGCGCCAAGCGCGCGCTGCCGCTGCCGGTCAGCGTACCTTCCCACTGTGCGCTGATGAAGCCGGCGGCCGACAAACTGGCCGTTGCACTGGAGGCGGTGACCTTCAATGCGCCGCAGATCCCGGTGGTGAACAACGTCGACGTGAAGATCGAAAACGATCCTCAGGCGATCCGCAGCGCGTTGGTGCGTCAGCTGTACAGCCCGGTGCGTTGGACGGAAAGCGTAGAATTTATCTCAGCGCAGGGCGTCAGCTCTCTGCTGGAAGTCGGCCCGGGCAAGGTGCTCACCGGCCTGACCAAGCGTATCGTTGATACCATGACGGCGGCGGCGGTCAATGACCCTGCAACCCTGTCGGCGGCGCTTGCACAATAAAGAGGAAAACAATGAGCTTCGAAGGAAAAGTTGTTCTGGTCACCGGCGCCAGCCGTGGTATTGGCCGCGCGGTGGCGGAATCGTTTGTTGCGCGCGGTGCCAAGGTGATCGGCACGGCGACCAGTGAAAAAGGCGCTGAAGCGATCAGCGACTATTTGGGCGCAAGCGGTAAAGGGTTCATGCTGAACGTGGTCGATGCGCAATCTATCGACAGCGTTTTAGAATCTATTCGCGCAGAATTTGGCGAAATCGACATTTTAGTGAATAATGCCGGTATTACGCGTGATAATCTGCTGATGCGTATGAAGGAAGACGAGTGGCAGGATATCCTGGACACCAACCTGACTTCCGTATTCCGTCTGTCAAAAGCGGTAATGCGAGCTATGATGAAAAAGCGTTTTGGCCGTATCATCACCATCGGTTCCGTGGTTGGTACCATGGGGAACGCAGGGCAGGCAAACTATGCGGCGGCTAAAGCCGGCCTGATTGGCTTTAGCAAGTCCTTGGCACGTGAAGTTGCTTCTCGTGGCATTACGGTCAACGTCGTGGCGCCCGGTTTTATTGAAACGGACATGACACGGGCGTTGACAGAAGAACAGCGTGCAGGCATTTTGGCATCTGTACCGGCCAACCGGCTTGGGGATGCTAAAGAAATCGCCAGCGCTGTTGCATTTTTAGCCTCTGATGAGGCTGGCTATATCACCGGTGAGACCTTACATGTCAATGGCGGCATGTACATGGTCTAAAAAATGCGAAAACTATTTGCGTTATTTGAGGTAAAAACCGCAAAATAGCGTAAAATCGTGGTTTGACCAGCCGGGATTTAGTTGCATCTTTTTCAACATTTTATACACTACGAAAACCATCGCGAAAGCGAGTTTTGATAGGAAATTTAAGAGTATGAGCACTATCGAAGAACGCGTTAAGAAAATCATTGTTGAGCAGCTGGGTGTTAAAGAGGACGAAGTGGTAAATAGCGCTTCTTTCGTTGAAGACCTGGGCGCCGATTCTCTTGACACCGTTGAACTGGTAATGGCACTGGAAGAAGAATTCGACACCGAGATTCCAGACGAAGAAGCTGAGAAAATCACTACTGTTCAGGCAGCTATTGATTTCATCAACGCTAGCCAGCAGTAAGCGAACATATCTAGGCGGTCACTCGACCGCCTAAGTTTTTCTATCCTAGTGTCATATTATCCCTCCTTGGAGGACAAACGTGTCTAAGCGTCGAGTAGTTGTGACCGGACTGGGCATGTTGTCTCCTGTCGGCAACACGGTCGAGTCCACATGGAACGCACTTCTTGCCGGTCAGAGTGGCATCAGCCTGATTGACCATTTCGATACTACAGCCTATGCAACCAAGTTTGCCGGCTTAGTAAAGAATTTTAATTCTGAAGATTTCATCTCGCGCAAAGATGCGCGCAAGATGGATCTGTTTATCCAGTACGGTATCGCTGCCGGCATGCAGGCCATGCAGGACGCCGGATTGGAGATCACCGAGGCTAACGCCGGCCGTATTGGCGCCGCAATTGGCTCCGGCATTGGCGGCCTGGGTCTGATCGAAGAAAACCACAGCTCGCTGGTTAACGGCGGTCCGCGCAAGATCAGCCCGTTCTTTGTGCCGTCGACCATCGTGAACATGATTGCCGGCCACCTGACCATCATGTATGGCATGCGCGGCCCGAGCATTTCCATTGCCACCGCCTGTACGTCCGGCGTGCACAATATCGGCCATGCGGCGCGTATCATTGCCTACAATGATGCCGACGTGATGCTGGCCGGCGGCGCAGAGAAAGCCAGTACGCCGCTGGGCGTAGGCGGCTTCGGCGCCGCACGCGCGCTCTCCACCCGCAATGACGATCCGCAGGCCGCCAGCCGCCCTTGGGATAAAGACCGTGACGGTTTTGTTCTGGGCGACGGCGCTGGCATGATGGTGCTCGAAGAGTACGAACATGCGAAAAAACGCGGCGCGAAAATTTATGCGGAAGTGGTCGGCTTTGGTATGAGCAGCGATGCCTACCATATGACGTCACCGCCGGAAAACGGTGCGGGTGCTGCGTTGGCGATGGCGAACGCCCTGAGCGATGCCGGCCTCAACGCCGGGCAAATCGGTTATATCAATGCTCACGGCACCTCTACCCCGGCAGGCGACAAAGCCGAGGCAGAGGCGGTGAAATCGATATTCGGCGCCGATGCTGCTCAGGTGATGGTCAGCTCGACAAAATCCATGACCGGTCACCTGTTAGGGGCGGCGGGGGCGATTGAGTCGATCTTCACCGTGCTGGCACTGCGCGATCAGGCCGTACCGCCAACCATCAACCTGGATAACCCGGATGAAGGTTGCGATCTGGACTTCGTGCCGCATGAAGCGCGTCAGACCAAAGATATGGAGTACACGCTGTGTAACTCCTTCGGTTTTGGCGGCACCAACGGCTCGTTGATTTTCCGTCGCGCGTAACGTTGCTGCGTCGCAGGTTAAAAGCCCGGTTCTTACCGGGCTTTTTTATGTCCGCCGTTCAGGATTTTGCGCCGCGCCTGTTATCCTGTAGGGCGCAAGATGAGATGCAGGGGAAGAGCCATGTACTGGATTAATGGAAAGCAGAGCGACACGCTGGCGGCCGGCGATCGCGGCATACAGTTCGGCGACGGCTGTTTTACCACCGCGCGTGCGGTCGATGGCCGGGTGGAACTGCTGCCCTGGCACCTTGAACGCCTGCAGCAGGGGGCGCAGCGTCTGCTGCTGCCGCCGTTGGACTGGGCGACGCTGGAGCAGGAAATACGTCAGGCGGCAGAATCAATCCGCTTTGGTGTGGTCAAAACCATCGTGACGCGGGGCAGCGGCGGGCGCGGCTATAGCCCTGCCGGCTGTGAGCGTCCCACCCGCATCGTGTCATGCGGCGCGTATCCGCAGCACTATCTGTCATGGCGCGAGCAGGGCGTCAGCCTGGCGTTAAGCCCGGTGCCGCTGGCGCGTAACCCGCTGCTGGCGGGGATTAAACATCTGAACCGGCTGGAGCAGGTGTTGATCCGTGCGCATCTTGAGCAGACTGACGCCGACGAGGCGCTGGTGCTTGACACCGCAGGGCTGCTGGTGGAATGCTGTGCGGCTAATTTATTCTGGCGTAAGGGGAAAGCGGTATATACCCCGGATTTGAGCCAGTCTGGCGTGGCTGGCCTGATGCGCCGCCGGGTGATTGAGTTACTGACGGACAGCGAATATACGCTGCATTACGTCGCCGAACCGCCGGAAACGCTGGCGACGGCGGAAGAGGTATTGATCAGTAACGCGCTGATGCCGTTATTGCCGGTCAATGCCGCCCATTTATGGCGCTATGATTCGCGCCGGCTGTATGAGTTTTTACGACACCACATTTAACCAGGCCGATTAATGAAGAAAGTAAAGTTTGTTGCACTGCTCGTCGTCGTGATTTTGGCCCTGCTGTTCTGGGGCTATCAGAAGGTTGAACGCTTTGCCGATACGCCGCTGGCGATTCAGCAGGAAGCGATCTTTAAACTGCCGGCGGGCACCGGCCGGGTGGCACTGGAAGGGCTGCTGGTGCGCGACAAACTGATCCGCAACGGAAAATGGTTCCCGTGGTTGCTGAAAATTGAGCCTAAGCTGGCGGCATTTAAAGCCGGCACCTACCGTTTCACTCCGGGCATGACGGTGCGCCAGATGCTGGAACTGCTGGCCAGCGGCAAAGAGGCGCAGTTCAACGCGCGGTTTATTGAAGGTTCACGCCTGAGCGACTGGATGAGCATTCTGCAGCAAGCCAAGTACCTGAAGCATACGCTGGCGGGTAAAAGCGAGGCGGAAATCGCCGCCGCGCTGGGCATGCCGGCAGGCACGCACCCGGAAGGGCGTCTGTACCCGGATACCTATTCCTATACCGCCGGCATGAGCGATATCGCTCTGCTCAAGCGCGCCCATACGCGGATGGAAAAGGCGCTGGATGAGGCCTGGCAGCAGCGTGACAAGGCGCTGCCGTATAAAACGCCGGAACAGCTGCTGACCATGGCTTCCATTATCGAGAAAGAGACCGCGGTGGCGGCGGAGCGCGGCAAAGTGGCGTCGGTATTCGTCAACCGCCTGCGCATCGGTATGCGGCTGCAGACCGATCCGACGGTGATCTACGGCATGGGCGCACGCTATACTGGTACCATTACCCGTAAGGATCTGGATACGTCGACCGCCTATAACACCTATACCATCAGCGGGCTGCCGCCGACGCCGATCGCCATGCCGAGCCAGGCGTCGCTGACGGCGGCGTCGCAGCCGGAAAAAACGCCTTATCTCTATTTTGTTGCTGACGGCAAGGGTGGACACACCTTTACCACCAATCTGGCCAGCCATAATAAGGCGGTGCGGGTTTACCGCCAGCTAGTGAAGGAAAAGAATGAAAAGTAAATTCGTGGTTATTGAGGGGCTGGAAGGCGCGGGAAAAACCACCGCGCGTGATACGGTCGTCAGCGTATTGCGCGAACACGGTATCGAGGACATGGTCTTTACCCGTGAGCCGGGCGGTACGCCGCTGGCGGAAAAACTGCGCGATCTGTTTAAGCGCGGCCATGAAGGCGAGCTGCCCACCATCAAGGCGGAAGTGCTGATGCTGTATGCGGCGCGGGTGCAGCTGGTTGAAACGGTGATTAAACCGGCGCTGGCGCGCGGCGCCTGGGTGGTCGGCGACCGTCATGACCTGTCGTCTCAGGCCTATCAGGGCGGCGGGCGCGGCGTCGACCCTCAGCTGATGGCGTCGCTGCGGGATACCGTTCTGGGTGATTTCCGCCCCGATCTGACCCTGTATCTCGATCTGCCGCCGCTGGTCGGGCTGCAGCGTGCGCAGGCGCGCGGCGCGCTGGATCGCATTGAGCAAGAGGCGCTGCCGTTCTTTGAACGTACGCGCGAGCGCTATCTGCAGCTGGCGGCGGCGGACGACGCGATCGTGACCGTCGATGCGGCGCAGACGCTGGAACAGGTCACCGCTGACATTCGTCAATGCGTCAGCGCGTGGCTGCTGCAACAGGAAACGGCCTGATGAATTGGTATCCGTGGCTGAATACGCCTTATCGTCAACTCGTCGGGCAGTATGCCGGCGGGCGCGGTCACCATGCGCTGCTGCTGCATGCGGCGGCCGGCAACGGCGACGACGCGCTGATTTACGCCATCAGCCGCTGGCTGATTTGCCAGCGCCGCAACGGAGAAAAAAGCTGCGGCGAGTGCCACAGTTGCCGCCTGATGCTGGCGGGCAGCCATCCGGATTACCACGTGCTGGCGGCGGAGAAGGGCAAAAGCAGCCTGGGCATCGAGCCGGTGCGTCAGCTGAGCGAAGCCCTGTATGCCCATGCGCAGCAGGGCGGCGCCAAAGTGGTGTGGTTGCCGCAGGCGGAGCAGCTGACCGAAGCGGCGGCCAATGCGCTGCTCAAAACGCTGGAAGAGCCGCCGGCGCACACCTATTTTCTGTTGAGCTGCCGCGAACCCTCCAACCTGCTGGCGACGTTGCGCAGCCGCTGCCTGTACTGGCACCTGTCCAGCCCTGAGGAAGCGCTGAGCCAGCAGTGGCTGGAGCGCCAGGGCGTTGCCGGCGCCCGGACGGATTGCCTGACGGCGCTGCGCCTGCATGACGGTGCGCCGCTGGCCGCCGAACGCCTGCTGCAGCCGGAGCGCTGGCAGCAGCGCAGTGTGCTGTGTGCGGCGCTCGCTAAGGCGCTGCAGTCGCAGGATATGCTGCAGCTGTTGCCGCAGCTGAATCACGATGACGTCGCCGAGCGGCTGCACTGGCTGTGCGCGCTGCTGATGGACGCGATGAAGTGGCAGCAGGGCGCCGCGGCGTTTGTGCTCAATCAGGATCAGCAGCCGCTGGTGCAGCTGTTGGCCGCGCGGCTGAGCTGCAGCTCGCTGCAGCATAGCGTGCAGCAGTGGCTGCACTGCCGGCATCAATTACTCAGCGTGGTGGGCGTTAACCGCGAACTGCTGCTGACCGAACGCCTGCTGGGCTGGGAACAGATGTTCGCAGCCGCCGGCTATTCTCACCCTCATTCGCTGTAAAAGAGTTAAACATTATGTTGTTAGTCGATTCTCACTGTCACCTCGACAGCCTGGACTACCAGGCATTACACCAGAACGTGGACGACGCGCTGGCGAAAGCCAAGGCGCGCGACGTGGGCTATGTGCTGGCGGTGGCCACCACTCTGCCGGGCTACCGTTCGATGACGGCGCTGATTGGCGATCGTCCCGACGTGGCGTTCTCCTGCGGCGTGCACCCGTTAAACCTGGAAGGCGGCTATGACTATGCTGAGCTGCGCCAGCTGGCAGCGGCGGAGCAGGTGGTGGCGCTGGGAGAGACCGGGCTGGACTATTTCTACCAGAAGGATAACTGGGCGCTGCAGCAGGAGTCGTTCCGCCAGCATATCCGCATCGGCCGCGAGCTGAACAAGCCGGTGATCGTGCATACCCGCGATGCGCGGGAAGACACGCTGGCGATCCTGCGTGAAGAGCAGGTGCAGGAGTGCGGCGGCGTGCTGCACTGCTTTACCGAAGACCGGGCGACCGCAGAGGTGCTGTTGGACCTGGGCTTTTATATCTCCTTCTCCGGCATTGTCACTTTCCGTAACGCCGAGCAGCTGCGCGACGTGGCGCGCTATGTGCCGCTGGACCGCATGCTGGTGGAAACCGACTCGCCTTATCTGGCCCCGGTGCCGCACCGTGGCAAAGAGAATCAGCCTGCCTATGTGCGCGACGTGGCTGAATACATGGCCGTACTGAAAGGCGTAAGCCTGGAAGAACTGGCCGCCGCCACTACTGCCAATTTTTCTCGCTTATTTCACATCAAATTCTGATTCATGACCTAGTCTTAGGTTGCCAGCGTTGCACACGTAATTATTTTAACTCTCGTAATTAATCGGCTGAACGGGTAAGGTTCCACCCCCGTTCGGCCCGTTAACGGATGTGCTTTCATCATTTTTTACAAAAAAACACCAATTTCAGAAATAGTAGCAGGGTTATTGATTGAAACGTGACTGCCATCAAACAATGTTTGGGGTATTTATTTTACTCTTCGTAAAAATTCAAGGGGTGCTCAGACACCCTGAATTGTAGAGGGTTTTTGTTCCCCTCTGCAGCGCAAAAAGCGCGCAACAAGAAGTCGCTAAGCCTATTACTCAGGAGCACACTCAACTATGTTCAAGAATGCATTCGCAAACCTACAAAAAGTAGGTAAATCGCTGATGCTGCCGGTATCCGTACTGCCTATTGCAGGTATCCTGCTGGGCGTCGGTTCTGCCAACTTTAGCTGGCTGCCGGCGGTAGTCTCGCATGTGATGGCGGAGGCGGGCGGTTCCGTGTTTGCCAATATGCCGCTGATTTTCGCCATCGGCGTGGCGCTGGGCTTCACCAATAACGACGGCGTTTCCGCGCTGGCGGCGGTAGTGGCTTACGGCATCATGGTAAAAACCATGGCGGTGGTGGCGCCGCTGGTGCTGCATCTGCCGGCCGAAGAGATTGCCGCCAAACACCTGGCGGATACCGGCGTGCTCGGGGGGATTATCTCCGGCGCCATTGCGGCCTATATGTTTAACCGCTTCTTCCGCATTCAGCTGCCGGAATACCTCGGCTTCTTCGCCGGTAAACGCTTTGTGCCGATTATCTCCGGCCTGGCGGCGATCGTACTGGGCGTGCTGCTTTCCTTTATCTGGCCGCCAATCGGCAGCGCCATTCAGACCTTCTCGCAGTGGGCTGCCTATCAGAACCCGGTCGTGGCGTTCGGCATCTACGGCGTCGTTGAGCGTTCTCTGGTGCCGTTCGGTCTGCACCATATCTGGAACGTGCCGTTCCAGATGCAAATCGGCGAGTTCACCAACGCAGCAGGCCAGGTGTTCCACGGCGATATCCCGCGCTATATGGCGGGTGACCCGACCGCGGGCAAACTGTCCGGCGGCTTCCTGTTCAAAATGTACGGCCTGCCGGCGGCGGCTATCGCCATTTGGCACTCGGCGAAGCCTGAGAACCGCGCGAAAGTGGGCGGCATCATGATCTCCGCGGCGCTGACCTCGTTCCTGACCGGGATTACCGAGCCAATCGAATTCTCCTTCATGTTCGTGGCGCCGGTGCTGTATGCTATCCACGCCATTCTGGCCGGCCTGGCGTTCCCGATCTGTATTCTGCTCGGCATGCGCGACGGCACCAGCTTCTCACACGGTCTGATCGACTTTATCGTACTGAGCGGCAACAGCAGCAAAATCTGGCTGTTCCCGATTGTCGGCATCATTTACGGTCTGGTGTACTACACCATCTTCCGCGTGCTGATTGCCAAGCTGGATCTGAAGACCCCGGGTCGTGAAGACAGCACCGCCGACCAAAGCGCGCAGGGCGGCACGGAAATGTCCGCGGCGCTGGTGCAGGCGTTCGGCGGTAAAGACAACATCACCAACCTGGATGCCTGTATCACCCGTCTGCGCGTCAGCGTGGCCGACGTGTCCAAGGTTGACCAGGCCGGGCTGAAGAAACTGGGCGCTGCCGGCGTAGTGGTTGCCGGTTCCGGCGTGCAGGCTATCTTCGGTACCAAATCCGATAACCTGAAAACCGATATGGATGAATATATCCGTAATCACTGATTCAGATGGGCATCAACGGGAGGGAGGCGCAAGCCTCCCTTTTTTTTTGCTAGCTGACTAACATTAATTTATCCCCATTCACATTGGGACCCCCTGTTATCCATGCATTAATCACACCGTTTACGGTAGCCGTAATGAGGGTTTTTCGTGATGCCGACCCGTAGGGAAAGAGGGCGGATAAATAGCGTTTTGCCATAAGTAGGACACAGGGAACCTATTTCATGCCGTATCCTATTACCCGCACCTGGTAAATTTAGGTTTTTATCCGCTTGTTTTCTTTATTAAAAGCTGAAATAACCACAAATATAAGTACATCTCTCCAAAAGCCACAAAATCAATAAGACTTTGCTTGATTTTCATCGGTCGGATTGGATAATTCGGCAAATATAAATTTATGAAACGGAATTCATAACATGAAAAGGAATTTATCCTCGCGGGTATGGCGGAGGACGCTGCCTGCTTCGCTGGCCGCCGGCTTATTATTCACACACTCGCTGCCGATATATGGTGCGCCGGTGGCGGATGGCGTATTGCAAAACGCCGCCGCACGGGATGCGCAGGAGCAGCAGCGTCAGCAGGAGCGTGAACGCGTGCTGCAGCAGCAGAATGCGCCGCACAGCGACGTGCGCCTGAGCCGTCCCGAGGTCGCGCTGCCTGACTACCCGTCTGACGAACACCCCTGTTTTACCATCAACAGCCTGCAGCTGGTCGGCGAAGCGGCGGCGCGCTTTCAGTGGGCGCTGGACGCCGCGGAAGACGCCAAAGGCCGCTGTCTGGGCCAGCAGGGCATCGTGCTGGCAATCAATAAGGTGCAGAACCGCATTCTGGCCGCAGGCTATGTCACCACCCGGGTGATGGTGCAGGAGCAGGATCTGACCCGCGGCGTGCTGACGCTGACGCTGCAGCCCGGTCGTATCGACCATGTACGTTTTGAAGAGGGGACCTCCTGGCGCGGGCGGCTGTGGAATGCGCTGCCGGCGTCGAGCGGCGATATTCTCAACCTGCGCGCGATTGAGCAGGGGCTGGAGAACTTTAAGCGCGTGCCCAGCGTCGAGGCCGATATTAAAATCGCCCCCGGCGAGCAGGAGGCGACCAGCGATCTGCGGGTGAGCTGGAAAGAGGGGCGTCCGGTGCGCCTGAGCCTGGGGCTGGACGACAGCGGTTCGAAAAGCACCGGCCGCTATCTGGGTTCCGCCACGCTGGCGATTGACGCGCCCTTTGCCCAGAACGATCTGTTCTACGCCAATATCGGCAAAAACCTGTTTGAACACGGGCCGTTCGGCAACCGTTCGCATACGCTGAACTACGTCTTCCCGATCGGCTACTGGAGCCTGGCCGCCAACTACAGCGATTACACCTACCACCAGACTATCCCCAACGCCAACGAGGTGCTGAGCTACAGCGGTAAAAGTGAAAACCTGCAGCTGACGCTGTCCCGCCTGCTGTTCCGCAACCAGTCCCATAAGCTGACGCTCACTATGCGCGCTTACCGTCGCCACGCCACCAACGCGGTCGACGGCTACAACATTGATAACCAGGAGCGCCGCACCGCCGGCTGGGAGCTGGGCGTTAACCAGCGCAGCTATCTCGGCAGCGCCACGCTGGACGCCAACCTCAACTGGCACCGCGGCACCGGAGCATTCGGCGCCAAACCGGCGCCGGAAGAGGAAACGCACAGCGGCAGCGCCCGCGTCGGCATCGCCATGGGGGATGTCAGCCTGAACCAGCCGTTTGCCCTGGGTCAGCAGCCCTGGCGCTATTACACCAGCCTGCGCGGCCAGTGGAGCGCCAACGCGCTGACGCCGCAGGAGCGGCTGGCGATCGGCGGCCGCTATACCGTGCGCGGCTTCGATGGCGAAATGTCGCTGTCCGGCGAGCGCGGCATGGTGTGGCGCAATGAGCTGGCGTGGAACGTGCAGTCCCGCGGCCATGAACTGTACACCGCGCTGGACTATGGCCGGGTGGGCGGCCCCGGCGCGCGCCGGCTGGTCGGCAAACAGCTGACGGGCGCGGCGCTGGGCGTGCGCGGCGCGCTGTGGCGCCGCTTCAGCTATGACCTGTTCGCCGGCGTACCGCTGAGCAAGCCGGACGCGTTCCACACCTCCGGCGCCACCGCCGGCTTCAGCGTAAACCTGGACATTTAATCTGCCGGACGGCCGCGGGCCGTTCACGGGATAGATCTTTTACACGGACGTGATTCATGAATAAACATTGCTATCGCCTGATCTTTAGCCGCACTCACGGGGAGCTGCGGGTGGTTTCCGAGCTGGCGCGCAGCTGCAGCACCGAACCGGGCCAGAGCCGCGGCGGGCATGCGCCGCGCCTGTGGGTGACGGTGCGCCGTGCGGTGTGGCTGTTGGGGCTGGCGCTGTTCGCCGGCCCGGCGCTGGCGGGCGGCATCGTCGCCGACGGTCCGGCGGGGCAGCGTCCTGAGGTGATCGCCACCCAGAACGGGCTGCCGCAGATCAATATCACCGCGCCCAACCAGGCCGGGGTGTCGCATAACAAATATAAACAGTTCGACGTCGACCGGCAGGGGGCGATCCTCAATAACTCGGCGACGATGACCGCAACCCAACTGGGGGGCATGATCCAGGGCAACCCGAACCTGACCCCCAACGGCGCGCCGGCGCGGGTGATCCTGAACGAAGTCAACAGCAACAACCCCAGTCAGCTGCGCGGCTTTTTGGAAGTGGCGGGCGGCCGGGCGCAGGTGATCGTCGCCAACCCGGCGGGGATTGTCTGTAACGGCTGCGGCACCATCAACGCCGGGCGCATGACGCTGACCACCGGTAAGCCGCAGTTGAACGCCGACGGCAGCCTGGGCGGTTATCAGGTGGAGCGCGGCATGGTGCGCATCGAAGGCGGCGGCCTGAACGGCGACGCCCGCCACGACACCGAATATGTCGATATTCTGGCGCGCGCGGTGGACGTGAACGCCGGCGTCTGGGCCAAACAGGGGCTGACGGTGGTGGCCGGGCGCAACCGCGTCAGCGCCGACGGCAGCGCGGTAACGCCGCTGGCCGCCGACGATAAAAAACCGGCACTGGCGATCGATATGGGCCAGATGGGCGGCATGTACAGCGGCTATATCCAGATGATCGGCACCGAAGCGGGCGTCGGCGTGCGCAATCAGGGCGGCCATCTGCAGGCGGGCAAAACGCTGACCGTCAGCAGCGAAGGCAAACTGAGCTGGCAGCCGGCAAAACAGGAGGCGGTCACCCAGGCCGGCGGCGATATCCAACTGGCCGCCCGCGACGACATTGACTACCACGGCAAGCTGCACAGCGGCGGCACGCTCTCGGTGCAGAGCCGTGACGGCGAGCTGCGCCAGTCCGGCACGCTGGCGGCGGCCGGCGACGTGCGGCTTAACGCCGCGCGCGGCATCCGCAGCAGCGGCAACCTGCTGGCCGGCAGCGACATTAACAGCCAACTGGTGCGCGAGGCGGATCTGACCCTGGCCAGCCAGGGCGAAGTGCAGGCCAGCGGCAAATTACTGAGTAAAAAAACGCTGAAGGTCAGCGGGCGGCAGGCCGACCTCAGCCAGGCGACGCTCAGCGCGCGCCGCACTGAGGTCAGCGCCGCAGCAGGCGGCGTAGCGCTGCGGCAGGCCACGCTGGACAGCCGGGCGCTGGCGCTCAGCGCGACGGGCGATATCGACGCGCAGCAGGCGCGCATCAAGGCCGGGCGCTGGGACGTCAGCGGCAACAGCCTGTTCGGCCAGGGCGCGATCTGGTCGCAGAGCGGCGACGGCGACAGCCGTTTTGCGCTGAACGGCCTGTTTGACAACAGCGACGGCAGCATTGAGGCCCGGGGACTGCAGCTGGATACCGCCTTGCTGAACAACCAGCGCGGGCGTCTGGTGGCGCTGGACGGTGCGGCGCAGCGCTGGCGGGTCGGCGGCCTGCTGGATAACCGCGGCGGCGTACTGGGCGGCAACGGCAGCCTGACGCTGACGGCCGGCGAGCTGCACAACCAGAGCGGCGTGGTGCAGAGCCAGTCGACGCTGGATCTTCGCTCGGCGGCGGGGATCGACAACGATCGCGGCCAGCTGCTGGCCGGCCGGCAGCTGACGCTGAACGCCGGCGGCGCGCTGACCAACCGCGACGGTGATATCAACGGCACAGGGCTGCAGCTGGCGGCGCACAGCCTGGACAACGCGCAGGGCCGGCTGGTCAGCCAGAGTGGGCTGCAGCTGACGGCGCACACAGGGCTGGACAACCGACAGGGGCTGCTGGAAGCGGGCGATGAATTAGCGATTAACAGCGCGGGCGACTGGGATAACCGCGGCGGGCGCGCCACCGGCGGCCGGCGGGCGACCGTTACCGCCCGCCAGATCAATAACGACGGCGGCAGGCTGCAGTCCGGCGGCGCGCTGACGCTCAACAGCGCCGGCAACGTCAGCAACCAGGGCGGGCTGTTAACGGCACAGCAGGGGCTGAGCTGGCAGGGCGCTGCAGGCAGCCGGCTGAACAACGACGGCGGCAAGGTGCTCAGCGACGGCGATCTGTCGCTGCAGGGCGGCAGCCTGAGCAACCGGCAGCAGGGGCGGGTGCAGAGCCGGCAGGCGCTGACGCTGGCGCTGGACGGCGGCTGGGATAATCGGGACGGCACGCTGCAGGGCGGCGGAGCGACCCGGGTGCGCGCCGACAGCCTGCTGAACGCCGGCGGCGCGGTGCAGTCGCTGGACGCGCTGGATATGCAGTTTACCCGCCAGCTGGATAACGGCGACGGCAAGATTTTCAGCAAGCTGTCACAGACCCTGCGGGCGGAAGATCTGCTGAACCATCAGGGCTGGATGGGCAGCCAGGGCGGCTGGTTCGCCGTCGCCCGGCATGTTGACAACCGGGGCGGCAGCGTCCAAAGCCAGCAGGATGCGCAGCTGGCGAGCGCCGGGCTGGACAATCAGGGCGGCAGCATCCAGTCGGCCGGGGCGCTGGCGCTGCATATCGGCCAGGATGTGGATAACCGCGGCGGTAAGCTCAGCGCGCAGGGGCAGCTGGCGCTGCGCGGCGCGAACGCGGGTGAGGCCGCCGGCACGCTGCACAACGCGGCGGGTCAGCTGCTGGCCGGTGACGCGCTCAGCGTGGCGGCGCAGCGCCTGGACAACCAGCAGGGCGGCCTGCTTTACAGCCAGCGGGCGATGCGGCTGAACCTGAACGGCGCACTGGATAACCGCCGGGGGCGGCTGCAGAGCGGGGAGCAACTACAGCTCGACGCGCAGTCGCTGCTTAACGAAGGCGGCGCGCTGGATGGCCAGCAGCAGGTGGCATTGCGGATCCTGGGGCTGCTGGACAATACCCGCGGCGCGATCAGAAGCAACGGCGCGCAGCAGGTGAGCGCGCAGCAGGTCGAGAACCGCGAAGGGGTGTTCAGCAGCCGTGGCTCGCTGGCGCTGATCGCCGGGCGGCTGGATAACCTGAACGGCACGCTGATTGGTCAGGGCGACGGCGACTACCGTATCGACCTGCTGAATAACCAGCAGGGCAAGATCCACAGCGGTCAGGCGCTGACGCTGCGCGGCCAGCAGCTGAACAACCAGGGCGGGCAGCTGGTTTCCACCGGCGCCCAGCGGCTGGAGGTGGCGCAGATCGATAACCGCGGCGGCGCCGTCACCAGCCAGGATCGGCTGTCGCTGCAGAGCAGCGGCCTGAACAACCGCGACGGCGGCCTGCTGATGGGCACGACGCACACCGACGTAAGCGCGCAGACGCTGGATAACGGCGGCGGCCGCCTGCAAAGCGCCGGTTCGCTGACGCTGTCGCTGCTGGATACGCTGAACAACCCGCAGGGGCGCATCGTGGCCAACGGCGCGCTGGCGATTAACGGCCAGCAGCGCGCCGTCTCCGCTCTGCAGCTGCTGAACCAGGGCGGGCTGATCCAGAGCGGCGCCACGCTGGCGGTGGACGCCGGCACGCTGGACAACCAGGGCGGCACGCTGCTGAGCCAGCAGGCGCTGACGCTGTCGCTGCAGCAGGATTACACCCAGCGCGCCGGCGATACGCTCAGCAGCAACGAAGCGCTGACGCTGACGCTGGCCGGCGGCCTGACCAACCTGACACAGTGGCTGCTGCCGGGCAGCCTGACCGTCAACGGCACGCATATCACCAACCTGGGCTCGCTGGTGGGCAAAACGCTGCGGCTGACGACCGGCGCGCTGCTGAACAAGGGGCGGCTGGAGGCTGACAGCATGACGGTGGACGCCGACACGCTGGATAACCTGGCGACGGTGATGGGCGATGACATTACGCTGCGCGCTAAAACGATCGACAACCACGGTCGCGATGCGGTGATCGCCGCCACCGAGCGGCTGCAGCTGCAGGCCGGCGAACGCCTGACCAACCGCGACGGCAGCCTGATCTACAGCGCCGGCAGCCTGCATCTGGGCAGCGGCGATCTGATTGAGAACCGGGCGAGCAATATTGAGGCGGACGGCGACGTGACGGTGGAGGCCAAGCGGCTGGACAACCTGCGTGAAGGGCTGGAGATTGAGCGCGAGGCGGAAAGCAGCGACTACACGTGGCACCGTTACAACTACTACTGGCGTTCTTACGGCTCCAGGGTCAACCCCGACAAAGAGACCATGGCGCCGACCACGCAGAACCTGACGTTCCGCGATGACGCGGCGGCGGACAGCAACCCTTACGGCACCCTGCTGGCGATTGACCCGGCGGGCAAACGCGCGCAGGTGCGGGTAAAAAGCGCGCAGGGAGAGATGCTGGAGGTCTGGGTCAACTACCTGGCGCTGACGCCGAACGACGACGGCGGCTACGCCATGACCTTCTACGAGACGCGCGGCTTCCGGCAGAACCGCGTGCCGACGCCGTACCACAATACGGTGTGGCGCGAGCACGATCGCGGGCGTCTGGAACAGTGGGATCCGGAGAAACACCTCGATATCATCAACGCGCCTTTTGTGACCGATTACAGCAACTTCCGCGAGCGCACCACCACCGGCACGGTCACGCGTGACCGGCTGGTTTCCGCCGGCATCGGCGGGCAGATCCTGGCGGGCGGCAATATGGTGCTGCGCATCGCCAGCCAGCTGTTGAATGACGCCAGCACCCTCGCCGCCAACGGCAACCTGACGATTGACGGCGACGGCACGGTGATCAACCGCGGCTATTCGGTCAACGAGCGGCGGCAGGAATATATCGTCGACCACTATGACAAGGATACCCACCACTGGTACCCGACGTTTAACCGCGACGAGACCACGGCGCTGACCACCATTGACGGCATCATCAGCGGCAACGGCAGCGTCGCTATTCGCGGCGCCAGCATTGAGAACACCACGGTCAACCAGGCGCAGATCGGCAGCGTGGCGGCGGCGCAGCAGGCGGCGGAGGCCGAGCGCGCGGAGCTGGAGCGCAATCCGCTGGCGGTGACGGTCGACGGCGTGGCGTGGCAGTCCGGCGATACGCAGCTGACCCCCGGCGGCCGGCCGCTGACGCCGGGCGAGCTGGCGCTGACCGACAAGCAGCATCTGGGCGACGTGGCGACCGCGATCCCGGACAACGGCCTGTTCCGTCAGCATCTGGCAGCGGACAGCCCGTATCTGGTGGTGACCGACGAGCGTTTCACCAGCCGCAGCAAATTTATCAGCAGCGACTATATGCTGCAGCGGGTGGGCTACGACCCGGCGCAGGTGCATAAGCGCCTGGGCGACGGCTTCTATGAGCAGCGCCTGGTGCGCGAGCAGATGCTGACGCTGACCGGCCGGCCGTCGGTGCGCGGCGAAGACGCGATGGCGCAGTACCAGCGCCTGATGAACAACGGCATCAAGGTGGCGCAGGACTTCCAGCTGGTGCCGGGCGTGGCGCTGCGCCCTGAGCAGATTGCGGCGCTGACGCAGGATATCGTCTGGCTGGTGAGTGAAACGGTGCAGACCGCCCATGGCCCGCAGACGGTATGGGTGCCGAAGGTCTATCTGGCCAATGACACGCTGCGCCTGAACGGCGACGGCGCGCTGATCGCCGGCGGCGAGCTGCAGCTGTCGGCGGGCAGCATCAACAACGCCGGCAATCTGTTTGCCGATAAGGCGCTGACCATCGACGCCGGTCAGTTTATGCATCAGAGCGGCGATATCCGCGCCGACAGCATCAACGTGCAGGCGGACAGCCTGACCATGAGCACCAACCTACAGGACGCGCTGCGTCAGGCGTCGATGAGCGCCAATGACATCAGCCTGAGCGGCGGCGATATCCGCCTGCAGGGGGCGAAGCTGGACGCGACGCAGAACCTGAGCCTGAGCGCGCGCAACAATCTGGAGATCGGCGCCGCCAGAAGCAGCCACACGGCGGATCTGCAGGTGATTTCCGGCGCGATGGGCAACCGCACCAGCGGCGGGATGGAAGAGGCCGGCTCGCGGATGGCGCAGGTCAGCGGCGAGTGGCAGCAGGCGCAGGGCAGCACGCTCAGCGCCGGCAACAACCTGACGCTGAAGGCCGGGCGGGATATTACGCTGCAGGGCAGCCAGGCCAAGGCCGGCGGCCAGCTCGGCGTGCAGGCGGGCGGCGACGTTAAACTGCTGGCGGAGAGCACCACCAACAGCACGCAGCTGACGGCCAACAGCCGCACCTCCTCGGTGAAGAACAGCCGTGAGGAAGAGCGCCTGCAGCTCAGCACCCTGAGCGGCGACCAGGGCGTGACGCTGACGGCGGGCAACAACCTGCTGGCGGAGGGCGCGCAGGTTGACAGCCAGGAAGGAGGCATCGGCCTGAGCGGGCAGAACGTGACCCTCAAAGAGGCGCGGCAGCAGGTTAACGACCGCGACAGCGAGAACAAACGGGTCGGCAAGACCAAGAGCCGGCGCGAGGAAGAGAGTTCGCGCAGCGACGCGGTGGGCAGCACCTTCAGCGGCCAGAGCGGCGTGACGGTGGTGGCGCGCGACGGGGACGTGACGGTCACCGGCAGCACGCTGCACAGCGAGGACGGGGCGATCGCCCTGCAGGCGAAAAATGACGTTACGCTAAGCAGCGCCACCGAAAGCGAGGCGACGTACTCGGAGGAGCGCGCCGAGAAGAAAGGCTTCCTGAAGAAGCAAAGCAGCCGCACGGTGAAAAACGACCGGGTGACGCGCGAGCAGGGCAGCCTGCTGAGCGGCGACAGCGTCAGCATCAGCGCCGGCAACGATCTGACGGTGAGCGGCTCGGCGATTGCCGCCGACCATGACGTCAACCTGCAGGCGGGCAACAACGTCGATATTTCCGCCGCCACCGAGACCGATGCGCACTACCTGTTGGAAGAGAAGAAAAAGAGCGGCCTACTTGGCGGCGGCGGACTGGGCTTCACCCTCGGCAGCCAGTCCAGCCGGCATCAGATTGACGAGAAGGGCGTCACCCAGAGCCAGAGCGTCAGCACGGTGGGCAGCAATCAGGGCAACGTGACCATCAGCGCGGGCAAGCAGCTGCATATCGGCGGCGCCGATCTGGTGGCCGGCAAGGATATGACCCTGAGCGGCGACAGCGTGCAGATCGACCCGGGCTACGACCAGCGCACCCGCACGGAAACCTTTGAGACCAAGCAGAGCGGGCTGAGCGTGGCGCTGTCGGGCGCGGTGGGCAGCGCGCTGAATACCGCGGTCAGCACCGCCCAGCAGGCGCGCAAGGAGAGCAGCGGCCGCCTGCAGGCGCTGCAGGGCACCAAGGCGGCGCTGTCCGGCGTACAGGCGATGCAGGCCGGGCGAATGGATGCGGCGAAGGGGGACGATCCGTCGAACAACAATTCGGTGGGGATCAGCCTGTCTTACGGCAGCCAGTCTTCCAAGTCCGTACAGCACAGCGGACAGAGCACCGCGCAGGGCAGCAGCCTGACGGCGGGCGACAACCTGACAATCCGCGCCAAAGAGGGCGACGTCAACGTGACGGGCAGCCAGCTGCAGGCGGGCAAGGACGTCAGTCTGGAAGCGGCGCGGGATGTGAACCTGGTATCGGCGAAGAACACCGAGTTCCTGACCGGTAAAAACAGCAGCAAGGGCGGCAGCGTCGGTCTGGGACTTGGCGTAGGCTCCGGCGGCGCGGGCCTGAGCGTCTCCGCCAGCGTCAACAAGGGCAAAGGTTCGGAGAGCGGCAACGGCACAACGCACGGGGAAACCACGGTCAATGCGGGCCAGCGGGTCAACATCAGCAGCGGACGCGACACCACGCTGAAGGGCGCGCAGGTGAGCGGCGAGCAGGTGAGCGCGGACGTCGGTCGCAACCTGTCGCTGACCTCGGAGCGGGACAGCGACCGTTACGATGCCAAGCAGCAGAGCGGCAGCGCCGGGGGCAGCTTCACCTTTGGTTCAATGAACGCATCGGCGGGTGTCAGCGCCAGCCGCGACAAACTGCACAGCAACTACGACAGCGTGCAGGAGCAGACGGGTATTTTTGCCGGCAAGGGCGGTTTTGACGTCAAGGTGGGCGAGCATACGCAGCTGGACGGCGCGGTGATAGGCAGTACGGCGACGGCGGACAAGAACCGGCTGGAGACGGGAACGCTGGGCTTTAAGGATATCCACAATCAGGCGGACTTTAAGACCGAGCACCAGAGCGTGAGTGTGAGCACCAGCGGCAACGTTGGCGGCCAGTTCCTGGGGAACGTGGCGAACAACCTGCTGGTGGGCGCGAACAACGAGGGGCATGCCAGTTCGACGACGAAATCGGCGGTGAGCGAGGGCGCGATAGTTATCCGCGACCCGGGCAAGCAGCAGCAGGATGTTAACGAGCTGAGCCGCGATGTGGAGCACGCCAATCAGGCGTTAAGCCCGATATTTGATAAGGAGAAGGAACAGAACCGGCTGAAGGAAGCGCAGCTGATTGGCGAAATTGGCAGCCAACTGATGAATATTGCAGAGACGGAAGGTGCGATAGCAGCGACGAAAGAAGCCAGGGAGAAACAGAAAGACCCGGCTGCATTGGCAGCGGCCAGGGAAAAACTGGAAAAAGAAGGCAAGCCGGCGACGGCAGAAGCGATTCAGAAGCAGGCCTATGAAACGGCATACAATCAGGCGCTGAATGACTCTGGTTTTGGTACGGGCGGCAAGGTACAGCGTGCAATGCAGGCGGCGACAGCGGTCATTCAGGGGCTGGCCGGCGGAGATCTGACGAAGGCCATAGCGGGCGGTTCAGCGCCGTATATTGCGAATATCATCGGCAGCAGCGGTCTGGATGATGCAGGCAAGGTACTGGCGCACGCCGCAGTGAATGCCGCATTGGCGGCGGCGCAGGGCAATAATGCGCTGGTTGGTGCAGGTGGCGCTGCCACGGGTGAGCTTATCGGGATGATCGCGGTTAATGCATACGGCAGGCCGGTAAGTGAACTGAGTGAGACAGAAAAACAGACGGTGTCGGCACTGGCCACGCTGGCTTCAGGTCTGGCGGGAGGGTTGATTGGCGGCAGCACAGCTGATACGTTGGCAGGAGCGCAGTCTGGTAAGACGACGGTAGAAAATAACCACTTAAGTCTGCCGAATGGGATGATGAATGCTGGTCAGGCTGCTTCTACGCTGGGGCAGTATATGGCGCAAAATGGTGCCTCGACGGCAGAAATCGCGCAGGCTCAAAGCGATCTGGCGAAAGGGTTGGGTACAGGGGCACCTCAGCCTGCGACGGAGTTGGTGAAGAAATGGGCGTTGTTGATGAGTACGGCAGCGACGTTAGGGACGGGAACGGCTGCTGGAGCCGGGGGTATGCTAACCGGCGGAGTCATTGGTGGTTCGGCCAATATCAGCACCCAACTGACAGTCAACGGTGATAAGCCGTTCAGTTATACCGATGCATTGATAGCGATAGGAACAGGGGCATTATCCCAGGGGAAAGGTGCGATTGTGACAGGAGGTATTAATGTCGGGGGGGCTTATGTTGGCGGTACAATTAAAGGAGAAGATCCGACCAACTCGATGATCGGTGCAGGGGTTGGTGCAGCCGCGGGTAGTGGTGCTGGTAAGGTTGTTACTGATAAGTTAAAGCCCATTGTTTCTGATAATCTTTCTGAGACAGCAGGAACAGCTCTTGGTTCTGTAGTTTCAGAGGTTGTAGGTAGCAAGATGCAGGATAAACTCGGAGAGAAAAAATGATGCTCTCTAATTTTAAGCCCACAAAGGTAAATTTTTATTTGTTTGTTTTTCTAATTATTTATTTTGTTGTTGTAATATTCTTGTTTATCAATTTATTAGTTTTAGGAATTAGTGGTTACGCTTATTACAAAATAGGAGTATTTAACTTTGGATGGGAAGATGTTATTTACTCAGGTAAAGTCGGGCTAGCCAGTGGTATCCCTATAGGAATCGGTGGCTGGGTTTTATCTAAACTTGATGAATTGAAACGTAAAAAGAAACCGTCCTTCCCGAAAGAGTAATCAATTTTCCCCCGGCCTTGGCCGGGGTTGTTGTAGAAAATAACCACTTAAGCCTGCCGAATGGGATGATGAATGCTGGTCAGGCTGCTTCTACGCTGGGGCAGTATATGGCGCAAAATGGTGCCTCGACGGCAGAAATCGCGCAGGCTCAAAGCGATCTGGCGAAAGGGTTGGGTACAGGAGCACCTCAGCCCGCGACGGAGTTGGTGAAGAAATGGGCGTTGTTGATGAGTACGGCAGCGACGTTAGGGACAGGAACGGCAGCCGGTGCCGGAGGTATGTTAACCGGCGGAGTCATTGGTGGTTCGGCCAATATCAGCACCCAACTGACGGTCAACGGTGATAAGCCGTTCAGTTATACCGATGCATTGATAGCGATAGGAACAGGGGCATTATCCCAGGGGAAAGGTGCGATTGTGACGGGAGGTATTAACGTCGGGGGGGGCTTATGTTGGCGGTACAATTAAAGGAGGAGATCCGACCAATGCGATGATCGGTGCCGGAGTTGGTGCGGCAGCGGGTAGTGGTGCTGGTAAGGTTGTTACTGATAAATTGAAGCCACTTGTTACCGACAAGGCAGCGGATGTTTTGGGAAATATCGCAGGTTCTGCGAGTTCTGAAGCTGCAGGAAGTGCGATCCAAAATATTATTGATAAGGAGGCGAGTAAATAATGAAACCTACAACGGTTGGTATTTACCTATTTTTTTACCTTATTGCTTATTGTGTAACCATATTGATTGTCACGGTATTAATAATTAGGTTCGGTGTTTCCCTTGTCTATTTGTTTAAGGTTGGGACATTTTATTTTAGTTGGGAAGATGACGTTCTATATTCAATTAAAGTAGGAATTGCTGCCGGTATCCCCGCAGGAATAGGCATCTGGTTTATGTCGTGGATGAAAGTCCGTAAAGAGAAGCAATCTCCGCCGAAACCGAAAGAGTAGCCACAACAACAACCTCGGCTTTGGCCCGGGTTGTTGTTGAAAATTGGTGATAAAGTCCGTGAGACGGTGAAACAGGCTGCTGAATCTCTGAAGAATCAGGTCAGGGATAAACTGGGTGAAGGCGCCACATCTTCCATCGCCAATAGTATTATCAATGCCCTTGCTGATACCGGTGATGCGGCATTAGGCTCAGTGGATTACGCGGCGGATGCGGCAATGGCGCTGGCAGCGTGTGCAGCAGGAGACAGCTACTGTAATAAGGCACTGAGCGATCTGTCTGGTAAGAATCAGGCAGTGGCAGACAGCGTTAAAGCACTGATGAGCAGTGAAACCTGGTCTGCAGTGAAAGACACGGTAGTACAGGCGTCGGAAGGAAATCAGGCAGCGCTGGAAGCTACGGGTGGATTGCTTGCCGGGATTATATTGCCTGGCAAGAAATTGCCGAATGTTGTTAAAGCCGTTGACCCAACCATTAAAATTGCTACTGGGCAGGCGGTCGGTGCCTTTGAGAAATGCTTGGCAAACCTTCCTCTTGGAGAGCGTGTAGCTATCATAAGACAGACAGCCCCGAAGGTAGCCGCTGAGAATGGCATGGTTAAGGATAATCAACTGACTGAAAAGAATGGTGGTCGTGATGTGTATCGTGGGTAGGACGGAAACCTTTATGCTCTCGATACGCAGCATGGACGATTTGAAGTTGTTAGTCCAAAAGGCAAGCATTTAGGTGAAGTTGATTTTGCTATGCAAAAAATTCTTAACAGTATCGATAAGTCAGGCGGTCATGATTTGAAGGTGAAATGATGAAATTGATTGATTATAAAAACAAATCTATAAAGAGAGGTTCGGTTTTTAGGCTGCCTGCCGTTTGGCCATATGAAGCATGGGTTGATTTTATGGTTATTGATTTATTTGATACTCATGGGTTGGTCGTCTCTTCAGGACATAAAGCTGGATTAATTTTAATATCTTTACCAACTGAAAGTGGCTCAACTGAAGGAAGGGCTTTAAGCACTGAATGGGTTGTCAATAACTGGGAAAAATGGATATATCCAGAATGTAATGTTGAAGATGTTTATATCCTTGATGAATATGTAGCAACACCCATTGAATAAATAAAATCCCAGCCCTTGCGGCTGGGATTTTTACTTTACCGGTCAGTCGGTTATGTCTATTCCGTCAGCCGGACGATAAACTACCCCGGTTCGGCGATCACCTCGATCCGCTGGCTGGTGGTAAAGCCCAGCGGCTCCAGCCACTTACCGGTGAGGGTGAGCTGCGGGGGCGGGTTGGGCCTGCCGACGTTGGGGCGGTAGCCGACAATGCACCTGCGTGCTGGGTATAGAAGTCAGCCGCACTTTAATGGTGCAGCATTTCGTCCACCACCTGTTTGGCGTCCAACTGATACGGGTAATAGGTCGGCCAGTTATCCATCTCCTTCAGCAGCGCTTCCTGAGAGGTATTGCCCATAAAGATATGGTAGTGGGCTGATTTACGCGGGCCGATAGTATGGTCGCTGAACTGCACGTATTTCGGCGCCTGGCTGCCGGCATCCGAGCACTCAAACAGGTAGCGCACGCCTTTTTTACCGGAGGCGTAGGTCAGGATTTTATGCCCGGCATAGTCGTATTTACAGCTGCTGACTTTATCGCCGCGGTGAAACTCCATCACGCCGTTTTCAATGCCGATGGTGTCCACGTCGGTGGCGTAGCCCTGGCGGTAATAGGCCTTCAGCTCGGCAACGGTTTTACCCTTGTCCTTTTCTGCTTTCTGCTTAAATACCGGGTCGAGATCGCCGCTGAGCAGATAAGGATATACCGACTGCCAAACGCCATCCCAGTCGCTTAACGTTCTGTCCTGCACCTGTTTATCGTCGAATACGCCTGCGGCGGCTTTTTGCTCGGCTTCCGTCATCGGTTTGCCATGTGAATGATGGGCATGAGCCAGCGCCTGGCTGCTGATAAGCAGCGTTCCCAGCGCAAGCGCCAGTTTGCCAAAATGAATCGTCACCGTATATCTCCCTGCTGATAGAAACAAATAAAAAGTTACAATATAACATAACAATTGATGGTGCAACGGTGATGCATAAAATTGAACGGGCAGGGGAATGCAGGCTACAAATTCCTTACGCCGCCATCCATCAACAGCTCGGTGCCGACCATAAACGCCGATTCGTCCGAGGCGAGGAATACCGCCCCTTTGGCCAACTCATGGCTGGTGCCCATTCGGCCGATTGGCACCAGCGCGCGGATCTCGTCCTTCAGCATTTGCTCATCCTTATCCTGCAGCCCCAGCTTGCCGAAGGCCGGCGTCTCCGTTGGCCCGGGGCTGAGGCTGTTCACGCGGATACCACGGGAATGCAGCTCGCCGGACAGGGTGCGCGCCAGCGACAGCAGAGCGGCTTTGCTGGCGGCGTAGACGTTGCTCTGCGGCAGACCGATATGGGCGCTGACCGAACCGCACAGAATAATCGACGCTGGATTGGCCAGCAGCGGCAGCAGCGCCTGGATCAGGAAAAACGGCCCCTTGAGGTTGGTATGCATCAGACGGTCGTAACGTTGCTCATCCCACAGTTCCAGCGGCTGGTGGGTGACGTCGCCGGCGTTGATATACAGCACGTCCAGCCGTGGCCAGCGTTGGGCCAACTGCTGCGCCAGCTGGCGCTGTTGGGCAATATCCCCGGCGTCATTTTGCAGGGCGATCGCCTTACCCAGCTGCCGTTGCGCCTCCTCCAGTCCGCGTGACGAACGGCCGGTAATCGCCACGTTGGCGCCTTCGGCAATAAACTGACGGGCGGTTTCCAACCCGATGCCGCTGGTTGCGCCGGTAATCAGCGCGTATTTGTCTGCTAATCGTGTCATTACGGTTTCCTCCTGCTGAGCTTGCTGGCATTATTTACGGCAAAACTATCCTTTGCATAGTAGGTACCGAATGGATACTAAGGCGCTGGGAGGTATGAAATGACGGGTTCTGCGCATAGCGAGCAGGAAAAAAATTTAGCGACGCTGCCGGCTGCGGGGCAGCCGTGCCCGATGGTGGATTTTGTCAATCTGCTGTCCGGCAAGTGGGCGATACCGATTTTGTACCGTCTGATCCTGATGGACGCGCCGGTGCGCTTTGGTGAACTGCAGCGCGCCGTGGCGCCGATTGCACAAAAGGAGCTGACGCGTCAGCTGCGCCAGTTCGAACGACGCGGTCTGGTGACGCGGCAAATATTTCCGCAGGTGCCGCCGCGGGTGGAATACCAGATTACCCCGCTGGGCAAGACGCTGCGCCCGACGCTGGATTCGCTGGCCGACTGGATGCGCAGCCATGCGCCGCAGTTAATTAGCGGTGCTGCGCCAGGATTGTCTGATTCTGCGCCACTCGATGTAGAAAGTGCGCAATCAGGTTGAAAGCGGTAGAATTTGTCACTCATACTGCGTATACCTTTTTCTTTAACGCTAACAAGGAATTCCAGATGGCCGAAGAAACGATTTTCAGTAAAATTATCCGCCGTGAAATCCCTGCCGATGTGGTGTATCAGGATGAGCTGGTGACCGCTTTCCGCGATATCGCGCCGAAAGCGCCGACGCACATCCTGATCGTGCCGAACGTGCTGATCCCGACGGTGAACGACGTGACCAGCGAGCATGAGGCGGCGCTGGGGCGGATGATGACCGTGGCGGCGAAAATTGCCGAGCAGGAAGGCATCGCCGAGGATGGCTACCGCCTGATCGTCAACTGCAATCGCCACGGCGGCCAGGAGGTCTATCATATTCATATGCACCTGGTGGGCGGTCATGCCCTCGGCCCTATGCTGTCACACTGATTGAGGAAGCCGCCATGCGCTATCACAAACCGCTGCGTTGCCTAATGGCGCTGGCGCTGTCCGCCGCGATACTGACGGGCTGCAGCAGCCCGCAGGGGATCGCGGTTAATGAACGACAGACGGTGGTGATGGAGCCGTCGGTGCTGACCGCCGGCATTTTGGCCGACAGGCCGGTGGTTAACGACGCCTCCGGCCGGGTGATAGCCACCGCGGTGCTCAGCAACACGCAGCCGACCTCGGTAACCCTGCGCTACCGCTTCTATTGGTATGACGAACAGGGTCTGGATATTCGTCCGTTTGAAAAACCGCGCGCCATTACCCTGGCGCCAAATGCGACGGCGCAGGTTTATTCCATCAATGGCAACTTTGACGCCAAGCGCGCGCGCCTGTATCTATTCTTATAATCCTCGGGCCAGTTGGAGAAAATAATGAAAAAGTATCTGTTTGTGGCAGCGGCCGCGTTGGTATTGACCGGTTGTCCACAGCGTCCGCCTGAACAGTCGGAAGCGCCGGTGACGATCACGCCGGTGACGCCGGAAGAGACCACGCCGGTGCCGCAACAGCCGGAGCCGCCGACTTCCGAGCCGGTGCCGCAGCCGCCGAAGATTCAGAGTTTTAACTGGCTGGGTAGCGTACAGCCGCTGATCGCACAGATGCTGAAAGCCGATGGCGTAACGCCGGGCAGCGTGCTGCTGCTCGACAGCGTAAAAAACAACACCAACGGTTCGTTGCAGACCGGCAAGGCGACCGCGGCGCTGCATAAAGCGCTGGGCGCCAACCAGACCTTCACCGTGGTGCCGCAGGCGCAACTGACCAGCGCCAAGCAGACGCTGGGGCTGTCGGCGGAAGACAGCCTGGGTTCACGCAGCAAGGCGATTGGCCTGGCGCGCATCGTCAACGCGCAATACGTGCTGTATAGCGACGCCAGCGGCGATGTGAAGTCACCGCAGTTGGATATGCAGCTGATGCTGGTGCAGACCGGCGAAATCATCTGGTCGGGCAATGGCGCGGTTAAGCGCTGAGGCCGAACTGCAGCGACTCTTGCAACACAAACTGCCGGCGGTGAAAACCGCCGGTAGTCGTTTCAGCCCGGTAGCCGGGCTGACCGGCGAAAGCTGGCGCATTGAGAGCGCTGACGGCGTTGTGCTGCTGGCGCGTCAGCAGGGGGCGGAAAAAGCGGCGCTGGGGGTGAACCGCCGGCGCGAGGCGCGTGTACTACGCCGCAGCGCAGGCGCGCTGGGGCCGCGGCCGCTCGCGCAGGACCGGCGCTGGCTGGTGGTGGAATGGCTTGACGGCGCCAGCGTCAGCCCGCAGGCGTTTGAACGCTACCGGCAGGGGGGCGAGCTGGCGGCGCTGATTGCCGCGCTGCACCGCCGGCCGCGCAGCGGCTACCGGCTGAACCTGCCGGCGCAATATCTGCGCTATTGGCAGCAGCTGGACCGGCGGCGCATCACCCCGGCCTGGCTGCGCCTGCAGCGCTATTTTCTGCAGACGCCGCCGCCGCGGCCGCTGAAGCTGGCGCCGTTGCATATGGATATTCACCCGGAAAATCTGATTGAACAGCAGACGCGGCTGCGGCTGATTGACTGGGAATACGCCGGCGACGGCGATGTGGCGCTTGAACTGGCGGCCCTGTTTCGTTTCAACCAGTGGTCCGCCGCGGCGCAGTGGGAATTTTTGCAGCAGTACGCCGGCCAGGGCTACCGGGATCCGGCGGCGCTGAGTCGTCAGGTGCACCGCTGGCTGCCATGGGTTGATTACCTGATGCTGATGTGGTTTGAAGTCCGCTGGCAGCAGAGCGGCGATGCGCAATTTTTGCGTTGCGCCGCAGCGCTGCGCCGGCGTTTTTGTTTATGATCCCTGTTTCTGTATGAATTGATGAAGTGAGGTGGCCGTGGGCCCAGTAATGTTAGACGTCGCCGGCTATGAGCTGGATGCCGAAGAGCGCGAAATTTTACAGCATCCGCTGGTGGGCGGTTTGATTCTGTTTACCCGCAACTTCCACGATGCGCAGCAGCTGCGTGAGCTGGTGCGGCAGATCCGCGCGGCGTCCCACGATCGACTGGTGGTGGCGGTCGATCAGGAAGGCGGCCGCGTACAACGCTTCCGCGAAGGTTTTACCTGCCTGCCGGCGGCGCAGTCGTTCGCCGCCCTCAATGACGCGGCGGAAGCGGGGCGACTGGCGCAGGAGGCCGGCTGGCTGATGGCGGCGGAGATGATCGCGCAGGATATCGATATCAGCTTTGCGCCGGTGTTGGATATCGGCCACGTTAGCGCGGCGATTGGCGAGCGCTCTTTCCACCAGGATCCGACGCAGGCGCTGGCGATGGCGGAACGCTTTATACAGGGGATGCACAGCGCCGGCATGCGCACCACCGGCAAACATTTCCCGGGGCACGGCGCGGTCAGCGCCGACTCGCATAAAGAAACCCCGCGCGATCCGCGTCCGCTGGCGACCATCCGCAATCACGACATGTCGATTTTCCGCGCGCTGATTGAGCGCCGGCTGCTGGACGCGGTGATGCCGGCCCACGTTATCTATACTGAGGCTGACCCGCGTCCGGCCAGCGGCTCGCCGTACTGGCTGCAGCAAATTCTGCGTCAGGAGCTGGGCTTTGACGGCATCATCTTCTCTGACGATCTGTCGATGGAAGGCGCGGCGGTGATGGGCAGCTACGCTGAACGCGGCCAGGCGGCGCTGGATGCCGGCTGCGATATGATTCTGGTGTGCAACAACCGCGCCGGCGCGGTCAGTGTGCTGGATAACCTGTCCCCGGTCAAAGTTGACAAGCTTAAGCGGCTGTATCATCAGGGGCAGTTTACCCGTCAGGCGCTGCGCGATTCCGAACGCTGGAAACTGGCGCATCAGCAACTGAGCGCGCTGAGCGAGCGCTGGGAAGAGTACAAACAGCGCGGCGAGGTCAACCAATAACGGCGTCGTCCTGCGGCGCTGCCGGTGAGGGCCGAGAGCCGGCCCTCCGTTTATTGCGAGGATCCACATGATTATCTATTTGCATGGTTTTGATTCCACCAGTCCCGGCAATCATGAGAAAGTGCTGCAACTGCAGTTTATCGATCCGGACGTACGCTTTATCAGCTACAGCACCCTGCATCCGCGTCATGATATGCAGCACCTGCTGAAGGAGGTCGACAAGGCCGTGCAGCAGGAAGGGGACCGCCAGCCGCTGATCTGCGGCGTTGGGCTGGGGGGATTCTGGGCGGAGCGCATCGGTTTTTTGTGCGGCATCCGGCAGGTGGCGTTCAACCCGAACCTGTTCCCGCAGGAGCATATGCACGGCAAGATCGACCGGCCGGAAGAGTACCTGGATATTGCCACCAAGTGCGTGGCGGACTTCCGTGAAAAAAATCGCGATCGCTGCCTGGTGGTGTTGTCACGCCATGACGAAGTGTTGGATAGCCAGCGTAGCGCCGATCTGCTGCACAAGTACTACGAAATTGTCTGGGACGAACAGCAGACGCACAAGTTCAAAAACATCTCCCCGCATTTGCAGCGCATCAAAGCCTTCAAGACCCTCGCGTAACAGTTTTATAACGTGCCGCACCGCCGCGACTATTGCTCTGAATGAGGGTAATGCGCGGCTTTTTTTATTGCTCTGGCAAAGATGTTGGCAGCCAGCGGCGGGGCAAAAAAATGTGACCTGACGCTAACTATTTGAATCGCAATCGTCAAAAAAGCCCCGCGTCCAGCCTTTAAGTAAAAAACTTTGATATGCGTCAATTTTGGTATGACCAAATAACCTCACATGCTATTCTGGCCGCAGATTGCAGGTTTATTTTACGCGAACCCCATGTATTCTAAGGATATTGTTTGTTTACCCTTAGATAACAATTGGTTCACATTTAGAGGGTTATTTTGACAATGCCAATCAAGAAAATCGTCATTGTGGGCGGCGGCGCCGGAGGCCTGGAGCTGGCGACCAGCCTGGGTCACAAGCTCGGTCGTAAAAACAAGGCCGAGGTTACGTTGATCGACCGTAACCACAGCCACCTGTGGAAACCGTTGCTGCACGAAGTGGCGACCGGTTCTCTGGATGACGGCGTCGATGCGCTGAGCTACCTGGCCCACGCCCGTAATCACCACTTTAGTTTCCAACTGGGTTCGCTGACCAATATCGACCGGGACAACAAGACCGTACAGCTGGCGCAGATCTGTGATGAGCAGGGCGACGAGCTGGTGCCTGAACGTGAGCTGTCTTACGACATCCTGGTGATGGCTCTGGGCAGTACCTCGAATGATTTCGGCACGCCGGGCGTGAAGGATAACTGCATCTTCCTGGATAACCCGCATCAGGCGCGGCGCTTCCATAACGAAATGCTCAACCTGTTCCTGAAGTTCTCGGCGCAGCCGGGGCAGCAAGAGAGCGTCAATATCGCCATCGTCGGCGGCGGCGCGACCGGGGTTGAACTGTCGGCGGAGCTGCACAACGCGGTGAAGCAGCTGCACAGTTATGGCTTTGAGGGGCTGGACAACAGCGCGCTGAACGTGACGCTGGTGGAAGCCGGCGAGCGCATCCTGCCGGCGCTGCCGCCGCGGATTTCCGCCGCTGCGCATCAGGAGCTGAACAAGCTGGGCGTGCGGGTACTGACCAATACCATGGTCACCAGTGCGGAGCACAACGGTCTCAATACCAAAGGCGGCGAATTTATTCAGGCCGATCTGATGGTGTGGGCGGCGGGCATTAAAGCGCCGGACTTTATGAAAGAGATCGCCGGGCTGGAAACCAACCGCATCAATCAGCTGGTGGTCGAGCCAACGCTGCAGACCACGCGCGACCCGAACATCTTCGCCATCGGTGACTGCGCCTCCTGCCCGAAAGAAGGCGGTGGTTTCGTGCCGCCGCGCGCCCAGTCAGCGCACCAGATGGCGTCACGCTGTGGCAGCAACATTCTGGCGCTGCTTAACGGCCAGACGCTGAAGCCTTACGTCTATAAAGACCATGGCTCGCTGGTTTCCCTGTCCCGCTTCAGCACCGTCGGCAGCCTGATGGGCAACCTGATGCGCGGTTCGATGATGGTGGAAGGGCGTATTGCGCGCTTTGTCTACATTTCGCTGTACCGCATGCACCAGGTGGCGCTGCACGGCTATATCAAAACCGGCTTGATGATGCTGGTGGGCGGCATCAACCGCGTGATTCGTCCGCGTTTGAAAATGCACTGATTCTGCCGTAGCGCGTTATCCAACCCACGCCGTTTTGTGACCGCGTGGGTTTTTTATTGGCGCCGGCAGACCGATGTGTGCCATGTCACTGCGGGTGCAGCATAAAAGCGGGCTATTTTCTGCCTGATTGTTCGGATTTCTCCTAAACAGGTGTTATTCATGCATTTTCCCGCATCTTTGGTCACTTCGTCTTATTGCAGCAACAATAAGGATTGTGCAGACTTTGACGTGTTTACAGACGGCGCAGCACGCACGCCGTAAACCGGGAGGCCCGTGCCGCCAATGCGCAAAATAATAAGCGCGGTGCAACGTTGGCGATGTACCCGGTGCAAATGCGTGGTAACAATTTCAGGAGGATTTCCTGTGAACAAGTCAATGTTAGCCGGCGTAGGTATCGGCATCGCAGCTGCTCTGGGTGTTGCTGCCGTTGCCAGCCTGGACGTATTTTCTTCCGGCCCACAATACGCGCAGGTTCTCAACGCCAAGCCGATTAATGAAACCATCAAAACCCCGCGGCGTGAATGCCGCAACGTGACGGTCACCCACCGTGCGCCGGTGCAGGATGAGAACCGCATTGCCGGTTCCGTGCTGGGCGCCGTAGCCGGCGGGGTTATCGGCCACCAGTTCGGCGGAGGTCGCGGTCGTGACGTGGCGACGGTGGTTGGTGCGCTGGGCGGCGGCTATGCCGGCAACCAGATCCAGGGGTCGATGCAGAACAACGACACCACCACCAGCGTGCAACAGCGCTGTAAAACGGTGTACGACAAATCGCAGAAGCTGCTGGGTTATGACGTGACCTACAAGATCGGCGACCAACAGGGCAAAATCCGCATGGATCACGATCCGGGCACTCAGATCCCGCTGGACAAGAGCGGTCAGCTGATTCTGAACCGTACCAACAGCACGCAGGCCTGATGCCTTAACGCCTCCCCGGCGTTAAAAATAAACCCGCAGCCAACTTCAACGTCGGCTGCGGGTTTTTGTTTGCCTGCGTGTCAGGCGATGGCGCTAGGCCAGCGTATGTTCACGGCAGGCGCTCAGCAGATCCTCAATAAACTTCAGCCGTTTTGCCCGGTCGCTGAGGTCGAGCGTAAACTTCAGCTTGGTGGGGCCGTCCAGCCGGTAGATCTGCGGCTGGCTCTGCAGCAGGCCGATCAGGTAACCCGGATCGACGCAGTTCTTCTCGCCGAACTCGACAAAGCCGCCGCGCTCGTTAACCTCAATCCGCTTGATGCCCAGCGTCTGCGCATGCTGACGCAGCGCGGCGCTGTGCAGCAGGTTGCGGGTGGCGTCCGGTAGTTTGCCGAAGCGGTCGATCAGCTCCACCTTCAGCTCTTCCAGTTCGCCTTCGTGTTTGGCGCTGGCGATGCGTTTGTACAGCGACAGCCGGGTGTTGACGTCCGGGATAAAGTCATCCGGCAGCAGCGCCGGCATGCGCAGCTCCACCTCGGTCTGGCTGCTGGTCAGATCTTCCAGCGACGGTTCGCGCCCCTGTTTCAGCGCATCCACCGCGCTTTCCAGCAGCTCCATATACAGCGAGAAGCCGATGGTGGTCATCTGCCCGCTCTGGTCTTCCCCCAGCAGTTCGCCGGCGCCGCGGATCTCCAGATCGTGCGTCGCCAGGGCGAAACCGGCGCCCAGATCCTCCAGCGTGGCGATCGCCTCCAGACGCTTGTGGGCATCGCTGCTCATCGCTTTCGGATTCGGCGTCAGCAGGTAGGCGTAAGCCTGATGGTGTGAACGGCCGACGCGGCCGCGCAGCTGGTGCAGCTGCGCCAGACCGAAACGGTCGGCCCGTTCGATAATGATGGTGTTGGCGCTGGGGATATCGATGCCGGTTTCGATAATGGTGGTGCAGACCAGCACGTTGAAGCGCTGGTGGTGGAAATCGTTCATCACCCGCTCCAGATCGCGCTCGCGCATCTGGCCGTGACCGATGGCGATGCGCGCCTCCGGCACCAGCTCCGCCAGCCGCTCGGCCGCTTTTTCGATGTTTTCCACGTCGTTATACAGGTAGTAGACCTGGCCGCCGCGCAGCGTCTCACGCAGGATGGCTTCGCGCACCACCAGGCTGTCGTATTCGCGCACAAAGGTTTTTACCGCCAGACGGCGCGCCGGCGGGGTGGCGATAATCGACAGATCGCGCATGCCGCTCATGGCCATATTCAGCGTGCGCGGAATCGGCGTCGCGGTCAGCGTCAGGATATCCACATCGGCGCGCATCGCCTTGATGCGCTCTTTGTGGCGCACGCCGAAGCGGTGCTCTTCGTCGACGATCAACAGCCCCAGATCTTTCCAGCGCAGATCGCTCTGCAGCAGCTTATGGGTGCCGATCACGATGTCGACCTTGCCGTCCGCCGCGTCGTCCAGCACCTGCTGCTGCTCTTTGGCGCTGCGGAAGCGCGACATCATCTCAATGCGGATCGGCCAGGTGGCGAAGCGATCGCGGAAGTTGTCGAAGTGCTGCTGCGCCAGCAGGGTGGTCGGCACCAGCACCGCCACCTGCTTGCCGTTTTCCACCGCCAGGAAGGCGGCGCGCATCGCCACCTCGGTTTTGCCGAAGCCCACGTCGCCGCACACCAGACGATCCATCGCCAGCGGCTGGCACATATCGCTCAGCACCGCATTGATCGCCTGCTCCTGGTCGGGAGTGGTCTCAAACGGGAAGGACTGGCAGAACAGCTGATACTGTTCGCGATCGTGTTTAAAGGCGAAGCCGGCCTTGGCCGCGCGCTGCGCGTAGATATCCAGCAGTTCGGCGGCGACGTCGCGCACCTTCTCCGCCGCTTTTTGCCGCGCCCGCGACCAGGCGTCGCCGCCGAGCTTGTGCAACGGGGCGTTTTCATCGGCGCCGCCGGCATAGCGGCTGATAAGATGCAGTGAGGAGACCGGCACGTACAGCTTGTCTTCGCCGGCATAGGACAGAATCAGATACTCCGCCTTGATGCCGCCGGCCTCCAGCGTGGTCAGGCCGACGTAGCGGCCGACGCCGTGCTCCAGGTGCACCACCGGCTGGCCGGGATGCAGCTCCGCCAGGTTGCGGATCAGGGTGTCGGTATTGATGGTGCGGCGGTTGTCCTGCCGGCGGCGGCTGACGCGCTCACCCAGCAGGTCGCTTTCGCAAATCAGCGCCCGCTGGCGCGGCGCGTCGAGGAAACCACGTTCGGCGGCGCCGACCATCATATAATGGCCGCCGGCTTCGGCCTGGTCCAGCCGCTGAATCAGGCTGGTGCCCAGCTTGATGCGGCCGAGCAGGTCCTGCAGCGTTTCGCGCCGGCCTTCACTCTCCACCGAGAAGATCACGCTGCCGTCAAAGCCTTCGATAAAGCGGCGCAGGTTATCCAGCGGCGCCTTTTGCTGCGCCTGTACCGCCAGCTCAGGCAGGCCACGGTAGGCGAGATTGGTATTGCCCGCTTTGGCCGGCAGCTCTTCGGTACTCAGCGCCACGCGCGGCCAGGCTTTCAGCTCGGCGAACAGCGCGTCGACGCGCAGCCACAGGGTATCCGGCGCCAGCAGCGGGCGCATCGGATCGACGCGGCGGCTCTCGTAGCGCTGATTGACATCCTGCCAGAAGCGCTCGGCGGCGTTTTCCAGATGGCCGGTATTGACCAGCAGGGTGTTGGCCGGCAGATAGCTGAACAGCGACGGCAGCGGCTGGCTGAAAAACAGCGGCTGCCAGTATTCGATGCCGGCGGGCCAGCTGCTTTTACTGACCTGTTGGTAAATATGTTCGGCGTCGCGGCGCACTTCAAACTGTTCACGCCACTGGCTGCGGAACAGCTCAATGGCGTTTTTGTCGGTCGGGAATTCGTGCGCCGGCAGCAGGTTGATCGACTCGACTTCGCTCAGCGTGCGCTGGCTGTCGACGTCGAAAATGCGCAGGCTGTCGATTTCATCATCAAAGAAATCGATGCGGTAGGGCTCGTCGCTGCCCATCGGGTAGAGATCGAGCAGGGCGCCGCGGGTGGCGAACTCGCCGTGCTCCATCACCTGATCGACGCTGCGGTAGCCGGCCTGCTCCAACTGGGCGCGCAGTTTGTCGCGCGACAGTCGTTGGCCCTTATTCATCACCAGCGCATGGCCGTGCAGGAACTCATGCGGGCAGACGCGCTGCATCAGCGTGTTGACCGGCAGAATAATGATGCCGCGCGCCATGGTCGGCAGATGGTACAGGCTGGAGAGGCGGGCGGAGATAATCTCCTGATGCGGCGAGAAGCTGTCGTAAGGCAGCGTTTCCCAGTCCGACAGCGTAGTGACCATCTGGTCGGTAAACTGTTGGATCTCATCGCGCAGTCGCAGGGCGTTTTGCATATCCGGCGCGATCAGCATAATCGGCCCGTCGTGGCGTTCGGCGATCTCGGCGCACTCAACGGCGCAGGCCGCACCGGTCAGCTGACCCAGCTGGCGTAAATCCCCTGCGCGGCTCGGCAGGTCATAACGGGAGGAGAGTGCGGCGGAACGACTACGGTTATCGGCAATGCTCATCAGGTATCTTTTGGTCTGTAAAGTGATGGTGATCCGGCGTCGGCGGGCGGCGCTTTTGTTTGCTTTATACTAGCCCACTGGCTGGCAAACTGACATAGGCAAATCGGTTTAGTGGTGGTTAATTAACCCGCATGCGCCCGCGTTGGCAGAATAAAAGCCGCCGAACGGTTCCCTAATCGGCGCGGAGCCTTTATTATCCATGATCACTTTGCTTAAGCTACGGCCACAAAACGGATTTCATGTATCAACCTGTCGCGTTATTCATTGGCCTGCGCTACATGCGCGGGCGGGCTTCAGACCGCTTTGGCCGGTTTGTCTCCTGGCTTTCCACTATCGGCATTACGCTGGGGGTGATGGCGCTGGTCACCGTGTTGTCGGTGATGAACGGCTTTGAACGAGACCTGGAAAACAACATTCTGGGTCTGATGCCGCAAGCGCTGGTCACCACCCCGAGCGGGTCGGTCAATCCTCAACGGCTACCGGCCTCTGCGGTGCAGGGGCTGCAGGGCGTCACCCGCGTGGCGCCGCTGACTACCGGCGACGTGGTGCTGCAAAGCCCGCGCAACGTGGCGGTCGGGGTGATGCTTGGCGTCAACCCGGATGGAGCCGATCCGCTGACGCCGTTTCTGGTCAATATCAAACAGCAGGCGCTGCAGCCGGGCGCGTACCGCGTGATTCTGGGCGAAGTGCTGGCCGGCAAGCTGGGCGTCAAACGCGGCGACAAACTGCGCCTGATGGTGCCGAGCGCCAGCCAGTTTACCCCGATGGGACGCATCCCCAGCCAGCGCGTGTTTACCGTGGCCGGCACCTTCCACGCCAATAGCGATGTGGACGAATACCAGCTGCTGGTCAACCAGCAGGACGCCTCGCGCGTGATGCGCTATCCGGCGGGCAACATCACCGGCTGGCGCCTGTTCCTGCAGCAGCCGCTGGAGGTCGACAGCCTGAGCCGGCAGGCGCTGCCGCAGGGCGCGAGCTGGAAAGACTGGCGCGATCGCAAAGGCGAGCTGTTCCAGGCGGTGCGTATGGAAAAGAACATGATGGGGCTGTTGCTGAGCCTGATCGTGGCGGTCGCCGCCTTTAATATCATTACCTCTCTCGGCCTGCTGGTGATGGAAAAGCAGGGCGAAGTGGCCATCCTGCAAACCCAGGGGCTGACGCGCCGCCAGATCATGGCGGTGTTTATGACCCAGGGCGCCAGCGCCGGGATCATCGGCGCACTGCTTGGCACGCTGCTGGGTGTGTTGCTGGCGCTGAACCTGAACACCATTATGCCGGCGCTTGGCGCGCTGATTGACGGCGCATCGCTGCCGGTGGCGGTGGATCCGCTGCAGGTGACGATCATCGCCGTCGCGGCGATGGCGGTTTCACTGCTGTCCACGCTGTATCCTTCATGGCGCGCCGCCGCCGTTCAACCCGCTGAGGCTTTACGTTATGAGTAACCATCCATTGTTGCAGTGTGACAACCTGTGCAAGACCTATCAGGAAGGCAATCTGCATACCGACGTGCTGCGTAATGTCAGCTTTGCCATGCAGCCCGGCGAGATGATGGCGATTGTCGGCAGCTCGGGCTCGGGGAAAAGCACCCTGTTGCACCTGCTGGGCGGGCTGGACTCACCAACCTCCGGTAGCGTGGTGTTTAAAGGGCAGGCGATGAACGCGCTGTCGTCCGCCGCCAAGGCGGAGCTGCGTAACCGCGAGCTGGGCTTTATCTACCAGTTTCACCATCTGCTGCCGGATTTTACCGCATTGGAAAATGCCGCGATGCCGCTGCTGATCGGCGGCGTCAAGCCGGCGCAGGCGCAGGAGAAGGCGCTGGAGATGCTGGCGGCGGTCGGGCTGGATAAGCGCAGCAAACACCGTCCTGCCGAACTGTCCGGCGGCGAACGCCAGCGGGTGGCGATCGCCCGTGCGCTGGTGAACAATCCGTCGCTGGTGCTGGCGGATGAACCGACCGGCAACCTGGACCAGCGCACCGCCGACAGCATCTTTGATCTGCTGGGCGAGCTGAACGTGCGTCAGGGCACCGCGTTTTTGGTGGTGACCCACGATCTGCAGCTGGCCAAACGCCTTAACCGTCAGCTGGAAATGCGCGACGGCCATCTGCAGGCGCAGCTGACGCTGCTGGGGGCCGAGTAATGCGTGCATTGCCTCTCTCACTGCTGACGGCGCTGCGTTTCAGCCGCGGTCGGCGGCGCGGCGGCATGGTGTCGCTGATTTCGGTGATCTCCACCATCGGCATTGCGCTGGGGGTGGCGGTGCTGATCGTCGGCCTGAGCGCGATGAACGGTTTTGAGCGTGAGCTGCAAAACCGCGTGTTGTCGGTGGTGCCGCACGGGGAAATCGAGCCGGTCAATCAGCCGTTTAACGGCTGGCCGGCGATGATGCAGCGGGTGGAGAAGGTGCCGGGCATTCTGGCCGCCGCGCCGTACATCAATTTCACCGGCCTGATGGAAAACGGCGCGCAGCTGCGCGCGGTGCAGCTGAAGGGGGTTGACCCGGCGCAGGAAGCGGATCTCAGCGCGCTGCCGAAGTATGTGCAGGGCGACGCCTGGGCCAACTTCAAGGGCGGCGAACAGCAGGTGATTCTGGGCAAAGGCGTCGCCGATGCGCTCGGCGTTAAGCAGGGCTCTTTTGTCACGGTGATGATCCCCAACAGCGACCCGGAAATGAAACTGCTGCAGCCGAAGCGTATCCGCCTGCACGTCAGCGGTATTTTGCAGCTCAGCGGCCAGCTGGATCACAGCCTGGCGATGGTGCCGCTGGCCGATGCGCAGCGCTATCTGGACATGGGTGACAGTGTCACCGGTATCGCCATCAAGGTGAACGACGTGTTCGCCGCCAATAAGCTGGTGCGCGACGCCGGCGAGGTGACCAACGCCTACGTCTATATCAAGAGCTGGATCGGCAAGTACGGCTATATGTACCGCGATATTCAGATGATCCGCGCCATTATGTATCTGGCGATGGTGCTGGTGATCGGCGTGGCCTGCTTTAACATCGTCTCCACGCTGGTGATGGCGGTGAAGGACAAGAGCGGCGATATCGCCGTGCTGCGTACGCTGGGGGCCAAAGACGGCTTTATCCGGGCGATATTCGTCTGGTACGGCCTGCTGGCGGGGCTGGTGGGCAGCCTGAGCGGCGTGGTGGCCGGCGTGTTTGCCTCGCTGCAGCTGACGAATATCATCAAGCTGATTGAAAAAATGGTCGGACATTCGTTTTTGTCCGGCGATATTTACTTTATCGACTTTTTACCGTCGGAGTTGCACTGGCTGGACGTACTGATCGTCCTGGCGACCGCCATCGTACTCAGCCTGCTGGCCAGCTGGTACCCGGCGCGCCGCGCCAGCCGTATCGATCCGGCGCGGGTGCTAAGCGGTCAGTGACCGGATTAAAAATGGGGCGCAGTGATGCAGCCCCATTTTTTTGCGTGAGGTAACGGATGTTCTACGGTTTTGATATGGGCGGCAGCAAAATTGAGCTGGGCGTGTTTGACGCCAAGCTGCAGCGTATCTGGCAAAAGCGGGTGGCGACCCCGCGGGACGACTATCGCCAGTTGCTGGCGACGCTGCGCGATATGACGCTGGAGGCGGACGCCGTCTGCGGCGCGCCCGGACAGGTGGGCATCGGTATCCCCGGCCTGCCGAACGATGATGACGGCACGCTGTTTACCGCCAACGTGCCGGCGGCGATGGGGCAGCCGCTGCCGCGCGATCTGGCGGCGCTGATCGGCCGGGAAGTGCGGGTGGAAAACGACGCCAACTGCTTCGCGCTGTCGGAGGCCTGGGACGAGGAGTTCCGCCGCTATCCGGTGGTGTTTGGGCTGATTCTCGGCACCGGCGTCGGCGGCGGCCTGATCGTCGACGGTAAGGTGGTGTCGGGCCGTAATCATATTGCCGGCGAATTCGGCCACCTGCGGCTGCCGGTCGACGCGCTGGAGGTGCTGGGGCGTGACATACCTCGCGTTGCCTGCGGCTGCGGCCACCATGGTTGCATTGAAAATTACATATCAGGCCGCGGATTTGAGTGGCTGTACGCGCATTTTTATCAGCAGCGCTTGTCTGCACCGCAAATTATTGCGCATTATCAGGCCGGTGAGCCGCAGGCGCAGGCTCACGTTGAGCGTTTTCTCGATCTGCTGGCGATTTGCCTGGGCAATTTACTGACCGTCATCGATCCGCATCTGGTGGTGATTGGCGGGGGACTTTCGAATTTTGCAGCGATCTATCAGGCGCTGCCGTCGCGTCTGCCGCGCAGCCTGTTGCGCGTGGCGAAGATGCCAAGGATCGAGCCGGCACGCTATGGCGATGCCGGCGGCGTACGCGGGGCGGCGTTCCTCAACCTGGTGGATAATTGAATAAGGAGTAGTTATGCGTACGCGCCATCGGCTGTGTCAGTTTCGCAAGAGCAAACATGTGTTGCACCAACGTTTCCGTTCGCGGATTTTTCACCGCGATACCATGGCGGCGGCGGAGTTGAAAAAGCCGTTTGTGGTGGTGTTGACCGGCGCCGGCATTTCTGCGGAGTCCGGCATTCGCACCTTCCGTGCGGCGGACGGCCTGTGGGAAGAGCATAAGGTGGAGGACGTGGCGACGCCGGAAGGCTTCCAGCGCGATCCGGAGCTGGTGCAGGCGTTTTACAATGCGCGCCGCCGCCAGCTGCAGCAGGATGATATCGCGCCGAACGCCGCGCACCGCGCGCTGGCCAGTCTGGAAGAGTGGCTGGGGGACAATTTCCTGCTGATTACGCAAAATATCGACAACCTGCACGAACGCGCCGGCAACCGCCGGGTGGTGCATATGCATGGCGAACTGCTGAAGGCGCGCTGTACGCAGTCCGGCCAGGTGGTTGACTGGCCCGGCGATCTGAACGTCGATGACCGTTGCCACTGCTGCCAGTTCCCGGCGCCGCTGCGTCCGCATGTGGTGTGGTTCGGCGAAATGCCGATCGGCATGGACGATATCTATCAGGCGCTGGAAAGTGCGGACTTCTTCGTCGCTATCGGCACCTCCGGCCATGTGTATCCGGCGGCCGGGTTTGTACACGAGGCGCGGCTGGGCGGCGCGCACACCATGGAGCTGAACCTGGAGCCGAGCCAGGTGGAAAGCCAGTTTGCCGAGAAGCACTATGGCCCGGCCAGCGAAGTGGTGCCGCGCTTCGTGCATAAGTTCCTGATGGGGAAAATCGAACGCGCCGACCGGCCGTAACCCCGTAGGGGTTGTTGTCGCTGGGTGGGGAAAAAGAACAGGGCCGGGCGGAGCGCCCGGCCTGACAGGAGTGAGGCTGGCGTTAACGGCCGGCCTTCAGCTTCTGGAACTGGGTTTCGTACAGCGTGCTGGCGTCGCCGACATCGTTCTGCCATTCGCCGTTTTTGATCACCGCTTCGTCCGGATACAGGGATTTGTCGTTGGCGATCTCCGGCGGCAGCAGCTTTTTCGCCTCCAGGTTCGGCGTTGGGTAGCCGATGGTTTTCGCCACCTGCACCGCAATTTCCGGTCGCAGCAGGAAGTTAATCAGCTTCAGCGCGCCGTCGACGTTCTTGGCGTTCGCCGGGATCGCCAGGCTGTCCATCCAGAAAATGCCGCCTTCTTTCGGCCAGACGATCTCCAGCGGCGTGCCGGCCTGACGGGCGACAAAGGCTGAACCGTTCCACACCATCCCCAGATTGACTTCCCCTTCCATAAACGGGTTGCCCGGGTTGTCGGAGTTAAAGGCCAGCACGTTCGGCATCAGCTTTTTCAGCTCGTTATAGGCGGCCTCAATCTCCTGCGGATTGGTGGTATTGCCGGAATAGCCCAGTTTACGCAGCGCCATCTGGAACACTTCACGCGCGTCGTCGGTCAGCAGCAGGCTGCTTTTGTATTCCGGCTTCCACAGGTCGGCCCATGAGGTGATGGTTTTCGGATCGATTTCGTCGCTGTTGACGCCGATGGCGGTGGCGCCCCAGATATAGGGGATCGAGTAGTCGTTATTCGGATCGAACGGCTTGTTCAGCAGGTTGGGATCGAGATCCTTAAAGTTGCTGAGCTTGCTTTTGTCGATCTTCTGCAGCATGCCTTCCTTGCTCATCTTGGCGATGAAATAGGTGGAAGGCACCACCAGGTCGTACGCGCCGTCTTTATAGGTTTTCAGTTTGGCGTACATGCTTTCATTGGATTCATAGGTGGAATAGATCACCTTAATCCCGGTTTCTTTGGTGAACTGATCGAGCAGGCCTGGCGGCACATATTCAGTCCAGTTATAGAAATAGAGGGTTTTGCCGTCATCGGCGGCGGTTGCAGAGCCGATGCTCAGTGCCATCATCCCGGCTGCGAGCAGGTGTGACCACTTTTTCATGCAGCGTATCCTTCAGCAGTTATCGCGTTTAACAGTATAGGCCGAATAGCGGCGCGGCGGCCCTATACCCCAGAAAGTGGCCATTATAGGCGGCGTGCAACGTGGGGTAAAGGTAGTTATCTTCTTGGCAAATAGCGGTTTTTTAGCCAAAAACAGGATAGCAGAATAAAAATGGGCACATTCACAAAATGAATGTGCCCACCTGATTATTTGACATTGCGATCGCGCATTACCCACTGACTGGCGAGTACCAGCACCAGCGACATCAGCAGCAGGATGGTGGCCAGGGCGTTCACCTCCGGCGAGACGCCGACCTTGACCATTGAGTAGATCTTCAGCGGCAGGATCTCATAGCTTGGCCCGGTGACGAACGAGGACACCACCACATCATCCATCGACAGGGTAAAGCTCAGCAGCCAACCGGCGGCGACCGCCGGCATCGCCAGCGGCAGGATGATTTTACGCAGAATCGTCACCTCGCCGGCGCCGAGGTCGCGCGCCGCTTCCAGCATCTTGACGTCGAAGCCTTTCAGCCGCGAGTAGACGGTTACCACCACAAACGGCAGGCAGAAGGTGATATGCGAAAACAGCAGCGACCAGAAGCCCAGCGAGATGCCCAGCAGCATAAACAGCACCAGCAGGGAGATCGCCATCACGATATCCGGCGACATCATCACCACAAACAGCATGCCGCTGACGAACGGCTTGCCGCGGAAGCGGTAGCGGTACAGCGCCACCGCGGTCAGCGAACCGATAACCGTGGCGAAGGTGGCCGACAGCACCGCCATGGTCAGCGAGTGGCCTGCCGCCTGCAGCAGGCTGTCGTTGTTGAGCAGGGTCGAGTACCAGTCGAACGTAAAGCCCTGCCAGTTAATGCCGAAGCGCGACGCGTTGAACGAGTTGACGATCAGAATCACGATCGGAATATACAAATAGGCGTAAATGATGGTCATAAAACCACCGCGTAGCAGGCGTCCGATCATTCCAGCTCCACCTTCTTGTTCAGCAGTTTCGCCGCGCGGTAATACACCAGCAGCATCAGGCCCATTACCAGCGTCAGGCAGATGCTGGTGGCGGCGCCGAACGGCCAGTCGCGAATATTCAGGAACTGGCTCTTGATCACGTTGCCGATCAGCAGGTTTTTCGCACCGCCCATCAGGTCCGCGACGAAGAACAGCCCCATCGCCGGCAGGATCACCAGCAGGCAGCCGGCGATAATGCCCGGCATGGTCAGCGGCACGATGATGCGGATAAAGGTCTGCAGCTTGCTGGCGCCGAGATCGCGCGCCGCCTCCAGGCAGGATTTATCCAGCTTCTCGATGCTGGAGTAGAGCGGCATCACCATAAACGGCAGCAGAATATAGATCAGGCCCAGCACCACCGCCTCGGAGGTGTACATGATGCGAAACGGCTTGTCGATCACCCCCAGCCACAGCAGGAAATCGTTCAGGTAGCCGCGGGTGCTGAGAAACAGCTTCAGGCCGTAGATGCGGATCAGCGAGTTGGTCCAGAAGGGAACAATCAGCAGAAACAGCAGCAGCGGCCGCACTTTCTGCGGCAGGCGCGCCAGAATAAAGGCGAACGGATAGCCGATCGCCAGGCAGCACAGGGTGGCGATCACCGCCATATTCAGCGAGTGCAGCAGCACTTCGGCGTACAGCGGATCGAACAGCCGGGTGTAGTTATCCAGCGTGAACACCATCTGAATCAGGTTGGCGTCGTCGCGGGTCAGGAAGCTGGTGCCGATGATCATCAGGTTCGGCATAAAGACGAACAGCACCAGCCAGGCCACCACCCCGGCAATCACCACATTCTGGAACCGTTTACGCGAGGTCTTCATCGGCCAGCACCACCTCCCAGCTTTCAACCCAGGTCACCGCCATTTTCTGATTCAGCGAATGGTCGACGTCCGGGTCGTCTTCGTTGAAGAATTCGCTGACCATCACCATCTTGCCGTTTTCCAGCTCAACGACCGAATCCAGCGTCATTCCCTTGTAGTTACGCTCGCGCACGTAGCCGATCAGGCCGTCGACCTGTTCGGCGCCGTTAATCTCTTCAACGCGCAGATCCTCCGGCCGCAGCAGCACTTTCAGGCGCTGGCCGGCGCTGACCGGCAGACTGGCGTAGATATCGCATTCGCGTCCTTCGACGTTGGCGCGCACCCGCTGTGCGTCGATGCGCTGCAGCACGGTGGCATCGAAGATATTGATCTCGCCGATAAAGCTGGCGACGAACAGGTTGCGCGGCTCTTCGTAGATCTCGCGCGGCGTGCCGTCCTGCTCAATGCGGCCCTCACGCATCACCACGATGCGGTCGGACATGGTCAGCGCCTCTTCCTGATCGTGGGTGACAAACACAAAGGTGATGCCGAGCTTGCGCTGCAGCGCTTTCAGCTCGTTCTGCATCTGCTTGCGCAGTTTATAGTCCAGCGCCGACAGCGACTCATCCAGCAGCAGAATTTTCGGTTTGTTCACCACCGCGCGGGCGATGGCGACGCGCTGTTGCTGGCCGCCGGACAGCTGGCTGGGACGCCGCTGGGCGAAGGCGTCCAACTGCACCATGCGCAGTGCCTCTTCCACCCGGGGGGGAATCTCCGCCGCCGGCGTTTTCTGCATCCGCAGGCCGAAGGCGACGTTGTCAAACACCGTCATATGCGGGAACAGCGCGTAGCTCTGGAAGACGGTATTGACGTGACGGTGTTCGGCCGGAATGTCGGTAATATCCAGACCGTCGAGCACGATCTGGCCGCTGTCGGCATCTTCCAGGCCGGCGATCAGGCGCAATACGGTGGTCTTGCCGCAGCCGGAGGGGCCGAGGATCGTCACAAACTCGCCGTTATTAATGGTGAGTTCAAGATCGCCGATGATAGTTTTGCCGTCGAACCCTTTGCTTAACGCTTTTAATTCAACAAGTGGCTTTAGAGAGGATGTCTCAGTCATTTATGGTGTCACTCTATCCCGTGAACTCTTGCAGATAGAACCGCCGCTGGAAAAGACTGCGAGAGCTAGCGAAATACCTCGCCGTACTAAAAGCTCAAAACCAGTGGCGCCGCTCGAAATTTTTAGAGGGCGCATGATAGACGCTGTGGCAGTGAATTGAAAGCCGAACCGCCGACAACGCGCTGATTTTTACCATTATAGCCGCACTATGCGACAGTTTAACGCATTCGCGGAATCAATGAATTATTAGCACCGGTAATGATTCTCGCTAATTCTGGTTAAAAATGACCTGACGCAATATTTTCCGCCAGGCGCTTTTGCATAATGACTTGCGATAATTTGAAGGGCGCCATCATGGATAAACTACTCGATCGTTTTTTTAACTACGTCACCTTTGATACGCAATCCAAAGCGAACGTTAAACATGTGCCAAGTACGGACGGGCAGCTGAAACTGGCGCGCGCGTTACAGCAGGAGCTGCTGGAACTGGGGTTTGCGCAGGTGATGCAGAGTGAACAGGGCTGCGTCACGGCGACCCTGCCATCCAACGTCGCCTGGCCAGTGCCTGCCATCGGCTTTATCTCCCACCTTGATACCTCGCCGGACGTCAGCGGCAAGCAGGTGAACCCGCAAATTGTGGAAAATTACCGCGGCGGCGATATCGCGCTGGGTATCGGCGATGAGGTGCTGTCGCCGGTGCGTTTCCCGGTGCTGCACCAGCTGTTGGGCCAGACGCTGATCACTACCGATGGCAAAACGCTGCTTGGCGCGGACGATAAGGCCGGCATTGCCGAAATCATTACCGCCATGGTGCGTCTGCGGCAGCAGCACATTCCGCACGGTGATATCCGCATCGCCTTTACGCCGGATGAAGAGGTCGGCAAAGGCGCCCGTTATTTTGACGTCGAAAGCTTTAACGCCGCCTGGGCCTATACCATTGACGGCGGCGGCGTGGGAGAGCTGGAGTGCGAGAACTTCAACGCCGCCTCAGCGGTGGTGAAAATCGTCGGCAACAATGCGCATCCCGGCAGCGCCAAGGGCGTGATGGTCAACGCACTGACGCTGGCGACCCGTTTCCACCAATGCCTGCCGGCGGAGGAAACGCCGGAAAACACCGCGGATTATCAGGGGTTCTATCATCTGAGCAGCATCAAGGGGCAGGTCGACCGCGCCGAGATGCACTATATCCTGCGCGACTTTGAACGCGACGGCTTTGCCGCCCGCAAACGTAAGCTGATGGCGGCGGCGGAGCACGTGGGCCAAGGGCTGCCGCGTGAGTGTCGCATCGACGTCACCATTGAGGACAGCTACTACAATATGCGCGAGCAGGTGGCCGAATATCCGCACGTGGTTGAGCTGGCGCAGCGGGCAATGCGCGACTGCGGGATTGAACCGGTGCTCAAGCCGATCCGCGGCGGCACCGACGGCGCACAGCTCTCTTTCAAGGGGCTGCCGTGTCCTAATCTGTTTACCGGCGGCTACAATTTCCACAGCAAACACGAGTTTATTACGCTGGAGGGCATGGAGCAGGCGGTGGCGGTGATCATGCGTATCGCAACCCTGACGGCGGAGCGCGCTAAAGAGTGAGTTGCTAACTTGCCGCAATGACTTTTTGTGCTTAGGGTGGAAAGACATTCACGCACAAGGAGATTCGCGGCATGAGTTCTGAGTATCGTATCGACAGCCAGCGGTTGGGGCAGTTTGTTCAGGCTATCTGGCGTCATACCGGCAGTTCTGCCCGTGAGGCCGAGCTGGTGGCAGAGCACCTGGTGCAGGCCAATCTGGCCGGGCACGATTCGCACGGCGTCGGCATGATCCCGCGCTATATGTCATCGCTGGCGCAGGGGCATCTGCAGCTGAATACCCATGCCCGGGTGGTGAAGGATGCCGGAGCGGTGCTGACGCTGGACGGCGGCAAAGGTTTTGGCCAGGTGGTCGCCTGCGAGGCCATGGAGCGCGGCATTGAACGCGCGCACCAGCTGGGGATCGCCGCCGTGGCGCTGCATAACGCCCACCATATCGGCCGCATTGGCCACTGGGCGGAGCAGTGCGCGCGCGCCGGTCTGGTTTCCATTCACTTCGTCAACGTGATGGGCGATCCGATGGTGGCGCCGTTTGGCGGCAGCGATCGCCGCTTTGGCACCAACCCTTTCTGCGTTGTTTTCCCTCGTCCCGGCCAGGCGCCGTTGCTGCTGGATTTTGCTACCAGCGGCATTGCCTATGGCAAAACGCGCGTCGCGTACAACAAAGGCCTGACGGTGGCGCCTGGCTATCTGATCGATGAGCAGGGACGGCCGACCAACGAACCGAAGGTGATGCATGAAGCGCCGTTTGGTTCGCTGCTGCCGTTCGGCGCCCATAAGGGCTATGCGCTGGCGACGCTGTGCGAAATCCTGGGCGGCGCGCTTTCCGGCGGACAAACTACCCATGACGACACGCTGCAGGTGACCAACGACGCGATCATCAACGGCATGACTACCATTATCCTCAGCCCGGACGCCTTTGAGGCGCCGGCGATGCAGGCCGAGGCCGAAGCCTTTGTCGACTGGGTGAAGGCCTCGCCGGAAAGCGGCGACGAGCCGATTCAGGTGCCGGGAGAGTGGGAAGAGATGAACCGTGCGCTGCGCCTGCAGGACGGCATCCCGATTGACGGCAATACCTGGCAGCAGATTTGCGCCGCGGCGCAAGCGGCCGGTATGCCGCCGGCCGAGCTTGAAGGCTATCGCGCGCTGGCGCGGGCCGCATCCGCGTAATACGGCCGACGTCGGCTATTCAAAATATTGAGGGAACGAAATGCAGCAGTTTAATACGCATGCGCAGGCGTATAACGCGGTGCGCAGCAAAATTAGCTATCCCGATGCGCTGTATGCGTCGCTGGCGGCCAGAGCGCCGGGGCGTAACGCCGCGCTGGATATCGGTTGCGGCAACGGCGTCTCCACCGTGCGTCTGCAGGGACTGTTTCAGCAGGTGGCAGGCTGTGATATCGGCGCGGCGCTGATCGAGAAGGCGCGGCAGAACTATCCGGCGCTGACCTTCAGCGTCAGCGGCGCGGAAGACTTCGCGCCGGCGCGCCGTTTTGACGTTGTCACCAGCGCCACGTCGTTTTATTGGATGGACCGCAAGGCGGTGCTGATGAAACTGCCGGTATGGCTGAACCCCGGCGGGCTGTTCTGCGCCTACAAGTATGACTTTCCGCTGGCGTACGGGCCACTGCGCGATTTTATCGAGCGGGAGCTGGTAACCAAATGGGCGCGCCACCGCGACCCCCGGCTGACGCAGTACGATGACACGCTGGAAATTATGCAGGGCTGCAGCCATCTGCAACAGGCGCGGCGCGAGGTGTTCGCCAATATCATTTTCCTGACGCCGGAAGAGGTAGCGCTGTTCTTTTTATCCACCAGCTACGTGACGCGCTATATCGAGGAAGAGGGCGGGCCGGCGTATATCGAATGGTTTCGCGCCGCGGTACGGGATATTGAGCCGGCGGAGAAGGTGGCGATGAATTTTGATATTCATGCGTTTACCGCCGTGCTGGGCTAGCCAGCGGCGAAAAAAAGCCCCCGGCAAGCGGGGGCTGATAACGCATCGTAGCGGCGGCGTCAGTCGTTAAAATACCAGTAGCCGTTGTTGATCAGGGCGGTCAGCAGGGCGAGGAAGGACGGATCGTCGACGGCGTCCCCCAGCAGCCCGGCATCGACGCTGAAGTGCTGGCACAGGGCATCGGCGGCCTGCAGATGCTCGGTATCAATCAGCTCCCCGTTGACGAAGCAGCGGTCGCCGACGCGCAGCACACGCAGTCCGCCCAGACGCTGCAGGGCTTCGCCCTGTTGCAGCAGTTCGTAGATTTCACCGGCCTGATACGGCGGCTCCGGCGGCGCGACGTCCAGCTCGTGGCGCGATTGCGAGATAAACTCGCCGAACCACTGCTGGAAGTGCTCCGGCTGCTGCACCAGATCCAACATCATCGTCCGCAGCGCATCCACCTCCTGCGGCAGCACCTCGGCCGGATGCTCACGCAGCTGAATATCGGGATCGCTATAGCGCTGGCTGCCCAGCTCGCGCGCCAGTACGTAATCGGCGAAGCCGCTGATCAGCTCCCGGCCGTTGGGCGTGCGGAAACCGACCGAATAGTTGAGCGCGTTTTCCAGCGCGTAGCCCTCATGCGGGAAGCCCGGCGGAATATAGAGAATATCGCCCGGCTCCATCTCTTCATCGATAATGGCGTCGAACGGCTCCACCTGCAGCAGATCCGGATGCGGGTAGTGCTGCTTCATCGGCACCTTTTCCCCGACGCGCCAGCGGCGGCGGCCGGTGCCCTGAATGATAAATACGTCGTATTGGTCGAGGTGCGGTCCTACGCCGCCGCCCGGCACCGAGAAGGAGATCATCAGATCGTCCATGCGCCAGTCCGGCAGCTGGCGGAACGGGCGCATCAGCGCGCCGGAGGGCTCGTGCCAGTGGTCCACCGCCTGCACCAGCAGCGACCAGTTGTTTTCACCCAGGTGGTCATAACTTTCGAAAGGCCCGTGCGCCACCTGCCAGCGCCCGTCCTGATGGCTGACGACTCGGCTGTCTACCTCATTTTCCATTGCCAGCCCGGCCAGTTCGTCCGGAGAGATCGGATCGATAAAGTTTTTAAAGCCGCGCTTGAGAATCACCGGACGCTTTTGCCAATAACGCTGCAGAAAATCGCGCCAGTCCAGATCTAATTGATAATCCATGTTGTATTCCAGGAGAGGAGTGTGCCTGTAGAGGATTATATACTCTTCGTCGCTGAAGCTGCAGCATTGTCGGCAGAGATCCGGCGCGTGGCGCGCCGGTGTGCGGCATTATTCGCCGTGTGCGTCGTACTGGCGGGCAAAGGTGACCATCATGCGCGCGCCGCCGAGCGGGCTGTCGGCGATGGCGATCTCCCCGTCGTACTGTTCGATAATTTCCGCCGCTACCGACAGGCCCAGCCCCTGACCGGGGCTGAGGGTGTCGACGCGCTGGCCGCGCTGGAAGATCAGCGAGCGTTTGCTCTGCGGGATGCCGGGGCCGTCATCGTCCACTACGATGGTCAGGTGTTCGTCGGAGTGCTTGGTGGTGATTTCGACAAACTCCAGGCAGTATTTACAGGCGTTTTCCAGCACGTTGCCCATCACTTCCATAAAGTCGTTTTTCTCGCCGATAAAGGTGACCTCCGGCGAAATATCCAGCGTAATCACCACGCCCTTGCGCTGGTAGACCTTGTTCAGCGCCAGGCTCAGGCTGTCGAGCAGCGCCGGCACCGAGTGGATCTCGCGCGTCAGCACCGTTTGCCCGGAGTTGATGCTGGCGCGGTGCAGGTAATAGCCAATCTGCTGCGAGATGCGGCCGATCTGCTCCAGCATGATCGGCTCCGCCTCTTCGATAGTGGTCTGCTTGCCGGAACGCAGCGAGCGCAGCGTCGTCTGCAGCACCGCCAGCGGCGTTTTCAGGCTGTGGGTCAGGTCGGACAGCGTGGTGCGGTACTTGGTGTAACGCTGACGCTCATTGCGTACCAGAATATTGAGGTTGCGCACCAGGCCGCGCAGTTCGCTGGGGGGATTTTCATCCAGCTGCTCGCGTTCGCCGTTTTCCAGATCGCCGACCTGATGGATCAGCGTTTTGATCGGCCGCAGGCTCCAGTAGGCGGCCAGCCACAGCAGCGGCACTACCAGCAGCAGGTTGGCCAGCAGCACGTAGCTGAACCACTCCCACACCACGTCCGAGCGCTGCAGCTCCTGTGGAATGGAGTCGACCACTACAATGGTCAGCGCCGGCAGGCGCGCGGTGGCGGCATAGGTATTGACCGCCACCGAGTGGGTTAACGCATTTTGGTCGGAGGCGTCGTAGTCCTTCAGCTGATCCTGCGCCTTGGGGTTATCGCCCAGCACTTCGCTGCTGATGCGGGTGTCGGTGTCGATTTCGTAAAATCCGGCCTCTTTCAGCCATTTTTTGTCGATCAGCCTTTCCAGCTCGGGCATCTGGCGCTGGCTCCACAGCAGGTGACCGTGCTGATCATAGATAAACACCAGCGTCGGGGAGTTCAGATCGATATCCGGCGGAATGGCGATGGTGAGTTTTTGGTCCTTCCACTGGGCCAGGCTGAAAAACAGATTGCTCTCGCTGCGCAGCAGGCGGAAGGCGGTTTTGTCGAAGCTGACAATATAGCCGACCACCGCCACCAGACCATAGGAGAGTGACAGCGCCAGAATGACGCCGGCGGTCGCCATCAGAAAGCGGGCGCGCAGCGAGAACGGTTTTTTATCCCTGTTGAACATAACTCTCACTTAATGTCGAAGCGGTATCCCTGGCCGCGCACCGTGGTGATCACCTCCTGCGGGTGTTCAGCCTGGAGCTTTTTACGCAGCCGGCCCATCAGCACGTCGATGGTGTGGCTTTCGCGCAGTTCGGCGTCGGGGTAGAGCTGCAGCATCAGCAGATCTTTGCTCACCACCTTGCCGGCGTTGCGGATCAGCGTTTCGATGATGGTGTATTCAAACGCCGTCAGCTTGATCTGCTGCTCGTTGACGCACAGTTCGCGGCGCGACAGATCGATCTGGAAGGGCGGCAGCACGATCACCTGCGAGGCGAGGCCGCTGTTGCGGCGCATCAGGGCCTGCATACGGGCGATCACCTCTTCCAGGTGGAAAGGTTTAGTGACATAGTCGTCGGCGCCGGCTTCCAGCACCGCCACTTTGTCCTGCCAGCTTTCGCGGGCGGTCAGCACCAGAATCGGCAGTTTGACCTGGTGCGCGCGCCAGCGGCGGATCAGCGCCAGCCCGTCCTCGCCCGGCAGGCCAAGATCGACAATGGCGATATCCGGCGCGTGTTCCTGCAGGAAATAGTCCGCTTCCTTGCTGTCTTCCGCCGCGTCGACCTGATGCCCCATCTCGCGCATCTGCACCGAAAGGTGATGACGCAGCAGACCATTATCTTCAACCACCAGTATTCGCATCGATAATCTCCTGTTTTCGCGCGGGTGCGGCTCCAATCACCCAAATTATATAGGTATCACGCAATTAAGCACGGTTTTCCCGGATTGCGGGAGCGGATTACGGCTTAATTATCGGCAGCGGCCGGTAAACGTTGATTCAACGACGGCGGGGTGAAGCTAAACCAAACTTAAACGGAACGGGGGGCGAGGGCGGGGGGATAAAAAAAGGCGGCCCGGAGGCCGCCTGGCTGCGCGTCAGCGCGGATTATTTCAGCTCGTCCACCATGGTGGTGGCGCGGCCGATATAGTTGGCCGGCGTCATCGCCTTCAGACGGGTTTTCTCGTCTTCCGGCAGCGCCAGGCCGTCGATAAACGCCTGCATGCCGGCGGCGTCCACGCGTTTGCCGCGGGTCAGCTCTTTCAGCTTCTCGTACGGCTTTTCAATGCCGTAGCGGCGCATTACGGTCTGGATCGGCTCGGCCAGCACTTCCCAGTTGTGGTCCAGTTCATCCAGCAGGTGCGCCTGGTTCACTTCCAGCTTGCTGATGCCCTTCAGGGTGGCCTGATAGGCGATCAGCGCATAGCCGATGCCCACGCCCAGGTTGCGCAGCACGGTGGAGTCGGTCAGGTCGCGCTGCCAGCGGGAAACCGGCAGTTTGCTCGCCAGGTGGCCCAGCACGGCGTTGGCCAGGCCCAGGTTGCCTTCGGAGTTTTCGAAGTCAATCGGGTTAACCTTGTGCGGCATGGTGGAGGAGCCGATTTCGCCGGCGATGGTCTTCTGCTTGAAGTGGTTCAGCGCGATGTAGCCCCAGATATCGCGATCGAAGTCGATCAGGATGGTGTTGAAGCGCGCGATGCAGTCGAACAGTTCGGCGATATAGTCGTGCGGTTCGATCTGGGTGGTGTACGGGTTCCAGGTAATGCCCAGTGAGGTGACGAACTCTTCGCTGAAGCGGTGCCAGTCCACTTCCGGGTAGGCGACGATGTGCGCGTTGTAGTTGCCGACGGCGCCGTTGATTTTACCGAGGATCTCGACGCGCTCCAGCTGGCGGTACTGACGCTCCATGCGGTACGCCACGTTGGCCAGCTCTTTACCGACGGTAGACGGCGTGGCCGGCTGGCCGTGGGTGCGGGACAGCAGCGGGATATCACGGTATTCCTGCGCCAGTTTGGCGATGGCGTCGATGGTCTGACGCCAGTAAGGCAGCACCACGTCCTGGCGGGCGGTACTCAGCATCAGCGCGTGGGACAGGTTATTGATATCTTCGGAGGTACAGGCGAAGTGGATAAATTCGGACACCGCGTGCAGCGCCGGTACTGCCGCCACTTTCTCTTTCAGAAAATATTCGACCGCTTTCACATCGTGGTTGGTGGTGCGCTCGATGGTTTTGATGCGCCGGGCGTCTTCTTCGCTGAATTCTGCCACGATCTTGTCGAGGAAAGCGTTTGCGTCGGCGTCAAAAGCAGGAACTTCCTTGATTTCTGCGCAGGCCGCCAGTTTTTGCAGCCAACGTACTTCAACCTGTACGCGGAATTTCAGCAGGCCGAATTCGCTGAAAATGGTGCGCAGTGCGCTGACTTTATCACCGTAGCGTCCGTCAACGGGGGAAACGGCGGTCAGTGAGGATAATTCCATCGGTAGCAACTCCTGGGAAAATTAACAATGAGCAACGATATTTTGCGCCTGCGTGAACAGACGATTACGGGAAAACATTAACTGCAGGCGGCTGCCGCCGACCTGTTGCCACAGCACGGCGGCGCGGATGCCGGCCAGCAGCGTGGCGCGCACCTTGGCCTGCACCTGGCTGTTTTGCAAAATGGCCGGTGAACCGGTGACCTGAATGCGCGGCCCCAGCGGGCTGACCACGTCGACATAGATGCCGGCCAGCGCGCTGATAATGGTGTCGGATTCCAGCTCGAAGTGCGCCAGCTGGCGTTCCAGCTGTTCAAGGCGTTCGCCGAGGGTATTCATCGCCTGCTTGTTGGCGTTGAGCTTGCGCTCCAGCACCATCAGGCTGATGGTGTAGCGGGTCAGTTCGGCGCCGGGGCCTTTATTGTTGGCGTTCAGTACGCCCATCAGCGTTTCCAGGCCGACTTTCAAATTACGCTCTTCACCGCCGAATACCGCCAGCGTGGAGGCGGGGTTCATCTGCAACAGGCTGCTGAGCGAGGTGTGCAACGCTTCGCGGTCGCATTGCCCTTCATGCGCCAACTGCTGAACCAAACGCGCTGACTGGCTGATTCCGGCCATGGCCAACGTGATGTCATAATAATTCTTCGCCACGAATACTCCTGTATACGGTACATGGCTTACGGTGACAGGCTGCGTGGCGGTAAAATAATAACCTCTGCCCGCGCCGGTAACGATAATGATCGTGAATGTTGCAAATCATGCCATAAAACGCGGGCCAAACCCAGCGCGCATTGCGTCCGCGCCGGGCGATGGCCGGCGATTACTCCGCGGTGAGCGGCAGGCGCTGTTCGATGATACCGCCGCCCAGGCAGATTTCGCCCTGGTAGAACACCGCCGACTGGCCCGGCGTGACCGCCGCTACCGGCTCGTCGAAGCGCACTTCGATGCGTTGCTCGTCGATCGGGGTGATGGTGCACGGCAGATCCTGCTGGCGGTAGCGGGTTTTCACCGTACAGCGCAGCGGGGCGGTCAGCGGCTGGCGGTCAACCCAATGCAGCTGCTGGGCGATCAGGCCGACCGACATCAGGCGCGGATGATCGTGGCCCTGAGCGACGATCAGCACGTTGTTGGCGACGTCTTTGTCGACCACGTACCACGGATCTTCGCTGCTGTCTTTCATGCCGCCGATGCCGAGCCCTTTACGCTGGCCCAGCGTGTGGTACATCAGCCCCTGATGCTGGCCGATGGTCTGACCGTCGACGGTCATAATCGGGCCGGGCTGCGCCGGCAGGTAGCGGCCGAGGAAGTCGCGGAACTTGCGCTCGCCGATAAAGCAGATGCCGGTGGAGTCTTTTTTCTTGGCGGTGACCAGCTCCAGCTGTTCGGCGATGCGGCGCACCTCCGGCTTTTCCAGCTCGCCGACCGGGAACAGGCTCTGCGCTACCTGCTCGTGGCTCAGGGTATACAGGAAGTAGCTCTGGTCTTTGTTGCCATCGACGCCGCGCAGCAGGCGGCTTTTGCCGTCAACGTCCTGGCGGCGCACGTAGTGGCCGGTGGCGATATAGTCGGCGCCCAGATCTTCGGCGGCGAATTCCAGGAAGGCTTTAAACTTGATCTCTTTATTGCACAGGATGTCCGGGTTCGGCGTGCGGCCGGCCTTGTACTCTTCTAAAAACAGCTCGAACACGTTGTCCCAGTATTCCGCCGCGAAGTTGACCGTGTGCAGCTCAATGCCGAGCTTGTCGCAGACCGCCTGGGCGTCGGCCAGATCGGTCGCTGCGGAGCAGTACTCTTCGTCATCGTCTTCTTCCCAGTTCTTCATAAACAGCCCAGCGACCTGGTAGCCCTGTTGCTGTAACAGATAGGCGGTAACGGAAGAGTCGACGCCGCCGGACATACCGACGATTACTTTTTTCTGGCTGTTGTCTGACATGGGGATCTCACGAACTTGAACACGAACCGTGCTGATAAAAAAACAGGCGCAGGATTTTACCACGATGGCGGCCTGCGCGCACGGCACTTATTGTGCTTCAGTACGGCCAGTTAAAACTGCCGATCAGCGAGAGCGGGTAGCGCTCGGGCTGCCGGTAGCAGCGCAGGCTCTCTGCCACCAGCGGCGAGCGCAGGTTGGGGGCGTGCAGAATCTCGTCGGCGCTGAGCCACAGGCAGCGGTCGATATCGCTGTCCTGCGGCGCGGTCGGCGCGATCTCCGGCAGTTCGACGACGAAGCAAAAGCGCAGGAACGGCGTGCCGTCCGGCGCGATCCACTGATGCATCTTCAGGAACGACTGCGGCGCGGCGCGGATGCCGGTCTCTTCCCACAGTTCGCGCTCGGCGGCCTGCAGCAGCGTCTCGTCGGCCTCCAGGTGGCCGGCGGGCTGGTTCCACAGCGCCTTATGGTTCACGGTCTCTTCGACGATTAAAAACTTGCCGGCGGCGTGCACCACGTTGGCGACGGTAACGTGCGGTTTGAACATGGCGCCTCCTTACAATGGCCGGTCGATTTTGTTGTAAATCGCGTCCAGCTCGCCGATGCGCTGGCGGTAGCTGTTGCTCAGGCAGGCGACGTCGCCGCCGCACTGTTTACGCGTTGCCAGCCAGCGGCTTTGCTGGTCCTGCATTTCGCCGCGGAAGCCCATGGCGAACAGGCCGCGCAGAAACTGATACTTGGTGGCCATTTCAACGTCTTTATCGCTCAGCGAGCGGCTGGCGCAAATCGCCTGTTCATCCTTGGCGACCGCCTGGCGGCAGTCGAAACTGGCGGCCTGCGCGCCGGCGGCGCACAGCAGCGTGGTTAACAGCAGGGTAGGTAACGTTTTCATGGCGCAACTCTCCGATTGGCTACGGTGAATCCGTGGTTTTCCATTCACCGGGCTGCAAGTCGCCCAATGAAAGATTACCCATACTGTAGCGAATCAGGCGCAGGGTAGGGAACCCGATATGCGCCGTCATGCGACGCACCTGACGATTTCGTCCTTCATGCAGCGTGATTTTCAGCCAGCTGGTGGGGATGCTTTTACGCTCGCGGATCGGCGGCGTACGCGGCCACAGCCAGGCGGGTTCCGCCACCCGTTCGACGCCGGCGGGCAGGGTGGGGCCGTCCTTCAGCGTCACGCCGCTGCGCAGCGGCGCCAGATCGCTCTCCTGCGGATCGCCTTCCACCTGGACGTAATAGACTTTGCCGGTGCGTTTGCCCGGCTGGGTGAGCGCCGCCTGCAGTTTGCCGTCGTTGGTCAGCACCAGCAGCCCTTCGCTGTCGCGGTCCAGGCGGCCGGCGGCGTAGACGTCGTTAAAGGGAATAAATTCCTTTAGCGTGGCGCGGCCGGCTTCATCGGTGAACTGCGGCAGCACATCGAAGGGCTTGTTGAATAACACCACCCGGCGCGGCCCCGACGCCGCGGGGCGTTTGGCGCTATTCGGTCGGCTGAATCGTTTAACTTGGTGTTTTTTAACAGGGAATTTATTCATATCTATTGTACTTGCGAATGATAGGCGCATTATAACTGAATCCGTTTCGGATTGGCGCGGATTGAATATTCGAGTAGTATTGACACGCATCTTACAAAGCATTAACAAAAATTGCGCTTGAAGGAGAGGTTGATGGAAAGCAAAGTAGTTGTTCCGGCAGAAGGTAAAAAAATTACGGTCGATGCCCAGGGTAAACTGGTTGTTCCGCATAACCCGATCATTCCGTTCATCGAAGGCGACGGTATCGGCGTTGACGTGACCCCTGCCATGATTAATGTGGTTAATGCTGCAGTTGAGAAGGCTTACCACGGCGAGCGTAAAATCTCCTGGATGGAAATCTACACCGGCGAAAAATCTACCCACGTTTACGGGAAAGACGTGTGGCTGCCGGAAGAAACTCTGGACCTGATCCGCGATTACCGCGTTGCCATCAAAGGCCCACTGACCACCCCGGTCGGCGGCGGTATCCGTTCTCTGAACGTTGCCCTGCGTCAGCAGCTGGATCTGTATGTCTGCCTGCGCCCGGTGCGTTACTATCAGGGCACCCCTAGCCCGGTTAAACACCCAGAACTGACCGATATGGTGATCTTCCGTGAAAACGCCGAAGACATCTACGCCGGTATCGAGTGGAAAGCCGGCTCTGCCGAAGCGGATAAAGTGATCAAATTCCTGCGCGACGAGATGGGCGTGCAGAAAATCCGTTTCCCAGAGCAGTGCGGCATCGGCGTGAAGCCATGTTCAGAAGAAGGCACCAAGCGTCTGGTACGTGCGGCGATCGAATATGCGATCGTCAACGACCGTGACTCTGTGACTCTGGTTCACAAAGGCAACATCATGAAGTTCACCGAAGGTGCCTTCAAGGACTGGGGCTACGAACTGGCGCGCGAAGAGTTCGGCGGCGAACTGATTGACGGCGGCCCGTGGCTGAAAATCAAAAACCCGAACACCGGTAAAGAGATCGTGGTTAAAGACGTGATCGCCGACGCCTTCCTGCAGCAGATCCTGCTGCGTCCGGCGGAGTACGACGTGATCGCCTGTATGAACCTGAACGGCGACTACATCTCTGACGCACTGGCTGCGCAGGTTGGCGGCATCGGCATCGCGCCGGGCGCCAACATCGGCGACGAGTGCGCGCTGTTCGAAGCTACCCACGGCACCGCACCAAAATATGCCGGCCAGGACAAAGTGAACCCAGGTTCCGTTATCCTGTCTGCAGAAATGATGCTGCGTCACCTGGGCTGGTTCGAAGCGGCCGACCTGATCGTTAAAGGCATGGAAGGCGCCATTGCCGCCAAGACCGTGACCTATGACTTCGAACGCCTGATGGAAGGCGCTAAGCTGCTGAAATGTTCAGAGTTTGGCGACGCTATCGTCGAACATATGTAATGGTGTTTAAGCGTTAAATGATAACGGGAGCCTGATGGTTCCCGTTTTTTATTATTCAAATTGCAACGGTTATCAAAACGTTATCAAAATAAGTTATCAAAACTCGGCCATTTTGGCGCTTTTGAGCGTATAGATCTAAAGGTTGAGCTGCGTCTAAACTTTGCTATGAAATGGACGATAAACTACCTGCAACTGCATTTTTTTAGCATGAGATAAAATTCTACAAGGAGTGTTAATGAGCTTTTTTTGGGTGAATATTGGTAGCAGTTTTAATGAGGTTAAAGAACATAATTTCCTCTGGGCTCCGCAATATGGCATGAATAAGCATGGGAAAAAGTTTAATAATGCCTCTTGGGAAACAGTGAAGGATGTAAAAGTAGGTGACGTCATCTTTTGTAATAAGGATCGAGAGATTGTCTATGTAGCGACTGCTACAGCCGATGCTGATGATGCACCGCGGCCACCTAATCGATCTTTTGATAAGTGGGAGCGTGAAGGAACCAAGGTAGATGTAGATTTGACCGTTTTAGAGCATCCAATCGATATTTTGCAGTTCAGAGATACGTTTATGGCTGCGTTTAATGAGTTAAGTCGGCCAACAGTTTTTGCTGAGAACGGGTTTTGCACGCAGACCTACATGTGCGAAATACCCGAAACTGCAGCAAAAATGATAGCAAGTTTTATTAACGACAATATTTCAATAGACTTCAATAAGCAGACTGCCACGGTGAAAGAGGCGAGAGGAAGTACTAAATCAACAGTCATTCAGGCTCGCGTTGGTCACGGTCCCTACCGAGATAAATTATTTAAGAAGTGGGGCGGAAAATGCGCGGTAACAGGCATTGCGCTTGAGTCAATGCTAACCGCGTCCCATATTGTTTCGTGGTCTATCTCAAATGACAAAGAGAAAGTTGACCCTTACAACGGATTCCCCCTCATTCCTAACCTGGACAGATTGTTTGATCGGGGTATGATCAGTTTTGATGATAATGGGCACTTATTGCACAAGAAAGAATTTGCAAGTCTGCTTCGTGATTTAAAAATTCCCTTGGACTCAAAAATTGATGGGCTGTTTGGTGAGAATAAAAAATACTTAAAACGGCACCGTGTGACGTTTGGGTTTGAGAAAGAGTAAAAGCTTGAGGGGGACCCTCAGTTTATTAGTTCAGACCCGACACGGCACAGAGTCAAACCCAATCCGACAGGCAGCTCTGTGCTAGAAGCGGACGTTGGAGTGCTGGAGATTCTATGATAGTGGATCGGTAGTTTTGTAGGGATGATAACGCTGACATTAAGATGGTAATGGGGTACGCTCAATTTGCACCGGGTCGTCACAACCAAGCCATCCACTTGACCCCTCTTAACGACATGGATTGAATGACGTTATGGAAAATAAATACAAACATGACCTTCACGAAATTCTTTGTTTGAAAACGATTGGTGAATCTTTCGAGGCTTATCGCGTCGATGATTATGACAAGATGGTCCTTGAGTGGGCAGAAAGAAAGCTACTATCGGGCAATAATTCTGAATCATTGCTAATTTTAGCCTCCCTCAATTTAGATAAACGTCCTGATCCAGATGAAATTGAGCGCTACCTTTATGCATATATGCTTGAACAAAACATCATTATGCCCAGCATCAACGCTAGTGCAATGACGTGGCTAAGGATCAAAGCCTGGTATCTTATGCATGCCGAGACTTCCAAAGAATTAGAGTTACGGCTGCATCAAATCCCTGCATTTCACTCATCTCCGGGTTCTCGTATCCTCAGCAACATCTGCTGGCAGTTTTACCGCATATACGATGATCTCTATGATGATTGGGGGCCTGGATATCCCTCTAAGGCCTCAGCGATGAAGGAGGCAGACATTATTGATTTTGTGAAATGCCGCGTGAAGCCTTTCTATCGCATTCTCTGCAGGTCTGATTGGGCATGGGTTTTGACCCATGCCTCATAGACAATCTAGTGGCAGCAGTCCAGACAAGGTGCGCAACAGGTGTGGTCAATGAAGCGTGAGCTACTATCACCAGTTTATACAACTCGCATAACTGATCTCCCTATGGCTAAAGTATATTGAGAAAATAATTTATAACTGTATCATAATCATTGATTTTATAGGATTTCAAAATGGACATCGGTGATGAATTTTATTGATATAATGAACAATATTAAATCGCATTTAAAAGGTTTAACCTCAAGAGGTTTGGTGAAAATTCGGGATTTAAGGATATGGCAACTAGTTGTCATTTTTTCAGCTATGTTGCTAATCATTAATACTTTGAATTTGTCATTTTTAAAAGTCGATGTCATATCAGTATTCTTATTGCTTGTGATTCTGTCATCTCCATATGTGAAAGAAATAAAAAGAATAAAATATGGTGATTTTGAAGTTGAAAAAATAGACAGTCAAGAAATTGATGAGTTGGTATTTCAAGTGGAGGAGTCGTTGCCTCAAGAAAGGAATCCAAACGAAAGAATATATAAGCTAGAAAAAGACATTGAGATAATAAATGAGTTGAAGGGGCGTGATCCAACGTTAGCTTTCGCGAAGCTTAGAATTGAGATTGAAAAAAGAATTCATATGTATATGAAATTCTTGGGTGAATCTGATGGTATTAAAATACCGCCACTAAAACAATCAATCATGTCTTTGATTGAAAAAGGTGTTATAGCCGAGAACTTGGGGAAGCCATTACTCGATGTTATCTCAATATCAAATAGAGCAATCCATGGTGCTGACATAGATGAAGAGGACCAAGAGCGAGTTATTAGCTCAGGAATGATTTTGCTTGAAGAGTTGAGTTATGACATTGAGTCTAATTATGCAAGTGGTGAAATAATAAGTGAGTGCGAGATTTCAAATGAAGAGTGTGAAAATGAGTCTTATAATAGACAGTACCTTTTAACAACAATAATACCATTGGTTAACGGACCAAGAAAAACCGTAAGAAAAGTTACGCAAGAACAATTAAACAACTATTTTGAGTACTATAACGAATTCGCTGAGTTTATTGTTGAATTAAAACCAGTGGATTAGCATTACTAAAAAGGTAGTTCTATAAGGTAATCGGTTCAAATCTGTATCTGAGCAAAGCGACTACACATGTTTAGCTACCTTGGCTAATTATAGGTTAGAAGAGGGGAATGTACGCTGGAGTTCCGGAAAAACAAGTTATCAAAACCTAACATTAAGCTTTTCAATTCAGAATGTTATGAAAATGGTAAGACAGCCGGCAATGACATGTTTTTTGTTTTATTTTCTATATTAATCAATGTATTAATAGTGTAGTATCAAACTACTGCTGCGTCACCTGGGTTGGTTCGAAGCGGCCGACCTGATCGTTAAAGGCATGGAAGGCGCCATCGCCGCCAAGACCGTGACCTATGACTTCGAACGCCTGATGGAAGGCGCTAAGCTGCTGAAATGTTCAGAGTTTGGCGACGCTATCGTCGAACACATGTAATGTGTTGAGCGGTTGATTGAAAGCGGGAGCCTGAGTGCTCCCGTTTTTTATGCCCATTGCAACGTTATGGGGTCAGTCCGAGATAGCGATAGAACCTCATATTCATCCATAAAATCTATCTTTCTTTACCGATCAATACCCTACATTTCTAAGTAATATCCGAACTTCCCGCCGTTAAAATTTTGCGCTTATACTGTATAAAAACACAGTATCAAGGCAACATTATGACTCTCTTTTCTCCAACGCCAAACCCGGTAAAACTTGAACTACCGCTGTTCTCTGACAAAGTGCCCGCTGGTTTTCCCAGCCCCGCCGCGGATTACGTTAGCTCGCGCATCGATCTGAACGAATACTGTATCAGCCATCCTAATGCGACATATTTTCTCTATGCGACCGGCGACTCGATGCTTGAGGCGGGGATCACCGAAGGCTCGATGCTGGTTGTCGATCGCAGCATTGCTCCGGCACATGGCGATATCGTTATCGCGAGTATTGCCGGGGAGTTCACGGTAAAGCGTCTTTGTTTGCATCCGCGCGCCCAGTTGGAGCCGATGAATGCAAAGTATGAGCCGATCGTTCTACAGGATGACGGGGATAGCCTGGAGGTGGTGGGGGTTGTCGTGTCTTCGATTACGAGGCTCAAATAATGTACGCGCTTGCGGATGTGAACAGCTTTTACGCGAGCTGCGAAACGCTGTGGCGCCCGGACCTGCGCGGCCGTCCGGTCGTCGTGCTCTCAAATAATGACGGCTGCGTGGTGGCCAGAAACGAAGAGGCAAAGGCTCTCGGCATTAAAATGGGAGTGCCTTACTTCAAGGTTAAGCACCCTTTTGAGCGTGCTGGCGGCATCGCCTTCAGCAGCAATTATGAGCTGTACGCTGATATGTCGATGCGCGTGATGTCTGTACTGGAAGAGATGGCGCCGCGCGTTGAGATTTACTCAATTGATGAGAGCTTTATAGATCTGACCGGCGTGCGTTGCTGCGTTGAACTGGAAAACTTCGGCCGCCAGGTGAGGGCGAGAGTGCTGCGCGATACCGGCCTGACGGTGGGTATCGGCATTGCCCCAACCAAGACGCTGGCAAAACTGGCCAACCATGCGGCGAAAAAGTGGCCGGGGACCGGGGGCGTGGTGGATCTGTCCAGTGCCGGACGCCAACGCAAACTGATGGGGCTGGTGCCTGTCGCAGAGGTGTGGGGCATCGGCCGGCGGCTAGCGAAAAAGCTGCAGATCATGGGGATCGACACGGCGCTGCAGTTAGCCGATACCAGCACGGCAATGATACGAAAGCATTTTAGCGTGGTGATAGAAAAAACGGTGCGTGAGCTGCGCGGTGAACCGTGCCTGGAACTTGAAGAATTTGCGCCAACGAAGCAGCAGATCCTCTGCTCGCGTTCGTTTGGCGAGCGCATCACCGAATATGACGATATGCGCCAGGCTATCTGCATGTACGCGACGCGGGCGGCAGAAAAACTCCGTAAGGAGCATCAGTACTGCATGCACATCAGCGCCTGGCTCAAAACCAGCCCGTTCGCTATCAATGAGCAATACTACGGTAATTCGGCAAGTATAAAACTGAGCACGCCAACGCAAGATAGCCGCGACATTATCGCAGCGGCCGTGCGCTGCTTTGACGCTATTTGGCAGCCCGGGCATCGCTATCAAAAAGCGGGCGTTATGTTGCAGGACTTCTTCAGCCACGGCGTTGCACAGCTCGGATTGTTCGATGAGTACCAGCCGAGGCATAACAGTGAGCAACTGATGAGCGTTCTGGACCGGATCAATAATTCCGGAAGAGCCACGTTATGGTTCGCCGGTCAGGGCACGCAACAAGCGTGGTCGATGAAGCGCGAAATGCTGTCGCCGGCGTACACGACGCGCGTGAGCGATTTGCCACGGGCAAGAGTGTGCTAGAGCGAGTGAATATTGGTTATCAAAATCTCTGAAGATGTTTAAAACTCGGTGGGTTAAAAATGGGCGGAATGTGGGTTGGCTGGCTGGGTGGAAAGAGAAAAAAATATAATTTAAGTCAAACTATTATTGGTTTTTAGTCTTCGTTGGAGAAGATGGCAACCCGGAAATGGCTTGCTTACGTCTCGGTGACATGCTCTGGTGGAGTGTTAGTGTTGTGAGAGTTAGTGGCGGGATCCCGCCACTAACGTACGCTGTTTGCAATGTTAAGCTCTAGAGTTTAGAAATCCTAGAACTTTTCTCTCGACAAAAATATGAACTAAAATTCCCACAGTGGTACACGTGATGCAGGAAAAAATAACGATAATAGAAAAAGGTATTGATTGAATTATTTCAATCCGCTTCATTATGAATTTTATCACACCGATAGTAAGGAAGTGCGAAAGATATGTTACGTATGATGCATTTCCAATTAACTCAATTGATGTGCTAACAATGGGGGTCTTAGGCCTCCCTGTATTGAATAGGGCAAGGAAGAGAATCAGAGATGGAATTCCAAAATAAATGAAACGACCATTTCCGCGCAACTCACTTATATCATAAGGAAAATGGAATGGTATCGTCAGAATGGACGTTATGGATAACAAAACTAAAAAGTAAGACAGTGGTTTATTTACTCTCAAACCATTTTCACTGTGCATAAATACTGAGCACAGCAATACCCCAAATAAAAACTCAAGAGGAAGTGTTGATAAAAAATATTCTGATATATATTCCCCTTGGTATACTGTGTGAGATATAGACCATAGTGCTAGAGAGACACATATCAATGCTAAGCCATATCTTCTTGGGAAGATCATCGCTATTGCAAATATGAGGTAGAAAACAACTTCATATGATAACGTCCATGCAACCGCAAGAATAAGCGTGACATCTCCATTATCCATTTGTGAGGGGATGAAAAATAACGATGAAAGCAGCAGGCTATTGCTATATTTTAAGCTAAAGAATAACGATGGTATTGCAATAAGGATACCGGTTGTTATTAATGTAAAAATAACATACATGGGATATATTCTGATGGTTCTTTTTTTAAAGAACTTGCGAATATTTGCCATTCCCCCACCGAAATCATTCCAGTGTGCGTATGTTATTATAAAACCACTTATTATAAAGAATATATCCACCCCAGAGTTTGTTAGAATAACTAGCGGGCTGATGCTGTGGCCAAAAGATAACATTGCTGATGAATGAACAATCAAAACAAGAGAGGCAGCAATGGCCCTAAGTCCTGTGATTCCAAAAAAAATATTTTTCTTCATTTTTAATATCCATGTTTCCCTCAGCGGGATATTTTTGTTCCAGACTGGCTTCCAGTGGTGTGTAGTTCATAAAAGGTAACCATATTTTTGGTGTGGGATATTAACATTTGTCAGGGTTATGGCAAGCATTAGTAATTATTCATAAGTGAATTTAAATTACCATTTGATTTTAGCGGTTGTCTTATTATCAATCATTGATTGACCAAAACGTTAAAAATAGGGCTATAACAGCACCGTCAAGTGCGTGATCTATGACTTGAAAAGCTTTATGGAAGACGCCAATATGCTTAAATATTAATATTTTGCGCTAAAATAATTAAGTATGTTTAATCTGTTTGGCGTATTAATTCTCTTGCCGTCACACCTTTCACTAAATGTACAAAAAAACATCACCTTTGCGTTGTCATAGTGTTGTAGGCGCCTCTCTATGATAGATGTGGTTGAATATTTATTGTCATTTTTGTAAATGATGTGTGAGGAAACTAACAACATAAGATAGTTGTGGACGTTGCTGTGAAACGCTAAGAATAGTGTTCGACATACAAAGGAGAGAATGAAAATGAAAAAAATTACTACGAATGAACTTCTGGATACTTATGTTTTTACTGGAGAAAAACCTTCGCGTGTAAAATATGAGGTATATGACAACTACAGCGAGTTGACAGCGGATGTTACTGTATATCGTATCGACCCTGTAGGGATAGCGTCTCGTGATATTATTTTATTAGGTACATCTCGAGAACACCCTGATCTTGCTTTTGATGAAGTAAATAGTCATTTCGAGAAAAAGTATGCCTAATGAGTATTCATACAGTGAGTAAACCCACTATTTGGTGGGTTTTTTACTTTTGCTATTTTTAATGAATTAAAATCGCAGTCTGTGGTGTTGTTACTTTGGATAGATTTTCATCATGCGATCGGTCGTCATTTATTAAAGACCCTTTGTCGGGGACGTCCCTTTTATATATTAATAAGTACATAAATGCCATAACGAATCTTGTTAAACTCACTTCTTTTTACTTGCTGGAAAATAGGAAGGTTTTTGCTCGTCTGGCTCTAGGATTTTTCATACTATCCGCCGTCACGCGGTAAAGCGTTATCTCAATATTTACCTGTTAGGTAACAATATTTTACTGTGGGCGTTGATAGCATATTTTGTTAAGCGCATGCGCCGGGGGGCCTCTACCGTTTGCTGCGGGACTTGTTAACAAGGGATAAAAAAGTATGCGATTACATTTTAAGAAACGCGTTGCCGTATGTTCAGTTGCCGCTCTGTTGTTCTCCGCCTCCGGCGCATTCGCTGCGCAGACGCCAGGATTTCTGACGCCGGAAACCGCGCCCGACAGCCTGCAGATCTTACCGCCGCCGCCGGCGGAAAACACCACGGCGTTTTTAAACGATAAGGCCGCTTATGAGACGGGCAAAACGTTAAAAGATGCGCAGCGTCAGGCGCTGGCGGCCAGCGATGCGGACTATAAAAATATCTCCGCCGCGTTTTCCGCCGCCTTTGGCGAAGAGATTTCGCCAGAAAAAACCCCGGCCCTCTATGCGCTGCTGCAGGGCGTACTGCAGGACAGCCACGACTATGCGATGAGGGCGGCCAAAGATCACTATATGCGCATGCGGCCTTTTGTGGTGTACAAGGACAGCACCTGTACGCCGGAAAAGGATAAGTCTATGGCAAAAACGGGCTCCTATCCTTCCGGACACGCCTCGTTTGGCTGGGCGACGGCGCTGGTGCTGACGGAGATTAACCCGGCGCGTGAAACCGAGATCCTGAAACGGGGTTATGACTTTGGTCAGAGCCGCGTGGTGTGCGGCGCCCACTGGCAAAGCGATGTGGATAACGGGCGTTTGATGGGGGCTGCGGTGGTAGCCGCGCTGCACGGCAATCAAGGCTTTAACGATGCGTTGGCCAAAGCCAAGGCGGAGTTTGCCAAGCGGTAAACAGGTAGAAAACCTCCTCTGATTTCAGGGGGAGGTTAAATTAAATACCAACCACACGATTCCCTGCCACGGCAGCGCTCCACAGCCAGATAAATCCTTCCGTCGTTTATTTATTCGCCACCTTTGGCTATACCCTATTTATCACGGTCCATCGAGATGGCTATGGGCCTGCATACCATAAACGATGTTGTGACAGAAGATGGTGCAGGATAAACCGGCGATGAACGATGCCGCCGGATGATAAATATCAAGAGGATAGGGTTATGAATAACAACAGGCTGACCGCCGCATATCTGCCCGAAAAGGCGGCCGTGCAGGAGGATTGGGATGTGTTGTTACCTTTGGTGCCGAACATTATCACCGGCACGGCAGGGGACGATTTGTTGAATGGCACTATCGGCAAGGATCTGGTCTTTGGCTATACGGGTAATGATACCATCAAGCTGAATACCGAGGGCAATAATGCCGACATTGTGTTTGCCGGCAGCGGTGAGGATACGATTTACACCGGCAGCGGCGCGGTGATTTTTGCCGGTAATGATAACGATGCGGCTTATATTACCAACAACAGTTTTGTCGATCTGGGGGCCGGTGACGACGTTCTGCAAAGTGAACGTTTTACCGATGGCCATAATATTATTCTGGGCGGTGATGGTAATGACACCATCAGCACGCTCCATCCGGTTGACCTCAACAATCCGCCGGATGGCGTCAGCGTCGTGCCGGTCAACGATGTTATTTATGGCGGTGATGGCGACGATCGCATCGATGTCATGGGGCAGAACTTCCGGGTGAAGGGGGACGCCGGCAACGATGATATTATGGTTCGCCTGATGCTGTTGGCGCCGAGTGATAACGGCAAAATTGACGGCGGCGACGGTGACGATTTTATCTTTATTGCCAATAATGACGCGTATCAGGTGGTTGGTCAGGAAGGAACGCATTTTGAGATTGACGGCGGCGCCGGGAACGACATGATTATTTCCTCGTCAATGGGCGGTGATACGCTGACCGGCGGTGCAGGTAACGACACCTTCTTTTATGAATGGGAGCGGGTAAGCTCAGCTGACGACCCCGATGTGATTACCGATTTCACCTTCAATGACCAGGAACAGGACAAAATAGATTTATCAAAGATGGACGATCTCTGCGCCTATGACTATGACGGCAAGTTCTCAAATCTGACGTTTATTGGCTATAACGAATTTAGCCGTCATGGTTCAGAAGTACGGTTGGTTCATACCGAAGAGGGGACTAACGTTGAGGTTATTCCAGGCACCTCTTTCTACGATCCGGTGATTATCCAGTTAGCCGGTGTGACACAGGAGCTGACGCAAGAGGCGTTTATTCTTTGATGCTCCTACGCCGCTTCGCGGTTTGAGGCAGTCGTCGGCAGCGGATAACGTTTAGATGAGAAACAGCCCGCGATAAGCGGGCCGTTGGTTTATGTGCCGCAGTGATTTATTGGGCGCAATAAATACGGGCTTCGCGCGGGGTGTAGATGCCGAAGGTCACTACGCCCAGCAGGATATTCGGGAAGGTTTGCTGCACTTCGGTGCGTACCACTTTATCTGCGCCACCGCAGACCGCTGCGGCATCAATGGTTTTCTTTTGGCCAATACCGGCGACAAAGAAGTGATGCGTGGTGGTCTGCTTAGGTGCGGCAACCGTTTGGTTTTTCATGGTGAACGTCTGCTGCGCACAGCCGGTAACCGTCATGGCAAGCACTACGGTGGCGAGTAATTTTTTCATTATTTTCAATTCCCTTTTAATTAATCAATGTAAAGAGTGCGGATAATGACACGCTTACAGAAATTTACAAGTGGAGGTAACAATAAATAGTGTGCTAAGCGAGGAGGGCTCCGCGCCAGAGCGCGGCAATGTAGGGCTGCGCCAATAACCCTTTTTTTAGCACTATGCGTAACCTATTGATATTTAATGGGCGTCTGAGCGGGCGTAAAAAAAGGGTGTCAGCGGCTGAAAAGGGGAAAAAGCTTTAATTATTAAGCCGCTGGCCTTAAACTCTAACAGGTTCACTGCCGTACAGGCAGCTTAGAAAGCAGTATCCGCTTAATGATATTGCCCAGGCGCGGTTCACTGCCGTACAGGCAGCTTAGAAAGAAAACCCACCAGCCATGCTTCGCGATGGTTAGTTCACTGCCGTACAGGCAGCTTAGAAATCGTCGATATCCAGTTCGCGGCGCTCGGTAGCGTTCACTGCCGTACAGGCAGCTTAGAAACGGCGACATACCCGCTACTGGCGCAGGCGTACGTTCACTGCCGTACAGGCAGCTTAGAAATTGCTGGATGACGCCAATCACCCCGGGGAAAAGGTTCACTGCCGTACAGGCAGCTTAGAAAAATGTTTGGGAGTCGATAAAAAAAGGCTGGGCGTTCACTGCCGTACATGCCATTGATATAAGACCTGATAATTTTGCACAGTACAGTAGGTGTGAATTAACTGATAAATGCGAAGAGATAAATGTGCTACTCTCGATGAATAATCGGTATTTTTATCTATCACTGGCTGGTTTTTTAGCTTTAAAATTAACTAGCCGATCCATTACGAAGTGCTACACTTTGAATTTTTGGTTAATGTGCGATGGATCATAGGTATGAAGTATAGGAAAAAAAGGACTACGAGTATACGTGAAAGTTTGGACTTTATGGTTGATATGGTAAAAAAATATTTCCCTGTATTGGTGGTATTTTCTACATTGTACGGCTCTTTATTGTTGTTTAATTATTGTGTGGATTACAGCGTTCCGTTCATAAATGTCTACACTGCAAATTATATGCTGGTTTTTGGTATATTGTCCCTTGTAATTATCATGTCCGTTTTAGTTTTACCTATCATATTGACTTTCAGTGGGGAGTTTCTTGCGGAGAAAGAACATGATCGTTTGGTCAGTGGTTTGACACAGTGTATTTTCCGAGATAAAGAATTGCTGGTCTATTTCTTTATTAAAATATTTCAGTTCTCATCATTCGGATTATGTTTGTACTTTGACTCTTTGCCAGTTTATTTTTATTCTTCGATTGTCTTTGTCTTAAGCGTAGTTGCGGCCATTATTACATTTAAAGATTTTAAAGAGGAGAGGACCAGGTCTGTTGTTTCATTTTTGTTCTATTATACGATAGATACTCTGATATGTTTTTCTATTCTAATTACTATTTACCTTCTTTTTCCTGCAGAAATAAAAAGCATTAATAATGTATTGAAAGCATTTATAGTGATGGCGGTTTTTATCACGTTATCTATGCCTTCTGGGCCATTCAAAGGGAAGGGTACTGTTAAAACAAAAAACATCATGAAAAAGAATAGACATGCTGTTAGAAGTATGGCTATTGTTCTTATCGTAGCAGAAGGTATATTTGCTAGCCCTTTTTTGCTGTCAGATTTTATTGCGCCGAGAGTGTCCTCAGTCATAGGGTTCGGTAATTTAAATGAGTGTTTTTATGCCAAAGATCTGACGAGGTATGACATACCGCAGGATATGGTGTATCAAACCATTCGAATCGATATCGTGAAATTATCTATTGTGGCAAGAATTGGTGGTGAATACTATATCACAACTCGATTGGGCGAGAAGGCGGGCTTTAAGTTTGAAGCAGACAAACTAACAGAGGTTTCGTGTCCTATGGGGCCTGTAAAAAAATCATTGATATGAAGAATTGCATAGGGAGTGGAAATGTTAAATAGACTATCCGCTATTCTAAGTTTACCGTTAACCCTACTGTGTGTGTCGTTCTCATCACTGAAGATTATGGGAGCAAACAACTCACTGATGGATGTTTTCCTGTCGGGGATTGTTCTGCTGGGCTTTCTTAATTTATTTCGGCTGATGGGGTGGTGTATCGTTTGGTTTAACGAAAACGATAAACGGTCAGATTAAATAAAGCGCGCCTTTGACCATTCCGGCAAGCCGCATAAACAACGGGAACCTCAAGGTTCCCGTTGCCGATGAGCCATCGTTGCTGCAGAAGCGTCAGCGCCCGCCCACGACGGCCGGGCTGCCCGCCGCGGCCAGCACATCCTCCAATACTTCAAACAGGCGGTCGATCTCCTGGCGGGTGTTGTAGTGCATCATGCCGATGCGCAGCACGCCGCCGTGCTCCTGCAGGTTGAGCTGCCGTATCAGACCCTGCGCGTAAAAATGCCCGCTGCCGGCGCAGATATTGCGCTGACCTAACAGCATGGCAATCTGCTCCGGCGAGAAGTCGGTAAAGGTTAAGGCAAAGGTCGGCGTGCGGCGCGTGCTGTCCGCGTCGGGATGGCCGTAAAGCCGGACGCCGTCCAGCTGCCGCAGACGCTGCAGAAAATAGCGGCACAGATCTTCTTCATGTCGGCGGTAGGCGGCGAAACTCTCCTCCAAACGCTGCCTGAGCGGCGCGTCCGGCGTGCCCCACTGCGCCAGATAGTCAATGGCGGCAGTGACGCCGGCCAGTCCCTCAAAGCTTTGCGTGCCGGTTTCAAAGCGCCCCGGGCCGCTATCGGTCGCCGGCTCTACCTTATACGGACGCAGACGCTGTAACCACTGCGGGGCGATATAGGCCATGCCGATATGCGGGCCGAAAAACTTATAGGCGGAGCAGACCAGAAAGTCGCAGCCCAGCGTCTGGACGTCGATCAGGTTATGCGGCGCATAGTGCACGGCGTCGACGTAGACCTGCGCGCCGACCCGCCGCGCGGCGGCGGTAATGGCTCGGATATCCACTACGCTGCCGGTCACGTTGGAGGCGTGCGTCACCGCCACCAGCCGGGTTTTGTCGGTAATCTGCGCGCACAGCCGTTCGGTGTCCAGCGAGCAGTCCTCCGGGCGCAGCGGAATATGGTGCACGATGGCCTGCTTATCCTCCGCCGCCTGCTGCCAGCTGGAGACATTGGCGTAGTGGTCCAGCGCGGTGACGATCATCTCATCGCCGGGCTGCCAGTCCCGGCTGATGATGCGGCTCAGGTGGAAGGTCAGCGACGTCATGTTCATGCCGAAGACGATATTATCGGGTGCAGGGGCGTTTAACAGCGCGCGTACCGATTCGCGCGCGTTATGCATCACCTGTTCCGTTACCTTGCTGGAAAAGTAGTGCCCACCCAGGTTGGCGTTATAGCGGCCGAGATAGCCGGTCATTTTTTCCAGCACGCCGCGGGAAACCTGGGAACCGCCGGGGCCGTCGAAAAATATCACCGGCTTATCCTGATAGTGCTGCACCAGCGCGCCGAATTGCGCGCGGGCGCGCTCGGGGGTAAACGTCATGCCTGTTCTCTCCGTGCGGTCAGGACAAACAGATCCAGGTGTCCTTCTTCTCCCGGCGCCACGGCGGTGATCGGCGTGGCGTTATGCCACAGCCTATTGTCTGCCAGCAATACGGTTTCGCCATCGGCCAGTATACGCCTGAAGAACGGCATGCTGTGATTGTCGTCATACAGCATGATTTCACCGCCGACAATATTGTGCCGGCTGATGGAGGTCATGGCGATATGGTCGAAGCCATCCTGATGGATACCTTCCGGCGCCACCTGGGTCTCATCGTAAATTGCTACCACGCGCATCTGGTGGATCTCTATCTTCGCGCCGTCGGGCAGGGCGTTGGCTTCGGCGAACAGGGCGCACAGCTCAGCCATGCCGTCGCTTTGCAATACGGCGCTGTCAATCGGCTCGAAGTGGCGCATCACGTTGCCCTGAAAGTGGTTGAACTCATCCGACTGTACGAAATCATGCTGCCCGATATCTTCGATCTGGTTATTACGGAAGGCCACGACGGAATAGCGACGCAGGCGGTATTTGCCATCCGCATGCTGGGTATGGGGTAAAGCGGAAAACGACGGCATTAATTGCTGCGTAGCTTGATGGCTAAGAGTAGTCATACTTACTACATTCTCGTGTCCAGGTAACATAATCACCTCAGATGTGAAGTAATACTGACGTTGTAGGGAGGTATTCCGTTTAAATTGTAGACGACCATTCTGGCAGATCAATTTTGTGCCGACGCGACGGAGCGGTGCCGTGCAGCGAAGGGCGTAGAAACTGTAAACGAGGATGGACGAGGCAGATATGGCACGGCGTTAAACGCCAGCCGCAGAGACGTTGAAGGTCGCAGCAGCGGTGGCGTTATGAGGCAATAGTGGGGGGAACGGCAGCGATGCAGGCGTGGTCAGGCGCGGAGTTTTCTGCGCCAGATTTTCCACAGAGAAATGCCGGCGACGGCGACAATCGCCACCAGGTTAAGCACGATGGCGACCGGTAAATATGTCAGATAGTCCAGTGATTCCATTGCTTATCTCCGAGAAAAAAAGGCCCGCAGGCCTTGTTAATCAGGCGTAATCGCCGTTACTTGCGCCCAAGCAGGTAACCAAAGACGATGCCGACGGCAGCGGCAACCGCCACGCCGGCCAGCGGATTTGATTCCACCCGGTGTTTGACAACCTCAGCGCCATCGCGGACCGCGTAACTGGCCTGTGAGGCATATTTACGGGCCGCACCTTTTATCTCATGCTCCGGTGAACCCGTGGCTTCACCAAACGCTTCTTGCGCAGCACCGGCAACTTCTTTTGCTTTATCTTCAGCTTTACCAAACATATTTCGCTCCTTGTGATTGTAGGCCCAACACTGAGAATAGCAGAGCGTGTAAAGATTGCTCGCCGGCGAATGACGGCAGGATGATGCGTGATATCGGAGAGCGGCGTAAACGGGCGTGGCGTCGTGGCGCAGGAGGGAGGGACCGGCAGCGGAAAAGAAAAAAGCCCTTCACATGAAGGGCAAAAATACAACAACACCAGGGAAAAGGTAATTAGATTACCTTCAAAAATTATAGGTCTTTTGAGACATGAGTTTCAATAATTTAATTGATGCATAAATTCATCTTAACGATGCATAAATGCTTCATGATAATGAATCTATATTGGTTAGCCAGAGAATGAAATCAGACAGGAGAAGGGGGAGCTGTCCGCAGACGGCCCGGCAGATACCGGGCCGGCGAAACTAGTGAAAAGAGAGTGTCGACAGCAGCGGCATCTCCGCCGGCGGCGTGGCGCACAGAGGGGAATGAATGTGTGACAGTGACGTTTGCGTGTCCTGGCGGTTGTTATAGAGATGAAAAACGTTAAAAAAGAGGGATAGCATCAGCAGCAGGCCAACCAATAGCGCGGAGTAAAAGAGCTTCTTTTTGATTTTTTTCCTGGCGCGTTCGCTGACGGCCGGCACGTTGTCCGGCGCCGGCAGCGTGGGCGGCTGTAGATTAATCTCTTCTATCTGAATGGTATGGGAGATCCTCAGCCCAACTTTGGGAATAGTTTCAATAATATTTTTATCAATGCCCATTTTTTTGATAATACGACGCAATGTACTTAGGCATTGATTGAGATTATTATTACTGGCCTGCAGCCCGTATTCATCCCAGACCTTTTCCAGAATGATATCCCGTTCAACGATATTCCCTCTGTTTTTGATCAACAGGGTAAACAGCCTGGTGGCAGCGCTGGAAATGGCGACGACGTTATCCGTCTGATTAGGGTGGTAAAGTCCCGTATCTTCAGGACTAAAGATAACGATCTCTTCAATGCGATAAATCACTCGACTCATCTCATGGGTTCTCCCTGAAAACTTATTGGAATTATGATAGGAATAATCTTATTGGATTTCTTTTTGCTGTTTCTTGATCGGGAGCAAAGACACAATGGCTAATTTAACGTGAGAAAATAAGTTATATAATTCACCTGGTGATTATAACTATCGGTGTTAATAGCTAAATTGTTATAAAATCAGCGATGGTTTTTTGCCGATATTACCCGTGTGCCGGGCGTGCGATAAACAGGAATGCCGGTCAGGGCTAGCCTACACTTAAGCTATCGGCATGGCATGCTGAAACACTGGGGCTGGAGGGCCGCTGCGGTTTGTCAGGGCAATGCGGAGGGCAGACAATCATGGCATATCAACATATTGTGGTAGCAACGGACCTGGGAGAAAACGCGGCGCAGTTGCTGAAAAAGGGCGCCGAGTTGGCCAGCACGCTACAGGCCAAACTCTCTCTGATCTATATCGATATCCACCACACCGGTTATTACGCCGAGCTGGGGATTGGCGCTTATAACTACACCGATCAAAAATTCTCCGAACGGGCGGCGAGCATCCTGGCGTCGTTCAAAAACCAGTCGCCGCATCCTATTACGGAGGTGGTGATTGGCCGCGGTGAATTAAGCGAGGAATTAAACAACGCGGCGCAGGAGAAGGGATTTGACCTGATTATTTTCGGCCATCATCACGATCTCTGGAGCCGTTTATTTTCCGCCACGCGTCAGGCGATCAACAACCTGCAGATCGACGTATTGGTTATCCCCATCGAGGACTGATTACCATCACCGCCGCGGGCAGCATACGCCGGCGGTGATGCCATTTATTCCCGCCAGGTAACTACATGCCGGCTTTTAATTTCCCCTTGGGATAATAACCGCTTGCCGACAGGCCGTGACCAAATAAGCCCTTTTGTTTATCGAGATCATAGAAAATCACGATTACCTCTTTTTGGTTATAAAAGCGCACATTTTGTCTTTCCTGAGGACGATGCACGGAATTACCCTGTGATTGATTATTAATTTTTATGATTAATACAAATTAATTCACACGGAGGAGGTTCTATGCGTTTTGATGACAAAGTAGTGATCATTACCGGGGCGGGAAACGGCATGGGGGAAGCGGCGGCGCGCCGTTTTGCTGCGGAAGGCGCAACGGTGGTGTTGGCGGACTGGGCCAAGGAGGCGGTGGATGCGGTGGCGGCCTCGCTGCCGGCCGGCAAGGCTCACGCGGTGCATATTGATGTCTCCGACGCCGACGCGGTAGAAACCATGATGAATGAGATCGCCGCGCGCTTCGGCCATATCGATGTGCTGTTGAATAACGCCGGGGTGCATGTTGCCGGCAGCGTGCTGGAGACCAGCGTCGCCGACTGGCGGCGCATCGCCGGGGTGGATATCGACGGCGTGGTGTTCTGCTCCAAATTCGCGCTGCCTTATCTGCTGAAAAGCAAAGGCTGCATCGTCAATACCGCGTCGGTCTCCGGCCTGGGCGGCGACTGGGGCGCGGCTTACTACTGCGCGGCGAAGGGGGCGGTGGTCAACCTGACGCGCGCCATGGCGCTGGACCACGGCGGCGACGGCGTGCGGGTGAATGCCGTGTGCCCGAGCCTGGTGAAAACCAATATGACCAACGGCTGGCCGCAGGCGATCCGCGATAAGTTTAATGAGCGTATCGCGCTGGGACGCGCGGCGGAGCCGGAAGAAGTGGCGGCGGTGATGGCGTTTCTCGCCAGCGAGGATGCCAGCTTTATCAACGGCGCCAACATCCCGGTTGACGGCGGGGCGACCGCCTCCGACGGCCAGCCGAAAATCGTCTGATTGGTTATCATGGCCCGGCTTGCCGGGCCTGTTTTTGTTAAACGCCGATCCGATCGCGCAGCGTGTAATAGGCCGCGCCGATAGCGGTAAACGGGATCTGTAGGTTGCGGCCGCCGAAAAACGGCAGATGCGGCAGCTTGGCAAAGGCGTCGAAACGTTCCGCATCGCCGCGCAGCAGCTCTGCGATCAGCTTGCCCGCCAGATGGGTGCAGGTCACGCCGTGGCCGCTGTAGCCCTGCATGTAATAGACGTTATTCTCCAGACGGCCGAACTGCGGCATACGCGACAGCGTTAGCAGGAAGTTGCCGGTCCAGCGGTAGTCGATGCGTACCCCTTTCAGCTGCGGGAAGGTTTTCAGCAGTTTGGGGCGGATCAGGTTGTCGATATCATCCGGATCGCGTGCGCCGTAGACCACGCCGCCGCCGTACAGCAGCCGGTGGTCGGCGGTGATGCGGTAATAATCCAGCAGGTAGTTACAGTCCTCCACGCAGTAATTGCGCGGGATCAGCGACTGGGCCACCTCCGGCGCCAGCGGTTCGGTGGCGACCACCTGAGTGCCGCAGGGCATGCTGCGTTTGGCCAGCCGCGGCTCCAGTTTGTCGCCGAGGTAGGCGTTGCCGGCGACGATCACATAGCGGGCGCTGACCTGGCCGTGGGCGGTGCTGACCCGCGCCGGGTCGCCGTGGCGAATATGGGTGACCGCCGACTGTTCAAAGATCCGTCCGCCCTGCAGGCGGATGGCTTCCGCTTCGCCGAGCGCCAGGTTCAGCGGGTGGATATGCCCGCCGCTGTGGTCGAGCAGGGCGCCGACGTAACGATCGCTGGCCACCTCCTGGCGGATGCGGTCGGCATCCAGCAGCTCCAGCTGGCTATTGCCGTAGCGCTCCCAGTGGCCTTTCTGTTCGATCAGCGTGTGATACTGCTTATTGTTCAGCGCGGCGAAAATGCCGCCGGGACGGTAATCGCACTCGATGGCATAGCGTTTGATGCGGCTGCGGATAATCTCCGCCCCTTCAAACATCATGCTGCCGAGCAGGCGGGCGCTGTCGGTGCCGTAGCGCTGTTCAATCACGTCGATATCGCGGCTGTAAGAGTTGACCAGCTGGCCGCCGTTGCGGCCGCTGGCGCCGAAGCCGATACGCGCGGATTCCAGCACTACCACGTCATAGCCGGCCTCCACCAGAAACAGCGCCGAAGAAAGGCCGGTATAGCCGCCGCCGACGATACAGACGTCGCACTCGATGGACTCATTCAGTTGCGGATAGGGCTGGTGCGGGTTGGCGCTGGCCGCATAGTAGCTTTTTACATGTTCAGTCATCGTGTTAATCCTTATTCCAGCGAAATCCAGGTGGTTTTCAGTTCGGTAAATTTATCCAGCGCGTGGAGCGATTTGTCGCGGCCGTTGCCGCTCTGCTTATAGCCGCCGAAGGGCACCGTCATATCGCCGTCGTTGTAGTTGTTGATAAACACCGAGCCGGCGCGCAACTGACGCGCCAGGCGGTGCGCGCGCGACAGGTCGCGGGTCCACAGCGCGGCACCGAGGCCGTAATCGCTGTCGTTGGCCAGCGCGACGGCCTGCTGCTCGCCGTTGAACGGGGTGACGGCCAGCACCGGGCCGAAGATCTCCTCACGCGCCACCTGCATGGCGTTATCCACCTGGGTCAGCACGGTCGGGCCAAGGTAGGCGTCGTGCGGGCCGTTGCCGCGCCCGTCAAGAAACAGCGTTGCCCCCTGTTCAAGCCCGTTGTCGATAAAGCCGACAACCTTAGCGCTGTGCCCGCGGTCAATCAGCGTGCCCATCTGCGTGTCGGGATCCAGCGGGTTACCGGGCGCAAAGGCGGCGGCGTGTTTGCGCAGCGCCTGCAGGAAGGTCTGCTGGATGCTCTCTTCCACCAGCAGGCGCGTGCCGGCGATGCAGACCTGCCCCTGGTTGTAGAAAATGCCGGCCGCGGCGGCTTGCGCCGCTTTATCAATATCCGGGCAGTCGGCGAAAATGATATTGGCACTTTTGCCGCCGGCTTCCAGCCAGACACGCTTCATATTGGATTCGCCGGCGTACACCATCAGCTGTTTGGCCACCAGCGTCGAGCCGGTAAAGGTCAGGGCATCCACATCGTGATGCAGCGCCAGCGCCTTGCCGGCGTCATGGCCGAAGCCGCTGACGATATTGAGTACGCCGTCCGGCAGCCCGGCCTGCTGCGCCAGCCGGCCGAGGTAAATCGCGCTCAGCGGCGATTTTTCCGACGGCTTCAGCACTACGCTGTTGCCCGTTGCCAGCGCCGGGCCGAGCTTCCAGCAGGCCAGCAGCAACGGGAAGTTCCACGGCGTGATGGCGCCGACGACGCCGACCGGCTCACGCTCGATCAGCGCCAGGGCATCGGCGCCCGTTGGGGCGATCTCGCCGTATACCTTATCAATGGCTTCGGCGTACCAGCGCAGGCAGCGGGCGGCGCCCGGAATATCATCCCGCAGGCTGTGGCGAATGGGTTTGCCGGTGTCCAGCGTCTCCAGCAGCGCCAGCGTTTCCGCATGCAGCTCTATCTGCTCCGCCAGCGCCAGCAGCACGGCTTTGCGCCGGGACGGGGCGGCGCGCGACCAGTCGCCACGCTCAAAGGCGGCGCGCGCGGCGCTGACCGCCAGCTCGATATCGGCGTCGCCGGCGCGGGCCACCTGCGTCAGCTCACGCTGCCCGGCAGGATCTTCCACCGCAAAGGTGCCTCCCTCAGCGGCCGGCTGATAGCGGCCATTAATAAACAGTCGGTTCTCAATAGTCAGGGCCTGCGCCCGTTGTTGCCAGTACTGCAAGTGGTGGAAATCCATACCTTGCTCCGTTAATCAGAATGTCGTCGGCGTATGCGCGCTGACGATGCGGCAAATGCGCGTCGAGGTGTTGCTGAAACTGTGGGGAATGCCGGTGTTGATGGCGTAGCTTTGGCCGGCGGTCAGGTAGTAGTTCTGGCCGTTGACCTGCAGCACCACGTCGCCTTCCAACAGTGTGCCGATCTCTTCCCCCTGGTGTTTAATGCGTTCGCCGGTGGTGGTGCCCGGCTCGTAGGTTTCTATCATCATCGCCAGCGTGCGGTTGGGGTCGCCGTTATGGATCAGTTTCATCGAGACGCCCTGGCTGCCGATTTCAATCAGGTTTTCCTGTTCGATCACAATCTGCGGTTCAGCCGGCTTTTCCGGTTCGGCAAAAAATGCCGACAGCGACAGGCCGTATACCGTCAGCAGCTTCTGCAGCGTGCTGATGGCCGGGCTGACCTTGTCCTGTTCGATGGTGCTGATCGCGCTGTGCGTCAGTCCGGACAGTTCCGCTACGCGGCGCTGCGACAGGCCGAGCTGCTGACGGATTTGCGACAGCCGTTTTCCCGGCGCCAGACTGATTTCGCTCATGGGCGTGGTTCCTTGTGATACTCCCGGCAGGCGTTGATAAAACCGGCAAACAGCAGGCGCGACAGCGCGTATTCGTCGCTGTTCCACTCCGGATGCCACTGCACCCCCAGCGCGAACGGCTGGTCGCGGATGCTGATCGCCTCGACCAACCCGTCGGCGGCGTGCGCTTCGATACGCACGCTGGGGCCGAGGGTTTTGGCACCCTGGCCGTGCAGCGAGTTGACCCAGAAGCGGTTACAGTCCGGGATCAGCTGCGACAGCATCCCGCCTTCGCGCACGATGACTTCATGGGCGGGGGCGTACTGTTGCTCCAGCGGCAGGTCGTGGTCTTCGCGGTGTTCCTGCAGTTCCGGCAGCTCATACAGCCGGCGATGCAGCGTGCCGCCGGTGGCCACCACCATTTCCTGCATGCCGCGGCAGATGGCGAAAAGGGGAATGCGCCTGTCGAGCGCCAGACGAATCAACGCCAGGCTCAAGGCGTCACGTCCGGGGTCGGCATCAGGCTCATCGCCGTTTTCACCATAAAGGTGCGGTTGCACATTGCTGGGGCTGCCCGGCAGCATAATGCCGTCGAGGCGCGGCAGCAGGTCCGCCAGAATCTCCGGCTCCGCCAGCGCGTGCGGCAGGGCGATCGGCAGACCGCCGGCGGCCAATACCGCATTCAGGTACTTTTCTTGCAAGGTCTGCGTGGGATGCTGCTTTATCCTGTGGCGACACATCACCACGCCGATGACTGGTCTGTTAAATATATTGCCCATTGTTTTCCCCTTGGCCTGTTCGAAATTATGAACGAGATGGCGTAAAAATGGCCTTTTTGTTCAATATTAACTAAATCTAGCAGTGGGGTGGACAATATTCAAACCATAATTAACACTTGAAAAACATTTTTGTTGCATCTATGTTTCATTGAGTGGAAATTATATTGAGCAGTACGGTCGTAATCATCGATAGCAATCTCAACAACGGCGGGTGACTCATGCAGACCAATATCGTAACAGTGGAAAACTTTGTGCAGCACAACGAAGAACGGCGAAGTACCACCTTCCAGCGGGAGGTGAATCACTATCTGGAACGTTATCCTTTGACCCAGCATATTGATGTCCTGCTGACCGACCTGAACGGCGGCTTCCGTGGTAAACGCATTCCGGTGGCGGGCCTGAACAAGTTGGAGAAGGGCTGCTATTTCCCGGCTTCGGTGTTCGCCATGGATATTCTGGGCAATGTGGTGGAAGAGAGCGGGCTGGGGCAGGAGCTGGGCGAGCCGGATCGGGTCTGCGTGCCGGTGCCGGGCACGCTGACGCCCTCCGCCAGCGACCCGGAGTATATCGCCCAGGTGCAGCTCACCATGCTGGATGAAGATGGCACTCCCTTTGACGTTGAACCACGCAATGTGCTGAACCGGATTTGGCAGCGCCTGCGGCAGCGCGGGTTGTCGCCCGTGGTAGCGGTAGAGTTGGAGTTCTATCTCATCGATCGCCAGCGCGATGCGGAAGGTTATCTGCAGCCGCCGTGTGCGCCGGGCACCCAGGAGCGCAACACCCAGAGCCAGGTGTATTCGGTGGATAACCTGAACCACTTTGCCGACGTGCTGAGTGAGATCGATGAGCTGGCGCGGCTGCAGGGCATTCCGGCGGACGGCGCGGTGGCGGAAGCCTCGCCCGGTCAGTTTGAGGTGAATCTGCATCATACCGGCGACGTCCTGCAGGCCTGCGACCATGCGCTGGCGCTTAAGCGTCTGATCCGCACGGTGGCGGAAAAGCATGAGATGCAGGCCACCTTTATGGCCAAGCCCTATGAAGAACACGCCGGCAGCGGCATGCATATCCATATCAGCATGCTGGATGCCGACGGCGAGAACGTGTTTGCCGATGAGCAGGGCGAAGATTCCGCGCTGCTGAAGCAGGCGCTGGCGGGGATGATCGCGCTGATGCCGTCCTCGATGGCGCTGCTGGCGCCGAACGTTAACGCCTATCGCCGTTTCCAGCCGGGCATGTACGTGCCGACTCAGGCGTCCTGGGGGCATAACAACCGCACCGTGGCGCTGCGCATTCCCTGCGGCGACCGCGACAGCCACCGGGTGGAATACCGCGTGGCCGGCGCGGACGCCAACCCGTATCTGGTGATGGCGGCGCTGCTGGCGGGGATTGTATACGGCCTGGAAAACCCGCTGCCGCTGCCTGAACCGGTTACCGGCAACGGCCTCGAGCAGGAAGGGCTGCCGTTCCCGATCCGCCAGAGCGACGGCCCTCAGCGCCTTTGCCCAACAGCCGCTGTGGAAAACGCTGCTGGGCGAGCGCTTCAGCCATGTGTATCTGGCCTGTAAAAACGATGAGCTGCTGCAGTTTGAGCGTCTGATCACCGAAACCGAGATTGAGTGGATGCTGAAAAACGCCTGATCCGCTCAATGTCACGCACCGCGCGCGTCTGGCGCATTTCGCCGGCTCTCCTGTGGCCGGCGAGGCCGCGCGCCCGGTACTATTCCTAATCAGGCGTACAGGACGCCGACGAGGAACGACCCATGACGGCAGAGGCCATCGACTGTAACGGCGCGGGCAAACCGCAACTGCGTAAATCGCTGAAGCTATGGCAAGTGGTAATGATGGGGCTGGCATATCTGACGCCGATGACGGTGTTTGATACCTTTGGCATTGTGTCCGGCGTTACCGACGGCCACGTGCCGGCGTCGTATCTGTTTGCGCTGGCCGGGGTGCTGTTTACCGCCATCAGCTACGGCAAGCTGGTGCGTCAGTTTCCCACCGCCGGTTCGGCCTACACCTACGCGCAAAAGGCGATCAACCCGCACGTCGGCTTTCTGGTCGGCTGGTCGTCGCTATTGGACTACCTGTTCCTGCCGATGATTAACACCCTGTTGGCGAAAATCTACCTGACCGCGCTGTTCCCGGAAGTCCCTCCGTGGGTATGGGTGGTCGGCTTTGTGGCGATCATGACCACCATCAACCTGAAGAGCGTCAATATCGTGGCGAACTTTAATACGCTGTTCGTCCTGGCGCAGGTGATGATCATCGTGGTGTTTATTGTGCTGGTGGTACACGGGCTGCATAAGGGGGAAGGGGTCGGCACCGTCTGGAGTCTGCAGCCCTTTATCAGCGAAAATGCGCACCTGCTGCCGATTATTACCGGCGCCACCATCCTCTGTTTTTCATTTCTGGGCTTTGATGCGGTCACCACCCTGAGCGAAGAGACGCCCGATGCCGCCCGGGTGATCCCGCGCGCCATTTTCCTCACCGCGCTGTACGGCGGCGTAATCTTTATCAGCGTATCGTTCTTTATCCAGCTGTTCTTCCCCACTATCGAGCGCTTCAAGGAGCCGGACGCGGCGCTGCCGGAAATTGCGCTGTACGTGGGCGGCAAGCTGTTCCAGTCGATTTTTCTCTGCACCACCTTTATCAACACCCTGGCCTCCGGACTGGCGTCGCACGCCAGCGTCTCGCGTCTGCTGTATGTGATGGGGCGCGACAACGTCTTCCCGGAAAAGCTGTTTGGCTATGTGCACCCGAAATGGCGCACCCCGGCGCTGAATGTGCTGATGGTCGGCGCGGTGGCGCTTTCTGCACTGTCGTTCGACCTGGTCACCGCCACCGCGCTGATCAACTTCGGCGCGCTGGTGGCTTTCACCTTTGTTAACCTGTCGGTGATCAGCCACTTCTTTATCCGCGAAGGGCGTAACAAAACCTGGAAGGACCGCTTCCAGTTTCTGTTCCTGCCGCTGGTGGGGGCGCTGACCGTCGGCGTGCTGTGGCTGAACCTGGAGAAAAGCTCGCTGACCATGGGGCTGTGCTGGGCCGGCATGGGCGTGGCGTATCTGGCCTATCTGACCCGACGCTTCCGCCAGCCGCCGCCGCAGTTTGAGCGTCAGCCGCTGCCGTAATTGTTTGCCGAGCGCGCCGTACGCCGGTGCGCAAAGCGAGCGATTTTCGTCCGCAAACAGCGTCCTGGCGGAAAAATTAGGCTAAGCTCATAGAACGTCTTCTTGTTGAAGGAACGTGAACCATGCGCAGTGATATCCAGTTTCTTCCCCAGCCGGCGATTGACGATCAGACGTTTATGTACGGCGACACCGTACGGCTGACGACGGCCAATTTACGGCATGAATATCAACTTGATGTAAACATCCTGCGTCGCGAAGGCCGGCAGATTTATGGCGCGGTGGTGGCCGCCGCGCCGAAAATAGATATCCCGCCGCAGGAGTGGGAGATAGCGCGCGGCGACGAGGTGGTCTTCCGCGAAGAAAATATCGCCAAGGCGGTGCCGGGCGCACGCTGAGGCAGTTTGCTCAGCGCGTGCGGCGCTCTGTGTCACTCTTCTCTTTTCGTCGGCGGCGCAGGCCGGCCGACGAAACTTCAGATGCTCTCCATAAACGTTGCTTATCCTTGACGCGTCCTCCGCCTGCCTGGCTGTCAGAACCATGTTTTTGTCTGAAAAAACGCCACTGATGATAAAAATCACATTGATTATGAATTTTCGTGAAACATAATTTGACAAATGTGAACGCAATCGATTACCTATTCGCAAAACAGGTGCCTGGATCACAGATTCCTACCGCCGGAGATTTCTATAATGCGCCGGTGAGCTGAGTGGTTAACGCTTGTTTACACCCTGTAGGGTTCAGACTTATTTGTCATCTTTTTCTAACGGGCAGCGAATAGCCCTTTAAGCATGTGGTAATGAAATGAAAAAAATAGCTCTCGCAGCAGGCGTACTTCTTGCGACGTCTTACAGCGCATCATCAATGGCGGATAGCAAAGACAGCGAGTTTGTTTCAGACTGGTGGCACCAGAGTGTGAACGTGGTGGGGAGTTACCATACCCGCTTCGGACCACAGCTTAACAACGACGTTTACCTGGAATATGAAGCTTTCGCCAAGCACGAATGGTTCGATTTCTACGGCTACATTGACGTGCCGAAATTCTTCGGCGTCGGCAACACTCCGGACCGCGGCATCTGGGATAAAGGTTCGCCGATGTTTATGGAGATCGAACCGCGTTTCTCCATCGACAAGCTGACCGGCACCAGCCTGGCGTTTGGGCCGTTTAAAGAGTGGTACTTCGCCAACAACTATATCTACGATATGGGCCGCAACAAGGCGTCGCGTCAGAACACCTGGTATATGGGTCTGGGCACCGATATCGATACCGGCCTGCCGATGAGCCTGTCGATGAACATCTATGCCAAATACCAGTGGCAGAACTACGGTGCGGCCAATGAAAACAGCTGGGACGGCTACCGCTTCAAGATTAAGTACTTCGTGCCGCTGACCCAGGTCTGGGGCGGTAACCTGAGCTATATCGGTTTCACCAACTTCGATTTTGGCTCCGATCTGGGCAAGGATGACTTTACGGTGAACGGCCGTCAGGCGCGCACCAGCAACTCCATCGCCTCCAGCCATATTCTGGCGCTGAACTATGACCACTGGCACTACTCGGTCGTGGCGCGTTACTTCCATAACGGCGGTCAGTGGCAGGATGGCGTGGACATCGGCACGCCGCAGGGGCCGATCAAGTCAACCGGCTGGGGTTACTACCTGGTGGTGGGCTACAACTTCTGATCCCGCGCAATAAAAAACCCCGCACAGCGGGGTTTTTTGTTTATCACTTAGGCTTTCTGGCTGGGCAAGTGTTTGACCGGCATAAAGAGCCGCCCTTTAATGACATAGCATTCGTTGTCAATCCACTTGATGATTTGTTCACAGCTTACGCCTTCCGCTTGTGCATAACGATTAAGGTCGCCGTTGAAATGCCGCGTGATGTATTCCATGAGTGTCATTTGCATTGCTTTTGCTCCTGAGCGCCCGAGAACGGCCTGTCAGCGCGTTACGGGAGGTAAGGTTTCTCCGAGAACAAATTTAAGATATCGACAACAAAATCTCAACACTTAGTTTTGCTAAGGGTATTGATTACCATAGAAAAAAGATCCCGCATACCGCGCGGGAAACGGATGATTAATAGACTGTATAGATGAAATGACGCTGTGTGAGGCGCGCCATGACGGTAAGGATGGCTCCCTCCAGCGGCGCATGATTCAAACTACTGGAACACCGGCGGCGTCGCAAGTACATTTTAGTTATGACGTCAGCAGCGCTGAATAATTATGCGTTGATACGCTATTATCAGCGGATGGCGGGATAATCCTCCGTCAGACGGATGATTAACGCCGATGCATGGATGATTAGGAAAGCAATAGTGCAAATATAAGAGTTTTCCTCATTCTTTGTGGGGTAAATTATACTTATAGTCAGCACAATTCCCCAAACGAGGATGTTACAACATGAAAAAACGTCGTATGACCATCACGGCATTGGCGCTGATCGCTTCTCTGGGCGTCAGCAGCGCACCGGTGTTCGCCGATAAGGGCGGAAACGGCAACGGCGGTAACGGCCACGGCAACAGCGGTAACCACGGTAACGGCGGTAACCATGGCAACAAAGGGTTCGATAACCCGCACGGTAACGGTAAAGGCAATGGTAAAGGCTTTAGCGACGAGCATGGCAACAAAGGCAAACGCGGCAACTACGCGGATGACCGTGGCCTGGTGCATGTCGATCTGTCCTATGACCGCGCCCGCGCGCTGGCGCTGAACTACGGCCTGACCGGCTATCAGTCACTGCCGCCGGGGATTGCGAAAAACCTGGCGCGCGGCAAGCCGCTGCCTCCGGGCATCGCCAAGAAAACCGTACCGGCCTCACTGCTGGGTCAGCTGCCGCAATACCCGGGCTATGAGTGGCGCGTAGTGGGCGACAACCTGGTGCTGATCGCTCTGAGCACCGCGCTGGTCGCCTCGGTGATTAACGGTGTATTTGACTAAGCCGTTTGCCGTAATCGCTTTCCCAAGCCGCAGCTGAAACGTTGAACAACGTATTGAGCTGCGGCTTTATTGATGCTTGAAAATCCCTGCCTGCTATCGCTTTCTCTTTCCCTAATGACGTGCTCCGTCATACCTGTCCCTCAGCCTGTTAACGCCTATTTGGCACTCTGCATAAGCCGGCTCCGGTTTAAAGGCTATTAAGTATGTTATTGGGCGGATTTTGACCGGCCCATTCGCACTTACATGGTTTAACCTTTTGAATTTAATGACATGACTTGCCAATGACCGGGAAGAGACATAAATTGCCTAAAACCATGTGAATAAGGAGGTTAATGGTGGCGGATACGGCAAGTATCGGCGTTAATCGTGGTTTGTTAACGTTTAACGCGGAAGGTAATAATATAAGGGAATCATTGTTCTATAGCCGGGTTATTCATTTTCCACGGATGGGGATCTCAGGCGTTACCATCGGGCGTGGGTATGATATCGGCAGTCGTTCACAGCAGGAAGTGTTTGTCGATTTAACCCGTGCGGGGATCGCTCCGGCTCAAGCACAGGCAATATCATTAGGTGTAGGGCTTAGAGGGAAGCAGGCTGATGATTTTGTAAAACGGAACAGGAACAGAATTGGTGAGATAACGGAGCAGCAGCAAGTTAATTTATTTAATTCGACTTATCCTGTTTATGAACGACGTGCTGAAGCGGTTTATAACGCCAAGACGGTACACATTGAAGGCCGCGCGGCGTGGAAGGATCTTCACCCCGCTATTCGTGACGTTCTGGTTGATGTGGTATATCAAGGGTACAAAGGTGTAACAACGATGCCTGCGGCGGCTAAAAACGATATCGATTATTTTATTCAATTTATAAAAAGTAGTGAGCTGATTACCGATGAGAAGAACAGAAATCGGATAGGGCATTTGGAATTGAACCGAGGGAGAAGCGGTAAGTGAAAAAATACCTGTTAGTCTTAGCGGTCTTGCCAATGTTTTCATTCGCGGCGCAATCTCTGGATGAGTTGAAAACGGATCATCCCAGCATGTGCCAGGATATCAAACAAGAAGATGGCTATTACGGCGATATGGAATGTGCCGGGCGTCTGCTTGACGATTCTGAGACGAAATTAACCACGCGAGTTGCGCAAATCCGGGCTGAATTAAAGAAAACCCACGCCGGCCTTTACCAGGACGCTTTCGAGCGTGACCAGCAATCCTGGGAGGCATACCGTAAAAACCGTTGTGCTTATGTGGCTATTGGGGTGGATGAGCAGAGCAATCATTACGCCTATCGCATCGCGTTGTGCAGCGCATCGGAAAATTACAAACGTCTTGCAACATTGAAAGGTGAGCCGTCAGTGAGTTAACGTTTTCAGCTCTCGCGCGGGGCTTTTTTCTGCGGTTCAATAAATGATGTGACCCGTCGCAGGCGGTGGATTATATTTGCCGGACGAACAATGAGGATAAACGAGGAATTATGCTGAAAATCTGTCTGATGGCGGGGCTGCTGTGCAGCTTTTCCGCGCTTGCCGATAATAGCGCGTCGATCGCCGACGTGGTGAACCAGCGTCTGGCGCTGATGAAAGACGTGGCCGGTTATAAGGCGCAGCAGCATTTGCCGATTGAGGATCTGGCGCAGGAAAGCAAGGTGCTGGCCAACACGCAGGCGCAGGCGGAAAAGCTGGGGCTGGAGCCGCAGTCGGTGAAGCCGTTTATCGTCGCGCAGATGGATGCGGCCAAGGCCATCCAGTATCGCTACCGGGCTGACTGGCTGGCGCAGCCGGAAACGGATTGGCAGCCGCAGCCGCTGGAGAAGGTCCGGCCAGAGATTGCCCGTCTGAGCGACAAGATTCTGCAGCGCTTGGCGCAGCGCTTGCGGCAGGGGCCGATCGCCGAGAGCGAGCGTCAGGCCTTTATTCAAGCGATTCAGCAAGTGAATTTAACCGCTGCGGATAAGCAGCGGCTGTTTGATGCGCTGTTGATGGTCAGGCTCAATGGCCGTTAAGCAGGGCGCGTTATGCCGCGTGGCTGCCGCTACCGCGCCTGAAGGTCAGCACCCGGCTGCCCTCGGCGATCAGATCGACGCTGTAACCGCGGAAGTAGAGACAAAAACGTTTTAACCACGGCCCGTCGCGGCTTTCAACCAGCATGCGGCCGTCGCCCAGCGGGCTGAGGGTGCCGATATGCGCCGCCGGGCCGACGCCGATATGCACCTGGTCGCCGCGGATTTCAAAGGCGGTGCGGTAGTGCGGGTGGTACCAGGTGCCTTGCACGTGCTGCAAACAGCGGCCGCTGGTCTGCACCGGCCAGAAGGTGCGGGCGACGTGGCCCACTTCACCGTCAATGCTTTCACCGTTCCATTTCAGCCGCATCGGCCGCTGGGCGCGGAGCGAAACCGCATAGCCATCCTCCGCCTGATACAAGGTCTCCGCACAGCCGAGGTAGGCGACGTTGCCGTTGCTGACCTCCAGCCAGTAGGGATCCGCCAGCGTTGCGTAGATGCCGTCCGGAATGGCGCGGCTGCGCGGCGGCAGCGCTTCCCCCAGCAGGGCGGCCATCACCTGCAGGGCGATGCTGGTGCTGTCGCAGTCTTCGCGGTTGGCGACCAGCGCCATACCAACCTGCCGCTCCGGCGCCAGCAGAAAATAGGTTTTATAACCGGCGAGTGAGCCGCCGTGGCCCAATAACAGATGCGGGCCGAGCGGAGTGCGCGCCAACCCCAGCCCGTAGGCGCTGGGCTGGCCGTTGGTCAGATAGCGCGGTGCGCTCAGCTGTTGCAGGACGCCGGCGGCCACGTCGCGGTCGCCAAGCAGCGCCTGCAGCCAACGGGTCAGATCGCCGATGCTGCCGGTCAGGCTGCCCGAAGCGGAAAGATGCAGACCGGCGCTGCTCTGCTGCCAGCCCTGCGGCGCGCGCCAGTAGCCGGGCGACAGGCCGGGGACGATATCGAACCAGCTTTCCGGCGCCTGCCAGCCCAGCTGCAGCGGCTGCGAAATATGCTGCTGAACCAGTTGCGCAAAGCGATAGCCCCGCTGTTGCAGCGCCGCCTCCACCAGCCGGTAACCGGTATTGCTGTAGCTGACTTCGCTGCCCGCCGGAAAGTTCAGGCGGTTCAGTCCCTGGATAAACGTCATCACCGGCTCCGCGTGGCTGACGCTGTAGCCGGAAATGCCGAGCAGCCCGAGCGTTTCACGCACGTCGGGCAGGCCGCCGGTCATGTCCAGCGCCTGGCCGACGCTGACCGCGGCCGGCTCACCGCGCAGCTGCGGCAGCAGTTCTCCCAACGGCTGGTCAAGGCGCAGCGTGCCTTCGGTCGCATTCAGCGCCAGCGCGGCGAAGATATGCTTGGTCAGCGAGGCGTAGCGCACCACGCTGTCGGCGGTAAAGGGTTCGCCGCGCGCCAGATCGGCCTGACCGGCGCACACCACCGCCTGCGTACGCTGCGTATCGAACAGGGTAATGGCGCCGCCGGGTTCGCCCGGCAGGCGCCAGTCGGCCAGCAATCGCTCGGCCGTAGCCCGGGCGTCACGCCAGCGTAGCTGGGTGTCAGACATAGTTATCCTCCAGAGTTGTGTCAAACAGGGCGCAAAACGCCGCCACCGCCGGTCCGTACGCGCAGGCAAAGGCGTCGGCCGGTCTGTTATCTCGCCGCGTCAGCGGCGCTTTTGCTTCGATTGTGGCGCAGCCATCCGCACGGCATCCGCCGTTTTGTGCGGTGTTGGCGGCAGATCGGAGAAGTTTGTCGAAATTTGCGATACAGAGCGCAGATTACGCCGTGCAGAGGCGGGGGAGAGTGCCAGCCCGGCTGCGGTTCTCCGGGCTGGAGGGACGGCTCAGCGCTGCTGCGCGCCCCAGTCGACCATGCTGTCGATCATCTGGCTCAGCAGACGCTGCAGCGGCGCGGCGCGCGCGGCGTCGAAGGCGAACGGATACCGTTCGGACATATAATTGACCTGCGCCAGCTCCAGCTGCACCGCATGCTGATTTTCCGCCGGCTTGCCGTAGGCGCGGGTGATATAGCCGCCTTTAAAGCGTCCGTTCAGCACGTGGCTGAACTGCTGCTGCCGTTCGCAGCAGGCCACCAGCCGGTCGCTGAGCGCGGCGGCGCAGCTGGCGCCGTCGTTGGTGCCGAGGTTAAGATCCGGCAGCTTGCCGTCGAACAGGCGTGGGATCACCGAGGCGATGGAGTGGGCGTCAAACAGCAGCGCATAGCCGTGCTGCGCCTTCAACCGGGTTAGTTCATCCTGCAACTGCTGGTGATACGGCTGCCAGATCTGCTGCAGATAGCCGGCGCGCTCCTGCTTGTCCGGCGCTTTGCCGGGCAGGAAGCTGGGGTCGCCGTTAAACAGCACGTCGGGATACAGCCCGGTGGTGGCGGTGCTGTAGAGCGGCTTATCGTCCGCCGGGCGGTTGAGATCGATAACGAAACGCGAGTAGTTGCCCACCAGTATGCTGGCACCGAGGTCGCGGGCAAAATCATACAGCTGGGGAATGTGCCAGTCGGTATCCGGCAGCGCGTGCGCATCGGGCGTCAGCCCGGCCTCAACGGCTGGCGTTAGCTGCGTGCCAGCATGGGGAATGCTGATCAGCAGCGGCAGGCTGCCGGTTTGGAAATGAAACGGATCGCGAATGGTCATTAACGTACCTCTCCTCGGAAAATCACCGTACAGGGCAGCTGTCCGCCCAGCCAATAAGTCAGTTCAGCCGGTCGCGACAGCGGCCAGTGGACGAAGTCCGCCACCTTGCCGCTCTCCAGCGAGCCGTGGCTCTCCTGCAGCCCCAGCGCTCTGGCGGCGTGCAGCGTAACGCCGGCCAGCGCCTCCTCCGGCGTCAGGCGGAACAGGGTGCAGGCCATATTCATCATCAGCCGCAGCGACAGCGCCGGCGAGGTGCCGGGGTTGGCGTCGCTGGCGATTGCCATCGGCACCCGATGCTTGCGGAACAGCTCGACCGGCGGACACTGGGTTTCGCGCAGCAGGTAGTAAGCGCCCGGCAGCAGTACCGCGACGGTGCCGGCGGCGCCCATCGCCTGCGCATCCTGCTCGGTGGCGTACTCCAGATGGTCGGCGGAGAGCGCACGGTGGCGCGCCGCCAGCGCGCTGCCGCCCAATGCGGACAGCTGCTCGGCGTGCAGTTTCACCGGCAGCCCGGCGCGCTCGGCGGCGGTAAACACTTTTTCCACCTGCTGCGGCGAAAAGGCCAGATGTTCGCAAAAGGCGTCGACCGCGTCGGCCAGGCCGGCGCCGGCGGCTTCGGGAATAATGGTGTCACACACCAGATCGATATAGTCATCGGCGCGGCCGGCATATTCCGGTGGCAGGGCGTGGGCGGCCAGACAGGTGGTTTTCACCTCGACCGGCAGCGTCTCGGCCAGCCGGCGCGCCACCCGCAGCATTTTCAGCTCGCTTTGCGGCGTCAGCCCATAGCCGGACTTGACCTCCACGCAGGTTACGCCTTCCGCCAGCAGCGGCCGCAGGCGGAACTGCGCCTGCGCCAGCAGCTGCTCTTCCGGCGCGTTGCGGGTGGCGTTGACGGTGGAGATAATCCCGCCGCCCTGCGCGGCGATCTCGGCGTAGCTGACGCCGTTCAGCCGCTGTTCAAATTCCGCGCTGCGGTCGCCGCCGAACACCAGATGGGTATGGCAATCCACCAGGCCGGGAGTGATGATGCCGCCCTCGAATTTCACCGTTTCATCTGCGGTAATCGCCGGACGCGCGGCGTATTCGCCGATCCAGACGATTTTACCGTCGCGCACCGCCAGCGCGCCGTCGTGCAGAATATGGTATTTGCCCTCGCGCATGGTGACGATATCCGCCCCGTGCCACAGGCTGTCGCAGTGAATCTCGCTGGTCATCTTTTCCCGCTCCGCTTGCTTGTATATACAATTAAACACAAGCTAGCGCATTCATCGGCGGCGGGCAAGAGGCGGAAGGGATAATTTGTTACTGAAATGTGATCGCCATAGCCGAAATCATTCAAATAGAAGGAGGCGGCAAATGCAGGGATCCCGCGGTAAGTGATTTGGATGATGGAATTTGCGCTATGGCGGGCATAAGCGGCGGGGCGGCGCGGCACCCCGCAGGCAGGATTAGACGTCGAAGCGGCCGAACAGTTGATAGCGGCTGCCGGGATACAGCAGCCGCGCCGAGGTGACCACGGTTTTGCCCGACCAGGTGCGGCGATGGATCAGCAGGCAGGGTTCGCGCTCTTCCAGTTGCAGCAGCTCGCGTTCCTGTTTGCTGGCGACCACCGCCTCGACGATATGCTCGCCAGCGGTCATGGGGGCGGCCTGCGTCAGGTAGGTATAGGGCGTCACCCGGTCGAAATCCTGCTGGAGATAGTCGGGGGCGGCCAGCGGGTTGACGCAGCGGTTTTCCAACTGCACCGGCATCTCGTTTTCATAGTGGACGATCTGCGAATAGAACAGCTGCTGGCCCGGCGCCATGCCCAGCGCGGTGGCCTCTTCGTCGCTGGCGGTGCGCGCCGTTACCTGCAGCACCTTACTGCTGTGGCGGTGGCCGCGGGCGGCGATTTCGTCAGCGATGTTATGCACTTCCAGCAGTGCGGTGTGCGCCTTGGCTTCGGCGACGAAGGTGCCGACGCCCTGCATGCGCACCAGAAAGCCTTCGCTGGTCAGTTCGCGCAGCGCACGGTTGATGGTCATGCGGCTGACGCCCAGCTCCGCCACCATTTCGCTCTCCGACGGGACGCGCTGGTGCGGCTGCCAGTGGCCGGCGCGGATTTGATCCACGATCGCCTGTTTCACCCGCTGGTAGATGGGGGCGGGGGTATCGCTCATGGCCGTAGCCAGTTGTAACACGCTCTGTTGATCAACCACGACGTTAACCTCGTCAAATAAAAAAATACTAACATCAGTTTACTGTTGATTAGGGCATCTGTATATGTATATACAAGTAATAGCCGATTCTCCAGAATAATGTTACCGGCTTGAAACATTTACCTGTGCGCGCGCCGCGCGCTTTCGCCGTCACACCAACGTTGGAATACTGCTATGCCTGCTTACTACGCTAAACGCGCACTGCTTCCCACCGGCTGGGCGCACGCCGTCCGGCTGGACGTCGACGCTCACGGTTTTCTTACCCAGGTTACCCCGGATGCCAGCCCAGAAGGCTGCGCGCTGCTGCATGGCGACGTGGTGCCCGGCATGCCGAACCTGCACTCGCACGCGTTTCAGCGGGTGATGGCGGGGCTGGCCGAAGTGGCGGGCGATCCGCAGGACAGTTTCTGGACCTGGCGCGATCTGATGTACCGCCTGGTGCAGCTCCTGACGCCGGAGCAGGTCGAAATCATCGCCCGCCAACTGTATATCGAAATGTTGCAGGGCGGCTACACCCAAGTGGCGGAGTTCCATTATCTGCATCATGACGCCGACGGCAAGCCGTACGCCGACCGCGGCGAAATGACCGGCCGCCTCAGCCGCGCCGCGCAGCAGGCGGGCATCGGCATGACGCTGCTGCCGGTGCTGTACAGCTACGCCGGCTTCGGCGCGCAGCCGGCGCAGGCGGGGCAGCGGCGCTTTATCCAGGATGTGGACGGCTACCTGGCCCAGCAGCAGATCATCGCCCGCCAGCTGGCGGAGATGCCGCTGCAGAATCAGGGGGTGTGCTTCCATTCGCTGCGCGCGGTGGAGCTGACGCAGATGCAGCAGGTGCTGGCGCAGGCCGACCGCACGCTGCCGGTGCATATTCATATCGCCGAACAGCAAAAAGAAGTGAACGACTGTCTGCAGTGGAGCGGCCAGCGTCCGGTGGCGTGGCTGTATGAACACCTGCCGGTCGACAGCCGCTGGTGTCTGGTGCACGCCACCCATCTGGATAACGCCGAGCTGGAGCAGCTGGCGCACAGCCGGGCGGTGGCGGGGCTGTGCCTGACCACCGAGGCCAACCTGGGCGACGGCATCTTCCCCGGCGACGCCTATCTGCAGCGTCAGGGGCGCTGGGGCATCGGCTCGGACAGCCACGTCTCGCTGAACGTGGTGGAAGAGCTGCGCTGGTTTGAATATGGCCAGCGGCTGCGCGACCAGCGCCGCAACCGCCTGACCACGGCGGCTCAGTCGTCGGTGGGCGATGTGCTGTATCAGCAGGCGCTGCAAGGGGGCGCTCAGGCCTGCGGCGCGCCGATCGGCCGTCTGCAGAGCGGCTACCGCGCCGACTGGCTGGTGTTGGACGGCGACGATCCCTATCTGGCGGCGGCGCCGGACGCGGCAATCCTCAACCGCTGGCTGTTTGCCGGCGGCAAGGCGCAGATCCGCGACGTGTTTGTCGCCGGCAAACAGGTGATTGAGCAGGGGTGCCATGCGCTGCAGCAGCAGAGCCGCGCCGCGTTTATGCAGGTGCTGAAAACCTTCCAGCAGGAGGCGTGATGCAGATTAACCGTTTTGATTTTGCCTCGCTGCCGGTCAGCCCGTGGCGCAACGGCGGCGGCGAGACGCGTGAAATTGTCTGCCAGCCGGCGGAGGGCGCGAACTTCGACTGGCGGGCCAGCATCGCCACCATCGCACAGGACGGGCCATTTTCCGCCTTCGACGGTATCGACCGCTCGATTACCCTGCTGGAGGGCGACGGCGTGCGGCTGGTCGGCGACGGCATCGACCACCGGCTGGTGATGCCGGGCGAACCCTTCGCCTTCTCCGGCGATGTGGCGCTGCAGGCGCAGCTGCTGGGGGGCGTCAGCCAGGATTTCAATATTATGACCCGGCGCGGACGCTGGCGCGCCACGGTGCGTCGGCAGACGGCGGCGTGCGAGCTGCCGGCCGGCCAGGCCGGCGTCTGGTACGTGCTGCGCGGCGACTGGCGGCTGCCGGCGGATGTCCGGCTCGGCGTCCGGCAGGGCGGCTGGTGGCCGGAGGGCGCCCAGGGCGGGTCGGCGGTGCCGCAGAGCGACGATGCGCTGGCGCTGTGGGCCGATCTCAGCCGGCTGTAAACGCCGGTAGTCTCTGCGGCTGAGTTATGGGATTATGCGGGGTCTTGGGGGGATGTTCCCCGTCAGGACAGAGAAGGATACATGGCTTCGCTGAAAGACGTTGCAAAATTGGCCGGGGTGTCGTTGATGACGGTGTCCCGCGCCATCAACGAACCCGATAAACTGCGGGCGGAAACCTACCGCCGGGTAAAGCAGGCTATCGATCAACTGGACTATGTGCCGGATCTGGCCGCCCGCCGTATCCGCGGCGACGGCGGCCGGGTGCAGACCATCGGCGTGCTGGCGCTGGATACCGCCACCACGCCGTTCTCGGTCGAAATGATCCTGTCGATAGAAAAAACCGCGCGCGAACACGGCTGGAACAGCTTTGTCGTCAACCTGTTTGACGATGAATCGGCGGAGCATACGGTGGATCTGCTGCTGGCGCACCGGCCGGACGGCGTGATTTTCACCGCCATGGGGCTGCGTCAGGTCACGCTGCCGGCCAAGCTGCTGGATAAGCGGCTGGTGCTGGCCAACTGTTTCAGCCGCACGCAGCGCATCGCCAGCTATATCCCTGATGATGAGCAAGGGCAGTATGACGCGGCGCGCGCGCTGATCGCCAAAGGCTACCGCGCGCCGCTGTGCATCTACCTGCCGGAAGACGTGCCGGCGGCGGTGCTGCGCCGGCGCGGGCTGGAGCGCGCCTGGCGGGACGGCGGCGGCGACATCGCGCAGCTGCGCCAGTATCACCTCAACCTGAGCGGCGGCGATGAGCATTACCGCGACTGCGTCGAGCTGCTGGCGCGCCATTTTTCGCCCGGGCGGCAGGAGTGCGATGTGGTGGTGTGCGGTAACGACCGGGTGGCGTTTCTGGTGTATCAGACGCTGCTGGCGCAGGGGTGGCGCATCCCGCAGCAGGTGGCGGTGCTGGGGTATGACAACATGGTGGGGATTGGCGATCTGTTCCAGCCGCCGCTCACCACCGTGCAACTGCCGCATTACGAGCTGGGCCGTCAGGCGGCGCTGCACCTGATCGAACAGCGCGAGCACCTTGAGAGCGTCAAGGTGCCGTGTCCCCTGCTGCTGCGCGCGTCGCTGTAGGTTGGCTGTGCGGCCCGGCGCACCGGGCCGTAAGGGTTAGCGCCAGATGCTGTCCAGCGTCCAGCCGGCGATCGCGCTGAAGTACGCCGCGCCGCCTTCGGCAAACAGGTTCAGCCGGCGGTCGCCGTCCAGCGGGTAGATGCGGCTGGTCAGGCAGGCCTCGCCGTCGTTGACGAACACCTCCAGTGAAGAACGATCGATAAACAGCCGCAGCTGCAAAGATACGCCGGCGGGCAGCGGCACGCTGCGGCAACCGCACAGCGCCGGATCGTCGCTGAACCGCTCAAGCACCAGCCGGTGCGCCTGATTATCCACATACAGCCGTGCCGCGCCGCCCAGGCTGATGCCGTAGCGTTCGGCGTCGCTGTCGGCCGTATCCAGCGTCAGCTGCAGTTCGTGCAGCTCATCCCCCAGCGGCAGCCGCTGGTTGCGGCAGCGCACGGCGTCAAACTGGCGTACGGCGCCGCGCAGCGCCGTCAGTTCGCGCGCCGGCTGCATACGCACCTGGCCGTCGGCGCCGAGCGACAGTTCACGCGGCAGCGTCAGCGCACCGGCCCAGCCGTGCGCCTTGCTGGGCATCGGCGACTCCCACATATCCATCCAGCCGAACAGCAGGCGACGGCCGTCGGCGGCGGTGAAGGTCTGCGGCGCGTAAAAATCATGCCCGGCGTCCAGCTCGCTAAACGGCTGGGTGACCGTGAATGCGCCGTCCGGCTGCCAGTTGCCGAGCAGGTAGCCGCTCTGGAAGCGGTTGCGATAGCGGTAGCCCTGCGCCGCCAGCCCCTGCGGCGAAAAGACCAGCAGTTGGCGTTCCCCCAGCGGGAAGAAGTCCGGGCACTCCCACATATAGCCCTGCCGGGCGTGCTCGGCGGCGGCCAGCACCCGTTCAAAGCGCCAGTTACGCAGATCGTCGGAACGGTACAGCCGCACCTGACCCAGATCGTCCTCTTTGGCGCCGATGACCATCCACCACTGCCCGTCCTGTTGCCACACTTTCGGATCGCGGAAGTGCATAATGCCTTCCGGCGGCGTCAGTACCGCACCATGCTTGGTGAAATGGATGCCGTCCTCGCTGGTGGCCAGACACTGCACCTCGCGCAGCTGCGAGTCGTCGCCCGGCTCGCCGAGCCAGACGTGGCCGGTATACAGCAGCGTCAGCACGCCGTAATCATCGACCGCGCAGCCGGAGAAACAGCCGTCGCGGTCGTCGGCGTCGCCGGGCGCCAGCGCGATCGGCTGATGCTGCCAGTGCACCAGATCGCGGCTGGTGGCGTGCCCCCAGTGCATCGGCCCCCAGTGCTCATCGAAGGGGTGGTGCTGATAAAACGCGTGGTACACCCCGTCGATGCAAATCAGTCCGTTGGGGTCGTTAATCCAGCCGGCCTGCGCGGCCAGGTGGAAACGCGGGTACAGGTCGTCCTGACGCGCGGCGCGCAGCTTTTCTACGGCGTGGTCGGCCTGGGCTAAAAGTTCTTTCATTGGCTTGGCTCGCTTAAAGGATGAATGTTGTGCTTGCCGCCGGCAGTTTCGCCGCGCAGCAGCCAGCAGGAGAGCAGGGTGGTGGCCGCCACCGCACAGCCCATCAGCAGATAGGTATCGGCAAAGCCGATGCGGTCATAGCCGTAACCGGCCAGCGGCGACAGGAAGCTGGCCATCACCTGGGTAATAAACTGGAACCCCACCAGATACAGCGTGGAGGAGAGGCGGCTGTCGAAACGCGTGGCGATATATTTGAAAATGGCGATCAGCAGGATCGGCAGCTCAACGGCGTGCAGCAGCTTCATCAGCGAGATCAGCAGCGCGCCGCTGACCAGGCCGGAGCCGACCATGCGCAGCGCCATGACGGCGCCCGCCAGCAGCAGCCCCTGTTTGGCGCCGATGCGGTTAACCAGCAGCGGCGCTAAAAACATGCCGCCGGCCTCCAGAAACACCTGCAGCGAGTTAAGAAAACCGTACATCTCATTGCCCTGCTGCGGCGTGGCGAACTGGGCGGCGAAGTAGACCGAAAACTGCTGGTCGAATACGTTATATACGCTGATGCCGAGAACGAAAATCACCAGCGCCCAGAAGCCGGGCAGGCGCAGCAGCGCCACGGCGTCCTGCAGCCGCAGGTTTTCTGCTTTACCGTACTCCAGCTCGGCCATGGCGTTGGCCTTCAGCTCGCGTACCTGGCTGAGCAGCAGCAGGAACACCACCGCGGACGCCGACGCCAACCAGAAATTGATGTTCGGGTTGATATTAAAAAGAAAGCCGGCCAGAAAGGTGGCGCTGGCCCAGCCGAGCGAGCCCCACATGCGGGCGCGGCCGAATTCGAAGCCGACGATGCGGCTGACGCGCTCGGTATAGGACTCCAGCGCGCCGATGCCGGCGAAGAAGGTGGCGCCGATAAACACGCCGCCGACCAGCGCCCCCAGCAGCAGGTTGCTCGCCAGCAGCGGGGCGTAGACATAGATAAAGAACGGGCCGGTCAGCAGCAGCATCACGCCGAGGTACTGCAGCAGATGTTTGCGCAGGCCGAGCTTATCCTGAATAAACCCGTACAGCGGCTGGGCGCACAGCGCCACCAGTGAGATTGCAGAGAAGATCAGCCCGGTTTCTGCGCCTTTCAGGCCGATCTTTTGGTTCAGCCACAGCGAAATCAGCGAAAAGCTGGATGACCAGGTAAAGAAAAAGAAGAACAGCAGGCCACTCAGCAGAAGGTAATATTTTTTTGTTTTGCGGTTCACGATGATGCCCTGGTAGAGGAAGATAGCCTGATTGTTAACGTTAACTTTTGCCGGTTGGAAGTCACCTTCGGTGATGATTGCGATGTTAATCACAAAAGTTAACGTTAACATTTTGACGCTGTGATCGCTATCACGTGCGTCGGGCGGGGAGGTCAGGCCGCGTCGAGCGGCCGCAGATGGTCGTCGCGCCGCAGCGTCATCAGCGCCAGCAGGCTGACCAGCGAAGCGGCCACCACGTAATAGGCCGGCATATCGATATTGCCGGTTTCGCGGATCAGGCCGGTAATAATCAGCCCGGCGGAGCCGGAGAACACCGCATTGGAGAGCGAATAGGCCAGCCCCAGCCCGGTATAGCGCACCCTGGTGGGGAACATTTCCGCCAGCATCGCCGGCCCGGGGCCGGCCAGCAGCCCGACCACCGCCCCGGCCACCAGCACCGCCGCGCCTTTTTGCCACAGCGCCGCCTCGGCGTCCTGCAGCAGATGCAACAGCGGGAAGGTAAACAGGATCACCGCGCTGATTGCGCCGACCATCACCGTTTTGCGCCCCAGCCGATCGCTGAGGATGCCGGCGGGCAGAATGGTCAGGGCAAAGCCGACGTTGGCCAGCACGGTGGCCGCCAGCGCCTGTTGCAGCGTGGCGTGCAGCGAGGTTTGCAGGTAGGCGGGCATCACCACCAGAAAGGTGTAGCCGGCGGCCGACCAGCCCATCATCCGGCCAATGCCGACGGCAATGGTTTTGGCCACGGCGAGCGGTGCGGCCGCGGCCGGACGTTCAGCGGCGGCAGGCTGCTGCTGCGCCTGAGTGAAGCTGGGCGTCTCCTCCAGTTTCAGCCGCAGCCACAGCGCCAGTGCGCCGAGCGGCAGCGCCAGCAGGAACGGGATGCGCCAGCCCCAGTCGTGCAGCTGCTCGACGGTGAGCAGCGCGCTGAGCAGCGCCACCAGCCCGGCGCCCGCCAGCAGTCCGAACGCGACGGTCAGCGACTGCCAGGCGCCGAAGCGGCCGCGCTTGCCGGGCGGAGCGAACTCGGTCATCAGCGCCACCGCACCGCCGAACTCGCCGCCGGCGGACAGCCCCTGCAGCATGCGCAGCAGCGTCAGCAGCAGCGGGGCGGCGACGCCGATCGAGGCGTAGGTCGGCATCACGCCGATCAGCGCGGTGGTCAGCGTCATCAGCAACACCACCACGATCAGCGTCGGCCGTCGGCCAATCCGGTCGCCGATGCGGCCAAAGATCACCGCGCCGATGGGGCGGCAGAAAAACGCCAGCGCAAAGGCGGCGTAGGCCAGGATCAGGCTGGTGACGGCGTTTTCGCCCTGCAGGGTGAAGAAGTTGGCGGCGATCACCGTGGCCAGAAAGCCGTAGACGCCAAATTCGTACCACTCAATAAAGTTGCCGACCGAACCGGCCAGCAGCGCCTGACGTGAACGGCGGCTGTCTATCACGGCGGAGTGTGCTGTCATGCTGTTCCTTAACCTGAATCATCGGGGGAAACGCTATGACTCAATGATTGCACGTTTTGTCGGCAGGCTGACAATGGATTGTCCGGATCGTGATCAAGGAAACGGTAGCCGCGGAAAAGTAGAGCAAACAGCGGCAGTTAAGGAGTGATGATGTGCTCGGGGTGGCAAACTGGCAGGGCGGTTAGTTTATTTTGTGTACAGATTGGGTTATACCCTATCTCTATGGAGAAGCGTGAGCAGAGGATCCACCTGCATGCTGTGGGGCGTGCTTGGGCCAGTGCGCCATGCGGGAGAATACCTCATAACCTTATCTGAATGCATAAAGGTATCGGTATGAATAATCTGAAATTAACCACCTTGCCCTGGCAGGAGAATAATGCGCTCAGCCAGGGTATCGGCGCATTATTACCGCAACTACCCAATATTATCCTGGGTACCGGAGGCGATGATCTCCTGAAAGGAAGTAACGGTAAGGATTGGGTGTTTGGTTTTGCCGGGAATGACATTATCAAACTTAATACGCCGGAAAATGATGCCGATACGGTATTTGCCGGCGACGGTGACGATGAAATTTACACCGGCGATAACGCAACGGTTTTTGCCGGCGCGGGCAACGACTCTCTGCGCATGACCGAGAGCAGCACGATCTTTATGGGCGACGGGGATGACCGGGTCGACGCCGGGCTGGATGTTCATGGGCACAACACGGTGTTTGGCGGCGATGGCAATGACCGCATCGATTTTAACTACAACATATACTGGGGGATTCATTATGGCATCGACGATCCCCCAAGAGAGATTATGCCGGAAGACGATGTCATCTACGGCGGCGCCGGCGATGATTGGATAAAGCCGATGGGTGAGAACAATCTGGTGCATGGCGATGAAGGCAACGATCTGATTAGCGTCGAACTCTTGCTGCAGACACCCACGGATAACGGGCGTTTATACGGTGATGACGGGGACGATAAAATTTATATCGTGAATGAGCCGTTCCCCGGCTATAACATTGGCCAGTTAGGCACCCATTTTAATCTCGACGGCGGGGCCGGCAATGATTTGCTGCTCTCTTCCTCGTCCGGTGGTGATACGCTGACCGGCGGTAGCGGCAATGATGTCTTTTTATATGAGTGGGTTGGCGCAACCAGCGCTAAAGATCCCGACATTATCACCGATTTCACCTTCAACGAGCAGGAACAAGATAAGATTAACCTCCGTGAGCTCAATGAGAGCGGTTATGAATACTATGACAACTTGATCGGCTGGGAGGTAGACAGCGACCTGACCTTTATCGGCTATCAGCCGTTCAGCGGCAATGGCAAGGAAGTGCGGCTGGAGCATACGGCAGAAGGCACCAACGTTGAAGTGGATCCCTTCGTTGAACCGAGTGCGGAGCTGTTTCAAATTCAACTTGTCGGCGTGACGCAAGAACTGACGCAAGAGGCCTTCATACTTTGAATGTGTAGGGCATGCAACATGGCATGGATGGCGATCGCCACGGTAATTCTGGCCCCCTCCGGTTGAGGGGGCGCAGAAATGCAGGGGTTATGGCCGGTCGCCCTGCAGCACCGTCGGCGGCTGCGGCAGCCCGGCGTCCTGCCGCTGGCGCGCGACCTGTTTGGCGCTGGCGTTGGCCGCCGCCGGGTTGCCGAACTGGCGGTTGACGTAGTTGCTCAGCGTTGCCACTTCGTCGTCCTTCAGTTCGCCGGCGAAGGCCGGCATCAGGATCTCACCCTGCTGCATATGGCGCCGTACGCCGCCGAGGATCACCGCCACCAGATTTTTATTGTCCGCCGCGCCGGTGCTGCCGTGGCGCAGCAGCGACGGATAGGCATTAAAGCCGTTTCCCTTGCCGGCGCCGTCGGCGCCGTGGCAGCTGGCGCAGTGGCGGTTGAACAGCGCCGCGCCAGAGGCGTCCTCAGCGCTGGCGCCGCGCAGCGCCAGGTAGTCCTGCGTCGGCCGCCCCCAGGCGTCGCGGGCCTTGCTCTGCGCGTCGTCGGCGATGGGCTTCACGCTGCGCAGATAGCTCGCCATGGCGTGCAGATCGCCGTCCGGCAGGTATTGCAGGCTATGCTCGATAGCCTCCGCCATCGGCCCGGCGGCCGAGGCGCGGCCGGCAACGTTGCCGGTTTTCAGGTAATCGACCAACTCCTGCTGCGACCAGCTGCCGATGCCGGCGCGTTGATCCGGCGTGATGTTGTACGCCGTCCAGCCGCCGAGATCGCCGCCGGCAAAGGCGTTGTCCTCGTCCATCCCCATGGTGAGGGTGCGCGGCGTATGACAGGTACCGCAGTGCGCCAGCGCCTCCACCAGGTAACGGCCGCGGTTCCATTGGTCGCTTTTGGCTGGATCCGGCTGCAGTTCGCCGGCGCTGAAGTTAAACAGCTTCCACAGCCGCATGCCCCAGCGCTGGTTGAACGGGAAAGCCAGATCGGTGCGCGGCGTCGCCTGGTGCACCGCCGGCTGCGCCAGCAGGTAGGCCTTGATGGCCAGCACGTCGTCGCGCTTCATTTTGGTAAAGGCGTCGTACGGCATCGCCGGGTAGAGTTGCTGACCGTTTTTACCCACGCCGTCGCGCACCGCCGCGACAAATTCATCGTCGCTCCAGTTGCCGATGCCGAACTGCCGGTCGGAGGAGATATTGCTGCCGTAAATCACGCCGAACGGCGTGCTGACCGGATAGCCGCCGCCAAACGCCGGGCCGCCCGGCGCGGTATGGCAGGCGGTGCAGTCGGCGGCGCGCGCCAGATATTCTCCGCGTTTGATCAGCGCTTGGTCGCCGTGCGCCCACAGCGGCGCGGCGGTCAGCATCAGCGCCAGTAGCGTTTTCTTGTTCATGCCATGCCCCCCTGCAGACTGCCCAGAACGCTGTCCGCCATGCGCAGCGCCAGCGCCACGCCGGTCAGCGTCGAGTTGACCGTTGAGGCGGAGGGCATAATACCGGTGCCGGCGATAAACAGGTTGGGGTGATCGTGGCTGCGGCAGTCGCCGTCAACCACCGAATCACGCGGGTCGCGCCCCATAATCATCGTGCCGGTGATGTGCTGATTGTTGTCATAGACGCCGCGCTGGCTGTATACCGCCTCGCTGCCGCCCATCTGTTTAACGATGTGCCGGAAGTCGAGCATCGACTGGTCGTAACCGCGGTGCACATACTCCGGGAAGCGGTAGTAGACCTCCAGTTTGGGAATGCCCCAGGCGTCTTTCTCGGTAGTGCTCAGCTGCACGCGGTTTTCCGGCTCGGGCAGCATCTCCAGCAGGCATTTCAGCTGTACATAGTGCGCAGACTGGAACGCCAGCTTGTCATTCAGCGCCTTGCCGTAATAGCCCTGACGGATCAGACGTTCGGTGAGGTAGCGTACCGGCGAGGTGTTGGCCAGATCGACCCGCAGCGCCGAACGCTGCGCCCGGAACGCGCCGTCGCGCAGGTTGTTGATGCTGCCGGGGCGCATCGGCCCGCGGCCGAACCACACCGGCTCGTCGGCGTAGAACTCCACCGAACTGCCCGGATGGTCCATCAGATTGCGGCCCACCATGCCGGAGCTGTTGGCGATGCCGTGGCGATAGCGCTCGCTGCTCGACAGCAGCAGGATTTTCGGGCTTTCAATACCGTTGGCGGTCAGAACAAAGCGTTTGCCGCTGACCCGGTGGCTGTGTTTATTACGGTCCAGATAGTGCACCGCCACGATGTTGCCTTTGTCATCGGCCTCAATGCGGTACACCACCGCATTAGCGACGATGCGCACGCCGGCTTCCAGCGCCTTGCGTGCGGAGATGCCGCCGTGATACTGGGCGTCGATCGGGCAGACCGGCATACAGTTGTTATTGCCGCAGCAGGCCGGGCGGCCGTCGTAGGCTATGCTGTTGCGCGCCTGCGGGCCGATGCCGACCTCGTAGCCCAGCCCGGCGACGCGCTGTTTAATCCGCTCAAACCCGTAGGGTAGCGGGATCCCCGGTAGCGGGTAAGGGCGCGAACGCGGCGAATCCAGATCGCTGTCGCCGGAAACCCCCATCTGGTATTCGGCTTCGCAGTAATAAGGCTCCAGATCGGCGTAGCCGATCGGCCAGTCGCGCCCGACGCCGTACAGGCTCTGCAGGCGCATATCGTTCGGCAGCAGGCGGAACGCCTGGCCGGCCCAGTGCCAGGTGGTGCCGCCGATGCCGCGCAGATACTGGGCGCGATAGGGATCCGGCCCTTTCTGGATCAGGTAGTTGTTATCGTGCGGGATGAACTTGGGCTGCGGCGCCCAGGGCTGCGGCGGAAACGGTTCGGTAAAGTCGCCTTTAAACGGCGAATCGCGAAACAGCGCCACCGCGTGATCGCGCTTGATCTCCGGGCCGGACTCCAGCATCAGCACCGAGGCGCCGGCCTGCGCCATCTTTAGCGCCGCCAGCGAACCGGCGATGCCGGCGCCGATCACCACCACATCGGCGCTTAATGAATCAGACATGGTTACTCTCCTTCTGCGGCGGCCGGACCCAGAAGTTGGGCTCACCCGGACAATAGCTGGGGGGCATTAACGAATCGTGCACCAGTTGATAGCTGACGATATTTTCGAAGGCGATGCACTCGGGGTGGTCGGCATCGCCGATCACGCCGAGATACCAGCCGCTGATTAACGCGTGATACAGCTGCGTCAGCGGGGCGGCGTGCTGGGCCAGCTGCCGCTGCAGGGCCGCGCCGTCCTGGACGTCATGCCGTTGCAGCAGCGTCGCCAGCGCGTCAAGCAGCGGGTTGAGCTGCGGGAAACGCGGCAGCAGGGCCTGATACAGCCGCTGCGCCAGCTGCGGGTCGGGCAGCGGCATACCGGTCAGGGCGCGGGAAACGGCGAAGAAATTACCCGGCGTCGGCGCGGCGTCAGGGGCCGCCAGCGCGGCGCGCCCCAACAGGTTCTGAGCGAGGGCGCCGGCCGCCAGCAACCCCGCCGAGCCGAGCACCAGCCGGCGGCGTGAAATAGCGAACATAAAAATTCCTTCTGGCAGGGGGTTACTGCAGGGTAGCGGCGGCGGTTTGCGACGCCTGATTATCCAGCTCTTGCTTTGGCGTGCTGACGCCGATTGCGCCGACCACGTCGTCGTCACGCGTCAGCGGGTAGCCGCCGCCGAGCGCCAGCGCATGCGGGATGGCGAGGACGGTGGTTTCGCCGTTTTGCAGGCGTTGCATAAATTTCAGTGAAGGCGTGCGGTACAGGGCGGAGGTGCGTGCTTTGCCGAGCGCGGCGTCCACGCAGCCGAGCGGTGCGCCGTCGAAACGCTGGAAGGCCAGCAGCAGGCCGGCGCGGTCCACCACGGCGATGCAGCCGGTGCTGTGCTGCGCCTGCAGGCTGTGGCGCACGTTGTCGATCAGCTGATTGGCCTGCTGGTTGGTCAGCGGCGCGGCGGCAGCCGCCACGGCGTGGCCGGCGCTGACAGTGAGCAGCGCGGCGGTTAACAGAAGCATTTTTTTCATTACGGTGTTTTTCCAGTGCTGATAGAGAATCAACCTGAGCGCGCGGGCGTAGCCGTCTGGTGTGATTTTCCCGCGCGCTCTGCTTTATGTACCTTTTGGTTCAATTTACTCCGTTGCATGTTTGTTAACAATGTGAAGTTAACGAAAACCAACCGTTATTAGAGACCGATCACAATTTGCCGTAGATCGCCTCAAGTGCCTGTTGCCAAACGAAAGGTTCCAGTTGCGAATAGCCGATTTCTTGCGCTTTCATCGCCTCAACCAGCCCCAACTGCGAGAGCACCGTGGCGCGGCTCTGGTGCGGCTCCACGCCGACGTCCTGCAGCGTTTTCACCACTTCGCCCATCTCTTCGGCGCGGCGTCGCCCGTGTTCCGCCACCCGACTAATCAGGTAGTGCGGCAGCCGGTCGTCCCAGCCCAGCGACGGGAAGCTGGCATGCAGTGAATCCAGCACCGGCTGTTCGACGCCGTAGCGCCGAGCGGCATGCAGGCATTCGACGGTCAGCGCCTCCAGCCCCTTGATCATCACGCTGCGGCACATTTTGATCGCCGAGGCTTCGCCGATGCGCTCGCTGTAGACGCTGGCGTTAAACCCCAGCCGCTGCAGCCGTTCGCCGCCCTCGGCCGCCGCCGGACCGCCAAGCAGCAGCGGCGTTTGCAGCCGTTTGGGCGGCACCGGCGCCATCACCGCCACCTCGACATAGCGCGCGTCGCCGGCGCGTTGGATGACCTGCGCCGCGGCGCGTTTGGTATGGGGCGCGGCGGAGTTCAGATCGAAAAAGTACTGGCCGGCGTGCAACAGCGGGGCGCACTGCTCGGCGACCGCCAGCGTATTGCCGGCGGTGACGACGGAAAAAATCAGTTCGGCGTCGGCCAGCGCCGTCGGTAGCCGTTCGGCCAACCGGCAGCCGCAGCGCTCGGCGGCGGCAATCATCGCCGGCGTTATCTGTCGGTCATGGGCGGTCACGCGCGCGCCCTGGGCGCCAAGTTCCTGGGCCAGAATGCCGCCGACCTCGCCAAAGCCGATCAGCGCTACCCGTGGGGAAAAGGTTGTCATTGGGTTCTCCATTTTAAGCCGGCCAGACCGCGCCGGGAATGCACACTTCGCCGGCAAAAATCAGCCGGGCGCTGCGCAACAGGCCGGCCTGCGTCAGCTCACCGTCCGGCGTGCGGCTCAGCAGCACGCTGAATTCGCCGCTGGGATGCTCCACGCTGACGCGCTGTTGCTCACCGTCGCCGACCTGCGCCAGCGGCTGCGCCACGCTGCCCGCCAGCAGGCAGCCGCTGGCGACGCTGACCGCGCCCAGCACGCCGATCGACGCGTGGCAGCGGTGGGGGATAAAGGTGCGGCTGCTGATGGCGCCGCCGGCGCGTGGCGCGGCCAGCAGGGTCATCTTCGGCACGCTGCGCTGGCTGACGTCGCCAAGGTTCATCAGCGGGCCGGCCTGCAGGCGAATGCTCTCCAGCCGCTGTTTGAGCTGTTGATCGGCATCCAGCTGTTCACGGCTTTCGTAGCCGCTGCGGCCGAGGTCGGCGGCGCGCAGCAGTACCACCGGCATGCCGTTGTCGATACAGGTGACCGCCACGCCGTCAATCAGATCGCTGGCCCGGCCGCTGGGCAGCAGGGCGCCGCAGCTGGAGCCGGCGATATCGCGGAAGGTCAGCACGATTTCGGCGGCGCTGCCGGGTACGCCGTCGATGGACAGATCGCCGTCGTAGCGCACCTCGCCGTCCGGGGTGGGGATGCGAGCCACCGCCACCTGGCCGGTGTTCTGCATAAAGATGCGCACCTCGGTAAATTCTGCGCCGGCGGCCACCAGGCCGCGCTCGATGGCGAACGGCCCGACCGCCGCCAGAATATTGCCGCAGTTCTGGCCGTAATCCACCAGCGGCCGGTCAACGTTAACCTGGGCGAACAGATAGTCGACGTCGGCGTCCGCGCGCTGCGAGCGGCTGACGATCGCCACTTTGCTGGTCAGCGGGTCGCCGCCGCCGAGGCCGTCGATCTGACGGATATCCGGCGAACCCATCGCCGCCAGCAGGGCGCGGTCGCGCGCCGCCGGTTGCGACGGCAGGTCGTCCGCCAGAAAGAATGCGCCTTTTGAGGTGCCGCCGCGCATCAGCAGGCAGGGGATTCGGCGTTGACGCATATTACTCCTCCAGCTGATCCAGCGAGTCGTAGTAGGTCAGACCCTTTTCCGCCAGCCGCGGGCGCATCTGGTAGATATCCAGCCCCAGCTCACCGCTGGCCATCCGCAGGCGTTTGCTCTCCTCCAGATCGGCGCGGCGGCGGCTGGCCGCCAGCGTCGCTTCGGCGTCAGCATGGCGCACGACCACCACGCCGTCATCGTCGGCGATCACCGCGTCCCCCGGGTAAATCAGCTGCCCGGCGCACACCAGCGGCACGTTGACCGAGCCCAGCGTCTCTTTGACCGTGCCCTGTGCGTACACCGCCCGCGACCAGACCGGAAAGCCCATTTCGCGCAGCGTGCGGGTGTCGCGCACCCCGAGGTCCGCCACCAGCCCGCGCACGCCGTACGCCTGCAGCGAGGTGGCCAGCAGATCGCCGAAGTAGCCGTCGACGCAGGGCGAGGTCGGCGCCACCACCAGGATATCCCCCGGCCGGCACTGCTCCACCGCCACGTGGAACATCCAGTTGTCGCCCGGCGCCGTCAGCACGGTGACCGCGTTGCCGGCGATGGCGCGGTCCTGCTGAATCGGCCGGATGGCCGGGTCGAGCAGCCCTTTGCGCCCCTGCGCCTCATGCACCGTCGCGACGCCGAACGTCGCCAGCGCCGTCAGCGTGTCGTCGCTGCTGCGGGGAATATTGCGCACCACCACGCCTTTCTTGCCGATGATGCTCATGCCAGATCCTCCGTCACCCGCGGGAAGATGCTCTGATAGCCTTCGCCATACACGATGTTTTTACCGCTGGCGATGCCGACGTTGCGCTTGGCCTGCACGCCGCGCTGCTGGGCGACGCGGGTGTAGTATTCCCACAGGTGTTCCTGACCGGCCATGCACTGAATGGCCTGATACTTTTTATCCCACACCGAAGTGATATCCAGCAGCACGTCCGGTTTCCATTCGCACTGTTCCGGCTGGTGCGGCTCAAACAGATACACCGGCGGCGCGGCGACGATCGGTTCGCCCGGGCGGTAGCCTTCCGCCTGCGCGATGATGCGCGCCTCCTGAGTCAGGTTGCAGGCCAGCGGGTGGTCGTAGTTGTACGGGTCTTTTTGTGAATGGGTCAGCACAAAGTGCGGCTGTACCCGGCGGAATACGTCCGCCAGGCGGAACAGCTGCTCTTTATCGGCGCGCAGCGGGTAGTCGCCCAGATCGAAGAACTCAATGCTGGCGCCGAGGATCTCGGCAGCGGCGCAGGCCTCTTCCTGGCGGGCGGCCTTCACTTTCTGCTCGGTCATCGCGCCTTTGCGCCACAGTTTGGCGGATTCGCCGCGTTCGCCGAACGACAGGCAGACGATATGCACCTGATAACCCTGCTGGCCGTGCAGCGCAATGGCGCCGCCGGCGCGCCAGACGAAGTCGGCGGAATGGGCGCTGACCACCAGGGCGGTTTTGTTTGCGGTTATCTCACTCATGTTCGGATTCCTTGGCTGGTTAGAATGACCTCATGCTGTCAGTTTCCCGCTGCGGCGGATAATTCATTTGATTGCAGCAGGTATGCGTTTTATTTATATTGCCTCGACCGCCGTCCGGGAGACTGAGCATGGACTATGAAGAAGACGGGCTGACAAACCTGATGCAAATCAGAGCATTCAGCCAGGTTGTTGCGCAGGGCAGCGTTTCGCGCGCCGCCGATGAGTTATTCAGAACGCAGTCGGCCATCACCCGCTCGATTCGCGATCTGGAGCAAAAACTGGCGGTGCCGCTGTTTGAGCGCCATGCCAGCGGCATGCTGCTGACCGATTTCGGCAAGTGCGTGCTGCCGCGCGCGCGGCGGGCGATTGCGGAGCTGCATCAGGTGCCGGCGCTGCTGGCCCGTCTGCAGGGGAAAGGGGCGGCGCGCGCCGACAGCGAACCGCTGTACCTGTTTAACGTGCGCCGGCTGCAGATTTTCGTCTGCCTGTGCGAAACGCGGCATATGCAGACCGTGGCGACGCTGCTGGGCCTGAGCCAGCCGGCGATCAGCGCGGCGTTGAAGGTGCTGGAAAACGGTGCCGGCGCGCCGCTGCTGGAACGCACGCCGCACGGCATGGTGCCATCGCTGGCCGGGCGGGAGATTGAAGCCAGCATCCGGCGCGCGCTGAATGAGCTGCAGCATATTCCGGCGGATATCGCCGCCCGGCGCGGGGTGCTGACCGGCGCGGTGCGGGTCGGCGCGCTGCCGCTGGGGCGCACCCGGCTGCTGCCGCAGGCGATCGTCCAGCTGACCGCGCGCTATCCCGGCGTCAGCGTGGTGACTAACGAGAGCGCATTTTCCGTGTTGGCGTCTGAACTGCGCTCCGGCGATATCGACTTTATTTTCGGCGCGCTGCGCGACAGCGACTATGCGGCGGATGTGTACAGCGAAACGCTGTTTACCGAGGAGATGGTGCTGCTGGCGCGCCGTGGCCATCCGCTGGCGCAGGCCGGGTTGCAGCCGTCACAGCTGAAAAGCGCGCGCTGGGTGCTGCCGCGTTCGGCCACTCCGGCGCGCCGCCTGCTGGACGACTGTTTTCAGGCAATGGCGATGCCGCCGCCGTCGCCGGTGGTGGAGAGCGGCGATCTGGCGTTGGTGCGCGGGCTGTTGCTGAATTCCGATATGCTGGCGGCGGTGTCGGCGCACCAGCTGGAACATGAGCTGGCATCGGGGGAGCTGGTGCAGTTGCCGCTGGCGCTGCCCAATACCGGCCGCGCCATCGGCCTGACGTTCCGCACCGGCAGCCTGCATTCGCCGGCGGCGCAGGCGCTGATCGACAGCCTGCGCGCGCAGTGCGCCAATATCGCTTAAAGCAGGCTGGCGGCCTGCATCAGCGCGTAGCGGTAGCCCTGAATGCCAAAGCCGCAGATCACGCCGTGCGCCACGTCGGACAGGTAGGAGTGATGGCGGAACGGTTCGCGTTTGTGCACATTAGTGATATGCACCTCAAACAGCGGCAGGGCGACGGCGGTCACCGCATCACGAATGGCCACCGAGGTGTGCGTCCAGGCCGCCGGGTTGATCACCAGCGCCTGCGCCTTGGCGCGCGTCTCCTGGATCCAGTCGATCATCTGCCCTTCATGGTTGGTCTGCAGAAATACGATCCCGATATCCAGCTCCGCCGCCGTCCGATGGCACAGCGCTTCGATGGTGGCCAGGGTGTCGCGGCCGTAGGTGTCCGGTTCACGGCTGCCCAGCAGGTTGAGGTTGGGGCCGTTGAGCACGTAAATGGTTTTCATCATCTCTCCGTTAATCAGCAAAGCCAAACAGGCGCTGCGGCGTTTGCCACAGAATGTGCCGACGCGTCTGTTCGTCGGGGAACAGGCTTTCGCATAGCATCAGCAGTGTGCCCATGTCCATCCGTTCGGTGGCGCGCAGGAACGGCCAGTCCGATCCCCACATGCACTTCTCCGCACCGTAGGCGCTCAGCAGCGCCTGCAGGTAGGGCTGCGCGTCGCTGAACGGGTAGTGCCGGCGGGAAAACTTCGCCAGCCCGGACAGTTTCATATAGACGTGTTCACGCTCCGCCAGCCGCAGCAGCGCCTGAAAGGCCGGCTGTGTCAGCCCGGCGTCGACATCGGGTCGGCCGCAATGGTCAAACAGCAGTTTGGCGCGGCTGCGCTGCAGCAGCGGCAGCAGCGCCGGCAGTTGGTCGTCCTGCACCTGAATTTGCGCGTACAGCCCCAGCTCCGTCAGTTGGGCCATCAGCCGGTCAAGCTGCAGAAACGGCGCGACGCCGAGCATGGCGACGTTAAGGGCGATGCCGACCACGCCCTGCGCCTGCAGCTGCGCCAGCGTTTCGCTGCTGCTGTCGAACGGCACCACCGCGATGCCTTTGTGGCGGCCTTCACCGGCGGCCAGCGCCGCCAGCAGACAGCGGTTGTCGGTGTTGTAGCCCGAGGTGGGGCCGACAATCAGCGAATGGCGAATGCCATAGGCCCGCATCACCGCGCGATAGTGCGCCGGGGTCGCCAGCTCATGGCCGGCCGGGTTATAGGCGCTGTCCGGCGCATAGGGGAAATTGGCCGGGTCGAACAGGTGGTGGTGGCAGTCGATTTTCGGCTGGGTAAATAGCGTCGTCATGCGTTTTTCCCCGCTACGGAGTACAGCACCTGCTGGTTACGCGTCTTCTGGAATTCCTCCAGGGTTTCGCCGCGCATGGCGGCGTAGATATGCAGGTTGGAGCAGCCGACCACCGCGCCGAGCTTCTCCAGCAGGAAGAAGCTGACGCCGTAGCGGATCATCGCCCGCCAGTCGAGTTCGCGCAGCATGCGTTGCTCCTCGTCGCTCAGCGCCGCCTGGTCAAACAGCGCCTGCTGCTGCTCCAGGAAGCGGGCGCGCCAGTCCGGTTGGATCAGCCGGTGCAGGAAGCGGTTGATACGCAGCGCCTTCAGGCTGCGGGCATGGGTGAACGGGTAGGTGCCCGCCAGTTTTTCCACCCCGGCCAGCTGCTGGTTAATTTTATCGTGCTGGCGCTGCTGCACGTCGACCGGCGCTTCGCGCGCGCGGTTTTCCAGAATCAGCGTGGAGATGCCGGTCATCGAGGGCAGGTAATAGGCCTCATGCAGCTTTTCCACGTTGGCGGAGAGCGCGCCGCGCATAATCAGCCACATAATCACCTCCGCGCCCTCCAGGCCGCCGAGGGTGGCGTATTCCGCCAGGGTGATGTCGGTCAGACGCTGCGGGTCGTTCACCAGCATATCGACGAACTGAGCATCCCACTCCGGGTTATTGAAGCCGCAGCGTTCGCCGTGCACCTGATGCGAAACGCCGCCGGTGGCGACCACCGCCACTTTCAGGTCCTCCGGGAAGCTTTCGATCGCCCGCCGCAGCGCCTGGCCCAGCTTGTAACAGCGGCGGGCGGACGGGATCGGGAACTGCAGCACGCCGACCTGCAGCGGCACCACCCGGGTCGGCCAGCCGCCGTCCTGCCACGGCAGCAGGGCGGACAGCGGTGAAAACAGGCCGTGGTCCAGCGGTTTATCCTGGAAGAACGCCATGTCGAATTCGTCCGCCATCAGGCTGGCGCCGATATGCTGCGACAGCGCCGCATGGCCGGCGACGGGCGGCAGATCGCGCGGGCCGCCGCCTTCGTCGGCGACGGCGTAGCTGTCGTCAATCCCCAGCGCAAACGCCGAATAATGGTCGAAGAAGAATGAGGTGACGTGGTCGTTGAACACGTACAGCAGTACGTCGGGCTTTTTCTCCGCCAGCCACTGCTGCATCGGGGCGAAACCGTCGAAAATCGGCGCCCAGGCGCTCTCCTGCTGTTTATTATGATCCACCGCAAAGCCGATGGTGGGGGTGTGGGACACGGCCAGTCCGCCAATAATCGTTGCCATCCTGATACCTCTGTCTGAAAGTGTTTAGCGGTTATTCATCGTGCGCGACAGTGCGGGCAGATCGTTAAGGCCGATGCCTTTTATCCTTTCCGCCGGGCGCGCATGCTGATGATTGATAATGGTAATCGCCGCCAGCAGAGCCGGGGTGGCGAGGATAATAAAAATACTGGTGGCGCCGGGGAACATCCCCAGCAGCACGCCGCCGAGCGACGAGCTGATAATCGCGCCGCTGCGGCCGATGCCGTGCATCCAGCTGACGCCGGTGGCGCGCATTTCCGTCGGGTAGAACGCCGGGGAGAATGCCTGCAGACCGGTCTGCGCACCGTTGATGCAGACGCCGCTGATAAACACCAGCACCGCCAGCGCCGTCGGGCCGAAGCCCCAGATGCCCTGCGCCAATAGGCAGCACATGCCCATCAGATAGAACAGGGCGATCACCCGTTTGGCGACGAAACGGTCCATCAGATTGCCCACCAGCAGCCCGCCGATGGTGCCGCCCAGCTGGAATAAACCGGCGATAATCGCTGCTCGCTCCAGCGAAAAACCGGCGCCGCGCACGATGGTCGGCAGCCAGCCGTTGAGCAGATAAATCACGAACAGCCCCATAAAATAGGTGAGCCACAGCACCAGCGTGCCTTTGGCGTAGCCGTTGCTGAACAGCTGCAGCACCCGGGCCTTTTTGGCGATCACCGGTGTTTTTAACACGAAGGTGGTGCCGGCGCTGAAGACGCCGCCGGCGCGCCGCAGGATGCGGGCGATTTTGTCCTTATGCTGGTTGCGCACCACCATATACAGGGTGGATTCCGGCAGGATCCACATCAGCAGCGGCAGCATCAGCAGCGGCAGCAGGCCGCCGAGAAACAGCACCGCTTTCCAGCCCAGGCTCGGCAGCATGCCGGCGGCGATAAAGCCACCGGCGCCGGAGCCGATATTAAAGCCGCTGTACATCAGGGTAATCATCAGGCTGCGGCGGCGCTCCGGCATATATTCGGACACCAGCGTCACGCAGTTGGGCATCACCGCCCCCAGCCCGAGGCCGGTCAGGAAGCGCAGCACCGCCATTTCCAGCGGGGTGCGGGCAAAGGTGCTGAGCAGGCTGAACAGCGAGAAACAGAGGATCGACAGCAGCAGCACCTTTTTGCGGCCGAAGCGGTCGGAGTAGGGGCCGGCGATTAACGCGCCGAGGGCAACGCCGAGCATCGCCGCGCCGAGGATCGGCCCCATTTCACCCCGTGAAATGCCCCAGTCCTCGATCAGCGCCGGCGCGATAAACCCCATGACCGCGGCGTCGTAACCGTCGAACATGATAATGATGAAGCACAGGAGTAATACCAGCCACTGATAGCCGGAGATGGGGCGCGAATCGATCCACGCTTTGACGTCAACAATGTTGTGGTTGCTCATCGGGTACGCTCTCTGTTTTTTTTATTAATATGTGATCGGATTAAAACTTTGGCCGCAGGCCGGAAACGTATTGGATGAGCGTCAGCCGATGTGTTTTAAATGTTTATAGCATTAAATTGATGTGTATCAATAAATTATGTTGAATGTTGCTGACGCCTCGTTAACCACGTTAGGGAGTGCGCCGCGGGTTGTCTGCCGGAAAATGATTAACGAGGTATGAGTTTTATTTATTTGTCTGGCGGACGGGGATAAAAAAGGGCGCAGTGGCTGCGCCCTTGTGGAGGTCTGCGGCGTTAGCGCTGCGGGCCGGCGGCCAGCAGGCGTTCTCCCGCCGGGGTGACGGTATATTTGGCGAAGTTGTCGATAAAACGCTGCGCCAGATCCTGCGCTTTTTCCTGCCACAATGACGCGTCGGCGTAGGTTTTGCGCGGGTCGAGGATCGCCGGGTCGACGCCCGGTAGCGCGGTTGGCACCGCCAGGCCGAAGATCGGCAGGGTGAAGGTATCGGCCTGCTCAATCTCGCCGTTGAGGATGGCGTCGATAATGCCGCGCGTATCCTTGATGGAAATACGCTTGCCGCTGCCGTTCCAGCCGGTATTCACCAGATAGGCCTGTGCGCCGGCGGCCTGCATGCGTTTCACCAGCACTTCGGCGTACTGTGTCGGGTGCAGCGTCAGGAAGGCGGCGCCGAAGCAGGCGGAGAAGGTCGGCGTCGGTTCGGTGATGCCGCGCTCGGTGCCCGCCAGTTTGGCGGTGAAGCCAGACAGGAAGTGATACTGCGTCTGCTCCGGCGTCAGGCGCGATACCGGCGGCAGCACGCCGAAGGCGTCGGCGGTCAGGAAGATGATCTTCTGCGCGTGACCGGCCTTGGATACCGGCGTGACGATATTGTCGATATGATAAATCGGGTAGGAGACGCGGGTGTTCTCGGTTTTGGCGCCGTCGTCGAAATCAATGCTGCCGTCGGCGCGCACCGTGACGTTTTCCAGCAGCGCGTCGCGGCGAATGGCCTGATAAATTTCCGGCTCGGCCTGCGGCGACAGCTTGATGGTCTTGGCGTAGCAGCCGCCTTCGAAGTTGAACACGCCGTCGTCGTCCCAGCCGTGTTCGTCATCGCCGATCAGCTGGCGTTTCGGGTCGGTGGACAGCGTGGTCTTGCCGGTGCCGGACAGGCCGAAGAAGACCGCCACGTCGCCCTGTTCGCCGACGTTGGCCGAGCAGTGCATGGAGGCAATGCCCTTCAGCGGCAGCAGGTAGTTCATAATCGAGAACATGCCCTTTTTCATTTCGCCGCCGTACCAGGTGCCGCCGATCAGCTGCATACGCTCCGTCAGGTTGAAGGCGACGAAGTTTTCCGAGTGCAGCCCCTGTTGCTGCCAGTCCGGATTGGTGCATTTGGCGCCGTTCAGCACCACGAAGTCCGGCTCAAAGTCCGCCAGCTCGGCATCGCTCGGGCGGATAAACATGTTTTTCACGAAGTGCGCCTGCCAGGCGACCTCGGTGATAAAGCGCACCTTGAGGCGCGTGTCGGCGTTGGCGCCGCAGAAGGCGTCAACCACAAACAGACGCTTGCCGGACAGCTGATCGCCCACGCGGGTTTTCAACTGCTGCCAGACCGCCGGCGACATCGGCTGGTTGTCGTTTTTGCCGGTGCCGCTGTCTGACCACCAGACGGTGTCGCGCGTGACGTCGTCACGCACAATATACTTATCCTTCGGCGAACGGCCGGTAAACTCGCCGGTATCGACGGCGACCGCGCCGAGGTTGGTTAGGGTGCCGCGCTCCAGCGGCGGCAGGTCGGCGCGGGTTTCTTCGTTAAACAGCAGGTCATAGTCAGGGTTGTAAACGATATCGCTGGCCTGATGGATACCGTAGCGGGCAAGGGTTTGCGGGGTTACAGCGGTTGAAGACATAGTCTACGTCCTTATCATACCTTTCGGTGCGACGCCGCCGTTGTGTAAACCGCCGGGTCAACTGCCTGGGGTATCGTGATAGTGTGTCCGGCTGCGCGCGTAACGACAGCGGACGTTTTATTTTGCTGACCGGATTCAGCCGGGCTATTTCCGGTTCTTATTTCTGCAAGTCCGCAGATGTTTGCCGTTGCCTATAGCATGACGGCAAAAATTATCCCGATTAATTTAATTACAAAATGCTGACGATAATTAATTAAAGCCAACCTTAGCGGGGTGTCACACTATTTAATTAAGCCGGGTTAATTTTGTTCTGCTTTTTTATTTTTTATCATATCTTCGGCCTTGTCTACTGTTTTATCTGCCTCCAATAACCCGGATCCTCGCGCTGTTCCGGGCGGTAATCTCATGTTTTTAATTATTAATTATTTTCCTGCGGGCGAAGTGCGCCCGTGGTTTATCAGACACTTGCGGACAGGGTGAATAATGAAACAGATAAATGCACAACTCGGTTACCAACGACAAACGTCACCATCAGATTCTTCCGGAATAATACAAAAAATACGCAGAATGGATATCGGTGCGGTGCCGATCGCGCTGTTTATCACTATTTGCGCCATCGTTGCCATTTCGGCCTATGCCAACTTTTTACCGAAAAATATGATCGGTGGCCTGGCGGTGATCATGACGCTGGGTTTTGCGCTGGCGCATTTGGGAAAGTCTATTCCGCTATTGCGGGAAATTGGCGGGCCGGCGATTTTATGCCTGATGGTGCCGTCGGTGCTGGTCTATTTTAATGCCTTCCAGCCGAATGTGCTGGCGACGGTTAATCTGCTGATGAAAGAGGCCAACCTGCTGTACTTCGTGATCGCCAGCCTGGTGGTCGGCAGTATTCTCGGCATGAACCGGGTGATCCTGATCCAGGGGATGATTCGCATGTTTGTGCCGCTGCTGGCAGGGACGCTGAGCGCGGTGGCGACCGGCCTGCTGGTGGGGCAGCTGTTCGGCTACGGCGTCTATCACACCTTCTTCTTTATTATCGTGCCGATTATCGGCGGCGGTATCGGTGAGGGGATTTTACCGCTGTCGCTGGCCTACTCGGCGATCCTGGGCGGCACGCCGGACCTGTACGTGGCGCAGCTGGCGCCGGCGGCGGTGCTGGGGAACATTTTCGCCATCGTCAGCGCCGGGGTGCTGGCGCGCATCGGCATGCAGCGCCGTACGCTGAGCGGCGACGGGATGCTGATTCGCTCTGCGCAGGACAACGCGCTGTTTACACGTCAGGAGGGCGGCGGCGCGGTGAATTTTCACTGGATGGGCGGTGGGCTGCTGGTGATTTGCGCCTTTTTTATCGTCGGCGGGCTGTTTGAGCATCTGGTGCATATTCCCGGCCCGGTGCTGATGATCCTGTTTGCGGTATTGTGCAAATACTGCCGCATTATTCCCGCCAGCATGGAGAATGGCGCGCACAGTTTTTATAAATTCGTTTCCGCCGCGCTGGTGTGGCCGCTGATGATCGGCCTGGGCATGCTGTACGTGCCGCTGGAGAACGTGGTGGCGGTGTTCTCCGTCGGCTACGTTGTCGTCTGCGGCTCGGTGGTGCTGTCGATGGGGTTGGTGAGTTTCCTGATTGCGCCACGGCTGAAGATGTTTCCGGTGGAGGCGGCGATCGTCACCTGTTGCCACAGCGGGCTGGGCGGCACCGGCGACGTGGCAATTTTGTCGGCGTCGAACCGCATGGGGCTGATGCCGTTTGCGCAGATCGCTACGCGCATCGGCGGGGCGTCGACGGTCATTGGCGCGACGCTGCTACTGGGCTGGCTGACACGCTGAGGTAAAATCAGGAAAAAACCAGCTTTTCTGCTTAATGCTGATAATTCTGATTAAATTTTCAGATTGTTCATGAGATAATTTTTGTCAGGCGTCTGGGCTTGCATACCTTGGACGCCTGCCGAGTCGCCAGCCATACGGTTGGCGATTCATTTTCCCCCTTTGAGCATATTGATCGCCGCTCCCAGCAGAATACGCTGCTCAATGTCCTGACTGTCTGCCGACTGACGTGCCAGCTGTTGGGCCAGGCTTTCCACCGACAGTGCTTCGCCGCGATGGCGCAGCTGCATCACGCCGTCGCCAATCAGGCGGGCGACTTCGTCCCAAACGGGTTTTATCTCCTGCTCCGAGAACTTCATCGCTTACCTCGGTCGGTGATTTTTTGCTCAATGTAGCAGTTGGCCGACGAGGACGCCAGCGCTGCTCACGGGCAACCGTAAAACCGGAAGTATAAAAAACAGGCCATCCGTATTTCTTCTGCTTTCGCCGCTTAATACTTAAAGGGTCAAACCGCGGAGGGTGAAATGATGAGTCTGGTGGAGCAACTGATGGAGTATTACCGTGCATCAAACGCGGCGGAAGTCCGGCATCCGATTTGCCGCTGGTGGCTGCCGCAGGGAGAGGCGCGGGTGGCCTATTTACGTGAACTGCTGGAGCCGGCGGCTGGATCGTCCGCTGCACGGCGCTAAGTAACCAGGCGGCCGGCCTGCCGGCCGCTTAGCCGAAGGCGATCGCCGCCCAGCGCAGTAGCAGCAGGGCCAGACAGATGCCCAATAGCACCAGCAGGACTTTCCCATGCTTGGCGCGCATACGTTTGGTGACCAATGGCGCCTCCCGGAGTTCAGACGCTGAGAAGACCGATGCCCAGCCCGGCCACTACCAGTACAACCAGCGTGACGGCCTGCAACAGGTCGCTGAAGGTATCGTCGGGATCTTTGTCATACTCTTTCATGGTACTGCTCGCCTAGGCTATTCGCCGGCCGTGAATGAGGCCCCAGTATGCCTGTCATCAGCCGGCAGTCACAGGGGCGTTCGGTAAATATCAGGTAAAGATTGGTCGGCGACGCTCCGGCGGCTTTGTAGTATGCTCTCCGTATTAACTTCTTTTCTGACAGGCAGATAACCATGGCCAAGACAATACCGGCACAATATGAACATGCGGAGCGCTGGGCGTTCGGCGATAACGAAGCGCTGGCGGATGAGCTGGTGCAGCTGATTCTCAACGGCACTAAAACCGCCACCTGCTCCAATCTGGATGAAGACGGCATCCCGCAGGCCGGCGATATTTTTGTGGTGGTGGACGGGCGGGGAGAGCCGGCCTGCGCGATCAGGCTGACCTCGGTCGACGTGCGCAGCTACGATCGGGTGGACGAGGCGCATGCCTTTGCTGAAGGGGAAGGCGACCGCACGCTGGCCTATTGGCGCCGCGAACACCGGCGCTTCTTTGAGGCATACGATCTGTTTACGCCGGATATGACGCTGATCCTGATGCATTTTGCCGTGGTAGAGGCGTTTTAGGCCGATGCGCACGGTGCCCTATTGCTGCCAGTGGGCCACGCCGGAGCTGGCGGCCGATCTGATCGCCGGCCGCGCCGCATTGGCGGATGACCCGAACTGGGCGGCCAGCGGCGCGTTGACGCAGGCGGAATACCTGGAGTGGGCCAACCACGTGTGCGGCATGGCCTGCCTGCGCATGATTCTGCGCCACCGCGACGGCAGCGCGCCATCACTGCTGGCGCTGGCGCGCCGCAGTCTGCCTTACGGCGCCTATGTGCGGCAGGATGACGGCGGGATCAAGGGGCTGATTTACGCGCCTTTTGTCCGTTACGTGGGCGAACAGTTTGCGCTGCAGGCGGCGGTGCAGGTCGATATTACGGCCGAGCAGCTGCCGGCGCTGCTGGCCGAATGGCGCTATATCATCGCGTCGGTGCATCCTTCCATTCGCCAGCCGCTGCAGACGCCGCCGCAGCGCGGCGGGCATCTGGTGCTGATCACCGCGGCACCGGCGGGGCAGCTGCAATTCCATAACCCGTCCGGCGATCGTCCGGCGACGCAGGAGGACGTGACAATGTCACCCGAGACGTTTAGCCGCTTCTTTGCCGGGCGCGCCATCACGGTGAAATAAAAACGCGCTGCATGATTGCACAGCGCGTTTTTAACGCTCCTTACCGCCGTTCAGCCGATACGCATAATCCAGGCGTCCTGCTGACGATCATAATGCTGCTTATACAGCAACAGCTGTTTACCGTTCAGGGTGGCGGGAATGCTGGTGTGTTCGTCCCAGCCATCCAGTTGCATGCACAAATCCGGGTCCGACTTGCACGGAATGGTCAGTAAGCCATCGCTTTCCGCCTGTTCGGCGGCGGAATGGATGGCGTCATCGACCTCAAAACTACCAATTTTCACTACGGATACGCTCATGAATGCTCCTTTTCAGCCAAATGCAGGAGGTACGACCAGTTGGCTCGTCATCAATGAGCATAGACAAGGGTGAACAAAATGTCACCGAAAAATTTTATCCGCGTGCGTGCAGCGATGGCGGCGGGCTGGCCGCCATCGGTTTGGGGAAGGGAACTATTGGTGGAAGTCGAGCGCGCCGTCGCGCACCAGTTCACGCGGCAGATTGTTTTTAATCCGGCTGCCGATGCGTTTGGCGATGCCCAGCGGCTGCTGCTGGTAGGTGACGATGCACTCTTCACCCTGCGGCGGCTCCGCCGGGTACAGATCGCGGCCGTGATACCACTCCTGCGCCAGCGCGGCATCCAGCTCGAACGCCTGCGACCCTTGGCCGTCCGCCAGCGCGATCGCCGCCTCATGCTGCCAGCGATAGCCTTTGGGGAAGCGCTCGGCCAGTTTCACACCGATGCGTGAAAAGCGCACTTTGCCGATCAGCGCTTCCAGCGCGGTCGGGAACAGCCAGATCTCTTTGTCGCGCGTCCACAGGGCGTGGGCGGCGTCATCCCAACTCAAGCCGGCGGCGTTGGCGGCCTGACGCACCAGTGCGCCGTCTTTGCGCGACATCGGCGTGAAGGGGAACTTGCCCACCTTATAGCTCGGCTTTGCCAGCGGCGGCACCGAACGGTGTTTGCGCAGGCGGGCGACGAAAAAACCTTCGCTGTCGTAGATTTGCGGGAACACGTGCAGAAAACCTTCCGCCGTCAGCGCCCGTTGCGCATCGGGGAACAGTTCGCCCAGCGGCTCGATGCTGACCGCATCGCCATAGCTGGCCAGCAGGCTGCGGATCACCGCCTGGTTCTCCTGTTCATTCAGGGTGCAGGTGGAGTAGACCAGCATGCCGCCCGGCGCTAACGCGTGGAAAGCGCTGTCGATCAACTCGCGCTGCGTGTCGGCGATGCTGGTGACGCTCTCCGGCGACCAGTTGCTCATGGCATCGGGATCTTTACGCACCACGCCTTCGCCGGAGCAGGGGGCGTCCAGCAGGATGGCGTCAAAGGCTTCCGGCAGCGCAGCGCCGAATACTCGGCCGTCAAAATGGGTCAGCGCGCAGTTGCTGACTCCGCAGCGGCTGATATTGGCATGCAGCACTTTAACCCGGCTGGCGGCGTATTCATTGGCGACGATGCCGCCCTGATTATGCATCAGCGCGGCGATTTGGGTGGTTTTTGAGCCCGGCGCGGCGGCGACGTCCAGCACCCGCGTCGGTGCATCGCCGCCGGCAAACAGCGCGCTGACCGGCAACATTGAGCTGGCTTCCTGGATATAAAACAGGCCGCTGAGGTGTTCGGCCGCGCTGCCCAGCCGCAGGCTTTCATCGTCACGGGCGATCCAGAAGCCCTCGGCGCACCAAGGGATAGGCTCCAACTGCCAGTCGTACTCTTTTACCCGAGCCAGAAAATCGGCGACGCTGATTTTCAGCGTATTGACGCGCAGACTGCGGCGTAACGGGCGTTGACAGGCGGCGATAAAGTCGTCCATTGACAATTCGGCGGGCATGATGGCGCGCGTGGCGTCGAGAAACGCCGGCGGCAGAACTACGGAAGCAGGTTTAACCACAGAAAACTCTTGCGAGAAATAAGAAGGAAGGGGAATTGTAGCACAGCGCGCTAAAAAAACGGGCCTGATAGTACAGGCCCCGTTATGGTTAAATGCGTGAGACAGGGTCAATCGCGCGGAATGGCGGTGCCCCATTCTTGCCAACCCTTCGGCTCTTCCGCGTTCAGCATAAAGTGCTTGCCGGCGGTGGCTTTCGGCGCCAGCGGGATGGTCGGCGGCGTGGCGAAGGCGATGCCGCCGCGGATAAACTGTTGGAAGGTGCCGCTCTTGATGACACCGCCGGTCAGGCCGAACTGCAGGTTATAGCCGGAGGCCAGCCAGAACACGCTGTTGTTGCGTACCAGATGCTGATATTTCTTGCTGACGCGCAGGGCGACATGCACCCGGTCGGACATTGCGCCCAGGTAGAATCCGGTGACGGTGCCGACCTCCACGCCGCGGAACAGCACCGGCGTGCCAATCTGCAGCGAGCCGGTTTCGGCGGCGTCGAGCACCACGCTCAGCCCGTCCTGATAGCGTGAATCGGTAATGCTGGCTTCCTGCAGTTCAAAGCTGCGCAACGGGCGGCTGCTGCGGCCCGGTTCGACGTTGATGTACGGCTGCAGCAGGGTATCGAGGTTATTGACCCCGGCGGCGGAAATTTCCGGCGACACGATGGAGAAGCGGGTGCCGAAGCGGGCGAAGTTCTCCACGTATTCCGGATACAGAACGGCTTTCGCCAGCACCTGGGTGCGGTCAGGCGACAGCTGCATCGACTCCACCTGGCCGATATCAATGCCCAGATAGCGGATCGGCATGCCGGCGGCCAGTTTGCTGGCGTTGTAGGTGCGCAGGGTGATTTGGCTGCCGACCGCGCGGGCGGCGGTTTCGTTGCTGTACAGCACCCGCTTGTCGCCTTTGCCCGGCACCACGCCCTGCAGGTTGTCGAAGCTGATCGCGCCTTTCAGCGCCCGGTTCAGCGGTGACGCCTGCACCGTCAGGCCGCTGCCGTTCAGCTGGACTTTGGCGCCGCCTTCGGCCCAGAAAATGGTCTGTTTGCCCAGCAGTTTGCGGTACTGCGGATCGATATACACATCGACCTCAAACGCATTGGCCTTCGGGCGGATATCGAGAATTTCGCCGACCTGGAATTTGCGGTACAGCACCACCGAGCCGGTTTGCACGTCCGGCAGGCTGGAGGCGGTGAGCGTCAGGGTCGGCGTCGGCGTGTTGCCGGTGATGCCGGCCTTGGCTCGCTCGCTGTTAGCGTACAGCGGGTACTGTGCCGCCGGTGCCCCCTGGCTGCCGGGCATAATGCGGATGCCGCCGTCCAGCCACTCCTGCGCGCTGGCGCCGACCACTTCCATCCCGTCCAGCCCCAGCTTCACGTCCAGTCGGCTGTTGACCACAAACTTGCTGTCCTTATGCACCAGCGCGCGGTACTGCGCGTCGACGGCAACGCGGAAGGTGACGCCGCTGTTGGTCAGGCTGCGGCTCAGCACCTGGCCGACCTTGATGCCGTGGATAATCACCGGCTGGCCGACGTCGATGCCGTAACTTTGCGGCGCCTGCAGCGACAGGGTCAGCACGCCCGGCTGCTGCAGCAGCGTTTCGCTGCTGTCGAGCACGTTGAAGTGGTGCTGCGGCTCGCCGTCGCCCGGGATCAGCTCCAGCGTATTGCCGGTCAGCAGCTGGCTGAGTTTGGCGTCGTTAAGGCTGATTTTCGGGCTGCGCATGGCGATGCGCGTGCCGCTGCGCATCAGATCCACCACCGACGGGTCGATGGTCAGCTCGCCGGTCACCTTATTGTCCGGCTGCAGCGTCAGCTTGGTCAGGGTGCCGACCTGCAGCCCCTGATAGATCAGCGGCGTATGGTTGGCGCTCAGGTTGCTGCCGCTCGGCAGATCCAGCGTAATGCTGACGCCGCGCTGGCTGCGGGCCAGATCGGGGTACAGCTGATAACTCTGGTCGGCCTTGGCCTGCTGGCCTTTTTCCGGCGAGTCGAAGGCGATGGCGCCGTTGACCAGCGCCGCCAGGCTCTCCATCTGCACCGAAGCACCCGACAGGTTGAAGTCGCCCTTAAAGCCGGAAACGTTCCAGAAGCGGCTGTCGGTTTTCACCAGATTGGCGAAGCGGCGGTCGATCAGCACGTCGATGGTGACACCCTTATTGCCGTCGGCGATGGTGTAGTCATACACCTTGCCGACCGGGATCTTGCGGTAGTACACCAGCGAGCCGGTGTTCAGCGAACCGAGGTCTTCCGCATGCAGGTGAATCATCAGTTCGCCGGTGTTGAGGCGATATTTGGGCTGCGTATCGAGCGCCGAGAAGTGGGTCTGCGCCTTGCCGCTGCCCGGCATCATGCCGATATAGTTGCCGCCGACCAGCGCATCCAGCCCGGAAACGCCGGCCAGCGAGGCTTTCGGCGTCACCAACCAGAACTGGGTGCCGTCGCGCAGGGAGTCTTCCAGCTCGCTTTTGATGCTGGCCTCAACCACGATTTTGCCCAGATCTTCGCTCAGGCGGATTGACTGGACGGTGCCGACGTCCACCCCCTGATAACGCACCGGCGTACGGCCGGCGACGATGCCCGCCGCCGATTGGAAATCGATGGTGATGGTGGTGCCGCGCTCCTGAAAATTGTTGTACACCAGCCAGCCGGCGATCAGCAGAGCGATAAACGGCAGTAACCAAAAGGGTGAAATGCGGCGTTTGTTTTTAACCCGCGCTTCAGTCGGCGTATTCGGCGTTTCCTGTTGCATGTGCATCCCAAATCAGTCGGCTATCCAGCCACTCAACGGCAAGAATAGTTAAAATAACCGCAGAGCCAAAGTAAAAGGCTGCCGGTCCCATAGTAAATGACAATAACTGCTCGCGGTTGACCAGCGACATCATCAACGCGATAACAAACAGATCGAGCATCGACCAGCGGCCGATCCACCTCACCAGCCGCAGCAGGCGAATACGGGTCTTCAGGCTGTGGCAGGTTTTGAAGTGTACGCTGAACAGCAGCGTAATCAGCACAATCACCTTGGTAAACGGCACCAGCACGCTGGCGATAAAGACGATCGCGGCGATGGGCATATTGCCGGAGGTGGCCAGCGATACTACGCCGGAGAAGATGGTGTCTTCCATGCGTGCGCCGTTGGCGTAAATAATGGAGATCGGCAGCAGGTTGGCCGGCAGCAGCAGGATCATCGCGGCGATCAGCGCCGCCCAGGTCTTCTGCAGGCTGTAGGGCTGGCGACGGCACATCGGAATATGGCAGCGCGGGCAGCGGCCGCGCGCATCCGGATAGCCGGTGAAATGGCAGGAGAGGCAGACGTGCAGCGCGCTCGGCGCGCCTTCCGGCTGCTGCTGCGGGTAGTAACGCTCCCACAGCTGCTCCAGATTCATATGAATCAGCGTCAGGATGCTGAGCAGCGTCAGCGCCAGATAGGCCAGCAGCGCGTTGCCGGCTTCGATATCGGCGTACTCTTTGACTTTAATCGCCGCCACCGCCATGCCGATCAGATAAATATCTAGCATCACCCACTCTTTTAACCGCTCCAGCATCAGCAGCACCGGGCGCAGGTTCATCCCCAGCCGGTGGCCGATGCGCAGGTACAACAGCGACAGCGACAGCGTCAACGGCGCGCCGATGGTGCAGAACGCCACCATGCTGGCGGTAATGGGGTCGCCCTGGCGGCTCATCTGCCAGATGCCCTCCAGCAGGCTGGCGTGAATCGCGGTGCCGAGCAGGCGGATATTGATCAGCGGTTCGGCAAAGGCGAACGGCATCAGCAGCAGCATGGTGACCGCCATGGCCGTCAGCCGCGCCATCGACCAGTCGCGCCCGTTGACCACCTTGGCGTTGCAGCGCGGGCAATAGGCCGCCTGTCTGCCGTTCAGCGCCGGCAGCCTGAACAGCAGATCGCATTCGCAACAGCGCTGGTAGCGCGCCTTGGAAAGGGGGGCGGTGATTGCCTGTATTTTCATCGTTAACAATAGCTCTGAAGCCCGCCGGTTTACTTAGCGTAGCTGGAAAATTACCCTGTCTTCGCCCGGGGGATAAAAAAGCGCGGCAAAGCGCGGTTTATGCGAGGCAAACATACCCTGCCGGACGGGGTTTTGTGAAGTAACAGATGATTAACCTTGTGACTATACGCATTTAATGCTTATTTTATAGGGGTTAAGCCCCGGGCTTAAAGTTATCTACAGCGTTTTAATGGTTATGACATGACAAAAGAACAATTCTACGCGGAATTCAAACGCGATCTCTGTGCGTTGCTGGATGGTGAAACCAACTTTATCGCCGCGCTTTCCAACGCCAGCGCGTTGATTAACGAACGCCTGGAGTCGGTGAACTGGGCCGGTTTCTACCTGATGGACGGTCAGCAGCTGGTGCTGGGGCCGTTCCAGGGCAAAATCGCCTGCGTGCGGATCCCCGTAGGTAAGGGCGTATGCGGCACCGCGGTGTCGGAAAACGCCGTGCAGCGCGTCGGCGATGTGCATGCGTTCCCCGGACACATCGCCTGTGACGCCGCCAGCAACGCTGAAATCGTGCTGCCGCTGGAAGTCGGCGGTCAGGTTATCGGCGTTCTCGATATCGACAGCACAGTTTATCAACGCTTCGACGAACAGGACGAAGCAGGCCTGAAAGCAGTGGTGGCGGGGCTTTGCGCACAGTTGGAACAGTGCGATTGTGCGAAATACGTCACTGTAGCGGCAAGTTGATCTACGGTTAACGTGGCATTTAGCGATGGCGTCATTATAATGACGCCTGTTCATGCCTGCGGCTTGTTGGCAACACCGTTGTAATCAGGAAATTTCATGGAAAATCAACCTAAGTTGAACTCTAGTAAAGAAGTTATTGCTTTTCTTGCCGAGCGTTTTCCGCTCTGCTTTAGCGCCGAGGGCGAAGCACGTCCGCTCAAAATCGGTATTTTTCAGGATCTGGTGGAGCGCGTACAGGGGGAAGAAAACCTGAGCAAAACGCAACTGCGTTCTGCACTGCGCTTGTATACCTCCAGCTGGCGTTATCTGTACGGCGTTAAAGTCGGCGCGCAGCGCGTTGACCTGGACGGCAACCCGTGCGGCGAGCTGGAACAGCAGCACGTCGACCACGCGCGTCAGCAGCTTGAAGAAGCGAAAGCGCGCGTTCAGGCCCAGCGTGCCGAACAGAATGCCAAGAAGCGTGAAGCCGCCGGCGATGCCGCTGCGCCGCGCCGTCCGCGTCCCGCCGGCAAAAAACCGGCCGCACGTCGTGAAGGCGCTGCGCCGGAAAACCGCAAGCCGCGTCCTCAGCAGGCCCGCAAGCCTCGCGCTGCCAAAGAAGAAAGTCAGCAGCGTCATGTGCCCGTCACGGATATCTCCGCACTGCAGATCGGCCAGGAAATCAAGGTCAGAGCAGGCAAGAGCGCGATGGATGCTACCGTACTCGAAATCGCTAAAGATGGCGTACGTGTACAGCTCTCTTCCGGTCTGGCGATGATTGTGCGCGCAGAACACTTGCAGTTCTGATACGGAGGCCAACTAAGGCATGAACAAATTTGTCAGATTAACGGCAGTCGCTGCCTTGATGTGGGCTGGCGTCAGTTACGGTGCGGATACCGCCAACATCCGCATCGACCAACTGCCGCAGCTGCATCAGGAACCGCAGCATGCTACGGTGAGTGAGCGCGTTACGGCGCGCTTCACTCGCTCTCATTATCGTCAGTTCGCGTTGGACGCGGCGTTTTCAGGCAAGATCTTCGATCGCTACCTGAACATGCTCGACTACAACCACAACGTTCTGCTGGCCTCCGATGTCGCGCAGTTTGCCGATAAGCGCACCGCCTTCGGCGAAGAGCTGAAGACCGGCAAGCTGACCACGCCATACGCGTTGTTCAACCTGGCGCAGAAACGCCGCTTCGAGCGTTACACCTACGCGCTGTCGTTGCTGAACAAACCGATGAATTTCACCGGCAACGATACGATCGACGTCGACCGCAGCAAAGCGCCGTGGCCGAAAGATACCGCCGAACTTGACCGCCTGTGGGACGCCAAGGTCAAGTACGATGAGCTGAGCCTGAAACTGGCCGGCAAAAATGATAAGGAAATTCGTGAAACGCTGACCAAGCGCTATCAGTTCGCGATCAAGCGGCTGACGCAGAGCAACAGCGAAGACGTGTTCCAGCTGGCGATGAATGCCTTTGCGCATGAAATCGACCCGCATACCAACTACCTCTCGCCGCGCAATACCGAGCAGTTCAACACTGAAATGAGCCTGTCGCTGGAAGGCATCGGCGCGGTACTGCAGATGGACGACGATTACACCCTGATTAATTCGATGGTGCCGGGCGGCCCGGCGGCGAAAAGCAAGTCGATTACCGTCGGCGACCGCATCGTCGGCGTCGGCCAGACCGGCAAGCCGATTGTCGATGTGATCGGCTGGCGCCTGGACGATGTGGTTTCCCTGATTAAGGGGCCGAAGGGCAGCAAGGTGCGGCTGGAAATTCTGCCGGCCGGCAAGGGCAGCAAAACCCGCGTGGTGACCCTGACGCGTGAACGCATCCGCCTGGAAGACCGCGCGGTGAAAATGACCATCAAGACCGTCGGCAAAGAGAAAGTCGCGGTGCTGGACATTCCCGGTTTCTACGTTGGCCTGACCGATGACGTCAAGGTGCAGCTGCAGAAGATGGCCAAACAGCACGTCAAGAGCGTGGTTATCGACCTGCGCACCAACGGCGGTGGCGCGCTGACCGAGGCGGTATCGCTGTCCGGCCTGTTTATCCCGAGCGGCCCGGTGGTGCAGGTGCGTGATAACAACGGCAAAATCCGTGAAGATGCGGATACCGACGGCGTGACCTATTACAAAGGGCCGCTGGTGGTGATGGTTGACCGCTTCAGCGCCTCGGCGTCGGAAATCTTCGCCGCCGCGATGCAGGACTACGGCCGTGCGCTGATCGTCGGCGAGCCGACCTTCGGTAAAGGCACCGTGCAGCAATACCGTTCGCTGAGCCGTATCTACGATCAGATGCTGCGCCCTGAGTGGCCGGCGCTGGGATCGGTGCAGTACACCATTCAGAAATTCTACCGGGTCAACGGCGGCAGTACCCAGCGTAAGGGCGTGACGCCGGATATCCTGATGCCGACCGGCGTCGATCCGGCGGAAACCGGTGAAAGCTTCGAAGACAATGCGATGCCGTGGGACAGCATTAACGCTGCCACCTACAGCCGGGTTGGCGATCTGAAACCGTTTGAACCGCAACTGCTGAAGGACCACGAGCAGCGCATCGCCAAGGATCCGGAGTTCCAGTACATTGCGCAGGATATCGCTCACTACAAGGCGCTGAAAGACAAGCGCAACATTGTCTCGCTCAATCTGGCCCAGCGCGAGAAAGAGAACCACGACGATGACGCCACGCGCCTGAAGCGGATTAACGAACGCCTGCAGCGCGCCGGTAAAAAGCCGCTGAAGTCGCTCGACAACCTGCCGAAAGACTACAAGGAACCGGATCCGTATCTGGATGAAAGCGTGCATATCGCGCTGGATCTGGCCCATCTGGAGCAGGGGCAGCCGGCGCAGCAGCCCACCGCCGGCAAATAACGGCCTCCGGTTGATAAACGTGAAAAACGCACCTGAAAGAAGGTGCGTTTTTTTATGGGCGTGTTTGAAACAGCAGCCGGTGAGCGGGAGTGCAGACAGGCTAACGGTTATCGGTTAAATTGCCTGGCGACATAGGGCAGGAATGCCTGGTCTCCTCGCAGGGGCGCTCACGGGAGGGAGGAAGAATGAAAAGATACGGCGTTATCGTTTTGGCCTGCGCGCCATTTTTTTCCGCAGCACAGACCGCTTCAGACGTTGAAGGGTTGATGTCCAGAGATCCGGCGGCATGCCAGGCGATAAAGATTGATAAAAACTATCCGGTGTTGCTGACGTGCGTTACGCGTTTATCTGCACGTTCGGCGCAGAGGCTCGATGTGCGACTGGCGGAGATAAGGAAGGATTTGGCGAACCTTGGCGATGCCGAATATAGCGCCGCTTGTGAAACCGCACAGACCTCTTGGGAGCGTTATAAAACGGACTATTGCGCCTATCTGACAACGGGGATGGACCGGCGCAGCAGCGCTTTTAAGCTGCAGTCGGATCTCTGTCAGGCTTCAGAGAACGATCGGCGCTTACAGACGCTGCAAGGTGAGCCGTCGACCAGTTAAAACCTGCCCGCCAGCGGCGCGCTTGGCGAACACAAACGACGTTCGTCTTGTGCCGGAGAAGCCAATACCACACGACCCGCTGCGCACGGGCGATCAGGGTTTATCCTTCCGGCGCCAGTCCCATTCGGCATGGAGCCAGATCGCGATCATCGCGCAGCTGGAGATAAACATCACGTCAGGCCAGCGGGTAAAACCGCTGACAACGGAGACGATGGATATCACACCCGCTAGCCGTATAAATCCTTTGTTAAACGTCATAAATATACTCTTTCAATCCATTATGATGGTGGGTCTTATCAGACTTTTTCCAGTTGTTTTCTTATCGGTTAGCTGTAAATATCGACGTATCTTCCAGGGTGAGTGAAGCAACATGCGCCTCTTTCGTTTAACCTGCGCCGCCATCATTATTGTTGGGCATTTCCTGCTGTTATTAAATATCTTCCCGTGATAATACTTCACGAAGCGGCGCATGATTCATGCAATATGCCGTTTGACTTCACCTTATCATGTTATACCGCCTTGGCATCAAGCGGTAAGTGCTGTATTCCTGCATGAAAAACCGGCAGTTGCCGTGACAATACCCGAAAACCTTCCCGGCGTTCGCAACAATCGTTTACAATTCGACAATCCGGCGCAAAGCGCCGTTTTTGTAAAGTTTCGTATTTTTAGTGGGTTAATGGCGGTTCCGGCTTGAAACTGTGCCGGATGCCCATACTTGTTAAAGGTATCTACAGCAGCGTCTTGTTAACATTTTATGAGGAAGTAAACATTTTATGATGCGTATAGCTCTGTTCCTGCTCACCAACCTGGCGGTGATGTTGGTTTTCGGGCTGGTGCTCAGCCTGACAGGAATTCAATCCAGTAGCGTTCAGGGCCTGATGATTATGGCCGGTCTGTTCGGTTTCGGCGGTGCGTTTGTCTCTCTGCTGATGTCCAAATGGATGGCGCTGCGCTCCGTTGGCGGGGAAGTGATTGAACAGCCGCGTAATGAAACCGAAAACTGGCTGCTGGAAACCGTGCGCCGCCAGTCCCAGCAGGCGGGCATTGCTATGCCGCAGGTGGCGATTTACCACGCGCCGGATATCAACGCCTTCGCTACCGGCGCGCGACGTGACGCATCGCTGGTGGCGGTCAGTACCGGTTTGCTGCAAAGCATGAGCCGCGATGAAGCGGAAGCGGTCATCGCCCACGAAATCAGCCACGTCGCCAACGGCGATATGGTGACCATGACCCTGATTCAGGGGGTGGTGAACACCTTCGTTATCTTTATCTCGCGCCTGCTGGCGCAGGTGGCCGCCGGCTTCCTGGGCAACCGTGACGGCGAAGGTGAAGGGGAAGGTAACGGCAACCCGATGATCTACTTTGCGGTTTCCATGGTGCTGGAACTGGTGTTCGGCATTCTGGCGAGCATCATCACCATGTGGTTCTCGCGTCACCGTGAGTTCCATGCGGATGCCGGTTCCGCCAAGCTGGTGGGTCGTGAGAAGATGATTGCCGCGCTGCAGCGTCTGAAAACCAGCTACGAACCGCAGGAAGCGGGCAGCATGATGGCATTCTGCATCAACGGCAAATCCAAGACCTTCAGCGAGCTGTTTATGTCGCACCCGCCGTTGGACAAGCGTATTGAAGCGCTGCGTTCCGGTCAGTATCTGAAGTAAGCGCGAGCGAATCACCAAAAACCCCGGCCTGCCGGGGTTTTTTTATGCCTCCGCGCGCGGCTGGCTGATGCGCAGGGCGCTGACCAGCGCGGCGCAGGCGGCGCAGCTGCCGGCCAGCAGCAGCGAGGCGTGCGTGCCGTGGTCCGGAAACAGGTTGAACATCAGCGCCACCAGCGCCGCGCCGGAAGTCTGGCCCAGCAGACGTGCGGTACCCAGCATGCCGCTGGCGCCGCCGCTGCGGTGACGCGGCGCCGAAGAGATAATGGTGTGGTTGTTCGGCGATTGAAACAGGCCGAAACCGACGCCGCACAGCGCCATGCGCCAGATGATGTCCAGATCGGCCGGGTTATGCGGCAGCGTCGCCAGCAGGAATAGCCCGAGGGCGAACAGGCCAAGGCCCAGCGCGCCTAGCAGCCCGGCGTGAACGTGTTCAATCAGCCGGCCGGCGAGCGGCGCCACCACCACGATCGCCAGCGGCCAGGGCGTCAGCAGCAGACCGGTGGCGACCTCGTCACGCCCCAGCACCTGCTGCAAAAAGAACGGCAGCGACACCATCGCCAACATCTGGGCGGCGAACGAGCAGACCGAGGTGCCCATCGATAGCGCAAAGATCGGGATACGCAGCAGATCGACCGGCAGTAGCGGCGCGCTCTGCTGCAGCTGACGGCGCACGAAGAACCAGCCAATCACCAGCAGGGCGGCCAGTTCCGCCGCCACCAGCGTCGGGCTTTGCCCCTGCGCGAAGCCGCTGAGGGCGGCGATCAACAGGCCGAAGGTCAGCGCATTCATCACGGCGCTGAGCGGGTCAAAGCGTCCGCGGCTTTTCTGTCCGTTGGCCGGCAGGTAGCGCATGCCCAGCAGCCACGCCGCCAGACCGATCGGCAGGTTAATTGCGAACAGCCACGGCCAGGAGGCGAACGACAGAATCCCCGCGGCGACCGTGGGGCCGGCGGCGGACGAGAAGGCGACGATCAGCGCGTTAATAGCCAGGCCGCGGCCGAGATGGCGCGACGGATAGATAATGCGGATCAGCGCGGTATTGACGCTCATAACCGCCGCGGCGCCGAAGCCCTGCAGCACGCGGGCGATGGTCAGGGTGGTCAGGCTGTCGGACAGGGCGCAAAACAGCGACGTCAGGCTGAAGACCATCAGCCCCCACAGATAGATCCTGCGGTAGCCGAGCAAATCCCCCAGCGAGGCCAGCGACAGCAGCGAAATGGTAATCGCCAACTGATACGCATTAATCACCCAGATGGAGTTGGCCGCGCTGGCGTTCAGGTCGCGGGCGATGGTGGGCAGCGCGACGTTGGCGATGGCCCCGTCGAGCACGGAAACGGTAAGGCCGAGGGCAATCGCCAGAATGGCGCCGTAGCGCTGCGGCACGGGCAAGCCGTCGGAATTGGAGAGCGTCATAGTGAAATCATAGGTCAACGTGCGGAATGTGAGCATGCTAACAATTTTTTCGCGCCTTGTATCCGTTCGATCGCGAGCAATTGTAAACAGCAGTGAGGGGGAACGCGTGTTCTGCGGGTTGTGCATTGCGCAGGGCGAAACGTTCCGCTTATACTGAAACCCTTGTTTAAATTTCTTAAAACGGAAACAGGCTGGGATTGTTGATGGCGAATACGGATCTAGATAAGCAACCGGACGCGGTTTCATCGGTGCTGAAAGTGTTTGGTATTTTGCAGGCGCTGGGCGAGGAACGTGAAATCGGCATTACCGAGCTTTCTCAGCGGGTGATGATGTCCAAAAGCACCGTTTACCGTTTTCTGCAAACCATGAAATCGCTCGGCTATGTGGCGCAGGAAGGGGAGTCGGAAAAATACGCCCTGACGCTGAAGCTGTTCGAACTGGGCGCCAAATCGCTGCAGAATGTGGATCTGATCCGCAGTGCGGATATCCAGATGCGCGAGCTGTCGCAGCTGACCCGTGAGACGATCCACCTGGGCGCGTTGGATGAAGACAGTATCGTTTACATCCATAAAATCGATTCTTTATACAACCTGCGCATGTATTCCCGTATCGGCCGCCGCAACCCGCTGCACAGCACGGCGATCGGCAAGGTGCTGTTGGCGTGGCGCGATGAGGCCGAGGTGGACGATATCCTGTCGCAGCTGGAATTCACCCGCAGCACGGCACATACCCTCACCAGCGCGGCGCAGCTGCTGCCGGTGCTGGCGCAGGTGCGTCAGCAGGGATTTGGCGAAGACGTGGAGGAGCAGGAAGAGGGGCTGCGCTGTATCGCGGTGCCGGTGTTTGACCGCTTCGGCGTGGTGATCGCCGGGTTGAGCATCTCGTTCCCGACCATCCGTTTCTCGGAGGAGGCCAAGGCCGACTACGTGCGCCAGCTGCATCATGCGGCGCGTATTATTTCCGAGCAGCAGGGCTATCACGACTACCCGTTCTGATAGTCACGCCCTGCACGACGCGAATGCCCAACAACCTGCCTTTACGGCAGGTTTTTTTGTATTTGCCGTTCCCCTGCGCCATCGGCGATCCGCCCGAGAACCCTCTGATTGTCGGCCGCTTTTCTGCACGCTAGTATCCTTGCAAGGAGTACGGTAAAGGACTGAGGCGACAAATGGATACGGTTGAAGAGTTAGGTGGCAGCTATTTTTTTGATGGGATGATTGGATTGTCTGCGAGTGAATTAGCATTTTGGATAGTGGTCGATGAAGCCAGGAAGCAGCTTGGCGTGAGTGATATCTTGTCACTTGCGCTGATTATTGGTGGTTTACCTCTGGTGCCTGTTCCCGGCAAACTAGATGCCAAACGAACAACCAAAGGGACATCTTATTTATCTCTGGCCTCGAGAAAACTTATCACCTATCAGCTAAATAGTTCTTGGAAAACATTAACCTGGAAGAAGATGCTAAAAGGAAAATGGACGCCGACAAAGAGTTTAGGGGCATTTGTCGGCCGTTGGCTTCCTTGGATTGGGGTATTTATTACTGCATATGATCTTACGATGATTGGAACAAGGTCGCTGAAGCGCTATAACCTGCTAGTGAGGCCAGAGGATAGATTGTGATGAGTGACGATATAGCAGTCGATGTCTTGCATTTTTTTCAAATAGAAATATTCAACAAGGTAGGATATTCGAAGGAAATTATCAGCCATGATTACTCGTTGAGTACCGGAGAACGTGCACTGTATTCAGACGATGCCGATGAGATTCTTGCGAAATTTTCAAAAGTATTCAACGTTAGTTTTAAGGATATGCAATGGAATAACTACTTTCCCCAAGCGGGCATTCCCTTTATCCCAAATTGCCTTTTGCCAAAGCATATGCAAACCGACCACAACGACCCACTGCCGCTGACTATCAATATGTTGATCGCTTCTGCCAAAGCCGGGCGCTGGCTGTATGATTAACTGACGCCACATCCCCGCCGTGGCGCGGTTATCCTGCGCCCATTCCCGCCCTATGCGGCGTTCACTGCGTATCAACCTCAATGCGCAGGCTGTCGTGACGCCAGTACTCAATATCAAAATCAAGTATACGCCCTTGCCGATCGTAATTGAGACGGCGCAGCAGCAGGGCGGGCAGGCCGACCATCGCCCCCAGCGCGGCGGCGGCCTCGGGCGGCAGCGCGGTCGGGTAAAACGTCAGGTGCATGCTGCTGTAGATCAGCTGATAGTGCTGCTGATAAATCTCGGTCAGGCTGCCGCCCAGATCGTGCTGCAGCAGTCCCGGCACCCGCTGCGGCAAGCAGTGGTTCTCGCAATAACAGATCGCCCGCTCATCGGCATAGCGCACGCGGCGCAGCAGGTAGATCTGCGCCTCCGGCTCCAGCTGCAGCGCCTGCGCCACGTCCGGCGGCGCGGCGGTGTGTTCGGCCGCCAGCAGCGCGGTGCGCGCCTGCCGCCCCTGTTCCTGACACAAACGGTGGAAGTTGGTGTTCTGCGTCGGATCCAGCCATAGCCGTGCGGGGGTGACAAACCAGCCGCGGCGATCGGCGCGGTAGATGGCGCCGCTGGCTTCCAGCTGCGCCAGGCTTTCGCGAATGGTGATGCGCGTCGTGGCGAAGGCGGCGCACAGCTCCCGTTCGGAGGGCAGTTTATCCCCGGCCTTCAGCGCTCCGCTGGTAATCCGTGACTGTAGCTGCGCTTTGATCTGCAGATAGTGGGGAAGATCGCCCTGAGGGTGTTTCATGTTGTCTCGCTATGGCATGTCGGCTGGCTCCATTATACATGTCCGGATGAATTTTTTGTTTCACCGCCGGTTGGCGTTTGACCTGCCGTGCGGTTAGCCGTCACAATGCGCGCATCTGGTATAGACCAATTGGAAAAGGGTAAAAAAGATGAACGATCGTGATTACCTGCTGTTGACGCCCGGCCCACTGACCACCTCGGATACGGTGAAGCAGGCGATGCTGTTCGACAGCTGTACCTGGGATGAGGATTACAACATCGGCGTCGTTCAGGCGATTCGCACCCGCCTGGAGGCGTTGGCCAGCGCGACATCCGGCTACACCTCGGTACTGTTGCAGGGCAGCGGCAGCTATGCGGTGGAAGCGGTGCTGGGCACGGCGCTCGGCGCGCAGGATAAGCTGCTGATCGTCAGCAACGGCGCCTATGGCGCGCGGATGGCGGAGATGGCGGCGTTGATGGGCATCGATCACCACTGCTATGACTGCGGTGAGACGGCGGCGCCGGACATAACGGCGATGGAGGCGCTGCTGCTGGCCGACGCGCGTATCAGCCATATCGCGCTGGTGCATTGTGAAACCACCACCGGCATGCTGAATCCGCTGGCGCAGGTGGCGGCGCTGGCGGCGCGCCGGGGAAAGACCTTGATTGTGGATGCGATGAGCAGTTTCGGCGGCATTCCGCTGGATGTTGACCAGCTGGGCATTGATTTTCTGATCAGCTCGGCCAACAAATGCATTCAGGGCGTGCCGGGCTTTGCCTTCGTGATCGCCCGGCGCAGCGAACTGGAAAAATGCGCCGGTCGTTCGCGCTCGTTGTCGCTGGATCTGTATGCCCAATGGCGCTGTATGGAAGAGCACGCCGGGAAATGGCGCTTTACCTCGCCGACCCACAGCGTGCTGGCCTTTGCGCAGGCGCTGCGCGAGCTGGATCTGGAGGGCGGCATCGCCGCACGCTATGCGCGCTATGGCGAGAATCAGCGCCGGTTGGTGGCGGGGATGCGCGCGCTGGGGTTTGACACCCTGCTGGATGATGGGCTGCACTCGCCGATTATCACCGCGTTCTACTCGCCGCAGGCGGAAAACTACCGCTTCGGCGAGTTTTACCAGCGGCTCAAACGTCAGGGATTTGTTATCTATCCCGGCAAGGTGTCGCACAGCGACTGTTTCCGCATCGGCAATATCGGCGAGGTCTATCCGCAGGATATCGATCGTCTGCTGGACGCCGTTAGCCGCGCCATGTACTGGCAACATTAGGAGGGCAGCATGCCACAGATTAACGCCGTTATTCTCGACTGGGCCGGCACCACGGTGGATTTTGGCTCCTTTGCGCCGACGCAGATTTTCGTCGAGGCCTTCCAGCAGGCCTTTGGCATCGCCATCAGTCTGGAGGAGGCGCGTATTCCGATGGGGCTGGGCAAATGGCAGCATATCGAGGCGCTGGGTAAACTGCCGGCGGTTGATGCGCGCTGGCGGGCAACGCTGGGGCGCGCCATGAGCCCGCAGGATATTGATGCGCTGTACGCGGCGTTTATGCCGCTGCAGATTGCCAAGGTGGTGGATTTCGCCGAGCCGATTGCCGGCGTGCCGGAGGCGATTGCCGAACTGCGACGGCAGGGGATCAGGATCGGTTCCTGCTCCGGCTACCCGCGCGCGGTGATGGAGGTGCTGGCGCCGGCCGCCGCCGCACGCGGCTACGCGCCGGATTATTGGGTGGCGACGGACGATCTGGCGGCCGGCGGCCGTCCGGGGCCGTGGATGGCGCTGCAGAATGTGATTGCGCTGGGGATTGACGCCGTTGCCCATTGCGTAAAGGTGGATGATGCCGTACCGGGCATTGCCGAAGGGCTGAACGCCGGCATGTGGAGCGTGGGGCTGGCGCTGTCGGGCAATGAGTTCGGCGCCCAGTGGCAGGAGTACCAGCGGATGGATGACGCCGAGGTAGAGCGCCGGCGGACGCGGGCGACGGAGAAGCTCTATGCCGCCGGCGCGCATTACGTGATTGATACGCTGGCGGAGCTGCCCGGAGTGGTAGCGGCGATTAACCGACGGTTGGCGGCGGGGGAGCGGCCGTAGCGCGGCGGGCATAAAAAAACCGGCGTCTTGGCGCCGGTTTTTTGTGGTGACGAAGGGGAGTTACTGGTGAGCCAGCTCCACGTCGTCTTCGCTGTCCATCACGGACTTGTCGGTTTGCTTCATCAGCTGGCTGGTGACGGTGCCGGCGGTCATGGAGCCGCTGACGTTCAGCGCGGTGCGCCCCATATCGATCAGCGGTTCGACGGAGATCAGCAGGGCGACCAGCGTGACCGGCAGGCCGAGGGCCGGCAGCACGATCAGCGCGGCGAAGGTGGCGCCGCCGCCCACGCCGGCAACGCCTGCGGAACTGACGGTGACAATCCCCACCAGCGTGGCAATCCACACCGGATCCAGCGGGTTGATGCCGACGGTTGGCGCAACCATCACCGCCAGCATCGCTGGATACAGGCCGGCACAGCCGTTCTGGCCAATGGTGGCGCCGAACGATGCCGAGAAGCTGGCGATTGACTCCGGCACGCCCAGACGACGGGTCTGCGCTTCCACATTCAGCGGAATGCTGGCGGCGCTGGAGCGGCTGGTAAAGGCGAAGGTGATAACCGGCCACACTTTGCGGAAGAATTTCACCGGATTAACGCCGGTAAAGCTCAGCAGCAGGGCGTGTACCCCGAACATAATCGCCAGGCCGAGGTAAGAGGCGACAACAAAGCTGCCCAGCTTGATGATTTCATGAATGTTGGAGCCGGCGACCACTTTGGTCATCAGCGCCATCACGCCGTATGGCGTCAGCTTCATCACCAGACGCACCAGCTTCATCACCCAGGACTGCAGGGTATCGATGGCGGTCAGCACGCGCTGGCCTTTCGCCTGATCGTCCTTCAGCAGCTGCAGCGCGGCCACGCCGAGGAAGGCGGCGAAGATCACCACGCTGATGATCGAGGTCGGGCTGGCGCCGGTCAGATCGGCAAACGGGTTTTTCGGTACGAACGACAGCACCAGCTGCGGCACCGTCAGGTCGGCGACTTTACCGACATAGTTGCTCTGAATCGCCGCCAGACGCGCGCTTTCCTGCGTGCCCTGCACCAGGCCTTCCGCGCTCAGGCCGAACAGGTTGGTGACCAGCACCCCCACCAGCGCGGCGATCAGCGTGGTGAACAGCAGCGTGCCGATGGACAGGAAGCTGATCTTGCCGAGCGATGAGGCGTTATGCAGTTTGGCGACCGCGCTCAGAATAGAGACGAACACCAATGGCATGACGATCATTTGCAGCAGCTGCACATAGCCGTTGCCGACGATATTGAACCAGCTAATGGATTCTTTCAGCAGTGGGTTTTCCGCACCGTAGATCAGCTGCAGCGCCAGGCCAAACACTACGCCGAGCACCAGACCTACCAGTACTTTTTTCGCCAGGCTCCATTGCTTATGGCGGGTTTGCGCCAACAGCAAAAGGAGGGCGACAAAAACCACCACGTTAATGACGAGCGGTAAATTCATCCCCGTGTCTCCAAATCTTTTCTTATATAAAAATGGCTACGCACCAGTGTGTAGCGATGTAAATATCGTAACAGTTTGCCGGGGCACCCACTTATACCCAAATGGAATGTCATATAACTTTTATTTTGTTTTTGTCTGTAATCTGAGCGATCGGGTGATAAAACGCGCGTTTTTTTGTGATCACCATCTGATATTTTTCAGCTGTTCAAAATATGACTGCACCGGGATGGTGCAGCCGCCCGGCCAGTAGATGGCGAAGGCGACCAGCGCGAGGCACAGTACGCGCTCCAGCTGATTGCCCTGCTGGGCATTGAGCAGCGGCAGACGAAAGCGCCAGCGGCAGGGCCAGAGCAGCGGCACGCCGGACGGGGTGAGCATATCGGCCAGCAGATGGCTGAAATAGCCGATAATCATGGCGTGCAGCGCATCGGCGGGGATGGGCCAGCTGCGCGGCACGTCCAGCTGGAACAGCATCATGCCGCCGGCAATGGCCAGCAGGCTGTGGGTAAAGCCGCGGTGGCCGAAGGCGCGGGCGATCGGTTTGGCGATCCAGCTCAGGCGCTGGCCGAGCACCGACTTGGGGTGATCGATATCGGGCAGCAGCGACGTCAGCAGGGCGGCGGGGATGATATGCCACCAGTCGCCGCCGGCGAGAACCGGCGTCACTTCCGCTTTCTTGGCGAAGATCGCGCAAGCGACAGAAAAAATAAGGTGTCCTTCCGCGGTCATGCTGGTTGCTATTCCGACTGGTAAACTGGTAATTTATCCAGTATATGGGGATTTTCCCAGTAATGGAATAGGTGACGCTGTAACTAATTGTGTGTTTTACTCTGCTTTACAAAGGGTTGAGTTATTTTTCGCACATTGCGCCAGAATTGTCCGCCATGTCGCCCCCGGCAGCGCACCGCAGCCGGGGGCGGATTGCTCAGCGCGCCAGCCAACCGCCGTCGACCGCCAACGTGTAGCCGTTAACATAGTCGGAGGCCGCCGACGCCAAAAAGACCACCGGCCCCATCATGTCCTGCGGCACGCCCCAGCGGCCGGCGGGAATGCGTTCCAGTATCTCCTGATTACGCGCCTCGTCGGCCCGCAGCTGCTGCGTATTGTTGGTCGCCATATAGCCGGGCGCCAGCGCGTTGACGTTAATACCGTGTTTGGCCCACTCGTTGGCCAGCAGGCGGGTCAGGCCCATTACCGCGCTTTTGGAGGCGGTGTAAGACGGCACGCGGATGCCGCCCTGGTACGACAGCATGGAGGCAATGTTGATAATCTTGCCGCCGCCGCCCTGCAGCATAAACTGCCTGGCCACCGCCTGTGACAGGAAAAACAGCGTCTTGGCGTTGATATTCATCACGTCGTCCCAGTCCTGCTCGCTGAAATCGATCGCGTCTTGCCGGCGGATAATGCCGGCGTTGTTCACCAGAATATCAATATGGCCGAACTCGGCGACGGCGCTGTCAATCAGCGCCGGGATGGCTTCGGTACGCCCGAGATCGGCATGCAGTTTGAGAAAGCGCCGCCCCAGCGCGCTGACCTGTGCGCTGGTGTGTGCGGGATCGCTGCGGTTGACGCCGACAATATCGCAGCCGGCCTGCGCCAGCCCGATCGCCATACCTTGTCCAAGCCCGGTGTCGCAGCCGGTCACCATGGCGACTTTGCCGGTTAAATCAAAAGGGTTGATGGTCATAGACATATTCTCGCGCCGTGCGGGCCGGCCGCACGGACAGGGTTGCTGCTTGACGGCCGGCGCGCAGCCGGCGACGAGGGTCAGCGCAGTTCGCTGACGGCCAGGTGATCCATATCGCCGAACACCTGATTTTCGCCCACCATGCCCCAGATAAAGGTGTAGCGACTGGTGCCGACGCCGGCGTGGATCGACCAACTGGGTGAAATGACCGCCTGCTCGTTGTGCACCAGCAGGTGGCGGGTCTCCTGCGGCTGCCCCATCATATGGAACACCGCGCTCTCTTCCGCCATATCGAAGTAGAAATAGACCTCCATACGCCGTTCATGGGTGTGGCACGGCATGGTGTTCCACAGGCTGCCAGCGGCCAGTTTGGTCAGCCCCATCGTCAGCTGGCAGGTCGGCAACACGTCGGGCACGATAAATTTGTTGATGGTGCGCCGGTTGCTGGTGGCGTCGTCGCCGAGGGTTTGCGGTGCGGCCTCGGCCAGGGTGATTTTCTTATTGGGGTAGCGGGTATGCGCCGGTGCGCTGTTGTAATAGAACTTGGCCGGCCGCTCGGCGTCGACGCTGCTGAAGGTCAGCTGTCTGGCGCCCTGGCCGATATACAGCGCTTCTTCCGTACCGATCTCGTAGCGCTGCCCGTCGGCCTCGATCAGCCCGGCGCCGCCGATATTGATAATGCCCATCTCCCGCCGCTCGAGAAAGTAACCGACGCCCAGCTGTTTGCCGACCTCATCGCCGATAGTGACGCTGCGCAGGCGCGGCTGGATGCCGCCGATGATAATGCGGTCAATATGGCTGTAGGTCATGGTGTACCGGTCGTCCTCGAAAATCTTCTCTATCAGAAATTCGCGGCGTAATCCGGCGGTGTCGAGCTGCTTGGCATGATCGCTGTGAATGCTTTGACGGACGTCCATCTCAGGGCCTCGCTGTGGTGAGAGGGAAGAAAAAGCCGGGCGGCTGACGTGCCGCGTGGCAGTGACAGCAAAGCCGCCGCCCGGCGTTTTCTGTGGTGTTGACAGCATAGAGCGCACGGCATATGAATTCAATAAAAATGAAATTGCGTTTTATTTATTTTTTGACGTGCGTCGACGTTTTTTAAACCAGACGCCCCGCCTGCCACGTCAGCGCGACGTGCAGGGGCGGGGCGGAGAAGGCGGGAGAGGCTCAGGCAAGGTGGGACGGCGTCAGCTGCTCCAGCGACGTCAGCTGATGGTCAGCCAGCGCCCAGCGCGGGTCCTGACGATACTCGGCGGCCGGCACCACGATGGAGCGCATGCGCGCCGCCTTCGTGGCGATCATGCCGTTGAACGAGTCTTCCAGCGTGATGCAGCGCAGCGGGTTGCTGCCCAGCCGTTCGGCGGCAATCAGGTACACTTCCGGGTGAGGTTTGCTGTACGGCAGATATTCTGCGGAGACCAACTGGTCAAAATAGTGTTCCAGGCCGAACATGTTCAGCACATGCTGCTGCATATGCAGCGGCGAGGCGGACGCCAGGCCGATATGCAGATCGAGGCTGCGGCACAGTTCCAGCGCCTGCCGCACGCCGGGCAGCAGTGGGCGACGTTCCTGCACCAGCTCAATGGCGCGTTCGATAATGCGGGCGGAAACCTGCTCCCGCGAGGTGCCCTGCCACGGCATGGCCTGATACCACATCTCCACCACCAGATCGATGCGCAGCCCCAGGGTATCCGGCAGTTTGTCACGGTCGGAAAGATCCAGACCGAGCGAACCGAAAATATCCAGTTCGGCCTGCAACCATAAAGGTTCTGAATCAATCAGCAAGCCGTCCATATCAAAAATTGCGCTTTCAATGCGTTGTGAATAAGCCATGGGTGCGTTAACTCCTGCCGCAGCGGTGGATGGAATCTCTGCGTTACTCTACCATTGCCTGCGCCGCGACCAAAATAGCCCGGCCGGGTGAGGCGCCGGCGCAAAGAAAACGGTGGGCTTGGCCGGGCAACTACGGGTAAACTCGCGGTTTATTACCGCTGCGTCGTTAACAAGGGGAACACATGACGTATCAACAGGCAGGGCGTATTGGCATTATTAAACAAATTCTGGGGTGGGTGCTGTTTATTCTGGCGCTGCTGTCGACGCTGATTTCATTGCTGAATTTTGTTTACCAATACAGTGAAAAAACCAAAGGCATCAACGCGGTGGTGATCGACTTCGTACATGTCATCGTCGATATGGTGCGCTTTAATACGCCATTCCTCAACCTGTTCTGGTATAACTCGCCGGTGCCGGGGCTGGATAAGAGCCTGTTCAGCGGCGGCAACCTGATGTTTATTATTATCTATCTGCTGATTTTCGTCGGCCTGGCGCTGCGCGCTTCCGGCGCGCGGATGACGCGGCAGGTGAAGTTTATCCGCGAACGTCTGGAAGACCAGCTGATTCTGGAACAGGCGAAAGGGACGGAAGGCCTGACGCGCGAACAGCTGGAGTCGCGTATTTCGCTGCCGCATCACAGCATTTTCCTGCAGTATTTCCCGCTGTATGTGCTGCCGGTGACGATTGCGGTGGTGGCCTACTTCGTGATTAGCCTGCTGGGCAAGCTGGCCGCGGGCGCCTAGCGGGCGAGGCGGAGACAGCTGGACGTGACGGGGCCTTAACGGCCCCGTTTTGCTTTAGGCGCCCTGCGGGTGCAACAGAGCGTCGATGGCCTGCTGCGCCGCCACCAGATGCTGCCCGCCGAACAGGTTGCTGCGGTTGAGCAGATAATAGAGCTGGTACAGCGGCTGGCGCTCGATAAAGTTTGTCGGCAGCGGCCAGACGCTTTGATAGCCGTCGTAGATTTGCGGCGGCAGCTCCGGGTAGAGCGGCAGCATCGCCAGATCGCACTCCCGGTCGCCCCAGTAACAGGCGGGGTCGAACAGTAGCGGCCCGTCGCGGGTCATGGCGCAGTTGCCCGGCCAGAGATCGCCGTGCAGCAGCGAAGGCTGCGGCTGGTGGTGCTGCAGACGCAGGTAGACAATATCCACCAGCTCATCGATATCGCCGAAGGACATGCCTTTCTCCGCCGCCAGCTGCAGCTGCCAGCCGATGCGCTGTTCGGCGAAGAATTCCGCCCAGCGGCGCTGCCAGGCATTGGGCTGCGGCGTGGTGGCCAGATGGTTGTCAAAGTCGAGGCCGAACTGCGGCTGTTCGCTCCAGCGGTGCAGATGCGCCAGCTGCTGTCCCAGGCAGTAGGCGCCGTGCGCATCCAGCGGTTTGAGTTCCAGATGCTCCAACAGTAAAAAACTGTAGTCGCGATCGCTGCCCACGCCGTACACCTCCGGCACGCGCACCGTTTTGCTGCGGGCCAACAATGCCAGCTGATCGGCTTCTGCGGTAAAAACAGGCAGTAACTCCCGGGCGTCGTTTTTCACGAACACCGCGTTGTCACCGTAACTCACGCGCCATGCCGGGTGGATTTCGCCACCGGGCAGTTCAGTCCTTTCGCGGATTTCTGCGCTGCCAAGATGTTCACTTAACAGACGGCTAACGGCTTGCCACATGGTATTCCCCCTCTGTGTTGCCTGCTGTTTGAATAGCTTAGCGTCTTTAACGGCGTGAAAACTCGATGTGGCGCACAGCCGGCATTAATCATTTGCCGGTTTTTTTACCGCCCGCCATCGCTCAAAGTATATACGCTATTGATTAATTTAAGTACAGCTCGGCGGTCGCGGGCGATTTTCTACGCCGGACGCGCGGCAGCAACTGAGCGGGTAGGTGTGTTCATGCGATGGTGCTCCATACGATGGGCGAAAACCGTAATTGGCACCATTTTGCGGCGTAACCGGCCTAAAGAAAGAGCCGGTTACCACCATTTTTATTGGTCCATTATCAGCGGCGCGCGGCGGTTTCCAACGTCGCGGTGGCGTGACGGCGTAACGTGCGCCAGCGGCTGTACAGCAGCGCCAGCACGAACAGCACCGCCTGCACCAGGACGATGCAGGGGCCGGTGGCGCCGTCTATCTGGAAACTGATCAGCGTACCAAGCACACAGGAGAAGACCGACGCCACGATGGCGACCAGCAGCATGCGATCAAAACTACGGCACAGCAGGAAAGCGATAATGCCCGGCGCGATCAGCATGGCGATCACCAGTATCACCCCCACCGCCTGCAGCGCGGCGACGATGGTCAGCGCCAGCAGGCACAGCAGGCCGTAGTGCAGCAGTTTGACCGGCAGGCCGACGGCGCGCGCGTGGCTGGGATCAAAGCAGTACAGCATGAAGTCTTTGCGCTTGAGCAGCACCACCGCCAGCGTAATGCCGGCAATCCACAGCGTTTGCCGCAGCTCGCCGTCGGTAATGCCGAGCATATTGCCGAACAGGATATGGCTGAGGTGCTGGTCGGTATCCACCCGAGAAAACAGCACCAGGCCGAAGGCGAACATGCCGGAAAAGACGATGCCCATCACGGTGTCTTCTTTGACCCGGCTGTGCTCTTTCAGATAGCCGGTAGCCAGCGCGCAGAAAATTCCGGACAGAAAGGCGCCGATGGCCAGCGGAATACCGGTGACAAACGCCACCACGATGCCGGGCAGCACCGCGTGTGAGATGGCGTCGCCCATCAGCGACCAGCCTTTGAGCACCAGATAGCAGGAGAGCACTGCGCAGACGACGCCGGTGACGATGGCGGCAATAATCGCCCGCTGCATAAACAGGTAGGCGAACGGCTCACTCAGCCATTGATACAGCAGCTCCATCACTCTTCCTCCTGCGGGCCGGCGTGGTGTGCGGCCCGGCGTCGGGACGCCAGCAGGCCATGTTTGGGCGCAAGGACGAACGCCAGCAGAAACACCAGGGTTTGCAGCGTAACGATCACGCCGCCGGTGGCGCCGTCAAGGAAGAAGCTCAGGTAGGCGCCGGCGGCGCTGGTCAGCGCGCCGATGCACAGGGCGATGACGATCAGCCGGCTGAAGCGGTCGGTCAGCAGATAGGCGGTAGCGCCGGGAGTGATCACCATGGCGATCACCAGTATCGCCCCGACGGTTTGCAGCGCCGCGACGGTACAGGCGCTGAGCAGGGTGAAAAACAGAATTTTCAGCCGCAGCGGCGACAGACCGATGGAGACGGCGTGGCTTTCGTCGAAAAACACCGCCAGCAGATCTTTCCACAACAGGCAGAGGATCAGCAGCGAAACGCCGATGATAATTTCCACCTGCAGCACGTCTTCATCGGCGATGCCGAGAATATTGCCGAAGATAATCGACTGGACGTTGACCGAGGTCGGGTTCAGGGAGACGATCAGCAGGCCGGCGGCGAAAAAGGTGGAGAAGATAAAGCCGATAATCGCGTCTTCGCGCAGGCGGGTGATATGGCGCACCAGCGTCATCGCCAGCGCCGCCAGCATGCCGGTGAAGAAGGCGCCGGCGGCGTAGGGCAGCCCCAGCGCGTAGGCGCCGGCCACGCCGGGCACCACCGAGTGCGACAGCGCGTCGCCCATCAGCGACCAGCCCTTCAGCATCAGGTAGGCGGAGAGGAAGGCGCAGGCCGCGCCGACGATGGCGCTGACCCAGATGGCCTTCACCATGTAGTTGTAGTTAAAGGGCTGCAGCAGGATTTCCACCATCAGGACCGTTGCTCCTTTTTCCCTTGCGGCTGGCTTTTGGCCGGCGGATCGCTTTTGCTGTGGCCGTAGAACACCGCCGGACGCTCGTCATCGGTCAGCACCGTCAGGGTGCGCGGGTCGTTATCATCGTGCAGGTCGGTGCCGGAGAGATTGATATGGCGCAGTACGCCGCCAAAGGCCTGCTCCAGATTGCTCTGGGTGAAGGTGGTGGCCGTCGGCCCGGCGGCCAGCACGGTGCGGTTGATCAGGATCACCCGGTCGCAGAACTCGGGCACGCTGCCGAGGTTATGGGTGGACACCAGGATCAGATGCCCTTCATCGCGCAGCGCCCGCAGCAGGTCGATAATGGCGTTCTCGGTTTTCACATCCACGCCGGTAAAGGGTTCGTCCAGCAGCAGCACCGTGCCCTGCTGCGCCAGCGCGCGCGCCAGGAACACCCGCTTTTTCTGGCCGCCGGACAGCTCGCCGATCTGCCGGTGGCGCAGGGCGGTCAGCCCCACGCGCTCCAGCGCGGCGGCGACCCGCTCGCGATCCTCACGCGTGGGGATACGCAGGAAGTTCATTTTGCCGTAGCGCCCCATCATCACCACGTCCTCCACCAGCACCGGGAAGTTCCAGTCCACGTCTTCGGTTTGCGGCACGTAGGCGATCAGGTTTTTCTTCAGCGCGGCGGCGATCGGTTTATCGTTCAGCGCCACCTGGCCGCGGGTGGGGCGCACCAGCCCCATAATGGTTTTAAACAGCGTTGACTTGCCGCTGCCGTTGACGCCGACCAGCGCGCAGATGGCGCCGCCGTCGAGGGTAAAACTGGCGTCGAAAATGGCGGTGTGGCCGTTGTTATAGGTCACGGTGACATCGTCGACGCGCAGCGCCGGCCGGATAAAGGTCTCGGCGCTCATTGTTTAAATCCTTTGGCGATGGTCTGCACGGTGACATTCAGCAGATCGATGTAGGTCGGCACCGGCCCGCCGGCGGCGGAGAGCGAATCGACATACAGCACGCCGCCGTACTGTGCGCCGGTCTCTTTGGCGACCTGTTTGGCCGGCTTATCGGAAATGGTGCTTTCGCTGAACACGACCGGGATATGGTGGCTGCGCACCGCGTCAATCACCCGGCGCACCTGCTGCGGCGTGCCCTGTTCATCGGCGTTGATCGGCCACAGATAGATCTCTTTCAACTGATAATCCTTCGCCAGATAGCTGAAGGCGCCTTCGCTGGTGACCAGCCAGCGCTGCGCGGCGGGAATACGCGCCAGGCGCTCACGCAGCGGCGCGTCGAGCGCGGCGATCTTTGCGCTGTAGGCCTTGGCGTTGCGGTTGTAGACCTGCGCATTGGCCGGATCGTGTTTGACCAGCGCCTGGCGGATATTTTCGATGTAGACCAGCGCGTTGGTGGGCGACATCCAGGCGTGCGGGTTAGGGTTGCCGTTGTAAGGCCCTTCGCGGATCGGCAGCGGGGTAATGCCTTCGGTGACGACGGCGGCGGGCACCTGTTTGATATTTTCAAAGAAGCGCTGGAACCAGCGTTCCAGATTCATGCCGTTCCACAGGATCAAATCGGCGTGCTGCGCCTTGACGATATCGCGCGGGGTGGGCTGGTAATCGTGGATTTCCGCGCCGGGCTTGGTGATGGATTCCACCACCGCGGCGTCGCCCGCCACATTTTGCGCAATATCCTGAATAATGGTGAAGGTGGTCACCACGTGCAGCTTCTTTTCCGCCAAGGCGGTGGGGCTGAGCAGGGCGCCGGCGCACAGCAGGGCGCACAGGGTAAGCGGACGGGCGGCGCGGACTAACCGGCGCAACGGCGGTAACACGTGGTGTTTCAGCGGCATGGTGACTCCCTAGAGGTTAAATGAAAATGATTATCAATATCAATTGGGCGCAGGTCAAGCGTCACATGTCGCTGGTGGCGAATTATTTTCATCGGATTAACGGCGGCGGTTTTATGTATCCTCATGTAACTGTCTGACATATTCATCCCAGGCGATCAGCGTGACCTGCGGCGTTTTTCCCAACGCAACCTGTCCCATTCCCTGCGCCAGCCTTTCGACATCCTGTTGATTTAGCGCAGTAATAATCGCATAGCTATTGCTGCCCAGCTCGTGAGAAACCCCGTTTTCATCTACCACGGTGGTGGTGAAACCCTCGCGGGTCAGCTGGCCGGTGAGCTTCGCCAAATCGGTTAATCCGGCCTCCTGATAGTGAAAAGTCACCACAAAACACATGGTTGCCGATTGACTCATAAATCACCTCTTGGTATATGGATAGCTTGAGAATAGACCAAAAAAGTGATGCAGGCGTCCTTAACCGTTGTCTATGCGACGCAACTCATTGAAAGGAGTGAAGGATTCCGTGAGAACCAAGATTGGTTGCCTGATGGCAATTACGCTTTTAGCGGGCTGTGCGAAAGACCCGCAGACCACCAGCAGCACAACGGGCGCTGGCGGCACCCCTTCCGGGGGCTGGCTGCAGCCGCCGTCGCCGCGGCAGACAGCGAGCAACCACACCGGTACGCCGGTGGCGTACAGCGACTATATTCGCCAGGCCGCCAGCAATTACGGCGTGGATGAAAACCTGATTAAGGCCATTATTCAGGTGGAATCCGGTTTTAATCCTCTGGCGGTGAGCAAGTCGAACGCGGTAGGGCTGATGCAGCTCAAGGCGTCGACGGCCGGGCGCGACGCCTACCGGATGAAAGGGCGACGTGGGCAGCCAAGTTCGCGGGAGCTGAAAGATCCGGCGGTGAATATCGATCTGGGCGCGGCCTATATCAATATCCTCCAGGCGCAGCTGGCCGGGATCAACGATCCGAAAACGCGGCAATACGCCACCATCGTCTCTTACGCCAACGGTGCGGGCGCTATGCTGCGTACGTTTTCCTCGGACCGGCGCGTGGCGGTCAACCGCATTAATCAGCTGACCCCGGACGAGTTTTACCAACATATTCAAAAGAAGCATCCGGCGCCGCAGGCACCGCGTTACCTGTGGAAAGTGACCACCGCCTATCAGGCGATGGAATAGTCTGTGATAAATGTTACAAACCGGTTGCAAATTGACCGGTTTTTCTCCCTTTAGTAGCTAAAAAAAGCGACCAAGCTCCCATTTCTAATCATTCTTGCCGAGAATTATGAAAAAACCGCACGAAAAGTTCATGCGGGTCGGCAAGGCAATTCTTTGCGTTCATTCAATAAGTTACCGGTAACATTTTTGCTAAAGTTTACTTTTTGGCCTTCAATAAATAGACAAAAAGGTTACAAAATATTTTTAAAACCCGCATCAACCGCACGGTTGAGGTTAAATAGTTGTGATTATATTTGGATGGAATGTGATATGTCGGACAATAAAACTAACAATTCTCGGCGCGATTTCTTACTGAAATCGGTGACCTTGATTCCTGCAGCGGTGATTGGTGGCAGCAGCGTTGGCGCGCTGACGGCCCCCGCACCGGCCGTTGCCGCTGATGACGCACCAAAAAACCATGATTACCAACCGACCTTCTTCACACCTGAAGAGTGGGCCTTCATCAACGCCGCGGTGGCGCGTTTGATTCCGGCTGACGATCGCGGCCCGGGGGCGCTGGAAGCCGGCGTGCCGGAGTTTATCGATCGTCAGATGAATACGCCGTACGCTACCGGCTCCATCTGGTATATGCAGGGGCCATTCAACCCTGACGTGCCGAAAGAGATGGGCTACCAGCTGCCGCTGGTGCCGAAGCAGATTTATAACCTGGGCATCGCCGAGGCGGACGCCTACAGTAAAAAACAGCACGGTAAAGTGTTTGCCGAGCTGACGGATGCGCAGAAAGATGCGCTGCTGCAGGATATGGAGGCCGGTAAAGCGGCGTTCGAGCAGCTGCCGTCCAAACTGTTTTTCTCCTACCTGCTGCAAAACACCCGTGAAGGCTTCTTCAGCGATCCGATCCATGGCGGCAACAAAGACATGGTCGGCTGGAAGCTGATTAATTTTCCGGGCGCTCGCGCCGACTTTATGGACTGGGTTGAGCGAGGGGAACGTTATCCCTTCCCGCCGGTATCAATTCGTGGGGAAAGGGGATAACAATGGCAACGCTAATGAAGAAAAAGGACGTGGTAATCGTCGGGTTCGGCTGGGTCGGCGCCATTATGGCGAAAGAGCTGACCGAAGCCGGGTTGAATGTGGTGGCGCTGGAGCGCGGCCCGATGCGCGATACCTATCCGGACGGCTCTTACCCGCAGGTGATCGACGAGCTGACCTACAATATTCGCCGTAAACTGTTCCAGGACCTGTCGAAAAGCACGGTTACTATCCGTCACAACAGCAGCCAGACCGCGGTGCCGTACCGTCAGCTGGCGGCGTTCCTGCCGGGCACCGGCGTCGGCGGGGCCGGTCTGCACTGGTCGGGCGTCCATTTCCGTGTCGATCCGATCGAACTGCGGATGCGCAGTCACTATGAAGAGCGCTACGGCAAGAACTTTATTCCGAAGGATATGACCATCCAGGATTTCGGCGTGACCTACGACGAACTGGAGCCGTACTTCGATAAGGCGGAGAAGGTGTTCGGCACCTCCGGCACCGCTTGGTCGATCAAGGGTAAAGTGGTCGGCGAAGGCAAGGGCGGCAACCGCTTTGCGCCGGATCGTTCCGACGACTTCCCACTGCCGGCGCAGAAAAACACCTATTCCGCGCAGCTGTTTGAAAAGGCTGCACGCGAAGTGGGCTATCACCCGTATAACCTGCCGTCCGCCAACACCTCAGATTCCTACACCAACCCGTACGGCGCGCAGATGGGGCCGTGCAACTTCTGTGGTTTCTGCAGCGGCTACGCCTGCTATATGTATTCCAAAGCCTCGCCGAACGTAAACATTCTGCCGGCGCTGCGGATGGAAAAACGCTTTGAGCTGCGCACCAACGCCAACGTGCTGAAAGTGAACCTGACCGACGATAAATCGCGCGCCACCGGCGTGACCTATGTCGACGCGCAGGGGCGTGAAGTGGAACAGCCGGCCGATCTGGTGATCCTCGGCGCCTTCCAGTTCCACAACGTGCACCTGATGCTGCTGTCCGGCATCGGCAAACCGTACGATCCGGTGACCGGCGAAGGCGTGGTCGGGCGTAACTTCGCCTACCAGAACATGACCACCATCAAGGCGTTCTTCGACAAGAATGTGCACACCAACCCGTTTATCGGCGCCGGCGGCAACGGCGTCGGGGTGGATGACTTCAACGCCGACAACTTCGACCATGCGAAAGAGGGCTTCGTCGGCGGTTCGCCGTTCTGGGTCAACCAGGCGGGCACCAAACCGATCTCCGGCGTACCAACGCCGGCGGGCACGCCAAACTGGGGCAGTGAGTGGAAAGCGGCGGTGGCGGATGCCTACACCCACCACGTGTCGATGGACGCCCACGGCGCGCACCAGTCCTATCGCAACAACTATCTGGATCTGGACCCGAACTACAAAAACGTGTTCGGTCAGCCGCTGCTGCGCATGACCTTCGACTGGCAGGAAAACGACATCAAGATGGCGCAGTTCATGTTCAATAAGATGGAACCGATTGCCAAGGCGATGAACCCGAAACATATCATCGGCAGCCCGAAAAATGCCGACAGCCACTTCGATACCACCAGTTACCAGACCACCCATATGAACGGCGGCGCGGTGATGGGGGAAGATCCGAAGACCAGCGCGGTGAACCGTTACCTGCAGAGCTGGGATGTACACAATGTGTTCTCTATCGGCGCGTCGGCCTTCCCGCAGGGGCTGGGCTACAACCCGACCGGCACCGTTGCGGCGCTGGCGTACTGGTCTGCGCGCGCGATCCGCGAGCAGTATCTGAAGAACCCGGGCCCACTGGTGCAGGCATAAGGACGGCTGATGATGAAAGCAATAATTCCCGCACTGGTCGCCAGTGCTCTGAGTTTCTCTGCGTTCGCGCAGGACGCCACGGTCAGCAGCGAGCTGATCAAACGGGGCGAGTATCTGGCGCGCGCCGGCGACTGCGTGGCCTGCCATACCAACGGCAAAAGCGGCAAAGAGTTTGCCGGCGGTCTGGCGATGGAGACGCCGATCGGCACCATTTACTCCACCAACATTACGCCGGACAAGAAAACCGGCATCGGTGATTACAGCTTCGAAGACTTCGACAACGCGGTACGCAAGGGCGTCGCCAAAAATGGCAGCACGCTGTACCCGGCGATGCCGTTCCCGTCGTTTGCGGTGATCAAAGAAGACGATATGCGCGCCATGTACGCCTACTTTATGCACGGCGTACAGCCGGTGGAAGAGGCCAACAAGGACTCCGATATTCCGTGGCCGCTGTCAATGCGCTGGCCGCTGAGCATCTGGCGCGGCATGTTTGCGCCGGCGCCGGCCGATTTCGTGGCGGATGCGCAAGCCGATCCGGTGACGGAGCGCGGTCGTTATCTGGTTGAAGGGCTGGGCCACTGCGGCGCCTGCCACACGCCGCGCAGCATCACCATGCAGGAAAAGGCGCTGAACGAGAAAGAGGGCGACGACTACCTGTCCGGCAGCAATGCGCCGATTGACGGCTGGGTCGCCTCCAGCCTGCGCGGTGAGAACCGCGACGGCCTGGGCAGTTGGAGCGAAGCCGAGCTGACCGAGTTCCTGAAAACCGGCCGTAACGACAAGGCGATCGTATTTGGCGGCATGAGCGACGTGGTAGAGCACAGCCTGCAGTATCTGAGCGACGAGGACCTGACCGCCATCGCCCGCTACCTGAAAACGCTGCCGCCGAAGGGTGGTAAGCAGCAGGCGGCGCCAGTGGAAGACAGCGTCGCTAAAGATCTGTGGCGTGGCGACGACAGCAAGCCGGGTGCGGCGCTGTACGTGGATAACTGCGCGGCCTGCCACCGCACCGACGGCGTGGGCTATAAACGCGCCTTCCCGGCGCTGAAGGGCAACCCGGTCGTGCAGACCGAGGACGCCACCTCGCTGATCCACATCGTGCTGACCGGCAACACCACGCCGGCGGTGAAAGGGGCGGTATCCAACATCACCATGCCGCCGTTCGGCTGGCGTCTCAACGACCAGCAGGTGGCGGACGTGGTGAACTTTATCCGCACCAGTTGGGGCAACAAGGCCGACGCGGTCAGCGCGGCGGACGTTGCCGCGGTGCGTAAGGACCGCTCAATGATCCGCGACGAGAAAGAGATGGGCAGCGCCGCGGTGCCGGATCATCCGGACGCGCATAAATAACGACGATTGCTTATCGATGAACGTACAGGCCCCGCAAGGGGCCTTTTTTATATAGCCACCCGGCACTCTTAATGCCCGCATGCGGCGGCATGGGCGTCAACGACTAAGCCGCGACGCCTGCTCCTGCGCGTTCTAAGGGTTTAGCGTCGGCGTAAAAAACCGCATATCAACCCTCGTCACCCCTCCCTGATACTTTCCCTGTTTTTTGCGCTAACCGTGCATGATTATGCTGAACCCACGCGGTAACTATGGATTAATCGTTCACGAAGCGCGCAGTTAACCGCATAAACATAGACCCATCCTGCATTTTTAATTATCCTTTGCCGTCCTTTCAACAGGCAATCAGATGGTTCTTCTTGTTAACCAATTGAATTATAAAATAAAATATCACGGAGAGGGAAGTTCCGTTGAGCGCAATCGTTGTCGTTACAGATTAAGGTAAGCTGTCTCATGAGTTCTATTTCTCCGGATACCGGCGCGCTGGCGACCCCGCCATCGTCGCGTTGGAACAAAACGGACACCGTATGGATGTTCGGGTTATATGCTACGGCGGTGGGCGCCGGCACGCTGTTTCTGCCAATTAACGCCGGCCTGAACGGCCCGCTGGTCTTGCTGCTGATGGCGCTGTTCGCCTTTCCGCTGACCTATCTGCCGCATCGCGCCCTGAGCCGGTTTGTGCTGTCCGGCTCCAGCCGCGACGGCAATATCCATGATGTGGTGGTGGAGCACTTTGGCGTGCTGGCCGGCAAAATTATCATGGTGCTTTATCTGCTGGCATTTTTCCCGATTGTGTTGGTGTACAGCATTTCGATCACCAATGCGCTGGACAGCTTCCTGATTCACCAGTTCCACGTCGCGCCGCCGCCGCGCCTGTGGCTGAGCCTGGCGGTGGTGGTGGTGCTGAATCTGGTGCTGCTGCGCGGCAAGGACGGCATTGTCGCCGCCATGGGCATGCTGGTCTTCCCGCTGCTGGTGTTCCTGATGGGCATTTCGCTGTATCTGGTCCCGAGCTGGAATACCGCGCATTTCACCCAGGGGCTGATGAGCACGCAGTTTGACAGCCCGTCGCTGTGGCATTCGCTGTGGCTGGCGGTGCCGGTGATGGTGTTCTCCTTCAGCCATGCGCCGATCATTTCTTCCTTCGCCTCGACGCAGAAAAGCCTGTACGGCGACAGGGCGGAGCGCCGCTGCGCGCGGATTATGCGCTATAGCTATGTGCTGATCTGCGTTACCGTGCTGTTCTTCGTCTTCAGTTGCGTGCTGAGCCTGTCTTACCAGGATATGGAGCAGGCCAAAGCGCAGAACATTACCGTGCTGACCACGCTGGCGAACAAGTTCTCCAACCCGCTGATCGCCTATCTGGGGCCGGTCATGGCGATGCTGGCGATGGCGAAATCCTACCTCGGCACCTCGCTGGGGGTTACCGAAGGGGCGACCAGCCTGATTGACGGCGTCACCCGGGCGCTGGGTAAGCCGCTGAGCTCACGCACTACGCACCGTGTCTCTGCGCTGGTGCTGTTCCTGCTCACCTGGGCGGCGACGGTATGGAACCCGAGCGCGCTGCATATCATCGAGACCATCAGCGGCCCGCTGATCGCGGTGATCCTGTTTATCCTGCCGATGTACGCGGTGCGGGCCGTGCCGTCGATGCATAAGTACCGCGCCCTGAGCAATGTTTTTGTTCTGGTGATGGGGCTGATTGCCCTGTCGGCGTTGATTTACGGCCTGATGTAACACCGCCGGCGCATCGTCAGGATGCGCCGCTTTCCGCTGCCGGTTAACACCTGTTTGCAATTAAGGCGCTGAAAAGCACCGTTGGATTTTGATAATAAAAGTAATTCTCATTATGCTTTCCTGGTTGATATTTTACTAAGGAGCAGCGTGTGTCCCGTCGAATTATCCCGCTGGTGTTAGCCTGCGCCAGCGTTTTCTCCGCCCAGGCCCTGGCGACCCAATATCCGTTAACCTTAACCGACACTTCCGGCCAGCGCGTAACGCTGAAGCAGGAGCCTAAACGCGTCGTGGTGCAGGACGGCCGTGATATTCTGACGCTGGCGCTGCTGGACCGCGCCGATCCGTTCAGCCGCCTGGTGGCCTGGAATAACCTGCTGAAAAAGAGCGACGGAGCAACCTGGGACATCCTGAAAAGCAAATGGCCGGCGGCCAATAACATCCTCGATATGGGCTTTAGCGACCATGGCGAGGTGAACCTGGAAAGCGTGATCGCCAAACAGCCGGACCTGATGATCGCCCAGCTGCGCTCCAAGCCGTCGCTGGAACAGACCGGCGTGCTCAAACAGCTGAAAGCGCTGGGGGTGCCGGTACTGTTTATCGACACCATGCTCAAACCGGTGGAGAACACGCCGAAAAGCGTGACCTTGCTGGGAGAGGCGCTGGATCGCGAACCAGAAGCCAAGCAGTACACCGATTATTATCAGCAGCACTATCAGAATATCGTGGCGAAAACCCAGGCGATTGAACCCAAGCCGCTGGTGTTTATTGAAGCGAAAGCCGGGCTGAACGGTCTGGAGTCCTGCTGCTTTACCCATGCGCATGTCGGCTGGGGCGGGCTGGTGGAGGCGGTCGGCGCCCGTAATATCGGCTCTGAGCTGCTGCCCGGCGCTACCGGTGACGTTTCGCTGGAGAAAGTTATCAGCATGAAGCCGCAGGTGTATATTGTGTCCGGTTCGCAGTGGGCGAGTAAAACCAACGCCGCGGTGCCGTTTGGTTACGGTGTCACGCAAAAGCAGGTGGACGACGCCTTTACGCGGATGAAGCAGCGCCCGGGCTTTGCTCAGATTGACGCGGTGAAACAGGGGCGCTTCTACGGTATCTACCATAACTTCTACAACCATCCGTACAATATCGTCGGGCTGGAGTATTTGGCGAAATTTATCTACCCGGCGCAGTTTAAAACGCTGGATCCGGCGCAAACCTACAGCGAAATCCTGAAGAACTTTACCGAAGTGCCCGAAGGCAAGGGCGTTCTCGGCGCGCAGGCGCCGGGCGGCAAGTAACATCACCGGAAAAACGGGAAAGCGCCGTGCTTTCCCGGCATCCTATAGATGGCCGGATTTCCCGCAGCGCAGCGATGAGCCGGGACATGATTGAGATAATTGCAAACGTCATTATCAATATTATCGGCGTGCTACTGACGTTCATCTTTGATATTACCGATCTGGTTTTCTCCTGCCTGAAAGGGCAGCTGTGGCGGCGGCTGTTGATTTCCCTGCTGGTTTTCCTGGTGATGCTGGGCGGACTTTGCTGGCGGTGGGGGCGTTAACGGCGCGATAGCGCATGTTGTGTGGTGACTCACCAGCCCCGATTGACTCTGTTTTTTCTCCTCTTTCCTCTTAAATACTCTGGCGCTGCCCGGTTCGTGAGCCGGGCATGAGGTTTATACAGAGCAATATCGACGAGGAGAGTCAATATGGAACATGTTCAGACTGGGAACCAGGAAAGGTATGCCGCCGTGGGCGAGGGGAATTACACCCCGGAAATGTTCGGCGCCGCCGGTGACGGCGCGACCGATGATCGCACAGCAATTCAGGCGGCGATCGATGCGGCGCATCAGTCTTATCTGTCGTACGGAACGCCCTGTTGCGTCACGCTGGGGGCGAGAACGTACATGGTGTCGAAAAATCCGGCTTCAACCGTGATCGCCGGTGAGGTGGCCGCCGGTTTTGGCTGCCTGAATATGCGTTCGGGCGTGACGCTGTGCGGCAACGGGACGATTAAACTGATGCCCGGTACGGCAGGAAACGTCCCCGGCGCGCTCGTGACCAACTGGAGCGGCGCCTGCACCGATATCAGCATTGAAGGCATCACCCTTGACGGCAATGCCTCCCAGGTCACCGCTGCCAGTATGGTGGCGATCAATATCGTCGATTCCCAACGCGTGCGCATTCATCAGGTTCGGGTGCATAACAATAATGTCGGCCAGGCCGGCGGTATTTATTTACGCCGCAGCGGCAGTTCAACGTCGGCGTATGGCTGTAAAGAGAGCCAGGTTACCGCGTGTTATGTTCAGGATGTCGCCTTTATCGGTATTCAGGCCGAGCGCCCCGACGGGATTATCATCGCGGGGAACTACGTGATGAATACGGGGGATAATGGCATCGATATTGAAGGTAATACGCCGGAGAATGCGTCAGGCACCGCCCGCCAAATGAATATCAGCGGCAATATTTTAAGAAATAACAAGAACGGCATATTTATCGAGTCCTGTTCGGGCGCCGTTATCAACGGCAATGATATTGCCGAGGTGGCGGGGATCGGCATTGTCAGCAACCGGATTCATTCCGGCTCATTCAATAACGTGATTACCAACAACAAAATTGCCGGTACGGCCGGTAAAACGGCCTATGGCCTGAGGGTGATTAACAGCTCCGGCAACTGTCTGATTCAGGGCAACTTTTTCTCCAGCCTGCAGAGCGCTATCAAGCTTAACGGCATGGCGACGCGGGTCTGTATTGGCGAAAATACCCACGCCGCGATTGAACGTTTTATCATTGAGCTGGGGGCGACGGCGGACTATCCGATCGCCGCGCTCAGAAGCCTGGTCGGCCGGCAGTTTATTATGGGTGGGCAGAAAAACGGCTTCCCGGCGCTGATATCGCCGCTGGGCAGCCCGGGCAACTTCCCGAGTCGTTTCTCGATCGGCACCTGCGAACGCGGGCATTATTCTGACTTAAACGGCGCGGGAGAAATCAACTTCACGCGCGGCAGCCTGGTGCTGCAGTACCACCCGGACTGGAAAGGCTACGCCTTATATAATTACCGCGGCGACGGCTATACGGAAATTCTGGCCACGGCGGCGCCGGGCGAATATCTGCTGATTAACGGGGAGACGTACCTGGTGGAGGCGGGGCATACCGCGACGCAAAGAAGGCTGAAGCGTTGGGATGGCGGGCAGTATGCGGATGGCGACTATCGCAGCTATCTGGACCAGAACTACCAGGGCGAAATCAAGCGGCGTGAGTGGGGGACGCTGTAAACGACGCGCGTGATTGAACGCTGTCCATGCCCGGAGCCTGCGTCCGGGCATGGTTGCGTTTTTATCCGCGGTCAACAGGCCTGGATGAGAAAGCCGCGGGTAGCCGTCCGCCCGTGCAAGGTGCTACACTGTGCGCCGTTATCGCGTCACACCCTCGGCACATCGCAAATTCTGTGCCGGTGCGTGTATATATTTGGCAGAGTGAAGCTAAATAGCGCCAATAACGCATCGATGTTAAACAAAAATGTTTTTCTATATGTGATCTGTCGTGTGGGTCACCACTGTAGATAAGGAATGATTAATGCCTGTTATTACGCTTCCTGACGGCAGTCAGCGTCATTACGACCACGCCGTATCCCCCCTGGACGTTGCCCGCGATATCGGCCCTGGCCTGGCGAAAGCCTGCATTGCCGGCCGTGTGAACGGCGAACTGGTCGACGCCTGCGATCTGATTGAATCCGATGCGCAACTGGCGATCATCACCGCCAAGGACGAAGAGGGGCTGGAGATTCTGCGCCACTCCTGCGCGCACCTGCTGGGCCATGCCATCAAACAGCTGTGGCCGGACACCAAAATGGCCATCGGCCCGGTGATCGACAACGGTTTCTATTATGACGTTGACCTGGACCATACCCTGACGCAGGAAGACCTGGATCTGCTGGAAAAGCGGATGCATGAGTTGGCTGACAAGGATTATGACGTCATCAAGAAAAAGGTCAGCTGGCAAGAGGCCCGCGACACCTTCGCCGCCCGCGGCGAAAGCTACAAAGTGGCGATTCTGGATGAAAACATCAGCCGCGATGACCATCCGGGCCTGTATCACCACGAAGAATATATCGACATGTGCCGCGGTCCGCACGTGCCGAACATGCGTTTCTGCCACCACTTCAAGCTGCAGAAGACCTCCGGCGCTTACTGGCGCGGCGACAGCAAAAATAAAATGCTGCAGCGCGTATACGGCACCGCCTGGGCGGACAAAAAGCAGCTGAACGCCTACCTGAAGCGTCTGGAAGAAGCGGCCAAGCGCGACCACCGTAAAATCGGCAAGCAGCTCGACCTGTACCACATGCAGGAAGAGGCGCCGGGCATGGTGTTCTGGCATAACGACGGCTGGACGATCTTCCGCGAGCTGGAAGCCTTTGTGCGCGTGAAGCTCAAAGAGTACCAGTATCAGGAAGTGAAAGGTCCGTTTATGATGGACCGCGTGCTGTGGGAAAAAACCGGCCACTGGGATAACTACAAGGACGCGATGTTCACCACCTCTTCGGAGAACCGTGAATACTGCATCAAGCCGATGAACTGCCCGGGCCACGTGCAGATCTTTAACCAGGGCCTGAAGTCCTACCGCGACCTGCCGCTGCGCATGGGCGAGTTCGGCAGCTGCCACCGTAATGAGCCGTCAGGCTCGCTGCACGGCCTGATGCGCGTGCGCGGCTTCACCCAGGACGACGCCCATATCTTCTGTACTGAAGATCAGGTGCGCGCCGAAGTGAACGACTGCATCAAAATGGTCTACGATATGTACGGCACCTTTGGCTTCGAAAAGATTGCGGTGAAATTATCCACCCGTCCGGAGAAACGCATCGGCACCGACGAAATGTGGACCCGAGCGGAAGACGACCTGGCGGCCGCGCTGACTGAGAACGGCATTCCGTTTGAATATCAGCCGGGTGAGGGCGCGTTCTACGGACCAAAAATTGAATTTACTCTGCATGATTGTTTGGATCGTGCATGGCAATGTGGTACCGTGCAGCTCGATTTCTTCTTACCGGGCCGTTTAGGCGCGTCGTACGTTGGCGAAAACAACGAACGCGTGGTGCCGGTAATGATTCACCGCGCTATTCTGGGCTCCATGGAGCGCTTCATCGGTATTCTGACCGAGGAGTACGCCGGGTTCTACCCAACCTGGATCGCCCCTGTGCAGGTGGTGGTGATGAATATCACCGACGGTCAGTCTGATTACGTCCAGCAATTAACCAAAAAACTGCAAGATGCAGGTATTCGTGTTAAAGCGGACTTGAGAAATGAGAAGATTGGCTTTAAAATTCGCGAACATACTTTACGTCGGGTTCCCTATATGCTGGTGTGCGGCGACAAAGAGGTCGAAGCAGGCAAAGTTGCCGTTCGTACCCGCCGTGGCAAAGACCTGGGAAGCCTGGACGTAAGTGAAGTCGTAGACAAGCTGCTGCACGAGATTCGCAGCCGTAGTCTTCATCAACTGGAGGAATAAAGTATTAAAGGCGGAAAACGAGTTCAACCGGCGCGCCCTAATCGCATCAACGGAGAGATTCGCGCCCAAGAGGTTCGCTTGACAGGTTTGGATGGCGAGCAGATTGGTATTGTCAGTCTGAGAGAAGCTCTTGAAAAGGCTGAGGAAGCTGGCGTCGATCTAGTCGAGATCAGTCCTAACGCCGAACCGCCGGTTTGCCGAATCATGGATTACGGCAAATTCCTCTACGAGAAGAGCAAGTCGACGAAAGAGCAGAAGAAGAAACAAAAAGTTATTCAGGTCAAGGAAATCAAATTCCGGCCTGGTACCGATGATGGCGACTATCAGGTCAAACTACGCAACCTGATTCGCTTTCTGGAAGACGGCGATAAAGCCAAAATCACCCTGCGTTTCCGCGGGCGTGAAATGGCGCACCAGCAGATCGGCATGGAAGTGCTTAACCGCGTCCGTAAAGACCTGTGTGAAGATATGGATCTGGCAGTGGTCGAGTCCTTCCCTACGAAGATCGAAGGCCGCCAGATGATCATGGTGCTCGCACCCAAGAAGAAACAGTAAGGCTTCCAAGTAATCGAACCCGCGCAGCGCTTGCGTTGTGTGGGTTTTATTCGCCTCACTGATTCGTTGTTTAACAATGCGAAGTGGATTTAATTAAAATGCCAAAAATTAAAACTGTACGTGGTGCAGCCAAGCGCTTCAAAAAAACCGGCAGCGGTGGTTTTAAGCGTAAACATGCTAACCTGCGTCATATTCTGACCAAAAAAGCAACCAAGCGTAAACGTCACCTGCGTCCGAAAGGCATGGTGTCTAAAAACGATCTGGTCCTGGTTACCGCGTGCCTGCCGTACGCATAAGCCACATTTTTTGATTCAAGAATAAGACTTTAGGAGAGAGCATATGGCTCGCGTAAAACGTGGTGTAATTGCACGCGCACGTCACAAGAAAATCATGAAGCAGGCGAAAGGCTACTACGGTGCCCGTTCGCGCGTATATCGTGTTGCCTTCCAGGCAGTAATCAAAGCAGGTCAGTATGCTTACCGCGACCGTCGTCAGCGTAAGCGTCAGTTCCGTCAGCTGTGGATTGCACGTATCAACGCAGCTGCTCGTCAGAACGGTCTGTCTTACAGCAAATTCATTAACGGCCTGAAAAAAGCCTCTATTGAAATTGACCGTAAGATCCTGGCTGACATCGCAGTATTCGACAAAGTGGCCTTCGGCGCACTGGTTGAAAAAGCGAAAGCAGCTCTGGCGTAAGTCAGTGGAAGAGGGAGCTTGCTCCCTCTTTTAATCTTTGCCCGTCGGGCAGATGTTGACTTTTATTGACCCGCGTTTTATCAATGTGGTCAACCGCAACCAACAAGGTAATGCAAGCATGCACGCTGCTATTTTCCGTTTCTTTTTTTACTTTAGCGCCTGACTTCAGGAGGCTTTGCGCGTAAGAAAAGAAACGGAAAGTAGCGCCTAAGCCTCCCCTGTGGAGGCTTTTTTTGTTTTGGGCGAAAGAAAACGTGATTTTTTGCCCAAAAGGCGGACGAAAAGATAGATAACTACTTATTTATCAAGGTATTATTAAACGGTAATCCCTTAACGACTATTTAGCGGGCCACACCGGCCAGAGGAAGAGGAAAGCAATGCCACATCTCGCAGAGCTGGTTGCCAATGCCAAGGCAGCCGTAGAAGATGCCCAGGATGTTGCCGCGTTAGATTTGGTGCGCGTCGAATATTTAGGCAAAAAAGGCCATTTTACCCTGCAGATGCAGTCGCTGCGTGAACTGCCGGCGGAAGAGCGTCCGGCCGCAGGGGCGGTGATCAACCAGGCGAAACAGCAGGTTCAGGAAGCGCTTAACGCACGCAAAAACGCGTTGGAGAGCGCGGCGCTGAACGAGCGTCTGGCGGCGGAAACCATCGACGTTTCCCTGCCGGGCCGTCGCATGGAAAACGGTGGCCTGCACCCGGTCACCCGCACCATTGACCGCATCGAAACCTTCTTCGGCGAGCTGGGCTTTTCCGTGGCGACCGGGCCGGAAATTGAAGATGACTACCACAACTTCGATGCGCTGAATATCCCGGGCCACCACCCGGCGCGCGCCGACCACGATACCTTCTGGTTCGACGCCAAGCGTCTGCTGCGCACCCAAACCTCCGGCGTGCAGATCCGCACCATGAAAAACCAGCAGCCGCCGATCCGCATCATCGCGCCGGGCCGCGTCTATCGTAACGACTACGATCAGACCCACACCCCGATGTTCCACCAGATGGAAGGCCTGATCGTCGATAAAGACATCAGCTTCACCAACCTGAAGGGCACGCTGCACGACTTCCTGAACAACTTCTTTGAAGAAGATCTGCAGGTGCGTTTCCGTCCGTCCTACTTCCCGTTCACCGAGCCTTCCGCCGAAGTCGACGTGATGGGCAAGAACGGCAAATGGCTGGAAGTACTGGGCTGCGGCATGGTGCACCCGAACGTATTGCGTAACGTGGGCATCGACCCTGAAGTGTATTCCGGCTTCGCCTTCGGCATGGGCATGGAGCGTCTGACGATGTTGCGCTATGGCGTTACCGATCTGCGCGCATTCTTCGAAAACGATCTGCGTTTCCTCAAACAGTTTAAGTAAGGCGGGAATATCACATGAAATTCAGTGAACTCTGGTTGCGCGAGTGGGTAAACCCGGCCATCAGCAGCGAAGCATTATCCGAACAAATCACCATGGCCGGTCTGGAAGTGGACGGCGTGGAGCCGGTTGCCGGCGCGTTTACCGGCGTGGTGGTGGGCGAGGTGGTCGAGTGCGGCCAGCACCCTAACGCCGATAAACTGCGCGTCACCAAGGTCAACGTTGGCGGCGACCGTCTGTTGGACATCGTCTGCGGCGCGCCTAACTGCCGCGCCGGCCTGAAAGTGGCGGTCGCGACCGTGGGTGCCGTGCTGCCGGGCGATTTTAAAATCAAGGCGGCCAAGCTGCGCGGCGAGCCGTCCGAAGGCATGCTGTGCTCCTTCTCCGAGCTGGGCGTTTCCGACGATCACGACGGCATTATCGAACTGCCGGCGGATGCGCCGGTCGGCACCGATATCCGTGCATACCTGCAGCTGGACGACAATGCGATCGAAATCAGCGTGACGCCGAACCGCGCCGACTGCCTGGGCATCATCGGCGTGGCGCGCGACGTCGGCGTCCTGAACCAACTGGCGCTGAACGTGCCGGATATGACGCCGGTCGCCGCCACCATCGACGCGACCCTGCCGATCCGCGTTTCCGCGCCGCAGGCGTGCCCGCGCTATCTGGGCCGCGTGGTAAAAGGCATCAACGTTAAGGCGCCAAGCCCGCTGTGGCTGCGCGAAAAGCTGCGTCGCTGCGGCATTCGCTCCATTGACGCGGTGGTGGACATCACCAACTACGTGCTGATGGAACTGGGCCAGCCGATGCACGCCTTCGATCTCAACCGCATCAGCGGCGGCATCAACGTGCGCATGGCGAGCGAAGGGGAAACCATTACGCTGCTGGACGGCAATGAAGCCAAACTGCAGGCCGATACCCTGGTGATTGCCGACGAGCAAAAAGCGCTGGCGATGGGCGGTATCTTCGGCGGCGAATATTCCGGCGTGAATGAAGAAACGCAGGACGTGCTGCTGGAGTGCGCATTCTTCAGCCCGCTGGCCATTACCGGCCGCGCGCGTCGTCACGGTTTGCATACCGATGCCTCCCACCGCTACGAGCGCGGCGTGGATCCGGCGCTGCAGTACCAGGCGATGGAACGCGCCACCCGTCTGCTGCTGGATATCTGCGGCGGCCAGGCCGGCCCGGTGATCGACGTGACGCACGAAGGCGAACTGCCGCAGCGCGCGACCATCACGCTGCGCCGCGAGAAGCTGGACCGCCTGATTGGCCACGTGGTGCCGAGCGCACAGGTGAGCGATATTCTGCGTCGTCTGGGCTGTGAAGTGACCGAGCAGGGCGACGACTGGCAGGCGGTAGCGCCGAGCTGGCGTTTCGATATGGAAATCGAAGAAGACCTGGTGGAAGAAGTGGCCCGCGTCTACGGTTACAACAATATTCCTGACGTGCCGGTGCGCGCCGACCTGGTGATGACCCGTCACCGCGAGGCCGACCTGACGCTGAAGCGGGTGAAAACCCTGCTGGTCGATCACGGCTTCCAGGAAGCGATCACCTACAGCTTTGTCGATCCTAAAGTTCAGGCGCTGCTGCACCCGAACGAAGAGGCGCTGATCCTGCCAAGCCCAATCTCGGTCGAGATGTCGGCGATGCGTCTGTCGCTGTGGACCGGCCTGCTGTCGGCGGTGGTCTACAACCAGAACCGTCAGCAGACGCGTCTGCGTCTGTTTGAAAGCGGCCTGCGCTTTGTTCCTGATAGTTCAGCAGATCTGGGTATCCGTCAGGATGTCATGCTGGCAGGGGTGATCGCCGGCCATACCCATGATGAACACTGGGATCTGGCAAGAAAGCCGGTGGACTTCTATGATTTAAAAGGGGATCTGGAATCTGTCCTGGAGCTGACCGGTAAATTGTCCGACATTCAGTTCAAGGCGGAGGCCAATCCGGCGTTGCACCCGGGGCAGAGTGCGGCCATTTATTTACACGGCGAGCGCATTGGTTTCATCGGTGTGGTTCACCCGGAACTTGAGCGTAAACTGGATCTTAACGGTCGCACCGTGGTGTTTGAACTGGAGTGGGATAAGGTCGCAAGCCGCGTCGTGCCTCAGGCGCGGGAGATTTCTCGCTTCCCGGCAAACCGTCGTGATATCGCCGTTCTGGTGGCTGAAAACGTGCCGGCAGAAGATATTTTGGCGGAGTGTAAGAAAGTTGGCGCAAATCAGATAGTTGGCGTAAACTTGTTTGATGTGTACCGCGGCAAGGGCGTAGCAGAGGGTTATAAGAGCCTGGCTATCAGTCTGGTATTGCAGGATACCGCCCGTACACTGGAAGAAGAGGAGATCGCCGCTACCGTTGCAAAATGCGTAGAGGCTCTAAAACAGCGATTCCAAGCATCCTTGAGGGATTGAACCTATGGCGCTTACTAAAGCTGAAATGTCTGAACACCTGTTTGAAAAGCTGGGGCTTAGCAAACGGGATGCGAAAGATTTGGTAGAACTGTTTTTTGAAGAAGTCCGACGGGCTCTGGAAAACGGTGAACAGGTCAAACTGTCCGGTTTCGGCAATTTCGACCTGCGCGACAAGAATCAACGTCCGGGGCGTAACCCAAAAACCGGCGAAGACATCCCAATTACGGCGCGCCGCGTGGTGACCTTCCGTCCGGGGCAGAAGTTAAAAAGCCGGGTGGAAAACGCGAGCCCGAAAAGCTGACACGGGTAGTAACACTAAAAAGGCCGCTGATGCGGCCTTTTTCATGTCTTGCATAGCGGCTCTTTTAATTTAACAAGAAGGACGTGTCGGGCCGGTGCTGGTTAGGAGATAGGTGGATTTTTCTTCAAGTTGTTTGTATTGTTAGGAGAAATTCAACAAGTTGCAGAGGAATACATGGATGTAAAATCAATAGCCAAAGGAATGGTTGCGGGGAAAGGGGCTTTGCATCTCATTGAGGCTATTGTTGGCGGAATTTTCTCTATTGGCGTGTTTGTCTCATTCTTTTGGTTCGATGACTGGTGGCAACGGGTTTTAAGCGCTGCGTTTTTTATGGCGCTGGTCATAGTCACTGTTGGCGTATGCAGTTATGTCAGAGGTGAGCGCTGAACCGTAAAATCCTCCCGTGGGATGTGCAGATTGGTAGTAAATTAATATCTTAATCCACATGGGGCGATAATATGTATTTCCACGCGTAGCGTTAAAATAAGAGGGTGACGTTAATTAACCTTCATAAATAGACTAAAAAACGGGGCCGCAGCCCCTGATATTAGCGGTGGCGATAGTCCCCACGCGGGCCGCCGTGGCCTCCGTCGTGCGGTCCACCGCCGCCATGCGGGCCGAAGCAGCAGGCGCTCAGCAGGGTGGTGAGCAGGACGACGCCGGCCAGAGCGACAATACGTTTAGTCATAATCAATTTCCCGGTTGCAAGGTTTAACGAATTATAAATCGCGGCCGGCGGCGGCGTCCGTCAGTAAATCGTTAAGCGCTGTTAGCAGCCATATTTATGTTGACGCTGGCAGTGAAATGTCAGTATGGCGTAAGGATGACGAAAACAATCTGCAAATAGGAGCCGTTGCGATAGTCGATAAATAACCGGCCTGCTATAACAGCGCCGACTAAAAATAACCCGAGACTATCCCATGAATAAAATGCTGTTGCTGATGTGTTTACTGCTGCCGGTGGCGGCGCAGGCGGACGTGTCTATTGATATCAATGTGCCCGGCGTGTCGCTGCATCTGGGCGATCGGGATAATCGAGGCTACTACTGGGACGGCTATGACTGGCGTCCGCCGCAGTGGTGGCATGCGCATCAGGGGCGTGGCATTGGTGAACGCAACGAGCGCGGTGATTACTGGGACGGCGGCCGCTGGCGGCCTTCGGCGCCGCATGGGGAAGGGCGCCGCGGCGACAACCCGTTCCACGGTGATGCGCATCATGCCGACGGCGAACGCGGCCGGCACGGTGCGCCAGAACGGCAGACGTCGTCGCACGAGCGCCGCGATGGTCATGATGGCGGCCGCGGCGCGCAACACGACGCTCGGCCGTATCCGGCGCGAGGCGATGAACAGCGCTGATTGCTTTTCACTCCAGCGGGCAGGCGCGCCCGTCCGTTGCACGGCAGGTACGCGCCTGCCGCCGCCTTTTCCCCGCCGCCGGGCGACAAAGGCTTTCCCTGACGACGTTAACCCCCTAATATTTAACTACAGATGTTAACGTTCGGCCGACGCCTTCGGCCCACAGGGAATTGCCGCGTTTATGCCGACCAGCCAGACCTTCACACTTTTACTTAACCACCAGCGCCGGCGCGACCGGCGCTACCTGACACTGTTGGCCCTGGGTATGGCGGTGGCGCTGATGTTCAGCCTGAGCGCCGGCGATCTTTGGTTGTGGCCGAACCAGTGGTTTGGCGATGCCGCCAAGCTATTTGTCTGGCAGCTGCGCCTGCCGCGCGCGCTGGCGGTGATGCTGGTGGGCGCCAGCCTGGCGGTGGCCGGCGCGGTGATGCAGGCGCTGTTTGAAAACCCGCTGGCGGAGCCGGGGCTGCTGGGAGTGGCCAACGGCGCCGGCGTAGCCCTGGTGCTGACGGTCTTACTGAGCCACGGCCTGCTGCCGGTGGCGTGGATGAGCCTCAGCGCGATTGTCGGCGCGCTGGCGATGACCTTTTTACTGCTCGGCTTTGCCCGTCGGCGGCGTCTGACCAATGCGCGTCTGCTGCTGGTGGGGGTGGCGCTGGGCATCGTCTGCAGCGCCGTGATGACCTGGGCGGTCTACTTCAGCTCCAGTCTGGATCTGCGCCAGCTGATGTACTGGATGATGGGCGGCTTTGGCGGCGTCGACTGGCGGCAGAAGTGGCTGATTCTGGCGCTGCTGCCGGCGGTGCTGTGGCTGTGCCGGCAGGGCAAGGCGCTTAACCTGATGACGCTGGGGGAAACCCAGGCGCGTCAGCTGGGTCTGCCGCTGCATCTGTGGCGCAACCTGCTGGTGCTGGCCGTTGGCTGGCTGGTGGGCGTCAGCGTCGCGCTGGCGGGGGTCATCGGCTTTGTTGGCCTGGTGATCCCGCATATGCTGCGGCTGAGCGGCCTGACCGATCAGCGCTATCTGCTGCCGGGCTGCGCGCTGGCCGGCGCCGGCGTGCTGCTGGCCGCCGATGTGCTGGCGCGTATTACGCTGCTGTCGGCGGAGTTGCCGATCGGCGTGGTGACCGCCACCCTCGGCGCGCCGCTGTTTATCTGGCTACTGACCCGGGTGAGGGCGTAAGCTGGGGCTGACATCCGGCCCCGACGCCGGACTTTTACCCATAACGACTCGCAAACTGACAGGATAACGATGATGACGCAGGCTATTTATGACATTCCGCTGACCACGATCGACAATCGCCAGACCACGCTGCAGGCGTATCAGGGCGATGTGCTGCTGGTGGTCAATGTGGCTTCTGAGTGCGGGCTGACCAAACAGTACGCCGGGCTGGAAACGCTGTACGAAACCTATCGCCAACAGGGACTGACGGTGCTGGGCTTCCCGTGCAATCAGTTCCTGGCGCAGGAGCCGGGCAGCAATGAACAGATCCAGGCGTTTTGCCAGACCACCTTCGGCGTGCAGTTCCCGCTGTTTAGCAAGATTGAGGTGAACGGCGCCAACCGCCATCCGCTGTACCAGGCGCTGATTGCCGCGCAGCCCGTTGCGCTGGCGCCGCAGGGCAGCGAGTTTATGGCGCGACGCATCAGTAAGGATCAGGGGCCGAAACAGCCCGGCGATATCCTGTGGAACTTTGAAAAATTCCTGATTAGCCGCGACGGCCAGGTGATCCAGCGCTTTGCGCCGGATATGACGCCGGAAGATCCGCAGCTGACGGCGGCGGTTGAGCAGGCGCTGGGCCGTTAAGGAAGCGGATGACGATGCTGCAGCTCAGCCAGGTTGGGGTCGCGGGGCGTCTGGCCCCGTTTAACGCGCAGGTCGAGGCGGGATGGCAGGTGCATTTGATCGGCCCGAACGGTGCCGGCAAGAGCAGCCTGCTGGCGCGCTTGGCGGGGCTGCTGCCGGGAGAAGGCGCGATCGCGCTGGACGGTCGGCCGCTGGACGACTATCAGGCCGCAGAGCTGGCGCGGCGGCGCGCCTATCTGAGCCAGCAACAGCCGCCGGCGGCGCTGATGCCGGTATTTCAGTACCTGGCGTTGCACCAGCCGGCGGGCGCTGCGCCGCAGGCGGTGGAAAACGCGATTTTTTACCTGTGTCAGCAGCTGAAACTGAGCGATAAGCTGTCGCGCATGCTGCAGCAGCTTTCCGGCGGCGAGTGGCAGCGGGTGCGGCTGGCGGCGGCGCTGCTGCAGGTATGGCCCAGCATTAATCCGCACGGCCGGCTGCTGCTGCTGGACGAACCGACCAGCGCGCTCGACGTGGCGCAGAAAGTGGCGTTGGATCGCCTGCTGCATGAGTTTTGCCGCAGCGGGCGCAGCGCGCTGGTGTGCGCGCACGATCTTAACCATACGCTGCAGCAGGCGGATCGCGTCTGGCTGCTGCAGGCCGGGCAGGTGCTGCGGCAGGGCGCCACGCGTGAGGTGATGGAGCCGGCGCTGCTGTCGCAGATTTATGACGTGGAGTTTCATATGCAGGCGGTGGGCGACCGGCGCTGGATTATGACGACCACCGCCTGAGCGTATTATTCCGGTCGGTCATACCGCAGGCTGCAACTGCGCACAGTCAGCCGAACCATCGACCGGAGTAAGCGCGTTGCGATTCCTTCTCTTGCCGTCTCTTCTGTATAAACGAAATATCAACAGACTGGATAAAATAGCCGGCTAATTACCGGCGCAGCGCCGGTTTATATTTGACTTAAATACACCCATTTCCTTGAAAAACACGCCTCGCGTGCTAGGCTAAATAAGTTCACTTATTTTAAGGGATAATTGTTAATAATTATAACTTATTGTTTTTTGGTGGATTTGCACTTTCCCCTTCGGCGAGTCCGCCGTCAAAACTTCCGCAGAAAATGAATTTCATCTTAAGGTTCAGTTAAGCTTGTCGCCGTACATTGACCATGGAACAACCGGAAACGACTTTCTCCGGCGTTTACTATCCGTTAAATAAAAACGCCTTACATTGTAATTGAAATCACGTTGCAATCTTTGAGGTTTACTATGGATCAATTCTTGCCTTTCTCTCGTCCGGCAATTGGCGATGAAGAAATTGCGGCGGTAGGCAAGGTGCTGACGTCCGGCTGGATCACCACCGGGCCGCAAAATCAGCAGCTGGAAGCGGATTTTTGCCGCACCTTTGGCTGCCGGCATGCGGTAGCGGTCAGTTCCGCCACGGCGGGCATGCATATTACGCTGATGGCGCTCGGCATCGGCCCGGGCGATGAGGTGATTACCCCGTCGCAAACCTGGGTATCGACCCTCAATATGATCGAATTACTGGGCGCAACGCCGGTGATGATTGACGTTGACCGCGAGACGCTGATGGTCAGCGCCGCCGCGGTGGAGGCTGCGATAACCCCCCGGACCAAAGCCATTGTGCCGGTGCATTACGCCGGCGCGCCGCTGCCGCTGGATGCACTGCGCGAGGTGGCGCAGCGACACCAGCTGCCGCTGATTGAGGACGCCGCACACGCGGTGGGCGCCCGCTATCAGGGCGAGTGGGTCGGCGCGCGCGGCACGGCAATTTTCTCCTTCCATGCGATAAAAAACCTGACCTGTGCCGAAGGTGGCCTGATCGCCACCGACGACGCGGAACTGGCCGAGCGCGTGCGGCGTCTGAAGTTTCACGGTCTGGGGGTGGATGCGTTCGACCGCCAGACCCAGGGACGCACGCCGCAGGCGGAAGTGGTGGAGCCCGGCTACAAATACAACCTGTCCGACATTCATGCGGCGATCGCCGTGGTGCAGCTGGCGCGGCTGCCGCAGCTGAACGCGCGCCGCAAGGCGCTGGCCGAGCGCTACCTGCAGGCGCTGCAGGGTACGCCGTTCCTGCCGCTGGGGCTGCCGGACTATCCGCACGACCACGCCTGGCACCTGTTTATGGTGCGGGTGGACGCCGAACGCTGCGGTTTCGACCGCGATACGCTGATGGCGCGCCTGAAGGCGCTGGGCATCGGCACCGGGCTGCATTTTCGCGCTGCGCACACGCAAAAATTCTACCGTGAGCGCTATCCGCAGCTGCGCCTGCCGCATACCGAATGGAACTCGGCGCGGCTGTGTACGCTGCCGCTGTTCCCGGATATGAGCGAGGCGGACGTCGACCGCGTGGTCAGCGCGCTGTTCAGCTTACTGGAGGCGTCCCGTGTCGCAGGTTGAACCGATCAACAAAGTCTCAGTCGTCATCCCGGTTTATAACGAACAGGAGAGCCTGCCGGCGCTGCTGGAACGCACCACGGCGGCCTGTCATCAGCTGACGCAGGCGTATGAAATCATTCTGGTGGACGACGGCAGCAGCGACGCCTCCGCCGATATGCTGACCGCGGCGGCCGAGCGGCCGGACAGCCATGTCATCGCGGTGCTGCTGAACCGCAACTACGGCCAGCATTCGGCGATTATGGCCGGTTTTAATCAGGTGAGCGGCGATCTGGTGATCACGCTGGACGCCGATCTGCAAAACCCGCCGGAAGAGATCCCGCGGCTGGTCAGCGTGGCGGAGCAGGGGTACGACGTGGTGGGCACCGTGCGCGCCAACCGGCAGGACTCCTGGTTCCGTAAAAGCGCCTCCAAAGTGATCAATCTGATGATCCAGCGCGCCACCGGCAAATCGATGGGCGATTACGGCTGCATGCTGCGTGCCTATCGGCGTCATATCGTCGAGGCGATGCTGCACTGCCACGAACGCAGCACCTTTATTCCGATTCTGGCGAACACCTTCGCCCGCCGCACGACGGAAATAGACGTGCGGCACGCCGAGCGCGAGTTCGGCGACTCCAAATACAGCCTGATGAAGCTGATTAACCTGATGTACGACCTGCTCACCTGTCTGACCACCACGCCGCTGCGTCTGCTCAGCGTGGTCGGCAGCGTGGTGGCGCTGTGCGGGTTTGTCCTGGCGCTGCTGCTGTTCACGCTGCGTCTGGTGCTGGGGCCGGAGTGGGCGGAGGGCGGGGTCTTCACGCTGTTTGCCGTGCTGTTCACCTTTATCGGCGCGCAGTTTGTCGGCATGGGGCTGCTCGGTGAGTACATCGGGCGTATCTACACCGACGTGCGTGCGCGCCCGCGTTATTTTGTTCAGAAAGTGGTCGGCAAACGGTCAGACCCAAAGACTCAGGAAGAAGAACGATGAAAGCGATTGTATTTGCTTACCATGATATTGGCTGCGCCGGTCTGCAGGCGCTGACTGACGCAGGTTACGACATTCAGGCGGTGTTTACCCATACCGACGCGCCTGGCGAAAACCACTTTTTCTCTTCGGTTGCGCGCCTGGGGGCCGAGCTGGGTCTGCCGGTCTATGCGCCGGAGGACGTCAACCACCCGCTGTGGGTCGAGCGTATCCGCGAGCTGCAGCCGGAGATTATTTTCTCGTTCTACTACCGTAACCTGCTGAGCGACGAGGTGCTGTCGCTGGCGCCGCTGGGCGGCTTCAACCTGCACGGTTCGCTGCTGCCGCGCTACCGCGGCCGCGCGCCGGTGAACTGGGTGCTGGTCAACGGCGAAAGCGAAACCGGCGTTACGCTGCATAAAATGGTCAAACGGCCGGACGCCGGCGATATCGTCGGCCAGCAGCGGGTGGCGATCGCCGAGGAGGACAGCGCGCTGACGCTGCACAAAAAAGTGCTGGCGGCGGCCGCGCACCTGTTGGAAGAGCAACTGCCGAAGCTGAAAAACGGCAGCGCAACCTTCAGCCCGCAGGATGAATCTCAGGCCAGCTATTTCGGCCGCCGCAGCGCCGCCGATGGTGAAATCCAGTGGCACCACAGCGCCGGCGCCATCCATAACCTGGTGCGGGCGGTGACCGAGCCGTATCCCGGCGCGTTCAGCTATCTGGGGCAGCGCAAACTGATCGTCTGGCGCTCGCGTCCGCTGGCGATTGAGCATGACAAACAGCCCGGCACGGTGCTCAGTATCGCGCCGCTGGTGGTGGCCTGCGGCGAAGGCGCGCTGGAGATTATCGCCGGGCAGAATGAGGCCGGCCTGTACGTGCAGGGCAGCCGGCTGGCGCAGGAGATGGGCATCGTGGCCGATGTGCGCCTGCTGGCCAAACCGCAGTCGGCGCTGAAGCGTCGCACCCGCGTGCTGATCCTGGGGGTGAACGGTTTTATCGGCAACCACCTGACCGAGCGTCTGCTGCGGGAAGACCGCTATGAGATCTACGGGCTGGATATCGGCTCCGACGCCATCAGCCGTTTTCTGGACAATCCGCGCTTCCACTTTGTCGAGGGCGATATCAGCATTCACTCCGAGTGGATCGAATATCACATCAAGAAATGCGACGTGGTGCTGCCGCTGGTGGCGATCGCCACGCCGATCGAATATACCCGCAATCCGCTGCGGGTGTTCGAACTGGATTTTGAAGAGAACCTGAAGATCGTGCGCGACTGCGTGAAGTACAACAAACGCATCATCTTCCCGTCCACGTCGGAAGTGTACGGCATGTGCGACGATAAGGAGTTCGACGAAGATCGCTCCCGCCTGATCGTCGGGCCGATCAACAAACAGCGCTGGATCTATTCGGTATCCAAGCAGCTGCTCGACCGGGTGATCTGGGCCTACGGGGCTAAAGAGGGGCTGAAGTTCACGCTGTTCCGGCCGTTCAACTGGATGGGGCCGCGGCTGGACAACCTGGACGCCGCGCGTATCGGTTCCTCGCGCGCCATCACCCAGCTGATCCTCAACCTGGTGGAAGGCTCGCCGATCAAACTGATGGACGGCGGGGCGCAGAAGCGCTGCTTCACCGATATTAACGACGGGGTCGAGGCGCTGTACCGCATTATTGAAAACCGCGACGGGCTGTGCGACGGCCAGATTGTCAATATCGGCAATCCCACCAACGAGGCGAGCATTCGTGAACTGGCGGAGATGTTGCTGGCCAGCTTTAACGACCACCCGCTGCGCGACCGTTTCCCGCCGTTTGCCGGCTTTAAAAACGTGGAAAGCAGCAGCTATTACGGCCAGGGCTATCAGGATGTGGAACACCGTAAGCCGAGTATCCGCAACGCCCGCCGCCTGCTGGACTGGCAGCCGACCATCGCCATGCAGCAGACCGTCGCCGAAACGCTGGACTACTTCCTGCGCACCACCGTGCAGGAGAGCGAGGAGGCATGAGGAAAGTCGGCCTGCGGGTGGATGTTGACACCTTCAGCGGCACCCGGGGCGGGGTGCCGCGCCTACTGGCGCTGTTTGAGCAGTACGGTATCCGCGCCAGCTTCTTCTTCAGCGTCGGGCCGGACAATATGGGGCGCCATTTATGGCGCCTGCTGCGGCCGCAGTTTCTGTGGAAGATGCTGCGCTCCAACGCCGCCTCACTTTACGGCTGGGATATTTTGCTGGCGGGCACCGCCTGGCCCGGCCGCCATATTGCGCGCACGCTGGCGCCGCTGATGCAGCAGACCGCCGCCGCCGGCCATGAGGTCGGGCTGCACGCCTGGGATCACCAGGGCTGGCAGGCCAACGCCGGCCGCTGGTCCGAAGCGCAGCTGGCGCGGCAGGTGCAGTTGGGCGTTGATGCGCTGAGCGCCGCCATCGGCCAGCCGGTGCGCTGTTCGGCAGTCGCCGGCTGGCGCGCCGACCGGCGCGTGCTGACGGTGAAAGAGCGCTTCGGCTTTGACTACAACAGCGACTGCCGCGGTACGCGGCCGTTCCGTCCGCGTCTTGACGACGGTTCGCTGGGGACGGTGCAAATCCCGGTGACGCTGCCGACCTTTGATGAGGCGATCGGCCGCGAAGTCAGTATGGCGGGCTTTAATGATTACATTCTGCAGGCGATAGAACGGGACGCCGGCGTGCCGGTGTACACCATCCACACCGAGGTGGAAGGCATGTCGCAGGCGGTGATGTTTGAGCAGCTACTGCAGCGGGCGCAGCGGCAGGGCATTGAATTCTGCCCGCTGAGCGCGCTGTTGCCTGCGGATGTGGCGTCGCTGCCGGTCGGCGACATTGAGCGCGCGCCGTTTCCCGGCCGTGAAGGTTGGCTGGGCCGTCAAACTGAAGTGAAGGACGTTGCATGAAGTCGTTAAAACACGCCTGGGCCATCGTTGCCGCGCTGTTTTTTGCGCTGGCGTATCTGCTGCCGCTGAACGGTCGTCTGCTGTGGCAGCCGGATGAAACCCGCTATGCGGAAATCAGCCGTGAAATGCTGCAGCGCGGCGACTGGGTGGTGCCGCATCTGCTGGGGCTGCGCTACTTTGAAAAACCGGTGGCGGGCTACTGGATTAACAATATCAGCCAGTGGCTGTTTGGCGACTCCAACTTTGCCGTGCGCTTCGGCTCGGCGTTTTGCAGCGGCGTCAGTGCGCTGCTGGTGTTTGCGCTGGCGCTGCTGATGTGGCGCAACGCGCGCCGCGCCGGCCTGGCGGCGCTGATATTCCTGTCGATGGTGCTGGTGTTCAGCATCGGCACCTACAGCGTGCTCGACCCGATGATCGCGCTGTGGATGACGGCGGCGATGGTCAGTTACTATCTGGCGCTGCAGGCGGCCTCGGTGCGCGGCAAGCTGGGCGCTTATGCGCTGCTCGGTCTGGCCTGCGGCATGGGGTTTATGACCAAAGGCTTTCTGGCTTTGGCGGTGCCGGTGATCGCGGTGCTGCCGATCGCGATAGCGCAGCGGCGCGTGCGCGATCTGCTGATCTACGGCCCGCTGGCGATCGTTACGGCGGCGCTACTCAGCCTGCCGTGGGCGCTGGCGATCGCCGAACGTGAGCCGGACTTCTGGCACTACTTTTTCTGGATTGAGCATATCCAGCGCTTTGCCGAGGATAATGCGCAGCATAAGGCGCCGTTCTGGTATTACCTGCCGGTGCTGATGGCCGGCGTGCTGCCGTGGCTGGCGCTGTTGCCGGGTTCGCTGCTGAAGGGTTGGCGCGAGCGTGCCGCGCGGCCGGAGCTGTTTTTCCTGCTCAGCTGGGTGCTGATGCCGCTGCTGTTTTTCAGCATCGCCAAGGGTAAACTGCCGACCTATATTCTGCCCTGTATGGCGCCGCTGGCGCTGCTGATGGCGGAGTATGCCGAAGAGCGGCTGAGCGCGCTGCGCAACCGGGTATTCCGGGTGAACGCGCTGCTGAACGGCCTGTTCGGCGCGCTGGGGCTGATGGCGCTGTTGCTGCTCGGCAGCGGCCTGCTGCCGGGCACGCCGTTATACGGCACGCACGAGGGGATAAAACTGGCGCTGGGGGCGACGGCGTTTGCCGGCTGGCTGCTGTTCGCCGTGCTGTCGCTCGGCAACGGCGCCCGCCGCTGGCCGTGGGCGGCAGCCTGTCCGCTGCTGCTGTGTCTGCTGATCGGCTATGCCATTCCGCAGCAGGTGATCGACGCCAAACAGCCGCAGAACTTTATCCGCGCCAATCAGGTTCTGCTGACGCACAGCCGCTACGTGTTGAGCGACAGCGTCGGGCTGGCCGCCGGTTTATCCTGGCAGCTAAAGCGCAGCGACGTGCTGATGTACAACGAACAGGGCGAGGTGGGGTATGGGCTGGGCTATGCCGATGCGCGTGAGCGGTTTATCGGCGGCGACGAATTCGCCGCGTGGCTGGCACAGGCGCGCCGGCAGGGCAGCGTATCGCTGGCGCTGCAGCTGTCGCGCGGGGAGCAGCTGTCCGATCGGTTGCCGCCGCCGGATAAGGTGCAGCGCATGAACCGCTACGTACTGTACTGGTATCAGCAGCGGCCATGAGCGGCTATCTGCTGGTGCTGCTGGCGTGTCTGCTGACCTGTGGCGGACAGCTGTGTCAGAAACAGGCGGCGCGCGGCTGGCGGCTGCCGGCCGCGGTGCGCCGTCGCTACCTGCTGCGCTGGCTGGCGCTGGCGCTGACGCTGCTGGCGGCGGGGATGGCGGTCTGGCTGGCGGTGCTGCAGCGGCTGCCGCTCAGCCAGGCCTATCCGATGCTCAGCCTGAATTTTGTGCTGGTGACGCTGGCGTCGCGTCGTGTGTTTAAGGAGTCGATTACGCCGCGCCACTGGTGCGGCGTGGTGACGATTGTCGCGGGGATTGTGCTGATGAGCCTGCCGCTATGAGCAAGGGCTACGTTTGGGGCATCGCCAGCGTGCTGCTGGTCAGCGTCGCGCAGCTGCTGATGAAGTGGGGCATGATGCAATTGCCGCCGCTGTCGCTGAGCATGACGCTGCCGACGGCGGAGAGCCTGACGCCGCTGCTGGCGGTGGCCGCCGGCATCGCCGGCTACGGGCTGTCGATGCTGTGCTGGCTGATGGCGCTGCGCACCCTGGCGCTGAGCCGCGCCTATCCGCTGTTGAGCATCAGCTACGCGCTGGTGTATCTGGCGGCGGTGGCGTTGCCGTGGTTTAACGAATCCGCCAGCCTGTCAAAAAGCCTGGGGACGCTGCTGATTCTGCTGGGGGTCTGGCTGATTACGCGGCGGAAGGCGCGGCAGCGCTAAAAATTGGCGTGATATCAGAATTATCCCGGTTGAAACTTGCCTTTTTTACGCCGGCGAGGATAAATTAGCCGCATGGCGCCGTGACTTCCCGCCGCGCGGGCAATGCGGCAATCTAGGCAAGCAAGGGATGATAACAATGCGTACCTGGTTCTTACTGCTCAGCCTGGTGCTGGCCGGCTGCAGCAGCCACGCGCCGCCGCCGAGCGGCCGGCTGGCGGATTCCATCGTGGTGGTAGCGCAGCTGAACGAACAGCTGCAGCAGTGGCACGGCACGCCTTACCGTTACGGCGGGCTGGATCGCGGCGGCGTTGACTGCTCCGGCTTTGTCTACCGCACCTTCCGCGACCGTTTCGATATGCAGCTGCCGCGCTCGACGGAAGATCAGACCTCAATCGGCAATAAAGTCTCGCGCGATGAACTGATGCCGGGCGATCTGGTGTTCTTCAAAACCGGCCACGGAGAAAACGGCCTGCACGTCGGGATTTATGACACCAACGATCAGTTTATTCACGCCTCTACCAGCCGCGGGGTGATCCGCTCCTCGCTGAACAACGTGTATTGGAAAAAAGTGTACTGGCAGGCGCGCCGCATCTAGGCGCCCGCTTTTTTCGGTAAGCGAAAATGTCGTATTCCGTTATCATGGCGGCATGATGTTCTGACTGGTAACGGCAATGACGACCCTGCGCGTATTGATTTCTGATTCTTACGATCCCTGGTTCAATCTGGCGGTGGAAGAGTGCATCTTCCGCGAGATGAGCACGCAAAAAATCCTGTTTCTGTGGCGCAATGCGGAAACGGTGGTGATCGGCCAGTCGCAAAACCCGTGGAAAGAGTGCAACACCCGGCGTATGGAGCAGGACGGCATCCGGCTGGCGCGCCGCAGCAGCGGCGGCGGGGCGGTGTTCCATGATTTGGGCAACACCTGCTTTACCTTTATGGCCGGCAAGCCGGGCTACGATAAAAGCGTATCGACGCAGATTATCCTGCAGGCGCTGGCGACGCTGGGCATCCGGGCTACGGCGTCCGGGCGCAACGATCTGGTGATCGACACCGCCGCAGGCCCGCGCAAGATCTCCGGCTCCGCCTACCGTGAAACGCAGGATCGCGGCTTCCACCACGGCACGCTGCTGCTGAACGCCGATCTGAACCGCCTGGCGGACTACCTGAACCCCGATGAGAAAAAACTGCAGGCCAAAGGCATTACCTCGGTGCGTTCACGGGTGGCCAACCTGGCGGAGTTTTTACCGACGATCGGCCACCAGCAGGTGTGTGACGCCATCGTGCAGGCGTTTTTCGCCTATTACGGCGGCAGCGCCGTGGCGGAAGTGATCTCGCCCGATGTGTATCCCGACCTGCCTAATTTTGCCGAACAGTTTGCCAAACAGAGCAGCTGGGCGTGGAATTTCGGCAAGGCGCCGGCCTTCAGCCATCTGCTGAACGAGCGTTTCAGCTGGGGCGGAGTGGATATCTTTTTTGACGTTGAGCAGGGTGCGATCAGCCGCTCGCAGATTTTTACCGACAGCCTGCAGCCGGCGGCATTGCAGCGGCTGGCTGAACTGCTGGTGGGCTGCGCCTACCGCAGCGACGCGGTGGCGGCGTGCTGCCGGCAGTTGGCTGATGAGTATCCGGCCCAGCGGGCGGAGCTGACGCAGCTGTGCGACTGGCTCAGTGAAACCATCAAATAATCGTCGTTCAGGCCGGGCGACGGCGCATCTTGTCCGCCGTTGCCCGTGATTTATCGCCTGTTGCGGGTTGCGCCGCGGCAAAAAACAGACGAGCATTTTCCCCGTCATTCAATGCCGCGAATAACGGCGATAATTGTTCTCTAATCAGATTAAATCCGACGTAACGCAAATCGGCGTGCGTGAAAAAACAAAAGATAAGATATTTCTTGGTGGTGACGGGTGTTTCTGGTTAATTAAAATAATTAACTCAAATTGTTAGCATACTGCGAGGCGTTAACTGGGATATAGCGCAGAGTTGCGTACTGTAAACTATTATTACTCTCAGTTTTTTCTCATTTTTCGGCCGCGTGCGTGACTTTCTTATCGTTTAAAGCTATCAATCTAATACTTATTTATTGGTATGCGCATCGTTATTTCCGATCAATACACCGGTGATTGATCGATAAAAATTATTGATATACGATGAGGTGCTCGCCATTTTTATTCCGGCATTAAAATGAAAATCCAATTTGAAACCGACTTTATCATTCGCCACGTGTTTCAGCCTGTCTATACCCTCGGAGGACGACTGCTGGCGGTAGACATGCAAAGCCGTTTCAATAGCCAGGACGGCGCTTTAGCGATGCCGACGGAGATTGGCGTTAATTTATTGTCTGCCGCGCAGAAGGCCGCGTTATTTTATGAGCAGCTGGCGCTGATAGAGGCCAGGGCAGACTGGTTTATTATGCACCAGGTGTTATTAACGATTAATGTTGACGATGCGCAGGCGAGATTACTGCTGCAGGATAATGAACTGCGTCAGCGCCTGCGGCGGCAGCCGTTTATTGTGATTGAAATCAGCGAAAGCTTTCCCCGGCTGTCGGACGGGAAAAACAATGAGACTATCCGCCGTCTCAGCGAGAATTTCACGCTGTGGTTGGATGATTTCGGCTCCGGACAGGCTACGCTGACGCCGCTGTACGACGGCCTGTTCCGCTATGTAAAAATAGACAAACGTTTTTACTGGCGGCTGTTTTCCCACCCCGGTTCCGATACGGTGCTGGATTCGCTGTTAAGAAATATCAATTTGCTGTGTAAGGGCATTATCGTCAGCGGTATAGAAAACAAAGCCTATTTTAATCACCTGGATCGCGCCGGTGTTTTAGGCCTGCAAGGTTTCTTATGGCCGGCCGTCGATGCAGAACGGTTGGATACGCTGCGTATAATACCGACAGAATTTATTACCGCCGGTTCACCGGATAATAAATAGCCCTAAAAGTATTTAATACCGTCAATATATCCACATAAATAAAGTGCGTAACCGGCGTTAATTTAACCGCGGATAGTCGTGACGCACGCTGAAAACCCGCCGGCTTTTCCTGGCTATTCCTTATCTCCTTGCAATTACTCCGTGTTAATCCGCCGTCGCAGGCAGTAGAGTAGGCGGAATGCCCGCGCACCGCCGTCAGAGGCGGCGCGTCCCGTTGCCACGGAGATCCTATGCCGCAGTTTGATAACGCCTATTACCGACAGCTACCCGGTTTCTATACCGCCCTGACGCCCACCCCGCTGGAAGGGGCGCGCCTGCTGTACCACAGTGCGCCGCTGGCGCAGCAGCTGGGGCTGGATGACAGTTGGTTTAACGCGGAAAATACTCCGGTCTGGAGCGGAGAGCGCCTGCTGCCGGGCATGCAGCCGCTGGCGCAGGTCTACAGCGGCCATCAGTTTGGCGTCTGGGCCGGACAGCTGGGCGACGGGCGCGGTATTTTACTGGGGGAACAGCGCCTGCCGGACGGCACGCACCTCGACTGGCACCTGAAGGGCGCCGGCCTGACGCCGTATTCCCGCATGGGCGACGGCCGCGCGGTGCTGCGTTCGGCGATCCGCGAGTTTCTGGCGTCGGAGGCGATGCACCACCTGGGCATCGCCACCACGCGTGCGCTGACGGTGGTCACCAGCGACCAGCCGGTCTACCGCGAGCAGCCCGAGCGCGGCGCGATGCTGCTGCGGGTGGCGGAAAGCCACGTGCGCTTCGGCCATTTCGAACATTTCTACTACCGCCAGCAGCCGGATCAGGTGCGGCAACTGGCCGACTTTGTCATTGAACGTCACTGGCCGCAGCTGGCCGACCAGCAGGATAAATATCTGCTCTGGTTCACCGACGTGGCGGAGCGCACCGCACGGCTGATGGCGGACTGGCAGACGGTCGGCTTCGCCCACGGCGTGATGAATACCGACAATATGTCGATTCTCGGCCTGACCATCGACTACGGCCCTTACGGTTTTCTCGACGACTATCAGCCGGGCTATATCTGCAACCACTCGGATCATCAGGGGCGCTATGCCTTTGACAACCAGCCGGCGGTGGCGCTGTGGAATCTGCACCGCCTGGCGCAGGCGCTGTCGCCGCTGATGACCCCGCAGCAGCTGCAGCAGGCGCTGACGGCGTATGAGCCGGCGCTGATGCGCGCCTATGGCGACCGCATGCGCGCCAAGCTGGGCTTCTTCAGCCAGCAGCGGCAGGATAACGATCTGCTTACCGAGCTGCTGAGCCTGATGGCGCAGGAGGGGCGCGACTATACCCGCACCTTCCGCCTGCTGAGCGAGGTGGAACAGCAGCAGGCGCAGACGCCGCTGCGCGATGAGTTTATCGACCGCGAGGCGTTTGACGGTTGGTACCGCCGCTACCGCGAGCGGCTGCAGCAGGAGCAGGTGGGCGATGCGCAGCGCCGGCAGGCGATGCAGGCGGTGAACCCGAAGCTGATCCTGCGCAACTACCTGGCGCAGGAGGCGATCGCCGCGGCGGAGCAGGACGACGCCAGCAAGCTGGCGCATCTGCACCAGGCATTGCTGAAGCCGTATGACGACGACGCGCGCTATGACGCGCTGGCGGCGCTGCCGCCGGAGTGGGGCAAGCACCTGGAGATCTCCTGCTCCAGCTGATGGCGGTTCAGCGGCGCAGATACACCTGCGGCGTGGCGGATTCCGGGTGCGCCATCACGCCGAGATCCGCCTGATACCAGCGAGTGAGGGTCTCGGCCTGCAGCACCTCGGCCGGCGTGCCGTCGGCCACCAGCCGTCCCTGATGCAGCAGCAGGATGCGGTCGGCGTACAGCGCCGCCAGGTTGAGATCGTGCAGTACGCAGCATACCGCCAGCGGCTGCCGCCGCGTCAGGTCATGCAGCAGGCGCAGCGTATGCTGCTGGTGGTAGAGGTCCAGCGCCGAGGTCGGCTCGTCGAGAAACAGCCAGCGCGCCGCCGGCTGCGGCTGCCACAGCTGCGCCAATACCCGCGCCAGCTGCACCCGCTGCTGTTCGCCGCCGGAGAGCTGGCGGTAATCCCGCGCCGCCAGGCTGAGACAGTCGGTCTGCGCCATCACCGCCTGCACCGCCTGCGCCGCGTCGCGCATGCCGTGCGGCGCGCGCCCCATGGCCACCACCTCCTCGACGCTGAACGGAAAGGCCAGCTCGCTGTGCTGGCGCATTACCGCGCGCACTCTGGCCAGCTGCTCGGGCGTCCACAGCTCCAGCGGCCGCTCCAGCAGGCGGCATTCGCCGCAGTCCGGCTGCAGATAGCCGGTCAGCAGGCGCAGCAGGGTTGATTTGCCGGCGCCGTTGGGGCCGATAATCGCCACCATTTCGCCGCTGGCGATGCTCAGCGACACATCATGAATCAGTCGGCGTTCGCCCAGGCGATAGCGCAGCTGCTGCGCCGTCAGGCTGGCGGGTTTAGCCACGGTTACGCTCCTGCTGGCGCATCACCAGCCATAAAAAATAGGGGCCGCCCAGCAGGCTGGTCATCAGGCCGACCGGCATCTCCGCCGGCGCCACCAGCGTGCGCGCCAGCGTATCGCTGACCAGCAGCAGGCAGGCGCCGCCCAGCGCCGAGGCGGGCAGCAGCCAGCGGTGATCGCCGCCCAGCCGCAGCCGCATCAGGTGTGGCACCACCAGGCCGATAAAGCCGATCACACCGCTGACGGCGACCGCCGCGCCGGTCAGCAGGGCGCTGAGCAGCAGCAGCTGAAGCTTGACCCGCGCCACGTTCACCCCCAGATAGTGTGCTTCCTCATCCCCCAGCTGCAGCAGGTTGAGGCGGCGCGCCTGCAGCAGCGTCAGCAGGCCGGCGGGCAGGATCAGCGAGGCCGCCACCGCCAGCGTCGGCCATTGCGACTGGTTCAGGCTGCCCATCATCCACAGGGAAAACTGACGCAGCTGCTGGTCGTTGCTGAGGTATGACAGCACGCCGACCGCCGCCATACACAGCGCGTTAATGGCGATGCCGGCCAGCAGCAGCCGCGACAGGCTGCCGTGGCCGCCGCGGCTGATGGCGTAAATCAGCACCGACACCAGCAGGCTGCCGATAAACGCCGCCAGCATCTGGCCGTACAGCGCCAGCACCGCCGGCAGGGTGAACGGCATCACGATCGACAGCGCCACCAGCAGCGCGCCGCCGCTGCTGATCCCCAGCAGGCTGGGATCCGCCAGCGGGTTGCGGAACAGCCCCTGCATCACCGCGCCGGCCAGCGCCAGCGCGCAGCCGATCAGCACGGCCAGCAGCACCCGCGGCAGGCGGATATTCAGCCAGATATGCCAGGCGGCGTCGCTGAACGGCTGCTGCCACAGGGTGCGCAGCGACAGCGTCAGCGCGCCGTAGTTGGCGGCAGCCAGCGACAGCACGGTCAGCAGAGCCAGTAATGTCGCCAGCGCCAGCCGTGGTGAGCGACGGCACGGCATTACGGCTGCTCCGCGGCACGGCGCAGTTTAATCAGGGCGTCCGGCGTCTGCAGGCCGAATCCCAACAGCGCCATATCATCGACCACCAGCACGCGTCGTTTTTTCCCCGCCGGCGTCAGCGCGACGCCGGGCAGTTGCCACAGCTGCTGCACGCCGCCGAGGGTTTTCACGCCGTCGCGGCCTACCAGCAGCAGGTCCGGCGCGCTGGCGATCACCCCTTCCTGCGACAGCGGCCGGTAGTGGCTGAAGCCCTGCATCGCATTGCGCAGCCCGGCGGCGCGGATGGCGGCGTCGGCGGCGGTGTCCTGCCCGGCGGCCATCGGCGTCATGCCGCCGTGGCTCATGATAAACAGCACCTTGACCGGCAGCGGTCGGGCGTTGAGCGCCGCCAGCTGCTGACGATAGTGCGCGATCAGCCGTTTGCCCTGTGGTTTACGATCCAGCGCGGCGGCCACGGCGGTGATTTTTTCGCTGACCGCCTCCGGCGCGCTGTCGGCCGGGATATGCACCACGCGCACGCCGCTGTCGGCCAACTGGCGGAACACCAGCGCCGGCTGCGCCAGATCGCTCGCCAGCACCAGCGTTGGCCGCAGCGCCAGAATGCCCTCGGCGTTCAGCTGACGCATATAGCCGACGTCCGGCAGGCTCTGCAGCGCGGCGGGGGAGAGGCTGGTGCTGTCGCGCGCCACCAGCTCATCGCCGGCGCCGAGCGCATAGACGATTTCGCTGACGTCGCCGCCGATGGAGACGATGCGTTCCGCCGCCCCGGCCAGCGGCGTTATCAGCGCCGCGCACAGCGCCAGCGCCCGCGAGAGTGAGCGCGTCATGCGGCGATGCCCCGCGTCTGCAGGGCGGCGATCTGTTCGCGCCACAGGGTCTGTTCCGGCTGGCCCTCGCTGCGCTGGCCGTACAGCTGGGCGATCTGCGTGCCGTCGGCGGCGAACAGCTCCAGACTGGTGACGATGCCGTCTTTGGTCGGTTTGCGGGTGATCCAGCTTTCGGCGATGGCGTCTGCAATCAGGTGCAGGGTAAAGCGCCGGTTGAACACGTTAAGCCAGCCGTTTTGCGGCAGCAGGCGTTCAATCTGGCCGGTAAAGATCTGCACGCAGCCGCGGTTGCTGACGAAGATCATGATTTCGTTCTGCGCCTGCTGCGCGGCGTTCAGCAGCTGCGCCAGCGCGCCGTTATCGACCCGGTAGGCCAGATCGTCGCCGACGGCGCGGAACGCCTGCTGACGGCCAATCTGATGGCGGCTCAGCAGCTGGAAAAACTGATGCACGTCGGTCATGGCGCGCCATTCGCCGTCAATGCGCGCGGCGTCGGCGTCGCGCTTTTCCGCCCGGGCTGGCTCTGCCGGCTGCAGCGCCAGCGGCGGATTGTCCGGCGCGGCGTGGCGTTCCACCAGCGCCAGCCAGGCGCTGAGGTCCGTTTCATCGCTGCTGTACACCTTATGCAGCGCATCGCCCTGACGATCGAAAAACTGAATGCTGTGGCGTACGCCGCGCTGGTTGCTTTCGCTCAGGCTGAAGGCGCTGGCCCACTGGCCGAGAAACAGCCGCAGATCCAGTTCGCGCGGGTTGAGGATCAGCCCCGCGTGACCGTCTAACCGCTGGTTGCAATAGCGGCCCATCTGCTCATGCACTGCATAGTCATTGCGGGTGAGCGCTTTGGCGACGCCGACCTGCTCCAGTCCGGCGAGCAGCGTACGGGCGTCGGCCTGCAGACGGCGCGCATCGTGGCCGACGCGGGCGTGGGTCAGCTCCGCTTCGCTGACGCCGAGCAGCGCCGCCAGATCGCGCGCGTATTTACCGGGGTGATCCTGTTTCGCCTGCTGATAGCGGGCATAGAGATCGTTGTTCATGGCTATTCTCCTGTCGTTACCACTGATAGCTGACCAGCAGTTTGGCGTTACGTCCGTCCTGCGGAATGCCTTGCGGCGAGTAATATTCTTTATCGAAGGCGTTGCCCAGCACCACGGTGGTGGTCAGCCCCTGCAGCCCGGCGCGGCCTTTGTAGCTGAGGTAAAAATCGTTGACGCCGTAGCCGGCCTGTTCGGCGGTGCCGCTGGGCACGTGGGTCGAGCGCTGGGTGAAGGTGGCGACCCAGCCGGTGGCGAAGCCGCTTTCCCCCAGCGGCACGTCCAGTACGCTGGTGACGGTGTCCGGGTTGATGCTGGCGATCCAATCGCCGCTGGTTTCATCTTTGCCGCGGGTGCGGTTATAGGCCAGATCCCAGCCGAACCAGCGGGTTTTATAGTTCAGCGCGGCGTCCCAGCCCCAGATTTTGGCGCGGTCGATATTGGTGGAGTAGGTGGTACAGCTGATGCAATAAGGCCCGCGCGGGCCGGCGCCGATCTCCATGGTGACGGCGGTGGAGATATAGTCTTTGGCTTTGGTGTCAAAGTAGCTGGCCTTGAACTGCAGGCTGTCGTCGGCCAGCAGCAGGTCGTCGAAGCGCAGGCCGAAACCATACTCCTGAGTGGCGTTGGTTTCCGGCTTCAGGTTCGGGTTCGGCACCCAGTTGTTGGTGATGGTGGTGGGACCCATCGGGATCGAGAAGTGTTTGTCGTCATTGTACATTTCCCCCATGGTCGGCGCGCGGAACGCCTGCGCATAGGAGCCGAACAGCATCAGCCAGTCGGTGGGGGTAATGCTGACCGCCCCGCGCGACGACCACTTATCGGCGTTGACGTCGTCGTAGCCGTCGCTGCTGCCCTTATAGTTGTCGTAGCGCGTCCCGGCGAGGATCGTCACCGGCAGATCGCGCAGGGTGATCTCATCCTGCAGCCAGGCGGAGGTGAAGTCGATCTTGGCCTGCGGGAAACTTTCGGTGGCGCCGCCCGGCGTCTGTTCCTGCTTGTACGCCTCACCGCCGTAGGTGAACAGGTGCGCCGCCGCGCTGTCGCTGAACAGCCGGGTGCGGTTTTCCAGTTTGGCGCCGCGGGTGGTTTGCTTGCGCGCCTCGTCCTCGCTGCCGTCGCGGTGGGCGTTGATCTGCACTTCGGAGTAATACAGCTGCGCCTGCGCGTCCAGCCACGCTTGGCCCGTTGGTTTCAATTTGTAGGTCAGCTGCCCGTCGCGCTGAATGGTGGAGCGATCGGTCTGCAGATTACTGGCGGAGGCGGCCGGCGTCTGCGGGTTTTTCGGCTCCTGCGCGCGGTTGTTGTAATAGCGCAGGTTGCCGCTCAGGGACTGGTTTTCATCAATGGTCCAGGTGCCTTTGGCCAGCAGATTATTGATATTTTCATCGTTCGGTGCGTCAAAGCCGTTGCCCTGACGCAGGTTGCCGACGTCGCGGGTGCCGAACGACAGCAGGCCGTCCAGGCTGTCGCTGCGGCCGTAGGCGCTGGCGCCCATGCCGAGGCTGTGATCGCCGCTGGCGGCGCTGCCGTACACCCGGAAGCCGCTGTTGCGCCCCGGCAGCAGCAGATCGGCGGCGTCGACGGTTTCATAGGCGATCACGCCGCCCAGCGCGCCGCTGCCGTACAGCAGGGCCGACGGGCCGCGTACCACTTCCACCCGTTTGATCAGCGCCGGATCGAGGAAGGTGCCGTTAAGGTGACCGGTATCGGTGCCCTGACGCACGCCGTCCACCAGGGTCAGCACGCCGCGGCGGTCATAGCCGCGCAGCATGATATCCTGGCCGTTGCTGCGGCCGGTGCCGGTGACGGTAATGCCCGGCACCTGACGCAGCAGATCGGCAGCGCTGCCGGCGGTCTGCGCCTGCGGCGATGCGCCGTCGATCACCGTGACCATCATCGGCGCGCTGAAGCTGTTGCGTGGGTTGCCGGTGGCGACCACCGTCATGGTGTCGTCGGCCGCGGGCTGCGGTTCGGCGTGGGAAACTGTGCTGGCGTCGGCAAAAGCCACCGTAGGCAGGGCGCAGGCAATGGCCAGGCTCAGGGCGGACAGACGCCGCGGGGTGGCGAAAATAGCAGGCATAGTGCAACTCTCCGTATGTTTTACAACATATCAAATGATTTGCTGGCTGCCTGGATCGTGCCCGATCGGGGTGGCTGGCATGGGAACTGTGGGTGTTACTTGGTCAGAATCAGCTTGCCCGCTTTGGTCTGGCGCAGCTGATAGCGTTGACCCTGATGCGTAATAATCGCCACGCCGTCGCGGCCGAGCAGCTGTTGGCTGTCATAGCTGGGTAGGGTGGCCGTTTCCTGCCGGGGAGCGGCAGGTGCGACGGGCGCTGCGTGCTGTTTATTGTCCATAATGGCCGTCTGAAAAATAAGGGGTTAACTGATAATGTTTATCGTAGTGATAATCATTATCATGTGAACATTCGGTTACAGCAAGGAAAATTTGCTTACCGGCGCGATCGGGGTTTTAACGTGATAAGCGGGGGCGGCGGGCAAGGGCGGCCGCCCGGCGGAAGGGTTATTTCAGCAGCGTCTCAATACGCTCGAACAGGCGTTCCGGCTTGGTCAGCGGTGCAAAGCGCGTGACGCGCTGGCCGTCGGCGGTAAGCAGGAATTTGGTGAAGTTCCATTTGATGCGCTGGCTGCCCAGCAGCCCGGGCGCGCGGCGCTTCAGCTCGTTAAACAGCGGATGCGCTTCCGGGCCGTTGACCGCTATCTTGGCGAACAGCGGAAAGCTGACGCCGTAGTTGAGGCTGCAGAAGCTGGCGATTTCCTGCGCGTCGCCCGGCTCCTGCGCGCCGAACTGGTTGCAGGGAAAGCCCATCACCACCAGGCCGCGATCGCGATAGTAGCGCCACAGATTTTCCAGCCCGCGGTATTGCGGGGTAAAGCCGCATTTGCTGGCGGTGTTCACCACCAGATAGGCGCGCGCCGGGAAGTCGCCCAGGGTTTTGGCTTCGCCCTGTAAGGTGGTGCAGGGAATGGATAACAGCGATGGGAGCATGCGGCGGATCCTGTCTCGGTAAATGGCCTCCATAGTGTAGAGCAAGCGCCCGTATCAGGTCACGGATTCGCAGTAAAAACGGCAGACGCCCGGCGTCTGCCGCAGGGGGGATTATTTCTGCATCAGGTAATCAAAGTTACTCATCAGGTTGCGGTAATCGGGAATATGCTCGCTGAACAGTTTACCCAGCCCTTCGACATCGTTGCGCCAGTCTCGGTGCAGCTCACAGGCCACGCCAAACCAGTTCATCAGCTGCACGCCGGCCTGGGTCATGCGCTGCCAGGCGGCATCGCGGGTGATGGGGTTAAAGGTGCCGGAGGCGTCGGTCACCACAAACACCTCATAGCCCGCTTCAATCGCCGACAGCGCCGGAAATGCCACGCACACTTCGGTCACCACGCCGGCGATAATCAGCTGTTTTCTGCCGGTGGCCTCCACCGCTTTGACGAAATCCTCGTTATCCCAGGCGTTGATATTGCCGGGACGGGCGATATAGGGCGCGTCGGCAAACTGCGCCTTCAGCTCCGGCACCAGCGGGCCGTTGGGTCCGGTTTCAAAGCTGGTGGTCAGGATGGTGGGTAAGTTGAAATAGGCGGCCAGATCGGCCAGCGCCAGCACGTTGTTTTTAAATTTATCCGGGTCGATATCGCGCACCAGGGACAGCAGCCCGGTTTGATGATCGACCAACAGTACCGCCGCCTGCTCTTTATCCAGTCTGACATAAGGCTTGCCCATAATTTACTCCTTTAATGATGACGATATTGGTGCAGGACGCCGGCGCAAACGCCGCCGGCAGGGAGGGCGCGACCCGCTGCCGCGCTCTGTTGATAACCTTAGCTCAGGCGGGTAAAGGCAGGTAGTTGGCGAGAGTAAGTCAGAGTGTTCTACGGCTGGAACGATGAGGCGTTTGCCGCCAGCTTACGCCGGACCGCACTCAGGGTGCGACGCCGGATCGGCGGATCCTCCATCATGTCCAGCGTCTGCACCGCGTGAATAATGGCCTGCGGCGCGGCGTCGATCGGCGCCGATTGGTGCCTTTCGTAAAAGCTGAACGCCGGCAGAAATGGCGACGCCTCTTGCCAGCGCCGACAGGCCCGTTGGCTGATAAATCCCAGAAATCCCATATGCTGCTCCCTGATGGTCCTTCGTATCCTCTGCCGGCCAGTTAGCCTTAGTCGCGGCGTAATAACAGCAAATAAAAAAGCCTCCGCATGCGGAGGCTTGAGTATTGCCGTTATCGTTCAGTTACGCCAGATCGAAGCGATCCAGGTTCATCACCTTGGTCCAGGCGGCGACGAAGTCGCGGACGAATTTCTCCTGCCCGTCGCTGCTGCCGTAAACTTCCGCCAGCGCGCGCAGCACCGAGTGAGAGCCGAACACCAGATCGGCGCGGGTGCCGGTGTATTTCACCTCCCCGCTCTGGCGGTCGCGGCTCTCGTACAGCTCTGCGCTGTCGTCGGTGGCCTGCCATTCGGTGCGCATATCCAGCAGATTGACGAAGAAGTCGTTGCTGAGTACGCCGACGCGGTCGGTAAAGACGCCGTGCTGGCTGCCGTCGAAGTTGGCGCCCAGTACGCGCAGGCCGCCGACCAGAACGGTCATTTCCGGCGCGGTCAGCGTCAGCAGCTGCGCCCGGTCAATCAGCAGCTCTTCGGTGGTTGGGCCGTTCGGCGAGCGGCGGTAGTTACGGAAGCCGTCGGCCAGCGGTTCCAGCAGGTTGAACGCTTCAACGTCGGTCTGATCCTGACGCGCATCGACGCGGCCCGGGGTGAACGGCACCTTGACCTGTACGCCTGCGGCGGCGGCGGCCTGTTCAATGCCCACCACGCCGGCCAGCACGATCACGTCCGCCAGCGACGCTTTGCCGGAGGCCTGCTGAATCGCCTTCAGGGTCGGCAGCACGCTGACCGGAATGGCGTTGACCTCCCAGTCCCGCTGCGGCGCCAGCGCCAGTCGTGCACCGTTGGCGCCGCCGCGCTTATCGCCGCCGCGGAAGGTGGCGGCCGACGCCCAGGCGACCGAGACCAGCTGGCTGACGCTGAGATCGGAGGCTTTGATCGCCGTCTTCAGGCTGTCGATATCGGCAGCGCTTGGCTGGTGCACCGCCGGCGGCAGCGGATCCTGCCAGATCAGATCTTCGTTCGGTACTTCCGGCCCCAGGTAGCGCGCTTTCGGCCCCATATCGCGGTGGGTCAGTTTGAACCAGGCGCGGGCGAAGGCTTCGTTAAACGCCTGCGGGTCATTCAGGAAGCGACGCGAGATCTTCTCAAACTCGGGGTCGAGGCGCAGCGTAACGTCGGTCACCAGCATGGTCGGCTTACGTTTCACTCCCGGGTTAAACGGATCGGGAATAATGTCCGGTCCGTCTTTGGCTTCAAACTGGATGGCGCCGCCCGGGCTGCGCGTCTGCACCCACTCATATTTGAACAGGTTTTCGAAGAAGTTGTTGCTCCACTGGGTCGGGGTTTGCGACCAGATCACTTCCAGACCGGAGGTGATGGCGTCGGGACCGGAGCCGCTGCCGTAGCTGCTGGCCCAGCCGAGACCCTGACGCTCCAGCGGCGCCGCGGCCGGTTCCGGGCCGAGGAGGTCGCCGGACGCCGCACCGTGGGTTTTACCCAGCGTGTGGCCGCCGGCGATCAGCGCGACGGTCTCTTCATCGTCCATGCTCATATTGCCGAAGGTGGCGCGGATGGCGGCGGCGGCCGACAGCGGTTCACCGCTGGCTTCCGGGCCTTCCGGGTTGACGTAGATTAGCCCCATTTCGGTGGCGCCCAGCGCCTGGTGCGCCAGACTTTCCGGGTGGCGGTGCGCCAGCCAGGTTTTTTCATTGCCCCAGTCGACGTCGAGATCCGGTTCCCAGACGTCCTCGCGGCCGGCGCCAAAGCCGAAGGTGCGGAAGCTGGATTTTTCCAGCGCCACGTTGCCGGCCAGAATATACAGATCCGCCCAGGAGATTTTCTGGCCGTATTTCTGTTTGATCGGCCACAGCAGGCGGCGCGCCTTATCGAGGCTAACGTTATCCGGCCAGGAGTTGACCGGCGAGAAGCGCTGCTGTCCGCGGCCGGAGCCGCCGCGACCGTCAACGGCGCGGTAGGTGCCGGCGCCGTGCCAGGCCATGCGGATAAACAGGCCGATATAGCTGCCCCAGTCCGCCGGCCACCACGACTGTGAATCGGTCAGCAGATGGTGGATATCCGCTTTTAACGCGGCGTAGTCCAGCTTTTTGAACTCTTCGCGGTAGTTGAAATCCTCGCCCAACGGGTTAGAGCGGTTGGAGTGCTGGTTCAGCAGATCCACACGCAGTTGGTCGGGCCACCAGTCCTGATTGGTGGTGCCGCCGCCGGCGTACTGCTCAGGCACGTCGGCATGGAAAGGGCATTTCGCGGTCGGTGAAGACGTTGATTTGTCGGTTGGATTGCTCATTTCTTACTCCCTTTGCACTCGATGAATACCGTTAAGATATCCTTTGGTTTTAGTAAGAGATATTTGAATTGGCCTACGGATTCGATAGCCGCTTTCTTTGTCATTTAGTGGTTCGCCATGGCGGCGGCTACGGGTTTTGCGTATCCGCAATCACATAAAGCGTAGGCAATTTTTCCGGAAAGTTTGTGGGGATTGTTGCGGTAGGAGATGATGGCCTCCGCAGCAAAGTGCGGCGTTCCGGTCATGTTTGCTGAATTTCTGATGGATCAAAATGGTCGGCATCCGTCCGGTGTCGATAGGCGATGGGTGGCTGACAGAGAAAATATCATCCAGGTTAATTCTCTATCAATCTTATGATTAAGCTGGATTTTTACGCAATGTTGCCGGATTTATGCGCTGGGGGATTCGGTTATTTCTAATATGAATCCTCGGCAGCCTTAACTCATATTTCCATCCGCAGTCGCTTATGTCATTCTTGCCCGCGGTTAAGCAAAAGGATGTTGCGTAAAGGAGCAGGAACATGGGTGAAGCAGCGCGCGTCGGGGACAGCATCGGCCATTCCCATGCGCTGGCAGGGATGATTGGCGGCACGCTTATCGGCGGCCTGATTGCCGCCGCCGGTGCGGTGGCGGCGGGCGCCCTGTTTGTCGCCGGGCTGGCGGCCTCCTGCGTGGGCGTCGGCGTGCTGCTGATTGGCGCCAGCCTGGCGGTGGGCTACCTCTCCGGCGAGCTGGCCACCCAGGCGCGCGACGGCATTGCCGCCGCCGGCGCCGGCAGTCTGTCGCCCAAGGGCACGATACTGACCGGCTCCGGCAACGTGTTTATCAACGGCAAACCGGCGGCCATCGCCACCGTCAGCCGCGTGGTCTGCGAGGATGACGGCCCGAGCATGCAGATGGCGCAGGGCTCGGACAAGGTGTTTATCAACGGCTACCCGGCGGTGCGCAGCGGGGACAAGACCAACTGCGACGCGCAGGTGATGGCCGGCTCGCCCGATGTGCGCATCGGCGGCGGCACCGTCACCACGCTGCCCATCAAACCGGAAGTGCCCGACTGGCTGTATAAAATCTCTGACCTGACGCTGCTGTTCGCCGGCCTGATAGGCGGCGTCGGCGGCGCGGCCAGCAAGCTGGGGGCGCTCGGGCGCATGCTCAGCAAGGCGCCGGGCATCAACAAGCTTGGCCGCGTGGCCTGCCGCGCCGGTGCATTGATGACCGCCACCGCGGCGACGGGCATTATCGCCCGTCCGCTGGACGTGGTCAGCGGCCAGAAATTTCTCGACGGCGACGACGAGCTGGACTTTGTGCTGCCGTCGCGCCTGCCGGTGGCGTGGCAGCGCTACTGGCGCAGCGGCAACCCGGCGGAGGGCGTGCTGGGGCGCGGCTGGAGCCTGTTCTGGGAGAGCAGCCTGCAAATCTGGCAGGAGGGGCTGGTGTGGCGCGCGCCGTCCGGCGATTATGTCTCCTTCCCGATGGTGCCGCGTGGCCACAAGACCTACTGCGAAGCGGAAAAATGCTGGCTGATGCATAACGCCGACGGCAGCTGGCAGGTGTTCGACGTCAGCGAACAGGCGTGGCACTATCCGCGGCTGGAGGCGCAGCAGCCGAGCCGGCTGAGCATGATGACCGACGCCGTCGGCAACGCCACCTCGCTGTTCTATAACGACGCGGGGCAACTGAGTGAGCTGGTGGACAGCGCCGGGCAGCGTCTGGTCTGCCGCTACCTGACGACGGCCAACGGTGCGTTGCGGCTGGCGGCGGTAGCGTGGCAAAACGGCCAGGATGAGCAGGTGCTGGCGAGTTACGGCTACGACGACGCGGGGCAGCTGGTCACCGTCCGCAACCGCGCCGGCGAGGTGACGCGGCGTTTTGGCTGGCAGGACGGGCTGATGGTCAGCCATCAGGACCAGAACGGCCTGCTGAACGAATACCGCTGGCAGGAGATTGACGGCCTGCCGCGGGTGGTGGCCTACCGCAACAGCGCCGGCGAGCAGCTGTCCGTCTATTATGATTTCGCCAACGGGACGCGCCGGGCGGTGCGTGACGACGGCAAACAGGCGCTGTGGCAGCTGGATGATGACGACAACGTCGCGCAGTTCACCGACTATGACAGCCGTCGCTACGGCCTTATCTACGCGCGCGGCGAACTGTGCAGCGTGGTGCTGCCGGGCGGTGCGCAGCGGCAGAGCGAGTGGGACCCGTACGGCCGCATGCTGAGCGAGACCGACCCGCTGGGCCGCACCACCACCTACCAATATTCCCGCAACAGCGGCCGCCTGTTCTCGGTCACCGGGCCTGACGGTAGCCAGGCGTTCCAGCACTGGGACGAGCAGGGGCGTCTGGTCAGACAGACGGACGCGCAGGGGCAGAGCACGCATTACCACTACCCGGACCCGGAAGAGAGCCTGCCGGAGCGCATCACCGACGCGCTGGGCGGTGAAGTGCAGCTGGTGTGGAACGCACAGGGGCAGCTGACGCGCCATACCGACTGTTCCGGCAGCGTCACCGCCTACACCTATGACGCGCTGGGCCAGCTGACGCACCGCACCGATGCGGAAGGCCACCTGACCCGCTACCGCTGGGACGCCGCCGGCCGGCTGCAGCAGCTGCGCCATCCGGACGGCAGCGACGAGCAGTTTGACTGGAACGCGCAGGGCCAGCTGGCCGCGCACCGGGACCCGCTCGGCAGCGAGACGCGCTGGCAGTACACCCCGCTGGGCCTGCCGGACAGCATCACCGACCGCATCAACCGCACGCGTCGTTATCACTACGGCCCGCGCGGCTGGCTGATGCGGCTGGAGAACGGCAACGGCGCCGACTACCAGTTCAGCTACGACGCGGCAGGCCGCCTGCAGGTGGAACAGCGGCCGGACGGGCAGCGCCGTTACTACCATTACGGCGCCGACGGGCTGCCGACGACGCTGCTGGAAACCGGCGCACCGGTCGCCGATGGCGCGGTGGCAGAGCGGCGGCAGCACTTCCGCTTTGATGAGGCGGGCCAGCTGACGGCGCGCACCACCGACAGCGCCGAATGGCGCTACGACTACGACGCCGGCGGACGGCTGACGACGCTGACGCGCACGCCGACCGCCGCCGGTGCGGCGCTGGGCATCGAGCCGGACAGTATCCGGCTGCGCTACGACCGCGCCGGCAACCTGCTGAGCGAGCAAGGCGTTAACGGCGAGCTGCAGTATCAGTGGGACGCGCTGGGCAACCTGCAGGCGCTGACGCTGCCGCAGGGCGACCGGCTGCAGTGGCTCTATTACGGTTCCGGCCACGCCAGCGCCATCAGGTTCAATCAGCAGCTGGTGAGCGAGTTCAGCCGCGACCGGCTGCACCGGGAGACCGGACGTACGCAGGGGGCGCTGCACCAGCGGCGGCAGTACGATGCGCTGGGCCGCCGCAGCTGGCAGAGCAGCGGCTTCAGCCACGGGCAACTGACGAAGCCGGAAGACGGCGTGCTGTGTCGGGTGTACCACTACAGCGGCCGCGGCGAGATAGCCGGCGTCGACGACGCGCTGCGCGGAGAAGTCCGCTACGGCTACGATGCGGAAGGACGCCTGCTGCAGCACCGCGAGGCGCAGCAGGGCAAGCCGGGCCACCGCCTGCAGTACGACATGGCGGACAACCTGCTGGGCGCGCAGAGCGCCAGCCGCGCGCTGGAGGAGCAGCTGCCGCCGGCGCCGCTGGGGGATAACCGGCTGACGCACTGGCAGCAGCTGTTCTACCGTTACGACGGCTGGGGCAACCTGATAAGCCGGCGCAACGGGCTGTACGAGCAGCACTATGTCTACGATGCGGACAACCGGCTGACGGCAGCGCACGGTCGCGGCCCGCAGGGCGAGTTCCGGGCGCAGTATCACTACGATGCGCTGGGCAGGCGCACGCGCAAGCAGGTGGACTACAAGGGCAAGGCGGCGCAGAGCGCGCGTTTCCTGTGGCAGGGCTACCGGCTGTTGCAGGAGCAGCGGGACGATGGCACGCGCCGCAGCTGGAGCTATGAGCCGGACAGCCCGTGGACGCCGCTGGCGGCCATTGAGCAGGCGGGGGAGAGCCGGCAGGCGGATATCTTCTGGCTGCACAGCGAGCAGAACGGCGCGCCGCTGGAGGTGACGGACGGTGAAGGCGGGCTGCGCTGGTCGGGGGATTACGACACCTTCGGCAGGCTGAAGGGGCAGACGGCGGCGGGCATCATGCAGCGTCGGGGGGCGGCCTATGAGCAGCCGCTGCGCTACGCCGGGCAGTATCAGGATAGCGAGAGCGGACTACACTATAATCTGTTCCGCTACTACGAGCCGGAGGTAGGTCGCTTTACTACCCAGGATCCGATAGGGCTGCAGGGTGGGCTGAACCTGTACCAGTATGCGCCGAACCCGTATGGGTGGGTGGATCCGTTGGGGTTGACTGCTTGTTCTATTAAGGCCGGACGTAATCGCCGAATGGCGATGAATAAAGCGAAGGATACGGCTGGAATTCCTAGATCACAGCAACATGAAAGTCATTGGCAGATAGGTAATGATCGTAGAAAGCAGGGGTATAGTAATTATATTTATTCTGAAAACCCGGCAGAGCATGGGAAATTTTACCAATATAGAAATGCTGAGGGACATAAAGTTGTAGTGGTAGAACATACGAGCGATCCGAGAAACAAGATTGGTGATGCACATTTCCATGCCGGCAGAGCAAAAACATCACCGCACACTTATGATTTTAAGACCGAAAGGTATGGTAAGGTTCCGGCGGATAGTTCAGGAGACCATCACATATATTATGATTATGACTAAAAATGAAGCTCTTAAGAAAAAGATTGCCTTACAGAAAACAAAGGTTTTTTTGAGAAAAATTAATGGTGTCAGTAACGTTGAAGTCATTGACGTTGATGTGCTGGATTTAGTGGCGTATCGTGCTAAACAAAAAGAGATTTTCAGTTATGATAGTGACCTTGAGCCAATAGCTGATTTTTCTTTAGATAACTCTAATGATGCTATTGTTCAATGGCAATCGGATTGTCTAAAGAGTGTTATAGGAAAGAGTTTGTTATTTGAGATTAATGATTATTTTTTTGTAAGATTGAAATTATTCAATGTGTTTGATTTTTTGGTAAGTCTTTATCTTGAAAGTGGTAATAGGGATCTGGTTGTTTTTATTGAATCGCCATCTCAGATGTTAGCCTTCAACGAAGATGAATATGCTATTTATTTTTATGGTGAATCAATATAGAAGGTTATTTAAGGATGTTGGAACCATTGATGTCTAGTTTTCTGGAGGCATTGGATGCGATAGATTTATCTATTCTCGGATATAAAACATTTATATGCTTAGGGGGTTTTTAAAGAATGAATAATAGAATTAAACCGTTCTTAATTGTATAACGCCAGAAAGATCTTTTCAGCTCTTTCTGGTTCTATGAACTGCGCGGAGAAATCCGCTACGGCTACGATGCGGAAGGACGCCTGCTGCAGCACCGCGAGGCGCAGCAGGGCAAGCCGGGCCACCGCCTGCAGTACGACATGGCGGACAACCTGCTGGGCGCGCAGAGCGCCAGCCGCGGGCTGGAGGAGCAACTGCCGCCGGCGCCGCTGGGGGATAACCAGCTGACGGCGGCGCACGGCCGTGGCCCGCAGGGCGAGTTCTGGGCGCAGTATCACTACGATGCGCTGGGCAGGCGCACGCGCAAGCAGGTGGACTACAAGGGCAAGGCGGCGCAGAGCACGCGTTTCCTGTGGCAGGGCTACCGGCTGTTGCAGGAGCAGCGGGACGATGGCACGCGCCGCAGCTGGAGCTACGAGCCGGACAACCCGTGGACGCCGCTGGCGGCCATCGAACAGGCAGGGGAGAGCCGGCAGGCGGATATCTTCTGGCTGCACAGCGAGCAGAACGGCGCGCCGCTGGAGGTGACGGACGGCGAGGGCGGGCTGCTCTGGTCGGGGGATTACGACACCTTCGGCAGGCTGAAGGGGCAGACGGCGGCGGGTATCCTGCAGCGCCGGGGCGCGGCCTATGAGCAGCCGCTGCGCTACGCCGGACAGTACCAGGATAGCGAGAGCGGACTATACTATAATCTGTTCCGCTACTACGAGCCGGAGGTAGGTCGCTTTACTATCCAGGATCCGATAGGGCTGCAGGGCGGACTGAATCTGTACCAGTATGCGCCGAACACAATCGCTGGTGTCGTCACAGTGCCTGTGGCGGTCTTAGCCCGGAACAGTTTGAAAACCAAAACCTCGCTTAGGGCCGTGTCCACATTATGTGGGTAAGAACACCAGCTCCTCGTCCCGTTCAGCCCGTTGGCGTTTGAGGCGGGCATTCTCAGCGGCGAGTTCGCTCTCACGTTCAGAGGAGGTTGCCTGTTGCTGCCGCTTGCTACGCCAGGTGTAAATTTGCGACTACGTTATTTTCCCCGCAGGGATAGGGATCTGTAAGCCATAACTCACCCGTTAACGCCCATCATCGTCAGGCACACTGTGTCTTGCCCTCATATTCCCCCTCTCTCAAGCCAAAACGCCGGCGGCCGCGTTATCACGGCCGCCGGCGTGGCGCTTACCAGCTGTAAGCCAGCGAAGCGATAACGCTGCGGCCGCTGCCGTAAAAGCAGGCGGAGGTGTTGCCGCAGGAGGCGACGTAGTGTTTGTCCGCCACGTTGTTGACGTTCAGCTGCAGCGTGGCGCCGCGCAGCGCCGGGCTGGCCTGTTCCAACTCATATTTCGCCATCAGGTCGTACAGCGTGTAGTGCGGAATTTTAAACCCACCTTCAGAATCCCCCCAACTGGTGCCGGTATAGCGTACGCCGCTGCCGAGCGTCAGCCCCTGCAGCGCGCCGTGGCGGAAGCGGTAGCTGCCCCAGGCGGAGGCGGCGTGGCGCGGAATGCTGGCGGGCGTATGGCCGACCTGGCCGCTGATGGCGCTCTCCTTGGTCACCGCATCGGTGTAGCTGTAGGCGGCGATCAGGTTGATGGACGGCGTCAGTTGGGCGTGCGCTTCGGCCTCAATCCCTTTGGAACGCACCTTGCCGACCTGCTCGTTATAGCCGGTTACGCTGTTGTAGGCGGTGATGTTTTTCTGGGTGATATCAAAGGCCGACAGGGTCAGCAGCGTGTTGCTGCCCGGCGGCTGATATTTCAGGCCGATTTCGGTTTGCTCGCCGGTGGTGGGCTTGAACGGATCGCTGCCCGGCGCGCCGCTGCTCAGGTTGGGTTCGAAGGAGGTGCTGTAGCTGACGTACGGCGACAGCCCGTTATCAAACGCGTACAGCAGGCCGGCGCGGCCGCTGAACTTGCTGTCGTTCTGCTGCACGTCGCTGTCCGCCACGCGATCCTGGGTGCGGACTTCCGACCAGTCCTGCCGACCGGACAGCAGCAGGTTCCAGCGCTGCCACTCCAGCTGATCCTGCAGGTAAATCCCCAACTGATCCAGCTTTTTGCGGCTGCTGGTGGCCAGGCTGAAGGTACTTTCATCGATATGCACCGGGGTCGGGTGCGCCCAGTCGAGAATGTATTGGTCGCCGCTGTCGCGCCACAGCTTGCTGTCCACGTCGCTCCATTTGTAATCCAGCCCGCCCAGCAGCGTGTGGCTGACGTCGGCGGTGGCGAATTCGGCCTTCAGCTGGTTGTCGATGCCCAGCTCCTGCGACTCGATTTTATCGTGCTGCGGCCGGCGGTTGATGGAGTGGTCGTTACGGTCGTCGGCGTCGAAGGTATACACCAGATATTTGTAGGACTCATCCATATTGGTGTAGCGCAGGTTCTGCTGGAAGGTGAGCGCGTCGCTGAGGCTGTGGTCGAAAATATAGCCCACCGAGGTTTGCTCGCGCTTCGCCTGGTTGTAGCTCGGGTCGCTGACGTTAAAGTCGTAGGGGATCCGCCCCGCGCTGGTGGAAAACACCGTGCCGTTGGCGGGCAGGAAGTTGCGGAAGCCGGCCTTCGGCTCATTCTGGTAGCTGGTCAGCAGCGTGAAGCTGGTGTCGGCATTGGGCAGCCAGGTGAGCGCCGGGGCGATGGCCAGACGCTGCTGCTTGTTGTCTTTCATCGACTGGTGCTGGGTGCTGGCGACGCCGTTCAGCCGGTAGAACAGCGTATTGTCATCGTTCAGCCGACCGCCGAAGTCAAACGCCGCCTCGCCGTAGTGGCGGTTGCCGCCGCTGAGGCGGATTTTATGAATGCTCTCGGCGGTAGGGCGCTTGCTGGTCATGCTGATAATGCCCCCCGGGTTTACCTGACCGTACAGCACGGAGGCCGGGCCGTGCACCACCTCAACGCGTTCCAGCAGCCAGGGATCGATCTGGCCCGCCGCGCCGGCCTGGCCGGACAGGCCGTAGCTCAGACCGTCAAGAAACTTGGGCATATAGCGAAAGCCGCGGGCGATCACCTCGTCGTTGCGGTTGGAGCCGCCGCGGTAGTTGGTCAGCAGGCCGCTGGTGTAGTTCAGCGCGTCGGAAACGGAGAGGGCGGCCTGGTCGTCCATCTGCTGGCGGGTGATCACGGAAATCGCCTGCGGCGTTTTGCGCAGCGGCGTGGCGGTTTTGGTGCCGGCGGCGCTGTCTTTGGCTACCGGTCCTTTCAGCGGCGCGGTGACGCTTTGCGCGGTCACGATGATGTTCTCTTCGTCCGCCGCATGGCCCGGCAGCGCCGGCAACAGGATGAGGGAAGGTGAAAATAACAAATAGAACAGCTGCCCGGGCGCGGCCGGTTGTTTTCTAATTATCCCTTTGTTTTTCAATCTCATTTTAACCCCTGAGTCAATTTTTTGCTGTATGGAGGCGTATGTGGCTGTCCACGCCGCCTGCTGCGGCCCCGTTTATCCCACCCGTTGGCCGTCGCTGATTTGCTGTCATTTCCGCCACAGCAAAAAAGCTCGCAAATGATATTGAAAATAAGAATGATTATCAATACGATTGTAAATCTTCGTAAAAGTAGCTCATTTTACCGTAAGGAATTACATGCATATTTTGCCAGCCGCCCGGCAGGGAGCGGCAGTAAGCGCACAGAGCACGGTAGCGGCAGGGACGGTCAGCCGCTGGCTGCAGGCCGAGACGGCCGGGCAGCCGGCGTGGTGGCGACAGGTTGCCCAGCGGGGAACACCGATGGTCGAAGAGCATGACCGGCAACAGGTGCGTTTTACCTGGCTGTGGCGCGATCCGCACGGGGACGAACGCCGCTCGCCGATCCGGCGGGTCTATCTCGATATCAACGGCGTGACCGACCACCACAGTACCGAGCCAAGCACGTTACAGCGCCTGGCGGGTACGGATATCTGGCACGGCTCATTCCTGCTGCCGCGCGACTGGCGCGGCAGTTACAGCCTGATCCCGGTGCAGGACGCGCAGCTTCCTCCGCTTTTCAGCGCCGATCGGGCGCAGTGCCGCCAGCAGCAGCGCGCCTGGTGGGTCTCCCTTTTCCCGCTGGCGATTGCCGACCCGTTAAACCCGTATCCCGCCGCGTCGACCCGCATCGGTCAACCGCTGTCGCTGGCGCAGGGGCCGGACGCCGCCGATCAGCGCGCCTGGCTGACCGCGCCGCCGCCGTTGGATCCGGCGCATATACACCCGTTCCTCTGGCGCAGCGAAGCGCTGGGCAATCAGCGCCGCATCTGGGCCTACGCCAGCGGCGAGGGCGCCGCTGCGGCGGAGCGGCCGCTGGTGATCCTGCTGGACGGCCAGAACTGGGTTGACGGCCAGCCGCTGCTGCCGGTGCTGGCGCGTGAAACGGCGGCGGGCCGCCTGCCGGCCGCCTGTTATCTGCTGGTTGACGTGATTGACGGGCAGCACCGCGAGCGGGAGCTGCCCTGCAATGCCGACTTCTGGCTGGCGCTGCAGGCGGAACTGCTGCCGCTGGTGCGGCAACGCATGGCATTCAGCGACAGCGGCGCGCGCACCGTGGTGGCGGGGCAGAGTTACGGCGGTCTGGCGGCGATGTACGCCGGGCTGCACTGGCCGCAGCGTTTCGGCCGGGTGCTGAGCCAGTCCGGCTCGTTCTGGTGGCCGACGGTGCAGTACGTCACCGATTTCGCCCGGCGGGCGGAGTTTGACGAAGGCTGGCTGACGCAGCAGGTGCGCCAGGGCCGGGTGGCCGCCGGCACGCTGACGGTGTTTCAGGAGGCCGGCAGCCGGGAAGAGGATATTGAATTCGTTAATCAACAGATGCAGCAGGCGCTGAAGGCCGCCGGGCATCGGGTCAACTACCGGGTATTTTCCGGCGGCCACGACGCGCTGTGCTGGCGTGGCGGGCTGCTGGACGGATTGCACTGGCTGCTCTCCGCTATGGACGACATACATTTCGACTAACAGGTGATGGAAATGACTCAGGAACAACAAAACCCTTTTGATGATGAAAGCCTGCCGTTTTTGGTGCTGATCAATCAGCAACAGCAGTATTCGCTGTGGCCGCAGTTTGCCGCCGTGCCGGCAGGCTGGCACGAGGTGATGGGGCCGGCGACGCGCGCCGAGTGCATCGCGTTTATCGAAGCGCATTGGCAGGACATGCGCCCCGCGGCGCTGAAAAACAGCGTGACGCCGGCGCAGTAACCCGCGCGCTCAAGTTCCGATAGATTCCGTTTAAGGAAAAGGATAGCAAGCATGTCAGAAACCCTTTCACTGCCTGAAACCCGGCTCGATTATCAAACCTGTCCGCTGGTTGCGGCGCAGCCGGGCATCTGGATCGCCGATCAGATTGCGCAGCGGCGCAACAGCTTTGCCGTGGCGCACTACACCGAACTGCGCGGCGAGATTGACCGTTCGTGCCTGGAGCGCGCCATCCGCCAGGGGCTGGCGGAGGCCGACACCGTGCAGGCGCAGTTCTATGAGTCGGCGGACGGCGTGCCGCAGCAGCGCCTGCCGCTGCGGGCCGATCCGGCTCAGGTCGCGCCTGCCGAGTGGCTGGACTTCAGCCAGCGGCCGGACGCGGAGCAGGCCGCGCTGGCGCTGATGGAGGACGATCTGGCGCAGCCGCTGCCCGCCGACGGCGAGCGGCCGCTGTATCGTCAGGCGGTGATCCGCGTCGGCGCCGGGCGCTGGTTCTGGTATCAGCGTTTCCACCATATCATGCTGGACGGCTTCAGCTTTGACGCCGTGACCCGGCGTATCGCCGATATTTATCGCGCGCTGCGTCAGGGGGAAGCGCCGTCGCCGTCGCCGTTTACCCCGTTCGGCGAGGTGGTGGCGGAGTACCGCCAGTGGGAAAGCTCGCCGGCGGCGGAGCGGGCGGCGCTGTTCTGGCAGCAGCGGCTGAGCGATCTGCCGCCGACGCTGTCGCTGTCGCACGAAAGCTGCGCCGTGGCAGACGATGCGCGGCCGCTCAAGCAGTCGCTGGTGTTGCCGGCGGCGCTGTTCGACGCGCTGCAGGCGGATGACGCGTTGCAGCAGGCGCAGCCGGCGGACATCGTCACCGCGGCGCTGGTGGTGTATCTGGCGCGCATCAGCGGCGAAAGCCGCCTGTCGGTGGGCTTCCCGTTTATGCGCCGCATGGGATCGCAGGCGCTGGCGGCGATCGGGCCGGTGGTGAATGTGTTGCCGCTGCAGCTGACGGTTACGCCGCAGATGTCGCTGGCGGAAACCTGTCGGGCGGTGGTGGCGGAGATCAAACAGGTGCGCCGCCATCAGCGCTATGAGGCGGAGCAGATCCGGCGGGATTTGGGGCTGGTGGGGCAGCAGCAGGAGCTGTACGGCCCGGTGATCAACGTCAAGGTGTATCACAGCGCCTTATCCTTTGACGGCCAGCCGGCGGTGACGCATACGTTGGCGATGGGGCCGGTGGACGATCTGGAGTTTGAGCTGGGTTTCCGCAACGAGGCGCTGTACGTCTCGCTGGTGGCCAACCCGCAGAAATATTCCGCCGCCACGCTGCGTCAGCATGCCGAGCGCATCGGTCATCTGTTGCAGCAGCTGGCGCGTCAGCCGCACCAGCCGAACGGCGAACTGCCGCTGATTGGCGAGGCGGAGCTGCAGCGGCTGGCCGCCTGGGGGCGGGGGCGCGAACTGGCGGCTCCCGCCGGCATGACCTCGATCGTTGACGCACTGCTGCAGCGGGTGGCGCAGCAGCCGGAGGAAACGGCGGTGGCGTGCGACGGCCAGAGCCTCAGCTATCGTCAGCTGTCGGAGCGGGTGATGCAGCTGGCGCGGGTGCTGATTGACCACGGCATCGGCGCGGAAGACGTGGTGGCGATCGGCATTCCGCGCTCGGTCGACACGCTGGTGGCGCTGTTTGCGGTGCTGGCCAGCGGCGCGGCCTATATGCCGCTCGATCTGGACTACCCGCGTGAGCGTCTGGCGCTGATGTGTGACGACGCCAAGCCGGCGCTGCTGCTGACGCAGCGCGGCACGCTGCCGCAGATGCCGGAGCTGCCGCAGGTGTGGTGTCTGGATGACGCGCACTGCCGTGCGCAGTGCGCCGCGGCGGCGTCTCATCCGCTTGACGATGCCGAACGCCGCGAACCGCTGCATGAGGCCCATCTGGCCTATATGATCTACACCTCCGGCTCGACCGGTCGGCCGAAAGGGGTGATGTCGACCCACCGCGGCCTGCTGAATCTGTTCCTGTCCCATCAGGCCTATTTGTTCGGCCCGGCGATTGCCAAGTATCAGGCCCGCCACGGGCGGCGCATGCGCGCCGGACACACCGCTTCGTTCTCGTTCGACTCCTCCTGGGAGCCGCTGTTCTGCATGATCATGGGCTGCGAGCTGTATATCTTCGACGAAGAGCTGCGGCGCGACGCCTGGGCGCTGCTGGAGCAGACCCGCCGGACGCCGGTGGATCTGCTGGATATCACGCCGTCCTTCTTCTCGCAGATGGTGGACTGCGGGCTGCTGCAGGGCGAGTTCCCGCTGCCGTCGTTTGTGATGATCGGCGGCGAGGCGGCGACGCCGACGCTGTGGAACCTGATGCAGCAGCACCCGGAGGTGGAGATCCACAACTATTACGGGCCGTCGGAGTACACCGTGGATACGCTGGGCGCGCCGGTTGCCGCCGCCGACCAGCCGGTGGTGGGGCGCGCGGTGGCCAATACCGAGGTGTGGCTGCTGGATAAACGGCTGCAGCCGGTGCCGATCGGCGTCGCCGGCGAGCTGTATATCGCCGGTAAAGGCATTGCCCGCGGCTATCTGCGCCGCCCGGACCTGACAGCGGCGCGCTTTGTCGCCAACCCGTTCAGCCGCGGCGAGGTGATGTACCGCAGCGGCGACCTGATGCGCTGGAGCAGCGACGGACAGCTGGTGTTTATCGGCCGCACCGATCACCAGATAAAAGTGCGCGGTTTCCGCGTGGAGCTGGGCGAGGTGGAAAGCGCGCTGGCGGCGCTGCCGCAGGTGGGACGCGCGGTGGTGATTGCCGAAGCGATCGGCGCCACCCACCGGCTGATCGGCTACTGCTCGGTGCAGGATGCGGCGCTGCGGGCGTCGCCGACGCTGCAACACGATCTGCTGGCGGCGCTGGCGAGCCGCCTGCCGGACTATATGGTGCCGGCGCTGCTGGTGGTGATGGACGAGCTGCCGCTGAACGTTAACGGCAAAATCGACCGTCAGGCGCTGCCGCAGCCGCAGCAGGCGGTGAGTCGCGTCAGCCGCGCCGCGGCCAACGACGCCGAGCGGTTGATCTGCCAGGCGATGGCGCAGCTGCTGGGTATGGAGCGCGTCGGCGCCGACGATGATTTCTTTGCGCTGGGGGGCGACAGCATCTCGGCGATGGGGCTGGGCACCGCGCTGCGGCGCGCCGGCTATCTGTTGCGGCCGCGCGATATCTTTGCGCAGCCTACGCCGGCGCGGATGGCGAAAGCGATGCAGCCGCTGGCGGCGCAGCGCCAGCCGGCGCGTGCGGTGCAGCACGGGCCGCTCGACGGCCTGCCGATTCTGCATGCGTTCGGCGAACAGGGCGATATCAACCGCCTGTTTGCCCACGGGGTATTTCTGCGCGTGCCGGCGGCGCTGGAGGCTGGCCAACTGCGCCAGACGCTGACGCAACTGCGCACGGCGCACCCGGTATTGGACGCGCGCACCCGCGCCGGGCAGCTGTGGGTGGGGGAAAGCGCCGGGGCCGACTGCCTGCGGGTGCAGACGCCGGAAGGGGAACTGGAAGCGGCCGCCGAGCAGGCGTTCGACCAGGCGCTGAGCCGGCTCGATCCCGCCGCCGGCGTCATGATGCAGGCGGTGCTGCTGCAGGGCGACGGCCGGTCGCAGGGGCTGGTGCTGACCATTCATCATCTGGCGACCGATGGCGTCTCCTGGCGCATCCTGTTGGAGGAGCTGCGCCAGCTGGCGGAGGCGGCGATGCGCGGCGAAACGCCGACGCTGCCGGCGGAAGAGACCTCGCTGTATGAATGGTCGTGCTGGCTGCGGGAAGAGAGTGAGAGCGCGGCGCGTACGGCGGAGCTGCCGTTCTGGCGGGCGATGCTGGCGGACGGCGCGCCGCGGCTGGGAACGCGCGCGCTGGATGTGGCGCACGATCGCCCGGCGGCGCTGCGTGAGCGACGCATGCTGCTGGACGGTGAACTGACCGCCGCGCTGTTGGCAACGCTGCCGCACAGCTACCGCGCCAACGTGGAGGAGATCATCCTCAGCGCGCTGGCGCTGGCCTGCCGTCAGCGTTTCGGCGCCGCGCAGCTGCGCATCGGCGTCGAGTCGCACGGCCGCGCCGACGTCGGCGCCAACGATCTGGCGCGCACCCTGGGCTGGCTGACGGCGGAGTATCCGCTGTTGATCCCGTTGGACGACGCGCCGGCGCATCAGGCGGTGCGCGCGGTGAAGGGCGTGCTGCGTGCGGTGCGCGATCGCGGTATCGGCTATGGCCAGCTGCGCTATCTGCATCCGCAGCACCGGGCTGAGCTGAGCGAACTGGCGGCGCGCAATGCGCCGGAGATCCTGTTCAACTATCTCGGGCGTTTTGCTCAGGAACAGGCGCTGTGGACGCCGCAGCGCACGCAGCAGCGTTTCCGCGACGTCTTTGCGGTGGCGCAGGATGAGCAGCAGACGCTGAGCCACTCGCTGGAAGTGAATATTTTTGTCGAGGAGGGGGCGCTGCCGCGTCTGGCGGTGAACTGGCGCTGGCTGCCGGCGATTTTCAGCGAGCAGGATATCGCGGCGCTGCACGACGGTATCGGACAGGCGCTGAGCCAGCTGACGGCATTTGCCGCGCGTCAGCCGGCGCAGGCGGCGGCGACGCTGGTGGCGGCCGAACTGGCGCCGCTGACGGTCAGCGACGGACAGCTGCAGCAGTGGCAGCAGCGTCACGGGCCGCTGGCGGACGCGCTGCCGCTGTTGCCGCTGCAGCACGGCTTGCTGTTCCATGCCCAGACCGCGGCGGTCGGCGGCAGCTATAACTCGCTGACCCGTCTGAGCCTCAGCGGCGAGCTGAATGAACAGCGTCTGCAGCAGGCGCTGGATGCGGTGGTGCGTCGTCATCCGCAGCTGGCGGCGCGCTTTGCCAATGAGGGCGAGCCGCTGCAGCTGTTGCCGCTGCTGGCGGAGGGCGACAGCCCATGGCCGCTGGACGTGCAGCAGTTGCCGGCGCTGTCGGCGCAGCAGGAAGCGCAGGCGCTGCACACGCTGGAGCAGGAAGAGCTGACGCGCGATCTGTTCAATCAGGGCGGGGCGATGCTGCATGCGCTGCTGGTCAGGCACGGCGATGAGGCGCGCTATACGCTGTTCCTTAACGCTCACCACCTGATTGTGGACGGCTGGTCGACGCCGGTGGTGTTGGGAGATCTGCTGACCGCGCTGTATCAGGGGCCGACGGCGCTGACGCCGCTGCGCACGCGTTACGGCGATATTGTGCGGCAGCTGACGGCGCGCGACGCCTCGGCGTCACGACAGATCTGGCGACAGACGCTGCAGGACGCGCGGCCGACGCTGCTGTTCGGCGATCGTCCGCACGATGAGGCGGTGCACGAGCTGGCGATGACGCTGCCGCCGGCGCTGGAGCAGCGGCTGCTGAGCCTGTGCCGCGAGCGCGGCCTGACGCTGAACAGCGTGATGCAGGGCATTTGGGCGCTGCAGCTGGCCAGCCACAGCGGCCAGCAGGACGTGGTGTTCGGCTCGCCGGTGTCCGGCCGTTTCGGCCAGATTGACGGCGTGGAGGAGCACGTCGGCCTGTTCAGCAATACGCTGCCGGTGCGGGTGCGGCTGGACGGTCAGCGTTCGCTGTGTGAGCAGATGGTGGAGCTGCAACAGCAGCAGATCGCGCTGCTGGAGCATGACGATCTGGGGCTGGGCGAAATTCAGCGTCTGGCAGGGGCCGGCACGCTGTTCGACACGCTGCTGGTGGTGGAGAACTATCCCGACAACGGCGCGCTGCTGGGGGGCGATCGGGCGCTGCGCTGCGACGCCATCGCCAACAAAGGCTATACCCACTACCCGCTGACGCTGCTGGTGCTGCCGGGCGAGCGTCTGCGTCTGCTGATGGAGTACCGCGCGTCGGTGCCGCAGCCGCAGCGCTTTGCCGATCGGCTGATGCTGCTGCTGACGCAGTGGATCGAGCAGCCGGACCGGCCGCTGGCGCAGTGGCAGCTGCAAACGCCGCCGGAGCAGGCGCTGATCGCGGCGGTGAACCAGACCGCGCAGCCGCTGGCGGCGACCACGCTGCCGCAGGCGGTGGCGCAGCAGGCGGCGCGCACGCCGGACGCCGTGGCGCTGCAGGATGCGCAGCACTGCCTCAGCTATCGTGAGATGCAGCAGCAGACGCGGCAGTTGGCGCTGCGTCTGCATCAGGCCGGCATCCGGCCGGGGGATATCGTCGCCGTCGCCCTGCCGCGTTCGGTGCGGCTGAGTCTGGCCCTGAGCGCCATCGTGCAGCTTGGCGCCGCCTGGCTGCCGCTGGATACCGGCTACCCGGATGAACGGCTGGCCTATATGGTGGCGGACGCGCAGCCGCGGCTGATTATCAGCGACAGCACGCTGGAGCCGCGCTTCGCCGCGCTGGCGTCGGTGCTGACGTTTGATGAGGTGTCGCCGTCTGGCGAACCGTTGCCGGCGGACGACGCGGAGCCGGTGGTCGACCCCGACGCCGCGGCCTATGTGCTGTACACCTCCGGTTCGACCGGGCGGCCGAAAGGGGTGGTGGTCAGCCATCGGGCGATTATCAACCGGCTGTACTGGATGCAGCATGCCTATCCGCTCGACGGGCGCGACGTGGTGCTGCAAAAAACGCCGTGCAGTTTCGACGTCTCGGTATGGGAATTCTTCTGGCCGCTGATGGTGGGGGCGCGGCTGGTGATGGCGCCGCCGGAGGCGCACCGCGATCCGCAGGCGCTGACGGCGCTGATCGACGACTACGGCGTCACTACGCTGCACTTTGTACCGTCGATGCTGGCCATCTGGGTGGAGGCGTTGGCCGAACAGGCGTCGCCGCGCGGCGTGCGTAGCCTGAAGCAGGTGTTCTGCAGCGGTGAGGCGCTGTCGTGTGAACTGGCGGCCCGCTACCAGGCCCAGGTTGGCGCGCCGTTGCATAACCTGTACGGCCCGACCGAAGCGGCGGTGGACGTCAGCTATCAGCCGGCCTTTGGCGCGGCGCTGGCGGCGATCGACGGCGCCGGCGTGCCGATTGGCCGGCCGGTGTGGAATACCCAGCTGCACATTCTGGATGCGCTGCTGCGGCCGGTGCCGGTCGGCTGCGCGGGCGATCTGTACCTCAGCGGCGTACAGCTGGCGATAGGCTATCTGCAGCGCGCCGACCTGACCGCCCAGCGCTTTGTGGCGTCGCCAGCGGGGGACGGCCAACGTATGTACCGCACCGGCGATATCGCCCGCTGGCTGGAGGACGGCAGCGTCGAATATCTGGGACGCAGCGACGACCAGCTGAAGATCCGCGGCCAGCGCATTGAACTGGGTGAGATCGAACAGGCGCTGCTGGCCCAGCCCGGCGTGGCGCAGGCGGCGGCGCATGCCATTGTGCTGTCGCCGCAGGCCGCGCCCGCCGGCGGCGCGGATATGCGCCAGCTGGTGGCCTGGCTGGTGCCGCAGCCGGGCGTTGAGTTGGATACCGCCGCGCTGCGGCAGGCGCTGGCGCAGCGTCTGCCGGCGCATATGCTGCCGGTCAGCTACGTGCTGACCGACAGTTTCCCGCTCAGCGCCAACGGCAAACTGGACCGCAAAGCCTTGCCGCAGCCGCAGTACCGGCAGGCGACGGGGCGGCCGCCGCACGGCGACAGCGAGATACTGGTGGCCGGGCTGTTCAGCCGTATTCTGCAGCGCGACGGCATCTGCGCCGGGGACGATTTCTTCACGCTGGGCGGGCATTCGCTGCTCGCCATGCGGCTGGCGGCGGAGCTGCGTCAGCAGTCGGGGCGCTCGCTGTCGGTCGGGCAGATTATGTTTGCCCGCAGCGTGGAAAATATGGCGGCGCTGCTGGATGAGGCGCAGCCGGGCGGCAGCGCCGAAAGCCGCGGCGCCGGCGAAATCCTGCGGCTGCGCGACGGCGACGGCCCGGCGCTGTTTTGCCTGCATCCGGCCTCCGGCTTCGCCTGGCAGTACGCCGGCCTGCTGCGCCATCTGCCGGGCGCCTTCCCGCTGATCGGCCTGCAGTCGCCGCGGCCGGACGGGGCGATCGCCCGCTGCGATACGCTGGAGCAGATGGTCGATCGCCATCTGGCGAACCTGCGCCGCCTGCAGCCGCACGGCCCGTACTACCTGCTGGGCTACTCGCTGGGCGGCACGCTGGCCCATGCGATGGCGGCGCGCCTGCAGCAGCAGGGGGAAGAGGTGGCGTTCCTCGGCATGCTCGATACCTATCCGCCGGAAGGTCAGGACTGGAGCGGGCCGAGCGAGGAACAGGCGCAGCAGGAAGTGGCGCAGGAGCAGGCGGAGTTTATGGCGGAGGATGATGGCGATCCGGCGCTGCGGGCGGAGAAGACGGCGATGTTCAACGACATCGTCGCCAACTACCAGGACGCGGTGCGCCTGCTGTCCACGGCCCGCAGCGCGCGCTTCGACGGCACGGCGACGCTGTTTGTCGCCAGCAGGACGCTGCCGGCGGAGATGGACGTCAACGCCGCCTGGGCGCCGTATCTGCAGCGGCTGATCTGCTACCCGCAGGCCTGTGAACATGCGGATATTCTGTCGCCGGCATCGCTGGAAACGCTCGGGCCGCTGCTGCATTCGCTGTTAACCCGCCAGTACCGACTGGCCTGACCGACGGGCCGGCGGCTGCCGCGGCCGCCGGCCTCAGCTAACGAGTGCGGACAATAATGACAAGGTTGAATGTGAGACATTATGGCTAAACCCTCTTTTTTGCTTGATTTCAGTTTGCTGAAAAACAATGCGCATTTCCGGGCGATTTTCTGCGCCCGCATGCTGTCGGTGTTTTCGCTGGGGATGCTGGCGGTCGGCGTGCCGATTCAGATCCAGGCGATGACCGGTTCGACGCTGCAGGTCGGGGTGGCGGTGGCGCTGGACGGCGTCGGCATGTTTATCGGCCTGATGCTGGGCGGCGTGCTGGCCGATCGCTTCGACCGCCGTAAGCTGATCCTGTTTGCGCGCGGCACCTGCGGTCTGGGCTTTGTGGCGCTGAGTCTGAACGCCTTCGCCCCGGCGCCGTCGCTGTGGGCGCTGTATCTGCTGGCCGCCTGGGACGGCTTCTTCGGCGCGCTGGGTATGACCGCGCTGATGGCGGTGATCCCGCTGCTGGTGGGGCGGGAAAATCTGGCCGCCGCCGGCGCGCTCAGCATGATCACCGTGCGTCTGGGGGCGATTCTGGCGCCGGCGCTGGGGGGCGTGATTATCGTCGCCGGCGGCGTGGGGGCGGCGTTTGCCGTGGCGGCGGCCGGCACCCTGGGCACGCTGATCCCGCTGACGCGGCTGCCGACGCTGCGGCCGCAGGCGCAGGAGCCGGAACATCCGCTGCGGGCGCTGGCCAGCGGCGTACAGTTTGTCTGGCGGCACAAAGTGGTGGGATCGGTGGTGCTGCTGGGGATGCTGATGAGCATCGTCGGCGCGGTGCGCATTCTGTTTCCGGCGCTGGCACAGGAGACCTATCAGGTGGGCACCTCGGCCGTCGGCCTGATGTATTCGGCGGTGCCGCTGGGGGCGATGCTGGGAGCCTTTACCAGCGGCTGGGTGCCGCGCTTCCCGCGGCCGGGGGTGCTGATGCTGAGCGCGGCGATCTGTGCGTTTGTCGCCATCGCCTCGCTGGGGGTGTTCAGCAGCCTGCTGCCGGCGCTGATCGCGCTGGTGTGCTACGGCTATGCCAACGCCATTGCCTCGCTGCTGCAGTTTACGCTGATCCAGAGCAACACGCCGGACCATCTGCTGGGGCGGGTGAACAGCCTCGGCACCGCGCAGGACGTCACCGGCGACTCGTTGGGGGCGCTGGGGCTGGGCGTGGTCGGCAGGGTGCTGACGCCACTGCTCAGCGTGCTGACTTTCGGCGGAGCGGCCGCGGCGATCGGCGTGCTGCTGGCGTGCTGCGTGCGTACGCTGCGCCACTGTGCGCTGCCTGCGTCACCGCAGGAGGAAGAGGAGGAATCGGCGGGCGGGGAACCGGCGGCGGCGGACTCCCGGCCCTGAGTTGCACGCTTTGAGTTACGGTGTCACGTTGACGAACTGTTGCTCCAGGGCGTCCAGCAGGTTGTTGGCGCTGTAATAATCCAGCCTGAAAGTATCCAGACCCATCGCGTAAACCCGCTGCCGGCGCACCGCCGGCAGCTGCGATAGAAACGGGTTGCCGGCAAACTTATTCACCGTCCGGCCGTCGGCGGAAAACAGCAGGACGGTAGCGCCGGTGATCGCCCGCGCCATTTTTTCCCCGCTGAGCTGAATAATATCGTTGCGCTTGCCCTGCGCGCTGTTGCCGCTGATGCCCGGCGGCAGCGACGCGAGGGTAAAGCCCAGCTCCTGCAGCAGCTGTCCCTGCGCCGACGCCGGCGTCCAGATATTCATCCCGCGTCCGTCTTCGTAATACACCAGCGCCGAAGTGGGCTGCGGCGGCAGGGCGATACGCTGTTTCAGCGTTGCCACCCGCCGCTCGAAGCGCGCGACGGCGGCCTGCGCATCCGCCTCATGGCCGGTGATCTTGCCCAGCTGCTGCGTCAGGCCCTGCCAGCTGATATTGCCGTAATCAATCACCACCGTCGGGGCGATGGCCGACAGCTGGTCGTACAGCTTCAGCGCGGAGTCGCCGCCGGTGGCGGACATCACGATCAGATCCGGCGCTTCGGCGGCGATCGCTTCGGCGTTGGGCTCGCTGATATACAACGGCTTCAGTCGGCGCGCCTGCGCGGCCTGGCTCCACTGGGTGAAAAAGCCCTGGCCGTCGGCCACCGTCGAGTTGCGCGCGGTGGCGCCGGTGCCGACCAGCGGGGCGTTAATCGCCAGCAGCGAACCGGTCAGCGTCACGCTGGTGGAAACGATGCGCTGCGGCGGCTGCTGCAGCATCACGTCGCCCTGCGGCGTATGCAGGGTGCGCGGCCAGGCGGCGTCCGCGGCATAGCCCGCCGGGGCGGACAGCAGCAGACAGGTCAGTAGGGGGGAAAATAGCGGAAATAAACGCGAGGGCTGCACGGCCGGTCACTCCTTGATAGCGAAACTGAAAGATACATCGCGTCAGGCTGCAGGGCGATAGCTAGCTGACTAACGATTTTTTGCAATATGTTTTTACATCAACAATACAAATAATTATAGTTCTCATTCGTATTACTTCGCGAGGCCTTTGTGCTATCGCGTGATTAATATGCCGCAGGGAAAGACATCAATACCGGGATCGCCGCGCTTGCAGGTGATTGAACACGGGCACAGGGAAAATCGGCGCCAGCGCGCGGCGGCCATCACGCCGGCGCATGTCGCCCACTGACAATAATAAAACCCGTAAGGATAAAATAATGATTTTGGCTAAACGCCGTAGCCGGCCTGGCCGCGTCCGTACCCTGATCGTCGGCGGCCGGGGGATGCCGGCGCTGTCAGCCCTTGCCGTACTGGTGAGCGCCGCGCTGCACCTGCCGCAGGCCGCCGCGCAGGCGACGGAACAGGAAGATACCATCCTGGTGGAAGCCGCCGCCGGCGACGACGACACCACGCAGCAGGACTACAGCGTGCCGATTACCCGGGCGGGCACCAAGATGAATCTGACCGCCCGCGATATTCCGCAGTCGGTCAGCGTGATCGGCCGGCAGCGCATGCAGGACCAGCAGATGCAAACGCTGGGCGACGTGCTGAAAAACACCACCGGCGTGTCGGAGAAAGTGGCCGACTTTGACCGCAGCACCTTCTATTCGCGCGGTTTCCTGATCGATAACTACATGGTGGATGATATTCCCACGGTGTTCGAGGAGCGCTGGAACCTGGGGGATTCTGCCTCGGACACCGCGCTGTATGAGCGCATTGAGGTGGTGCGCGGCGCAACCGGCCTGATGACCGGTGCGGGCAACCCGTCCGCCGCGGTGAATATGTTGCGCAAGCATGCGGACAGCAAAACCTTTACCGGCAATCTCTCCGCCAGCTACGGCAGCTGGAACAAACAGCGCTATGTGCTGGATCTCTCCGCGCCGCTGACGGCCTCGGGCAATGTACGCGGCCGCATGGTAGCCGGCTATCAGGATAACGACAGCTATATCGAGCGCTACAGCGCCAACAAGAAGTTCCTGTACGGCGTGGTGGACGCCGACCTGAGCGACAGCACCACGCTGTCGGCGGGCTATGAGTATCAGGAAACCAACGCCGACAGCCCGCCCTGGGGCGGCGTGCCGCGCTGGTATCGCGACGGCGGTAAAACCAACTATTCACGTTCGTTCAACACCGCGCCGGACTGGGCCTATAACGACAAGCAGTCGCGCAAACTGTTCGCCACGCTGAAGCAGCGCTTCGGCAACGGCTGGCAGTTCACCCTGAACGGCACCCACAGCGAAACCAAACTCGACAGCAAAATGCTGTATATCGACGGCTTCTTCGACCGTAACAGCGGCATCGGCGTCAGCGCCTACCCGGATTATCCGGTGGTCGGCGGCACCGGCTACAACACCGGCACGCGCAAGGTGCATGCCGTTGACGCCTTCGCCAGCGGGCCGTATCAGCTGTTCGGCCGCCAGCATCAGCTGATGGCCGGGGTCAGCTACAGCCGGCAGACCAACCGCTACCTGAATGCCTTCGCCAACCTGTCGGCCGATGACGTCGGCAACTTCAATCACTGGAACGGCCAGTTCCCGGAAACCGACTGGGGCGAGATGAGCGTGGCGCAGCAGGACACCATCCACCAGAAATCGGCCTATGCCGCGACGCGCATTTCACTGGCGGATCCGCTGCATCTGATCGCCGGCGCGCGCTATACCCAATGGAGCACCAGCACGCTGACGCAGAATATGGCGAAAAACAACGTCTCCCCGTACGCCGGGCTGGTGTATGACATCAACGACACCTGGTCCGCCTACGCCAGCTACACCTCGGTGTTCAAGCCGCAGACCTACCGCGACAGCAGCGGCCGCTATCTGTCGCCGGTCACCGGTAAAAACTACGAGGCCGGCCTGAAAGGCGACTGGCTGAGCAGCCGCCTGACCACCTCGCTGGCGATCTTCCGCATTGAACAGGACAACGTGGCGCAAAGCAGCGGCCATGTGATCCCCGGCACTAGCGAAACGGCCTACTACGCGGCGCAGGGCACCGTCAGTAAAGGCATTGAGTTTGAAGTCAACGGGGCGGTGACCGACAACCTGCAGATGACCTTCGGCGCGACCCGCTATGTGGCGCAGGACGGCGAGGGCGAGGCGGTCAATCCGACCCTGCCGCGCACCAGCGTGAAGCTGTTCGCCGCCTACAACCCGCCGGCGCTGCGCCAGCTGACCGTCGGCGGCGGGGTGAACTGGCAGGCGCACACCTGGCAGGACGTGGCCGGGCCGGAAGGCAACGGCACCCTGCACGCCGAGCAGGGCAGCTATGCGTTGGTCAACCTGTTCGGCCGTTATCAGCTGACCAAACGGCTGACGCTACAGGCCAACCTTAACAACCTGTTTGATAAACGCTACGACACCAGCGTGAGTCAGTACGTGGTGTACGGCGCGCCGCGCAATCTGTCCGTGACCGCCAACTACAGTTTCTAATTTTTATGCTGAAAAAGAGGGTTCCGATGAATAAGAAAAAATCTGCGCTGATGTTGTTGATCGGGCTGGCGCTGGCCGGCTGCAGCGCCCAGCAGGGCGGCCACGTTTCCGCCGCGGCGGCAGACGCGCCGGCGGCCGCGCAGGGCGCGCCGCTGCAAAACAACGCGCTGGGCGAAGGGCTGTATGAAATGGCCCTGACGCCGGACGGGCAGGCGATGTACGTCGCCAGCGCGCAGGGCTTTAAGGACGTGCAGGGCGGCGCGATCTATAAGCTGGATCCCGCCACGCTGAAGGTGCTGGGGATCACCCATACCGATCTGAAAAACTTCGGCGTAGCGATGGATCCGCAGGGCAAGACGCTGTATGTCACCAACTCGCTCGACGGCGGCGTCAGCGCGCTGGATATCGCCAGCGGCAAAATCACTGGCCGCCTGCTTTTCAGCGAGCGTAATGACAAGGGCTTCCCGTACGGCGCGCGTGAAATTCTCTGGCACGACGGCCAGCTGTTTATCGGCGGCGTGGCGGATCCCGGTGTGATCTGGGTGGTGGATGCCAAAACGCTGAAGCTGAAAAAGCGCATTAACAACGCCGGGAAGTGGGTGACCGGCCTGCACTATTCGGCGCAGACCGGGCGCTTGTATGCCGCCAACGGCGGCGGCGAAATTCTGGTGATCAACCCGCACAGCTACGCGATTGAGCAGCGCTGGCGGCCGCTGGGGGAGAAGCCGGCGCTGCTGCTTAATCTGGCGGAAGATGCGCACGACGGTCGGCTGTTCGTTACCGACAACTCGAAAGCCAAAACCACGCTGGTGCTGGATATCCGCAGCGGCAAATTGCTGAAGCAGTTGGACAACGGCGATTCGCTGGCGGTCAAGTTTAACCCGCAGCGCCAGGAGCTGTACCTCACCCAGCGCGAATCGGGCAAATTGCTGATCCTGGATGCGCACAGCTACGCGACAAAACGCAGCGTCAGCCTGCCGCCGCACCCGAACAGCCTGCTGCTGTCCGCCGACGGACAAACCCTGTACGTCACGGTGAAGCAGGCGTTCAACAAAGACGGCTCCACCCAGGGGCCGGACCGCATCGTGCGGCTGCCGCTGAATCAATAATCTTTCAGGCCCGCTGATGCGGGCCATTTTTTGCTTACTTTGCTGAAACTATTATGCACAACACCACATACACTCAATGTTTGGGCAAAACGCTGTTGGCGCTGGCGATAGGCGCGCTGACCCAGGGCGTACAGGCGGCGCAGCCGCAGGAAGAGACGCTGGTCGTGCAGGGCGCGCGCGACGACGGCTTTACCCCCGGCGGTAACGATCCGCTGCCGGCCTATCTGGATGGGCAGGTGGCCTATGGCGGTCGTCTGGGGATGCTGGGCGAGCAGCGGGCGATGGACGTGCCGTTCAACGTCATCAGCTACACCGCAAAAATGGCGCAGGACCGGCAGGCGAAGACCGTCAGCGAGGTGGTCAGCAATGACGCCGGCGTGCAGCCGGTGCAGGGCTACGGCAACTTTGCCGAAGGCTATCGCATCCGCGGTTTCCAGTTGGACGGCGACGATCTGACTCTCGGCGGTCTGGCCGGCGTGCTGCCGCGTCAGGTGGTGGATATGGCGATGATCGACCGCGTCGAGATCTTTAAAGGGGCTAATTCGTTGGTTAACGGCGCCGCCTCGTCCGGCGTCGGCGGCATGATCAATCTGGAGCCGAAGCATGCGGAAGAGACGCCGCTGACGCGGGTGGGCGTCGATTATACCTCGGCGTCGCAGCTTGGCGGTACGCTGGACGCCGGCCGCCGCTTTGGCGACGACGACCGCTTCGGCGCGCGGATGAATCTGGTGCACCGCGAAGGGGAAGCCGCGGTTGACGACAGTAAACTGCGCACCACCATGCTATCGCTGGGGCTGGACTACCGCGGCGAGCGGCTGCGGGCCTCGCTGGATCTGGGCTACCAGAAGAAAAGCTTCCACGGCGGCACTATGGGCGTCAATATCAGCGGTATCGACAGCGTGCCGGCGGTGCCGGACAGCGGCCATAACTACAGCCAGCCGTGGGCCTACAGCGATATCGACAACCAGTTCGGTATGGCGCGCGCCGAATTCGATCTGAACGCCGCCTGGACGGCGTACGCCGGCGTCGGTGGCCAGCACGGCCATGAAACCGGCGTCTACGGCGCGCCGAAGCTGCTGGACACCAGCGGCAACGCCACCATCGGCCGGCTGGATACCAACCGTATTATCGACGCATTCAGCGGGATGGCCGGCGTGCGCGGCAGGTTCGCCAGCGGGCCGATCACGCATCAGGTCAACGTGGGTTACTCCGCGCTGACCAAGCGCGATAAAACCGCCTGGCGCATGTCGACCAATAACCCGACCACCAATATTTACCATACCGATAAGGTGGCGATCCCCGAGAACAGCTACTTCGGCGGCAACTACGACGATCCGCTGACCACCAGCCGTTCGCGCACGCAGGGTTGGCTGTTCAGCGATACGTTGGGGCTGCTGGACGACCGGCTGTTGCTGACCGTGGCGGCGCGTCATCAGAAAGTGGTGGTGCGCGATTACGATAACGCCAGCGGCGCGGAGCAGGCCGATTCGCGCTATAACGCCAGCCGCTGGATGCCGACCTACGGCGTGGTGTACAAGCCATGGCGTCAGTTGTCGCTGTATGCCAACCATACCGAGGCCCTGCAGCCGGGCAGCATTGCGCCGCTGGGCGCCAGCAACTACGGCCAGAGCACCGGCGTGGCCCATTCGAAGCAGAACGAAGTGGGCGTGAAGGTAGATTTCGGCCGTATCGGCGGCGCGCTGGCGCTGTTTGAGATTAAAAAACCGTCGGCGTTGCAGGATGACAGCGGGCGCTACGGGCTGGACGGCGAACAGCGCAACCGCGGCGTAGAGCTGAACGTGTTCGGCGAGCCGCTGTACGGCCTGCGGCTGAACGGCAGTGCCACCTGGCTGCAGCCGACGCTGAGCAAAACCCAGAGCGGCGTCAACGATGGCCATGATGCGATCGGCGTACCGCGTTTCTACGCGGTGGTGGGGGCCGAATACGATATCAAGCCGGTCGAGGGGCTGACTGCCACCGCGCGGCTGCGGCACTCCGGTTCGCAATATGCTGATGCCGCCAACAGCAAGAAGCTTGACAGCTATACCACGCTGGATCTCGGGGTGCGCTACCGGCAGCGGCTTAATCAGGATCGCCATGAGATGGTGTGGCGCGTCGGGGTGGATAACGTGACCAATGAGAAGTATTGGTCAGGGGTTGAAGACACCGGCACCTACCTGTTCCAGGGCGATCCGCGCACGGTGAAAGTGTCGGTAAGCTATGAGTTTTAAGGTGAAAGGGGGCTTAACGTCAGTGCGGTAGGTTAGGTGGCCCGGTAGCGACAGATTCGGGTGTTGACCTTCAGCGCGCATCACGGGCTGTCGAACAAGGAACCTGAGCCAGGGGCAACCGGACAAGGATGTCCGGTTGAGGTGGCACAGGCAGAACGTGCCTAAATGCGGGTGCCGCGTCTACGGCCCCGGCAATTGCCGTTGACTGAGGTGACAGAGCAGCAGCGGGCGTTGACGGCACCCGGCACTGACATAACTTACGTATGGATGAAAACCCGGTTAAGCGGCCTGCGGCAGCTGCTCATGCAGCGGCGGCGTCAGCGCGATCGGCAGCGCCGGCGTGCTGCGCAGCTCGGACGGGGTGCAGCCGAAGCGCTTTTTAAACATATAGCAAAAGTGCGACTGCGAGCCGAAGCCAAAATCAATGGCGATATCAAACAGGCTCTGCTCGGAAAAACGCAGTTTGCGCAGCGCGCCCATCAGTCGGCGTTCGCGGATGTAACGCCCCAGCGAATAGCCGGAAATCTCCTTAAAAACCTTCTGCATATACCAAAGCGAATAGCCGGAGTAGGCGGCGAGTTCGGGTAACTGAATGGCTCGGCCCAGATGGTTTTCTATCCAACGGCTGAGCTCCACGACAAGTGTTATATGAAGTTGTTCGGTCATGTCGGCTGTCAAGGCTGATTGAAACAGTCCGCAGTATGCCTTAAACCTCGGTGGGGGATTTATCGTAAAAATGGGGTCGGGGAAAAAAAATGCGCCGCGCCGGCGGAAGGAGCAAGACGCTGTCGCGGCAGGCCGGGGCGCTAAACCCCGGCCGGGGGCGGGTCAGAAGCGGGTATCCACTGCGTCCGCCAGCATCGCCAGCAGCTGTTCGCTGTCCGACCAGCTGAGGCATGGGTCGGTGATGGACTGGCCGTAGGTCAGCGGCTGGCCGGCGACGATTTTCTGCGTGCCTTCCAGCAGGAAGCTTTCCGCCATCACCCCGGCGACGGCGGAGGAGCCGGCGCGGATCTGTTGGCAGACGTCCTCGGCCACGTCCAGCTGGCGGCGGTGCAGCTTCTGGCAGTTGCCGTGGCTGAAGTCGATCACCAGCTGCTCCGGCAGGTCGAACTCGCGCAGGCTGTCGCAGGCGGCGGCGATATCCGTGGCGTGGTAGTTCGGCGTTTTACCGCCGCGCATAATGATATGGCCGTACGGGTTGCCGCTGGTCTGGTAGATGGTCATCTGGCCGCTTTTATCCGGCGACAGGAACATATGGCCTGCGCGCGAGGCGCGGATGGCGTCGATGGCGATGCGGGTGTTGCCGTCGGTGCCGTTTTTGAAGCCGACCGGGCAGGAGAGCGCCGAGGCCATCTCACGGTGGATCTGGCTTTCGGTGGTGCGCGCACCGATGGCGCCCCAACTGATCAGGTCGGCAATATACTGGCCGATCACCATATCGAGAAATTCGGTGGCGGTCGGCAGGCCGAGCTGGTTGACGTCCAGCAGTAGTTTGCGCGCCATTTCAATGCCGCGGTTGACCTGGTAGCTGCCGTCCAGCGACGGGTCGGAGATCAGGCCTTTCCAGCCCACTACGGTGCGCGGCTTCTCAAAGTAGGTGCGCATCACGATTTCCAACCGATCCTGGTAGCGTTCGCGCATGGCGTTCAGGCGGCCGGCGTAGTCCAGCGCGGCGTCGATGTCGTGAATCGAGCAGGGGCCGATCACCACCAGCAGGCGTTTATCTTCGCCTGACAGGATGCGTTCGATACGTTTACGTGACGCTGTCACGTTAGCGGCGACCGCCGTGGAAATCGGCAGCTTGTCCGCCAGCGTTTGCGGCGTAATCAGGCTGTCGATGCGCGTGGTCCGCAGTTCATCTGTTTTGTGCATGACGTTCTCTGAATCTGTTTTTCTTCTACGGCGGGAGTACCGGGAAGTGATGACGATCACAATAACGCAAAAGCGGCTGATTTCAACCGTACAAAACGAGATTTATTGACCTGACACGGCAAAAAAATGTGGGCGTACCGTCACGCCGCTCGCGCGGCGTGAGCGAGGCGGGGCGATCAGAACATGCGACGGCTCATGCCGAGGATATCGAGGATTTTGGTGGAAATCTCCTCCACCGAATAGTTGGTGCTGTTGAGGTAGCGGATCTGGTTTTTGCGGAACAGCGCCTCCACCTCGGCAATCTCCATCCGGCACTGGCGCAGCGAGGCGTAGCGGCTGTTTTCCCGCCGCTCTTCGCGGATGGCGGCCAGCCGTTCCGGATCGATGGTCAGGCCGAACAGTTTGTGCTGGAAGGGTTTCAGCGCCGCCGGCAGCTGCAGGTTGTCCATATCGTCGGCGATAAACGGGTAGTTGGCGGCGCGGATGCCGAACTGCATCGCCAGATAGAGGCTGGTGGGGGTTTTACCGCAGCGGGAGACGCCCAGCAGGATCACCTGCGCCTGATCGAGATTGCGCAGCGAGATGCCGTCGTCGTGCGCCAGGGTGTAGTCGATGGCGGCGATGCGCGCGTCATATTTGCCCAGGTTGCTGGCGGTCAGGCCGTGGGTGCGGTTCGGCACCGGCGTCGGATCGACATTCAGCTCCTGCTGCAGCGGGCCGACCAGCGCTTGCACGATATCTTGGCAAAAGCCTTCGCTCTGCACGATCACCTGACGGACTTCCGGCGAAATAATCGAATAGAACACCAGCGGGCGTTCGCCGGTCTGCTGGTAAATGGCGTTGATTTGCTGGCTGACGGCGCGCGCCCGCGCTTCGGTTTCGACAAACGGGAGCGAATAGGTGGTCGCCGTGACCGGAAACTGCGACAGCACCGCATGGCCCAATACCTCTGCGGTAATGGCGGTGCCGTCCGAAATATAGAAAACGCTTCTTTCCACCCGTGACTCCTTAATTGAGAAACAGTAATCCTGCTGCTGCGGCAATAGCGCTGCCTGAAGGTTAAGCATAATGGGCTCCAGATGATTCGGCGGTAAAGAGGCTAACAAAAAAAGTGTGACGACAAGAGACGCTTGCTCAGGGAATGGGCAGCGGTGGGGCAAAATAGGAATAATCGGCAGCCGATTGCCGTCTGAAACACTTTTTCTGTTTTTATGAAATATTAATCCTGGCTGTAGAGAAGGCTCGGGGAGGGGGAAAGCGTGCTTCCTCGCGCCGGCGGGGGCAGTTTTTCAATTTAAAGTTTAAATATTATGTAATTTATTGAAATAAAACGCGGTTGACCAAAAAGGGAACGATACCACCCGCAATATTACACTTGGGTAATACTCTTAAAATCCATTTTCTTCATTGGGTTGAACGATTCACCTTTCCATTTCTCATGGATGATTGTGCTAGTCTGGTTGCGCTCAAACCAACGAGCAGTTAACGCAATTGAAGTAGGCTGCGCTCAGGCCCCATAAGCGATGAGCAACGCGAAATAACCGGCCCGGCATTTATGTCGGCAGGGTGCTCAGCCGATGCGCAGCCTAAAGTCCGTCTATACCCTACTGATAGCAATAAGGATTGTCTCGATGCCCAACAATGGCCCAGACTTGCGTAATGTGCTTTGGTATAACCAGCTTGGCATGAACGATGTTGACCGCGTTGGCGGCAAAAATGCCTCGCTCGGTGAAATGATCACCAATCTTTCCGATCTGGGCGTGGCCGTGCCAAACGGTTTTGCCACCACCGCACAGGCGTTTAACGATTTCCTGGAACAAAGCGGCGTTAACCAACGCATTTACCAGCTGCTGGATAACACCGACGTTGACGACGTCACGCAGCTGGCGCAGGCCGGCGCGCAGATCCGCCAATGGATTATTGATACGCCGTTCCACCCGGAATTTGAGCGCGAAATCACTCTGGCTTACCAGCAGCTGGCCGACGGCGAAGCGGAGGCCTCGTTTGCCGTCCGTTCCTCCGCCACCGCTGAGGATATGCCGGACGCCTCGTTTGCCGGCCAGCAGGAAACCTTCCTTAACGTACAGGGCATCGACGCCGTGATGGTGGCGATTAAACACGTGTTTGCCTCACTGTTTAACGACCGCGCCATCTCTTACCGCGTGCATCAGGGTTACGATCACCGCGGCGTGGCGCTGTCGGCCGGCGTACAGCGCATGGTGCGTTCGGATCTGGCTTCTTCCGGCGTGATGTTCACCATCGACACCGAATCCGGTTTCGATCAGGTGGTGTTTATCACCTCCGCCTTCGGTCTGGGAGAAATGGTGGTGCAGGGTGCGGTGAACCCGGATGAGTTCTACGTGCACAAGCCGACGCTGCAGAACAACAAGCCGGCTATCGTGCGCCGCAACCTCGGTTCGAAGAAAATCCGCATGGTGTACGCGCCGTCGCAGGATCACGGCAAGCAGGTGCAAATCGAAGACGTGCCGGACGAGCAGCGCAACCGTTTCTCCCTCAGCGACGACGAAGTGCAGGCGCTGGCGCACCAGGCGATGCTGATTGAAAAACACTACGGCCGCCCGATGGATATTGAGTGGGCCAAAGACGGCCATACCGGCAAGCTGCTGATCGTGCAGGCGCGTCCGGAGACCGTGCGCTCAAACGGCCAGGTGATGGAACGCTATCAGCTGAACGGCAGCAGCAGCGTGTTGGTGGAAGGGCGCGCTATCGGCCACCGTATCGGCGCCGGCCCGGTGAAAGTGATCCACGACATCAGCGAAATGGATCGCATTCTGCCGGGCGACGTGCTGGTTACCGATATGACCGACCCGGACTGGGAGCCGATCATGAAGAAGGCGGCGGCGATCGTCACCAACCGCGGCGGCCGCACCTGTCACGCGGCGATTATCGCGCGTGAGCTGGGCATCCCGGCGGTGGTGGGCTGCGGCCACGCCACCGATCTGCTGAAAGACGGCCAGAAGGTCACCGTTTCCTGCGCCGAAGGCGACACCGGCTATGTCTATCAGGATGAGCTGGAATTCAGCGTGCAGAGCTCTGAAGTGACCGAACTGCCGGCGCTGCCGCTGAAAATCATGATGAACGTCGGCAACCCGGATCGGGCGTTCGACTTCGCCTGCCTGCCGAACGAAGGCGTCGGCCTGGCGCGTCTGGAATTTATCATCAACCGCATGATTGGCGTGCACCCGCGCGCGCTGCTGGAGTTTGATCAGCAGACGCCGGAACTGCAGGCGGAAATCCGCGGCATGATGCAGGGCTACGACGATCCGGTCGAGTTTTACGTCGGCCGCCTGGTGGAAGGCATAGCGACGCTGGGCGCCGCGTTCTGGCCGAAGCGGGTGATCGTGCGCCTGTCCGACTTCAAATCCAATGAGTACGCCAACCTGGTCGGCGGCGACAAATACGAACCGCACGAAGAGAACCCGATGCTGGGCTTCCGCGGTGCGGGCCGCTATGTTTCCGACAGCTTCCGCGACTGCTTTGCGCTGGAGTGTGAAGCGGTGAAACGCGTGCGTAACGACATGGGGCTGACCAACGTCGAAATCATGGTGCCGTTCGTCCGCACCGTGGCGCAGGCGGAAGCGGTGGTGGCCGAACTGGCGCAGCAGGGGCTGAAGCGCGGCGAAAATGGCCTGAAAGTGATCATGATGTGCGAAATCCCGTCCAACGCCCTGTTGGCGGACCAGTTCCTTGAGCACTTCGACGGCTTCTCCATCGGCTCCAACGACATGACGCAGCTGGCTCTGGGACTGGACCGCGACTCCGGCGTGGTTTCGGAACTGTTTGATGAGCGCAACGAGGCGGTGAAAGCGCTGCTGGCGATGGCGATTCAGGCGGCCAAACGCCACGGCAAATACGTCGGCATCTGCGGGCAGGGGCCTTCCGACCATGAAGATTTTGCCGCGTGGTTAATGGAGCAGGGCATCGACAGCCTGTCGCTGAACCCGGATACCGTGGTGCAGACCTGGATTAATCTGGCGCAACAAAAATAAGCCATTTTAATTAAACTAAGAATAATGCCATAGCCGCAACCTTGTTGCGGCTATTTTATTTCTGAATGTAACTTGGCGGCGGGAGAAAATAATAGCGTTGAAAAATAGAATAAAAAAAAGCCCATCTTAAAGATGGGCAAAGACTACACACAGCAATTCATATGTATGGCATTACATTGTTCGTAAACTTGCTTGGCTTCAGCGAGTTAAAGCAAGATATGGCAATGATACTAAGCACTTAGCGTGATTTAGTCATTAAGATTTGTCCTAATAATTGAATTTTGAATCATTAAATGATTATTTTTCTTCGTATTTAGCGCAATAGAACATGTATTCTTTCAGCATGTTTATTGACGTGACATTCGGCGTGACGAAGTAGGTTTTATATTAATACTGGTTAGCGCAGCGGGGAATGTGATTAATTGTATCAACGCGCCTGCCCATTGCGGGCAGGCGCGATTGAATTACATCTCTTCCAAATCTTTGGCGACTTCTTCTAAATCGGCGGTCGGCTCCGGCGTTTCGTTCATCCAGGCGGTGAGCAGACGGTAGGAGACGGCCAGCACCACCGGACCGATAAACAGCCCGATCATGCCGAAGGCCAGCAGACCGCCGATGACGCCGGACAGGATCAGCACCATCGGTAAATCGGCGCCCATACGGATCAGGATCGGCCGCAGGAAGTTGTCCAGCGTGCCTACCACGCAGCTCCAGACCAGCAGCACGGTGCCCCAGGTAGTGTCGCCGCTCCAGTAGAGCCAGATAATGGCCGGCACCAGCACCGGCAGGGGGCCGAGCTGTGCGACGCAGAAGATAAACATCAGCACCGCCAGCAGCACCGCCGCCGGAATGCCAGCGATCGCCAGCCCGATGCCGCCCAGCACCGACTGTACCAGCGCGGTGACCACCACGCCCAACGCCACGGCGCGGATCGCCTGGCCGCCCAGCAGTACGGCGGCGTCGCCGCGTTCGGCGCCCAGGCGTACGGCGAAGTGGCGGATACCCAGCGCCACCTGTTCACCACGGGCGTACAGCAGCGCGCTGAACAGCACCATCAGCGAACAATGCATCAGGAAGCGGCCGATATGCGCCGCCTGCGAAGCGAACCAGGTCGCGGTACGGCCGAAGTAGGGTTGAACCTTGGCGATCAGCGCGCCGCCGCCGCTTTGGATCAGCGTGTGGTAGCTGTCATACAGTTTGTCGCCGATCATCGGCACCGCATGCAGCCAGGCCAGATCGGGAATATGTACCTTGCCCGGCGTGCTGGCCCAGGCGACCAGCGGCGCGCTGTTGTCCACCACGCTGTTAACCAGCAGCGCAATCGGCATTACGAACAGCAGCACCAGCAGCAGCGTCATCACCAGCACCGCCAGCGAGCGTCGTCCCCAGAGCAGCTTCTGCAGTTTCAGCAGCACCGGCCAGGTGGCGATCACCACCATGCCGGCCCAGGCAAAGCCGAGTATAAAGGGCTGCACCACCCAGAAGCAGGCGATGATCATAATGGCAATAAACAGCACGCCAAAAATTAGCCTTGGTAAATCGTAACGAGGTTGTGGGAGTGTCATGAAAGGCTCTCATCCTATGGTTGGTAGTACCCGCCCGCCAGCGCCTGGCGGGGGATAGATTCCGTTGTTCCCATTAATCATGATGCATTTTGGTTAAATTTCACAGAGAGACAGATAATTAATACTGATGAGAGGGAGTGGGAGCACCGGCTGGTTCGGCTTATCCTGCTGCTGTGCCGGGGCAGTCAGAATGGTAAAGCGGATACGGAAAGCTGTTTTCGTCGAGCAGCCCCCCCCGGCCATAGCCGGGGGTGATGGATGATGGAGATCTTTATGAGTACAACCAGCGACCTGCCTTAGCGGATTCGATGAGCATATTAATAGTGAAGTCAGGGACTATAGGGATATCCCTCTTCTTGAACGGATTTAACAGCTCACTCAGCGGCGGTTCGGGTGGGTAGTAGGTTTCCAGAGCAAAGTTTCCCCGGTCAACGCCAAATTGTTCAAAAAACTCGTTCATCAACGCTTTCGCTTCATCGTCTTCAAGTTGTAGATCCGTGTCCAGGTCAGTGTCTGGGGTGAGCGTTTTTTCCTTAAACAGATAGACACCATCATGTTTGCGGACCAACGCATAAATCCGTTCCTCGATTTCATCTACCATAATTTGTCGGCGCCTCTCGCTATCATGTTGTATTTAGTTACAGTTTTGAACGAAATTTCGGTTACATCCTTGGCAAGAATTATCCATCCGACAACGGGCACTGCTCTGCCAGTAAAGGTACCTATCTTTGCTGTCATTCGGAATTTCATGGTACTTGGAGGGTAACCGCCAATTATCGATGGAAGTTTGATTCCCCATGGAAAGGTAGCCAGACCAAATATTCGCCTTGCTCCTCGGGAAGCATAGGAGGTGTCCTTAATAGTTCCTGCAGGTTTGGCCCTTGTTTTGGAGATATTACGTCCTGAATAAATCGCGACAATAGCCGCAAAGTCATCGATGCCTAATTGGTTGGCCGTTTCTTCACAGAAAATGATGAAAAACAGCTCGCTGGCACTTAAATTGTATCTTCCTGCGTAGAAGTAAGTCCCACCTGACTCTTCAATAGTATCCATACTCACATCCTCAACGACATTTGTTCGTAACATAACCAATGAAGAGGGTGGTTTCAATGCGCTGAAACGGCGAAATGGTCTATTGGCTCATTGAGCCTGATAAAGCGCGTGCATTTTCATTTCGGCCGTCGTCCGATATCCGCGTTATTCGTTGGATGAAACTGCGCCGGACCGCAACGGGTATGGCCTCGGTCAGACGGCGGTTTGCTTAAAGGTGGCCCGTTCCGCTTGTTTTTCCTGAATATCCATTTCAATATGTCGTGTATGCCCGTCATACTTCCAGTTACAGACGTGTTGGCTACGTTCAGTCAGCCGATCGCTTGCCGCAGCAAGCTCAGCGGAACTCCTTCTCTTGCCGCCTTCCTGTAACTCGAACTATGCAGAGCATAGATAGCGATAACAAAAATTTAGGGCAGGCCCGCGACGGACCTGATTCCGCGTTTATCAGCGCATCAAAACGAGACGGACAGGGTCTACAAAAGCAATGATCCCACAAATAGCTCAGGCGCCCGGGTTGGTTCAGCGGGTGCTGGATTTTTTGGAAGCGTTAAAGCACAACGGATTTAACGGCGATATCGCCACCAGCTATGCCGATCGCCTGACGATGGCGACCGATAACAGTATTTATCAGCTGCTGCCGGAGGCGGTGCTGTTTCCGCGCTCAACCGCCGATGTGGCGCTGATCGCCCGTCTGGCCGGCGAGGAGCGTTTCAATACGCTGACCTTCAGCCCGCGCGGCGGCGGCACCGGCACCAACGGCCAGTCGCTCAGCAGCGGTATCGTGGTGGATATGTCGCGCCATATGAACCGCATTCTGGATATTAATCTGGAGCAGGGCTGGGTACGGGTTGAGGCCGGGGTGATCAAGGACCAGCTCAATCAATACCTCAAGCCGTTCGGCTACTTCTTCTCGCCGGAACTCTCCACCAGTAACCGCGCCACGCTGGGCGGCATGATCAATACCGACGCCTCCGGGCAGGGCTCGCTGGTGTACGGTAAAACCTCCGACCACGTTCTGGGCCTGCGTGCGGTGCTGTTGGGCGGCGATATGATCGACACCCGCGCCATGCCGACGACGCTGGCGGAAACGATTGCTCAGGAACAAACCGCCGAAGGGCGCATCTACCACACCGTGCTGAACCGCTGCCGCGACCAGCGCGCGCTAATCCTGGAGAAATTCCCTCGGCTCAACCGTTTTCTGACCGGTTATGACCTGCGCCACGTGCTGAGCGACGATCTGCAGACCTTCGACCTGACGCGCATTCTGACCGGCGCCGAAGGCACGCTGGCGTTTATCACCGAAGCGCGGCTGGATATCACGCCGCTGCCTAAAGTGCGCCGGCTGGTGAACGTCAAATACGATTCGTTCGACTCGGCGCTGCGCAACGCACCGTTTATGGTGGAGGCCAAGGCGCTGTCGGTGGAGACCATCGACTCCAAGGTGCTGAACCTGGCGCGGGAAGATATTGTCTGGCACTCGGTCAGCGAGCTGATCGCCGACGTGCCGGACCAAGAGATGCTGGGGCTGAATATCGTCGAGTTCGCCGGCGATGACGAAGCGCTGATTGAACAGCAGCTGGACTCGTTGTGTCAGCGGCTGGACGCGCTGATGGCGGAGCGGCAGGCCGGCGTGATCGGCTACCAGGTGTGCGGCGATCTGGCCGGCATCGAGCGGATCTACGGCATGCGCAAAAAGGCGGTCGGGCTGCTGGGCAACGCCAAAGGGCAGGCCAAACCGATTCCGTTTGCGGAAGACACCTGCGTGCCGCCGCAGCATCTGGCGGACTATATCGCCGAATTCCGCCAGCTGCTCGACGGCCACGGCCTCAGCTACGGCATGTTCGGCCACGTTGACGCCGGGGTGCTGCACGTACGACCAGCGCTGGATATGTGCGACCCGCAGCAGGAGATGCTGATGAAGCAGATCTCCGACGAGGTGGTGGAGCTCACCGCCAAATACGGCGGTCTGCTGTGGGGCGAGCACGGCAAGGGCTTCCGCGCCGAATACAGCCCGGCGTTTTTCGGCGAGACGTTGTATGAAGAGCTGCGCCGCATCAAGGCGGCGTTCGATCCGGACAATCGTCTGAACCCCGGCAAAATCTGTCCGCCGCTCGGCGTCGATGCGCCGATGATGAAGGTGGACGCGGTAAAGCGCGGCACGCTGGATCGCCGCATTCCGATCGCCGTGCGTAGCGCCTTCCGCGGCGCCATGGAGTGCAACGGCAACGGCCTGTGCTTTAACTTTGACGCGCGCAGCCCGATGTGCCCGTCGATGAAAATTACCGGCAGCCGCATTCATTCGCCGAAGGGGCGCGCCGCGCTGGTGCGCGAATGGCTGCGCCTGCTGAGCGAACAGGGCGTCGATCCGGTGCAGCTGGAGCAGCAGCTGCCGCAGCAGCGCATGAGCTTCCGCAACCTGATCGAAAAAACGCGCAACAGCTGGTACGCCGGTAAGGGCGAGTATGACTTTTCGCACGAGGTGAAGGCGGCGATGTCCGGCTGCCTGGCCTGTAAAGCCTGCTCCACCCAGTGCCCGATCAAGATCGACGTGCCAGGGTTCCGCTCGCGCTTCCTGCAGCTGTACCACACGCGCTATCTGCGCCCCGCCAGCGACTACGTGGTGGCCGGCGTGGAGAGCTATGCGCCGCTGATGGCCAAGGCGCCGAAGGTGTTCAACTTCTTCCTGAAGCAGCCGTGGCTGCGCGATCTCAATCGTAACGCCATCGGCATGGTCGATGTGCCGCTGCTGTCCAGCCCGACGCTGCGCCAGCAGCTGTCCGGCCATCAGGCGATCAATATGACGCTTGAACAGCTGGAGGCGCTGCCGCATGCCGCGCGCGACCAGTATGTGCTGATCGTGCAGGATCCGTTCACCAGTTATTACGACGCCGTGGTGGTGGCGGATTTTGTCCGGCTGGTGGAAAAACTCGGCTACCGGCCGGTGCTGCTGCCGTTCTCGCCGAACGGCAAGGCGCAGCACGTGAAAGGCTTCCTGACGCGCTTTGCCAAAACGGCGCGCAAGACCGCCGATTTCCTCAACCGCGTCGCCCGGCTGGGCATGCCGCTGGTCGGGGTCGATCCGGCGCTGGTGCTGTGTTACCGCGATGAGTACCAGGAGATCCTCGGCGAGTCGCGCGGCGATTTCCGCGTACAGCTGGTGCATGAATGGCTGCAGACGCTGCTGGCGGAGCGGGCCGAGCAGCCGGCGACCGGCGAAGCCTGGTATCTGTTCGGCCACTGCACCGAAACCACCGCGCTGCCGGCCAGCAGCCAGCAGTGGGCGTCGATCTTCGCCCGCTTCGGCGCCAAATTGGAAAACGTCAGCGTGGGCTGTTGCGGCATGGCCGGCACCTACGGCCATGAAAGCAAGAACCTGCAAAATTCGCTCGGGATTTATGAGTTATCATGGCACCAGGCGCTGCAGCGGTTGCCGCGTCAACGTTGCCTGGCTACCGGCTATTCCTGCCGCAGCCAGGTCAAACGGATTGAGGGCAACGGCGTGCGGCATCCATTACAGGCGCTGCTGGAGATGATTGCGTGAAGCTGTGGAAACGAGAGACAACGCTGGAACAGTTAAACCGTTCCGGTGAGGGCTGCATGGTGGGCCATGTGGGGATTGAATTTACCCAAATCGGCGATGATTTTCTGGAAGCCACCATGCCGGTGGACCCGCGCACCACGCAGCCGTTCGGCCTGTTGCACGGCGGCGCGTCGGTGGTGCTGGCGGAGTCGCTGGGTTCGATGGCCGGCTACCTGTGCACCACCGGCGACCAGCAGGTGGTGGGGGTGGAGATTAACGCCAACCACCTGCGGCCGGCGTTCGATGGCCGGGTGCGCGGCGTCTGCCGCGCGCTGCACGCCGGGCGGCGCAACCAGGTCTGGCAGATCGAGATTTTCGACAAGCGCGACAAGCTGTGCTGTATCTCCCGCCTGACCACGGCGGTGATTGAATAATGCGTCACGGCCCGGCTCAACGCCGGGCCTTATGCCGCGCCCTTACAGCTGAAAGGGCACGCGTTTGACGAAGTCCTTCTGATAGGCGTTAGCCTTTTCCCAGGTTCCCTCCATCGCGTATTTCTGACAGATCAGCGTCAGGGTATGGCGCGCAAAATGGTAGCTCTGCACCCGAAACAGCTGACAGCGCTGCGGGTTGTTGATCTCGACGATCAGCCGGTTATGCAACTTGCTGAGGGCGTGCAGGTAGCTGTCGTCGTCGCCGTTTTCCAGACACAGATTGGCCATATTCAGGCAGACGCTGTTATAACGCTTCAGGTGGTCGACGTTGCACGTCGGCCGCTTGAGCGCCGCTTCCGCCATATAGAAATCCACCGTGGCGTCGCGGATACTGAATTTGTAGTCATCAATCTTGCCCAGCAGCCATGCATTCATTGAAATATTCATTCGCCTACGCCTGATAAAGTAAATGATAATCATTATCATATTTGCAGCCGCGGCGGCGATCAATCATCCGCGATAAATTTTTTTCCTGCGCCGGCATTCAGGGCACGGCGATCCATTTGCCCGTGAGCGACTAAACTTTAACCAGTGAGGGAAATTTACCGCCGGTGTGATGCCGGTGGCGTTTTGGCGTGCGAGGGCATTTTTAAACCAGACAGCACGCAGAAATAGGTATTTTCTATGAATGTTTAAGGCAGCGTCCCAGGGCGCGCACGGCAGCAAAACGGGACAGCGCGTCAGGCGGCGCAGAGGTAAATAAAGTTCATGTTATTCAGTTGATTAGCGATGAGCTTGCGCCGAGGGACGACCGCGATGGCGGCGGGTGTCCGCGTAGCTTGCCGACCGGAAGCGGGAAAATTGGTGCGCTGGGGCGATACCCCTGCAAAACCAACGGTTGAAGTGATAATCATTATCACTAACATGGCTGGCAGATATCCCGCGCAGCGTGCGCGCGTCGCGTGTAACACGACGGGAAGAGGATGATGCGTCTCGTCAGAGACCAGTAAGAGGTAGGTCATATGCAAACAGAAAATGTCGGCACTTTTTCGCTGGACGAGCAGACCTGGCAGGGCATTTCGCTCAGCGACAGCGCCGTGCAGCAAATCATCAAGCTGATGCAGCAGGACCCGCAGGTCAAAGGGCTGCAGCTGAGCGTAAAACAGTCCGGCTGCGCCGGCTTTGGCTACGTGCTGGATCTGACCCGCGAGCCGGCCGACGACGATCTGCTGTTTGAGCGCGACGGCGCCAGACTGTACGTGCCGCTTAAAGCGATGCCGTTTATCGACGGCACCACGGTGGATTTCGTCCGCGAAGGGCTGAATCAGATATTTAAGTTCAATAACCCCAAAGCTCAGCACGCCTGCGGGTGCGGCGAGAGCTTTGGCGTTTGAGTGATGTGATCGCCATGACACGAAGCAATGTAAATGTAGAAGTTCCTGATAACGTGCAGGCCTGGGTCAGCGAGGGACGCTATAAGGAAGGCTTCTTTACCCAGCTGCAGACCGATGAGCTTGCCAAAGGCATCAACGAAGAGGTGGTGCGGGCGATTTCGGCCAAGCGCAACGAACCGGCGTGGATGCTGGAGTTCCGCCTCGAGGCTTACCGCGCCTGGCTGCAGATGGAGGAGCCGCACTGGCTGAAGGCCAATTACGACAAACTGAACTATCAGGATTACAGCTATTACTCGGCGCCGTCCTGCGGCAGCTGCGACGACGCCTGCGGCTCCCAGCCGGGGGCCGAGCAGCAGGCGGGCGCCGCGCTGAACGACAACGGCTACCTGACCAGCGAAGTGGAGCAGGCGTTCGAACAGCTGGGCGTGCCGGTGCGCGAGGGCAGTGAAGTGGCGGTCGACGCCATTTTCGACTCGGTGTCCGTCGCCACCACCTACCGGGAAAAACTGGCGGAGAGCGGCGTGATCTTCTGCTCGTTCGGCGAAGCGATTCAGGAACATCCGGAGCTGGTGCGTCAGTACCTCGGCCGGGTGGTGCCGTCCAACGATAACTTCTTTGCGGCGCTGAACGCCGCGGTGGCCTCTGACGGCACCTTTGTCTATGTGCCGAAAGGCGTGCGCTGCCCGATGGAGCTGTCCACCTATTTCCGCATTAACGCGGCGAAAACCGGCCAGTTTGAACGCACCATTCTGATTGCCGATGAGGGCAGCTACGTCAGCTATATCGAGGGCTGTTCCGCGCCGGTGCGCGACAGCTACCAGCTGCACGCGGCGGTGGTGGAGGTGATCCTGCATAAAGACGCCGAGGTGAAGTACTCGACGGTGCAGAACTGGTTCGCCGGCGGCGAAAGCAAAGGCGGCATCCTGAACTTCGTCACCAAGCGCGCGCTGTGCGAAGGCGCTAATTCCAAAATGTCCTGGACCCAGTCGGAAACCGGTTCGGCCATTACCTGGAAATACCCCAGCGTCATCCTGCAAGGGGACAATTCGATCGGCGAATTCTTCTCGGTGGCGCTGACCAGCGGTCATCAGCAGGCGGATACCGGCACCAAGATGATCCATATCGGCAAAAACACCAAATCGACCATTATTGCCAAGGGCATCTCCGCCGGTCACAGCCAGAATACCTACCGCGGACTGGTGAAAATCCTGCCGGGGGCGGAAAACGCGCGTAACTTCACCCAGTGCGATTCGATGCTGATCGGCCCGGACAGCGGGGCGCACACCTTCCCGTACGTCGAGGCGCGCAACAACAGCGCGCAGCTGGAGCACGAAGCCACCACCTCGAAAATCGGTGACGACCAGCTATTTTACTGCCTGCAGCGCGGCATCAGCGAAGATGACGCCATCTCGATGATCGTCAACGGTTTCTGTAAGGACGTTTTCTCCGAACTGCCGCTGGAATTCGCGGTGGAAGCGCAAAAGCTGCTGGCCATCAGCCTGGAGCACAGCGTCGGTTAACCCTGCCGGTTTGGCGGCAGCGACAAGATTTTGGGCGTGACAACGCCACCTGAGGATACAGCATGTTAAGTATTAAAGATTTACGCGTCAGCGCGGAAGACAATGAGATCCTGAAAGGACTGAGTCTGGAGATTAAACCGGGCGAAGTGCATGCCATCATGGGGCCGAACGGCTCCGGCAAGAGCACCTTGTCCGCGACGCTGGCCGGGCGTGAAGAGTATGAGGTCAGCGGCGGCAGCGTCACCTTTAAGGGCAAAGACCTGCTGGAGCTGGATCCGGAAGATCGCGCCGGCGAAGGAGTCTTTCTCGCCTTCCAATACCCGGTGGAGATCCCCGGCGTCAGCAACCATTTCTTTTTGCAGACCTCGGTCAATGCGGTGCGCAAATACCGCGGCCTGGAGGCGCTGGATCGTTTTGACTTCGCCGATTTTATCGAAGAGAAGATCGCGCTGCTGGATATGCCGGCCGACCTGCTGAGCCGCTCGGTGAACGTCGGTTTCTCCGGCGGTGAGAAGAAGCGTAACGATATTCTGCAGATGGCCGCGCTGGAGCCGGATTTGTGCATTCTGGATGAGACCGATTCCGGGCTGGACATCGACGCGCTGAAAATCGTCGCCAACGGCGTGAACTCGCTGCGCGACGGCAAGCGTGCCTTTATTATCGTCACCCACTATCAGCGTATTCTGGATTACATCAAACCGGATTACGTCCACGTACTTTCCCAGGGGCGCATCGTGAAATCCGGTGATTTCTCTCTGGTGAAACAGTTGGAGGAGCAGGGCTATGGCTGGCTTGCCGACCAACAATAATTCACGCGCGCTGCAACAGCTCTACAGCCTGTTTGAGGCGCAGGGCGGTGAGCACTCCCCGCATGCCCTGACCAACTGGCAGCAGGCGCTGCGGCTGGGCTGGCCGACGCGCAAACATGAAAACTGGAAATACACGCCGCTGGACGGCCTGCTGGCGCAGCAGTTCCATGCGCCGCAGCCGGCGACGGTGAGCGCCGAGCGCTGCGCCGAGCTGGCGCTGCCCCTCGACGCCTACCGGCTGGTGTTTGTCGACGGCCGCTATCAGGCGGATCTGAGCGACGCCGATCTCGGCGACTACCAGCTGGAACTGACCGGGTATCAGCTGCCGGAGCCGATTCAGCCGGAGATCTTCCTGCACCTGACCGAGAGCCTGGCGCCGGAAAGCAGCCTGATTCGCCTGCCGGCCGGCAAAGTGGCCGCCCGTCCGCTCTATCTGCTGCATATCAGCAGCGGGCGCAGCGGCGCCGGCGAGATCAACAGCGTGCACCATCGCCACCATCTGGAGGTGGCGGCCGGCGCGCAGGCGGAGGTGATCGAACATTACGTCAGCCTGAACGAGCACGCGCACTTTACCGGCGCGCGCCTGACCGCGACGGTGGGCGACAATGCCCAACTGCACCACTGCAAGCTGGCGTTTGAGAATCAGCCGAGTTACCACTTTGCCCATAACGACCTGAAGATTGGCCGCGACGCGCGGGTGAAAAGCGACAGCTTCCTGCTGGGCGCCGGCCTGACGCGGCACAACACCAGCGCGCAGCTGAACGGCGAAGGCGCCAATCTGCAGCTCAACAGCCTGGTGCTGCCGGTGGGGAAAGAGATCTGCGATACCCGCAGCTATCTGGAGCATAACAAAGGCTATTGTGAGAGCCGTCAGCTGCATAAAACCGTGGTCAGCGACCGCGCCAGGGCGGTGTTTAACGGCATGATCAAGGTGGCGCAGCACGCCATCAAGACTGACGGCCAGATGACCAACCACAACCTGCTGCTGGGCAAGGTGGCGGAGGTGGACACCAAGCCGCAGCTGGAGATTTACGCCGACGACGTCAAGTGCAGCCACGGCGCCACCGTGGGCCGCATCGACGAAGAGCAGCTGTTCTATCTGCAGTCGCGCGGCATCGCCAAGCATGATGCGCAGCAGATGATTATCTTCGCCTTCGCCGCCGAACTGACCGAAGGCATCGGCAATGACGTGATTCGCGAGCGGGTGTTGGCGCATATTGCACAGCGCCTGCCGCGGGAGGCCGTATGAGTTTTCCGATTGAACAGGTGCGCCGGGACTTTCCGCTGTTGGCGCGTGAGGTCAACGGTCAGCCGCTGGCGTACCTCGACAGCGCCGCCAGCGCGCAAAAGCCGCAGTCGGTGATTGATCGCGAAATGGCGTTCTACCGCCACGGCTACGCCGCGGTGCACCGCGGCATTCACAGCCTGAGCGCCGAGGCGACGCAGCAGATGGAGGCGGTGCGTGAACAGGCGGCGCGCTTTATCAATGCCGCGTCGGCGGAAGAAATTGTGTTCGTCAAAGGCACCACCGAGGGCATCAATCTGGTGGCCAACAGCTACGGCAGCCTGCTGCAGCCGGGCGACAGCATCATCATCACCGAGATGGAGCACCACGCCAATATCGTGCCGTGGCAGATGCTGGCGCAGGCGCGCGGCGTGACGCTGCGCGTCTGGCCGCTGCAGCCGGACGGTACGCTGGATTTGGCCGATCTGCCCGGTCTGATCGACGCCAGCACCCGGCTGCTGGCGATTACCCAGGTCTCCAACGTGCTGGGCACCGTCAACCCGCTGCACGACATTATCGCCCGGGCGCACGCCGCCGGGGTGAAAGTGCTGGTGGACGGCGCGCAGGCGGTGATGCATCAGCAGGTGGACGTACAGGCGCTGGACTGCGATTTTTACGTATTCTCCGGCCATAAGCTGTACGGCCCGTCGGGCATCGGCATTCTGTACGGCAAGGCCGATCTGCTGCAGCAGATGCCGCCGTGGGAAGGCGGCGGTTCGATGATCCAGCAGGTCAGCCTGACGCAGGGCACCACCTATGCCGAGGCGCCGTGGCGCTTTGAGGCCGGTTCGCCCAATACCGCCGGCATTATGGGGCTGGGCGCGGCGCTGAGCTACGTATCGCAGCTGGGGCTGGCGCAGATTCAGCAGTATGAGCAGGCGCTGATGCAGTATGCGCAGGAGGCGCTGCAGCAGGTGCCGCAGCTGCGCGTCTACGGGCCGGCGCAGCGCGCCGGGGTGATCGCCTTCAACCTGGGGGAGCACCATGCCTATGACGTCGGCAGTTTCCTGGACCAGTACGGCATCGCCATTCGCACCGGTCACCACTGCGCCATGCCGCTGATGGCGTTTTATCAGGTGCCGAGCATGTGTCGCGCTTCGCTGGCGATGTACAATACCCGCGAGGAAGTGGATCGGCTGGTGGCCGGTCTGCAGCGAATTCAGCGGCTGCTGGGCTAAGCGCCCGGCGGCGGAACAACGATAGGAAGCCTGATGGCCAACTTGCCGGATAAAGATAAACTGGCGCGTAATTTTTCACGCTGCCTGAATTGGGAAGAGAAATACCTGTATGTGATCGAGCTGGGTGGCCGCCTGCCGCCGCTGGCGGAGGAGGCGCACCGTCCGGAAAACCTGATTTCGGGTTGCCAGAGCCAGGTGTGGATCCTGATGCGCAAAAACGCGCAGGGCCAGGTCGAGTTCAGCGGCGACAGCGACGCCGCGATAGTCAAAGGTCTGTTGACGGTGGTGTTTATTGTCTACCGCGACCTGACGCCGCAGCAGATCGTCGAGCTGGACGTGCGTCCTTTCTTTGCCGATCTGGCGCTCAGCCAGCATCTGACGCCGTCGCGCTCGCAGGGGCTGGAGGCGATGATCCGCGCCATTCGGCAAAAAGCCGCACAGCTGTAATACTTTTCCCGCCCGTCGTTCCGGCTCATTGATTATGTCAATGAGCCTTTACAAAACGTCGCCAAATAGCCCCGTCCATCGCAAATCAACGTTTTTTCAAATGCTTAGTTGTTGACGTTATCTTGACAAATCCTGCCTGGGGTTGGGTTATAACACCTTGATTTTTAGGCGACTTATTGCCTTTATACCCAACGTTGCTAGTATTAAACAGGTGAATGTCTGATTTACCCGTAAACCGGCGGCAGTTAGCCTTGTGGCCGAACCGTACTGAAAAATAGGGAAGAGTATGAAACGTGCGTTGACATTGATGGGCGTACTATTCGCCTCCGTGTTAGCCGGCAGTCAGGCGGCTAACGCGACCGAATATCCGTTGCCGCCGGCGAACAGCCGTCTGATTGGTGAAAACACCACCTATACCGTACCGAATGAGGGCCTCTCGCTGGAGGCGATCGCCGCCAAATACCAAATTGGCCTGCTGGGCATGCTGGAGGCCAACCCCGGCACCGATCCTTACCTGCCCAAGCCGGGCAAGGTGCTGACCATTCCGACGCAGATGCTGCTGCCGGACACCAAGCGTGAAGGCATTGTGGTCAACCTGGCGGAGCTGCGGCTGTATTACTACCCGAAAGGGGAAGACAAGGTGATTGTCTACCCGATCGGCATCGGCCAGACCGGCATGCATACGCCGCTGAAGGTCACCTCGGTCAGCCAGAAGATCCCGAATCCGACCTGGACGCCGACCGCCAATATTCGCAAGCGCTACGCGGCGAAGGGTGAGACGCTGCCGGCGGTGGTGCCGGCCGGGCCGAATAACCCGATGGGGCTGTTCGCCATGCGCCTGGCGATGGGACACGGGGAATATCTGATCCACGGCACCAACGCCAACTTCGGCATCGGCATGCGCGTTAGCTCCGGCTGTATCCGCCTGCGCCCTGACGATATCGAAGCGCTGTTCAACAGCGTGCCGAGGGGCACCCGCGTGCAGATTATCAACGAGCCGGTGAAGGTATCGGTGGAGCCGGACGGTAAGCGCTATGCGGAAGTGCATCAGCCGCTGTCGAAAGTGGAAAGCGACGATCCGCAGACGATGCCGATTACGCTGTCCAAGTCGCAGCAGAAATTCGTCGATAGCGCAGAAACGGATCAAACGGTGTTTGACAGCGCGATGACGCGCCGTTCCGGCATGCCGGTGCTGGTGAGCGTCGGGCAGAACCCCGCAGACGTCCCTCTGCCGTCGGTACAGCTGTTTGGCGGCAGTAAGCAGGCCGATGTACAGGCGGCGCCGATCAGCCAGGCACAGTAGCGTACAGCGCGCGTAAACGGTAAAGCTCAGCCAGGCGCTGGGCTTTTTTTATCTCATTGGCTGGGGATGTCAGGAAAGGGCGGGCGAAGCGGGAACGACAGGCATAAAAAAACGGCGCACAGGGTGCGCCGTTTTCAGTTACCGAAACTCTCTTACTTTTTGTAAGAATGAGCTTGGTTGTCCAGACGCTGGTTAGCACGTGCTGCGTCGTCTTTAGCTGCTTGAACGTCGGAACGGATAGAGTTCACGTCGTTGCTCAGTTGATCAACTTTAGCGTTCAGAGTCTGAACGTCAGAAGACAGTTGATCGATTTTAGCGTTGCTAGAGCAACCAGCCAGCAGAGTAGAACCCAGGATTACAGCGCCCAGTACCAGTTTAGTACGATTCATTATAACACCCTCTAGATTGAGTTAATCTCCATGTAGCGTTACAAGTATTACACAAACTTTTTTCGAAAGAGAATAAATTTTTTGCGTTGGAGGGCTTTATTTTGATCGTTCGCTCAAACTTGCATCTTGTTTTACACAATAGTTAAAAAAGTGAAGCAAAACAGCCGGATTCCATCAGACTGCTCCTATTCATTATTGCCTTAATAATGACGCGCCAGCTATTGCGTTTTCGGAAATATCGTTTACTCAGGTAAAAAAAAACGCCGCAGAGCGGCGTTTTGTCCAGCAGATTTCTGTCACTTTTTAAATTACAGCACGTGAACGGAAGCGGTATTGGTGGTGCCGCTTGGCACCAGCGCGCCGGAAACCATCACCACGATGTCGCCTTTTTGCGCCAGGCCGCTGGCCAGCGCCGCTTCTTTACCAATGCGGTAGAAGTCGTCGGTAGAGGCGATCTCTTTGACCATCTGCGGGATCACGCCCTTGCTCAGCGCCAGCTGGTGGCAGGTGACTTCGTTGGTGGTCAGCGCCAGGATGTTGGCGTCCGGGAAGTATTTACGCACGGATTTGGCCGACTTGCCGCCGCTGGTGGCGACCACGATCAGCGGCGCCGCCAGTTTCTCGGCGGTTTCCACCGCGCCGCGGCATACCGCTTCGGTGATGCGCAGTTTGCGGGTGTCGTTCAGGCTGTCGATGCGGCTCGGCATCACTTTATCGGTGCGCTCGCAGATGGTCGCCATGATGCTGACCGCTTCCAGCGGGTATTTGCCCTTGGCGCTCTCGCCGGACAGCATAACCGCGTCGGTGCCGTCCAGAATGGCGTTGGCGACGTCGCCGGCTTCCGCGCGGGTAGGGCGCGGGTTCTTGATCATCGAGTCGAGCATCTGGGTAGCGGTGATGACCACTTTGCGCGCGCGATTACATTTTTCAATCATCATCTTCTGCGCGAAGATCACTTCTTCCACCGGGATTTCCACGCCCAGATCGCCGCGCGCTACCATGATGCCGTCTGACGCTTCGAGGATTTCGTCGAAGTTGTTCAGGCCTTCCTGGTTTTCAATTTTGGAGATGATCTGGATCTGCTCGCCGCCGTGGGCCTTCAGGTGTTCACGGATTTCCAGCACGTCGGAACGTTTGCGGATGAAGGAGGCGGCGACGAAGTCCACGCCTTGCTCGCAGCCGAAGATCAGGTCGCGCTTGTCTTTTTCCGCCAGCGCCGGCAGTTGGATGGATACGCCCGGCAGGTTAACGCCTTTGTTTTCGCCGAGGTCGCCGTTGTTCAGCACCTTGCACACCACTTCGCTTTCGCTGATATCGGTCACTTCCATGCCGATCAGGCCGTCGTCAACCAGCACGGTGTTGCCGATTTTCAGGTCGGCGGCGAAGCCAGGGTAGGTGACGGCAACGTGTTCGCTGTTGCCGATCACGCTCTGATCGGTGGTGAAGGTGAAGGTCTGGCCGGCCACCAGCGCCGCATCTTTACCGCCTTCCAGCTTCATGGTGCGGATTTCCGGGCCTTTGGTGTCCAGCAGGATGCCGGCGGTGGTGCCGGTCTTGGCCATTACCGCACGCATGTTTTTGATGCGGTTGCCGTGCTCTTCATAGTCGCCGTGTGAGAAGTTCAGGCGCATGACGTTCATGCCGGCGTTCAGCAACTGGGTCAGCATCTCTTCCGATTCGGTTTTGGGACCGATAGTACAAACAATTTTGGTCTTTTTCATGACGATTTTTTCTACAAGTTGTGATGGATAATAAAACGAATAAAACCGGCGGTCAGACCGTCGGTATGGAATTTGAGTCGAGCCTGATAGGGCAGAGCATAGTTAAGAATAGGTGACCACGGCTGAGATGGGGCGGAAAAATTCAGCCCGCGCCGGCGTGCGGGGATACGGCGAAAACGTGCGGAAAATAAGATTGTTGTTATTGCGTTTTCACAGATCAAGGGCTGAAACCATTCAACTGAAAGACGCGCGCATTATAAGGCCATCAGGGTGGGAAACAAAACAAAAAACCGATGACTGGCGCAGGTTTAGTCAAAAAGAGAGCAAATGTGGCGCAAATGCGCGCTGGTGCGGCGAATTTGTTGCGCAAATTATCACGGTGTAAATAAAACGTCGCGGGCGTTAACCTACTATGCGGATTTCCAGCAGGGTGCCGGCGGCCAGGCAGAAACAGCCGCTGGGCACCTGCGCCGCAACCGTCACGCTTTCACCAGCCTGCAGCAGAAGAATATCGCTGCCGACGGTAAATTCGAATTCGCCGTCGATCACCCGGATTTGCACGGCGTCATCACGCTTTTGCAACTGGCCGAAGGCACCGGCGTCAAAGCGGACTTCCGCGGCGGCACGGCCATCGCTCAGCTGTCCCTCACGGCGGGACTGGCCATTATCGGGCGTGCTAAACGCCGATGCGGCAATAAATTTCAACATAATACCCTCTTGGCAAATCAGGCCGCCGATGATAGCCGATCGGTGCGGCGGCGCCAAAAATACTTTCCTTTTTCGCCGTTTTTCCGCGTTGGTGCGCTCGGCGGCGCGTTGCTGCATGTTATGCTGTCGTGTCGCCATCCGGCGTTGCATTCGATATAGCCAGTTACCGACGGATTTTGCCTATGCACATTTCTCCCCCAAGCTGCAGCGATGCAGGCCCGCAGCCAGCCCCCGATTTGACCATCGGTTTCCTGCTGATTAACCACTTTACGCTAGCGTCGGTTGCCGGACTGGTGGAATCGCTGAGGTTTGCTGCCGATGAGTCCTTCGACAGCCGACAAATATTGTGCCGTTGGGAGTGGATGACCTGCGACAATCAGCCGGTTACCGCCAGCTGCGGCCTGCCGGTTACGCCCACCGCGCCGCTGGATTTTAACCAGAAGTGGGATTATTTCGTGTTGGCCGGCGGTTTGCTGGAAGAGACGCGCGATCCGCCGCTCTGGCTACGGGAGGCGGTGCGCGATCTGCACCGTCGCGGCGTGCCGATCATTACGCTGTGCAGCGGCGCCTTTATCGCCGGCAACGCCGGGCTGCTGGACGGGAGGCGCTGCGCCATTCATTTCACCACCCGTGAAGAATTCCGCCGGCGCTTTCCCAAAGCCACGCCGGTGATTGATAAAACTTATATTCGCGACGGCGGGGTGATCTCGTGTCCCGGCGGCACCGGCATCGATCTGGCGGCCGATCTGATTCGCCAGCATTGCGGTGCCCTGAGAATGCGTAAAGTGCTGCAGTACCTGTTGGTCGATGAACCGGATGGAAACGGCGTGCGCGGGCGTAAACGAGAAAATGCCGGTGAACTGGACGGTTACGATAACGAGCTGGTGCGTAAAGCGGTCGATTTTATGCAGCACCATCTTGATGCGCCATTGCCGATTGGCGATGTCGCCGCGTTTGTCGGCGTACCTTTCCGCCAACTTAATGCTGTTTTCACCCGCAGTACGGGCTGTTCTGCCGCAGTATACTGGCGCAACATGCGTCTGACTCATGCGCGTAAACTGATGGCTGACACCAGTCACAGTATTAATGCTATTGCGCAAAACTGCGGCTTTTCTGACGCTTCGCATTTGATTGCCTGGTTTCGCAAGCAATACGGCGAAACGCCGAGCGCTTATCGTAAGCGTCGGCGTAAGGTCGAGTACCTGATTAAGCGTGAAGGATAATGCGGGGACTTGCCCCGCCGAGGATGGTCTACCAAGAGTTACGTTTGGGCAGGTTGGGGGTTAACACGCGCTTGGCGACGGGTGATTCGTCGAGCGCCGCCGCCTCTTCCAGATTTTTGGCGTTGGTTTCCGGCGCCAGCAGCCAGGATACCGCGAGACCGATGAAGGTAATGGCTGCAGCGATATACATGGTGTGGCCGATGCCGATGTTCTGTAACGACAGCGGCACGAGATAGGTGCCGACCGCCGCGCCAATGCGTGACATCGAGGTACCGACGCCTACGGCGCCGGCGCGAATGCGAGTAGGGAAGATCTCATTGGGATAGACCAGCTGCAGCACCTGCGCGCCGCCGATAAACAGGGCATAGGCGCCGAACAGCAGCAGAATCAGCCACGACGGCCCATCGCGCAGGAAGCCGAGCAGCAGTAGCGCCAGGCCCGACCAGAGAAAACTGCGCAGTAATAATTTACGCCGCCCCATACTGTTGACCAGGCGGGTAGCGATAATGCAGCCGATGACAAACAGCAATGTAATGGCGATGGAGCCATAGGACGCCCAGTTGCCGCTTAGATGCAGCGCATCCAGCACTTTCGGTGCAAAGGCGTAGACGGCGAATACCGGAATGACCGAGCAGGTCCAGAACAGGGTGACAAAGGCCATGCGTTTACCATAGCCGGCATGTAGCAGGCTGATAAATGACAGTTTGCCGCTTTCGTTGCTTTCCGGCAGATTGCGCAGGCCGAAAGTTGGGCCGTATACCTGCCGGATAATGGCTTCGGCCTCGGCGGTGCGCCCTTTGCTCAGCAGCCAGCGCGGGGATTCTGGGGTGCCCAGACGAACGATAAACAGTGCCGCGCCGATAATGGCGGTGCTGGCGAGGCACAGGCGCCAAGCATTTTCCCCGCCGACATGCAGAATGATCTCCCCCGTCAGATAAGCGGTAGCCGCCCCGGCGAACCACAGAATCGTCAGCGTCGCCAAACAGGGGCCACGCTGTTTTTTAGGCAGAAACTCCACCAAAAATGCGGTGGCGACCGGGTATTCAATGCCGACCGCCACACCGCTGAGGAAGCGCAGTATAAAGAGGGTTTCGCCGCTTTGTACCCAAAACTGGGCGGCAGAGGTGACGACAAACAGCGTCGGGCCGACGAAGTAGAGCAGTTTGCGGCCCAGACGGTCGGTCAACGCGCCGCCGATAAAACCGCCGAAAAAGATCCCGATCAGCGCGGAGGCGGCGATCAGTCCTTCCCAGAGCGCACTCAGGCCCAGCGCCGGGGAGACCTGGGTCATGGCGATGCCGATAATACTGAGCACATAGCCGTCGACATAAGAACCACCGCCGGAACGTACGGTCAGTAGGCGGTGAAAGCGGTTAAGCGGCACATCTTCAACAGAAACGGTATTTGACATGTTTCACTCCTGTTTTATTTATGGCGCTGCGGGTAAAAAATAAAACTCACGGCAGTGCCGGCAGTCTTGTTCTGGCGGGATGCTGACCGGCAGTAATTCTATTTTTTATTTATTTCCAGCGCCGAAAAATAATGGTGATAAACAATGGGTCGCCTGCCGGCGACATTTCGGCATAGTAAACTTTCGCAACATGAGAATGACGCTCTGATATTTACCTGAGTTTTACGTGATTCATAATATAATTACCTCGGTGCGGAGAAAAACTGACCATAGAGCGCATGGCCGACATGAAAATAACATCGCTGTGGTTAATACTGCGGCGGAATATTATTTTTATCTTTCGCCGCCGATATATTTATTATGGTGTATCCGGCGCACGCTTTTTGATGCTTTTCAGGCTGCTGGTGCGTGTGCCGCTGAACCGCCAGCAGATTAGCGATCCCAGGCTGACCATCGCGGCGCCTTGCCAGAAGGGGGCACCCAGTTCGGAACGCAGTATGACTGCGGCCAGCATGGCGGAGAGCACGGGAATGAAGTAGGAAATACTGGCCAAAACCGCGACGTTACCGTACAGAATGCCGGTATTCCAGGCGGCATAGCCAAAGCCCATGGCGGCAGCCGATAATGCCAGGCTAAGCCAAACCTGGCCGTTCAGCGCAAAAGCCGGTTGCGGTGAAATGAAATATTTTGCCCACAGCACCAGCGCCGTCAAAATAAAGAAGGGCGTAATACCGTTATTACCGTTGGCAAGCTTTTTAGTCACAACGCAATAGATCGCCCAAATAACGGCGCCGCTAAATGCCAGACCGTAACTTAACGGGTTTGACTGCAGGTTTCTGGCAATTTCATCAAAAGCAATACCCCGTTCGCCGCCAAGAACGCGGCATATTCCCACGATAGAAATTATCATGCCGGGAATGATCATAAGGCTTATTTTTTGCCGGTTAACCACCAATGCCAACAGCATCGTCATGCTGGGCCAGAGATAATTCACCATGCCGACCTCGATAGCCTGCCTGCCGGTGTTTGAGAAACCGAGTGAGAGCGAGAGACACAGTTCATAGCACACGAAGAGTATGCTGCCAAAGACCAGGTAGCTCAGCGGAAATTTGCGTATGTTGGGAAACCCCAGAGTAAATAGCAGCAACACGGAACTACAGGTATAAATCATGGCTGCGCCGGCTACCGGGCCGAAGCCTTCACTGACGCTTTTAATCAATCCGACGATAGCGCTCCACAAAAGGATGGCGATCAGTCCGATCAAGGTTGCTTTCTTCTGGGTCATGACCCGACACCTCTGTATGTAAACAGAATGTTGCCCGGAGATCTTCAACGGGCGTTCCTGTTAAATCAACGTTAAAAACAGCTGCAAAATTATGCTGCTCGAACGCCGCTGTAAATACGTTTAAAGCGGTGTTTATCTAAGAATGTGATCATTATCTGAAAACAAATAGAAAAATAAACATAATGAATATCTTTATTTTGTCATTGATTTTAAAGGTTAATTTGTTTTTCATTTGACATTTTATCCTATTAAGTTGTGTTTTTGTTGTATTTTTCATGTATACAAAATGTATTGACGCATTGACCGGCCGGCTGCTGTGTGCAAATTTTTAACAAATGCTATCGGCGCGGAAGGGTTTCGCGCCTTACTCTGGAGGTCACGTGTTTAAATTTGAAGGCATCTATACCCCGGCGGTCACCCCTTATGCGGCAGACGGCGCCATCGACTACGGCCGTTTTGATCAGGTGCTGGAGTCGCTGATCGAAGCGCGGGTGCACGGCATTATCATCGGTGGCTCGACGGGCGAGTATTACGCGCAAACGGTGGAGGAGCGTTTGGCGCTGGCCGAGCGGGCGCGTCAGGTGATTGGCAACCGCCTGCCATTGATCGTCGGCACCGGCGCGATCCGCACTGAGGATGCGGTGGTTTACGCCCGACACGCGCGGGAAATCAAGGCGGATGCGATTTTAGTGACGTCGCCGCCTTATGCGCTGCCGACCGAGCAGGAAAATGCCCACCATGCGCTGACGGTGGACCGTGCCGCGCAGCTGCCGATCATGCTGTACAACTATCCGGGGCGGATGGGCATCAGTATGGGGGACGACTACTTTGCCGCCGTGAGCCGTTCGCCGAACGTAGTGGCGATTAAAGAGAGTTCCGGTGATATGAATAACCTGCACCTGCTGGCATGTCGGTATCCGAGTATTGCGCTCTCCTGCGGCTGGGACGATCAGGCGCTGGAATTCTTTGCCTGGGGCGCCCGCAGCTGGGTGTGCGCCGGTTCGAATTTTATTCCGCGCGAACATGTTGCGCTGTATCAGGCCTGCGTGGTGGAGAAGGATTTCGATAAAGGACGCAAAATCATGGCCGCGATGATGCCGCTGATGAATTTCCTCGATGCCGGCAAGTTTGTACAGTCGATTAAACAGGGGTGCGAACTGAAGGGGCTGGCCGTGGGGCCAGTGCGTGCGCCACTGCAACCGCTGGATGATGCGGAAAAAGCACAGCTGCAGGCGGTGATCGCCGAGGTGAAACGCAATGTGGCCGCCATATCGGTGGTGTGAGGAGGTCAACATGAGCGATATACGCAGCGTAGAACATTATGCGGCCCTAGCGCGGGAAATCGATTTTCCGCAGCAGGCTTTTATTAACGGACGCTGGGTGTCTGCCGCCAGCGGTCAGACCTTGGCGACCACCAACCCGGCCACCGGTGAGGTGTTGGCGCAGATCGCCGCTTGCAATGCCGCTGATGTCGATGACGCAGTGCGTAGCGCGCGGGCGGCATTTGAGCTGGGCGTCTGGCGTCAGCAGGCGCCGGCCGAGCGCAAGGCGGTGCTGTTGCGACTGGCCGCGCTGATCGAACAGCAGAGTGAACGGCTGGCGCTGCTGGAAAGCCTCGACAGTGGAAAACCGCTGGGGGAATGTCTGGCGGTCGATGTACCGGAAACCGTCCATGTGTTGAGATGGCATGCTGAGGCGATCGATAAGCTGTATGACCAGAGCGCGCCGACCGGCAATGAAACGCTGGCGCTGGTGGTCAGAGAACCGATCGGCGTGGTGGGCTGTGTGCTGCCGTGGAATTTCCCGCTGCTGATGCTGGCGTGGAAAATCGGCCCCGCGTTGGCGGCCGGTTGTTCCGTGATCGTCAAGCCTGCGGAACAGACTTCCATGACGGCGCTGCGGGTAGCGGAACTGGCGCAGCAGGCTGGCATACCCGCCGGGGTGCTGAATATCGTCACCGGTACCGGGCAGGCGGTGGGAGAACCGATTGGCTTGCACGCTGATGTTGATATGGTGAGTTTTACCGGCTCTACCGCGACCGGCCGTCGCTTTCTGCGCTATGCGGCGGACTCTAACCTGAAAAAAGTCGTGCTGGAGTGCGGCGGGAAGAACCCGGCGATCGTATTTGACGATGCGGAGGATCTGGAAAAGGTGGCGGAGCAGGTGCTCAATGGCGCCTTCTGGAATATGGGGGAGAACTGTTCCGCCACTTCCCGCCTGTTGGTGCATGAGGCGGTAAAGGCGCCGCTGCTGGCTTGTATGGCGCGGCAAATCGACGGCTGGACGTTGGGCAATCCGCTCGATCCCGCCAACCGTCTCGGAACGATGATCGGCGCCGCGCATTTCCGCAAAGTCAGCGAATACCTGGCTATCGCGCGGCAGGAGGGGCTGACGATTCTGCACGGCGGCGATACGGAAGCGCAGATCTACGTGCAGCCGACCATCGTTGACGGGGTAACCCCGCAAAGCGCGCTGTTCCGTGAGGAGATTTTCGGCCCGGTGCTGTGCGTCACCGCCTTTCGCAACGAAGAAGAGGTAATCGCTCTGGCGAACGATACTGCCTATGGACTGGCGGCGTCGGTGTATACCGATAACCTGCGCAGGGCGGTGCGGGTTTCGCGCGCGGTGCGCGCTGGCACCGTCACCGTTAACTGCTTCGGTGAAGGGGATGCCACCACGCCGTTCGGCGGCTACAAAGAATCAGGGTTCGGCGGCAGGGACAAGTCAGTGTTCGCTCACGATCAATACACCGAGCTGAAAACTATCTGGATAGATGTGTCCGGCTAAAGCTATGTAAACCAAGGCGCCGGGGTATGACGCCATTTCCCCGGTGCCTGAGCGCGGTGGTGCGCAACCATGCTGAATATCGACCTGGAACGTAGGGGGCATATTTATTTTTGCCTGCTGATTGCATTAGCCCTGTCCAGAAAGCAGGGAAGAGTGAAAACGGTGCGGCAGAAGCACGCCTTTATTATTAAGTGGCTGAAAAATGCCGGTGAGAAGCGGCTGTTCGGCCATCAGGCGGGTGATGAAATCGCCTGGCTAAAAACAAAAATACGCCGTAGCGGACCGGATAACGACCCGGAACCGATGTTGCGTTTTATTTACCACACGACCTGTGCGTTGCAAACGCCGTGCGGTTTGAAATAGCGATATGTGATGCTCTTTAACAAGATAAGTCTCTGACGTAGTCATCGGCCGCGGAGTTTTTTTATTATTTAGTAGATAGAATAAATGTGACCCGCTAGTCTGGCTAGCTGCGGATAATCGTCCGTCACTATAGGTCATTTTTCAGGAGGTCACGGTGAGCACAGGTAAGGTCGCGCTGTATGAGGATTTAAAACGCCTTATTTTGACAATGGAGCTCGATCCCGATGAGGTGTTGGATGAAAGCGGCCTGGGCAATCAGTATGGGCTTTCACGTACCCCGGTCAGGGAGGTGTTTCAGCGTCTGGCCGGCGAAGGCTACCTGGAAATTATCGAAAAAAGAGGCGTGAGGGTGATCCCGATGAACCATGCCACCCTGCGTAATTTCTTCCTGGTGGCGCCGATGATTTATGCCGCCACCGGTCGGTTGGCGGTGCAAAATTACAGGCCGGCGCAGCTGAAGGCGTTGAAAGATACGCAAAAGCGCTTTCGTAAAGCGGTGCAGAGTCAGGATCCGCTGGCGCTGGTGCTGGAGAATAACCGCTTCCATGAAATTATGGGGGAAATGGCGGCCAATCCTTATTTGCAGCCGAGTCTGGGACGCCTGCTGATTGACCATAGCCGTATCGGCCATACTTTCTTCCGGCCGCAGGATGAGGATATGGCGCAACGGCTGCGGCTGTCGGCAGATCATCACGACGCCTTTATCCGTGCGCTGGAAGCGCGGAATGAAGATGCGGTAGTGGACCTGGTGTTTGAGCACTGGGAGCTGTCACGTGAAAATATGGAGATGTTTATCGCCCCGCGCGGGCTGCACGTCGATGACCGTATGAATATCGGCGGTTAATTTCTCCGGCGGGCCAGCGTTGCCCGCTCAGGCAGGCATTTCCCTCCTTAATCCGAACATCCGATACCGTCCAGAGACTTATTGACGATGGTCTGCCGACAGCGTTGGCAGGCACCGATAATAACGTGAACTGGAGTGATGAAAGTGCGAAATATTACATCTCTGCCTGGCGATGATGCCCTGGCCGGCTGGTATCACACCAGCCCGATACGGGCGCCGCGGCCGGCGCATATCGGGCAGAAACAGACGCGCTGGACGATTGTCGGGGCGGGGCTGACCGGGCTGGCCGCCGCCCGCCAGCTGGCGCTGAATTTTCCTGACGATGAGGTGGTGCTGCTGGAGGCGCAGGAAGTCGGGTTTGGCTCCTCCGGCCGCAATGCCGGTTTTGCTATTGATGTACCTCATGATATCGGCGCCAAAGACTATATCGGCGATATTAAAACTGCCAATTTGGTGCTAAAGCTTAATACGCTCGGTCTGGACTCCCTGCGCGCTATCGTGGCGGAAAATAAGATCGCCTGTCAGTTGAGCGAGGCGGGGAAATATCAGGCGGCGGTCGGCAAGGCGGGCATTGCCGTGCTGGAGGCCTACCGCCGCGGACTGGAGAAAATCGGCCGGGATACGGAAATGATTGGCGCGGCGGATCTGCCCGCCCATATCGGCACCGACTATTATCAAAAGGCGCTGTATATCCCGGGCACCGTCTTGCTGCAGCCGGCAGCGCTGGTGAAAGGCCTGGCGGAAAGCCTGCCGGCGAATGTGACGCTGTATGAGTATACCCCGGTCACGAAGATCCATTATGGCGACAAAATCACGCTGGTGCATAACCAGGGCAGTATCACCAGTGATAAACTGATTTTGACCAATAACGCCTTTGCCGCCCATTTTGGTTTTTTACAGGGACGGTTGTTGTCGACCTTTCTGTACGGCAGCCTGACCCGTCCGCTGAGCGCGGAAGAACAGCAGCGCCTGGGCGGAAAGGCCGTCTGGGGCGTGATCCCCGCACATCCCTTCGGCAGTACCGTACGTCGTACGGCGGATAACCGGATTCTGATCCGCAACGGCTTCAGTTTTCAGCCGGACGGCCGCCCGCGCGATAAATATTTGCAACGCTGTATCATTGCGCATCGCCAGTCTTTCGCGCGCCGTTTCCCCATGTTGCCTGATGTGGGATTTGACTATTCATGGAGCGGGGCGATCTGCCTGTCGGAAAACCATGAGGGCTTTTTCGGCCAGTTGGCACCGAATGTTTACGGGGCGCTGTGTTGCAACGGGCTGGGGATCACCCGCGGCACCGCCACCGGCACGCTGTTAGCCGATATGATCGCCGGTCAGCGTAATGAGCTGATCGATTTTCTGCTGGCGTCACCCGGTCCGAATAAGCCGCCACAGGAGCCTTTTTTATCGATAGGGGTGAATTCGGTATTGAAATGGGGACAGTACAGAGCGGGACTGGAAGTGTAAATGGCCTGAGAAACCGGACGGTGTTTAATGCGTCACCGTCCGTTTGGCGACGGTTGAGGTATCAGCGGGCGAGCGGGGGATAACTGCGGTAGCGGATCGCTTCAACCAGCGCGGAAAACGCGGGGGAAGCGTTGCGCCTGTTGGGGGAATACAGGTGGAAACCGGCGAAGTAGGGGCACCAGTCGGCCAGGACCTCAACCAACTGGCTCTCTTCCAGATAGGGTTGCACCATAGCATCGGGAAAGTAGGAAGAATAGAGCAGGGAGATAAAATAAAGGGAGAATTCTGGGCGCCAAATCAGGAGAGATGATTTGGTGCGTCCGAGTGGACTCGAACCACCGACCCCCACCATGTCAAGGTGGTGCTCTAACCAACTGAGCTACGGACGCATTGAACTGCTGCAGTAATTTGGTGCGTCCGAGTGGACTCGAACCACCGACCCCCACCATGTCAAGGTGGTGCTCTAACCAACTGAGCTACGGACGCACTGAACTGCTGTAGGAATTTGGTGCGTCCGAGTGGACTCGAACCACCGACCCCCACCATGTCAAGGTGGTGCTCTAACCAACTGAGCTACGGACGCATCGTTTTCCTGTCTGTCATGGCTGACAGCGGGGACGAATATTAACGAGCAAGCTGCCTGCTGGCAAGGGGAAAAACGTAATTTTATCCGCGATTTCGCGCGACTGCTGCGCTTATGCGCAGTGAGGCGGTTTTTTCCGCAGATTGCGGCTGGGAAGTGGCCGGCCCGGGGAGGGGCCGGCGGAAAAATCAGCGGGTGGAGCGCTGTAAAATCAGCGCGGCCGGCTGACGCTGCAGCCAACGCATGCGCAGCACCATCATGATGGCGGCGAAGGTCAGGCCGATAATAAAGCCGATCCAGAAACCGCTTGGCCCCATCGCCGGCACGATGTAGTCGGTCAGCGCCAGCAGATAGCCGCTCGGCAGCCCTAACACCCAGTAAGCGATAAAGGTGATAAAGAAGATCGAACGTGTATCTTTATAGCCGCGCAGTACGCCGCTGCCGATCACCTGAATCGAGTCCGAGATCTGGTAGATCGCGGCCAGCAGCATCAGGTGGGAGGCCATGGCGACCACCGCCGGCGTGTCGTTGTACAGCAAGGCAATGGGTTCGCGCAGCAGGGCGGTGAACAGCGCGGTGCAGCAGGCCATGGCGATGCCGACGCCGATGGCGCTGTAGGCCGCAACGCGCGCGCCGTCGACGTTACCTTCTCCCAACCGGTGGCCGACGCGGATGGTGGAGCCGACGCCGAGGGACAGCGGCAGCACGAACATCAGCGAGCTGAAGTTCAGCGCGATCTGGTGGCCGGCGACGGCGACGATGCCGAGCGGCGACACCAGCAGCGCCACCACGGCGAACAGCGTCACTTCAAAGAACAGCGCCAGGGCGACCGGCAGGCCGATGCCGACCAGGCGGCGCAGCGTGCCCCAGTCGACCGGCGACCAGGCGCGCTCCGGTTTGATGTCGCGCTGTGACGGCGCTCGGCGCACGTACCAGCGCATCAACAGGAACATCACCCAATAGACGCTGCCGGTTGCTACGCCGCAGCCGACGCCGCCCAGCTCCGGCATGCCGAATTTGCCGTAAATGAAAATATAGTTAATGGGAATATTAACCAGCAGACCGATAAAACCAATAACCATCCCCGGCTTGGTTTTTGATAACCCTTCACACTGGTTGCGCATCACCTGGAAGAATAAATAGCCCGGCGCGCCCCACATAATGGCGTGCAGATAGCCGACGGCTTTTTCCGCCAGCTGCGGATCGACATTGTGCATCATATCGATCAGATATTTGCTGTTGTACAGCACGACGATAATTAGCAGCGAGACGCCGCTCGCCAGCCAGAACCCCTGGCTTATCTGATGCGCGATGCGGTCGCGACGGCCGGAGCCGTTAAGCTGGGCGATCACCGGCGTTAAGGCCAATAGCAGGCCGTGGCCGAACAGGATAGCCGGTAGCCAGATAGATGTGCCGACTGCAACCGCAGCCATATCCGTGGCGCTGTACGCACCCGCCATAATGGTATCCACCACGCCCATCGCCGTCTGGGCGATTTGCGCGATAATTACCGGAATAGCGAGGGCTAATAAACTACGCGCTTCAATAAAGTACTTCTGCACGCATACACCTTTTTGAGTATTAAGCAATGAAAGAACGGCCGTCGCGAATGGACAGCAATTTAATCGCGGAATTATTACCGGCGTATTGTAACCGTTCGGACTTATTTAAGCCACTGGCGCAGTGTAGTGCACAATAACCGTTAACGGCGCCGCTGCGGGTCTATTTCGTGCGCAGACAGCGATTTTTTACCGCTGCGGGTTTGGTTTTCTCCGCCATCTGGGGCACACTGCCTACCAGCGCTGTATATCAATTTTCAGAAAGAGGCATCCATGTTTACCGGTATCGTACAAGGCATTGCGCCGCTGGTTGCAGTAGAAGAAAAACCCAATTTCCGTACCCACGTGATTGAAATGCCCGATGAGCTGCTGCCCGGCCTGGAACTGGGCGCGTCGGTGGCGCATAACGGCTGCTGCTTGACCGTCACGGCGGTGGAGGGCAACCGCGTCAGCTTCGACCTGATTAAAGAGACCCTGCGCCTGACCAATCTGGGCAGCCTGACGGTCGGCGACAAGGTCAACGTGGAAAGGGCGGCGAAGTTCAATGATGAGATCGGTGGCCACCTGATGTCCGGCCATATTATCTGCACCGCGGAAATCGCCAAGATCTTTACCTCGGAAAACAACCGCCAGGTCTGGTTGCGCATGCCGAGTGCCGACCTGATGAAATATGTGCTGCATAAGGGCTTTGTCGGTATTGACGGCATCAGCCTGACCATCGGCGAAGTGGTGAACAACCGCTTCTGCGTGCATCTGATCCCGGAAACGCTGGAGCGCACGACGCTGGGCAAAAAGCGCCTGGGCGACAAGGTGAATATTGAAATCGATCCGCAAACGCAGGCGGTGGTGGATACCGTAGAGCGCGTCCTGGCCAGCCGTGAAGCGACGCTGGCGCAGAATCTTGGCGCGGCTACGCCGAACCCCTGAGCGGACGTGACGGGTTTGAACGCAAAAAAGAGGAGCTAAACGTGAAGTTTTATCGGAAAACGTTGATGTTGGCGGCGCTGATGACGCTGGCTGCCTGTAGCAGTACGTCAGAAAACGGCGCGACGGCGTCGTCGGTCGATGCGGATGACACCTGCGGCGCGTCGCAGTATCAAAACTACGTGGGCAAGCCGCTCTCTTCGCTGGACGGCGTGCAGATCGACGCCCGTCAGGTGCGCACTATTCCTTATAATGCAGCGGTCACCATGGATTTCAACCTGACCCGCCTGAACTTCCTCGGCGATCGGGACGATAAAATCACGCGCGTATACTGCGGCTGATAGCGGCGTAATGACGTGCGGCCGCGCCAGGACGACGCCGCGCTGTGAAGACTATCCGTAACCTGCAGGGGTTACGGATTTTTTTATGCCGGCCATACGCAGCATGCTCGCTAAAATGGGACGGCTACCGACGAAAAAGCCGCAATGAATTGCGGCCTCAGACTGCTGACAAAGTCTGTTATTAGGGAGAGCGTGGCGATGGGGTCGTAGCGGCGTAAGCCGCCGGAGTGCCCCTCGTTACGCTAGGCCCGAGTATCTCGGACTCTCAGGCCACTTTGTCATCAACCTCAAGCCGCAATGAATTGCGGCTTTTCATTATATTGCCCGGTCATCTGCTGGCTTGCGGCACTCAGCGCGGGACACGGATGCCGCCTTCAACGCCTTTCGGGCTGAACAGCACCTGCCACAGCTGAATATCGCGCGAGCGGAAGGCGCCGGCGCAGGCGTTAAGATAGTAGCTGAACATCCGCTCAAAGCGCTCGGAATAGCGTTCGGCCAGCTGTGGCCACGCCTGTTGGAAGCGCTCATACCAGGCCATCAGCGTGCGATCGTAGTCGGCGCCGAAATTGTGCCAGTCTTCCATCACGAAGCGGCCTTCGCTGGTCTGGGCAATATGCGCCACGGAGGGCAGGCAGCCGTTAGGGAAGATATATTTATTGATCCACGGATCGACATTCATATCGGTTCTGTTTGAGCCGATGGTATGCAGCAGGAATAAACCGTCGGGTTTTAAATTGCGCTCAACCACCTCGAAATAGGTGCGGTAATTCTTCGGCCCGACGTGTTCAAACATGCCGACCGAGACGATGCGGTCAAACTGCTGATGCAGATCGCGGTAATCCTGCAGCTGAATATCCACGTCCAGCCCGGCGCAGCGCGCCTGCGCCAGTTTCTGCTGTTCGGCGGAAATAGTGACGCCCACCACCGACACGCCGTAATTTTTGGCCGCAAACGCCGACAGCCCGCCCCAGCCGCAGCCAATATCCAGCAGGCGCATGCCCGGCTGTAATTGCAGCTTGTCGCAGATCATACGCAATTTATTTTCCTGCGCCTGTTCCAGCGTGTCGGCGCTTTTCCAGTAGCCGCAGGAATATTGCATATAAGGATCCAGCATCAGGGTAAATAAATCGTTGCCGAGATCGTAATGCTCTTTCCCCACGATCCACGCGCGTTTTTTGGACTGCAGATTGGTCAGGCGCGCGGCGGCAATGCGCAGCGTGTCTTTAAAATGGTGGGGGAGTCTTCTTTCCAGGCCGGCGGTCAGCACGCGCTGAAAGAAACAGTCCAGCCGTTCGCATTCCCACCAGCCGTCCATATAACTTTCACCCAGCCCGAGAGAGCCTTCCTGCAGCACGCGTTTAAAAAATTCGGGGTTTTTTACCTGAATATCGAAAGGTCGGGTGCCGTTTATTTCTATATCGGCCATGCTGAGCATTTCATGGGCGATACGATACCATGGGTTATCCTGGATGCTCAGATCTTCTAAACACGATGAACTCATTTAGTTTCTCCATCACCTTTCTTCTGACTTATGGCCACCCAAAAAGCTTAGCCAATTTTGGTAGGCACATACGTATACCTGCGGAAGATTGCACCGCGGCGTCCGATATCCGACATGAACAGAGGAAAACTCAAAAGAGAAGCCCGTACCGACCGGCAGGGTAAACTCATCAATAAAGTAAAAAAGTGACGCCATTGGCGACCACAAAACGCCACGGGTTAATACGAGAAATTGCTATGTTATTTTTAGCGCTTTTCTGAGTATAGGCCTGCCGAGACGCTTACTCAACCGTAAATCGTGCCCGGCAGAAATGTCATTTAAGTGAATATTATTATGGGTAATTATGACGCAGAGTTAGCATGCTGACGGCGCTCGGCGTCCTGTTGTTGTGCGCCGCTGCCGCGCTGCAGCAGATAGCCGGCGGCGGCCAGGACGACCGTGGCAACCATCACCGTTACCGTCGCCAGCAGCGGCTGCGCGATATAGGCGGACACCAGCATACTGGCGACGAAACACAGGCCCAGCTGCAGGGTATTTTGCAGCGCAGCCGCTTTACCGGTGCTTTCCGGGAACGGCGTCAGCGCATTCGCCACCACGATCGGGTAGGTGGCGCCGTTAACCAGTGCCATCAGGCAGAAGGGGATCAGCAGCGTGGTCAGCGTCGGCGTGGTCAGGGTAGCGACCAGATACAGCGCCACCATGCTGACGGCGTACGTCACCAGCAGCCACGGCAGCAACGTATTGCCGTTCGTACGGCTTAATGCGCTGCGGCAGCCGAAGCCGCCGAGCAGAAACGCCAGCGTCTGCGGCACGTAGCTCAGGCCGATATCGTTCGGGCTGTAGCCCATACTACCCAGAATAAACGGCGAACCGGTCAGCCAGGCGAAGAAGCCGGCTGAACAGGCGGCGTACACCAGCACGTTGCCGCTGTACAGCGGCGACTTCAGCAGCTGCAGGAAACCGATGCCGGGTGCGGTGCCTTCGTTGGCGCGCGGGCGCGGCTTGTCACGCAGCAGCAGCGTTGGCAGCAGCAGCAGCAGCGTGATCGCCAGCAGCACGGCGAAAATGGCGCGCCAGCTCAGGTGGTTCAGCAGCCAGGCGCCAACCAGCGGCGCCAGCGCCGGGGAGAGGGCGACCAGCGGCATAATGGTGGCGAACACCTGGTTGGCGCGGCTGCCGGGATAGCGGTCGATGACGATGGCCTGCCAGGTCACCGCGGCGGCGCAGACGCCGACCGCCTGGATAAAGCGCAGCGTCCACAGCTGCAGCGCATTAGTGGCCCACAGCATGCCAAGACAGCCGAGGCCGAACAGCGCCAGGCCAATCAGCAGCACCGGTTTACGCCCCAGCCGATCGGAGAGCGGGCCCCACAGCAGTTGCGCAAAGGCAAAGCCGGCCAGAAAGATACTCAGACTGGCGCTGATCGCGCCGGGAGAAATTTGCAGGTCGTGCTGCATCATGCCGAAGGCCGGCAGGTACATATCCGTGGCCAGAAAGCCGAGCATACTCAGGCCGGCCAGATAACACATAAATCCAAAGTTTCGCATAGTCGTTCTCAGTCGTTATTTGTGATGCAGGTTTTCACGCCGCGCAGTGTATCCGGCTGGATCTCTGGTTGTGAAACGGTAATATTTGCATACTGGTTTGAAAAATTTTGCAGGCAAACACATGTGGTCTGAATATTCTCTGGATGTGGTCGACGCCGTGGCGCGTACCGGCAGTTTCAGCGCGGCGGCGCAGGAGTTGCACCGCGTGCCTTCCGCAGTCAGCTATACCGTGCGCCAGCTGGAGCAGTGGCTGGCGGTGCCGCTGTTTGAACGGCGCCATCGCGACGTGACGCTGACGCCGGCCGGCGCGCTGTTTGTACAGGAATCGCGCGCTGTCATCAAAAAAATGCTCGACACGCGGCGTCAGTGCCAGCAGGTCGCCAACGGCTGGCGCGGGCAGGTGAAGATCGCCGTCGATCTGATCGTCAAGCCGCAGCGCTGCCGGCAGCTGGTGCTGGATTTTTATCGCCACTTTCCTGACGTTGAACTGCTGCTGCAGCCAGAGGTGTTTAACGGCGTCTGGGATGCGCTGGTGGACGGCCGCGCCGAAATGGCGATCGGCGCCACGCGCGCGGTGCCCGCCGGCGGCGGGTTCGCCTTTCGCGATATGGGCTTTATGAACTGGCTGTGCGTGGTCAGCGCCGAGCATCCGCTGGCCGGGCTGCGCGGCGCGCTCAGCGATGAACAGCTGCGCCCCTATCCGGCGCTGCTGCTGGAGGATACCTCGCGCAGCCTGCCCAAGCGCGTCACCTGGTCGCTGGATAACCAGCGGCGGCTGGTGGTGCCGGACTGGGTGTCGGCGGTAGATTGCCTGCGCGGCGGCTTATGCGTCGGCATGGCGCCGGCGCACCGGGTGCTGCCGCTGGTGGCAAGCGGTGAACTGGCGGTGCTGCAACTGCAGGAGCCGTTTCCCCCCAGCGCCTGCTGCCTGACCTGGCAGCAGCCTAACCAGTCGCCGGCCATTGCCTGGCTGCTGGATTATCTGGGGGACAGTGAAACCTTGAATCAGGAGTGGCTGAGTGAGGAGCAGGGGCCGGCGGAGGCGTAAACGCGCCGGCCTGCCGCGTTTAGCGGCGGTAATCGATAAAGGGACCGTCGGCCACGGAACGCCGCTCGATCAGTTTAGGATGCACTTCGATCACCTGCGACTCCTCACGCTTGCTGATAATACGGTCCAGCAGCATGGTGAAGGCCATTTCACCCAGACGCTCTTTCGGCTGGTGCACCGTGGTCAGGGCCGGGGTGAAGTAGCGCGCGTTGCGCACGTTGTCATAACCGATCACCGAAATATCCTGCGGTACGCGCAGGCCCAGCTCGTCCGCGGCGCAAATGGCGCCCATCGCCATAATATCGCCGCCGCAGAACACCGCCGTCGGGCGATGCTTTTGCGACAGGATCTGGTGCATTGCCTTATAGCCGGATTCCGGTTCGAAGTCGCCCTGTACGATCCACTCGTTGCGCAACTCGATATTGGCTTCCTGCAGGGCCTTCAGGAAACCCTGATGGCGGCCGCCGCCGGTGTTGCGCGACAGCTGGCCGGGGATGGCGCCGATCTCGCGGTGGCCGCGTTCGATCAGATAGCGGCCCGCCAGATAGCCGCCTTCGAAGGCGTTATCGATAATGGTGTCGGTAAAGTCGCTGCGCGCTACGCCCCAGTCCATCACCACCATCGGGATATTGCGGTGGTCTTCCAGCATGCCGAGCAGCTGATCGGGGTATTCGGAACACATCACCAGCAGGCCGTCGACGCGCTTTTGCGCCAGCATCGCCAGATAGGCGCGCTGCTTGTCCAGATTATTGTGCGAGTTGCACAGAATCAGAGTGTAGCCTTTGCTGTAGCAGCTGTTTTCCACCGCCTCAATCACTTCGGCAAAATAGGGCGCTTCGCTGGAGGTTGCCAGCAGGCCGATGGATTTGGTGTGATTGACCTTCAGGCTGCGGGCAACCGCGCTCGGCGAGTAGTGCAGATCTTTAATGGCGGCCCAGACCGCCGCTTTAGTCTCTTCGGCGACGAAACGGGTCTTATTGATGACGTGGGAAACGGTGGTGGTGGAAACGCCCGCGCGTTTGGCCACATCTTTAATCGTTGCCATGTAAAGATGACTCCTGAACTCACATGTTTGCAGTATGTAAGCATGTTGTTAATCGTTTGCCTGCGTATATCCTGCTCCAAAATCTCGAAAACGTAGTTTTTAGTTTGGAAGTCGTAAGCCGCTTGCTTAGTTTGGCGGGGCGCCTGGCCGGTACGCAGTAGTGAACTGCGAATTTTGGCGTATATTGCGCAAAAGTGGAAGAGCAAATCAGCATAATCCGTCGGGAAAACGGAGAATATTTTAATCTTGGCCCCTTTTTTGCCGCAACATTATCGGGCGTTGCGCAAAATCAATTGGGGATTGCCGCGAACTGTGGGAAAATAATTTGACCTATTAATCCTGTGGGATTTATGCTGGCGTCGCGAAACAGATAAGGGAGTTTCTGATGGAAACCGAGTTAAAATTGTCACTGTTCACCACCGCCTGCGCGCTGGTGATGATTATCGCTTTTAGTTTTACCGCTGCGCTGAACTGATTGTTCAGCGAAATATAAAAAGGCGCAGTAAATACTGCGCCTTTTCTGTTTGCAGTGACCCGTCCTAAATAACGTTGACACATTTTACTCACGTACAGAGGAAAATGTGATGAACCAGTATGTTAAACGCACACAACGCGATTACTCTCTATCCTTTAAGTTAGCCGTTGTCGAACAGGTCGAAAAAGGTGAAATGACTTGTCGTCAGGCCGCAGACCGTTATGGTATCCAAGGCAACGCAACCGTCATGAACTGGCTGCGCAAATACGGTCAACTTGACTGGCGGACTTCTCCTTCCCCCCAAAAGTGCGGAGGCAACATGCCCAAACTTCCCCTGACGCCCGAACAGCGAATTAAAGAACTTGAGCAGCAACTGGCTGAATCTGAAGTCAAAGCCCAGTTCTTCGAAGCCGTCGTAAAAGTGATGAATACCGACTTTGGTGCTACGCTGACAAAAAAGCAGTTAACCGCCTTATCGCGCAAACACAAGTACCGGGACTCACAGTAACGCGGGCCTGCCGATGGATGGGCATCAGCCGACAAGCGTGGTATCAGTCTCTGCAGCGAGAGGCAGGCAGAGAGGAGCAGGCCCGGCATCTCGTCGCACAGGTAACGGCTATCCGCTTGCATCAGCCCCGACTGGGGACGCGTAAGTTGCATCACCTGTTGCGGCAACGCCCGGAACCGGCGTTGCATGTGGGCCGCGACCGGCTGTTCAGTATCCTGCGCTGCGCGCGGTTACTGGTGATGCCTAAACGGGCATATCACAAGACGACGCACAGCCATCATCGTTTTTATCGCCATCCCAACCTGCTGAAAGCAGGAGACAATCAAGTAATAGCCAGCCGTCCGGAACAGGTGTGGGTGGCGGATATCACCTACCTGCCGCTGAGGACGGGAACGGCGTATGTCAGCCTGATAACGGATGCCTGGTCGAGAAAAATCGTGGGGTATCATGTACATGACAGTCTGCATACCCGACACGTCGCCTGCGCGTTCAAAATGGCGCTGGCCGGCAGACGCACGACGTTGCCGCTGGTGCACCACTCGGATAGGGGTATCCAGTACTGTTCGCAGGAATATCAGGCGTTACATCAAAGGTATGGTGTCACTTGCTCGATGACGGACGGGTATGACTGTTACCAGAATGCGCTGGCGGAACGGGTAAATGGGATACTTAAAACGGAATATCTGCTCGGCAGGCCAGAAGACATCGTACAGGCAAAAAAGATGGTCAGGGAGTCGGTGAACATCTACAACACACAGCGGCCGCACCTGTCGCTGAAATACAAAACGCCCGATGAGGTTCATCGGGCGTTATCCGGCTGAAAAGTGTCAACCTATATCAGGACTAGTCACAGGAAACCGGTGATTACGCCAGGTTTTCCGCCACGAATGCCCAGTTAACCAACGCCCAGAAGTTTTCCAGGTAGTTAGGACGCGCATTGCGGTAATCGATGTAATAAGCGTGCTCCCACACGTCCACGGTCAGCAGCGGTTTGTCGTCACCGGTCAGCGGGGTAGCCGCGTTGGAGGTGTTGACGATCGCCAGCGAGCCATCGGCCTTTTTCACCAGCCAGGTCCAGCCGGCGCCGAAGTTGCCGACGGCGGATTTGGTGAACTCTTCTTTGAACTTGGCGAAAGAGCCGAAGGATTGGTTGATGGCGTCAGCCACCGCGCCGGTAGGTTCGCCGCCGCCCTGCGGCGACAGGCAGTGCCAGTAGAAGGTGTGGTTCCACACCTGCGCCGCGTTGTTGAACACGCCGCCGGTAGAGGTTTTCACGATCTCTTCCAGGGTTTTGCCTTCGAACTCGCTGCCTTTCACCAGGTTGTTCAGGTTCACCACGTAGGTGTTGTGGTGCTTGCCGTAGTGGTATTCCAGTGTTTCAGCGGAAATGTGCGGTTCGAGAGCGTCTTTGGCGTACGGTAATGCAGGTAATTCAAACGACATTGCTTTCTCCTTATTGATATAGCGCCAGATGCCCATGGCCGCCTGCGGGATGTGGTGGTGCGGGTGACCCCTCAGACGAAACCGTGCTGTTTATCCCCGTCATACTTCAGGCTGCAGAGACGTTGGCTGCGTTCAGTCATCCCGCAGTAAGTCCTTCGGGATGCCTTCCCTTGCCGCTGTCCGCCACGCGAACTATTGCGGGTATATCCGGGCATCGAGTTGTTATGTTTTTTTTAAGGTTATTAATTCTAACGACTTTCAAAGGGAAGGGAAGGTTTAAAACGTGCTAAGTGTTCAACTGCTTAAAGCGTCGACAGTGACGCCGGCGGGGGATAAATGGCTGAGTCTGGCTCAGCCATGGGGGAACTAACGCACGTTTTTCGGCGTCATCACGCGGCGGGCGCCGACGTAGTGATTTTGCCAGTAGTCATTATCCAGCTGGCTGATGCGGATATCCTTGCCGGTGCGCGGCGACTGAATAAACTTGCCGTCGCCGAGATAAACGCCGACGTGGTCGGCCGCGCCGCGGTTGTTAATGCGGAAAAATACCAGATCGCCTTTTTCCAATTCGCTTTTCTTAATCGGCGCCGCATCGCGCAGGTGATACATTTCATTTGCCGTACGCGGCATTTTAATTTTCATCACGTCTTTATAGGCGTAATAAATTAATCCGCTGCAGTCAAAACCGGTGCGCGGCGAGGCGCCGCCCCAGCGATAGGGCTTGCCCATCTGATTCATCAGCTTGGCCATCGCGGTCTGTTTCGCCCGCTGGTAGCGTTTTTTATGCGCGGCGGTCAGTTTAAGCGGTTTATCGTCACTCAGCAGTTTGCTGGTGGCCTGGCCGTGAGTGCGGTGACGTCCGTAGCCTTTTTTATAACCTTTCTTCGGCGGGGTAACTTTAATTTTTGCCAGATGCGTTGCTTTACGCGTGGATTTAACGCGGGTGGTTTTCTTGGCGGTTTTAATCGTCGTGCTTTTAACCGTTTTAACCTTGGTGGTTTTCGGCGTCGCGGCGGTGCGGCTTTTTTTATTGCTCTTCAGCGCTTTCTTTTTCCGGCGCTCGTCCGGGCGCGCGTCGCTGACGTGGCTTTTGCGCGGTTCGGCGGCCACGCGCGACTGTGGCGCAGCGTGCGCCAGATTGAAAAACAGCTGGGTAAACAGCAGCACAAAAAGCGTAACAATTAGACGCATGTCGACGTTACCAACCTTGGTCCCGAGTCAGAGATTGAATTAAACACAGTATTCCCCAAATCCGCGATATAAAACAGCGCGGAACTTAATAAAGCGTAATCCATATTGTGAGAAAACGTTAATAACATTTCCCCTGACTGAAATTTAATCGCCGGGCGGGTAAAAAAGCGTCGCCTTGCCCGCACCGGTTAATATTCCGCCGCCGGACGGCGCTGAAAATATATTAGTGAAATGGTCGGATTAAAAATGTTATTCTGCGAGCATGTTTAGCGCGCAGGGGCGTTGCCGGAGTCGCCGGCGGAATGTCCTTGCAAAAGATGGCGTTTTTTTGCAACGGCCGCAGCCGCTACAATAGCCCGGTGTAACGCATGTTGTAGCCATCCGATGGCTTGAGGAAGCAATAATGACGACGATTGAAAGAATTCAGCAACAAATCGCAGAAAACCCGATTCTGCTGTACATGAAAGGTTCGCCGAAGCTGCCGAACTGCGGCTTCTCCGCCCAGGCCGTGCAGGCGCTGTCCGCCTGCGGCGAGCGTTTTGCCTACGTAGATATTCTGCAGAACCCGGACATCCGCGCCGAGCTGCCGAAGTACGCCAACTGGCCGACTTTCCCGCAGCTGTGGGTTGACGGCGAACTGGTCGGCGGCTGCGATATCATCATCGAAATGTATCAGCGCGGCGAACTGCAGTCGCTGATCAAAGAGACGGCGGCAAAGTATAAGCAGGAAGATCAGCAGTCGTAACGGCGCTGTTTCTGACGTAAAGCACATGGGCGCAGCCGGCACAAACCGGCTGCGCCCATTTTTTTGCGTTACTCGTCGTCGCCGGCGTCAAGCGCGAGCGGCCAGCCGCCGAGTCGTTTCCAGCGGTTGACCAGCTCGCAGAACAGCAGGGCGGTCTGCTCGGTATCATACAGCGCGGAGTGCGCCTGGCTGCTGTCGAAGGTCATGCCGGCGGCAATGCAGGCTTTGGCCAGCACGGTCTGCCCCAGCACCAGCCCGCTGAGCGCGGCGGTGTCAAAGGTGGCGAACGGATGGAACGGGTTACGCTTCAGGCCGGCGCGCTCAGCCGCCGCCATCAGGAAGCTGTGGTCGAAGTTAGCGTTGTGCGCCACGATAATCGCCCGGTTGCAGCCTTGCTCTTTCAGGCCTTTGCGCACCGCCTTGAAAATGGCGTGCAATGCGTCATATTCACTGACCGCGCCGCGCAGCGGGTTGTGCGGGTCGATGCCGTTGAACGCCAGGGCTTCCGGCTGCAGGTTTGCGCCTTCAAACGGCTCAACGTGGAAATGCAGCGTCTCATCCTGCTGCAGCCAGCCGTCCTCATCCATTTTCAGCGTTACGGCGGCGATTTCCAGCAGCGCGTCGCTCTGGGCGTTAAAGCCGGCGGTTTCTACATCTATTACTACGGGATAAAACCCACGAAAACGACCACTCAGGGCGTTAAGATCACTTTTCTCGGCCATCAGTTTCTTATCTTCATCGAATGCAGCGCGCATTATGGCAAATTTTGCCGCCGCGTGCAGGCGGTTATCAGGCGGATAATAAAACGGGCGCTGAACGCGCCCGACGGAAACTTAGTTGCCGAGGCCGTGGCCGGCGTGTTTATTCTCGATCAGTTCGATTTTATAGCCGTCCGGATCTTCCACAAAGGCGATCACCGTGGTGCCGCCTTTGACCGGGCCGGCTTCGCGGGTGACGTTGCCGCCGGCCTGGCGGATAGCGTCGCAGGTGGCGGCGACGTCGTCGACGCCCAGCGCCAGATGGCCGAAGGCGCTGCCCATCTCGTAGCTGTCGACGCCCCAGTTGTAGGTCAGCTCAATGACCGCACCGTCGCTCTCTTCGGTATAGCCGACGAAGGCCAGCGAGTATTTATATTCCGGGTTCTCACTGGTACGCAGCAAGCGCATGCCTAATACCTTGGTGTAGAAGTCGATAGAGCGTTGCAGATCACCGACGCGGAGCATGGTATGGAGTAAGCGCATAATTTCCTCTAATAGCAGGTGTTCGCCGTGGTTAACGGCTGAGTTATTGAAACGACGTTCAGTATAGCGTTGTCGCAGAAGGGAATTCAAATGGCGCAGCGGGGGTGAACCTCTGGTGACGCTGTCACTTAATCGCGCACATCATTATTGATAAAAAACTAAAGGCCGGCAGCGTGCCGGCCCTTATTGCAGGCGTTGCGGGTTACTTCGTCAGGAACGGATAGTCGGTATAGCCCTGTGCGCCGCCGCCGTAGAAGCTCTCCGGCTGGGGTTCGTTAAGCGCCGCGTTCTGCTGCAGACGTTCAACCAGATCCGGGTTGGCGATATAGCTGCGGCCAAAGGCCACGGCGTCAATATAGCCTTTGTCGATCAGCGCTTCGGCTTTTTCCGCCGTATAGGCGCCGGCGCCGACGATAATGCCGCTGAAGCGTGCGCGCACCGCATCGCGGAATGCGTCGGAGTAAGGCTTGCCACCGGCCCAGTCCGGCTCGGAAATATGCAGGAAGGCGATGTTGCGCTTGTTCAGCTCTTCCACCAGATACAGCGCCGCTTCTTCCTGATCTTCACCGTTATCCAGGCCGTTGAACGGGCCGAGCGGGGAAATACGGATGCCGACGTGCTCGGCGCCCCATTCCTTAATGCTGGCGTCGACCACTTCCAGCGTCAGACGGGTGCGGTTTTCGATGCTGCCGCCATACTGGTCGCTGCGCTGGTTGGAGGCCGGCGACATGAACTGGTGCAGCAGGTAGCCGTGCGCGGCGTGCAGCTCAATGTAATCAAAACCGGCTTCGCGCGCGTTGGCGGTTGCCTGGCGGAAGTCATTGATGATGCCGGGGATCTCCGCCGTTTCCAGCGCGCGCGGCGTGGAGGTTGGCACCCGCACCCAGGCACCGGTTTCATCGCGCACCGTGGTGCGGGTGTCGGCGTTGATGGCGGACGGGGCGACCGGCGCCTGCTGGCCCGGCTGCAGACTGGTGTGGGAGATACGGCCAACGTGCCACAGCTGTACGGCGATATGACCGTTCTTTTCATGCACCGCCTGGGTGATTTTCTTCCATGCGGCGATCTGCTCAGGGGTATGCAGCCCCGGCGCGCCGGCATAGCCCTTCGCCTGGAAGGAAACCTGCGTGGCTTCGGTAATCAACAGGCCGGCGCTGGCGCGCTGAGCATAATACTCCGCCATCAGCGGGGTGGGGATATCGCCCGGCTCAATACTGCGCAGACGCGTTAGCGGCGCCATAAAGATGCGGTTGGGCAACGTGGTCGCGCCAACCTTCAGCGGGGTGAACAATTTTTCAGCTTTCATAGCGCATCCTATCTTGAATAGACCGGTCGTCTAGTAACGTGTTAAATAAAACCCCTGTGGCGCCGTTTGGCGCATCGCAGGGGCGGGTTTAAGGCTGCGCCGGGCGCAGCAGCAGTTCAATACTTTCCAGCGCGCTGGTGAGCGGCGCAACCGAACGGCGGATCTTGGCGCGCAGCGAAGCGCCGAGCCACAGCGCGTACAGCGTTTCGGCGGTGGCCGCCGGGCTCATGGCTATCGCCAGCGATCCCTCGCGAATGCCGCGCTCAATGGCGTCCTGCAGACGGCCGATCACCTGTGCGCTGCCGGTTTCCAGCGCATGGCGCATCGGTTCCGACAGGTCGCTGACTTCGGCAGACAGTTTTACCGCCAGGCAGGAGTTATGGCATTCGCTGCGGCAGTGGAAACTGATGGCCTGCGCGTAATAGCTCAGCAGTTGGTGGCGGGCATCGTTGCCGCTGTCGTTGAACAGCGCCTGCATGGCGACGTCATAATTGGCGAAATAGCGCTGCAACATCGCTTCGCCGAAGGCTTCCTTCGAGCGGAAGTAGTGATAAAACGAGCCCTTCGGCACCCCGGCGGTGGCCAGCAGCTCGCTCAGCCCCATGCCGGTAAACCCCAGGCGCAGGCTGAGCGACTCGCCGGTGGCGAGCAGGTGTTCACGTGTATCGATGTTGCCGTGCGTATGTTTCGTCGTCATGAGGGTGAGCATAATAGACCAGTTGGTCTAGATCAAGAGGGAAAGAAAAAAACCGGCGCTGCGGGCGCCGGCCGTGACGGTGGGTATTGTGCCTCAGCGGCGCGGGGAAGTTAAGCGCCGTCGCTGCGGCAGCGCTGCAGAATATCCAGCTGCGGCTGGTACTGCCGGGTCTGCACGTTCAGCATGCCGAGCAGGGTGTGGAACAGGTTATCCTGCGATACGGCGTCCTGTTGCGCCCGGTTTTGCAGGCACTGGCGGTTGATGCCGAAGCTGCGCTGATAGTCCGCCGACATCCACATCAGGAACGGCACGTGGGTCTGCTGGCTCGGTGCGAACAGGTACGGCGTGCCGTGCAGGTACATGCCGTTTTCCCCCAGCGATTCGCCGTGATCCGACAGGTAAACCAGCGCGGTATTAAAACGTCCGCTGTACTGCTGCAGCAGCTTGATGGTGCTGTCGAGCATGGCGTCGGTGTACAGCAGCGAATTGTCATAGGTATTGACCAGCTGCTGGTGGCTGCAGTCCTGGATCTGGTTGCTGTCGCAGGTCGGGGTAAAGCGGCGGAACGCCGGCGTGCTACGGCGGTAGTAGGCCGGCCCGTGGCTGCCCATTTGGTGCAGCACGATCACGCCGTCGTCTTTCAGGCCGTCAATATAGTCCTTCAGACGATATAGCAGCACGTTATCCATACAGACGTCGCCATCGCAATCCTGCGGCAGTTGCAGTTTGGTCATATCGATGTGGGGAATTCGGTCGCAGGCGCCCTTGCAGCCGTTATCGTTATCGCGCCACAGCACATTGACTCCGGCGTGGGCCAGCACGTCCATCAGCCCCTCCTGATGCTCGGCGCGGGTAGCGTCATACTCGCTGCGCGTCATATTTGAAAACATGCAGGGCACCGACACCGCGGTTTCGGTGCCGCAGGAGGCGGCATTTTTAAAATAGATCACGTTGTCCTGCCGCAGCCGCGGGTTGGTGTCCCGCTCGTAGCCGCCCAGCGAGAAGTTTTCCGCCCGCGCGGTCTCACCGACCACCAGGATCACCAGCGTCTTTTTCTGCTCGGCGCGGATCAGCGGCCCCTTATGGGCGTCCTCGCCGATTTTCACCAGCGGCAGATTACGGGTGAAGTAGTGTTGTTCGGTGAACTTAATCGTGCCGGCGACGAAGTTCGACGGCGTCAGCATTTTCACCACACTTTTGTGGTTGCGGATCAGCGAGGCGTAGTCCTTATAGAAGAACGCGGCGATCAGCAGAATCACCACCAGCGACAGCATGATATTGGCGGCGCGCAGGCCGAGCATGTACCACCACGGGCGGGTTTGGCGAATGTTGACGAAGTACACCGCGACGGCGGGCAACACGCCCAGCAGCAACAGCCACAGCCCCAGCTGCGGCGTCAGCAGCGCGTTGACTTCCTGTGCGTTGGTTTCAAAGGCGTTCTGTATCATCGCGCCGTCGATCACCACGCCATAGCTGTACATAAAGTAGTTGGCCGCGGCGCTGCCCAGCAGGAACAGGATCATTAACGGCTTACGCAGATAGGGCACGGTCAGTATGCTGAAAATGATGTTCAGCGCGCAGAAAATCACCAGCGGCATGCTGGCGGCGAACAGCAGGCTGCTGACACTGCCGAAACGGATATATGACCACGCCGTATGCAAAAACAGCGCGTTTTGGAACAGGGTAAAAAACAGCGTACAGGCGAGAATAAAGCCCAGACTGCCGCAGGAGAATTTTGAAGGTAACCGCATTGCCGCATTGTCATCCTGTAGAAGATAATGCGGGGAAATTTAGCGGGTGAAACTTAAGATAACCTTAGCGGCACGCCGGCCGCGCAGGGCGGCCGGGGCCGGCGATATCAGTAGGCGGCGGTAAACTGCGCCCGGATAAACTGCGGCTTTTCAATTTCGTCGACGATCGCCACCGCCAGATCCTCTACCGAGATATGCGCCGGCGCATCGCCGTTCATCAGCAGGCTGGTGGTGCCGAGGCGGAACTGGCCGGTGCGCTGACCCGGTTCCAGCATGGCGGCCGGCGAGAGATAGGTCCAGTCCAGGCTGTGGTTCTGCAGCAGCTGGTTGCGCAAGTCGCGCACCGCGCGGGCGCCGGGGCGGATGTTTTCCGGGAATTCCGGCGTATCGACCAGCTCTACGCCGGGCGCGACCTGCAGGCTGCCGGCGCCGCCGACCACCAGAAAACGCGTCACGCCGGCGGCGTCTACCGCGCGGAGGATCTGCTGCATACCAGCCACGGTTTTGTCATACAGGTTCTCTTCTCCCCAGCCGGGGTTAAAGGCGCTGATCACCACGTCCTGGCCGCGCAGCTGGGTGGTCAGCCAGCCGGTATCGGCCACGTCGCCCAGTGCGATATGCAGGCGCGGGTTATCCGGCAAATCTTTTTTCTGCCGGGCGATGGCGGTGACGTCCAGCCCGCGCGCCAGCGCCTCATCGACGACGCGACGCCCAACAAAACCGGTGGCTCCAATAATGGCAATTTTCATCTGCTGACTCCTGATAAGTGATAAGACAACCGAGGGCCGGAATATCCGGCGCGATATCGTTACTCTAGACCTTAACAACCGGTTTGATTAGTGCCATATTGGTGCTTTCTTTATTAAGTAAAACTTTATAGTGATGGATAAACTCAACCGAATGGCGGTGTTTGCCGTGGTGGTGGCCGAAGGCTCACTGGCGGCCGCCGCGCGGCGGCTGGGCATGTCGTCATCGGCGGTCAGCCAGCACCTGCGCACGCTGGAGCAGTCGCTCGGCGTGCCGCTGCTGCACCGCTCCACGCGCAAGCTGGCGCTGACCGAAGCCGGCGCGGCGTTTTACCCCGGCTGCGAAGCCATGCTGCAGCAGGCGCAACAGGCGCAGCAGCGGCTGGCGGAACTGCGGGATACGCTGGTGGGGGAGCTGCGCATCGCCACCACCGTCGGCATCGGCGGCGGGCCGCTGGCCGAGGCGTTGGCGCCGCTGCTGCAGGCGCATCCGCAGCTGACGCTGCGGGTGCTGGCGGATGACCGGGTGGTGGATATGATTGAGCAGCGGGTGGATATTTCGCTGCGGGTCAACCGCCAACTGGCGGACACCTCAATGATCGCGCACGCCCTGAGCGAATGGCCGATGGTGCTGTGCGCAGCGCCGCGCTACCTGAGCCAGCACGGCGTGCCGGAAACGCCGCAGGCGCTGCAGCATCACCGCTGGATCAGCGGCAATAACGCCGGTTTTCCGCTGGATCTGCATCATGCGTCGGGGGAGGTGTTCAAACTGCGGCAGGCGCAGGGGCAGATCGTCAGCGACAGCATGCACGTGATGCGCGCCTTTACCCGGATGGGGCTGGGCATCTCCGGCCAGCCGCTGTATGAGATCGGCGATGAGCTGCGGCGCGGCGAGCTGATTGCGCTGCTGCCCGCCTGGCGGCCGACGCCATTGCGGCTGCATGCGCTGACGCTGGAGCGCGCCATGCCGGAGAAAACCCGCCAGGCGCTGCGCTATTTACGCGATTATTTTCGCCGTCTGGCGGAAAAGTCGCTTGCCATCAACGGCGATGACGTCTTCAATTAAGGGACGAGTCAGGAGGTGGTGTGCCGCAGCAACTTGAGTTCTTCGACATTCCCAGCCCGTGCCGTGGCATCTGTCAGGCCGATGAGCGCGGATACTGCCGTGGCTGCCTGCGCAGCCGCGAGGAGCGTTTCGGCTGGATGAACATGAGCGACGCGCAAAAGCGCGACGTGCTGCGCCTGTGCCGCCAGCGGCTGCTGCGCCTGCAGCGCGCCAATAAGGCGGCGGAAGAGCACGATCCCGACCAGCCTTCGCTGTTCTAAGCCTCATTCCTGCGAATTTTCCGATCCTGCGCACGGGCCGCCGCGCGCGGCGTTTCCCTGCGTCGCCGGCTTGTGTATGCTGGAGAAAATACCGTTATGAGGTCTGAACATGGGTCATCGTATTCATATTGCGCCGCAGGGGCCGGAATTTTCCCGCATGGTCTGCGGCTACTGGCGGCTGATGGAGTGGGGCATGTCGCCGCAGCAGCTGCTGGGGTTTATTGAGCAGCACCTGGAACTGGGGATCACCACCGTCGATCACGCGGATATCTATGGCGGCTATGCGTGCGAGCAGGCATTTGGCGACGCGCTGCGGCTGCAGCCGGCGCTGCGTCAGCGGCTGGAGCTGGTCAGTAAATGCGGCATCGCCACCACCGCCAAACCGGGCAACCCGATCGGCCACTATATCACCGACCGTGACCATATCGTCAGCAGCGCCGAGCAGTCGCTGCACAAGCTGCATACCGATTATCTCGATCTGCTGCTGATTCACCGCCCCGATCCGCTGATGGAGGCCGACGAGGTGGCCGAGGCCTTCGTCGAGCTGCATAAAAGCGGCAAGGTGCGCCACTTCGGCGTGTCCAACTTTACCCCGTCGCAGTTTACGCTGCTGCAGTCCCGCCTGCCGTTTTCACTGGTCACCAATCAGGTTGAGATTTCACCGCTGCACCAGCCGGCGCTGCTGGACGGCACGCTCGATCAGTGCCAGCAGTTGCGCATCAGGCCGATGGCCTGGTCCTGCCTGGGAGGCGGGCGGCTGTTCAGCGGCGCGGAGTGCCAGCCGCTGCGTGACGAACTGCAGCGCGTGGCGCAGGAGACCGGCGCCGAGACGATTGAACAGGTGGTCTACGCCTGGGTGATGCGCCTGCCGTCCGCGCCGCTGCCGATTATCGGCTCGGGCAAAATTGAACGGGTTAAATCGGCGCTGGGGGCGCTGCAGCTGACGCTGAGCCGCGAGCAGTGGTTCCGCATCCGCAAGGCGGCGCTGGGGTACGACGTTCCCTGACGGCGTGCGCCGGCCGCTGCCGGCCGGCGCGTTAATCAGGCCACAATCAGCTGGCCGTCCTGCAGCGACTGCTGGCTGACGCCGACCAGCGTGACGCTGTTGTCACCCAGCCCGATGGTCAGGTTGTTATCCGCTTGGTGATACTCGACCTGACTGCCGGCGCCGATAAACACCAGTTTGTCGCTCGCCTGCCATCCTTCCAACCGATCGTGGCCGAAGCTGCCGCTGAACAGAAACGTATTGTTGCCGCCGCCGGCCTGCAGCTGGTCGTTGCCGGCGCCGCCGACAAACGTATGGCCGCCGAACAGGCCGTCCAGCGTATCGTCGCCCGCCAGTCCGAACAGCCAGCCGCCGGCCTGCGTCGCCGTCAGGCTGTCGGCGCCGTCGCCGCCGTTGAGCGAATCGGCATAGGCGGTCAGCCCGGACGCCGAAAGCAGGCCGTCCGCGGTGACCTGATGGTCAACGTTTTTATTCAGCACGATCAGCTGCGACTCTTTGCTGCGCAACGTGGCGATATTCTCGGCGAGGGTAATGCCGCCGTCGGCGTCGCGCAGGTACAGGTTGACGCCGTCGTACGCCACCTCACGCTGCTGCAGCGATTGCTCAATATCCAGCGTATTACTGCCGTCGCCGCCGAGGATCCAGTTATAGCCGCCGCCGTCGCGGAAGGTGTCATCACCGGCGCGCCCCTCGAGGTAATCGTTGCCCTGGCCGCCCTTAATCAAATCGTTACCGTCGCTGCCGATGATAAACGTCGGCCCGCTGTGGGGCTCGGCATTGCGGTTGAGATCTGTCACCCAGGTGGCGCCGCGGGTAACGTCGGACAGGTTGGAGACGATCACCGTCGAGTTCTGCTCGGTAAGGGCGTAAAACGCCGAGTCCAGCACCCGCGTCAGGCCGTCCTGATAGGCGCTGGGCAGGTGCGACAGCCAGGTGGGAATATTCAGGATGGAAAACGGCAGCGCATTCCAGGCGGCGGAGGCGTAGTGATCGTTAAAGTTGACGATATTATTGGTGGCGTGCTCTTTCACGCCGTCATGCACCCCCAGCGAACCGGCGGTCATCGTGCTGCCGTCGAGGGCGCGGAACACCGGATCGTTTTCGTAACCGATATTCAGCACCCGATCGTCCCCCTGATGCTGGCTGGGCGAGGCGAACGCCACATAGTTGGCGTGCGAGTAAAAACCGCCCCAGTGCGCGTCGCTCATGCTGGCCATGCTGTTGACGGCCATGCCGCCCAGGCTGTGGCCGCTGACCACCACGTCTTCACCGCTCAGGCCGTTTTGTTGCGCAAAGCGCGCCACGTCTCCCAACAGGGTATTAAAGGCATTGAGCGTATAGTGGTCGGCATAGCCCGCCGGGCCGAAGCCGGCCAGCAGATCATTAATCACATCGCCGATGCTGTCGCTGATGATCGACTCGCGCGGCCCGCTGGTGCCGCGAAAGGCGATGCCGATCTCGGTCAGCGTGCCGGCGTCGTCATATTTCGCCAGCACCTCCGCCTGCGCCGTTTCGTAGCCCTTGCTTTCGCCGAAATAGGTGCCGCGGTCGTCGGTTTTTCCCTGGTAGCCCAACTGCTGCGCACTGACTCGCGTCCAGCCGGCGGCGGTGACCGCCTCCAGCGCGGCTTTTTCCGCATCCGGGTTCCAGGGAATGCCGGGCAGCGCGCCCTGCGAGTCGGTACTGCCGAGGATGCCGCCGACCAGGGTCAGCGGCAGTCCCAGGCCATAGCCGTTATGCTGGTAGCCGACGGCGAAACCGTTGTCGATGTTATGGTATGCATAGTGGGAGATCGCCATCGCGTCGGCGAACAGCGTTTTGGACGCCGCGGCGTCCGTCTCACGGTAATCAAAAATGCCCATAGCCAGTTCCTTTTGATGCCGGTTGCCGTTATGTTGGTGATTCGTATGATGATCTTCGGCAGCCGGGGTGTAGGTTAAACAGGGTAAGCCGAATGACAACTGGTCAGATGACAGACCACAAGCGGTAAAAAAGTATTAGCACAGATGGATAATTATGCGAGCCGGACAGGCAATATTGTGCACCCGCCGGGTGTGGTGATGCCTGTTTGTTGTACCCTAAATAATTCGAGTTGCAGGAAGGCGGCAAGGGAAGGAATCCCGATGAGCTTACACCGGTAAGTGATTCGGGGGACTGAGCGCCGGCAACGCACCTGCAGCTTGAAGTATGACGGGTAGTTACCCTAAATAATTCGAGTTGCAGGAAGGCGGCAAGGGAAGGAATCCTGATGAGCTTACACCGGTAAGTGATTCGGGTGACTGAGTGCCGGCAACGCACCTGCAGCTTGAAGTATGACGGGTATATACTCAAGGTTCGATAACGGACATGAATGGAGAGGTGGATTTATGAAACATTTCTGGTGTGCGGCAATCGGTCTGCTGGCCTGCGGCGTCGCCCAGGCGGCAACGGAAGAGGTGGATATACATTTGGTGACCGCGCAGGGCATCGGTCAGGATATTGGCAAGATCGCCATCAGCGAAACGCCGTACGGGCTGCAGTTCACGCCGCAGCTAAAAGCGTTGCCTGCCGGCATTCACGGTTTTCACGTACATGAAAACGGCAGCTGCGAACCGGCGATGAAAGAGGGCAAGGCGGTGGCGGCACTGGCGGCCGGCGGCCACTTTGACCCGCAGAAAACCGGCAAACACCTGGGGCCGTATGCCGATGGCCACCTGGGAGACTTGCCGGCCATCTACGTGGCCGAGGACGGTACCGCCAGCTACCCGGTGCTGGCGCCGCGGCTGAAAAAAATCAGCGAGATTGAAGGCAAGGCGCTGATGGTGCACGTCGGCGGCGATAACCATGCCGACCAGCCGAAACCGCTGGGCGGCGGCGGCGATCGCTTCGCCTGCGGGGTGATTAAATAACCACGCGTCAGGACGGGGTCGCCGTGACGGTGGCCCCATCGTCCTGCGGCGGGGCGATCGCCTGCCGCAGTTGCTGCAGCGAACAGTACAGCCGCCACACCAGCCCGGCCAGCTCCCGCGCCGCCGCCTCATGATGCTGCGCCAGCGCATCGCTGATCCGCTGTAACTCCTGCAGCGTCGTATCCAGCGAACGGTGCTGGACGCCTTTCTCCGTCATAATGCCGCGCAGGCAGTGAATACAGCGATCGCGCACCGCCGCGAGCGGGTCGGAGCGCGTCTGCCAGTCGCGCAGTTGCCAGACGATATGGCTGCAGTTGAGCAGCACCACGCCCCAGCGCAGCAGCCAGGTGCGCGCTTCCTGATCCTGACTCTGATTCAGCTGACTGATGCGGTGGTAAATCAGCGATTCAAACCGGCTCTGACGCAGCTGCGGCTTACTGCTCAGCTGGTCGATAAAGTCGCGCCGCAGGGCGCGGATAATGCGCCGGCTTTTGCGCTTGTCCGAGCTGGGGCGCAGGATCTGAAAGGCCAGCCCGGCCAGCAGCACCCCGACGATTTTGCCGATATTGTCATTGAGGAACGACTGATAGTCGTAGCTCGGCGGGTTGGTGATGGTGAGAAAAGAGCCCATAAAGACGATTAGCTGCCCCCACAACGCCGCGTAGGGCGGGTGCTGCAGTTTGAGCATCTGCATGGTGACCAGCACCGGGAACAGAAAGGCGCAGAACAGCCAGAAATCGTCGATCTGCACCATCAGGCCGAACTTCACCACAAAACAGCCGATGGACAGCAGAATCAGCGCCTTTAGCAGCGTGGTGATGCTTTTGATCGGCGACGGCGTGGCGGAGTAGAGCACGCAGCTGATGGCGGTCAGCGTCAGCGCGGCGCTGCCGGCCTCCCACTGGGTGTTAATCCAGTAGGCGCAGCCGATCACGATGCTTAAAAAGGTACGCACCCCGTTGTAGGCCGCCTCATAGCTGTCGGTATGGCGCGCCAGCGCGCTGACCGCTGGGGGCTGTATGCTGCTGACCGGCGTGGCGCTTTCCAGCTGCAGCAGCCAGCGGTTGGCCTGCAGATACAGCCAGCAGAAGTTGCGCAACCGCAGGAAGAAGGCGCGGTGGCGGTAGTCCGCCTCGTCCCGCGGTGCGATCTGCCGCAGGATTTTCGCCAGCCGGTATTTGTCGGTGTGCGCATCGCGCAGCTCTTCCAGCAGCTGTGTCAGCACCGGCGCCAGGTTGGCCGGCGGATCCGGCCAGTTGAGCAGCATGCGCCGCAGGCTGGAGATGACGCTGGTCAGGCGCAGCTGCAGGTGCAGCATATAGTTGAGCAGATGGTTTTGTCGGCGCAGCCGGTAGTGGCTCCAGAACGCCTGAATCCGCAGCAGGTTCATGGTGAGGATCTGGCTGATGACCCCTTCGTGCGAGGTGCGGATCTGCGGCGTAATCTCCGGACGCCACAGCATGTCGGCGTGCTCCAGCAGGCGCAGATGCATGCGGCGCAGCGAGGTCAGCAGCGTTGCGCCGTCGGAGGTGCTGGGCAGGATCATCATCATCAGCGCGCCGCACAGGATACCGGTAATCACCTCGCAGACGCGCGCCTGGGCGAGGTCGAAGATATCCAGCGTGTCCGTCATGTTGACGGTACTGAAGGCGATAATGGCGGCGGTGTAGCCCGACAGGGCGAAGGCATAGGAGACATTATTCTGGTAGTGGTTGGAAATATAGGTGCACAGCCCGATCCAGGCGGCGATAAACAGCGTGAACAGCCAGGGGTCATTCAGGCAGTGGCCGGCGATGGCGACCGACGCCGCGGCGCCGACCAGGCTGCCGATAATCCGACCGATGCTTTTGCTGATAACGCCGCCCACCGTGGGAAAGCTGACTACCGCCGCTGAGGTCAGCGCCCAATAGGGTTCGTCGAGATTAAGGGCGAATGCCACCCAGAGCGCCAGACACATCGCCAGCGAATTTCGCAGCGCATAGCGCCACTGGCCGCCGGTAGCGCGGCCCCAGGGCGTACGGTTCCACTCCAGAAACGGCAGGTTCATTGATTAAGCCTACTGATGTATCGAAATGGTGCAGGTGGTGCCGGCCACCAGCGTCAGATCGGCGGGCACATCGCGCAATTTTATCCGTACCGGTACGCGCTGCGCCAAACGCACCCAGGGGACATTGGGTTTAACATCCATTAATAAATCGCCGCCGTTTTCGACGCTTTGGTCATAAATAGCGCGACCGATGCTCTCGACCTCACCCTGTAAAGGCACATTGCCGTTATATAAAACGATGTCCGCTTTGTTTCCCTCTTTAATATGCTTGAGCTTGGTTTCTTCGAAATAACCGAGCACATAAAAAGAGTGCACGTCGACCAGCGCCACCAGCGGGGAGCCGGCGCTGGCATAGTTACCCACCCGCGCCTGTAAATTAGTGATATAGCCGTCGGTCGGCGCATAAATTTGCGTTTTACTTAAATTCCATTTTGCCTGTTCAAGATTTGCCTGCGCCGCTTTATACGCCGCTTTCATTGCCTGAGCGGTTAAATTTGCAGCGTCCATCGACTCGCTGGAAATAACGTCGCGCGGCAATCCGCGGCGGCGCGCGGCTTCATGCTCGGCCTTCGCCAGGTCAGACTGCGCCTTGGCAAGCGCCGCTTCGGCATGCGCCAGCGCGATACGGTAAGGCTCAGCATCCAGGCTGAAAATCAGACTGCCGGCGGAAACATATTGGTTATCGTGTACGGTTATTTTTGTCAGCCGGCCTGAGACTTCCGGGGTGATATTGACCAGTTCCGCGCGCACTTTGCCGTCGCGGGTCCAGGGAGACTGCATATAATAATTCCACAGCCACCAGCCGGCGCAAATGGCGACGGCGCAGACAATCACCGTGGAAAAATATTTTAATGTTTTATACTTCATCGGTTACCAACTCGCTAAGATCCACAAAGAGCCGCTGACGGCAATGACGAAAATGGATAAATCCATTAACATCGGATGCCAAATTTCGCCGGAATAGAGCCAGTTGCGCAGCAGACGATGCGCCAGCAGCCAAAAAACCAGGCCCAGTAAGAATGCTTTAAACATGGGGGGGAAATAAAGCGATGCGCCCAATACCAAATCGGGCAGCGGTGCGCTCGAATGTAACCATGGGGTAATCAATTTAACTATTCCTACGTGCAAATGTGTAATATATTCGAATATTTGGTAACCAAATGCTGCTGGCTTCACTGGCGAATTTGAGCATATCCATTATATACATTTGTATTTTTAATGTGATTTACCCAAAATAGAGTATCATCTGGGAGATTAATATTAGCATGCTAATTATAAGGAGGGGTAAGTGGAATCAACGTTAGGTTCGGATTTAGCACGATTGGTTCGTGTTTGGCGTGCGCTCATCGATCATCGGCTAAAACCGCTGGAGCTCACTCAGACGCATTGGGTGACGCTACACAATATCAGCCGGCTGCCGCCGGAGCAGTCGCAGATTCAGCTGGCAAAGGCGATTGGCATTGAGCAACCTTCGCTGGTGCGTACGCTGGACCAGCTGGAAGAGAAGGGGCTGATCACGCGGCACATCTGCGCCAACGATCGGCGGGCGAAGCGCATTAAACTGACCGAGGCCGCAGCGCCGATTATTCGCGAGGTGGACAGCGTGATCAGTTCGACGCGCGGTGAAATCCTGAGCGGTATCACGCCGGAAGAGGTGCAGCTGCTGGTGACGCTGATTAGCAAACTTGAGCAGAACATTACCGATTTACAGAATAAACAATAATTTTTAAAGCATTGCACGATTACATTTACAGCAGCAAAAAATAAAACCGGAGGCCAGGGCCTCCGGTTTTACGTTGGAAAACGGTGCGTTTACAGCGGAGAAACGGTAACCGTGTTGCCGGAACGCGCCATGCGCACGCGCTGGCCCGGGCTGAATTTGGTGGCGCCCGCTTTTTGCACCACGACAATGTTGTCGCCTTTGGTGTCCGGACGAATTTCCAGCTCGACGCCGGCGGTGCGGCCGGCTACATCGCCGATCTGATCGCCGGCTACGCCGCCGGCAACGGCGCCCGCTGCGGTGGCCAGGCTGCGGCCGGTGCCGCCGCCGATGGTGTTGCCCAGGAAGCCGCCAATCACCGCGCCGCCGATGGTGCCGAGCATGTTAGAACCGCCTTCGCCCTGGATTTTCACCGGACGCACGGAAACCAGCGTGCCGTAGCTGGCCTGCTGCACCTGCTTCGCCTGTGCCGACGTATAAACATCGCCAGACATGGAATCATTGGCACAGCCGGCCAGCGTCAGCCCGGCAAGAGCAACAACGATAAGACGTTTGATCATATAAAACTCCTGATTTTAGTATTCCATAACCTGGCCATCCCAGGCGAGATTCGGTGAAAGATAGACAAAGTATGGTCCAAAGCTGCGTAAATGCCTATACCCGCCATACTTCAAGCTGCCGGCGTGTTGGCTGTACTCCGCCACCTTGAGCAAGCTCATCGGGATTCCTTCCCTGGCCCCTTCCTGCAACTCGAATGACTCTGGGTGGATAAGGCCGCGCAGCGCCATACTTTATCGCTCCATCCAGCATAATCGTACACCGCTCAACCAATAATAAACGGTGGTTTAAATTTATCACACATTCCCCGTGACGCTTGGGGAGAAACATGCGACCGGCGCGCGTTAAAAATAAACGTTTTCTCTCACAATCGCAAAAAAGGCATCCTAATTCATGGCGTTAATAGTTTAATTCTGGTTTATTTGTCTGAGTGACAACGATTAGGCATACCCGCGATGGGTAAAGGATAGGTTTATGAAGTCAGGCCGCTATATCGGCGTGATGTCCGGCACCAGTCTGGACGGAGTGGACGTGGTGCTGGCCGCCATTGATGAACGTATGGTGGCGCAGCAGGCCAGCTACACCCATCCGCTGCCAATTGCGCTCAAGCATGAGATCCTCGGCATGTGCCAGGGCCAGCCGACCACGGTGTCCGCCGTTGGGCAGCTGGACGCCCGACTGGGCACGCTGTTCGGCGAAGCGGTGCTGGGGCTGCTGGCGCAGACCGGCGTGCCGGCGCATGAGATCACCGCCATCGGCTGCCACGGGCAGACCATCTGGCACGAGCCGGAAGGGGAAACGCGCTTTTCGATGCAGCTGGGCGATAATAACCGCATCGCCGCGCTGACCAACATTACCACCGTCGGCGATTTCCGCCGCCGCGATATGGCCTACGGCGGGCAGGGCGCGCCGCTGGTGCCGGCGTTTCATCAGGCGCTGCTGTCGCACCCGTCGGAGCGGCGCATGGTGTTGAATATCGGCGGCATCGCCAATTTGTCCATGCTGCTGCCGGGCATGCCGGTGCGCGGTTTTGACACCGGGCCGGGCAATATGCTGATGGACGCCTGGATATGGCGCCATCGCCAACAGCCGTATGACCAGGATGCGGTCTGGGCAATGAGCGGGCGGGTCTGCCTGCCGCTGCTGCAGCAGATGTTGGCGGATCCCTATTTTGCGCTGCCGGCGCCGAAGAGCACCGGCCGGGAGTACTTCAATATCGGCTGGCTGGAGCAGCAGCTGGCGCAGTTGCCGGGCGTCGGCGCGGCGGACGTGATGGCCACGCTGGTGGAGCTGACCGCCGTCACTATCTGCGAGCAGGTGATGCTGGCCGGCGGCAGCGAGCGGCTGCTGGTGTGCGGCGGTGGGGCGCGCAACCCGCTGCTGATGGCGCGCATGGCGGCGCTGCTGCCCGGCACCGAGGTCAGCACCACCGACAGCTTCGGCATCAGCGGCGACGATATGGAGGCGCTGGCGTTCGCCTGGCTGGCGTTCCGCACCCTGTCCGGCCAGCCGGGTAACCTGCCGTCGGTGACCGGCGCCAGCCGCGAAACGCTGCTCGGTGGGATTTATCCGGTTTTCCCGTCGCACCCGCGTACGCTCTGTTAGGATAAAAACGATCGCCTGACTATTTAAGGAATAACCCGATGAAAAAATATCTTCTTGCCGGCCTGGCGCTGGCACTCGGCGGGTGCAGCTATTTCCTGCCGCAGCAGAGTCAGGTGCTGCACTATCAGTGCGGCACCACGCCGCTGACCGTGGCGCTTAACGGTGAGGACAGCACGGTCAACCTGCTGCTGGACGGCCAGCAACTGACGCTGAAGCAGCAGCTGGCCGCCTCCGGCGCCAAATACGGCGACGGCAAATATACCTTTTGGTCCAAAGGGCAGAGCGCATTCGTCGAACGCGACGATAAAGTGATTATGAGCGACTGCACGCTGGTGAACTGACACGGCGCCCGGCGTGCGGTAAAGATTGAGATTATGGCGCGTCGGGCGCAGAATAACCCCACCTATTTTTCGGTTGGTTGATACACCAGATGTCTGATAACTCTCAGTTTGATGTCGCGGACCTGCGCCGCGAATATACCCGCGGCGGCCTGCGTCGTCAGGATCTTACGGCGAACCCTCTGGATCTGTTTGAACGCTGGCTGCAGCAGGCCTGCGAAGCGCGCCTGGCCGATCCGACCGCCATGTGCGTGGCGACGGTGGATGAACAGGGGCAGCCGTATCAGCGCATCGTTCTACTCAAGCACTACGACGACAAAGGGCTGGTGTTCTATACCAACCTTGGCAGCCGCAAGGCGCAGCAGCTGGCGCATAACCCGAAAATCAGCCTGCATTTCCCCTGGCATATGCTGGACCGGCAGGTCAGCTTCCTCGGCACGGCGGAGCGCCTGTCGACGCTGGAGGTGATGAAATACTTCAGCAGCCGGCCGAAGGACAGCCAGATTGGCGCCTGGGTATCGCAGCAGTCGACGCGTATTTCGGCGCGCGGCGTGCTGGAGAGCAAATTCCTTGAGCTGAAGCAGAAATTCCAGTCCGGCGAGGTGCCGCTACCCAGCTTCTGGGGCGGTTTCCGCGTCAGGTTCGACTCCGTTGAGTTCTGGCAGGGCGGTGAACACCGTTTACATGACCGTTTCCTGTACCAGCGCGACGGGAATGACTGGAAAATTGACCGACTGGCACCCTGACGGACAGAAAATACCGTTAAGCGCTGGCAGAGTTGAGGCCGGCGCTTTATTCTATGCGCTTCATTCCGATTTTATTATTCCGCCAGCGGGCGGAAGGCCGTGTACCGGCAAAGGTGCATTCGTTTATACATGGAGAAATTGATGGCTAGCATCAACCTGATTCAACAATTGCAAGAGCGGGGCCTGGTGGCTCAAGTGACGGACGAGGAAGCGTTAGCAGAGCGACTGGCGCAAGGGCCAATTGCGCTGTATTGCGGCTTCGATCCGACCGCTGACAGCTTGCATTTGGGCCATCTGGTGCCGCTGCTGTGCCTGAAGCGTTTCCAACTCGCCGGCCACAAGCCGGTGGCGCTGGTGGGCGGGGCGACCGGTCTGATCGGCGACCCCAGCTTCAAGGCGGCGGAACGCAAGCTGAACACCACGGAAACCGTTAACGAGTGGGTGGAGAAGATCCGCAAACAGGTGTCGCCGTTCCTCGATTTCGACTGCGGCGACAACAGCGCCATCGCCGCCAACAACTATGACTGGTTCGGCGATATGAACGTGCTGACCTTCCTGCGCGATATCGGCAAGCACTTCTCCGTTAACCAGATGATCAACAAAGAAGCGGTGAAGCAGCGCCTGAACCGTGACGACGTCGGCATCTCCTTTACCGAGTTCTCCTACAACCTGCTGCAGGGCTACGACTTTGCCGAGCTGCACCGCCGTCATCAGGTGGTGCTGCAGATTGGCGGTTCCGACCAGTGGGGCAACATCACCTCCGGCATCGACCTGACCCGCCGCATGCACCAGCAGCAGGCGTTCGGTCTGACCGTGCCGTTGATCACCAAGGCGGACGGCACCAAGTTCGGCAAGACCGAAGGCGGCGCGGTATGGCTGGCGCCGGAAAAAACCAGCCCGTACAAGTTCTACCAGTTCTGGATCAACACCGCCGATGCGGACGTGTACCGCTTCCTGAAGTTCTTCACCTTTATCAGCCTGGAAGATATCAACGCGCTGGAGGAAGAGGATCGCAACAGCGGCAAGGCGCCGCGCGCCCAGTACGTGCTGGCGGAAGAAGTCACCCGTATGGTGCATGGCGAAGAGGGGCTGGCGGCGGCGCAGCGTATTACCCAGAGCCTGTTCTCCGGCGCGCTGCATGAGATGACCGAAGCCGACTTCGCACAGCTGGCGCAGGATGGTATGCCGTCGGTCAAACTGGACAAAGACGCCGATCTGCAGCAGGCGCTGGTTAACGCCGAGCTGGTGCCGTCACGCGGCCAGGCGCGCACCATGATCGGCTCCAACGCGGTGAGCGTGAACGGCGAGAAGCAGTCCAACGCGGAATACGTCTTCAGCGATGACGACCGCCTGTTCGGCCGCTATACGCTGCTGCGTCGCGGTAAAAAACATTACTGCCTGGTTGAGTGGCAGTAATCGCAATTAACAGAAAGGGGCCCGTAGCGGGCCCCTTTGTCATTACCCGGCCGGGACGGCACGCTCCCGGCCTTTGAGATTTGCGCACGCCAATGAAAAACATTCTTTCCATTCAATCACACGTGGTGTTCGGCCATGCCGGCAACAGCGCCGCGGAGTTCCCCATGCGCCGCATGGGCGTTAACGTCTGGCCGCTGAATACCGTGCAGTTCTCCAACCATACGCAGTACGGCCGCTGGACCGGCTGCGTGATGCCTGCCAGCCACCTGAGCGAGATCGCCCAGGGCATCGCGGATATCGACCAGCTGCAGCGCTGCGACGCGGTGCTGAGCGGTTATATCGGCTCCCCCGAGCAGGGCGGCCATATTCTGGATATCGTGCGCCAGGTGAAACAGGCGAATCCCGCTGCCTGGTATTTCTGCGACCCGGTGATGGGCCACCCGGAGAAGGGCTGCATCGTGGCGCCGGGCGTGGCGGAGTTTCTGTGTCAGCAGGCGCTGCCGTGCAGCGATATGGTGGCGCCGAACGTGCTGGAACTGGAGCAGCTCAGTCAGCGTGAGGTAGCCTCCGTCGAACAGGCGGTTGACGCCGCGCGCGTGCTGATTGCGCGCGGGCCGAAAGTAGTGCTGGTTAAGCATCTGAGCCGCGCCGGCTATCGCCGCGACGCGTTTGAGATGCTGCTGGTGACGGCGGATGAGGCCTGGCATATCAGCCGGCCGCTGGTGGATTTCGGCAGCCGTCAGCCGGTGGGCGTGGGCGATTTGACCAGCGGCCTGCTGCTGGTGGATCTGCTGCAGGGTAAGGAGCTGGATCAGGCGCTGGAGCACGTGACGGCGGCGGTGTATGAGGTGATGCTGATCACCAAGGAGATGGGCGAGTATGAACTGCAGGTGGTCGCTGCGCAGGATTATATCGTCAACCCGCGCTGCCATTTTGCGGCGGTGAAGCTCGGGGAATAAGACTTTCCCCGCCGCGACGGCGGGGAAGACCAACGCTTACTGCAACCCTTCGGCATTCAGCGCGGCGGCCACCGCCGGACGCGCCGCCACCCGTTTCATATAGCCGGCCAGGTTTGGATAGCGCTGCAGATCAAACTGCAGCGCCACCGCCCAGCGCAGTACGGTAAACAGGTAGGCGTCAGCGACGCTGAAGCGGCTGCCCAGCAGGTAGTGTTGCGGCGCCAGCACGCCGTCAAGATAGCGGAAATGCTGCTCCAGTTTGGCGCGCGCAATCGCCAGATACGCTTCCGGCGTTTTCGGATTAAACAGCGGGCTGAAGCCCTTGTGCAGTTCGGAGGCGACAAAGTTCAGCCATTCAATCGCGTGGTAGCGCGACAGCGTGCCCGCCGGCGGGATCAGCTGACGGTCGGGCACCCGATCCGCCAAATACTGCACTATCGCCACGCCTTCGGTCAGCAGGCTGCCGTCGTCCAGCAGCAGCGCCGGAACCTGTCCTTTGGGGTTAATCGTCAGATAGTCGGCGCCGCTCTCGGTGGTTTTATTGGCCAGATCGACTTTTTCCGCGGTGAAATCCAGCCCCGCCTCGCGCAGTACGATATGCGGGGACAGGGAACAGGCGCCGGCTTTATAGAACAGTTTCATCGTTGACTCCTTGATAAGGATGAAAGGCGTGCATGCCTAACTCTCTATCCTAGCGTCGCCGCGATGAAATTGCCGCGTTTCAGCTAACAAATTTCGCTGACGGCCTCGCCCTGCGGCTGCAGCTGCGCCAGCGTGACGGCGAGCTGCTGCTGCAGCGCCTGCGGCGCGGTTTGCATCGGCGCGCGCAGCTCGTTGCGCAACAGCCCTTGCTGCGCCAGCGCCGCTTTGACCGGTGCCGGGTTGGCAAAGCTGAACATCTGGCGGATCATCGGCAGCAGCGCATAGAAGTTGGCGCGCGCGGCGGGCAGATCGCCGTCGGCGACCTGTTGCACCAACTGTACAAAGCGTTCCGGATGCAGGTGCGCCGAGGCCGAGATCGCCCCGGTGCCGCCCAGACACAGCGTGGAGAGGATCAGGTTGTCCTCGCCGGTCAGCACGTCAATCTCGCCGTCATCGATCAGCGCCATAGTGACGTCCGGATTACCGCCGCACTCCTTGATGGCTTTCACCTGCGGATGGCGGGCAATCTGGCGCAGCGTATCCAGCTCCAGCGTTACGCCGGTGCGGTAAGGCACGTTGTACAGGATCACCGGTACGCGCGAGGCGTCGGCCAGCGTGGTGAAGTACTCAACCAGCCCGCACTGCGACGGACGGATGTAATAGGGGGCGGGCACCAGCACGCCGGCGATATCGCGCTGTTGGATCGCCTGCTGCATCTGCAAGGTGGCGGTCATATTGTTGCCGGCCAGCCCCATCACCACCTGGTGCGCCGGCGCGACGGTAAGCACCGCGTCCAGCACCGCCAGCTGTTCCTCTTTGTCGAGCGCGGCGGCTTCGCCGGTGGTGCCGCACACCACCAGCCCGTCAACGCCGGCGGCCAGCAGATGCTGCGCCAGGCGTTTTAACGCGGGAAAGTCGACGCTGTGTTGATTAAACGGGGTGACTAACGCTACCCAAATACCGGAAAAAGAGGCCATAAAAATTCCTTCTGAGTGACCGTTCAGAGAAGCCGGATGGGCAAGCGGCGCATTGTCCTGTCAGCGCATTCTGTCTCTACGGCAGGGCGCGTTGCAGCGGCATGAGGGCGTTCTCATCGCGGGATAATAGGTGACGATGATGAATATTCCCGATCGGGCTGTCAATTTATAACAGGTTGATAATATTGTTATTCATGATGGCCGCAGGCTGATGAGTTTCGCTAATAGCGCGGCGCGGGCGATAAAATCCACGTTGTGGGCTGGCGGCGTCAGGCGTCGTCCCGGGTGCCGTATTTGCGGTCAAACTCGCGCCGGTAGGCGCGCGCCTTATTGCGATCGCGGATCCACAGATAGCCGCATACCAGCGCCACCGCGCCGGAAAACACCATATTGCGCATATCCCGGTCATAACAGTACACCAGCAGGGTATCCAGTGCGGCGATCAGCGCAAACCATTTATAGACGTGGGACTGCCGCCGCGTTGCCGCGTTCAGGCGTTTCAACTGTCTGGCTTCGTCGAGCACCGGTTTTTTCTGCATGATTGTCCTGTCTGAGATTTTTATTAGCAATAAATTAGCAGAGATTGAGCGATTACCGAACCGGTTAATCTGAGTTTTTTCTTAATGATGGCGTCGGGGCGAGGCATCACGGGACGTCGGGAAGCGGCTTTTACTACCCGCTTACTTATTTATTCTGATAATGTGATTTTTTATTCATTGCGGAGGGCGATATGATCGTACGCACCTGGCACGGCTGTGTGCCGCTACAACATCGGCAGGGCTTTGCCGATCATCTGGCTGTCACAGGCGTGCAGCATGCTAAGGCAACGGCTGGAAACTGTGGCGCTTTTGTCCGGCAGGAACTGCAGGGCGACTATGCGCACTTCTTTTTGGCGACGTACTGGGAATCGCTGGCGGCCATCAGGCTGTTTGCCGGCGAGAATTATCAGCAGGCGGTCACTTATCCGGATGATGAGGCATACGGTTTGATTTCAGACCCCTATGTGTTTCAGCACCGGGTGACGGAGATCGCCGCACTGTAACCACCGCGAGGAGAATGTGATGAACCATCGAACGTTACGACCGGAAGAGTTGGTGCAACAGCAGCTTGAGGCTCACAACGCGCGGGATATCGACGCTTTTCTCGCCTGTTGGGCCGAGGATGCGCAGTACTATCAACATCCTGACAAGCTGTTGGCCAGCGGCAAGGCGGAGCTACGCGAATACCATATCGCGCTGTTTCGCGAGCCGAGCCTGTTTGCCGAGCGCGTGAAGCGGATTGTGGTCGCCAATCAAGTGGTCGATCAGCTGCGGGTGACGCGTAACTTCCCGAACGGGCGCGGCAGTATGGACGTGCTGGTGAGCTATGAGATTAGCCAGGGAAAAATCGCCCGCGCCTGGATGACCGTCGGCCCCTGCGTGGTGGACGAAGGGGCGCTGTGACGCCGTTTACAGCGCGATAACGGCTTCAATCTCAACGTTTACGTCCGCAGAAAACAGCGCGCTGACGGCCAGCAGGGAGCAGGCCGGCAGCGCGTCCGCCAGTTTCTCCGCCAGCAGCGGACGCACCGCCGACAGGTCGGCGATATCGGTCAGAAAAATCGTCAGTTTAATCAGCCCCGTCAGGCTGCTGCCCTCATGGCGGGCGATGGCGTCCAGTTGCTGCAGGACGGCCTGCGTCTGTTGCGCGGCAGATGCGCCCTGCGCCTCGCCGCCGAACGCCGTCAGCCCGGAAACGTACAGCAGATCGCGGTGCCGTACCGCATGCACGTACGGGCCGCCGGGGACGGTCAAAAATGGGTAATTAATGCGTTTTGGTGCAGACATGGGTGATTTCTCCTTAAGGCGAAGGTGAAAAAGTCAGTACACTGGACGTTGGGGCGGCGCGTGCGTGCGCCCGCACTTTCAGCTATCAAGATGCGAGAGGGCGATGAATCAGGCTTTTACTCCCTATCTGCAGCGCTGGGCGTTGACGCCGGACGGTAAGGCGTTTGAAACCCATAGTAGCCTATTGATGCCGGTGCGCCATCAGGGGGCGCCGGCGATGCTGAAAATTGCCCGCGAACCGGAGGAAAAATTCGGCGCGGGGCTGATGTGCTGGTGGCAGGGCGACGGCGCGGCGCGGGTGCTGGCCGGCCACGGCGACGCGCTGCTGCTGGAGCGCGCGCAGGGGACGCAGTCGCTGACCGGGCTGGTGCGTGCCGGCGATGACGAACGGGCGACGGCGATCCTGTGCCAGGTGGTCGCCAGGCTGCACCGGCCGCGCGCGCAGCCGCTGCCGACGCTGATCCCGCTGGATCAGTGGTTCAGTTCCCTGTGGCCGGCGGCGCAGGCGCACGGCGGCATGCTGCGACTGAGCGCCAGCGTGGCGGCGGAGCTGCTGGGCAGCCCGCGCGAGCAGGGCGTGCTGCATGGCGATATCCACCATGACAACGTGCTGGACTTCGGCGAACGCGGCTGGCTGGCCATCGATCCCAAACGTCTGTACGGCGAGCGCGGTTTTGACTACGCCAACATCTTTTGTAATCCCAATTACGGCATCGCCACCGACCCGCAGCGCTTTCAGCGCCGGGTCGAGCAGATCTGCGCGCTGGCCGGCTTTGAGAAGCGGCGTCTGCTGCAGTGGATCCTGGCCTGGGCCGGGCTGTCCGCCGCCTGGTTTATGGAGGATGGCGATACGGCGGATATTGATTTCCGCGTGGCGGAACTGGCGGCAAACGCGCTGGGGCTGTCGCCGCCGGACGACTCAGGGTTCATCCTGCCAGTAATCGAGCGACGCTGAAGGCCGCTGCAGATAGCGTGCCTGATAGTCGCCGGTAAACGCCATCGCCTGATACTTGCCGGAATCCGGGTATTCCACCAGTTCCGGCTGCTCGCGGGTGCTGATGGACAGGTAGGTCAGCGGCGCGTCGGAGCTGTTGATCAACTGGTGCGGATAGTCTGGCCCCGGCGGGATAAAAATGGTATCGCCGGCGCTGACCGGCAGCATCTCGCCGGCGACGCGTAGGGTGCCGCAGCCTTCCAGAATGATAAACATCTCCTCCTGTCCGTAGTGGAAATGGTAAGGGCAGGAGCGTTTTCCGGGGGCGACGGTATCGATGGAGGCGCCGAGCTTGCTGGCGGCGGTGCCGGTGCCCAGCCGTGCCGATATGCTGTCGTACAGCGGCGGCCGGCTGTCGTGCCGTTTGGCGACCTGATGGTAATTGCGGATCAGTTTCTGGCGCAGCTGTGCGGCATGTTCAGACATAGATGCGTTACCTTGTCACGTTATCGCGAAATGGACGCTGTGCAGACGGGTTGCTGCCAACGCGTTGTTCTCCAGTTAAGCAGAAAACCCGCCCGGATGCGATCGCTCCCTCAGTGGTCGGCCCGCGCCGGCCACGCCAGCAGCAGATGGGCGAATACGCCGCCGGCCAGCCCCCAGAACGCCGCGCCGATGCCGAACAGCGTGACGCCGGAGGCGGTGATCAGAAAGGTAATCAGCGCCGCGTCACGCTGTCGCTCATCGTGCAGAGCGCGCTGCAGGCTGCCGCCGATGGCGCCCAGCAGCGCCAGCCCGGCGATGGTGTGGATCAGCGCCGCAGGCAGCGCACTGAGCAGCAGGCCGATGATGCCGCCAAACAGCCCGGCCAGCAGGTAAAAACCGCCGGCCGCCATTGCGGCCAGATAGCGCCGTTTGGGATCCGGGTGCGCCTCCGGCCCCATGCAGATGGCGGCGGTAATCGCGGCGATGCAGACGGAAAAGCCGCCGAACGGCGCCAGCAGCAGCGCGGTCAGCGAGGTCCAGCTAATCAGCGGTGAGGTGGGCACCTGATAGCCGGCGGCGCTGAGCGTGGCAATCCCCGGCGCATTCTGCGACGCCATGGTGACGATAAAGAACGGCACGCCGATCCCCAGCAGTGCGGAAAGGCTGAACTGCGGCGCGATAAATGCCGGCGGCGCAATGGCGCCCTGCAGCGGTATCGGCGCAATTGCGCCTTGCCACGCGGCGACCGCCAGCCCGGCCAGCAGCGTCAGCACGATGGCGTAACGCGGCAGCAGACGGCGCGCCAGCAAATACGTCAGACACATTGTGCCGGCCAGCGGCAGATTGCCCTGCAGCGCGCCGAAGGCGTCCAGCCCGAAGCGCAGCAGAATGCCCGCCAGCATGGCGGCGCAGATGGCCGGCGGAATAACGCGCATCAGGCGGGCGAACAGGCCGGTGATGCCACACAGCAGCATCAGCCCGGAGGCGAAGATAAACACGCCGACGGCTTCCGGCAGCGAGGTGCCGGGCAGGCTGGTGACCAGCAGCGCCGCGCCGGGAGTTGACCAGGCGGTAAGGATGGGGGTGCGGTAATACCATGACAGCCCCAGCGAGCTGACGCCCATCGCCAGCCCGAGCATGCTCAGCCAGCCGCCGATTTGCTGCGCGTCGGCGCCGGCCGCTGCGGCTGCCTGAAAGATAATCGCCGCCGAACTGGTATAGCCCACCAGTACGGCGACAAAGCCGGCGATCAACGCCGGCAGAAGTGTGCCGCTTGCCTGTTTCATCGTCTCCCCCGACGCCTGTGCGTTATAGCGCACGATCTGCGCCGAGCATAGCATTGTGCGTTATAGCGCACAAGGCGCTATAATCGGCGCAGTCACAGAAGGAGAAACCATGCAACCGATGAGCGGCCACCTGGCGCACACCCTGAAAACGCTGCGCCGCCAGCGCGGCTGGAGCCTGAGCCAGGCCGCCGAGCAAACCGGCGTCAGCAAGGCGATGCTGGGGCAAATCGAACGCGAAGAGTCCAGCCCGACGGTGGCGACGCTGTGGAAGATCGCCACCGGCTTTAACGTGGCGTTTTCCGCTTTTCTGGCGCCGTCATCACCGCCGCCGACGGTGCAACGCCAGGGTGCGCTGCCGGCCTTTATCCAGGAGAACGCCGCGATGCGCGTCACGCCGCTGTTCCCGTTTGACCCGCAGCTGGGCTTTGATATGTTCGCCATCGAGCTGGCGCCCGGCGCCTTCAGCGAATCGACGCCCCATGAACCGGGGGTGATTGAACATGTGGTGGTGCTGAGCGGAGAGCTGGAACTGGCGATCGAAGACCGCTGGCACCGCCTGGCGGCCGGTGAGGCGATGCGCTTTCAGGCCGACCGTCGCCATGCCTACCGCAACAGCGGCGCGCAGGCGGCACATATTCACGATCTGATCCACTATCCGCGGGCTTAATCCCGCACGCCGCGTTTTGACAGCCCGGCGGCGACGGGGTAGTTTGTTGATAATCACTCTCATTTGATTGTTTAACCGTGCCGGTTATGCCGCACAGCAAAAGGAGCTTGATGGTGCCGTTCGCTAATCGACGTCAATTTCTGAAACTCGGTGCACAAACCGCAGGAGCCGTTATCGCCATGACTTCACTGCCTAACAGTATCCGCCTTGCCATGGCGGGCGCGCAGCCGCCCGCTGACGATCAGCTGTGGCTGGAACCCCTACAGGGGAGCGAAGCGCTCAGCTGGGTCAAACAGCAGAATCAGCGCACGCTGCAGCGGTTTGCCCAGGGCCGCGCTTTTCCGCAGTTGGAAAAGCAGGTGCTGGACATTCTGAATAAAGAGACGCAGATCCCCTGGGTCCGTAAATATGGCGACTATTACTACAACTTCTGGCAGGACCAGAAAAACCCGCGCGGCCTGCTGCGCCGCACCACGCTGGATGAGTACCGCAAGCCGCAGCCGGCCTGGGAAACGGTGCTGGATATCGACGCGCTGGGCAAAGCGGAAGGGAAAGAGTGGGTGTATCACGGTTCACAGCCGCTGGCGCCCGAATACCGCTACTGCCTGATTAACCTGTCGCCGGACGGCGGCGATGCGGTGGAAGTGCGCGAGTTCGATTTACACGACAAACGCTTTGTCGAACAGGGCTTCCGTCTGCCGACGGCGAAAAGCGTGGTCTCCTGGGCCAGCGCTGACGAACTGTTTGTCGCCACCGATTTCGGCAGCGGCTCGCTGACCCACTCCGGTTACCCGCGCACGGTGAAGCGCTGGCGGCGTGGTACGCCGTTGGAGAGCGCAGAAGCGCTGTATCAGGCGCAGCCGGAGGATATGCGCGCCTATGCGTATCACGACGATACGCCCGGTTTTGAGCGCGACTATATCGTGCGCATGATCGACTTCTATCGGCAGGAAACCTTCTTGCTGCATGCCAATGGCGAGCAGCAGCGTATTGAGGTGCCGTCTGATGCGGAGATCAACAGCCATCGCGACTGGCTGCTGATTAAGCCGAGAAGTGACTGGCAGTTGGAGGGGCGGACTTATCCGGCCGGCGCGCTGCTGGCGGCCAAATTCGACGACTATCTGGCCGGCCGGCGTCGGCTGGAGGTGCTGTTTACCCCCAGCGCCAACCAGGCGTTGAGCGGTTATGGTTCGACGCGCGATCACCTGATCGTCGGCATCATGCAGGATGTGGTCAACCGTCTGGAGGTGCTGACGCCGCAGGGCGAGCGCTGGCAGTCGCGCCCGCTGGGCGTACCGGTTGAGCTGAGCACCGTCGCCGCCGGCGGCATTGACGATAAGACCAATGATTATTTTCTGACGGTCAGCGGATTCCTGCAGCCAACGTCGCTGTATCTGGGCAGTCTGGACGAGGAGGGCGAGCCGGAACTGCTGAAGCAGGCGCCACAGGACTTCGCCGCCGAGGATTATCAGGTCAGCCAGCATTTTGCCACGTCGCAGGACGGCACGCGGGTGCCTTATTTCCAGGTAGCGCGTAAAGGACTGCGGCTGGACGGTACTAACCCGACGCTGCTGTATGGCTATGGCGGTTTTGACGTCTCGCTGCTGCCGAGCTACCTGGGGGCGCGTGCGCCGACCTGGCTGGAGCGGGGCGGCGTGTACGTGATTGCCAATATCCGCGGCGGCGGCGAGTATGGCCCGGCCTGGCACCGCGCGGCGCTGAAGCAGAACCGCCACCGCGCCTATGAGGATTTTGCCGCCGTGGCGCAGGATCTGACGGATAGAAAAGTGACATCGTCACAAAAACTGGCGGCGCGCGGCGGCAGCAACGGCGGCCTGCTGGTCGGCAATATGCTGACGCACTACCCGCAGCTGTTCGGCTGTATCGTCTGCGAAGTGCCGCTGCTGGATATGCGGCGCTATACCAAACTGTCGGCCGGCGCGTCGTGGATTGCCGAATACGGCGACCCGGACAAGGCGCAGGAGTGGGAATACGTTCGCACCTTCTCGCCGTACCATAACCTGAAGGCGGACGTCGCCTATCCGCCGGTGCTGTTCCTGACCGCCACCAGCGACGACCGGGTTAACCCGGCCCACGCGCGCAAAATGGCGGCGCGCATGCAGCAGATGGGCTATCAGCAGGCGTACTTCTATGAAAATACCGCCGGCGGCCACAGCGCCGCGGCGGATAAGCAGCAGTCGGCGTTTAACGCCGCGCTGGTCAGCGAGTTTCTCTGGCACAGCCTGAACGGCGCAGACAAGACGGCAGGGTAAACGGCCGCATAAAAAAAGCCGGTCAACTGACCGGCTTTTGTGTGCCCAGAGAGCGGTTAGTGGCTGGTGGAGGTCGCCGGGACTTTTTGTGCGGCATCCTCGGGGTTGTCCAGCGTCATACGGTGCAGCTTCGGCGCGGTCAGCATCATCAGGATGGCGATCACCCCGGTGGCGATGCCGATCTGCAGGAAGACGTGGCTGTAAACCGCCAGCGAGGCGTGGGCGTCGTTGATCTCGCCGGCCGGGGAGGCGGTCAGACCGGCCACTTTACCGGCGATCAGCGCGGCGGCGGCGGTGGTCAGGAACCAGGAACCCATGATAAAGCCCATCAGGCGCTGCGGCACCAGCTGCGCCACCATTGCCAGACCCAGGCCGGAAATCATCAGTTCGCCGACGCTCTGCAGCGCGTAGCTCAGAATCAGCCAGTTTACGGAGACGATGCCGGCGTCGTTGGCGAAGCTGGCGCCCCAGGTCAGCACCAGGAAGGCGCCGGAACACAGGATCATGCCGAAGGCGAACTTGTGCGGCATCGGCAGGCGGTCGCCCATTTTATTGTACAGCGCCGCCAGAATCGGGCTGGCTACCATAATCCAGAACGGGTTCAGCGCCTGATACTGTTCCGGTTCAAAAGGAATGCTCAGAATGCTGTGCTCCACGTTATGAATCGCGAAGAAGTTCAGTGAGGTTGGCATCTGGGCGTAGAGCACGAAGAACACCACCGCTTCCAGCATCAGCAGGAAGGCGACGATCATCTTGCGGCGTGCCGCGCCGTGCATGGAGAAGGTCTCTTTGGCGAACACAATCACGATGCCGGCGGAGATAATCGCCAGCGCCCAGCGGGCGATCGTCTGGTTGTGCAGCAGCCAGGTGGAGATGGCGATCAGCGCCACGATACCGGCCAGCACCATCAGCAGTTTCGGCAGGTGCAGCGGTTTGAAGTCCGGCTTGGAGCCGTGCTGCTTCACCCACTTATGGCACATCATAAAGTTGACCAGGGTGATCAGCATACCGACCACGCTCAGGGAGAAGGCGACGCTCCAGCCGTATTTGGCCGCCAGCCACGGGGTGGCCAGCATCGACATAAAGGAGCCGATGTTCACCGACATGTAATACATGGTGAAGGCGCCGTCCAGACGCGGGTCATCTTTTTCATAGCAGGTGGACAGCAGCGCGGACGGGTTGGCTTTAAACAGGCCGCTGCCGACGGCGATGGCCGCCATACCGAGGTAAACCCAGAAGACCTCGTGGCCGGAGTAGGCCACCATGGCATAACCGGCCGCCAGCACCAGCGCCCCCAGCACGATTACGCGCTTGGTGCCGAGCACTTTATCCCCCAACCAGCCGCCGATGGCGACAAAGCCATACACCAGGGCGCTGAAAGAAGAGAACAGGGTGATGGAGTCGGCTTCGCTCAGGCCAAGCATCTTGACCAGGTACACTGCCATAATGCCCTGCAGGCCGTAGTAGCCGAAGCGTTCCCACAGTTCGATGGAGAAGATCAGATAGAATGCTTTCGGCTGTTTAAAAGCATTAAGACTGATGTCTTCCGGGTGTTTGTTGTTTGCTGTTGACACAAGTACCTCGATTTTTCACGACCCGTCATAAGTGACAGGAAAATACAAAAGGTGATGCCGAAAGCATCCTTCTGCGTTGTTATAAGATGGGATGACGGCGGTTAATGTTCACTATCTTTGTCAACCTGGCAAGCACTTTGTCATATTCGGTTACATATAACGGCGACGCAGGGAAATAACCATGTTGCAAATGTTATGCAGAATTAACGTTTGCATTTTTTTGTTTTACCGAGCTTTTGTTTTGTATAAAAGATATTCACGTCGATCGCAGTGATATGTTCTGCTATTTGTCTTTTTATTAGACCATATCAATAGCTGTGAGTGATAATCTGTTGCAATGTCATGCATAGTGGTTGTTTTGTAGAATTATAGAAATATCGCAAAGCATGTGACGTAGTTGTGAATTATTTGTTTCGATCGAATCGTGATGCAGGCCGCAATTTTATGCTAATTTTTCGCTTGAAATTAAGTGGAATATCAGATTCTGCGTAAACCCGCGTCATTGACACGGTTAATGCTGCGCAACGTCACATTTCTGATAAAAAAGAGGTGTCAGGAGGGGCGGCGCCGGACGCGGTATGCGCCCGGCGGCCGATCAGGCATCCGGATAGACTTTTTCTTTATATTCGCACAGGTCCTCAATCAGGCAGGAGCCGCAGCGCGGCTTACGCGCAATGCAGGTATAGCGCCCGTGCAGGATCAGCCAGTGGTGGCAGTCGACCTTGAACGCCGGCGGCACCACCTTCAGCAGTTTCTCTTCCACCTGATCGACATTTTTACCCGGTGCGAAGCCGGTGCGGTTACTGACGCGGAAAATATGGGTATCAACGGCGATAGTCGGCCAGCCGAAGGCGGTATTCAGCACCACGTTGGCGGTTTTGCGGCCGACGCCGGGCAGCGCTTCCAGCGCCGCGCGATCTTCCGGCACCTCGCCGCCGTGCTGCTCCAGCAGAATGCGGCAGGTTTTGATCACATTCTCCGCCTTGCTGTTAAACAGGCCGATGGTCTTGATGTACTCTTTGACGCCGTCCACGGCCAGCGCCAGCATTGCCGCCGGCGTATTGGCCACCGGATACAGCTTGGCGGTGGCCTTGTTGACGCTGACGTCGGTGGCCTGCGCCGACAGCAGCACGGCGATCAGCAGTTCGAACGGCGTGCTGAACGTCAGTTCGGTGGTAGGGTGCGGGTTGTTGTCACGCAGACGGGTCAGTATTTCCAGGCGTTTTTGTTTATTCATGAGGCTTTCTCTGGCTCTCCGTGCTCCGGCGTCGCATTGGCGGCGGTGGCCTGTGCCTTGCGCGCTTTCATCTTCTCATCAATCACATACTTTACCGCCAGCATCAGCCCGAGGCCGATAAAGGCGCCCGGCGGCAGCATCGCCAGCAGCAGCGGGCTGTCGAAATGCACCACTTCAATCCGCAGCACCTTGGCCCAACTGCCCAGCAGCATATCGGCGCCGTCAAACAGCGTACCGTTGCCGATCAGCTCGCGCATGGAGCCGAGCACGAACATCGCGCCGGTGGAGCCCAGGCCGATAAACAGGCCGTCGATCAGCGCCAGGTTGACCGGTTTTCTGGCGGCGACCGCTTCGGCGCGGCCGACTACGATGCAGTTGGTGACGATCAGCGGAATAAAAATCCCCAGCGACTGGTACAGGCCGAAAGCGTAAGCGTTGATCAGCATCTGCACGATGCTGACCGCGGCGGCGATAATCATCACGTAGATCGGGATGCGCACTTCGCTCGGCACCAGCCGCCGCAGGGCGGAGATGGAGCCGTTGGTGATCATCAGCACCAGCGTGGTCGCCAGCCCGAGGCCAAGGGCATTGGTGGCGGTGGAGGTCACCGCCAGCAGCGGGCACAGCCCCAGCAGCTGCACCAGCGCGGAGTTGTTCTTCCACAACCCCTGAATCATTAACTCTTTTGCTTCACTCATTGGCTGACTCCACAGGCCGGCAGATGGTCGAGTTTAGGCGGCAGCGTCTCCATATACAGCGCGGTGCGGCGTACGGCGTTGACCACCGCGCGCGGTGTGATGGTGGCGCCGGTGAACTGATCGAACATGCCGCCGTCCTTTTTCACCGCCCAGCGTTTATCATCCGGCCCGGCAATTTTCTGGTTACTGAAGAAGGTGATCCAGTTGCTGATACGCAGCTCAATTTTATCACCCAGCCCCGGTGTTTCATGGTGTTCAACCACCCGGCTGCCGAACACGGTGCCGCTGAAATCAGCGCCGACCAGCAGCTTTATCGCCCCGGAATAACCGTCCGGCGCGGTGGTTTCCAGCGCGGCGCCCACAGGCTTGCCCTGTTTGCGCGCCAGATACAGCCGGTGCGCGCCGGTATCGCCCAGCGACGGATCGCTGACCAGATAGCACTCCGCCTGCATATCATTATCGTAATGTTCGGGCGGCAGCACCTGATCGAGCAGGGCTTTTTGCTGCAGCGCCGCCTGGTGGGCGATGGTTTTCTGGGTCAGGCCGTTGACCACCGCGGTCATGCCGGTGGTGGCCGCAGCGAACAGGGCCAGCGTTGTGCCATGCTTGCGCATTGATTTTAGCATGATGGCTCCTTAGCGATGGCCGTAAACACGCGGCTGCGTGTAGTGATCGATCAGCGGTACGGTGATGTTCGCCAGCAGCACTGCGAAGGCCACGCCGTCCGGGTAGCCGCCGTACACGCGAATCAGCCAGACCAGCACGCCGATCAGCGCGCCGTAAATCAGGCGACCTTTCGGCGTGGTCGAGGCGCTGACCGGATCGGTGGCAATAAAGAATGCGCCGAGCATGGTGGCGCCGGAGAACAGATGGATCAGCGGTGACGCCTGATGCGCCGGGTCAAGCTGCCAGGCCAGGGTCGAGCACAGCGCAATGGCGGCCAGCATACTGAACGGAATCTGCCAGTGGATCAGTTTGCGCCCCAGCATAAACAGCCCGCCGGCGAGGAAACCGAGGTTCACCCATTGCCAGCCGACGCCGGCCAGCGTGCCGCCGAAGATTGGCGTCTGCAGCACCTGTTCTACCGAGTGGCCGCTGCGCAGCCCGGTTTTGAAGCCGTCTAGCGGCGTGGCCTGGCTGACGCCGTCAACGCCCATCTGCAGCTGGTGCAGGGTAAGCCCCTGGCCGGTCTGGCCGCTGAAAATGCTCAGCAGCACATCGTGAAACGGCAGTGCCTCGGCGCGCAGCGCTTCCGGCGGCAGCCAACTGGTCATCTGTACCGGGAAGGAGATCAGCAGCACCACGTAGCCGACCATCGCCGGGTTGAACGGGTTTTGCCCCAGACCGCCGTACAACTGCTTGGCGATCACGATGGCGAACAGCGTGCCGATAACCACCATCCACCACGGCGCCAGCGGCGGCAGGCTGATGCCGAGCAGCAGGGCGGTGAGCAGGGCGGAGTTGTCCGCCAGCCGGGCGCGCACCGGTTGCTTGCGCAGCGCCAGCACCGCGCCTTCCGCCAGCAGGGCGGTCGCCATAGCCAGCGCCGTCTGCACAAGGGAGCCATAGCCGAAGAACCAGATTTGCGCCGCCAGCCCCGGAATACAGGCCAGCATCACCCAGAGCATAATGCGGCTGGTGCTCTGCTGGTTGTGGGTAAAGGGGGAACTGGCGATATGTAAGCCTTTGGTGGCAGACTGTTTTACCGGCCTAAACTTCATAGAATCACTACACCTGTCTTTGCCGTATTGCGGCAGATTTAACGCGCCCAAGGCGGGCGCAGGAAAATTGAAACGCGCTAACCCATTGACGCGATGCTCTACAGAGCAGCCGCGTTGCACGGGAGGCGCAAACGCAGCATTCTACCTTATTCATACCAAGGGTAATACGCATTGATGATGAGGGTATTGGGTTTTTAGCACGTGTTGTTAGCTTTACCCGTGTCATCGTGTTGGTTTTATTTCGCCGCATTTTGCGTTAGCTTGATTCTGGACCGCCCGCGCGCCTAGTATAAAATCGTGCAGAACCCAATTCCACGCTGCTAACATGTTATTTTAGGTACATTTTTTCGCACAAAATATCAACCATGATATAATGTATACAGGTTACTATCCGAGTCTTACTAAGTTAGTGAATTGATAATAATGACGAATGAAGACATTTTTTTTATTGAAGAGCTGATCGAGTGGGTCGAAATACATCTGGAAACACGCCCGAATCTGGATGAAGTGGCACGCATCTCCGGTTACTCCAAATGGCATCTGCAACGTAAATTCAAGCGCATCACCGGCATTCAGCTGGCGACCTATATCCGCTCGCGGATCCTGACCCGCGCGGCGGTGGCTTTGCGCATCACCCACCGTTCGATTATCGATATCTCTGACGAACTGGGCTTTGATTCACAACAAACCTTTACCCGTATGTTTAAACAGCGCTTTGGCACCACGCCGAATCGCTACCGTTCCATGGATAAATGGGACGTGAAAAATCTGATGCCGCGCTTTAGCTTCGAGGCACAGTACGACAAAGGCTACTACCCGGAAGTCAAACGCCTGACGCTGCCGGAAATGCAGCTGGTCGGCTTCTCGCGCCAGCTGGATTTTGAAGAGCAGGAGATTGAGCATGACTCCTGTATGGCGATGAAAGATGAGATCTTTAACGATTTCTTCAAGGGGCTGGACGTCGGCTGCCGCAAGGTGTACAGCATTTACTCCGCGCGGCTGCAAAATGAGGGGCTGTGCTCCGGCATCCACTCGATGGCGGTTGAGGCGCAGCACCGCAAGGATATCGTGTCCGGTCACCATACCGATAATATTACGCTGCCGCCGCGGGAGTACATCTCGATTACCCATAAGGGGTCGGCAAAAGAGTGCATCCAATTTTTTGCCTACCTGAGCACGCATGTGATGCCCGGCTTGCGTCATGACGTGAAGGGTAGCGTGGAGATGGAGATTATCGAGATTAACCAATGGCAGATGGACTCTAAACTGCGTCAGATTGACGTTGACTATACCTACCTGATTTCTATCGACTAATTCCGCACGTCGGCCGACAATCCGCTAGCGCGGGGCCGCGTGGGGAATCTCCCGTGTTACGATCCTTTCTCTGCTGATTATCTTGCGTCTGCAATGCGGTAAAAACGCCTCGCAGAGCGCGAGGCGTTGGTCAGGGCTATTTCTCGGTTTCCGCCTGTTGGGCCGCTTTCTTGGCCTTCACGCGGGCGATGGCGGCGGCCACGGCGGCCTTGCGCGGGTCGGTTTCTTCCGCAGCGGCTGGCGCTTCAGCCGGTGCGTCGTCCGCCTGTTGAGCCGCCGCTTTCTTGGCCTTCACGCGGGCGATGGCTGCAGCGACGGCGGCCTTGCGCGGGTCGGTTTCTTCCGCAGCGGCTGGCGTTTTAGCCGGCGCATCGTCCGCCTGCTGAGCAGCCGCTTTCTTGGCTTTGGCGCGGGCGATGGCGGCAGCGACGGCGGCCTTGCGCGGGTCGGTTTCTTCCGCAGCGGCTGGCGCTTTAGCCGGCGCGTCGTCCGCCTGCTGGGCAGCCGCTTTCTTGGCCTTGGCGCGGGCGATAGCGGCGGCGACGGCGGCTTTACGCGGGTCAGTTTCTTCCGCAGCGGCTGGCGCTTCAGCCGGCGCGTCGTCCGCCTGCTGAGCAGCCGCTTTCTTGGCCTTGGCGCGGGCGATAGCGGCAGCGACGGCGGCTTTACGTGGGTCAGTTTCTTCCGCAGCAACCGGGGCCGGAGCTTCAGCCGGCGCGTCGTCTGCCTGCTGGGCGGCTTTTTTGGCTTTTACCCGCGCCAGCGCGGCGGCCACGGCGGCCTTACGCGGATCGTCAGCCTCGGCGGCGTCAACCGCCGGCGCATCAACCTGCTGTTGCGCTTTACGCTCCCGCGCCTGCGCCTTGCGCGCCTCGCGAGCGGCGATGGCGGCGCTGTTATCCGGCGCGGCGCCTGGCTGCACCTCGCCAACCGCGGCGTCGTTTTTGCTGCGTACCCGCGCTAGCGCCGCCTGAACGGCGCTTTGGTCATTATCGGTCAGTTTCACCGCCGCTTTTTTGTGGCGCTCTTCACGCGCCAGTTTCTCGCGCTCCATACGCGCCTGTTTAGCTTCGTAACGGGCTTTGGCTTCGGCGGCGCGCGCCGCTTCCTGATCGATCGCCTTGATCTCCGCCTTTTCCTGGCGGTAATACTGCACCAGTGGAATATTGCTCGGGCACACATAGGCGCAGGCGCCGCACTCGATGCAGTCAAACAGATTGTGCTGGCGCGCCTTGTCGTGTTCCTGGCCGCGGCTGAACCAGTACAGCTGCTGCGGCAACAGGCCGGCCGGACAGGCGTCGACGCACAGTCCGCAGCGGATACAGGACTGTTCCGGCTCCTGCGGCGCCATCTCATCGACGCTCGGCGCCAGCAGGCAGTTGCTGATTTTAACGATCGGCACGTTAAGCGCGGGCAGGGTGAAGCCCATCAGCGGGCCGCCCATCACCACCATCTGTTGGCTTTGCGGCCGGAAGCCGGCGAATTTCAGCAGATGTTCCACCGGGGTGCCGATGCGCGCCCACAGGTTGCCCGGCTGGCTCAGCGCCTCACCGGTCAGCGTGACCACGCGTTCGATTAACGGTTCGCCGTCGACGATGGCGCGCTTAATGGCGAAGGCGGTGCCGACGTTCTGCATCAGCACGCCGATGGCGGAAGAGTGTTTGCCGTGCGGCACCTCTTTGCCGGTCAGGATCTTGGTCAGCTGTTTGGCGCCGCCGGACGGGTATTTGGTCGGGATCACCCGCAGGCCGATGTCCGGATGCGCGCGCAGCGCCTCTTTGAGCGCGGCGATGGCCTCCGGCTTATTGTCTTCGATGCCGATCAGCGTCGTTTTGGGCTGCAGCAGATGGCGCAGAATATCGGTGCCCTGCAGAATTTCTTCCGCGCACTCGCGCATCAGGCGGTCGTCGGCGGTGATATAGGGTTCGCACTCGGCGGCGTTGAGGATCAGCGTTTCCACGCCGTGAGCGCCGCCCTGCAGCTTACTGGCGGTGGGGAAGCCGGCTCCGCCCAGCCCGGCGATGCCGGCCTGATGAATGCGCTGAATCAGCTCGTCCGCCGCCAGCTGGCGGAAGTCGGCCGCCGGCTGACGTTCACACCAGCGGTCTTCGCCGTCGGGGCGGATAATCACGCACAGTTCGGCCAGGCCGGACGGGTGAGCGGTGATATGCGGTTTGATGGCGATCACCGTACCGGAGGTCGGCGCATGCACCGGCAGCGTACGGCCGCGGCCCATGGTCAACGGCTGGCCTTTCAGTACGCTGTCGCCGGCCTGCACCAGCAGTTCGCCTTCCGGCCCCAGGTGCTGCTGCAGCGGAATAATAAAGGTATCGGGCAGCGGGGCGGTGCGCAGCGGTGCGCCGCTGGACTGTGTCTTCATTTCAGGTGGATGGATCCCGCCGTCGAAATCCCAAATGCGATCTTTTTTAAAGGCGGTGAACAGATTAAACATGTTGCTCCACGTGAATGACTTGCACCGGGATAGTTTTCATATCCCATTTCCAGTTGGCGGTGGTGGCGGCGACCGGCACCATTTCAATACAGTCGGTCGGGCACGGCGCGACGCACAGGTCGCAGCCGGTGCACTGATCGGCAATAACGGTATGCATGGCGCGGGTGGCGCCGACGATAGCGTCGACCGGGCAGGCCTGAATACATTTGGTGCAGCCGATGCAGTTGGCTTCGTCGATAAACGCCACTTTGCGCACCGGCTGGGCGACCTCTTCGCCGCCGTCCAGCGGCTGGGGTTCAACGTTGAGCAGCTCGGCCAGCTTCAGCATCACCTGCTCGCCGCCCGGGGCGCATTTGTTGATCATCTCGCCGTTGGCGACCGCCTCGGCGTAGGGACGGCAGCCGGGGTAGCCGCACTGGCCGCACTGGCTTTGGGGCAGGATTTCGTCGATCTGCTCGGCAACCGGATCTTCTTCCACTTCAAAACGGCGCGCGGCAAAGCCGAGCACCACGCCAAACAGCAGCCCGAGGGCGCTTAATGCCGCAATGGCAATCCACAACGCGCTCATTAGAATTTCACCAGACCGGTAAAGCCCATAAAGGCCAGAGACATCAGCCCGGCGGTGATCAGCGCGATGGAGGAGCCGCGGAACGGCGCAGGCACATCGGCAACCGCCAGACGCTCACGGATGGCGGCGAACAGCACCATCACCAGCGAGAAGCCCGCCGCGGCGCTAAAGCCGTAAACAGCGGACTGCAGGAAGTTGTAGCCCAGGTTGATATTGAGCAGCGCCACGCCGAGCACCGCGCAGTTGGTGGTGATCAGCGGCAAGAAGATGCCTAACAGGCGGTACAGCGCCGGGCTGGTTTTACGCACCACCATTTCGGTGAACTGCACCACCACGGCGATAACCAGGATAAACGCCAGCGTGCGCAGATAGATCAGATCGAGCGGCACCAGAATAAAGGTATTGATCACCCAGGAGCTGATGGAGGCCATCGTCATCACAAAGGTGGTCGCCATGCCCATGCCGATGGCGCTCTCCAGCTTCTTGGAGACGCCCATAAACGGGCACAGGCCAAGAAACTTCACCAGGACAAAGTTGTTCACCAGTACGGTGCCGACAAAAAGAAGCAGGTATTCGGTCATTGCAACGCCTAAAAAAAGAAAAGCCGCTTATTATCGGAAATCAGCGGTAGAACGACAACCAATGAATCGCAGCGATAATACATTTTTGCCGTGAACTGGTCAAAAAACGCACGAATAACCGTTCAGATCGTGCGTTTCCCACCGTAATTATTCGGTAAAAGTATGTTTCACCCGCTGTGAACGGCGCAGATAAGGAACAAAAATCGCCGCCATCAGCAGCGGCCAGCCCAGGCTGCGCACCGCCACTTCGTCGGGAATCGGCGCGAAGGCGAAGGATTTAATCGCCAGCAGCACGGTAATCAGCAGCCACACCAGAAACAGTTTGGGAAAGCGCTGCGAGCGGTGGCAGAACAGCCACAGCAGCCACAGGGTGAAGACCCACATCGCCAGCGTCGTCAGCACGGAGAAATACCACTGCAGCGTAAAAGCCTGCGCGTTGGTCAACAGATAGTCGCGCGATTCCGGCGTGATAATCGCCATCGCGTACAGCACCAGCATCAGGCTGGCGCTGAGCAGGGTAACGATCAGATAGGCCATGGGGGCGAGCAGCCAACCGCCAATGCGATTGTATTCAGCGTGAGACATAAACGGCTTCCTGGATAACGGGTTAAGGCAAACTGCGCCATAGAGTAGCGGGTAATGCCCACGCCGTCATCTCCATGCGTGCGCTGTGGGTCGGGGAAAGCATTGCCGCCGGTTGACGGCAATGCTGATTAACCGGCGCTTCAGGCCTGGTGGGTTTCTTCCCGCAGCGTTACCGGGCTTTCCTGCACCGTCGGCGTATTGGAGCGCAGCGCGCGGCGGATCACGAAGAAGGCCGAGATCAGCATGGTGACGGCCACCAGCATAAAGAACCCGCAGAGCGCGGCGTTAATCTGGTTGCTGAACACGATGGTCTGCATATCCTGCAGCGTTTTGGCCGGCGCGATAATTTCCCCTTGCTCAATGCCGGCGGAGAATTTCTTCGCCTGCGCCAGGAAGCCGATGCTCGGTTTTTCGTGGAAAATCTTCTGCCAGCCGGCGGTCATCGAGGTGATGAACAGCCAGACGGTGGGCACGATGGTGACCCAGGCGTAGCGCTGCTTCTTCATCTTGAACAGCACCACGGTGCCGAGGATCAGCGCCATGGAGGCCAGCATCTGGTTGCCGATGCCGAACAGCGGCCACAGGGTATTGATGCCGCCGAGCGGGTCGATGACGCCCTGATAGACGAAGAAGCCCCAGCCGGCAACCGCTACGGTGGTGCCGGCCAGGTTGCCGAACCAGGAGCGGTTGTTCGCCAGGCGTGGAACTGCCACGCCCACCAGATCCTGCACCATAAAGCGGCAGGCGCGGGTGCCGGCGTCGACGGCGGTCAGAATAAACAGCGCCTCAAACAGAATGGCGAAGTGATACCAGAAGGCCATCATCGTGCGGCTGTTGAACACCTCGCTGATAATATGCGCCATGCCGACGGCAAAGGTCGGCGCGCCGCCGGCACGTGACAGCACCGAGGTTTCGCCCACTTCCTGGGCGATCAGCGCCAGCGTCTCCGGCGTCACCACAAAGCCCCAGCCGTTGATCACCTGCGAGGCGTTTTCCACCGTGGTGCCGATCAGCGCCGCCGGCGAGTTCATGGCGAAGTAGACGCCGGGATCCAGCACCGAGGCGCAGATCAGCGCCATAATGGCGACGAAGGATTCCATCAGCATCGCGCCGTAGCCGATAAAGCGCATATGGCTTTCCCGCTCCACCAGCTTCGGCGTGGTACCGCTGGACACCAGCGCGTGGAAGCCGGAGATGGCGCCGCAGGCGATGGTGATAAACAGGAACGGGAACAGCGCGCCGGAGAATACCGGGCCGCTGCCGTCAATAAAGCGCGATACCGCCGGCATTTTCAGCTCCGGCATGGCGAAGACGATGCCCACCGCCAAACCGATAATCACGCCGATCTTCATAAAGGTCGACAGATAGTCGCGCGGCGCCAGCAGCAGCCAGACCGGCAGCACCGAGGCGACAAAGCCGTAAATCACCAGCACCCAGGTCAGCGTGGTGCCGTGCAGGGTAAAGAACGGCCCCCAGTAAGGGTGCTGCGCCACGTTGCCGCCGTAGATAATCGCCAGCAGCATCAGCACAAAGCCGATCAGCGAGATTTCGGCAATTTTGCCGGGGCGGATAAAGCGCATGTAAATGCCCATAAACAGCGCGATAGGAATGGTGGCGGCGATGGTAAACAGCCCCCACGGGCTGTCCGCCAGCGCTTTGACCACCACCAGCGCCAGCGCCGACAGGATGATGATCATTACCCCCAGCGCCCCCAGCATGGTGATCACCCCGGCGAAGGCGCCCAGCTCCTGTTTGGCCATCTCCCCCAGCGAGCGGCCGTCGCGGCGGGTGGAGATAAACAGCACCAGAAAATCCTGCACCGCCCCGGCCAGCATCACGCCGACCAGGATCCAGATGGTGCCGGGCAGGAAGCCCATCTGCGCGGCCAGTATCGGGCCGACCAGCGGACCGGCGCCGGCGATGGCGGCAAAGTGGTGGCCGAACAGCACCCACTTGTTGGTGGGCACGTAGTCCAGGCCGTCGTTGTGCCGTTCGGCGGGCGTCAGCCGGCGGTCATCCAGTTCGAACACCTTCTTGGCGATAAACAGGCTGTAGAAGCGGTAGGCGATGCTGTAACAGGCGACGGACGCCACCACCAGCCAGACCGCATTCACGTGTTCGCCGCGGCTGAGCGCCAGCATGGCGAACGCGCCGGCACCGACTAACGCCACCACCAGCCAGATAATTCCGGACTTGACGTTCTTCATGGTAAACAACTCCTTGGTGTGCAGAGAGATAAACAGAGAGGTTGTTATGGGTAATGAATACAGCTTAAAAATAGGAGTTTTAGGCGGGAAAAGAAGTCGTTCGGCGAAGAAATGTGAGGCTAGTATTGTTTTATTGTAAAAACAATGTGATGAAACACCGTCGGCGGCCAATAAAAAGGCCGGGCGTCAGCCCGGCCTGGTCATGATTGCGCTCCCGGAGGGGAGTGCGGAGGCTTACGCCGCCGGCTTGGCGATCACGTTGCGGGTTTCCATACGGACTTCCGCAATGTTGACCTGCAGCGTATCGCTCTGGCGATAAACCACTTCGCCTTTCACCTGCACGCTGCCGGTATCCTGGCTGCACACCAGCTCATCGCGCACCGCATGGATAAACGGCGCCGGGATAAAGGCGACCGCGCCGTTATCCAGCAGGCGTACGCGCAGGCCGCCGCGCGTCACGTCGATAATCTCCGCATTGAAGCGGGTATCGGTGCCGGCTTTGTCCTGCAGGAAGCGGGCATACAGCCAGTCGCCGACGTCGCGTTCCGCCATGCGGTTGGCGCGGCGGCGTTCCGCCAGCTGCAGCGTCATGGCGTCCTGCGGTTTTTCCGCCGGCTGGCCGCTGATGATCGCTTTCAGCAGGCGATGGTTGACCATATCGCCGTATTTACGGATTGGCGAGGTCCAGGTGGCGTAGGCTTCCAGCCCCAGGCCAAAGTGCGGGCCTGGCTCGGTGCTGATCTCCGCAAAGGTCTGGAAACGACGGATGCGGCTGTCGAGGAACTGGGTCGGCTGGGCGTCCAGATGACGGCGCAGTTCGCAGAAGCCGTCCAGCGTCAACAGCTTGCCGGCATCGGCTTCCACGCCGTTGGCCTGCAGTACGGTGACCGCCTGCTCAACCAGCGCCGGATCGAAGCCGTTATGCACGTTGTAGATGCCGAAGCCCAGGCGGTCGCGCAGCACGATGGCGGCGCAGACGTTGGCGGCGATCATGCACTCTTCCACGATGCGGTTGGCGATGCGGCGCTGCTCGGTGATGATATCCAACACTTCGCCCTGTTCGCCCAGCACGAAGCGGTAGTCCGGCCGGTCCTTGAACACCAGCGCATGCTGGTGACGCCAGGCGCTGCGCGCGGCGCAGACGCGCTGGAGCAGGGTAATCTGCTGTGCGATGGCGTCGCTTGGCGGCTGCCAGTCGCCGATGCCTTCCAGCCAGTCGGAGACTTCGTCGTACACCAGTTTGGCTTTCGATTCGATCTCGGCGGCGAAGAAGTGAATATCGTCGCCGAGCGCGCCGTCGGCGGCGAGGGTGACGCGACAGGCCAGCACCGGACGGCGCTCATTGGCGCGCAGCGAGCACAGGTTGTCGGACAGATCGCGCGGCAGCATCGGGATATTGAAGCCCGGCAGGTAGTTGGTGAAAGCGCGGACGCGGGCGATATCGTCCAGCGCGCTGCCCTCATCAACAAAGGCGGTCGGATCGGCGATGGCGATGGTCAGCTGCAGCGTACCGTCGGCGTTCTCCTGCACCAGCAGGGCGTCGTCCATATCCTCGGTGCTGGCGCTGTCGATGGTGACGAAATTCAGCGCGGTCAGATCTTCACGCGGCAGCGCGTCGTTTGGCGCGTGGGTTGCCGCCATCTCCGGCGCTTCTTTCTCCAGATTGTGGCGCGCCAGCGTCACCCACCACGGCACGAAGTGGTCATCGGCGTGGGTGATGTACTGCGTCAGTTCGGCGTAAAAGGTGCGGTCGCCCTTGAGCGGGTGACGGCGCATCTCGGCCACCGCCCAGTCACCGGCCTGGAAGTCGTGGCTCAGGCCGCGCGCGGGGCGGCACTGAATGGCGTCCTTCAGCAACGGATGGTCCGGCACGATCGACAGGCGGTCGTCCTTTTTCTGCACCCGGCCGACAAAGCGCGTCAGGAACGGCTCGACCAGCGAGTCCGGCTCGGCGATTTCGCGCTCTTTTTCCGTATGCAGCGTGGCGACGATGCGATCCCCGTGCATGACTTTTTTCATGTGCGGCGGTGGGATGAAATAGCTCTTTTGACCGTCTACCTCAAGAAAGCCAAAGCCTTTCTCAGTACCTTTTACCACGCCTTCAACGCGCGGGGTCTGAGAGTGAAGTTGCTGTTTAAGCTGCGCCAGCAGCGGGTTATCTTGAAACATATCGTCCAGTGAATGGGTTGTGAGTGGCAAGATTTGCGGCTGACAGTTTTACGCGAATCACCCGCTGCGGGCAAGCCTGACGTCACGCTTTTCCCGGCCGGGCGGGCTATTTTTGCCCATTCTGCGGGCGAGGGGGAAAGCGTCCCGGCCGTGTGGGGCCGGGACGGCGGGGCCGTTATGCCTGCAGCGGCGTCGGCTGCAGGATCTCAATCCAGTAATCGTCCGGATCTTTGATAAATGCCACGTAGTTCATCCGCCCTTCGTGCAGGCGTTTCTGGAAGGTGACGCCCATCTGCTCAAAACGCTCGCAGGCGGCGCGCACGTCCGGCACGGTGACGCACAGGTGGCCGAAGCCGCGCGGCTCGCCGTTGCCGTTATGGTAGCTGAAGTCCGGCTGCGTTTCCGTGCCGTGGTTGTGCGTCAGCTCGAGGATCCCCGGCTGGCTCAGCGCCCACTGCTTGCGCTGCTCGTCGTCCTGCGGGATCTGATCGCGCGGCACGCGGGCCAGATACACGATGGTGAACGCCGCTTCGGCGAAGTCTTCTTTGTACACCGGCGTAAAGCCCAGCACGCGGGTATAGAAATCCAGCGCTTTGCTCAGATCCTTAACGCGGATCATGGTGTGGTTAAACACATAGCCGTCGGTGGCGTTTTCCGGCTGGGCGGTAACGCCCGGCAGGTTTAATAAATCGTTCAGAGGCATCGTTTTTCTCCTTGCTGCCTGGTCTGTGACGCTGTGCCGAGTATACCCTGTCTTACAGGAGGCGTGTGCCCGACGGTAACATCTGGCAACGTCTGATAACAACCGGAACGGATTTTGAGGTCGGCGTGCCGGTTTCGTCGCCAAAGCTCGACAGCGGCACCAGCGGGTTGGTTTCCGGGTAGTAGGCCGCCAGGTTGCCGCGCGGAATGGCGTAGCTGACCAGTTTGAAGCCGGTGACCCGGCGGGTAATGCCGTCATGCCAGCGGGTCTCAATCTCGACGTGCTCCCCCTCGCTCAGCCCCAGCTGCGCCAGATCCTCCGGGTTGATAAACAGCACCTCGCGCTGGCCGTACACGCCGCGGTAGCGGTCGTCCAGCCCGTAAATGGTGGTGTTGTACTGGTCGTGGGAGCGCAGCGTCTGCAGGGTGAAGGCGTCCGGCGCGCTGTCCTCCGCCGGCGGATGCTGCGCCGGCAGCGGGGCGGCGCTGAACTCCGCCTTGCCGCTGGGGGTGGCGAAGCGCAGTTCGGCGGCGGCGTTGCCCAGATAGAAGCCGCCGGGGATCTCACAGCGCTGGTTAAAGTTGTCGAAGCCGGGCAGCGTGGCGGCGATATGCTCGCGGATCAGGCCGTAATCCGCCGCCAGCGCCTGCCAGTCGAGACGCTGGTTGCCCAGCACCGCGTCGGCGATGCCGCAGACGATGGCGGTTTCCGAGCGCTGGGTCGCCGCCAGCGGCGGGCTGATGCCCTCCGATGCATGCACCATGCTGAACGAGTCCTCCACCGTAATAAACTGCGCGCCGCCGGCCTGGATATCCTGCTCGGTGCGTCCCAGCGTCGGCAGGATCAACGCATCGTTGCCGACGTACAGGTGGCTGCGGTTCAGCTTGGTGCTGATCTGCACCGTCAGCGCGCAGTTTTGCAGGGCGCGGGCGGTGCGTTCGCTGTCCGGTGCGGCGGCGGCCAGATTGCCGCCGAGCGCCAGCAGCACCTTGACCTCGCCGCGCAGCATCGCCTCAATGGCCTGCACCGTGTTATGGCCGGGCTGGCGATTGGGGCTGAAGTTAAAGCGTTGCGCCAGGCTGTCGAGCAGCGCCGTCGGCGCCTTCTCGTCGATACCGACCGTGCGGTTGCCCTGTACGTTGCTGTGGCCGCGTACCGGGCACAGGCCGGCGCCCGGCTTGCCCAGCTGGCCGAACAGCAGCTGCAGGTTGGCGATCTCGCGTACCGTTGCCACCGAGTGCTTGTGCTGGGTAATGCCCATCGCCCAAGTGCAAATCACCCGTTTGGCGCCCTGATAAATCGACGCCGCCTCGCGCAGCTGCGCCTCGCTCAGGCCGGACTGGGCGACGAGAGTCTCCCAGCGGCAGGCGTCAACCTGCGCCAGATAGGCGGTGACGCCGACGGTATGCTGCTCGATAAACGCCATATCAAACAGCGGCGGCAGGCCGTCCGCCAGCTGCTGACGGTGGGTTTCCAGCAGCGCCTTCACCATGCCGCGCACCGCCGCCATATCGCCGCCCAGTTTCGGCTGATAATAGGCGGAACTGATCGGCGTGGCGGCCGGCGTCAGCATCTGCAGCGGGCTTTGCGGGTCGGCGAAGCGCTCCAGCCCGCGCTCGCGCAGGGTATTAAAGCTGACGATGCGCGTGCCGCGGTCGGCCGCCTGCTTCAGGCTGTGCAGCATACGTGGGTGGTTGGTGCCGGGGTTCTGGCCAAACACCAGGATAGCGTCGGCCTGATTAAAGTCATCCAGGCGCACGGTGCCTTTCCCGACGCCGATGCTCTGTTTCAGCCCGATGCCGCTGGCTTCGTGGCACATATTGGAGCAGTCGGGAAAGTTGCTGGTGCCCAGCATGCGGCCGAACAGCTGGTAAACGTAGGCGGCTTCATTGCTGGCGCGGCCGGAGGTATACAACTCCAGCTGCGACGGGTTGTCCAGGCGCGCGATATGCTGCGCGATCAGCGCAAAGGCCTCTTGCCATGAAACGGGGCAGTAATGGTCGCTGGCGGCGTCGTAGCGCATCGGATGGGTCAGCCGCCCCTGATATTCGAGAAAATAGTCGCTCTGGCGGCGCAGCGTGCTGACGCTGTGGGCGGCGAAAAATGCCGGCGTCACCGCCTGACGGGTGGCTTCCCAGCTGACCGCCTTGGCGCCGTTTTCGCAAAAGTTAAAGGTACTGTGACTGTCATCGCCCCAGGCGCATCCCGGGCAGTCGAAACCGCGCGCCTGATTGACGCGCAGCAGGTTGCGGATATTTTTCAGCACCTGCTTGCTGTCGCGCAGGTAACGGGTGGTGGAGGCTAATGCGCCCCAGCCGCCGGCCGGTGAGGTGTAGGGTTTGATTGCAGGTTTGAATTTCATCTTATTATTCGCCGCAGGTTTTTGTAATGAAAAGGTGAAATTATTTTTAAATATTTGCTGATAATCGGCGCCAGTGTAGGCAGACGCGCGGTGGGCGTCTAATAAACTGTGCCAATGGCGCCATAGACGCGGTTTATTACCGGGCGGGAGTAACGCATACAAATGGTTGCACTCTGTTATCTGCTGCAAAAGACTGGCGATTCCGCTGCCGCGCCGTTTGGTGCAGTCTAGCCCGGCTAAAATAGAATGATATGAAGAGGATATATTTGTGAAGCCTAGTGTATTGGCCGTTGTATGTGGAATGTTACTGCCGCTGGCAGCCCAGGCGGCGGCGCCGGCGCAGAGTATGGCGCTGACTCCGCCGGCAATCGATGCGGCTTCGTATGTCCTGATGGACTCGGTGACCGGCCAGATCCTGGCGCAGGATCATGCCGATGAGCGGCGCAACCCCGCCAGCCTGACCAAACTGATGACCGGGCTGGTGGTCGACCACGCGCTGGACCAGCATAAAATCAGCCTGGACGACGTGGTGACGGTGGGTCAGGATGCCTGGGGCGCCGGCAATCCGGTGTTCAAAGGCTCTTCGCTGATGTTTTTAAAACCAGGTGACAGGGTCACGGTGCGCGATCTCAGCCGCGGCATTATTATCGACTCCGGCAATGACGCCTGCGTGGCGATGGCCGACTACGTAGCCGGCAGCCAGTCGGCCTTTGTACAGCTGATGAACCAGAAAGCGGCGCAGCTGGGGCTGAAAAACACCCACTTTGAAACGGTGCACGGCCTGGATGCGCCGGGGCAGTTCACCACCGCCGGCGACCTGGCGCAGATAGCGCGGGCGATCATCCTGAGCGAGCCGGAGGAGTACCATATGTACAGCGAAAAATCGCTGACCTGGAACGGCATCACCCAGCAGAACCGCAACGGTCTGCTGTGGGATAAAACGCTGCACGTCGACGGCCTGAAAACCGGCCACACGGCATCGGCGGGCTTCAACATTATCGCCTCCGCCACCGAGGGCAACCGCCGGATGATCGCGGTGGTGATGGGCGGTAAAAGCTCGAAGGGGCGTGAAGAGCAGGCGCGTAAGCTGCTGACCTGGGGGCTGCGTGACTTTGACACCGTTCAGGTGTTCAAGGCCGGCGCCGCGCTGGGTAATGAGACGGTCTGGTACGGCGATAAATCGCAGGTGCAGGTGGGCGTCAGTCAGGATCACGTCCTCAGCCTGCCGAAGGGCGAGATGGAGAAGCTGAAAGCCCAGTATGTGCTGAATGGCAAGCGTCTGGAAGCGCCGCTGAAGGCGGGACAGACCGTCGGGGAAGTGCGCCTCAGCGACAACGGCCAGCAACTGGCGACGCTGCCGCTGGTGGTGCTGCAGCCGGTGAATCAGGGCGGCGTCTTCTCACGCCTGGCGGATTACGTCAAACTCAAACTATAACGCCTCCCGCCCGGACCCGGCTGACGCAGTGCGGGTCCGCTTTTCGGCGCTTAATGATATACTTATTTCAGAAATCATCATCCGAGCAAATTAATGGATATTAAGCAGCTGATTTATCTGTGTAATCTTGAGCGAGAACGCCATTTCGGCCGGGCGGCGGAAGCCAGCTTCGTCAGCCAGCCGACGCTGTCCATGCGGCTGAAAAATCTGGAAAAAGAGCTGGGCGTGGCGTTAATCAACCGCGGCAATAATTTTGAAGGTTTTACCGCCGAAGGCGAGCGCGTGCTGGCCTGGGCGCGGGAAATCGTCTCGGTGTATCAGGGGCTGAAGCTGGAGGTGGCGTCGCTCAAGCACGGGGTGAACGGCACGCTGGTGATTGGCGCGGTGCCGCAGTGCAGCATTACGCTGGCGCAGCTGCTTAAATCGGTCAGCGCCAAATTTCCGCAGTTGGACTTTCGCGTCTCGGTGCTCAGCGCCGATCAGCTGCTGGAGGCCCTGACCGCCCATACGGTGGATATCGGCATCGGCTTTTTCGAGCTGCAGACGCTGCACGAGCTGCATTTTCAGTCGCAGCCGCTGGAGGACAGCGGCATCGATCTGCTGTTCCATCCGCAGCATTTCCCGCAGCTGGTGGGGGATGCGCCGCTGACGCTGCCCGAGGTGGCCGCGCTGCCGCTGTGTCTGGCCGAGCCGTCGCGCTACTTCCGCCGCTATATCGATCAGAACTTCCGCGAGGCCGGGCTAACGCTGCATACGCGGCTGGAAACCAGCTCGCTGCTGCAGCTGGTGCAGGGGATTTTTGTCGGTCTGGGCTGCGGCATCTTCCCGCGCGGCAATTTACTGCCGGAAATGACGCCGCAGCTGCAGCGGCGGCCGATCGCCATTGCGCCGATGTCGCGCCACGCGGCGGTGGTGATTGGCGAGCCGGGGCGGGCGACGCCGCTGGCCCAGCACTTCTTTGACGCCGCCAAGAGCTGGCTGTTGCAGTAAACTACGCGTCTTCTTGTTGCACGCCGGCGGCCAGGGTATCGCCCAGGCTATAGCGCAGGCGGTTCTCCCAGGCATACAGCGCGCTGGTCAGTATCAGGTCCAGCGCCTGCGCCTGCGTCACATCCTGCTGAAACAGCGGCTGTACGCTGTGCGGGGTAAACTTTTCCGGGCTGCGGGTTAACGCGCTGCTGACCTGAATCACCGCCTGTTGCCGAGGCGCCGCGCGCTGATAGCCGGCGTCGATGCTGTCGCTCAGGGCGTGCACCAGCGGCGGGTGGTGCAAATCCGCCGCCACGCTGGCGGCGCAGTAACGGCTGCCGTTGATGCGCGAGACGCAAAGCGCCGCCAGCGCCATCAGCCGGCCGTTCTCTTCATCATTATTGCCGCCATGAATACCGTTAAAGACGCCGTTGCGCTCGCGCAGGGCGGCGGCATCGTGGGCCAGCAGCAGGTAATAATCCTGCGTACGCGCGTCCGGGTGGCTCTGGTCCAGCACGTCCAGCTGTTCGGCCGCCGCCTCGGCGGGCTGCAGCGGCGCCAGGCGTGCCTGCCAGATTGGCGGACGTTGGTCGAGGCACAGCGGCTCGGCGTCCTGCTGGGTGGTGAAGCCCGGCGCCACCGCCGCGGGACGGCCCGCCAGCGCGGCGATGCCGGCGACCACTCGCGCCTGATAGCTGACAAAGCCGATTATCTGCACGAAGGAAACGATATCCGCCACGCTCAGGCCGACGTCGCTCAGTTGCTGCAGCGCCTTACGGCAGATCAGCGTGGGTTGGCTGGCAAGCTGGCGGGCGTATTGGGTGATTTGCGCTAGGCGGATATTACTTTCACGGGAGGCGTCGGGACTGTCGAGCGGGGCGAGGCGGGCGGCGTAGTGGCTACACAGCGACTGCACGCCGGTGACCTGCGCCACCGTTAGCGCGGTACAGAGGCGGTCATAAGGTGACAGTGTCACGTAGCGCGACAGCGCAACCTGCTCGGGAAACAGCACGTGACAACAGGCTAGCGAGGCGGCAAACACCGGCGCGCGGGCGATCAGCGCCTGATTCAATGCCGGGTCAGTGAACTCGCCCAATCCCAGTAAAAAGCGATCGCGTATCAGAGCGGCCTGCGGCTCCAGCGGCAGATCGCCGCGTACGCTGCGCTGGGTCTCATGATACCACTGGCTATTGTGAGGTTGGCGCGGTTGTTCCCTGAGGCGTGGACTCGTCATCAGTGAGATATCCTGTTGTTTAATCAACTCAACGTAGGGATATCTTCACTGATTCGAATAGCGAGATAAAATAATGTTACGTGCTAATCAATAACTGAAGGGAATAAAATATAAGGATATATCACAAAAATGTAATTTGTATTTGCGCCTGACGCATAAACCGCGCGTTATCCGGGCGACGCCGAGGCCGCCCGGACGCGCGCTGATCAGCGGCCGCCACCGTCGCGCCGCCAGGCGTCGGCGGTCAGGGCCTCGCCGAAGTGGCTGGCGATCAGTCGCTTGGTCAGCTCGTGCAGCGGCGCCGCCAGCACCTCGGCGGTGCTGCCGCGCTCGACGATTTCCCCTTCATGCATCACCAGCACCTGATCGCTGATGTGCTTCATCATCCCCAAGTGCTGGGTGACGTAGATGTAGGAGATGCCGTGCTTCTCCTGCAGTTCCAGCATCAGGTTGATGATTTGCGAGCGCATCGACATATCCAGCGAGGCCAGCGCCTCATCGGCGACGATCACCTTCGGCTGCAGGATCAGCGCCCGCGCCAGCGCCACGCGCTGTTTCTGGCCGGCGGCCAGCATATGCGGGTAGTAATAGGCGTGGTCCGGCAGCATGCCGACCTGGCGTAGCGTCTGGTTGATGCGCCGCTCGCGCTCCAGCGGTTCCAGATCGGTATTCATCCGCAGCGGGGCGTCCAGGATCTGGCCGATGCGCTGACGCGGATTGAGCGAGGTACTCGGATCCTGAAAAATCATGCGGATGCGCTGGCTGCGGTAGCGGTAGTCGCCGTAGCTCAGCGGATGGTCGTCGATCAGCAGTTCGCCGGCGCTCGGCTCCACCATGCCGGACAGCATCTTCGCCAGCGTGGACTTGCCCGAACCGTTTTCACCGATAATCGCCAGCGTCTGGCGCTCGCGCAGGGTAAAGCTCACCGACCTGACCGCCTCGACGTGCTGGCGGCGGAACAGACCGCTGCGGTAGCGGTAGGTTTTGCTCAGGTTGCGCACTTCCAGTAGCGTTTCCATCTCACTGTTCCTCCATATTGAGCGGGAAGTGGCAGGCGAACAGGTGATTTTTCACCGCCCGCAGGCGCGGGGTTTCGATGCATTTTTTCTGCGCGTAAGGGCAGCGCGGCCCCAGCCGGCAGCCGATGGGCAGGTGCTCCAGCGAGGGGATCGCCCCCGGCAGGGTATTGAGCCGGCTTTTGTGCGGCAGCGAGCGGCCGAAATCCGGCATGGCGCGGATCAGCGCCTGGGTATACGGATGGTGCGGCGCCGCCAGCAACTCCTCGCAGCGGGCGCTTTCCACCGTCTGGCCGCAGTAGAGCACGTTAACCCGGTCGGCCCATTTGCTCATCATCTGCAGGTCATGGCTGATCAGCAAAATGGTAGTGTTGTTGTTTTGATTCAGCCGTGCCAGCAGGCGGAAAATCTGCGCCTGGGTGGTGGGCTCCATCGCATTGGTCGGCTCATCGGCGATCAGCAGGCGCGGCTGGTTGGCCAGCGCGATGGCGATCATCACTTTCTGACACTCGCCCTCGGTCAGTTCATAGGGGAAACTGCCCAAAATATCGTTATGATCTTTAATGCCGACGCGGTGCAGCAGCTCAATCGCCCGGCGACGCCGCCAGTTAAAGCGCTGCCACCAGCGGCCTTTATAGGTCCAGCCGGGGATCGCCTGCGCCAGCTGCCGACCGATGCTTTCCGACGGGTCGAGACAGGACTGCGGCTCCTGAAAAATCATCGAGACGTTGTGGCCCACCAGTTTACGGCGCTCGCGCGGCGTCAGCTGCAGCAGGTCGATGTCGTCAAAGCGCAGACGATCGGCGGTGACGCGCCAGTTGTCTTTGGTGACGCCGCAGATCGCTTTGGCGATCAGGCTCTTGCCGGAGCCGGATTCGCCCACCAGGCCGCGCACTTCACCCTCGCTCAGCGTCATGCTGACGCGGTCCACCGCCTTGACCGGCCCGTCGGCGGTCATAAATTCAATCGTCAGATTGCGGATATCGAGCAACGGCATTATTCCACTCCCGCATTGATGGCGCGGCGCATGCCATCGCCCAACAGGTTGATCAGCAACACGCTGATCAGGATGGCGGCGCCGGGCAGCATTACCGCCCAGGGCGCGACGTACACCAGTTCCAGCGAATCGCCGAGCATGGCGCCCCATTCCGGCGACGGCAGCTGCGCGCCGAGGTCGAGGAAGCCGAGCGCGGCGATATCGAGGATCGCCATCGACAGCGCGCGGGTGAACTCGGTCACCAGCACCGCGGCGATATTGGGCAGCACCGCATACCACAGGATCTGCAGGGTCGAGGCGCCGTCCAGCCGCGCCGCCACCACGTACTCTTTGTCCAGCTCGTCATGCACCGCGCTGTAAATGGTGCGCACCATGCGCGGCAACAGCGCCAGCCACACCGCCAGCATGGCGTGCTCCAGTTTCGGGCCGATAAACGCCACTACCACGATCGCCAGCAGCAGCGAAGGGATTGACAGCAGGGTGTCGAGAATATGGTTCAGCACCGCCGAGCGCAGGCCGTGGGTCACGCCGGCCAGCACCCCGAGGATCACCCCGAAGAAGGCGGCGCCCAACGTCACCACCAGCGCCGAGCCAAAGGTGGCGGCGGTGCCGGTCAGCAGCCGGCTCAGCAGGTCGCGTCCCAGATCGTCGGTGCCGAGGAAGAACGAGACGTTGCCGTAGCGCGACCAAGAGGGCGGCAGCAGCTGATAGCCGAGGAACTGCTGGTCGAGCGCATAGGGCGCCAGCAGGCTGCCGAACAGCGACAGCAGCACCAGCGCAATCACGCCGTAGAAACCGATCATCGCCAGCGCGTCGCCGTAAAAGATCCGCCAGGTATAGCGCAGCGGGCTCGGCATTTTCTTTTCGCGGTATACGTTATCGAAGGGCATACCATTCCTTATGTTTCAATGGGTTGGTTGCCGCACCCAGAATATCGGCCAGCACGTTGATGGTGATGACCAGCGTACCGACCAGCATCACGCCGGCGGAAATGGCGGCGTAATCCTGCTGACGGATGGCGTTAATCAGCCAGCGGCCCAGCCCCGGCCAGCTGAAGACCACCTCGGTGATCATCGCCAGCGTCAGCATGGTGGAGAACTGCAGCCCCAGCTTCGGGATGATCGGCGGCAGCGCGTTGTGCAGCACGTGCCGGCGGATAATGGTAAAGCGCGACAGGCCGCGGGTGGCCGCCGCCTTGATATAGTTCTGGCCGAACACTTCGTCGGTGCTGATGCGCATCAGCCGCACCACTTCGGTGGTCGGCGCTACCGCCAGCGCGGCGATCGGCAAAATCATATGCCGCAGCGCGCTGGCGATCATCTCGCTGCGGTACGGCGAATCGGACAGCCAGGCGTCAATCAGCGCAAAACCGGTGACCGGCTGCACCTGATACAGCAGATCGAAGCGGCCGGAAACCGGCAGCCAGCCCAGATGCAGCGAGAAGAACAGCATCAGCAGCAGTGCCAGCCAGAACACCGGCATGGAGAAGCCCAGCAGCGCAAAGGTGCTGATGGCGGTATCCTGCCATTTGCCGCGCATCACGCCGGCGATAATGCCGAGCGGAATGCCGATAAACAGCGCCAGGGCAAAGGCCAGAATGCACAGCTCCATGGTGGCCGGGAACACTTCGCGCAGCTGTTCGCCGATCGCCTGGCCGTTAATGCTGGACACGCCGAAGTCCCAGTGCAGCAGACTGGTGAAGTAAAACTGGTAGGCGTCCCACAGCCCGGCGCCGCTCAGCGGCGCGTGCGGGGTGAAATAGCTCAGGCTGAAGCCCACCAGCGTCAAGAAAAACAGGGTGATAATCAGCAGCAGACAGCGGCGCAGAGTAAAGATAATCACGGTTTTTCTCCCTCCGCCGTTTCACGATACACGCCGGCGAATGACGCGTTGCCGAAGGGGCTGAGCACCAGCCCCTTAATGTCATAACGGTAGGCCTGCAGGCGCAGCGATGACGCCAGCGGCAGCACCGGCAACTGCTGCTCCAGAATTTTCTGCGCCTGGCGGTAGCTTTCGATGCGCTGTGCCAGCTGCTGCGACAGCAGGGCGTTTTGCAGCGTTTCATCAAAACCGGGGTCGCACCAGTGAGCATAGTTGGTTTGCGAGCGGATTGCCGCGCAGCTCAGCAGCGGCCGGAAGAAGCTGTCCGGGTCGTTACTGTCGGTGGCCCAGCCGGTCAGGGTAAGGTCGTGGTTCATCTCCATCAGCCGCGCCTCCTGGAAGCGGCCCTCCACCGGCACGATGGTCACGTGCACGCCGACCTGGCCCAGATCGGCCTGGATCAGCTCTGCGGTTTTCAGCGGGCTGGGGTTATAAGACTGTGAAGCGGTCGGCACCCACAGCTTCAGTTGCAGATTGTCGACGCCGGCCTCTTGCAGCATGCGGCGCGCCTGCTGCGGATCGTAGGCGGTGACGTGCGCGTCGTTGTCATACGCCCAGGAGGCGCGCGGCAGAATCGACGCGGCGGTTTCGGCGGTGCCGTAGTAAATCGACTGCATCAGGCGCTGGTTGTTGATCGCCAGCGCGATCGCCTGCCGCACCTTGAGATTATTGAACGGCGGCTTGCGGGTATTGAAGGCAAGATAGGCGATGTTCATCCCCGGGCGCAGCGTCAGGCGCAGGCGCGGGTCGTCGCGCAGTATAGAAAGCTGGCTGGCGGCCGGATAGGCCAGCACGTCGCATTCGCCGGTCAGCAGCTTCGACAGCCGGCCGGTGCCGCCGGCGCCGAGATCGATCACCACCTGCGCCATGCGCGGCTCGCCTTTCCAGTAGGCTTCGTTGCGTGCCAGGCGGATATATTGCCCGGAGCGGTATTCATTCAGCAGGAAAGGCCCGGTGCCGACCGGCTCACGGTCGATCAGCTGCTGGTCGCCCGCCTTGCTCAGGTTATCGGCGTACTCCGCCGACAGCACCGGCGCATAGTGGGTGGCCAGATGCCACAGGAACGAGGCGTCCGGCGCCTGCAGGCGGATCTCGACGGTGTAGTTGTCGAGCTTTTTCACGCTCTGCACCGAGTCGGAGAACTGCAGACTGTCGAAGTACGGGTAGTCGCCGCCGTTGACGTCGTGGTACGGGTGCTTGTGGTTAAACACCCGCTCAAAGCTGAACACCACATCGTCGGCGTTCATCTTGCGGGTTGGCGTAAACCAGGCGGTGTGCTGGAACGGCACGTCCTTACGCAGATGGAAGCGGTAGGTGGCGCCGTTGTCCAGCACCTCCCAGCGCTGCGCCAGCTCCGGAATCAGCCGGTAGGTATAGGGGTCAACGTCCAGCAGGCGATCGTACAGCTGCGCCGCCAGCGTATCGACCGTCAGGCCGCTGCTGGCCATCTGCGGATTAAAAGTGTTCAGGATGCCGTTGACGCAATAGACAAAACCGCTGCGGTGTACGTCCGGCAGGGGGGCTGGCGCGCTGCCGGCGGGTGCGGCCGCAGCGGCGGCCAGCAGCGAATTGCCGAGGCATAACGACAGGATCCAAATGGGTAAACCACGCATAGAGGCTTCATGAGTTAATAAGCGATAGCGTTAGTGTACCGTACTCTGGCGAACTGCCCAATTCTTCAGATAAAAACGTCGATTTTTCTGCGGCTTGATTGAGCAACCGGCCTGCCTGCGGCGCGCTGGCGGGGAAAAAAAGATAAATTGTTATGTTATAACATATCCATTTCATGTTACCGTTTTCGCCTGGTTACCAACAACCGCAGGGGAAATATGGGAAACACGGCCATGACATACCGTCAGCCGCTGCCGGATGTGCAGAGCGGGCGCGGCGAGCTGAGCGATATCGCCCTTGACTGGGTGGGGATGCAGGGCATTGCGTTGCCGCTGGAGGTGGCGGGGCGTCCGTTCAACGCCGAAGTAAGCGTCGGCGTCAGCGTCTGCGCCAACCGCGAGGGCGCGCGCGGCATTCATATGTCGCGCCTGTATCTGACGCTGGATGCGCTGACGCAGGGCGAACTGACGCCGCGGCGCATCATCAATACGCTGGCGGCGTGTTTGCAGTCGCAAAGTGCGGACAGCGAGCGGGTGCGGCTGGAGATCGGCGGCGAACTGCTGCTGTCGCGTGCGGCGCTGCTCAGCCCGCAGCGCGGCTGGAAAAGCTACCCGCTGCACATCAGCGCGACGCTGGAGCGCCGGCCGACGCTGACGCTGCAGGTCGGCGTGCCTTATTCATCGACCTGCCCGGCGTCGGCGGCCCTCAGCCGTCAGGCGGCGCAACAGCAGTTTCTGGTGGATATCGAGACGGATGACGGGGCGGTCGAGGTGCAGCAGGTGTTTGACTGGCTGGGCGCGCACGGCATGCCGGCGACGCCGCACAGCCAGCGCAGCTGGGCGTGGGTGACCGTGACCCTGTCCGGCGATGAAAAAGTGCTGCCGGCGATCTCGCTGATCGACCGCATCGAGCAGGCGCTGGGGACGCCGGTGCAGACGCTGGTCAAGCGTCAGGACGAGCAGGCGTTTGCGCTGGCCAACGGCCGCAACCTGATGTTCTGTGAAGACGCCGCGCGCCGTCTGCATGACGCCTTGCGCCGCGCCTGCTGCTACCGCGCCTTCAGCGTGCGGGTGGAGCATCAGGAGAGCCTGCACGCCCATAACGCGGTGGCCCAACTGAGCTGGCGGGAGGGCGCGGATGCTGCGTAAAAACCCCATTACGAGGGGCGCTATCGACACGCGAAGATGCAAAGAAAAGCGGCGATGAAACTTGGCGAGTAAACTGCGAACGCAGCGTTAAGCAAGCTCGTGAAGCGAAGGACGTGCTGGATACGTTCAAAAAAGCTATGAATAGCTTTATCCGCTTTTACGAATTTGCTTCGCAAATTGTCGATCTGGCAGATGAAGAACTGGAACGCTTAAATGTCTTTTCTCGCCACTTGTTGCCGCTGCTAAGAGAGGTTTGGTGAGGAAACAGCAGATGCTGACAAGCTGGTATGGCCTGATGGCGTTGCGGCTAAAGTTTCCGAAAATGATTCGGTGATGGATCAGCTTCGCCATAACGATATCGAGCAAATCATGCTCGGAGATTATCCGCAGGCCGTGCAAAATGCCGTAATCGAAAGCATGGGGGCGTTTGAGAAATATTCCGTTGCTTATCTGTCTGATAAGGATGTTGCTCGCTTGGCCAACCGCTTTATACTTGATGTATTGCTAAAAGAACTTGGTCGATGAATGGGGGGGATGTGAATTCGCGTAGAAATATTGGTACAATGTTTTTGCGACGTTTTTCAGCCCAGATTCTGCTTTTCAGGAGTCATTATGAGTAACAATAAAAAAATGCAGGCAAGCTACGCCAAGCCATCTCGTGCTGACATCGTTCGTTCTGTAACAACTTCTACGGCGGTTGAAACCGGGCAGTCTTCCGCAAAGATCGAAGCCTCTCTTGAGGCTACGCGTAAAAAATTCGCGCATTTACGCCTTGCGGTTTAATCGCTTCTCAGTGCTTCTCTCACCCAGTGTTTCATCGGCTCGTAATCCATTGATATGCCTGCATGGATAGCCGAGATATACTGGGTTTTGTTTTGCTCCCAGCTTTGATAGTTCAGTGGTTTGTGTCCTCCCTGAACGGCCATTACGTCGGCTAACAATCGCGACAGGCGCCCGTTTCCTTCTCTAAACGGGTGGATGAGTATCAGCTCGACATGGGTGATGGCGATAGCGGTGATGAGCTGCTCTTCGTCCATACCGCTGCATGGTGTGTAATGAGCAAGATACTTCGTGTCGAATTCATTCAGCAGTTTTGGCAATTGTGTTGAGGGGGCAAACATAAAGTCACCCTTGCTGATATTCACCGTTCTTTCTTGTCCTGCCCATGCGTAGATGTTACCTAACCAGCGGCGATGCCAATTTTTCAGCATGGCTATCTTGAGTTGCCCTTCCGGAAACTGTTGTTCAAACACAAACTGGTAGAGCTGTTCCAACAGAACAAGCTCAGCCTCATCCATCTCATCGGAAGAGGCGATCCCCAGTTTGTTAGCCAAAACTTGCTCGTCAGAGTCTTCCTCATACCGGCCTTCACTATTGGATACATGATACCTACTCATGGAGATACCCGTGTTAATCAGGAGAAAGGAACTTTGGTAAAACAAAAGGATTATAACGCCGGATGAGCGTAAGGAACAATAATCGTAAAATCAGCTGGTTAAATGACGGAGATCGTGCGTCGGCTGGATGCCTGCCTGCCTGCTGAGCGATGCGGAGATGGCGGCGGGAGTGGAGTACTGGAGGGAGATGGCCGACCCGTTTCCTGCCTGGTAATTGCACAATGTTGCTGTGGAGATGAGAAAAATTCTCAATAAAAAGCTTTACAGCCGATATTGAGAACCATTATCATCAACTGGTCGTTCACGGAAGGCCGCTCCCCGCGGCACCGACGTGAAAGGCACGACATTGCTCACATTGCTTCCAGTATTATTTTTCAAGCCAGCTCGGGTGCTGGCTTTTTTTTTGCTTGTCGATCCCTGTTTATTCACGATGCACGCCAAATCCGCCTTGCCCCGGGGCGAGATCCGCGCGCAGCGTCAGCGCCGGGATATCATAGTCGCCGCCGTTCTGCCGCCGAAACGGAATCGGCGGCGTATGCGCCAGGTCGTCGAGGCGCTGTGCCAGCTGGTTGCGCAGCTCGGCAAAGCGCCCGTCATCCATACGGTCGCTGCGGTAGAGCACCTGTGGCGGCAGCACCTCGAAGCCGGGAAAGTGCAGAATACCGTGCTGAATCGGGAACAGAATATCCTCAATCGGTCCGTTGATGCCGCGCGCGGCGTAGTGCGACTCCCAGCCGCCGACGGTGACGATCAGCATGGCGCGCTTGCCCGCCAGCGTGCCTTCGCCGTAGCGGTCGCCCCAGCGCGCGTCAGAGTGTTCCCCCACGCCATAGGCAAAGCCGTTGGCGTAGACCCGATCCACCCAGCCTTTCATGATTGCCGGCATCGAGAACCACCATAGCGGAAACTGCAGAATCAGCACGTCCGCCCAGAGCAGTTTTTCCTGCTCGGTGGCGATATCCTGGCTCTGCGTGCCGTTGGCGAACGCCCGCTGAGAATCCAGCGACGGATTAAACGGCGCGTCGGTCTGGGCCGCCAGATTATCGTCGGCGTCGAGGACGCTTTTCCAGCGCATAGCGTACAGATCGGAAACCTGCACCTGATGGCCGGCCTCCCGCAGGTGGCTGACGGTAAAGTCCTTCAGTGCGCCGTTCAGTGAATGCGGCTCCGGGTGGGCGTAAACCAGTAGTATCTTCATGCTGTACTCTCCGTGATGGTCAGAGACTGCAGAGTAGGCGCCGCTGAGGTATATTAGAAATTAATTTCAAATATTCCAGGTATAAGCATGGATAATTTCAAGCGGCTGGATCTTAACCTGCTGGTGACGCTGGACGTGCTGCTGGCGGAAAATAACGTCACCCGCGCCGCGCAGCGGCTGCATGTGTCGCAGCCGGCGGTGAGCGTTCATCTGGCTAAGCTGCGCGAGATCTTCCATGACCCGCTGCTGCTGCCGGGGCCGCGCGGCATGCGGCCGACGCAGCGCGCCCTGGCGCTGCGCGAACCGCTACGGCAGGCGCTGGCGACGCTGGAGCAGGCGGTGCAGCCGGGCAGCCCGTTCGATCCGGCGCAGGCCAGCCATACCTGGCGGGTGGCGGCGTTTGACTATGGCGAATCGACGATTCTGTTGCCGGCGCTGCGCACCTTGCGTCAGGCCGCACCGGGCAGCCGGCTGGCGGTGATGGAGGTTGCGCCGGCGCAGATAGCCAGAGGGGCGGAAAACGGCGATATCGATCTGGCGCTGCACACGCTGGACGATGCGCCGCCGGGGCTGCGGCAGCGGCGGCTGTTCAGCGAACGCTATGTGCTGGCGGGCCGTGCCGGGCATCCGGCGCTGGCGGCGCCGCTGACGGCGGCGGCGTTCAGCGCGCTGGAGCATGTGATGGTATCGCCGGACGGCGGCGGTTTTTACGGCGTGACCGATAAAACGCTGGCGGAAGCGGGGCTGTCGCGGCGGGTGGTGCTGTCGGTGCCGCATTTTCTGTTTGCCATTTCGGCGCTGCTGGCCAGCGATCTGGTGGCGATGCTGCCGGAACGGCTGGCGCGCGGCAATCCCGCCCTGCAGGTACAGGAAGCGCCGTTAGCCGTGCCGGGCTTCGAGATGGTGATGCTGTGGCATGAGCGCAGCCACCGCGATCCGGCCCACCAGTGGCTGCGGGCGCACATTATGGCGTCGCTGGCGTAACGTTAGGCGGACGGCTCCTCGCCGGGCTGCAGCGCATGTTTTTTCAGCATGCCGCGCAGCTGGTGGTAGGTCAGCCCCAGCAGTTCCGCCGCCTTGCGCTGATTAAAACGCGCCTGGCGCAGCGCCTGTTCCAGCAGCCGTTTCTCCTGTTCGTTCTGCCAGCCCTTCAGATCCAGCGGCAGCGTCGGGTCGCCGTCCGCCTGCGGTGCTGCCGCCGGGGTAGCCGCCGGCGCGCTTTGGGCGAACGGGTTGATCACGATGCGGTCCAGCGGCTGCTCGCTGCTGCCGTGGCGGTATACCGAGCGCTCGACCACGTTTTTCAGTTCGCGCACGTTGCCGGGCCAGCCGTAGCCGAGCAGCGTCTCGCGCGCATGGGCGGTAAAGCCGGGGAACAGCGGCAGCGCCAGTTCGCGGCACATCTGGATAGCGAAGTGCTCCGCCAGCAGCATGATGTCCTGCTGGCGCCGGCGCAGCGGCGGCAGCTGCACCACGTCAAACGCCAGCCGGTCGAGCAGATCGGCGCGGAACTTGCCGGCCGCCGCCAGCGCCGGCAGATCGTCGTTGGTGGCGCACACCAGGCGTACGTCCACCTGTAGCGGCTGGCTGCCGCCCACGCGTTCGAGATGGCCGTATTCGATCACCCGCAGCAGTTTTTCCTGCACCAGCATCGGCGCCGTCGCCAGTTCGTCGAGAAACAGCGTACCGCCGTCGGCGCGTTCAAACCGCCCCAGATGGCGCTTCTGCGCGCCGGTAAACGCGCCGGCCTCATGGCCGAACAGTTCGGAATCCAGCAGGTTTTCATTCAGTGCGGCGCAGTTGAGGGAGATAAACGGCCCCTGCCAGCGGTTGGACAGATAGTGCAGGCGGTGGGCGATCAGCTCTTTGCCGGTGCCGCGCTCGCCAATCACCAGCACCGGTTTGTTCAGGGTTGCCAGCTGCGAGACTTGTTCCAATACTTCTACAAAGGCGTTCGCTTCGCCCAACAGGGGCTCGATCTGCTCGCTCATGATGAAATTCGCCAATAGTTGGTGAAAATAATCACTTTACAGCATGGCGCGGCAGAGTCAAAAATAAATAATCCTTTAATTTCAGTGAAATAAAAGTTGGCACGCATTTTGATTATATCTTGGCGTCCGCAGTATGACTTACGACGGCGCTGAAGACGCCACTGACACCAAGAGGAAGTGAATTATGGGTATTTTTTCTCGTTTTGCCGACATTGTGAACGCCAACATCAATACGCTGCTGGATAAGGCGGAAGATCCGCAGAAGTTGGTGCGTTTGATGATTCAGGAGATGGAAGACACGCTGGTTGAAGTGCGTTCCACCTCGGCGCGCGCGCTGGCGGAGAAGAAGCAGCTGCTGCGTCGTATCGAGCAGGGTGAGAAACAGCTCGACGACTGGCAGGAAAAAGCGGAGCTGGCGCTGCGCAAAGATAAAGAAGATCTGGCGCGTGCGGCGCTGATTGAAAAACAGAAAGTGTCCGATCTGATCGCCACCCTGAGCCAGGAAGTGGCGACGGTGGAAGAAACCCTGAGCCGGATGAAGAGCGAAATCGGCGAGCTGGAAAGCAAGCTGACCGAAACCCGCGCGCGCCAGCAGGCGCTGATGCTGCGCCATCAGGCGGCGTCTTCCTCCCGCGAGGTACGTCGTCAGCTGGACAGCGGCAAGCTGGATGAGGCGATGGCGCGTTTCGAGCAGTTCGAGCGCCGTATCGACCATATGGAAGCGGAAGCCGAAAGCGTCAGCCTGGGGAAAAAGAAAACCCTGGATCAGGAGTTCGCCGAACTGAAGGCGGATGACGCCATCAGCGAGCAGCTGGCGGCGCTGAAAGCCAAAATGAACCGCTCAGAGTAACCGTTTTGCGGCCGCCCGGCGGCGGCCGTCCGATATCCGATAACAGAACCCCGGCGTGCCGACGCCGCAGCGCGACGTCCGGCAGGTGGGAATAACAAGGAGTTGAAATGAGTGCGTTATTGTTAGCCATTCCATTGACGATTTTTGTGCTGTTCGTCGCCCCGATTTGGCTTTGGCTGCATTACAGCAATCGGCAACAGAGTGGGATCCAGCTGTCGCATCAGGAAATGCAGCGGCTGGCGCAGCTGACGGCAGACGCCAAACGCATGCGCGAACGTATTCAGGCGCTGGAAGAGATCCTGGATGCCGAACATCCGAACTGGAGGCAGTCCTGATGGGAAATTTGCTGGGCAGTAAAAAACTGTATCGCGTGCCTGAAGAGGGCATGGTGAAGGGCGTTTGCGCCGGTCTGGCGCACTACTTTGACGTCCCGGTGCGTCTGATCCGCGTGATGGTGGTGCTGTCGATGATTTTCGGCCTGTTTTTCTTTACCGTCGTCGCCTATTTCGCCATGGGTTACCTGCTGGAAGCGGCGCCGGCGAGCCGTTTTGACGGCGAACATCAGCGTACGCCGCGCCAGCTGCTGGATCAGCTGGAGTATGAACTGGGCAGCGGCGAGCGTCAGCTGCGCCAGGTTGAGCGCTACGTGACCTCGGATACCTTCGGCGTACAGAGCCGTTTTCGTAAACTGTAATTGACGGTTGACGCCCGAGCGCCGCCGTCACCTTCGCCGGAGGGCCGTTATGACCAGAGCAAACCACGCCGCCAACGGCGGCAAATCCGCCACTTTCCAACGAGGAGCTGGTGCAATGTTGAAGAGATTGTCTAAAGTCATCATCATAGCGTTACTCAGTTACGGCCCGGCGGGGGCCACCTCATGGCTGCTGAGAACCGTCAGCCGTAAACCGCTGCGCCTGCTGTTGGCGATGGTGCTGGAGCCGATGTTCCGCAAGGGGCTGAATAAGGCATTCGGGCGTTATACCCGCTGAGTCGCAGGCTGCCTTGGGCGGTGGACGGCGCAGCCCCGCCGCAGCGCTGGGTGATTTTGGGTATTTATGCCAAGGAGAAGAATGAAACGATTAAAAAATGAATTAACCTCGCTGGTCAACCGCGGTATGGACCGCCACCTGCGTCTGGCGGTGACCGGCCTGAGCCGCAGCGGGAAGACCGCCTTTATTACCGCGCTGGTTAATCAGCTGCTGCACGTTCACAGCGGCGCGCGGCTGCCGCTGTTTTCGCCGGTGCGTGAAGAGCGCCTGCTGGGGGTAAAACGCATCCCGCAGCGCGATCTCGGCATTCAGCGTTTTACCTATGATGAGGGGCTGGCGCAGCTGTACGGCACGCCGCCGACCTGGCCGACCCCCACCCGCGGCGTCAGCGAAATTCGCCTGGCGCTGCGCTACCGCTCCAACGACTCCCTGCTGCGCCATTTTAAAGAGACCTCGACGCTGTATCTGGAGATCGTCGATTATCCGGGCGAATGGCTGCTCGACCTGCCGATGCTGGAGCAGGACTATTTGGCCTGGTCGCGACAGATGACCGGGCTGCTGCAGGGCGACCGCGCCGAATGGGCCAAACCGTGGCTGACGCTGTGCAACGCGCTGGATCCGCTGGCGCCCGCCGATGAAAACCAGCTGGCGGCGATCGCGCAGGCCTACACCGATTATCTGCTGCGCTGCAAGGCCGAAGGGCTGCACTTTATTCAGCCGGGACGCTTTGTGCTGCCGGGCGATATGGCCGGTGCGCCGGCGCTGCAGTTCTTCCCGTGGCCGAACGTTGACGCCGGCAGCGAATCAAGGCTGGCGCAGGCCGACAAGCACACCAATATCGGCATGCTGCGCGCCCGCTTCGGCTATTACTGCCAGTCGATCGTGAAGAACTTCTACAAAGAACACTTTGTGCGCTTTGACCGCCAGATCGTGCTGGTGGACTGTCTGCAGCCGCTCAACAGCGGGCCGCAGGCGTTTAACGACATGCGTCTGGCGTTGACGCAGCTGATGCAGAGCTTCCACTACGGCAAGCGTACGCTGTACCGCCGCCTGTTTGCGCCCACCATCGACAAACTGATGTTTGCCGCCACCAAGGCCGACCATATCACCGCCGATCAGCACGCCAATCTGGTGTCGTTGCTGCAGCAGCTGGTGCAGGAGGCCTGGCAGAACGCGGCGTTTGAGGGCATCAGCATGGACTGCGTCGGGCTGGCCTCGGTGCAGGCGACCGAGAGCGGCATGGTGGATCATCAGGGCCAGCGCATTCCGGCGCTGAAAGGCAACCGCCTGTCGGACGGCGCGCCGCTGACGGTATTCCCCGGCGAAGTGCCGGCGCGCCTGCCGGGACCGGCGTTCTGGCAGCAGCAGGGGTTCCACTTTGATGAATTTCGTCCGCGCGCGATGAGCGTGGACAGCCCGTTGCCGCATATTCGTCTGGACGCGGTGATGGAGTTTTTGCTGGGAGATAAAGTGCGATGAGCGAGCCGATAAAACCGCGGATCGATTTTGAAGAGCCGTTGCAGCCGCCGCAGGAGCCGACGCTGCGCGCCGGCATGGCCTTTGACCAGCAGCAGGCGGATAGCTTCTTTCCCGCCGCGCCGGAGCTGGAGCAGGAAGAAGAAGAAGGGCGCGTTGAAGGCATCGTCAATGCGGCGCTGAAGCCGAAGCGCAGCCTGTGGCGCAAAATGGTCACCGCCGGCCTGACGCTGTTCGGCGTCAGCGTAGTGGCGCAGGGCGTGCAGTGGGTGCATCAGGCCTGGCTGCAGCAGGATTGGATCGCGCTCGGCGGCGGCGTCGCCGGCGGTTTGATCGTCGGCGCCGGCGTCGGATCGGTGGTGGCGGAATGGCGCCGCCTGTATCGCCTGCGCCAGCGCGCCGAAGAGCGCGACGAGGCGCGGGAGCTGCTGCACAGCCACGGGCTGGGCAAGGGGCGCGAGTTCTGCGAAAAACTGGCGCGCCAGGCCGGGCTGGATCAGGGGCATCCGGCGCTGCAGCGCTGGCAGGCGTCGCTGCATGAAACCCAGAACGACCGTGAGGTGGTGGCGCTGTACGCGCGGTTAGTGCAGCCGGTGCTGGATAACCAGGCGCGGCGTGAAATCAGCCGTTCGGCGGCGGAGTCGACGCTGATGATCGCCGTCAGCCCGCTGGCGCTGGTGGATATGGCGTTTATCGCCTGGCGTAATATCCGGTTGATTAACCGTATCGCCGCGCTGTACGGCATCGAGCTGGGCTACTTCAGCCGCATTCGTCTGTTCCGTCTGGTGCTGCTGAACATCGCGTTCGCCGGCGCTTCGGAACTGGTGCGCGAAGTCGGGATGGACTGGGTGTCGCAGGATCTGGCGGCGCGCTTGTCCGCCCGCGCCGCGCAGGGCATCGGCGCCGGTCTGCTGACCGCGCGTCTGGGCATCAAGGCGATGGAGCTGTGCCGGCCGCTGCCGTGGCTGGAGGACGATAAACCCAAACTGAGTGATTTCCGCGGCCAACTGGTTGGTCAGCTGAAGGACGTGATGAAAAAGGGCGACAAGAAAGCCTGATAGTCCCGCCGCCGCACCGCCCGGTGCGGCGTTTTCCCGTACGGCGTAAGCCCGCGTTGACGAAAGAACATCCTGCTGTAATTTCGTGATAATTATCCAAAAATAATCTCAAGGCCATGATAAATATCTGGCAATAGGCTAAAATGACGCGAATGGTGTTATTCATTTGCGCTTAGAATCAATAACCACAATGATAAATCAGCGTTCTGTCAACTTTTGCTGACAGAACGTTTCTTCTGTCCGGGATGAGAGAGTATGATGAGCGCCACTTATCCCGCGTACGCAAAACCTGCAGAGAAGGCCAATACTGATGCGTTTGGAAGTATTTTGCGAAGACCGGATCGGTCTGACCCGAGAATTGCTGGATCTCTTGGTATTACGCAGCATTGATCTACGCGGTATCGAAATCGATCCTATCGGCCGGATTTACCTGAATTTTTCCCAGCTTGATTTCGATACTTTCCGCGCCCTGATGGCGGAAATCCGCCGTATCGCCGGCGTGACCGACGTGCGCACCGTCAGCTTTATGCCTTCCGAGCGTGAACACCGGGCGCTGCGCGCGCTGCTGGAATCCATGCCGGAGCCGGTATTTTCTATCGATATGAAAGGCAAGGTCGAGCTGGCCAACCCGGCGGCGCTGGCGCTGTTCGCCCTGAATGAAGACAAGATCCGCAACCAGACGGCGGGGCAGCTGATTGGCGGCTATAACTTCAGCCGCTGGCTGGAGAATGAGCACGCCGCGCCGCACTCTGAGCGGGTGGTGATCCGCAGTCAGGATTTCCTGATGGATATTACGCCGATCCACCTGGAAGATGAAAACCAGCAGCCGGACGTGGTCGGCGCCGTAGTGATGCTGAAATCCACCGCGCGTATGGGGCGGCAGCTGCAGAATCTGTCGGTGAACGACGATACCGAGTTTGACCATATCGTGGCGGTCAGCCCGAAGATGCGTCAGGTCTTGGAGCAGGCGCGCAAACTGGCGATGCTGGATGCGCCGCTGCTGATCGTCGGCGATACCGGCACCGGCAAGGACATTCTGGCCCGCGCCTGCCACCTGCGCAGCCCGCGCGGCAAACAGCCGTTCCTGGCGCTCAACTGCGCGGCGCTGCCGGATGACGTGGCGGAAAGCGAACTGTTCGGCCATGCGGCGGGCGCCTACCCGGGCGCCGGTGCGGCAAAGAAGGGCTTTTTCGAGCAGGCCAACGGCGGCTCGGTGCTGCTGGACGAGATTGGCGAAATGTCGCCGCAGATGCAGACCAAGCTGCTGCGCTTCCTGAACGACGGCACCTTCCGCCGCGTCGGCGAAGACCATGAGGTGCACGTCGACGTGCGGGTGATCTGCGCCACGCAGAAAAACCTGATTGAGCTGGTGCAGCGCGGCGAGTTCCGCGAGGATCTTTATTACCGTCTGAACGTGCTGACCATCACGGTGCCGCCGCTGCGCGAGCGCCCGCAAGACATCATGCCGCTGACCGAACTGTTCGTCGCGCGCTTTGCCGATGAGCAGGGCGTCGCCCGGCCGAAGCTGTCGAGTGATTTGAACAGCTTCCTCAGCAAGTACGGCTGGCCGGGGAACGTGCGCCAGCTGAAAAATGCGATTTATCGCGCGCTGACCCAGACCGAAGGCTTTGAGCTGCGCCCGCAGGATATCGTGCTGCCGGAGTTTGAGGTGGAGATGTCGCTGGGGGATGAGGCGATTGACGGAACGCTGGATGAGATCAGCAAGCGTTTTGAACGTTCGGTGCTGACCCGGCTGTACCGCACCTATCCCAGCACGCGCAAACTGGCGAAGCGTCTTGGGGTATCGCATACCGCGATCGCCAATAAGCTGCGCGATTACGGCCTCAGCAGCCGCAAGCCGGCGGAAGACGCCGACGAGTAAGGACGAAAAAAAGCCCGGACTGTCCGGGCTTTTTTATGCGCGAATTACTTCAGCGCCGCCAGCGCGGCGTCGTAGTCCGGCTCAGAGGTGATCTCTGCCACCAGTTCGCTGTACAGCACCTTGTCCTGCTCATCCAGCACCACCACGGCGCGCGCGGTCAGGCCGGCCAGCGGGCCGTCAGCGATTTCCACGCCGTAGGTCTGCTTGAATTCGGCGCCGCGCAGGGTGGACAGGGTAACCACATTGCTCAGGCCTTCCGCACCGCAGAAACGGGACTGGGCGAACGGCAGGTCGGCGGAGATGCACAGCACCACGGTGTTGTCCAGGCCGCTGGCCAGCTGGTTGAACTTACGCACCGAGGTGGCGCAGACGCCGGTGTCGATGCTTGGGAAAATATTCAGCACTTTGCGCTTGCCGGCAAAGCTGCTCAGCGCAACGTTGGACAGATCTTTTGCCACCAGGGTGAACGGCTGACCTTGCTCGCCGGCTTTCGGCAGTTGGCCGGCCACGGCAACGGGGTTACTCTGGAACTTTACGGTCTGAGTCATGGTTAGATTCCTTTGACAGGTGTTTATACAAAAGATGTGCACCTAATCGGCGAGCGGCTGACGCTCATTTTAACATTAGGTTCACACCTTGCCGTCAGTCTATGTCAATGCATGGCGCTTGGGTATACAAAATTGGCTAAACAGTTGTATATATTGGCATACCCCTGCGTACCGCGCTGATATTACGCGTACTATTCAACCAGGAGCGGTGATGAGAAGCATGCGTTTTTACCCACAGGCCTGGCCGCTGCGCGCCGCGTTTGTTATTTCACGCGGCAGCCGCAGCGCGGCCAGCGTGGTGGTGGTGGAAATCGAGCAGCAGGGCGTATGCGGCGTGGGAGAGTGCACGCCGTACCCGCGCTACGGCGAGAGTGAGAGTTCGGTGCTGGCGCAGCTGGAGGCGATCAGGCCGGAGATCGAGCGCGGCCTGTCGCGTGAGGAACTGCAGCAGCGGATGCCGGCCGGCGCGGCGCGTAATGCGCTGGACTGCGCCTTATGGGATCTGGCGTGCCGCCGGCAGGAGCGGACGTTGTGGCAGGCTACGGGCGTGCAGCCGCCGCCGCAGGTGACGACGGCGCAGACCGTCAGCATTGATACGCCGGAGGCGATGGCCCGGGCCGCGCTGGAGCTGAGCCGCCGCGGCGCTACGCTGCTGAAAATCAAACTGGACGACCGGCTGATCAGCGAACGCCTGGTGGCGATCCGCGACGCGGCGCCGGAGGCGACGCTGGTCGTCGACGCTAATGAGTCCTGGCAGGCGGAGGGGCTGGCAGCGCGCTGCCAGCTGCTGGCGGATTTACGGGTGGCGATGCTGGAACAGCCGCTGCCGGCCGGCAACGATCGGGCGTTGGCCAATTTTATCCATCCGCTGCCGATTTGCGCCGATGAAAGCTGCCATACCCGTGACGATCTGGCCCGGCTCGCCGGGCGCTATCAGATGGTCAATATCAAACTGGATAAGACCGGCGGGTTGACGGAGGCGCTGGCGCTGGCCGCACAGGCCGCCGAGCAGGGATTTACGCTGATGCTCGGCTGTATGCTGTGCACCTCGCGGGCGGTGGCGGCGGCGTTGCCGCTGGCGCCCGCGGCGCGATTTGTCGATCTGGACGGGCCGACCTGGCTGGCGCAGGATGTCGAACCCGGCCTGGATTTTGCCTGCGGCGTCATCCGGCTGGGGGACGCCTAAGGGCGGGATACCAGCGGGTAGGTCAGCAGCTCAATCATCGCCTCCAGATACTGTTCGCTGGCGGCATCGGCGGAGATGGCCGGCAGTTCGGCGGTGATGCTCGGCAGCGACAGGTCGGCGCACCAGCTGCCGAACGATCCCGGCGTTTCATAGCCGACGCTGCTGACCAGCGGCAGGGCGAATTTGTGCGACAGCCAGACGCCCAGGTGTGAGCTGGCCGGATCTTCAATGCACGCCAGCGGCTCATGAAAAGAGACCACCCAGGCCGGCTTCAGCCGGTGGATCAGGTGGCAGAGCGCCTGGGTTTCCGGTTCGGAGCCAGGGCGGCCGCCGGTTGACAGCTTCACCTCCCGTGTCGGCGCGGCGCTGTTCCAGCGGTACACCGTATCGCCGGAGCGCCAGTTGGCGGAGGGAAAATTGCGGTTTAAATCCACGCCGTTGGCGTTGGCGCGCAGCCCGAGCTGGCAGCCGTCCGGGTTGACCGCCAGCACCACATGGTGGCGCAGCGCGGCGGGAGACAGGCTGCGCAAGGCGCAGGACAGGGTGACGATGGCGGCACTTTCATCGCCGTGCGTGCCGGCGATGATCAGCCCGGTGTCCGGGCCGCGCGCGGCGGCGGGAAAATAGAGCAGCGGTGCGCCTAATAACGATTTTCCGTAACTTTCTCCTGCCACGGCCAGCTGGCCGCGTTCACTACGCGGTCGTTGTTGAGTCATGGTGTCGCCCTGTGTCGTCAGTCGGTGAAAATGCATTGTTATTTTATTCAGTGTATTACGCTTTGCTGCGACTTTCCCACTACATTGTTGCCCTGCGGCTTATCTGAGCGGTCGGCGGCGGCGCGGCGTAATGTTCGCTGCCGTCGCCGCCGCCGCTTGTTATACTAAGCAGACAGCCAAGCCGATAATCAGCAAGGAGATTTACTATGCCAGTCGCCAGAATAGTCGCCAGTTACACGGAACACGAGCAGGACACGATCACGCTGTTGTGCGGCGTGGATGATGAGAATCAGATCCGCCAGGGGGAGTGGTTCGGCGTGGTGAAAAACGATGACGGACGCGGGGACGAATCCAACTACCCGTTTACTCTGCATGTGGATTACCAGAAAAACAGCTTCTACCTCGATTACGGCTATGACGACGCCAACGATCGCCAGCTGCAGACCACCGATATTCAGCAAAGGGCGCTGGAGGAGAACGGCCAGTTCACCATCTTTGATGAAGAAGAAGGCGAAGAGTTCACCTACCGTATCCGCTCCATCCACCTCTACGACTAAGCCCCAGAGCGCGCCGCCGACCGATGGCTCGGCGGCGTAAAGCGGGCCGCTATCGCATTTTTGCACCGCCAGCACCGTTTTTCCCACAGCGCCGCCGCCGCCATGATGCGCCGCGGCGCTTTTGGGTATATGATAAAAAATTCAGATGGTTAACGCGGGATAATAACGATGGCGAGAGAAAAAATTCAACGGGGTTTCCGTTTGGCAGGGTGCGCAGCGGCCGCCTGCCTGAGCGCTGGCGTCAGCGCCGCCCAGGTGCCGGCCGGTACGGTGCTGGCGGATAAACAGGAAATCGTGCGCCATATCAAAGATGAGCCCGCGTCGCTCGACCCGATTAAAGCCGTTGGCCTGCCGGAGGCGCAGGTGGCGCGCGACCTGTTTGAAGGGCTGGTGAATCAGGATGCGCAGGGCAATATTATCCCCGGCGTCGCCAGCCGTTGGCAGACCTCGGATAACCAGACCTTCCTCTTTACCCTGCGCAAAGATGCGCGCTGGTCAAACGGTGACCCTGTCACGGCGGAGGATTTCGTCTACAGCTGGCAGCGGCTGGTAGACCCGAAAAGCCTGTCGCCGTTTGCCTGGTTTGCCCAGTTGGCGGGGATCCAGAACGCCGACGCAATCATCGCCGGCAAGCTGCCGGCCGACAAGCTGGGAGTGACGGCGGTGGACGCCCATACCCTGAAGGTGCAGTTGAATAAGCCGGTGCCGTACTTTGTCAGCCTGACCGCCAACTTCAGCCTGTTCCCGGCGCCGAAAGCGGTGGTGGAGAAATACGGCAGCGACTGGACCAAGGTGGGCAACCTGGTCGGCAACGGCGCGTTTAAACTGCAGCAGCGGGTGGTGAATGAGAAGCTGGTGCTGGCGCCGAATGAACACTACTGGGACCATAAACACACCGTGCTGACCAAGGTGACGTTTGTGCCGATCAATCAGGAATCCAACGCCACCAAGCGCTATCTGGCGGGGGATATCGATATCACCGAATCCTTCCCGAAGAATATGTACCGCAAGCTGCTGAAGGATATTCCGGATCAGGTCTACACCCCCGATCAGCTGGGCACCTATTATTATGCGTTTAACACCCAGCGCGCGCCGACCAACGATGTGCGGGTGCGCAAGGCGCTGTCCTACGCCATCGACCGCAAAATTATCGCCGAAAAAGTGCTGGGCACCGGTGAAAAACCGGCCTACCACTTCACCCCGGACGTGACCGCCGGCTTTAAAGCCAAAGAGAGCCTGCTGCAGCAGCAATCGCAGGCGGAGCTGGACGCGCAGGCCAAGGCGCTGATCCAGTCTGCCGGCTATGGCCCGGATAAGCCGCTGAAACTGACGCTGTTGTACAACACCTCGGAAAGCCACCAGAAGATCGCCATTGCCGTGGCCTCAATGTGGAAGAAAAAGCTGGGGGTGAACGTCAGACTGCAGAATCAGGAGTGGAAAACCTATATCGACAGCCGTAATACCGGCAACTTTGACGTGATCCGCGCCTCTTGGGTGGGGGATTACAACGAGGCGTCCACCTTCCTGTCGCTGCTGGGGTCGTCGCATGCCGGTAATATTGCCAAGTTCCGCAATGCTGATTATGACCGCGTGCTGGCGGAAGCCAGCCGGCGCACCAGCCCGGCGGCGCTGAACGACGATTACAACAAGGCGGAGCAGATCCTGGCCGATCAGGCGCCGATCGCACCGATTTACCAGTACACTAACGGCCGCCTGATCAAACCCTGGGTAAAAGGCTACCCGATTACCAACCCGGAAGATGTGGCCTATAGCCAGACGATGTATATCGTCAAGCATTGACGGGCGTTGTTTCCTCGCTAAAGCGGCCGATGCGTTGTTACGCGCCGGCCGTTTCTTATTGGGGGCTAAATCGATGCCGTAAGCCAGGAGGCAATATCCTGGGTCCGAATTGCATGTTGCGCATTGTAGGTGTCACGCATTGGCCACCACATGCCGTCACCCCGGGCGAATGCGACGCGATAGCGCAGCATCGGGTCATCCGGGCGTAGACGCAGTTCCTCCAGCAGCGCCGGCAGGGTGAACACGTTTTTGCTAAAACGCCGTTGCGTCACGTGCTCAACCGTTGCCGCCAGTTGCCGGTATGATGTCGTTTCTCCCGCGACAAAGATGACGTCGTTGACGATGCGCGGCTGATGTAAATAGATGGCGCTGGTCAGCCGGCCGATATCGGCCGGCGAGGTGACGGTAACCTGAGTGTCCCATCCTCCCAGCGCGTTGAGGGTGTTGGCCGATAAATTGACGACGTCGAATGCCGGTTCGAAGAGGAAGCTGGTGAATATACCGGTTGAAATAATCACCCATTCCGTGGTGCTCTGCGCCCGTAATAGCGTCCGGACATCATATTGTTCATCCCAGACGGGCTGGCCGCTCCCTTTACCGACCACATCGTAATTAACGCCAAACTGCCAGGGGAAGTATCGCCGCACCCCGGCATGCAGCACCGCGCGCGTGATCTTGAGCTGCGTACCGGTCCCGGCAACGAACCCCATACAGTTAATCACGGTATCAAACGGCTTAAATATCCTGCTTAACCGTTCAGTCGAACAGGCGGCCAGGTCTACGCCGATAAAGGTTGCGCCGGCATCAGCATGTTTTTGATGAGTCGCCGAGCGCAGTTTGCCGTGTGTATCGCGGGAAGCGGGCGAAACAATGACGGTAACCGCCCCGTTGCGCTGTGTGACCGCCGGCAGCAGCGCATCCAGCACCGCATCTCCCAGTTGTCCCGCTCCCAGCACCAATACTCGTTTGTCTGCGTTCACGTCATGTTGTGGCATTTGCTACCTCACTGCTGGTGTTGATGGAGTGTGGGACAAGTTTACGGTGGCGAGCCGCGTTCGATAAGTCAGCGGCTGTAGGTTAGACTGTTCGTTAATATGGGATAATCAGGATGCGTCGTCAGGGGGAGAAGGTGGATAGACTGGAATCAATGCGGGTATATGCGCAGGTCGTTGAGGCACAGAGCTTTGCCAAGGCGGCGGAAGTGCTGGGGATGCCGCGCTCAACGGTATCCCGGGTGATTAAGGAGCTGGAAGCTTACCTGGGGCTGCAGCTGTTGCAGCGAACCACGCGCAAGCTCAGCGTGACGTCTGACGGAGAAGGCTACTACACGCAATGTAAACGGCTGCTGGCTGATATCGCCGCCATGGAGTCTTCATTTCCCGGCAAATCGGGTCAACCCAAAGGGCGCTTTAAAGTCGGTATGCCGCAATCCCTGGCCCGGCACTGCATCATTCCCAAAATACAGACGTTCTTGCAGCACTATCCCGAGCTGGATCTCATGCTTTGCTCAAGCGATCAGGTGGAGGACCTTATACGGGAGGGCTACGACTGCGTGATCCGGGCAGGGAGAATTGAGGACTCCACCACGCTGGTGGCCCGTCCGCTGGCGAATTTTAAATGGATGGTGCTGGCGGCGCAGAAATACCTTGATGCCTATGGCGAGCCGAGGTGTCTGGACGATCTGAACGGCCATCGCGCAGTGGGATACCTTAATCACCGAACCGGGCGCACGACAGAGTGGTTTTTTGCGCATGGCGCCGCCGTGCGGGCGATCCGTATGCCGGAAACGCTGGTGGTAGACGATACGGATGCTTACATACAGGCTGGCGTACAGGGGCTGGGGTTAATTCGCGTGGCCAGCTATCTGGCGGCTCCCTATTTGCGCAGCGGGGCGCTTATTGCGTGCCTGAACGACGACGCCTTTGATTTACCCTTATCCCTGGTGTATCCGCAGAACCGATATCTTTCTCCCGCCGTGCGCGCTTTTTATGACTGGAGTCAGAGTGTGCTGAGTTCAGCGAACGATTGTTGTGCGGCAGAAACAGAAAACCCGCTGAAATAGCGGGTTTGGGTTCTCACCGGCTCGCCAGATGACGGCGTTAGAGAACTTCTCTCAGGGTATCAACGACAACGCGGCCAGCCATGTCGGTCTGAGTCACTCGGTAGGAGGTTGGGTAGGAACGGCGGGTACTCAGGTGGTCATGAACGGAAACCTTGCCGATGGGGTTACCGCCGGCGTCCTTAACGATAAATTCGCTAATCTCTTCCTGACCTTGGTGACGCAGCTGGATATGATTAACCTTCTCCAGCGTATGGCTTTCATCTATTTTCAAATGATCTCTTAACATAACTACACTACCTCCTCGTAGGTAGATGCAAGTATATGCCGATGAAATTTGAGGTAAACCTACTTTTGTTGATTTTTTATTGTTGTTTGGAATTAAAAAGGATGTGTAAATGTTAATGAATAATAAAGAGTAATAATCACGCAGGGAATCGGGGCTTTTCTAGCCGCTTTTGACATCGCTGCTTACCGGCTTCTGCTTTGATTTTAAAAGCATAAAGACTAGACTTTGCGCTAATGAATCAAGATAAGAGGGTAGTGAATGGACGTCATTGACGGCAGCCAACTACACATTGCCGATGCGGTGTACGCCTTTCAGTTGGATGGCAAGGGGGGCGTAACGCCGATCGGCCCGCAGGATAGCATCACCAGTCAGCAGCCTGGCTGGCTGCATCTGGACTATGCCCATCCGGCGAGCCAGCAATGGCTGAGTGAAACGCCGCTGCTGCCGGATTCCGTCCGCGATGCGCTGGCCGGCGACAGCACCCGGCCGCGCGTGGCGCGGCAGGGGGACGGCACGATGATTACGCTGCGCGGGATTAACTTTAACGTTAATTCGCGTCCTGACCAGCTGGTGACGTTCCGCGTGTTTATCACCGATAAGCTGATTGTCTCCACGCGCCACCGTAAAGTGTATTCCATTGATGAAGTGATTGATGAACTGCAGAGCGGCGTGGGGCCGACCGACTGCGGCAGCTGGCTGGTGGAAGTCAGCGACGCGCTGACCGACCATACCAGCGAATTTATCGAGGATCTGCACGATAAGATTATCGATCTGGAAGATGCACTGCTGGATCAGCAGATCCCCGAGCGCGGCCAGCTGGCGCTGATTCGCAAACAGTTGATCGTGCTGCGCCGCTATATGGCGCCACAGCGGGACGTGTTCGCCCGGCTGGCCAGCGATCGCCTGGCCTGGATGAGCGATGACGACCGCCGTCGTATGCAGGACATTGCCGACCGGCTGGGGCGCGGCCTGGACGATCTGGACGGCAGCATCGCGCGGACGGCGATACTCGCCGATGAAATCACCAGCGTGCTGGCGGACGCCATGAACCGGCGTACCTATACGATGTCGCTGCTGGCGATGGTCTTTCTGCCCGCCACCTTCCTGACCGGGCTGTTTGGCGTCAATCTGGGCGGCATTCCCGGCGGCGACAAGCCGTTCGGCTTTGCGCTGTTTTGCCTGCTGCTGGTGGCGCTGGGGGCAGGCGTGACCTGGTGGCTGAAACGCAGCCGCTGGCTGTAGCTATCAGGCGGAGAAACTTCGGCAAAACCTGATTAAAGTTGCGCGAAATCAACATTTGTCGCCGGAGAATGCGGCATTATTCTTCTCGCAGGTGAATGCAACGTCAAGCGATGGGCGTTGCGCTCCATAATTGTCTTACTTTCTTATTTTAGAATTACTGCATAGCAAATTTGATTCACACGATGCCGGTGTTTTATCACCGGCATTTTTTTGTCTTTTTTTCGCCGCCTTCGGCCAGCGGCGCTTCATGCGGCCGGTTCAGGCCGCCGCTTCATCCCAGAAGCTGGCTTCAATTTTATGCCCGTCCAGATCGCGGACGAAGCAGCCGTAATACTGCTCGCCGTAGTGCGGCCTGGAGCCGGGTGCGCCCTCATCCGTCGCGCCGGCCTGCAACGCCTGGCGATAGAACTCATCGACCTGCTGCTTGCTGGTAGCGAAAAAACCGATGTGGATGCCGTTACCGACGCCGGCTGGCCGGCCGTCGATCGGGGTTTGCAGCCAGAATTCCGGGTAGTCGCGGCCATAACCGATGGCGCCATGGTGCTCCAGCACGCGACGGCAGCCCAAGGCTGACAGCACCCGGTCATAAAAATCCGCCGCCTGGTCAAAATGGTTGGTCCCGACGGAGACGTGGGACAGACAGGGGGTAATGTTCATCGGTAAACTCCATATTACTGTATGAAAAAACAGTATAGGGTAAAGCCGGTGACGACAGGCGATTTTTTAGCGCCAAATGTGAGCGGGATCGTAAAGCCAGGCGAGGGGAACGCGCCATCCGTCGAGGACGCATGGCGCGTGAACTTATTTGATTTCCAATACGTTCAGCCGTTCGGGCGCGGCGACGATGTCGTCGGCTTCCGTCGCTTGCCAGCCGGCCGGCTGCAGCGGCAGTTCTTCGCGGTCAAACGCCAGATCGCCGCCGTTCACCACTTCGTCGCCGTGCTGAATGCCTTTGAAGTCAAACAGCTCGGTGTCGCACAGGTGCGAAGGCACCACGTTCTGCATCGCGCTGAACATGGTTTCAATACGGCCGGGGTAGCGTTTGTCCCAGTCGCGCAGCATGTCGCCAATCACCTGGCGCTGCAGGTTGGGCTGCGAACCGCACAGGTTGCAGGGAATGATCGGGAAGGCCTTCGCCTGGGCAAAGCGTTCGATATCTTTCTCGCGGCAGTAGGCCAGCGGACGGATCACCACGTGTTTGCCGTCGTCGCTCATCAGCTTGGGCGGCATGCCCTTCATTTTGCCGCCGTAGAACATATTGAGGAACAGCGTCTGCAGAATATCATCGCGGTGGTGGCCAAGGGCGATTTTGGTGGCGCCCAGTTCGCTGGCGGTGCGGTAGAGAATGCCGCGGCGCAGGCGCGAGCACAGTGAACAGGTGGTTTTGCCTTCCGGAATTTTCTCTTTCACGATGCCGTAGGTGTTTTCTTCGACGATCTGATACTCCACTCCCAACCCATCGAGGTAGGCCGGCAGGATGTGCTCCGGGAAGCCCGGCTGTTTTTGATCCAGGTTGACCGCGATCAGCGAGAAGTTAACCGGCGCGCTCTGCTGCAGGTTGCGCAGAATTTCCAGCATGGTGTAGCTGTCTTTGCCGCCGGACAGACAAACCATGATGCGGTCGCCTTCTTCTATCATATTGAAATCGGCGATGGCCTCGCCCACGTTGCGGCGCAGGCGCTTTTGCAGCTTGTTGAGGTTGTACTGTTCTTTCTGGCTCACTGTTTGTTTTTCTGACATTTAAATCGTGCTCGTTCTCATTGGGTTGCACTAGGGATATGGCGCCGGTAGCGGCCAGTTTACCATTCAACGGACGGATAGGAGAAATCCATCCGCCTCCCGAGTGCTGAAATGCGGTGGCGCCCTGACCGCAGAGCATAAACATGGCTTGCGGTATCGGTGCAGTTTGGCGTGTATGGTACGGATTATGGCGACGAATGCCAGTGGGTTTTACTGCTGCCGGACGTTCATCTGGCATGGCGGCAAGCGGGAGACGTGTCGACACGAGGCGGGATATATCGCGGCGTATGATGGCGAGGTGAGGCGGTGGCACGTTGGCGGGAAAGGCGCGCCTTAGGCGCGCCCGATGAGGTTACTCGCTGGTTGACTTCTCCGCCTTGCCGGCCAGCAGGCTGAGGAAATCGTATTTCTGCTGCAGTTCCTGCGCCGCTTCCTGATACAGCGCGCTGGCGACCTCCGGCTGCAGGCTGTTAAGACGGCGGAAACGCTGTTCTTTCAACAGCGTGGCGGCCAGCTCGCTGTTCGGCGGCCGCGAATCCAGCGCCAGCGCCGCTTTGCCTTCCTGCGTGCGGCGCGGATCGAAGCGGAACAGCGGCCAGAAACCACTGGCGGTCAGCTGTTTCATCTGGTCGTGGCTCAGCGCCAGATCGTAGCCGTGCTCCTCGCAGGGGCTGTAGGCGATAATCAGCGACGGACCGGGATAGGCTTCCGCCTCCTGAATCGCCTTGACCGTCTGGTTCAGCTGCGCGCCTAACGAAATCTGCGCCACGTACACGTGGCCGTACATCATCATGCTGACGCCGAGATCCTTACGCGCCTTACGCTTGCCGTGTTCGCCGAACTTGGTCACCGCACCGAGCGGCGTGGCCTTCGACTGCTGGCCGCCGGTGTTGGAATAGCACTGCGTATCCAGCACCAGCACGTTAACGTTCTCCGTCAGGCTCAGCACGTGGTCCAATCCGCCGAAGCCAATATCGTAAGCCCAGCCGTCGCCGCCGATCAGCCAAATGGATTTATCCAGCAGGTGATCGGCATCGTCGGCCAGCTGACGGGCGTCGTCATCGTCAAACTGCGCCAGCCGGGTGCGCAACTCGGCGATTTGCTGCAGCCGCAGAGCGGGGGCGATATCTTCCAGACGCAGCCCGTTGGCCAGCTCCGCCGGCAGGCGCGGCGCCAGCAGCGTCAGCAGACGCAGGACGCGCCGGCGGTGCTGATCGACCGTTAGGCGGAAGCCCAGCCCGAATTCGGCGTTATCCTCAAACAGCGAGTTGGCCCAGGCGGGGCCGCGGCCGGCCGCATTGGTGGTGTACGGCGTGGTGGGCAGGTTGCCGCCATAGATGGATGAACAGCCGGTGGCGTTGGCGATCAGCAGGCGGTCGCCGTACAGCTGGGTCAGCAGCTTGATATAAGGCGTCTCCCCGCAGCCGGAACAGGCGCCGGAATATTCGAACAGCGGCGTAATCAGCTGCGAGGTACGGATATCGATGCGTTCAAGCTGCGTCGGGTCGATTTCCGGCAGCTGCAGGAAGAAGTCGTAATGGGCTTTTTCTTCCTCCAGATGCTCCAGCCGCGAGGCCATATTGATCGCTTTGATCTCCGGCTGCTGGCGGTCTTTGGCCGGGCACACTTCCACACACAGATTGCAGCCGGTGCAATCTTCCGGCGCCACCTGCAGCACGTATTTCTGTCCGCGCATATCGCGCGCCTTGACGTCCAGCGACTGCAGGCTGGACGGCGCGTGTTCCATCGCCGCCGGCGTCACGACTTTGGCGCGAATGGCCGAGTGCGGGCAGGCGGCGACGCAGTGGTTGCACTGGGTGCAGAGATCTGGCCGCCAGATCGGCACCTCTTCGGCGATATTGCGTTTTTCCCACTGCGTGGTGCCCACCGGCCAGGTGCCGTCCGGCGGGAAGGCGGAAACCGGCAGCGCATCGCCCAGCCCGGCCAGCATCGCCGCCGTGACGGTTTTGACAAAGTCCGGCGCGGCGTCGGCCACCACCGGCGGACGCTGCGGGCTGGCGGGGTTGACCGGCCGTAGCGCGATAGCGGTCAGCGCCTGACGCGTTGCCCCCAGCGCCTGCCAGTTGCGCTCGACAATCTCCTGCCCCTTGCTGCTGTAGCTGCGGGCAATGGCGTCCTGTAGCTGCTGCAGGGCGATATCACCCGGCAAAATCTGCGTCAGATGGAAGAACGCCATCTGCATCACGGTGTTGATACGCGCGCCAAGCTGACACTCACGCGCCAGTTTGGCCGCGTTGATAATATAGAAGCGCGCCTGACGCTGCCGCAGCAGCGCCTGCACCTCCTGCGGCAGCCGATCCCAGACCTCATCGGCGTCGTAAGGCGTATTGAGCAGAAAAATCCCGCCGTCTTTCAGGCGTTCGACCATCTGGTACTTATCGATAAACTGCGACTGGTGGCAGCCGATAAAATCGGCGCGGCTGACCAGATAGGCGGAGTTGATCGGTCGTTCGCTGACGCGCAGGTGCGATACCGTCAGGCCGCCGGCCTTTTTCGAATCGTAGACAAAGTAGCCCTGGGCAAACAGCGGCGTGCTATTGCCGATGATTTTGATGTTGTTCTTGGTGGCGGAGACGGAACCGTCGCTGCCGAGGCCGTAGAACAGCGCCTCCAGCGTGGCGCGGGACGGCAGCGGATTGTCGTGCAGCGGCAGCGACAGCCCGCTGACGTCATCGAAGATGCCGACGGTAAAGCGCGGCCGCGGCCGCTCCAGCGCCAGTTCGGCAAAGACCGCCAGCGCGCAGTCGGGGCCGAACTCTTTGGATGACAGACCGTAACGGCCGCCGATCGTCAGCGGCAGGGTGGCGCGCTCGCCGCGGCTGAAGGCTTCGGCCAGCGCGCTCATCACGTCCAGATACAGCGGTTCGGCCGGCGCGCCGGGTTCCTTGGTGCGATCCAGCACGGCGATTTTCTGCACGCTGGCTGGCAGCATCTCCAGCAGGTGCATGGCCGAGAAGGGACGGAACAGCCGCACTTTCACCATGCCGACCTTTTCACCGCGCGCCAGCAGCGCATCGATGGCTTCCTCACAGGTGCCGATCGCCGATCCCATCAGGATCGCCACCCGTTCCGCGTCGGGATGGCCGTAATACTCAAACGGCTGATACTGCCGGCCGGTCAGCGCGGCGAACTGCGCCATTGCCTCGCTGACGTGGCGATAGGTTTGCGCGTACCACGGGTTGGCCGCCTCGCGGGACTGGAAATAGGTGTCCGGATTGGCGGAGGTGCCGCGCACCACCGGGCGTTCCGGCGACAGCGCCCGCGCGCGGTGGGCGGCGATGGCGGCCTGCGGCATCATCTGCCGCAGGGTATCGTCGCTGAGCGGCACGATTTTGTTGATCTCGTGTGAGGTGCGGAAGCCGTCGAAGAAGTGAATAAACGGGATACGGCTGTTGAGGGTCGCGGTCTGTGAAATCAAGGCGAAGTCCTGCGCCTCCTGCACATTACTGGCGCACAGCATGGCGCAGCCGGTCTGGCGCACCGCCATCACGTCGGAGTGGTCGCCGAAGATCGACAGGGCATGGGTGGCCACCGTACGCGCGGCGACATGCAGTACAAACGGCGTCAGCTCGCCGGCCAGCTTATACAGCGTCGGGATCATTAACAGCAATCCCTGCGAGGAGGTGAACGACGTCGACAGCGCGCCGGTCTGCAGGGCGCCGTGTACGGTGGCGATCGCACCGCCTTCCGATTGCATTTCCACCACCCGCGGCGTATCGCCCCAGATGTTCTGGCGACCGTCGCCGGACCAGGCGTCCGCCTGCTCGGCCATAGTGGAGCTGGGAGTAATGGGGTAAATCGCGATGACTTCGCTGGTGCGGTAAGCCACCGACGCAACGGCATGGTTGCCATCTGTCGTAATCATGGGAAGTACCTTATTTCAGCGCCATGGCGTGGCGCCATGCGGAAAAGAATGCCCTGGAATCGGGAAAAAAACCGGCGAAAAAGACGTTAAATAAAGTCTAGCAGAGGGAAAATCGCATTCTTTATCACGTTTGTGTGCAGAGTGCGGCTTTGGCGGCGCGGGAGTTGTAACCTGATATGTCGCAATAAAGCACGTTATTTGCTGGCGGCCGCGGCGCGGTTTAACCATAATTTAGCGCTTGGCCGTCATAATGACGACGTTGGGAATTAACAGAAGAGTTAGGTAAATGACGGGACTGATGTATTTAACCATGGCGATTATCGCCGAGGTGATCGCCACCACCATGCTGAAGGCGTCGGAAGGGTTCACCCGGCTGTGGCCCTCGCTGGTGGTGGTGCTGGGCTATGGCGTGGCTTTTTGGGGGCTGTCGATGGTGGTGAAAAGCATGCCGCTTGGCATTGTGTACGCGATTTGGTCCGGCATGGGCGTCGTTCTGGTGTCGATCGCCGCGGTGTTTATTTATAACCAGAAGCTCGACTGGCCGGCAATTATCGGCATGGGATTAATCGTCGCCGGCGTATTGGTGATTAATCTGTTGTCCAAAACCAGCGCCCACTAATATATACGATGAATAAAAAAACCCGCATGACGCTAATCATGCGGGGTGAAGAGCTCAGTTAATTAACTGAAAAATAGTGGAATGCTAATCTCTTAGCGCCTCTAGCATACGCGCTGCGCCGTGCTTGCCACGTGGCAGAAAATGCGGCGTGCCGTCGGCCGCCTGAGCCACGGTGCGCCGGGCCGGCGGCGGGGGGTGATACGGCTTGCCGTTTATTATGCTGCAGGTGGTGAAAAAAAAAGCAAAATAATGGTGTCGCCTTATTCTCATTATTAAACGAACAGGCTAAATTAAATAGGTTTGTATTAATTGCAATACCATGCGCCCGCCAAGAGGCGCTGTTATTTCTTATCACATCGGGTTCAGGAGAAAAACAATGGCAATGCAAATGCACAAATGGTCGCTGGCCGGCGCCGTATTGCTGCTGGCCGCCTGCAGCAGCAATAATGATGAGCCGCAGCAGCAGGGCACCAGCGCCAGAATTGATCACTTACCGACCAGCGCGCACTGCGCCAACGTCGGCGGCACCACCACCATCGCCCATACGTTGAACGGCGAAGCGGTCAGAATGTGCCAGATGCCGGACGGCAAGCAGTGCGAGGAGTGGGCGTTAGGTCAGGGGGCCTGCGCCAGCGCCGGCTAAGCGCCGCCCCCGGAGGAGCGTGCGGGCTTATTGCACCCAGTCTTTCAGGGTATAAACCAGCGTGTGTTGGCCATCGCTCAGCGTCAGCTGCTGCGCGGCCAGCGTAACGCGCGCGCCGTTATTCAGCACGCTGCCGATGATCTGATCCCACTGGTTACGCTGCGGGTCAGGGCACATCATGCGCGTCGTGGCCAGGTTCTTGACCGTCAGCACGCCGTTGTCCAACTGGCCGTTGCCGAAGAAGCGGTTGCACATTGAGCCGGAGATATGCATTTTCTCACCGAACTCAATGCTCGGGCCACGCCCCTGCTGCGCATTGGCGGCGACGCCGTCTACGCTCTGCAGCACAAAGTTGTGGTGCAGCAGATCGCTTTCCTGTACCGGCTTGCCGGCAGGCGTACCGCCGGCGCAGCCGGCCAGCAGCGTGCTGGCCAGCGCCAGCGGGATCCATGCTTTCATCGTTTACTCTCCTGAGGTTGTTGTTCCTGGGGGTCAGCCATGCAGCTGGTTGGCGCAGGCTTCGCCGCGCGTCAGCTGGTCGATATTCTGCAGCGTGGTTTCAGAAATGCTGGTCAGCGCCTCTTCCGTCAGGAAGGCCTGGTGGCCGGTAAACAGCACGTTATGGCAGGCCGACAGCCGGCGGAAGATATCATCCTGAATCACGTCGTTGGATTTGTCCTCAAAGAACAGATCGCGTTCGTTTTCGTACACGTCCATGCCGAGCGCGCCGATTTTCTGCTGCTTGAGCGCGTCGATGGCGGCGGCGGAGTCAATCAGGCCGCCGCGGCTGGTATTGATGATCATCACGCCGTCTTTCATCATGGCGAAGGCCTGCGCATCCAGCATATGATGGTTTTCCGGCGTCAGCGGGCAGTGCAGGGTGATGACGTCCGAACGGGCATACAGCGTCGGCAGATCGACGTATTCCGCACCCAGCTCCAGCGCCTGGGCGCTGGGATAGGGATCGTAGGCCAGCAGCGTCATGCCGAAGCCTTTCAGAATACGCATGGTGGCCACGCCGATTTTGCCGGTGCCGATCACCCCGGCGGTGCGGTTATGCATATTAAAGCCGATCAACCCTTCCAGGGAGAAATTGGCATCGCGAGTGCGTTGATAGGCGCGGTGAATACGGCGATTGAGGCTCATCATCAGGCCGACGGCGTGTTCCGCCACCGCTTCTGGTGAATAGGCCGGGACGCGCACTACCTTGATGCCGAGCTGCTCCGCCGCGGCCAGATCGACATTGTTAAAGCCGGCGCAGCGCAGCGCCAGAATTTCCACACCCAGCGCCGCCAGCTCTTCCAGCACTTCGCGGCTGCCGTCGTCATTGACGAAGATACATACCGCTTTACAGCCGATCGCGGTTTTGGCCGTTTTCTTACTGAGCAGAAAATCAAAGAACTCAAGTTCGTAACCAAACTGCTGATTAACCAACTCAAGGTATTTGCGGTCATACTGTTTCGTGCTGTATATCGCCAGTTTCATTGCGGTTTCTCCACCGATAATTCTTACGGCTAGTTTAGTTTTTTTTGCCATTTTTGACAATTAGTTAGCCATCAGGAGACGGGGCGGGAAAGACGCGGCACGGGCAAAAAAATCCCCACGTATGAGGGTGGGGAAATGGCTTCTTCATATATACCATCACGCAGGATACGGTGGGTATATCACTTACTTATTAGAATCATTGCAAGACTATTAATCATCACCAGCAACGACAATAACAAAAGTCTGAAATATGCTGTTCTCCCGGCGGCTGATATGTAAACAAAATCGACACATGTTGAATAAAAATCGGTGAAAATGGCAGAAACAGCCCGTCAGTGTCCTGTCTAACTTCACCCTGGTCTAAAATCGTGCCATCATAATTCCCCTTTCTGGCATAGACTTAATGCAACTGCGGGCGTGCCTTATCTAGGAATGAAGCAATCATTTAATGGCTAAACGATTGAGAATATTCATAGGGATTGTGGCGGGGATGGCGATCCTGCTGGCGGCCCTGTGGCAAACAACGCCGCGCTGGTTGCCGCGCGTGCTCTCGCACTGGCTGCCGGCCGGCAGTCAACTGACGCTGCAGGGGCCGCTGCGCTGGCAAGACGGCGGTTTATCGTTGGCGGGCGCGCAATATAAAGCGCAGCAGTGCCTGCTGGCGGATCTGGGGCCGACGCGTCTGCATTATCGCGCCGGCCGCTGGCAGCTGGACAGCGATAAACTCAGCGTCGATAGCGCCTGCCTGAGCCAGTTGCCCGCCGGTGATGGCGGTGACGCGCCGCTGACGCTGGACGCGCTGCAGCGCCAGCTGCCGGCGATCGACCTGACCATCAAACAACTTTCCATTCTTCCCTGGCAGCACTACGCCGGCAGTCTGCAGCTGCGTAACACCGCTGCGGGCCAGCGGCTGTCTTACCAGGGAAAAAACCTCAACGCCGAAGCGCTGCTGGACGACCGGCAGCAGCTGACGATCTCCTCGCTGAACGTGCTGCCGCCCAACAGCCCGCATCCGCTGCAGCTAAGCGGCGCTATCAGCGTGGCCAGCGATTTCTCTACGCTGCCGCCGCAGGGCAAGCTGCGCGGCGAAGTACAGACCGCCTATCTGCAGCAGCCGTTGCTGATGGATATCAGCTGGCAGCAGGGGCAAGGGGTGGTGACGCTGACGGAAAAAGGCGATCGGCAGCCGCTGGCGACCTTACCCTGGGCGATCACGCCGCAGCAGATCCGCATCGATAAAGGCGAATGGCGCTGGCCGTATATCGATCAGCCGCTAAGCGGCGGCGTCAGCATTGCGCTGCACGACTGGAGCAAGGGGCTGGATGAAACGCAAATCAGCGCCCGGCTGAACGTGCTCACCGCCGGCCACAACGGCAAGGGCAATGCGGTGCTGACGCTGGGGCCGGGCAGCGTCGGCCTGACGCGCAGCAACCTGGATTTTCAGCTCACCGGGCAGGCCAACCTGGCCGATTTTTCACTGACGGCGTCGATTCCCGGCGTGGTCAGCGGTTCCATTCTTAACCCGACGCTGGAGCTGCGGCCCGGCTCGCTGCTGCGCGCCTGGGGCAAGGCCTCGCCGGAAATGAAGCTGGAAGAGGCGCGCCTGCCGCTGGCCGGGGTCAAGGTGACCGCCAACGGCATTACCGGCCGCCTGCAGTCGATTATCCGCGCCAGCGACAGCTACTGGGGACGCTTCAGACTGCATCTCGACGGTCTGGCGCAGGATTTCTGGCCGGATAAAGGCCGCTGGCAGTGGCGCTACTGGGGCAACGGTCAGCTGCCGCCGCTACAGGCGAAGTGGGACGTGGCGGGCAGCGGCGACTGGCGGGACAGCCGCCTGACGCTCGACCGGCTGTCCACCGGCTTTGACCGGCTGAAATACGGCATGGTCACGGTGGATGCGCCGCGTCTGACGCTGAACAAGCCGCTGAGCTGGCAGCGCGATGAGGCGCGTCCGGCGCTGAACGGCGAACTGCAGCTGGTGGCGGACAAGGTCAGCTTCAGCGGCGGCGGCCATCTGCCGTCGTCGACGCTGGCGCTGCGGCTGCAAGGGCGCGATCCGCAGAACTTCCAGTGGCAGGGCAAGCTGCAGGCGCAGGATATCGGCCCGATCGCGCTGCGCGGCCGCTGGGACGGCGAGCGCCTGCGCGGAGAAGGCTGGTGGCCGAAGCAGCGGCTGGCGGTGTTCCAGCCGTTGCTGGCTCCGGATCTGAACATGACGCTGCGCGACGGCGAGTTTTACGCGCAGGCGGCGTTCTCCGCCGCGCGCGAACAGGGCTTCGCCGCCGGCGGCCACTGGGTGGTGAAAAACGGCGGCATGTGGATGAAGGACGGCGAACTGAGCGGTCTGGATTTCGTGATGTCCTACCGGCTGCAGAACCACCTGTGGCTGCTGGGCGCCAAACAGCCGGTGACGCTGCGTATCAAATCGCTCAGCAACCTGTTTGAGATGCAGAATATCACCGCCGACCTGCAGGGCTACTATCCCTACAGCGAGCGGCAGCCGCTGACGTTGAGCAACGTCGGCGTGGATATGCTGAACGGCCATATCGGCCTGTCGGCGCTGCGCCTGCCGCAGCACGACGCCGCGGTGCTGAAGCTGGACCGCGTCGATCTCAGCGCGCTGTTTACCGCGCTGAAGCCGAAACAGTTCGCCATGTCCGGCCGGGTGAACGGCGAGCTGCCGCTGTATCTGAACAACTCGCAGTGGCTGGTGCGTGACGGCTGGATCGCCAACGCCGGCCTGCTGACGCTGCGGCTGGACAAGGATATGGCCGACGCCATCGCCAGCAACAATATGGCGACCGGCGCGGCGATCGACTGGCTGCGCTATATGGAAATACACCGTTCACAGGCCAGGGTCGATCTCGACAACCTGGGTGTACTGACGTTAACGGCCAAAATCGACGGGGTTAACCCGCAGAAAAGCGCCAAACGAGAGGTTATTTTGAACTATAGCCATCAGGAAAACGTGTTTCAGCTGTGGCGCAGCCTGCGCTTTGGCGACAACCTGCAGGAGTGGCTGGAACAGGCCCTCGCACAACCAGGGGAACAACCATGAAGATCATTACCGGGCCGGCCCTGGCGGTCGCCGTCGGCGGCGTGCTGCTCAGCGGCTGCGTGCCGCGTATTGAGGTGGCGACGCCGAAAGAGCCGATCACCATCAATATGAACGTCAAGATTGAGCACGAAATCCATATCAAAGTGGATAAGGATGTCGAAAATATGCTGAAAAACCGCAGCGATTTGTTTTAGGAGCCGGTAAATGAAAAAGCGATATTTGTGGCTGGTCGGCGCCGGCTGGCTGCTCAGCAGCAGCGTGATGGCGCTGACACTGGACGAGGCGAAACAGCAGGGGCGCGTCGGCGAAACGCTGAGCGGCTATGTGGCACCGCTGAAGCAGGATGACGAGACGCTGGCGCTGGTGAAACGCATTAATGACGGCCGGACGGAACAGTACCAGAAAATTGCCGAAGGTAACCACATTACGCTGGACGAAGTGGCGCGTATGACCGGGCAGAAGCTGGTGACGCGGGCGGCGCAGGGGGAATACGTGCGCGGCATTAACGGCCAGTGGCTGAAGAAATAGCGGGCGGAGAAGAGAAACGTTTGAGGGCGCACGCGGCGCCCTCGGGGCAGAATCAGGCGGTGAGCACCTGAGCCAGTACGGCTTTGGCTTCTTCCTGCGCTTTGCCGGCGACGTCCGGGCCAAAGGCCACGCCTTCGACGAACACGAACTCCACGTCGGTGATGCCGATAAAGCCCAGGAACAGACGCAGGTAAGGTTCAACCAGATCGGTCGCCGTACCTTTGTGAACGCCGCCGCGGCTGGTCAGAATAATTGCGCGTTTGCCTTTCACCAGACCTTCCGGGCCTTTCTCGGTGTAACGGAAGGTTACGCCGGCGCGGGCAATCAGGTCGAAGTAGTTTTTCAGCTGGGTTGAAATGTTAAAGTTGTACATCGGCGCGGCAATCACGATGGTGTCGTTAGCCTGCAGCTCGGCGATCAGCTCATCAGACAGCGCCAGCGCTTCTTGTTGACGCGGGCTCAGCGGCGCGTCGGAAGGGCGCAGGGCGCCAACCAGTTCACCATCCAGCACCGGCACCGGGTTTGCCGCCAGGTCACGGACGGTGATGGTATCGCCGCCGTGGTTTTTGCTCCACTGCTCGACGAAGAAGTCGCTCAGTTGGTTAGACTGTGAGTAGTTTGCCAGGATGCTCGATTTCAGAACCAGTAATTTGCTCATCGTTAATTCCTTACGTAATCGTAATACCCGCCGTGTTGGAACCGTTGGGTGAGGATGGGGAGCCGCAGGACTCGGCACCCCTCGCATGGATTACACTTTATTTGGCTTTCGTCGGCAGGGATAGCGGAATATTTCGAGATCTTTGTTCGATTTTATTGAAAGACAATTCCGTGGCTAAACAGGGGGGTTATGGAGAAAAAACGCCTTGTGCTACTCTATCGGACATATACCCTAAATAATTCAAGTTGCAGGCAGGCGGCAAGGGATGGACTTCCGATGAGTTGACGCTGGTCAATGATTCAGGTGACTGAGCGCGGCCAACGCATCTGCGGCTTGAAGTATGACGGGGATAACAGCGTTATCGGCTGAACTCAATTGACATGGCGCTGCCGACCAGCCGTTGCGGCAGCGCGGAAAAAGGAATACCAAACGTGAAATCTCCGCTCGCGGCATTATCTTCCCAACTGGGCGAGCTGATGCTCCGTGATCAACAGCGCCTGCAGCGCCGGCTGCACGGCGCGCGCAAAATCAAAAATTCCGATGCTCAGCAGGCGGTCGCCGATGAAATTGCCGGCGACATCGCCGTCGCGTTGCAGAAAGTGCAGTCGCGCGCCGCCTCCTGCCCGGCCATCAGCTATCCGCAGGGGCTGCCGGTCAGCCAGAAGAAACAGACGATTCTGGAAGCGATTCGCGACCATCAGGTGGTGATCGTCGCCGGTGAAACCGGCTCGGGGAAAACCACCCAGCTGCCGAAGATCTGCCTGGAGCTGGGGCGCGGGGTGAAAGGGCTGATCGGCCATACCCAGCCGCGTCGTCTGGCGGCGCGCACCGTCGCCAACCGCATCGCCGACGAGCTGGAGACGCCATTGGGCGGCAGCGTCGGCTATAAGGTGCGTTTTAACGATCAGGTCGGCGAACAGTCGCTGGTCAAACTGATGACCGACGGTATCCTGTTGGCGGAGATCCAGCAGGACCGTCTGCTGATGCAGTACGACACGCTGATTATCGATGAGGCGCACGAGCGCAGCCTGAACATCGACTTTATTCTCGGCTATCTGCGCGAGCTGCTGCCGAAGCGTCCGGATCTGAAGGTGATCATCACCTCCGCCACCATCGACCCGCAGCGCTTCTCGCGCCACTTCAATAATGCGCCGGTGATTGAGGTTTCCGGCCGCACCTACCCGGTGGAGGTGCGTTACCGGCCGGTGGCGGATGATGCCGACGACGGCGACCGCGACCAGCTGCAGGCCATCTTTGACGCGGTGGACGAACTGGGGCGCGAAGGGCCGGGGGATATCCTGATCTTTATGAGCGGCGAGCGCGAAATCCGCGACACCGCCGATGCGCTGAACAAGCTGAATCTGCCGCATACCGAGGTGCTGCCGCTGTATGCGCGGCTGTCGAACAGCGAGCAGAACCGGGTGTTTCAGTCGCACCACGGCCGGCGCATCGTGCTGGCCACCAACGTGGCGGAGACCTCGCTGACGGTGCCGGGGATTAAATACGTTATCGATCCCGGCACCGCGCGCATCAGCCGCTACAGCTTCCGCACCAAGGTGCAGCGGCTGCCGATCGAACCGGTGTCCCAGGCGTCGGCCAACCAGCGTAAAGGGCGCTGCGGCCGCGTCTCGGAAGGTATCTGCATCCGCCTGTATTCGGAGCAGGATTTCCTGTCGCGGCCGGAGTTTACCGACCCGGAGATTCTGCGCACCAACCTGGCGTCGGTCATTTTGCAGATGACCTCGCTGGGGCTGGGCGATATCGCCGCGTTCCCGTTTGTGGAGGCGCCGGACAAGCGCAACGTGCAGGACGGCGTCCGGCTGCTGGAAGAGCTGGGGGCGATTAACAGCGCGGCGAACGGCCACTACCAGCTGACCGCGCGCGGCCGCCAGCTGGCGCAGCTGCCGATCGACCCGCGTCTGGCGCGGATGGTGCTGGAGGCCAGCAACAGCGGCAGCGTGCGCGAGGTGATGATCATCACCGCGGCGCTGTCGATCCAGGATCCGCGCGAGCGGCCGCTGGATAAACAGCAGGCGTCCGACGAGAAGCACCGCCGCTTCGCCGACAAGGATTCCGACTTCCTGACCTTCGTCAACCTGTGGGATTACCTGAAAGAGCAGCAGAAAGCGCTCTCTTCCAGCCAGTTCCGCCGCCTGTGCCGCACCGATTTCCTCAACTATCTGCGGGTGCGTGAGTGGCAGGATATCTATACCCAGCTGCGGCAGGTGGTGAAGGAGCTTGGGCTGCCGGTCAACAGCGAGCCGTCGGATGCGCGCAGCGTGCATACGGCGCTGCTGACCGGGTTGCTGTCGCATATCGGCCAGAAAGACGCCGATAAACAGGAGTTTAGCGGCGCACGCAACGCGCGCTTCTCTATCTTCCCCGGTTCCGGTCTGTTTAAAAAGCCGCCGAAGTGGGTGATGGTGGCGGAGCTGGTGGAAACCAGCAAACTGTGGGGACGCATTGCGGCGCGTATCGAACCGGAGTGGATTGAGCCGCTGGCGCAGCACCTGGTGAAGCAGCACTACAGCGAGCCGCACTGGTCGAAATCGCAGGGCGCGGTGATGGCCAGTGAGAAGGTGACGCTGTTCGGCCTGCCGATTGTGGCGGCGCGCCAGGTCAACTACAGCAGCATCGACCCGCTGCTGTGCCGGGAGCTGTTTATCCGCCATGCGCTGGTGGAGGGCGACTGGCAGACGCGCCATGCGTTCTTCAGCGCCAACCTGAAGCTGCGGGCCGAGGTGGAAGAGCTGGAGCACAAATCGCGCCGGCGCGACATTCTGGTGGATGACGAAACGCTGTTCAGCTTCTATGACCAGCGTATTCCGGCCGACGTGGTGTCGGCGCGCCACTTTGATAAATGGTGGAAACAGGCGGCGAAACAGCAGCCGGAGCTGCTCAACTTTGAAAAAGCGATGCTGATCAAAGATGGGGCGAATAAAATCAGCGCGCTGGATTACCCGAATTTCTGGCATCAGGGCAACCTGAAGCTGCGGCTGAGCTATCAGTTTGAGCCGGGCACCGACGCCGACGGCGTGACGGTGCATATTCCGCTGCCGCTGCTGAATCAGGTGGAAGTGGCCGGCTTTGAGTGGCAGATCCCGGGGATCCGCCGTGAACTGGTGATTGCCCTGATCAAATCGCTGCCGAAGCCGGTGCGGCGCAATTTCGTACCGGCGCCGAACTATGCCGAAGCCTTTCTGGGGCGGGTGACGCCGCTGGAGATGCCGCTGCTGGATGCGCTGGAGCGCGAGCTGCGCCGCATGACCGGCGTGACGGTGTCACGTGATGACTGGCAGTGGGAACAGGTGCCCGATCATCTGAAAATGACCTTCCGCGTGCTGGGCGACAAGCACAAGACCCTGCGCGAGGGGAAAGATCTGGCGGCGCTGAAGCTGCAGCTGAAAGAGCAAGTGCAGGAAACGCTGTCGGCGGTGGCCGACGACGGGCTGGAGCAGAGCGATCTGCATATCTGGAGCTTTGGCGAGCTGCCGGCGTTTTACGAGCAGAAGCGCGGCGGCTACTCGGTGAAGGCCTATCCGGCGCTGGTCGATGAAAAAGACAGCGTGGCGATCCGCCTGTTTGACAGCGAGCAGGAGCAGCAACGGGCGATGTGGCAGGGCACGCGCCGCCTGCTGCTGCTGAATATTCCTTCGCCCATCAAGTATCTGCATGAAAAACTGCCGAACAAGGCCAAGCTGGGGCTGTACTTCAACCCGTACGGCAAGGTGTTGGATCTGATCGACGACTGCATCTCCTGCGGCATCGACAAGCTGATTGCCGAATACGGCGGCCCGGTGTGGCAGGAGCAGGCGTTCGCCAGCCTGCAGGAGCGCATCCGCGCCGAGCTGAACGACACGGTGGTGGAAGTGGCGCAGCAGGTCGAGCAGATCCTGACCGCGGTGTTTAACATCAACAAACGCCTGAAGGGACGGGTGGATATGTCGCTGGCGTTGGCGCTGTCGGATATTAAAGCGCAGCTGGCCGGGCTGGTGTACCGCGGTTTTGTCACCAATAATGGCTGGAAGCGCCTGCCGGATACGCTGCGTTATCTGCAGGCGATCGAGCGCCGTCTGGAGAAACTGGCGATCGATCCGCACCGCGACCGCGCCCAGATGCTGCGGGTGGAGCAGATTCAGCAGGCGTGGCAGCAGTGGCTGCACAAACTGCCGCCGAAGCGCCGGGAAGAACCGGAGGTGAAAGAGGTGCGCTGGATGATTGAGGAGCTGCGCGTCAGCCTGTTCGCCCAGCAGCTGGGCACCCCGTATCCGGTGTCTGACAAACGCATCCTGCAGACCATCGAGCAGCTGTCGGCTTAACGTCCGGCCGGAGTGGCGCGTTCTGCCGTACGTGCAGGCCGCGCTATTTGTGCTGCGCCAACTGCTGTAGCTGGGCGTAAATGGCCGTCACCGCCAGCGCCCGGTTGTCGGCGCGATAGCGGTCTTTGGCCGCCGGCGCCGAGCTTTGAATGGCGATCAGCCGCCAGCCGTCCGCCGTTTTGAGCAGCAGCGGTGAGCCGCTGTCGCCGGGCAGGGTATCGCACTGGTGCGACAGCACGCCTTGCTGCGCCCAGCCGGTCACCTTGCAGCCTTGGTGGCTGTACAGGCTGTCCAGATGGTCTTCGGGGTAGCCGGCCTGAGTGATCAGCCGTCTGGCCTGTTTCATCGCCTGCGTCAGGGTCGGCGTATCGCCCTGCCACAGCGGCAGCGGCCGTAGCGGCAGCGGTTTTTCTTCTTTGATACGTATCAGCGCGAAATCATAGGCCGCCGCACCCGGCGGCACAATCCAGCCATCGCCGTCCGGCTTCAGCTTTTTCCCCAGTTTCCGATCGACCAGCGTTTCAATCTTATCCGTTTGGTATTTCCAGCCTTTGGGCTGAGCGATAAAACGCAGCGCTACCGCCTTGTCCAGCACGCCGGGCGGCGCCAGTACGCAGTGGCCGGCGGTCAGCGCCAGGTGCGGTGAAATCAGGGTGGCGGTGCATAAGTTGCCGCTGACGGTTTCGATCTGACCGATAGCTTGCCACGGCCAGACTTGGGTTTCACTGACTTTGATACGATCGTCTTTACCAAAAAACAGGCGGTTTTTCTCCGCATGGGAGGGGCCGTCGGCCCGGGCCGGTCCGGCGGTCATCAGTGGAAATGAGCACAACAACAGCAAAGCGGATATGCGCATAGATCTCTTGCCTGATACGGGGTAATCCATAAACTCACTGAATGTCTACTATAGACGGAAATTGCCGTGTTGGAACGTTCGCTGATTGATTTTTCAATAAATTCTGCATGAACGGGCGTTGATGCTCAGAGATAAAACGCCGCGGCGATCAGGCCGCAAACAATCAGCACGGCCAGTACGATTTCGAACAGATAACGGCGCAGCATAGATGACAGCCTCCGATAAAAAACACCCGGCGGGCCGGGTGTCTGGATGAACGTCATACGCGGTCAGGCGGGGCGCCCGGACGGATTAGTGCGCCGCTTTTTTCTGGTGTTTGGCGTGCTTGTGCGTTTTTTTCGCCGCCTGGGCTTTTTGCACCGGCGCCTTTTTGTGGGCGGATTTCACGTGTTTTTTCGCCGCCTGCGCTTTCTGTGCCGGCGCTTTTTTCGCTTTAACCGCGTGATGGTGGCTGGCGTGAGTGTGGGTTGCCGGAGTGGCGGCATCGGCGGCAAAGGCGACGCTGGACAGGCCCATTGCAGCGGCAACAACCAGAGCTAATGCTTTTTTCATTGTCGGTTCCTCAAGTGATTTTTCGTGTCTTAACCCCACTGCGGGGCCGTGGATAACAGCATAGGGGAAGCGCCGCCGGCTTTCCGTGCATGATTGGTTTCGGCGTGTAACGGTATGTACATGCTACACTGGCCTCAGCGAGGCGGAGATTAAGAGGTTGTTTATGCAGCAGATTGCGGTGCGAACCGGGATAGCGCCAAACGGCGGCCTGCCGATTGCGTATGAAGACTGGGGCGACGAAAGCGCGCCGCCCTTATTGCTGATTATGGGCATTGGCGCGCAGATGCTACTGTGGCCGGACGAATTCTGTCGGACGCTGGTTGAGCAGGGTTATCGGGTGATTCGCTTTGACAACCGCGATGTCGGCCTGTCCGGCAAAACCAGCGGGCGTCGCCGGCAGCCGCTGTGGCTGCTGATACTGCGCGCCCAGCTCGGCTGGCAGAGCGCGGTGCCCTATACGCTGGCGGATATGGCGGCCGATGCGGTTCAGCTGCTGGACCACCTGCAGATTCGACAGGCGCACGTGCTGGGCGGTTCGATGGGCGGCATGATTGCCCAGGTACTGGCCGCGGAATACCCGCAGCGGGTGCGCAGCCTGATCGTGCTGTTTTCCAGCACCAATCAGCCGCTGCTGCCGCCGCCGGCGCCGACGCTGCTATTCCAGCTGCTGCGGCCGTTTCCCGTAAAGGCGTCGCGCACGCAGCAGCAGCACTACTGTAAAACCCGCCTGCGTCTGCTGGCCAGTAAACGGTATCCGATGCAGGAGTCAGAGCTGGATACGCTGGTCAGCCAGTTGTTGCGGCGCGGCGGCGACAGCGAAGGGCTGCAGCGCCAGTTTTCCGCCCTGTTGGGCAGCGGCGATCTGCGGCGCTACAGCCGGCGTATTCAGGCGCCGACGCTGGTGATCCACGGCAGCGCCGACCGGATGGTGCGCAAGGCCGGGGGCGTAGCGGTGGCGCGGGCGGTTCCGCATGCCAGGCTGCATATTGTGCCGGATATGGGCCATGACCTGCCGCAGCCGCTGCGCGTGCCGTTAGCGACGCTGATTGCACAGCATATGGCGCCGCACTGACAGGGAAACAGGCCGGCCGTGTGTGGTATGCCGGCGCGTTTCCCTGTTATTTTAGTTACAACATACACTGGGTGAGTGGCAGGGCGGCACTCTGCGGCCGCCGTGTTGTTGGTAGGATAAGTGCGCTATAAAACCGGCCACGTAGCGGGGCCGATCAGAAGACGGGGGCAACCGTCAGCAATAGGTTAGCGAAGCGCCGCTGCTCGCCGGTGGCGATAATCAGCGCCGTGCGTTCCGATTTCACCTCGGCGTAAAACTGCTCCCGCTCCAGATAGGCGACGGGGCAGCCGTCCGGCAACAAACGCCGGTATTCATCCGCCGGAGTATGGGGATAATCGGCCGGCGCCGTCATCAGGGCGGCATGTTCCACGTTGATGCAGGTCAGGACTTTTTCCAGCACCAGCGGCGCGGGGATCATTCCCGGCGCCAGATTGAGGTACACCACGGCGGCGTCTTTACGGGCGTTGGTGGTGACCGCGTAGTTGGCGTCGGCGATCAGCAGCTGACTTTTGTGGCCGCATGCCGCCAATGCGCCGAGCAGCTGCGGGTGGATAAGCGCTGATTTAATCATGGTTAATGCTCCGTCAGCATAGCCGGCCGCCGTTGCGGGCTGCCGGCCAGGGGGGATTACATACGGTAAATACCGCCGTTGATATCGATGGTGGCGCCGGAGACGAAACCGTCATACTCTGCCGCCAGGAAGGTGATGACCCGCGCCACATCCTGCGGCGTGCCAGCTCTGCCCAGTGGGATAGCGCGGACGGTTTCTTCCGCCGATTCCTGGGTGGTGTGGCGATCGTGAAAACGCGTACCGAGGATCAGCCCGGGCGCCACCGCATTGACCCGCACGCCATGCTCCCCCAGTTCCGCCGCCAGTGAACGCGTCCAGGTCAGCACCGCGCCTTTACAGGACGAGTAAACCAACGAGCCGGAATGTCCGCCGGCGCGGCCGGCCAGCGAGGCCAGATTGACGACGCTGGCGCCGTCCGGCGCCGCCTTGAGGAACGGCAGCGCGCTTTGTGTGACGTTGAGCATGGTGGTCATATTTACGTCCAGCACCGTTTGCCAGAACTGACGGTCGATCTCCCCCAGCCATTTACGGCCGACGATGCCGCCGACGTTATTGATCAGGATATCAATGCCGCCGAGAAATTCGGCCCCGGCGCGCACGCAGCGTTCAGCGTCTGCGGTCTCAATCAAATCCGCGTAGCCGTAAGCCGCGCGCTGCCCCAGCGAATGCGCCAGCGCCACCAACGCCTTGGGGCCTTCTTCGCCGCTGTGGTAGTGCAGGTAAATATCGCAGCCGGCCTGAATCAGCTGCTCCGCCGTGGCCCGGCCGATGCCTTGCTCCGCGCCGGTGATAAAGACTTTCTTGCCGCTAAGATGACCCATGATGAATACCTCGTGTTAAGGATGAAAAGTGAGTTACGCCCTGATGACGCCTTCGCGCTGTTTAGCGCAGTAAAAAATGCAGATCAGGCCGGTGACCAGCAGGCACAGCGCCAGGAAAATCAGCCCCGGGATGCTGCTGCGGGTGAGGTCGTTAAGGACGCCCACCACATAGGGGGCGACAAAACCGCCGATGTTGCCAATGCAGCTCACCACCGCCAGGCCGGCGGCGGCCGACGCGCCCGAGGAGATATTGGCCGGCATGGATAAAAACGACGGCACGGCGGTGTAGATGCCGACGGCGGCCAGGCACAGGAAAGAGAGTGAGACAAACAGGTTGTATTGGAAGAACGCCACCGCGCCGGCCAGGCCGATGGCGGCCATCACCATGCTGATGCCGGCAAAAATAGCGATTTGCCGGGTTTTACTGGCCCACAGGCTCCACGGATAAATCAGCAGCGCGCCCAGCCCGTAGGGGAGCAACGCCAGCAGGCTGACGTGGAGAATATCGCCGCCGGAAATGGCGGTCAGGATGGAAGGCAGCCACATGCCAAAGCCATAAATGCCGCAGACCATGCCGAAATTCAGCAGGGCGTAAATCAGGTATTTTTTATTTTTAATCCCGTTAAAAAAATCGCCCAGGGTAATTTTGGAACCGGACTTGGTGCGCTGATTATTATTCATCAACCAGGCTTTTTCTTCTATGTCCAGATAGCCAACCTCTTTTGGTGAGTTTTTAATGATAAACGGAATCAGCAGGCCGATAATAATGGGCGGTACGCCTTCAATAATAAACAGCAGTTGCCAGGATTCGAGGCCGAACCAGCCCTGATCGATATTCAGAATAAAACCGGAGATCGGCGAGCCGATGGCATTGGAGAGCGGCTGCACAATAATAAACATGCCGAGGATTTTGGTGCGATACTTTTCCGGGAAGAAAACGGTAAAGTAATAAACCACCGACGGGAAAAAACCGGCTTCGCATACGCCCAGCATAAAACGGTAGATATACAGCTCCATCGGCGTGCGGGCAAAGCCCAGCAGGGTGGCGAAGATGCCCCACGAGATCAAAATGCGGGCAAACCAGATGCGCGGGCCGAACTTGATCGTGCCGGCATTGCTGGGGATCTCAAACATAAAATAGCCGATAAAGAAAATACCGGAGGCAAAGCCGAACGCCGAGGCGGTCAGCCCCAGGCTGTCTTCCAGCGCCATGGCGGCATAGGCCATATTATTGCGGTCAAGAAAGGCCAGGAAATATAATAAAATCATTAAAGGGACGATATGCAGCGTCAGCTTTCGTATTGCGCTGCGTTCAATATCCTGCGGCGTTCTGTTATTCATGATTATTTATCCGAGATAGGTTTATTGGCGTGATCCGTCCCCGGCGCTTGGCGCTCGCCGGTGTAATGAATAAACGTGTTATTTGCGTGCTGCTATTGGGCGTTAATCGATGATGACCGTGCCGTTGGCATTCATTATTTATTCCTCTTGTTTATCTCTACCGTTGCAATATCGCAGCTGGCGCTGAGCGGCCGTTACGCTTTGACTGACCGGCGGCTGACCAGGGTCGGCGGAAAAAGAAATTCGCCGGGCGGCAGCTGAGGGTCGTTGATGCGCCGGATTAAGCGTTCAACCATCACCTGCGCCATGGCGGCCTGTGGCGGCATCACCGAGGTCAGCCCCGGTTCGGCAAAGCCGGCCAGCGAAATATTGTCGATGCCGACGATGGACATCTGCTGCGGTATGCGCACTCCGGCGGCGCGCAGCCCGGTCATCAGGCCAATGCCCAGTGCATCGTTGATCGCCACAATGCCGTCCGGGCGGGGCGTCATGGCGAGTATGCGGCTGACCATTGAGCGGCCGAGTTCAAACATCTCCGTGTCGCCATATTCACTGCTGGCCTTGCCTTCGATCACCCGTTCATACGCCGGCAGCTGATGGCTACGCAGCGCCGCCAGAAAACCGTCGATTTTATTGCTGCGGCTCAGCGTCAGGGTGGCTTCGGTGGCAAATATAATCTGCCGGCAGCCGCGTTCAATCAGGTGTTGCGCCGCCAGACGGCCGGCTTCAACGTTATCCATGGAGACGCTGTCGACCAGCCGGGTATCGGCCGCCATGCTGTCGCTAAAGCGGTTGTCATAGCTGACGATCATCATCCCTTGCTCGGCGCTGCGGACAAAATGCGTTTGGCGGATATCGCTGGCCGCGACGATAATGCCGCGTACGCCGTGGGCGAACATATCGCTGATAAAGGCGCGCTCCTCGTCTTCCTGACGGTATGAGTTGCCGAGCAGCACGCGGTAGCGATACGCCCGCGCGGACAGGTCAACCTCGTGCGCCAGCGCCGAAAAGCTGGGGTTAACAATCGACGGCACCAGCAAACCGATAATATTCGGCTGTCCGTGTTGGCGCGGCGGCGCGCTCAGCGGGCGGTAATGCAGTTCCTCCATCGCCCGCTCAATACGCAACCGCGTTTCCGCGCTCATCTGATGGGTGCGATGATTAAGCAGGTTCGACACGCTGCTGATAGAAACGCCGGCCAGCCGGGCAACGTCACGAATATTGGCCATCTTGTTGCTATCCTTATGGTTGCCGGCCGCGAGAAGCCGCTGCGGACGGCGTTGCTGCGCCGATAGGCTGCAATCTATAAGGGAACGGTGGCGCAGGCAAGCGGCAAGCGGGCGGAGAACGCCGGCGAATATCGCTTTTGTGAAAACTGTCATGCGCAGCCGCCGCTGTTTACTAAACAGCGGCAGTGCTTAATCGGCGGTAGCGGCGTTTTTTAACAGGAGCGGGGATTTTACCGGCCAGCAGAAGCGGAAGCTGGCGCCGCCGAGCGGGCTGGCGTCGACAAACACCTGGCCCTGATAGGCGACGGCGATGGAGTGTACGATAGCCAGCCCCAGGCCGCAGCCGCCGGTAGCGCGGTCGCGGCTGGGGTCCAGCCGTACAAAGGGTTCAAAAATACGCTGGCGCTCGTCCGGCGGAATGCCCGGTCCGTCGTCTTCCACCTGCAGGCAGGCGATATCGCCGTCGAACCACAGGCCGATGCGCAGGCGCCGTTGCGCATAGCGCAGCGCGTTGTTCACCAGATTATCCAGCACCCGCTCCATCAGGCGCAGATCCACGCCGCCGAAGTCGCCGCGGTGGGGAATATCCAGCGCAATATCGCGCTCAGGATGAATCAGGCGCAGATCGTCCGTTTTGTCCTGCAGCCAGCCGGGCAGGTCGATCGGCTCGATATTCAGCGCCACCTGCGGGCGGTCGAGGCGCGCGTAGGTCAGCAGCTCGTCAATCAGCGATTCCAGCTGGCCGATATCGCGGTTCAGCGCCTGCTGTTCGCCGTCGGACAGGTTATCGCTCATCGCCAGCCGGTAACGCAGCCGCACCAGCGGGGTACGCAGCTCGTGGGCGATGCCGTCAATCAACTGTTTCTTACTGGCGATCAGGGTATTGATATTGTCCGCCATCTGATTAAAGGCCACACCGAGGCGGTTGAGGCTGGAGGTGGGATCAAAATGGGTGCGTTCATCCAGATGCCCGGCGCCGAGGCGCTGTGCGGCGTTTTCCAGCTTGAGCAGGTCCTGCCAGTGCGGCCGCATCCACAGAAAGACCGGCAGCGCCAGCGACAGGCCGATCAGCAGCAGCACCACCAGATCCAGCAGCCGCACCTGGTGCAGGTAGAACAGGTAGGGAATGGGGCCGACCACCAGCACGTAGTGGCTGCGCGGAATGCGCTGCATAAAGGTGTACTGATCGTCCAGCGCGATGATTTCCCCCAGCCGCAGCCGTTTTTTCATCTCATCGCTCAGCTTCTGCTTGCCCAGCGGTTCAATATGCAGCTGGAAGGAGAGGTTGAGATCCAGCGTATCGATGGTTTTATTCCAGTCCTTGAGCGGGATTTCCCGCAGTTCGCTGCGCATCAGGTACAGCGAACTTTTCATCAGGTCATCCATCGACTGACGGCCGGCGCGTTCGGCGGTGACCTTGTACACCAGCCCGACCAGCATCGCCATCACCAGAAAGCAGACGAACAGCAGCAGAAAGAACTGTACGAAGAGTTTTCTCATGGCTGCGCCGGTTCCCAGGCATTGGGGGCGAACAGGTAGCCTTTGTTGCGTACGGTCTTGATGCGGAAGGGATCCAGCGCATTGTCGTACAGCTTGCGGCGCAGGCGGGAAATGGCGACGTCGATGCTGCGATCCAGGCCGTCATAGCTGACGCCGCGCAGGTTCTGCAGCAGCGCTTCCCGGTCCATAATCTGCCCGGCGTGGGTCGCCAGCTCCCACAGCAGGTCAAAATCGGAGGTGGACAGGGTGATGGTTTCGTCCGCCAGCGTCACCTGGCGATTAACCGGGTCGATGCACAGCAGGCCGAAGTGCAGCGCGTTGTGCGGCGTCAGGGGCGCGGCGTCGTCGTGCCCCGCGGCGCCCTGGCGCAGATGCAGGCGCAGGCGCGCCAGCAGCACCGCCGGCGGCGTGGTTTTCAGGATATAGTCGTTGGCGCCCATTTCCAGCGACAGAATATGGTTCATATCGCTGTCGAGCGACGTCAGCAGTACGATCGGGCCGTGAAACTGCGGCCGCAGATCGCGGCACAGCGTCATGCCGTCTTTGCCGGGCAGCATAATATCCAGCAGCACCAGATCCGGCTGCTCCTGGGCAATGCGCGCCTGGGCGCTATCGCCGCGCGGCTCGACCAGCACCTCAATATCATGTTTACCCAGGTAGGCGGCGATTAATTTACCGACGTCGGCGTCGTCTTCTACAAAAACAATTTTGTGCATTTTTTCCGGGTGATTCTCAGCAAGACGGCATTCAGCATAGCGCGCCGTTACACATTGCGCCATGCGCTCCGGTCAGCGCAGCGGACGGCCGCCGTCGACGCCGTGGGTGCGGCCGGTCACATAGCGGCTGCCGAGCAGGTAGTGCACCAGTTCGACCACTTCGCTTTCGCCGGGGGCGACTTTCATCAGCGACTTTTGCAGCGCCTGCTGGCGATAGGCTTCATCGTCGCCGGGGTTAAAGATAATCAGCGCCGGCGCAATGGCGTTGACCTTCACTTCCGGCGCCAGCTTGCGGGCGAACGAACGGGTCATGTTATCCAGCGCCGCCTTGCTGGCGGCGTAAGCGATATGCTTGTCGCTGCCTTTTTCCACCACGTAATCCGTCAGATGGATAATATCGGCGCCGGCCTGTCCCTGACCGCGCAGGCAAGGCTCTAGCAGTTGGTTGAGCAGATAGGGGGTGTAAACGTGGATTTGCAGCATCGACGCCATCACCTGCTCCGGCGGCGTATACGGCGATTCGGCCTGCCAGGCGCTGGCGTTATGCACCAGCGCCCGCAGTTTAGGGGCGATTTCCCGCACCTGTTCGGCAAACTGATAGATGCCGTCGTGGGTGGAGAAATCGGCCTGAATACAGGTGGCGCCCAGTGATTTAAGCTCGGCGAGCGCCGGATAGTCGCTGCGGTAGGCGACGATCACCGGTACCTGGCGCTGCAGCAGCGAACGGGCCAACGCCAGGCCTATGCGGCGGGCGCCACCGGTGATCAGCACCGGCGCAGAGTCATGGGGTTCCATCGATTAAAGCTCCTGGACAGGCTGGCAAACAATAGGGGAATTATGCCATTATACGGCGTAAAATCGTTATAGCTTCGCATCGATTATCCATTTCAGGATGTAATATACCCTGAATATCCAGGGCGACAGGGTATACGCTGGCCAAAAGAGGAACTGAGGGGATGAGTAACGGTCACCTTGCATCCGTCGCGCGCAGTGAAACAATCTGCTTTGACTACATGGAATTTCTGTCTGCATCGTGCAAGAAGCACTGGCGCTTTGTTGATGCAATTTACGGCGTTATGCCGATTTTCGGCATGGTGCTGAAATCGCGTGCGGTATCCACGCAGACGCGTACTGAGCAGTTAAAAGAGCTGGCGCTGCAGGTGGTTTCCACCCAGGTCAGCGATGAAACCAACATCGTACGCCTGATCGATTTAGGGCAACAGCAGGGGTTGGCGGTATTTGATATTCTGCTGCCCTATGCGCTGGACAAAGCCCAACTGGCGGCGATTCAGCAGGAGTGTGCGGCAAGGGTGGTATTAACGCAGGTGGGTGAGCGGCTCACCATCAGCGCGCAGTAAAAATGACCGGGTATGGCACCCGGTCTTCTTCGTTATGACTGCAGCATAAACCAGCCGGCCGGTACGGTGGCCAGCAACAGCAGCAGAATGCTGCTTCTTTCCAGCTTGTTCAGCAACTTCACCTCATCATGGCCGCGGCGAGCATAGATAAACACCAGCAGCCCCGGCGCGTACAGCAGCACTGACATCAGCAGATGCATCAGTCCCGACGCATACAGCAGCCAGATGCCGTACAGACAGGCGCCGCTGGCTGCCGCAATCAGGCGTTTGTCATGGCGTTGCAGCGCCACTTTGAACAGGAAGGCGCCGACCAGAAAATATGGCACCAGGATCATTTCCGAGGCGATGGTCAGCAGCGAGTTGTAGTTGCTGCTGGTAAACCAGATCAGCACCAGCGCAATCTGCACCGCGCCGTTGGTCAGCCACAGCGAGGCGGACGGGGCGTGGTTTTTATTCTGCCGGCGGAACACCTTCGGGAAGGCGCCGTGCTGCGCGGCCAGCAGCGGCACTTCGGCCGCCATAATGGTCCAGCTCAGGTAGGCGCCGCACACTGAGATAATCAGGCCGACGGCGATAATCACATCGCCCCACGGGCCAAGCAGATCGACCATCATCACCGCCATCGACGGGTTGCGCATCTGCGCCAGCTCGCTGCGCGGCACCACGCCGAGCGCCAGCAGCGTCACCAGCAGGTAGACCGCCAGCGCGGACACCACCGCCAGCATGGTGGCCAGCCCGACATCCTTTTTATTACGCGCGCGCGCCGACACCACCACCGCGCCTTCCACGCCGATAAACACCCACAGGGTGATCAGCATGGTGTTTTTCACCTGCTCCCACACCGGCTTGCCGAGCGCCACGCCGGTGAAGTCGAGGGTGAATACGTCTATTTTAAAGGCGATAACCGCCAGCACGGCAAACAGCCCGAGCGGCAGCAGTTTGGCCAGCGTGGCGGCCAGATTGATGCTGGCGGCGGTCTGTACGCCGCGCAGCACCAGCGCGTGCACCACCCACAGCAGAACGGATTCCCCCACCAGCGCCTGCCAGGTATTGCCGTCGCCGAAGATCACCGCGCCGCTGCGGTCGGTGAAAATGCTCAGCGCGGCGAAGACGATCACCAGATAGGAAACGTTGGCGATCACCGCGCACAGCCAGTAGCCCCAGGCGGAGCAGAAGCCGACCAGTTCGCCGAAGCCCTCTTTGGCATAGGTGAAGATACCGCCGTCCAGATCGGGACGCAGCCGGGTCAGCAGCAGCATGGCGAAGGCCAGGAACAGAATGCCGACGCCGGTAATCGCCCAGCCGATCAGCAGGGCCGCCGGACTGGCCACTTCCGCCATATTTTGCGGCAGGCTGAATACCCCGGCGCCGAGCATGGAACTGAGCACCAGAGCGGTTAATGCGAGTAGACCTAATTTTTTTTCCAATGAAGGATCCCGAATACAGAATAAACAGCTGGAGAGCGCCGATTGAGCAGTAAAAACAGGGTGACGATCACCGTGCATTTAGACAATCAACCCTGAAAAACGGCGCAGATTCTACGGACGGACGCAGCGGGATGCAATGATTGAATATGCGGAACGGTTAAAAAGTTATTCAGTCGCGGCGGAAAGAAAAACGGGCAGCGCCAGGGCTGCCCGCAGGAGGGAGTAAAACGCGGATTATTTGAACAGATCGGCGCTGACGGTCAGATTGCCGCCGCTCTTGTTCTGCCACTGACGGGTGACGTGATAGTACTTGGCGCCTTTGGCGGCCGCACGCTTCGCCACTTCAGTGGAGACGTCGGTCATGCTGTTGAAGTGGCCGGTAAAGGTTACGGAGTCAAACGGCTGCATCTGCGCGGCGGTCACGTTGTTCACTTCCTGAATCTTGGTGCCGTCGGCCAGGGTGACAGTGTAACGCTTACCGGTTGACGACTGTGTTTCGAAGAAGCGGCCGACTTCACGGCTTGGTGAGCCGGAAGAGGCGACGCCCGGGATCTCGACCTTCGCCGCAGCGGCACCGCCGGCGGCCAGCGCGGCCTTACCAGCTTCCGAGTCGGCCGGAATTGCATCCGGGCTCTGTACCACGCGTTTCGGCGCATTGGCTTTGTAGACGTAGGCGGTCACATATTGGTTGCCGCCCTGGTTGGCGTCGACCTGACGGACGATAAAGAAGGAATCGGCGCCTTTTTTCTTCGCCAGTTTGGAGATGGCGTCGTTAACGTCCGGCTGGCTGCGGAAGAAACCGCTGGCGCTGACGGTATCAAACGGCTCTAACTGGTAGGCCTGCTCTTTCGGCAGCTCTTTCACACCGTTGAAGACGCGGTAGTGGCTTTTCTCTACTTCCGGCGCATCGCTGCGGTAAATGTCTGCCGTCACGCGCCAGTTGCCGCCGTTGTTACTATTATTAATGTCTTGAATATAGAAAGCGTCGGCGCCCAGTTTGTCGGCGCGGCGAGAGACGGCGGTGGCGGCTTCGTTGATGGCGTTGAAACGGCCGGTGATGGTGATGCGATCAAACGGCTTGATCGCCGCCGCTTTCTCAGGCGTTAACTCTTGCGCAGCATGAGCGGACAGCGCGGTAAGTGATAACAAGGCTGATGCGATGATCGTGTTCTTCAGCTTCATAAAAAATCCTTTCGCCTAGCGCATTAACGTTTATAACGTGCTGAACTGTTGAGGTGTTATTCAGCCAGTGATTATTACATGTAATCTTGGCAGGTGTCTCAGCATTTTATGGCATCGCATGAGACAAATCTGTTAATGCGGCGGCGTTATTTTCCGTTGGCTTCAAGTATAAGTATCCATAATAAAGATTTTGTTTGGATAAGTGTTGTTTATTCACATTTCTATAACTTTTATGCCGCATCGCCGCAGCAGGCTGAGTTTGCGCGGATTTGCGGTGAGAAGAAAACTGCCTGTTTTTATTGGCGCTTAGGCCGTCTTTCTCAGGGAAAATTGCGTTTTGTCATATCCGTGCGTGAATTTTTATGTAAAAACTCATCCGATGGGTTAAGCAAACGTAGATCATCGATCTTATTTTCAGTAGGTTATAGATAGCGCCGCCCGCTATCCGCCGCCAGCCTTTGGCAAAGGGGGCGGGAACGGCGTTATCACTATGGGGTTGGAAGATAATAAGATCATAATCCGGAAGGGAATATTATGCGTATTGGTGTACCTAGAGAACGGTTGGCCAATGAAGCTCGCGTCGCTGCCACGCCGAAAACGGTGGAGCAGCTGCTGAAACTGGGTTTCAGCGTCGCCATTGAGCGCGATGCGGGCAAACTGGCAAGCTTTGAAGATGTCGCTTACGAACAGGCCGGCGCGACGGTGGTCGACACCGCCGAGGTGTGGCAGTCGGATCTGATCCTGAAGGTCAACGCGCCGCAGGAAGAGGAGATCGCCCTGATGCGTGAAGGGAGCACGTTGGTCAGCTTTATCTGGCCGGCGCAGAACCCTGAGCTGATGGAAAAACTGGCGGCGCGGCGCATTACCACGCTGGCGATGGATTCCGTACCGCGGATCTCACGCGCGCAGTCGATGGATGCGCTGAGCTCGATGGCCAATATCGCCGGCTATCGCGCCATCGTGGAGGCCGCGCACGAATTTGGCCGCTTCTTTACCGGGCAGATCACCGCCGCCGGTAAAGTGCCGCCGGCGAAAGTGATGATTATCGGCGCCGGCGTTGCCGGCCTGGCGGCCATCGGCGCCGCCGGCAGTCTGGGGGCGATCGTCCGCGCCTTTGACACCCGCCCGGAAGTGAAGGAGCAGGTGCAGAGCATGGGCGCGGAATTCCTGGAGCTGGACTTCGAGGAAGAAGCGGGCAGCGGCGACGGCTATGCCAAAGTGATGTCCGAAGCCTTTATCAAGGCGGAGATGGCGCTGTTCGCCGCGCAGGCGGAAGAGGTGGACATTATCGTCACCACCGCGCTGATCCCGGGCAAACCGGCGCCGAAGCTGATCACCAAAGAGATGGTCGCCAGCATGAAACCGGGCAGCGTGATCGTCGATCTGGCGGCGCAAACCGGCGGCAACTGTGAACTGACCGTGGCCGATCGCATCACCACCACCGATAACGGGGTGAAAATCATCGGCTATACCGATCTGCCGAGCCGCCTGCCGACCCAATCTTCCCAGCTGTACGGCACCAACCTGGTCAACCTGCTGAAGCTGCTGGCCAAGGAGAAAAACGGCGAGTTGGATATCGACTTTGAAGACAGCGTGATCCGCGGCGTGACGGTGGTGCGCGAGGACGAGATTACCTGGCCGGCGCCGCCGATCCAGGTCTCCGCCCAGCCGAAACCGCAGGCGCAGGCCGCAGAGCCGCCGGTCAAAGAGGAGAAAAAACCGCTCTCGCCATGGCTGAAGTATGGCCTGATGGCGCTGGCGGTGGTGCTGTTCGGCTGGCTGGCGGACGCGGCGCCGAAAGAGTTCCTGTCGCACTTCACCGTGTTTGCGCTGGCCTGCGTGGTTGGCTACTACGTGGTGTGGAACGTCAGCCACGCGCTGCATACGCCGTTGATGTCGGTCACCAATGCGATTTCAGGCATTATCGTGGTGGGTGCCCTGTTGCAGATCGGCCACGGCGGCTGGGTGAGTTTCCTCTCCTTTATCGCCGTGCTGATTGCCAGCATCAATATTTTTGGTGGATTCACCGTCACTCAGCGCATGCTGAAGATGTTCCGTAAATAAGGGGTAACCAATGTCTGGTGGATTAGTTACAGCTGCATACATTGTTGCCGCTATTTTATTTATCTTGAGCCTCGCGGGTCTGTCGCGTCATGAAACCTCCAAGCTGGGCAACCGCTTCGGCATCGCCGGCATGGCGATTGCGTTGATCGCCACCATCCTCGGGCCGGACGCCGGCAACGTAGGCTGGATCATCATCGCGATGATTATCGGCGGTTCAATCGGCGTTTATCTGGCCAAGAAGGTGGAAATGACCGAGATGCCGGAGCTAGTGGCGATGCTGCACAGCTTCGTCGGCCTGGCGGCGGTGCTGGTTGGCTTCAACAGCTATCTGGACCACGGCGCGCCGATGGAGCCGGTGATGGAAAATATCCATCTGAGCGAAGTGTTTCTCGGCATCTTTATCGGCGCGGTGACCTTTACCGGTTCCATCGTGGCGTTTGGCAAGCTGCGCGGCAAGATTTCCTCCAAGCCGCTGATGCTGCCAAACCGCCATAAGCTGAACCTGGCGGCGCTGGTGGTCTCTTTCCTGCTGATGGTGATGTTCGTCTCCAGCGACAGCGTCGGGCTGCAGGTGTTCGCGCTGCTGGTGATGACGGCGATTGCGCTGGCGTTCGGCTGGCATCTGGTGGCCTCGATCGGCGGGGCGGATATGCCGGTGGTGGTGTCGATGCTCAACTCCTATTCCGGCTGGGCGGCGGCGGCGGCCGGCTTTATGCTGAGCAACGATCTGCTGATCGTCACCGGTGCGCTGGTCGGCTCCTCCGGTGCCATCCTGTCTTACATTATGTGTAAGGCGATGAACCGTTCGTTTATCAGCGTGATTGCCGGTGGTTTCGGCACCGACGGTTCGTCTACCGGCGAGGCGGAAGAGATGGGCGAATACCGTGAAACCACGGCGGAAGAGGTGGCCGAGCTGCTGCGTAATTCCAGCTCGGTAATCATCACCCCGGGTTACGGTATGGCGGTGGCGCAGGCGCAGTATCCGGTGGCGGAAATCACCGAAAAACTGCGCGCCCGCGGCATTAACGTGCGCTTCGGCATTCACCCGGTTGCCGGTCGTTTGCCGGGCCATATGAACGTGCTGCTGGCGGAAGCCAAGGTACCGTACGACGTGGTGCTGGAAATGGACGAGATCAATGACGATTTCGCCGACACCGACACCGTACTGGTGATCGGCGCCAACGACACCGTCAACCCGGCGGCACTGGAAGATCCGCGCAGCCCAATCGCCGGTATGCCGGTGCTGGAAGTGTGGAAGGCGCAGAACGTTATCGTGTTTAAACGCTCGATGAACACCGGCTATGCCGGCGTGCAGAATCCGCTGTTCTTCAAGGAAAACAGCCAGATGCTGTTTGGCGACGCCAAAGCCAGCGTGGATGCGATTAAAAGCGCCTTGTAATTGTCCGGCGTCATCCTGCTGAAAACCACCATGCCGGCCACATTACGTGGCCGGCATTTTTTGCTCCCGGCCGGCGTGCCGCCTAAGCTGAGTAGTTTATAAACGGTGAATCACCGAGCGAAGGGGGCGCGTGTTGAACGCACGAATAAAGTGACAGTGTTACCTATATGGGCGGGTAAAAAATGCGGAATCGCGCACCAAATTGCTCATAACTTGTGCAATCCAACACATCAGATCACAATTAAGGGGCGTAATGCGGTATCTTATGTCCCGATTTCATCCATTTAACGGATCCTAGACCCAATATGATTATCAAACCTAAGGTTCGCGGCTTTATCTGCACCACCACTCATCCGGTGGGTTGTGAAGCCAATGTACGTCGCCAGATTGCCTATACCAAGCAGCAGGGCGCTATCGCTGATGGCCCGAAACGCGTACTGGTTATCGGCGCCTCCACCGGTTATGGTCTGGCCTCCCGCATCGCTGCGGCTTTCGGTAGCGGCGCAGCCACTATCGGCGTGTTCTTTGAAAAAGCCGGCACCGAAACCAAACCGGCCACCGCCGGCTGGTACAACTCAGCCGCGTTCGACAAGGCTGCCAAAGAAGAAGGCCTGTACGCGAAAAGCATCAACGGCGATGCGTTTTCCAACGAATGCCGCGAGAAAGTGATTGAACTGATCAAGCAGGACCTCGGCCAGATCGATCTGGTGGTGTACTCGCTGGCTTCTCCGGTGCGTAAAATGCCGGAAACCGGCGAAGTGGTGCGTTCCGCACTGAAGCCAATCGGCGAGGTGTACACCACCACGGCGATTGACACCAACAAGGATCAGATCGTCTCCGCCACCGTTGAACCGGCGACGGAAGAAGAAATTGAAAACACCATCACCGTGATGGGCGGCCAGGACTGGGAACTGTGGATGTCCGCGCTGGAAGGCGCCGGCGTGCTGGCGGAAGGCGCGAAATCCGTGGCTTACTCCTATATCGGCACCGACCTGACCTGGCCAATCTACTGGCACGGTACGCTGGGCCGGGCGAAAGAAGATCTGGACCGCGCAGCGACCGCTATCCGCGGCGACCTGTCCGCCAAAGGCGGCACCGCGCACGTGGCGGTGCTGAAGTCCGTGGTGACCCAGGCGTCCTCCGCCATTCCGGTGATGCCGCTGTATATCTCCATGGCCTTCAAGATCATGAAAGAGAAAGGCATCCATGAAGGCTGCATGGAACAGGTCTACCGCCTGATGCGCACCCGTCTGTACGGCGACGACAAGTCGCTGGACGACCACGAGCGCATCCGTATGGACGACTGGGAACTGCGTGACGACGTGCAGCAGGCGTGTCGTGACCTGTGGCCATCCATCACCTCGGAAAACCTGAGCGAGCTGACCGACTACACCGGTTACAAGCAGGAGTTCCTGCGCCTGTTCGGCTTCGGTCTGGAAGGCGTGGACTACGATGCGGACGTCAATCCGGACGTACGCTTCGACGTTATCGAGCTGTAATTTTCAGCCAGACGTCAACAGGGCCCCGCGGGGCCCTGTTTGTTTTTACGGCTGCGGCGCGGCCTCAGTCCTCATCGTCGTGTTCATCATCCTCATCGGCCTCAATCGGGCAGTTGAAGTCTTCCGGTTTGATCACCAGCAGGTCACATTTCAGATGGTCGATCACATGTTCGGCGGTATTGCCGATAAATGCGGCGGAGATACCGGTGCGCCCCAGGGTGCCCAGCACCACCACGCCGGCCTGCAGATGCTCGGCCAGATCCGGAATCACTTCCTCCGGCAGACCTTTTTCGACGTGGGTAAACTCCTCATTGATGCCGAATTTCTGGCGCAGCGCCTTCATGGCAATCAGATGCTGGCCGCGAATGGCGTCGTTGTAAACGCTGGGGTCAAAATCGGGGAGTTCGATGGCGATATTGATTGGTGTAACCGGGTAGGCGCCGACCAGATGGACTTCAGTCTGGTTAACGTTTTCCGCCAGTTCGACGGTTTCCTGCACCAGGCGAATATTGAGCGGGTCGTGGTACGGCTCCTCGCTGGACAGGTTAACCGCCACCAGCGCCTTGCCGCCTTCCGGCCAGGGCTGATCTTTCACCATCCACACCGGGCATGGGCACTTACGCAACAGGTGCCAGTCGGTCGGGGTGAAAATCACCGATTCCAGCCGGTCATGCTGATGCGCCATTTTCAGCAATAAATCATGTTGTCCGCTCAGCACTTCCTGAATAATGGCCTCAAACGGACGGTTGTGCCAGACCACTTTGATTTCGATCGGCACGCCATCTTCCAGGTAAAAGCGACACTGTTCCTTGATCCATGCGGCGCGCTGGCTGATCACGCCCTGGCGCATCGCCGTGCGTTCATCGGGCGACAGCAGGGTGGTCATTTCGTAAGAGAAGTCATAGATAGGAAGGAAGGCCTTGATGCGCCCGCCATTCCGCTTGACCAGGTATACCGCGCGGCGCAACGCCGGCTGGTCATCCTGGTTGGGGTCAATAGCCACCAGAAGATTCTGATACATCGCCATTAGGGCCTCCTTACAGCTGAAATCAACAGTCTGTTAATTTACAGAGTAACCTAACATTGAAAAACAGAACAGTAGAGAGAAGATGAGCCGGATCAATAATTAGAAATTATTGATCCGGCAAGGGTATCAGACGGCGGCGACGCTGATGCGCGGGGTGCCGGCCAGCTGTGACAACGCGTCCGCATTCTCAATGGTAATGTATTTGCCTTTGACGCTGAGGATCTCGCTTTTCTGGAAGCGGCCCAGCAGGCGGCTGATGGTTTCTACCGTCAGGCCGAGGTAGTTGCCGATATCGCCGCGCGTCATGGTCAGGCGGAACTCACGCTGCGAGAAACCGCGTTCGGCGAAGCGGCGCGACAGATTATAGACAAACGCCGCCAGCCGCTCTTCCGCGTTCTTTTTCGACAGCAGCAGGATCATATCCTGATCGCCTTTGATCTCACCGCTCATCAGGCGCATGATCTGCTGACGCAGATTCGGCATTTTACCGGCCAGATCGTCAAGGGTTTCGAACGGAATCTCGCACACCATGGAGGTTTCCAGCGCTTGGGCAAAGCTCGGGTGCTTCAGCGAGCCGATAGCGTCAAAACCAACCAGATCGCCGGCCAGGTGGAAACCGGTAATCTGCTCATCGCCCTGTTCGGTAATGGTGTAGCTCTTGATGGTCCCTGAACGGATAGCGTACAGGGATTTCAGTTCATCACCGGCCTTGAACAGGGTCTGGCCTTTCTGGATCGGTTTCTTCCTTTCAATGATGTTGTCGAGCTGGTCAAGCTCATGGGCATTGAGGGTGAAAGGGATACACAGTTGGCTGATGCTGCAATCCTGACAGTGGATCGCACAACCACCGGACTGGATACGACGGGTCACGCGTTTTTCAGGGATCATAGATTACGCTCACGCAATAATTGATATGTGTCAATTTTAACATCTTTTGCGTCAGCTGATAAGGGAAACAATAGTAAGAATAGGGGCATGTTGTGCGATATTTAACCAGCCCATGGCGCTTTTATGCTGTTAGCACGCTAAGCGTCGCTCTTTCGAGGCATGATGGCCGCGCTGGGGGCGGCCATCATGATTAAGGCGGGTAGAAACGGCTACAGCAACGCCTTGGGCAGAAAGCCTTCATGCTGCAACAGCCATTGCTTGCGCGCCATGCCGCCGGCATAGCCGGTCAGCGCGCCCTGTGAGCCAATCACCCGGTGGCAGGGCACCACAATGCTGATGGGATTGGAGCCATTCGCCATACCCACGGCGCGTGAAGCGGTCGGTCGGCCGATGCGTTTGGCCAGTTCGCCATAGGTGATGGTTTCACCGCACGGGATACGGCGCAACTGCTGCCAGACGGTGCGCTGGAACTCGCTGCCGGCGGTCATCACCGGGATATCATCGATCACCGCCAGCTCGCCGGCAAAGTAGCGCTGCATCAGGCTGCTCAGGCCGCCGGGGTCACGCTGCTCCTGCAGCCGGAAACCGTCGCGGCGGTAATGGGTGTTCAGCAGTCTGATCAGCTTGTCGTAATAGTCGGTCCAGTCGACGGCGCGCAGCTGACCTTGCTCATCGGCGATCAGCACCAGTTCGCCCACCGGGGTTGGCATCCGGTCAATTAAAAATGTCTGCATACGTTCACTCCTCTTTACTGATGCCCCGATTATTGCATGAAACCCTGTGCGGCGATGGCGGTTTTCGGACATTAACCTGCGCATTACCCACAAGGGATTACTGCGCCGGCGGTGGCGTATTTTTGAATCAGAGCCAAAGCCGAACTATGCTCAATACACCTGCTGCCTTTTTCACCGCCCGGGATGGCGCGGCGCGGCGGGAGGTTTAATTTTTTCGTCATCTTTCTGACATGTCGCAGTCATACCGCTGGCTTACCGTTGCTGCGACTAGGCCAAGGAGATAACACGATGTTTAGCTTGGACACTTTGCTGCAAGACGCTTTTCCACATCGCAATCCCCCCGCCTGGCAGCGTAGCCTGCTGAGAAATCTGCTCTTCGAAAAAGAATTTAAACAGTTTGCCGCCGACTATCCGCACCTGCGCGGTCTGGATCTGGTGGAACAGGTGGTGGACTATTTCAACCTCAGCTGCGAACTGGTGGACGGCGATCTGGAAAATATCCCGAGTCAGGGGCCGGTGGTGCTGGTGGCCAATCATCCGATTGGTTCGCTGGACGGGCTGGCGCTGCTGCGCGCCGTGGCGGCGGTGCGTCAGGATGTGAAAGTGGTCGCCAGCCAGGTGCTGAGCTATATCGAACCGCTGAGCAGCCTGTTCGTGCCGGTCGATAATGTGGCGTACAAAACCAGCCGTCAGCAGATACAGGCCATGCAGCAGCAGCTGGAGCGGCAGGGCGTGCTGATTATGTTCCCGGCCGGAGAGGTGTCGCGCATCAGCCCGCAGGGGATCCGCGACGGCCACTGGCATACCGGTTTTCTGCGACTGGCGGCCAAAGTGCGCGCGCCGATCGTGCCGATTCATATCAGCGCCCGCAACAGCACGCTGTTTTACCTTGCCTCGCTGGCCTATCGCCCGCTGTCGACGCTGCTGCTGGTGCGCGAAATGTTTCAGCAGCGCGGCGGCCGCATCAAACTGCGTATCGGCGGCCGCATTCCGTTTAACAACTGGCATGACGGCCACACAAATGCCCGTGAGCTGGCCGGACGTTTTCGCCGTCATGTTTATCGTCTGGGCCAGGGGAAAAGCGGGTTGTTTACCAGCGAATCAGCGATTGCCCTGCCGGAAGAGCGTCAGGAGCTGAAAAAGGCGCTGAAGACCTGCGAGCTGCTGGGGAAAACCCCCGACGGCAAGGCGATTTTCCTCTATCGCCGGCAGGACGACGCGCGCTCGCCGATCCTGCGGGAGCTGGGACGGCTGCGGGAAATCGCCTTCCGCGCGGTGGGGGAAGGCTCCGGCCGCCGCCGCGATCTGGACAGCTACGACGACGACTATTACCACCTGGTGCTGTGGGATGAGGATGCGCTGGATATCGTCGGCGCCTATCGCTTTATCCCCACCGGCGAACAGTTGGATCGTAAAGGGCTGGCGGGCATCTACAGCAACAGCCTGTTTGACTATGGTCGCGATATGATGCCGATACTGGCACAGGGCATTGAACTGGGGCGCAGCTTTATTCAGCCGACCTACTGGGGGAAACGCGGGCTGGACTATCTGTGGCTGGGCATCGGCGCCTATTTGGCCAAGTATCCGCAATACCGTTATCTGTTCGGCCCGGTGTCCATCTCCGGCGGCATGCCGGCTGCGGCGCGGGATCTGCTGATTGCTTTTTACCGGCTCTATTTTGCCGCAGACAATCCGCTGGCGCAGTCGCGCCAGCCTTATCCCGCCTCGTTGCCGCAGGTGCTGGCGCAGTTCGCTGGCGATGATTATCAAGGCGATCTGGTACGGCTGAAGAGCCTGCTGAATAATCTGGGCTGCTCGATCCCGACGCTGTACAAACAGTACAGCGAACTGTGCGAGCCGGGCGGCGTGCAGTTTATCGATTTCGGCACCGATCCCGCTTTTAATAACTGCATCGACGGGTTGGTGCTGGTCGATCTGTCCAGGCTCAAGCCGGCCCGTTATCAGCGCTATATCGCCATTCATCAGGTGGCGCAGGGCAAAGAAGACTGCTCTGCGTCTTAACCCTTTATCCCTCCGTTTACGCCGCCTCTGACGCCGCAACCGTTAGGGGCACGCGCTTTTATTCGCCGTCGCGCCGGCCCGGAAAGTGGTAAGTAGCAGATATCTCTTGGGTTAGGTGTAAAAATATGTAAATTTGACTTTAGGATTATTCCCAGTGATGATAAGCGTAAGGAATTTGTAAGCACCAGTGGAAAAGTCAGGAGAGACGAGTGGAGCAGCTCAATAACGGACTGTTTATCAAGCAAGAGCGTTTTGAAGTTCTGGCCATTTTGCGGGATATCTACAAGCAGCGCACGCCGATGCGCATCGCTAATCAACAGCAGCAATTTTTTTACAGCCAGCTATTAAGCGTGGGCGTCGGCAATATCGTGTTTGACTGCAGCGACTGCCAGCAGTGTACCGGTGGCCAACTGCAGGTAGTGGTTGAAGGCTATGATGCCAAGATTGAATTTTTGGTCGACAGTGCGGAGCGGGTGCGACATCAGGAAAACGAGGCGTTTTCCGCCCAGCTGCCGAAAGAGCTGAAGTACATTCAGCGCCGCCGCCAACCGCGGATTACCACGCCTTACTGGCGCGATTTCTACTGCCATGGCGAGTATCCCGACGGTTCCCCGCTGCAGCTGCGTATCCACGATATCTCCGTGGGCGGCGTAGGATTGCGTCTGGACGGGGAGATCCCATCTTTTCTGCATCCCGGCTTTATCTTTCACAAAGTTCAGCTGAATCTGGACGGTTACGGCACCTTCAAAGTGAATATGGAGCTGCTGGCGATCACCGAAGATCACGACATTAATGCGGAAGAAGAGGGCGATAATCGGCAGTTTTCCCGTCTTTCCTGCCGCTTTACCGATGTCAGCCCCGTCACGATGCGCAAACTGCAAAGCGCCGTGTATGCCTTCGATCTGGACTTCAATAAAAAGAAAAAGCGCTAGAGTTCCGGGGCGGCGTGTACCGTACCGACCCGCGTTACGCCGGCAGGCGGCCAATTTCTCCCCACCCGTAATGTGCCGCCTCCGTCAGTGCGGCGCAGACCTCGTCAATCGCCTGGTAAACGGCGTTTTCCGCCGGTTCCCCGGCCAGCAGACGGCTGACCAGCAACGCGGTAAACATATCGCCGGTGCCTTTCACATTGGCGTCAATCTTGCGGTGGCTGATGGCCTTGACCTCATCGGCGGTGACCCACAGCAGGCTGATATCCTGCGGCGCTGTTTGCTGGTCGGGGGCGCTGGTCACCAGCACCCAGCGGGTGACGTCATTCAGCAGCGCCCGTGCGGCGCTCACGATTTGTTCCCGGTTGGTCAGCGCCGTGCCGCTGAGTTGCTCCAGCTCAAAGCCGTTGGGAGTCAGTCCGTCGGCCAACTGCAGGAACGGTGAGCGATAGCAGTCAACCAGGCGCTGATTCACGTACACCCCCTCGCCGTAGTCGCCCATCACCGGGTCAATCACGATCAGCAACTGCGGGTTGAGCGCCCGGACGCGCCGCAGCCAGTCGTCCAGCAGCCGGCACTGGCTGTCATTGCCCAGGTAACCGACGATCACCGCGCGCGCCTGCTGCGCCACGCCGCGCGCCAGCAAATCCTCAAGAAAACCGCCGAACCAGTCGTCGGGAATCACGCCGCCGTGCGGCGGGCCATAGTAGGGCGGACAGCCGAACAGTACCGTCGGTACCTGCAGGGCCTGCAATCCTTTGGCCAGCAGGGTGCGGTAGGCAATGCCGTTGCCGACGCTGCCGTAAATAACCTGCGACTGAATGCTGATCACATCGATCGGCGCAGGCGACAAAGGGGAAAACTGTGGCATGGGCGCATCCTTTAATCGAAAAGAGTCTGTCATCGATTATCGCGCCGCGCGCGGCAAGATGCGATAGCCAGATAGCGGAAGTGTCACGATGGGAGAGTATATCGGCGCTGGCTGTCAGCAGGGCGGCCGCGCGGGACGCGGCCATTCGGGGTCAGGATTCCAGCCAGTTTTTCAGGCGGATGGCATCGCTGTAGTGGCCGTAGCGCTGCTGAGAGCCCAGTAAAATCATCACGATGGGCTGGCCTTTAATCACCGTGCGCACCACCAGGCAGTGGCCGGCCTCGTTGGTGTAGCCGGTTTTCTGCAGCCGGATATGCCAGGCATGATTATTAATCAGGCCGTTGGAACTGCGGTACACCAGTTGGCCGCGGCCAGGATGGACAATCTGCTGTTTATCCGTGCTGAAGGCGCGGATGGTCTGATAGCGATAGGCGTGATTGACCATTTTCAACAGATCGCGCGCGGTGGAGACATTGCGCGGCGTCAGCCCGGTCGGATCGCGAAAGCGGGTGTGCGTCATGCCGATCTGGCGCGCTTTGCGGTTCATCCGTGCGACAAAGGCCGGCCGGCCACCGGGATAGTAACGGCTCAGCGCCGCCGCCGCGCGGTTTTCCGACGACATCAGCGCAATGTGCAGCATATCGCGCCGGCTGAGGACCGAGCCGACGGTCAGGCGCGAATGGGTTTTCTTCAGTAAATCACGGTCGGCGCCGGTCACCTTAATTTTATTGCTCAGCGGACGTTTGTTATCCAGCACCACCATGGCGGTCATCAGCTTGCTCAGCGAGGCGATCGGCATGCGTCGGTTAGCCTGCTTCTGATACAGCGTTTTACCGGTTTTGGCGTTGACCACCAGGGCGGCGCGGGAGTGCAGAGCGAGTGGGGCAGAAGCCTGGGCGGCGGAAACTGCGGACAGCATGACGCAGACGGCTGCGGCAGCAATCAGCCGGCGGGAAAGAGAATTCAACAATGACATGACACCGTGACTTTTTGACTAAACGATTAACAGATACCGTCGTGAGTCTGCCGAGCAAATGTGGAGAAAATAGGGGGAACGGGGCGAGGTTTTGAGCAAACGCCCCATGATCAATAATAAGCAGGCTATTTTTCTGCCGCCACCGCTTCGCTGACCAGATCGCGAAAGCGGCTGACGGTCGGCGAGTGGCGATTGCCGCGCAGCGCCAGATACAGCGGCGCGCCGGGCGCATCGGCGTCGCTGATGGCGCGATAAACGATGCCGTCGCCGCCGAGGCGGCGCATCGAGGCCGGCACGATGGATAACCCCAGCCCGGCGCCCACCAGGCTGAGGGTGGCCGGCAGACGCGGCGCCTCCTGCACGATGCGTGGGCTGAAGCCGGCGCGGTAGCAGGCGGCGAGGATGGCATCGTACAGCCCTTGTCCCGCCGGGCGGCGGTAAAGGATAAACGCTTCGCTGGCCAGCGCCGCCAGCGGCAGCGGCGTCTGTGGCTCGTCAGCCAGCCGGTGGCCGACCGGCAGGGCGATCAGCATACTTTCGCGCAGCACCGGTTCGATACTGACGCCGGGGATCTCGCTGACCGGCGAACGCACAAAGGCCGCGTCAAGACGCTCATCAACCAAGGCGTCCATCAGCTCTCCGCTGCCGGCCTCTTCCAACTGGGTGGTGACATCCGGCAGGATTTCGCGGTAGCGGCGCAGCAGATTAGGCACGAACGGATGCAGCGCCGCCGAGCTGGTAAAACCGATGGCGATATGCCCCTGTTCGCCGCGGGCGGCGCGGCGCACCGCGTCTCCCAGCGTGGCGGCGCGCGCCAGCAGCGTCCGCGCCTCGTGCAGTAGCACATTGCCCGCGTCGGTCGCACGTACGCCGCGCGGCAGGCGCTGCAGCAACTGCACGCCCAGCTCCTCCTCCAGCCCCTGCAGCAGGCGGCTGAGCGGCGGCTGCTGAATGCACAGCCGTTCGGCGGCGCGAGTAATATTGCCTTCTTCAACCACGGTGACGAAGGCTTTCAGCCGGCGCAGTTCAATCATATCGATACCTTTGAAGTATGGTTGATGTCTAAGAAATGCATTAGACATCATGGCATGCGCGCGCGCATCATACCAGCCATCAGACAATGAGCGAGAGACGTGATGGCGGAAATGAACGTGGTGAAGGGGCCGACAGCAGCGGCGGCGCCCGGCAATTGGGCGCTGTTTCAGGGTTTTTTGCTGCTGGGGCTGATCGGCTTCGGCGGCGTACTGCCGCTGGCGCGGCGGATGCTGGTTGAGGAGCGGCGCTGGCTCAGCGGCGAACAGTTTACCGAGCTGCTTGGTCTCTGTCAGTTTTTGCCCGGCGGCAATATCATTAATCTGTCGGTGGCGGTCGGCATGGAGTTTCGCGGCCTGCGCGGTGCCTGCTGCGCGCTGCTGGGGCTGATTTGCGCGCCGACGGCGATTGTGGTCGCGCTAGGCGCGGTCTATGCGCGCTTTCAGAACGACGCGCATGTTCAGCACCTGTTCGCCGGGCTGGCCGCCGCCGCCGCCGGTCTGCTGCTGTCGACCGCGCTGAAGATGCTGCAGCCGCTGCGCGGCCGCTGGTTGGCGCTGGCCATTGCCGCGCTGTGCCTGCTGGCGATCGCCTGGCTGCGTCTGCCGCTGCTGCCGACCATGCTGACGCTGGCGCCGCTCAGCATCCTGCTGGCCTGGAGGAAATGGTTATGATCCCGCTGCTGATCGCGTTGGCGGTTATTTTTAGCGAGCTTTCTCTGATGGCGTTCGGCGGTGGCATTACCATCCTGCCGGAGATGCAGCGGCAGGTGGTCGAGGTGCATCAGTGGATGAGCGCGCAGGAGTTCAGCGCGCTGTTCGCCATGGCGCAGGCGGCGCCGGGGCCGAATATGATGGTGGTGCCGCTGATCGGCTGGCACGTCGCCGGCTGGGCGGGGCTGCTGGTGTCATCGCTGGCCAAGTTTGTGCCGTCGTCGCTGGTGACCCTGCTGGTGATGCAGGGGTGGAAGCGCTTTAAGGATCGGCCGTGGCGGCGCTGCGTGCAGGCGGGGCTGGTGCCGGTGACGGTGGGGCTGGTCGCCGCCAGCGGCGCATTGATCGCCGAGGCCTCGGCCGGCAACTGGCGGCTGGCGCTGTTGATTGGCGTCGCCACGCTGCTCGGTATGAGCAAGCGGCTGCATCCGCTGTGGGTGCTGGCCGGCGGCGCGCTGCTGGGGCTGCTGATGGCCTGAGGCCGGGCGCGGACAGCCTCTGCCCGCGCGCAGTTCACCAGGGATGCTCCGGCTCGCGGGCGCGTTCCAACGCAAAGGTGCCCAGCTCAATTTCCCCGCCGCGCTGGTAGTTGGCAATCACCACGCCGCTGGGGGTGCTGAGCGCTTTTTCCAACGTAAAGGCCATCGCCGTCAGCCCCTCGGCGAACAGCCGTTTACCGTCCCCCAGCAGCACCGGATAAATCAGCAGCCGCAGCTCATCCACCAGATCGTAGGACAGCAGCTGCTGCACCAGCTCGCCGCTGCCCTGGACGATCAAATCCGGCCCGTCTTCGGCCTTCAGCGCGTTCAGCGCCGCCGGCACGTTCGGCCCCAGGGAGTGGCTGTTCTGCCAGCAGAGCGTGTCGCTGTGATGGGTGGCGACATATTTGGTCGCCTGATTGAACAGGCAGGCGGCGTCGTAACTGATGCGGTCGAAACTGCCGGCGTCCGGGTCGCTTTCCACATAGGGCCAGTGCGCGGCGAAAATGTCATAGGTTCGGCGCCCCAGCAGCAGGTCGAACGGCCGCGAGAACAGGTCGCCCATGGCGGCGGCGATCTGGTCGTCCCAGTACGGCACCGTCCAGCCGCCGTAGCGAAAGCCGCCCGCGCGGTCCTCTTCCGGCGCGCCCGGCGCCTGCATCACCCCGTCCAGGCTGAGAAAGGCGCCAACGATAATCCGTCGCATAATGCTACCCTCGGTTGATTATTACCTTTTAAGGGTAGAGCGCCGGCGTCGACTCCGCCAATTCACCCCTGTGCGCGCAGCGCCTTCAGCAGCGCCTGATGGAATTTCTCCGGCTGCTCCATCTGCGGCGCGTGGCCCAGCCCCGGGAACTCGACCAGCGTTGCTTGCGGGATCAGCTTCGCCACCTGTTTGCCCAGCTGATGATAGTTACCGACCTGCGCCTTGACCGCCGGCGGGGCGATATCGCTGCCGATCGCCGTGGTGTCGTCGGTGCCGATCAGCAGCGTCGTCGGCATCTGCAGGTTGTTAAATTCGTAATAGACCGGCTGGGTATAGATCATGTCGTAGATCAGCGCCGAGTTCCACGCCACCAGTCGTTTGCCGGGGCCGTTGTTCAGCCCGGCCAGCATATCGACCCAGCGGTCGTAGCGCGGCTGCCAGCGGCCGCCGTAGTAGGTGTGCTGTTCATACCGTTTAATGCCGGCGGCGCTGGTTTTCAGCTCGCGTTCAAACCATTGATCGACGCTGCGCCAGGGCACGCCTTTCGCCTTCCAGTCCTCCAGGCCGATCGGGTTGACCATCACCAGCTGCCGCGTTTGCTGCGGGTACATCAGCGCATAGCGGGTCGCCAGCATGCCGCCGGTGGAGTGGCCGACCAGCGTGACCGTAGAAATATTGAGTTTTTTCAGCAGTGCATGGGTGTTTTGCGCCAGCTGCTGAAAGCTGTATTGGTAATGCGGCGGTTTACTGGAACTGCAAAAGCCAATTTGATCCGGGGCGATTACCCGATAACCGGCGTGGCTCAGCGCCTTGATCGTCTCTTCCCAGGTGGCGCCGCAGAAGTTTTTCCCGTGCATCAGCACCACGGTCTGGCCGTTGGCATCGCCATCGGCCGCGACATCCATATACCCCATGCTGAGCGTCTGGCCCTGCGTACGGAAGCTGAACTTTTGCAGCGGATAAGGGTAGTGAAACCCCTGCAGCTCGACGCCGTACTGAGGGGTTGCCGCGGCGCTGACGGTGCAGGGCAGCAGCACGCCCGCCAGCAGGGCGCAACGGGAAAGCTTTAACATCCTGAAGTCCTTATAAAAAGCGAAAGAGTTGTGAGTATAGTGGCTAATAGGTGCGTACGAGGTAAAGAACGGTCAACGGGATGGCGCTAGCCCCGCTGATGCGGCGGGGCGACGGGCGGTTACAGCTGTTTCTGACTGCGGAACTGTTTTAGGGTATGGGCGACGAAGGTCATCTCCTGCGGCGTTCCCAGCGAGATGCGGCACCAGTCGTCGGCCGGCGGGAACGCGCGCCCCACCAGAATGCCCGCCTGCTTCATCTGCTGCTGGAAGGCGGCGAGCGGCGTGTTGAGCTTAAAGAACACGAAGTTGGCTTCCGACGGCAAATAGTCGAGGTTCAGCGCGTCCAGCGCCTGCAGCAAGATTTGCCGCGAGGTATCGTTGCTTTTCTTGCTGTAGGTGACGAAGGCGTCATCGTGCAGCGAAGCCAGGGCGGCGTCCACGCCGCAAAAATTGATCTTCTCGCCGGCCACGTGATTGGCCAGGCGGGCGATCAGCGCCGGCTGCGCTACGGCGTATCCCACGCGCATACCGGCCATGGCGTAGATTTTGGAGAAGGTTTTCAGCAGGATCACGTTGTCGGCGCCCTGTTTCAGCAGCGGGCCGACCGAGCGGAAGCGCGGATCGTTGACGAATTCGGCATAGGCTTCATCAACAATAAACAGCGTATTGGCCGGCTTGCTGGCGATCCAGGGTTCGATCACCTCGGCCGGCGTGATGGTGGCGGTGGGGTTGTTCGGGTTGACCAGATACACCAGCGACGGGCCGGCGTGGTTGGCGACCGCCTGCTTCAGCCCGTTAATATCGAACTGCCAGCCGGCCAGCATCGGCACCTTGGTGATTTTCATCCCGGCGATGGCGGCAAAATGCTCGCCGTCACCGTAGGTCAGCGCCGGGATCACCAACTGGGTATCCAGCGTGGCGTAAGCCTCGATGGCCGCGCGAATCCCCTCCGAAGAGCCGGCGGTCAGCAGAATAGACTCATCAGGCAACTGATAGCGGCCGGCCAACTGACTGCGCAGCGCAATAATTTCCTCTTTGGCGTAGCGGTTGGCCTTGACCACGGCGTCGCGCGCCGCCGCCTGCGCCCGCGGCGACATACCGAGCGGATTTTCATTGAAATTGATGCGGATAGGATGCTCGGCCGTCGGCGCGCTGAAGGTCGCGGATGACGACGGCTGCGCATCGGCCAGGGCGCTGCGGCTCAGCCCCGCCAGCGCGACGCCGCCGGCCAGTGCGCCCGAAAGTTTTAATAACTGTCTGCGTTTTACATTCATTGTATGGCTGTCTTGCATCTGCACTTCTCCTTGCTGAAAAATCGTGGCAGGGAGCAGTGGCAGGAATCGTGCCAACTTGTAACTTATTGATTCGTAAATGCCGCTATCCGACGTTGCCCGCTAACGCATCACGGTGGGCGGGCAGCTGCACCATGATGCGTGCAGTTATGCGACGCGGCGCGGCGCTAAACGCCTGAACCAGCGGGGATTACTGAACATCGCCAGGTTGCCGAGCAGGATCAGACACAGGCCGAGCACCGCGTTGCCATGCCAGACGTACCCTTCATACAGCGTCGAAATGGTCAGCGCCACCAGGGGAAACAGCAGGGTGCTGTAAGCGGCGGCGCTGGCGCCGATGCGCCCCAGCAGGCTGAAGTAGGCGGCGAACGCGATGACCGAACCGAAAATCGCCAGATACAGCAGAGACCCGAGGTAGCGGCTGCTCCACTCAATCTGGAACGATGCGCCCTGCGCCCAGGCCAGCAGCCCCATCAACAGCGCGCCGTAGCTCATGGCGTAGGTATTGGTCGACAGAATATCCAGCCCGCGCCGCTGATGGCGGCTGCCGATCATATTGCCGAGCGAAAAGCCCAGCGTGCCGAGCAGGCACAGCCCCACGCCGCGCAGCAGTTCCGGCACCGGCTGTGCGTCGCGCAGCTCGTGCCAGAACAGCGCGACAATGCCGCAGATGCCGAGCAACGCGGCGGGCAGCAGGTTCGGGCCGGGGCGCTGACCAAAGAAAATCCGGGCGTTCAACGCATTGAACAGCACCGCCATGGAAAAAATCACCGACTCCAGCCCGCTGCCGATCGTGGCGGCCGCCAGATAGAAGCAGTAAAAATTCAGGCCGAACACGCAGCAGCCCTGCAGGATGCAGAACAGATGGTCCCGCAGGCTGATACGGCGCAGCCTACGGGTCAGCAGCAGCGCCAGCCACAGCACCAGCGCGGCGATGACGAAGCGGTAACTGATGGAGACCGGAATGGCGACCGTCCCCTGTTGCTGCAGACTAATCGCAATCCAGGTGGTGCCCCAAATCAGCACCACCGCCAGGTATAACAACGCATTCATCAGGTAAATACTCCGACGGGAAAAGGGCAAGAGGGGCGATTATGCGCGGCCGGGCCGCAGGGCGCTTGCCGGCGTTTGCGGCGAGTTGCATATTCTTGCGCTTTTTTTCGCGGCCCGGTGGTGCCGCGCCGTGCAACGCTTTACACTGAGAACCTGTTTACCACCCGGAGCACGGCATGTCAGCGTACAAGGCGTTTGCCACCCTGCATGAGCATAAGGCACAGCTGCATCATCATCTGCGCCTGGCGTCCGGCGTGGAGCTGGCGGCCTGGTCCAACTGCGACGATCGCATCACCCAGGAAAGCGCCGACCACCATACCCTCAGCCTGTACGTCGCCGACGGCTACGAGTGCTACCAAAAAGTGCCGGGCGGCTGGCGTAACGGCGGCGGGCCGGACCATTTCTGCATTATGCCGCGCCAGTATGAGTCAACCTGGGACGTGCGCAGCAGCCTGTCGTTTGTCCATCTGTACTGTACCGATGGTCATCTGCGGCAGCTGGTTGAACAGACCTGGGATCGCAGCCCGGCGGCGATCAACGTCGAGGCGCGCTCTTTCGGTGAAGATGCGCAGATTACGCGGCTCTACCGGCAGTTTTTGCTGAACGTCGACTGGCAGGAGCGCGCCAACCAGCTGACCATCAGCAGCGCGGCCGGCATGCTGATGTCGCACCTGCTGCAGCACTATACCCAGCTGCAGTGGCGACTGCCGTCGGTGCGCGGCGGGCTGGCGCCGGCGGTGCTGCGCCGGGTGTGTGAGTTTATCCATGAGCATCTGGAACAGCCGCTGCTGCTGGGTGAACTGGCGGTGCAGGCCGGGCTCAGCGAATTTCACTTTGCCCGCATGTTTAAACACGATACCGGCCTGGCGCCGCACCAATACGTGATGCGGGCGCGGTTGCAGCGGGCGGCGCACCTGCTGCGTCACGGCGTACTGCCGGTAACGCAGATCGCGCTGGCCTGTGGTTTCAGCTCCGCCAGCCACTTCAGCAACCGCTTCAAGACGTATTACGGCATGACGCCGCAGCAAATGCGCCAGGGAAACGCACCGGCCTGAGCTGCCTTATTGATTAGTTAGCGCTGTTTGCCTACGTCGTCCAGCGCCTCCAGCATTGGGCTGAGCAAGTAACTGAGCACAGTTCGCTGGCCGGTTTTTATCTCTGCCGAGACAGACATGCCCGGTTCGAGTTTTTTCTTTACTTTGCTAATCGCGATAGCATTTTGATCGAGTTCGATCACCGCTTTATAAACTAACCCCAGATTTTGATCTTCAATAGCATCGGCCGACAGGTGTTTCAATGTCCCTTCAACCCAGCCATAACGCGTGAAATCGAAAGCGTCGATCTTTACCGTTACCGCCTGCCCAATGTTTAGGAACCCGATGTCCTGATTACTTACCCAAACCTCGGCGTTTAGGCGTTCATTTTCAGGCACAATCTTTAATACTTCCTGTGGCGCTTCAACCGCTGCGCCGCTGTCTCTAAAGCTCAGGGAGTCAACCTTACCATCGATGGGGGCAACCAGCGTGTATTGTTCTATCGTCGCATCCAGCTGTTTCAACTGAGCGGAGAGTAGGGCATTTTCGTTGAGGTAATTAACGCGTTCTTTCTCCGCATCGCGAATTTTATTGGCGATATTAGCGGTTAATTCCGCCTCTTTTTGTTGATAATTTGACTTGGCTTCTTTGACCCGAGCTGATAAAGCATTAACGTTATAGCTGGCTTCTAAATACGTTTTACGAATTTCCAGCAGGCTATCATGACTGGTCATCTTTTTGCTATGCAGGCTTTCAATCGCCTTATATTGCTTATGATAGATTGGCAGGAGATCTTTGGCCATTTGATGCTGCTGTTGATAGGATTCCAACTGGGCATTTAATGTGACCAACATGCTCTTATACACTTGCTTCTCCTGACGGTCGGCTTCGATTTCAGCAGCGAGCTGAGTTTGAACCGGCAGGCTAAAGGCAGGCTCTTGCCGCACTAAATGCTCAGGTAAATTACCGTTGGCGGGTAAATCGGCATACTGTTGAGCAAGCTGGTCGAGCCGGGCAATATGTAACCGGTTGATGCGCTGCCGTAAGAGATTCTCTTCTCGCTGGGCGACCAGAGCCGCACTGTTTAACTCGACGAGAACCTGACCTTTTTTAACCCGTTCCCCTTCCTGGACTAATACGGTGGCGATATTCGCCGTCACCGCAGTATGTACCGGGCGTGACAATCGTGTCACGGCTAATTTTCCCCGCGTGACGGCGACAATATCGACCTCGCTGTAGGCGGCCCAGCCGACGGCAAGCAGCAGCAGCGCCATAACCACCCACATAATCAATCGTCCAAGCGGGGAAGGAGGGGTTTCCTGCACCTCTAAAACGGCCGGTAAAAAATCATTATGATTAATTTTCATTGGCAACGACACCGCTCTGTAACTGATGTAAGTGGGAGTACATGCCCTGTTTGGTCAGCAACTGATGGTGTGAACCCTGCTCAATAATCTGCCCCTTTTCCATCACAATAATACGGTTAGCCTGACGTACCGTTGATAAACGGTGGGCGATGATAAAAACCGTGCGTTCCCGACAAATCTTCACCATATTTTGTTGAATAACCTGTTCAGACTCATAATCTAATGCGCTGGTTGCTTCATCAAAAATCAGTATTTTCGGCTGAGCCATCAGCGCTCTGGCAATCCCTATGCGCTGTTTTTGCCCCCCCGATAGTTGCCCACCTTGTTCACCCACTGGGGTATCGTAACCCAAAGCGAATTCGCTGATAAAATCGTGTGCTCCTGCCATAGTGGCGGCTTCAATGACTTGTTCTAATGAGGCTTCCGGCAGCGCTAACGCAATATTATCGCGGATCGTACCGTTAAACAGCTGGGTCTCCTGTAACACCACGCCAATCTGCTTTCTCAACCACAGAGGATCGGTTTGGGCAATGTCAATGCCGTCGATGAAAATTTGCCCGCCGGTCGGGGTATACAAACGTTGAATTAAACGCGTCAGGGTGCTTTTTCCCGACCCTGAACGGCCAACTATCCCGATAATTTCTCCCGGTTGGATGGCCAGATTGACGCCATTGACCACAGGCGCGGCGCTGGGTTGATAGGTAAAAACGACGTTGGCAAAGCGCACCGCGCCCTTGACTTCCGACAGGGTGTTGACGCTGGTTTGTTGGTGTTCAGGCGTAACGTTAAGAATATCGCCCAGCCGTTTTACCGAAATAGAGACCTGCTGAAAATCTTGCCATAGCTGTACCAGCCGCAATACTGGCGCAGTCACTTGACCAGCAAACATGTTAAACGCGATTAATGCACCCACCGTTAGCTCGCCATTGATGACCAACTGGGCGCCATACCATAAAATAGCAACGCTGGTGACTTTACTGACCAGCTGAGAAATTTGCCCGGCGATATTGCCCAGATTCTGGGTTTTAAAACAGCTGGTAACAAACGAAGCCACCTGTTCATCCCAACGTCGGGTCATATGATTTTCAACCGCCATTGCCTTAACCGGTTCAATACCGGTAATACTCTCCACTAAAAACGCCTGATTTTTTGCGCCCTGTTGGAATTGCTCATTTAATCTTCGCCGTAATACAGGCGTGATGATGGCCGACAGAATGATATAAGGCAGCAACGAAACAATGACGATCAAGGTCAGGGGGACGCTATAAAAAGCCATCACGATAAAGAAAACCAGCGTAAACAGGATATCAAGGCATAAGGTGAGCGCACTGCCGGTTAAAAATTCCCGCACCGTTTTTAGTTCATGCACCCTGGCGACGGTGACACCTACCTGACGCTGTTTAAAATAGCCCAGCGGTAATGATAATAGGTGCTTATACAGTAATGAACTTAACGTCACATCGATCCGCTGTGAGGTATGTGCCAGTTGATAATTACGCAAACCGCCAAGTACAACATCAAATAAAGCGATGCAGAACATGCCAATGGCCAACACATCCAACGTGGTTAAGCTTTGGTGGGCCAATACCTTATCAACCACCACTTGAAAAAACAGCGGTGTGACTAAGGCCAGGATCTGCATAAAAAATGAGGCCAACAGCACTTCGCCAACCAGTTTTTTGTAGCGTAAAAATGCCCGGTAAAACCACTGTAAGTTAAATTCTTGCTCTAATGATTCCCAAGTTACTCTGCGGGCAAAGAGAAAACCAGAGTAGCGTTGCTCAGGCAAGATTTCTATGATCTCAGGTTCTGCGGACTCGATGGATTGAATCAGGAGGCGTTCGTTTTTAATTGCCAGTAAAACCACATAGCCTTTGTCCGGCAGATTAATAATGGCAGGTAATGGTGGTGGGTTTTTTATCAGGTTTAATTTTTTTACATGACGGCATTTTAAGCCGCTGCTGCGTACGGCTCGGATAAATTGAGTTTTAATGTCGTGCCGTTTATCGGCATAGAACTGCTGTTGTAACGCGGGGATGTTGGCGGAGATCCCCCAATACTGTGCAATTAAACTAAAGCCTTGCCATAAATCCTGATGGACGTTCGCCATGCTGTCACTTTCCTTATGAACAATCATTAAATAGAGCGACAAATTTGTCGCTCTTTTTTTACCTAATCTATACGATCAATAGTGTGAGGCAGGCGCCCAACTTGATGCATTATTTTGTGGCAACGTTAATTGACTCATTCCTTCAGCAGCATTATCACCGCTGTCATCATTGTCATCCATCAGCATAAATTGGCTTGCCATCTGTTTAAGCAATGGCATGGATGGGGTGGCTGCAAACGATTCTGCCGTTGGTAACGGAATATCATGATTTATAGCGTTCACAATATCTTGCGACAACCACACCGTGCCATCGTCAAAGTGGACCTCGTCGACGGCGTAGCCGCCGTTGCCATCATTATTAAAGAAGTAGTCGATGCGCACCCAGTCGTTGGTGCCGGCGATATTAAAGTAGAGGTCGTCAGACTTGCGCTGCAGGCTGACCTCGGAGGCTTTGATGCCGTCGACAAACTTGAGTACGTCGGTCTTGTTGCTGCCGGTGTCCCGGTTGTAGATGACATCCTGGCCATGACCGCGGCCAATGACGTAGGTGTCGGAGCCGGCGCCGCCCTCCAGATAATCGTTGCCGGTGCCGCCGATCAGGGTATCGTTGCCAGCGCCGCCGTACAGCTTGTCGTTGCCGGCGCCGCCGTTCAGCGTGCTGCCGGTGGCGTAGGCCTTCAGGATATCGTTGCCGCTGCCGCCCTGCAGTGCCATGTCCAGCAGCTGCTGGCGGGTCCACACCGTGCCGTCGTCAAAATGGACTTCATCGACGGCGTGGCCGCTGTTGCCGTCTTTATCAAAGAAGTAGTCGATGCGCACCCAGTCGTTGGTGCCGGCGATATTAAAGTAGAGGTCGTCAGACTTGCGCTGCAGGCTGACCTCGGAGGCTTTGATGCCGTCGACAAACTTGAGCACGTCGGTCTTGTTGCTGCCGGTGTCCCGGTTGTAGATGATATCCTGTCCGTGACCGCGGCCAATGACGTAGGTGTCGGAGCCGGCGCCGCCCTCCAGATAGTCGTTGCCGGTGCCGCCGATCAGGGTATCGTTGCCAGCGCCGCCGTACAGCTTGTCGTTGCCGGCGCCGCCGTTCAGCGTGCTGCCGGTGGCGTAGGCCTTCAGGATATCGTTGCCGCTGCCGCCCTGCAGTGCCATGTCCAGCAGCTGCTGGCGGGTCCACACCGTGCCGTCGTCAAAGTGAACCTCATCGACGGCGTGGCCGCTGTTGCCATCTTTCTCAAAGAAGTAGTCGATGCGCACCCAGTCGTTGGTGCCGGCGATATTAAAGTAGAGGTCGTCAGACTTGCGCTGCAGGCTGACCTCCGCTGCGCTGATGCCGTCGACAAATTTGAGTACGTCGGTCTTGTTGCTGCCGGTGTCCCGGTTGTAGATGACATCCTGGCCGTGACCGCGGCCAATGACGTAGGTGTCGGAGCCGGCGCCGCCCTCCAGATAATCGTTACCGGTGCCACCGATCAGGGTATCGTTGCCAGCGCCGCCGTACAGCTTGTCGTTGCCGGCACCGCCATAGGCAATATCATCCGCTGACGTTCCTGTATAGGTATTATTGCCATCATCGCCGATGAACGAATTTTCATGTCCAGCAGCTGCTGGCGGGTCCACACCGTGCCGTCGTCAAAATGGACTTCATCGACGGCGTGGCCGCTGTTGCCGTCTTTATCAAAGAAGTAGTCGATGCGCACCCAGTCGTTGGTGCCGGCGATATTAAAGTAGAGGTTGTCATACTCGCGCCGCAAGGTGACTTCCGCTGCGCTGATGCCGTCGACAAATTTGAGTACGTCGGTCTTGTTGCTGCCGGTGTCCCGGTTGTAGATGACATCCTGGCCGTGACCGCGGCCAATGACGTAGGTGTCGGAGCCGGCGCCGCCCTCCAGATAGTCGTTGCCGGTACTGCCGATCAGGGTATCGTTGCCAGCGCCGCCGTACAGCTTGTCGTTGCCGGCACCCCCATAGGCAATATCATCCGCTGACGTTCCTGTATAGGTATTATTGCCATCATCGCCGATGAACGAATTTTCAGGTGCTAAACCAATCTCTTTGCGTTCGGTAGCATAGTCCGTTGAATACTCGAAGTAAGAGTGGAAGACCTGACGGAGCGAAATATACCTTTCCGGATCGGTAAACTGTAATGAGGTGAGGTGTTTTTCGAAGGCGCTGAAGTTCCACCTTAACTCACCATTTTGTGAAGAGAGGCGGATCAGATTAAAATCTGCGTTGTATGCGGTTTGTGCCAGTAGCTGGGCGGAGACGTAATTAAGGAATTTTTGGTACTCTTTTTCCAGTATGGGAGCCGCCGTGTTAACCGGATCTTTACTGTTATTTATTTTGCTGAAATAGTCCACGCCCATGCCGGCTTCAAGAACGGCAAGCTTGCGTGCATCAAAATGCTTGCCGCGGCTGCCTGGATCGATGTCTGTGGCATTTGCCCATGAATATAACAGGTTGTCGATTAACCCATTTTTTATGGCGCCTAATGGATCGGCGACAAACTGTTTTACCAGATCTTTCAGTTCGTTATTCTTGCTCATGGCGACGTAAAAGCTGGCCAGATTACCGAACCCATGGATAAACGGCAGCTTGAGGATATCGTCAGCGATCGTTACATCGCCGACATACTGGCTGTTACCCTTGTTAACGTCGAACCAAACATCGCTGGAGATCCCCTGACTGCCATCGGTATAGGTAATATTCCCAGTTTGTTGGTGAGCATTACCGTGTTGGTCGACATACTCGGAGTTTTTATAGTCGGTGCCTATTGCTGCGATATTGGCGTCTGCCAATGATAAGAGTTCACCATCGTCAACGATACCGTTGTCGTTTTTGTCTTGCCAAACCTGCAGTTTCTCGTAAATGGCATCCTGATGATCGATGACACCATCCTGATTATCATCATATTCGGCCAGTAGTTCATAACCGTTTTTCGCTTTTGAGCCGTCTTTTAGCGTGGCATTATTGCCGAACAACTCATTACCAGAGTCAATAATTCCGTCGCCATTGCTATCTAAAACTAAGAGGCCATCTTCTGGCGCCACCCAACCGGTGCTTTCGGCAAACTCATTGCCGTCATGATCGAAGTACGTACCGCTGTCACGGCCGGTGGTTCCTATTACACCATCACGATTGAGGTCCAGGATGATGGGGCACTGTTTTTCATCACTGGCGCCGCCGTCACTAGGCCCTTGTTCATTGGGTTTTTCACAGGGTTCGCCCATCCCGAAATTCTCTGCTAAAAAATCATCGATGGCTTTTTTTGCTTGATCAAAGTAGGCAAGCATTACCTTTGCAGCAAATTTTATGCTGTGTTTGGCTGCTTTTAATGAGTTTCCGATGCTCCATCGTAATTCGGCGGTTGGTGTATTATTAGGTACGCCGATGTCTGACAGAATGGGAGTCAACACAGAATCAATATCAGACATAAAACTTCTAATATCCTGTACCGTTAACGTTCCATTATGTCCTTTTTCTGATAAGCGGTGAAAACTTGCCATTTCTGCAATGCTTTTTGTTAGGTGTTTTGAACCCCATTTTGAAAATTTTGTTGCATAAGATAAAGAATATCTATCTTTCAGGAATGAAACTATCCCTGAGTTTATTGCTTGTGCAAAGGCTTGTGATTCCCGAGCTAAGTTTTGGCTATTTCTGACTACCTCTGTCATTGTTTTTTCTCCTGATTATCACCTGGGTAAGACTATATTTTTACTGGGGGTGTGGTTGTGCATATAAGCGGATGGCTAACGGGCTTAACTTTGTCCATTAATTTAGTGGATGTCAAATTATTTTATTTCGCTAATATTATGGTGAAAATAAATATTATAAGGTTCGCTACTTATTCGGAGGGCATGAAAAAGTGAGGGGCAGAGTGATTGGTGTTACCGTCGCTGATACCTTACCATCACTTTGAAAAAAACAGATGCTCACAGATGAATTTACCGGTACGCCTTTCACTTTAACTGTAGTTCTGTTGTCCAGCACAGGAAAATTCTGGGGGAAGATGCCGTTCGGTAACGGCTCGACATCATACGGCAGCCAGTATGGCGATAATTATGTGAAATACATTCTTTTTAGAAAACGTTATTTCGTCTTTAAAAATAATGTCTGCCACCATGATTGTAGATAAAAATAGCCAACTCTGGTCTGTATGTTGGCTATAGAGAAAAACCTTATTGATTATCCTCCTCCACCGCCTGATACAGCTGCTGCAGAATATCGGGGAAGGCCGACTGCACGCGATTCCAGCTGGGCACAAACGGTTTGCTCTCCGCCGGAGCCTCCATAAACTGCTGGCCGGCCTGCGTAATCACATGGGCGAACAGCTCTACCGCCGACTCCTCGCTGTGGCGGTCGAACGTCAGGCCGTTGATTCTGGCGTCGTGATCGAAGGCGTCGATCATATCCAGCGCGGTGCGGTAATAGGTGGCGCGCAGCACGCGGAAAGAGTCGCCGGTGATGCTGACGCCCTGGATCGCCAGTTTACGATACAGCGCCTTGGTAATATCGGTCGCCATCCGCTGCAGGCCGCTTGCGGGGTCGTGCTCCGACATCGGCTGGTGTTTGTGATCGTAATTATCGGCAATATCCACCTGGCAGATACGGTTGGTGGCAGTGGTGCGCTGTACTTCCGACAGGACGCCGATCTCCAGCCCCCAGTCGCTGGGAATGCGCAGGTTGTTGAGTATCTGGGTGCGCATGGCGAACTCGCCGGACAGCGGATAGCGATAGCTGCGCAGGTAGTCCAGAAAGTCCGAGTTGCCGTACACTTTTTGCAGCGATTTCAGCAGCGGGAACACCAGCAGCCGGCCGACCCGGCCGTTTAATTTACTGTCCGCCACGCGGGCGTAATAGCCTTTGCAAAAATCATAATGGAAGTGCGGGTTGGCCAGCGGATAGAGCAGGCGGGCCAGCAACTGGCGATCGTAGGTGACAATGTCACAATCGTGCAGCGCCACGCAACTGCTGCGGCGCGACGCCAGGGTATAGCCGCTGCAGAACCAGACGTTGCGCCCCTTGCCGGATTCGCTCGGCGCCAGCCTCTTATCGCTGAGCCGGCTGGCGATGGCGCTCAGACGCGGGCCGTCGTTCCACAAGATACGGTGTCGCTGCGGCAGGCGGCTGAAGAAGCGTTTGGCATGTTCAAACTGCTGCCGGTCGGCGCGGTCCAGGCCGATAACGATCTCCTGCAGATAGGGCACCTGCGCCAGCGTGGCGACGATATGGTCCAACGCCGCGCCCTCCAGCTCCGAGTAGAGCGAAGGCAAAATCAGCCCCATCGGCGTGCGACCGGCGAACACCTGCAGCTCATATTCCAACTCCTCGACCGGCCGACGGGTCAGGTTATGGAAGTTGGTAATGATACCGTCCTGATAAAATTCACTCATGGGCGATCCTCCGTACGTTGCCAGATAACAGGAAATGGTCCAGCCCCTCGCTCCAGCCGGCCGGACCGGTTTGCCGGCTGCGGTACAGCCGGCCACGGTGCGTCGCCGGCAGCCGGAGCGCCGCGCCATGCCGCGCACGGATCAGGACGGCATAATCCGCGCTTTGCAGCAGCGGCAGGTCGTTCGGTCCGTCGCCCAGCGCCAGCGTAGTGAAGGTGCGCTGATGGCGTAACTGATAGCGGCGGGTCAGCCAGCGTGCGGCGTGGCCCTTGCTGACGCCGCGCCCCATGACGTGGTAAAAGCGGCCGCCGCGGGTCAGCGTCAGCCGTTGTTGCGCCAGCGCACGGCGAAACTGGGCCAGCTGCCGTTCATTATCCAGCCAGCACAGCGGTTCAGAGCCTGCCCGCTGCCGTGCCAGCCGGGCTTCTGCCGGGGTAAACCCGCACCACTGCGCCACCGTTGCGTCGTCGGCGTCGGCAAAGCCGCGAAAGGCGAAGCTGGCGTGCAGCCGGCGCAGTGCGTTAACAATGGCCGCATAGTCGGCACCAAACACGTGTGCTGGGCGGTGCCAGGCGGTCGGGAAGACGACCTGTGCGCCGTTTTCGGCGATAAAGGGAAAGGCGCTCAGGCCAAGGCGCTGCTGCAGCACGATGATTTCCGCCGCCGTTTTACTGCTGGCGATAATCACCGGCAGGCGCGCGGTGTTTAGCCGCTGTAGCCAGGGCTGCGCTGCCTGCCAACTGTAACTGTCATGATCCAGCAGCGAGCCGTCCAGGTCGGTAAAAATCAGCAAATTGTCTTTCAGCGTTAGCATCTTACCCCCATTGGTTATTACGTCGCGCCGCCGGTGCGTAGCGCGCGCCCCAGAGTGGGTTCTGTGATGTACGTCACAATTAACCCTAATGGGTTATCCCGCTTCGCGCAAGTTTCCGCGCCGCAGGGTGGATTGGATGAGAGAAAGCGAGAGCAATCATCAGCGGCATAGTGGTGGCGGAGTGGAGAAATACGCAGCCGCTCCGGGCGGCGTGTTTAATAGATATTTTGAGCCCGTGTAATTACCGTTTTTTGTAAATATTTCGTTTACAGGTGAAGTCGTGAATTCATGTTTATGATGAGTCATTCGTCTTTATTTTTATAGCTAATGAGATTGCGATGTTATTGTTTTATAAGGCGTAAAATTGCGTTGCGGGGCGTTGATTTTATCGAGGGCAGGCATAGAATCAGTGCAGCCGATATCAACCGCCGTGGTTGAGACGGTTTAATTTCACCCATAACAAACAGGGAGTTTGCTAATGAGTCATACCAGGAAATTATTTGAAAGCCAGGCCAAGGGCGGGCAGAAATTTGCCAAAGGTTTTAGGGTGCTGGGCTGGAGCTGCTTGAGTATTGCCGTAATCATTATTTTGGTCCCGCTGCTCTTCGGGCTGGGTCCTCTGGGGATCTATGTAGCCGGTCCGTTCCTGCTGATGGCCGGCATGTTTATTTTTGTTGGTAAGAGAATGAGCAAACAGATGGATTTGTATAAGGGGGCTGCGGCCGAAGTGGCGGATATTCTGGAAAAACAGCTAAAGGATTGAGCTCCGTGCGCCGGCTCCGCGCAGCGGCGTCGGCCAATGTCTATCGCAGGCAGGGGCCTATATGCCTTAGCCGCATCATTTTCCTACGCACCATAAAATTTCCGCTATGTCATTTCATGTGCGCTATTGAACCAATCCAACGGATGGAAAGGGTATGGCAGAAGAAAACGGTTTAAGGGTGGTATTGTCGCCGGTTCAGCTGGCTGCGGCAATGTCAGACAAAAGCGTCACCGAAGGGGAAACCTTGAGTAATCGCCTGCTTGGCGGTTTGGGGTTGGCGGGCGGCGTTATTGAGCTTATTGGCGCCGGCGCGATGTGTTACGCCCCCGATCCCACGCTGTTAACCAAGGTTGGCTGCGTCATTGTGGGCACCCACAGCATGGATAGCATCAAAGCGGCTTCCAATCAGATGATTACCGGGCAACCGACAACGACAGATAGCTATCAATCAGCCGTCTCTCTGGCTAAAACGCTGGGGGCTGATGACGATACGGCCTACAAGGTAGGGCTAACGGTCGATATTGCAGTACCGTTGGCGTTTGCGGCGGCAATCGGTGCGGTACGTGTTGCCTCCGTACGTGCTGGGCGTGTCCGGTTGAATGAGCATGAGTCTATGACGGGGGCAAAGCCAGGCGGACATGCACTGGAAAGACATATAGGCAAGACTCCGGAAGAATTATTTGCGAGATTAGGGCGACGCCCCTCGTTAAGCGCGACCAGTAGTTTCAGAAACCAACATGAAGCGGAAAGAATCATATCTAAAGTGCTTAGTAATAACCGGAATCAGATCCAGGCTTGGGTAAAGCATGTTCCGCCGAAAATGAAGGCAAAAATGGAGCTGGAAGGTACTTTCTCCAGCCAGACAGGCATTTTGGTATCAAGAGGGTCAAAGCAGGTTATAAGATGCTACAAAGTTAGAGTTGTCTTACATTTTGAACGTTGGAACGGTAAGCCTTACTATATCCTTACTGCATTCCCGAAGGTGTAATAATGAGGAAACTAAATCTCAACGAATTGGGCTGTTTCATTACGATTTATTTTGGTCAGGACTATGATCTTATTGACGACAGTAATGAGATAGAACCCAAAATCAGCGCCTTTCTAAATAGCTCGGACACAGCTAACTGGCACGGTCTGCTTGCGGATATTGACCTGTTGGTAGAGGAAAGTGACGACCTGGATAGTGAGTTTATGCTGCAGTTTGGATTTGAGTTTGACCCCGCATTGTGGGGGACTAGCCCAGCGAATTTTCTTCAACTGGTGAAGAGTAAGATACTCCAGGCGCTGAGTGAGTATACTGATGATGGTATGCGTCCTCAATCTGCTCGAGGGGGACAGACAGATACTCAATACGCAAATTCGCAAAAGAACAAACTTGGCCGGGAGGCATGATGAAAGTAGCTCTGTTGGGCGCCGCGCTGCTGTTGACGGCATCACAAACGGCGTGGGCGGCGCAGGCGTGCGGCGATAAAACCAGCCAGACCGAAATGAACGTCTGCGCCGCCGGCGAGTACAAGCAGGCGGATGCGCAGCTTAATGCGCGTTATAAACAGCTGCAGAGCCGGCTAAAAGGGGATGAGGTCGCTGCCAAACGGCTGGTTGCCGCGCAGCGCGCCTGGATTGGCTTTCGCGATGCGGACTGCCAGTTCAGCACCGGCGCCAGCGAAGGCGGTTCGCTGCACGGGTTTGTGCTGAGCAACTGCCTGACGGGAAAAACGCAGGCCCGCAGCGCGGAATTTGACAAGCTGCTGAACTGCCCGGAAGGTGACACCCGCTGCCCGGTACCGCCGGCGCCATAAACCCAGCGCGCCGGTCGTCAGGCCGGCGCATGTCGTTCAGGGGATCGGCCAGTCGGTCGGCATCTGGCTCATCACATCGATAAACACATCTTTGCTCACCGCCCAGAAGTGCGATACGCCTTCCACGGTCAGGGTGATGCCCATCAGGCCCATCACAAACCAGATGGTGGTAAACAGCCCGAGGCTGCTGAAGATAAATGCCATGCCGTTACGGCTGGCTTTACGGCAAACAACGTTTAACTGACTGGCGATAAACATCATGACGGCGCTCAGCAACTCCCAGCGCATCATGATAAAGCCCGTGGCTATGGTACTCATCGAAACAGATCCTTGACTACAAATTGGCGTTCGTCCGTCTCAATTCGGCGTGCCGATAACGCAGAGCGGTGGAAGCGACGTGAAGAAAAACAGGACCAGCAATGTGATCCGGATCACATTGTAGCACCGGCCTGGTTGGCGGCTCAATGCCTGCGCGCGGAGAAATTACCGTTTCGCGACACATTCAAACATGCTGAAACATTTCTGCTACATCATTAGCAACCTTTTCATGGGGAGGTTTGCGGAATAACGCTATGCTTGGCCGTTTTTCAAGCCGTTGTTTTTACAGCGGGAAAGAGACAGTCAGACAGGTAACCCGCCCCGCATGGCCCTATTAAAAGAGAAAATTCGCGACCATTCCGCCGAGGAAATGCTGTTCGTCCGCCGCGCCGGCGTGGCGCTGTTGGTCGTTGTGGCCTGCTTCGGCGCGCTGATTTACAACCTGTACCGCCTGCAGGTGAAACAACACGATTTCTATCAGACGCGCTCCAATCAGAACGATATCAAAATGGTGCCGATCGCCCCCAGCCGCGGGCTGATCTATGATCGTAACGGCGTGCCGCTGGTGCGCAACCTTACGCTGTATCAATTGCAGGTCGTCCCCAGCAAAATCAGCGACATGTCGGCGCTGTTGCAGGCGTTGACGCCGATTGTCGATTTAACGCCGGACGATATCAGCAGCTTCCGCGATGAAATGGCGCACACCAGCCGCTATAAACCGGTGACGCTAAAAAGTGAATTGAGCGAAACGCAGGTGGCGCGCTTCGCCGTTAATCAATACCGCTTTAACGGCGTGACGGTCGACAGCTATCAGCAGCGGCAGTACCCCTACGGCACGCAGCTGGCGCACGTGGTGGGTTACGTGTCGAAAATCAACGATCGCGACATTAAACGGTTGAGCCAAAGCGGAGAGATGGAGAACTATGCGGCCGACCACAACATCGGCAAGCAGGGTATCGAAGGCTATTACGAGAAAGAGCTGCACGGCGTGACCGGCTATCGGGAAGTGGAAGTGGATAACCATGGCCGCATCGTCCGGCTGCTGAAAGAGCAGCCGCCACAGGCCGGTAAAAACATCTATCTGACGCTGGACGTGCATCTGCAGCAGTACATCGAATCGGTGCTGAAGAACCAGCGTGCGGCGGTGGTGGTGGAAGACCCGCGCGACGGCGGCATTCTGGCGATGGTCTCCAGCCCGAGCTACGATCCCAACCCGTTTGTGAAAGGCATCAGCTACAAGGCGTATAAAACGCTGCTGTCCAACCCCGATCTGCCGCTGATCAACCGCGCGACTCAGGGGCTGTATCCGCCTGCGTCAACGGTGAAGCCCTATATGGCGCTGTCCGCCTTATTCTCCGGCGTGATCACGCCGAGCACCACCTATTTCGGCGCGCCGACCTGGACGCTGCCCGGCACCAAACGCCGTTACCGCGACTGGCTGAAAAGCGGCCACGGCATGCTGAACGTCACCAAGGCGATTGAGGAATCCGCCGATACCTTCTTCTACCAGGTGGCGTTCGACCTGGGGATCGACCGCATTCACAGCTGGCTCAGTCAGTTCGGCTACGGCAGGCCGACCGGCATCGATCTGAATGAAGAGTACAACGGGGTGCTGCCGAGCCGTGAGTGGAAACAGCGGGTGCACAAAAAGACCTGGTATCAGGGAGATACCATTTCGGTGGGCATCGGCCAGGGGTATTGGATCGCCACGCCGATTCAGATGGTCAAGGCGCTGACCATTCTGCTCAATAACGGCAAGGTGAAAAATCCGCACCTGCTGTACTCCATGAAGCGCGGCGCGCAGGTCAGCCTTTACCGGCAGCCGGCGCACGGCGCGCAGGTCGGCGACCCCCACTCGCCGTACTGGGGCATTGTGCGCAACGGCATGTACGGCATGGCTAACCTGCCTAACGGCACCGGCTACAAGCTGTTCCACAGCGCGCCTTACCACATTGCCGCCAAGTCGGGTACTTCGCAGGTGTTCGGGCTGAAGGAGAACCAGACCTATAACGCCAAAATGATCCCGGTGCGGCTGCGTGACCATATCTTCTACACCCTGTTTGCGCCGTATCAACACCCGAAGGTGGCGATGGCGCTGATCCTGGAGAACGGCGGGGGGGACGGCGTGGTCGCCGGGCCGACCGCGCGGGCGATCCTCGATCATATTTTCGACCCGGCCAACGCGCCGCCGGCCGGTGAACCGGAGAAAGTGAAGGCGCCGATGAGTGACAGTGCCGATGTGCAACAGTAACTGAAGCTTATTGTTACTTTCTTACAAACTGCAACCTTCCGCTTGGATTTTTCTGGGTAGACTGCAGAGATAAAGAATCCGAATAAAAACGCAGGGTTAACAGTGGCACCATCTTCAAAAAAAAACGTTAAAAATTACTCTTCATTACGCTTTGGCTGGATCTGCGCCGGGATACTGCTGTGCTTTATCCTGCTGATGCTGCGCGTCGGTTATCTGCAGCTGCTGGAGCACCAGCAGCTGACCAGCCAGGCGGATCAGCGCTCGGTGCGTACTCAGGTGGTGCCGACCAACCGCGGTATGATCAGCGATCGCCATAACGAAGCGCTGGCGGTCAGCGTTTCCTCACGTGATATCGTGCTTGACCCGAAACATATTATCGACACCCAGACCAATACCGGCGACGAACGCTGGCAGAGCATGGCCAATATCCTGAAGATGCCGCTGAGCGATATTCAAGCGCTGATCCAGCGTAACGCCCGCAAACGCTTCGTCTACCTGGCGCGCAAGGTAGAGGATGACAATGCGGAATATATCAAGAAGCTGCATCTGACCGGGGTCAGCAGCGAGCAGGACTTCAGCCGCTTTTATCCGATGGGGCAAGACGCCGCCGGGCTGATCGGCATTGTCGGCCAGAATAATCAGGGGTTGGAAGGCATCGAACGCGGTTTTAACCACCTGCTGCAGGGCAAAAACGGCCTGCGGGTGTACCAGAAAGACGGCAACGGCGCGGTGATTAACGTATTGAAAAACGTCGATCCGGTGCCGCCGCCGAACATTACGCTGAGCATTGATAAATTTATTCAGTATGTGCTGTTTGCCCAGATCCGCGACGGGGTGATCGCCAACCAGGCGGATTCAGGCTGTGCGGTGCTGGTGAAGGTCAACACTGGCGAAGTGCTCGGCATGGCGAGCTACCCGACCTTTAACCCGAATAACTACGCCAACGCGCCGTCGCAGAATATCCGCAACGTGTGCAGCAGCGACAGCTTCGAACCGGGTTCCACCGTGAAACCGCTGGTGGTGATGGTCGGCCTCAACCGCCATCTGATCCAGCCCGATACCGTGCTGGACACCACGCCGTACCGGGTTAACGGCCACCTGATCCGCGACGTGGGGCACTGGTCGAAGCTGAGCATCACCGGCGTGCTGCAAAAATCCAGCGATATCGCGGTGTCGCATATTGCGCTGGCAATGCCGGCCACCATTCTGCCGGCGGTGTACCAGAACTTTGGCCTGGGGAAACCGACCGAGCTGGGCATCGGTAACGAAAGCAGCGGCTATCTGCCGTTGCACCGCACGCGCTGGGCGGATATTGAGCGCGCGACCTTCTCGTTCGGCTACGGCCTGCGGGTGACGCCGCTGCAGATGGCGCGCGAGTACGCGGCGATCGGCGCGTTCGGCGTCTACCGGCCGCTGTCGATCACCAAGGTGACACCGCCGGTGGTGGGGCAGCGCATTATGCCGGCCTCGGTGGTGAAATCGGTGGTGCATATGATGGAAAGCGACGCCTTGCCGGGCGGCAGCGGCGTCAGCGCCGCGGTGCCGGGCTACCGTCTGGCGATTAAAACCGGCACCGCGGAGAAAATGGGCAGCAACGGCAAATACGACGGCGGCTATATCAACTACACCGCCGGCGTCGCGCCGGCCAGTGACCCGCAGGTGGCGCTGGTGGTGATGGTCAACAACCCGAAGGCCGGCAAACACTTCGGCGGTTCGGTGGCCGGCCCGGTGTTCGGTAAAATCATGGGTCAGGTGCTGGAGCATATGAATATCCTGCCGGACGCCCAGCCGCTGAACGTGGTATCCAGCATTAAAGGCTGATCCCCCGCGGCCTGCCGGGCAACGTACCGGCAGGCCGTCTCTTCCCGTTATGACTTCCCGCCCGTGCGCATCATGCCGCGCTCCAGCTGTTTCCACAGGTAGCTGACCGCGGGCGTCATACGCCGCCCGGCGCGGCAGATCAGCTGGCTGGGAAAGGCGCGGGCGATCGGATGATCGATCGGGATCGCCGTGACGCGCCGCTCGTCGAGCGGATGCCGGGTGGCGTCGCTGGACATAAAGGCCACGCCCAGCCCGGCGGCGGCGATCGCCTGCGCGGCGGTAAACATATTGCAGCGGTAGGACGGGGCGAAGTGGATCTGTTCGGCCTGCGCCAGCGCGTGCAGATAGCGCTGTACGCCAAAGTGGTCGGGCATAAAAATCAGCCGCTGGGCCTGCAGCTCGCGCACCGTCACGCTGCGCTGTCCGGCCAAAGGATGGCTGACGCTGACCACGGCGGAAAAGGGCGCACCGCGAAACGAGCGCACCTTGAGCCGCGGATCAAAATCGTCAACGCCGGTGCACAGCCCCATATCCACCTGGCCTTCGCGCACCATGGCGATAATCTCGGCGGTGGAGCCGCAGCGCACGTCCACCACGATATCCGGATAGTGCTCGCTGAAATCGCGCAGCGCGCGGCCCAGCAGCCGGTCGATAAACCCTTCGCCGACGCCGATGGCGATATGGCCGCGCTTTAACTGACGGAACTCCTGCAGCTGCATCGTCAGCTCCTGCTGGCGCTGCAGACGTTCGCGGTAGAAATCCACCAGATGCAGGCCGATTTCCGTCAGCGTGACGCCGCGCCCCTGACGTTCCAGCAGCACCATATCCAACTTGTGTTCCAACTGCGCCAGCTGGCGGCTGACGGCGGAGGCGTTAACGCCCAGTTTATCGGCGGCGGCGCGCACGCCGCCGTAGTTGGCCACTTCATACAGATAACGCAGCTGGCGCTCATCCACCTCGCTGACAAAGCTGTCTCCACGCATGATTGCCGCCTCGATTGTTGACTTAAAGGCAACACAATAGCACGCGGTATGTTATGTGAGCAGTAAAAAACCGGTGCTAGACTCGATGGTTCCCTTTACTGATTGATGGGTGTAACCAAATGAAAAGTAACGGTAATTATACGGAGTTGACGGATGTCGCGCCGTTGGAGGAGGAGCTTACCGCGCTGCGACGCCACCTGCACCAGCATCCTGAACTGTCCAACGTTGAGCAGCAAACCGCCGCGCTGGTGGCGGACAAGCTGCGGCAGTGGGGCTATCAGGTCACCACCGGCATCGGCGGCTATGGCGTGGTGGGCACGCTGCAGGTCGGCGATGGCGGCAAGCGGCTGGCGCTGCGCGCCGATATGGACGCGCTGCCGATCGAGGAAAGCGGCGACCACGCCTACCGCAGCCGGCAGCCGGGCGTAATGCATGCCTGCGGCCATGACGGCCATACCGCCATGCTGCTGGGGGCGGCGCGCTATCTGGCACAGAGCCGCAGCTTCTCCGGCACCCTGCACCTGGTGTTTCAGCCGGCGGAAGAGGTGGGCAGCAACAGCGGGGCGCAGCGCATGATCGCCGACGGCCTGTTTGAACGCTTCCCGTGCGACGCCATTTTCGGCATGCATAACCATCCCGGCTATCCCGCCGGCACCATGATGTTCCGCAGCGGCCCTTTTATGGCGGCCTGCGATACCATCACCATCACGCTGCACGGTAAGGGCGGCCATGCGGCGCGGCCGCATTTGGCGGTCGATCCGCTGGTTGCCGCCAGCAGTCTGGTGATGGCGCTGCAGACGGTGGTGGCGCGCAATATCGACCCGACCGAGGCGGCGGTGGTCACCATCGGCTCGCTGCATGCCGGTCACGCCGCCAACGTCATCCCGCAAAGCGCCACGATGGAACTGAGCGTGCGTTCGTTTAATCCGCAGGTGCGCGAGCAGTTAAAACAGCGCATCAGCGAATTGGCGCAGCAGCATGCCGCCGGCTACGGCGCGCGTGCCGAGGTCGACATCCTGCCGGGTTACCCGGTGCTGATCAATCACCCACAGGAAACTGAATTCGCCCGTCAGGTAGCCACAGAGCTGCTGGGCGAACAGCAGGTGGTCGCGCCGTTTCCCGCGATCGCCGGCAGTGAGGATTTCGCCTACTACCTGCAGCAGCGTCCGGGCTGCTTTATGCGCCTCGGCAATGGCGACAGCGCCATGCTGCACAACGCCGCCTACGACTTTAACGATGCCAACCTGACGGTCGGCGCCGCTTACTGGGCGCGGCTGACGGAACGTTTCCTCACGGCATAACCATAACAACGATACGCCGCCTGGCGCGGCCTTAATGACAGACAGGGTTAACAGACAGGAGCAGTGTCTATGCACACGGTTGAAACCTCGCAGCGAAAGATTATTGTCGCTGCCGTGTTCGGTAATCTTCTCGAGTTTTATGATTTTACCGTCTACAGCTATTTCGCCTTGGCGATCAGTAAACAGTTTTTCCCCAGCCACGATCCGGTCATCTCCACCATGCTGGCGTTTTCCGCCTTTGCCATCGGCTTTGTCGCCCGGCCGCTCGGTGGGGTGGTGCTGGGCTACTATGCCGACAGAAAGGGACGCCGGGCGGCGCTGACGCTGACCATTATGCTGATGGCGCTGGGGGCGGCGATGATTGGCCTGGCGCCCAACTATGCCGCCATCGGCGTGGCCGCGCCGGCGCTGATCGTACTGGCGCGGCTGATTCAGGGCTTTGCCCAAGGCGGCGAATTCGGCGCCGCCACCGCCACGCTGCTGGAAACCGGCTCCGACGAGCGCCGCGGTTTTCGCGCCAGCTGGCAGCTTGCCAGCCAGGGGGCGGCAGCGCTGCTGGGGGCGGCGGTGGCCGCCGTTCTGACCTTCAGCCTGTCGGCGGACGCGCTGGCGGAGTGGGGCTGGCGCATCCCGTTCCTGCTCGGCACGCTGATTGTGCCGGTGGGCATCTATCTGCGCCGGCATATCGTTGACGAGCCGCCGGCGGCCAAACCGGCAGAACGGCGGATGTTCGAGGCGCGCCACGTGCGCAACTGGCTGCTGACGGTTTTTTCAATCATGGGCATGTCGGTCTCCAGTTACATCATGATTTACTACCTGCCGACCTACAGTATCCAGCAGTTGGGGCTGCCGGAGCGGCTGTCGATTATGGTGGCGTTGGCGACCAGCGTGATTTCGTTTGTGATGTGTCCGATCTACGGCGCCTGGTCGGATAAACTGCGCAAGCGTAAACCGCTGGCGATGTTCGGCCGCCTGATGCTGCTGCTGTTGCTGTACCCGGCCTTCTGGGCCATGACGCACTTTCCCACCTTGCCGGCGGTCATGTCGGTGATGATCGTGCTGATGCTGTTCTACACCATGGGCTCCGCGCCGGCCTACGCGCTGATGCCGGAAAGCTTCCCGCGCCATATCCGCGCCAGCTATATGGCCAGCGCCTACGCGGTGGCGGTATCGCTGTTCGGTGGTACCGCGCAGCTGGTTGCCGCCTGGTTGCTGGACGTTACCGGCAATAAAATGGCGCCGGCCTGGTATATGATGATCTGCGTATTAATTTCGTTGCTGGCGGTTGCCCGTTTTGAAGAAACCGGCGATAAGGCGTTGGAATAAGTGACGCGTGGTTAACGTTAAAAAGAAAATAGACGGCGGCAGCGCTATGCTATTTTTCAGCGTCCGCGCCGAAAGGGAAATAAAGGTATTAATTAGCCGTGGAATAAAGCCGACGTTGCAGCCAGGGAGCGGCTGCAACGTCTGAGTTAACGGTAATTAACGGCTGGTCTGGTGGCCGATGATGCCGCCCAGCGCAGCGCCGCCCAGGGTTCCCAGGGTGCTGCCGTCGGTCAGCACCGCGCCGCCCAGAGCGCCGACGCCGGCGCCGACGGCGGTATTACGATCGCGATTAGACATGTGACCACACGCAGTAACAGACAGCGTTGACAGAATCAAAACAGCTACGCCAGCGGTACGTTTAATGTTCATAGTGTTTCCTGGTAAAAGTGAGGAATTAATAAACGATAACGTAAAGATTAATGCCTCGGTAAAAGTTGCAGTGAATGTATTCCGCCGTTCAAAAATAAAATAGGGAAATATTCTTAATTTTTTATGGGGGGAACCTTATTTACCTGTGCGGGAAATCGTCGCGTGCGCAGAGGCAGCCTGCAACGCTGCGCGGCGGACGCGGACATGGCGGAGAAAAGCGCGATATTATCGGCGCAGGCGCGATTGTGTTACCAATGACACAAAAAGCTAAAAGCGTACGCCGCATGAATTGACTTTTGGCGATCCGCTATTCAGTATGGGACTCTCGTGTCACAGATATGACATTCTTATCCAGTCATAAGAAATACAGCAGGTGCCAGCGTGTCTACCTCAACCCGTTTTGCCGTTGCTATTCACATACTTACCAATATTACGCTGTTCCGCGGCCAGGCGGTGCGTTCTGAGGATATTGCCCGCAGTGTGAATACCAACCCGACGGTGGTGCGCCGCATTCTCGGCGCGCTGGCGGAAGCGGGGCTGACGCATTCGCAAATGGGACAAGGGGGCGGGGCCTTGCTGGCCAGGCCGGCCGACGAGATTACGCTGCGCGATATCTACCATGCGGTGGAAGAGCAGCCTTACTTCCCGCTGCACCGTTCCAAACCCAACGATGCCTGCTATATCGGCCACGCGATAATTCCCGTGCTGGAAGACGAGTTTGAGCGCATCAGCCGCCAGATGGACCATACGCTGGCGAAAACCACGCTGGCCGATATCGTCGGCCGGGTAGAAGCCTGCGCCGGCTATCCTTTTACCCCCTGCGAACCGGCATCGACGTCACACCTGCCCAATTAATCAATCTGATGAATCATTGGCTCTTTAAAGAGCATTTTTTTGCATTGCTTTAATGTAACTGTGTACGTTACATTGATCCACGTCAAAGTGTGACCACTCTTGTCACAAATGGGACATCTTTATTCGATGAGGAAAAATCCCTGAGAGAACGCTCTCTTCGGGAGGGGATATTTTGCTCATTTTTCCGCTGACGGCCAGGTGCGCCGTTATTAATAGTATTGACCAGGAGACGACGATGATTGAGATGTTAGAAAGCCTGGCGATGGTGGTGATTCTGGTGCCGGTGATGGTAGCGGTGCTGCTCGGGGCGATTTACGGTCTGGGCGAACTGTTTAACCTGATTTCCAACGCCGGCAAGAAGAAAGAAAAATCTGCGCCAGCCGCCGCCGTACAGGCGAAGCCGGCTACGGAAGCGCGCGTCAAACCCACGGCCGCCAACGCCGAAGCATAATCGCATTATGCCAGTAAACAGGGCCGAATCGGCAGACGATTCGGCCCTTTTTTTATCGTAAACCGCCGCACCGCGTTCTGCACACTGTGTGCAGTATTTCGCCGCTGTTAACCACTTTTTCACTCTGCCTCGGTAACCTTTACCAAATCCTGACGGTTGCGCATCGGCGATCTCCTTATCATTGAGAATAAACGTTCATTCTTTATCTATCGGTGATTTTCTATGCGAGTAACACGTGTTGCGCTGTTCGGCCTGTCGCTGCTGTTAAGCGGCTGCGATCGGCCGTTGGACGCGCCGGCGGCGGGGCCGCTGGAAGTTGGCGTGCGGACGCTGCAGGCCCGGCCGGTGACGCTGAGCAGCGAGCTTTCCGGGCGGGTGACCGCCGCGATGAGTTCTGAGGTGCGTCCGCAGGTTGACGGCATTATCAAACGGCGGCTGTTCACCGAGGGCGCGGAGGTGAAGGCAGGTCAGCTGCTGTATCAGATTGATCCGGCCAGCTATCAGGCCAGTTACGATCAGGCGCTGGCGCAGCTGCAGAATGCCCGGGCGACGGTAAAATCCAGCCGCCTTAAGGCACAGCGCTATGCGGCGCTGGTAAAAGAAAACGGCGTGTCTCAGCAGGACGCCGATGATGCGCAGGCGAGCTATCAACAGGCGCTGGCGTCGGTTGCGCAGTACCGCGCGGCGGTCGCCAGCGCCAAAGTCAATCTGGATTACACCCAGGTGCGGGCGCCGATTGCCGGCCGTATCGGCATTTCCGCCGTCACTCCCGGCGCGCTGGTGACCGCCGGTCAGAGCGACGCGCTGGCCACTATCCGCGCGCTGGATCCGATCTATATCGACCTGACGCAGTCCAGCAGCCAACTGCTGAAGCTGCGCAAACGCCTGGCGGGGGTCAAAACGTCGCAGACGGTGCCGGTGAAGGTTCAGCTGGAGGACGGCACGGCCTATGCCCAGCAGGGAAAACTGGCGTTAACCGAAGTGGCGGTGGATGAGTCAACCGGCTCGGTCACCCTGCGGGCGGTGGTGCCCAACCCGCAGCACCAGCTGCTGCCGGGCATGTATGTGCGGGCGACGGTGGAAAACGGCGTCGATCCGCAGGCGATTCTGGCGCCGCAGCAGGGGATCGGCCGCGATGCCGACGGCAACGCCACCGCCTGGGTGGTAAACCGACAGAATCAGGTGGAACAGCGCCGGGTGGTGACCGACCGGGTGATTGGCAGCAGCTGGCTGGTGACCTCCGGCCTGCAGGCGGGCGATCGGCTGATTGTCGAAGGCACCGATAAGGTGAAGGCGGGCAGCCGGGTCAGCGCCGTCGAAGTGGCGACCGCCAAGGATAAGGTGCAGTAACATGTTTGCGAAATTCTTTATCCGTCGCCCGGTATTCGCCTGGGTCATCGCCATTATCATTATGCTGTGCGGCCTGATGGCGATCCGCTCGCTGCCGATTTCACAGTACCCGGACGTGGCGCCGCCGTCGGTGGCGATTTCCGCCACCTATCCGGGCGCCTCGGCGGAAACGCTGGAAAACAGCGTAACGCAGGTGATCGAGCAGCAGCTGACCGGCCTTGACGGTCTGCTCTATTTCTCCTCTTCCAGCAGTTCCGACGGTTCGGTATCGATCACGGTCACCTTTGATCAGGGCACCGATCCGGATATCGCCCAGGTGCAGGTGCAAAACAAGGTGCAGCAGGCGGAGAGCCGTCTGCCGAGCGAAGTGACGGCGCAGGGCATCACGGTGACCAAAAAGCAGAGCGACTTTCTGCTGATTATGGCGCTGTACGATGAAACCGACCGCCGCAGCGCCAACGATATCTCCGACTACCTGGTGAGCAATATGCAGGATACGCTGGCGCGGGTGCAGGGCGTGGGCGACGTGCGGGTGTTTGGCGCGCAGCATGCCATGCGCATCTGGCTTAACCCGACCAAGCTGGCGTCCTATTCGCTGATGCCGTCGGATGTGACCAGCGCCATTGAAGCGCAGAACACTCAGGTGTCGTCGGGCAAACTCGGCGCGCTGCCGTCGGGCGGCGATCAGCAGCTGACCGCCACGGTGATGTCGCGTTCGCGGCTGCAGACGGCGGAGCAGTTTCGCCAGATTATCGTTAAAAGCGCCGGCAGCGGTGCGCTGGTGCGCCTGGGCGACGTGGCGCGGGTGGAAATGGGGGCGGAAGACTACAGTGCCCACTCGCAGGTCAACGGCCATCCGGGGGCCGGCATTGCGGTGATGCTGGCGCCGGGCGCCAATGCGCTGTCGACGGCGCAGGCGGTCAAGGCCGCCATCAGCGATTTCCAGCGCGGCATGCCGCAGGGCTATAAGGTGGCCTACCCGCTGGACAGCACCGACTTTATCCATATCTCGATCGAAGAGGTGGTGAAAACCCTGCTGGAAGCGATTGTGCTGGTGGTGGTGGTGATGTTTGTCTTCCTGCAGAACCTGCGCACCACGCTGATCCCGGCGATCGCCGTACCGGTGGTGCTGCTTGGCACCTTCGGCGTGCTGGCGGCGTGCGGCTACTCGATCAATACCCTGACGCTGTTCGGCATGGTGCTGTCCATCGGTCTGTTGGTGGATGACGCCATCGTGGTGGTGGAAAACGTTGAGCGCGTGATGCGTGAAGAGCGGCTGCCGCCGCGCCAGGCGACGGAAAAGTCGATGGGGGAGATCACCGGCGCGCTGGTCGGCATTGCGATGGTGCTGTCGGCGGTGTTTCTGCCGATGGCGTTCTTCGGCGGTTCGACCGGGGTCATCTACCGCCAGTTTTCGATCACCATCGTCTCTTCCATGGTGCTGTCGGTGGTGGTGGCGCTGACGCTGACCCCGGCGCTGTGCGCCACGCTGCTCAAACCCCTGGATGAACAGCACGGCACCCGCGGGCTGTTCGGCCGGTTTAACCGCGGCTATCAACGGCTGCAGGCGGGTTACCGGCAGCGGGTCGGCCGGGTGATTCACGGCCCGGCGCGCTATCTGCTGCTGTACGCCGTGGTGCTGGCGGGCTGTGGGCTGATGTTCTTCCGCCTGCCGACCGGCTTTTTACCGACGGAAGATCAGGGCTATGTGATGGTGCAGTTTACCCTGCCGGCCGGCGCGACGGACGCGCGCACCGCGGTTATCAGCAATAAAATCAAGGATTACTTCCTGACTCAGGAGAAAGACAACGTCAACGTGGTGTTCACCGTCTCCGGCTTCAGCCTGAGCGGCAGCGGACAGAATGCCGGCATGGGGTTTATCTCGCTGAAAAACTGGAGCGAGCGGCCGGGCAGCGAGAACAGCGCCGATGCGATCGCCAAGCGGGCGATGGCCCACTTCTCCCGCGAACGCGATGCGCAGATTTTCTCGCTGACGCCGCCGTCGGTGTCCGGTCTCGGCCAGTCGAACGGCTTTACCTTTGAACTGCAGGCGCGCGCCGGCACCACGCGCGCACAGCTGTTGGCGATGCGCAACCAACTGCTGCAGCAGGCCGGTGAAAACGCCTCGCTGTCGGCGGTGCGCGCCAATACGCTGCCGGATATGCCGCAGCTGCAGGTGGACGTCGACGATGCCAAAGCCAGCGCGCTGGGGCTGAGCACCAGCGATATCAACAGCACGCTCAGCAGCGCGCTGGGCGGCAGCTACGTCAATGACTTTATCGACGGCGGCCGGGTGAAAAAGGTCTATCTGCAGGGCGATGCGCCATACCGCAGTAAACCGGAGGACATTGATAAGTGGTTTGTGCGCGGCAGCGACGACAGCATGACGCCGTTCTCCGCCTTTGCCAGCAGCCGCTGGATCAACGGGCCGGAAAACCTGTCGCGCTACAACGGTCTGGCGGCGTATGAAATCCAGGGACAGGGCGCATCCGGCGTCAGCTCCGGCACGGCGATGGATGAAATGGCCAAACTGGCGGAGCGGCTGCCGGCCGGCACCGGCTACGCCTGGAGCGGTTTGTCCTATCAGGAGCGGCTGACCAGCGGGCAGGCTTCGGCGCTGTACGCCATCTCCATTCTGGTGGTGTTCCTGTGTCTGGCCGCGCTGTATGAAAGCTGGTCGGTTCCGTTCTCGGTGATGATGGTGCTGCCGCTGGGCGTGGTCGGCTCGCTGCTGGCGATCGGCCTGCGCGGCCTGGAGAACGATGTTTACTTCCAGGTGGCGCTGCTGACGGTGATTGGCCTGTCGGCGAAGAACGCCATTCTAATCGTCGAGTTTGCCGAAGACGCCTACCGGCGCGGCGCCACCCTGACGGCGGCGGCGGTGGAGGCCGCGGCGCTGCGGCTGCGGCCGATTCTGATGACCTCGCTGGCCTTTGGCGCCGGTATTCTGCCGCTGGCGCTGTCCAGCGGCGCCGGCGCCAACAGCCGGATCGCCATCGGCACCGGCATCCTTGGCGGCACGCTGACCGCGACCGTACTGGCCATTTTCTTTGTTCCTCTGTTCTTCGTCCTGGTGCGCCGCGTGTTCGCCGGCAAGCCGCAGGGACTGACCGATGATAAGGATGCTTCACATGACGCAGAATAAGCTGTTGCAACGGCTGGCGGTGGTTTCCCTGCCGTGGCTGCTGGCCGGCTGCCTGTCGCTGGATCCGGACTATCAGCGACCGGCGCTGCCGGTCACGCTCGGCGACAGCGCCGCGGCTAGCCAGACGGCGGGCTATCCGCAGGTGGCGTGGCGCGATTACATTACCGACGCCCGGCTGCGGCAGGTGGTGGCGCTGAGCCTGGACGCCAACCGCGATCTGCGCGAGGCGATTGCCAATATCGCCGCCGCCCGCGCGCAGTATGCGCAGAGCCGCGCCTCGCTGCTGCCGACCCTTGACGCCGGCCTCGACGGCAGCCGCTCGCGGGCGCTGAGCGGCAGCGGCAATGCCACCGCCATCAGTCAGAGCTATCAGGCGCAGGCCAGCACCAGCGCTTTTGAACTGGATCTGTTCGGCAAAAACCGCAGCCAGACGCGCGCCCAGTATGAAAGCTACCTGAGCAGCGCCGAGGCGGCGCGCAGCACGCGCCTATCGGTGATCGCCACCGTGGTGGAGGCGTGGATCACGCTGGCGGCCGACCGCAGCAACCTGGCGGCGGCGCAGGACACCATGGTCAGCGCGCAGCGCTCGCTGGCGGTGACGCGCAACAACCAGCGGCACGGCATCGCTTCTTTGGTGGACGTTGCCTCGGCGGACACCGTCTATCAGGCGGCGCGCGCCGACGTGGCCGAATACGCCACCCTGGTGGCGCAGGACAACAATGCGCTGGTGCTGGCGGTTGGTCAGCCGGTCGCGGCCGATCTGCTGCCAGCGGGCATCGAGGCGTTGGCCGGCAGCATGCGGGAACTGGCGGCGGGCGTCTCGTCACAGGTGCTGCTGAACCGGCCGGACGTGCTGGCGGCCGAACACACGCTGAAGTCGGCCAACGCGGATATCGGCGCGGCGCGGGCGGCGTTTTTCCCCACCATTTCGCTGACCGCCAGCGGCGGCGTCGGCAGCGCGTCGCTGTCATCGCTGTTCAGCCAGGGGGCCGGAATCTGGTCGTTTGCGCCGAGCATCAGCCTGCCGATTTTCAGCGGCGGCTATAACTCGGCGACGCTGGATTACGCCAACGCCCAGCAGAAGGCCTATGTCGCCAGCTATGAGAAGACGGTGCAGACCGCCTTTCAGGAGGTGTCGGACGCGCTGGCGCGCCGCGCCACCGTGCATCAGCAACTGAGCGCGCAGCGCGGCAACGTTGCGGCGGCGCAGCAGTACGCGCAGCTGGCGGAGCTGCGCTACCGCCACGGCGTCGACGGCTATCTGAACCTGCTGACGGCGCAGCGCACGCTGTACAGCGCGCGCCAGTCGCTGATCGCCGTGCAGCAGACCCATTACCAGAACCTGATCACGCTGTATAAGGTGATGGGCGGCGGCACGGCGCTGCCGGCGGCGGATAAAATTGATTAACCTGCGTGACTATCTGCACGGGCGACTAAAATGGTAGGGGGCGCCGGTTTTCCATCGGCGTCGTCGACAACCTGACTGTCTGACAAGACAGAGGAGCCTGAACATGAAATATGTAGACGGTTTTGTGGTGGCGGTGCCCGCCGCCAATCAGGAGGCGTACCGTGCGCTCGCGGCGAAAGCCGCGCCGCTGTTTAAGGAGTTCGGCGCCACCCGCGTGGTGGAGTGTTGGGGGGACGACGTACCCGACGGTAAAGTCACCGATTTTCGCGGCGCGGTGAAGGCCACGGCTGACGAGGTGGTGGTATTCAGTTGGATTGAGTATCCGTCCAAACAGGTGCGCGACGAGGCGAACGGCAAGATGCGCAGCGACCCGCGCATGCAGGCGTTCGGCAATGAGATGCCGTTTGACGGTGCGCGGATGATTTTCGGCGGTTTTTCCACGCTGCTCGATGAGTAAAGGAGGGCGCTATGGCCATCATCAGGCAGCAACTGTGGTTTGCGCAAGGTATGGAAGACGCGCTGACCTGCTATATCGCGCTGTTTCCCGGCTCGAAGCTGGAATGGCATTCGACGCTGCCCGCAGATTCGCCGTCCGGCCCGGCGGGCAGCGTCAAAATGGCCGGCTTTATCCTGGGCGATCAGCGTTATCTGGCGTTTGAGGCTCACCCGATGGATCCCTTTACCCACCGCTTTGCGATTGCCGCCGAATGTGACGATCAGGCCGAGGTCGATCGCCTGTGGGCGGCGCTCAGCGAAGGTGGCAAGACCGAACCCTGCGGCTGGCTGCAGGACCGCTGGGGCATCAGCTGGCAGGTGGTGCCGAAACGGCTGGGCGAGCTGGTCCGGGGTGACGATCGGGCCAGGGCACAGCGCGTGGCCGAAGCGATGTTGAAAATGGGTAAAATCGATATCGCCGCGCTGGAGGCGGCGGCTAATCGTCAGGGGTAAAGCAGCTACGATGTTTTCCCTCTCCGCTGCGGGGAGGGAAAACGCAGAAAAAAGATATCGTTATCAGCGATAGTGCGTCATGCTGTCGCCATTCACCTGCAAGGAGCTGTCGTTATGCAGCAGCAAGAGCTGAACACCCTGATTCACCGCTATCCTCTGGTCGCCAGACTGCAGGCTCTGGAACCGCTTACCTGGTTTAACCCGCGCGCCACCACGCTGGCGCAGGGACTGCCGTTTGTCGGCCTGGGGCGCGAGGACGTGTCGCTGGCGGAGCAGCGTCTGGCGCGTTTTGCGCCCTATTTGAGCGCGGCCTTCCCGGAAACCCGTGCGACGGGCGGGGTGATTGAATCGGAACTGGTGGCGATCGACACCATGCGGCAGGCGCTGAACGGCCGTTATGGCCGCGCGCTGACGGGGCGGCTGTGGCTGAAGAAAGACAGTCATCTGCCGATCTCCGGCTCAATCAAAGCGCGCGGCGGTATTTACGAAGTGCTGACCCACGCGGAAATGCTGGCGATGGGCGCCGGCCTGCTGCAGCCGGAGGATGACTATGCGCGCCTGTTTTCGGCCGAATTCCGTGCGTTCTTCAGCCGCTACCGCATCGCCGTCGGTTCGACCGGCAATCTGGGGCTGTCGATCGGCATTATCAGCGCCAAGCTGGGCTTTAACGTCAGCGTGCATATGTCCGCCGATGCCCGCGGCTGGAAAAAGCAGAAGCTGCGGGAAAACGGAGTGAACGTCATCGAATATGCAGAAGATTACGGCGTAGCGGTAGAACAGGGGCGGCAACAGGCGGCAGCGGATCCGCACTGTTTCTTTATCGACGATGAAAACTCAAAAACGCTGTTTCTCGGCTACGCGGTGGCCGGCGGCCGGCTGAGGCAGCAGTGCGAGCGGCAGGGCATCGTGGTGGATGAACAGCATCCGCTGTTTGTCTATCTGCCGTGCGGCGTGGGCGGCGGGCCGGGCGGCGTCGCGTTCGGCCTGAAGCTGGCCTTCGGCGACCATGTTCACTGCCTGTTCGCCGAACCGACCCATTCCCCCTGCATGCTGTTGGGCGTGCATACCGGCCTGCACGACGCGATAGCGGTGCAGGATATCGGCATCGATAACCTGACGGCGGCGGACGGCCTGGCGGTGGGGCGGCCTTCCGGCTTTGTCGGCCGGGCAATGGAGCGCCTGCTGGACGGTTTTTATACCCTGAGCGATGAGGAGATGTACCAGCTGCTGGCGCTGCTGGATCGGCATGAGCAGATCCGGCTGGAGCCTTCGGCGCTGGCCGGCATGCCGGGGCCGTGGAGAGTGGTTGCTAACCCGCAGTGGCAGGCGCAGCAAGGTTTGAGTGAACAGCAGATGGCAAACGCCAGCCACGTGGTGTGGGCCACCGGCGGCGGGATGGTGCCGGAGGACGAAATGGCCGCCTATCTGCGGCAGGGAACCTGACAAAACGTGCTCACCGGCGCGGCGCGGGCTGGACATGCGATGAAATATTCTGAGAATAGCAGCGACGCTACATATAAATTCAATGAGGTTACGGATGAATACGCTTGACGCAATTGCCCAACGCCGGGCGACCAAACAGTTCGACAGCCAGCATGCGATGACGCTGGATGAGAAAAAAGCGCTGCTGAATATCGCGCTGCAAAATGCGCCGAGCGCGTTTAACCTGCAGCACTGGCGTCCGCTGCTGGTGGAAGATGCTGCCCAGCGGGCGGCGATCCGCGAACTGGCCTGGGATCAGGCGCAGGTGACCGACGCTTCCATGCTGGTGCTGCTGTGCGGCGATCTGTCCAGCTGGGAATCGCAGGTGAAAAGCATCTGGGGCGAGGCGGCGGAGCCGGTGCAGCAGTTTATGTACCCGGCGATTGACCAGTATTACCGTGACAAGCCGCAGGTGCAGCGCGATGAAATCATGCGCAGCAGCGGCATTTTCGCCCAGACGCTGATGCTGGCCGCCAAAGCGCAGGGCTATGACTCCTGTCCGATGGACGGCTTCGATTTTGAGGCGGTCGGCAAGGTCGTCAATAAGCCGGATCATTATCAGATCGCCCTGATGGTGGCGATCGGCAAGGGCATCAGCCAGCCTTATCCGCGCATCGGCAAACTGCCGCTGGAGCAGATTGTCAGCGTCGATCGTTACTGATCGCTCCCGCTATGGGGCTGCGGCCCCATATTGCCGTACAGAATAGCGATGGCGCTAACACTTATTGATAGAGCGCTACGCTTCAGTAAAAGTCTGCCTCTTCTTAGTACCAACCATAAGATTTTCCCGGCACATTACAGTACCTTTCCCGTTCATTATCCTACAACCGTATCTGGAACCTTTCATTGATGCATTGAGCGTTCGTAACCGGTACGGCGAAGGGGAATTTGTGAAAATACTGGAGATTCTGGAACATAGAGCGCAATGAAAAACGCTGGAATTCTCAAACGAGGCATAAGCTTCTTCCGGGATGTACTGTTTCAACTGATGCTTTTCGTCATGTTGGCACTATGCGTCTATTTTTTCTTTCACTTTGAAACGGTGACCGCACGGCTGATAGCCATCACCGCGACGGTGGTGGTTTTTTATATTGTTCATAAAATCATGGATCTTATGTCCAGGAAGATGAAAGGCTCCTGAGCCCATCGCGGTGACGCGGGGCCTTTTTTCGCGCTCTCCGACCATGACCCCGTACGTCACCGTCTTTATTACTCCCCCGTCAATCCGTCATCATCCAGCGCCGCCACAATGTGCGCCAGACGTTGCTGCTGCCGCGCCGGCAGGCTGGCGGCCGCGCGCTGGCCGGCGTTGTCTTCCGCCAGCGTCTGCAATCCCACCAGCCAGTCATAGACATAGAAGGCGGCGTTATTGACCGGCGCGGTTGCCAGCCGGGTCAGGCGCGACGTCGCCGGATCGCCGGACGATGTATGCGGGGAGACAAAAATCGGCTGTCCCTGATGGATGCGGCTGGCGGGGCGCTGCGGCGGCGGGCATTGCTGAAAGCCCAGCCAGGCGACAAAATCGCCGAGCACGCCGAGCGTCAGCGAGGTTTGCCGCTGTGCATTGCCGCTGTCCGTCGCCAGCGCGTCGCGCAGCTGGCGGTCGATGCCCAGCCGCCAGGCGGCGTTAATCAGCGTATCGGCCAGCAGGCTCAGGCAGCGGCTGTCGATATCCAGCTGCCGTTGCAGCGCGCGGTTATCCGCCAGACGGCGCAGGTGCGCCAGCCACAGGCGCAGCGCGGCGTCGGCAAAAGATGACGCCGGCGGGGAGCTATCGCCGCCGGCGGCCAAGGGCGCCAGCAGATCCAGCTCGATGCCGATCCCGAACGGCCGATCGCCGGCCAGCGGCGCCGGCTGCTGATAGAGATGCAGCAGCGCTTCCTGCGGCGGCAGCAGCTGTTGCAGCAGATCGCCGTGCGTCCCGGTGCGCGCCTGCAGCGTCTGCAGCAGACGCCGGGCGATCTGCTGCTGTTGCCGGCGCTCATCGCCGTCCGCCGCCGGCAGCCAGTCGCCCAGCACCGTTTTCGCCAGAATATCAAGCAGCGCCTGCCGCTGGTCGTCCAGCCGCCGCTGGCGGGCGTGGCGATCGACCGCCGTCGTCAGGTAATCCAGCATGCGTCGGGTGTCTTGCGCATCCTGCGCCAGCAGCGTGCCCCAGTGGACGCCCGGCTGGCCGATATGGCGCTGTACGGCGGCCTCATGCGCCTGTGCGGCGTCGCTGCGTGCGGTGAGCAGCCAGATAACATCCGGTTTGTCCGCCGGGGCCGGCAGGCAGCCCTGCTGCACGCGCTGCCAGCGGGCGAGCGCTTTAGCGGCCGGTAATACCGCCAGTCGCTCGGCTGCCGCACTGCTGACCAGCAGCAGATCGGGCTGACTGCCATCGCCGCTGCGGTGCAACAGCCAGCGGCGTTTGGCAGACAACAGGGTTGATGTTAGCGCCTGCTCACATTCGGCGTCGACGCCGGGAATATCCAGCAGATCGACGGGATGATTAAAGATGTCGTCGCCCGACGGCGTGCTCAGCGTCAGTTCGGCCGCCAGCAGCGCCAGTTCCGCCTGCGGACAGCGCTGTGGCGTCTGTTCCCCCGACAGCGGCTGCAGTACGGTATAGCATGCGTCTTCGTCGTTAAGCCAGTCCGCCGCCGAGCCGTCGATCATCGCGCTCAGCGTGTCGCTGTCCGTCGTCAGCGCAAAGCGGCGGCCGCCAAGATCCTGCAGCCGGTGCGCCAGCCGGCGATAGAGCGCGCTGAATGCCGGTCGTTCCCCCCACAGCGGGGCGAATAGCGTCGTACGCTGGTCGATGCTCAGGCCCGGCGCCAGCGTTAGCGCCGCCGGCCAGAACGGATCGTCGGCGATCTGCGGCAGGTAGTGGCTCAGGGTCTCCCACAGCGTCAGCAGACGGTCTTCATCAACGCTTGGCGACGGTGATGAAGCGGAGTGACGGCGCAGGGCGGACAGGCCAGCCGCCAGCCGTTGGCGGTCCGGCGGCTGTGCGCCGGCGGCGAAAAACAGCAGCCCGGCGAGATCGCTCTCCTCCAGCAGCGTCAGGCAGGGGGTTGTCGGCTGCGGCGTCCGGCGATAGCGCAGCGTCAGCGCCGGTTGCCCGACGGGCAGCCGGGCGATAGCCAACTGATGCAGCAGCGCGGCTTTTACCTGCGGCGCATGGCCGTAGATCCCCAGGCTGCAGTCGTCGTCAGCGGCGGCGGCCAGCCGCCGGGCGTCGCGCCGGCAGCGGCGTAGGCGCAGCGCCAGACTCTCCGCTTCCGCCGCCAGTCGCGCCGAATCATGGCGCGCCTCCTGCAGCCAGTCGAGCGCCTGCTGCGCAACGTCCTGCAGGCGGCGTGCCGGTAAAGAAATAGCATTCATGGTTGAAACACGCTCCCGCTGTCGATCCAGTAATGGTTTGCCGCGTCGTCGCCGGCCGCCAGGGTATTTAATCTCAGTTGCAGGTGCGACAGCGGCACCGTTTCGCCGTCGTCCAGCGTGGCGGTCGCCAGTTCGAACCGTTCGCCGTCGGCCACCTGCAGCCGCACCTGCAGCACCGCGCTGCCGGCCAGCCGACGCGCCAGCTGCGCATCGACAATCTGCAGGCTATACAGCGGCGAGGCGGGCCAGCGCTCGTTATCCAGCTGGCGGAAGCCCAGGCGCAGCGGGCCGCGCAGGCTAAAGGCACGCGCATCCAGGCTGAAGTCGTGGCGGTCCAGATCGATATCGCGGTAGTAGACGTTATCGTCGCTCAGGCTCTGCCGGGCATCCAGCATGCCGAGGTAGCGCAGGGTGGAATAGGGCTGAAAATCGCCGGCCTTGAAGTAAAAGCTGCCGAGGCGCAGATCCAGCGCCAGCAGGCACAGCATGGCGCCGACCGCCGCGGTGGATTTCGGCGTGTCGATGCGTCCGTGGCGGGCAAACGGATACCACTGACTGGCGTGATAGCCGTCCAGCGACAGCATGCGGCCCGCCGGCAGCGGCTGCAGGTGGCGCAGCAGCGCCTGTACGCCCGGCAGCCGGCAGGGGCGGCCGGTCAGCAACAGCACGTCGCAGGCGTAATGGGCTACCACTTCGCAAAGGGCGCGCAGGCAGGCGGCGATGCGGATCTGCCCGGATAAAAACGCCGCGTGCAGATCGCGCAGCGGCAGCAGCAGCGGGGTGTGCAGAATGTCGAACGCCGGCGCGTCGGGGCCAAGCCGGCGCTGAACCTCCGCGTTGATAAAGTGCAGTACGCCGTCGGTCGGCCTCTGGCTCAGCAGCTCACCGAAGGTGGCCGCCAGCTCGGCGCCGGCGTCCAGTGGATCGTACGCTTCGTAGGCCTGCAGGATCGCCCGGCCGAGCGGCATAAACAGCTGCAGCGCCGTTTGCTGGCGGCGCGTCGACAGGCCGTCGAGCCGCCCCTGATTGCCGAACAGCGTGTCCATCAGCGCGGCGGGATGCGCCACGCCGGCCCGCTCCAGCGTCTGCTGCAGCGCCGGCAGCAGATAGCGCTGGATCACATCCAGCAGGATATCGTCTCCCGCCAGTTTGAAACCTTCGCGGAACAGCAGCTGCGGGATGATTTTTACGTTATGTCCCAGGCCATCATCCAGCGAGAACTGGGTGACCGACAGATCGCTGGTGCCGCCGCCGATATCAATGGAGGCGATGCGCAGCGCCGCGCCACGCTGGTCGGCGGGGCGATCCGGGCGCGCCATGGCGGTAAAAAACGCTTTACTGTCGCCGGCGAAGTTGACCTGCGTTTCGTTGTACAGATACACCATCTGGCCGCAGGTGGCCTCGTCCCACTCCATTTGGATCTCCGGCTGCGGCGGCGCATCGTCTGCCTGCCAGCCGAGCGCCGTCCAGACCAGAACGACGGCTTCGCCCATGCGGCGGCGGAACAGTTCGCGCTCCGGTTTCGGCATCGCGGCGGGCAGGGTGAGGATTATGTGCCGCAGCCGCCGCGGCGCGTTGCCGTGCGGCTGGGTCAGCCGCTGGGCCACGCTGTTGATCTGCATCAGCGCCTGCGCCAGCAGCTCGCTCAGCATCAAGGTCATCAGCGCGCTGCGGCTGTAATGGGCGCTGAAGACCGGCAGCCGCTGCGCCGGCGGCAGCGTATACAGCGGCTGCCCCTCATCGTTCAGCAGCAACGACAGCGGCGCGGCGGCGGCCATCGGCTCCTGCGGCTGATTAAAGCGCCAGCCGTGGCTATAAGGTTGCTCGTCCCACAGGTAGCGGCGCGGGCTGGAAAGGCCGGTGCTGCCCTCGGCGCCCTGACGCTGTGCCGCCAGCCGGCTGGCCTCGTCGCCGACCCGCACCAGCGACGGCCAGCAGAACGCCCGCTCGCGCCCGCTCTGGAAAGAGTAATTCTCCGACCCGAACGACGCCTGGGCAAACTCCAGCCGGCTGTCGAACGGTGCCTGATGCAGCCGGTGCGGCTGGCTGAAGTCCCGCAGCTGCAGCGCATAAGTCTGCTTCAGGCCGTCGCGCTCTTGCGCATGCTGCTCGACTAAAATTCCGCAGGTGTGGGAGTTGCCGACGTCGAGGATCAGATCGACCGGCACCGGCACCGCCTGCGGGCCGTCGGCGATCAGGCGAATCGTTGGCAGCCGCAGCCGCTCTCCCAGCAGCGTCAGCAGGTTCAGATAGTGCGCCTGATACTCAAACGTCTTCAGCGCGCCATGCAGCGCGCTTTCGCTGCGCCGTTCACGCGCCGCGGCCTGCTGGCGGAACACGTCCCGCAGCCAGCCGTCGACCCAGGTCTGATCGAGAAATTCATCGAGATCGCGGCTGTGGTGCGCCAGGGCGAACGCCAGCCCGGCGCTGACGTCGTTAGCATCCGGCGCCAGCGCCGGCGGATCCGTCTCCTGCCGCTGGGTATCGAACGCCAGGGTGATGCGCCACAGGCAGCCGTCCTCATCGGGCTGGGTCAACGGAGTAAAACGCATGCGCGCCCAGTTTGCCGGGCCGTTGAGAAATCCGCCCGCCTGACTGAAACGGAAAAAGGGCAGCGGCAGCCACTGCTCCGCCAGCAGCGCCAGCGAACGCTCGAACGGCAGGCGCAGCTCCGGCCGCACCGTTTCCGGCGGTGCGCCGTCGTCATGGGTCAGCAGATGTTTGCCTGATGCCGCGTCAAAGCGCAGCTGCAGCAGCGGGCCGTTGGCGGTTTTACGCACGTAGGCGCCGGGCAGCGCCGGCGTGGTTTCCTCCGGCGGCAGGCCGAAGTCCAGAAACTGTACGCCGCTGTTTTGCACCAGCGTAACCTGAGCGGGGTAATGGGGAAGCGTCGCCAGCATTATCTTTTCTCGCGCGTGATCGTCATGGGGTAGAGCGTGTCGGGGCCGTAGCGGCCGCTACATGCGGCGGGGTGTTCTTCCTGCGGCTGGCAGATGATTTCCGGCATCTGATAGCGGGAGCCGTCGCTGCAGCGCGCTTTGCTGCGGCTGTTGATCACCAGCTTGCCGGACGGCATCAGCCCGGTTTCAACATTGACCTGACAGCGCACGTTATCCGCCTGTCGGAGCGTGACGCTGCCCGTGCCGTTATGCAGTCGGTAAAGCAGGCTGGGCAGTCTGCCGGTGAGCGGCGTTTTGACGTCCGCCACGGCGCGCCACTGCCCGTTAAGAAAGCGGGTGGAGCCGGCTTTCACCGCCGCCGCGGGCATGATCAGCACGTTGCCGTCGTCCGGCGGCGCGACGGGCGCGGTAACCGGCGCGGGCGTAGGCAGCAGCGTCGCCTTGGCCAGTGGCAACGGCGGCAGGAGGGCGATCGCCGGCGGCGCGGCCGGACGCACTGGCGCAGGTGCGGACACGGCGGCCTGCGGAGCGGCGACGGGAGGTTGCCGCCATTGCCAGACCAACGCGGCCAGCGTCGCCACCACCACGACGATAGCCGGCAGCAACAGTCGGCGTCGGCCGGCGGCGCGCGGCTGCGACGGAACCATTGGCGCTGGCGCCGGCATGTCGGGCGCGACGACGGCAGCGGGCGTCGTTACGGCGGGCGGCGGAGCGTCATCCGGGCGCAGGCAGGCGAACGGATCGTCGTCGCTGCGGTGCTCGGCATGGCTAAACCCCCAGAACGTCAGCACCGGTTTACCGTCAACCAGATAGACGTGCTGCATATCGGGAAAGCGCAGCAGGTAGCGCAGTAAGGCGCCGAAGCGCTGCAGGGCCGCCTGCGGTGCGGCCACTGCCTGCCGGCTGAGCGCTTCAACGTCAGTCAGGCAGGCGTCCAGCTGCGTCAGCGCCGCACGTCGTTGATTATCGTCGGCCGCGGACCACGGGCGCACCTGGCCGCTGAACGGTGCATACCAATCGATGCGATCTTGTTGGGCGTTTAGTTGCGGAATCGCCAGACAATCTGCGATCGCCGGTTGCTGTTTGAGGCGCAGCGCCTCGCGGATTGACTGCGCCTGGGCATAAATGGGCTGGCCATTTTCCCCCAACGCGACCAGCCTATCCAGACTGCCGCTGCGTAAAAAAGGTTTCGTCACGCTCAGAAAGACCTTGTGTAAGACTTGCTACAACACCAACGGTCACTGTAATGCGCGCGTAAGGAAAGCAAAGAGGGGAAAACGGGGCAAAATCGCCGTCTGTTTACGCTATCAGCCGCCGCGATCGGCCTCTGCCAGCAGCGCGCTCACCGTCTGACGCAGCCACTGCAGCGCCGGTTCATGGTCGCGCCGGCGGTGCCACAGCATCGCCACCTCAAACGGCGCGATCTCCAGCGGCGGCGGGCTGGCGCACAGCCCGTAATGCTGTCGCCAGTTTGTCTCCAGCCCCGCGGGCACGGTGGCGAAGGCCGCACTGCGCTGCAGCAGTTGCGGCAGCGTGGCAAAGTGCGGCGTGGTGTAAACCACCCGGCGGCGTTTACCCAGCGTGGCCAGCTGACGGTCGATCAGGCTGCTGTCAGCGCCGCGGTAGGAAACCAGCAGATGGTCGGCGCGGGTATAGGCCTCCAGCGTCAGCGGCGTTGGCGGCTGCTGTTGCTGTGGGTGCCAGAAAGTCTGGTAACCCATGGTGGTCAGCACCTGGCGCACCACCGCGTGCGGTGCGTCAACCGCCACCGAAATCGCCAAATCGATCTCGTCGCGCATCAGCAGTGCGGCATCCTGAAACGGATCGGTCGCCGTCACCTGCAGACGGACGCCGGGGGCGTGGTGGCGCAGAAACTGATACAGCGGCGGGATCAGCCAGCTCTCCACCCAGTCGGTCACGCCCAGGCGAAAGGTTTGCCGGGCGCGGGTGGGGGAGAACTCCGGCTGCTGAAACAGCACCTGCTGCATATTTTCCATCAGCGGCGTCAGCTCCGCCACCAGCGACACGGCGCGCGGCGTCGGCTCCATACCTTTGGCCGAACGGACAAACAGCGGATCGTTAAACATCTCACGCAGGCGCGCCAGCGCGCCGCTAACCGCCGGTTGCCCCAGAAACAGCTTTTGTGCCGCGCGCGTCACGCTGCGTTCACGGTACAGCACCAGTAATACCGTCAGTAAATTCAGGTCGATACGACTAAAATCATTTTCTCTGATTTTCACAATCAGCCCAATCAATTTGAATGATGTTATTGGACAATACAATAATCTCTGCCAGCGTTAAAGATGACGTTAAATATCATATGGGGAAGCTATGAAACGACATTTAGTGCTGGCCGTCGGCCTGCTGATGACTACTGCTGCGGCGCAGGCCGCTGATACAAAACAGCAGGCGCCGGGGTATTACCGCATGACGCTGGGCAAACTGACCGTTACTGCGGTGTCTGACGGTACGGTGACCATTCCGCTCGATCGGCTGCTGGTGCCGATCGACAAGGAAACGCTGCAGCGCCGCATGGCGGAGGATGCAATGACGCCGCAGGCGGAAACCTCGCTCAACACCTTCGTGATTGATGACGGCAAGCAGCGGGTGCTGGTGGATACCGGCGCCGGTCAGCTGTTTGGCAATAATGGCGGCCACCTGCTGGAAAACCTGCGCGCGGCGGGTTACCCGGCCGACAGCATCAATGCGGTACTGCTGACGCACGTGCATGGCGACCACTCCGGCGGCGTGTCGCAGCAGGGCAAACCGACGTTCCCCAATGCGGATGTCTATGTCGATAGGCGCGATCCGGACTTCTGGCTGAACGATGCCAACCAAAGCAAGGTGGAAGAGAGCCAGCGACACACCTTTAAAGAATCCGCCGATGCGCTTAACCCGCTGATCGCCGCAGGTAAGCTGAAAACCTTCAGCGCCCCGGCGCGGCTGCCGCTGGGCATTCAGGCGCAGGCGGCCTACGGCCATACGCCGGGCAGCGTTACCTACCGCGTGGAGAGCGAAGGGCAGACGCTGGTGCTGTGGGGCGATATTATTCATGCCAAAGCGGTACAGATGCCGGATCCGCAGGTGGCGATTCACTTTGACGTTGACCGGCGACAGGCGATAGCCACGCGTGAACGCATCCTGGCGCAGGCGGCGAAGGAGGGCTTCTGGGTTGCCGCCGCGCATATTTCCTTCCCGGGGCTGGGACACGTACAGCGTGAGGGCAACGGCTATCGCTGGGTGCCGGCCAACTACTCCACCCAACTGACGAAGTAAGGTTCAGCGCGCGTCACGCCATCCGGCATCAGGGATGGCGTGAGTGTGACTTTATTTATTCGCTGCAATAAAGTATCAGACCAGCCTAATTATTGGACGGATTCTATATTTATAATCAATTTCCGGATAATTTCTCGGTTATTATCAATAAAATCCTAATGACTTGGGTGATTTTAATGCATAAGGAAAATTCTCATAGAATATAATATTTGATTTTTACGACTTTATGGTTTTTCGTCTCGTTAGTTATCTTTATTTAATGCATCTGTTTTTCTTATTGACCAAATATCAGTTTAAAGTTCCAATTTGATGTGAATGGTTTTTTTTTATTTAGTGCTTTATTGATTGTTTGAAATAACATGCGCTAACATTCCCCACCAGACGCGGATGGAACCCCGCCGTATTTACTCAATGAAAACTGCACTCAACCTATTAAGGAATGGATGTCCTTCATTCCTGCCGTTAAGTATTGTCCGCATTCGCCGGGTAATAATTTTTTGGATTTAATGACTAAGGATAAAGTCAGAGTGAATCTTGGTGTCGATATTATAGATATAGATCGTGTCGCAACAGCAATAACGCGCAGCGGAGATAAATTACTGTACCGTCTTTTAACCGATGATGAACGGCGTGAGCTGGGCGACATTGCGCACAACTGCGAGCGCGTTGCGGGCTTTTGGGCCGCCAAGGAGGCTGCGGTGAAAGCGCTGGGCACCGGATTCCGCCTCGGTATTGCCTTCCATGACATTGAAGTGTGCCACGATGAATTAGGCCGGCCCTTTTATTTCTTCTCCGGTGAGTTTGCCCGCCAGATGAAAGCACGTGGTCTGGCGCAATCAACGCTGAGTATTTCACATTGCCGTACGCATGCTATTGCCGCGGCGGCATTTAGTTGACGTGTTAATATAAAGGATTGTTTATGGCGATATATCCTGATCTAAACGGGAAAAATGTGCTGGTTACCGGCGCAAGCGGAGATATTGGTCTGGCTATATGCAAGAAATATCTTGAGTGTGGCGCAACGGTGTATGCGGTTTACCATAACGACGTTAGCGGCCTGGAGAAATTAAAGGTCAAACACCCGCAGGGTCAGGCGTTAAATATTCATCAGTGCAATGTATCGGAGGTTCAATCCGTCGATGAACTGGTGAATACGCTCGAGGCCGAGGCCGGTTCTATTCATGTATTAATCAATAATGCCGGTATTTATAAAGATAACTTATTCAGCGCCCTGAGCTTTGAGGAGTTTGATCAAGTCATCAAGGTCAACCTGTACGGCACCTTTAATATGACCAAGCAGTGTATGCGCCTGCTGCGCCTCGCGCGTCAGGCGGCGATCGTCAATATTTCGTCGGTATCGGGCGTCACGTCCAGCTTCGGCCAGACTAACTACAGCGCAGCCAAGGCCGGTATCGTCGGCTTTACCCGCACGCTGGCCGCCGAGATGGCCACCAAAGGGGTGCGTGTGAATGCGGTGGCGCCGGGGATGATCGAATCACGCATGGTGAAGAAAGTTCCGCGCCAGATTGTGCGCAACGTGATGTCCGCCATACCACTTAAGCGTCTTGGTCATGTTGACGAGATTGCCAACGTGGTGGCGTTTTTAAGCTCGGACGCATCCAGCTACATCGTCGGTCAGACCCTGATCGTTGATGGCGGCCTGATCATGCGTTAATTGACAGGAAAGTCGCATGGCTAACTATAACAAAAGTCTGGTTCCCCCTTCGGTGCTACTACGGATGGGGGCCTGGCGCGCACCGATCTTCATGGTCGATCGCATCGTGGATTTTACCCCCGGCGAGAAAGGCTCGATCACCGTGATCAAGCACGTCACCTTCAATGAACCCTATATTCCAGGGCACTTTCCGGATAACCCGGTGATGCCGGGCGTGCTGATCGCCGAGATTTTCGGCCAGGCCAGCGAATATTTCAGCCTGCTGTGCGATTACTGCCAGCGCCATGAGCGGGAAACCGCAACGACGCTGAAGAAATTCGACGAGGTGGCGCGCTCGCTGGCGAACGCCGAAGGGATCGAACGGGTGATGGCCGAGCGCCACCGCATTATCGGTTTTCTGGCGTCGCAGGACGTCAAGTATCGGCACGTGGTCAACCCGGGCGACACCATTGAAGTGCATAGCAAACTGGCGTTCGCCGATCCCAACGGCTTCCACCATTACGAAGTGGAAGCCCGCGTCGGGCGTCATATCGCCTGCGCCGGCCGCATCGTCAATTTCCGCATCGACCGCAGCATTGCGGAAGCCAAGGGCATCCAGATTAATTAACCGTGGGGAAGCAACACCATGAGTAACACCGGGCTAAACGCCGTAATTGAACAACGACAACAGGTACTGGAAAAAATCAAGGCGGGGCTGATTGAGCGCCTCAATCTGTATCAGAGCGTACAACAGATCGATGACGATACGCCACTGTTCGGCAGTGGGCTGAAACTGGATTCGGTTGACGCCACCGAGGTGATCGTACTGCTCGATGAAATCTTCAATATCCGGGTCAAAGAGGGCGACGATCCTTCCTATATGCGCAGTGTGAACACTCTGGCGTCGTTTGTGATCGCCAAACAAAACGAAATGACGGCAGACAAGGTAGCGGAAGAGGCGGAGAAGGCATGAAACTGATCGATATTCATCAGCAAAATGGCGCCATCATGGGCGAACGTAACGGCGTGAACGTCCCGCTGCGCTACTTCGACGCTGTTGCAGAGCATCAGGCGCTGCGCAAGAACATTCTATTGGTCGACTACTCGCACTTCGGTATTGCCAGCGTCAGCGGCGACAGCGCCTGGGCGCTGCTCAACCAGGTGGTCGCCGGCGACGTTTCCTCTATCCGCGACGAACAGGCGATGTACAGTCTGATCCTAGACCAGCACGGCATGATCGTCAGCGATCTGTACATCGCCTGCGATGACGAGCGCTTCCTGCTGATTTCCGAGTGGATGAGCGGTGAAGCTCTGTGCCAGCTGTTGCGCGACCAGTTGGCGGGCAACGAGGAAGAGTTTGACGAGATTGAGGCCATTGAGCCGCTGACGCCGGAGTGGGGCGTGCTGCATCTTGAAGGCCCTTACGCCTGGGAGCTGCTGGCGGAACTGTACGGGATGGACGTGATTGGCCTGCCGTTTCAGGAGCATATGCACGTTGACGAACTGATCCTGTTGCGCAGCGGCAAGCATGGCGAATTCTCCTACAAGCTGATGGGGCCGCGCGATGAGCTGGCCGACGTCTGGCAGCAACTGCTGGAGGCTGGTGAGAAGTTCGACCTGCGCACCGGTGGTCTGGACTATCAGCGCCTGGCCCGTCTGGAGAACCCGTGCTGGGAGCCAGGGCTGTTCAATGACTACAGCCGCTGCCCGATCGAGCTGCAAATGCAGTGGACGGTGCGTTACGACAAAGATCGGTTCACCGGCCAGGAAGCCATTGGCGGGCGCGTTGAACAGGGCGTCGCCCAGCGCGCCGTCGGCATGACCCTGGCCGGCCGCAGCGAGCCGATGCCGCAGCGCGGCGATAAAGTGCTGCTGAACGGCGAGTGCATCGGCGAAGTAATCGTCTGCGACTACTCCGCCGATCTGGACGCCTGTCTGGGGCGTCTGATGCTGCACAACGCCTGGGCCTGGGCGGATATCGACGGCTATCAGGTGCAGTGCGGCGATGCGCTGGTGGCGGTAAACACCGCCGCGGTGCCATTCGCCCGTAACTACAGCTTCCTGATCAACCCGTCGGAGCACAGCTACGTCGACAGCACGCGTCCGCGCGATCTGCTGCAGCAGTTTGAATGGCAGCGCATCAAGGAAGAGCAGGAAGCGGCGGAAAAAGCCGCGCAGGACCAGGCAGAGCAGGCCTGACGCTCACGACGCGCCCGGTGGGGCGCGTCGGTTTGCCGACACGGAACCATGACACGGAAGACATTATGACTGTTACTCGCAAACGCGTGGTGATTACCGGGATGGGGCATCTCTCCTCCATCGCCACCAACGTGCCTGAATTCAAGCAGGCGCTGTTCGATAAAACCTGCGGTATTAAACCGAGCAAAAAATACCTGGAGTGGTTTGAAGACGCCAACGCCTCGGAAGTGCTGCAGCCGCTGAGCTGGCCGGGGTTGTCCGACGAGATGGTTGCCTCGCTGGATAACGCTGCGCTGTGGGCTTATAAGGTGGGCCATGAGGCGTTAGAGCAGGGGAACCTGCCGGCGGGCGAGCTGCGTGACAGAACGGCGTTGATCATCGGCGTCTCCTCGGCTGGCACCGAAGCCTTTATCCCGCTGATTGAGCAGCGGATGGAGGCATTTTCACTGCAGAAGGCGATTATTTCCGGCAGTTTCGCCTCGTGCAGTGCGATCGTATCATCGCTGCTGGGACTTAAGGGCGGCTTTGAGCTGGTCGCGACCGCTTGTACCGCCAGCACCAACGCCATGGGCATCGGCTATGACCTGATCCAGAACGGTAAAAACAGCACCGCACTGGTGGTGGGCACCGAACCTATCTATCTGCCGACCTTCGCCGGCTTCTATGCGCTGCACGCTATGAAACGGACGCCGTCCAGCCCGTTTTCCGGCTCGCCGGGCATGTCGATCGGCGAAGGTGCCGGCGCACTGCTGCTGGAAGAGTATGAGCATGCGGTGGCGCGCGGCGCGACCATCTACGGCGAAATGGTGTCGTACGCCACCTCCTGTGACGCCTACCATGAAACCGCACCGGATCCGCGCGGCGAGGGCGCGGTGCAGGTGATGCGCCACGCGCTGCAGAATGCGGCGCTGACGCCGGAAGATATCGGCTATATCAATGCGCACGGCACCGGCACCGAGGCCAACGATCGCTGTGAAACGCTGGCGATGAAGAAAGTGTTTCCCAACATCATGGACATTCCGGTCAGCTCCACCAAGGCCTATGTTGGTCACAATATCGGCTCCGCCGGCATCATTGAGATGATCGCTTGTTTTCTGACGCTGCCGGAAAACAAAATTCTGCCGACGCTCAATTTCACCACGCCGCGCCCCAACTGCGATCTCAACTATGTGCCCAATGAGTTCCAGGATGGCGACGTCAGGCTGTTTATGAAAAACAACTACGCCTTCGGCGGCAACAACTGCTGCGTTATCGCCAGCGTGAAGCCGGAGCAAAGCCCCCCGAGCGTTTATGCGCCAAAGCGGGTAGCGATCACCGGGATGGGCGCGGTCAGCGCCGTCGGACACACGCTGCAGGCGATGCTGCAGCGCATGTGGCAGCAGCAGGTGCCGGACGGGTTGACGTCGCTGCAGCTGGACGAGAGTACGCGCGAAGAGTTTCGACAGATGCTGGGGGCGGTCAACAAGAACAGCGAATCGCGCGCCTTCCTCAATCAGCGTTTTGCCGGTATGGACATTGACAGCGAACTGGACAAGGCGACAGGCGTGCATCAGATCACCGATCTGGATCCACGCAAGACGCTACGTCGTTTCGACCCGCGCAAGGCCAACCTGATCAGCACCTTCGCGCTGCTGGCGCTGACGCAGGCGATGAACGACGCCGGGCGTAAAATCAAGCGCGACGGCCAGACGCTGGGCATGATCCTCGGCATGTCCAAAGGCCCGCAGGCGACGGTGGACCGCTATCTGCAGAGCCTGTTCCCGGATCCGACCAAGGTGCGGACCTCGGAATTCCCCGGTTCGTTGATGAACGCCATCTCCACCTTTTGCTCCATCTCCGAGGGCATTAAGGGGTATAACACCTCGCTGGCGACCGGCATTAATGCCGGATTAGGGGCGCTGACCTACGGTTACGAGTTGGTGCGTCAGGCGCTGCAGCCGCAGGTCATCGTCGGCGGCGCGGATGAAAATATGAGCATCTTCGCGGTGTATCTGCAGGCGCTCAGCGGCGATCTGCAGTTGACCTGCGATCCGACGGCTTTTCAGGTGTACAGCAATCATGCACAAGGCTACATCCCGGGTGAGGGGGCGGCGATGCTGCTCCTGGAAGATTTGCACCATGCTCAGGCGCGCGGGGCGCATATTCACGCCGAAATCATCGGCTATGGCAAAGACAATGACGGCTGCTTCTTTGACCCCCATGATGTTGTGGCCCGGTCTGCCTCGCTGTCGCGCGCTATCGGACAGGCGCTGCAGGAAGCGGGGCTCGAACCGCATGAATTAGATCTGGTGTGCGGCACCAGCGATGGCACGCCGCTGCGCAACGCGGTGGAAATCGATGCGCTGCGCCGCAGCCTCGGTGAGGCGCGCCGCAGGGTGCCGCTGGTCAACTATAACGGCTGGTTCGGCCTGGTCGAATCGAGCATCGGCCTGCTGAATATTGCCGTGGTCAGCGAAATTATGCAGCGCGGTGAAATTCTGCCGATCCCGTATACGCAGGAGTTCTGCGCCGAAGATTTCCATTTCGTGACCGCGCCGCTGCAGCAGGCGGTGAATACGGCGCTGGTGATCGGCGCCACTGAAGGCGGCAACCACTACGCGGTGGTGTTGAGGAAGGCAGTGTGAAACAGCGGGTGATAGCCAGCGGTTGGGGGCAGTGCAGCCCGCTGGCGGCCGATGTTCCGACGCTGATTGAGGCGATTGCTGCCGGACGCTGCGCGACGAGTGCTCCCTGGTTCGACAACGACGACGACTGGCAAAATCTGCGTCTGGGCAATAACCCGCACACGGCGCGGGCGGCGTGTGCCGACGCCGCGCCGTGGCGGCAGCTGCAGCCGGTGATTGACGAGGCGCTGGCGATGGCCGGCCTGCCGGCGTCCGCGCTGCAGGGGCCGCGCGTGCGGGTATTTCTGGCCGGCAATGGCATGCGGCCGAATATTGCCGACTTTGCCGGCTATCAGGATCGCAACGACGCGGAAGACCTGCTGTTCTTCCCGGCGATCAAGCAGCTGCACGCTGACAGCTATGCGCAGGACGCGCTGGCGCACCGCTTTGTCGACGCCTACCGCCTTGACTGGCCGCCAACCTCGGTATACAGCGCCAGCAACTCCTCGCTGACGGCGCTGCATCTGGCGCAGGCCGGCATCGCCGCCGGCCAGACCGAGGTGGCGCTGGTGGTCGGCTGGCTGAAGATCGTGCTGCAGGACGTGGTGTTTATGGGCGGGCAGGGCATGCTTGGCAACGGCCAGTCGCAGCCGTTCAACAATCAGGACAACAGCGTGCTGCTGGCCGACGGTGCGGTGGCGCTGGTGATTGAAAGCGAAGAGCATGCCAGGCGTCGTGGCGTTGTCCCGGCGGTCGCCATCAGCAGTTCGGTGTGTCGCCAGAGCAGCGGCGGCCGCGGCGGTGCCTTTACCGCCGATTTCCGCACTATCGCGCAAACCATCGACGGTGCTTTGCGGGCGGCCGGCCTGACGCCGCAGGATATCGCCTGTGCGCTGCCGCACGCTAACGGCACTGTCGCCGGCGATAAGGCTGAAGCGATGGCGCTGCAGAAAGTCTGGGGCAGAAACGGCATCCCGGTGGTCAGCTACAAGGGGCAGGCGGGCTATGTTGCCACCTGCAGCGGCGTATTGGATTTTATGCTGGCGGCGGATGCGCTGCTGCAGCGGCGCCTGCTGGCCGCCACCGGCCGCCACCCGGTTGACGCGACCTTGCCGATCCACGTGCACATGGATGCGCCGCCGCTGCCGCTGCACACGCCGCACCTGCTCAAGTCCGGCATTGGGCTGGACGGGTCGGTGATCGCCATGGTGCTCTCAGACTGCCGGGAGGGCATCAATGAGTAATCCGTCTGAACGTCAAATACCGCCGAACGCCGTCCGCCTGGCCGGTTTTTCCCTGCTGGAGCCGGATACGCTGCTGCAGCGTTTTCAACCCACCTGGTTCAACGTCTGGGAAGCGGCGCAATATAAGAAAGCTAACGCCAGGGCCGGCAGCAGCCAGTGGCTGCTGCGCCGCTTCGGTATCGACGACGCCATACAGCCTGCCGAGGCGCTGCGCAAAACCAACTACCGCGACTGGCTGAACGGTCTGGGGGACGCCTGCCATCAGGCGGTGGCACAATTGGGCGCCAAGGGTGAGTTCCAGCTACGCCATGAGCGCAACGCCTTGTTGTACGTCGATTCCTGGGGGGAAACCACCACCTTCGAAGGGGTGAACAGCTGGCGCGATGCGTTGAGCGTCGACATCCTGCCGAAAAATATCGTGCGCGACTACGGTATCAACGGCTTCAGCGGCAAGTTGCGCGGAGAGCGCAACGGCCTGATGAGCGCGCTGCTCATTGCACAGGACATGCTGAACAGCGATCTCAGCGACAACGTGATTATCTGCGGCCATTTCCGCAGCATCCCGGTGCTGGTCTTTTCGGAGATGCAGCGTTACGCCCGCCTGCGCGCTGGCGCGCAAGGCAACAGCCAGGCCAGCGTTGAGCGGGTCGGCTGTCTGATCCTGAAAAAAACCGCCCCCGACGGCCCCTGGTTGCACATCAGCCGCTACCTGCGGTTGCCGGAGGCCGCAGGACAGGCCGCGCGTTGTCTGGCGGATGGTTGGTTACAGCACTGCGGTGCCAATACCCGGCAGGTGCTGGGCGTTACGCCGCCGGCCGGCGTGCTGCGTCAGCTGCAGCAGCGGGCGTTCGATCGCCTGCCCACCACGCTGGGTCATCGGGCGCTGAATGAACTGTACGGCGACAGCGGCTGCATGAACCCCGCGCTGTTCTGGCGCTATTTGCAGCAGTTCCCGTCGTCGCCCGGCCATGCGCTGCTGAGCGTGTTGGATGGGCAGGGCGGCGCCTGGCTGTTGGAGAGTTGGCTGACGGAGGCGATGCCATGAAGAGAGGCACGTTACTGTTGTTGCTCGCCGCCATGCCGCTTTCGGCCGCGCCGCGGCCTGACTATCAGGCGGTATACCACATTCTGCCGCTGCGCGGCGACGCGCCAATCGGGGAGTACCGCGTCAGCCAGCGCTGGCAGCCGGACAGTAACAGTTATCTGCAGCAGGCCAGCATTCGCTTCCGCTGGCGGGGGTTGCTGGGTTCGCACCAGTACCGCTACCGCGATGAGGTGCGCTATGGCGCCGACGGTGGGTTCAGCTACCGGATTGAGGAAGATAATGACGGTAAGACGCGCCAGGTCAGCGGTGGCTGGCAACCCGGCGCGCAGGCGTTGACGCTGACGGTGCGCCGCGACCAGCAACCGCCGGAGACGCTGACGGTGGCCAAAGCGACGTTTGATTTCCCGCTGTTCGCCCTGCGTTTTCCCAAACCCTGCGCGCTGCAGCAGGCGGGGGCGTACGGCAGCCAGCGGATGCTGATGCCGATTGACGGCGAAGTGGTGCAGGCCGAGAGCCGTTACGTCGACGTCGGCGAGCTGACGCTGCCCGGCGACGGCGTCGCGACGCCGGGTCTGTGCCAGATTGTCAGCAGCGGCCAGCGGCGGGACGCCAATCACCGCTCCTGGGTCAACCGGGACGGCTATCTGGTGTACGAAATTTCTGCCGATTATCGCCTGCGGCTGGTGCCGGAGGCCTCCCATTTACCGCCCAACGTTCAGGAAAAAGGATTATGACAATACGCGCTGCGCAACCCTTACCCGTGGTGTCCCTGCAACAGGCCAGCAAACGCTTTGGTAAAGGGCCTGGCGCCATCACCGCGTTGGCGGCCATCAGCACCGAGATTCATGACGGCGAGTTTATCGCGCTGTGCGGGCCGTCCGGCAGCGGCAAAAGCACGCTGCTGAATCTGATGGCCGGCATCGACTATCCGACCGGCGGCCATGTCTATCTGCTGGGCAACGATCTGGCAACGTTAAACGATAAGCAGACTGCGCGCCTGCGCGCCGACGCAATTGGCTTTGTCTTTCAGTTCTTCAATCTGCTGCCGGTGCTGAGCGTGTTCGACAACGTTTACTACCCGCTGATGCTCAACGGCTTCAGCCGCCGCGTGGCGCAGGACCAGGTGATGGACATGCTCGAGAAGGTGGGGCTGATCGATCACTACCGTCGCCAGCCCGGTGAGCTGTCCGGCGGCCAGCAACAGCGGGTGGCCATTGCGCGCGCGCTGGTCAAGCGCCCGCGTCTGATCGTCGCCGACGAACCGACCGGCAACCTGGATACCCGCACCGGACAGGAGATTGTCGACCTGCTGCTGACGATGAACCAACAACTGAAAACCACCTTTGTGATTTCGACCCATTCGCTGCAGCTGCGCGATCAGGCCAGACGCGTGTTGGAAATCAAGGACGGAGAACTGAGCAATGACTTTCTCAATGCTTAAGCGTTACGGTGTAACAATGTTATTGGCCGTCAGCGCCACGGTCATCGCCGGGGAGCATGCGATGCCGGGGAACGAACGGCTGCAGACGATACTGACGGTGAGCGCCCAGGCGCCGATCGCCGAGCTGAACCGCGCGACTGTCAGCCTGAAGACGCAGTTTGAGCAGCATCCGGACTACAGCGCCGGCAAGATGTTCTACGGCTACGGACAGCTGTTTATCGCCACGGATTTTTTAAACAAAAAGAATTACCTGCGCGCCGCCGAGGCCTCCAAGCTGGGCTTTTTCTATATTGACGAGGCGGCGGAAACCGATGAAGACAACTGGCGTCTGCGTTTTCTGCGGGCGCGAATGGACGCTTTTGTACCGGCCGACAACGGCCGCTGCGTGGTGGCGATAAAAGATACCGGCTATCTGCAGCAGAGCGCAGCGCTGCCGGCGGCGCTGCGGCCGATGGTGACGCTGATGGCGGCACGCGCGCTGGAAACCTGCCGTCAGCAGGAGAAGGCCGTCGCGGCCTGGGCGGTGCTGGGCGAGCAGGGTGACGAGGGACGGCACCTGCTGGCGCTGCGCAATCAGCCGGCGCCGGCGTGGGCGCCGGCTGAGCTGAGCCTGGTGCTCAAGCCGTTGGCGGAGGCTGCGTTATGATGAATATCCTGTTCTGGATCTCCAACATCATTATCGTGTACGCGCTGTTGGTGGTGATCGTCACCGCGCTGCGCAAGCCGACCGATATCCGTTACACCTTCCTCAATCTGTTCCGCCAGCGCCGGCGTTCCGGCGTGACGCTGCTGGCCATCACCCTGGGCGGCGTGGCGGTGTTTATTTTCGGCGGCTTCGTCGACTACTCGTTCTGGGCGCTGCGGGAGCAAACCATCCGCACCAACCTGGGTCATATTCAGCTGTATGAGAAAGGCTATCTCACCGGCGGCGCCAACAACTCGCTGCAGTACACCATTAAAAACTATGATGAGGTGAAGCAACTGCTGCTGGCGGATGCACAGATCGCGCCGCAGATCGCCACCGTCACCGGGCAACTGGCGTTTTCCGGCATTATTTCCCAGTACGATACCGGCACCTCGACCTTCTTTACCGGCGTGGGCATTGAGCCGGAAACCTCGCTGGTGCTGGGCTCACTGGACCGCATTGTTTCCGGCAGCGACCTGTCGCGCGTCGAACAGCAGGACATCACCATCGGTTCCGGCATTGCCAGCACGCTGGCGGCCGGCTACAGCGACTGGGTGGATATGTTGGTGGTGAACCCGCAGGGCGGGCAGAATGCCATGTCCTCTCAGGTGCGCGGCGTGTTCCAGTCCGGCATTAAAGAGTATGACGATACGGCGATCAAACTGCCGCTGAAAACCGCGCAGCGCCTGCTGCAGACCAGCGACGTCAGCAAAATCATCATTATGCTGCAGGACACCGAGCAGACGCCGGCGGTGCTGGCGCAGATCAACCGGCTGATCGAACAGCGGCAACTGCCGCTGGAGGCGCGCTCCTGGGACGATCTGGCGGTGTTCTACCACCAGGTGGTGAACCTGTTTGAAGGCATCTTCCTGTTTATCAAATCCATCGTCAGCGTGATCGTAGTGTTTATGATCGGCAACACCCTGATGATGAACGTGGTGGAGCGCACGCGTGAGATCGCCACGCTGCGGGCGCTGGGGCTGAGCCAATCCTATATCGGCCGCCTGTTCGTCCTGGAAGGCATCATTATCGGCATTATCGGCTCGGTGCTGAGCGTCAGCTTCGGCATTCTGATCGCCTCCATCATCAATATCAACGGCATTCCGATGCCGCCGTCGCCGGGTTACACCCAAGGCTATCTGGCCTTTGTCATGTGGGATCAGGACATCAATCTGTTCTGGTTCTCCTGTGCCTTGCCGCTGGTGACCGCGTTGATTGCTTCCATTATTCCGGCGCGTCGCGCCTCAAAACTGGTGATCGCAGAAGCGTTCCGTTTCGTTTAACACTCAGGGAGAACATCAATGACTAAAGGACAAACCGTACTGATTACCGGCGCAGGGCGCGGCATCGGCATGGCCGTGGCGGAAACGCTGGCGGCGGAAGGTTATGACCTGATCCTCAACTACCGCAAAGATCAGGGCAAAAGTGCCGCCAACCTGCAGCGTTTTCAGGCAGCGGAAACCCGCGTCAGGGTGCGGTTGGCGAAGGCCGACATCGGTGAAACGCGCGATATTCAGGCGATGATTAAAAATTTGCGGGCGGACGGCGTGGAACGCATCGACCACCTGGTGCTGAACGCCGCCGCCGCGCCGTTCAAAGGCTTTATGGAGATGACGCGCAGCGACTGGAAGCTGTTGTTCAACACCAACCTGATTGGCAATACCGCCTGCGTACAGGAAGTGGCGCCGCTGATGAGCGACGGCGGCACGATCTGTGCCATTTCCAGCATGGGCAGTCAGCGAGTGTTGCCGAAATATCCGCTCGGCATCGCCAAATCGGCGCTGGAGAACCTGGTGAGCTACCTCGAAGTGGAACTGTATCCGCGCAATATCCGCGTCAACGGCGTGTGCGCCGGCATGGTCAACACCGATATGGCGCAGTTCCTGAAAGACCTGTGGCCCTCGCTGCACGACCGTTACGAACACTCGCCGCGCCGCTGGCTGCTGGAGCCGCAGGAAGTGGCGGATATCGTGTCGTTCCTGATTTCCGATCGTTCAAGCGCCATACGCGGCACCACGCTGACGGCGGATCTGGGCATGTCGCTGGAAGCTTAACCCCAATTTACGGAAGAACTGGCCATGAGAATCTCAATGATTGCCGGCTGGCTGCTCTGCGCCTCCTCGCTGAGCGCGTGGGCCGGCGAGTCGCTGCCGAAGTCGCTGGAGCGCGCCGAGCTGGAGAAACTGACGCAGGAAGACCAGCACGCGCGCGACATTATCCGCCATGCCGACCGGGTCAGGGCGCCGGAGCAGCCGTTCCGCTATACCCTGACGCTGACCGAGCACCGCGGCGGGCGCGATATTATCGAGAACCAGCAGGTACTGGATATTTCGATGCGTTTTTATAAACCGTCGGAACGCTATGCGAAAGGCGACGCGCGCGCGCTGGTGCGTTTCGTCTCACCGGCGCGCGATCGCGGCAAGGCGCTGCTCTCCGACCTGGACAAAATGTGGTATTACGCCCCCGATCTGCGGCGGCCGATCCCGATATCGCGTCAGCAGCGGCTGATGGGACAGGTTTCCAACGGCGACGTGGTGGCGGCGGATTTTGACTATTCCTACATTTCCACGCTGGTCGGCGAAGAGGCCTGCGGCGACAAAACCTGCTACAAGCTGACGCTGAAGCGCCGCTGGCCTTACGTCACCTATCCGGCGGTCGATTACTGGGTGGAGAAGGACAGCGGTAACCCCAGACGGGCGGATTTCCTGTCGGCGGACGGCGTGCTGATTAAACGTTCTTATTACCGCAATTATCAGCAGGTGCTGGGGCGCATGCGGCCCAGCACCATCGTGGTGGAGGACGCGCTGCGCAAGGATAATTACACCACGATGCAATACAGCAACCTGGTGCTGGAATCGCTGCCGGAGAGTAACTTCCAGAAAGAGTATCTGATGAGACTGAACGGATGATCCGCGTCAACCGGCTGCCGCTGATGGGGTTATTGCTGCTGGCCTGCAGCGACAGCGCCTGGGCGGCGGCGGAGTGCCGCCTGCAGCGCGGTTTCGCCGGCGTGGAGGGCGTAGGGGCGCTGACGTCCGGATCGTTATGGAAGTTTGACGATCCGGCGTTCCGCAACAACGCCTTCGTCAATCTGTATCTGACGTCGGTGGCGCGCTGCACCCTTGGCGAAACGCTGAGCATCAAGGGGCAGGCCAGCGGCGCCTATACGCAGCAGGCGCGCACTCCCGGCGATCTGGAAGATAAGCGGCAGCAGGGCGTGGCGATCCTTAATGAACTGGTGGCCAGCCTGGCGCTGCGCGATAACCTGTATCTCGATCTGGGCAAACTGCGCCATACCAGCGGCTATCTGTTTTCACGCTCGCCGCTGGATGTGTTGCGCAACTTCAGCGGTGGGTTGCGCACCGCCCGGGTGTACGCCACCGGTGACAGCTGGCGTGGATTATACGATGAAGGCAGCTACGGTGCCGGCGGCACGCTGTACCGCCAAGAGGGATCCTACACGCTGGCGGTGTTGCCGCAGCTGAGGCGCTTTTCACAGCGACGCGAGGCCGCGTCGGAATGGAATGCGCTGCTGCGCACCAACGGCAGCGAGCGCTATTACGCCAGCTACACCTCGACCGGGCTGAACAAGTTCAACCCGACGGTATCGTTGCTGGCAGGCCAGCAAAAAACGCTGGCGCTGGGCACCAGCGGCAACCTGAGCGACAACCTGATTTTCAGCATCGAGGGGTCACTATCCCACGGAGAAACCTGGCGGCACTTGGACAGTCGCTACGCGCGCGGTATGCGTGAGGATCTGATCTACCGGGAAGAGGCCTACCGGATTAACGGCAAGGGCGTCGAAGGGGAGATCGGCGTCGGCCTGCGCTACACCTCCGCCGCGCAGACGGAATTCGGCGTGGAATACTATGGTCAAAGCCAGGGTTATAGCCGCAGTGAATGGCGCAATAACACCGACACCATCAAGTTTGTCAATGGTGGCTATGCCAACATACTGGATCCGTTCTGGCTGCCGGTGGTGCGTGACAGTTTCCGGCAGTATTCACACCTGATGGCGGCGGAAAACACCAACGTCAGCCGCGGCGGCAATCTGTTCGGCAAACATTATCTGACGTTTTATACCCGTACCAACAAGGAACGGGTCGGGGAGATCGATGGGGCCGTGTCGAGCATGGCCAATCTGATCGATTACAGCACGGTACTGAATGTGCATCTCCGCGCGCCGATGAAAAACAATATTGAATTGTACGCTGGCGCCATCGCCAGCGTTGGCCGCAGGGACAGCGAATTTGGCATCTTTGGCGAAAAAGGAAACTTGTATGCAGGTATGCGAATCAGTTGGTAATCGTTGTATGACGCCCACGCAGGCCGAAGGCTGGGTGGTGCTCTTTCCGGGGCAGGGGGCGCCGATGGTTGGCATGGGCGGCGATGTATGCGATGTGTCGCCGGGCACCCGCGCGGTGTGGGATTGCGCCAGCGATATTTCCGGTATCGACGTACGCAAGCTGTGTCAGAAAGGGCCGATGATGCGGTTGACCAAAACGCTGTATCAGCAGTTGGCGGTCACCACGGTCAACACGGCGATGCTGACGCTGTTGCGTGAACGCCAAGCGCCGCTGGAAAGCGGCTATGCCGGCCACAGCGCCGGCGAATACAGCGCGCTGTACGCGGCCGGCGTCATGGATCTGGAAACCCTGTTCCGCGCCGTCAGCCGGCGAGCCGCCATCATGCAGCAACTGGCGGAACAGCGTAAAGGGGCGATGTATGTGGTGAAACCGTACGAATATGCAACGCTGCGGCGATTGATCGACGAGATGACGTTGAGCGATAGGCTGAATGTCTGCTGCGATAACGGCCGGCAGCAGCAGGTGGTCGGCGGCGATGTCGCGGCGCTGAAAACGCTGGTCGGTCAGCTGGCGCGCCAGGGCGTGACCACCATCAAGCTGGCGGTGAACGGCGCCTGGCATACGCCACTGATGGCTGAAGGGGTGGCGCAGATGCGTGAGGCGCTGGCAGCGCTGCCGTTCTCCTCGCCGAGCTGCCCGGTGATTATGAACCGTAGCGGCCGGGCAGAGTACGCCATAGCGCAGATAAAGGAAAACCTGGCGCATCACCTGACCGATACCGTGCGCTGGCGCGACAGTATGGACCTATGGTCAGGCATGGGCTATCGCCGTTTTCTGGAGATCGGCAATAAAAAAACGCTGAGCCATCTGCTGCATGAGCACTACGCCGCCGACAGCGGGCATGATATTCAGCATTACTATCAGCTGCAGCGCGACGTGCAGCAGCAGGCAGGGTAACGCGGATGATCCCGAATTTTGATACCTTCAGTACGCGCTACCTGCGGGCGGCATGCATTCCGGTTGTGGTGGTTTCCGCGCTGCTGACCTCATCGCTGCTGCGTAATGTGATCGATATCAGCCTGTGGGAGATGGTAGCCGGGCTGGGAGCGATTTGTCTGTCGATCGTCTGGAGCATGATGCGTGATGGGCGCGGCTACTGGGTTTACACGGTCTTTACCATGCGGGTGTACGAAACACCGGAGGAGATTGCGCGACGTATTGAGCATATGCCGCTGGGCGGCGCGTTCCGGCTGTTTTATCAGCCGCTGGCCGCCTCACTGGTGACGCTCGGCGTGGTGTTGCTGCTGAGCTTGGGGGTGTGGTTGTGCGGGCCGCAGTACCGCTATCCGCTGATTGCTTTGCTGGGCGTGGTGCTGCTGCCGGCGGTGATGCTCTGGCAGTTGGAGCGTTCCATTCCTTTTTTAATCCGTCAGGCGATGATCATTTATAAAGACCAAGCCAGTTATTCACCGCGGCCGCGGCGCTTACCCGCCTGTCTAGCGGAGGATCTGCTGCTTGGGCTGCTGATCAACTTCGCGCTGGTGCTGCCCATCGGCCGTAAAGCCGAGTTCAGCCTGGCGGCCGGCTACGGCAATCCGGCGTTTATCGTCGCGTTTATGATTCTGTTGACGATAGTGATGCTGTTTATGTTTTTCTTCGCCATTCGCCCGCGCCGCTATGTGATCCTGGGCGATATGCTGATCGGCAACATCGCGGCGGACTTCGCGCCCTGCGCCCCTTGGGCGCTGACCGCCAGGCTGGCGCGCCCGTGGCGGCTGGTTATCTGGCTGGTAGCGGTGGCGCTGTGGAGCGTGGCGATCTGCCTGTTGTTCCAGGCGCTGAAACTGCCGCAGAGTTTTGTGCCGTTTTACCTGTGCAGCCTGCTGCCCATCGTGCTGATTTACTGCGCCGAGCGTTATCAGGCGCTGTATGACAACCACCTTGAGGCGCAGGAAATGCGGCAGCGTTATGAAGCCGCCGCGGCGGCTGTGAATGCCAAACTGAATAAAGCGTAATCGCACACAGCCCGGCGGCAGCCGGGCTGTGTGACTGGGTATGATCAAGGAGGATGTATGATTCAGAAGGTATTTATAAAAATTAATGGCATTAAGGGAGAATCCAATGATTTATTACATCATGGAGAGACTGACGTTATTCGCTGAAGGTGGTGTGCTGAATAAGCATTAAGAAATTATAAGAAAGATAATAATAGGCTAGGACTGCATGCTGTCAAAAATTTTGTTTTCTAATATTATGCCGATAAATCCAGTTAGGGGATTATTAATTATCGCGATGAATAGAGGTTGATCTATCATTTTGCACGACTATTTATCAGTCCGGAATTAAACGAAGTAAAACGCAGGTTCAGCCCGCAGATCACCACTGGAACTATAATGTCCTACTCTGTTAAACCATATCTTATACATAAATATTATTTTATAAATTAACTTCATGTATAAATTTTGATTGCTGTAACAAATTTAAAGTCACTTCAATGTTACCCTTCCTGCCTTGATCTCGTTGTCTTGCTTGCTTTATTTGTTTTTGTGCACCCGTCGATTAGTCAGACAAGTGTTGCGTTATTTTGTTTTCTTTTCTGTCGAGCTTTCCGGATTCCAACCATGAAAATAACCTTAGTAAAAACTCTTTTTTATTTTTTTGCGTTTCTGCTGGCAGCCATCATGCCCGGGCTGGTTTGGGCTCAGGCTTTACCGCCGCAGATTATTGTCACCTTTAGTGCGGATACTCATACTGTTCCAGCAGGGTATATATTCCTGCTGACTGCATTGGGCATTATCTTGGTCACACTGCTTGCCGTACGTATAGGCAAGCTGCGCGGCATCAGCCTGTTCGCGGTTGTGTCCGGGCTCGCGATCGTCATTGCATTGCTGGTGCTGCCCACCAGACTTGCCGATATTGACATGGCACGCACACAGCTCACGCAGCGGACGCTGGCGCTGGTGAGTAGCCCTGCCATACTGCAGGTACAAGAGGGCCAGAACGACAGTGTTCTGGTACAGAACACCACAGGCCATGCCATCATTGTACAAGATATCCGTATTGACAATGACAGCGCCAATCAATACAGCCTTACCTCCACGCCCGGAACCACTTGCACGCCAGGGGTTCGCCTGGAATACGAGGCAAGCTGTGTTATGCATATAGCATATATATCAGAGGGGGGTAATGGTGGAAACGACAGCTTCATAGACAACCCACAAACCCCGGACGACTTCATAAACCGCGCCCAGGCACTGGCCGATGGCGATGAGCGCATCCCCCTCAGCACGCCAAAACAGCTGGAGGAAGCGTTCAAGGCTCAAAAGGACCCTGAGGTCATTGCACACAACAACCGCCTGCACCAAAACCACAGACTCGTGTTGGGTGCCGTCGATCCCGATCCGACCTGGCACAAGACCGGCAGCAGCACGGACTTCATTATTGGCGAACCAGGTTCCAGTTATGTTGTTGATCTCAATAAAATTGATTTGCAAGGAAACGATCTTGGCGCTCTGAGTAAAACCGATCGGGCCAGGCTCAAATTTGAAGTTCGTATTCAGAAGAACGAGACTACCGTTAATTATGTTCCGTCCCACACCCACAAAGACTACATCCGCTGGGACGACAACACGCCTGGTCGTCTGCACATTCAGGTGCCGTCAGACTTGAACCAAGGGCGTCTTCTCATTGGTATCCGCCCCCGATTTAAAGACAAAGGCCAGACCGCGATCGCTGAACGCTGGAGTGTATCCGTCGTTGTAGAAATCTGGCCCAAGAGAGTGGGTGTACAAACCATCAGTCTTAATAGCATCTACTATCCAACCCGGTACAGCAAAGGCATTCAGCCTCGTGCCGGCAGTGCCTTCAGTCAGGGCGAGATAATAGCGCATCTGCAACAGGCTACCATCGATTTTCCTGATGAAGGAATAATCAAACCTCTGGTCGTTACGGGGGCCAACCTGGCTATCAATCAGCTCCTTGATGCACGTATTCCACGCCCTGAAGGAGGGGTCTATCCCTACAGTGGTCGGGTACTGCGCGTTATCCAGGGTAGTAACGGACAGCAGCTCGCCATCCTTAACTTTGATCTGGCCTCCGTGTACAACCTGCTCGAAGACGATCCCTTGGTCAAAGAAGGCGTTATGCCTGAATTTGTCACCTATCGTCTGGGTTCAGCGCAGCAAATACCGGGGGAACAGGGCGAGCCTGAACTTGAGTATTTTGGACCAGAAGAACGTAGTGGAATAAAAACCAGAGCCATTCAACCTGCGTCGGCTAAAAAGGAGACGAGAAGGAGCCCTATTGGTGGTGGAATCATTGAGGGGGGGTGTGAACATATAGGAAGTATTGCCCTTACACCCAGACTGGCAATTGCTGAGCCCAATGTTAATGTCATTCTTGAATACATGCTGGGTCTGGCAGGTATCAAAGCCGATTGCTCGCTTGAAGTAGATGTTTCTGACTTTCTTTTAAAAAAACTTCCTCTGCAGCGACTTAAGTCGCTGGTTGGCGCCAATCTTGAGGCTGCCATGTATATCGAGCTTAAGTCCGATCTGGAAGAGGAAACCCATACAGGGGTTGAAGCCTTTTTTACGGCTGCGGGAAATGTCGATGTTAATGGAAGCTCGGTACCCAAATTTGAGATCAGAAGCCTGCTGGAATCTGCCAATGGCCTAAAGAGTGAACCTTTGGCCTTGAATATTCTTTTCGGAAGTAATTTGGGTCTCAAGGTGAATCTATCGCTTGACCCTTTTGAAAGTGAAGACTTCGGTAACTTATTTCAACTTGGAACATTACAGGCCGACGTGGGCCTTAATATGGGCCATTCCATGCAGGATCGTAATGCGGCAGCAATTAAGCAGGGCAAAAGTCCATCAAAAAGCTCTACCAGCTTCAAACCCCATGGCAATTTGAGCATGTCAGCAGGGTTTTCTCAAATTTTGAGCTATTTGGGGTTACCCACCACATGGGAAACAAAAACCAATTTCAACGCCTTTAACATCATTAGTGAAGCAAACTACAGCATAAAAAAAGTGGATGATAGTGGAGCGGGGCAAGGTTCAGTTTCTTTTAAAGAACTTTCTGTCAATGGCGGGTTAGCGAATATTTTTACTAACCGTATAAAGGGTTATGCCAGTCTGGAAGGCAGCTCGGTCTATAATGATTCTACCGAAGATGTAACCTATGATCTGGATGAATGCGAGTCTCGTGGTGGCGTGATTAGCACACCGCTGATTGCTTGCATGGGCCGCCATTTCTGTGGCCCGGTGGATACAAACGCTAACTTTTGCAAAATAGCCTGGGTTTCTCCAATGATAGCCTGGGCTTATATGGACGAGGAGGCAAGCACAAGCGGCATTATTGGCGCTAATGGCGCAGAAGCCGTTGATGTTAGTGTTACCGGTTCGCCGTTGCAGCCAGAGCAAAACGCGTTCGTGGTTTCCCCTGCCAGTCCTCAGGCGTTCCGGGTCAATGCCACATGCTCGCAGCGCGGTGTGACGAGAGGGAAGACCCAGCTCTCGACAGGTGGCAAGGTCGTGGATGAGCAGTCCAACATGCTGATCTGCCACTGCAAACCGGGCTCAAAGGACTGCGACCGCGTCTGGGGCGACCCTTACATGGTAACCGCAGACGGCATGGCCTATACCTATTTGGCTACGGGAAACTACATTCTGTCGCGTGTGCATGATGCCAGAGAACAGCCGGTGCATGGTTTTGAAGTCCAGGCAAACTTCCTGCCCGGCTTCGGCGCGGCCTGGCTTTATTCAACGGCCATGCAGGTTGGTGATGATGTGGTGGAACTCCGTCCTGCCATTCTGGGCCATGGTACATTCAGTATCGGGCTCGAGGTTATGGTCAATGGTGAATATCTCTATGCACCCGCTAAAAACGGCACGGGCGGTACCTGGCCGCAAACCTCTGAGCGGCTGGTACAACTGCCTGGTGGCGGCCTGCTCTATGTAGACGCGTTCGTTCAGCAGTATTTTACATACAAGCCACGCAGTCTGACCGTCATCTGGCCGGATAATGGATCGTTTGACGGGTATGCGGTCAATGTTTCGGTGCTGGATGGACAGTTTACCGCACCTGAACCGTTTATGGAGTTGCAATTTACCCGCCCGCAGAAGTATGCCGGGCGCGAACGCGGCCTGCTGGGCAATAACGACGGCGATCCCAACAATGACTTTATCCGTCGCAATGGCCAGATCCTGGGGCAGGCAACGCCTCTGAGTTCAACCGCGCTGTACGCCCTGTTTGGTGGCGATTGGCTGGTCAAACCGCGTGAGTGTCTGTTTGCCAGTGGCTGCAACACTGAACCGAGCTTTGCAACACAACCTGTGGAACTTACACCGGAACAACGTGCCGTCGGCGAAGTCGCTTGTGGCGGATTGACCGGTTTTTACAAACAGGCATGCATTAACGACGTGGGTTTGACCGGCTCAACCGAGCTGGTCAAAGACTACTACGCCAATACTGAAGACCTGAATGCGATGGCGGATCAACTGGTGACCCCTGGTGTGGATGTACCGGTGTATACGCTATCGTCTGTTGGCAGCAAAGAGACAGGTTTACCAGGCTATCTCGGCACAGGATTCAGGCAGGCCTACAACGTTATGCACTACAGCGGCGGGGGCCAGTTCCTGCTGACAATCCGGCCCCCACGGGGTGCTTCGGCCTTTTTCAGCGAAGGTAGTGCTGGTGCTCTGCAAAAGAGCTTTTCCGCAACGGGCAGCCTGGATGTTTCAGTTGATGTGCAGTGTGATACCCCCGATTCTCTCTGGTCAAAATCAGGCACCGATTGGCCGTCCACGGGCGCCGTACAGCTGTGGGCGACAGATCCCTTGTCGGGGTTCGCGTCGCAACTATTGGGTGAACAATATCTTTCTTGCTTTACGGTAACAGGAGATAAAAACAGGATGGCTGCCGGATCGCTCCATTCGCTTATTCTGGATAACAAAGACCGAATATGGTCCTGGGGTTTTAATCGGGATGGGATGCTGGGTGACGGTACGAATAGAGACAGGACCCGACCTGTTCTGACCGATCTTACGCCGCTGGGTGGGAGTACCGTGGTATCTATTTCGACAGGTAGTGGAGCATCCCGTTCGCAGGCAATCGACGACCAGGGGCGTTTGTGGGCCTGGGGCTATAACTTCGCCGGCGCTTTAGGTGATGGTACTGGTATCGATCGAAACCGGCCTGTTCTGGTTGATCTTGCGTCGCTTGGCAGTAGCAAGGTAACGGCTGTTGCGGCAGGTCGTTATCATAACCTGGTGCTTGACGATCAGAGCCGTTTATGGGCCTGGGGCCATAATGGTGACGGTCAGTTGGGTGACGGCACAAGAACAAACGTAGCCTACCCCCTCCCGATCCAGGTGGATCTTGAGCCCCTTGCTGGCAGTACGGTAACAGGCGTTTGGGCAGGTGACTTCCACTCCATAATACTGGACGATCTGGGCCGTCTGTGGGTTTGGGGGAAAAATAAATACGGTGAGTTAGGTGATGGTACGACCACATATCAAACCCGCCCTGTTTTGGTTGATCTGCTGCCGCTGAATGGCCGTAAGGTCATGGCTGTTTCGGCAGGCGAACACCATACTGTGGCGCTTGATGAACAGGGAGGTCTGTGGGCATGGGGTCTTAATGATAGCGGTAGGTTAGGTGACGGTTCGACCACGGATCGGCACCGTCCGGTGCAGGTAGATCTTACATCATTGGATGGCCATAAGGTTGTGGCTATTTCGGCAGGTGGTTGGAACACCGTGGCGCTTGATGAGCTGGGGCGCTTGTGGGCCTGGGGTCCCAATGAAAGTGGTTTGCTGGGTGACGGTACCACCATAAATCAGCACCGTCCCGTACAGGTTGATCTTACGCCGCTGAACGGTCGCAAGGTCGTGGCTGTTTCTGCAGGCTCATTTTACTTTTTTGTGGTGGATGATCGTGGCGAACTGTGGGCCTGGGGTTCTAATAGTTACGGTCAGTTGGGGGATGGCACGAAGACGAGACGCTTAAAGCCAGTACGGGTTGACATGAGTGCAATGAACAACACAAGCAAGTAGTAAGAAATCTGTTTCCCAATAAGGTGAAATCGATGCGTCGGCAGTGACCTGCCGTGTGCTCGCTTTTTCTGCCATATCGTCCGAGGCGATGGCAAAGGTGCACTGATAACCTGCAGGCGATCCGGTTACCCATTGCGGGATGCCGGGTCACCCGCGAAATTTTATGGCCCGGCCGCAGCCGGGCTGTGTTTTTACCTGGCGACCACCAGGCCGGTGCCGCGTCCGCGCGGATCCGAGGCGGTTTCCGGCGTCGCGTTATTGACCCGAATCACCTGAATATCCCCCATATTCCAGCCCTGATCTTCCAGCGTATAGCCCATCTTCTTCAGCTGCGCGGCCACTTCGCCGGTTAATGGCGCAAAGCCGTCGAAGTAAATGGTGTCTTTCGGCAGCAGCTGGTGGTGTACCCGCTGCGCCGCTACCGCCTGCTGCAGCGGCAGGTGGTAGTCATAAATATTGTTCAGCACCTGGAAGATTGAGGTGAAAATCCGCGAGCCGCCCGGCGTGCCGATCACCAGCGTCACGTTGCCGTCGCGGGTGACAATCGTCGGGCTCATCGAGGAGAGCATGCGTTTGCCCGGCTCGATGGCGTTGGCGTCGCTGCCGACCACGCCAAACGCATTGGCGACGCCGGGCTTGGCGCTGAAGTCGTCCATTTCGTCATTCAGCAGGAAGCCGGCGCCCTTGACCACCACGCCGCTGCCGAAGTCCCAGTTCAGGGTATAGGTGTTACTGACCGCGTTACCGTCGGCATCCACGATGGAGAAGTGGGTGGTCTGGTGGCTCTCCAGACCCGGCCGTACTTTCTCGGTAGCGGAGATCGCCTGCGGATTGACCTCCGCCGCGCGCTGCTGCAGGTAGTCGGCGGCGGTCAGCTTCTCTACCGGCACCTGGCTGAAGTCCGGATCGCCCAGATAGTCGGCGCGGTCGGCAAATACCCGTTTCTCAATTTCCGCCAGCAGGTGGATATAGCGTGCCGAGTTCAGCGTTACGCCGCGAAAATCCGCCGCGCGATCTTCCTTGATGCCCAGCAGCTGCGCCAGCGCGATACCGCCGGAGCTGGGCAGCGGGGCGGTATACAGGATATTGCCGCGCCAGCCGATCTGCATCGGCTCGCGCCATTTAACCCGATAGTCCTGCAGATCTTGCGCGCTGATCAGCCCGCCGTCCTGTTGCATCTGCTTGAGCAGCAGGGTGGCGGTCTCACCCTGGTAGAAGTCCGTCGCGCCTTTATCGGCGATGCGGGTCAGCGTCTTCGCCAGCTCGGGCTGTTTAAACACCACGCCCGGTTGCATCTTGCCGAAGTAGTCGCCAAAGTTGGTTTTGCCAGCAAACAGCTTATTGGCGTCTTCACGGTATTGATACTGCTGACCGGCGACCTTAAAGCCCTGTTGCGCATAGCCGATGGCCGGCGTCAGCAGCTCGGCCCACGGCAGCTTGCCGAATTTCTTATGCGCCTCCCACAGCCCGAGCACCGTGCCCGGCACGCCGGCGGCCTTGCTGCCGATCAGGCTGAGGTTTTCAATCACTTCACCTTTTTCATTCAGGTACATGCCTTTGCTGGCGGCCCGTGGCGCAGTTTCACGATAGTCGAGGAAGTAGGGTTTGCCGTCGACATACAGCGTCATAAATCCGCCGCCGCCGATATTGCCGGCCTCCGGATAGGTCACCGCCAGGGTAAACGCGGTGGCCACCGCGGCGTCGACCGCATTGCCACCGGCCTTCAGGATCTGCGCCGCCACCTTGGCGCCGTATTCATCCGGCGCAGCGACGGCACCGGCGTTGAGTTCCGCCGCCAGCAGCGGGGTGCTTGCCGCCATGATGGCGGCACTGAGCGTCAGGATTTTGAACAGACGGGTCTGCATAATGATTCCTTGTAGGGTAGATTCTTATTAGGTTTTTCCTTGCCGGACAGCAGCCTGCATAGCGGCGCCGCATTCGGCTTAAAGAAAATAGCAGCAGAAACGACAGGACGCCGGACGAAGGTCGGGTTTCGTGATATGACGCAAATGGAAGAATGGTACGCACCGCCTGCGCAGGCGGCGGCATCAGCTTTGGCATGGAGGAGACCTTTCAGCCATACCTCGCTGACGCTGCTGGATGCATGGCTACCGACTTTCCCCGGCTTCTATCTTTATTTCCCCAGCAGAAAATATTTGGCGCCGAAGCTCAGGGCGTTTATTGATCATGTGAAGATGTAATAAATTTAATTAATAGACATAGTGATATTTTTCATTAATGGAAAATAAGCGCGACCTGGCTGCACTAAAATAACTCCCGCTGCACGCCTGCAGTGAATTGATGCCGTAATAAAACAGCACGCGCCTGCCGTTATACACTGTTTAATAATGACTTATTGATAGTGGCATGCCTGATGCATACCTCCGGAAGCTCGCTTATTCAATATAACGCATCGTTGCCTGCGCCAAATAGGGCGTATGGCCTTTTGCCGGAGGAAATATGACCACGCTTAACCTTCCCGTCGTTGTCAGCGCACGCACCAAATGGATTCAGTTATTTCTTGGGCTGGTCTGTATGGCATCAATATCCAGTCCGCAATATGTCTGGACATTATTAACCCGTCCGCTGGCGGAGAAAATGGGCGTCGGCCTGGCGGAGCTGCAGGTGACGTTTTCCCTGCTGATTATCCTGCAGACCTTTTTCTCGCCGTTTCAGGGCAAACTGATTGACCGCTTCGGCCCGCGCCGCCTGATCGCCATCGGCACGCTGCTGTCGGGACTGAGCTGGGTATTGGCCTCCCAGGTCACCAACCTGACCGGGCTGTACCTGGCCTACGGCTGCCTGGGCGGGCTGGGCACCGGCATTGTTTACGTCGGCGTGGTCGGGCTGATGGTGCGCTGGTTCCCGCAGCAGCGCGGCTTTGCCGCCGGGGCGGTGGCCGCCGGTTACGGCATGGGCGCTATCCTGACCACTTTTCCGGTGGCGAACAGCCTGGCGGTTTACGGCCTTGAGCATACGCTGTGGCTGTTCGGCGCTATTTTCTCACTGGTCGGGCTGCTGGCCAGCCAGGGCCTGAAAGCGCCGCCGGAGGAGGCCACCGCGCCGGCCAGCCGCTTTGTGGCGCAGTCGTCGCGCCAGTACCGTTCCGGCGAAATGCTGCGCGAGCCGCTGTTTTGGCTGATGTTCGCCATGATGGCGATGATGTCGACCTCCGGGCTGATGGTGACCTCGCAAATGGCGATATTTGCCCGTGACTTCGGCATTGCCGACGTGGTGGTGCTCGGCATGGCGGCGCTGCCGCTGGCGTTAACGCTGGACCGCTTTACCAACGGCCTGACGCGGCCGTTGTTCGGCTTTATTTCCGACCGCTACGGCCGGGAAAAAACCATGTTTATCGCGTTTGCTCTGGAAGGGTGCGCGATGACGCTGTGGCTGCTGTCGCGGGATAACGCCTTGCTGTTTGTGCTGCTGTCCGGCGTGGTGTTTTTCGGCTGGGGCGAGATCTTCTCGCTGTTTCCGTCAACGCTGACGGATACCTTCGGCAGCCGGCATGCCACCGCCAATTACGGCTGGCTGTACATGTCGCAGGGCATGGGTTCGGTCCTCGGCGGGCCGCTGGCGGCGCTGATGTATCAATACACCGGCGGTTGGCATCTGGTGTTTGGCTGTGCGATTGCGCTGGACTTTATCACCGCCGGTCTGGCGCTGTGGTTGCTGCTGCCGTGGCGTCGGCGTTTTATGCAGCGGCAGGGGTAACGGGAATAAAAAAAGCCGGTTAGCGATCGCTAACCGGCTGTTGGACTGCCAGCGTCGGCGGATTAACGGCCGGCGACGGTGACGAAGCGGGTTTCCAGATAGGCTTCGATCGCTTCGCTGCCGCCTTCGGTGCCGTGGCCGGAGTCTTTCACGCCGCCGAACGGCGTTTCCGGCAGGCCGAAGCCGATATGGTTGATGGTCAGCATACCGCTTTCCACGTCGCGGCCCAGCGCGTTGACGGTGGCGATATTGCGGCTGTAGGCATAGGCCGCCAGGCCGTAAGGCAGGCGGTTGGCTTCGGCGATCGCTTCGTCATAATCCTTGAACGGACGCAGCAGCGCCACCGGGCCAAACGGCTCTTCCGACATGGCGCGCGCGCTCAGCGGCACGTCGCGCAGCACGGTCGGCGCAAAGAAGTTGCCGTTGCCGGCCAGACGCTGCCCGCCGGTGGTGAGTTTGGCGCCGGAGGCGATGGCGTCTTCAACAAAGGCTTCAATCGCGTCGACGCTGCGGTCCAGCACCATCGGCCCCATGGTGACGCCGTCCTCCAGGCCGTTGCCCACCACCAGTTTATTCACCTCGGCGGTAAACTTCTCGACAAAGGCGTCGTAAACGCCCTGTTGGATCAGGAAGCGGGTCGGGGCGATGCACACCTGTCCGGCGTTGCGGAACTTGGCCGCCGCCAGCTCTTTCGCCGCGGCGTCCAGATCGGCATCGTCAAAAATCAGCACCGGCGCGTGACCGCCCAGCTCCATGGTGGCTTTTTTCATATGCTGGCCGGCCAGCGCCGCCAGATGTTTGCCCACCCGGGTAGAGCCGGTGAAGGAAATTTTGCGGATGGTCGGGTGCGGGATCAGGTATTCAGAGATCTCCGCCGGCGTGCCGTACACCAGACCGATCACGCCGGCCGGAATGCCGGCGTCGATGAAGGCCTGAATCAGCGCGGCCGGTGAGGCCGGAGTCTCTTCCGGGCCTTTCACGATGATGGAGCAGCCGGCCGCCAGCGCGGCGGACAGTTTGCGCACGATCTGGTTAATCGGGAAGTTCCACGGCGTGAAGGCGGCCACCGGGCCGACCGGCAGCTTCAGCGTCTGCTGCTGCACGTCCTGCTGGCGCGATGGAATAATCTGGCCGTAAGTGCGGCTGGCTTCGCCGGCGAACCAGTCGACCACGTCGGCGGCGCCGAGGATCTCGACTTTCGCCTGCGCCACCGGCTTGCCTTGTTCTGCGGTCATCACTTTGGCGATGTCTCCGGCGCGCTCGCGCAGCAGCACCGCCGCCTGACGCATAATGGCGGCGCGGCGGTGGGCGGAGGTTTCGCGCCACAGTTTGAAACCGCGTTCGGTGGCGGCCAGCGCCAGCTCCAGATCGGCTTCGCCGGCGTGCGCCACCTGGCCGATAACGGCGTCGGTGGCCGGGTTGGTGACGCTCAGGGTTTTACCGGAGACGGCGTCGCGCCATTCACCATCGATAAATAATTGTGTATTTGGGTACATAGGGCCTCTTTTCATGTCTTACTTCTGATTCAACAGCGCCAGCAGCGCTTTGGCGGTGGCCGCCGATGAGGCGGGGTTCTGGCCGGTCACCAACAGGTCGTCGGTGATCACGTACGATGCCCAGTCCTCGCCTTTGCTATAGCGGCCGCCGTTCTGTTTCAGCACGTCTTCAACCAGGAACGGGACGATGTCGGTCAGGCCGACCGCGTCCTCTTCGCTGTTGCTGAAGCCGGTGACGGACTTGCCTTTCACCCACGGCTGACCGCGGGAATCTTTGACGTGGCGCAGCACGCCCGGCGCGTGACACACGGCGGCAACCGGTTTGCCATGCGCCAGCGTTTCCTGGATCAGCGCGATCGAATGGTGATCTTCGGCCAAATCCCACAATGGCCCGTGGCCCCCCGGATAGAACACCGCATCAAATTCCTGCGGTACGATCTGCGCCAGCTTCCGGGTGGAGGAGAGCGCCGTCACCGCCGGCGCGTCGTTGACAAAACGGCGGGTGTCGGCGGTTTGCGCATCCTCTTCGTTACTTTTCGGATCCAGCGGCGGCTGGCCGCCGGCCGGCGAGGCCAGCACCAGCTGCACGCCGGCATCCTTGAAGATATAATAGGGTGCGGCAAACTCTTCCAGCCAGAAGCCGGTTTTTTTGCCGCTGTCGCCCAGTTGGTCATGTGATGTGAGCACCATTAGAATTTTCATCATAGGTTCCTTCAGTGGGATTAGACCAGTCGTCTAGGGTGGCATGTTCGCCCGGTGAATTCTAGCCCGGCGTGGATTTTCGTCCCGGCAACGCACAAGATGTGAACGTACCACTCAAAAGCCAGGCAATTTTCAACTATGCTTCGCTACTGAATTGTAGCCAACAGGATGCTCTGACGTGCAAGGCGTACCCGACAGATTCCCCGATAAAAAAGACCATGCCCGCTTTCGCCATCTGTCGCAGCATGCCGGCGTAGAGCTTTATCACGCCTATATTGAGCGCTACGCTTTTGCGCCCCATACCCATGACGCCTTCGGCATCGGCACCGTGGTGCAGGGCGCGGAGCGCTTTCGCTATCAGGGGGCGCAGCACCTGGCGGCGCCCGGTTCGCTGGTGCTGATGAACCCCGATGAACTGCATACCGGCGAATCCGCCAGCGACGGCGGCTGGCACTACCGCATGATTTATCTGGAGCCGGCAACGCTGGCGCAAATCAGCGGTGAAGAAGCCATGTGGTTCAGCGATGCGGTACGCCACGATCCGCTGGCTGCGCGGCGCATCGCCGCCACGCTGGGCGCGCTGTGGCAGGCGAAGGATCCGCTGGCGCAGGACGGCCTGCTGCTGGATATTGTCGATATCTTTCGCCCCCATGCGCGTGGTGCGCGGCCGACGCCCTCGGAAACCGCCCACCGTTTTGCGCGGGTGCGGGAATATCTGTGGGACAACTATGCCCAGCCGGTAACGCTGGCGCAGCTGGCCGCGCTGGTGATGCTCAGCCCGTTTCACTTTCAGCGTAAATTCAAGGCGGAGTTCCACGTGACGCCGCACCAGATGCTGATGGCGATCCGCCTGTATCGCGCCAAACAGCTGCTGACGCAGGGGCTGCCGGCGGCACAGGTTGCGACGGCAGTGGGGCTGAGCGATCAGTCGCATCTGACGCACGCTTTCGCCGCGCGTTATGGCACCACCCCCAGCGGCTATCAAAAGCAGGTATTTCCCACCAGATAAGCGCTAAAACAGCAATTTGCTACAAGCCAACCGGACCCGATTGCGTTAGATTGGCGCCCATTATCGCTTCGCACACTGCCAGAGCGTTGTCACGCACTGGCGTTTTTTATGGAGTCGTCATGTTGTTAGGGATTATGTTTGCGCTCTCTGCCGGGCTGATGTGGGGGCTGATTTTCGTCGGGCCACTGATCGTGCCGGATTATCCCGCCGCGTTGCAGTCTACCGGCCGCTATCTGGCATTCGGCCTGATCGCGCTGCCGCTGGCCTGGCTCGATCGCCAGCGGCTGAAAAAGCTGCGGCGGCAGGACTGGCTGGAGGCGCTGAAGTTTACCGCCATCGGTAACCTGCTGTATTACCTGTGCCTGGCCAGCGCTATTCAGCGCACCGGTGCGCCGATCTCCACCATGATTATCGGCACCCTGCCGGTGGTGATGTCGGTCACCGCCAACCTGTGTTACGGCCGTCATGAAGGGCGGCTCTCCTGGCGTCGGTTGACGCCGGCGCTGCTGCTGATTGCCCTGGGGCTGGTGCTGGTTAACGTTGCCGAACTGCGCGGCAGTACGGTGCCGGTGGACCTTTGGCGTTACGCCAGCGGTCTGACGCTGGCGCTGCTGGCGGTGGTCTGCTGGACCTGGTATCCGCTGCGCAATGCGCGCTGGCTGCGCGAGCATCCGCAGCTGCGGCCGGCCACCTGGGCGACGGCGATGGGGGTGGCGACGCTGCCGCTGTCACTGGCCGGCTATCTGTTGGTGTGCGGACAGCTGGCGCTGACGCAGCCCGAGTTCGCTTTGCCGCTTGGCCCCAGGCCCTGGGTGTTTGTTTCGCTGATGGTTGTGCTCGGGCTTTTCTGCTCGTGGATTGGCACGCTGTGCTGGAATGAAGCCAGCCAGCGCTTACCGACGGTGCTGGTCGGGCCGCTGATCGTGTTCGAAATTCTGGCCGGGCTGGCCTATACCTTTATGCTGCGCCAGAGTTGGCCGCCGCTGCTGACCAGCGCCGGTATCGTCTGTCTGATGGTCGGGGTGATTTACGCCATGCGCATCCGGCCGCAGCCGGTGGTGGTCTCGGTGGACAGCAAGGCGTAATGCCTGCCGCCGCTATCGGCGGCAGGCGGGAGAGAACTTAACGGGCGCGCTGGCTGATGATCTCATCGGCCACGCTGCGCGGCGCTTCCGCGTAGTGGCTGAACTCCATGGTAAAGGTGGCGCGCCCCTGGGTCATCGAGCGCAGGGTGGTTGAGTAGCCGAACATCTCGGACAGCGGCACCTTGGCGTGGATCTCCTTGCCGCCGCCGCCGGCGATATCCTCCATGCCCTGCAGCTGGCCGCGGCGGGATGACAGATCGCCCATCACGCTGCCGGCATACTCTTCCGGCGTTTCTATTTCCACCTTCATAATCGGCTCCAGGATCACCGGATTCGCCTGACGGCAGGCCTCTTTGAAGCCGAAGATCGCCGCCATGCGGAACGCCTGTTCCGAGGAGTCGACGTCGTGGTAAGAGCCGAAGGTCAGATGCACCTTGACATCCACTACCGGGAACCCGGCCAGAATGCCGTTGTTCAGTGCTTCCTGGATGCCTTTTTTCACCGCCGGGATATATTCCCCCGGCACCACGCCGCCTTTGATCTCATCGAAGAACTCAAAGCCTTTACCGGCTTCGTTCGGTTCGACCGTTAGCACCACGTGACCGTACTGGCCCTTACCGCCGGACTGGCGCACGAATTTGCCTTCCACATCGCTCACTTTGCTGCGGATGGTTTCGCGGTACGACACCTGCGGCTTGCCAGTGTTGGTGTCTACGCCAAATTCGCGCCGCATGCGGTCGACGATAATCTCCAGATGCAGCTCGCCCATGCCGTAGATAATGGTCTGGCCGGACTCCTCATCGGTACGTACCCGGAACGACGGATCCTCGGAGGAGAGACGCTGCAGGGCGATGCCCATTTTCTCCTGGTCGGCCTTGGTTTTCGGCTCGATCGCCTGGGCGATCACCGGCTCCGGGAACACCATGCGCTCGAGCGTGATAATCGCGTCGGGGTCGCACAGCGTATCGCCGGTGGTGACGTCCTTCAGGCCGACGCAGGCGGCGATATCGCCGGCGTGCAGTTCGTCGACGTCCTTACGGTCGTTGGCGTGCATCTGCACGATGCGGCCGATGCGCTCTTTCTTGCCTTTCACCGGGTTGTAGACGCTGCTGCCTTTTGCCAGCACGCCGGAGTAGACGCGCACAAACGTCAGCTGGCCGACGAACGGGTCGGTCATCAGTTTGAACGCCAGCGCCGAGAATTTTTCTTCATCGTCGGCGCGGCGCACCACGATATGGTCATCCTCGTCGTGACCGGCCATCGGCGGTACATCGAGCGGCGAGGGCATCAGTTCGATCACCGCGTCCAGCATGCGCTGCACGCCTTTATTACGAAACGCCGAGCCACACAGCATCGGCTGGATTTCGCCGGCGATGGTGCGCGCGCGCAGGCCGGCGGTAATTTCCGCCTCGCTCAGCGCTTCGCCGGCCAGGTATTTTTCCATCAGCGCTTCCGAGCCTTCGGCGGCGGCTTCCACCATTTTTTCCCGCCATTCGTCCGCTTCGGCCTGCAGCTCGGCAGGGATCGCCTCAAAGCGGAAGGTCATGCCCTGAGTCGCGTCGTCCCACAAAATGGCCTGCATGCGGATCAGATCCACCACGCCGCTGAAGTGGTCTTCAGCGCCGATCGGAATGACGATCGGCACCGGGTTGGCCTTCAGGCGGTCGATCATCATCTGCCGCACGCGGAAAAAGTTGGCGCCGACACGGTCCATCTTGTTAACGAACGCTAGCCGCGGCACCTGATATTTATTGGCCTGCCGCCAGACGGTTTCCGACTGCGGCTGCACGCCGCCCACCGAGTCATAGACCATTACCGCGCCGTCGAGCACGCGCATGGAGCGCTCGACCTCAATGGTAAAATCGACGTGCCCGGGGGTGTCGATAATATTGATGCGGTGCTGCGGATAATTATGTTCCATACCGTTCCAAAAGCAGGTGGTCGCCGCCGAAGTGATGGTGATCCCACGCTCCTGTTCCTGTGCCATCCAGTCCATCGTTGCCGCGCCGTCGTGAACTTCGCCCAACTTGTGACTGACCCCGGTGTAAAACAGAATCCGCTCGGTGGTGGTGGTTTTGCCGGCATCGATATGTGCCGAGATGCCGATATTGCGGTAACGTTCGATAGGGGTAGTGCGTGCCATAATTAACCTTGCTTAGCCGTGTGGCGTTTGACTCGGCGCCGTTGCGGGCGCCATATACCCGTTAATGATAAGGGCGCCCCAGCATGGGACGCTCATGCCGTACCCGGCGCTTGTCGCCGGGTGCTCATTAATCGTAGTTTACCCCGGTGATTTTATTAACCTATGGCTGCGATAGACGTAACTTTTCAATAGGTTGATTTTACTGTTATTACTTTTACCCCGGTAGCGACAGGATGAGGCAGGTAACACCCGCTAGTCTGAGAGCGCCGAGCGGCGCGTGGTGAGCGGTATAATCCAGTGTGGGTAAGAACATGCCCGGGCGTCGTTTTCCCGGGCGATCGGCTGGAAAACGGCCGGTGTTAACCGGCCATAATTTAACGGAGAAATTGTTTTTTTAAACGCCGAGTTAACATGAATATTAATTTGCACACGATAAGTGATGATAATATATTTGCAATTATCTCTATAAATAGAGCAACTAAATCGTATGGTTCAGGATATCCACCAATGGCATCAGTGATAGCCTTTGCCGTACTTAATGTCATTATGTGAGACATGTTGTTTCTAATTGGGATGTAATAAGGAAACCGCATTGTCACAATTGCCAAAACTGCAATAAAGATAAATGCTTTTAGTGAAATCAAAAAAAATCCATTCATCACTCACTCACTTTGCATGTGCCGTAGCTAATAACCTCAATCATACCGTATGCGCGTAATCCGGTATTTCTAACCGGTATTGCTGCCGTCCGCAGTAGCGCGGTATGAATCGTGGCAAAATCCGAATGATGCTTTAACGTGATACAGCCGCGTGACACAGTACCTGGATGAAGTCTAAAATTCCCCCGCACAACCCCGTTTATCCATGTATGATCGTCAATTATCCCATCATCCCTGAACAAACCAAACCAGTCCTTTTTCTTTGTTGGAACATTATATAGACGTCGGTTTACCATATCGCTAAACCACGTCTTTATTGGCTCCCTGACGCCTCCGGAGGGGCGATCCACAATCCAGTATTTCCCGGCCGGGATTGGGCCGTTATCGGGGATGGCTCCGCACCCCGGCGCGTTCCGGTAATTCCCGTTGCCGGAGAAGGCGAGAAACGTACCGATACCATAAAGCGTCAGCGGTGAATAATCCGCATCATTAACTATAAACTTTCCATATAGTGCCATGTTTTCTATCGTGATTGATATAAAACCGCTGTTCCTGCGAATGGACAACATAAACCGCGGAATAATTTTTTTAATTAGCGGTTTGCAATTTTTATAGCAAAACAGGAGTTTGCTTGGATTTATTTAACCAAATACCGAAAGACAGCGACTGACCCAGCGTCAGCGGCGGTTATTAAACATCCCCTAAATAAACGGCATATTTATCGGCAACATAAATCAATCCAACCTATAATCCCCGCGAAATAAAAAGCGTAGCGGGGCGGTTTTTCTGCCATCAATAACCCCACTGCAGATTCCTGTTCCTGGCGATACGGAGGTTGAAACCTTTAATGCGACGACGTGAGGTCATTATCGAAAACACTTAAACCTGAGGAAATGAAAATGGGAAACATGACGGTATTTCTCGGCTTTCTGGGCGTGATCAGCACTCTTGGACTGCTGGCAGCCTATCTAAGCACCAAATGGGACGACTAACTAAATGAATCTTAACGATCCACCCAGTCCGCTCCTCCCCGCAATCACGCTGCGTATTACGGGGAGGAGATTGTAACGACCTAACCTGGATGCTGTTGCACAGTGTGTCGCTATCATGATTATTTCAATTTTTGTTCTGCTGTATGCCATTCTGATGATCTCCGTCGGTATCAACGAGATCTACTTCACCTCCACCGGTGAATCTGCCTTCTTTATCAGCCTGCTGCTGACCTTCTTCGGCGCCTTGGTGCTGCTGGGCCTGATCTGGCGTTTTGCCGGCCGGCGCGGCGAAAAAAAACGCCCTAAACCGCAGGATTGACCGCCGACGCGCAGCCGTGGTGACGGCGCGCAGGATTCCGATATTCTGCCTATCATTAAGCAGCTATCATAATCTCGGTTTATTGTTATAGACGGGAGAGCCGGGGCTGTTCCGTCTGTTTTGTCTGTCTATCCATCATGTTGAGCATCGAGATTTATGATAAGGCCGTTATGGATCGTTCTGTTGATACTGGTGCTGTGCGGGCTGCCGCTGGCGCCTTACGGCGCCTATGCCGCCGACGAGGAGCAGCCTGCCGAACAGGCCGAGCTGAGCCAGCAGGATATTACCGTCGCGCTGAAAAACTATCAGAAAGACCTGGACGATATTAAGCAACAGGTTTCCAAAGCCACCACCGATAATCAACTGAGCAAACTGCAGGAACGCACGCAGCAGCTGGCGGCCAACGCCGAACAGTTGCTGACTGACCTGCAGCCGATGCAGGACAAGCTGAAAGGGCAGCTTGATGTGCTCGGCCCGCCACCGGCGCCGGGCGCGCTGGCGGAAACCGCCGCGGTGGTGCAGCAGCGCAACAGCCTGAACAACAGTAAAAAAGTGCTGGATGATTCGGTGAAGCGTTCGCAGGCCATCCGTAGCAGCACCCATGAGCTGATGCAGCAGATCGGCGACTTACGCCGCGTGGCGTTTAAAACGCAGCTGGCACTGAACTCTGGCAGCGTGCTCAGTCTGTCGTTCTGGGCGCCGGCAATCGCGCCGCAACCGCAGGACAGCCAGCGACTGACGGAGTTTGTCGCCGAGCTGCGCGCCGTCTGGAACGCCAGCTGGCAGGAACCGTGGCGCTACGGCACCGCCGGGCTGCTGCTGTTGGCCGGCGTTATCTGGTCGCTGGGGCGCTATTTCTCCGAGCAGATGCTTGCCTGGTTCAGCATCCGCTATCTGCCGGACGGCCGCCTGCGCCGCAGCTTCAGCGCGCTTGGCACCTCGCTGATTACGCTGTGCACCACCGCGCTGGCGCTTAACCTGCTGTACCAGACGTTTGCGCGCGTTGCCGAGCTGTCGCCGATGCTGCAGGACTTTGCCGACGGCTTTACCCGCCTGGGGATTTTCTGCGCGCTGATCGCCGGTTTGGGGCGGGCATTTTTGTCCAACCGTCGTCCTTCCTGGCGGCTGGCGGCCCTCGACGACGCCATCGCCGCCGGGCTGCGCAACTTCTCGCCGCTGCTGGCGGCGCTGGTGCTGGCATTTGGCACCGTCGAACTGATTAACAACGTGATCGGCGCCAGCCTCGGCAGCACCATATTCGGCAACGGCCTGCTGGCCGCGTTGATGGCGCTGGTGCTGCTGGCAATACCGCTGCGTGCCCATCGCCTGCGCCAGCGCAGCGAACGTCAGGGTGAACACGTGGAAAAACGCTCGATGATCGGCGGGCTGGTGCAAATCGCCACGCTGCTGGTGTCGTTGGTGGTGCTGCTGGCACTGCTGATCGGCTATATCTCGTTTGCCCGCTTCCTGATTTATCAGGTGATCTGGACCACGTTGGTGCTGATGGCGTTCTACTTCCTGATTCAGTTTTCCACTGACCTCTGGAGCGCCATCTTCTCGCCGCATACTGCCAGCGGCCGTTCGCTGATGCGTTCGCTGGGCCTCGGCGAACGCCATCTGGAACAGCTGACCATCGTCTTTACCGCCGCCTTCAAATGCGGACTGCTGCTGCTGATGATCGTGGCGCTGCTCAACGGCACCTTCGGCACCACCACGCCGAACTCACTGCTGGAAAAAATTGTCGCCATTCTCAGCGGTGAGGGGCTGAAGAAGCTGCATATTGTGCCCGGCAATCTGATCAACGCGCTGATCTGCCTGCTGATCGGCGGCTATATCCTGCGCGCCAGCAGCCGCTGGCTGAATAACGAGCTGCTGCCGAAAACCATCAACGACGTCGGCATCCGTGCCTCGCTGGTGACGCTGTTCACCAACGTCGGCTATGTGCTGCTGATTCTGATCACGCTGGCCGCGCTGGGCATCCAGTGGAATAACCTGGCCTGGATCGTCAGCGCGCTGTCGGTGGGTATTGGCTTCGGCCTGCAGGAGATTGTGAAGAACTTTATCTCCGGCCTGATTCTGCTGACCGAACGACCGGTGAAAGTGGGGGATATGATCGGCATCGGCGGCGTGGAAGGGGACGTGCGGCGCATCAACGTACGCGCCACTGAAATCCAGCTCAGCGACCGTTCCACCATGATCGTGCCGAACTCGCAGCTGATTTCGCAGAACGTGCGCAACGCCACTATGGGCAATGCGCAGGGGGTGGTGACTATTGCCCTGACGTTCCCGACCGAAATAGACCCTGAGCAGGTGCGCAGCCTGCTGCTGACCGCCTACCAGGAATATGAGGCGATTCAGGAGTCGCCGGCGCCTTATGTGCGCTTCAGCCAGCTTGGCCCGGACGGCATTATCCTCAGCGTCACCGGCTATGTCGCCAGCCCGCGGATGGTCGGATCCACCAAAAGCGAGCTGCTGTTCAACATCCTCAAGCTGCTGCGTCAGGAGCAGGTGCATCTCTCCAGCCCGCAGGAGGTGGTGGTGATGAGGCAGCGCCAGCAGCAGCTGGCGGCCGATGACGAGGAACAGAACGGTTGATCCCCATGCCGGCCCGGCAACCGGGCCGGCGTTGCGTTATACCTCGCCGCGCATGATTTTCCCCAGCCGGATCAGGTCGTTCACCTCATCGGCAAATTGGATCAGCGTGCACCCCACCAGAAACTTCCCCTTTTCCTGCCGTTTTTTCGGCTGCTCTTTAAAGATGCCCACTGCGCGCAGCGTAAAATCCCCGGTAATTTGGTGTTCCATAATCTGGGCGATCACGCTGCCGCTCATACCGGCCAGTGAAGAGAGTGAGGTGCGGGTGCTGGCCTGTTCATAGGTCAGGCCGCCTTTTTTGGCTTTCGGGTCGAAGGCAAAATAGATGTCCTCGCTGTCCGTATCGTAACTGAAATGGTGGAAGGTCAGGTTTTGCAGGTACAGCCCGTCATTACTGCGATCCACATGCAGCCGGTTGCGGTTGGACGGGTAGCCCATAATGACGAATGACGAGGTCTTATTCAGCAGTGCGCGCTCATCGCCGCGAAACAGCGTATAACCGCGTTCGCTGGCCAGCATCTCCTGGCTGAAGGGGATCACCGCATAGTCCTGCTGCGCATTATGGTAGAACTCCAGGTTGCGGAAGCGGAATTTCTCACCGTCGATCGAAAAGAAGGGCGTATCGCCCTGGCGCAGATCGTTGACCACGTGCGACGCGGTGATGATACAGGGCTGAACGCCGCCGAGCAGATGCAGAAAGCCGCTGCCGATCAGCTGCGCCTCCTTGACGCTGTGTGGTTTTCTGACAAAAAACGAAACCAGCGCTTTTTGCCACTTTTCCGACAGTCGGGTGGTGGCGTTTTGCTGAATCCATGACGGCGCCAGCGTGGTGACCGGTAGGTGCGGATAAAAATCCAGGGATGAATGACGCATGCCGATCCGTTTCTCCGTTGATGGTGCGTAGGGCATAGAAAGAATCTATATCCCCGCGGATTAAATCAATTTCCCTTCCCCGGACGCCCGCTCTATGCTGAAAGGGCATGTCCATGCTTTCGGAGGGAGAGTTATGACGCTTTGCAATTTGGCCGACGTACTGCTGACGGCCTTCGGCGGCGCGCAAAACGTGCGCCGTCTGCGCTACTGCGCCAGCCGCATCCGCGTCTCGCTGAATGAGGACCGCGGCCTGAACCGTGATGGCATCGCCGGGCTGGAGGGCATCAAGGCCCTGCTGGAGGTGCCGGACGGGGAAAACGGCGTTGAGTATCAACTGGTGGTCGGCCCGGGCAATGCCCGTTCGCTGTATCAGGCGATGAGCGAAGCCGCCGGCCGCGACTACTGAAGCTGCGGCCCCAGCCGTTCAATATGCTGGCGCATCAGCGCCAGCATCTGCTGCACGTGCGGCGCGTCCGCCTTTTCCCGCATCAGATACATCCCCACGGTACAGATATTGGATGATTCCATGTTCAGCGGCGCGATGCCGTAGCGGGCGAAGTAGCCGGCCATACAGCGGGGATAGGTCAGCATCACCGCGTCAGAATCATTGACCATATCAATGGCCGACATCATTGAGTTGGTGGACCAGATCACCCGCTCCGCCAGATGCTGGCGGTTGCGCGTCAGCTTTTTCTGCTGCATGTCCGCCACCATATGCTGATAGCGGGTCTCATCCGGCGTCAGCTCTACGCAGGGATAATCCAACAGGTCGTCCGGCCGCACGGCGCGCCCCTGCAGCGGATGGTCGCGGCGGGCAAACAGCGTGTCCGAGGTGGCGAACAGCGGCAGAAAGGTAATGCCGGCCTTCGGGTTCAGCCCCTGGATTTCATGGCCGATAAACAGATCGATATCGCCGCCCAGCAGCAGATCCATCAGCCGCAGGTGGTTGCCCAGATCGATATGGATATTGACCGTGGCGTGCTGCTCACGGTAGCGATTAAAGCAGTCGCGCACAAACATATACCACCAGGCGTGGCCGCTGCCCATACGCAGGCTCTGCGCCTGACGCGCCTTGATCGCCGCCATCTTCAGCAGGGTATTGTCATAGATACGCTGCATCATCTGCGCCTGTTCCAGCAGCAGCTCGCCGTACTGGGTGGTGGTCACGCCGGTGGAGGTGCGCTCCAGCAGCTGCACGCCCAGATTCTCCTCCAGTTTCTTCATGTTATGCGTCAGCGTCGGCTGGCTGAGGCAGAGCTTGTTTGCTGCATGACTCACATTTTTAAACATGGCGACTTCGATAAACTGGCGCAGAATTTTGTCCACGATCATGTTTTCCGCTGTTGATATAGATAGTTTCTATATCGTAGGTGTGAAAAACAATTTCCGCCAATGTCCCCCAGCCGATAGCGTGCTCCTATGCCGACTGATTCCGCACAGGGGACGCCATGAGAAAACTGTTGTTAAACCTGACCGCCTGCTCGTTGGCGCTGCTGCCGGCGCTGGCGCAGGCCGATACGCTGAGGATGGAGTGCGCGCCCAGCAAAGAGGGGCGCGAGTTCTGCCGCTACGTTAAACAGCGCTTTGAAGCCCAGACCGGGCACACCCTGAGGTTTATCGATTTACCCCGCGCCTCTGACGAGAAGCTGTCGCTGTTTCAGCAGTTGTTTGCCGCCAGAGACGCCAACGCCATCGATCTGTTCCAGGCCGATACGGTGTGGATCGGCGTGCTCAATAAACACCTGCTCGATCTGACGCCATACGTCAGCGACATGCGGCAGGATTTCTTTCCCGCCGCCTGGCAGAACGACATGGTGAACGGCCGCGTCAAGGCGATCCCCGCCTATATGGATACCGGCGCGCTCTACTACCGCAAGGACCTGCTGGAGAAATACGGCGAACAGCCGCCTAAAACCTGGGCTGAGCTGACGCGCATTGCCGCGCGTATTCAACAAGCGGAGCGCGCCAACGGGCATAAAGGGCTGTGGGGGCTGGTGTTCCAGGGCAAATCCTATGAAGGGCTGACCTGCAACGCGCTGGAGTGGGTGGCCTCGCAGGGCGGCGGCACCTTTATCGACGCCGACGGCAATATCACCGTCAATAACCCGCGTGCGGCGCAGGCGCTGGAAATGGCCGCCGGCTGGGTCGGCACCATCGCGCCGCCGGGCGTGCTGGGCTACATGGAGGAAGAAGGGCGCGCGCTGTTCCAGAACGGCGATGCGGTATTTATGCGCAACTGGCTGTATGCCTACGTACTGACGCAGGACAAAAGCAGCGCGATACGCGGCAAGGTGGGGGTGATGCCGGTGCCGGGCGGCGCCGACGGCCAGTCGGTCAGCACCCTGGGCGGCTGGCAGTGGGCGATCAGCAGCTACACCAAGAACCCGCAGGCGGCGGTGGCGCTGCTGAAGATTGTCAGCGACGCCGAATCGCAGAAAAAAGCGCAGGGGCTGCTGGGCTGGGCGCCGTCGCGTCAGGCGCTGTATCAGGATCCGCAGGTGCTGGCGCAGGCGCCGTATCTGGCGACCTTCAGCGGCATTCTGGCCAAGGCTACGCCGCGGCCGGCGACCCAGACGCGGCGCAAATACGCCCAGGTCTCCAAGGCGATTTACAACACCTCGTTCAACGTATTGCGTCGCGACAGCGATGGGGCCGGCGCCGTGCAGACGCTGCAGGCGCGTCTGGAACGCATCCGCGCCCGGGGATGGCGCTAAGCGCCGCCGATTAACCATCAGGAGCCCTATGCCATGAAACGCGATACACACTCTGTGTCCTTGACGGTGGCCCATCCGCCGCTGGAGAAGCGCGCGCAAACGCGCCGCAAACTGAACTATCAGCAAAAGCGCAGCCGCATCGCCTGGCTGCTGGTTGCGCCGGCGCTGCTGCTGTTGCTGGCGATCGCCGGCTGGCCGCTGCTGCGCACGCTGTTTTACAGCTTTACCGACGCCATGCTGGATACGCCGGACGAGTGGCGCTTTGTCGGCTTTGCCAACTATCTCGACCTGGCCGAGGAACGCAGCTACGGCGTGCTGGCCGACCCGCTGTGGTGGCAGGCGGTGGGCAATACCCTGCGCTTCAGTCTGCTGTCGGTCTCGCTGGAGCTGCTGTTCGGCATGCTGCTGGCGCTGCTGATGAACCAGAAGTTCCGCGGCCAAGGGCTGGTACGCACCGCCATTCTGGTGCCGTGGGCCATCCCGACCATCGTCTCCGCCAAGATGTGGGGCTGGATGTTCCATGACCAGTACGGCGTGGTGAACGATCTGCTGCTGAAAATCGGCCTGATTGATACGCCGCTGGCCTGGGTGGCCGAGCCGGGGCTGTCGATGTGGGCGGTGGTGATCGCCGACGTGTGGAAAACCACGCCGTTTATGGCGCTGATGCTGCTGGCGGCGCTGCAGCTGATTCCCGGCGATCTGTACGAGGCGGCGCGGGTGGACGGCGCCAACGCCTGGCAGCGCTTCCGCCGCATTACGCTGCCGCTGATTATGCCGGCGATGATCGTGGCGCTGATTTTCCGGGTGATGGACGCCCTGAGGGTGTTCGACCTGATCTACGTGCTGACCTCCAACAGCGAAGCCACGGTGTCGGTCTCCGGCTATGCCCGCGACCAGATGGTCAGCTACCAGGAGATGGGGAGCGGCTCGGCCGCCTCGGTGCTGGTCTTTATGATGGTGGCCGGCATTGCCGCCTGCTTCCTGACGCTGTCCCGCCTGAACGATAAGGAGAAACGCGCATGAAACTGACGCGTCAACAACGGCAGTTCGGCCACCGCGCGATGATCTACGCCGGCGCGGCGCTGGCCAGCGTGATCTGCCTGTTTCCGTTCTATTACGCGCTGATTACCTCGCTGCGCGGCGGGCAGGATCTGTTCCGCGTCGCCTATCTGCCGGATGCCTGGCACTGGGGCAACTATATTACCGCGCTGATGGAAAACGGCATCGCCCGCAGCCTGCTGAATTCGATTCTGGTGGCCGGCGTAACGGTGGGGCTGTGCCTGCTGGTGTCGATCACCGCGGCGTTCGCGCTGGCGCGCATCTCCTTCCGCGGCCGCAAATACCTGCTGTTCACCATTTTGTGCGTGTCGATGTTCCCGCAGGTGGCGGTGCTGTCCGGCATGTTCGAGCTGGTGCGTTTTCTCGGTTTGTATGACTCGCTGGGGGCGCTGGTGCTGTCTTACGCCACCTTTTCGCTGCCGTTCACCGTTTGGGTGCTGACCACCTTTATGAAGTCCATCCCGCAGGAGCTGGAAGAGGCGGCCATCGTCGACGGCGCCAGCACCTGGACCATCATCAGCCGCATCTTTGCGCCGATTATGGGGCCGTCGCTGGTGACCACCGGGCTGCTGGCGTTTATCGGCGCCTGGAATGAATTTATGTTCGCGCTGACGTTTGTCATCTCCAGCGGCAAACGCACCGTGCCGGTGGCCATCGGCATGCTGCAAGGCGCTTCGCAATTTGAACTGCCGTGGGGGGCGATTATGGCCGCCTCGGTGATTGTCACACTGCCGATTGTGGTACTGGTGCTGATTTTCCAGCGCCGCATCGTCAGCGGCTTAACTAACGGTGCCGTAAAAGGCTGATATTTCGACTAACCCTGAGAGGAAAACGCAATGGCGACAAAAATCGTATTGGTGGGCGCGGGCAGCGCACAGTTCGGCTTCGGCACCCTGGGGGATATCTTCCAGAGCAAGACGCTGTACGGCAGTGAGATTGTGCTGCACGACATTAACCCCACCTCACTGGCGGTAACGGAAAAAACCGCGCGCGACTTCCTGGCGGCGCAGGATCTGCCGTTCAGCATCAGCGCCACCACTGACCGTAAAACCGCGCTGCAGGGCGCCGAGTTCGTGATTATCTCCATCGAGGTCGGCGACCGCTTTGCCCTGTGGGATCAGGACTGGCAGATCCCGCAGCAGTACGGCATCCAGCAGGTTTACGGCGAAAACGGCGGCCCGGGCGGGCTGTTCCACTCGCTGCGCATCATCCCGCCGATTCTGGCTATCTGCGCCGATGTCGCCGATATCTGCCCGGACGCCTGGGTGTTCAACTACTCCAACCCGATGAGCCGTATCTGCACCACGGTGCAGCGCAAGTTCCCCGAGCTGAACTTTGTCGGCATGTGCCACGAAATCGCCTCGTTGGAGCGTTATCTGCCGGAAATGCTCGGCACGCCGTTCAGCAACCTGCAGCTGCGCGCCGCCGGTCTGAACCACTTCAGCGTCCTGCTGGAGGCCAGCTATAAAGACAGCGGCCGCGACGCCTATCCGGACGTGCGCGTCAAGGCGCCGGGCTATTTCGAGCGTCTGCCGGGCTACAGCGATATTCTCGCCTACACCCGCCAGCACGGCAAACTGGTGGAGACGGAGGGCAGCACCGAACGCGACGCGCTCGGCGGCAAAGACAGCCTCTATCCGTGGGCGGACCGCACGCTGTTCAAAGAGGTGCTGGAGAAGTTCCACCACCTGCCGATCACCGGCGACAGCCACTTCGGCGAGTATATCCGCTGGGCCTACGAGGTGAGCGACCACCGCGGCATTCTCGATTTCTACACCTTCTACCGCAACTACCTCGGCCACGTTGAGCCGCGCATCGAGCTGAAGCTGAAAGAGCGCGTGGTGCCGATTATGGAAGGCATGCTGACCGACGCCGGCTATGAAGAGGCGGCGGTGAATATTCCCAACCGCGGCTTTATCAAACAGCTGCCGGAGTTTATCGCGGTGGAAGTGCCGGCGATTGTCGATAAGAAGGGCATTCACGGCATCAAGGTGGAGATGCCGGCCGGCATCGGCGGGCTGCTCAGCAACCAGATTGCGGTGCACGACCTGACCGCCGAGGCGGTGATCAACGGCTCGCGCGATCTGGTGATCCAGGCGCTGCTGGTGGACTCGGTGAACGACAAGTGCCGCGCCATTCCGGAGCTGGTGGATCTGATGATCGCCCGCCAGAGCCCGTGGCTGGACTATCTGAAATAAACCGCTGCGGCGGGGCGCGCGTCGCTCCGCCGCCATCGACGTCGCGAACAGGAGACCCTTATGGCGCAACTTACGCTGGAAAAACTGCAAAAACGCTACGGCGGCCACGCCGAGGTGATTAAATCGCTGGATCTGCAGATCAACAGCGGCGAATTCGTGGTGATCGTCGGCCCGTCCGGCTGCGGCAAATCGACCCTGCTGCGGATGATTGCCGGGCTGGAAGCGATCAGCGGCGGCGGCATGTATATCGACGGTAACTACGTTAACGACGACTCGCCGGCGGAACGCGGCATCGGCATGGTTTTCCAGTCTTACGCGCTCTATCCGCATATGACGGTGTATCAGAATATGGCCTTTGCGCTGGAGTTGGCGAAGGTTGGCAAAAGCGAAATTGACCGTCGGGTGCGCGACAGCGCGCGCGTGCTGCAGCTGGATCACCTGCTCGATCGCAAGCCCAAAGACCTGTCCGGCGGCCAGCGTCAGCGGGTAGCGATCGGCCGCGCCATCGTGCGCGAACCCAAACTGTTTCTGTTTGACGAGCCGCTGTCCAACCTGGACGCCTCGCTGCGCGTCCAGATGCGGATGGAGGTGGCCGCGTTGCATAAGCGCCTGCAGGCCACCATTATTTATGTCACCCACGATCAGGTGGAGGCGATGACGCTGGCCGACCGCATCGTGGTGCTGAACAAAGGGCATATCGAACAGGTCGGCACGCCGCTGGAGCTGTATGACCATCCCGCCAACGAGTTTGTCGCCCAGTTTATCGGCTCGCCGAAAATGAACCTGATCCCGGCGATGCTCAAGCGCGCCGGCGAGCGGCAGAGCGTGGTGGAGCTGGATAATGGCAAGCAACTGGTGCTGCCGGTGGCGACGCCGCAGGCGGCGGAAGGGCAAAGCGTCAACCTCGGCATCCGCCCGGAGCATATTCAGGGCGGCCGGCTGGAGGAGTGCGAATATCAGGGGGAGGTGATGTTTGTCGAACATATGGGCAACGAGACCTACCTCTACCTGGACAACGGCAACGCCGGCGAACCCTGGGTGCTGCGTAATCCGCAGCGATCGCCGATTACGGCGGGCGAGACCGTCGGCGTGCGGCTGCCGGTGGAGTGCTGCTATCTGTTTGATCATTACGGCCGGGCGTTCCCGCGCCAGCTTCCCTCCGAGCAGGCGCACTAACCGAAGGAGCAGGCATGAAACAACGGTGGTGGAAAGAGGCGGTGGTGTACCAGATTTATCCGCGCAGCTTTATGGACAGCAACGGCGACGGCATCGGCGACCTGAACGGCGTGCGCGACAAACTGGACTATCTGCAGGAACTGGGGATTGACGTGATCTGGCTGTGCCCGATGTATCGCTCACCCAACGACGATAACGGCTACGATATCAGCGACTATCAGCAAATTATGGCGGAGTTTGGCACCATGGCCGACTTTGACGCGCTGCTGGCGCAGGTTCACGCGCGCGGTATGCGGCTGATTCTGGATCTGGTGGTTAACCACACCTCCGACGAACATCCGTGGTTTCTTGAATCCCGGTCATCAAAAAACGGCCCGAAACGCGACTGGTACATCTGGCGCGATGGCCGCGACGGCAAAGAGCCGAATAACTGGGAGAGCATCTTTAACGGCTCCGCCTGGCGCTACGATGCGCAGAGCGGGCAATATTTTCTGCATCTGTTCTCCGCCCGCCAGCCCGATCTGAACTGGGAGAACCCGCAGCTGCGCCAGGCGGTGTATGACATGATGCGTTGGTGGTTGGATAAGGGCATCGACGGTTTTCGCATCGACGCCATCTGCCATATGAAAAAAGAGCCGACGCTGGCGGATCTGCCTAATCCGCACGGGCTGCCCTATGTGCCGTCGTTCGCCAGCCATTTGAACTATCCCGGCCTGCTGGATTATGTGGATGAGATGTGCCGCCAGACCTTCCATCATTACGACATTATGACGGTGGGCGAGATGAACGGCGCCTCGGCCGAGCAGGGTGAAGACTGGGTGGGCGAGCAGCGGCAGCGGCTGAACATGATCTTTCAGTTCGAACACGTCAGACTCTGGGAGCAGCAGCCGGACGCCGGTCTCGATCTGGCCGGGCTTAAAGCTATTTTTACCCGCTGGCAGACCCTGCTGGACGGCAAGGGCTGGAATGCGCTGTACGTGGAAAACCACGATATTCCGCGCGTAGTGTCCAAATGGGGCGACGACCGGCGCTACTGGCGTGAAAGCGCCACGGCGATTGCGGCGATGTACTTTCTGATGCAGGGCACGCCCTATATCTATCAGGGGCAGGAGATCGGCATGACCAACGCGCCATTTAACCACGTCGGCGATTTTAACGACGTGGCGGCGAAAAACCGTTATGCCGAACTGCGCCGACAGGGCAGAACTGAAGAAGATGCGATGGCCCTGCTGCGCCGCAGCGCGCGCGATAATGCGCGCACGCCGATGCAATGGGACAGCGGCGAGAACGGCGGCTTTAGCCATGGCACACCCTGGCTGCCGCTCAACCCGAACTACCGGCAGATCAACGTGGCGGCGCAGCGTCGGCAACCCGGCTCGGTCTTCCAGTTTTACCGGGCGCTGATCGCTCTGCGCAGGCAGTATCGCCAGCTGTTGGTGTACGGCCGTTATCAGCTGCTGCTGCCTGAGCATCCGCAGATCTACGCCTACGCCCGTCAGGCAGAGGCGCGGCAGATGCTGATCCTCTGCAACCTGAGCGCGCGCGCCGCCGCATTCGCCGCCGATGCACTGCCGCTGGACGGGGCGGTGCTGCAGCTGGGCAATTACCTTGATGTGACGGCGTCACATACGCTGCGCCCTTACGAGGCGCGGGTTTACCTGCTGGAGTAACCGCACCGCCGTGGATAGCGATACCGCCGCCGGGAAAACCTTCGGTTGACAAAGAATATGATCGTTTCCTATATTGGCGGCATGAATAATATCTCCCCAAGCCAACGTGGCCGACCGCGCGAATTTGATACTGAACGTGCACTGCAGCAGGCGGTGCGACAGTTCAGCGTGTATGGCTACCACGGCACCTCCATCGCCGATCTGAACAGGGCGCTCAATCTCACCTCGGGCAGCATCTATAAAGCCTGGGGCGATAAGCGTGGGCTGTTCCTCGCCACGTTGGATTACTATATCGCACAGCGCATTGAGAGCGTGCGGGCTGCCACCGCCGCCGCCGGCAGCGGACGGGAGAAGGTGTACGCCTTTCTGGCCGCCTACGCCAAACTCAGCAGCGGCTCTGAAGGGCGTCAGGGCTGCCTGATCGTCGGCACCGCCGTTGAGCTGTCCGCCTACGATGATGAGATCGCCCGGCGGCTGGCCGCCCAACAGCAGCGCTGGGAAAGCCAGCTAAGCCGCCTGTTGGAAGAGGGACAGCAAGACGGCAGCGTCGCCGCGTCGTGCGAGCCGGCCGTCACCGCCACGTTGCTGATCGCGCTGACGCGCGGCATGCGCGTGCTGGGTAAGACCGGCGCCAGCGAAGAATCTATGACGCGCATCATTCATAAAGCGATGTGCCTGCTCGATTAAAATTTTTTACTCAAATAGGAAATGAATGTTTCCATTTAAAGGAGAATACGATGTCTGACCATCACGACATGCCGGCGCACGTCGGCGCAGAGTTTTTTACCCGCACCGATTTTTGGGCCAGGTTTCACCACGGCGTCTGTACGGTGCGCGGCGTTAATCTGCACTACGTCGCCGGCGGCGAGGGCGAGCCGGTGCTGCTGATCCCCGGCTGGCCGCAGAGCTGGTATGCCTGGCGCTACCTGATGGTGCAGCTGGCGGCGGCGGGACGCCGGGTCATCGCGTTAGATCCGCGCGGCATGGGCGAGAGCGATGCGCCGCGCGGCGACTACGATCAGCAAACCGTTGCGGCGGAAGTGCATGAGTTCGCCGTCGCCAGCGGCCTGCTGACGGACGGCCCGATTGATCTGGTCGGGCACGACGTCGGCAGCTGGATCGCCTACGCCTGCGCCAGCGACTGGCCGCAGGATTTCCGCAGCCTGACGGTGATGGATGCGCTGATTCCCGGCCTGTCGACGCCGCGCAGCGATCTGGATGCCGCCGAGGCCAACCTGCGCAGCTGGCACTTTGCCTTTAACCGCCTGGACGATCTGCCGGAGATATTGATTAGCGGCAAAGAAAGCGCCTTTCTGACCTGGCTGTTCCGCGCCAAAACGCTGCGCGGCTGGACGATTGCGCCGGAGGATATTGCCGTGTACGCCCGTCAGCTGGCGGCGCCCGGCGCGTTGGCCGCCGCTTCGGCCTACTATCAGGCGGCCTTTTCCCCGGCGGGCGTGGCCGCTAACCAGCGCCGGGCTGAGACGCGTCTGCAACTGCCGGTGCTAGCGCTTGGCGCCGAACGCGGCGTGGGCGACGGCATCGTTAAAGCGATGGCGGGGCTGGCGCACCGCGTCAGCGGCGGGGTGATTGCCGGCGCCGGACACTATCTGCCGGAAGAGGCGCCCGGCCGCCTCGCAGATGAGCTAACGGCATTTTGGTCTCTATCCGACGCTGGTGCGTAACGCCTGACTGGGGCGGGCGATTTTGACGGGCGCGGCCGATAAGGTGGAAGGCGTAACAGGTTATATCAGCCACGCTCAGAGTAAGTACATGGGGCATGCCGAAAGCGACAATGCCCGTCATCCATGTTCTCCCCTCGCCGAAATAACATTTAACCCTTCATCGGCGTCATCTCAGGTTAGTGCCCTGCGGGTATGTTGCCGCCCATCATTAATGCGCGAAAAGAAACAATAACGAACACAAATAAAAGTAAAAAACCGACAAGTTTGCGATATCGATCACGGTAACGCACATTTGTTAACGACATGTGATTAATTTGTGCGTATAGATAATAATCAAACGAAAATAAAGCAACATAACCAGTGCGGACCCGGTGAAAACTTAGAAGAAAGGTTGGGATATTATTAATAAAAATCAATTAAATAGATGTTAAAGGAGAAGACCATGTCAAAAGCGCCCATGCTGAGTGTTTTCACACCTGATTCCACCAAGGAATTTGCCTGCTTGCCCCCGCGGACAACAGCGTCGCGCAACATCGCGGGCCTCTGCGCCGTGGTTGGTTATTCTTCATTTCTGCCCAGACATATTTCAGGCGTCTGCGACCTGCCACTGTAATTATATTCATAGCGCGGAGAAGGAGAAAATCACATCCTTATCAGCAGGCTGATTTCAACGTGACGTTAGTTCTTAATCGATAAGTATTGATGTTGGCATTTGGCATAACCCGTATTTTAGCACCATGATAAATTATGATGGCGCTAAAAGGTTGTCGCATCCGACAACGCTTTTCTGCTTGATTTATGAAATTACGAAATCACTAACTTAGTGAAATAACCAAATTACAATCTTGATAAATCTGTATAAGGATAGGTTAACGATGACCAAATTATTAGCGCACAGAGGCACCGTCAGGAATAGTGACGGAGAAAAGGTCACAGAGCATTCTCTTGAATCATATAGCGCCGCCATAGATTTTGGTGCCGACTATGTGGAGACGGACCTATTTATTACAAAAGACGGCGTCGTGATTACCAGTCATGATGACCATAATTTTTCAAAACTGACCTATGAGGAGGTGATTAAAAAATACCCTGAGGTGGCAAAGTTTTCAGACGTTGTTGATATGGTCAAAGAGAGAAGCATTGAGACGGGGCGGGAAGTTGGTCTCACCATTGAGATCAAAAAAGGCGCTACGCAAGAGTTGACACAACAGGCGGCGAGTGCGGCCATTGCTATCTTGGTTGAGAAAGAATTCACTTCCCCGGATAAGCTTTATATCAATAGTTTTAATGCGGACACTTTAAAGTATATTAACGATGAGATCAATGCTAAATACCTAGAAACCCCCGGACTGTCGGATGTTCAGTTGATAAAAATCGTTCCTGTGGGGAGTGTACTTTGGAGCGGGTTCCTTGATATATTCAAATCCGTAGAGAAGGCCTATGCCAATGTCATTAACACCGCAGATCGAGATATTATAGATGGTTATGCCTTTCCTTCAAATATATCAAGGGTAAAACCACTCGGAGAGATCCTCGATAAACAAGGTAAAGAAATCCATACCTGGACAGCCCATGATGGAGTCAGAGAGTCGTATTATAACAACCTGCTAGATAGAGGCGCGGATGCAATTTATGTTGATGACACGCAAGCAGCGAGGACAGCGATAGAGAAATATAATGGTATGGAGACTGTGGAATATGGAAAAAAAGGTGATGATGCTATCAGCGTAAAGGATAAGACAACGGTATACGCCATGCAGGGTAATGATACGATCAGCATTGGCGGGAATAATAACAAAATATATGCCGATGGTGGTGATGACCTCATTGTTAATCGCGGGAATAACAGTTATATCAACGGCGGCAGCGGTGACGACTTCATCTACTCTGTCGGTTCAGGAAATACGATTTACGGCGGCGCCGGCAATAATGTCATTCATTTCAGCGGTGATGATACGATCATCTACGATCACAACACCCAGGGTAACAACCTGGTCGTCGGTGGTGGAGCAATCAACATTGAAGGGTATGAGGCTAATGAGTTATCTTTCCTTGAGCAACAAGGGAATTTAGTCATTCAATTTAATGATGGAGGCGATATCGTCGTTCAGAACGGCGTGGATTCCAATGGCCAGGTTGCAAATAAAATCATGCTAGAAGGCAACTCGCTGGATATTGATTCACTGCTTGCCACTGACGAGGGGACTAACCCTACAGAACTTGCGCAGCCAACGCAAGTGGAGGTTAACGGATTAAGTCAACTGGAAGTTGCTCACGCCTATTGACGTTAAAATAAGATAAGATTAATGGTCAGGAGGGAACCTGACCATCAGTATGTTCAACATCCCGATGCTAACGTATTATTTATAACCCGTAACCGCACGCGCTGATAACAAAGGCTGATAAAAATGAAAATACTTCGCTGGTCCGTACTTTTCTTGGGGCTTGCTGCCGGTGTCGCCAAATCTGCCGACACTGACTGCAGTCATTCACATAATAACTATATATTGAAAAAAAGTTTTCAGGTCATCGGACGACAAGGCATCACCACTGATGGTGAGCACTATTTTGTGTCAGGAACAACGTCAATAGAAAAATATGATAAAAATGGAAAGATGTTATTAGCCAATAACACCCCTTTCGATCAGCAAAGTGAGTTGCTTAATCATTTCGGCGATCTGTCTTCAAATAATGGTCTTTTGTATCTGGGGGCTGAATTCTTCAAGGATGGCGAGGCGCGTAATTTAAATATATCCATTTATGACGCCAATACCCTGAAGTTTATAAAAAATATCCCGTTAGATACCACATCAGGGCAAAAAGAAATCTCTGCCATCACGGTTGATAATGATAACCAATCATTCTGGACAACCGCATGGGGGGATGATGAAAGTAGCCATTATGTTTATCAGTACGCAATCAGTGATGGACGATTTATTCAACGTATTAAATTATCTCCGACCCTTTCCTTTATCCAGGGCATTAGCTACGACAAGGGTAATCTTTTTATTACGACGGATGATGGCCAGGCGGATAAAAAAGAACCTGACAGTTTATACCGGGTGAATATCAAGCAGGCGTTGAACCAGACAGGTGACAACGCCGTATTGCAACATAAATTTACTGAATTTACCGATTCCGGGGAAATAGAAGGGGTTAACGTACTCAACGATGAGTTGCTGGTGTTAAATAACCGTGGGATGCATATCGAGAAGGGTATGCCTATCAGACCCTATCCAGGGTATAAAAAAGAGATCAGCGAAGTTTATATTTACGACATCAGGAACGGCTGTAAGATCAAGTGATGTGCGCCCATTTATCCATTTCCACGTGCTACTGGAGGAATACTTTGGATAAGACGCAGGGGCGCGGCGTTAACCTTTACATCAGTCATTTTATTTAGTGCGTTCCACCGTACGCAACGTTGACCAACAAGAGGAGCGAGCAGGCAGCGCAGCTGATGGATGGCTGGCGCTGCTCGCCGGCCGTGCGCACGGCGTCAGGATTCATCCATCAGAATACAGGCGTCGCCATCGCCGCTCTGCTGGTAGCGGGCGTACAAGGCGGCCACATCAATATGGGCGAACTCCTCCGTCAGCGCATCCAGCAGGCTGCGGATGGCGGGCATCAGGCCGCGCCGCGACGGGAACAGGGCGTTCACCTCCGCCGGTTTCGGCTGCCAGGCCGGCAGCACCGTGCGCAGTTTGCCGCGCTTGAGATCCTTATACACCACAAAGGTCGGCATCTGCACCACGCCGCGGCCTTCCAGCGTCGCACGGCGCAGGGTGATCATATCGTCGGTCACCAGATTGGGGCTGTGGCGGATACGGCGTTCGGCGCCGTCGGGGCCGTGTAGCTGCCATTCGTGCGACTGATAGGCGGTGGTGACCGACAGGCTGGGGTAGCGGTCGAGCGCCGCCGGATCGCCGATGGCGCCGTACTTTTCCAGCAGCTGCGGGCTGGCGACCAGTTGATAAGTGCAGGGCGACAGCCGTTTGCTCGCCAATCCGCTGTCGGGCAGCGGCGGCACGTCGATACGCAGCGCCAGGTCAAAGCCTTCCCGCAGAATATCCACCTGGCGGTTGGTGCTCTCCAGATAGATCTCAACGTTCGGATAGCGTTTCATATAGCGCGCCAGCATGCCGGTCACCAGAAAATTCAGCAGCGCCGTCGGGCAGGCGATGCGGATGCCGCCTTTCGGTTCGGTCTGGCTCTGGTGCACGATCGCCTGCGCCGCCTCCGCCGCGGCGGTCAGCTCCATACAGTGGCGGTAGTAGGCGTGGCCCAGCTCGGTGACGGAGAACTGCCGGGTGGAGCGGTTGATCAGCTTGATCTCCAGCCGCTCTTCCAGCGCATTGATGCGTCTGCTTAACCGTGATTTGGGGATGCCCAGCGCGCGCCCGGCGGCGCTGAAGCCGCCGTGTTCGACCACGCGGGCAAAGTAATACATATCATCCAGGTTCTGCATCTTTACGTTCCAATATTGCAACAATGAATTCTAAAACTGGCATTTGTGGCCTGTGCGTACCAAGTTTAAGCTAAATGGTAACAGAGTTAACGTAAAACGGGATCATAGTATGTCAGTTGAAACGAACGGCACGGCGCTGCCGGCCAGTATGAAGCAAATCATTATCCGCGAGGCCGGCGGCCCTGAGGTATTACAGGCGGTCAGCGCGGCGCTGCCGCGTCCCGGCGCCGGTGAAGTGTTGGTGCGCGTCCGGGCGGCGGGGATTAACCGCCCTGATATTATGCAGCGGCAGGGATTATACCCGATGCCCGCCGGCGTGACGCCGATCCCCGGCCTGGAGATCGCCGGCGAGATCGTGGCGCGCGGAGAAGGGGCGACGCGTTTTGCCCTGGGCGCTAACGTCTGCGCGCTGACCGACGGCGGCGGCTATGCCGAGTACTGCGTGGTGCCGGAAACGCAGCTGCTGCCGGTACCGCAGGGGTTCAGCATGGAGCAGTCGGCGGCACTGCCGGAAACCTTCTTCACCGTCTGGGCCAACCTGCTGGCCGACCAGCGGGTGAAGCCGGGCGACAGCGTACTGATCCACGGCGGCACCAGCGGTATCGGCACCACGGCGCTGATGCTGTGCCGGGCGCTGGGCATCACCGCTTACGCCACCGCCGGCAGCGATGAGAAATGCGCCGCCATCGCCGAACTGGGCGGCATCGGCATCAACTACCGCAGCGAAGATTTTGTGGCGGCGATTGCCCGGCACACCAACGGCGTCGGCGTTGACGCGGTGCTGGATATTATGGGCGGCAGCTACTTTAACCAGAATATCGAGGTGCTGAAGAAGGACGGCCAATTGATTATTATCGGTTTCCTCGGCGGCGTCGAGGCGGAAAAGGCCAACCTGATGAAGCTGGTGCTCAAGCGCGCACGGGTGACCGGTTCCACCCTGCGCGCCCGCAGCAAAGCGGAAAAAGCGCAGATTGCCCGCGAACTGCAACAGCACGTCTGGCCGCTGCTGGAAAGCGGCCAGTGCCGCCCGCCGCTGATCTACCAGACCTGGCCATTAGACGATGTGGCGCGCGCCCATCAGGAAATGGACAGCGGTAAACATATCGGCAAAATTGTGCTGACCATCGGCTGACGCGACAGCGGCAGAGAAGGCATAAAAAAGCCCGCTTGATTACCAAGCGGGCCATGATATTTCAATACTCATCACGCGAAGATCGCGTAATTTTACCATCCTGATTTCTCAGGTAAGCGACATCATCAAAACTAAACTCGGTATCCCCGTCTCGTGTACGGCGAACCGACATCAAAATATTTTTGTCGATACAGTTCTTCGTTGCCTGCATCTCATCAAAACAGCGGCGATCCTTTTTTCCCGCTTCTTTATAACCGTCACCAAATGCATAGATAGTGATGAATATCGGCCCATCTGCGTCGGCAGAGGGGATATTATATTGCTTCAGAATTGATGACTGGTTTTTTAACCACCAGTTTATGCTGGCGGAGTGGGACCATGGTAGATGGTCAACAAGAATTTGCGCTGTATATTGCCCATGATGGGCATCCATGATCTTAACCGTTCGACTATTTAGATAAGCATATAACCCAACGCCGAGAAAGGCCATTAGGCACAGGGTTAACAGCAACTTTTTCACTAACGGCCTCCCTCAATATTAGTAACAGCCATCCCATTAACCCCATATCATTTAAGTGGGTATTGGCATGTTATTTGTACAGCGGAGAGTGTCAATATTAAACGCTTAATGTTGAGCTGGGCTTCTCAAACTGGCTGGCATAAAAAAGCCCGCTTGATTACCAAGCGGGCTATCTCATCTTACGGGGCGGGATTATTTATCCAGCGCGTAGGCAATCACGTAATCGCCGCGATCCGGCGACTGACGTGCACCGCCGGCGGAGATCAGGATGTACTGCTTGCCGGTTTCCGGTGAGATATAGCTCATCGGGGTGCCGCCGCTGCCGACCGGCAGGCGTGCTTTCCATACCTCTTTACCGGTGGACGAGTCAAAGGCGCGCAGGTAGTAATCCTGCGTACCGGCGATAAACACCAGACCGCCTTGAGTGGCCAGCGTACCGCCCAGCGTCGGCATGCCGACCGGCATCTGCGCATGCATTTTGATGCCGAACGGGCCGGTGTCCTGCACGGTGCCGGCCGGTACCTGCCAGACCACTTTCTGGGTCTTCAGATCGATGGCGGACAGGGTGCCGAACGGCGGCTTCTGGCACGGAATGCCCAGCGGCGACATAAAGCGGTTTTTGTTTACCGCATACGGCGTGCCTTTCAGCGGCACCGCGCCCATACCGGCATTCACCGACTCACCGCCGTTGCTGGCCGGCGCGTTAGCGTCTTCCTGCTTCTGCGGAATCATCTGTACCCACAGGCCCAGACGCATATCGTTGGCGAAGATATAGTGGTTGTTCGGATCAACCGACAGGCCGCCCCAGTTCATGCCGCCGAGCGAGCCGGGGAAGCTGAGGGAGACGTCGGTGTCCGGTGCGGTAAACAGCCCGTCGTAGCGCATCGATTTAAAGCTGATGCGACACATCAGCTGGTCGAACGGCGTGGCGCCCCACATATCCGATTCGCTGAGCTTCTGCGCGCCAATCTGCGGCATGCCGACCGAGAACGGTTGGGTAGCGGAATACTGCTCGTTCGGGATATTGCGGGTTTTCACCGGCAGCTCTTTGACCTCGGTCAGCGGCTTGCCGGTATGGCGATCCAGCACGAAGATCTGGCCGGTTTTCGCACCAAACACCAGCGCCGGCTTGGTGCTGCCGTCCTTCATCGGGAAGTCGATCAGGCTCGGCTGCATCGGGATATCGAAGTCCCACAGATCGTTATGCACGGTCTGGTAGACCCATTTCTCTTTGCCGGTGGTGGCGTCCAGCGCCAGGATGGACGCACCATATTTGTGGTCCAGCTTGGTGCGGTTGGCGCCCCACAGGTCTACCGACGAGCTGCCCATCGGCAGGAACACGGTGTTCATCGCCGGGTCGTAGGACATTGGCGCCCAGGAGTTCGGGGTGCTGCGCACATAGTGCTGGCCCGGTTTCAACGCTGCGTTCGGGTCGTCGTTGCCCGGGTCGAACGCCCAGCGCATGGCGCCGGTGATGACGTCAAAGCCGCGCAGTACGCCGCCAGGCATATCGGTCTGGACGTTATCCGCCACGCGGCCGCCCACCACCACGGTGGTGCCGGCCAGGGTCGGCGCGGAAGTCAGCTGATATTTCGGATCGGCGGCGTCGCCGAGGCCGGCTTTCAGATCGACGATGCCGTTCTGGCCAAAGTTCTGGCAGAACTCGCCGTTGTCGGCGTTAATCGCCACCAGGCGCGCATCGATGGTGTTCATCAGAATACGACGCTGGCAGCTGTCGCCGGCCGCCAGCGCTACCGGCGCGGCAGGGGTGGATCCGGGAACGCTCGGCTGCGGAATCGGCTTGTTAACGTCGAAATAGGCCAGGCCGCGGCAGCGGTTCCAGACCTGAGACTGGGCGTTGATTTCACGCTTCCAGATCTGTTTGCCGCTGTCGACGTCAACCGCAATCACGTTATTGTGCGGGGTGCAGAGGAAAATACGGTTGCCGACCTGCAGCGGCGTCTGCTGATCTTCCGCGCCGTTGCCGTCCGGGCTAAGCGGGATGTCGCCGGTGTGGAAGGTCCAGGCCACTTTCAGATCTTTAACGTTGTCGCGGGTGATCTGGTCCAGCGCCACAAAACGGTCGCCGCCCGGCGTATTGCCGTAGTTGTCCCAGTCTTTCTGCTGTTTGGCTTTATCCACCGGCACCAGCGGCAGCTGCTCGCCGCTAAAGGCCACGGTCGGATGCGGCTGGAACATCTGCACAAAGGTCACGCCCATGCCGACGGCCAACAGCGCCGACAGCAGGTAGGAGAGTTTGCCCAGCGGCGCTTTACCTTCCGCCTTGCGCAGCGCCGGCCAGGTGAGAAACGCCAGCAGCATCAGGCCGGTCGGCACCATCAGGCGCGACACCAGCGGCCAGAAGTCGAAGCCGGCATCAATCACCGACCAGATCAGGGTGCCGATAAACACCAGCAGGAACAATACCACCGCCGACGAGCGGCGGCGGAACAGTTGGATAGCCGCCAGCAGCGTCACCACGCCGGCGATCAGGAAGTACCAGCTACCGCCCAACGAGACCAGCTTGCCGCCGGCAATGGCGAAAAACAGCCCGGTGGCGGCGAGGACGATCCCCAATAGCACGCACCATATTTTCATACCCGGTCGGGCATTTACATCAGACATATCAGCGACTCTCCCGAATCATATTACCTATCGTTGTGTGTTAACAAAGTGTAATCGCTGACCAGCATTGCGCCACCGAAGCGGGGCATAGCTGGGCGATGAGACCGTTAAGACAGACATTGTACCATTTGATACGTTTTTGTCGTTACAGATATGTGTCGTATAAAAAGGATTAATGTGAAGATTTAGATCGAAAGACGTAGACGTTGCTGCCAGCCGCAGGTCCGGCCGCTGGCGGTGCGATAGCGTCTGGCCACACTTCATTTTTGCACTGTTTAATTAACATATACCTCAGGCTGGCCAATTTCTGAAAAAAGTCGTTTTTGATAGTCATTTCGGGATATGATATTTTTTAATGTTCGCCATTGTGGAATAATAATTTCACAGTCAGTGAAAATAATCCCACCATTATGTAACCTGGCACGTTACTAACGCATTGCCGACCGGTATAACCGGGCCAAGCCTGGAAGTAATGAAGTGGCTGTGAAACAAATCACGCTTAATGCAGAACGTATTATTGCGAGCTGCAACTGAATATTTATTACAACTTTTTTACTCGGCAGGTATTTATTTATGATCACTTTCCCCAAAGCTCCGGGTGTATATATCGACGAATTTGAAGGATTGTCGTTATCCGTTTCATCAGCAACGACAGCCGTGCCGGTTTTTGCTCTCTCCCAGACAAACGATCACCCCTGGTGGGAAACAATACAGCAGCCACTGCGTATTCATTCATTCTCCGAGTTTGAAAGATACGTCCTTGGTGCGGTCAATGACCAACCGCAAAGCGCACTCAGCTTACAGCCCAACCGTAACTTGGCAGGCGGCCGTTATTGGCCAAGCTTGGCGTCATTGGCAAAAATTGACGGTGCCGGCGCGTTTGGTAACGAGGCGGAATGGAGCCAGCCGCTTGCTCCGGCCCTGCGCGCTTATTTTGACAACGGCGGGGGCTATTGTTATCTCTGCCCGTATGACCAACTGGCTGATGCTGTACCGCAGATGAACGATGTCACCCTGATTGTTCAGGCCGGGGAACCCGCAGCAGCGGCGGTAATTCAACAGATTTGTACGCCTGGCAGCATGCTGTTCGGGCTGCTGGATGGCCCCAAAGAGGAAACGCTGGAAAGTGTATACCCTAAAATGCCCCCCTCAGAGCACACGGCGGTTTATTACCCGTGGCTGGCGGCGGATTGGCACCTTAATGATCGTGATGGATCGCCGATTGACCGACAAGACATTCATTTAGTCGCGCCCAGTGCGGTGGTGGCGGGTTTGATATGCAAAGCCGATAGCCAGCGAGGAGTATGGAAAGCGCCGACCAATATCCCTATCAGTGCCGGGTTGATTCCGACGGTCAACGTTGAAGATAAGACACAGGCGCTGTACACCAGCCCGGATCAAAATACGTTATCCGTAAACATGATCCGCAGTTTTCCGGGGCGCGGTACGCTGGTCTGGGGGGCGAGAACGATGGGCGTTTCTGGGAGTCACTGGGGCTATATCAGCGTACGGCGTACTTGCGACATGGTTGAACGAGATATTCGCAACATGCTCGCCCCGGTAGCGTTTGAGCCTAATTCAGCTGCCACCTGGCAATCCGTTACGGCTGCGATTAACAATTATCTCTACACGTTGTGGAAGAAAGGGGGCTTGTGCGGTAACACACCTGAATCGGCCTATCGTGTGGAGCTGGCGATAGAAGACAACAACATCGATAACGGGATCCTACGGGTGCGTGTCGGACTGGCGGCGTTGCGCCCGGTAGAGTTTATCTACCTCGAATTTACCCAGGATATCGCACCGTTGGCCTAAACGCTCATTCAGTCCGCAGTAAACAACCGGCGCTGTCCGTCAAGCAGCGCCGGCAAATCCAGCGCCGCCAGCGCGGCGGCGTCCGGCCGCTGTTCTAACACCTCGTCCCGCGTGCGCTGCCAGTAATCGCCGGCGGCGGATTGCAGGCTCTGCGCCAGCGTCTGTTTCGCCTGCTGCAGCGCCGTCGCGTCCAATGCGGCTAACTCCTGGCGCATCTGCTGTAAAAACTCGCGGGTATAGTTGTGTAACTGCTCAAGGCTGCAGCGCGGCGACTGTAAGGCAAACAGTATGCCGTCGCGATCGGCGCAGCGGTGATAGGCGCAGTGCGCTACGTAGCCGATATTCAGCTCGACGCGCAACCGTTGGAAGAAGCAGGGCGCATACAGTTGCGCCAGCAGCCGCAGCGCCAACCGCGCCGTCGGCGTGGCGTCCGCCAGCGGATAGAACAGCAGCAGCGTGCGATCGTCGGCGTGGTCGTCGCTGAGTCGCACCGGTTGCGCAGCGGCGATCGGTGCGACATCCTGCGCGGTGACGATCGGCGCCGGAAAGGCGGAGAGCAACTGACTGAGTTGCTGATGCAGCGCCGCATCGCCGGCAAACAGCGTCGCCTGCCAGCTCACCGCGTCGGCCGGCGGCGCCAGCACCTCCGGCAATTGCGCCGCCAGACGGCGCACGGCGATTTCGCCCTGAGCGCGCAGCTGCGTTCGCTGCCAGCTGAGCGCCGCCTCCTGTTTAAGTGCATCGTCAAGAGTGGTCAGGCGCTGATTGATCTGACTGAGCGCCCGGCACAGCAGCGGCGCGTCGCCGGACACTTGCAGCGTCCAGACGCCGTAACTCTGCGTGAAGCCGAGCGAACCGCCCTGATGGGTAATTTCTGCCGCCAGCGTGCGCAGCGCCGACGTCAGCAACGCGGCCCGTTCGGACGCCAGCGGCGTAGACGGCGCGGGGCGCAGCAGCAGCACCGGCGGATGATCGCCGTCGGCGCGCCAGCTCAGCGGCGCGCGTTCCGCAGGCAGCGCCAACGGCGTCGACGGGGCGTCGTGGCGCGGGTAGAAACGGTAATGCGGCGGCCGGCGCGCGCTGTGGGCGGCGACAAAAGGCGTCAGCGCCAGCGGCAACCCCTGCACCCCGCGCGATTCGGCGGCCGTCTCGGCGCTGACCAACAGGCGACGCAGGTTGCCGGCCGTCAGTTCAGCCAGACAGGCTGGCCACGGCGCATTTTCCGCCAGCGGCGGCAGGCCGAATGCCCGCGCCCGCAGCTGGTCAAGCGGCGTCAGTCGCATAAAGTCCTGATTGCCGCGCCGGGCGTAGTGTTCACGCTGCGCCGCGCTGAGCGACGGCAGCAGCTGCAGCCAGTCCAGCAGGGCGTTTTCAATGATTGCCGCCTCCGCCGCGCTGCCGCGGTTGACGCTGAAGATAAACGTCAGCAGCGCGCGACCGTCGGCGCAGGGGGTATGCCGCAGGCGGACGGCGTCGCAGCAGGCGCTGCGGCGCAGGTGTGCCATCAGGCTGCCGGGCGCTTCGTCCTGCAGCAGCGCGTCCAGCAGGCGCAGCCCGTCACGGGCGGCGGCATCCGCCGCGTTAAGCGCAAAGGTTAAGCGCAGCTGCGGCAGTCCCGGCAAATTCAGCCGGCGATCGTCGCGCGGGATCAGCCGCGGTGCCGCCGTGCTGTCGGCGACAACGCCGGACGGCAGCGGCTGCGTCAGCGTTTCCGCCAGCTGCCGCAGCTGTGCAAGCGGCAGCGGCGCCTGCAGCCACAGCGTCATATTCGCCGCGTGGTAATAGCGGCGGTGGAAATCACGCAGGGCGGCGCACAGCGCCGGCATATCGTCGCCAAACGCCCGGCGGTTGCCGACGGTAAAGCGCCGCATGGCGGCAATGCCGTCAAACGCCTGCTGCTGCGCGGCCTCACACAGCGTATCGGCGTCTTGGCACAGCAATTGGTATTCGGCGTCGATCACCTCAACCTCCTGCGCCAGCGCCGGCAGGGCCAGCAGCGGGGCGGCCAGCATGTCGATCAGTCGTGCCAGGCCGTCGGCGAAGCGTTCGCCGTCAAGTTCAAAAAAGAAGTGGGTCGCGGTTTCGCGGGTGGTGGCGTTGAGGCGGCCGCCGTGGGCCGGCACCCAGCTCATCAGCCGCTGGTCACCGTCAAAGGCGTGGCTGCCGCGAAACAGCATATGCTCCAGCAGGTGCGCCAGCCCCGGCCAGTCCGACGGTTCGTGGTAACTGCCGGCGTCAATCTGCATCAACGCCGCCGCGCGCGGCGCGGCGGCATCGGCGAGCAGGTTAAGCCGCAGGCCGCTCGCGAGCCGCAGCGTGACCGGGGGCTGGGGCATGTTCAGGCCTGACCTTTAAAGATCAGCTGTGAGTTGGTACGGTTGCGGAACCGCAGCTGATCGATGCCGATCTGCGTCTGGTTCGCCGCCTCGCGCGCCGCCAGAATCGTGCCGTGGTGCGGTGACTTGGAACAGACCGGATCGGCATTGCTGGCGTCGCCGGTCAGCATAAACGCCTGGCAGCGGCAGCCGCCGTAGTCCTGCTCTTTTTCCGGGCAGGAGCGGCAAGGCTCCGGCATCCAGTCGTAGCCGCGGTAGCGGTTAAAGCCGAACGATTCATACCAGATATGCTCCAGGCTGTGCTCCAGCACCGACGGGAACTTCACCGGCAGCTGGCGGGCACTGTGACAGGGTAACGCCATGCCTTCCGGCGTCACGCTGAGGAAGATCGCGCCCCAGCCGCCCATACAGCCTTTCGGCCGCTCTTCATAATAGTCCGGCGTGACGAACAGCAGGTTGGCCAGGTTGCCGCTGTCGGCCATTTTCTCGCGGTAGCGCTGCACCACCTGTTCCGCATCGGCAATCTGCTCGCGGGTCGGCAGCAGGCCTTCGCGGTTCAGTTGCGCCCAGCCGTAGAATTGGCAGGTCGCCAGCTCTACGTCGTCGGCTTCCAGCTGGATCGCCAGCTCGATAATACGGTCGATCTGGTCGATATTATGCCGGTGCAGCACAAAGTTGAGCACCATCGGGTAGCCCAGCGCCTTGACCGCTTTCGCCATCGCCAGTTTCTGCTGGAAGGCCTTCGGGTTGCCGGCCAGCGCCGCGTTCAGCGTTTCATCGCTGGCCTGGAAGCTGATCTGGATATGGTCCAGACCGGCGTCGGCGAAGGTCTGCAGCTTTTTCTCCGTCAGCCCGATGCCGGAGGTGATCAGGTTGGTATAGAACCCCAGATCGCGCGCCGCGGCGATCAGTTCCGGCAGGTCTTTGCGCACCAGCGGCTCGCCGCCGGAGAAGCCCAGCTGCACGCTGCCCATCGCCCGCGCCTGGCGGAACACCTCAATCCACTGCTCGGTGGTCAGCTCCTGCTCCTGCGCGGCGAAGTCGAGCGGGTTGGAGCAGTAGGGGCACTGCAGCGGGCAGCGGTAGGTCAGCTCCGCCAGCAGCCACAGCGGCGGGTTGACCGACGGTTTTACAGCATGTTCAGTCACGGAAAATTACCCACTTTTGCTCGTAGGCGCGCTGGAAAAACTCCAGCACGTCCTGCGCCAGCCCGTCGGCGCCGGGAAAGCGCGCGTTCAGCTGGTCGATAATGCCCTGCAGCGTCGACTTGCCGTCCACCAGTTGCAAAATGGCGGCGGCGCTGTCGTTCAGTTTAGCCATGCCTTCAGGGTACAGAATCACATGGCTCTGCTGCACCTCTTCCCACTGCAGGCGGTAGCCGCGGCGAAACATCGGGGTCTGTTCAGGATTCAACGTCATTACACCAGCCTCTGGGTATGCCACGCCCGCGCATCGGTCACGGTGTGGTACGGCGCTCGGTTCAGGGAATAGGCCATGGTCATGGCGTCCAGCATGCTCCACAGAATATCCAGTTTAAACTGCAGGATCTCCAGCATACGCTGCTGCTTCTCGACGCTGTCGCAGTACTCCAGCGCCAGCGCCAGTCCGTGCTCCACGTCGCGGTTGGCCTGGCCGAGGCGGCTGCGGAAATAGTCGTAGCCTTCGGCTTCGATCCACTGATAGTGCTGCGGCCAGCTGTCGAGGCGCGCCTGATGGATCTGCGGCGCAAACAGTTCGGTCAGCGAGCTGCAGGCCGCTTCCTGCCAGCAGGCGCGGCGGGCGAAGTTGACGTAGGCGTCAACGGCGAAGCGTACGCCCGGCAGCACCAGCTCTTCGGACAGCAGGGTATCGCGCTGCAGGCCCACCGCTTCCCCCAGCCGCAGCCAGGCTTCGATGCCGCCTTCGCTGCCGCCGTAGCCGTCGTGGTCGAGGATGCGCTGCACCCATTTGCGCCGCACGTCCGGCTGCGGGCAGTTGGCCATAATCGCCGCGTCCTTGATCGGGATGCTGGTCTGATAGTAGAAGCGGTTGGCGACCCAGCCCTGGATCTGCTCGCGCGTCGCCTCGCCGTTGTGCATGGCGATATGGTACGGATGATGAATATGGTAATACGCGCCTTTCGCCCGCAGCGCCGCTTCAAATTCGGCCGGGGAAAGGGGGTGTTGCTGTGTCATGGCGTTAACCTACAGGTCGATGTTCATCCCGTCCCAGCTCACTTCGATGCCGGCCTGCGTCAGGCTGTGACGCTCGGCGGAATCTTCGTCCAGGATCGGATTGGTATTATTAATATGGATCAGGATTTTGCGTTTTGCCGGCAGCGAGGCCAGCAGCGCCGCCAGGCCCTGTTCTTCCGCCAGCGCCAGGTGGCCCATATCCTTGCCGGTGTTGCGGCCGACGCCGGCGTCCGCCAGCTCATTGTCGCGCCACAGCGTGCCGTCAATCAACAGGCAGTCGGCGCGCTGCAGCCACGGCAGCAGGGCGTCGTCCGGCTCGCCCAGTCCCGGCGCATACAGCAGGCTGCTGCCGCGCGCGGTGTCTTCGACGAACAGCGCGACGTTATGGCCCGGCAGCGGACGATGACGATACTGCGAATAGGGCGGCGCGTTGCTCAGCAGCGGGATGGCGGTAAAGCGGATGGTCGGGCAGACCGCGGTCTGGAAGCTCGCCAGCGGTTCGACCGGGTGGTGGATCAGCCCACCGTTCCAGTGCGACAGCATGGTGAACAGCGGGAAGCCGTTGCTCAGGTCGTCGTGTACTTCGCGGGTGCACCAGACGTGGTGCGGGCAGCCTTCACGCAAATTGAGTAAACCCGCGCTGTGATCGATCTGGCTGTCGGTCAGAATGATCGAACCGATGCCGGTGCCGCGCAGCACGTCGGGGTTATTCAATTCAGGCGAAGCCAGCAGCTGATGACAGATATCGGGGGAGACGTTGCACAGCACCCAATTTTTACCGTCGTCGCTGATGGCGATGGAGGACTGGGTGCGGCGCGACGCCTTGATGGTGTTGTTGCGCACGCCCTGACAATTCTTGCAGTTGCAGTTCCACTGGGGGAAACCGCCGCCTGCCGCAGAGCCGAGAACTTTAATCTGCATGTGTGGACCAGATAAGGGGAAACCAAAGAGATGCCCGCACGGGGCGGGCATGACGGGCAATTAACGGTTGGAAATGTACAGCGTCACTTCCAGGCCCAGGCGCAGGTCGACGAATTCAGGTTTGGTCCAGGTGGTCATATGTCATACTCCTATTTTATTGTCGTGGGCAAAAAACGCCCATTAAGAAAACCGTTTACATCCGGCCGCTGCGATGTTGAATAAATGTGATGAACTTCGCAACCTTTAAAGGGTAAAAGTTTTTGGCTATGCGCGCCAGTTGACAGTCAGCGTTTTAAGCCAATTGTCCCAGCAGAGCTTGTCCAGCAGCGGCTGATCAAACCCCGCCTGCGCCAGCGCCCCCATCAGCGCCGGCAGGCCGCTGACGTCCGCCAGCGGCTGCGGCACATTCACACCGTCAAAATCCGAGCCGAAGCCAACGTGATCTTCACCAAGTTTAGCGATTAAAAACTCAATATGTTTAACAATTTCGGTCAAATCGGTGTTGGCGCTGTCCCGTTGGCCGTCGGCGCGCAAAAAGGCGGTGCCGAAATTGACGCCGACCATGCCGCCGCTGCGGGCAATGGCGTCCAGCTGGGCGTCGGTGAGGTTGCGCGGCTGCGGGCAGAGCGCATGGGCGTTGGAGTGGGTTGCCACCAGCGGCGCGTCGCTGAGGGCGGCGGTGTCCCAGAAGGCCTTTTCGTTCATATGTGAGACGTCGATCATGATGCGCCGGCGGTTGCAGGCGGCGATCAGCGCCTTGCCGGCGTCGGTCAGGCCGGGGCCGCTGTCCGGCGATCCGGGAAACGCGCCGCGGATCCCTTCGCCGAAGGCGTTGGCCACGTTCCAGAACGGCCCGATGCTGCGTACGCCCAGCCGGTAGAAATGCTCCAGCTGCGACAGCTCGGCGTCCAGCGCGCCGGCACCCTCAATATGCAGCACCGCGGCGATCTGCCCGCTGGCCCGGCACTGGCGGATATCGTCGGCCGTGCGGCAGACGCGCAGCCGCTCCGGCGCCGCCTGCTCCAACTGATACATGATGGCGATCTGCTGTTCGACGATGGTCAGCGGATCGAAATAGCTCTGCACCTGCGCTTCGCTCTGTCCGCGCTGCTGGGCGACATACGCCACGGGCGGGATAAACACCGCGAACAGTCCGCCGGCAAAGCCGCCGCGCCGCATGCGCGGATAGTCGAGGTGGCCGCCTGGGACCTGTTGGTAAAAAGCGCCGGCCGGATCGTCGGGATGTTCGAGCCACAGTTTGAGCAGCAGGTCGTTATGGCCGTCAAATACGGCGCGGGGCGGTAAGGGGGTCATCATGGTTTCACTATATCGGCAGGTGAATGTCTATGTTCCCCGATCTGCCGGGACAGGGCAACCGCCGCCGGTGCCAAACGGCGATTTGTTCGGCAGAGCGCAACGGCCATTGGCTCACCGGATCCTCAGATCCCCCAGAACATCAGGTTAATCGCATCCTTATATGCTGAAAAAATCAGCAGCGCAAGCCCAGGCTGTTTTCCGGCGCGACCTGTGGAGATGAGACAGGGTTTCAGGAATGGCAGACAAAAAATGGCCGCCCTGCGGGGCGGCCATCTGCGGTACTCACACGCGTCAGCGCGTCAGATTACTTGCTTTCGGTGCCGTCAGGCAGGGCGTAAGCGACAATGTAGTCGCCCAGCTTGGTGCCGAACGAGCCGTGGCCGCCTGCGGCGATCACCACGTACTGCTTGCCGTTAACCTGATAGGTCATCGGCGTTGCCTGGCCGCCGGCCGGCAGACGCGCTTCCCACAGTTTATCGCCGTTGCTGACGTTAAACGCACGCAGGTAGTTATCCGCGGTCGCGCCGATAAAGAAGATATTGCCTGCGGTGGTCACCGGACCGCCCAGCATCGGCATACCCATTTTAAACGGCAGCGGGACCGGCGAGCTGTCGCGCACGGTGCCGATACGTTTCTTCCACACGATCTGGTTGGTTTTCAGATCGACCGCCGAGATGTAACCCCAGGCCGGCTGTTTGCACGGGAAGCCCAGCGGCGACAGGAACGGATTCAGCTCTACGCCGTACGGTACGCCGTACTGCGGCTGAATGCCGGACTCGGTACCGCTGCCGCCTTTGTCGTTTTCATCCGGCTCGATCGGGTTGCCCGGACCGCGCGGAATCAGTTTGGAGACAAACGGCAGCGCCATCGGGTTGGCGATCGCCACCTGACGGTCGGTATCCACCGACAGGCCGCCCCATTCAAACATCCCCAGGTTGCCCGGGAATACCAGCGTGCCTTGCTCGGACGGCGGGGTGAAGGTGCCTTCATAGCGCAGGCTGTGGAACATCACGCGGCACACCAGCTGATCGTAGATGGTGGCGCCCCAGGTGTCGGCACCGGTCAGGTTTTTCTCCGGACGGAAGGTCAGTTCGGAGAACGGCTGCGTCGGCGACAGACGGTCGCCTTTCGCCGGGCCCTGCGGCACCGGACGTTCCGGCGCCGGTACCACCAGCTCACCGTTGGTGCGGTTCAGCACAAAGATGTTGCCGGTTTTGGTCGGTACGTAAATCACCGGTACTTTCTTGCCGTCTTTACCGGTGATATCCGCCAGCGTCGGCTGGGCAGGAATATCCATGTCCCACAGATCGTGGTGCACGGTCTGGTAGAACCAAGCCAGTTTACCGGTGCTGGCGTGCAGCGCCAACAGGCCGCTGGCGTAGCGTTCCATTTCCGGCGTACGGTCGCCGCCCCAGATATCCGGCGTGGACACGCCCATCGGCAGGTAAACCATATCCAGCTTGGCGTCATAGGCCGCCGGCGCCCAGGAGTTCGGCGAGTTCGGCACGAAGTGGTGTTCGTCGGCCGGGATCTTGTTCGGATCGGCGCTGCCCGGGTCGAAGGCCCACAGCAGTTTGCCGCTGTTGACGTCAAAGCCGCGGATAACCCCAGAAGGTTCGCGGTTGGAGTAGTTATCGGTCACCGCGCCGGCAATGATGATCACTTTGTCGGTGACCACCGGCGGCGAGGTCGGCTCATAGTGGCCCGGCGTCGCATGCGGCATATTAGTTTGCAGGTTCAGCTCGCCGTTGTCGGCGAAGTCCGGGCAGCGTTTGCCGGTTTCGGCATCCAGCGCGAACAGACGACCGTCGTTCACCGGCATGATAATGCGGCGGGCGCACTGGGCTGCCGGCGTATGGTTGGCATCGGCCTGCGCCGCAGCCGGCGTTTCATGATAAGAAACGCCGCGGCAGGTGATGTGCTGGAAGGTTGAGTTGTATTTAAGCTGCGGATCGAACTGCCACTTCTCTTTACCGGTGGCGGCATCCAGCGCAAACAGTTTCTGGTGCGCGGTGCACAGATACAGCGTGTCGCGGATTTTAATCGGCGTTACTTCGTTGGTGATCTCGCCCGGGTCATTCTCGGTTTTCAGATCGCCGGTGCGGAAGGTCCAGGCTTCTTTCAACTGAGCAACGTTTTTGTCGTTGATCTGCTTCAGGGGCGAGTAGCGGGTGCCTTCCTGGGTGCGGCCGTAGGCCGGCCAGTCTGCGGCGTCAGCCTGCGCGGCCTGATCGACCACCGCCTGCGTCTGCGCCGGATCCAGCGTGCCGTGGATCTCCTGCGGGTCGTTGAACACCGCGTAGGCCAGCACCGCCACGGTCAGCACCAGCACCGCGCTCAGCGCGCCGTAGGCCAGTTTGCCGCCGGCAACCAGTTTGCGGTAAATGAACGGCAGCACCATCCACAGACCGAAGAAGAAGGTGACGTCGAGACGCGGCGTCAGCGCCCAGAAGTCAGGGCCGACTTCCCACAGCGCCCAAATCACCGTGCCCAGCAGGAACAGGGCGTACAGCAACAGGGCAGTAGCACGGCGACGGTACAACAGCCATGCGGTTATCAACATTACCACACCGGCGACGATGTAATAGAACGAGCCGCCCAGTTTGGTCAACCATATCCCGCCGACTAACAGATATACGCCGCTTAACGCAGCGAACAGCGCTGTTAATAGGATCAGGATGGATGAGGGGTGTTTTTTTTCCATAGAATTAACCACCGTGAATTAAAAAAGCTTCATTTTGAGAATAAGCCAAATCTCAAAAAGCATTCTGTTTTTTGTTTAACCGAGCCGAAAATAGCGATCGGCCGGTCGCTTTATTGACCCTGGAACCAATAAAGATGCGCAAGTATGAGACTTATTTCACAGATATGGTAGAGCTTTAATGGTAAGGCGCGCGTTTTTTCGCCGCCGCCATGATGGGCGAAGAGCGCCTGGAGCCAGTTATCATGCGGCCTGAGCGGACGGTGAACAATTAATGCCTCGTCGCAGCGGCGTAGCGCTGCATGGCGTATTTACCACCAAATAGCGCACGTTATTTATGGCCATTGCCGCGCCGGTGAAATATATCCTTAGTTTTTCTGCAACAATATATCCGCGCGCTCAGAGGATTCTAAATTCGATTACCCCTGATTTTCACGTTGTTTTCTTCTGCGTTTTTTTTATCCGCCTTGCCCGCGTCTTTCATCATCTTTACTAATCTATTACAGGCGCGGCTGTACGTTGGTCGTTATGCCTACCTTTGGATGCGTTTAGGAGACGGACATGAATATCCACCACAATACCTCGGGAAAATCGACGCTTGCCGTGGCGCTGTACGAACTGCTGAACCCGATTCCGCTCGGATTCTTTGTCGCCGCCTGGATTTTCGACATTATTTACCTCAAAACCTTTGTCCTGATGTGGACCCACGCCGCCAGCTGGCTGATCGCCTTCGGGCTGGTGATCGCCATTATTCCCCGGCTGATTAATCTGGGGCAGGTCTGGTTCAGCAAAAGCGCGCGCGAGCGCGGGGCCACGCTGCACTTCTGGCTGAATCTGCTGGCGATCGTGCTGGCGATCGTCAACGCCTTTATTCACAGCCGCGACGCCTATGCGGTGGTGCCGCTGGGCGTTACGCTCTCGACCCTGGTGGTGATCCTGCTGCTGTTGGGCAATGTGCAATTTGCGTTACGTCAACGCGCCGCTTAAGGAGAAGCCGACCATGAAAAAATTCAATACCGTCCTGACCGCCGCCATCCTCAGCGCACTGCTGGCCGGGTGCGATAATGGCGCGCAGCTGGATCCGCAGAAACAGATTGGCCCGGACCCGGAGCTGCCGCAGGCGAAAAACTTCCTGATGCCGCCGATGCAGGTGCCGGAAGGCGCCGCCTGGCAGCAGGGTGAGCAGCCGAAGGTGGCTGAAGGGCTGAAAATTGAAAAAATCGCCGATGGCCTGATGCATCCGCGCCAGGTTTACGTGCTGCCGAACAACGATATTCTGGTGGCCGAATCCAACGCGCCGGCCAAGCCCACCACGCGGCCGAAGCAGCTGATTATGGGCATCGTGCAGAAAGCCTCCGGCAAAGGCGGCGCGGGCGGCAACCGCATTACGCTGCTGCGCAACGTTAACGGCCAGTGGCAAAAACATACCTTTATCGAAAACCTGCGCTCGCCGTTCGGCATCCAGCTGATCGGCAACACGCTGTGGGTGGCCAATGCCGACAGCCTGGTGAAGTTCCCTTACCAGGAGGGGCAGACCGAGATCCGCGAACCGGGGGTTGAAGTGACCGAACTGCCGGGCGGGCCGCTGAATCACCACTGGACCAAAGCGCTGCTCGCCAGCCCGGACGGCAGCAAGCTGTATGTCGGGGTCGGTTCCAACAGCAACATCACGGAAAACGGCATCGGCGCCGAGTATCGGCGCGCGGCGGTGCTGGAGGTTGACGCCGCCAGCGGCGCCAGCCGTATCTATGCCGCCGGCCTGCGCAACCCGACCGGGCTGCAGTGGGAGCCGCAGAGCGGCAAACTGTGGGCCATCGTCAACGAGCGCGATGAGATCGGCTCCGATCTGGTGCCGGACTATATGACCTCGGTGCAGGAAAACGGCTTCTACGGCTGGCCGTACAGCTACTTCGGCCAGCATGTCGATCCGCGCGCGCAGCCGCCGCGGCCGGATCTGGTGGAGAAGGCGATCAAGCCGGACTATGCGCTCAGTTCGCACGTTGCGCCGCTGGGGCTGCTGTTCTACACCGGCGACAATATGCCGCAGTACCGCGGCGGGGCGTTTGTCAGCGAGCACGGCAGCTGGAACCGCACGCCGCTCAACGGCTATCAGGTGGTGTGGGTGAAGTTTGAAAACGGCAAACCGGTCGGCCAGCCGCAGCCGGTGGTCACCGGCTTCCTGACCGACGACCAGAAGCAGGTGCGCGGTCTGCCGGTCGGCCTGGCGATGGATAAGCAGGGCGGCGTGGTGATTGCCGATGACGCCGGCGACAGCGTCTGGCGCGTCAGCGCCGCCCGCTAACCCGGCCAAACCGCGAGCGCCGTCCGGCAGCATCAGCCAGACGGCGTTTTTTTATCCTCAGCCGTCGCTGGACAGGGTCGAAAGACGCAGACGCTTGCGGCGCTGATGGCGATACAGGTGATCCATAATTTCGGCGCGGGATTCAATCGCTGGCGGCGAACCTTCCAGCGGCTGACAGGCGCTCTCTTTGCTCATCCGCACCGCGATCAGCCCCACCAGGGCGCCAAACATCAGGTAGCCGGCCGGCGCCAGCGGGTTGCCGGTGACGTTGACCAGCCAGGCGCTGAGTAGCGGCGCGGTGCCGCCGAACAGCGAGGTGGAGAGGTTATAGGCGATCGCCAGCCCGCCGTAGCGCACCGCGGTGGGGAACAGCGCCGGCAGCGTGGAGGCCACGGTGCTGAGAAAACAGGTCAACAGCAATCCCATCACCAGCATGCCGATAAAGGTCAGCGCCAGGTTCTGGCTGCCCAGCGCGTAAAAGCAGGGCAGCGTCAGCAGCAGAAAACCGACGCAGCCGATGGTCCACAGCGGCTTGCGGCCGATTTTATCGGACAGCGCCCCCATAAACGGCAGCACCACCATCATGCACAGCATCGCCGCCACCACGATGGTCAGCCCCGCCAGTTCGCTCAGTCCCAGCACCACGTTCAGGTAACCGGGCATCCAGGTCAGCAGCATGTAATCAGCCAGATTCAGGATAAATACCATGCCGATGCACAGCAGGAAGGCGCGCAGATGATGGGTGACGATCTCTTGCCACTGCTGGCGCATCCCCGGCGGCGGCGCGCTGTTTTCCATATGCTTGGCGAACGCCGGGGTCTCTTCCAGCCGCAGGCGCAGCCAGACGCCGATCAGCCCCAGCGGGCCGCCGATCAGAAACGGCACCCGCCAGCCCCATTCGCGCATCGCCTCATTGCCCAGCAGCAGGGTCATGGCGGTGACCAGCGCGGCGGAGAAGATCAGTCCCAGCAGGGTGCCGACCTCCAGCCAGCTGCCCAGCCGGCCGCGCTTTCTGTCCGGGGCGTATTCGGCGATAAAGGTGGCCGCGCCGCCGTATTCGCCGCCGGTGGAGAAGCCCTGTACGCCGCGCGCCACGATCAGCAGCACCGGCGCCCACAGGCCGATGCTGGCGTAGCTCGGGATAAGCCCGATGGCGAAGGTGCCGAGCGCCATCATAATCATGGTCAGCGCCAGCACCCGTTTGCGGCCGATGCGGTCGCCGAGCGGGCCGAAGAACATGCCGCCGAGCGGGCGGATCAGAAAGGCGACGGCAAAGGCGGCATAGGTGGAGAGCAGTTGGGCGCCGGGGCTGATCTCCGGAAAGAACACCATCCCCAGGGTCACGGCCAGATAGCCGTAGATGCCGAAGTCGAACCACTCCATGGCGTTGCCCAGCGAGGCCGCCGCCACGGCGCGTTTCACCAGGGATTTGTCGATGATGGTGACATCGGGTACCGCGTCTGCGTGATTTTGTGGTGCAGGTGTTGTGTTGCTATTCATTATTTTTCTCCATGATTAATCTGGAGAGCGGGGCGGCGGGAACGAAGCGCCGCCCACGGCATTACCCATATTCCCTGCGTTTATACCTCTATGTCGCCTTCGCGGCGCAGGCTCTGCAGCGGCGCGACGGACTTCACGTTTTTGGTGACGATATAGGTAAAATAGCGTTCGATGCCCAGGTCAGAATCCAGCCAGCTGTCAATCAGACGCTGATACTCGTCGATAGACAGCGTTTCGAATTTGGCCCAGTAATCCACGCCGCCGCCCACTGCCACACATTCGGTCAGTTCTGGCGTATTGAGCACGCGTTTTTCAAAACGGGCAAAGCTCTCTGCGTTATGTTGGTTAAGCTCGATCGACACCCAGATCGGCAGGCGCTTCATCAGCACCCGGGCGTTGAGCCTGGCGTAATACCCTTCGATCAGTCCGGCCTGCTCCAGACGTTTTACCCGCTCCCAGCAGGGGCTGACGGACAGGTTTATCGACTCCGCCAGCCGCGACTTGGTAATGCGGCCGTCTTTGCTCAGAATGTCGAGGATCTTCAGGTCATAGCGATCGAGTTTCATACGGTGATTACATCCTTAATGGCGACCGGCGCGCCGGGGCCGTTTATCGCTATGGCGATACGATCTCCCGGGCAATAACGGCCAGTGTGTCTCCCATCGCAACCTGCGCCGGAAAGCGCCGCGCCAGCAGAATGCCGTCGCGCTGCGCCCGGTATTCCACCGGCGGCTGGCCGCTGCGGGAGGGATCATAAACGCGGGCCAGCCGTTCACCCGCGCTTACGCGCTGGCCCAGTGGACAGAGAAACTCCAGAATGCCGCAGTGCTCGCTTTGTACATAACAGGATGCATCAGGCATATCAAGCAGCTGCGTTTCTCCCTCCCAGGGCTGCGGCGCCTGCGTCAGCACGCCGTGATGGGCCAGAAAATTGCGCACGCCGCGCTCCGCCAACTGCTGACGCTGCGGCGTGGTGGTGCCGCCGCCGCCCAGTTCGGTGGTAACAAAGCCTTTGCCCTGGCTTTCCACCACCGTGTCGTACAGCTGGCTGGCGTCCAGTTCATACATCATCACGGTAAGCGGCGCGCCGAAGGCCTGCGCGGCGGCCAGGTTGTCGGCCTGCTGACGCTCATCGTCCAGCGCATGCAGCGCGGCGAAGGGCATAATCTCCAGCGTGCGGCCGCCGGAGTGCAGATCCAGCGCCACGTCGCACATCGGCACCAGCACCCGGGTAAAGTAGTCGGCAATCTGCGCGGTGACGCCGCCGTCCGGCGCACCGGGGAAGCTGCGGTTAAGATTGCCGCCGTCGATGGGAGAGGTGCGCGTGCCGGCCTGCACCGCCGGCGCGTTCATCATCGGCACGATGATCACCCGCCCCTGAACCTCCTCGGCCTGCAGCGTGTTCGCCAGCTTCAGCAAGGCGATAATGCCTTCATACTCATCGCCGTGGTTGCCGGCGGTCAGCAGCGCCGTCGGCCCCGGCGCGCCGTTGATCACCGTCACCGGGATCATCACCGCGCCCCAGGCGGAGTTATCGTGGGACCAGGGCAGCTTCAGGAAGCCGTGCTGCACGCCGGGCTGGCCGAAATCCACCCCGGCATACACGGGGCTGGGTTTTTCATGACTCATGCTGTTGGCTCCTTATTTGACAAACAGACGTCGTGGGTAGTCGCACAGCACTTCAGCGCCCTGTGCGGTGATAACGATGCTCTCGGTGATTTCCAACCCCCAGTCATCCATCCACAGGCCGGGCATAAAGTGGAAGGTCATGCCGGGCTGCAGCGGCGTGTCGTCGCTGGCGCGCAGGCTCATGGTGCGCTCGCCCCAGTCCGGCGGGTAGCTGATGCCAATCGGGTAGCCGCAGCGCGCGCCGCCGCGATCGATACCGGCGCGGCGCATGGCGCTCTCCAGCGCCCGGGCGACGTCGCCGCAGCTGTTGCCGGGACAGGCTGCGGCCAGCCCCAGCTCAATGCCGGACAGCAGCGCTTCTTCGCCGCGCAGGAAGTGGTCCGGCGCGTCGCCGAGGAAAATGGTGCGCGACAGCGGTGCGTGATAGTGGCGATAGCAGCCGGCGATTTCAAAGAAGGTGCCTTCACCCTGACGGAACGGCCGGTCGTCCCAGGTGAGATGCGGCGCGGCGGCGTCAGCGCCGCCCGGCAGCAGCGGTACGATCGCCGCGTAGTCGCCGCCGAAGCGAACGCCGCTGTCGTCCACCCAGCCCTCGATGGCGCAGCGCTGGATCTCCGCCACCAACATGTTTTTCGGCAGCCCCGGTTCCACCATCTGGTAGATGCGCTCATGCATCTTGCCGACGATGCGTGCGGCGATGCGCATATATTCCAGCTCGCGCGGCGATTTGACCGCCCGGCACCAGTTCACCAGCGCCGTGGCGTCGATAAACGCCTGCTGCGGGCAGTCCCGCTGCAGGCTGAGAAAAGCCTTGGCGGAGAAGTAGTAATTATCCATTTCCACGCCGATGCGCGCCTGACGCCAGCCGAACATCGGCAGCACCTCCCGGGCCAGCCAGCGCATCGGGTGTTCGTCCGGATTCTGCACCAGCCGCTCCGGGTAGCCGATAATCCGTTCGTCATCCATCCAGCAGGTGCGCAGCGCGCCGTTGCTGTCCTGCAGGCGGCCGAACCACACCGGATCGTCCTCCAGCCCCAGCAGCACGCACTGATGTACATAAAACGACCAACCGTCATAACCGGTCAGCCAGGCCATATTGGAAGGGTCGCTGACCACCAACAGCTCGATGCCTTGCTGCGCCATCGCGGCGCGGGTTTTGGCGATCCGCTGGTCGTACTCTTCGCGTGTGAAGGGCAAAGTTTTCGTCAACATGCTGTTTTATCACTTATCGCAAGCGTGGAAGCCCTGGCCGGCTGAGGAGAGGCCGGCCTGTTTACCCTGTACCCAGGGCGCGGGGTTACTGCGACTGCTCTAACTGCGCCAGGGCAAAAGCGGCGATGGCGCTGTCCTGCACCCCGGTGCCGGTCAGGCAGCACAGGGTGATCTCTTGCGTCGTCAGGCGCAGCGGCGTACCGCCGGCGACTAACGCGCCCAATTCATGCACCGTGAAGGGCGGCTGCCGCCCCTGAAATACCTTCAGCTCGCCGTTGCGCTCACTCTGGCTGCGCAGGTCGCAGACCACGTGGTCGGCGTGCAGCAGGGCGCTGATATCCACCTCCCGTTTCTCCGGGCTGTCGGATCCCATGGCGGTGACGTGTACGCCGGGCGTCAGGTGCTCGGCAAACAGCAGCGGCTCGCGGGAGGGCGTGGTGGTGACGATAATGTCCGCGCCGGCGCAGGCGGCGCCGATCTGCGGGTATCCCGCCGCCTGCAGCCCGTCCTCCGCCAGCTCGCGGGCCAGCCGCTGCGCCGCCTCCGGACGCCGCGCCCAGACCGACACCCGCTCGACCGGGAACAGCAGCCGCAGGGCGGCCAGCTGCAGCCGCGCCTGTTCGCCGGCGCCGATCAGCGTAACGCGGCGGCTCTCCCGCCGGGCGAGGTACTTGGCCGCCAGCACGCCGGCCAGCGCGGTGCGGATGGCGGTGAGGTAGCCCTCATCCAGCAGCAGCGCCCGCGGAATGCCGGTTTCGGCGCTCAGCACCACCATCAGCCCGTTAAGACTGGGCAGCCCGCGCCGGGGGTTATCAAAAAAGCCGGGGCTGATTTTGATGGCGAAGCTGTCGCTGCCGCGGATCCAGGCGGTCTTGACGTCCACTTCGCCGTTGACCTCCGGCAGCGCCATCGAGAGGATCGGCGGCTGCACCACGTTGCCCATGCCGAGGGCGCGAAACCCCGCCTCGACCGCCGCCAGTGCGTCGGCGTCAAGCCGCACCGCGGCGCTAATCTGCTGTCGGTGATAGATCTGCATCCTGTGCCTGCTCCTGTCTGGCCCGGTCGAAGGTTTCCAGCGCGACGTTGTTGCCGCTCAGCACCAGCGCCACCTCCTTGCCTGCGATCGGGATCCGGTGGTGTTCAATCGCCGCCAGCCCGACGGCGGCGGCCCCTTCCAGCAACATCTTTTCCTGTTCCAGCAGGGTGACCATCGCCCGGGCGATGGCCGCCTCCGGCACCTGGTAGTGGCTGTCCATCGTCGCGCGCACCAGCGCCAGGGTGTGGCGGTTATCCAGCCCGATGCCGCCGCCCAGCGAATCGGCCAGGCTCGGCGTCTCCGCCACGCTGACCGGTTTGCCCGCCTGCAGGCTATGCCACATCGCGGCCCCGGCGCTGAGGCTGACGCCGACCACCTCGGTGCGCGGGCTGAGCTGTTTCATCACCAGCCCGATGCCGCCCAGCAGGCCGCCGCCGGACAGGCCCGCCAGCACCATATCGAGCTGCGGCCGCGCCTCGAGGATCTCCAGCGCCAGCGTACCCTGACCGGCGATAATCAGCGGGTGGTCGAAGGGCGGGATCGCCACCTGACCGCGGCTTTGCACCCGTTCATGCACCGTCTCAAACGCTTCGTCCTGGCTGTCGCCGCAGCGGCAGACCTCCGCGCCCAGCGCCTCGATGGCCGCTACCTTATTGGCCGGCACCAGCGAGGAGAGACAGACGGTGGCCGGAATGCCCAGCTCGCGGGCGGCCCAGGCCACCGCCCGGCCGTGATTGCCGGTGGAGGCGGTAATCACGCCGCTCTGCAGCCGCTGCGGCCCGTACTGCTCCAGCAGGGCGGCGATCATGTTGCTGGCGCCGCGCAGCTTAAAGGCGCCGGTGGGCTGCAGGTTCTCCAGCTTAAGCCAGACCCGCGCGCGATAGCGCTGCGACAGATAGGGCGAATAGCGCAGCGGCGTGTGGTCCGCCTGGCCGCGGATGCGTCGCCGCGCCTGCCAGACATCCGCCAGCGTCACGCCGCCCGGAAGTTCAGGGTTCATCGTCACGCCTTCCGTCAGCGCAGCTGGCCGGCGGCGGCAAGCTGGTCAACCACCCGGTTCACCGCCCGCAGCGCGCGATCGACCAGTTCATCCACCTCGGCGCGGTTTATCACCAGCGGCGGCGCGAAGCCGAGAATATCCCCCTGCGGCATGGCGCGGGCGATCAGCCCGTTGTCCAGCGCCGCCGCCGATACGCGCGGCCCGACCTTCAGCGCCGGGTCAAACGGCCGGCAGCGCTGTTTATCCACGGAGAATTCGATCGCCGCCATCAGCCCCACGCCGCGCACCTCGCCGACCAGCGGATGGTCGGCAAAGCTGTCGCGCAGGCGCTGCTGAAAGTAGGCGCCGGTGTCGGCGGCGTTCTGCACCAGATTCTCCCGCTCGATAATCTGCAGGTTGGCCAGCGCCGCCGCCGCCCCCAGCGGGTGACCGGAGTAGGTCCAGCCGTGGCCGATCGGGCCGTATTCGCCGGTGCCCTGTTCCAGCACGCGCCACACCTTGTCGCCGACGATCACCCCGGACAGCGGCTGATAGGCGCTGGTCAGCCCCTTGGCGATGGTGATCAGATCCGGGCGCATCCCGTAGGTATGGGAGCCGAACTCGCGGCCGGTGCGGCCGAAGCCGCAGACCACCTCGTCGGCAATCAGCAGGATGTCGTACTTGTCCAGCACCGCCTGAATCGCCGGCCAGTAACCCTCCGGCGGCGGCACGATGCCGCCGGTGCCCAGCACCGGTTCGCCGATAAACGCCGCCACGCTGTCCGGGCCGGTCGCCAGGATCAGCGCCTCCAGCCGTTCGGCGCAGTGGCGTGAGAACGCCTGCTCGCTGATGCCCGCCAGTTCCGGCGCCCGCTGGTAGTAGTAGGGCGCATCGGTATGCAGTATGCCGTCAATCGGCAGGTCGAAATGGTCGTGAAACGACGCCAGGCCGGTCAGGGAGCCGGCGGCGATGCTGGAACCGTGATAGCCGCGCTGGCGCGAGATGATTTTCTTCTTCTGCGGCCGGCCGAGGATATTGTTGTAGTAGCGCACCAGCTTGATCTGGGTTTCGTTGGCGTCGGAGCCGGACATGCCGTAATAGACTTTGGACATGTTCATCCCGGCCTTGGCGATGATTTTTTCCGACAGTTCCACCAGAGGTTCATTGGTATGGCCGACATAGGTGTGATAGTACGCCAGCTCTTTGGCCTGACGATAGATGGCCTCGGCCATCTCCTCACGGCCGTAGCCGATATTGACGCAGTACAGACCGGCAAAGCCGTCGATAAACTGATTGCCGTCGGCGTCGCGCACCATAATGCCGCTGCCGCCGGTCATCACCCGGCCCGGCAGCTCGCCGTGCGCGTAGTCGCGCAGATGGGTGGAGGCGTGAAACGTCACCTGACGGTCGCGGGAAATCAAATCGTTGCGCTGTTCCATGATTATTCTCCTGTCACTGAGGGCTGAGTGGGTTCGCCTGACAATCCGCCAAGGCAGAAGTAGCGGGTAGTGAGATATTCATCGATGCCGGTGCGGCCGCCTTCGCGCCCCAGGCCGGACTGTTTGATGCCGCCGAAGGGCACGGTGACGCCGGTCATTTTGACGCTGTTCACCGCTACCATGCCGTACTCCAGCTCGCGGATGTAGCGCCACACCCGGCGCTGGTCGTGGGTCCACAGGTAGGCGGCCAGCCCATATTCGCTGGCGTTGGCCAGCGCGATCGCCTGATCATCGCGCTGCCAGGCGGCCACGGCGGCGATGGGCGCAAAGCTCTCCTCCTGCCAGACCCGCATCGCCGGCGTCACGCCGATCAGCAGGGTGGGCATAAAGTAGTTATCGCCGGGCGCCTGACGCTGATCGCCGTGGATCAGGCGCGCGCCGCGGGACAGGGCGTCATCCACCAGAGCCTGCGCCTTGTCGACCGCCTGGCGGTGGATCAGCGGGCCGATATCGCTGTCCGGGCTGTCGCCGGGGCCGACCTTCAGCGCCCGCAGCCGCGCGGTGAACGCCTCAATAAACGCCTCGTGAATCTGCTGATGCACCATAATGCGGTTGGCGGCCAGACAGTCCTGACCGCTGGTCTGGAAGCGGGCGTCGATTGCCGCCGCCGCGGCTTCGTCGATATTCACATCCGGCGCCACCACGAACGGCGCGTTGCCGCCCAGCTCCAGCGACACCCGCTTCACGCTGCCGGCGCACTGGGCCAGCAGCAGCTTGCCCACCCGGGTGGAACCGGTAAACGACAGGGCGCGCACGCGCGGTTCTTCACACAGTTGGGCGCAGACCGCCTGCGGGTCGCCGGTGATAACGTTAAACACGCCGCTCGGCAGCCCGGCGCGCTCCGCCAGTTCGGCCAGCGCCAGCGCGGAAAAGGGCGTTTCATTGGCGGGTTTCACCAGTACGCTGCAGCCGGCGGCCAGCGCCGCGGCAGCCTTGCGGGTGATCATCGCCAGCGGGAAGTTCCAGGGGGTAATGAGCGCGCAGACGCCTACCGGCTCTTTCAACGTGCCCGGCAGGGTGCCGTCGATATGCACGGCAAGCGTTTCGCCGTTGATCCGCACCGCCTCTTCGGCAAACCAGCGGATAAAGCCGGCGGCGTAGTCCACTTCGCCTTCGGCCTCGCGGCGCGGTTTGCCCTGTTCATGAACCAGCAGGGTGGCCAGATCGTCGCGGTGCGCCAACAGCTGCTGATACCAGGCCATCAGCAGCGCCGCACGCCGGTCGGCGCGCACCTGTCGCCAGCGGGCGAACGCCTGCTCGGCGGCATCCACCGCCCGGTCGATCTGCGCCGGCTCCAGCAGCGGGATATAGCCCAGCAGGCTGTTATCGGCCGGGTTATGTACCGGCCATTCAGCGCCGGATTCACTGTGGCACCACTCGCCGTTAATCCAGGCGAAATGACGAAACAGACGGGGATCCTCTAACTTCATCTGCGTTCTCCTTAGCGCCGGACAACAGCGGCGCCCGTTGCTCCCCGGTAAATAGTCAGCGGGGGAAAGGCACATGGGATGCTTTGAAGATAAGAGAAAGCGTGAAAAAATAATTTCTGTTTCAGCGTCGTAATTATTGGTTTTTTTCTGTTGTGATTGCAATGGTCGCTAAATCAGCCAGATTCAACAGGGCCAAGGAAATAATTATGGCCGCATAGGTTTTATTTATTCCTTTGGCGGACAGAATGCTGGTCAATCCCGCCGGCGGTGGGATGATTGGCTGAATCAATGGCATAATCCGCTGGTTAAAGCGAGATTATCACCAAAACAACTTTACTGTAATGTGTTGATTTAAAATGGTTATAATCCGAGCGCAACACGTAGGAGATAATCAGTGCTACCCGCAGGCCGGTCAATAAAGAACCTGAAGTTATTTTTCGTGATATCGCTCATGGTTTTAAACTGATATGACCAGTTAATTAACAATGATGCAGTTCACAGAAATACCGCTAATTGTGCGCTGCGTCAAAATTAATAACATTTCCTGCTGCAACTGGCGTCAGGCAATAATCTTTATTTCATGCTGAATTAATAATAAGAAATAGGTATGACGCGTATTTCATCTGTCGAAAAAAATCGGCCCGCCAATTAAGGCGGGCCGCAAGATTAACGTTATTGATCCCAGCGGGCGCGCTGCATATCGATAACAAAACGGTATTTTACATCGCCCCGCAGCATGCGGCTGAACGCCGTTTCCACCTCATCGGCCGCAATCAGCTCTACGTCGGCGGTGATATTGTGGCGGCCGCAGAAATCGAGCATCGCCTGCGTTTCCGCAATGCTGCCGATGGAGGTGCCGGTAATGCTCAGACGGCGGAACACCATCGGCGTGACGTCCGTCGGCGGGTGCGGACTGTCCGGAATACCGACCAGCACCAGGTGGCCGTTGGTTTTCAGGCAGGCCAGGTATGGGTCGAGCGGGTGCGGCGCGGCCACGCAGTCGAGGATGATGTCCAGCGAGTGCTGTTGGGCGGCCATCTGCCCGGCATCTTTAGACACCACCACCTGGCTGGCGCCCAGACGCCGCGCATCGGCGCCTTTTTCCGGCGAGGTGGTGAACAGCGTGACTTCCGCCCCCAGCGCGCTGGCCAGTTTCACCGCCATATGTCCCAGGCCGCCGAGGCCGATCACGCCGACCCTGGCGCCCGGCTGCAGCTTGAGGTGCTGCAGCGGCGACCAGACGGTCACGCCGGCGCACAGCAGCGGCGCTACCGCGTGCAGCGGCAGGTTTTGCGGCACCGAGACCACAAAATGCTGGTCCACCACGATTTGCTCGGCGTAGCCGCCGGTGGTCAGCCTGCCGGTGTATCTGTCGGTGCCGTTATAGGTCGGCACAAAGCCGCTTTCACAGTACTGTTCTTCCTGCTGGCGGCAGAAGTGGCAGTCGCCGCAGGAATCCACCATCACGCCGACGCCCACCAGGTCGCCCGGCTGAAAACGGGTTACCGCCGCGCCGGTGGCCCGCACCCGGCCGACAATCTCATGGCCCGGCACCAGCGGGTAGTTGCTGACGCCCCATTCGTTACGCGCCATATGCAGATCGGAATGGCACACTCCGCAGTACAAAATCTCAATGCTGACGTCTTGCGGCTGCACATCGCGCAGCGCGATCTGGACGGGGGCCAACGGGCGGTCGGCGTGGCTGGCCGCGATAGCGTTAATTTTCATCGTGTCACCTTCAGTTATCTGGTCTGCCCGCAGCCGTAGAGGCTACAGCGCTAGGGCGGCAGACTATAGACAAAAGGTTCCTTTATTGATAGTAGTTACCATTTGGTAACCATGAAGTTCAGGAGTGTGACATGCCGGATTGGATCGATGGGAAAGTCTATTTTTATGCCGACTCGGCGCCGCGCCGGCTGATGTCGCTGTTTGCCGTCAAGTGGAGCACCATGGTGCTGCATGCGCTGTGGCACTGGCCGCAGCCGGGCGCACGCACCGGCGAGCTGCAGCGCAGCCTGCAGGGGATCTCCAAGAAAATGCTGTTCCAGACGTTGCGTGAGCTGGAGCTGCGCGGGCTGATTGCCCGTAAGGTGTATCAGGTGGTGCCGCCGAAGGTGGAATACTCACTGACCCCGCTGGGGCGCACGCTGGCGCAGCCGATTGAGCAGATGTATCAGTGGGGGTTGGATAACCAGGCGGCGCTGGATGAAATGGAGCAGAATCTGGCGCGCAATGCGCAGCACGCCGAGGAGTGAGGCATAAAAAAAGCCGGCAACCCGCAGGTTACCGGCTTAGCCGTGATGGCAGGGCAGTTAGGCGTTCGCCAGGCCCTGTGCAGCGCTGTCCACCAGATCCAGCAGACGCTTGACGTCGTCCAGCGTGACCGTCGGGTTCAGCAGCGTCAGCTTCAGGCAGGTGACGCCGTTAAACTCGGTCACGCCGACGTTGGCCTGGCCGGATTCCAGCAGGTTATCGCCGATGCGCTGGTTCAGCAACGCCACCGCGGCGTTGTCAGTCAGCTGCGCCGGGCGCGAGCGGAACAGCACGCTGGCCAGCTGTGGCTGCATCACCAGTTCCAACGTCGGCTGCGCGCTGAGGTATTCCGCCACCTGCTGCGACAGGGTAATGCCGTGATCGATAATCTCGGCATACTGCTTCTGTCCCAGCGCTTCCAGCCCCATCCACAGTTTCAACGCGTCAAAACGGCGGGTGGTCTGCAGCGATTTGGACACCAGGTTCGGCACGCCCTGCGCTTCGTCGAACTCGGAGTTCAGGTAGGCCGCCTGATAGCGCATCAGCTCATAGTGACGCGCCTCTTTCAGCAGGAACGCACCGCAGCTGATGGTCTGGAAGAACTGCTTGTGGAAGTCCAGGGTGATGGAGTCCACCAGTTCAATACCGTCCAGATAGTGGCGGTACTGCTCGGACAGCAGCAGCGCGCCGCCCCAGGCGGCATCGACGTGCAGCCAGATCTGGTGCTGCGCCGCAATCTGCGCAATATCGCGCAGCGGGTCGATCGCCCCGGCGTCGGTGGTGCCGGCGGTGGCGACAATCGCCATAATCTGTTCGCCGTTGGCGTGCACCTGCGCCACTTTTTCCGCCAGATCGTTCAGATCCATGCGCGCGTACTCGTCGGTCTTCACCTGCGTAACGCACTGATAGCCGAAGCCCAGCAGCGCCATGTTCTTCTGCACCGAGAAGTGGGCGTTGGCAGAGCAGAACACCTTGATTTTACGCAGGTCGCCGATCAGGCCGTCCTGCTGCACCGAGTGCCCCTGGCGGGCGAAGAAGGCGTCGCGCGCCAGCATCAGCCCCATCAGGTTGCTCTGAGTGCCGCCGCTGGTGAACACGCCGGCGTCGCCGGCCTGGTAACCCACGCGCTCGCGCAGCCACTCGATCAGCTTCATCTCGATGATGGTGGCTGACGGGCTCTGGTCCCAGGAGTCCATGCTCTGGTTGGTGGCGTTAATCAGCACCTCGGCGGCCTGGCTGACGACCAGGCTCGGGCAGTGCAGGTGCGCCACGCACTGTGGATGGTGCACCGCCAGGCTGTCCTGCAGGAAGTATTCCACCGCACGTTCAATCGCCGCCTGGTTGCCCAGGCCCTGCGGATTGAAGTCCAGCTGAATGCGATCGCGCAGTTCGGCCACGGTTTTACCCTGATACATTTCAGGCTGCTGCAGCCACTGCGCCACCGCCTCGCTGCTCTGGGCGATCGCCTGCTGGTAGGCTTCAATGCTCTGCGCTGAACCGGCCAGAATCGGGTTTGGTTTGGACATGACGTTCAACTCCACTCAGACAGGCTTGACGCCCGCGCTCAACAGAGCATTTTCAAATTTATCCAGGAACACGCCCAGCTCTTCATTGCTGATCAGCAGGGAAGGCAACAGACGCAGCACGCTGCCGTGACGGCCGCCGCGCTCCAGAATCAGGCCGCCTTCAAAGCATTTTTTCTGCAGCAGCGCGGACAGCTCGCCGTCGGCAGGGTAGCTGCCCATGTGATCCGGCGCTTCGTGCGGCTTGACGATCTCGATGCCGAGCATCAGACCCAGGCCGCGCACGTGGCCGATGACCGGGTAACGCTGCTGCAGTTCGGCCAGTTTGCCTTTCAGCCATTCGCCCTGTGCGGCGACTTTATCGGCAATGTTGTTTTCCTGCAGGTACTTCAGCGTGGTCAGGCCGGTGGCCATTGCCAGTTGGTTGCCGCGGAAGGTGCCGGTGTGGTGGCCAGGCTCCCAGGCGTCGAACTGCTTCTTGATGCCCAGCACCGCCAGTGGCAGACCGCCGCCGACCGCTTTCGACATCACGATGATGTCCGGCTCGATACCGGCGTGCTCGAAGGCGAAGAATTTACCGGTACGGGCAAAGCCGGCCTGCACTTCGTCGACGATCAGCAGAATGCCGTGTTCCTGCGTAACCTTACGGATACGCTGCAGCCATTCGACCGGGGCAGGGTTGACGCCGCCTTCACCCTGAACCGCTTCCAGGATCACCGCTGCCGGTTTGCGTACGCCGCTTTCGACATCGTTAATCAGGTTTTCGAAATAGTAGCTCAGCGCCTTGACGCCGGCTTCGCCGCCGATACCCAGCGGGCAGCGGTATTCATGCGGGTAAGGCATAAACTGCACTTCCGGCATCATGCCGTTGACGGCTTCTTTCGGTGACAGGTTACCGGTGACCGACAGCGCGCCGTGGGTCATACCGTGGTAACCGCCGGAGAAGCTGATCACGGCGCTGCGGCCGGTGTGCTTCTTCGCCAGTTTCAGCGCGGCTTCCACCGCATCAGCGCCGGACGGGCCGCAGAACTGCAGGCAGTACTCTTTGCCCTGGCCCGGCAGTAAAGAGAGCAGGTGTGCGGAGAAACCGTCTTTTAACGGCGTGGTCAGATCGAGCGTATGTAACGGCAAGCCGCTGGTAATGACATTTTGGATGCTCTGCAGGACATCAGGATGATTATGACCCAGCGCCAACGTACCCGCACCGGCCAGGCAATCCAGATATTGTTTGTTTTCAACATCGGTCAGCCAGACACCCTGAGCCTTCGCAATCGCTAATGGCAATTTACGAGGGTAACTCCTAACGTTTGATTCAAATTCGGCCTGTCTGGCCAAATAGGCTTCGTTGTTTCCATTAAATGAATCGGCACCTAAAGTATCAATACGGACTTTATCCGTCATCATATCACTCCTACAACCAGGGTTATTGGTAACCCCTGATTGAATAAATTGAATTAACAAATGATTTGCTCTACCTAAAAGCGCGCCCAATATATTGTTTTTTAACCTGTGGCTCAATCATTTATTTTGTTTAATTTTGTTTAGATTTTCCCTATATGAATCAATATGTTGTTGATTTTATGGCCGGAATTGAACGCCATAACAGAATCACGTCGGGTTTAACAAGAGGGCGGGATGTTACTTTTTTTCAACTCACTGTCTTGTAAAGGAATTTTTATTATCATGTAGCAGAGGAAGACGCCTGCGGTAACGGCGATAAACGCTAAGCGATTATTTATAAACCACATTTATTTTATCGCTATCCTTTTCCAGGATAAATAATAAGGTCTTTTACGGCGGGATAACCTACGTACGCATAGAGCAAAAAGTTATTAATTAACGGCCAGCTAAACCAGCAAAAGGCATATCGAAGGGGTCATTGCAGTAAAGGCTCAAAGCCCTGAATTCGTCCGTCCTGAACGTAACCAACTCTGACGCCGGCAGGCGCATTTTGCACTACTATGACAGCAGGCCACCATTCAGGAGTCGTCTGCGTCTATGAATAAAATGGAACAATGTCGGCCTACGCTGGCCGCATCGCCGCACTGGGCAAGCCGGCGCGATATGGTTAACCAGGCGATAGGCGCCAGTCTTCCCTGGCTGGCGTCCGTCAATATCGCCTTCGCCATGCTGGTGGCATTGCGTAATCTGCTGTTCCCCGGTTTTGACGCCGCGCTGCACATCAACGCCGCGATCCCTTTACTGATGGATGGCATGATGCTGCTGGTGGTGACCGCGTCACTGATTCTGTGGGGCGTTTCTCGTCGTGATAGCAGCGACCGCTATGTGCGCCGCTGCGCCTTACTGCTGTTGCCGCTGCTGGGGGTATGTTGGGCCGTCAGCAGCTATGGTTTTATCGCTTATTGGCACCTGCCGTTCGCCTGGCCGCTGGTATGTATTTTAATGCTGACCGGTATGGCCTCACTCTACTTTTACCTGCAGGGTCTGGCGCTGTTTCTGACGCCGCTATGGTTGACCATGCCGCTGGCCAGTGTCCATCTCAACCACGGGATAAACCTCCATTTTGCCGCCATATGGCTGATCTTCACCGCTATTGTGATTTATGGCCGCCGGATCCTGCTGCGCTGGTTCGATGAGGCCTGGGCCAGGCATCAGGAAAACCGGCAGCTGATTGCCCGTTTGGAGGCGCTGACGCTGCAGGATCCGCTAACCGGGCTGGCCAACAGAAGGGCGCTGGAGTCTCATCTTGCCAGCCTGCACGCGGTTCAGGTTCCTTTGGCGCTGATCATGGTCGATGTCGATTTCTTTAAGCATTACAACGACCGCTATGGTCATCAGGCGGGGGACGCCTGCCTGACCAAGGTCGCCGGGCTGCTGGCGACGGCGGTCAGAACGCCGGAAGATTTGGTTGCCCGCTACGGTGGTGAAGAGTTTACGCTGGTATTGGCGCATGCCGATGCACAGCAGGCGGCACAGGTTGCCGAACGCGTACGCGCCCGGATAGAAGAAGCGGCCTTGCCCCATGCCGCCTCAGCGATCGGCCGTTTTGTCAGCGTCAGCCTGGGCGTTGCCGCCACCGACGAGCGGTGGACGCCGCAGCAAACGCTCGCCGAGGCCGACGCGGCGCTGTACCGCGCCAAGCAGGCCGGACGTAACCGCTGGTCATACTGATGAGCCTACTGCTGGGTAAAATCCGGGCAGCGAATACGCTGCAGCTGCTGCTGATACTGTTCCTGCTGGTGGTTCTTCAGCGCGCTGGCGGTGGCGCTGAGCGCCTCGTGGTTTTGGTAAAGACCGATTTTATCTTCTCGTCCGGCACCTCTTTGGCGATTTGGCAGTGCGCACGCAGATCGTTAATCAACGTTTGCTGATTCAGCGCAAAGGCCAGGCTGTCGTAAGCGCCCGCCGCCGCGCCAAAGGCAGGCAGCAGCAGGGCGGCGGATAAAATCCATCGGATCATCATGTCGTTTTCCTCTCGCGGTGAAAGTGTGCCGTGCCCGCAAGGCACAAAGGTTACAGCGTCACTCATAAATTCACTGACCTTATCGGCGCTCGTTTTAAACGTAGATCAAAACGACCAAATCCGCGGGTAAATCACGCAAGAATTTGATCTGGCGGAGGGATTCTGGATACATATATGTGACAGCGTCACAGGAAGTTATGATGCGAGGTGTTATGTTAAATCACAGAGGAATTGCCGGCGATATCTTCTATGCCAATGTCGGATGCGAGCACGTGGCGCATCCGCAGGGAGAGGCGCACATCCTGGTGATCGAAAAAGAAGGGACGATTTAACTCATCGCGGGATGCCAAAGGGCATCCCGATTTGTTGCTGGTTCGTACCGGACGCCTGCCATTATTTTCGTTTAGGCAATTGGCGCAGTTTGAGTTGCCGACGCCACACGCGGTTATGTAAATAGAATGTCATTGTCTTAACGAACATGGCGCTGTTGAGGCAGATAAAGCTTGCGAGAATAAAGACCAGCCCGATAAACGCACCGATCGGATATCCCATAGGGTATTCAGCAGCGAATAACAACGTGATAATGGTGTAGAGCAGATACAGCACGGCCACCACAGCAGTTAACAGCATCAGCAAAAGGTAAACTTTCAGTGCTGACACACTGCCTTTGGAAATCAGCGTCATTGACGGGAACATCAGCAGACAATAGACCAGCCCGGTTATGATTATCCCTATAAAAACAGCGTGTTGTGGCCATGCCATCCAGTTGAAAACCGCGATCCAGACGGTGAGCTGCGGCATAACAAAGCTGAGGAGGGCAAAGAGTGCGCTGAAGATTAACGGTACGCCAGCAGTATGCAAGCCGACCGGCGCACCCATTTGGTCTTTTAAGTCATCCTTAATAGATTCAAGCCGTTGGGGATCGTCAGTGCCGATCTGTTTTTCAATGCTGGCGCCCAGTTCAAGGCTTTTTTTAAGCGGGTTTATCATTGCGGGAATACAACCTATCCATGGATGATGAATGTCTATCTGTATGATTTATTATGGGTAGCTTCGTTAAATAAGCATATCTTTCCTTGATAAACAATGTCCGGTCACCATAATGAGTCTTATGGCATAGAGTTACTTTCCAGCATTATTATCTGGTCTGGATGAGATAATCAACTGGCAGAACTGAGCAAAAACAACACCAAAAATGGCGCGTTTTAGTGAAATCTGCAGGGCTGGGATAGCCAATAGCTCTCAGATTTCACGTAGCGCGATCGGGAGGAAGGATGCGATCACGGCCGGCAGCCAGGCTTTTTGTTATCAATTCGTCAGGCTATGTTTTGCTGTTTAAGTTTACGCATGATGCCGATGCGCTGGCAGGACGTTCATACTGGGCAACGCCAGGCGGCGGCGTTGAACACGGAGAGTCATTTGAACAAGCCGCCATCAGAGAACTGCAGGAAGAAACCGGCATTGTGTGTGACGAGATAGGCGCAAGTGTAGCACAGCGAGATTTTGTCATGACATTACCGAGTGGCGAAACGGTGAAAGCTGAAGAAAAGTTTTTCGTCGTGTGTGTGACAGGTCATCAGATCAACGGTGATAACCGGAGCCACGATGAACAGCAGATAATCAGCGCGCATCACTGGTGGAGTGAACAAGAACTCAAAACAACCAGCGAGACTGTTTATCCGCAGAATATCGTTGAGCTGTTGGCATCGATCCAGTCAACAGGCAAAAAGTGAGCCCGTAGGATGGCAGTGACAAAAGCGCGGATGATTCACATAAAGCCCATGGCAAAGCCCAAAGCCTTAGATTCCGCGCATCGTCACCTTGGTGCGCATAATGTATATTATGTTAAATCAAATCAATGACGACGCACTAGGCCCCCAGACTCACTATCCCACCTAACCTTCAACCTTTGCCAGGTTTCCGTGTCAACATTTGCCAAATTTATCCCTTTGACCATAATTCTGGTTTAAAGGTTTTCCATACTCAATCATCGCTCACCGGCCCACTAATGAAAACGTCTCTGCCGGTGACGCAACCTTTCGACAGTCGGAACCCTGCGTTGCCAGCACCACAATGGTTTAGCGCAGTCCTGCAAGCGGACTTCTTACTACGCTCTTTGTATTTTACGCGTTGCCGGCAGATGCCGCTTAACCAGCTATGACTGGAGCATCGACAAAAAGCCAAACTGAACCGGCCAAACGCCCTCTTTTTGATCGCGCTACGTGAAATCTGAGAATTATTGGCTATCCTAACTCTGCAGATTTCACCAAAACGCACACATCCATAACACAGAGACTATCGCTTAGATTTGCGCCAGTCCGCCGTCAACAAAGACTTCACCGCCTGTCATAAAGCTGCTCTCGTCAGAGGCCAGGAATAAAGCAACGGCGGCGATCTCATCCGCATCGCCAATGCGTCCGAGCGGCGATGCCTGAGCGAAATTGGCCAGTAAACTTTCCTTTTGCCCCGAGCTCTCCAGGACATTAAACAGCCCCGGCGTTGCGGTAGAACCTGGGGAAAGCACATTTACCCGGATCCCCGTCCCCTGCAGATCCAGCGCCCAGCTGCGGGCAAAGTTACGAATAGCCGCCTTCGAAGCGCTGTAAACGCTGAAAGCCGGCGTGCCCATTGAGCCGGTTGTCGAGCCGGTCAGAATAATTGAGCCGCCTTGCGACATCAGCGGCAGTGCTGTCTGCACGGTAAACAGCGTTCCTTTTACGTTAACGTTAAACGTATGCTCATACGATTGCTCGGTAATCGCGCCAAGCGGCTGAAGCTCACCCAGGCCCGCATTGGCAAAAAGGACGTCAACTTTTCCTTTCACCTGCTGGATATGAGAAAAAATACGTTCCAGATCGGCCAGCTTTGATACATCGCCCTGAATCGCAAGCGCCTCATGGCCTATCAACGCGATGGCTTCATCAAGCTCTTTCTGGCGGCGCCCGGTGATGACGACCTGAGCGCCTTCCCGGGCAAAACGCCTGGCCGCAGCCAGACCGATACCGCTATTTCCGCCAGTAATCACCGCGATTTTTCCCGCTAATCTACTCATAACGCCCTCCGCAACAGTGGAAAGCCCTAGCATAAACAGAGTTGAATATTTAGTATAGTATGCACCTTTTGGTAAGTACCTGGCGGATGAGCGTTATGTTAAATCAAAAATTCAACTGCGGTCTGGAAGCGTCGTTGGCGGTGCTGAGCGGAAAGTGGAAACCGCTGATACTGTTTCACCTCGCCCATGAAGTACATCGTTACGGGGCGTTGAGGCGCGCGATTGGAAAAGTAAGCGACAAAGTATTGATTCAACAGCTGAAAGAACTCCAGCAAGATGGCGTGGTCGCGCGTACCGACTACGGCGAAATTCCGCCCAGGGTTGAGTATGCCTTAACCAGCTTCGGCGACTCGCTGGCACGCGCGTTAGCGCCGCTCTGTCAGTGGGGAGAACGGCATACGGAGCAGATTGAAAAAATCGTGCGCAACCGAGAGATGCCACAGAGCGATCGTCTGTAAGCGCGCTCGCCCTGTCCGTATAACGCCCTTCTTTTTTGAGCGAGTTACGTGGAATTTGCCATCGATTCGCGCTCTGGCAGATTTCGCCAACGGCTAAATCCGCAGCAAACCATCAATCAAGGTGCAGCTCTGGCCGCCAATCCACGGCTCGCCGTCAATAAACCGCACGCTGACCCGGCCTTCTCGATGCAGCTGGGTGCCTTGCCGCACCTGATAGCCCTGCGCCGTCAAACCGCCGTCGGGAAAGTGATTGGCCTGCAGCAAACGCGCCAGACACGCATTGGCGCTGCCGGTGACCGGGTCCTCAACCAATTTATCCCACTCAACCAGAAACGCCCGTATTTCATAATCCGCCGGATCGCCGGATGGATAAGCGCCATAAACCACCACGCCATCCACCTGATAGTCAATTTGCATCTGCTTAATCATCGCCTGATCCGGCGTCATCGCCAGGCAGGATTGCGCATCTGGCATACGCACCATCAGCCAGCGAATGCCCATATCAGCAACTACCGGCATCATTTCTGTGGCGATAGTCGCCGGCTGAAAAGCGGCCGCCAGCTGCTGGCGTTCCTCAACCGTCAGCGTGCGCAACGCAACCTCAGGTGCGGCAAACGCCAGCTTGCCTTCCGGCATGACTTTCACCGCCACCAGGCCAACGCCGCATTCCTGTATAATCACCCCCGGCCGTTGGGTTTCCAACCCGGCTTCCAATAAGGCATGCGCCGTACCCAGCGTCGGGTGCCCGGCAAAAGGCAACTCTTTTTCAGGGGTAAAAATGCGTACTCGGTAATCGGCATTCGGATGGGTTGGTTTGAACACAAACGTCGTTTCTGAAAGGTTGGTCCAGCGCGCTAACGCCAGCATCTGCGCTTCATCCAGACCTTCCGCCTTGAGGATCACCGCCAGGGGATTGCCCTGCAGTGGCGAGCTGGTAAATACGTCCACCTGTTTGTAGGCGCGTTGCGTTACGTTATCACTTTTAAGCATTGACCCTGATCCGCCATGTTTGACTTAGAGGGGTCTCAATCTACCGGAATATGCAGATTGTTCAATAGATCAATCAGATAGATACGCATTAACGCACGGATCCCGGACGGCGCCGGGATCCTATGCGTATCGACGAAATGCCTAGTTATCTCCCCCTGCTTTCAGGGCGCTGAAGCCTGCCCGCGTCGGCGCTTTATCTTGTTCACCGTTTAACGAGATGCGCGAAGTTTCCGGCAGCGCCAGGCCACCAGCCAACGCCAGCAACGCCACCAGCGCCAGGTAAAATGCCGGGGCAACGCTGCTGCCGGTGTAATCGATCAGCCAGGTCGCCACCAGCGGCGCCGTTCCGCCAAAGATCGTATACGCCAGATTGTAGGTAATGGCGGAGGCGGTATAGCGCGCGCGGGTGGGAAATACTTCCGAGAGCAGCGCCGCGGTCACTACGCCGGACAATACCGCCCCGGTCGCCAGCAGCAGATCGCCAAGAATCGCCGCCCACAGCTGGCCTGAACTGGCCAGCTGCCAGGCAGGATAAACGCTCAGTATCACCCAGACGCCCGCCAGGGCGATGGTTTTTCTCCGCCCTATCCGGTCACACAACGCCCCGACCGGCGGGCACATCCCGGCGGCAAACAGCAGCGCTACGGTGGAAACCAGCAGCGCGGAAGCGCGGCCGAAGTGCCCTTCCAGCTGCAAAAAGGTGGAGAAATAGGTGGTGAACATATAAAACGACAGCGCCGTCAGAGAGATAAACGCCCCCAGCCGCAGGATGTTGCCCGCCTGCTGGCGTAACGTTTCGCTTAATGGCGCATGCGCACTGGCGGATTCAGCCAGCGCCTCGCGAAACGCCGGCGTCTCTTCCATCCGCAGCCGCAGATAAACCCCAACCAGGCCAAGCGGCGCCGCCACCAGGAAAGGAATACGCCAGCCCCAGCTGCTCATCTGCTGCGTACTCAGGCCGGCATCCAGCAGATAAGTGATCGTCGCTGCCGCCGCAAAGGCGGAAAAGGTAGAAACCGTGATAAAGCTGCCGTACCAGGCGCGTTTATGATTGGGTGAATGCTCCATCACATAGGCGCAGGCCCCGGCATATTCACCACCGGCGGAAAAGCCCTGAATACAGCGGGTTAACGTCAGCAGCAGCGGCGCCAGCACGCCGATACTGGCATAGGTGGGCAGCAGACCAATGATCGTGGTCGATCCCGCCATCAGTAGCACGGTCAACGACAAAATACGCTTGCGGCCAAGCTTATCCCCCAGCATGCCAAAGATCACCCCGCCCAGCGGGCGCAGGGCAAAAGCCACGGCAAAGACGGCGAACGTCTGTAGCAATGCCGCCTGCGGCAGATCTGACGCGAAAAATTGTTGTGCGATAATCGTTGCCAGAAAACCGTAAACGGCAAAATCAAACCACTCGACAAAATTGCCGATTGCCGCCGCCGTCGTTACCTTACGCAGCGTGGCTGTCGAAACGGGCGCTATATTATTCATAGACATCTTCCCCCTGCTTGAATGTTCTGACCAGACGTGGGTTAACATCACAGAGGAATGGTTTCCCCATGCATGTTTATTGCGTAAATAATTCTATTTTTAAAACCGGCGGCCAGATGTTAATCCCATTACGGATAAATAGCACAGCCAGGATATAGCTACCCGGACAGAGTTGCATAAAGTTATTCCGTGTTCAACATAACCGGGGTAATACGCGGTGTAGCAGCATTTTATCGGACGGGATTGACACCTAACCTACTGAATTAAATGGGTTAACTTCGTCATAGGATTTTCATTTACAGGGAGGAAACGCCCGATTTAATGGCATATAGAAACTAACCGATTGATTTTGTTTTTATTGATAATTATCTATCGATATCGAGCGGTTGAGTTCGAAAATACATCATGCCGCTGGTCGTTTTCAGATATTGATATGTCGTTTTTATCCGCTTTATATTTTATTCTTACCGTATCATATTAAATTATAATCACGTACCGTCCCTCCTTCAGAATTGCTCTATTCATTTCTCCTTTATTAGGGTTTTAAATGGGCAATTCTCTTTTTTATGCTCGGCTTTCATCTGTCAGCACCGTCCATAGCCACTGCCGACGCGCAGCTATACCCTACGCTTTTTCCCCGATGTCGCGATCAGACGGGTTATAAGAATTACCTATGTCGTTATCAGATCAGTGGCTACCCCAGCCTTCCCCTAGACTGGGCGTGCAGAACCCGTGCGCTATCGCGGTACTTAGTGCTCGCTCTGCTTCAGAGATAGACATCTTACAGCATGATACGGAGCAACTATGGGACACTCATCAAACAGAGGCGTTGTATACCAGGGGCCGGGCAAAGTGGAAGTGATGGATATTGATGAACCAAAATTCGTCAGCCCATCGGGCAAGAAAATCGACCACGCCGTTATTCTTAAAGTCCTGTCTACCAACATTTGCGGTTCCGACCAGCATATGGTTCGCGGCCGCACCACCGCACCGGCCGGCATGGTGCTGGGGCATGAAATCACCGGGGAAATCATAGAGAAAGGCTCCGACGTTGAGATGCTTAACGTCGGCGATATCGTCTCCGTCCCCTTCAACGTGGCGTGCGGCCGCTGCCGCTGCTGCCGTGAGCTGGATACCGGCGTGTGCCTGACCGTTAACCCGGCACGCGCGGGCGGCGCCTTCGGCTATGTGGATATGGGCGGCTGGGTCGGCGGGCAGGCCAAGTACGTGATGGTGCCATATGCCGATTTCAACCTGCTGAAATTCCCTGACAGAGACCAGGCGCTGGCGAAAATTCTCGATCTGACCATGCTGTCAGATATCCTGCCGACCGGCTTCCACGGCGCGATCACCGCCGGCGTGGGCGTCGGTTCTGTCACCTATGTTGCCGGCGCCGGTCCCGTAGGCCTGGCGGCCGCGGCCTCCGCGCAGATCCTGGGTTCTGCGGTGGTGATGGTTGGCGACTTCAATAAAGAGCGTCTGGCGCATGCCGAAAGAATGGGCTTTGTGCCGATCGATTTAGGCAAACACGATCGGCTTGGCGAGATGATCGCCGAGGTGGTTGGCGTACCGGAAGTTGACTCGGCCATTGATGCGGTCGGTTTTGAAGCCAAGGGGCACTCGGGCAAAGAACAGCCCGCGGTGGTATTAAACAGCATGATGGATATCACCCGCGTGGCCGGCAATATCGGCATCCCGGGGCTGTACGTCACCGATGACCCGGGCGCCCATGAGCAGGCCGCGCGCGAAGGTTCGCTGAGCCTGAAGTTTGGCCTCGGCTGGTCCAAGGCGCAGACCTTCCATACCGGGCAGACGCCGGTATTACGCTATAACCGGCAGCTGATGAATGCGATCTTGCATGACCGTCTGCCCATCGCCAAGATTGTCAATGCCAAGGTGATTCCGCTGGAAAGCGCCGCCGAAGGCTATGCCAGCTTTGATGCCGGCGTGGCGGCAAAATACGTGCTGGATCCTCACGGAATCCTCGCTTAATCGCGATGCGCTTGCGCCTAATCTGACAGTTAGCAGTGAGTTTGCTGCTATCTGTCAGATGATATCTGATCTCACAATGTGAACCGCGGGAGATCAATGCACACCCCACTCCGCTTCCCGGTATTCAACCTCTCTTTCGCCCTCTTCGCTAGCGTAGCATAAACCATTGCATAAATAGCCGGAGCAGAAGCGCGTTGAGGCAGAAATTACTGGCAGATTTCAGTACGTTTTTACGGATAATTACATTATTTTAGAGTCTCCATCCGAGCCTCTGAACCAAGGATTTAATGTGCAGACTGCAGTTACCTGGCATAAAGGGCCTTTCCATATCAGTACAGATCCATCCAGTCTCGATATTGATGCTATTCACGCCTATCTTTCCCGCTCTGATTGGGCAGAGAATATTGATGTCGAAACTGTGCGCATGGCCATCGCGCATAGTTTAAACTTTGGCCTGTATCTGGATAACAAACAAATCGGGTTTGCGCGGCTTGCAACCGATTTCGCCACTTTTGGTTATCTCTGCGATGTGTATATTCTTGAAGAGCACCAGCATCAAGGACTAGGCAGCTGGCTGATAGAGTGTTGTCAGTCACACCCGATAATGCAACGTCTGCGTAGAATCATGTTGGTCACCTCATCAGCCCCTTGGCTATATAAAAAATTTGGTTACGAGCCGGTTAATCGCCCTGATTTTGTCTGGCAGATAGCCAAAAAAGATATTTACAAGCAGGCTGCAGATGCCTGACCTGCATGTATAACTGGCATCTGCCAATGCGCCAATTCCAGCTGATTTCCTGAATGGCTGCCCCACCAGCGTCACACGTTAAATGTCCCTTCCATCGTGATGACGCTGTTGCCTCCTACCCGGATACACGGCTTTGCCGACGTGGCGTCATAGCTTGCACAAAGTAAACTTGCACGCCCCATGTCCACCCCCTGTCTGACCCGCAGAGACAGCCGTGTTTTACCGAGGGTCTGCGCCAACAGGGCCGTCACCGCCGCAGTCGCACTGCCTGTCGCTGGATCTTCAGTCATACGGGGTGTAAACATGCGCGCCTGCAGGTCACACTGCTCTTCGTGGTTGACGTCCGGCGTATAGGCGTAGATCGATACCGCACCATCGAGCGGCAGAACGGCCTGAAATCCCTGGAGATTAGGCACACAGCGGCGAAGCGCATCTCGAGAGGTCAGTTCCACCACAAGAAATGGCAGTCCAACCGAGGCGATAAGCGGCCTATGCACGTCCGTACAAATATCTTCCGTTGTCAATGATAGACAGGCGGCCACCTTTTCCAGACTGACTTCAGAACGACATGACAATGCCTCCGGTGCCACGAGTTCAGCGCCGGTAACCATCCCGCCGCTTTTTATCAGTTCGACCGGCACCAGACCGGCACCTTCTTCGAACAATAAAGTATCAGGAAGTGCCTCACCATTGGCGACAGCATAGCTTGCCAGCACAAAAGCGGTACCGACATTGGGATGGCCGGCGAACGGAATTTCACGTGATGGCGTAAATATTCGAACCTGTGCCGTATTAGACGGCTCCTCAGGAGGAAGGACAAACGTCGTTTCACTATAACCAAATTCAACGGCAACCCGTTGCATTTGCTCTGTGCTCATTCCCACTGCGTCTAATACAACTGCAACAGGATTGCCAAGAAAAGGCCGATCCGTAAAAACATCCGCAATGACGTAGCGTCTTTTCATTGTCTGCCCTAAGTTGACTGTTATAAGTACTGAATGCATTTTGGTGCTTACCTGCCGCCATACTGCTTGGCGGCAGGTAAGCATCAACGCGTTATCTCTGCGTCAGAGAGCGGTATATTTTTAATCTGCCCGTCCGATAACTCAATACCGGCCACCACGCTTCTTGGTGATTCGCTATCCGTCGGCGAGGTGAGTATATAGCGCACGATAAACTGTCCTGCTGACGGAAAAGAGTAAAAGCCAGGGGGAATGCACAACATACCGTTGTTTATCGTTAAATCGGGGGCATCAACCACCGATAATCGCTGCGGCGGAGTATTCCTGGGATTTATAGAGATAAGAGATGGCTGATAGTCTTTGCTGTCAGGAACATGGAAACACACACCTTCCCCGTTGTTACTCGCCATGGCTGTCTCGTCAGGCGTTAACCGGTCACCGGTTCCTGGACAACCTGCCAGCAGAAAAACAGAGGCAAAAAGTAACGTTGCGCGACCTACATGAATTTGCATCATCATCCTTGTATGACTTTCGGGGACCGGAGCCCGGTACTGTAATATGCCCCGCATCTACCCGCCCTGCAAATCCCCATTGCCAAAATCGCCCCCCACTTTACGCGTGCAAAAAACCAGCAGACGTGCCAACATAACCAAATCAGTAGCTTAAAGCTTACAAAGGTGCGATATGGGGCTGGGAATCAAGGCGTTAATCGGTGCGTTGGTGGTTATTCTGATCGGCGTGTTATCCAAATCACGCAACTACTACATTGCCGGTCTGGTTCCCCTGTTTCCTACCTTCGCGCTGATCGCCCACTATATTGTCGGCACCGAACGTTCCCTGGAAGATTTACGCACCACCATCCTGTTTGGCATGTGGGCGGTGTTCCCCTATATGGCCTATCTGGTTTCACTCTATATTCTGCTGGGCTATGTCAAACTGCCGACGGCGCTGACCGCTGCGGTAATATGCTGGCTGGCGGCCGCCTGGCTGCTGATTCTGGCCTGGAACCGCTGGCACGGCCAGGGGTAAGACATCCCGCTCAGTGCGAAGAGACAAATGCTGAAGGCGTTACCGGCGCGGGTATGGCGAAGGTGCGTTTCATCCGTTCCACCTCCTGCAGCGGCGTCAGCCCGAACAGGCGCTTAAACTCACGGCTGAATTGCGAGACGCTCTCATAGCCCACGCGGACGCCGGCGGCCGAAACGGTAAGATTATTGCGCAGCATCAGTAACCGCGCCTGATGCAGCCGCGTCGATTTCAGGTATTGCATCGGCGAGGTGTTGGTGACGGTTTTAAAGTGGCTGTGGAAGGTCGGCACGCTCATGCCCGCCTCGCGCGCCAGCGCGGCCACATCCAGATGCGAAGGATACTCGGCATGCAGTTTACGCAGGGCTTTCGCCACCTTGCCGAACTGGCCCTGCAGCGTGAGCGCGCTTCTCAGCACCGGCCCCTGTTCGCCGGTCAGCACCCGGTAATAAAGCTCCCGCAGCATCGACGGCCCTAACACCTCGGCATCCAGCGGCGAGGCCATAATCTGCAGGAAACGCAGCACGGAGTGGCTGAGCGGCTCATCCATCCGGCTCGATACCATACTGCGCGGGGCATCGACGTCGCTCACTCCGCGGCCATCCAACGCCAGCATCAGATCGGCGGCCAGATTGAAATCCAGCCGGATATAGATTGCCAGCATCGGTTCCGCCGCGCTGGCGTCCGTTTCCATAGTGAACGGTACCGGCACTGAAACCATCAGATAGTGCTGCGCGTCATACAAATAGACATCATTACCGAGAAAGCCGCGCTTGCTGCCCTGCACCACAATCACAATTCCCGGTTCATACAGCACCGGCGTACGCAACAGCGGGCGGTTGGATCGTAAAAAACGGACGTCGGGCAACGCGGTCAGGCTGTAGCCTTCGTGCGGCGTCAGGCGATCCAGCAGCGTCACCATCTGCTGACGAACCGATGAGGATGTCTGTGTCATAGCACCTGCGCTAACCGTGGGGAAGATTTTCAGTGTGCCACCGCAGCCCTGTCGCGTCCAGCCGGCTCATAGGAATAGGCAAAACACCGAGAGGATCCGGGCTACGCGTCGTCGCCTGCCCGCCGTATGCTGCCTGCTCCACATAACGGAGGAAATATCATGAAACCAGCCAAGCTATTTTTTATCACCGGCGTCAGCAGCGGTTTTGGCCGCGCGCTGGCGGAACAGGCGCTTCTGGCCGGGCACCGTGTGGTCGGCACGGTAAGAAATCAACAGGCCAAAGCGGCGTTCGAAGCCCTGTCGCCCGGCCGCAGCTTCGGCCGTACCCTGGACGTTACGAACTTTAGCGCCATCCCGCCGCTGGTTGCCGCGGTTGAGCACGAGGTCGGCGCCGTCGATGTACTGGTGAATAACGCCGGCTACGGCCATGAGGGCATAATGGAAGAGTCGTCCATCGATGAAATGGTGCAGCAGTTTAACGTCAACGTCTTTGGTGCCGTCGCGTTGATGAAAGCGTTTCTGCCCTACTTCCGGGCGCGGCGCGCGGGCCATATTGTTAACATTACCTCGATGGGCGGATTTATCACCATGCCCGGCATCAGCTACTACTGCGGCAGCAAGTTTGCCCTGCAGGGGATTTCGGAAACGTTAACGCAGGAGCTGAAGCCGTTTAATATTGCCGTGACGGCCGTTCAGCCCGGCTCGTTCCGTACCGACTGGGCCGGCCGCTCCATGGTGCGTGCCGCACGCAGCATCAGTGATTACGATGACAGCTTCGGGCCGATCCGGGAAGCGCGGATGACGCGCAGCGGCCATCAGCCCGGCGATCCGCGCAAGGCGGCCGACGCCATTCTGCAGCTGATTGACAGCCCGGCCCCACCGACAGCGCTGCTGCTGGGCAGCGATGCCGTCACGCTGGTGAGAGAAAAGCTGCAGCGAATGCAGGCGGAGATCAGCGCCTGGGAAACGGTCAGCGGTTCAACCGATGGCTGAAGAAGCAAGAAAGAAAAAATAACCCCGCAGCCGCTGCCGTACCCTGTGCCGGCAGCGCGTTTACACGGTGATAACCCAATGTTTCTTTCAGGCCATCGTGATTAATTAGAAACGGTAACCTCCCTGTCACCGTTTGCGCCGGCCTGCTAACTGAATTCCACCCAGCCGGCGCCGTTATCCGCCGAGCGGACACAGTGTTCCACCCAGCGCACTCCCAGCACTCCGGCGTGCACGTCGGGATACCAGAAGTCTTTCAACAGCGCTTCATCGCGGCGGTCGCTGGCGTCCATGGCGATGGCAAAGCGACGGTACAGATTCGACCAGGCTTCAAACAGCCCTTCCGTATGGCCGCCGCCAATGCGATCGTCCTGCAGCGCCTGCGCATCCAGATAGCCCATGCCGCGCTCGAGAATGCGCACCGGCTCGCCCTGCACTTCAAAGCGCAGCTGGTTGGGCTGCTCATCCCACCACTCCAGGCTGGCCTTTTCGCCGACGATGCGGATTTTCTGCCCGTGCATCGACCCGCTGTTGACCGCCGAGCACCACAGCGTACCGACGGCGCCATTATCAAACTCCATCAGCACGTGGGCGTTATCCTCCAGCGGCGCGCGGCTTTTGACAAAGCTCTGGCGGGCGCACATCAGGCGTTTAATCTTCAGCGCCGGCGCCATGGTCTCCGCCAGGAATAAGGTGTGGGTCGCCAGATCGCCCAACACGTAGCTGGGGCCGACAAAGCGCGGGTCAACGCGCCAGCGGGTGCTGGGGTTGTCCTGCTCGACCGGCTGGGCGTGAAAACCGTGGCAAAACTGCATATTGACGATGCGGATTTCGCCGAGCTGCCCTGCGGCGATCATCTGCCGCGCCTGCAAAATCAGCTGATGGCCGGCGTAGCCGTAAGTGACGCCGATAATTTTATTCTGCCGGCGGCTCAGCGCGGCCAGCTCTTCCGCCTCCTGGCTGCTGAAACACAGCGGCTTCTCACACACCACGTGCAGGCCAGCCTCCAGCGCCGCGCGGCAGATGGCGTAGTGCGTGTTGTTGGGCGTGGCGATGGACACCGCCTCAATACCGTCCTCCCGTGCCGCCTCCGCCGCGAACATCGCCTGATAATCCGCATAGCAGCGCTCCGCCGCCACGCCCAGGCTTGCGCCAAACGCACGCCCGCGCGATGCGTCAATATCGAACGCGCCGGCCAGCAGCGTAAAGGTGTTGTCGCGCAGCGCGGCGCTGCGGTGAATATAGCCAATCTGGCTGGTGCCGCCGCCGCCCACCATGCCCCAGCGCAGCGATCTGTCCAGAGGTTTAACGCCATTAATCATACGGTTGTCTCCTGTTTAAAACCGACGAACTGTAAGTAACGCAAACTTTCGGCAACGCCACGCAGCAGAAGACCATCACAAAGCGCGTAGCGTGTTTTTACCTGCGGCCGTTATGCCGTTCACTCTGTCGAGTAAATTCGCCCGATACTGAACGTTAATTTCATTGTTAACAATAATGAAAATTACATTCTTTGATGGCGGTCATATTTATTTTGGTGGAGCACATGAGGACTCTCTCATGGCAGCAGACGTTACGGCTGGTTTGCTAAACGGCAGCATCACATTTGGCGTAATCGCTGCTATGATAAAATGAAATACTTATTCCAATATAAGGGGGGTAACAAAATAGGTTAGATGTTCCAACGCGATCCTGCCATAGGTATCGGCCCTGAGGCGCCGTCAGGAGACGGCGCCTGGATGGGCGTCCTGCTGGCCCTCCATCTCGGCGTGGTGATGGCGCTGTTCCTGACGATCCCCTATGGCAAATTCGCCCACGGCTTCTACCGCTGTGCCGCCTTGCTCAAATGGGCGATAGAGAAACGACGCGGCAGCCACGCGGCCGACGGCTGAATCGCCGCCACGCCAAGCACTAACGCGCCGCCTATTGTATCGCAATGTATCTGCCGGCCAGCCGGGTACACGGCGATGCAATAACGCGGCGTTCCGCTAACACGCCCTATACATGCGCGTGGTCTCCTAACAGCGTTGTCATTCCTCTCCGGATGGCGCGCTAACAAGGAGCAACCACCATGCTACGTAAACTTATCCTGTCCCCGTTACTGATTTTTACCTCGGCAACCTGCGCCTGGTCGGCAGAACCGGGCGCACACCGCGCCGCCGATATTCTCGGCCCGGCCGCCGTCGCCCCGCTGGAACGGCCGCAGCCGCCGGCAAAACTGATTGTCGATGCGCCGCTGGCCGGCCCGCTGCGTAAAGGCGCGGTGTTTATTCAGTACCGCGCGGAAAACCTGCGGATTGAGCCGGTATACGGCCCCGAGGCGCGCAAGGTGGCGCCGCGCATCGGCCATATTCACGTAACCGTCGACGACAACCCGTGGCACTGGGCGGACGCCAGCGGCGAACCGGTGATCCTGGTCGGGCTGCCTGCGGGTAAGCATAAGGTTACCATCGCCCTCGCCGACCCGACGCACCGGCCGATTGACAGCAAGACCGTGGAATTCACCGTACCGCCGCATGCGCCGGTATCGCATGCCTCCCATTAAAGGTGAAATATGAACCGTTCAGATAACGAGTTACCCGATGCATCTCGCCGGCGTTTACTGCTGGCCTCCGCGGCGGGCGCCGCCGCCATCGGTTTGCTGGATCACGCCTGGGCGACGCCGGTCCGCCAGCCCGTTGTGCCGCCGACCGACGACCAGATCCATCCGTTTACCATCGCCATTGCCGACAGCGAGCTGGCCGATCTCAAATTCCGGCTGGCGAGAACCCGCTGGCCCGATAAGGAAACGGTGAGCGATGACTCACAGGGCCTGCAGTTACATAAAATCCGTCCGTTAGTGGAATATTGGGCGAGCGGTTACAGCTGGCGTAAGGTGGAAAGCCGGCTCAACGGCCTGCCGCAGTATGTGACCCGCCTTGACGGCCTGGCGATCCACTTTATCCACGTGCGTTCGCGCCAGCGCAACGCCATGCCGCTGATCATGACCCACGGCTGGCCCGGCTCCGTGCTGGAGTTTCTGAAAGTTATCGGCCCGCTGACCGATCCTGTCGCCCATAGCGGCCGGGCTGATGACGCCTTCGACGTGGTGATCCCCTCCATTCCCGGCTACGGCTTTTCACAACGCCCGCACGATACCGGCTGGCAGCCAGCGCGCATTGCACGCATGTGGGATACGCTGATGAAGCGCCTGGGGTATACGCACTATGTCGCTCAGGGCGGCGATCACGGTTCGGTGATTTCCAACGTGATGGGACGCCAGGCGCCCGCCGGGCTGCTGGGTATTCACCTGACCATGCCGGCTACCGTGCCGGATGCGCTGGTCAGCGCGATTAATCTGGGCCAGCCTACGCCCGTGGCGCTGCAGCCGGACGAACAGCGGGCATTCGATCGGCTTAGCCATTTCTTTACCCGCAACGCCGCCTACGGCGCGATGATGGTGACGCGACCGCAGACGATCGGCTACGCGCTGCATGATTCCCCGACCGCGCTGGCGGCGTGGTCGTACGATAAAATCGCCCAATGGACAGACAGCGACGGCGAGCCGGAACGCGTACTGACGCGCGACGAAATTCTTGACGATCTCTCCCTCTACTGGCTGACCCAAACCTCCGCGTCCGCCGCGCGTTTTTATTGGGAAAACAATAACAACAACTTCAGCGCGTCCGCCCAGCAGACCACGGCGGTCAAGGTGCCGGTCGCCATTTCCGTCTTCCCGGGGGAAATCTACCAGACGCCGCAACGTTGGGCCGAGCAGGCGTTTCCGACGCTGAGCTATTACCAGGCCGCGCCGCGCGGCGGGCATTTCGCCGCCTGGGAACAGCCCGCTATTTTCACCGCCGAGCTACGCCGCGCCTTCCGTCCACTGCGTTGAACGCCCCTAATCCCTGAGGAACCCACGATGAAAAAACTGATGCAACAATCTCTGCTGGCGACGCTGATGCTGACCGCCGCAGGCAGTGCGCTCGCCGCAGCGCAGACCACCGCCGATTACGCAGCGGCGTTTGACCAGGTTAAACAGGTGAACGCCGGGGTGCTGAACGTCGGCTATGTGGATATCGGCCCGCGCGACGGCGAAGCGGTGATCCTGCTGCACGGCTGGCCGTATGATATTCACAGCTACGCCCGGGTGGCGCCGCAGCTGGCGGCGAAAGGCTACCGCGTGATCGTGCCCTATCTGCGCGGTTACGGCAGCACCCGCTTCCTCTCGGCCGCCACGCCGCGCAACGGCCAACCGTCGGCGATGGCCGCAGACGTGGTGGCGCTGATGGATACGCTGGGCATTAAACGGGCGGTGTTTGCCGGCTTCGACTGGGGCGCCCGCACGGCCGATATTGTCGCGGCGCTGTGGCCGGAGCGCGTGACGTCGCTGGTGTCGGTCAGCGGCTATCTGATCGGCAGCCAGGCGCTCGGCAAACAGCCGCTGCCGCCGCAGGCGGAACAGCAATGGTGGTATCAGTTCTATTTCGCCACCGAGCGCGGCCGTGCCGGCTACGCCAAAAACACCCATGATTTCGCCAGGCTGATCTGGCAACAGGCCTCGCCGGGCTGGTCGTTCAGCGAGGCGTCTTTCCGGCAAGCGGCCGCGGCACTGGATAACCCCGACCACGTGGCGATCACCATCAGTAATTATCGCTGGCGGCTGGGATTGGAAAAAGGCGAATCCCGCTATGATACTTATGAGCGCAAGCTGGCCGCGCTGCCGGTGATTAGCGTGCCGACCATCACCATCGAAGGGGATAACAACGGTGCGCCGCATCCCGCGCCGGCAACATACCGGGCGAAATTCAGCGGTAAATATCAGCATCGCACGTTTAGCGGCAATATCGGCCATAACCCGCCGGCAGAAGCGCCGGACGACTTTGTCCAGGCGGTGGTGGACGCCGCCGCGCTGTAAGGTGTGTACAGGCCGCGGCGCCCTGCTGCGGCCTTTCCGGCGTTGCGCCGCTCGCCGACCAACCAGAAACAGGGGTTTCATTTGGAGCATATTGATAACATCCTCGTGGTGGATGATGACCGCGATATCCGCGAACTGGTCACGGATTACCTGATAAAGTCCGGCTATCGCGCCGTCGGTGCGGCAAACGGCCGCGAAATGCGCGCGGTGCTGGCCGCCAGCCATGTCGATCTGGTGGTGCTGGATATCATGATGCCAGGCGACGACGGCCTGACGCTGTGCCGCCAGTTGCGCAGCGACGCGCAACGCAACCTGCCGATACTGATGCTGACGGCGCGCAATGAAGACACCGACCGCATTCTCGGGCTGGAGATGGGGGCCGACGACTATCTGGTAAAACCCTTTGTCGCCCGCGAACTGCTGGCGCGTATCAAGGCGATCCTGCGCCGCACCCGCGCGCTGCCGCCCAACCTGCAGGTTACCGAGGCCGGGCGCGTGATCGCCTTTGGCGACTGGCGTCTGGACACCGTCAACCGCCACCTGCTGGACAGCGACGACACCATCGTCGCGCTCAGCGGCGCCGAGTACCGGCTGTTGCGGGTGTTGCTTGATCACCCGCAGCGGGTATTGTCGCGCGACCAGCTGCTTAATCTGACGCAGGGGCGCGATGCCGAACTGTTCGAACGCTCTATCGATCTGCTGATCAGCCGCCTGCGTCAGCGGCTGCGGGAGGACGCGCGCGAACCCGCCTATATCAAAACGGTGCGCAGCGAAGGCTACGTGCTCGCCGCGCCGGTGGTGATTAAGGAGGCCAAGCCGTGAGGCTGTGGCCGCGAACGCTGCTGGCGCGTTTACTGCTGATCGTGGCGTGCGGCCTGCTGCTGGCCAACGGCATGACCCTGGTCAGCCTGATGATCGAACGGATGAGCAGCGCCAAAAGCGTGATGCTGGGCAACCTGGAGTACGACGTGGCAACCAGCGTCGCCATTCTTGACCGCCTGCCGGCGGCGGAACGGCCGCAGTGGCTGCCCAGGCTGGCGCGCGGCAATTACCGCTACCAACTGACGAAAGGCGACAGCGGCCCCTATCCCACCGGTTGGCGCACGCGCGGTGCTGTGCGCTCACTGCAGGAGGCGCTGGGCGGCCGTTACGCCATCAGCATCAGCGCCATTCCGGGGCCGCGCGAGCATATTCAGGTGCACCTGACGCTGCACGACGGCGCCCCGCTGACGCTCGATCTCTGGCCGCGCATGCCGGCAATTGCGCGCTGGCTGCCGCTGGTGCTGGGCGGGCAGCTGTTGCTGCTGCTGTGCTGCGCCTGGCTGGCGGTGCGTCAGGTGGTGCGGCCGTTTACCCGCTTTACCCAGGCCGTCGATGCGCTGAAACCGACCGCCGACGCCGCGCAGGCCATGCCTGAGGACGGCCCGGCAGAGGTGCGCCAGGCGGCGCGGGCGTTTAACGCCATGCAGGGGCGCATTCAGGATCACCTGAAGGAGCGCGCGCAGATCCTCGCCGCCATCTCACACGATCTGCAGACACCGATTACCCGGATGAAGCTGCGGGTGGAGATGGCGGAACAGCCGGCGCTGCGTGACAAGCTGCTGGGCGATCTGGATGCCATGAGCCGGCTGGTGCGCGAGGGTATCGCCTTTGCCCGCTCGGCGGAAACGCTGGAAGAGCCGCGGCAGCGCGTCAGCCTGAACGCCTTGCTCGACAGCCTGGCCTGCGACTATCAGGACATCGGCAAAGCCGTCGTCTTCCTGCCGTGCAGCGGCGACGACCGTTTCGCCGTGCGGCCGCAGGCGTTACGGCGCATCATGACCAACCTGATTGATAATGCGCTGAAGTTCGGCAGCCGGGCGACGGTCACGCTGGCCGCGCCGCAGCGGGGCCAGGTGACGCTGCACGTGTGCGACGACGGCCCCGGCATCCCCGACGATGAGCTGCAGGCGGTGCTGGCGCCCTTTTACCGGCTGGAGGCGTCGCGCAACCGCCACACCGGCGGCACCGGGCTGGGGCTGGCGATCGCCGCGCAGCTGGCAAGCCAGATGGCCGGCACGCTGACGTTAAGCAACCTACCGCAGGGCGGTCTCGACGCCTGCGTGACGCTGCGTGAAATAACCTCGCCATAATTATCGCGGCGGGCAGAGAAATAATTATGCCTGCCGCCCTCTCTTTCGTTTGTGGTTGACCACCCCATAGGAGGTAGTGTTCATGCGGGGATAAAAAAGCCGGGGTGATCCCCGGCTTGAGGTTGATGACAACGTTGTCTGAGAGTCAGAGATACCCGGGCCTAGCGTAACGAGGGGCGCTCCGGCGGCTTACGCCGCTACGACCCCATCGCCACGCTCTCCCTAATAACAGACTCTGTCAGCAGTCTGAAGCCGGGGAGATCCCCGGCTTATGCAAGCGGATTAACCCTGCTGGATAAATGCCAGCAGATCGGCGTTGATGGTTTCTGCCTCGGTGGTCGGCATGCCGTGTGGGAAACCGTGGTAGGTTTTCAACGTGCCGTTCGGCAACAGCTTGGCCGACAGCGGGCCAGAAATGTCATACGGCACAATCTGGTCGTCATCGCCGTGCATCACCAGCACCGGCACGGTGATGCTGCGCAGGTCGTCGCTGAAGTCGGTCTGAGAAAAAGCAACAATGCCGTCATAATGCGCCTTGGCGCTGCCCATCATCCCCTGACGCCACCAGTTGTTGATAATGCCTTCGGACGGCTTAGCGCCGGGACGGTTATAGCCGTAGAACGGCCCCGCCGGGATATCATGATAAAATTGCGCGCGGTTGGCCGCCAGCTGCACCTGCATATCGTCAAATACCGACTTCGGCAGCCCGCCGGGATTAGCGTCGGTTTTCACCATCAGCGGCGGCACCGCGCTGATCAGCACCGCCTTGGCGACGCGGCTGTCGCCGTGGCGGGCAATGTAGTGCGCTACCTCACCGCCGCCGGTCGAGTGGCCGATGTGCACCGCTTTCTGAATGCCGAGATGGCTGACCACCGCCGCCACGTCATCGGCGTAGTGATCCATATCATGCCCGTCCCAGACCTGGCTGGAGCGCCCGTGACCACGGCGGTCATGGGCGACGACGCGGTAGCCGTGCGCCAGGAAAAACAGCATTTGCGCATCCCAGTCATCCGCACTCAACGGCCAGCCGTGGTGGAAAAAGATAACCTGTGCGTCCTTCGGGCCCCAGTCTTTGTAGAAAATCTCGACGCCGTCTTTCGTTGTGACAAATCCCATTGCATTTCTCCCTCAGGTTTATGGTGTGAACCAGTTTCGCCAACTGCGCGGCAATGCCGGCGATGGCTCAGTAAAAGCATAGCGGCGAGACGGGCATTCATCACGATGTCATTCCCTATCGCTATGATTAAATAATTAGCTATTTTCAATCAAAATGGTTTGACCGACAGAGACACCGCACGGGATCAACATGTGCGTTAACCGCCTCAGGGCTGGCGCACGTTGCCTATGGGCTGCCTACGCCAGCCAACCACCGGCTTGTAGTGATAACCTTAAACCAGGCTTTAATGTCAATAACTTCAGCAGCGCTTCACATTAAATCACCAGCACTAGCGCTAGCCTCCTCCGTTAAACAAGCGTTATAGTGTCCTTATTCATCTTCTACAGACATTGTCCGCCATGCATGATTTTCTGATTATCGTCCCCGACGGGGGCATGCTGTTTGAGGCGGCGGGCGTCGCCGATATTCTTACCCAGGCCAACCGCCTGCTGCCGCCGGATGCGCCCGGCGCCTCTTATCGGGTGACGGTTGCCACCACCCAGACGCACCGGGTGGTGCACGGCGTCTCGGGGCTGAATCTGCTGGCCGACCAGCGACTGTGCGATCTCGATCCTGCACGCCCCTACGACACCGTGATGGTGGCCAACAAGGGCCAGTCCGACGCCGAGAACCTGAGCGTGGTGCACTGGCTGCAGCAGGCCGCACCCCACGCCCGTCGGATCGCTTCCATCTGCGGCGGCGCGCTGCTGCTGGCGCAGGCCGGTCTGCTGGACGGCCGCCATGCCACCACCCACTGGCGGTTGCTGGATCGCCTGCAGGCGGAGTTTCCGCGGGTGACGGTCGACCGCGGGCCGATCTACGTGCAGGACGGCGCGGTCTGGACGTCGGCCGGCGTCAGCTCCGGCTTCGACCTGACCCTGGCGCTGATTGAAGAAGATCACGGTTTTAGCCTGGCGCGGGATGTGGCGCAGGATCTGGTCATGTTCCTGCGGCGTCCCGGCGGACAGGCGCAGTTCAGCCGCTATCTGCTGCATCAGGCCGGCGACGGCCCGATTTGTCAACTGCAGGGCTGGCTGGCGGAGAACCTCACCCAGCCGCTCTCCGTCACCCAGCTCGCGGAGCGCGTTGCGATGAGCCCGCGCAACTTCACCCGGGTGTTTACCCGCGCTACCGGCGTGACGCCGGCCAAATATGTTGAAGAGGTGCGGCTGAACGCCGCCAGACAGCGGCTGGAGCAAACGACGCAGGGCATTGAGCAAATCGCCGCGGATACCGGCTTCGGCAACGGCCTCAATCTGCGCCGGGTGTTCGAGAGGAATCTGCACCTGACGCCGACGGAGTACCGGCAGCGTTTCTGCGCGCGCCATCTGTCCTAAATTGATTGTTTATTGTCATTTACGCCAAAACATCGCCGCACTACATTGATGACAGACATCGATAACGAAGGAGTTCATCATGGTCAACGTAGGCATCAACGGCTTCGGCAGGATCGGGCGCAACGTGCTGCGCGCGGCGCTCGGACGGACGGATTTTCAGGTGGTGGCGGTTAACGACCTCACCGACAGCCGCACCCTGGCCCATCTGCTGAAATATGATTCACTCGCCGGCACGCTTGCGGCGCAGGTCGAGGCCGCTGACGGCGGGCTGGTGGTGGACGGCCGGACGATCCGCGTGTTTTCACAGCGGGATCCGGCGGCGATCCCCTGGCGCAGCGCCGGCGTAGACGTGGTCATCGAAGCCACCGGCCTGTTCACCGAGAAAGCCAAAGCAATGGCGCATATCACCCACGGCGGCGCCAAGCGCGTGATTATCTCCGCCCCGGCTAAAGATGACGACATCACCATCGTGATGGGCGTCAATGACGCGCAGTACGATCCGGCACGGCATCAGGTGGTCAGCAACGGCAGCTGCACCACCAACGGCCTGGCGCCCGCCGCTCAGGTGCTACATCAGACATTCGGCATTGAGCATGGCCTGATGAACACCACCCACGCCTATACCAACAGCCAGGCGCTGCACGACCAGCCGGAAAAAGATCTGCGCGGCGCGCGGGCCGCCGCCGTCTCCATCGTGCCGTATTCCAGCGGCGCCGCCAAGGCGATAGGCAAAGTGATCCCCGAGCTGGACGGCCGGATGACCGGTTATTCGCTGCGCGTTCCCGTCCCGGTGGTGTCCATCGTCGATTTAACGGTCAACCTGCAGCGCGAGGCAACGGCCGAAGAGATTAATGCCGCGTTCTGCGCCGCCGCCGCATCGGGGCCGCTGCAGGGCATTCTGGGCTACAGCGACCAGCCGCTGGTGTCAAGCGACTACCGCGGCGATCCGCGCTCTTCCATTATTGATGGGCTGTCGACGCTGGTGATTGGCGGCAAGATGGTGAAGATCCTCGCCTGGTATGATAACGAATGGGGCTTCTCCAACCGGCTGATCGATCTGGCGCTGCTGATGGAAAAACGGGGCCTGTAGTCCCTTTGCGCCGGGTTCCGGGCTATACTGACGACACCGCCGACGGCGGTGTTTTTTTGCCTTCAGCCACGGAGTCGTTATGTCTGCCTCATTTCCCCTCACCGCCGCCGAACGTGAAGCCGTGATGACTTTCGCCGACGGCGACCCTGATGAAAACCCGTGGGTCGCCGGCAAACCGCGGCAGGAAGAGATCGACGTCGTCGATTATGACCCGCGCTGGCCGCAGCGTTTCGCGCAGGAAAAAGCGCGGCTGGAGCGCGCACTGGGGCCGTACGCGCTGCATATTGAGCATGTGGGATCCACCGCGGTGCCGGCGCTGGCGGCCAAACCGATTATTGATATCGATCTGCTGGTGGCCGACCCGGCGGATGAGGCGGGCTATATACCGCCGCTGACCGCCCTGGGCTACGTCCATACCATACGCGAACCGTCATGGTATCAGCACCGGATGCTGCGTCTGGATGCGCCGCAGATCAATCTGCACGTGTTTGCCATCGGCAGTCCCGAGCACCTGCGCCACCGGCTGTTTCGCGACTGGCTGATCGCCCACCCCGAAGACCGGCAGCGGTACGTCGCCAGTAAACGGCGCGCGCGGCAAGGCGTGAATACCATGGCCGATTACAACCGCAACAAGCAGGAGACCGTGCGGCAGATTTACGCGAAAATTTTCGCCGCGTTGCGTAACAGCGCGGATTAAGCGCTCTTCCTCGCCGGCGCGCCGGCCAGCGTCGCCATCAGCTGCGCCCGCCGCTGTTCCAGCTCCTCAATCTGCCGTTCAATATCCGCCAGGCGTTGATACTGCAGCGCCTGCGTTTCCGGGCAGAAAGCGGCGCCCTCCACCAGCAGCATGCAGTCCGGAAACGCGCGGATCTCCGCAATGCTGAAGCCGATGGTAATCAGCCGCCGTATCTGGCGCACCTGAACGATCGCCCGTTCGGAAAAATAGCGGTAGCCGTTCTCGCCGCGCGCCGAGGCCACCAGCCCCTGCGCGTCGTAATGGCGGATCGCCCGTACGCTGACACCGGTTTTTTGCGCCAGCTCGCCGATTGATAACTGCATCGCTCCCCCTGAATAGCCGCTTGACTCTGACATTAATGTCAGGGTTTAGCATAGCCGGGAATCGTTATTGAGACAGGAGCTTTTTATGCCGTTATCCCTTCGTCACCTTCTTCTGGCGCTGATGCTGGCGCTGGTTTCCGCCGCTCTGCCCGCCGCCGAAAAAAACTACAGCGTCCGCGCGCCCGACGGCGTGCGCATTGCGGTGCAGGAGTCCGGCAATCCCGCCGGTCCGCCGATTATCTTTATCCATGGCCTGCTGGGCAGCCACCTGAACTGGATAAAGCAGCAGCAGGATCCGCAGCTGCAGCGCTACCGGTTGATCACCTTTGACCTGCGCGGCCACGGCCTCTCCGACAAGCCGCAGCAGGAAGCGGCGTACCGCGACGGCAAACGCTGGGCGGACGATCTGGCCGCCGTGATCGATGCGACGCAGGCCCGGCGGCCGCTGCTGGTCGGCTGGTCGCTAGGTGGCGCGGTGATCACCAACTATCTGGCGGCCTACGGCGACACAAACCTCAGCGGCGCCGTCTACGTCGACGGCGTGGTGGAATTAACGCCCGCACAGATCCCCGCCCATCCGCCGGTGTACAGCGCAATGACCGATGAGCGCCTGGCCACCCATCTGGACGGCGAGCGCGCTTTCCTGCGCCTGTGTTTTTATCAGCAGCCGGATCGGGAAACCTTCGAACGGCTACTGGCCAACGCGGCGCTGGCCGCCTGGCCGATGCAGCGCGCGGTACCGACGATGACGATCCAGCTGGAACAGGGGCTGAAAAACGCCCGAGTGCCGCTGCTGTTTATTTATGGCCGGCACGATGCGCTGGTCAACCCGCAGGCCGCGCTGGCCAGGGCGCGGAGCGTCAACCCGCACATTGAGAGCCAGATCTATGACGACTCCGGCCACGCGCCGTTTATCGAGGAGGCGCCGCGTTTTAACCGGCAGCTGGCGGCGTTTGCCGCCCGGCATAGCGCGCAATAAACGGACGGCGGCGCGCTGCTCCCGGGCGCGCCGCCTGTCGGATAGCGGAAGGAGAATGATTTCAGCAAACAACTATACAGCGGATAATGAATATCATAGTATCGGTTAACTAATTGATACCGGAGAGTATTGTTGATGAAAAAACTGCTGTTTTCGGCGTTAATCGCCACCTCTGCCGTGCTGTTATCCGCCTGTTCACCGGATAACGAACATAACGTTAAAGTGGCGATCAATACCGGCCCGGATGAGGCCATCTGGAAAGTCGTCCAGCAGGTCGCAAAAGAGAAATATGACCTGAACGTCGACGTCATCTCCTTTAACGATTACGTGCTGCCTAACGAAGCGTTAAACAATAAGGACGTCGACGCCAACGCCTTCCAGACGCTGCCTTACCTGGAGGATCAGTCGAAGGAGCGCGGCTATAAGTTTGCCGTTGTCGGCAAAACCTTCGTGTTCCCGATCGCCGCCTACTCGCACAAGATAAAAAATATCAGCGAGCTGAAAGACGGCGCCACCATCACCATCTCCAACGAGGTCACCACGTTGGGCCGCAGCCTGCTGCTGCTGCAGGCGCAAGGGCTGATTACGCTGAAGGACGGCGTCGGCTATCTGCCAAACACCATGGATATTACCGCCAACCCGAAAAACCTGAAGATTGTTGAAGTAGATACGCCGCAGCTGGCGCGTACGCTGGACGATCCGAACGTGGCGATCTCCATTATCAACACCAACTTCTCCGCCCAGGCCGGGCTTTCCGCGGTGCGCGACGGCCTGTTTATGGAAGAGAAAGACTCGCCGTACGTCAACGCGATCGTCGCGCGTGAAGATAATAAGGACAGCAAGAAGATTCAGGAACTGAAAGACGCCTTCCAGTCCCAGCAGGTCGCCGACAAAGCGATGGAAGTGTACAAAGGCGACGCGATTAAAGGCTGGTAAGTCCCTCTCCACGACGAAAAGACGGCGGCGTCAGGCTGCCGTCTCTATCCTTCACCCCCGCCAATCACTCTCTGGCGCGGATCCAGCGTCGGTAACGGCGGACGCTCAGTGCGTTGATCACCTGTTGCTCCAGCAGCGCGCGCAGCGGTGAAACCTGCGGCGCCGGCTTTTTATCTCGGCCGAGACGGCGCAGCTGGAACTTGACCAGCGCCATATTCGCCAGTGACGCCAGCGTTTTATTTTTCCAGCCGATCGGCGACAGGCGCGGCTCGCTGTGCTGTCCCCGCCGCCAGGCGCGCGGCAGCGCCGGATCCAACGCCAGCGCTGTGCCGATGCCCGCCAGCGCCACCCCGCTGTCGATAACCTGCTGCGCCACCGGCAGGCGGCGGATGCCGCCGGTCACCATCAGCGGCATTTTGGCCACCTGCTGAATCGTCGCGGCAAACTCAAGGAAATAGGCCTCGCGGGCCAGGGTGCGCCCGTCGCGCGCCGCGCCCTGCATTGCCGGCGCTTCGTAGCTGCCGCCGGACAGCTCCACCAGATCCACCGCTAAATCATTCAGCATACCGACCACCTGCAGCGCATCATCCGCGCTGAAGCCGCCGCGTTGGAAGTCGGCCGAATTCAGTTTTACCGCCACGGCAAACTGCGGCGACACCGCCGCGCGCACGGCGCGGACGATCGCCAGCAGCAGGCGGGCGCGGTTTTCCAGCGAACCGCCCCATTGGTCGGTGCGTTGATTGCTGAGGGGAGACAGGAACTGGCTAATCAGATAGCCGTGGGCGGCATGGATCTCCACGCCGGAAAATCCGGCCCGCTCCGCCAGCCGCGCGCTGGTGGCAAAACGGGCGATCGTTTCGTCGATCATCGGTTGGCTCATCGCCTGCGGCATGGCGAAGTGTTTGGACATGTTGCCCAAATCCAGCGGCACGGCGGACGGCGCCCAGGCGGTTTGCCCCAGCTCCGCCGGCATCTGCCGGCCGGGATGGTTGATCTGCAGCCAGAACTGCGCGCCGTTTGCCTGGCCGGTCTGCGCCCAGCGGGTAAAGCGCGCCAGATGACGATCGTCCTCCAGCACCACCCCGCCAGGCCCGGTCATCGCCCGGCTGTCGACCATCACGTTGCCGCTAATCAGCAGCCCCGCGCCGCCGTCGGCCCAGGTTCGATACAGCTGCAGCAGCGAGTCAGAAGGCGCATGATCCGCATCCGCCATATTCTCTTCCATCGCGGCTTTAGCAATACGGTTGGGGATACGCGAACCATTCGGCAGTACTAATTCGTCAAATACATTCATCGGCTTTACCTCGGGAGATAATAAGCCCAAAGCCTAACCTTAACGTTAAGTTTAAGGTCAAGAGCGCGATATAGCGATTAATGCTGCGGTTTAGCGTCCGCTACGCTCTGGGATTCAATATTCGCCAGCACCCGTTTGGCATTGTCGGCACAGTCCAGCTCTGCCGGCTTGGCCAGAATATCCGCCATCACCGTCTGCAACTGCGCCTTACTCTGTGCCAACTGCGCCTCAAGCCGTTCAATATCCCGCAGCTTGCTGGCCAAGGTGTCGATCAGCCGCTGGTGATCCCACTGGCCGGCTGTCACCGGCATCAGCGCGCGCAGCTCATCCAGGCTGAAACCGGCGTTCTGCGCGGCCACGATCACCCGCAGTTCCTGCACAGCGTCCGGCGTATAGCTGCGGTAGCCGTTGGCCTGCCGCTTAACCGCCTTCAATAATCCCACCCGCTCATAGAAACGAATACGTGAGGCGCTCAACCCGGAACGCTTCGCCAGCTCGCTGATTTTCATCTTCTCTCTACGCCTCAACTCAAAAATATCGGCGGCGCCAACGGGCACCGCCGGCCATGATAGCATCAGCCGTGCAGCGACAGCCCCTTTTTAGCTAAACGGTGCTTGTCCAAGGAATGAACGGGGCAATTTCATCAACTGTAAGCCTTTTTCATATCATAAAAATTAAGTAAGCTGGGTCTGTCTCACGAGACAGAGTGAGCCTTGGTCGGCTCACCGGGAGATTCAGGATACATAGCTATATTGTGATTCATATGGTGTATATGTCGTTTGCCCAAGGACACAGGAAGATGATTTAGCACCATTACATAGTGAATGACGTATTTTAAAAGGATTTAATATGCCAATAACGTTCACAGTGGGGGGTGTCGTGGGAAGGCACCATTAGTAACTACTTCAAATCAAGAGAAATTTGGTTCTGGAGAGTTATATGAGACGTTTTCTTGCTATTTTAGTTGGCGCCGCTGTCGGTATTGGCACCATGTTGTTGATATTCCCGTATCTTGCGTACTGGATCGTGGGGCCTATTCATGGTGATGACCAAATGAATGCAAACCTTGTAGTGCTTATCATAGGGATTTTTATCTGTACCCTGATTGGCGCCTTCCTGGGTAATAGCCTTTACTCCCGGCGGAAATAATAACTAAATAACGCCAACAAGTATTTCATCATCAGCGGGATGGCAGTAGGAATTATCATACGTCGATCCCCGGGCTTTACAAAAAAATTGAAACCGATCGCGCATTGTCGCCACTCAATGGCAGTTTATTCAGTCAGGAGTCATCAATGTGAAAATGCCACAGATCAAAAACGTCTTCAGTAACAACCGCGTCAATCAGCCGCCGCAGCAAGCAACCTCGCGCCCCATCACCGTGGCAGACCTGCTACAGCGCGGCGCCGACCAAAACGACAGAAGCGTCGATCCGACCGGTTTCCGCTCCATTCACGACCTGCGGGACTTCGCTCGCGACAACCCGCTGCCCAATACGCTGTATCGTGCGCACGTTGCCGACCGCGATGAGATCGACGCCTACGGTCTGGAACGTTCCGACGAAACGGATAAAAAGCGCGGCGACGACTATCTGGCGGATATTATCAAACACACCGCGCGTACCGGCGGCAGCGGCGGCGGCGTGCTGTCGTTAAGCGGCTCACTGCAAACCGCCAACCGTTTCGCCGCCGGCCGCACCGTGGTGCAAATCGACGCCACCGCCTTCACCGGCCGCTTTAAAACCACCGCGCAGATCCTGCTGGACGATGCGGACCGCCTGATGGCGGCGCAAAAAGTCTCGCCGAACACCGTCAGAAAAGCGCTGGAAAATCTGCGCGGCGAAGCGGAGTCCGAAGCCTTCTATCTGGACGGCGATATTCCCCGCAGCGCGGTGAAGCAGATCTACGATTAACCGCCTCGTCGGGATCGTGGCGCGCAGGCTGTCAGGCAAAACCGCCGTTGACCCTGATCGTCTGCGCGTTAATCCAGCGCCCCTGTCCGCCGGCCAGAAACGCCACCACGGCGCTGATGTCCTGCGGCAGCCCCAGCCTTTCCAGCGGCGCGGCCTGCGCCAGCGCGTCAATTTGCTGCTGACTTTTACCGTGCAGAAACAGTTCGGTGGCGGTCGGCCCCGGCGCCACCGCATTCACGGTAATATCCCGGCCACGCAGCTCATTCGCCATCACCTTCACCAGCCCCTCGACGGCCAGTTTGGAGGCGATATAGGGGCCATAGCCAGGCATCGATTTGGCAATCACGCTGCTCGACAGCGCAATAATGCTGCCCCCGCTCCGCAGCTGTTCGCCGGCCGCCGCCATCATCAGAAACGCGCTGCGGGCGTTGACGCTCATCATCGCGTCAAAATCCGCCAGGCTGGCGCTAACGATCGGCGCCATACGCATGATGCCGGCATTGATCACCACCGTATCAAGCCGGCCAAACGTACTCTGCGCGGCGCTGAACAGGTTTGTCACTCCCTCCGATGAAGCGACGTCTCCCGCCACCAGGACGGTTTTCCGTCCCAGCGCGGCGATCTCCTCCGCCACCGCCTGCGCCGCCGCGCGGTCCCGGCCGAAGCCCAGCGCGATATCAAAGCCGTCACGGGCCAGCGCCAACGCGATATCGCGCCCTATGCCCTTACTGGCGCCGGTCACCATGGCGCTTTTGCTCTCCACTGACATACGTATTCTCCTGTCCGGCGCCTTCGCCGGGCTGATTGGACATCGGCGACGCACCCGCGCCGCCGGCAAGCGTATTGATTATAGCGGCGGGAACTGACCCAGTTGCTGGTACAGCGCCAGCCAGTCTTCCATATGCCAGGTGGCGGTGACGCGTTCGCCGTTCAGGGTGTGGAACTCGTGCAGCCGGACGCTGATGCGGCGGCCGGTCGGCGCGATGCCCACCAGTTCGCCCAGATGCGTGCCGGTAATTTCGGCGCGCACGGCGGCCTTGCCCGGCTCCTGCAGCATCTCGTGAATGGTGATATGAATATCGGGAAACGCGGCGATAAAGCCGATCAGCAGCGGTTTGAATCCTTCCGGCCCCGGCCCTTGTCCCGGCGCCAGCGGTATATCCTGCCAGTCGTCGGTGACCGCCTGGTTCAGCAGCTCCGGGTTTTTATCATTGAAAGCGCGGTACAGCGTCTCGACGGCGGCGCGCTCCGTCTGTAAACGTTGGGTCAGATCGTCGGTATGAGTCATGGTTGAAAGCCTTTGCAATCAGCGGTGCAGCTCACCGCCTTGCGTAGTATTCACCGCCGTGACATCATCAATCCAACAAATATCATGTATAGAGTAATATATAAAATATGAATTTTGAGGGTTTCGATCTCAATCTCCTCGCGGCGTTTAACGCGCTGATGACGGAGCGCAACGTCACCAAAGCGGCGGCGATGGCGGGCGTCAGCCAGCCGGCCATGAGCGCGGCGCTGGCGCGCCTGAGGCGGGTGTTCGATGACCCGCTGTTTATCCGCAGTGCGGAAGGCCTGCTGCCGACCGCTAAAGCGCAGGGCATCGCCCCGCCGGTCGCCGAAGCGCTGGCGCGCATCCGCAGCGTTATGCGCCCCGCCGAGGCCTTCGACCCGGCGGCGCAGGCGCTCAGTTTTACCCTGGGGCTGACGGAGTATCCGCTGCACATCATGCTGCCGGCGCTGAGTAAGGCGTTTGCGGCGCAGGCGCCGCACGGCACGCTCCATATCCGCGCCTTTACCGATCGGGATGAAACGGTAGCGCTGCTGGACAGCGGCAAAATTGACGTGGCGCTGAGCGTCACGCCCAGCAAGACGCAAAGCCGGATCCTGTCCGTGCCGCTGCTGAGCGATGAGTTTGTCACCCTGACGGGAAAAAACGGCGATGCGCCGCCCGCCGCAATGACTCTGCAGCGCTTTGTGGCGATGAAGCATATTTTGGCGTCGCCGGAGGGCAACCGCTACGGTCTGGTGGATGAGATGCTCAGGGCGCGCGGACTGAGCCGCCAGGTGGCACTGACGCTGCCCGGCATGTTCGCCATTCCGGCCCTGCTGCCCGGTACGGACTATGTCAGCACGCTGCTGCGCCGGGCGGCGGCAGGCGCGGCCTGTCGCGACGCGCTGCTTAGCTACCCGCCGCCGCTGGCGATGCCGCAGATTGAGTTTCATCTGCTGTGGCATCAGCGCACCGAGGAACATGCGGCGCACCGCTGGCTCAGAACAATGATTGCCGCAGTGTGCCGCGAGATGGACACCCCCCCTGCTGCATCACCTGGCTAATACGCGCACCATAGCGCGCAATCCGTCGGCGATCATCCCGTCGTTGCCACATCGAGCCGGCTGCCGGCCAGACGATATTCACTTGCCCGACCAAACCGGCGGTCTTTTTTCCAGAAAGGCGTCCACCCCCTCAAGCAAGTCCTGACTGTGCAATCGCCGCTGTTCTGCGACATACTGCGCCTGAAAAGCCTCCGGCAGGCTTTTATCGGCGCTGTCGTAGGCGATATTTTTAATCGCGCGCGTCGCCGCCGGCGAGCAGCGCAGAATATCATTCACCAGTTGTTCAACCGTATCCGCCAGTTTCTCCCCGTCGACCACCTGATTGACAATGCCGAACGCCTGCGCCTGACGCGCTGAGATCTGCTTGCCCGTCAGCAGCATCTCCATGGCCAGTTTCATCGGCATCTGCCGGGTCAAGCGGAAAATCCCCCCCGCCCCCTGAATCAAACCTAGCTTGGCTTCAGGCAGAGCGAAAACTGACGCTTCACTGGCGACAATCAAATCGCAGGCCAGCGCCAGTTCAAAACCGCCACCAAAGGCGTAACCCTCCACCACCGCAATAATCGGCTTGTAAATATCAGTGCGTTCGGTCAGTCGCGGCCAGCCTGGACGGCCGGCGCTGCCCAGGCTGGAAAAAGGTTCGCCGTCGGCGTAACGCGTTTTCAGCTCCTTCAAATCCTGACCGACGGAGAAAGACTTGCCGCCCGCGCCGGCCAGCACCGCCACCCACAGTTCGTCATCATGGTTAAAATCTTCCCATACCGTCAGCAACTGCCTGTGCATATCAAGATTCATCGCGTTAAGCACGGCCGGGCGGTTCAAGGTGATATAGGCAACATGCCCCCTTTTCTCGTATAACACCGCCAGCGGTAGGTTGTCTCGTTCTGCCATATGGTCTCATCCTGTTTCATCAGGCACGCCGATCAGCGCGCCTGGCATTACTCCGCCAGCGTCTCGGGGACTTTTCTGGCGAATTTACCGGTCTTTTCTTTTACATCGACGGCATACATTCTGATGACCTGTTCACGACAGAATGCCTGCATATAGTCGCGGAACGCCGACAATGGCTCTTTGGCAAGTACCAGCATGCGTTTATTTACCGGTACGGCCGGCGCGGCCATCAGCGTGATCGCTTCCTGCAGGGCCCGTTCCAGCGCCTCCGGCACCACGACCCGATCGAAGATAAATCCTGCATCAGCATCGTCAGCCCTGACTTTACGCCCATGCAAAATCACCTGCTTGGCAAACCGTTCACTGGCCGCGCTGGTAAGCCGCAGATTGGAAACCCCGGGAATAATGCCCTCTTTGGCTGCCGGCAACGAGACATAACACCCCTGCTCGCCGATCACATAATCGCAGGCCAGCACCATCTGCATACCGCCGCCGATGGCGAAAGCCTCCACCAAGGCGACCCAGGGTTTCGTGACGCAGACTTCAGCCCCCTTTGACGGGCAAACGACGCCGTGAATCAACTTATTGATGCAACCCATCTCTCTGCCAATCAAGAATTCCGGATAAGAGATGCCGGCATCGTGCAGTTTTTTCAGATTGATGCCCGAGCAAAACACCCGGCGGCCGGCATACTTCGGATGGTTGACCACGCCGCCGCGCAGCACGCCGACTTTAACTTTGTCCGATAAATGGACAATATCTGCCGCCGTTTCCAAATCGCGGACAAAGTCGCCGTCTTCGGCATGCAAGGTATCACCATTAAGGAAAGTGACTACCGCCGCCTCGTCTTCCTGGCGGATCTCCAACGCCGTCAGTCTGACGTAACCGCTGCGGTTAAAGGCCTCGACCAACGGCAGCGACGCGTCTTTCGGTTGCAACATGGCGTCTAACAGATGCGTACCGGCGTCCTCGTCCTGCAGCACCTGCGCCAGGAAAAGCGAAAAACAGTAGTCGGCAGCCGCCTGCTGCGGCGTGCCTTGCGCAATCTCGTCAAACAGCAGTTCCGCAGCAGACTGATAAAGCGCTTCAATACGCTGAGAGCGGCAATAGTGCTCCGTCCATAACCGGTATAACGCCAGCCCGTAGCACGAGAAAAATTGTGTAACGTCCGGGTCGGCAGCGCATTCGGCAATGATCATATCGTCTCTGAGGGCGCTATTGCCGCAATGCACCTGCAGCGCGGCCTTTAACGCTGAGGTTTGCTGGTGCAGCGCCTGGGAGAACTCATCGGTATATTCACTCATCATCCGGCGCTTACCCCTGACGCAGCGTACGGTCGCTGGCGGACAGCGACAGGCCGATCGTGTCCTCGTACGAGGTATGACAGGCTTCCAGCATCAGCTTGCGGCGCACGCGGATATCGGTAAAGGCGTGCGGGTTCATGCCCATCGCCAGATCCTCCGCCAGCGCGGCGGGCTGCGTGCTGGTGCGGTCCAGCAAACCGCTGGCCAACGCCTCCTCGGCGCACAGCGTATTCCCCAGCACCAGCAGCAAACGCACCCAGTTGGCCGCCAGCTGATTGGTTAAGCGATGAATCAGCATCCCCGGCAACGTGATATCTTTCCCGCGCAGCGCAAAGGTGCTGTCAGGCGTACCCAGACGCAGATCGGCAATGGCAATAATTGATAAGGCCACCAGCCCGCATTCGCCGTCGGCGGTGGCGATCAGCAGCGCATTCAGGTTTTCCACCCGGCGCAGCGCCTTTTCCCACTTGTGCAACAGACCGACATCCATACTCTCTGTTCCCTGCGCTGTCGTAGCGCCGTCCGCAAAAACGAACAGCACCTGATCGATCGCCGGAGTATTCTCAACCTGAGCGCAAAGTTGATTAAGTTGTTCAATCATGTCGCTGGTGATCGCCGCTGAGCCGGTAAAATTGATTGTTAGACGTTCCATAAATGACCTCAATTACGTTAAATTATTTTTCCCATTGCACCAGGGCAGTTTCAATCGCCGCACCGGGCCCCATCGTCATAAAGACTCCGATATCGCCGGCTGACGTTATTTTTTCATTTTGCAGACGTTCTAAAGAAAACAGGAATGAACCACTGGAAAGATTGCCGAAATCATTTAATACGCTGCGCGTGTGGCGCAGGTCACTTTTCGTTAATCCCAAATTGATACAAATTGAATCGAGCACTTTTTTGCCGCCGGAATGTACGACCCAGTGATCAATATCGCTGACGTTGAGTTGATGTTCGCCCAGCAGTTTATGCACCACTTTTTCAACTTTTGATCCCACCACATACGGCACGTCTTTCGAGAGGTAAAAGCGGTTTTTATGCTGCTCATCATTCCAATCAAACTTCATCATGCCGATGGCCGAAGGTTCGGTCAGGCTGAGCTTCGCCCGCAGTGTGATCGCGCCGGCAGGTGGCGCATCGTCTTCCGTCAAGCTTATGACCGCCGCGGCACTGGCACCGTCGCCGAACAGACTGTTAACGACCGCGGTAGGAAGCGTGCCGTCCTCAATGTAGGCCGCAGAACAAATTTCCGTACAGACCACCACCGCCAGCTTGCCCGGATTGGCAAGCGACCAGTTTTTTACCGCATCCAGGCCGTTCAGCCCGGCGGAACAGCCCATGCCGACAATATCGATCCGGTTGCAAAAATCCGACACCCCCAGCGATTCACAAAAACGGGCGCTTAACGCCGGCACTAAAAAACCCGTCGACGTCACGCAGCAAATACAGTCAATATCTTCAATCCGCATGCCAATTTTATCCAGACATTTGCGGATTGCATTCCCCCCCAGTTTGAGCGCATTTTTTTCATGACGCGCCAGCATTTGCGCATGCGTTTCACCATCGGCGGCACTTCCCGCCATATTGTCTATCGACAAATGCCTTTTACTGATTCCGCTGTTAATAAATATGGAGCGAATGCGGCTGTCGGTAATATTAAGGTTGTCACAGACCGCGCTCTGCGAATAGGCGGTTTCCGGTACATCATGCGCGCAGGCCAGAAGATAGGCGTTCATTCCGTTATTCGTTCTCTCTTTCATCTGCAAATATCCACCGTCATCTATAAATACCCGTTCGAATGCCATTCGATTAGCGGGAAAATGAAATATCACTCTGTGAATGAAGCTGTTTAACGCTCAGATCTGTTGCGGCAAGAGTCTTTCATTAAGAAACTGACAAAACTTGCGGGTCCCCGCCGCAATCGCGGCCGGCGGGTAATAGCTGAAGGCGAGACGGATACCATGAGCGCGCTGCCGGTCGCTTCGCACCGCATAACTGACCGGCAGAAATGTCACCTGATACCCCTCCGCGCAGTCGAGCAGGTGCGCGGTGTTGATTTCCTGCGGCAAGCGGATATATACGAAGAAGCCGCCGGCAGGTACGTGCCACTGCAGCAGACCGGCGCCCAATTCCTGCTCGAGCACCTGCAGCATCGCGTCACGCCGGGCACGGTATTCATCGCGGATCGGACGGATCCAGTTTTCCAATGAGTATTGATGCTCAATTAAAAAACCGGCGACAATTTGCTGATTCAGCGCACTGCTGCTCAGGCTGGTGTGATCTTTAATATGCAGCAGATGGTTAAAGGTTTCGTCGCCGTGCCGGCTTATCACCAGATAGCCCAGACGCAGCGACGGACATAACGTTTTGGAGAACGAGCCGATATAATAGACCTGGCCTGCGTTATCCTGCGTTTTTATTGCACGGGGCTGTATGCCCTCGTAATAAAACGCCGAATAGGTGCCATCCTCAATAATCTTCACCCCCTGCTGCATGCAGACCGTGAGCAGCGTGCTTTTCTCTGCCTCGCTCAGTTGGTAGGTCATCGGATTATTAAAATCAGGATTGATATAGATAAGTTTTATCTGCTTACCCTGCCGGCGATACTGTTCGATCACCGCCGGCAGCAGCGTAAAATCAACGCCGCCGGCAGGATGGGCGAGATCGTCGATAGCGATTTTAACGGATGACTTCCCCAGGACCGCGACGCAATCGGTAAATCCGAAGTAGCTGGGTTCAATAATCAGCACGCAATCCTCGGGCTGACGTAATTCGTGCAGTAACACCAGGTTGTAGGCTTCCTGGCAACCATTGGTCACCAGAATCTCCTTCTCGCCAGCGTGGATCCCCTCATCATTCGCCAACCATTTGGCGAGATGGGCAGTAATCATCCCCTGGCTGGGCCCGTAAGTGTAAAGATTCTCTCTGATTTTTGCGTTGTCATAGTGCTTTTCTGTCCGTAAAAACGCCTGATAGACCTGCGCATAACGTTCAAAATCCAGTTTGGCGTAAATATCAGGGTTGGGACGCCCTAATGACAGTGAACAGGCATGTGGGTAGCGCTGGTTAAGCGCGCCCACAATGGATAAAACACTCTCCTGAGTTGGCATACAAACATCCGTTGATTCATGTAGATAGTGATGACTGGCCCAAATAAGGCCGGCCAGACGCGTTGCCTGTCACACGCTCGTCGCCGGCGTGCCGCATGTTATTTATTCATCGACAATGCGATAAATATCATCCCGCTGCTGCCATGCCAGGATCTGATTAAAATCGCGCACTAGCTGGGATTGATCCTGATGCAGTAAATAAGCGAATCCGGGCAATCCCTTGGTGTCCGCCGTACGGGTGACGCGCTGTCCCAAACGCGGTAGCGCAAAGAAATTGGAGAAGGAAGGAAGCCGCTCTATCGCGCGTTTCCCCGGCATCGCCTCCAGTACGCCGTCGCGCTTGAACAAAAAGGAGATTTCAGACACATAGGCATGCATGCGGTAATCAGTGCCCACGTAACGGTCGATAAAATCCTGCGGCGCCAGATACATGGCCGCACACAGGCTGACCTGGGTATAGCCGAGGCAGGCGCTGAATGTCACGTCATTGATAGAGGCCCCCATCAGACGGGCATTGGTTTCAATCAGCACCGGCCCTTCCGCCGTCAGGATCACCTCATTGTGCGCTGCGCCATAATCGACGCCCAAGGCGGATAATACCTCAAGGGTATACGTCGCCAGCGCTCTGGCGTACGCTTCCTGCGCATCGATCAGATGCATCCCTTCAAAATTGTAAGCGCCGCCGCTCACCCGGCTGCGCACTTGCTCCCAGATGTCCGTCACATAATGCCGTCCTTGCCAGCTCAGCGTGTTGACGAAATACTGGGTGCCGTCAATCAGTTCCTGGATCAACACTTCATCATTTACATAACCCAGCAGATTCTCTTTGCCCAGCAGTTGTTCTGCCGCACGTCGCACGTCTTCCCCGCTCTCACACAGTATTACGCCGTCGCTGGCGCCGCTGTTCAGCGGTTTTACAATCACGGGATAACCGTTCAACTCGGCCCAGGACACCAATTCCGCGGCCGAAGAGGCTTTACACTGCCTGATTGAACGAATGCCTTTTTCCGCCAGCTTTTGCTGCGAAATAAACTTATTCCGTCGCCAGTCGGTGGTTTCAGGGTCATTTGCCGCCGGTATCCCCATGGCTGACGCCAGCATATCCGCCAATGCAATGCCGCTGTCCGCACCGGCAATCACATAACGAATGTCATACGGCCTCAGTTGCTGGATAAGGTCATCCAACGATCCGGAATAATTAATGGTTTCGACAAATCCCTGAGTACGCGTTTGACGCGAAAAATCTTGCCAGATATGCACCACGTCGCAGCCGCGCGACATAAATGCCGCCGCAAGTTCATTTCCCGTTGATAGCGCGTCGATAATAACAATCGTATTTTTCACCCATCACTCCTGTCTTGCATAAAAATAAAATCAGCAAAAAAACACCCCAAAAAAACGACACGGAGATTCCCACGCCATTACCTGACGGGATCTCGGCGGCGGTGTGTTAATTATTTATCAGAAAGTAAAGGCAGGCATCCCCTGCCAAAAATAACGGCCGTTATATTATTCCTGATATCTGACCATTATGTTCTTGCGAATATCGTCTAGGCGTCTTTAACCTTCAACAAAAACAGTAATGCCAGCAGCGACAATAACAGCGCCGCAAAATAAACGGCCTGATGATTCCAATGCTGACTAATGGCGCCCTGGAGCAAACCGGCAAAAATCGCCCCGGTGGCAATACTGTTGCTGTACAGCGTACTGGCCGTTCCCGGACTCTCCGGCATCAATTCTTGCAGATAAAGCATACCCAGTGCGCCGACGATACCGACAAAAACGGCATTCAGCACCTGAATCGCCGCCAGCGCCCACGGAGAAACTGCCTGCGTCATGCCCAGGTAAAACAGCGCGGAACAACCGGCGGCCAGCAGCATCATAGGGCGCGGGCCAACGCGCTTGATTACCGGTGAGCAGAACAGCATGATCAGAATTTCCAGACCTGCTGCGCCGCCCAACAGCCAGCCGGCGAAACTACCGTTCATGCCCGGCAGGCTGCTGATATATATCGGCATATCGATCAGGTACATCGTATCGCCGCCCCACAGCAGCGCCAAAGCGGCAAACAGCAGCCAGGCTTCTTGCGACCGGCCCGTGGTGGTCGGGGTAGCGGACGTCGCCGGCGTCGCTGAACGAGGCTGCACGTCCCCCGCAGGCAGCGAAGACAGAACGAAAAGTCCGCCCAATACAAACAACAGAGCCACTAGCAGATACAAAACGGTAAAACCGAAGTGCGCGATGATAAAGAAAGCGACGGGTGGTGCGATCACCCAGGAAATCGAAATCTGGGCACGCATCCGGGTGGTGAATTTGATAACGTCAAACTCGGCGCCGACCGAATACTGACGCGCCAAAGCAAACAGTTGCGGCATCGCCGTTGTCGCCAGCGCCGACAGCATTACGCCTACCGACACCAGAATGCGATAATCCCGGCTAAACGCGAACAGCAAGGCATTGGCAATGGCAACCGAGCAACACAGCAGGATCAGACGGCGGCGATGACCGCCCGCATCCGACTTTCGCGCCATCAGTTGGCTGACGCCTACGCCGGCCAACGCGTTAACGGTATAAAACATCCCCACCATAAACGGACTGGCGCCGATTTCCCGCGTCAGAAACAGGCTGACAACCGGCATTTGTAACGCGCCCGCCATCCCCAATATTAAGGCTACCGCCATAAAAATAATATTGACGCTCTGTCTCTGGTTTACCGTATAACGCTCCAACTCCATAAACCCATTCCGTTATTTAAATAGAGAAATAAAAAACACAGGGAAATACATCCTATATTTATATCGCAGCGGCACGACCGAAACAGTCATCGTGCGGTTATTTTTTCATGCTGGGAACACATATTTCACGGATCGTTTTTTGTGCAACAATATCTGATGGAAAATAATAGCGTCTTTTAAATTGACCGTTTCGTTAAAAATCCGGTGAATATATTTAACAGATTTTTTCCCTTTTACAATGCGCCATTTCACGGCGTAAGCGTTATATCCTTATGTCAAAAAAATAACTTGCAATTTTTTTGACATAAAACACTAAAATGGAAACAAAAGGCTGGGTATTCCACTGGCGTTGACGATCAACTCAGACTTATCTGCCAGATGGCGTCGGCCACGATAACAAGATGCACATTTGCATCAATATGAAGCAGATTAGCAATGACCGTTGCCTCATACCCACGGCCACAGCAAGTCATAGAAGAATTCCAGGACGTTTCTGCGCCGCCGGTTTGGCGGCAGCAATTCTCGGGCTGCGGTGCGTGGGTCGCAACGCCCTGCTCATCCAGCGCCAGCCAGGCCGCCTGCCGCACGCTCAGAACAAAGCCCCCCGCAGCATATGTTGCAAAAGCCCGATCGCCGTCGCTCGGCTGTTGACGCAGCTGCGCGATCAGCACACCTTGTCGCTGTCCAGCGCCTGCTGCATCCAGTGCAGAAAACGCTTCACCCGCGCCAGCTGGCCAAAACCACGCGGATAGACCAGATGATGGGCGCTGACCGGCAGGCTCAGCGCCGGTGGAAACAGCCTCACCAGCGAACCGTCGCGCAGGTAGTCCTGCGCCAGCAGTTCGCTCTCCAGCACCACGCCATGTCCCAGACGCGCGGCCTGCAGGCTCATATAGGAGCGATCGAAGCTGAACACCCAGGGGCGTTCCGGCTGCGGCAGATGGTGGGCGGCAAACCACTGCGGCCACTGGATCAGCGGCGTTTCCGACAAAATCAGCCGGTGCTCCGCCAGCGCCGCCGGCGTCGGCGCCGGATGCCGCCGCAGATAGTCCGGCGACGCCATGGCGGTAATAAATTCATCGCGGATCGTTTTGATGTCAAACGGCGACCAGTCCGGAAAGCCGTGGCGGATCGCCACGTCGATATTGTCGCGACTGAACGACAGGTTTTCATACGAACACGACAGCGTCACGTTAAGCTCCGGGCAGGCTTCATGCAGCTGTTTCAGCCGCGGCAGCAGCCACAGCAGGCCGAAGCTGGGAGCGCAGTGAATGCGCAGGGCGTTGTTCTCTTTCTGGTCGCGGATCTGCGCCGTGGCCTGGGCCAGGTTCAGTAGCAGCTGGCTGATTTCACGCAGGTAGGTTTCCCCCGCCAGCGTCAGGCTCACCCCTTTGGCCGAGCGGTTAAACAGCGAGTTGCCCACCAGTTTCTCCAGCTTGGCCAACTGGTGGCTGGCCGCCGAGGGCGTGATATTCAGCTCTTCCGCCGCGCGCGCTACATTGCCGAAATGCGCCACCTGCTCAAACACCTGCAGCGCCTTAATTGAGGGGATCGCCGCCTTTTGTATTTCCAACCGCCGTACCTCCGCTTAGGGTGGTTTGTCACAGCCTGTCACGTCGCCGAGGCTGAAAACGTTAAGCCGATCAAAACATAAGTTTAATTCAGCATCGACTGAATTTTTTTGCATTGCCGAAAAGTGCGTCTCCTCCAATGCTGAACACACCCTACCGGCCGCGATGGCCGTAAAAACATAAAAATACTCAGGAGTCGCAGATGTTACTGAACAATAAAATCGCCGTAATCACCGGCGCCGCCTCCGAGCGCGGCATCGGCCGCGCCACCGCCGCCTGCTTTGCCACCCAGGGCGCCCGGGTGGCGATCCTGGATCTGGATCGCCACGCGGCGGCCCATGCCGCGCAGCAGCTTGGCGACGGCCATCTGGGACTGGCGGTTGACGTCGCTGACCCGCAGGCGGTCAATCAGGCCGTGGCGCAAATCCTCGAGCATTACGGCCGCATCGACGTGCTGGTCAACAACGCCGGCATCACCCAGCCGGTAAAAACGCTGGAGATCGGCATGCAGGACTACGACCGCGTGCTGGACGTCAGCCTGCGCGGTACGCTGCTGATGTCGCAGGCGGTGATCCCGGCGATGCGCGCCAACGGCGGCGGCAGCATCGTCTGCCTGTCGTCGGTGTCCGCCCAGCGCGGCGGCGGCATCTTCGGCGGCCCGCACTACAGCGCCGCCAAGGCCGGCGTGCTCGGGCTGGCGAAGGCGATGGCGCGCGAGTTCGCCCCGGAGCAGATCCGCATCAACAGCATCACCCCCGGCCTGATCCAGACCGATATCACCGGCGGCCTGATGCAGGACGAGCGCCGGCACGCCATTATCGACGGCATTCCGCTCGGCCGGCTGGGCAACGCGCAGGACGTCGCCAACGCCGCGCTGTTCCTGGCCAGCGATCTCTCCAGCTACCTGACCGGCATTACGCTGGACGTGAACGGCGGCATGCTGATTCACTGATCGGGCCGCGTCACCCTACGGCCCCCGCGCGCTGCGGGGGATCGCCTGTTTGTTTCAGGAGTGGATATCATGACAACGCTTAACCTGACCGCCGCTGCCGGCGCGCGCGACGGCGCATACCGCAAGATCGCCTGGCGGCTGATGCCGATTTTGATGCTGTGCTACCTGTGCGCCTACCTTGATCGGGTAAACGTCGGCTTCGCCAAGCTGCAGATGATGGACGATTTGGCGCTCAGCGAAACCGTCTACGGCCTCGGCGCCGGCATTTTCTTTATCGGTTACTTCTTTTTTGAGGTGCCGAGCAACCTGATTCTGCACCGGGTGGGCGCCAGACGCTGGATCGCCCGCATCATGATCACCTGGGGGCTGATTTCCGGCCTGTTCGCCCTGGTGGAAACCGCCTGGCAGTTTTACCTGCTGCGCTTTCTGCTCGGCGTGGCGGAAGCCGGCCTGGCGCCCGGCCTGTTGCTGTATCTCACCTACTGGTTCCCGGCGGCGCGGCGCGCGCGCATGACGGTGCTGTGGTTTATCGCCATTCCGCTGTCCGGCATGATCGGCGGCCCGATCTCCGGCTGGATTATGGAGCGCTTTGCCGGCGTGCACGGCTGGGCCGGCTGGCAGTGGATGTTTGCGCTGGAGGCGGTGCCGACGCTGCTGATGGGGCTGGTGGTACTGATGGCGCTGAAGGACCGGGTGGAAGACGCACCGTGGCTGGATGAGCACCAGAAACGCTTGGTGCGCGCCGATCTCGACGCCGACGACCAGCATAAACACCAGCACGGCACCATCGCCGCGTTTATCGGCGACAGGCGGCTGTGGCTGCTGGCGCTGATCTATTTCTGCGTGGTGATGGGCCAGTATGCGCTCACCTTCTGGCTGCCGACGCTGGTGCGCAACGCCGGCATCAGCGAACCGCTGCAGATCGGCCTGCTCAGCAGCCTGCCGTATCTGTGCGCCATCGTGGCGATGATTCTGGCCGGGCGCAGCGGCGATCGCCGACGTGAGCGGCGCTGGCATCTGGCGATCCCGATGCTGGTCGGCGCGGCGGCGCTGCTGCTGGCCACCCAGTTTGGCCATTACGTCGCGCTGTCGATCGCCTTCCTCTGCCTGGCGGCGGCAGGCATCCTCTCCGCCTCCTCATTGTTCTGGATGCTGCCTACCAATCTGCTGGGCGGCGTTTCCGCCGCCGCCGGCATTGCCGCGGTGAACTGCTTCGCCAACCTGGCGGGGTTCTTCTCGCCTTACCTGATCGGCGGCATCAGCAGCATCACCGGCTCGCCGGCGTGGGGCATGTATCTGATTACGCTGGTGTTGCTGGCCGGCTCGCTGCTGGTGTTCCGCATCCCGGCCGCGCAGGTTAACCGATAAACACGGAGTTAAACGATGAATAGCACTGATTTACCGCATTCCGCCGCACCGTCGCTGCAACAGCGGGCGTACAACATCCGCCGGCACGCGCTGATTATGGGCCAGGTGCAGGGGCAAGGCTATATCGGCCAGGCGCTCGGCGCCGCCGACCTGCTGGCGGTCAGCTACTTTCACGCCCTGCGCTACCGCGCGGACGAGCCCGACTGGGAGCCGCGCGATCGCTTCTACCTGTCGATCGGCCACTACGCCATCGCGCTCTATGCCGCGCTGCTGGAGGCCGGCATTCTGCCGCTTGATGAGCGTGAAACCTACGGCGCCGACGACAGCCGCCTGCCGATGTCCGGCATGGCCGCCTACACCCCCGGCATGGAGATCACCGGCGGTTCGCTGGGCCACGGGCTGGGCATTGCGGTGGGCGCCTGCCTGGGGCTGAAGCGCAAAAACAACCCGGCGTTTATTTACAACCTGCTGTCCGACGGCGAACTCAACGAAGGCTCCACCTGGGAGGCGGTGATGTCCGCCGCGCACTGGCGGCTGGATAACCTGATTGCGCTGGTGGACGTCAATAATCAGCAGGCGGACGGCCACTCGTCGGAGATCCTGTCCTTCGAACCGCTGGCCGACCGCTGGCAGGCGTTCGGCTGGCATGTGCAGCGGGTGGACGGCAACGATCTGGCGGCGCTGGTGGCCGCCTTCGACGCCGCGCGTCGCCACGACCAGCCGCAGCCGCGGGTGATCCTGTGCGATACCCGCATGGGCAAAGGGGTCGCCTTCCTTGAGGCGCGGGAAAAAACGCACTTTATCCGCGTAGATGAACATGAATGGGATCAGGCGCTGACCGCACTGGAAATCGGAGAACAACCATGAACCAGACCACCACCACGGCCGCCGGCGGCAAAAAGCGTTTAACCACCTCGGCGATGATCGCCTCCATCGCCGCCGAGGGCCAGCCGACGCAGTCCGCGCCGTTCGGCGAAGCGCTGGTAGCGCTGGCCCGGCAGCGCGACGACATCGTCGGCCTGACCGCCGATCTGAGCAAATACACCGATCTGCACCTGTTCGCCAGGGCCTTTCCCGAACGTTTTTATCAGATGGGGATGGCGGAACAGCTGCTGATGAGCGCCGCCGCCGGCATGGCGCGCGAAGGCTTTACGCCGTTCGTTACCACCTATGCGGTGTTCGCCGCCCGCCGCGCCTATGATTTTATCTGTATGGCGATCGCCGAAGAGAACCTGAACGTTAAAATCGCCTGCGCGCTGCCCGGGCTCACCACCGGCTACGGCCCCAGCCATCAGGCGACCGAAGATCTGGCGATCTTCCGCGGCATGCCGAACCTGACGGTGATCGACCCCTGCGACGCGCTGGAGCTGAGCCAGATGGTGCCGGCGGTGGCGGCACATCAGGGGCCGGTGTATATGCGCCTGCTGCGCGGTAAGGTGCCGCTGGTGCTCGACCGCTATGATTATCAGTATCGCCACGGCAAGGCCCAGCGGCTGCGCGACGGCAAAGATGTGGTGATTATCGCCAGCGGCCTGATGACCATGCGCGCGCTGGAGGCGGCGGAACAGCTGGAACAAAGCGGCGTCAGCGTGGCGGTGGTGCATTCGCCGGTGATCAAACCGCTGGATGAGGAGACCATTCTGCGCGAGGCCGGCGTAAGCGGCCGCCTGGTGATCACCGCGGAGAACCATTCGCAGATCGGCGGTCTGGGGGAAGCCGTGGCGTCAACCCTGCTGCGCAACGGCGTGACGCCGGCGTTCCGGCAGATCGCCCTGCCGGACGCCTTCCTGCTGGCCGGCGCGCTGCCGACCCTGCACGACCGTTACGGTATCTCCACCGCCGAAATTATCCGGCAGATCAAGGGCTGGCTGTAGCTGTAGCCGCACCGCGACAGGGAAGTCGCATTACGCCAGTCGCAGCTCGCTCTCTTTGATATCGGCGATCGGCCCGAGCAGCGCGCGGTCGGCGTGTTTCTTGACGCGTTGATGAAGGCGATGCGCTGACGCGCCAGGCTCCTCAGGCGCGCGGCGGCGTCAGGTAATCGACCACGTCGCGCACCCGGTTGAATTTGGCGGCATCCGCCAGCGGAATGACCCGCGCGAACTCCTGCTCCAGCAGCGTCAGCGCCTCCACCCGATCCAGCGAGTCCATTTCCAGATCGAAAAAGAAATCCGCGTCAATCGACATATTGGATTTGTTGATCCCCTGCAGTCTGGCCAGCGCGCCGAGCACCCGTTGCTCTATGGTTTCCATGCGTTTTCTCCGAAAATTCTCCCATAACGGCAGATCATTGCCGACAGCGGTGGCTGAAAATATAGGATTATGGCGAAAAAATAGCGTATTTATGCCAAAAATAGCGCTATTCGTCACGTTTCCTGCCTTTATCCTCTTTTTGTCACCTGCATCACGTCGCCAGAAAAAACCAGACAAAAAGAGATTGAATATCCGACGCATCGTTCTATATTCAACCATATGGTTAAATTACCGCACTCTCAGCTGGACGCCGTTTTTCACGCGCTGGCCGACCCGACAAGACGCGCGATCCTGACGCGACTGTCGCAGGGCGAGCGCAGTATCGGCGAGCTGGCCGCGCCGTTGAACATGAGTTTCGCCGGCGCCTCCAAGCACATCAAAGCCCTGGAACTGGCTGGCCTGGTGCAGCGCACCGTGCAGGGAAGAAACCATATTTGCCGACTCGAACCAGAGCCGATGGCGCAGGCCATGCAATGGCTGCAATCCTATGAACATTTCTGGGCGGAACGACTCGATGCGCTGGAACAGGCGCTGCGGCAGTCGGAGCCGTCCACTCCCAAGGAGTGAACGATGAATGATTACGGTATGGTGATTGAAACCGGCACGTTGAGGATCCAGCGCCTGCTGCCCGGCCCGATTGAACGCGTCTGGGCCTACCTGACCGAATCCGACAAGCGCGCCACCTGGCTGGCGGCGGGCGACATGCAGCTGGAGCGCGGCGCGCCGTTCGAGCTGGTATTCAACAACGGCGAACTGGCGGGCAAAGATGAACCCGCGCCGGCGGAATACAAGGCATACAGCGGCCCGGTGACCAACCCGGGGCATATTATCTGCCTGTTTCCGCCGCAGGTGCTGAGCATCACCTGGGAAGAGAAAGGCCAGGAGCGCCCGTCAGAGGTCACCTTTGAGCTGACCGAGCAAGGCGACAACGTGCTGCTGACCGTCACCCACCGCCGCCTGGCCGACCGCAGCCAGATGCTGAGCGTCGCCGGCGGCTGGCACACCCATCTGGATATTCTGCTCGACCTGCTGAACAACCAGCCGCCGCGGCCGTTCTGGGCCACGCTGACGCAGGCCGAAGAGGCATATCGCGCCAGGCTGTAGCCAATAAAGAGCACATTACTGATTACGCGCCAGGCGAAAGCCTGGCCGTTTTTTATGTAAGGAGAAAAAAGATATCTCAACTGGCAACTTGTGCTTAAACATGACTAATTCTCTTAAGGCCTGCGATAAATCTGGATAAACACCCTTTCCGGTTTCGGCAACTGTGCGACCATCACCACATCTTTCGACTCTGTGGTGCGCCAACATTTGGCCTCAACCGTACAGGTAACCTGCGGTTGGTAGCCCATGTTTGCCAAATACGCGTTCACATTACTGATGTCAGTCGTGCCATAAAATGTCACCGCGAAAGCCTGCGCTTCTGGACCTGAGATGCTTGCGTAATTGAAATCATAGTGGTCGGAAATACGCGGCATATTTTTGAACAATTCTGGCGTGTAGAAATTATACAGGCGAGAATCTTGCTCGGTATATTGCGCGCTGCCTGCAAACTCTGTTTTCATCGTCGGCCACAAATACGCAAATACAGCGGCCACAGCAACGATAACAATAGAGCCAATAACAGCAATGATCTTCTGTACCTTTTTCATACGAGAGGAGCACCTCTTCCACCCTGCATAAAAGAGCCATTCCGAGTAGCAACAGCAACATTCCCAGAGTTAAAATCACTGTAGGGTCTGATGGTTTTCATAAAGGGCGGTAGCTCTCCTCTACGTGGTTTAGCATGGGGAAATCTGGCCGGATCGGGAAATAGTATGGGTAAAAAACTCTCGTTCTTGAACGAACCAATCGGGCCATAATGGTCCCAACGTCTTAAGGCCTCAACTTTACTAACAGGACGCAGAAAAGGAAACGGATTTTCAATAGACATTACGCGGTAAAACCCGAGTAAATCGGAAACCAGATCTTCACCGCTAAAACCGCTATCGGTAACCAAATTGACAGGGAATGATGCCTGAAACGCTTCAAACTTGCGCGCGAGCGTCATCATCATCGCCAGCGCGATGCTTTGCCGCTCATAATACGAACGCCCCTTTCTGATACGCCATTTAATAAACGTTCCCATACGGAGAATACGAGGCCAGGTTTAAAAGTTAGCAAGCCGCCGGCAACAAGATATTATTATCGGAAGTTAACTATTTAATAATGACCGAATCAGGCGGTTGACGGATTGATATCACCGCGTCTATTCAGATTGGCGGCGGGTGAGAATATTAGCGCCGTAGTCATCAGCGGGCACCGGCCGGCCGCGCTAACCGCCAGCCAGCGAGAGCCGATCCACGCACCAGTCCCATACCGCATCGCGCTGGGCGCGCGGTAAGGATGAGCGCTTGCGGACGAGGAAATAGCTGGGCTCTTTGATCATGCTCTCCTCCGCGACCTGTACAAGACGCCCGGCCTTGAGATCGCCGGCCACAAACGCCCGGCATGCCAGGGCGATCCCCTGCCCAGCCAGCGCCGCATCCAGCGCCAGCGTCGTCTGGTTAAATACCGCGCCGGGCAGCTTGCCGCCGGCACGCAGAAACAGCGGCCAGTGGCCCTGCGAATCATGCAACAGCGGAAACGCCCCAATCTGTTCAGGAGACAGCGGGAGCGGTAACTCTTTGACCAGATGGGGGCTGGCGACCGCTACCAGCTCCTGGTGGAACAGCAGCCTGGCCTCCAGCCCGGACGGGAACGGAGGACAGGTTAACCGTATGGCAATGTCCACCTGATCGCGCTCAAAATCGCAGAGCGCTTCGGTGGCGACCGTACGCAGCTCCACGCCCGGCAGCGCGGCGTTCAGCTCGGCCAAACGGGGGATCAGCAGCTTCGCGGCGAAGGTTGGCGTCACGCTGATGGTAACGGTGTCCGGCCGCTCCAGAAGCCGTCCGGTGGCGTCACCCAGCGTATCAAAAGCGCGCGTCACCTCCGTCAGGTAGCTTGCGCCCTGCGGCGTCAGGGCCAGGCCGCGCGGCAAGCGCTGAAACAGGGCCTGGCCCAGATGCTCTTCCAGCGCGCGCACCTGCTGCGCAACGGCGCCCTGGGTGACGCCCAGCTCCTCGGCGGCGGCCCGAAAACTCAACCGGCGCCCCGAGACCTCGAATGCACGCAGGGCATTGAGCGGAGGAAGTTTACGGCGGGATGGCGTCATGGCGATGCCCTATAGTTTTTCTACAGTCTGAGACGTTTATTTATCACACGCAACTTCGGCTGTCACCTGACACAATGGCGGCAGAACCTAACCAAAGGAGGCCGTCATGGCTGAAGAAAAAGTTGCGCTTATCATGGGCGGAGGATCCGGTATGGGGGCCGCGGCCGCACGCAGACTGGCTCAGGATGGCTATCGTATCGCCATCCTCTCCTCGTCGGGCAAGGGCGAGGCGCTGGCCAAAGAGTTGGGCGGCGTCGGCGTCACCGGCTCAAACCAGTCACTCGACGACGTGAAGCAAATCGTGGATCTGACGATGGCGACGTGGGGGCAAATCGACGCGCTGGTCAACTCCGCAGGTCACGGCCCGCGTGCGCCGCTGCTCGATATCACTGATGAACAGTGGCACCAGGGCATGGATGTCTATTTGCTGAGCGCCGTGCGCCCGATCCGTCTGGTCGCGCCGATCATGGCAGCGCAAGGCGGCGGCGCCATTGTCAACATTTCGACGGCCTGGGCGTTCGAGCCGTCCGCCGAGTTCCCGACTTCGGCGGTGTTCCGGGCGGGTCTTGCCAGCTTCACCAAACTCTTTGCGGATGGCTATGCGGCGAAGAATGTTCGCATCAACAATGTGCTGCCCGGCTGGATCGACAGCCTGCCCGAAGTCGCAGAACGCCGCAACAGCGTGCCGATGGGACGCTATGGCACCGTCGAAGAGATCGCCGACACCGTAGCCTTTTTACTGTCGGCAGGCGCAGGCTACGTCACCGGCCAGAATATCCGCGTCGATGGCGGCGTCACCCGCTCCGTCTGATTGGTCCGCTATAATAAACGAGCCGTCTTTCCCAGTAGGAAGACGGCTCGTTGCCCGGACACTCTCTAGAGATAAATCACTGCTCTTTCAGGCCGCGGTTAATCAGCATCGGTTCGATGCTCGGCGCTTTGCCGCGCCAGGTTTCATACAGCTTTTCCAGATCTTCGCTGTTGCCGCGCGACAGCACCATATCACGGAAGCGCTGGCCGTTCTCCGCCGTCAGGCCGCCGTGTTCACTGAACCACTGGAAGGCGTCGTCCGCCAGCATTTCAGTCCACAGATAGGCGTAATAGCCGGCGGCGTAGCCGTTGCCCCAGATATGCTGGAAGTAGCTGGAACGGTAGCGCGGCGGCACATAGCTGAGATCGATGTTATCTTTCTGCAGCGACTGCGCCTCAAACTGGTCGACATCCTGCTGCGGCTGGTCGGCGCTCAGCATATGCCAGTGCATATCCAGCAGCGCCGCCGCCAGCAGTTCGGTCATGTCGTAGCCCTTGTTGAACTTGTCGGCCTTGTTGATTTTGTCGACCAGTTCCTGCGGCATCGCCGCGCCGGTCTGGTAATGCTTGGCGAAGTGGGCGAAGACTTTCGGGTCGCGCGCCCAGTGCTCGTTAAACTGCGACGGGAACTCAACAAAATCGCGCGCGGTATTGGTGCCGGACAGGCTCGGGTACTGCTGATCGGCAAAGATGCCGTGCAGCGCATGGCCGAACTCGTGGAACATGGTGATCACATCGTCATACGACAGCAGCGCTGGCTGGCCAGGCGCCGGTTTGGTGAAGTTGGCGACGTTGTAAATCACCGGTTTGGTGCCGTTGAGTTTCGACTGCTCGACGAAGTTGCTCATCCAGGCGCCGCCGCCCTTGTTGTCGCGCTTAAAGTAGTCGGTATAGAACAGCGCCAGCGATTTACCGTCCTTATCAAACACCTCATACACCCGCACGTCCGGCTGATACACCGGAATATCCTTGCGCTGTTTAAAGCTGATGCCGTACAGCAGGTTAGCCGCGTAGAACACGCCGTTGTTCAGCACGTTATTCAGCTCAAAGTAAGGTTTGATCTGTGATTCATCCAGATCGTACTTCTCCTTGCGCACCTGCTCGGCATAGTACTGCCAGTCCCAGGCCGCCAGTTTGAAATCGCCTTTCTGCCGGTCGATCACCGCCTGGATATCCTTCGCCTCACGCTGTGCGCGCGCGGTGGCCGCCGGTACGATATCGCGCATAAAGCTCAGCGCCGCCTTCGGCGTTTTCGCCATCTGATTTTGCAGTTTCCACGAGGCGTAGTCCGGGAAGCCCAGCAGCTTGGCCTGCTCGGCGCGGATCTTCGCCAGTCGGGCGATGGTCTGACGGGTATCGTTGCCGTCGCCCTTCTCGGCGCGCGTCCACGAGGCGTCGAACAGCGCCTTGCGCGTATCGCGATCCGTCAGCGTCTGCAGATCCGGCTGCTGGGTGGTATTCTGCAGCACCAGCAGCCACTGCTTGTCCAGTTTGCGCTCGCTGGCCGCCTGGGCCGCGGCCGCCAGCTCGCCGGCGGACAGGCCGTCCAGCTTGCTCTTGTCGCTGATGGCCAGCGCGCCGTTCTTCGCCGCCGCCAGCAGTTTATTGGTGAACTGGGTGCTGAGGGTCGCCGCTTCCTGGTTCAGCGCCTTCAGTTTGGTTTTGTCGGCGTCCGACAGGTTGGCGCCGGCCAGTTCAAAGCTCTGGTAGGCCACCTCCAGCAGACGGCGGGATTCCGCATCCAGCTTCAGCGCGTCGCGCTGCTCATACACCGCCTTAATACGCGCAAACAGCTTGCTGTTGAGCATAATGGCGTCATCCATCGCCGCCAGTTTCGGCGAGACTTCTTCATCCAGCTTCTGCAGCGCGTCGCTGGTGTTGGCCGAAGTCATGGCGCCGAACACGCTCATCACCCGCGTCAGCAGCGCGCCGGTTTTTTCCAGCGCCACCAGGGTATTGTCAAAATCCGCCTTGGCCGGGTTGTTGGCGATTTTTTCCACTTCCGCCAGTTTCTGTTTGATGCCCTCATCAATCGCCGGCGCGTAGTCGCTTTCCTTAATCTGGTCGAAAGGCGGCGCCTGATACGGCAGACGGCTCTGGTAGAAGAACGGGTTGTCGCTTTTCTGGTTCTCGTGCTGGTTGGCTTCGCCGGTCACCGTCGCCTCCTTCGCCTGGCCGCTCGGCAGCGCCGCATGTTCAGAGGTGGTTTTGCTCTCCTCGGCCTGCGCCTGCGTGCCTAACGCCATGCTCATCGCTAACACTAATGTGGATAAACGCATCAATTCAAACTCCTCCATGTAAGGTGCGGGGAAGCATACGTCCCCAATGCCATCCAAGCTTAGGCGCAGTTGGCAGATTCAGCAAAAACAACTGATTAGCGCTGCGCACTGGCGTAATGGGCGATCACTTCGCCGGCCACCGCCACGGCGATTTCCGCCGGCAGTTTGCCCTTCACCTCCGCCAGCCCCAGCGGGCAGCGCATCTGCGCCAGCGCCGCGGGCGCCACGCCGCGCATGCCGAGCTGATACTCGAAACGCCTGCGCTTGGTCAGGGAACCGATCAGGCCGAAATAGGCCGCATCGTTACGCTTTAGAATACGCTCCGCCAGCGCCAGATCCAGGCCGTGATCGTGGGTCATCACAATATAGAAGCAACCCGGCGGCATGTCATCGACCGCCGCCGGCAGATCCTCACACGCCTGCGGCGTAATATTGGCGGCCACCTGCGGCGGAAACTGCTGCGCACGGCTGTCGAGCCAGCGCACCTGCAGCGGCAGCGTCGCCAGGATCTGCGCCAGCGCGCAGCCGACGTGGCCGGCGCCAAACAACGCCACCAGCGGCCGCGCCGCGTTCTGCGGCTCAAACAGCACGCGGACGTGGCCGCCGCAGCACTGCCCCAGCCGCGCGGCCAGCGGGAAGCTTTCCAACCGCAGCGCCGACTCGCCGCGCTGCAGCATGGCGCGGGCAATTTCCAGCGCCTGAAACTCCAGATGGCCGCCGCCGATGGTGTCCAGCGCCTGTTCGGCGGTCACCAACATTTTCGCACCGCGGTTGCGCGGTACGGAGCCATGTTCATCAATCACGGTGACCAACACGCAGGGTTCACCGCGCCGCCGCAGCGCGGCCAACGCATCAATCCAGTGTTCCATCGTCGCCCTCCCGCCGATCATGAGTGACACTGTCACATGAAAGCATCTGCTGTACGCCCCACAGCACCCGCTCCGGCGTGGCCGGCGCATCGATATCCGGCTGACGCCGGTAATCGCTCAGGCTGGCGACCGCATCCTTGATGGCGCACCAGACCGATATCGCCAGCATAAACGGCGGCTCGCCCACCGCTTTGGAACGAAAGACCGTCTGCTGCGGATTGCGGCGGTTTTCCAGCAGCGACACCCGCAGGTCGGCCGGCACGTCGCCAATCGCCGGGATCTTGTAGCTGGCCGGCCCGTTGGTCAGCAGCCGTCCCTGCTCATCCCACACCAGCTCCTCGCAGGTCAGCCAGCCCATCCCCTGCACGAATCCCCCTTCGATTTGCCCGATATCAATCGCCGGGTTCAGCGAGTCGCCGACGTCATGCAGAATATCGGCGCGCAGCAGCTGATATTCGCCGGTCAACGTATCGATCAACACTTCTGAACAGGCCGCGCCGTAGGCGAAATAATAAAATGGATGCCCGACGCCGGCCTCGCGATGGTAAAAAATCTGCGGCGTGCGGTAATAGCCGGTGCTGGACAGGGAAACCTGCTGCAGATAGGCCAGCTGCACCACCTGTTCAAAACTGAAATAGCGCTCGCCGACCCGCACCTGGCCGTTGCTGAATGCGATCTGCCGCGCCGGCACCCGATAGTGTTGCACCAGCATGTCAATCAGCCGCTGTTTGATGGTCAGCGCGGCGTTCTCCGCCGCTTTGCCGTTCAGATCGGTGCCGGACGACGCCGCCGTCGGCGAGGTGTTCGGCACTTTGCCGGTGTCGGTGGCGGTGATCTGAATCCGCGCGATATCCACCTGGAACACCTCGGCCACGATCTGCGCCACCTTGGTGTTCAGGCCCTGGCCCATTTCCGTGCCACCGTGGTTCAGCTGCATGCTGCCGTCGGTATAGATCAGCAGCAGCGCCCCGGCCTGATTGAGGAAGCTGGCGGTAAATGAAATGCCGAACTTCACCGGCGTCAGCGCCAGTCCCTTCTTCAGCAGCGGGCTGCGCGCATTGAATTCCCGCACCGCCGCGCGGCGCGCCCGGTAGTCGGCGCTGTGCTCCAGCCGCCGGGTGATCTCCGCCAGCAGGTTCTGGCCGACCGGCTGCTGATAGTGGGTCACATTGCGCGTTTTCTGCCGGTAATAGTTGGTTTTGCGCACCGTCAGCGGGTCCAGCGCCAGATGGCGGGCGATGACGTCCATAATGTTCTCAATCGCCATCATGCCCTGCGGGCCGCCAAAGCCGCGGTAGGCGGTATTGGATGCGGTGTGGGTCTGGCAGCGGTGGCCGACGATCACCACGTCCTGCAGGAAATAGGCGTTATCGGCGTGGAACATCGCACGATCGACGATCGAACCGGAGAGATCGAGTGAATAGCCGCAGTTGCCCGCCAGGTCGATTTTAATGCCGCTCAGCAGGCCGCGATCGTCAAACCCGACGTCATAGTGAATATAGAACGGGTGGCGCTTGCCGGTGATCATCATGTCGTCGCGGCGGTTAAGGCGCATCTTCGCCGGCCGGCCGGTCAGGTGCGCCGCCAGCGCGCACAGGCACGCCGGCCCGGCGGCCTGCGTCTCCTTACCGCCGAAGCCGCCGCCCATGCGCCGGGTATCGACCGTCACCTTATGCAGCGGCAGCGCCAGCACCGACGCCACCAGTTTTTGCACTTCGCTCGGGTTCTGGGTGGAAGAGTAGACCTGCATGCCGCCGTCCTCGCCGGGCACCACCGCGGAGATCTGGGTTTCCAGATAAAAATGCTCCTGGCCGCCGATACGCAGCTCGCCCTGCAGCCGGTGCCGGGCGCGCGCCAGCGCCGCCTCCGCGTCGCCGCGGCGGTGGCAGTGGCTCTCCTGCACCAACCAGCCATTGCGGTATGACTGCTCAACGTCCAGCCGCGCCGGCAGATCCTGATAATCGATAACGATCGCCTGCGCCGCGCGCCAGGCGGTCTCTTCATCCTCCGCCGCCACCACCGCTACCACCTGACCGACGTATTCGACCCGATCTCTGGCCAGCAGCGGGTCGCCCTCGGTCAGCGCGGCGATATCCAGCTCTCCCGGCACGTCCTGCCAGGTCATCACCCGCACCACGCCGGGAAACTGCGCGCAGGCGCTGCTGTCCAGCGCCAGAATCTTCGCATGCGCGCGGTCGCTCAGCCGCGCGGCCAGATGCAGCTGGCGTGGGTACTCCAGCCGGTCATCAATGTACTGCGCCTCGCCGCTGACGTGCTTGTCGGCGCTTTCATGCTGCTGACTGCGGCCAACGACGCCGCGCGCCGCGCCGCCGAACAGCGCGGCCAGCTCGGCCTGGCTGCGTTCTGTCTGTGATCGGTTACTCATGGCTGGTTACCTCAATGGCGGTGGCCGGCGCGCTCAGCGCGATGAAATAGCGGCGCAGCAGGTTTTGCGCCACCAACATGCGGTAGGCGCCGCTGGCGCGGAAGTCGCTCAGCGGGGTGAAATCCTGCGTCAGCGCCTGCGCCGCCCGCTCCACGCTGTCGTGCTCCCAGCGTGCGCCAAGCAGCGCCCGCTCGCAGGCTGCGGCCCGTTTCGGCGTGGCGGCCATGCCGCCGAAGGCGATGCGCGCCGTCCGCACCCTGCCGTCTTCAATCTGCAGGTTAAAAGCGCCGCACACCGCGGAGATATCATCTTCCAGCCGCTTCGAGACCTTCCAGACGCGCAGATCCGCCGGGAACGACGCCGGCAGCTGGATGCTTTCGATAAACTCCCCCGGCTGCAGCGCCGTCTGCCGGTAGCCGAGGAAGAAATCGTCCAGCGGCAGATCGCGACGCTGCGCGCCGCGGCGCAGCGTCAGCACCGCATCCAGCGCCAGCAGCAGCGGCGCGCCGTCGCCGATCGGCGAGGCGTTGGCGATATTGCCGCCCAGCGTGCCCTGATTGCGGATTTGCTGCGAGGCGAAACGCTGCAGCAGCGCTCCCAGCGCCGGCTGTTCCTCCGCCAGCGCCCGGTAAAGTTCGCTCAGCGTAACGCCGGCGCCGATGCGCAGCCGCTCGCCCCGTTCGATCTGCCGCAGTTCGGCAAGCTGGCCGATGGCGATGATCAGCGGCAGATCCTGATGGCGCTGCGTGACCTCCAACGCCAGATCGGTGCCGCCGGCCAGCAGTTTCGCCTGCGGATACCGCAGATAGCACTGCGCCAGCTGGTCCAGCGTCTGCGGCATCAGGCAGCGTTTGCCGTCGCAGACCGTCTCCGCGGCGGCGGGGATCTGCCGCAGACGCGCCAGCGTTGCTGCCTGACGGGCGTCGAACTGGTCCGGCGCGCTGGTCGTACAGGCCTGCTGCGCCGCCGCCATAATCGGCCGGTAGCCGGTGCAGCGACACAGGTTGCCCGCCAGCGCCTGCAGGGCCTGCTCGCGCCGGTAGCCGTCGCTGTTCTTTTGCAGGCAGAACAGCGACATCACAAACCCCGGCGTACAAAAGCCGCACTGCGAGCCGTGGCAGTCCACCATCGCCTGCTGCACCGCGTGCAGCTGTCCCTTCTCGCGCAGATCCTCAACGGTCAGCAGCTGTTTGCCGTGCAGCGCGCTGACAAAGGTCAGACAGGCGTTGACGCTGCGGTAGCGCAGCCGCTCACCGTCGGCCTCCGCCAGCACCACGGTGCACGCCCCGCAGTCGCCGGAGGCGCAGCCCTCTTTGGTGCCGCAGCGCCGCAGATGGCGGCGCAGATACTGTAGCACCGTGGTATTCGGATCGAGCCGTTCGCTTTTCAGCGTGTCGTTCAGCAGAAACTGGATCATGCCGCCTCCTGCCGCTGCGGCGCCTGAAACACCACCTTGCCGTCCACATAGGTGCGATACAGGTTGCGGTCATCGCCGAGCGTCATCAGCATAAACAGCACTTCATCCAGCGTGCGGCTGTTGGCGTAACGCAGCTGCTGCAGCGGCGACACCGCCGGATCAAGCACCACGAAATCCGCCTCTTTACCGGCGTCAAAGTTGCCGATATGGTCGTCCAGCGCCAACGCGCGCGCGCCGCCCAGCGTGGCGTGATAGAAGGCTTCGCCGGCCGCCAGTTGGTAATCCTGCAGCTGCGCCACCTTGTAGGCTTCGCCCAGCGTCTGCAGCATATTAAAGGTGGTGCCGGCCCCGACGTCACTGCCAATGCCGAGCCGGACCCGCCGCCGCCAGGCCTGCTGCAGCTTAAACAGCCCGCTGCCGAGGAACAGGTTGGACGTCGGGCAGAAGGCGATCGACGAACGGCTATCGCACAGGCACTGCCACTCTGCGTCTTCCAGGTGCAGGCAGTGGGCGAAGACACTTTTCTCGCCGGTCAGCCCGTAATGGTGGTAAACATCCAGATAGTTGCGATGCTGCGGAAACAGTTCTTTTACCCAGGCCACTTCATCGCGGTTCTCGCTCAGGTGAGTATGCAGCCAGACGTCGGGAAACTCCTGGCGCAGGCGCTGCACCTGCGCCAGCAGCTGCGGGGAACAGGTGGGCGCGAAACGCGGCGTCAGGGCATAGCCCAGCCGCTGCCTGCCGTGCCAGCGGCGGATCAGCGCCCGGGTTTGCCGGTAGCTCTGTTCCGGCGTCTCCAGCAGCCCCTCCGGCGCGTGGCGATCCATCATCACCTTGCCGGCAATCAGCCGCATATTCAGCGCCGCCGCCTGACTGAACAGCGCGTCGACCGACTGCGGATGCACGGTGGCGAACACCAGCGCCGTGGTGGTGCCGTTGCTTAACAGCTGCTGCAGGAAGAATGCGGAGATATTCTCGGCATGCTCGGCGTCGCCAAAACGCCCCTCGACCGGGAAGGTATAGCGCTGCAGCCAGCCCAGCAGCTGGTCGCCGTAGGCGCCGATCATTTCAGTTTGCGGGTAGTGGATGTGGCAGTCGACAAACCCCGGCACCACCAGTTTATCGCGGTAATCCGTCACCGCCGTGCCGGCCGGCAGCAGCGCTGCGCCCTGCTGCCACTCGCCGAACCACGCGATGCGCCCCTGATTCAGCAGCAGCAGGCCGTCCGGCCGATGGCGCAGCTGGGAGCCGAGTTGATCCGGCTGTTCCACGCAGGCGGCGATATCGAAAAAATTGCCACGAATGGCGTGGGTAAATTGCATGCTCATAATGCCGTTCCTATTTTTCTGGCGCGCACGGCGCAACCGGCGGCAAAAGTATTTCACCGGCTAATACATGGCGCATTTATCATCAATTACAGGCGATAAATTAAAGATAGCAATCGCCATGCCAGCATGCCGAAAATAGAATAAAAGCAGATAAAACAAGCAATTAAATTAGATCCAATGCTGAATGAAAAAACGGTCTAAATATCACCCGCCCAGGCAAACGGTTGCGGTTAAATAGCAACCGTTTGCCTTTATTTGTTAAATATTGCGCTGCACCATTGTTGCGCAACCATTATTTTCACCGTGCGACCAGCGGCTCCGGGTATTGTCATTTATCCGACGCGTTAACGTTTCTGCTCAGTCAACCGCGATTCACACCGTGCTGCACCATCAGCAGGCAGAGGCCAAAACGTTGGCGCAGGCAGGCTCCCCATGCGCTTGTTCGTCTGCGATCCTGCGCGCGAATTTACGGTAATTCTCAAAATATGCCTTCACTTTATTAACCACTTTTTAACAATGGCGCATTGCGCTATGCTCACCCTCTTGTCTGTACCAATGTCTACGCCACTGGGTTGTCGTTATGCCGAATCACCGCTGTTCTACACAGGATGCTCTGCCATGAGCGTTTTTTCACGCGTCGGCGCACTGCCGCTGCTGGTGGCGGGCGCATTTTTTATGGAGAACCTCGACGGTACGGTGATTGTCACCGCGCTGCCGCAGATGGCGGCCGCGTTCGGCGTACAACCGGTGGATATGAATATCGGCATTGTCGCCTATATCCTCACCCTGACGGTGTTTATCCCCGCCAGCGGCTGGATCGCCAACCGCTTTGGCGCGCGCCGCGTCTTTTCGGCAGCGATTGTCATCTTTACGCTGGCCTCGGTGTTGTGCGCGCTGAGCGCGGACCTGATTACCTTTACCGCCGCCCGTATCCTGCAGGGCTTCGGCGGGGCGCTGATGGTGCCGGTTGGCCGGCTGGCGGTGCTGCGCAACACCGACAAAAGCGGTTTGATTAAAGCTATCGCCACCATTACCTGGCCCGGACTGGTGGCGCCGATCCTCGGGCCGCCGGTCGGCGGTTTTATTACCACCTACGCCTCGTGGCACTGGATCTTTATCCTCAACCTGCCGCTGGGACTGCTGGCGCTGCCGCTGGCCTGGCGGCTGATCCCGGATGAGGCGCAGCAGACGCGCGCGCCGTTTGACGGCCTGGGATTTGTGCTGACCGGCATTGCCTGCTTTGGCCTGATGTTCGGCCTGGATCTGATCAACCATCCGCAGCTGTCCTGGCTGGTGCCTCTGCTGTGTATCGCCGCCAGCCTGGCGGTCGGCGCGCTGGCGGTGCGCCACGCCAAACGGCACGCCGCCCCGCTGATCAGTCTGTGGGCGATGCGGGTGAAAAGTTACGCCGTCACTATATGGGGCGGCACGCTGTTCCGGCTGGCGATCGGCGCGGTGCCCTTCCTGCTGCCGCTGCTGTTCCAGATCGGCTTCGGCCTGAGCGCCTTTGAGGCCGGCCTGCTGGTGCTGGCGGTGTTTGCCGGCAATCTGGCGATGAAGCCCTTTACCTCCGCCATTTTGTACCGCTTCAATTTCCGCACCACCCTGATGGTCAACGGCCTGCTCAACGCCGCCGCCATCTTCGGCTGCGCGCTGCTGACGCCGGCGACGCCGGTGTGGATGATTATCGCCCTGCTGTTCGTCAGCGGCCTGACGCGTTCCATGCAGTTCACCGCGCTCAATACGCTGGCGTTCTCTGAAGTGCCGCAAAGCAAAATGAACGACGCCAATACGCTGTTCAACGTAGCGCAGCAGATGGGCGGCGGCCTAGGCATTGCGGTGGGAGCGCTGGTTCTGCGGCTGGCGGAGATCTGGTTCCCGCCGGCGGGCGACGCGATTCCGCTGGCCAACTTCCAGCTGGCGTTTGTGGTGATCGGCGGCATTGCGCTGCTGTCGGTGGTTGACAGCTTCGGCCTGACGGCCGAAGCCGGTAATGAAATCCGCCGGCAAACGCCGCCCGTTGCGGCGCCGGAGAGCGCCAAACGCGGTTAACCGCACGCTTTGTGCCCTTTTATCCCGTCGCCGGTCAAAAAGGGTTCGCATCGGCTGATAATCCACGTAGTATCGACAATCCGCCCGGCGTCAGCCCGGCGGATTGTTTGCCATTCAGGCCTGAAAAGCGAGGTAAGAATAATGATTCACAGTGACCTTTCTCAGTGCCGCGTAAACAGCGAACGACTGTTGCTTACCCCTTTTAGCGCAGCCGACGCCGATGAGGTTTACCAGGCAATTACACCGACCCTGACCCGCTTTATGAGTTTTGAGCCGGAACCCTCCGCCGAGGCGTTTGCCGAGGTCTGGCAGGGCTGGCTGCCGCTGATGCGTGAAGGGGAAGAGATCTTTTTTGTCGCCCGCCGGCGCGAAGACAAGCGCTTTGTCGGCATGGGCGGCGTGCACAATCTGCGCTCGCCGACGCCGGAGCTGGGTCTGTGGATCAAAGAAGAGCAGCACCATCAGGGCTACGGCCGCGAACTGCTGCAGGCGATCGCCCGCTGGGCCGGCGAACGCTACCGGCCCCACTACTTTATCTATCCGGTGGCGGAGCAAAACCTCCCCAGCCGGCGACTGGCCGAATCGCTGGGCGGCCAACTCAACGGCCGCCGCGAAAATATCAAGTACGACTGTCTGGTCTACCATATCCCGCCGTCCAGCGAATAATGCGCGGCACGCCATCGCGTCATCTTCCTTTGCCGTGGCGGTGTGGAATATGCTAATCATACGTACAGACATGGGTAAAAACAGTTGAGGAACAGTGGGATGATTATTTTTGTTACCGGCGCCACCGCCGGTTTTGGCGAGGCGATTGCACGTAAATTTGTTCAACAGGGCCATCAGGTGATTGCCAGCGGCCGCCGCATCGACCGGCTGGAAAGCTTGAAGGATGAGCTGGGCGACGCCCTGCATATCGTACAGCTTGACGTGCGCAACCGCGCCGCCATCCACCAGGCCATCGCCGCCCTGCCGCCGCAGTGGCGTCAGGTGGACGTGCTGGTGAATAACGCCGGGCTGGCGCTGGGTCTGGAACCGGCGCACAAGGCCAACGCCGATGACTGGGAAACCATGATCGACACCAACGCCAAAGGGCTGGTCAATATGACCCGTGAACTGCTGCCGGCGATGGTGGAGCGCAACGTCGGCCACGTGATAAATATTGGCTCAACTGCCGCCAACTGGCCGTACGCCGGCGGCAACGTGTACGGCGCCACCAAGGCATTCGTTAAACAGTTCAGCCTCGGCCTGCGCGCCGACCTGCAGGGCACGCGCCTGCGCGTAACCGATATCGAGCCGGGCCTGGTGGGCGGCACCGAGTTTTCCAACGTGCGCTTTAAAGGCGACGATGACAAGGTGGATCGCACCTATCAGGGCGCCAATGCGCTGACGCCGCAGGATATCGCCGAGTCGGTGTATTGGGTGGCGACGCTGCCGTCCCACGTCAATATCAACACGCTGGAAATGATGCCGGTCAGCCAGTCCTTCGCCGGGCTGAGCGTCCACCGCGACGTCTGATCCTCACGCGGCAGGCGCTGCCTGCCGCCGTTCCTCAGGCCGCCCGCCAGCCGGCCACGATAATCAGCATTCCCGCCAGCGCCACTCCGGCTCCCAGCCAGTCGAACGCCGTCAGCCTTACGCCGTCCACCACCCGCAGCCACAGCAGCGCGGTCGCCACGTATACGCCGCCGTAGGCCGCATACACCCGCCCGCTGGCCGCCGGATGCAGCGTCAGCAGCCAGACGAAGGCCATCAGACTCAACGCCGCCGGCAGCAGCAGCCAGGCGCTCGCCCCCTTTTTCAGCCATAAATACGGCAGGAAGCAGCCGACGATCTCCGCCAGCGCGGTGGCGAAAAAGAGCAAGGTGGTTTTTAACATGGCGTGCTGAGCTCTCCGAAAGGTAAACGAAAAGTGCGCCTGGCTGGTGTCTGACAAGCGCGCAGTGTTATTATTAACCAAACGCTCATCGAGCGCGTGTCAGGTGCCGGATCGCCCGGCGTCACAACACTAACTCATAAGGATAACAAGATGAAATCACTTTTCTCCCAACGACTGCTGCGCAGGATGCTGCCGGTCGCGGCATTGGCGCTGGCTGGCGCCTGGCAGCTGCCGGCGCTGGCCGCCAGCTGCACCCAGGGCAGTACCTGCGTCACCGTTGACGGCAACGGCGGCGCCGCCATGTCCAACGAAAACGCACGTCAGAGCAAAGAGCAGTGGAACGACACCCGCAGCCTGCGCCATAAGGTGAATACCCGCGTGGAGAAAGACTTCGACAAGCTGGACCGCGCGGCGGACGATGAAGATCGCTGCAACGACAGCCTGAACGTCAACGCCTATTGGGAGCCGTCAACGCTGAAATGCCTTGACCGCACCACCGGCCGTCGGATTAATCCTTAAACCGCCCGCCACCGCGGGTTAGGCGTTAAGTTTCGCAGCGGCAACTGCTATCCTGATAAAGGAAATTCATTCTCAACCAAGGACAGAATGATGAAAAAAGCGCTGATACTGAGTGCACTGTTATTGGCCTCGGCACCGCTGGTGGCCCTTGCCTCATGCGAAAGCGTGAAGGCGGACATTTCGCAGAAAATTATCGCCAACGGCGTACCGGAATCCGGCTTCAAGCTGGATATCGTCCCTAACGATCAGGCTGACCAGGCCGGTGGTCAGGTAGTCGGCCATTGCGAAAACGACACACAGAAAATTGTCTACACCCGCCTCGCCAACGGCGATGACGGCAGCGAGGCGGCGGCCACCGGCACCAGCCAGGATGCCAACGCACCGCAATAACCGCTTACGGGCGCAGCATGCTGCGCCCGCTTCCCGTTATACCTGCTCCGCCTCTCCCTCTTCGCTCTGCGGCCGCTGATGCGCCGGCACCAGCAGCGCGGCGCCCAATGCGCACAGCGACACCAGCGCCGACACCAAAAATACCCAGTGCAGCGACAGCGCCACCTGATGGCTTAACGCCCCCAGCGCCTCGGCGTCCAGCGCCGCCCGCCGCGCCGGATCCATCAACTGCTGTACCGGATCGGCCACCTGCGGCAGGCGCAGCTGTAGGTTGATATTCAGCGTCGCGCCGAGAATCGCAGTGCCGATCGCCGAGCCCATCATGCGGGTAAACACCGTACAGGCGGTGGCGATGCCGCGAATGCTGTGATGCGCGGCGTTTTGCACCGACACCAGAAAGGTAGTGTTGCACAGCCCCATCCCGGCGCCGACCATAAACGCCGCCACCCGTCCCCACAGCAAGCCGCCGTCCGGCTGCAGTAGCAGCAAAATTGCCCCGCCGGCAACCAGCAGCCCGGCCCCCAGCAGCGCCGTGGTGCGGTAGGAGGTCAGCAGCATCAGCCGGCCGCTGAAGGTACTGGCCAGCGGCCAGCCGATCGACATCAGCGCCAGCGTGGTGCCGGCCTGCAGCGGCGAGCCGCCCATCGCCCCCTGAATAAAGGTGGGCAGGAAGGCGCTGATGCCCATCATCGCCGCGCCGATCGCCAGACCGCCGACGTTGCCGGCGACGATCACCCGGCTGCGCCACAGCGCCAGCGGAAACAGCGGCTCCGGCGCGCGCCGTTCCTGACGCACCAGCAGCCACAGCGACAGCGCCGCCAGCAGCAGCATCGGCGCCACCCAAATCCCCAGTGTATCCGCCTGCAGCAGCGCCAGCAGCAGGCTGGCGACGAACAGCGTCATCCAGGCGGTGCCCGCCCAGTCCAGCGCATGGTTGCGCACCCGCTCGCCGGAGGGCAGATAGCGCGCCAGCAGCGCCATTGCCAACAGGCCGATCGGCAGATTGACCCAAAACACCAGCGCCCACGGCAGATGTTCGACGATAAACGCCCCCAGCAGCGGGCCGATAATGGCGGAAAAGCCCCACACGCTGGACAGGTAGCCCATCACTTTCGGCCGTTCGTCCGGGCCGTAGACATCGCCGATGATGGTGGTGGCAATCGGCATCACCGCCCCGGCGCCCAGCCCCTGCAACAGGCGGAAGCCGATCAGCCAGTACATATTCGGCGAGAAGCCGCACAGGATGGAGCCTAACAGAAACAGCGCGGCGCCAAAGAAAAACACCCGTTTGCGTCCGTAGAGGTCGGCCAGCCGGCCATAAATCGGGATGGTGATCGCCTGGGTGAGCAGATAGACCGCAAACACCCAGCCGAGCAGCGAGAAGCCGCCCAGATCGGCGATAATGGTCGGCATGGCGGTCGCCACAATGGTGGCTTCAATCGCCGACATAAACATCGCCAGCATACAGGCGATCAGAATCAGCGGTCGGTGCGCCACTCTGGTGGCAAAGAGGTCGTTGGTCATTATTCAGTCAGTTAATCCGCAAGTGTGAGGCAATAAGGGTCAAGTATATCAGCGCAAAACGGCAACCTACCGACGGGCTGTCAGCTCTGCGATCTCGGTGGGTTAAAAAGGCATCAATTGGACAGTTTGTGACAGCGTAACATAAATCGGGGTAATTTTTTTCATTAACGCCTGCGGCTAGCTGTCATGCGGGCTAAGGTAAAAAAATTGTTAAATTCAATCGCCTGATTTCGCTGGCAAAACTTGTCAAGCAAAACAACAGGATGTTATACCTTGAATCAGCCGGACGCCGTGCGTTTCGGCAACTTTCGTAATGTTTAAAATCAGTATTAGCAATTGATTTTAAAGCCTTATTGGGACAGCACTCTGCGTAATGCATGGACGAGGCCGCCTTCTGCCCAATAACACCATTTTTAATGCGATACGCCCGTTTGGCCCCCACCGTCGTGTGGGTCGCACTCGCGCGTCACTGCGCCCTATTACCGGCGTTACGCACTACGGAGGACGCACCACATGACTACCTCAGCGCACCAACGGCGCTTTGTTCTTGGCAGCCTGCTGCTGCTGGCCGTGATCGCCCTGCTGATCTACGGCATCGGCTGGCAGACGATAAAAGCGCGTCAGGTCGATCTGATCTATCTCGGCGAGCAGCATATGTTCCTGGTGTTCTGCTCCATGCTGCTGGCGCTGCTGGTCGGCATTCCCAGTGGCATTGTGCTCAGCCGCCCCTTCGCCCGCCGCTGGGCTGAATACGTGATGCAGATTTTCAACGTCGGCAACACCCTGCCGCCGCTGGCGGTGCTGGCGCTGGCGATGGTGATCATCGGCATCGGCGACAAGCCGGCGGTGGTAGCGCTGTTTCTGGCGTCGCTGCTGCCCATCGTGCGCAATACCTATTCCGGGCTGATTTCCGTGCCGGCGCCGCTGCTGGAAGCGGCTAACGGCATCGGCATGACGACCGCCCAGCGCCTGCGCCGGGTTGAGCTGCCCAACGCGCTACCGGTGATCATGGCCGGTATCCGCATTGCGATGGCGATTAACGTCGGCACCGCGCCGCTGGCCTTCCTGATCGGCGCCAGCAGCTACGGCGAACTGATCTTCCCGGGTATCTATCTCAACGATTTCCCGACCCTGATCCTTGGCGCCGCCGCCACCGCGCTGATTGCGCTGCTGCTCGATCTGGCGCTGGCCGGACTGGGCCGCTGGCTCAGTCCGCACACCGCATCCTGAAGGAGAACACCATGACCCCTTGGCTAAAAGCGGCGCTGCTCGGCACGCTGCTGCTGTTGAGCGGCGCCGGTTGGACCGCCCCGCTGGTGCTGGCCAGCAAAAACTTTACCGAACAGCGCATTCTGTCGGAAATCACGGTGCAGTACCTGCGTGCAAAAGGCTTCCAGGTGGAGCCGAAAACCAACCTCGCTACGACCATCACCCGCAACGCGATGATCAATAAGCAGATCGATATGACCTGGGAGTACACCGGCACCTCGCTGATTATCTTTAACCATATCAAGGAGCGCATGACACCGCAGCAGACCTACGACACGGTGAAAAAGCTCGACGCCAAACTCGGCCTGGTCTGGCTGCAGCCGGCGGATATGAACAACACCTACGCCTTCGCCATGCAGCGTAAACGCGCCGAAAAGGAAAATATCCATACCATGTCGCAGCTGGTGGCCAAAATCGAGCAGGTGCGGCGGGATGACCCCGATCATAACTGGCTGCTCGGACTGGACCTGGAGTTTGCCGGGCGTTCCGACGGCCTGAAGCCGCTGCAGGCGCTGTATAACATGCCGCTCGACCGCCCGCAGATCCGTCAGATGGATCCGGGGCTGGTGTATAACGCCATCCGCGACGGCTTTGTCGACGCCGGCCTGATCTACACCACCGACGGCCGGGTGCAGGGCTTCGATCTGCAGGTGCTGGACGACGACAAGGGCTACTTCCCCAGCTACGCGGTCACCCCGGTGGTGCGCGCCGACGTGCTGAAAAACACCCCGGGGCTGGAAAAAGCGCTCAACACCCTGTCGCAGCAGCTGACCAACCCGGTGATCACCAGCCTGAACGCCAAGGTTGATATCGACTATCAGACGCCGCAGCAGGTCGCCCGCGAGTTCCTGCAGCAGCGGGGCCTGATTTAAGGAGAGATGATGCAAACCTTAATCTATGTATGGCAGAACTGGGGCTACATCGCCGGTCTGACGCTGGAACATATGATGCTGGTCGGGCTGGCCGTCGGCCTGGCCATCCTGATCGGCGTCCCGCTCGGCGTGCTGATCGTGCGCTATAAGTGGCTGGCGACGCCGATCCTCAGCCTGGCCACCATCGTGCTGACCATTCCGTCCATTGCGCTGTTCGGCCTGATGATTCCGCTGTTTTCGCTGATCGGTCACGGTATCGGCTATCTGCCGGCAATCACCGCAGTGTTCCTCTATTCGCTGCTGCCGATCGTGCGCAACACCCACACCGCGCTGGACAACCTGCCCGGCGGCCTGCGTGAGGCCGGCCAGGGCATCGGCATGACCTTCTGGCAGCGGCTGCGCTGGGTGGAAATTCCGGTGGCGCTGCCGGTGATTTTCGGCGGTATCCGCACCGCCGTGGTGATGAATATCGGCGTGATGGCCATTGCCGCCGTTATCGGCGCCGGCGGCCTCGGTCTGCTGCTGCTTAACGGCATCAGCGGCAGCGATATCCGCCAACTGATTACCGGCGCCGTCATGATCAGCCTGCTGGCGATCGTGCTTGACTGGCTGCTGCACCGCTTACAAATTGCCCTCACGCCCAAGGGGATCCGCTGATGATTAAATTAGAAAACCTGACCAAACAGTTCGTGCAGAAGAACGGTAAAGCGTTCAACGCCGTCGATAACGTCAATCTGGAAGTGCCGGCCGGCGAAATCTGCGTGCTGCTCGGCCCTTCCGGCTGCGGCAAAACCACCACGCTGAAGATGATCAACCACCTGATTATGCCGACCAGCGGTAAAATCCTGATTAACGGCGAAGACACCGAGGGGCTGGACACCGTTACCCTGCGACGCAATATCGGCTATGTGATCCAGCAAATCGGCCTGTTCCCCAATATGACCATTGAGGAGAACATCACCGTGGTGCCGCGCATGCTGGGCTGGGACAAACAGCGCTGCCGCGCGCGCGCCGAAGAGCTGATGAGCATGGTGGCGCTGGATCCGAAGCGTTTTCTTAGCCGCTACCCGAAAGAGATGTCCGGCGGCCAGCAGCAGCGTATCGGGGTGATCCGCGCGCTGGCGGCCGATCCGCCGGTGCTGCTGATGGATGAACCGTTCGGCGCCGTCGACCCGATTAACCGCGAAACTATCCAGAATGAGTTTCTCGACATGCAGCGCCAGCTGAAAAAAACCGTGATGTTGGTCAGCCACGACATTGATGAGGCGCTGAAACTGGGCGACCGCATCGCCGTGTTCCGCCAGGGTAAAATCGTGCAGAACGCCAGCGCGGACGAGCTGCTGGCGCGCCCGGCCAATGAGTTTGTCGCCTCGTTCGTCGGCCAGGACCGCACGCTGAAGCGTCTGCTGCTGGTGCAGGCCGGCGACGTCACCGACCAGCAGCCCACCGTGACGGTGCGTAAATCCACCTCGCTGGCCGACGCGTTTGCCCTGATGGATGATAACGATGCGCGTTCGGTGACCGTGGTGGACGACGACGGCAAGCCGCTGGGCTACGTCAAACGCCGCGAGGCGCGCGGCGCAGAGGGCGTCTGCGCCGACGCCATTCACCACTTCCGCGTGCACGGCAAAGCCGAAGAGAACCTGCGCGTGGTGCTGTCGAAGCTGTATGAGCACAACACCTCATGGATGCCGATCGTCGATGAAGACGGCCGCTACAGCGGGGAAATTTCGCAAGATTACATCGCTGATTATCTGAGTTCCGGCCGCACCCGTAGAGCCTTGAATACTCAGTAAATTCTGAAATTTGGCGGCTTCGGCCGCCGTATCCCTGAACCATTGCCAAAACCTATCTCAGCGATAGCCGATTACTGTATAATTGCTTGATATCAATCAAGTATCATCCGCGCCCGTCCTCCGACAATCCAGACTGCCGTTTTTTTCGCCTTCCCGTTGGCAGGCGCGGCAATCACTGTAAGCAAACTCAATGGAGCGAGAGCAAGATGAAGAAAATTATTTTGGGGTGTGCGATCCTGGCGATCGCGGGGTATCTTGGCATCGTCGGTTATATCTATCACTACGATCAGCAGCGTCAGCCGGCAACTGCCGATAGTGACATCAACACCATTCTCACCAAACACGGCTGCGATTACTGCCACACCCAATCCGCCGAACTGCCCTTCTACGCCAGCCTGCCGGTGGCCAAGCAGCTGATGCAGTACGATATCAAAACCGGTTCGCGTCATTTCGACCTGAACCCGACCCTGAACGCGCTGCGCCAGGACGGTGCGGTGCCGGAAGTGGACCTGGCGAAAATGGAAGCGGTGCTGCAAAGCGGCGAAATGCCGCCGCTGCGTTATAAAGCGGTGCACTGGTCCGGTGAGCTGGGCGATGCCGACCGGCAGACCCTGCTGAACTGGATCCGCGCCCAGCGTGAACGCTTCTATACGCGTCCGGGCACGCCGGAAGCGCTGCGCGGTCAGGCGCTGCAGCCGCTGCCGGAATCGCTGCCGACCGACGCGCAAAAGGTAGCGCTGGGCTTCCGCCTGTTCCACGACCCGCGTCTGTCCGCCGATAACAGCATCTCCTGCGCCCACTGTCACCAACTGGGCGCCGGCGGCGTTGACGGCCGCGTCACCTCGCTCGGGGTCAACGATCAGCACGGCCCGATCAACGCGCCGACGGTGTTTAACGCCGCGCTGAACTTCTCTCAGTTCTGGGACGGCCGCGCCGCGGATTTACAGCAGCAGGCCGGCGGACCGCCGCTCAACCCGATTGAGATGGCCTCCACCTCCTGGGAGCAGATTATTGGCAAGCTGGACCAGGACGCGCGCCTGAAGGCGGATTTCCAACGCGTTTACGCCGACGGTTTCTCCGGCGATAACATTACCGACGCCATAGCCGAGTTTGAAAAAACGCTGCTGACGCCGGACAGCCCGTTCGACCGCTACCTGAAAGGCGACGACAGCGCGCTGACCGCCCAGCAAAAGCGCGGTTATCAGCTGTTCCGCGACAACAAGTGCGGCACCTGTCATACCGGCGAGAACCTCGGTGGCCAGTCGTATGAAGTGATGGGCCTGAAAGCCGACTACTTCGCCGACCGCGGCAACCTGACCGAGGCCGACAACGGTCGTTACAACGTCACTAAAAATGAAGCCGATCGCCACCGCTTCAAGACGCCGACCCTGCGCAACGTCGCGCTGACCGCCCCGTACTTCCACGACGGCAGCGTCACCAGCCTGCACCAGGCGGTGAAGGATATGCTGAAGTACCAGGTCGGCGTAACGCTGCCTGACAGCGACGTCGACGACCTGGTCGCGCTGCTGGACGGCATGACCGGCAAATATCAGCCGTCGGCCCCGCCGGCGAACTAAGCACGAATGTCGCCTCACCAGCGGATCTGCAAAGATTCGCTGGTTTTCCCGCCGTCAGACAAGCACAATGCCCTCCTGCCTCATTCATTTTATTGACGATTTTATTTTGACGGACGCATGAAAAGACTGGTTCATCTGCGCCACTACCGCGCCCTGCTGCGCCGCCTGTTCATTGCGGTCTTCCTCGGTATTGCCGCCGCCCTGGTGGTCTGGCTGTTTCACCGCGCCATGCTGGGGCTGGAGTGGCTGCTGCTCGACCATGAAGACGGCAGCCTGGTGGCCGCCGCCGCCGCGCTGCCCGCCTGGCGGCGCGTACTGACGCCGGCGCTGGGCGGACTGGCGGCCGGTTTATTGCTGTGGATCTATCAGCGCTATCAGCATCAGCACCCCGCCGCGCCGACCGACTATATGGAAGCGATTGAAACCGGCGACGGCCGGCTGGACGTTAAGGCCAGCCTGGTGAAGTGTCTGGCCTCGCTGCTGGTGGTATCCAGCGGCAGCGCCATCGGCCGCGAGGGGGCGATGATCCTGCTGGCGGCGCTGATCGCGTCGGTGTTCGCCCAGCGCTTTACCCGCGAAAGCGAGTGGAAACTGTGGGTGGCCTGCGGCGCCGCCGCCGGTATGGCCAGCGCCTACCACGCCCCGCTGGCGGGCAGCCTGTTTATTGCGGAAATTCTGTTCGGCACGCTGATGCTGGCGTCGCTGGGGCCGGTGGTGATCGCCGCCGTCAGCGCCCTGCTGGTGACTAACCTGCTGAGCGGCGGCCAGGCGCCGCTGTATATCGTCGAACCGCTGCCGGCCCCTTTGCCGCTGCAATATCTGCTGATGGCGCTGCTTGGCGTGCTGGCCGGCATCTGCGGGCCGCTGTTTCTGTCGGCCATGTCCGCCACCGGCTACGCCTTCCGCTCGTTACGCCTGCCGCCGCCGCTGCAGCTGGCGCTGGGCGGACTGATCGTCGGGCTGCTGTCGCTGCTGTTTCCTGAGGTATGGGGGAATGGCTATAGCGTGGTACAGGCGCTGCTTAGCGCGCCGCCGGGCGTGCTGCTGGTCGGCGCGATTCTGATCTGCAAATTACTGGCGGTGTTGGCCAGCAGCGGCTCCGGCGCACCCGGCGGCGTATTTACGCCGACGCTGTTCGTCGGCGCGGCGCTCGGCTCACTGGTCGGCCAGCTGTGCGCCCTGTGGCCGGAGCTGGGCAGCGCCATCCCACTGCTGATGGCGCTGACCGGCATGGCGACCCTGCTGGCGGCCACCACCCATGCGCCGATTATGGCGGCGCTGATGGTGTTTGAGATGACCGGTGAATACACCCTGCTGCCCGGCATCCTGCTGGCCTGCGTGATCGCCACCACCATCTCCCGCGGGCTGCGCCCGGTCTCGGTCTACCACAACGCTTAGCGCTCAAGCAGCGTGCTGATGTCCAGATAATGGGCCAAATCGCGCTGCTCCGCGCGCGGCAGGTAGGGAATTTCCCCCAGCAGCGGCGCGGCGATCCGCTGCTGTAGAGCATCGATGGTTTCCGCATAGTGCGCCAGCCCCGGGTTGATACGGTTGGCAACCCAACCCAGCAGCGGCAGACCGGCGTGGGCAATCGCCTGCGCGGTCAGCAGCGCATGGCTGACGCAGCCCTCCTTGATGCCCACCACCAACACCACCGGCAGCTGTTCCTGCGCCACCCAGTCGGCATACGGACGCAGATCGCTCATCAACACCTGCCAACCGCCGCTGCCTTCAACCACCACCACCTCGGCCTTTTCCGCAACCTGCGTCAGGCCGCGACTCATCATCGCGTAGTTGACGCCGTCGCTGGCGTGGGCATGAAAGACCTCATCCAGGCAGGTAATCGGGTTGATTTCCTCATAGCTCAGCGGCACGCAGGAAGAAGCCTGCAGCACCAAAGCGTCTTTATTGCGAATGCCCTCGCTGGTTTCCTGACACCCTGCCGCAATAGGCTTATAGCCTACGGCGCTGCGCCCCTGCGCGGCGAAAGCCTGCAGTAAAGCACGGGAAATCACCGTTTTACCCACTGAGGTATCCGTACCTGTAACAAATAAACGCTTTAACATGAATAAAATGCCCCGGAATGCTCCGTTAACCAAAAGAAATGCCACCACGGCGGCGGAAGGTAGAACGGTGAAATTCTAGGGGATACAACATGCGGGCAGCTTGAGATAGCTCAATATTTTGTCGTTAAACAATAACAAGTTCTGATGCAAGCCGGTAAAACCGCGGTCAAAGCGTTAGCCCTGCAAGAGTTTCACCAGCAGCGAACCATTATACAGCGCCTCTTTCACCAGCGCGGCGCCGGGCATGGTGCCCTGGTTAAAAAACTGCGTGGATTCCACCTGCAGCGCCTGGCTGTAGATTGGTAAGGATTGCTGCTGAATGCAGGAGACGATGGCGGGATGCAGTATTTCCGCCGCGCGGTTGAGCGGCGAGCCGATCAGGATCTTTTCCGGATTAAACAGATTGACCATAATCGCTAAAATGCGCCCGACGCTGTGTCCGACGCTTAAAATAATGTCTTTTGCCAGCTGATCGCCGGTCAGCGCGGCGTCACACAAGGCTTCCACCGTCAGCGGCTGGCCGTGCAGCGTGGAATTCAGCGAGACCTGCAGGCGCTGCTGGGCCATTTCCAACATGCTTTCCGTACTGGCCACCGTTTCCAGGCAGCCGTGGTTGCCGCAGTAACAGCGCTTGCCGTAGGGATCGACCTGGGTATGACCAATCTCCACCACCCGTTGGCTGCCGGTGTGCAGCACCCGTCCGCCGGTAATCACCCCCGCGCCGACGTTATGGTCGATCACCACCTGAATGACGTTCTGACAGCCGCGCGAAGCGCCGTACAGCGCCTCGGCCATGGTCCAGGCGCCGATGTCATGCTGCAGGAACACCGGCAGGCCGGTGCGTGAAGACAGCGCCGGCCCCAGCGGCATATCCTCCACCGTATAAAACGGCATGCGGTGAACGATGCCGTTGGCGGCGTCAATCATGCCCGGCAGCGTGATGGCAATCGCCGTCAGCCGCTCCAGACGGCGCTGATGGCGGCTGAAAAACTGGTCCACTTCCGTCAGAATGCGCGTCAGTAGCGGTTCGTCATGCTCTGCCGGCAGCGGCAGCTGCTCTTCCACCACCATTTTGCTGCTGAGATCGCGCAGCGCCAGCGTGATGCCGCCACGGCTGATGCGCGCCGACAGGTAGTGCCAGGCCTCGGTGTCCAGCACCAGTCCGACCGCCGGACGGCCGCGGCTGCCAATTTCCTGATATTCGGTTTCTCTGACCAGATGCGCTTCCAACAGCTCGCGCACGATTTTGGTGATGCTGGCCGGCGCCAGCTGGGCGCGCTTTGACAGTTCAATCCGCGAAATCGGCCCGTGCTGATCGATCAGTCGGTACACTGCCCCTGCATTTGTTTGTTTGATTTGATCAATATGCCCAGGCTGAGCGTCCGCTATCACAAACCGGCTCCTACTATTTTTCGCGCTGCTAAATAAAGACTAAAGGGTATGGTGGAGCTTTTATAATAAAGCGTCAACTATTTGATTCGTTATGTGATTAGCAGCACAAATTCCTGTTTATTTCCGTGCGGTTCAGCGCAATTTCGCCGCTTAAACCGCCGCTGCGGATCCGGTCAGCATCATTTGCATTAGCGTGCGGGCGGCGGCGGTCAACGGCCGCTGGCGATGGTGCACCAGCCAGACTTCGGTTTGCGCCTGCGGTTCCGCCAGCGGCAGGTATTTTACCCCGTCGAGCTTCACCCGGCCAAACGAGGCCGGCAGGATGGAGACCCCCAGCCCGGCGGACACCAGGCCGATAATGGTCATCGCCTCGCCCACTTCCTGCGTGATATACGGCGTGATGCCGGCGTTTTCCAGCAGCAGCAGTGTCTCATCGTACAGCGCGGTGCCGACCTCACGCGAGAAAAACACAAACGGCTCCTGCGCCAGATGGTGAAAGCGCAGCGCGTCCGGCGCCAGATGCGCCAATGGATGCCCTTCCGGCACCACCGCCAGCATCGGCTCGCGCAGCAGCAGCGTGTGCTGTAAGGCTTCCGGCAGCCGGGTGTTACGCATCACCCCCAGATCCAGTTCGCCGTTCAGTAACGGTTCCAGCTGCTGTTTGGTGTTGATTTCGCGCATTTTGATATGCACGTCGGGATGGCTTTGGCGGAACGCGCGCAGATTACGCGACACCGCGCCGATAAACGGCGCCGACGAGGTAAAGCCGATGGTCAGTTCCCCCGATTCGCCACGCTCAAGCCGCGCCGCCTTTTCCGCCGCGCGGTTCACCTGGTCGATCACCTGCCAGGCCTCTTTCAGAAACATCTCGCCGGCCTGCGTCAGGCTGACGTTGCGGTTGTTACGCGCCAGCAGCCGCGCGCCGACCATCTCTTCCAGCGCCTGAATCTGCTGGCTGAGCGGCGGCTGTGAGATCCGCAGCCGCTGGGCGGCGCGGCCAAAGTGCAGCTCTTCCGCAACGGCGATAAAGTAGCGCAGGTGGCGCAGTTCAATATTCATATCTAAAACGTCTCAATATTAATTATTAATATATTAGACAAAAAAATCGCCGCTCCCTATGATTTTATGCAGTAACCATCGCTGTGTATTTCCGAAGTCCGGTAAGGAACCTGTGTGAACTCCCCAATGCGTTCTGCGGCCAAGACGCCGTCGACGCGGGCCGCCAATGACGAAACGGCGGCCGCTGCGCCAAAAACCCAACGCTCTTCGTTGAACAAACTCCCTTATATTGAACGCGGTACGCCGCAGTTTATGCGCGTGACGCTGGCGCTGTTTTCCGCCGGGCTGGCCACCTTCGCGCTGCTGTACTGCGTACAGCCGATTCTGCCGGTACTGTCGCAGGACTTCGGCATCTCCCCGGCGGAAAGCAGCCTGTCGCTCTCCTTCTCCACCGGCCTGCTAGCAATCGGCCTGATGTTTACCGGCCCGCTTTCCGACGCCATCGGCCGTAAATCGGTAATGGTGGTGGCGCTGCTGCTGGCGGCGGTGTGTACGCTGATCTGCGCGGTGATGACCAGCTGGCATGGTATTTTACTGATGCGCGCGCTGATCGGGCTGTCGCTGAGCGGGCTGGCGGCGGTAGGCATGACCTACCTGAGTGAAGAGATCCACCCCAGCTTTGTGGCGTTCTCCATGGGGCTGTATATCAGCGGCAACTCCATCGGCGGCATGAGCGGCCGTTTGGTGACCGGCGTTCTGACCGACTTCTTCTCCTGGCGCGTGTCGCTGGCGGTGATTGGCCTGTTCGCGCTGATCGCGGCCTTTGTGTTCTGGCGTATTCTGCCGGCTTCCAAACACTTCCGCGCCAGCTCGCTGCGCCCGCGCACGCTGATGATCAACTTCAAACTGCACTGGCATGATAAAGGGCTGCCGCTGCTGTTTGCTGAAGGTTTTCTGCTGATGGGCAGCTTTGTCACCCTGTTCAACTACATCGGCTATCGGCTGTTGGCGAACCCTTACCACCTGAGCCAGGCGATTGTCGGTCTGCTGTCGGTGGTGTATCTCACCGGTTCTTACAGTTCGCCGAAGGCCGGCGCGATGACGGCGCGCTTTGGCCGCGGGCCGGTGCTGCTGGGCTCGATTCTGATTATGCTGAGCGGCATTCTGCTGACCGCGCTGGCGCCGGTGACGGTCATTTTCGTCGGGATGATGCTGTTTACCGCCGGTTTCTTTGCCGCCCACTCGGTGGCCAGCAGCTGGATCGGCCGCCGCGCACGCCGCGCCAAAGGCCAGGCCTCCTCGTTGTATCTGTTCAGCTATTACGCCGGCTCCAGCGTCGCCGGTACGCTCGGCGGCGTGTTCTGGCACAGTTTCGGCTGGAGCGGCGTCGTGGCCTTTATCGGCGTGATGCTGCTGCTGTCGCTGTTGGTGGTGCACTACCTGCGCAAACTGCCGGAGGCTGCGCGCGTTTAACCCTGCCGCTGCGGGCGCGGCCCTCGCCGCGCCTGTCTGCCCTGTCCGGCCTGGACTACACCGTTATCTCCCCTATTTACCTTTGCTGAGGTTGCCCCCTCGGTTGGCCTGCCCTACAATGTATGTTGTAACTAAAATGGGAGGCGGTGATGGGTAACTACGATCTGATTGGCCGTATGAACCAGTGCTTTAACCAGCTGGAAGCGGCGCTGGCGGAACTCCACCAGCAGATAATGCCGCTGCGCCTGCTGGCCGCGCGGGTGTTCAGCCTGCCGGAGATTGAAAAAGGCAAAGAGCATCAGGCCATCGAGCAGATCGCCGTTGAGCAGCATCTCGGCCAGGCGGCGCGCGACCTGGCGCTGGAGCACTATCAGCGGCTGTTTATTCATCACCATAAACAGCACGTCAGCAGCAAGGCGGCGGTGCGACTGCCCGGCGTGCTCTGCCTGGCGACGGAACCGGCACAGTATAGCGCCCTGCAGCAGCAGGTCGCGCTGATCAACCGCCTGAAGGGAGAACTGGAGCATATCATCACCGTCGAGTCCGGCCTGGCGCCGGAACAGCGCTTCGACTTCGTCCATACCCATCTGCACGGGCTGATCACCCTCAGCGCCTACCGCACCCTCACCCTGCTCACCAACCCCGACTCGGTGCGGTTCGGCTGGGCCAATAAGCATATTATCAAGAAGGTTAAGCGCGACGACGTGCTGCAGCAGTTGGAAAAGAGCCTGAAGGCCGGACGTGCGGTGCCGCCGTATAACCGCCAACAGTGGGCGGAGCTGGTCGAGCGGGAAATTGATGATGTCAGCCGTCTGCCGCAGCAGGCGACGCTGAAGATCAAGCGCCCGGTCAAGGTGCAGCCCATCGCCCGGGTATGGTATCAGCAGCAGCAAAAACAGGTGCAACACCCCTGCCCGCTGCCGCTGCTGGCGCTGTGTCAGCAGGAGCGCGGCGCCGCGGTGCCGAAAATCGGCGAGCTGCTCAACTATGACGCCAACGCGGTGAAGCATAAGCACAAACCGCAGGCCAAACCGCTGCGGCTGGTGGTCAAGCGTCTGCATCTGTATACCGATGCGCCTACGCGTTGAGGGCGTAAGCCGCGTTTGTATGGCGGCTACAGCGCATCGACTCAGCCCTCAATACAATGCGATCGGAGCGGATGTCCGCGCCTTTATCAATCGGCGCGGCACCGGCAGGTCTATTTTACACCACACAACACAAACTACGGCTTCATACTGCCGACCATATTTTCCGGCCGTACCCACTGGCCGAACTGCTGCTCCGTCACGTAGCCCAGCTTCAGCGCCGCGGCCTGCAGCGTCAGCCCCTCCTTGTGGGCCGTTTTGGCGATTTCCGCCGCCTTGTCGTAGCCGATATGGGTATTCAGCGCGGTCACCAGCATCAGCGATTCGTTCAGCAGCTGCGCGATGCGCTCGCGGTTCGGCTCGATGCCGGCGGCGCAGTAGGTATTGAAACCGTTCATGCCGTCGGCCAGCAGGCGGATCGACTGCAGATAGTTGTGGATCACCAGCGGGCGGAAGACGTTCAACTCAAAGTTCCCCGATGCGCCGCCGATATTCAGCGCCACGTCATTGCCCAGCACCTGCGCGCACAGCATGGTCATCGCCTCGCACTGCGTGGGGTTGACCTTCCCCGGCATAATCGAGCTGCCCGGCTCGTTCTCCGGAATGGCGATCTCGCCGATGCCGCAGCGCGGGCCGGAGGCCAGCCAGCGCACGTCATTGGCGATTTTCATCAGCGAGGCCGCCAGCCCCTTCAGCGCGCCGTGCCCCTGCACCAGCGCGTCGCAGGTGGCCAGCGCCTCAAACTTGTTCGGCGCGGTGACGAACGGTTCGCCGGTCAACTCCGCCAGCGCTTTGGCAACCCGCACCGCATATTCCGGATGGGTGTTCAGCCCGGTGCCGACGGCGGTGCCTCCCAGCGCCAGCTCGGCAATATGCGGCACGCTGGCTTCAATATGCCGCAGACTGTGCGCCAGCATCGCCGCCCAGCCGGAGATCTCCTGCCCCAGCGTCAGCGGCGTAGCGTCCTGCAGATGGGTGCGGCCGATTTTGACAATGTCGTGAAACGCCTCGGCCTTGTCGCTCAGCGTGCGCTGCAGCGTCTGCAGCGCCGGGATCAGCTGCTGACGCAGCGCAATCACGGCGGCAACGTGCATCGCGGTGGGAAACACGTCATTGGAGCTTTGGCTTTTATTGACGTCGTCATTAGGGTGCACCCGGCGCCCCTCGCCGCGTTCGCCGCCCAGCAGTTCGCTGGCGCGGTTCGCCAGCACCTCGTTCATATTCATATTGGTCTGGGTGCCGGAGCCGGTCTGCCAGATGGAGAGCGGGAATTCATCGGGATGCTGCCCCGCCAGCACTTCGTCCGCCGCCTGAATAATCGCCGCGGCGCGGTCGTCCGCCAGCAGGCCGAGCTGCCGGTTAACTTCGGCGGCGGCGCGCTTGGTCAGCGCCAGCGCGTGGATCAGCGCGGTCGGCATTTTTTCCGTCGATATATGGAAATGTTCCAGCGAGCGCTGGGTCTGGGCGCCCCACAGGCGATCGGCCGGAACCTCAATCGCCCCCATCGAGTCTTTTTCACTACGCATGACTGCCATTACCTTCTCTCCTTAGTACATCGTCTAAAAACCCACCACTCCAGTATAGCGATATAATAATTATTCGCATTTGGCGAATGATGTCGGCCAGCTTTGTGACTTATCCGCTTGCAAGCCCTCGAACGGCGTTGTTTACTTGCGGCAATTCATTTCTTACTCAGGGAGTCATCATGCAAAAAATGACCAATGCGGTACAACACTACGCCTGGGGCAGCCACGACGCGCTGACCAAACTGTACGGCATCGCCAACCCGCAGGGAAAACCGATGGCGGAACTGTGGATGGGCGCGCACCCCAAAAGCAGTTCGCAGGTGGCGGACGCCGCGGGCGCGCTGCGTTCATTGCGCGACGTCATTGATGAAAACCCGCAGCAGCAGCTGGGACGCCAGGTTGCCGAGCGCTTTGGCGAGCTGCCGTTCCTGTTTAAAGTGCTGTGCGCCGATCAGCCGCTGTCGATCCAGGTGCACCCCAGCAAATCCGCCGCGGAGGCCGGCTTTGCCAAAGAGAACGCTGCCGGCATCCCTCTGGACGCCGCCGAACGCAACTACAAGGATCCGAACCATAAGCCGGAGCTGGTGTTTGCCCTGACGCCGTTCCTGGCGATGAACGGTTTCCGTCAGCTGGACGATATCGCCGCCCTGCTGCAGCCCGTCGCCGCCGCCCACCATGATATTGCCGCCTTCCTGCAGCAGCCGAGCGTCGAACGCCTGGCCCAGCTGTTCGCCGGCCTGCTCAGCATGCAGGGTGAACAAAAAGCCCGGGCGCTGGGCGTGCTGAAAGCGGCGCTCAACAATCAGCAGGGCGAACCCTGGAACACCATCCGCTTTATCGCCGGTTTTTACCCGGACGATAACGGCCTGTTCTCACCGCTGTTGTTGAACGTGGTGCAGCTGGCGCCGGGCGAGGCGATGTTCCTGTACGCGGAAACGCCGCACGCCTATCTGCAAGGGGTGGCGCTGGAGGTCATGGCCAACTCGGATAATGTGCTGCGCGCCGGCCTGACACCTAAGTTTATCGATATCCCGGAGCTGCTGGCCAACCTGCAGTTCCGCCCGCAGTCCGCCGACGCGCTGCTGACGCGGCCGGAGCCGCGCGGCGACGAATTGTTCTTCCCGATCCCGGTAGACGATTTCGCCTTTTCGCTGCATGCGCTGTCCGCCGCGGCGCAGCAGTTGGCGCAGCAGAGCGCGGCCATCGTGTTCTGCGTGGACGGCGAAGCCATTCTGGAACGACAGGATCGGCAGCTGCGGCTGCAGCCGGGCGAATCCTGCTTTATCCCCGCCTGCGAGTCGCCGGTGAGCGTCAGCGGCAGCGGCCGCATCGCGCGGGTTTATAACCTTTTGCCGTAACCATTTGGTAAATTTCAGCAAATGGGTTGCTAAAAGCGGGCGCATGCCTTCACAATTAAACGCCTGAGGGCGTTTTTTTGTTGGCCCTGTTCGCCCTTGCGACCGTGCAGCCACCGCTTACGCGCAGCGTTAAGCGCCACAGGAATGCCAAACCCTTTACAACAGGATGAGAGAACGATGAAAAAGTCAGTCGTCGCCGTCGGCGTTATTGCGATTCTTGGCGCAGCATGGACCGGGGCTTCATGGTACACCGGCAAACTCATTGAGCAGCGCATGGGCGAAGTGGTGAACAGCACCAACAGCCAGTTGGAGAGCTACCTGCCCCAGGCCGGCATCAAACTGAGCTATGAAGATTATCAGCGCGGCCTGTTCAGCAGCCATCTGCGCTTTGTCATCCGCCCGGACGGCACCGCCAGCGGCGAACAAGCGGCGCTGCAGCCGGGTGAAGAGGTGGTACTGCAGGAGGTGATCGACCACGGCCCCTTCCCGTTCGCCCAGCTGAAGCGCCTGAACCTGATCCCGAGCATGGCATCGGTGCGCACCGAGCTGGCCAATACGCCGGCGGTGAAAACGCTGTTCGAGATCGCCAAAGGCAAATCGCCGTTTATCGCCGATTCACGCATCGCCTATAACGGCGATACCTCCACTGCGCTCAACGTACTGCCGCTGAACTATCAGAAAGACGGCAACACGCTGAACTTCGCCGGTGCCGATCTGACCATCGACGTCGCCCGCGATCTGAAGGCGGTGCAGGTGGAAGGCAGTAGCGACAGCGCCACGCTGTCCGGCCGCACCGAGTTCGGCCAGACCGAGCAGATCACCCTGCAGGGCATGACGCTGAAAACCGACACCCGCAACGGCCAGTTCGACCTGAGCCTGGGCGATCAGGCGCTGAACATCAAGCAGCTAAAAGTCACGGTTGATAACAAAGAGGCGCTGACGCTGGACGGCTTCAATCTGGCGAGCAAATTTGGCGAGCAGGACGGTAACCTGAACGGCCAGATCGACTACACCATGGACGCGCTGAAACTGCAGGGCGCCGACTTCGGCTCCGGCAAGCTGACGATGAAAATCGACAAGCTGGACGGTAAATCGCTGAAAGAGTTCGCCGACCGCTACAACCAGCAGATGACCGCCCTGCTGCAGCAGAGCCAGTCTCTGCCGCCGGAAGCCTATCAGGAGCAGGCCAGCGCCATCGTGATGCAGAACCTGCCGCTGCTGCTGAAAGGCAACCCGACCATCAACATCGCGCCGCTGAGCTGGAAAAACGGCAAAGGAGAAAGCACCTTTACGCTGAATCTGGACCTGGTTGATCCGGCGAAAGGCACCGCTGCGCAGGAACCGGCCGATCTGCTGCTGGCGCGTGCGGTGAAGAAGATCGACGCCAGCCTGAACATTCCGGTGCCGATGGCGACGGAAGCCACCGCGCAAACCGCCAAACTGCAGGGCTACAACGCCGAAGAAGCGCAGAAACTGGCGCAGCAGCAGGTGCAGGGTCTGGCGGCCATGGGGCAGATGTTTAAGCTGACCACGCTGAAGGACGACGTGATTGCTTCCCGCTTCCACTATGCCGATAACCAGGTAGAGCTGAACGGCAACAAGATGTCGCTGCAGGAATTCCTCGGCATGTTCGGTATGCTGGCCGGCCCGGAACAGGGCGTGCCGCCGGCACCAATGCCAGTTCCGGCTCCGGCTCCGGCTCCGGCTCCGGCTCCGGCTCCGGCACAATAATCACACTACGGGGGCTGTTAAGCCCCCTTTTTATGTCCGCCGACTCAGCCCCCGTTCCGTTATCCCTCTGAAGATATTCTCCACGTTCTGCACAAGAAAGCGCCAATATGCGCGAGCGCATATATTACTTTCTGCCAGCTATTTATTTCTTGACTTGTCCGCCATCAGAACTGTAGTTTTTTAAATAATATAAGAAACAGCGTTTCATATTTAAAACCAATTTAATATATGAAACAAAATAAATAGTCCGTTTCACAGATAAAACCACCAGCCATCATTATTTGATGGCCGAACGCGCTCGCACCAATAACCAATAAAATGCCGACTATTTTTCAGGGGACAATATGCGCAAATCGATAGCCTTAATTTTACTTCTCTCACCAATGAGTTATGCTGCACAGCACGTACCGAAAGGCGCTAAGCCTGCCGCGATCATGCCTGCAGAGAAAAAACAGCCGCCATTTCCCCATCTGCACTGGCAAAGCGCAGATAATAAAAACAACCTGGATATCGGCGGCGCGCTGCGCGCTAATTATCGCTACGAAGATTGGGGCAGCAGTAATTATCGTAATCCACCGCATTTACGCTTTGATGCCTTTCGCATTGACGCCAGCGGCAATTATCAGCAGACATTTTTCGATGCCGGGTTTTGGTTTCAGGACCAGCGCAAATATGCCATTGACCGTGCTTATATCGGCTACCATCTTAGCCGCCATTCAGATATTCAGCTGGGCGCCCCCTTCAAACCCTTTGGTCTGATGCCCTATCCACAGTTCGGCTGGTCCTACGGCATTCCGTTTTATCTCGGCTTCGGTGTCAACGCCGGGCTGGGGGCTAAATACCAGTACCACAACAGCGACTGGGGGTTTGATGCAGCCTACTACCCTCGCATGATGCCGGCCGGCGTTCGCTATGCGCCCGACGTGGGCAGCTACGATGATTTAAAAAATACCAATGCCGGCACACAGCGCTTACAGCTGAATGAGAAACGCGATCAGATCAACCTGCGCCTGACGCGCGCCTTCCGGCCCGGCGGATGGCACAATGAGCTGGGCGCTTCGCTGGCGGCCTCCCGCCTGTACAATCAGGCCACCGGCGATAACGGCAGCTTCTGGGCGGCAGGCCTGCATACGCTGCTGAATAACGATCCCTGGCATTTATCCGGCCAGATTATCCGCTATTCCTACTCCGCCAAAGGGCCGGCCGGCGCCGACAACTCGACGATCCTGATGGGCGGCAACGGTCTGACCCCGTCCTACCTGATCCCGGCGCAGGCCACCACGGCGTCGCTCAACCTGGCGCGCGACGTGGCGCTGGAGTGGGGACCGGTGCAAAAACTGCGGTTTTATAATGACTACAGCGTACTGTGGAAGGATGCTGACGGCGGCTCGGACTCGAAAATGAATACGCTCGGAGTGCAGGTTTTCGCCTTGCCGGTCATGCTGTGGGTTGACCTGACCTGGGCGCAAAACGCCAATCCGTGGGGCGGCGCGGAAAACGCCACCGGCTGGACGAGTACACACTCTTCCGGCAGCAACAAATGGTATTTTCGCACCAACGTCAATATCGGCTATTACTTCTGAAGCCGGCAAAACCGGCCGCTACGCCGACGCCCGTTCTATCAGTTTCGCCGCCAGAATCACATCCTGCGGCGGCAGATCGGGGGATTCAATCCGCAGCAGCAGACGGGCGGCGGCGCTGCGCCCGACCTCACGCGCCGAGGTGGATACCAGCGTCAGCGGCGGTTCGCTCAATGCCGCCTCCGGCGCGTCGCCAAAGCCGATCAGCGCCACCTGCTGGCTGAGAAAACTGTCGATTCCGTCCGAACCGATCCCGCGCCCGCTGCGGATAATGCCGAAATAGGCGCCCAGCGCCACCGCAGCTTTGTCACAGACCATGGCGCTGATATTGGGATGCTGCCGCAGCAGGTTCTCAGCGGCCAGCGCCGCCGCCTGCTGCTGACTCTCACATTCGATTATCCACTCGCTGCGGAAGGGCAAGCCGTACTGCACCAGCGTGGCGCAAAAGCCACCCAGCCGTTCGGCGCGGGTCAGCGAGTCGCTGCGCCCGCCCAGATAGGCAATCTGCCGGTGGCCGCGCTTAATCAGAAACTCGGTGGCAATCTGCGCCGCCTGCATATTATCCGGCCGCACCACGTCCACCTCCGCCACGCCGCCGGAGCGCGCGGCGCACACCAGCGGCACGCCCTGCTCGGCCGCCTGCGCCTGAAGATCGTCGGCGGCGCGCGCGCCGCCCGCCAACACCAGCCCATCGACGCCGTGCGTCAGCAGGGTGTCAAAGCAGCGCATCAGCCCGGCGCCGTCGCGCCCGCTTTGCGTCAGGAACAATACCTTGCCCTGCGCTTCCAGCGCTTCGCTCAGGCCGGCGGTCATCTCCGCATAAAAGGGATCGCCGATATCGCGCAGGATCAGGCCAATCACGCCGGAGGCCGCGCCGCGCAGGGTCGCCGCCTGGCGGTTGCGCACATAGCCCAGTTGTTCAATCGCCTGATGCACCCGCGCCACGGTCGCCGAAGAAATACGTCCTTTGCCGCTCAGCACCAGCGAAACCGTGCTGACGGAAACGGCGGCGTGCTGCGCGACATCGGTGATGGTGATTTTTTTGATGGTGTCAGCCTCAGCAAACAATAGCCATGGCAGTCAATGTATACCCATTCGCCCGATGCAGTAAAACGATTTACCGGCCAGGCGTATAGCGGTGAAAAGTTCACCGTTTAATTGTGATAAACGGCGCATTTTTAATAGGTAAAACGTTTTATCTTATTTTTACCTTAGGCGGGCGCGCTTTGCCTGCTCATCTTCACTCGCCAGGAGTCACCGGTAATGTCCGCAAGCCAAAAACCCAAAATCACCCTCTGGGAGTTTTTCCAGAGCCTGGGCAAAACCTTTATGCTGCCCGTCGCGCTGCTGTCGTTTTGCGGCATTATGCTCGGTATCGGCAGTTCGCTCAGCAGCCGCGACGTCATCACCCTGCTGCCGTTCCTCGGCCATCCCGCCTGTCAGCTGCTGTTCACCTGGATGAGCAAGGTGGGTTCTTTCGCCTTCAGCTTCCTGCCGGTGATGTTTGCCATCGCCATTCCGCTCGGCATGGCGCGGGATAACAAAGGCGTAGCCGCCTTCTCCGGCTTTGTCGGCTTCGCGGTGCTCAATCTGGCCACCAATTTCTATCTGACCGCCAGCGGCGTACTGCCCAGCAGCGACCCGCTGGTGCTCAAGGCCCACAATATCCAGAACGTGCTCGGCATTCAGTCGATTGATACCGGCATTCTCGGCGCGGTGCTGGTCAGCATTATTGTCTATCTGCTGCATGAGCGTTTTCATACCATCCGCCTGCCGGACGCGCTGGCGTTCTTCGGCGGCACGCGCTTTGTGCCGATTATCACCACCCTGACGCTCGGCGTCTGCGGGCTGGTGGTGCCGCTGATCTGGCCATGGTTCGCCGCCGGCATCAACGGCCTGGGCTGGGTGATCAACGGCGCAGGCGCCTTTGGCCCGATGATCTTTGGCAGCGGCGAACGTCTGCTGCTGCCCTTCGGCCTGCACCATATTCTGGTGGCGCTGATCCGCTTTACCGACGCCGGCGGCACGCTGGACGTGTGCGGCCACAGCGTCAGCGGCGCGCTGACCATTTTCCAGGCCCAGCTCTCCTGTCCGACCAGCCAAGGCTTTGCGGAAAGCGCCACCCGCTTCCTGTCGCAGGGCAAAATGCCGGCCTTCCTCGGCGGGCTGCCGGGCGCCGCGCTGGCGATGTACCACTGCGCCCGACCGGAGAACCGCCACAAGATCAAAGGGCTGCTGATCTCCGGCGTGGTCGCCTGCGTGGTGGGCGGCACCACCGAGCCGATCGAGTTTCTGTTCCTGTTCGTCGCGCCGTTCCTGTACCTGATCCACGCGATCCTCACCGGCCTCGGCTTTACCGTGATGGCGCTGCTGGGGGTCACCATCGGTAATACCGACGGCAATATCATCGATTTTGTGGTGTTCGGCATTCTGCACGGCACCGCCACCAAGTGGTATCTGGTGCCGCTGGTGGCCGCCGTCTGGTTCGCCGCCTACTACGCCATTTTCCGCTTTGCGATCCTGCGCTTCAACATCAAGACGCCGGGCCGCGACAGCGACGCCGCCGCCGGCAGCAGCGCACACGCGCCGGCCGGGACGGTTGGTCAGTCGGGCTATAACGCCCCGGCCATCCTCGCCGCGCTGGGCGGCGCCGGCAATATTGCCTCGCTGGACAACTGCATTACCCGCCTGCGCCTGTCGGTGGCGGATATCGACAAGGTGAACGACGCGGCGCTGAAAGAGCATCGCGCCATCGGCGTGGTGCGGCTCAACGCGCACAGCCTGCAGGTGGTGATCGGCCCGCAGGTGCAGTCGGTCAAAGATGAATTAGACTCATTAATAGCAGCAAGCCGGCCTGCCACGGAACTGTCTGGAGCCACCCATGTTTGATTTTTCCACCCCGATCGACCGCCACGGCACCTGGTGCACCCAGTGGGACTACATCGCCGACCGCTTCGGCAGCGCCGACCTGCTGCCGTTCACCATCTCGGATATGGATTTCGCCACCGCGCCCTGTATTCTGGATGCGCTGCAGCAGCGGCTGCAGCACGGCGTACTGGGCTACAGCCGCTGGCAGCATGAAGATTTCCTCGGCGCGCTGCGTCACTGGTATCAACAACGCTTCAATACGGCGATCGACACCGCCAGCGCCGTATACGGGCCATCGGTGATTTATATGGTTTCCCAGTTGATCCGCCAGTGGTCGGCGCCGGGGGAATATGTCGTCACCCATACTCCCGCCTACGACGCCTTTTACAAGGCGGTGCTCGGCAATCAGCGCCAGCTGCTGGCCTGCCCGCTGCAAAAGGTCGGTGACCAGTGGCGCTGCGATATGGCCCATCTGGAAGCGCTGCTGGCCCGTCCGCAAAGCAAAATCCTGCTGCTGTGCAGCCCGCACAACCCGACCGGTAAAGTGTGGAGTGCCGAAGAACTGCAGCAGATGGCGACGCTGTGCGAACGCCATCAGGTGCGGGTCATCAGCGACGAGATCCATATGGATATGACCTGGGGCAAGCAACGTCACCTGCCGTGGAGCCAGGTGGCCGCAACGCCGTGGGCGCTGCTGACCTCCGGTTCAAAAAGCTTCAATATTCCGGCGCTGACCGGCGCCTACGGCTTTATCAGCGATACCGCGTCGCGCGACGCCTTTCTGCAGCAGCTCAAAGGGCGTGACGGGCTCTCTTCCCCGGCGGTGCTGGCCATCGTGGCGCATATCGCCGCTTACCGCCACGGCGCCCCCTGGCTGGACGCCCTGCGCGGCTATCTGCAGGACAACCTGCGCTACGTCGCCGAACGGCTCAATCAGGCTTTTCCACAGCTGGCGTGGCAGCCGCCGCAGGCCACCTATCTGGCGTGGATCGATCTGCGTCCGTTAAATATTGACGACCATGAGCTGCAACAGGCGCTGATCGAACGGGAAAAGGTGGCGATCATGCCCGGTTTTACCTATGGCGAAGAGGGGCGCGGTTTTGTCCGGCTCAACGCCGGCTGCCCGCGCAGCAAGCTGGAGGACGGCATGAACCGGCTGATCGCCGGCCTGCGGTTTGTTAGCCCGCAGGCCTGACGCGCCGCGGCGGGCCAACGCCCGCCGTGATCGGTTAAGCCACCACGGAGATCTCCGCCTGTCGGCGGCATAAGGCTCGGCAATCAGGATCGTTGTGCCTTCATCAACGCGTCCCCCAATCAGGATTAAGTGCGATAAACTGCAACAGCATGATGGTCTTGGCATCAACAATCGTCCCCTGCCGGATGGCCTGCAGCGCGTCGCGCAGCGGCATCTCCAGCACTTCCACGTCTTCGCCTTCTTCCTCAAGGCCGCCACCCTGATGCACGCGCGCCGCAGCAGTATACTCGCCGATAAAGAAATGCAGCTTTTCGGTGACCGAGCCGGGGCTCATATAGGCCTCGAAGACTTTTTGCACGTTTTGCACGAAATAGCCGGTTTCCTCTTCCGCCTCTGCACGAATACGCTGTTCCGGGGACGCGTTATCCAACAGCCCGGCCGCCGCTTCAATCAGCATGCCGTCGTGGCCGTTGACGAATACCGGGAAGCGAAACTGGCGCGTCAGGATCACCGTCTGCGCCGCCCGGTTTACCAGTAAAATCACCGCGCCGTCGCCCCGGTCGTAGGTTTCACGGCTCTGCCGCTGCCAGCTTCCGTCGCGGCGCAGAAAATCAAAGGTGTTCTTTTTCAGCACGTACCAATCATCGGACAGCACCTGGGTTGCCACCATACGTACGCGATCTTTGGTCGGTATCATCTTGTCTGCTCCAAAAGGGTTGAGGGCCTGCATTGATACTAGCGTGCAGTTTCGTGTATGATCAAGATCATTCGTGCAGACAAAGAATTGATGGGAACCCATGCTGACCAGCCAGCGCAAAAAACTTATCCTGGAGAAACTCGCCCGTGAAGGCCAGGTATTGGCCAAACAGTTAAGCGAGACGTTCGGGCTGTCGGAAGACACCATCCGCCGCGACCTGCGCGAACTGGACAGCGAAGGTTTGCTCCAGCGCGTACACGGCGGTGCGCTGCCGGTCTCTCCCGCCATCGCCCCGTTTGCCGAACGTAACCAGCAGGAATCCGGCGCCAAACGCGCCATTGCCCGCGCCGCCGCCGCCATGATTTTACCGGGCCAGGTGGCGATCGTGGACGGCGGCACCACCTCGGCCGAACTGGTGAAGCAGCTGCCGCTATCCTTGCAGGCCACCATCGTCACCCACAGCCCCAGCGTGGCGGTCGGGCTGGTGGATCACCCGCAAATCGAGGTGATCCTGATCGGCGGCCGGCTGTACAAGCATTCGATCGTTACCGTGGGCGCGGCCGCGGTGGAGGCGATGTCGTACATCCGCGCCGACCTGTACTTTATGGGCGTGACCGGCGTCCACCCCAGCGCCGGTCTCAGCACCGGCGATCTGGAAGAAGCCTATATCAAACGCGCGCTGGCGGCGCGCGCGGCGGAAACCGTGGTGCTGGCTTCGGCCGCCAAACTCAACGCCGCCTCACAATACGCTATCGGCGATATTACGCTGGCGCAGTCCATTATTGTCGAGCGCGACACCGACCAGGCGCTGATCTCTCCGCTGCAACAGGCGGGCATCAGCGTGATTAAGGCCTGACGCGATCAGGAAACCGACCGTCATTGCGACTTAATGTGATTGAAATCACTTTTTTATGTAACAACATGGCTATTTTCATCAAATTGTTTTTATACTGTTATGCACTTTCCCTACCTTCATCAGCGAGTGCACAACATGATTGACCCACGCCTGCCGCTTACCGATATCCACCGCCATCTTGACGGCAACATCCGTGCGCAAACCATTCTTGAGCTGGGTCGCCAGTTCAACCTCGACCTGCCGGCAAACGATCTGGAGAACCTGCGCCCGCACGTGCAAATCACCCATACCGAGCCGGATCTGGTCAGCTTCCTGCAGAAACTGGACTGGGGCGTGGCGGTGCTTGGTTCGCTGGACGCCTGCCGCCGCGTCGCCTATGAAAACGTCGAGGATGCGGTCAACGCCGGCCTGCACTACGCCGAGCTGCGTTTTTCCCCCTACTATATGGCATTGCAGCACCAGTTGCCGGTGGCCGGCGTGGTTGAAGCGGTAGCCGACGGCATTCGCGCCGGCTGTCGCGACCATGATATTGATATCCGCCTGATCGGCATTATGAGCCGCACTTTCGGCGAAGCGGCCTGTCTGCAAGAGCTGGAAGGCCTGCTGGCGCACCGCGAGGCGATTACCGCGCTGGATCTGGCCGGCGACGAGCTGGGTTTCCCCGGCAGCCTGTTCCTGTCCCACTTTAACCGCGCGCGTGACGCCGGGCTGCGCATTACCGTTCACGCCGGCGAAGCCGCCGGGCCGGAAAGCATCTGGCAGGCGATTCGCGAGCTGGGCGCCGAACGTATCGGCCACGGGGTGAAAGCGGTGGAGGATCCGGCGCTGATGGATTATCTCGCCGAGCACGGCATCGGCATTGAGTCCTGCCTGACCTCCAATATCCAGACCAGCACCATCGCGGCGCTGGCGCAGCATCCGCTGGCAACCTTCCTGCGCCACGGCGTGACGGCCTCCATCAATACCGACGATCCCGCCGTACAGGGCATCGAGATTGAGCATGAATACCGCGTGGCCGCGCCGCAGGCGGGGCTGACGCCGGAAGAGATGCGCCGCGCGCAGGAAAACGGCCTGACCATGGCGTTTCTCAGCGAGCAGGAAAAACAGGCGCTGCGCGCCAAAGTGGCCGGCTGAGCCGGTTTACCGCAACAGCGGCGTCCCGCCGCTGTTGCCTTTACCACGGCACCGTACGCCCAAGGTAGTCCAGGTATTCCAACCCCGGCCGCTCCCGTTTGGCCAGCAGCACTCTGACCAGCTGCGGGATTGTCTGCTCAATCGTTAAGGGCGCGTCCGCGCCGCCCAGTTCCGTATTGATCCATCCCGGTGCCATAGTGACCAGCGCGCGGGCACTGCCGTGCTGGCGGGCGGCAAAGCTGCGCATAAACATATTCAGCGCCGCCTTGCTCCCGCGATACAGTTCGCGCTGCCCCGTATGGTTGTTGGCCACGCTGCCCTGGCCGGAGGACATCACGCCAATCAGGCCGTCGTCCGCCACCCGTTCAGCCAACCGCTCAATGACGCGCATCGGCGCCAGCGCATTGGTCAGCATCACCTGCATAAATTCCTGCGTGCTCACCTCGCCAATTGTCTGGGTGGGATCGCGATTGGTGATGCCCGCATTCACAAACAGCATATCGAAGCGGCGGCCCGCCAGGCGCTGCCGTAAGGCGTCCAGCTGCGTCTCTTCGCAGATATCCAACCGCTCTAGCTGCAGACGGTTGCCATACTCCCACGCCAGCTGGTGCAGCGGCGTGTTGTCACCGCGCACCGTGCCGGTCACCTGCCAGCCATGGCGGAGAAATTCCTGCGCCATGGCGTGGCCCAGGCCACGTGATGCGCCGACGATCAATAGGCTGCCGTTGTGTGTGTTGTCCGTCATCGTTCACCTCTGTTATTGCCGTAGCTAAAAACTGTTCAGACAATATAGGCTTCCATGATATAAGGCGGAAGACGCAGCATTTGCATTGATAAAGTGCAGCAGACGCCATACCAAATCAGGGAGCCATCATGAACGACCCGGACTTTAACCTACTGGCCGCCCTCGATGCGCTGCTGGCCGAAGGCAGCGTCGCCGGCGCGGCGCGCCGCCTGGGGCTGAGCGCCTCGGCGATGAGCCGGACCCTCAGCCGCCTGCGCCAGGTGACCGGCGACCCGCTGCTGGTCAGAGCCGGCCGCAGCATGGTGCTGACCCCGCACGCCGAACAGATCCACGATCGCGCCCGGCAGACGCTGGCCGAGGCGCGTTCCCTGTTGCTGCCGGCGGCCTCGGGGTTGGATCTGCAGACGCTGCGGCAAACGTTCCGCCTGCGCACTAACGAAGGGTTTGTCGAAACGTTCGGCGCCGCGCTGGTGACGGCGGCGGCGCAGGCGGCGCCGGAGGTGTGTCTGCGCTTTGTGCCGAAGCCGGAGAAAAGCCCGCGCTCGCTGCGCGAGGACGATATTGATATTGAGGTCGGGGTATTACACGGCATGGGGCCGGAGATTCATCTCCAGACGCTGTTCCGGGATCGATTTATTGTCGCCGTCAGGCAGGGACATGCGCTGGCCGCACAGACGCCCGTCACGCCCGAGCGCTACGCCGCCTGTCAGCACGTGATCGCCTCGCGGCAGGGAAAGCGTACTGGCCCGGTGGATAAGGCGCTGGCCCAACAGGGGCTGACGCGGCGCATCGCCGCCGTGACGCCGGATTTTTCCGCCGCGCTGGCCATCGCCGCCCAGTCCGATCTGGTGGCGCTGGTGCCGGCGTCGTTTTTTATCCAGAAAATGCGCTGCGGCGGCGGAGAAAGGCTGCAGGGGCTCAGGCTGCCGGTCGCCACGCCGGAGATCACCGTCTCCCAAATGTGGCACCCGCGCAGAAAAGCCGACCCCGCGCATCAGTGGCTGCGGCAGCTGCTGCTGACGGTCTGCCGCCGACAGGCCGCCGAACTGCACCGCGCCGCTCAGCGCACATGGCCGGCATGGTTCCGTTAATCCCCCGCCGGCCGGTTGCGCTTATTTCGCCTCGGCCGTCGTCTGCTGTTCACGCGCCGTTTTGCGCGCGTAGCGCTGCGCCAGCACCGCACAAATCATTAGCTGGATCTGGTGGAAAATCATCAGCGGCAGCACCATTGCCCCCACCGCCGCGGCCGGGAACAGCACGTTCGCCATCGGAATGCCGTTCGCCAGACTCTTTTTCGAACCGCAGAACACGATGGTGATCTCATCGGCGGTGTTAAAGCCCAGCAGGCGCGCGGCGTAGGTATTGATCACCAGCACCACCGTCAGCAGCACCAGCGACATCACCACGATCGTCAACAGCGACATGCCGTCGATTTTATGCCAGATGCCTTCTACCACCGCGGCGCTGAAGGCGGTATACACCACCAGCAGAATCGAGGAGCGGTCGGTCAGGTTAATCAGCTTGCGGTGCCGGTCGATCCACTTGCCAATCAGCGGACGCGCCAGATGGCCGATGACAAACGGCACCATCAGCTGCAGGATAATCGCGCCGATGGCATGCAGCACGTCAGTATTGCCGCCCTGAGTGTGCATCAACGCCCCGACCAACAGCGGCGACAGGAATACGCCGAGGATGCTGGAGGCCGACGCGCTGCAGATGGCCGCCGCCACGTTGCCGCCGGCGGCAGAGGTGAAGGCGATCGCCGACTGCACCGTCGCCGGCAGCGCGCACAGATACAGGAAGCCGAGGTACACCGTCGGCGTCATAAAGTTCGGCACCAGCAGGTTCATCGCCAGCCCCAGCAGCGGGAACAGCGCAAAGGTGCTGAGAAACACCACCAGATGCAGCTTCCAGTGGCCCATGCCGGCGATAATCGCCTGACGCGACAGTTTGGCGCCGTGCATAAAGAACAGCAGCGCGATCGCCGCGGTGGTCAACCGCTCAAAAAATACCTGCCACACCCCTTCACACGGGAACAGCGAGGCCACCACCACCACCAAAATCAAAACCAGTAAAAACTTATCGATACGCAGACGTTGCAACCAGGACATCAATCAAAATTCCTTGCCAAAAAACGGGCCCAGCGCCTGAGCCCGTAACGAAAAAAAGAGGTGCGAATTAGCTGACCGGCAGTGCGGCCTGCTGTTTGTCCGACTCAATCCCCAGCTCAATCATTTCCATCACCGCGATCGCCTCGGCGGCCGGTACCGGATTGGCGCCGTCGCCGTTAATCGCGTCGCGGATGGCGGCATAGTAGGCCGGATAGTTGCCGGGCAGCGTCAGCAGCGGCTGCTCCGCCAGCACGTCATCACGTGACAATGTCACTACTCCGTCGCGCATATCATAGCCCCAGTCGGCCTGCGGCAGGCGGTCGCCGGCCTTCAACCGGTCTTCCTGCGGGTCCAGGCCATATTTGATGTAGCTGCCCTGGGTGCCGTGCACGATATAGCGCGGACCTTCGGCCGCCGCCAGCATCGAAGCGTGCAGCACCACGCGGCGCTTGCCGTACTGCAGTAGCGCGTGGAAGTAGTCGACCGACTGCGAACCCGGCCGCAGCTGGCCCAGATCGACAAACAGCGTCTGCGGCTTGCCGAACAGCTGCAGCGCCTGGTCGATCAGATGCGGCCCCAGATCGTACCAAATGCCGCTGCCCGCGCCGCCCTGTTCGCGCCAGCGCTGGCGCACCTGCGGCCGGAACCGGTCGAAGTGCGATTCAAAGTAGACCACTTCTCCCAGTGAGCCTTCCTGCAGCAGCGTTTTCAGCGTCAGGAAGTCGCTGTCCCAGCGGCGGTTGTGGAATACCGACAGCAGCAGACCGCGCTGCTGCGCCTGTTGCTGCAGGGCGCGCGCCTGTGACAACGTCACGGTAAACGGTTTGTCCACCACCACGTGCTTGCCCGCCGCCAGCGCCTGCTGCGCCAGCGGATAGTGGGTATCGTTCGGGGTGGGAATGACGATCAGATCCAGCGTAGGGTCGTTGAACAGCGCCTGGGGTTCGCTGACCACCGGCAGCGCCGGCCAGTCGGCGTGCACCTTGCCGGCGTCGCTGCTGACCACCGCCGCCAGTTCCAGGCCCGGCGTGCCGGCAATCAGCGGCGCATGAAAGGTTTTGCTGGCGTAGCCGTAGCCCACCAGCCCAACGCGAAGAGTTTCAGCCATGGTGTTTCCTCTGCAAGGCCAGTTATCACCCTGTGATTTGACACCATGATGCCGAACGGAACAAGAAGTAAATTAAATGTTAATCCGCAGCCGCAACGCCCGGGTTGTTCCAGGCCCGCTCACGGCCCCGCTGCGCCGGATAGTTAATCTCTACGCTGCGGCGACGGAAATCGCTGGGGCTGACCCCTACGCGCTTGCGGAACACCCGCGAAAAGTAGAGCTGGTCGTCATAGCCCACCACGCGGCCGATGGCGGCGATCGACTCCTGGGTGGTCTGCAGCAGCAGTTTGGCGCGGATCACCCGCTGATCTTCGCGCCAGCGCAGAATATTGATGCCCACCTGCTCACGGAACAGGTGCGCCAGCCGCGACGGCGACAGGCAAACGTGGCGCGCCACCTCCTCAATGCGCAGCTCCCCCGCCAGGTTGCCGGTAATAAACTGGCAGGCTTCGATCACCCGCGGATCCATAATCTTCTGCGGACTGAGCGGGTCTTCCTCCATCGCGCGTAGCAGCAGGCGCTCCAGCAGGTTCATGCTCATCTCCTCCGCCAGCCGCCGGCCGGAGCGCTGGGTCTGCTCGATACTGGCGAACAGGCGGTCAAACTCCTGCAGCAGCTGGCCGCCGGGCAGCGTCAGCCGCCCGACCTGGTGGTTTTTGCTGCGCCACTCCAGCCAGTCGGCCCAGTAGGCGCGCGGGCGGAAATAGACCCAGCGGTGGTGCCAGCAGTCGCTGTCCGGCGAACGGCCGTAATGGTGCGCCGCCTTCGGCGGAAACAGCAGCAGATCGCCGGGGTTGCAGTACAGCGTCTCCTCGCCGTCAAACACCTTGCCCTGCCCCTTGATGGTCAGATTAAGGATATAACCCTTCATGCCGCCCGGCCGCTCAATAAAGAAATCCAACGGCCCCTCCGCCATAATCGGCGTCAGCCCGGCCACCAGGTAGGCGTTAAAGCTGTAACCCGGCAACAGCGGGTCCGACTGAGATTCCTGCGCCATACGATGGTACATTCGGCCTCCGTAATACTCGGTTATCCTGCCGCGTTGCCGGCCCCACGCCGGCAACGCGATAACGCGTCCTAGGCGGTACGTTTAGCCTGCTGCTTATAGCGGTCAAAAATCACCGCCGCCAGCAGGATCGCCCCGCGCACCACGTACTGCGCAAACGGAGAGATATTCAGCAGGTTCATGGCGTTTTCCACCGTGCCGAGAATCAGCACCCCGGCAATCACATAGGAAATCTTGCCGATGCCGCCCTTCAGCGAGACGCCGCCCAGCACGCAGGCGGAAATCACGATCAGCTCATAGCCGATTGAGGTCATCGGCTGGCCGCTGGTCATGCGCGACGCCAGAATAATGCCCGCCGCGGCGGACACCAGCCCGGACAGCACGAAGATCACGATCTTGGTGCGCACCACCGGCACCCCGGCCAGGCGCGCCGCTTCTTCATTGCCGCCGATCGCCAGCGTATTGCGGCCGAAGGTGGTTTTATTCAACAGGAAGCCGAACAGGATCAGACAGCCGATGGTGATCCAGATCGGCGCCGGCACGCCCAGCCAGTTGGCGTAGCCGAGGGCGAAGAAGCGTTCATCCTCAATCCCCACCGCCTTGCCGTCGGAAATGATATACGCCAGACCGCGAAAAATTTGCATGGTCGCCAGCGTGGTGATCAGCGCGTTGATTTTAAGCCGCGCAATCACAAAGCCGTTAATCAGGCCGGAGACCACGCCCAGCAGCAGCCCGGCGGCGACGCCGATCCACAGGCTTTCGCTCATATTGATCACCACCGCGGTGGTCACCCCGGCGCAGGCGATAACCGACGCCACCGACAGGTCAAAATCGCCGGAGGCCAGGCAGAACAGCATACCGCAGGCCACCATGCCGGACATGGAGATCGCCAGCCCCAGCCCTTTCATATTGATAAACGAGCCGAAGTTGGGCACCAGCAGCACGCAGGCCAGGAACAGCACCGCAAACACCACCAGCATGCCGTAGCTGTCCCAGATGCGCGACAGCCCCAGGCTGCCGCGTTTTTTTTCCGAATGGGTCGTTAGGGTCGACATCTTTTTCTCCTCCACGGTCAGGCCACCGCCGCCGCGGCATCAGGGGTAATATCGGGGGTGCGCAGCATCGCCAGGCTCAGCGCCAGCTCTTCGCTGGCCTCGTCGTGCGCCAGTTCGCCGGAGATCTCGCCTTCGCGCATCACCACGATGCGGTCCGCCAGCCCCAGCACTTCGGGCAGATCGCTGGAGGCGAACAGCACCGCAATGCCCTGCTGCGCCAGTTGATAGATCACGTTATAGATTTCATGCTTGGCGCCGACGTCAATGCCGCGCGTCGGTTCGTCGAGCATCATCACTTTCATCTCCTCCGACAGCCAGCGGCCAAGGATCGCCTTCTGCTGGTTGCCGCCGGAGAGGTTCATAATCAGCTGCTCGGCGCTGGGGGTTTTGATATTGAGCGCGCGGATATGCTGCTGCGCGTTGCGGTTCTCCCAGGCGTTGTCGATCAGGCAGCCCGCCCGCAGGCTTTTGCGCCGCGCGCTGATATTGATATTGTCGCGCACCGAGTGCACCGGGATGATGCCGTCGGCCTTGCGGTCCTCCGGGCACAGCATGATGCCGGCGCGGATGGCGTCGATCGGCGAGCGGATCGTCAGCGGCGCGCCGTCCAGCGTCAGCCGGCCGCCGCCGACCCGCGTGGCGCCGAAGATGCCCTTCATCAACTCGCTGCGCCCGGCGCCCACCAGCCCGAACAGGCCGACGATTTCGCCGGCGCGCACGCTGAGGCTGATCGGCGTTTTCACCCCGGGTGCCTGCAGGTTATCCAGCTGCAGCCGCACCGGGCCGTGCTCGCGCGGTTGGTAGCCATAAATATCCCCCAGCTCGCGGCCGACCATCGCCTGCACCAGCCGCTCGTGATCCACCTGGCTCATATCGTCGAAGGTGCGCACGTAGCGCCCGTCTTTAAATACCGTGATGGCGTCGCTGAGGGCGAAAATCTCCTCCATGCGGTGGGAGACATACAGAATCACCCGTCCTTCAGCGCGCAGTTCGCGGATCACCCGGAACAGGTGTTCAATCTCGCGCGCCGACAGCGAGCTGGTCGGTTCATCGAAGGCGATAATCTTGGCGTTGCGCGCCAGCGCCTTGGCGATTTCCACCATCTGCCACTGGCCGATGGAGAGGTATTTCAGCGGCGTGTCCGGATCGATATCCAGCCCGAGATGCTCCAGCTGCAACCGCGCCTCATAGCGCAGCAGTTTGCGATCCACCAGGCCGCGCTTGCTGGGCAGCTGCCCCAGATAAATATTCTCGGCCACCGTCATTTCCGGCACCAGGTGCAGCTCCTGGTAGATAATCGCCACGCCGGCGTCCAGCGCCTCGGTGGTAGCGTTAAAACGCACCGGCTGCCCCTGCAGCAGGATGTCCCCCTGGCTGGGGGCGTAGTTGCCGCTGAGGATCTTCAGCAGCGTGGATTTGCCGGCGCCGTTCTCTCCCATCAGCGCATGAATCTGCCCGGCCTGACAGCTAAAACTGATATCGTCCAGCGCCTTGACGCCGGGGAAGGTTTTGCCGATGCCGCGGAAGGCCAGATAAGGCGTGCTGGCGGTCATAATGCGTTCCTCATGGCTTGCGAAAACACGCCGCCCGGCGCGGGCCGGACGGCTCAGGGGTTACATCAGGCCTTTTTTCTGCAGTTCGGTTTTAAAGTTGTCGCGGGTGATCAGCACCACGTCGGTCACTTCGGTAAACTTCTGCGGTTCGACGTCTTTCGCTACCCAGTCATGCAGCATCTGGATGCTCTTGTAGCCGTGAATATCCGGGCTTGGCAACAGCGAGCCGTAGAAGCCGGTGGCCTGCGCCTTGGACAGTTCGCTGACCGCGTCAACGCCGTTGATGCCGATGCCGATCACGTCCGCCGCCTTGAAGCCCTGGCCTTCGGTGGCGCGCACGCCGCCCAGCACGGTGTTGTCGTTCATGCCGACAATCAGCCAGTGTTTCACGTTCGGATGCTGCACCAGCATGGAGTTGGCGGCGTCAAAGGCGCCGGGAATATCGTTGGATTTAGTAGGCACCTGATAGATCTGCTTTTCTGGGAAGCCGGCGGCCTTCAGCGCGTCCATCGAGCCGGTAGTGCGACGGCGCGCGGTATCCAGCTCATTGGCGGTAATCGCCATCACGCCGGTCTCCGCCGCGTTCCAGCCGCGCTTGTTCATCTCCTTCCACAGCTCCTGCCCCTGACGTTCGCCGATTTTACTGGCGGCCATCATCACCAGCGGCACGCTGTCCATCGGCTTGCCTTTGGCGGTCACAAACTGATCGTCGACGGCGATCACTTTCAGGTCATAGCTGCGCGCCTTGGCGACGATCGCCGAACCGAGTTTCGGATCCGGCGTACAGATGACAAATCCTTTGGCGCCGCTGGCGGCCAGGCTGTCGATAGCGTTCAGGGTTTTCTCGCCGTCCGGCACCGCGATTTTTATCACCTCGAAGCCAAGATCTTTGCCGGCCTTATCGGCAAATTTCCATTCGGTCTGGAACCACGGCTCCTCCGGCTGCTTGACCAGAAAACCCAGTTTCATGGTTTCGGCAATAGCTGATTGTGACATAACCGCCGCCAGCCCTATCGCCGCCAGCGCCTTAGTGAATTTATGCATAGTGCTCTCCGCTGTGTGGTTCTCCCCGGCGCTGAAAATCTCGCGCAGTGAAAACGTTCTCATTAGGGTATGTTCGGTTACCGTGTCGGTAAGGCGCTTATTGGCGCGCCCTGCCCGACGTCGGCATGCAGACCGGGTAAGTTTTAGCGGTTATTTGTTAATGAAATGTAGAGCGCTATCACATCCAGAGATAACAGCAGGTAAGTCCATATATTTAGCCAATTCGGTCTGCCGCCAACTTTTGATAGCCATCACAAAATCGCTGCGGGAAGCAGAATTGTGCATACATCCAGCCAACGTATCCTCATCGCCCCGCCCGGCGCGCTCTTATGGTGATAGCCGTCCTTTTTAATCAGGAGTCTCTATCATGACGGCAGACGCAATCGCCCTGGGACTGGACTTCGGCAGCGACTCGGTGCGCGTATTGGCGGTGGATTGCCGCAGCGGCGAAGAACTGGATACCGAAGTGGCCTACTACCCGCGCTGGCAGCGCGGCGACTACTGCGACGCGGCGCAGAATCAGTTCCGCCATCATCCGCGCGACTATATTGACGCCATGGAACAGGCGATCGTCGCGCTGGTGCAGCGCATGACGCCGCATCAGCGCCAGAGCGTGGTCGGCATCGGCGTCGACTCCACCGGCTCCACCCCGGCGCCGATCGACGAGCACGGCCAGGTGCTGGCGCTGCGGCCGGAGTTCGCCGATAACCCGAACGCCATGTTTGTGCTGTGGAAGGACCATACGGCGATCGATGAAGCGGAAGCGATCAACCGCCTGTGCCGCAGCGGCGAGTTTACCGATTACACCCGCTATATCGGCGGCGTGTACTCATCCGAGTGGTTCTGGGCCAAGATCCTGCACGTCTCGCGTCAGGATGCGGCGGTGCGCCGGGCGGCCGCCTCCTGGGTGGAACTGTGCGACTGGGTGCCGGCGCTGTTGTCCGGCACCACGGCGCCGCAGCGGCTGATGCGCGGCCGCTGCAGCGTCGGCCACAAGACGCTGTGGCATCCGGACTGGGGCGGACTGCCGCCGCGGGCGTTCTTCGCCGCGCTGGATCCGCTGCTGGTCGACGATCTGCCCTATCCGCTGTTTGAAGCCAGCCAGACCGCCGAGCAGCCGGTCGGCACGCTGAGCGCCGAGTGGGCGCAGCGGCTCGGCCTGTCGCCGCAGGTGGTGCTGTCCGGCGGCGCGTTCGACTGCCATATGGGCGCGGTCGGCGCCGGCGCCCGCCCTCATACGCTGGTCAAAGTGATTGGCACTTCCACCTGCGACATTTTGCTGGCCGAGCGCCAGCGCGTCGGCACGCGGGCGATCGCCGGCATCTGCGGCCAGGTCGACGGCAGCGTGGTGCCCGGCCTGATCGGCATGGAGGCGGGCCAGTCGGCGTTCGGCGATATGTACGCCTGGTTCGGCCGCCTGCTGAGCTGGCCGCTGCGCGAAGCCGCCCGCAGCCGGCCGGAACTGCAGCCGCAGCTGGCGCACATTGAGCAGCGGCTGCTGACAACGCTGACCGACGCCTGGGCCGCCAATCCCTCGCTGGAACATCTGCCGGTGGTGCTGGACTGGTTCAACGGCCGCCGCACGCCGTACGCCAATCAGCGCCTGCAGGGAGTGATCGGCGATCTTAATCTCGGCACCGACGCCCCGACGCTGTTCGGCGGCCTGGTCGCCGCCACCGCCTTCGGCGCGCGCGCCATTATGGAGTGCTTTGAGCAGCAGGATATTCCGGTGGACAACGTGCTGGCGCTGGGCGGCATCGCGCGTAAATCGCCGACCATCATGCAGGCCTGCGCCGACGTGATGAACCGCCCGCTGCAGATTGTCGCCTCCGATCAGTGCTGCGCGCTGGGGGCGGCGATTTTCGCCGCCGTCGCCGCCGGCCGGCACGCCGATATCCCGACGGCACAGCACCATATGGCCTGCGGCCTGGAGCGCACCCTGCAGCCCGACCCGCAGCGCGTAGCGCGCTACCAACAGCTTTATCAACGCTATCAACAGTGGTGTCAGGCCGCCGAACCGCGCTATGCCGCGCCGAGTACTGACCACGCCCAATAACCGCCAACCGACCTGGAGTTTCTGATGGACGTATTTACACAACGCGAAGTCTGGTTTGTCATCGGCAGCCAGCATCTGTATGGACCGCAAACCCTGCAGCAGGTGAAACAACACGCCGAACAGGTGGTTAACGGCCTGAATCAGGAGGCCGGCCTGCCGGTCAAACTGGTGCTCAAGCCGCTGGTCACCACGCCGGATGAAATCAGCGCCGTCTGCCGCGACGCCAACTATCAGCCGGCGTGTATCGGTATTATCACCTGGCTGCACACCTTCTCGCCGGCCAAAATGTGGATCGCCGGCCTGTCGGTTCTCAGCAAGCCGCTGTTGCAGTTCCATACCCAATTCAACGCCGCCGTGCCGTGGGACAGTATGGATATGGACTTTATGAACCTGAACCAGACCGCACACGGCGGCCGCGAGTTCGGTTTTATCGGCGCGCGCATGCGCCAGCAGCACAGCGTTATCACCGGCCATTGGCAGGATCGGCAGGCCCAGCAGCGCATTGCACAGTGGATGCGCGTCGCCGTCGCGCGTCAGGAAAGCCGGCAGCTGAAGGTGGCGCGCTTCGGCGACAATATGCGCCAGGTGGCCGTCACCGAGGGCGACAAGGTCGGCGCGCAGATTCAGTTCGGCTATGAGGTTAACGCCTACGGCATCGGCGATCTGGTCAGCGTGATTAATGAGGTCGGCAGCGGCGAGGTGGATGCGCTGATCGACGACTATGAAGCCAGCTACACGCTGAGCGACGCGGTCGCCCTGCACGGCACCAAACGGCAGAACCTGCTGGACGCCGCGCGCATCGAACTGGGGATGCAACGCTTCCTGCAACAGGGCGGCTACCACGCCTTCACCACCAACTTCGAAGACCTGCACGGCATGCAGCAGCTGCCGGGGCTGGCGGTACAGCGTCTGATGCAGCAGGGTTACGGCTTCGGCGGCGAAGGCGACTGGAAGACCGCCGCGCTGCTGCGCATTCTGAAGGTGATGGCCAGCGGCCTGGAAGGCGGCACCTCGTTTATGGAGGATTACACCTATCACTTCCAGCCGGGTAATGATTTGGTGATCGGCTCTCATATGCTGGAGGTCTGCCCGTCGATCGCCGAACAAAAGCCGCTGCTGGACGTACAGCCGCTCGGTATCGGCGGCAAGGCCGACCCGGCGCGGCTGATCTTCTCCACCCCGGCGGGGCCGGCGGTAAACGCCAGCCTGATCGATATGGGCGATCGCTTCCGCCTGCTGGTGAATCAGGTTGATACCGTTGAACAGCCGCATCCGCTGCCGAAGCTGCCGGTGGCGCGCGCCATCTGGCGGGCGCAGCCGTCGCTCGCCACCGCCGCCGAAGCCTGGATCCTCGGCGGCGGCGCACACCATACGGTGTTCTCACAGGCGCTGAATGCCGACTATCTGCGGCTGTATGCGGAGATGCACAATATTGAGTTTCTGCTGATTGATAATGAGACGACACTGCCGGCCTTTAAGGATGCGCTGCGCTGGAACGAGGTGTATTACCAGCTGAACCGCCGGTAATGCGCTGAGGCTGCGGCCCCACCCAGGGCCGCGCTGTCCCGTCCGGCGGACGCCGGGCGCTCACTTCACCAGCGAGATCTGTTCCCGCATCGCCGCCCTGGCCTTCACCCGCCGCGACCAGACGGCGGTCACGATCGGCACCAGAATCGAAGTGACAATCACCGAGGTCGCCACCAGCGCGGTCGCCGCCGGCGCCGCCGGTTTGAACTGCGGCACCATTTCGGCAATCAACACCGGGGTCGCCACGGCGGCGCCGGCCGAACTGGAGGCCGCCACGCCGGCGGTGCCGTCACCGCCGCCGATCAGCCGGTCGGCGACGATCAGCGGAATGCCGGTAACCACGATCACCGCAACGCCCAGCAGAACCCCCAGCAGGCCGGTCTGGGCAATGACGCTCAGATCGATGGTGTTGCCCAGCGCAAAGGCGAAAAACGGGATCAGCGTCTGCACCGCCTTGCCGAAAAAATCTCGCAGTTCCGGGTCGAGGTTGCCCAGCACAAAGCCCACCAGGAACGGCAGCACCGCGCCGATAAACACCTGAGGCTCGAACGAGGCGACGCCGGCGGTGCCGAGAATAATCATGGTCATCAGCGGCCCGGACTCCAGCGACATCAGCACAAACGCCCCGGCCTCCTCCTTGCTGCCGTACTGCTGCATGATCGAGGCATACAGGCCGCCGTTGGTCATATCCATCGCCGCCACCAGCGCCAGGGTCGACAGCCCGGCGAAGAAACCGGCTTCCACCCCATGCTCCGGCAGCAGACGCGACGCCAGCGCCGCCACCACCCAGGCCACGGCAATCTTAGTCACCACCAGCGTGCCGGATTTACGCAGGACGGTGCCGGTGGCGCTCAGTTTGATCGCCGCCCCCATACAGAAGAACCATACCGCCAGGATCGGCACCGTGCCGGACATCAACCCATTGGTAAAAGAACCGAAATATTTTCCTGCCCCCGGCGCAAAGGTGTGGCACGCCGCACCGATGAACAGCGGCACCAACATCATGCCGCCCGGGATCTTGTCTATCGCACGTTTTATCTGCATCACTCACTCCGTCTGGATCAACTGGTTATAGCAACGCATCGTCGACTGCCGCCTTCCCGGGCCGCGGTAAAACGATTGGAGCATCCACGCTAACGGTTCACAACGTGAATAAAAGTGATCGCATGCATAAAATTAAAACGTTGTTTTATTTTTAAGGGTCTGTCATTCCAAAATAAAACGCAGCGCACAAAAAAGGCGGCTTCTGCCGCCTGATGGTGAAACGCCGCCGTGCTCAGCTCAGTAGCGTTGTGCCGAACGCCGCCTGCCAGTCCTGCTCAAACGTCGCCAGCGCGGCATCCACCGCCGGCGTGGCGATCAGCTGTTCAGCCACCTCAACCGGCAAGGTGACCGCGCGGCAGCCTGCCAGCATGCATGCCAGCACCTGACGCGGCGTTTTAAAGCTGGCGGCCAGCACCTTGGCCTGCGGCGCATGCAGCGTCAGCAGCTGCTGCAGTTCCCGCACCATAGCCAGCGCATCACCGCCCTGCGCATCGACGCGATTGACGTAGGGCGCAACATACTCGGCGCCGGACAGCGCCGCCAGCAGCCCCTGCGTGGCGCCGTATACCGCCGTACCCAGCGTCGGGATCGACATCGACTGCAGCTTTTTCATCGCCGCCAGCCCTTCGCCCGTCGCCGGGATCTTCACTATCAGCCCCGGCACGCGCTGGTTCAGCAGCACCGCTTCCGCCACCATCCGCTCCGCGTCGTTCGCCATCACCTGGGCAAACAGCTTACCGGTACCGCCCAACGCATCGCGCAGCGCCGGCAGCACTTCCCAGAGCGGCTTGCCCTCTTTGGCGACTATGCTCGGGTTAGTGGTGACGCCCTGTAACGGCAACACCCGCGCCAGACGTTTTACCGCCGTGACATCCGCGCTATCGAGGTAAATTTCCATGTCGGACTCCTGCATCGTTATCTGCTGATTCAAACACCGTTGGCCCTATGCTAAACCAAAAGCCCGCCGCTGACGATGCGCAGGGCTTTAGCGCATTGCCGCGCCGGCGCGGCGTGTTATTATCTGCCGCATCGACTATCTCGTTGAAAACAGGCGCACTCCGCCCCATCAGGAGCCTATGAACGCAAGACAACAGAGCATTTTGCAATGGGTCAACGAGCGACGCCGCATCAGCGTCAGCGAACTGGCGCGCGCATCGGGCGTTTCGGAAGTCACCATCCGGCAGGATCTGAATCTGTTGGAAAAACGCAGCTACCTCAAGCGCATCCACGGCGCCGCCGTAGCGCTGGAAAGCGATGACGTCGACGCCCGCATGATGTCCAACTTCACGCTGAAGCAGCAGCTGGCGCGCTATGCCGCGTCGCTGGTCAACGACGGCGAAACCATCTTTATCGAAAGCGGCAGCGCCAACGCCCTGCTGGCCCGCTACCTGGCGGAACGCCGGCAGATCACGCTGATTACCGTCAGCCATTACATCGCCCATCTGCTGAAAGAGAGCGACTGTGAGGTGATTGTCCTCGGCGGCATGTATCAGAAGCAGAGCGAAACCGTGGTCGGCCCGCTGACGCGGCTGTGCATTCAGCAGGTGCATTTCAGCAAGGCGTTTATCGGCATCGACGGCTATCACGCCGATACCGGCTTTACCGGCCGCGACATGATGCGCGCCGACGTGGTCAATGCGGTGCTGGCGAAGGGGGTGGAAAATATCGTGCTGACCGACGCCTCTAAATTCGGCCAGATACAGCCCAACCCGCTGGCGACGCCGCAGCAAATCAGCCGGGTGATCACCGACACGCGGCTGCCGCCGGACTATCAGCAGTTACTGCAGCGTCAGGGCCTACAGCTCGATATGGTGGGCGAATAGCGCCCGGCGCGCTTACTGGCCGTAGTAGGCATGCTTGCCGTGTTTGCGCAGGTAGTGCTTATCCAGCAGGGTCTGCTGCATCGGCGGCAGCCCGGGCGACAGCTGACGCGAGAAGATGCCCATATAGGCGATCTCCTCCAGCACCACGGCGTTATGCAGCGCATTGGCGGCGTCCGTCCCCCAGACAAAGGGGCCGTGCGAATGCACCAGCACCGCCGGCAGCGCGGCGGCGTCCAGCTGACGCTGGCGGAAGGTTTCCACGATCACCTGGCCGGTTTCCCACTCATAACGCCCGGCAATCTCGGCGTCGTGCATTTTACGGGTGCAGGGAATCTCGCCGTAGAAGTAATCGGCATGCGTGGTGCCCCAGGCGGGCAGATCCAGACCGGCCTGCGCCCAGATGGTGGCATGGCGGGAATGGGTATGCACCACGCCGCCGACGCCGTCAAAATTCAGGTACAGCGCGCGGTGGGTTTCGGTATCGGATGACGGTTTCTTGCCGCCCTCCACCACCTTGCCGCTCTCCAGCTCCACCACCACCATATCTTCCAGCGACAGCACCTCATATTCGACGCCGGACGGTTTAATCACCATCAGCCCCGCCTGACGATCCACGCCGCTGACGTTGCCCCAGGTAAACGTCACCAGGCGGTGGCGCGGCAGCGCCAGATTCGCCTCCAGAACCTGCTGTTTTAACGCGTTAAGCATCGTCTTTCCTCAATTCACCGGCTTTGCCGCTATTGTCGAAGGCGTCGGCGGCAACGGGTATGGGCAAATTGGCTAAAGACAGGCAGCTTTCTGCTGACGCAGGCAAAGCGTGCGCTCGCGCAGCGGCGACCGGCTAAAACCGGATCATTCGCAATGATTTCAGAATATTTACCTGCAAATGGAAATGTAACTATTTATACTTAAATGCTGCGGCGCAGTTTGCCGTAGTTTTATCCGCAGGCCTGGCGCCGGCGGTTTATTTGCTACTGTATGGGCGTGAATAGCGGGCTTGATGTAGGGTTTACGCCTGTGCCCGGTCCCTTTCTGCGGCAACAAAAAAGCGGCAGGAAAGTGACAGGGTATAGCCTAAATAATTCGAGTTACGGGTAGGCGGCAAGGGAAGGAGTCCCGATGAGCTTACACGAGTCAGTGATTCGGGTGACTGAGCGCAGCCACCCCCCGTGACTTGAAGTATAACGGGTATATACTTACTTAAGGCACTTCCATATAGCCCATGCTAAGGAGAAGTCATTATGATGATCATTAATAAACGTTTTGCTACCGCCGCTCTGGCGATTACGCTGGCATTTTCGCTGAGCGCCTGCTCCAACATGTCCAAACGTGACCGTAACACCGCGATCGGCGCTGGCGCCGGCGCAGTCGGCGGCGCAGTACTGACCGACGGCAGCGCGTTAGGCACGCTGGGCGGTGCGGCAGTAGGTGGGATCATCGGTCATCAGGTTGGGAAATAACCCGACGGATGGCAAAGACCGCTGCCGGTAAACCGGCAAAAGCGGCAAGGTTATAGATAACGAAAAAAATAATTTCAGGTCGCTTTATTTGTCTGTGGCTTTTCCTGCAGTCACCGGGTTCACCGCCCAAACATACGATCGGCCATGCCGCACTGCATCACGCGGCATGGCTATTAAAACGCTTAACCGCCCGCCAGTTTGGCCTTCATACCTTTGGCTTCCAGCAGCTGTTTGAGCAAATCACGCTTGTCACCCTGAATCTCGATGACGCCGTCTTTGACCGAACCGCCGCAGCCGCACTTCTTCTTCAGCTCCGCCGCCAGTTTATCCAGCGCACCGTCGTCCAGATCGAGGCCGGATATCAGACACACGCCCTTGCCCTTACGGCCGCTGGTCTGGCGCTGAATACGTACGATGCCGTCGCCGCGCGGACGCTGCGGTTTAGCCTCTTCTTCCTTCACCCGGCCGCCGTCGGTGGAGTACACCAGCCGGCTGTTGCTGTCTTTCATCCTCAGCCTCCGAATTAGCGCAGTGACGCGCGGATAGCGGCCAGCGTGGCAGCCGGATCGGCAGATTGGGTAATCGGGCGGCCGATCACCATATAGTCGACGCCGGCGGCCTGCGCCTCAACCGGCGTCATCACGCGGCGCTGATCGCCGGTCGCGCTGCCCTGCGGGCGAATGCCCGGCGTGACCAGCTGGAATTGGCTGCCGCAGGCGGCCTTCAGCCGCTGTGCTTCCTGTGCGGAGCACACCACGCCGTCCAGGCCGCAGTCGCGCGTCAGGCGCGCCAGACGTTCCGCCTGCTCCGCCGGGCTGATGTCGATGCCGATGGCACGCAGGTCTTCCGCCTCCATGCTGGTGAGCACCGTGACGGCAATCAGCAGCGGCGCCTGATTGCCATACGGCAGCAGCGCCTCTTTTGCCGCGTTCATCATGCGCGCGCCGCCGCTGGCGTGGACGTTAACCATCCATACGCCCAGCTCCGCCGCCGCCGCCACCGCATGCGCCGTGGTGTTGGGAATATCGTGGAATTTTAAATCGAGGAACACGTCAAAGCCGCGCTGGTGCAAATCGCGCACCAGCTGCGGGCCAAACAGGGTAAACATCTCTTTGCCCACTTTCAGGCGGCAGTCTTGCGGGTCGATGCGGTCGACAAAGGCTAACGCGGCGTTCTTATCGGCATAATCCAGCGCAACAACGATTGGAGATGATTTTAACCCATTGTTATTAACGTTACTTTCAGAACTCATTGCTTTTACCCTTTGTAAAATGGACATCAACCTGCCCCCTGAGCACTCCGCGGGGCGAACCAGCAAAAACGGCACGCCGCATTCTACATGCCGACCGCCGGAAATCCCAGCCGCAAGGCGTCAACTGCACGATGTCTGGGCATCTGGGCCATACTTTTTTGCTCTGCCGCCGCTTTGCCTTACCGCGCCAATATTAAATTTTTGTGACGCACTAGACGGCGTCACCGGGCTGGATTAGCGTGAAGCCTCCCTATCCCATACAAGGCTGTCACATGAGCGAGCTATCTACCCTAACGATAAAAATCCCTCTTGAACTGAAAGAAAAAGTCAGAGCGGCGGCGATGACCGGCGAATGCTCGCTGAGCGCGGAAGTCTGCCGACGTCTGGCGGACAGCTTCGCCGCACCGGCCGCCGGGCAGAGCAAGGCGGTTGAGATCGACAGCCCGGAAACCACAGAAGTGGTGGAGGCGCCGCTAAGCCAGAAAGAGTTGAGAAAGCTGCGTCAGCTGCTGAAGGTCAACGGGAAAAACGGCAAGAAGAAATAGGCGAACCTGACAAAAACGGGGCGAAATATTTGCCCCGTTTTTTATTGACCATCCAGCCCGCGGATCGGCTTCACCGATGCCCAGGAGCGGCATGACGGACAGTGCCAATAGAGCGAATGCGCGGTAAAGCCGCACTTATGGCAGCGGTAGCGCGGCTTGGTGCGGATCTGTTCGCCGACCATATCGCGCAGCAGCAGCAGGCTCTCCTTCGCACGGCCGTCTTCCGCATCGGCCAGGTGATAGTCCATCAGGCGGTAGAACACCAGCATGGTCGGGTGACGCTGCAACTGACGGTTGATATACACCTGCACCACATCGCGCCCTTCGTGCTGTTCGATCACCTCGGCCAGCATCAGCTCCGCCGTGGCGCCGCAGTTTTCCTCTACGCAGCGCTTGAGGAACTCGGCCCAGGCGGCCTCCTGCTGCGGCAGATGCTGATAGCACTCCTGCAGCATCGGCAAGGTTTCGCTCACCAGATCCTTATCCTGATCCAGCACCCGCTTGAACGACTCCACCGCCTTGGCGTACTCGGCCTGCGCCATATAAATACGGCCAACCATGATCGATACGCGCGCGCACTGTTTGTCCGCCGAGGCGGCGCGCTTAAGTAGCGACATCGCCTTGTCGAGATCGTCGCTGCCCATCGCCTGCAGCGCCAGTTCACAATAGAAATGCGCGATTTCACCGCGCTGTTTGTCTTTACCCAGCTTGACCAGACGCTCGGCCACTTCGATGGCCTTCTGCCAGTCGCTGGTTGCCTGATGAATCACCAGCAGCTGCTGCAGCGCCGCCAGGCGAAAGTCCTGCTCATCGGTGAGCTGGCTGAACATATCTTCGGCGCGGTCATACAGCCCGGCGGCCATATAGTCGCGCCCCAGCTGCTGCACTGCCAGCAGGCGCTGCTCAAAGGTGAGCGACGAGCTTTCCATCAGCGCCTGGTGAATACGAATTGCGCGGTCGACTTCACCGCGGGAACGGAACAGGTTACCCAACGTCAGGTGGGCCTCCACGGTGTTGCTGTCCTCTTTCAGCATATCGAGGAACAGATCGACCGCTTTGTCCTGCTGGTTGGAAAGCAGGAAGTTGACCCCGGCCACATACTCACGCGACAGGCGGTTGGCTTCCTGCTGTTTATCCTGCTGAGCACTTCTGCGCCCCATGTACCAGCCATAGGCGGCAGCCACGGGCAGCAACAGAAACAGCAGCTCTAACATAGAAGATTATTCCTTGCTGACAACGGGCTGAGTCACCGGTTCAGCCGGCGTTTCCAGCTGCGACTCCAGCCTTTTCACTTTCCGCTCGGCGCGGCTCAGGGCAAGGCGCGTACGCAGGTAAAACAGACCGCAAATAATCCAGCCAAGTACGAAACCGATGCCGAACAGCGTCGCCAGAAGTGTGGATACCCGGTAATCGCCCTGCGCCACCAGATAATTAAACGTCACAACCTGATCGTTCTGCGCGCCGAGCGTTACGGAAATAACGAAGATCACCAGAACCAGCAAAAAAATAAGTAAATATTTCACATTCTTTCCCGCGATGCCGAGTTTATCGGATGAATTATGCCCAAGTGTGGCGTCCGTAATACATTAAGTTAGCATTTCCCGCCGCAGCAGGGAAACCCTGGCGTGCGATAAATACATAAAGACGCTGGTATATTCGGCAATAATGGCATTATTGAACTCGCAGATGAGAACCTGTCTCAAAATAATGAATTAGTAATGAAATGGGGGCGAATGCGCCAAATACAAGGCGGAGGCGCGGGATGGCGTTGGCGACGGGCGGCGCCGCCAACGTGACACTGTGACAACGGCAGCCTACTCCCGGTGGCTGCGATGGGCGATCTCCCGCTGCTCTTCCGGCGGCGGCGCAAGCGGCCCGAACCAGCGCTGCGCCAGCCAGCAGGCAATCGCTACCAGCAAGGCGCTGATTAAGGTTGCCACCGCCAAATCACGCGGCCAGTGCATGCCCAGCAGCAGACGGCTGGCCATCACGCCGGCCGCCCAGACCATCAGCACCGCCACGGTTTTATAATGCCGACGCGGCCACAGCAGGCCGACGCCCAGCAAGGCCCAGGTGGCGGCGAAGGTGGTATGGCCGGAAGGGAAAGCAAAACCGGTTTCAAACTGCCAGTGCTTGCGCAGCCACGCCGGCACCAGCGGCTGATCCTGCAGCTGTTCCTTCACCAGCGCCGCGCGCTGTTTACGCTTCAGCGAGTAAAAATGCTCTTCGCTGATATTGTGCTGCCGCTCCAGCCACAGCACGAACGGCCGCGGCTCCTGCACCTGCTCTTTAATCAGCGATTTGACCCCCTGGCCCACCAGGATCGACGCCAGCAACAGCACCAGCAGCCCGATCGCCGGCTTCAGGCGAAAGCGCAGGCACCACAAAAACCAGGCCGACAGCAGCACGCTGGTCAGCACGCCCCACGGCGCGGTGACCGTTTCCGTCATCCAGAACATCACTTTCAGCAGCGCGTTATCGCCGCCGGGCTGCCACTGCCAGCCGGTCAGCCAAACGGCTAACGGAATGAATAACAGCAACAGGGTTCCGCCGGCGGTGCGTTTTGCAATATCAAACATTTTATCATCCCGGTTATGGTTCAGAGCGCAGTGTAACAATCTTGTAATCTCAAGAACATGGCAAACGACGCCGGCGCCAAGCCTGGGGCGCCCCGATTGCATTAATAGTCGGCGCACGACGCCGGATGCTGGTTTGCTGAGCACCGCTGGGCAAGAAGTTATGGCAGAATAGTCGATAATAAGCCATTGGAATCTGCAGCGACGCGTTTAATGCTGGTCAGGCGTTTAAGTCGGACGTACCATGCGTTGCAGCGATTGAATCGAAAGTGTTGGAGAGTAACATGCAGCTTAAACGGGTGGCAGAGGCTAAACTGCCGACACCTTGGGGCGATTTCCTGATGGTGGGTTTTGAAGAACTCGCCACCGGGCACGATCATCTGGCGTTGGTTTTCGGCGACATCAGCGGCGACACGCCGGTGCTGGCGCGCGTACATTCGGAATGTCTGACCGGCGACGCCCTGTTCAGCCTACGCTGCGACTGCGGTTTCCAGCTGGAAGCCGCGCTGGAGCATATTGCCGAAGAAGGCCGCGGGATCCTGATGTATCACCGCCAGGAAGGCCGCAACATTGGCCTGCTGAACAAAATCCGCGCCTATGCGCTGCAGGACAAGGGCGCCGACACTGTAGAAGCCAACCACCAGCTGGGCTTCGCGGCGGACGAGCGTGACTTCACCCTGTGTGCGGACATGTTTAAACTGCTGGGCGTAGATGCGGTGCGCCTGCTGACCAATAACCCGAAAAAGGTGGAGATTCTGAGCGAAGCCGGGATCAATATCGTTGAGCGGGTGCCGCTGATCGTCGGCCGCAACCCGAAAAACGAGCGTTACCTGGCGACCAAGGCGGCCAAGATGGGCCATCTGCTGGACCAGAAGTAATCCGCAGCCAATAAACTATCAGGGCGCCCGCAGGCGCCCTTTTTTATTACAGCATTTTCCTGATGACGTAGTGCAGGATGCCGTCGTTCTGGTAGTAGGTCAGCTCGGTTTGCGTATCGATGCGGCAGCGGGTATCCACCACTTCTTCGCGGCCGTCAGCATAGGTGATATGCAGCGGCACCGTCTGCCCCGGCTGCAGACTCTGCAGGCCGCCGACGCTGATGCTTTCATCCCCGCTCAGCGCCAGCGTTTTACGCGTCACGCCCTGCGGGAACTCCAGCGGTAAAATCCCCATGCCGATCAGGTTCGAGCGGTGGATCCGTTCGAACGATTCGGCGATCACCACGCGTACCCCCAGCAGGCGCGGCCCTTTCGCCGCCCAGTCGCGGCTGGAGCCAGAGCCGTACTCTTTACCGGCAACCACCGCCAGCGGCACCTGCTCCTGCTGATAACGCATCGCGGCGTCATAAATCGCCATCTCTTCCTGCGACGGAATATGCCGCGTATAGCCGCCTTCCACCCCCGGCACCATTTCGTTGCGGATGCGGATGTTGGCGAAGGTGCCGCGCATCATCACCTCATGGTTACCACGGCGTGAACCGTAGGAGTTGAAGTCGCTGTCCGCCACCCCGTGCTCGCTGAGGTAGCGCCCCGCCGGGCTGTCATGCTTGATGTTGCCCGCCGGCGAGATATGGTCAGTGGTGACCGAATCCGCCAGGATCGCCAGCAGGCGCGCATTGTTGATATCCTGCACCGGCTCGGGTTTTTCCTGCATGGTGCTGAAGAACGGCGGATGGCGGATATAGGTGGAGTCTTCCTGCCAGTCATAGGTCGCCGAGGCCGTCACCTCGATCGCCCGCCAGTCGTCGTCACCGTTAAACACTTCACTGTATTCCTTGCGGAACATCTCGGTGCGCACCTCTTCCACCGCCTTGGCGATATCGGTATTGCTCGGCCAGATATCCTTCAGGTACACCGGCCGGCCGTCACGCCCTTCTCCCAACGCATCTTTGGCCAGATCCAGCTGCATATTACCGGCCAGCGCATAGGCGACCACCAGCGGTGGCGACGCCAGCCAGTTGGTTTTCACCAGCGGATGGATGCGGCCTTCAAAGTTACGGTTGCCGGACAGCACCGCGCCGACGGTCAGGTCGCCGCTCTTGATCGCCTGCTCGATCGGCTCCGGCAGCGGGCCGGAGTTACCGATGCAGGTGGTGCAGCCGTAGCCCACCAGGTTAAAGCCCAGCTCCTCCAGATAAGGCATCAGCCCGGCACTGGCGAAATAATCGGTCACCACCTTGGAACCCGGCGCCAGCGAGGTTTTCACCCACGGCTTGACCTGCAGGCCTTTCTCCACCGCATTTTTCGCCAGCAGGCCGGCGGCCATCATGACGCTGGGGTTAGAGGTATTGGTGCACGAAGTGATGGCGGCAATCACCACCGCACCATTGCTGAGCGGGTGCGTTTCGCCGTTCAGCGTAAAGGACACGGCGTCCGCCTTGTTCGGCTGCCCGCCGATTTCCAGCTCGGTCGAGGCCTGAAAAGCCTGCGGCACCGCCGACAGCGCCACCCGGTCCTGCGGCCGTTTCGGCCCGGCCAGGCTGGTTTCCACCGTCGACATATCCAGCGCCAGCGAGCTGGTGAACACCGGCTCATCGCCGGGGTGGCGCCACATGCCCTGCGCTTTGGCGTAGTTTTCCACCAGTTCAATCTGCTCGTCGCTGCGGCCGCTCAGCTTCAGGTAGCCGAGCGTCACCTCATCCACCGGGAAGAAGCCGCAGGTGGCGCCATATTCCGGCGACATGTTGGCGATGGTGGCGCGATCCGCCAGCGGCAGTTGCGCCAGGCCGTCACCGTAAAATTCAACGAACTTGCCGACCACGCCGTGCTTACGCAGCATCTGCGTGACGGTTAACACCAGGTCGGTGGCGGTAATGCCTTCGCTGAGCTTGCCGGTCAGTTTAAAGCCCACCACGTCCGGGATCAGCATTGATACCGGCTGCCCCAGCATCGCCGCTTCCGCTTCGATGCCGCCGACGCCCCAGCCGAGGATGCCCAGGCCGTTAATCATGGTGGTGTGGGAGTCGGTGCCCACCAGCGTATCCGGATAGGCGATGCGTTTGCCGTCCCGCTCCTCATGCCAGATCGTCTGGCCCAGATATTCAAGGTTGACCTGGTGACAGATCCCGGTGCCCGGCGGCACCACGCGGAAGCGGTTAAAGGCTTGCTGTCCCCAGCGCAGGAAGGTATAGCGTTCGTGGTTGCGCTGCATTTCAATACGCACGTTATCGCCGAACGCCTGCTGGTCGCCAAACTCATCGACGGTTACCGAGTGGTCAATCACCAGATCCACCGGCGACAGCGGGTTGACCTGGTCGACATCGCCGCCCAGCCGCTGCACCGCCTCACGCATCGCCGCCAGATCGACCACCGCCGGCACGCCGGTAAAGTCCTGCATCAGCACGCGCGCCGGTCGGTAGGCGATTTCACGCTCGGCGTGCCCTGCGCGCTGCCAGTCGACAATCGCTTGTAAATCCTCAACCTGCACCGTATCGCCGTCGATATGGCGCAACAGGTTTTCCAACAGTACTTTCATGGACTTCGGCAGCCGGTCGATCTCCCCGAGCTGTTTGGCCGCCCGCGGCAGGCTGTAATAGTGATACTCGCTATTGCGCGCAACCAGCTTATCCATACTTGTATCTTTCAGATTCGACGACATAGCTCCTCCATTTTTCTTATGTCAAAAACAGGGTAATTACTGAGGTCTTGTTTAAAGATAACACAAACAGGATGTAACGTTTTGATAACAACACGTTTTGATCACAGCGATAGGCAAAAGCGATGGTGCGCCGATATGCGCTAATTAAGTCAAAGGGTTAGGGAAAAACTCGTCAGGTAACAAGCAATAAATAACCGCATGAACGGCAAGGATTGTGGACGCCGCGCACGATAAGAAACAGGAAAATACCGAGTCAACGGCGAGCAAATAGTGACGCAGGGATTCGGCAGGAATTAGTCGTTCTGCACTTTGGTCAATACCGCTTCACCGGTACCTCGATCAAAAGAGAGATAAAAAATCGCGCCGCCATCCCGTTCCTGCTGTAACCAAACTTCATTAGCGCCAAGGCGCCGCTTATCCCGATGGTAACCCAAACCTTGCAGATAAGCCCTGAGCGGCTCGACATCAGCGACACGTTGGAAAATAATGGCATTTGATGGCGCATGCCCATCCCCGGGCTGCGAAACAAAAACGTAGTCTGGTGAAATACGTGGCGCTTGCGCGATCTCTTTATCCGTCAGGATGCGGTAGTTGAAAAAATCGCTTTCCGTGTATTTAGTCACGTCATTAATGCCGGTTGCAACGACGTAGATAAACACGCCGCCAAGGAGAAGCACGCTAATCAGCGTCAAACTGCCCCACTTCAACAACGTACTCACCGTTACCTTGCTCCTTTGAACTCAAATGTTGTTCCATTATCTGCAAGAACTTTGACAATCCCGGACGTGAAGTCATCCCACGGACGCATCCAAGTCATAAAGTGTGGAAGATTCACCTTATACGGTAGATGTCTAACACAAGGATCTCTTGGGTCGGGAAAAAGTATCGGCCGAAAACCACTATTTTTGTAGGTACCAATGGCACCGTAGTAATCCCATCGACACACAGCCGCAGCATAACTCACAGGCCTGACTCGATAGTCATATCGGCCAGGAATCATATAACGATAAAAGCCAAACAGGTTAGAAACGAGATCTTCACCACTATAACCGCTGTCTGTATACCACGAAAAAACACGTCGGCTTTGTAAAGCCTCAAAAAAAAGCGATGTGTTTAACATCATCGCCAGCATAATACGATTAATATCACTGCTGTTACGTCCTCGCTTGATCCGCCACCGTGAAAATTTCCCGACGCCAAACCGGCTCCCAAATCTGGCAACGCGCATATCTTGGCGGTACATCACGGTATAAAAATCTTTTCCGCTATTCTCACCTGTCAAGAACTGGCGTTTCAGGGTAATGATATCCTCACCGCGAGCGTGCCCCATATCAAGCCACCCCAAGACCTCTGTGTAAACAAGCCCGCTTGTCAGCCGTTCAAATTTCGCCCCATCCTGTATATCCCGTCTTGTACTCATAACCTATATCCTTTCAGGTTAACATATTGCTTTTTATATCAATTATTAGTGCCTACATACTGGAAAATCTGCAGAGTATTTTAAGGGTATAAACAAAAAAAGATGTGACCTAGGTCTAGAGTAAATTTACAGTGAATCGCCACGATGGCACTTTTGAATGCGTGACCCACTCCCATGTCAGTAAAAAGCTATCAGACCATAACTCAGTTCTATAGATGATAGTCGAGGACACTTTAGAAGGGGGGGGGGTTAGCGTGTAACGTGAATCAATATCGCCTTGGCGCTGCGCTCTGAGGAAATATGAAAACGGGAGGGATAAATGTTCCCTCCCGGTAAGCCTGGCTTTACCGCCTGTTTCAATCAACAGGATCAAAACAGGCGAGCGAACACCGGAGTATTGATCCTGCTATAAGTCGTTAATTTTACGCCCTATTTCACCGGCAGCTTGATGTCCTTGAACATTGCCTCGATCTCTTCATTCGAACGCAGCGCCACCGCGGTATCCACCACGTCGCGCGTCAGGTGCGGCGCAAAGCGCTGGATAAAATCGTACATATAGCTGCGCAGGAAGGTGCTGCGGCGGAAGCCGATTTTGGTGGTGCTGTAGGTGAACACATCGCGGGCATCGACGGTCACCAGATCCGGATCCTGCACCGGATCGACCGCCATGCTGGCGATCACCCCAACCCCCAGCCCCAGACGCACGTAGGTTTTGATGACGTCGGCATCGGTGGCGGTGAACACGATGCGCGGCGTCAGTCCGGCGCGGTTAAAGGCGGTGTCCAGCTCCGAACGGCCGGTAAACCCAAAGGTGTAGGTCACGATCGGGTATTCGGCCAGCTCTTCAATGGTGATGTGGCTCTTGCCGGCTAACGGGTGATCGGGCTTCACAACCACCGCGCGGTTCCAGTGGTAGCACGGCAGCATAATCAGGTCGTCGTACAGGTGCAGCGCCTCGGTGGCGATGGCAAAGTCGGCGGTGCCTTTGGATACCGCTTCAGCAATCTGCGTCGGCGAGCCCTGGTGCATATGCAGCGAGACGCGCGGGTAGCGTTCGATAAAGCCTTTGATGACGTTAGGCAGCGCATAGCGCGCCTGCGTATGAGTCGTAGCGACGTACAGCGAACCTTTATCCGGATAGGTATGCTCACCGGCTACCGCTTTAATCGCCTCAACCTTGGACAGCACCTCGCGCGCGATGCGGATAATCTCCTGACCCGCCGGCGTCACCTGCGTCAGGTGTTTGCCGCTGCGGGCGAAGATCTGGATCCCCAGTTCGTCCTCCAGCATGCGCACCTGTTTGCTGATGCCGGGCTGAGAGGTATAGAGTCCTTCCGCTGTCGATGACACATTCAGGTTGTGATTCACCACTTCCACAATGTAACGAAGCTGCTGCAATTTCATATCTTATACCATCCTAGGTTAAACACTGCGGCCAGGCCGCATTCAGGTATATCGGTGTTTCCCGGTATGCTGAAAAGGTAGAGAGCCATAACACAGTGTTCACCCAGATGCTGCAGAAAACGCCGTTGTTAATAAGCTTTAATCATAAATACATATTTTTATATAACCACTATATCACGCTACAGCTTCAAGTATAGATCCACGTCACACTATGATAACGATTATTTCGCATTACTATCAATGCGCAGCGCCACGTCACAGTGATTATGCCGCGCCGGAATGGGCGTCTTCCCCCACCGGCGGACATAAAAAAACCAGCCGCATGAGCTGGTTTTTTAAGATTGCTGCCGTCAGCAACGGTTACTTTTTGGTTTCAACCCATTTGCCGTCCACGAAGAACGCGGTCCAGCCGGTGGCCTTGCCCTCTTTCTCCGAAGAGACGTACTGCTGCTTGGTCTTGCGGCTAAAGCGCACCAGGGTTTTGTTGCCTTCCGGATCGGCGACCGGCGCATCGGCCAGGTAACGCAGTTTCTCCGGCAGACGGTCCTTAAAGCGCTGCAGCTCTTCCACCAGCGGCGCACGGGTTTCGCGCGATTTAGGGAAAGTATTGGCCGCCAGGAACACGCCGGCCGCGCCGTCACGCAGCACGAAATAGGCGTCTGACTTGGCGCACGGCAGCTCCGGCAACGGCACCGGATCTTCCTTCGGCGGCGCAACTTCGCCGCTGCGCAGGATTTTACGCGTGTTCTTGCAGTTTTCGTTGGTGCAGCCCATGTACTTGCCGAAGCGCCCCATCTTCAGGTGCATCTCGGAACCGCACTTCTCACACTCCACCACCGGACCGTCATAGCCTTTCAGGCGGAATTCGCCCTCTTCAATCTCATAACCGTCGCAGGCCGGGTTGTTGCCGCACACGTGCAGTTTGCGCTGGTTATCGATCAGGTAGCTGTCCATCGCGGTGCCGCACTTCTGGCAGCGGCGGCGCGCGCGCAGCGCGTTGGTTTCCGCATCATCGCCTTCCAGTACGTTCAGCACTTCCGCTTCCGGCACCAGGTTGATGGTGGTTTTGCAACGCTCTTTCGGCGGCAGCGCATAGCCGGAACAGCCGAGGAATACCCCGGTGCTGGCGGTGCGGATGCCCATCTGGCGGCCACAGGTCGGACAGGCGATGCTGGTCAGCACCATCTGGTTCGGGCGCATGCCGCCCTCTTCAGGATCTTTTTCCGCCGTCTCCAGCTGTTCGCTGAACTCGGCAAAGAATTCGTCCAGTACCGCTTTCCACTCCGCGTGGTTATTCGCCACCTGGTCGAGGCCATCTTCCATACGGGCGGTAAAATCGTAGTTCATCAGCTCGCGGAAGTTCTCTTCCAGCCGGTCGGTCACGATCTCACCCATTTTTTCCGCGTAGAAACGGCGGTTTTCCACCCGCACGTAGCCGCGGTCCTGAATGGTGGAGATGATCGACGCATAGGTGGAAGGACGGCCGATGCCGCGTTTTTCCAACTCTTTAACCAGCGATGCTTCGCTGTAACGCGCCGGCGGCTTGGTAAAGTGCTGGCTCGGCAGCAGTTGCTGCAGATCCAAATCGCTGCCGATTTCTACAAACGGCAGGGTGCGATCTTCATCACCCTTACGCAGCGCCGGCATCACTTTGGTCCAGCCGTCGAAACGCAGGGTGCGGCCCTTGGCGCGCAGCTGGTAGTCGCCGGCTTTCACCGTCAGCGTGGTGGAATCGTACTTCGCCGGCGTCATCTGGCAGGCGACAAACTGGCGCCAGATCAGCTGATACAGTTTCTGCGCATCCGCTTCCATATCTTTCAGCTGTTCGGCCACCACATTCACGTCCGAAGGACGAATCGCCTCGTGCGCTTCCTGAGAATTTTCTTTGCTGCTGTACTGATTCGGCGCTTTCGGCAGGTATTTCTCGCCAAAGCTGTCGCCGATATAGCCACGCACCATATTGAGCGCATCCTGGCTCAGGTTGGTAGAGTCGGTACGCATATAGGTAATGTGGCCCGCTTCATACAGACGCTGCGCCATCATCATGGTTTTCTTCACGCCGAAGCCCAGACGCGTGCTGGCCGCCTGTTGCAGCGTGGAGGTGATAAACGGCGCGCCCGGCTTGCTGCTGGTCGGCTTGTCTTCACGATCCTGCACCGTGTAGCGCGCTTTCTCCAGCAGCGCCACCGCCGCGTGGGTCTGCTCGCGGTTGACCGGCTTGAACGGTTTGCCGTGCGCATGGGTTACTTCCATCTGCAGCGCGGTTTCACCCTGCGCCAGCAGGTCGGCGCGCAGTTCCCAGTACTCTTCCGGCACGAAGGCTTTAATATCGCGCTCGCGCTCCACCACCAGACGGACGGCCACCGACTGTACGCGGCCGGCGGACAGGCCGCGGGCAATTTTCTTCCACAGCAGCGGTGATACCATATAGCCCACGACGCGATCCATAAAGCGGCGCGCCTGCTGGGCGTTAACCCGGTCGATATTCAGTTCGCCCGGCTCGCTGAACGCCTGCTGGATGGCGTTTTTGGTGATTTCGTTAAACACCACGCGGCTAAAACGCTGGTCGTCGCCGCCGATCACTTCCCGCAGGTGCCAGGCAATGGCTTCCCCTTCGCGGTCCAAGTCGGTTGCGAGATAAATATGGTCGGCGTTTTCCGCTAACGATTTTAACTCTGCGACAACTTTTTCTTTACCTGGCAGTATTTCATACTGCGCTTTCCAGCCGTGGTAAGGGTCGACGCCCATACGGTTGACCAGCGCCGTCGTTGCATCTTTTTTAACTTTTTTCTTGGCTTTGGTTTTATCTTCGCTTGAGTCCGCGCTCTTTTTGCTGGCTGAGCCACTGGTCGGCAAATCACGGATATGACCGACGCTGGACTTCACCACGTAGTCATTACCCAAATATTTATTAATAGTTTTGGCTTTTGCCGGGGACTCAACTATTACAAGAGCTTTACCCATATTTACCTTTACCTAATTTATTTCTTCCGAAAAGAAGTCTTTTATCTCGCCGTGCCGCGGCAATTCACATCTCTTTTTTATATTGCGGCAGTCTGGCCGGAGATCAACCTGTTTTTTGCCGTTGGCTGTTTAACTGCTCAACCTGACCGCAAGTTGCTGATCGCCCCCGCCTTTCAGCCAAGCTCCAGAGGTATGGCCGTCTATGGCGTGCCGTTGGCGTAAACAAAAATTTCCACCCGAGGCCGCAAAATCCCACACTGTACCTGATAAAAAGCGCCACGCAACCTAATTAGCACGGAAAACGCTTTTTCGCCAACTTCCACAGCCTGCCAGCCGTCCAGACGGCAACTAAACCTTAGTTTATTTGCGGATAAATGGAAAGCGGCGCTAGTATATGCGCAGTAAAGTTATCCGGAGTGCAATAAATGAACAACACGACTTTACCGATTAACCGTAAAGCGTTACTCGAAGAAGCAAATAACATCATTCGCCAGCATGAAGATTATCTTCACGGTATGGTCGCCACCGATGTCGAACAAAAAAACGGTGTGCTGATATTTCGCGGCGAATACTTTTTAGATCCGGACGGTTTGCCTACGGCAAAAACCACGGCGGTATTTAATATGTTTAAACATCTCGCCCACCGACTTTCGGAAAAATACCACCTGATCGACTGAATTGCTGATAAAAAAGCGGGGGCCAAAGCCCCCGCGTCAGCGTTCTGTTTACAGCAGCGGTTTTTCCCCGCGCTGCCACCAGCGCAGTAGCAGACGATCGGCGCTTTCCGCCGCGCTGCCGGTAAAGCGATCGATCAGCCGTTTATGGCGGGTATAGCGCACCCCGATCACCTCATGGGTTTCCATTTCGGCAATCAGCAGGTCGTCGCTGGTGCCTACCGCGTCAACCAGGCCCTTCTCCCGCGCCTGCGTGCCCAGCCAGTGTTCACCGGTCGCCACGCTGTCGATATCCAGCGAGGGACGCTGCTGATGGACGAACTGTTTGAACAGCAGATGGGTTTCATTCAGTTCCTCGCGGAACTTCTCGCGCCCTTCGTCGGTGTTTTCGCCAAACAGCGTCAGCGTACGCTTGAACTGGCCGGCGGTGTGCAGTTCGACGTCCACGTTGTTCTTTTTCAGCAGGCGATGGAAGTTGGGGATCTGCGCCACCACGCCGATGGAACCGATAATGGCGAACGGCGCCGCCACAATGCGATCCGCCACGCAGGCCATCATATAACCGCCGCTGGCGGCGACCTTATCCACCGCTACCGTCAGGCGGATGCCGCCGTTGCGCAGGCGCTCCAGCTGCGAAGCGGCCAGGCCGTAGCCATGCACCACGCCGCCGGGGCTTTCCAGACGCAGCAGCACTTCGTCCTGCGCCGTCGCCACCGCCAGCACCGCAGAGACCTCTTCGCGCAGCGAGGAGACCTCATGCGCATCCATGCTGCCCTTGAAATCCAGCACGTAGAGGCACGGCTTGCCGGCTTCCACCGCCCCCGCCTTCGCCCGCTGCTTTTTGAGCTTATCGTCGGCCTTGGTCTGCTTTTTAAACTGCTTGTTCCAGATTTTTTGCTCTGCCGCATCCATGCGCGCCAGACGCATATCGCGCTGCATATCGCGATACTGTTCGCCGAGATCGGTCAGCCGCAGCTCCCCTTTTTGCTGACTCTTGCGCTGCCCCAGGCTCACCGCCAGCAGCGCCAGCGCGCCAATAGCGATGACCACCGTTGCGACCTTGGCCAAAAACAGGCCGTAAACAGATATAAACTCCACAGATTCCGCCTTGATAACAGGTTGTTAGTCGTCTGTCGATCATTCTAGCCAACTGTCCCCCCGGCTGTCGCGGCAAATCACCATTCCTGGAATACGCTGCGCACAAACGGGGACAACGAGCGCCGCCGCGCTGGGATTGTTCCGTTTTTGTTACAAAAGAATGCCGTTTCGCCCGGCTTGTCATTGAAAATGCGATCCGTTTCAGGCATATAACACGCATTATTTATCAATGTGATCGTCGCATTCGCTGCGGGGCCGGGTCGACACGCCCGCCGCCGGCCTCCCACACCCACTGCATTTCCCCGAAACGGTGGAAATTGCCCGTCACGGCGCGAGGAATTATTGTGCACTACAACCCTAAACACGATCTGCTGGATCAACGCATCATTCTGGTCACCGGTGCAGGCGACGGCATCGGCCGTGAAGCCGCGCTCACCTACGCACGCTTTGGCGCCCAGCTGGTGCTGCTGGGCCGCACCGAAAGCAAACTGCTGGCGGTCCGCGACGAAATCGCCGCGCAGGGCGGCGTGCCGGCGCTGACCGTTACGCTGGATCTGCTGCACGCCACGCAGGAGCAGTGCCGCCAAGTCGCCGCCGATCTGGCGGATAAACTGCCGCGGCTGGACGGCGTATTGCACAACGCCGGCCTGCTGGGCGACATCGTGCCGATGGCCGAGATCGATATGGCAATGTGGCATGACGTCATGCAGGTGAACGTTAATGCCACCTTTATGCTGACCCAGGCACTGCTGCCGCTGCTGTTGAAGTCCCCGGCCGGCTCGCTGATCTTCACCACCTCCAGCGTCGGCCGCATGGGCCGCGCCAGCTGGGGCGCCTATGCGGTCTCCAAGTTCGCCACCGAGGGCATGATGCAGGTGCTGGCGGAAGAGTATAAAAGTCGCCATCTGCGGGTAAACTGCATCAATCCGGGCGGAACGCGCACCAGTATGCGCGCCTCCGCCTTCCCGCATGAAGACAAGAACAAGTTGAAAACGCCGGCGGATATTATGCCGCTGTACCTGTATCTGATGGGCGATGACAGCCGTCGGAAAACCGGTATGAGCTTTGACGCCCAGCCCAACCGTAAACCCGGCGCCGCCGAATAGGAGCATGCCTCATGGCTGAAGATCGTCACCAGCAACGTCAACAGCGGTTAAAAGAGCAGGTCGACGCGCGTATTGCCGCCGCGCAGGAGAGCCGGGGTTTACTGCTGGTCTTCACCGGCAACGGTAAAGGGAAGACCACCGCGGCCTTCGGCACGGTCACCCGCGCCGTGGGCCACGGCATGCAGGCCGGCGTGATCCAATTTATCAAGGGCGAATGGCCCAACGGTGAAAAGAACCTGCTGCAGCAGCACGGCGTGGAATTTCAGGTGATGGCCACCGGCTTTACCTGGGAGACGCAAAACAAAGAGAGTGATACGGCGGCCTGTCAGGCGGTCTGGCAGCACGGTAAACGTATGCTGGCCGATGCGTCGCTGGACGTGGTGCTGCTGGATGAGCTGACCTATATGGTCGCGTACGGCTATCTGGAGCTGGAAGAGGTGATGACGGCGCTGGCGCAGCGTCCTGCCCATCAGACGGTGATCGTGACCGGCCGCGGCTGCCATCGCGATTTGCTGGAGCTGGCGGATACGGTGACGGAGATGCGCCCGGTCAAACATGCGTTTGACGCCGGCATTAAGGCCCAACAGGGCATCGACTGGTAATCATCCGCGTAGCCGTCAATCGGCGGCTACGCGGACAGCGGATCAGCTGCGTTTACGCGCCGGTTTGGCGGCGGATTTGGCGCCCGGCTTGCTGCCGCCGCCGTTGCCGCGACGCCCCGGGGACACCTGGCTGTGGCGCTTCACCGCACGGCGGATCTGGTTCGCCTTCACGCGGCGGCGCTCACGCTCGACCGGCAGCTTGCTGACCGTTTCCGGCTTCAGTTCCACCAGCTCGCGCAGGTAGTTGATCGACGGCAGGTCCAGTTCGGTCCAGCCGCCGCGCGGCAGGCCTTTCGGCAGGTCGATATCGCCATAACGCACGCGGATCAAACGGCTGACCTGTACGCCAACCGCTTCCCACAGACGACGCACTTCGCGGTTGCGCCCTTCGGTCAACGTCACGTTGTACCACTGGTTCAACCCTTCCCCGCCCTGGAATTTGATGGTGCGGAACGCCGCCGGGCCATCTTCCAGCTGTACGCCGCGGCTCAGCTGTTTTACCTTTTCGTCATCAATCTGGCCGAAGACGCGCACCGCATACTCACGCTCCACTTCCCGGCTCGGGTGCATCAGACGGTTGGCCAGCTCACCGTCGGTGGTGAACAGCAGCAGCCCTGAGGTATTGACGTCCAGACGGCCTACGGCCACCCAGCGCGAACCACGCAGCTTCGGCAAACGGTCGAACACCGTCGGGCGCCCTTCCGGATCGCTGCGGGTGCACAGCTCGCCTTCCGGCTTGTAATACGCTAGCACGCGGCACACCGCCTCTTCAGACTCTTTTACCGAGACCACATGGCCGTCGATACGAATTTTCATCGCCGGGTTTACTTCCACGCGATCGCCCAGCGTCGCCACTTTACCGTCGACGCTGACGCGCCCGGCTTCAATCATGCCTTCAATTTCACGACGCGAACCGTGGCCGGCGCGCGCTAAAACTTTCTGTAATTTTTCGCTCATGGAGCAACCTCTTGCGTCGCCTTCACAGGCGTCTGCGTATACTTTACGTTCAGTCAGTTACGGCAATTAATGCCATAACCCTATAATCTTGCACATTTTTGGCGCGCAGCATGGCAAACTCGGCGCCACGCAAACCGCCACGCTCAATGCAACGTGGCCGCACATTCTACACAAATTTTAGAATTAATGATTCTAAAAAGAGTGTTCGTTTTTCGTTCAACACTGACGGCCTGTTGGTCGCTTTCAGTCTGCCGGCGACAGCAAACGTTCTGCAGTGAACGGAAAAATGTTGGGGGCGAAGCCGATAAGCGCCGCCAGCACCGATGGTATCGGCCTGCTGAGGTGACAAAAGGCGGGGAGTCGCAATACATCGCGGGGAAAATCAGGGCCGGCGCGCGCCGGCCCTGGTGACTTAGTGGCGTTCGCAAGGATACGCGGCGGCCAGCGCCAGCATAATCACCGACGGCGCCGAGTAGTGCAGCTGTTCAGGGTGGTCATTCAGGTATTGCATTACCGCATCGGACGCGGTGCCGACGCTCATGCCGGCATCCGGGCAGATATTACGGTTGCCCTGCATCGAGTAGGTGTCGAACACCCCGGCGACATAGCCCATAAACATGCCGCCGTTCAACGCCTCGGCAACGGTGGCTACGCCGTTTTTATTCTTCACATAGCCATCACTTTCCGCCAGCAGCGCGCTGCCAGAATAAAAACCGGCGTTCGCCGCCGCCGAAACCAGTAAGGAAGCGACCAGCAAAGTCTGTTTTATCATTGTTACGCGTCCTGCCATTACTTATTTTGTGATCGTAGGATAGCGGTTTTCACCACATTTGCGGGCATGAAAGCCGATTTTCAGAATTTCTATAGAGTTATCAGCGGAACGGAGCCGGGTCGCCGGCGCCTTCGCGCACCACTTCCGGCGCGTCCTCGGTCAGGTCAACCACCGTGGTTGGCTGCTGTCCCAGGAAGCCGCCGTGGATCACCAGATCGACCTGCTTGCCCAGGTGATCGCTAATCTCTTCCGGATCGGATTCGGCAAAATCATTGCCCGGCAGCATCAGCGTGGTCGACATCATCGGCTCATTGAGCGCTTCCAGCAGCGCCAGGGCAATCGGATTGGACGGCACGCGCAGGCCGATGGTTTTACGCTTGTCGTTCATCAGGCGGCGCGGTACTTCCTTGGTCGCCTTGAGGATAAACGTGTAATGGCCCGGCGTATTATTCTTGATCAGGCGGAATGCCGTGTTATCGACATAGGCATAGGTCGACAGCTCCGACAGATCGCGGCACATCAGCGTAAAGTTATGGTGCCCGTCCAGTTGGCGGATGCGGCAGATACGCTCCATGGCCGACTTCTCTTCCAGTCGGCAGCCCAACGCATAGCCGGAATCGGTCGGATAGACGATAACCCCGCCTTTACGCAGCACATCAACCGCCTGATTAATTAAACGCGGTTGCGGGTTGTCCGGGTGAATATAAAAAAGCTGGCTCATCTGTTACTCCTAAAGGTACTGCAACGCGGACGCCGCCGCCCGCACTCATGCCTGATGCGTCAGGCTAACCAATCATTGCCGCGCCGGCAGCCAGTCGCGCCACACCGGCTCAACGCCGGCGGGCAGCCACAGCTTGCGCCCCAGTTCAATCCACGAGCAGGGCCGGTGAAAATCCGAGCCCTGCGACGCCAACAGCTGAAAATCCCGGGCGTACTGCGCCAGCTGCGTGCGTTCGTTCGGCGCCTGCTGACACTGTGCGACCTCCATCGCATCACCACCGTGCTCGGCAAAATACGCCAGCAGGCGTTTTAGCCATTTCGCCGTTAAATCATAGCGGCCGGGGTGGGCGACCACCGCCTGTCCGCCGGATTGATGAATCACATCAATAGCTTGTTCTATTGTACACCACCGTGGCGGAACGTAGCCGGTTTTCCCCTTGGCCAGATATTTTTTAAACACCTGGCCGATATTGTCAGCGGCGCCGACCTCCACCAGATAGCGGGCAAAGTGTCCGCGCGTCACCGCCCCGCCGTCTGCCAGCCGCTGCGCGCCTTCGAAGGCGCCGTCAATACGCGCCTTGGCCAGACGTACGCCGATCTCCTGCGCGCGCTGCTGGCGCCGTGCAATCTGCTCCGCCAACAGCTGCACCATCGCCGGATGGGCCGGATCGATGCCCAGACCGACGATATGGATCTCGTGATTTTCCCACAGGGTGGAGATCTCCACGCCGTTGACCAGCTGCAGCGGCAGCGCATGCTGGGCAATGGCCGCCGCAGCCGCCGCCAGCCCGTCGGTGGTGTCGTGGTCGGTAATCGCCAGTACCCCGACGCGCATTTCCGCCGCCCGCAGCACCAGCTGCGCTGGCGTGCAGGAACCGTCTGAGGCGGTGGTATGGCTATGAAGATCGTACAGGGTAAAGGCGGAGGATGGCGATGTGCTGTCAGTCAAAAGAAATATCCTGCAATGGCTTAGCTTTTTATCATAACCGCTAATGCCACCCGGACGGAAATCTATTCTCCCGCCCCGACGGTGCGGTTGGCTGAAAATAATTCACCACGCGGATAAAAACATTCCCCGTTAAAAGGGGTTGACATCGCCAGCACGAACCAGTTAACTAGTACACAAGTTCACGGCAATCCCCGTGTTGGATGATAATTAGCGAGAATACGACAATGAACAAACCGCAGCTCTCTCTTCTTCGTTGGTGGCGTACCTCCCTTTCGCGGGCGGTGTAATCACGCATACCTGTCATCCGACAATGCAGATTCTCCAGGCCCGCCGTTATGCGGGCTTTTTTTTGGACAAGATTTAACGGGAAGTACAGTCAATGAGCAAACCACAACTGACATTACTCAAGGCGCAGGCCAGCTACCGGGGCGACCCCACCACCCTGTTCCACCAACTGTGCGGCGCCCGGCCGGCTACGCTGCTGCTGGAGTCGGCGGAAATTGAAAGCAAACAGGATCTGCAGAGCCTGCTGGTGATCGACAGCGCGCTGCGCATTACCGCGCTGGGACGCCAGGTCAGCCTGCAGGCGCTGACCGCCAACGGCGCCGCGCTGCTGCCGCTGCTGGATGAGGCGCTGCCGGACGAGGTGCAGATTGCGGTGCGCCCCTACGGCCGTGAACTGACCTTCCCGCCGATTGATGCGGTGCAGGATGAAGACGCGCGTCTGCGTTCGCTGTCGGTATTCGACGCGCTGCGCACGCTGCTCAAGCTGGTCGACTCCCCGGCCGACGAACGCGAGGCGATGATGCTGGGCGGCCTGTTCGCCTACGATCTGGTGGCCGGTTTTGAAGATCTGCCGCAGCTGCGCCAGGACCAGCGCTGCCCGGACTTCTGCTTCTATCTGGCGGAAACGCTGCTGGTGCTGGATCACCAGCACGGCGTCGCCCGCCTGCAGGCCAGCGTATTCACCGGCGACGATGCTGAGCAGCAGCGTCTGCAACAGCGTCTGCAGCAGGTACAGCAGCAGCTGAAGCAAACGCCGCAGCCGATCCCGCATCAGACGCTGGAAACGATGCAGCTAAGCTGCAACCAGAGCGATGAACAGTACGGCGCGGTGGTCAGCGAGATGCAGCAGGCGATCCGCCACGGGGAAATCTTCCAGGTGGTGCCGTCGCGCCGCTTCTCTCTGCCTTGTCCGGCGCCGCTCGCCGCCTACCAGACGCTGAAGGACAACAACCCCAGCCCGTATATGTTCTATATGCAGGACAACGACTTCACGCTGTTCGGCGCTTCGCCGGAGAGCGCGCTGAAATATGACGCGAGCAACCGGCAGATAGAAATTTACCCGATTGCCGGCACCCGCCCGCGCGGCCGCAGAAAAGACGGCTCGCTGGATCGGGATCTCGACAGCCGCATTGAACTGGAGATGCGCACCGACCATAAAGAGCTGGCGGAGCACCTGATGCTGGTCGATCTGGCGCGCAACGATCTGGCGCGCATCTGCCAGGCCGGCAGCCGCTACGTGGCCGATTTGACCAAAGTGGACCGCTACTCCTTCGTGATGCACCTGGTGTCGCGGGTAGTGGGTACGCTGCGTCAGGATCTGGACGTGCTGCACGCCTATCAGGCCTGCATGAATATGGGCACGCTGAGCGGTGCGCCGAAGGTGCGCGCCATGCAGCTGATTGCCGACAGTGAAGGCAGCCGCCGCGGCAGCTACGGCGGTGCGGTGGGCTACTTCACCGCTACCGGCGATCTGGATACCTGCATCGTCATTCGTTCCGCCTATGTGGAGGACGGCATCGCCACCGTGCAGGCCGGCGCCGGCGTGGTGCTCGATTCCGTTCCGCAGGCGGAAGCCGACGAAACCCGCAACAAAGCACGCGCCGTGCTGCGCGCCATCGCCACCGCGCATCATGCCAAGGAGGTGTTCTGATGGCCGATATCTTACTGCTCGACAACGTCGACTCATTTACCTACAACCTGGTGGACCAGCTGCGCGCCAGCGGTCATCAGGTGGTGATTTACCGCAATCAGATCGCCGCCGAGGTGATTATCGACCGGCTGAATCAGCTGGAACAGCCGGTGCTGATGCTGTCGCCGGGGCCTGGCGCACCGGCCGACGCCGGCTGTATGCCGGAACTGCTGCAGCGCCTGCGCGGCCGGCTGCCGATTATCGGTATCTGTCTGGGGCATCAGGCGATCGTGGAGGCCTACGGCGGCCACGTTGGTCAGGCCGGCGAGATCCTGCACGGCAAAGCCTCGGCCATTCGCCACGACGATGACGCGATGTTTGCCGGCATGGCAAACCCGCTGCCGGTCGCGCGCTACCATTCGCTGGTGGGCAGCAATATCCCCACCGCCCTGACGGTCAACGCCCAATTTGGCGATATGGTGATGGCGGTGCGGCACGACGCCGATCGCGTCTGCGGCTTCCAGTTTCACCCGGAATCGATCTTAACTACCGATGGTGCGCGCCTGCTGGAACAAACGCTGACCTGGGCGTTGGCGCAGCCGCCAAGGGGGGCAGAATAATGCAGCCTATTCTTGAAAAACTGTACCGCGCCGAATCGCTGAACCAGCAGGAAAGTCAGCAGTTGTTCAGCGCCATCGTGCGCGGCGAACTGGAAGCCAGCCAGCTGGCCGCCGCGCTAATCAGCATGAAGGTGCGCGGCGAGCAGCCAGCGGAAATTGCCGGCGCGGCCAAGGCGCTGCTGGCGGATGCCGAGCCGTTCCCACGCCCGGATTACCCGTTTGCCGATATCGTCGGCACCGGCGGCGACGGCACCAACAGCATCAATATCTCCACCGCCAGCGCCTTTGTCGCGGCGGCGTGCGGCGCCCGGGTGGCCAAACACGGCAACCGCAGCGTCTCCAGCCGTTCGGGCTCTTCCGATCTGTTGGCGGCCTTCGGCATCCGTCTGGATCTGCCGGCCGAACAGGCGCGGCAGGCGCTGGATGATTTGGGCGTCTGTTTTCTGTTCGCCCCGCAGTACCACACCGGGTTCCGCCACGCGATGCCGGTGCGTCAGCAGCTGAAAACCCGCACGGTGTTCAACGTGCTGGGGCCGCTGATTAACCCGGCGCGGCCGCCGCTGGCGCTGATCGGCGTTTACAGCCCCGAACTGGTATTGCCGATCGCTGAAACGCTGCGAGTGCTGGGCTATCAGCGCGCCGCCGTGGTGCACGGCGGCGGCATGGACGAAGTGGCGATCCACACCAGCACGCAGGTAGCGGAACTGAATAACGGCGACATCACCACCTATACCCTGACGCCGGAATCGTTCGGCCTGTCGAGCTACCCGCTGGAGGCGCTGCTGGGCGGTACGCCGGAAGAAAACCGTGACATTCTGGCGCGGTTGTTACAAGGTAAAGGCGAGCCTGCTCACGCCGCAGCAGTCGCGGCTAACGTCGCGTTACTGCTGAAATTGTTCGGACAGGAAGATCTGCGCCAAAACGCGCAGCAGGCATTAGCGATGATTGACAGCGGCCAAGCCTATGAGCGCGTGATCGCGCTGGCAGCAAGAGGATAAATGATGCAGGAAACCGTGCTCAACAAGATTGTTCGTGATAAGGCGCACTGGGTCGCAGCACGACAGCAACAGCAGCCGCTGGACAGCTTTCAGCACCAGCTGACGCCCAGCAAACGCAGTTTTTATCATGCGCTGCAAGGCACCAGAACGGCGTTTATTCTCGAATGCAAGAAAGCCTCGCCCTCCAAGGGGCTGATTCGGGAAGATTTTAATCCGGCGGAGATCGCCGGCGTGTATAAAGAGTACGCCTCGGCCATTTCCGTACTGACCGATGAAAAGTACTTCCAGGGCAGCTTTGACTTCCTGCCGCTGGTCAGCAACGCCGTCAGCCAGCCGGTATTGTGCAAAGACTTTATCATCGATCCGTACCAGATTTACCTGGCGCGCCACTATCAGGCCGACGCCATTTTGCTGATGCTTTCAGTGCTCAGCGACGAGCAGTACCGCCAGCTGGCGGCCGTCGCGCACAGCCTGGAGATGGGCGTGCTGACCGAAGTGATCAGCGAGGAAGAGCTGCAGCGGGCGATTGCGCTCGGCGCCAAGGTGGTCGGCATCAACAACCGCGATCTGCGCGACCTGAGTATCGACCTGGACCGCACCCGCACGCTGGCGCCGCAGGTGCCGCACGGCGTCACGGTGATCAGCGAATCCGGCATCAATAACTACGGCCAGATCCGCGAGCTCAGCCGCTTTGCCAACGGTTTTCTGATCGGCAGCGCGCTGATGTCTGAGCCGGATCTGCACGCGGCGGTGCGCCGCGTGATCCTCGGCGACAATAAAGTCTGCGGCCTGACCCGTCCGCAGGACGCCGCTGCGGCCTATCAGGCCGGCGCCAACTATGGCGGGCTGATTTTTGTCGGCCGCTCACCGCGTTATGTGGACATCAGCCGCGCGCGCGAAGTGATCGCCGGCGCGCCGCTGAAATACGTCGGCGTGTTCTGCGACGCACAGGTCGACACCGTGGTGCAGACCGTTGAACGCCTGGGCCTGCGCGCCGTACAGCTGCACGGCGCCGAAGATCAGGACTATATCAGCGCCCTGCGCGCACGCCTGCCCGCCGGCTGCCAGATCTGGAAAGCCCTGAGCGTCAAAACGCAGGTGCCGGCGCGCAATCTGCAGCACGTCGACCGTTACCTGCTGGATAACGGCGCCGGCGGCACCGGCCAGCGCTTCGACTGGAGCGTACTGCACGGCGAAACGCTGGATAACGTGCTGCTGGCCGGCGGCCTGAGCGCCGACAACTGTATCGAAGCCGCACAGCTCGGCTGCGCCGGTCTGGATTTCAATTCCGGGGTAGAGAGCGAACCCGGCATCAAAGACGCACAGCGCCTGAGTGCCGTCTTCCAGACTCTGCGCGCGTATTGAACGACAGACATTTTTAACGAATTAACGCATAGGACGGGAATCTCCATGACGCTGCTTAACCCCTACTTTGGTGAATTTGGCGGAATGTACGTGCCGCAAATTCTGATGCCGGCTTTGATCCAACTGGAAGAAGCCTTTGTCAGCGCCCAGCGCGATCCAGAGTTTCAGGCCGAATTTATCGACCTGCTGAAAAACTACGCCGGGCGCCCTACCGCGCTGACGCTGTGTAAAAACCTGACCGCCGGCACTAACACCAAACTGTATCTGAAACGTGAAGACCTGCTGCACGGCGGCGCCCACAAAACCAACCAGGTGCTGGGACAGGCGCTGCTGGCGAAACGCATGGGCAAGACCGAAATTATCGCCGAAACCGGCGCCGGCCAGCACGGCGTGGCGTCGGCGCTGGCCAGCGCGCTGCTGGGACTGAAGTGCCGGGTTTATATGGGCGCCAAAGACGTTGAGCGCCAGTCGCCGAACGTCTTCCGCATGCGGCTGATGGGCGCCGAGGTGATTCCGGTGCACAGCGGCTCCGCCACGCTGAAAGACGCCTGTAACGAAGCGCTACGCGACTGGTCCGCCAGCTATGATAAGGCGCACTACATGTTAGGCACCGCCGCCGGCCCGCATCCCTATCCGACCATCGTCCGCGAATTCCAGCGCATGATCGGCGAAGAGACCAAGGCCCAGGTGCAGGAACGCGAAGGTCGCCTGCCGGATGCGGTATTGGCCTGCGTCGGCGGCGGCTCCAACGCCATCGGCATGTTCGCTGATTTTATCGATGAAACCAGCGTCAAACTGATCGGCGTAGAACCTGCCGGGCTGGGTATCGAAACCGGCCAGCACGGCGCACCGCTGAAACACGGCCACGTCGGCATCTACTTTGGCATGAAGTCGCCGATGATGCAGACCGCGGAAGGCCAGATCGAAGAGTCCTATTCGATCTCCGCCGGGCTGGACTTCCCGTCCGTCGGGCCGCAGCACGCCCATCTGAACAGTATCGGCCGGGCGGACTATGTCTCCGTCACCGATGACGAAGCGCTGGAGGCCTTTAAGGCGCTCTCGCGCCACGAAGGCATCATCCCGGCGCTGGAATCCTCCCACGCGCTGGCGCACGCCTTGAAAATGATCCGTGAAACGCCGCAGAAAGAGCAAATTCTGGTGGTGAACCTATCCGGCCGCGGAGATAAAGACATATTTACCGTTCACGATATTCTGAAAGCACGGGGAGAAATGTGATGGAACGTTATCAGCAACTGTTCAAACGCCTGGCAAGCCGGCAGGAAGGCGCCTTCGTGCCGTTTGTCACGCTGGGCGACCCCAACCCGACGCTGTCGCTGCAGATTATCGATACGCTGATTGAAAACGGCGCGGACGCGCTGGAGCTGGGCATACCCTTCTCCGATCCGCTGGCGGACGGCCCGACGATTCAGAACGCCACGCTGCGCGCCTTTGCTGCCGGCGTGACACCAAGCCAGTGCTTTGAGATGCTGGCGGTCATCCGGCAGAAGCACCCCGATATTCCTATCGGCCTGCTGATGTACGCCAACCTGGTGTTCCATAAGGGCATTGATAATTTTTATCAGCGCTGCGCCGACGTCGGCGTGGATTCGGTGCTGGTGGCCGACGTGCCGTTTGAAGAGTCCGCGCCGTTCCGCGCCGCCGCGCTGCGTCACGATATTGCGCCGATCTTTATTTGCCCGCCGAACGCCAATGACGATCTGCTGCGGGAGATTTCGTCGCACGGCCGCGGTTACACCTATCTGCTGTCCCGCGCCGGTGTCACCGGCACCGAAAGCCGCGCCCAGCAGCCGCTGAGCCACCTGGTCAATACGCTGCGTGAATACCATGCTGCACCTGCGCTGCAGGGGTTTGGTATTTCGGAGCCGTCTCAGGTGCGTGACGCCTTGCAGGCTGGCGCCGCCGGGGCGATTTCCGGCTCCGCCATCGTGAAAATCATTGAACAGCATCAGCAACAGCCGGCAGAGATGCTTGCCAGGCTGGGCAAGTTCGTCAGTGAGATGAAGGCCGCCACCCGCGGCTAAGCCCTGACTTTACCGGGTGCGCCCCACGCGCCCGGTATATTTAAGAATAACCTCACTATATTTCCCGTTATCTGATTGACTAATCCGCCCGTTGTTTCACACTTGTGATGTCTGCTCCCCGCAGACCAAGATAATCTGTGGTAAAAAAAATAACATGGCATGGAGAGTAACTATGAAGCTATTTAAAACCCTTGCAGCTCTGTGTATGGCCGGCGTAGTGGCGCTGGCGGTAACGGCCTGCGCGCCGACGGCGAAATCAGAAGGAACGGGCGGCTATATTGACGACACGGTCATCACCACCAAGGTGAAGTCGGCGCTGCTGGCGGATAAAAATATCAAATCGCGGGAGATCGGCGTGGAAACCTTTAAAGGACGCGTACAGCTAAGCGGTTTTGTCAGCTCCAGCGCAGACGCCGACCGTGCGGTGCAGGTTACCCGCGGCGTCGCCGGCGTGAAATCGGTAGAAAACGTGATGCAGTTGAAGTAAACGCTAAGGAGGCGCTGCAGGGCGCCTCCCCATCAGAAGACATCGGTTTTGGCTTAGAAGCGGTAACCGGCGCCGAACATAAACACCCAAGGATCCAGGCGCGTATCGATGCTGTGATTGCCGCCGTCCGCATCGTTAAAGCGCACTTTGGTTTCGATGTTCATCCACCACACTGACATGTTCAGCATCCAGTGCTCATCCAGGTTATAGTCCAGACCGGCCTGCGCGGCGACGCCCCAGGAATCTTTCAGACTCAGGTTGCTCAGCCCGGTGTCCTTGCCTTTCTGATTGAATTTCTCATCAAAGAAGGTGGTGTAGTTGACGCCCACGCCCATGTAAGGACGCAGTTTGTCTTGGCGATCGCCAAAGTAATATTGCGCCATCAGCGTCGGCGGCAGGTGATGCACCGTGGCGATATCGCCGCTGACCGCCTGGCCGCTGAGCGACACCTTATGACGGAACGGGGTTGCCGCGAGTAATTCAACGCCGATATTGTCCGTCACCATATAGCCGAAAGTCAGCCCGAGCTGGGTATTGTTGCTGGCGCTGAACGACCCCTGACCCAGCACGTCATCCGAACCGGTGGTCGGACGCACCGTCGCCGCACCGGCGCGCAGCAGGAAATCCCCGGCCTGATGCGCACTTGCCGCCATTGGCACCATTGGCGCAACCATCGCCGCCAATACCACTGCTAAAGTAGTCTTCTTCATCATTATCCATTCCATATGTGTGGTTTCTAGCCCTGCCGAATATACCTATTACAAGGTATTTTTGATCGCACGGAGATCACATCTTATGTGTAAAAATATTAATTCGCACAAAAATCAGGGTTAGCTAAGCGATTAATAAATCTAGAATTGATCTAGGTCAAAAAAGGCCATTTGTTGCGAAAAATGTAAACACGTGAAATTTCAGTTGCGGAAACAGATGGCGCTGAGTAATTTTTCCGCTCCCTGTTGGTTTTGGTTGGTGGCCGTTAGGAGATGGTGGCAATCAAGATGAGCGAAATTCTCAATCCCTGTGTAAGTTGTGGCGCGTGCTGCGCCTATTTTCGCGTGTCGTTTTATTGGGCTGAAGGCGATGACGGCGGCGGCATAGTGCCAAGTGCGCTTACCGAGCCGTTAACTCCGTTCCTGCGCTGTATGCAGGGGACCAACAGCAAGTCCCCGCGCTGCACCGCGCTCGACGGTGAAATCGGCCGGGCCGTATCCTGTTCTATTTATCTGAACCGGCCGACGCCGTGCCGCGAGTTTGACGCCTCCGGCGAAAACGGCCTGCGTAATGAGGCCTGTGACCGCGCACGCGAACGCTACGGCCTGCCGCCGCTGCCCGTTGCCCTGCCGCTTACGCTGCCGGAGACGATAATCGCTGAAGAAATCAGCGCCATAGCGCTTGCGGGGTGCCACAGCGAGCCGGAACAAGGTACAATCCACCACTGATTATCTCTGTTCCCGACGTCAAGGAGTCTGCATGTCTATCACGGCTAACACTGTGTACCGTGACAGTTTTAACTTTTTCCGCAACCAGCTGGCCACAATCCTGCTGCTGTCGCTGCTGACCGCGTTTATTTCGATCGTGCTCGATCAGGCATTCCAGCCCGACGCCGAGCAGCTCAAGATACTGGACGCCGCGTTTTCAGAGCTCTCCTCATCCGCCGGGATGGGGCTGCAGGAGTTTGTGGCGCAGATGACCCCGGAACAGCAAGTGGTGATGCTGAAGAAATCAGCGGCCGCCACCTTTGCCGCGCTGGTGGGGAATCTGCTGTTGGTCGGCGGGATGCTGACGCTGATCCGCCTGGTTTCTCAGGGTCAGCCGGTCAGCGCGCTGCGGGCGATTGGCGCTTCCGCGCCGGAGCTGCCGCGCCTGCTGCTGCTGCTGTTTATCTGTACCCTGCTGATTCAGCTCGGCCTGACGCTGTTTGTCGTGCCCGGGGTGATTATCGCCATCGCCTTTTCGCTGGCGCCGGTGATCTGCTCTGCGGATAAGCAAGGGGTGTTCGCCTCACTGCGTCAGAGCGCCAAGCTGGCCTTTGCCAACGCCCGGCTGATCGTACCGGCCATGATGCTGTGGCTGGCGGCCAAGCTGCTGGTGTTGCTGCTGGTCAGCCACCTCTCGGCGCTGGTGCCAAGCGTCGCCGGCGTGGTGCTGACCGCGTTGAGCAACCTGGTGACCGCGCTGCTGCTGGTGTACCTGTTCCGTCTGTATATGCTGCTGCGCCACTGATCGCCGCGTCAGTGACTAGTCCTGATATAGGTTGACACTTTTCAGCCGGATAACGCCCGATGAACCTCATCGGGCGTTTTGTATTTCAGCGACAGGTGCGGCCGCTGTGTGTTGTAGATGTTCACCGACTCCCTGACCATCTTTTTTGCCTGTACGATGTCTTCTGGCCTGCCGAGCAGATATTCCGTTTTAAGTATCCCATTTACCCGTTCCGCCAGCGCATTCTGGTAACAGTCATACCCGTCCGTCATCGAGCAAGTGACACCATACCTTTGATGTAACGCCTGATATTCCTGCGAACAGTACTGGATACCCCTATCCGAGTGGTGCACCAGCGGCAACGTCGTGCGTCTGCCGGCCAGCGCCATTTTGAACGCGCAGGCGACGTGTCGGGTATGCAGACTGTCATGTACATGATACCCCACGATTTTTCTCGACCAGGCATCCGTTATCAGGCTGACATACGCCGTTCCCGTCCTCAGCGGCAGGTAGGTGATATCCGCCACCCACACCTGTTCCGGACGGCTGGCTATTACTTGATTGTCTCCTGCTTTCAGCAGGTTGGGATGGCGATAAAAACGATGATGGCTGTGCGTCGTCTTGTGATATGCCCGTTTAGGCATCACCAGTAACCGCGCGCAGCGCAGGATACTGAACAGCCGGTCGCGGCCCACATGCAACGCCGGTTCCGGGCGTTGCCGCAACAGGTGATGCAACTTACGCGTCCCCAGTCGGGGCTGATGCAAGCGGATAGCCGTTACCTGTGCGACGAGATGCCGGGCCTGCTCCTCTCTGCCTGCCTCTCGCTGCAGAGACTGATACCACGCTTGTCGGCTGATGCCCATCCATCGGCAGGCCCGCGTTACTGTGAGTCCCGGTACTTGTGTTTGCGCGATAAGGCGGTTAACTGCTTTTTTGTCAGCGTAGCACCAAAGTCGGTATTCATCACTTTGACGACGGCTTCGAAGAACTGGGCTTTGACTTCAGATTCAGCCAGTTGCTGCTCAAGTTCTTTAATTCGCTGTTCGGGCGTCAGGGGAAGTTTGGGCATGTTGCCTCCGCACTTTTGGGGGGAAGGAGAAGTCCGCCAGTCAAGTTGACCGTATTTGCGCAGCCAGTTCATGACGGTTGCGTTGCCTTGGATACCATAACGGTCTGCGGCCTGACGACAAGTCATTTCACCTTTTTCGACCTGTTCGACAACGGCTAACTTAAAGGATAGAGAGTAATCGCGTTGTGTGCGTTTAACATACTGGTTCATCACATTTTCCTCTGTACGTGAGTAAAATGTGTCAACGTTATTTAGGACGGGTCACAGCAAACAATCAAGGGCACGCTTCAGCGTGCCCTTTTATTTTCCCGGTTCGTCGCGCGCCAATAGGTGACAGCGTCACTAAATAACGCCCTGCTTATCCGGCCGCGCTGGCGCTGACCGCTTTCCATGGTAAATTATTAACGGACGCTATTGCGTCGGGTGGGTAACATGGCCGGAACGCACGTTGGTAATGTTATGCAAATTCTTGCCCGGATAGCGGAAATCCGCGGACAAAACGCCGATAATCAGCACCCCCCGGCGGTACACAGATCCGGCCGAATCCGGTATAGTCGGCCGACGAACAGATGATGGATTGATTTATGAAGCAGTTTCTTGATTTTCTCCCGTTAATTGTCTTTTTTGCGTTTTATAAGCTCTACGATATTTACGTCGCTTCCGGCGCGCTGATCGTGGCGACCGCGCTGGCGTTGGTGTTCACCTGGGTGAAATACCGCAAGGTAGAAAAAATGACGCTGATCACTTTCCTGATGGTGGCAGTCTTCGGCACGCTGACGCTGGTGTTCCACAGCGATCTGTTTATCAAATGGAAAGTCACGGTGATTTACGCGCTGTTCGCCATCGCGCTGCTGGTCAGCCAGCTGGTGCTGAAAAAACCGCTGATCCAGCGGATGCTGGGTAAAGAGCTGACGCTGCCGGATCGCATCTGGAGCAATCTCAATCTGGCCTGGGCGCTGTTCTTCCTCGCCTGCGGGCTGGCCAATATCTACGTGGCCTTCTGGCTGCCGCAGAGCGTATGGGTCAACTTTAAAGTCTTTGGCCTAACCGCGCTGACGCTGGTGTTCACCCTGCTGAGCGGCGTCTATATTTATAAGCATATGCCGGAAGAACAGAAAAAATAGTTACAAAATTGTTAATGCCCGTGGCGACAACTGCGGGCAGTATAATGTGATCCAATTCTCAAAAAAATAAACGACTATGACACAACAACAACGACCATTACCCAGCGGGGAGCTGGTGCTCCGTACGCTGGCCATGCCGGCGGATACTAACGCCAACGGCGATATTTTTGGCGGCTGGCTGATGTCGCAGATGGATATCGGCGGCGCGATTCAGGCCAAAGAGATCGCCGAAGGCCGCGTCGTAACGGTGCGCGTCGACGGCATGACGTTTCTTAAGCCGGTCGCCGTCGGTGATGTGGTGTGCTGCTATGCTCACTGTATCCGTACCGGGCGCAGCTCGATTACCATCAATGTTGAAGTGTGGGTGAAGAAGGTGTCCACCTCACCGATTGGCCAACGCTATCGCGCCACCGAGGCGCTGTTTACCTATGTGGCGGTGGATGATGAAGGCAACCCGCGCGCGCTGCCGGACGGCAAGATGAACTTTCGCGTCGGTTTTGAAGAGTAAGCCGCAGCCACTGCAGAAACAACAAGGGTCGCTCTAGAGCGACCCTTTTTCTTTGTCGGCGCGTCCGCTATCAATTCAGCGAGGCGGTGCCGTCCAGCTTGAACTGAATATTAACGATACGGTCTTTCGCGGCTTTTGGCTCATAGCGCCACTTACGCATCGCCTGCTTCACCTCGCGCTCAAACATATTGCGCGGCTGGGCCGACAAAATGCGTACGTTGCTGATGCGGCCATCGCTGTCAACGTCAAACTGCACCCTGACCTTGCCTTCAATCTGCAGCGCCTGGGCGCGCGGCGGGTAGGACGGCGCAACGCGGCTGAGCGGCTTCGGCCCGGTATCGGTTGAATGCCCCTGCACCGGCGCGGACGGCGCCTGCTTCACCGGCGCTTTATCAACCGGCTTGGACGGCGCATCATTTTCAAACGGCGAAGGCTGACGCGGCTCGACTTTTTTCGGTTCGCGCTTAACCGTTTTTTCCACCTTCGGCTTAGGTTTTGGCTTAGGCTTCGGTTTCGGCTTCACCGGTTCCGGCTTGGGAATCGCTTTTGGCACCGGCGGCGGTTCCGGGATCGGTTCTGGCTCCGGTTCCGGCTCCACCTGCGGCTCGGGCTCCGGCTCGGCGGGCGCCGGCGGCGGCGGTTCCGCCAGCGCGGCGGTATTGACCATCATGACGCTGATTGGCGCATCCTCAGGTTTAGGCGGCATCACCACTTCCTTAACGGAAGCATAGAGTAAAGCGGCCACCAGGGCGCTGTGTAAGCCAACGGAGAGGACAATCGGCACTGACAAACGGCGAATTGGGAACATCTTTTTTAGCAGCATAATGGTTCAGTTTCCTCTGATTCGCCAAGTTTAAATGCAAATAGCAATCATATTCAATAACGAACGGCAAACTATCGCTGTAATCGGCATGATTCGCCTCTTCCGCTGCCAAAAACGCCAAATGCTTAACCCGCCGTTAGCCTTTCTGTGCCGCCGTTACACGTTTTTTTAACCTGTTGTTCTCCTGTCGGGCACAAAAAAGCCCTGCGTATCAATCACGCAAGGCTTGAGATGCTATGCAAGCACGATGTTTACCGTATGCAAAAAGATGCCACGCGATGGGAGGCCTGTCAGTCAGCCGCGTCATCCATCGTCGAGAACCGGGCCGCCGCGCTCAACACCGCCAGTACCGAAGCCGTTACTATGTTCCCGTGCCGGCCCACGCCAAAACGCGCGCCTGGCACGCCGGGCATCGCCGCCTCCACAATCGCCAACGCCGTCGCATCGGACCCCGCGCCCAGGCTGCGCTCCTCATAACTGTCGATGCGTAACGACTGGCCCAACGCCGCCACCGTCGCGGCAATCGGGCCGTTGCCTATCCCCTCGATGCTCCTGATGTTGCCATCCGCATCCGCCATCTCCAGCGTGATGCCTTGCCCGTGTGCATGTTCGAACAGGCGATGGCCGCGATAGATGAAGCCGGAGCGTTCCCGCACCGGGCTCAGGTAAGTGCGTTCGAACAGCGCCCAAATTTGCTCGCTGGTCAGCTCCGTTTCGCTGGCGTCGGCCAAGGCCTGGACGATAGCGCTGAACTCCACCTGCATGCGACGCGGCATGGTGATACCGTGGTCGCGCTGCAGTAAAAACGCGATACCGCCCTTTCCTGACTGGCTATTGACGCGCACGATGCTGTCATAGGTGCGGCCCAGGTCTTTGGGGTCAATCGGCAGATAAGGCACGCGCCAAAGCGCATCCCCCTTTTGCGCACTCAGCCCCTTGGCGATAGCATCCTGATGCGAGCCGGAGAACGCCGTAAATACCAGATCGCCGACATACGGATGTCGCGGGTGAATAGGCAGCGCGGTACACTCCTCCGCCACGCGGGCAATCGCCGCGATGTCGGAAAAATCCAATCCAGGCGCGATGCCCTGCGTATACAGATTCAGCGCCAGCGTCACCACATCGACGTTGCCACTGCGCTCGCCATTGCCAAACAGGCAACCTTCAACCCGTTGCGCGCCGGCCAGCATCGCCAGTTCCGCGCAGGCCACACCGGTTCCCCGATCATTGTGCGGATGTACGGACAGCACGAGGTGCTCGCGCCGTTCCAGCCGCCGGTGCATCCATTCAATCTGGTCGGCGAAGACGTTGGGCGTAGCGACTTCGACCGTGCTCGGCAGGTTGACAATCATCGGCCGCTGCGGCCCGGCATCCCAGGCGCGAATGGCGGCGTTGCAGACGGCCAGTGAAACATCCAGCTCGGCCATGCAGAACGTTTCAGGCGAGTATTGCAAGACCCATTCGGTTTCCGGGTGAGCGGCCGTCAGTTGCCTGAACAGCGCAATGTGGCGTTCTACCATGTCGATAATCTGCGGCACGCTCATGCCGAACACAATCTCGCGCCAGGCGGGAGCGATGGCATTGTAGAAATGCACAATCACCCGCCGTGCGCCTGCCACGCTGCGCACCGTCTCTGCAATCAGATCGTCACGCAGCTGCGTCATCACCATCGGGGTCACGTCGGCGGGAATCTGGTCTGCGTCAATCAGATGGCGCACAATCTCGAAATCAGTGCGCGAAGCGGCGGGGAAACCCACTTCAATCTCTTTGAAGCCGATTTGCACCAGTTTATGGAACAGGCGCAGCTTGCGCTCGCGATTCATCGGTTCGAACAGCGCCTGGTTGCCGTCGCGCAAATCGGTGGACAGCCAGATCGGGGCCTGCGTCAGGGTACGCGATGGCCATTGACGATCGGCAATAGCGATCGGTGGGATGGGACGATATTTCTGGGAAGGATCGGTCAGCATAAAAATACTCCTGGGGAATCGTTAGCACCCGATTCCCCTGGCTCGGAACAAGCTGACGGTGGTCGGGGTCAGGGGGAATCAGGATGGGTCATGGCGCGAACGGGCGCGCGCAGACCCCGACCGGGAGCCAGAGTAAGTAGCCGTTGCCAAAGCCCAAGTGTGCACATCATTGAATAGCCCCAGTAGATCGTCTGCCTTCGATATTAGGCTTGCGCCTGGCGTCCATCTACATAAAAATAGACATATTCTTTATTTATTTGGACAAAGTGCGGCGGCATGGGTTTTTACTCTCCTGAGGACGGCGGTCAGGCGCTCGACCTGAGCGCAAAAGATGCCCGTGGTTTGCCGGTATTCGGTGTCGCCGTACGCTACCCGGCAGGCCATATCGTGCCCCGGCACCGGCATGCGTACGGCCATCTGATCTATGCCAATCAAGGCCTATTACGCGTGGAAGCGGAAAGCGGGCAATGGCTGGTGCCCCCCACGGCGGCGGTCTGGCTGCGCTCCGGCGTGGCGCACGGTCTGGCTGTTCCCGTGGCGCTCCAGGCGTACGGCCTGTTCGTGCGCGATGATGTTTGCGCCCGCCTGCCGCCGCATGATTGCGTGGTTCACGTCTCCGGCCTGCTGCGCGAGTTGATCATGGCGCTGGCGCAAGCCGACCACCAGACCATCGCCGCTAAACGCCTGCATTTGCTCGGTGAACTGTTGGTCGAAGAGCTCCACGCCCAGCCGGCTCTGCCGCTTCATCTGCCGTGGCCTGCGGGCGATGCTGACAGCCCGATACAGCACGTGTGCCGGGCGCTATTGGATAATCCTGGCGATACGGCCAGCGCCGTTGAGTGGGCCGGCAGGCTGGCGATGGGGGATAAAACCTTCCACCGGCGCTTTCTCCGAGCGACCGGCATGACCTTTGGCAAATGGCGTCAGCAACTGCGGTTGATGTCGTCGCTGACGCTATTGATGCAGGGAATGCCGATAACGCAGGTGGCGCTAGCGAGCGGCTACGACAGCCACAGCGCCTACACCACGGCGTTCGGTCGACAATTCGGACAACCGCCTTCCGCCTTTGCGGCGAAGAGATAATTCGCGGTTACCCGCACTTCATTCGGCCTGGCAGAGCAGGATTACTCCTCCTCATCACCGTAATACAGCACGCCCAGCTTGATTAACGGACGCCCCTGCGCTTTACGGTGCAGGTTGGTGTCGCGCAGCGAATAGACGCAGCCGCAATACTCCTGCTGATAAAAACGTTCGCGCTTGCTGATGTCGATCATGCGCGATGCGCCGCCCTTCTTACGCCAGTTATAATCCCAATACGTCAGTTCAGGATATTTCTGCGCGGCGCGGATGCCGCAGTCGGTAATTTGCTGCATATTCTTCCAGCGCGAGATACCCAACGAGCTGGAGATAACGTCATAGCCGTGCTCATGGGCGTACAGCGCCGTACGTTCGAAGCGCATATCGAAGCACATGGTGCAGCGGATACCGCGCTCCGGCTCGTGCTCCATCCCTTTGGCGCGGGCGAACCAATTGTCAGTGTCATAATCCGCATCAATGATCGGCACGCCGTGCTGCCGCGCGAACCGAATATTCTCCTCTTTGCGCAACAGATACTCTTTCTGCGGATGGATATTGGGGTTGTAAAAGAAGATGGCATAATCGATGCCGGAAGCCTGAATCGCCTCCATCACCTCGCCTGAACAGGGTGCGCAGCACGAGTGCAGCAGCAGCCTGCTTTTCCCCGCCGGCAGATTGAGTTTTTCCCGCACAAATTCCGTCATACTTTCACCTTAATGCTTCTCTTCACCCTGATGCGGGCGCACTATACGAATAAAAACTAGCGCCTTCAAGGCATTAACGCCAGCCCCCGCAAAAATCATTTCTTTGCCGACGCTTTTAGGCTACTTTGGTTTTCCCCGATATAACGATGATTTTAAAGGTGAAACATGCTGTATCTGATCTATGCGCAGGATCTGCCCGACTCGCTGGAAAACCGTCTGTCGGTACGCCCGGCGCACCTCGCCCGCCTGCAGGCGCTGCGCGATGAGGGCCGTCTGGTAGTGGCCGGACCAAACCCCGCCATCGACAGCAACGATCCCGGCAGCGCCGGCTTTACCGGTTCAACGGTGATCGCCGAGTTCGCCTCGCTGAGCGAGGCGCAGCAGTGGGCGCAGCAGGATCCCTACGTGGCCGCCGGCGTGTACGGTGAGGTCGTGGTCAAACCGTTCAAACAGGTGTTTTAAGCAAAAAAAAGCCAGCGCGGAGTCGCTGGCCAAGTGGGTTCTTCGAGGGAATATGTTGTGTGCTGTAAACATACTCCGCCGCACCGGGCATCGCCATCTATCAGTGCGATAGGCGATGCCGGCACTTTTATGACTCTGACTGTGCATCCAGGATATAGCGCTGCATATCAGCAAACATGGATGCCCACTCCTGCTCGGAGATCTCCATCAGGCCAAAGTAACGCAGCATAAAGGCCCCTTCGGTCGCCAGAAACGCCAGCCGGGCGCGTTTATCCTCTTCACTCTCCAGATCAAGGCCCTCAATCCGCTCGCGGTACCACTCGCGGCTGCTCTGCAGGTGTTCCGGCGTTTGTATCAGGGTGGCCATCAGGCCCGCCGCCTTGGCGCTGGAGGTATGATCGGAATTACAGGTCGCCAGCATATGCGCCCGCACCCGAGTCAGCGGCGCAGGATCGTCGCCGGCAATCTGGTTGAAGACGTTGTCATAGGCCTTGCCCCAGCGGTCAAACATGGCGTCGATCAGCGCATCCTTACTGCCGAAGCAGTACTGCACGCCGCCCTTTGAAATCCCCATGGCCTTCGCCACCGAATCAATCGTCAGGCCGGATGCCCCCTGCGTCGCAATGATTTCTTCCGCCGCATCCAATACACGGTCACGATCGATACTTCGCTGTCGCCCCATTACATTCCCCTTTTCAATACGAACGTACGGATTTATAGTATGCGCATTAACCCCACAACATTTTGGGGATACGTTACGGCGGCGTTATGCCGTCTCGGCTCTGTTTAGGATGTCATTATGCACGCAAATAACCGCTGGTTGATCCTGGCAATGATCTCCAGCGCGCTTTTTTTAATTATTATTGATATGACCGTGCTGTATACCGCGTTGCCGCGTCTGACGACGGCGCTGGAAGCCAGCGCATCGGAGAAGTTGTGGATCGTTAACGCCTATCCGCTGGTGGTCGCCGGTCTGTTGCCGGGCGCCGGCATGCTCAGCGACCGCATCGGCCACAAAAAAATGTTTATCGCCGGGCTGCCGACGTTTGCCGTCGCCTCCTTGTGCGCCGCCTTTGCTCCCAGCGCCGCCATCCTGATTGCCGCGCGCGCCTTTTTAGCCATCGGCGCCGCCATGATGATGCCGGCGACGCTCTCCATTGTGCGCCACGTGTTTACCGAGCCGGGCGAACGGGCGCTGGCAATCGGCATCTGGTCGGCGGTCGCCTCCGGCGGCGCTGCGGTCGGGCCGGTGGTCGGCGGTATCCTGCTGGAATATTTCTGGTGGGGTTCGGTATTTCTGATCAACGTCCCGGTGGTATTGGTGGTGCTGCCGCTGGCCTGGCGGCTGATTCCCCAGTGCGGCGGCAATAGCCGGCGCCCCTTTGACATAGCGGGTTCGCTGCAAATTATGGTGGGGCTGGTCAGCAGTATTTATGCGCTGAAAGAGCTGAGCAAGACCCAGCCGTCGCTGCCGATTCTGGCGCTTTCCGCCACCCTGGGGCTGCTGTTTTTAACGCTGTTCGCGCGGCGCCAGCGCCGGGCGACATCGCCGATGATTGATTTCACGTTGTTCAGCAACCGGCTATTCGCCAGCGGCGTCGCCGTGGCGGTGATCTCGATGGTCGCGCTGGTGGGCATTGAACTGGTGCTGAGCCAGCGACTGCAGTTGGTCAACGGTCTGAGTCCGCTGCAGGCCGGGCTGTTTATCCTGCCTATTCCGTTAGCCTCCGCCCTTTCCGGCCCGCTGGCGGGGCTGCTGCTGCCGCGCTGGGGGGAGCGCCGTCTGATTCTGGGCGGTCTGCTGCTGACCACGCTGGCCGTCGCCGGGCTGATCGGCTGTTATCACGGCGCGCCGCTGTGGCAGCTAACCCTGTTATTCGCCGCCGGCTTTGGCCTCGGGGGCGCCATTACCGCCGCCTCCACCGCCATTATGCTTAATGCGCCGGAGGAAAAATCCGGTATGGCGGCGTCGATTGAGGACGTGGCCTATGAGCTGGGCAGCGTACTGGGCATCACGCTGCTGGGCGGCCTGATGACCGTGGTTTACAGCTACAGCCTGTTGCTGCCCGCCGATCTGCCGGTCACGCCGCTGGCCTATGACAGTCTGGACGAGGCATTGCGCCAGGCCGGTGAACTGAGTGCGGCTCAGGGGGCGACGCTGATTAATCTGGCGCGCGCCTCTTTTGATCAGGCCTTTATTGCCGTGCTGGCCGCCGCCGCGGCGCTGATGGCCGTCGGCGCCGCGGCGCTTGCCCGCGCGATGAAGCCCTAGCCCCAACGAAAAACAGTCCCGTCAGGGACTGTTTTTTCAGCGGTCTCGCCGGCGTTTCACCATTCGCAAGACACAGTAAACAACAAGGAACGCCGGTGCTGATTATCCAGGAGACGGCGCACCTGCATAATATGCCGATACCCCCGCGACTGGCGCTCCAGCCAGCGATGTCTGCGCCGCTGATTCTGTCGCATCATCCGCCAACGGGCCACTTCATTTCTACTGCGTCTCATAATTTTACCACTTATACGTCATTGCCAAACGCCGGGCATTATATACCTTTCGCCCCCTCGCCTGCACCCCGTCCGGCCGCCCGTGATGCAACGAAACAGTAATAAACGACGCCCTATGGCAAATAAAAAGTTATTTCCCCGCTTGCCATTCTGGTTTCATTCGCCATATTTATGTCACCTAAGATCCGGGAAAAGGTTTCCCCTTGCGTGATCTGTGCGTACACTCATCGTTGGTGGTTTGCGAACGGGATTTTTCGCCTTTATGACAACATTTTATACCGTAATCAGTTGGCTGCTGGTGTTCGGCTACTGGCTACTTATCGCCGGTGTTACCCTGCGTATTTTAATGAAGCGTCGCGCCGTGCCTTCTGCCATGGCCTGGCTGTTGATTATCTACATTCTGCCGCTGGTCGGCATCGTCGCCTATCTCTCGTTCGGCGAGCTGCATCTGGGGAAACGACGCGCCGAGCGCGCCAAGGCCATGTGGCCCTCTACCGCACGCTGGCTGAATGAGCTGAAGGAAAGCCGCCGTATTTTCGCCACGCAATACAGCGAGGTGGCGCGGCCGCTGTTCCAGCTCTGCCACCGGCGTCAGGGCATCGACGGCGTCAAGGGCAACCAGCTGCAGCTGCTGACCACCACCGACGCCACGCTGAAGGCAATGATCCGCGATATTGAGCTGGCGCGGCACAATATCGAGATGGTGTTCTATATTTGGCAGCCCGGCGGGCTGGCCGATCAGGTCGCCGAATCGCTGATGGCCGCCGCACGCCGCGGCGTCCACTGCCGCGTGATGCTCGACTCCGCCGGCAGCCTGCAGTTCTTCCGCAGCCCGTATCCGAACATGATGCGCAATGCCGGCATCGAAGTGGTCGAGGCGCTGAAGGTGAATCTGTTCCGCGTCTTCCTGCGCCGTATGGACCTGCGCCAGCACCGCAAGGTGGTGCTGATCGACAATTACATCGCCTATACCGGCAGCATGAATATGGTGGATCCGCGCTATTTCAAGCAGGACGCCGGCGTCGGCCAGTGGATCGATCTGATGGCGCGCATGGAAGGCCCGGTCGCCACCACCATGGGGATTGTCTACGCCTGCGACTGGGAAATTGAAACCGGTAAACGCATCCTGCCGCCGCCGCCGGATATGAATATCATGCCGTTCGAGCAGGAAAGCGGCCACACCATTCAGGTGATCGCCTCCGGCCCCGGCTTCCCGGAGGAAATGATCCACCAGGCGCTGCTGACGGCGGTCTATTCCGCCCGTGAACAGCTGATTATGACCACTCCCTACTTCGTGCCGAGCGACGACCTGCTGCACGCCATCTGCACCGCCGCGCTGCGCGGCGTGGAGGTCAGCATTATCGTACCGCGCGATAACGACTCGATGATGGTGCGCTGGGCCAGCCGGGCCTTCTTCTCCGAACTGCTGGAAGCCGGGGTGAAAATCTACCAGTTCGAAGGCGGCCTGCTGCATACCAAGAGCGTGCTGGTCGACGGCCAACTGAGCCTGGTGGGCACGGTGAATCTGGATATGCGCAGCCTGTGGCTGAATTTTGAAATCACGCTGGTGATCGATGATGACGGCTTCGGCAGCGATCTGGCCTGCGTCCAGGATGACTATATCGCCCGCTCCCAGCTGCTGGAGGCCAGAGAGTGGCAGAAGCGGCCGTTCTGGCACCGCATTCTTGAGCGCGTATTTTACTTTTTCAGCCCGCTGCTGTAATTAGCGTCGGGCATGGTTTACTATCAGCTTCATCATCTATGACTGGAATTTTTTATGGATTTGAATAACCGCCTTACCGAAGACGAAACGCTGGAACAGGCATACGATATTTTCCTCGAACTGGCCGGCGACAATCTGGATCCGGCGGATATTCTGCTGTTCAACCTGCAGTTTGAGGAGCGCGGTGGCGCCGAGCTGTACGATCCGGCGGAAGACTGGCAGGAGCACGTCGATTACGACCTGAACCCGGACTTCTTCGCAGAAGTGGTGATTGGCCTGGCGGAAAGCGACGGCGAGCCGATCAACGACGTGTTTGCCCGCGTGCTGATCTGCCGCGAAAAAGACCACAAGCTGTGCCATATCCTGTGGAAAGAGTAACCACAAGGTAAGCATAAAAAAACCTGCCGCGGCAGGTTTTTTTGTTTTAGCGCCTCCGGTTACAGCGGGTCAACCTTCAGACAGGAGACCGCATGGCGGAAGCTGCCCTCCAGCAGCGGACGCGTTTTGGCGCACTCCGGCCCGGCGATCGGGCAGCGCGTACGGAAAACGCAGCCGGAAGGCGGGTTAATCGGCGAAGGCAGTTCCCCTTCCAGCAGCTGGATCTGCTTATCCTGCTCTTTATCCGGATCGGGCACCGGCACCGCCGACATCAGCGCCTTGGTATAAGGGTGCTGCGGATTATGGTACACCTCGTCGTAGGTGCCCAGCTCCACCGCATGGCCAAGGTACATCACCAGCACGCGATCGGAGATATGCTTCACCACCGCCAGATCGTGGGCGATAAAGATCAGCGACAGCCCCATCTCACGCTGCAGCTGCTGCAGCAGATTGACCACCTGCGCCTGAATCGAGACATCCAGCGCCGACACCGGCTCATCGCAAATCACCAGCTTCGGCTCCAGAATCAGCGCGCGGGCGATGCCGATGCGCTGGCACTGGCCGCCGGAGAACTCGTGCGGATAGCGGTTGACCAGGTTCGGCAGCAGACCGACCTTCATCATCATCGCCTGCACCTTGTCGCGCACTTCCTGGCGCGGCATCTTCGGGTAGTAGGTGCGCAGCGGTTCGGCGATGATGTCGCCGATGGTCATACGCGGGTTCAGCGACGCCAGCGGGTCCTGGAAGATCATCTGGATATCGCTGCGGGCCTGACGCCAGTCCGCGTCGCTCATGCCAAGCAGATCTTTGCCCAGCCAGGCTACCCTGCCGCTGGTGGCCTTGACCAGGCCAATAATCGCCCGGGCGAAGGTGGACTTGCCGCAGCCGGATTCCCCCACCACGCCCAGCGTTTCCCCCTCAAACAGCCGCAGCGTTACGCCGTCTACCGCCTTCAGGGTTTTTGACGGCTGCCAGAACCACCGTTTGTCATCATTAATATCAAAGTGCACCTTTAAATCGGCCACTTCGAGCAGCACTTTCTTTTCGGTTGCTGTAGTCATACCAACGCCTCCACCGGCTTGAAACAGGCGCGCAGGCGCCCTTCACCAAACGGCTCCAACGCGGGAGCGCTCGCGCACTGATCCATGGCATGCGGACAGCGCGGCTGGAACGGGCAGCCTTTCGGCAGCCGCAGCAGGTTTGGCGGGTTACCGGGGATGGTCAGCAGCGATTCGCCCTCGGCGTCAAGGCGCGGCACTGCGTTGAGCAGGCCGATCGAGTACGGATGGCTCGGGTGGTAGAACACGTCGCGGGCGCTGCCGTACTCCATGGTGCGGCCGGCGTACATCACCAGCACCTTATTGCAGATACCGGCCACCACCCCCAGGTCGTGGGTAATCATAATAATGGCGGTATTGAACTCGTGCTTCAGCTCGTTCAGCAAGGTCATAATCTGCGCCTGCACCGTGACATCCAGCGCGGTGGTCGGTTCGTCGGCGATCAGCAGCTTCGGCCGGCACAGCAGCGCCATGGCGATCATCACCCGCTGACGCATCCCGCCCGAAAATTCATGGGGATACATCCGCATGCGCTTGCGCGCCTCCGGCATTTTTACCGCATCCAGCATCCGCACCGACTCTTCAAACGCCTCGCTTTTGCTCATGTTCTTATGCAGCATCAGCACTTCCATCAGCTGCTCGCCCACGCGCATATAAGGATTGAGCGAGGTCATCGGGTCCTGGAAGATCATCGAAATCTCTTCGGCGCGCAGCCGGTTTAACTGCTTCTCCGGCAGGTTGAGAATTTCCCGGCCGTTAAAGCGCGCCGAACCGCCGATACGGCCGTTGGCCGCCAACAGCCCCATCAGGGCGAACGCGGTCTGCGATTTGCCGGAGCCGGATTCACCGACGATGCCCAGCGTTTCGCCGGCGCGCAGATCGAAGTTGAGATCGTTAACCGCCGTCACGTCGCCGTCCGGCGTCGAGAAGGTCACGCGCAAATCGCGCACGTCCAGCAGCGGCGCGCCGTCGGCCGCCTGTGCGGCAGCAGCCTGCGGATATTCAAGGGTAGTCATGATGGCGCTCCTTAACGGTCTTTCGGGTCGAGGGCGTCACGCAGGCCATCGCCGATAAAGTTGAAACAAAACAGGGTGACCACCAGGAAACCGGCCGGGAACAGCAGCAGCCACGGTGAAACCTCCATCGAGTTGGCGCCGTCGCTGAGCAAGGCACCCCAGCTGCTTAACGGCTCCTGCGTCCCCAGCCCGAGGAAGCTGAGGAAGGATTCAAACAGGATCATGCTGGGCACCAGCAGCGAGGCATACACCACCACCACCCCCAGCACGTTCGGCACGATATGGCGCAGCACGATGTTACGGGTGGAGACGCCGCACACCAGCGCCGCTTCAATAAACTCTTTACGCTTCAGGCTCAACGTCTGGCCGCGTACGATACGCGCCATATCCAGCCACGACACCATGCCGATCGCCACGAAGATCAGGAAAATATTCTGACCAAAGAAGGTCACCAGCAGGATCACGAAGAACATAAACGGGAAGGAGTTGAGGATCTCCAGCAGGCGCATCATCACCGAGTCAACCTTGCCGCCCAAATAGCCGGACAGCGAGCCGTACAGGGTGCCGACCACCACCGCCACCAGCGCCGCCGCCACGCCAACCATCAGGGAGATGCGCCCGCCGATGGCCACGCGCACCAGCAGATCGCGGCCGGAGGAGTCCGTGCCGAAATAGTGGGCGGATTCCATATCCGGCGGCGCCGACATCATCCCCCAATCGGTATCGTCATACGCAAACTGCGACAGCCACGGCGCGATAATCACAAACAGGGTGATCAGCGCCAGCACAACCAGGCTGCTCAGGGCCGCGCGGTTATGCATAAAGCGCCGGCGGGCGTCCTGCCACAGGCTGCGCCCTTCCACCTCCAGCTTCTCGCTGAAGTTTTCCAGAGCTTCGCTGTTCTTTTTCGTCAACATCATTGGCGTGCTCCGATTAATAGCGAATTTTCGGATCGATAACGGCGTACAGCACGTCAACAATCGCATTGAACAAAATGGTCAGACCGCCGACCAGGATCGTCAGGCTCAGCACCAGCGAGTAGTCGCGGTTCAGCGCGCCGTTAACAAACAGCTGCCCGATGCCCGGCAGGCCGTAAATGGTTTCAATCACCATCGAGCCGGTAATAATGCCGACGAACGCCGGGCCCATATAGGACAGCACCGGCAGCAGCGCCGGCTTGAGCGCGTGGCGGAAGATAATGCGCCGCATCGGCAGGCCTTTGGCGCGCGCCGTGCGGATAAAGTTGGAGTGCAGCACTTCAATCATCGAGCCGCGGGTAATACGCGCGATGCTGGCGATATAAGCCAGCGACAGCGCCACCATCGGCAGGATCATAAATTTGAAGGCGCCGCCGTTCCAGCCGCCGCCCGGCAGCCACTTCAGCGTGATGGCGAAGATCAGTACCAGCAGCGGCGCCACCACGAAACTGGGTATCACCACCCCGGTCATGGCGAACCCCATCACCGTATAGTCCCATTTGGTATTTTGCTTCAGCGCCGCGATCACCCCGGCGCTGACGCCCAGGATCACCGCCAGCAGAAACGCCGCCGCCCCCAGTTTGGCGGACACCGGGAATGAACCGGCCACCAGATCATTGACCGAATAGTCTTTGTATTTAAACGACGGGCCAAAATCCCCCTTCGACAGCTGCAGCAGATAATTGCCGTACTGTTTCCAGATCGGATCGTTGAGATGATATTTGGCTTCAATATTCGCCAGCACTTCCGGTGGCAATGCGCGTTCGCCGGTAAACGGACTGCCGGGCGCCAGGCGCATCATAAAGAATGAAATGGTAATAAGGATAAATAGTGTCGGGATCGCCTCTAACAGGCGTCGAAGTATAAATTTCAGCATTGCCCTAACCCTGTGCTACAGCCTGATAACGGCTTATTATTTTGACCGGGCCAGTGACAACGTCACCAGCCCTTGCCGTATCAATCAATGTTTGATGATGTACAGATTTTTATCGTACACGTTATCAAGCGGGTCTTTACCGGTATAACCACCAACGTAAGGCTTCACCAGACGGGCGTTCACGTAATAATAGACCGGCACGATGGCTGAGTCTTTATCCAGCTGCACTTCCGCTTGTTGATAGAGCGTCGCGCGTTCGTCCTTGCTTTTCGCCGTCAGCACATTGGCCATCAGCTTGTCGAAGGCTTCGCTCTTATAGTGCGGCGTGTTACTGCTGCTGTCGGACAGCATCATGTTCAGGAAGGTGCTCGGTTCGTTGTAGTCGGCACACCAGCCGGCGCGCGCCACGTCATAGTTGCCCTGATGGCGGGTATCAAGGAAGGTTTTCCACTCCTGGTTGACCAGTTTGACGTTGACGCCCAGGTTTTTCTTCCAGATGGAGGCGGCGGCAATGGCCAGTTTCTTATGCAGATCCGAGGTGTTATACAGCAGGCTGAAGGTCAACGGCTTACCCGGGCCGTAACCGGCTTCCGCCAGCAGTTTTTTTGCTTCTTCATTGCGTTTTTCCTGGCTCCAGCCGAACCACGCCGGCGGCGTCAGCTTCGCCCCGTCGGTGTATGGCGGCGTAAAGCTGTAGGCCGGCAGATCGCCCTGATTCTTCACTTTATTGACGATAATGTCGCGGTCGAGGCCCAGTTTTAACGCCTCGCGCACGCGCACATCGGTAAACGGTGCTTTCTGGTTATTGATTTCGTAATAATAGGTACACAGATACGGGTCGACATGCACCTCTTTCGGACGCTCTTTTTTCAGCTTCTGGAACAGTTCGATCGGCATATTGTTGTAGGTCATGTCGATCTCGCCGGTGCGGTAGCGGTTTACGTCGGTCACCTCGGAGGAAATCGGCAGGAACGTCACTTTATTGATGATGGTTTTGGCGTTGTTCCAGTATTCCGGGTTGCGCTCCAGCACGATGCGTTCGTTAACCACCCAGTCTTTCAGCTTATAGGCGCCGTTGCTGACATAGTTCTGCGGCAGGGTCCACTTCTCGCCAAACTTCTCCACCGCCTCTTTATACACCGGCTTCATGCCGTAGTGCGGGGTCATCTCCACCAGATAAGGCACCGGCTCGGTCAGCGTCACCTGGAAGGTATGGTCGTCCAGCGCCTTCACCCCCAGGGTCGATTTATCTTTTTTACCGGCGATGATGTCATCAACGTTTGCTACGTGCGCATACTGCAGATAGCTGGCGTACGGCGAGGCGGTATTCGGATCCACGATGCGCTGCCAGCTATACACGAAGTCCTGCGCCGTCACCGGCTTGCCGTTCGACCATTTGGCGTCTTTACGCAGGTGGAACGTCCACACCTTGAAATCTTTGTTATCCCAGCTTTCCGCCACGCCCGGCTCGATGCCGCCGTCCGGCGTATTGTTGGCCAGGCCTTCGATTAAATCGCGGGTGACGTTATTTTCCGGCACCCCTTCTATTTTATGCGGATCCAACGACTGTACTTCAGAGCCGTTGTTTTTCACGATCTCCTGCTTGTCGGCCAGCTGCACGCCCGCCGGCACCTCAGCGGCGAACGCGCCGGCGCTGATGCCCAGCGCAGCCATAATCCCCGCGGCCAGCAGGCTTTTCTTTGTGATGTTGGTCATATTATCCACTCCAGTTTTTTATTATCACCGACTCGATGCCGAGACGGCGTGGCCCGTTAGGCGGGCCGTGTTGTCCGGCCGCCGCGGAACGACTGCGGCGGCCGGCCTCTCTCCCCCGTATTACCCACCGTTACCGGTACGGTGTAATACCCGTGTTACTGCTTGATGATGTACAGATTCTTTACGTCGATATAGTCGAGCGGATCTTTACCGGTAAAACCGCCGACCGTCGGTTTGATCAACCGCGCGCTGACGCGGTAGTACACCGGCACCAGCGCCGAGTCTTTATCCAGCTGCGCCTCCGCCTGCTGATACACCTTGGCGCGCGCGGCAGCATCCGCTGCCTGCAGGCTGGCGGCCATCAGCGCATCATAGCGCGCGCTTTTATAGAACAAGGTGTTGTTGCTGCTGTTGGAGAGCGCCAGATTCAGGAAGGCGCTGGGTTCGTTGTAATCACCGCACCAGGTGGCGCGCGCTACGTCAAACTGTCCCTGATGGCGGCTCTCCAGCGAGGTTTTCCACTCCTGATTTCTCAGGGTGACGTCGGCGCCGAGGTTCTTTTTCCACATCGAGGCGGCGGCAATCGCCTGCTGCTTGTTTTGATCGGAGGTATTGTACAGCAGCGAGAATTTCAGCGGCTTACCCGCGCCGTAGCCGGCTTCGCTCAGCAGCTGTCTGGCGCGCTGGTTGCGCTGTGCCTGCGTCCAGTTCGCCCACTCGGGTTGGGTAAACTGGCCGCCTTCGATAAAGGTCGGCGTAAAGCCGTAGGCCGGGATCTGCCCCTGGCCCATAATTTTGTTGGCGATGATGTCGCGATCCAGCGTCAGTTTCACCGCTTCACGTACCCGTGGGTCGGTAAACGGCGCTTTCTGATTATTGATTTCGTAATAGAAGGTGCACAGATAAGGGTTTACGTGCAGCTGCTCAGGAATTTCACGCTTCATTTTGCCAAACAGCGTCGGCGGAATGGCGCTGTTGCTGATATCGATCTCGCCGCTGCGGTAGCGGTTAACGTCGCTGACCTCCGAGGCAATCGGCAGGAAGGTGGCCTTCTCTATCACCGTCGCCGCATTGTTCCAATAGCTGCTGCTACGCATCAGTACGATACGCTCGTTAACCACCCACTGTTTCAGCCGGTAGGCGCCGTTACCGACGTAGTGCTGCGGCAGCGTCCATTTATCGCCGAATTTCTCCACCACCGACTGCTTGACCGGTTTCATTGAGGTATGCGTCAGCATACTGACCAGATAAGGCACCGGCTCGCTCAGCGTCACCTGTAGAGTATGGGCGTCCAGGGCTTTGACGCCCAGCGTCTGCGGTGGTTTTTTACCGCTCAGGATCGCATCGGCATTGGCGATTTTGGCGTACTGCAGGTAGCTGGCGTAAGGCGATGCGACGTTAGGATCCGCGAGACGCCGCCAGCTGTAGACGAAATCGTCGGCGGTCACCGGTGAGCCGTCGCTCCAGATGGCCGTATTGCGCAAATGGAAGGTCCAGACTTTAAACTGTTCATGGTCCCAGCGCTCCGCCACCGCCGGCACCACGTGGCCATCAGCGTCGGTGCTCACCAGCCCTTCCAGTAAATTGAGAATAATATTGCTTTCCGGATTGCCTTCGACTTTATGCGGATCCAGCGACGCCACTTCCGAACCGTTATTCACCACAATGGTTTGCTGCGGCGCCAGTTTAACGCCGGCAGGCACCTGGGCGGCATGACTGACATTCAACGCAGATAAAAACAGTCCGGTAATAAAAATAGCTAAAGGCGTGCGCGTAACGGTTTGCTGCATAGTCAAAGCCCCTATCATCAATAAGCATGTCTTATGGGATTTTTGTGAAATGCTTATAAGTATTTTCAATAAACGGATACCAGCAAAAATCATTCCTGTTTGTCTGCAGCGCGGCTAAACGGCGCAAGAAAGTTGCTCGGAAATTAGCAGATGCCAAAATCCATCGCCAATAAATTTTATAAAAATGTTAAGCAATTCTCTTTTATTGCCACTGTTCACAACGCATCCCTGCGGATGCCATCGGAGAGGAATCAGAGTATCACAATGATTTTACTGAATAAATGGCAGAGAAAGTCCGTTATTCCTGCCAGCACGGCTTCACGTCGCGCTAAAAACAAACATTAAATTAACAAATAAAACATTCAAAGAATAAACATCTGGCAATGCGAGCCTAGTCACTAATATCACCTGGATGAAGCCGAGACAAGCCCCACAGAATGATGTGACTAAATTAACAACAGTCGTTCACAAGGTAAGCAAAAATAGAGAAAAATCGGCAGGGAGAGGTTAAAAAATTAACGAATGAATGCTTTATCGCCAAATAAAGTGAGAGTTATGCCACAAAACGGTGCATTAGTATAAAAAACAGACGTATTTTGCACCTCATTCATGCATTTAATAAATAAGTTTAAACTTTAAAAATAATTTGAGCCGCTAATGGCGCTAACGGCACAAATTACCGCGTCAGAGTAAACCGGGAAAAATAGCCTTCACACCGGTGACAATAAATTCAATACCCAATGCCATCAGCAGCAGCCCCATAATACGCGTGATAACGTTAATACCGGTCTGCCCCAATAACCGCACCAATAACGGCGCCGCACGAAACAGCAGCCAGCAGCAGAAGGCAAACAGCGCGATCGCCAGCGTGAACCCCAGCAGGTTCTGCCAGCTGTGGTAGCGGGAACTCCAGACAATGGTCGAGCTGATCGCCCCCGGGCCGGCCATCAGCGGCAGCGCCAGCGGCACCACGCCGATGCTTTCGCGGATAGCGCTTTCCGATTTCTCCTGCTTGTTTTGTTTATCCTCCCCCAGCTTGCCGCTGATCATCGACATGGCGATGGTCACCACCAGGATCCCGCCGGCAATACGAAACGAATCAATGGAGATGCCGAACAGGCGCAAGATACCTTCGCCGATAAACAATGATGTCCACAGAATAATCGCCACGGAAAGATTGGCGGTAAGATTGGTTTTATTACGCCCCGCCTCCGCCTGGTAGCTGGTCATACTGATAAAAACCGGCAAAATCCCCACCGGATTCACCAGCGCAAACAGGCCGACAAAGAATTTGATATAGCCGGAAAAATCCAACAATGATTGCCCCACAAGAACTCCGCATTAATCGCTGTATCAGGCGCACCGCCCCATGCGCGCTAATGTAATGGAAATAGTTCGGCTAATCCATCCGCTGAAGACAGCATTTTTGGTTTGACTGATGTTTGTAATAACCTTCCCATTCACATGTTAATAACATGTGTTTTTGGTGGTTTTTTTGTTTCAAAAAAAACGGCATCACGCCTTAGATAAGAAAATTCTCAATAACGCCCAGCTGAAAGGTGTCAGCTTGCACTTTTCGTGATTTAAATCATAAAAACGCTACCCAAGAATAGTTAAGCTCTTAGTCGTAGCCAGACAGCCTGAACAGTGCAATGCAGTCTGACTGACAACCCGTTCCTGAGCAAAGCTCTTTAAGCAAATCAGCATCATAGGTGGCCGAGCGCGGGCGAAAACCAACGTTTTCCCTGGTATTCCAAGACCTGACTATACTTGCTGCTTACACGGCTTATTTACTGAAAGAGTTTAACATTATCAGGAGAGCATTATGGCTGTAACAAATATCGCTGAATTGAACGAGCTTGTTGCACGTGTCAAAAAAGCCCAGCGCGAGTTTGCCAACTTCACCCAGGAACAGGTTGACGCTATCTTTCGTGCTGCTGCCCTCGCCGCTGCCGATGCACGTATTCCCCTGGCTAAAATGGCCGTTGAAGAGTCCGGTATGGGAATCGTTGAAGACAAGGTGATTAAAAACCACTTTGCTTCCGAGTATATCTACAACGCTTATAAAGATGAAAAAACCTGCGGCGTGCTGTCTGAAGACGACACCTTCGGCACCATCACCATCGCCGAGCCTATCGGTATTATCTGCGGCATCGTACCCACCACCAACCCGACCTCTACGGCGATTTTCAAGGCGCTGATCAGCCTGAAAACCCGTAACGGCATTATTTTCTCACCGCACCCACGGGCCAAGAACGCCACCAATAAAGCCGCCGATATCGTGCTGCAGGCGGCGATCGCCGCCGGCGCGCCGAAAGATATCATCGGCTGGATCGATCAGCCTTCCGTTGAACTGTCCAACCAGCTGATGCATCACCCGGATATCAACCTGATTCTCGCCACCGGCGGCCCGGGTATGGTGAAGGCAGCCTACAGCTCCGGTAAGCCGGCCATCGGCGTCGGCGCCGGCAATACTCCGGTGGTGGTCGATGAAAGCGCCGATATCAAGCGCGTCGTCGCCTCTATCCTGATGTCGAAAACCTTCGACAGCGGCGTGATCTGCGCCTCAGAACAGTCCGTGATCGTCGTCGATGAAGTGTATAACGCGGTACGCGAACGTTTCGCCTCGCACGGCGGCTACCTGCTGCAGGGCAAAGAGCTGAAGGCGGTGCAGGATATCATTCTGAAAAACGGCGGCCTGAACGCGGCCATCGTCGGGCAATCCGCGCCAAAAATCGCCGAAATGGCGGGCATCAGCGTGCCGGCCAACACCAAGGTGCTGATCGGTGAAGTCAAGCTGGTAGATGAATCTGAACCCTTCGCTCATGAAAAACTCTCGCCGACGCTCGCCATGTACCGCGCCAAAGACTTTGCCGACGCCGTCGACAAGGCGGAAAAACTGGTGGCAATGGGCGGTATCGGCCATACCTCCTGCCTGTACACCGACCAGGATAACCAGGCGGAGCGCATCGCCTTCTTCGGCGACAAGATGAAAACCGCCCGTATCCTGATCAATACTCCGGCCTCGCAAGGGGGCATCGGCGACCTGTACAACTTTAAGCTGGCGCCTTCGCTGACGCTGGGCTGCGGCTCATGGGGGGGCAACTCCATCTCGGAAAACGTCGGTCCAAAACACTTGATCAACAAGAAAACCGTAGCGAAGCGAGCAGAAAACATGTTGTGGCATAAACTTCCGAAATCTATCTACTTCCGTCGCGGCTCTCTGCCTATCGCGCTGGAAGAAGTGGCGGCCGATGGCGCGAAGCGCGCGTTTATTGTCACCGACGGCTACCTGTTCAATAACGGCTATGCCGACCAAATCACCAGCGTGCTGAAGTCCCACGGCATCGAAACCGAAGTGTTCTTCGAAGTAGAAGCCGACCCGACGCTGAGCATCGTGCGTAAAGGCGCAGCGCAGATGAACGCCTTCCAGCCGGACGTGATTATCGCGCTGGGCGGCGGCTCACCGATGGATGCGGCGAAAATTATGTGGGTGCTGTATGAACATCCGGAAACCCACTTCGAGGATCTGGCGCTGCGCTTTATGGATATCCGCAAACGCATCTACAAGTTCCCGAAAATGGGCGTGAAGGCAAAAATGATCGCCGTCACTACTACCTCCGGCACCGGTTCTGAAGTCACGCCGTTCGCCGTGGTAACCGATGATGAAACCGGCCAGAAATATCCGCTGGCGGACTATGCCCTGACCCCGGATATGGCGATTGTCGACGCCAACCTGGTGATGAATATGCCGAAATCGCTGTGCGCCTTCGGCGGCCTGGACGCGGTAACCCACGCGCTGGAGGCCTATGTGTCAGTACTGGCGAACGAATACTCCGACGGCCAGGCGTTGCAGGCGCTGAAACTGCTGAAAGAGTATCTGCCGGTCAGTTACAAGGAAGGCGCGAAGAACCCGGTGGCACGTGAGCGCGTGCATAATGCGGCGACCATCGCCGGCATCGCCTTCGCCAACGCCTTCCTCGGGGTGTGCCACTCCATGGCCCACAAATTGGGGTCCGAGTTCCATATCCCACACGGCCTGGCCAACGCCATGCTGATCGCCAACGTGATTCGCTATAACGCCAACGACAACCCAACCAAGCAGACGGCCTTCAGCCAGTACGACCGTCCGCAGGCGCGCCGTCGTTACGCTGAAATCGCCGATCACCTGGGCCTGAGCGCGCCGGGCGACCGCACCGCACAGAAAATCGAGAAACTGCTGGCATGGCTGGACGAGCTGAAGACCGAGCTGGGTATCCCTGCTTCCATCCGTGAAGCGGGCGTGCAGGAAGCCGATTTCCTGGCGAAAGTTGATAAGCTGTCTGAAGACGCGTTTGACGACCAGTGCACCGGCGCCAATCCTCGCTATCCGCTGATTGCCGAGCTGAAACAAATCATGCTGGATACCTTCTACGGTCGTGAGTTCAGCGAAGCCGAAGAGACAGCAAAAGCACCGGCCGCTGCCAAAGCGGAAAAGAAAGCCAAAAAGTAATCCCCCTGCTCTAAACGCAAAAACCCGCCGTCAGGCGGGTTTGAGGTTGATGACAAAGTGGTCTGGTAGCTCGAGATACCTGGGCCTAGCGTAACGAGGGGCGCTCCGGCGGCTGATGCCGCTACGACCCCATCGCCACGCTCTCCCTAATAACGGACTTTGTCAGCAGTCTGAAACCCGCCGTCAGGCGGGTTTTTTATGCGTCATCACGCCGCAGCTTACACCTCGGTGTGCATCGCCTCTTTGTAATGCTTGCGGCACACCGACACATAGCTCTCATTACCGCCAATCACCACCTGAGCGCCCGCCTGCATCGCCCTGCCGTGCTCATCAAGCCGCAGCACCATGTTCGCCTTGCGGCCGCAGTGACAGATGGTTTTTAGCTCCACCAGCTTATCCGCCCATGCCAACAGGTACTGGCTGCCGATAAACAGCTCGCCGAGAAAATCGGTACGCAGTCCGTAGCACAATACCGGAATATCCAGCTGATCGACCACGTCGCATAATTGCTCAACCTGCGCTTTGCTCAGAAACTGGCTCTCATCCACCAGCACACAGTGCACAGTCTGCTGCAGATGTTCCTGATTAATCATGGCATACAGCGAGGTGTCATTATTATACAGCTGCGCCTGCGATGAGAGACCGATCCGCGAACTGACCTTACCGACGCCAAAGCGGTGATCAATCTCTGCGGTGAACACCAACGTACGCATACCACGTTCTTGATAATTATATGAAGATTGCAACAGCGCGGTGGATTTCCCCGCGTTCATTGCCGAGTAATAAAAATAAAGTTGAGCCATGAGCCAGCAATTCCAGGTGGTATAAGAAATATTCAGACATCGATTCTGAGCATCAAGTGTATCATAAGCTGGCGGCCCGCCCAGTACCGATAACCGGGCATCGTAAAACGCCCAGCCGCCCCGTTCGCCTTTCGGCTATTTACCACCGGCGAGTGGCCCTGCGCACTATTAATTAATGCTAATGGTTTAGCCGGAGATAAAAGTGACGCCATGTCCATTATGTTAAGGCGTAGCGCCGTATAGTCCCGTCCCATCATTGTTACCTAAATAAATTACTCACCGGTGGCGCTTCACCATTTATAGTGGGTCATGCTCAAACATCACTTCCTGACAAAATCTTTACGTATATACCCCCATTGTTTACATACCTTCATGATGGGATGACTCACCAATACAGAGGCTAATATCGATATAAAATGCAATTATTTCCCGGCAATGAAAGCCCTCGCCTCACAAACATGCACAATAGCTGTTGAAAAATTGACTTAAAAACCCCACCATTAAACCCGAACATAAAGCGGTGTAATAACCCGGCGTGTTCCGACTAATGGTTTTTAAATGGCATATTTGGGTACTCTTCGCAATTTGGCTATTGCAGAAAAGAAAAGAGCACTCTATTATTATCCAGACGCCCCCCACCAATATAAATTGAGACTAGGACAATGAGCGAAGCCTTAAAAATTTTGAACAACATCCGTACTCTGCGCGCACAAGCCAGAGAATGCAGCCTGGATACTCTGGAAGAGATGCTTGAGAAACTGGAAGTTGTTGTGAACGAACGTCGCGAAGAAGACAGCCAGGCTCAAGCAGAAATCGAAGAACGTACCCGTAAACTGCAGCAATACCGCGAAATGCTGATTGCAGATGGTATTGATCCTAATGAACTGCTGCAGACTATGGCGGCTAAATCCGCTGGTAAAGCAAAACGTGCCGCACGTCCCGCTAAATACCAATATAAAGATGAAAACGGCGAAACCAAAACCTGGACTGGCCAGGGCCGTACTCCAGCCGTGATTAAAAAAGCTATCGAAGAGCAAGGCAAATCTCTGGATGATTTCCTGCTGTAATAGCGCTGCTTAATCGCACTAAAAAGGCTCCCACGGGAGCCTTTTTGCTGTCTGCCTTCCCCGTCTCCAATATCCCATTTCGAGAGATAAATGAGACCGTAATGTCAGATAATGACACCAGCGGAAATAGAAAAAGGGGCCATAGCCCCTTTAATTTTCCCAGTAAACTGTTCGTTTACTGCACGTGATAAAACGCCTTGTACCAATCGACAAAACGTTTCACCCCATCATCGACGCTGGTCGTCGGCCTAAAGCCAATCGTGCTATACAACTCCCTGGTGTCCGCACTGGTATCCAGTACATCTCCGGGCTGCATCGGCAGCATATTTTTCTGCGCCGTAATGCCCAGCGCATTTTCCAGCGCACTGATATATTCCATCAGTTTAACCGGCGAGCTATTGCCGATATTATAGACATGGTACGGTGCCGAACTGGTGGCCGGAGAGCCCTGCTCAACGCTCCACTCAGGGTTCGGTTGCGGAATAATATCCTGCAAACGGACGATGGCTTCGGCAATATCATCAATGTAGGTAAAATCACGGTGCATCTCGCCATGGTTATATACATCGATGCTGTCGCCGGCCAATATCGCCTTGGTAAACTTAAACAGCGCCATATCAGGGCGCCCCCACGGGCCATAGACGGTAAAGAAACGCAGGCCGGTAGTGGGTAAGCCATATAAATGCGAATAGCTGTGTGACATCAGCTCATTGGCTTTTTTCGTCGCTGCATACAAAGATACCGGATGATCGACAGAATCTTCCGTAGAGAACGGCAGCTTGCGATTAAGGCCATAAACCGAACTGGAAGACGCGTAAAGCAAATGCTCAACCTTATTATGCCGACACCCTTCCAACACGTTTAAATGGCCGATCAGGTTAGAATCGGCATAGGCCATGGGGTTATCCAACGAATAACGCACCCCGGCCTGAGCGCCAAGGTGAATGACCCGTTGGAATTGGTGTTCGGCAAACAGCGCTGCGATTCCTTCACGGTCCGCCAGATCCAGTTTGATAAACTGAAAGGCCGGATTCCCGGCCAAAAGGTCAAGGCGCGCGACTTTCAGGCTAACGTCATAATAGTCGTTCAGGTTGTCGATACCGACAACCTGGTGCCCTGCAGTCAACAAACGCTCGGCAACGTGATAACCAATAAACCCGGCGGCGCCTGTAACCAAAAATTTCATACTCACCTCTTAAATGACCGGCTGCACCGATGCGCCGCGGCCAATCGCATAATACGTGAAGCCACGACTTTGCAAACGCTCCGGATCGTACAGGTTACGCCCATCGAAGATAACCGGCTGCTTCAACGCGCCTTTAATCACGTCGAAGTCCGGCGCGCGGAAATTCTGCCATTCGGTGCAGATCACCAGCGCATCGGCACCTTTCAGCGCCGCTTCTTTGGTGCCCATCAGTTTCAGATCGTCACGGTCGCCATAGATGCGCTGCGTTTCGTTCATCGCTTCAGGGTCGTAAGCCTGTACGCTGGCACCCGCCTCCCACAGCGCTTCCATCAGCACGCGGCTGGAAGCCTCGCGCATGTCGTCGGTGTTCGGTTTGAACGCCAGGCCCCACAGCGCGAAAGTTTTGCCGCGCAGATCTTCACCGAAGTAGTGTTTGATAAACTGCACCAGCTTGCTCTTCTGCTGGTAGTTCACCTGCTCCACCGCCTGCAGCAGTTTTGGCTGGTAGCCGATGTTTTCAGAGGTACGGATCAGCGCCTGTACGTCTTTCGGGAAACAAGAACCGCCGTAGCCGCAGCCCGGATAGATAAAGTGGTAGCCAATGCGCGAGTCGGAACCGATACCCTGACGCACTTTCTCAATATCCGCCCCCAACAGCTCCGCCAGGTTGGAGATTTCATTCATAAAGCTGATTTTGGTCGCCAGCATGCAGTTAGCCGCATATTTGGTCAGCTCGGCGCTGCGGATATCCATCAGAATCATACGGTCATGATTGCGGTTGAACGGCTCATACAGCTCGCGAATCGGCTCGATAACGTCTTTGTTATCAGTACCGATAACAATACGCTCTGGACGCATGCAGTCGGCAACCGCGGCTCCTTCCTTCAGGAACTCCGGGTTAGAAACCACGTCGAAGGTCAGCGTACTGCCGCGTTTTTCCAGCGTTTCTGCCATTACCTGACGCACTTTATCCGCGGTGCCGACCGGCACGGTGGACTTGTCGATCACCACTTTATGATCGGCCATGTGTTCCGCAATGGTACGAGCTACCGCGGTCACATATTTCAGGTCGGCGGAACCATCTTCATCCGGCGGCGTACCGACGGCGATGAACTGAATGATGCCGTGTTCGATCCCCGCCTTGGCGTCGGTGGTAAAGTGCAGTCGTCCTGCTTCATAGTTCTGCTGCACCAACGGGGTCAGGCCCGGTTCAAAAATAGGGATGTTCCCTTTCTTCAAGTTTTCGACCTTGCGCTCATCAACGTCAATACACATCACGTCATGACCAACCTCAGCCAGCACCGCAGCCTGTACCAAGCCTACGTAGCCAATACCAAAAACGGTTACTTTCATGGGAAATCCTAGTTTTTCAAATTAAGACGGAAAATGGATCAGATCTTTTCAGCGGCAGCAAACTGCTGCAGCCACTGGGAAAATTCCTTGCCCAGGCTGGCATGACGCAGCCCGTACTCAACAAACGCCTGCATATAGCCCAGTTTGTTGCCGCAATCGTGGCTTTTACCCTTCAGGTGGTAAGCTTCTACCGGTTCTTTACGCATCAGCATATCGATAGCGTCGGTCAGTTGGATTTCATCACCCGCTCCCGGCGGAGTTTGCGCCAGCAGCGCCCAGATATCGGCAGACAGCACATAACGCCCAACGATCGCCAGGTTGGACGGTGCCTGCGCCGGAGACGGTTTTTCCACCACGCTGACCATCGGCGCACTTTCACCCGGCTGCAGGTCGTAGCCTTTGCAATCGGCAACGCCGTAACTACCGACGCTTTCCTGCGGCACTGGTTCAACCATGATTTGGCTGGTGCCGTTTTGTTCGAAACGCGTGAGCATCTCATGCAGGTTGTCTTTGCTCAGATCCGCGCTGTACTCATCCAGGATGACATCCGGCAGCACCACTGCCACCGGCTCATCGCCGACTAACGGATAAGCGCACATGATCGCGTGGCCCAACCCCTTGGCAACCCCTTGACGCACCTGCATCACGGTAACGCCCGGCGGACAAATGGACTGAACCTCGTCAAGCAGCTGGCGCTTAACGCGTTTTTCCAGCATGGCTTCCAGTTCAAAGCTGGTATCAAAATGGTTTTCGATAGAATTTTTAGAGGAGTGCGTCACCAGAACGATTTCGTTGATCCCTGCGGCAATACATTCATTAACAACGTATTGAATCAGTGGTTTATCCACCAGCGGCAGCATCTCTTTCGGTATCGCTTTTGTTGCCGGTAACATCCGTGTGCCTAATCCGGCCACCGGGATCACTGCTTTTCTGACTTTCCGATTTAAAGCAGACATTATTCCTCTCTTTAAACAGCGCTCAGTTTATGAGCTTTTATCCGTTATACAAAACTCTCGGAGTATACCAGCTAAATAGCAACGAGCATTACCCCGCAATGAAATCGGGAGAAATTAGGACAATTACCCAAGTCCTGGGTTGGTGATGATTATTCGCCCTTAATAGCGGAGTAAATCATATCAAATATATGGGCATTACCGCGTATTTATTCCGCACTGAGCATCAGCCGCAGGCGACCGCCCGTCCCCCACACCTGACATTGCCAGGCGGCGCAACGTTGGCTGATCTGGTTCATGTAAGCCGCCCCCAGCGTGCCCAGCGGCACGCCGTTGCTCAGCTGGATCTGATTGTCACCGGTATTGACATTAGCGTGCAGGCCGGCGGAAACCAGGATCAGGTTTTTATATTCGGCATGGTAGTAACCAAGCAGCAGGGGAAATTGTCCGTCCAATTTCCCCTGACGCAATAATTGATTAACTTGTTTTAACAATGTTGACATTTGCGGCAGGCGATGGCGCTGATTGGCTAAATGATCTTGTAACAAGCCATTAAATAAAGCGCGCAATAATAATGCAGCCAGCACGCCATTATCACCGGCTCGGGTAACATCCAGACAATAAAACGCCAAATCATTCTCTGACAGCGCGGCGATATCCAATACCAGCCCCGGGTTTTCGCCCGTAGTCAGCTGGCGATAATTGATACGGCAGTGGGCGATCGTCTGTTGCACCGGTGGCTGCAGCTGCTTGAGCAGGCTGGCGGCTTCGGAAGGATTCTTGCTCAGCGCATCCCAGTCCTGCAGCAGGTCGGCCTCCTCTAACGCCGGCGAGGTGAACATATTGGGATACAGGCAGGCCAGCGCCGCCTCACGCAGGCGGTTAAGGTCGGTTAACGGCTTCAGCAGCACATCCTGCACGCCCAGCCGCAGCACTTTAGCAATATCCGCCATTTTATCGGTGGCCGAAATCACCAGGATCGGGATCTTGTCGCCCTGCAGACGCAGATGCTCAACAAACTCAATCCCGCCCATTTCCGGCATGACCAGATCGCACAGGATCAGATCGGGCTGAATCTCCTCCACGGCGCTCAACGCCTGTAAGCCATTACTGGCTTCATGCGATTGCGCGCCCAACGATGTCAGGTAGCCGACAAGCACCGAACGAAAGACCTGCTCGTCTTCAACAATCAGAATGCGCTTGCCTGTCAGTGGTAGTGCCATTAGCCGAGCCTCTTCCCTTTTCATGTTGTAATAGTGGCTCAAAATGGCCACTTGCGCCTGTCGGAAATCAGCCCGGCATGGCGTTTTACCGTCAATAGCGGCAACTATTTTTGTTTTATCAACGGCAACAGCTGCTCAAGCTGTTTTTCCACCGCCATACTTCCTGCGGCGATAGCCTCCTCCGCGCGATGAAAATCCAGCGTGGATATTTGCGGACAATAAGGTTGTATCAGGACATCCGGCGGATCGCCCGCCATACGGTTGCGTTTCAGACGATTCTCTAACACCTGAATCGATGTGCTCATAATTTCCATGGCGGTCGGCGTAAGATTGGTTTTCTTGATGCGCATTTTGCTAATCCGCTCACGCAGCCGTCCGCGCCAACTGTCTGCCATCACCGCCGGCTCTTCCGCTTCGCTGCGTACTGAAAACAGGTCCTGCTGCATTAAATGCGCGTCATGCTGCAAATCAACCGCAATGACGATATCCGCCCCCAACGCACGGGTCAACGAGATGGGCACCGGGTTCACCACCGCACCGTCCACCAGCCAGTAACCGTCGAACCACACCGGCGACAGCAGCCCCGGCATACTGCACGATGCCCTCACCGCCTGGTGGATATCGCCGCGGGTTAACCATAGCTCGCGGCCGGTGCTGAGGTTGGTGGCGACCGCGCCGAACTTCAGCGCACACTGTTCAATATCGTCAACGCGCAGCAGTTGCCCCACCGCATTAAACACCCGCTCGCCGCGCAACAGGCCGCCGCGCCGCCAGGACAGATCCATCAGGCGAATCACGTCCCAGTAGCTGAATGAACGCACCCATTTTTCCATCGCCGGCAGCCGGTGGCTGGCATAAGCCGCCCCCACCAGTGAGCCGACGGAGCAGCCGGCGACAATATCAGGCTCAATCCCCATTTTCTTCAGGGCGTTGATAACGCCGATATGCGCCCAGCCCTTGGCCGATCCTGCCCCTAACGCTAGCCCGATTTTGATTTGTCGCATGTTCGTTCGCCTTCTGCCGGTCAATGGTTTTGCACCCTGTCCCGTCAGGGTACATTGTCACCGCTCAATATTGTTAGGTAACATATGCGCTCAATATGTTTGAATAGCGGCCAGTATTGACAATGGCCGCAGGTTTTAGGAGTTATTTTTGTCTGAATTATGCCCCTGCGGCAGCGGCGCCGAGTATCACGCCTGCTGCGAGCCATATATCAGCGGTGCTGAAACCGCACCGACGCCGGGCAAGCTGATGCGTTCGCGCTACACGGCCTATGTCAAACAGCAGGTTGACTACCTGATTGCCAGCTGGCATCCGGATTGTCACGCTGCGCAGTGGCGTGACTCCATCACCGAGAGTTTTCGCACCACCCGCTGGCAGGGCCTGACGATAGTGGCGGAACAAAACGGTCGTGACGATAATGAAGGCTTCGTCGAGTTTATCGCCCGCTTTACTGACGCTGGGCATGACGGCCCGCAGGCGATGCATGAACGCTCCCGCTTCCTTCGTCTGGAGCAACGCTGGTACTATATCGACGGCACCCGGCCGCAACCGGGACGAAATGACCCGTGCCCCTGCGGCTCAGGGAAAAAATATAAAAAATGCTGCGGGCGTTAAGTTCGCAGCGGAAAGTACGCTGACGCCGGTAACGGTCGGCGCTTCAGTATCAGACAGGATCCTCATCCATGCCACACCAAAATGTACAACGTAAAGTATTACGCACCATCTGCCCTGACGCGAAAGGCCTGATCGCCAAGATCACCAATATTTGCTACAAACATCAGCTCAACATCGTGCAAAACAATGAGTTTGTCGATCATCGCACCGGGCGCTTCTTTATGCGCACCGAACTGGAAGGCATCTTCAACGACACCACGCTGCTGGCCGACCTGGATGATGCGCTGCCGGAAGGCTCCGCGCGCGAATTGCACAGCGCCGGACGTCGCCGCATCGTGGTGCTGGTCACCAAAGAGGCCCACTGCCTGGGCGATTTGCTGATGAAAAGCGCCTACGGTGGCCTGGATGTCGAAATTGCTGCGGTGATCGGCAACCACGACACCCTGCAAACGCTGGTAGAACGCTTCGACATTCCTTTCCATCTGGTTAGCCATGAGGGATTGACGCGTGAACAGCACGACCAGCAAATGATTGCCCAAATCGATCAGTATCAGCCCGACTATGTGGTGCTGGCCAAATATATGCGCGTACTGACACCTGCTTTCGTCCAGCACTACCCTAACCAGGTCATTAACATCCACCACTCGTTCCTACCGGCGTTTATCGGCGCGCGGCCGTATCACCAGGCCTATGAGCGCGGGGTGAAAATTATCGGCGCCACGGCGCACTATGTGAATGACAATCTGGATGAAGGCCCGATCATCATGCAGGACGTGATCCATGTTGATCACACCTATTCCGCCGAAGATATGATGCGCGCCGGTCGCGACGTAGAAAAAAACGTACTCAGCCGCGCGCTGTATCACGTCTTGGCGCAGCGGGTATTTGTCTACGGCAACCGCACCGTTATTCTGTAACCGTTCATCCGTCATCTCCTGGCGTACTGCCGGCGGCAGGAGATGGCACAAAAATGGCGCACTCTGTTCACAGATGCAGCGCCAAGAATAAAAAAACGGCAAACAATTCATTTTCTGCATTTCAATGCTTTACACCGGCGCTTCATTTGATATGATGCGCCCCGCTTACCGAGACAGCGCTTACGCAGCCGAGGTAGCACGGGAAGCCGGTCAGTTTCCTGGTAGTTTAAAATTCGTAAAATCCACGAATTTCGTGGTGGGGTTCCCGAGCGGCCAAAGGGAGCAGACTGTAAATCTGCCGTCACAGACTTCGAAGGTTCGAATCCTTCCCCCACCACCATTCTTAATCTGAGTAATCAGGTTAAGCCGAACGGTAAAGTCCCTATGGACACCGTACGGGGAAGGTGAGAACCTTCGACAAGGTTCGAGTTGAGCGCAGCGAAACAACGCGCTTCAGCGCGGCCCGAAGGGTGAGGAGCGAAGCGACGAATAATCCTTCCCCCACCACCATTCTTAATCTGAGCAATCAGGTTAACCCGAGCGGAAAGTTTCTATCAACGCCGAGCGGGAGGCAGGATTTTTAATCCTGCACCTACAATTTGTAAATCCGTGCATACCATGGTGGGGTTCCCGAGCGGCCAAAGGGAGCAGACTGTAAATCTGCCGTCACAGACTTCGAAGGTTCGAATCCTTCCCCCACCACCATCTCTTCAAAGTTCCCAAAACGCACCAACATACCAAAAGCCACATAATTCTCCGCACTGGGGAAGGATGAGAAGCTTCGACAAGGTTCGGTTGAGCGTAGCGAAACAACGCGCTTCAGCGCGGCCCGAAGGGTGAGGAGCGCAGCGACGAATAATCCTTCCCCCACCACCATCTCTTCAAAGTTCCCAACACATACCAACGCCTCAAAAGCCACATAATTCTCCACACTGGGGAAGGATGAGAAGCTTCGACAGGGTTCGGTTGAGCGTAGCGAAACAACGCGCTTCAGCGCGGCCCGCAGGGTGAGGAGCGCAGCGACGAATAATCCTTCCCCCACCACCATCTCTTGCAATCATTTCCAACGGCGCCATCCCTCATGCCGATTACGCGACAAACATAGCGAAATAACACGATTCCAACCCATTTTCAGCGCTCAAACTTGAACTCCCTGGCACAATTAGCTATACCACATGCTTCTTTTATGCAGTAAGGAAAGGATAAGTGCATGCGTCATAATATTTGCGTTTTTTGCGGCGCCAGCGAAGGCGTTAACCCCGATTATGCCGACCACGCCCGCACGCTCGGGCATGCGTTAGCCACTCAGGGGCGGCGTTTAATCTACGGCGGCGGCAAAAAAGGCTTGATGGGCATTGTCGCAGATGCGGTACTGGAAGCCGGCGGCGAAGTGATTGGCATTATCCCCGAGCGCCTGGTCGAAGCAGAAACCGCGCACCGCGGCCTGACCAAACTGGAGGTGGTGCCCGATATGCACACCCGCAAAGCGCGCATGGCCGCACAGGCGGATGCGTTTATCGCCCTGCCGGGCGGTATCGGCACGCTGGAAGAGCTGTTTGAAATCTGGACCTGGGGCCAAATCGGCTACCACAACAAACCGGTCGGGCTGCTGGACGTCAACGGCTTCTACCGCCCTCTAAATCACTTCCTGCAGCACGTCGCCGATCAGGGCTTTATGCGCCATGACTATCTCGGCACCCTGCATACCAGTGACTCAGCGTCGGTATTGCTGCAGCAGTTCGACGACTACCAGCCGAAAAATTACGACCGCTGGGCCAAATAATCGCTGATGGCCAGCGGCAACCGTCGCTGGCTTACGTTACATTTAGCGCCAAACTCTGCTACTATCACAACACATTTTTCTCGTGAAAACGGCACCGCTCATGAAGTTTGTCTCTTTTAATATCAATGGACTGCGCGCGCGTCCCCACCAGTTGGCCGCAATTATCGAACAGCACCAGCCCGACGTGATCGGCCTGCAGGAAACCAAAGTTCATGACGACATGTTTCCGCTGGAAGAAGTCAGCAAGCACGGCTACCACGTGTTCTACCACGGCCAGAAAGGCCACTACGGCGTAGCGCTGCTGACCAAAGAAGCGCCCATTGCCGTACGTCGCGGTTTTCCGACCGATGAAGACGATGCGCAGCGCCGCATTATCATGGCCGACCTGGCCACGCCTCAGGGCACCTTGACGGTAATTAACGGCTATTTCCCGCAGGGCGAAAGTCGCGACCATCCTGTGAAGTTCCCGGCCAAAACCCGTTTCTATCAGGATCTGCAGGACTACCTTGAGCAGCAACTGTCGGTAGAAAATCCGGTGCTTATTATGGGCGATATGAATATCAGCCCGACCGATTATGACATCGGCATCGGTGATGAAAACCGCAAACGCTGGCTGCGCACCGGCAAGTGCTCCTTCCTGCCGGAAGAGCGCGAGTGGATGGCGCGCCTGTTGAACTGGGGTCTGGTTGATACCTACCGCCACGCCAACCCGGAACGTAATGACGAATTTTCCTGGTTCGACTATCGCTCCAAAGGGTTCGATGACAACCGCGGCCTGCGCATCGACCTGCTGTTGGCCAGCACGCCGCTGGCGGCACAGTGCGTCGCAACCGGCATTGATTACCAGATTCGCGGTATGGAAAAACCGTCCGACCACGCGCCCGTCTGGGCCGAGTTCTCGCTGTAATTATCTCGCCCCGGCCGCCGTGCCGGGGCTTTATTCAGATAAAAGTATGAAAACCATTGATGTAGTTGCGGCCATTATTGCGCGCGACGGTAAAATTCTGTTGGCGCAGCGCGATGCGCAAAGCGACCAGGCCGGCCTGTGGGAGTTTCCCGGCGGCAAGGTGGAGAGCGGCGAGAGCCAACCGCAGGCGCTAGCCCGTGAGCTGGCGGAAGAACTGGGTATTGAAGCGGCGATCGGTAGTTACGTCGCCAGCAATAGCTGGCAAACGGGCGACCGCCTTATTCGCCTGCACGCCTGGCAGGTTGATACGTTCCGCGGCGAGTTGCAACAGCGCTGCCACTCGGCGTTGGTATGGGTCGAACCGCAGCAGGCTGGCGCCTACCCGCTGGCGCCGGCGGATATCCCGCTGTTGGCCGACTACCTGCGCGACATAATGCCCCGGCATGCGTGACACGGTCACTTATTCACGCGCACCCAGATGAGCGGCTGGGTGCCGACCCGCGTTTTATCACTCTGACACTGCAGTAGCTCGCCCTCAACCTTCAGCAGCGCCCCTTCCGAGTAGTTCTTGTCCTGATACACGCAGCAGCGCGAGCATGGCGCCGGCGCCGACGTACTCTTTGCCGCGCCCCAGATCTCCGGCGCCACCGGCACCAGCACGCCTACGTCGCCGCGGTGTGCGCCGGCCATGGCCGAAAACAGCAGGCCAACGGCGGCCATTGCCAGCGATATCCGCTGATTCATGCGTTTTTCTCCCGCGCCTTGGCGGCGCTCTTTTTACGTTTTTTACCGCCGGCATTGGCCGGCGGCGGCAACCCGCGAAACGCCATGCTGGCACGGCTCTGTTTAGCCTGATAAATCAGCTCCTGCAGCGTTCCCACCAGCGGCTGCATAAAGTCCTGGTAACGGCAGGATTTCTCACTAATCTGCGTCAGGGTCGCCTCCCAGTGTGCGGTCATATCCGGTCGCGCCGCCAGCTCCGGCAGGGAGTGAATCAACGCTCGCCCGGTTTCCGTCGAATGGATATAACGCCCCTTTTTGTACAGAAACGAACGCTTGAACAGCAGCTCAATAATGCCGGCACGCGTAGCTTCAGTACCTAAACCATCGGTCGCCCGCAGGATTTTCTTTAGCGCTTTATCCTGCACAAAGCGTGCAATGCCGGTCATCGCCGACAGCAGGCTGGCGTCGGTAAAGGGACGCGGCGGCTGGGTCTGCCGCTCCACCACTTCGCCACGCTCGCACAACAGCTCATCGCCCTTGGCCACCACCGGCAGCGGCGCGCCCTCGTTCTCCTCATCCCGCTCTTTACTGCCCAGCAGGGTGCGCCAACCGGCCTCGGCCAGGAAACGCGCCTTGGCGACGAACTTGCCGCCGGCAATATCCAGTTCGATCACGCATTTGCGGAACACCGCGTCCGGACAGAACTGCAGCAGGTACTGCCGCGCCACCAACCCATACACCTTCAGCTCATCAGGGCTGAGATTAGCTTTACTGGCGCGCGCGGTCGGGATAATCGCGTGGTGCGCATCGACCTTTTTATCATCCCAGCAGCGGTTGCGGCGTTCGCTGTCGACCACTTCCTGCGGATAGAGATCCGGCTGGTGAACGCTGATGGCGTTCAGCACCGCATGGCGGCCGGCAAAATGCTCTTCCGGCAGATAGCGGCAGTCGGAACGGGGATAGGTAATCAGTTTGTGGGTTTCATACAAACGCTGGCAGATATCCAGCACCTGCTGGGCGCTGAGGCCAAAGCGCTTCGCCGCCTCGATCTGCAGGGTGGAAAGCGAAAACGGCAGCGGTGCGGTATCAGACTCACGCTTATCGTTATAAGCGGTGACCAGCGCCGGCTGCCCTTCGATGCGCTTAACCACGTGCTCGGCCAGCGGGCGGTGCAGTAAACGCCCTTCTTCATCCTGATACGGCTCGCAGGATTCGCTCGGCTGCCACAGGGCAACAAAGCGCTCCTCCTGCGGCGTCACGATATGCGCTTTTACGTCGAAGAAATCTTTCGGTACGAAGTTTTCAATATCTTCGTCACGACGCACTACCAGCCCCAGTACCGGCGTTTGCACCCGCCCGACTGACAGAACGCCATCGTAGCCAGCGTTGCGCCCCAGCAGCGTATAGGCACGGGTCATATTGATGCCGTACAGCCAGTCGGCACGCGAGCGCGCCAGCGCCGACACGCACAGCGGGATAAAGTCCCGGTTATCGCGCAGACGCTCAACCGCCCGCTCAACCGCCTGCGGGTTCAAATCGTTAATCAGGCAGCGGCGCACCGCCTGACGCTTTTCCGGCGTCAGCGCCAGATAATCCAGCACCTCATCCACCAGCAGTTGCCCTTCGCGATCCGGGTCACCGGCGTGCACCACTTCATCCGCCTCCTGCAGCAGCTTTTTAATCGCGTTCAGCTGTTTGCTGACCGACGGACGCGGCTGCAGCTGCCATTTTTCAGGGATGATCGGTAAATCCGCCAGCGACCAGCGCGCAAAGCGGCTGTCGTAGGCATCCGGCTGCGCCTGCTCCAGCAGGTGGCCGACGCACCAGGTGACCACATCACTCTTGCCGCAGGCGATAAAGCCATCGCCGCGGCGGTGGGGTTTGGGTAACACATCAGCAATGGCGCGCGCCAAACTCGGTTTTTCGGCTATAAACAGTCGCATTATTCACCGTTTTTCTGGCTATACGTCATCAGGAATTCTCTTACTTCAGCATAGTTGCCACGGAACACAATCCGCTGGGCTTTCTTTTCCAACTGGAAACGGTACATCGGGTCGTAATAGTACTGCAGCAGCGGCACCAGCCACTCCTGGTGGGCGTTACTGCTGCCGCTGGCGTGCTGGAACTGCAACGCCCACTCCAGCCGCTGGGTCAGCAGCTGGTAGCGCTCCATACCCAAACGACGCCGGATAGCGAACAACCCATGGTGGAGGTATTCGCCATAGCGCTGCCAGCCGTCCTGCTCGCCGTAGGCGCGGGTAAACGCCTGGTGCATATCGTCAATATATTCCGCCTGCAGGCGCGCCAGACGCACCTCGAACGGATCTTCAATCACCGCGACCGGCGCCTGCTGCATACGATTGAACACCGGCAGCGGCACGCTATTGGCGCCAATCAGACGGCTTTCATCCTCCAGCACCCACTGGCGGCAGCCACCATGCTGTTTTTTCAGCAATAACACAGCCAGACGATTCTCAAAATCGATCTGCGCGCTCTGCCCGGCCAGCGTACGGCCAAATGACGAACCGCGGTGACGCGCCAGCCCTTCCAGATCGATGCCATTCGACAGTTCGTTCACCATCAGGGTTTTGCCGCAGCCGGTATTGCCGCCGACGATCACCATCGGCAGCTCGGCGCTGTATTCAAGGATATTCAACAGATAGTGGCGTAACGCCTTATAGCCGCCGACAATCCGCGGATAGTCAACGCCCGCCTCGCGCAGCCACTGCTGCACCAGCTGTGAGCGCAACCCGCCGCGGAAGCAATAGATATAACCCGCCGGCCGTTCGGCGCAGGCGGCCAGCCAGGCTTCGGTGCGCGCCTGGCGGACCTTGCCGTTCACCAGGCTGTGGCCCAGCGCGATCGCCTGCTGCTGGCCATGCTGCTTGTAACAGGTGCCCACCGCCTGCCGTTCCCGATCGTTCATCAGCGGCAGGTTTACCGCCTGCGGAAAGGCGCCGGCGTTGAACTCGATCGGCGCGCGGACGTCAATCAGCGGCACATCCTGCAGGAAAATCTGGCGGTAGTCGTTGCTGTCCGCCCTGTGTTGCACCGTCACCGCTACTGGACCTCGATCATCGGCTTACCGGCCACCGCGCCGTGCAGTTCGCCGATGGCCTCCAGCTGCAGACCGTGGCGCGCAGCGATCGCCTGCACCTGCGCTTCGCCCTCTGGCATCACCGCCAGCAGCAGCCCGCCCGACGTTTGCGGATCGCACAATAGCTGACGCTGTACGTCGCTCATCGGCCCAATCAGATGGCCGTAGCTGTCAAAGTTGCGGCCGGTGCCGCCCGGCACGCAGCCCTCGGCGATATAGCGTTCAACCTCCGGCAGCTTCGGCACCCGGTCGAACCAGAGCGTCGCCTGCAGGCCGGATCCCTGACACATTTCGCTCAGGTGGCCCAGCAGCCCGAAGCCGGTCACGTCAGTCATGGCGCTCACCCCATCCACCTCGGCAAACTCCGCGCCCGGCAGGTTCAGCCGGCACATCACCTCGGTCGCCAGCCCAGCGTGTTCCGGCCGCAGCTGGCTTTTCTTCTCGGCGGTGGTCAGCACGCCGATGCCCAGCGGCTTGGTCAGGAACAGTTTGGCGCCGGCCTGCGCGGCGCTGTTCTTCTTCACCCGCTCGGTGCTGACGATGCCGGTCACCGCCAGGCCGAAAATCGGCTCCGGCGCATCGATGGAGTGGCCGCCGGCCAGCGCAATCCCCGCCTGCTGGCAGGCGTAACGCCCGCCGTCGATCACCTGCTGCGCCACTTCCGGCGGCAGTTTGGCGACCGGCCAGCCAAGAATGGCGATCGCCATGATCGGTTTGCCGCCCATCGCATACACGTCGCTGATGGCGTTCGCCGCGGCGATACGACCGAAGTCGAACGGATCGTCGACGATCGGCATAAAGAAATCAGTAGTGCTGATCACGCCGGTGCCATTGCCGATATCGTAGACCGCTGCGTCATCGCGGGTTTCATTACCCACCAGCAAACGCGGATCGACGAATTTAGCCTGTTCGCTGTGCAGGATGGTTTCGAGTACTTGCGGGGAAATCTTGCAGCCGCAGCCAGCACCGTGGCTGTACTGGGTCAGACGGATGGTTGGCGATGTCATAGTCCACTTCCTTCGGTTAACGGCCTTCAAGATAGCATATTTGCCGCGATGCCAGCCCGATGCGTCACCCGGCTGAAGGCGCACTGATATGCCACCTGGGTACAACTTCAATCAATTGGAATACAGGGTAGCGCTTGCCGGAGGGATTGATAAGAGCAAGCCGACGATAATGCGTCGACCTGCTCATAAACAGTACAAAATTACGGGATATTGCGCGTTTTTTGCGTCTTGCCCGGAAAAATCAGAAGTAGCTGACAAACGGCGCGCTGTCCGGCGCGACAACTTTGGTGGCTGCCTTCAGCTGCGGCGTGCCCAAATACAGGAAACCGACGATTTCGTCCTGTTCCCGGCAGCCAAACGCCTCGCGCACCAGCGCATGCGCGGTCCAGGCGCCGGTACGCCAGATACCGTTAAACCCCTGAGCCAGCGCGGCCATCTGCATCGCCTGCACCGCGCAGCCGGCGGACACCACCTGTTCCCAGTGCGGCACCTTGGGGCTGTCGCTGCAGTGGGCGATCACGGTAATAATCAGCGGCGCGCGGAACGGCGCCTGCCGGGCCTTGTCGATGGCCGCATCGTCCAGCCCGTCCTGCCGTGCGGCGGACTGCAACAGCTGGCTGAAGCGCTCAAGCCCCTGCTCTTCAATCAATACGAAGCGCCACGGCTGCAGCGCGCCGTGGTCGGGGGCGCGCAATCCGGCATTGATAATATTCTGCCGCACTTCGCCTTCAGGCGCCGGGGCCGCCAAACGCGCAGCCGAACGGCGATTCAACAATAGATCCAGCGCATCCATCACAAACTCCTGATAACAATTTTCATTTTCATCACGGTAGCATAGCTCAACGGCAAGTTACAGCATTGACAATAACGGCAGCGACGGTGATTTAAAGCTGACATTTGGCTGGCCGCTCATTAGGATAACGGAACATCCTCAGCCCATGTTTGGAGAAAACATGCATACATTGTGGCGTATCATTGCCGGAACGTTCAGGTGGACATGGCGTCTGCTGAATTTTGTCAGAGAGTTTATCCTCAATCTGTTTTTAATCGTGCTGATTTTGATCGGCGTCGGCATCTATTTTGCCTTCCAGAGCAGCCCGCCGGCGGAAACCACCCGCGGCGCCCTGCTGGTTAACCTGAGCGGCGTGGTGGTCGATCAGCCCAGCATGAAAAACCGTCTGCTGCAGCGCAGCCGCGAATTCCTCGGCGCCTCCGCCAGCGAACTGCAGGAAAACTCGCTGTTCGATCTGGTCGACAGCATCCGCAAGGCCAAGGATGACAAGAACATTACCGGGCTGGTCCTGCAGCTGAATGATTTCGCCGGCGCCGACCAGCCGTCGCTGCAGTATATCGGCAAGGCGCTGCGCGAATTCCGCGACGGCGGTAAACCCATCTACGCCATTGGTGACAGCTACAACCAGACACAGTACTACCTGGCCAGCTACGCCAACAAGATCTACCTGTCGCCGCAGGGCAACGTCGACCTGCACGGCTTCGCCACCAATAATCTGTATTACAAAACCCTGCTCGACAAGCTGAAGGTCAGCACCAACATCTTCCGCGTCGGCACCTACAAGTCGGCGGTCGAGCCGCTGCTGCGCGATGATATGTCGCCGGCCGCGCGCGAGGCGGACAGCCGCTGGATAGGCAACCTGTGGCAGAACTACCTGGACACCGTGGCGGCCAACCGCCAAATCACGCCGCAGCAGCTGTTCCCCGGCGCCGCCGGCGTGCTCAGCGGTCTGCAGGCCGCCCAGGGCGATACCGCCAAATACGCGCTCGACAACAAGCTGGTGGATGAGCTGGCGTCACGCACCGTGATGGAGAATCAGCTGGCCAAGGCCTTCGGCTGGAACAAACAGACCAACGACTTCAACGCCATCAGCATTTATGACTACCAGCCTGCGCCAACGCCGGAACAGGGCGGCCAGATCGCCGTAGTCTTCGCCAGCGGCGCCATCATGGACGGCCAGCAGACGCCGGGCACGGTCGGCGGCGACACCACCGCGGCGGAGCTGCGCCAGGCGCGCCTGGATCCGAAGGTTAAAGCCATCGTGCTGCGGGTGAACAGCCCGGGCGGCAGCGTCAGCGCTTCCGAAGTGATCCGCTCTGAACTGGCTGCCGCACGCGCCGCCGGCAAGCCGGTGGTGGTATCAATGGGCGGCATGGCGGCCTCCGGCGGTTACTGGATCTCTACGCCGGCGAACTACATTATCGCCAGCCCGAGCACCCTGACCGGTTCTATCGGCATCTTCGGCGTGATCAATACCTATCAGGACACGCTGGGCAGCATCGGCGTGCACACCGACGGCGTGGCGACCTCGCCGCTGGCCGATCTGGCAGTGACCAAGGCGCTGCCGCCGGAGTTTGCGCAGATGATGCAGCTCAACATCGAGAACGGCTACAAGCGCTTTATCGGCCTGGTGGCGGACTCGCGCAAAATGACGCCGGAACAAGTGGATAAAATCGCGCAGGGCCACGTCTGGACCGGCAGCGACGCCAAAACCAACGGGCTGGTCGATCAACTGGGCGACTTCGATGACGCGGTGAAAAAAGCCGCCGAATTGGCCAAGCTGAAGCAGTGGCAGCTGAACTGGTTCGTCGATTCGCCGAGCATGGCGGATATGGTGCTCAGCCAGTTTGGCGTCTCCATCCACGCCATGCTGCCGGCCGCCATTCAGTCGATGCTGCCGGCGCCGCTGGCCTCGGTGGCAATGGCGATGAAAGAGCAGCCGGGTCTGTTCAATAATATGAACGATCCGCAAAACCGCTACGCCATTTGTCTGACCTGCGGCGAGGTCCGTTAAACAATTAATCTTCAGCCCGGCACACGCCGGGCTTTTTTTCTGGATTTATCGTCCTATAATTCAGCCCATCTTATTACTTACCGATTCCCTGCCATGCAAAAAAAATCCATTTACGTCGCCTACACCGGCGGCACCATCGGTATGCAGCGTTCCGAACAGGGCTATATTCCGGCTTCCGGCCATTTACAGCGCCAGCTGGCGCTGATGCCTGAATTCCATCGCCCGGAGATGCCTGACTTCACCATTCATGAATATGCGCCGCTGATCGACTCCTCCGATATGACGCCGGAAGACTGGCAGCATATCGCCGACGATATCAAAGACAACTATCACCGCTACGACGGCTTTGTGATTCTGCATGGCACCGACACTATGGCGTTCACCGCTTCCGCGCTCTCCTTTATGCTGGAGAATCTGGATAAGCCGGTTATTGTGACAGGGTCACAAATCCCGCTGGCGGAACTGCGCTCCGACGGGCAAACCAACCTGCTGAACGCACTGTATCTGGCTGCCAATCACCCGGTGAATGAGGTCAGCCTGTTCTTCAACAACAAGCTGTTCCGCGGCAACCGCACCACCAAGGCGCATGCCGACGGCTTTGACGCCTTCGCCTCGCCCAACCTGCCGCCGCTGCTGGAAGCCGGCATCCATATCCGCCGCCAAGGCGGCATCCCTTCACCGGCCTGCCACGGCGAACTGAAAGTGCACAATATTACGCCGCAACCGATCGGCGTGGTGACGATTTACCCCGGCATCTCCGGCGCGGTGGTGCGCAACTTCCTGCTGCAGCCGGTCAAGGCGCTGATTCTGCGCTCTTACGGCGTCGGCAACGCCCCGCAAAAGGCTGAACTGGTGGATGAGCTGCGCGCCGCGTCCGAACGCGGTATCGTGGTGGTCAACCTCACCCAGTGCATGTCCGGCCGGGTAAATATGGGCGGTTACGCCACCGGCAACGCGCTGGCGCACGCCGGCGTCATCAGCGGTTTTGATATGACCGTCGAGGCGGCCCTGACGAAACTGCACTATCTGCTGAGCCTGCCGCTGACGCCGGAGGAAATCCGCCGGCAGATGCAGCAGGATTTACGCGGCGAACTGACGACCGCAGGCTGATACGCCGGGAGAAACGATGAACAGCGCCCTGTTATTGATCGATCTGCAAAACGACTTCTGCCCCGGCGGCGCGCTGGCGGTCGCGGACGGCGACGCCGTCATCGCGGTGGCTAACCAGGCGATTGCCGCCTGCCGTGACCGCGGCGACTGGACGATCGCCAGCCAGGACTGGCACCCGGCGCAGCATCGCAGTTTTGCCGTAAATTCATCAGGGCGGATCGGGGAACTGGGCGAACTGGAGGGACTGCCGCAGGTCTGGTGGCCGGTGCACTGCGTGCAGGAAAGCGCCGGCGCCGAGTTTCATCCGCGCCTGCAGCAGCGGCAAATCGATGCGGTATTTCGTAAAGGACAGGATCCGGCCATCGACAGCTACAGCGCGTTTTTTGATAACGGCCACCGGGCAAAAACCGCGCTGGATGACTGGCTGCGGGAGCGCAACGTCAGCGCATTGACCATCATGGGGCTGGCGACCGATTACTGCGTGAAGTTCAGCGTGCTGGATGCCCTGCAGCTGGGTTATGCCGTCCGGGTGATTACCGACGGCTGCCGCGGCGTCGATCTGCAGCCCGGCGACAGCGAACATGCGCTCCAGGCGATGCAACAGGCCGGCGCGCAATTAGTGACCTTGTCACAATTCCTGCAACGCTAGACGAACGGCGGGCGACCTGACGTCGCCCGCTTTCATTCCGCACCCCGCCCACCGCCCGCCGCTTACTGCGGCTTCAGCTTAATCAGCGGCTCTGCGGCAAACTGCTGCTTCAACTCTTGCTTGCTCTTCATCACGATCTGGCCGTCGGTGCCGATGCTCATATGCTGCGGATCGTGGTTATGCATCGCCTGCCACAGCATCACCGCCTGCAGGCTGTTCTCTTTCTGTTCCGGCGTCAGCGCCACGCCGTCCGGCCATTTACCCAACTCCACCGCCTGCGCCAGGCGCTGGTAGATCTCCGGCGTCATCGCCGCAACCAAATCCTTCACGTCCATCAGGGCCGTCCTTCACTCATATTCCTACTGCCGTTGAATAATAGCTGAATCGATTTTTCTGACAAAATTCGCTCAGCCAGCCGTCTTCTCGCCGTTGGCCGCGTCGGTAAAGCTCAGCGAAGCGGAGTTAACGCAATAACGCTCGCCGGTCGGCTGCGGGCCGTCAGGGAACACGTGGCCCAGGTGCGCGTCGCAGTTGCCGCAGCGAATCTCAACCCGCTGCATATTATGCGAATTATCATCAAGATAGCGGATGGCATCGTCGGAGACCGGCTCATAGAAGCTGGGCCAGCCGCAGCCGGAGTCATACTTGCTTTCGGAATAAAACAGCGGTGCGTTACAGCACAGGCAGTGGTAGAGACCATCGCGTTTGTTCTGCAGCAATTTGCCGGAATACGGCGCTTCCGTACCGCGTTCCTGGGTCACATAACGTTGTATTTCATTCAGTTCCGTGACCGGGGTGTGGGGGGCGTTCTCTTTGCTCATAGATGCGATTCCCAAAATATGGATAATGTCAACGAAAACAATGATTAATGATAACAAAAAATTAACAGCGCTGCAGGCCTTTTTAGCCTAAACTGTAGCGCATAAAGTCCACGCCGGGGCGTTATGTGATAAGGATCACATATCTGACCCGAGCGCTCTTTAAACTTGGCGGTTTGCCCCCATTTGCCCAATGAGGCCGAACGCAAACGGAATGTACAATAAGCGTGCAAACTCAGCTCTCCGCTTTGACTTGCCGCAAGAATTGACACGATTCCGCTTGACGCTGGGTAAGGTTTTTGTAATTTTACAACCAACCTTTTATTCACTAACAAATAGCTGGTGGAATATATGACTATCAAAGTAGGTATCAACGGTTTTGGCCGTATCGGTCGCATTGTTTTCCGTGCCGCTCAGGAACGTTCTGACATCGAAATCGTTGCAATCAACGATCTGTTAGACGCAGAGTACATGGCTTACATGCTGAAGTATGACTCTACCCACGGCCGTTTCAACGGCACGGTAGAAGTTAAAGACGGCCACCTGGTTGTTAACGGCAAAACCATCCGTGTTACCGCAGAGAAAGACCCGGCTAACCTGAAGTGGAACGAAGTGGGTGTTGACGTTGTTGCTGAAGCAACCGGTATCTTCCTGACCGACGAAACCGCACGTAAACACATCACCGCAGGCGCCAAGAAAGTTGTGCTGACCGGCCCTTCCAAAGATGCGACCCCAATGTTCGTACGTGGCGCCAACTTTGAAAAATACGCTGGCCAGGACATCGTTTCCAACGCATCTTGCACCACTAACTGCCTGGCTCCGCTGGCTAAAGTCATCAACGACAAGTTCGGCATCGTTGAAGGCCTGATGACCACCGTTCACGCTACCACTGCAACGCAGAAAACCGTTGATGGCCCGTCTCACAAAGACTGGCGCGGCGGCCGCGGCGCATCCCAGAACATCATCCCTTCTTCTACCGGCGCAGCAAAAGCGGTAGGCGTTGTTCTGCCAGAGCTGAAAGGCAAACTGACCGGTATGGCATTCCGCGTTCCGACGCCAAACGTGTCCGTGGTTGACCTGACCGTACGTCTGGAAAAATCCGCGACTTACGAAGACATCAAGAAAGCCATCAAAGAAGCCGCTGAAGGCGAGCTGAAAGGCGTTCTGGGCTACACCGAAGACGACGTGGTTTCTACCGACTTCAACGGTGAAGTACTGACTTCCGTGTTCGATGCCAAAGCGGGTATCGCACTGAACGACAACTTTGTGAAACTGGTTTCCTGGTACGACAACGAAACTGGCTACTCCAACAAAGTACTGGATCTGATCGCTCACATCTCCAAATAATGGCGTGATGTACAGCTGATTGATGAGGGCGACATTCATGTCGCCCTTTTTTATTGGTTTTCTCCCCTGCTCAGCGAGAGCAAATGGCGATCGATAAGGTGACACGATGAATGAAAAAGTTTTCACCCTGCCCATCAGCAAGCAGATCTCCCCGTATATCAGCCAGCGGCAGCTGGACGAACTGAGCGTGGTGGTGGTATCTCACCCCAAAGTCCGCGCGGCGGTGACGCTGCAGGGCGCGCATTTAATCAGCTGGCAGCCGAGCGGCGAACGGCCCGTCATCTGGCTGAGCGATAACACCCCGTTTAAAACCGGCAGTGCCATCCGCGGCGGCGTACCCATCTGCTGGCCATGGTTCGGCCCGGCCGGCAAACCGTCGCACGGCTTTGCACGTAACCAACCCTGGCGGCTGACCGCCCACGACGAAGATCAGGACGGCGTTATCCTCACCTTTACGCTGCAGGATAACGAACAGACCCGCAAGCTGTGGCCGCACGCTTTCATGCTGATCGCCCGCTTCAAGCTGGGGGAAAGTTGTGAGATCGAGCTGGAATCACACGGCGACTATCAGGCTACCGCGGCGCTGCACAGCTATTTCCAAATCGGCGATATCGCCAGGGTCAGCGTTGCCGGGCTCGGGGAAACCTATCTGGATAAAGTGGCCAACGGCGCCGAGGCCCGCCAGAGCGGCGAGGTGACCTTCAGCGGCCAGACCGACCGCATTTACACCCAGCCGGCGGCCTGCAGCCTGATCAAGGATCCGGCGCTGCAGCGCACGATTGAAGTGCAGCACCACCATATGAGCGATGTGATCGCCTGGAACCCGGGGGCGGAGCTATCCTGCAGCATGGCGGATATGGCCAACGACGGCTACAAGACCATGGTGTGCGTTGAAACCGGGCGGCTCAGCAAGCCGCTGCTGGCGCAGGGCGAACAGCCGGCCCGTCTGGCGGTCACCTTCCGCTGCCGCAAAGGCGCCTGAGCCCGTGCTGGACGGCAGATAAGCAAAAGGGGCGCAGGCGCCCCTTTTCTCTTGGCGTACAGCCGCCGTCAGAAGGTGTAAGTAACACCGCTCCACAGCATGCCGTCGTACGAGGTGTCCACCATCGGGCTGTCTTTGACTTCATCAGACAGGCGCACGTAGCGGCCCATAAAGAAGGCGTTCCAGCTCTTGTTGATCTGGTAGTTCGCCGTCAGCTCCAGGTATGGCGCCCAGCTGTCGCTCGGCTTGTAGCTGTTCAGGCCGCTGCGACGCGATTCATTGTCGCTCACGCCGTAGTAGTATTTATTCTGGTTTTTGCTGCTCCAGGTTACGCCGACGCCCGGCGCCAGGCTCCAGTCGCCCAGCTGGAACTTGTACAGATAGGCCAGATCGCCGACCAGTCCGTTGCTGTTATCCAGCGTATCGCCGCTGAAGGCCGCACGCAGCGTACCCCATTCGGCGTTGTGCGAATACGCCAGCCCGGCCATCAGCGTGCCGCGGCGCTTATCCAGGCGCTTCATGCGATCGTCGTCGCTGTCGCCCGGCCTGAAGTGCAGCGGTGAATAGTACGCCATCACGCTGAGCTTATTGACCTGATCGTTCCACAGGTAGTAGCCGGCGGTCAGCGTATGGAAGTAAAAATCCTCGCTGTCATAGTTGATCACCGGCACCGGATACAGGCGGGTGTTGTTGCCCTTGTAAGGGTCCGGCGTCAGCAGCGCCGATGCCCCCAGCGACCAGGTTCCAGCCTGAGCGCCCTGCGCGCACAGCAGCGTACCGGCGATTGCCAACGTTTTGAATTTGAAAATTTTCACCCGTTCGATTCCCCTTCGTTGTTCTTGTATAAACACGTTACGCCGCCGGCTTGGCAACGCGCGTCCCGATGCAAACTCCGCTGACGCCACTCGAGACGCGGCATTGTCATACCATTATCCGATCGGCGTCGTCAAAATAGCGCCATATTCTAGGTGAAATTTTAGTGACGCGCTTTATCTTTACATGTTAAATCGCACCGGATAGGTCACATTAATGCCGAAATATGTATAAAGCATGTCAGAAACATGACGTTTCCCCCGTCAGGCCGCAGCCAATAAGGCTCTCCTTTTTCCCTGAAATAACTGAGTCATTGATATGACTTAAAAAAAGCTTTTTCGCTGACAGGAAATTTTCCGCTATGCCAACTAAGCTTAAATCAGAAGCTGAAATTACCCTGAGCCCAGTGGCAATACAGCGCAACTCGCGATAATAAGCGCAACAGGTTGGCAGACGGGTTGCTGTACTCAGGTTTTAACTTCTTCTTTCGGGGGCCGGAATAGGTACTCAATGTTATTGAGTTGCGGCGCTACGGCCGCAGTCTCAATCCCAACGGGTCTATCACCCACTCCCTTTAACCTGTGCTAATAACGAAAGGACGGGCATCGCCATGAACATATTTGACCACTATCGCCAGCGCTATGAAGCTGCCAAGGACGAAGAGTTCACACTGCAGGAATTTCTTACCATTTGCCGGGAAGATCGCAGTGCCTACGCCAATGCCGCAGAACGACTGCTAATGGCTATCGGTGAACCGGTCATGGTCGACACCGCGCTTGAATCCCGCATGTCGCGCCTGTTCTCCAACCGCGTGATCGCGCGCTATCCGGCCTTTGAAGAGTTCTACGGCATGGAGGAGGCTATCGAACAGATCGTCTCTTACCTGAAACACGCCGCACAGGGCCTGGAAGAGAAAAAACAGATCCTGTATCTGCTGGGGCCGGTCGGCGGCGGTAAGTCCTCGCTGGCCGAACGGCTGAAAGCGCTGATGCAGCTGGTGCCTATCTACACGTTAAGCGCCAACGGCGAGCGCAGCCCGGTGAATGACCATCCGCTGTGCCTGTTCAATCCGCAGGAAGACGCCGGGATTCTGGAAAAAGAGTACAACATTCCGCGCCGCTACCTCGGCACCATAATGTCGCCATGGGCGGCGAAACGCCTCCATGAGTTTGGCGGCGACATCACCAAGTTCAAGGTGGTGAAAGTACGTCCGTCGATTCTCGAACAGATCGCCATCGCCAAAACCGAACCCGGCGATGAAAACAACCAGGACATCTCGGCCCTGGTCGGTAAGGTCGATATCCGCAAACTGGAAAACCACGCGCAGAACGATCCTGACGCCTACGGCTATTCCGGCGCTCTGTGCCGCGCCAACCAGGGGCTGATGGAGTTTGTCGAAATGTTTAAGGCGCCGATTAAGGTGCTGCACCCGCTGCTGACCGCCACGCAGGAAGGCAACTATAACGGTACCGAAGGCATCTCCGCCCTGCCGTTCAACGGCATTATTCTGGCCCACTCCAACGAATCGGAATGGGTGACGTTCCGCAACAACAAAAACAACGAAGCCTTCCTGGACCGCGTATATATCGTCAAGGTGCCGTACTGCCTGCGGGTGTCGGAAGAGATCAAAATCTACGACAAACTGCTGGACCACAGCGAGCTGACCCACGCGCCGTGCGCGCCGGGCACACTGGAAACGCTGGCGCGCTTTACCGTGCTGTCGCGGCTGAAAGAGCCGGAAAACTCCAGCCTCTACTCGAAAATGCGCGTTTACGACGGTGAAAGCCTGAAAGATACCGATCCGAAGGCCAAGTCGTATCAGGAATACCGCGACTATGCCGGCGTGGACGAAGGGATGAACGGCCTGTCGACCCGCTTCGCCTTCAAGATTTTGTCGCGCGTGTTCAACTTCGATCATACCGAAGTGGCGGCCAACCCGGTGCACCTGTTCTACGTGCTGGAACAACAGATTGAACGCGAACAGTTCCCGCAGGATCTGGCGGAAAAATATCTGGAGCACCTGAAAGGCTACCTGATCCCGAAATACGCCGAGTTTATCGGCAAAGAGATCCAGACCGCCTATCTGGAGTCCTACTCCGAGTACGGCCAGAATATTTTCGACCGCTACGTAACCTATGCGGACTTCTGGATCCAGGATCAGGAGTACCGCGATCCGGATACCGGCCAGCTGTTTGACCGGGAATCGCTTAACGCCGAACTGGAGAAAATTGAAAAACCTGCCGGCATCAGCAACCCGAAAGATTTCCGCAATGAAATCGTCAACTTCGTGCTGCGCGCCCGGGCGAACAATAACGGCCGCAATCCTAACTGGACCAGTTATGAGAAGCTGCGCACGGTTATCGAGAAGAAAATGTTCTCGAATACCGAAGAGCTGCTGCCGGTCATCTCCTTTAACGCTAAAACCTCAACGGACGAGCAGAAAAAACACGACGACTTTGTCGATCGCATGATGGAAAAAGGGTATACCCGCAAGCAGGTGCGTTTACTGTGCGAATGGTATCTGCGGGTCAGAAAATCCTCCTGATAACGCGCTGCGAGTGACGTCGTAGAGGGATGCCTTAATAGCCCGCGGGCTGCAGCTCGCGGGCTACAGGGCATAGAAAGTTGGCAATGGTTGGGGGAACTATGGCTTATTTCATTGATCGACGGCTGAACGGCAAAAACAAAAGCATGGTGAATCGCCAGCGCTTCCTGCGCCGCTACAAGTCGCAAATCAAACAGTCGATCGCCGAGGCCATCAACAAGCGTTCGGTCACCGACATAGAGAGTGGCGAATCCGTATCGATTCCCAACGCCGATATCAACGAACCGATGTTCCATCAGGGCCGTGGCGGCACGCGCCATCGCGTCCATCCCGGTAACGATCACTTTGTACAAAACGACCGTGTCGAGCGGCCGCAGGGCGGCGGCGGTGGCGGCAGCGGCCAGGGCAACGCCAGTCAGGACGGTGAAGGCCAGGATGATTTCGTGTTCCAAATCTCCAAAGATGAGTATCTCGATCTGCTGTTTGAGGATTTGGCGCTGCCGAACCTGAAGAAGAATGAGTACAAACAGCTTACCGAGTTTAAAACCCATCGCGCCGGCTTTACCGCCAACGGCGTGCCCGCCAACATCAGCATCGTGCGCTCCCTGCAAAACTCGCTGGCGCGCCGCACGGCGATGACCGCCGGCAAACGCCGCGAACTGCGCCAGTTGGAAGAGCAGTTGACCACCCTGGAGAACACCGAGCCGGTGCAGCTGCTGGAAGAGGAGCAGCTGCGTAAGGAGATTGCCGAACTGCGGCAGAAAATTGAACGCGTGCCCTTTATCGATACCTTCGATTTACGCTACAAGAATTATGAACGCCGTCCGGAGCCGTCCAGCCAGGCGGTAATGTTCTGCCTGATGGACGTTTCCGGTTCGATGGATCAGGCAACGAAAGATATGGCCAAACGTTTTTATATCCTGCTCTATCTGTTCCTGAGCCGCACCTATAAAAACGTCGAGGTGGTGTATATCCGCCACCATACGCAGGCCAAGGAGGTCGACGAACAGGAATTCTTCTACTCGCAGGAAACCGGCGGCACCATTGTTTCCAGCGCGCTGAAGCTGATGAGCGAGGTGGTGGAGGAACGTTACAACCCGGCGCAGTGGAATATCTATGCGGCACAGGCGTCGGACGGCGACAACTGGGCCGATGACTCCCCGCTGTGCCACGAACTGCTGGCGAAAAAACTGCTGCCGATCGTGCGCTACTATAGCTATATCGAAATTACCCGCCGGGCGCATCAAACCCTGTGGCGTGAATATGAAAACCTACAGGCCAGGTTCGACAACTTCGCCATGCAGCACATTCGTGAGCCGGACGATATCTATCCGGTATTCCGCGAGCTGTTCCATACTCAAACCGCCTGAATGCCGTTTCTCAGGGCCGGGTATCCCCCCGGCCCTTCTTCTATCAGGAATCTTTGGTCTGCACCCAAAATGCATGAATCAGGCCTGGGAAATATCCCAGCAACGTCAGAATAATATTCAAAATAAATGCGCCGCCCACCCCTTTGCCCAGCAGCACGCCCAGCGGCGGTATAAGGATGGTAAATACGATACGCCAAAAGCCCATAATGCCTCCTCAGTGTGCTTGTACTCTGTCAACCTATTATATCTGCTTAATAATTCCAAAAGTTTATCAGCGCTGCACCTATTTTTCGGCGTAGTCTTACGCCGGCTTAACGCTTATTTTTAATGGGGGTATATGACGTCAGGGAATAACGAGCCACGTGATTAGTCGGCGCTGGTCGTTGATTATACGCGGCGATGCTCCTAGAATGCGCGCTGAGAAATATTACTGGAATGAGTTTCATGTCGTCGCTGTGGGTTGCAACACAATATTTTTATTTGTTTGGCTTTTTATTCTCTGTGGTTTTTACCTATCTGGTCAGCCGGGATACGATTAAAATTCGCTGTCTCAGCGCCCTCACCATCGGCCTCACCTGGCCCCTTAGTTTGCCGGTCGTTTTACTGTTCTCCCTGTTCTGAAGCCGGCCAACGCCGCTGAAATCGCCACGCCGTCCATCCATGCCGGCGCGGCGATCGTCTGTCAGAAATCGTACCCCACCGTCGCGACAACGCTGCGCTCCTGCCCCCAATAGCAGTAGCTGGTGCCGTAACAGGCCGCGACGTACTTTCTGTCCGCCAGATTATTCACGTTCAGCTGGACGTAGGCGCCCTTCAACGTCGGCGCCACCTGCGCCAGATTCATGCGTACCGAAGCGTCCAATAAGGTCACGGACGGAATACGCCGGGTATTCTCATTATCCGCCCACTGTTTACCAATATAACGCACGCCCGCGCCGACGTTCAGCCCGTAACCGGCATCGTACTGTCCCCACAGCGTCGCCATCTGGTCCGGCGCCAGATACGGCGTATTGCCGTTATTGCCGTCAATGGCGTCTTTAAATTTCACCTTGTTATAGGTGTAACCGGCAATCACATTGAGGCGATCGGTCACCTGGGAGCGTGCTTCCAGTTCAATCCCCTGCGAATGCACCTTCCCGGCAGGATCGTAGTAGCTCTGCTGCACTACCCGGTTCGCCACGTCTTTCTGCGTGAGATCGTACAGCGACACGCTGTACAGCGATGTGCTGCCCGGCGGCTGGTATTTCAGGCCGACTTCATACTGCTTGCTGGTGCTGGGCTTGAGCATATGGCCGTCCTTATCCGCCAACGCTTCCGGGGTGATCGCCGTGCTGTAGCTAGCATACGGCGAGAAGCCGTTGTCGAAGTGATAAAGCAGCGAGGCGCGACCGCTGAAGTGGTGATCGTTGCGCGAATCGCTACTGTCCGCGGTCAGGTTAGTATTTTTGCTTTCCAGGCGATCGTAGCGGCCGGCCAGGTTGAGATACCAGTTATTCAGGGCGATCTCATCCTGCAGGTAGACGCCGGTTTGCTGGTAGCGGCGGCGCGAGTCGGTGCGCGCCACGCCGGTCAGCAATGGCTCCGTCGCCTCGCCGGTATAAGGGTTCAGCGGCGAAGCGCCGCCGGCCTCATCCCACAGATTATTGCGGAAGCGCTGATAGTCCAGCCCCAGCAGCATCTTATGGTCCAACAGGCCGGTGGCAAACTCGGCTTCCAGCTGGTTATCCACGGCGTAGGCGTCCAGCGAGGTATTAGATCCGCTGTAGTAGCGGTTCAGCAGCGTATGATCGTCATTCCAGCCCGCCTGATAAACCTGCTCCAGTTCAACGTTCGAATGGGTATAGCTGGCGTTTTGCCGGAAGGTCCAGATATCGTTAAACCGGTGCGAGAAGGCGTAGCTGTAGATCTGTTCCCAACGCTTGAACACATTATGGCGGCTGTCGCCGTCAAAGAATCCCCGCCCCAGCTTGTCGCCCTGGCTGGCATACAGGCTGCCGTCCGCCGGCACCGCGCTGTGATAGCCGCCGGACGGATCTTTTTGCAGGTAGGCTTTCAGCAGCAGCGAGGTGTCTTCACTCGGCTGCCACAGCAGCGACGGCGCAATCGCGTAGCGCTCTTCGCGCTGGTGGTCATACATGGTATCGCTGCTGCGCGTCATGCCCGTCAGCCGGTATGCCCATTGATCCGACAGCGCGCCGGTCACGTCAAACGCCCCGCCCTGGGTATGGTGATTGCCGCCCGTCAGGTTAAGATGCCCTTCCGTGGCGAACTGCGGCCGCTTGCTGGTCAGCGCCACCAGACCGCCGGGGATACTTTGGCCATACATGACCGAAGACGGCCCTTTAATCACGTCAACCCGCTCCAGGAACCAGGGATCGACCTGCAGCGCGTTGTAGCTGCCGCTGTCGCTCAGTAAACGCAGCCCGTCCAGAAAGGTGTTATTCACATCGCCGCCATGAAAGCCCCGCAGCGCAATAGTGTCATAGCGCGTCGCCCCGCCGGAAAAATTGGTGAATACCCCCGGCGTATACTTCAGCGCATCGTTAACCGTTAATGCATTCTGGTCGGTCATCTGTTGACGCGTCACCACCGACACCGCCTGCCCGGTCAAAATCAGCGGACGGTCGGTTTTCGTCGCCCCCTGGCTGGTACCGGCGGTGTAGCCGTGGGTGGCGGAGTCCGCCGTGTCCGCCGGCCCGGCGGTCACCAGCAGCGTATCCTCCGCCCAGGAAGAGAGCGGTAAAAACAGCGCGATGGCGCAGAACAAACGGGAGCGTTTGACAGGAAAAATCCCAGACATAGCCGTAATTCCTATTGGAAGCCATAAAATTTACACCGCAAAGAGACCAAACGGTTTCGATGACCGTCCGGTCAGTGCGAGATGCGGTGCGCTGGTGTTAAGCAAGTGGAAATAACTGTAAAGATAATAACAATGATAATTATTATCTTTTATGGGTGGGAAGTTCAAGCATGCTCGGCGTTCACCAGCAGGAAAACTGGCGACGGTATCCGGTGGATAACAGCAGAGAAAGGGGATAAATCGGCGATTATCTGGCCGGAGGCGGCAGCGCGTCAGAAATATGCGGCTCGGAGATATCCACCATACGGCAGATTTTGCTGTAGTTGCTGTAGCCCTCGCAGACTTTGTCTGCCACAAAGGTGCCCAGGTACCCCAGCACCAGCGCATACCCCAGCATGCAACAAATAAAGATCAGCGTTCTCACTCCGGCGGCTACCTCCAGCAAAATCTAGGCATATCATAGCGTGATTCCCCCTTTTACGCCTGCCCTGAATTGATGCTGCGCGACCATGCCGGCTTTGTAGTATCCTGTGATCACGTTTTGGCGAGCAGAGAAACCTGATGCACCATGTGATGTTGGATATAGAAACGCTGGATGTGAAGCCAAGCGCGGTCATACTGGTGGTTGCCGCCGTATTTTTCGATCCGAAAACCGGTCAGTTGGGCGAGGAATTTGAAGCGGCCGTCAGCCCGCAAAAAGAACAGGACGGCAGAACGATCGGTCTGGACACCGTCGCCTGGTGGGCCAAACAATCCGATGAGGCGCGCAAGGCCGCCTTTAACGGCAGCGATAGCCTAAAACGCGTGCTGACCAACCTGAGCCGCTTTATGCATATGCACAGCACCGATACGGTCAAGGTCTGGGGCAACGGCAAAGAGTTTGACTGCGCCATTCTGGAGCACGCTTTTCAGCAGTTGGCGATGCCCTGCCCGTGGAAGTTCTGGCATACGCAGGACGTTCGCACCCTCGTAACGCTGGCGGATCTGCACGGCTTTAACCCTAAAAAGAGCCGGCCGTTCGAAGGCACGCCGCACCGGGCGCTGGACGATGCCAAGCATCAGGCCCGATACGTCGCCGACGTGGTGGCCAACTGCTATTTTCGTCACGACGCCGCACCGCTGCCCTAGCCACGACGGGCGCGTAAGCACGGCCGTTAGCGCCGTGGTCGCGCTGACGGTATAACAACATGGTGCGCCGCCCTTTCCATTTCCCCGCGGAGGCACTACCCTAAGCCACTTTGCCACCCGGATGTGCTATTTTTTTATTATGCAAAAGTTTCTCTTTCTCCTGCTGAGCCTGGTCTTGCTGGGACCGCTAGGCATCGACCTCTATCTGCCGGCCATACCGGCTATCGCACTGGGCCTGAACAGCAGCGAAGCGGTGATCCAATCCACTATTTCGCTGTTTATTCTGGTGCTGGGGCTGGGCCAGGTCGTCGCCGGCCCGCTGGTGGATAACTATGGCCGCAAGCCGGTCGCACTGGCCGGCATTATCCTGTATATGATCGGCGCAGCAATGGCCGCGCTGGCCGACAGCCCGACGCTGTTTATCGCCTCACGCCTGCTGCAGGGCGTCGCGGTCTGCTGCACCGCCGTGGTGGCGTTTAGCGGCGTGCGTGACCGCATGAACGGCGACGACGCCGCGCGCGCCTTCGGCTTCCTCAACGGTACGCTGAATATTATCCCGGCGCTGGCGCCGCTGCTGGGCGGTTTGCTGGCGGAAGCATTCGGCTGGCGCGCCCCCTTCTGGTTCCTGGTCCTCTACGCGCTGCTGGTGTTGGTGCTGATCGCCCTGCGCCTGCCGGAAACCCGACCGGCGGATACGCGGCCGGTAAAAGGTCTTCCCGTACGCCAGTATGCACGGATCCTGCGTCAGTCACGCTTTGTCTCTTTTGCCGTGGTCAACTCGGGCGCCATGGGCATGGCGCTCACTTACGTCTCGCTGGCGCCGAATGTGCTGATGGGCACCGCCGGCCTGACGCCGCTGCAGTTTTCCCTGGCGTTCGGCGCCAATGGCTTCTGGATTATGCTGGTGAGTTTTTTCGTCAACCGGGTGATCCGCAAGGTCGGCCGGCCATTTTGCCTGGCGACCGGCGGCGTGCTGATGGGACTGGGATGTGCGGCCCTGCTGTTTGACATCGCCTTCCTGTCACCGGCGGCGCAAGCCCACTGGCTGGCCTATATGCTGCCGGTTGCCATCGGCTGCGCCGGACTGGCGTTTGTGATGGGGCCGGCCACCAGCTATGCGCTGGAGCCGTACTCCAATGAGGCCGGCGTGGCTTCGGCACTGGTGGGTTTTGTGCAGATGGCCGGCGGCGCGGCGCTGGGACTGTTGGCGATGGCGCTGCCGCTGCAGCCGAAAATGGCGCTGGCGCTGGTGATGGCGACTGGCTGTTTACTGGCGCTGCACGCCCGGCAGCGCAGTAAACAGTTAAAAGGCCAGTTAAACCGGGTCAGTTAATGTTATGCGCCGGCCTCCACCGGCACCCGCGGCGTGAGTGCCGTCAGCAGCTCGTATCCCAGCGTACCGGCTGCGGCGGCCACGTCGTCCACCGGCAAATGCCGGCCCCACAGCTCTACCTCCGCGCCGATGGCCGCCTGCGGGCACGGCGTCAGATCCACCGCCAGCATATCCATCGATACCGTGCCGACGGTGCGCGTCAGTACGCCGTCAACCCAAACCGGCGTGCCGCTTTGCGCATGACGCGGATAACCGTCGGCATAGCCGCAGGCGACAATGCCGATCCGCTGAACCGCGCTGGCGGTATAACGCCAGCCGTAGCCGACGCAGTCGCCGGATTTTAACGTCTGCACGGCAATAATCTCGCTGCGCAATGACATCGTCGCCTGCAGCCCCGTGGCGGCAATATCAGCCGAATTGCCGCTCGGCGACGCGCCGTACAAGATAATGCCCGGCCGCACCCAGCTGCCGTGCGTATCCGGGTGCCATAGCGTTGCCGCCGAGTTGGCCAGGCAGCGCGGCAGCGGCAGATCCGCCGCCGCGCTGTCGATGGTCGCCATTTGCTGTGTCACGCCGCGCGCCTCATCGGCGGTGGCGAAGTGGCTCATCAGCGTCATGGCGCCGATATTGGCAATCCCCTGCGCCTGCTGCCAGACGCTGCGTATCCGGTCAGGTGCGAAGCCCAGCCGGTTCATCCCGCTATTCAGCTTCAGATAGATATTCAGCGGCGCCGTCAGACGCGCATCGGCAATCGCCGCCAGCTGCCAGTCGCTGTGTACGGCGGTGGTCAGCTGATAGCGATCGACCAGCGCCAGATCCTCCGGCTGAAAAAAACCCTCCAGCAGCAGAATCGGCCCCTGCCAGCCGGACTCGCGCAGCAGCACCGCTTCCGCCAGGTCCAGTAACGCAAAACCGTCGGTATTCGCCAGGCTGCGCCAGACGTATTTAAGACCGTGGCCATAGGCGTTCGCCTTCACCACCGACCACACTTTCGCGCCGGGCGCGTGACGGCGAATAACCTGTAAGTTGTTGTCGAACGCCGCCAGGTGCAGCGTTGCGGTAATTGGGCGGGGCATGGGCTCTCCTTCAGCCGTTTTGACGCCGGCCGCAGTCTGCCCTGCGGCCGGCCGAGAGGGTTAACGCGCCGGATGCGCGTCGTTCAGCGGTGTGCGCTGCGAATGGGTCATGCCACCACTGTAACGCGCCACGGAGAGATCGTCGAACGGGATCGCCGGCGTAATGCCGGAAATCAGGTCGGCAAGCAATTGGCCAGAACCGCAGGCCATTGTCCAGCCCAGCGTACCGTGGCCGGTATTGAGGTACAGGTTCTTTAACGAGGTGCGGCCAACAATCGGCGTGCCGTCCGGCGTCATCGGCCGCAGGCCGGTCCAGAATGTCGCCTGCTCAACCTGACCGCCGTTGGGATACAGATCGCGCACCACCATCTCCAGCGTCTCGCGCCGCTTCTGCTCCAGCTCGGTATTAAAACCAACGATTTCGGCCATGCCGCCGACGCGAATACGCTGATCAAAGCGGGTAATAGCAACCTTATAGGTTTCATCCAGCACCGTGGAGTACGGCGCCGCCGCTTCATCGGTAATCGGAATGGTCAGCGAGTAGCCTTTCAGCGGATATACCGGGATCGACACCAGCCCGCGCAACAGCGCGGTCGAATAGGAACCGAAGGCCACTACGTAGCTGTCCGCGGTCAGAGTCTGCCCACCGCACTGCACACCGGTAATTTTATCGCCGTCCACCAGCAAACGATCGACGTGCTGGTCATACAGGAAGGTCACGCCCGCCTGCTCCGCCATCTTGGCCAGACGCTGGGTAAACAGCTGGCAATCGCCGGTTTCATCATTCGGCAGTTGCAGGCCGCCGGTCAGCTTGTGCGCCACCTGCGCCAGCGCCGGCTCCGCCGTGGCCAACTGGCTGGACTCCAGCAGTTTGTAAGGGACACCGGCGTCTTCCAGCACCGCGATATCTTTCGCCGCGTTCTCAAACTGCTGCTGCGAGCGGAACAGCTGCAGCGTGCCTCGCTGACGCCCTTCGTATTCGATACCGGTTTCCTGACGCAGCGCCTTGATGCAGTCGCGACTGTACTCAGCCAGACGCACCATCCGCCCTTTGTTGGTCGCATAGTGTGACGTGTTGCAGTTCTTCAGCATCTGCCACATCCAGTTGATCTGGAAGCCAGTGCCATCCAGGCGGATCGCCAGCGGCGCATGGCGTTGGAACATCCATTTGATGGCCTTCAGCGGCACGCCGGGCGCGGCCCACGGCGCAGCGTAACCCGGCGAGATCTGGCCGGCGTTGGCAGCGCTGGTTTCCAGCGCCGGCCCCGGCTGACGATCGACCACCGTCACTTCATGTCCGGCTTTCGCCAGATACCAGGCGCTGGCGACGCCAACCACTCCACTACCTAAAATCAACACTCGCATCACTGACTCCAGCCCGAGGCTTAACAAAGCATAATCTTCTGTTGACGGCAAATTAACTCAGTGGAAAAAACCATCCAACAAATTAATTTTTAATCGTGACAGATTTCACAATTAATTTATCGTTCAAGCCGCTTCCTTTTGCAATAGCCGAATTTAAATAGCGATAAGCTGCGGTAAAAGCCGGTTTAGGGAGAGAATACCGCCCAGGATCGCAATCAATGACTGCAATGCAGTCATTAAAAACCGGCCTAATGTGCAACAGCTCGTTAACAGAATATAAAATCAACCCCAGCAAACAAAACAGAGCATTAATCTGCTTTTACCGGCAAAACTCAACACATCATGCGACACGAGATCGGCAGTGAAACAGCAGAAAAAACTCGTCCTTCATCCCCCTCTCTCCGGCGAACTCAGACAGGACGTTGAATTTTTAGACTTTATAACCCCCTCGCCCTGTTCTTTTTTGAGCTACGATTGATGAAGGGCCGCCGTAATGAGCATGGCCCGTACACAATGAGGGTGCGCTGATGACAACTTCAACACATGATCAAATTATGGATGAAAAACGTCTGAGCGATGGACCAGACTGGACGTTTGAGCTGCTGCAGGTCTATCTGGATCAGATTGACCGCGTCGCCAAGCATTACAAACTGGATACCTATCCGCACCAAATCGAGGTCATCACCTCTGAGCAGATGATGGATGCCTACTCCAGCGTCGGGATGCCGATTAACTACACGCACTGGTCATTCGGTAAGAAATTTATCGAGACCGAGCAGCTCTACAAGCATGGGCAGCAGGGGCTGGCCTATGAAATCGTCATCAATTCCAACCCGTGTATCGCCTACCTGATGGAAGAAAACACCATCACCATGCAGGCGCTGGTGATGGCGCATGCCTGCTATGGGCACAACTCATTCTTCAAGAACAACTACCTGTTTCGCAGCTGGACCGACGCCAGTTCCATCGTCGATTACCTGCTGTTCGCCCGCCATTACATCAGCGAATGTGAAGAACGCTACGGCGTCGAAGAGGTGGAGAAGCTGCTCGACTCCTGCCACGCGCTAATGAACTACGGCGTAGACCGCTATAAGCGTCCGCAAAAGATTTCGCTGCAGGAAGAGAAAGCCCGCCAGAAAAGCCGGGAAGAGTATCTGCAAAGCCAGGTAAACTCGCTGTGGAAAACGCTGCCGCGCGTCGAGCGCGAAGATGCGCCGGAGCAAGAGCGTCGCTACCCCAGCGAGCCACAGGAGAATATTCTCTACTTTATGGAGAAAAACGCCCCGCTGCTGGAGCCGTGGCAGCGGGAAATCCTGCGCATTGTGCGCAAGGTCAGCCAGTATTTCTACCCGCAAAAGCAGACGCAGGTGATGAATGAAGGCTGGGCCACCTTCTGGCATTACACCATTCTCAATCATCTGTATGACGAAGGGCGCGTCAGCGAACGCTTTATGCTGGAGTTTTTACACAGCCACACCAACGTGGTATACCAGCCGCCCTATAACAGCCCCTATTACAACGGCATCAACCCCTATGCGCTCGGCTTCGCCATGTTCCAGGATATCAAGCGCATCTGTCAGTCGCCGACGGAAGAAGACCGCTACTGGTTCCCGGACTTTGCCGGCAAAGACTGGCTGGAAACGCTGCACTTCGCCATGCGCGATTTCAAGGATGAAAGTTTTATCAGCCAGTTCCTGTCACCGAAGCTGATGCGCGATTTCCGCCTGTTCACCGTGCTGGACGACGACCGCAACAACTACCTGGAAATCTCGGCCATCCATAATGAGGCGGGATACCGGGCGATTCGTCAGGAGCTGTCGGCGCAGTACAACCTGAGCAACCACGAACCCAATATTCAGGTGTGGAACGTTGATCTGCGCGGCGACCGTTCGCTGACGCTGCGCTACGTGCCGCAGGAGCGCGCGCCGTTGGATAAAAGCCGCCGTGAGGTGATGAAGCATGTGTACCGGCTGTGGGGGTTTGACGTAATCCTGGAGCAGCAGAACGAAGACGGCAGCGTCGAACTGCTGGAGCGCTGCCCGCCGCGCCCCAGTACGCTTTAGCGCGCAGCAAAAAGGGCGCAAAATGCGCCCTTTGGTTATCTGCCTACGCCACGTTGTGGTTAACGGCGCACTTCAGTCAGATCGCTCGGCATGGTGCCCTGCATACTCTGCCAGATCGCACCGCTCTCCTTGCCATAGTTACGCACCGTCTCCATCACCTGGTCGTACATTTTCTCATGGCACAGCATCGACAGCCTGCTGTAGAACGTACGCGCCAGCTTGCGCGCTTCCGGGTTGGAGAAGTAGTAGCGACCAACGCGGGTATACAGCCCTTTCAGGCCGTTGAAGATCAGTCCGTAAATCGGGTTGCCGGACACAAAGGCCAGGCCGCGGAAAATTTCATAATCCAGCGTATTGAACGCCTCAGCCTGATCTTCAACCTCCGACGCCTTCGCCAGCACGGCCTGCGCTTCCTCAGGGTGGTTACGCACCGCTGAACGGATGAAGATAGAGGCGATATTGGTGCGCACCGACAATAAGTTGTCGATCAGTTGCGGGACGCTGTTATGATCGAGGCGTGCCAGCGTTTCCAGAATGTTGAGGCCGGATGTTTCCCAAAAGTTATTCACTTTGGTCGGCTTGCCGTGCTGAATCGTCAGCCAGCCATCGCGCGCCAAACGCTGTAAAACCTCGCGTAATGTGGTGCGCGTGACACCAATCAGTTCAGATAGCTCACGCTCCGCGGGCAAAATAGAGCCAGGAGGGAAGCGATTATTCCAAATACTTTCAATAATGTACTCTTCCGCAAAACCGGCTGGACTCTGTGCCTTAATGACCATGTGTTTGACGTTCCGTTGCAACGATATAATTAATAGTAGTCAGCTGATCATACCAGATCATGCTGGTATGACATAGTACGAGTGGGAAACTATAAACGAAAGTGTGCATAAGCTGGCAAAAAACAGCCGAAAACGGCGAAACCCATGAATTTTAGGTTGAAATTTCTGCCGTGGTTGCATCGCAACCGCCGGCGTTGGTAGGGTAGCAGCAATTTTTATTCAAGGTAGCAAGATATAATATGGAAATGACAACACGCAGCGCCGTTGTGAAAAATTTTCTCGGCCAATCCCCTGACTGGTATAAGTTAGCCATCCTGATATTTCTGGCGGTTAATCCGCTGGTCTTTTTCCTGGTAAGCCCCTTCGCCGCCGGCTGGCTGCTGGTGGCGGAATTTATCTTCACCCTGGCGATGGCGCTTAAGTGCTACCCGCTGCAGCCCGGCGGCCTGCTGGCGCTGGAGGCGGTCGCCATTGGCATGACCAGCCCGGCGCACGTCGGTGAAGAGATTGCCAATAATATTGAAGTGCTGCTGCTGCTGATCTTTATGGTGGCCGGCATCTACTTTATGAAGCAGCTGCTGCTGTTCGTGTTTACCAAGCTGTTGCTGAATATCCGCTCCAAGATGCTGCTGTCGCTGGCGTTCTGTCTGGCGGCGGCGGTACTCTCGGCGTTTCTTGACGCCCTGACGGTCGTCGCCGTGGTGATCAGCGTCGCTAGCGGGTTTTACTCTATCTACCATAATGTCGCCTCCAACCAGCCGGAAGACGCGCATAACGTCAACGACGACAGCGGCATCGACGGCGACGATCGTAAACAGACGCTGGAACAGTTCCGCGCCTTTCTGCGCAGCCTGCTGATGCACGCCGGCGTCGGCACCGCGCTCGGCGGCGTGATGACCATGGTCGGCGAACCGCAGAACCTGATTATCGCCAAAAGCGCCGGCTGGGGATTCATTGACTTCTTCCTGCGCATGGCGCCGGTCACCCTACCGGTCTTTGTCTGTGGGCTGCTGGTGTGCCTACTGGTAGAGCGCTTTGGCGTCTTCGGCTACGGTGCGCAGCTGCCGGAACGCGTGCGCGAGGTGTTAACCGAGTTTGACCGCCAGGCCAGCGCCAAGCGCAACCGCCAGGAAAAAATCAAACTGGTGGTGCAAGCGCTAATCGGCATCTGGCTGGTCGCCGCGCTCGCCCTGCATCTGGCGGAAGTCGGCCTGATTGGTTTGTCGGTCATTATTCTCGCCACCTCGCTGTGCGGCGTGACCGACGAACATGCCATCGGCAAGGCGTTCCAGGAAGCCCTGCCGTTCACCGCCCTGCTGACGGTATTTTTCACCGTGGTCGCCGTGATCATCGAACAGCATCTGTTCAGTCCGGTTATCGCGTTTGTGCTGCAGGCAGAGCCGTCGGCGCAGCTGATGCTGTTCTACGTGTTTAACGGCCTGCTGTCGGCGGTTTCCGATAACGTCTTCGTCGGCACGGTGTACATCAACGAAGCCAAAGCCGCCCTCACCAGCGGCGCCATCTCGCTGAAGCAGTTTGAAATGCTGGCGGTGGCGATCAACACCGGCACCAACCTGCCGTCGGTCGCCACGCCAAACGGACAGGCGGCATTTCTGTTCCTGCTGACCTCGGCGCTGGCGCCGCTGGTGCGCCTTTCTTATGGCCGCATGGTGTGGATGGCGCTGCCGTATACCATTGTACTGGCGCTGGTCGGACTGCTGTGCGTCGAGTTTACCCTGGCGCCCGTTACCGACCTGCTGACGCAGTGGCACTGGCTCACGCTGCCACCGTTGGATGCCGTCGAACACTGATTCAGTACGCCGTCCCCGTTGCCAGCCATACTTTGTTACCGCGAAAAGGGTATCTGATGGCTGGCAACGCGGTTGAATTGGTTTACACTGCCGGTTCAATTGGTTACTGCATGGAAGACTCAAGATATGTTGCGATTCTTTAAGCGCTGCTCACAAGGACGCCGCGCATGGCTGCTGATGGCCATCACCGCGCTGGCGCTGGAACTGACCGCGCTCTATTTCCAGCACGTTATGCTGCTGCAACCTTGCGTGATGTGTATTTATGAGCGCTGTGCGCTGTTTGGCATTCTGGGAGCCTCGCTGCTGGGCGCTATCGCGCCGAAAACACCGCTGCGCTATGCCGCTATTCTGCTGTGGATCTACAGCGCCTGGGAAGGTGTGAAGCTGGCATGGGACCATACCATGCTGATTCTGCACCCCTCACCATTCAATACCTGCGACTTTTTCGTCAGCTTCCCTTCCTGGCTGCCGCTGGATAAATGGATGCCGGCCGTATTTCATGCCTCCGGCGACTGCTCAGTCAGCCAGTGGAAGTTCCTGACGCTGGAAATGCCGCAGTGGCTGGTCGGCATCTTCGCCGCCTATCTGCTGGTCGCCGCGATCGTACTGCTCAGCCAGGCGATGCGTTCACGTCAGCCAGGTTAACGCTGAATAAAGCATCGGCATCAATCTGAAAGGCGCCTGACGGCGCCTTTTTTCGTATCAATACAGCACGTTTTAGCGTAATTTTTCTGATTATGCGTCACTCATTACTCGTCAGTCGGAAAACTCTAAATTGCAGCAAAAAGCGTGAAACAATCATGGTTGAATGCCAAAATACCATGATGATCAACCTGAGCTCCGACGATGCTCACACCGTCAATAGGTTAACCAAGTGAATAAAAACAACTTTCCCTGTCATGATCGGCCCAGCAACATTGCTAGGGTTGCTTCCGCAAATACGCAGTCAACGGCCTCAGGCCGTCCAGCGCTCGCCTGCTCCAAAATGCTCACATCGCCTGTAGACAGCACCGGTGAGTAGCGATAATCTGAAAAATTCACGGCGAAAACAGCATATGTTAATCAAAATTCAGGTTGGCAAGGAAATATGAAGATAAGCAAGTCAATTTATATCAAGATGTCAATCTATCTGATGGCATTGAGAAGCCCGTTGATCATTGTCACCATGGCGCTATATATGCTCACGCGCAAGGAGATGTTACAGCGTTCAATTTTAAAACTGGTCCCTTTTATCCTCTTTCTGTTAGCCGCAGATATTTACTCCATTATTATGGGTAATGAATTTGGCAATATTATTGGCCAGACCAGAGATATTTTCTTGGCGATTGTGGTTGCCGTCTTCCTGCTCGCCAGCAGTGATATCAGCGAAGCTAACAGAACGCTGATATACCGCACCTTAAAGTACTGCTTTGTTTATGTCGCCATAGCCAAGATATTCATTATCGTTCTTTCCGTGGTGGCAGGCATCAGCGTTAATGATATTATCTCCTGGTTGCGTGACACGTGGAATATTCAGATGATGTCGCTGGGCGTTGAAGATACCGTCCTTGCCCGTCTGCAGATCCCACTGGATTCCGCAGTGCCGTTTTTTTTATACTTTGTTACCCGTGAACTGATTCATAACGAAGACAACAAGTTAAAAACGTCGATAACCTTTGTCCTCTTGATGATTTCCATGATCCTGACACTGTCGCGCGCCTTCTGGGCGGAGACATTATTCATGGTGTTTGCTGCCATTTTCATTGAGGCCAAGGCATCTAAAATATTTAAAATCAGCATCATTACAGCAATTATCCTGTCCTTTATTATTATATTCACGCCAGTTGGGGATATGCTGTTCAAAGTTATCGAAACGCGCTTCGGTAATAACACCAATAACTCGGTATCTGACTCCTACCGTGAATGGCAGAACAGATCGCTCTATAATTCCTTTATGGAAATGCCGATTTTTGGTCATGGTATCGGTTACTACATTCCGAACGCCCTGCGTTCAGAAACCACGAAATATCTTTATGAAAGCCAAACGTTATCCATGCTGATGTCCTTGGGCATCATTGGCTGCACCGGCCTGCTGTTGCTGATCGCCTTCACCTGTCTGAAGGCCGTATCCAAAGAGAGCAGCGGCGCCTTCACGTTTATGATGCCGCTCATTTTCTTGGCTATGTGGCTGTTTTCCGGCTCGGTTAACCCGCTGCTCTTCGGCGCGTCGGGGGGATCTATATTGTTTATGACGGCCAAATTCCACACGCTCTATAAACGCGGAGATTCATAACACGTTGAAACATGGGCGCACTGCGCCCATGTTTTATTTAAGATAAATCTTAACAACAAAGTAACATCAAGCAATCCAACAATAAATATTCCTCCCCGCAAGGTTTCCTGCATCTTTAAATACCCGTCACCTGGATTTCCTCATCTCATCTGCTATACCTAAAATTTTGAGCAATGGCAGGAGAATATTATGCGGTTACCCTTGGTTCTTAATTCATTCTACCGGCTAATGGCGCAAAATATGCCAGAACCGATTAAACCTACTCTGCGAGGATGGTATAACGCATTTAATAAGGTGCTGACTTACGGCTATAAAAACAGAGATATCTTCACCGCACTCGATTTTGAAATCAATTCACAATGCAATCTCAAATGTAGCTACTGCCCGACGTCATTCAACGGAGGACGCGGGGTTAATTATATGCCGGAGGAGGTTTTCAGAAAGGCAATTGATGATCTGTCGGCAATAAATTATAAAGGCCGTATTTCCCCCCACTTTTTTGGCGAGCCATTACTGGATCAACGCTTACCAGAGCTGATGGCCTATGCCCGGAAAAAACTGCCTAATGCCGAAATTATTATCCATACCAACGGATTATTGTTGGATAAAGAACTGTACGACAGATGTATGCAGGCCGGCGTCAGCGGTTTTCTGGTTACCAAACACACCAAGAATTTGCCTAAGAAGCTGACCAGCATGGTAGACAGCGACTATGTCAAACATGGGGAGATCAAAATCCGTTCGCTTGACGGGCTGACGCTATTTAACCGCGGCGGTACGGTTAAACCCAAAAAAGAGCGGAAAATGAAGCACTGCCATTACGTGTCGGATGAGATTTCTATTACCTATACCGGCGAAGTGGTTTGCACCAACGATTACCATATCACCCACAGCTTCGGTAATGTGAAGGAGCAAAGTCTGTTGGAGATCTGGCACAGTGAGGATTTTCGCCGGCTGCGCAAAGAAGTGCGCCAGGGAAAATTCACACTGCCAATGTGTAGAAAATGCGCGCTGAATGAAACCTAGCTTAGATCCTCACCGTATTGCAGGTCCCCCCCTGTAATGCGGTGAATCTACTGCGCAAGTAATAGTGTATATGCCTATTTATTATATGTTTCCCTGGTAAAGACGTAAGCATCTATCTCATTGGATAGGGCCAAGAATGATCCAGCCCTGAGAGCGACAGACCAAACGTCAGCACAAAATAGGCAATCAATGCTGCGAACATCACAATAGCTACTTTTTCCAGCAGATTAAGACGTTTTTCATCAGACATACTTCACTCCCCTTATTGCACCCCTCGTTAAGTACGCCTTTCAAACTTAGGCAATGATGGCCCCCACATCAATAGCCACACATAAAATGAAACATTATTAATAAGGCTGGTTAATGGTTTGTGCATTTTTTCATCGACCACCACATTTCCTGCCGCTGCGACAACATGTTTACTCTTGCCGATTAGCCGGGTATGTTGCGCCATCGGTTCTGCCAGAGTGGCAGAAAGCACCTTGCCTTAACGGGGTAACTGGCGCCTGGGCCAGGGCCGGACGAGCACATAACTCTTGGTTATCCAGCAACAGAAACTATGAACAGAATTGAAATTGCCTTGGTGGTGGTCTGCATCATTCTCACCACCCTGCTGTTTTCCAAATCGGGTGACGTCATGCGTCGCAGCAGAAGTCGTTATGAGGTGGTTGCCGAAGAGCCGGTGTACAGTTCGCGGATAAAACTACGCTAATAAAGCGACTGCATGGCGATAATACCGCTGACACCCGGCGCATTGAATATGGCTATAAAAGCGACAAAAAAGCCGCTGCGTTACGGCGAGAGGCATGTGAGAAAAAAGCGGGAGATTAGCGCAGACCGACGGACATCCGGCTGATTTGAGTTGTTCCGCACTAATGGCAGCGCGATGAGCTACCGGCGGTTCTGAACGGCATTCCTGCCGCCCATATTTCCCGCCCTCTTTCAATACAATCAGCGCGCCCAGTCCGGCTTATTGAGGATATGGTCCTGCCAATCCACCACTTCGCTTTCACGCACGGCAATATGGCGGACGGTAATGCGCTCGCCGTGCATCGCCGCCTTGGAACCGCTGATCAGCGGGTGCCAAGAGTACAGCGGCTTGCCTTCGCCGATCAGACGATAGGCGCAGGTAGGCGGCAACCAGTCGAACGTCACTAGGTTTTCCCGCGTCAGTTTGATGCAGTCTTCTTCCAGTTCGAAGCGACGCTCATAATTGCGGCACTGGCAGGATTTAATATTCAGCTGGTTGCAGGCAACGTTGGTAAAGTAGATTTCGTCGGTATCTTCGTCGATCAGTTTATTCAGACAGCACTGCCCACAACCGTCGCACAGCGATTCCCACTCTTCTTCTGACATTTCCGCCAGCGTTTTGCTCTGCCAAAAAGGACGTTGTGACATGTTGAAATCCGGTATAACCCCTTAATGCTCTCGGCAAGCCCGACGGGCTGCGCGCTCGGCATTAAGGATAAGTAAATGAATTTTAGCCTGCATACAGACTGCGAGGGGCACTATATAGACATTTTAGCCGGCAGATGCAAGCATTGCCGCCGTTTTTACACGGCGGCCGACGGGATCAAATCACGCGCGTGGTCAGCGTTTTGTCATTCAAGGAGAGGCTCAGCATATCGCCCGAGGCCATCGGCCCGACGCCCTGCGGCGTGCCGGTCAAAATGATGTCGCCGGCGCGCAACGTGAAGAAGCGGCTCATATAGGCGATCAGCGGCAGGATCGGCGTGATCATATCGCGCGTATTGCCCTGCTGGCGGATCTCGCCGTTGACGTTCAGCGTCAGCTCGGCATTTTGCGCATCGCCAAACTCAGCGACCGGAATAAAGCCGGAGATAGGACAAGAACCGTCGAAGCCTTTGGCCTTTTCCCAAGGCTGGCCGGCCTTCTTGAACCCTGCCTGCAGGTCACGCAGCGTCAGATCGAGCGCAATACCGTAACCGGCGATCGCCCGCGCCACGCGATCTTCATTCGCCTGCTTTAGCGGCGTGCCAATCAGTACCGCCAGCTCAACCTCATGATGCACCGCGCCAAGATCTTTGGGGATCGCCACCGGCTGGCGGATATCACACAATGCGGTTTCAGGTTTGATAAACAGCACTGGCTCCGCGGACTTGGCGCTGCCCATCTCCTTGATATGGTCAGCATAATTACTGCCTACGCACACCACTTTGCTTACCGGGAAATCCAGTAAGGCCCCCTGCCAGTCTCGATGTTGATACATTCCGTTTCTCCCTACAAATCATGTAGGGGCTCGGCCCGCAGGCCAGGCCCGTTGTCGTGACGTTAGCGCCGTATCGCTGACGGCCCGCCGCTGCGGCTTATTGCCCAACGGCATCCGCCATCATACCCACGCTGATGGCAAAATAATATGAACGGTTCCAGTGCATGATGGTACGGAAGTTATCATACACCAGGAACGCGCGCCCCTGCGCATCGTCCGGTGTGATCACCCAGCTGCGCAGCGTCGCATCCGGCAGCGCAGCGCCGTCAGGCTGCGTAACGCCCATTGCCGCCCACTGATTAACCGTGCGGCCGCGGGTCTTCAGCCCCAGATCGCCGGCGCTGAAGCCTGCCGGCAACTTGACTTCGCGTCCCCAGCTGCTGCCCGCCTGCCAGCCTTCGGTCGCCAGGTAGTTGGCGGTTGAGGCGAAAACGTCATCAACATTGTTCCAGATATCAATGCGTCCATCGCCATCGCCGTCCGCACCATAGGTCAGGAAAGAGCTGGGCATAAACTGGCTTTGCCCCATCGCGCCCGCCCACGAGCCTTTTAGCTGCCCGGCCGTCACATGCCCTTGTTCGATAATTTGCAACGCCGCCAGCAGCTGCTTGCGGAAGAACGCCTCTCTGCGCCCCTCAAACGCCAGCGTCGCTAACGCGGACACCACGTCTTCCTTACCCTGAATCTTGCCGAAATGGCTTTCCATCGCCCACAGCGCCACGATATAGCGCTCCGGTACGCCGTAGCGCGCCGTCGCCCGCGCCAGCTGCGGCTGATACTTGCGCATCATCTCGCGCCCCTGCCGCGTTTTACCGGCCGACAGCACGCGCTGCAGGTAAACATCCAGGGTGATTTTCTTTTCCAGCTGATTACGATCGGATTTGATCACCCGATCGACAAAATGAACATTGGCGAAAGCGCCGTCGACCGTTTGCTGGCTCAGTCCCTGCGCCAGCGCCTCGCTCCTGAGCTGCTCTACATAGGCGGGAAACTGCGCCGGATCGCGGCCGGTTGCGGCCAGCGTATTGGCGGCCGGCGCCTGAGGGGTTGCGACGCCGGGCTTCAGCAGCCGTTCCGACTCGGACGGCGCGGCTGCAGACGCCGCCTGCGCCGGGTTGTGGTGGCTGGCGCAGCCGGCCAGTATCAAGGTAGTCAGCGTCAACGCCGTGGTCGACAATCTCATCGCGGTGTCCTTTTCTGCAATTCAATTCCGCCCCGCTCAACCCGCGGGGCGAACGACAATTATTTTCCGCCGCTCAAATGCTGGCTCAATAAATTTTCTACCGGCGGCGGCACCTGCAGATAAAACCCCTCGTCCTTCAGGGCTTCTCTCACCTTATCAATATTCGCATTGGCTAATCTTTTCCGTTCGTCCAGATTAAGCGACATGGCGAACTGCGGGACGCCAAAACTTTTCAGCAAATCCTCCGGCACGCGCGAGAAGTCGTCTTTTTTTTCGACATAAAGATAAGTTTGATCGCGTTTTGAACTTCTATAGATCACACAAAGCATATTTTTAACTCTATTTAATTGGGACAGTGTCTTGCCTGGATATAACTCTGACTATAACATGCTTCTAGTACATCGGAATATCGCACCCCGAGTGGAATTCCGGGGATTTAAAGTTGCTGAAACTGAGTCAGGATAGATGTCACAATCGCCAATTGAGCTAAAAGGCAGCAGTTTTACCCTATCGGTTGTTCATTTGCATAATTCAGAACCCGGGGTAATTCGCGAGGCGTTGCAAGAAAAGGTGGAACAAGCTCCCGCTTTTTTGAAAAACGCCCCTGTTGTTATCAACATTGCAGCGCTTAACGGCGACGCAAACTGGAAAGAACTCCAACAGGCGGTCGCAGCGGCAGGTCTGCGGGTAGTTGGCATCAGCGGTTGCAAAGACGAACGGCAAAAACGGGCGGTTGCCCGTGCCGGTCTGCCGTTGCTGAGTGAAGGCAAAGGCCACAAGGTGGCCGCCGCCGAAGCGCCGGCGCCGACTCCCGAGCCGGCAGCCGACAACGCGCCCGCCAAAACACGCGTCATCAGTACGCCTGTCCGTTCCGGCCAACAGATTTATGCCCGCAACTGCGATTTGATCGTGACCAGCAGCGTCAGCGCCGGTGCAGAAGTGATTGCCGACGGCAATATTCACATCTACGGCATGATGCGCGGTCGTGCGCTGGCTGGCGCATCGGGCGATGCCTCATGTCAGATTTTTTGCACCCATCTGGCCGCTGAGCTAGTCTCTATCGCAGGGCAGTACTGGTTGAGCGACCAGATCCCGTCCGATTCGTTCGGGCAGGCAGTACGACTCAGCCTGTTGGATAACGCTTTAACCATACAACCTTTAAATTGAGCCCTTTTGACAAGGAACCACTTCATGGCACGCATTATTGTTGTTACATCGGGTAAAGGGGGGGTTGGTAAGACCACCTCGAGCGCAGCCATCGCGACCGGTCTGGCCAAGCAAGGCAAGAAAACCGTCGTTATCGACTTCGATATCGGTCTGCGTAACCTTGACTTGATTATGGGCTGTGAGCGTCGCGTGGTTTATGACTTCGTTAACGTAATTCAGGGTGACGCCACGCTGAATCAGGCGTTAATCAAAGACAAACGCACCGAAAACCTCTACATTCTGCCCGCATCTCAAACGCGCGATAAAGACGCGCTGACCCGCGAAGGCGTTGAGAAAGTGCTCAACGAACTTGGCGAGATGGATTTTGATTTCGTGGTCTGCGACTCACCGGCCGGTATTGAAACCGGCGCGCTGATGGCGCTGTACTTCGCGGATGAAGCCATCATTACCACCAACCCGGAAGTGTCTTCGGTACGCGACTCCGACCGCATTCTCGGCATCCTGTCCTCCAAATCGCGCCGCGCCGAACAGGGCAAGGATCCGATCAAGGAGCACCTGCTGCTGACCCGTTACAATCCGGGCCGCGTCAGCCGCGGCGACATGCTGAGCATGGAAGACGTGCTGGAAATTCTGCGCATTCCTCTGGTCGGGGTTATCCCGGAAGACCAGTCCGTACTGCGCGCATCCAACCAGGGTGAACCTGTGATTCTGGATCTCGAGTCCGATGCCGGCAAGGCATACGACGACACCGTTAACCGTTTGTTAGGAGAAGAACGCCCATTCCGCTTCATCGAAGAAGAGAAGAAGGGCTTCCTGAAACGCCTTTTTGGGGGATAAACCATGGCTTTGTTAGACTTCTTTCTGTCCCGCAAAAAAAGTACAGCCTCTGTAGCCAAGGAGCGGCTGCAGATTATCGTTGCAGAGCGTCGCAAGGGGGACAGTGAACCCCCGTATCTGCCCGATATGAAGCGTGACCTCTTGGCCGTCATCTGTAAGTACATTCAGATTGACCCGGAGATGCTGCACCTTCAGTTTGAGCAGAAAGGAGACGATATTTCGGTTCTGGAGCTCAACGTCACGTTGCCGGAGTCAGAAGAAGCCGCTAAATGATCGCGACACAATAAATCTCCCCCTGTATTTTTTGCAGGGGGACACTGTATATGCGTCCAGACATTGCACGGGAAAACAGCAAAAGCGCTATTTTTACCGTTTGAGATTAATCCCAATTAATCTGGTAGTGATGTTCTTTAAACTTAATACTGGCGCCAGTATTATCTGAAATAAAATCCATCCCGCAATAACGGAGCAGTTTCCTTTTCCCCTGCCCCGCATCCGTTTCCGTTAGATTAATAACTCTGTAGGATTGCCAATAATGGTTCGGCTAATAATCCCGCACGCCAGCCGTTGATTAATTCCGGCTGGCAGTCGCTGTTTTTCAGTTTCCAATGCCAGTTCAACAACTGATTAATTTGGCGACGCGACGCCAGCAGCTCGCTGCTTAAGCCGCTTTGCTCACTGACAACGGCAATCGCCGCTTTGATTTCCTTAAACACCTTCTTGTAACCCGGATGCTCGACCAGGTTGGCGACCGGAGGCGGCAGCGCAGCCTCATCCAGCGCGTTGGCCTCGGCAACCAGTGCCAGCAGCGTTTTCCCGTGAAAACGGATCTCCGGGCCGCTCAGGCCCAATGCATCCAGCTCTCCCATGGAGGTCGGCATATGACGCGCCACCGCCCACAGGTTCTCTTCCCGCACGACGAAATTAACCGCCAGATCGCGCTGGCGCGCCTGCTGCAGCCGCCATGCGGCCAGCTTTTGCAAACAGCCCAGCTGACGCGGACGCAGCTGCCAGGCGTTATTGATTTCGCGGTAGGCCAGCTCCGGCGCCAGCGTTTCGCTGCGACGCTGGCACAGCAGCAGGCATTCGTTGCTCGCCGCTTCGGTCCAGCCGGCCTGCTCCACTTCCTGCACCAATTGCCCGGCCATCGGCAGCAGATAAAACACATCGGCCGCGGCATACTGGCACTGGCGCTCGGTCAGCGGCCTGGCCAACCAGTCGGTGCGCGACTCGCTTTTGTCCAACTCCACCTGCATATACGCGGCAACCAGCGTGGCAAACCCGCACGACAGCGGCCGGCCGGTAAACGCCGCCAGGATCTGGGTATCCACCAGCGGCGTCGGCAAGGTTTGGAACGCATTCAGGAACACTTCAAGATCTTCACTGCCGGCATGCAGGTATTTCACTACCGCCTTATCGCTCAACAGGTCAATAAACGGCTGCCACCGGGTAATCGGCAAGGGGTCAATCAGGGAGAGTTGTTCACCATCGTATAACTGGATAAGGCCAAGCTGCGGGTAATAGGTGCGCGTTCTGACAAATTCGGTATCAAGCGCGATCTGAGCATGTGTTCTGGCCTGTTCGCAGACCTGCTGCAATCCGGCATCGGTAGTGATCAACGTATAATTCAAAACTTCATTCTCTTATTTCATGAGCCAAACACAACAACGCCGGCATTCACCGGCGCTGTTGATAAGTAAGTGTGACCAGACAACGTCAGGCGGCGTCAGCCGCCTTGGGCTTCGTCTGCTCGTCACGTAGTTCTCGTCGCAGAATTTTGCCGACGTTCGACTTCGGCAACTCGTCGCGGAACTCAACAATTTTAGGCACTTTATACCCGGTTAGGTGCCGACGGCAATGGGTCAGCAACTCTTCCTTGGTCAGCGAAGGATCCTTCTTCACCACGCAAATTTTCACGGTTTCACCGGAGGCGTCGCTCGGCACGCCAATCGCCGCGCACTCCAGCACTTTAGCATGTTGGCTGACGACATCCTCAATTTCATTCGGATAAACGTTAAAACCCGACACCAAAATCATATCTTTTTTACGATCGACGATGCGGATAAAGCCCTGCTCATCCACCGTAACGATATCGCCGGTCGCCAGCCAGCCGTCTTTCAGCACTTCATCCGTGGCATCAGGACGTTGCCAATAGCCTAACATAACTTGCGGCCCTTTGACCCACAGTTCGCCCGGCTCGCCCGGGGCAACATCCTGGCCTTGGTCATTCACCAGACGTACGTCGGTCGACGGCACCGGTAAACCGATGCTGCCGCTGTAATGCTGTAGATCGTACGGGTTGCCGGCCACCAGCGGGGCGCACTCTGTCAGGCCATAGCCTTCCAGCAGATGCTTGCCGGTGGTCTGCTCCCATTTGTCCGCCACCGCCTTTTGCACCGCCATGCCGCCGCCGACCGAGAAGCGCAGCGTCGAGAAGTCCAGCTTGAGGAACTCTTCGTTATTGAGCAACGCATTGAACAAGGTATTGACGCCGCTCAGGGCGGTAAACGGGTATTTAGCCAACTCTTTCACCAGGCCGGGAATATCGCGCGGGTTGGTAATCAGCAGATTGCGACCGCCCAGGTCGATAAACAGCAGACAGTTCACCGTCAGCGCAAAGATGTGGTACAGCGGCAACGCGGTCACCACCAGTTCTTGTCCGGCGCGGAACAGCGGCGCATAGGCCGCCTTGGCCTGCTCCAGATTGGCCTGCATATTGCGATGGGTCAGCATCGCGCCCTTCGCCACCCCGGTGGTGCCGCCGGTGTACTGTAAAAAGGCCAGATCGCTGTTAATGATGTCCGGTTTGACATATTGCAGGCGGCGGCCGCGCTGCAGCGCCGTGCGGAAAGAGATGGCGTCCGGCAAATCGTACTTGGGCACCAGACGTTTGATATATTTCACCACAAAGTTGACCAGCGTGCCTTTGGCCGCCGAGAGCTGATCGCCCATCCGCGTCAGGATCACGTGCTTGACCTGGGTCTTGAAGACCACTTTTTCCAGCGTATGGGCAAAGTTGGAGACGATAACAATGGCGCTGGCGCCGCTGTCGTTGAGCTGATGCTCCAGTTCACGCGGCGTATAGAGCGGGTTCACGTTAACCACCACCATGCCGGCGCGCAGAATGCCAAACAGCGCAATGGGGTACTGCAGCAGGTTTGGCATCATCAACGCGACGCGATCGCCCTTCTGCAACCCCAGCTCATTTTGCAAATAGGCGGCGAATGCCCGGCTGCGCTCTTCCAGCTTGCGGTAGGTCATCACCTCGCCCATATTGATAAACGCGGGCTGATCCGCATAATGCCGCACGGCATTTTCAAATACTTCCACCAATGACGGATAGCGATCGGCGTCAATCTCTGCTGGCACATCTGCCGGATAACGTTTTAACCAGACCTTTTCCAAGGTATTACTCCCGAAATCATTTCTCATTATCATCGCATCCCCTAAACGCCCAGCCAGGTTATAACAATATTTTAACTCAGCAGACCAGTTTGGGTTTTAAACAATTTTCAGGTTGCGATGCGTGTCACTAATTACCGGCGATTCCCTGCGCCAAAAGAAAAGGCGGCTAATAAGCCGCCTTCAGAATCTATTGAATTTTCGCGTAACTTACTCGGTAACGATCGTTTGCACCTGCGCCGGCCCGGGGCTGTACCAACCATAGCCTGGCCCCCAGTCCGGTCCCCACGGGCCGCTGCGCCAGCCCCATGGCCCCATCGGCGCCGGCGGTATCACCACCTGCTGCGTCAGCCGCCAGCGTTTAAAACCGCTGACGTTCATGGTGACGAATTTATACGGCGTCGCGCCAATTTTGCCGGGTTTCACGCCGGTGATCGGCCCGACTACCGTGACCAGGTGCCCTTTGAAATCCGTCGGCTCAAGGAAGCCGTTGACCGTCGCCAGCACCCGCCCGCGCGACGGCTCACCGAGGATCGGCCGGGCGCCGTCATCCAGCGGCACCGCGGCGATTTCAAGCAGCGTTTTGCCCTGCTCATTCGCCACGTTCACCACTTTGCCGCCAAAACGGGCCTCCGCGCCGTTAAACAGGCTCGGCGCATTTTGCACCGACGCCAGTTCCGTGACCGGCGTCGGCGAAGAGCCTTTAATCGCATCGGGAACGGTGACGCAGCCGGAAAGCATCAAAACGCCGCCGGCCAGCGCCGGCAGCGTGCATCGTTGAATGACAGTACGGATTAACATGATCGCAATCTCCTGAAATTTCTGTCACTTCGACCGTTATTTACGCCGCAAGTTGCAGAATCTTACTTCCCTGTGCCGAATAAAGCGCACATAACGTACACCGGACTATTCACGCCCCGGCAGTTTTTTCCAGGTAACTTCATTACGCAGGTAGGTCGGTTCCGCCTGCTCGACGCGGCAGGCCTTTCCCTGCCGCCAGGCGTGCAGCGCCAGCGGCAGCATATCTTCCGCCTGCGGCAACAGCATCTGGCCGTCATGCAGCGTAATCGGCGCGCCGGCCACCAGCTCCGGGTAGGTTTGCCAGCCGGTACCCGCTTGCGCCCAGTCGCCCTGCAGGCGTTGCGCGCGCGCCAGCGCCTGCTCCGGCGACAGTACCGCCTCGCCTTCACTTTCCAGCCACTGACCATCAGGCTGACGCTCAAACTGGCCCCAGTACACCTCGCCCATGCGAGCGTCGATCGCCGCCAGCACGCGCTGCGCGCCGGTCATTCGCCACGCGCCCTGCGCCATGGTCTGCAAGGTGGAAATGCCCAGCATCGGCAAATCCGCGCCTAACGCCAGCCCCTGCGCAATGCCGATGCCGATACGCACGCCGGTAAAGCTGCCGGGGCCGCGCCCGAAGGCCAGCGCATCAAGTTCACCAAGCGTTACGCCGGACTCGGCCAGCACCTGCTGCACCAGCGGCAGAATACGCTGCGTGTGTTCACGCGGGCACAGTTCAAACAGGGCGTGGGTTTCGCCTTGATTCCAGAGGGCAACGGAACAGGCTTCCGTTGCGGTATCGATCGCTAAAATTCGCGTGGACATGCCAAACCTCAGGCGGGAAATATCAGTATTTTTACAGGGCGCGTATTGTAGCACAGCCCGGATTACCGGCATAGCCGCAGCCGCACTGGCGCGGCGGGCCGGTTATTCCTGCTGCAAAAAGGCGATCGCCTTACCCAGATCGCGCGTGCGCGGCGTAGGCGGCAGGCTGTTGAGAAAGACTTCACCGTAGGGGCGCATCACCAGTCGGTTGTCGCAAATCACCAGCACCCCGCGATCGTCCGTATCGCGAATCAGGCGGCCGACGCCCTGCTTGAGGGTGATCACCGCGTCCGGCAGCTGTACCTCGTTAAACGGATCGCCGCCGCGCAGGCGGCAGTCTTCAATGCGCGCCTTGAGCAACGGATCGTCGGGCGAGGTAAACGGCAGTTTATCGATGATCACGCACGACAGCGCATCGCCGCGTACGTCCACCCCTTCCCAGAAGCTGCTGGTCGCCACCAGCAGCGCGTTGCCCGCCTCGACGAACTGCGCCAGCAGTTGCCCCTTGCTGGTTTCGCCCTGCACCAGCACCGGCAGCGTCATCGACGCACGAAACTCTTCCGCCAGCTCGCGCATCATCTGGTGCGAGGTGCACAGGAAGAAACAGCGCCCCTGGTTGGCCTCAATCATCGGGCGCAGCATCCGCGCCAGCTGGCGCGCCCCGCCCGGCTGATTCGGCGATGGCAAAAAACGCGGTACGCACAGCAGCGCCTGGTTGGCATAGTCAAACGGGCTGGGCAGCAGCAGCGTCTTCGCCTTGTTCAGCCCCAGCCGCTCGGTAAAGTGCCCCAGCTGTTCATTCACCGACAGCGTTGCCGAGGTGAAAATCCAGCTGCCCGGCTTATCATCCAGCAGTTCACGAAAACGCTCCGCCACCGTCAGCGGCGTTAACGCCAGCACGAAGTTACGCGCGTTACACTCATACCAGTAGCTAAAGCCCGGTTCGTTCACCGACTTCAAGCGCTTCAGGCGGGTGCGGTACTGGCTTGCGCGTTCAAACGCAGCGTCCAGCAAGGCCGAACGCCCGAGCGACAGTTTCATCACGTCGTAGCACAGCTCCAGCGCATCATCGAGCAGCAGCAAGGCGCGCTGCACGTTGGGCTGGTTCAGCACGTCGCGCAGGTTGCCGCGGAACCCCGGCTCCCCCAGCGCCAGCCGGAAATCCTGGGTACTCATGCTTAAACGGTCGGCGCTTTTTTGCAGTTGGGCTACGTCGCGCACCTCGGTACGATAGGCAATGGTGATATCCTTGGACAGATCCATCAGCTGGCGACTGGTCAGCTGCTTGCCAAAATACTGGCTGGCAATATCCGGGATCTGGTGCGCCTCATCGAAAATCATCACGTCCGCTTCGGGGATCAGCTCGGCAAAACCGCTTTCTTTCACCACCATATCCGCCAGAAACAGGTGATGGTTAACCACCACCACGTCGGCGTCCATCGCCTTACGACGAGCTTTCACCACGAAGCAATCCTGATATTGCGGACAATCGCTACCCAGGCAGTTGTCATTGGTGCTGGTCACCAGAGGCCAGACAAAGCTGTCTTCCGCCACGTCGCTGCAGCTGCTGATATCGCCGTCCACGGTTTGCGACGACCAGCCGCGCAGCTGCACCAGATCGATCAGCGTCTGGCCCGCCAGTTCGCCGCCGGCCAGCGACTGCTGCTCCAGACGCTCCAGGCACAGATAGTTGGAGCGCCCTTTCAACAGCGCCAGCTTACCCTTGAATTGCAGCGCGTTGGCGATGCTCGGCAGATCGCGCGCGTACAGCTGATCCTGCAGCGCCTTGGAGCCGGTGGAGATAATCACTTTTTTATTCGCACGCAGCGCCGGCGCCAGGTAGGCAAAGGTTTTCCCGGTACCGGTGCCCGCTTCCACCACCAGCTCCTGCTTAAAGTTGATGGCCTCGGCGACCGCTTCGGCCATCAGCCGCTGCGCTTCACGCGGTTTAAACCCTGTAATTGCCTGCGCCAATGCGCCGTCTGTTGCGAAATCGTCTGCCACGCTGCCTCACCGCCAAAAAATTCAGCTGTGATTATATACACATTCCGCCGCGCCGTGCAGAGGCAGCAACGGACGTCATGCTGTGCTACCCTAAGCGGGCCAACAATATGGAGATAACTGAATGAATATCGAACGCATTGATCCTGAACAGCGCTGGTCGGAAGCCGTAGTGCATAACGAAACCGTCTATTACACCAGCGTGCCGGAAAACCTGGATGAGGATGCGACGGCACAGACCGCCAACGCCCTGGCGGCGATTGACGTCCTGTTGGCGCGCGTCGGCTCAGACAAAAGCCGCGTACTGGACGCCACCGTATTTCTCGCCGACGCGGCGGATTTTGCCGCCATGAACGCCGCCTGGGACGCCTGGGTAGTGCCCGGCAGCGCGCCGGTGCGCTGCACCGTGCAGGCGAAGCTGATGAACCCGAAATACAAGGTTGAAATCAAAATCATCGCCGCCCAGTAATGCTTATGCCGCGGGCCTTTCAGACCGCGGCACGATGGCCATGGCGCCGCTGCGGCGCCTTTATGCTAGTTTGATCAGCACCATCCCCGTCAGCAGCAGCATAATTCCCAGCCAGCCTTTGCCATTGAGACGCTGACCGAACAGGATCCAGCCGGCAGCCACGGTGGCGACGATACCAAAACCGCCCCATAGCGCATACGCGACCGACAGGTCGATCCCCTTAACCGCCTGCGCCAATGCGCTAAAGGCGGCCAGTACCGACAGCAACGACAGCAGGCCCAGCCATACTTTGCGGAAGCCGTCCGACATTTTCAGAAAAATGTTGGCGACAATCTCCAGCGCGGTCGCCAGCACCAGAAAACCGATATGAACCCACTCAAGCTGTTGCATGATGTTCACCTCGCGCATCATCGGCCTGCGGCGCCTTACGAGTGCCGGACTTCACCAGCATAATGCCCACGATCAACGTTGCCAGCCCCAGCAGCTTCAGCATGGAAACCGGCTCATCGAACCACAGCACGCTGAACAGGGTAATAAACAGAATACCGATGCCTTCCCATAAGGCGTAGGCCACGCCCAGCGCGACGCGCTTGATGGCGACGGACAGCAGAATATACGAAGCGGTGATCATCACATACATCACCATGTGGCCCATTACGCCCCCGCTGACGCTGGCGTATTTCATCGACAAGGTGCCGATAATCTCGGTGGCGATAGCCAACCCTAAAAAAAGCCAATAAATCATGATTTTTCTCCCAAACGGCGAATAACGCACGCAAAGGCATATTTATCCCGATTTATCTCGTCCGCGCGGCATTTGGCCGCATTAGGACGCAGAGATCCCTGGGGATAAACTGACCCAAACGTTATAAAAAAAGAGTGCCCGGTGATGCGAAGATAAAGCCAGGAAAATCCAGCCTTACCGCGACCGGTTAAGGGAGAAAGACGCTATAGCTCACTGCACCAGTGATGCTCACTGGCAAGGATGGCAGACAGAAAAAGCTGACAGGTAGAGGTTCTAAGGGGGTTTTTATTTGTTGTCATCATAGTTATCTCGCTATCTTCAGCCGCACCTATCACAAAATTCGTACGGTTTGCTCAATACCCTCAATATGGAAAAGTTTAACGCAGAGAGTTGTACCATAGGCTTAAAAATAAAGCAAACCGCCATTTTCATTAAAAACAGCGGAAAAATAGGTTATAAATAAGAAAGTTATATGAATTGAAAATAAATAAAGGCTCAACAAATGGTTGAGCCTTTAGCGGAACGGCATTGTTCAACGTTGCGGCAAATCCAGGTGCGGCAAGGCTTAGCCGCGCGCGCCGTTTACCGCCTCGCGCGCCAGTTCGGTGATGCGCGCATAGTCGCCCTGTTCCAGCGCATCACCGGGCACCAGCCAGGAACCGCCGATGCACAGCACGCTTTTCAGCGCCAGATAGTCGCGATAATTACCCGGCGAGATCCCGCCGGTCGGACAGAAGCGCACCTGCGGGAACGGGCCGGCGATCGCCTGCAGCGCCTTCACGCCGCCGTTGGCTTCCGCCGGGAAAAATTTGAACTCGCGCAGACCATAATCCATCCCCAGCATCAGTTCCGAGACGGTGCTGATGCCCGGAATCAACGGAATCGTGCCGGCGGTCGCCGCCTGCAGCAGATCGGCCGTCAGCCCCGGGCTGATGGCAAACTGCGCGCCTGCTTCGGTCACCGCCTGCAGCTGCTGCGGGTTGATCACCGTACCGGCGCCGATAATCGCCTCAGGCACCTCTTTGGCAATGGCGCGGATGGCATCCAGCCCGCACTCGGTGCGCAATGTCACTTCCAGCACCCGCACGCCGCCGGCGACCAACGCCTTCGCCAGCGGCACCGCATGCTCCAGCTTGTTAATCACAATAACCGGTACAACCGGGCCCGCGGTCAGGATCTGCTGCGCGCTGGTTTTCCAGTGATTCATCGTTTTCTTCTCCACATTGAGGTTAGTGTATGGCACGCCCCTGCCACAGGGCTTTCAGACCAGGGTCTGAAAAGTCCGGCCGTACCCTCAGCCCGATCGACAGGCAAAAAAAAGCCGGCAGACTCGCTGCCGGCATCACGACTTATTCGAACTCGTTCCAGGAACGGCCGTCGCGGGTGATCATCGCCACCGACGCCACCGGCCCCCAGGTGCCGGCCTGATAAGGCTTAGGCGCTTCGTTGTCGGCTTTCCACGCGTCCATAATGGAATCGACCCACTTCCAGGCTTCTTCCACCTCATCGCGGCGGACAAACAGCGCCTGAATGCCGCGCATGCTCTCCAGCAGCAGACGCTCGTAGGCGTCGGCAACGTGCTCCTGGTTAAAGGTTTCTGAGAAGCTCAGATCCAGTTTGGTGGTTTGCAGATGGTGCTTATGGTCAAGGCCCGGCACTTTATTCAGCACCTGGATCTCAATCCCTTCATCCGGCTGCAGGCGAATGGTCAGCTTGTTCTGCGGTAGCTGCTGGTATGAGTCGCTGAACAGGTTAAGCGGCGGGTTCTTGAAGTACACCACCACTTCGGAGCATTTGGCCGGCAGACGTTTGCCGGTGCGCAGATAGAACGGCACGCCGGCCCACTGCCAGTTGTCGATATCCACGCGGATAGAGACAAAGGTCTCCGTGTTGCTGCTCTTGTTGGCGCCCTCTTCCTCCAGATAGCCGGGCACTTTGCGCCCCTGCACAAAACCGGAGGTATACTGGCCGCGCACCGTGGTTTCACGCACGTTGCGCTGGTCGATGCGGCGCAGCGAACGCAGCACTTTGACCTTCTCGTCGCGAATGCGGTCGGTGGTCAGATCCGCCGGCGGCGACATGGCGATCATGGTCAGCACCTGCAGCAGGTGGTTCTGAATCATATCGCGCATCTGGCCGGCCTGGTCGAAATAACCCCAGCGCCCTTCGATGCCCACCTCTTCCGCAACGGTAATCTGCACCGAGTCGATGGTGCGGTTATCCCAGTTGGAAGCGAACAGCGAGTTGGCAAAACGCAGCGCCAGCAGGTTCAATACCGTCTCTTTGCCCAGATAGTGGTCAATGCGGTACACCTGACTCTCATTGAAGAACTCGGCAACCTGATCGTTGATCAGCCGTGAGGAGGCCAGGTCGGTGCCCAATGGCTTCTCCATCACCACGCGCGCCGGCTCCTTGTTCAGCTTGGCCTGCCCCAACCCCTTACAGATCGCGCCGAAGGTGCTTGGCGGCATCGCGAAGTAGTTGATGGTGGTGCGGCTTTCCTGATCCAGCATTTTGCCCAGTTTGGTAAAATTCTTGCTGTCGTTGACATCAAGATTACAGAAATCTAATCGCGCGCTGAGCGTAGCCCACAGTTCGTCATCCAGCTTTTCCTTCATAAAGGTTTCAAGCGCTTCTTTGACGACCTTGGTATAAGCGTCTTTATCCCACTCTGCACGGCCCACCCCGATAATGCGGGTGTCCGGGTGGATATGTCCGGCTTTTTCTAATTGGTACAGGGAAGGCAGCAGCTTACGGCGCGCCAAATCCCCCTTCGCGCCGAAAATTACCAGGTCGCACGCCTGGGCTGTAGAGGTTACCGCCATGTTCATCTCCTCGTTGCAGGATATTTGTAATTTTCTTACATTACTAATGTACTCTCTTTACCTACGGCCAGTAAACCCGGATTAAAAGCAGAAAAACGCCAGAAACCATATGGCTATATGCCAAACGCCTGTCGATACCGCCCGCGTTGACACCAACTGTAATTTTCTGTCTTTTTTGTCGCTCTTTTACCATTATGAAAGTTAGACACAGCTCATATTCTGGTGAAAAATCCCAGCAAACGCTCTGTCGAGACTGCCAACGGTTACCAGCACGTAGTATATTTTCATTAAACTGGCATTGATTTCTCCTTTGATTGAAATCGATATACCCAATTGATTTCTTGTTGCAACCTGACGCCGGCCGGCAATGCACGCCGCTCACCGCGCATCAGACGCGTTTTTGGCGTATCGGCAACCGGAAATTTGCAGGGTAAAAACCCATGAGTGACACCCGTTATATGAACACGCTGGAAAAAATTCAGAGCCATTTAGAGCAACTGAGCAAATCCGAAAGAAAAGTCGCCGAGGTGATCCTCGCATCGCCGCAAACGGCGATCCACTCCAGCATCGCCACGCTGGCGCGTATGGCCGACGTCAGCGAGCCGACGGTAAACCGCTTTTGCCGCCGCCTTGAAACCAAGGGTTTTCCCGATTTTAAACTGCATTTGGCGCAGAGCCTGGCGAATGGCACGCCCTACGTCAACCGCAACGTCGAGGAAGACGACAGCGTTGAGGCCTACACCAGTAAAATTTTTGAATCGGTGATGGCCAGTCTGGATACAGTAAAGGCAAATCTGGATATCGCCGCCATAAATCGTGCGGTTGACCTGTTGACCCAGGCGAAAAAAATCTCCTTCTTCGGCCTCGGCGCCTCCGCGGCGGTCGCGCACGACGCCATGAACAAATTCTTCCGCTTCAATATCCCGGTCGCCTACTTTGACGACATCGTGATGCAGCGCATGAGCTGCATGAACTCCGGTGAAGGCGACGTGGTGGTGCTGATTTCACACACCGGCCGCACCAAGAACCTGGTGGAAATGGCGCGTCTTGCACGCGACAACGATGCCGCGGTGATCGCCGTGACCTCCCACGATTCGCCATTGGCGCGTGAAGCCACTCTAGCGCTGCTGCTCGACGTGCCGGAGGATACCGACGTCTATATGCCAATGGTGTCGCGCATCGCCCAGTTAACGCTGATTGACGTGCTGGCGACCGGTTTTACCCTGCGCCGCGGGGATAAATTCAGAGATAACTTGAAGCGCGTCAAGGAAGCGTTGAAAGAATCGCGCTTTGATAAAGACGTAGAGATTCCCAACAGTTTCGAGTCATAATCGAAACGGCCCTCATTCGCCGCCGGACAGCCTCTGCGAGGCGATTTGATCGGCGGCACTATAGGTTGTACCGTGTAACACGTTCCTGCGGATAACCCGGGTGTGACGCCGGCGTCATGAAGCGTGGCTATGATGACGTTTCGCGCCGGTTCGCGTTATCCGATGCTTATCGCAACACTTTTTTATTTGCTTCACCAGTCAACGGAGTAATACATGTCCAGACGGCTCAGAAGAACCAAAATCGTTACTACACTGGGTCCGGCTACCGACCGCGACAATAATCTGGAAAAGATCATTGCTGCCGGCGCCAACGTAGTTCGGCTTAATTTTTCCCATGGCAGTGCAGAGGACCACCTGGCGCGCGCGGATAAAGTCCGCGAAATCGCCGCCAAGCTGGGTCGACACGTGGCTATTCTCGGCGATCTTCAGGGTCCAAAAATTCGTGTATCCACCTTCAAGGAAGGCAAGGTCTTCCTGAATGTCGGTGATAAATTCCTGCTTGATGCCGAAATGGCGAAAGGCGAAGGCGATAAAGAAAAAGTCGGTATCGACTATAAAGGCCTGCCTGCCGACGTGGTACCGGGCGATGTGCTGCTGCTCGACGACGGGCGCGTGCAGCTGAAAGTGCTGGAAGTTCAGGGCATGAAGGTGTTTACCGAAGTGACCGTCGGCGGCCCGTTGTCCAACAACAAGGGTATCAACAAACTGGGCGGCGGCCTGTCAGCCGCTGCGCTGACCGAAAAAGACAAGGCCGACATCGTCACCGCCGCCAAGATTGGCGTGGACTATCTGGCCGTCTCCTTCCCGCGCACCGGCGAAGACTTGCACTATGCGCGCCGCCTGGCGCGCGATGCCGGCTGTAATGCCAAAATCGTCGCCAAGGTTGAACGGGCGGAAGCCGTCTGTGATGAAGAAGCGATGGACGATATTATCCTGGCGTCTGACGTGGTGATGGTGGCACGCGGCGACCTCGGGGTCGAAATCGGCGATCCGGAGCTGGTCGGCATTCAGAAAACGCTGATCCGTCGCGCCCGTACGCTGAACCGCGCGGTGATCACCGCCACCCAGATGATGGAATCGATGATTACCAACCCGATGCCAACCCGTGCGGAAGTGATGGACGTGGCCAACGCCGTCCTGGATGGCACCGATGCGGTGATGCTGTCGGCGGAAACCGCGGCCGGCCAATACCCGGCGGAAACCGTCGCCGCCATGGCGCGCGTTTGTCTCGGGGCAGAAAAAATCCCCAGCATCAACGTTTCCAAACATCGGTTGGACGTGCAGTTCGACAATATCGAAGAGGCGATCGCCATGTCTTCGATGTATGCGGCCAATCACCTGAAAGGGGTAACCGCAATTATCGCCATGACCGAATCCGGCCGCACCGCGCTGATGATGTCCCGTATCAGCTCCGGCCTGCCGATTTTCGCCATGTCGCGCCATGAGCATACGTTAAACCTGGCGGCCCTGTATCGCGGCGTCACGCCGGTCTATTTCGACAGCCACACCGACGGCGTTGCCGCCGCCAATGACGCCATCAACCGTCTGCGCGACAAAGGCTACCTGCTGTCCGGCGATCTGGTGCTGGTCACGCAGGGCGACGTGATGGGCACCGTCGGCACTACCAATACCAGCCGTATCTTGCGTATCGAGTGATCTTCGAGCAAACACCATCCGAGTGATGGTTACGCCCCACCGATGATGAAAAGGCGCCATGATGGCGCCTTTTTACATCAGGGTTACGTCGACATCAGCGGTATAAATCATCGCGCGAATAGGGTTCGATCTCCCCTTCCTTGCGCGTCTTCAACAGCTTGAGGATCCAGGTGTACTGCTCGGGATTCGGCCCCACCAGATTCTCCACCTCTTCGTTCATCCGCCGCGCGATGCGATGGTCATCAGCCTGCGCCAGGTCATCCATCGGTTCGCGAATATAGATATCCAACATGCTGGTTTTACCGTCATACACCGGGAACAGCGGTACGATCGCCGCGCGACACACTTTCATCAGGCGCCCGACCGCCGGCAGCGTCGCCTTATAGGTGGCGAAGAAATCCACAAACTCGCTGTGCTCCGCGCCATGGTCCTGGTCCGGCAGGTAATAGCCCCAGTACCCTTGCCGCACCGAGCTGATAAACGGTTTGATGCCGTCGTTGCGCGCATGCATGCGGCCACCAAATTTGCGCCTTACCGCATTCCACAGGTAGTCCACCAGCTGGTTGCGCTGGTTATGGAACATCGCCGCCATCGGCTGACCGCGCGCCGCCATCAGCATCGCCGGCACGTCCACCGCCCAGCCGTGCGGCACCAGGAAAATCACGTTGCGCCCTTCTTCGCGGATTTTATCCAGCACTTCTTCGCCATGCCAGCGCACGCGCTTGAGCACCCGCTGCGGGTTGGTGCAGGCCAGCTCCGCCATCAGCACCATCGACTGCGGCGCGGTAGCGAACATTTCATCAATGATGTGCTCGCGATCGCTTTCCGGCACCTCCGGCAGGCAGTACAGCAGATTAATGCGGGCGCGACGACGGGCGCCCTTCGCCAGCTTGCCGGCGACCCGCCCCAATCCGCCCAGCAGCGGATCGCGCACTCGCGCAGGTACCAGCGATACGCCGGCCATCAGCCCCGTTCCCAGCCAGACGCCCCAGTAGCGCGGATGAAGGAAGGCTTTTTGAAACTGCGGGATAAATTCTACGTTCGATTTTTTTTCGTTTTGCATGCACCAACTCTTAACTTAGCGGCTCGGCTATTATCCCAGACATGCGCGCTGCGCTGCGGTTTCCCCACGTGCGCGCCGTTCAAAGGCTATTGGGTATAATAATTGCAGATGATGAATTTGCAATTCGCCACGGCGAAACGCCAGATACGGAAAAGGCCCGATCGCGGATCGGGCCAATAAATAACGCGTGACGACAGGCTTAGTCCAACTGCAACTGCGGCACCACTTCTTTTACCTGCGCCAGATATTCGCGGCGATCTTTACCGCTCAGGCCTTCGGAACGCGGCAGTTTTGCCGTCAGCGGGTTAACCGCCTGCTGGCCAACCCAGAATTCATAGTGCAGGTGCGGCCCAGTGGAACGCCCGGTGTTGCCGGAAAGCGCGATGCGATCGCCGCGTTTCACTTTCTGACCCGGCTTCACCAGCAGTTTCTTCAGGTGCATATAGCGCGTGGTGTATTGGCGGCCGTGGCGGATCGCCACATAGTTGCCCGCTGCGCCGCTGCGCTTGGCGATAACCACTTCGCCATCGCCCACCGCCAGCACCGGCGTACCGACCGGCATGGCAAAATCGACGCCTTTATGCGGCGCAATGCGTCCGGTGACCGGGTTAACGCGGCGCGGGTTAAAGTTGGAGGAGATACGGAACTGCTTGATGGTCGGGAAACGCATAAAGCCGCGCGCCAGGCCGGAGCCCTGACGATCGTAGAACTTGCCGTCTTCGGCGCGAATCGCATAGTAGTTTTTACCGCCGGTGCGCATACGTACGCCCAGCAGCTGGCTCTGCTCACGCTTGCCCTCAAAGTGCTCGCGCGACATCAGCACCGCAAACTGGTCGCCTTTGCGCAGCTTGCGGAAGTCCAACTGCCACTGCAGCGCCTTGGTCACCGCGCTGATTTCAGAGCGGCTCAGCCCGGCGGCGGAAGCGCTGGCGACAAAGCTGCCGTTCAACCGGCCGCTGATGACCTTGTTGCTCCACTCGCCTTCCTGCGTTTCCTCGCTGGATTTGAAATTATTGCCAACGCGCTCATAGGTGCGGGTTTCGCGGCGGGAAACTTCCCAGGTCAGCGTTTGCAGATCGCCGGTGTCGTTCACCGTCCAGGAGAGCTGCTGACCAATCTTCAAATTACGCAGGTCGCGGTTTTGCGAGGCCAGCAGCGTGACGTCCGACATGTCGATGCCGTACTGCGTCAGAATGCTGCTCAGGGTATCGCCGGTAGAGACCACGTATTCATGCACCCCTTCCTCGCCGGCGATCTTTTTGTCCAGCTCATCTTGCGGGATGTCATCGTCCGGGGTGGGTTGATCAATATCGATGGGTTCGCTGGCCTCAGGCAGCAGCGAATGTAACTGGCTGGATTCTAACTCGACGTTTTTAACGATGGGATTATGGTCTGGGTGATAAACAAAAGGCCGCCAGACGGCAACGGCCAATGTGACGACTGTCAGCGACCCCAGCATAACGCGGTGGGGCCGTGGCAGGTTGTTATACGCCAGAGCGATAGTTCGGACTATCTGCTGCACTCTTGGATATCCTCATAAGCTTTACTTCAGGCAGCTCACGTATTGGTTCGACAGCGCAGTCAGGAAGTTCCCGTAGCTGTCCTTCCCCAATGCGATGCCGCTACCTAACGGGTCCAGCGTTCCGGAACGCACCTTGGTACCCTTGGCAACGGCATTGATTACGGCCGGCCTGAATTGTGGCTCAGCAAAAACGCATACTGCTTTCTGCTCAACCAACTGTGTTCGAATTTGGTGTAAGCGCTGTGCTCCAGGCTGGATTTCAGGGTTAACGGTAAAATGGCCCAGTGGGCTCAAGCCGTAGTGTTTTTCGAAATAGCCGTAAGCATCATGAAAAACAAAATATCCCTTACCTTGCACAGGCGTAAGCATCTTACCAACATTTTTGTCAGTTTGCGTCAGCAGATTCTCGAATTGACGCAGGTTCGCGTCTAGTTTGTCTTTATTTTGCGGCATAAGTTCCAACAATCTGTCATGAATCGCGATCGCAGTCACTTTTGCCATTTCCGGTGACAGCCAGAGGTGCATATTGTATTCGCCATGATGGTGCCCATGATCGTGTTCGTGCTCGTCGCCGTGGCCTTCATGGTCGTGCCCCCCTTCGGCATCTTTTTGCAGCAGCGGCTTCACCGCCGGCAGCGCGGCGACGGACAGCTGCTTTTGCGCGTCAATCGGCTGCAGCGGTTTGCTGAGAAACGCCTCTAAATCCGGGCCGACCCACACCACCAGGTCGGCCGAGCGCAGGCGCCGCAGGTCGGAAGGACGCAGCGCGAAATCATGCGGCGACGCGCCGTTCGGCAGTAAAACTTCGGTTTCCGTTACGCCATCGGCGATGGCGGAGGCAATAAACCCCAGCGGCCGGATCGATGTCACCACCGCCGCCGTCGCACTGCCGGCCATCATCAGGGTGCTTGCCAGCAGCGCGCGCTGCAGCCATTTTTTTTTCTGTATCATCGTGTGTTATCCCGTCGTGTTTGTCAGCGAAGCGTGATATTATAACATTCGGTAAGTTCTGCAAGATGTAATCAGAAATGTCTACACTGACAACGTTAAAAAATATCTCCGTCTCGTTCGGCAACCGCAACGTGCTGTCGAACGTGTCTCTCAGCCTGCAACCCGGCCGCATCCTGACGCTGCTGGGGCCGAACGGTGCGGGTAAGTCTACGCTGGTGCGGGTGGTGCTGGGGCTGATTGCGCCGACCAAAGGTGACATTGAGCGTCAGCCGGGCCTGCGCATCGGCTATGTGCCGCAAAAGCTGCACCTGGACGCCACCCTGCCCCTGACGGTCAGCCGGTTTATGCGCCTCAAGCCCGGGGTCAAAAAGGCGGATATTCTGCCGGCGCTCAAACGGGTACAGGCGGCGCACCTGCTGGAGCAGCCGATGCAAAAGCTGTCCGGCGGCGAAACCCAGCGCGTGCTGCTGGCCCGGGCGCTGTTAAACCGCCCGCAGCTGCTGGTGCTGGATGAACCGACGCAGGGCGTCGACGTCAACGGCCAACTGGCGCTGTACGATCTGATCGATCGGCTGCGTCATGAGCTGGACTGCGCCGTGCTGATGGTTTCCCACGATCTGCATCTGGTGATGGCAAAAACCGACGAGGTGCTGTGCCTGAACCAGCATATCTGCTGTTCCGGCACGCCGGAAGTGGTGTCAACGCACCCTGAATTTATCGCCATGTTCGGCAACCGCGGCGCAGAGCAGTTGGCCATTTACCGCCACCACCATAACCACCGTCACGATTTAAAGGGACGTATCGTATTGAAGAAAACCGGGAGTCGTGACGCATGATCGAACTGTTATTACCGGGCTGGCTGGCCGGTATTCTGCTGGCCGCCGCCGCCGGGCCGCTGGGCTCATTTGTCGTCTGGCGCCGTATGTCCTATTTCGGCGATACGTTGGCGCACGCCTCCCTGCTGGGCGTCGCCTTCGGCCTGCTGCTGGATATTAATCCGTTCTATGCGGTTATCGCCGTGACCCTGTTGTTGGCACTGCTGCTGGTGTGGCTGGAGCGGCGTCCGCAGCTCTCCCTCGATACCCTGCTGGGCATTATGGCGCATAGCGCGCTGTCGCTTGGCCTGGTGGTGGTGGCGCTGATGTCCGATGTGCGCGTCGATCTGATGGCCTACCTGTTTGGCGATCTGCTGTCGGTCACCACGGATGACATCATGATGATTGCCGTCGGCGTGGCGATCGTTCTGCTGGTGCTCTACTGGCAGTGGCGTAATCTGCTGTCGATGACCATCAGCCCGGAGATGGCGCACGTTGACGGCGTGAATCTGGCGCGCACGCGCATCGTGCTGATGATGGTGACCGCGCTAACCATCGGTCTGGCGATGAAATTTGTCGGCGCGCTGATTATCACGTCGCTGTTGATTATTCCGGCCGCCACCGCACGCCGCTTTGCCCGCACGCCGGAGCAGATGGCGGGCATCGCCGTGCTGATCGGCATGCTGGCAGTAACCGGCGGCCTGACTTTCTCGGCATTTTACGATACGCCGGCCGGCCCGTCGGTGGTGCTGTGCGCCGCCATGCTGTTTGTTTTCAGCCTGGCTAAAAAGCAGCAGGCGTAATCACCGCCGCGCAGTGACTAGTCCTGATATAGGTTGACACTTTTCAGCCGGATAACGCCCGATGAACCTCATCGGGCGTTTTGTATTTCAGCGACAGGTGCGGCCGCTGTGTGTTGTAGATGTTCACCGACTCCCTGACCATCTTTTTTGCCTGTACGATGTCTTCTGGCCTGCCGAGCAGATATTCCGTTTTAAGTATCCCATTTACCCGTTCCGCCAGCGCATTCTGGTAACAGTCATACCCGTCCGTCATCGAGCAAGTGACACCATACCTTTGATGTAACGCCTGATATTCCTGCGAACAGTACTGGATACCCCTATCCGAGTGGTGCACCAGCGGCAACGTCGTGCGTCTGCCGGCCAGCGCCATTTTGAACGCGCAGGCGACGTGTCGGGTATGCAGACTGTCATGTACATGATACCCCACGATTTTTCTCGACCAGGCATCCGTTATCAGGCTGACATACGCCGTTCCCGTCCTCAGCGGCAGGTAGGTGATATCCGCCACCCACACCTGTTCCGGACGGCTGGCTATTACTTGATTGTCTCCTGCTTTCAGCAGGTTGGGATGGCGATAAAAACGATGATGGCTGTGCGTCGTCTTGTGATATGCCCGTTTAGGCATCACCAGTAACCGCGCGCAGCGCAGGATACTGAACAGCCGGTCGCGGCCCACATGCAACGCCGGTTCCGGGCGTTGCCGCAACAGGTGATGCAACTTACGCGTCCCCAGTCGGGGCTGATGCAAGCGGATAGCCGTTACCTGTGCGACGAGATGCCGGGCCTGCTCCTCTCTGCCTGCCTCTCGCTGCAGAGACTGATACCACGCTTGTCGGCTGATGCCCATCCATCGGCAGGCCCGCGTTACTGTGAGTCCCGGTACTTGTGTTTGCGCGATAAGGCGGTTAACTGCTTTTTTGTCAGCGTAGCACCAAAGTCGGTATTCATCACTTTGACGACGGCTTCGAAGAACTGGGCTTTGACTTCAGATTCAGCCAGTTGCTGCTCAAGTTCTTTAATTCGCTGTTCGGGCGTCAGGGGAAGTTTGGGCATGTTGCCTCCGCACTTTTGGGGGGAAGGAGAAGTCCGCCAGTCAAGTTGACCGTATTTGCGCAGCCAGTTCATGACGGTTGCGTTGCCTTGGATACCATAACGGTCTGCGGCCTGACGACAAGTCATTTCACCTTTTTCGACCTGTTCGACAACGGCTAACTTAAAGGATAGAGAGTAATCGCGTTGTGTGCGTTTAACATACTGGTTCATCACATTTTCCTCTGTACGTGAGTAAAATGTGTCAACGTTATTTAGGACGGGTCACAGTCAGTAAAAAGGGTCGCTTAACGCGACCCTTTTGTTTTCCGCCGGTTCGTCCGCTGGCTTACTCTTCGCGCTCAATGCCAAAATGCTTATAGGCGTGATTGGTCGCCATGCGTCCGCGCGGCGTGCGCTGAATAAAGCCCTGCTGGATCAGGAACGGCTCAATCACGTCTTCGATCGTTTCACGCTCTTCACCAATCGCCGCCGCCAGGTTATCCAGCCCCACCGGCCCGCCGGTGAACTTATCGATAATCGCCAGCAGCAGCTTACGGTCCATATAGTCGAACCCTTCCGCATCCACATTCAGCATATTCAGCGCCTGCGCCGCCACCTCTCCGGTCATCTGGCCGTCGGCGCGCACCTCGGCGAAGTCGCGCACCCGGCGCAACAGGCGGTTGGCGATACGCGGGGTGCCGCGTGCGCGCCGCGCCACCTCATGCGCGCCGTCAGGCGACAGCGTCAACCCCAGGCAGCTGGCGCTACGCGACACGATATGCTCCAGATCGGCAACCTGGTAAAACTCCAGCCGTTGAACAATGCCGAAGCGATCGCGCAGCGGCGAAGTCAGCGAGCCGGCGCGGGTAGTGGCGCCCACCAGAGTGAACGGCGGCAGATCGATTTTAATCGAGCGCGCCGCCGGCCCTTCGCCGATCATGATATCCAGCTGATAGTCTTCCATTGCCGGATACAGTACCTCTTCCACCGCCGGCGACAGCCGGTGAATTTCATCGATAAACAGCACGTCGTGCGGTTCAAGGTTGGTGAGCATCGCCGCCAGGTCACCGGCCTTCTCCAGCACCGGGCCGGAGGTGGTGCGCAGGTTGACGCCCATCTCGTTGGCGACAATATTGGCCAGCGTGGTTTTGCCCAGCCCCGGCGGCCCGAAAATCAACAGGTGATCGAGCGCGTCGCCCCGCAACCTGGCCGCCTGAATAAAGATTTCCATCTGCTCGCGCACGTGCGGTTGCCCCACGTACTCCGCCAGCATTTTGGGGCGGATGGCGCGGTCGATCACCTCTTCTTCCGTGATCGGCTCGGCTGAGATCAGGCGGTCAGCTTCAATCATGTTTTATCCTTCCCGACGGTTACAGGGCCGCGCGCAGCGCGTCGCGGATCAGGGTTTCGCAATCGGCGCCCGGCTTGGCGACCTTGCTGACCATGCGGCTGGCCTCCTGCGGTTTGTACCCCAGCGCCACCAGCGCCGCCGCGGCCTCGGCTTCGATATCCGCTTCGGACGCCTTGCCGGCGCGGGCCGGCAGGTTGATTTCGCTGCTGTTGGCGAACAGGTCGCCGTTCAGTCCTTTAAAGCGGTCTTTCATTTCCACCACCAGACGCTCGGCGGTCTTTTTGCCCACGCCCGGCAATTTCACCAGCGCGGTAATTTCTTCACGCTCTACCGTGGTGACAAACTGCTGCGCCGACATGCCGGACAGGATCGCCAGCGCCAGCTTCGGCCCCACGCCGTTAACCTTGATCAGCTCGCGGAACAGCGCGCGCTCCTGCTTATCGTTAAAACCATACAGCAGTTGCGCGTCTTCTCGCACCACAAAATGGGTAAATACGATCGCTTCCTGCCCCAGTTCCGGCAGTTCGTAGAAGCAGGTCATCGGCATATGCACTTCATAACCGACGCCGTTCGCTTCCAGCAACACCAGCGGCGGCTGTTTTTCCAGGATATTCCCTCTGAGACGACCTATCATTTACCCTCCAGCTTCAATTCTTGTTCACGACCCGCGGCCATGCCATGCTGCTAAGCTTATAACATAAAAAAGGCTGGATGAATATCCAGCCCGTTCGTTATCCGCCCGTTATCCCTCCGCAGCCGGATAACGCTTATTTTAAACGTCCGCGCGCCATGCTTAAGCGCCCTTCGCTCATCCGCAGCACGTTCTGGCTGAGATGGCAGTGGGTGATGGCAATCGCCAGCGCATCGGCGGCATCCGCCTGCGGGCTGGCGGAAAGCTTGAGCAATGAACGCACCATATGCTGCACCTGCGCCTTCTCGGCAGCGCCGGTGCCGACCACCGTTTGCTTAACCTGACGGGCGGCGTACTCAAACACTTCGAGGTTCTGGTTGACCGCTGCGACGATCGCCACGCCGCGCGCCTGCCCCAGCTTGAGCGCCGAGTCCGGATTCTTGGCCATAAACACCTGTTCGATGGCGAAAAAGTCCGGCTGGAACTGCGTAATGATCTCGCTGACGCCGGCGTAAATCAGTTTCAGCCGCGTCGGCATATCGTCCACCACGGTGCGGATGCAGCCGCTGGCGATATACGACAGCTGACGCCCCTGCTGGCGAATCAGGCCGTAGCCGGTAATGCGCGAGCCGGGGTCGATACCAAGGATAATCGCCATTATATCGTCCGCTCCGTCTTGCCCGCCCACGGCGTCAGGCGCTGCGTTGCCACAGCGCCAGATTGACCACGCATTACAGCGTAGCCGCCACCTCGTCGGAGATCTCACCGTTGTGGTAAACCTCCTGCACGTCGTCGCAGTCTTCCAGCATATCGATCAGGCGCAGCAGCTTCGGCGCGGTTTCCGCATCCATATCGGCCTTGGTCGACGGGATCATCGACACTTCCGCCGCCTCGGCGGTAAAGCCGGCGCTCGCCAGCGCGTCTTTGACTTCGCCGAGGTTTTCCCAGGCGGTGAACACGTCGATGGCGCCGTCGTCGTAGGTCACGATATCTTCCGCGCCGGCTTCCAGCGCCGCTTCCATCACGCTGTCTTCATCCAGGCCCGGCGCAAAAGTGATCACGCCTTTTTTGGTGAACAGGTAGGCGACGGAACCGTCGGTGCCGAGGTTGCCGCCGCACTTGGTGAAGGCGTGGCGCACTTCCGCCACGGTGCGGTTGCGGTTGTCGCTCAGACAGTCGATCATGATGGCGGTGCCGCCCGGACCATAACCTTCATAGATGATGGTTTCCATGTTGCTGTCGTCTTCACCGCCGACGCCGCGGGCAATGGCGCGGTTCATGGTGTCGCGCGTCATGTTGTTGGACAGCGCTTTGTCCATCGCCGCGCGCAGGCGCGGGTTGGAATCAGGATCGCCGCCGCCCAGCTTGGCCGCCGTGACCAGTTCACGAATAATTTTGGTGAAAATCTTACCGCGTTTGGCGTCTTGCGCCGCTTTACGGTGTTTTGTGTTGGCCCACTTACTATGACCTGCCATAAAAAATCTCCAAAAAAAACTACTGGACTGAATTAATCACAAACTCTTCAATCGCCTGCTGGTTGCTCCACGACTTGGTCAGTTTTACGGCGTCCGCCGCCTCAAGCCATTGGTAAGCGTGATGCTCGGTAATCACCGGATCGCGCTCTGCGGGCAACGCCAGACAGAACCAGTGCTCTTTATTGCGCGTGGTTCCCGGCGCATAGCGATGTCGCAAGTGGACAAAGAGTTCAAACTCCACGCAGCGCTGGCAATCGAACAGCGGCAGATTCTCCGCCAACACGTCGATGCCGACTTCTTCTTTGATTTCACGCTGCGCGGCATGCAGCGGCGATTCATCCGCCTCCAGGCTGCCGGTCACCGACTGCCAGAATTCGGTATCGTCCCGCCGCTGTAACATTAGCACCCGGCCGCTGGAACGCGCATAAATCACCACCAGAACCGACTCGGGGCGTTTATAGTTCATCACGCGTTCTCTGAGTTAGCGTCGTCCGCCGCGCCCTTTTTAACCACGCTGATGGACAGCTCCTGCAGCGCCGCCGGGTTGGCGAAGCTCGGGGCGTCGGTCATCAGACAGGCGGCCGCGGTGGTTTTCGGGAAGGCGATCACGTCGCGGATATTTTCCGTGCCGGTCAGCAGCATCACCAGGCGGTCCAGGCCGAAGGCCAGGCCGGCGTGCGGCGGCGTACCGTACTTCAGCGCATCCAGCAGGAAGCCGAATTTCTCACGCTGTTCGTGCTCGTCGATGCCCAGAATGCCGAACACCGTCTGCTGCATTTCGCTACGGTGAATACGCACCGAGCCGCCGCCCACTTCATAGCCGTTCAGCACCATGTCGTAAGCGTTGGCGATGGCGTCGGTCGGCGCCTGCGCCAGCGCTTCCGGTGAGGTGTCGCGCGGCGCGGTGAACGGATGGTGCATCGCCGCCAGGCCGCCTTCACCGTCTTCTTCGAACATCGGAAAGTCAACCACCCACAGCGGCGCCCAGGCGTCCAGCTTGGTCAGCTGCAGATCGCGGCCCAGCTTCAGACGCAGCGCGCCCATCGCATCGGTGACGATTTTGCTGCTGTCGGCGCCGAAGAACAGAATATCGCCGCTTTGCGCATCGGTGCGCGCCAGCATCGCTTCCAGCACCTCGGCGCTGAGGAATTTGGCGATCGGGCTTTGTACCCCGTCCATCCCCGCAGCGCGGTCATTCACTTTCAGCCACGCCAACCCTTTGGCGCCGTAGATGTTAACAAATGCGCCGTATTCGTCGATCTGCTTACGGGTCAGCTGCGCGCCGCCCGGTACGCGGATGGCCGCCACGCGCCCTTTGGCGTCGTTGGCCGGGCCGGAGAACACTTTAAACTCGACGTCTTTCACCAGATCGGCCACGTCCGTCAGCTCCAGCGGGTTACGCAGGTCCGGCTTGTCGGAACCGTAGCGGCGCATCGCTTCGGCAAAGGTCATGATAGGGAAATCGCCCAGATCCACGCCCTTCACATCCTGCCACAGCTCGCGCACCAGCTGCTCCATCACGGCGCGCACTTGCTCGGCGCTCATAAAGGAGGTTTCGACATCGATCTGGGTAAATTCAGGCTGACGGTCGGCGCGCAGGTCTTCGTCGCGGAAGCATTTGACGATCTGGTAGTAACGGTCAAAGCCGGACATCATCAGCAGCTGTTTGAACAGCTGCGGCGACTGTGGCAGCGCGTAAAACTTGCCTTTATGCACGCGGCTCGGCACCAGATAGTCACGCGCGCCTTCCGGCGTCGCTTTGGTCAGCATCGGCGTTTCAATATCCAGGAAGCCGTGGTCGTCCATAAAGCGGCGGACAAAGCTGGTGATCTTGGCGCGGGTTTTCAGGCGGTCGGCCATCTCCGGACGACGCAGATCCAGGTAGCGGTACTTCAGACGCGCTTCTTCGCTGTTGGTCTGGTTGGCGTCCAGCGGCAGCGGCTCGGAACGATTAATAATCTCGAGCGCATGGGCGAACACTTCCACTTCGCCGGTGGCCATATCTTTATTGATCTGGCTGTCTGGACGCGCACGTACGGTGCCGACGATCTGGATGCAGAATTCGTTGCGCAGTTCGAACGCCTTGTCGAACGCTGCTTTTTTATCCGGATCGAAGAACACCTGCACGATGCCTTCGCGATCGCGCATATCGATAAAGATCAGGCCACCCAAATCGCGGCGGCGGTTTACCCAGCCGCACAAAGTCACTTCCTGGCCCACGTGGGACAGATTCAACTGCCCGCAATATTCAGTACGCATACGCTATCCTTTTACTCAGCCGATGCCGCGCCGGACGTGTTGCCCTGGGCGCCGCTGTTATCTGATGAACTCTTGTTGCCCGGTTTAAAATCAGTCGCGTACCAGCCGGTGCCTTTCAGCTGGAATCCGGCCGCGGAGATCAATTTTGTCAACGCAGGCTGCCCACACGCCGGACAGTCGGTCAACGGCGCATCGGAAAATTTCTGCAATTTCTCTAATCGATGATTGCAAGCACCACATGCATATTCGTAAATCGGCATAGGTCGTTGGATTAAAGAGAGTTGAAAAAAGGCGGCCATTATAAAGGAAATTCATCCGCCCGATAAGTGCGAAGCGCGTATTGTTCTGCGACTAAATGATGCCTTTTTGTCCGAACCACACATTGATTAACAAATTTCCCGTTAACAGCGGCGCAAATATTCACGTAGCCTAGGTTTACGCTTGAATGCGGCTGAGCCGCCCCCATCCCCGTTCCTATATGAGGCAACACCATGCTGAAACTTGATACTTCAACCACCGCGCTGGTGCTGATTGACCTGCAACAGGGCATTTTGCCGTTTGCCGGCGGCCCGCACAGCGCTGAACAGGTGGTCACCCACGCCGCCCATCTGGCGGGACGCTTTCGCGCCCTGGGCGCGCCGGTGATTCTGGTGCGCGTCGGCTGGTCGGCTGGCTTCGACGAAGCGCTGAAACAGCCGGTTGACCAACCGTCTCCGCCGCCGGTCGGCGGCCTGCCCGATAACTGGTGGACCTTCCCGGAAACGCTGGCGGTCAGCGACAACGATATTCTGGTCACCAAACGCCAGTGGGGCGCGTTTTACGGCACCGATCTGGAGCTGCAGCTGCGCCGCCGCGGCATCAAAAGCATCGTGCTCGGCGGCATCGCCACCAATATCGGCGTGGAATCCACCGCGCGCGACGCCTGGGAGCGCGGCTTCGAACTGGTGGTCGCCGAAGATATGTGCAGCGCGCCGAACGCGGACATGCACCAGTTCGCCTTCAAGTATATCTTCCCACGCCTGGCGCGCGTGCGCAGCACCAGCGAAATTCTTGCCGCGCTGTAAGCGACGGGTTAACGTAGACGCTTTCTATTTTTGCGCTGCCCGCCGGGCAGCCGGTAACTGGCGAAGGAACGGATGTATATCGGATTACCGCAATGGCACCACCCCGCCTGGAACCGCATCGGACTGCGGGACCTGGCGGACTACAGCCGTTATTTTAACTGCGTCGAGGGCAACACCACCTTTTATGCCCTGCCGAAAGCAGAGATCGTACAGCGCTGGCGCGCGATGACCCACGACGATTTTCGCTTCTGCTTTAAATTTCCCGCTGAAATCAGTCACAAGGCGGCGTTGCGACACTGCGACGCCGACGTACAGGCTTTTTACCAGTGTCTGGCGCCGCTGGAGCAGCGTATCGGCCAGTTGTGGCTGCAGCTGCCGGCGGCGTTTGGCCCGGCGGAGCTGCCGGCGCTGTGGACGTTTTTCGACGCCTTGCCCGGCGCTTTCACCTACGGCGTCGAAGTACGCCACCCCGCTTTTTTCGCCAAAGGGGAGGAAGAGCGCCTGCTGAATCAGGGGCTGCACCAGCGCGGCATTAACCGGGTGATCCTCGACAGCCGGCCGGTGCACCACGCCGCGCCGCACAGCGCGGCAGTGCGCGACGCCCAGCAAAAAAAGCCGAAGCTGCCGGTACACGCCCTGGTGACCGCCACCAATCCGCTGGTGCGCTTTATCGGCGGCGACGTACTGGACGACAACCTGCGCTGGTTCAACGCCTGGCAACATAAACTGGCGGACTGGCGGCAGCATACGCCCTATCTGTTTATCCATACCCCGGATAACGGCGACTCCCCGCAGCAGGCGCAAAAAATCTGGCAGCGTCTGCGGGAAAACATCCCGTCGCTACCGGCCGCGCCCGACTGGCCCGAACAAGACTCACTGTTTTAACCAATTAATCTGGCGTATTACATCAGATTTTTCTCCGCGACAGTCGTACAAATGGCGGCTATTATGCAGGGGCCAGTTTTTGGTTAGGGAATGGAGTTAAAAATGGTAAGCGCGCTCTATGTGGTGCTCGGCGCATTGTTGTTGATCAAACTCTCTTATGACGTAGTCAAACTCAGGATGCAGTACCGCGTCGCCTACGGCGACGGCGGCTTTTACGAACTGCAGACCGCCATCCGCGTGCACGGCAACGCCGTGGAATATATTCCTATCGCCGCCGTACTGCTGGTGCTGATGGAAATGAACGGCGCGGAAGTGTGGCTGATCCACCTTAGCGGCCTGCTGCTGATCGCCGGACGTCTGGTGCATTTCTACGGTCTGCGCAACCGCGAAGCCCGCTGGCGCGCCTCAGGCATGATCGCTACCTATATCTCCCTGGTGCTGATGGTGCTGGCGAATACCTACTATCTGCCCTGGGAGCTGATCTTCACGCTGCACTGATCCCCCCCTTTCCAGGCGGCGACGCCGCCTGTTTCCACATCGATAATGTGATCTCTGCCGGCGATATCTGTTAGAATACGCCCCTTCGAATTCTGACCTGATTTTTTGCCGCTATGCCAAACCGCGATACTCTGTTTTCCGCCCCTATCGACAAACTGGGCGACTGGACCTTTGATGAACGCGTTGCCGAAGTGTTCCCCGACATGATCCAGCGCTCCGTGCCCGGTTACTCCAATATTATTTCCATGATCGGCATGCTGGCGGAGCGCTTTGTGCAGCCAAGCAGCCAGGTCTACGATCTGGGGTGCTCGCTGGGCGCGGCCACGCTGTCGATGCGGCGGAATATCAGCGTGGCGGACTGCAAAATCATTGCGGTGGACAACTCACCGGCGATGGTCGAGCGCTGCCGGCGCCATATCGACGCCTTCCGCGCCGAGACGCCGGTCGAGGTGATTGAGGCCGATATTCTCGATATCAACATCGAAAACGCCTCCATGGTGGTGCTGAACTTCACCCTGCAATTTCTCGAACCGGCCGATCGCCTGCGCCTGCTGCAGCAGGTTTACCGCGGCCTGCGCCCGGGCGGTGCGCTGGTGCTGTCGGAGAAATTCAGCTTTGAGGACGCGCCGGTCGGCGAACTGCTGTTCAATATGCATCACGACTTCAAGCGCGCCAACGGCTACAGCGAACTGGAGATCAGCCAGAAGCGCAGCATGCTGGAGCATGTGATGCTGACCGACTCGGTTGAAGCCCATAAGGCGCGTCTGCAGCAGGCCGGCTTTGAACACGCGGAAGTGTGGTTCCAGTGCTTTAACTTCGGCTCGCTGATCGCCCTGAAAGCGGGAGAAAGCGCATGATCGAGTTCGGTGACTTTTATCAGCAGATAGCCAAAAGCCCGCTCAGCCACTGGCTGGATACCCTGCCCGCGCAGCTCAGCGCCTGGCAGCGCGAATCGCTGCACGGCAAATTCAAACAGTGGTTTAACGCGGTGGAACACCTGCCGCTGCTGACGCCGGATCGGCTTGACCTGCTGCACGGCGTGCAGGCCGACATGCAGCAGCCGCTGTCCGCCGGCCGGCTCGAAGGCATTGAAACCATGCTGCGCACGCTGATGCCGTGGCGTAAGGGGCCGTTCTCCCTGTACGGCATTGATATCGACACCGAATGGCACTCCGACTGGAAGTGGGACCGCGTGCTGCCGCATATCTCGCCGCTGGCGGGTCGCACCGTGCTCGACGTCGGCTGCGGCAGCGGCTACCACATGTGGCGGATGGTCGGCGCCGGCGCGCAGTTTGTGGTGGGCATCGACCCGATGCAGCTGTTCCTGTGCCAGTTTGAGGCGGTGCGCAAGCTGCTGGGCGGCGACCAGCGCGCGCATCTGCTGCCGCTCGGCATTGAGCAGCTGCCGGAGCTGGCGGCCTTCGACACCGTGTTCTCGATGGGCGTGCTGTACCACCGTCGTTCGCCGCTGGATCACCTGTATCAGCTGAAAAATCAGCTGGTGCGCGAAGGCGAGCTGGTGCTGGAAACGCTGGTGGTGGAAGGCGATCGCCATCAGGTGCTGGTGCCGGGTGACCGCTACGCGCAGATGCGTAACGTTTACTTTATCCCGTCCACCGAAGCGCTGAAGGGCTGGCTGGAAAAATGCGGCTTTGTCGATGTGAAGGTGGCCGACGTCTGCGTCACCAGCCTTGAGGAGCAGCGCCGCACCGGCTGGATGACCAGCGAATCGCTGGCCGACTTCCTCGACCCCGACGATCCAACGAAAACCCGGGAAGGCTACCCGGCGCCGCGCCGCGCCGTGCTGGTGGCGAGAAAGCCGTAACGCCGTCGGAAAACCCTGCATGGCTTGGCCATGCGGGATTCACTATTTCAATACCCGACGAGCGCCGGGTATTTTGAGGCATTAAGCGCCGGCGCGATGACGCTGCTGCGCCAGCCGTTCCGCACGCTGCAGCAACGCCTGCAGGTCGTCTTCGTCAATATCCAGAAAATCGCCGTCCATCAGCGCCTGGTGCAGATCGGCGCGGCTAATCGGCACCTCAAGCGGCACCGGCTCCGGCTTAACCTCGTCGGGCGCTAACGCATGCGGGTAGCGTCGGCCCAGCAGGTTATTAAACACTATCGCCAGCAGCGCCATCAGCACGGAGTTAAGCAGCACCGGCGACCAGACAAACGCATAGCCCAGCTGTTTCACCCCTTCGCCGCCGAGGATCGCCGTCAGCGCCACCGCCCCGCTCGGCGGATGCAGGCAGCGCAGCTTAAACATTACGCCGATCGCCAGGCACGCCGCCACGCCGCAGGCAATACCCGGATCGCCGATCAGCTTGCCGCAGCTGACGCCAATCAGCGCCGCCACCAGGTTACCGCCGACAATCGACCACGGCTGCGCCAGCGGACTGGCCGGCACGGCAAACAGCAGCACCGCCGAGGCGCCCATCGGCGCGACAAACCATAAATTGACGCTGCCCAGCATCCAGTGGCTGACCCAGCCGGCGACCATCAGCCCCAGACCGGCGCCAAGGCTGGCGAGCGCAATCTCTTTATTCCCTGCGACTAACGGATGCGGCCACAAACGCGCGCACCCTATTTTCAACTGCGTGACTATCGGGTTAATCATATTGCCTAATAATGTAAAAATTAACGTTGCGGCAGGAATATATCACAGGAAAAATCTTAGTTAAGCGTTTATAGAGCATAAAAAAACCCGGCAAAGGCCGGGCGACATACATACTGACCAGTTTTCTCCAGGATAAAACTATGCGCTCTGCGCCAGCGGATCGACCAACTCCAGGGCGCCTTTCATCGCTTCCACCATTTCACCGTCAACGCAATAGTGGCTGAACTCGTCAAACTCGTTGTCGGCACACATGGTGACGCCGGCTTTGCGGTAGCGCATGGTGGACGGTACGGTATGCCCGGAAGAGCTGTGCAGCTCCCGAATGCCGATATCGACAAACTTATGCAGATTACTTAAGCGCACGCCGGCGCCGGCCATAATCACCGGCCCCTGACTGGCCTGCAGCAAATCTCGCAGCAGCGGCAATCCCAGCTCGGCATTCTGCTGCTGGCCAGAGGTCAAAATACGCGCCACGCCCAAATCGGTCAGCTGCTGCAGCGCCTGCATCGGGTTTTGGCACATATCAAACGCCCGGTGGAAGGTCACCGCCATACCGCCGCACAGCGCCATCACCTCACGCATGCGCGGCAGGTCGATGTGCCCCTCTTCGTCCAACATGCCGATCACCACGCCGGGGAACCCCAGGTCACGCATCTGTGCCACGTCGTTTTTCATCACGCTGAAATCAACGGCGCTATAGCAGAAATCACCGGCGCGCGGCCGGACGATGGGATGCACCGGAATCGCCAGCCTCTCCCGCGCCAGCGTTAATGAACCGTAACTGGGCGTCAGGCCCCCTTCACTCTGGCTGGAGCACAACTCGATCCGATCCGCTCCTGCGCGTTCAGCCGTCAGCGCACAATCGACGCTATAGCAACAAACTTCCAGTTTAATCATGGTCACCTCCAGATGACGGCCAACTTACTCCCCGTCTTGTTAATCCGCCTACTTGTCGCGTAGGCTGCAAGTATCAGCGAAAAACCATTCAGGGAGTAACTATGGCATTCAATTTTGATCAATGGATAGACCGCAGTCACAGTGACAGCGTGAAATGGGAGAAATATCACGATCGCGATATTATTCCGCTGTGGGTGGCGGATACCGATTTCCAGTCGCCGCCGGCGGTGATCGAGGCGCTGCATCGGCGCGTCGACCACGGCGTATTCGGTTACGGGCGTCCTTCCCCGGCGCTAATTACGCTGTTTGTGCAACGCATGGCGGAACGTTACCAGTGGCACATCCGCCCTGAATGGCTGGTATTTCTGCCCGGGCTGGTCTGCGGTCTGAATCTGTGCGTACGCGCATTTACCCGCGAGGACCAGGGCACCATTGCGCCTTCACCCATTTATCCACCGTTTCGTAAAGCCGCGCAGTTTGCCGAACGCAGCCAGCTGTCGATACCGATGCGTTTGCAAAACCAGCGCTGGCTGCCCGATCTGCCGACGCTCGCCGCACGACTGCAGGGGCAGGAGAAGCTGTTGCTGTTGTGCAATCCGCACAATCCGGGCGGTACGGTGTACCGCCGCGATGAGCTGCTGGCGCTGCAGCAGTTTGCCCAACAGCATGATTGGATTGTCTGTTCCGACGAGATCCACTGCGACCTGCTGCTGGAACCCGGCCTGCAGCATATTCCCTTCGCCGCCCTGAACGAAGACGCCGCCCAGCGCAGCGTCACGCTGATGTCGCCGTCAAAAACCTTCAATATCGCCGGGCTTGGCGCGTCAATGGCGATCGTCCCCAATGAGCATCTACGGCGCACGCTGTGCCGTACGCGTCGCGGCATGGTGCCGGAAGTCGACGTGCTGGCGCTGGTCGCCGCGCAGGCCGCCTATCAGGATGGACAGCCGTGGCTCGATCGGCAGCTCGATTACCTGCGCGCCAACCGCGATCTGGTGATGACGCGCATCAATGCCCTGCCGGGCCTGCATCTGGCGCCGATTGAAGCCACCTATCTGGCATGGATTGACTGCAGCGGGCTGCCGGTCGATAACCCGCATGCCTTCTTTGAGCAGGCCGGCGTCGGCCTGAGCCCCGGACTGGACTTCGGCGACCGCCGCTTCGTACGCCTGAATTTCGGCTGCCAGCGCGCGCTGCTGATACGCGCGCTGGAGCGGATCGAGCGTGCGGTACGCGCCCTGTCCGCTTAGTCGCGCTCGCTGGCGACGATATCGCGAATGGCGTACGGGTGAAATTTGATGGTGACGCTGCCGTCGGTAATCGCCAGCGTCGGGTTCGGTAGGCGTTCGCCTTCCCCCTGCGGCGCGCTCTGTTTCAGCTTGATGCCCGGCGTCAGCAACGCGGCGTCCGGCAACAGCGCCAGCGCGCGCGCATACAGCGTTTTCGGGTCCCCGGCGATCACCAGTTCAACATGTTCCCACCCTTCATGCGGGTAACGCTTGTCGCCGGGGAACGGCAGTTCAATGCAGTCAATCCGCCATGGCCCCAATTGTAACGGCTGATGCAAATCAAACAGGTAAATCGGCCGCCCGTTGATGACCGCGTCAGACATCACCTCGGCACACTGCTTAAAGCCGCGGAGCCAGCGTTCGGCCGTCGCGTTTTGATGGCAGCGTACCGAAATATGGTCAGCCTCAAACTGTGATAAATCAAGCTGCAGCGTTTGGGCGAACTGCGTCAGTGTTTGTTCAAAACGAGGTAAATCCTGCGCCAGGTCCTGCAACTCGGCGATGGTGGATAAAGGATTCATAACATTATTGTCCGCTAAGGCTGTTTTTAGGGGCGTAATTTACCGCGCCTGGGCGCCGAGAGCTACATCTGCCGGCGCGGAAATCATCACGCCGCCGCCAATGCGCAATACGGCAGCGACCGGCAAGAGAAAACACGCCGGAGGAATTATTTCCCCATCAATTAACCATTCGTGCTTCATATATTTTTTAGGATTTTTCCCATAAGAAAAATAGTATAATTACCCAGAAGCACAATATTCGAATTTTGCATGCAAATTAAAACAATAAAAATAACTTTTACTTGTTCTAGCCCTGTTCTACAATAGCATTTCCATAAAGTATTCCAATGCGCTGTCATTGCTTATTATTTGCACGCAACACTAATACATCTCACTGTTTAAAAAGGCATTTTCCAACACACACTCCTGAGACTTATCTTAAATAACCCCTCATTAATTGATTCAGCATAGTAATTAAGTTAGCTTGACACCATGTTATAGCTGAGAAAATGATTATGTTTCTTTTAACGATATCTGTAGTACTCATCGTTATTGCCGTTTATGCAATTTTACGCCATTTCAAAACGCGCCGTGGCAGTGCGTTCGATGGCCGTCGTCGCAAGAAGTAACGGAAGCTTTCCCGTACTCTTTTTATCCCCCCGATAACAAGACCTGTGAATCCGGCCACCCACTTGTGCAAACAGTGGGTGACGTTCTCCCTTTGTTGCCCATCGTTCCTCTCAGACTTTATCCCCCATCCCCGCCGCAACTGCTGACGCGAGGTCATCAATCGGTTACAATTGCAGGCTGTTTTGTGGTTGGCTGCGGACGTGACGTCCCCCCAGAGCCACCGTTGAATCCGTAAAGGCGCAACAGGCGTCTTTGCATCTGTTATTTAAGGTATCCCGGTGAATATTCAGGCACTTCTCTCAGATAAAGTCAGCCAGGCGCTGATTGCCGCAGGCGCACCTGCCGATTGCGAAGCACAGGTCCGTCAATCTGCTAAAGCGCAATTTGGTGATTATCAGGCCAACGGCGTCATGTCCGTTGCCAAAAAGCTTGGCATGCCGCCACGACAGCTGGCAGAAAAAGTCGTTGCGCTGCTGCAGCTGGACGGCATTGCCAGCAAGGTCGAAATCGCCGGCCCGGGTTTCGTCAATATCTTCCTTGACGCCGCCTGGGTCGCCCAGCAGGCCGACGCCGTGCTGCGCGCGCCGAAACTGGGCATTGCGCCGGTAGCGCCGCAGACCATCGTTATCGACTACTCCGCCCCTAACGTGGCGAAAGAGATGCACGTCGGCCACGTGCGCTCCACCATTATCGGCGACGCTGCCGCCCGCACTCAGAGCTTCCTCGGCCATAAGGTGATCCGCGCCAACCACGTCGGCGACTGGGGCACGCAGTTCGGTATGCTGATCGCCTATCTGGAAAAAGTGCAGAACGAGCACGCCGACGAAATGGAGCTGTCGGATCTGGAGCAATTTTATCGTGAAGCCAAGCGTCACTACGACGAAGATGCCGAGTTCGCTGAGCGTGCGCGCGCTTACGTGGTCAAGCTGCAGGGTGGCGATGACTACTGCCTGAAAATGTGGCGCAAGCTGGTGGATATCACCATGGCGCAGAACCAGAAAACCTATCAACGCCTCAACGTCACGCTGACTGAAGACGACGTAATGGGGGAAAGTCTCTACAACGCTATGCTGCCGGGCATCGTGGCTGACCTGAAGGCCAAGGGGCTGGCGGTGGAAAGCGAAGGCGCCACCGTGGTGTTCCTGGACGAATACAAAAACAAAGATGGCGATCCTATGGGCGTCATCATCCAGAAAAAGGACGGCGGCTACCTGTACACCACCACCGATATCGCCTGCGCCAAATACCGCTACGAAACCCTGGGCGCCGACCGCGTGCTGTACTACATCGACTCCCGCCAACACCAGCACCTGATGCAGGCCTGGACCATCGTGCGCAAAGCCGGTTACGTGCCGGAGTCGGTCTCCCTCGAACACCATATGTTCGGCATGATGCTGGGCAAGGACGGTAAGCCGTTTAAAACCCGCTCCGGCGGCACCATCAAGCTGTCCGACCTGCTGGATGAAGCCATTGAGCGCGCCGGCAAGCTGATCGCCGAGAAAAACCCGGATATGCCAGCCGATGAACTGCAAAAGGTGGTCAACGCCGTCGGTATCGGCGCGATCAAATACGCCGACCTGTCGAAAAGCCGCACCACCGACTATATCTTCGACTGGGACAACATGCTGTCCTTCGAAGGCAACACCGCGCCTTATATGCAATATGCCTATACCCGCGTGGCTTCAGTATTCAAACGCGCCGGCGTCGACGAAAGCGACCTGACGCTGCCGCTGGCGATGACCGAAGAGCGTGAGATTGCGCTGGCGACCCGTCTGCTGCAGTTTGAAGAGACCATCACCGTCGTGGCGCGCGAAGGCACCCCGCACGTGATGTGCAGCTACCTGTACGACCTGGCCGGCCTGTTCTCCGGTTTCTATGAACACTGCCAGATCCTCAACGCCGACAGCGAAGAAGCGCGTCAGAGCCGCCTGAAGCTGGCGCTGCTGACCGCCAAAACGCTGAAAACCGGTCTGGATACGCTGGGGATCGAGACCGTCGAGCGGATGTAATCGCCGGTTCTCACATAGCAAAAGGGTCGCCAGAGGCGACCCTTTTTTATTGTTCTGGCACGCGGCGCTGTCAGGCAACGCGGCGGGCAAAGTCCCGCGGCCGGAAGCCCAGCACGCCCAGCACGCCGAAGTAGGCCACCACGCCGGCCACCACCACCACCGCCAGACGCAGCAGACGCTCCAGCATATTGCCGTTGTCCCAGGCCGGCATCAGCCACAGCATACCGACCAGCACCGCCGACATCACCAGCACCGCCGCCACCAGCTTGGTGAGGAACAGCGCCCAACCCGGCTGCGGACGGAAAATATCCTGCTTGCGCAGCTGCCAGTACAGCAACGAGGCGTTCAGACAGGCCGCCAGGCCGATAGACAGCGACAGCCCGGCGTGCTTCAGCGGGCCGATAAACGCCAAGTTCATCACCTGCGTCATAACCAGCGTGACAATGGCGATTTTCACCGGCGTTTTGATGTCCTGGCGCGAGTAGAAGCCCGGCGCCAGCACCTTCACCACGATCAGCCCCATCAGGCCAACGGAGTAGGCCACCAGCGCGCGCTGCGTCATCGCCGCATCAAAGGCGCTGAACTTGCCGTACTGGAACAGCGATACGGTCAGCGGCTTAGCCAAAATACCCAGCGCTATCGCGCTCGGCAGCGCCAGCAGGAAGCACAGGCGCAGCCCCCAGTCCATCAGGCGGGAATACTCATCATGGTTGCCGCTGGCGAAGCTCTTCGCCAACGACGGCAGCAGAATGGTGCCCAGCGCCACGCCCAGCACCCCGGAAGGAAACTCCATCAGGCGGTCAGCGTAGTACATCCAGGACACCGAACCGGAGACCAGAAACGAGGCGAAGATAGTGTTGATAATCAGTGAAATTTGGCTGACCGACACCCCGAGGATCGCCGGCCCCATCTGACGCATCACCCGCCATACGCCGGCATCGCGCCACTTGATGCGCGGCAGCACCAGCATGCCGATCTTGCGCAGGTGCGGCAACTGGTAACCCAGCTGCAACACGCCGCCGGCCACCACCGCCCAGGCCAAGGCCAGCACCGGCGGATTGAAGTAAGGCGCGGCGAACAGGGCAAAACCGATCATGCTGACGTTGAGCAGCGTCGGCGCAAACGCCGGTATTGAGAAACGGTTCCAGGTATTGAGGATCGCCCCCACCAGCGAGGCCAGCGAGATCAGCAAAATATAAGGGAACGTAATGCGCAGCAGCGACGAGGTTAACGCGAATTTGTCCGGCGTGTCGGTAAAGCCCGGCGCGGTGATATAGATCACCCAGGGCGCCGCCAGCATCCCGGCCACCGTCACCAACGCCAGCACCAGCGTCAGCAGGCCGGAGACATAGGCGATAAAGGTGCGCGTCGCCTCTTCACCCTGCTGGCTTTTATATTCGGCGAGGATCGGCACAAAGGCCTGTGAGAACGCGCCTTCGGCAAAGATACGGCGCAGCAGGTTCGGCAGTTTGAACGCCACGAAGAAGGCATCCGTCGCCATGCCGGCGCCAAAAACGCGGGCGACGATAGCGTCACGCGCAAAGCCCAGCACCCGGGAGAACATCGTCATCGAGCTGACGGCTGCCAGTGATTTTAGTAGGTTCATGTGGTTTTTCTGGTGAGTACTACGTGTAAATATCAACGCCTGCGGCAGCAGGCGTCAGTCAAGAAACGGCTTCAGTTTACGCATCCGCGGCAGAATAGCCAACGCCATATGTTACATGGGGTTACCTGGAAAATCCGCGTCGCGCAGTATCTGTTCAATCATCCGCTGGGCGTAAATCGCCTGTTCGCCGCCGGTCTGCGGCGGCGTCTGATTCGCCACCGACTGAATAAAGTGGCGCACCGCGCCCTCAAAACCGCGCTGGGCCAGCGTGGTCTGCCAGCCCGGCGCCGGCTGCTCCAGCACGCCGTCGCGGTCTTCACGCCGCCAGCGGCGCATATCGTCCAGCTGATACAGCGCGCCGCGGGTCACCGCCTGCACGCTTTCCCGCTGGCTGCCCGCCTGGCGGTGCATGCTGGTGGTCACCAGCGTCTCGCCGCAGCGGAAATGGTGCTCGGCATACAGCATTTCACCGGCGTCATTGACGCTCAGCCGGCCGCCCAGCAGCCGGCCATCGCCGCCGGCCAGCCACAGCGCGGTATCCACCACGTGCAGATAGTCATCCAGCAGGGTAAAGCGCAGCAGGTTCGGCCCCACGCTGTCGGCGCGGTGCTTCTCCATGCGGAGCGACGCCAGCTGGCGCATCTGCTGCTGCAGCTGCCCGTACAGCGGCGCAAAGCGGCGGTTGAAGCCCACCATCAGCGCCCTGCCGCGCGCCTGCGCCAGCTCCAGCAGTTGCTCACCCTGCTCCAGCGTCTCCGCCAGCGGTTTATCGACGTAAACATGCACGCCCTGCTCCAGCAGGCTTTTCACCACGCTAAAGTGGCTGGCGGTGCTGCTGTGTACGAAAACCGCATCGCACTGCTGCGCCAGCTCATCCAGCCGCGAGAAGCAGGCCATCCGGTAGCTGTCGCACAGCGGCTGCGCCTTCTGTCGGTTCGGTGAAAAGCCGCCCACCAGCTGCCAGTCGGCGGCGTGGCTGAGGATCGGCAGATACGCTTTCTGCGCAATGCCGCCCAGGCCGACCACGCCGATACGTAATTTAGTCATGCTGTTGCTCCGCCATCAGTTGTTGCAGTTGCTGCGTCAGCACCGTTACCTGCTGTTCCAATGCGCTGACGCGCTGGCTTAATGACGCCTCCTGCTCTTGCGGCGCATCAACGCCCTCCGGCGCGGCCTGTTCGGCGCCGAACAGATGCACAAAGCGGCTTTCGCGCTTGCCGGGTTCACGCGCCAGACGCCGGACAAACGGCCCGTCTTCCCGCTCGGCCAACTGCTGCAGCTGCTGCTCCACCTCGGCGACGTCGTTAAAATCATGCAGCCGTGCGGCGCGCATGCGCAGTTCGCCCGGCGTCTGGGCGCCGCGCAGCAATAAGGTGGCAACCAGCGCCAGCTCCGCGTCGCTCAGTTTCAGCTGGCCGAACTCGGAATTGCAGAAACGCTGTTCATATTTCACCACCCGGTTGCCAAAGCCGCTTTGCGTACGCAGAAAGTGTTTTTTCACCAGTTCGTCCAGCACATCCTGAACCTCGCTTTCGCTCAGCGTCATCACCGGTTCACGGTTGGTTTTCTGATTACAGGCCAGCGTGATGGCGTTCAGCGACAGCGGATACTGCTCCGGCGTCGTCACCTGTTTTTCCAACAGGCAGCCGATTACCCGCGCTTCTTGCGCGCTTAATTGATATTTCATGCTCGTTTTCTCACCGTGGCGGCAGCCATTCTTTGTTGGTTAACGCAGTCAGCACGTGGTCCTGCCACTTACCGTCGATCAGCAGATAGTCCTTGGCGTAGCCTTCGCGCTCAAAGCCCAAACGCGCCAACAGCGCGCCGCTGCGCTGATTATGCGGCATATAGTTTGCCATAATGCGGTGCATGCGCTGCTGACGCATCATATAGCGATTCGCCGACTGCAGCGCTTCATACATCAATCCCTGCCCCTGCCACTTCTCACCGAGGGAGTAGCCCAGGAAGCAGGCATGAAAGGAGCCGCGCAAAACATTGCTGAAGTTGGCGACGCCGCGCACCTCATGCTCATCCGGATCCAGCAGCATGAAGTAGTAGGCGCTCCCCTGCTTCTGCATTTCCATGATCATGCCGAGCCGCGCCTGCCAGCCGGAAGGATAACAGTAACTCTCGTCGCGCACCGGCTCCCAGGGCTTGAGAAACGCGCGATTTTCCGCGTAATAGTCCGCCAGACGGTAGGCATCACGTTCATGCACTAAACGGACAACCAGACGGTCGGTGGTAAGACGTACTTTTGGTGATGCAGAGCGATAGCCGAACATCATTTCCCCCGCGATTCGGAACGGTTCGATAAAAAGAGAGTGCCGGGACTGCGCCCTACGCATCAAACGGCATACGCCGAATTTCCCCGTTATTGAATATAACCGTAGCCGGCCTCACAGGTAAAACCCCAGGCGCTCAGTAAATAAGCGGTCAGCTTTTTTTCCCGCACTTTTGTCGGCTCGCTCCCGTTATTGCATCACTCTTCTGCCGCGACTGCCGGTCAACGTATCGGCAACCAGGCGTAAAAACGCGCTAAGTCACCAGAAAATCAGCAATATTTATATCAGCTGCTATTCTGGTAGTACATTCACCTCAGGAGTCGTCAGCATGTCCGAAGAAAATAATCACCTGCCCCAGCTGTTGGAACATATGGTTTTAAATCTGCGTATGATCTATGCCCGCTCCACGCTGATGGAAAAAGCCGTGGCGTGCATTCTGGCGGATAACCGCGCGTTGAAAAACGAGGTAATTGAACAGCTGCAGCAGGTTAACGCCGCTACCGAACGCGATAAGGTCGACCTGGAACAGGCGCGCCAGCATCTGATTGACGTGTTCAATGCCCTTCCCGCCAAAGAGGAATAATCGCTCCCCGGTCACAATCTGCCGTGGTACGGTGGACTGTGCCGGATTAGGCACCTTCCCGCAAGAATAGCGTGCGACAGCATCGGTAAGCTGTGCTAATTATTGCGGCAATCACCTGACAACGGGAGCGAGTATGAAACTGTTTATCTACGATCACTGCCCATTCTGCGTTAAGGCGCGCATGATTTTCGGCCTGCAGGGTAAACCGGTGCGTCTAGTCACCCTGCTGAACGACGATGAAATCACGCCGACCACCATGATTGGTAAAAAGATGGCGCCGATTCTGCAAAAAGACGACGGCAGCTATCTGCCGGAAAGCATGGACATCGTGCACTATATCGATCGGCTGGACGGTAAGCCGCTGCTGACCGGCCCCGGCAACCCGGTCCTTGGCCAATGGCTGGCACAGGCGGCGGAATATACGCCGCAGCTGCTGCTGCCGCGCTTCGCCCAGGCCGACTTTGAAGAGTTCGCTACCGACAGCGCCCGTCAGTATTTTATTAATAAGAAGCAGGCGGCAATCGGCGACTTCTCCCGTCATCTGGCGAACAGCGCCGACCTGATCGCCCGGCTGGAACAAGATCTGCCGGCACTGGCGGCGCTGATCGTCTCACCGGAGGCGGTCAACGGCACGCTGTCGGAAGATGATATCCACCTGTTCCCGCTGCTGCGCTCACTGTCCATCGTCGCCGGCGTCACGCTGCCGGAGCCGGTTGAAGCCTACCGTAACCGCATGGCCGAGCGCAGCGATATCCCACTGTTGCTGGACATGGAACAGTAAGCGCCGCTGCTGCGGTCAAAGGAGGAGCGCACAGATGTTGAAAATGGTGTTCGTCACCGCGCGCGATCGGGCGCGGCTGGCCGAGATTTCTGCCGTGCTGATCCGCTACGGCCTGCAGGATGTGGTGCGTCTGCTGGGATTAAGCCCGCTGCTAGCCGGCGGCAAAGGCGCTCCGCAGGCGGACGACGGCGCGCTCTCACTGCCCGAGCGTCTGCGTGCGGCGTTGGAGGCGCTGGGGCCGACCTTTGTTAAGTTCGGCCAGATACTGGCAACCCGCGCCGATCTGCTCGACGCCGGCTGGACCCGCGAGTTGGACAAGCTGCACAGTCAGGCATCCACGCTACCCTGGGAGACGCTGGCCGCCCAGGTGCATGCCGATCTCGGCGGCGACCCGCAGCAGATCTTCGCACTGTTCGACAGCCAACCGCTGGCGGCGGCCTCCATGGCGCAGATTTACCGCGCCCGGCTGCACAGCGGCGAAGCGGTAATCGTCAAAGTGCTGCGCCCCGGGCTGGAAAAAACCATTCAGGCCGATGTGCGCCTGCTGCGCTATCTGGCCGAAACGGTGGAGCAGCAAAGCCCGGCGCTGGCGCGCTACCGTCCGGTGCAGATGGTGCAGGCGCTGGCCACCGCGCTGAATCACGAGCTGGATCTGACCCACGAAGGTCACAACTGTGAACAGGTCGCCCGGCGCTTTAGCGAACAGCCGGAGGTAAAAATCCCGCAGATTTACTGGCAGTGGTCGAGCAAGCGGCTGCTGGTGCAGGAATTTTTACCCGGCATCGCGCCGGAAAACCCGCAGCAGCTGGCGGAGGCAGGCCTTGACGGCCCGCTGCTGGCGCAGCGCGGCGCGCAGGCGTTTATGCGCATGGTGCTGGAACACCGGCTGTATCACGCCGACCCGCACCCCGGCAACGTGATGGCGCTGGAGGGCAACCGCGTCGGCTTTATTGACTTCGGCATGGTCGGACAGCTGTCGTCAACGCGGCGCAATCAGCTGCTGCGCGTGCTGCAGGCGATTGCCGAACGGCAGAGCGAAGGCATCGTCAGCACGCTGCTCGCCTGGTCAGACAGCCATAACCCCGACGTACAGGATCTGGAGCTGGCGGCGCAAAACTTCCTGGATAAACAGGGGTTCGGCACCTTAACGCTTGGCAAGGCGCTGACCGACCTGCTGGCCATGTCCCGCGAACACCGGCTGGCACTGCCGCCCGATCTGGCGCTGCTGTTTAAAGCGCTGATCACCGCCGACGGCGTGCTGCACCGGCTGGATCCGAACTTCGATATCATCCGCACCTTACAGCCAATGCTGCAACAGCTGATGCTGCAGCATTACGCGCCGGAGGCGCTGCGTCAGCGCATGCTGGCGCTGGGCGCCGACGCGCTGGATGCCGGCGACGAACTGCCGCAAAGCCTGCGCCTGCTGCTGCGGCGCCTGACGCGCGGCCAGCTTAACGCCGACATCAACGTCAGCAACCTCGCCCAACTGAGCAAGGCGCTGGAACGGTCGGCGTTGACGCTAGCCATCGCCATTGTCACCGCCGCCTTTGCGCTCGGCCTGGCGCCCTACCTGATGCAGGCCTCGCCGCGGCTGTGGGGCGTGCCGCTGTTTCCGCTGCTCGGCGGTTTGGCCTGCCTTGGCGGCATCGTCCTGCTGGCGCTGCGGCTGCGGCGTTGAGCCGCGGGAGATTCGGCGTTATCCGATAGGCGTCCCGGCGATTCCCGCGCACTATCAACGCGCGCAGGGTTTATCACTTGGGTTACGGATATGCGCATGTTTATAATGATAATCAATTCATTATCAGCATTTTTTATTAGCAGTAGTTATGAGGCACGTATGAAAAAGATGGTTATGGGCGCAGCCGCCCTGATGTTTGTCGGTGCTTTGGCCGGCTGCAACAAGCTGACCCAGTACACGCTCAGCGAACAGGAAGTTAACGACTACCTGCAGAAACATAATGATTACCAGAAACAAATCGGCGTGCCGGGACTGGTGGATGCGCATATCGTGCTGACGCAGCTGCAGAGCCAGATCGGCCGCAGCGAACCGGGCAAGGTTACCCTTTCCGGCAACGCCAAAGTGGACATCACCTCGATCCTGGGGCCGCAGCAGGCGGACATGCAGCTGACGCTGAAGGCGCAGCCGACCTATGACCGCGAAAAAGGGGCCATTTTCCTCAAGGATATGGAACTGACCGACTATAAAGTACAGCCGGAAAAAATGAATACCGTGATGAAGGCAATTTCGCCTTATCTGGACCAGTCGCTGAAAAGCTACTTCAACCAGAAGCCGGCCTACGTGCTGAACCCGGACAAGAGTAAAACCGAAGCCATGGCGCGCAAACTGGCCAAAGGGCTGGAAGTGAAGCCGGGTGAACTGGTGATTCCGTTTACCGATTAACTCACCGTATCAAGGCGCAGCGCCCGCTGCGCCCGACATGGTTTACGGCTGTTCGTCGTCAGAACCGTCCTGCTCTTCATACTCCGCCAGCTCATCACGCATCGCCTGCAGCGCGTCGCGGGTAATCGCTGCTAACGTGCGATAAAAACCGCTGGTCGCATGAGCTTCAACCTTACCGAGGAAGCGTCCGCACCATGGCAGCAGATAATCGTCAAACAGCGTGATTTGCGCCTGCGCTTCATCTTCCTGTGACTGATCTTCCAACCAGGACGCCGCCAGCAACAGCGAGCCGAAGTGATCCGCCGGCGCCTCGCCAAGCGGCATGCCGCGCTGCTGCAGGAAGCTGCGCACTTCGCTTTCCGTCGCGCCCTCGACATAGCTTGAACGCAGCGGCGATACGCTGCATTCGCTGCCGACGAACAGCGCGTTGAAGTCGGCGGCCAACAGGTGCGGTTCGCAGCCCTGCTGCAGACGCTGCAGCAGCTCATCCTGCTCCAGCGGCCAGTGCTGCTGCAGTTTGCCCTCTTTAATCAGGCTAAACAACGGCACCAGCAGCGGGTCCTGCGGCTGACGGTAAAACAGCGTCCCCAGCACGCGGCAGACGATGGAAAACTCATTCATGATGACATCCTATGCAAAGGCGAAATTTTTGCCGTGACGATGTCACAGATCGGCCAGTTCCGCAATCGCTGGTTTACCGCGTTGCTCAAGAAAATTCAGCAAACGACGCGGGCTGACGTTGAGGATGCGCTCCTGCGGAAACTCGACTTCGGCCAGGATGCGTTCACAGTGCTCAAAACCGCCCAGTGAGAAGGCAATATGCGAATCTGAACCCAGCGCCAGCCAGCCACCGGCGTCACGCACCGCGGCGGCGATCGCCCGACAGTTGGCTTCGCTGCCCTTACGTGAATGGGTAAACGACGAGTTATTCAGCTCAAGCGCGACGTTGTAACGCGCAGCGGCGGCGGCAACCGCCGGGATATCAATCGGATAACGCGGGTTGCCCGGGTGACTGATAATATGCACGTCGCCCTGCGCCATGGCGGCGATCATCGCCTCGGTATGGGCGGCGCGATCCTGCGGCGCAAACACCGGCTCGTGGAAACCGGCAATAATCACATCAATGGCGTCCAGCATCGGGCCGGTGCAGTCAATATCACCGTTCAGGTTCTTAATATTGGCCTCGATGCCGCGCAAAATGGCGACGCCGTCCACCAGACGCGGCCAGACGCGCATGTTCATAAAGTGCCAGTAGTGCGGCGCGTCGGCCATGTCCGGGCCGTGGTCGGTAATGGCAAACAGCTGAATGCCCTTCTGCTTGGCTTCGGCGACATAATCATGCAGCGTGCTGTAAGCGTGGGTGCTGGCAACGGTATGCATGTGCAAATCAACGGGGTACATTGTTTCTCCTTATTCTTGGGTCAACCGCCATGCGCAACAAGCGGCTGACGCAGTTTCGCCTTAGCATAGCAGTTAACCGGCTCATTAATAACCTCTGTGAATATCCACAATCCCCGTCGGCGTCTCCCCGGCCTCAAGCGCTAAAATATTCTGGGCCACCCGATCCATCGCCTGTTCAGGCAGGGTAATCGCGGCGATATGCGGCGTCATCGTCACCGCCGGGTGACGCCAGAAGGCGTGTGCCGGCGGCAGCGGCTCCTGCACAAAGACATCCAGCGTCGCCGCTTTTATCTGCCCCTGTTCCAGCGCTGCCAGCAGATCGTCCTCTACCAGATGCGCGCCGCGCGCCAGGTTGATCAGGTACGCCTGCGGCGCTAAATGGGCAAACATCTCACCGTTGAGGATCCCCTGCGTTTCCGGCGTGTTGGGCAGCAGGTTAATCAGCAGTTTAACGCCGTCCAGAAATGCCGGCCGCTGCGCCTCACCGGCAAAACTGCTCACGCCGTCAATCTGCTTGGCGCTGCGGCTCCAACAGCGTACGTTAAAGCCGAAGTCCACCAGCTTTTGCGCCACCGCTTTACCCAGGACGCCGGCGCCAAGAATGCCGATGGTGAAATCCTGCAGCTGATGCGGCTCCAACGGCTGCCACAGCCCTTGCTGTTGCTGCTGCTGGTACTCGTCGAAACGGCGAAAATAACGCAGGACGTAGCTCAGGGCATACTCCTGCATCTGCTGCGCCATGCCGGTATCTTCCAACCGCAGCAGCGGCACGCCGGACGGCAAGGTGCCAGGATGCTGCCGCTCCTGCTGTAAAATGGCGTCAACGCCGGCCCCCAGCGCGAACACGCCTTTTAGCTGATGGCGCCCGGCCAGCATCTCATACGGCGGCAGCCAGACCAGCGCGTAGTCCGCCGGGCGGTCGTCTCCCGGCTGCCAGATACGCAGCGTCGAACCGGGTAAACGCTGCTGCATGCCGGCCTGCCACTGTTGTGCATTAAACGTAGGATGGTAAAACATGATGTTCATGAAAAGAGAGGCTCCTGCAGGGTTGCTGTTATTGTCCCCTCAGGGTTCCGCGAATCGGCAGAAGATGCAAGAGTAAAACCGACAAATAAAAACAGCCCCGACCAGTGGGGCTGTTTCACGCAGAAAAGCATCGCTGCGCCTTTAGGCGCGCTGGATCAGGCGGCGCAGCAGCGGGATCAGAATCAACAGCGCCACGCCTACGCCGGCCGCTCCCCAGCCCAGCAGGCTGAAGATATGGCTATAGCCGGGATTGGTCAGCAGCGGCGTGCTGCCGCTGTTTTCCGGCATCAGGCCGGACACATAACCCGCCAGCACCGAACCGACGCCGGTCACCATCATCCAGCACCCCATCATCACGCCCTGATAGCGCGCCGGCGCCAGCTTGCCGATCATCGCGTAACCGATGGGCGAGATCAGCAATTCGCCGATGCTCTGCAGCACATAGCTGATAACGATCCATTTAAACGCCACCAGCCCGTCACCGCCCGCCAGGCTGATGCCCAGCGGTAACACCAGCATCCCCAGCCCCATGCAGAACAGTGAGCCGGAAAACTGCAGGGGAATATCAATATTGCAGCCGCGGGCGCGCAGGCGGTTAAACCACCAGGCCAGCAGCGGGCCGCCGATGACGATCACCAGCGTGTTGATATTCTGGATCCACTGCGGAGCAACATGAATGCCATACGGGTTCAGGTTGATATTGTGTTCAGAAAACAGCATCAGCCCCATCGGCGCCAGCTGATACAGCATCCAGAACACCAGCGATCCCAGAGCCAGAATCAGGTAGGCGCTCATCCGCCGGCGTTCGTCATGCGGATGGTGACGCAGGGTAATCAGGCACAGCAGCAGGAAAACGGCGCACCCCACGCCAATCACAAAGTAGCCGCTGAACTCGGCATGGGTCAGCATCAGCCGAATCACCGGCACCAGAATCACCAGAACCGCCAGGCCGGCCAGCAGGCGCCGACGATACTGCGCCGGCGTCGCATTGAGCAATGGGGTGTTGAGATCGCCCAGCACGCGCCAGCGCAGCGCCGCCACGATAATCGCCCCGGCATTCCCCAGCGTGGCGAACAGGAACAGCGCACGGTAATTTTCCGTCAGTTGGAAATAGCCGGCGGCGCTGAAACCGACAAAAAAGCCCAGGTTCATCGCGGCGTAGTTCCACAAAAATGCCGACTCTCGCCGGTCGTCCTCGGGTTTAAAGCGCTGTGTCAGCATCATATTAATGCAGGTGACGTTCAGCCCGCTGCCGGTAAGGAACATCGCCAGCCCCCAATACAGCCCCCAGACGCCGGCCAGCGCAATCAGCGCACATCCCGCCACCTGCAGCACCATCCCCAGCACAAACAGGTTGCGGTTGCTGAGATAGCGCCCGCCCAGGTAGCCGCCAAACAGGTGCAGGCCATAGTTAAAGGCGCCGAATACGCCCATCATGGCGTTGGCGCTGCTTTCGCTGAACCCCAGACGCTTGGTGGCATACAGCACCAGCGTGGAGTACAGCACGGCAAAGCCCAGCGTGGCGAAGATTTGAATAAAGAACAGCGCTCCCGCGCCGGAGGGGGTGGCATAGCGCGACGGCGCTGCCAGTGTGGAATCCGAGTCAGTCAAAGCAAACCTCTACCGCATTATTATTTGATGGTTTTATCCCTGTCTGCGCTCTTAGCCCTACGCCGGCGCCGCGCTCGGTAAAGAGCCGGTGCAACCGGTGAAATCGGCATAAATCGCGCGGCAAGCGTCTCGAAGGTGGGTATTTCCTTGCAAAAGTCTCCGTACGCTCGCCATTCCATTTAGCGGCATATTTGACTAATAATCCAGTATTAATGAATACATCGGCAAAGCATCGGCGCGAACTGGTGGAATATTAATCTACCGATACGCTGGACGCTCAAATAATATACCACCAGCATTTATCAACACCTTATCAGCCACGTTCTGCATGCAGGTGAAGAATAAATAGCTGATTATTGCGCGTGAAATCAGCAAATTGCTGTAAGTTTGGCTAAACGGACGGAAAGCGTAAAAAGAGTGTTGACGCTGGGATCAGTTTCTCCTACATTAGCGCCCGTCGACAACGCAAGGCGCTGACGACAGACAATATGGTGAGGTGTCCGAGTGGCTGAAGGAGCACGCCTGGAAAGTGTGTATACGCGAAAGTGTATCGAGGGTTCGAATCCCTCCCTCACCGCCATATTCCAAGAGAAAGCCCGAACTCACGTTCGGGCTTTTTTGCTTTATATTCCCCGCTCCGGGAGGGTGAGAACCCTCGACAGGGTTCGACAAAACGCGGCAGCGTTTTGCACAGCCGAAGGCTGCCCGCAGGGTGAGCGCAGCGAATGCATCCCTCCCTCACCGTCCTATTCCAAGAAAAAGCCTGAACTCGCGTTCGGGCTTTTTTGTTATGTACAATTTCTGTTAGCACTGAGTAATGAGAATTGCCGTACACGCGCGGTACTTCTCTGCGATAACGGAGAACGGCAATTGAAGGGGCCGTAGGCGCGGCCCCTTCACCCGCGCCCGCGCTTAGGCACGTTCTGCCCTTCGGGTTACCCTCACGGCGTCACCGTCGCCGGGCGGGTCGGCTCTACAGGCTTCCCTGCCTGTGCCGCCTCAACCGGACATCCCTGTCCGGTTGCCCCTGGCTCAGGCTCCTTGTTCGGCAGCCCGTGATGCGCGCCGAAGGTCAACACCCGAATCTGTATTTACCGGGAAAATCAGCTGCGGGTTTTAACATCAGCGACCTAAAAACTATTCCCCTGCCAGCCCCCGCGACAGGATTGGCAGGTATCACTCAGCGTGCTCATTTGGCAGCGGTCTGAATCCGGCTCAACGCCAGCAATAAAAAAGCCCGACGTCATGTCGGGCTTTTTCCATTCAGGCAGCTGAAAATCAGTTGCTGGTATCAAGTTCCGGGAAGCTTTTCACCAGATCGTCAATCGCCTTCATCTGTACCAGGAACGGCTCCAGTTTATCCAGCGGCAGGGCCGATGGGCCGTCGCACTTCGCGTTGTTCGGATCCGGGTGCGCCTCAATAAACAGACCGGCCAGACCCACCGCCATCCCGGCGCGCGCCAGCTCAGTAACCTGAGCGCGACGACCGCCGGAGGCCGCGCCAAACGGGTCACGGGTCTGCAGAGCATGGGTCACGTCGAAAATCACCGGATGACCGCCGGTGGCATTCTTCATCACGTTGATGCCCAGCATGTCGACCACCAGGTTGTCATAGCCAAAGTTGCTGCCGCGATCGCACAGAATTACCTGGTCGTTGCCGCCCTCTTTGAATTTCTCCACGATGTTGCCCATCTGGCCCGGGCTGACGAACTGCGGCTTTTTAACGTTGATCACCGCGCCGGTTTTCGCCATCGCTTCCACCAGGTCAGTCTGACGCGCCAGAAACGCAGGCAGCTGGATCACATCCACCACTTCCGCCACCGGCTGCGCCTGGGCGGCCTCATGCACGTCGGTAATGGTTTTCACGCCGAAGGTCTGCTTCAGCTCTTCAAAAATACGCATCCCCTCTTCCAGGCCCGGCCCGCGGTAAGAGTGAATGGAAGAGCGGTTGGCCTTATCAAACGAGGCCTTGAAGACATAAGGGATACCCAGCTTTTGCGTCACCGTGACGTAGTGTTCGCAGATGCGCATCGCCAAATCGCGCGATTCAAGCACGTTCATACCACCGAACAGCACAAACGGCAGGTCGTTCGCTACGTTGATGTCGCCAATGCTAATCACTTTCTGTTTCATGCTTTCGCCTTTATTGAGGGTAAGTCGCCAAAATTAGTGCAGCGTCACCTGTTTGGGTTCGATCGCGTGGATCTGTACTTTGATCACTTCGCTGACCGGATCTTCCGGACACTGCTCGATAAAATAGTTGAGGTCGGAAATCGCCACGTGGTTGCAGTCCAGCTGCGCATAAATCAGACCACGGTCACGAATCTCATAGGGGTCATCCGGGTCAAAACACAGCACCGTTTCGCTGGCGCGCAGCGCCATTTCCATCTGCTTTTCTTCCATCAGGGCGGCCTTCAGCGTATCCAGCATCTTGCGCACCACCATATTATTTTCCGCTTCGTCCAGGTCGTCATCTTCCAGTTCGGCGGACAACCCCAGATTGCCTTTAATCCAGGCCTCCAGCGTATGCTCGCTGAGCGTTTCGCCGTTAAGCGGATTAATCAGCCACATCTCATCATCCATCCAGTCGGCCCGCAGGATCAACTGGGTCGGGAAAATAACCGGCATCAGCGGTAAACCGAGCTGATGAGCGATGTGCAAAAAGATGGTGCCCAGCGATACCGGCGTACCCTGACGGCCTTCCAGCACCTTATCGAGCCAGATGGCGTCGGAAAGGCGGTAAACGCCGCTCGCCCCGCCAAACCCCCAGGTGTGGTAAAACAGCTCAATGAGTGCTTCTAATTGCTGCTCCTGGCTGAGGTCGTCCGGCACCGCCGCCCGCGCCTCTTCCGACAATCGCTGCAGCTGGCGCGCCACCTCGACGGCGGGGAAATCACGCCGCACACGCTGAGACACCAAGATGACGCCTGCGCTCAGCGTTGAGGAATTAAATTCGAAATCAGCAATGCTACTCATAGGTATCCCATCAGAAACGGTATCTTCGTCGTGGCAAGTTTAATAATCAGGTAAAGGCAGCCTAAAGCCAGAATAAATGCCGACGTGCGTAACCCCGCGCTGCGGACGTTCTTGCTCAGTGCGACGTAGCCAAGCAGGATGTAGATAATAACGCCAAACAGCTTCTCGGTCAGCCAGGAGTCCATACCCAGCAGCGGATAAAACTGGAACGTCACCACCAGCGCAATACCGCTCAGAAACAGCACGGTGTCATTAATATGCGGCGCTATTTTCACCCAGCGCCGGTTCATCATCGCCGAATCACGCCATTTCCAGAAAAAACGCAATACAAACAAAACAATACTGATGGTTACCGTCAGCAGATGCAAATTTTTCAACGCGGCGTAGGCGGCCATAATCGTTCCCTTTTGTTTCCAGTGATTATTCTTGCGTCGGCAGATACTGCCCCAGCGTTACGCGTTCATTGCCGCCGTAGTCGCGGCAGCTCTCCACGGCGCTAAAGCCCGCCTCGGCCAGCAGCTCACGCACGCTGGCCGCCTGTTGCCAGCCGTGTTCCAGCAGCAGCCAGCCGTGCGGCAACAGGTGCGCCGGCGCCTGACGCACGATGGTACGCAGGTCTGCCAGGCCGTTTTCTTCAGCCACCAGCGCGCTGCCCGGTTCAAAGCGGACATCCCCCTGCGACAGGTGCGGATCGGCGGCGTCAATATAGGGTGGGTTACTGGCAATCAGCTGGAAACGCTGTCCGGCCAGCGGCGCAAACCAGCTGCCCTGTACGAACTGCGCATTGGCAATCGCCAGTTTTTGCGCGTTATGGCGCGCCAGCGCCACAGCTTCGGGCTGGAAATCCACGCCGGTTACCGTGCAATCAGGACGTTCGCTGGCCAGCGCCAACGCAATGGCGCCGGTGCCGGTGCCCAGGTCAAGAATGGCGCAACCGCCTGCAGGCAGGCGCGCTAACGCCTGTTCGACCAGACACTCGGTGTCCGGCCGTGGGATCAGGGTTGCGGGGGAAACAGACAGCGGCAGCGACCAGAATTCGCGCTCGCCCACCAGATAGGCAATCGGTTCGCCGCGCGCCCGGCGCATCAACAACGCCTCCAGCTGCGCGATCTCCTGCGAAGTCAGGCTGCGCTCACCAAACGCCAGCAGATAGGTTCTGGCGCGACCGGTGACAAAACCCAGCAGAATTTCCGCATCCCGCCGGGCGCTGTCGCTCTCCGTCAGCCGCGCGGCGGCGGCCTTCAGCCAGCCTTGATAATCCATCACTCTTGCTCGGCGGACAACGCAGCCAGCTGGTCCGCCTGATATTCCTGCACGATCGGCTGGATCAGCATATCCAGCTTCCCTTCCATCACCTCGTCCAGCCGGTAGAGCGTCAGGTTAATGCGGTGGTCGGTCACGCGGCCCTGCGGGAAATTATAGGTGCGGTTACGGTCGGAACGGTCGCCGCTGCCGAGCAGGTTGCGACGGGTTGACGCCTCCTCCAGCTGGCGCTTGGCCACTTCGGCGGCGCGGATACGTGCGCCCAGCACCGACATCGCTTTCGCTTTGTTCTTATGCTGTGAACGTTCGTCCTGGCACTCCACCACGATGCCGGTCGGCAGGTGGGTAATACGAATCGCCGAATCGGTGGTGTTAACGTGCTGACCGCCGGCCCCGGAGGAGCGGAAGGTGTCGATTTTCAGAGCGGCGGGGTTGATGTCCGGCAGTTCGGCTTCCGGCACCTCTGGCATCACCGCGACGGTGCAGGCCGAGGTGTGAATGCGCCCCTGGGATTCGGTCTCCGGCACACGCTGCACGCGGTGGCCGCCCGACTCAAACTTCAGCAGGCCATATACGCCCTCGCCCGAAACTTTGGCGATCACTTCTTTATAACCGCCGTGCTCGCCTTCGTTGGCGCTCATCACCTCGACCCGCCAGCGGCGCGCCTCGGCATAACGGCTGTACATGCGGAACAGATCGCCGGCGAACAGCGCCGCCTCGTCACCGCCGGTGCCGGCGCGCACTTCGAGGAAGCAGCTGCGCTCATCGTCGGGATCTTTCGGCAGCAGCAACAGCTGCAGCTGCTGCTCCAGCTCGTCGGTCACCGTTTTGGCCTGTTTGATCTCTTCCTGCGCCATTTCGCGCATTTCCGGGTCTTCCAGCATCATCTCGGCGGTCGCAAGATCGTCTTGCACCTGACGCCACTGCAGGAAGCAGTTGCTGACATCGGTCAGCTGCGCATATTCGCGCGACAGCGCCCGGAACCGGTCCTGATCGGCAATAACGCCGGCATCGCCGAGCAGCGCCTGCACTTCTTCATGGCGCTCTTGTAACGCTTCCAGTTTGGCAACAATAGAAGGCTTCATGCGTGGTTTTAAACCCTGTAAATAGAGAGAAACTAGTGCTGATCCAGCCCGAGGCTGTCGCGTAATATTTGTAACCGCTCCACATCGCCGTCGCCGGCAGCCTGCTGAAGGGATTTGGTAGGGGCATGAATAAGACGATTGGTCAGGTTGTGAGCCAATTTATGGATGACCTGCTCCACGTTGGCCCCCTGCGCAATGGCGGCCAACGCTTTGGCTTCCATTTCACTGCGGATTTGATCGGCCTGCGAGCGGTAGTCGCGGATGGTCTCCACCGCGCCCTGCGAGCGCAGCCAGGCCATAAAATTGGTGCTTTCCTGCTGAACGATGGACTCCGCCTGCACCGCCGCCGCCTTACGCTGCGCCAGGTTGTTCTGGATAATCGCGTGCAGGTCGTCAACGCTGTACAGATAGGCGTTCGCCAGCTTGCCGACCTCGGGTTCGATATCGCGCGGAACGGCGATATCCACCAGCAGCATCGGCTGGTTGCGGCGCGCTTTCAGCGCCCGCTCAACCATGCCCTTACCGATGATCGGCAGAGGGCTGGCCGTGGAACTGATAATGATATCGGCATCGGCCAGACGCGCGTCGATTTCCGGCAGCGTAATCACCTCGGCCCCGACTTCATCCGCCAGCAGCTGCGCACGTTCGCGGGTGCGATTGGCGATAATCATATGCTTGACCTGATGTTCACGCAGATGGCGCGCCACCAGTTCGATGGTTTCACCCGCCCCCACCAACAGCACGTTCAAATCCGCCAGCGATTCAAAAATCTGCCGCGCCAGCGTACAGGCGGCAAACGCCACGGAAACGGCGCTGGCGCCGATCTCGGTTTCGGTACGCACGCGCTTGGCGACGGAGAAGGATTTTTGGAACAGGCGCTCCAGCTCACCGGACAGCGACTGTTCGCGCTGGGATTCGGCAAAGGCTTTTTTCACCTGACCGAGGATCTGCGGCTCGCCCAGCACCAGTGAATCCAGGCCGCTGGCAACGCGCATCAAATGGCTGACCGCATCATTGTCATGATGCCAGTACAGGCTCTTTTTCACCTCTTCCGGGCTCAGCTGATGGTATTCGCACAGCCAACTCACCAGCTGCTCGTGAATATGCTCCTGCTGCTCCACGCTGAGGTACAGCTCGGTGCGGTTGCAGGTGGACAGCACGACGCCGCCCTGCACCAGCGGCTGCTGGAGCAGGCTATTAAGCGCCTGATCAATGCTCTCTGGAGAAAAGGTGACCTTTTCCCGCAAAGCAACCGGAGCGGTTTTGTGGTTAATGCCTAAGGCAAGCAGGGTCATTGCTTCAAGTAATACTTCTGTTGGTACGGGTTTCGTTGACGGCATTCTACTTGATGCGCGGCATCAATAAAAGCAACAAGCGCATCTTACGCCCAATCGCTGCCATCGCCGCTACACATCAAACAACCGCTTAAAAACAAACCATTAATTTATAATGACGATCAGAACTAAAGAATCGACGCCGTTGGCCGATGACATCAGGTAACGATCGCAAGTTATGCTTAGTTTAGCGCTTTTTGCCGGCCAGATAAAATTCGCCGCGCTAAAGCCTCTGTCGCTGAACCTGTACGAACGTTAATCAATAGTTGGTTATGATTATAACCATTGGCAATCTTCCCAACTGTTATTATTGAATTTCTGTCCGGCTATTCGCATAATTCCGCGCCGTATAAATTCGTACATAGCGAATAATAGCGGTTTATCGCTTCTGCCCGGATATCATCGGCTCCCGAAACGATAATGCATTATAAAAGACGCCGCGGATGGTTTGCGCATCGATACGTGCCATTCGTCGGAATTAAAAATTGTATAAATATAAAAAGCAGGTATGGATATGGCACATAAAATGAGTCGTTTAGCACGCGGCGTGGCCGTCGGCCTGATCGCCGGCTGCAGCGCCTTTGCCGCCCAAGCGGAAATCACCTTACTGAAGCAGGATCCGCAGGCCGGCGATCCGCTGAGCCGCCTCAACTTCACCGTCGGCGGCAGCATCCGTCCGCAGTTCAATATGATGACCGGCGACGGCGATAAAGGCTCTTACAAACGCAACGGCTTCGACGGCGGCACCCGTTTCCGCTTCGCCGCTGACTACTACCTGTTCGACGACATCAGCTGGATCAGCTACTACGAACTGGGCGTCAACATCCCGGCCCTGTTCGACTGGGACAGCCACTACGCCGACGGCGCCAACAACACCAGCCGCCGTATGCTGTACACCGGTCTGAAGAGCAAGACCTGGGGCCAGCTGACCTTCGGCCAGCAAAACAGCGTTTATTATGATGTGGTCGGCGCGAAAACCGATATCTGGGACTACGATATGCTGGCCCAGGCGCCGGGCAACGGCATCAACGGCGACTACGACGGTTCTTACCGTTCCCGCAAAATGCTGAAATACAAGCAGACCTTCGGCGATGCCGACGTATACGCCTCTTACCTGTTCAACGACAGCGACTACCTGCCGGGCAACGGCCTGCGCTACAAGCGTAAAGGCGGCGGCTCACTGGGCGTCGATTACCACCTGACCCGCGATCTGACCTGGGGCACCGCGTGGAACTACACCCGGGCGGAGATGCGTGACCCGACCGGCGGCGACAGCAAAACCTACGACCAGAACATTCTGGGCACCGCGCTGAGCTGGAAGCCTGACAACTGGACCTTCAGCTTCGGCGGCGGCTGGTACAATAACTTCCTGACCACCAAGCAGACCGACGTGCACAATTACTTCGCCGGCGACGCCTGGGGTATTGAATACTACGCCGGCTACACCGCGCCGGTGGGTCAGTATGCGCTGAAATCCGTCACCCCTTACGTGATGGGCGACCGCCTGGAATACGTCAGCGGCCGCAACTATCAGCGTATCGATAACGGCCTCGGTATCACCTTCCAGTTCGACTACGGCTTCCGTACCGATGTGGAGCACGTGTTCACCTCCAGCACCGACAAACTTGGCGATATGACCGTCGTACGTCTGCGTTACGACTTCTGATCGTACGGGCGCCCGCCTTGCCGGCGCGGCGCCCCGTTTCTAAGAAAAAACCGCATTTTTCATCTTCTTGCTACATCCTTCCGTCCATCTCCGCGTACACTATGAGCATCCGTCCGCTCTGACCCGGACGCGCTGCAGCAGAGTATTGACGCTGCGCGCCCGTGCCGTTAGCGTGGTGGCAAAAATGGGTGACGTAACGTCAGCCCGCCAGGACAAAAGGACAATAAATCGTTATGCCTATCCGCAAAGTCAGTTTGCTACGCCTTATCCCGCTGGCCAGCCTGGTGCTGGCGGCCTGTACCACGACCCGGCCGACCGGCCCGGCCACTAGCCCAACGTCTCCCGAATGGCGCGCCCATGAGCAGGCGGTGCAGCAGCTGAACCAGTATCAGACCCGCGGCGCTTTCGCCTACCTGTCCGACAGCAAAAAGGTCTACGCCCGCTTCTTCTGGCAGCAATATTCGGCGGATCGCTACCGCCTGCTGCTGACCAACCCGCTCGGCAGCACCGAGCTGGAGCTGAACGTGCAGAAAAACGTGGTGCAGCTGACCGATAATCAGGGCAAGCGCTACGTCAGTGATAACGCCGAGGAGATGATCCGCAAGATGACCGGCATGGCGATCCCAATGAACAATCTGCGCCAGTGGATGCTCGGCCTGCCCGGGGAAGCCACCGACTTTACCCTGGATGACCGCTACCGCCTGAGCAAACTGAATTACCAGCAGGAAGGCCTGAGCTGGAAAGTCAGCTATCAGGACTATAACAGCGATACTCAGCCCCAGCTGCCAAGCCGTCTTGAGCTGCAACAGGGCGACCAACGCATCAAGCTGAAAATGGATAACTGGACGCTCAAATGATTCAGCAGTGGCCCTCGCCGGCAAAGTTAAACCTGTTTTTATATATCACCGGCCGTCGCGCAGACGGCTACCACCAGCTACAGACGCTATTTCAGTTTCTCGATTACGGCGACACGCTGACCATCACCCCGCGTCAGGACGAGCAAATCCGCCTGCTGACGCCGGTGGACGGCGTGGAGGATGAGCATAACCTGATCGTACGCGCCGCGCGCCTGCTGCAGTGCTACTGCGATGAACGGCAGATCGCCACGCCGCCGCGCGGCGCCGACATAAGCATAGAGAAAGTGCTGCCGATGGGCGGCGGTCTGGGCGGCGGTTCGTCAAACGCAGCGACGGTGCTGGTGGCGCTGAACAGCCTGTGGCAGTGCGGCCTCAGCGATGAACGACTGGCCGAACTGGGGCTGAGCCTCGGCGCGGACGTGCCGGTGTTCGTACGCGGCCACGCCGCGTTCGCCGAGGGCATCGGTGAACGGTTGCAGACCGCCGACCCGCAGGAAAAATGGTACCTGGTCGCCCACCCCGGCGTCAGCATTCCCACGCCGCTGATTTTCGGCGATGCTGAACTGAAACGCGACACGCCGGTGCGGCCGTTAAATGAACTGTTGCAATTACCGTACGCCAATGATTGCGAACCGATCGCAAGAAAACGTTTTCGCGAGGTTGAACAGCTTCTTTCTTGGCTGTTACAATACGCGCCGTCACGCCTGACCGGCACAGGTGCTTGTGTGTTTGCAGAGTTCAACACCGAGTCCGAAGCCCGCCAGGTGTTAAATCAAGCCCCGGCGTGGTTGCGTGGTTTTGTAGCGCGTGGCGTTAATATTTCACCACTACATCGTACCCGTTCCGGGCAAATTTGAGTCGTAGCTCGACGTTTCGTTGCGCAGGGCCCGTGTTATTCGGCCCTGTATCCCTGCGCTACTACGCCTCATAAGTTTTACATACCCGTATGTCTATTGCGGCAGCCATGCTCAACAGCCCCTTGAGGCTGGCCGGCCGTCAATAGCATCTTCTCTGGACGCAAGCCTGAGGTTCTTCTCGTGCCTGATATGAAGCTTTTTGCTGGTAACGCCACCCCGGAACTAGCACAACGTATTGCCAACCGTTTGTACACCAGCCTTGGTGACGCCGCTGTAGGTCGTTTTAGCGACGGCGAAGTGAGCGTGCAAATCAACGAAAATGTACGCGGTGGTGATATTTTCATCATCCAGTCCACCTGCGCACCCACCAATGACAACCTGATGGAACTGGTTGTGATGGTCGATGCCCTGCGGCGTGCTTCTGCAGGCCGCATCACCGCCGTTATCCCCTACTTCGGCTATGCCCGTCAGGACCGTCGCGTACGCTCGGCGCGTGTGCCAATCACCGCCAAAGTGGTTGCCGACTTCCTGTCCAGCGTCGGGGTTGACCGCGTGCTGACCGTGGATTTGCATGCTGAACAGATCCAAGGCTTCTTCGACGTGCCGGTTGATAACGTGTTCGGCAGCCCGATTCTGCTGGAAGATATGCTGCAACAGAACCTGGAAAATCCAATCGTCGTTTCTCCGGATATCGGCGGCGTGGTACGCGCCCGTGCGATCGCCAAGCTGCTCAACGATACCGATATGGCCATTATTGATAAACGTCGTCCACGCGCCAACGTTTCTCAGGTCATGCACATCATCGGTGACGTTGCCGGCCGCGACTGCATCCTGGTCGATGACATGATCGATACCGGCGGCACCTTGTGTAAAGCGGCAGAAGCTCTGAAAGAGCGCGGTGCCAAGCGCGTATTCGCCTACGCGACTCACCCGATCTTCTCCGGCAACGCCGTGGACAACATCAAGAACTCCGTGATTGATGAAGTGATCGTCTGCGACACCATCCCGCTGTCGCCAGAAATCAAGGCACTGAAAAACGTACGTACTCTGACGCTGTCCGGCATGATGGCAGAAGCCATCCGCCGCATCAGCAATGAAGAGTCAATCTCTGCGATGTTCGAGCATTAATTCTCCGTCGGCGCGGGCATGCCGCGCCGATGTAGAAGCTAGCCAGACGCAGTAAAAGAAAAACCCGTTGAAGCGCCAGCAACAACGGGTTTTCTATGTTAAAGCGTTCATAGCGTCAAACCTGATTACGCGTCACCACGCCTTGCAGTCAACCGGTCTCCTCAACGCAATGACTAATGCGATGAATGGTGGTGCTGGCTATTGCGGCAACGCTTGTCGAAGTGTTTTACCCACCAGTAGCGATCTGCAACCTGTTCGCGTCCGCCGATACGCGCGCCGGCCAGCCACAACAGGGCACCAATAAATATGCTGAATATCGCCCCGTGAGAGAAGAACTGCGGCAAATTGAACTGCGAAACCTCAGCGACAATGGAATAGCCAACGCCGCCAATCATCACCAACAGCCCAAGCCCCATCAGAACGTTACCAATCACATCTGCGTTTTTACGTTTCATATGTCACCTCCATAGCGCTAAATGCCAGCGGGATGAATAAGTCATTGTTAACTCCCTTTGATGAATTAATTATAGACACTCCCGCAGCAAGGGTATTGCGCTGGCGATCACAGATGTGCAATTAATACTGACAATTCTTTACTTTAGCGGCACATATCCCTCTGAACTTGAACTATAACTCAATTGCATTATTAACTTCTGCAAGTAATTGACGCCGATTTATCATCGGATACGACGCGTTTTGTCATTCGGCGCCGCGGAAGGTAGACTAATGCCCTTTCCATTATTTTGAGCATAGCGAATTTCTCCGTGAGCAGTATCAAATTGATTGTCGGCCTGGCCAACCCCGGCGCCGAATATGCGCAAACGCGCCACAATGCTGGCGCTTGGTACGTGGATCAACTGGCGCAGCGCCATAACCAGCCGCTGAAAGAGGAAGGCAAATTCTTCGGCTATACCGCACGCCTGAATCTGGCCGGGAACGACGTTCGCCTGCTGGTGCCAACCACCTTTATGAATCTGAGCGGTAAAGCCGTCGCGGCCATGGCGTCGTTTTATCGCATCCAGCCGGATGAGATCCTGGTCGCCCACGATGAGCTCGACTTGCCGCCAGGCATCGCCAAGTTGAAACTGGGCGGCAGCAACGGCGGTCATAACGGTTTAAAAGATATTCAGAGCAAGATGGCGAATAACCCGAACTTTTATCGTCTACGGATTGGCATCGGCCACCCGGGCGATCGCAACAAAGTGGTGGGATTCGTTCTGGGTAAACCGCCGGCCAGCGAACAGAGCCTGATCGATGACGCCATCGATGAATCGCTGCGTTGCACCGAAGTGCTGTTAAAGGACGGCATGACCAAGGCCATGAACCGTCTGCACGCGTTTAAAGCCGGCAGCTAAGTCCTATGTCAGGCTGCATGATTGCTGCGCAGCCTGACTTTGCTTTCCGCCATACAGAGGTGGCACAGGCATGATGCTTCACTGCACCGGAGATGAGCGCAGATGTGATATCAGCCAGGCGATCCCCCATCGACACCCAGGCGTCGGCGTAGGAAACGGCGCTTTTTTCTGAACAAATGACGCTGCACAGGCTTTCTCTTCAGCCTCTTACGACTGTGCAGTGAAAAAGAAAGTAACGATAGAATTGATAAACCTGGCGCTATATAAATAAATATCCCATTCATTTAGCCTATCCTCCTTGATATCCCCCTCAGGCACCGAAAAATGAAAAGCTGAAAATAGCCAAGCCCTCAACGGACACAACCATAAATCACATCCAAAACTTTACAAAAAAGTTTATCGTCGACGATGCAATAAATAGAAAATGATTATTTTCTTGACAGATTAGACTTAGAAAAAACCCCAATAACATTTATTATTGGGGTTTGGGGTATCAGTCCGCCGCTACGCGGTAGGTGGGGTCGTCAAGCTCATGGAGACAGAACGGACCGGCCTGCTTCAGCAAACTGACGCAGTCAGCGCTTAGGTGACGCAGGCGCACCGTCTTACCGGCCGCCAGATAGCGTGCAGTAAGCTTATCAATTGCTTCAACCCCGCTGGAATCCATCACCCTTGTCTGCGCAAAGTCTAAAATAATCAGCGCCGGATCGTTTATCGGGTCGAATAGTTCGGCAAAATCCGTGGTGGAGCCAAAAAACAGCGGCCCCGCTAAAGAATAAATAACGGTGTTGTTTTCTTCCTTTTTATCACGAATAGATATTTTCGCCTGTTTCCAGGCAAACACCAACGCCGAAATAATTACGCCGCTGATCACCGCCACGGCCAAATCTGCGAATACCGTAATCAGGGTAACGGTAAGCAGAATAAAGGCATCCTCTTTCGGCATTCTTTTTAAGCGGCGTAATGAGCTCCACTCAAAGGTGTTATAGCACACCACCAGCATAATCCCGGCCAGCGCGGCAACGGGAATATAACCAATATAGGATGACAGGCTGACCACAAACAGGATCAGCAACACCGCGCCAACCGCCGCAGAGATGCGCCTGCGGCCGCCGGAGGTGAAGTTAATGATCGACTGCCCAATCATCGCACAACCGGCAAAGCAGCCAAACAGCCCACACAGAGCGTTCCCTGTCCCCTGGGCGATACTCTCCCGGTTGCCATTACCTTTGCTATTACCCATTTCATCCAGCACCGTCATGGTCAACAGCGATTCGATCAAACCGACCAGCGCGATAATCACGGCATATGGCAACACCACCTTCAGCATATCGAGCGTAAACGGCGCCATCGGCAGGCTAAAGTGCGGCAGGCTGCCAGAGATATCCGCCAGATCCCCCACCCGCAGCGTATTCAGTCCCAGGCCGATCGCCAGCGCCGACACCACGATCAACGCCGCCAGCGATGACGGGATCGCCTTGGTCAGACGCGGGAAAAACACCACCACCAAAATCGCCAGCAGCACCAGACCATACATCAGCGGCCCCTGCCCGGCGACCATATGCAGCTGCGCCAGCATAATCACGATAGCCAGCCCGTTGACGAAACCGTGAATCGCCGGCAACGGCACCAGACGAATAAATTTGCCCAGGCGGAAAACGCCGATCAGAATTTGAATTACGCCAGCAAGCAGGGTCGCCCACAGTACGTAATCCATACCGTGCTGGGCCGACAGGCTCATTAACACCACCACGATGGAGCCGGCCGCGCCGGACACCATACCCGGTTTGCCACCGAACAGCGCCGTGGTCAGGCCGATAATAAAAGCGGTATGCAGGCCGACGATGGGCGACAGCCCGCCGACCAGAGAGAAGCCGACGGCTTCCGGGATCATGGATACTGCGACAACAAAGCCGGCCAGGACTTCATTCTTGATGTCCGCCAGCCTGAGGTTGTTCAGGTTAAACATAAATTGTCCAGATAGTCTGAGAGTGCAACAACTGTGCATGCCTGAAGCAGGCAGCGAAAAACATCAGCGCTGGCACCAGGCCAATGCTGTTACAAAGAGAGTAAACAGGCGGGAAAACTCAGGGTGGCGTAGGCAAGAAGTACATCCGCACGTTTCCGGTTGGTTAAAGATAATGAGCAGTATGTTGAAACGTGAGCAAGATCTCAACACAAACTTCGTAAGCAAAACTCTCAGACCTAACGCCGGGATCGTGATAGATGCGCATTACGTGTATAATAACGCAATTATTCTGCCCTTTATGCGGCCAGTTAATGCTAACTGGCTGTTAGTTAAGATATTTAAGGTGATTACAACATGGGATTCAAATGCGGTATCGTCGGCCTGCCAAACGTAGGCAAATCCACCCTGTTCAACGCGTTGACCAAAGCGGGTATCGAAGCAGCCAACTTCCCGTTCTGCACCATTGAACCGAACACCGGTGTGGTTCCGATGCCCGATCCGCGTCTGGACCAGCTGGCCGAGATCGTCAAGCCTCAGCGCATCCTGCCAACCACCATGGAATTCGTCGATATCGCGGGCCTGGTGAAAGGCGCTTCCAAAGGTGAAGGCCTGGGTAACCAGTTCCTGACCAACATCCGCGAAACCGAAGCGATCGGCCACGTAGTGCGCTGCTTTGAAAACGACAACATCATCCACGTTTCCGGCCAGGTTGATCCGGCGTCGGACATTGACGTGATCAACACCGAGCTGGCGCTGTCCGATCTGGACACCTGTGAACGCGCCATGCACCGCATCCAGAAGAAAGCCAAAGGCGGCGACAAAGACGCCAAGGCCGAACTGGCGGCGCTGGAAAAATGCCTGCCGCACCTGGAAAACGCCGGCATGCTGCGCGCACTGGATCTGAGCGCGGAAGAGAAAGCGGCCATCCGCTACCTGAGCTTCCTGACGCTGAAGCCGACCATGTACATCGCCAACGTGAACGAAGACGGTTTTGAAAATAACCCGTACCTCGACAAAGTGCGTGAAATCGCCGCCGCTGAAGGCTCCGTAGTGGTTGCCGTCTGCGCCGCCGTTGAGTCCGACATTGCCGAACTGGACGACGAAGAGCGCGACGAGTTTATGGCCGAGCTGGGTCTGGAAGAGCCGGGCCTGAACCGCGTGATCCGCGCCGGTTACCAGTTGCTGAACCTGCAGACCTACTTCACCGCCGGCGTCAAAGAAGTGCGCGCCTGGACCATCCCGGTCGGCGCTACCGCCCCGCAGGCGGCCGGCAAGATCCACACCGACTTCGAGAAAGGCTTTATCCGCGCGCAGACCATCGCCTTTGATGATTTCATTACCTACAAGGGTGAGCAAGGCGCGAAAGAAGCCGGCAAGATGCGCTCGGAAGGTAAAGAGTACATCGTTAAAGACGGCGACGTGATGAACTTCTTGTTTAACGTCTAAGTCATATGGCATCGCAAAATGCCTGAGAAAAGCGATTAATCCTTATAAAATCCACGCAATTGCGTGGATTTTTTATAGGATTAGACAGTACAACCAGAGGAAGATACCGGAGATAAAGCGATCTACGGGAAGCCTGAATTTAGTTCTATCATCACACCTGTGAAGCTACACGTATCCACGCCACGCAGTACTGGGAAGCGATAAGTTTGACTTTGGTCATAGTTCACGAACTGGAGACTTAACAAATGTGTAAGATTTAGTAATCTCAATAAGCACATCTATTAAAGGACTAAAATAAGATGAAAACTAGAACTTTCTCAATTTTTTTACTTAAATTAGGCTATGACGCAAAAAACTCTCTCAAACCAGATAATCAACTCATAGATGCTTATCAAGCTGAGAATTTACCACAAGGCGCTTCATTATTTATTTCAGACAAAGATAGTACAACCCCATGGTGGGTTAGTTATTTTTCTATCAATGGAAATTTAAGACAAGAAAGTAAAGGAGCCATAATATTTATCCCTATAAGAGATAGGTTTTTCGCTTTAACTTTTGGACATGTCTATCATAATTTACTCGATGTGTCGTATGAGTACGATTTTGGATTAAAAGTAACCCTCAATAGCCTTGAACCAAATGAACTAAAGAGCGCAGATATCGTTGATCCAGGATCGGCCAGAAGAAAAAGAATGCAGGTTCCCATAACCAGTGATCTAACTTATTTAGACTTCGATAGCAATAGCGAAATACTAAAAAGCTTAACTGGGAAAGTCAAGCATCAGTATAAAGACATTTTCAAAAATGCAACAGGAACGACTAACTTAAAGGTTGGGATTAATTTATCTCCAAATGAACTTGTAGGGTTATGCGAACAACTGCTTGATTTATATTCAAGCGATGATTATTTAGAGTCATTTCCGAACATCCAAAAAATAAGACCGGAAAAAGACCCACAAAAAATCGCAAGACTCGATGAGTCACTTTTAAGAGCATTCATAAATAATGATAATGAATTATCATTATCAATACCAGACATTGTGGATTACGGGGACAATATTAATTGTATCTTCAAGGGAAGAAAAGGGATTTCTAAAATTTACACTGATATTAGTCTAAGTGAATTTTACGATTACCTTGACGGTATGAATATTGCAAATTTGGACATCAATGCATTGAATGATTTTTCAATGAATTTATGCAACCAAGAGGGGAATGTTACAAAAACATATAGTATATATCGGAGCCTCATTTATGACGTAAAGATCGACGGTGAGAATATTGTCTATCATTTATGCGAAGGTGAGTGGTATAAAGTTGATGGTGATTACCTATATACGCTTAAGGAATATATAAACCAAAGGTGTCAATTAACCGAATTACCACCTTATAATCACGATGTCATCGATCTGAGAACTAACAAAAAAAGATATAGTGAAGAAAAATACAATGAAGATATTTGTGAAGGATCAGATATATATATATGCCTAGATCAAACTGATATAAGCCCAGATGGACACTCACAAATAGAACCATGCGATATAATCAGATTCACTCCTGATAACGAATGCGTATTTCATCATATTAAAATATCTTCTAGGTCATCTCAACTCAGCCATCTTTTTAACCAAGGAGTGAACTCAATACAGTTACTTATACTCGAAGAGTGCTGTCGAGAAAACCTGAAGAGCCTAGTATCAGAAAAAACCAACCATGAGAACCTTACAAATTTCACTAGCGCTATAGATAGTAAAAATTACAAAGTTGAATTTGGGATAATAACAAGGAAGGACCCACAGGGGTTGTCTGAAAACTTACCACTATTTTCTAAAATTAGTTTAATGAGAGCATTAAAAGCTCTTGAACTCACTCAGACCAAAGGTATCATCACGTTCATTCAGGATAATAGCCAAGCTAAAGAAGCATATAGCAAATATCCAAGAGTTAATGTTGTTGTAAGCCAAGATGAGAATGGAAAAAAAATTGTAGTCGTTGATAATAGGCAACAATATCCTCAAGGAACTAAAATCCATAGATGCTCGAAGGAAATCAGCAATAGTCCTATAGGCTCTAGGTTTATTGTATATGTTAAAGATAATGGGGATGGTGTTTTAAGCACCAACTACTCTTGGGAAAGTGAACCTATCCCTCCTCACCTATAGGAGAACACAGTAAAACTCTTATTTCCCCCCCCACACAAACCCATACGTTTCCTATGGTTTGTGTGGGTACGAATTAATAGCTCATATCATTATATGGAACTTCATCTATTCCGTCTTGTTGCTTCCGTCGGCCTTTATCCCAGTTGTTGCCTACAATCCCCCCTAGCGCATCTGCAGGATAATAACGCTGCTGCTGGCGGGATCGGTCTTCTCACGCAGCTCTCCCACCGCTTTGGCATCCGTCTCCGCGCCCTGATTCCCCCACGAGGTGCGGATAAAGTTCAGCACCTCGGCGGTCTGCCGATCGGTAAGCTGTTTACGGTACGGCGGCATGCGATAGGCATCGGGCACGCCGTGCGCCACTATGCGCGCAGAGCCGTTCAGCACTACGTTGATGGAAGATGAGGCGTCAACCTGCATTGAGGTCGCGCCGGCCAGCGGTGGGATCCACGGCGTCTGACCGCGGCCGTCTGCCCCGTGGCAGCTGCTGCAGCGCGCCATATACGTCTGCCTGCCGGGATGATTCCCGCTGTTGGCCGTTGCAGTGCCCTGCGGATATTGCCAGGCGCTGCCGCGGTTGTTACTGCCGGGCGGCAAGGCCTTCAGGTAGTGGGCGATCGCACGCAGATCGTCATCGCTCATAAACTGGGTTGAGTTATTGAACGCATCGGTCATTGAGCCGAACACCACGGCGTGCTGGTTACGCCCCTGCTTCAGAAATGTCACCACGTCCTCTTCGCTCCAGCGGCTGATGCCGGTATTGGCATCGTTACGCAGGCTCGGCGCATACCAGCCGTCCAACAGCGCACCGGCCAGATAGTCCTGACTGCCGGCGTCCAGCGCCTTCTCATTAAAGGCCAGCCCGCGCGGCGTATGGCAACTGCCGCAGTGCCCCGGCCCTTCCACCAGGTACGCGCCGCGGTTCCACAGCGCATTCTGGCTTTCCTGCGCCTGATAAGGCCCGCCGCGGGAAAACGCCGCGCTCCACAGCGCCAACGGCCAGCGCATATTCAGCGGCCACGGAATCTCCGTCGGGCTATTCTGGCGGGATACCGGTTTAACGCCCTGCATCATAAAGGCATACAGCGCCGCCACATCCTCATCACTCAGCTTCTGGTAGGAAGGAAACGGCATCGCCGGATACAGACGATGGCCGTCGCGCGCCACGCCATGGCGCACCGCACGATCGAAATCGGCCAGCGTATAGCGCCCGATGCCGGTTTCGTCATCCGGCGTAATGTTGGTGGTGTAGATTTTGCCGACCGGCGTCGCCATCGCCAGGCCGCCGCTGAAAGGCGCGCCGTCCGGCGTGCTGTGGCATGCCACACAGTCGCCGAGCCGGGCGACATACTCCCCTTGGCGGATCAAATCGGCGGAGTCTGCCGGCTTGCCAGCCGGCGCATGATCAAACGTAGAGGCAGGCGTGCGCAACAGCCACACGGTCGCCACCGCGGCGGCACCCACCAAACCGGCCACTATCAGGCCAAGCCTTTTCAGTTTCATGGTTCTTTCCCTATAGCGCCTGCGGCTCAGCTAAAGTTAAAACGCGACAGCGGCATGCTGCGGATCCGCTCGCCGGTCAGGCGGGAGACGGCATTCGCCACGGCCGGCGGTATGGCGGGCAGCGGCGGTTCGCCGATGCCGCCCATTTTGGCGCCGCTCTCGATAATGCGTACCTGCACCTGCGCCATGCGCGACGGCGGTAGAATCGGGTACATATCGTAGTTGCGCGCCACCGGCTGCCCTTTCTCATACACGCTCTCCTCAAGCAACACCTGAGACAGCCCGAGAGCAACCGCACTATTAACCTGCGCCTCGATGATAGCCGGGTTCACGATGCTGCCGGGATCGATCGCCTCCCACACCTGATGCACCCTTACCTGGCCCTGTTCGATGGACACCTCCGCAATCGCCGCCGCCTCGCTGCCAAACGGCGAGGCCATCGCCACGCCGCGCGCCCGGCGGCTGCCGTCAGCCGCGGTATAAGGGCCGGCCTGCCATCCGCCCGACATCTCCGCCACCGCGTTAAGCAGCGTCGTCAGCCGCTGGTTTCCCTGCAATAAATGCAGGCGCAAGGCGAAAGGATCCAGCTTGCTCTTATCGGCGATCTCGTCGAGGAAGCACTCATAGAGGAAATCATTCATTGAGTTGCCCACCGAGCGCCAGTAGCCCAGCCGGACCGGCCCCTTTTTATAGATCTGCGCGATGCGCACGTTAGGAATGGCGTACGCTTTACCCGTCAGCCCTTCTAACGCGCTGGGATCCAGTTGGTCGCCGTGTTTACCTGTCTGCGCTTCGCTCGGTCCCTCGCAGATGCTGATAGCCTCCAGCGCCACGGGATAGCCCTCTGCATCCAGGCCGGCGCGAAAGCGCACCGCGGCCATCGGACGATGGGTATCGCGCAAGAATTCCTCTTCCCGGCTCCAGATCAGCTTGATAGGCCGGCCAACCGCTTTGGCCAGCGCAATAGCCTGCGGATAAACCATCGCGGTGTCGTAAACAAAATGGCGGCCAAAGAAGCCGCCGAGCAGCGGTGAATGGATAATGATTTTTTCAGGGGCCAGTCCGGTGCGTTTGGCCACGTCGGCCTGAAACATTTCCGGCGCCTGATTCGGGATCCACAGCTCCAGGGTGCCGTCGTTATTGAAGCGCGCCAGCGCCGAAGGCGGTTCAAGCTGGGCATGATTGAGATACTGGCTGTGATAGGTTGCGCTCAACGTGGTTTGCGCCGCTGACATTGCCTGCGCCGGCTCGCCCTTCACCTCCGCATCTTCCCCCTCGCCCGGCTCCTGCGCCAGCGCGGCGGCAAACGCCTCGGAGGAAAAATCGGCAGGCATATAGTTACCGTCCGGCGCGTCAGGCTCCAGCCATTCAACCTGCAGCGCTTCGGCGGCGCGTTTCGCCTGCCACCAGCGCTCCGCCACCACGGCAACGGCTCCCGGCAGTACATGCACCGAGTGCACGCCTTTCATCCCCTTAACCTGCTCTTCATTACGCAGCTGGCCGGCATGCAGACCAAGCCGCGGCGCATGCTGGACCGCAGCATGCAGCATGCCGTCAACGCGGCAGTCGATGGTATAGACGGCCTTGCCGGTCGATTTTTCGTGCATATCAAGACGCTGCACCGGTTTGCCGATCCAACGGAACCGGGCGGGATCTTTCAGCGTCACCGAATCCGGCGGCGGCACCGCCAGATCGCGTGCGCGTGCGGCAAGTTCGCCATAGCTCAGCGAGCGCCCGGACAGCGCATGGATAACGCGCCCCGGCTCGGTGTGCAGTTGCTCAACCGGCACGGAAAGCTGCGCCGCCGCAGCCTGTAACAGCATCTGCCGCGCCAGCGCGCCAAGACGACGCATGGTGCTGTAGCTGGATCGTACCGACTGGCTGCCGCCGGTAATACGCATCCCGCTATCCATCACCTGATACTCTGAGCCGGCCGGCGCATTCTCGACGATAAAGGTCGCCGGATCGGCGTCCAGCTCTTCACCCACAATCTGCGCCATGGCGGTAAATATTCCCTGTCCGCCTTCGATAAACGGCGAAAGGAATTTCACCGAGCTATCGGGGCGGATTTCGAGAAATGCCGGCACCCGCGTGCCCGGCGCTGGACTGGCCTGCGCCGTCTGGGCGCGGCCCTGCCCAACCGGCAAGCCGACGCCCAGCACCAGCACGCCGGCCAGGCTGCCGCCGGCCAACAGAAAACGACGCCGTGAAAGATTAACCGGTTGCTCACCCAGCGCTGCCAGATCGTGATCGCGTAGGTTCATACCTTGTCTCCCTTCCCTGCAACCTCATGAATGGCGGCGCTGATAGCGTTGTAGGTGCCGCAGCGGCATAGATTGACCATCGCCGCGGCGATCTCCTCGTCCGAGGGATGAGCGTTGTGCTTCAACAAGGCAGTCGCCGCCATCACCTGGCCTGACTGACAGTAGCCGCATTGCGGCACCTGATGTTTGACCCACGCCGCCACCACACGCTGGCCGACATCATCACTTTCGATCGCTTCAATGGTGGTGATTTTTTTCCCGGCGACGGTCTCCAGCGGCGTCACGCAGGAACGCACGGCCTGGCCGTCCACCATCACCGCACAGGCGCCACACTGCGCTAACCCGCAGCCATATTTGGTCCCGGTCATGGCCAAATCGTCACGGATAACCCATAGCAGCGGCGTATCCGCGTCCGCATCGGTCTGATAAATCTTATTATTGATGTTAAGTTCCATCGCTAACCGCTCCAGATAAAGTAGTGCTCACAACGACAGCCGTTCAGCTTGCAGGCTCAGAAAGTGGCTCCCCCCCGCTCTGCAGGTAAGGAGGCGTGTATCAGAATAGCTACAGAAATGAATAAGGGTGTTAATCCTTACAAAGATTAGACGAATAATTAATAGCGTCCAACTCAATGTGGTGCTGAAAAGAATTCACCATTAGCGATGCCGGATGCGTTCCGGCACGGACTGAAATAAAGCGAAAAACGAAGATGCAAGGCGGGAGAATCAGCCTGTGCCGGTGGACAAGCGTCAGCGGCAAAGCGATGCGGTTTTATCACCCAGCGGACAAACCGTGCGGCGGCAGCTTACTGCCTCTGCTGACGAAATCTGGCGACCTTCGCGCGGTTGCCGCACAGTGCCATGCTGCACCAGCGGCGGCGATGAGATTTGGTGCGATCATAAAACCACAGCGTGCAGTCGGGATGCTCACATTCACGCACCAAATCAAAATGCGCGTCGGCCAGCAGCGACGCCGCCAGCTCCGCCACCGGCGCCAGCAGCCGCGTCGGGGTTTTACCGTCATAGATGCGTTTAATACTCAGCCCGCCTTGTCGATCCGCCACCAGTTGCTGATGGCTGACGGCGGCGCTTAGGTAGCGATTGAGCGCTGTCGGGTCCGGCGTTGCCCCGGCCTTTTTCTGTTTAACCAGAATTCTTATCGCCTCCCGCAGCCGGCGCGCCTCATGCAGCAGCTCGCCGTCGGTCGATGCCGGCGCGTCCGGCGCAGCGGCCAAACCGGCCTGTTCCAGCCAGTGGCGGACATCATCATCGGACTGCCAAAAATCATAAGGCTGCCCGTTCAGCTGCGCCAGCGTATTCAAGAAATCAAGCGCGCCATGGTCGGCGACAAACAGCGGACCTTCAACGCTATGGGAATGAGCGGACATCGACGTCTCCAACGTATATCAATGCCAGATAAAGTAACCCATAAAATAATAAATTAACAGTTACAACATTATTTACTCGGCGCTGAACCTTGCACCTTAGCCAATAACCTACTGAATTAAATAATATATCTCTATCATTTCTCGTTTGCCATCGGCCAACATCGCCACCGTAACCATTAAACAAGCATTTGACAGGTTACAATATGGCGCCATACTAAGCCTCGTCAGTAACCCTTAAAAACACATTTAACAGTTACACCGGGAGCCGCATTATGACCATGAACCACCATTTCCCCGTACGCTATCAGTACGCCGATGCCGACGGCGTACGCGTTTTCTACCGTGAAGCCGGTGAGCCGCAAAACCCGACCCTGCTGCTGGTGCACGGTTTCGCCAGTTCATCTCACCAGTTCCGCGAACTGATCCCACTGCTGGCGGATAAGTTCCACCTGGTGGCGCCGGACCTGCCCGGCTTCGGCTTCAGCGAAATCCCCGCGGAACGCCAATATCGCTACAGTTTTGACGCACTGGGCCAGACCCTCACGCAGTTTGTCGAGGCTCTGGGGCTGGAAAGCTACGCGCTGTACGTCTTCGACTACGGCGCGCCGGCCGGTTTGCGGCTGGCGCTCAATCACCCCGAGCGGGTGACCGGGTTTATCTCCCAAAACGGCAACGCCTATCTGGAAGGGCTTGGCGACGCCTGGGCGCCAATCCGCGCCTACTGGCAGGACGCCTCCGCCGAGAACCGCCAGGCGGTTAACGACGCGGTGCTGAATCTGGCGGGCATTCGCTGGCAGTATCTGCATGGGGTGCCAGATCCGGAGCGCGTCGCGCCCGAAACCTGGCACCTGGATGCCCTGCTGCTGGAGCGCCCCGGCAACAAGGACATCCAGCTGGATCTGTTTCTCGACTACGCCAACAACCTGAAGCGCTACCCCGACTTTCAGGCGTTTTTCCGCCAAGCCCAGCTGCCGACGTTGATTATCTGGGGCAAGAACGATCCCTTTTTCATTCCGCCGGGTGCGGAAGCCTTCAGGCGCGACAATCCGCACGCCGTCGTCGAGCTGCTCGATACCGGCCACTTTGCGCTGGAAACTCACGTGGCGCATATCGCCCAACGTATCCGCCAGGTGATTGGCGGCGAGCCGGCCTGAACCAATAGCAACCCATCCACGCCGCGGCGTGGATGGGTGTTGCCCGGCGTTGCGCCGCGGCTATTTGAGCGGCGTCGCCTCAAACACCAGCGTTTCCAGCGGCTGCAGGGTAACCACCAGCGCCTGCTGATACGCCTGTGGGAAGGTGGCGTTGCTGCCGTAAACCGGCTTCAGGCTAAAGCGGTCGCCGACGCCCTGCGGGATTTCGAACGCTTTACTCAGATCCAGGTAATAGGTCTGCGGTTTATCCAGCGGATTGCGCAGCCCGAAAATCCCCTTCTCCGGCTGCCACGACGCCCAACCGTATACCTCCAACAGCGTCGGATCGCCACCGATCCAGTGGGTATCGACCAATACCGCCGCATTATCCCGCGACCACTTCGCCGCCTGCGCCAGGGTATCCCACTTGTGATCGTTCAGCATCGACGGGGTGATATACAGCTCCTGCAGCTGCGTACCGGTGGCGAAGAAGCTCCACGCCTGATCGTCAAAGTCAGCGTCGCTCTGTACTTTCTCCAGGCCGTAGTAGGCATTTTCCGCGCTGATAATGCCGTGATACATCAGCGAGTTCAGCGGGAACAGCGGCCCTTTTTTGACGATAGAGCGGTAGGTTTCCGCATCGCGGTAGGTCATCCAGCGCTGCACCGGCGATCCTTTGCCGTACAGATTGATATCATCGCCCTGCCGCCAGATAGAGTCGGCATAGAACAGCCAGGACGGGCTGGCGTTGGTGCCGGTGGTCAGGTTGATAAACTGCTGCGGGTTGGCGGCACGCATATTGTCCAGCAGCGCGATCGAGGCGTCAAAATCCGAGGCAAACGGGCTGCCGGCAAGGTGCGCGTTGGCGTTGCCCATGCCGTCCAGCTTGAACGAGGTGATATGCTCGTTCTTGATCAGCTTGACGATCTGCTGATTGAAGTTTTTAAAGTAGTTCGGGCCGGACAGCGCCAGTTTGCCGTCAACGGTTTCAAAACCGTACTCTTTGGCGTGGGAAACGCGAATATCGCGCGGTTTGTTATAGCCGCCCCACGGCGACAGCCACAGGCCGACCGAACTGTGCACGCTGGCCGCCTTGTCCCGCACCGCGCCAAAACCGTGGCGGAACGCCGGGCCGAACAGCCAGCGTCCGCTGCGGTCATCCCAGCCGTCATCCAGCAAGAACGCATCCAGCTTCACCCCGCGGCCGCTGATAAAGGCCTTGTCCCACTCGTCCATGCGTTTCAGCACGTCCTGCTCGGTATAGGTGGTGAAGAAGCCGATATCCATCCAGCTGTTGTAGTGCAGATAAGGCTGATACGGCCGCGCGCGCACCGCGTTGATAAACTGGTTCACGCTGCGGCGCAGCTGGTCGGGCTGCGGAAAGGTGCCGAAATAGATCCGGTAGCTGACCGGCGCTTCCGGCTCAATCGGCGTCGCCAGCTCCACGTTCAGGTTGGTGGTAGCCTCGTAGGCATAGGTATTGACGATCGGCTTTTCCGGAATAATAAAGAATGAGTCGGCAATAATCGGTGAGCTATTGATCGCACCGTCAACATAAGGGGCCTGCGCCTGCTTCTTCGTCGGGAAGAAGGTAATCTTCGCCACCCGGCGCGCCTGCTTTTGCGCGCTAATCTTATAATCGATGCGCGCATACTTGCCGTGCAGCGTGTTGAGCGTCACGCTGACGTTAAAGTCAGGGCGCGTATAGGTGAGCGTTATCGCCTCCCCCTGTTGGCTGACGCTCTGCAGCGTGAAATCCGCGGCATGAATCACCGTCTCATCAGGCAGCGTCAGAAAAAACAGTTCCTGCGGCGCCAGCTGCCCCCCGTCGGCCTTATCCTTGATCGTCAGCGCCGACTTATCCTGGTTAAAGGCCACGGCAATATTTTCATTATCGAGCGCGTACTGCGCGGCGGCCGCACCGTTGGCCACCAGCAGCGTCAACAGCGCCACGCGGAAGACTTTCCTCATACCAGAGATCCTTATTGTTGTTATTGAAGACTGCACTAATCACCAGGCGGCGTTACGCCGTCAGCGCCGGTTCCGCGCCGATTTTGCCCGCCGAGCCGCACAGGCTGATTTTATTTCTGACCACTTCTTTCATCGCATCCATGCCCACGCGCAGGTAGTAACGGGGATCGTTGCCCTGCGGATGGTCGGCAAACCACTGCTTCACCGCGCCGGCGAAGGCGATCTTCAGCTCGGTGGCCACGTTGACCTTGCAGACGCCGAGGGCGATCGCCCGACGGACGAACTCGTCCGGCACATCGCTGGCGCCGTGCAGCACCAGCGGCACGCTGACCACATCGCGAATGGCCGCCAAGCGCTGAAAATCAATCTTCGGCCGCTGGGCATACAGACCGTGCGCGGTGCCGATGGCGACGGCCAGGCTATCGACGCCGGTCTGCGCCACAAAGCGGCGCGCCTCCTGCGGATCGGTCATAAACGCCTGTTCGTCATCGGTGGCCATATCGTCCTCCACGCCGCCCAGCCGGCCCAGCTCGGCCTCCACGCTGCAGTCGTGACGATGACAATACTCCACCACCGACGCCACCAGCCGGACGTTATCGTCAAACGGCAAATGGCTGCCGTCGATCATTGCGCTGCGCACCCCGGCCTGCACCTTGCGGCGGATATCATCCAGCGATTCATGGTGGTCAAGGTGCAGCGCCAGCGGCATCCGATAGCTGGCAGAATAGGCGCTGCACAGCGCGTAGATCTCCTCAAAGGCGATATGCTTGAAGGTGCCGGGCGTGCCCGCCAGGATTACCGGTGAACGCAGCTCGGCGCACACCTCAAGAATCGCCTGGATGGTTTCGGCATTGTGGATATTGAACGCCGGCACCGCATAGCCGCGAGCCTGCGCGTCCAGCAACAGATACTTGGTGGAAATAATGCTCATGATGTCCCCTTACGCTTGCCATGCATGAATAACCACGCCCTGCACCACCCGGTTGACCGCACCACTGGCGGAAGGCGTATCCGGCGTAATGCCCGCCTTCAGCGATTCGCTCAGCGCAAACACCTGCGCGTACATCAGGAAGCAGAACGTCAGCTCCACGTCGTTAAACTCGCGCGCCGGCGGCAGCAGAATATGCGGCCCCTGTTCGATCACCGCATCCGGCTGCGCCGCAATCGCCACTACGCGCTGCGCCTGTTTTTCGCGGCGCAGCTCGGCCAGCAGATCCAAATCGTAACGGCGCGTATAGGGATGGCCGGAAATAAACACCACCACCAGCGTCTTGTCATCCACCAGCGATTTCGGGCCGTGGCGGAAACCGGCCGGCGAATCATAAAACGCCGCCAGCCGGCCGGCGGTCAGCTCCAGCACTTTCAGTGCGGCCTCGCGCGCCGCCCCCTGCAGGCCGCCGCTGCCGAGGTAGGCGACGCGTTGCCACGGCTGGTTGCCGAACACGCCGGTGCGGAAATCCCCCAGCGACGCCAGAATGCGCTGACAACGTTCGGCCACGTCGCCGAACCGGCGGGCATTGAATACCGCCGGCGCAAACGCCGCCAGACAGCTGAGCATCATGGTGGTAATGCTGCTGGTCATGGCAAAGCCGCGATCGTGCGTTTCCGCCGGCATCAGCAGCGCCAAAGCATTGTCACCGTCACGCGCGTTCTGGTACAGACCGCCGCCTTCGTTGCAGGTAATCACCAGGTGATGGCATTCCGGCACCAGCTGATTGGCCAGCTCAATCGCCGCCAGGCTTTCCGGGCTGTTGCCGGAACGGCCAAAGGAGACCAGCAGCAGCGGATGGGCGGCGTTCAGGTAGTCCTGCGGGTTGGTGACCAAGTCGGTGGTGGGCAGCGCGCTGAAATTCTTGCCCGTATGGCGCGCCAGCCAGGGGGCGATAATCTCGCCGATAAACGCCGAGGTGCCGGCGCCGGTCAGCACAATGCGTAAGTCGCCGTCAAGCAGCAGCGGCGCAAGAAACTGTTCAAGCGGCCGGCGCAGGTCGTCCAGCCTCTCCAGCGCCCGCAGCCAGCTGGCGGGCTGCTGACGGATTTCGGCCTCTGTCCAGCTGTCCGGCGTCGCGGTGGGGAAAATCTCGGTGTGTGGCATAGCTCAATCCTTAGTCGTGTAACGTCAGCATCGGCCGCTGGCAATCGCGCGGCGGCCTTGCGTATGGTTTGGTGTCAGCGGGCGGACGCGAGGATCAGATGCCCTCTTCCAACGGTTTTTCCGCCCGACAGCGGCCCAGCTCATCCGCCAGGCTGGTCAGCCCGCGCCGTCCGCACTCCAGCGCCTGCCGGCGGAACGCCTCGCTGCTCAGCCCCTCCCGCTCCAGCACCATCTCCAGCAGCAGCTGCAGATTGGTGCCGGTAATCACTTCCCGCCCCGGCCGTTGCATCGCCAGCGTCGACGCAACGCGAAACGGCGTGCCCCCCAAGAGATCGGTCAGAAACACCAGCTCTTCCTGCGCATCAAGCGCCGCCACCGCCTGCTCCAGCTCGGCGGTCAGCTGCGCCGTGCTGGCGCTTTCGGTAAAATCGATCGCCATAAACTGCGGCTGTTCGCCCAGGATCTGCGTCATCGCCCGCGCCAGCCCGCTGGCGAAGCCGCCGTGGCCGCAAAGAATAATGCCTATCATCGTCAACGCCTCCGGCTTACAAAAAGTGAGCAAACTTGCCGGCTATCGCCAGCACCACGGTCATCGCGATCAGCCGCAGCGGGCTCCAGCCGCGCCGCACCAGGTAGTACATCAGCAAGGTGTACGCCAACGGCAGGAAGGCCGGCATCAGCTTGTCAATCACGTCGCTCTGCAGCTTGACCACCGCATCGCCGGCGGTGATCTCCAGCGTCGTCGCCAAGCGCACGTAGGTCGCCACCAGCGCGCCGATCACCGTCATACCGACGATCGACGCCGCATGACCGACCCGCCTGGTGTTGGCTTTCAGCAGTGGAATCGCCGACACGCCCATGCGGTAGGCATAGTGGGCCAGACCAAAACGCACCCCCAGGTGCACCACGTTAAACAGCAGCAGGAAGATCACCGCGCCGAGGATCGACCCCTGTAGCGCCAGGCTGGCGCCGATACCGCCGCAAATCGGCAGCAGCGTCAGCCAGAACATGGCGTCGCCAATGCCGCCCAGCGGCGCGCCGACGGCGATTTTGGTGCTCTGAATGCTGTTGACGTCCTGCTTGGAGCGCTCCATCGCCAGAATAATGCCGATGACAAAGGTCACCAGAAACGGGTGGGTGTTAAAGAACCCCATATGCCCCTTCATCGCCCGCGCCAGATCGCGTGGGTTGGTATGGATTTTTTTCAGCGCCGGCAACAGCCCGTACAGCCAGCCGGAGGCCTGCATACGCTCATAGTTGAACGAAGCCTGCAGCAGCATGGAACGCCAGGCGACGCGGTTGATGTCCTTGCGGCTCAGTTCCGCGCCGACGCGCTGGTCTTCATATACGTTCTCATTGGCGCCGGACAGCAGCGTCTCCTCACCGCCAGAGACGTTGTTCGGCAGCGTGCGTTGATCAGATACCATCTTCGAACTCCTCCTGCCGTGGCTCCGGCGTGTTGGCTTCAGGGCCTTTGCGGTACAGGTCGATCAGCGCCATTGCCAGCGCCGCCGCGGCAATCGCCAACACCGGCAGCTTCAGCCAGGCCGCCGCCACAAAGCCGATGATAAAATAGGGGATATAGACGTTTTTCATCATGATCTTCAGCAGCACGGCGAAGCCGATGGCCGGCATCATGCCGCCCGCCACGCCGAGGCCGTCAATCAGCCGCGCCGGCAGCACGTCGATCGCGGTTTTGGCATGTTCCGCGCCGAAGTAAATCGGCAGGAAGGCGCACAGAAAGTAGAAACACCCCAGCGCCAGCATCGCCAGGTAGTTCACCCGCTCAATGCCCCGGGTGTCGGCGTTGGCCGCCATCCTGTCGCAGCGGGACATCACGCCGGACATCACCGAGAACAGGAAGGTAATGCCCATCTGCACCGCCACGGCGAACGGCACCGCGACGCCGACCGCCACGTCCGGCTTTACCCCGGTGGTAATGGCGAAGGTGGTGCCGACGATAGTGCCGATAATCACGTTGGGCGGCTGCGCCCCCGCCAGCGGCGCCAGCCCCATCCACACCAGCTCCAGCGTGCCGCCGGTCAGAATGCCGGTATGCAGATCGCCGAGGATCAGCCCCACCAGCGGGCCGAGCACCACCGGGCGGTGCATATGGGTTAAGCCGTCAAACATATCCAGGCCGGCGATAAAGGCGAGAACGCCCAGCGCACAGGCCTGCAACAGACTGATTTCCATCGCCCATTCCTCACAGTTGTTTGAACAGATCCAACGCCGGCTCCGTCGGTACGCCCTGTACAAAGCACGCCACGCCGGCGTCTTGCAAGCCGTGAAACGCGGCGATATCACCGGCGTCGACGGAGACCGTTTTGGCAATTTGTCGTTTGCCCTCGACGTAGTGCATATTGCCGACGTTGATACGCGTTACCGGCACCCCGCCCTGCACCAGCGTGAGAAAATCCGCCGGCGTTTTGCACACCAGCAGGATTTTTTGCCGATCGGCGGCGCGGTGAATGTTGTCGATCACTTTCTGCAACGGCCAGAAGCGCACCGCAATGCCCTCCGCCAACACCATCTCCATCAGGTTCTGCTGCACCGGGTCCGCGGCCGCCTCATCGTTGGCCACCAGCACCAGATTCGCCCCGGCGAACCCGACCCACTGCACGCCTACCTGCCCGTGAATCAGACGTTCGTCGATGCGACTTAATACAATGTTCGGCATAGCGTTTTCCTCGTTGTTGTTATGCGTGATGCCGGGCCTCGCCCTGACAGGCGGCGTGATACTGGCCCAGAACGTGCTGGATATGGTCGATAATCAGCGCGCGCGGCGCGGCGACCAGCGTCCCCGCCCGCACCCTGGGATACTGCAGCGGTAGATACTGGCTAAGCAGCGGCAGCGGAATCGGCGTCTCCGCCAGGTTATGCAGCAGTTGGGTAAACGCCCGCTCAATCTGTTCGTCCGGCCAGTAGTAGCGGATACGGTCGGAGTAGCTGTAGCCGCGCGCCAGCCGGCGAGCGGACTCATCGCCATGGTAGTGGCTGCGCCAGTACTCCGGCCGCTCGCACATCACCTGTTCCAGCACCTGCCGCAGACCGGAACAGGCATGCGCCGGCAGCAGCTCCTGCTCCACCGCCGCCAGCGCAAACAGCGCCTCGCGCAGGGCGAAGGTCAGCGCCGGACCGACCTTCAGGATTGCAAAGTGGTCTTTCACCAGTTGGCGCAGCGCCTGCGGCGTCTGGTAATCGGTGGAGTGGGCTTCAAACACCAGCGTATCGCAGGACGCCACCATAGCGCTGAGCGCCACGGCCTGCTGCGGCTGGTAGTCAATCACCTGCGTATGGTCGAACTCGACGCCGGGCTGCACCACCAGCGCGATAATGCGCGGCCAGACGTCATCCAGCCCCTGCCGCTCAAACGCCTGACGGTGCGCGGCCAGCGTCGCCCGCGCGGCCTCCGGGGCGGTGACCGCCAGCGTCGTCAGGGCCTCATGCGCGCCGCCGGGCACCGGCACCTCGGTGCCGATCACATACACCAGATCGGCGACGCCGAACTGCGCGCGGCAGGTGCGTTCGGCCGCCTGCGCCAGCCGCGCGGCGCGTTCGGCGACGATCGCATCGCTCAGCGGCCGCGGGTCATCCGCACAGGACATGCTGCAATCGAGGTGAATTTTTTTAAAACCGGCGGCGGCGTAGCTTTCAATCAGCGTTTCCGCCAACGCCATCGCCTGCTCGGCAGGCTGGTTCTGCCAGCGGTTGGGGCCGAGGTGATCACCGCCGAAGATCAGCTGCGACGTGGGGAAATCCAGCCGCTGCGCCAGCCGACAGACAAAGCCGCGAAAATCCGCCGGCGTCATGCCGGTATAGCCGCCGAACTGATCGACCTGGTTGGACGTCGCCTCAATCAGCAAAGGCGTCTGCTGCTGCCGGGCGTAGCACAGCGCCGCCTCCAGCACCAACGGGTGCGCGGAGCACACGGCGTAGATGCCATTCGCCAGCCCCTGCTTATGCCTGATAACCATCTCTGTAAGCTGTTTCACTGTCCTCCCCCCGTCCGGCCGATGCACGGCAACATATTTTCGTTTCGTTTCTTTCATCCTGCTGTAGAGATTTAAAAAAACAAAACGAAAGATATTAATTTTCCGATCCGTTTCACAAAAGAAAGCCAACGAAAGGAAACGGACGTGAGCCAGCGCACTGACGACGGCGTTTTTACGCTTGCATTCTGTCAAAGGAAAGGAGTTAATAGGCGAATCGAAATGAAACGAAAGACTTAATGAAAGGAGCTCTTATGAGCAGCAGCGACTTTTCCGCTGACAAGCGCGTCACCGGCACCAGCGAACGGCGTGAACAGATCATTCAGCGGTTGCGGCAGCAAGGAAGCGTGCAGGTTAACGATCTTTCCGCCTGGTTTGGCGTCTCCACGGTGACGATCCGCAACGATCTGGCGTTCCTGGAAAAACAGGGCATCGCCGTACGCGCCTACGGCGGCGCGCTGATCTGCGACGGCGCGTCGCCCGCCGCGGAGCCCAGCGTAGAAGCGAAAAGTTCGCTGAATATGGCGTTAAAACAGGCTATCGCCCGGGTTGCGGCCGAGATGATCCAGCCCGGCCATCGGGTGATTCTCGACTCCGGCACCACCACCTACGAGATAGCCCGGCTGATGCGCCACCACCAGGCGGTGATCGCCATGACCAACGGCATGAACGTCGGCAATGCGCTGCTGGAGGCGGAAGGCGTGGAGCTGTTAATGACCGGCGGCCACCTGCGCCGTCAGTCGCTCTCTTTTTACGGCGATCAGGCCGAACAGGCGCTGCAGAATTATCACTTCGATATGCTGTTTCTCGGCGTTGACGCCATTGACCCGGAGCGCGGCATCAGTACGCACAATGAGGATGAGGCGCGGCTGAACCGCCGGATGTGCGAAGTGGCGGAGCGGATTATCGTGGTGACCGACTCCAGCAAGTTCAACCGTTCCAGCCTGCATAAAATTATCGATACCCAGCGCATCGACACCATCATCACCGATGAGGGGATTCCCGCAGACTGCCTCAACGGGCTGCAAAAGAGCGGGATCGACGTGGTTAGAGTGACGGTGTAACGCCAGCCTTTAGCGCTGACGCTGGGCCTCAAAGTACACGTTGCACAGGGAGAAAATCAGCGTATCCGGATTTTTGATCAGCACCGTCGCCCCGGGGAACTCGTCGGCATCCGGCGTATTGGCGGCCGAGTCTTTCGCGGTATGCATGATGGCGATCCGCTCTACCGCCGGCGCGATAATGCCGAGCATGGCGAAATCAACGGCCGGCGTATCGGAGTCAGCCTCCGAGTTATCCTCGACAAACTCCTGCTCCTCAACCGTACTGCTTACCACACCCAAGCTGCGCCGCTGCTGGTTATTCCAGCTAAAACCGTCTCGCTGGTAGCTGATTTGCGTATTCAGCACGCTGTCGATCTGCTGCCGATCCCAGCAGGCGTCGGCCTGCGTCGGCAATGTTTTCGTCACCCGCCACTGGCCGAGCAGTTGGCTGGGGATCGGCGCCAAAGACGCGGAACGGCCCTTGTCCGGCGGCGTCTGCTGCGCCATCGCCAATAACGGCGCCGACAGCGGTATCAGCAGCATCAGTGGCAATAACCGACGTGTAACTTGCATAGCGGATTCCCTTATTTCCTGGCGATAGTCGAGCGCACCCGTGGGTGCCGCAGGGTTTAGCATACTGTCGCCGGGTCCGCGCGCGCAACTGTCAACGCACCGGCGGTTGTCGGTTGGTTCAATATTCCGCGTTCCGTCGGCGACGCGCGCCTCTTGCTAAAATTAAAACAACGTTTTAATTTAAACCCATCCGGTCTCATTCGTTAGCAGGAGCGTCAATGTTCGTATTTAAGCAGGATACCCAGCTGGAAACGCTGGGGGATGGCGTATCGCGCCGCATTCTGGCGCACGGCGGCGGCATGATGGCCGTCGAAGTACACTTCCTCACCGGCGCGGTCGGGCCGTTGCACAGCCATCCTCATGAGCAACTGACCTACGTGTTGTCCGGCCGCTTCGCGTTTACCATCGGCGATGAGACGCATCAGGTCAGCGCCGGCGATACGCTGTATAAACGTCCCCACGTGGTGCACGGCTGCGTCTGCCTGGAGGCCGGCGTACTGCTGGATACCTTTACTCCGCAGCGGGAGGATTTTCTGACCTGAGCGCCCCGTTCTCCCCGGCCCGGCTAAAAATTGCGAGCAGCAGCGCAATTTACACGATTATTCGTTCCGTACGACCTATCCTCGCCAATACTGTGTAGACGACCAATCAGACGGAGACTGGAGATGCAAATCGGCAATAAGGCGAGGATGAACCGGCTGTTTAATCAGGGGAAATGTCTGGATGTGGCGATCGATCACGGCATCGCCAATGAGCCGGATTTCTTGTCCGGCCTGGAGAATATCGAACGGGTGATGCACAGCCTGATCGCCGCCCGGCCGGACGCCATTCAGGTCAATTACGGCCAGGCCGATCTGCTGCAAAACGCCCCGCAGCGCGACAAACCGGCGCTGGTGATGCGCACCGACGTCGGCAATGCCTATAACGCCGCCCGCCACCGCGAAATGTGGGCGGTGCTGCATAACCCGGAGCAACCGATCCTCGCCGCCCTGCAGATGGACGCCGCCGCGGTGGTGGTCAATCTGTATATGATCCCGGATGAACCCGGCATTTTCCGCCAGTGTGTTGAGAACATCGGTCGTTTGCGTCACGCCTGCGAGCGCTACGCCATGCCGCTGATGGTCGAGCCGCTGGTTATGGCGCCGGCCGGCCAGGGCGCCGCCTACGGCTCAATCGGCGACGTGGAAAAGATGGTGCCGCTGGTGCGTCTGGCGCGTGAGCTGGGCGCTGATATCATCAAGGCCGACCCGACCGAGCGGGTGGAAGATTTTCACCGCGTCGTCGAAGCGGCCCGCTGCCCAACGCTGGTGCGCGGCGGCGGCAAGGGCGAGCTGCGCGCGGTGCTGGACAAGTCTGCCGCGCTGATGGCGCAGGGTGCCAGTGGCATGGTGTACGGTCGCAACGTTTATCAGCACGATAACCCGGCGCAGGTGGTGCGCGCCTTGATGGCGATCGTGCATCAGGGCGCCGACGGTGAACAGGCGCTGGCGCTTTACCAGCAGTCATAACGCAGCGTCATAGCGTAAAATAACCCCGTACCCGCCGCCGGCCGTGGAAATCTGCAGCCGGTAACTGCGCCCGTCCCTTTTCCCCGTTAGAATAACGCGTCGCAACCTGCTCCGGAGAATTCTCATGTCCCAGCCAAGGCTCCCGCTGAAGCTCAGCACCTCGGTCACGCTGATGGTGTCCGCCATTATCGCCTCGGTGCTGATGGTGGTGTACGCCCTGTTTTTTGTTCAGATGAACCATGAAGGGCAAAGCCAGCTGCAGCGCAAGGCCATGGCCATCGCCGAAACGCTGGCGCTGTCCGACACCATCGTCGACGGGCTGCAGAGCCGGCGGCAGGACGGCGCCATTCAACGCTTTGCCGAGCAGGTGCGCCAGCATAACGAACTGCTGTTCGTGGTGGTGCTGGATATGGACGGCATCCGCTATTCACACCCCAAGCCGGAGCTGATCGGCCATCACTTTATCGGCAACGATCTGGCGCCGGCACTGCGCGGCCAGCTGAACAGCGCCATCAACCGCGGCGCGTTGGCCCCGGCGCTGCGGGTATTTGTGCCGGTTTATAATCCCCGGCACCAGCAGATCGGCGTAGTGGCGCTGGGCATCGCGCTGGACACCGTCGAGCGCGTTATCGACGAGAGCCGTTGGATTATCTACTGGACGTTGGCCTTCGCCGCACTGGTCGGTTCGCTGGGCACGTTCTGCCTGGTAAAAGCGTTGAAACGCATTATGCTCGGCTTTGAGCCTTACGAAATCTCCAACCTGTTTGAACAGCGCAATGCGATGCTGCAATCGATTAAAGAAGGCGTGATTGCCGTCGATAATCAATCACGTATCAGCATCGTCAATGATGAGGCGAAACGGCTGCTGCGCCAGAGCGGGCCGTTTGAAAACCTGCTGATCGAGGCCGCCAGCAAACACTGGCCGGCGCAGCTGCATCTGGCGGAGGTGCTGGAGAGCGGCAAGCCGCGGCGCGACCGGCAGATCGCATTCAACGGCAGTGAACTGCTGGTGAATACCGTGCCGGTGATCGTTCAGGGTCAGGTGGTGGGCGCCATTGCCACCTTCCGCGATAAAACCGAGGTCAGCCAACTGCTGCAGCGCCTCAGCGGCATGACGCAGTACGCCGACGCGCTGCGGGTGCAGTCGCACGAGTTTATGAACAAGCTGCACGTGATCCTCGGCATGCTGCATATGAAGGCCTATCAGCAGTTGGAAAACTACGTGATCAATACCGCCAGCACCTATCAGGAAGAGATCGGCACCCTACTGCTACGGGTGAAATCGCCCGAAGTCGCCGGCTTTTTTATCGCCAAAATCAACCGCGCGCAGGAGGCCGGCATCGATCTGGTGATTGACGAAGACAGCCTGCTGCCGGAAACCGCAGATGCGGAAACCACCCACGTGCTGATCAGCGTGCTGGGTAATTTAATCGAAAACGCCATTGAGGCCATCGATGGCGAAGAAGGACATGAGATCACCCTAAGCTTCCATCACAATGATAATCATTTACACTGTATCGTCAGTGACGACGGTCCAGGCATCGATCCGATCATCGGCTCACGCATTTTTGAACAGGGATTTTCAACCAAAGGGTCGGGACGCGGCATCGGCCTGGCATTAATTCTCAGCCACCTGCAAAAGCTGGGTGGCAGTATTGATTTTGACTCTGAACCGGGTGAACTGACCCAGTTCTATGTGCATATTCCCTATCAGGCCAAGAGCTAAAACATGATTAACGTATTGATTGTCGATGACGATCCGATGGTGGCAGAACTCAATAAATATTACCTGAGCCAGGTCAAGGGCTTCCACTGCCAGGCCACGGTGGCGACGCTGGCGCAGGCGCAGGCCCTGCTTACCGACGGCGGCGCCAGGATCGATCTGGTGCTGCTGGATATTTATATGAAGCAGGAGAACGGGTTGGATCTGCTGCCGGCGCTGCGCGAACTGGGCGAGAAGACCGACGTTATCGTTATCTCCTCCGCCAGCGACGTCAATACGGTACAAAAGGCGCTGCATTACGGTGTGGTGGACTATCTGATCAAACCGTTTCAGTTTACCCGTTTCAAGCAGGCGTTGAGCCACTATCAGCAGCAGTCGCACCTGCTGGCGCAGCGCACGTTCTGCGCGCAGTCCGACGTAGATAACCTGCTGCGCCGCCAGCCAAACGGTAATGAAAACAAGAAGCTGCCGAAAGGGCTGACCAGCCTGACGCTGCGCACGGTCTGTGAATGGATTGAACAGCAGCACGACGAGGAGTTTTCTACCGATAATCTGGCTAACGCCATCGGCATCTCGCGAGTGTCATGCCGTAAATATTTAATTTACCTGGCCGACAGCGAAATCCTCAGCACCCGCATCATGTACGGCGCCACCGGCCGGCCGGTGTATCTCTATCAGCTCAATGCCGACGCGCTGAGCCTGCTGCAAGCCTACTGCCGCTAACCCGCTTTCTCCCCGCGCGCCGACACACGCCGTGCGCGCTGCCCCGCCTTTCGTCCATGCCTGCTTCAGACGCTTGTTGCGTCGGCGGTGCATAAAGCCAACAAAGTTTAGCGAAAAACGTAAGTTTTCCTAACAATTTCAAAACATCTTGCTAAGTTAATATTTGCGTCACAATTAATTAATAAAACAACAGTAATAAAACTGTGTGAATAGAATTATTCCTAAAAAACTCACTTATCCGATGAGCGAACCAGAAATACAATCAATTGATATATATTGAATTTATAAAAAAACACACGATTTATAACTTTTTAACATGGGTTTAATACTTAATTAAACTTTGATCATCAACGTGATCTGGTTCTAACTTTATAGGCGAAAGGATGAATAACTCTCGCTTGGATGCTTACCCTGTTAATGCAAAACCCTGCAAGGTTTTTAGGAGGATTTATGGCTGATAATATCGTGAAAGACGTCGCTGACACCGCAAGCGATCTGGTGGGTTCCGTTACCGGCACCGCCGGCGATCTGGTTGGCGGCGTGTCTGGCACCGTGGGCGATCTGGTCGACTCTACCGTTGACAACGCCACCGGCGCTATCGGCGGCGTCGTTGACGCTGTAACTTCAGGCAGCGGCGGCCTGTGGGGTGTCATTAGCGGCGTAGCCGGCAGCGTTGGCGGCCTGCTTTCCGGCGTAGCCGGTTCTCTGCTGGGCCTGGTGGGTGATGTGGCTGGCACCGTAGGCGACCTGGCTGGCAATGTGACTGATTTTGTCGGCGGCGTGCTGGATAAAATCAGCGACCTGGGCGGCGATGTCGGTAAAGTTGTAGATCACGTCACCGACGGCGTAACCGATGGCGCAACCGACGCTACCGACGCGCTGATCTCTGCACTGGAACACACCGGTGGTGACGTTGCCGCTGCTGCTACTCCAGCTGCTGTAGAAGTTAACGGCGTAACTGACGCTGCTGACGCTGCCGTACACCACGCAGCGTAATATCCGGACTCATAATATCGCTCTGCGGCCGCACTGGCCGCAGACACAAAATAACCGGAACGCAATGATTTTCAAATATTCTCCAGGGTTTGCTGCGCCACGCTGAGTGGCTGGCATCATTTTATTGTTATTCATGGGGGTGGGAAATGAAACCAGAAACAGAAATTGTTCGCGTCGGTGACTGGCAGGTCTATGTAGAGCGATATATTTATCCAGGCGTCACGGATTCCGTCATTTGCGTTAATGGATCTTTTTCAACCACGCTGGCTTTTCGCAGCTGCGTACGTAACTTCAAGAACCGGGTTAACGTCATTCTTTTCGATCTGCCGTTCCTTGGTCAGTCCCGTGAGCATAATGACTTAACCAAACCGCTGTCGAAAACCGATGAGGTTTTCATTCTGCAGAGTTTGATTAACCATTATGAACCGTCTTATCTGCTCTCCATCTCCTGGGGCGGATTGGCAGCATTGATGGCGCTTTCCTCCCGCCCTCGCTCCATCCGCAAAGCCGTGGTGGCATCGTTCTCCACCAAGGTGAACGACGCGATGAATTACTACGTCAGTCAGGGCAAGAAATTACTGGATGAAGGTAAAGGCGACGAAGCGGCGATGCTACTCAATACCGAGGTTGGCAAATATCTGCCGAATCTGTTGAAGCAGGTGAACTACGAACACTTGAGACAGTTTGACGAATCAGCGCAAAAGCAGGTGCGTTACCACGTTGCACAAATTACCGAATTTAACCAGGCGGACTATATCGATACCTTCCGGCAAATCGATACGCCGATACTGTTCATCAACGGCGAGCAAGACGAATACACTACAGCGCAAGATATTAAGGAACTCAGTAACTATATCAATAACTGCGAATTTATTACCGTACCGCAGGCTGGCCACTTTATTTATATGGAAAGCCGCTTTGCGGCTGATTATTTCAACGACGTGATGAACGGTTTCCTATTTGTTGAAGAAGCGATGGCCTCCTGAAAAGGTGCCGCCGCACGCTTAAAGGCCGGATGTTAACAGCGTCCGGCCTTGTGTTTGCTATCCGCGTTAATCCCAGTTAATGCTCCCGCACAGGCTGGGATCGCGCCCTTCGTCATCCCACTTCAGACTGCCGCGATACGCCGGCGGCATACAGTTGACCTGATAGTCTCTGGCCGCCGGGCGCGTACTGTGCGGATGCCGTCCGCCCCGCTGTTCCCCCAGCATCTGCGTGCGTTGCCGCTGGCGCTGATAGTCCGCCAACGCCTCGGCCTGCTCCCGGCTCTCCGCCCGCTGATTATCCTGCGCCAGTTTTTCCGCATTCCATATCTGATGGCGCGGCGCAGATTTACGTGACGGCGGCGTATCGGCCGGTTTCTGCTCGGCCGCAGCCGGCGGGTGGTATTGTAAATCAAAGGCGGCGCCCGACGCCGCAGACGCCGCGCCCATCAACACCGCCATCAATAGCGGCACGTTCCGTTTCATCAACATTCTCCTGAAATCCCTGTTTATGTGAATGCTCTACCGGGGATGCCTGCCGCCAGGATCCCCCGGCCCAACCGCCGCGACGCTGAACGTCACAGGCGTGGGAAAAATTAATTAGCATTCTTATTAATGGCTATAAAAACGGCAGGCGTTCGGATTATAAGTGACGGCCAAATGAGAATGAAAGTAATTACGCTGATTACAATAGTTAATAAAGCCGACGCACCAGCGGCTCAGTTCTGCTCCGAAACCAGCACCGCCAGCGTATCCGGCTCCAGCGCCTGGAAGATGTGCGGCCTGTCGCCGGGGTAGCAGATATAGTCGCCGGCATACAGTTCGACCGGCGCTTCCGTCAGCCCGACCAGCGCCCGCCCTTGGGTAATAATAATGTGCTCCACCGAACCGGGAGAATGCGGCTGTGAAATACGATCGGCGCCGGGCTGGGTGGTCAGCAGATAAATATCGCGCCGTGCGCCCGGCGGGCAGGTCGCCAGCAGCGCGGCGGTATAGTTAGCCATTTCCGCCACCACCGTTGGCCCTTCGCCGCGGCGGATCACCTGCGTACTGTTTTGCTGCGGCTCCATCAGCCTGGCAAACGGAATATCCAGGGCAACGCACAGCGCCCACAGCGTTTCCAGACTGGGATTACCGTTCGCCGCCTCCAGTTGCGACAGCGTGGATTTGGCAATGCCCGCGCGCCGGGCGACCTCCGCCAGAGAAAACCCCGCGCGCTGGCGTTCACGCATCAGCGCCTCGGCAATAATGGCTATCGGTTGCGTCATAAATACGTCACTCTTTCCTTATAACGAACGATCGTTCGACTTGTAAAACAGCTTGGCATTGTTCATTATAACAGAACTTTCGTTCGTTATAAGGTAATGGAGATGAGGCTCAACCGCTTTGGCGCGCTAAACGGTAATGTGGTCAAAGGCATCGTGCTGGTCTGCCTGGCCGATGGCATCGTGGGCGTTTCTTACGGATCGCTGGCCATCGGCTACGGTTTCCCGCTGTGGGTGCCGCTGGGGCTGTCAGTATTGGTGCTGGCCGGCGCGTCCGAGTTTCTGTTTATCGGCATTGTCGCCGGCGGCGGCAGCCCATTTGCCGCCGCTACCGCCGGACTGCTGGTCAACGCGCGCCATATGCCCTTCGGCATGGCGGTGAAGGATTTAATCGGCCACGGCCCGGCGCGCTTCCTCGGTTGCCACATTATGAATGATGAAAGCGTGGTGTTCGGCGTATCGCAATCGACGCTGGCGGCGCGTAAGGCGGCTTACTGGCTGTGCGGCCTCGGCATTGCGCTGTGCTGGCCGCTGGGGGTGATTATCGGCGGTTCCATCGGCAACCTGATCCCGGACGTGCACAGTATTGGTCTGGACGCCGTTTTCCCGACGATTCTCCTGGCGCTGATCGTTTCGGCGCTGAAGAACCGCCGCACCCTGCTTTCCGCCGCCTCCGGCACCGCGTTTGCACTGGCGGCCGTGCCCTGGGCACCCATTGGCATGCCGGTGCTGTTTGCCCTGCTGGGCCTGCTGATCAGAAAGAGGACGCGTTAATGTCACTGCAATCCGTGGTTATCGGCATGATTATCCTGGCCGCCGGCACCTATCTGCTGCGCCTGAGCGGCGCGATGCTCGGCCGGAAGATGTCCTTTTCCACCGCCACCCGCGATCTGCTGGCGGATGCCGCCACCACGCTGCTGTTGGCGGTCGCGGTTATCGCCACCCTGTTTGAGGACCAACATTTCGCCGGCGCGGCGCGGGTGGTCGGCGTCCTGACCGGCCTGCTGCTTACCTGGCGTAAAGTGCCGCTGATTATCGTGCTGATCGCCGCCGCTGCGGTGACCGCGCTGCTGCGCTGGTTGGGCCTGCCCTGATCAGGATTATTCGCATAATTAATGATAATAACGATACGCAACTGTTCTATGATGTAGTTTCAGCGCAACAGGAAAATTTGCGCATTAACGATCGGCGCCGAACCTGCGGGTTCGGCATTCCCAGACATCTGATGCATCCTCGGTTACCTTTAATTATGCTGAAAAAAACGCTTACCCTGCTTCCCCTGTGCCTGGCCCTGCTGCCGGCATTCAGCCACGCCGTCGATAAGACGGACATCGACAAGATCGTACAGCCGTTAATGGAAAAGTATGCGGTGCCGGGCATGACCCTCGCCGTTTCCGTCGACGGCAAACCGCAGTTTTATAACTATGGCGTAGCCTCCAAACAGAGCAAACAGCCGGTTACGCAGAACACGCTGTTTGAGATCGGCTCGCTGAGCAAAACCTTTACCGCCACGCTGGCCGCCTACGCGCAGCACACCGGCAAAATTGACTGGGCGCAGCCGGCCAGCCATTACCTGCCGCAGCTGCGCGGCAGCGCCTTCGATCGTGTCAGCCTGCTGAACCTGGCGACCCATACCTCCGGCCTGCCGCTGTTTGTCCCGGATGAGGTTACCAATGAACAGCAACTGATGGACTATTATCGCCAGTGGCAGCCGTCGCACCCCATCGGCAGCTACCGGGTGTACTCCAATCTGGGCATCGGCCTGCTCGGCATGATTACCGCCAACAGCCTGAAGCAGCCGTTTGCCGCCGCCATGGAGCAGCGCCTGCTGCCGACGCTGGGAATGACGCACAGCTACCTCAATGTGCCGCCGGCCGCCCAGAAAGATTATGCGCAGGGCTATAATAAAGACGATAAACCGGTGCGTGTTACCCCCGGTCCGCTGGACGCTGAATCTTACGGCCTGAAGTCCAGCAGTAGCGATCTGATCCGTTACCTGAACGCCAATATGGGGCTGGTCAAGGTGACGCCTGACTGGCAACAGGCGCTGGATGGCGTTCATCGCGGCTACTACCGCGCCAGCGAGTTTACTCAGGATCTGATGTGGGAAAGCTACCCGTATCCGGTGAAGCTGGAAACGTTGCTGGCAGGCAACGATGTGAAGGTGATCATGGATGGCACGCCGGCGCAGGCGATAACCCCGCCACAGGCTCCTCAGCAGCAGGCCTGGTACAACAAAACCGGCTCGACTAACGGCTTTGCCACCTACGCGGTATTTATCCCCGCGCAAAAAACCGCCGTCGTGATGCTGGCGAATAAAAACTTCCCTAACGATGAGCGCGTAAAGGCGGTTTACCAGATCGTCCAAAGCCTGGCGCACTAACCGCCGTCTTCTCTTAGGGGGCTTCTGCCCCCTATTCTCCCCCTTTAATTCCATTCACTTCGCGATAGTTTTCCCTGCGCAAAAATCCGAAACAGCAGAATCAAATACGGGAAACACCAGACATTATTCACTGAATAATCAGCAGATAAATCATTCCTGAACAAATCTATCGCCCGCACCAAAACTTAAGTGATGCTTGATAATTTGCTCATTATTTCTACCTTACTTATTGCATGGAAATCATCCTGGCTGACATGGCCGGAGGCAGCCGCTCAGGGAGCCTGAAGAGCACTCGACAGCAGTTAACCGGATAGCGAGGACGTATCAATGGTCGATGAACCCCAGCCGCTCAGCCTGCCCGAGCGGGTAAAATATATCCGCAAAAACATTATCGCGGCAGGCAGCGACGTTAAGCAGCGTTTCCCCGTGTTGAAATATCAGAACGCCATTGGCCTTGGCATCTTGCTCTTCGCGCTGTTTTCAATGGTCATCGTCTCGGCACTCTATCTCAATCAGCAGATTCCCTGGTGGCTATGTCTGATCCTTAATGCGCTGTGTCTCTCTTTAGCCCATGAGATAGAACACGATTTAATCCATAGCCTCTACTTTAAAAAAAACCGCTTTATGTACCACCTGATGATGGCCCTGGTGTGGATCGTCCGGCCGAGCAGCGCCAACCCGTGGGCGCGCAAAACGCTGCACCTTAAACATCATCAGTATTCCGGTTCAGAGCTGGATATTGAAGAGCGCGCGCTCAGTAACGGCACCCGCTGGGGCGTGCTGCGGCTGCTGATGACGGCGGACCTGATGGTGGCAATGACCGTCGTCGCCTGGCAGGACAAAGATAAAGGCAACCGTCTGGGGATGGTGATGACTGGCCTCAAGGCGTTCTTCCCCGTTGCTTTTCTGACCTGGGGGCTGTGGTATCTGTTTCTGCTGGTACACGGGGTGGACATCGCCGCAGCGCTGTTCGGCATGCCGATTACCTGGTCCGCCGGTGCGCAGGCGCTGATCGGCGATCTTGATATGTTGGTGGTGGTGCTGATCGGCCCCAATATTCTCTGGAGTTTTTGCCTGCACTTCGTCAGTTCAAATATGCATTATCATGGCGACGTAGAGCACAATAACCTCCTGCAGCAAACTCAGGTGATGAATCCTTGGTGGCTATGGCCGCTGCAGCTGTTTTGCTTTAATTTCGGCAGTACGCACAGTATTCACCACTTTGTGGTTAATGAACCGTTCTATATCCGGCAGTTGACCGTCGCAAAAGCGCACCGCGCGATGAGAGAAATGGGCGTCAGGTTTAACGACTATGGCTCCTTCAGCAGGGCCAACCGCTGGAAAAGCGCCGACTGAGCGGCAACAGCGCGAGAAGCGTACGCCCGGCGCCGCCTGAGTAAAAGGGCCGGGTCGTGCCGTTCTCGCGCCCGCTTACATTACCGAGTGCATATCCGCATTAGCCGTGGCAACACCGTTAGCTTCAATAGCACTGTGGGCGACCACCGCATTATCATGGGCATCTTGGTACAAATTAAATTCCGCATCGCTGGTTTTTTCCTGCTTGCCGTCCAGCAGGCCATCGAACCAATTTTTAATCCCGTCGAAAATATGGCCAGGTTTATCCGTCAACTGATCGTACTTATCCTTGATATCGTGGAAGATATCCCCTACTTTACCGGCCAGATCCTTCACGCCTTCCAGAGTATCCTTAAAGAATTTGAGCGGTTTGCTAAATAGATCAGAAATATTGCTGACGCGATCGTGAATAAAATCCCCCACCTCCGTGAACAATCCTTTTACGGTTTCAATGACGCCTTTGGCAAGATCAGAGGACTCAGAGTTTAAAGAATTAAGCGTATCTTTAACGCCGGCAATAAATTTAACGATCGGTTCACGCAGCTTTTCCGGTAACGCGCTCAGGAAATCATCTTCATTATTGAACATAGTACCCCCAGATAAACCATCAATTGTGATACTCAGGTCTTATTTTTTATAGTTGTAAAGCCGCTCCCCGTCAAAACGAGGAAGAAGAAAAAACCGCAGCGCGGCAGTATACCCGGCCCGCACGGCTATACTGGAGTGAGCGCACGGCTCATCACTGGTAAGGGGAAGCTATGTTTGACCACGTAAAATTTGGCGTTAGCGACTATGAGGCCAGCAAAAATTTCTTTCTTAAGGCACTAGCGCCGCTGGGCGTGAGCGTGGCGGATGAAGGCGCGCCGGACTATGGGATAGAGATCGCCGCCCCCGACAATACCTCACTGTGCCTGTACCAGACCACGACGCAGCCGGCGCAGCTGCATCTGGCGTTCATCGCCGACAGCCGCCGGCAGGTGGATGATTTTTACCAGGCGGCGCTGGCGGCCGGCGGTAAAGATAACGGCAGGCCGGGCCTGCGTCCCAATTATCACGCCAGTTACTACGCCGCCTTTGTGATTGCGCCGGACGGCCATAATATCGAAATGGTTTGTCATCGCGTTGAGGAATAAGAATCACAGCAAGGGGACGGAGCTGCCTGTGCGGCAGTGAACAACGACAGGCTGAAAAATGGCTAAATTTACCGTTTCTAAGCTGCCTGTACGGCAGTGAACTGTTGCAGATTAGCACTAGCCCATTGTTTTTAAAAACACTCCTGCCGATTACGCCCGAAAAGGCTCTTTTTCTCGCATTCAATTCAACCGATATATATCAACAGATTAGCAATAGCGTAAAAAAAAGGGTCTGCATAGCCGGAGCCATAAAGCAAACAACCGACGACCTGGCTAGCCCGATACCATTATGCCGATAGTAAATATCTGCCCCGCTGTTACGCCCTCGCTCCCACCCTTTAGCCGCCTGACTCCCAACCTTGGCCACTTCTGGTTATACTGGATCGCCAATAATTCGTAAGGCAAACAGGTTGCTTTACTCACACGCCTGCTGGCGTGCGAATAACGAAACAGATAACCAAACGACTGGAAGGTAACATCATGAGATTAGTGATAATAGTAATGGTTGGCGTACTGGTTTGCCTGGGTATGATGAGCTTCTTGCAGTATGTCAGCGAGCAACCCTGGGGACAGTAGCCAACAGAGATCACGTAAAATTCAATACGCCAGCATCAGCGAAAATACAGTAAGCAACATCAGCAGTGGCGTGCGGTATCCCATTTCAATGCAACAGGGATTTTTCCTATAAATCGCCGCCACGGCCGCGACTCAATCTACCGCCCATGCCTCATTTACATTAAAAATTTGTTACTTACACATCTTGACATAGGCGGACGCCCATCCTTAACAAAATCTTAACACTATGTAATTTATAATTTTTATTTATTTAATGCTCACTTCTCCCTTCCGGCACTCTACAAAAATAATAAATAATTGGCCATTATCCTAAAAATTGTAGAATTTAATCCATCCGACAATCCGCTAAAAATAAGAATTAACCGCGTTGCTGTACTCTCTAGCAAAATGCTATTTTCTAGGATCTTTCTTGTTTCCTGGGTGTTAGTGAAAAATGAACTTTAGACTGGACATTAATGGATTAAGATTTCTTGCCGTTACGATGGTGGTCTTATTCCATTTTAAATTCGAATTTGCATATGGTGGTTTCGCTGGGGTTGATATATTTTTCGTTATTTCCGGTTTTTTAATGAACGAAATATGTCAAAAGCAGATAGGGAAAAAATCATGGGTGATTGATTTTTATAGAAAAAGGTTCAAGAGGATATACCCTGCGCTATTGATGATGGTCATCTTCACCTTTTTACTCGCACTGTATTCCGAAACGCCTAACGGCGCCAAGGAAGAGTTTAGGCAAACGCTTAGCGCTTTGACCTTCACCTCTAATATTTACTACCTGTTGCACAGCGGCGGGTATTTTTCCGCAACATCTGACTTCAACTGGTTATTACACACCTGGTCGCTGTCCGTTGAATGGCAGTTTTACTTAATATTCCCGCTAATTCTGTTCATTGGCACCTTATTTAAACATTACAAAAGTCATTTTTATCTATTAATTATTCTTTGCTCGGTACTGCTCTGCATTCTATTTGGCAAATCACACCTGAGTGCAAACTTCTATTTGCTGCCCACCCGTATGTGGGAGCTGATGATCGGCGCCTATGTGTCTGCCTCGCGGCTTAAAAATCCCTATGCCAAACAGACCGAAATCGTCGCCGTTATTGTATTGATCGCCTTCTTCCTGTTTGTGAAAGAGAGCGCCCCCTGGCCAGGCGGAATGACGCTGATCCCGGTATTAGCGACCGGTGCCATCATCCATGCCAATCTCAGCAACAGCGAAACATTGTTCAAAAACAGCGTCATACAGAGTATCGGCTCCGCATCCTATTCCATCTACCTTTTCCACTGGCCGGTGGTCTCATTTATGGCCAATAACTCCATTGAGTTTACAACGCTCAATGCAACTATCGGTATCATTCTGTCTTTCGCGTTGGGTTATATCTCTTACAAATACTTTGAGCGCTTGTTCAGCAAGAGCTACGCCTACCTGGCCTCTGCCGCCACCGCATTCGCCGCGCTATCCTTCGGCGCAACGGCAACAGAAGTCAATAAACACTGGGTATCGCCCAGTACTATCGCGCTGGAAAAATTCAAAACTTATGCAGCCAGCCCTGAAGGGATCCGACAATTCGGTAATCAGAACCGTACCTGCTTCCTGTCAACCAAGACCAATGATATTTCATTTTTTGATAAAGAAGTCTGTTTAAAAACCGCTGACGATAAGAAGAATATCCTGGTGCTGGGCGACAGCCATGCGGCCGAACTCTACCAGTCGGTCAATGAAGTATTCGCTGATTACAATGTCATGGAGGCGGCAGCATCCGGCTGCATGCCGGTAAATGGCAAGGCCGGTGAGAAACGCTGCACCGATTTGTTCAACTATATCTATAACGACTTCCTGGTAAACAACAAGGTGGACTATATTCTGCTATCCGCCAATTGGATGGTAAACCAGGATCAGGGACTGGCGAAAAAACTGACCGAAGTCATTAATAAAATTGGTAAGGATAAGGTATTTATTGTCGGGCAGACCAAGACCTTCAGCATCGATTTTTACAAGATTGCGCAAAAAACCCCGGAAAGTAAAATAGAAAAGCTGGTCACCAAAGAGTCAAGGGCAAGTAACCGCTGGATGTCGGAACAGCTGGCGCAAGGCGGCATCAACTACATTGACGTATTTGATCTTAACTGTAATCAGGAGCGTTGTGATTACATCGACAAAGACAACGTGCCGATGATGTTCGATAAAAACCACCTGACCAAAACATGGGCCGATTCATATGTGAAACATATCAGAGCCAGTGTTGGTCTATAAACTCCACCAGGAAAAGGGTTGGCGACAACCCTTTTCATTTACCTTTATTTACATTAAATCTTCTGCTCCTCCCCTGCCTTGCCCAAGCTAGATTAGCTTGCCGTCCTACTATCCGTTTATTTTTAAGCACGTACTGCTTCCCCCCTACACTTCACAGCGAAAATAATAGGACGGCGCGCCATACGCTCAGCAACCAGTGCAAGAAAGTGTTGCTCGGGGATTTAACATATTGTTTTCAACAATAAACAAAACGGATCGAATATAACTGCGTGATAATCGCTACTCTTCATAAATATACCTTTCAGCCCGCGTTGAGTTTCCCGCGAGAGCGGCGTGATGCCGTTAAATCGGAAGCGGCATTTGCACTTTTTAGACTAAAGTCTAACCTGAATTAGACCCCAGTCTAATACCTCCATCGGCTCCTAATGGGAGAAGTGTCATGAGCAAACCGATCAAGAATATTGTTATCGTAGGCGGCGGCACTGCGGGTTGGATGTCCGCCTCGTACCTCGTCCGGGCGCTCCAACAGCAGGCGAATATTACGCTTATCGAGTCTGAGGCGATCCCACGGATCGGCGTGGGCGAAGCGACCATTCCGAGCTTGCAGAAGGTGTTCTTCGACTTCCTCGGAATACCGGAGCGGGAGTGGATGCCCCAGGTGAACGGCGCGTTCAAGGCCGGCATCAAATTCGTCAATTGGAGAAAACCTCCCTCTCCCTCGCATAACGATTACTTCTACCATTTATTCGGCAACGTGCCGAATTGCGACGGCGTGCCGCTCACCCATTACTGGCTGCGCAAGCGCGAACAGGGTTTTCAGCAGTCGATGGCATACGCCTGCTACCCACAGCCCGGAGCGCTCGATGGCAACCTGGCGCCGTGCCTGCACGACGGCAGCCGTCAGATGTCACACGCGTGGCACTTCGACGCGCACCTGGTGGCCGATTTTCTCAAACGCTGGGCTGTCGATCGCGGGGTGAACCGCGTGGTCGACGAGGTGGTGGAAGTTAAGCTGAACGAACACGGCTTCATCTCCAGCCTGCTCACCAAGGAAGGCCGGCAGTTGGAAGCAGACCTGTTTATCGACTGTTCCGGCATGCAGGGACTGTTGATCAATCAGGCTCTGAAGGAGCCTTTCATTGATATGTCCGACTACCTGCTGTGCGACAGCGCGGTTGCCTCCGCCGTCCCCAACGACGATACACAGGAGGGAGTCGAACCCTACACCTCGTCGATCGCCATGAACGCGGGGTGGACCTGGAAGATCCCGATGCTGGGCCGCTTCGGCAGCGGCTACGTCTTCTCAAGCAAGTTCACCTCGCGCGATCAGGCCACCAGCGACTTCCTCAACCTGTGGGGCCTTTCGGACAATCAGCCGCTCAACCAAATCAAATTCCGGGTCGGGCGCAACAAGCGAGCATGGGTTAACAACTGTGTTTCCATCGGGCTGGCGTCGTGCTTTTTGGAGCCGCTGGAATCGACGGGGATCTATTTCATCTACGCGGCGCTTTACCAACTCGTGAAGCACTTCCCCGACACCGCGTTCGACCCACGCCTGGCTGACGCATTCAACGCCGAGATCGTCTACATGTTCGACGACTGCCGGGATTTTGTTCAGGCGCACTATTTCACCTCCTCGCGTGAAGATACCGCATTCTGGCTCGCCAACCGGCACGAACTGCGGCTCTCCGACGCCATCCAGGAGAAAATTGAGCGCTACAAGGCAGGCCTGCCGCTGACCACTACCTCGTTCGACGATGCCACCTACTACGATACCTTCGACTTTGAATTCAAGAATTTCTGGTTGAACGGCAACTACTACTGCATCTTTGCCGGCCTGGATATGCTGCCTGACCGCTCGCTGCCGCTTTTGCAACTGCGACCGGAATCGATCGATAAAGCCGAAGCGATGTTCGCCAGCATCCAGCACGAGGCCGAGCGTCTGCGCACCAGCCTGCCGACAAACTATGATTACCTGCGCTCGCTGCAGAAAGGCTACGCGGAACAGTCGCGACCCGCATCACCGGAGATCCTGTAGTGGAACGCATTCTGGATCGGGCTGGTGCCTTTGCCGCCACCCACGCGGCCGTGGCGGCCTGCGATCCGCTGCAGGCGCGCCCGCGGGTACTGCAGTTGCCGGGTCTGAACCGTAGCCAGGACGTGCCTGGCATTGTCGGCCTGCTGCGCGAGTTCCTGCCGGTGCGCGGCGTGCCCGCCGGTTGGGGCTTCACCGAAGCGGCCGCCGCGATGCGGGATATCGGTTTTTTCCTGGGATCGCTCAAGCGACACGGACAAGAGCCAGCAGACGCGGTGCCCGGGCTAGAGCCGCTGCTGCTCGACCTGGCGCGCATCACCGAGATGCCGCCGCGTGAGACGCTTTTGCATGTGACGGTCTGGAACCCTTCAGCGGCCGACGCGCAGCGCAGCTATTCCGGGCTGGACGACGAAACGCACCTGCTCGAGAGCGTACGCATGTCGATGGCGGCGCTCGAAGCGGCCATCGCCGTGACCGTCGAGCTGACTGAGGTGCCCCTGCGCTCGCCCGCGTTTGTGCAGGGGTGTGACGAGCTGGCCGCCTATCTGCAAAAAATGGTTGAATCGATCGTCTACGCGTACCGCTTTATCTCGCCGCAGGTCTTCTACGATGAGCTACGCCCCTTCTACGAACCGATTCAAATCGGAGGCCAGAGCTACCTTGGCCCCGGCGCCGTAGAAATGCCCCTGTTCGTACTGGAGCATGTGTTGTGGGGCTCGCAATCGGATCATCCGGTTTATCTGGAATTCAAAGAGACCTACCTGCCCTACGTGCTTCCTGGATACCGCGCGGTCTACGCCCGCTTCGCCGGGAAGCCGGCGCTGGTAGACCGCGCGATCGCCGAGGCGCAAGCGGCCGGCGCGCAGGACGAATCCGTCCGGGCCGGGCTGACGGCCCTCAACCGGCTCTTCGTGATCCTGCTGCGCTTCCGGGCGCCGCATCACCAATTGGCGGAACGGGTATACGAAGCCGGACGCAACGGCCCCTCAGTCGGCAGTGGCGGATACGCGCCCAGCATGCTCGGCGACCTGCTCACGCTCACGCTGGCCGCACGCTCCCGCCTCCGCAGCGCTCTCAATCCGTCCTGAGCGTAACCATCGTTTCCTCTCATTAGGAGATTTGCCCTCATGACTCAGAAGAGCCCGGCGAACGGGCGCGATAACCACCACTTCGATGTGATCATCATCGGCTCGGGCATGTCCGGCACCCAGATGGGAGCCATCCTGGCCAAACAGCAGTTTCGCGTGCTGATCGTCGAGGCGTCGTCGCACCCGCGCTTCACTATCGGCGAATCGTCGATTCCCGAAACCTCGCTGATGAACCGCATCATCGCCGATCGCTACGGCATTCCGGAACTCGACCACATCACGTCGTTCTACTCGACGCAGCGTTACGTGGCGTCGAGCACCGGCATCAAGCGCAACTTCGGTTTTGTGTTCCACAAACCCGGCCAGGAGCACGATCCGAAGGAGTTCACGCAGTGCGTCATTCCCGAGCTGCCCTGGGGACCGGAGAGCCATTATTACCGGCAAGACGTCGACGCCTACCTGCTGCAGGCCGCCATTAAATACGGCTGCACGGTGCTCCAAAATACGAAGGTGACCGAATTCCACGCCGATAAAGACGGCGTCGCGATTACCACCGCGCAGAACGAACGCTTCACTGGCCGCTATATGATCGACTGCGGAGGCCCGCGCGCGCCGCTCGCGATCAAGTTCAATCTCCGCGAAGAGCCGTGCCGCTTCAAGACGCACTCGCGCAGCCTCTATACGCATATGATCGGGGTGAAACCATTTGACGAAATCTTCAAGGTCAAGGGACAGCGCTGGCGCTGGCACGAGGGAACCTTACACCACATGTTCAAAGGCGGCTGGCTCTGGGTGATTCCGTTCAACAACCACCCGCGTTCGACCAACAATCTGGTGAGCGTCGGCCTGCAGCTCGACCCGCGTATCTACCCGAAAACGGACATCTCCGCACAGCAGGAATTCGACGAGTTTCTGGCGCGCTTTCCAAGCATTGGGGCGCAGTTCCGCGACGCCGTACCGGTGCGTGACTGGGTCAGAACCGACCGCCTGCAGTTCTCGTCGAGCGCCTGCGTCGGCGATCGCTACTGCCTGATGCTGCACGCGAACGGCTTTATCGACCCGCTCTTCTCCCGCGGGCTTGAGAACACCGCGGTGACCATCCACGCGCTCGCGGCGCGCCTTATCAAGGCGCTGCGCGACGACGACTTCTCCCCGGAGCGCTTCGAGTACATTGAGCGCCTGCAGCAAAAGCTTTTGGACCACAACGACGACTTCGTCAGCTGCTGCTACACCGCGTTCTCGGACTTCCGCCTGTGGGACGCCTTCCACCGGCTGTGGGCGGTCGGCACGATCCTCGGGCAGTTCCGGCTTGTGCAGGCCCATGCGCGGTTCCGCGCGTCGCGCAACGATGGCGACCTCGATCATCTCGATAACGATCCGCCATACCTCGGCTATCTGTGCGCGGACATGGAGGGCTACTACCAGCTGTTCAATGATGCCAAAGCCGAGATCGAGGCCGTGAGCGCCGGCCAGAAGCCGCCCGAGGAGGCCGCGGCGCGGATTCACGCCCTCATCGACGAACGGGATTTCGCCAAGCATATGTTCGGCTTCGGCTATTGCATCACCGGGGAGAAACCGCAGCTCAACAACTCAAAGCACAGCCTGCTGCCGGCGATGAAGCTGATGTACTGGACACAAACCAGCGCGCCGGCAGAGGTGAAAAAGTATTTCGACTATAACCCGATGTTCGCGCTGCTCAAGGCGTACATCACCACCCGCATCGGCTTGATGCAGAAGAAGTAGCCGGCCGTCGAGGAACCAAACGATGAACGACATTCAATTGCAATCAGTGAGCGTCAAGGATCATCCCCCGAAGGCGTACGACGCGACCACCTCCGTCGCCGCAAGCTGGTACGTTGCGATACGCTCCAGTGAGCTCAAGGACAAGCCGAAGGCGCTGACGCTGTTCGGCCGTCCGTGCGTGGCATGGCGCGGCGCGACAGGACAGGCCGTGGTGATGGACCGCCACTGCTCGCACCTCGGCGCGAACCTGGCCGACGGACAGGTCAAGGATGGCTGCATCCAGTGCCCGTTTCATCACTGGCACTACGACGAACAGGGCCAGTGCGTGCACATCCCCGGGCACAGCCAGACGGTGCGTAAACTGGAGCCGGTGCCGCGCTCGGTGCGCCAGCCGACATGGATCACCACCGAGCGCTACGGCTACGTGTGGGTCTGGTACGGCTCCCCGCAGCCGCTGCATCCGCTGCCCGAAATCACCGCCGCCGACGTCGATAACGATGACTTTATGCACCTGCACTTTGCGTTTGAGACCTCCACGGCGGTGCTGCGCATCGTCGAGAATTTCTACGACGCACAGCACGCAGCTCCCGTGCACGAGCTGCCGATCTCGGCCTTCGAACTCAAACTGTTCGACGATTGGCAGCGCTGGCCGGAGCTAGAGCCGCTGGCCCAGGCGGGCGCGTGGTTCGGCGCCGGGATCGACTTCACCGTGGACCGCTACTTTGGCCCCTTCGGCATGTTGGCGCGCGCGCTTGGTCTGAATATGTCGCAGATGAACCTGCACTTCGATGGCTACCCCGGCGGCTGCGTGATGACCGTCTCCCTGGACGGCGACTTCAAATACAAGCTGCTCCAGTGCGTGACGCCGGTGAGCGATGGCAAGAACATCATGCATATGCTTATTTCGATCAAAAAGGTGGGCGGCGCCCTGCGCCGTGCGACCGACTACATGCTGTTCGGGCTGCAGACCAGACAGGCGGCGCAGTACGACGTCAAAATCTGGAACGGGATGAAACCGGACGGCGGCGGCGCGTACAGCAAGTACGACAAGCTGGTGCTCAAGTACCGGGCGTTTTACCGCGGCTGGGCCGACCGCGCGGTCAGCGAGTAGTGATGTGCGAGTTGAGGATCCTACCCGGATCGGGTTCGAAGACGTCGTTTCGCCGGGTGCTGACAAACCCGGCGAGCGGCGTCACAACGTAAGGCCTGCGGGCCAGTTCGGACTCGCGGCCGGCCGCAGCGCGTGGTCTGTATACTGTCACGGTTATACCCATCGACAAGGAGCGTCTATGGATACGGTGAATGATGTCCATCAGCTACTAAAAAATATCATGGCATTGGGATGCCCTTATCAACCATTACATCGCGCATATCATTCAACGCTGCCAGCATTTCATCGTTTGATAGCACACTGTCATAAACCGCCAGGCCGCCGGCGATCCCCCGAAGCTATCAGTTGACTGGTAGTCACCTCTCTGAGAGGAGCACTCTGGGATTTGATGATTATTCTGACGCAGAGTGCAGGTATGCTGGCCGGAGCAAGGTACGTGCCGCATATCGTAATCGGTACGTTGCTGCACGGTGCTTTGGCCGTCTGAAAGAATTCCGCCGCATTGCCATACGTTGCGACAAAATGACGAGAAATTATCTGGCAATGTTGAAACTGGGTGCAGCATCCGTCCATTTTATCAAAAACTATGCAATTAAGGGACGTGTCCTAATCTTAAATAAAAAAACTAATATTAAGTTAAAATTAAATTTCCTAAAAAAACAAAAAAATAATTGGATGTTTGTTTTTTTCTGAAATACCGTAAGCGGAGTGGATTCCAGCTAATAAGGTAATAGTACATTGTGAACAAAAAAACAATCCTTCATATACTTTTATTCCTCCCCGTACTACTCTCGGGATTGAAGATAAGTACAACACACGCTGCATCAATAACACCGCCTTTAACAGGAAAACAAATCGCCGCTGATATGAAAAAACGCTTTTATGACACAGCTGATACCTGCGGCGATGACCCCGCCTGGTTTTGTAATGGCATAATAATACGTGCCGCAAATGCCAGTCCCCGTTATTACGCCTGGGAAGCCAGCCCAAGCTCCATCAGTCGCGGGGGGGTATCATTCTCCTATTTTCGCAGCGATTTGAATACCACACATTTGCAGTCTTCCCGCTCTCAGGGATTCACCCTCAAAAGTGGGAGAGACAGCGCGGCATATGCCCACCCTCTGGAGGTCCTCTGTTCGTTTCCTTATGATGCAGATACCATGACCCGTACCCACCAAGGCTGCGGCGCGGCAAGTGATTACGCTGAAGAAAGCCGGGAGTGCGCATCCCAGGGAATTACCACCGCAGAAAAATGGCTTGAGCATTTCAATTCTGTAGCGCCTGCCAGTCAAAAGCGCTATCACCATCAATGCTCCTTTGACGCCAGCACTCATGCCTTTGCCACCAGCCTGGAAGCCCGTCGTTTAACGGATATGCAGGATCAGTTGGAAGCCTGGAGTCAGAATGAGCTCTCCGTTGCTGCCTGGCCTGCCGGTATTGGTGAACAATTACCGATCGAATCCTTTTTTTATGTTCAAGGATTGAATGACGGTACAATGACAGGCCGAGAAGGCGCTAAATATATGCAGTCAGACTATTTTCAGCAAACAGGCATCTGGGTGCCAGTGATAAAAATTACTCTGCCAGGAGAAGAATCACAAGACTTCAACTTTGAATTTATTGAGTCCGACCAAAGTACTATTGAGGATGAAACGCTTAGAGTTATAGAAATTTTATCTATCATTCCATGGGAATGAAGCCTCACAAACAAAATCTTAATGAGCACACTAAAACAACCAGGTCATTTTATGAAAAAAGCACTTTTAGTCACTTTGTTATTAATTACTTCTTCGTCGGCTTTTGCAGGCAACCCTATGAGCGATGGGCGTAGCTGTGATGCCGATTATTATCCCAACAAAATAATAACCGGCATAAATAACTCGTCTAACTGGTTAGATAACGGACCTGGGTTTAATATTAAAATTGACGGAGCTTGGTATGGGAAGTCAGTATCTGAAGATACTAAAGGCCACCTGAACGGTCTTTACCAAACAGCTATGGTCGCTTACCTGCTCAAAAAACCAGTTAATGTATGCCTTAACGGAGGGCGACTAAGAGGATTAGAGTTGAATTAATTAAAACTCATCCCCACACTAAGTAAAAGACCACCTCCTGAGGAGGTGGTTTAAAGCTTGCAATTAAGTTCGGGAAGGCCCCTTTGGTTTTGGTCAGTTTCCTGAACTGGCGATGGACCGATTCGATAGCATTTATGGTGTAAATTACCTTGCGGATATAGCTTCAACATATGCCTACCTGATAGCCCGGTGCCGTACCGGGCCTTTTTTTAGTTATTCCACCAATAAACCAGGTTCCTTCCCGGCCTGATTCTTCTAATTTTCCTGCCCGATCAGTCTGACAGTGCTGGCATCTCTACGCGCAAATCCAGCCAGCGATCTGCTGGGATATCGATCGGCTGCCCTTCTTTGTATCCGTCAATGATGTTACGCGCGAACGTCGGCGCAGACGAGTGCGTGCAGTGGAATGTCTACACGCTAAATTCGTGGCTCGAGCGTTACGACGTCATTTTTAAGCACCGCAATCTGGCCGATGCCACGTATAAAGTCCGCCGCGGGCAGATTGCGATCGTCAGCGAAAAACTGGACGGCATGGTGCTATCAAAAATCACGACGCGGCACGTCACCGAGTTCCTGGAATTCTAGGTCGCCCAAGATAAAAAGACCATGGCGACGACCATGCGATCGGTGCTGTCAGATATTTTCCGCGAGGCGATTGTCGAGGGGTACATCGAAAACAACCCCGTCACCCCTACTCGCGCGGCAAAAGTCACAGTGAAGCGGGAACGGTTGGAGCTGTCGCAATATCTCCAGATCCGCAAAGCGGCCGACCAGCTGCCGCCGTGGTTCGGTTTGTCGATGGATCTGGCGCTGGTCACCGGGCAACGCAGGGAGGACGTCGCACTGATGCGGTTCGACAACATCACGAACGGGCGCCTGCAGTTCGAGCAGGGGAAGACCGGCGTCAAATTGTCGCTGCCGCTGGATCTTGAACTCGCGGCCACCGGCCTGACGTTGCGCACGGTGATAGATCGCTGCCGGTTGACCAGCACTACCGATTTTATGATCAGCGCCGGCATTCGAAAAAACAGCCCGGACGGCGCCCTGCACCCTGACGGATTAACGAAAAAGTTTGTCGCGGCGCGGCGGGCAGCCGGGATTGAGTTTACAGAGAGTCCGCCAACGTTCCATGAAATCCGGAGCCTAGCCGGCCGACTGTATGAGCGGGAAAAAGGAAAGGAATTTACGCAGAAGCTATTAGGGCATAAATCCGAAGCAATGACGGGAAAATACCTGGACTCGCGGGGGAAAGAATACGTGATGTTATAAAAGACCGAATACAGAAATTCGGACGAAATTCGGACATTTTCGGACAAGCGGAAATAAAATCATTAAAATCAATTAATTAAAAAAAGACCGAATACGATTCCTATATTCGGTCTAGGGAAATGGCTCTTGGGAGAGAGCCGTGCGCTAAAAGTTGGCATTTATTGCAGGGCTTGTTCAGCCATGCACTTTAAGCGTAGCCTACACGGCGGCTTTTGCCAGCCAGGCGCACGGCGGGTGATAGTTTCTACGTGGCATTAAATGCGTACAGAATTCACCCGATTGTTAACCTATTGATAAGCCAACGCGACGCCTGCCCCTACTTGGCGCACAGCGTTTGCGCACGCGTGCGGAACGGCTCGACGCTCATCTTTTCCCCGGGGTGATTGGCGTCATCCAGCAGGATGGTCGCCAGCGGCTGCGCACGCTGCTGGCCGGCGGCCACCTGCGCCTGGGCAATATCATTAAGCGGATACTGCATCAGCGTGCTGTTGTTCAGCACGAACAGCGCGCCGTCTTTACGGCACTGCAGCGTGACTTCCTCTTTGGTGAATGCCCACTGCTTGCCGAACTCCAGCTTGGTGACGTTTTCCAGACCTTCCGCGGCCAGTGCGCCGCCTGCGCCCGCCAGCAGTGCGAGGGCTAATAATGCACGTTTCATGTAATGACCTTCAGTAGCTATTTGGTTCAATTTTCCCGTAATCCAGGGGGATACCGCAAGTCGCAATATCACGTTGGCGCATAGGTGGCGAACAGGCTGACCAGCAGCAGTACCGCCCCGCCCAGCGCCAGCTCGCTCCAACAGGCTAAGATTACGCCGCGCTGGGCCAGATTCGGCACGCTGTGCAGCGCCGGCACAATTGCATAGCGGTTAGTCAGCGCCACGCCCACCATCAGCAGCACCAGCGCGCTTTTTATCAGCAGCAAACGCTGATACGGCGACGAAATATCCAGCGGCCAGCCGCCGACGATCATCAGGCCGTTGAGAACGCCGGTAATCAGCACCACCGCCACCGCCAGATGTCCCCAGTGGGAAAAACGGATCAGCGTGGTTACCGCTTCCGCACGCCACTGGACCGGATGCAGGTAGCGCAGGCAGACCAGCAGCGGCAGCAGGCTGCCAAACCAGTAACCGGCGGCCAGCAGATGCAGCGCATGGCTGAGGCGGTGCAGCGTGCCGAACAGGCCGCTGTGCATCGCCGCATGGCCGATAAAGGCCATGCTGATCAGCAACAATCCGCCAAGCAGCGCGCTCGCCGCGGCGCGCTGGCGCAGCGGCAACCACAGCGCCGCCAACGCACAGAGCGACAGCGCCAGATGCCAACGCCACACTTCGCCAAAGGTGGTGCCGAGCACCGCCAGCCAGATATCCCACTGATAGGTATCCTGCCAGCCGTCCCCCATCAGGCCAGCCTGTACGGCCAACAGCGCTACGGCTGAGACGGCGGCCGCCAGCGTCGAACCAGCCAGCCAAGGGCGCAGATCGCGGGAAAGTAACGCGGAGAGCCGCTGCGGCGACAGTAAGGCGGTGAACAGACCGATGCCAAACATCAGCATCACCGCCGTAAAGTGCACGAAGCGACACAGGACAAACAGAGTCGCCAGGGTCATCGCTTATTTTACGGTAAAGCTGTATTGACCTTTGGTTTTATGGCCGTCAACGGAAACCACGTGCCAGTCGACCAGATATTTCCCCGCCGCCAGCGGCTGCGTCAGCGCAATAGTGGCCTTGGCATTATCCTTGGCGTCCAGCTGCAGTTTACCGGTCTTAACCACTTGATTGTCCGGGCCGGTCAGTTTGACCTTACTGAAGCCCGGCTCAATGCCTTCCGAGAAGCTGAGCGTCAACGCCTGCGGCGCCGGGCTGACGGTGGCATCCGCCGCGGGGGTTTGTACTTTAAGGTGGGCGTGCGCTAAAACCTGCTGCGAAGAAAAACCGACAAACAGCGCGAACAGCGTGGCGAGCAGGCGAGATGAGGAGCGAATTTTACCGATCACAGTGGTATCCCTTAATACAAAGATGAGGATGGAATACCCGTCAGCCTCCGGGGTGCAGGCAGCATGGCGCTCCTGCCAGCCGAATCATTACGGGCACTCGCGGATCAAAACCACGCCAGAGCCAGAATCCCCGCGTTGCGCACGGCAACCCAATTCATTGAGGGGGAGTCAGCGGCCCCAACCCGGCATGATGGTGACGCCGCGGGAACAGGAACAGGCCGTGCATGGCGCACGCAGCTCCCCGCTCCCGGACAGCGAATCCTGTTGGATCATAACGATGAGTGATTATCAAGTCGAGCACATCACTGCCATTTTTCAAAATGGCAGCACGTTTCGCTGTATACCCGCATTAACGACAGGCATAAAAAAACCGCACCGGCATCTGCCTGGCGCGGTTTTTTTCCGGGCTGAGATTACAGCTGGCCGTTGCTGCTGCTTTCGCCGGCCGCGCCCATTTTCTTCAGATCCTTGTCGATAAAGAACAGCGCGTTGCCGCTGGTACCGACCAGCGCCAGCTTATCCAGCACGGATTTGAACAGTTTCTCTTCTTCATGCTGCTCGGCGACGTACCACTGCAGGAAGTTGAAGGTTGAGTAATCGTGGGTAGTCATCGCCACGTGCGCCAGTTCGTTGATCTGACGGGTGATCAGCTGCTCGTGCTCGTAGGTCTGCTGGAAGACATCCGCCAGCGACTCAAACTCCACCGGCGGCGCGGCAATGCTGCCCAGCAGCGGCAGCGCGCCGGTATCGCTCAGGTAGTCGAACAGGCGCTGCATATGCTGCATCTCTTCCTGAGAATGCTCCTTCAGGAAGGCGGCGGCACCTTCGAAGCCTTTATCCGCACACCAGGCGCTCATCTGCAAATACAGGTTCGCTGAATAAAACTCCAGGTTGAGTTGTTCATTCAGCTGCTTGGTCATTTCTTGCGTCAGCATAGTTATTCCTTTTAATTCCGCAGGCCAGTTCTTTATATGCCGCGTATTATGCCCCGCCGAAAACAAAATAAAAACAGTTGATTTACATCAATGTGGAATTAATCTTAATTTCCTTAATTATCATATAGTTAAAATTAAATGGCGTCAATGTTAATATTTATGATAATTATTTTCATCTTCCGATAAGTCTAAAGACGAATCATTCTTATTTAAAGTCATACCGCTGAACATCATAAATATAAATCATAATGGAACTGCCCATACTGCATATAAAAATAATTATCATTCCCTGAGTACACAGCGGAACAAGGCACGCCAGGCTTGCCAAGCGTCGCCCGGTGCATTACCTTTCTGCGCAGATAAATGCAGTATCAGTAAGGAGCATAGCGTGGGATACAATCTGGCAGAACTCTCGAAAGAAGAGATGGACAAGGTTAACGTGGATTTAGCCGCTTCCGGCGTGGCGTTCAAAGAGCGCTACAACATGCCGGTGATCCCTGAAGTGGTGGAGCGTGAGCAACCTGAACAGCTGCGCGATTATTTCCGCGAACGCGTCATTCACTACCGGATGGAATCGCACAAGTTCTCACGCCTGCCTTACGAACCGAAAAGCAAATAACAGCCGCGGCGGATGCGCGCTTCCCCTATCCGCCGCGTTCAAACGCTCAGACCACTTTGCCGGCAAAACGGTCGGTAGCCAGCATCAGCTGGTGCAGGATCCCCGGTTCATCAAACGAGTGCCCCGCCCCTTCAACAATATGCAGTTCAGCCTCCGGCCATGCCTGCGCCAGATCCCAGGCGTTTTGCACCTGACAGGCCATATCATAGCGGCCATGCACAATCACCGCGGGAATATGGCGAATCAGCGGCACGTTGCGCAGCAGCTGATCGTCGCTTTGCAAAAAGCCCTGATGAGTGAAGTAGTGGTTCTCAATGCGGGCAAACGCTAACGCAAAGTCATCCTCGCCAAATGCCGCCGACTCGCTGCTGGGCAGCAGCGTAACGGTTTCCCCTTCCCAGATGCTCCACAGTTTTGCCGCTTCCAGCTGCACCTCGAGGTCGTCGCTGGTCAGACGCCGGCGATAGGCGGCAATCACATCCTGACGTTCCTCAGTGGAAAGAATCGACAGTACGCGCTGCCATTTTTCCGGGAAGAAACGTGAGGCGCCATCCTGGTAATACCACGACAGCTCCTGCTTACGCAGCGTAAAGATGCCGCGCAGCACCAGTTCGCTGACGCGCTGCGGGTGGCTCTGCGCATAGGCCAGCGCCAGCGTCGAGCCCCAGGAGCCGCCGAAGACCAGCCACTGCTCCACGCCGGCCATTTCACGCAGCCGCTCGATATCGTCGACCAAATGCCAGGTGGTATTGTTGTCCAGGCTGGCGTGCGGCCGCGAGCGCCCGCAGCCGCGCTGATCGAACAGCAATACTTTATAGCGCTCCGGGTCGAACAACTGCCGGTGATAAGGGGCAATGCCGCCCCCCGGCCCACCGTGGATAAACACCGCCGGTTTCCCCTCCGGGTTACCGCTTAATTCCCAGTAGATCCGATGACCGTCTCCGGTATCCAACCAGCCACTGTCATACGCTGCTAACGGCGGATATAACCCGCGTAATTGTTCCATGGCGCTTTCCGTCTCTCTGTGAATGATGCCTTCATCAAAGCCCAAGCCCGGCATCAGGTCAACGGTAAAACCTGAAAACTCCGACGGATCACCGCCCGTTCGCGTTCGTTTGCTTAAAATGAATACGGCCAGCCGCAATAATGGTTATCCAGCCGCCACCTTTCGGCGATTTAATCAGCAGCGGTCAAGCACCCGATCGCACAGATCTGCCAAGCAGCGTTTGGCTACCGCTTCGACTGCCGTTATGCTAGGAGGAAAAAGAGGAAAGCATGACATGACGTTACGCATTATTGATACTGAAACCTGCGGCCTGGACGGCGGCATTGTTGAAGTCGCCTCCGTCGATCTGATCGACGGCCAACTGGCAAACCCGATGAACGATTTGGTGTGCCCGGACCGCCCCATCAGCATTGACGCGATGGCCATTCACCATATTACTGAGGCGATGGTCGAGGATAAGCCGCGGATCGCCGTCGCCATTGGCCGCTATATCGGCAGCGACTACTATGTGGCGCATAACGCCTCCTTCGACCGTGGCGTGCTGCCGGAAATGCAAGGGCGCTGGATTTGTACCCTCAAGCTGGCGCGCATGCTGTACCCGGATATCAAGTACGGCAACCAATATCTGCGCTATGCGCTGAACCTTGATGTGCAGCTGCCGCAGGACAATACGTTGTACCCGCACCGGGCGCTGTATGACTGCTACGTCACCGCCGCCCTGCTGCAACGGATTATCAAGGATTCTTCCTGGAGCGCCGAGGAGATGGCCGATATCACCGAACGGCCGGCGCTGATAAAGACCTTTAAGTTCGGTAAATATCGCGGCCGGCTGATTGAGCAAATCGCTCAGGAGGATCCGGGCTATTTACACTGGATGCTGAAAAACCTCACCGACCTCAACCCGGACATGAAGCACACGCTGAAGTACTACCTGATTGGCTAACGCAACGGGCGGCACAGGCCGCCCGTCACCTCGTTATTCGGCCAGCGACAGAATAAAGGCGTATTCCAGCGCGATATCCTCATAGGCTTTGAAACGGCCGGACTTGCCGCCGTGGCCGGAGTCCATATCGGTATACAACAGCAGCTGACGATCGTCGGTTTTCAGCTCGCGCAGTTTCGCCACCCATTTGGCCGGCTCCCAATACTGCACCTGCGAATCGTGCAGGCCGGTGGTCACCAGCAGGTGCGGATAGGCCTGCGCCTGCACCCGATCGTAAGGGCTGTACTGCTTGATGTAGTCGTAATACGGCTTCTCGTTCGGATTGCCCCACTCATCATACTCGCCGGTGGTCAGCGGAATCGACTCGTCCAGCATGGTGGTCACCACGTCGACAAACGGCACCTGCGCCACCACGCCGTGGAACAGCGCTGGCTGCTGGTTGATCACCGCGCCCATCAGCAACCCGCCGGCGCTGCCGCCCATGGCGAACACCTGCCCGGCGGCGCCATAGCCTTGTTCGACCAACGCTTCGGTTACGTCGATAAAGTCGTTAAAGGTGTTTTGCTTGTTGAACAGCTTACCATCCTCATACCACAGCTGCCCCAGCTCACCGCCGCCGCGGATATGCGCCAGCGCAAACACAAAGCCGCGATCCAGCAGGCTCAGGCGGCTGCCGCTGAAGGCTGGATCCATACTGCTGCCGTAAGAGCCATAGCCGTACACCAGCAGCGGATTACCGCCCTGGTTAAACCGATCCGTGCGATACACCAGCGAAACCGGCACCTCAACGCCGTCGCGCGCCTTCACCCACACCCGCTCGCTGCGGTAGTTTTCCGGCGTAAAGTTGTTGACCTCCTGCTGTTTGAGCAACCGACGCTCGCCGCTATCGAGGTTCAGCTCATACAGGCTGGCCGGCGTGGTCATCGAGGAGTAGCCATAGCGCAGCAGCGCGGTTTCCGGCTCCGGGTTGTAATCCAGCCAGGTGACATAGGTCGGGTCGTCGAAGGCGATGCGCTGCTCTTCACCGCTGTGCCAGTGGATTTGCCGCAGCTGCGTCAGGCCGGCGCTGCGCTCTTCCACCACCAGCCAGTCGCGGAACAGCTCAAAACCTTCCAACATCACCGCATCACGCGCGGCGATCAGCGTCTGCCACTGCGCTTCGTCCGCCGTATCGCTCTGATACAGGCCGAAGTTTTTGCCGTCTTTGTTGGAGCGGATATAGAAGGTCTGCCGGTAGTGATCGATGGCATATTCATGATCTTTGCGACGCGGCACGAACACCTGCGGCTGCGCATCGGGCCGATCGGCGTCCAGCAGCAGAATTTCCGAGGTGGTGGTGCTGCTGAGGTGGATCAGGATATAGCGTTCTGAGGTGGTTTTTTCCAGGCCGACATAGAAGGTGTCGTCGGTTTCTTCATACACCAGCCGGTCATCGGCCGGATCCGTGCCCACAACGTGATGGTAGACCTGATACGGCAGCAGCGTCTGCGGATGCTTACGCACGTAATACACGCTGGCGGAATCATTGCTCCATTCGAAATTGCCGGAAGTGTTTTCCAGCACCTCTTGCGCCCAGACGTCATCCGGCAGGTTTTTAAAGCGGATATCATATTGGCGGCGCGACAGGAAATCTTCCGCCACCGCCATCATGCGGTTGTCCGGGCTGATGTCCAGGCCGCCCAAGGTATAAAACTCACGCCCCTGCGCCCGCTGGTTGCCGTCCAGCAGCGTCTGCCAGTCGTCGCTCTCTGCCGCCGGCTGGCGCACATAGAGCGCGTATTCATTACCGGGTTCGTAGCGCGTCTGGTAACGGTAGCCGTTACGCACATAGGGCGCAGAATGTTCCTGCTGCGGAATGCGCGCCACCATCTCCTGATACAGCGCTTCACGCAGTGTCTGCTGCGGCTGCAGCATGGCGTCGGTATAGGCGTTTTCCGCCTGCAGATACGCCAGCACCTGCGGATCGCTGCGCTCGTCGTCGCGCAGCCAGTAGTAATCATCAACGCGGGTATCGCCGTGCATCGTCATCGGGTACGGGCGTTTTTCCGCCTTCGGAGGGGTCATCATTACCAAATCATCCACTTACGTCCATTGATGGACGTAGGGTGGCATGATTGCCCCCGCCTTAACAAGTAGGCGCCGCAGCTTTTATCCGTTGCGGCGCCGTCAGGTCATGCCAGTTCACGTTTTTTCTGGTTCACATCGCCCTCAATCCCCTGTTTGACGTCGTCGGGAATTTTCAGCGAGCGCGCCAACGCATCAAGGTAGCCCCGCTCCATAAAGTGGTCGACATCGATCACCATGCAGCTGAGGTAGTACACTTCCAGCGCTTCCTCTTCGTTCTTCACGCCGAACGCCAGCGCATCAGGGTTGAGCGGCTGTTCAATTGCCTGCTGTACCCAGGCCTGCGCCTCCTCGCCGATCTGCAACTGCGTCAGGCTGTCGTCAATGGCGCGGCGCTCATCGTCGTCAATATGGCCGTCGCTTTTCGCCGCAAAGACCAGCGCCTGCACCAACCGCTTGGCGCGCAGATCAACCGGCGTCGACTGCATGCCGAACTGCGGTTCATCCTGGTGGGTATCTTTCACCCGCGATTTATACTTGTTCCACAGCACCGCGCCCGCTGCAGCGCTGCCGCCGATAATCAGCGCGTTCTTGCCAAACTTGCCGACCAGCTTGCGCGAGGATTTATTCGCCAGCAATACGCCAACCAGCCCGCCCAGCGCGCCGGGAGCCAATAACTTGCCGATGCCTTCGGTACTGCCGTTCGAGCCGCTTTTTTGCCCTAACAGCGATTGAATCTGCTGCATCCAACTGTTTTTCATCGCATCCCCTCGCATGGATAGTAAAGCGAACGGGCGCCGGTACCGGCACGCCGCTGAAACGCCAGATTAGGGGATTTTTTGTCAATTAACGTATGGCGGGGAAAATTTGTGTGAAGCGTCAGCCAAAGTGGCAAGAAAGGTTGGCCAATCAGGGCGCCGTTGCCGCGCCCTGTCGCAGGGTTACTGCGGTTCGCTGTAGGCGATATCGCCGGTTTTACAGTTAAGGGTCACGCGATAGGTTTTATCTGTTTTACTGCCGCGCACCGTTAACGGCACCTGCCAAAGATCGTCCTCGCCGCTGACCGCGTCCGGGCTGACCCAGGCGACCGGCGTTGCGGTGCCGAGCAGTTTTTTATCCGAGGCCCAGCGCGTAATGCGGTTTTGCAGGAAGTCGCGCTTTACCTGTGCGGCCACGTCCGCCGCCTGCAGCCCACTGCACAGGCCCACTTTCGCCGTCCGCTGCTCGTGCTGCTGCGCCTGAGCGCCGCCGGCAAAACCAACGATAACCGCCAGCGCGGCGGCCAGCCCCAATCCTGTTGCTCTCATATACCCTCCAGTTGTCGTTACACTACCCGGAGAGCGCTGATGGCATCAGGCCTGACAGGCGATCAACGTGTGCGAAATACGATCGCAAACAGTTCATCCACTCCCGGATAGATCTCCTTGATAACCTGCCTCAGCGCATCGAGCGACATGTTTTCCTGCCTGGCATGCTGCTCGTTCAGCGCATCCAGACGGACCGGCGTCACCGACAGCACCTCGATAAAACAGAAAAACGCCCCGTCTTCATGGCGGCTGACGCGTAATACTTCGCCGGGTTGGAAATGCGATTCGCTGGCATCACGCAGGGTGATGGTTTTGCGTCCGGCTAAAATATCCTGCTCGAAACGGCTGAAGAAAGTGATTTCACCGCCCATTTTAGATCCTTTTTTATCACAATGCTGCAACATAGTGCTTAAGCGGCCTGTTTTTCAGACGCGCCTTCCGCTTTTGCCGCCGCTTTCTTCTCGCCCTTCGGCTTTGCCGCCTTGGCGTCCGCCTGCTGCGGCGCGCCGCCGCGCAGAATGTGCGTCAGCATCTCTTTATGCTCCGCCAGGAAGAAGCTCAGCGTATCACGCTGTTCCTCGTCCAGCGCCAGCGGCGCCTGCTGCAGCCATTCACCGAGATTATCGGCCAGATCGAGCATTTTGTCGTAAGCGTCGGCTTCCTTTTTGCTGGCGAACGTCATTTTTTCCTCACCGTTTCTGACCACTACGTATTTAACTTCAACCGCCATGCGTATTCCCCAAAAGATTTAAATACTGTTTATTTGTACAGTATAAATAATGCTGTCCGGAGGCACAAGCGGCCTCCGCGGTTAATTATTTCAGCAGGCGCGCCTTGCAGTTTTTCCCTTTGATTTTGCCTTCGCGCAGGCGCTGTAACGCCTTACGGGCGCTATTTTTGCGGATGGCCACGTAGGCATGCATCGGGAACATATCAATTTTCCCCACTTCCGCCGCGGTCAGCCCCGCCTCGCCGGTCAACGCGCCTAGAATATCGCCGGGACGGATTTTCGCCTTGCGGCCGCCGTCGATGCACAGCGTGGCCATCTCCGCCTCCAGCGGCGCGTTGCTCGCCCCGCTCAGTTCGCTCACCGGCGCCCACGTCAGATCCAGCTGCAGATACTCCTCCAGCGCGTGCGCCCGCACCATTTCCTGCGGCGTGCACAGGGTGATCGCCTGGCCGCTCATGCCGGCGCGACCGGTGCGCCCGACGCGGTGCACATGCACCTCTGGGTCGAAGGCCATTTCGTAGTTCACCACCAGCTCAAGATCCTTGATATCCAGACCGCGCGCGGCAACGTCGGTCGCCACCAGAACGCGACAGCTGCGGTTGGCGAAACGCACCAGCACCTGATCGCGATCGCGCTGTTCCAGATCGCCATGCAGCGCCAGCGCGCTGATGTCGCGCGCTTCCAGCGCATCGCACACGCTCTGGCAATCGCGCTTGGTATTGCAAAACACCACGCAGGAGGCCGGCTGATAGTGGCGGATGGCGGCCAGCAGCAGCGCCGGACGCTGGTCACGCGTCGTCTCATAGAAGCGCTGTTCGATGGTCAGCGGCGCGTCGTCGTCGGCCACTTCAACGCTGAGCGGCGTCCGCTGCACGCGGGCGCTGATGCGCTCGATGCCGTCAGGATAGGTGGCGGAAAACAGCAGCGTCTGACGCTGCGGCGGCGTATAGGCAATCACGTCATCGATATCGTCGGCAAACCCCATGTCCAGCATGCGGTCGGCTTCGTCGAGCACCAGCACGCTCAGCGCGTCCAGCTGCAGCGTTTTTTTCCGCAGGTGTTCCTGCACGCGTCCCGGCGTCCCCACCACGATATGCGGCGCATGCACCAGCGAATCCAGCTGCGGCCCCATCGGCTGGCCGCCGCACAGCGTAAGAATTTTAATATTCTGGGTAAAGCGCGCCAGGCGGCGCAGCTCTTTGCTGACCTGATCGGCCAGTTCGCGCGTTGGGCACAGCACCAGCGCCTGCGTCGCCACCTGCCCGACGTTGATTTTATCCAGCAGGCCGATGCCGAACGCCGCCGTTTTACCGCTGCCGGTTTTGGCCTTGGCGCGAACGTCCTGCCCTTGCAAAATGGCGGGCAGCGCCGCGGCCTGCACCGGCGTCATGGCGGCATACCCCAGTTCGTTGAGGTTAGCCAGCTGCGCGGCTGGCAGCGGCAGGGAAGAAAAGGAAACTGTGCTCACGGCGATAAACTCTTTATAGGCGGATGAAAAGGCGGCGCTGCCGGACGGCAGCTGATTCTAGGGGCAGATGATAACAGATAAGGCCCGGCGGCGTCATAATACCTGGCGGCCGTTCCCGGCAAATGCGCATAAAAAAACCCGCCTGAAGCGGGTTTTTCAGCAGCGGGTCGCTAATTAGATAGCAACAACATCGGCTGCAGCCGGGCCACGTTGGCTGTCCTGGATGGAGAACTCAACCTGCTGGCCTTCTGCCAGAGTCTTGAAGCCATCGCTAACGATTGCGGAAAAATGAACGAAAACGTCCTTAGAACCGTCGGCTGGAGTGATAAAGCCGAAGCCTTTGCTTTCGTTAAACCATTTTACGTGACCAGTGATCTTAGCCATTTGACTTTCCTTTACTTGATAAACCTGCCTTTACGGCACTTACGGCGCGAAGGCCCTGCGTTATGTAGGTCTTCTTTCACCGCTGATTATTAACGCATAATCATGCCTGCAGGGCAAATTTTTTCGCTAATTCGGGGGGAAACCGGTACGACATCTTTCACGTAAGGCGCTGATTATGGAAGTGTTAAGCAACAGACGCTCTGGCTTGATGAGTCTTCCTATTTGTAAGACCCCAGCTCCGCAACCGCCGGTAAAACTCCGCGCCCGACACAAAGTGGGAACCCTCGCCAGATCTCGGTGGGTAAAGAGGTCCGACTCCGGCTGTCGGCCAGACCTGAAGACACCGACATGCGAAACAAGCTGACAAGACTTCCGGTCGGCAAAGAAAACGCCTAGGATTATCGACCAAAAATAAGGACAAAAAGCAAGCGGTTAGGCAGTTCCCGGCTGTTTACTATTTCTGCATAATTTCTATCAGGAGCAGTTAACTAAGGAGAGTTGCTGATGCAGATATGCAGAATGGATTATAACGATGTGTCCGCCGACAAGAGGCGTTTAAAGCTTCACGTCTACGGCGTTGGTGTCTTCCCGGTATTCAGCGGTATTGAGCCTGTTACCAACATAGCCCAATGCGCTTTCAAGAAGAACGCAGCACTACCCGTTGGCACCTACTGGATTGTCGATCGCCCGTCCGGGAGTATCCGTAATCAGATACAGACGTTCATTAAGGACTTCAAAAACGGGACCAATCACGACGAATGGTTCGGCCTCTACAGTGCCAGTACAATGAGCGACTCTGTGTTCGTGAATGGCGTTGAACGTGGAGCATTCAGGCTTCACCCCTTGCGACCCAATGGTGAGGGAGAGAGCTGGGGTTGTATAACCTTTTACAATATACCGGACTTCCAGCTCGTCAGGCGCTCACTCTTGCAACAGAAGAAAGTAAGGGTCCCCGGTGGCCGAGGTCTTATGGCATACGGTAAAGTTGAAGTTATGGGAAGGACTGACTATGCGTCATGCGACATTCATTACTAATGCGTCCTTATGGCTTGCCTGCATGGTCGTAGCGTTTTTTATTGTGCTGTTTCCATTGGGTGGACTGCTGGATTACCTGTCCCAAGCAAGCAACGACTTTCTGAATAAGACCGGACTGGGATTCGCTGATGGAGAAGCAGACCCGTCCTTTCTTTGGGTCCTGTTGGCATTGATGCTCATCACCGCCGCCCTCCTGATGTCTGTCATCAGGTGGAGCATCCGTAAGTTCAAACGCTAATCTCAGCGCCAAGGGGCGTATAGGTTCCGAGCGTGTGTCCCACTTCAGCAACACACACAACCTGTGAGATAACCGGCGCGGGTCGCGGGCGGCAGGCACGCCGGCTGTCAACGCAATCGTTTTCGTATATACTGCGCGCTGGTTTGCATTTGGCTTCACTTTCACATCAGGTACGAAATTATGCTAACGATTGGAACCGCCCTGCGCCCCGGCGCCACCCGCGTCATGCTGCTCGGATCCGGCGAACTGGGCAAAGAAGTGGCGATCGAATGCCAGCGTCTGGGGCTAGAGACGATTGCCGTCGACCGTTACGCCGACGCGCCGGCAATGCACGTGGCGCACCGCAGCCACGTCATCAATATGCTGGACGGCGAGGCGCTGAAGGCCGTTATCGAACAGGAACGTCCCGACTATATCGTGCCGGAGGTTGAAGCTATCGCCACCGACATGCTGGTGCAGCTGGAGCAGCAGGGTCACCGCGTCGTTCCGTGCGCCGAGGCCACTCGCCTGACCATGAACCGTGAAGGCATTCGCCGTCTGGCGGCGGAGACGCTTGGGCTACCCACCTCCACCTACCGCTTTGCCGACGATGAAGAGAGCTGCCGACAGGCGATCGCGCACATCGGCTACCCCTGCATTATCAAGCCGGTGATGAGTTCGTCCGGCAAAGGTCAGAGCCTGCTGCGCGACCCTTCCCAACTGAGCGCCGCTTGGGAGTACGCCCAGCGCGGCGGCCGCGCCGGCGGTGGCCGGGTTATTGTTGAAGGGCTGGTCAAATTCGATTTTGAAATTACCCTGCTGACCATCAGCGCCGTTGACGGCGTGCATTTCTGCGCGCCCATCGGCCACCGTCAGGAAGACGGCGACTATCGCGAATCCTGGCAGCCGCAGCAGATGTCCGCCCTGGCGCTGGAGCGGGCGCAGCAGATTGCCGCCCAGGTCGTTAAAGCGCTCGGCGGTTACGGTCTGTTCGGCGTAGAGCTGTTCATCTGCGGCGATGAGGTGATTTTCAGCGAGGTATCGCCGCGCCCGCATGACACCGGCATGGTCACGCTGATTTCGCAGGACGTATCGGAATTTGCGCTGCACGTACGCGCCTTTCTCGGCCTGCCGATCGGCGCCATTCGCCAGTTCGGCCCGGCGGCCTCCGCCGTGATCCTCCCCACGCTCGACAGCGACGATCTGCGCTTTAGCGGCCTGGCGCAGGCGCTGGAGGGCACCAATCAGCTGCGTCTGTTCGGCAAACCGACAATTGCCGGCCGGCGTCGTTTAGGCGTCGCGCTGACCTGCGGTGACACCACCGATCAGGCGGTTGAACGGGCCAAACGGGCAGCGGCGGCGGTGGTGGTTCAGGGTTAACCCAAAGAAACGGGCGCCGCAGGACGCGGCGCCCGGATATGGCCTCAGTAATCGTCTTCTTCGTCTTCGCGCTGCGGCCCGGCATCCCGGGAGGCCTCCTGCGCTTCCGGCGCGCCGTCCTCCTCCTCGTCAAACAGCACGGCAACCCGCTCGCCCTGATGCTTTTCACGAATTTCCTGCGCAACGCGGGCGATGGCTTCGCCGCTGCTCATGCCCTGCTCCATCAGCTGATGGATACGCTCTGCGGCTTCCTGCTGTTCCTGGTGGTTCAGCGACGGCATTCCAAGCATGTTTATACCTCCGGCAAATTTGGAGGGGGATTATACCGCGCGTTACCATCGCCGCAAGCCCGGCGTCACGCCGCCTGCGAACAGCCGCTATCCTCGCTGCGCCACTGTTTCAGGCGGCGACGCCACAGCATCACATGCCAGTTCTGTTTAATGCCGCGCGCATTGGCAGCCATGATGCTGTCTATGCCGCGCTGATAAAATTCGCGCACGATTTGCTGCTGTGCCGCCAGCTCCGGCTCGCGGCGTACGCTGTGGCAAATCCCCAGCGCCTCGCGGGTAATCTGCCAGTGAAACGCCGGGCGGATGGCGATGCGGTCGGCGTAGCGACGGTTCAGCGCCACCAGCATCTCGATGATCTTCATATAGTGGCGCTGATAGTCGACGTTCGCCGCGCCGGTGCGCCGACGGTTGCTGATCGACTGACCGTGTACGCGCTGGCGATACAGCGGCGTGCTGAGGTATTTCACCCGCCTGGCGTTAAACATCACCTCGGTCGTCCACGGAATATCCTGATGATGGAGTCCCGGTTCAAAATAGAGCCGGTGTTGCTTAATAAAATCAAGCCGATAAATCGCCAGCCACACCACGTGAATAAATTTTCGCGAATTTAGTGCACGCTCAAACCAGCGCGGTCCGCTAATAACCTCGGTGGATGCCAAACGCTGCGCCGGAATAATCGGCAACAGTTCGTCGCTGTGTTCAAAATAACGTTCGCCGTTGCACTGCATCACATCCAGCTGATGTTTTTCCGCCTGCGCGATCAATGTGGCGTACATCTCCGGCGACAATAAATCATCCGCATCGGGAAACGCGACGTACTTACCGCGCGCCGCCGCCAGGCCGCGGTTGCGCGCCACGGAAACCCCGGCATTGGCCTGATCGATCACCTGAATATGTTCATAACGTGCCGCATAGCGGTGCGCTATTTCCGCGGAACCATCGGTGGCGCCGTCATTAACGATAATAACTTCCAGACGTTGTTCCTGTTGCGCCAATAAAGACTCAAGAAATGGCTCCAGTAATTCGCCCACATTATGCATCGGGACGATAACGCTCAGCATTAACGACATAATTTTGCTCTATTGCTTATTATCAGGCGAAAAACAGACCTGTTTGATGCTGCATTGCTGGTTAACACGCCATGCAGCCGCCGTGACCGAAAAGTCAGTTATCACTCAAGGAAATGTAATTACCCTGTAAATATTCGTGAATCTTTGCATATTTAAATTTCGTTTAAGGAGCAAAAAATGCTTAGCCGGCTATCTTCTTTCCTGTGCGCTACGCATGCGCAAAGCGCGCCGATGTGGCAAACTAGCGCCCCAACACCGACGTCCCGTTAGCCAGGTTTATTACAATTCATGACTGCCACTGCTCCGCACCTTAAATCCCTGCCCTATAGCCGCGATACGCTGCTGCAGCTGTTTTCCCCGTTGTCCGCGCAGCCGTGGGCCATGCTGCTGCATTCCGGCTTTGCCGAGCACTCGCATAACCGGTTTGATATTTTGGTGGCTGACCCCTGTGCCACGCTGACCACCCACGGCGCGGTGACGGAAATCCGCCGTGACGGCGACAGCCTGAGTTCAACGGAGGATCCCTTCACCCTGTTGCAACAGCAGCTGTCGGCGCTGCCTTTCTCGCCGCCGGCCGACGACGATCTGCCGTTTCAGGGCGGTGCGCTGGGGCTGTTCGGTTACGATCTGGGGCGGCGGGTGGAAACGTTGCCGACGCTGGCCGAGGCGGAGCTGGCGCTGCCGGACATGGCCGTCGGCATTTATGACTGGGCGCTGATCGCCGATCATCATCGGCAGCGGCTTACCCTGCTGAGCTACGACGATGTCGAGCAGCGCTGGCAGTGGCTGAGAAGCCATCAACGCCCTGCGCCGGCGGCGTTCCGGCTCACCGGCCCCTGGCAGGCGAACATGACGCGAGCGCAATACGGCGAGAAATTCCAACGTATTCAACAATACCTGCGCAGCGGCGACTGCTACCAGATCAACCTGGCTCAGCGTTTCTCCGCCCCCTATCAGGGCGACGAGTGGCAGGCCTTCCTACGGCTGAACGACAGCAACCGCGCGCCGTTCTCCGCCTTTTTACGGCTGCCGCACAATGCGGTGCTGAGCATTTCGCCGGAACGTTTTCTGTGGCTGGAGCGCCAGCAGGTACAAACCCGGCCGATCAAGGGCACGCTGCCGCGACTGGCCGACCCGCAACAGGACGCGGCGCAGGCGCAGCGGCTGGCCGCGTCGCCGAAAGACCGCGCCGAGAATCTGATGATCGTCGATCTCCTGCGCAATGATATCGGCCGCGTCGCGCAGCCCGGCAGCGTACGCGTGCCTGAACTGTTCGTCGTCGAGCCTTTCCCCGCGGTGCATCATCTGGTCAGCACCATTACCGCCCGGCTGCCGGCCGCCACGCCGGCGAGCGAGCTGCTGCGCGCCTGTTTTCCCGGCGGCTCGATTACCGGTGCGCCCAAGGTGCGGGCCATGGAAATTATTGAGGAACTGGAGCCACAGCGGCGTAGCGCCTACTGCGGCAGCATCGGCTATCTCAGCGCCTGCGGCACCATGGACACCAACATCACCATCCGCACGCTGATGACTGAAAACGGCCGCATTCACTGCGCCGCCGGCGGCGGTATCGTGGCCGACAGTGAGGAACAGGCGGAATATCAGGAAACTTTTGATAAAGTAGGCCGAATCTTACCGCAACTGGGGGAGTTTAATCCTTCGTGAACCCGCCGACCTATCCCACCACGCTGGCCGACTTTGTCAGCCGTTTTCAGCTACAGCAGCCGCAGGCGGTGCAAACGTCACACGGCGTACGCGCCGCCGCGGTGCTGGTGCCGATCGTCTGCCGGGAGGAGCCGACGCTGCTGCTGACCCGCCGCGCCGATACGCTGCGCAAACACGCCGGACAGGTGGCCTTCCCCGGCGGCAAGGCCGATCCGCAAGACGCATCGCTGATTGCCACCGCGCTGCGTGAAGCCGAAGAAGAGGTCGCCATTCCGCCCGCCGCGGTGCAAGTGCTCGGCCAAATGGCGCCGCTCGACAGCAGCAGCGGCTTTCGCGTGACGCCCATCGTCGGTCTGGTGCCGGCCGATGTGCGCTTCCACGCCAATGAAGGGGAAGTCGCGGACGTCTTCGAAATGCCGCTGCACGAAGCCCTGACGCTGTCGCGCTATTACCCGCTGGATATTCATCGCAACGGCTACCGCCACCGGGTGTATCTGTCCTGGTATCAGCGCCGCTTCGTCTGGGGCCTGACCGCCGCCATCATCCGCCGTCTGGCGCAGCAGGTCAGCCTGTAAGCCCGCGTTTAAGTGATCGCTATCACATCTCGTTCACGGATTATTCTGTCTTTCAACGCGAAAGCGATCGCCATCACTTCATCTGTTTGCCAATTCCACTATCTTGCAGACCATTGAGGTTTTAAAAAAACTGTAAACCCTCTCTTAAACATTACGATATGCCTGTAAAATACGGTCAATTGGTATAAACCTCTAAGCAAATAGGGTTATGCCGACGGCGCGTGGTGAAGGGAACGCCGGCGCGATGGCCCGAGGGAAACTCAGCGCGGCGCTGTTTTACGGCAGGCGTCACGCCCGCCGCCATCAGCCATTTGGTAACGCCACGGATTATTTTATTTCATGCGAAAAAGAGCGCCAAACCCGTAAGGCCTCTTTACAATATCGCTGTTCCCTGCGCGGTTTTTAACCGCCGCAGCCATAACAATATGCCTCTTTAAGGAGTTCTAGCGTGATTAGCGTTTTCGACATGTTTAAGATCGGCATCGGCCCGTCCAGCTCTCACACGGTTGGACCGATGAAAGCCGGCAAACAGTTTGTCGACGATCTGGTAAATAAAGGCCTGATGCCTTCTATCACGCGTGTTGCCGTTGATGTTTACGGCTCACTTTCGTTGACCGGTAAAGGTCACCATACCGATATCGCCATCATCCTCGGCCTGGCCGGCAACCTGCCGGACAGCGTCGATATTGACGGTATTCCGGGTTTTATCCGCGATGTAGAACAACGTCAGCGTCTGATGCTGGCAGGCGGCCTGCACGAAGTCGATTTCCCGCGCGACGGCGGCATGGTGTTTCGCAGCGACAACCTGCCGCTGCATGAAAACGGCATGTGCATCCACGCCTTCGCCGGCGATAAAGAAGTCTACAGCAACACTTACTACTCCATCGGCGGCGGTTTTATCGTCGACGAAGCGCATTTCGGCAAAGCCGACGTCAGTGAAGTGACGGTGCCCTATCCTTTCCATTCAGCGCGTGAAATGCTCGAACACTGCCATAACACCGGCCTGTCGCTGTCCGGCATGGTGATGCAGAACGAGCTGGCGCTGCACAGCAAGCAGGATATCGAGGCCTACTTCGGCAATGTCTGGCAGACCATGCGCGCCTGTATCGACCGCGGCCTGAATACCGAGGGCGTGCTGCCCGGCCCGCTGCGCGTACCGCGCCGCGCCTCGGCGCTGCGCCGCATGCTGGTCGCCTCCGACAAACTGTCCAACGACCCGATGAACGTCATCGACTGGGTCAATATGTTTGCCCTGGCGGTCAATGAAGAGAACGCCGCCGGCGGCCGCGTGGTAACCGCGCCGACCAACGGCGCCTGCGGCATCGTGCCGGCGGTGCTGGCCTATTACGACCACTTTATCGAATCGGTCAGCCCGGATATCTACATCCGCTACTTTATGGCCGCCGGCGCCATCGGCGCGCTGTATAAGATGAACGCCTCCATTTCCGGGGCGGAAGTCGGCTGTCAGGGCGAGGTCGGCGTTGCCTGTTCCATGGCCGCCGCCGGCCTGGCCGAACTGCTGGGCGGCAGCCCGGAGCAGGTCTGTGTCGCGGCAGAAATCGGCATGGAGCACAATCTGGGGCTGACCTGCGATCCGGTGGCCGGACAGGTGCAGGTTCCCTGCATTGAACGCAACGCCATCGCCTCGGTAAAAGCGATCAACTCGGCGCGCATGGCGCTGCGCCGCACCAGCGAACCGCGCGTATCGCTGGACAAGGTGATCGAGACCATGTACGAAACCGGTAAAGATATGAACGCCAAATATCGCGAGACCTCGCGCGGCGGCCTGGCGATTAAAGTCCAGTGTGACTAAGCCCTGAAAACCCCGCCAAACGGCGGGGTTTTTGTTTGTAATTCAGCAGCTAACTTACAGAAGTGACAGCGTCACTCGCGCATTACCGGCGCGCAGCGCTTCTATCCCCGGTTTAACCCGCGTTTTATCCCTTTGTTCCTGCCAACTGAAATAAATTATTACGCTACCATTCCGCCCTCTACCATCGTGACTAAAATTAACCGAGAATCAGAGGGTAGGAGAAAGTCCGATGCTGTACATTGGATGACTTAGCGCAACAAGGATTCAACGTCGATGTTAATGACCCAATTTGCTGTCAACAAGTACCGCCATTATCGCTGGTTGCTCTCCGGCGCGGTTGGGTTGGCGATCCTCTTTATCTCATTATACATTCGCTACTATCAGGAAGTTAAAACCATCGACCGCAGCCAGCAGCAGCTGGCGGCATACACCATTGCCAAAATCGAACGTTTGCTGCAGCCGGCCAGCGAACAGGCCCAGCACACCATGGCGCTGATTGGCCGCCCCTGCACTATCGTCACCCCGACGCTACGCTACCGCGCGGCGCAAAACCAGGCGCTGCGCTCCGTACTGCTGGTCAAAGATAACGATATTTACTGTTCCAGCCTGTTCGGCCCGCGCCAGTACCGGCTTGACGCCCTATTCCCGCAGTTGCATCCGAACGCCGGTACGCAGCTGGTGCTGCGTCCGTCGCTGGCGGTGGCCAAAGGGGTGCCGACGTTGATTATGTGGACGCCGAAGAGCCAGGAAACCCGCAGCGGTATTCTGCACGTGTTCAATATCGACCTGCTGTCGACCTTCCTGCTGGAGCCGCAGCAACCCTATGCTCAGCGCATCGTGCTTAACGTGGACGGCCAGAGCCTGGAGTACGCCAAACGCGAAATTATCGACAGCAGCACCCTACGCGGCGATCTACGCTATACCTCCGCCTCAGACCGCTACCCCTTTACCATCTCGCTGTTTGGCCCCTCAACCCAGCGTATGGCACTTGAGGCGTTGCCCGCCCATGTGCCGCTGGCGTTGCTGATCAGCCTACTGGCCGCCTACGTGGTCTATCTGATTACCGCCAACCGCATGAGCCTGTCTTACCATATCAGCCATGCCATCAACCGCCGTGAATTCCAGGTTTACTGCCAGCCGATCATCAACGGCGCCAGCGGCCGCTGTCTTGGCATCGAAATCCTGCTGCGCTGGAATAGCAAGCGGCAGGGCTGGATCTCGCCGGACGTGTTTATTCCGCTGGCCGAGCAGCACGGTCTGATTAACCCCCTGACCCGCTTTCTGATGACCACGGTGGTGGAAAATCTGGCGCTGTTTCCGCCGCGCCCTTCGTTTTATATCAGCATCAACGTCGCCGCCGAGCATTTCAACGCGCAGACGATCCTGGCCGATATCCGCCGTATCTGGCTGCCGGCCAATCCGATGCCATCGCTGATGCTGGAACTGACCGAGCGCACCGCGCTGTCGGAGATTCAGTACGAACATATTCGCGCGCTAAAAGATCTGGGGATTATGCTGGCGATTGATGACTTTGGTACCGGCCACAGCTCACTCAGCTATCTGAAAAAACTGAGTCCGGACGTGCTGAAAATCGACCGCGCCTTTACCGCCGCCATCGGTACCGACGCCATCAACGCCACCGTCACCGATACCATTATTACGCTCGCCCACCGCCTGAAGTTAAAGCTGGTAGCTGAAGGGGTAGAAACCGCCGAACAGGCCGATTACCTGTGTCTGCGTCAGGTCTATGCGCTGCAGGGGTATTATTTTGCCAAGCCGATGCCGATTCAGGCGTTTCCGCAGTGGCTGCAAAACTATGAAGAACGTCAACGCGCCGCGACGGAAGATCTGGATGCTGGGGAGAAATGACACCGGAGGCCTGAGCCTCCGGTTGATGATGATTACTCGGGGTCTGTCTGTTCCGGCAGCACCTGACTGATTCTCACCAGTTCAATGCGGTATTCGGACGCCGCCAGGATTTCAAAGCGCAATCCGTTCTGCTCCAGTACCTCGCCTATCGCCGGCATCTGCCCGTAATGCGACAGCAGGAAGCCGGCCAACGACGCGTAGTCTTCCGTCGGGCTCACCAGATCCTGGCAGTTCAGCGCCTGCTCCAACGAGTGCAGATCCGCACCGCCCTGCACCAGCCAGCTGTCACCGTCGGCCACGATATCCGGCGTTTCATCCTCGTCCGGGAACTCACCGGCGATCGCCTCCAGCACGTCCAGCGGCGTCACCAAACCCTGCACCACGCCGAACTCGTTGGTAACCACCACCAAACGCCCCTTGGCGCGACGCAGCACCGCCAGCAGGTTAATCACGTCCATGGTTTCCGGCACCACGATCGGCGGCGTACGCGCGGCAAATTCGGCGATATCCTCGCCCTGCTCCAGCGCCACCAGCAGATCCTTGGCGCGCACTACGCCGATCACTTCATCCAGCTCATCCCGGCACACCGGGAACAGGCTGTGCGGCGTATCCAGCAGCTGCGCCCGCACCTCGTCGCGTGAGCGATCGCAATCAACCCACGAGATTTCGGTACGCGGCGTCATCACGCTGCGCAGCGAACGCGAGGCCAGCGTCAGCACACCGCTGATCATATAGCGCTCTTCTTCCGCAAAGGTTTCATCCGCCGGCAGCAGCACGTCCTCCGTCGTCTGCTGCTGCGCGCGCTGCTGCCCCATCAAACGCATAATGGCTTCCGCAGTGCGCTCGCGCATCGGCCGGCGCTCCTGATGCTTGATAAAGTTGCGGCGCGCAATCTGGTTAAACAGCTCGATCAGGATCGAGAAGCCGATCGCCGCATACAGGTAACCTTTCGGAATATGCAGGCCGAAACCTTCTGCGATCAGACTAAGGCCGATCATCAGCAGGAAGCTCAGGCACAGCACCACAATGGTCGGGTGCGCATTGACGAAGTTGGTCAGCGGCTTGGACGCCAGCAGCATCACCGCCATGGCGATCACCACCGCGGTCATCATCACCGGCAGGTCGTTCACCATGCCGACGGCGGTAATCACCGCATCCAGTGAGAACACCGCATCGAGGATCACAATCTGCACCACCACCGCCCAGAATTTGGCGTAACCGCGGTTACCCTCATCCTGATGCGCGCGTCCTTCCAGCCTTTCGTGCAGCTCCATGGTGGCCTTAAACAGCAGGAACACGCCGCCGAACAGCAGGATCAAATCACGGCCGGAGAAGCTGAAGTCCGCCACGCTGAACAGCGGCGTGGTCAGCGTGACCATCCATGAAATCACCGACAGCAGCCCCAGACGCATAATCAGCGCCAGCGACAGCCCCAGAATTCGCGCCTTATCACGCAGCTTCGGCGGCAGTTTGTCCGCCAGAATGGCAATGAACACCAGGTTGTCGATACCCAGGACGATTTCCAATACCACTAAGGTCAGTAACCCGGCCCAAATTGAGGGGTCCATTAAAAATTCCATGTCAGACTCCGGAAAAAAGACGGATTAGCCAAGCGACGCGCAGGGACGATGAAACGCATGTCGGACGCGGTGCGGCGGAAATAGCAAAAGTTCGGGATGAGGGTACCGGGAAATGGCCGGACGGCCGTGTTTGCTTGTGTGGTGCCAACAGGTGGCGGATATAACCTTGGAAAACAGAGACTTCGGTGACAGTCCATAGGGTGGGCTGAGGCCCTTCACTCCTAATAATGAAAGAAGCGGATACTGTATCAGGAAAATTTTTACCCTCCAAGCCAATTTTAAATCATCGCGTGAGCTCACCAACAAGCTGAAAAAACATGCGATTTGTCTTAGTTAATAGCGGAGCAGCATCACACTATTTATTTTTTCGCTCACTAAAATAAATGACGGAAGCGGCGGTCCATCCGGCCGACCGGTAACAATACGGCGACCCGGGCCGACGCCGCCTTAGCGAATTTCACCCATAATGGATCTGAACTGCGAAAGTGACCGTCAGGAAGACGGCGAAAACAACGATCTGTACCTGAGGTTTAACGAGGAGGTAGCGAGTGGCAATAGCTATTATCATCGGCACGCACGGGAGCGCCGCAGAGCAGTTGCTGAAAACGGCGGAAATGCTATTGGGCGAACAAGACAACGTCGCCTTTATCGATTTCGTTCCCGGAGAGAATGCCGAAACTTTAATCGAAAAATACCAGGAAAAAATCCGCGGTCTTGATACCAGCGGCGGCCTGCTGTTTCTGGTGGATACCTGGGGCGGCAGCCCGTTCAACGCCGCCAGCCGGGTCGCCGTCGACCAGCCAAACTATGAAGTGGTCACCGGCGTCAACATTCCCATGCTGGTAGAAACCTTTATGGCGCGCGATGACGACCCGGGCTTCGATGAACTGGTCGCCATCGCGGTGGAAACCGGCCGCGAAGGCGTGAAGGCACTGAAAAAACCGCCGGAGGAAAGCGCCGCCCCCGCAGCAGCTGCGCCGGCACCGGCCAGCGCCACGCCCGCCGTGGCTCTTGGCCCCAACGACCATATGAAAATCGGCCTGGCGCGCATCGACGACCGTCTGATCCACGGCCAGGTCGCCACCCGTTGGACCAAGGAAACCAATGTGTCGCGCATTATCGTGGTCAGCGATGAGGTAGCCGCCGACAACGTGCGCAAAACCCTGCTTACCCAGGTCGCCCCGCCGGGCGTCACCGCCCACGTGGTCGACGTGGCAAAAATGGTCCGCGTGTGGAACAACCCGAAATACGCCAATGACCGCGTGATGCTGCTGTTTACCAATCCGACCGACGTCTGGCGTCTGGTGGAAGACGGCGTTGACATTAAGTCGGTCAATATCGGCGGTATGGCGTTCCGCCAGGGCAAAACCCAGGTGAATAATGCCGTCTCGGTGGATGAGAAAGATATCGAGGCGTTTAAAAAACTCAATGAGCGCGGCATTGAACTGGAAGTCCGCAAGGTCTCGTCCGATACGCGTTTAAAAATGATGGACCTGATAAACAAACTTAATTAATGGCGGCAGCCGTCATTATTCTACTCAGCGCTCTTGGTCAATAGGAGAAGTGCAATGGAGATAACCACGCTTCAGATTGTACTGATATTTATCGTTGCCTGTATTGCCGGCATGGGCTCCGTGCTGGATGAGTTCCAGTTCCACCGTCCTCTGGTCGCCTGTACTCTGATCGGCTTTATCCTCGGCGATATGAAAACCGGCATCATTATCGGCGGTACGCTGGAAATGATCGCCCTCGGCTGGATGAACATCGGCGCCGCGGTGGCGCCCGATGCGGCACTGGCCTCCATTATTTCCACCATTCTGGTTATCGCCGGCGGGCAGAGCGTCGGCGCCGGTATCGCGCTGGCTATTCCGCTGGCCGCGGCGGGCCAGGTATTAACCATTATCGTGCGTACGCTGACCGTCGCCTTCCAGCACGCGGCGGACAGCGCGGCCGAACGCGGCAGCCTGCGCGCCATCAGTTGGCTGCACGTCTCCGCCCTGCTGTTGCAGGCGATGCGTATCGCCATTCCGGCCGTGATCGTCGCGGTTTCCGTCGGCACCGCCGGGGTGCACGCGCTGCTAAACTCCATCCCGGAAGTGGTGACCTCCGGCCTGAATATCGCCGGCGGCATGATCGTCGTGGTCGGTTACGCCATGGTGATCAATATGATGCGCGCCGGCTATCTGATGCCGTTCTTCTACGCCGGCTTCGTTACCGCCGCCTTTACCGACTTCAACCTGGTGGCGCTGGGGGTTATCGGCGTGGTGATGGCCGTGCTGTATATCCAGCTCAGCCCTAAATATAACAAGCCGCAGGTGGTTCAGGGCGGTCCCGCCCAGGCGAACGACCTTGATAATGAACTGGACTAGGAATAGGTGAGAGAAATGGTTGATACCACTACAGCTCAAAAGAAACTGACGCCGGCCGACGTTCGCGGCGTATTTATCCGCTCTAACCTGTTTCAGGGATCGTGGAACTTCGAACGTATGCAGGCGCTGGGCTTCTGCTTCTCCATGGTGCCGGCAATCCGCCGCCTGTACCCGGAAAACAATGACCAGCGCAAACAGGCGATCAAACGCCACCTGGAATTTTTTAACACCCACCCTTACGTCGCCGCGCCGATCCTCGGGGTCACGCTGGCGATGGAAGAACAGCGCGCTAACGGCGCCCCTATCGATGACGCCGCCATCAACGGCATCAAGGTCGGGCTGATGGGGCCGCTGGCCGGCGTCGGCGACCCGATCTTCTGGGGCACCATGCGGCCGGTGTTCGCCGCGCTGGGCGCCGGCATCGCCCTGACCGGCAGCCTGCTGGGGCCGATTCTGTTCTTCGTGCTGTTTAACCTGGTGCGGATGCTGGTGCGTTATTACGGCGTGGCCTACGGCTACCGTAAGGGCGCCGATATCGTTAACGACATGGGCGGCGGCTTCCTGCAGAAACTGACGGAGGGGGCGTCGATTCTTGGCCTGTTTGTCATGGGGGCGCTGGTCAACAAGTGGACGCACGTCAACATTCCGCTGGTGGTATCGAAAATCACCGACCAGACCGGGCATACCACCGTCACCACAGTGCAGACCATTCTCGACCAGCTGATGCCGGGCCTGATCCCGCTGCTGCTGACCTTCGGCTGTATGTGGCTGCTGCGTAAAAAGGTCAATGCGCTATGGATCATCCTGGGGTTCTTCGTCATCGGCATCTTCGGTTACTGGATCGGCCTGCTGGGTGAATAAACCACCGTTATATGCCGGGGGCCTGCCCCCGGCTTTTGCTGTTAGGGAGTTTAAGATGTCGCTGACGGATATCGCCATCGCGCTGTTTATCGTTTTACTGTTGCTGTACGCCGTGTATGACGAATTCATTCAGGACAGGCGTCAAGGCCCGACGCTGCTCAAGGTAAAACTCAAACGCCGCAGCCGCATCGACAGCCTGATTTTTGTCGCGCTGCTGGCTATTTTGCTGTACCGCAATCTGGTCAGTCAGGGTTCACCATTGACCAGCTGGTTATTAATCGCTTTGGCGCTGGTTGCCATATATCTTGCTTATATTCGCTGGCCGACGCTGCTATTTAAAACGCAGGGGTTCTTTTATGCCAATGCCTTTATTGCCTATTCCCGCATCAAGGCAATGAATTTAACCGAAGATGGCATTCTGGTGATTGCGTTGGAACAGCGGCGCTTATTGATTCAGGTCGCCCAGTTAGACGACCTGCAAAAGATTTATGAATTTTTTGTTGAAAATCAAAAAATTAAATTATAACCCGCTTGCAATCCATCAAATCCGGCGACGAGAATGGCTAATTTAACCGCTACGCCGCCGATTTTTCGCTTATTATTTCCACAACAACAGCATCACTATCTGTTTTATATTTCGCCTGCAAATATTTAATGAAAACAATTATCAATTTCATCAAATACCCACAGGAATTAAACGTTGTCTTTGGCAAAAATAATATGGTAAGGTTGCGCCCGTCATTGGGGAGTAGCCGGTTTCTGATTAACGAAAATCAGAAACGCCCGTATCAACATACTCGTTTTGTCGTCTGAAACGTGGTGCGGGCAGCCAGAGTCAGGTTGGCGAGACCATAGGCACGTAACTCCGTCGTTTGGTTGGGGGTGGGTTACGTGTATATGGAGCCGCCCGGCCGAGACTATTTCACATGAATCTATCCGCTACTTTAATCCTCGCTTTCGGCATGTCTATGGATGCGTTTGCTGCGTCTATTGGCAAAGGCGCCAGTCTGCATCAACCGCGTTTTCGCGAAGCACTCCGCACTGGCCTTATCTTCGGCGTGATTGAAGCCATCACCCCACTAATCGGCTGGGCGCTGGGCCTGCTGGCCAGCCAATACATTATGGAGTGGGATCACTGGGTCGCTTTTGGTCTGCTGTTTATCCTCGGCATGCGCATGATCGTTGAAGGGGTGCGCAACCGCCCGGACGAGGTTGAAAAGGTCAAGCGCCACGGCTTCTGGCTGCTGGTCGCCACCGCCATCGCCACCAGCCTCGACGCCATGGCAATCGGCGTTGGTCTGGCCTTCTTGCAGGTGAATATCGTGCATACCGCCATGGCGATCGGCTGCGCCACCATGATTATGGCCACGCTAGGGATGATGATCGGCCGCTTTATCGGCCCGCTGCTGGGCAAGCGCGCCGAAATTCTCGGTGGCCTAGTGCTGATTGGCATCGGGGTGAATATTCTGCTGGACCATCTGGGCTACCTGTCCTGATAGCCGCAACAAGCGAGATTATTTATGGGCTGAACGCTGTTCAGCCCTTTTTTCGCCCCGCCTACGCCTGACGACGGTACAGACTGATGGCAAAATCCGTCTCGCAGTCAAAGGCCGAACCGGTCACCAGCCGCTGCTGCACCTCCGGCGAGGCGCGCCAGGCAAACGGCGTCATCTGCAGCAGGTTCGCCGCCTGCTCGCCCGGCAGCGTCATCGCATACGCCAGCCGCTCGCTGTGCTCACGGTGAAAACCGCTCAGCACCTCGTCATGCTCGTCATGCAACTGAACCTGTTGATAAACCTGCGCTTTCAGCTGATACAGATGACGCGGCCCCGGTGACACCGTCACAACCAGCCCTCCCGGACGCACCACGCGCGCCAGTTCGGCCGCCTTACAGGGCGCATAGATGCGCAATACCGCATCCAGTGACCCATCGGCAAACGGCAGGCGATGGCTGGACGCCACGCAGAACGCCACCTCAGGGTAACGCTTGGCGGCATAGCGAATGGCGACCTTGGCCACGTCCAGCCCGTAGACCGCCATCTGGCGCTGCTGACGCAGCCGTTCGGCCACCGCGGCGGTGTAATAGCCCTCGCCGCAGCCGATATCCAGCAGCGCCTGCGCATCGGCGCCGAGCGCATTATCCAGCAGCTCGGCCACCCGCTGGCGCAGCGGCTGATAAAACGTCCCCTCAAGGAAGGCGCGCCGCGCCTGCATCATCTCCGCACTGTCGCCAGGCTGCTTCGAACGCTTGTGCTGTACCGGCAACAGATTGACGTAACCTTCCTTTGCACGATCGAACTGATGGTTATTTTCACAACGCCACTGCTGCTGGCTGAACTCAAGCGGTGACTGGCACAACGGGCAAAGATAAGACATGGGTTTGGCTTCCAGAGAGATACGGCGCGGCTAGTCTAAATAAGCCCGGGGGTTGATGCAAGGCGCGCCGGCGCCGACGTGCAACCGGCGCTAGCCAAAGCGGGAACAAGCCCGCTACACTGCTCGTCAGGTTTCCCACTACGGATTGTTATCAGACCATGACCGATTATTCCGCACTGCTTAGCAGCATCCCGGCCATTCAGCACGGCTTTGGCAACAAAAGCGCATTGATGCCCGCTCCGCTGCAGCCCTACCGCGACACGCTGCCTGAGAAAAAACAGGTGCACGGCACGCGCATCGTGGATGTGCTGCGGCCGGGCCAGCCCTGCGGCGAAGCGGATGGCTTTTACACCACGCAGCCGGGCATTTTGCTCAGCGTCTTGACCGCTGACTGCCTGCCGGTGATATTCAGCCGCCGCGACGGCACGGCAATCGCCGCCGTGCATGCCGGCTGGCGCGGCCTGCTGGACGGTATTCTGAAGCAGCTGGCGCAGCGTATCGCGCAGGATGATACGACCGCCAACTGGGTGGCAGCCATCGGGCCGGCGGCCGGCCCCTGCTGTTATGAAGTCAACGAGGAGCTGGTGGAGCAGTTTCAGCGCCGTCTGCCGCAGCCGCCCGCGCTGATCAGCCCGCGTTTTCGCCACCTGGATCTGGCCGCCATCGCGCAGGATAAACTGACGGCGCTGGGTTTTGCCGCCGTCGATCGCGCCGGCAGCTGCACCATCTGTACGCTAAACGACGACCCGCAGCAGCCACAGCGTTTTAAATACACCAGTTTCCGCCGCAACAGCCACCGCCGCGCGCGGGATCCGCAGCATCCCGATATCAAGGGGCGTAATCAGTACGCCGCCGTCATGATCAATCCCTGAGAGACAGAAACGAAAAAGCCCGCACGCTGGCGGGCTTTTTTTACAGCTGACGCTGATTAGATAGCAGTAACGTTTACTGCTGATGGACCTTTCTGGCCATCCTGGATTTCGAACTCAACGTTCTGGCCTTCAGCCAGGGTTTTGAAGCCGTTACCCTGGATTGCAGAGAAGTGTACGAACACGTCTTTGCTGCCGTCAGCCGGGGTGATGAAACCGAAACCTTTAGACTCGTTGAACCACTTAACTTGACCTTTGATCTTTGCCATCTTGAGTATTTCCTTTGGATTGTTTAAACCGCCCGTAGGCGTTACATAGACAAACTAGAGTCGTTACTGCTTGAGGCACTAAGATAAGGATCGGCAGAGAAGCGGTATTCAACGTTAACGTCTTTACTCAGAACTTCTTTACTGATAGAAATGCCACACATATACAGAACTGTACCTCGTTTTACCCAATTGCGTTATCACATACTCTGTATTCAATGGCAAGCCATTTTTAATCACTGATGGACGCGTCGCACATAATTGAAACGGTCAACCGCGACAATGGGCTGAACACGCTAAAATATGTTGAAGCTTTTCCTCTTTTCTGCTCTGTAGCGCGCATGCCCTGTGCTCCCCGCCCCAGCGGGAATTTAACAAAACTTTCGTTCCGCCTGCGCGCGATCGCCGCACGGGATGACGCCATTTCTTGCCGGAAGATTAAATATTTTTGAATATTTATGAATTTACTTGGCTGGTTAATGCCTCTGGGTTTACTAGCGTTCGTTTCCTGGTCACAGCGGGCGGGTTAATGGCAGTCATACACCGTGCTCAGGACGCTTTACCTTCGACTCATTCCCCATGTAGCGCGGCTAGCCCTGCGCCAGTCGTCGTTACGTGGACGGTAGACTGCCAACTGCCTGGGCACGATATCCATCATGATGTCTTATGACATCATTGCTAGATCGTTATAGGAATAACCCCCTCGCTTTTCTCTTTATTCTTAGCTTATTTCCTGCGCAATCAAATTTATCATTTTTCATTCTGTGAATTCCAATAATTAAAATAATAACTTGCGCACTGCGTCACATTGCATGCAGATAATTCCCTTTCTCTTTCTTTAATGATTATTCAGAATCATCGATAACCTCACATTGCATTAATTGGCCGAACAGCACATTTGCTATGGATGGAGATTGCGTTATGTCAGAACCAACGGTGGAACGAGGAAAGTTTACCTACGATAGCGAAGGTAATGATTCAGGAAAATGGAATTCACGATATTTACATTGGCCAGAAAAACACTCTGGCGTAACCATCGGACGCGGCTACGATTTAAAACATCGTCAGCGGGAACAGGTTATCCGCGATCTTACTGGTGCAGGTATCAGTCAGGAAAAATCCGAACTGATTGCCGGTGGCGCCAAACTGACGCGCGACGCAGCGCGAGATTTTGTACGCACCCACCGCGGACGGGTCGGCGAAATAACTATAGGTCAGCAGATTCTGTTATTCAACCGGGTTTATGCTGAGTATGAACGTGTGGCAAAGCGCGTATATCAACGCCACGCGGCATCAGAAAGTGGTTATATACCCTGGGATAAACTGTCTTCCGCGACTAGGGAAATCATCACCGACATGGTGTATCACGGTGCGGCTTATATTGAAACATATAAATCGGCAGCGAGAGATAACAAAGAGGAGTTAATTAATCACATTAAGGAGAACCCTCGCGGAGATCAAAAAAGACGCCATGATAGAATCAATTACCTAAGGAATGGTAAATGAATAAGAAAAAATCATATCAATGCTCCGCGATGTTTATGCTACTGCTGATCTCCAGCACATATCCTGTTTTGGCTGATAAAGAGAAACGTATGATTATACCTGACGTCGCCGGACAACTGGTTGAGCAACAACAAAACAGATTATGTATTACAGAAGACTCCCGTGGTTCTAGCGCCCGTGCGATGGCTGAATGCGCCGACCTGTTGCTGGCAGACTCGCAGGGGCGGTTGGCACGCCGGGTAGCCAAGGTCAATGATTATTTAGCTGTTTACGATCGGGAAACGAAAGGCTATGAAGACAACGGGAAGGAGTACCTGGCAGCATTCAATCAATATTTGGCAACGTGGCGTGAGTTCGTCAGCGCCAAATGCAGTTTTCTGTATTTTGAATTCAAGGACCCTGCCAAATATATAGAAACGCATACCTGTCAGGCGGAGGAAAACTACCTGCTGGAAGCCTCACTGCGTCGCTTTGGCTCAAACTAACCATCAACAATATCGCCTGCGGCGGATATTCTGCGCAGGCGAATAGCGTCGAGTTACCAGGTACGGTTCTCTTTGATGTTCCAACCGGCGGAGACTTCCGCGCCTTTTCCACCGTTATCCGTTTGTTCCCAATATTTATGCATGACCTTTGCTGCCTGAAATTTATAAATAACAGGAATGATTGATTGCCTCAGGTCGCCTTCATAGCGCACTTCGGTGATTAAAACATCTTCCAGCGTCAACCGTAAATACTCTACGCTCTCACCGCCTGCTTTATGAATGGCGAGTTCAACTTTACTGATATGCTTGCCGCTGGCGGCATACTGGAACAGCGTCGGCGTCGCCTTATCCACGTTAGTATAAATAACCAGGTCATCATATTTAACTTTACCTGCACCACCACCGCCGGCAACATGCATATTGCCGGGCTGTGTCGCGCCCAGATCGAAACCGGAAACATCAATCCATCCCTGATGCCCTGAATCTCGCGATTCACCAGAGATGCCATCCACCTTTATAAATGCATTCGATGCCATAATTATCCCCTATCCTTTTGGTTTGATTGAAATCCAATCATAAATGAGGTTTTCAATAACCAAAAGGGAGGCTTCTGAATGCAATCACGGCCCACAGTAAATATATTCTCACCCCGCTTACACGTCCGAATAACGGGTGACTCACCGTATGCCACCACCATCCTTATAGCGAACGGCACGGGTCAATCATATCCCTATCGACTTGCCCAGGTTAACCATCAAGGGCTATGCCTTCAGGGCAGCGTAATCTGTGCGCCGATCTTAATCGGCCGGAAGCCGTCCGGCTCAACGCCGGCCGCCTGCAGCGCCTGCCTCAGCTGCTCGGGCGGCTCATCCAGCGACTCGTCCGCCAGCTCAAAGACGCCCCAATGCATCGGAATGGTGCGCGGCGCACCCAATTGCTGGTACAGCGTCACCGACTGCTGCGGATCCATATGCTGTTCTTGCATAAACCAGCGCGGCGCATAAGCGCCTATCGGCAGCGCCGCCAGATCAAACGGCCCCAGTCGCCGGCCAATCTCCGCCAAACGCTCGGAATAACCGCTGTCGCCGGAAAAATAGAAACGCAGCGCCGGGTGGTGAATCACCCAGCCGCACCACAGCGAACGGTTACGATCCCACAAAGAGCGCATGCTCCAGTGCCGCGCCGGCACGGCGTGCAGCGTTATATCTCCCAGCGTCAGGCTGTCCCACCAGTCAAGTTCTTCAACCCGGGCAAACCGGTAGCGGCGAAACCAGCGCTTCAGACCGAGCGGCACCACCACGGTCGCCTGCGGGAAGCGTTGCGCCAACTGCCGCACCGTGCGCCGGTCAAGGTGGTCATAATGGTTGTGGGAGATCAGCAGCATATCCAGCTGCGGCAGCTGCGCCACCGACAGCGGCGCCGGCGTTTTCCGCTGCGGACCGTAGAAACTCAGCGGCGATGCCCGCTGCGACAGCGCCGGGTCGATCAGGATATAACGCCCGGACAGGCGCAACAGCAGCGCCGCATGCCCCAGCCACCAGACGCCGTCATGGTCGCCGCCCAGGTCCGCCGGTTGCCACCACTGCTCGACAAAGCGCCGGTAGCCGGCCTGCGGCGGCTGCGGCAACCCCAGCCGCTTGCGCTCATCCTGCCAGCGGCGCAGATCCCCTTCACGCCGCAGAGAAGGCTCAGGGTTGCGGAACCCCTGCGGCGTATGATGCGCCTTCTCGGCGTCATAGTAGCGATTGACCGCCCTCGTTCTGTTTGCTGTTCGCTTCACGGCTGGCTCCTGCAGTTAAGATCCGCAGCGTTAACACGCCCGACGAAATAGCATACGGCGCGGCCGACCTTTTCGCCAATCCCGTTGTCTGAGACATTGTACGTTTTACAGGGCCGCCAAGAGCCTGTTAAGTATCTCTTAAGAACTTTATGTTTTACTGTTCGGGACAATCAGAAAAGGAGAGGTTATGGGTCGTTCAACATCACGCCGGTCGCGCAGCCGTCTGGGGCGTATTCGCAGCGCAATGCGGGCGCAGGCACAGTATTGGAAAATGTACGCCACCATGAAACTGCGTCGCCTGCGCGTTCCGACGCCGCTGGTGCTGCTGGCTGGTGCCATGATGAGTTTTTTTGTGCTGGGGCTGATGATGGTCAGCGTCGTGGCAATTGATATCATCACCACGCTGTTCCTGCTGTGCAGAAAAATGCTGGGAGCGGGCCGCCATCCTCAGGGCAAACGCACCCTGCACGCCGGCAGTCGCTAACGAACGCGGGAGGCGCATGGCGCGCCTCCCTCAGGTTTACGGCATGCGCCGCGCGCCGTTTTTATTATCGGTGGCCGCAGCGCGACGACGCGTCAGCGTGAAGCCCAGCCACAGCACCCCAATCCAGATCGGCATCAGCAGTACGGAAATACGAATACCGTCGGTGCAGTACATGATCAGCAAAACCATCGCCAGAAACGCCAGGCACAGATAGTTGCCGAACGGGTACCACAGCGCCTTGAAGTGCGGGATCACTCCCTGCCGGTTTTTCGCCGCGCGGAATTTCAAGTGCGCCAGACAGATCATCACCCAGTTGATCACCAGCGTGGACACCACCAGCGCCATCAGCAACTCAAAGGCTTTGCCCGGCATCACGTAGTTAATCAGCACGCCAATCGAGGTCACCAACGCAGACAAACCAATCGACAGAATCGGCACGCCGCGCTTATTGACGCGCGTCAGCGCCTTCGGCGCGTTGCCCTGCGTCGCCAGCCCGAATAGCATACGGCTATTGGCGTATACCCCGCTGTTATAGACCGACAGCGCCGCCGTCAGCACCACCACATTCAGCAGCGTCGCCACCAGGTTGCTGTCCAACGCGTGGAAGATCATCACGAACGGGCTACCGCCCTCTACCACTTTCCCCCACGGATAAAGCGACAACAGCACGGTCAGCGAACCGATATAAAAGATCAGAATGCGGTACACCACCTGGTTGGTGGCCTTCGGAATGCTGCGGCGCGGGTCGGCGGCTTCCGCCGCGGTGATCCCCACCATCTCCAGACCGCCGAAAGAGAACATGATCACCGCCATCGCCATCACCAGCCCTTCCACGCCATGTGGGAAGAAACCGCCCTGCAGCCACAGGTTGTCAATACCGGCCTCCGGGCCGCCGGTACCGCTGGCCAGCAGATAGGCGCCGAAGAAAATCATCCCCATAATGGCGGCGACTTTAATAATGGCAAACCAAAACTCCGTTTCGCCATAAATACGCACGTTCACCAGATTAATCAGGTTGATCAGCACAAAGAACACCGCGGCGGATACCCAGGTCGGGATCTCCGGCCACCAGTATTGAATATAGATGCCGACGGCGGTCAGTTCCGCCATCCCCACCAGAATAAACATCGCCCAGTAGTTCCAGCCGGACAGGAAGCCGGCGAACTCACCCCAGTATTTATAGGCAAAATGGCTGAAGGAGCCGGCAACCGGCTCTTCTACCACCATTTCGCCCAACTGGCGCATGATCAGAAAAGCGATAAAGCCGCCGATGGCGTACCCGAGCAGCACCGACGGCCCGGCCATTTTAATGGTCTGCGCAATGCCGAGAAACAGGCCGGTGCCGACGGCGCCGCCAAGGGCAATAAGTTGTATGTGTCTGTTTTTTAATCCGCGTTTTAGCGGGGTATCCTGATGCTGACCGCCCATCTTATCCTCATATGGCTGATGACCCTGCCGCAACTGCGCAAAGTTTCGCCAATCAATTATTGTATCTGCGGGCGGCTTTTTAACACTTAACCCCGTGTGCATCAAGGATTAGCGCCGGAAGCATGCTGCCCCCGACGCGACGTTTCACTCTGATAAGGCGGGTAAACGGCCCGTTCAGCCCGGCAGGCTGCACAGTTTCGTCAGCGTGCGTGCGCCGATCATCAGCGTGGCAACATAGGATTGGCGACGCGTGACAACTTCAACCGCCACGCGATCGTTCTGGTATTTAATCAGGTAGGTCGAGGGCCAGCCCTGGCGGCGCTGACCGAAGCTTTCGGCATGACGGTCAATGGCCGCGTGGGCAACCACCAAGTGGGACAGATTGGTATCACCTTTAATAATGCGTTTCATAAACAGCCTCCGCCGCAGACAGGTCCGTTGTCAGATCATGGAAAACATTAACAGTACGTTTAGTAAGAGGCGTCGCCTGACTGCTGGCTCAGCAGAAAGCAGATCATCGCGGCGCGCAGCGGGCTGCTGCTGTCCGCCTGCCATTCACCGTGGGCGGTGGAGATACGCGCCTGCCATTGTGACGGGTCGCTGTGTTCGGCAGGATTCAGGCTAATTTTATTGGCGTAGATAATCGGCCAGGCATCGGAGGGGTTTTTACAGTAGTCTTTACCTTTTACGCCGCCGTAAGGGTACCATTTGTCCGGGTTTTCTCCGGTAATCAATGCAATACTGCGGTTTACCTCGGCGTCGCTTTCTTCGTACCATTTAATCATCGGCTTTATCCATCTTTTTGTAGGGTTGGCGCTACATTACGATGGCAATGCGACAGTTTTATGACAGACAGGACTTACATTACCTGTACTAATGAATCTTGCCCGGTGCCAAACCGTCAACGGCGACTGACGGCCACCGGCTGGAGCGACATGCCGGCATCCCTATCAGGAGATGACTTTTTTTTGAGGGTGGTGAGAAGGCTGATGGTTAAAACTGAAATAACCAACCGTGTCCTGCCGCCTTCTCACCAAAGATGACGGGCCTTAGCGCTCGGGGATAAAATCTTTGAACTCCATCGCCGGCCCGAGATCGTCGTCGTCGGTTCCGGCGGACGCCGCTTCACCGCGCGACTGACGCGCTATCCGCTTCAGCAGCGCCGTTTGCTGCTGTTGCTGTTCGACGATTTCCTGCAATAAGCGCACCTGCTCGTTGGCCCGCACGCTGGCGCGGTTGACTAGAAACCAGACCCAAAGCCCCAGCAACAACGCGACTAGCGCAATCCCCAAAGAGAGCAGCGACGGAGAAAAACCTGCATCAAACATAAACAACCCTACCTACAGCTAAATACCAGTCGCTATCTTACCACTCCCGCGCTGAACAAAAACATCCTTGCACACTTCGTTCCCTCTGGTTTTACCAAGGAATAATCCGAGTTATCGAACAGATCCCTAACGCAAAGTTTCCACCTTGATCACAATAGCTATCGAGGGCAAGCAGGTTAAAAAACAGGCATGCCAGCACGGTCGCAGCGATCAGCAGAATTTTGTTTCGCAACAAACTTAGCAGCCTCATTGTTACCCAGTTGACTTCCTGCAGTCTATCACAGGAAAGTTAAACCAAGTTTAACTCGCCGTTTAGATTCCCCGCCTGTTGGTACGAATTTAAGAATGTTACGGTTGCGTCCCGCCCTCCGGCGTGGCTATATCGCAACAGCCTATTTGCAAGGAGTGAGAATGAGTAAGTTAATCAAACTGGTGGTACTGGTGGCCGTGCTGTACGGCGCATTGCTGTTTTCTGGCTATGGGGTGCTGATCGGCAGCCAACAAAATGTCGGCGGACTGGGGTTACAGTGCAAATACCTCACGGCGCGCAACGTGACGACCGCGCAATATTTACATGGCGACAACGGGGTGATCGGTATCTCCGATTGCCCGCTGTTCAAGAAAATTGAAACGGTGGTGGACTAAGCGCACCACCAGCAGGCCGCCCGCTCAGGGCGGCCTGGCTTAATCCTGCTTAAACTTCAGCTCAATCAAGGCAACGGCTTTTTCAATCGCCCGCTTGGTCACCGGGTCGGCGCCTGCCGGATGCGTTGAAAAATCAATGCTTTTCAGCTGGCCGGCCATCTTGTCTCGCACCTCGGTCGGCGCAATCACATCAATAACATCCAGAATCTGCTTAATCACCAGCTGGCAGGCGACCAGATCGGAGGCGATTTCCTGATCGTGAGTTAACGCATTGGACATAATCATTTCCTCTTTAAACAAACGCCGCACAGAATATCATGCTGATTGCGGCTTTGCCGCACCAAAGCCGCTTCAGCCTGAATTTTCAGTAAAACGGCGCATCCCACATCAAAATCTGCAGCGTATTTGACCTATACTGGTAGGCATCATCAGCCAACATCACACAGGAGATGAGTTATGACCAATCACAACGTGAAATCTTGGGCTACGTTGCGTGAAACTTCGGTCGAGATTGCCGAGGCGATTTTTGAACTGGCAGGGAATGATGAAGCGCTGGCGCAAAAAATTTGGGAGGAAGGCAGCGATAAAGCGCTGGAAATGGCCTTCGCCAGAACCGATGCCGACCAGTTGTATTGGGGTGAAGAGACCGTCGAACGTAAAAACGTCTAATGGCAAAACGCAAAAAGCCCGGGTTTCATACCCAGGCTTTTTTGCGGAGCGTCAACGCCCTTTCCCGGACGCGGTCAACAAGCATCTCACTGTTTTTCACCTCCTACACCTTCCGCTTTCTTCACTCTCACCGCCGGCGCCGCCAGAAACACGGCCACGCCAACAATGACAACCAGAGTAATAATCATGGTCGCTAACATAATAATCACCCCATCAACGCTGTGTTGTACGGTGGACGTTCTGTCTGGTGCCTATGCGGCCGGGCTACCTGATACCAGCGCAGCTGGCTGTGAACCAGATTAGCGGTATTCGTTAGCGGATGACAAGCGTTAGCGGTCCGATTATGTGATACAGGCGCGGCGTTTTTTGTCGGCGGCGGCAAGTTGTGTATACTTCGCTGTATGTCGATTCCACACAGATGCACTGATGATACAAGAACATCACCTCTCGCTGGTCTGCGCCCTGAGCCAATGGGTTGAAACTCATCTTGGCCGGGTGATCCACCTTGAAGAGCTGGCGGAATACTCAGGCTACTCCCTGTGGCACATGCAAAAGCTGTTCAAAGAAGCGACCGGGATCTCATTAGGCAAATATATCCGCGAACGGCGTCTGGCGGGGGCGATCTACCAATTACGCAGCAGCAACGCCTCGATTTTCGATATCGCGCTGGATTTCGGCTTCGGCTCGCAATCGCATTTTACTTACATGTTCCGCAAGCGTTTCAATATTACGCCCTATGACTTTCGTCAGGATCTCAGCGTCGATTTGCCGATCGATCCCCCACTACACGTTATCCATCAGAAAATGGCCTGAGCCTCACTGGCATGAAAACGAGCATCCAGGGAATTAACCAGAACGACGTCCGACCAGTTGATTATATTAAAACCATTATCGATAATTAATAGATATAAAAAAACCGCCGCAGCGGTTTTTTTCATCAAGCTTGCTGGTTCAAGAAAACGCAGCTATTACCATAGCTGCAAGTGAGATCCAAAACACCGCCGTTGCAACAACAACATGGGATAATCTTGCACGATAGAGTATTTGGCTCATACTACCTCTCTTACTTCTTTCTGAAGGGCTGATAACCCGGGTTTTCTAAGAAAGATCCTATACATTTGTGCCGGAGAATAACTTGCTTCAGATCACTATTTAGCTCAACAAAACTATTTATTAACAAACATGATTCATTGATCACAATAAATCAATCAAAGGAGCGAAAAAAGAATAAAAAATGCAAATGATATTCATTGCTGTAATCACAACGAACGGCATAACGCCGCCAGACAGCGCCGTAAATCAACGTTTGGATATATTAAGTTATATAAAAATAACTGATATCAATAAGCAAAGAAAGGTTGCGGGATAGCACCACCGGCTACATCACGAGAAAAGCCTGGCGCTCCAGTGATAACTTCATCCTGGACGATACAGATATACGAAGAATGCCGCTAAGCATCTCGCCACATTAAACCGCCCATGGGCAGAGCGCTCATCCCCTTACTTAAAACAGGGTTAAAGGCGGTAAAATAATAATGACGCGCTACCGATGTCGACAGCAGCAAATAACCTTACTTTATTTGTGCCAATATTTTATCGCTCACTCCGATATTCGGTCAGGATATTTAGCGTACTGCGGGGCGCGTTAAGGAGAGCTATGGGTTTTTGATATAACAGTCTTTAACATCCAATTTGTCATCGGCGTGTTTAAGGTCGGAAAAATAGGTAATGCCGAATAGAATGGATACTACCAGCAAAGCGGAAACCAGCAACCCGATAATGGCAATCAGTTTGGTTTCGTTATGGAGTTCATGCTCCATTTTTTCTCCCGTTGTTAAAAATAATCACATCAGCCATAGCGTGGCTGCCAAAGTGAAAAAAATCAGTGCGCCCGATGCGATAAGCAGCACCAAAACGGCAAACTGTGCGTCACCCAAGGTGTCACGGTAGGTTTTATCCTGCGGGGTATTACGCCGTTGTCTCACGAATTCTGTCTTCAGCATGTTGTTGTTTTCTTGAAGTGGTGACTGGCTACGCATACAGGCTCAGGCTGTCGTTTACTCACCCGCTTCAAACCCCGAATCCCGCAGACGCTACCAACTTTGCCCCCCACGGTCAACAATCCCCGCTAGTCCCGGCTGGTGCGCACGCTCAATATTCATATGTTTTATAAAATTCACATAAAAATAAGAAAAACTAATTTATTGAGACATAAAAAAGCCCGACCGTCGATCGGGCTCTCAACGTACGATTACTGCGGAATACGCAGCACCTGGCCCGGATAAATTTTGTCCGGGCTGGACAGCATCGGCTTGTTAGCTTCGAAAATCTTGTTGTACTGGTTAGCGTCGCCGTACACCTCTTTCGAGATCGCGCTCAGCGTATCGCCTTTTTTCACGGTATAGAACGTGCTTTCACCCGCAGCCTGGGCAACGGTGATGTGGTCCTCCACGCCGCTGATGCCGGCGACGTTACCCACGGCCACCAGGATCTTCTCTTTCAGTTCCTGAGAAATGCCGTCGCCGCTGACCACTGCCTTGCCATCAACAACCTTTACATCCACCTTATCGGTGTCCGGCAGGCCGCTCTTGTTAAGGTGCTCTTTCAGTTTAGCGCTCTGATCGGCCGCATCTGCATTACCGGTCACTGTGTCCCACAGTTTTTCGCCTGCTTCTTTAACGAAGTTAAACAATCCCATATTCACTCCTGAGTTGAGAAAGAGATACTCTGCCGCTGTATGCGGTAGGCACCACGTTCATTACATAATGCCCCGTTAAGCTTAGCATCGTCGGATGGATTTTCAATAAAACCCAACGGATTAGGCGGTTAGAGTAATCCTAAATTAATCATATAGATGATTAATCCATCATTAGGGTTAATGATTAAGCAGAAAAACCGTGCCACAATAGCGATAACCGCACGAATAACGGCAGAGGAGGTACCGCACAATGTACGCCCTGGTGATGTTTGTCTGCTATCTGGACGGCGGCTGCACCGAGATCATGGTGGATATTCTGCGTGATGAGCAGCAGTGCCTGGTGGCGATGAAAGAGCAGAACCTGCGCCACGCCGGCTGCTACCCGGTGGAAGATTTTATTGACGGTTTCTGGCTGCCCGCCAGTGAGTATGCAACGTTCTGATGCCATACCGGGACTGCGCAGATACGCAGCCCCGACGTCTCTCTTGTCTCCCGCGACGCGCCGTCAGAAGCGATAGGTCAGGCTGACCGCCACGATATCGTCGTTGCTGAGCTTCAGCTTGTTATCATCGCTCAGCTGGTTAATCTGATAGTCCACATAGGTGTACATATTTTTGTTGAAGTAGTAAGTCGCGCCAATATCAAAATACTTCACCAGATCGGCATCCCCTACCCCTTCAATATCCTTGCCCTTCGACTGCACATAGGCCAGTGACGGACGCAGGCCGTTCTCAAACTGGTACTGCGCCACCAGCTCAATGTTCTGCGTTTTGTTGGCAAAGCCCTTCACGCCCTCGACGCTGATTGGCGTCATATTGCGGGTTTCGGCATACATCGCCGCCAGATACACCTGGTTGGCGTCATATTTCACCGCCGTCGTCCAGGCGCTGGCCTTGTCGCCCTCGCCGATTTTCACACGCTTCTGCTCGCTGGTACGGTTGGAATCCGAGTAGGCCGCCGCAAAACCGATACCGCTGCCGCCGATATCCTGATAGTCCAGCGACAGGCCATAGCCGTCGCCGTTCTGCCGCTGCAGCTCGCGGCTTTCATTTTTGCCCTGATACTGCAGCGCAATGTTCAGCCCTTCGACCAGGCCGAAGAAGTCACGGTTACGGTAGGTCGCCAGCCCGGTGGAGCGGGCGGTCATAAAGTTGTCGGTATAGCTGTAGGAGTCGCCACCGAACTCCGGCAGCATATCGGTGTAGGATTCCGCGTCGTAAACCACGCCGTAGTTGCGGCCATAGTCAAAAGAGCCGTATTGGCCGAAGCGTAAACCGGCGAAGCCCAGGCGGGTCTTGGTGCCGTTGTTGGCGTCGCTGCCCTCTGAGTTATTGGCCTGGACGTTGTACTCCCACTGGCCATAGCCCGTCAGTTGGTCGTTAATTTGCGTTTCACCTTTGAAGCCGAAACGCACATAGGTCTTATCGCCGCCGCTCTCATCGTTATGAATAAAGTAGTGCTTGGCATTGACCCGACCATAAAGATCCAGCTTATTGCCATCTTTATTATAAATTTCTGCCGCATTGGCCCATGAGGAAATGGTACCCAGCGCCAGCGCCGCGGTTAATACACTGCGTTTCATCATTATTTTCCTGTTTATTTAGCTAAACCCTGCCCCTCACGCCCAATTTATACTTTGGGCTGTGATCGCTATCATTTAATATTTTATAAATCCCCCTAATAAAGGGTTATGTGACATTAGCATCATGAATCCCCACTGCAAATAAAAATCTGCGCAAAACAACGTGGAGAAAGCATGATTTAATGTAACATTTTATTACATAAACACAAATTATAACGGCATGATTTATAATGAATTTGCACAATATGTTATAACCAAAACGGTGCATCGCACCAGTTTGGTGCAATAAAGTGTGAAATGGCGCAATATCTTGATAGAAGGTGCAAAGCAGTGATTATTAGCACGGTAACAAAAAGCGTTATTTAATTCACATTTATGACTTTCTTAATTCATCTACCTTCTTTAGCCGTTAAGGGTTCAATATATGAAACCCCGAGGGAAATCGCGCCGCCGTTAACAGACGGCATAACATATGCGCAAAAGGCGTGAGTTTTTATTTTTACGGAGAGGAAGCAACGTCCTCGATATTTCGACGGTGGTTGACAGCGAGTGGCGTGGACAGTTTAAACCTGAGGCAATCCATAATAAGACCCGGAACCGGGCCTTATTGATAAGCGCGCAGCGCCGGCTAAAACAGCGTGCTGCGTTCAACCTCCGTCAACAACATACCGGCCCGCAACCCCAGCGCAACCTGCGGGTTGGGAAACAGGATCCATTCTTTGGCATGTTGCACCCGATAGGCCTCTCCGGCCTGCTCGCTAATCAGACGCCCCTGCTCCAGCTCGGTAAAGTTGGCGGTATCATCGCTCAGATGCAGCACAAAGTCCTGGTGGCGCTTAATCAACGACTGCTCCACGCGGAAAATGCGCATTGCCGGCCCCTGACGCGGCGACGGCGTCTCTCCGCTGACCAGCCCCTGCAGCACGCGATTGATGGCGGCAAACTGCGTCAGATCGTTCTGCCCGAAAGGACGCGCCTTGCCTAACTCCAGCGTACAGCTGGCCGCTGCCAGATGCTCGCTGGTAAAGTGGCTGAAGGTGCCGCCCGGCGCCCGGTGAACCACCAGCGCGTCCAACTCCGCCGCATCCAGCAGCGTCAGCAGTTGTGGATGATAGCTGCGCGTCTGGAACGGCAAAATGCCAAAGCGCGGCAGGCGCGACTCACGGATGGCGGTATGCAGATCGTAATGGAAATGCTCGGCCGTTTCATGCTGGAAAAAATGGCTGACCACCTGCTCCAGCTGCTGCGCACGCGCCGTTTCACCGCTAGCCGGAAAATCGCGGTAGCGCCCGCCAAACATGCGGTTCATATCGGCATGCAGATAGCGCCGGCCGGCGCGCATCGCTGCCGGATTACCCAGCACCACCAGCAAGCGCACCGCCAAGCGTCGCTCGCCGTGCAATACGTCGCTGACCAGCTGGTTAAGCAGTTCGATCGGCGCGGTTTCATTGCCATGGATACCGGCGGAAAGCAGCACCGCCTGTTGGTACCCCTGCTGCGGACAGATCTCCAGCAGCCCTTCCCCCAGCCAGCGCCAGCTCAGCGCCGCCGTTTCTCCCTGCTGCTTCGCAGGCACTTCACCCGCCAAGGTCACGGCCAATAGATCAAGCATGTCTCCCCCATCGGTTCAAATTACGTTATCGGGCTCACTGCTGGAACGGATAAATCGATCCCAGCCCCATGATGGCGGTCAGCGCGTCCAGCGCTTCCCGTCCCTCACGCAGCAGCTGCGGATCGGCCAAATCGGCGGCCGTCAGACGGTCACGGTAATAGCGATCGACCCAGTCATTCAGCGTGGCAAACAATTGGTCGTTCATCATCACCCGCGGATTAACAGCGCGCAGCTCCGTCTCATTCAGCGCCACCCGCAGCCGCAGACAGGCTGGGCCGCCGCCGTTGCGCATACTCTCGCGCAGCGCAAACACCTGGATCTGGTCGACCGGCCCTCCGCCGCTCACCATCTCATTCAGGTAGGTCCAGACGCCGGCATGCTCGCGCGACTCCTCCGGCACCACAATCATCATCTTGCCGTCGGGCTTGGTCAGCAGCTGGCTGTTGAACAGGTAGGTTGCCACCGCATCCGCCACCGAAACCCGCGCCGTCGGCACTTCAATCGTCACCAGTTCGCTGTCGATAGCCGCCATCTTGCGGCGCAGTTTATCCAGCGCCTGTTGTTGATGTAAAAATGCCTGCTGATGATGGAACAGCAGTTGCTGATTGCTGACCGCAATCACGTCGTTATGAAACACGCCCTGATCGATCACCGCCGGGTTCTGCTGAATAAACACCGTATGCTGTTCGTCCAGCTGGTGCAGACGAGCGATCGCCTCGCTGGCCTCACGCGTCTGGCGTGCGGGGTAGCGCTCTGGTGCGTACTCGCCGCCAAACGCCTGCCGCCCGTAAACAAACACCTGCACACCGCGCCGCTGGTAGTCGCCCCCCAGACGGTTATGGTTGGCCGCACCTTCATCGCCGAACAGCGCCACCTGCGGCAGCGGATCGTGATGAACAAAATGACGCGTATCGCTGAAGATGGCCCGCAGCGCAGCGGCGGTGGTGTCTGCCTCAATCGCCCGGTGAAATTTATTATTCAGGTTGGCGGGGGTGAAATGCACTTTGCCATCGGCGCTGTCAGCCGACGGCGACACGGTCGCCGCATTGGCGGTCCACATCGACGACGCCGATCCTACCGCCGACAGCAGGCGCGGCGCGTGACGTTGCGCCTGCGCCAGCACCGCCTCATCGCTGCCGCTGAATCCCAGACGCCGCAGCGTCGGCAGATGCGGACGCTCCTGCGGCGGCAGCACGCCCTGCTGAAAGCCGAGATCGGCCAGCGCCTTCATTTTCAGCAGCCCCTGCTTGGCCGCTAGCTTGGGGTTGGAAACGCTGTTCTGATGCTGCGTAGACGCTTCATTGCCGAACGACAATCCCGCATAGTGGTGGCTCAGTCCCACCAACCCGTCGAAGTTGACCTCATATCCCGCCATTGCGCTCTCCCGGGGCCGATCGCCGACCGGCCCCTCTGCGATTAATTAAAGGACACGCCAGGGGACAAACTGGCCGGCAGCTGCAGCGTTTCGCTTTCCAGCGACGCCATCGGCCAGGCGCAGTAATCCGCCGCATAGTAGGCGCTGGGACGATGGTTGCCCGATGCACCAACGCCGCCGAACGGCGCCGCGCTGGACGCGCCGGTCAACGGTTTGTTCCAGTTGACGATGCCGGCGCGCGCCTCCAGCAGCAGTTGCTCAAACTGGGCGCGCCGCGGCGAGATCAGCCCCACCGACAGGCCATAGCGCGTCTGGTTGGCGATGCGCAGCGCCTGGTCGAAATCGTCGTAGCGGATAATGGTGGTCAACGGCCCGAAATACTCCTCGTCCGGCAGCGCCGCTACCTCGCTGACCTCGATAATCCCCGGGCTGAGCAGCGCGCTGCCGCTTTCCAGCCGCTGCATGGTCAGCAGCGCCCGACCGCCCAGCGACAGCAGGTAATCCTGCGCCGCCAGCATTTTTTCCGCCGCCGGCGACGAGATCACCCCGCCCATAAACGGCTGCGGCTCGGCGTCCCAGCGGCCGATGCGCAGCGTGGCCGCCACCTGCACCAGACGTTCGATAAAGGCGTCGCCCTGCGCGCCGCGTTTGACCAGAATACGCCGTGCGCAGGTGCAGCGCTGGCCGGCGGAGATAAACGCCGACTGAATCGCCAGATTGACCGCCGCATCGCAATTGTCGATCTCCTCGACGATCAGCGCATTGTTACCGCCCATCTCCAGCGCCAGAATCTTCTCCGGCTGCCCCGCCAGCTGACGGTGCAGCTGATAGCCGGTGCCGGCGCTGCCGGTAAACAGCAGGCCGTCGATCTGCGAATTGGCCGCCAGCGCTTCGCCGGTCTCACGCCCGCCCTGCACCAGGTTGATCACCCCGTCCGGCAGCCCAGCCTGCAGCCACAGCCGCAGCGTCACCTCCGCCGTTAACGGCGTCAGCTCGCTAGGTTTGAACACCACGCTGTTGCCCGCCAGCAGCGCCGGCACAATATGGCCGTTCGGCAGGTGCCCCGGGAAATTGTAAGGGCCAAACACCGCCAGCACACCGTGCGGACGGTGGCGCAGCGTCGCCGCGCCGTCGGCCATTTCGTTGCGGCTCTCGCCAGTGCGGTCCTGATAGGCCTGCAGGGAAATGGCGACCTTGCCGATCATCGCCTGCACTTCAGTCAGCGTTTCCCAGCGCGGTTTACCGGTTTCACGGCTAATGGTTTCCGCCAGCTGCGCTTTATGTTCTTCCAGCAGCGCGGCAAAGCGCTTCACCAGCTGCTCACGCTCGGCAAACGGCGTGCGCGCCCAGACGGGAAAGGCGCTGCGCGCCGCTTCGCATGCGGCCTCCACGTCGCCGGCATCGGCGGACTCGGCCTGCCACAGCAATTGATTGTCGACCGGATCGGTTTTACTGAACGCCGCGCCGTGCCCCGCGCGCCAGACGCCATTAATTAACAGTGCCGCATGTGACATTAAACTCTCTCCTGTGTAAAAAGGGCCACCACGCGCACCGGGCTGCCCTGCTCCACGCCAAGCGCCGCGGCGGTGGCGGCGCTCATATGCAGACGGTCGTCGTACACATCAGCCGCCATCAGCAGCGCGCGGTAGTGTTGATAGTTTTCGTTGGCCACCAGCAGCAGCGGCGCATCGTCGCGCATCGGCGTCTCATCCAGCACCACTTTCACCAGCCGGCTGTGTTTCACCGCGCGGATCTCGTCGATTTCCGCCTCCAGCGTCGGGCCGCCGTCGAAAATATCGACATAGCCCTGATAGCGCAGGCCTTCGGCCTCCAGCAGGCGGCGCGCCGGCACGGTGTGCGGATGAACTTCACCAATCACCTGCTGCGCATCTTGCGACAGGAAGTCGACGTACAGCGGGTGCTTCGGCATCAGTTCGGCGATAAACGCTTTCTGACCGGTGCCGCTCAGGTAGTCCGCCTCGGCGAACTCAATAGAAAAGAAGTGGTTGCCGACGTTTTCCCAAAATGGCGAACGGCCGTTTTCATCGGAGAAACCGCGCATTTCGGCAATCAGCTTGCGCGCGAAGCGCTCACGGAAGGCGGCGATAAACAAGAAGCGCACTTTAGATAATAATTTGCCGTTCTCGCCGTGACGATAATCCGGGTCAAGGAACAGCGTACAGAGTTCGGAGTGGCCGGTGTGGTCGTTGCTGAGAAACAGCGTCGGCACCGTTTTGTAAACGCCCAGCGGCTTGGAAGCATGCACCTGCGAGCCGACCCGGAAGCTGTACCACGGCTCGGTCAGGCCGACCGCCACCTCAATGGCGCTGACGCCCACCACCTGCTGGCGCTCGCTGTCTTCCAGCACAAACAGATAGCACTGTTCACCGGGGGGAAGTTCGCCCTGCCAGGTTTTTAGCGCCCGCTCAATGCGTGCCGACAAGGTGTCTTCATTTTGCGGCAAAGAAGTGAGGCCAATACCGGATTTACCGGCCAGCGTCAGCAGATCTGACAAATCACGACGCTCAATGGGGCGAATAATCATCATAATGCGAACCTCTAAGTCATTCGGCGGCGCCGCTGCCGACGCCGCCGAGAAATTAGCTGCAAATACGTGCTACCGCTCGCGCAAAGCGCGCCAGTCCTTCGCGTACGTCCGCTTCCGGGATCACCAGCGACGGTGTGAAACGCACCACGTTCGGCCCGGCAATCAGCGCGATCACCCCCTCTTCATTGGCGTACTGGGTAATTTGCTTGGCTTTGCCGGCATAGTCCGGCTTCAGCACGCAGCCAATCAGCAGACCGCCGCCGCGGATCTCAGCGAAAATCGGGTACTGCTGATTAATCTTATTCAGCTCTTCGATAAACCACAGGTGGCGCTGTTTCACCCCGCTCAGCACTTCCGGCGTATTGATCTGCGAGAACACCGCGCCGGCGACCGCCGTTGCCAACGGGTTGCCGCCGTAAGTGGTGCCGTGCGTACCGACGCCCAGAGTTTTCGCCAGCGCGTCGGTGGTCAGCATCGCGCCAATCGGGAAGCCGCCGCCCAGCGCTTTGGCGGTGGTCAGCACGTCCGGCACCACGCCGTACTGCATGTAAGCGTACAGATCGCCGGTGCGGCCCATGCCGGTTTGCACCTCATCAAAAATCAGCAGCGCGTTGTGACGATCGCACAGCTCGCGCAGCCCCTGCAGGAATTCGCCGTCGGCCGGCAGTACGCCGCCCTCGCCCTGAATCGGCTCGACAATCACTGCGCAGGTGCGGTCGTTAATCACTTCCGCCGCCGCAGCCAGATCGTTATACGCCGTATGGGTAATGCCGCCCGGCAGCGGCGCAAAGTCCTGGGAATACTTCGGCTGGCCGCCGGCGGAAACGGTAAACAGCGTACGGCCGTGGAACGCATTGTTGAACGCCACGATCTGGTTCTTCTCGGCGCCGAAGTTATCCAGCGCATATTTACGCGCCAGTTTCAGCGCCGCTTCGTTGGCCTCCGCGCCGGAGTTACAGAAAAAGACCTTGTCGGCGAAGGTGGCGTCAATCAGCATCTTCGCCAGACGCAGCACCGGCTCGTTGGTATAGCCGTTGCCCAGATGCCACAGTTTGCCGGCCTGCTCCACCAGCGCGGCCTTCACCACCGGATGCGCATGGCCCAACGCATTCACCGCAATGCCGCCGGCAAAGTCGATATACTCTTTACCCTGCTGGTCCCAGACGCGGGAGCCTTCACCGCGCACCAGGATAAAATCGGCGGGCGCATAAACCGGGATCATCCAGTCATCGAAAGACTGGCGGGTAACTGCGATTGGCTGTTCCATAGTGACCTCATGACGTAAGCGAAAAACAGAGTTTTGAGCCGAAAGGCCGTTTCTGTACGGTAAAGCGTTACAACAAGATAAAAAATCGCGCGGAATCTGGTGGCGCCTGACGATGATAATGCTCTTCTTCAGCGGCGTTTTAGACACAAATCTGTTACATAAAGGCGATTTTTTACTATATCTGTCGCGTAGCTCGACCGACAACGGGCCATTAATGTTAACGGACAGTTAAAATACATGCCGTTTGATAAAGAGTGTAGAGCAGTTATCGTGCCAACAGCGGATTTGGGAGGCATTTCTCATTTTTTTTCGTTAAAACAACGGCTTATAATGCATACATATGCATATTTTATGCATTTATACTGCATAAATGTAAAAACGCAGCCTGAAAACGCCACGGGCAACGAAATACTATTCATTCGCAAAAAGTTTTGTTTTTTCTGATCGCGCTCGCAAAAAATAAGCGGCCTGACTGACGTCGGCCGCCCAACCGTGCGCCATAACGGTGCACATGCCCTATTTTGCCCCGGCGAAACGGGAGAAAAGACTAGGATTGCGGCGTCAGCTGGCGGATCAGCTCACCGAGGGTGCAGACTGCCGCCTCCAGCCGTTCGCTCCACTCAAACGAGGCGTTAAGTCGGAAACAGTGGTTGAAATGGTCGCCGGTGGTAAACATGCGCCCGGGGGCAATACTGATGCCCTGCGCCAGCGCGCGCTGATACAGCGCCATCGCCGACAGGCCCGGAGGCAGCTCCAGCCATAGAAAATAGCCGCCGTCCGGCTGGCTGACGCTGACGGTCGGGGGAAAGTAATGCGCAATCGCCTGACGCATCGCGCTCTGCCGCTGCGCCAGCTGGCGGCGTAAACGCCGCAGATGGGTATCGTAACCGCCGTGCAGCAGGTAATCGGCAATCGCCATCTGCATCGGTACGCTGGCGGATACGGTGCTCATCAGCTGCAAACGCTGGATCTGCGTGGCATGCCGGCCCGCCGCCACCCAGCCCACGCGAAAGCCCGGCGCCAAACATTTGGAAAAGGACGAGCAGTGCAGCACCAGGCCGTCCGTGTCCAGCGCCTTGGCCGGCAGCGGCCGCTCGGCGCCGAAATAGAGTTCGCCGTAAACATCATCTTCAATCAACGCAATCTGCCTTTCCCGCAGCAACGCCACCAACCGCTGCTTATTGGCCTCCGGCATGCTGGCGCCCTGCGGGTTCTGGAAATGCGTCATCAGCCAGCAGGCCTTGATCGGGTACTGCGTCAGCGCCTGTTCCAGCGGCTCCAGCTCCATCCCGTGCTGCGGGTGGGTGGGGATGGCCACCGCTTTCAGCCGCAGCCGTTCCAGCGCCTGCAGCGCGCCGTAAAAAGCCGGTGACTCAATGGCCACATAGTCGCCGGGCTGCGTGACCGCCTGCAGGCTGAGGCTGAGCGACTCCATCGCCCCGGCGGTAATGACGATTTCATCCGGCGCCACCTGCATGCCGCTTAACGCATAGCGCTGCGCGATGTTGCGCCGCAGCGCGTCATTGCCCGGCGGCAGGTTAACCAGCGAGCTGTGCGGGGTAAACTTGCGCGCCACGCTGCTGAGCGCCCGCGCCAACTTCGGCTGGGTAAACAACGTCGCGTCCGGAAACGCCGAGCCGAACGGCACAATCTGCGGATCTTTGCAGGCCTGCAGCACGTCAAAAATAAAGGCGTTGATATCCACCTGCTCACTCAGCAGCAGCTTTTCACCGTGCGTCGCCTGCGGCAGCGGCTGCGGCCGGGCGGCAACGTAATAGCCGGACTGCGGCCGCGCCACGATCCACCCCTGGCTTTCCAGCAGTTGATATGACTGCACCACCGTCATCAGACTGAGTCCGGCGCGCCGGCCGCTCTCCCGCAACGAGGGCAATTTATCGCCGGCGCGCCACACCCGGTTCTGGATCTGCTCACGGATTTGCTGCGCCAATTGTTCATATCGTGTCATAAATAGGCCAAAACAAACTGTTATAGGTAAAAGTAAAATAACTGTCACTATTATAGCAACTGTACTCCGTGTTTAACTGACCGCCAAGTTTTCTCTGCTCTCCTGCCGCGCTTCACGGACGATTTCCCCGCTGCCAGACGGCCGTCTCCGCGCACTTTTTCGCCGGGAGGTCATTGAAAAAAATACGTCTATACTGAAGAGGTCACATTATGTACAACCCTAGGGGGCGCTATGCTGGGTCTTGATGCACTGGAGCTTGCCAGAATACAGTTCGCCTTCACCGTATCCTTCCATATCTTGTTTCCTGCAATCACAATCGGGCTCGCCAGCTATCTGGCGGTGCTGGAAGGTTTATGGCTGAAGACACAGGATGACACCTATCGGCAGCTCTACCATTTCTGGTCGAAAATCTTCGCCGTCAACTTTGGCATGGGGGTGGTTTCCGGCCTGGTGATGGCCTATCAGTTCGGCACCAACTGGAGCTTTTTCTCCGAATTTGCCGGCAATATCACCGGGCCGCTGCTGACCTATGAAGTGCTGACCGCCTTCTTCCTGGAGGCCGGATTTCTGGGGGTGATGCTGTTCGGCTGGAACCGCGTCGGCCCCGGACTGCACTTCTTCGCCACCTGCATGGTGGCGCTGGGCACGCTGATTTCCACCTTCTGGATCCTGGCGTCGAATAGTTGGATGCAGACCCCGCAGGGTCATGAAATCATCAACGGCCAGGTGGTGCCGGTAGAGTGGCTGAAGGTGATTTTCAACCCGTCCTTCCCTTACCGGCTGCTGCATATGTCCACCGCGGCCTTCCTGGCCTCCGCCTTCTTCGTCGGCGCCTCCGCCGCCTGGCACCTGCTGCGCGGCCGCGATACGCCGGCGATGCGCACCATGCTGTCGATGGCAATGTGGATGGCGCTGATCGTCGCCCCGATTCAGGCATTTATCGGCGACGCCCACGGTCTGAATACCCTCAAACATCAGCCGGCCAAAATCGCCGCGATTGAGGGACACTGGGAAAACGTCGCCGGTGAGGCCACGCCGTTGATCCTGTTCGGCTGGCCGGATATGGAGCGGGAAGAGACGCGCTTTAGTCTGGAGGTGCCCTATCTCGGCAGCCTGATCCTCACCCATAGCCTGACGGAGCAGATCCCGGCGCTGAAGTCCTTCCCGCCGGAGGACCGCCCCAACTCCACCATCGTATTCTGGAGCTTCCGCGTGATGGTCGCCATGGGCCTGCTGATGATTCTGGCCGGCGTCTGGAGCCTGTGGCTGCGCTGGCGCGGCGGCCTGTATCACTCCAAACCCTTCCTCTACTTCGTGCTGTGGATGGGGCCGTCGGGGTTAATCGCCCTGCTTGCAGGCTGGTTCACCACCGAAATCGGCCGTCAGCCGTGGGTGGTCTATGGCCTGCTGCGCACCAAAGACGCGGTTTCCGCCCACGGCGAACTGCATATGAGCATCAGCCTGCTGGCGTTTATCGTGGTGTACTGCTCGGTGTTCGGCGTCGGTTACGCCTATATGATGCGGCTGATCCGCAAAGGGCCGCAGCCGCATGAAGGCCAGCAGCCGGACGACACCGAAGGCCGGCCGGCACGTCCGCTGTCCGCGGTCAAAGAGCATCTGGACGACAGGAGTTGAACATGGGTATCGATCTTCCGCTTATCTGGTTTTTGATTATCGTGTTCAGCACCATGATGTACGTGGTGATGGACGGCTTCGATCTGGGCATCGGCATCCTGTTTCCGTGGGTCAAGGACAGCGGCGACCGCGACGTGATGATGAACACCGTCGCGCCGGTCTGGGACGGCAACGAAACCTGGCTGGTGCTAGGGGGCGCCGGGCTGTTTGGCGCCTTCCCGCTGGCGTATTCGGTGATCCTCGACGCGCTGGCCATTCCGCTGACGCTGATGCTGATCGGCCTGATTTTCCGCGGCGTGGCGTTTGAGTTCCGCTTCAAGGCCACCGCCGACAAGCGCCATATCTGGGATAAAGCCTTTATCGGCGGCTCGCTGCTCGCCACGTTCTGTCAGGGCATCGTGGTCGGCGCCATTCTGAACGGTTTCCCGGTGGAGAACCGCGCCTATGCCGGCGGCCCGCTCGACTGGCTGACACCGTTCGCGCTGTTCTGCGGCCTGGGGCTGGTGGTCGCCTACGCCCTGCTCGGCTGCACCTGGCTGGTGATGAGAACCGCCGGCGAACTGCAGGCGCGTATGTACCGCCTGGCGACGCCGCTGCTGGTGAGTCTGCTGGTGATTCTGGCGCTGGTCAGCATCTGGACGCCAATAGCACATGCGGAAATCGCCGACCGCTGGTTCAGCCTGCCGAACCTGTTCTGGCTGCTGCCGGTGCCGATTCTGGTGCTGCTGAGCGCCTGGGGCATCTGGCGCGGGGTGCATAACGACGCGCACTACTCGCCGTTTCTGCTGACGCTGCTGCTGGTGTTCCTCGGCCTGAGCGGGCTGGGCATCAGCATCTGGCCGCTGTTGATCCCGCCGTCCATCAGCCTGTGGGAAGCGGCGTCGCCGATGCAGAGCCAGGGCTTTATGCTGGTGGGCGCGCTGTTCATCATCCCGATTATTCTGGTCTACACCTTCTGGAGCTACTACGTGTTCCGCGGCAAGGTGAGCCATGAACAGGGCTACCACTGATGAAGGAGGCGACGATGAAACAGAAAGACGCCGCCCCCTGGTGGAAACGCGTCGGCTGGCTGGTGATTATCTGGAGCGCCAGCGTACTGGGGCTGTTTGTGGTGGCGACGATCTTCCGCATGCTGATGACCGCGGCGGGGATGAAATCGCACTGAAGGTTAACTGACCGCCTGCGCCGCCCGCCTTACCGGCCGGCGGCGCCGTTCGGAAAATAAAACGACACCACCAGCGTCACCAGCGGCAGCGCGCCGATTTTCAGCAGTTCAAACACCTGCCGCAGCGGCTGATTGTCATCCCAGTAGGCGTGGGCGGCAAAGACGCCGACGCTAATCACAAACAGACCGCTCAGCACCTGTCTGGCCAGACGCAAACGCTCCATTTCGTCAAACGTCGCCGTCGCGTCGAGGTACAGCGCGCCGACGTCCACCAGCTTCTCCCGCCGTGGCGCCCCCATTAAAACAACCCCTGCACCTTGCCGATCACCTCCAGTTCGCCGCCTTCGGTGTCGCGCACCACGGCAAGCGTGGTGCCGTCCTGTCTTATCCAGTGGTGATCGGCCAGCGCCAGTAATGAAAAGGCTTTCACAATCACCTCCGTTTTGGCTAATCCATGGCGGGCGGCCATGGCGTTTAAACTGTCGTCAATTTCATTAGATACCAGTAAGGGCAAGCGACGCATGTTCCACCTCCTGTGGCCTGAGTTAAGGTGGAGAGACTGTAGCGCCATTGGCGTTGCTGTTCAATTAGTGAACTGCGTAACGCGTCGCAGATGCGGCAGGTTTTCCGCGGAAAATCATCGGGAGGCGACGAGGAAGGAACTGTAAATCCGCGCCGGCGAAACATCAGCCGGCGCGGAAGACGGGATTAACGGCGGTTACGCACCAGCTGATAGCGGCGGGTCAGGTACTCGACCGGCGCGCTCCAGATATGCACCAGGCGGCAGAACGGGAACAGCACGAACAGCGTCATCCCCAGCACCATATGCAGCCTGAAAATCAGCGCCACGCCGTCAAGATGCTGCGACGCACCGCCCTGGAAGGTGACCACCGCCTGCGCCCAGCCCACCAGCTTCATCATTTCGCTGCCGTCCATATGCTGGGCGGAGAACGGAATGGTCAGCAGGCCCAGACACACCTGCACCACCAACAGCGTCAGGATCAGGATATCGGCAACGCTGCTGGTCGCCCGCACCCGCGGGTTGGTCAGACGACGTTTGAGCAGCAGCGCCCCGCCCGCCAGCGTCATCAGCCCGCAGATACCACCGGCGATCATCGCCAGCTTCTGCTTCACGTCGATCGGTAAAAACTCCTGATACATCCAGTGCGGCGTCAGCATGCCGAACAGGTGACCAAAGAAGATCCCCAGAATGCCGATATGGAACAGGTTGGAAGCCAGCCGCATGCCCTTTTTATCCAGCATCTGGCTGGAGCCGGCGCGCCAGCTGTACTGGCCGTAATCGTAACGCAGCCAGCTGCCGACCAGAAAAATCGCCCCCGCCAGATACGGATAGATATCGAAGAAAAACTGATTCAGAAATTGCATGATTAGCGTCCTTTGGTTCCGGTTAACGCATCCGACAGGTCCAGGTACTGCGGCGCCACCGCGCCGGCAAAACGCCGCTGATGCGCGGTCTGCTGCGCGGAGGCGCAGCCCTGCGGTTCACCGAGAAACTTAATCTGTTCCTCTTCCCATACCGCATCCAGCGCCTGCGGCGTATCGTCGCGCGCCTCTGCGGCCACCTGCTGCTTCAGCGCCTGCGCCTGAATATCGCTGCCGGACAGCGCCAGCAAGATGTCAAACAGCACGCCGTATGCGCAGCCGCGCTGGTGTAAGCGCGCCCCCAGCAGCGCCAGGATCGGCGCGATGTCCTGCAGCCCTTCGCGCGCCGCTTCATCGCTGCGGCTGGCGAGATACTCCAGATACAGCGGCAGGAAGTCCGGCAGCTCGCGGCTGTCAATCTGCAGCCCGTCGGCGCGGTATTGCGCCATCAGGTCGACCATCGCCTGCCCGCGATCGCGCGATTCGCCATGCACATGTTCAAACAGCAGCAGCGAAGTGGCGCGGCCGCGGTCAAACCGTTCGCAGTAATCGGCCTGCGCGTCCAGCAGCGGGCGGGCGCACAGGTCGCGGATAAACTGCATCAGCAGCGCGCTGTAGTGCAGATCCAGCTCACAGGCCGGCTCCAGCGCCGCCAGCAGCTCATCCTGATGCTGCCACAGCACCTGGTCCGGGTAGTCCAGCAGGCGGGCGATAATCCGTAACGTCATCATGAGGCATCCTCCTGACGCGCGGTTTTCTGCGTCACGTCAATCGCGTCGATGCGGCGGCTGTTGAACAGGTTGAACTTGCCGTCGCTGCCGTGGCAACCGTCGCCAAAGCTGAAGCCGCAGCCCTTACTTTCCGGGAACGCCTCGCGCGCCAGCTCACGGTGGCTGGACGGCACCACAAAGCGGTCCTCGTAGTTGGCGATTGCCAGATAGCGGTACATCTCCTGCGCCTGCGCCTCGCTCAGGCCGACCTCTTCCAGCGCGCGGGTGTCCGTCACGCCGTCCACGCTTTCGGCGCGCTTGTAGTGGCGCATCGCCAGCATGCGTTTCAGCGCCAGCAGCACCGGCGCGGTATCGCCGGCGGTCAGCAGGTTCGCCAGGTACTGCACCGGGATGCGCAGGCTGTCGACGTCCGGCAGCACGCCGTTGTGCGCCAGCTCGCCGGCATCCGCCGCCGACTGAATCGGCGACAGCGGCGGCACGTACCACACCATCGGTAAGGTGCGGTATTCCGGGTGCAGCGGCAGCGCCAGCTTCCAGTCCATCGCCATTTTGTACACCGGCGACTGCTGCGCGGCGTCGATCACGCTCTGCGGCACGCCGTCCGCCAGCGCCTGGGCAATCACCGCCGGATCGTGCGGATCCAGGAAGATGTCCAGCTGGCTCTGATACAGATCCTGCGCGTTTTCCGTCGACGCCGCCTGTTCGATGCGGTCGGCGTCATACAGCAGCACGCCGAGGTAGCGAATACGTCCGACGCAGGTTTCCGAGCAGACGGTCGGCTGGCCGGCCTCGATGCGCGGATAGCAGAAAATGCACTTCTCCGATTTGCCGCTCTTCCAGTTAAAGTAGATTTTCTTGTACGGACAGCCGGTCAGGCACATGCGCCAGCCGCGGCACTTGTCCTGGTCGATCAGCACAATGCCGTCTTCGCCGCGCTTGTAGATGGCGCCGCTCGGACAGGTCGCCACGCACGCCGGGTTCAGGCAGTGCTCGCACAGGCGCGGCAGATACATCATGAAGGTGTTCTCAAACTGGCCGTACATCGCCTTTTGCATATTGGCGAAGTTCTGATCCTGCGAACGCTTTGCAAACTCGCCGCCGAGGATCTCTTCCCAGTTCGGGCCGTTTTCGATTTTCTTCATACGCTGGCCGGTAATCAGCGAACGCGGCCGGGCGATCGGCTGCTGTTTGCCCTGCGGCGCGGTATGCAGATGCTGATAGTCGTAATCAAACGGTTCGTAGTAATCATCCAACGCCGGTACGTGCGGGTTGGCGAAAATCTTCGACAGCACGCCGACGCGGTTGCCCATGCGCGGCTCCAGCTTACCGTTGATTTTGCGGATCCAGCCGCCCTGCCATTTCTCCTGGTCTTCCCAGGCGTGCGGATAGCCGACGCCCGGTTTACTTTCCACGTTATTGAACCAGGCGTACTCCACGCCTTCGCGGCAGGTCCAGACGTTCTTACAGGTGACCGAACAGGTATGGCAACCGATGCATTTGTCCAGATTCAGCACCATGCCGACTTGCGAACGAATTTTCATTTGGCTTTCTCCTGCTGGCTGCCCTGGGTGTCGTCGTTACCTTCGCCGTCCAACCAGTCGATACGGTTCATTTTGCGCACCACCACAAACTCATCGCGGTTGGAGCCGACGGTGCCGTAATAGTTGAAGCCATAGCTCAGCTGCGCATAGCCGCCGATCATGTGCGTCGGTTTCGGGCAGACGCGGGTGACCGAGTTATGGATGCCGCCGCGCTGGCTGGTGATTTCCGAGCCCGGAATATTCACGATGCGCTCCTGGGCGTGGTACATCATGGTCATGCCGGCCGGAATGCGCTGGCTGACCACCGCGCGGGCAGTCAGCGCGCCGTTGGCGTTGAACGCCTCAATCCAGTCGTTATCGGCAATGCCCAGCTCGGCGGCGTCCTCTTCGCTCATCCAGACGATCGGCCCGCCGCGCGACAGCGTCAGCATCAGCAGGTTGTCGCTGTAGGTCGAGTGGATGCCCCATTTCTGGTGCGGCGTCAGGAAGTTGAGCGCCTTCTCCCGGTTGCCGTTCGGCTGCCGGTTCAGCAGCGGCTGCGCGGCACGGGTATCGATCGGCGGACGGTACACCAGCAGGCTCTCGCCAAAGGCGCGCATCCACTCGTGATCCTGATACAGCTGCTGGCGGCCGCTGAGGGTGCGCCACGGGATCAGCTCATGTACGTTGGTGTAGCAGGCGTTGTAGGACACGTGCTCATCTTCCAGGCCGGACCAGGTCGGGCTGGAGATGATCTTGCGCGGCTGGGCCTGAATATCGCGGAAGCGGATTTTTTCATCTTCCTTGTTCAGCGCCAGATGGGTGTGATCGCGGCCGGTGACGTTGCTGAGCGCCTGCCAGGCTTTTACCGCCACCTGGCCGTTGGTTTCCGGCGCCAGCGACAAAATCACTTCCGCCGCGTCGATCGCGCTGTCGATCTTCGGCCGGCCGGCGGCCGGGCCGTCGGCCTTGACGTAGTTCAGCTGTTTGAGGAAATCGACTTCATTCTGGGTGTTCCAGCTGATGCCCTTGCCGCCGTTGCCGAGCTTATCCAACAGCGGTCCCAGCGAGGTAAAGCGCTCATAGGTGGCTGGGTAGTCGCGCTCGACCAGCATAATATGCGGCGCGGTTTTCCCCGGGATCAGATCGCATTCACCCTTTTTCCAGTCCTGCACCCCCAGCGGCTGCGCCAGCTCAGCGGCGGAGTCATGCTGGATCGGCAGCGTCACCACGTCGGTTTCCTGGCCCAGGTGGCCGACGCACACTTCGGAGAAGGCCTTGGCAATGCCCTTGTAAATTTCCCAGTCGCTTTTCGACTCCCAGGCCGGATCGACCGCCGCCGACAGCGGATGAATAAACGGATGCATATCCGAGGTATTCATATCGTCCTTCTCATACCAGGTGGCGGTCGGCAGCACGATATCGGAATAGAGACAGGTGCTGGACATGCGGAAATCGAGCGTCACCACCAGATCCAGCTTGCCTTCGCCGCCATGATCCTGCCACTCCACCTCCTGCGGTTTAACGCCGCCCTGCTGACCCAGATCGCTCCCCTGAATGCCGTTTTCCGTTCCCAACAGGTACTTGAGCAGATACTCATGGCCTTTGCCGGAGGAGCCCAGCAGGTTGGAGCGCCAGACGAACAGGTTACGCGGGAAGTTCTGCGGATTGTCCGGCTGTTCCGCGGCAAAGCGCAGCGCGCCCTGCTTCAGGCTGTCCACGGTGTAATCCAGCGGCGACTGCCCGGCCGCGGCCGCCTGTGCGGCGATATGCAGCGGGTTGGTATTGAGCTGCGGCGCGGACGGCAGCCAGCCCATGCGTTCAGCGCGTACGTTAAGGTCGATCAGGCTGCCGCTGAAGCGGGACTTTTCCGCCAGCGGTGACAGCAGCTCTTCGGTGCCGACGGTTTCATAGCGCCACTGACTGGAGTGGTTGTAGAAGAATGAGGTGCCGTTCATCTGGCGCGGCGGGCGCTGCCAGTCAAGGCCGAACGCCAGCGGCTGCCAGCCGGTTTGCGGACGCAGCTTTTCCTGGCCGACGTAGTGCGCCCAGCCGCCGCCGCTCTGGCCGACGCAGCCGCAGAAGATCAGCATATTGATCAGGCCGCGGTAGTTCATATCCATGTGGTACCAGTGGTTCATCCCGGCGCCGACGATAATCATGGAACGGCCGTGGGTTTTCTCGGCGTTGTCGGCAAATTCGCGCGCAATGCGGATGATATGATGACGGGAAACGCCGGTAATCTGCTCCGCCCAGGCCGGTGAATAGGCCTTGATGTCGTCGTAGTCGACGGCGCAGTTGGCGTCACCCAGGCCACGATCGAGGCCGTAGTTGGCCAGCGTCAGATCGTAAACGCTGGCCACCAGCGCTTCGCTGCCGTCCGCCAGCTGCAGCCGCTTGACCGGCAGCTGATGGCGCAACACCTGTTCCAGCGCTACGCTACTGAAGTGTTCACTTTCCGCGCCGCCGAAATACGGGAAGCCGACCTCGGCCACCTCATCGTGCGAACCCAGCAGGCTCAGCTGCAGTTCAACCTCCTGCTGCCCCTGGCCGGCGCGCTGCTCCAGGTTCCATTTGCCCTGTTCGCCCCAGCGGAAGCCAATCGAGCCCTGCGGCGCCACCAGTTGACCGCTTTTCTCATCCAGCGCGACGGTTTTCCATTCCGGATTGTTGTCCTGCCCCAGCGCATCCACCAGATCGCTGGCGCGCAGCATCCGGCCGGCGGCGTAATAGCCCTCGGCGCGCGGTTCCAGCAGCACCAGCATCGGCATATCGGTATAGCGGCGCACGTAATCGCGGAAGTAGCCGACCTGACGATCCAGATGGAACTCCTTCAACATCACATGACCCATCGCCAGCGCCATCGCGCTGTCGGTGCCCTGCTTCGGATTCAGCCACTGGTCGCAGAGTTTGGCGACTTCGGCGTAGTCCGGCGTCACCGCCACGGTTTTGGTGCCTTTGTAGCGCACCTCGGTAAAGAAGTGGGCATCCGGCGTACGGGTCTGCGGTACGTTGGAGCCCCAGGCGATAATGTAGGAGGAGTTGTACCAGTCGGCGGATTCCGGCACGTCGGTCTGCTCGCCCCAGGTCATCGGCGACGCCGGCGGCAGATCGCAATACCAGTCGTAGAAGCTCAGACAGGTGCCGCCGATCAGCGACAAATAACGCGCGCCAGATGCGTAAGACACCATCGACATCGCCGGAATCGGCGAGAAGCCGATAATGCGGTCCGGGCCGAAGGTTTTTGCGGTGTAGACGTTGGAGGCGGCGATCAGCTCATTCACTTCCTGCCAGCTGGAACGCACAAAACCGCCGCGCCCGCGGGCGATTTTATAGCTCTTGGCCTTGTCCGGATCGCTGACGATAGCGCCCCAGGCCTCCACCGGATCGCTGTGCTGCGCCTTGGCTTCACGCCACAGCTTCAGCAGGCGTTTGCGCATCAGCGGGTACTTCAGGCGGTTGGCGCTGTAGAGATACCAGGAGTAGCTGGCACCGCGCGGGCAGCCGCGCGGTTCATGGTTCGGCAGATCGGGGCGGGTGCGCGGGTAATCGGTTTGCTGGGTTTCCCAGGTCACCAGGCCGTTTTTCACGTAGATCTTCCAACTGCACGAACCGGTGCAGTTAACGCCGTGGGTCGAACGCACGATTTTGTCGTGCTGCCAACGGCTGCGGTAGCCGTCTTCCCAGTCTCGGTTGCTGTTAAGCGTCTGGCCGTGTTCGCCAGAAAACGGCTCCGCCAGCTGTTTAAAATAGCGGAACCGGTCTAAAAACTTGCTCATCCGGAGTTCTCCTGAAGGCTCTTATCGTTATTTTCCCTAACTGCCCGGCGGCTGCGCCGGCGGTTCGGGTCTAGGGTCGTCGCGACGTAGGTCACTGCTCACTCTGCGGCCAAGGCTACTGATGCAACGCCGACGGCAAATTGATTGCGATCAACGCAACGCCATGCGGAAAACGCGCGCTTGCACGCCAGTACCCCTTTCGGATAAGCACAGGAAAAGATGTTTATTATTGATTTGAAAACAGAAATTAAAACCACCGTCACCAATGCACAAAGTGCGCGCTGCTGCCGGCTATTTAGGAGTACCCCCGTGTGGCGTCAACGGCGTAACGGCAGATGGATAGCGCCAAACGGCGGCAATGATATTGATAGCGAGCGTTCTGTCTGATGATGCCAACCATCCGGCAGTGTCAGGCGCAGCGTCACCGTGCGCGCCTCGGGATTGGCGGCCAGCAGCAGCGCGCTGTCGCCGCGCACAAAGATCCGCGCCGCCGCGGGGCCGTCGAGTTTTAACGTTACACTGTCACCGGTGAGCAGATAGGGGCTGAAACTGCTTATCTGCCGCGCGACGCGGGCAATGCCGCGCCACTGTGCGGCAAACGCGGCGCGTTCAAAACGACCACGCGGCTGCTGATAAAACAGGTCATTGTAGGAGTAAAACAGCAGCCCACGCGCGCCGCCGATCAGCGCCAGCCAGGCCTGAGCGCGGACTTCATCTTCCGTCGGCGCCCGCGCTGGGCGGCGGCTGTCGTAAGCGGCGTGATCCATAATCTGAATCACCATCCAGGCGCCCTTCACCCCGCGCGCCGCGCGCACGGTCTGCAACGTATCATGCAGGGTGCGGCGCAGGTGCGGCTCCGAACCGACCGGATAGGGATCGGTCGCCAAAATATCCGTACTGTTGTAATAGTCGTCCAGCGCGGCGGTTTTATTCAGCACCTGAAACGTCGGATGATGGCGGTCAAGCCGCTGCACCTGCTGGTGCCTGGCGGCAATCTGCGGTAAAAACTCCAGTCCCAGCTCATCGTTGATATACCAGGCCAGCAAATTAGGCTGGCTTTTCAGCCGGTTAATCTGGGCAGCGGCCAGAGCCGCATAGCTGCCACGCGTCACCGGCGCAAAACGGCTGCCGGCATACAGATCTTTGATAGCGTAAATCACCTGCAGCCCGTGACGCCGGCTGCGGCGAAAAAAGCCGTCGGCGTCCTTGCCCATGCCATAACGATAATTGAGCACGCTGTTGAAACCGGCGGCGGCGATGCGCGCCAGATCGTCATCACCGTCGCGGGTGGAGTAAATCCCCAGCGGAAACAGCCGCTCGCCGTCGCGACGGGTAAAACCTTGCCCATCAATCGTCACCGCCGGCGCCGGCTGGCCGATATCCAGCGCAATTTCACTGCTGCGCCGCCGCCCGGTCGCCGTCTCGGTCACCTGCTGTCGCAGACGGTATGCCCCCGGCGGCAACGGTGGCGGCGTATAGGTCAGCCACTGACGATCGGCGATATAGCGCCGCCGGTTCGACTGGTCGACAACCTTGCGCTGCCGGTCAAGCAGCACGCTACTGACCGTCAGCCACTGCGGCTGCGGCGTTTCAATCAGCGTGCGGCCTTCTGCCGGATAGAGAGCCGCCTGTGGCGACAGCGCGCAGGCGTAAACGTCGTCAAACCACGCCGTGCCGGTGGTGCCGCGACGCAGATACAACCCCAGCGTCACCCGCGCCGCCCGCCGCGGGACGCGGTACAGGGCCGAGATAGGCCGCCAGTCGCTGTCGCCGGCGATCCCCGCCGGATAACGACCTTCCAGAAAACGTCCCTGCGCATCAAAGCTCTGGATATATACGCTGGCGCCCCGATCCTGCGGCGGCCCCTGCAGCCCGCGCCCTTTCAGCCAGGCGCCGAATGCAATCGTCTGGCCGGGCTGCGCCGCGATGGTCTGACTGAAGGTGCGGTAGCGGGCGTCATCTTGATTGTGATAACGCAGACTGGCCGCCCCGCCGTGCGAAACGCTATCCGGCCCGGCGCCGACGCCACGCCAACCCTGCAGCTCCTGTTCAAAACCGGGGTTGTGTAACAGATTCGGCGCGCAATCCTGCGGCGGCATAGCGTGCAGCAGCGCGGCGGCGGCGATCGCCGGCATCAGGCCGCTCACTGGCGTTTCATCGCCGCGTTCAGCAGATAGGCAAAGAACAGATAGCAGGATTTCTGGTATGACAGCCCCAGATACTGGCGGTAAATCTTCCACTGCCAGTCCGCCGCCTGCAGTTTGTTGCCGGACAGGGAGTGGCTGGAAAGCCGGTAAAACGCCAGCGGCTCCGGTACGCAGTACGCCAGACCGTTGTACGCCCGCTCCAGCACCGCCAGCCACATCAGGTAATCTTCGTGGCCGACCGCTTGCTGATACACCTTGCCGGTGCGCCGCTGATTATAGATGCCGGTCAGATTGCCGATGCGGTTGCTGCGGAGCATCGACGCATAGTCAATAATTTCCGCCGCACTGCGGTAGTTCTTCACCTGATGCAGATCCTGTTCGAAGGTGTAGTAATGAGAACACACCACGTCATAACGGCCGGACTGCAAAATTTCCACCTGGCGCGCCAGTTTATTGCTCAGCCAGACGTCATCGCTGTCGCAAAACGCCAGATAGTCACCGCGTGCCATATCGATGCCGATATTGCGCGTGGCCGCCACGCCCTGATTGCGCGGGTTGCGGACATAGGTCACACGATCGTGCCTCAGCGACGCCACGATCTCCGCCGTTTCATCGCTGGAGGCGTCATCAATAACGTACAGCTGAAAATCACTGAAACTCTGGTTGAGCACGCCCAGAATCGATGCCTTGATGGAGACCGCCGCGTTATAGGCCGGCATAATGACTGATACTTTTTCCATATATTCCTCACGTGATAATCCGTTGCCACACTGGGTAAATACGCTCCGGCGTAAAACGCTGCGCCTGCTGCCAAGAAGCCTGCGCAAAGCGTTGCCGCAGCGCGTGATCCGTAATCAGCGCCATCACCCGTTCGCAGAACTGCGGGCGGTCGCCGTCCGGCACCAGATAGCCGTTAACGCCGGACGTTATCAGCTCCGCCGGTCCGGTCGGACAGTCGTAAGCCACCAACGGCAGGCCGAAACTCAGCGCCTCGATCAGTACCATCGGCAACCCCTCATAACGCGACGTCATCAGATACATACTGGCCTGGCGGTAGTAACTCGCCACGTCCTGCGTCGCCGGTAACAAAACGACCTGATGCGCCAGCCCGGCCTGCGCTATCTGCCGTTGCAGCGCCGGCCGCGCCGGACCGTCGCCGACAATAAGCAGTTGCCACGACGGCGCCAACCGGGCGATCTGCCGCCAGGCGTCGATCAGCCGATCAAATCCCTTCTGTTCGGTAAGCCGGCCAATCGCCAACGCGACGTTGCGCCGCTGGCTGCCGTCGGGCGGCTGCGGTGCAAACGGCGAAACGTTTTCTATCACCAAACATTTTTCCGGCCGGAACCAGCGGCCGATCCGCGCACGATCCTGTTGCGTCAGCAAAATCACCCGGTCGCCCAAGGCATATACCAGCAGCTTCAGCCAGCGCATCGGCCATGGATACTGCTGAAAGCTGACGTGTTCACTGAGCAGCAGCCGGCTGTCGGGGCACAGCAAACGCAGGTACGGCGTCATCACCACCGACAGCCGCCCCATCGAGACGATAATGATGGCGTCGTAACGTTCACGGCGCAGCGTCCAGGCCAGGCGCCACGACCAAAACGGCGCACGGTCACCCAGCAGGCGCAGCGTCACCGCCGGCGTCAGCGGAAAAAAAGCCGCCTCACCGGCAGGAGAAAACAGCGTTACCCGCATACCGCAATCGTCGGCCAGCGCATTGGCCAATCCGCTGGCGACGCGTTCGGTGCCGCCTTTACCGGCGATATTCTCAATCACAATGGCAACATTGCGCGGCGTCATTTCACCTCCAAAAACCGTTGCGGGCATGGCGCAGCAGACGGCCACCCAGCGGGAACAACCCCAGCCGCGTCAGGCAGTCGCCATACAGCTTGATCAATTTGAATTTGCCGCTCAGCGAATGCTGAACAATGCGCGAAGAGTAATAGCTGAACGCCTGTTGATTTTCGCTATAGAGGGAAGCCAGCAGATGCTTGCAGGCGAAACCGCTGATATGCCGCTCGCTGGCATGCAGGAAAGCGTCGATAAACAGGTCGCTGGCCTCCAGATTCAGCCGCGCGCTCATCCGGCTGGCGCGGCCAACGTCCAGATACACGCCGCCGCCGGCATCGTGTGCGACCTGAGCCCCCAGATTGGTGGCATTGACCAGAAATCCCCAGTCCTGATGCTTCGCCAGAAATTCAGGAAACAAAAAGCGCCGGTCGCTTTTTTTACGTATGCTGATGGTGGAAGAACGGATATCGCCCATCTCCAGGAACAGGAAGTCCTCCCCGGCGCTGCCGCTCTGATACTGAAAGGCGTAGTCGCGCACCGACAAGCCGCTCACCTCGGCGTAATTGCCGAAAATAATGTCAATGCTGACGTCTTCATGGTGCTTCAGGCGGCGGATAAGATAGTTGGTGGTGAAGTAATCGTCGGCGTCGAGAAAAAACACCACCTCCGCCTCCGCCAGCCGCGCGCCCAGATTGCGCGAAACCGCCGCATTGCTCTTTTGCTTCTTCTCATGCAGCATCACCTGGCTGTGGGCGCAGGCGATTTGCCGCACCTGGGCGATATCAATCGCCTCCGAGCCGTCGTCCACCAGAATCACCTGATAGTCGAATCCCCGACAGGCGGCAAAAATGCGGGAGAGCGTCTTCGGTAAAAAGCCTGCGCTGTTATAAATCGGCATAACAATTGAGAAATCCATTTCTTACCTCAAGGATAATGGTAGGTCATCGCGTTTATCCGCAGTCATAACGGGCGTGGGCAACGCCGACGTCATGCCGTGCACTACTCGGTAAAATAGCCGCCCCACTCCTGATCGATACCCTCAGGCAGCAGACGGGTCATGCCGGCACCGGGCGTAAACGTCAGTTCGCCGAAATAAACCCGCTCGCCCACCTGATAAAAATCAATCCGCAGATAGGAAAACTGCCGCGTCGTCAACCGCGCCAGACGCAGCATCTCCGTCAGCTGCGAGGGTACGGCGGCAGGCTGTTCTGCATTGGGCAGGCCAATGCGAATTTCAGTGCGGTTCCACCGCTCATCGAAAATATCCCGTCGGTGTTCACCAAAGCGCCGGTAATCCACCTGGATAAATATGCGGATCACGCCATCACGGTTGAAACAGTGAAATTTAAGATCGTTCGGCACCTCGCCGTTTTCCAGCAGCAGCCGCTCGACCATAATGCAGGGGGTAATATCGCGGTAGTGGCGCTCGCGACTTTGCTGATAAAAGTTGGCGCGAACCCAGCGCTGAGACTGGTCATATAGCTCGGCATAGCTGACCTGCTCCTTATCAAATACCAACCGGTTATAAGCGCTGCCGTGATTGGCCTTGAGTACAAACTGGCGCGGCAAACGGCGAAAAACGTCGTAACTCAGCTCCGCGCCGTGCGCATACAGCTCAATCAGGTACTCTTCCCCCCAAAGCCCGGCAATAAACTCGCGCACCCGGTATTTATCAGACAGCATGGTGTAAATACCGCGTGGATAAATTTTACGCCGCATCAATTTCTCGCTATAACTGCTCGGACTGGACAAATGCGGCAATCGCTTAAAACGCAGCGCATATTTCACCTGATGGTGCAGCGCGTCAGGCAAACGCCGGACGATCCCTCTAAATAAACGATTAAGCATGCCGCCTCCTTAGCGTGCGAATAAAACGTGGCAGGGCGTAATAACAGGTCAGTAGCAGGCGAACGATCTGCCCGCCGCGGAAAAAAGCGTTTAAAACAAACAGAGAAAGAAATTCGGCCAGCAGCGTCGACAGCGCCGCGCCGAGCAGCCCGTAGTGCGGGATCAGTACGGCGTTCATCGCCGCATTGGCCAATGCCACCAACGGCATTTTCAGCGCAATAAAGCGATAGCCCGCCAGCAGCACCATGTTGCGATACGCCACCGTCCCCAATACGGAAAACAGCGCGGTCAGCGTACAGATAGCCAGGATGCCGGCGGCCGGGCGAAACGCATCGCCGTACAGCCAGATCACCAACGGCATGGCGCCGCCGCTCAGTATCAGCAACGCCGGCAGCGAAATCAGCAGCGCCAACAGGCACAGCAGACGGATACGGTACGCACGCTCCGGGCCGGCGGCGCAGCGGGCAATCCCCGGCATCAGCGACGTTACCAGCGCCAGCGGAATAAAGGTCCAGCCCTGACTCAGCGTCACGGCGGCGCTGTACCACCCCACCGCCTGTGGCCCGAGCAGATTGCCGAGCATAATCTGGTCGATACGGGTATAAATGACGATCGACAGCCCGGCGGTGGCCAGCGGCAGGCCAACGCGCAACAGGTAACGGTCATAGCGCCGCGCCACGCGCGTGCTATATGGCACCGGTGACGACGTTTCACGACGGAACAGCCACAGGCGTGTCAGATACGGCAGCACGCTGGCAATTAAATACGGCACGGCAAACCATACCAACGGCAGCGCCGCGCCGACCAACGCCAGCCGCAGAGCAATGGCCAGCGCTAACGACAGATTATTAATCAACGTATTACGCTTCGCCTGCAGCCGGGCGTCGTAGTAAATCTTGTATACGTCCTGGACGGAAAAATAGGCGCTCGCCAACAACAGCGTGCTCATCCAGATCTGCGGCGTCGGATGATGATAAAAGCTCCATAGCCACAGCGGCAGCGCCAGCAGTAAAAACAGCCGCCGTCGCAGGCGCATGGAGGCAAGCATCAGCCGGACGCCGCTGGCTTGGCGGCGGGCAACACGGTTGAAGATCACGCTGTCGGCACCCAGCTGTGCCAGCGGCACCACGATGGCGATAGTCGCCAGCAGGTAGTTCAGCGTGCCGAACTGCGTCGGCCCCAGGTAACGCGCCACATAGACAGAAACAAACACCCCCGACAGGCTGAGCGACACCCGCTCCAGCATCAGCCAGAACGCATTGTGCAAAATCGCCTTCATACGGCTAGGTCCCTGACGTCACCTCGCCCTCTTCCCGGTGACTTGGGTAGGCGAAGTTGTAATAGCCAACGTCGGCAACGGCCTTTTTCACCACGCCGTTAAGGATTACGCCTTTGACGATTACGCCGTTTTGTTCAAAACGACGCAGGCTGGTTTCAACCTGTTTGATGCTGTTGACCGCAAATCGCACCACCATCAACGACGTTCCTGCGTGATGACCGATAAGCGCCGCATCGGTGACCGCCAGAATCGGCGGCGTATCGATCAGCACCATGTCGTAGCGCTGCCCCGCCCAGCGTAAAAACTCCGTAAAGCGCGGGTGCATCAACAGCTCAGAGGGGTTTGGCGGCACCTGCCCACGCGGGACAAAATCCAGATTAGCCACCGCCGTAGTGCGCACCGACAAACTCGGCTCAAGACGGCCGACCAGTACATCAGACAGCCCTCGTCGCGCGTCATTACTCAGCCAGCGGTGTAAAAAACCCTTGCGCATATCGCCGTCAATCAGCAGTACCCGCTGACCGGCCTGCGCCAGCACCACTGCCAGGTTAATGCTGGCAAAGCTTTTCCCGCTGGCCGGACTGGCGCCGGACACCATCAGAATATTGTTGCTCGCCTCCGTCATGGCGAAGTGCAGACTGGTGCGCAGACTGCGAAACGCTTCGACGGCCAGATCCTCGGGCTGTTCCTGCGCCAGTATCGGCAGCCGTTCACCGCCGGCGCGCGTCAACAGCAGTTGCTGGCTGCGGTTGCGCTTGGTCTGCCAGAGCGATAGCGGCACCGTGGCGTACACATTGATCCCGCGTTTTTCCAACGCGGCGGTGTCGCCGATCCCCCGATGGAAAGCGTTGCGCAGCAACACTATCGCGGCGGCGGTCGTCGCGCCGCCGAGCAGCGCCAGTATGACAACCAGCATTTTCTGCGGCTTGATCGGTTTGATCGCCGTTTCCGCCGCATCGATAATGCGAATATTCCCCACCGTGCCGGCTTTGCTGATGTTCAGTTCCTGCTGTTTATTCAGCAGCTGCATATACACCTGTTGATCAACCTGCACATCACGCGTCAGCCGCAGCACCTCCTGCTGGGTTTTCGGCAGATTCTGCACCTGCTTGCCCAGCCGCGCTTTCTCCTGCTCCAGCGTGGCGCGTTTTTCCAGCAGGGCGCGATATGCCGGATGCGCACGGGTATACAGCTTGGAGATCTCCGACTCTCTGAAGGTCAATTCGTTAAGCTGCGCCTCCAACTGCACCAGCGTATCCAGTACCGACTTGGCCTCCAACGACAGATCTACCGAATCATTTTGCCGGCGGAACTGATTCAGGCGGTTTTCCGCCTGATTCAACGAAGATTGAGTCTGCGGCAGCTGACGCGCCAGGAAAGCCAGCATGCGCTGGGCCTCTTCGGTCTTACGATCGATGTTCTGCTGCAGGTAATTGTCGGCGATGCTCTGCAGAACACGTCTGGCGCGCTGCGGATCTTCGCTCTCCAGCTTGAAGGTCATGATACCGCTCTCTTTGCCGGCCAGAATGATGCTCAGCGCGCGGCGCAGATCGTCAATCGCCTGTTGGCGCGCCAACTTGACGATGCTGAACGTCATCCCCGGTTCGGCGGACAGCGTCGTTACGCGCAGACGCCATGCGCCGTTGTGCAGCGTCTCCCCCGCCCGCCCGCGCAGCAACGTCTGCCCATCCCGACTCAGGGTAAAGCGCTGGTTTTCCCGTACGCTTAAGGTCAGAGGCTCTCCCAGCATATCCGCCGGCACCGCCAGTTCGGCAATCGCCAACTGCGGCAGCGGCTTCCCCTGCAGGCGCGCAATGCCTTTACCCACCAGCGGGAAAGTTTCTGCGCTGACGCGCACCGTCAGCCCCTGACTGTCCACGGTTTTCCCCAACACATAGCGGGAGTTGGCCAGCGCTACTTCATCCTGCGTCGCGGAAAATTGCTCGCCGGCGCTATCCAGCGACTGGCGCAGCAACGACGCACCGCTGGTCGGCTGCTCCACCTGCACCATTGCCGTTGCCTCATACACCGGCGTCGCCAGCAGCGCGTAAAGCCCTCCCAGCAGCCCCGCCACGGCGGTCGCCAGCGCCAGCCGCCAGCGACTGTCCCACAACGAGCCAATCAGACGCTCCCACTCCAGCTTCTCTTCCATCCCCGCTGCTGCGTCGGGTCGCACACTCTCTTTTATCATCGCGGATCCTTGCATCAACCTTTTACCCCTTTACCAGTTGCGCAGTCGCAACGTGGCCTCGCTCAGATCGTTCAAACCGGAAATGGTCGGCACCAATTGGCTAATCAGCCGGTTCCAACGCGTTACCGCCGCCGCGGTGACATACACCACGTCGTACGGCCGCAGGTAAAACTCCGTCCCCATCGCCAACGCGGTAGCATCCGACAGGTCAAACTGGTACAGCGCCGCCAGCGGCGCCCCGTTCTCGTCGCGACCGGGGCGAATAACGAAGACGCCGGTGGCGTCCGCCAGCGTTTGACTGATGCCGCCGGCGTTGCCCAGCGCCTCGGTCAAGGTCATGCCGCTGCGGTCCAGCTTCAGGGTCGCCTGCCTGCCAACTTCGCCCATCACAAAGACTTTCTGGTCGTCGTTGCGCGGCACGTAAAGAATATCCCCCGCCGTCAGCGGCAGATTCTGGCTCAGATCGCCGTACTGCATCAGCGCCTGTAAAGAGATCGCCTGCTCTTTCCCCTGGCTCGTCACGATCACATTGCGCCAGTCAGCCGCTTCGGTCAGCCCACCTGCGGCGTTGATCGCATCCAGCACCGTCAGCGGCACATTGGTGATCGGCTGCTGGCCGGAGACGTTGACTTCGCCGGTGACATACGCTTTTTGCGAGCGAAATGCGGCAATCGTGACGCCCACCTGCGGATTCTCGACAACCTCCGCCAGCCGGACGGCGATCAGGCTGCGCACTTCCTCAAGGGTTTTCCCCGCCACCTGCAGCCTGCCGACATATGGATAAAAAATGCTACCGTCAGTATGCACCCAGTTGCCGGTATCGCTGGCGCTGCGATACTGCCCGGCCGGCGTGGTCAACTCCGGGTGATCCCACACCGTGACGTTCAACACGTCGCCGACGCCAATGCGGTATTGATAACGCTGCCGGAACAGTTCCAACTGCGGATTGGGCCGCGCCGACGGCGCCACCCGCCGCATTTTCGCCAACAGCATCGGCGTCATGCGGTATACCTCCACCTGCGGCGTCGGCGCTGCGGCATCGTCAGCCAGCGTCACCTTATGCTTATCGGCCGTCGGCAAATGAGAACCGGGGAACAGGCTACAGCTGCCAAGCAGCACGGCGGATAGCGCCAGCGTCAGACGGGAATAAACACGATTCATGCAAGCATCCTGCTACAAAAAATTAACGATCGGCAGCCGGCGAACCGGGCGCCCTCCTTGTCCGCCGCGGCTCGCGCCCCAGCAGAAAATAACCGCCGGAACACAGCAAAAATGCGGCCAGCATCAGATTCTCCTGCAGCCCAAGCAGCTCACCGAACAGGCCGAAAGCAGCCAGCGCCATAGCCAGCAGCCCGCTGACTGCCAACGCCTGACGGGCGCAAAGGCCACGGCGCATCAAAATATGGTGGAGATGATCGCGGTCGGCACGAAACGGACTCTGCCGCCGGGCGATACGACGCAGCATCACGCTCGTCATATCCATCAGCGGCACGGCGATCAGCCACAGCGCGCCAACCGGACGCATCACCGCGTCCTGTCCCTGCGTCGCGGCCAGCAGCAGCCACAGCACGGTAAACCCCATCACCATACTGCCGGCATCGCCCATAAAAATTTGATTACGACGCCCCAGGGCGCCAAGGTTAAACATCAGATAAGCCACCAGGGTGGCGATCAAACTCAGGCACCAGAGCACCGCGGCCAGACACCCGCCCAGGGCGAACACCACCACCAGTCCGGCGAGAGTCACGCAGCACAGTATGCCTAACTGACCATCGATACCGTCGACCATGTTGTAAGCGTTGATCGCGCCCCATACCGCCAGCGGCGTCACCAGCAGAGCACCGTAGCCAAGCTGCACCGCTTCATCCCCCCATAAACGCCCCAGCGAGGAGAGCGGCATGCCGGCCGCCAACATCATTACCAGCGCCAATCCGCCCTGCACTGTCATACGCGGCGCAACTGACAGTTCAAAACGGTCATCCAACATGCCCAGCAGCAGCAAGGCCGTCACGCAGCACAGATATGTCTCCATATGTGGTATGCCGTCCGTTTGCCAGAGTGAAAATAGCACCACCGACAGATAAATCGCGATGCCGCCACTTAGCGGGATATGCCCCTGATGCTGTTTGCGGGCGCTGGGCTTATCAACCAGCGCCAGTTTCACGGCAATCCGCCTGGCGATGACCATCAGCAACAGCGTCAAAAAAAACACCACTCCCAGTTGATAAAGCATCACCCCTCCTTGCTCAAAGCAACACGTTGCACCGCGCTCCTGATGCCCCGACGTCAGCATCCTCTTGCGTTAACGCGCGCTAAATTCATGCCTGATGGTTTTAGCGATCGCCTCATCCAAAGCCACTGGTGCGGTAAAATCGCTGCACACGTCGCTTTTGAACTGTGTTCTGGCACAAAATTTCTGCACGCGCACGCGGCTGACAGGAAATTGCCGCCGGGTTATTTTACTCACCAGGTCTAACGCGCCCGCGCCGCATAGGCCCAGCCAATAGGGAATTCGTAACGTTCTGCTATTTTTACCCAGCGAAGCGGACACCGTGCTCACCAGCTGATTCATAGTCAAATCAGGTTTATCGACATAATTGCAGACCTGATAAGCCGCCTGTTGATCGAGTGCATATTCCAGCCGGGCGGCAATATTTTCGACATAGGCCATCGACTTGAAATTATTCCCGCTGCCAATCATGACAAATCGTCCGCCGGCAATTTGGCGCAGCAGGTTATAAACGTTGCCGCGATTACCTTCGCCAAAGACCACCGTCGGCCGGATGATCGCCAACTTGTTCTGCTTATCCGCCTTGCGCCAGGCTTCATAAACATATTCCGCTTCCAGTTTGGATTTGCCGTAATGGTTAAAAGGGGCAAAGGTGCCGTCTTCACCGGTTTCCTGCTGGACAAAGCCGTAGACGGCCACGGAAGAGGTAAAGATCATCTGACGGATGCCCAGCTCCGCGGCCTGTTGGCACAGGTGGCGCGCCCCCTCCACATTCACCTGATAGTAAAGCGCAGTGGGCTGCACGTTATCCCGGTGCTCCGCCGCCAGATTGATCACCGCATCACACCCTTCCAGCGCGTCGCGCAGCGTTTGCGGCTGCGTTATATCGCCGTATTGATAAAGTTCGGGGTAGGCTTCACTCGGATTTTTATCAATAATGCGTAGCGTGATGTCACTGCGCGAATGCAGGCGTTTGACCAAACGCGAGCCAATAAAACCAGAACCACCGATAATAGCTACTTTCCGCTCATCCATAATATTCACTCAGCCTGTTATCGTTATTCCCGCCGACTAATGCAGACGAAAAACCAATGGCGATTAACCATCCTTTCCTTTACAGACTGAACAAATTAATACTCCCTTTCAAATAACAAAAAATAAAATAGCAGCCGCTGTGCTATGTGAAACAGGTTTAAAAGTGAAATTTCTCTTTAGCTAATTTTCTCTTTCCTGTGGAATAAATGCGTTTATCAAATGTTCCGGCAGAGTAAGCTGAATTTCGCCGCGATCCTTTATTTCGTCGTCGCGGTATTGCTGCTGAAACTCTCCCTTTTTAGGATCGATGCACTCAATCGTCACCTGCAGCGACTTGTCTCCCTGATACAGGCATAACAGCGAGTGCGACGCGGGCGCATCGGGATTGCCCAGTTTTAAAGTCAGCATCACCCGCTCCGGGGTGTGCATGCGATTTCCCCCCAGATAAAAGAAAACATTGGCGGTAACTGCACATAGCGTCAGCACGGATACCAACTTGACGGCGCGGATAATCAGCAGGGAAAAACGCCCCGCCCGTTTCTGCGGTGCCTTAAACGGCAGTCGATGCCAAAAGGGGCGCCGGGATACTATTTTTTCCTGTGCCATACCCGGCTCGTGCTCGACACTTTTTTCCGCCGGCGCGGAAGCGCTTTCCAGTATCAAACTTTCAGACAATTCCCGTTGAATATTCCCAGAAGAAACGTAACAAGAACCTAAAATAGGTTCGTCATCATGACTATCATCACTTAGAAAATTAAATATTGCGCGGTTTTCAACCCTGTAACCTAAGCGAGGGATAGTTCTGATAATGGTGTGATCGCTATCGCCTATCTTCTGACGAATCGATTTAATTGTCTGATTTATCGTCGAATCAGAGCAATAGGTGCCTTTCCAGATGCTTTCTATAATTTCCGCCCTGGTCACCAGTTCAGGAGAATTGGCAACCAGCAGAGAGAGTATTTGATACTCCTTCCAACGTAGACGGGTGCTTTTCCTGGAAGGGATCAATACATTGAGATTCCTGATCGTTATTCTTTTGTCGAGATCCACGTTAATTTCCTTAATGAGCCCACTCCTGCACGCGTGGTATAGAAATAAGAAAAAACGAACAAGAAATCAAATGTAAACTCAACAAGTTGGCAAATTTATATTTTCACTCATATAAAAATTCAATTTCACTTATGCTATCAATACACGTCCGTGTAATTTAAATGCTTTTTTCGACCTCGAGGAAAATCCCGTTATCATGAAGAACCCACCCCACAATAAACACGCAACCAATTGAAATTATAAGGAAAAATAAATGAGATCTGAAGAAATGCCTATAATGAAGTTGTAAAATTTCATCCTAAAACCAACAAGACAATACGTTGATAAATTAAATTTTCGACTTAATCCTATTGCAAGTTGATTATGGGAAATGGCAAAGAGCAAGAATGAGACTAATCTCATTGAATGCCTGGAGGACAATTAAATTAAAATGGGGGAAGCTGGGATGCCAATAGAAGTTTAGACGTTACAGGGAAAGACACAAAATGGTTAGCGTAAAAAACCCAACATTCAATAGCGTGTTAAATAATGTAGTAAGCCACTGGGTAAAGGCCTGTCTTTTATTCGGAAACTTACCTATAACCCTATTTAAATTATTTGAAATAACAGGCATTAATTCTATTAATGCAGGTATCCCGCTTAATGCAAAGATACCTGCCGGGAAAAGCGTATTACCCGCGTGCCTTACGTCCATACACCAGCCAGGTGATCACCACGCAAAGTATATAAAACACCAGGAAGACTTTCATCGCCCCGGCCGGCGAGCCGGTCATCGCCAGTGAGGTGCCGAAAGCTTTCGGGATGAAGAACCCGCCGATCGCGCCAATGGCGGAGATAAACCCCAGCGCCGCGGCAGTATCGGTCACCGCTTCGCGCTGCGCCTCTGTGTCGCTGCCGCCGGCGGCCTTAACGCGGTCGACGGTAATTTTACGGAAAATAACCGCGATCATCTGGAACGTGGAGCCGCTGCCCAATCCCGCCGTCAAAAACAGCAGCATAAAGACGCCGTAGAAGGCGATAAAGGAACCGGATGAACCGGCGCTCGGCAGCGTCAGGAACAACAGCCCGGCAAACAGCGCCATCAGCACGAAGTTGATCAGCGTTACGCGGACACCGCCGAAACGATCCGACAGCGCACCACCGACCGGGCGCGCCAGCGCGCCAAGGAACGGGCCGAAGAAGGCATAGTGCAGGATCACCACATCCGGAAACTGGGTCTTCGACAGCATGGCAAAGCCGGCGGAAAAGCCGATAAAAGAGCCGAACGTAGACAGGTACAACAGGCTCAGCAGCCACAGATGCCCGCGCTTGAGCACCGGCAGCTGCTGACGCAGCGACGCCTTGGAGGCCGCCAGATCGTTCATGCCGAACCAGGCCGCCAGCGTGGCGACCAGTAAAAACGGCACCCAGATCCAGGCGGCGTTCTCCAGCCACAGCTGACTGCCGTCCGGCTGCAGGTGGCCGCTGCCGCCAAACAGACCGAACATCCCCAGCGTAATCGCCAACGGAGCCACCAGCTGCATCACGCTGACGCCGAGGTTGCCCAGGCCGCCGTTCAGCCCCAGCGCGCCGCCCTGCTTCGCTTTAGGGAAGAAAAAGCTGATATTCGCCATGCTGGAGGCGAAGTTGGCGCCGCCGAAGCCGCACAGCAGCGCAATAATGACAAAGATATGGAACGGCGTAGCGGGATCCTGCACCACCACGCCCAGCCACAGGCAAGGCGCAATCAGCAGACAGGTGCTGATCGCCGTCCAGCGGCGGCCGCCGAAAATCGGTATCACGAAGGAGTAAGGCACGCGCATAATCGCGCCGGATACCGAAGGCAACGCGGTCAGCATAAACAGCTGATCGGTGGTGAAGTTAAAACCGACCTTATTCAGGTTGACGGCAACCGCGCTGAACAACATCCAGACGCAGAAACCCAGAAGCAGACAGGGAATTGAAATCCACAGGTTGCGGTTGGCGATACGCTGCCCCCGCTGCTGCCAGAACTCACTGTCTTCGGGCCGCCAATCCTGAATAACCGCGCCCGTTTTTTTGTTTGATGACGTTGCGATGTGCGACATAAATAACCTCGAAAGCACGCTGATAATGGCGCCCACCCTAGAGTCCCCCCGGTAGCGCAAAGTTGACATAAATCAAGCCGGGTGCAGGTAGCCAGCGCGGCAAAAAAACCTTAACTCTCTTAGGGAGTAAACGCACTCCGATTTAAATAAGCTTGCTATTCAATTAGCTAGGCGGAAGCCGGCAGCACGGCAAACCTGCTGCCGACGGTCGGTGAAACTAAGGGGTACTTCGTTAGGGGTATGGGGTTATCTGCAGGGATAATGAAAAATAGCGCCGAATTGTTAGCAGAGCCGCGGCGTCTGCGCCCGATCTCCGCTGTCGCCTCGCCGTCGTTTTTCAGGAATCCGCACCCTATGAAATCGTTATTGGCCCCGCTCTCCATCGTTAATCAGGTCGCCGTGCTGATGCTGCTGCTGACGCTGCTTGGTAGCGGCGGCATGGGCATCTCCGCCTGGATGGCGCAAAGCATTCAGGGCAATGCGCATGCCATCAACAAGGCGGGTTCGTTACGCATGCAGAGCTACCGCCTGCTGGCGTCGCTGCCGCTGAACGCGCGCAGCGAGGGGCTGATCGCGGAACTCAGCCGTGACGCCGACAGCCAGGATTTACAGCGTTCAGTGGCGCAGGAAGGACTGACGTCGCAATTTTATGCGCTGCGTGACTACTGGCAGCACACGCTGCAGCCCCGGCTGCGCCAGGCGCAGCGGCCCGCTGACGCCGCCCCTCAGGTAGCACACTTCGTCGGCCTGCTGGATGCGTTGGTCTCGGATATCGATCGTCAGACCGAACGTCGTCTGCAGATGGCAACGCTGGTGCAGTGGGTGTTTATCGCGCTGACGCTGCTGCTGCTGGCCGGCACCGTCTGCTATCTGCGGCGCCGGTTGCTGCACCCCTGGCGCCAGCTGGTGGCGATGGCGATGGCGGTCGGGCGCGGCGATTTCAGCCGACGCTTCCCCCAGCGCGGGCGGCAGGATGAAATGGCCTCGCTTGGCGGCGCCTTGAATGGCATGTCGGACGAACTGTCCACCATGTACACGCGACTGGAGCAGCGCGTGGCGGAAAAAACCGCCGATCTGCAGCAAAAAAATCAGGTATTGCGCTTTCTCTATCACGCCAGCCGCCAGCTGCATACTAACGACCCGATGTGCAGCCGGCTGATGCCGGTGCTCAGCCAGCTGCAGACCTTGACGCCGCTGCGCGCCATGCAGGTCAGGCTGTACGAAAACAACAGTCAGGAGCAGTTTCAACAGCTCAGCAGCCAGGAAGCGCTACGTCCGGAGCATTGCCACAACCCGGATTGCCGCGCCTGTCTGGGTGACGAGCCCCTGGCGGATGAAGGGCCGACGCTCAGCTGGAGCCTGAGCGACAAACTGGGCAACTACGGCCTCCTGCTGGCGCAAAGCCGGCAGCCGCTGAGCGACGAACACCGGCAGTTGGTCGGCACGCTGGTCGAGCAGCTTACCAGCGTACTGGCGATCGAGCGGCAGGTCGACCATCAGCAGCAGCTGATCCTGATGGAGGAGCGCGCCGCCATCGCCCGCGAACTGCATGATTCGATCGCCCAGTCCCTGTCATGTCTGAAGATGCAGACCAGTTGCCTGCAGATGCAGGGCGCGGCCCTGCCGGCCGATAGCCTGGCGCTGGTGCAGCAGATGCGCGAAGAGCTGAACACCGCCTACCGCCAGCTGCGCGAATTGCTGACCACCTTCCGGCTACAGCTGACCGAACCCGGCCTGCTGGCGGCACTACAGAGTACGGTGCGGGAATTTAACGCGCGCCTCGGTATCGACATCGCGCTGGACTATCAGCTCGGGCCGCGCACCGTCCCGGCTTATCAGGCGATCCATCTGCTGCAAATCACCCGCGAAGCGCTGAGCAACATTCACAAGCACGCCAAAGCGACGGAGGTACGCATTCAGGTGACCAACCGTCAGGGGGAAGTGACGCTGACCGTCAGCGATAACGGCTGCGGGCTGCCACCCAACGGTGAACGCCCCGATCATTACGGGCTGATTATTATGCGCGACCGCGCCAAAAACCTGCATGGCCGCTGTGAGATCGTCTCCGGCGACGCCGGCGGAACGACGGTCAGCGTGGTCTTCCGGCCGGAGATCCCGTGAAATAGCGGGAACCACCCCGCCAGCCATTGAACATTTACAGGAGAAGTTATGACCACCGAAGGTGCCGCCACCATACTGCTGATTGACGACCATCCCATGCTGCGCAACGGCGTGAAGCAACTCATCAGCATGGATTCCCGCTTGCAGGTTATCGCCGAGGCCAGCAACGGCGCCCAGGGCGTTGAACTGGCGGAGCAGTTTGACCCAGACCTGATCCTGCTGGATTTGAATATGCCCGGCATGAACGGACTGGAAACCCTCGACCAGCTGCGGCTGACCGCCCTGTCCGGCCGAGTGGTGGTATTCAGCGTTTCTAATCATGAAGACGACGTCGTCAGCGCGCTCAAACGCGGTGCCGACGGCTATCTGCTGAAAGATATGGAGCCGGAAGCCCTGCTGAAGGCGCTGCATCAGGCCGCCGCCGGGCAGATGGTGCTGAGCGAAACCTTAACGCCGATCCTGGCCGCCAGCCTGCGCGACAGCCGCCCGACCGCCGAGCGCGATATCCGCCAGCTGACCCCGCGCGAGCGCGATATTCTGAAGCTGATCGCCCAGGGACTGCCGAACAAACTGATCGCCCGCAAGCTGATGATCACCGAAAGCACGGTAAAAGTGCACGTCAAACACCTGCTGAAGAAGATGAAGCTCAAATCTCGCGTCGAGGCCGCCGTGTGGGTGCTGCAGGGCAAAACCGTCAGTTAAGCGCCGGCACCGGCGGCGTCTGCAGCATTTCCGGCTCGGACAGCGCCTCCTCCCGACCGTCGCCGGCGTTCAGCGGCGGCGTCAGCTGCAGCGTGATCCAGTTAGAGGTCACGCGCTGCTGTTTTTCATCTTCCAGCGTCACCGACAGCCGATAACGGTTTTCCGCCCCCGGCGTATCATCCCAGGCCGGCATAATCACGCTCCAGCCGTGCGGATCGGTATTATTGCGCGGCGGCGTCAGGCTCAGCGTCTGGGTATCACCTTGCCAGCTGACGCGGACGATCTTGTTGCTGGCGCGGATGTCCACCACCAGCTGCAGCGTTTCACCCGGCTGCAGATTCCACGGCGGCGTCGCCAGGAACACCTGCAGCGTCTTACGCTGTTTAAACTCCAACACCGGCACGCTGTTGCGCTCAATCGGATCGTAGCGGCTGCCGCGCAGCGACTTCGCCTGCGCCACGTATTCCGGCGAGATCTGTTTTGACAGCGGTACGCCGAAGCGATAATTGACCGACAGCTCCACGTTATCCTGCGTTTCCCCGCCGTCGCCCAGCTTGTGCTGCGCCTTCAGCGTCATCAGCGGCACCGGCGTATAATTCAGCCCCAGCTGCATTGCACGCGGGTCGCGCTGTTTATTGCCGCTGCCGAACAGGTCAACATTGTCGCCAAGATACTGTTCATAGCTCAGCGTGGCGCCAAGCTGGCGGTAAAACGGCAGGTAGCCCTGGGTGGTAATGTCATAGCCGCGCGCGGGACGGCTGAGGAAGACGCCGTCGCTCTGCTGCTGGCGCATCGCCGACAGCGGCTGGTAATAGTTGGCGGAAAAACGCAGATAATCCCCCCAGGCTTCGGCGCCGACGCTAGCGCGATTGCGCTGGTTCTCCAGATCGCTGTCAAACACCGTGTTGTAGCCCAGCAGCCAGTCGCCGCTGATCCAACGCTGCCCCAGCCCCAGATTGGCCAGCGAACTGTCGGTGCGCTGCTGGAAGCCAAGCTGGCTGTAGGTCAGCAGGCCGTTAACATCGTACAGCGGACTGAACAGCTGCCCCTTGCTGCCGGCAAAATCGCCGTCAGCGGTCAGCGCCAGCGACACATTCGCCGTACCCAGCGGCGACAGCAGATCCTGCGCCTGCTGCTGCAGCAGTCCGGTCGCCTGACCGATGGCGTAGTTCTCCGCCCGGGCGCGCAGCTGCTCCCGGGACACTTTGTTCAGATTACTATTCTCGCCAAAGGATTTGGCTTTGGTCGCCCACTCTTTTTCCCGCGCGCTTTCCAGCACCGTGCTGCCGCCCAGCTCCGGCAGATCGGCGGCGGCATTTTTATTGCGGTTCAGCACGGAGTCGGGCGCCGGCGGGGATTCCGCCGCGGCGGGCAAGACGGGAAGCAGGGGAAGCAACAGACACAGCAGCGACGCCCGGCGGGCCGCGCTGCCGTCAGCAACAGATTTTATTTTACGAAAATGTTGAATCAAAACAGCCATTAAACTCGCACCGCATCCCCGTCCACGGGAGAGGGTTAAACTCACTTTTTGCCACGGTTACTCCGAACCGCAGACCGCCAAAGATGCCTTCACTATAGCACAGGCCGCCGGCCGTAAGCCGTGAGTCGCCGGGGACCAACGGCGAAAGCGCAGCATAGCCCGCTGTCCTGAGAAAACAATCAGATAAAACTCAATCGGCAATGGCATGAAACCTGCTATGCTTCGAACCACTTTGACGTGCAGAGCAGGAGGCTGAGTGGGCCATAAACAACCAAGTAAAGAGCGTTTTATCGGCCTGGAGTGGCTGAGATTTCTGCTGGGGTGCTATGTGATGGTGTATCACACCGCCCACCAGTATCCGCAGATCCGCAGCATTCCGATGCTGGCGGAACTCACCAGCATGGGGTTCTTCGCCACCAGCACCTTCTTTATCCTGTCGGGTTTTCTGCTGAGTCACGTCTATTTCAACGGCAACCAGATGCGCGAACCGGCACGCACTTTCTGGGCCAAGCGTTTCTTTAATCTGTACCCGATTCATATCGCCGCCCTGCTGATCTCCATCCTGACGCTAACCCTGATGCAGTGGTGGGCGATTCCGCCGGAGGGGCCGGGCGCCAGCCTGCGCTTTGTGGTTTACGATACCCACGAGGATCTGGGGGCAACCAACCCGGAAATGTTCCGCCACTATATGACCAACACGCAGCTGGCGTTTAACTCGCTGCTGCAGCTGCTGATGCTGCAGGCCTGGAACCCCTACTTCCTGACCTTCAACGCGCCGCTGTGGTCGCTGTCCACCCTGTTCTTCTTTTACCTGCTGTTTCCGCTGCTGGCGCCGCGCCTGCTGGCGGTGCGAAATAAAAAACTGTGGTTTATTCTGCTGTGGGGGCTGTATCTGCTGCCGCCGATCTGGGTGGTCTGGCACCAACTGTACGGCATGCCGTATACCGGCCTGCTGCAGCGCGGCCCGCTGTTCCGCCTGCCGGAGTTTCTGGCCGGCATCGTCTGTTACGCCATCTTCCGCCAGCGGCGCGCCGACGCCGTGCCGCACGGCGCCGCCTGGCGCTGGGGCTGCGTCGCCTTTATCGCCGTCTGCTTCGTTACCGCCACCTTCCTGTTCACCCACGGCGGCGCCAAATACTGGTACTTCCTGCTGCACAACGGTCTGCTGCTGCCGGCGCAGTGCGCGCTGGTCTATCTGAGCGCGCTGGCGCGCACCCCGGCCAGCCGCTGGCTGCAACACTGGTCGCCGCGGCTGGGGGCCGCCTCGCTGTCGATCTTTGCGCTGCATGTGCCGCTGTTTAACCTGTTCCGCACCGCCGAACAGTGGCTGCGCGGCGATCCGCTGGGCTGCTTCAGCGGTTGGAGCGCCTGCATTGCCGCCGCCGGCGAGGTCAAACTGTCAATTGCCGGCTATCTGCTGTATCTGTTGCTGAGCGTGCTGCTGTGCCTGCTGTTCCAGGAGCGTTTCGTCGTGCCGGTACGCAAGGCGCTGACCCGGCGCTTCCTGCCGGCCAAACGTCAGCCGGCCGGCGACGGCGCAGCATAAGTACGGCAAGGCCCACGCCTTGCCGCTCTATTCGCCATATTTCACCGAATTTCACCTCTTCGTCTTTCCTCTTCACCCCGCCGTCAACCGGCGGCGGGGTGAAACCTGCGTCATTTCACCAAAACTCACATGCGTGCAGGGAGCGGCGGATGTTAGCCTGCACCACGCATTCAGGGACATTCAGGCAACGGAGAACCGCTTATGCCAAACTCATCCGCCGCGGCCGCCGGCGTGCCGGAAACGCGCTTTCCCGCAGCAGGCTGGCTGTTGCCGCCGCTGGCCCTGGCCCTCTGGATCGCCCCCTATATTACGCTGATGGCGTGCTGCGGGCTGATCGCCGCCGTGATGCTGCTGCGCCAACGGCCCAGCCGCCGCCTGAATCTGGCCGCGTTTCTGATCCTGACGCTGATTTCCACGGTGCCGCTGGCGACCAAAACGCTGGAGCCGCGCATGAACGACAAGGTGAGTTATTACCTTGAGATGCAGAACTACAGCGGCTATAGCCTGACGGAGTGGCTGGCGCAGTTTTCCGGCGCGGACTTTCTCTCACACCTGCTGTTCAAACTGAGCGCCATGCTGTTCGGCAGCGGCAACGCCGCCTTCGCCGCCTTCTTTATCCTCAGTTTCTCGCTGCTGGCCCTAGGCGTCTATCGCCTGACGCGGGTCTACTTTGTCGTGATCCTGTTTCTGTTCTGCTGCCAGTACAATTTTCAGGGGCTGTACGGCAATCTGCTGCGTCAGGGACTGGCGCTGTCATTTTTGGTGCTGGCGACGGCGGAACGGCGGCGGGCGCCGATGCTGCTGTGGATTATGCTGGCCTCCCTGAGCCACTTTTCATCCTATCTGTTTCTGCCCTTCCTGCTGCTGCCGGCGCGCTGGCGCACCATCGGCACGCTGCCGGCGCTGGCGACCTTCGCCGCCTGCTATCTGGGCGGCGCACTGCTGATGCCCAAGCTGCTGGCACTGGCCGGCAACGACTTTCTGGCGACGCGCGCCGAGGCCTACGTCAGCGGCAGCTTCGGCAACAATCCGCTGCGGAAAATTCAGATCACGCTGCTGTATATCGGCGTGGTAGAGGCGCTGTACCAGTTTTCCCGCCGCTGCTTCCGCCACCCCGATCACCCGGCGCTGCAGAGCGCCTACGCGGTGCGGCTGATGTTTCTCTATACCTGCACCATCTTCTTCGCCACCAGCGGCTTTGAAGAGGTCGCCAACCGCTACTCGTTCAATATGATGATTTTCGTGCTGATCTTTATCGTTATCATCTGCGGTCAGCTGCGGGACGCCGTCAGCCGGGTGCTGCTGACGCTGCTGTGCTTCAGCCTCGGCGTCGGCTCCTATCTGTACATCAACCTGATCGGCGTGCAGCAGTTCTGGTACGGCGATCTGCAGGCGCTGCTGACCGACAGCCTGCCGACGGTATTCGCCAAGCTGCAGATTAGCGGCGCGCTGATTAGCGGCGCGCTGTAGCGGCGGCGCAGCCTGCCCGTCAGGCCACCCGCCGGCCGACGCACTGCGCCAGCAGTTTTTTCAATTCCGGCAGGCACGAGCCGCAGTTGGTGCCGCACTGCAGCGCCTCGCCCAGCGCCTGAGTACTGCCGCAGCCCTGGCCAATTGCCGCCAAAATCTGCGGCTCGCCGACGCCAAAACAGCTGCACACCGTCCGCCCCTGCGCCAGTTGCCCCGGCGCGGCGCGGCCGGCCAGCAGCGCCAGCCGCTGCGCTCCCGGCGACGGCGCCTGTTCGAAGGCGGCCAGGATCGCCGTCCGGTCGAGCGCTAATGCCTGTCGTCGCGCATAAAACGCCAGCTGCACCACGCCCTGCCGCCAGCCGATCAGGTGATAACCGTGCTGCGACAGCGACGCGCTCTGCAGCGTCAGCCCCTCCAGACCAAAATGCTGCTGCAGCCACGCCGCCCACTCCGTCACCGGCTGCTGCCCAGCCATAATAAAATGCGTCGCCTGCCGCTGTGTCACCCGGCTCCAGTACACGCCGGGCGGCGGCGGCGCAGCGTCGCGCAGGAAAATCTCCGCCTGCCAGCAGACCGGCCAGCGGTCGACGCGCACCGGCGCATGCTTGCTCTCCGGCTGGCCGGACAATGCATCAACCACCGGCGGGATCAGGCTGTCCACCCGCCCCTGCGCGGTAAAACGGTCGTTCCAGTGCATCGGCACAAAGACGCTGCCGCGCGGCTGATCCGCCGTCAGCTGCGCGCGTGCAATCATCCAGCCGTGGCGCGAGGCCAGACGCGTCAGCTCGCCGTCGGCGATGCCCAGCGCCGCCGCATCCTGTGGATGCAGCGCGCAGAACGGTTCACTGATATGGCGCATCAGCCGCGCCGTTTTACCGGTGCGCGTCATGGTGTGCCACTGGTCACGAATGCGTCCGGTATTGAGCACCAGCGGATAGCGCGCCGTCGGCGCATGCTGCGGCAGACGCGGGGTGATCGGCAGCAGCCGCGCCTTACCGTCGGGGTGGAAGAAACGCCCGTCGCTAAACAGACGCCGGCAGCCCGCCGGATGCTGTGCGTTAACCGGCCACTGCAGCGGCGCCATCTGCCGCCAGGCCTGGCGATCCAACCCGGCCAGCCCGCTGATATCGAACGCCCGCGCGCCGTGGTTTTCAAAGCCGGACAGCGCCGCGTGTTCGCTGAAGATCTCGGCCGGATGCTGATAGCCGAACGCCTCGCCGTAGCCCATGCGCTGCGCCACCTGGCTGAGGATCCACCAGTCGGCGCGTGCTTCGCCCGGCGGCGGCAGAAAAGCGCGCTGGCGTGAAATACAGCGCTCCGAATTGGTCACGCTGCCCTCCTTCTCCCCCCAGGCCAGCGCCGGCAGGCGGATATGCGCCAGTGCGGCGGTATCGGTGTCGGCCATCACTTCAGACACCACCACCAGCGGACAGGCTTTCAGCGCCTGCCGCACCCGGTCGGCGTCCGGCAGCGACACCACCGGATTGGTGCCCATAATCCATACCGCCTTCACCGTGCCGTCGGCCACCGCGCGGAACAGATCCACCGCGTTCAGCCCCGGCCGGCGGGCGATGTTCGGCGCCCGCCAGAAGCGCCGCACGCGGTCGACGTCCGCATCGTCGAAGCCCATATGCGCCGCCAGCTGGTTGGCCAGCCCGCCCACCTCGCGCCCGCCCATGGCATTCGGCTGACCGGTTATCGAAAACGGCCCGCTGCCCGCCCTGCCGATGCGGCCGCCCGCCAGATGCAGGTTAATAATGGCGTTGCACTTGTCGGCTCCGCTCGACGACTGGTTTATCCCCATCGAATACAGCGTCAGCCAGTTTTCCGCATCGGCCAGCAGGCGATAGAAAGCCATCACCTGCGCCAGCGGCAGCTGACAGAATGTCGCCACCCGCTGCGGCGTCCAGCTTGCCGCCGCCTGCAGCGCCGCCGCAGCGCCGTCGGTGTGGCGCTGTAAAAAGTCCTCATCCAGCAGCCCCTGCTGCGCCAACCAGTGCAGCGCGCCGTTAAACAGCGCGGCATCGCTGCCGGGACGTAGCGCCAGATGCAGATCGGCGTCGTCGCAGCTGGCGGTGGCGCGCGGGTCGATCACCACCACCTTCAGCGCCGGCCGCTGCTGGCGGGCGCGCACCAGCCGCTGATAGAGGATCGGATGCGCCCAGGCGGCGTTGGAGCCGCACAGGATCGCCACGTCCGTCAGCTCAACGTCCTGATAGCTGCAGGGCACCGCGTCGCCGCCGAAGGCGCGCTTATAACCCACCACCGCCGACGCCATGCACAGGCGTGAGTTGGTGTCGATATTGGCCGCGCCGATAAACCCCTTCATCAGCTTATTGGCGACGTAGTAATCCTCCGTCAGCAGCTGGCCGGAGGCGTAAAACGCCACCGCCTGCGGCCCGTGTCGGGCAATAATCTGCGCAAAGCGCCGGGCGACCGTCTCCAGCGCCTGCGGCCAGCCGACCGGCTGCCCGTCGACCTGCGGCTGCAGCAGCCGGCCGTCCAGATCCAGCGTCTCCGCCAACGCGCTGCCCTTGACGCACAGCCGGCCGCCGTTGGCGGGATGCGCCGCGTCGCCGCTGACGGTGACGCCGTCACCCCGCGTCTCCACCGTCACGCCGCAGCCGACGCCGCAGTACGGGCAGGTGGTGCAGTGCGGCACGCTCACAGCACCACCCCGGCCATCTCCTGCGCCTGCGGCTGCAGCGGCCCTGGTTTGCCGTACACCCAGACCCGATCCTGCTCCACCCGTACCGGCCAGACCTCAAGGCGCAGCTGACTGTCTTCCAGGCTGACGCCGTCGCGCAGGCGGAAACGCTGCTTGTACAACGGCGAGATCACCACCGGTTCGCCCGCGACGTCGCCCAGCAGGCCACGCGCCAGCACGTTGGCCGAACTGCCCGGCTCACGGTTGGCCAGCGCATACACCCCGACGCCCGGCAGGTGGAACAGCGCCACCTGCTGCCCGGCCACCCGGGCGGCGATGCCGCTGTGCGCCGGTATATCGCTCAGTGCGCACACCGGTTCCCACTGCGCCGCGTCTCCCCGCGCCGGCTGCAGCGTTATCACTTCGCCGCGCGCCTCGGCCGGTCGGCGCTGTCCGCGCTCCGGCTGCCACGCGACCGCCTCATCCGGCTGGTCGCTGTTGACGAAGGCGCGGAACTGGCGCAGCTTCTCCGGGCTGGCCAGCGTGGTTTGCCATTCACACTGGTAGCTGGCTACCACCGCCTGCATCTCACTTTCCAGCTCGTCGCCGATGCCGAGACTGTCCTCCAGCACCACCTGACGCAGATAGTCCAGCCCGCCTTCCAGATTATCCATCCAGGTGCTGGTGCGCTGCAGCCGGTCGGCGGTGCGGATGTAGAACATCAGAAAACGGTCGATGGTACGGACCAGCGTGGCGCTGTCCAGATCGCTGGCGAACAGATCGGCATGGCGCGGTTTCATGCCGCCGTTGCCGCACAGATAGAGGTTCCAGCCCCTATCGGTGGCGATAACGCCGACGTCCTTGCTCTGTGCTTCCGCGCATTCACGCGTACAGCCCGAGACCGCCATCTTGATTTTGTGCGGCGAGCGCAGCCCCTTGTAGCGGTTCTCCAGCTCAATCGCCAGCCCGGTGGAATCCTGCACGCCATAGCGGCACCAGCTGGAGCCGACGCAGGATTTCACCGTGCGCAGCGATTTGCCGTAGGCGTGGCCGGTTTCAAAGCCGGCCTCCACCAGCTGTTGCCAGATTTCCGGCAGCTGCTCCAGCCGCGCGCCGAACATATCCACCCGCTGACCGCCGGTAATTTTGGTGTACAGCTGATAACGCTGGGCGATCTGCCCGATGGCGATCAGCCCCTGCGGCGTGATTTCGCCGGCCGGCACCCGCGGCACCACCGAATAGGTGCCGTCTTTTTGAATATTGGCGAAGAAGCGGTCGTTGGTGTCCTGCAGCGGCAGATGCTGCGGCTCCAGCAGGTGCTCATTCCAGCAGGAGGCCAGTATCGACGCCGCCAGCGGCTTGCAGACCTCGCAGCCGTGGCCGCGGCCGTGTTTTGCCACCAGCGCGTCGAAGCTGCGGATATTGCCGACCCGCACCAGGTGGTACAACTCCTGGCGCGAATAGGCGAAATGTTCGCAGACGTCTTTTTTCACCTCGACGCCGCGCTGCGCCAGCTCATGCTCCAGCAGCTGTTTAACCAGCGCCGTGCAGCCGCCGCAGCCGGTGCCCGCTTTGGTGCAGCGCTTAACCGCCGCCAGATCGCCGCAGCCCTGTTCCACCGCCGCGCCGATATCGCCCTTGCTGACGCTGTGACAGGAACAGATCTGCGCGCCGGCCGGCAAGGCGGCCACCCCCAGCGCCTTTGGCGCGTCGCCGGCGCCGGCCGGCAGGATCAGGCTTTCCGGCGCCGCCGGCAGCGGCAGATCGTTCAGCATCATCTGCAACAGCGTGCTGTATTCGGCGCTGTCGCCCACCAGCACCGCCCCCAGCAGTTTTTTACCGTCGGCGGAGACCACCAGCTTTTTGTAAATCTCCGCCGGCCCGTCAACCCAGCTGTAGCTCTGGCTGCCGGCGCTGCGGCCGTGGGCGTCGCCGACCGACGCCACTTCCACCCCCAGCAGTTTCAGTTTGGTGCTCATATCCGCGCCGCCAAAGCGCGCCTCGCCGCCGGCCAGCGTCTCCGCCAGCGTGCGCGCCATCTGATAGCCCGGCGCCACCAGGCCAAAAATCTGCCCGTTCCATAGGGCACATTCGCCGACGGCGAAAATCGCCGCATCGCTGGTGCGGCACTGGTCATCAATCACGATGCCGCCGCGCTCCCCCAGCGTCAGGCCGGATTCGCGCGCCAGCTGGTCGCGCGGCCGAATGCCGGCGGAAAACAGGATCAGATCGCTCTCCAACCGCTCGCCGTCGGCAAAATGCATGCTGTGACGGTGTAACAAACCGTCTTCAATCGCCCGCGTTTCCTTACCGGTGTGCACCGTTACCCCCAGCGCTTCGATTTTCTTGCGCAGCATGGCGGCGCCGCCGTCGTCCAGCTGTACCCCCATCAGACGCGGCGCAAACTCCACCACGTGGGTTTCCAACCCCAGCTGACGCAGCGCGTTGGCGGCCTCCAGCCCCAGCAGGCCGCCGCCCACCACCACGCCGACCCGGGCGCCGTCCGCGCTGGCGGCAATCGCCGCCAGATCGTCCAGCGTGCGGTACACCAGACAGTCCGGCCGCTGGTTGCCGGGGATCGGCGGCACAAACGGATACGACCCGGTAGCCAGCACCAGTTGGTCATAGGCGGTCTCCCGCCCTTCACTGTCCGTGACGCACTTACGCTGACGGTCGATGGCGCACACCTGCAGGCCCAGCCGCAGTTCAATGCCGTAGCGCTCAAAAAAACCCTCTTCCACCATCGACAGCGACTGCGCGCTGCGACCGGCGAAGTATTCCGACAGATGCACGCGGTCATACGCCGCCACCTGTTCTTCGCCAAACACCACGATGTGGTAGCGCTGGTGCAGTTCACGCGCCACCAGCTGCTCCAGGAAATGATGCCCCACCATGCCGTGACCGGCGACCAACAATACGGGCTTGTGCATATCGTTTTTCCTCTCGTTCGCCGTCGCTGCGGCTTCACTTTCTGTCCTGCCGAACAGCAGCGCCGCCGGATCCGTTACCGGGCGGCCCAGCCGTTGCAGATAAAATTGCGCGTCGCCGGCGTCACCGTACAGCAGCACGCCGTGCAGCCGGCCATCGCGCAGCAGCAGGCGGCGGTAGTGCTGCGCCTGCGGATCCTCGGCGTAATGCACCTCATCGCCGTCCGCCGCCTGCACCTCGCCGGCGCACAGCATGTCGATACCGCTGACCTTTAAACGGGTGTTCAGCGGCGCGGGGCGGAAAGGTTCGCTCTCCTGCCCGGCCAGCCGCTGCGCCAGCAGCGTCGCCTGCTGCCAGCACGGCGCCACCAGGCCGAAGGTGGTTTCCCCCAACTGGCTGCACTCGCCGACGGCAAAGATCGCCGGGTCGTCGGTTTGCTGGCGGTCATCCACCAGAATGCCGCGCCGGCACGTCAGCCCCGCCTGCTGCGCCAGCGCCACGGCAGGACGCACGCCGGCGGCGATCACCGCCAGCTCGCAGGTCAGTTCGCGCCCATCGCTCAGTCTGACGCCCTGCAGCCCGCCGTCGCCGTAGAAGTCGCTGACCTGCGTCGCCAGATGGCAGGCAATGCCGCGCGTCGCCAGATTGCTCTGCAGCAGGCCCGCCGCCCGCGCATCCAACTGCCGCTCCATCAGCCACTCGCCCCGGTGCACCACCACCGCTGACATGCCGCGGGCGGCCAGCGCCGCCGCCGCTTCAATCCCCAGTACGCCGCCGCCCACCACCAGCGCCCGCGCGCCCGGACGGCAGCGGCCGAGCATCGCCTCCACGTCGTCCAGAGTGCGGAAGCCGTACACGCCGGGCAGCTCAATGCCCGGGGTCGGCGGCATCCACGGCCGCGAACCGGTGGCCAGCACCAACAGGTCATAGCCAACGCTGCCGCCGCTGGTAATCACCCGCCGCGCCTGTCGCTCCAGCCTCAGCGCCGTTTCACCGTGCAACAGCGTGACGCCATGCTGGCGATACCACGCCGGCGGATGCAGCAGCGCCTCATCGAAGGTTTTCTCCCCCGCCAGCAGCGGCGACAGCAGAATGCGGTTGTAGTTGCCGCGCGGCTCCTCGCCGATCACCGTGATGTCATAACGCTGCGGCGCCAGCCGGCACAGCGTCTCCACCAGCCGCATGCCCGCCATACCGTTGCCGATCACCACCAACCGTTGCTGCGTTGTCATAGCCATCTCCTAGGCCGCCTTGGCGTGCTTTTCGTACAAGAACGTCAGCACCTGCTGGCGGTAGCGGTGATAGGCCGGATCGTCCGCCAGTGCGACGCGCGCGCGCGGACGCTCCAGTTCGACCTGCAGCACTTCGCCGACCGTGGCGGCCGGGCCGTTGGTCATCATCATGACCCGGTCGGACAGCAGCACCGCTTCGTCAACATCGTGGGTGATCAGCACGATGGTGGTGTGCAGCCGCCGCTGAATATCCATCACCGCATCCTGCAGGTGGGCGCGGGTCAGCGCGTCCAGCGCGCCAAACGGCTCATCCATCAACAGCACTTTGGGCTTCATCGCCAGCGCACGGGCGATGCCGACCCGCTGCTTCATGCCGCCGGAAATCTCATGCGGCCGCTTATCCAGCGCATGGCCCATATGCACCAGCTCAAGGTTATGGGCGATCCAGTCGCGCATTTCCGCGCGGCTCATCTGGCCGCGAAACACCTGATTCACCGCCAGCGCCACGTTTTCGTAGGTGGTGAGCCACGGCAGCAGCGAGTGGTTCTGGAACACCACCCCGCGCTCCGGGCCGGGGCCGGCGATCTGCCGGTTGTCGCACAGCAGCACGCCGTCGCTCGGCAGCGTCAGCCCGGCGATCAAGTTCAGCAGCGTAGATTTACCGCAGCCGGAGTGGCCGATCAGGCTGACGGTTTCCCCCGGCTGAATATCGACGCTGACCTGATGCAGGGCGACAAACTCGCCCTGCGGTGTCGCAAAGCGCTGGCTGACGTTCTGGATCTGAATAATCGGTTTCATCGCGGCTCCTTACTGGCTCTGATAGCTAAAACGTTTTGCCAACCACATCAGTCCCTGCTCGAGCAGCAGGCCGACCACGCCAATCACCAGGATGGCGACGATGATGTTTTCGACGTTGAGGTTGTTCCACTCATTCCAGATCCAAAAGCCGATGCCGACGCCGCCGGTCAGCATCTCCGCCGCGACGATCACCAGCCAGGCGATGCCGATTGACAGGCGTACGCCGGTCAGCACATACGGCAGCACCGCCGGGAACAGGATTTTGCGCATCACCGTCCACTCCGACAGCTTCAGCACCCGCGCCACGTTGAGGTAATCCGCCGGGATGCGCGTGACGCCCTCGGCGGTATTAAGGATCATCGGCCAGATCGAGCAGATAAAAATGGTCCAGGTTGACGCCGGCTCGGAGCGCTGAAACAGCAGCAGGCCGATCGGCAGCCAGGCCAGCGGGCTGACCGGCCGCAGCAGGGAAATAATCGGCCCCAGCATATGCGCCATAAAGGCGAAGCGGCCGATCAGAAAGCCGACGGGAATGCCCACCAGCGCCGCCAGCGCGAAGCCGCCCGCCACGCGCTGCAGCGACGCCAGCACGTTCCACCCCAGCCCCTGATCGTTCGGCCCGGCGTAATAGAACGGGTCGGCGAACAGCGTCAGCGCCGCATGCCAGGTCGCCAGCGGCGTCGGGAACCCCTGGCTGTTTTGCGCCACAATCTGCCAGACAGCGATCGCCAACAGCAGCCCCAACAGCGCCGGCAGCGCGCGCCGCAGCAGCGGCTGCACGCGCAGACGCCGGCGCGGCGGCGCAACGGTTTCCGGCGCCGGGGCGGCCGGCGGCGTCTCTTTCAACGGGACAATCTGCGCGCTCACCGGCTCGGCGGCGGCGTCGATACGTTCAGCCAGATTCTTCATTGCCTACCTCTCACGTCACGTTTAACAGCAAAACTGTTGGCGTATGCCGCCGGGTTGCTGCCGTCCCAGCGTTTACCATCGAACAGGGTGCTGGCGCGCAGCGCGCTGGCCGGCAGGCTGACGCCGCCGACCGCCGTCGCCGCCTGCCGATAAATATCGATGCGATTAATACGCGTGGCGACCGCCAGATAATCCGGCTCGCTCCGCAGCAATCCCCAGCGCTGCTGCTGGGTCAGGAACCACATGCCGTCGGACAGATACGGGAAACTCACCTCGCCGTCGCGGAAAAAGCGCATCGCATGCGCGTCCTGCCAGCGTTTGCCCAGGCCGTTCTGGTAGTCGCCGAGCATGCGGCCGGTAAGAAACGCCGCGTTGGTGTTGATATAGGCGCGCCCCGCCAGCCGGTTGGCGCTGGCGATGCGGTTGGCGTCGGAGGCGTCGATCCAGCGCGCGGCATCCAGCACCGCCGCCGTCAGGGCGCGCGCGCTGTTGGGGTGGGCGCGCACCCAGGCGTCGGTGGTGCCCAGCACCTTTTCCGGATGATCCGGCCAGATCTCCTGCGTGGTAACGGCGGTAAAGCCGATATCTTCGGCAATCGCGCGCTGGTTCCACGGCTCGCCGACGCAAAAGCCGCTCATATTGCCGATTTTCATGTTCACCACCATCTGCGGCGGCGGCACCACCAGGTTACGCACGTCGTTGTAGGGGTGAATGCCGGCCTCCGCCAGCCAGTAGTTCAGCCACATGGCGTGGGTGCCGGTGGGGAAGGTCTGCGCAAAGCTGTAGGCGCCCTTCTCTTCGCCGTCGATCCGCGTTTTCAGCGCGGCGGCGTCGCGCACGCCGGCCTGTTTCAACTGGTTGGCCAGGGTGATGGCCTGGCCGTTGTTGTTGAGCGTCATCAGCACCGCCATATCGCGCTGCGGGCCGGCGGCCCCCAGCTGCAGGCCGTAAATCATGCCGTACAGCGCATGGGCGGCGTCCAGCTCGCCGGACAGCAGCTTGTCGCGCACCGCCGCCCAGCTGGCCTCTTTGCTGGGAATGATTTCGATGCCGTATTTCTCATCAAACTTGTTCACCGCCGCCATCACCACCGAGGCGCAGTCGGTCAGCGGAATAAAGCCGACGCGCAGCCGCTTTTTCTCCGGCGCGTCCGAGCCGGCGGCCCAGGCGGCATTGAACAGCCCCGGCGCCATCATGCTGCCGCCCAACGCCGCGCTGCCGAGCAGAAAGCGGCGGCGCGACAGCGCCATTCCCGGCGATTTGGTGTGCGTCATCAACAGCTCCTCATCTGGGTGTGAAAAACAAAAAAAGGCGTCCCGTCTGCACGCTCCACCCACGGTGAAACGCACAGCAAGGACGCCTTTATCCGAATTAGTCAGGTCATCAACCGCCGTTGGCCGATAACGCGTAAAGTAATGCAGCTTGCGTGCCAGTTTTCCCTGCGCCGGTTTATGCGGCCTGCCGCCGGCCGCGGTGCAGCCGTTGCACAACGGCGAGGCAGCGTCTGCACTGAGGGCGTGCAAATATCCTCAAAACAGGGGCGGCTATTTCCCCGGCAGAATGTCCGCCACCGCCAGCATGGCGCGGGCAATATCAATCAGACGCTTATTCTGGTCCATAGCCATTTTGCGCAGCAGCTGATAGGCGCTTTCTTCCGTCAGGCCGCGGTGCTGAATCAGCAGGCTTTTGGCGCGCTCGATTTCGCGCCGCTCCTGCAGGGTGGCGCGCGTCGCCGCCAACTCTTCCGACAGCGCCTGCAGCCGCTGCGACTGCTGGCGGATCATCGCCATCAGCGATCGCCCCAGCTGCGGGTTAACCCCGTCGTCAAGCAGCGCTTCGCCGTCGGCCGCCGGCGCGCTGACAAACACCGTATAGCCCGGCTCCAGCGCCGGCCACGTTGGCTCCGGCTGCGTCAGTGCCCGCTGCGCCGCGGCCAGGCTGGCGCGGCAGCCGTCCATCAGCGCGGCCGCCAGCCGATCCTCAATCTGTTTCATCGCGTCAATGCGCGCCGAGGTTATGTCAAACCAGCGCAGGCTGAGATCGCCGCCCGGCTGCCGCCGGGTGCAGGCCATGCGCCGCAGGCGTTCAAACTCGCGGTCGTCCTGCTGCTGCAGTTGCCGCCACTGCGCCAGCGACGCCGGGTCGGCAAACTCGACGAAGGTGTGAAAACAGCGCTCCTGGCCGTCAATCAGCTGCGGCAGCCGCTGCTGCGCCGCATCGTCAAACTGCCCGGCGGCAAACCCCGCCGCCCCCAGCGCCCGCTCCTGTCCGGCCAGCTCTTTACCCTGCATAAAGCTGAACATGGCGATCAGCCGGCGCGCCATCGCCGGCTCCAGACAGGCGTCCGTCGCCTCATACACCAGCGCCAGCAGGCTGTGAACGATCGCGTTAAAATGCTGCATCGCCTCCTCGGGCGTCAGACGGCGCGCCTCCGCCTGCTGTCGCAGCGTCGGCAATAGGGTGAGATGCTGCAGCGCGCCGGCGATGCGGCTGAACAGCCGGCCGGCGACCGCCAGCGGCGCAGTGGTCGCATCCAGCTGCGCCAGCAGGCGCTGTACCGCACGTTCGGCCTGTTCCACATCGCGCCGCCGCGCCGCCAGCCGGTCGCCGAACAGCACGCCCTGTGAGCAGAGATAAATATTCACCGTGCCCCGCTCGCGCTGCAGCATATGGATCAGTTGGCTTACCTCTCCCACCAGCTGCCCCATATGCAGCAGCTGTTGCAGGACGGTAATTTCACAGCGTTTCGACGCCAGCAGGAAATCGGCGGCGCTGGGCGGAAAGGCGGCATTGCGGCTCATGGTGCAGGCTCCGTTCAGCAAGAATAGGCGGAAACCTGCAAAAGCCGTGCCGGGACGGGAGCCGCGCGGGAACGGCGGCCGTTAATCAATTCCCTGCTCATTCAGCCAGCGGACCAGCGTATCGGCCAGCGCCTGCGGCTGCTCCAGCGGCAGCATATGGCCGCTGCCGTCAAGCACCTGCAGCGTGGCGCCGGCAATCGCCGCGGTCAGTTCCTGCGCCTCATCCAGCGAGCGCAACGCGTCTTGCGCGCCCGCGACCACCAGTGTCGGGCAACGTATCGCCGCCACGGGGACATCGTCCCTGCGCAGCGCCGACTGGCTCGCCAGCGCGGCATAGCCCAGCCGGTTGCCCATCTGTCTGATCGCCGCAATCAGCGCCGTATCCGCAGCACGGTCGGGGTGCAGTGAACCGGCAATCGCCGTGCGGCTCAGGCCGCTGAAGGTGGCGGCGGACAGGCTTTGCACCGCCCGCTGCTTCGACGCCATCTGCTGCTCGGTGTCCTCGCGCAGCGAGCTGGCCACCAGCACCAGCGCCGCCACCCGCTGCGGGTAATCTGCCGCCAGCTGTCTGGCGATATAGCCGCCCAGCGAGAAGCCAACCAGCACGAACCTGGGCGGCAGCGTCTCGGCAAGATGGCGGGCGATATCCCGGATGGTTTTTCCGCCGCTCAACGCGCCGTGCAGTACCGGCCAGCCGGCCGGCAGACAGGTTTGAAACCGCTGCCACAGCGTCTCATCCAACATAAAGCCGGGGATCAGCACCAGCGGACATGGGGTTATATTCACAATGTCTCTCTTATGCGGACGACGTCCGCAGAACAACAGCGGCCAACTCAGCTACCGGCAATTTTAGCCAATCTGCGGGCGCCTGAAAAAAAACGGCCTCCGCAGTGGGAGGCCGTCTGGGCGATCGTCAGCGGACGTTACACGCTTTTGAATTCCGCTTCCGCCTGGTCGAAACGTTCGGTCATCGCGGCCGACGGCTTGCCGCCCATCAGGCTGACCAGCACGATGGCGATGCTGGCGAACAGGAAGCCAGGGATGATTTCATACAGATCCAGCCAGCCGTACTGTTTCCATACCAGTACGGTGATCGCGCCAATCAGCATACCGGCCAGCGCGCCGTTGCGCGTCATGCGCGACCAGGTGACGGAGAACAGCACTACCGGACCGAAGGCGGCGCCGAAACCGGCCCAGGCGTAGCTCACTAGCCCCAGCACCCGGTTTTCCGGGTTGGCGGCCAAGGCAATAGCGATCAACGCCACCACCAGCACCATCACACGGCCGACCCACACCAGTTCGCGCTGGCTGGCGCCCTTGCGCAGGAAGGCTTTGTAGAAATCTTCGGTAATGGCGCTGGAGCACACCAGCAGCTGGCAGCTCAGGGTGCTCATTACCGCCGCCAGAATTGCCGACATCAGGATACCGGCCACCCACGGGTTAAACAGGATCATTGCCAGTTCGATAAACACCCGCTCGCCGTTTTCCGAGACGTTGCCCGCCTGTTCAGGGTTATTGGCAAAGTAGGCGATGCCGAAGAAGCCGACCGCGATGGTGCCCGCCAGGCACAGAATCATCCAGGCCATGCTGATGCGGCGTGCGCTGCGGATGGTGCGGTGGGAATCCGCCGCCATAAAGCGCGCCAGAATGTGCGGCTGGCCGAAGTAGCCCAGGCCCCAGCCGAGCAGCGACAGGATCGCCACCAAATTCAGCCCTTTCAGCATATCCAGGTTGGCCGGGTTCTTCGCCTCGATCACCAACATAGAAGTATCAATGCCGCCGACGGCCAGGATCACGAACACCGGCGTCAGGATCAGCGCAAAGATCATCAGGCTGGCCTGCACGGTATCGGTCCAGCTTACCGCCAGGAACCCGCCGATAAAGGTGTACAGAATGGTCGCCGCCGCGCCGGCCCACAGCGCGGTTTCATAACTCATGCCGAAGGTGCTTTCAAACAGGCGCGCGCCGGCGACGATGCCGGAGGCGCAGTAGATGGTGAAGAACACCAGGATCACCACCGCCGAAATCACCCGCAGCAGTTTGCTGTTGTCTTCAAATCGGCTGGTGAAGTAGTCCGGCAGCGTCAGCGCGTTGTTGTTGGCTTCGGTATGCACCCGCAGCCGCCCCGCCACCAGTTTCCAGTTCAGGTAGGCGCCGATCGTCAGGCCGATAGCGATCCAGCTTTCGGAGATGCCGGACAGAAAAATCGCGCCCGGCAGGCCCATCAGCAGCCAGCCGCTCATATCAGACGCGCCGGCGGAGAGCGCGGTCACCACGCTGCCCAGGCTACGGCCACCAAGGATGTAATCATCAAAGTTGTTGGTCGCCCGGTAGGCGAGTAAGCCGATCAGCACCATCCCGAAGATATACACCAGGAAGGTCACCAGCATAGGTGTGCTTATTGTCATTCAACTCTCCACTTTCATTTTCCCCTTCATCCTTCGCCGGCAACGCCGTGAATTCTTTCGGGTGTTTTAATTCGCGCTGTAGTGCGGTGTCTGTCGCCTGCCGACGCGTCGGAACGAAACGCCGTCGGCGCAGTGCGTAGTCGATACTAGTTTCTGCCCGGTATTGTCAGACCGCTGGCTATCCTAGATGACCTTTTTGCTATTCAACAACACTTTTAACAACAAAGTTACACAAAGTTCACCCTGCGTCACATTTAACCAGGTTATCGGTTGCACTCCCCCTACTCATTTGTAGTTGCACCCTGACTGCATTAGCCATAAAAATTCAGGGGTGACCGGTTATACTGCATATTCCCCGGCCAGCGCTGAATAATGAGCAAAAATCATGCCGCTTCCCGCGGTCAAAAAATCGAGTTATCTCACACTTCGTTAATCAGCCTGATTTAACAAGGTTGCACAAAGTTGCAACATGCAGGATATTGTCAGCCTTCAGACAGACACAACATATTTCACGAGCCTATCCCCGCAGGCTAAAAGCGGCCCGGAATTTGTATAGCCTGCCGGGATAGGTTCTAAACTCACAGGAGCTGGATGGTATGGGCACGACCACTATGGGCGTCAAGCTTGATGAAGCAACGCGCGATCGCATTAAAACCGCTGCACAACGCATCGATCGCACGCCGCACTGGTTAATCAAACAAGCCATTTTTAATTATCTCGAACGCCTTGAGAGCGGTTCCGATATCCCTGAAATTCCTGCAGTTAATGCCGCCGGCAATGCCGAAGCGGACGACATTATGCCGCAAGCGCAGGAAGAGTCCCACCAGCCGTTCCTGGAATTTGCCGAACACATTCTGCCGCAGTCGGTCACGCGCGCCGCCATTACCGCCGCCTACCGCCGTCCGGAGCAGGAAGCGGTGCCGATGTTACTCGAACAGGCGCGCTTACCGGCCGATCTTGCACAGGCCACGCACAAGATGGCCTACGGCATCGCCGAGAAGCTGCGGAACCAAAAGAGTGCACACGGACGCGCCGGCATGGTGCAAGGCCTGCTGCAGGAGTTCTCACTCTCCTCACAGGAGGGCGTGGCGCTGATGTGTCTGGCGGAGGCGCTGCTGCGCATTCCGGACAAACCAACCCGCGATGCGCTGATCCGCGACAAAATCAGCACCGGCAACTGGCACTCCCACCTAGGACGCAGCCCGTCGCTGTTCGTGAACGCCGCCACCTGGGGCCTGCTGTTCACCGGTAAACTGGTGTCCACCCATAACGAGGCCAACCTGTCGCGCTCGCTGAACCGCATTATCGGCAAGAGCGGCGAGCCGCTGATCCGTAAAGGCGTCGATATGGCGATGCGCCTGATGGGCGAGCAGTTCGTCACCGGCGAAACCATCGCCGAGGCGCTGGCCAACGCGCGCAAGCTGGAAGACAAAGGCTTCCGCTACTCCTACGACATGCTGGGCGAGGCCGCGCTGACCGAGGAGGACGCGCAGGCCTATATGGTTTCCTACCAGCAGGCCATCCACGCCATCGGCAAGGCCTCCAACGGCCGCGGCATTTATGAAGGCCCGGGGATCTCCATCAAGCTGTCCGCCCTGCACCCGCGCTACAGCCGCGCACAGTACGACCGGGTGATGGAGGAGCTGTATCCGCTGCTGCTGTCGCTGACCCTGCTGGCGCGTCAGTACGATATCGGCATCAATATCGACGCCGAAGAGGCCGACCGCCTGGAGATCTCACTCGACCTGCTGGAAAAACTCTGCTTCGAACCGCAGCTGGCCGGCTGGAACGGCATCGGCTTCGTGATTCAGGCCTATCAGAAGCGCTGCCCGGCCGCCATTGACGCGGTGATCGACATCGCGCAGCGCAGCCGTCGCCGCCTGATGATCCGTCTGGTGAAGGGCGCCTACTGGGACAGCGAAATCAAACGCGCCCAGATGGACGGCCTGGAAGGCTACCCGGTCTATACCCGCAAGGTCTACACCGACGTCTCTTACCTGGCCTGCGCACGCAAGCTGCTGTCGGTGCCGAATCTGATTTACCCGCAGTTCGCCACCCATAACGCCCACACGCTGAGCGCGATTTATCATATGGCGGGCAACAACTACTATCCGGGGCAGTATGAGTTCCAGTGCCTGCACGGAATGGGCGAGCCGCTGTACGAGCAGGTGGTGGGTAAAATCGCCGACGGCAAGCTGAACCGTCCGTGCCGCATCTACGCGCCGGTCGGCACCCACGAAACGCTGCTGGCCTATCTGGTGCGTCGCCTGCTGGAAAACGGCGCCAACACCTCGTTCGTCAACCGCATTGCCGACACCACGCTGTCTCTCGATGAGCTGGTGGCCGATCCGGTGCTGGCGGTCGAGGCGCTGGCCGCCAGCGAAGGCCAGATTGGCCTGCCACATCCTAAAATTCCGTTGCCGCGCGATCTGTACGGCGAAAAACGCGTTAACTCCAGCGGTCTGGATCTGTCGAACGAGCATCGCCTGGCCTCGCTGTCCAGCGCCCTGCTCACCAGCGCCGCGCAAGAGTGGCGCGCCGATCCGATTATCGACGCCGAGAGCGACCAGGGCGTGGAGCAGCCGGTGATTAACCCGGCCGAGCCGAGCGATGTGGTCGGCTACGTCCGTGAAGCGACCGAAGGTGAAGTCAGCCGCGCGCTGGACGCCGCCGCCGCCGCCGGCCCGATCTGGTTCGCTACCCCGCCGGCAGAGCGCGCCGCGGTGCTGGAGCGCGCCGCCGAGCTGATGGACGGCCAGCTGCAGAGCCTGATCGGCATTCTGGTGCGTGAAGCGGGCAAAACCTTTAACAACGCCATCGCCGAAGTGCGTGAAGCGGTCGACTTCCTGTATTACTACGCCGGTCAGGTACGCGATGACTTCGCCAACGACAGCCACCGTCCGCTGGGGCCGGTAGTGTGCATCAGCCCGTGGAACTTCCCGCTGGCTATCTTCACCGGGCAGATCGCCGCGGCGCTGGCCGCCGGCAACAGCGTGCTGGCCAAGCCGGCGGAGCAAACGCCGCTGGTGGCCGCCCAGGCGGTGCGCATTCTGCTGGAGGCCGGCATTCCGCACGGCGTACTGCAGCTGCTGCCGGGCCTCGGGGAAACCGTCGGCGCGCAGTTGGTCAATGATGAGCGCGTGCGCGGCGTGATGTTCACCGGCTCCACCGCCGTGGCCGGCATTCTGCAGCGCAGCATCGCCGGACGTCTGGATCCACAGGGGCGTCCGACGCCGCTGATCGCCGAAACCGGCGGCCTGAACGCAATGATCGTCGACTCCTCCGCCCTGACCGAGCAGGTGGTCACCGACGTGGTGGCCTCCGCGTTCGACAGCGCCGGCCAGCGCTGCTCCGCGCTGCGCGTACTGTGCATTCAGGAAGACGTGGCGGAACACACGCTGCAAATGCTGCGCGGCGCCATGGCGGAATGCCGCATGGGCAACCCGGAACGTCTGTCCACCGACATCGGCCCGGTGATCGATGCCGAAGCCAAAACCGGCATTGACCGCCATATTCAGACCATGCGCTCCAAAGGCCGCAAGGTGTATCAGGCGGCGCAGCGCAACGCGCAGGATGAGAAAGAGTGGCCGCGCGGCACCTTCGTCAAGCCGACGCTGATTGAGCTGGAGAGCTTCGACGAACTGCAGAAAGAGATTTTCGGTCCGGTGCTGCACGTGGTGCGCTACCGTCGCGCCAACCTGGAAGCGCTGGTCGATCAGATTAACGCCGCCGGTTACGGCCTGACGCTGGGCATCCACACCCGTATTGATGAAACCATCGCGCGGGTGACCGAACGCGCCAAAGTGGGCAACCTGTACGTCAACCGCAATATGGTCGGCGCGGTGGTCGGCGTCCAGCCGTTCGGCGGCGAAGGCCTGTCCGGCACCGGCCCGAAAGCCGGCGGCCCGCTGTACCTCTACCGCCTGCTGGCCAACCGTCCGGAAGACGCGGTGCAGCGCACGCTGGATCGTCAAGACGCCGAGCGTCCGATGGAGGCCAGCGCGCGTCCGGCTCTGCTGGCACCGCATCAGGCGCTGGAGAAATGGGCGGTGGCGGAAAACCTGCGCGATCTGGCGCAGCTGGCGCAGCGCTATGCCGAGCTCGGCCAGGGCGGCACCGTACGTCCGCTGCCTGGCCCGACCGGCGAACGCAACACCTACGCCCTGCTGCCGCGCGAGCGCGTACTGTGCCTGGCGGATAACGACGCCGACGCGCTGACGCAGCTGGCCGCCGTGCTGGCGGTCGGCAGCCAGGTGCTGTGGCCGGAAGCCGAGCTGCAGCGCACGCTGTACCGCCGTCTGCCGAATGAGGTGCAGGCGCGCATTGCCTTCACCAAGGACTGGCAGAGCGATAAGGTGGAGTTCGACGCCGCCATGCACCACGGCGACGCCGATCAACTGCGTATCCTGTGCGAGCAGATCGCCCAGCGCAGCGGCGCTATCGTCTCCGTGCAGGGCTTCACCCACGGCGAAACCAATATCCTGCTGGAACGCCTGCTGGTTGAACGCTCGCTGAGCGTCAACACCGCCGCCGCCGGCGGTAACGCCAGCCTGATGACCATCGGCTGATCGGCCAGCGCCTAGTAACACAAACCCCGCCTTTGGCGGGGTTTGTGTTGACGGTAGTATCGTTTGACGCCCGGGATACCCAAACCTCAGGTAACGCGTTATGACGCCCTTTTAATTCAAGCTCAGGCGTTAGGATCGACGCCCGCGAGTTTGGCAATCACCAACATGACGCCGCCAACCGCAATCATGTTCATCCAGATAAAATGCATCCAATAATATATCGTGATCCATCCCGTCAATTCGCGAGGAAGGGACTGCATAAAGGCATAGGCATCTGCGGGTGCAAAGGTATCTTTCCCGATTTTTATTTTTTTATCTTTTAGCAACTGATAAAAAAACACGGTGGGGAAATAGCTGCCAAAGTAGCCAAAATACACCGCAAGTTGATTGAAGTCGTTCATGTATAAACTCTCCCCTTGGTATACGGCAACGAGGCGTTCATACTTTTTGCGGTTTATCCCGAAAAAAATCATGGTAAGGAAACCAATAAAACAGGCCAAAAAAGAGAGTATTGCCCCGGTATATCCCAACATCAAAAGCATTAGCCACCTACTATTTTATAGATAAGATCACCGCCAAACTCACCGAGCGTACTCCCTACGGTACTACCAGCCAGACTTCCGGCAGAAGCACCGACTATCGCACAGGCAACGCCCGCGCTGCCGGCCATGGGGGCACTGATCACTCCCAACGCAACGCAAACACCGCCCCCGGCCAACGCCCCCCCAACTACCACCTAAAGCTCCAAATCCAGCACCAAGAATAAATGAGCCATACCCTTTTAACGCGACGCGGCCACATTCGTTTTCACGGCCGACCGTACAGGAATTATAGATATCATTGGTAGTACTGGTTGCAGCAACGCCCAACCCTACCCAGCCGGCGTTGCGCATAAACCTGATGGCTCTGCTGGTGCCGTCCAGGTAGGTAGAATAACCATGAATCGCGCCAACGCCCGCCGTCGTCCATTCATGCACGATAGAGCGACTTGATAAATTTAAGGCTCTTTTTATGCTTTCGTATGGATGCAAATTCAGGATTTTGCGCGGCAGTCGGTTAAAAATGGGCTTATCCAACATCGCCTTCAGTTCGCTGAACAAGCGGCTGCGCTCGACAAAAAACTGCTGGCTAATCAACGTTCCTTGCGTACGAAACTGGTTCTGGTACGTGCTCTCGATCTTCTTGAGAATCTCCTCAATACGACTGAAATAACGCTTTCCGGCATCGCTGGCCGTTCCCAGCCCCGTGCTGCTACCATTAAGGACGGTGGCGATAGTCTGATAATGACGATGAAGAAAGCTTGCCTGTTCCGCATCCATCTGCGACATCGCCTGATTAACCTGATTTTTCGCCTGGCGTAACTGCTGTAGGGCAGGCCCCTGCCGGGTGTTATTCGGGTCGGCAACGATCAGGATATGCCCGGGTTTCACCCAGGGTGTATCGGCATTAAGCTGCATGAAGTAACGCGCCGCTTCGCTGCGCGGATTGCTAAACAGTATGTTGCCTTGTGCAGAGAGCGTACCTGGCGTTTCAACGACGCAGTAACCAGGCTCAATACGCTGGCGAGGAGGAAAGGCCATTATAAGACTCCTTGTCGTAATGACGCTTATACCCGTCATACTTCAAGCTGCAGATGCGTTGGCTGCGCTCTGTCACCCGAATCACTTACTACAGTAAGCTCATCGGGATTCCTTCCCTTGCCGCCTTCCTGCAACTCGAATTATTTAGGGTATAGATGATATTTACGTGAGTGTACTTTAAACGATCCCAGCTCAGGGTTTCAACAACGACAGCGGTCTATCTGACCGACGTAAGTCACAGATATTACTAGGAATAAACTTAAATTCACAGCGCGGCGGACAGATAGCGGATAATCAGCATACTGCCTGACGCCAGCAGGATCATATTAATCAGTTTCAGGAACTGTTCACGTGACATCTTGAGCGTGAAATAGCGGCCAAGCGTAATACCCAGCAGCATCCCCGGTGCCAGCGCCAACGCCAGCAGCAACAGATCGGCGTCAAAATAGACCCCGGCCAGCGCAAAAATCACCACCCGGGTCAGCGTGCTCAGGCCGATCAGCGTGGTCTGCGTAATGCGCATCGTTTCTTTGCGCTCAATGCGTCCGCTGAGGTAAATCGCGTAAATAAAACCGCCGCTGCCGAACAGCGCGCTGAACACCCCACCGACCAGGCCAAACGGTACGGCGGCCTTGGCGGAAAAGCGGCGATCCGGTTTCAGGCCGCTGAGTGCGTAGACGGCATACAGCACCACGAAGATCCCTAGCGCCAACAGCAGGATATCGGGCCGGGCTCTTAACAGAATCAGCGCACCAATCAGGCTGCCGGCGATCATCAGCGGGATCAGCCGCTTTAATTCCGGCCGGTTTGCGTTGCGCCCGTCGCGGCTCACATTGACCAGCGCCGCGCACATATCCAGCAGCGCCAGCAAGGGCACGATTTTCGCCACCGGGATATACAGCGCCATCACCGGGCTGGCGATCAGCGCGGTGCCAAACCCGGCAATGCCGAAGATCACATAGGCCGCCAGCAGCGCGCCGGCCAGCACCAGATAATGGGAAAGCTGCAGTGCGTCTTGCATGCCGGTATCCGCCTGATGTTATGGCCGGCCGGCCGGCACGGCGTGTTTCAGCTGTCTCAGCCGACTGCGGGTGCGCTGGATGTCTTCCTGCGCCACGCCGTCAGTCATCACGTCCAGCGGGTAGTCGCTGATGATATACAGCCGGCAACCCTGATCGTAAAGCACGTCAATCACGTTGATAAAACGCTGCTGCGCCGCCGCAGACTGGGTCGCCAGCGCCGGAACGTCTTCGATAATCCAGCAGCGGCAGCGTTCGCACAGCGCCAGATAATCCATCACCGCCGTCGGCGCCACGCACAGCGCCGCAAAGGAAAAGTGCAGCACGTCGCCGGCGGGAGAAAGCACCGCCAGCCTGCGGTAGCCAACCTCGAGGGCGTGCTCACCGTCAGGCAGCGGCAGCCCGCACGCCCGGCGCTGCTCTGCGCTGCCGGGGCCCAGATAGACGCCCTCGCAAAACGGCGTGCTGTCATTCGCCCCCAGCAGGCGGTAATCCTGCCCGCCGGTCAGCGCGAAGATCTCCATATGCTGTTTGATTAACGCTATCGAGGGCACAAAGCGCTGGTGGTAGAGAGGGTTGGCCAACAGTTCATCCGGCGGATAGTTGGAGGTTGTCACCAACACAATCTGCCGCTGAAAAATAAACTCCAGCAGGGGTTTGATCAGCATCGCGTCGCCAATATCGTGCAGATGGAACTCATCAAAACACAATAGCCGGCAGTCGCCCAGCTGCGCGCTCAACACCTCGGTTATTGACCGCCCGCGGTTATCCTGTGCGGCCATGCGTTGGTGTAGTTCACGGAAAAAATAATGGAAGTGTACGCGGCGTTTGCTGCGGATTGGTGCCGCATCATAAAACGCGTCGAGGATAAACGTCTTGCCCCGCCCGACCTTACCCCACAGATAAACGCCGCCGGCATGATGCGGCGGGCGGGGTGCCTGAGCAGCGATCAGGCTGCCCAGCCGAGCCACGACGCGACACTGATCGTCATCCAGCACAAAGCCATGCGCGCTGGATTTTTCCTGCATCAGCGCCACAAAATCAAACTGCGTTTCGCTGCCGCTCATGAGACCCTTCCATAGTTAAAAAACCAGACAACGCCGGCTGTGCCAGCCAACGACCAAGTATAGAACCTGATGCAGATTCTCTGCCCAAAAACGACGACGGTGTGATGCAGGGCACGGGCGGGTTGAACAAACCGGGCGCGGCATGCCACGCCCGGCAGCGTTTACTGGTTAATAAACTTATCGAGGAACTGACGGGTGCGCTGGTGCTGAGGGTCGGCAAACAGCGCCTTCGCCGGCCCCTGTTCGACAATGCGGCCGTTGTCCATAAAGATGGCGCGGTCGGCGACGTCGCGGGCAAAGCTCATTTCGTGGGTGACGATCACCATGGTGCGCTTCTCTTCCGCCAGCGCGCGAATGGTGTTGAGCACCTCGCCCACCAGCTCCGGGTCCAGCGCCGAGGTGGGTTCGTCAAACAGGATCACTTCCGGCTGCATCGCCAACGCGCGGGCGATCGCCACCCGCTGCTGCTGACCGCCGGACAGGCGCTTCGGATAGGCCTGCTCTTTGCCGCTCAGCCCGACCTTCGCCAGCAGCTCGCGGGCGCGCTGCTCAGCCTTGGCGCGCTCTTCGCCCTTCACGATCACCGGCCCTTCGATGATGTTCTCCAGCACCGAACGGTGCGGGAACAGGTTGAAGTTCTGAAACACAAACCCCACCTGCTGACGCAGTTCGCGCACCTGGCTTTTCTGTTTACCGAGCGAGCGTGCGCTGTCGATCTCGATATCGCCCACGCGGATAGTGCCGGAATCCGGCACTTCCAGCAGGTTGATGCAGCGCAGCAGCGTGGTCTTCCCCGAGCCGCTCGGCCCGATAATGGCCACCACTTCGCCGGAATTCACCTCGAGATCGATACCGTGCAGCACCGTATGGCCATTGAACTTTTTCACTACGTCCTTTACTTCGATGGCGCTCATGGGCTTATTCCTTATCCTGACGGTTAACGTGCGATTCCAGACGGTTCTGCAGCGCAGACAGCAGCGTCGCCATCAGCCAGTAGATCAGCGATGCCGCCAGATACATGGTGAACACCTCCAGCGTGCGCGAGGTGATCATCTGCGCCTGACGGAACAGTTCCGGCACCTGGATCGTCGCCGCCAGCGAGGTGTCTTTCACCAGCCCGATAAAGCTGTTGCCCAGCGGCGGCAGCGCGGTGCGCGCCGCCTGCGGCAGGATCACCCGGCGCAGGGTCTGCCACGGCGACATGCCGATGCTGGCTGCCGCTTCCCATTGCCCTTTATCAATGGAGGAGATGGCGGCGCGCAGGGTTTCCGAGGTGTAGGCTGCCGTATTGAGCGACAGGCCGATCAGCGCCGCCGGGAACGGGTCAAACTCAATGCCAAACTGCGGCAGACCGTAATAAATCATAAACAGCTGGGCAATCAGCGGCGTGCCGCGGAACAGCGACACGTAAATACGCGACAGCCACGACAGCGGCCAGAAATGCGAAAGGCGCATCAGCGCCAGCAAAAAGCCCAGAATCAGCCCCAGCGCCATCCCGCCCAGGCTCAGCTGCAGCGTAAGTATGGCGCCCTTCAATAAAAACGGCGCTGAATCCAGCGCCAGTTGAATACTTTCTTGCATTATTTCGTTACGTCCGCACCAAACCATTTGTCAGATATTTTCGCCAGCGAGCCGTCTTTCTGCATCTCGGCGATCGCCTGGTTAATGGCGTTCAGCAACTCCGGATTATTTTTACGCACCGCAACGCCGGACTCCTGACGGGAGAACGCCGGGCCGGCGACCGCCAGCGTATTGCCGGTTTTCTTCACCAGATCCAGCGCCGCCAGACGGTCCACCAGAATCACGTTGATGCGGCCGACGCGCAGATCCTGATATTTGGTCGGGTCGTCGTCATAGGTGCGCACGTCAACGCCCTGCACATTTTCGCGCAGCCACTGTTCATAGTTGGTGCCGAGGCCCACGCCGACCTTTTTACCCTTCAGGTCTTCCGGCTTGGCGATCTGCCCCTCGTTGCCCTTCTTCACCAGCGCCTGAATGCCGGAGACGGTGTACGGCGTGGAGAAGTCATATTTTTTCTTCCGCTCGTCGGAAATGGTGACCTGATTGATCACCACGTCGATGCGTTTGGAATCCAGCGACGCCAGCATGCCGTCCCATTTGGTCGGGCTCAGCTTGGCCTTGACGCCCAGATGCTGCGCCAATGCGTTGGCGAAGTCCACTTCGAAGCCGGTCAGCTTACCGTCTTCCCCCTGGAAACTGAACGGCGGATAGGTGCCTTCCAGCCCCACTTTCAGCGTACCGTTATGTTTGACCTGCTCCAGCAGATTGTCTGCCGCGAAGGCGTTTGCCGTCAGGCCGGCGGTCAGCGCCACCGCCATCATCCCCAGTGCCAGTTGGCGTCGAACTTTGGAAAAGAGCATAGATACCCCGTATAAAATGTTATCTTTTTTGATTTCAGGACTTTAACAGCCTGCATCGCGGTATAAAGGAATATTACCTAATAAATATAGTCCAGAATGGAATATAACTACCTGCCAGTCTATACCTGCGGGTGATAGGCAAACAGCGCCGGCGCGCCGCCGGTGTGTACAAACAGGATCGGGCCGTCATCGCGGAAGCGCCCCTGGGCAATGCCGTCGATCAGTCCGGCCATCGCCTTGCCGGTATACACCGGGTCGAGCAAAATGCCTTCCTGCTGCGCCAGCAGTTGCACCGCCGCCATGCCCTCGTCGTTTGGCATGCCGTACTGCGGCGCAAAATAGTCATCCCATAGCGTAATCGGCGCCTGCGCCTCCAGACCCAGCGAATGGGCCAGCGCCTGCCGGATCTGTTCAACCTTCGGCAACTGCTCCTCGGCGCGGCGTGAAACGGTGACGCCAATCAGTTCGCTGTCCGGCAGCAGCTGCTGCAGCCCGAGCGACAGACCGGCATGGGTGCCGGCGCTGCCGGAGGCCACCAGCACGGAACTAAAGGCAACGTCCTTGCCCTGATGCGCGATTTCCAGCGCGCACTGCACGTAGCCCAGCGCGCCGAGCGCGTTAGAGCCGCCCACCGGCACCACATAAGGCCGGAAGCCCTGCGCTTCCAGACGCGTCGCCAGCGCCTCCAGCTGCTGCTGCGGCGCGTGCAGCGCATCGCACATCACCACTTCCGTATTGAACAGATCCAGCAGCAGACGGTTGCCGTTGCTCAGGTAGTTTTCCGCCTGCGTATTGATGGGGTTTTCCAGCAGCGCCACGCAGTGCAGGCCAAGTTTGGCGGCGACGGCGGCGGTCTGGCGGACGTGGTTGGACTGGATGGCGCCGGCGGTCACCAGCGTATCGGCCCCCTGCTCCAGCGCATCGGCGGCCAAAAACTCCAGTTTTCTCAGTTTGTTGCCACCCATAGCCATCGGCGTGACGTCGTCACGTTTGATGTATATTTCACGGCCAAGGTAGTCAGAAAGGCGGGACAGTTTCTCCAGCGGCGTGGCGGAGCCAACCAAATCGAGGCGCGGGAATTGCGCCAGTTGCTGTTGCAGATTCACAGCTTACTCCCAGTAAAGCGGTATTAACGTCTGACAGCTAGGTGTAACAGAAGTGACGTCAATAATCACTCATTATTCATCATGGGAGTGCCGGCGACCGCCCGCAGACGGCCGCCACGGGCCTAGTAGCTCTTCTGCCAGGCGAGATACTGGTCGTATTTACGCAACGCGATGCGATAGTTGTTGTGTCCAGCGCTGGGCAGATCGTCAATCAGGTGATGGCTGCAGCCGTTGCTGAATTTGCCAGCCGGATAGTTGCGCGCGGTCAGCATTTCATCCAACCGCCGCAGGCGCACCACATATTCACGTACGGTGCTGTGGCTCATTTCGGTCTGTTCGAACAGGTACTGCTTGAACGCCATAATGTCGAAGTAGCTGGGGTGGCTGTTGCAGGAAATTTCACTGCAGAACCGGCACAGCGCGGTCAGCTCCTGCTGCACATTTTGCCATACCTGATCATCGATCGGCTGATCCATGCGGGCGATGGCCTCTTTATTGATGATCTTGCCGCGAAACACCAGCGCCATGCGGTCCAGCAATTTGCCGCACTGACCGCAGTGGATCTGGGTGTGTTTGTAATCTTTCATATAGCGGCTCAGCGGCCGCTTTTTCAGTACTGTTCCAGACATAATGACAGCTCCTGTTATCGCCGATCAATCATTTGCCAAACGGGCGCGCAGACGTTTAATCGCCTGGCTGTGTAATTGACTGACGCGCGATTCTCCGACGTCCAGCACCGCGCCAATCTCCTTCAGGTTCAACTCCTCCTGGTAATAGAGCGTCAGCACCACCTTCTCGCGCTCCGGCAGGGCTTCGATGGCATTAATCACCCGCTGACGCAGGTTGCCCTCCAGCAGCTGCTGCAGCGGGTTGGCCTCTTCATGCCCTTCCAGCATCAGCTCGACGCTTTCCCCCTGCTCTTCGCGCCACTCGTCGTAGGAGAACAGCTGGCTGTTATTGGTATCCAACAGGATCTGACGGTAATCGCTGAGCGAAATATCCAGCGCCTGCGCCACCTCCAGTTCGGCAGGCGGACGCCCCAGCTGCTGTTCCAGCCGCTGCATCGCCTGCGCCACTTCGCGGGCGTGGCGCCGTACGCTGCGCGGCACCCAGTCGCGGCTGCGCAGCTCATCGAGCATCGCGCCGCGGATGCGCTGCACCGCATAGGTGGTAAAGGCGGTCCCCTGCAGCGCGTCGTAACGTTCGACGGCGTTCAGCAGCCCGATGCCGCCGGCCTGCAGCAGATCGTCAAGCTCGACGCTGGCGGGCAGCCGGACCTGCAGGCGCAGTGCCTCGTGGCGCACCAGCGGAACGTAGCGCAGCCAGAGGGAGTTTTTGTCCATTACGCCTTCGGCGGTATACAGATCGCTCACTATGTCTAAAACCTGCGGATTAAGGAGTCAGCGTTATTATCCGCAGCGGGCGCAATGACAATCGGCGGAACAGCCGCAAAAAACGGGCCTTATTTACCCCATGCGGCTCAACGCCGGCGCACGGGCATAAAAAAACCCCGCCGAGGCAGGCGGGGTGATAAGCGACAGTTAATCGGAGAGCGGGGATTAACGCAGCAGAGACAGCACGTTCTGAGTCGACTGGTTAGCCTGCGCCAGCACGGAGGTGCCAGCCTGCTGCAGGATGTTGGCGCGGCTCATGTTGGACACTTCGGTCGCGTAGTCGGCATCCTGAATACGGGACTGGGAAGCGGACAGGTTGTTAACGGTGCTGTTCAGGTTGTTGATGACAGAATCGAAACGGTTCTGTACCGCACCCAGAGAAGAACGCAGTTTATCAACCTGAGACAGCGCTTTGTCCAGGGTATCCAGCGGCGTTTTCATGGTAACGGCGGTGCCGCCTTCGGTGACCTTACCGTCTTTATCTACGGTCGCTGACGCATAGGTTTTTTCACCGGTGGTCGCATCGGTGGTTTCAACGAACATGGTATCTTTACCATCCGCATCTTTACCGGTAATCAGCGTTTTGCCCGCCGCCAGGCCGCTCTTCGCCGTATCCGGGTCATAGCTCACATCTTCACCGGTAGAGGCCTTGATGGTAGTCCCCTTGGCAACTTCGCTGCCCGCGGTCGGACCTTTAACGGTCACGTCAAAGCCTTCCAGACCCAGCTGCTTGGCATCGATTTTTTGCAGATCGATGTTGATGGTTTCGCCGTCGTTAGCGCCAACCTGGATGGTCAGAGACTGGTCTTTGCTCAGCACTTTCACGCCGTTGAAGTCAGTTTGTTCAGAGATACGGTTAACTTCAGACAGACGCTGGGTGATCTCGTCCTGGATGGATTTCAGGTCGCTGTCAGAGTTAGAACCGTTCTGCGCCTGTACGGTCAGACGACGGATGTTCTGCAGGTTGTCGTTGACTTCGTTCAGCGCGCCTTCGGTGGTCTGCGCCAGGGAGATGCCGTCGTTGGCGTTGCGGGACGCCTGAGTCAGGCCTTTGATGTTGGCGCTGAAGCGGTTGGAGATCGCCTGGCCGGCCGCATCATCCTTCGCGCTGTTGATACGCAGACCGGAAGACAGACGCTCGATCGCGGTGCCCAGAGAAGACTGAGATTTGTTCAGGTTGTTCTGCGCCATCAGCGACAGGCTGTTGGTGTTAATTACTTGTGCCATAGTGTGAGTTTCCTTACGAATCAGTATGAATGCATAGCGTCATTCATATTCACAATTAAAGGTTCGGGCTGTTGCCCACGGCGTCAATCACCGTCCACTCAGGTATCGGCGCAGCCCTTGCAACCTTTAGATTTTTTTTATTTTTTTTTCGCCATTGCCCAATGGCGTAAATAACACGCCTTTTCCCTCTTCTATTGCGCCATCGTTTTTTACTTTTCTGCGTAAACTTTTCATCCGCCGGGCCGATAACGCATTAACTGAATACAACCAACAAGGAGCACGCCCCATGGCAGCGATCAGTTCATTAGGCATCAGCACCGGCATGGACATGAATGGATTACTGGACAAACTGAGCCAGGCGGAAAAGCAGCGTCTGACGCCCTACACTACCCAACAGAGCAGCTACAACGCCAAGCTGACCGCCTACGGCACGCTGAAGGGCGCGCTGGAGAAGTTTGACAACCTGAGTAAAGAACTGGCCAAACCGGAATTTTTCACCAACACCACCGCCAGTAAACACGATCAGTTTAACGTCACCACCAACGCTAAAGCGGTGCCGGGCAACTACACCATCACCGTCGATCAGCTGGCGCAACCGCAAACGCTGACCACGCAAGCCAAGATTGCCAGCCAGACGGAGAAGCTGGGTGAAAGCGGCGCCAGCGACCGTTCCCTCACCCTGACCTCCGGCAACCCGCCGAAAGCGGTAACTATTCCGCTCGGCGACGACCAGACGTCGCTGGTGGAAATGCGCGACGCCATCAACGGCGCCAAGGCGGGCGTCAACGCCAGCATCATGCGCGTCGGCGACAATGAGTACAAACTGGCCATCAGCGCCAGCACCCCGGGCGCAGAGAGCAAAATCTCCGTGCAGGTGAATAACGACGACAAACTGGGCGCGGTGCTGAACTACGACAGCACCAGCGGCACGGGCGCGCTGCAGGAAACGGTAAAAGGCCAGGACGCCAAAGTCACCATTAACGGCACGCAAATTCAGCGCAGCACCAACTCTATCTCCGATGCGCTGCAGGGCGTAACGCTGGATCTGAAGACCCTCACCAAGCCTGGCGAATCGCAAAACCTGGTGATTGACGCCGACAAGAGCGGCTCTGCCGACAAGATCAAAGAGTGGGTCGACAGTTACAACTCCCTGCTGGATACCTTTAACTCGCTGACCAAATACACGCCGGTAAAAAGCGGCGAGGCGCAGTCAAACAGTAACGGCGCGCTGCTGGGGGACAACACCCTGCGCGGCATTCAGTCATCGATTAAGAACGCGCTGAGCGCCGCGCAGAATAACCCGGAACTCAAGGGCCTCGGCAATCTGGGCATCAAGACCGATATCAAGACCGGCAAGCTGGAAATCGACAGTGACAAACTGAAAAAAGCGATTGAAGACAAGCCGGACCAGGTAGCGAACTTCTTTGCCGGCAACGGTAAAGACAGCGGTATGGCGACGGAAATTCATAACGAGATCCAGAACTATATCAAGGCCGGCGGCATTATCGAGAGCTCCACCAAGAGCATCAACAGCAGCCTCGACCGGCTGAATACGCAAATCGACCGCGTGTCGGAAAGCATTCAGAACACCATCGACCGCTATAAACAGCAATTCGTCCAGCTGGATACCGTTCTGACCAAACTCAACGGCACCAGCAGCTATTTAACCCAACAGTTCTCTTGAGCAGTCTAAAGACAGGTAAACAACAGCATGTATAACCGTAGCGGAACGCAGGCCTACGCACAGGTTGGTTTGGAAAGCGGCGTCATGAGCGCCAGTCCGCATCAGTTAATCGTAATGCTATTCGACGGGGCGCAAAGCGCCCTGTCCCGCGCACGCATACTGATGGAACAAGGCAATATCACCGGCAAGGGCCAGGCGCTGTCCAAGGCGATAAACATTATCGACAACGGCCTGAAAAGCGGGCTAGACCACCAGCAAGGCGGCGAGATCGCTGCGCAGCTCGATGCGCTGTACGACTATATGAAACGCCGTCTGCTGCAGGCCAACCTGCATAATGACCTGCAGGCGCTCGACGAAGTGGCGAAACTGCTGGAAAATATCGCCGACGCCTGGCGACAAATCGGCCCCAATTATCAACCCGCGCAGGACGCCATGTAATGGAACGTCAACAGCAACTGTTATCCGCATATCAGCATATCACCACCCTCAGCGCGCAAATGCTCGCGCTGGCGCAGAACGGCGAATGGGATCGTCTGGTGGAAATTGAGCTGAGCTATGTCACCGCGGTAGAAAAAACCGCAGACTTCTCTGACGTGATGGCGTCATCCATGGCGCTGCAGGAACTGTTGCGCCATAAGCTGCAGCAAATACTGGATAATGAAACGCAGCTGCGCGCCTTATTGCAGCAGCGTCTGACAGAATTAAAATCCTTAATCGATCGGTCAACGCAGCAAAGCGCCGTTAACGCCACCTACGGACAATTTCACGACCGCGCCCTACTGTTAGGGGAGCCGCAGGGCCAATAAGCGCCCTGGCCGTTTTTTGCCGCTGGCCGTACGGTTGATGAGACTTAACGCCCGGTACGCTTTTCGTTTATCCTGTGCACTTATTCTCGGCGGTGACGGTTTCCCCGGCAGTTACCGTTTGGCCCGGCGAGATAAATCGTGGATAAATATCATCCCGACATGGACGTTTTCTGTTCAGCAGGAAATTAATTTTTGGCAGGAAATAAGCAGGACTGCGCGTTATCGCGTATGGAAAAAAGTTGCCCCGATGAGCGGCAACGCGTAAAGATATTCTCAGAGACTGGCTGCAAAGCGAATATCGATGGAACGCACAATTAATCTTTGTCCCGGGATCGGTAGCTCGGCGCATATTATTCAACATACTGAACTGTTACTCCCTTCAGTGTATTTCGAACAACCTCACCTGTATCTGATCCAGGAGGGATGCAAACGCATCCGTTGGCAACAGCATGAAGTGGTGGCGAACACCGGCGATTTGCTGCTGATTGATGGCGGACAAACCGTTGATATTATTAATAGCCTGTCTGGCGATGGCCGCTTCAGCTGCCATCTGATCACCTGCGATCCGCAGCTGTTCGCCACCGCGCCCGCCCCCAACGAGGTGTCAGCGGCCGGCACGTTTTCCGGCGTCCGCACGTTGCCGAATATCCCCTGCGGATTTATTCACAGTTTTGAAACCACGCATCTGGCGCTGACGCTGCATCACAGTTTTCCAGCGGCGATCACCCGCCATAAGCTGCTGGAGATTTTGCTCTGGCTGGCGCAGTACGGCGTAAAATTCGTCCACGGTGAAGTCAAAGATCTGACGCAGCGCGTACGCCGCTGTCTGGCCACCGATCCGCACAGCATCTGGAGCGCAGCAAAGGTAGCCGCCAGCCTATCGATGAGCGAAGTCGTGCTGCGGCGTAAGCTGTCGGCGGAAAACACCGCCCTGCGCAACCTGATGATTGATGTGCGCATGAGCAGCGCGCTGGCGCTGCTGCAATCCACCGACTGGCCGATTTCCGCCATTGCTCAACACGTCGGCTATGAAAGCGCCTCGCGCTTTGCCGAGCGTTTCCGTAAGCGCTTTGGTTTTGCCCCGACCGCCATCCGCGGGCATCAGCGCGTGATGGAGCCGGCAAGCGGCTAACGATATGCGCCATTCCCCAAGGGGGTGAGCAATGGCGCAATGACTTAGCGCAGGCTCGGGATAATAATGGCGGCAAAGATGGCGGCGATTAGCAGCCATTTCAGCAGGTAATAGCCGCGACGGTTGCGCTTTTTCAACCGCTGGCCCGCATCGCGGATCGCATTGACGTATTTGAAAATACGGTTGATAAAGCCGGTGCGGTCCTGCTCGTCATTGGGCGAACTGGCCGCCGACATCAGCGTCTTGCCGACCCAGTGGTTCACCGCCTGCGCCCAGCCCCACTTCATTGGCCGTTCGATATCGCAGAACAGGATAATCCGCGTCTGCTCCGTACCGTTTTGCGCCCAGTGCACATAGGTTTCGTCAAAGATCACCGCCTGGCCGTCGCGCCAGCTGTGACGCTGGCGATCCACCTCGATAAAGCAGCGGTCGTCATTCGGCGTCACCAGCCCCAGGTGATAACGCACCGACCCGGCGTAAGGATCCCGGTGTTTACCCAGATGGCTGCCGGCCGGCAATTCGGCGAACATCGCCGCCTTAACCGACGGGATCTGGTTAAGCAGCGCGACGGTATTGGGGCATAACGCCAGCGCCGAAGGGTGGGTGTCGCTATACCATTTGAGATAAAAACGCTTCCAGCCGCGCTTGAAAAAGGTGTTGAACCCGGCGTCATTGTGACTTTGCGCCGCCTTGATGTGGTCCTGCAGGCGCAGGGCCTCCTCGCGAATCACCTGCCAGTTGTCGGTCAACGGCTGCAGCTCGGGAAAGATCTGCGGAGCAAAGTAAGGTTGTTTCGCCGGCAGGCGGGAGAAGCCGGTCATAAACATGTTGACCGGCCCCATAAAGGTGGAGTGATCGAAAAGCTGCCTGCCAACTTTTTGTTTTTCTTGCCCGCGGGAGTGGGCGTACATAAAACTGATAAGGAAAATACCGATGATAATTGCTGCAACCATAGAGTCCGTCCTACAGAGTCGTTCTGTCAAAATCGCAGGAATTATAATTTCACGCCAAAAAAAGTTTAATTATTTTGTGCCTTTTGGTTATGTGTTTGTTAATAAATGGGTTATGTTCTCACCCGTCATGCCCGCCACAAACACCTGGGAACAGAAACGGCCATGCAATACATGGCCGCGATAAGATCATTGCTTAGCTAGGATATAGGCTAATACAATGAGAATGGCTATTATTACGATACTTATTTTCCGCCATCCAGCTTCACTTTTTATACTCATAACATTCCCTGGTGAATCACATAACCAAAACGCAACCATTTTAATTTAATGACATAGGGAGGACCAGGTGTTAACACTTATTTCTTAGCAAAAAATTGAATATGTCGATCTAAATCACTGTATCTCTGCTACGGTGCCTATTCCTCTCATTAATATCAACATGAATACTAACATCAAAAACAAATAAACATAATTAAGTCTTCCTGCCTGCACGTACACACTTTCTTCTTGCACAGCAATACGAGGCAAACGGATCAGCACATACTTCTGCTGTCACTTCTCGCCCCGGCATATCCGATGCCGTGGACGGGTTGTTTTTTATACCATTCAGAAAAAAAAGATATTTTCCTTAGGAAACAATCCCATAATTCATCGATCTGATGAATATAAAATGATATAGTTATTGCGTTTTTTTCGCTCAGGCGAATCTTTTTTCTTTTCTGCCACCACAGCAAAAACATGAAACGATTAAATAACAAAACTATTCTCCTCCTATTTATTCTATGGTCCTTACTGGTTAACTTCGCCTTCGGCTATGCTGTTCGTCCCGGCTATGCGATTGCACTGGCTCTGATACCTATTGTCATGGCCAAATTTTCGCCGGTTGCCGCCAATATAACCGTGGCCGTAGTAACCGTCATTGCCGCCGTTTATCTGCCTGTCGCCGTCAAATATGGTCCACCGTCGCTAAATACCGTAGCAGCCGCGCGCTATACCAGCCTGTCAGAAAGCGCTGAATTTTTAGGCATGCTGCCTGCTGGCAGCATTATGTTGTCATTCGTGCTATTCCTGATGGCTATCCTTTGTATGTTCATTGCAAAACAGGCAAAACACATCAAAAGCCGGCTCGCCACTATTTATATCGCTTTGACGGTAGCCGTTATCTCCTTCAATCCGGCCCACTCGTATATCAAATATGGCGATGTTAGTCAGGCAGATATCAAGTTTTCACCTTATCGTTTTGTTTATGATATCTACCGACCCTATAAGATTATCACCCAGCAGGAAAAGATTAGCGCCTCGCTGCTGGCGACGCCCGACACCTGGCAACCGACAACCCAGACTTCTCTTTATGACACCTTTATTTTAGTGATCGGAGAAAGCGTCCGGCAGGATTACATGAATGCATACGGTTTTAGTTTGAATAACACACCGTTTATGAGCCAGGCCAATGGCATTCTCTTCGATCATTATCATTCGGCCAGTTTTGCTACCGTTCCTTCGCTCGTCGCCTCCTTCTACTTGGCGCAGGATGGCCATGTAGAATACAACAATAGCTTTATTCGCCTGGCGAAAAAGGCCGGATACAAAACCTTCTGGCTATCAAACCAGGGACGTTTCGGTCTCTATGACGGCCCCGTGGCTGACGTCGGCAAACAGGCTGACGTCAGTCATTTTGTCAAAAAAGGCGACTCCAACGATCACAATTACTATCCGGACAGCGCCTTACTTCCCACTATTCAGGATGCGCTATCCGACCAGGCACCAAAGAAACTGATCGTCATTCACCTGATTGGTTCCCATCCGGAATCCTGTGCAAGAACGGACGGACACTATGATGAATTTTACATCAGCCAGGATATCTCCTGTTATGTACAGAGCATCAAAAATACCGACACGATGCTCCACGAGATACAAAAGATGGCGGATCGCGGAAAGAACCGCTGGTCTATGCTCTATTTCGCCGATCATGGCCTCGGGCAATTTAATAATGGCGAAGACGATGCCTATATGGAGCACAGCGATTTGTACAAGCAGTCATTCAATGTGCCACTTTTCATTACCAGTTATGATGCAAGCGAACAGCGCCATGTAGCGGAAGAACGCAGCGGCCTGGACTTCCTGAGCCTGTTTTCCGACTGGCTCGGCATTCATGATGAAAAGATCGCCAGCCAATGTCGGCCATTAGCCGATCGGCCATGCATTAAGCAGGTGAACGTGCTGAACAAAGATTTTTCTTTAGTTGCTCTGGATAGCCTGGATGATGATGATCTCTTATAAAGAAAGGCGTCACATCAGGACATACAGCGTCCCTCTCCGCTTAGCCGCTATCGTGCTTTCGTGATAAAGCGTGTTTATATGTTGATATTATAATTCAGCGTTATTAATCAATATTGGCGCCGGTTCATCATGCCGACAGCCGGCGCCAGAAGATCACCTACCCCTGCCAGGGAATCGGCAGCCTGCCGTACTTGCCCAGCTTGAATGTGGCACTGCCTGTCGCGATCAACTCGCCCTCAGCGGTTTGCAGCAGGCCTTCGGTAAATACGATAGAACCTGTCTTGCGCACAATTTTCCCTATACCTTTGATCTTTCCAGGCTGCGCCGGACTGATAAAGCTGGTTTTTGATTCAATTGTTACCGCCAACAGCGGCGTCGGCAGTGTAATATATACCGCCGGCCCCATCGCATCATCCAGCATGGCTGACAGAATGCCGCCCTGAATGCAGCCCAGCGGATTGGTCAACAACTGTTCGGCATCGTACTCGACCTGAACCTTCATCGCATCATCGTCATAGTGGACGAACTTCCACCCCAACATCTTTGAGACCTGCGACAGGATAACCTCGCCTCTGGCCACCCGTAAAAAATAGGGATCATTCTGCATGGCAACCACCTCCAGTTATGAAAGAGTATGCTAAAAATCCATAAACACTTCTTCACTTTCATACTTAAGATAGCTGAACAAAAAACAATCACCAGTACTCTGCCCTACTGAGTACATTACGGTCTCACGCAGACTCATATCCAGCAGACATTCTTCGAGTTACTTACATTCCTACACATATGCTTTCCACGGTAGGACTAGCAATGAATCTTGACATTATGAAATACAAAATAGTGTGTTTTATATCCGCTTCAAGCTAGAAACATATTAATCCAAGCACACCGACGAGTGCCGCCACTCTCATCGGCATGTTACGTTACAGAAGAGAGTGCAAATACACGGATGCCCCAAGGCAAAACAGGGTGGCGATAAACTCATTACAATACAGACGCCTTACCCCACTACACCTGCATCCCCATAATATCCTGATACGCCGCCACCAGCTTATTACGCACCTGGATACCCAGCTGCAGCGACACCGATGACTTTTGCAGATCGACCATCACATCATTCAGGCTGATACCCGGCACGCCCAGTTCAAAATCCTGCGCCTGTTTGCGCGCCGCCTGCTGGTTATCACTGATTTTGCCGATCGCCGCCTTCAGCTCCGCGGCAAAGCTGGCGCCCTGTGTCGGCTGAGCGGCGTTTGCACCGCCGGCCTGCAGCGCCGTGGCCTGTAACTGCTGCAGTACGCCCTCAATCCCCTGAATCGCCATTCTGCTCCCCTGTGCTGGTTGTCGCCGTCGGGTCTGTGTACACCCGATACAATTTTGATGACGCACACCCTAGCACAGGCCCCCGTCACTAAAGCGGTTAATTAACCGCAAAAAACGCGGCTTATCGGGCCATCAAAATCCGCCCCCGGGGCAAATAATGGCATGCCCAAAATGGGGGCAGTTTTAACCCGTCAAGTTATGTGCATCATGGAGTCTGTTTTGTCACCACACAACGCTAAGCATTTTGTTCAGCCAGGTAAGGGGCCAGCATGAGCGCCTCAATAGCCCACGGTGAAAACCGTGAAAACGGCCTTCAGGCCCAGTGGAACCGCCTGCGCGCCAATCCCAAAATCCCGTTGCTGATTGCGGCCTCCGCCGCGATAGCCATCGTGGTGGCGCTGTTGTTATGGGTGAAAAGTCCGGATTACCGCGTGTTGTACAGCAACCTGAACGACCGCGACGGCGGTGCGATTGTCACGCAACTGACGCAGATGAACATCCCCTACCGCTTCGCCGACAACGGCTCGGCGCTGATGGTCCCCGCCGAAAACGTCCATGAAACCCGCCTGCGCCTGGCGCAGCAAGGGCTGCCAAAAGGCGGTGCCGTCGGCTTTGAACTGCTCGATCAGGAAAAATTCGGCATCAGCCAGTTCAGCGAACAGATCAACTATCAGCGGGCGCTGGAGGGCGAGCTGTCGCGCACCATCGAATCGCTGGGGCCGGTGCAGAATGCGCGGGTGCATCTGGCGCTGCCCAAGCCGTCGCTGTTTGTGCGCGAGCAGAAGTCCCCTTCCGCCTCGGTCACCCTGACGCTGCAGCCGGGACGCGCGCTGGATGACGGCCAGATCAACGCCATTGTCTATATGGTCGCCAGCAGCGTGGCCGGGCTGCCGCCGGGCAACGTCACGGTGGTCGATCAGGCCGGCCGCCTGCTGACGCAGTCCGACGGCAACGGGCGCGATCTTAACGCCGCCCAGTTGAAATACGCCGCCGAAGTGGAAGGCCGCTACCAGCGCCGCATCGAGGCGATTCTGGCGCCGATCGTCGGCAGCGCCAACGTCCGGGCGCAGGTGACCGCACAGATCGATTTCGCCACCCGCGAGCAGACCGACGAGCAGTACCAGCCGAACCCGACGCCGGAAAAAGCCGCCATCCGTTCGCGCCAGCTGAGCCAGAGCGATCAGATAGGCGCTCCGCAGGTAGGCGGCGTGCCGGGCGCGCTCTCTAATCAGCCAAGCGCAGCGCCGACGGCGCCGGTTGAAACGCCGCCGGCGAATAACGCCGACGCACAGGCCAACGCCGACAAAACCGCGGCGGACAATGGCCGCAGCAAAAACGCCGTCAGCGGGCCGCAGAACAGTCGCCGCGACGAAACCACCAACTACGAAGTCGACCGTACCATCCGCCATACCCAGCACAAAGCCGGCACGGTGCAGCGCCTGTCCGTGGCCGTGGTGCTCAACACCCTCGGCACGGATAAAGACGGCAAACCGGTGATGATGAGCAAAGCGCAGCTGGCGCAGGCGGAAGCGCTGGTGCGCGAAGCCATGGGCTATTCCAGCGATCGCGGCGACAGCCTGAACGTGGTCAACTCGCCGTTCAGCGATGTGGAAACCGGCGGCGCCGAACTGCCGTTCTGGCAGTCGCAGCACTTTATCGATCAGTTGCTGAACGCCGGTCGCTATCTGCTGATTGCGCTGATTGCCTGGCTGCTGTGGCGCAAGCTGGTGCGCCCACAGTGGCAAAACCGCCAGGCGCAGCAGCAGGCCGCCGTCGCCGCAGCCGCCGCGCCGGCCCACCCTGCCGAAGGCGGCAGCAAGCCGAGCAACGAGGAACTGGTGCAGCGCAAGCGTTCACAGCAGCGCGTCAGCGCCGAAGTCCAGAGCCAGCGCATCCGCGATCTGGCGGATAAAGATCCGCGCATTATCGCCCTGGTAATCCGCCAATGGATGAGTAACGAATTATGAGTCTGACAGGTACAGAAAAAAGCGCCATCCTGCTGATGACGCTGGGAGAAGATCGCGCCGCCGAGGTGTTCAAACACCTCTCGTCCCGTGAAGTGCAACAGCTGAGCGGCACCATGGCCAGCATGCGGCAGGTGTCGCACAAACAGCTGGGAGAGATTCTGACGGAGTTTGAGGACGATGCCGAACAGTACGCCGCCCTCAGCGTCAATGCCAGCGACTATCTGCGTTCGGTATTGGTGAAAGCACTGGGCGAAGAGCGCGCCTCCAGCCTGCTGGAAGATATTCTCGAATCGCGCGAAACCACCTCCGGGATGGAAACGCTCAACTTTATGGAGCCACAGAGCGCGGCCGATCTGATCCGCGATGAACACCCGCAGATTATCGCCACCATTCTGGTGCACCTGAAGCGCGGTCAGGCGGCGGATATTCTGGCGCAGTTCGAAGAACGCCTGCGCAACGACGTGATGCTGCGTATCGCCACCTTCGGCGGCGTGCAGCCGGCGGCGCTGGCGGAGCTGACCGAAGTGCTCAACAACCTGCTCGACGGCCAGAACCTCAAACGCAGCAAAATGGGCGGGGTGCGCACCGCCGCCGAAATCATCAACCTGATGAAGACCCATCAGGAAGAAGCGGTGATCGACGCAATGCGTGACTACGACGGCGAACTGGCGCAGAAGATCATCGACGAAATGTTCCTGTTCGAGAACCTGGTGGAGGTCGACGATCGCAGTATCCAGCGCCTGCTGCAGGAGGTGGAAGGCGAATCGCTGCTGATTGCCCTGAAAGGTGCGGAACAGCCGCTGCGCGAGAAGTTCCTCAAGAATATGTCGCAGCGCGCCGCCGACATTCTGCGCGACGACCTGGCCAACCGCGGCCCGGTACGCATGTCGCAGGTGGAAAACGAACAGAAGGCCATTTTGCTGGTCGTCCGCCGCCTGGCGGAAAGCGGCGAGATGATTATCGGCGGCGGCGAGGATACCTATGTCTGACAGCAGCCTACTCGCCTGGCAGCCGTGGCGGCTTAACGATTTAGCGACGCCCGCGGCGACGGAAACCGCACCGGAAACCGATTTGCCGCCGGCCATGCCGGAGAGCGCGCCGCTGGATAAGGCGGAAAACGAACGGCAACAGTTGGAAGCCCTGCGGCTGCAGGCGCAGCAGCAGGGTCATCAACTGGGCCATGACGAAGGCCGGCAGCAGGGATACCAGGAAGGCTTTCAGCAAGGCCTGGAGGAAGGCCGTCAGCAGGGGATCGAACAGAGCGAACTGCAGCAGCAGCCGCTGACCGAGCAGTGGCGGCAGATGGTCGGTGAATTCCAGCAGACGCTGGACGCGCTGGACAGCGTGATCGCCGCGCGCCTGATGCAGCTGGCGCTCACCGCCGCCAAGCAGGTGCTCGGCCAGCCGCCGGTCTGCGACGGCACCGCCCTGCTGGCGCAGATCCAACAGCTGATTCAACAGGAACCGATGTTCAGCGGCAAACCGCAGCTGCGCGTACACCCCGACGACTACCCGCGCGTGGAACAGCAGCTCGGCGTGACGCTGAGCCTGCACGGCTGGCGGCTGCTGGCCGACGGCGAACTGCATCCCGGCGGCTGCAAGGTCAGCGCCGAGGAAGGCGATCTCGACGCCAGCCTGGCTACCCGCTGGCACGAAATCTGCCGCCTGGCGGCCCCGGGGGACGTATGACGACGCCGCGCCTCGGCCGCTGGCTCAGCGCGCTGGATACGCTGGAGCAGCGCATTCAACATGCGCCGCCGGTGCGGCGCTACGGCCGCCTGACCCGCGCCACCGGGCTGGTGCTGGAGGCCACCGGCCTGCAGATGCCGCTCGGCGCCACCTGCCTGATCGAGCGGCACTGCGCCGGCGAGATCCAGGAAGTGGAAAGCGAAGTGGTCGGCTTTAACGGCCAGCACCTGTTTCTGATGCCGCTGGAAGATGTGGAAGGCATTGTACCCGGCGCGCGGGTGTACGCCCGCCTCGCGCCGGAGGGACAAAGCGCCGGCAAACAGCTGCCGCTCGGCCCCGCCCTGCTCGGCCGGGTATTGGACGGCGGCGCCAAACCGCTCGACGGCCTGCCGGCGCCGGAAACCGGCTACCGCGCGCCGCTGGCCACCGCGCCGTTCAACCCGCTGCAGCGCACGCCGATCGAACAGGTGCTGGACGTCGGCGTACGCACCATCAACGGCCTGCTGACCGTCGGCCGCGGCCAGCGCATGGGGCTGTTCGCCGGTTCCGGCGTTGGTAAAAGCGTGCTGCTCGGCATGATGGCGCGCTATACCCAGGCCGATGTGATCGTGGTCGGGCTGATCGGCGAACGCGGCCGGGAAGTGAAAGACTTTATCGAGAATATTCTTGGTGCCGAAGGTCGCGCCCGCTCGGTGGTGATCGCCGCGCCGGCCGACGTGTCGCCGCTGCTGCGGATGCAGGGCGCCGCCTACGCCACGCGCATCGCCGAAGATTTCCGCGACCGCGGCCAGCACGTGCTGCTGATTATGGACTCCCTGACCCGCTACGCCATGGCGCAGCGGGAAATTGCGCTGGCGATCGGCGAACCACCGGCCACCAAAGGCTACCCGCCGTCGGTATTCGCCAAACTGCCGGCGCTGGTGGAGCGTGCGGGCAACGGCATCAGCGGCGGCGGCTCCATCACCGCCTTTTATACCGTCCTGACCGAAGGGGACGATCAGCAGGACCCGATCGCCGACTCGGCGCGCGCCATTCTCGACGGCCACGTGGTGCTGTCGCGTCGCCTGGCGGAATCCGGCCACTACCCGGCGATCGATATCGAAGCGTCCATCAGCCGCGCGATGACCGCGCTGATCGACCAGGATCACTACCGTCGGGTGCGCGATTTCAAACAGATGCTGGCCAGCTATCAGCGCAACCGCGATCTGATCAGCGTCGGCGCCTATGCGGCCGGCAGCGATCCGCTGCTGGACAAGGCGATGACGCTGTATCCGCAAATGGAGGCCTATCTGCAGCAGGGCATTTTCGAACGCAGCGGCTATGACGAAGCCTGTCAGCAGCTGCAACAGCTGATCGTTTAACCGACCGGGAGCACGGCACGATGAAATCACACTCGCCATTGCTGACGCTGCGCGATCTGGCGCAAAAGGCGGTGGAACAGGCCACCCAACAGTTGGGGCAGGCGCGCCAGGCGCAGCAGGCGGCGGAGCAGCAGCTCTCCATGCTGCTTAACTACCAGGATGAGTACCGGCAGAAACTCAACGCCACGCTGAACCACGGCATGGCGTCCGCCAGCTGGCAAAACTATCAGCAGTTTATCGCCACGCTGGAACAGGCCATCGGTCAGCACCGCCAGCAGCTGCGGCAGTGGAGCGAAAAAGTCGCGCAGGCCACGACGCAGTGGCAGGACAAACAGCAGCGGCTGAACGCCTTCGACACCCTGCATACGCGCGCGCTGCACGCCGAGCAGCAGCGGGAAAATAAACGCGACCAAAAATTGATGGATGAGTTTGCTCAACGTCGTTCACACAGGAACAGTAACCCATGAATCTCACCCTTTTGCCCATGATGACGCCGGCTGGCGACGCCGCAACCGATGGTCTGACGCCGGCTGCCGATAGCGATGCGCTGTCATCGGCGTTCGCACAGCTGCTGGGCGAACGCTTTCGTCCCGCCGGGCAACGCGCGGACGCACCGCAGCTGCAGACGCCGGCCGCCGATGCGCAGCCAGCGCCGAACGGCGAGGCGCTCAGCCGGCTGCTGAGCACGCCGGAGCGGCTGGCAACGCTGACGAACCTGACCGAACGCGCGCCGGCCGAGGCGGCAACCACGCCGGACGACGAGCCGGAATCGCCGCCCGTTGCGGCCCTGAAAGCGCAGGACGCGCCGGATGCCGCCACCCTGCAGGCGCTGCTGGCGATGCTGCCGCCAACCGCAGCGCCGCTGCCGGACGCGCAACGCGCCGCTGCGCCGCCGGCGGATCACCGCCCCGCCGCTAACACGCCGGCGCCGGCGAACGCCTTGATGGCCGCGCTGCATAACGATGCCGCGCCTTCTGCCGAGCGCATCGCAACGCCGGCCGCGCCGCGCCAGACGTCTGCGCCGCAAAATAGCGACGCCGCCCTGCCGCCGGCGACCAACCCCGACGCCTTCTCCGTTGAACGTCTCGCGCTGAATGGCGATGGCGCACCGGCCCCAACGCCGCAGCACGCCATAGCATCGCCGGCCTCCGGCGTGCAGTTCACGACGCCACAGCCTGCCGCTGCGCCAACCGCCCCGACGGCCCCGTTGCTGAACGCGCCGCTCGGCAGCCCGGAATGGCAACAGGCGTTAAGCCAGCAGGTACTGATGTTCCACCGCGGCGGCCAGCAGAGCGCCGAACTGCGTCTGCATCCTCAGGAACTGGGCTCGCTGCAGATTACCCTGAAGCTGGACGATCGGCAGGCGCAGCTGCATATCGCCTCGGCGCACGGCCAGGTGCGCGCCGCGGTGGAAGCCGCCATGCCGCAGCTGCGCCATGCGCTGGCGGAAAGCGGCATCAACCTGGGGCAAAGCAGCGTTGGCGGCGACCCGTCGCCGCAGCAGTCGCAGCAGCAGGCCTCACAGGAGCACGGCCGGCCGTCATCCTACCGTGAGCAGCACGGCGGCGCGGAGCTGCCCACCGAAGCATCTGCCGCGCCGCCGGCTCTGCAGGCGCTGGCGCGGGCGGTTGACGGCGTCGATATCTTCGCCTGACGCGCCGCGGCAAACGCCGAAGCTGACACGTTTTTCCCCGCCTATTCAGGCTATTGCATGCCGGGATAGACGGGATAATAACGCCATCTTTATCTCCCCCTGCCGTCAGGGGGACGCACGGACGCAGGCTCTGCGCGTGCCAATAACAGGAATTTGATTAAGTAATGTCACAAAACACCCTGCCAACGGCGCCGAAAAAGCGCCCGCTATTGGTCATCCTGTTGCTGTTAATCACCGTCGCCGCCTGCGGCGCGGCGGGCTACAGCTGGTGGCTGCTGCAACAAAAAGAGCACGGAGGCAGCCCCGCGGCGGCCAAACCGCAGCCGCCGGCGGCGCCGGTCTTTATGCCGCTCGACACCTTTACCGTCAACCTGATGACGCCGGACAACGACCCCGACCGCGTGCTGTACATCGGCCTGACGCTGCGTCTGCCGGATGAGGCGACGCGCCGCCAGATGAACGATTTTCTGCCGGAGGTGCGCAGCCGTCTGCTGATGCTGCTGTCCCGGCAGGAGGCCGCGCAGCTGGCCAACGAACAGGGGAAACAGCAGCTGGTGGCGCAGATCAAACAGGCGCTAAGCCCGCCGCTGGTTAACGGCCAACCCAAGCAGGTGGTCAGCGATGTGCTGTTCACCGCCTTTATCCTGCGGTAATCCACTATGGGCGACAGTATTCTTTCTCAGGCGGAAATTGACGCGCTACTCAACGGCGACAGCTCGGGCGATGAGCCTGCGGCGATGGTCGGCAATGAGAGCGAGGTCAAGCCTTACGATCCCAATACCCAGCGCCGGGTGGTGCGTGAGCGGCTGCAGGCGCTGGAAATCATTAACGAACGTTTTGCCCGTCAGTTCCGCATGGGGCTGTTTAACCTGCTGCGCCGCAGCCCGGACATTACCGTCGGCCCGATCAAGATCCAGCCGTATCACGAGTTCGCCCGCAACCTGCCGGTGCCGACCAACCTGAACCTGGTGCATCTGAATCCGCTGCGCGGCACCGCGCTGTTCGTGTTCGCGCCCAGCCTGGTGTTTATCGCCGTCGATAACCTGTTCGGCGGTGACGGCCGTTTCCCGACCAAGGTGGAGGGCCGCGAGTTTACCCCGACCGAACAGCGGGTGATCCGCCGCATGCTGCGGCTGGCGCTGGACGCCTACGGCGACGCCTGGAGCGCGATTTATAAGGTGGACGTGGAGTATGTGCGCGCCGAGATGCAGGTGAAATTCACCAATATCACCACCTCGCCGAACGATATCGTGGTCACCACGCCGTTCCAGGTGGAGATCGGCGCGCTGACCGGCGAATTCAACATCTGCATCCCCTTCTCGATGATTGAGCCGCTGCGCGAACTGCTGACCAACCCGCCGCTGGAAAATTCACGTCAGGAGGACAACCGCTGGCGCGAAACCCTGGCAAAGCAGGTGCAGCACTCCGAGCTGGAGCTGATCGCCAACTTTGTCGACATACCGATGCGTCTGTCGAAGGTACTGAAACTACAGCCCGGCGATGTCCTGCCGATCGACAAGCCGGAACGCCTGATCGCGCACGTCGACGGCGTGCCGGTGCTGACCAGCCAATACGGCACCCTGAACGGGCAGTATGCCCTGCGCGTTGAACATTTGATTAACCCTATTTTGCATGCTCTGAGTGAGGAACGGCCCAATGAGTGACCCGAAACAACCGTCTGGCGAAGCAAAGGAATCCGTAGACGATATGTGGGCTGACGCGTTTAACGAACAACAGGCCGCGGAGCAGCCCGGCGCCACCACCGAAGGCGTATTCAAAACGCTGGAAGCGCAGGATGCCATCGGCGGCCTGCAGGATATCGACCTGATTCTGGATATTCCGGTCAAACTGACGGTGGAGCTCGGCCGCACCAAAATGACCATCAAAGAGCTGCTGCGCCTGTCGCAGGGCTCCGTGGTGGCGCTGGACGGGCTGGCCGGCGAGCCGCTGGATATTCTGATCAACGGCTATCTGATCGCCCAGGGCGAAGTGGTGGTGGTGGCCGATAAGTTCGGCGTACGCATCACCGATATCATCACCCCGTCCGAACGTATGCGGCGCCTGAGCCGATGATCGACGCGCAGCAGACGCACGTCAGCCAGCCAGCCGAACCGGTCCTGCCGACCGGTTCGGTGCTTACTCAAGTCAGCAGCGCGCTCGGCGGCGTGCTGCTGCTGATCTTGCTGGCCGGCTGGCTGTTCCGCCGCCTGGGCTTTGCCCCGCAGAAACGCGGCGGTGCGCTGCTGAATCTGCGCGCCAGCTGCCAGGTCGGCCAGCGCGAACGCGTGGTGGTGGTGGAAGTGGACAACACCTGGCTGGTGCTGGGGGTTACCACGCAGCAGATCACGCCGCTGCACACCCTGAGCGCGCCGCCTGCCGCCCCTGATGCCGACGGCGTCACGCCGCCGGCCAACTTTCGTCAACTGATACACAACGTCCTGCAACGCCCGGAAAAATCGGCATGAATGCATCCCAACGCCCGTCCCCTGCGTCGCCGACGCGTCCCGCCCGTCCGATCCGCCGCTGCGCGCCCGCGCTGACCGCCCTGCTGCTGGTCAGCCCGGCGGCGCTGGCGCAGCTGCCGGGCCTTATCAGCCAGCCGCTCGCCGGCGGCGGCCAGAGCTGGTCGCTGCCGGTGCAGACGCTGGTGCTGCTGACCTCGCTGACCTTCCTGCCGGCGATGCTGCTGATGATGACCAGCTTTACCCGCATCATTATCGTGCTGGGCCTGCTGCGCAACGCGCTGGGCACCCCCTCCGCACCGCCGAACCAGGTGATGCTGGGGCTGACGCTGTTTCTGACCTTCTTTATCATGTCGCCGGTGTTCGACAAGGTGTATCAGGATGCCTACCTGCCGTTCAGCCAGGACAAAATCGCGCTCGACGTCGCCATGGAAAAGGGGGCGCAACCGCTGCGCGAATTTATGCTGCGTCAGACGCGGGAAACCGATCTGGCGCTGTACGCCCGGCTGGCCCATCAGCCGCCGCTGGCCGGCCCGGAGGCGGTGCCGATGCGCATCCTGCTGCCGGCCTACGTCACCAGCGAGTTAAAAACCGCCTTCCAGATCGGCTTTACGGTATTTATTCCGTTTTTGATTATCGATCTGGTGGTGGCCAGCGTGCTGATGGCGCTGGGGATGATGATGGTGCCGCCGGCCACCATCTCGCTGCCGTTCAAACTGATGCTGTTTGTGCTGGTCGACGGCTGGCAGCTGCTGCTGGGTTCACTGGCGCAGAGTTTCTATTCCTGATCCCCTTCCCCCGGCGCTCGGCCGCGAGCGCCGCCCTATGCGGAGAAAAACGCAATGACTCCTGAATCGGTAATGGCGCTGGGCGTTGAGGCGATGAAAGTGGCGCTGGCGCTGGCCGCCCCGCTGCTGCTGGCGGCGCTGGTCAGCGGGCTGGTGGTCAGCCTGCTGCAGGCGGCCACCCAGATCAACGAAATGACGCTGTCTTTTATCCCGAAAATCCTGGCGGTGGTGGCCACCATCATTATCGCCGGCCCGTGGATGCTCAACCTGCTGCTGGACTATATGCGCATGCTGTTCAGCAACCTGCCCAACATTATCGGTTAACCATGCTCAACCTCGACAGTTCGCAGTTCACCCTCTGGCTCAGCCACTATTTCTGGCCGCTGCTGCGGATTCTGGCGCTGATCGCCACCGCCCCGCTGCTGAGTGAAAAGCAGATTGGCAAAAAAGTGAAGCTGGGGCTGGGCGGGCTGATCGTGGTGCTGATTGCGCCGACGCTGCCGGCCAGCGAGACCCCGATTTTTTCCGCCGCCGGCCTGTGGCTGGCGCTGCAGCAAATCCTGATCGGCGTGGCGCTCGGCCTGACCATGCAGTTCGCCTTTGCGGCGGTGCGCACCGCCGGCGAAGTGATCGGCATGCAGATGGGCCTGTCGTTCGCCACCTTTTTCGACCCGTCCGGCGGGCCGAACATGCCGGTGCTGGCGCGCCTGCTTAATCTGCTGGCGATGCTGCTGTTCTTATCCTTCGACGGCCATTTGTGGCTGATATCGCTGCTGGCGGACAGCTTCCACACCCTGCCGATCCGCCCGCAGCCGCTGAGCGGCAACGGCTTTCTGGCGCTGGCGCAGGCCGGCTCGCTGATCTTTATCAACGGCGTGATGCTGGCGCTGCCGCTGATCTGTCTGCTGCTGACGCTGAACCTGTCGCTGGGGCTGCTTAACCGCGTCACGCCGCAGCTGTCGGTGTTCGTCATCGGCTTTCCCGTCACCATGACCATCGGCATGCTGACGCTCGGCATGATGATGCCGATGCTGGCGCCGTTCTGCGAACACCTGTTCGGCGAGGTGTTTAACCGGCTGGCGGACGTGCTCAGCGGCATGCGCAGTTAACGCATAAAAAAAGCCCGTAGCGCCAAACCTTAGTGGGAAAAAGCGCTACGGGCCAAACGACTGCGCCCGGTTTTAAGAAGTTCGCCCCGCGTCAGCACGGTTCGCTCCCCTTCGCGCAGCCAAATTGGCGTGCGCCGGCAAATGACGGCGCACGATGGTCGGTATTAACGGTTCATCTGAAACAGCGACATGCCCTGCATATCGCCGAACGTTTTATACGAAGCCTGTAATGCGGCCTGCTGCTGGAAATAAGAAGAGATAGCCTCGACGACGTCCACATCGACCAGCGCGCTCATCTGAACCTGGTTGTTGGCATCGCGGACCTTGCCGATATTATCCAGGGTCTCAATTTCCTGCATTTGCGTACCCAGCTTGGCATTGATCGTCAGCACGTTGTTGTAGGCGTTGTCCAGCCCGCGCTGCGCCTTGTCCAAATCCGCCTGCACCTGCTGACGCGTCGCGTCGTCGGCGTCCTGCAGCGGCGTATTGAGCGCCTTGAGCGCCAGGTCGATGCTGTCGAACACGTTGCTCACCGGCGCGCTGCCGTCCGGCTCCGGTTTCGGGTTGCTGGTCAGCGACATAAAAATATCATCGCCGGTATAGCCGACGGTCATGGTGCGGTTGGCGTCAACCTTCTGCTCAATCGCCCGGCTGCTGCCCTGATACACCACCTTGCCGTCGTCCTGCTGAACAAACGGCGGCTGGTCATCCTTAAAACCGCCGAACATATAGCGGCCGTTGCCGTCGGAGTTGTTGGCCTGGCCCAACAGCTGATCCTTCAGCCCCTGCAGCTGGGTCGCCAGCGAGGCGCGGTCGTTATCACTCAGCACGCCGTCGCCGGCGTTAACCAGCAGGCCTTTCATATCCTTGATGCTGCCGGCGGCGCTGGCGGTCACTTTCTCCGCCATGGTGATACTTTGCAGGGCGAACTGACGCGCCAGCGCATACTGGCTGTTTTCCGACTGCGACTGCGTCAGCATCACCGCCTGCGAAGCCGCCAGCGGATCGTCGGACGGCGTCAGCACCCGGGTGCCGCTGGACAAATGTTTGGCGGAGGTCATCCACAGCGACTGCCGGTCGGTCAGACCCTGCATGTTTTGCTGGTACATCATGCTGGTGCTCATGCGCATAGTCTGGGTTCCTTAATCAACGGATGGAGAGAAGAGCATCGAACATTGAGCTGGCGGTCTGAATCACCTGCGCGTTCGCCATGTAATACTGCTGGAAACGCAGCAGTTCGCCGTACTCCTCGTCCAGATTGACGCCGGATACCGACTGCTGTTGCTCCGTCAGCTGCTTGACAATATTGCCCTGCGCAACGCTGTTGGTTTTTGCCGTCGCGGTCTGGTTGCCGACGTTGCTGACCAGGCTGGCGTAAGCGCCGCTCAGCGTCGCCTTGCCGTCCACCAGCTTTTGCGTTTGCAGGTCGCTCAGTTTTTTAACGTTGTCGTTATCACCGCTGCCGCCGTCCTCGCTGCCGGCGGCGGCGAGTTTGCCGGCGTCGCTAATCGCCACCGTTAAATTGCCGGCCACGTCGCTGACCGGCTTGACGGTGAAGCTGTCGTTCTTGTTGGCCGTGCCGTCGATGCCGACCCGTAATCCTTCAAACTCCAGCGTCGGCTTGCCGTCGGCGTCGGTGCCGGCGGTGGCATTCACTTTGACGTTGTCCGACAGGCGCGTCACCTGCCAATTGCTGCCGTCAAACTCGACGCGGTAATCGCTGGCCTGCACTTTGCCGGTGTCGGTATAGCTCACGCTCAGTTCGGCGTTGCCGCCGTTGCGGCTGTTTTCCACCACCCGGCCGCCGCTGAAGCTGAAGAAGTCGCCGCCCGGCTCGCCGTTAATATCAAAACCGGCGCGGTGCTGCTGGTTAAAGCTGTCGGCCATCGCCAACACCAATTGCCCCAACTGGTTGCGCGCACCGTCCAGCGCCTCGCTGCGGAACTTCAGCACGCCGCTGACGCTGCCGCCGGTAATCTGCCCGGTCGGGATTTCGCTGGCGCCGTTGCCGCGGTTATAGCCAAGCGTCAGCCGCGCCGGGTCGTCGCTGGAGGGCACCGCTTCCACCTGATAGGTATTGCTGCCCTGCACCAGCGTCAGGCCGTTGGCGAAAGAGACGGTGTAGGCGTCGCCGTCCTGCTGCGTCACCTGCACATTGACGATTTGGTTCAGTTCGGTCACCAGCTGGTCGCGCTGATCGAGCAGAGCGTTGGGTTCGCTGCCGCTGCTGCCGCGCAGGCGGGTGATCTCATCATTCAGCTTGGCAATTTGCTGGCTGTAGTTATTAATCTGTACCGCGCTTTCACTCAGCTGCTGATTAACGCCGGCGTCCAGGTCACGCAGGTATTTATCGGCGTTGCCGATCTGGTTCACCAGGCCGTTGGCCTTGCCCAGCACGGCGTTGCGCGATGCGTCATCGCCGGCGTTGTTGACCACGTTCTGCAGGCTTTTGAAAAAGTCCTGCATATTGGTCGACACGTTATTGGTTTTGTCCGCCAGCAGGTTATCGATCTGCGAAATTTTTTCGTAATAGGCGTTGTGCGCGCCGGCCTGGCTCTGCGCGCCGCGCAGCTGATTGGTGATGAACTGGTTATATTCGCGGTTTACGCTGGTGACCGTGACGCCGTTGCCGATAAAGCCGGCCATGGTGCCCATGCCGCCGTTCTGCGCCAGAATGGCAGTCTGGCGGTTATAGCCGGCCACGTTGTAGTTGGAGATATTATTACTGACGGTGCTCAGCGCCACCTGCGCCGCATTCAGGCCGCTCATCGCGGTATTGATTAAGCTATTGGACATAGAGATTCCTTATGCTGCGGCGCCGGAGGCCCACAGGGTGTCATCGGGTTGCTGAACGATGCCGTCCAGCCTGTCTGGGTTATCGGCCCGGCGGCGAAAAACTTGAGGAAAAACTCACGCCGTCGCGGCGCGCGGCAAGATAGGTGACAGGGTTGGCACACTGCCGCTTATCGCCCATAGTCAGGCGAACTTACCGGCAAACGTGACACAAATAACGACACGTTGCCGGGCGTCATGCTCAGAACAGATCCTGCAAATCGTGGCTGTAGGCCTTCGCCACCTGCTCGCCGGCGCTTTTCATCTGCGTAATTACGCTGACCAGTTTGCGGGCATAGTGCGGGTCGGTGGCGTAGCCCGCCTGCTGCAACGCGTGCGCCGCCTGCTCCGGCGTGCGGGCAGCGGCGACGCCGGCGTAGCGCGGGTTGCCGGTCAGCAGTTTGACGTAGTCGGCAATCGCCTCCACGTAGGAGCCGTACACGCGGAAGCGCGCCTTGATTTTCTTCGCCGCTCCCTGCTCGTATTCGGTGGTGGCGATCTCGGTCACCGGGCCGTTCCAGCCGCCGCCCGCCTTGATGCCGAACAGGTTATGGCTTGGCGAACCGTCGGCGGTCGGGATTTCACGCTGCCCCCAGCCGGACTCCAGCGCCGCCTGCGCCACGATCAGCAGGTGAGGAATACCGCTCTGCTGGCTGGCCAGACGCGCCGGCGCCGACAGCCGGGCGACAAAGTTGCCGTTGTTCAGCGGCGCAGGGCCGCCCGGCACCGACGGCAGCGCGCGCCGCACCATCTGCTCCAACGCCTGACGCGGCAGCGCCTGCAGCCGCTCGCCGTCCAGCGCCATCGGTACCGTACCGGCCGTTTCACTCGGCGGCGTGCCGGCGCTGCCGAGCTGGCGCACCATCATATCCGCCAGCCCCAGCCCCTTCTGCGACATCTGCTGGGCGATCTGCTGATCGTACAGCGAGGTGTACAGCCGGGTCTGGTCGCTGCTCAGCATGCCGTCTTTCGGCAGCGCGGCGCGCATGCTTTTCAGCATCATCTGCACAAACATGCCTTCCACCTGGCGGGCCACCTGCTTCAGGTTGCCCCGCGGGTCGGCGGCCGCGGCGCTTTTCAGCCCGTTCAGCGCCTGGGCGTCGTAGGCCGCGCCGGCCAGGCTGGTGACGTCTCTGCTCATCAGATAATTTCCAGTTTGGCGCGCAGGCAGCCGGCGCTCTGCATCGCCTGTAGGATGGACATCAGGTCGATCGGCGTCGCCCCCAGCGCGTTCAGCGCGCGCACCACGTTATTCAGATTGGCGCTGGCGTTGACCTTCTGCAGCGAACCGCCCTGCTGCTGCAGCGAAATCTGGGTATTCGGCGTCACCACCGTCTGCCCGCCGCCAAACGGCGTATCCGGCTGGCTGACGCTGTTTTGCCGGTCGACCACCACCGACAGATTGCCTTGCGCCACCGCGCAGGAATCCAGCACCACATCGCGGTTCATCACCACCGAGCCGGTGCGCGAGTTGATGATCACCTTGGCGTCGATCGCGCCGACGCGCACGCTGATATTCTGAATCTCCGCCAGAAAACGCACCTGGGAACTGTTGCCCGGCGGCACCAGCACCTTGATGGTGCGCGCATCCAGCGGCGTCGCGGTGCCGTAGCCGCGCTGGCGGTTAATCGCATCGCTGATCTGCTGCGCCAGGGTAAAGTCTTCATCGTTCAGCTGCAGATTGAGTTCGCCGCCCTGGCCGAAGGTGGTCGGCAGCTCGCGCTCGATGGTGGCGCCGTTGCTGATACGCCCGCCGGCCAGCTGGTTGACCTGCACGCTGCTGCCGCCGGCCGCCGCGCCGGCACCGCCGACCAGCACGTTGCCCTGCGCCAGCGCGTAGACCTGGTTATCCACCCCTTTCAGCGGCGTCATCAGCAGGGTGCCGCCGCGCAGGCTTTTGGCGTTGCCCATCGAGGAGACCACCACGTCGATATTTTGCCCGACGCGGGAAAACGGCGGCAGCCTGGCCGTCACCATCACCGCCGCCACGTTTTTCAGCTGCATGTTGGTGCCCGGCGGCACGGTGATGCCCAACTGCGACAGCATATTGCTCAGGCTCTGGGTGGTGAACGGCGTCTGCATGGTCTGGTCGCCGGAGCCGTCCAGCCCCACCACCAGCCCGTAGCCGATCAGCGCATTGTCGCGCACGCCCTGCACCGTCACCAGATCGCGGATCCGCTCCGCCGCCGCCGGCAGACTGAGGCTCGCCAGCAGCGCGGCCATCACTAATTTCTTCAGCATCGCGATTCCTTAATACGGGGAGAGGTTGAGGAAGAAGCGTTGCAGCCAGCCCATGCTCTGCGCTTCGTTGATATAGCCGTTGCCGACGTACTCAATGCGGGCGTCCGCCACCTGAGTCGAGGTCACGGAGTTATTGCCGCTGATGGTGCGCGGGTTCACCACGCCGGAGAAGCGGATAAACTCGGTGCCCTGATTGATGGCGATCTGTTTTTCTCCCACTACGTGCAGGTTGCCGTTGGCCAGCAGCTGGTTGACGGTGACGGTAATGGTGCCGTTAAAGGTGTTGTTGGCGTTCGCCCCGCCTTTACCGCCGAAGCTGCTGTCGCCGGACATCTCCATATCGGCGCGCGCATTGCCGAACAGCCCGCTGAGGTAGCGCGGCGCGGTGGCAACGCCGAATTTGCTGGCGCCGTTGCGGCTGGCGTTGGCTGACGAGCTCTTGCTGGCGCTGACGTTTTCCTGCAGCACGATGGTCAGGGTATCGCCGATATTGCGCGGCCGCCGGTCCTCAAACAGCGGTTGGTAGCCGTAGTTCATCGGCTGCACCGTCTGAAAAATCGAGCCGTTCGCCACCGGCGCGGTCGCCGGCGCCGGCTGCGCGCTGGTGGCCCCGTCGACCAGCGGTTTGTGCGGCATGTAGGCACAGCCGCTGAGCGCCAGCAGCGCCGTAACGGCCAGCGCGTATTTGCCCTGCGATGGCCGGCGCAGCGTCAAAAGAGTGGTTAGCACAACAAATATCGCCTTTGTTTACAAAAGTTAAGCGGGCGCAGCGGGCTGCGCCCTGATGCGTCTGCGTCGGTTACAGCTGCGTCAGTTTCTGCAGCATCTGATCGGAGGTAGAGACCGCCTTGCTGTTGATTTCATACGCGCGCTGCACCTGGATCATGTTCACCAGCTCTTCCGCCACGTTGACGTTGGAGGTTTCCACATAGCCCTGATACAGCAGTCCGGCGCCGTTCAGCCCCGGCGTGCTCTCATTCGGCGCGCCGGAGCTTTCGGTTTCCTGATACAGGTTTTCCCCAACGCTCTCCAGACCGCTGTCGTTGATAAAGGTGGTCAGCGTCAGCTGGCCGACCTGCTGGGCCGCCGTCTGCCCCTGCTGGGTCACGCTGACGATGCCGTCGCGCCCCACGGTAATGCTCAGGGCGTTGGCGGGAATGGTGATCGCCGGCTGCACCTGAAAACCGCTGGCGGTCACCAGCTGGCCGTTCTGGTCAATCTGGAACGAGCCGTCGCGGGTATAGGCCTGACTGCCGTCCGGCAGCATCACCTGAAAATAGCCCTGCCCCTTGATCGCCACGTCTTTACTGTTGTTGGTCTGCGACAGGTTGCCCTGGCTGTGCAGCCGCTCGGTGGCCACCGGCCGCACGCCGGTGCCGATCTGCAGCCCCGACGGCAGCGTGGTCTGCTCGGAGGACTGCGCCCCCGGCTGGCGCATGGTCTGGTACAGCAGATCTTCAAACACCGCGCGCTGGCGCTTGAAGCCGTTGGTGCTGACGTTCGCCAGGTTGTTGGCGATCACGTCCATATTGGTCTGCTGCGCGTCCAGACCGGTTTTGGCAATCCATAATGATGGGATCATGTTGTTTTCCTTAGCTCACTGACAGCAGCGAGTTGGCGCGTTGTGCATTCTCATCCACGCTGTGGATGACCTTCATCTGCATTTCGAAACGGCGGGCGTTGGCGATCATATCAACCATGGTTTCCGTCGGATTGACGTTACTGCCCTCCAGCACGCCGGGCATCACCCGCACCAGCGGGTCGTTTTCCAACTGGTTACCACGCTGCTGCCGGCTTGCCGGCGTCAGATGGAACAGGCCGTCATCGCCGCGCGCCACCTCGGCGGCCTCCGCCTTAACCAGCTTCAGCCGGCCAATCTGCGCAATGGTATTGGGCGGGTCGCCCGGATTAAGCGCCGAGATGGTGCCGTCGGCGGCAATGGTGATCTCGGACTGCGGCGGCACCTCGATCGGCCCGCCGTCGCCCAGCAGCGGCCGCCCCTGCACCGTCAGCTGCCCCTCGGCGGAAATCTGGATATTGCCGTTGCGGGTGTAGGCCTCGCCGCCGCCGGCCAGCTGCACCGCCAGAAAACCATCCTGCTGCAGCGCCACGTCCAGCGGCCGCGCGGTGTAGTTGAGCGCCCCCTGACGCATATCGGCGCCCGGCGTCGAGGCGGCGACCAGCGTGCGCGTCGGCAGGCTCGGCCCGTCGACCGGCACCGCGCGCAGTGCCGCCAGCTGGGCGCGGAAACCCGGCGTCGAAGCGTTGGCCAGGTTGTTGGCGGTGATCGCCTGCTGGTCCAGCGTCTGGCGCGCCGCGCCCATCGCGGTATAAATCGCGTGATCCATAACTCGCTTCCTTTAACCGCGCCGTCAGCGCAGGCTGACCAGCGTCTGCAGGATAGAGTCCTGCGTCTTGATGGTCTGCGCGTTCGACTGGTAGTTGCGCTGCGCGACGATCATATTGACCAGTTCCTGACTCAGATCGACGTTGGAGGACTCCAGCGCACCGCTGGTCAGCTTGCCGAAGCCGCCGCCGCCCGCCACGCCGACGCGCGCCTGGCCGGACGCGCCGGTTTCCTGCCACACGTTGTCGCCCTGCGACGCCAGCCCTTCCGGGTTGGAGAAGTTAGCCAGCACGATCTGCCCCAGCACCTGCTTTTGCTGGTTGGAATACAGGCCGACCACCGTGCCGTCCTGTTCAATCTGGAAGTTGGTGTATTCGCCGGCGCTGTAACCGTCCTGCGATACTTTGCTCACCGAATCTCTGCCGACGTTCTGCTGCATGCTGCCGGCAAAACTGAGGGTGAAGTCCTGCGCCGGCGCGCCGTCTTTGGCCGACATCGGGATCGTCAGGCTGAACGCCGTGGCGCTCGGGTTGCCGGCGGCGTCCAGGGTTTCCGTCAGGGTGCCGCTGGTGTTGAAGTTCAGGCTGCCGGCCTTGGCGGCCGGTGCGCCGTCAACGCTGCCGTCCTGGGTGTAGACGTCCCATTTGTTGTCGGCGGTTTTAACGAAATAGGCGTTAATGTTGTGCGCGTTGCCCAGCGAATCGTAGGTGGTGATGGTGTTGACGTAGTTGTAGGAATCCGCCTTGGTCGGATCGAAGGTCGCGTTCTCCGGCACCTTGTGGGTGGACTTCAGGTTGGTCACCATCGCGCCGGAGGTGGACGCCTTGGCGTTCATCATTCCTTCAGGGATGCTCAGCGGCTGCGGATCCGCCCCCTGCTGGATGGTCGGCGGCGTACCGGCTGCCGGGTAGCCGGTCAGCTTCAGGCCCTGCATATTCACCAGGTTGCGGTTTTCATCCAGTTTGAACTGGCCGTTGCGGGTATAGAAAATACCGCCGTCGCTGTCCTGCATGCGGAAGAAGCCGCTTTCGGTAATGGCGATATCCAGCGCGCGGTTGGTGCTGGTCGGCGTGCCGCCGTTAAAGTTTTGCGTGATGCCCGCCACTTTGACCCCCAGCCCGACCTGCGAGCCGGCGAACATATCGGCAAAGGATACGCTGCCGGATTTAAACCCGGCGGTGGCGGAGTTGGCGATATTGTTGCCGATCACGTCGAGGTTGGTCGCCGCCGCATTAAGGCCGCTGACTGCCTGAGAAAAAGCCATGTGTAGTCTCCAAAAAACAAAATAGGTACGTTAAAACTGCCGTCGCTGAATACACGCGGCAGACACTGCCGGTTATAAGATCTGGCGTACATCTTCCAGCGTGGCGCTGCCCGCCAGGCCGAGGTCCAGCTTGGCGCCGTCCGCGCCGCGGGTAACGCCGTTCACCATGGCGAAGCGCAGCGGGTTCGCCACCAGCTGTTCGCCGCCGCCCTTGGCGTTAATGGCGACGGTATAGGCGCCGTCCGGCGCGTTGCTACCGTCTTCCAGCGTGCCGTCCCAGGTAAAGGCGTGCACCCCGGCGCTCAGACCGCCGATCTCGATGGTGCGCACCACCTTGCCGCTGGCGTCGCTGACGGTGGCGGTGACGCTGTCGGCGGCGCGCTCCAGCTCAACGCCGAACGGCGTAGTGCTGACCTTGCCCTCTTTACTGCCCACCAGGATGTCTTTACCCGGCACCATCACGCCGTGGCCAATCAGCGCGCTGGCCTGCAGTGACTGGTTGCTGTTGATCTGGCCGGAAATCGAGCCGAGCGTGGTGTTGAGTTTTTCGATGCCGCTAACGGTGTTGATCTGCGCCAACTGGGTCGTCAGTTCGTTATTCTGCATCGGGTTGGTCGGATCCTGGTTTTTCAGCTGCGCCACCAGCAGGGTCAGGAAACTGTTTTGCAGATCCTGGCTGCTGTTGCCGCCCACGCCGCTTCTGGCGTTGGCGCCGGCGACGGTGTTGTCCAGCGGTTCATTGGTGGTTGCGGCAATGCCCATAAAAGCTCCGGTTATTGACCCAGCGTGAGGGTTTTCATCATCATCGACTTGGTGGTGTTCAGCACCTCGACGTTAGCCTGGTAGCTGCGCGAGGCCGAGATGGTGTTGACCATTTCGCCGACTACGTCAACGTTCGGCATCTTGACGTAGCCACGGGCGTCCGCCAGTGGGTTGCCCGGCTGATACATCATGCGCGCCGGCGCCGGATCCTCCACCACCTGCGCGACGCGTACGCCGCCGGTCGGCTGGCCGGCCGCGGCGGCCACTTCAAACACCACCTGTTTGGCGCGGTACGGCTGACCGTCCGGCCCGGTGACGCTGTCGGCGTTGGCCATGTTGCTGGCGCTGACGTTCAGCCGCTGCGACTGCGCGCTCAGCGCCGAGCCGGAAATATCAAAAATGTTCAGTAGTGACATACGCCTTATCCTTGAATCACCGACATCATGCCTTTGATCTGACCGGTGAGCAGCGTCAGATCGGTTTGGTATTTCAGGCTGTTATCGGCAAAGTTGGTGCGTTCGCGGTCCATATCCACCGTGTTGCCGTCGCCCGCCGGCTGATCCGGCACCCGGTACAGCAGCTCCAGCTGCGGCGGCTGCAGGTTCTGCGCCGGAATATGGCGCGCCGAGGTCAGGCTGAGCGCCACGCCGCTGCCGCCGGGCCGTCCCTGCGCCATCACCTTGTTCAGCTGGCTGGCGAAATCAATATCCCGGGCCTGATAACCCGGCGTGTCGGCGTTGGCGATATTGCCCGCCAGGATCTCCTGGCGCTGCGCGCGCAGGTTCAGCGCCTCCTGACCGAAACGCAGGCTGGCGTCCAGTTTGTCGAGCATGCTCCCTCACGAGGTTAGAATTTGGAGCCGACAGCATAAACGTCGCTATGGCCAACCTATCGTGAGAATAAACGTCAAATGCGTCGCTATTTGCCCGCTTAGCCGGCACGGACTCCGGGTACACTATCGCCTATCAGACAGGTCGCCGCGGCGGCGTTGGCGCGGATAAGAACCGGGAGGTCGGGGTTGCGATTACGAGTTATGCTGCTGGCGCTGCTGCCGGCGTTACCGGCCAGCGCCGACGATTTCGGCGGCCAGGTCGAACGCTTTATCAAGGCGCAGTTTGCCGGCAGTCCGGTGACGGTCAGCGTCAAGGTGCGTACGCCGGCAACACAGTGGCCATCCTGCGCCGCGCCGCAGCTGGCGCTGACGCAGAGCGCCCGCCTCTGGGGCGCCGTAACCCTCTCCGCCCGCTGCGGCGACGAGCGTCGTTTTATTCAGGCGCAGGTGGCGGCGACCGGCCGCTATCTGGTGGCCGCGCGCGCCATCCGCAGCGGCCAGGCGTTGACGGCTGCGGACATTAAAACCGTGCGCGGTCGGCTGGATACGCTGCCGCCGCGCGCGCTCGGCGACGAACGCCGCGCCCTCGGCGCCGTCAGCCTGCGCAATATCGGCCGCGGCCAGCCGCTGACCACCCCGATGCTGCGCCGCCCTTGGCGGGTGAAGGCCGGACAGCCGGTGCAGGTGTGGGTTCAGGGTGAAGGGTTTAACATCAGCGGCAACGGCAAGGCGATGAATAACGCCGCCGCCGATGAGAACGTGCGGGTGCGCATGGCTTCCGGGCGGATCGTCAGCGGCACGGTCGATGAGAACGGCGACATCCGCATTACGTTATGAAAGTAGGCGCCTCACCCTATTCATTCAAATTGCAGAAAGGCGACAAGGAAAGGAATTACGCTGGGTATAAAGATTTACGCCGGCCTGCCGATAGTTACACTATCAACGGCATCGGCCGGCCCTCTGCCGGGCGGCCAGAGCAATAACGACTTCCGTCGTCGCGCATGCGGCAACGTAGATGGAGAGTAAACATGAGTATCGATCGCACCCAGCGGCTGCAGGCAATTTCCGCCGTGCAGCCCCGCGACACCGCGGCGGAAACGCCGTTGAAAGCGCGTAAAAACGCCCAGGCGGAAAACGGCCACAGCGCGACGCAGGTCAGGCTCAGCGACGCGCAGGCGCAGCTGATGCAGCCCGGCAGCCAGGATATCGATATGAACCGGGTCGAGGCGATTAAACAGGCGATTCGCAGCGGCGATCTCACCATGGACGCCGGCAAAATCGCCGACGCGCTGCTGCAGGAAATGCAAAACGACAGCCAGTGGACCTCCGGTTCACGCTAAAACCCTGGGAAGAAAAGGTAAATCAACACCATGGAAAGCCTGACACTGCAGCTGGACAAGCTGTTGGCAACGCTCGGCGAGCTGGAGAGCACGCTGGCGGAAGAACACGCCCTGCTGTGCGCCAGCCGCCTGCCGGGTCCGGCGCTGCAGCGCGTCACCGATAACAAAAACCAGCTGCTGGCGACGGTCAGCCATCAGGAACAGCAGCGGCAACAGTTGGAAAGTCGCGACCTGAAAGCGCCCTATGCCAGCCACGACGCGCTGGCGGCGCGCTGGCGGCAGGTGCAGCAGCTGAGCCAACAGCTGCGTGAGCAAAACCAGCACAACGGTCTGCTGCTGGGCCGCCATATCGAGCACAACGCACAGGCGCTGGCGGTACTGAACAAACAGAATAAAACCCTGTACGGCCCAGACGGCCAGTCGCGCGGCGGCAGCCTGCTGGGGCGAAAAATCGGCGTGTAACCCTGCGCCGTCAGGGAACCTTCGCCAGCGGACTCCAGACGCACGGCGCCCCAGCGCGGCGCAGAGGCTAAACAGCACGCCAACCCCGAAGCCGGCCACGATATAACCTGACGCGGCGAAACCAAACGGCAGCCCTCTTAGATATACCCGTTGGTTACGACTTCGTCAGAATACGGCGGCGACCGTCCGGAAACAGTTTGCTGCCGCGAATCAACTCCCCGTCCTGCTCGCTGACTTTGGCGTGGAAATCGGAAAACGGCGGATGCCCGAAGCGGATCACCCCTCGATGTCACCGTTACGAATCGCCATTCTGACGGCTTCGGCGGTGGTTGCCACACCAAGACGGTGACGGGCTCGACGGAGGTGGTTTTCTACCGTGCGTATGGATAGCCCGAGAGTGGCTGCAATGTCAGCCTGTCGCCTGCCGACAGCCGTCCATGCCAGGATCTCACATTCGCGTTTTGAAAGCTGCCTACTTTCCTCTCCCATGGGCAATTCCATCAACCTCCGGGCCGAGAAAAAAGCGGATGTTGCCACTACATGTAGTGATAGACGGGCCTTAGAAGATGCATCGATTCTTTCTCCGCCAAGGCTCATGGCACCTGCCAATCCGTGTGGTCCGAAGACCGGGATTTGCAGACCATGGATACCTGGCCCTTGAGGTTTGCGAACGACGCGATACCGCTCTCCCGGTTTATCTGAAACTTTGGTCCAGAAAAAAGGCGCGTCCACCGCCAAAATATGTCGTGTCACCGGGCAACGGCGAATGTAGGTCGTAGCATCGACGGCCTCGCCATCGCCAAACCAGTCCCCTTCTACCCAGTAGATACGCTCTACAATTTCATCGCTCATTGAGCTGGCGGAGTACAGTACATAGCGATCATAACCGTACGGTTTTGAGAAAGTGCGAACTGCGTCTTGAATGGCTGCCAGACTATGGCAGCCTTCAATAATCATTGCAGCTCGAATCGCGTCGTCTACCGGCATAGATTTTACTTTTTGCCAACCTCGTCAAGCAGGGCTTTGGCCGCCAGCTTTCCAAGATTGTTCCCAGCCAGAGGGCTATCACCCGTCAGCATCTTCCGATCCTGATGCGTGGCACCTGAAATATCCGTATTCACAATGTCGAAGCCAAGTGCTTTCAGCTTTTCTCCGAACTTCCACGTCAGATGACCGGGCATGTAGCCAATGTCCGGGGTCTGGGCGTCGAGAGCATCGGGGAAGGCACAGATCTTGTAACCTGAAAAGTTTGGGTTGTTGCCAACAGAAAGGAAGGCCGCCGGCCCATGGCAGAGCGAGATTATGAACTTGTCATGTGCAACAGCCCATTCAAGGACGGCTTTCATCTCCCGGCTTTCAGGCAGACCGATCAAGGCACCATGCCCTCCAGGAATAAACACCCCGATATAGTCTGAATCATCGCCAAGCGCTTTTTCTACAACGTCTGCAAGCTTCAAAGGCTCCTTGAACTGGTCACGATATTTGGCGAACAATCCCTTTACTTCTTCGTCTTCCGATGGCATCGCCCAGTACTCAAATTTAACCGGGTTGCCGGAAAGCGTAGCGATATCGAAAGAAAAACCGGCTTTGTCCAGATGATACATCGGCAAAAGCGTTTCCACTGGGTGGTTTCCCGTCGAAAACATGGTGCCATTATCCGTAAGCAGATAGCGTTCATCTGCGCCAACCACCAGGATCTTCCAGCGACCGCCGGTATAGGGATCAAGATAATTTGCATCGCTCAGGTCAGATTTCGGCGAAGTAAACTGGCTTAGTGAATAGGGCGAGGGGAAGAACGCATTGTCCTCTGCGGGATCTGGGGTCGGGTGTTTATTGCCGGCTTGTACGTTTGCCATGGTTGCCTCCGGTGCTGTATGGATTGACCATCTAACTATAGAAGGTTGAACTCACCTGTAAATGAGGGATATCCCTCAACCCGGCAGCGCGCTCCCCTACCCCAAGGATATGATGAACCGGATGGATTGGCTGCGGAGCTATTGGTAATTGACGATCACCTGATTGCTGAGCACCCGCAGCGGGGGAAACAGCGCGCCGCGCGTCTGCACCACATAGCCAAAGCGCAGCTCGCTGGCCGCCGGCGCGCCGGCAAACGCCTGCGTGGTACCGCTGGCGCCCGCCAGCGGCACGCAGCGCCCCGGGATGCATAGCTGCACCTGTAAACCGGCCGGCGGCGGCGACGTCAGCAAATAGCGCCAGCTGACGCTGACGATGCGCGCCCGATCGTCCGGCAGCGCATTCGGCGGCCGCAGCGCGGACGACTGCGCGCTGATGCCGCCGTAGCCCAGCGTCGCCCCCAACGCGTCGGCCGCCCAGGAGCCGGAAACCGCCTGCGCCGCCGGCGCGCCGCACAGTAACAGCAGCAGCCACAGGCGCATCATCAGGCGGCACCGATGGTGGCGGTCATGCGGATCTGGCGCTCATCATTGATCTCCAAATTCGACAGCACCACCAGCTGCGGCAGACTGCGGCGCAGGAAGCGCGACAGCAGCGGCCGCAGCGCGTGGTTGACCAGCAGCACCGGCGGCGCGCTGAGCATCTCCTGACGCTGCAGCGCCTGCTGCGCCTGTTCCAGCAGCCGTTCAGCCAGCCCCGGCTCCAGCCCGCCGCCGTTCTGCAGCGCCTGCAGCAGCAGGCGTTCCAGCTGGGTATCCAGGCCAATCACCTGTATTTCCCCGTTGCCTGGGAACCACTGCTGGGTGATCGCCCGTCCCAGCGCAACGCGCACCGCGGCGGTCAGCTCATACGGGTCGCTCTGCGTCGGCGCGTGCTCCACCAGCGTTTCAATAATGGTGCGCATATCACGAATCGAAATACGTTCCGCCAGCAGGTTTTGCAGCACCTTGTGCAGCGTAGTCAGCGATACCACGCCGGGCACGAAGTCCTCGGTCAGCTTCGGCATATCCTGGGTTACGCGATCCAGCAGTTGCTGCGTTTCCTGACGGCCGAACAGCTCGCTGGCGAACTGGCCGATCAGATGATTGAGGTGGGTCGCCACCACGGTGCTGGCCTCCACCACCGTAAAGCCCTGAATCTGCGCCTGCTCACGCAGTGCGCTGTCGATCCACACCGCCTCGAGACCGAAGGCCGGATCGACGGTTTTCTCGCCGGGCAGCTCGCCCGCCGCGTTGCCGGGATTAATCGCCAGCCAGCGCCCCGGATGCGCCTCGCCGCTGCCGATCTCCACCCCTTTCATCAGAATGCAATAGCGGGCCGGCGGCAGCTCAAGGTTGTCGCGGATATGCACCACCGGCGGCAGATAGCCCATTTCCTGGGCGAATTTTTTACGGATACTGCGGATACGCCCCAGCAGTTCGCCATCCTGTTGGAAGTCCACCATGGGGATCAACCGGTAGCCCACCTCCATCCCCAACGGATCTTCCAGCTGAACGTCCGACCAACTGGCCTCCAGCGCCTGCGGATTATCCTGCGGCGCGGCCGACGTTTCCGGCTGGCGCGGTGCCTGCTGTTCGCGACCGCGCAGCCACCAGGCCAGCCCCAGCAGTCCGGCGGTAAACAGCAGGAACACCAGGTTCGGCATGCCCGGCACCAGCCCCAACAGCCCCAGCACCCCGGCGCTGAGCAGCATAACGCGCGGATTATTGAACAGCTGGCCGACCATCTGCTCGCCGACGTCCTGATCGGTCGCTACGCGGGTAACGATCACCCCCGCGGCGGTAGAGATCACCAGCGCCGGGATCTGCGCCACCAGCCCGTCGCCGATGGTCAGCAGCGTATAGCTTTCCGCCGCCGCGCCCAGCGGCATGCCGTGCTGCGCCACGCCGACCAGCAGGCCGCCGACCACGTTCAGTACCATAATCATCAGGCCGGCAATCGCATCGCCGCGCACAAATTTACTGGCGCCGTCCATTGAGCCGTAGAAATCCGCCTCCTGCGTCACCTCGGCGCGGCGTTTTTTCGCCTCTTCTTCGCCAATCAGCCCGGCGTTCAGATCGGCGTCGATCGCCATCTGTTTGCCCGGCATGCCATCCAATACAAAGCGCGCACCAACTTCGGCAATGCGCCCCGCCCCCTTGGTGATCACCATAAAGTTAATCAGCACCAGAATGATAAACACCACGATGCCGATGGCGAAGTTGCCGCCGACCAGAAAATGGCCGAAGGCCTCCACCACCCGCCCCGCCGCGGCGGAGCCGGTATGCCCCTCCATCAGGATGATGCGGGTCGAGGCCACGTTAAGCGACAGGCGCAGCAGGGTTGAGAACAGCAAAATGGTGGGAAAAGCGGCGAACTCCAGCGTCCGCTGAGTGAACATCGCCACCAGCAGCACCATAATCGACAGCGCGATATTGAAGGTGAACAACAGGTCAAGAATAAACGACGGCAGCGGCAGCACCATCATCGACAGAATCAGCAGAATCAGCACCGGGCCGGCGAGCACCTGCCACTGCGTATCTTTAAAATTCCCCGGCAAACGAAGCAGGGAGGCAAAATTAGCCATCAGCGTTACTTTCTCCAGCAAAGTCCAGTGCGTCCGGCACCGGTAAATGTTCAGGTTTTTTCGGAATCAGTCCCCCTTCCCGCTGCCAGCGGCGCAGCTGATACACCCAGGCCAGCACTTCGGCAACCGCGGCGTACAGGGTGGTGGGAATATGTTGGCCAATCTCGCTGTGGCGGTACAGCGCCCGCGCCAGCGGCGGCGCTTCCAGCAGCGGGATGCGGTGCTCTCCCGCCAGCTCGCGGATGCGCAGCGCTATGTCGCCGGCGCCTTTCGCCAGCACCTTCGGCGCGCTCATTTGCTTATCGTTGTACTGCAGTGCCACCGCGTAGTGCGTCGGGTTGGTGACAATCACGTCCGCCTTCGGCACATCCGCCATCATGCGGCGACGGGCGGCGGCCCGCTGCTGCTGGCGGATCCGCCCCTTCACGTGCGGATCCCCCTCCTGCTCCTTGAACTCGTCGCGGATATCCTGTTTGGTCATCTTCAGTTTTTTGAAGTGGCTCCACAGCTGATAAAACACGTCGAATGCCACCATCGGCACCAGGCCGAGCACCACCAGCAGCCCGCAAAACACCACCATCTGCAGCGCATTGCCCATCGCATCCAGCGGCTGCTGCGTCACCAGGTGCAGCATCGCCGCCCAGTTGTGCCACAGATACAGACCGGTCACCCAGCCCACCAGCAGCGCCTTGAGCACGCCCTTGAGCAGCTCCGCCAGCACCTGGCTGGAAAAGATGCGTTTCAGACCGGACAGCGGGTTCAGCCGTTTGAGATCGAACTTGAGCGATTTGGCGCTGAACAGCAGGCCGCCCAGCAGCATCGGCGCGGTCAGCGCCACCAGCACCAGCCCCGCCAGCACCGGCAACAGCGCCCAGACCGCCTGACGCAGCAGCGTGCCCAGCTGGCGCAGCATCTGCCGATCGTTATTCACCATGCCGTGGTCAAAATGCAGCCCGCCGGCCAGCATCTGCGACAGCTCCCGGGCCATATTGCTGCCCCCCAGCCACAGACACGCCAGCCCGGCGATCAGCATCAGCATCGAGGTCAGTTCACGCGAACGCGGGATTTGCCCCTCTTTCCGCGCCTTCTCCAAGCGGTGGGGCGTGGGGGCCTCGCTTTTTTCCAGATCGCTCTCTTCAGCCACCGTCTGCTCACCGTGCCGGGAAGGAATAAAATGGCGATCAGCATGACAAAAAAACGCGGAGTTTATTGATGGAACAGCGTGGGAAAAGATGAGTTATTTCGAGGATGAGGGACGAGATGGCGGAATGATTGGCGATGACAACCAGTTTTCCAGCCTCAGACCGTCGATGCGGGCAAACTCGCGCAAATTATTGCTGACCAATACCAAGCCTTCACTGCGGGCATGGCCGGCGATATGCAGGTCATTAACCCCAATCGGCGTGCCTTTACGCTCAAGATCGGCGCGAATATTGCCATAGTGAGCAGCCGCCTTGTCGGTGTAGGGCAAAACGTCCAGCCGGGAAACAAAATCCTCGACGACGCGCAGATTCTCAACCTGCCTGGCGCTCTTTTCCACACCGTGCACAAGCTCACCATAGGTCACGGCAGATATCGCCATTTTTCCTGCGTGCTGATTAAATACCGCCAGTACTTCACGCGGTCGACGCTTGATCACATAGATGACAATATTGGTATCCAGCATATGCGTGATCATTCAAAACTTTCCCGCTCTGCCTGATACTGCGCGGCTCTTTCATTCAGAAAATCATCACCTGGCAGGCTCTCCTGGTCAAAAAAGCTGTCCCAGGTATTTTCCACCGGGGCCAGAACGCGCTCTTTACCCACCACACGCACCGTCACCTTCGACACCGAATCAGGAAAACGCGCCTCTGCCGGCAAACGTACCGCCTGCGAGCGATTATTGGTAAAAACGGAACCGATAGTCATTTTTTCACCTCCTGACGTTATGGGTTAAATTATAATCAACCTCATGTATATAGCAATGCTATATACTTTGCAGGATGCGCAATGTTTCGCAAAAATATCACCGGACGCGGTGACCCGCGCCCGGTGTCGCTCAGAAACCGAGGCTGTCGAGCAGGTCGTCCACCTGCTCCTGATTGGCGATAACGCCGACGCCGTTTTGATCGAGCTGCGGGCCGTTGAGCAGGCTGTCATTTGGCCGCTTCTCTTTCGCCGGCTGTTCCGGAATATTCTCCATCAGCACCATCAGCAGCTGTTTTTCGATCTCCTGCACCACGGTCATCATGCGTTTGATCACCTGCCCGGTCAGGTCCTGGAAATCCTGCGCCATCATGATTTCCAGCAGCTGCGCGTTGGTAAAGGCGGTGTGCTCGGGCACCTGCGCCAGGTACTGGCGGGTATCGCTCACCAGCACGCGCGCATCCGCCAGCTCGATCGGGTCGGCGAACCACGCATCCCAGCGCGTCTGAAGCGCCGCAGCGCCCGTTTCCAGCGCCGCCTGACGCGGCTGCGCCGCTTCGACGCAGTTCAGGGCGCGTTCCGCTGCCTGCGCCGTCATGGTCACGACATAGTCCAGCCGGTCGCGCGCATCCGGTATCGCCTCCGCCGCCTGGGCAATGGCCTGGTCAAGCCCCAGCTCGCGCATACTGTCGCGCAGCATCCGCGTCAGCTGGCCGATACGGGCGATAATTTCCCCCGCGCTCGCCGCGTCGCTGGCAGGCATCGGAATATTTGTCATGGCGCTTTCTCCTTACATGCCCAGTTTTTCAAAGATCTTATTGAGCTTCTCTTCCAGCGTCGCCGCCGTGAACGGCTTCACCACGTAGCCGCTGGCACCGGCCTGCGCCGCCGCGATGATGTTCTCTTTCTTGGCTTCGGCGGTCACCATCAGCACCGGCAGCGCCGCCAGCTGGCCGTCGGCGCGGATCGCCTGCAGCAGCTCCAGGCCGTCCATATTCGGCATATTCCAGTCGGAGACCACAAAGTCAAAACCGCCGGCCTGCAGTTTAGCCAGCGCGTCGGCGCCGTCCTCGGCCTCTTCCACATTGTTGAAACCCAGCTCTTTCAGTAAGTTCCTGACGATGCGACGCATGGTTGAGAAGTCGTCCACCACGAGGAATCTGAGGTTTTTATCTGCCATAGTTAGTCCTAAGGTTTGATGCCCATTATTGAGCCAATTGCAACAACGGCCGCGCCGCCGGAACTTCCGACAACGTCGGCTAAATTCATGCGGGGCGTCAGATACGCAGCGCCTGCCCCCCGGCGATTTGCGCCAGCATGCGCTGGCTCATCCGTTCCAGTTCCACCACCTCGCTGACGCCGCCGCCGGCGATCGCCTCGCGCGGCATGCCGAACACCACGCAGCTGGCTTCATCCTGCGCCAGGGTATAGGCGCCGGCGCGGTGCATCTCCAGCATGCCGGCCGCGCCGTCGTTGCCCATACCGGTCAGGATCACCCCGACCGCATTGCGTCCGGCAAACTTCGCCACCGAACGGAACAGCACGTCCACCGCCGGCCGGTGCCGGTTGACCGGCGGCCCGTCATGCAGCTTCACCTGATAGTTGGCGCCGCTGCGCGTCAGCTCCAGGTGGCGATCCCCCGGCGCGATGTAGGCGTGCCCCGGCAGCACCCGCTCGCCGTCCTGCGCCTCTTTCACCGTGATCTGGCACAGTTTGTTCAGGCGTTCGGCAAAGGAACGGGTGAACCCCGGCGGCATATGCTGCGTGATCAGCAGCGCCGGGCTGGTGGCCGGCAGCGGCTGCAGCACCTGGCGAATCGCTTCGGTGCCGCCGGTGGAGGCGCCGATGGCGATCAGCTTTTCGCTGCTGAGCAGCGGCGTATGGCTGAGGATCGCCGGTGCGGCGGCGCGCGTACGCGGTGGCAGGCGCGCGCGGGCGGCGGTGCGGATCTTTTCGGCGATCAGCTCGCTGTACGCCAGCATGCCCTCACGGATGCCCAGCTGCGGCTTGGTGACGAAGTCAATCGCTCCCAGCTCCAGCGCCCGCAGCGTAATCTCCGAGCCTTTACCGGTCAGCGACGACACCATCACCACCGGCATCGGTCGCAGACGCATCAGTTTTTCAAGAAACTCCAGCCCGTCCATGCGCGGCATTTCGACGTCCAGCGTCAGCACCTGCGGATTGAATTTCTTGATAAGATCGCGCGCCACCAGCGGGTCCGGCGCGGTCGCCACCATCTCCATATCCGCATGGCTATTGACGATTTCACACATCAGCTGCCGCATCAGGGCAGAATCATCTACGCTTAACACTCTGATTTTACTCATTACCTCTCCTTGGTCAGGCCATACACGGTCTGCCCGCGCAAGTAGAAATCCCGGCTAATCTGGCTGAAGTTTTCGGAATGACCGGCAAACATCAGCCCGCCCGGCTTCAGTAGGGGAACAAACCGACGCAGGATCTTTTCCTGCGTCGCCTTATCGAAATAGATCATCACGTTGCGGCAAAAGATAGCGTCGAACTGCCCCGGCAGATCCCACTGCGGCGCCAGCAGGTTCAGCGGCTGGAAATGCACCTGCGCCGCCAGCTCCGACCGGATGCGCACCAGCCCCTGATGCGGCCCGGTGCCGCGTAAAAAGTAGCGCTGCAGCTGTCCCGTCGTCAGCGTGCGCAGATCCTCCTGCCGATAGATGCCCGCCTGCGCCTTCTCCAGCACCTGCGTATCGATATCGCTGGCCCAGACCTGAAAACCGCCGCCCCGCTGCCCCAGCGTTTCACTGAGGGTGATGGCGATGGAATACGGCTCTTCGCCGGTTGAGGCGGCGGTACTCCAGACGCTGTAGCCGTTCGGCCGTGAACGGGCATGTTCGGCCAGGATCGGGAAGTGGTGCGCCTCGCGGAAAAACGCCGTCAGGTTGGTGGTCAGCGCATTGATAAACGCCTGCCATTCGGCGCTGTTGACGTCGCTCTCCAGCTGCGCCAGGTAACTGCCGAAGTCATTGATGCCCAGCAGACGCAGGCGGCGCACCAGGCGGTTGTAGACCATCTCCCGCTTATGCTCCGCCAGCACGATGCCGGCGCGCTGATAAATCAGCTGACTGATACGGCGAAAATGCACGTCGGACAGCGGCAGGCGTTGCGCCATCTGCACCAGCGGCGTCGCCGCGCCGTGGGGTAAGGGCTTCATTGCGCCTTACCCGGGAAATAGGCCCGTATTATGATGTTTGACAATCTGGCGTCTCCTTGTGCCGGTGTAAACGATCTGAGGGCGACGCGCCGGCATGTGCGTCCGCCAGGCGGAATACCGACACCGCATCAGCCAGGGCGATCGCCTGCTCCTCCAGCCCGCTGGCGGCAGAGGCAGCCTGTACCACCAGCGCCGCGTTCTGTTGCGTCACCTGATCCATCTGCGTTACCGCCTGCGTCACCTGTTCAATACCGCGGCTTTGCTCATCGGACGCGGAGGCGATTTCCCCCATGATGTCGGTGACCCGCGTCACCGAACGTACGATGTCCTGCATGGTGTCGCCGGAGTGTTCCACCAGCGTCGAGCCCTGCCGCACCCGCCCGACCGATTCATCGATCAGGCCTTTAATCTCTTTTGCCGCCTGCGCGCTGCGCTGCGCCAGACTGCGCACTTCGCCGGCCACCACGGCGAAGCCGCGTCCCTGCTCACCGGCGCGCGCCGCCTCCACCGCCGCGTTAAGCGCCAGAATGTTGGTCTGGAAGGCGATGCCGTCGATCACGCCGGTAATGGCGCCGATCTTCTGCGAACTGCTGGCGATGGCGTGCATGGTGTTAACCACCTCGCCCGCCAGCTCGCCGCCTTTGGCGGCAATGGCCGAGGCGTCGCGCGCCAGCTGCGTGGCCTGGCGCGCATTGTCGGCATTCTGCTTCACCGTTGAGGTCAGTTGCTCCATGCTGGCGGCGGTTTCTTCCAGCGAGGCGGCCTGCTGTTCGGTCCGGGAGGAGAGGTCATTATTACCCTCCGCAATCTCCTGCAGGCCGATCAGCATGGCCTCCGTCCCGTCCTGCACCGCGCCGACGGTGTGGGTCAGCGACTGCTGCATCTGCCGCAGCCCGGCGAATAACGCGCTGATTTCATTGTTGCCCGTCACCACCACCGGCGTCGCCAGATCGCCGCCGGCGATGCGCTCAAAATGACGGCGCATGCTCTTCAGCGGCCCCAGCAGCACGCTTTGCTGCCACCAGATCGCGCAGCCGGCAACGACGAACAGCATCAGCACCGCCCCCGTCAGCATCCAACTGCCCAGGGTATAGGCCCGCTGATTGGTCTGCTGCGCCTGCGTCATCTCGCCGCCCAGCCGCTGCAGATAGTGGGTCAGTTCCGTTTCAAACTGCGTCTGGATCTGCTGCGTGGGCTGATCCATAAACGCCTGCAGGTTGCCGCTCGCCAGAAAACCGCTCAGTTCCAGCAGCGCAGCGTGCAGCTGTTGGTAACGCAGCGTCAGGCTGCGCGACCGCTCACCGGCAGGCACCAGCGCCTGAAACCGTCTGAAATCTCGCTCGGCGCTCTGCAGTGAACGGCGGGCGTCCTCCAGCAGGGCGTTCACCTGCTCCGCCGGCAACCGCAGCGCCGTGCGGGTACCGGCGCGGTTCAGGCTATTGCGCGCCTGCAGCAGCGCAACCCGGCTCATCGTCAGCACGTCGCGCTGCTGGCTCCCCTGCGTGATTGCCATAAAGCTGCGGCTGTCGGCGCGAAAGGCGCTGAACGACAGGCCTGTGCTGATCAGCTGCATCAGACAAAAACAGAACATCAGCAGATACAGGCTGATGGAAATACGGACTCGGTTAAACACGATGAATCTCCTTGCATCCATCCGACGACGGAACAGAGGCGCTCTCCCCGCGGCCGCCGCGCTGCAGCACGCGGCGGCCAGCGGATCGCAGAGTCAGAACGTTTCCCAGTTATCCTGCGTCTCACCGGCGCTGGCTTTACGCGGCGCGATGCTCGGGGCCGCCGGTTTGCTGATAACCGGCGCGCTGAAAGCTTGCTGCCCGCTGTCCCGCAGACGGAATACCGCGACGGAGCGCGTCAGCAGGCTGACCTGCTCCTCCAGCGCCGCGGCCGCAGAGGCAGACTCTTCCACCAGCGAGGCATTCTGCTGCGTCACGCGGTCCATCTCCGCCACCGCCTGGCCAACCTGGTCGATACCGCGGCTCTGCTCATCGGACGCAGAGGCGATTTCCCCCATGATGTCGGTGACGCGCGTCACCGCGTTGACAATATCTCCCATGGTTTCGCCGGCGCTTTCCACCAGCACCGAACCCATATCGACGCGGCTGACCGAGTCGTCAATCAGCCCTTTGATCTCTTTCGCCGCCTGCGCGCTGCGTTGCGCCAGGTTGCGGACTTCACCGGCGACCACCGCGAAACCGCGCCCTTGTTCACCGGCGCGCGCCGCCTCTACCGCCGCGTTAAGCGCCAGAATGTTGGTCTGGAAGGCAATGCCGTCGATAACGCCGGTAATATCGGCGATTTTCTGCGAACTGCCGGCGATGTCGTGCATGGTCTGCACCACGTCGGCCACCACCTTGCCGCCTTTCTGCGCGGTTTCGGAGGCGCTCAGCGCCAGCTGGCTGGCCTGACGTGCATTTTCCGCATTCTGTTTCACCGTGGCGGTCAGCTGCTCCATGCTGGCAGCGGTTTCTTCCAGCGAGGCTGCCTGTTGCTCGGTGCGGGAGGAGAGATCGTTATTGCCGGCGGCAATTTCCGACGCGCCGCTGTAGATGGCGTCCGCGCCCTGGCGCACGCCACTGACGGTGTTGGTCAGCTCCGCCTGCATATGTTGCAGGCTGGCGGCCAGCACGCCCATCTCATTGCGGCTGCTGACGTCGATCGACTGGGTCAGATCGCCGGCGGCAATGTGTTTGATATGTTCGATAATGCGATTGAGCGGACGCACCAGAATATGGTGAATGCCGGTCCACACCAGCACGATCGCCGCCAGCACCACCAGCAGCACGCTTGCCAGCGTCCAGATCGCCGAGCTATAGGAATGCTCGCTGGCTTCCACCGCGTCATGGTACAGCTCGCCATTTTTCAGCAGGTATGTGACATAGGCCTGTTCGAAGGCGTCCTGATAGCTTTGGGTCGGCTGGTCAAAGAAGGCGTTGATCTTGCCGTCGCTCAGCAGTTGAATCAGTTCCGACAGCGCGCCGTATAACACGCCATACTGCTGTTTCAGCTTTTCCGCATCCTGCCGGTCCTGGCGCTCGCCAAGCGGGACTTTTTCGTACGCGGCATAGCGCTGCTGCGCGTCGTCAAGCGCGCTGCGGGCCGATGCCAGCAGGTCCTGCACGCTGGCGCCGCTGCCGATTTTATTGGCGTCCATCATGTAGCGAATGCCCGCACGGTTCAGCGTGTTGCGGGCCTGCAGCAGGCTCACCCAGCTGCCGTTCAGCTCCGATTGCTGCTGTCGGATGGTCTGCAATACGGTGAAGTTTTCTTTATCACTCTTGAGCGAGGAGAAGAACAGCCCGCCGGAGATCAGCTGCAACGCACCAAACAACACCAGCACCAACAGCAGGCTGGTCACGACTTTCATACGATTAAACATGTGTCCCCTTCTTGGAATGCCACTCGGAAAAATCCCAAAACGTTATCTGTCTGGGTTATCGGCGGTACTAAAGAGAACTTTATGGTTGCGGGTAACTATTTTGTGTGAGCTGTCCGCCGCCGGCGCGGCGGCAGCCCGGCTCAGGCGCTTTTCACCACGCTGTCGACCAGCGACATCTCTTCGCTGCTCAGCAGCTTTTCAATATCCACCAGAATCAGCATCCGTTCGCCCAACGCCCCTAGCCCGGTCAGGTATTCGGTCGCCAGCGTAACGGCAAACTCCGGCGCCGGACGGATCTGCTCGGCGGTCAGCGACAGCACATCGGATACGCCGTCCACCACGATGCCCACCACCCGCTGGCTAAGGTTAAGCACGATCACCACGGTGTTTTCATCGTAAGACACATCCTGCTGGGCAAACTTCACCCGCAGATCGATAATCGGCACGATCACGCCGCGCAGGTTGGTGACTCCTTTAATAAACGCCGGCGTATTGGCGATACGCGTTACCTGGTCGTAACCGCGGATCTCCTGCACTTTCAGAATATCGATGCCGTACTCTTCATTACCCAGCGTAAAAATCAGGAACTCCTGTCCTACGGTTTCGCCAGCCATTTTGCTGACGGTTGCCAATCCAGCCATATTCATGCCCTATCCAAAGTCGGTTAACGAGTTACGCCGCCGCGTCTGGCAGCAGTTTTTCACGGTTCAGCGTCTGCAGCGCCGACACATCGACGATCAGCGCTACGCTGCCGTCGCCCAGAATGGTCGCTGCGGAAATGCCCGGCACCTTGCGGTAATTGCTTTCCAGGTTTTTCACCACGACCTGATGCTGGCCTATCAGCTGATCCACCAGCAGCGCGTAGCGCCGGCCGGCGCTTTGCAGAATCACTACGATGCCCTGCGTCGCTTCGGTTTTCGCCCCGGCGACGTCGAAGATGCGGTACAGTTCAACCAACGGCAGGTATTCGCCGCGCACCTGCAGCACCCGCTCACCGCCGGCCAGCGGATGCAGGTCTTCCGCCTGCGGCTGCAGCGACTCCATCACCGCGTTCAACGGCAGGATAAAGACCTCTTCATTGACCTTGACCGACATGCCGTCCAGGATCGCCAGCGTCAGCGGCAGCAAAATACGAATCGAGGTTCCCTTGGACGCCTGCGAATGGATTTCTACATGGCCGCCCATCTCCTGAATGTTTCTTTTCACCACATCCATGCCGACGCCGCGGCCGGAGACGTCGGTCACCTGCTCGGCGGTGGAAAAGCCCGGCGCGAAGATCAGCATGCCCACCTCTTCGTCGCTCATGCTGTCGCTGACCGCCAGCCCCTGCGCGGCCGCCTTGGCCAGGATTTTCTCCCGATTCAGCCCGGCGCCGTCATCGGTCACCTCAATGCAGATATTGCCGCCCTGATGCTCCGCCGACAGGATCAGGTTGCCAACCTCCGGCTTGCCCGCCGCCAGACGCGCCTGCGGATCCTCAATCCCGTGGTCCAGGCTGTTGCGCACCAGGTGGGTCAACGGATCGATAATGCGCTCTATCAGGCTCTTATCCAGCTCGGTGGAGCTGCCCTGCAGGGTTAACTCAACCCGTTTATTCAGCTTGCCGGCCAGGTCCCGCACCAGCCGCGGGAAGCGGCTGAACACGTACTCCATCGGCATCATGCGGATCGACATCACCGACTCCTGCAGATCGCGCGCGTTGCGCTCCAGCTGGCTCATGCTGTTAAGCAGGTCGCCGTGGGCAACCGGGTCCAGCGTGCCGGAACGCTGCGCCAGCATCGACTGAGTGATCACCAGCTCGCCGACCAGGTTGATCAGTTGGTCCACCTTTTCCACCGCCACGCGAATACTGCTGGACTCCGTTGCGGCCTTACTGCGCGGTTTCGGCGCTTCCACCGCCGGCGCGGCAACGTGCGGCGCCGGCTGAGCCGGTTCCGCTGTCGTTACGGCCTCGGCGGCGGCAAACGCGATCTGTTCCGGCTCCAGCACAAAACAGAGCACCGCGCTGATATCCTCTGCGCTGACCGACGTCAGCAGCGTCACCGACAGGCTGCTGTCGCTCTGCTGCGGATTACGTACTTCGCCGAGATTGCCCAGCTCCTCCAGCAGCAGCGGAATTTCGTTCGGTTTCAGATCGGTCAATGAGATATGCAGCCCGCCGTTGCCGGCCGCTGCAAGCGGCGGCGACGCTTCTGCGGTTGCTTCGACCTCGGCATCTGCGGTAACCGGCAGCGCGGGAGCGTCCTGTTGCGCTTCCAGCGCCAACTGCCGCAGCGCCTGACAGATGTAGGCAAAGCTGTCGGCATCGGGTTGTTGTGACGTTTTATAGGCGTCCAGTTGCTCCTGCATAATGTCTTTGGTTTCCAGAAACAGGTTGATAATCTCGGTGCTCAGGCTCATTTCCTGGCGCCGCGCGCTGTCCAGCAGGTTTTCCAACAAATGGGTGGTTTCCTGCAGGATGGTAAAACCGAAGGTGGCCGCCCCGCCTTTAATCGAATGGGCCGCGCGGAAAATGGCGTTCAGCGGTTCAATGTCCGGCGCCAGCGGATCCAGTTCCAGCAGGTGCTGCTCCATATCGGCCAGCAGTTCGTCTGCCTCATCAAAAAAAGTCTGATAAAAAGCGCTAATATCCATACTCACGGGATCACCTCTACTGTGAGACGCGGTGGGTTAGTCGATAGGCCTGCCGCCGGCGCCGGCGGGATGGCCGTCGTCGGCCCCTCCGGCGGAGGAACCGACGAGGTTGAAGCGTCCGTCGCTGACGGCAGAACCGCCGCGTCCCCTGCCGGCGGCGTCTGCGTCGCCGCTTCGGCAGAAACCGGAGAAAACGGTGCGGCAGGCTGCGGCGCCAGTTGCTTCAGCGCCTGCGGCTGACTGATTTCCGCCGCCTCGCTTTTCGCGTTTTCATGTTCGATTCCCTGCTGCGTTTGTTTGTTCAGCACCAGAATCGTGATGCGGCGGTTCATCGAATCATCCGCCCCGCGCTGCTTCAAACTCATGGTGGCGGCCATGCCCACCACGCGCAGCACCTTGCCTTCCGCCAGCCCACCGGCTATCAGCTCGCGTCGTGAGGCGTTGGCGCGGTCGGCAGACAGCTCCCAGTTACTGTAGTAACGCTCGCCGGTGGCGTATGGTAAGTCGTCGGTATGGCCCGACAGGCTGATTTTATTGGGTAAATCATTCAAAATTGGCGCAATAGCCCGCAAAATATCGCGCATATGGTTCTCAACCTGCGCGCTGCCGGTTTTGAACATCGGCCGGTTCTTGCCGTCGATAATCTGAATGCGCAGCCCCTCATCCATCAGGTTAATCAGCAGATGCGGCCGCAGTTCCCGCAGGCGCGGGTCGGACTCAATCAGTTGATCCAATCGCTCGCGCAGCTTGTTGAACCGACGCGCCTCCGCCTGCTGCTCGGCATCCGTCTGCTTTTTCACCAACCCGTCCTGCTGGGTGGGATCGTCACCGCCGCCAGGAATCGGGCTGCTTTCGGCGCTGCTCTTGTTGCCGCCGGTCAGGGCCACTTTCAGCGGCGTACGGAAATACTCGGCAATCTGCGTCAGTTCCTGCGGACTGGCGATGGCCAGCAGCCACATCACCAGAAAGAACGCCATCATCGCCGTCATAAAATCGGCGTAGGCAATCTTCCAGGAGCCGCCGTGATGCGCGTTATGATGCGCCTTGCGTTTGCGAACCAGAACGACCGGATGATTCTGCTTCATGCCTGCTCATCTTCCGCTGCCTGCTGCGCCGGCGCCCGCACCTGACGCACATGCTCCTCCAACTCCACAAAGGACGGACGCTCCGTGGTGTAGAGGGTTTTACGGCCGAATTCGACGGCGATTTGCGGCGCATAACCGTTCAGGCTGGAGAGCAGCGTGACCTTGATACATTGCATCATTTTGACGTTCTCCGCGCTCTTTTGCCGCAGCAGGGTGGCAAGCGGAGAAATAAAGCCGTAGGCCAGCAAGATCCCGAGGAACGTCCCCACCATCGCATTGGCGATCAGCGCTCCCAGCTCTGCCGCCGGCCGGTCGGCCGAGGCCAGCGCGTGCACCACGCCCATCACCGCGGCGACGATGCCGAACGCCGGCAGTGAGTCGCCGACCATCGCCAGGCTGCCTGCCGGCACCTCGCTTTCCTGCTCGAAGGTTTCAATCTCTTCATCCATCAGCGCTTCGATTTCAAACGCGTTCATATTGCCGCTCACCATCAGCCTTAAATAGTCGGTAATAAATTCCACTAAATGGTTATCGGCAAGAATGCGCGGATAATTAGAGAAAATTTCACTCTCCTGCGGGTTATCGATATCGAACTCCAGCGACAGCATGCCCTGCTGGCGCGATTTGGACAGCAGACGAAACAGCAGCGCCATCAGATCCATATATAGCGCTTTGTTATATTTTGAGCGACGCATCAGCGTCGGCATGGCGCGCAGCGTGGCCTTGATCGCTTTGCCGTTGTTACCGACGATAAACGCACCGACCCCGGCGCCACCGATAATCAGGAACTCCGCCGGCTGATACAGTGCACCAAGGTGGCCGCCCACGATCATGTAGCCGCCAAATACCGTGGCCAGAACCACTACGTAACCCAAAATAACTAACACACGCATTCCTTAATTAAACGAGGTGGATGGAGGACGGGAGTAACGCCAAACGCCATCGTAGCGGCGCAATAACCTGCGCCGACGGGAGCCGCCGGACTCCCCCTACGAATGGGTGATAAATTGATGCCGCAAGCCGGAAGAACCCCAGCTTACATTGCGCGTTTAACCGGCTCGTCCAGCAGTTGTGGAATAATATCGGCCAGCTGCGGCGAAAGTTTACGTCTTTTTACCGCGCGGGATGGGGGTTGGCATAAACTGCAGACAAAATTGTTCAGTGGCTGGTGCGCATGGGTGATAAACGTGCCGCCGCAGCAGCTGCAGGCGGAGAGCTGCAGCATATCACTGTCGACAAAGCGTACCAGCGTCCAGGCGCGGGTCAGCGCCAGCAACGGCGGCTCGCCCGGCTGCTGGGGGCACTGCTCCAGATACAACCGGTAGGCCTTGATGACCGCCTCGACGCCCGTACATTGTCCGCTTTTTAGCAGGAAGCAATAGGCGTTATAAAACATCGACGAATGGATGTTATGTTCCCAGGTCATAAACCAGTCGGTAGAGAACGGCAGCATGCCTTTCGGCGGCGGACTGCCGCGCAGTTCCTTGTACAACTTGATTAATCGGCCGCGACTGAGCTGCGTCTCGCTTTCCAGCATCTGCAGACGCGCCCCCAGAGCGATCAGTTCCATGGCGAGCTGGATATCCTTGGCTTCCTTGACAATACTCTTATCCGCCATCTTCAGGCCCTTTTCTTCATCGCGCCGTCCTGTTTCTCGGAAAGCTCTTGCAATAAATGGCTTGAAAGCAAAATCCCGGTATGGATCTGCTGCAGGTCATCGACACGCGACTCTTTCGTCAACTGCGTGATGGTTTGATGATCGTTAAAACGGAAATGGCACACCAGCTGGTTGGTTTCCGCCAGTTTGACCATTTGCGGCAAAGTTAATTGCGACAACGCGTCAGCCATATCCTCATCAATCCCCAGACGGAACATTGCCGAGGCTTTCTCATCATTAATCAAACGCTGCGCTAAAAGTAAGTACGACAAATTGATGTCGTATATATGTTTAAGTAATTCAGACGTACCCATATTTCCCATCCCGACAGACTATGTTTAAAAACATACGCTGGGTGATAATTTTATCGCCCGTGACTTGGGTTTTCTCGACGTTGGCAAATGAATCCCTGATCATCATCCGTGAAAAATACTGCCGATTTCGCACTCGCGGAGCGTCATTCAGTAAATGATTTGCACTCAAAATACATATGAATAGATATGCAACACCCCGTTTCTCTGCTCGCTGAATCACGGTGAAGCTTTTTTACAAGTTAATAAGATTATTCCTAAACAACAGCAACTCTACCCCTGAACCATTAGCACACACAACGCAGCTGTACGGCAATTTTAAATACAATGTGATCAAGATCACAAAAATGAACTGTTTTTGATCCAAATATTAGATAGCTAGCACTTTTTTTGCACAGCCGGGAGCACAAAAAAACGGCACAAGTAAAAAAACGTCTTAAAAGAGATGTTTATCAGCTAAAAAAATAGCTTTTTTAGATCAATTCGAACAAAAGCGTTACCAAAGCGAAATCACAGAACAAAAATCTGCATATCTCGGATAAATGCAGAGTAAATAGCTAGTTATGGGTAGGCAAACTATCAGCACGCTAAGAATTAGCCTTGTTAACTATAAGGCTACCTGCAGATGAGATAGCACAAAAAGTGCGGATTTCACTGCATCGCTATGCGGCGATAGAGAATAATCCCAGGAAAACGCCGAGCTTACGCCAGCCCAAAGTCAAGAGGTGTAACAAAGCATATCCCGTCGTTGTGCCCCCCCCCATAGAATAAAGTTATAAAATCCGTTAATCCTACTATCGGCACAGTTATTTAATCCCTTTAATTCTTTTTTTTACTCTCCGCGATAACAATTGTCCGCCGCAACATCGCCCGGATTAATAAATCGGCAGCGGATACCATATTATCTACGTCCGTTCTGTGAATGTTTTGCACCTATACCCTGCAGGAAAAAAGTCGTCTCACGTCAGCCAATGCGCCGGCACCAGTACGGTCATTAATTGGCGCAGAGACAATACGTCGTTTCCTTTAGTACCGGGGTCGACATGAGCGAACGTTTTTTACGCATCGTCTTTCCGTTGCGGTCCGTCATATCTGGCAGATATCACCCTGTGCCACCGGCACCATCCGAAAATAGTTTGCACATCATGCTGAAAATGCAGCCTACATAAGCCCGCCAGATTAAGACTAGGCTGAATTCATAGAAAATCACGCGTTGCCGCATTGCTGACAGCGCACAGGCATATTACTATTCTGGCGCTTATAGGCACCTGGCGCGTTATTTTTCACCGGTGCTCGTTTTTCACCATAGTTGTTACTGTTTAGTCTGTCGTCCATACACGACAACGGTGCGATCACTCTACATATGTGATTTTTTCCAATCACAACTATTAACAGGCTATATTTAAATCATGACAACGACCTTAGAATACCTGATGACATTCCGTAAATGTTCCAGCCTGGACAGCCTGGAAAAGGTGTATGACAAGCTGCACTACTCGATTGATAATGATACGGAAATGGGCAGTATGTACCGCGCAGCGGACCATCGGCGCGCCGAATTGGTTTCAGGCAAGCTGTTTGATTTGGGTAAAATTCCTAAAACATTATGGGCGCGCGTGCTTTAATTTTTCCCACCTATCATGACGCGCGCAACAGCATGTATCTTTATTGCTAAATAAAGGCTTTTTAGAAAATTTATTGTCGCGCGTGATGCAAAACACGGATATTTCCCCCATCTGCTTCTACGATTATTTATCAAGGCAATAGATGGAGAGAAAATATGGGATATCAAAAGGTACTGGTAGCCGTCGCCGTTGCCGCCGACAGCCAATTATTAGTGCAAAAAGCGATCTCCATCGTCCGCCCCTATAACGGACAAATCACGCTGCTCAGTATGGTGGCCAATCCGGAACTGTATAATAGTTTCGCCGGCCCGATGCTCGGCGATCTGCGCAATCTGATGGAAGAAGAGACCCGCCTGTTCCTGGAACAGCTCCGCCAACAGGCCGGCTATCCCATCGCCGATTTACTGGTGGTGCAGGGAGAGCTGGGAGACGGTCTGATTTACGCCAATCAGCAACGTTGTTTTGATCTGGTTATCTGTGGCAACCACAGCGACCACCTGATGAACAAACTGAGCTGCTCGGCCGCGCGGTTTATCGATGCCAGCCAGGCCGATGTGCTGATCGTACCGCTCTAACCAGCCGTCACCGCGCAGCACTTTACGTTGGTGGTTCCCTGCCGCCTCTGACTAGACTGAGTGCTGGTATTCACAGATCAGGAGCGCTCCATGTCTCAACCTTCGCCAGATAACCGCCGCATCGTGCTCGCTTCACGGCCACACGGCGAACCCACGTCGGAAAATTTACGCTTGGAAACGGCCGAAGTACCGCAGCCTGCCGCAGGCCAGGCGTTACTGCGCACCGTCTATTTGTCGCTCGACCCCTATATGCGCGGCCGGATGAGCGACGCACCGTCTTATGCTCCCCCGGTGGCAGTCGGCGACGTGATGGTCGCCGGTGCCGTATCACGGGTCGTCGCCTCGCAGCACCCGGACTTTACTCCCGGCGATTGGGTGCTGGGAAGTACGGGCTGGCAGGATTACTCGCTGACCGACGGCAGCAACGTGCGCAATCTTGGCGCGCAGCTGAAACATCCCTCACGCCTGCTGGGGGTTTTGGGCATGCCCGGTTTTACCGCCTATATGGGACTCCTGGATATCGGTCAGCCGCAGCCTGGTGAAACCGTGGTGGTCGCAGCCGCCAGCGGCGCGGTAGGTTCGGTTGTTGGCCAGGTGGCGAAACTGAAAGGCTGCCGCGTGGTCGGCATCGCCGGCGGCGCAGAGAAATGCCGCTATGTCCGAGAAGAGCTACAGTTTGACGAGTGTATCGATCACCGCGCCGACGATTTTGCCGGGCAGCTCGCCCAGGCCTGCCCAGACGGCATTGACGTTTATTTTGAAAACGTCGGCGGCGCGGTGTTTGACGCCGTCATGCCACTGCTGAACGCCAAAGCGCGCATCCCCGTCTGCGGTATTATCGCCCAATATAACGCCACTGACCTGCCCGACGGTCCGGACCGCCTGCCAGCGTTACAGGCGCTGATCCTGCGTAAGCGTATCCGCATGCAGGGGTTTATTATTTTTGACGACTACGCGCCGCGCTTCAACGAGTTCCTACAGCAAATGGAAACCTGGGTCGAACAGGGGCATATCAAATTCCGCGAAGATGTCATTGACGGCCTGGAAAACGCCCCGCAGGCCTTTATCGGCCTGCTCAAAGGAAAGAACTTCGGCAAACTGATCGTTCGCGTCGCTGTGGAATAACCCGTCCGTTACCGCCGGGGGAGTCTTTCCCCGGCGCCAAGGCTCAGATTTAACTCAACCCATTAGCTTCATTACAAGAAAAAACCCAGAAACTTGCCGTCGCGCCTCCGCAGCAAGTGTGTGTTTTATAACCAACAAACGTCTCCTCACCCCCATAAGAAATGAGATTTATCTGAAATAACATTCGATTAATTTATATATTTCTTTAGATTTATCATGTAAATGGTAAGGATAGAAAATCAGCGAAAAGTTAATTTTCGTTAAAAAATAGTTTTAATTAAGAGGGTTAAGAGACGCCTGACTCATTAGTTTTTGGTATTACCATTTAGCCAAAGCATACGCACGGGAAATGAGATGCATTTTAACTCGCTGTTTATATTGCATAAAAATAAAAAATTGCGTAAGTTAGCTTCACCAAAATGGGTTGAAGGCCATTATTTTGCAAATGCCTATAGCTATTGTAAACTGCAGCCAAACCCGTGGATCTGTAAAAATTGTTAAATATTTGGACAGCTAATCGTTCTGTTTGTGACAGGCACGCCCTCGGGATCGCGCGTTAATCCCGTGCGGTAGCTATGCCTGAACCGGCGAAAATATTAGGTGCCGCTTATCATTAAACAGAGTGCGGATTTATGCGCGCAACGCCCCTCAGTTGCCTGCCTGCGCGATGACTGTAGAGTTCGCTCGCCCGCTAATCATTAAGTAAAAGTCATCACATTAGCCGCTGTTTTCCAGCCTGATAAATAACGCGTAACCCGCAGCATGTGCGCTTTTCCGCCCCAAGCGGATACCGGAACAATGCTACGTATACGCACAATAATTTGATTTAGGGAACGTTACCTTTCAACGTCCCAACCTTTGCACGTATTTCTTGTGACGTAGCCTGATATCTATAAAACCTAACACGGGATTGTTTTGAGCGGTGCTGCGTGGCAGTGCGCAGATATCCACAGGAAGCCTTACACACACAATGAAAGCGACCATATTGTTACGCTACGGCGTCTCTCCCTGCCTGGGCCACCAGCAGGGCTTTTATCTTTGGGGAAGCCGCTATTTTTGCCCAGGTGAAAATGGCGGCTTCCCCGCGCCTGCAGCCCACTCCACCGCAGGGAAAACGCGACGTTCAGGCGCAGCCGTGTCACGGCGGGATGCTGACGGCCGTTTTTCCTGCCGGCCCCACGTTATCCCCCCGCCTGACTCTTTTACCTCGACAGAAATGCATCCGGACTGCTGCCGCGCCGCAGGCACACGCCCGCTGCCGCATCAACACGCTGCGGAACCAGTCCAGAACCATTTCCCTATGGCAACGCGCATCGTTCTCCGTCGTCCGCTTCGCCAATGCGCAGCCGCAGCGACGATGAACGTCGATCAACCACAGCGCTTCTCGCCGACAACAAGAGATATAAAGAGGATATTGTGAAAATACGGCTTACGATGACACTGCTTTCCACCCTGATCCTTGCCGGCTGTTCGACCCCGCCGCCGCCGCCGGTCATCAGTTCAGATACCCTGGTCACCAGCGAAGTCAACGGCGTGAAGCTGCAGCACCGTATGGCGATCGCCGCACCGAAACAGTTCAAACCGATTGATAAAGAGTACCGCAGCCTGTACGCCGCCAGCGTCATGACCAAGCCGGGTTACGGCGGCGCCACCGTGACGCGCCTCGACAACGCCGCATCCTTCTACGCGCTTGGCGAAGTGGAAAACGAGTGGCTGGCCATTTCCGCCGTGCGCGGCGGCGACCTGATGGGCTACATCCAGGGCAACGCCGGCGTGCCAGAAAACAAATATCGCTCCACCCTGCGCAACGACCGCCCTCGCCGCGCGCGCGCCGCCGCCAAACCGCAAAACTGCGTCCAGGTCGGCAGCGACGGCAAGGCCTGTAAAGACGCCAAATCGGCCACCTGGATCCTGGAGTAATCCCCTTCCGCTGGGAGTCATTGATAATGAAATCATCATTCGCCCCGCGGCAGTGGGGCCTTAGCCTGTTGATGCTGGGCGCGCTGCTGCTCAGCGGTTGCATGTCTTCGGCAAAAAGCGTCCCATCGCGCTACGGCCTGACGTTCGACGCTGCCCCGCAGGTCAATGCCAACGCCGGCCAGAGCCCCGCCCCGATCAAGGTGCGCGTGCTGCTGTTGCGCTCCGACGCGGAATTTATGGATGCCGACTTCTTCAGCCTGCAGAACGACGCCAAAAGCGTACTGGGCAACAGCCTGCAGGACAGCGACCAGTTTTTCCTGACGCCCGGCCAGACCGGCAAAAAGCTGAGCGGTCAGAGCACGCTGGAGACGCGCTATATCGGGGTGATCGCCGAATACCAGAACCTGGACGGCAAAGCCTGGCGCATTTCACTGCCGATGCCTGCCCCGACCGAAACCAATTTCTATAAGGTCTGGCAATTCTCGCCGGATGAGCTGCAGGCGCACGTTGTGGCCGATGTTAACGGTCTGCGCATCGTCAAGGACGAAGACTGATAATTTGGGACGGGCGCGCCCGTCCCCTACATAGGTGTGATGATGAAAGATGCTCATAAAGTGGTCTGGAGTGAAGGGATGTTTCTGCGTCCCCACCACTTCCAGCAGGCGGAAAACTACCTCGAGAGTTACGTACGTAACTGGGGACAGGCGCATAACGGGTGTTTCTGGGGCTTTTTGACCCTTGAGCTGGATCAGACCCTGCTGCGTCAGGGGAAAATAGCCCTGACCGCCGCCAGCGGCATTATGCCGGACGGCACGCCATTCCGCTTCAACGGCGCGCAGCAGGCGCCGGCCCCGCTGGCCATCGCCGAAAACAAAACCGGCGAAAACGTCGTTCTGGCATTGCCGACCTATCGAGCAGGTCGTGAAGACGTGATCTTCCAGGAGTCGCCGGACGCGCTAGCGCGCTATCTGGCTTATGAAAACGAAGTGGACGACCTGAACGCGGTCTCCGTCGGCAGCGCGGCGTTGCAGTTCGGCAACCTGCGCCTACGCCTGATGCTGGAAAGCGATCTGAACGCCGAATGGACCGCGATGACCGTCACCCGCGTGCTGGAAAAACGCGGCGACAACAGCCTGCGTCTGGAACCGGACCTGATTCCGCCGACGCTCAACTGTCAAAGCAGCCCGGTATTGAAAACCTTTATCAACGATCTGCAGGGCCTGCTGCAGCAGCGCAGTCAGCAGATGAGCCAGCGCCTGCTGCAGCCGGGCCGCGGCGGCAGTTCCGAAATGGTCGATTTTATGCTGCTGCAGTTGGTGAACCGCTATCTCGGTCAGGTCAGCCATGCCTGGCATCTGGAACATCTGCACCCGGAACGTCTGTTTGCCGAGTGGCTGCAGTTCGCTACCGAGCTGTCCAGCTTCTCACCGCAGCGCACGCCGGAAGGCCGCCTGCCGGTGTACGACCACGATAACCCGGCGCTGAGCTTCGGCAAGCTGATGCTGCTGCTGCGTCAGGGGCTGTCGGTGGTGCTGGAAGACAACGCCATCCAGCTCACCCTGGTCGAACGTTCGCACGGGCTGAACGTGGCGACGGTGCAGGACACCAAAATGATGCGCGACTTCGGCTTTGTGCTGGCGGTGCGCGCCGACGTCGCCGCCGACGTGCTGCTGACCCACTTCCCGGCGCAGATGAAAATCGCCCCGGTCACGCGCATCCGCGATCTGGTGCAGCTGCAGCTGCCGGGCATCGGCCTGCGCACCATGCCCGCCGCGCCGCGTCAGATCCCCTACCACGCCGGCTATACCTACTTCGAACTGGAGAAAGGCGGCGATCTGTGGAAGCAGATGGAAAAATCCAGCGCCTTCGCCCTGCATCTGGCAGGGGAGTTCCCGGGTCTGGACATGGAATTCTGGGCTATTCGCAGCCATACGGACCGATAAGCTATGACACAGGAAAACATCCAGGCCGCGCAGTGGGATAACCCGTTAGTGGCCGCCGCCAATCCGCTGCTGAATGCGATCTCGCAAATCCGGCAGTCGGCGACGCACGCCAATCCGGCGCAGCTGCGTCAGCAATTGATCGATGAGGTTCGTCGTTTCGAAGTGCGCGGTCAGCGCGCCAATCTGCCGTATGAAGTGATTATCGGCGCGCGCTACTGCCTGTGCACCGCGCTGGATGAAGCAGCCGCTCTCACCCCCTGGGGCAGCAACAGCGTCTGGTCAGGCAGCGGCCTGCTGGTGACCTTCCATAACGAGACCTGGGGCGGTGAAAAGTTCTTCCAACTGCTGGCCAAACTGTCGCAAAGTCCGCGCGAGCACATCAACCTGCTGGAGCTGGTCAACTACTGCCTGTTGCTGGGCTTTGAAGGCCGCTACCGGGTGATGGAGAACGGCCGTTCGCAGCTGGAAACCATGAAACAGCGCCTGCTGCAGCTGATTCGTTCGGTACGCGGCGGCTATGCGCCGCCGCTGTCGCCCAACGCGGTCGATCTGCCGGTGCAGCAAAAACTGTGGCGGCCGCTGGTGCCGCTGTGGGCCTGCGCGGCGCTGACCGGTTTTCTCGCCTCGCTGCTGTTTATCGTCCTCAACTGGCGTCTGGGCGATGCTACCAGCCCGGTGCTGGCTTCAATCTACCAGACCAACCTGCCGCAGGTGACGATCGGCAACCCGGCGCCGGCCGCGCCGCCGGTGCTGAGCCTGAAGAGCTTCCTGCGCAAAGAAATCGCCGAAGGTCTGGTGGTGGTGCGCGACGAAGCGCAGCAGAGCGTGGTAATCCTCAAAGGCGACGGGCTGTTTAACTCCGCCGCCACCAGCGTGCGCCCGGCGTACGTCCCGGTTATCGACCGCATCGCCAAGGCGATGAACGGCGTCAGCGGCAAGATTCTGGTGACCGGCTACAGCGACAGCCAGCCGATCCGCAGCGCCCGCTTCGCCTCGAACTGGGAACTGTCGCTGGCGCGCGCCGAAGCGGTTAGCGAACGGCTGCAAAAGCATCTTGATAACCCTCAGCGGGTGAAAGCGGAAGGCCGCGGCGAAAGTAATCCGGTCGCGCCGAATAACAGTAAAGAGAACCGTGCATTGAACCGCCGGGTTGAAATTACGCTGTTGGTTGCGCCAGAAAATACTCAGGCGGAAATCAACGGACTGCAGCAAGGAAACGGAAAGTAATGCTTAGTACGTTATTCTCCATCATCACCAGCCGCCTGTTATGGGGGTTTGCCGGCATCAGCGCCCTGGCGTTCATCATCTGGATGATCGGCCCGCTGGTGGCCATCGGCGATTACCGTCCGCTGGAGCCGGAACTGAACCGCATCATCACCATTGCGGTAATCTACCTGATTTGGGTACTGTGCCGCATTGTGCCGCGCATCTACAGCGCCTGGTTTAACCGCAAGCTGCTCAGCAACCTGCGCGCCAGCGAGCAGACGCCGGCCGATGACGCCGACGCCAAGGCGGAGCCACAGCAGGATCAGCTGCTGGCGCAGCGCTTTGACGAGGCCGCCCAACTGCTGAAAAAGGCGCGCTTTGCGCCCGGTCAGGGCGATAAACACCGCTGGATGACCCGCTTCAGCCGCCAGTATCTGTATCAACTGCCCTGGTACGTGATTATCGGCGCGCCGGGCGCCGGCAAGACCACCGCGCTGGTGAACTCCGGCCTGCACTTCCCGCTGGCGGACCGCTTTGGCAAATCCGCGCTGCGCGGCGTCGGCGGCACCCGCAACTGCGACTGGTGGTTCACCAACGACGCCGTGCTGCTGGACACCGCCGGCCGTTACACCACTCAGGAGAGCCAGCGGGAAGAAGACGCCGGCGAGTGGAAAAGCTTCGTCAACCTGCTGAAAAAGTACCGCACCCGCCAGCCGATTAACGGCGTGATGGTGACCATCAGCGTCGCCGATCTGATGACGGAAAGCGCCGAAGCGCGCAACGCGCAGGCCAGCGCGCTGCGTAAGCGACTGATTGAACTGCACGAACAGCTGGGCATCCACTTCCCGGTTTACGTGATGGTGACCAAAACCGACCTGCTCAACGGCTTTATGGCCTACTTCAGCGGCTTTGACAAAGCGCAGCGCGACCAGATCTGGGGGTTCACCTTCCCGTATGAGCGCTCACGTCAGTCCGACTTTAACCTCAGCGGCGAATTTGAGCAGCAGTATACGCTGCTGCAACAGCGTCTCGACGCGGCGCTGCCGGATACGCTGCTGGTCGAGCACGATGCGCGCCAGCGCTCAGAGAGCTATCTGTTCCCGCAGGAGTTCGCCGCACTGCGTCCGCTGCTGGCGCAGTACCTGGACGTGGTGTTCGCCACCTCCAGCTTTGAAACACGCTTCACGCCGCGCGGCATTTACTTTACCAGCGGCACCCAGGAAGGCCTGCCGTTCGACCGGGTGATGGGCGAGCTGAACCGCTATCTGCAGCTGCCGTCCAACGGCACACAAAGCAACGGCGGCCAGACCTCCTGGGACAGCGTCAACGACGAGGCGCCTATCCCGGCGGCCAAAGGGCAGAGCTTCTTCCTGAAAGAGACGCTGGAATCGGTGATCTTCCAGGAGTCCGGGCTAGCCGGCAGCAACCGCTGGTGGGAATACCGCAACCGCGCGCTGCACTGGGCCGGCTATATCGGCCTGGCGCTGGTGCTGACGATTCTGGGAATTTTCTGGTTCACCAGCTACGGCAACAACAAGGCCTACCTGGCCGAAGTCTCCGCCAAGGCGCCGTCCGTGGAGCGTCAGGGCCAAGGACTGACGCAGCTGGACTCCGGCGATATGTTCGCCCTGCTGCCGTTCCTGAACAGCGTGCTGCATCTGCCGGACAGCCAGAACTTCTCGCTGGACGATCCACCGTTTACTTACCGGATGGGGCTGTATCGCGGCGACCAGGTCAGCGACGCCAGCAACGCGCTGTACCAGAAAACGCTGAAAGAGCTGCTGTTGCCGCAGGTGGCGCAGCAGATCGCCACCACCCTGCGCAACGATAACCACGGCGATGCCGACTTCAGCTACGAAGCGCTGAAGGCTTACCAGATGCTGTATCTGCCGAAGCAGTACGACGGCAAATTCCTGCGCGCCTGGGTGATGCTCAACCTGCAGCGCAACCTGCCGCAGGGCAGTACCAAAAAACAGTTACAGCAATTGGAATGGCACCTGAGCCAACTGCTTGACGGCCAGATTCAGGCATCGCCTTACGCCAGGGACGAAGCGCTGGTCACCCAGGCGCAGGCCGCCATCAACCGCGCGCCGCTGTCGCAGCGCGTCTATGGCCGCCTGAAGCGCCTGCTGCTGAATCAGACCGAGATTAAACCGGTGCGTCTGGTGGATCTCGCCAGCCCGCAGACCGAGCTGGCGTTCTCGCGCAAAAGCGGCAAGCCGGTCACCGACGGCATCCCGGGCCTGTTTACCCCGCAGGGATACTGGAAGGCGTTCGACAGCAATATCGATAAAGTGACCGATACGCTGCGTCAGGAAGATGTCTGGGTGCTGAACACCCAGACGCCGGAGCAGAAAAGCGCCGACCTGACCAAGACCGTACGCCAGCTTTATATGCAGGATTTTATCGACGTCTGGGATGAGCTGCTGGGGGATATTCAGCTGGCCCATATCGGCAATCTGACGCAGCGCATCAGCAGCGCACGCCTGCTGTCCGGCAATCCGTCGCCGATGCGCAACCTGCTGGTCAACGTCGGTAAAAACGTTACGCTGCGGGAAGAAAAAGACGGTGAGGAAGCACGTTCGCTGGCGGATAAGGCCGGCGAATCCATCAACCAGAGCGCCAACCGTACGCTGGAGGCCCTGTTCACCAACCGGACGAACAACGCCGACGGCGACGTCTCCACCCAGCCGGAACAGGTGGTGATGGCGCACTTCGCGCCGCTGCTGGAGTTGACGCAGGGTCAGGGCGAAGGCAGCAAGGCGATTGTGTTTGACGGCGTGCTGAAACAGGTCGATGAGCTGTACAGCTATCTGACTGCGGTGCAGGGCGCGGCCAATAGCGGCATGTCCGCACCGCCGAGCGACGTGATCCCGCGCCTGCAGGCGGAGTCCGGCCGTTTGCCGACGCCGTTCAAACAGATGTTGTTGTCACTGGCGATCGGCGCCAGCAGCGATACCCAGCGTAAGGAGATGGAGAACGTAAAAAAGCGCATCAGCTTTGAGGTCGGCAGCTTCTGCCGGCAGGCGATAGCTGGCCGCTATCCCCTCTCCTCGCGCTCGCAGCGGGACGTAACGCCGGACGATCTGGCGCGCATGTTCGCCCCCAACAGCGGGCTGATGGACAGCTTCTTCCGCGAGAATCTGCAGGGCAAAGTAGACACCACCCGCGCCAACTGGCGTTTCACGCCGGGCGTCGATGGTAAAACCCTGCCGGGCGGCGAAGGTATTCTGCGTTCGTTTCAGCAGGCGCAGCGCATTCGCGATGCGTTTTTTGCCAACGGCACCGCCACGCCGTCTTACCGCGTGACGGTAAGGCCGGTGCGGATGGATAACGATATTCTCAATATGACGCTGGATATTGACGGGCAGCTGTTCAAATACAGCCATGGTCCGCTGGTGCCGCTGGTGGTCAGTTGGCCAGGCACCCGCAACACCAATCAGGTACACCTGCAGCTGGCGCTGGCGAACGGCACCACCGCCAGCCGGCTGACCAGCGGCCCCTGGGCGCTGAACCGGATGGTCGATATGGCAAGTCTGTCGGCCGGCGGCAGCAGCCTGAGCCGTCAGGCGACGTTCAACCTCGACGGCCATCGCGTCACGCTGGAATTCACCGCCAACAGTATCCGCAATCCGTTCCAGCTGCCGGCATTCTCCTGCCCGTAGCCCCGAAAGGACATTCATTACCATGAGCAACGACCAAAGCCCGACAGCGAGCATCGGCTGGTATGGAAAGATTCCCACCGCCGGTGATTTTTTACAGCGCCGCCTGCCCGACTTAGTGGTCAGTAACTGGGCCCAGTGGTTTCACAATGGCTTAGTCAGCCAGAAACAGAACTTGCCCGATAACGCCAGCAACCCGTTCAGCAATGCGCCGGTATGGAACTTCGTCATCCCCGCGACGCTCGGCAGCCAATATATCCAACTGGGCTGCCTGCTGCCGGCGCGCGACCGCGTAGGACGCCACTACCCGATCTGCGCCATCCGCCTGTTTACGCCGGAAGAGTGGCACATTCAGCAGTTGAACATGGCGGCAGAGTGGTACCGCCAACTGGGGCATACCCTGCTCAACGGCGTGCGCAACGGTTTTTCCGCCGAGCAGATCGACCACAGCCTGCTGAAGATACCGGCCTTGCCGACGCCGCCGGCAGAGAGCGAATCGGAAATTCTGTCGATTATCGGCTTCCGCCATCCGGATCTGCCGGGTCTCGGCTGGCAACAGGCCGCCGACTGCTTCGACCCGGCGCAGTACACCAGTTTCTGGTGGACCAATCAGTGCGACGGCCATCCGCTTTACACCCACGTGCACAGCGGCAACCTGACGGTGCAACTGTTCTCGCTGCTGTTCGAGCCTAACGGCTGGGCGCGCCCCGGCCGCGGCGGGCAATATCCGCAAATGTTTGATTAACGGCGTTTTCATTTATCTAGAGACTGAGTATGGCTATAGAAACTCTGCTGACCCCGATTGACGCGGATTCTCCCTGCGGCGACAACCTGGAGTATGACGCTGACTTTTTAGCGATGGAACAGGCCTGCGCCGGCAAGGCTGAACAGCAGTTCGGCGACACCATTATTCCGGCCGAGGCACCGGACTGGGTGCAGGTGGAACGCCTGGCGACCGCGCTGTTCGAGCGCACCAAGGATCTGCGCGTCATGCTGCCGCTGACTCGTGCTTGGGCGCAGCTGCGCGGCCTGCAAGGCTATGCGGACGGCCTGACGCTGATTCATCAGGCGCTGGACCGCTACTGGGAACCGCTGTTGCCGCTGCTGGAATTCGACGGCGAGGCGGATCCGCTGTTTCGTATTAACGTCCTGGCCGACCTTGGCGACAAGTCTGCCCTCACCAGTTGCGTACGCTCCGCCTGGCTGCTGAAAAGCGCTGCCGGCGAGATTACACTGCGCGACGCCTGCTCGCTGCTGGACGGCAGCAAACAGGAGTGCGCCTCCTTCCCCGGCGGTCGCGCCCGTCTGCAGGATGAGCTGGCCCAGCAGGAGCAGCCGGCGGTAACGCTGGTGCGCACCATCCTCCAGCAGCTGGCCGCCATTCGCGACATCGTGACCCGCCATCTGGGCGAGAGCGCGCTGCCGGAGATGCACAGCCTGCTGAAGATGTTCAACGTCATTGAGCAGGCCGGCGCTACGGCGCAGCCGGAGGTCGCCGCGCCGGAACCGCATGACGAGCAGCAAGCCGCAACCCCTGCCAGTGCTGGTGCCGTACCGACCACTGCGGCAGTGTTCAACTGGCGCAACGCGCAGATTCAGTCGCGCGACGATGCCCAATTGATGCTGGAAAAGGTAAAAAGCTATTTTCAACTGAATGAACCCAGCCATCCGGCGCCGCTGATGATTGACCGCGTGCAGCGCCTGATTACCCTGGACTTTATGCAAATTGTCCGCGACCTGGCGCCCGATGGTCTCAATCAACTGGAAACCATTCTTGGGCGCACTGATAACGACGACAATAACTGACGCTGAACCTCAGCTTGTCGTTTTTCGTTTCGACCACTATCGTTGCCTGTAGTCACAGACACAGGCCAGAATTTGAACGACGCCGTCAGCGATGGCAATCGTTCCTAATCGTCATTAGATGGAGTAACTCATGGCAAACTCGAAATCCCGCAGCGGACAGAAGTTCATCGCCCGCAACCGCGCGCCGCGCGTCCAGATTGAATATGATGTCGAAATCTACGGTGCAGAACGCAAAATTCAGCTGCCGTTTGTAATGGGTGTGATGGCGGATTTGGTCGGTAAACCGGTAGACCCGCAGCCGAGCGTCGACGAGCGCAAGTTCCTCGACATCGACATCGACAACTTCGACGAGCGTATGAAGTCGTTGAAGCCGCGCGTGGCCTACCAGGTAGACAATACCCTGACCGGTGAAGGGAAACTGAATATCGATCTGTCCTTTGAAAGCATGGACGATTTCTCCCCTGCCGCCATCGCCCGCAAAGTTGACTCACTGGACGGCCTGCTGGAAGCACGCACCCAGCTGTCCAACCTGCTTTCCTATATGGACGGTAAAAACGGCGCCGAAGAGCTGATCTCCCAGATCCTGCAAAATCCGGAGCTGTTGAAATCTCTGACTAACGCGCCGAAACCGGCAGAGCCAAAAGACGACAATAACGAGCGTGAGGATTAATTGATGAGCAACTCGCCTCAGCAACAACAAGCGTTACAAACCAGCGAAACCTTATCCAACGACGAGTTCAGCGCGCTGTTGAACAAAGAGTTTCGTCCGAAGACCGATCAGGCGAAAGAAGCCGTCGCCAACGCGGTGAAAACCCTGGCGCAGCAGGCGCTGGAAAACACCGTGACCGTATCCTCCGACGCTTACCGCACCATTCAGGCGTTGATCGCGGAGATTGACGAGAAGCTGTCGCAGCAAATCAACAAAATCATTCACCATGAAGATTTCCAGAAGCTGGAAGGCGCCTGGCACGGCCTGCACTATCTGGTCAACAACTCGGAAACCGACGAGCTGCTGAAAATCCGCTTTATGAGCATCTCGAAGAAAGAGCTGGGCCGCACGCTGAAGCGCCACAAGGGCGTGGGCTGGGACCAAAGCCCGATCTTCAAGAAAATCTATGAAGAAGAGTACGGCCAGTTCGGCGGCGAGCCGTTCGGCTGCCTGGTGGGCGACTACTACTTCGACCACAGCCCGCAGGACGTTGAACTGCTGGGCGAAATGGCCAAGATCAGCGCCGCGTCGCACTGCCCGTTCATCGCCGGCACCGCGCCAAGCGTGATGCAGATGGAATCCTGGCAGGAGCTGTCCAATCCGCGCGATCTGACCAAGATCTTCCAGAATACCGAATACGCCGCTTGGCGCAGCCTGCGCGAATCGGAAGACGCCCGCTACCTGGGCCTGGTGATGCCGCGCTTCCTGGCGCGCCTGCCTTACGGCATCCGCACCAACCCGGTTGACGAATTTGACTTCGAAGAAGATACCGACGGCGCGACGCACGGCAACTACACCTGGACCAACGCCGCCTATGCGATGGCGACCAACATCAACCGCTCCTTCAAAGAGTACGGCTGGTGTACCGCAATCCGCGGGGTGGAATCCGGCGGCGCCGTAGAGAACCTGCCGTGCCATACCTTCCCGAGCGACGACGGCGGCGTGGATATGAAGTGCCCGACCGAAATCGCCATCAGCGACCGTCGCGAGGCGGAACTGGCGAAAAACGGCTTTATGCCGCTGGTACACCGCAAGAACTCCGACTTTGCCGCCTTTATCGGCGCCCAGTCGCTGCAGAAGCCGGCGGAATACTACGACGCCGACGCCTCGGCCAACGCCCAGCTGTCCGCACGCCTGCCGTACCTGTTCGCCTGCTGCCGCTTTGCACATTACCTGAAGTGCATCGTGCGCGACAAAATCGGTTCCTTCCGCGAGCGCGACGATATGGAACGCTGGCTGAACGACTGGATCATGAACTACGTGGACGGCGACCCGGCCAACTCCTCGCAGGAAACCAAATCCCGCAAACCGCTGGCCGCGGCGGAAGTTCAGGTGGAAGAGATCGAAGACAACCCGGGCTACTACAGCGCCAAGTTCTTCCTGCGTCCGCATTACCAGCTGGAAGGCCTGACCGTTTCCCTGCGTCTGGTGTCGAAACTGCCTTCGCTGAAGAAAAACGACGCGTCCTGATGCGCCGATGACGGGCTGCGGTAATGCGCAGCCTGATTAATATAAGGATATTGTCTATGGGCACGAGGCCACGTTTTCTTGCAGCATGGGCTGCTGCAAAAAATATTTATGATCCCAATGATCCATTGGGAAAAGTGAAAAATACTATCGGTGGTGCTGTAAAGCGCAATTTCGATATCCCTGTAAATAAAGGCGGATGGGAAAACAGTTGTGCAGTAAGAATGAGTTACGTTCTTAACTACACGGGCCACCCCGTCCCCAGGATAGGTCAGTTAACCGTCTCTGGCGCAGATAAGAAATGGTATTTTTTTCGAGTCAGGGACTTGATTGCCTACCTTACCACTACATGGGGAAAGCCAGATTTAATAATGAGTTATCCGCAATTGCCTGTAACTCAACTGGCTAATAGGAAAGGGCTAATTCTATTCGAAATTACGGGTTGGAGTAACGCTGGTGGACACGCAACCTTTTGGAATGGCTCTCAGTGTTCCGATCATTGTTATTTTAATGAGGCTAGTGCTCAGTACTCGACCACACATGCTAACTTCTGGGAATTACCATGAGTAAGTTGATAATAACCAGTCTCACTACGGTCTTAATAAGTCTTTCCCTGCAATCATTTGCTAAAGATATCCAGGACCCGGTAGCATTTATCAAGAAAATGCCTTATCAGCAGGCGGTCAAAGAACTGGCATTATCCCGTTGTTTATCTCAGGTCTCTGATTCAGACAAAACTTTTTCTATTGACGCGGCCAGAACGGCTAATGCGATAAGAGACTGGATACCGTTTGATATAGAGTCTGGAGATGATAGAATCAACGCGCTTATTGATAAATTCAAGGCAAGAACCAATGAATTTCATAGCGAATCTGAAACAAACAGTCAGGGTGTCACCCTGAACTGCTTGCGGTTATATCACAGCCCTGAATTAGATGATTTGTCCCGCACGTTAATCGTCGGCAATCCAAATCATTCATGGGAAACAGATAATCCGCATAAGTAATTATTGAGACATTATTCTTTTAAATAGTATCTCGATAATCAATACCGATAGCATTCGGTATTTCCATAAGGTGCATGGCACAAGGAGCGTTAAATGGTAGTGCATTGCCAAATTTCCAATTCCTGCTGCTATTACCTGATTTTTTCAACGCAACGTTAATATTATTTAACCCTTAAAAAGAGTAAATAAACTATGGCTATTGATATGTTCCTGAAAGTTGAAGGCGCCAGCGGTGAATCTAAAGATTCCAACCACAAAGGCTGGACCGACATCACTTCTTTCTCCTGGGGCGCGTCCCAGCCGGGCAACATGAGCGTGGGCGGCGGCGGCGGTGCCGGTAAAGTGTGCTTTAACGACCTGCACGTTAACGCGCTGGTTGATAAATCCACCCCGGCTCTGCTGAAGCACTGCTCCAGCGGTAAGCACCTGACCAAAATCGAACTGTCCGTCTGTAAAGCCGGCGGTACTCAGGTTGAGTATGTAAAAATCACCCTGGACGACGTACTGGTTACCGCTGTGCAGTACACCGGTTCAGGCGGTGAAGACACCGTTGGCGTAACCTACTCCTTCCAGGCTGCTAAAGTTAAACAGCAGTACTGGGAGCAGAGCGATAAAGGTGGTAAAGGCGCAGAAAGCAGCGCAGGTTGGAACATCAAAGAAAACCGCGAAGCTTAATCTGTCCCCCCCGGCTGCGGCCGGGGGTTTATAGTCATAGGGATATGATGATTATGAATAATTTAAGACCCACATTTTCTGCTGCCTGGAATGCCGCGGCAAATATATACAACCCTAAAAGTCCGGCAGAACATGTCGCAAGGATCATTGGCGGCAGAGTGGCTGCCAATATTTATCCTAATGGGAGATGGGAAAATACTTGTGCTATTCGCATGAGCTATATACTTAATAAGACTGGCTTTCCTGTCCCATTTATTAAAGATAAAACGGTTTCTGGCGCAGATCGTCAATGGTACTTGTATCGGGTTAAAGATCTCATTGCATATTTAACACGCACATGGGGTTCAGCCGATCTCTCCGTCGCCTTTCCACCGCCAAACAGCAGTGAGTTAACGGGAAAGAAAGGTATTATTCTTTTTGATATTTCAGGTTGGAGCGATGCCAACGGGCACGCCACATTATGGAATGGCAACGGTAGTTGCTACGATTACTGCTACTTTAACGAACCGGGTGCCCGCTATACGACTAACCATGCAAAATTCTGGATGCTAAAATGAAAAAAACAATGGCATTTTCACTGTTTCTAGTTGCAGGTTACACCATGGCTCAAAGCAGCATGGCAGACTGGCCCCCTCAGGCAGCACACCGTAGTTATTTACAGAATTATAAAGATATTGCACTGACATACTGTATCTCTGTTGCCTATAAAAAATCACCTGAAGCCAGTAAAGACGCTATTGCCTCATCAGGCGGTATTGACGCCTGGTCCGACTATATTATTCGTGATGAGGCATCCCCCATTATTGCCTTAACGAAAGAGTATCTGGCGAAGAACTACCATGCCAAAGATGGCAAAAGTTCGCTAAACCTGATGAAATGCATGGATATGTACCACGGTAAGGAGTTGGATCGGTTGGCCAAAGAGTATGTAGAAAGGCCTTCCGCCAACTGGGTACAGGACAACCCTGAGAGTATCAAACCATAAGCAGGGTAACGCGGTGAGATCGCCAACAACACGAAAAATAACAAGAACTCTGTCACTGAGTTTGCTTTGCTGCCTGCTACCCTATGCCGCACATGCAGTAGATAACACAGCCATGACCCACTCAATTGAAGGTCAATGGCAAGTCAACCAGGTAAATATTAATAACGATGCCACACACACACTTAGCTATCAGCTTAACGATCCGCGACTGGTCGGTAGAGTCATTACTATTAGCAATAATAAAATCCAAACAAACTTGCCAGAAGGCAGTAACTGTCTCACCCCAAAACTTGCTGAAAAGACAATCAGCCTTGACCAATATATTACCGACACGATGGGTGGCAAACACACCATCACGGCTAAAAGCTATGAATTAAACGAGGATGGTAACAAGCATGTTTTGGCCCAAGAAATAACTTGTGCTTCAGGCTCATTCGGCCCTGCCGACAACGCCATGAATGCCCGCATTGCCTTACTCAACGAAAATAAATTACTGGTCAATTGGTATGATGGTTCGTTATTGCAACTTAACCGGTTGCCTGCAAGCCCCAAACCCGTTGCCTCATTCGAGTGCTCTAATGCTAAAAGCAACGTTGAGAAAGTGATATGTTCGGATTTTAATTTAGCTGCTTATGATAAAAGTGTTGCTCGAGCTTGGTTACTGGCTAAAAAACAATCCAATAATATCGGTGATAAAAACTTATCTACATCATTGATGAAATCACAAAAATCATGGTTACAGCAAAGAGATAAGTGCATGAATGACAAAAAGTGTCTGACTGATGCAATGTCGACTCGTATTGACTCACTTTCATCATATTGGTAAGGATAAATATAACGTCTGAGCATTTTGTTATGAAAACAAAAATAAAAGATTTTCTATTTATCTGTTTTTTATTTTCTTCAGGTGCATCATTTGCAAATGATATGAAAATAGAAAATCTGCCACAAAATAAAATCTATGACAATTGGCTAATCAGTCGTTGCATCGGTGAATTTACTGACTCAGAAAGCACCCGGCGGGATGCATTCCGCTCTGCCAGTGCTTATCTTGAATTCAGTCAACTACCGATCGAGGCCTTTGACAGCAGCGAAGTGCTGATACATCAGCACCTGCAAAAAAAGAGTAGCGGTTCAGTGCCCGGAAGCTATAACACATTAGCCTGTCTTTCATTACCAGCATCAGAACAAGCCAAAAATATTTTCAAGAAATACGCAGTCATCAGTGAATAAAACAAACGCTTTACGGTGGCGGCCAGCATGGAAAGTAACAACGTAAAACATGGAAAAGATAGTTATGAAAAATAATAAATTATCGTTTCTTGGCTGCCTTAGCCTGGCCTGTTTCTTCACCTCTTTATCTGTCTATGCTGCACCGCGATCTTACCACGGTGATGCAGTGAGCTATCTGAAGAACTACGCTATCAGCGTTTGTATTGCCAAAGGCTATTCGGCAACAGAGGTTAAAAATGACGCGACCGCAGCGGCAAGAGGCTATAGTGAGTTTGGCGAATACTCACTTGAGGCACATAGCGCGGTGCGCAATCTGGCTCAACAGTTTCTTGCCAGACATTACGACAGCATGTCCGGTGAACCGATGACGCTAGCCAAGTGCATTGACCTCTATCATAGCCGGGAACTTGATAGCATCATCGAAAAGTATAAAGATAAAAAATAATGTGATACTAGATAATAAATAATCATGATGGAATTATTCCCAACAAGGATATAGCAACATGCAATATAAAACAAAAAAAGATGTGGAAAATGCCATTAATGAATTAAGAAGAAAATCACTTTTATATTCTAGACTATACCTATACACAGTAGAATCCAAAGCTAATTTCGCATTAGAAATTGATCGTTTAATTATTACTGCAGAACAAGAAATTCGAAACCACTGTATTTCTTATCATGGTGCATTCACCATGATCAATGAGGAGATATCATTCTTAGACAACCAAACCTTCCAAATAGACATGGGAAGAATGAAGTTTTACATGGCGATAGAAAAACAAAAAACTGACAGACTAGTTAATTTAATTATGAAGGAAGTTGGTTTTTTAAGCGGCATAAGTCAGGTTATTGCTGGTGCCGGTGCTTGTACAGCTTCAGCAGGCTTAGCCTGTGCGGGTTTTGGTACCCCCTTGATATTACATGGAGCTAATAACATTTATGAAAATGGCTATTACCTTTTATTTACCAAAGAGAAAGTTGGCACAGTAAAAAGCGCCTACCATTTCGCTGCCAATACATTAGGATACAGTAACAATACTGCAGATAAAATTTATGGTTCTGTCGATCTTGTACTCTCTGGTTATGGCATGGCTCGACAGATTGTAAGACCTGACTCTTGGAGACTTTATAGATATATCAACAGTGATTATATCCGTGGTTGGCAGCAAATGGGTATGGCAGGTTTGGCACTGGAGGGAATATCTGACGCTTCAACAATATTCGGTATATATAAGATAGGGAATAACGGGGAAAATAATGAACAATGATGTCACTCTATCCACATACTCATACGGATTGGTATTTAGCTATTACCTTATATCCTTAGGATCAGTCGCTGCACTTTATTTACTTAAGAAAATCTCAACACGACGACATAGTTATTTACTATTTGTAATAAATGCATTCACGGTAGTAGCAATTGGTTCTCTGCAATTCTCGATATTTTCTTACGGAATAGAATTCATAAATTTATTCTACCAGACTGATTTAAATAATTACAATATAATTCGATTCGGTGGGTTGTTTTTTGTTTTCATCTATTTATTTCTTCTACCACGCAACACATATTACAAAAAACCAAAGAATGAAAGTAAAAACCAACATAAAAACAAAAAACAAGGTTAACAATGAGCATGCCACTATCGACTTACCCTTACTCCTACGGATTCCCTGTTAGCTATTTTTTGATATCCATTGCGGTACTGCTGGGGCTCTACTTTTTACGTAAAAAAACCATACGCCTGCACTGGTTTCCGTTATTTACTGCGCACTTTGGCGTGACAGTCGTCTGCATCGTGCTGCAAACCGCCATTTGCCTTGACGGTGAAGCTATCTTTGACCGCATTTACCCGGCTATCGACTTCCCCGATTACCCTGAAGTCTGGTACGGCAGCATATTTTTTATAGTCGCTTATTTTCTGTTATTGCCGCCCGTCACTAACTTTGAAGACGCGTCCGAGACACCGCCGTCAGAACGGCAATAAACCTTTTATCCATCACTACCCGCAGCCATGGGCGTGAAAACAGTTTGCATCAAACCTAATCAGCAGGAATGCCTTATGCGATTTTCTATTGTAAAAAACAAAAATGGCCAAAACCCGCCGCAAAGCAGTTGCGACTTCCTGCCGCCGGGCGGCACCATCGGCCGCAGCGTAGACAATAACCTGGTTCTGCCGGATGAAGAGCGTGCAATTTCCCGCCTGCAGGCCATTGTGCATATTTCCGCTGACGGCGAGTGCCGCATCACCAACCGCGGCAACGTCACCCGCGTCCTGCTTAACGATATTCCGCTGGAGCGCGGCCGTCAGGTGGAGCTGCAGGATGGCGATATCCTCGGTATCGATGACTACCAGATCCAGGTCAACGACCTGAATCAACAGGCCGCGCCGGTTCAACAACCGGCAGCGCAGCCGGTCGCCCAAGCGCCGGTCGCCGATGCCGCGCCGGCCGCCAAGGCAAACGGCGCCGCGCCGATCCCTAACGAAATCTGGGATAGCCTGGTGGAAGAGTTCACGCCAATTAGCGCCGCCGCGGCCGTACCGCCGAAGGCGGAGCCTGCGCCGCAGCCCGACCATAATCCGCTGCTCGACCGGCCGCAGCGCGAGCTGAACCCCAGCGACCCGCTGGGCCAGTTGGCTGGCGATGTCGATCTGCATCAGCTGCAGCAAAAGCAGACCGACCCGGCCGAACTGTTTAAGACCGACAGCACCTTCGAGCGCGACAATATTCTGACCGACACCACCCCGAGCGCACTGCTGGCGGAAAACCAGCCGAAGCAGGCCAAGCCTGAGGCGTCAAAACGTCCGCAGCCGGCGGTGACGGAGAGCAGCAATAATAAAGACGAAGAGCTGGATCCGCTGGCGCTGTTCGGCGACTCCGGTGCGCCCAGCGCGCCGGGTGCCACAAACAGCAACGATCCGCTGGGGCTGCTGATGGGCGGTGCCGTGCCGCTGACGCAGCCGGAAGCTGCACCGAGCGCAGTCGCGCCGCAAACGCCGGCAGCAACGCCTGAGCCGCCAAAACCGCAGGCTGCGCCACAGCCAAAGATCGAGCCAAAGGCCAAACCGCAACCGCAACCGCAACCGCAACCGCAACCGCAACCGCAACCGCAACCGCAGGTTCAGCCAAAACCGACGCCGAAACCACAGCCGCAGGCTGCCGCACCGCAGGAGCCGCCGCGCCCGGCACCCGAGCCGCTGATACAGCCGGAGGCCACGCCGCATGCCGAACCGCAGCCGCGCTCCCGTCCGAGCAACCGGCTAGGCATCGACCCTGTCGCCTACCAGAACGCCCGCGTCCAGAGCGCGACGGCCGCGCCTAACGGCGACGCGCTGGAAGGCCCGCTGCTCGCCGCGCTGCTGCAGGGCATCGGCCTGGACGATCTGCAGCCGCAGCCGCATTTTGACGAGCAGCAGGTGCGCCAGGTCGGCCGTCTGCTGAGCCTGTTCTCCCAGGGCACCGTCGCCCTGCTCTCTTCACGCTCCATTCTCAAACGCGGCGTGAAGGCGGAGATGACCATGATCCTCGACGAGGCCAACAACCCGTTCAAACTGCTGCCGTCCGGGAAAACCGTGCTGATGCAGATGTTCGGCAGCCAGATGCCGGGCTTTATGCCGCCGGAACAGGCGGTGCGCGATGCGCTTATCGACCTGCAGGCGCACCAGTTGGGGATGATCGCCGGCATTCGCGCCATTATCGCCGCCATGCTGCAGTCCTTTAACCCGGACCGGCTGGAAGAAGAAGCGCGTAAAGAGGGCTCCGCCCCGCGTCTGGCGCTGCCTTCCAACCGCAAAGCGGCGCTGTGGGACTATTTTGTGAAAAATTACCAGCAGACCTCGGGCGAGATCGAAGACGACTTCCATACGCTGTTTGGCGAAGCCTTCCTGCATGCCTATGATGTTGAAGTGAATCAGTACAAAGACTCCCAAACCAAACCGGACGTGTAATGAATATCACCATAGCCTCTACCTCTAATCAGGGCGGCCGCGCCTCAAACCAGGATCAGACCGGCGAAGTGGTTGGCAACCGTGCGGCCTGCTTCGTGGTGTGTGACGGCATCGCCGGTTTTCCCGGCGGCGAAGTCGCCGCCAAACTGGCGCGCGACACCATCCTGGATAATTTCAACGGCGAAAAACATCTGGATGCGCAGAGCATTCGCCAGCATATCTCGCAGGCGAATGCGGCCATCCACCAGCAACAGAGCCAGTCCGAAGAGTACAGCAAAATGGGCACCACGCTGGTCAGCCTGTTTATCGACCGGGATTATCAGTTGGCCTACTGGGCGCACGCCGGCGACAGCCGCCTGTACCTGTTCCGCCGCGGCTACCTGCACGCGGTCACCACCGACCACAGCCTGATCCAGCAAATGCAGGACGCCGGCTACCAGACCAGCGGCATCAACAGCAACCTGCTGTACTTTGCGCTGGGGCTGAATGAAGAACGCGACGCCACCTACAGCGACGTACTGCAGCTGGAAGATGGCGATGTTTTCCTGCTGTGCACCGACGGCTTCTGGCACAGTTTCACCCAGGCCGAACTGGAGCAATCACTGCATATGGTCAACTCCCCCAGCGAGTGGATTGCCCTGATGCAGCAGGCATGGAAGAAAGACAACAACAGCGATAACTACAGCGCTATCGCCGTATGGATTGGTTCCCCGCAAGAGACTACGCTGCTGCATTCGCTGGCGGATGCCGAACGTTTTCTCACGCGAGACTGAACCGCATAACACAGCTAAGGTTAACGATGAAATATTGGATGCCCGGTGTGATTGCCCTGATGGCGGTCCCCGCCGTTCACGCGGCAAATTACCGGCTGGTGTATTCCCCCAGCCAGAAACTCGAAGTCTTTATCGACAACGTCAAAAATAACAAGCCGGAGAGCTGGTGTGCGCCGAGCATTCCGCTGCGTATCGTCTCCGCCGACGCCAAGGACGCCACCGTGCTGGACGGCTTCCTGCCGCGGGTCGGCAGCCTGCTGGCCAAACAGTGCCCCGCCGTCAGCCAGCTGCCGTGGACGCTGACCGACAAGGCCGGTAATCAGCTTGCCGCCGGCGACGCGCTGAAAAACCAACGCTGGAAGCCGCAGGTTAAAACCGCGCCGGCGCCGCAGACGCAGCCGGAAGCACAGCAGGAAACGCCGATGCCGCCGGCCGCGGTCGCCGTCAGCTCGCCGCAGGCCGACGCTACGCCGGCGCAGGTGTTCGAACTGCCGAAAGGCTGCAAGTTCCGCACCTACTGGCAAGACAGCGACGCCGGCAGCGCGATGTTTATTCCTTCCGGCGGCAACCTCACCTGCCAAAGCGACGGCTGGCTGAGCGGCAGCGACAACGTCCAGTTGCAAAGTAACGGCAAGAGCAGTTCGCCGGCCATCAGCTTCCTACAGGGTTACCCGCTGATGAATATTGACGTGGCCGGCAAGACGCTGACCGTAGTCAGCGCCAACCGTCAGCGCATGGTGCTCGCCAACCCGCAGGTGGCCGGCAGCTATCTGGTGCTGCCGTTTGACAGCGTCCAACACGTCTGGTTCTTCAGCGGCACGCTGATCGCCGAGCTCCCTCGCCAGCAGGCCGCCGACGCCGAACGGGTGAAACAGCGCGTCGCCAAGGTACGAGAAACCTGGCAGCCGCTGCTCAAAGCCTATCGCGAACCGCTCAGCGTACGGCTGGTGGATCAGCTGGCCGCCGACCGGGTCGACCCGGCCAGCGGTAGTTATCTGACCGTCCAGAACGCCGCCCACTGATTAAGAGGTATTGTTGTGAAATCATTAACCGACGTATTACAAGGCGGCTCCGTCAGCGCAGCCACCCTGGCGGTGGAAGCCGATATCAAAGCGCGCCCGGCCGACGCCGATCTGCGCGCGGCGCTGGTACAGCTATTGTGCCTGAGCGGCAACTGGCAGCGCGCCAAAGCGCAGCTCAAATCCTGGCAGGCGCTGAAACCAATGGCGCAGCCGACCACCCTGCTGCTGCTGCAGTCGGTCGAGGCCGAACTGCAGCGTCAGGCGGTGTTTGCCGGCCAGGCCGCGCCGGCGCTGCTGAAGCAGGATCAGCCCTGGCTCGGGCTGATGATTCAGGCGCTGCAGCTGGACGCGGCCGGCGACGCCGCACAGGCGCAGGCGCTGCGTGACCAGGCGCTGGAAGACGCGCCGGCCGGCAGCGGCAGCCTGCTGCTGGCGGACGGCGGTGAGGAAAAAACCGTCGCCTTCGACTGGCTGACCGACGGCGACGGTCGCCTCGGCCCGGTATGCGAGCTGGCGCTCAACGGCACCTATTACTGGCTGCCGTTCTCCGCCATCGCCGAGATCCAGTTCCAGGCGCCGCAAAGCGCCATCGATCTGGTGTGGAGCCATGCGCTGGTGCGCCTGACCGACGGCCGCGAACAGGTGTGCCAACTGCCGGCGCGCTATCCATTGGCGGCAGACAGCGACGACGCTCTGCTGCTCGGCAAACGCACCGAATGGCAGCCGCTTGGCGACAGCCTGCACTACCTCGGCTACGGCCTGAAAACCTGGCTGAGCGACAGCGACGAGTTTCCGCTGCACAGCCTGCGTCAGCTGAGCTTCGATCAGGACGCCTGAGATGAACGACAAGCACCTATGGGGCAATCATAACGGCGACGATCTGCGCCGGCAGGGATACCGTCAGCGTCAGGACAGCGAACGTCTGACCTCACGCGACAAGATACAGCCGGTGCTGCTCGACCTGCTGACCGACGACGAACCGCATAAAAAGCAGGAAGCGCAGGTCCGCAATCTGGTCTCGCACAGCGAACTACGGCGGCGCGTGCTGCGCGATCTGCAGTGGTTGTTTAACTGCGTCAACAGCGAAGCGAATCTCGACCTCGGCGATTTTCCTCAGGTGCGCCGCTCCACGGTGAATTACGGCGTCGCCTCGCTGGCGGGCAAACGGATGTCGGACATCGAATGGCAGGATGTTCAGCGCGTGCTGACCGAGTCGATCCTGAATTTTGAGCCGCGCATACTGCCCGAAGGCCTGCAGGTGCGCTGCATTTCCGACACCGGCTCACTGGAACTGCACAACGTGTTATCGATTGAAATCAAGGGCCGCCTGTGGTGCGTGCCCTATCCGCTGGAGTTTCTGTTCAGAACCGACGTCGACCTGGAAAACGGCCACTTCGATCTGAAAGACATAGGGTAAGGCGATGGACAGTAAACTGTTAGAGTATTACAACCGCGAACTGGCCTATCTGCGCGAGATGGGCGCGGAATTCGCCGAGCAGTACCCGAAGGTCGCCGGGCGTCTGGGCATGCGCGGCATCGACGTGGCGGATCCCTATATTGAGCGGCTGATGGAGGGCTTCGCCTTCCTGACCTCGCGCGTACAGCTGAAGATGGACGCGGAATTTCCGCGTTTCTCCCAGCGGCTGCTGGAAATTATCTATCCGAACTACCTGTCGCCCACGCCGTCGATGGCGATAGCCGAGCTGCAGCCGGACAGCAGCAAAGGCGACATCAGCAACGGTTTTACCGTTCCGCGCGGCACCATGATGGACAGCCAGACGCTGAAGAAGAACGGCATCACCTGCAGCTACACCACCGCCCACGACGTCACGCTGCAGCCGGTGCGGCTGAAAAGCGTGGAGCTGGGCGGCATTCCGGCCGATATTCCGTTCTCCTCCCTCGGGCTGCAAAACCGCGGCTGCGTCAGCGCGCTGCGCATCCGGCTCGAGTGCTACGACAGCGTTACGCTGAACAGTCTGGATCTCGACAACCTGATGTTCTACCTCTCCGGGCCGGACATGCAGGCGCAGCAGCTGCTGGAACTGCTGATGCAGCACAGCGTCGGCATGCTGTGCCAGACGGTGGAGCCGCAGCCGCAGCGGCGCGTGCTGGCGGATGACGCGCTGCGTCAGGAGGGCTTTGCCCCGGAACAGGCGCTGCTGCCGAACGACCTGCGCAACTTCGACGGCTACCGCCTGCTGCAGGAATACTTCGCCTTCCCGGCGCGCTTCCAGTTCTTCAGCATCAGCGGCCTGCAGCCGCTGCTGCGCAGCGTGCGCGAAAGCAAAAAAACGCTGCGTCAGTTTGAGATCGTGGTGCTGCTGGACCGGCACGACGCCGCGCTGGAGCGGGTGATCGACGTCAGCCACCTGGCGCTGCACTGCACGCCGGTGATCAACCTGTTCCCGAAAGTGGCCGAACGCATCACCCTTAACGAAAAAAATCATGAATACCACCTGGTGGTCGATAATATCCGTCCGTTGGATTATGAGGTGTTCTCGGTGCAACGGCTGGGCGGCAGCGCCAGCGAAAAACGCTACGAACAGGAGTTCCGGCCGTTTTACAGCACGCTGAGCGAAGATGACGGCAACTACGGCGCCTACTTCTCGCTGCGGCGCGAACAGCGCACCCTCTCCTCCCACGCCCGGCGCTACGGCACCCGCACCGGCTATGTCGGTTCCGAAGTGTTCGTCTCGCTGGTGGATGAGCGCCAGTCGCCCTGGCACAGCGATCTGAAATACCTGACGGCCGACGTGCTGTGCACCAGCCGCGATCTGCCGCTGATGCTGATGCAGCAGGATCAGGGCAACTTTGTGATGCCGGACTCCATCCCGATCAAGCGGGTGTTCCTGCGTAAAGGGCCGACGCCGCCGCGCCCGGCGCTGGCGGAAGGCATGATCACCTGGCGGCTGATCAGCCAGCTGCAGCTTAACTACCTGAGCCTGATGGACGGCGATCCGGAACAGGGCGCGGCCAGCCTGCGTCAGCTGCTCGGCCTGTACGGCAACCTGAGCGAGCCGGCGATCGCCAAACAGATCCAGGGCGTGCGCAGCTGCAACCTGCGGCCGGTGTACCGCCGGGTGCCGGAGCCGGGGCCGATCGTGTTCGCCCGCGGCATCGCCATCGATCTCACCGTCGACGATCAGGCGTTCTCCGGCAACAGCCCTTATCTGCTCGGCAGCGTGCTGGAACGGCTGTTCTCACGGCTGGTGGCGATGAATACCTTTACCGAAATGACGCTGTCCAGCCAGCAGCGCGGTGAAATCGCCCACTGGCAGGCGCGCATGGGCAAAAGGACGCTAATATGAGTGAAAGCGTAACCGAACTGCCGGCCAGCGATGCGCCGCAGATCAACGCGCTGCACCGCCTGCCGGACGACTTCTGGCTGCGGCTGCGCGCCGCGCCTTACCGTTACGATCTGTTCCAGCTGCTGCGGCGGCTGGACGCCCAGGGCGGCCAGGCCTATCTGTTGGGACGCGCCCCGCTGCCGCGCCATGAGATGCTGCGCCTGGGGCAGGAGCCGTCGCTCTCATTCGCGCCGTCGACGCTGGCCAAGGTCACGCCGCGCAGCGGCAGCCCGCTGCATGACGTGTCGATTCTGAGCTTCGGCCTGTTCGGCCCCAACGGCCCGCTGCCGCTGCACCTGACCGAGTACGCGCGCGAACGGATTTATCACCATCAGGACAGCACCCTGACGGCCTTCGCCAACCTGTTTCATCACCGCCTGACGCTGCTGTTCTACCGCGCCTGGGCCGATGCGCAGCCGACGGTGTCGCTCGACCGGCCCGACAACGGCAGCTTTAACGATTATCTGTCGAGCCTGATCGGCAACGGCCAGCCGGCGCAGCGCCAGCGCGACAGCATCAACGCGCACGCCAAGCATTTTATGGCCGGTCATCTGATTCGCCACAGCCGCGACCCGGAAGGCCTGAGCAAGATTTTACGCGGCTATTTCCAGGTGCCGGTGCGCATCGTGGAGAACGTGCCGCACTGGCTGCGGGTTGACCCGCGCGAACAGGCGCGGCTGAAAGGCGGACGCGGCGCCCCGCGCCTGGGGGAATCGGCGTTTCTCGGCGTGGCGGTGCGCGACGTGCAGCACAAGTTCCGCATCGAACTCGGCCCGATGTCGCAGCAGGAGTATGACCGTTTCCTGCCCGGCGCCGAGCTGTGCGAGCAGCTGCGCGACTGGGTGCGCCAGTATCTGGGCATTGAATTTGTCTGGGAGGTCAAGCTGATTCTGGCGAAGGAACAGCTGATCGGCACCCAGCTTGGCGGCGCACAGCGGCTGGGACTCAGCAGCTGGATGGCCGCCGAACGGCGTCAGCACGACGCCGGCGATCTGATCTTCAGCCCGGAACCGCTGGAAGATATTTAACGGGGCGCGCGACACCGCGCCCGCCAATTACATCGATATGTTTAAAACGCAGGCAGGACTGCCCTGCCCCTACGAGGAAAACCATGTCAGAAATCAGCCGCTCGGTACTCTTTGGCAAACTGGATAGCCTGCTTTTCACCTCCCTGGAAAGCGCCACGGCTTTTTGTAAGCTGCGTGGCAACCCTTATGTTGAACTGGCGCACTGGCTGCATCAGCTGATGCAGGCGCAGGATGGCGATCTGCAGCAGATTATCCGCCACTTCGCCCTCGATGAAGACCAGCTGACGCGCGATATCGTCGACGCCCTGGACCGCCTGCCGCGCGGCGCCAGCGCCATCTCCGACCTGTCCGAGCATATCGACAGCGCGGTAGAGCGCGCCTGGGTCTACGGCTCGCTGAAGTTCGGCGCGCACGCCATCCGCGGCGGCCATTTACTGCTGGGGATCCTGAAAACCTACAGCCTGCGCCATCTGCTAAAGGCGATTTCCGGCCAGTTCGATCGCATCAACGCCGATCTGCTGATGGATCAGTTTGCCGCCATTGTCGGCAGCTCGTCGGAAAACGACCTGGCGCCAAGCGCCGCCGGCGAGCCGGCCTCCGCGGCCGTGCCCGGCCAGTCCGGTGGCAGCGTGCTGGCGCAGTACGCGCAGGACATGACGGCGCGCGCGCGCAGCGGCGAGATCGACCCGGTCAGCGGCCGTGACGAAGAGATCCGCCAGATTATCGATATTCTGATGCGCCGCCGGCAGAACAACCCGCTGCTGACCGGCGAGGCCGGCGTGGGTAAAACCGCCGTGGTGGAAGGCCTGGCGCTGCGCATCGTCGCCGGCGACGTGCCGCCGCAGCTGCGCGACGTGCAGCTGTACCTGCTGGATATCGGCATGCTGCAGGCCGGCGCCGGCATGAAGGGCGAGTTTGAAAAACGCCTGCAGACGGTGATTGATGAAGTACAGTCCAGCCCGACGCCGATCATTCTGTTTATCGATGAAATTCATACGCTGATCGGCGCCGGCGGCGCACAGGGCACCGGCGACGCCGCCAACCTGCTGAAGCCGGCGCTGGCGCGCGGCCAGTTGCGCACCATCGGCGCCACCACCTGGGCGGAATATAAGAAATATATCGAGAAAGACCCGGCGCTGACCCGCCGCTTCCAGGTGGTGCAGGTACATGAGCCGGACGAAGAAAAAGCGCTGCTGATGCTGCGCAGCACCGTCAGCCCGTTGGAACAGCACCACCGCGTGCTGCTGCTCGACGAGGCGGTCGACGCCGCAGTGCGCCTCTCCCACCGCTATATTCCTGCGCGTCAGCTGCCGGATAAGGCGGTGGCGCTGCTGGACACCGCCTGCGCCCGCGTTGCGGTCAGCCAGCATGCCGAACCGGCGCAGGTGGAAGACTGCCGCCACCGCATCGACGCGCTGCAGATTGAGCTGGATATCGCCCGCCGTGAAACCAAGGTCGGCATCGGCGATCCGCAGCGCCCGGCGGCGATTGAAGCGCAGCTGAGCGAGCTGCAGCAACAGCTGACGCAGCTGAGCGAACGCTGGCAGGAAGAGCTGGGGCTGATTGGACAGATCATCGACCTGCGCGCCCAGCTGCACCAGCAGGACGCAGAGTCGGCCGACGACGCCGCGCCGGAGGACGGGGAACAGGCGCCAGAGGAACGCGCCGAGAGCGCGGAGCCGGCTGAAGCCGCAGAGCCGGCGCCGTCGGCGGATGAACTGCGCGCTCAGCTGGCCGGACTGCAGCAGCAGCTGGCCGCGCTGCAGGGCGAAACGCCGCTGATCTTCGCCGCGGTGGACGCCAATATCGTCGCCGCCGTGGTCGCCGACTGGACCGGCATCCCGCTGGGCCGCATGGTGAAGAATGAAATCGAGGCGGTGCTGCAGCTGTCCGATACCCTGAACGAACGGGTGATCGGCCAGCGTCACGCACTGGACCTGATCGCCCGTCGCGTGCGCACCTCGCGCGCCCGGCTGGACGACCCGAACAAACCGGTGGGCGTTTTCCTGCTGGCCGGCCCGTCCGGCGTCGGCAAGACCGAAACCGCGCTGGCGCTGGCGGAAACGCTGTACGGCGGCGAGCAGAACGTCATCACCATCAACATGAGCGAGTTCCAGGAATCGCACACCGTATCGACGCTGAAGGGCGCGCCTCCGGGCTATGTCGGCTACGGCGAGGGCGGCGTGCTGACCGAGGCGGTGCGCCGCCGTCCTTACAGCGTGGTGCTGCTGGACGAAATTGAAAAAGCGCACCCGGACGTGCACGAAATCTTCTTCCAGGTGTTCGACAAAGGCTGGATGGAGGACGGCGAAGGCCGCCATATTGATTTCCGCAACACCATCATTATTCTGACCTCCAACGTCGGCACCGATTTAATCGCCGGCCTGTGCAGCGACCCGGACCTGATGCCGGAGCCGGAAGCCCTGAGCGGCGCGCTGCGCCAGCCGCTGCTGGAGGTGTTCCCGGCGGCGCTGCTCGGTCGTCTGCTGGTGGTGCCTTACTACCCGCTGACCGACGCCACGCTGGGCAACATCGTGCGTCTGCAGCTGGGCCGCGTCCAGCGCCGACTGACGGAAAACCACGACATTACCACCACCTTCGACGACGCGGTGATCGAGCAAATCGTCAGCCGCTGCACCGAGGTGGAATCCGGCGGGCGTATGGTCGACGCCATCCTGACCAACACCCTGCTGCCGCAAATCAGCCATACCCTGCTGTCGGCCAGCGCCAACGACCAGCGTTACCGCCAGCTGCATATCGCGCTGCAAAACAACGAGTTTATTTGTCAATTTCAGGCTTAACGCCCCGGCCGCTGCGGCGGCCAGTTGATCACAGAGAGTAGTCATTATGTCCGGAAACGGGATCAAAAAACCGAACTCAAACAGTCTGCCGCTCGGCTATCGGTTCAACGAGTTCGAGATCAAGGAAGTGATCGGCGAAGGCGGCTTCGGCATCGTCTATCGCGCCTACGACCACCAGCTTGAACGCACCATCGCCATTAAAGAGTACATGCCGACCCAGTTGGCCAAACGCAATGACGATCTGACCCTCAGCCTGCGCGGTGAACGTTTCAGCAAAACCTTCCAGGCCGGCCTGAACAGCTTTATCCAGGAGGCGCGACTGCTGGCCCGTTTCTCTCATCCGGGGCTGCTGCACGTGCTGCGCTTCTGGGAAGAGAACGGCACGGCCTACATGGGCACCCAGTTCTACAGCGGCACCACGCTGAAAAACTTCCGCCTGCAACAGCCGGCGATGATTGACGAAGCGTGGATCCGCCGGCTGCTGCCGCCGCTGTTCAGCGCGATCGACACCATCCATCAGGAAGGCTACCTGCACCGCGACATCTCGCTGGATAACATCCAGATCCAGGAGAACCAGCTGCCGGTGCTGCTGGACTTCGGCTCGGCGCGTAAAGAGATCGGCAACCTGTCCGACGAAACGGAAATCATGCTGAAGCCGGGCTTTGCCCCCATTGAGCAATACACCGAAAACAGCGACGGTGAACAGGGGCCGTGGACGGATATCTATGCGCTCGGCGCGGTGCTGCATACCCTGATCGTCGGCAACCCGCCGCCGGTCAGCGTGGTGCGCAGCATTGAAGACACCTACCAGCCGCTGAGCGAACGCCGCCCAGCGGGCTACTCGCTGGAGCTGCTGCGCGTCATCGACCAGACGCTGGCGCTGAAGCCGGAAGAGCGGCCGCAAACCATCGATGAGATGGCCGCGCTGCTGCACCTGCCGGTGGCCGACGAGGCCGAAATCATCAGCACGCCGGCCGCAGCGCCGGAAAACCTGCTGGTCGCCAACAACCCGGCGGCCAGCGCGGCGGCCGCCGGCAGTGTGACCGCCCGCAGCATGAAATTCTCCCGCCCGATGATGATCGGCGCGGGCGTCGCCGCGCTGCTGGTGATCGGCGCCATCTCCTGGCTCAGCAGCTCCTCGGACGACGCTCCGAGCGCCGTGGCGGACAGCGGCGCGCCGGCCGATAAAACGCTGTCGCCGCAGCAGAGCGCCCCGCAGGTGGACAGCGCCGCACAGGAAGCCGCGCCGCCGCCTGCGCCGGTGGCGATGGTTTACTTCCCGCTGCGTCCGGGTGAAAAAGTGACGCTGGACGGCAAGGTCCAGACGCTGCAGCCAAGCACCAACGGCTTCGCCAGCCTGGATCTGGCGCCGGGCACCTATCAGCTGGAAATCCGTCGTAACGACGACCAGCTGCGCCGCCAGCAGCTGACGATCAAACATGCCGGCACCTGGCTGGTAACGCCGGCCGACGCCGGTTAATCAATCCCCCTATTCCGGCGCCGTCTGACGGCGTCGTTTTATCTCTACGCGATTGACATCACTGCCCCGGTTCAACGAGGAGTGTCTCTCAACAAGGATGTTGCTATGTTAGACCGCATTACAGCCTATACGCCACTTGGCCCTGAACAACTGCTGTTTCGCTCGCTGGAGGGCACCGAAGCCCTGTCTGCGCCGTTTGATTTCCGCATCGAACTGCTCAGCACCGACGCCCGCCTGGACCGCAAGGCGCTGCTCGGCCAACCGCTGACCCTGGAGATCCCAATCCCGGGCCTGCTGCGCCCGCCCCGCTATCTCAACGGCAAGATCACCGCCATCGCCGTCAGCAGCGAAGAGATCAGCGGCACCCGCTATTCGGTGTATACCCTGCGCGTACAGCCCGACCTGTGGCCGATGCTCAAGGATCGCAACTTCCGCATCTTCCAGGAGCAGACCGTCCCGCAAATCGTCAAGGCCCTGCTGGCCGAACAGAACATTCAGCTGGAAGACCAACTGACCGGCGCCTATCGCCAGTGGGGTTACTGCGTGCAGTACGGTGAATCCATCTTTAACTTCATCAGCCGCCTGATGGAGCTGGAAGGCATTTACTACTACTTCAAGCACGAGCAGGACAAACACACCATGGTGCTGGCGGATAACCCGCACCATCATCGGCCGTTCCCCGGCTATGAGACCATCCCGTACCACGTCACGCCGTCCGGCGGCGTCACCAATGAGGAAGGCATCAGCCAGTGGACGCTGGCCGATCGGGTGACCCCCGGCATCTACAGCGTCGACGACTACGACTTCCGCAAACCCAACGCCTGGCTGTTCCAGGCGCGGCAGAACCCGGTTTCGCCGGCCCCCGGCCAGATTGACGTCTATGACTGGCCCGGCCGCTACACCGAGCATCAGCAGGGCGAGTTCTACGCCCGCGTGCGGCAGGAGTCCTGGCAGGCCGAACATCAGCAGTTTACCGGTACCGCCACCGCGCTGGGCATCGCGCCCGGCTGCACCTTTACGCTGGCTAAAGCGCCCTATATGTCCGATAACGGCGAATACCTGACGCTCTCCGCCCGCTATACCCTGCGCGAAAACAGCTACGCCAGCGGCGATACGCAGGGCAGCGTGCACCGCATCGAGTTCACCGTCATCCCGGCCAACGTGCCTTTCCGCCCGGCGCAGAGCACCTCCTGGCCGAAAACCCACGGCCCGCAGACCGCCCGCGTGGTCGGCCCGCAGGGCGAGTCGATCTGGACCGACAAATACGGCCGCATCAAGGTGAAGTTCCACTGGGACCGACTGGCCAAGGGCGACGACACCAGCTCCTGCTGGGTGCGCGTCTCCAGCGCCTGGGCCGGCCAGGGCTTCGGCGGCGTGCAGATCCCGCGCGTCAACGACGAGGTGGTGATCGACTTTATCAACGGCGATCCGGACCGGCCGATCGTCATCGGCCGCGTGTATAACGAAGCCAGCATGCCGCCATGGGCGCTGCCGGCCGCCGCCACCCAGATGGGCTTTATGAGCCGTTCCAAGGACGGCACGCCGGACAACGCCAACGCCCTGCGCTTCGAGGACAAGGCCGGCTCCGAGCAGGTGTGGATCCAGGCCGAGCGCAATATGGACACCAACGTCAAGAATGATGAGAGCCATACCATCGATAACGACCACGCCCATCTGGTGGGCGGCAACCAGTTCAAACGGGTGGTGCTCAATCAGACCTCCGGCGTCAAAGGTGATGCCTCCGCACTGACCGGCAAAACACGCAGCGACGCCGTGGTTAACGCCTTTACCCTAGGCTCCGGCAAATCGCTGCGCCTAGAGTGTGGCGAAAGTGTGATCGAGCTGCTGGCGAACGGCCAAATCAATATCACCGGCACCAGCTTCAACCTCACGGTGAAAGGAGATGGAGAGATCAATACCGGCGGTCAGCTGAATCTCAACCAGTCCGGAGGTGCCGCGCGCGCCGTAGCACCGGGTAGCGGCCATCAGGCTGAGATCCAGAGTGCCGTCGATCAGCTGTTTCCGAACGAGAAGAAGAGTGTTGCGCAGGGAAAGCCGGTTAACGCCGCCCCTCGGGTGACGGTAACGGCACCGGCATCTATCACGCAAAATACCCAGTCGATAACAAAACCCGGCAGGATTGATAATCGGGTTGTTAAATCGGTCATGGCCTCTGAAGGGAGCACTGGTGAACAAGGTGGACGGCATGAGTTATACGGATTCAGAAAAGGAAATGGCAATGCCTATGACAAGATCCTTGCTGCCCGTAACCAATATGGTCAAGGTAGCGCAGAAGAGTTTGAGGAAGTATCCAAAGCAATGAGCGCATCGGCAAAATCTGCGGGGGCATTGAACTTTACCGATCCTGGAAAACAAGGGGCAATAACCTCATTGGCACATATGCGTGGCTCATCTGGCGCACAAGCGATCCTGAACTCCATGGAATCCGGACGAATAGTTAAGGCTGATACCTTAACACCAGAGGCAATATCCAAAATTAAAAGCATGTCGTCGAAAGACTTTCAGGATAATTTACTTAAAGCTAGGGTAGCATACGATAGAGCAATATATGGGAATACCATCACGACACAGGGTGGTAAACAGTACAACTGGTGGGCTCGTTATGGGAATGGCCTTCAAAAACGGTATGCCCGGGAAGCAGAAGAATTTTTAAAATTATCAAACGAGTGATTTATGTTAAAAAAAATCTTATTACCTACATTAGTTGTTGCTTCTTTGCTTTGCTCCATTGGATCCACATTAGCGGCAGATTTGTTACGGTATAACAGAATTAACACAGTAAGCGAGATTATTAACGATAAAGCGGTCACTGACAACCTCAAAAGTATACTGGGTCAAGACTATGAAAATTACATCAATAACTTTGATGTGTTCGGTGAACCTCATTCAACCTCGGGTGGTGGATTATTTGTTGAAGGTTGGCTGAAAGATCTTTACCTAGAAAATGCCTCTGCTCTGGTCATCAATCCCGATGGAAGAATTTATGCTGCCTGGGTTGTACCTGATTCTGATATTATAAATTACAAATCATCTGATAAAGATGCTCACATTAATAATGACATCCAGCATTGGGCTGCACGCTTCAAAGACATGCATTTTGCCGCAGGCAACGAAATAAATAAGATGAGGACTGAAAAAGAATATTTTGATACTCAGTCATTCTCTATCAAGCTCACGACTATTTGTGCCAAGAAAGGCGACTGTAACGATGCAACTTACCATGGAGAGCGTAAAAAAGATGGCGCCACTTTAACTTTACAGGGAAAAGTGACACGAACTGATTGCAATACAACCCCATGCCCAATCATTAGTTATGAATTTAAAAACGCATCGATAACTTACATGCTCAGTAAAGTTGATAACACCCTGACAGTCATAAAAAATGGTAAGATATTAATGAATCAAAAAGGAACGTGGGTGAAATAGCAAATCTCGTAGATGACGAGAATAGAGTTAGCCCCCTGCCCACACCGTTTGATTTCCGCGTCAAACTGCTGAGCACTGTGAAGCCATAATAAATACTAAAGGCATGATCAAAGGTAGAGATTACGAAGTCATTGACATCATTGCAGGAAAGAAACTATGATTAGCGTGGAAAAAATAGACTCTAGCCCTTGGGATTTCACCTTTTACAAAAGTGATGCCGGCGATTATATTATAAAAGTCATGTTCTCCGAAGGAGTTTACAAGATAGATGTTGGTCGATACTATTACCTGGCAAATGAAATAGACTCTTCAGAAATAAATCACAGCACTTTGATTGAGTTGGCAAATAAAATAAGAAGCGATCCATTTAATTATAATGACAAAGAGATAGCACCAGAGGAAATAAGAGTAATCCAAGCGTGAAACTCATGTAATTATCGATGATAACTCTGGGTGCTCCGACCGATGCCGGTTAATCAAGGTCAATACCGAGATCATTAAACGGCACTATTTATATCGGTGCAAGCCCATTTACCGAATATTCAACGTCGAAGGTGGTTGCATACAACAGCCCAATAAAGAATAAACACATAGAGTACAATAGAGTGAATAACAACACCGCTTTAGACTATATAGATCGGGCACTTCGTTTAGCTAAAAAACGGCACCTGCACATCTCACAGGTGAAAGGGGGTGAAGATCTCAAACCTATGTACAATTCCATTGTTCAACAACTCACCTACCTCCGTCAGGTTATCATCGGTGAAGAAAAGAACAAAGCTAAACTTTGGGAATTGACTTTTGGCATGTATGCAACCAAGGAGTTTGAAGCAACAGATCCTATTTTTGAAGATAGACTGGGAGATGCCTTCTATATCGCATCTCAAATTAGAAAAGGACTTAAAGTGAAACTCCCTCATCAGGTAGACCCTGATTTCATTGTAAAACAAGAACAGCTTAAAGCTACTTACCCCGACGATTTTGAAGACTAAACTGATTATCACGAAAACAGCGGGCACTTCGGTTATAATTCCCTAATAATTTCGAAGACTAACCCAATAGAATCATTAAGATTGATAGTATAGTGTCTATGACCGCCATTGATTATATAAATGCAGCGCTAGCCGCAGTAAAGGAAAGGCAAAAAAAACTGCCTAACTTCCCTTTATACATATCCTCCCAAAACCAAATTGAATATATAAAGGCAATATTGGAAGGTAAAGAGAAGGATAAGAGTGAACTTCATAGCCTCGCTTTAGGAAGTTACGCTTCTAAAGAATTCGAGACCACAGACCCTGAACTATCCCAACACTTATCCAATGTAAATTACATCGCATCCCAAATGGCTTCGGGTCTTAAAGTAATACTTCCTCACGAAGAGAATCCTGAGTATATAAAGCGACAAAAAAGATACAAAAAGTAATATGATTGAAAGTTAATTTTCTAACTTTTATTATTGTGAAAGCTGCACAGGCCTACCCTGCTGCGCGAATATTAACACCTCCATCAGAGCATCGCGTAACTTGCAACGCATGCTACCAAATCATCTTGAACAGACAAATGATATTGAACTTGAAATACTAACAGAGTTAACTCAATCCCCCAATTCCGGCGCCGTCAGACGGCACCGTTTTATCTCTACGCGATTGACATCACTGCCCCGCTCCAAGGCTTACGCCGTAACGAGGAGTGTCACTCACCAAGGATGTTTCTATGTTAGACCGCATCACAGCTTATACGCCGCTTGGCCCTGAACAACTGCTGTTTCGCTCGCTGGAGGGCACCGAAGCCCTGTCCACGCCGTTTGATTTCCGCATCGAACTGCTCAGCACCGACGCCCGCCTGGACCGCAAGGCGCTGCTCGGCCAGCCGCTGACCCTGGAGATCCCCATCCCGGGACTGCTGCGCCCGCCCCGCTATCTCAACGGCAAAATCACCGCCATCGCCGTCAGCAGCGAAGAGATCAGCGGCACCCGTTATTCGGTGTATACCCTGCGCGTACAGCCCGACCTGTGGCCGATGCTCAAGGATCGCAACTTCCGCATCTTCCAGGAGCAGACCGTCCCGCAAATCGTCAAGGCCCTGCTGGCCGAACAGAACATTCAGCTGGAAGACCAGCTGACCGGCGACTATCGCCAGTGGGGCTACTGCGTACAGTACGGTGAATCCACCTTTAACTTCATCAGCCGCCTGATGGAGCTGGAAGGCATTTACTACTACTTCAAGCACGAGCAGGACAAACACACCATGGTGCTGGCGGATAACCCGCACCATCACCGGCCGTTCCCCGGTTATGAGATCATTCCCTACCACGTCACGCCGTCCGGCGGCACTACCAGTGAAGAAGGCATCAGCCAGTGGACACTGGCCGATCGGGTGACCCCCGGCATCTACAGCGTCGACGATTACGACTTCCGCAAACCCAACGCCTGGCTGTTCCAGGCGCGGCAGAACCCGGTTTCGCCGGCCCCCGGCCAGATTGACGTCTATGACTGGCCCGGCCGCTACACCGAGCATCAGCAGGGCGAGTTCTACGCCCGCGTGCGGCAGGAGTCCTGGCAGGCCGAACATCAGCAGTTTACCGGTACCGCCACCGCGCTGGGCATCGCGCCCGGCTGCACCTTTACGCTGGCTAAAGCGCCCTATATGTCCGATAACGGCGAATACCTGACGCTCTCCGCCCGCTATACCCTGCGCGAAAACAGCTACGCCAGCGGCGATACGCAGGGCAGCGTGCACCGCATCGAGTTCACCGTCATCCCGGCCAACGTGCCTTTCCGCCCGGCGCAGAGCACCTCCTGGCCGAAAACCCACGGCCCGCAGACCGCCCGCGTGGTCGGCCCGCAGGGCGAGTCGATCTGGACCGACAAATACGGCCGCATCAAGGTGAAGTTCCACTGGGACCGGCTGGCCAAGGGCGACGACACCAGCTCCTGCTGGGTGCGCGTCTCCAGCGCCTGGGCCGGCCAGGGCTTCGGCGGCGTGCAGATCCCGCGCGTCAACGACGAGGTGGTGATCGACTTTATCAACGGCGATCCGGACCGGCCGATCGTCATCGGCCGCGTGTATAACGAAGCCAGCATGCCGCCATGGGCGCTGCCGGCCGCCGCCACCCAGATGGGCTTTATGAGCCGTTCCAAGGACGGCACGCCGGACAACGCCAACGCCCTGCGCTTCGAGGACAAGGCCGGCTCCGAGCAGGTGTGGATCCAGGCCGAGCGCAATATGGACACCAACGTCAAAAATGATGAGAGCCACTCCGTTGGCGGCCATCACAACTTTATCGTCACCAAAAACCACGAAAGCCAGGTTAACGGCGAATACCGCCAGTCAACCCAGTACAACCGCAGCGAGCTGGTGGGCGGCGACTATGCGATGAAGACGCAGCAGCAAATCATGCTCAGCTCCGGCGAGGGCATCACGCTGGTGAGCGGCGACAGCAAGCTGACGCTCAACCCGAACGGCACCGTCTCGATTCAGTGCACCCAGTTTGAAATCAACGCCAGCGCGCAGGGCGAAATCAACACCGGCGGCACGCTGGATCTCAACGTCAAGAAACCGGCCAAAGGCGCAACGCCGAAGCCGACCCCGGCGGAGATCACGCAGGAAGTCGCTAAAGTGTTCAAAGGCTCCTCGGAGGGCAACGCATGACGCAGCAAACCCGCTATGCCCTGTCCGAAGGCACCCTGACGCTGCCGGAGGCGGTGCAGGACACCAGCGTGACCATCCTCAAACTGCCGCAGGCGCGCGCCACGCTGGTGGTCACCCGCGCCTATGACGTCAAACCGGGCCAGGAGGAAGCCTACCTGCAGCAGCAGCTGGCCAAGGTCAAACGCGATATGAAGAAATTCAGCGCCCGCGCCGTGGAGGACAGCAGCTTCGGCCCGCTGCCGGCACGGGCGGTCAGCGTGCGCTTTGAAAACCAGGGCATCGCCATCGAACAGCAACTGCTGGTGGTGCGCCTGGAAAGCCACCTGCTGGTGCTGACCTTCAGCACCAGCGCCGGCTTTGCCGCCGACGCGCAGGCCACCTGGGAACAGATCCGCCAGGGATTTATTCCGGCCGGCAACGCAGCGGAGGCGTAAGCGATGTCTGATTTAACCGCCGCGCGTCTCGGCGACCCGCTGGTGCACAGCTCGCTGCTGGCCGACTTTGTCAGCGGCCTGGTGGAGGGCGCCATCTATGCCGGCATCTACGCCGGCGCCACCGCGCTGATCTCCTCCGGACTCGGCGCACCGGTCGGCATCGCCCTGGTCGCCGGCGCCATGGTTTCCGGCATTCCGGAGAAAATCGGCACCGCCGCCGGCGCGCTGGTGGATACGCTGATCGGCACCGGCCCGCCCGACGCCTTTATCACCAGCGGCTCCGACAACGTCCATATGAAAGGCAAGCCGGCGGCCCGCGCCGCCGGCACCGTCGACCACGATTTTCTCAACAGCCCCGACGTTGGCGCTGAAGAAGGCCCGGATCTTATCGACAGCGCTCTGGCGGTAGCCGGCGGCATCATCTCCAGCGTGATGCATCCCGGCCCGCTGATCGACAAGGTCGCCAGCATCGACGGCGAATCGGTCAAAAACTGGCTCGGCGACGTCTGGGACGATATCACCCAGCCCACCGTTGAGAGCGCCAGCCCGTACGCCACCCCGGCCAGTAAGGACACCGTCGCCTGCACCAAGGGCCATATGGCGGAAAACGTCAACTTCCTGGCCGAAGGTTCGAAGAAGGTGCTGATCAACGGCCACCCCGCCGCGCGCAACGGCGACCGCAGCACCTGTGAAGCCAAGATCGACGTGGCGGACAACCCGCGCGTACGCATCGGCGGCGACGGCATCGTGGTGCGCGATATCCGCAGCGGCAAAAATGCGCTGGCCTACTTTGCCGGTGGCCTGGTCGGGGCTTTGGGCAAGCAGGGCATGAAACTCGGCCAGTCGCTGTTCCGCCGCGTGATGCCCCGCCAGGCGCTGAAGGACGCCGGCTGCGCGCTGGCCGCCGTGGCCGCCGCCGATCTGGCGGGCAACGCCGCCGGTGCCGCCGTGGGCGCAACGCTGGTGGCCGCCACCCAGACCGGCCACCCGGTGCATATTCCCACCGGCGCCAAAATTCTTGCCGGCGAGGAGGAGCTTGACTTCACCCTCCCCGACCGCATCCCGCTCTACTGGCAGCGGCTGTACAACAGCCGCAACCGCGCCGCCGGCATGCTTGGCGTCGGCTGGATGCTGCCGTTTGAAACGCGCCTGCTGCGCACGCTGGACGGCAACGGCCAGCCGCAGTTTATCCTGCGCGACGCCTCCGGCCGCGAGACCGGCCTCGGCAACGTCACCCCCGGCGACGTTATCCGCTTTACCGAAGACGGCTTCACCCTCTACTGCTCGCTGCAGGGCGTGATGCTGCTGCAGACCGCCGAGGGCGAGCACCAGCTGTATGAGCCGGATCCGGCCCGCGTCGGCGAATGGCGCATCGCGCGCATCTACGACCGCCACGAGAACTGCCACCACTACGCCTGGAACAGCGCCGGACAGCTGGTCACCATCTCCAGCGACAACCAGGCGCTGGACGTCGAGCTCAGCTACGACACGCGCCACGGCCGTCTGACCGCGGTGCATCAGCGCCTCGAACAGGAAAAACGCCTGCTGGTGCAGTATGACTACAGCCCGCAGGGGCAGCTAATTGCGGTGCGCGACGCCGACGCCATCGTCACCCGCCGCTACGGCTGGGACGACGCCAGCGGCCTGCTGGCCTGGCACAGCTACGCCACCGATCTGCGCGTCAGCTACCGCTGGCAGCGCGCCGCGGACGGCGACCACTGGCGCGTCAGCGAGTATCAGGTGCTGGACGCGCAGCAGCAGTGTCTGGAGCACTGGCTGCTGGAGGCGGACGAAGCCGCCCGCCGCGCCAGCGTCACCTGCCTGTCCGGCGGCACCACCGAACACCGCTGGGACAGCCTGCTGCGCATTACCGACTATACCGACAGCTACGGCGCCCGCTGGCGCTTCCGCTGGGCCGCGCTGCGGGAGAACCTCAGCGCCGTTATCACCCCGGACGACCAGCGCTGGGAGCTGGGCTATGACGAGCGCGGCAACCTGATCCTGGTGCGCGATCCGCTCGGCAACACCACCCAGACCACCTGGCACCCCGCCTGGGCGCTGCCGTTAAAAGAGGTGCTGCCCGACGGCGCCTGCTGGCAATACCGCTACAACCCGTTCGGCGACGTGGTGACGCTGACCGACCCGCTCGGCAACGACAGCCGCTTTACCTGGAACGACCAGGGCGACCTGCTGACCCGCACCGACGCGCTCGGCAACGTTCAGCGCTTCTGGTGGAACGCCCTCGGCCAGCTGACCCGCGACGAAGACTGCTCCGGCCACCAGAGCCGCCGCGAGTATGACGACGCCGGCCTGCTGCTGCGCACCTGCGACGCCGAAGGCAACACCACCCGCTACCGCTGGAGCGCCGCCGGACGTCTGCAGGCGCTGGTGCGCCCCGACGGCCGGGAAACCCGTTACGACTATGACCCGGCCGGCCTGCCCTGCCGCGAGAACATCGATGCCTTCTCCGAACGCCGCGTCGAACGCAACGTGCGCGGCCAAATCACCTGCGCCGTGTCGACCGGCCGGCATCGAGACCCGTTATCAGTACGACCGCTTCGGCCGCCTCACCGCGCTGGTCAACCCCAACAACGAGCGCTGGCAGTTTGACTACGACGCCGGCCACCGCCTGCTGGCCCAAAGCGATTTCGCCGCCGCGCCGCCGGCAGTACCGCTACAACGTGCAGGGACAGGTCAGCGCCGTCACCGAGTACCCGCTGGCGCAGGACGGCGACGCGGCGCAGCCGCTCCACACCCGCCTGAGCTATGACGCTCTGGGCCGCCTGAGCGCCAAAGAGACCGCCGACAGCCGCACCGAATACCGCTACCAGGCGCGCACGCTGGAAGTACGGCGCGCACCGCTGGCGCTGTGGCAGCAGGCACAGGCGCGCGGCGAACAGCCCGACTGGCCGGAGACCCTGCGCTTTAGCCGCGACGCCGCCGGCAACCTCTGCGCCGAAGAGAACCACAGCGGGCTCTGGCAGCACAGCCACGACCCGCTCGGCAACCTCAGCGCCACCCACATGCCCGACGGCAGCACCCTCTCCCAGCTGCGTTACGGCAGCGGCCACCTGCTGCAGACCGCACTGCTGGCCGCCGGTCAGCGGCACGATATCGCCGGCTGGCAGCGCGACAAGCTGCACCGGGAGGTCGCCTGCACCCTCGGCGCCGTTACCCAGGAGACCCGCTACGACAGCGTCGGACGCATCACCCTGCGCCGCGCCAGCAGCGAGCGCAGCCACCCGCTGGTGTTCGAACGCCGCTACCAGTGGGACCGTCAGGACCTGGTGGTGCAGCAGAGGCTGATTGAGAACGACAACCTCACCGACGGGCCGCAGTTCCAGCAGCGCCGCTTCGGCTATGACGCTCGCGGACAACTGACCCACAGCATTCTGCCGCAGCGCGAGGAGCGTTTTTACTACGACTCCGCCGGCAACCGCAGCGACGGCCCGGCTACCACCGTCTGGCGCAACCTGCTGCAGCGCCTGAACGGCCACCGCTGGGGCTATGACGGCTTCGGCCGCCTCAGCTGGCGCCGCGACGGCAGCACCGGCGTCGAGCAGCGTTTTCAGTACGACGCCGAACACCGCCTGACCGCCGTCACCTTCGACGGCGACAGCCGCCATCAGCGCGCCGAATACCGTTACGATGCGCTGGGACGCCGCACCCGGAAAACCCTTTACCCGCACCATGGCGAGCCGCAAACCACCCTGTTCCACTGGAACGGCCTGCAGATGGTGGGTGAACACAATCCCGACCAGCCGCAGCGCAGCACCCAATATCTCTACCGGGAAGACAGCTACGAGCCGCTGGCCCGCGTCGATCGTCACGGCGACAGCAGCGAGGTGTACTGGTACCACAGCGAGCTCAACGGCCTGCCGGAGCGCATGACCGACGCGCAGGGTAAAGTCGTCTGGCACGGCCGCTTCTCCGCCTGGGGCGCCACCGACGCCGAAAGCGGCACCCTCGCCACACAGCAGAACCTGCGCTATCAGGGCCAGTATCTGGACAGGGAAACCGGGCTTCACTACAATTTGTTCCGCTACTACGATCCGAACTGCGGTAGATTTACCCAGTCAGATCCGATAGGGCTGGCGGGTGGGGTGAATACCTATGCCTATACCCCGGATCCGATTAGCTGGGTGGATCCGTTGGGGTTGAGTTGTAAGCCATATATTCACTTCAACAAAACACATAAAGATTCTTTGCCTAAGCCTAAGGGTTTTGGTCCAAATGGTGGAAGATTACAATCGCATCATGGCCTGCAACAAGAATGGGCCGTAAATAATCTTTCGGAGTATGGTTACAATCCTAAGTTGGCACCAACTATAACGTTAGAAACAGGGAAAGGTTTACCACATACAGGAATTTCCAATGCCCAAAATATTAGACGAGACCTTCGTGTTGCGCAAGGAAATGGAAAATGGTCGTCTTCTTTAAACGATGAGCTGAATAACATACGCAATGATCTTAAAAATGTTGGTTTTGATACAGAGACTATCGACCAAGTTTTAGATCAACAATATCGCATGTTTGATAAATTAGGCATCCCATACAATAGGATATAGCAAATGAATATAGATACATCAAAATTGCATAAGAGCTTCAGTTTAGATGCAACCAATCCTGGGTCCACGGAAATAGAAATAAAAAAAATGAAAGATTTTTTCCACGACATTGTCATTCCAGATGAATACCTTGATTTTACAAGTAAACACTCAGATGCAGAAATATTGGTCCTGGGTGATTCATATATCAGAATATGGGGTGTAAGCGGATGCCTAGAAATGAATGAGTCATACGATTTTCAAAAATACATCCCTCATTCTCTAGCAATTGGTGATGACGAAGGAGGAAAAGCTTTGTTTTACGCAAATGGGAATAACGGATTTGGTCTCTATATTGTTGGCTTTGGTGACTTAGATATTAATGATGCGACTTTTGTATCTGAATCACTATACAAATTATTAATTGATGGTAAAGGTGCAGAAAAACTTATTTAAAAATAAGGTTTGTTAATTTAACACCCCACATAAAAACTTTATCTTGCAACCATCTGCACCATAAATTCCGGCATATTGGAAAAAGGTCCGGCAGATTCTGGTGGTGCAGCAGGCGCTGATTGAGAACGACAACCTCACCGACGGGCCGCAGTTCAGCCAGCACCGCTTCGGCTATGACGCGCGCGGACAGCTGACCCACAGCATTCTGCCGCAGCGCGAGGAGCGTTTTTACTACGACCCCGCCGGCAACCGCAGCGACGGCCCGGCGACCACCGTCTGGCGCAACCTGCTGCAGCGCCTAAACGGCCACCGCTGGGGCTATGACGGCTTCGGCCGCCTCAGCTGGCGTCGCGACGGCAGCACCGGCGTCGAGCAGCGTTTTCAGTACGACGCCGAACACCGCCTGACCGCCGTCACCTTCGACGGCGACAGCCGCCATCAGCGCGCCGAATACCGTTACGATGCGCTGGGACGCCGCACCCGGAAAACCCTCTACCCGCACCACGGCGAGCCGCAGACCACCCTGTTCCACTGGAACGGCCTGCAGATGGTGGGTGAACATGACCCTGACCAGCCGCAGCGCAGCACCCAGTACCTGTACCGCGAGGACAGCTACGAGCCGCTGGCACGCGTCGACCGTCACGGCGACAGCAGCGAGGTGTACTGGTACCACAGCGAGCTCAACGGCCTGCCGGAGCGCATGACCGACGCGCAGGGTAAAGTCGTCTGGCACGGCCGCTTCTCCGCCTGGGGCGCCACCGACGCCGAAAGCGGCACTCTCGCCACACAGCAGAACCTGCGCTATCAGGGCCAGTATCTGGACAGGGACAAATCAGCCTTAGGCTGATTTGAACAGCGCTTCAGCGCTGGCCCCGAAGGGGCGAGCCTCATTTATGAGGCGAGTATTCCGGGCTTCACTACAATCTGTTCCGCTACTACGATCCGAACTGCGGCAGGTTTACCCAGTCAGATCCGATCGGGCTGGCGGGTGGGGTGAATACCTATGCGTATACCCCGGATCCGATTAGCTGGGTGGATCCGTTGGGGTTGATAAAGTGCCACACACCTCCTAAAGGCAGAAAAGTTAATCGAACAATTTACAGATTTGAAGAACCAGACAGAATAAATACTACTTGGACCACACATAAATGGAATATTATGGCTTCTCATAGATATACTGATGAAGGTTTAGGTGGTGTATATGGCGCAAACTCACGTAAAACCGCGTTATCTGAAGTGACTCACTGGAATGTTGACCTATCTCGTAGAATTTTAATAAGTAAAAAAGTTCAATTAAACAATGTGCTAGACTTAACTCGTTCTAACGTAAGAGATAAGTTAGGGGTTTCCTTAGGCGATCTTACTAGTAATGACTATACTATTACACATCAAATTGGTCATTGGGCGAAAACACAAGGTTATGATGGTATACTTGCACCGTCAGCAAGAAATCCTACTGGTTCTAATTTAATATCATTTTTGGGATTTTAGATAATGTCTTCATTAGAGTTTTATTACGCAGGCGATGAAAAGTGGAAAAGGTATGCTGACTTTTACGCCGAAGATTATTTAGACGACAATGCTCGTATGATTGCCAAAAGGTTGAACGGAAACCTTGACCTGGCTGTCGTTATTTATGGTAAAAGAGGAGTAAAAGAATCTCTATGGTGGATCGAACAAAGTGTCCCTGCATTAGAAGGACTAAAACCTATTGATTGCCTTAAAAAACCTGAGCTAATAAAACGTCTTCGCGAATGTGTAATGAGAATGCCATGATTTACCTCTCCCTTATAGAAGAAATCCAACTAGAGCTGGATATTCCCATGAGGGAAATACGAATGGGAATTAGTAACTTCCGCCTTTGTTAAAAGCGAATGTTTTAACATTGAAACATAACCAGTTATTAAATGGAAAGCAAACAATAAAATTGTGACAGTAAAAACCGATTTCTATATGGAACCTATTTTGTTCCCCACGAAAAGTCAGTTTCCTTCCGGTACAACTCAAGAAATAGCTAGTCATGAGGTGATATTTGACGAAGATAAAGCCAAGCCTTTGTTGTTTAGTCAATTCCCACCCACTGAATATATGATTTGGGGTGATTTTTTCCGAAGAAATATCAGAAATCCTATTAAACAAAAAGTATCAAGAATCACAAGAATCTATAAAGAACCACACACCAAAGGCTAAGGAAAGCGAACTAAAGGAACACATTAGAAAAAGAAAGGAATTTCTTTTGAGAAAAAAGGCCGGCTTACCCGTAAATAACAAATACGATGACTTCAAAAAAGAATTTAGCGATGAGGCAATATATATCCTCAATATGATATCAACTCAGAGATACTTATTAGGTGAGAAAAAAGGATCTATTCTTGAATCAATTTTTGATATATTCAAAACTGGATGCTTACCTTGTGGCGTAAAGAAAGAAAAAAAAGAAATAGTAATATTCAACCCCATAAAACTAAAAGATTAAAAATCATTATCTGCCCGCCGCGCCAGCGTCACCTGCCTGTCCGGCGGCACCACCGAACACCGCTGGGACAGCCTGCTGCGCATTACCGACTATACCGACAGCTACGGCGCCCGCTGGCGCTTCCGCTGGGCCGCGCTGCGGGAGAACCTCAGCGCCGTCATCACCCCGGACGACCAGCGCTGGGAGCTGGGCTATGACGAGCGCGGCAACCTGATCCTGGTGCGCGATCCGCTCGGCAACACCACCCAGACCACCTGGCACCCCGCCTGGGCACTGCCGTTAAAAGAGGTGCTGCCCGACGGCGCCTGCTGGCAATACCGCTACAACCCGTTCGGCGACGTGGTGACGCTGACCGACCCGCTCGGCAACGACAGCCGCTTTACCTGGAACGACCAGGGCGACCTGCTGACCCGCACCGACGCGCTCGGCAACGTTCAGCGCTTCTGGTGGAACGCCCTCGGCCAGCTGACCCGCGACGAAGACTGCTCCGGCCACCAGAGCCGCCGCGAGTATGACGACGCCGGCCTGCTGCTGCGCACCTGCGACGCCGAAGGCAACACCACCCGCTACCGCTGGAGCGCCGCCGGACGTCTGCAGGCGCTGGTGCGCCCCGACGGCCGGGAAACCCGTTACGACTATGACCGCGCCGGCCTGCCCTGCCGCGAGAACATCGATGCCTTCTCCGAACGCCGCGTCGAACGCAACGTGCGCGGCCAAATCACCTGCGCCGTCGACCCGGCCGGCATCGAGACCCGTTATCAGTACGACCGCTTCGGCCGCCTCACCGCGCTGGTCAACCCCAACAACGAGCGCTGGCAGTTTGACTACGACGCCGGCCACCGCCTGCTGGCCCAAAGCGATTTCGCCGGCCGCCGCCGGCAGTACCGCTACAACGTGCAGGGACAGGTCAGCGCCGTCACCGAGTACCCGCTGGCGCAGGACGGCGACGCGGCGCAGCCGCTCCACACCCGCCTGAGCTACGACGCTCTGGGCCGCCTGAGCGCCAAAGAGACCGCCGACAGCCGCACCGAATACCGCTACCAGGCGCGCACGCTGGAAGTACGGCGCGCACCGCTGGCGCTGTGGCAGCAGGCACAGGCGCGCGGCGAACAGCCCGACTGGCCGGAGACCCTGCGCTTTAGCCGCGACGCCGCCGGCAACCTCTGCGCCGAAGAGAACCACAGCGGGCTCTGGCAGCACAGCCACGACCCGCTCGGCAACCTCAGCGCCACCCACATGCCCGACGGCAGCACCCTCTCCCAGCTGCGTTACGGCAGCGGCCACCTGCTGCAGACCGCACTGCTGGCCGCCGGCCAGCGGCACGATATCGCCGGTTGGCAGCGCGACAAGCTGCACCGGGAGGTCGCCTGCACCCTCGGCGCCGTTACCCAGGAGACCCGCTACGACAGCGTCGGACGCATCACCCTGCGCCGCGCCAGCAGCGAGCGCAGCCACCCGCTGGTGTTCGAACGCCGCTACCAGTGGGACCGTCAGGACCTGGTGGTGCAGCAGAGGCTGATTGAGAACGACAACCTCACCGACGGGCCGCAGTTCCAGCAGCGCCGCTTCGGCTATGACGCGCGCGGACAACTGACCCACAGCATTCTGCCGCAGCGCGAGGAGCGTTTTTACTACGACTCCGCCGGCAACCGCAGCGACGGCCCGGCTACCACCGTCTGGCGCAACCTGCTGCAGCGCCTGAACGGCCACCGCTGGGGCTATGACGGCTTCGGCCGCCTCAGCTGGCGCCGCGACGGCAGCACCGGGCGTCGAGCAGCGTTTTCAGTACGACGCCGAACACCGCCTGACCGCCGTCACCTTCGACGGCGACAGCCGCCATCAGCGCGCCGAATACCGTTACGATGCGCTGGGACGCCGCACCCGGAAAACCCTTTACCCGCACCATGGCGAGCCGCAAACCACCCTGTTCCACTGGAACGGCCTGCAGATGGTGGGTGAACACAATCCCGACCAGCCGCAGCGCAGCACCCAATATCTCTACCGGGAAGACAGCTACGAGCCGCTGGCCCGCGTCGATCGTCACGGCGACAGCAGCGAGGTGTACTGGTACCACAGCGAGCTCAACGGCCTGCCGGAGCGCATGACCGACGCGCAGGGTAAAGTCGTCTGGCACGGCCGCTTCTCCGCCTGGGGCGCCACCGACGCCGAAAGCGGCACCCTCGCCACACAGCAGAACCTGCGCTATCAGGGCCAGTATCTGGACAGGGAAACCGGGCTTCACTACAATTTGTTCCGCTACTACGATCCGAACTGCGGTAGATTTACCCAGTCAGATCCGATAGGGCTGGCGGGTGGGGTGAATACCTATGCCTATACCCCGGATCCGATTAGCTGGGTGGATCCGTTGGGGTTGAGTTGTAAGCCATATATTCACTTCAACAAAACACATAAAGATTCTTTGCCTAAGCCTAAGGGTTTTGGTCCAAATGGTGGAAGATTACAATCGCATCATGGCCTGCAACAAGAATGGGCCGTAAATAATCTTTCGGAGTATGGTTACAATCCTAAGTTGGCACCAACTATAACGTTAGAAACAGGGAAAGGTTTACCACATACAGGAATTTCCAATGCCCAAAATATTAGACGAGACCTTCGTGTTGCGCAAGGAAATGGAAAATGGTCGTCTTCTTTAAACGATGAGCTGAATAACATACGCAATGATCTTAAAAATGTTGGTTTTGATACAGAGACTATCGACCAAGTTTTAGATCAACAATATCGCATGTTTGATAAATTAGGCATCCCATACAATAGGATATAGCAAATGAATATAGATACATCAAAATTGCATAAGAGCTTCAGTTTAGATGCAACCAATCCTGGGTCCACGGAAATAGAAATAAAAAAAATGAAAGATTTTTTCCACGACATTGTCATTCCAGATGAATACCTTGATTTTACAAGTAAACACTCAGATGCAGAAATATTGGTCCTGGGTGATTCATATATCAGAATATGGGGTGTAAGCGGATGCCTAGAAATGAATGAGTCATACGATTTTCAAAAATACATCCCTCATTCTCTAGCAATTGGTGATGACGAAGGAGGAAAAGCTTTGTTTTACGCAAATGGGAATAACGGATTTGGTCTCTATATTGTTGGCTTTGGTGACTTAGATATTAATGATGCGACTTTTGTATCTGAATCACTATACAAATTATTAATTGATGGTAAAGGTGCAGAAAAACTTATTTAAAAATAAGGTTTGTTAATTTAACACCCCACATAAAAACTTTATCTTGCAACCATCTGCACCATAAATTCCGGCATATTGGAAAAAGGTCCGGCAGATTCTGGTGGTGCAGCAGGCGCTGATTGAGAACGACAACCTCACCGACGGGCCGCAGTTCAGCCAGCACCGCTTCGGCTATGACGCGCGCGGACAGCTGACCCACAGCATTCTGCCGCAGCGCGAGGAGCGTTTTTACTACGACCCCGCCGGCAACCGCAGCGACGGCCCGGCGACCACCGTCTGGCGCAACCTGCTGCAGCGCCTAAACGGCCACCGCTGGGGCTATGACGGCTTCGGCCGCCTCAGCTGGCGTCGCGACGGCAGCACCGGCGTCGAGCAGCGTTTTCAGTACGACGCCGAACACCGCCTGACCGCCGTCACCTTCGACGGCGACAGCCGCCATCAGCGCGCCGAATACCGTTACGATGCGCTGGGACGCCGCACCCGGAAAACCCTCTACCCGCACCACGGCGAGCCGCAGACCACCCTGTTCCACTGGAACGGCCTGCAGATGGTGGGTGAACATGACCCTGACCAGCCGCAGCGCAGCACCCAGTACCTGTACCGCGAGGACAGCTACGAGCCGCTGGCACGCGTCGACCGTCACGGCGACAGCAGCGAGGTGTACTGGTACCACAGCGAGCTCAACGGCCTGCCGGAGCGCATGACCGACGCGCAGGGTAAAGTCGTCTGGCACGGCCGCTTCTCCGCCTGGGGCGCCACCGACGCCGAAAGCGGCACCCTCGCCACACAGCAGAACCTGCGCTATCAGGGCCAGTATCTGGACAGGGACAAATCAGCCTTAGGCTGATTTGAACAGCGCTTCAGCGCTGGCCCCGAAGGGGCGAGCCTCATTTATGAGGCGAGTATTCCGGGCTTCACTACAATCTGTTCCGCTACTACGATCCGAACTGCGGCAGGTTTACCCAGTCAGATCCGATTGGGCTGGCAGGCGGGGTGAATACCTATGCGTATACCCCGGATCCGATTAGCTGGGTGGATCCGTTGGGGTTGGTAAAGTGCTCTCCTTCAGGCAAGTACCAAGCTGAAAATGTTTTAGGGAGAACCGTCTATAAAAATACTGTTGATATTAACCCAGGGGCACCTAGCTCAGTTCATCGAAGTGTACACAAATCAATCCGCAAAAAAGTTGAAGATGGTTGGACCAACCTAGATCTAATGAGTAATGGTTATGCTCCGATCGGTCCCGACGGTAAGCAAATGAATCTCCATCATATATTAGGTCAAGAGCCTGGCCCCATGGCTGAGATAGTCTCATCAACACATAAAAAATACCATAAGCAACTACATGGATTGATTGAGAACGGCGGCAGCTTCAGACACAATGGTAGGCTTGCTTACCAATATGATACTTTCAGGGCAGAATACTGGAAACTTCGAGCGTTAGACTTCATGTGAGGTGATTTATATGAAAGAAATCGATAACTTAATAAATAAACTATCGTCAACAAAAAAGCATGAGGTGATGTGGCTTGGTGCTGCAGATAAAGAGCAAATATCTAGGCTAGAACACTACTTATCCCTAAAATTACCTGAGGATTTTAAATATTTCTTAGAAAAAACAGGGGGGGGGGGAGTTATAGAACAAGAGATATCTGGCATTGAAGATAATGATGCATTGGCGGATTTCGGAGGGACAGTATATTATGATACTATATATTGCCGGAGTGAATATCAACTGCCTTCGGACTTAGCTGTAATCTACTTCAAAGATGATGAAATTTGCTGGTGCATTGACACATCCCTAAATAGCTTTGGTGAAATAGTTAGCTACGATTTGTTTTCAATGAATAAAAATAAAAAATTGCATAGCTCATTCAAATCCTTCCTACAAGAATATGTAAACTTACGATGTTAGTAAAACATAATTACGCAAAAATTATATAATACAACTTCATAAAATAAAACCAGAATATATCATTACCATTCTGGTCTTTATAATCCCCACCCCAAAATATAATTCAATCCCCTATAGGTTCAACGCCGTGACCGCGTCCCCATAGATGTATTTAACCCTCCCCCCTGAATCTTGGAATCGACAAAAGTCACCAACAAAAAATTAAAGGCACACATAATAATGCAACTAGCAATGATGGTGAATGGGAGGAAATATCACCAAGCGGTGTAAAAATTGGCGGTTATTTAGGCCGCATTGGAAATATAAACACAGCATTTCCAGTTCTCTAACGAGTGAAGATGAAAATGAAATATTTTATTGATGAACGTGGTCATTGCCGCGTTAAAACAGAAAAAGAACACCACCTCATATATTCATTTTTAGAAGAAGATATTCAAAGTAGTTTATATGGTGTCAGCGAATATATTTCAGCATGTGGAACCGTCAACAATGGTCATATTCCTGAGTGGGAAGGAACAGGCAATAGTCATACTATTACCATCAGACAGGATGGCGTCGAAATTTTTAACGAGTACACAGAAGAGAGCTTAACGATTCCCACAATAGAAAAGTTCAAAAGCTATCTTGAAAACTGGAAAGAATTAATCCTGAGTAAAGAGTGATCTTTACATAAAGGAAAACGGCAGCCCCCTCTCCCTGTTGTCCAGCGGCACGCTATCGCCGGCTGGCAGCGCGACAAGCTGCACCGGGAGGTCGCCTGCACCCTCGGCGCCGTTACCCAGGAGACCCGCTACGACAGCGTCGGACGCATCACCCTGCGCCGCGCCAGCAGCGAGCGCAGCCACCCGCTGGTGTTCGAACGCCGCTACCAGTGGGACCGTCAGGACCTGGTGGTGCAGCAGAGGCTGATTGAGAACGACAACCTCACCGACGGGCCGCAGTTCCAGCAGCGCCGCTTCGGCTATGACGCTCGCGGACAGCTGACCCACAGCATTCTGCCGCAGCGCGAGGAGCGTTTTTACTACGACTCCGCCGGCAACCGCAGCGACGGCCCGGCTACCACCGTCTGGCGCAACCTGCTGCAGCGCCTGAACGGCCACCGCTGGGGCTATGACGGCTTCGGCCGCCTCAGCTGGCGCCGCGACGGCAGCACCGGGCGTCGAGCAGCGTTTTCAGTACGACGCCGAACACCGCCTGACCGCCGTCACCTTCGACGGCGACAGCCGCCATCAGCGCGCCGAATACCGTTACGATGCGCTGGGACGCCGCACCCGGAAAACCCTTTACCCGCACCATGGCGAGCCGCAAACCACCCTGTTCCACTGGAACGGCCTGCAGATGGTGGGTGAACACAATCCCGACCAGCCGCAGCGCAGCACCCAATATCTCTACCGGGAAGACAGCTACGAGCCGCTGGCCCGCGTCGATCGTCACGGCGACAGCAGCGAGGTGTACTGGTACCACAGCGAGCTCAACGGCCTGCCGGAGCGCATGACCGACGCGCAGGGTAAAGTCGTCTGGCACGGCCGCTTCTCCGCCTGGGGCGCCACCGACGCCGAAAGCGGCACCCTCGCCACACAGCAGAACCTGCGCTATCAGGGCCAGTATCTGGACAGGGAAACCGGGCTTCACTACAATTTGTTCCGCTACTACGATCCGAACTGCGGTAGATTTACCCAGTCAGATCCGATAGGGCTGGCGGGTGGGGTGAATACCTATGCCTATACCCCGGATCCGATTAGCTGGGTGGATCCGTTGGGGTTGAGTTGTAAGCCATATATTCACTTCAACAAAACACATAAAGATTCTTTGCCTAAGCCTAAGGGTTTTGGTCCAAATGGTGGAAGATTACAATCGCATCATGGCCTGCAACAAGAATGGGCCGTAAATAATCTTTCGGAGTATGGTTACAATCCTAAGTTGGCACCAACTATAACGTTAGAAACAGGGAAAGGTTTACCACATACAGGAATTTCCAATGCCCAAAATATTAGACGAGACCTTCGTGTTGCGCAAGGAAATGGAAAATGGTCGTCTTCTTTAAACGATGAGCTGAATAACATACGCAATGATCTTAAAAATGTTGGTTTTGATACAGAGACTATCGACCAAGTTTTAGATCAACAATATCGCATGTTTGATAAATTAGGCATCCCATACAATAGGATATAGCAAATGAATATAGATACATCAAAATTGCATAAGAGCTTCAGTTTAGATGCAACCAATCCTGGGTCCACGGAAATAGAAATAAAAAAAATGAAAGATTTTTTCCACGACATTGTCATTCCAGATGAATACCTTGATTTTACAAGTAAACACTCAGATGCAGAAATATTGGTCCTGGGTGATTCATATATCAGAATATGGGGTGTAAGCGGATGCCTAGAAATGAATGAGTCATACGATTTTCAAAAATACATCCCTCATTCTCTAGCAATTGGTGATGACGAAGGAGGAAAAGCTTTGTTTTACGCAAATGGGAATAACGGATTTGGTCTCTATATTGTTGGCTTTGGTGACTTAGATATTAATGATGCGACTTTTGTATCTGAATCACTATACAAATTATTAATTGATGGTAAAGGTGCAGAAAAACTTATTTAAAAATAAGGTTTGTTAATTTAACACCCCACATAAAAACTTTATCTTGCAACCATCTGCACCATAAATTCCGGCATATTGGAAAAAGGTCCGGCAGATTCTGGTGGTGCAGCAGGCGCTGATTGAGAACGACAACCTCACCGACGGGCCGCAGTTCAGCCAGCACCGCTTCGGCTATGACGCGCGCGGACAGCTGACCCACAGCATTCTGCCGCAGCGCGAGGAGCGTTTTTACTACGACCCCGCCGGCAACCGCAGCGACGGCCCGGCGACCACCGTCTGGCGCAACCTGCTGCAGCGCCTAAACGGCCACCGCTGGGGCTATGACGGCTTCGGCCGCCTCAGCTGGCGTCGCGACGGCAGCACCGGCGTCGAGCAGCGTTTTCAGTACGACGCCGAACACCGCCTGACCGCCGTCACCTTCGACGGCGACAGCCGCCATCAGCGCGCCGAATACCGTTACGATGCGCTGGGACGCCGCACCCGGAAAACCCTCTACCTGCACCACGGCGAGCCGCAGACCACCCTGTTCCACTGGAACGGCCTGCAGATGGTGGGTGAACACAATCCCGACCAGCCGCAGCGCAGCACCCAATATCTGTACCGGGAAGACAGCTACGAGCCGCTGGCCCGCGTCGACCGTCACGGCGACAGCAGCGAGGTGTACTGGTACCACAGCGAGCTCAACGGCCTGCCGGAGCGCATGACCGACGCGCAGGGGAAAGTCGTCTGGCACGGCCGCTTCTCCGCCTGGGGCGCCACCGACGCCGAAAGCGGCACCCTCGCCACACAGCAGAACCTGCGCTATCAGGGCCAGTATCTGGACAGGGAAACCGGGCTTCACTACAATCTGTTCCGCTACTACGATCCGAACTGCGGCAGGTTTACCCAGTCAGATCCGATTGGGCTGGCAGGCGGGGTGAATACCTATGCCTATACCCCGGATCCGATTAGCTGGGTGGATCCGTTGGGGTTGACTCCTTGTGGCTCCGCAAAAAGTCAAATACAACACTTTGAAGCAGTGCACGGTGATTTAGGTATCCATGGATTACGGCGTCATGGTGCGGGAACGACGCTTGAGCAGCAACATTATAGAGCCACCACTGGATACACACCGGATGCCGTAGCTGGACGTCCCGTCGATTCAACAAGGTTCTTAACCCATGAAGATCACCATCTTGCTATTCAAAAAGCACTTGAGGTTTACGATCCAAAAATTCACACAAATGGCAAAGTCGATTTTCAAATGCCAAATATAGTTGCTGAGGGATATAAAGTTGGAGGCCAAGAATACTTTAAGACCTCTATGGTTAGAGCTAGTTTCAATCGTCACACAGGAAAGATGTATAGTATATTTGGCATTGCCGATTAAATATCGAGGTTAATATGAAGAAAAAAATCAACGATAAATATGTTTCCATGGTCTGGCAGACATTATCTGAAGATCCAGGCATGAGCAATTCAATTCTCAATTTAAATATGAATAACCCGGAAACCATATCTACAATTGTGAATGAAAGAATCTTTCCAGGTGTTAATTCCTTCCCAGAATTCATCAAAGATAGAATAAAAAACAGCTTGAAATATGCGATTAACGTCTACGATGAAAAAAAACTAACGCGTTTATATGAATCAGCAATACCAGAAATAGACTTACCCACAAACATCAGTGTTAAGGATTTTTATATCATCATATGGAAATCTTTATATAACAACAGTGATTATTTAATTGAAAACGAGTCAGAATACAAAGAAATAGATTTCTCTGAGCTATACTCAAAATAACAAAAGAATGAGATGAATAACCAAACATTCGAACACTCCAAATATTATATAGCATCAGATTAATCAACCCATACACCACTGACACCAGTGTGACTTTCTATCTCTAAATTTAAATATAACCGGAAGTACTCTTGATAGGTCTTCCGGTTTTTTAATGGCACTTTGAACTCATCACAAAGGTGATGGTATTACCCCCTATATTTTTCTTACATTACCCCCCCCCGGAAGGGATATAAACAAAAACTCGGTCACGTTAACGATGTCATTAATTAAAAAAACAAGATATCTATATTATTATATAGTCTAACCTAATCGAGAGATAATGGGTAAATAAGTTATTAAAAGGTTTCCAACCCAAAAGGATATGATAGGGATTAATTCCCTATGGCCATGTTTGAAGGAGGAATAAAAGGCATTGGAGCAAAGAGAAAGGGCCCATAAAAAATAAAAGAAATTTTAAATTCTGGTGAAGGGTTACATAATAAGATAAGATTGAATGTTCACGACATGTTTATGGATGGTGAAAGAGCAACGCTTGGTGAAATTGAAAAAAGCACTCCCCATCCAATTGAGTTTGGTTATCGACTAATTTACTTAATTAAGCTAAGAAAAATAAAAACACTTGGTGGCTCATCTTTTTTTTACAGCCGAAAAACTAACCCTTGAAATAAAACACAGCTTAGAGAAAATGAGAGAGTTATTAACAAATGATGAAGATATTCTGAAATCCTCACTCAAGATATAAAAAATAACCGGATGAACTCTTACTGAGTCTCCGGTTTTTTTAATATCATTTATAGGTATACACTAGTACGACGCCGAACACCGCCTGACCGCCGTCACCTTCAACGGCGACAGCCGCCATCAGCGCGCCGAATACCGTTACGATGCGCTGGGACGCTGCACCCGGAAAACCCTCTACCCGCACCACGGCGAGCCGCCCACCCTGTTCCACTGGAACGGCCTGCAGATGGTGGGTGAACACAATCCCGACCAGTCGCAGCGCAGCACCCAATATCTCTACCGGGAAGACAGCTACGAGCCGCTGGCCCGCGTCGACCGTCACGGCGACAGCAGCGAGGTGTACTGGTACCACAGTGAGCTCAACGGCCTGCCGGAGCGCATGACCGACGCGCAGGGCAAAGTGGTCTGGCACGGCCGCTTCTCCGCCTGGGGCGCCACCGACGCCGAAAGCGGCACCCTCGCCACACAGCAGAACCTGCGCTATCAGGGCCAGTATCTGGACAGGGACAAATCAGCCTTAGGCTGATTTGAACAGCGCTTCAGCGCTGGCCCCGAAGGGGCGAGCCTCATTTATGAGGCGAGTATTCCGGGCTTCACTACAATCTGTTCCGCTACTACGATCCGAACTGCGGCAGGTTTACCCAGTCAGATCCGATCGGGCTGGCGGGCGGGGTGAATACCTATGCGTATACTCCGAATCCGATTAGCTGGGTGGATCCGTTGGGGTTGAGGTGCTCCCCTAAAGTTGCTAAACCTGAAAAATTAATTAATGATCTTAGGGGGTTTTCTAGCAAGAACTTCCATTTTGGAAATCAAACTTTTAAATTAGATAAAGCAGGAATGAAGCATATTTTAGAACGACATCATCCAGATGTATTGGAATGGTTCAACCAAAGCACAACAAAGTTTTTTATCAGAAAGAATGTCAATTAATGACGTTTCCGATGCTGTTTCCGATATAATGAAACAAAATAGAGATATTTTGATAAATCGGGGAAGTCAAGGCATGTACCAGATAAAAGGTATTCATGATGGTGTTGAATACACACTAGGTTTGAATAAAGGCAGAGTAGGCCAACTTTACCCTAATTAAAAGAGAATATTGCAATGATTGAAGTAAAGTCTTATATAAAGTCAAAAGAAGATTACATAAACATATTAGAATTCAGTGGTGAAATAAAAGACTGCAACTATATCGAAGGTGCTTTGGAATTAACCATAAACAATGTTAATTTGATCAACCTTGAAATGTGGGATTATATTGATCAGTTATGGGCTTATTTGTCAGAAGGATTGGATGCCATATCTAAAAACAATGAGTTCAATACTTATTTCCCAGATCAACCGATAGAGGTTAAATTAAAGCCCATAAAGGATAATGTACTTATCAGTGTAAAATGCAACTCAAAAGTAACAACATTGACCAACAAGGATGAGTTTGTATCTGCAATGTCAAAACATGCTTTGGATTTTTTTGAAAGATTATCCAAAATAAAAGGAATTGAGAAAGATCATTATAAGTATGAGATTGAAAACTTAAAAAAAATCCACAATAAATAACAATCGAAAATATAGTAACCCATCGATAAAATACTCATCACTCAATGCCTCACGTAGTGAAAACAATGAATTTACATAGTTCATTACTGCCTCCAACTACACTTTTGCCAAAGATGATGGGGTTATTCTAAGAGTAAAAACAGGGGCTCCTCCGGAAGGTTCTGAATGGTCATGGGCATGGTCACCAGATAGGTATTATGAGCAAGAAGTACTTCTTCGAGGTTCTCGAAGTGGCGACATCGAGGTATATTTACCATGATTGATAACAATGCAATTGAAAAAGAAATACTTAATAGTTTCTCACCAAATTTATTACGCAGGCTAATTTTACTAGATAGTGTCAACTCATTATTTTTGATAAAAAAATCACGAATCAGATGCATTGAGGAAATTGAGGTGCATTATGAAAATGTAAAAAAAAATAATGGACATATAATTGGTTATCGCTCACTAAAAAAACGCCTAAAGGAGAATAAGGAAAATAATGTATATATATTAAGCGGGAATAATGAAAAATATGGATTTGATCTATATTTAAATGAGAGTAAATCTTGTGTCATTGGTGTCGCCATCATAAAACTTAGAGTGAAAAGTTCGGATGAAATAAAGTGGGGGCGGGATGTTTTAGGTATCAAACATCACAAATAATCGATGCGATGACAACATAGATAATCAAATACCCCAAATATTATATAGCATCAGTTTAATAAAACCGTATACCACTGACACCAGTATAATATTTCATATCTAAATTTAAATATAACCGAAAGTACTCTTGATGGGTCTTCCGGTTTTTTAATAGTGTCTTCCGTCACGGCGACAGCAGCGAGGTGTACTGGTACCACAGCGAGCTCAACGGCCTGCCGGAGCACCACCAAGTGGTTCTACGTGGTCATGGGGGTGGACTCATATAAATGATTGGGGAGAGGTAGAAATGCTGCAGCTAGGACGAAGAACCGGAGTATCTGTCGAAATGCTAGGAAAATAAATATGGATAATATTAATTACTTAATATCCAGCCTACCTACCAGCAACGAAAGTTGGATTGAAAAACCACACAAACTCCTTATATCAAACACAGTCAAAGAGAAGAAAGGAAACCCATTAAAGCTTAACGTAACCTATGTTATATCCCAATGTAAGAAGAGGAGTGAGCATATATTTTTAGTAGAGAGAAATAGTTTTGGTTTATGTGAGTCCATAAAGAATTTACAAAATATATCTGAAGGCGTAGATATATATGTATATACGCTTTTTGACGATTCATTTACTGGTGATTGCTTCTTGATAGATAACTCAATTATTGGCTGCGCATTTGTCGAGCGAAAGGACGCCACCTACAAAAAAGGCCTTTGGATTGATGGAAATAAGATAGACTAGATACAAAAAGTAATATCGCAACTAGCCAAGAGCCTGTTTGAGTTATCACCGAATTGAAACCAACATAATCACGCTAAAAGGGTAATAATACATGGAGGTAAAAAGTGAGTTTTAAAACGCTACACTCGCAACCTTGGGATTTCACGGTATACCTAACCGAAACCGGGGAATACATTATCAAAGTTATGTTTTCAGAAGGAGATTACAAAATAGACATTGATCGATATTATGATCTAACCGCCGAGATTAGTTCATTAAAAACAAACGAATGTATATTCAATACGTTATCCCAAGCGATAAGAAAAAATCCATCATTTTATAAAGACAAAGAAATTAGCCCAGGAAAAATTAAAAAACTTCTTCTAGAAAAATGAAGTTGATATCTTCGCTTACGAAGAACACGACATTGTCACCGCCCCGGCAGAACCGTGCTTATACTGGAAAAAGTGGTTAAACTCCTGATAAACCGCCCAACAACAACACGGACGACTTCCCATGACCGCCATCCCCCCGCTCAGTAAACCAGACATCGACGCCGTGCTGGACAGCGCTGCAGGCGTTACGCCACCGCCGGGCGCCCAATGGCGGCTTGACGAGGTGCCCCATGACCCACTGCTGCGCCATATTCAGGCCCTGAGCCGCCATCAGTTTATCTTTGTCTTCGACTGGACGAATGAATTTTCCCGCGGCGGCGATCCGCGTTTCACCTGCCGGCGTACGCTGGCGCAGGCCGATTTAACGCTGCTGCGCAAGCTGATGACCGCCCATCTGCGTATGGACCGCTTCAGCGACAACCACCTTGCCGGCCTTATCATCTCCGGATACTGGCAGGCCTGTCTGGATCGGCTGCAGGCATTGCGCCGGACAATGTAACCCGCCGGCGCCCTGCCGTCGTCAGGCGCCGATCTCGGTGCGTACATCCAGCAGTTCCGGGAAGAAGGTCAGCTCCAGCGCCCTTTTCAGGAAGCTGACGCCGCTGGAGCCGCCGGTACCGCTCTTAAAGCCGATAATCCGCTCCACCGTTTTCATATGGCGGAAACGCCACAGATGGAAACTCTCCTCAATATCCACCAGCTTCTCCGCCATTTCATAGGCTTCCCAGTAGGTCTGCGGATTATCGTAGATGGTTTTAAATACCGGCAGTAAATCGGGGTTGCGCTGGTAAGGCTGCGTCCAGTCCCGCTCCACGCAGGCCCGCGGCACCGGCAGCCCCCGGCGCGCCAGGTACAATAGAAACTCATCATACAGGCTCGGTGCGTCCAGAATCGCTTTCAGCGCGACGTATTTCTCCTCGTCGTTGCGGAACACCTCCAGCATTGCCGCATTCTTATTCCCCAGCAAAAACTCAATCGAACGGTACTGATGCGACTGAAAGCCGGACGAGTTGCCCAGCACGTTGCGGAACTCGACGTACTCCGACGGGGTCAGCGTTTCCAGCACCGCCCACTGCTCAAACAGCAGCCGCTGGATCTGCTTGACCCGCGCCAGGATCTTGAAGCAGTGGCTGAGCTTGTCCTGCTGTACCAGCAGGCGCGCGGCCTGCAGTTCGTGCAGCATCAGCTTCATCCACAGTTCCGAGGTCTGATGCTGCACCACAAACAGCATTTCATCATGATGCTGCGGGTTGGACAGCGGATGCTGGCAGTCCAGCAGCTGGTCCAGGCACAGATAGTCACCGTAGCTCATACGCTTGGAAAAATCGGTAACGACCGTGCTCTCTATTTCCCGTTGATTCATCTGTTTTCTCCGCACAGTTTCAAATATGAAACAATGTTCCGATTACTAAACCGTGAGAAAACAATAGCCCATCCTTGCAACAACTGCTTAACAATAAACGAGAGTTGCCTCGCAGATCCTACGCGCCGTCCCGACGCTGGCCGTTCACTTTTCTTGACGCTTTTGGCAATGCCGACCGCACTCCCTTGCCTCTCATGTTCTCCTTAACGCCGCCTAGGCGGGAAGCGCCGTTTCCTGCAGATGCCGCCATATCACCTGATTATCCGCTGCCAGCGCAAACACCACGGTGGAAAAACGCAGCGTCGCCTCTTGGCCCGGCAACTGCTGCCGTTCCCGGTAGGTCACGGTCGCCCCGCCGGCGCTCTCCGCAATCAGCTGCATATTGTCGATTTCAAGCGTCAGCCCCGCCCGTGCGCCGCATTGGCTGCGGAAAAACGTGTTCAGCGCGGCGTAATCAAGCAGTGCGCCGCCCGGCGTCACCATGGAATAGTCCGGGCTAAAACGCGCCAACAGCGCGTCACACACCGCCGCCGGGCTGTCAGCATCGCCGAGCCAGCGGAGAATCAGCGCATGAGCATCCAAAACTTCCTGAAAATAACGGTTCATTGTTTCTCCTGATTAAGCGTAAGAATAACGCTGCGGTTAGCAATCCGCAGGCAGAGTAAAACGGGAATAGCGGCGCTGGCCGCCACCAACATAAAGCACAGCCGGTAAGCCTGTGCGGGCAGCATGCCGGACAGATTAAGCAATACGTTGAGCAGCAGGCTGATTAACGTTACGCCAAAGCAGAAGCTGAGCTGGCGGTTAATGTTCCACAGCGCGCTGGCATCCGCCAGTTCGGCGTCATTAACCTGAATAAACGCCGCGCTCTGCGCGGTGCTGCTGCACAGGCTGCCGCCGAAGCCCATCAGCGCGTAGGCCGAAACCGCCAACAGCATCTCATCAGCGCTGCCAATCACTGCCAGCAAGCTGATGCCGCAACCCTGCACCAGACAGCCGATGATAAACAGCGGGCGCGGTCCAAGCCGATTAAACGTTTTGCCGGTGAGAGAGATGGCGACAAACGCGGCGATCGCCCACGGCAGCATCATCGCCCCCACCACAGTGGCGTGCATGCCCAGCTGATCCTGCAGATACAGCATCGCAACCAGGCTGACGCCGGTAAAAATGCCGGGGATCAGCTGATAGATCAGCATCGCCGTCTGCAGCATCGGCTGCTGAATCAGCCGCAGATTAAGCAACGGCTGCGCTTTGCGTAGCGATGCGCGCACATACCCGCCCATCAGCGCCAGCCCGGCGGCCAGTAACGCCGCGCCCAGTCCCAGGCGGCCGGACTCACCCAGCGTGGTCAGCCCTAACAAAATCAACGTCAGCGCCAGACAGCCGGTGATAAGGCCGCTGAAGTCCAGCCGCCCGGCGGAGCCGGCCCGGGCGTCAGGCTTCAGCCAGCAGGCGGCGAGGATCAAGGCGGCAAACGCCAGCGGCAGGCTGACTAAAAATACCCAGCGCCAGCTGACGTGGTCCACCAGTACGCCGCCGATGGCCGGGGACAGCGCCGGCGCCATCAGCGCCACCAGCATCACCACGGCAGAGAGTCTGGCCCGCTCATGGCTGCGGTACAGGGAATAGGCCATGGTCTGGCCGACCGGGATCAGCAGCCCTCCCCCCAGCCCCTGCGCCACACGCCAGGCTATCAGCTGTTCGATATTGTAGGCGCCGGCCACGCCGCAGGTGCCGATAATGAAAATAACCAGCGAGAGCATAAACAGGCGCTTGGCTCCCATGCGCTTCGCCAGCCAGCTGCTGAGGGGAATAACCAGGGTTAACCCCAGAATGTAGCCGTTGCTCACCCATGCCAGCTGGCTGACCGGCGCATCAAGCTGCCGGCCGATATCCGGATAGGCCACGTTGGCGATAAACATGTTGACCAGATCGATAAAGAATCCCAGCAGATACACGCTGGCGACACGCACCCGATAATTCATAGGCTACTCATAAAAACAACACGGTGCGCATAGTATAAAATCATAAAAATAAAGATAAATCGGCTCCCCGGCGTTACACTGTCAAAATTATTTTGACAATCCTTCACCCACGTTAGGCAAGCCCATGTTGAATATGCAGCGTCTGGAAATCTTTGTGGCAGTCGTGGAAGCCGGCAGCTTTACCGGTGCGGCGCAGACGCTGGGGCTGACCAAGGCGGTGGTGAGTTTTAATATCAAGCAATTGGAGGAGAAACTCGGGGTCTCCCTGCTCACCCGCAGCACCCGGCAGGTGGCCGTTACGGACGCCGGCGAGCGTTTTTATCTGCGCTGTCTGCAGCTGCTGCAGGATGCGGAACAGATCCTGGACGACGTCCGCAGCGACCATAGCGGCCTGCGCGGTATACTACGCATCACCACCACGACGGAATATGGCGCCAAGGTGGTGGTGCCCGCGCTCTCGGCGTTTGCCGCCCTGCATCCGCAGCTGCGCATCCAGCACGTATCTTCGTCAAAAAACGACGATCTGATCGCCGGACGTTTTGACGTGGCGATACGCCTCGGCCAACTGGCGGACTCAACGCACCACGCAAGGCTGATCGACCGCTTTGCGATTTATCCGGTGGCGTCAACGGAGTATTTGGCGGCGCACCATCGCGAAGCAATCACCGGCCTGGCGCAGTTGCAGGAGGCGCGCTGGATCGCCCATAGCCGCCTCGCCACGCCGTTGAGCTGGCAGGTGCTGACGCCGGCCGGCGACAACGTGCTGTTCCGAGCCGCCAACCCTCCGGCGATCGTGGCCGACAGCGCGGCTTCGCTGCTGGCATTTGCCCGCAGCGGCGCGGGCGTGGCGTTGCTGCCCGCCTGGCTGGTGCAGGAAGATATCGCCGCCGGCGCGTTAACCCGCTTACTGCCCGACCACCGTTTTCCCACACAGGGCATCTACGCCCTCTACCCCAATACCCGCCACGTCTCCGAGAAGGTGCGGACGTTTATCGATTTCCTGCAAAGCCGTATTGAAGCTGGCGCAGCCCGCTAGCGCTGCGTTTGCAACAGTCGTCGGGCCGCAGGTCATTTCTGTACTAAACTAATTACTAACTCCCGTTTACAACGGATGGGTGCGTGGGATCGTTCTCTGCATTGGGCCAGTACCCAAAGGAGGCGCCATGAGCTACCAACATATCGTGATTGCCGTCTATCTTAACGGCGACAACCGTCAGCTGTTAGAAAAAGGCGCAGCATTAGCCGCCGCCTACGACGCCAGGCTGTCATTAATCCACGTCGATATTCACCACGCGCCCTATTATTCGGCGCTGGGCCTGCAGACCTACCACTACAGCGGCGAAGTGCCCGCCGAAGTCACCGCCAGCAAGCAACTCGCCGCCATTGCCCAGCAATCATCCTATCCGATACCGGATTCGATCGTCGTGTCGGGCGAGCTGTTGCCGGAACTGAGAAAAGAAATCGACGCGCGCGGTATCGACCTGATTATTTTCGGCCACCACCACGACGTGTGGAGCAACCTGTTCTCCACCACGCGGCAGGCGATTAATCATCTCGATGTCGATGTCCTCGTGGTGCCGCTGCTGACAAAACAGGAGGTCTCATGAGCTACCAACATATTGCCGTCGCCACCTCGCTGCTGGATGAGGAGCATCTGCTTATCGATAAGGGTATTGCTCTCGCCTCGGCGCTCGGGGCGAAACTGTCGCTGATTTATGTCGACGAACACCACGCTGCTTACTACTCGGAGCTGGGGCGCCCGGTGGTGGACTTCTCCGAATCCCAGTTTGAGGAGAAAATCAGAGCGGAGATGGCGCCGCTGCTGCAGGCCGCCACCTACCCGATAACGGAAATTATCGTCCGCCGCGGCGAGTTGGCGTATGAACTGAAATACGCCGCTGCGGAAAAAGGCATCGACCTGTTTATCTTCGGCCACCATCAGGATCTGTGGAGTAACCTGTTCTCTTCCGCCAGAAACGCCATCAACACCCTGCATACGGATATTCTGGTGGTTCCGATCAAAAAATAACCCCATGACGCGCCGGAGCACCGCCGGCGCGCGTTTTGCTCTGATGACAGGGATATCAGCCAACCGCAGAAAAAAACGGCTCCGCAGAGCCGTTTTCATTAGTGTTTAGGTCCAGTCTTGATATCCATCCTCGTGGATCCAGACTATCCCTCCCGGACACTTTTCAGTCAAAAACCAGTACCCATCGAATGCACCAGCATCCATTTCATCCTGATTTTTTGGAAAAACATTTTTGAAATTATTTATTTGTTCCTCTACAGTTCCAGGTAAAAAAACATCATTACTTGCTAACCTTGCAGTGCCATCACTCAGTAATTGATGGAGAAACCATAAGAAAATATCTTTTTCCTCATCAAAACTGAGCGTTTTTCTACCATCAACACTATCCGGATCAATATTTTTCCATAAGTTACCCATCGATAACCCTTCAAGTGTATCTTTCCTTTCCATATACTGTTGTTCTGTCAACATAATTCTCCTACCGGAATTTTATTTCATATTTGTTAGAGGCTATGCCCACAGCATTTTTAATGTCATCATTGCCAATAATATCAATCGTCCAGCGAGCTATACCAATATTTTCGGGAATTCCCTTCGCCATACATGTATAATAAAGCCTGCGGCCTTTCATCCCCGTCACCATCTTAACCCAGGCCAACAAGAAGATATGATGAATAAACATTTAATAGCGAATGCGCCCGAAAACAACACCGAGGCGTGCATGGTTAAACGCCCGGTGTGGCAGCGCGATAATCTGCAGCAGACGCAGGAAGACTGGCTGGCGGAAGAGGTGCCGGTCGCACTGGTGTATAACGGTATTTCCCACGTGGTGATGATGGCGACGCCGAAAGATCTGGCGGCCTTCGCCATCGGCTTTTCCCTGTCGGAAGGCATTATCGACGCCGCCGATGAGATCTATGATATTCAGCCGCAGCCGGTGTGTAACGGCATTGAGGTGCATATTGAACTCTCCAGCCGGCGCTTTATGCAGCTGAAAGAGCGCCGCCGCAGCATGACCGGGCGCACCGGCTGCGGCGTCTGCGGCGTGGAGCAGCTGCAGGAAGTCACCCGTCCCCTCGCCCCGCTGCCGTTCAGCCAACGCTTTGATTTAACACAGCTTGATGCCGGACTGGCGCAGCTGAAAAGCTACCAGAGCGTCGGGCAACTGACCGGCTGCACCCACGCCGCCGCCTGGCTACAGCCGGACGGCAAGCTGAGCGGCGGCTGTGAAGACGTCGGCCGTCACGTGGCGCTGGATAAACTGCTGGGGTACCGCAGCCAGCAGGGCTGGCAAGCCGGCGCGGTGCTGGTCTCCAGCCGCGCCAGCTACGAGATGGTGCAGAAAACCGCGGCGTGCGGCATTGAGATTCTGTTCGCCGTCTCCGCCGCCACCAGCCTGGCGGTCGACGTGGCCGAACGTTGTAATCTGACCCTGGTCGGCTTCAGCAAGCCGGGGCGCGCCACCGTCTATACGCATCCACAGCGCCTGTGGCACTCCGGCGACGCATAAGCCGCCGTTATTTTAACGCCGGTACGGCCGATTCCCGCCGGCGTAATAAACCGCGCAGGAAACTTCTCACCCTTTTATCAATAATAAAAAGTGACGCCGCCGTTAAATGGATTATTCTCAATAATGTGATTATCCGTTAAAATATCACCTACTATTAAACCAATAAAATATTTCAATAAAAATCAGGAAATATTGACATTATGATCATTCGCCCAAACCAACACTGGTTTTTGCGCCTGTTTGACTGGCGCGGCTCGGTGTTGTCAAAAATAACCTTTCGCCTGGGATTAAATGTCCTGATGTCGATTATCGCCATTGCCTTTTATCAATGGTATGAGCAATTCGGCATCCATTTAACCGTCGCCCCGTTCAGCCTGCTGGGGATCGCCATCGCCATTTTTCTCGGCTTTCGCAACAACGCCAGCTACAGCCGCTTTGTTGAGGCGCGCATGCTGTGGGGCACGCTGCTGATTGCCGAGCGCACCCTGCTGCGCCAGTTGCAAAACCTGCTGCCGGAAGAGAAAACGCTGCACCGCCATATCACCCAGTATCTGATCGCCTTTAGCTGGAGCCTGAAGCACCAGCTGCGCCACACCGACGCCACCGCCGATTTGTACCGTATTTTGCCGAAATCGGCGTTCGCGGAGGTCAACGCCAGCCCGATGCCGACCAACCGCATCCTGCTGCTGCTCGGCCATGAAATCGGCCAGCTGCGTCAGGCTGGCCGGCTCAGCGACGTCACCTACAAGATGCTGGATAATAAGCTCGACGAGCTTGCCCACGTGCTCGGCGGCTGCGAACGCATCGCCAATACGCCGGTGCCGTTTGCTTATACCCTGATTCTGCAGCGCACCGTATATTTGTTCTGCACCCTGCTGCCCTTCGCGCTGGTGGCCGACCTGCACTATATGACGCCGTTTGTCTCGGTGTTTATCTCCTACACCTTCCTGTCCTGGGACTCGCTGGCCGAAGAGCTGGAAGATCCGTTCGGCACCACCGCCAACGACCTGCCGCTCAGCGCCATCTGCAACAGCATTGAGCGCAGCCTGATGGAAATGAACGATCAGCAGCCGCTGCCGGCGCTGCATAAACCGGATCGCTACTTCAACCTGACCTGACGCTCAACGGTAAAAAAGCCTGTAACACAGGCTTCAGACTGCTGACAAAGCCTGTTATTAGGGAGAGCGTGGCGATGGGGTCGTAGCGGCGTAAGCCGCCGGAGTGCCCCTCGTTACGCTAGGCCCGAGTATCTCGGACTCTCAGACCACGTTGTCATCAACCTCAAGCCTGTAACACAGGCTTTTTTTATCGCCAGCGTTCAGCGGCGAGGCGATCTTTCTCCCGGGTGGCGACCCAGCGGTCACCCTGCGCGGTGGCCTCGCGCTTCCAAAACGGCGCGCGGGTTTTCAGCAGATCCATAATAAACTCCGCGGCGAGAAAGGCGCTCTCGCGGTGGCCGCTGCTGACGCCGACCAGCACAATCTCCTCGCCGGCCGGCAGTTCGCCCACTCGATGCACCACCACCACCCGCCCCAGCCCCCAGCGGCTGCGCGCCTGCGCCACGATCTCCGCCAGCGCTTTTTCCGTCATGCCGGGGTAATGCTCCAGCGTCAGCGTGTTAACCGCGCTGCCCAGATTGGCACTGCGCACCTTGCCGACGAAGGTCACGACCGCACCGTCGTCGTCCGACGCCGACAGCCACTGATGTTCCTGCGCCAGATCGAAACGCGCGGCGCCCACCACGATTTTATCCTGCATCTCAGCCTCCGGTTACCGGCGGGTAAAACGCCACTTCATCGCCGGCGCGCACCGCGTGTTCAAAAGGCACCAGAGTCTGATTCACCGCCGCCAGCAAATTATCGCTCTCCAGCGCCAGCGCCCAGCGCTCGCCGCGAGCCAGCAGCGCCTGACGCAGCCCTTCCACCGTGGCGTAATCGGCGGGCAGCTGCAGGCGGCTGCAGCCCACCAGCTCGCGCACCTGGGCAAAAAACAGAATATCGATCATGATGACTCTCCAATAAATTATCCGCCGATAAACGACAGGTTCTGCGTAATACCGGTGTTGCCCTGATGCAGAAAGTGCGTCTGCTTTTTCTGCCGCAGGCTGTCGGCAATCCGCGCCTGCAGCACCTGCTGCTGGTCGTCGGACTGTAATAAATCACGCAGGGAAACGCCGCCGTCGCCGAACAGGCACAGGTGCAGTTTCCCCAGCGCGGAGACGCGCAGCCGGTTGCAGCTGGCGCAGAAGTTGTTTTCATACGGCATGATCAGGCCAATCTCCCCCTGATAATCGGGATGGGCGAAGATCTGCGCCGGGCCGGCGCTGCGCTCCCGCGGCTGCCGCTGCCAGCCCATGGCGAGCAGGCGGTCACGGATCGTGGCGCCCGAAATATGGTGGCGGCGGAACAGCTCACGCCCTTCGCCGGTTTCCATCAGCTCGATAAAGCGCAGCTGAATCGGCCGGGTTTTTATCCATTCCAGGAAGGTATGCAGGCTGTGGTGATTCACATCCTTCATCAGCACAGTGTTGACCTTCACCTGCGCAAAACCGGCGCTGAACGCGGCATCGATGCCGTCCATCACCTGTCTGAATTTGTCCTGGCCGGTAATGGCATAAAACTGATTGGCGTCCAGACTGTCGAGGCTGACGTTAACCGAGGTCAGCCCGGCGGCGCGCCAGCGGGCCACGTCGCGCGCCATGCGGTAGCCGTTGGTGGTCATGGCGATCTGCCGGATCGCCGGATTGTCGCTGACCGCGGCGATAATCTCGCAAAAGTCCCGACGCAGCGAAGGTTCGCCGCCGGTCAGGCGGACTTTTTCCGTGCCGGCGGCGGCAAACGCCCGCGTTACCCGGCGGATTTCATCGAGCGTCAGAAAACTTTTGTTATTCCCCTGCGCCGGGCGGTAACCGTCGGGCAGGCAATAGCGACAGCGAAAGTTACACACATCGGTAATCGACAGGCGCAAATAGTAGAACTTGCGTTCCCAGGGATCGGTAAAGGGTGTCATCTGCCCTACCTCGCAAAAACAGTGAAAAGAAAGCGTCGGCGCGGAACACGATAACGCGGCAGGCGCGTTGCGCCGGACCAGAAGGCCCGGCGCGGCTTATTAGTGACTCTTCATGCCGGCGGCGACCATCAGCAGTTTAAATACCGATGCCACCACCCCCAGCGCCAGTACGCTGGCGCCCCAAATCACCACCATCCACATCATCCGCCGCCACAGGGCGGGAGAACTCTCTACGGCAGGTTTCATGCGGGTTATCTCCTCTTAGTGGTAGCCTTCATCCGGTTTGATTTTTCCGCGGAACACGTAGTAGCTCCAACAGGTGTACGCCAGAATCACCGGGATAATCAGCAGGCCGCCCACCAGCATAAAGCCCTGGCTCTGCGGCGGTGACGCCGCCTGCCAGATGGAGATGGACGGCGGAATGATGTTCGGCCAGATGCTGATGCCAAGGCCGCTGAAGCCGAGGAAAATCAGCCCCAGCGTCAGCATAAACGGCCCGAAACTGGCGCGGCGGCTATAGGCCGAGCGCACAATCCCCCAGGCCGCCGCCAGCACCAGCAGCGGCACCGGCAGGAACCAGAACAGGTTCGGCGTGCTGAACCAGCGCGCGGCGATATCCGCGTGGCTCAGCGGCGTCCAGATGCTGATCGCGGCGATGGCGGCCAGCAGCGCCAGCGTCAGCGGGATCGCCAGCTGCGACATCTTGCGGTGCAGCCCGCCCTCAGTTTTCATAATCAGCCAGGTGCAGCCCAGCAGCGCATAGGCGATCACCAGCCCCAGGCCGCAGAACAGCGGGAACGGCGCCAGCCAGCTCAGTGTCGAGCCGGCATAGCTGCGGCCGCTGACCGCAAAGCCGTTCAGCAGCGCGCCGACGGCGACGCCCTGGCTGAAGGTGGCGACGATCGAGCCGACGATAAACGCCTTATCCCAGAACGGACGGTGTTCCGGCGTGGCCTTGAAGCGGAACTCAAAGGCGACGCCGCGGAAAATCAGCCCCACCAGCATCACGGTCAGCGGGATAGACAGCGCGTCGATAATCACCGCATAGGCCAGCGGGAAAGCGCCGTACAGCGCCGCGCCGCCCAGCACCAGCCAGGTTTCGTTACCGTCCCACACCGGCGCCACGGTGTTCACCATCATGTCGCGCTCAACCGGGTTTTTATTGAACGGGAACAGGATGCCGATCCCCAGATCAAAACCGTCCATAACGATGTACATCAAGGTGGCGAACACGATGATGGCAAACCAGATAATTGACAGATCGATACCCATCTCAGTTTCTCCCTTGCGGCGAATTTAACGGATCCTGCACCGCAGACAGCGGACGCGACGGCGTGCCGGCGCCCGGTTCATCGTCATGCTGCTCCGGGCCTTTTTTAATCAGACGCATCAGGTACACATAGCCGATGCCGAACACCGAGCAGTACACCAGCAGGAAGGCCAGCAGGCTGAACGTCATATGCATATCGCCGTGCGCGGACACCGCATCTCGGGTGCGCTGCACGCCGTACACCACCCACGGCTGGCGGCCAATTTCGGTGGTGAACCAGCCGGCCAGCAGCGCCAGCAGCCCGGACGGCCCCATCAGCAGGGCGAACCACAGGAACGGCCGCGACTGATACAGCCGGCCGCGCCAGCGCAGCCAGGCGCTGACCACGCCGAGCAGAATCATCAGCATGCCCAGCCCGGCCATCACGCGGAATGACCAGAAGATAATGGTGGAGTTCGGGCGATCCTCTTTCGGGAAGCTCTTCAGCGCCGGCACCTGCTTATCCAGGCTGTGGGTCAGGATCAGGCTGCCGAGGTACGGAATTTCCAGTTTGTACTTGGTGGTCTCCTGCTCCATATCCGGCACGCCGAACAGCACCAGCGGGGTCGCCTCACCCGGCGGGTTTTCCCAGTGGCCTTCAATCGCGGCGATTTTCGCCGGTTGATGCTCCAGGGTATTCAGACCGTGCGCATCGCCGATCATCGCCTGAACCGGCGCGACGATCAGCGCCATCCACAGCGCCATTGAGAACATTTTGCGGATCGCCGGGGTGTCATTGCCGCGCAGCAGGTGCCAGGCCGCCGACGCGCCGACGAAGAACGCGCTGGACAAGAAAGCGGCGGTGGACATATGCAGCAGCCGGTAAGGGAACGACGGGTTGAAGATAATCTTCAGCCAGTCGACCGGCACTACGATGCCGTTTTCGATCGCATAGCCCTGCGGCGTATGCATCCAACTGTTGGACGCGAGGATCCAGAAGGTGGAGATCAGCGTGCCGAGCGCCACCATGCAGGTGGCAAAGAAGTGCAGCCCGCGCCCCACCCGGTGCCAGCCGAACAGCATCACGCCGAGGAAGCCGGCCTCCAGGAAGAAGGCGGTCAGCACTTCATAGGTCAGCAGCGGCCCGGTAATGCTGCCGGCGAACTGGGAAAAACCGCTCCAGTTGGTGCCAAACTGGTAGGCCATCACCAGGCCGGACACCACCCCCATGCCAAAGTTGACCGCAAAGATCTTCGACCAGAAGTGGTACAGTTCGCGGTAGGTTTCATTACGCGTTTTCAGCCACAGACCTTCCAACACCGCCAGAAAACTCGCCAGCCCGATGGTGATGGCCGGAAAAATAATATGGAAGGAAACAGTAAAGGCAAACTGTATCCTCGCCAGATAAAAGGCATCTAATCCAAACATTGTTCACCCCTGAGTATCACCATTATGATCGTTTGATAAGCCATGCGTTTTATTGCTATTCCAGGTTGCGGCGCTTGCCAGGTAAAAGCGGGCCGCAGCCTGATGGCCGCAGACCGCCGTGCGGCACAAAGCCCTCCCCACGCCGGCGGCGTGAGAAATGCCTTATGCAATCCGTTGAGTTGTTTTGCTTGCCGTGCGGGTAATCTTCACCGGAACCGATTTGGAGGTGGGGGTGCCAGTACCGTCGCCGATGCTGTTCATCGGCACCAGCGGGTTGGTTTCCGGGTAATAGGCGGCCAGATTGCCGCGGGGAATGGCGTAGCTCACCAGTTTGAAACCGCTGACCGCGCGCTTCACGCCGTCGTTCCAGATGGTTTCAATATCCACCAGCTCACCGGCCTGATAGCCGGCCGCGGCGATATCCTCCGGGTTCATAAACAGCACTTCACGCTGGCCGTAAACGCCGCGGTAGCGGTCATCCAGGCCGTAGATGGTGGTGTTGTACTGGTCATGGGAGCGCAACGTCTGCAGGACGAACGGCACCTCCTGCTGCGCTGTCAGCTGCGGGAACAGCGTGGCCGGCAGCGGCGCATGGCTGAACTGCGCCTTGCCTGACGGCGTCCGGAAGCGCAGCTCGGCGGCCGCGTTGCCCAGGTAGAAGCCCCCCGGCAGCTCGCACTTGCGGTTAAAGTCGTCAAAGCCCGGGATGGTGGCGGCGATATGGTCGCGGATTTTGTTGTAATCCCCGGCCAGTTCAAGCCAGTTGATGGTCGGCGTGTTGCCGACCGCCGCGTTGGCGATACCGGCGACGATCGCCGTTTCCGAACGCTGGCTGTCAGACAATGGTTTACCGATGCCCTCGGAGGCGTGCACCATGCTGAAGGAATCTTCCACCGTAACGAACTGCCTGCCGCCGGCCTGAATATCCTGCTCGGTGCGCCCCAGCGCCGGCAGAATCAGCGCGTCTTTTTTACCGGTCACCAGATGGCTGCGGTTAAGCTTGGTGCTGATATGCACCGTCAGGTCGCAGTTGCGCAGCGCCTCTTCCGTACGCCGGCTGTCGGGCGCCGCCGCGGCCAGGTTGCCGCCCAGCGCGATCAGCACTTTCACCTCGCCGCGCAGCATGGCGCTCAGCGCGTCCACCGTATTGTGGCCGTGGGCGCGCGGCGGCGCAAAGCCGAAGTGCGCGCCGAGGCTGTCCAGAAAGGCGGCCGGCGGCTGTTCATCAATGCCCATGGTGCGGTTGCCCTGCACGTTGCTGTGGCCGCGCACCGGGCACAGGCCGGCGCCCGGTTTGCCCAGCTGGCCGAACAGCAGCTGCAGATTGACGATCTCGCGCACCGTCGCCAGCGAGTGTTTATGCTGGGTGATGCCCATCGCCCAGGTGCAGATCACCCGCTCGGCGTGCTGATAAATCTGCGCCGCCTCGCGGATCTGCGCCTCGCTCAGGCCGGACTGACGCTCGATAAACGCCCAGTCGGTGTCCACCACCTCCTGCAGATAGCGCTCTACGCCCTCGGTATGGTCGGCGATAAACTGCGCGTCGAACAGGCCGGACTTGCCGGCATCGACGCGCGCACGGTGGGTTTCCGCCAGCGCTTTCACCATGCCGCGCACCACCGCCATATCACCGCCAAGGTTCGGCTGGTAATAGCGGTGGCTGATTTCGCCGGCCAGCGGCGTCACCACTTCCAGCGGTTTTTGCGGGTCGGCAAAGCGCTCCAGCCCGCGCTCACGCAGCGTATTAAAGGTGACGATGCGCGCGCCGTGCTCGGCGGCGTGGCGCAGGCTGTGCAGCATGCGCGGGTGGTTGGTGCCGGGGTTTTGTCCGAACACAAAGATGCCGTCCGCCTGGTCAAAATCATCCAGATGGATGGTGCCCTTGCCCACCCCCAGGCTTTGCTGCATGCCGTAGCCGCTGGCTTCGTGGCACATATTAGAACAGTCGGGGAAGTTATTGGTGCCGAGCACCCGGCCGAACAGCTGGTACAGCCAGGAGGCCTCATTGCTGGCGCGCCCGGAGGTGTACAGCTCCAGCTGGTTCGGATTATCCATCCCTTTAATGTGTTGACCGATCAGGGCGAAGGCGTCATCCCAGCTGATGGGTTCATAATGGTCGGTAGCGCGGTTATAGCGCAGCGGCTCAGTCACCCGGCCCTGATATTCCAAAAAGTAGTCGCTTTCCAGATATAGGCGGCTGACGCGGTGCGCGGCGAAGAACTCTCTGTCGACGTGACGCCGCGTCGCTTCCCAGGTCACCGCTTTGGCGCCGTTCTCACAGAAGCTGAAGATACTTTTATTATCGTCACCCCAGGCGCAGCCCGGGCAGTCAAACCCTTTGGATTTATTCATCCGCATCAGGTTGACCATATTTTTCAGCGCTTGTTTGCTATCAAAAACAAACCGCGTGGTGGCTTCCAGTGAGCCCCAACCGCCCGCGGCCGCTTTATACGGCTTTATTTTTGATTTGAATTTCATAATTGTCTCGATATCTTTTTAATAAATAGCCGGCCGCTAGCTAATCAATATTTTAGTTATTTAATGTCGGCTATTTCTGCGATGTGAAATTATTTTACCTCCGGGCAACATACCGTCAAATTGGTTGGTTTTATTGCGCAATAGATACAATCTATCACGCACCCTGTTAAGTTCTGTTATTGTGGCCGTAACGGATATATTGATGCTGACACCATAAAGTAAAATGCCGGTTTCCTATTCAGCCGGGCCTTTGGCACTCGCCACTTTTTACTTCTAAAATATCAGGTGCATTCTCACTTTTACGGCAAAGGACTCATGAACAACAATTACGATGATTCACAAGCAGTTTTTAGCCCGGTGACGCGCAGCGCCATCTTTATCGTCGCCACCCTCAACGCCGCGCCCGAGCACTACGCCACGGTGCGCGACTGGTGCGCCGACGTCGCTGCGCTGGTCCGTTCGGTGGGGAAAAGAGCGCCGGCCGGGAAGTTATCCTGCGTCTGCGGCTTCGGCTCCACCGCCTGGAACACGCTGTTCGGCCAGCCGCGCCCGGCGCAGCTGCATCCGTTCCGCGAGATCGGCGCCGGCGGCCGCGTCGCCGTCGCTACGCCGGGAGACATCCTGCTGCATATTCGCGCCGACGATATGGATCTCTGTTTTGAGCTGGCGACCCAGCTGCTGGATAAACTGGGCGACGCCGTCAGCGTCGTCGATGAGGTGCACGGCTTCCGCTACTTCGACCAGCGCGCGATGATCGGCTTCGTCGACGGCACGGAAAACCCGGAAGGCCGCGAAGCCGCCGCGTTTACGGTGATCGGTGAAGAAGACGCCGAGTTTGCCGGCGGCAGCTACGCGCTGGTGCAGAAGTATCTGCACGATATGACCGGCTGGAACGCCCTGAGCGTGGAGCAACAGGAAGGCATTATCGGCCGTCACAAGCAGTCCAATATCGAGCTGGATGAGGAGGTGAAACCCTCCTCCTCCCACAGTTCGCTCACCACCATCGAGGATGAGCACGGCAACGAGGTGAAAATCCTGCGCGACAACATGCCGTTCGGCCGGCCGGGCATGCGTGAGTTCGGCACCTACTTTATCGGCTATGCGCGTTCGCCGGAACCGATTGAACAGATGCTGGAAAATATGTTTGTCGGCCGCCCGGAAGGCAATTACGACCGGCTGCTCGACTTCAGCCGCGCGGTGACCGGCAGCCTGTTCTTTATCCCGTCGGCTACACTGTTAGAACAGCTGGCGACGCGCACCAATACGCCTCAGCTGCACTGAGGCGCGTCATAAATATTTCACGGAAATAATAAAACGTGCAGCGTGTTACTCAACGCGCTGCATGCCAAAATAAAATAATTATTCTTTGCACATCAACTTTATTTTACATCAGCGAATGCCGGGACGTTTTTATTACGGTGGCGCCGGATAATTATCACCGTTAAATAATTAACCGGCGGCACCCGCATGCCAGCCATAAAAATGGCCGAAGTTAATTTATTTTAACTGAACAGGAGACGATTCAGCACACTACTACCCCTGCGTGGCTAACGTCTGCACGGCCGCGTTGCCGGTACAGCATTTATTACGGTCTGACCCCCGCTCGCTCTGTTTCACCTGCGCAGCGCGAGACATGACGCACGCGTCATGTTCAGGCCGCAGTAAGTCGTGGTCGGTCCCCCGTTAAACGGCGACGGCCAATGCATTCTCCCGCATAAAAATATCTCCCGCTACGAGGAGTTCAGGAGTTGATATGACCAAGAAAAAACGCGCAGTTCCCGGTATCCGGCCCTATGACGGCCCGGCCGGCGGCTGGGGAGCACTGAAAGCGACGGCCATCGCGGTAAAAACGCAGATGGAGACCTTTGAAGCACCGGCCACTCTGATGCGCACCAACCAGCCGGACGGCTTTGATTGTCCAGGCTGCGCCTGGCCGGATAAAGAGCACCACTCCACCTTCCAGTTCTGTGAAAACGGCGCCAAAGCGGTGACCTGGGAAGCCACCAGCAAACGCGTCACGCCGGAGTTTTTGGCGGCCAATACCGTCAGCGCGCTGTTGGAGAAAACCGACTTTGAGCTGGAGGGCTACGGCCGGTTGACGCACCCGCTGGCGTACGACAAGGCGAGCGACACCCTGCGGCCGGTCAGCTGGGAGGAAGCCTTCCAGCGCATCGGCACGGTGCTGCGCGGCATGCAGTCGCCGGATCAGGTGGAGTTTTACACCTCCGGACGCGCCTCGAACGAGGCCGCCTATCTGTTCCAGCTGTTCGCCCGCGAGTTCGGCACCAACAACTTCCCGGACTGCTCCAACATGTGCCACGAACCAACCAGCGTCGGCCTGCCGCAGTCTATCGGCATCGGCAAAGGCACGGTCTCGCTGGATGACTTCGACCACGCCGAACTGGTGATATCCATCGGCCACAACCCGGGCACCAACCACCCGCGCATGATGGGCACCCTGCACGAACTGGCGCGCCGCGACGTGCCGATTATCGTGTTTAACCCGCTGCGCGAACGGGCGCTGGAGCGCTTTGCCGATCCGCAGAACGTGATTGAAATGGCGACCTACAGCTCCACCAATATCGCCTCCACCTACTATCAGGTGAAGGCCGGCGGCGACGCCGCAGCGCTGAAGGGCATCGCCAAGGCGCTGCTGGAGTACGATGCCGCGCAGGGCGCAAACAGCACGGCGCTCGACCGCGATTTTATCGCCGGGCACACCCAGGGCTTTGAAGCGTTCGCCGCCGATCTTGCGGCTACGCCGTGGCCGGCGATTGAAAACGAAAGCGGCCTGACGCGTGAAGATCTGGAAAAAGTGGCGCTGGCCTACGCCAAGTCCAACGCCACCATCATCACCTACGGCATGGGCATCACCCAGCACAATAAAGGCACCGCCAACGTGCGCCTGATTGCCGATCTGCTGCTGATGCGCGGCAATATCGGTAAGCCGGGCGCCGGGATCTGCCCGCTGCGCGGCCACTCCAACGTGCAGGGTAACCGCACCGTCGGCATCACGGAAAAACCGTCGGAGGAATTTTTACGCAATCTGGAAGCCGTCTTCGGCTTTACGCCGCCGAAAGCACACGGCCATGACGCGGTGAAAGCCATGCAGGCGATGGTGGCGGGTGACGCCAAGGCCCTGATCTGCCTCGGCGGCAACTTCGCCGTCGCCCTGCCGGACCCCGAGCTGTGCTTCCCGGCGATGCAGGCGCTCGATCTGAGCGTCCACCTCGGCACCAAGCTCAACCGTTCGCACCTGCTGGTGGCGAAAGAAACCTTTATCCTGCCCTGTCTGGGGCGCACCGAGCTGGATATTCAGGCCGGCGGCCGCCAGTCGGTAACGGTGGAGGACTCCATGTCGATGGTGCACGCCTCTTCCGGCAAACTGCAGCCGGCCTCGCCGCTGCTGCGTTCCGAACCGGCGATCGTCGCCGGGCTGGCGCAGGCCGCCATGCCGGACAGCAAGGTGCCGTGGTCGGAACTGGTGGCCGATTACAGCCTGATCCGCGACCTGATTGAAAAAACCATCCCCGGTTTTGAGCGGTACAATCAGCGCATCGCGCAGCCGGGCGGCTTCCGCATGCCGCTGCCGCCGACCGAACGTCAGTGGCCAACGCCAAGCGGCAAGGCGATGTTCTCGGTGTTCACAGGGGTGCAGGAAGACGCCGAGGTGCAGGGCGATGACGTACTGCGGCTGATCACCCTGCGCAGCCACGACCAGTACAACACCACCATCTACGCCATGGACGATCGCTACCGCGGCGTATTCGGCCGGCGCGATATTCTGTTTATGCACGATATCGATCTGGCAAAACGCGGCCTGGAGCACGGCGATCGGGTGCATATCGAAACCGTCGCCGCCGGGCGCAGGCTGCGTCTGGAAAATATCACGGTAATTTCTTACAACATCGCCCCCGGCTCCGTCGGCGCCTACTACCCGGAAGCCAACGTGCTGGTGCCGTTGGACTACATCGATCCGGAGTGCGGCACCCCCTCCTATAAATCCGTACCGGTGCGCGTAACCCTCGCCGGCTAACGGCGCGCAACCATTCATCTGCGTTATCACCATGGGTTGAAGGTCTCTTCAACCCATGTCTTCGCCAGAATCCACCAGAGCGGGCGCATCATGCCGCTTATCCGGAACGCCTGAGTTGAGCAGGCATCCGCCGACGCTACAGCAGCAGCGCCAGATCCATCGCCGTGCGCTGCAGCAGCGGCAGCACCCGTTCGCGCAGCGCCTGCGCCGATATCTGCGAGGCGTTGACGCCGACGTTCATCGCCGCCACCACGCCGCCTTTGCGCGAATGCATCGGCACCGCGATAGAGCGCAGGCCGACCTCCAGCTGCTGGTCGTTAATCGCATAGCCCTGACGCCGCACCCGGTCCAGCTGTTCGCGCAGCTGCGCCTCGCTGACCACGGTAAACGGCGTCAGCGGCTCCAGCGTCACCCGCGCCAAATACTCCTCCAGCTGCGGCTCGTCCAGCGCGCTGAGCAGCACCAGCCCCATCGAGGTGGCGTACGCCGGCAGCCGGCTGCCGCGCCCGAGGTCGATAGTCATAATACGTTTTACCGAGGCGCGGGCGATATACAGAATATTATCGCCGTCCAGCGTCGCCACCGAGCAGGACTGATCAAGCTGCTTACTCAGGTAATCCAGCGAATTCTGCGCCGTCTTCGCCAGCTCCGACGAGGAGAGATAGGCGTGTCCCACGGTCAGCACCCGCGGCAACAGCCGGTAGTGGCGGCCGTCAGGACAGTGTACAAACCCCAGCGCCTTCAGGGTGTACAGACAGCGCCGCACCGCCGCGCGCGGAATGCCGGTGATCTGACTGATTTCCGACACCGACATCTGCGAATACTGTGGCTTGAAGGCCTGCAACACCTCCAGCCCGCGCGCCAGCGACGCCATAAAATTGGGATCGCCCTTGTATTTATCATTGCTCAGCTCGCCGATCTCCTGCAGCCGCTGCAGTTCACCGTCGCCCAACGCCGGCATATCACTCATCCCGCCTCTCCTTCTTGTTAATAATCATGCAAATACCCCCTGCCGCCGGCTAATGCAACCCGTCTGCGGCGGCAAAGGAGTGAATTAGTTAGCTGCATCACAGAATTAACATCAAAATAACAAACCGTCCGATAATCGCACAAACATCTGATATTCGCACTTGCTGGCGATTTTTTCCTCCCCTAAGTTGAATTTAAGCCAGGCCAATATGGCGTCAGAAATCAGCCTATCGAGGAGAAGAAATGATTAATAAAAGCGTGCCGTCCACCGATGACGCCGTCGCCGACATTGCCGACGGCGCCAGCGTGATGGTGGGCGGCTTCGGCCCGGCAGGCCAGCCCTACGCCCTGCTGGATGCCCTGATCCGCCGCCGCCCGCGCAACCTGACGGTGATCAGCAACAACGCCGGTAACGGCGACTTCGGGCTGGCGGCGCTGCTGAAAGCCGGCTGCGTACGCAAAATCGTCTGTTCATTCCCGCGCCAGTCCGACTCCTGGGTGTTTGACGAACTCTACCGCCGCGGCGAACTGGAGCTGGAGCTGCTCCCGCAGGGCAACCTGGCGGCGCGCATTCAGGCGGGCGGCGCCGGCCTCGGCGGCATCTATACCCCGACCGGCTACGGCACCCAGTTGGCGGCGGACAAAGAGGTGCGCGAAATCGACGGCCGGCACTACGTATTCGAGCTGCCGCTGAAGGCCGACTTCGCGCTGATCAGGGCCGCGCGCGCCGACCGCTGGGGCAACCTGGTCTATAACCAGACCGGCCGCAACTTCGGCCCGATTATGGCGATGGCCGCCGGCTGCACCATTGCCGAGATCAACCAACTGGTGCCTCTCGGCGAGCTGGACGCCGAGGCGGTGATTACGCCGGGCATTTTCGTGCAACGGGTGGTCAGCGTGCCCTCCACCCCACAACGGCTTTCGGCCTGAGGATCCATCATGTCAAAACTGACGCATCAACAGCTGGCCGAACGTATCGCGCGTGATATTCCGGAAGGGGCCTACGTCAATCTGGGCATCGGCATGCCGACCCAGATCGCCAACTACCTGCCCGCCGATAAAGAGATCTTCTTACACAGTGAAAATGGCATCCTCGGCATGGGGCCAGCGCCGGCGGCCGGCGACGAAGACCCCGAGCTGATCAACGCCGGCAAGCAGCCGGTGACGCTGCTGCCGGGCGGCTGCTTCTTCCACCACGGCGACTCCTTCGCCATGATGCGCGGCGGCCACCTGGATATCTGCGTGCTGGGCGCCTATCAGGTATCGGAACGGGGCGATCTGGCCAACTGGAGCACCGGCGCGCCGGGGGCGATCCCGGCGGTCGGCGGCGCGATGGATCTGGCGATCGGCGCGCGTCAGGTGTATGTGATGACCGAACACCTGACCAAAAAAGGCGAATGCAAAATCGTCAAAGAGTGCAGCTATCCGCTGACCGGCGTCGCCTGCATCACCCGCATCTACAGCGATCTGGCGGTGATCGACGTCACCGACCGCGGACTGGTGGTACGCGAAATTTTTGCCGGCCTGACGCCGCGCCAGCTGCAGGACGTCACCCCGGTTGAACTGACCTTTGCCCTGCAACACGGAGAACAACACGATGACTCACGCCTATCTGTGTGACGCGGTGCGCACCCCGTTCGGCAGGCTGAACGGCAGCCTGGCGGGGATCCGCGCCGACGATCTGGCCGCCCTGCCGCTGCAGGCGCTGCAGCAGCGCCACCCGCAGCTGGACTGGAGCGCGCTGGACGACGTACTGCTCGGCTGCGCCAATCAGGCCGGCGAAGATAACCGCAACGTGGCGCGCATGGCGCTGCTGCTGGCCGGGCTGCCGGTCTCCGTGCCCGGCTGCACCGTCAACCGGCTGTGCGGCTCCAGCCTGGACGCCACCGCGATGGCGGCGCGCGTGATTAAAAGCGGCGAAGGCGACCTGCTGATCGCCGGCGGCGTCGAGAGCATGTCGCGCGCACCGTTTGTGATGGGTAAAGCGGAAAGCGCCTTCAGCCGCGCCATGCGGCTGGAAGACACCACCATGGGCTGGCGCTTTATCAACCCACAGATGAAAGCGCTGTACGGCGTCGATTCCATGCCGCAAACCGCCGAGAACGTGGCGGAGCGCTTCGGTATCAGCCGGCAGGATCAGGACGCCTTCGCCCTGCGCAGCCAGCAGCGCGCCGCCGCCGCGCAGGAAAGCGGCTTCTTCGCCAGCCAGCTGATCGCGGTAAACATCCCGCAGAAAAAAGGCACAGCGCTGTGCTTCAGCCAGGATGAACATCCGCGCGCCACCAGCCTGGCCGCGCTGGAACAACTCCGGCCGGTGGTACACCCACAGGGCAGCATTACCGCCGGCAACGCCTCCGGGCTGAACGACGGCGCCTGCGCCCTGCTGCTGGCCAGCGAAAACGGCCTGCGCCGGCACGGCCTGCAGCCGCTGGCACGCATCGTCGCCAGCGCGGTAACCGGCATCGAACCGGCGATCATGGGCTTCGGCCCGGCGCAGGCGGTGCGCAAGGTGCTGGACAACGCCGGACTGCGGCTGGAACAGATGGACGTGATTGAACTGAACGAAGCCTTCGCCGCGCAGGCGCTGGCGGTGACCCGCGCCCTGTCGCTGCCGGACGATGCGCCGCAGGTCAATCCGCACGGCGGTGCGATCGCGCTCGGCCATCCGCTGGGCGCCTCCGGCGGCCGGCTGGTGATGAACGCCGCCTATCAGCTGCAGCAGAGCGGCGGGCGCTACGGGCTGTGCACCATGTGCATCGGCGTCGGTCAGGGTATCGCCATGATTATCGAGAGGGTGTGATGGAGATTGAATACCGCCTTGACGGCCCAGCCGATGCGCCGCTGCTGGTGCTGTCCAATTCGCTGGGCACCACGCTGGATCTGTGGCAGCCGCAGATGGCGCTGTTCAGCGCCCACTTCCGCGTGCTGCGCTATAACCAGCGCGGCCACGGCGGCACGCCGCTGCCCGCCGCCCCGCTGACGCTGGAAATTCTCGGCCGCGACGTCATCGCCCTGCTCGACAGGCTGGAGGTGGAGCGCGCGCATTTCTGCGGCATCTCGATGGGCGGGCTGACCGGCCTGTGGCTGAACCGCTATCAGCCGCAGCGCCTGCGGCGGCTGGTGGTGGCCAACAGCGCCGCCTGTATCGGCAGCGCCGAAGGCTGGCGCCAGCGCGCACAACAGGCGCGCCGCGACGGCCTGGCGGAGATTGCCGCCGCCTCGCCGGCGCGCTGGTTCAGCGAGGAATTCCGCCGCCGCGAACCGCAGCAGGTGGCGACGCTGATCGCACGGCTGGCGCAGGGCAACGCCGCCGGCTATGCCGCCTGCTGCGACGCGCTGGCGCTGGCGGATCTGCGGGCCGAGGTTACGCGCATGCCGCAGCCGATGCTGGCGATCGCCGGCGAGCTGGATCCGGTCACCACGCCGGACGACGCGCGCTTCCTGCAGGAGAACGCGCCGCAGACCGAACTGACAACCCTGCCCGCCTCGCACATTGCCAATATTGCCTGCCCGACGCTGTTCGCCCATCGGGTGCTCGACTTTCTGACCGAGGTGTAAACCATGACGCTGTGTATTGAACGTATTGAAAGCTGGCTGCTCGATATTCCCACCATCCGGCCGCACAAACTGTCGATGGCGACCATGGGCTGCCAGACCCTGACCCTCGTCCGTCTCACCTGTGCAGGCGGCCTGGTCGGCTGGGGTGAAGCCACCACCATCGGCGGCCTGAGCTACGGGCCGGAAAGCCCGGAAGGGATCAAGTCCGCCATCGACACCTATCTGGCGCCGCTGCTGGTCGGCCAGCATTTTGACGGCCTGACGCCGCTGGTCAACCGGATGAACGCCAGCGTCAAAGGTAATACCTTCGCCAAATCGGCGCTGGAAACCGCGTTTCTCGACGCGCAGGGCAAGGCGCTGAATCAGTCGCTCAGCACCCTGCTCGGCGGCGCGCAGAGTCGGCAGCTGCCGGTGCTGTGGACCCTGGCCAGCGGCGATACCGAGCGTGATATCGCCGAGGGGCAACGCCTGCTGGCGGAAGGCCGGCATAGCGCCTTCAAACTCAAGATCGGCGCCAGAGCGCTGGCCGACGACCTGCGCCACACCGCGGCGATCGTCCGGGCGCTGGGGGCGGACGCCAGTATCCGCGTCGACGTCAATCAGGCCTGGGACGCCGCCACCGCGGTGCGCGGGATGGCCGCGCTGCAGGATATCGGTATCGATCTGGTGGAACAGCCGGTCGCGCTGTGGGACCGCGCCGCGCTGACGCAGCTGAGCCAGCGCTTTACCCTGCCGATTCTCGCCGATGAGGCGGTGGCCGACGCCCATGACGGCTACGCGCTGGCCGCCGACGGCTTCCGCGGCGCCTATGCGCTGAAGATCGCCAAGGCCGGCGGCCCGGCGCAGGTGCTGAAACTGGCGCACGTCGCCGACGCGGCCGGCATCGCGCTGTACGGCGGCACCATGCTGGAAGGCAGCATCGGCACCGTGGCGTCGCTGCACGCCTGGTCAACGCTGAAGCTGGCCTGGGGCACGGAAATGTTCGGCCCGCTGCTGTTAAAAGACGACATCATCGCCGAGCCGCTGAATTTCACCGCCGGGCAGGTCACGCTGCCGGACGGTCCGGGCCTCGGCATCGAGGTCGATGAAGACAAACTGCGCTTTTATCAGCGCACCTAAAGGAGCCTGTCTGATGCTGTTCAAAGTCGAAATGTCCGTACAACTGCCGTCCGATATGCCGGCCGCCGTCGCCGATGAGATCAAACTGCGCGAAAAGCGCTATGCGCAAGAGCTGCAGACGCAGGGAAAATGGCGCCACCTGTGGCGCGTGGCGGGGAAATACGCCAACGTCAGTATTTTTGACGTTGACAGTAATAGCGAGCTGCACGAGATATTATCGGCGCTGCCGCTGTTCCCCTATATGGAAATGCATATTGAGGCATTATGCCGACATCCGTCATCTATTTATGATGACGATAAATAAAGCAGAAAATAAACCATCTCCGCGGGCCAGCCGGTTATTTCCGGCGTAATCAACCCGAGCACTGCCTGAATAATGGCGATACGCCGCAGCCGGCCATCGTCATTATGACGGCGCGATAATAATGAGGAGTCTGCAATGTCCGTATCCTTCAATCAGTCTGAAGACGTCAGCAAGCTGCTGGATATCAGCAGCGGTTTAACCGGCAACGACGGCGATCCGCGTTTTAAAGCCATCACCCGCCAGCTGCTGGGCAATATTTGCCAGCTGATCGACGATTTTGATATTACCCCGGAAGAGTTCTGGCAGGCGGTCAATTATCTGCACCGCCTCGGCGGCCGGCAGGAAGCGGCGCTGCTGGCGGCCGGCCTGGGGCTGGAGCACTACCTAGATATGCGTGAGGACGCACGTGAACGTCAGCAGGGCCTGAACGGCGGCACGCCGCGCACCATCGAAGGGCCGCTGTATGTCGCCAACGCGCCGCTGAGTGAGGGCTACGCGCGGATGGACGACGGCGCGGACAGCGGCGAAGTCATGTGGCTGCACGGCCAGGTGCGCGACCAGCACGGCCGACCACTGCCGGGCGCCGTCGTCGATATCTGGCACGCCAATACGCTGGGCAACTACTCGTTCTTCGACAAATCGCAGAGTGACTACAACCTGCGCCGCCGGGTGAAAACCGGCGCCGACGGCCGCTATGCGGTGCGCAGCATTCTGCCCTCCGGCTACGGCTGCCCGCCGGACGGCCCGACGCAGGCGTGGCTCGATCGCCTTGGCCGCCACGGCAACCGCCCGGCACATATCCACTTTTTTGTCGCCGCCCCCGGACACAAGCACCTCACCACCCAGATCAACCTGAACGGCGACCGCTATCTGTGGGACGACTTTGCCTTCGCCACGCGCGATGAGCTGATCGCCGACCCGGTAAAAATCAGCGACCCGGCGCTGGCCGCGCAGCGCGATCTGCCGGGCGAACATACCGAAATCCGCTTTGATTTTATGCTTTACGCCGCCGGCGACAGCGCAGAGGAACAGCGGATTAAACGCCCGCGCGCGCTGGAAAGTTAATAAACCTATAAAAACATAATAACCGCCATGGGAAATATATTTCCCAGGACACCCTACGCAACGTGATTAACGAGGTCATTAGCATGAACTCATCGACAACTGCTATTTATTCCACGCTGGAACAGAAAATTAAAAATTCGATACGGATAGATAAAGAGCAAGGCGTCTATCAATGTAACCGCGGGATATTTACCGATCCGGCGATATTTGAACTGGAAATGAAGGCTATTTTTGAAGGCAACTGGGTCTATATGGCGCACGAAAGCCAGGTCGCCGAGCCGGGCGACTATTATACCCTGACGATGGGCCGCCAGCCGGTGATTATTACCCGCGATAAACACGGCCAGCTACACGCAATGATCAACAGCTGTTCGCACCGCGGTGCGATGCTGGCCAGCCGCAAAACGGGCAACAAGGCCACTTTCACCTGCCCGTTCCACGGCTGGACGTTTAACAACGCCGGTAACCTGCTCAAGGCCAAAGACGAAAAGGTCGGCGGCTATCCCCCGTGCTTCAAACAGGCCGGCTCGCACGATCTGAAACACCTGCCGCGCTTCGCCTCCTACCGCGGCTTTCTGTTCGGCAGCCTGAGCGACCAGGTACTGCCGCTGGAGGAGTATCTGGGCGATACCCGTCAGGTGCTGGACCTGATTGTCGACCAGGCGGAAGACGGCATCGAAATACTGACCGGCGCTTCGTCATACACCTATGACGGCAACTGGAAACTGCAGATGGAGAACGGCGTCGACGGCTATCACGTCAGCGTGGTGCACTGGAACTATGTCTCGACCATGTCGCGCCGCAGCCACGACGCCAACAGCACCCAAACCCTGGACGCCACCTGCTGGTCGAAAAGCACCGGCGGCGTCTACGGCTTTGAACACGGCCATATGCTGCTGTGGACCCGGGCGATTAACCCGGAGGTGCGGCCGGTGTTCAAACACTTCCGCCGGCTGAGCGACCGCTTCGGCGAGACACGCGCCGACTTTATGGTCAACCATACCCGCAACCTGTGCATCTACCCCAACCTTTACCTGATGGATCAGTTCTCCACGCAGCTGCGGGTGATGCGCCCCATCGCGGTGGATAAAACCGAGGTCACCACCTTCTGCTTCGCGCCGAAGGGAGAAAGCGCCGAAGACCGCGCCCTGCGCATCCGCCAGTATGAAGACTTCTTTAACGTCAGCGGCATGGGCACGCCGGACGATCTGGAAGAGTTCCGCGCCTGCCAGCAGGGCTATCTCGCCGGCGCTATGCCCTGGAGCGATATCAGCCGCGGCGCCACGCGCTGGCTGGAAGGCCCCGACGACAACGCGCGGGCGATGGCGATCCGTCCGATGATGAGCGGCCTGCGCGCCGAGGATGAAGCGCTGTATATCCCCCACCACCATCACTGGCAGCAGACCCTGCTGCGCAGCCTGAGCGACGACGAGGTGCAGTCATGAGCCAGCAACAACGTATCGAACAGTTTTTATACCGTGAGGCGCGCCTGCTGGACGACCGCCAGTGGGACGAGTGGCTGGCGTGCTACAGCCCGCAGGTCGAATACTGGATGCCCTCCTGGGGCGAGGACGACCGGCTCACCCGCGATCCGCAGCGCGAAGTGTCGCTGATTTACTACCCGAACCGCGAAGGGCTGGAAGACCGGGTCTACCGCATCAAGACCGAGCGTTCGGCGGCCAGCACGCCGGAGCCGCGCACCACCCACCAGATCAGCAACGTGGAGCTGCTCTCCGCCACGGCGGACGAGGTGGAGGTGCGCTACAACTGGAGCACCCACAGCCACCGCTATCAGAAAACCGATCTGTTTTTCGGCAGCTGCCGCTGCCGCATTGCGCTCGACGGCGAGCAGCCGCAGATTGTGAGCAAAACGATCCGTCTCAATAACGACTATATCAGTCATGTGATTGATATTTACCATGTTTGATGGGGGCGATGATGAGCTATAGCGTTGCACTTAACTTTGAAGACGGCGTCAGCCGCTTTATCCAATGCAACCCCGGTGAAACCGTGCTCGACGCCGCCTATCGTCAGCAGGTCAATCTGCCGATGGACTGCGCCGACGGCGTCTGCGGCAGCTGTAAATGCCATTGCGAACGGGGCGACTATCAGCTGGGGGATGACTACCTCGAAGACGCCCTTTCCGCAGAGGAGGCCGGACAGCGCCAGGTGCTGACCTGCCAGATGGTGCCGCACTCCGACTGCGTGATCGACGTGCCGATGGCCTCCGCGCTGTGCAAAACCGGCTGCGAAACCTTCTCCGCCAGCGTGGTGAGCGCCGCTGCGCTGTCGGACAGCGCGCTGGAGCTGACGCTGCAGTTAGATGACGTCCACAGCAGCATCGCCTTTCTGCCCGGCCAGTACGTCAATATCGAGGTGCCGGGCAGCGACGCCCGCCGCGCCTACTCGTTCAGTTCACCGCCCAACGCGCGCCGGCTGTCGTTCCTGCTGCGCAACGTGCCGGGCGGCGCGATGAGCAGCTACCTGAGCGGACAGGCGCGCCCCGGCGACAAAATGCGTCTGCACGGCCCGCAGGGCAGCTTTTATCTGCGCAACGTGACGCGGCCGCTGCTGTTTCTCGCCGGCGGCACCGGGCTGGCGCCCTTTTTATCGATGCTGGAGCAGCTGGCGCAGGACGGCGTCCAACGGCCGGTGCGGCTGCTCTACGGCGTCACCCACGACTGCGACCTGGTGAAGCTGGATCAACTGGACGATTATCGCTCGCGGCTGGGCGACTTCAGCTACCTGACCTGCGTCGCCAGCGACGCCTCGCAGGCGGCGCGCAAAGGCTACGTCACCCAGCATCTGGATGACGCGCTGCTGCACGACGGCGACGTGGACGTCTACCTGTGCGGCCCGCCGCCGATGGTCGAGGCGGTGCTGCACGATTTCCGCCGGCGTGCCTTTACGCCGGCCAGTTTCCACTATGAAAAATTCGCCCCCAGCCAGACGGCGCAAGGAGTCGCTGATGCAACAGCTACGTTTTAGCCACAAGGTGATGGCAATCACCGGCGCGGCGCAGGGGATCGGCAAGGCGGTGGCCGAACAGGCGGCGCGGGAAGGTGCCAGGCTGGCGCTGATCGACCGCGCGCCCTATCTGCAGGAGGTGGCCGCGGCGCTGCAGGAGCGGGGCTGCGACGCGCTGGCGATACAGGCCGATCTGGAGAGCTGGGAGGAGACGCAGGCGGCCATCGATCGGGCGCAGCGGCACTTCGGCCGGCTGGATATTCTGGTGAACAACGTCGGCGGCACCATCTGGGCGCGGCCGTTCGCCGAGTATGCGCCGGCGCAGATTGAAGCGGAGATCCGTCGTTCGCTGTTCCCGACGCTGTGGGGCTGTCGCGCCGTGCTGCCGCACATGCTGGCGCAGGGCGGCGGCGCGATCGTCAATGTCTCTTCCGTCGCCACCTGCGGCGTCAACCGGGTGCCCTATTCGGCCGCCAAAGGCGGGGTGAATGCGCTCACCCGCTCGCTGGCGTTTGAGTACGCCGGTGCCGGCATCCGCATCAACGCCACCGCGCCGGGCGGCACCGACGCGCCGCCGCGCCTGACGCCGCGCAACCGGGAGACGCCGACGCCGCAGGAGGAAGCGTGGTATCAGCAGGTGGTCGATCAGACGCTGAACAGCAGCCTGATGCACCGTTACGGCACGGTACACGAACAGGCCGACGCCATTTTATTCCTCGCCAGCGACGCGGCCAGCTATATTAACGGCAGCGTGCTGCCGGTGGCCGGCGGCGATTTAGGCTGACAGATCCGGCAGAGCGGCTTGCCGCTCTGCCGTCCCGCCTTAACGCAGCCGTCGCCCGTGTTCATCAACCACCTTTTCACCGTCTTCCTTGGTAAATGCCCCCTGCTGCGCGTCCGGCAAAATATCCAGCACTACCTCCGACGGCCGGCACAGCCGGGTGCCGAGCGGCGTCACCACAATCGGCCGGTTAATCAGTATCGGCTGTTGCAGCATGAGATCGATCAGTTGCTCATCACTCCAGTGCGTCTGCGCCAGCTGCAACTGCGCATACGGATCGACGTTTTTACGCAGCAGCGCCCGCACCGGGATGCCCATCTCAGCGATCAGCCGGCGCAGCTCTTCACGGCTCGGCGGCGTGTCCAGATACAACACGATCGTCGGCTCGACGCCGCTGTTGCGGATCAGCGCCAGCGTATTGCGCGACGTGCCGCAGGCCGGATTATGGTAGATGGTGATGGTCTTCATTAGCATTCCCATAGGTTAAGCCGTCAACGACAGACGCAGCGCCAGAGCGGCCAACGTCACGAACAGCACCGGCAGCGTCATCACAATACCGACGCGGAAATAGTAGCCCCAGGTGATACGGATATCCCTGCGCGCCAGCACATGCAGCCAGAGCAGCGTCGCCAGGCTGCCGATCGGCGTGATTTTCGGCCCCAGATCGCTGCCGATCACGTTGGCGTAGATCATCGCCTCTTTCACCACGCCGCCGGCGCTGCTGGCGTCAATCGACAGCGCGCCGATCAGCACCGTCGGCAGGTTATTCATTACCGAAGACAGAAACGCGGTGATAAAACCGGTGCCCAGCGTCGCCGCCCACAGCCCTTGATCCGCCAGGCGGTTCAGCACCGTCGACAGCAGATCGGTCAGCCCGGCGTTGCGCAGGCCGTATACCACCAGATACATCCCCAGCGAGAAAATCACAATCTGCCACGGTGCGCCGCGCAGCACTTTGCCGACATTGATCGTCCGGCCGCCTTTCGCCACCAACAGCAGCACCAGCGCGCTCACCGCCGCCACCAGACTGACCGGCACGCCCAGCGGCTCCAGCACAAAGAAGCCGACCAGCAACAGCAACAGCACGCCCCAGCCGGCGCGGAAGGTTGACAGATCGCGGATGGCGTCACGCGGCGTCTTCAGCAACGCCACGTCATAACGGGCCGGTATATCCTTGCGGAAAAACAGCAGCAGCATCGCCAGCGTGGCGATAATGGCGGCGATATTGACCGGTACCATCACCGCCGCATAGTCATTAAAGCCCAGCTTAAAGAAGTCCGCCGATACGATGTTCACCAGGTTGGAGACCACCAGCGGCAGGCTGGCGGTATCGGCGATAAAGCCGGCGGCCATGACAAACGCCAGCGTCGCCGCCGGGCTGAAGCCCAGCGCCAGCAGCATGGCGATCACGATCGGCGTCAGGATCAGCGCCGCGCCGTCATTGGCGAACAGCGCCGCCACCGCCGCCCCCAGCAGCACGATATAACAGAACAGCCGCCGTCCCTGCCCCTTGCCCCAGCGCGCAACGTGCAGCGCCGCCCATTCAAAGAAGCCGGACTCATCCAGCAGCAGGCTGATGATAATCACCGCGATAAAGGTGCCGGTGGCGTTCCAGACGACATGCCACACCGCCGGAATATCGCTGAGCTGCACCACCCCGCTCAGCAGCGCCAGCAGCGCGCCCAGTGAGGCGCTCCAGCCGATGCCCAGCCCCCGCGGCTGCCAGATAACCAATACGATGGTCAGGATAAAAATCGCGCCCGCCAGCCACATACTCGCTCCTTGTTTTGCGTTTCATATTCGAAAATTCGAATGTGTCAGATGACATGCATTGCCTTAACGGCACCGTGCCGGCCCGCCGTCGCCGGTGCGTTTCACCAGCCGGCTCAACGCCGCCTGCTGGCTGAGGTAGGCCTGCTCGATAATGCCGGCGGCCCAGGCCGGCATATGCGGCGAGAGCCGGTAGTAGATCCACTTACCTTCACGACGATCCAGCAGCAGGCCGCTTGCGCGCAGCATCGCCAGATGACGGGAGATTTTGGGCTGTGACAGCGTCAAAGTCGCCGCCAGCTCACACACGCACAGCTCTTCGCTCTGGCGTAACAGCAGCACCAGCATCAACCGGGTTTCGTCCGACAGGTTTTTAAATAGTTGTAATGGCGTCAGCATCATTGCGCAGGCTCCTTATTCCATCATCCGGCCAATAGTAGGCCCGCACGCAACGCTGTCAAGAACATATATGGAAATTCACATATTTCCGTACGGCGTGAAAATTTCAGCTATCGAATCGATACGGCAAAGCCGCTGTTCATGTTTCAGACAGCGCTCTACAATCGCCGCACTGACAATCCGACATCGCCAAAGGGGGCGCCATGTACAATTTTTCACGTTATCAGGCCAAAGAACTGGCATTAGCCTATATGAGCGGCAAACAGCACGATCTCTCGCCGCAGGCGTTCCTGCAGCAGCTTAAGCAGACGGAAAAGTCATTCGACTATCTGCTCAAGCACGGCGCAGAACAGCCGCGTGAAGTGATGATGAAAAGCTTCTGAGCCTTGGTATTTCTGGATTTCCCCGTTTATTTCGCATATAAAAATTCGCCTCAGGATACGAATATCTCAAAAATTCGTATCTGAGTACGAATAATTGACAAATTCGCCTCCAGATGCGAATTTAAAGATCCGTTCGTTTTCTGGACAGCCTTATATGAAAGCGCAAATCAGCGTTATCACCGGCGATCTCGTCAACTCACGACGCGTAGACACCCCGCGTTACCTCGCACAGTTACACACCGAACTCACGGCGCTTAAACAGGCCAACCTGCTGACACAGTTTGAGATTTTCCGCGGCGACGCGTTTCAGGCCGTGGGACGGCCGGAGCACGGCCTGTGGCTGGCGGTCTATCTGCGCTGCGCCTTAAAAGCGCACCATGATGACGCGCTCTGGGATGCGCGCATCGCCGTCGGCCTGGGCAAACGCCGGGGCCGGGGCGACGGCTACGGCAGCGCCTTCCTCAATTCCGGCAACGCGCTGGACCAGATGACAAAAAATTGCAGGCTGGCTCTGAAAATTGACAATGAACGCGCCAATGCCATTGTCAGCGATCTGCTGCCGATGCTAGATCATAACCTTAGCCGTTTGTCGCAGGCAGAAGCGCAGGTCGTGCAGGCGCGCATGCTGGCGGCGACCAACGCGCAGGCGGCCGCCGCGGTGCGTAAGGCGGCATCAACCGTTTCCGCAACGCTGAAGCGCGCGGCCTATGATGAAATTATCCGGTTCATTGATGCAATTAACAGGATCATTTAAGTATGGATTTGACCTATGCGCCGCTGTTGATCTGGCTGCTGGTGCTCCATCTGCTGGCGGATTTCCCGCTGCAGCCCCGCGCCTGGGTGCAAGATAAGGCCCGTCACCGCCATCGTTCGCGTTTTTTACTGCTGCACGCCCTGCTGCACGGCGTCGTGGCGGCCTGGGCCGTCGCCGGCTTCGCCATGCTGCACGGCGGCTTATCGTCGGCGGACGTGCTGCTGACGCTGCTGGCGGTCGGCGTCAGCCACTATCTGATTGATTTAGCCAAGGTGACGCTGATGGCGCCGATGAAGCCGGCAGCCAGTTTCCTGCTGGATCAGGGCCTGCATCTGCTGGTGATGGTGCTGCTGTGGCTGGCCATTGTGCCACAGGTTAGCGTGCTGCTTGAGGCGTTATGGCAGCGTGTCGACGGCTGGCGCGTCGGGCTGGCGGCGCTGGGGTACGGGCTGATCTATATGCCGATGGGCCTGCTGATTGGGCAACTGCTGGCAAGCTGGACGCCGCAGATGCCGCCGAACGCCAAGGCGGACAACGATTCACTGCTGCGCGCCGGCAAACAGATCGGCTACCTGGAAAGAACGCTGATCCTGACCTTTGTGCTGTTGGGGCATATTCCCGCCATCGGCTTTCTGCTGGCGGCCAAGTCGATTTTCCGCTTTGGCGACCTGCGCCAGAGCGACGATAAAATGCGTACCGAGTATGTGATGCTCGGTACGCTGTTTTCTTTCACCCTGACGATTATGCTGGGGCTGCTGATTACCTGGCTATGGTAACCGGCCGCCGTCGCTTACAGCCAGGCGCCGAAGCGGCGGATATAAAAACGCTTCATCAGCTGCGCAACCACGCAGTAGCTGACCAGCGTCGCGGCCAGCCACGGGAAGTATTCCCACGGCAGCGGCTGCAGCCCCACCCAGGCGCCGAGCGGTGAAAACGGAATATAGATGCCAACCGCCATCACCAACCCGGTCATCAGCAGCACCGGCAGCGCCGCCGTGCTTTGGATAAACGGGATCTTCTGGGTACGCAGCATATGCACCACCAGCGTTTGTGACAGCAATCCTTCAATAAACCAGCCCGACTGGAACAGCGCCTGGTGCTCAACGCTGTTGGCGGCAAACACAAACCACATCAGCGCGTAGGTGGTAATGTCGAAAATCGACGACGTCGGGCCAATCCAGATCATAAAGCGCCCGATATTTTTGGCATCCCATTTGCGCGGCTTACGCAGGAACTCCTTATCCATTTTGTCCCACGGCAGCGACAGCTGTGAAATGTCATACATCAGGTTCTGAATCAGCAGGTGAATCGCCAGCATCGGCAGGAACGGGATAAAGGCGCTGGCGACCAGCACCGAGAACACGTTGCCGAAGTTAGAGCTGGCGGTCATATTCAGGTACTTGATGATGTTACCGAAGGTTTCGCGCCCTTTGATCACCCCCTCTTCCAGCACCATCAGATCTTTTTCCAACAGGATGATGTCCGCCGACTCCTTGGCGATATCGGTGCCGCTGTCTACCGAGATACCCACGTCGGCATCACGCAGCGCCGGCGCATCGTTGATGCCGTCGCCGAGAAAACCCACGGTATGGCCATTGGCCTGCAGGGTTTTCAACACGCGGGATTTTTGCAGCGGCGTCAGCTTGGTAAACACGGTGCGCAGTTCCACCTCCTGCGCCAGCCGGCGATCGTCCATCAGCTCGATTTGCGGCCCGGACAGCGGTACGCCCGGCTCCAGCCCGACATCGCGGCAGATTTTGCAGGTGATCACCGGGTTGTCGCCGGTCAGCACTTTCACCGCCACGCCGTGCTCCTGCAGCGCGCCGATCGCCGCCAGCGCGCTCTCTTTCGGCGGATCGAGGAAGGTCAGCAGCCCCCGGATCACCAGGTCGCGTTCATCATCCACGCTGAGCGGCAGCGCGCAGCCCTGCTCACCCAGTTCGCGCGTCGCCAGCAGCAGCACGCGGAAGCCGTCCTCATTATATTGGTTAGCCAGCGCCAGCAGCGCCGCGCGGCGCGCCTCATCCAGCGCCACCCGGCTGTCGCCCTCCTGCACATGGCTGGCGATAGCCAGCATCTCCTCCACCGCGCCTTTACAGATCAGCAGCTGTTGCTGCCGTTCATCCTCCACCACGATCGACAGGCGGCGGCGGATAAAATCAAACGGCAGTTCATCCACTTTGCTGTAACGCCCCAGCGCTTCAATCCCCGGTTTGCCGCGGCCGAAGCGGACAATCGCCTGATCCATCAGGTTCTTCATGCCGCTCTGGTGAAAACTGTTCAGCCATGCCAGGTAGAGCACCTGACGGTCGGACGCGCCGCCGGCGTCCAGATGGTGCTCCAGAATAATGCGATCCTGCGTCAGGGTGCCGGTTTTATCGGTGCACAGCACGTCCATGGCGCCAAAGTTCTGGATGGCGTTCAGCCGCTTCACCACCACTTTGCGCCGCGACATGGCGATAGCGCCCTTCGCCAGGTTGGAGCTGACGATCATCGGCAACATTTCCGGCGTCAGGCCGACGGCAACCGCCAGCGCAAACAGCGCCGCCTCGCCCCAGTCGCCTTTGGTAAAGCCGTTAATCAACAACACCACCGGCACCATCACCAGCATAAAGCGGATCAACAGCCCGCTGACGCTGTTCACCCCGCGGTCAAACGCCGTCTGCGCGCGGCTGCCGACGATCGATTTCGCCAGCGAACCGAAATAGGTCTGGCCACCGGTGGCCACCACCACCGCACTGGCGGTGCCGCTGGCGACGTTGGTGCCCATCAGGCAAATATTGCTCAGTTCAAGCAGTTGGCTTTCGCTGGCGGCTGCCGCGTCGCAGGATTTCTGGCTGACGCTGCCTAGCGTGTCATATTTTTCAATCGGGATCGCTTCCCCGGTCAGAATCGCCTGGCTGATAAACAGATCGCGCGAGCTGAGCAGCCGCACGTCCGCCGGCACCATATCGCCGGCCGACAGCTGAATGATATCCCCCGGCACCAGCTCGCGCAGCGGGATCTCCACCACCAGCGGCTGCGTGCTGAAGCTGCTGCGGCGCAGCACCGTCGCGGTGGTGCGCACCATGCTTTTCAGCGCTTCCGCTGCTTTATTAGTGCGGTATTCCTGCCAAAAGCGCAGCAGTCCGCTCAGCGTCACCATGATCAAAATAATGATAACGCCGGTGAGATCGGTTTCTTCACCGCGCTGCGCCGGCAGCCAGTAGTCGGTAAAGAAACCGATCGCCGCCAGCACCATCAGCACGAAAATAAACGGATTGTTGAAGGCGCCGAGCAGCTGCAGCAACGCATGGGGGGCTTTCTCATGGGCGACCTGGTTCGCACCGTAGTAGGCGAGCCGCTCCTGCGCGTCGTCCTGCGTCAGACCCAGACGGTTGCAGTTAAGCTGCGCCAGCGTCTGGTCAATGCTGTTTTTTGCCTCTTGCGCGATGGCATACGACTCATGGCCCTGCGAATGGCGATGAGTTTTATGGTTGAAGAAAGTCATAACGCTATGCTCTTATTTTTATTCTGCGCGCAAGGGTGCCCCCGCCAGGAAAATATTGGCGTCGCGCAGAAAGAATTTATTTAATTATATTTACCGGCAGGAAAGATTATTCCGCAGGTAACGCAGACCATAAAAATCCGGGATGATCGTCCATGACGCCTCCTTATCACCCAGCGGGTGAAGCACGTTGATCAGAATCAGTCGACCAGGCTGCGCAGAGCATGGCCGAACGCACGCCGAGCCTGGCTCAGCGCAAGTGCGAAGGGAGGCCTGGAGGGAACAGGCTAAAGCGGAAAAGTGTCATATCGCTATCCGAATTCAATCCTCCACGACGCGCAGGCGGTGGAGACAGCGTTATTATTCGGGATGCACAACACAGAAATAACTGGGAAGGTGCTGCCCGCCAAAAGCGGCAAGCAACAAATCAGAAGAAGATAGGTCAGCCTGCCGTATTTAATTTATCGCAACTAAAACTGTCCAATTAATTTCTCCTGATAGATTTTGTGCGAAGTATAATAATGCAGGGTTATGAAGTAAAGCAGGTTTTATTAAACGAAGCGTCAACCTGACGGCAAAATAATAATCGCCGCCAACAATTAGCCGCAAGCGGCGCGTCACAGCTGTTGCTGCAGCCAGGCCAGCAAGCGCTGCACCGCCGGGTTATCATTGGCCTGCGGCCAGACCAGGTAGTAATCAATGCCTTCCGGCCGCCAGGCATCGGCCAGCGCCACCAGCCTGCCGGCGGCCAGCATATCCCTGACCAGCAGGCTCTTCACCAGCGCAATGCCAAAGCCCTGCTCGGCGGCGCGCAGCAGCAGCCCCGCATCGTTGAACAGCGCTAACGGTCTCCCGCACTCCGCCATGCCCCGCGCCCGGAACCAGGTGCGCCACGGCGTAACGTCATGTTCCAGCAGCGGCAACGCCTCATCTCCCTGCAACAGCGCCGTTTGCCAGCGCTGCGCCAGCTCGGGCGTCGCGACCGGAATCACTTCACCGTCGGCAATCCGTTGCGCCTGCACGCCGCGCCACTCGCCGGCGCCGATGCGGATCGCCGCGTCGAACCCGTGGTGCGCCAGATCCTGCACCGCCAGAGAAGCATCAATATCCAAAACGATATCCGGATGCGCCGCCTGGAACGCGGGCAGACGCGGCAACAGCCAATAGTGGGCAAAGGACGGCAATACGCTGATGCGCAGCCCCTGCCCGGCGTCGACGGCGCGCGCGCGCAGAACGCCCTGCTCCAGCGCCTGCAGCGCCGGCTCCGCGGCCGCCAGCAGCTCGCGGCCGGCGCCGTTTAAACGCACGCCGCGGCCGCGACGTTCAAACAGCCGGTATCCCAGGGCCTGCTCCAGCTGCCGAATCTGCTGGCTGACGGCCCCGTGCGTCAAATGCACCTGCTGCGCCGCAGCACGCAAGTTTTCTAACCGCGCGGCGATAATAAAGGTTGGCAGAAACTGCAGAGGCAGACGTTCAAGTTTCACTGGTTAGCCTTGCTATCCAAAAGTGCCATTTTTTCTCGATTTTCCCCGACTGGCAAGCCGTTTACTCTACGCTTACTACACCACGCTATGACCGGAGCCAACGATGCACCCATCTTTGCAGCAGGATTTACGCCAATTCCCACAAATTCTTGACCAGGTCCGTCAACTGGCCGCCACCTTCCTGGCCGGGCTGCATGAACGCCCGGTCTGTCCGCCGCTTGCGGCCCAACAGCTCAAGCCAGGCGACGATCGCCTGTCTGACGAGGGGGTGGGCGCGCAGGCCGCGCTGGACTACTTCTGGCAACGCTACGCCGACGGGATTTCCGCCAGCGCCGGCCCACGCTATTTCGGCTTTGTCACCGGCGGCGTCACGCCCGCCGCGCTGGCCGCCGACTGGCTGGTCAGCGCCATCGACCAAAACAGCCAGCTCAGCCATGACACCGTCGCCGCCGCCATTGAGCTAGCGGCGATTGAGCAGTTGAAAAGCCTGCTCGGCCTGCCAGCGGACTTCAGCGGCACCCTGGTCAGCGGCGCGACGATGGCCAACTTCTGCGGGCTGGCGATTGGCCGCCAGTGGCTAGGGGAACGGTGCGGGGTCAATGTCGCCCAGCAAGGCATGGCGGCGCTGGGCAAGGTGCAGGTGTTGGCCGCCAGCCCCCACTCCAGCAGCGAAAAAGCGCTCAGCATGCTGGGCATCGGCCGCGACGCGCTGCAGCTTATTGCTACCCTGCCGGATTCGGAAGCCATTGACCCGGATGCGCTGGAACGTCATTTGGCCGCGCACCCGACGACGCCAACCCTGGTGCTGGCCAGCGCCGGCACGGTGAATACCGTGGCGTTCGACAATATCCCGCGGCTGCTGGCGCTGCGCGAGCGCTACGAGTTCTGGCTGCATGTCGATGCGGCGTTTGGCGGCATCGCCGCCAGTTCCCCGGCCTACGCCCCGCTGCTGGAAGGCTGGCAGCAGGCGGACTCCATCACCGTCGATGCGCATAAGTGGTTAAATGTGCCCTATGACAGCGCCATCCAGTTTACCCGCCACCTGGCGTTGCAGATGCAGGTGTTTCAGAATCAGTCGGCCTATCTGGAAGCGCCGGATCTGCGCCCGGATAATTATCTGCATCTGACGCCGGAGAACTCGCGTCGCTTCCGCGCGCTGCCGCTGTGGATGTCACTGGTCGCCTACGGCCGCAGCGGCGTACGCGATATGGTCGAACGCAACGTCCAATTGGCAAAACGGCTCGGCGAGGGTCTGGCGGCCTGCCGGGGTTTCCAGCTGTTGGCGCCGGTCAATCTTAACGTGGTGTGCTTTGCCTTGACGGAGGTTGCCGGCGACGCCGAGGCGGCGCGCGACAACTTCCTGGAGCGTCTGAACCAGCACGGCGCGATTCGCTGCACCGCCACCCGCTATCGCGACCAGCCGGCGATCCGCGCCGCACTGGTGAACTGGATGACGGAAGAGAAAGATATCGCGCTGGCGCTGGAGGCGTTACGGACGTGCCGCTTTACAGCGGCATGACCGCCCTGGGGGCGCCGGTGTGCCAGGCGGCAAACGCCTGCAGCCGCTGAGTTTGCCGGCCGTCGTCGTCCATGTTGTCGACGGCGAGCCAGCGGCTGAAGGCGGCGCGGCGCTGCGGCCATTCGCTGTCCAGCATTGACAGCCAGTCGGTATCGCGGGAGCGCCCCTTGACCACCACCGCCTGACGGAAGGTGCCTTCAAAACTGAAGCCAAAGCGCAGCGCCGCCGCACGCGACGGCGCGTTAAGCTGGTCGCATTTCCACTCGCAGCGGCGATAGCCGAGATCGTCGAAAACATGGCGCAACATCAGAAAGATGGCCTCACTGCCGCTCACCTGACGCTGCATCAGCGGCGACCAGTTGATCATGCCCAGTTCCACGACGCCGTTGGTCCGGTCAATGCGCAAGAAAGCGCAGTTGCCGATCGCCCTGCCGCTGCGCTGGTCGAACACCGTCATGGTTTTTCTGTCGCCGGTCCGCCCCTGAGTTTGCAGGTAATGCGTAAATTCATCCAACGTTTGCGGCCGCTCATGCGAAAGATACGTCCAGTCGCGGTCATCCTCGGCCAGCTGGTAGGCGTGAAACAGCGCTGCGGCATCACGCTGAATATCCAGCGGCTCCAGGCGACAAAAGCGCCCGCACAGCGTCTGTAGCCCCGGCTCTCCTGCGGGCTGCCACTCTGGTAGCGCATCGCCGATGCATTGACCAAACTGATTATTCCTCACCATCGACCTCTTCATGGAATGGGTTAGCCCAAGCAAATTAAGCGGAACGCCTAGCGGGCGCAAGCACCGGGCAGAAAATGTCGACGACAATAGTTCAGCAAAACCAATAGGTACTCACTCCCCTGTCACATTTTCATCAACGAATCATCAACAAAACGCTAATTCTTTGTTCTACATTGTTTTGCCGGATGAAAAATAGACTAGAAATATTAAAGAAATGTGACAACCGAAGGTCTATGATGATACAAAATGAAAAGATTACCATTCTCAATAAAATGAGACGACACTCTAACTCAGTGAATTATAGGAATTTTCTGCTATCAACGACGCTCAGCAAGAAAAAATGCGTACAAAAAACAGACCGATAGCAATCAAAAAAACAACACATGAATTTTTTTTAAGAATTTTCCTAGCAATGTGAAATTTAAAATCGTGACATGATAAACAGACTCGATGAACAGGCGAGCGGCGCTTAGCCGTCTTAGGCGACAGGACGAATGTTGTGATCTGGCGACGCTGACAAAGCGTTATGCTAACTTAAGTCAAACTTATGAATCCATCGGTTTGCTAAGGTTAGTCATAAAATATCGTTGAGCCGCTTCGCGTTTATTGGTAGAACATTCTTAATTAGTGATATTTTGATTTTTTTGCCTTTTGGCTTTCAGGCTTTTTCTCATTATTACCGCGGTAAAACGGATTTAAGTGGGGGTGCAATATGCCAACGATCATCATGGACTCATGCAGCTATACGCGATTGGGTCTAACGGATTACCTGACATCGAACGGTGTGAAAAAACGGCAAATAAACGCCGCGACAGACATTGATAATCTGCACGAAAAGTGTACGCGTTTGAAACCCAGTCTGGTATTTATTAACGAAGACTGCTTCATCCATGAAAGCAACGCCACGGAACGCATTAAACGGGTGATCTCACTGCATCCGGATACGCTGTTCTTCATCTTTATGGCCATCACCAATGTGCATTTTGACGACTACTTATATGTGCGTAAAAATGTCATCATCTCGTCGAAGTCCATCAAGCCGGAGACGATGAATCAGCTGCTGAGCCACTACCTGGAACGCAAGCCGGCCACCCGCTCAGAGAAGACCACTCTGGACCAAACGCCGGTCACGCTAAGCCAAACCGAATCGAATATGTTACGTATGTGGATGTCCGGACAGGGCACCATCCAGATCTCCGACCAGATGCAAATTAAGGCAAAGACAGTCTCCTCCCATAAAGGGAATATCAAACGCAAGATTAAAACGCATAATAAGCAAATCATCTATCACGTGGTGCGGCTAACCGATACGCTGACCAGCGGAATATTTGTCAATAGTCGTTAAGGACGGGAATATCGCCGAAACAATCGGTCATCACTGGCTCGAATAACCACAAAATCGCGTATAACCACGTATTTTGTCATTAAACATGAAGCACCTGACTGCGACATTTTTGCCGCAGCGGGTTATTCATATTTATTCCCAGCATACGGGTATGACGTTATCATTACGCAAGGTGAAAATAACCGGCCGAATCCATTTTTAACGCGGCAACTGGTCAGCTCAGCTAATCTTTCTGCGCATTGTGCGGCTCGACAAAGGTGCCGTCGCGGCTGTCTATCTCATTGAAGAACCATACGCCGGCCGGGTAATCCTCCAGGGCTACCAGATACATCGTGCCCTCATTAAACACCTCCACCGCCAGAATGGTGCCCTCGCGCCGCGGACCGCCGTCGGTCTTCACCGTTACCGTATCGTTGACTTTCATCATTGCCTCTCCTCGTTTGTTGCTCTCAGTGTATAACAGCGTACGCGATGCCGGGCATCCGGCCGCCATTTTATCTGCCGCCGCGCTTTTTCGCATTCTTAACACTCTGCCAGCAGAATCTTACGCCGCTGGCGGGTAGTCTGTATCCCGGTATCTCCCCCCAGAGAGGTGCCTGCAAATGAAGAAGTAACAAGGAACTTTTGCCCGCCGGCACCGGCGGGCTTTTTTTATCTTCAGGCGCAAAAAGACATTAAGTACATAAAGTAAATTAATAATAATCAGCATGTTATTTTCATCCTGCGTTTTCTTCAAATGAGTGCCCGGCATCACCTCATCAACGAACGCAACACCACGCCACGCCACGCCACGCCACGCCACGCCACGCCACGCCACGCAGAACAGCCAGGGCACGGAGCCATACGCCACGGAAACCGCTCTACACAGCCCCCGTCTGCACGATTTACTTTATAAAATTTTTGCAAAGGATCTTTTCCGTAATTGCCACCCTCAGCCCACGCCATGGTTGGGCTTCTGCGAAAGATAGGCCGTTGCAACGTTTTTCAACGGTTTGCAAAAGCAGATCGACACGAAAAGCTTGGTAAAAATGTTAACTTTATAATATGAAATGACCTATTTTGTATTCCGTGAGGTTCTGCAGATGAGCTAACACCTTTCCGGCAATAAGCGAACAGTACCTTGATATCAGGTGTGGCGAAGCTTGACGGGTGTTTTGGGCAGCGCCGGAAGTTTTGCAAAAGTGCAACGGGATGGATCTTTGCGCCACGCATCACGAAGTGGAAACAACAAGAATTGATATACGCCGCCGCCACCGGTTATCCTTCGCTTAGATTGAATTAGGTTGATTTAACTTAAGGAAGAGATATGGACGCAAGGCAAGTTGCACAGGGGATCGCTGAAGGGATTGCATCTATACCAGTAACATTTGGGTATAGTGTCCGCCGTACATGGGAAGGTTCTGGCGCTGCTGGCAGTGACCTTAAAGCGCGGAACAGCAAAGAAACAGAGCGATTTATCGCCCTGATTCGTTCTGCAGTAAACAAAGAAGAGCCGATCAGAAAACTGGTGATGATTGTCATCACTGAGTTTTACACCAAGCTGAATGACAACGGCAAAAAAGCGGTCAACGGCAAACTAAACCGCGTTGAGGGGAAGCTAGTTGGGCGCAGCCTAGCACAGTTTTACGTCGCCAATAAAATAGCATCAACCCTTATCCGCAAGGCCAGCTACGGGATGATTTACAAGCGGTTCATCTCATACAGCACCACGGTATCACTGAACATTGTCATGTTCCAAGGGATGATCGAGCAATCCGCTCTAGCATCACGTAGGATGCAAGTGAAATATCCGTGGCTCTATTACAAAGTACGGGGAATGAACCTTGATATGGCCTATTTTCTTGTCGAGGACTTCCTCGAACCATACCTAATTTACATAAGCAGCCCATCACAGCAGTTTTGCGCAGGTGTTGATAATGAACTCGATAAAATCCTTTCTCGCTAAATTCGTCAAATTCGTGGGACGTCAAACCGCTGATTTAGTCGAGTCGGTTGTCTTGGGCCTATTCTCGATAGCCGCGTTTGTTGCACTGTTCTGGTTTGATGAATGGTGGCAATCAATAGGCGCTGCAGTTGGGATCTTCCTCATGGGCTTTTTGGTCAGCCTGGCTATCGGATGGGTTCGGGGGGAGCACAGGAGTGGTCTGTGAGAAAAAGTGTCACTGTCGCGTTGGGCGTGATAGTCGCCGCCGGGATTGTACTGACTGCGGCCCTGCCATACGTGAAGATGGAGTTTGCCGGCAGCGCCCACTATACCGAACAAGATACGCGGGAGTATGAATATTACACCCCCGAACTACTGAAAAACATGCCAAGAATTTCAAATAATTATGAATTTAATTATAGCAACATCAGTGGTCCGCAGGCGTTGGTATTCGGCATACAGTTCAACGGCACAACGGATACCGGCAAAATTCGTGATTACCTGGTTTCTAAAGGTTATCAACCACAGCAACAGTGCCAAACTGAAGCTGAATGCTGGCGCTCGGCGCAAAGCAAAGATGTGGTATCTTTTTATCAGTCAACGGAATTAAATTTAGTGAGCGTCGAAATTTATCGCAGTGAGTATACCGAGTAACCGCGCTGAAACAGGGTTTGGTTCGCCTTCCGGAGTTTACGGGTTTGGGCTGCAGGCGACCAATCGGTTATACCAGGCACCAACAGTGAGGTGCTCATCATCCGACAGAAATTTTTTCGCCAGGCACAAAAAAACCCGCCTTGGCGGGTTTTTAGTTAATCAGCGAAGAGCCGATTAGATAGCGGTAACGTTAGCCGCAGATGGACCTTTAGCGCCGTTCTCGATAGAGAACTGAACGTCCTGGCCTTCAGCCAGAGTTTTGAAGCCGTTACCCTGGATTGCAGAGAAGTGTACGAACACGTCTTTGCTGCCGTCTGCAGGAGTGATGAAACCAAAACCTTTAGACTCGTTGAACCACTTCACTTGACCTTTGATCATGTTGGACATGTCGATTTCCTTTAATAAAATATGTTAGCCGCCATCGGCAGCGTTAAATAGCCGGTTATCAGTTACTTATGGAGGCACCGGAAAGGAAATTCGTCAAAGAAGGCTATCAGGGATAACGCTCTAGATTTGAACTACTTTACTCAAAATGTCGTGCATAAATAGGTCTGTACCAACAGGCCGACTGCATTAACGCACGATGGGTGTTTAATAGCAACTCTTTTCGTCATCGGCGGTGTTAAAGTCAGTCATTCGTTCAGTTTTTACGCCCTGTGCGCGTTTTTAGCGCACAAGGCGTTGTTTTCAGCCATCTCTTTGCCACAACGGCTTTCGGAGTTATCCCTATATCGTCTTGCTGCGCCAGACCATAAAATAATGCCAAGTTCACCACTCCTCCTGGTGATGAACACTACAAGCTGTGTTGTAAATTTTTATGCGCCTCCCTATAGGCGCTTTTTTTATGCCTGCATCTCGGCGTCGCGCTTCAGGAATCTTCTCATTGCTGCTCGGTGTGATTTCCGTCACAACTATGCCCCTTCCAGGGCACTTTATCGAGGTCACGTTATGGCGACTGAATACTTATTACTTTTGGCCGGTTTGGCTGGTATCGCAGGTTTTGCGATGTATAAACACTTCAAAGGCGTCAGAAAAAGCAGTTTGGTGCGCCCAAACGACCGCTAAACCCTTCCCTTGCCGGGGAAACACCCCGGCTTGCCTCCCGCCAGCAAGTAACATTAACGTCACACTAACGTCACAATAAAGCCATATGATAATCGACGCCCTATCCTTATCGGTTTATTCCAGGGATCGTCTATGGCTACTATAAAAGCAGTTAACCATCAGCAGGCGGAAACGCTTATCCGTTCCGGCACGGCGAAAAAGATTGAGCTGGCGTACGATATCGGCAGCGATGATTTCTTTCAGCTCGCCACGTTATGGTGCGATCGCGGCGCCAAAATCACCAAGGGAAAAGAACACTTCATTGTTTCATTAAAAGGATTTCGCATTCCTCCTAATGATTAATCCTACGCCGCTTCCGGCGGCGCTTTACGCCTTCCTGAGCGTCAACCGCCCTTTCTTCTACATCCGCCGTTCCGGCTTGCTGTAACATTCTCCGTATACTGTCCCGCAACGCTTATTTATCTACACTGAGATGTAGCATCGCCTCATTGCATAAGGAGAACCGCATGACCGCCACATGCCTGCCCGAACAGATGCGCGTTATTGAGATTGCCGCCGCCGGCGGCCCGGAAATGCTGCAGCCGGCCATGCGCCCGCTGCCGAAGCCAGAGCCGGGAGAAATTTTGGTCAAGGTCGCCGCCGCCGGGGTCAATCGTCCGGACGTGCTGCAGCGGCGTGGACACTATGCGCCGCCGCCGGGCGCATCCGATATCCCGGGGCTGGAGATCGCCGGGGAAGTGGTCGCCGTCGGCGAAGGCGTCCAGCACTATCGCATCGGCGACAGCGTCTGCGCCCTGATCGCCGGCGGCGGCTACGCCGAATACTGCCGGGTGCATGAAAGCAACGCGCTGCCGGTTCCCGCAGGCTTGAGCATGACGGAGGCCGCCGCCATTCCGGAGACCTTTTTCACCGTCTGGGTGAACGTCTTCCAGCGCGGCCACCTGCAGGCCGGCGAAACCGTGCTGATCCACGGCGGCACCTCCGGGATCGGCACGGTCGCCACCCTGCTGGCCAAGGCATTTTGCGCCCATGTGATCACCACCGTCGGCTCTGAAGAAAAACGCGCCGCCAGCCTGGCGCTCGGCGCCGATGTGGCCATCAACTACCGCACGGAAGACTTTGTCGAACAGACGATGAAAGCCACTAACGGCAAGGGCGCCAACGTGATTGTTGATCTGATCGCCGGGGAGTACGTGGCGAAAAACTATCAGGCGGCGGCGATGGACGGGCGCATCGTGCAAATCGGCACGCAGAACGGCGTGGTGAAGGAGCTTAACCTGATGCCGCTGCTGCTGAAACGCCTGACCCATACCGGCTCTACCCTGCGCGCGCGCAGCGTGCAGGATAAAGCGCAAATCGCCGCCGATCTGCGGCAAAAAGTCTGGCCGCTGCTGGAACGCGGCGCGGTCAAACCGCACATCTTTCAGACCTTCCCGCTGGAGCAGGCGGCGGACGCGCACCGTCTGATGGAGTCCAGCGTGCATATCGGCAAAATTATGCTGACCCTGTAAGCGCTGACCCCGCCGGGCGGCGGGGTCAACGGATCAGGCGCCGGGGGCATGAACGTCCGCCGGCGTGGCGTCGGTACTGGCCAGTTTCTCCTCGGCCAGCGCCTCATCCTCGCTCTCCCGCTGCAGGCTCTCCTGCTGCGCGCCTTTCTTCGGCGAGTACACCAGCTCGGCCATGATCGGGAAGTGGTCAGAGCCGATGTCGGGTAAACGACGCAGGCTGCCCAGCACAAAATCATCGCTGTGGAACACGTGATCCAGCGGCCAGCGTAAGAACAGATAGCCGGCATGGAAGGTGCTGTACATGCCGCGACCGCGACGCGGATCGAGCAGCCCGCTGATTTTCAGGAACAGGCGCGTGGTGGTAGACCAGGCGACATCGTTCAGATCGCCGGTGACAATGACCGGCGTTTGCGCATCCACCACGCTTTTCCCCACCAGCACCAACTCCGCATCGCGATCTTCCGATTCATCATTCTCCGTCGGGCTGGGCGGCATCGGGTGCACGCAATGCAGACGCACCTGTGGCCCGTTCTCCAGCTGCACCAGCATATGCATCGACGGGATCTCCTTATCCACCAGGTACTGGATCTCCGCGTCGCCAAGCGGCAGGCGTGAATAAACGTGCATGCCGTACAGGTTGTCCTGCGGACATTTCAGCGTGTAGGGATAATCCTGCTCCAGCGGCGTCAGCTGCTGTTCCCACCAACCGTCGGTTTCCACCGCCACCAGCACGTCCGGCCGCTCCGCCGCCACCAGCGCCAACAGTTTTTCCGCATGGCGGTTCGGCGTCAGCACATTAGCCACCAGAATGCGCAGCCGCGGTTTTTTATCATAGCCGGTAAAATCCAGCACCTGCGGCTTGCTCAGCGCCGTATAGGGATAAATCCAGCGCGCCTGATAAATCACACAGGCCAGGTTGACCGCCGCCAGCCCCCAGACCCATGGCGATGACCAGGGCAACATCGCCACATTCAGTACCAGCGTCAATAACGCCAGCGCCAGTATCTGCAGGCGGGGAAAATCCCATACGCGGATCCACCAGGCCGGATGCGTTGAAATCGGCGCAATTGTCACCAACGCCAGTAAACACGTCAGTATTGAGATAATCCCTGTCACGCAACGTTCCTCTTATTGGTTAATCACCGGCGGAGTTACGCGCCGGCCAGCCGCGCACATTCGCGCGGCAGCCAAAGGTTGCCACAAACAGCTCAGTGTTCGCCAGCGGCGATAACAGGAATATTTTGGAGATCAAGCAAGGAGGTTCTTAAATCTGCCAGCGGCGCAGGCGTGGAAGGTCCGATGTAAACATGCCCCGGCGCACCGGGGCATCAAGATTTAGCTGAACAGCTTACCTACGTAGCTGGCCAGTTCGTCCTGTTTGACTTCACCGTTTGGCGAGGCTTTATCCGCCAGCGTCGGCAGCAGCTGCGCGACGGTTTCAGACGCCTGGTTAGCGTCAACGCCCAGCTTGGCGGCCAGCTGCGCAATGGCATCGCTGCCCAGCGCCTGCTGCACGTGATCGCCGCTGATGGCCTGGTTTTCACCGTTGCCCAACCAGGAGCCGACGATATCACCCAACTGTCCCTGCTGCAGCTTGTTCAGGATTGCCTGCAAACCGCCCTGCTGTTCAACCCATTGCAGAATAGCCGCGATATCAATCCCGCCTTTACCGCCGTTACCCAATGCATTACCCAGCACGTTGCCTAAAACATTGCCTAATGCGCCATCTAACAAGCCCATACTCTTCCCCTTCTCGGATCGCCGCCCATCGGCCGGGCGATCGTCACCTGTAATTAAACGAAAAAGGGCCGCCGCGGCGACCCTCATTGATCAGCACCGGATTAGCTTCTGATCTTTCTGTAGACAAAAAGCACCACCAGAGCACCGATTACGGCAACCACAAAGCTGCCCAAGTTAAAGCCATCGACGCGGCCCATACCGAAGAAGGTACTGATCCAGCCGCCGACAACCGCACCGATAATACCCAAAATGACGGTCATGATAAAGCCGCCGCCATCTTTACCCGGCATGATCCATTTAGCCAGAATACCGGCGATTAAACCAAAAATGATCCAGGAAATGATGCCCATTTGTACTCTCCCTATTTACTTTTTGCCCAAGAGGAAACCGACTACCAGGCCAATAACGGCACCGGCGCCAACCCCTGCCCACGGGTTGTCTTTGACATAACGGCAAGAACGATCGGCAGCCTCCTTCACACAGGCGCGCACTTCACATGCGCACTCCCCGGCGCTGCCGCCGGCCGATTCTACACCATCTTTGCTATCATTTTTAACAAACATTTCAATTCCTTAGCATAACATAATCTGGAAATCTCGCATTACAGCGCGTGTAAGCGTGCCTTTCCGCCTTATGTTCTACCTGCTTCGTCGCCCATCGGCGACGCCAGGGTGCCGAACGCCACGGCGCATGGCACCTTATTACTATAGTCAAAAATCAGCGCGTTACCTATTTCACGTCATCTGAATCATCAGGCAGCTTTCACCCTCGCCGAACCGCGGGCGTGAAATGGCATTAAAGGGAAAAAATCGATCGGTTGCCGTAAATTATATTATTATCATTCACCAAATCTATCTTTGAGAAAAAACGTAACAGCAGGAAGTTGAAAGCAAATGTTATTAAGCCCAACTTTTGAGCGCTCTTTTTTGCGCCCTCGATACTGGCTGCTTTGGATCGGTCTCGGCATACTTTATTTATTGGTTCTTCTCCCCTATCCGCTTATCTATCACCTCGGCCATCTGCTCGGCAGAATCGCCAAGCGTTTTATGCCGCGTCGGGTCAATATCGCCCGCCGAAATCTGGAACTCTGTTTCCCCGATATGCCCGCGGCAGAGCGTGAAGCCCTGGTGACCCGCAATTTTGAGTCAGTCGGCATGGGCCTGTTTGAAGTCGGCATGGCCTGGTTCTGGCCAGACTGGCGGATTTCCCGCTGGTTTACCGTCAGCGGCATGGAAAATATGCAGAAAGCGCGTGAAGGCAACCGCGGCGTGCTGCTGATCGGCATGCATTTTCTGACGCTGGAACTGGGAGCGCGCATCTTCGGCATGCAGAACCCGGGCATCGGCGTTCACCGTCCGCACAACAACAAGCTGATGGAATATGTACAGACCTGGGGCCGCCTGCGCTCCAACAAGTACATGATTGACCGCAAGGACGTCAAAGGCATGATCCGCTGCCTGAAACAGGGCGAAATCATCTGGTACGCGCCGGACCATGACTACGGCCGGCAGAGCAGCGTATTTGTTCCGTTCTTCGCGGTAGCGGACGCCGCCACCACTACCGGTACCTATATGCTGGCGCGCATGGGCCGACCGGCCATCGTTCCTTTCGTGCCACGCCGTCTGCCGCACGCCAAAGGCTACGAACTGATTATTCAGCCGCCGCTGGACGATTTCCCGCTGGATGACGACGCCAAAGCGGCCGCCTATATGAATCAGGTGGTTGAAGAGCAGGTATTGCTCGCCCCCGATCAGTATATGTGGCTGCACCGCCGCTTCAAGACGCGCCCCGCAGGCGAGGCGTCCCTCTACTAGCTCATTTGGCTGACTGCGCCGTTTCGCAAAATGGCGCAATCAGCCGGCCGAACCAGTCGGCAAAGGCACTGAAACGCGCCGTGCGCTGACGCCGGTGCGGATACAGCAGCGCAAGACTCATCGCCGGCGCACGCGCCTGCGGCAGCACCTCCACCAACCGCCCGTCATCCAGATAGTGCTGCACGTCAAAACGCGGGATTTGAATCAGCCCCATCCCCGCCAGACAGCAACCGATATAGTTTTCCGCATTATTCACCGTCACCCGGCTGGGCAGCGCCTTTTCCACCGGTTCCCCCTGCTGCCGCCACTGCCAGACGTTAGCCGTCATCAGGTTCGGCTGGGCATAGCCCACCACCCAGTGCGCCGCCAGCTGCTCGGTACGCAGCGGTACGCCCTGACGCTGCAGATACGCCGGGCTGGCGCAGTTGATCATGCCCAACCGCCCCAGGCTCTGACTGACCAGACTGCTGTCATGCAACTCCCCCACCCGCACCACGCAGTCCACGCCCTCCTGCACCAGATCGATATGGCGGTCGCTGGCGCTGAGAAACAGTTGAATATCGGGATAGCGGGTAAAGAAATCCGGCAGCGCCGGCACGATAATTCGCCGCGCAATGCGGCTGGGCACGTCCACCGTCAGCCGGCCGCCGATCGACGCATCCGGCGGTAAAAACAGCCGATCCAACGCCGCCATCTCATCAAGCAGGACGCGCGCGCGCTCCAGCAGGCGCTCGCCGTCACTGGTCAGCTGCACCCGCCGCGTTGTGCGGTGGAACAGCCGGGCGCCCATCTCGCTTTCCAACTGCTGGACCGCCGATGACACCGTGGTTTTCGGCATCAGCATTATTTCCGAGGCGCGCACAAAACTGCCCACCTCGGCGACCTGGATAAAGACCCGCAGTCTCCCTATTTTGTCCACCCGGCGCCTCATGCTACGGCCGCGGCGCTGCGCCGCGGCCAGGTTTATTATCAATTACCGGGTAGTATAGCCGCCGTTGGCAAACAGCGTCTGCCCGGTGATCCACCAGCCGTCGGTTACCAGGAATTTGACGATCGGCGCGATATCTTCAATATCGGTCAGCCCGGTCTTGGAGAACGCGCTCAAAGCCGCTGCGCTGCGGTGATAGGCCACCGCCTCTTCGCTTTCCTGGCCATAGAAGAACGGCGTATCCATCGGCCCCGGCCCGATGGCATTGACGCTGATCCCCCGCTCACCAAACTCCTTCGACGCGGCGCGGGTGAAGTGCTCTACCGCCGCCTTGCTGCCGGGATAGACCGCATAAAACGGCGTATAGGCCGCCAGCAGCGAGGTGACGATGGTGACAATCCGGCCATTATCCGCCAGATGTTTTCCCGCCTGCTGGATAAAGAAGAACGCCGCTTTCGCGTTCACGTCAAAGCTGGTGTCGTAGTCGGCTTCCGTCACCTCGGCAATCGGCTTTTTAATCACCAGGCCGGCGGTGTTAATCGCAATGTCCACCTTGCCGAAGGCGTTAACCGCCTCTTCAAACAGCCGCGCGACGTTGGCCGGCCGGGTCAGGTCGCCCTGTACGGCGATGGCCTGCGCCCCCGCAGCCTTGACCGCCGCCAGCGTCTCTTCCGCCGCCGGACGGCTGCTGTCGCTGTTATAATGCACCACCACCGCGGCCGCGCCGTTTTGCGCCAGATCGCGCGCCACCAGCCCGCCCAGATTCTTCGCCCCGCCGGCGATCAGTACCACTTTGCCATCAAGAGATTGACTTCCCATAACCTTAAGCTCCTTTAGTGAAGGTGCTGTTGAGTATAGAAAGGCTTGTCGCACAGATAATCGGCGAAAACCGGGATGCACTGTCCCGTTTTTTCGGTTAATCATACCGTATGCGCAGAGCGTGATCCCCCGCGCGATCTTCCTGCCGCCAGGCGCTACACTGATAAATCACGCCTGGCAACAGTTGCCCGGCGAAACCATCTTCAGCGCCCTCAGGCGGTGGGAGCTGGAACTAATCCGAGGGTCATACCATGCAGATTCAACCCTATCTGTTCTTTAACGGTAACTGCGAACAGGCGATTAATTTTTACGTCGAGCAGCTGGGCGCCAGGCTGGAGATGTTGATGCGCTATAAGGATCTGCCCGCCGACGCCAAACAGGACGACATGCCGGAGGTCAACCCGGAAGCGGTAATGCACGCGCATCTGCTGATCGGCGACGGCGCACTGATGGCCTCCGACGGCTGCCCGCAGGAAGGCGGCGACAACGGCGCCCACCGGGGCTATTCACTGTCGCTAAACCCCAGCAGCGTGGAGCAAGGTAAAGACATTTTTGATAAACTGGCGCAGGGCGGCACGGTCACCACGCCTTTCCAGCCCACCTTCTGGGCCAAAGGCTTCGGTATGCTGACCGATCGGTTCGGCGTCAACTGGATGATCAACGTCGAATAACCCGGCGGGCGTCAGCGCGCGTGATGCCAGCTGTAGGCCGCCATGGCGAACAGCACAAACAGCAGCGTCAACAGCAGCAGCGCCAGCCGCCAATAGGGCGATCGCCAACGCCGTACGGCGATCGCCATCATCACGGCCAGCGTCCCCAGCGTCAGCGGGTAATAGGCCGTCAGCGTCAACAGCGTAATGATCATGTAGTCCGACACCTTGTCTCCCTGCCTGTATTAATCAGCTAACTTGTACTAAATTTATCACTCCGCGCCCGCCTGGCCGGGCGGGGGTCTCGCAACATCACCCAATGCCTTAGTGGTATTAATCACTACCCGATAATCAGGATGATATGACGCAACCGCCTCCAGAGTCAGCAAAATCCGGCACCTCGCCGCTACTGTTTCAGGCCGCCGTGTTCGTGATTATCGTCGTCGTTACACTGCTGGTATTTAACATCTGGCAAGGCTGGCATGCCCGTAAGCTCGACCTGCAAAGCGCTGATAACGGCGCCTCCAACCTGGCGCGTTCGCTGGCGCAGCATGCCTACGACACCTTCAAACAGGTGGATAACAGCCTGCTAGAGCTGAAAGAGCGTGCCGAGCACGACGGCCTCGGCCCCACGCAGCAGCGACGCCTGCAAAAGGTGATGCGCGATCAGGTGAATAACTCACCGCAGCTGCACGGCAGCTTTATCTTTGACGCGCAGGGGCGCTGGGTGGTCACATCGTTCGGCCGGAGCGGCGCTCACGCCAACAACGGCGACCGCGCCTATTTCCAATATCATCAGCGCCACAACGATAATAACTTCTATATCGGTAAAGTGATCCGCAGCCGCTCGACCGACGATCTGGTGATCCCCATCTCGCGCCGGCTAAATAACCCGGACGGCAGCTTCGCCGGCGTGGTGCTGGCGACGCTGTATGTGGACTATTTCCGTCATTTTTATGATGACTTCGCCCTTGAGGACCAGGATGCGCTCAACCTGCTGCTGGCGGACGGCACCATTTTATATCGCCGCCCGTACGCGCCGGAAAGCATCGGCAAAAATGTGTCCCTCGGCGTGCTGTTCCGGCAGATTCTGCCTTATTCGACGTTCGGCAATGCCACGCTGACGTCGCAGTTCGACGGCGTGGAGCGTATTTACGGCTACGCCCGCGTACCGCATTACCCACTGGTTATCGCCGCCGGACTGTCGAAGCACGACGTGCTGAGCAGCTGGCGGAAAGACACCGGCCTGTTCGCCCTCGGCGGCGGAATATTGATGACGATCCTGCTGGCGCTGGGCATCACGCTGATCAGACAAATCAACCACAGCCTGCAGACGGAGGCGGAGCTGGTGCGCACTCGCGATCAGCTGACGCAGATGAATCAGACGCTGGAAGAGCTGGCGCTGCTGGACGGCCTGACCGGGCTGGCCAACCGCCGCCGCTTCGATATGGCGCTGGCCAACCACAGCAACCACGCCGCCCGCTATGCGCGCAATCTGGCGCTGCTGATCCTGGATATCGACTACTTTAAACAGTACAACGATATCTACGGCCACGTCGCCGGCGACCGCTGCCTGCAGCAGATCGGCCAGTTGCTGAAGGCGATGCCCAACCGTGTCGGCGATCTGGTGGCGCGCTACGGCGGCGAAGAGCTGACCATCATCCTGCCAGATACCGATCTGACGGGCGCGATGGGCTGCGCCGAACGGGTGCTGGCGCATGTGCGGCAGATGCAGATCCCCCACGAAGGCAGCCCGCTGGGCCTGATTACCGTCAGCATTGGCGTCGCCGTTCAGACACCCGATGACGCCGACGACGGCACACCGGTCGCACTCATAAAACAGGCGGATGCTGCGCTCTATCAGGCCAAGAAAAACGGTAAGAATCAGGTTTGCCACGCCTGACGGCGGCGCCAATAACAGCGGGGCCGCAGCGGCCCCGCAGGAAGGAGAAGCGGCTTATTGCGCCTCGGACGACGGGAAATCGCCTTGCTGGCGCGCCACCAGCGTTAAAATGCTGTACAGCGCCACCGCCTGCTGATGCTGGTTCAGCACCTGCACATCCCACACCACCACGCCGTGCGGCCGATCTTCCGCGCTTTTCTGCGGCTTGCGGATTTTCTTCTTACAGGTCAGCCGCACCTGAATGGTATCGCCGATCTTCACCGGCTCGATAAAACGCAGGTTCTCCATGCCGTAGTTGGCGATCACCGGCCCGACGCCGGGGTCGACAAACAGTCCCGCCGCCGCAGACACCACAAAGTAGCCGTGGGCTACGCGCTCGCCGAACAGCGACTCCGCCGCGCCGAGCTTATCCATATGGGCATAGAAATGGTCGCCGCTCAGGCAGGCGAAGTTGACGATATCCGCCTCGGTCACCGTACGCCGCGCGGTGAGCAGGCTTTCGCCGATCGGCAGCTGTTCAAAATACTTGCGGAACGGATGAACCGGCGATTCCAGCGCCTCGGCGCCGCGCACCCACTCTTTGCCGATCGCCGCCAGCATGCTCGGACTGCCCTGCAGCGCGGTGCGCTGCATATAGTGCTTCACCGCCCGCAGGCCACCCAGTTCCTCGCCGCCGCCGGCGCGTCCCGGCCCGCCGTGCATCAGCATCGGCAGCGGCGAACCGTGGCCGGTCGACTCCGCCGCCGCTGCGCTGTCCAACACCAGCATCCGCCCGTGGGCGCAGGCGGCTGCGCGGATAAAGCGCGTCGCCAGCGCCGCATCGGCGGTGACCAGCGAACCGGCCAGGCTGCCCTGCCCCAGCAGCGCCAGCTCAATCGCCTGCTCGCCGCTGTCGTACGGCATCAGGGTAGCGACCGGGCCAAAGACTTCAATATCGTGTACCGCGGTATTGTGCAGCGGCTCGGCGCAGTACAGCAGGGTCGGTGGGTAAAACGCGCCCTGGTGCCCATCATCCCCCTCCACGCTGAAGGACTGCAGGCTGGCGCCGCACAGCGGTTCACAGCCGTTGTGCAACAGTTGCTCAACCTTCTTCTGCACGTCGTCCCGCTGTTCCAGGCTGACCAGCGCTCCCATCCTGACCTGCTCCAGCCGCGGATCGCCGACCTTCACCGCCGCCAGGCGCTGCAGCAGCGCCTGCTTCACCGCCTCAACCTGCGCCGCCGGCACCATCACCCGGCGAATGGCGGTGCATTTCTGCCCCGCCTTGCTGGTCATCTCACGGCACACCTCTTTAATAAACAGGGCGAACTCCGGCATCTCCGGCGTGACGTCCTCTCCCAGCACGCAGCAGTTCAGCGAGTCGGCCTCCATGGTAAACGGGATCGACTTGGCCAGCAGCTGCGGATGGGCGCGCAGCTGCCGGCCGGTCTGCGCCGAACCGGTAAAGGTCACCGCATCCTGATAGTCCAGATGGTCAAACAGATCGCCGACGCCGCCGCAAATCAGCTGCAGCGCCCCGTCCGGCACCAGCCCGCTGTCGATAATCAGCTTCACCATCGCCTGCGTCAGCTGGGCGCTGGCGGTGGCGGGCTTGACGATCGCCGGCATGCCCGCCAGCCAGGTCGGCGCCAGCTTTTCCAGCATCCCCCAGCAGGGGAAGTTGAAGGCGTTAATATGCAGCGCCACGCCGGGGCGTGAGGTCAGCACGTGGCGCGCCACAAACTGGCCCTGCTTCGACAGCGGGATCGGCTCGTCTTCCGGCCACAGGGTGTCGTCCGGCAGTTCACGACCGGCCAGGCCGGCATAGGAGAACAGCGTGGCGATGCCGCCTTCAATATCCACCCAGCCGTCGTTGCGCGTCGCGCCGGTCTGGTACGAGATCTCATACAGCGTCTCTTTGTGCGCCAGCAGGTATTTCGCCACCGCCTTCATCATCTGCGCGCGCTGCTGGAACGTCATCGCCGCCAGCGCGCGACCGCCCTGCTCCCGCGCATAGCGCAGGCTGTCGGCCAGCGGCAGCCCCTCAGAGCACACCTGATACAACGGCTCGCCGGTTAGCGCGTGACGGATCTCGCGAGCCTGCCCCTGGCCGTATAGCCAACGCCCCGACAGGTAACTGTTCAACTGCTGCATGCGGCTTCTCCTGAATTCATAAAGTGACATCACAAAGCGTAATTACGTATCACATATTTTCCAGTCAGCGCCAAGGTAAAATTTAACAAAAAGCAAACAACATCGCTGTAAAGCTGACCGTACGCCCGCCGCAATGGAAAATGTCGCCCAATAAATCAATTTAAAATCAATGAATTAATTTAACTCATTGTGAGGGGCGTCGCAAAACCCTGACAACCGTGTTTGATCTTTAGGTTATCAACTTGTAGCTTTATGGTTATTAAAGTGATTCACATTTTTATTATTCACTTTAAAAATACGAATCATCAATGAGGTAATCATGACCACTGACGCTCAACATCAGCAGCACTTCGACGCCAAGCTGGCCGCCGATACCACCATCGAAGCCAAAGACTGGATGCCGGACGCCTACCGGCAGAACCTGATCCGCCAGATCGGCCAGCACGCGCATTCGGAAGTGATCGGCATGCTGCCGGAGGCCAACTGGCTGACCCGCGCCCCGACCCTGCGCCGCAAAGCGGTGCTGCTGGCCAAGGTGCAGGACGAGGCCGGCCACGGCCTCTATCTGTACAGCGCCGCCGAAACGCTGGGCTGCTCGCGGCAGGATATCTACCAGAAGATGCTCGACGGCAAGATGAAATACTCCTCCATCTTTAACTACCCGACGCTGAACTGGGCCGACGTCGGCGTGATCGGCTGGCTGGTGGACGGCGCCGCCATCGTCAACCAGGTGGCGCTGTGCCGCGCCTCTTACGGCCCCTATGCCCGCTCGATGGTGAAAATCTGTAAAGAGGAGAGTTTCCACCAGCGCCAGGGCTATGAGGCGGTGATGGCGCTGGCGCACGGCAGCGAACAGCAAAAGGCCATGCTGCAGGACGCCATCAACCGCTTCTGGTGGCCGGTGCTGATGATGTTCGGCCCCAGCGACAACGACTCGCCGCACAGCGCGCAGAGCATGGCGTGGAAAATCAAACGCCACAGCAACGACGAACTGCGGCAGAAGTTTGTCGACAACACCGTTCCGCAGCTCGAAGCGCTGGGCATGACCGCCCCCGATGCGGATCTGGCCTGGGATGAGGCCAGCGGCCACTACCGCTTCGGCGAGATCGACTGGAGCGAGCTGTACCAGGTGATCAAAGGCCAGGGCCAGTGCAATCACGAACGTCTGCAGGCCAAACGCCAGGCCTGGGAAAACGGCGCCTGGGTGCGCGAAGGCGCCATGGCGCACGCCGAAAAAAACCGTACGCGGGCAGCTTAACAGGAGGACTTACCCATGACTCACGCCGAATGGCCGCTGTATGAAGTCTTTATCCGCAGCAAACAGGGACTGGCGCATCGCCACGTCGGCAGCCTGCACGCCGCCGATGACCGGATGGCGCTGGAAAACGCCCGCGACGCCTACACCCGACGCAACGAAGGCTGTTCCATCTGGGTGGTGCAGTCCTGCCACCTGATCGCCTCGCAGGCCGAAGATCGCGAGGCCTTTTTCGACCCGTCGGAGGACAAGATCTACCGCCACCCGACGTTCTACACCATTCCCGACGGCATCAAGAACATGTGAGGCGGCCATGACGCAACGCGATCCCCGTATTACCTATCTTTTGCGTCAGGGCGATACGCCGCTGATTCTGGCGCAGCGCCTGTGCGCCTGGTGCGGCCACGCGCCGGAGCTGGAGATCGACCTGGCGCTGGCGAATATCGGCCTCGACCTGCTCGGCCAGGCGCGCAATATCCTCGGCTACGCCGCCACGCTGATCGGCCCGGAATGCAGCGAGGACCGGCTGGCGTTCGGCCGCGACGAGCGCGAATTCCATAACCTGCTGCTGGCCGAACAGCCGAACGGCGGCTTCAACGATACGCTGGTGCGCCAGTTCCTGCTGGACGCCTACCACCTGCTGCTGCAGCGCGAACTCAGCGCCAGCCGCGATCCGCAGCTGGCGGCCATCGCCGCCAAATCGCTGAAAGAGGCGGAATATCACCTGCGCTTCAGCCAGGGCTGGATGATCCGCCTCGGCGACGGCAGCGAAACCAGCCATCAGAAAATTCAGCAGTCGCTGGATGCGCTGTGGCGCTTTACCGCCGAGCTGTTCCACGCCGACGACACCGAGCTGGAGCTGGCCGACCAGGGCATCGCCGTCGACCCGCGCCGGCTGCAGGCGCCGTGGCAGGAGCTGGTCAGCGACACCCTGCGTCAGGCCACGCTGACGCTGCCGGAGCAGCCGGCGTACCGCCTCGGCGGCAAGCAGGGCCAACACAGCGAACACCTCGGCTTTATCCTCGCCGAGATGCAGTTCCTGCAGCGCGCCTACCCCAACTGCAACTGGTAGCGAGGTGGCTGATGATCCTTCCCCACTTGGAGCCCGCCGAGATCCCGCAGATCTGGCACTGCCTGCAGCAGATCAGCGATCCGGAACTGCCGGCGCTGTCGATCACCGATCTGGGCATGGTGCGCAAGGTGGAACGCGACGGCGACGGCTGGCGCATTATCTTTACGCCCACCTATTCCGGCTGTCCCGCCACCGAGTTTTTGCAGGACGCCATCATCCGCCAGCTGGCCGCCGCCGGTTTCAGCCCGGTGACGGTCGCTATCCGGCTCGATCCCGCCTGGACCACCGACTGGATGAACGCCGACGCGCGCGCCAGGCTGCGCGCCTACGGCGTCGCGCCGCCGCAGGGCCACACCTGCGACAGGCCGGACAGCCACGGCCCGGTGCAGTGCCCGCGCTGCGGCAGTGAAGATACCGAGAAAATCAGCGAGTTCGGCTCCACCGCCTGCAAAGCGCTCTACCGCTGCTGCGCCTGCCGTGAGCCGTTCGATTATTTCAAATGCATCTAGGAGCGCAGAACATCATGACGGTTTTTCATCGCCTGAATGTCGCCGCTATTGAACGCGAAACGCCGGACGCCGTCGCCATTACCCTGCGCGTGCCCGACGAGCTGAAAAGCGCCTACCGCTATACCCCCGGCCAGCACCTGACGCTGAAGGCCAGCCTCGACGGCGAAGAGCTGCGCCGCTGCTACTCCATCTGCAGCGCGCCGCAGGACGGGCTGCTGCAAATCGGCGTAAAGGCCATCCATCAGGGGCGCTTCTCGTCCTTTGTCAATCAACGGCTCCGGGTCGGCGACGCGCTGGAGGTGATGGTGCCGCAGGGGCGCTTCGGCTACCAGCCGCAGGCGCAGCGCCACGGCAACTATCTGGCCATCGCCGCCGGCTCCGGCATTACGCCGATGCTGTCCATCATCAAGGCCACCCTGCTGCTGGAGCCGGACAGCCAGTTCACGCTGATCTACGGCAACCGCAGCAGCCGCTCGGTGATGTTTAAAGAGGCGCTGTCCGATCTGAAAAACCGCTACCCGCAGCGCTTCCAGCCGCTGTACCTGTTCAGCCAGGAGAGCCTGGACAGCCCGCTGCTCAGCGGCCGCATCGACCAAGAACGCCTGCAGGCCATCGGCGCGACGCTGCTGGACTTCAGCGACTATCAGCACGCCTTTATCTGCGGCCCGGAAGCGATGATGGACGACGCCCAGCGCGTGCTGGAACAGGCCGGCATGCCGGCCGAGCGCATCCACAGCGAACGCTTCAACACCAGCGGCGTCAGCGTCAGACCGGCCGATGCCGCCGGGCGCAACGCCACCCGGGTGGCGATTCAGCTCGACGGCCGCCGCCAGGAGATCGACGTGACGGCGCAGGACGACAGCATTCTCGACGCCGCACTGCGCCAGGGGGCGGATTTGCCCTACGCCTGTAAAGGCGGGGTCTGCGCCACCTGTAAATGCAAGCTAATCGCCGGCGAGGTCGAGATGGGCGTCAATTACAGCCTCGAGCCGGATCAGCTGGCCGCCGGTTACATCCTCAGCTGTCAGTCGTGGCCGAAAGGCGACGGCGTGACGCTGGACTTCGACGTGTAGGAGCCGCCGATGACAACCCCCTGGATATTGCATCAGCAGCAGGGCCGCGTGCTCACCCTGACGCTGCACCGCCCGCAGGCGCGTAACGCGCTCAGCACCCCCTGCCTGCAACAGCTGGTCGAACGGCTGGAGCAGGCCGAGGCCGACGACGACACCGGCGCGGTGGTGATCGCCGGCGGCGCGCGCTTTTTTGCCGCCGGCGCCGACCTGCACGAACTGCAGCAGCAGGATCTGCCCGCCACCCTGCGCGATCCGCGTCCGCTGCTGTGGCAGCGGCTGGCCCAGTTCAGTAAGCCGCTGCTGGCGGCGGTCAACGGCTATGCGCTCGGCGCCGGCTGCGAGCTGGCGCTGGCCTGCGACATCGTGATCTGCGGCGAAAGCGCCCGTTTCGGCCTGCCGGAGATCACCCTCGGCCTGATGCCGGGCGCCGGCGGCACCCAGCGGCTGATTCGCTGCGTCGGCAAGTCCCGCGCCAGCCAGATGGTGCTGAGCGGCGAAGCCATCGACGCCCGTCTGGCGCTGCAGAGCGGACTAGTAAGCGAAGTCTGCGTCGACGCGCTGACGCTGGAGCGCACGCAGCAGCTCGCCGCGCGCATCGCGCAGCAGGCGCCGCTGGCGCTGCGCGCCGCCAAACAGGCGCTGCGTCAGGCCGATGAAACCGGGCTGACGCAGGGGCTGGCCATGGAGCGCCAGCAGTTTGCCGCGCTGGCCGCCACAGAAGATCGTCGTGAAGGCATTGCCGCCTTCTTCGAAAAACGTACCCCACACTATAAAGGGCGCTGATCCATGGATAACAACCTGATTCTCACTCACCTCGACGCCGGCGTGCTGACCATCACCCTGAACCGCCCCGACCGGCTGAACAGCTTTAATGACGAGATGCACCACCAGCTGGCGGAAGCGCTGACCCTCGCCGAACGCGATGAGGCGGTGCGCTGCGTACTGCTGACCGGCGCCGGACGCGGCTTCTGCGCCGGCCAGGATCTGAACGACCGCACCGTCAACGCCGACCAGCAGGCGCCGGATCTCGGCCTGTCGGTTGAGCGTTTCTACAACCCGCTGATCCGCCGCCTGACCGCGCTGCCCAAGCCGATCGTCTGCGCGGTGAACGGCGTGGCCGCCGGCGCCGGCGCCGCGCTGGCGATGGCCTGCGATATCGTTATCGCCGCCGACAACGCCAACTTTATCCAATCCTTCTGCAAGCTCGGGCTGGTGCCGGACTCCGGCGGCAGCTGGTTCCTGCCGCGTCTGGCGGGCCACGCCCGCGCGATGGGCATGGCGATGCTCGGCGATAAAATCAGCGCCCGTCAGGCGCAGGCGTGGGGATTAATCTGGCAGGTGGTGGACGGCGGCGAGCTGGAGGCCCATACCCAGGCGCTGGCGCGCCACCTGGCCACCCAGCCGACCTACGGCCTGGGGCTGATCAAAAAGGCCATCTACAGCGCCGCCACCAACACGCTGGATCAGCAGCTGGAGCTGGAGCGCGATCTGCAGCGTCTGGGCGGCCGCAGCGACGACTATCGCGAAGGCGTCAACGCGTTCTTCGCCAAACGCCCACCGGTCTTCAGCGGAAAATAATCATGAACGCAACTTCCCTTACCCCGCCCGTGGCGGTGATCGGCGCGGGCACCATGGGCATCGGCATCGCGCAGGTCGCCGCCGCCGCCGGACACCCGGTCGCCCTGTACGATATTGACCGCCCCGCCGCCGAGCGCGCGTACGAGACGCTGAGCCGACGCCTGATGCGCCGGGTCGATGCCGGTAAGGCGGATCGCGACGCCAGCGAACGGCTGCTGGCGCGCATCCGCATCGCCGGCGCGCTGACGGAGCTGGCCGACAGCGCGCTGGTGATCGAAGCCGTGGCGGAAAAGCTGGCGATCAAACAGAACCTGTTCCGCGAACTGGAGGAGATTTGCCCGGCCGATACGCTGTTCGCCAGCAACACTTCGTCGCTGTCGATTACCGCCATCGCCGCCGCGCTGCGCCACCCGCAGCGCATGGCCGGCATGCACTTTTTCAATCCGGCGCCGCTGATGCAGCTGGTGGAGATTGTCGACGGTCTGGAAACCAGCGCGCAGACGCGTGAACGCCTGAACCGGCTGGCGCTGCAGTGGGGTAAGCGGCCGGTGCACTGCCGCTCGACGCCAGGCTTTATCGTCAACCGCGCCGCCCGGCCGTTCTATGCCGAAACGCTGCGGGCGCTGGAAGAGCAAATCGCCGATGCGGCGACGCTGGACGCGGTGCTGCGCGACGCCGGCGGCTTCGCCATGGGGCCGCTGCAGCTGACCGACCTGATCGGCCAGGACGTTAATTTCGCCGTCACCCAGTCGGTGTTTCACGCCTTTTTCAACGATACGCGCTTCACCCCGTCGCTGGTGCAGCAGGAGCGGGTGGCCGCCGGTCATCTGGGACGCAAGAGCGGCCGCGGCTTCTACCGCTATGGCGACGATGCCGATGCGCCGCAGGCAAGCTACGCCGCCGCGGCGCATGCCGGTCCGCCGGCCCGGGTCACGCTGCACGGCGACTGGTCGCCGCTGGCGGATTTCGCCGCGCTGCTGACGGAAAATGCGGCCTCGGTCAAACAACCCGGCCAGACCAGCCCGCTGGCGACGATCGATGATGTTACTTTTATGTTAACTAACGGCCAGTCCGCCAGTCAGGTGGCCGAGAATATCGGCACGCCGGTGGTGCTGTTCGATCTGTCGGCCGATTACCGGCGAGCGGACACCCTGGTTATCAGCTGCGCGGCGCAAAACAACCCTCAGGATAACGCCAAAGTGATTCAGTTCCTGCAGTCGCTGGGAAAACGGGTCATCACCCTGCCGGACTATCCCGGCCTGCTGGTGATGCGCACCGTCGCCATGTTGGTCAATGAGGCGCTGGACGTAGTCAACAAAGGCATCGCCAGCGCCGCCGATACCGATAACGCCATGCGCTTCGGCGTTAACTATCCGCGCGGGCCGCTGGCCTGGGGACAGGCGCTGGGCTGGAAACACATCCTCGCCACGCTGGAAAACCTGCAGCGCTTCTATCTGGAAGAGCGCTACCGTCCGCTGCCGCTGCTGCGCCGCTACGCCGCCGGCCACGCCCTTCCCCCGTCAGGAGCCGAATCATGAACGCCAATACGCCGCGCGCGCTGGCACAGCGCTGCGCCGAACACATGTTTCAACAAGACAGCTGCGCCCAGGCGATGGGCATGCGGCTGGACGCGGTCGACTGCGGCTTCGCGCAGGTCAGCATGGAGGTCGGCCCGCAGATGCTGAACGGCCACCGCACCTGTCACGGCGGCCAGCTGTTCAGCCTGGCCGATACCGCCTTCGCCTACGCCTGCAACAGTCAGGGGCTGGCGGCGGTCGCCGCCGGCTGCAGCATCGATTTTATCCGCCCGGCGCTGGCCGGCGATCGGCTGATCGCCAGCGCCGAGGTGCGTCATCAGGGTAAAACCAACGGGCTGTACGACGTGGAAATTATCAATCAACGGGGGAAAACCGTGGCCTGGTTCCGCGGCCGCGCCCACCGCCTTGGCCATCAGCTTCTGGAGGAACAGCCATGAACCACGCCTTTATCTGCGACGGGGTACGTACGCCGATCGGCCGCTACGGCGGCGCGCTGGCGACGGTGCGCGCCGACGATCTGGCCGCCCTGCCGCTGCGGGCGCTGATGGCGCGTCACCCGCAGGTCGACTGGACGCAGGTTGACGATGTGATCCTCGGCTGCGCCAACCAGGCCGGGGAGGATAACCGCAACCTGGCGCGCATGGCGCTGCTGCTGGCCGGGCTGCCGCAGAGCGTCTCCGGCACCACCGTCAACCGGCTGTGCGGCTCCGGGTTGGACGCACTGGCGATTGCCGCCCGCAGCATCAAGGCCGGCGAAGCGCATCTGCTGTTGGCCGGCGGCGCAGAGTCGATGACCCGCGCGCCGCTGGTGATGGGCAAGGCCGACAGCGCCTTCAGCCGCCAGGCGCAGATGTTTGACACCACCATCGGCTGGCGCTTCGTCAACCCGCTGATGCAGCAGCAGTTCGGCACCGACTCAATGCCGGAAACCGCCGAAAACGTCGCCGCGCAGTTCGCGATCGATCGCGCCGATCAGGACGCCTTCGCCCTGCGCAGCCAGCAGCGCGCCGCCAGGGCGCAGGCCGCCGGCATTCTGGCGCAAGAAATCGTGCCGGTCAGCATTGCGGGCAAAAAAGGCGCGGTGACCCGGGTGAGCGAGGATGAACACCCGCGCCCGGAAACCTCGCTGGCGCAGCTGCAGGCGCTGAAAACCCCGTTCCGCCAGCCCGGCAGCGTCACCGCCGGCAACGCTTCCGGCGTTAACGACGGTGCGGCGGCGCTGATCGTCGCCTCGGAGGCGATGGCGCTGCAGCAGGGGCTGACGCCGCGCGCGCGCATTGTCGCCACCGCCGCCTGCGGCGTGGAGCCGCGCCTGATGGGCATCGGCCCGCTGCCGGCCGCCCGCCGGGTGCTGGAGATCGCCGGGCTGAGCCTGGCGCAAATGGACGTGATTGAGCTTAACGAGGCGTTTGCCGCCCAGGCGCTGGCGGTGCTGCGCCAGCTCGGCCTGCCGGACGACGCCGAACAGGTCAACCCCAACGGCGGCGCCATCGCGCTCGGCCACCCGCTGGGCATGAGCGGCGCCAGGCTGGCGCTGACCGCCATGCACGAACTGGAACGGCGGGACGGCCGCTATGCGCTGTGCACCATGTGCATCGGCGTCGGTCAGGGCATCGCCATGATTATTGAACGCGTCTAACACTGAGGCCAAAATAATGACCACCAATCCCCAGCCCCTCGACACCATTGAGTTCGCCTCACGCGACGAGATTGAAGCGCTGCAGCTGCGGCGCCTGAAGTGGACCCTGAACCACGCCTACCAGAACGTGCCGATGTATAAACGCAAGTTCGATCGGGCCGGCGTTCACCCTGACGATTTACGCCAGCTGAGCGATCTGGCGCTGTTCCCCTACACCACCAAGCAGGATCTGCGCGACAACTACCCGTTCGACACCTTCGCCGTGCCGATGGAACAGGTGGTGCGCGTGCACGCCTCCTCCGGCACCACCGGGCGGCCGACGGTGGTGGGCTATACCCAGCGCGATATCGACAACTGGGCCGACATCGTGGCGCGCAGCCTGCGCGCCGCCGGCGCCACGTCGCGGGATAAAGTGCACGTCGCCTACGGCTACGGCCTGTTTACCGGCGGGCTGGGCGCCCACTACGGCGCAGAGCGGCTGGGGGCAACGGTGATCCCGATGTCCGGCGGCCAGACGGAAAAGCAGGCGCAGCTGATCCTCGACTTTAAGCCCGACGTAATTATGGTGACGCCCTCCTACTGCCTGACGCTGATTGACGAGCTGGAGCGCAAGCTGGGCGGCGACGCGCGCGGCTGTTCGCTGCGCATCGGCGTGTTCGGCGCCGAGCCGTGGACCGAGGCGCTGCGCCATGAAATCGAGACCCGCATGGGCATCAAGGCGCTGGATATTTACGGTCTGTCGGAGGTGATGGGACCAGGGGTGGCGATGGAGTGCGCCGAAAGCGGCGGCGGCCCCACCATCTGGGAAGACCATTTCCTGCCGGAGATTATCGACCCGGACAGCGGCGCGCCGCTGGCGGACGGCGAGCACGGCGAACTGGTGTTCACCACGCTGACCAAAGAGGCGCTGCCGGTGATCCGCTACCGCACCCGCGATCTGACCCGCCTGCTGCCGGGCGACGCGCGCCAGATGCGGCGCATGGGCAAAATCACCGGTCGTTCCGACGATATGCTGATCATCCGCGGCGTCAACGTTTTCCCGTCGCAGCTTGAAGAGCAGATTATGCAGTTCGAACATCTGTCGCCCCACTATCAGCTGCAGGTCAGCCGCGCCGGCCACCTGGATACGCTGGCGGTGCGGGTGGAGCTGAAGGAGACGGCGCTCCACCTCAGCCACCAGCAGCGCTGCGATATCTGCCACCAGCTGCGCCACCATATCAAATCGATCGTCGGCGTCAGCACCGACGTCAGCATCGCCAACTGCGGCGATATCCCGCGTTCGGAAGGCAAGGCGCAGCGGGTGGTTGACCTGCGTCCCCGCTGACGCCGCCGGCGCCAGGGACGGCGCTGCCGCTGGCAGCGGCAGAGGGATATGGTAATGTGGTGACTCACCGTAGCCTAACTCGTGGAAAAATATGGAACAAAAACTGGATAACTTTATCCACCATGCTTTAGAGGCTCAGCCGATTAGCGGCACGTCGCTGATTATTTCCCTGTATGGCGATGCGCTGAGCCATCGCGGCGGCGAAGTGTGGCTAGGCAGCCTGAGCGCCCTGCTGGAATCGATGGGCTTTGGCGATCGCTTTGTGCGCACCTCAGTATTCCGCCTGCAAAAAGAGGGCTGGCTGGACGTAGAAAAAATCGGCCGCCGCAGCTATTACCGCGTGACCGAACAGGGTATGCGCCAGTTCCGCCACGCCGAATCCAAGATTTACCTGAGCGAGCAGCCAGAGTGGGACGGCAAGTGGGAGCTGTTGCTGCTGGAAACGGCGGAAAAAAGCGAGCGCGCACGGCTGAAGAAACAGCTGGGCTGGCTGGGGTTCGGCCAGTTGGCCAGCAACCTGATGGCGGCGCCGACGCACGCGCAGACCGACGTCACCGCCCTGCTCGGCGAGCTGAACGCCAGCGAGCAGGTGATCTATTTTCGCGCCGACTATCCCTACGCCCGCTCCGAAGACACCCTGCGCCAGCGGGTGGCCGACTGCTGGGCGCTGGAGCAGGTCGCCGGCTACTATCATGAGTTTATCGTCTCCTTCCGCCCGCTGATGGCGCTGCTGCGCGAGGCGGACGACGCGGCGCTGACGCCCCGGCGCTGCTTTCAGATCAAGCTATTATTAATTCACTTCTTCCGCCGCGTGGTGCTGAAAGACCCGCTGCTGCCGGATGCGCTGCTGCCCGCCCAGTGGGAGGGGCAAATCGCCCGCAACCTGTGCATCAATATTTATCAGCGCGTCGACCGCGCCGCGACGGAGTATGTCAGCGCGCTGGCGGAAACTACCATCGGCGCCCTGCCGGCGCCCGCCGCCGGCTATTACCGGCGCTTTGGCGGCCTGCCGCGCGATAACGTCACCTATTGAGGAGTAACCCCATGCCTGTGTATCAAATTGACGGCCTGACGCCGGTGGTCGACCCCAGCAGCTATGTGCATCCGACGGCGGTGCTGATCGGCGATGTGATTATCGGCAAAGGGGTGTATATCGGCCCCAACGCCAGCCTGCGCGGCGACTTCGGCCGGCTGGTGATTGAGGACGGCGCCAATATTCAGGACAACTGCGTGATGCACGGTTTCCCGCAGCAGGACACGGTGGTGGAACAGGACGGCCATATCGGCCACGGCGCGATCCTGCACGGCTGCCGGATCGGCCGCAACGCGATGGTCGGCATGAATGCGGTGGTGATGGACGGCGCGGTCATCGGTGAAAACACCATCGTCGGCGCCTGTTCGTTTATCAAGGCCGCGGCGGTATTTGACGCCAATAAGCTGGTGCTCGGCAGCCCGGCGCGGGTGCTGCGCGAACTGACCGAACAGGAACTGAGCTGGAAGCGCGTCGGCACCCAGGAGTATCAGGATCTGGTGACGCGCTGCAAAACCACCCTGCGGGAAGTGACGCCGCTGAGCGAGCCGGAGCCAGACCGCCAGCGGCTGACCTTCGGCGATCGCCTGGTGCCGAAAAGCCAGCTGTAAGCCGCCGACGGGGGCCGCCGCGGGCAATCCGTCACCGTGTCGCGGCCACCTTGAGCGAGCCATGCTCGCGGTACAGCCTGAACGACGCCGAGTAGCTGTTCCCGCCGGGCCGCCGGGCATCGGTAAAGAAAGTTTCCACCTGGATACCATATTGGCCGCCCGCCTTAAACGAATAACCGAAATCAGGAATACAGCGGCCGGAAAATACGGGGACGGGATTTACGCTGGCGTCTGCAGCAAAATACTTGCGGAAAATGCGGCCCTCAGCATCAACGATTTGTAATCCGTTCAGGTATTCATTTTTCCCTGCCGGAATAGACACGCACAGACGATTATCCTTGATAGTCACGTCGGCAGGCTGGATATCCAGCAGCCTGGACTCGCAGGCGGTCAGCAGCACAGCGCTACAGACTACAACGGTTAATTTGATATTTAGCACAATGGTGAGTCCTTACCCGCATTTATAAATTTCTCACATTATTTTCAGGTAATGTATTTAATTTTTTTATTAATCTTATAAATAATGCGAGCTAGTCGATATTCAGGTTCAACGGAAGAGAAAATATATTGCCATGCGTTAGCCTAGCCGTATATTAAAACCTATCTATCAAACAGGAAGATAGGATTAAGGATGAGTAAACGAAAGGACATCATTGATGGACGGGATTACGGTAGATCCAACGGGTTGATTTACACCGAAGTTCTTGGATGGATTGATTTAGGTCATGCACGGGGCAATGACATCAGAGGATTGATGCGAAAAATTAACGCTGGTGAATCTTCCGGACAGGGTGAATACAATGTTACGTATTCACAATCGATGACCGATCCCACCTATACCATTAAAATGGGTAAATTCATTACCTGGCGCATTAAGAGGGGCCGTTCATATAATGAACGACAAAGCATTGCTCTCGCGATGATGACAACACTAGCGCGAAAGTTTGAAGCATTCCAATCATCATTCCCCATCAACCTGGTTACTGACAGCGGTTTTAGTGGTGAAGATCTGGTTTCCGACTTACTGGGTTTCTATCGCGTGATGTCTATTCACAACCCATTTCCACTGCTGCACCCTGTCAGTAAAGCAGAGGCTCTAAAACGTTGGGATCACTATGGTCCGATTGGATCGTTCAAAAACACCTGTTTCTTGCCAATATTATTCCCTGACCCGGTCAGATACCCCCATGCCAAACCACGTCTGGGAGAATTGCCCCCTTTTATGAAGACAATCCGGCCTTATAGCGATTTCAAATCTGGCAACGTTGTAGTAGCGTCTCGCAATGGCTCATTTATCGACAGAGCACGAGGGGGAATCTTGCCAGTATGAAAAAGTCGTCGAAAATCGTTGGCATCGTGGCAGTGCTGATTGTCGCGGGGTTGTTCTATTCTTGGCCGTTAATCCAGATGGAGTTTGCCGGCAGTGCACACTATACCGAGCAGGATAAACGAGAGTATGCATTTTATACCCCAGATATCCTGAAAAAAATGCCACGAATCTCCCCCCGTTATGACTTTGACTTCGCCAACATTACAGGTCCTTCAACGCATGTGTACGCCGTAAATTTTTACGCGACTGAGGATACCAGCAAAATTGATAATTACCTGACATCCATTGGCTACCAGCGTCAGGATAACTGTAATATTGACAATGAATGCTGGAAAGGCAAAGACCCTGTGGAAACAGTCATGGTCATGAAGCTGAAAAGTGAAAAAGGTGTCGTTGTGCAAGTAGTCTATGATTTCACATCATAATTTTCCGGTATCTTAACGGACACTTCGCGCCTCCTGCAGGAGGCGCTTCCGCCCCGCTACTCCATGCCCGGCGTCGGCCTCACCGCGTGGGCCGCCGGCCGGCGGCGCAGTCGATACAAATAAGCGCCCGCCAGCAACAGGGTAAACGGAATGCCGAACCACAGCGTCATACGGAAGAAGTCGGTAAACGCGGTGGAAATCATCAGCGCCAGCATCAGGCCCGCCCCGAGCAGCGTGGTATAGGGGAACCCCCACAGGCGAAACCTCAGGTGCGTCCCGGCGTGGTGGCGCCGGAAAAACAGGTGGGTGATAAAAATCATCAGCCAGGTAAAGCAGGCGCCGAATACCGAGATCGACATCATCGCGGCGAAGGATTGCTCCGGCGCCGCCAGGCTGAGTACGATCGACACCACAATGCCGATGCATGACATCGCCAGCGCGTTGAGCGGGATACCGCGCCGGCTGACCCGCCCCAGCGCCGCCGGCGCCTGCCCGGCGCGCGCCAGCGAAAACAGCATGCGGGTGGTGATATACAGCTGGCTGTTCATCGCCGACAGGGCGGCAATCAGCACGATAAAGTTAAAGATGCCGCCGGCCGCCGGCAGGTGAATGACGTTCATCGCCAGCAGAAACGGGCTTTCCCCGGTGCCGGACTGACGCCAGGGCACCAGCGCCAGCATCAGCGCAATCGACAGCATATAGAAGATAAACAGCCGCAAAATGGTGCCCTTAAAGGCGCTGCGCACCGCCACGACCGGATTCTTCGCCTCGCCGGCGGCGACCGCAATCATCTCGATGCTCAGGTAGCTGAAGATGGACACGATCACCGCAAACCACATGCCGCTCAGGCCGAACGGGAAAAAGCCGCCGCCCGCGGTAAAATTGTGCAGGCCGAAGTGCGGGTTGGCGGAAAAGCTCAGAATGCCGATGCCGATAACGATAAACGCGCCAATCGCCAGCACCTTGATGGTCGACAGCGCGTATTCCACCTGGCCGAAAGACTTCACGCCGACCAGGTTAATCACCACCACCGCGGCGGAGAACAGCAGCACCCACGGCCAGGCCGGCGTATCCGGGAACCAGAACTGCATATACATGCCGATAGCGGTCACCTCGGTGCCCACCGCCAGAACCACGCATGACCAATAGGAGTAGCGCAGTAAAAAACCCCACAGCGGGCTGAGATAAAACTCGGCGTAATCGCCGAACGAGCCGGAGGTCGGGTGCTGCGAGGTCATCTCCGCCAGACAGCCCATCAGCAGCAGCGCCACCACGCCGCCAATCAGATAGCTCAGCAACACGCTCGGCCCGGCCATCTGTATCGCATAAGCGCTGCCGAGAAACAGGCCGGTGCCTATCGCGCCGCCGATGGCCAGCATCGACATCTGCCCGGCCGTCAGCTGCTTTTTCAGTCCGCCCTGCCGCCTGGCGATCTCATCAAAACGCGCCTGATCTTTCATTACGCTCTACCTTGTTGATGCATGACGGGAAACGGCCGGCCAATAATGCCGGTCGCGTAAAACAGCCGTTCGGTGAACACAGCAATCCCCGGTCCGATATATTTATCGACCGCAAGATTGTTCAAAAAAAATAACGATATCGACGTTGGCGATCTATGCGTAAATAATTTAATCGCAGGCAGTGGCGGTAATTTCTATTTTCATTCCCGGCACCACCAGTTTATCCACAATCACCGTAGAACGATTGGGGTACGGCGGATTAAAATAGCGTTTATATATCTCATCGAGCAATTTAACGTCGTTCACGTCGGTCAGATAAATAATTACCTGCAGCACGTTATCGCTGTGGCTGTTGGCGGCGCGCAGCGTCTGCGCCAGATTGTCGAACGTCAGCGCAATCTGCCGCTCCGCCGCGCCGGTTTCGATGCTGCCGTCCGCCCGCACCGGCCCGTGGGCGGTAAACAGCATGCCGCCGCCGCGCGTCGCCCATGAAAAAGGCTGCCCGATATCCGGCAGCCCGGTGTCAACGATGGTTCTCATCGGCCATCTTCCCCCTGTTGCAGTTGCTGAATCAACGCGCCGTCGGCGGCAAACAGCGCGTCCAGCACGTTGTAATGATTGGCGCCGGCCACCGGCTGCAGCCCGACCGTCAGGCCCTGCTGACGCAACGCCTGGCAGTAATGTTCGCTTTGCCCGATCAGTTCCGGCAGCTCCAGCGCGCCGTAGTACAGCGTCATCGGCGTAAGCCGCTCGGGAATATGCCGCGCCGGGCTGAGCGCGGCGATCTCCGCCGCCGTCAGCCGCAGCCGGTGATTGACATAGGTCGCCAGCAGCGGCTCCAGCTCAAAGATGCCGCTGATGGGGAACACCGCATCAACCAGCGGATGCTGCTGCCAGCGGGCGACCAGCTGCCCGCCGGCCGAGTGCCCGGCCAGCCAGACCGGGCCGCGCGGCGGCCGCTGCGCCAGTCGGCGTTGGATCGCGCTCAGCGCCGCGCCGATTTCTCCATCGATATCCGTCAGCGTCGCCTGCGGCGCGTGGCTATACTCCACCAGCACCACGTCTATCCCCAGCGCCAACGGCGCTGCGGCGATAAAGGCAAAATCCTCTTTATTACAAAACTGCCAGTAGCCGCCGTGAATAAATATCAACGTGCCAACGGCAGGATGCGGGGAATATAGCCAGTCAAACGTTTGACGCGCTAATTTTCCGTAAGGAATATTAGCGTCATGGTTGAACGCCTGATAAATATCACGACTTCGGCGCTGAAATGAGGCCAGAATCTCCGCCTCATTATCCACCGTCGAACCATTATCATAACTCCCCGGCATTAGTTTCATATATTGAACTTTGTTTATTATTTAATATATGGCTTAACTATTAGCAACCGGCCAAAATGTTGTCAAGAAATGAACAGAGGCAATGCGCGCCCGGTAGAATAAAATAAATTATCCGCCATAAAAGTTTTACCGGTGAAACTTTTCTCCGCCTCCGTTAATCCATCGCCACGCGCCTGTATCATCATGCATATCCCCTGCGGGTATATCGCTTAATTGTGATTGCGCTCGCTGACGCAGGCGTCGCTAAGTGCTTGAATAGTCGCCGTGCGAATTTTTATGCCTCCCGCTTAAAACACTTGCTATCACGGCCGGCTTTGCGGCATTTTTACTCAGGCAAGCCTGACGCTACCGTACCCATAAGCATTGATGAGTGCCCACGATGATTAAATGGCCATGGAAAACCACGCCCTCCCCGGCGCTGACGCCCGACCAGTGGCAGGAAGCGCTGGCTATTCCGCTGCTGATGCCGCTTGACGATGATGAGCGCTGCCGGCTGGCGGAGCTGGCTGCAAAGCTGCTGCAGCAAAAGCGCATCGTGCCGCTGCAGGGGCTGGCGCTGACGCCGCTGATGCAGATGCGTATCGCGCTGCTGTTCGCCCTGCCGGTGCTGGAGCTGGGGGTCGACGTGCTGGACGGCTTTAATGAGATCCTGCTGTATCCCTCGCCGTTTGTGGTGGAAGAAGAGTGGCAGGACGATCTGGGGCTGGTGCATTCCGGGCCGGTGGTGCAGTCCGGACAGAGCTGGGAACAAGGCCCCATCGTGCTGAACTGGCAGGACGTGCAGGACTCGTTCGATCTGTCCGGGTTTAACCTGGTGATCCACGAGGCGACGCATAAGCTGGATATGCGTAACGGCGGCGTCGCCAACGGCGTACCGCCGATGCCGCTGCGCGAGGTGGCGCTCTGGGAGCACGAGCTGCACGGCGCGATGGACGCCATTCAGGACGAAATCGATCTGGTCGGCGAGGAAGCCGCCAGCATCGACGCCTATGCCGCCAGCGACCCCGCCGAGTGCTTCGCGGTGCTGTCGGAATATTTCTTCAGCGCGCCGGACCTGCTGGCCCAGCGCTTCCCGGCGCTATACCCGCAGTTCTGCCGTTTCTACCGTCAGGATCCGCTGGCGCGGCTGCAGCGCTGGCAGGCCGCGCACGGCGATGGCGACGCGTGATGACGCCCGCCCTGCTCAGTTGCTGAGCAGTTGAATCAAAAGCGCTAAATTAGCGTTGACACACCCGGGGCGGCTGGATATGATGCGCCCCGTTCACACGATTCCTCTGTAGTTCAGTCGGTAGAACGGCGGACTGTTAATCCGTATGTCACTGGTTCGAGTCCAGTCAGAGGAGCCATATTTAGAAAAGCCCGCTTAAGGAAACTTAAGCGGGCTTTTTGCTTTCCGGAAACTCTCCCGCCACGCAAGCAACCGCTGCGTATTATCCACCGTAAATCAGCCGCTCTGCTATGCTGTATCCCGCAACCACCGTTGCCGACCAATCGGTGCGTCTGGGCAAGACTAGCGGAATAGTTGAGCCAATCCGCCGCGATTCGATGTGCTACCCGTAACCGGGTTGGGAGATGCCGTTTTATGAGCAACACATTCCATGTGTCGGGAATTTCAGGCAGCCTGCGCGCCGCCTCGTTAAACACCCGCTTTCTGCAGGCAATGGACCGATTACGGCCTGAGAACGTCAGCTTTACCCGCTACACGCACCTGGATGCGATCCCGCTGTTTAATGCCGATCGCGAAGATCATCCCTGTCCAACCCTGACGCACTGGCGCAGCGCCCTGGCCCGCGCCGATCTGGTGCTGCTGGTCAGCCCGGAATACGCGCATGGCGTGACCGGCGTGATGAAAAACGCGCTGGACTGGATCGTCGGCAGCGGTGAACTGCTCGATAAACCGCTGGCTTTTCCCAATCTCTCCCCGCGCGCGCGGCTGGCGCATGCGCAACTGGCGGAAACGCTGCAGATTATGGGCTGTCGTCAGCTTACTACCTGCAGCCCGCAGGCCACGCTGGCAGCACCGTATGTCTTGCCGGACGCCGATGAACAAACGCTGGCCGCCCACCCTGAAATCGGGCCTCGGCTTCAGGCGCTGTGGCGCAATATTGCAGAGGAACTCTCGGCGTTACGCTGAGGTACGCAGGAAAAGATAAAACGACAGGTAGGGATCTGGGCCTGTGGGATCTCGACGCGGGGGATAGACGTGACCTGCGGATTGCCGGACAACGGCAATCCGCGGGGTATTTTTGCTTAGAACGAGACCGTCAGCTGCGCATTCACCGAGTTGGCCTGCTGCTGCGAGCCATACTGCCCCTGATAGGACACCCCGACCCGCGTTGAACGCGTCAGCGGCACATCAAGACCGACGCCCACCACCGCCACGTCCTTGTCCACCGGCGCACCCTTGCTGGTGAAGCTGTCGCCGCTGGCGAACGCCATCCGCGCCGAAGTGTCCGTATCGCCATACGCGTGCTGCCAGCCCAGTTTGCCGTGCAGCGTTACGTCTACCCCAGATACCGGGATATCCGTCGCGCCGCGCAGCCCCAGCGTCGAGTAGAAGGTATTCATCGTTTCATCCTTCACGCTCAGCGCCGCCGCGCCGCCCTGCTCCTGCACCGCATCCGTATGCAGACGCACGTAGCTCAGGTTGACGAACGGCTCCACGCTCGCCGCCTCATAGCGCAGCCGGTAGCCCAGCTCCGTAAACGCCTGCAGCGTATTGCCGTCGTAATCCCCCGTCAGACGGTCGCGATAGCCGCCGAAGCCCACGTTGCGCTCGCTCTCTATCCGGTGCCAGCTGTAGCCCACACCGCCGCGCAGCGCCAGCGCATCGCGCTGCCCTGCACCATACAGACCCAAATGGTAGTTGTTGCTGTGGCCTGACGACGCCCTGCTATCTACGTCGAAACGCGTGCGGCTGTAGCCCGCGTACGCCCCCGCCCGCACCCCGTCGCTCAGCTCTCGGTCTGCCCCCACCAGGAAACCGCCGGTGTTGCTGTCCAGCTTGCCGACGTTGCCGTCGCCCTTGCTGCGCGTCCAACTGCCGAACATCTGGCCCCAGGCCCCGTTGCGCTCACGCTCCGGGCTCTGCACCAGGCTCATCGCCAGCGGCGGCACCGGCAGGCTGTCGCCGTCGAACATCGTCTGCATATGCTGGTTCACCACGCTGCCTACCAGCGTGCCGCTCTGCTGCAGGCTCGCCTGCACCGACGCATACTGCTCGCCGGACAGCTGATTAAACGCATCCCGCGCCTCGGCCGCGTTCAGCATCAGCAGCGCGTTGTACAGACCGAGCGACGGCCCCTGCTGCGCCAGCGAGCTCAGCGCCCCGGCGGTATTCCACTGGTTGTCGCTGGTCGCCACCGTCTGGAAGATGCCCGGCGCCTCCGGCTTGCCGCCGCTATCACCGTCGTCGCCGCCGCCGGTATGACCGTCATCACCGCCGCCGCTATGACCATCGTCACCGCCGCCGCTATGACCATCGTCACCGCCGCCGCTATGGCCGTCATCACCGCCGCCGGTCTCTTTCTGCCGGATGGTCAGATCGACATTTTGCCGATCGCGCGTCAACTCCGTGTCCAAAAAGGCCGAGTCCAGCACCGCTTCGCTGAACATGCCTTTAATACCGTCGCCAGAGGTTAAGATGCGATAGGTCTGTCCGTCCTGATAGCTGGTGTGCGGGTCAAGGGCATTGACCAGCACCTTAACGTCCTTGCCGATAGTCGTTTCACCCTGCATCCCCACCGTATCGCTGCGACCGTCCGCGGCAATGTCCACATCGTAGAACGCGCCATCCTTAAAGGTCAGATAGCTCCTGACGGTCAATTTACCTATATCGCCGTCGCCGGGGGAAAGATGGCCGCCGTTTTCCACCACCGTGCGGCCCATGGTCGCATTGCCGCCCAGCACGCCGCCGGACTCAACAAACAGTGAGGTCGAAAAACCGACATTGCGGGCAAACATTCCCATCGTGCCGTTAAGGATCAGCGTTCCGCCGTCTTCAACGCGCAGTTTATGCTCTTTTAACAGCTGATAATCAGGATTGGTGCCCAGATCGGTATTGATGGTCAGCTTGCCGCCCTTGACGAACACATCGCCGAAGTAATTGCCGAGATCGCCGGTCAACGTCGTCTGACCGGCGACATTAGCCATCACGCCGCTGCCGGTGAGAGTATTGGCGAACGTGTAATCATCTGCGGTATGGTTAAAAATAATGGTCGGCGCGGTCAGGGCAATGCCCGGTTCGAGTAGCCCGGGCGCCTGCGCCCCACCCAACGTCGGCGGCGTCCAACTGTTATCATCATCTGCGGGCACATAGCCGTCAAAAGAAGCGCGACTGCCGATAACCAGCGCCTTTTTCAGCGCCAGCTTGCCGCCGTCGTTGCTGAAGCGGCCATTGTCAGCTAATGACAGGACATCAACGTCGCTGCGCCCCTGAGAATGCAGGCGTGAGCCTTCACCACTGACGTAAATATCCGCGCTTTTTGTGCCGTTCCAGGGCCGGTCGGCCACCGCCAGCTCGCCGGCCGTCACCTGTGCACCGTCCAGCACATCCAGCTTGCCGGCCAGCGCCAGCCGGTTGGCTACCTGCCATTCGCTGCCTTTACCGGCGACGACCACTTTCGGGCCGTATCGGTAGTCGGTATCGTCCGGGCCGTAGTTCACCGTGGCATCATCGGTGACCAGGTGGGCGCCGTTCTCCACCCGCACCGTCGCCTGCGACTGGCGTTCAGAGCCGATAATCAGCTTTTTAGCGCTGAACGTACCGCCGTCTATCAACCACTCGCTGGCTTTATCCTGACCCATACTGACCGCGCCGGCATAGGAGACCGACTGGGAAACGTGGCGATCGCCGTCCAGCGTCACATCACCGCCGGGGGTAATTTGTTTAATCAGCAGATCGATAAACTGCTGGCCGCGTTTAAAGGTCGCTTCCAGAAAGGCCGAATCCAGCACCGCTTCGCTGAACATGCCGGCAATATCTTTTTCGGAGGTGAGTATGCGGTAGGTCTGTTCATCCTGATAGCTGGTGTAGGGATCCAGCATATTCACCAGCACCTTCACGTTGTTGCCGATTGTCGTCTGACCGACCACCGCCATGGTATCGCTGCGGCCGTCGGCGGCGATATCCACGTCATAAAACGCGCCGTCTTTAAAAGTCAGATAGCTGTTGACGTCGAACTTGCCCGTGCTGCCGTCGCCGGGAGAAATATGGCCGCCGCCCTCGATAATCGTACGACCGATGGTCGCATCGCCGCCCAGCCTCGCGCCGGGATCAACAAACAGCGAAGTGGTAAAACCGATGCCGCGTCCAAATCCCCCGATGGTGCCGTTGAGGATCAGCGTACCGCCTCGCTCAACGTATAAACCTTGATAAGGAGGATCACTCTTGTTGCGCCCCACATCAGAGTTAATCGTCAGCTTGCCGCCTTTAACGAAAATATCGCCGTGGAACTCACTGAGGTCGCCGGACATGGTGGTATTGCCGGCAAAATTGGCTATCGACGCATGTCCCTCGTCGTCCCTGACGCTGTTGACAAACTGATAGTCATCCGCAGTATGGTTGAAGATGAGGGAGTTCCAGCGCCCGCCCAAATATGTATCACGATCAAAGAAGACGACGATATTAGGATCCAATATGCCGGGCGCCTGCGCTTCCCCCAGGGTAAAAATATCCCACCCTTTCTCCACCACATCTTCATCATCCTGCGCATGGCCATCCAGGGTGCCGCGACTGCCTATTATCAGGCCGCCATGGATCTCTAACCCATCACTCGCGCTGCTAAAACGGCCATGATCGGACAGAGAGAGGATTTCAATTCTCGGATAACTTTCTATTTGCAGATGCGAACCGCTGCCGCTAACGACAATTTCCGTCGAACGGTTAGTGCCAACAATCGAGCCAGCCGAATCCAGCCGGCCGATGCTCATCACGCCGCCATCCAGCACATACAGCCCGTCTCTGATCGACAGTACATCACTGACCCGCCACTCGCTGCCCTGACCGCTGACCTTACCGAATCCGGCGCCGTCCACCTCTCTGATCCGCTTCTCGCCATTTTCGACATTGATGTTTTCCGCAGAGGCCGTACCGACCGTGCCGGCCAGCGTCAGCGCCGCCGCCAGCGCGACATACAGCCGCGACAGCCGGGTTTTGACCGGTAACGATGGATGCCCCCAGAGCTTTTCCATATGCCATCCCTCTGTTTGATTGTTATTATGCCGCCAACCGCGGCCCAATAAGGCTGGCAGAGGAACAAAGAATGCGCCACGCAGGGCGCACAATTCAGAAAAGACGTGCGGAAGGCAACCTGCGCCGTCCGCTGCCGGGGAAAGGTAGGAAGAAACAGCCGCCTGGCGGCGTTACTGCACCAGCGTCAGCGCGCGTTTCGGCTGGTTCGGCGCGGTAATCATCGCCAATAACTGTGCTTTAACCGCCTGCGCCGCTTCAGACAGCGGCTGCTGAACGGACACGCACAGCGCCAAGGGCAGCGCCAACGACGGGTTGCTGATGCGCGCCATCCAGGCTCTGGCCGGGCCGGTCAGCGCCCGCGCGGCGGACTCCGGCAGAATGGTCGCCCCCAGCCCGCCGGCGATGGCGGCGCTGAGCATGGTCGGCGATTCAATTTCACCGACCACGTTCAGCGCCAGCTTACGCACCGCCATCGCGTCTTCCACCTGATCGCGCACGCTGTCTCCCCGGTGCGGTAAAAACAGGTTCAGCCGCGCCAGCGCCCGCAGATCGATGTAGTCGCCGGGGTTGGGCACCGAACGCGACGCCACCAGATACAGATCTTCCTTCGCCAACACCGTGGTGTTGAAGCCCTGCGGCGCCTTTGCGCCGTATATCACCGCCATATCCAGCGCACAGCTGGCAACCTGATCGGTCAGCGCCGGGCCGGTATCTTCATGCAGACGCAGCAAGATGCCGGGGTGCGCATCACGCATCGCCTGCAGCAGCGGCGTCGCCAGCTGCGCGGCGGCGCAGCCGGATGCGAAGCCAAGGGCGACCTGCCCGCTGACCGCCAGCCCGATATTGCTGACGGCGGCCTGCGTCTGCTCGCACATGCGCAGAATCGTCTGCGCGTGGGCATAAAGAATATTGCCCGCCTCGGTCGGCATCACGCCGCGTTTGCTGCGAATCAACAGCTGCTGCTGGAGTTCACCTTCCAGCGTCGCCAGCTGCTGGCTTAACGCCGGTTGCGCAATATGCAGCACTTCCGCTGCCTGCGTCAGGCTGCCGATATCGACGATTTTGACAAAATATTTAAGACGTCTGAAATTCATGGAGCCCCCGTTATGCGCAAAAGAACAACGTTAACTCCACAGCAAAATCCGGGCCATAATCAGAGGAAAAACCAATAACGTCGCCAACGGGCTAAAAAAACAGGGAAAAGCGACAACGCTCAGCGGTGACCAGGCGCGCGCAGACGCCGGCGGCGGCGGCCCGCTGCACCAAAAAGAAGCAACGTCACCTGCCGGCGCGCGTCCAACCACTCAATAATGCAGCAGGTTGGGCGTTCTTGCAGCAAACGCGCCAAAATGCGTTTTTTCAGGCTTTACAAGCCCCGGCGGCCTCGCTATTATGCGCCCCGTTCACACGATTCCTCTGTAGTTCAGTCGGTAGAACGGCGGACTGTTAATCCGTATGTCACTGGTTCGAGTCCAGTCAGAGGAGCCATATTCAGAAAAGCCCGCTTAAGGCAACTTAAGCGGGCTTTTTGCTGTTTATCGCCTGGAGAGCTGCTTTTAGCGCATTCGTACGTTCTGTCCAGCGGCCAACGTTTACCGCCGGCTGGTTCTTCAAACCGTCATTCTGCAGCAGTGATAAAGCTCCGTGTTGTTCTAGCCGTCAGTAAAGCGGCCGGATTCCCCCGGCCGCCGTCACAGGCTTACCTCACAGCGCTTCACCGTTGGAGGCGATCACCCCCTGATACCAGTAGAACGACTTCTTGCGTGAACGCGACTGATCGCCGCTGCCGTCGTCATGCTTGTTCACATAGATAAAGCCATAGCGCTTGCTGTACTGGCCGGTGGTGAAGGAGACGCAGTCGATGCAGCCCCACGGCGTATAGCCCAGCAGCTCCACCCCGTCATAGCTGACAGCCTTGCCCATTTCGGCGATATGCGACTTCAGGTAGTCGATGCGGTAATCATCATTGATGCTGCCGTCTTCTTCCACCTTGTCATAGGCGCCGAAGCCGTTCTCGACGATAAACAGCGGCTTCTGATAGCGCTCATACAGCTCGCACAGCGCATAGCGCAGGCCGACCGGATCAATCTGCCAGCCCCAGTCGGAGGCTTTTACGTGCGGGTTCGGCACGCTGCCCTCAAAGCCGGAAATCGCGTCGCCCTCGCCGCCGGCGGCCTGCACCGCGTTGGTCATGTAGTAGCTGAAGCCCAGATAGTCGCAGCAGCCCTCGCGCAGGATCTGTTCGTCGCCCGCTTCCATCCGGATGTTGAAACCGCGGCGCTGCCACTCGTTCAGCACGTAGGATGGGTAGTAGCCGCGCAGCTGCACGTCGGTGAAGACATAGCGTTCACGCATCGATTCCTGCGCGTACATCACATCTTCCGGCTTACAGGAGAACGGATACAGCGGCACCATCGCCAGCATGCAGCCGATCTTCATCTCAGGATTGATGCGGTGGCCAATCTTCACCGCCAGCGCGCTGGCGACAAACTGGTGGTGCAGCACCTGATACATGGTCTCTTCCGGGTTCTCATGCTCGGTGTACACCACGCCGGAACAGCAGTAGCCGAACAGCGGCGCGCGCCAGTTGCGCTGGTTATTGATTTCGTTGAAGGTCATCCAGTACTTCACCTTGTGTTTGTAACGCTCAAACACCACCTCGGCGAAGCGGACAAAGAAATCGACCACCTGGCGGTTGGTCCAGCCGCCGTACTGCTGCACCAGATGCAGCGGCATTTCGAAGTGCGACAGGGTGATGACCGGTTCAATATTGTGCTTGAGCAGCTCATCGAACATCTCATCATAGAAGCGCAGCCCCTCTTCATTCGGCTCCGACTCATCGCCCTTGGGGAAAATTCGCGTCCAGGCGATCGAGGTGCGGAAACATTTGAACCCCATCTCGGCGAACAGTTTGATGTCATCTTTATAGTGATGATAAAAATCCACCGCTTCATGGTTCGGGTAATATTTACCCGGCACCACCGCCTGGGTGATCTCGCGCGGCACGCCGTGCGCGCCGCCGGTCAGCACATCACAAATGCTCGGGCCTTTGCCGCCCTGATCCCAACCTCCTTCAACCTGGTGTGCGGCAACCGCGCCGCCCCAAAGAAAATCCTGCGGAAATACGCTTTTCATCATCGCTCCTGTTGGTTACCCAATCTGCATTACCGGCTGCCCGCAGGCAACCTCTCTGTTTACCTCCAGCAGGCGCACCGCGAACTCATCACTGTTCAGCACCACAAACGGCGTGGTCACGTCATACCCCGCCGCCTCTATCGCCTGCTGCTCAAAGCGGATCAGCGGCTCGCCCGCCTTCACCTGCTGGCCCACCGTCACCAGCGTGTCAAAGTGCTGCCCCTGCAGCTTGACCGTATCCAGCCCGACGTGGATCAGCAATTCGGCGCCGTTGCCGCAGGTCAGCCCGACCGCATGGCGGCTGTCGATCACCGACGAGACCACCGCGTCGCAGGGCGCCAGGATCTGCCCGCCGGTCGGGCGGATTGCCACGCCCTCGCCCAGCAGTTTTTGCGCAAAGCTGGGATCGTTCACCTGCTCCAGTGGCACATAGCGCCCCGCCACCGGGGACAGCAGCGTCACCGCCTGCGGCTGCGCCGCCGGTTCGTCGGCCGCCGGCTGCCCTGCCGCCGCCGGTGCAACGCCGTCCAGCGTCAGCGGCGGATCGTCAAAGCCCACCGCGTACACCATCGCCATGGTGCTGACAATCGCCGTGGCGACACCGGCCAGTTCGCCGATAAATGACATCGGGTTTTCCGCGCTGATGGCGTTCACCACGGTCAGCAAGCTGGGTAACCCTGCATAAGCATAGTAGTAGCTGCCGAAGAAGCTGGTGACCAGTGCGCCTAACGCGCCGCCGATACAGCCGCAGATAAACGGTTTTTTCAGCCGCAGGGTGACGCCGTACAGCGCCGGCTCGGTAATGCCGAAGACGCCGGTGACGCCGGCGGAAAACGCCGTGGTTTTAAACTGCGGGTTGCGCGACTTAAAGCCGACGGCCAGCGCCGCCGCCATCTGCGCCACGACCGCAATGGTCTGGAAAGCCTGAAAAGAGTCGCGGCCGTGCGCGTCGAAGTTGGCCATAATCACCGGGGTTATGCCCCAGTGCACGCCGAAGATCACCACCATTTGCCAGACGCCGCCAATCAGGGCGGCGGCCAGCGCCGGCGCGGTCTCAAACAGCCAGTTGTAGCCGCCGGCAATGGCGAACGCCGCCGAGCTGGTGATCGGGCCGATCAGCAACAGCGTAAACGGCACCATAATCAGCATACAGACCAGCGGGGTGAACAGCTCGCTGACCACGTCGGGGATCGCCCGGCGGGCGTACTTCTCCACATACGACAGGCACCAGATCATAAAGATCGGCGGCAGCACCGACGAGGTGTACACCGTTTCCGCCAGCGGCAGGCCGAGGAAAGTGATCGCTTCGCCCTGCGCGATGCGCGCGGCGATGGCGCCCCACGCCGGGTTAATCAGCGCGCAGCTGCACAGCACCGCAATAAAGGTGTTGCAGCGGAAAAAGCGTGACGCGGTAATGGCAATCAGCACCGGCAGAAAAGCAAACGGCGTCCAGGACATAAAGTTGAGCACCGCGAAGGTACCGCCGTCCGCCAGCTGCGGTGCAAAATATCTGGCGACGATCAGCGCCCCCTGCAAAATACCCGCCGCCGCCAGCACGAATACGATCGGCGCGAAAATCGCCGACATGGAGCCGATCACCGCGTCCAGCAGGCGCACCTTGGCGCCGTCGTTTTTTAACTGGCTCACATCGACCAGGCCGGAAAAGGCGTCATACACCTCCGCCACGTGCGCGCCGATCACCACCTGGAACTGTCCGCCGCTCTGCACCACCATGATAACGCCCGGCAACTGTTTAACCCGCTCCTCCGCCCGCGTCGGCGTCTCCTTCAACACCAGCCGCAAACGGGTGGCGCAACGGGCAAAACTCACCAGATTATCCTGCCCGCCGACCTCCACCAGAATATCGCCGGCAAGCCGGGCATAGTCTCTTATTTTTGTCATTTTTTAATGCCTTATCGTTGATGGTAAGACAAATTCAAGCGTGTTTCTCAAGAATGAAACCGGTTGCAGGATAAGGACGATATTTACGCACTGCAACCGGTTTCAGTAAGAAGTGTGTCTGGGGTAACAGTTTGAACATCACCAGGGGAAAAGCTCACTGCGGAAAGGAAACGGCCATCTGCAGGACGCAGATAGCCGGAACGCGGGCTGTCAGCCCGCCGTCAGGCTGCCGCGCAGCAGACTGCGCTCTTCTGCGCCGCCCAGCAGCGCCAGCGCGCGCTGTGCCAGCGTATCCAGCGAATAGGCGATCGACGGCACCACCGGCGCGCCGGGCCACTGCGGCGCACCGTCCAGGCTGAACACCATCACCTGCCCCGGCACCTGGCGCTGATACTGCGCCAGCAGCGTCAGCGCCTCCTGCGCCTGGCAGTCGTCGGTCACCAGCAGCGCATTAAACGGCATCCCGCCGTTGAGCAGCCGCTGCAGCGCAATGCGCGTCACCGGCTCATCGTCCACCACCAGCCGGCGGTTATAGGGGATCAGGTGCATTTCCAACGCGTGACAATAGCCCTGCAGCACCTGTTCGGCGGCGTCGCCGGCGGCAAAGTTAATCAGGGCGATCTGCCGCCGCTGCTGGCCGGCCAGGTAGTGCACCGCGGTTTCCGCGGCAAACGGGTGGTCAACCCCCACGCTTTTCGCCGTCGATGGCGCGACGCAGTCCAGACACACCGCGTTGTCCGGCAACGGCGGCAGCGCAAAACGCGCGCCGACCACGATCAGCGCATCGCACCAGCCGCTGCTCAGCTCCGCCACCGCCGCGCCCAGCGTTGCGGCGTCGTTGGCAAACCGCAGCAGCAGATGCTTCTGCTGGCGGCTCAGCTGTTTTTCCAGCGCCTGGAGATAACCGGTCGCCTGCTGCACGTGTTCCGTGGCGCAAATCACGCCGATGCAGCCGGTGCTCTGGCTGGTGAGCGACTGGGCGACGGCGTTCGGGCGATAGTTCAACGTTTCCACCGCCCGCAGCACCGCCTGCCGGCTCTCTTCCTTTACCCCGCGGCTGCCGCTCAGCACCCGGGACACCGTGGCTTTTGATACCTGCGCCAGGCGGGACACATCATTGATATTGGCCATAACTGCGGGTCTTCCTGCTGATGAACAAAAGCGGGCCGACGGCCCGCCGGTGATTATCCCTGAGCCGACGGCCGTTGTCGTTGGTAAAGTTCGACCATTTCTGCAATTAGCTCCCGCGCCAGTATCGCATTCATCAGGTGATCCTGCGCGTGCACCATAATCAGCGTCATCGGCGTTTTGCCTTCGCCGCCGTCCTGTTCGATCAGCCGGGTCTGCACCCGGTGCGCGGCGCGGGAAAACTCATCGGACTGCCGCAGCAGCGCCTGCGCCTGGGCAAAATCGCCGTCGCGCGCCGCCTGCAGCGCGCTGAAGCACAGGCTGCGCGTCTGGCCGGCGTTGACGATGATCTCCATCACCGTACTTTCCAAATCGTCCATCAGCGCGGCTCCTCAAATCCGTTGGCGGCGGCGGTGGCGGCGAACCATTCACCGCTTTTCTTGATGCGCCGCTGCTGGCTCGCCAGATCCAGTTGCACAAAGCCGTAACGGTTCTTGTAGGCGTTGCACCACGACCAGTTATCGATAAAGGTCCACATATGGTAACCCAGGCAGCGGCTGCCCTCGGCGATGCCCCGGTGCACCCACTGCAGATGCTGGCGGATAAAATCGATGCGATAGTCGTCTCGGATCTGCCCGTCCTGCTCAAAGCGCCGCTCATCCTCCACCCCCATGCCGTTCTCGGAAATAAAGCAGCGCGGATTGCCGTAGTTTTCCCGCAGGTTGGTGAGAATATCGTAGATGCCCTTTTCGTAAATCTCCCAGCCGCGGTAGGGGTTCATCTTGCGGCCCGGCATCGCATAGTGGCTGAAGAACCACTCCGGCATAAACGGGCTGTCGGGGTTAACCTGGCTGTCGCGGCACTGGACGCGCCGCGGCTGGTAGTAGTTGATGCCCAGCAGATCCACCACGCCCTGCGCCAACAGCGCGGCATCCTCCGACTGGCAGGCCGGCAGCTGCCCGTGCTGGCGCAGCAGCGCCACCAGCTCCTGCGGGTAGCTGCCGCGCAGCGCCGGGTCGAGGAAGCTGCGGTTAAACAGCAGATCGGCGAGGTGCGCCGCCTGCACATCGGCCGGGTTGGCGGAGCGCGGGTAGGAAGGCGTCAGGTTGAGGATAATGCCGATCTCCCCGCCCTGTCCGCGGGCGCGGTAGTTGCGCACCGCCAGCGCATGGGCCAGCATGGTGTGGTAGGCCACCGTCGCGGCGCGTTTAAAGTCCACCACGTTCGGATAGTGGAAGTCATACAGATAGCCGCCCTCCACCGGTACGATCGGCTCGTTAAAGGTGAACCAGTGCTTGACCCGATCGCCGAACAGGCGGAAGCAAACGTCGGCAAATTCGGCGTACGCCTGCACCACCTCGCGGCTTTCCCAGCCGCCCTGCTGCTGCATCGCCAACGGCATATCAAAGTGAAACAGGTTGATAAACGGCGTAATGCCCTGCGCCAGCAGCTCATCAATCACCTGGTTATAAAACGCCGCCGCCTGCGGATTGACCTCGCCGCGCCCCTGCGGGATCAGCCGCGCCCAGGAGATCGAGGTGCGGAAGCTGTTGTGGTTCAGCCGCTTCAGCAAGGCAATGTCGTCGCGCCAGCAGCGGTAGAAATCCGAGGTCTGCTGCGGGCCGACCTGCTGGTGAAAGCGCTCCGGCTGCAGGCGGAACCATTCGTCCCAGATGGTGGCGCTTTTGCCGCCGCCGAGGCTTTCGCCTTCGCTCTGCGGCGCCGAACTGGCGCTGCCCCACCAGAAATCTTGCGGAAATGCATATTTCATCACGACCCCTTATGTCAGGAATTAACGGCGGCTTCGCCGCCCTGTGGTGATTGTTTTTCCTGCTCCTGCCTGATCAGCGTGCGCTCATAGGCCTTCAGGAACGGGTAGTACATCAGCGCCGACAGCACCATGCAGAACAGGCACATCAACAGCGGGCTGAGCGCCCAGTTCGCCGCCCAGGAGGCGCCGATCGGCGCCGGGGTGGTCCACGGCGTCAGCGACACCACCTGCGCCACCCAGCCCAGTTTGGTGGCGATATAGGCGAAGGTGGCATTAATCATCGGCACCAGAATAAACGGCAGGAAAAACACCGGATTCATAATGATCGGCGCGCCGAACAGGATCGGTTCGTTGATGTTGAAGATGCTGGGCACCACGCCCATCTTGCCGATGCTGCGCAGATGCGCCGCCCGGCTGCGCAGCAGTAAAAACGCCAGCGGCAGCGTGGAGCCGACGCCGCCGATCAGCAGGTAGTGATCCCAAAAGCCCTGCAGGTAGATATGCGGCAGCGCCGCGCCCGCCGCCAGCGCGCTCTGGTTCAGCGCCAGGTTGGTCATCCAGAACGGGTTCATAATGCCGGTGACGATCAGCGCGCCGTGAATACCGGCGAACCACAGCACCTGGCAAATAAGCACCGAGATCAGGATCGCCGGCAGCGAGTCCGACGCCGACACCAGCGGCTGCAGCAGATGCATGATCGCCTGAGGAATAATCATGCCGGTGTAGCTCTGCACCAGCAGGTTGAGCGGGTGCAGGGTGGCGACAATCACCACCACCGGGATCAGGATCTCGAACGAGCGCGCGACGCCGGTCGGCACCTCCTGCGGCAGGCGGATGGTGATCTTGTGTCGCTTCAGCCAGGCGTACACTTCACCGGCATACAGCGCGGTAATAATGGCGGTGAAAATCCCCTCGCCGGAGAAATACTGCGCGGAGATGGTGCCATCGCGGTACGGCGCCGCCACCAGCAGAAACGCCATCAGCGCCAGCAGGCCGGTCATAATCGGGTCAAGCTTATAGTGCCGCCCCAGACTGGCGCCGATCCCCACCGAGATAAAGAAGGTCATCACCCCCATGCTGAGGTAAAACGGCAGCATCAGCTGCTCGCGGTACTGCAGGGAAAAGTTCAGCCAGCCGCGGGCAAAGGCCCAACTGCTGTCGGCGGAGAACGGCGGGAAGATAAACACCAGCATAAACGAGCCGATGATCATAAACGGCAGCGCGGAGACAAAGCCGTCGCGGATCGCAATCACATGGCGCTGCTGGCCGACGCTGCCGGCCAGCGGCGTCACCTTCTGCTCGATAAGGTTGACCATCGCCTGATAGAGGGACGTCATGCCGGCTCTCCCTGCTGTGCGATCAACTCCAGCGCGAAGTCCAGCACCTTATCGCCGCGCTGCATGCCGTAATCCATCATGTCGATCGCCGCGACCGGAATGCCCTGCTCCGCCGCACGCGCCGACAGCGCCGGCAGCATGTATTTCACCTGCGGCCCCAGCAGCACTACCTGATAGCGGCTGAACTGCTCGTCAAACTCCCCCGCGCTGTAGGCGGCGATCTCCACCGGCAGATCGCGGCTGGCGGCCTCCGCCGTCATTTTTTTCACCAGCAGACTGGTCGACATCCCCGCAGAACAGCAAAGCATAATCTTCTTCATTGTTATTACCCCAGTGATGGATGGATGCGTTTCTCACCGCCATTGGAAACGATATGGAAACCGGTTTCCAATGCCAATAAACCGGAATGAGAGCGTTCTCAAGCATCGGAGATAAAATCAGGGAAACGGCGTGAGGCGGGTCACAAGTTATGCCGTTAGCGGGCATTGCGGCATAAAAAAACCCGTAGCACGTGCTACGGGGCAGAAAAATCACAGGTCAGCATGCCACTCTGTTAAGCGAGCGCGTAGTACACCACCAGCTGACCCTTCTTCATTTTCAGCGCGCTGATGGTCACCTCGCCCAGCTCGGCCAGCGAGCGCACGTGGGTGCCGCCGCAGCCGTAGGCCGGCAGATCGCCGAAGCCGACCTGACGCACGCCGTTTTCCTGCTGCTGACGGCGCGGCAGGTCGGCGGCGATCAGCGTATTCATCGCCTGCTGCAGCCACGCCTGCTCCAGCGCCCTGACGCCGTCGCCGGGCGCCAGGGTAATGCGTCCCTCACCCGGCCAGTGGTGCGCCTTCACCGGCCGCCAGCCCTGCGTCTCCCCCAGATAGCCAATCAGATGGCCGGCGGAGTGCCAGCGCGCATGCAGCGCGCGCAGCCGGCCGTCAACTGCCAGCGTAACCGGCCCCGGCGGCTGCGGCCGTGCCACCACGTGCAGGATATCGTCGCCGTGCGGCACCAGCCGCAGCAGCGGCTCGCCGTTCAGGCTGCCGCCGTCGGCCGGCTGGCCGCCGCCCTGCGGATGAAACAGCGTGCCGTCCAGAACAAGCGCATGGTTACCGTCCTCCAGCGGCCGGCAATCCAGCAGCTGCGCCTGCCCCTGCAGTTCATCGCTGTAGTAATAACGTCGTTCGGTCATCGTTTATTCTCCGGTTGATTCACCCTGCACACAGTATATTCATGTCATAATCAGAGGATAATCCGTTACCAGAAGAATGGACTTTTGCGCTGTGATCACAAATCAAGCCTCCGCATTACTGGCCGAGATGGCCGTATTCGTCCAGGTGGCCGAGAGCGGCAGTTTCTCCGCCGCCGCCCGCCGGCTGGGCGCGTCGCCTTCGGCCGTCAGCCGCAGCGTCAGCAAGCTGGAACAGGCGCTGGGGCTGCGGCTGCTGCACCGCACCACCCGTAAACTGCGCCTGAGCGAACCGGGAGAGAGCGCCCTGCAGTACTGTCGGCAGATGCTGGCGGCGGCCGAGGCGGTGCTCAGCCTCAGCGGGCAAAACCATGCCGAACCGGAAGGATTGGTCAGCGTCAGCGTACCGAAAGCGGTCGGCCGCTTTGTGCTGCACCCGCATATGCCGGCCTTTCTGCAGCGCTACCCCAAGGTGGACGTGCGACTGCGGCTGGAAGACCGCTATATGGATTTGATTGACGACGGCGTGGATCTGGCGCTGCGCATCACCGACAGCCCGTCGCCGGGCCTGATTGGCCGCAGGCTGATGGAGATTGAGCACCTGCTGTGCGCCACGCCGCACTATCTGGCGCAGCACGGCACGCCGCAACAGCCGCAGGAGCTGGCGCAGCACAGCTGCATCTATCTGGGGGAGACGCCGCACGACGCACGCTGGCGTTTCCGCCGCGCGGGCAGGACGCAGACGGTCAACGTGCGCGGGCGCTATGCCGCCAACCACACCGGCGTGCGGCTGGATGCGGTCAGGCAGCATATTGGCATCGGCAGCCTGCCGTACTTTACCGCCCGGCAGGCGCTGGCGGACGGCGAGCTGGTGCAGGTGCTGCCAGAGTGGGAGTTTCTCAGTAATTATCGCGGCGGGCTGTGGCTGCTGTATGCGCCGACGCCGCACCTGCCCGCCCGGCTGCGGGTGTTTATCGACCATCTGGTCGCCTGCCTGGCGCAGCAGCCGCGGCTTACAGCGCCTTGCGCAGAGTGATATTGATGCGCTGCGGCCCCACCAGCGAGTGGTAGCCCTCCTTCACCGGCAGAATGCCGTGGAAGCACAGCCGCGACGGGCCGCCCCACACCACCACGTCGCCGTGCGCCAGCGGAATGCGCCGCGCCCGGTCGCTGCGCTGCAGGCCGCCGAACTGGAACACCGCCGGCAGCCCGAGCGATACCGAGACGATCGGCGCGCCGAAATCGCGCTCGTCCTTGTCCTGATGCAGCGACAGTTTGCTGCCGGGGTCGTAACGGTTGATCAGGCAGGAGTCCGGCGTAAAGTGGCCAAAGCCGGCCTGCAGCGCGGCTTCGTCCGCCAGCGCCAGCAAAATGGGCGGGATCGCCGGCCAGCGGCGGCCGCTGCGCGCGTCGCGCTCGGCGTAGCGGTAGCCGCGGCTGTCGCTGGTCCAACCGTTGCCGCACCAGCTCATCGCCACCGACATGGTATAGCCGCCGGGCGTGGTCAGATGCCGCCACGGCACCTGCGCCACCACGCCGCGCACCGCCGCCAGCAGCTCGGGGCCGTGGTCGCGCACAAAACCGTGCAGCACCACCGCGCCGGGGGCGATCTCCTCGCGCCACGGCGCCGGCAGCGCGTCTTCAAAAAGGTCGATCGTCATCGCCGATACCTGTGTATTTAACCAGTATTCATTGTAGCGGCGAAAACGCGCTTGTCCAGCGCCGCCGTCAGCGGCGAAGATATCCGTCTAATAGATTGATTCAGAAGAAAATAAACGTAGTTACGTTGTCACCATCAAGCGTAAAGCGCCCGTTGAAACGCCGCCCGGCCGGGCACTGCGGCGTTAAATCCTGCAGCAGCGCCAGCGTAAAGGTCTGCGCCTGCGGATCCAGCGCGACGATGTGCGCATCGAGAAAATCAAAGTAGCGCCGCACCTGCGGGTAGAGCGCCTTGAACAGGCTCTCTTTGGCGGAAAACGTCAGCGTCAGCGCCAGGCTGAACGGCAGCGGCTGCTGACGCAGCCACGCCTGCTCCGCCGGATTGACGATCCCGCTCCACAGCTGCTCGGCGCGCTGCGCCGGCATCTGCGTTTCCACATCCAGCCCGACGCCGCCGCCGCGGGTCGCCGGCGCCACGGCGCACAGCGCAGTATCCGCGTTGTGGCTCAGCGCGCCGGCAATGCCGACCGGCCAGACCGGCGCGCGATCGGCGCCGCGCGCCACCAGCTGCTGCGGATGCCCCAGCGCCTCCAGCGCCTGGCGTGCCAGCAGGCGTCCGGCCAGATACTCCGCCCGGCGCTTCGCCACCGCCGCGGACAGATGGTCAGGGAACGGCAGCGCCGCCTGTTGCCACAGCGCGTCATGGTAGGCCGTCAGGCTGAAACGGCCGCGGATAACCCGGCCGGGAAAGTCGCTGACCGGCAGCCAGCAGATATCGGTAAGAAACGTAGTGAGCACGGCGGTTCCGCAGTTTAGGATCGACGGGGAGCAGTGTAATGCGAGTGACGGGCGGGCGTACAGCCCCTCTCTCACCGGAGAAAGGGGCAATAGCCGTTACAGCATCGTTTTCATCGCTTTTTCGAAATCGCTCCAGCTGCAGAAGCCGTCTTTATCGATCGGGCAGCCTTCCAGCGCCATCGTCACCCGCTGCGGCGGATGCTGCAGCGTCAGCCTGTCGGCGTTGCGCAGCTGCTCGGTGGACTGATAGACATACTCAATCTTCAGCAGGTCGCGATCGCCCTGCTTATCGTGCCAGCGCTGGAACACCAGCTTGCCGCCGATCGGCGTTTTTTCATACTGCTGCGGCAGCTGATAAGGCTTGAAGCGCATCGCCGACAGCAGCGAGGCGATGTTGGAGTCATGCCCCACCAGCACCGTCAGCTTCGGCGCTTCGCCCTTCGCCTTGCCGATCAGCGCCCCGTTGATGTAGCTCAGCAGCGGCTTGGCGACGTTCTGCGCCACCACCGTCGAGGTGAACAGCGAATCCTGATAGCCGTCTTTCAGCTGCGCCAGCTGCCGCCACTGCTCCGGCGTTTTCACCTTGCCCCACGCCACCTGGTCGGCCGGGAAGCCTTCGTAATACTGCAGCATAAAGGCGTCCACCAGCGAGTTGCCCACCCGCAGCGGGCCGGCGACGCCCGGCTCCTTGCCCGGCACCGCGCTCATGGTGCTGGTTGCCGCGGTCAGGTCGCACTGTTTGTCGGTTTTACAGGCGCTGGAGTCGGCGTAGTCGGTGATCTGCGCCAGCTGCCGGTAGGCGGCATCCAGCTGCAGCGAGTGCAGCTTGTCGTTCATCGCCTTCAGCGCCTGCTGGTTAAACGTCTCGCTGTTATCGGTGATGATCGGGTTAAAGGTCGGGTCCATGGTCCCCATTTTTTCCTGATGGTGCACCGCCACGTCACAGCCCGGGAACGCGCCGTTGGTAAAGAACTGCGCGGTGGCCACCGTGCGCTGCAGGCTGTTGGCGTAGACGTAGACGCTGTCCGCCGTCGGGCAGCCCTGCTGCGGCAGCAGGCCGGCCTGCTTCAGCCAGGCGTTAAAGTAGTGCCCCATATACACTTCCAGCACCCCGCCCTTGGTGGTCAGCTCGCCGCCCGGCGTATCCCACTGCGGCCAGGCCTGCGGCGTCGAGTTGGCCAGCACGCTGCCGTTATTGGCCAGCGGCGCGCGCAGGTTGTGGCGGCTCATCACCAGCACCTGCTCCAGCTGATAGTCGGCGGTTTCCGCCAGCGCAGAGGCGGAAAACAGCAGCGGCAGGCAGAGCAGTATCTTGTTTTTCTTCATCGCTAAGGGTCCCTGTTGTGTGTGTTTTTAATCAGTTAGCCTGACCGGATATCATGGCGGGGTTCGGCAAGAAAAGGTGTGAGGATTATCACGCGCGGCGCAATGCAGAGCGGCGGCCCCCTAACGGGCCGCCGAAAGAAGGTTTAATACCACAGGCTGAGGATCGGCCAGCCGATCAGCAGCAAGGCGGCGATATACAGCACGCCGAGGATCGCCCCCAGCCGCCAGTAGTCTTTCGACTTCACGTAGCCGCAGCCGTAGATAATCACCCCCGGGCCGGTGGCGTACGGCGTCAGCACGCCCATCAGGCCGATCGACAGCACCAGCAGGATAGACAGCTGCTCCATCGGCACGCCCGGCAGTCCCTTGCCCACCGCCAGGATCACCGGCAGCATGGTGGCGGTGTGGGCCGACAGGCTGGCGAACAGGTAGTGGGCGAAGTAGAACACCAGCACCAGCGCCACCACGGTCATCGTCGGCGAGAAGTCGCTCAGGTGGGTGCTCATGGTGGTGGCGAACCAGTCGATAAAGCCGGAGCGCGTCAGGCCGTTGGCCATCACCACCAGCGTCGCCAGGTTCACCAGCGTGTTCCAGGCGCTGGAGTATTGGGTGATCGCCTTCCATGACACCACGTGCAGCGCCAGCATCAGCGACACCGCCAGCAGGCACACCGCGGTGGCGTTCACCACTTTTCCGCCGAACACCCACAGGCACAGGCTGAGCAGCACCAGGCCGATCAGGGTGTACTCCTGACGGCTCAGCTTACCCATCTCCGCCAGCGCGCCGTCGGCCCAGCCGGCCACCTCGCTGCTGTGGGTGACGCCCGGCTTGTACAGGTAATAGGAGAGCAGCGGCGCGATAATCAGCAGCACCAGCCCTACCGGCAGGAACGTCATAAACCACTGCATCCAACTGATATGCACGCCGGCGATCTTGCTGACAAACTCAATCCCCAGCACGTTCGGCGCCGCACCGGTGACGAACATCGACGAGCTGATGCTGGTGCCGACCACCATCATCCACATCAGGTAGCCGCCGATGCGCCGCGACGACGGGTCGTTGGGGAACGAGTCAAACAGCGGCGGCAGGTTTTTCACCACCGGGAACACGGTGCCGCCGGTGCGCGCGGTGTTGGACGGGGTGAACGGCGCCAGCAGGATATCGATAATCACCACCGCGTAGCCGAGCGTCAGCGTCCGCTTGCCCATAAACTTCACCAGAAACAGCGCGATGCGCCGCCCCAGCCCCGTGACCTCGTAACCGAGGGCAAAGATAAACGCCCCGAACACCAGCCACACCGTGGTGCTGGAAAAACCGGCCAGCCCCCACTTCAGCGCCTCTTTGCCGGCCTTAAAGCCCGGCTCGGCCAGCTCCTGCGGGCTGAACAGCACCCAGGGCGCGCCCAGCACCCCCACCGTCACCGCGATAAAGCTGATGGCGGTCGCCGGGATCGGCTCCAGGATCATGCCGACAATCATGGCGACAAAAATGGCGAAGTAGCGCCACGCCTGCGGCGGCATGCCGTCCGGCGCCGGGATCAGCAGCAGCACCGCCAATACCACCAGCGGCGCCAGCGCCTTGGCGAATTGTTGTTTCAACGGACTCATAGAGGTTCTCCTGAACGCAGCATTATTATTCCTGTGAGGCCGCCGGCGGCATCTGCGCCAGCAGCCAGGTGACCATTAGTAAATCGGCGCTGCCGCCGGGGCTGAGATGGCGGGCGATGCACTCGGCGTCAAACCGGCGCAGCCGCGCGTTGCCCTCGCTGCCGCCGGCGCCGCCCTGCGCCAGCAGCTGCGACGCCCGCTGCTGCAGCCAGCGCAGCCCTTCCATGCCGCCGCGCGCGGCGACATTGGTATCGTCGTTGTGCGCCATCAGCCACAGCAGGCAGTCCTGCAGCGCGCTCTGCGCGTCATCGCCCTGCCGCAGCCGCCGCAGATAGCGCGGCAATGCGCCGTGCAGCACCAGCGGGAAGCCCGCTTCAGCCTCGCCGCGCGCGCCGCCAAGACCATAGCGGCGGTACAGCCGCTGGCCGGCGGTCTGCCCGGCGTTGTTGCGCCGCAGCTCACGCGCCGTCAGCCCCCGACAGATGGCCGCCACTTCCGCACACAGCGCGGCGGGCGTACGCCCCGACGACGGCAGACGGCCGAACGCGCAGCACAGCAGCCCCAGCGCAAATACGCTGCCCTTGTGGGTGTTGACGCCGCCGGTGGCGCGGAACATCTGATTTTCGCAGGCCAGACCGAGCGGCCGCAGCCGCGCCAGCACGCGATCGGCCGGCAGCGCCGCGTCCTGCCGCCCCTGACGGATAAAGCGCGGCAGCCAGACGCCGATGGCGCGCGCGCTGCGGTAGAAGTGGCCGATATGCATATCCCGGTGCGCGCCGTTGTTGTCACGATCCACCAGGCCGGGCTTCGGCGTCAGGTTGACCTCACTCAGCAAGGCGCGGTAGGCATGCAGGGCAAAACGCCGCTCGTCCGCCGATGGCGGCGGCAAACAGGCGCAGCTAGCGGGCAGCGAGCGCGGCATTGAGCGTCTCCTCCATGGCGGCCAGCAGCTGCCCGACGTCGTGACGCCGCTGGCGTGCGCAGAGGCGCGCCGGCTGGTCGCACAGCAGGCAGCGCCGGGCGGGCAGCCCGCAGTCATCGCGCGACAAAATACGCCCCTGCGCGTCCAGCACGTCGATATCCCACAGCCGCCCGGCGGGATGCGTCTCCTCCAGCCGGATGCAGCACTGCTTCACCTGCGGCGCGGCGGCCTGCAGCGAGATAAAACCTTCGCCGCCGGCGGGCAGTCCCAGCGCCTCGGCGCGCAGGCAATGCCAGCCCTGCCGCCGTTGCTCGTTGCGCAGCGCCTGCCAGCCGAGGTTAAAGATGCGCCGCGTCAGCGGGCTGTCCTTCAGCGCGCCGGGCGCCAGCGGCGTCAGCACCACCAGCGTCGCCGGGTGGCGCGCCAGCCAGGCCTGCTGGCGGCCGCGCCGTTGCTCGCGGGCGGCGAGCAGTTCCGTCAGGCCGACGGCGCGGTTGGCGGCCCGTTCGGGATGCAGAGTCGTCATACGCTACTCCGCCACCTGACGCACCACGTCAATCACCGAGCCGTCGCGGTAGCGCACCACCGCCACCACCCTGTCGCTGAAGGCGATCGGCTGCGGCTCACCGGTCAGCGTCAGGGCGCGCTGGCGCAGCCAGTCGATATCGACCACCGCCAGTCCGGCGTCGCGCAGCCGCTGCGCCAGTTCCGGGCGGGCCGGGTTAACGGCAATCCCGTGATCGGTAACCAGAATGTCGATGCTGGAGCCTGGCGTAACGCGGGTGGTCACCTTATCCACCAGCGTCGGGATGCGCCCGCGCACCAGCGGCGCGACGATAATCGCCAGCCGCGCAGCGTCGGCGGTGTCGCAGTGGCCGCCGGAGGCGCCGCGCAGCACGCCGTCGGAACCGGTCAGCACGTTGACGTTAAAACCGGTGTCAATCTCCAGCGCGCTCAGCACCACCACGTCGAGCCGATCCACCGCCGCCCCTTTCGAGGTCAGGTTGGCGTACTGATTGGCGCTGATTTCGATATGCTGCGGGTTACGCGCCAGCGAGCCGGCCGCGGCGCGGTCAAAGCTCTGCACGTCCAGCAGTTTGCCGATCAGCCCCTTCTCGTGCAGATCCACCATGGTGGAAGTGATGCCGCCGAGCGCAAAGCCGGCGCGCACGCCGCGGGCGCGCATCTTGTCCTCCAGAAAGCGCGTCACCGCCAGCGACGCGCCACCGGTGCCGGTCTGCAGCGAAAAGCCCTCGCTGAAGTAGCCGGAGGCGGCGATCACCTCGGCGGCGCGGCGGGCGATCAGCAGTTCGCGCGGGTTAGAGGTCATGCGGGTGGCGTCGGCACCGATCTTGTCGGCGTCGCCGACCCGCTCCAGCTGCACGATCAGATCGACCCGATCCTGCGCCAGGCTGGCGGGATGGTGCGGGTACGGTGCCAACGTTTCGGTCAGCAGCACCACGGTGTCGGCGTGCTGCGCGTCCACTTTGGCGTAGCCGAGCGAACCGCAGCAGGCGTCGCCGCTGTAGCCGTTGGCGTTGCCGAACTCATCGCAGGCCGGCACGCCGAGGAACGCGACGTCGATATGCAGCTCGCCGGATTCAATCAGGTTGACCCGCCCGCCGTGGGAGTGGATCTGCACCGGCTGCGCCAGCAGGCCGCGGGAAATCTCTTCCGCCAGCGGGCCGCGCAGGCCGGAGGTGTAGATACGGCTGACCACGCCGTGGCGGATATGCTCCACCAGCGGCGCATGGCACTCGCTGAGCGAGCTGGAGGCCAGCGTCAGGTTGCGAAAGCCCATCGCCGCCAGCGTCGCCATCACCTGGTTCAGCGCCAGATCGCCGCCGCGGAACGCGTGGTGGAACGAGATGGTCATACCGTCCTGCAGGCCGCTGCGGCGCACCGCCTCCTGCAATGAGTCGCAGCGCTTTCTGTCGCGCGGTCTGGCCGCCTGCCGGTTGGCTTTTGAACTCTCCTGATAGCCGGCCAGCTGATGCAGATCGACCGGACACTGTTGACGTTTCATTGCGCCTCCCCGCTGTGCGCTGCTTCTTCACGAATGCCGGACAGCGCCGCGCGCTGCAGCACCAGACGCGCCCGCTCAATCACCGGGCTGTCGACCATTTTGCCGTTCAGCGACACCACGCCGAGCCCTTCGCGCGCCGCCGCCTCGGCGGCCTGCACCACCCGCTCGGCGTGCGCCACCTCTTTGGCGCTTGGCGCGTACAGGTTGTGCAGCAGCTCAATCTGCCGCGGGTTGATCAGCGATTTGCCGTCGAAGCCCAGCTGTTTGATCAGCGCCGCCTCCTGCAGGAAACCGGCCTCGTTGTTGGCATCGGAATAGACGGTGTCGAACGCCTGAATGCCGGCCGCTCTGGCCGCCTGCAGAATTGAGCAGCGGGCGAACAGCAGCTCAATCCCCTCCGGCGAACGTTCGGTGCGCAGATTGCGCACGTAATCCTCTGCGCCGAGCGCGATGCCGATCAGGCGCGGCGACGCCTGGGCGATGGCGACGGCGTTGGTGATGCCCGCCGCCGACTCAATCGCCGCCAGCAGGCCGGTGCTGCCCTGTGGCCGGCCGCACGCGCGTTCGATGGCGTCGATTTCATCCGCCATATCCAGCACGTCCTGCGCGCTGTCGGTTTTCGGCAGCCGCACCACGTCGGCGCCGCCGCGCACCACCGCCTGCAGATCCGCCAGGCCGTAGGCAGAGTCCAGCGCGTTGACCCGCACGATGGTTTCCACCGCCTGATACAGCGGGTGCTGCAGCGCGTGATACACCAGTCGGCGCGCCGCGTCTTTTTCCCGCAGGATCACCGAGTCTTCCAGATCGAACATCAGCGCATCGGCCTGATAAATAAAGGCGTTGCTGACCATCGCCGCGTTGGCCCCCGGCACGAACAACATGCTGCGTCGCGGACGGGATTTATTCAGCGTTTTCATCGTTCACCTCCCAGGGCAGCTGGCCGCCGTCGCTGGCGCGCATCAGCGCGGTTTCCAGCCGGGCGCGCAGCACGCAGTCCAGCGCGCCCTTATCGTCAACCATCACCTGCACCGGCTCGACGCCGTACTGGTTCAGCACCTGCAGCAGCGTGCGGCGGATCGCCGCGCCGAACTGTTTCTCCACGCTGCTGGCAATCAGCAGGTCATGCTGCGGGCCGTCGCCGGGCGCGATGCGCACCATTACATCGCTGGATTCCAGCGTGCCGGCCATTGCTTCTCGGATTATCTTCATCATTCACCTGATTGTGCGGACTCAAATTCCGGCGACGCCGCGTGAGCCTGGCGTCGCGCCTGCAGATCCTGCAGATAGTAAAGGGTGTCTTCCGGCACCAGCGGTGCGGCGGCGTGGAAATCGCCGGCCGCCAGCAGTTTGCGCACCCAGGAGGCGGAGATGGCGGTGCCCTGATACTGCAGGCGTTCAATCTCCACCAGCTGGATCGGCGGACTGGGCAGCGTCGGCGTTTCCAGCCAGTGGCGCATATCGCGGTTATATTTCGCCGTCACGGCGCAGAAGGGTTCATTGCCGACAAAGCGGTGGGTAATGCCCAACGCCGGCGCCAGATACTGGCGGAAGATTTTTAAATCGATTTCGGTGTAGCAGTCGTCGGCCACACCCTGCTCCTTGATGAAGTAACAGGGAAAGGTGGCGCGCGAGATCACATACTGCGAGCCTTCATGCACCGTCAGGTTGGCGATGTCGCGGCTGCCCTGCATCACCAGCCGGCGACGGTCCTCATAGAGAAAACGCGAGGTGTCTTCGCGCACCAGAAACAGGTGCAGCCAGTCGCACTGTGCGGCGGCGCGGCGAATCAGATACTGGTGGCCGCGGGTGAACGGGTTGGCGTTCATCACGATGCTGCCGATCACGCCGCCCGGCCGGCGCTGTGTCGCCAGCCGCGCCGCATAGCGCTGCAGGCGGCACGGGCTGTTCTCCATCAGCACCACAATGCCCGGCACGTCGGCGATCGGGTAAAAGCCGCACTGGCGGAACAGGTCGGCGTTTTGCGTTTTGGTATAGATAAACAGCTGACTGTGATGACGTTCGTACGCCAGATTGACCAGCTCAGTCGCCAGCGACAGCGCCAGCCCGGCGCCGCGCAGCTGCGGACTGATGGCGACGCATTTAATAATATTGCCGGCGATGCCGCCGCAGGCCACCAATTTATCGTTCTGCGTAACGGTAATAAAAACTTCCACCGTCGTATCCATATTCAGCTCATTGGCGCGCAGAAATGCGCGAATATCGGCAATGGCCTGATGCTCCGTTCTGTAGACTCGATTAAATATGGCGCCCGCCAACATAACTCGCTCGCTAATATAACAATTTAAATACAAAACCCGGTTTTAATTAACAATGACGGTCAAATAAAAACTTAAAAACCATCAGGTTACGCCGGATATAACAACAAAGAGGTAAGCTGGAAATTATGGTAAAGGGAAATATTTCGGTAATAATTGACCTAATTCACAAAGCGTTGGCGATTAATAAGTTATTTAATGGTTTTTATTTACTTAATTATTTTTATCGTTTTTATTGATCTGACGCGGTAACCCGATGGCCGAAGATCTATTACCTTCAGCTAACGCGTTATTTCATCGGGGGAAGCATATGGAATGGCTGAATATCTTAATCGTTGAGGACGAAACGCCGCTGGCGGAGATGCACGCCGAGTTTATCAAGCAGCACGGCAACTGCCGGCAGATGTGGCTGGCGGGCAACCTGGCGCAGGCGCGCGCGATGTGCGAGCGTTTTAAGCCCGACCTGATCCTGCTGGATAACTTCCTGCCCGACGGCCGCGGCATTGAGCTGCTGCGCGAGCTGACGCTGCAGGGCTACGGCGGCGGTATCGTGTTTATCACCGCCGCCAGCGATATGGATACGGTGGCCGAAGCGCTGCGCTACGGGGTATTTGACTATCTGATTAAGCCGCTGGCCTATGACCGGCTGGCGCAGACCCTGCAGCGCTTCAGCCAGCGGCGGCAGGCGCTGAAGGGGAAAAACCGCGTCAGCCAGCAGCGCATCGACGAGATGTTCAACACCTACGCCCGCAGCGAGCGGCAGGCGGCGCTGCCGAAGGGCATCGACGCGCTGACGCTGGGCAAGGTGCGCGAGCTGTTCAGCGACCCGGCCGCGCGCCACACCGCCGAAAGCGTGGCGCAGCAGCTGGGGCTGAGCCGCACCACCGCCCGCCGCTACCTGGAGTTTTGCAGCGCGCACCAGCAGCTGACGGCGGAGATGGTTTACGGCAAGGTCGGCCGCCCGCAGCGGATTTATCGCGGCGCCGCCGTCGCCTGACGCCCGCCTCCCCGCGACAGGGCAAGACTTTTGGCGGCGAAATACGCTAAATCTGCAAAAAACTCAAGCAATTGCGTATTCTGTAAGCAAACAGTCACAGAATGCGTAATCCCCCTTTGACATGCCCGCGGCGGCTCGCTATGATTCGCCCCGTTCACACGATTCCTCTGTAGTTCAGTCGGTAGAACGGCGGACTGTTAATCCGTATGTCACTGGTTCGAGTCCAGTCAGAGGAGCCATATTTAGAGAAGCCCGCTTAAGGAAACTTAAGCGGGATTTTTGCTTTGGGGATGGGATGGGTGCCGGCGGATAGCGCGCAACGGCGTGAGTTGGGGGAGAGGGTTAGGCAATCAGAATCCCCCTCTTCCATCGGTGCTTTCTGTACTTACGGGTGTGTTATTTCCCAGCGACTGCTGTCACAGACGCCAAGATAAGCAATCATCTCACCTTCTGCGCCATCGTATATTGATTCATACGCCACGAACCGGCTTACGGCAGCGAGTTCGCAGGATATGATATTTTCGACCTGAGCAGATATAACTTGGTATAGCGCGCGTTAGAATCCGATGTTCTGCTAAGAGCGAGGAGCGGACGATACTGACGTTAGTCAACGCAAATGACAAACCACGAAGCCCGCAAATCCGGGCAATAATTACGCGTGTCATTCCAACCCGGATTAAGCTATGGGATAAAATAATAACGTAGCATGGACAACTTGATTAACTTACGCGCTCTGCTGGCAGACGACTTCCAGATTATTACCGTCAGGGTCAAAAACGTACGCAGCATAGTATTGTGAATGATAATGTTTACGGACTCCTGGAGCCCCGTTATCTTTCCCGCCCGCCAGAAGAGCCTGCTGCCAGAACTGATCCACAATGCTGCGCTTATCAGCAGAAAAAGCCAGATGCAGTGGTGCACCAGTTTCCTCATTGTCGTGCAACCATAACCGGGGATAGCCCTGCAGCCCAAGCCCGTAACGAAAACCACCGGTTCGTGTTTTGGCTGGTTCCTGGGTGATAATCAGCCCGAAGCCTAATGGCTCAAGTGCCTGCAAATAGAAGCGCAGTGATAACGGCGCATTTTTCACTGAAATCTCAAGATGGTCGATAACAGACATAAAAACTCCCGTTATGTGTCAGGGGGCAAACTGAGTAACGCAGCAAAAGCCTGCCCGTTCATGCGGGCGACTTTTAACAGGCGGGGACGTGATAAACCGGTGACCGCCGCCGCCGAAAAACCGCGCAGTGCGGTGACGACGAAATCGCCCAGCTCTTTCGCTCTTTCCGGTTCTGACTGGCGGAAGTAATCCTCAATAAACAGCATTCCTGGTTTTGCATACTGGTCTGCCAGTTTCCGTGCCTGTTCATCATCAGCACGCATACCTTCTGCGACGAGGCATCCCCGTCGCAGCGGGGATTTCACATACAGACGCGCAGCCGTGATAAATAATTCCTCAATCGCTTCGGCCAGAGGGCGTCCGGGGATAAGGATTTTTTCCGCCGGCAGGTTGCCTTCATCAACGTAGCGCGCAAGACACCGACCAAACAGGCCGGCTTTGCTGCTATATGCGGCGTAAAGGCTTGGAGGATTAATATTTAAAACTTTTGTCAGTTCAGAAATACCAACAGCGTCATAACCTCTCTGATGGAACAGAGCCTGAGCAGTCTCAATTCCCGCTTCCCTGTCAAATGCACGCCTCCGTTTTCTGACGTTCTTTTCCGTTTCACTCATATGATCATTACCTGGCCGTGTCCGCAAGCATATGTACCCATCTTACACCATGAATATAGTGATCGCTATAAAAAATAATGACACACCACCCAGCAATGTTTATAGTGATCACTACATACAAAGATCGGAGGAACACATGATCCAGACACTCAAAGGCAAAATTGCCGTAGTTACCGGAGGAAGCAGTGGCATTGGTCTGGCTATAGCCAGACGCTTGATCGATGACGGTGCGGAGGTGGTGATTACCGGAAGAACTGCAGAAAAACTCAATCGGGCAGTTGTGACGCTGGGAGAAAAAGCGAGTGGAATTGTGACTGATGTCAGCAATAGAGCAAGTCTCGATGAACTTTACCAGCAGATCAAAACAGCTGCAGGTCATATCGATATCCTGGTGGCAAATGCTGGAGGCGGTATTCATGCGCCTCTCGGTCAAATAACTGAACAGCAGATTGATGAACAGTTCGCAACCAACGTTAAAGGCGTGGTTCTGACAGTTCAACAGGCTCTGCCTTTGCTTGGACACGGCTCCAGCGTGGTCATCATCGGTTCGACATCCTCCTTTGATCCCGGACCGGCAATGAGTATTTACGGCGCAACCAAAGCCGCAGTGCGCAACATGGTCAGGAGCTGGGTGGCAGAACTCCATGGTTCAGGCATTCGCCTCAACATCGTCAGTCCGGGGCCGACGAACACGTCTTCTCTGCGGGCTGCCTTTGGCAATAAAGCTGAGGAAGGGCTTGCCTTTCTTATCGCGAAAAGCCCGCAGGGACGTATCGGTGAGCCTGAAGAAATTGCTGCCGCTGTGGCATTCCTGGCCGGTGATGATTCGGGCTATGTCAACGGCATCGAGTTATTCGCTGACGGTGGCGCATCGCAGACCTGACAGGCCCGGCCATAAACTTGCACGGTGGCATACGGCCATCGTGTTCCTGTTGTATCTCGTTTTTTGCATGAAACAAAAGGAAACGCTGTTATGTATTCGCAAAATGAAAAAGAGCTGGTCGCTGTTCTGCAGGCTGAGCGCGACATTACTCGCCTCATCAACTCTTACCCTTATCTGCTCGACAGTGGAAAATTCAGTGAACTGGCAGGACTTTTACGCCATGCCACGCTGGAGTTGCCCGGTCATCAGGTTACGGGCAGGAATGAGATTGAGGTATTTCTGTCGTCGGGCATTCAGCAGCACCAGGACAGCACGCCTCGCACTTGGCACGTCGTCTCCAATATTCTGGTTGAGGGGAATTCTCTCAGCGGTGAAGCCTCAGCGACCAGTTATTTTACCGTTCATCAGGAACTGCCCGGCTTCCCCCTGCAACCGATTTGCACGGGCCATTACAAGGACCGCTTTGCACTCATCGGCGGTGAATGGCAGTTTGTACACCGTGCCGTCGTGCCTCATCTGATGGGCGATATCCGGTTTCATGTCAGCGGTGCCAATGCAGAGGCAAATCTGTGATTATGAAAATATCGGATAACCGCACGGCACTGATTACGGGGGCCAATAAAGGCATTGGACTGGCGATCGCAAAAGGACTGGCGCGCCAGGGATTTCGTGTCTGGATCACAGCGCGCGATCGACGACGCGGCGAAGAGGCCGTTCAGCACCTGCAGGCAGAAGGTCTCACCGTCCAGCTACTGATAATGGACGTGACTGATGACGCAAGTGTACGTCAGGCAGCGGCGACACTATCAGCAGTCACCGATAGGTTGAACGTACTGATCAATAACGCAGGCGTGCTGCTTGATGCCTCAGTTGCGCCGAGTCAGACACGCTTATCAGACATGAAAAACACCTTCGAGGTTAATCTCTTCGGTCCGGTACGAGTAACCCAGGCGTTTCTTCCCCTGCTTCAAACAGCAGAAAATGCCAGTGTTATCATGTTGGGAAGTGGTCTGGGATCGCTTGCTCTGATTACTGATGAGGCATCAATCTATTCAACCGTGAACCTACTCAGCTATAGTGCCTCAAAAGTCGCGCTCAGTGCGGCCACGGTGTGTTTTGCCAGAGAGTTAGCCGAACGGGGCATTAAGGTAAATGTCGTTGAGCCGGGTAACGTCAAAACCGATCTCAATGGCAATACCGGAGAGCTTACACCAGAACAGGGGGCAATGCCGGTTCTCAGGATAGCACTGGCAGAAGGACATAGCCCGACAGGCAAATTCTTTGGCCCGGAAGGCCGGCAACCCTGGTGATTCACTTTCACAAGCTCCTTCCTGAAATACGGACGGAGCTAGTATTTCCTTCTTTTCAGCGCAAAGCGTCAGATGTCGTAATCCGGGTATCGGCGATGGTTTCGGCAAAATGTTTGCCGAATAGCGTCGCCGGTGTCTGGAATCCCGGACGACATTCTCCCGCCAGCACTCTGCGCCCGGCTTCAGCAGCCGCCAGCGCAGTGAAGCTGTATCCATTCACCGTATCCAGCAGCATATATAGGGTCTCGCCATCTGCATTTAGCACTTCCGCAACGGCCTGATAACGGCTGGCCTCACGCTCCTGAGCAGTCGGGCCGTCGGGCAAATCAGCCAAATTGCCCTGCGGAAAACCCTCACCGGAAACATGTACGAAGGTTTTGATATCAGGAATGCCAGTCGCTTTCCAGACGGTGATTAGATCAGGAAGCGTCACAGGAAAACAGGCCTTCGGACCTTTGCCAAAATCGAACTCCTGCAGCTCACCTGACTCACTCTCCATTAGCTGGCCGTTACGGCGAATCAGGCACTGGGTTGATAAATTCTCAGCTGCGCTCACCGCAGAGCCGCGAGACATCGTGCCAGTGACATGCAGCGCCAGTGAGATGCGTGCCGGGTTATTGACCCGCGTGGCCGCGTGGGCTGCGAGGCATCCCAGCATTGCTACGCTCCCGCCGCAGCCTGGAAGCAGCATAACACCTGCTGAAGAAGCGACTTCACCGAGGATTTCTGCAATCTGGTAACTGTCCAGTTCGGCAGCCACATCAAGGTAGTGTACCTTTTTGCGGATTGCTGCCTCCATTAACGGCCGTGCAGTATGTAAAAACGGACCGGCACAATTTATAACGGTGTCAATATTATCAAAGCCACTATCAATAGTGACAGGATTATCCAACCTGAAGGCCCGAAAAGGGACATCAAGATCAGATGACATTGCAGCAAGTTTTTCTCGATCGCGCCCGGCAATAATTACCTGCAGGCGGGCTTCCAGCGCATGTTGGACGATCATACGGCCGGTATAACCTGTTGCACCGTAAATCATGAGTTTTTTCATACAGAAATAGCCCCCTTAAAAAGGAATGATTGAGGTCGGCATTGGTGGGGATACACCCACATAAAACGTCTTCTGGCCAGCACCGCCATGTTATCAGCGCCCGTGCTGCCAGCTTTTATAAACAAACTCCAGGCTGTATCCATCCGGATCTCTGACCTGGGCGGCGTAATAGCGCGGGTCATAATGAAGTTGTGCTCCTGGCGGATGGATTTCTGTTGCTCCCGCCGCGATTGCTTCTGCATAAGCCTGGTTAACCATCATTTCAGAATCCGCCGCGAACCCCACATGAACGGCCTGCGGACAGGGAATCCCCGGCCTAAGCCAGAAAAATACCCGGCCACTGGCTCCAAATCCCTTAAGATCGGGATGGCCTGACGGGCCATCGCTGCCGTCATAATCGTGGCGGTTGATGATGCCGAGAAGAGGAAGCACGCGTTCATAGAAGGTAACTGAACGCTCGGTATCGCTTACTGTAATAAAGACATGGTCCAGCATAAAAAGCTCCGTGATCAGATGTTATAACCGCCCGCGACTTCAATCGTCTGTGCATTGATCCAGCCACCATCGGCTGTAAGTAAACCGGCGATAACGCGAGCAACTTCATCAGGTTCGCCAATTCGTCCAAGCGCCGTTTGCCCGGCGAGTAACGCTTCAAACTCATCACTTAAGCCCCCGCCCAGTTCAGTACGGATCGGGCCTGGCGATACGGCGTTTACCCTGATCCCCCGTTCACCAAACTCTTTGGCCATATAACGCGTCAGCACCTCTAGCCCCCCCTTAAAAGTGGCATAGGGTGCCACACCGATGGTCGCCACGCGGGTGGTGGCGCTGGTGAGATTAACAATAGCGGCATCTCGCTGCAGAAGTGGAAGCAACGTCTGAGTGAGAAAGAAGGGCCCCTTCAGATGCACATTCATTAAGCTGTCAAACTGCGCTTCAGTCACGGCCTCAATGGGGTTATACAAACCATATCCTGCATTGTTTATCAGCCCGTTCAATCCTCTGGCCCCCCAGTGTGTCTCCATGGCCCTAGTCAATTGTGAACGAAAGTCGCTGAAACTGCTGGCATCCTCTAAATCCAGCCGCAATGCTAACGCACGCCCCCCCTCGTTATTAATCCGCTCAACAACCCGGCTAGCGGCTTCCGGCTGGCTGTTCCAGGTGAGAATTACGCCGTAACCGCGATGCGCACATTCAATCGCCGTACTGGCTCCGATGCCGCGACTTCCGCCGGTAATCAAGACTTGTTTCATAAAAACTCCTGACAGAATGGATGACGAATCCAAGATTACGCACAGCACCAGGCACTGGCTCCTGCAATCCTCTCTGACATTTGCCTAATCCTGCTTTAATCTTGTTACCTGTCCCGTACCGTGTTATTTAACGAAGATGGAAAAACAATTAACTGAACTGCGACTGCTTGCTTCCGGAGCCGGAAACAAGGCCACAGAAACCGGCATACCACGTGTCGCAATGGTACAGGGAGAAATTCCTGAACACAGGCTTTCAGCGGTATATGAACCGATGATTAACCTGATCCTGACTGGCTCCAAGAGTATGACGGTAGGGAATAAAACCTGGCAGTATGACCCTGCCACCTACTTTGTGATGTCGGTTGATCTGCCCGCCGTGGGTAAAGTTTGTGCTGACGAGAAAACCGGCGCGCCGTATCTTGCTGTGAGCCTGACGCCGAAGCCGGAAATTATTACGGAACTGCTGGATGGCATACCAGCTGCCAGCAAGATGCACCTTTACCAGGCGGGATTTTCTGTGGCTCCGGTTACGCCTGAATTGCTGGATGCGTGGCTAAGAATGCTGCGATTAATTAACAAACCTGAAGAGATATCTGCTCTGGCACCGGCCTATGAGCGTGAAATTTTATTCCGGGTGTTGCAGGGGCCGCTTGGCTGGATGCTGCGTAATATCGCCATGCCGGAATCGCATCTATCCCGGATTTACAGGGTGATTAACTGGTTGAAGCTCAACTATATGCAGGCCGTGCGGGTGGAAGAATTGGCTGCGATGGCCGCGTTGAGTGTCTCAGCATTTCATCGTCACTTCCAGGCTATAACGGCGCTCAGCCCCATGCAGTATCAGAAACGGGTGCGGCTCATGCAGGCAAGGCTGAGGTTAGCCACTACTGGGGATAGCATCACAGCCATAGCTCATTCTGTCGGTTATCACAGTCATACTCAGTTCAGTCGCGAATATGCTCGCCATTTTGGTCTTTCCCCCTCATCAGATTTGAAAAATATTTTGTCAAATAAGAACGCCTAAGCGGTGAGTTATGTCCGCTTCTGGCACTTAGCCGCCCTCCCGAGTTAAATACCAACCTCCACCAAAAATCTCTTACTTAACCGGCTCCGGCAGCGGTACGCCCTTCTTGCCGGCGTAAAACGCAATCAGCACCGCGCCCTCGTTGCCGGTATAGCCGCGATGGGCGGTATCCACCATTTCGGGCAGCACCTGACCGGCGGTGACCTGCCGTGTTTCTCCATTGGATTTCTTCTCCACCGTCACCACGCCGCTCTGCACATAGACGGCATTCGGGATCGGGTGCTGGTGCCAGGCCAGACTGCTGTTGGGGGGGATGGTGATCTTCAGCACCGACAGCTGCGGGGTGCCCTGTGGATAGGCGGAATACTGCGTACCGTCCCAGGCGTGTTCCGATTCCAGCAGCGTTTCGGTTTCGACGCCGCTGCGCTTATCGCCGTGTGCATGAGCGGAAAATGTGAGAAGGGATAACATCGCGGCGGTGCAGATTACCAAAGCGTGCTGAGGCCAACGCATAGCGCAATCCTTATGTTATACAACCGGATAACTAACGCGTGAGGCGCCGGCTGGCCTTCAGCGCGCGTCCGGGAAAAGCTTCCCCGGCTTTACACAGTATGTACAAATACTGCGCAAGCGGTAGTTTCTGCCGCCTGAGCCGCGGCCACCGGCATGATTAAGCGCGCCCTGCCGGGCGTTCTCGTTAACCATGCCGCCCCCTCTGGCAGACGGCACGACGTTAGCCGCGCCGGGAAAAACTATTTCCCCAGATAGCCCAGACGGCGGGAAATCAGTGAGCACACCTGCTCCAGCTCCTGGTTAACCCGCTCGATTTTACGCTGCATACGGTGCGTCGGCCCGGCGACGCTCAGCGCGCCGACCACGCTGCCGGTATAGTTGAAGATCGGGCGCGCCACGCAGGTCAGGCCCTCTTCGTTCTCTTCATTGTCGAGGGAGTAGCCTTTCAGGCGAATATCCGCCAGCACCTCATACAGCGCCACGCGGTCAACCAGCGTTTTCTCGGTAAACGCCGTCAGCGGTTTGCTCAGTACGCGGTCGATCTCTTCCTGCGGCTGGAAGGCCAGCAGCGCCTTGCCAATTCCGGTGCAGTAGGCCGGCAGGCGCGCGCCCAGCTGCGCGTTGGTCTGGATGGAGAGCGTCCCTTCGCTTTTGTACAGGTAGACCACGTGGCCTTCGTTGTAGACCCCCAGAAAACAGGTTTCTTCACTTTTGGCGGAAAGCTTCTTCAGATACGGAATGGAAACCTCAACCAGGTTCACATTCATTAATCCTTTAATCCCCAGCTCCAGGCTTTTCAGATCCAGATGATAGCGCTCCGTCGCGCCGTCCAGCATCACATACTGCCGCTCCTTGAGGGTTTCCAGGATACGGAATCCGGTCGTTTTCGCTATCCCGGTGCGCTTGACCAGCGCCGCCAGCGATATGCCTTCGGGGTGGTCTCCAATTTCTTCCAACAGCGTTAAAACCTTATCAATGCTGGAAGCATTCGTGCTCTCGCCACCTGACATCCTGTTACCCCCATTCGAAAATTTCCCGTTATTGTAGCCGCAATGCCACATCCTACAAAATTCGTTTGTTTTCAGTGCATTGAATATCTTGCTTCGTCCTCCCCCGCCCGCAGTTTGTGACCCCCTTCACCAATTGATAAAAAACGGAATGACATTCCTATTTATAAAAAATAGCCTAAATAAAAGGAATGACGTTCCGAAATTTTAGTTACTAAGGAAACGATATGTTCATCGTCACCATCGATTCCGGTACCACCAATACCCGGGTGCGTATCTGGCAAGATAAAAGGATCATCGCCGACGCCTGCGCGGCGGTCGGGGTGCGCGACAGCGCCAAAACCGGCAGCCAAGCGACGCTCACCGCCGGGATTAAGGATGCCCTGGATCGCGCGCTGGCGCAGGCTGAGGGCTGTACGCTCGATCGCTGCGCGATCGTGGCGTCCGGCATGATCACCGCCGATGTCGGGCTCTGCCCGCTTCCCCACCTGAACGCGCCGGTCAGCGTTGAACAATTGGCAAACGGCGCGGTGGCGCGCCATATTCCGGCCATCGCGCCGCAGCCGATCTGGTTTATTCCCGGCGTCAAAAACGCCCTGCCGACGGTAAACCTCGCCAACCTCGATATGATGGACGTGATGCGCGGCGAAGAGGTGGAAACCTTCGGCCTGCTGGCATTACAGGCCGTGCCCGGTCCGGCGGTGATCGTACTGCCCGGCTCACACTCGAAGTTCGTCAGTATCGATCGACAGCAGCGCATTGCCGCCTGCGCCACCACCATGGCCGGCGAGTTACTGGATGCGCTCACCCACCACACCCTGCTGGCCGGCTCGCTGGATCGACAGTTCGCCGCCCGTCTGGAGCGCGACTATCTGCTGCAGGGCGCCGACGCCTGCCGGCGCACCGGCCTGTCGCGCGCCTGCTTCTCCGTGCGGCTGCTGGATCTGTTTACCGCCGCCAGCCACGACCAGAAAGCCAGCTATCTGCTGGGCGTTACGCTCTGCGCCGATATTCAGGCGATGAAACAGAGCCGGGCGCTGGCGCTGACGCCGAAGACCCGCGTGGTCATCAGCGGCAAACCGATCCTGCAACAGGCGCTGGCCGCGCTGATCGCCGCCGATCCCTTTTTCACCGCCGACGCGCTGCTGGTTGACGAAGATCCCGCCCGGCCGCTGTCCTGCATCGGCGCTATCCGCGTGATGGAAATCATCATGCGTCAGGCGGCAACGCCGCACGCGTCGCCGTCCAACGCCGTCTCATCCGGAGATTCACAATGAAAATGCACCTTACGCTACCGCTGGTCGCCATCCTGCGCGGCATTACGCCCGATGAAGTCGACGACCACATCCCGGTCCTGATTGAGGCCGGCTTTGAGGCGATTGAAATCCCGCTGAACTCGCCGTCATGGCAGACCAGCATTGCCCACGCGGCCCAACGCTATGACGGACAAGCGCTGATCGGCGCCGGCACGGTGGTAAACGTCGCCGACGTCGACCAGCTGGCGGCGGCGGGCTGCCAGTTTATTGTGACGCCGGCAACGCAGCCTGCGGTGATCCGCCGGGCGCTGCACCACGCCATGCCGGCGCTGCCGGGCTGCGCGACGCCGACGGAGGCCTTCAACGCCATCGAGGCCGGCGCCCGGCAAATCAAACTGTTCCCCGCCGGCCAGTTCGGCCCCGGCTATGTACGCGCGCTGAAATCGGTGCTGCCTGAGGATATCGCCCTCTACGCCGTCGGCGGCGTCACGCCGGAAACGCTCGGCGCCTACCTGCAGGCGGGCTGCAGCGGCGCCGGCCTCGGCAATGACCTGTACCGCGCAGGACAAACGCCGGCCCGCACCGCGGCGCAGGCGCAGGCCTTTGCGGCGGCCTACCGCTCCCATGCCAACCAGTACGCTTAAAGGTACCGCTATGAAACATCACTATCTGTTTAAAAACGCCACCGTGATCGACGGCTCCGGCGGTGACGGTTACACCGCCGACGTGGCCGTCAGCGACGATCGCATCACCCGCATCGCGCCGGCCATTGATGAGGACGCGGCGGTAACGCTGGACTGCCGCGGCCGGGTGCTGGCTCCCGGGTTTATCGACGTTCATACCCATGACGATCTGATCGTGATCAAGCACCCGGACTATATCGAGAAAACCTCGCAGGGCGTCACCAGTATCATCGTCGGCAACTGCGGCATCAGCGCCGCCTGCGCGCAGATGAAAGACGAAGTGCCCGACCCGCTCAACCTGTTGGGAGAGCTGGCAGAGTTCCGTTACCCGGATCTGGCCAGCTATCGCCGCGCCGTGGATGAGGTCATGCCCTCGGTGAACGTCGCCACGCTGATCGGCCACACCACGCTGCGCAACAACGTTGTGGCGTCCCTGAACGAACCGGCGCAGAGCGCCGATATCGCTGCCATGCGCGCCGTTCTGCGGCAGGCGCTGCAGCAGGGTGCGCTGGGGCTGAGCACCGGCCTCTCCTACGGCAACGCCGTTAACGCCTCGACGGAAGAGATCTGCGCGCTGGCGGAGCTGCTGGCCGAGCATCAGGGCATCTACACCACGCATATGCGCACCGAATATGACGGGATCATCGACGCCATGCATGAGGCATTTCACGTCGGCCGTCACGCCCGGGTGCCGGTGCAGATCTCCCACCATAAGTGCGCGGGCGCCAAAAACTGGGGGCGCACGGTAGAAACGCTGGCGCTGATAGAGAAGTATCAGCAGCGCCAGGATATCAGCTGCGATCTCTACCCGTACCGCGCCGGATCCTCCAACCTCGATCCGCAGCAGGTTACGGCGGACTACGACATTTTGATCACCTGGTCCACGCCGCACCCGGAAATGGCGGGCAAAACCCTGCTGGAGATCGCCGCCGCCTGGGATAGCGATATCCACCACGCCGCCCAGCGGCTGATGCCCGCCGGCGCCATCTATTTCCAGATGGATGAAGCCGATGTGCGCCGCGTACTGGCTCACCCCAGCGCCATGGTCGGCTCCGACGGCCTGCCGTGCGATCCCAACCCTCATCCGCGCCTGTGGGGCACCTTCCCGCGCGTCTTGGGCCACTACAGCCGCGATGAACGGCTGTTCCCGCTGACGACCGCGGTGCACAAGATGACCGGCATGTCCGCACAACGCTTCGGCATGCGGCAGCGCGGGCTGATCAGGGAAGGATACTTTGCCGATCTGGTGGTGTTCGACCCGGCGCGCATCAACGACGCCGCCACCTTTCAGCAGCCGAAACAGCGGGCCGAGGGCATTGAACAGGTGTTCGTCAACGGCGTACTGACCTACAGCCAACAACAGATGACCGGCCGGCGCGCCGGGAAATTCCTGAGCAGAAACCATTAACCCGAGAAGAGGACATCATGATTAAACGTTACGGTATTACCGGCTCCACCGGCACCGGCGGCCAGAACCTGCCGTTCGCCAAAGCGGTCAGCGCAGACGGCTGGCTGTACGTCTCCGGCCAGACGCCGATGGTCGACGGGGAGATTATCGACGGCGGCATCGTCGCCCAGTCCACCCAGGCGATTCAAAACTGCCTCGACATCATGAGCGAGGCGGGCTTCGGCAAGGAAGACATCGTGCATATGAAGGTCTTCCTGACCGATGCACGCTACTTCCAGTCCTTCAATAAAGTCTTCCGCCAGTTTTTTGCCGAGCATCCGCCCGCCCGCGTGTGCTGCGTGGCCGATCTGGTCGTCGACTGTATGGTCGAGGTCGACATCACCTGTTTTAACGCCAACTACAAACAAAACTAACGGCATTAACGCTACCTAAGGGAATATCATGGAACACAACAATTTCCTGATCTGGTTTCTCCTCTACGCCTTCGTCATGATGGCGGTCGGCTGGTACGTCACCCGCCACCAGAAGACAGGGGAAGACTTTATACTCGGCGGCCGGAAGCTGCCGATGCTGCTGACGCTCGGCTCTACCGTCGGCACCATGGTCGGCACCGGCTCCAGCATCGGCGCGGTGAGCTTTGGCTACACCAACGGCTGGGCCGGCATGCTGTACGGCATCGGCGGTGCAACCGGCATCCTGCTGACCGCCTGGCTGTTCGGCCCGGTCAGAAAACTGCGCTTTATGACCATGAGCGAGGAGATCTGCTATTACACCGGCGGCAGCCGCATTGTGAAAAACCTGGTGGCCCTGCTGATTTTCCTCGCCTCTATCGGCTGGCTGGGCGCGCATATCCTCGGCGGCGGGCTGTATCTGGCCTGGGCGGCGGATATCGATATCACCGTCGCCAAAATCATTATCGCCGTCGGCTTTATCTTCTATGTCGGCATCGGCGGCTATAAAGCCGTCTCCTGGATCGACACGCTGCAGTCCATCGTGCTGTTCGTCGGCTTTATCGTGCTGGCCGCGCTGTCCGTCAGCTACGTCGGCGGCTGGGATACCTTGGTGGCCAACACCGATCCGCAGGCCTTTACGCTGTTCGGCATTGGCAAGCTCGGCCTGTGGCCGGCGCTCTCCCTGGCGATCGTCATCGGCATCGGCGTACTGGCGACCCCGTCCTACCGTCAGCGCATCTACTCCGCCGCCTCGACGCGTTCCATCCGCCAGTCTTTCGTGATTACCGGCCTGCTGTATATGGGCTTCTCTTTCCTGCCGGCGATTATCGGCATGGCGACCCATGTGATGAACCCGGAGCTGGAAAACCCCAGCTTTGCCTTCCTGTTCGCCACCAATGCCCTGCCGGCCGCGCTGGCCATGGTGGTGCTGATTGCCGGCATGTCCGCCAACCTGTCGTCCGGCAGCTCGGATGCGATTGCCGGGGTATCCATCATTCTGCGTGACATTTACACCATGGTGACGGGGAAAATGCCGCCGCCGGAGAAGGCCATCAACCTGTCGCGTATTTTCCTGCTGCTGGTGATCCTGCTGGCGCTGATTTTCGCGCTGACCTCAAATGACATCATCGGCTATATCACCAAAATGATTTCAATGATTATGTCGGGCATGTGCGTCACCGTGCTGCTGGGTAAATTCTGGCTGCGCTTCAACTGGCAGGGCTGTATTGCCGCGCTGCTGGGCGGCAGCCTGACCTCGCTGACCGTAATTCTGGTCCCAAGCTGGTCACAGGCGCTCGGCAACCCGGTGATCCCGGCGCTGCTCGTCAGCCTGTTCGCCGCCGTGGTCGTTACCCTGCTCACCCCGAAAAATAAACTGTCACGCGAAGAGGTGCTGCAAATGATCACCGACGAACGGGAAACCACCCACAGCGACGCCAAACCGATCGGACCGCTGGCAGGAGAAAACAAATGACAGCTATCAGTCACGCAACGCATAAAGCGGCGCCGATGCGCGCCGGCGCCGGCAATCTGCTGCGCGAGGAGGTCTGCCTGCCGGCCGCCGTTATCCTGGCCAGCGCGCTGGACAACAATATCCGCTGGATGCAGCGCTACGCCGACAAACGCGGGGTTTCCCTCGCGCCGCACGGCAAAACCACCATGACGCCGTGGATTTTCCGTCAGCAGCAGGCGGCCGGCGCCTGGGCCATCGGCGTCGGCAGCGCCTGGCAGGCGCAGGCCGCCATGGCCGCGGGCATCGAACGGGTGCTGATGGCCAACCAGCTGGTGGGGAAAGCCAATATGCAGTTGGTCGCGCAATTGAAGCGGCAGTATCCGCAGTGCGACTTTCTGTGCTGCGTCGACAGCGTGAGCAACGCCGCCGCGCTTGCCGCCTTCTTTGATGCACAGGGGCAAACGCTGGACGTACTGGTGGAGCTGGGCGTGCCGGGCGGCCGCTGCGGATGCCGCAGCACGGCGGAGGCGCTGGCGCTGGCGGCCGAGGTCGCCGGCCTGCCGGGGCTGCGGCTGCGCGGGCTGGAGCTGTATGAAGGCGTGCTGCACGGCGACGATCCGCAGCCGCAGATAGAAACCCTGCTCGGCGCGGCGGCGGCGCTGGCCTGCGATATGGCGGCCCATGTCGACGGGGAGTTTATTCTGACCGGTGCGGGCACCGTGTGGTATGACGTGGTATGCAACGTCTGGCTGACGGCGCAGAAGCCGCCGCGCTGCCGGATTGTGATTCGTCCCGGCTGCTATATCACCCATGACAACGGCATCTATCAACAGGCGCAGGATGCGCTGCGGGCGCGCGACCGTATCGCCTGCGATCTCGGCGGCGATCTCAGCGCCGCACTGCAGCTGGTGGCGATGGTGCAATCGGTGCCGGAAGCCGGGCTGGCGATTGTGAATTTCGGCAAACGTGATTGCGCCTTTGACGCCGGGCTGCCGCAGCCGGTCGCCCATTACCGGGCGGGCAAGGCGCTGCCGTTCCGACCCGGCGCCTGTACCAGCAGCGAGGTCATGGATCAGCACTGTATGCTGAAGCTGGCGCCTGACAGCGATGTGCAGGTTGGTGATATCCTGATCTTCGGCACCTCGCACCCCTGCCTGACATTCGATAAATGGAAAACGCTGTTACTGGTTGATGATGACTACAACCTGCAGGCAGAGCTCGACACCGCCTTTTAGTCAGGCAGTGACGCACAGCTCATTCCAGTAGCTGTAGCGCATGGCGCGGCGGTAGCGATTATTTTCCATAATGGCGCAGCAGCGAAGGATGGAACTCAAAACCATACAGCTGGCTGGTGGCCAGCATGGTGTCCAGCAGCGCGGCGCTGTCGCCGCCCTGCGCCTTCTGCTGCGGTTCGGCCTGTGTCCCGCGGCCGAACCGCCAAAAAGCCAGTAAACGCTTCATGCTCCCCTCCTCAGTCAGTGATTGACGCCTGAGCAAAGTAAAGCCGTTAGCGGCTCGGAAGGGAAATGCGCATTTCTGCGTTGCTTAGCGAAAAAACGGGCTAACCACAGCGGCAGGCGTCGTTTTCCCGGTCGCGTTCGACAATGCGCGCCAGCAGCGCGCCGAACAGCGTCATATCCACCAGCAGCGCCAGGGCAAAGTTAAACCCGGCCGGCGCCGCCTGCCACTGCAGCCACTGCGTCGCCGCCAGCGCCGCGCCGCAGGTCAGCGCCATGGCGATACGCGCGCTCACCGCACGCTGTCTCGGCGGTGCGACAACGCGCTGGCTCTGGTAAGCCGCGCCCAGCCCGAGGCCGGTCAACCCGGCCCCCGGCAGCAGCATGGTCCACACCAGACCGCCGTGCAGCGCCAGCAGGATCCACAGCAGACCGGCAGCGCCGAGCAGCAGACCATAGCGCGCCGCCACCAGCGGCGGCCGCTGCGCCAGCGGACGCCAGCGTCCCAGCGCCGCGCCGCAGGCAAACGCCAGCGTCAGGCTGAGCGGCAGCAGCAAAGCGGGCAGCGGTTGCGCCCCGCCGTACTGGCTGAATAACAGCAGCACCGCAGACGGCAGTACGCTGAACACAATCGCCCGGAGCACCGCGCCCGGCGACGCGACTGCGCCGGCGGCCGGCTGTTGGGATAACGTCATCATCATCGCCCTCCTGCGCTATACGCAATAATCATGAAATAAACTCACCCTCTGTGAGCGGTGTTATCAGCTTATCTTGCGTATAATCAGACGATCAAAGTCATAGATTTCATTCATAGATGAGAATAACTCAGCCATGAGAAAATCCCGTTTACCGCCGCTGGGCGCCGTGCGCGCCTTTCATGCCGTCGCCGGCTGTCTCAGCTTTAAGCTGGCCGCCGAACGGCTGGGCGTCAGCGCCACCGCCGTCAGCCACCAGATCAAGCTGCTGGAATCGATGCTGGAATGCCGGGTCTGTGAGCGCAGCGCCCAGGGCGTCCGCCTGACCGATGCCGGGGAACTGTTGTACGCCGCAACGCAAAGCGCCTTCGCCGCGCTGGAGAGCGCCACCGCGCAGATTATGCACCGCGCCCAGCCGCCGGCGCTGACGGTCACCACCACCTCCAACTTCCTCACCCACTGGCTGGTGCCGCGTCTGGCCGATTTTAAGGCGCAGCTGCCGGCCATCGATTTGCGTCTGCACACCAGCGTCGAACGGGTAGATCTGAGCCAGCGCACCGTCGATGCCGCCATCCGCTACCGCGAAACGCCGGAAACCCAGTTGCACAGCACCCTGCTGTATGAAGACCGCTTTATCCTGGTGGCCAGCCCGTCGCTCGGCATCAAAGAAAAGGAAGATTTACGCGCTGCCACGCTGTTCCACGTGGAGCAGCGGCACGTGCCCGCCGACTCGCCCACCTGGCAAAACTGGCGGCGGCGCTACGGGCCTGACGGGCTGGAGTGCGACAGCGGCCTGATTTTCAGCGATGAAACGCACGCGCTGCAGGCGGCGGTGGCGGGACAAGGCGTGGTGATCGCCAGCCGGCTGCTGGCGAACGATCTGCTGCAGCGCGGCGTGCTCACCGCGCCGTTTGACGAATCGCTACCCGGCGCACGCTATTATCTGGTGACCACCGAAGAGGCGGCGCAGCGGGCGGATATCATCGCGCTGCGGCACTGGCTATTGCAGCAAATGGCGGGAAAAACGGACGATAACGGATAAACACTTGCTCTCTTCCCCCATGGTCGATAAATTATTAACCTATTGATATATAATAAATTCGCATCATGGAGGATGTGATCATTTACCTGTTAAATGTGATCTATCAGGGATACCGGCAGTCGTTCAATATCAAAGGCCGCGACAGCCGCGCATTCTATATTACGCTGGTGGTATTTCAGCACCTGTGGTTTGTGTTCTATCTGGCGCTAAAAGTGATGATGAATTACCCGTTTTTATGGATCGTGGCCATGATTTTCGTGCTGCCGCTGCTTGCCAGCAATATCCGCCGTCTGCACGATGGCGGCTACAGCGGCGCCTGGTGTTTCAGCTGGTTTTGCCTGCCGCACCTGACGATGATCGGCGCCATGTTTCTGCCGTCGCTCAATAACAACAATCCCTATACCCGCTACCCGCAGAACTAATCCTGCGGCGTGGCGTCCTGTTTGCGGCGCGGATACTTCCACAGCCAGCGGCCGCTGACCATCCGCCAGTAGAACAGCGCGCCGCGCACCGCCCAATCGAGGAACATCCCCAGCCAGACGCCGATCACCCCCATGCCCAGTTCGATCCCCAGCGTGTAGCCGGCCACTACCCGGCAGCCCCACATGCCGAGCATCGACACCCACATAGCAAAACGCGCGTCGCGCGCGCCCTTCAGCCCGGCGGGCAGCACCCAGGAGGCGGCCCAAATCGGCATAAAGGCGGCGTTCAGCCAGATCAGCACTTTCACCACCTCTTTCACATCATCCTGCTGGGTGTAGAACGCGGCAAACAGCCCGGCGAACGGCGCGCTGCCCCAAGCCAGCAGCGTCAGCCCCAAGGTCGACAGCCAAAAAATATGCCGCAGCTGCCGCTCTGCCTGGCCGATCTGCCCCTTGCCCAGTCGCCGGCCGACGATAATGGTCGACGCCGACCCCAGCGCGTTGCCCGGCAGGTTAATCAGCGAGGCGATCGAGAACGCAATAAAGTTGCCGGCGATCACGCTGGTGCCCATGCCGGCGACAAACATCTGCGTCAGCAGTTTACCGCCGTTAAACAACACCGACTCAATGCTGGCGGGAATGCCGATGCCCAGCACCTCTTTGAGAATCGACAGCTGCAGCCGACTGAAATAGCTCTTCAGGGTAATGTGCAGCGACGGGTTAAAGCCGATCGCCAGCACATAAATAATCGCGACGGCGCCGAGATAGCGCGACAGGGTCAGCCCCAATCCTGCGCCGATAAACCCCAGCCCGTCCCAGCCCGCAATGCCGTAAATCAGCGCGCTGCTGATGATGATATTGAGGATATTCATGCCGCCGTTGATCAACAGCGGAATTTTGGTATTGCCCGCGCCGCGCAATGCGCCGCTGCCGATCAGCGCGATCGCCGCCGCTGGGTAGCTCCACACCGTGGTCTGCAGGTAGGAGAGCGCCAGCGCCTTCACCTCCGGCGTGGCGGCGCCGGCAATCACATCAATAATCTGCGCGCCGGCCAGGTGAATCACCGCCGCCAGCAGCAGTGCCACCAGCGTCATCAGCACCAGCGACTGACGCGCCGCCGCCCGCGCCCGCTGATGATCCAGCTTGCCCAGGCTGAACGCCACCACCACCGTGGTGCCGAGATCCACCGCAGCGAAAAAGGCGATAATCACCATGTTGAAGCTGTCCGCCAGCCCCACCCCGGCCATTGCCTCCTTGCCCAGCCAGCTCACCAGAAAGGTGCTCAGTACGCCCATCAGCAGGACGCAGGCGTTCTCCAGCAGGATCGGCACCGCCAGCGGCACGATCTCGCGCCGAAACAGCACGCGGTAACTTTTCCGTTTGGGATACCACGGCGTGGCGATCACCCGTTGACGAAGCTGCGCAAATACGTTCAACATTGCTCCATGGCATAAAACAAAACCCTGTTTTAAATCATGTTTGATCCCTGCCGATCCTGCAAAGTTTTTTGTGCGAAAAATTCGCAACGCGCGCATGCCGGCCAGCGGCGCAGGACACCACGCGGATATATATTTGTAACATATTGAGAATATGCTACTTTCTTACAATACCCGCGGTCGGACATCCACACGTTCAGAGGTACTATGGCTCATAGCAAAACAGGCAGTAACCACACGGTCGCAGACGCGTTGGATCAGTTGGAAGCCCGCTACCAGAGCGCGGTCGAGGCGCTGCGAACGGCGATTGGCGATTTTATCGATAACGGCACGCTGCCGGACGCACAGGCACGCGCCGCCGGACTGTTTGTCTACCCGGAACTGCGCGTCAGCTGGCACGGCGCCGCCCCCAGCGACAAGAAAACCCGCGCCTATGGCCGCTTCACCCATCCCGGTTGCTACACCACCAGCGTGACGCGGCCGGCGCTGTTCCGCCACTACCTGGAGGACCAGCTGACGCTGCTGGTGGAAGAGTATGGCGCCACCATCGACGTGGCCCCCTCGCAGCGCGAAATCCCCTATCCGTACGTGATCGACGGCTCCTCGCTGGAGCTGGACCGTTCCATGAGCGCCGGCCTGGCGCAGCATTTTCCGGTGCCCGAACTGGCGCAAATCGGCGATGACACCGCCGACGGCCTGTCCCACGCCAGCGATACCTTCCCGCTGTCGCACTTCGACGCGCTGCGCGCCGACTTCTCGCTGGCACGCCTGCGCCATTACACCGGCACGCCGGTGGAACACTTCCAGCAGTTTGTGCTGTTCACCAACTATACCCGCTATGTGGATGAGTTTGTCCGCTGGGCCTGCAGCGAGATTGCCGATCCGGACAGTCCGTATCAGGCGCTCTCCTGCGCCGGCGGTATCTATATCACCGCCGATACTCCGTCGCCGGAGCAGGCCGTGTCCGATCTGGCGTGGAAGAACAACCAGATGCCGGCCTACCACCTGATCGGCGCCAACGGCCAGGGCATTACGCTGATTAACATCGGCGTCGGCCCCTCTAACGCCAAAACCATCTGCGACCATCTGGCGGTGCTGCGGCCGAACGCCTGGCTGATGATCGGCCACTGCGGCGGCCTGCGTGAAAGCCAGTCGATCGGCGATTACGTGCTGGCGCACGCCTACCTGCGCGACGACCACGTGCTGGATGCGGTGCTGCCGCCGGATATCCCGATTCCCAGCATCGCCGAAGTGCAGCGCGCACTGTACGACGCCACCAAACAGGTCAGCGGCATGCCGGGGGAAGAGGTTAAGCAGCGGCTGCGCACCGGCACGGTGGTCACCACCGATGACCGTAACTGGGAGCTGCGCTACGCCGCCTCAGCGCTGCGCTTTAACCTCAGCCGCGCGGTGGCGGTCGATATGGAAAGCGCCACCATCGCCGCGCAGGGCTACCGCTTCCGCGTGCCTTACGGCACGCTGCTGTGCGTCTCCGATAAGCCGCTGCACGGCGAGATCAAGCTGCCGGGGCAGGCCAACCGCTTTTATGAAGGGGCGATTTCCGAGCACCTGCAGATTGGCATCCGCGCTATCGATCTGCTGCGCGCCGAGGGCGAGCGCCTGCATTCACGCAAGCTGCGCACCTTTAACGAGCCGCCGTTCCGCTGACGGCCAACGGCCCGGGAAATCCGGGCCGTTCTTTTCCTCATCGCTTAAATCGCTTCCAGATCGCGGCCGCGGGTCTTCGGCCCAAAAATACCGATTACCCCCATCACCATCAGCATGCTGAAGACGATAAAGCCGATCACGCCGGCCGAGCCGCCATACTGCAGGATCACGCCGATGATAATGCTGCTGAACGCCGTCGATAAACGGCTGAAGGAGTAGCAGAACCCCACCGCGCGGGCGCGGATAAAGGTGGGAAACACTTCCGACTGATAAGAGTGATAGCTGTAGGTCAGCCAGGCGTTCGACCAGGTGATAAAGAAGCCGCACAGCACCAGCCACAGCGGGTTGCTCTGCCAGGCGAACAGCGAACCGAAGATCACCGTCATCAGGCAGGAGAGAACGATTTGCCACTTGTTCTCCATGCGGTCGGCAAAGCGGCTGCAGATTAACGAACCGAGCGGATAGGCCAGCGTAATAAAAAACGCATACAGCAGGCTGTGGGTCACCGAAGCCCCCTTGCCGGACAGCAGCGCCGGCAGCCAGTTGCCAAAGCCGAAAAAGCCGATCGCCTGGAAGAAGTTCATCACCACCAGCATCAGCGTCCGGCCGCGGTAGCGCGGCGACCAGATATCGCGAAACCGCCCTTGCCGCCCCTCTTCCGCCGCCGGCGCATCGCGCTGCGGAAACGGCGGTGCGTCCGTCACGCCGCAGCGCCGCTCCATGCCCGCCATCACCTGCCGCGCCTCGCCGTAGCGCCGCTGCTGCACCAGCCAGCGCGCCGACTCCGGCAGGCCTTTACGCACCAGCCAAATCACCAGCGAGGCCAGCGCGCCGATAATCACCACGTAGCGCCAGCCGGTCAGGCCGAAAATAGTCTGCGGCACCAGCCACCATGACATCAATGCCACCGCCGGCACCGACAAAAACTGGATAAAGAAAGCAAAGGCGAACGCGCGGGTGCGTAAATGCGCCGGGATCCATTCGGTGAGATAGGTATCGATGGTCACCAGCTCAATACCCAGTCCGACGCCGACCAGAAAGCGCAGCAGCAAGATCCATTCCGCCTGATTTTGCAGCGCCAGCAACAGCGAGAAGGCGCCGTACCAGGCCAGCGCAAACATAAAGGTCGCCCGTCGGCCGAAGCGGTCGGCATACGGACTGAGCAGGCTGGCGCCGACAAACAGGCCGAGGAAGGTCACCGAAGCGAACGCCGCCTGATCGGAGACGCCGAACACGCCGTCGGCACCGAGGTGGAAAATACCTTCGGCGATCATCGCGCCGCTGATGTAGCCGGTCTGGAACAGGTCATACAGCTCGAAAAAGCCGCCTAACGACAGCAGGGTAATAAAGCGCCACAGCCCGGCCGAGGCCGGCAGCGCGTCGATTCTGGCCGACAGATCCTGCTCATGAATCGGCGATTGCGCGCCGGCCTGCCGGTTATCCAACACAAAAATATCACTCACCCGCAACCTCTCGATAACATTGACGTTAATTGTCTATGCTAATGATTCGCGGACGGAGTTAAATTTTTAATTAGCAGGCTAAAGAAATTAATTAAGCATAAAAAACTGCGGGGATGCGGTTTGGCTGGGGGAAAATTTAACCGGCCGGCGAGAGGATCGCCGGCCGGTACGCGCACATCAGGCGCGGTGATGCTGCAGGCGCTCGCTGCGGTAGAAGTTCAGTACGCACCATCCCAGCGCAATCAGCGCCAGCGGCGCGCCGACCAGGCCGACGTTCGGCATGCCGAGATGCAGGCTGACCTGGTTGCCCAGCAGCGCCCCGCCGCCGATACCCAGGTTGTACAAACCGGAGTAAATCGACATCGCTACGTCGGTGGCGTCCGGCGCCAGGCTCAGCACCTTCGCCTGCATCGACAGGCCGATAGCCATAATCGCCATTCCCCAGAACGCGCACAGCAGCGTCAGGTGCAGTTCACTGCCGGCAGCCGGCAACAGCAGCAGCAGGCAGATGGCCAGCAGACCAATCGCGCTCATAAACAGCCCGGACGGGAAGCGCTCGCTGTAGCGGCTGAACAGCAGGCTGCCGATAATGCCGGTCGCGCCGAACAGCAGCAGCATCAGCGTGGTGAAATTGTCGCTCAGGCCGGCCACCCGCTGGATAAACGGCTCGATATAGCTGTAAGCGGTAAAGTGCGCCGTCACCACGATGATGGTCAGCATATACAGGCTGACCAGCGCCGGGCGTTTAAACAGTACCGGCACGCTGGCCAACGAGCCGGAATGCTCGCTCTTCAGCACCGGCAGCAGCCGCCACAGCATCAGCAGCGCCAGCGTTGCCGCCACCGCAATGCCGATAAAGGTCATCCGCCAGCCCAGCAGCTGCCCGACGACGCGCCCCAGCGGCAGGCCGAGCACCATCGCCAGCGCGGTACCGCCCGCCAGCATGCTCAGCGCCTGCGCTTTTTTGCCCGCCGGCGCCACGCGGATCGCCAGCGAGGCGGTAATCGACCAGAATACCGAGTGCGCCAGCGCCACGCCGGCGCGGGAGATCACCAGCGTGGTGAAGTTCCAGGCGACCGCGGTCAGCACATGGCTGGCGATAAACAGCATAAATACGCCAATCAGCAATTTACGCCGTTCGATTTTGCTGGTCAGCAGCATGCACACCAGCGAGGCGGCGGCGACAATCCAGGCGTAAATGGTAATGATCAGCCCCACCTGCTCGGTCTGCATGGCAAAGCTTTGTGCAATATCGCTCAGTAACCCGACCGGGATAAACTCGGTGGTATTGAAGATAAAGGCGGAAACGGCAAGCACGACAACGCGCAGCCAGGCTGTGCGGCGGGAAGCGGCGACTTCGTTCATGAGTAAACAAGATCCAGAACAGGTGGGAAGCAATGGAGAGATTTTATCCAATTGTTGGAAAAAACGCGACACCCATCACACTTTTATGGCGATTTTTTTACTTACGCCGGCCAGAGGCGGCGGAAAAAGGATGATGACCGTTGTCGGGCGCCATCCACAGTGCCGGTGCGTTATCCGCATCCGTCCGTCAGATTTTCTCCACCCGCTCAACCAGCGCCTGGGTTAACGCGGTTCGAATGTCATTGCAGGTTTTGCCGATGCGGTATTGATAGCCGGAGTCCAGAATGCCGTTGATCTCGCGGCTCAGATTGGCACGCACCTGCGTATAGAGTTTGGCCTGCGCCAGAATCTGGTTTAGCTCGGCGTTTTTACTCTGATAGGCCGCCGGCGCAACCTGCTGCAGCGCATTCAGTTCTTTCATGCAGGTATACAGGGCGGTGTCATTGCCCACACTCACTTCCGGCCGGGTTGGCAACATGGAGGACATTTCCGTGGCCTGCGCCGGCTCCGCCTTGGTCACGGAACGGTTGCCAGCCTGTTGGCAACCCGCCAGTAACGCGCAAAACGTTACTACTGCGATGGTTTTTTTCATAACTTTCAAAATCCCAGAAATCCGACAACGGCGAGGTATCTGTGCCGTTATGAGGTGCTGTTATAGGTATCAAACCGCCTGGCGAGCGCGCAGCGGCCTATTTATCAGGGGTATTCCCACACAAGCCATCATGCTAACACAGAAAAATCCCAACAAACAGTAAGGTGAAAAGGAAAGTATCAACCTAAGAAGGGTTATTATTTTTTTGTTAACTATATGGAAAATAGCTAAAAGCCGGCTTAGCAACGTCAAATCCGCCGCCTGGCGCACCGCGCCGGCCTGACGGCCAGCAACCGCCGACGACAACGCGCCAGGCAATGACGACTGCACCTTTTCTGCGCGTAAAAACCGTCCGCCTCGGTATTAACATGCTGAAAAATGGCGCAAATCGCTTATTAAGACAGCGAACGCACCGTTTAATGCCGTTAGCGCTTTGACAAAGCCCGTCCGGCTCGTTACTATGCGCCCCGTTCACACGATTCCTCTGTAGTTCAGTCGGTAGAACGGCGGACTGTTAATCCGTATGTCACTGGTTCGAGTCCAGTCAGAGGAGCCATATTTAGAAAAGCCCGCTTAAGGCAACTTAAGCGGGCTTTTTGCTATCCGGCGTTTAACGATCGGACGACGCCTGCCAGAGATTCAGCCGGCCATCGGCCACGTGCTCATCGATCTGCTGCAGCTCCGCCGCGCTGAACGTGAGGTTGTTCAGCGCCTGGCAATTTTCCTCCAACTGCTCCGGCCGGCTGGCGCCAATCAGCACCGAGGTGACGCGCCGATCCTTTAGCAGCCAGCTCAACGCCATCTGCGCCAGCGTTTGTCCGCGCTGCTGCGCCAGCTGGTTCAGTAGCTGAATGCTGTGCAGGTTCTGCGCGGACAGCATGCTCTCTTTCAGCGAACCGCCCTGCTCGCGCTTCATGCGCGAATCATCAGGAATGCCGTGCAGGTACTTATTGGTCAGCAAGCCCTGCGCCAACGGCGTAAAGGCGATGCAGCCCGTCCCCTGCTGTTCCAGCGCGTCCAGCAGACCGCTGTTTTCAACCCAGCGGTTCAGGATGCTGTAAGACGGCTGATGGATCAGCAGCGGAATTTTCCACTCCCGCAGCAGCGCCGCCATTGCCACGGTGCGCTCGGTGGAATAGGAGGAGATCCCCACGTACAACGCCTTGCCGCTCTGCACCGCCTGCGCCAGCGCCGCGGCGGTTTCTTCCATCGGCGTGTGTTCATCCACCCGGTGCGAATAAAAGATATCGACGTAATCCAGACCCATCCGCCGCAGGCTCTGATCGAGACTGGCCAGCAGGTATTTGCGTGAGCTGCCGCTGCCATAAGGGCCGGGCCACATATCGTAACCGGCCTTGGTGGAAATAATCAGCTGATCGCGATACGGCAGAAAGTCCTGCTGCAGCAGCTGTCCGAAATGGGTTTCCGCCGAACCCGGCGGCGGGCCGTAGTTGTTCGCCAGGTCAAAATGGGTAATCCCCAGGTCGAACGCTTTACGCAGCAGCGCCCGTTGGGAAGAGAGGCTGTGACCATCGCTAAAGTTGTGCCACAGCCCCAGCGACAGAGCAGGCAGCTGTAGCCCGCTGTTGCCGCAGTAACGGTATTGCATCTGGTCATATCGGGAAGCATTTGCACAATAAGACATGAGTGATCCCTACGCATTGGTTTAATACTAAAACATCGTTTCAATATCAGACTAAAGCGTGGTTCACCAGCTGGCAACGGGTAGCGTGCATAACTTTGAGGCAGGTAAAATAAAACAGGCCAGATGCATATCCGGCCTGTGGGGGAAACCCGGGGTTACTTCACTTCGCCCATGGCTTTCAGCTTTTTAGACAGCTCGCGGCGCTCTTTCGACAGATCGGCATTTTTGATGATGTAGTCATCAACGCGATCTTCATAGTCGCTGCGCATATTGGCGATGATGCCCTGGATGTCTTCGATGCTCATGCCCGGCTTGATGTACTCGCTCAGGTTGTCCAGCAGCAGTACGCGCTTCTGGTTATCACGGATTTTCTTTTCGTTATCGACGATTTCACGCTGCAGCTTGTTTTTACGGCGGAACATACGCACAAACTCCAAAACATCCTGGAAACTCGGCTTAGTTGCATTATCCATCTTTATAACCCTTGCTTTAGTAATACACAGATTCATTTGCTTCCGGCCACAATGTTCTCAAGATACAGGTTTGTGGCGGTGCGGCACAACTCCCAATGCCACTATCTTACCCACTTTAGCCGCGCGGCCAAAACCCGAAGCGCACGCTTAATGATCTCACCCACTATTCTGCGCTGTCGGCGGTACAAACTTTCAGCAGATCGCTCAGTTCCTCCAGCTGCTGCGCCAGCTGCATGCTGAGCCACACATAGCCGTAAATCGGCGCTTCAACGTGCTGGCCGCCGGCTTCCTGCATCAGGGTTTTCAGCTCGGCGGAGATCTCCCCCAGCTCGCCGATGGTTTGCTGCTGCAGGCCGGGGCCGCCGTGCTCCATCATCGCCGCCAGCGTCTCCAATGAACGCAGCGTCAGCAGCTGGGCGCTGCGCAGCTTCTTGGCGTTCAGCATAATAAAATGCGTCTCACGCGAGGCCCAGTAGGCATCGGCCAGCAGTTCCAGCGTACAAACCAGATTGCGGCTCAGGGTCTGCACCGCCTCAAATACTTCGACGGAGATATGGCTTTCCTTACTGCTGGGTGCGATCAGGCTGCGCAGCTTCACCACCTGGTTCAACAGGCGCTTCAGGCGCAGTTCCAGCCGAGGCCGCTCCACCACGTTTAGCGACAGATAGCCGCCGTAAATCTGCCCGGCGGTGCGAAAACACTCCGCCATCTGCATCCGCCAGAGAATATAGGCGCGCTGCGGATAAATGCTGGTGAACAGCAGCGCCAGTATCGAACCGAAGATCACATCACCGCTGCGCCACAGCGCGGTTTGCATATCGCCGCTGCCCTCGCCGCACACCACCGCCAGCGTAATGCCGATCAGCAGCGCCATATAAGGCCGTTTACCGAGGGTAAAGTAGCCGCAGACGAACATCACTATCCCGCACCACAGCAGCATCAGCGACAGCGAATAGGTCGCCAGATACAGCGCCACCAGCCCGGAGGCGGCGCCAAATACCGTGCCGGCAATGCGCTGCAGCGCCCGCTGCGACACGTTGCCCCAAAACGATATCGGCCCCATCACCACCACCAGCGTAATCAGCGGCCAGGTGCCCTCCGGCACGTCCAGCAGGCGGATCAGTAAAAAGGTGAGGATAAACGCCAGCCCGATGCGCACACCGTGCACAATGCGGTAATGACGATAGATCAGATGTTCAAACGAGGAAATGCCACGATCCAGACGCACGGTGAATCCACTTGCTGATAACGGAAAACCCTCAGTGTAGCGGAGCCGGAACGAAAAAGGATAACCGGAAATGCAGAAAAACGGCGCCCACGGCGGGAAAACCGGGCGCGGCCAGCGCGCCCGGTTGGCCGTTATGCCACGTATTTCTCTACCAGCGCCTGCAGGATCGCCGCGGTTTCCGCATCCATGACGCCGTCATATTTCTGCGGGCGGAAATGCAGCTGGAACGCACGCACCAGCTGGCGGTAGCCCTCGTCGTCGCCGGCGGCGCTGACGTCATAGCCATATTTGGCAAACAGCGCCAGCAGCTGTTGCCGGTCGGGCAGTTGGCAGCAACAGCGCTGCTGATAGCGCTGGCGCGTCTCCTCATCATACCAGGCGCCAACGCCGGCCAGATACAGCTGATGCCACGGGAACTGCGGGCCGGGATCGCTCTTGCGGCCGGGCGCAATGTCCGAATGCGCCACCACGTTGACCGGAGAAATATCCGGATAGCGCTGCAGAATATTGCGCGTCAGCTGGATCACCGCCTCAATCTGCTGCGGATCAAACGGCGGGAAGGTGATATCTTCGCCGTCGCCGCTGGCCAGGTTGACGATCTCAATGCCGATCGAGGTGTCGTTCAGGCTGTTGCGCGCCCCCCACTGGCTGACGCCGGCGTGCCAGGCGCGCTCCTGTTCATCCACCAGGTTAAAGATGCGCAGCCCATCGAACCCGGCCGCCTGATAGCCGGCATCGTTCGGATCCGGCACCAGATAGTGCGCGCTAACGCCGTTGCCGGTCAGCGAGGCGATCGAGTCGGTAAAATTTTGCGCGGTATAATGCAGCACCAGAAAGCGCACGCGGCGGTTAAAGCTGGCCACCGAACGGTAGCTGTTGTAATCGATAGTGAACATCGCAGATTCCCTCTTTGCGTTAGCCGTTCAAAGGTATTCGCACATCGTCATGATACGCGAAGCTTAGGTGACTTGAACATCATCACACGTTTATTTTTAGCTAAATGCTAAATTTTTAGCAATGATTTTTAGCAGAGAAAATATTTACCTTTTTGCTAAAGAGTGCGATTATCCACCAATGGAAACCAAAGAGATAAGGCGCAACAATCTGCGCGACCTGATGGCCCGCTACGCGCGTAACGGCATCAACCAGAACGAATTCGCCGCGCTGGTTGAGTCCTCCGCGCCCACGCTGAGCCAAATCATCGGGGATAAATCCTCACGCAATCTTGGCGACAACCTCGCCAGGCGGATTGAGGCCAGGCTGAATTTACCCAAGGGGTGGTTTGATGTCTTTCATGAAAAGCAGCTGGCCAAACCCTTTGATAACGTCGATACGGCGTCTGATTTTCAGCCTGCCCGCCTGAAGCCGGTGGTGTGGGAAGACACCGACCAGGACAAAGAAGAGTTTGTGGAAATCCCCCTGCTGGACATTGATTTCTCCGCGGGCGACGGCTGTTATGAAATCGTCGACCGTGAAGAATTTTCGCTGATTTTCCGCCGCTACTACCTGCACAAAATGGGCGTGCCGGTGAATGCCGCACGGATTATCCGCATCTCCGGCTCCAGCATGGAGCCGCGCCTGCAGGACGGCGACGTGGTCGGCATCAACACCGACGATGTGCGCATCCGCGAAGGCAAAACCTACGCCATCCGCCACGGCAATCTCCTGCGTGTCAAAGTGCTGCTGGAGCAGCCGGACGGCGGCGTGGTGATCCGTTCACTGAACCGCGAAGAGTACCAGGATGAGTGCCTCAGCTATCAGCAGCGTAAAGAGCAGCTGGTGGTGCTCGGCCGGGTGTTTTGGTCATCCTCATCCTGGTAGGCTGGCTTATTTAAAGTCCACCGCCATCTGCTGCGGAATCGACTGGCCGCGGGTGCTGGCCACACAGTGCGCAAGATAATCGGTAAAGCGCGGCGGCAGCGGCATCCCCAGCTTCAGCAGTTTGTCATTGCAGAAGCGCACATTGAGCATGGCGAACGAGCCGTAGAGGCGCATCGCTTTTAACATCAGCCGCTCATTACACGGGCCGAAGATATCCTTCAGCTGGCGGCGCATCTGCACCAGCGTCTCATAGCTGACCTGCGCATAGTGTTCGCCGACCGGCGCCTGCTCCAGCGCGCTGGCCATGGCGCGATCAATATCGGCAAAGCTGACGCTGCGCTCCGCCCCGGCGGAGATATGGTATACATCGCTCTCCAGCCGTTCGCCATTCAGCAGCATCACCAGCGCATCGGCACAGTAATCCGCCGGAATGACGTCAATCTGATCCTGCAGTGAACACATAAATTTGCGCAGCATCAGCGCCATGCTGAATACCCAAAAAATGCTGCTGGAAGGCTGGCAGCCAAGGCGCGTATGACCAACCACGATCGACGGTCTGGCGATCACCAACGGCAGCTGCGGCAGCCGCTGCCGCATCAGCTGTTCAATGGTGGATTTGGAGCGGGTGTATTCCACCAGATGCTCGGCGTCTGCGGCGAACTCGCCGCTTTCTGCCACCAGCGTGCCCGGTTCCGGCGTACAGGACATAGCGGTGCCGACGTGTAAAAAACGCTGCAGCCCTGCCACCTGCGCCATTCTGCTCGCCAGCGCCAGCGTACCTTCAACGTTGACTTTCCAGATCAGCGGGTTATTGCCAAACGACGCTACCGCCGCGCAGTTAATCACCTGCGTCACGCTATCCAAACGCGTATCGTTCAGGAAATGCTCCGCGTCGGCCAAATCACCCAATAAAATATTCTCCGGTGTGATTTTATTTAATACTTCCGGCGGCAGATTAAACTTCGCCATGTTCTGTTTAATGCGCGCCAGGCCCTGCTCGCTATTTTCCGCTCGCACTAACAGCAGATAATTTATCTGATGATGGCCGGTTAATAACGTCTCCAGCACTGCACCGCCCAGAAAGCCGGTAGCGCCCGTCAGCAGCAAAGTCTTCATGTTGTTTTACTCGTATGGGATAGAATAAAGCGGATTGTAGATGGCAATAATTAAACGCATCATCAATAAAATTCCCCCGATGAAACGGGTGCATTACAATTCGAGGGGCAGAAAAAACAGGTGATTCTATAAAGCAACGTTATCTCATCTGCCGTTGAGGATTTATTGATGTTTATTTTGTTTCAATCGATAAAGCTCCATTGCGTTCCCCCACGACACCAGTTGCCCATGCAGTTATTCGATAACCATAACCAGACATATAAATGATTCACTCCCATCACCTTGACTCCTATTACTTTCCCAAAAAAACATTAACAAAAAGCCATCAAAGGACAAATCTTATGACCGAAAGACTTGGTTACCACCTAACAGCCCACAAGAAGAATCATAGATTAATAAATCTAATCATATTGCCGACACATATGAATTTGGTGTTTATTATTTCATTGTAGTAACAATCATAATAATAAACCACCACTTATATTTCTCATTACAAACCCATAATGAAGCAAGAAAAATCCATGCATTATTCTGAAAACTATCAAAATAATTTGTAATGATCGACAGTAATACAGTATAAATGCATCAAAGAAATTCGTACTGCAATGTGATAAGGACTGTCATGTCTCAGGTAAAAAATGAAATAACCTGGATAAATACGTTAAAAGGTATTTGCATTATTCTCGTCGTTCTACACCATTCGATTATCACCACTCTACCCTCCGCACTTGAGCACCTTACTGCAGGCCACCTCTCGGCCAGTCTGTGGATTAAATTCAACTTTTTTATTTCACCGTTAAGGATGCCGGCATTTTTCTTTGTCTCTGGCTTACTGGCTGCCAACGCAATAAATAAAAACTGGCCGAAAGTTTTCACCAAGCGATTTGGCAATCTTATCTATTTATACCTTGTCTGGGCCATCATTCAATGGTTCTTTATTTCATTGATCATTGCTCCGCTTATCGGCATAAAAGTTTCCTCCGCAGAGAACAGCGCCTATGCGGATAACGTCATTGACTTCGCTAAGCTTATTATTACAGGAAAAACAAGCTTATGGTATCTTTATGCACTTGCAGGCTACTTTATTCTAGCCAAACTGCTGCGCAAAGTAAAATATCCGCTGATCGTTATTTCAGCAATAGTTAGCTACGCCGCATCATTAGGCATATTCCCTGGTTGGGGGTTGACAAGTATTTGTCAAAATGGTGTTTATTTTGTTGCAGGCGCTTTCTTTAGCGCAGAATTAATAAGAGTTTGCGAAATGAAAAAATCAAACATGCTCTTATGGGGCATATTACTCATCGCAGGGATTATTAATATAAAAATGGGTGTTATGAAAAACATCTTCACTTGCCTGCTGGCAATCATTGCCCTAATAATAATCTGCCGTGAGCTAAACAAAAAAATCAATCTGTCATGGATTAACTGGCTCGGAAAAAACACGCTGCAAATCTATGTCATTCATAGAATTTTCATTGAAGCCATCAGCGGTCTGGTGCTGACGGCGGGTGTGAGCTACGGGCTATTTGAGTCTATCCAGTATTCCTTACTGTGCACGCTCTTTTACCCAATAATATCCGTAGCCCTTTGCATAATTGGCTCACTTTTTATCTGGCACTGGATAAACAGAGGGATCGGAAGAATATTTTTCACGCACCCTTCGCTATTAATGGATAAAAAAGCCATGTGACCATGTAGCGGCACCTGATCATGCACTTACAGATAAATGCGGCGACGCGCTTCCGGGGCCGCACGTTCAACCAAACAAGGCATATGCTTGGTCACACTGTTGTGCGGACAAAAACAAGCATACGCTGTTTCTCTTGACGGAAAGAAATCCCACAGACAAAATACTGTACACAATCACAGTGGCCTAAAGATGATGATATGTTTGTAGAGCTGATTTTTGACCAACGGAATGTTCAGGGGCTGCCCGGCGCAGCCGAGATGATCAAGAACGAACTGACAAGGCGGGTGCACAAGATTTTTCCCGACGCCGACGTGAGGGTCAAACCCATGCAGGCAAACGGCCTGAATACGGATGCCAGCAAGAGCGACAAAGAAAAACTGAACCGCCTGCTGGAAGAGATGTTTGAAGAAGCCGATATGTGGCTGGTTGCTGACCTGTAGCCGTTGAAACCAGGGGTAAGGTTAGTTTAAGGTACATAAGCTAAAACGCCCCTATCAACGATGACAAGGAGTCACCCCATGGCCTTACCGCCCCGTCAACGGATTGAACCTGGTTACTGCGTTGTTGAAACCCCTGGCTCGCTCACTTCACAGGCAAACATGCTGTTCAGAAACCCAAACAGCGAAGCCGCCCGCTATTACCTGCAGCTTAATGCCGATACGCCATGGGTAAAGCCGGGACATATTCTGATCGTTGCCGATCCGCACAACCCCCAGCAAGGCCCAGCTCTGCATCATTTACGCCAGGCCAAAAACCAGGTGAATAAAGCCATGGCGCAGGTGGATGCCGAGCAGGCGACATTCCTGCAGCGTAACTACGACACCCTCGCCACCATACTTAATGGCAGCAGCACCGGATTAGGCATCGCCAGTGATTCAGGGAAACGTTACTTTCAACGAATTGATGAAATCCTGCAGAGAATAGAGACCACATACCAAAACCAGTTCCGCACTCAAGGTACGCTGATTGGCCAGCAGTTTTTTGTCGAACGTAATCGCCTGTTTGGTGAGCTCAAAGCAATGCTGGATAAACCTGTATTCAGCCGGCTGACGCGTAAGATCTTGAACCTGCGTCCGTATGAAAGCATCAAAAGCGCCTTAAATTTATCAAGCCGCTCTATTGTCCATGAGTGGTCTACGGCTGGCGTAGGTGCGATTAGGGGCTATTCGACCTATCTGGAGGGGGCTGGTAAGAGTGTTAAGTTTATGAATAATCTTGGCTGGGTCGGTTTGGCTGTCTCTGCAACTGGCACAACCAATGATATATACCATGCTTGTACAACCGACCGTAAAAATGAATGCACTCGAACGGCACTGAAAGGATATGGGGAGTTTAGTTTAGGTATCGCTGGCGGCACCTATGGAGGAAGCTTAGGAAGTGCCGCAGGGGTTGGTGTCTGCGTTGCGTTGGGAATTGCCAGCACCCCTGCAGGTGGGGTTGCTGGCCTTGCTTGTGCCATCATTGGTGCTACGGTCGGAGGAGCCGCTGGCAGCGCTGCTGGCGGATATATGGGCAGAAAGGGTGGTGATTACGCTGCCGATATTATTTTAAAATAATGATGAGATATCACCAATGAGCTTCTATTTAATGTTTTTTGGAACAGTGCTTGGCTTCTCTGGTGCTACTTTTTTCATATTTATCATGGTGTACTTCGGTTTCACAAAGAAAAAATATGAGGATGTCTTATCCCGGTATTTATCCAGCGGTCTTATCATGCCGGATGTTTACGTTGTCTATTCCAAAGGTGGTTTTTTCACAAGCCTATTGGTTGTTGGTTTTTTCAGGAAGATTCTCAAAAACAAAACCATTAGATTGGGAAAAAACGCTGTATTACCCAAAAGCTCCTATGAATATGTGCAGTCACTACCCGAGCCTTTGAAGGCATGGATAAATAGATATTATAGTATGCATATGGTAGCCGCTACTTTAATTGCCATTGGCTTTATCCTTATGCTTATTGATAGCCTTATTTCATAAACAAAAAACAAGGTTCCATATCCCATAGCGCAATGGGCCTCTCTGCCACTTCCCTCCTTACCAATTTTCGGGCGCAGAACCATGCAGCCTATCGATAGTTCCTTTTAGAATGAGCTTGCGCACCAAAAGCGAGCGCATCCCCCTCTTCTGGACTGCCCGAATATGGTTTACCATGTAGCAAACGCAGCGGATAAACAGGGTGAAACACCTTTAAATCTGTCAATCAGATGACAAACGCGGACAAATTCAGACAGTGAAAAACAACAGCAGACAGAACACGTTTTACATCCACGACTACGAAACCTTTGGCAAGAGCCCGTCGCTGGATCGTCCGGCCCAGTTTGCCGGCGTGCGCACCGATATGGACTTCAATATTATCGAAGAGCCGCTGGTGATCTACTGCACCCCGGCGGATGACTATCTGCCGGACCCGGAAGCGGTGATGATCACCGGCATTACGCCGCAGGAGGCGCTGGCCAAAGGCGTTTGTGAGGCCGAATTCGCCCGTCAGATTAACGAAGCGTTCAGCGTTCCCGGCACCTGCATCCTCGGCTACAACAATATTCGTTTCGACGATGAGGTCAGCCGCAATATCTTTTACCGCAACTTCCACGATCCTTACGCCTACAGCTGGCAAAACGGCAATTCACGCTGGGATCTGCTGGATGTGATGCGCGCCTGTTACGCCCTGCGGCCAGAGGGAATCGTCTGGCCAGAAAACGACGAGGGTTTCCCCAGCTTCCGTCTGGAGCACCTGACCCGCGCCAACGGCGTTGAGCATGAGCAGGCGCACGACGCCATGTCGGACGTGTACGCCACCATCGCCATGGCCAAGCTGGTGAAGCAGGCGCAGCCGCGCCTGTTCGACTATCTGCTGCAGCATCGCAACAAGCACAAACTGAACGCGCTGATCGATATTGCCGAGATGACGCCGCTGGTGCACGTTTCCGGCATGTTCGGCGCGGCGCGCAGCAACACCAGCTGGGTCGCGCCGCTGGCCTGGCACCCGGAGAATAAAAATGCGGTGATCGTCTGCGATCTGGCCGGCGATATCTCCCCGCTGCTGGAGCTGGATGCCGACCAGCTGCGTGAACGTTTGTATACCCGTCGCGACCAGTTAGCCGCCGACCAGCCGCCGGCGCCGATCAAGCTGGTGCATATCAATAAATGCCCGGTGCTGGCGCCGGCCAAAACCCTGTTGCCGGAAAATGCTGAACGGCTGGGCATCGACCGCCAGGCCTGTCTGAACAACCTGCAGATCCTGCGTCAGCACCCGGAAGTGCGTGAGAAAGTGGTGGCGCTGTATGCCGAAGCGGAACCCTTTACCCCGGCCGACGACGTCGACGCCAAGCTGTATGACGGTTTCTTCAGCGATGCCGATAAAGCGGCGATGAAAATCATTTTGCAAACCAAGCCACAAAATCTGCCGGCGCTGGATCTGGCCTTTGGTGACGGCCGCATGAAGGAGCTGCTGTTCCGCTATCGCGCCCGCAACTACCCGAACACGCTGGACGATGCCGAGCAGCGCCGCTGGCTGCAGCACCGCCGGGAAGCGCTCAACGCCGAGCGGGTGCAGGCCTATATTCTGCAGTTGGAAGCGCTGTACAACCAGCATGAAGGTGATAAGGCCAAAATGGCGCAGTTAAAAGCGCTGTTCGATTATGGCAAGCAGCTGGTCGGCTAATTGATAATTTGCGGTGGGCCAGGCCCACCGCAGGTTAACCGTCGGCGCGCACGTCAATCAGCACCGGGCAAGGCGCATGCTCGACCACCGCCACGCTGCATGACCCTTTTAACAGACGGTTAAAGGATGACATCTGGCGGCGCCCCATCACGATCATCGCCGCTTTCTGCGCCTTCGCTTCCGCCACGATCGCCTCCGCCGCTTCGCCGACCAACACCTTGCCGCTGGCGCTGACGCCGGCCTCGCTCAACACCGCCAGCGCCTGCCGCACCACCGCTTCGGCCGCCTGCTGTTCATCATTGGCATAGGCAAAATCCGCCGGATCTTCGCCGCCCTGTTCATCGCCGTTCACCGTTAGCGCGTAACCCGCATCGATGCAGCACACCGCCAGCACCTGCGCCTGCAGCGCCCTCGCCTGTTCAGCGGCCAGGGTCAGCACATATTGCGTCGCGTCCGAATTGTCCACCGCCACCAATAACGTTTTCATCTCAGGCTCCTATTCATCACGCAGCGCCGCCTTGCCGATTTCATCGATCAGCGCCTCTTTGCACTTCAGAATTTCACTCCGGTAATGCGCCTCGTTTTTCTGCAGGCGCGGGCCGGGGATCAACAAACTGATGGAGAAACGCCCGAGGATGGTGTCGATCGCCACAGCCATGGTGGAGATGCCTTCCAGCGTCTCACCGCGATCGTAAGCCAGCCCGGTGCGGCGAATCTCCGCCAGACGCGTCATCAGCGCGGGAAAATCACGCACCGTTAAATCGGTAATCGCCGGATAGGCTTCCCCCAGCAGCGTGCGGGCCGCATCGTCGGTATCCAGCGCCAGCAGCGCCCGGCCGCCGGAGGTGCTGTACAGCGGCAGGTTCATGCCCAGCCGCGGCACCACGCGCAGTTCGCGCTCGGCAACAATATAGTGAACCACCGCCAGCTGCAGACCGTTGGCCCGCGCCAGCGACACGGTTTCCCCGGTCGCATCGCTCAGCGCCTGCAGCCAGGGCTGGGCAATCGCCACCACGTCGGTATGCACATTGGTAATCAGGCGCAGCAGCGCCGGCCCCAGACGCACCCCGCCGACACTGCCGTGGCTGCGCACCAGCTGAGCCTCATCCAGCGCGCCAACGATACGCTGCACCGTAGAGCGCGGCAGATCGACCCGTTGAGCGATCTCGCCCAGGCTCATACCGTTCGGTTTTTCACCCAGCGCATTGAGGATCTTTGCGGCGCGGGCAATAACCTGAATACCCTTTGTCCTTTCGTCATCGCGGGCTATTGGCGGTTCAGACATAACACTTTCCCTTTTCGTGCGGTTCTCGTCCATTGTAACACTCTTACTTTAACGCGCGCACTGTATCACATTGCAATACAATGCATCACAATATAATATAAATCGCGACGTGTATCACAATACAGTACACCGCATCGATTAATTCCCCTCTCTGGAGTACTCATATGACAGCCCAGCCTGCGGCCGCGCCGCCGCCGCACCCTTTTACCCTGCGCCTGGCGCTGGGATTAGTCGGTGTGCTGATTGCCGCGTTGACGTCCGGATTGAACGATCGCATCTCCAGCCTGGCGCTGGCGGATATCCGCGCGGCGATCGGTATTGATTATGACACGGGCAGCTGGATCACCTCCGCCTATCAGGCCGCCGAAGTGGCGGCAATGATGGTGGCGCCCTGGCTGGCCGTCACGTTTTCCCTGCGGCGCTTCGCCCTGATCGTGATCAGCGGCTTTGCCGCGGTGGGGATCCTGCAGCCCTTTGCCACCGGCGCCGCACCCTTTATTACCCTGCGGGTGATTCAGGGGCTGTTCGGCGGCGCGCTGCCACCGCTGCTGATGACGGTCGCGCTGCGCTTTCTGCCGCCCAAAATTAAACTCTATGGCCTGGCCGCCTATGCGCTGACCGCCACCTTCGGGCCGAACGTCGCCGCGTCGCTGACCGCGCTGTGGACCGACAGCGTCGGCTGGCAATTCGCCTTTTGGCAGGTGGTGCCGCTGTGCCTGATCGCTGCGCTGCTGATCGGCTGGGGGCTACCGCAGGATCCACTGCGGCTGGAGCGGCTGAAACAGGCCGACCTGTTCGGCATGCTGACCGGCTGCAGCGGCATCGCGCTGCTGCTGCTGGCGCTCACTCAGGGGGAGCGGCTGGACTGGCTGAATTCGCCGCTGATTGGCGCCATGCTGCTGGCTTCAGCCGCGCTGCTGACGGTGTTTCTGATTAACGAGTGGTTTCACCCGCTGCCGCTGTTCAAGCTGCAGATGCTGGGGCGCAGAAACCTGGCCTTCGGCCTGCTGGCGCTCGCCGCGGTGCTGATGCTGTCGCTGTCAGGGTCGTCGCTGCCGTCCGCCTATTTTGCGCAGGTGGAGGGCTTCCGCACCGCCCAGTTTGCACCGCTGGCGCTGGTCGTCGGCCTGCCGCAGCTGGTTATCGCGCCGTTTATCGCCGCGTTGCTGAACTGGCGCTGGGTAGACAGCCGCTGGATGCTGGCTCTGGGCGCCGGGGTGATGATGATCTCCTGCCTGCTGGGCATGCAGCTGACCGCCGAGTGGGCGCGTCAGAACTTCTGGCTGATCCAGATACTGCAGGCGTTCGGTCAGCCGATGATGATCCTGCCGATCCTGATGGGCTCCACCAGCGTGGTGGCGCCGCCGGAAGGGCCGTTCGCCTCCGCCATATTTAACACCGTGCGCGGTTTTTCCAGCGTGGCGGCCGGGGTGCTCGTTACCCATTTCCTCAACCGGCGCGAGCAGTTCCATTCGCACGTTCTGGTCGATCAACTGGGCAACCGCCCGTGGCTGATGACCGCCGCCAGCGGAGACAGCAGCAGCGCCAGTGCGCCACTGCTGCCCGACGGCAGCGTCAGCTCGGCGGAAAACCTCGGCCACTTTTCAACGCTGGTGAAACACCAGGCGCTGATCCTCGGCATCAGCGACGCCTATTTACTGATTATCGGCTGCGCGCTGTTACTGGTACTGCTAACCCTCTGGCTGCCAAAACGCGTCTATCCGCCACAAACGCTATTACCTTTAGCACCTAAAACATCGAGACCATAACTATGAGTTTTACACCTGCCAAACGGACATTAATCCTGGCGCTGCTGCTGGTGCTGCTGCTGGCCTGCGCCTTTGCCATCTGGTCATTCAGCAACCGCCACGACTACAGCACCACCGATGCGGTGGTCACCGCCGACTACACGCTGGTCGCCCCCAAGGTGTCCGGCTATATTCAGCACGTCAACGTCGAGGATAACCAACAGGTCAAAGCCGGCGACGTGCTGGCGACGATTGATGACCGCGATTATCGCGTCGCGCTGGAAACCGCCGAGGCCAACCTGCAGATCAGCCGCGCCAAACTGGCCAGCATTCAGGCGCAGCTGGAGCAGCAGCAGGCCAATATCGCCCAGGCCGAAGCGGCCGTCAGCGCCAGTAAGGCGACGCTGAACTATGCCGGCCAAAATGCCGAGCGCTACCGCCGGCTGCTGAAAAGCAACGCCATTTCGGCCGATGAACAGCTGAAATCCGCCTCTTCCATGCAGAGCGCCGCCGCGCAGGTCAAGCAAAACCAGGCCGCCGTGGTATCCGCACGCAAGGAAGTCGGCGTGCTGCAGGCCAGCCGGCAACAGGCCGGCGCCGATATTGCCGCCGCGCAGGCCAGCGTCGATCAGGCGCGTCTGAATCTCTCCTATACCCGCATCGTGGCGCCTATCGACGGCGTGATCGGTCAGCGGGCGGTGCGTCAGGGCGCCTGGGTCAGCGCCGGTACGCGGCTGCTGGCGGTGGTGCCGCTTGAGCAGAGCTATGTACTGGCCAATTTCCTGGAAACCCAGCTGTCCAGCGTCAGCCGCGGCCAGCCGGTCACCATCAGCGTCGACGCCCTGCCCGGCGTCACCCTGCACGGCCACGTCGACAGCATCGCGCCGGCCACCGGCGCCACCTTCGCCGCCATCAGCGCCGACAACGCCACCGGCAACTACACCAAAGTGGTGCAGCGCCTGCCGGTGAAAATCCAGCTGGAGCCGAACCAGAGCGATATCGCACGTCTGCGCGTCGGCATGTCGGTGATCCCGCGGCTGGAAATGCGCTGATTCCATCCGCCAATCTGCGGGCACAAAAAAGGGCTGAACAATGTTCAGCCCTTTTTTATTCAGCGCTAACGCTTAGCGTTTACGCCACGTCTTCACTCGCCTGCGGCACCGGCAGACGGAAGCTGCGGGTGACGAACGCCAGATAAATCAGGCCGACTGCGCCCCATACCAGGCCCAGCGTCATCGAACTGCTTTCCAGGTTCAGCCACAGCGCGCCGACGGTCAGCGCACCCAGCACCGGCAGAATCAGATAGTTCACGGTATTTTTAACCCCGTGGTTCATCTTGTCGCGGATGTAGAACTGCGAGATCACCGACAGGTTAACGAAGGTGAAGGCCACCAGCGCACCGAAGTTGATCAGCGCCGTCGCGGTCACCAGGTCAAACGACACCGCAGACAGGGCGATCGCCCCCACCAGCAGTACGTTCATCGCCGGGGTGCGCCACTTCGGATGCACATAGCCGAAGAAACGCTCCGGGAACACGCCGTCGCGGCCCATCACATACATCAGGCGGGATACGCCGGCGTGCGCCGCCATACCGGACGCCAGTACGGTCACGCAGGAGAACACCAGAATCACCGACTGGAAGAACTTGCCGGCCACGTACAGCATGATTTCAGGCTGGGACGCGTCCGGATCCTTGAAGCGGGAGATATCCGGGAAGTACAGCTGGACAAAGTAAGACACCACGATAAAGATCACGCCACCAATCAGCGCCGTCAGGAAGATGGCCTTCGGGATCACCTTCTCGGCGTCTTTGGTTTCTTCAGACAGCGAACTGATGCCGTCAAAGCCCAGGAACGAGAAGCACAGAATGGTCGCGCCGGTAATCATCGGCACCACGTGCGCATTGTCGGACCAGAACGGACGGCTGCTCACCAGCGTACCGGCGCCTTCACCGTGATACACGCCGTTGATCACCAAGCCGAGGAACACCACCATGATCGCCACCTGCACCACCACGATAATGGAGTTCAGGTTCGCCACCAGCTTGATGCCACGCAGGTTGAACAGCGTCATCAACGCCACCAGCGCCACCACAAAGATCCACGACGGCACGCCCGGGAAGATCGCTTCCAGGTAAATTTTGGCCAGCAGGATGTTGATCATCGGCATGAACAGATAGTCCAGCAGCGATGACCAGCCCACCATAAAGCCGACGTGCGGCCCGATGGCCTTCTGCGCATAGGTATAGGCAGAACCGGCCGATGGGAACTTCTTCACCAGTTTGCCGTAGCTGAGCGCAGTGAACAAAATCGCCAGCAGCGCGAAGGCGTAGGCGGTGGCGACGTGACCGTCGGTCAGGCCGGAAACAATGCCAAAGGTATCAAAGATGGTCATCGGCTGCAGATAAGCCAGGCCCATCATGACCACAGGTACCAGAGTAAGGGTTTTACGCAGTTGCGCGCGTTGTGCCGGAGCGGCGCTGACGATGTTATCGGACATTGTTCAGCCCCCCCTTACCTTCAGACTTGCGGAGAGTAGACACGCTAAGACTCAAGGTTGCGGGGAAACTTCGCAACAGGCGACTTAATTCTAAAAGAGGGGTAAGGGGAGCCGGGATATGCATCAAGGAAACCTTGGCTGCTGGTCCGTAATCGCCGCGGGTGCAGCGGAAGCCGGCGGGCACCGGTGCTGTATTGAAAAATTGCCCCATCTTTCTGTTCCTCATGAGTCACGACCAATGAAGTTTTTGGTTGATCGTGCACAAAACTGTTTATCTATCCGGCTCGGAGTCCGGCCTCGCTTGTGTATGAAACGCTCGGTTTACAAAACTAGATGCAAAAAAATAACCGACGCTTTAAAACGTCGGCTATTTCTGCATTGCGCGTATTTTGCATCAGAAAACCTCTGGATGACAAGATCCAGAAGCCCTCTAACTGCAAATTCTTTTCGGCAACCGCACTAAAATCCTTCGTTTAGCTGGATATTTCAGCGACTGATATTACCTTTAGTTATTTCTTAGGCTTTACCTTACTCCCTTTCAGCCATTTTTCAACACCCAATCCGCGGCTACGTCACGCCTCGGTGCGGCATGTTGCCCGTCCCACGCTCCCCGCTCAAAATAACGGCCACGGAGGGAAACATGCTATTAACATTAACGCCCGGCGAATGTTACAATGCGGCGTGATTATTCATCAGTTGCGGAAACGACGTGCGTTTCATTCGGCTAAAAACCCGTTAGCGTCGTTTTCATCGATATTCTTTCCGTTTTAGCGGAGACAGGCATGGGCAATATATTTTCCATCCTTTCCTCCGTATGATGGATACGCCAGATATTCGGCTACCACGATCGTGCGGCGCCCTTTCGCCGTATCACGGTTTTACCTCTGCCTGTCGCAGCCACCAGAAGGAAGTACCGCTATGAGCGAAATCCCCCTGGCGCCAGGAAAGCGCCTGTCGCAAATCCGTCAGCAGTTGGGCCTGTCACAGCGACGGGTCGCTGAACTGTCCGGGCTGACCCACAGCGCCATCAGCACCATTGAACAGGATAAGGTCAGCCCGGCGATCAGTACGCTGCAGAAGCTCCTGAAGGTCTACGGGCTGTCACTGTCCGAGTTTTTTGCCGAGCCGGAGCGTACGGATGAGCCTAAAGTAGTGATCGAGGCGGAAGATCTGATCGAAATCGGCAGCCAGGGCGTTTCGATGAAGCTGGTGCATAACGGCAGCCCGACGCGTAATCTGGCGATGATGCTGGAAACCTACCAACCCGGCTCCACCACCGGGGAAAAAATCAAGCATCAGGGCGAGGAGATCGGCACCGTGCTGGAAGGTGAAATCGTGCTGACCATCAACGGCCAGAGCTACCCGCTCAGCGCCGGCCAGAGCTACGCCATCAACACCGGCATTGCCCACAGCTTCAGCAATACCTCGGCCCGCGAGTGCCGCATCATCAGCGCCCACACCCCCACCACCTTCTGATTCTTCGTCCTTCGCCCTCTTCTGCCGAAGGGGGCCGGCCGTATTGCCGCCCTTTCCCAACCTCTGCATTGTTTCGTATTAAAAACCCTGATCAAATATACAAATGATATGAATTATCATTTGCATTTACATTCTCTATTATTTCCTTACAATAGCCTCACGTTTTCACGCGGTCCATTGAATTCTCCGGAATTTAATGGGTTTTCATTTGTACTTACTCTTTTGGCAGACAACCTTGTTCTGCCGCTCTGGGCCAGGAATTGTTATCCCATGGAAAAGCCAAGCTATAACAAACTCACCGCATTCATTATCGCCGCACTCGCCAGCCAGGCCGCTCTGGCCGCCGAACAGGACACCATGGTGGTCACCGCGTCAGGTTTCCAACAGAAGATCCAGGATTCCGCCGCCTCTATCTCGGTGATCCCGCGTCAGCAGATCGAAAATAAAGCCTACCGCGACGTCACCGACGCGCTGAAAGACGTGCCGGGCGTGGTGGTCACCGGCGGCGGCAGCAGCAGCGATATCAGCATCCGCGGCATGTCATCCAAATACACCCTGATTCTGATCGACGGCAAACGCGTGGATACCCGCGGCACCCGCCCCAACAGCGACAACGCCGGGATCGAGCAGGGCTGGCTGCCGCCGCTGGAAGCCATTGAACGCATCGAAGTGGTGCGCGGGCCGATGTCCTCGCTGTACGGCTCCGACGCGATGGGCGGCGTGATTAACATCATCACCCGTAAAACCTCCACCACGCAGGGCTGGCGCGGCTCGGTGCACGCCGACGCCACCTTCCAGGAAAATCGCGACTCCGGCGATCTGTACCAGACCAACGCCTACGCCTCCGGCCCGCTGATTGAAGGCCTGCTCGGCCTGCGCGTCAACGGCCTGCTGTCCCACCGCGCGGAGGACAAAATCGTCAACGGCTATAATGAACAGCGCATGCGCAGCGGCACCGCGGTGTTCAGCCTGACGCCGGATGAGCAGAACGAGTTTGAATTTGAGCTTGGCCGTTCGCTGCAGGACCGCAACAGTACGCCAGGCAAATCCACCGCGACGGAGAGCTGCCGCAAAGGCAGCTGCAAACCCAACCAGCCAAGCGACAGTCTGTATACCCGCACCAACTACTCGCTGACGCACAACGGCTATTACGATTTCGGCAATACCAGCAGCTATATCCAGCGCGAAGAGACCAATAACCCGGGCCGCAACATGAAGATGTATAACACCATCTTCAATACCCAGAACCAGTTTGCGCTGGGCGACCATATGCTGAATATCGGTGGCCAGTATCGCTACGAAAAACTGAGCGACGGCGGCAACCAGCTGGAATCAGCGCGGGACGTCAACCAGCTGACCCGCTGGAGCTGGGCGCTGTTTGCCGAAGACGAGTGGGCAATGACCAATGATTTCAGCCTGACCAGCGGCATCCGCATGGATCGCGACCAAAACTACGGCAGCCACTGGACGCCGCGCCTGTACGGCGTCTGGCATCTGGCCGAACAGTGGACGCTGAAGGGCGGCGTCTCCGCCGGCTACCGCTCGCCGGACCTGCGTCAGTCGTCAGCCAGTTGGGGCCAGGCCACCGGCGGCGGTTCAAGCAAAGGCATGATCGTCGGCAACCCGGACCTGAAGCCGGAAAAGAGCCTGAGCGAAGAGATCGCCCTGCTGTGGGATAACCAGCAAAATCTGAACGCCGGGATCACCCTGTTCAATACCGACTTCAAAGACAAGATCACCGAAGTCAGGCGCTGCGAGGACGAGCCGGGCTGCTCTCTGGGCGGCATCGATTACGACTTTATCAGCGACCGCGTCAACGTCGATAAGGCCAATATGCGCGGCGTCGAAGCCACCGCCGGCTGGAAGTTCGCTAAAGACTGGCAGCTGACCGCTAACTATACCTACACCGAGTCGGAGCAGAAAAGCGGCCAGTTCCAGGGTAAACCGCTGAACCAGATGCCGAAGCATATGTTCAACACCGTGCTGGACTGGCAGGCGAAGCACGACGTCGATCTGTGGACCCGCGTCAACTTCCGCAGTAAAACCTCGGAATACCTGAGCCGCACCTCGATGGCCAAGAGCACGCCGTCCTATACCTTCGTCGACGTCGGCGTCAGCTATCAGGCGGCAAAAAACCTGCAGCTGACCGGTGGGGTGTATAACATTCTCGATAAAACCGTGGATTACGAGCACTACAACACCACGCTGGACGGCCGTCGCTACACGGTAGGGATGAGCTATAACTTCTGACGCTCATAGCAGGCCCGGCAACGGGCTGAGGGTATCGTTCATCACCCCAACACCTACTTCCGTATGGTGTTGGGGTGATGGTTATCCTGTTTGGTCAGGCTGATAATTAACGGGAGATATTGCAGGATACCCACTACTAATGCCTGTTTCAGGCTACTCAACCATCACTGCACGGCTATCAGCCTTAAAGAGCCTAGAGTAAAGCTTAAAACTCATACTTAACGCCGCCTTCTCGAGTACGCCAAACCATCATGAGTATGTTTTTATCGATGCAATTCCGAGGTGGTTTCATATCACTAAAACACACCCGATCCTCCTTCCCCTCTTCTTTGTACCCATCACCAAATGCATACACCATTATCAGGAATGGCCCTGTACCACCGGAAGGAATGCGGTATTTTTCTCTAATCTTTTGCTGATTGCTTTTCCACCAGGCGATCTTTTCCGCCTCGGCAGAAGGTAGCCTATCAACAATGACCGCCGCAGTACTTCCGTCATAATGCGCATCAATAACGGCTACATCGCTCTCTGCAAGAAAAATGTAGTAAAACCCCCCCAGCAATGCGGCCAAAATTGCGATTGCGAATATGCGCATCAATTCCCTCCAGCTATATCAACAACTGCTTCCATATTAGTTAGGAATGGACGGAAACCAAATCGATTAAAACGCTGCAGGACAAACCATATTCTAAAAAAGTGGAACTGGTTAAATTTCTTTTTGCGGATATCATCAGTGTCCAAACCGAAGTGATCCTGTCCTGTGAACTTTACCCTAGCCTTCCAGCTTCGTTCACCTACATCAAGGCTGAGTATGTCTATCTTCGTAGCATGAACGTCGTGGACAGTGATCCCCATCCCGTTTATTTTATCAAGGATAGGGGAGTCAAATTTTGGAAGGATCGAGCCACCAATGGCAGATTTGACATCCCTTAACCTTTTTTGCGGCAACCCTTTGTTTTTATAGTCGATAAACAGCCCTATGGCTTCCTGCATAATGTATTTTGTATTTTTCTTTGTGTAATCGGAAAGAAGCTTTTGACGGTATGCAGCATTCAGCTTGTCATCATGAAAAGGCATCCCCGTAGAACGCTGGAAATGCGTCAACATCTGGTTAATCAAATACCGGTAGGGTCCAACAAAAGCATACGGCAGAGAGGTCGTCAGCATCTCTTTAAATAGCAGGTTGGCGCACTCCTGAACGCTAAGCTTTCCGCCACGTCGAATGCCACCGTAGACCCCCGCAAACCTAGACTGTGGATTATCAAATGCCGTTAGTCTAGTTAGCGTATACGGATCTACTATATTCGATATATTCTTCAGTCTAAACTCTCTCTGCAACCTGTCTCCTGATAGGTCACCGTACCGCATATCACTTGCACCATAGTCATTGAAGAGGCGATTGGTCGTAAATATTGTCTGTGGAAAAATAGCATTAGTCATATGTGTACTCCGTTACTTTCCATGGTTGATGCCATCCGTTGTCCTGCTAAAAATATATCTACCACAAGCACGACAAGTTAACCATCACAGCCATTTGGAATACTTCACATAGAGGACACAAACGATCGTTGCCCAGCCAATGAACAGATAGAATCCATAAGTCGAAAAAAAGAGACAAGAACACGCCGTCAGTAACAATCGCAACGATTGGAATAAGGTCAGCAAAAGATTGCCCCAGCCACTCAACGATCCCCTGTATTTTGTGCCTCTCTTCCTGAGGCTGGCTGATTACTTTTTCCTATACGGTTCGCCGGATTGGGTTAACGTTGGCAGTTAACCATCTCACACCACCGGCGCATTCACCAAGCCATCAATCAATACCTGCGGCGTGCCCTGCGAGCAGCGTTCGATACGCCCGCGCACGCCGTACACCTGCGCCAGACTGTGCGGGGTGATTACCGCCTCCGGCGCGCCATCGGCAATCAGATCACCGTCCTTCAGCATCAGCGCGTGGTCGCCGTGACGCAGCGCGATATTGATATCGTGCACCACCACCACCGTGACGATATTACGCTTGCGGGTTTCGCGCCGCACCAGATCCATCACGTGGAACTGGTAGTTAAGATCGAGCGCGCTCAGCGGCTCATCCAGCAGCAGCAGCGAAGGCTGGCGGATCAGCGACTGCGCCAGCCCCACCAGCTGTTTCTGTCCGCCGGAGAGCTGATCGAGATAGCTCAGGGCCAGATGGGCGATCCCCAGCTGTTCCAGCAGCGCCATCACTTCGGCTTCGCTGCCGGTGTTGCTGCGGCCGCCGGAGGCGCGTTGGGCAACGATGATCGACTCCAGCACGTGCAGGTGCACCCCGGCCGGCAGCGACTGCGGCAGATACACCACCTGCTCGGCGCGGCGGGCGAATGGCATCGCCATCAGATCGTTATCGTCCAGCCACAGCTTGCCCTGCGCCGGGTTCAGACCGGCCAGCGAACGCAACAGGGTTGATTTGCCGCTGCCGTTCGGCCCCAGCAGCACGGTAATATCGCCGCGCGCCAGACGCGCTACCGACAGGTCGTTAATCACCGGGCGTTTGGGATAGCCGGCGGAAAAATGTTCAATACGCAGTCCCTGGTTCATCAGACGTTCCCCCGGTGACGCAGAATAATGCTGAGGAAGAACGGTACCCCCACCAGCGAGGTCACGATGCCGACCGGAATAATGATGCCCGGCACCAGGTTTTTCGACGCCACCGAGGCCATCGACAGCACCAGTGCGCCGATCAACGCGCTGGCAGGCAGGTAGAAGCGGTGATCTTCACCGAAGATCAAACGCGCGATATGCGGCGCCACCAGGCCGATAAAGCCGATCGGCCCGACAAACGCCACCGCCAGCGCGGAGAGAATGCTGATACGCAGCAGCGTCGTCAGCCGCAGGCGGCGTACGTCAATACCGAAGCTGACGGCGCGGTCTTCGCCCAGGCGCAGCGCGGTCAGCTTCCAGGAGCTCATCATCGACAGCGGCAGCAGCACGGCGAACACCGACAGCAGAATACCCAGTTTTTCCCATGAGGCGCGCGCCAGGCTGCCCATGGTCCAGAACACCAGCCCCTGCAGCGTATCTTCGCTGGCGATAAACTGCATCATCGACACCAGCGCGTTAAAGGTGAACACCAGCGCGATGCCGAACAGCACCACGCCGGAGGTCGCCACCCGCGTCCAGCGGGTGATGCCGTCCAGCATCAGCGCCGCCAGCAGCGCGAAGATAAATGCGTTGGCCGAAATAAACCACTGGTCCGGGATCCCCGGCACGCCAATGCCGAGCACAATCGCCAGCGCCGCGCCGAAGGCCGCCGCCGACGAGACGCCAAGGGTAAAGGGACTTGCCAGCGGGTTGTTCAGGATGGTCTGCATTTCCGCGCCCGCCAGCCCCAGCGCCAGACCGACCACCACCGCCATCAGCGCATACGGCATGCGGATATCCCAGACGATCACCCGCGTGCCGGCATCGGCGCCGGCCGGGTTAATCAGCGTCTGCCACAGGCTGGATAAGGACAGGCCGGACGGCCCCATGGTGAAATCCAGCACCAGCGAAGCCACTATCGCGATCCCCAGCGCGCCCATTATCAATAAACGGTGGCGGAGAATATGCTGATAACGCCCCATAACCTGGACGCCGGACTTGCCGCTCGCGTCTGGTAAAGGATCGGTGGTTACGCTCATGATTTCGGGTACCTGTTACGACGACATCACCGCCCACGGCGGCGATCATAGATTCTGGAAAGCATCATTGCGGAGATGCAGCGGACGTCAACAATAGAGCAAACGATAATACTTATCAATCACGCCGATGACCATGACGTCTGAAGAAGAATTTGTAACGAGGTATGCATCAGAAAAGGAAAAAACGCAGGCAGGATAGTGAGTAAACCAACGCGGCGCATCACGCCGCGTTGGTTGAACCGTACTACTTAATCGTCGGGAATTCCATATCGCGGTACTTAACGAAACGGCTGCCGCGCGCCAGCTTATAGCCGAACCAGATGATCAGGAACAGCGGAATGCCGATATAGGTGGCGGTCACGCCGTACCAGTCAATCTTGTCTTCCAGGAAGGCCTGATAGTTCTGCCCCAGCGTGATGATCAGGCACAGGATAAAGGCGAAGACCGGGCCCAGCGGGAAGAAGCCGGAGCGGTACGGCAACGCGTTTAAATCATGCCCCTGCAGCATATAACCGCGGCGGAAGCGGTAGTGGCTGATGGCGATCCCCAGCCAGGCGATAAAGCCGGTCATGCCGGAAGTATTGAGCAGCCACAGGTATACCGACTGGTTGCCGAACATGGAGCTCAGGAAGCACAGCGCGGCCACAACCGTGGTGGCATACAGCGCGTTGCGCGGCACGCCGCCCTTCGACAGTTTGCCGAAGATGCGCGGCGCCTTGCCCTCGCGCGCCAGGGTAAACAGCATACGCGTCGACGCGTACATGCCGGAGTTACCCGCCGACAGCACCGCCGTCAGAATAACCGCATTCATCACCGCCGCCGCCGACAGCAGACCGGCATGCTGGAACACCAGCGTGAACGGACTGACGCTGATGTCTTTGACATCGTTGCGCAGCAGGCTCGGATCGGTGTACGGAATAATCAGGCTGATGATCAGGATCGCAAAGATATAGAACAGCAGAATACGCCAGAACACCTGACGCACCGCGCGCGGAATGTTTTTCCCCGGGTTTTCCGATTCGCCGGCGGCGATGCCGATAAGCTCGGTGCCCTGGAACGAGAAGCCGACGATCATCGCCACGCCGATCATCGCCGAGAAACCACCGGCGAACGGCGCGTCACCGACGCTCCAGTTCTGCCAGCCGGCATGTTCGCCGCCCTTCAGAATGCCGACAATCATCAGGATGCCGACGATGATAAAGATAATGACGGTGGTGACCTTAATCAGCGAGAACCAGTATTCCGCTTCGCCGAACCCTTTCACGGAGATGTAGTTCAGCAGGAACATCACGCCGAGGAACAGCGCGCTCCAGATCCAGCCCGGCGTATCGGGGAACCAGTAGCTCATCACCAGCTGTGCGGCCACCAGGTCGACCGCAATGGTCACTGCCCAGTTGTACCAGTAGTTCCAACCCAGCGCGAAGCCGAAACCCTCTTCCACATACTTGGCGCCATAGGTGGAAAACGAACCGGCCACCGGCATAAACGCCGCCAGTTCGCCCAGGCTGGTCATCAGGAAGTAGACCATCAGGCCGATCAATGCATAGGAAAGCAGTGCCCCGCCGGGACCGGCCTGTGACACGGTGGCACCGGAGGCGACAAACAGACCGGTACCGATAGAGCCGCCAATGGCAATCATGGTTAAGTGCCGCGCTTTTAACTCGCGGCGGAGTCCGGGCTGTTGCTGTCCCGATGTTTTTATATCCTGCTGAGCCATTCTTACCCTATCTGCTCGTCCAAAAAAATTGAGGGCGGATTGTAACAAATACCCGCCGACGCACTAGTAACATTCCAGTGATATAAGATAGCTTCATAATTCAGAGGCAATTATTAGCAATACCCCTAATCCCCTGAGTTCCTGTCAGTTATGTGACACAACACAGATTTTTATGCTTCGGCAGGGGGCAAACAGTAGCTGAGAAAACGCTGCAGCGCGTTGGAGATATGTTTCTGGCGGTGATGGATCAGATACAGAGTGCGGATCATCGGCGGCAGCGGCACCGGCAGCGCCACCAGCGCACCGCTGTCCAGCTGTTCGGCAATCACTCGGCGCGACAGACAGCTGATGCCGATACCGTGGCGCACCGCATGTTTAATCGCCTCCGAGTTGCCCAGCTCCATCACCAGTTGGAAATGCGGCAGGTGCGCCAGCAGCAGATGATCCAGCACTTCTCGCGTGCCCGAACCGCGCTCGCGCAGGATCCACGGCGCCTCGGCCAGCGTCGCCAGGGTGAGCCGCTGGCGGGTAAGCGGATTGTCAGGGGCGGCAAACACCACCAGCTCATCCTCCAGCCAGGGCTGCGTCACCAGTTCCGGCATGTGGCACGGCCCCTCGATCAGCCCCAGATCGACGCGGAAATCCGCCACCGCGCTAATCACGTCCTGACTGTTGCCGACGTTCAGCTCCAGCGGCGTAGCTGGAAAATCCTGCCGGTAGCGCGCCATCATCGCCGGCAGCATATAGTTGCCGATGGTGCTGCTGGCGGCAATGCGCAACGCCCCACCGTCGTGACGAAACAGCTGCTCAATCTCTCCCGCCTGCTCCAGCAGCGCCAGCGCCTTGGGGTACAGCAGGCGGCCATGTTCGTTCAGCACCAGCCGCTTGCCTACCCGATCGAACAGCTGCACGCCAAGTTGCCCTTCCAGATCGGCCAGCGCGGCGCTCACCGCCGACTGGGACAGCGCCAACACCTGCGATGCCTGCGTCGTGGAACCGCTTTTCAGCACTTCGGTGAAGACGGCCAACTGACGTAACGTGATATGCATAACGGTCTCAGTACAATTAAGGAGGGAGCAAACGGCTAAAACAGACGCATAACCTTACCGCAGCCTAGCGGATTCGCAAACCCGATCTTGCCGCATCGGCGCCGGGCGGACTGAGCATAATCCTATTTTATGCATTATCATGCTCAATCGACTGTAGCGCCCTTCAAATAATGTTAACGATTTGCTTATACTTTCGCATCATTTTGCTTACTTTAGGTGGGATTGTGAAATATAGAGCAGATATCGACGGGTTACGGGCGCTCGCCGTTCTGCCGGTCATCGCATACCATATGGGATTTCCCGGCATTCCCGGCGGATTTACCGGTGTTGATATATTTTTTGTAATATCCGGCTATTTAATTTCCGGCATTATCTTTCAGGAATATATTAAGGGTGACTTTTCCTACGTAGACTTTTATAAACGCCGCAGCTTAAGGATTCTCCCACCATTATTCGTCGTTTTACTTGTCACGCTGGTTATCGGTTATCATATACTGCTTCCCGTACAGGTCGCCGAACTGGGAAAAAGCGCACTGGCCACCACGCTATTTTCCTCAAATTTTTTCTTCTTTAGCCAAACCGGTTACTTCGACGGGCCTGCAGAATTAAAACCGCTGCTGCATACCTGGTCTCTGGCGGTTGAAGAGCAGTTTTATATCCTGTTCCCGATTATTCTGTTTACCGCATTAAAATTCTTCCGCAACCGCACCACGCTGATGATTGTGCTGATTATCATCGGCTCATTTATGCTCAGCCTGCTGGGATTGAAGTTCCAGCCAAGCATGACATTTTATATGCTGCCTACCCGCGCCTGGGAATTGGCGCTCGGCGCCCTGTTGGCGGTGGGTGGACTGGAGCAGGCTGCATTTCTGAAAAAATCCGCAACCCGCCACGCCTTGAGCCTGCTGGGGTTGGCGCTGATCGTATTTGGTTTCCTGTGGCTGGACACCACCAAAAAATTCCCGTCGTATAATGCCCTTTACCCCTGCGTGGGCGCATTTCTTATTATTCTGTCCGGCCGTGATGCCATTATCAACAAGATCCTGGCAATCAAGCCGATTGTCTATATTGGCATGATTTCCTACTGCCTGTATCTCTGGCACTGGCCGATTATCGTCTATACCAATATCCTGTTTGACGGCGCACTGTGGCAGAAAAGCCTGCTGGTGCTTTCCAGCACCTTTATTCTGGCAATCGCCTCCCGCTATCTGATCGAAATTCCGTTCCGCTACAAGCTGAAAAACGTGCCGTCAAAACGTATTGTTACCGCCTCGGCCGCCAGCGTGGTGATTGCCGCCTCGCTGACGTCCGTCATCGGCTACTGGCAATATGACAACGGCAATTTCTCCGAAAACTCATTAAAAATTGCCGATTACATTAATTACCGCACCACCGATGAGTACAATTACCAGTACCGCTTTGGCGAATGCTTTATTAATGGCGAAGTGGGCGCATCGGGCACTTACAGCAAAGAGCACTGCCTGAAACTGTCCGACACGAAGAAGAATTTCGTGTTGATTGGCGACAGCCATGGCGCCCACCTGTGGCGCGCCATCAGCCTGGCGGCGGGCGAAAACGTCAACCTGATGCAGGCCACCGCTTCCGGCTGTAAACCGGTTACCGAACAAAAGTTCAGCAACCGCTGCACCGCCATTATGGACTATGTCTACAAAGATTTGATTATCAAGCATAAGATCGACGGCGTTATCGTCTCCGCACGCTGGAATGAATACGACAAACCGGCGCTGATCAAGACTATCAACTACCTGAAGCAGCACACCAAAAACTTCTACATCCTGGGGCCGACCGTCGAGTATAAAGGGCCGCTGCCGGAGTTGCTGGCCTATCAGGAAAATGGCGATCCGGCGCTGGCCAGCCGCTCCGTCGTAAAAAGCCGTAAACTGATGGACAGTGAACTCAAAGCCCTGTCTAGCTCGATGAAAACCAACTATATCTCGGTTTACGATTTAGTCTGTCCGGGGGATCGCTGCCTGGAAATGACCACCAGCGGCCAGCCTGCCGCCTTCGATTACGGCCATTTCACCCTGAGCGGAGCAAACTACGTCGCGAAGGGGATTGTCGAACAGCTCAATACGCATCACTTCTTTTCCCCGTAGTCCGGGGCAGCAACCGGGGCCGCACATCGTGCGGCCCTTTTTATTTACCACTTATTCAGATTGATTATAACCATATAATCAATTTCTCTTTTATAGCGCCACGCCCTACTCTTGTCCGCAGCAAATGAGAGAAAGGATTTGAGCAATGGCGACTGAAACAACCACAACAACCTATCCCGAACGGCGCTTTCCGTTATTCGGGCTGCCGCGTCTGGTGCCCGGACTGGCGCTGACCGCCGCGTTGACCGCGCTCGCCATCTGGGCGGGCGAAGTGCCCTGGATTGCCGGGCTGGGCCTCGGCGCGCTGACGCTGGCGATTCTGTTCGGCATCCTGGTGGGCAATACGCTGTACCCCTGGCTGCAGCCAAACTGCCACGCCGGCGTACAGCTGGCGAAACAGCGCCTGTTGCGGCTGGGTATTATCCTGTACGGCTTTCGTTTGACCTTTCAGCAAATCGCCGACGTCGGCGCCACCGGCATTGTGATCGATGCGTTGACGCTGAGCAGTACTTTTCTGCTGGCCTGCTGGCTGGGTAAAAAAGTGTTCGGCATCGACAGCCAGACCGCCATGCTGATCGGCGCCGGCAGCAGCATCTGCGGCGCGGCGGCGGTGATGGCCACCGAGCCGGTGCTGAAAGCCGAGTCCAGCAAGGTGGCGGTGGCGGTCTCTACCGTCGTGGTGTTCGGCACGCTGGCGATCTTCGCCTACCCGTGGCTGTATCATTTAAACCTGCAGTACCAGTGGCTGCCGTTCGATCAGGAAACCTTCGGCATCTATACCGGCTCGACCATTCATGAGGTGGCGCAGGTGGTGGCCGCCGGCCATGCCATCGGCCCGGACGCCGAAAACGCCGCGGTGATCGCCAAAATGATTCGCGTGATGATGCTGGCCCCGTTCCTGCTGCTGCTGTCAGGCTATATCAGCCGCGGCAGCGGTGCCGGCAAAGCGGAAAAGTCCGCCATCACCATCCCGTGGTTCGCCGTGCTGTTTATCGCCGTCGCCGGGTTCAACTCCTTTAACCTGCTGCCGGCCGCACTGGTGCAGCAGCTGATTACCGCCGACACCTGGATGTTGGCGATGGCAATGGCGGCGCTGGGCCTGACCACCCATATCAGCGCCGTGCGTCAGGCGGGGGTCAAACCGATTCTGCTGGCGACCCTGCTGTTTATCTGGCTGATTGTCGGCGGCGGCGTGATTAACCAGGCCGTGCAACATCTGTTCTAATCTCCCCCCAGCAGGCCCGCCATTCGGGCCTGCTCGCTTCCCGCCATTCAAACCGCCGCCCATCAATGCCATAATAACCAGGCGATACCCTCGCGGGTTCGACCGCTTCGTTCAGGAGACGGCAGCAGCCGGCGCGGGGTTAACACAGGAGATTGCAAATGAAGTTTGTCGGTGCACATGTCAGCGCGTCAGGCGGCGTGGATCAGGCGGTTATCCGCGCACACGAACTGGAGGCGACCGCGTTCGCCCTGTTCACCAAAAATCAGCGTCAATGGAAAGCTGCGCCATTGTCTGCCGAGGTTATTGATAAGTTTAAGAGCGCCTGCGCGCGCTATGGCTACGGCCCGGGGCAGATCCTGCCGCACGACAGCTATCTGATTAACCTGGGGCACCCGCTGGCGGAAGCGCTGGAGAAGTCCCGCACGGCCTTTCTCGACGAAATGCAGCGCTGCGAACAGCTGGGGCTGACGCTGCTGAACTTCCACCCCGGCAGCCACCTGATGCAGATCGATGAAGACAAGTGTCTGGCGCGCATTGCCGAATCCATCAATATCGTGCTGGATCAGACCGAAGGCGTAACCGCGGTGATTGAGAACACCGCCGGCCAGGGCAGCAACCTGGGCTTTAAGTTCGAGCATCTGGCGGCGATTATCGACGGCGTGGAAGACAAAAGCCGCGTGGGCGTCTGTATTGATACCTGCCACGCCTTCGCCGCCGGCTATGACCTGCGCAGTGAAGAGGCGTGCGAACACACCTTTAAGCAACTGGGCGAGGTCGTCGGCTTCAACTACCTGCGCGGCATGCACCTGAACGATGCCAAAAGCGAATTCAACAGCCGCGTCGACCGCCACCACAGCCTGGGTGAAGGCAATATCGGCAAAACGGTGTTCAGCTATATCATGCGCGATGCGCGCTTCGATAATATTCCGCTGATCCTCGAAACCGTCAATCCGGATATCTGGGCGGAAGAGATCGCCTGGCTGAAGGCCCAGCAGTAGCCGGGCGCGGGGATAAAAAAACCGGAGCCTTTGGCTCCGGTCTTTTATTGCTGCTGATGTGTGGCTCAGGCTTCCGCCGGCGTCGGCGCGTCGGCGCGCTTAACCAGCGCGTAGCCCACGCCCGCCAGCAGCGTACCGGCAACAATCGCCAGCAGGTACATCAGCACCGGTGAAATCGCCCCCGGGATCAACAGCACAAACAGGCCGCCGTGCGGCGCCATCAGCTTGGCGCCGAACATCATCGACAGCGCGCCGGTCAGCGCACCGCCGGCGATGCAGCACGGCAGGACGCGCATCGGGTCGCGCGCCGCAAACGGAATCGCCCCTTCGCTGATAAAGCACAGCCCCAGCACCAGCGCCGCCTTGCCGCCTTCCTGCTGCGACTTGTCAAATTTACGCCGCGCCAGCAGGGTCGCCAGCCCCATCGCCAGTGGTGGCACCATGCCCGCCGCCATAATCGCCGCCATCGGCGCATAGACGGAGGAGCTCAGCAGCGCCACGCCAAAGGCGTAAGCCGCCTTATTGACCGGGCCGCCCATATCGGTGCACATCATCGCGCCCAGGATCGCCCCCAGCAGTACCGCGTTCGCCGTGCCCAGCGACTGCAGCCAGTGGGTCAGGCCTTCCATGATTCTGGCGACCGGCGTACCGACCACATAGATCATCACCAGGCCGGTGATCAGGCTGGCAAACAGCGGAATGATCAGGATCGGTTTCAGCGCTTCCATACTCGACGGCAGACGCAGCTTGCCGCTGATGATCTTGGCGACATAGCCCGCCAGGAAACCGGCGATGATCCCGCCGAGGAAGCCGGCGTTGGTGCTGACCGCCAGCATGCCGCCGATCAGGCCCGGCGTCAGGCCCGGACGGTCGGCAATGGAGAAGGCGATATAGCCGGCCAGCACCGGCACCATCAGCGCCAGGGCTGAACCGCCACCGATCTGCATCAGCGCCGCCGCCAGAGTGCCCTTCTCTTCAAAGGCCTTGATGCCGAACATAAAGGACAGCGCGATACACAGACCGCCCGCCACCACCATCGGCAACATATAGGAGACCCCGGTCAGCAGGTGACGGTACGGTCCGTTGCTCTCTTTTTTCTTTGCGGCGGCCGGCGCAGCGCCGTCTTTCGACGGTTGGAACACCTCCGCCTCCGCCAGCGCCTTGTCCAGCTCCTGCGCGGTCTTTTTCAGCGCCAGCCCGGTGGTGGTGCGGTACATCGGCTTGCCGGCGAACTTGTCCAAATCCACTTCGATATCGGCGGCCACCAGCACCAGATCCGCCTCGGCCACCTCTTCCGGCGTAATGGCGTTGCCGGCGCCGACGGAACCGCGGGTTTCCACCTTCACCCACCAGCCGCGCTTTTTCGCTTCGCTTTCAATCGCCTCGGCGGCCATAAAGGTGTGCGCCACGCCGGTCGGGCAGGCGGTCACCGCCACAATGCGTTTCGGCCCGGCGGCCGGCGTCGCAGCCGTTGCCGCTGCCGGCGCTACGGCCGGCGCCTGATACGGCGCCGCGTCACGTTTGGCCTGCGCCAGGAAGGCGTCGGCATCGCGCACCGCGTGCTCAACGTCGCCCAGATACACGGCCTTGCCGCTCAGCGCTTCGTCCGCCGGCACGGCCGCGCCGGCGACCACCACCAGCTCGGCCTCCGCCGGTGCGTCAACCAACTGCAGGCCGGCCTTGGCCGCTGCAGCGCTGAGCATGCGCTGCGCCAGATGTCCGCGCGCCTGCCCTTGGGAACTGTCAATGATCAGCAGCGTTTTCATTCTGCCTCCTGCTATTGATTAAAAGGTTTCAGGTCGACGCGCGCCATCATCGCGGCCAACTGCGGACGATCGGTGATGCCTACATTGCTCTGGCTGACGGCCAGGGCGGCGACCGCGGTCGCCAGGCGCAGGGTATGCTCGCTGGATTCACGCATCAGCAGGCCGTAGATCAGCCCGCCGACCATCGAGTCGCCGGCACCAACGGTACTGACCACTTCGCAGGACGGCGGCTTGGCGATCCATTCGCCGGAGGCGTTCACCCACAGCGCCCCTTCGGCGCCGAGGGAAATCACCACGTGGGCGATGCCCTGATCGCGCAGCGCATGCGCCGCCTCCACCACATCCTTCAGCGTCGGCAGCGGACGGCCGGCCCAAATCTCCAGCTCGCGGCGGTTAGGCTTCACCAACCACGGCGCGGCTTTCAGCCCGGCAACCAGCGCTTCACGGCTGCTGTCGAAAATGATGCACGGGCACTGGGCGCGCAGGCGGGTCATCCAGTCGGTAAAGGCTTCCGGCGCCACGCCGGCCGGCAGGCTGCCGCTGACCGCTACCATATCGAACTGGCCGAGCCAGCTCAGGGAGTCCGAGACAAAACGCTCCCAGTCCTGCGGCGATACCTCAAATCCGGAAAAGTTAAAATCGGTCACTTCACCGTCTTTTTCCGTCAGCTTGACGTTGATGCGGGTGCGCCCCGGCACCACCTGAAAACGGTTGGCGATGCCCAGATCGCTGAACAGCAGCTGGAAACCGTCCTGATTATCTTTGCCAAGGAACCCGCCGACGGTGACGTCGATGCCCAGATCCTTCAGCACCTTGGCCACGTTAATGCCTTTGCCGGCGGCGTGCAGGCCGGCGGTTTTCACCCGGTTGACTTCGCCGCGCTCAATCTCGGGGCAAAAGCCCACCAGATCGTAAGCCGGGTTTAACGTAATGGTTGCTACTCTTCTGCTCATGCCACGCCCTCGCCCAGTCCGCTGCTGATGGCTTCACCAATTGCCGTCAGCGCCGCTTCAGCATCTTCTCCGCTGGCGCTAAAGCGCAGGTGATGGCCTTTCTTCACCCCCAGCGCCACCACTTTCATCAGGCTGCGGCCGTTGGCCGGTTTGCCGCTGCCGTCCAGATTGGTGACGGTAATATCGCTGTTAAACTGTTTAATCACATTCACCAGCGCGGTGCCCGGGCGGGCATGCAGGCCATGTTCGTTACGAATCACATATTCCGCGGTCAGCACTTCGCTCTCTTCCGCCACCTCGCTGGTCAGCAGCGCCAGCACCCCGGCGGCATCCGCCTTCAGCAAACGTTCAGCTTTTTGCGCCAGCAGCAGATCGCTGAGGTAGTTCAGCACCGTCAGCGGCTGCGCGTCGGCGACCGCCACGGTCAGCAGCAGCGCCACCGGCTCGCCGTCTTCGCTAAACGCCTGCGCCGGGCGACTGACCGTCGCCGCGCTGCCCAGGTTGCCGTCGTTACTGTCGCTCAGCCAGATGCCCTGCCCCAGGTTCAGCGGCCTGCGGGTAATCACATCGCTGACGAAGCGCGCATCCACCGCACCAATCTGTTGCAGACGACCGGCGTTCAGCGCCTGCAGCGTCATCAGGCTGTCGGCGTTGACGTCCAGCGCAATCAGCGAGGCGTCGAACTGAAATTCCGCCGCCTGTTTCTCACCCATCAGCAGGCTGCGCAGCTCTTCCGCGCTGGTGGTCTGCGCCAGCTGCTGCGCCACGCTGTCGTCGCTCAGCACATGGGTCAGCTGACGCAGCAGCGCCAGGTGCTCATCGGAACGCGCGGCTATGCCGATCACCACATAGGCGATCTGACCCTCGCCCCATTCGATGCCCTGCGGGTACTGAAAGACCTGGACGCCGGTGTTCAGCACCAGATCGCGCGTGTCGGTGGTGCCGTGCGGAATGGCAATACCGTTGCCCAGGTAGGTGGACGTCTGCAGCTCACGCTGCAGCATGCCGTCAACGTAGGCGGCGCTGACGCAGCCGGCCTCGGTCAGTGCGGCCGCCACCTGCCGGATGGCATCCTGTTTGTCGCCGGCGGCAGCGCCCAGATGGATGTCTTGCTGTGACAACTGGAACATGGTTCTCCTCTCCTGCTGAATTGAATCGTTTCAGCTTCATTGAGAAAAAGGAGCGCTATCTGTCGCGAAGCAATCGGCCTGATAACGCTGAAACGTTTCAATCACTATGTGAGGCGCAATTGCTGAAAGCAAGCTTTGCCGCTTTTGATATGATAGATTTTTGAGGTTACGCACATTTTCCCCTCGCTCCGCGCGCGTGAACGGGCGGAAAGGACCGATTGCTGAAGTTTAGCTGAAGGAGAAAAGCATGGCGGTGTTAACCGGCGTCGGGGTGATTATCGTCAACCCGCAGGGAGAAATATTGGTGGGCAAACGCTGCGGTAAACATGCCCCTTACTGGTCAATTCCCGGCGGCCATCTGGAAGCCGGCGAAAGCTTCGAACGCTGCGCCCAGCGCGAAGTGGCGGAAGAGACCGGGCTGCTGATCGCCCCGCCGCAGTTCGTCGGCGTGTGCAACAACCTGCAGACCTGGCAGGAAGAAGGCAAACACACCGTGTCCGTCTGCCTGATCGCAACGCATCCCGGCGGCGAAGCCGTACTGAAAGAGCCGGAAAAGTGCGCCGAATGGCGCTGGTGCCGGCCGGAGGCGCTGCCTGAACCCCACTTTGAAGCCAGCCGCATGGCGATCTACCTCTGGCAGCACCGGCTGCCCTACCACACCGCGCACTGACCGCCGGCATCACGCTTTGGTAACAAATGCGTGATGCCTCCGCCACCTGTTTTGTCACCAGTGTTCACAACAGCGTGATATATCAGCAAATATAACGCCTTCTTTTTCTGAAAGATGTCACTTTTTTGCCACTAATACCCCTAATATGTTAGGTGACTTTGACGATACCCTCTATAATTGCGCGGTTATAACGGCCGCAGAGCCGATTGCAACACGTGTTATCGGGCATTTCATCATTATAAGCGGGCTTATCTATGAGCAAAAAACTGACGAACCATGAAAAGCGACACCGGTGGGGATGGCTATGGCTGTTGCTGCTTGGCATCATGCTGGGAGCGGCGCTGCTGGCCGCCACCGCCACCGTGTTCCATAAAACCAGCGACAGCGAATTTTGCGTCTCCTGCCACAGCATGCAGCAGCCCCTGGCGGAATATCAGGGCAGCGTGCACTTCCAGAACCCCAAAGGCATCCGCGCCGAATGCGCCGACTGCCACGTACCGCATCAGCCTCTTGACTATTTATGGACCAAGATCCGCGCGGTGAAAGATATTTACGGTGAGATGACCGGTAAAATCGACACGCCGGAAAAATACGAGGCGCATAAGCTGGCAATGGCGCAGTCGGTCTGGAAATCCCTGAAGGAAAATGATTCCGCCACCTGCCGCTCCTGCCACAGCTTTGACGCCATGGACATCACGGCGCAGCGCCCGGAAGCGCGGCTGCAGCACCCGGTGGCAATCAAACAGGGCGAAACCTGCATCGACTGTCACAAGGGCGTCGCCCACATTCTGCCCGACATGAGCGGCGCCACCCAGGCCGGCGCCGCCGAGCTGGCGCAGGCCGCAGCGGCAAGCTCGCCGAATGCCACCACGCTGTACACCATCGCCACCGAGCCGTTCTTCCTGCAGCCGCAGGATAGCCACAACGCCGGTAACCTGATGCCGTCTACCGAGGTGCACGTGCTCAAACAGGACGGCGACAAGGTACTGGCCCGCGTCGACGGCTGGCAGCAGGACGGCGTCAGCGAAGTATTTTACGCCGCCCAAGGCAAACGCATCCTCAGCGTGTTGCTGGGTGAAGAGGCGCGCAAACAGCTGACAACCGGCGACACCCTGACCGATGCGGAAACCGGCCTGATCTGGCACCAGGTTGCCCTGCAGGTCTGGCTGCCGCGCAAGCAGCTGATTGACGATCAACAAAAAATCTGGCGCTACAGTGCAGAGATGATGTCGGCCAACTGCACCGGCTGCCACGGTCTGACCGCCCTTGACCGCTTTAACGCCAACCAGTGGATCGGCGTAATCAAAGGCATGGCCCCGCGTACGTCGTTAACGCAGGAACAGTTACGCGTGCTGACACAGTACGTGCAGAAACACGCCAGCGATATGCCGCCGGCGGCCAAGTCTTAAGGGAGACGCGAAGATGAGCAAATATTTACAGCAACCGTTAACTCTCAGCCGTCGCCGCTTCCTGAGCGGCGCCACCGCGCTGGCCGCCGCCCCGCTGCTGGCGGGTCTGTGGCCGAAATCCGCGCTGGCACAGGCCATCAGCCAGGCGCTGCCGCAGTTTGCGGCGCTGCGTCAGGCGCAAAAAGGCATTCTGACCGGCGCCCACTGGGGCGCCTTTGAGGCCATCGTGCAGGACGGCAAAATGGTCGGCGTCCAGCCGGTCAAAGACGATCCCTACCCGAACGAACTGATCGCCATGGCGCCCTATCAGGTGCATGCGGAAAACCGCGTGAAATACCCGATGGTGCGCAAAAGCTGGCTGGAAGGCGGCCCCGGCAGCCGCACCGATCTGCGCGGCCATGACCAGTGGGTGCGCGTTAGTTGGGAGAAGGCGATTGAACTGGTGTGCGGCGAAATCACTCGCCTGCAGAAGGATCACGGCCCGCAGTCAATCTACGCCGGCTCCTACGGCTGGAAAAGCGTCGGCATGCTGCACAACAGCCGTACACTGCTGCAGCGGCTGATGAACCTGACCGGCGGCTTCCTCGGCTACGCCGGCGACTATTCGACCGGCGCGGCGCAGGTGATTATGTCGCACGTGGTCGGCTCAATGGAGGTTTACGAGCAGCAGACCGCCTGGCCGAACGTGGTGGAGCACAGCCAGCTGGTGATCCTGTGGGGCTGCAACCCGATGGTGACGCTGAAAAACAGCTGGAACGTGCCGGATCACTACGGCCAGACCGGCTTTGCCGCGCTGAAGAAGAAAGGCACCCGCGTTATCAGCATCGATCCGGTGCTCAACGACAGCGCCAAATTCGTCAATGCGCAGTGGCTCGCCCCGCGTCCCTACACCGACGGCGCGATGCTGCTCGGCATCGCCCATACCCTGCTGACGGAAAAACTGCATAATGCCGACTTCCTGAACACCTATACCGTCGGTTTCGACAAATTCGCCGCCTACCTGCTGGGCGACGACGACGGCATCGCCAAAACCGCCGACTGGGCCGCCGATATCTGCGGCGTGGAGGCCGAGGCGCTGCGCCAGTTGGCGCGCGATATAGCCGGCAACCGCACCATGATCATGGGCGGTTGGGGCATTCAGCGCCAGCATCACGGCGAGCAACAGCACTGGCTGCTGGTGACCGTGGCGGCAATGCTCGGCCAGATCGGCCTGCCGGGCGGCGGCTTCGGTTTCAGCTATCACTACTCCTCCGGCGGCAGCCCGACGGCCAAAGGCGGCATCGTCGCCGGGATCTCCGCCGGCAACGCACCGCGCAACTCACCGACGCCGATCCCGGTGGCGCGCATCGCCGACTGTCTGGCCAACCCGGGCAAAACCATTCAGTTCAACGGCGCGGACGTCACCTATCCGGAAGTGAAAATGGTGTACGTTGCCGGCGGCAACACTTTCCACCAGCATCAGGACACCAACAACCTGATCAAGGCCTGGCAGCACCCGGACACCATCGTGGTCAACGAGCCTTACTGGACCGCCACCGCCAAATATGCCGATATCGTACTGCCGGCCACCACCAGCTATGAGCGTAACGACCTCGAAATGGGCGGTGACTACTCGCAGCTGTACGTGTTCCCGATGCACCAGTGCGTGCCGCCGCAGCATGAGGCGCGCAGCGATTTTGATATCTTCGCCGCCATGGCGGCCAAGCTGGGCGTACAAGACGCCTTCACCGAAGGGAAAGACGAAACCCAGTGGCTGAAGGGTATGTATGACGATATGAAACAGCAGGCGCGTAACGCCCACGTGGCCCTGCCGCCGTTCGATATGTTCTGGCAGTCCAACAACTATGTGCGCTTCCCGGTGCCGGAGGCCAATACCCAGTGGGTGCGCTTTGCCGACTACCGGGAAAATCCGCTGCTGAACCCACTCGGCACGCCGTCCGGCAAGATAGAGATCTACTCCGACGCCATCGCCAAGATGCACTATCAGGACTGCCGCGGCATTCCGAGCTGGATGCCGCCGCACGAATGGTATCGCGGGCCGGAGGCGGAAAAATACCCGCTGTCGCTGAACACCGCACACCCGACCAACCGCCTGCACTCGCAGCTCGATAATACGCCTCTGCGCCTGAAGCTCGCCGTGGCCGACCGTGAAGCGATCATGATCAACCCGCAGGACGCCAAGGCGCGCGGCATCAGTTCGGGCGATCTGGTGCGCGCCTTTAACGATCGCGGCCAGATCCTGGTCGGCGCGCTGGTCAGCGAGGACGTGCGTCCGGGAGCGGTGCGCATCAGCGAAGGCGCCTGGTTCGATCCGGCCGATCCGTCGCAGCCCGGCTCCATCTGCAAGAACGGCAACGTCAACTGCCTGACGTTCGATATCGGCACTTCCAGCCTGGCGCAGGGCAACTGCGGCCAGATGGCGCAGCTGGAGATCGAGAAATATCAGGGAGAAGCGCTGCAGAACACCGCCCACGCGGTGCCGGCCGGCGCCTGATGCACGATTAGCGGAAAAGCACCACGGGACGCCGGCGACGGCGTCCCGTTTTTTATCTACGAGTTAAGGCGCGGTTTCCGCCTCTAGGCGAACAAGATAGATCAGCGCCTCGTCCCGGCTGTCGGCGCACATCTCGCGGTTGGGCTGCAAGCCGGCGCACACCTTCGGCCGCAGCGGAGAGTGGAACAACCCGCAGCGCAGCCGCTCATCCAGATGAATGCAGGGGGTATTGGCGGGCTTGCCGTCCGGCATGCCCGGTATCGGGCTGGATATGGAAGGCGCGATACAGCAGGCCCCACAATCAATACGACATTCCATACGCAACTCCCGCTAACGGTAAAGGCGCGACGATACCAGAAGCCGCGCGGCAACGATACCGGCCCCGGGGTTTTATTCTGCGGCGACGTCAGGCCAATCGCGGCAGCACCGCCGCTGACTCGCCGGGCTGTGCAAGATAACAACGGGTTATCGGCTAATCATGCACTCTTTATGCGTAATAAGCCCTTTACATGCACCGCGCCACCACGTACCATCACGCTAGTACAAAAGAACCAACGCGCTAAACGGCCACACCAGGAGCCACCATGTCTGCGGACAGCATCCAGAAAATTTCCCGCCCCTCCGTTCTCGGCGGCGCCATGATCATTGCCGGCACCGCCGTCGGCGCCGGTATGTTCTCGATTCCGATTGTCACTTCCGGCGTGTGGTTCAGCGGCTCGGTCGCGCTGCTGATTTATACCTGGGCCTGTATGCTGATTTCCGGCCTGATGATTTTGGAGGCCACGCTGCACTATCCGGCCGGCGCCAGCTTTCACACCGTGGTCAAGGATCTGCTCGGCAACGTCTGGAGCAGCATCAACGGCCTGTCGATCGCCTTCGTGCTGTATATTCTGACCTACGCCTATATTTCCGCCGGCGGCTCGATTATCGCCCATACCCTGGCCGGCAGCCTCGCCGTGGGCCAGACCGGTACCGGCCTGGTATTCGCCATCCTGGTGGCGTTTATCGTCTGGCTGTCGACGCGCGCCGTTGACCGGCTCAGCACCATTCTTATCGGCGGCATGGTGATCAGCTTCGCGCTGTCGGTCGGTAATATGTTCACCCAGGTGCAGCCGACGGTGCTGTTCGATCTGCACAACAGCGACGCCAGCTATCTGCCGTATGCGCTGGCCGCGCTGCCCTATCTGCTGGCGTCGTTCGGCTATCACGGCAACGTGCCGGGGCTGGTGAAGTATTACCATAAAGACAGCGGCGCGGTGGTGCGCAGCCTGGTGTACGGCACGCTGCTGGCGCTGGCGATTTATATCCTGTGGCAGTATGTCATTCAGGGCAATATCGCGCGCGAGGCCTTTAAACAGGTGATCGCCGAAGGCGGCAATATCGGCAGCCTGCTGAAACAGATGGGCAACAGCAGCAGCCAGACCGTCAGCCAGCTGCTGAACGCGTTCTCCTATATGGCGCTGGCCAGCTCGTTCCTTGGCGTATCGCTTGGCCTGTTTGATTATATCGCCGACTTTTTCAAGTTCAGCGACGACGGCTGCGGGCGCGCCAAAAGCGCGCTGGTGACCTTCGCGCCGCCAACGCTGGCCGCCCTGCTGTTCCCGAACGGCTTCCTCTACGCCATCGGCTTTGCCGGTCTGGCGGCGACGGTGTGGGCGGTGATCGTGCCGGCGCTGATGGCGCGCGCCAGCCGCCGCCGTTTCCCGCAGTCCGGCTATCGCGCCCCCGGCGGCCGCGGCATGATTGCCTTTATCATCCTGTTCGGCCTGATTAATGCCGTCGCGCACTGCCTGGCGCTGCTGGGCATGCTGCCGGTATTTCAATAATCCCGCCTGCGGGACGGCGCGCCGTCCCGCTTGCTCCGCGTTTATTTTCACCTGCGCTACTTGCCTGAACGCCGCCGCGCGAGTAACGTGTCGCCACCTCCCAAGACTCCTCGTAAACAGGTTTATTTTTATGGCAAGAGCTAACGAAATTAAACGCGGCATGGCGATCAGCCACAACGGCAAACTGCTGCTGGTGAAAGATATCGACGTACAGAGCCCAAGCGCCCGCGGCGCCAGCACGCTGTACAAAATGCGCTTCTCCGACGTGCGCACCGGGCTGAAGGTGGAAGAGCGCTTTAAGGGCGATGACATCCTCGACACCATCTCACTGTCGCGCCGCAAGGTGACCTTCTCCTATATCGACGGTGAAGAGTACGTGTTTATGGATGAGGAAGATTACACGCCGTATATCTTCAAAAAAGAGCAGATCGAAGATGAACTGCTGTTTATTCCGGAAGAGGGCCTGCCGGGCATGCAGGTACTGACGCTGGACGGTCAGGTGCTGGCGCTGGAACTGCCGCAGACCGTGGATATGGAAATCGTCGACACCGCACCGGGCATCAAGGGCGCATCGGCCAGCGCGCGCAACAAACCGGCGACCATGGCCACCGGCCTGGTGATCCACGTGCCGGAGTATCTGAGCAACGGCGACAAGATCAGAATTCATATTGCAGAGAGGCGCTACATGAGCCGCGCCGACTAAAAAAACCTGCGTCTTTCAAGCCGCAGCGTCGTTGGCTACGTCCGTTCACCCCGGTCACTTACTGATGTAAGCTCCCGGGGATTCGCGGACTTGCCGCCTTGCTGCGACTTGAAATCCTTTGGGTTTCCCCCGCGCTTTTACGGCAAAAGTTCCGGGAAGAAACGCCGTTTAAGCGCCAGCTCCACGCCGCGGATCTCCGCCAGCCCTTTCAGACGACCGATCGCCGAATAGCCGGGATTGGTTTTCTTGTGTAAATCATCCAGCATCTGATGACCGTGATCCGGACGCATCGGGATCGGCCGGCGGTCGCCGGTGTGCAGCCGCCGCTGCTCTTCGTTCAGAATCGCCTCAATCACCGCCACCATATCGACATCGCCCTGCAGGTGCGCCCCCTCGTGGAAGGTTTTCGGGTTCTCTTCGCGGCAGGTGGCGCGCAGGTGAGTGAAGTGAATGCGATCGCCGAAGGTTTCGATCATCTTGACCAGATCGTTATCGGCGCGCACGCCATAGGAGCCGGTGCACATGGTAAAACCGTTATAAATGCTGTCGACGCATTCCTTCAGCCACTGCATATCCTCGATGGTAGAAACGATGCGCGGCAGGCCGAGAATCGGCCGCGGCGGATCGTCCGGATGCACCGCCAGGCGGATCCCCGCCTCTTCCGCCACCGGCACGATCGCCCGCAGAAAGATAGCCATATTCTGCCGCAGCTGCGCTTTATCAATGCCCTCGTACTCCGCCAGGCGCGCGCGGAACTGCTCAAGGGTATAACCCTCCTCCGCCCCCGGCAGACCGGCGATAATATTGCCGGTCAGTTTGGCAATCTCCGCCTCGCTCATCGCGGCGAAATACGCCTGCGCCTGCGCCTGTTCATCGGCGCTGTAATCCTGCTCCGCACCGGCGCGCTGCAGGATATGCAGATCGAAGGCGGCGAAGGCGATCTGATCAAAACGCAGCGCTTTGGATCCGTCCGGCAGTTGATACGCCAGATCGGTGCGCGTCCAGTCGAGGATCGGCATAAAGTTGTAGCACACGGTATCAATGCCGCAGGCCGCCAGATTACGCAGCGACTGCTGGTAGTTGGCGATGTAGCGCGCGGCGTCACCGCGCTGGGTTTTAATATCCTCATGTACAGGGATGCTTTCCACCACCGACCAGACCAGCCCCTTTTCCGCCAGCAGCGCCTGGCGCGCCTTGATCTCGTCAACCGGCCACACCTCGCCGTTGGCAATATGATGCAGCGCCGTCACCACGCCGCTGGCGCCCGCCTGACGCACATCATCCAGAGAAACCGGGTCATTCGGCCCGTACCAACGCCATGTCTGTTCCATACCGTATCCTTATTATTACGCCTGCCGAACGCCTGTGGTGAGGCAGATCGCATATTTCAGAGAATGTTGTTATACCAACTTGCGATAGATGTCATTCATCTTTAACTTACTCTTTCGTCGCCGGCTGTCAAAATGCAAACTTCGTTTGATTGATCCATCTCACGCTTCGCGCTTTATTTGCCATGACAGCGGCGTAATGACTAACGTCGCTGCGGCGGCTATGGCACTCTCAATACGGTGCCGCCCGCACGCGGCCTCACCGATAACGCACGGCCAACTGGTCTGATAACTTTTCCGCCGCCGGCCAGCCTTTTACTTTGCTACGGAGCTTTGCATGAACACGATCGCCAACCAGCCGCTTCCCGCCGATGTCCAACAGCCGAGCTACGACCGCAGCGCCCTGCGCAGCCGCATCGTCCATATCGGCTTCGGCGCGTTTCACCGCGCCCATCAGGCATTACTGACCGACCGGGTGCTTAACCGTCAGGGCGGCGACTGGGGGCTGTGTGAAATCAGCCAGTTCAGCGGCGACAAGCTGTTTGCAACGCTGCGCCGGCAGGACCACCTCTATACGGTGTTGGAAAAAGGCGCCGCCGGTAATCAGGCGATCGTTATTGGCGCGGTGCATGACAGCGTCCACCGCAAACTGGAAGGCGTGGAGGCGGTGCTGGAAAAGCTGGCCGAACCGCAGGTGGCGATCGTCTCCATGACCATTACCGAAAAAGGTTACTGCATCGAACCCGGTAGCGGACGCCTGGATCTGCAGCATCAGGCCATCCGCGCCGATCTGGCTAATCCTGGCCAGCCAAGCAGCGTGCCCGGCCTGCTGGTGGAAGCCCTGCGCCTGCGCCGCCAGCGCGGGCTGCCGCCGTTCACCGTATTGTCCTGCGATAATATTCCGGAAAACGGTCGCGTGGTGCGCCATGCGGTGATCGATCTGGCGCAGGCGCGCGACGCCGATCTGGCCGCCTGGATCGCAGCGCAGGTCACCTTTCCCAGCACCATGGTTGACCGCATCGTGCCGGCCGCCACGCCGGAAACGCTGGATGAAATCGCCGCGGCGCTGGGCGGCGTCGAGGACGAGTGCGCCATCGCCTGCGAGCCGTTTATTCAGTGGGTGGTGGAAGACAACTTCGTCGCCGGTCGCCCCGCCTGGGAGATCGCCGGCGCACAGCTGGTGGACGATGTGCTGCCGTTCGAACAGATGAAGCTGCGCATGCTGAACGGCAGCCACTCATTTCTGGCCTACCTCGGCTACCTTGCCGGCTATCCGCACATCAACGACTGCATGACGGACGCCAACTACCGTCAGGCCGCCCGCCAGCTGATGCTGGCGGAACAGGCGCCGACGCTCAGCGTCAGCGGCATCGATCTCGCCGCCTATGCCGACCAGCTGATCGAGCGTTACAGCAACCCGGCGCTGCAGCACCGCACCTGGCAGATCGCCATGGACGGCTCACAAAAGCTGCCGCAGCGCATGCTGGACTCCGTGCGCTGGCACCTGGCGCACGGCGGTGAGTATAGCGGTTTGGCGCTGGGCGTCGCGGGCTGGATGCGTTACGTCGGCGGCATCGACGACGCCGGGCAGCCGATAGATATTCGCGACCCGATGCTGAACACTCTGCAACAGGTGGTCGACAGCACGCCGGATGACGAGCAGCGGGTGCGTCAGTTGCTGGCGATCAACGCCATTTTTGGCGAGGCGCTGCCGCAGGATCCGGCGTTTGTCGCGGCGGTGACGCAGGCCTATCTGTCGCTGCGCGATCGCGGCGCGCGTCAGACGGTGCAGGAGTGGGTCAGTAAGTCATAAGCAAAACTATCGGCCATGCCGGGCAACCGCACCCGGTATGGCCGGCGGTTAACGATAATCTATCGTCATGATGGCGAGTTGCCGTTGCTGGTCCACCCAGCGAATCTCCGTCGTACCTAAATGCTGCGGCAGTTCTTTGCGCGTCGTCTCAAAGTTCGGCAAAGTGTATTGCTGGCTTTGATAGTGACGCCCATTGCGATAACATTCCGTCCGCGCCGTCGTTGCCGTAATATTCAGCTCGCAAGGGCTCTCCACCACTGCGCCAATAAAGCGGACGGTGCCGCCGAGCGCGCCGACTTGGCCGGCCATCATCCATAAACTCAATACGCCTACGACAGTGATAAACCTATGGGTATTCATGGCCACCTCATATTTTTATTAAGCCAATTTAAACATAGGGGATATACCTAGGAGTAATCTCAAGAACAGATACAACATTTGTTGAATGCTTGCTCAATTAACAGAAGAAAAACAGGCTAATAACAACAAAAACCGCATTGAACGTAGTGATTTTTCTTAGGAAATTTCTTGTATCGCAAGATGGATTTTGAAACCAGAAAGGCGCATTTTTATCTGCAAGATTTGTGATTCAGCACACGTGCCCGGGATAGCCAGCGATAATCCCATCAATAATGCTCAATAATTGAACTGTTAAATAAATTAACATCAGGAATATATTTATGACGAAAACCAACCTGATCACCGGTTTCCTCGGCAGCGGCAAAACCACCACCATCCGTCACCTGCTGGCGAACAAGCCGGAAAATGAGCGCTGGGCGGTGTTGGTCAACGAGTTTGGTGAAATTGGCATTGATGGCGCGCTGCTGGCCGATTCCGGCGCCGTACTGAAAGAGATCCCCGGCGGCTGTATGTGCTGCGTCAACGGGCTGCCGATGCAGGTCGGGCTGAATATGCTGCTGCAGCAGGCCAAACCCGACCGACTGCTGATTGAACCCACCGGCCTTGGCCATCCGAAGCAGATCCTGTCGCTGCTGACGCAGGACACCTACGGCGGCTGGATCGATCTGCGCGCCACCGTCTGCCTGCTGGATGCCCGCCAGCTGCGGGAAGCGCGCTATCGCGACAATGAAAACTTCCGCGATCAGCTGGCGGCCGCCGACCTGATTATGGCGAATAAAAGCGACGTCTGGCAGGCGGCCGACCGCGACGCGCTGCAAAGCTGGCAGGAAAACGCCGCCGCCGGCCGGCCGGTCTACCAGATTGAACGCGGGCAGATGGACGTCGCGCTGCTCGATCTGCCGCGCACCAACCGCGCGGAACTGCCCGACGGACAGCATCATCATGCGCACGCCGCGCCCCAGGGGCTGGCCGCACTGCGCCTGCCGTCCAACTCGCGCTGGCGCCGGGCGCTGAACCAGGGACAAGGCTACACCGCCTGCGGCTGGATTTTTGACGGCGATACCGAGTTTGACACCATCGGCATGATGGAGTGGATCCGCCTGGCGCCGGTCGACCGCGCCAAAGGCGTGGTGCGCATCGCCGAAGGGACGCTGGTGATCAACCGCCAGGGGCAGGATCTCAGTATTGAAACCCGTCCTGCGCCACCGCTGGACAGCCGTATTGAATTGATTCACAGCGCGGACGCCGACTGGAATGCGTTGCAATCGGCTTTGTTTAAGATTCGTTTAGGCTGACGGCTTTACCGTTATCATCGTTTTCTGACTATTGACACAGGTTATTTCATGACGCGCCGTAATCTTCCCCGCATTCTGCTCCTTAATATCCTGGGCATCGCCTTATTCTTGTCCTGGTATTTACCCGCCAACCACGGGCTGTGGTTTAAAGTGGATTCGGCCATTTTCTTCTTCTTTAATCAGCATCTGGCCAGCGATCCCACCTTTTTACACCTGGTGGCGATTACCAATAACCGCGCCTTTGACGCTATTTCACTGATCGCCATGGGGCTGCTGTACCTCTATTTCTATCTGAAACAGGATGCCTATGGCCGCCGTCGCCTGCTGGTGACCGGCGTGGTGATGCTGCTGACCGCGGTAGTGCTGAACCAGCTGGGGCACCTGCTGCCGGTGAAACACCCCAGCCCGACGCTGACCTTTGATAATATCAACCGCGTCAGCGAGCTGACCGGCATTCCGACCAAAGACGCCTCCAGCGACAGCTTCCCCGGCGACCACGGCATGATGCTGATTATTTTCGCCTGCTTTATGCTGCGTTACTTTAACGTCCGCGCCTTTATTATCGCGCTGGCGATCGTCGTGGTGTTTTCACTGCCGCGGGTAATGATCGGCGCCCACTGGTTCACCGATATCGCGGTCGGCTCATTGTCCGTGGTGCTGGTCGGTGCCAGCTGGTGGCTGATGACCCCGGCCAGCGATGCCCTGATTGACGGGTTAAATCGCCTGTTGCCCGGCAAACACCGCCCAGGCCGGCCATAAACCGAGGTTATCTTCCCCCGCAACGCCTCCGCAGCGGGGGAAAATCACCGCCAAATCCTGCGCATATCTTTCCCGCCGCCCGCCCAATTTTGCCCCGCCGTTGCTCGCCCGGATCGCCCGAGCAGGTTTCGTTTTTTTTATCTGAAGTTTTACATTATGTTACATCGCTAATTCTGATAAAAAAGTCAGAGAAAAAGGCTCGCAATCCCCCATATCTTCCGGTAATCTCTTTAACGTTTGTGCCTGTTTTATCTCTTTTCGCTATTAAAGCCGGGAAAAGTGTGCGTTGGAGCACATTTTTTTGCCGTTTGATGACGGCGATAACACAGGATGCAATCCGGCCTCGTTCAGTTTGGCATTTTTCAGGTGACGACATTCGTCGTTAAGGACTTCAAGGGAATTCGAGAACAATGGTCAAATCTCAACCTTTTCTGAGATACATGTTGCGGTTGGTACCCGCAATGGCGGCAGCAGTCCTGCTCTCCGCCTGTAGTTCGACTCATACGGCCAATTCGAACAACGCACAAACTGAGATGCATGCAGTTAACGACAAAGGCGGTCTTTTACTGCAAGCCTCTCAGGATGAATTCGAGGCCATGGTGCGTAATGTTGACATCAAGTCAAAAATTCTGGACCAGTACGCCGACTGGAAAGGCGTCCGCTACCGTCTGGGCGGTGAAAGCAAACGCGGCATCGACTGTTCCGCCTTTGTGCAACGTACCTTCCGCGAACAGTTCGGCATGGATCTGCCCCGCTCGACCTATCAGCAGGAAGATATGGGCAAAAAAGTGCAGCGCAGCAAACTGCGCCCGGGCGATCTGGTGCTGTTCCGCTCCGGTTCCACCGGCCGTCACGTCGGCATCTATCTGGGGAACGATCAGTTTGTTCATGCGTCCGCCAGCAATGGCGTGATGATTTCCAAGCTGACCAATGTGTACTGGAACAAGCGCTATCACGAAGCGCGCCGGGTGTTGACCAACAACAGCTGACCTGAAAGAAGTCCTGAATACCAAACGAACGCCGCAGCGCCGCCCCTCCGGGCGGCGTTTTTATTTCGGCCGCCGCGGTGAGATTTGCACTTTTGCCCGCCGGATTTTACAGTGGCGGCTGACTTCCCGTTCGCGACGTCAGCACCAGCCCGCCGCGACGGCCTACTTTTACGGAGCCTATTTTGAGTACAGCTCACGAAACATCCGCAAAAAATCCCCGCAAAAACGACCCCGAAGGGCTGAAACAGCGTATTTTCGCCAGCGCGCTGGCGGAGTTCTCTGAGGCTGGCCTGAAGGGCGCGCGCCTGGAGCGCATTGCCGAACAGGCGGATACCACCAAACGCATGGTGGTTTACCACTTCAAGAATAAAGAGTCGCTGTATATCGCCGTACTGGAATACGCCTACGCGCATATCCGCCAGGACGAAATGGCGCTCAACCTGGCGACGCTGCCACCGCAGGCCGCCATGCAGCGTCTGATTGAGGCCAACTTCGACTATCACGTCGCCCACCCGGCGTTTATCCGCCTGGTCAGCCTGGAGAACATGCAGCGCGGCCAGTATGCCCGCCAGTCAGAAAAGCTGAAATTACTCAACGTCAGCGCGCTGCAAACGCTGGAAGATATTTTACAGCGGGGTAAACAGCAGGAATTATTCTCCCCCGATATGAATGCGCGCGATGTGCACCGTATTATCAGCGCGCTGTGCTTCCACCACGCCGCCAACCAATATACCTTCGATACCTTATTTGAAGGCAACCGCACGGCGGAAGAGAAATTGGCCTACTACCGGCAAATGACGGTGGATGTGGTGATGCGTTATTTACAGTGCAAATAAATGAACCGCACGCCGTCCCGCTTCCTTGATGCTCAAATCTGCGCGAATAAGATATAGTAAAAGCAGAACAAACTATTACGCCGTGCTCAGGGGGCTGGCTTATGGGGTTAAAAAAGGCATTTACCCGCCATATATCACATCGTCGGCGCAGCCTGGTTAAAAGTTGTATTGTGGCCCTGGTCTTTTTTATCCTTTTCAGCTCGGTAACATTGTTTTTGATCTATCACCAACGCACGCAATTTCACCAGGATCTTGCGCAGCGCACTCAGCGCTTCGCCGTGAATTATTTAAACACCCTGACCGGCGTGATGCGCAATATCCTGCCGCTGACGCAGGAAAGCTGCCAGGCGGCCCTGCCGGAGATTGGTTACCGCGCCGCGTTCACGCCGGACGTACGCACGTTTTTGCTGATCAAAAACGGCGTCGCCTATTGTTCGTCCGCCACCGGTAATATGCAGAGCGAACTGAAAGCCATTGCTCCGGAAATTAACGGGCACCAGCCGCTGGATATGAAACTGCAGGCGGGCACGCCGATGATCCCCGACCGGCCGGCCGTGATGGTCTGGCTGCGCAAGCCCGGCGACAGCGCCGACGGCGTCCTGACTACGCTGGATATTCATCTGCTGCCCTATCTGCTCAGTACGCCCGGCGCGAAAAACTCCGGCGTGGCCGTGATTATGGGCACCCAGGCCCTCACCACCTTCTCTGCCGATCTGGTCCCGCTGGACCGTCTGCCGGCCTATCAGTCCGACCGGCTGTCCATTCCCGGCTATCCGCTGGCGCTGCTGTTCTATAATCAGAAACTGACCAGCAATGACATCCGCCTGACGCTGCTGGCCGCTCTGGTGCTGTCTCTGCTGATCGGCGTGCTGTGCTATTACGCCATGCTGCTGCGCCAAAGCCCCGAACGCGCGCTGCTGCGCGGCATGAAGCGCAATGAGTTCTTTGTCGAATATCAGCCGGTGTTCCATACCGCCAGCAACGCCATTTCCGGCCTGGAAGTGTTGCTGCGCTGGCAGCACCCGACCGAGGGGCGCATCCCGCCGGACCTGTTTATCCCCTATGCGGAGAGCGAAAACCTGATCGTGCCGCTGACCCGCCACCTGTTCAAACTGATCGCCGACGACGCCGTCAAACTGACTGAAGCACTGCCGCCGGGCGCCAAGCTGGGGATGAATATCGCGCCGTCCCACCTGCGCGATCCCGGCTTCCACCAGGACGTGCTGGAGCTGTTAACGCAGCTGCCGCAGCACGACTTTACGCTGGTGTTTGAAATCACCGAACGCGATATCGTGGAGGAAGACTGCGCGCAGCAGGAGTTTGACTGGCTGCACCGGCAAGGGATCGAGATTGCCATTGATGATTTCGGCACCGGCCACAGCGCGCTGATCTATCTACAGCGCTTCACCATGGACTACCTGAAAATCGACCGCGGATTCGTCAATACCATCGGCCAGGATACCGTCACCGCGCCGGTGCTGGACGCGGTGTTGACGCTGGCGGACAAACTGCAGATGCGCACGGTGGCCGAAGGGGTGGAAACCGCTGAGCAGGTCAGCTTCCTGCAGCAGCGCGGCGTCAGTTTCATGCAGGGTTACTATTTTAGCAAACCGTTGAAAATCGATGATTTTGTCGCTTTTTGCCAGGCAAATTCGGTCTATAATTGCCTGACCGGCGAAACCACCGGTCCTTAGGTTGTTTACGCCCAGCGTCGCAACCGCCGTGAGCGGGCGGAGATGCCGGGCATCCGATGGATACAGCAGGAGCCTGTCCATGCGCGTTTTTGCCGCTCTGGTGCTTGCCGCACTGAGTTTAGGGTTGCACGCCGAACAGCTTAATGAAAGCTATGCGTTCGCACTGCTCGGCGATCCCAAATACTCCAACGATTTCAGCCACTACGATTACGTCAATCCGGCGGCCCCCAAGGGCGGCGATATCCAGCTGGCAGCCATCGGCAGCTATGACCATTTCAACCCCTATGCCGGCCGCGGCGTGCCGGGCCAGCGCACCGACGAGCTGTACGACCCGCTGTTCGCCACCTCGGATGACGAGCCGGCCAGCTATTACCCGCTGATTGCCGAGTCGGCGCGTTATCCGCAGGATATGCGCTGGATGGAGCTGAATATCAACGCCCTCGCCCGCTTCCAGGACGGCAGCCCGATCACCGCCGCCGACGTGGCGTTCAGCTTCGATAAATTTATGGCGGAAGGCGTACCGCAGTTCCGGGCGTATTATCAGGGCGTTACCGTCAAGGCGATCTCACGCCTGACGGTGCGCATCGAACAGCGCAGAGCGGATCGCGTACAGATGCTCAGCCTGCTGGGGCTGAAAGTGCTGCCGCAGAGCTTCTGGCAGAATCATAAGCTCAGCGAACCGCTCAGCACGCCGCCGCTCGGCAGCGGGCCATATAAAATCAGCGATTATCGCATCGGCCACTCGATTACCTATCAGCGCATGCGCGACTACTGGGCCGCCGGCCTGCCGGTCAACCGCGGCCGCTTCAATTTCGATACCATCCGCTACGATTACTACCCGAATGAGCAGGCGGCGCTGGCGGCCTTCAAGGCCGGCGCCTATGATTTCCGCAGCGAAAGCTCGGCCAAAAGCTGGGTGAGCCAGTATCAGGGCGATAATTTCAGCCGCGGTTATATCGTCAAACGTGACGATAGCAGCCAGACGGCGCAAAACGCCCGCTGGCTGGCGTTTAATATCACGCGGCCCCCCTTCAACGATCCCCGGGTGCGGGAAGCCGTTACGCTGGCCTTCGATTTCGATGCGATGAATAAAACGCTCTACGCCGACGCCTACCAGCGTACCGACAGCTATTTCCAGAACACGCCTTACGCCGCCAAGGGCTACCCGAACGCCGAAGAGCTGGCGCTGCTGGCGCCGCTGAAAGGCCAGGTGCCGCCGGAGGTATTCACCCGCGTTTATCAGCCGCCGCGCTCGGACGGCAGCGGCAACAACCGGCAAAACCTGCTCAACGCCGCCCGGCTGCTGAAAGAGGCCGGCTGGGAGGTCAGAAACCAGCGCCTGGTTAACGCCAGCACCGGCCAGCCGCTGACCTTCGAGCTGCTGCTGCCGGACAACAGCGCCTTCCAGTACGTACAGCCGTTCCAGCACAGCCTGCAACAGCTGGGCATCATGCTGCAACCGCGTGAAGTCGATGCCGTTCGATACGCCCAGCGCCTGCAGCAGCGCGATTACGCGATGGCCGCCATCGTCTATCCGGCGATGGCCTACCCCAACGCCGATTTGTCATTCTACTGGGGATCCGGCAAACGTGACGCCGGCTATAACGCCGCCGGCGTCAGCGATCCGGCGGTCGATGCCCTGCTCGCGCAGATCGTCAAAAACCAGCATAACCCGCAGGCGCTGCTGCCGCTCGGCCGGGCGCTGGATCGGGTGCTGACCTGGAACCGCTATATGCTGCCGATGTGGTACTCCAACCACGTTCGCTACGCCTTCTGGGACAAGTTCTCCTCCCCGGCGGTGCGTCCGACCAACGCCGTCGGTCTGAACGACTGGTGGTTCGACGTGAATAAAGCCGCACGACTGCCGGCGCAGCGCTGATCTGCGGCGTGCGGAGAAGATTCAGGGAAGAGTCAACAGGACGGGCGGAGGCGGCGTGGCGTCAGCCTGCCGCCGCCGAGGTGCGGCAACGGCGCAGAAAAATCAGCGGGAAATCAGAAAGGGTATTGCGCGCTTATCGGTTCGGCGATCGCCGCGCCGACGTTTTTCAAACGGCATATGGTGGCGCTCTCGTCCCGGCTATGTACGAACAGGCAAGGCTCCCCTTCCCATTCGACCACGGCGCAGTCGACCTGAATCTCCTGCAGGGTGAGTTTAAGCTGTTGCATCACGCGCCAGGCTTCATTGCCATCGTGGCTAAGCAGTTTCAGGCCAATCAGGTTGTTATCTTCGTCGATACCGTTCAACGGCAGCGGCTCAACCTTAACGCCGGTGAACCCCGATAGCCAACGGTAACTTTGCGGCAAGCGATGCACTACCGAAAGTTGGATACTATCCACATGAAATCCCTAGTTTGAAAAGTTGAAACATTTTTTTTACATCACCGGGTAACTAAGTTATAGCCGTTCAATACTGACTCTGCTGCGAATTGCCCGCTTTCATCGGCATATTTTGTCACAAACTATTAACAGAACCCGGCGTTTGCTGATTTGTCGCTGTTTTTACCCTTACTGGGCGTGCTTCTTGGCATATTTTGCGACTCAGCTCGCATTTTTGCGTTATATGTAACCCTTTCCGCTCACAATCTCAACTCTTTTTTATTGCATTGTGATCACCTTTACTTCGCCATAATTTTACATCAATTAAACATTACGCCGTCGCTACGTCGCGCCCTGCCGTTGTTAACATTATGATTAATAAAGCAACAAACCGATAAGTCGCCAGCCCCCCGCCAGCCTGCTACGGCTGATTTATCACGCCGACGTTGCGCCCAGGCGAAAGGCTTTTTTTAACAAAATGCGGCGCCGTACCGATCTGCAGCGTCAGTTAGCATGCTTATATTTAGCAACAAATTAAACGTTGATTGGCGAGGGAGATCATGATGATGCGAAAAGACGGGAGAAACACGCTACTCCGCGGAAACCGACATGCCGGTTCCCGCGGATAACATCAATGGGAGGAGGCCGCCGCCGCGGCGCGCGGCCGGCTGGCGTAGAGATAAAGCAGCATGGCGATAATGCTGCACAGCGCCATTGACGACACCATCGGCCAGGCGCTCTGCCCCGGCAGCAGCGATAACAGCGCGCCCACCAGGGCACCGATGCTGAAACGCAGCGTACCGGCCAGCGAAGAGGCGGTGCCCGCCATATGCGGGAAGTCGTCAAGAATCACCGCCATCGCATTGGAAGAAATCATCGCGATACAGCCCAGATAGACCGCCACGCCGATCACCAGCGCCCAGAAGCCGAGACCGGCGGCGCTGACCACCAGCAGCCAAAGCCCCATGGTCAGCTGTACGCTCAGCCCCAGCCGGAACATCTTCACCGCGCCGACGCGCCGCACATTACGGCTGTTCACCAACGTGGTCAGGAACAGGAACACGATATTCAGCGCAAAATAGTAGCCAAAATGCTGCGGCGATACGTGATTTAGCTCGATATAGACAAACGGGCCGGCGCTGAGGAATGAAAACATGCCGGCAAAGGAGAAGGCGCTGGCCAGCATATAGCTCAGCACCCGCCGGTGACGAAACAGCGAACCGAAATTCCCCAGCGTGGTGCGCAGATGGAACTTCTGCCGTCGCTCCTTCGGCAGGGTTTCCTTGATAAACAGCGCCACCAGCAGCGAGCCGATCAGCGCCGCAGCGCCCATGGTCCAGAAAATCGCGTGCCAGTTGAACCACAGCAGCAGCGCCCCGCCGATCATCGGCGCCAGCAGCGGCGCGATGGTCATCACCAGGATCACGAAGGACATCATGCGCGAGAACTCGTCCTTGGTGAACATATCGCGCATCAGGGCATTGATCACCACGCTGGCCGCCGCCGCCGACAGCCCGTGCAAAAAGCGCAGGTTAATCAGCTGCTCTACCGACTGCGCCATGGCGCAGGCGCAGCCGGCCAGGGCAAAAATCAGCGTTCCCCACAGGATCACCGGCTTACGCCCGATGCTGTCCGACATCGGCCCATAGAACAGCTGGCCGACGGCAAAGCCGAGCATATAGGCGCTGAGCGTCATCTGCACACTGCCGGATGCTACGCCGAACTCCTGGGCGATCACCGGCATGCTGGGCAGATACATATCGATGGCCAGCGGCATCAGCATGGAAAGCAGGCCCAGAATAAAAATCAAACCGAGGTGAGATGTCCGGTTATGTTGCACCTTCAACGACTCCTTAATCAGCCGCGCTTATCGATTAGTCTTGCTGCAAGTGTGGCGCGCCCACGCTGGCAATCTCTTCTTCCGTCAGCGGACGGTATTCGCCCGGCGCCAGATCCTCGTCCAGCGTAATCGCGCCGATCCGCTCGCGGTGCAGCTCCACCACCCGGTTGCCCACCGCGGCAAACATGCGCTTGACCTGGTGATAGCGCCCCTCGCTGATGGTCAGCCGCACCAGATGCTCTTCCAGCTGTTCCAGCCGCGCCGGACGCGTCAGATCTTTTTCATTGTGCAGCTGCACCCCTTCCGCGAAGCGCTGCGCGGTATCCGCCGCCAGCGGCTGTTCCAGCGTCACCAGATAGGTTTTCTCACAGTGGTGGCGCGGCGAGGTGATGCGGTGCGACCACTGGCCGTCATCGGTCATCAGCACCAGCCCGGTGGTATCAATATCCAGGCGTCCGGCGGCATGCAGCTTATAAGCGACCGGCTCGTCGAGGAAATACAGCACCGTCGGATGGTCCGGATCGTCGGTGGAGCACACATAGCCCTGCGGCTTGTTCAGCATGAAGTAGCGCGGCCCGTTGATTTGTTCCAGCACGTTGCCGTCAAACGTGACTTCCATCTCCGGGGTCAGCTTCAGCGCCCCGCTTTTTACCGTTTCGCCGTCAACCGTGACGCGCTTCGCACGGAGTTCACGCGCCACCAGCGCGCGGCTGATACCTAACTGCTGAGATAAAAACTTGTCCAGTCGCATTGAGTCTGCTTTGCCTGTCGTTGTCAGATCGCTTCGATCGTATTGCTAAAAAATATGACGTCCCGCCCTTGCACCAGGTGCAATAGCCGGTTCGAAGAGGGTGAATCAGTAACATCGCGTGGGGAAACAGCGATTGCTGTCCGCTGATTATAGCCATGGAAAGGTTGCCGTAACAGGGCAATTTTGTTGCAGGTCGCAACCCATGCCGGCAAACGGTACTATAAGCGCAAATTTTTTGCGGCCAGAGACGTGACAACATGGCATTTACCCTACGCCCCTATCAGCTGGAAGCGGTCGACGCCACCATCAGCCACTTTCGCCGGCGCCCGGAACCGGCGCTGATTGTTCTGCCGACCGGCGCCGGCAAAAGCCTGGTGATCGCCGAGCTGGCGAAACGGGCGCGCGGCCGGGTGCTGGTGCTGGCGCACGTGAAAGAGCTGGTGGCGCAGAACCACGCCAAATACTGCGCCTACGGGCTGGAGGCGGATATTTTCGCCGCCGGGCTGCAGCAAAAGCAGAGTGACGGCAAGGTGGTGTTCGGCAGCGTGCAGTCCGTCGCGCGCAACCTGCCGCTGTTTGACAGCGCGTTTTCACTGCTGATTATCGACGAATGCCACCGCATCAGCGACAACGACGACAGCCAGTACCAGCAGATCATCTCGCATCTGCAGCAGCATAATCCGCAGCTGCGCCTGCTGGGGCTGACCGCGACGCCCTACCGGCTGGGCAAGGGCTGGATTTACCAGTACCACTACCACGGCTTTACCCGCGGCGACGGCAGCAGCCTGTTCCGCGACTGTATTTACGAGCTGCCGCTGCGTTACATGATCAAGAACGGCTATCTGGTGCCGCCGGAGCGGCTCGATATGCCGATTGTGCAGTATGACTTCAGCCGGCTGCAGGCGGGCAGCAGCGGACTGTTCAGCGAGGCGGACCTGAACCGCGAACTGAAGCGTCAGGATCGCATTACGCCGCATATTATCAGCCAGATCGTGGAATATGCCGAAACGCGCAAGGGGGTGATGATTTTCGCCTCCACCGTCGAGCACGCGCGTGAAATCCACGGCCTGCTGCCGCCGGGCGAAGCGGCGCTGGTCAGCGCGGAAACGCCGCCGGCGGAGCGCGACGCGCTGATCGAGGCGTTCAAACAGCAGCAGTTGCGCTATCTGGTCAACGTGGCGGTGCTGACCACCGGCTTTGACGCGCCGCACGTGGATTTGATCGCCATTTTGCGCCCGACCGAATCCGTCAGCCTGTACCAACAGATCGTCGGCCGCGGCCTGCGGCTGGCGCCGGGCAAGGAAGATTGCCTGATCCTCGATTACGCCGGCAACCCGCACGATCTGTTTACCCCGGAGGTCGGCGTACGCAAGCCGCACGGCGACAGCCAGCCGGTGCAGGTCTTTTGCCCCGGCTGCGGCTTCGCCAACCTGTTCTGGGGTAAATGCACCGCCGGCGGCGAGATTATCGAACACTATGGCCGCCGCTGTCAGGGCTGGCTGGAGGATGACGACGGTCAGCGCGAACAGTGCGACTACCGCTTCCGCTTTAAAAGCTGCCCGCACTGCGGCGCGGAAAATGATATCGCCGCCCGCCGCTGCCATCAGTGCCAGGCGGTGCTGGTGGATCCCGACGATATGCTCAAGGCGGCGCTCAAGCTGAAAGACGCGCTGGTGCTGCGCTGCGGCGGTATGGAACTGAGCAGCGGCCGCGACGACAAGGGCGAATGGCTGAAGGCCACCTACTACGATGAAGACGGCGCCAGCGCCAGCGAGCGTTTCCGGCTGCAGACGCCGGCGCAGCGCAAAGCCTTCGAGATGCTGTTTCTGCGGCCGCACCAGCGGGCGCCCGGCGTGCCCTTCCGCTGGCAGCAGGCGGCCGACGTGCTTAAGCAACAGGCATTGCTGCGCCACCCCGACTTTGTGGTGGCGCGCAAGCGCGGTCAGTTCTGGCAGATCAGGGAAAAAGTGTTTGATTATCAGGGCCGCTTCCGCCGCGCCGACGCCCTGTACTGATACGCATCCCGTCCGCCGCTGCGGCAGGTTTTCGTTGCCCTGGCGGCGGCTTTCCGTTAAAATGCCGCCCGCTTTACCTGGGTTCGCCCGGGTGGGGTCGAATTATCGAACCTGTTACTGGGTCGCCTGTAGCAGGGTAAATTTTCTTTTAAGAGAAAGAACAATGTTCACTATCAATGCAGAAGTACGTAAAGAGCAGGGTAAGGGTGCGAGCCGCCGCCTGCGCGCAGCCAGCAAATTCCCAGCTATCGTTTACGGTGGCGAAGAAGCTGCAATCGCTATCGAACTGGACCATGATTCTGTAAAGAACATGGAAGCTAAGCCAGAATTCTACGATGAAGCTATCGTGCTGGTTATCGACGGCAAAGAAACTAAAGTGAAAGTTCAGGCAGTGCAACGTCACCCGTTCAAGCCTAAACTGGCTCACATCGACTTCGTTCGCGCTTAATCGCACAACGTTATCGAGCTTTAGTATTTCGGGACGCCGAAGTAAAAAACGCCGCAATCGCGGCGTTTTTTATTGCCTGTCGTCCGGCGCTTATTTACCGCCGTTCAGACGACGCTGCAGCTGGTCGCGCAGGTTCGGCGGCGTGCCGCGAATGGTCAGCGTATCGGTCGCCGCATCCCAGAAAATGCGCTCGCCCATCAGCATGGCGTCAAAGTTGATGCTGATGCCGCCGCCGCTGCCGGCGAACTTGGTCAGCTGACGCAGCGTGCCGCGATCGGCCGGGAAGCTCTCTTCCAGCTCGTAGCCCTGCTCGCTGGAGAACTGCAGGAAATCTTTTTCTCCCACCGGCGCGATTTCCGCCGACAGCGCCTGCAGCTCAATCTCTTCGCCCGCCTGCAACTGCTCGTTACAGTAACTGTAAACCTGCTGACGCACGTTCTGACGTTCGTTTTTATCCAGTTGGCCTTCGGCGCAGTAGTCGTCCACCGCCTGCAGCAGGCCGCGGTTTTGCGCCTTGGTGTCCAGCCCTTCGGACGCCGCCAGGAAATCCATAAAGAAATCGGAGACCTTACGGCCCACCCGCCCTTTCAGGAAGGTCAGGTAGCGCGTGGATTCCGGATTGGTTTCCCATTCGGTCAGATCGACGCGCGCCACGATATCGGCATGGTTAATGTCCAGATAGTGCGTGGTGCTGATATCCAACTCTTCATTCACCCGCATGCTGTTGCAGCTGTTCAGCACCGCAATCAGCAGATACTCCACCGCCAGATAGCGGTACTGGCCAAACAGCACCACGCTGCTTTCCGCAAACGGGTATTTTGCCAGCTCATCACGCAGCCGGCCGGTCGCCGCACGGCTGAAGGCAAGAAAGTCTTCGTCGCCCTTGCGGCAGGTGCGCAGCGCCTGCGCCAGTTCGCTCTCTTCATTGAACAGGCCATACGCTTTGCTCTTGGCGCTGTACACGCGGTGCAGTTCCGCCATCATCTCTTCCACCGCCGCGTTGGCCGGCAGCAGGGAATCGCGCAGCACCACATCCAGCGTTTGTTCGTCGCGCTTTACCAACTGGTGCAGAGCGATCTGGTCAATATCCAGACTCATGATAAATCCTCCTGTTCTTTGAGCGCGTATTCAAACACTGAAGGCCCGGAGCTGCAACTCGAAAGATGGCGTCCGGCAACGCATTGCCGCCGCGACAGGCTGAAAGATAAACTGAATTGATAAAAGAGCGGAAAATCACGGCTCTATACGGTAAGATATGTGACTTTGTCAGGTTTTGAGTTCAATTTTTATGCCACAATCATCGCGTTATAGTGACGAACACGTTGAACAACTGCTCTCCGAGCTGGTCAATGTTCTGGAAAAACACCATACTCCCACCGATCTGTCCCTGATGGTGTTGGGGAACATGGTGACCAATTTGATTAACACCAGCGTCTCTCCCGCACAGCGGCAAACGCTGGCAAAATCGTTTGCTGAAGCCCTACAGGCTTCAATTCATGAAGATAAAGCGCATTAATACTTAATTTATGGTGACAAACCGTCAGCGTTATCGTGAAAAAGTCTCCCAGATGATCAGCTGGGGGCACTGGTTCGCCTTGTTCAATATTCTGCTCAGCCTGGGGCTGGGCAGCCGCTACCTGTTTGTCACCGACTGGCCGGCGTCGCTGCTCGGCCGCGTCTATGCCATGGTCAGCGCGCTGGGACACTTCAGCTTTATCGTGTTCGCCATCTATTTGCTGATCGTTTTCCCGCTCACCTTCGTGGTGATGTCGCAGCGACTGCTACGCTTTATCTCCGCCGCGCTGGCGACCGCCGGGCTGACGCTACTGCTGGTGGACAGCGAGGTCTTCACCCGCTTCCACCTGCACCTCAACCCGGTGGTGTGGGAGCTGGTGGTCAACCCGGATCAGAGTGAGCTGGCGCGCGACTGGCAGCTGATGTTTATCTGCGTGCCGGTCATTTTCCTGATCGAGATGCTGTTCGGCACCTGGAGCTGGCAGAAGCTGCGCAGCCTGAACCGACGCAGCTTCGGCAAGCCGCTGGCGGCGCTGTTTATCGTCTCCTTCTTTGCCTCACACCTGATTTATATCTGGGCGGACGCCAATTTCTACCGCCCGATCACCATGCAGCGCGCCAACCTGCCGTTGTCGTACCCAATGACCGCACGCAAGTTCCTGGAAAAACACGGCCTGCTCGACCCGCAGGAGTATGAGCGGCGATTGGTGCAGCAGGGTAACCCGGAAGCGGCGGCCGTCGAGTATCCGCTCAACGATCTGAACTACCGTGATAACGGCAGCGGCTACAACCTGCTGATGATTGTGGTGAACGGCATTCGCAACCAGGATGTGGCGCAGGATATGCCCGCCCTCACCCGCTTTGCGCAGGAAAACGTACGTTTCACCGATCATTACAGTTCGGGCAACCACGCCGACACCGGCCTGATGGGGCTGTTCTACGGCATCTCGCCAACCTATCTGGACGGTATTTTGGCCTCGCGCAAACCTTCGGCGCTGATTAACGCGCTCGGCGCGCAGGGCTATCAGTTCGGCCTGTTCTCCTCCGACGGCTTCCAGGCGCCGCTGTATCGTCAGGCGTTGCTGACCGATTTCTCACTGCCGGCCCCGCAGGCGCAAAGCGACGCCGCCACCACGCAACAGTGGCAGCATTGGCTGAACGCCCAGGGCGGTAGTATGCCGTGGTTCTCATACCTCAACTTCCGCGGCGGCGATGCGCAGGACGCAACGCCTGATGACTTTATACAACGCTACCGCAGCGGCGCGCAGGACGTCGATAAGCAAATCGCTCAGGTGCTGAACACGCTGAAAGCACGCGGCATGCTGGAGAAAACCGTGGTGGTGATCACCGCCGAGCACGGCGTGGAATTCAATGACAGCGGCAAGGACCGTTGGGGCGCCGGCACCAGCTTCGGCCCGCTGCAGCTGCAGGTACCACTGGTGGTCCACTGGCCGGGTACGCCGGCGCAGACCATCAATAAGATGACCAGCCACAACGACGTGATGCGCACCCTGATGCAGCGCCTGCTGCACGTAAAAACCGCCGCCAATGACTATTCTCAGGGCGAAGATCTGTTTACCGCCCAGCGCCGCCATAACTGGGTGGCGACCGGCGACAGCAAGCAGCTGGTGATCACCACGCCGGAGCAGACTATCGTGCTGGAAAATAACGGCAATTATCGTTCATACGATAAGAATGACCGCGAGATAAAGGATGAAAAACCGCAGCTAGCCCTGCTGCTGCAGGTTCTGACCGATGTAAAACGCTTTATCGCTAACTAAGTTGCTTAAAACTATAGCAATCGGGCGTCAGATATCTTGCATTGCCATCGGGAAAAGGTAGACTGTTGGCATCGCGTCGGCATGTAGCGCAGCCTGGTAGCGCACCGTCATGGGGTGTCGGGGGTCGGAGGTTCGAATCCTCTCATGCCGACCAAATTACTCTGATAAAGCAACGGGTTAATCGAAAGGTTAGCCCGTTTACTTTATGTCAAAAAGTGTGCATGCACAATCCCTCACTGTGCATGGATTTTCCCTGTTCTTCGAATCAACTCATGTCGGTTAACGGGAAACGTCGCAAGCTACGTTCCCTCTCTCACCTGCCGCTCTGCTCCAGCTTCGCCCTATTCGCTAATGCTCATAGGCAGCTACCAGGCTGCGCTACATGCCATACGCACTAACGCAATGTGAACGCATAGAGTTAACTCATTGAAGATAAAATAAATAGCACAGACTCCATGAGACACGGAGTTAAGGAAAAATCGATAGATGCCCGGGAGAGGGTAGCAAGGGGGGATATGGGGGTATTCATCTCATATGCATTACTGCTTTTGTATTTCTCTGACTAGTCCTGATATAGGTTGACACTTTTCAGCCGGATAACGCCCGATGAACCTCATCGGGCGTTTTGTATTTCAGCGACAGGTGCGGCCGCTGTGTGTTGTAGATGTTCACCGACTCCCTGACCATCTTTTTTGCCTGTACGATGTCTTCTGGCCTGCCGAGCAGATATTCCGTTTTAAGTATCCCATTTACCCGTTCCGCCAGCGCATTCTGGTAACAGTCATACCCGTCCGTCATCGAGCAAGTGACACCATACCTTTGATGTAACGCCTGATATTCCTGCGAACAGTACTGGATACCCCTATCCGAGTGGTGCACCAGCGGCAACGTCGTGCGTCTGCCGGCCAGCGCCATTTTGAACGCGCAGGCGACGTGTCGGGTATGCAGACTGTCATGTACATGATACCCCACGATTTTTCTCGACCAGGCATCCGTTATCAGGCTGACATACGCCGTTCCCGTCCTCAGCGGCAGGTAGGTGATATCCGCCACCCACACCTGTTCCGGACGGCTGGCTATTACTTGATTGTCTCCTGCTTTCAGCAGGTTGGGATGGCGATAAAAACGATGATGGCTGTGCGTCGTCTTGTGATATGCCCGTTTAGGCATCACCAGTAACCGCGCGCAGCGCAGGATACTGAACAGCCGGTCGCGGCCCACATGCAACGCCGGTTCCGGGCGTTGCCGCAACAGGTGATGCAACTTACGCGTCCCCAGTCGGGGCTGATGCAAGCGGATAGCCGTTACCTGTGCGACGAGATGCCGGGCCTGCTCCTCTCTGCCTGCCTCTCGCTGCAGAGACTGATACCACGCTTGTCGGCTGATGCCCATCCATCGGCAGGCCCGCGTTACTGTGAGTCCCGGTACTTGTGTTTGCGCGATAAGGCGGTTAACTGCTTTTTTGTCAGCGTAGCACCAAAGTCGGTATTCATCACTTTGACGACGGCTTCGAAGAACTGGGCTTTGACTTCAGATTCAGCCAGTTGCTGCTCAAGTTCTTTAATTCGCTGTTCGGGCGTCAGGGGAAGTTTGGGCATGTTGCCTCCGCACTTTTGGGGGGAAGGAGAAGTCCGCCAGTCAAGTTGACCGTATTTGCGCAGCCAGTTCATGACGGTTGCGTTGCCTTGGATACCATAACGGTCTGCGGCCTGACGACAAGTCATTTCACCTTTTTCGACCTGTTCGACAACGGCTAACTTAAAGGATAGAGAGTAATCGCGTTGTGTGCGTTTAACATACTGGTTCATCACATTTTCCTCTGTACGTGAGTAAAATGTGTCAACGTTATTTAGGACGGGTCACTCACAGAAATTAGGGGATGTTCAAAGGGGGTAAAGGGCACCTGATAAGCGATGCCCTCTACACCGGGAAGAGAAACAGGGGAAACACAGGTTAGGAATGGAGGGGAGGATTAACGGGGTTTAGGCTGAGTGAAGGAGTAAATCTACCGGTAGGGTCATTGCACCTTCCGGATTGCTAATAAAAAACATCGTCTCTTAATCGTGTCAAAAGATCTTCCCATAACTCATGGGCACAACAGGGACAGTTGAGAACTTGACCATCCAGATGAGGGGACAACATGCCAGCACGTAACAGGAACGCAGCCCCACAATGCTCACATTGTACGTTCTGGTTCTTCTCCCGGAGTGCAGTGTGCTTGTCAGGGTTCACACAAGCCAGCGCATTATCAATAGCATCTCGTAGCTTAGAAGCTGAGTTAAATTCTCCTTGGACATGGGTGTCCACAAATCCCTCAAGCTTTACAGAGCGGATTTTGTATAGGCTTTCTTTCCTGTCAATGACAACCCCCTTGTAAGAGAAAGTGATGTTCCTCATGCTGGGGGAAGATGTTATTGGTTCCTTGTCCAAACGCTTCCTCAGCCGCAACAGATAGCGTTGCCTCTGGTTGGAAGCAAAATCATAATTCTTATTCACGTGTTACCTCATCGATGAATGACTGTGTAAACCTCACTGATGTAATCCTTCCTTCTGAGAGCTTCAACTGGACAATTCCACATCGCTGGAGTGTAAAAGCACACCGGTTAAACGCATCTCTGGCTGAAAAGCCCAGGATAGAAATAGCTCTGAGAGAGGATGTGTTCATCTCCCCTGTTTTCTCCCATTTATGGAGTTGAAGGATGAACTTGAAGAGCGTAGGACTCACTGACATCCCGCCCCTAACAAGGAAGGAACGGGAGGCACTTTGAAGCCTTGAGATCTTCATTTACTTTGGCGGTCAAACCATTCAGCAGCGTCCTGAAAACTCCGAAGCTGGGAAACCTTTCTGCCAGCGTTCTTAGCTCTCATGTTGGCCGCAAACTGTTGTTCCGGGGTAAGCCCGTTCTCATTTACCTTTCCAGCGTATTCTTGCGCTTTACGTACCTCCTCAGGAACCCATACATCAGGAGCAGAGCTACTCAGCTTCTTCATGTACTCTGTTCGTTCTTTATCTGTGCGTAAGGCGAAGAATCCACCTTCAGGGGTGTTTTTGCTTGCTGCTTTCTGTTGTAAAGCCCGAAGGACAGAAGAGGTTGCTTCCTCCTGCGTCATCCCCTGCTCTTCAACCAAGGAGTTAATAGCGTGTGTGATTTGCTCTTGTGAATAACTCATTTGCTTTTCCTTTTATAATTATATGTTGCATCAATATTGTAAGTGCCGTTCTCATGACATTTGATGTAATATTCTTCTCGCCAGAGATTGGTAAAAAGGTTCTTTGTATCCGTGTGTTTTTTGTTTTGATTTGCTGGGAGTTCTAAAAATAACATCACTTCCCCCAAAGCGTTTTTAATCCCGTTCGGGATAGAATATATCGGACACTATCAGGACTCCACTTCCTGCCCCTGATGTTTAAAAACCCTTTATCATTCAGAGCATTGGCTATTGCTTTGTGCCCATAACCGAACTCAATCAACTCTTCTAGAATGGGCTTTATTTTACTGTCGAATAACTCTGTCTTACTCTTGCGTATATCGTTATACATACCCCCCCCCTTAATCCCGATTGATGGACAGTTCCATCCTTTTGAGCATCACCTTCACGGATGAAGCGCTGTGAGCCTTACCGTGTAAGGAGGTGTAAGTATCCCGCATAATCGAACCATTCACATTTAGAGATCTTCCGGCATACTCATTCTGCCAACGAAGGAGATCGTTATGCGTAAAGCCCGTTTTACTGAGCATCAGATCATCGCTGTGATTAAGTCGGTTGAAGCCGGACGAACTGTTAAGGATGTCTGCCGCGAGGTCGGTATCTCTGAAGCGACCTACTACAATTGGAAATCTAAATACGGTGGTATGGAAGCCTCTGATATTAAAAAGATAAAGGATCTTGAAGACGAAAACAGGCGTCTCAAGCAAATGTTTGCTGACATCAGCCTTGAGAACCGGGCATTGAAAGACGTTATCGAAAAAAAGCTTTGAAACCAGCCTTTAAGCGTGAGCTGGTCACTCATCTGATAACGGCGTTCGGACTCAGTATCCGTCAGGCCTGTCGGAGCCTGAACCTGAGCAGAACGGTTTATCATTATCGTCCGAATACTACGCGTGACGAACCTGTTATTTCCGCATTGCAGGCTGCCGCTGAACGGTATCCACGATATGGTTTTCCAAAATTGTTTCAGGTGCTGCGGAGGCAAGGATACCCGTGGAATCATAAAAGGATCCACCGTATTTACTGTCTGCTGAAGCTAAATTTTCGTCGCAAAGGCAAGCAGCGTCTACCGGTACGTAATCCATCGCCGCTTGCTACGCCTGAAGCGTTAAACCAGAGCTGGTCTGTTGACTTCATGCATGATGCCCTGATTTGCGGTCGTCGTTTTCGTACGTTCAACGTCGTTGATGACTTTAATCGCGAGGCGTTGTCGATCGAAATAGACCTTAATTTACCAGCTCAACGAGTGGTTCGTGTCCTCGACAGGATCGCAGCAAACCGGGGATATCCCGTAATGCTTCGCATGGATAATGGTCCGGAATTCATCTCGCTGGCACTGGCTGAATGGGCAGAGAAACACACGGTAAAACTGGAATTTATCCAACCGGGTAAACCGACGCAGAACGCATTCATTGAACGCTTTAACCGGACATATCGCACAGAAATACTCGATTTTTATCTGTTTAGAACACTGAATGAAGTGCGTGAAATCACGGAGCGATGGTTGTCAGAATATAACTGTGAACGCCCGCATGAATCACTGAACAACCTGACGCCGGAGGAATACCGCCAACAGTGTTACTTGGCCGGGATCTCAAAAAGTGTGTGGAACTAAAGCGGGTCTATTTACAGAGGGAATACTCTTTTGATTGAGGGCATTTGATAAGGCCGTTACACCAAATCCATAATCAAGCAGTTCCTCAATAATAGGACGGATCTTCTTATCGTATTTCTTTGTTTTTTCTTTATTTTGTTCAATAAACATTGTGAGTTCCTATTTTTGTTTACTCCTACCATGGATTGAAATCTCCCTCTACAGGCTCCTGTACGGCCTCCTGATAGGCGTTCTCTTGTTGCCTATCCTGCCCCTGAGGATTCATTGCTATCACCTCATGAGCGGGCCTTATCCGATATTCTGTAGATGTATCAAAGCGCCTGCGTCGTGTAATAAGACCAAAATTCTCCAGACTCTCCAGATAACGATTAATTGAACGCTTTGACGCCCCCAGATCATCAGCAATACGTTGTTGTGAAGGAAACACTTTACCAGCTTGTTCTTGCCAGCTAAGTAGATAGAAATAAACAGATTTATGAGATAAAGTGAACGACTTTAACTTTCCATTTATCGGAAGATTTTTAATCGCACTGACTTGCTGGTACATCTTCGCAAATTTCATTTATGACCTCTCCAAAGGTGTGAGAGCTATTTTGTTCTGAATAATAATGTTTGACGTGTTCACGCAGAATTAAGGTAATCAGTGACTTGACTGATAGTTGTTTGTCGTTGGCTTCATCGCGTAACACCGAGAAAACCCCCTTGGGTATGTTAATGACCATAAAAACCTCTGGTGTAGTGCCAATCTGGCAATAGGGCAGTGCCAATCTGGCACACTATTAGATTAATTATTAGATTAAAAAACAAACACATAAATGCTCGCAGCCCTGCTGCGTTAATAAGGGGTTAAGTGAGTTGATAGAGAGCGCCTTGTTCATAGCCTAACGGCCATTCACTAGCGGCAAAGAAAAAATTCAACAGAACGCAAGAAGCTTACTCAGCCTGTTAGGCTTCGTTACGCTCCTGAAATATAAACAAAAACAGGCAGGCTATTTCACAACTTAAACGTTACATGCGTAACCAAGTTACCTACCCTTTTAAACCCCCCTTATAGGGTATAAGTCGATTTTTTGAAAATCCTGACAAAAATAATTAAATTTTTACTGGTGACATGTAAGACTTATGCGTGAATACACTACATATAACTCGATTTTTTCAAAAAGGTAACAAAAACAATTAAAATATTTATTTAAGGATGGCAATAACCTCTCTCATAGCTCTAGCGTAACCATCTGTATTTAAATAACTATCTGCGTAAAACCCTTTACTCGCAGCCCTGCTGCGTTATACAGATTTTGCTATCGTTAGATTAGGAGGAATACTATCATCAGGAACAGAAAGTCAAACACCCTCTAGAACGCCCTCAGAAGGCCGTAGAGGGGTTTAATAGGTTAAGGCGTGGGTTTACATTAACTTGAATTACAACCCGGCAACACGGCTCTCAGAGAGAGGCTAATCATAGAGCCACCGGCCAGCCTTGGCAGATTCAATCAGCATATTTATAGTGAGGGGTTTTGATTGCGCCTTAGTAGCAGGAAAATAGGTACTGAAGTCCAAGGCGTCATGCTCAAGGTGAAATTCTGTGAAAATTTCATCCAAAAGCTCCATCGCTTCCTGCTCATCCATTCTCATGGTGTGATTCAACGCGCTATCGCCAGTAAGAACCGGCTTGTTAAACGTTAACCAAGAACGCCCGTTATAAGGTTCCACCAGTTCAAAAATGCGCGCTTCAATTTTATCTACCATAACTTGTCGTCACCTCGTGCGATGCTGTTGTACTTAACCGTAGATCTGAATGAAATCTCTGTTATGTCTTTTGCAAGGATGACCCAGCCAAGAACAGGGACGGCACGACCGACAAATGTCCCCATTTTCCTTACCATACGAAGTCTTAACGTTGAGGGAGGATAACCTCCGATTACCGATGGCATTTTCAATCCGAGAGGAAACATTCTATTGCCAAATACTTTTCTTGCCTGTCGGGATGCAAAAGAGGTATCAGGTATAGCCCTCCTAAATTTCCCCCGTGTTGGTGAAATATTTCGCCCCGCATGGATAAAAGCTACGGCGGCAATATCCTCAATACCTAACTGAGTTGCCGTCTCTTCACAGAAGATCATAAAAAACAACTCACTAGCACTTAGATTATACCTTCCCGCATAGAAGTACGTTCCACCTAACTCTTCAACCGTATCCATCTTTCTACATCCTTGTTTATAAATTCACCGTTATAGTAATGGCAATCTCTTTTTCAAGGCAATCAAAGAGATACCCCAAAAATCCCAAAAGCGATAAAAATAACTGCGATAAGCCCTACAGAGCTATTCTGGGTCTCGATGAGAGAAAGGAGAGAGGAGAGAGGATAGGCCAAGTAACAAGCTAAGCGCACCTAAGAAATTCAGAACAGTTATCGAATGAAATGAAGGGATTACGCCACGGGATGGCACTAACTTGAATTACAACCCGGCAATGCGGCTTTCAGAGAGAGGCTAATCATAGAGCCACCGGCCAGCCTTGGCAGATTCAATCAGCATATCGACAGTTAACGCCGCCGGCTTATGGCGATCTGTTTGCATATGTTTGGGGAGGATAGCATTGGGTAAAAACCAAAGCCCCGAGTTTGGAAAGTATTTGCGAAACTCAAAACTGCTCATATCAACATGCAGTTGATCCGCGTACTCTTCCAGAAAACCATAAGCATCTTCAGGGAGTACGCTCTTTTTACCTGTACTCAGCGACGCATCATTCACCATTTCCCAAAAGTGTTTTCTGAGTAACTCGTGGACTTTATTGACTTCATTCATTCCCGACAACCCCTTTCCCAATGATAAGCTCATAACGATGGATGACATTACGGGTTACTATAGCTAAATCATAGGCTGTCAGAACCGCACCAATCCAAGGAAGCCAGCGGCCAACATAGGCACCAATACTTGTGGTGTAAGCCCACTCGTCACGTCTTAACTTGGTCCATGTAATAGTTTTTTTAGCTTTCTTAAACCTTTGTTGAATTAGCGTACGTGAGGCGATAGATAATGAGCTGGTCCTGATGTACCTTTACCAGAGGCCTTACCGATCTTCCCCTTCACGGGAATCACGGGCAGACTGACCAACATTGAGGCGATAGCCTGTAAGTCAACCATCCCGCGGAACTGTTTCTGAAACTCATCGAGAATCAGCCACAGGGGAAGTTCATCTTTGTCGAGGCTCATTCCGTTGAAAAAATACTTACCATCCAACTCTTCAACCGTATCCATTTTTCCACATCCTTGTTTATAAATTCACCGTTATAGTAATGGCAACCTCTTGTTCAAGGCAATCTTAATCCTGCCATAAATATCCCCTATCCATTTGAATATGCTAACCATTATACGTTCTTTATAAATTATGGTGCATCGGAAGTTAGAGAATCGATCACCCAGCCATTCCCCAAGGAAAGACAAATGACTAATCAAAGAATTATTCTGACCGGTGGCCCGGGTTCGGGCAAAAGCACACTAATTGACGCCCTAAGCCAACGCGGCTATGCATGCAGCACGGAGGCGGGTCGGGCCATTATTCAGGAGCAGGTCGCCACGGGCGGTAATGCCTTGCCCTGGGAAGACCGTCAGGCATTTGCCGAGCGGATGCTCAGCCGCGAGATATGCGCGTGGCAGCGCGCCGGCAGCGCCGAGACGGCGTACTTTTTTGACCGCGGTATTCCCGACGTGGCGGGCTATCTGACGCTGTGCCAACTCCCCGTACCTGCTCATCTGGAGCGAGCCATAGCGCACTTTCGCTATGCCGAGCGCGTATTTATTGCCCCGCCGTGGCGTGAAATTTATGCCCAGGACACAGAGCGCAGGCAGTCGTTCGCCGAGGCGGAGATGACATACTGGATCATGCGTGCAACCTACCAACAATACGGATACCGGCTGTTGGAACTGCCGCGCGCACCGTTAGAGGAAAGAGTAAGCTTTATGCTCGCCACCCTGCGGCATGCAGGCTGATACTTCACCCCACACCGACGCTTCCGGCATTATTTTCCCGCCACGCACGGCTTTCTGCAGTTAGCGCTCAGATTTCCCCTTCTCCTCCGCCTGCCCGGGGTTTCTCTGCTATACCTTTTAAAGTGAATCCTAAAGCCGTATGCAAGGAGGTCTGATGCTACGTCCAATCCCGCTACTATTAGCGCTGCTGATGCTGGCGGCCTGTTCTTCCGGAGAAGGCCCACCGCCACAAGATAACGGCGGACCGCCCGTATCCCACTGCAGCGACGCACAATGCGCACCTTCCGTCGGCCCGCAAACTTACTGATGAGATAACAACGCGGCATTCACCACCGCGTTGTTAGTTACCTATTAATAATCAGATTACTACCAATAAGTAACATTTGAGCGAGATGCTATAGTCTTTCGATTATTCGTTTTGCAGTGACAATGCGCATCAATTGAGGGTTACCGCCAATGCAGCCTGCTAAGAAGTGGTCACAAGAACTGGAAGGGCTACGGGGGTTGGCTTCCCTGTGGGTCGTTCTGGGACATATTTGCATCCTGGTCGATTTTCACTTCCCGATCCTGTCTGACCCCGCCATGGGCGTTGACCTGTTTATCCTGCTGTCAGGCTATCTGATGGCGAAAAACTACATGGAGCGTAAAGAGAAAGAGCCTTGGACCGCCGCCAGCACCTTCAAAAAATTCTGGCTGCGCCGCTTCTTCCGTATCGCCCCGCTCTATTATGTGCTGCTGGTGTTCGCCATTGGCTTTGGCAGCTATTTTGGCGAAGCGCGCGACGCTATCGCCCAGTTCTATCCGGGCACCCAGACCAATACCAGCCGCTACAGCGACGGCTCGCTGATGAATCTCTTTACCCACGTCAGCTTCCTGTTTGGCTTCCTGCCCTACTATTCATTTAATACCGTGTTGCCGGACTGGAGCATCGGGCTGGAAATGCAGTTCTACTTTCTGTTCCCGTTCATTATGCTGGGCGTGATGCGCTTCGGCTTCGCTGCAGCCTGTATCGCGGTGGTGTTACTCTGCGTCGGCGCCAGAACGCTGTGGCCCGATTACTTCGCCGCATTCCCGATGCCATCGATGATATTGATCAAGCTGAACCTGTTTATTGCCGGTATGCTGATCGCCAAGGGCGTACGTGACAAAAGCGTCGGCTATATTCTGTTGGCCCTGCTGGCCACGGTCGCCAGCCTGTATCAGCACGACAGTATGAACAAGCTCCGCTATGCCGCGCAGATCGGTATGATTGTGATGATGGCGACCATCCTGTGGAGCCGTGCCGAGCAAAGCGCCATTGCCAAACTGTTGCGCCTCCCACGCTGGGTGCTCACCAACAAGTTCAGCGTATTTCTGGGCGACGTCTCATATTCGGTCTATCTGCTGCACTTGCTGATTGTGCTGCCGGTTATCGCACATCTGCTCACAGGCAGCGCGTTTGCCGACCTGGCCGGTCCGGTAAGGTTTGCCGCCGCCGCCGCGATTATTCTGCCCGTTACCTACGGCATCAGCCTGTTGCTGTATCGCTTTGTCGAAAAACCGGGCATCAAGCTGGGTAAAACCATTATTGAACGCGGCCAGAAAAACAAAGCCGTGGCGCTGCCGTAAGACAACGCCACCCGCCGGTTCAACAAGGCAATAACGCAAAAAAGCCACCTCAATGAGGTGGCTTTTTTAATTGGTGCCGGCTACCGGAGTCGAACTGGTGACCTACTGATTACAAGTCAGTTGCTCTACCTACTGAGCTAAGCCGGCGAATTCTGGCGGAAACCTTCCGTCTCCGTGCTGCGCAATATAATACAGCGCAGCGCCGGCAGGCAAGCGTAATCAACGGGCTAGCACACCGGTTGTTGAAAAAAGCCGCGCTTGCCGCCGTTACCGCACCAAGGGCGTTTTTTCACCAGCTTCACGCCGTGACGCCCCGCCTAGAACGCATAGCGCCGACGTACAGCGCGGTCTTCCCGGCTCAGCGTCTCGCTGACAAAGTCGACAAACAGCTGCAGCGCGGCGCTACGCTGTCGCCCCGGTGGCAGCTGTAACTGCAGCGTACGCTGGCTGAGCGGGTCAACACCGAACGATTTGATGGTAATGGGCTGCTGCTGCAACAGCGGCAATACGGTGAACTGGCTGCAAATCGCCACCGCACGCGGTGACCCCTGCAAGAAGTTGAACAACGCGGCAAAATTATCGCAGGTCAGCACCGGTTCAATAAAGGTGCCGCCCATCTGGCAGCAGATATCAAACAGCTGTCGCACCGTGGTGCCCGGCTCCGGCAAACACACCGGATAGTGGCACAGATCGGCCAGCGCCACCTGCTGATTCGCCAGCGGATGATCGTCGTGCATCAGCAGCAGCACCGGCGCCGCCCATGAAGCGACCACATCCACCCCCTGTTCGGGGTGCAGGCTGAACTGCAGCGCCAGATCGCATTCGCCGTTGCGCACCAGCCGCGCCAGGCTTTTGCTGTCCGCCACCGTCAGCACAAAGGTCACCGCCGGGTTCTGCGCGCGGAAACGAGCCATCAGCTGCGGCAGCAGCGAAAAGGCCAGGCCGTTGGAGCACGCCACGCGCAGCGCCGTGCGCCGCACCGCTTTCAGCCCCTTAATTTCCGCCACCGCCTGCTCAATATTGAGCAGGCTCTTGCGCAGATGGTTTTCAAAAATCTGCCCGGCTTCGGTAAGCACCATCCCGCGCGCATGGCGCTCAAACAGCGGCGTACCCACCTGCGCCTCCAGGCGCTGGATCTTGCGGCTGATGGCCGAGACCGCCACAAACAGCTGCTCACTGGCGGCGCTCAGCGAACCGCAGCTGGCCACCGCCAGAAAAAAGCGCATTTCACTACTGATCATTACGGGGCCTCCTGGCGGCGCATGCTTCGCAACGGGGCAAATAAGCCTTGTTATAACAGCAAAGCTTGTTTGTTAAATAGACAATTGTGGCAAACCTCGATTTTAGCTTAGATATCCAGACAACAACTAAAAGCAACACAACATCAACAACAAACACAACGGGATACCATCATGACGGGTGAAGACGCGGTACAACAGGCAAACGCCTATTTTGACAGCGGGGCTTTTCGGCAGGTGCTGGCGCGCCGTATTGCTCTGCAGACGGAGAGCCAGCGGCCGGATCGCGATGCGCTGCTGATGCAGTATCTGCAGCAGGAAATCATGCCGCCGCTGCGCGCGCTCGGCTTTGAGCTCCATCTGTACGACAATCCGCAAGCGGCCAACCGGCCGTTTCTGATCGCCGTACGCATCGAAGATCCCGCGCTGCCGACCCTGCTGACCTACGGCCACGGCGACGTTGTCTTCGGCGACGATGACAACTGGCGCAGCGACCTTTCTCCCTGGCAGCTGCATGAGGAAGGCGACCGCTGGTACGGACGCGGCAGCGCCGATAACAAGGGACAACACAGCATCAACCTCGCCGCGCTGGAACAGGTGTTTCAGGCGCGCGGCGGCAAACTGGGCTTTAACTGCAAACTGATCTTCGAAATGGGGGAAGAGATCGGCTCCCCCGGGCTGGCGGAGATCTGCCGCCGCCAGCGCGAACTGTTGCAGGCCGATCTGTTTATCGCCTCTGACGGCCCGCGGCTGAACGCCACCCAGCCGACGCTGTTTCTTGGTTCGCGCGGCAGCGTCAATTTCCGCCTGAGCATTCACGCGCGGGACAACGCCTACCACTCCGGCAACTGGGGCGGCCTGCTCACCAACCCCGGCACCCAGCTCGCCAACGCCCTCGCCGCGCTGGTTAATCAGCACGGCCAGCTGCAGGTCGCCGCCTTACAGCCGCCGGCGCTGGATGAGGCGATGCGCGCTATTTTGCGCGAGCTGACCGTCGGCGGCCAGCCTGGCGATCCGCAGATTGACGAACACTGGGGCGAAGCCGGGTTAACCCCCAGCGAGCGTCTCTACGGCTGGAATACGCTGGAAGTGCTGGCCTACCAGACCGGCAATCCGCAGCGGCCGATGAATGCCATTCCCGCCGACGCCACGGCGGTCTGCCAGCTGCGCTTTGTGGTCGGCACCGACTGGCGGCGGCTGGTCGAGCACCTGCAGGCCCACCTGCAGGCGCACGATTTTGGCCATGTCGAGGTCGAGTGGCTGCACGGTACCCCCGCGACCCGCCTCAATCCTCAGGATCCGCTGGTGCACTGGGCGCTCGATATCATGCAGCGCGCCAGCGGTAAAAAACCGGCGCTACTGCCTAACCTGGGCGGCTCGCTGCCGAACGACGTGTTCGCCGATATTCTCGGGCTGCCCACGCTGTGGGTGCCGCACTCCTACCCGGCCTGCGGCCAACACGGCGTCAACGAACATCTGCTGCAGTCCGTCGCCCGGGAGGGCCTGCAGATCATGACGCGCCTGTTCTGGGATCTCGGCGACAACGGCATCAACGTGCTGGCGCAGCGCCGGCGGGAGGCGACGCGATGAGCATCTCCGCCCAGACGCCGGCCGCCGGCAATAAACCGCATCTGTACAAAACGCTGTTCGCCACCTGCATCGGCAACGCCCTGGAGTGGTTCGATATCGCCGTGTATGGTTTTTTCGCCAGCTATATCGCCCACGCCTTTTTTCCCACCGAGGATCCCGCCGTCTCGCTGCTGCTGACGTTCGGCAGCTTCGGCGTTTCCTTTCTGATCCGCCCGCTGGGCGCCGTGGTGCTGGGCGCCTACGCCGACCGCGTCGGGCGTAAAAAAGCCCTGCTGGCGTCCATCAGCCTGATGATGCTCGGCGGCGTTATCATCACCTTTATGCCGTCGTACGCCACCATCGGGCTGACGGCCCCGCTGATGATCCTGTTCGCCCGTCTGATTCAGGGCTTCTCCGCCGGCGGCGAATTCGGCAGCTCGACTGCGTTTCTGGTGGAGCACTTCCCCGAACGCAAGGCGTTTATCGCCAGCTGGCAGTTCGCCACCCAGGGCGCCAGCACCCTGCTGGCTTCGGCGTTCGGCCTGGGGATGAGCTACTGGTTGAGCGAAACGCAGATACAGGACTGGGGCTGGCGTATCCCCTTTGCCTTCGGCCTGCTGATTGGCCCGGTGGGGCTGTATATTCGCCGTCATATCCATGAGCCGGCCAGCTTCAAGCAGCATATCAAGGCCAGAGCGCCGCTGAAAACGCTGATGAGCAGCCAGAAGCGTCTGCTGTTGCTGGCCATCGGGCTGATGGTGATCTCCACCGCTATCAACTATATGCTCAACTATGTGCCGACCTACGCCACCAAGAACCTACACCTGCCCGGCTCGGTCGCCTTCAGCGCGACGCTGCTGGCCGGCGTGATCCTGACGGTAGTGACGCCACTGGTAGGGCTATGGGCGGAAAAAGTCGGCCGGCTGCCGCTGATGTGGGGTTCGCTGCTGTTGCTGGTGGTCAGCATCTACCCGGCGTTCCGGCTGGTGGTTAATCACACCACGCCGCTGACGCTGATGCTGCTGGTCGGCTGGATGGCGCTGTTGAAATCGGTGTACTTCTCTACCGTGCCGTCGCTGATGGCGGATCTGTTCCCGATGGAGACCCGCGCCAGCGGCATGGCGATCGGCTATAACATGGCGGTGACGGTGTTCGGCGGCTTTGCGCCGCTGATTTGCACCCTGCTTATCAGCCTCACCGGCACCAGCCTGGCGCCAAGCTACTACCTGATGATGGTGGCGCTGCTGAGCGGCTGGGCGTTGCTGAGCAGCCAGCAGCAGCTGCGCGACGTCGCACGCGCCTGACCGACGCGCCCCGGTCAGCCCGGGGCGCGATTTTTAACCGTCATCCGGTAATTTTTCCTGCGCCAGCGCGATAAACGCCCGCGCGGCGGCGGTCTGATACGCCCCGCGGCGCTGCATCAGCACTGCCGTGCGCTGCAGCAACTGCGGTTCCAGCGCGATGGCGACCACCCCGGCCTGTTCTTTGGCCACCGCCGCCGGCAACAGCGTGGATAACGGCGTACGGCGGATGATTTCCAGCACGGCGCTTAATGAGTTGGCCTCCATCTGCACCCGGGGATAAATGCCCTGACGGCCGCAGTAACGGTCAATCTGCTCGCGCGTGGCGAATTCCGCCGTCAGTAAAATCAGCGCCTCGTTATTCAGCTGTTGCAGGCCAAGCGTCCGCTGCCCGGCCAGCGGATGGTGGCGGCCCACCACCAGCGCCAGCGTCTCCACCAGCAAACGCTGCGTAACGATCTCCGTTGAACGCACCTCTTCGAAGGCAATGCCGAGATCGAGCCGATCGTCGAGCAACTGTTCCTCCATCTGCTCTTGCGACATCTCACGCAGCGACAGCGTGATCCGGGGATAGCGCTGATAAAACGCCTCCACCAGCGGGCCGACCAGATAGCTGGTAAAGGTGGGCGTAACGGCGATGCGTAATGCACCGCGGCTCAGATCGCTGACGTCGTGGATCGCCCGCTGCCCGGCGGACAGATCCTGCAGGGCGCGCTGCGCATAGCGCAGATAGACCTGCCCGGCGTCGGTCAGCTGGATTTCCCGTCCGCTGCGGTCAAACAGCGGCGCGCCGAGCCGCTCTTCCAGCTGTTTAATCTGCTGCGACAGCGCCGGCTGTGAAACGTGCAGCGCCGACGCCGCGCGGGTGAAGCTGCGGTGCTCCGCAACCGCAATAAAATAGTTGATGTGCCGCAGAAGCATGACGCCACCTATAAGTTTTAGTTATTCAGTTTATCCATATCCGATATTTTACCTTATACATACTCAGGCGTAACCTGCCAGGCATCCCATCACTACGCCGTTGCGGGAGCAGCCATGAAAGACATTATTGAAGGTTTCCTTAAATTTCAGCGCGATATCTTCCCCGGGCGGGCCGCGCTGTTTCAGGATCTGGCCACGCGGCAAAGCCCGCGCGCGCTGTTTATCTCCTGCTCCGACAGCCGTCTGGTGCCGGAGCTGGTGACCCAGCGCGAGCCGGGCGATCTGTTTGTAATACGCAACGCCGGCAATATCGTGCCGTCCTACGGCCCGGAGCCGGGCGGCGTATCGGCATCGATTGAGTACGCCGTCACCGCCCTGCAGGTGACCGACATCGTGATTTGCGGCCACTCCGACTGCGGCGCCATGACCGCCGTCGCCAACTGCAGCTGTATGGAGCACCTGCCGGCGGTCAGCGCCTGGCTGCGCTACGCCGATTCGGCGCGCATCGTTAACGCCGCGCGTCAGCACCTGACGCCGCGCGCCAAAGTGGACGATATGGTGCGTGAAAACGTGATTGCCCAGTTGGCGAATATTCAGACCCACCCTTCGGTGCGTCTGGCGCTGGAGGAGGGGCGCGCCGCGCTGCACGGCTGGGTCTATGACATTGCCAGCGGCGGCATCGATGCCTTCGACGGCGCACGCGGCGCCTTTGTTTCTCTGGCGGACCATCCGCAAACCCGCGCACTGCCCCGCCAGTCGGCGGCGGTGTAACCCTTGTCTTTAACCCATAAGGTGACCCTAATGATTCAGTCTCAAGTAAGCAACCACGCGCGTCAGGCGCTGACCGAGGTTATTTTGCTGGCCAAGGCCCGCCAGGACCTCTCCTTTGCCCAAATCACCGACGGCACCGGCCTGAGCGAAGCCTTCGTCACCGCCGCCCTGCTCGGCCAGCACGCGCTGCCGGCGCAGGCCGCCGCCAGCGTGGGGGAGAAACTGGGGCTTGACGCCGACGCCGTCGCGCTGCTGCAGACCATCCCGCTGCGCGGAAGCATTGAGCAGCGCATTCCGACCGACCCGACCATTTATCGCTTCTATGAGATGCTGCAGGTGTATGGCACCACGCTGAAGGCGCTGGTGCATGAGAAGTTCGGCGACGGCATTATCAGCGCCATCAACTTTAAACTGGACGTGCAGAAAGTGGACGACCCGGAAGGCGGTTCACGCGCGGTAATCACGCTGGACGGCAAGTATCTGCCCACCAAACCGTTCTAACCCACGCAGACGCCATGCCGACGGCGGCATGGCGCTGATAGTCACAGCAGGAGAACGCTATGGATTTTGTGCAACGCACCATCGATCTGGCCATGAAGAACGTGGAGGAAGGCGGCCGGCCGTTTGCCACCGTCATCGCGCGCAACGGTGAAATCATCGCCGAAAGCGCCAACCAGGTCGCCCAGACCAACGATCCGACGGCGCATGCCGAAATACTGGCGGTGCGCGCCGCCTGCCGCAAGCTCGGCACCGAGCACCTGACGGACTGCGACATTTACATTCTGGCCAGCCCGTGCCCGATGTGTCTGGGCTCACTCTACTACTGCAGCCCCAAACGGGTGATTTACCTCACCACCCGCGAAGACTACGCGCCGTTCTATAAGGACGACCGCAAGTACTTTGAGCTGGAAACCTTCTACGATGAGTACGCCAAGCCGATGGGCGAACGCCGTCTGCCGATGATTCAGCAACGGCATCAGGGCGCAATCGCCGTGTATCAGCGCTGGCAGGCGCTGAACGCCCGCTGAGCCGCCCGGAGGGGGCCAGCCCCCTCCGTTATCGCAAGCTTAATACTCCACCACCACGTCCCCGGTCGGCACGCTGCAGCAGGAGAGAATATAACCCTCTTCGACGTCCTCATCGGTAATGCCGCCGTTATGCGCCATCTCTACCGCCCCCTCCAGCCGCTTCACCTTGCAGGTGCCGCAGATGCCCATGCCGCAGGCTTTGGGAATATGCAGCCCCAGCTTGGCGGCGGCGGCATGCACGGTTTCCCCCGGCGCAATCTGCACGCTCTTGCCGGTAGCGGAGAAGAACACCTGGATCAGATCGGAACGCGGTATCGCTTCGGCCTCTTCCGCCGCCTGTTCGGCATCCTGCTGCGCCTGCTCTTTCACCGGCTCCGGCGTCGCGCCGAACGACTCCTCATGGTAGCGGCGCATATCGAAGCCGACTTCCTGCAGCATGGTGCGCACCGCCTTCATATAAGGCGTCGGGCCGCAGCAGTAGACTTCACGCTCCATAAAGTCGGGCGCCATCATCTCCAGCATCGCGTGGTTAAAGAAGCCGCGATAGCCGCCCCAGTTCTGCCCGGACTCGTAGCGTTCGCACACCAGGTTCAGCTTAAAGTTGGCGATGCGCGCGGCCATATTCTCCAGATCGCGCTGGAAAATAATGTCGCGCGGCGTACGCGCGCTGTGAACAAACACCATATCGACGTCGGCGTTGGTATCAAAATACCAGCGCGCCATCGACATCACCGGCGTAATGCCGACGCCGCCCGACAGAAACAGCACCCGGTCGCTCGGGTTGTCGATACAGTTAAACTGGCCAACCGGACCATGCACCGCCAGCTCCATCCCCTCGCTCATGTTGTCATGCAGCCAGTTGGACACCTTGCCCCCCGGCACCCGTTTGACCGTGATCGAGAAGCTGTAGGGCACCGACGGCGAGCTGGAGATGGTGTAGGAGCGGAACACCTGCTCGCTGTCGATCTCCAGTTCCAGGGTAACAAACTGGCCGGGCTTAAAGAAGAACATGATCGGCTGCTCGGCCATAAAGCAGTAGGTTTTTACATCCCAGGTTTCCTGAATCACTTTGACGCAACGCACAGCATGACGACCGTTGATCCAAGTCTGGGTGGTTACCGGCTCAAAAGCGCCGGTATTTACTACCGAAATAGTCTGGTTGGTCATAGGGAATGCTTCCTGTGGGCCAGGTGTCGATGAATAGCACGCGATGGTTCGGCGCGGCCGTAATACGACTGAATTTTCAGTTCAACCCTCGTTTGCCATTTACTTATTCACGACATCGGGATATCTGAAAAAACCACCGGACAACAATAGTTTCCCTCAACGTCTCTAACGGAGGGGATTGATGTCGCAGCCAGAACATAACGTATTCTCGACAGGGCGCAGCATCTGCTGTGACAGTGACCCATTTCTCTAATGGGGTGACCGGGAACGGGGCGTTGTTACAACCAGGATGCGTCCGCGCGCGGGCGCGACACACTTTGATCTGAATGAGAAGAGCAACATCATGAGTCATAACGATCTGCTGAATATCACCTGCGCCAGCATTACCGATGCTCGCGAACAGATGACCGACTTGCTCAAACGGCGCCAGCCGAACTACTCGCTGCCGCAGCCGCTGTATAACGACCCGACCATGTTTCGCATTGATATGGAGGAGGTGTTTCAGAAAGAGTGGCTGTTCGTCGGCATGACCAGCGAAATCCCGAAAAAGGGCGACTACTTCACCCTTGAAATCGGCCAGAATCCGGTGCTGGTGGTGCGCGACGCCGACGGCGCCGTCAACGCCTTCCACAATACCTGCCGCCACCGCGGCTCGCGCATCTGCCAGCAGCCGCGCGGCAAGGTGGCGAACCTGGTGTGTCCCTACCACCAGTGGACCTACGACCTGAAGGGCAACCTGCTGTTCGCCGGCACCCATATGGGCGACGGCTTCGAGCCGCGTCAGCACGGGCTGAAGCCGGCGCACTGCCGCACCGCCGGCGGCTTTATTTTTGTCTGCATCGCGGAGCAGGTGCCGGAATCCGACTTTGATGACTTCCTGGCGACGCTCGAAGAATATATGGCGCCGTACGACGTGGAAAACACCAAGCTGGCGACCGAATCCGAGATGTATGAAAAGGCCAACTGGAAGCTGGTGCTGGAAAACAACCGCGAGTGCTACCACTGCGCGGGCAGCCACCCGGAACTGCTCAACACCCTGCTGGAGTGGGACGACACCAACGATCCGCGCGCCACGCCGGAGTTTATCGCCTACTACAATCAGCAGGCGGAGCAGTGGGATCAGGAAGGGATCCCGCATCGCCATCAAAGCTTCGGCCAGCGCAACCGCATCGTCCGCATGCCGCTGAAACCGGGCGCCAACGTGATGACCATCGACGGCAGCGAAGGCTGCACCAAGCTGCTCGGCCGCATTCAGAACCGTCAGCTGGGCTCGATGCGCATCCTGCATCTGCCCAACTCCTGGAACCATATGCAGAGCGATCACTTTATCGTTTTCCGGGTGCTGCCGATCTCCGCCCAGGAGTCGCTGGTGACCACCAAATGGTTTGTACATAAGGATGCGGTGCCGGGCGTCGATTACGATCCAGAACGCCTGCGTCAGGTCTGGGATGCGACCAACGATCAGGACCGCATTCTGGGCGAGGAGAACCAGCGCGGCATTAACTCCATCGGCTATCAGCCCGGCCCGTATTCGGAAACCTACGAATTTGGCGTGATCAACTTCCTGGATTGGTACAGCGATACCGTACTGAAGAATATGGACGCGGCGGATAATAGTGAGCACTACCCGATCGGCGTGCCCGACGCTGAACGGCAGTACGGCTGATTCCCCCTTTTGCCCCGGCCCTCTCGCCTGAGAGAGCCGGGCAACGCGATGTCCTTTTCCCGAGATAAAAAAACCCGCGCCTTACCGGCCGCCGCGCACCACTCCTTCTTCCAGCAGCAGATCGAATATCGCCTGCGCCATCTCGGCGGCCGGCTTATCACGCAGAATGCGCCCGCCATCGCCCTGCGACTTCGCGGTCGCCGCCTTGAAGCGGTCGGCGGCGGTTTTCGCCTTCACCACCTGCAGACGCTTCGGCCGCTTACGCGCCGGCGCCTCGCTCCACTGCGCCATCGCTTCGTCGTGGCAGGCAACGCCCGCCGCCGTACTTGTCAGCTGCGCCCGGCTGGCGGGGCCGAAAGCGCTCTGACGCGGCGCCGGCGCCGCCAGATCAACACTGGCGATAAACGGCAGCGGTACGCTGAGCGCCCGGCGCTGGCCGCGCGGCAGCGCCTGCAGCAGCTGCGCCTCGCCGCCGTCGATACTGACGATATCGGCAATGCCGGTCACCACCGGCATGCCCAGCGTTTCCCCCAGCAGGTAAGGCACCATGCCGGACGATTCGCCGCTCTCGGCGCGCACGCCGGTCAGGATGATATCCGGCTTCTCCTGGCTCAGATAGCGGCACAGGGCGGGCACCACATCCGCGCACTCACCCTGCTCCAGCACTCGCAACGTGTTCAATCCCATACCGGCATAGCTGCGCAGCGCTTCGGCGCCGGGGTCACCCGCGTGCAGCACCTCCAGCCCCTGCGGCGCCAGCGTCAACGCCAGTTCCACCGCCCGGGCGTCCTGTCCGGCGCGGCGCTCGCGCCCGGAGCCGGGATGCTTGCCGATCGACACCAGCGCGGTCACGCGCAGGTCTGCATTCTGCTTCTCAGGCCGCATGTTCAAATTCCCCCTGATGGTGCTCTCTGACCAGCCGGATCAGCTGGGCCATAACCTCGCTGCTGTCGCCAATCACGCTGAGCGCGGCGCGTTTCACCATATCGCAGCCGGCATCGGTGTTAATGGCAATCACCTTGTCGCACTGGCCGATGCCCTGCAGATGCTGGATTGCGCCGGAAATGCCCACCGCCACATAGACCCGGGCGGTGACCCAGGTGCCGGTGGCGCCGACCTGGCGCTGACGCGGCATATGGCCATCGTCCACCGCCACCCGGCTGGCGCCTTCGGTGGCGCCGAGCGCTTCGGCGCACTGGTGGAACAGCGTCCAGTCCTGCACGCCGTTGCCGGCCGAGAGGATAAACTCCGCTTCCGCCAGCGCCACCGCGTTGGGATCCACCGCCACCTGACCATCATCGCGAATGCGCGTTGCCGCATTGACCACCTGCTGCAACTGCACCGGCAGCGCCTCATGGCGGGTTTCGTCCACCGGATCGGCGCACTCCGCCGCCAACAGCAGCATACGCGGCGTGGCACGGGTAATATCGATACTGCCGCCGGCCCCGCGACAGACGCTTTGCGCGGCATCGACCCGCCAAGCCTGGGTGGCCGGGCGCTCGCCCAGACGCGCCGCCAGCCGGCAGCCCAGCTCAAAACCGCCGGCCACGCTGTCCGGCAGCAGCCAGTGGCGCGGCGCAAACTGGCGCTCCACCTCGCTCAGGGCGGCAACGCGCAGCTCCGGCGCATACGCCTGATAGCCGTCGCCGCTGAGTTCCAGCAGCCGGTCAACGCCGGCGGTCGCGAACCCCTGCTCGCGGTGATCGCCGAACACCACGGCCAGCACCGCTCCGGCGCCGCCGATCTCGCGGATCAGCGCATGGGCCTGGCCCAGCACGTCCCGGTCGTGATCGCTCAGCCGTCCGCCCACCATATCGGGCACCACCGCAATGTAGTAGTCGGGCTGCTCCACCCGGTGCAGCGGCAGCAGCGTCGTCTGTACCGCGCTGACCGCCCGCTGGCCGCCGCGCAGGGCCGGCATACCAACATTCATCCGGTCAATACGGCGAATGCCGTTCGGACCGATAAAGCCCACGGCGTGCGGGTTGCGGCGAATCAGCCCGGACGGGCCGCGCGACTCGCCCGCCGGCATCATCATCGCCGCGTGCTGCGGATGCAGACGGTTGCGCGCAATCCATTCGGCGCGCGGGTCTCTGCGCAGAATCTCGCTCATCAGGCTACCTCCATCGCAGGTTGTTCACTCTTGCGTCTGACCACCGGCGGCGCGCTCGGCTCCGCCAGCGCCTCCGCCACCAGTTCGGCAATATCCTTCACCTCCGGACGCGGCTCTACCACCCCTTCGAGCATCGCGGTGCACTGCTGGCAGCCGACGGCGATCAGCGCCGCGCCGGTGGCGCGGGCGTCCTCCATCCGCATGTCGGCAATCCGCCGTTCGCCGGGAATATCGGTAATCGGCGCGCCGCCCCCGCCGCCGCAGCAGCGGGAGCGGAAGCCGGAACGCTCCATCTCGGCCAGTTGGATGCCCAGCTCCGCCAGCAGCTCGCGCGGCGCCTCATACTCGCCGTTATAGCGCCCCAGATAACACGGGTCGTGCCAGGTGACGCTGCCGCCCTTGTAGTCATTCAGGTTCAGCAGCTGCGCCTTCACCAGCTCGTTGATAAAGGTGGTATGGTGCAGCACCTCGTAATCCGGCTTCTCGCCCTCGGGGCAGAATTCCGGATACTCGTTGCGCAGGCAGTGGAAGGCATGCGGATCGGTGGTGACGATGCGGTTGAAACGGTATTTGCCCAGGGTGGCGAGGTTGCGCTTCGCCAGACGCTGGAAGGTGGCGTCATCCCCCAGGCGGCGCGCCACGTCGCCGCTGTCCAGCTCTTCGTCCCCCAGTATGGCGAAGTCTACTCCCGCCGCCTTCAGGATCTTCACAAAAGCGCGCAGAATGCGCTGGCTGCGCATATCGAACGCGCCGTCGGACACCCAGAACAGTACGTCCGCCTGCTTCACCTCCTTCATGATCCGCAGGTTCTGATCCGCCGCCCAGTTGGTGCGGCTGCGCGGGTTAAACCCGTTGGGATTGTCGGTGACGATCAGGTTATCCAGCACTTCGGCCCCCTTGTTCGGGGTGCTGCCCTTCTCCAGCGTCAGGAAGCGGCGCATATCGACAATCGCGTCCACGTGCTCGATCATCATCGGGCACTCTTCAACGCAGGCGCGGCAGGTGGTGCAGGACCACAGCGTTTCCGGATTGATCAGCCCGGAAACGATGGGCTGATGCGGCGCGCCGCACGCCTTGCCGACCTCGATGCCCGGATAGGGGCTGCCGGCAAAGCGGGCGTCCGAGCCGCCGGCCAGGCCGACCACCATATCCTGAATCAGCTTTTTGGGGTTCAGCGGCTGCCCGGCGGCGAACGCCGGACACACCGCCTCGCAGCGGCCGCACTGCACGCAGGCGTCGAAGCCGAGCAGCTGATTCCAGGTAAAATCGCTGGGCTTTTCCACTCCCAGCTTCGGCGCCGCCAGATCCACCGCTTTCAGCGCGGTGGAGCGTCCGCCGCCAAAGCGCTCCGGCCGCCGGTGAAACGCCAGATGCAGCGCGCCGGCAAAGGCGTGCTTCATCGGCCCGCCCCAGGCCATGCCGAACACCATTTCCCCCAGCCCCCAGACGATCCCGGCCGTCAGCAGCGCCGCCAGCAGCCAGCCGCCGCTGCCTTCAGGCAGGATGCCCGCCGCCGGCAACGTGGCGATAAAAAAGCTGGCCGCGAAGACCAGCAGGCTTTTCGGCAGCCGCATCCACGGCCCCTTCGACAGACGGGACGGCGGGTTGCGACGGCGGCGATAGACAAACAGCGCCCCGGTCAGCATCAGCGCCAGCGCCCCCAGCAGCGCGCCGGCCAGCCAGCGGCTATGGATGCCGAACAGATGCACCGCCAGGATCAGCAGCATCGACAACACAAAGCCGCCCGCGGTCGCCACGTGGGTGTTCGACATCACCTTATCGCGCGCCACTACGTGGTGCAGATCCACCAGATAGCGGCGCGGCATCGCCAGCAGCCCGGCCAGCAGGGCCACCTTTTCCGGCCGGCCGGCGCGCCACAGGCGGATGCGCCGGATGATGCCGACCGCCGCCAGCAATAGCGCAACCGTCAGCAGCACGGGGAGTAATCTGTCGAGTATCATGGTGTCCTCTCTCGCAATAACCCGGGTGGGCGTTCGGTTACAGATCCTTGCACAGGCGCAGTGCGTCGTAGATCGCCGCGTGGACGTTGCGCTGCGACACGCAGTCCCCCAGCCGCCAGAGGATCATGCCTTCGCCCGCCTCCGCCAGCACCGGCTGCGGCTGCGCGGCAAACAGCGCCTCGTTATCGATCTGCCCCTGATTGCGTGACTCCGCCTTCAGCTGGTAGTACAGCTCCTCATTCGGCCGGGTGCCGTTTTCCACCACCACCTGATCCACCACCCGCTCCTCTTTCTGGCCGGTGTACTCGTTTTCCAGCACCGCCACCAGCTTGTCGCCTTCGCGATATACCGCCTCCAGCGCCAGATCCGAGGTCATGATCACCGCCTTTTCATACAGGCTGCGGTAATAGGTCGGGAAGGTGGTGCCGCCGATGCCGACGCCGGGCTTGATATCATCGGTCACCAGCTCTACCAGCGCCCCTTTGGCGGTCAGGTAGTCGGCGGTCGACATGCCGGTAAATTCGCAGATGGTGTCGTAAATCAGGACGTTTTTACCCGGCTCGACGGCGCCGGTCAGGATGTCCCAGCTGGAGACCACCCGTCCGTCCTCCGCCCCCCACTCCGGGTTTTGCTCAAGGAACGGCCGGCCGCCGGTCGCCAGGATGCAGACATCCGGCCGCAGATCGCGCACCGTAGCGGCGTCCGCGTTGGTTCCCAGCTGGACCGTCACCCCCAGCCGCTGCAGCTCCATCGCCAGCCAGCGGGTAATGCCCGCCATCTGGTCACGCTGCGGCGCCCGGGCGGCGATCGAAATCTGGCCGCCCAGCTCCTCGCCGCGTTCGAGCAGCGTCACCTGATGGCCGCGCTCGGCCGCCACCCGCGCCGCCTCCATGCCGCCGGGGCCGCCGCCGACCACCACCACCTTGCGCTGCGGGCCGTCGCTTTTGCTGATAATATGCGGCAGCCCCATGTATTCGCGCGAGGTCGCCGCGTTCTGGATGCACAGCACGTCCAGCCCCATATACTGACGATCGATGCAGTAATTGGCGCCCACGCACTGGCGGATCTGGTCTACCTGGTTCAGTTTGATCTTGGCGATCAGGTGCGGATCGGCGATGTGGGCCCGGGTCATGCCGACAAAATCGACATAGCCCTGCTCCAGAATGCGCTGCGCCTGGTTCGGATCCTTGATGTTCTGCGCGTGGATCACCGGCACCGACACCACCTCTTTGATCCCGGCCGCCAGGTGCAGGAACGGCTCCGGCGGGTAGCTCATATTCGGGATCACGTTGGCCAGCGTGTTATGGGTATCGCAGCCCGAGCCGACCACGCCAAAGTAGTCCACCATGCCGGTGGCGTCGTAGTAGGCGGCGATCTGCTTCATATCTTCATGGCTCAGGCCGTCAGGATGGAATTCGTCGCCGGTGATGCGCATGCCCACCACAAAATCCGGCCCGACCGCTTCACGCACCGCCTTCAGCACTTCCATCCCGAAACGCATGCGGTTTTCAAAACTGCCGCCCCACTCGTCGGTACGCTTGTTGACCCGCGGCGACCAGAACTGATCGATCATGTGCTGATGCACGGCGGACAGCTCCACGCCGTCGAGGCCGCCCTCTTTGGCGCGCACCGCCGCCCGGGCGAAGTCGCCGATCACCCGCCGGATCTCTTCCACTTCGATGGTCTTGCAGGTCGCGCGGTGCACCGGCTCGCGGATACCCGACGGCGACATCAGGTTGGGCCAGTTCTCACCGTCCCAGCGCGAACGCCGCCCCATATGGGAAATCTGGATCATGATCTTGCCGCCGTGCTTGTGCACCGCGTCGGCCAGATTTTGAAAATGGGGAATGATGCGGTCGGTCGACAGGTTCACCGAGCTCCACCAGCTCTGGGGACTGTCGATAGACACCACGCTGGAGCCGCCGCAGATGCAGAGGCCGCAGCCGCCTTTCGCCTTCTCTTCGTAATATTTAACGTAGCGCTCGGTGGTCATGCCGCCGTCGGTGGCATACACCTCGGCGTGGGCGGTGCTGACGATGCGGTTACGGATGGTCAGCTTATTGATATTCAACGGCTGGAACAGGAGATCAAACTGGGACATGGCTACACCCTGATTCAATGCTTAAACCCAGGCCGCCCGCAGGCGGCCGTCGCGTATTACAGCGGCGCTACCTCAAACACGCCGTAGTCACTTCCCTCTTCGGCAGCGCTCCGGGTCTGGACCGCCCGGGTTCTGACCGCGTAGCCCAGACTTTGGGCGATCTGATCCATGGCGCCGGCAAACCAGCCGGTAAACATGTAATCGACCTTGCGGTTGACCTTGCCATACTGATAAACAAACGCGGAGTGCTCCAGGCGCACGCGGGCGGTGCCCTGCTCCAGATCGAGCGCCTCGATGATAAACAGCCCCCAGCCGCGCTGGGAGAGCCGCTTCATATAGTGTTCAAATACCGCGGCGCCGGCGATGCCGTGGGCCTCGGCCTCCTTTTCACACCAGTAGTAGGCGGATTTATAGCCCGCCTTATAGAGGATGGCGGCATAGCGTTCCGCACCGATCTCCTCTTCGATCGCCATATGGTTATTGACGAAAAAGTGACGCGGTACGTACAGCATCGGCAGCGCATCAGTGGTCCAGACGCCGGTTTCGTCGTCTACCGCAATCGGCAGTTCAGGTGCATGTGAACTCATGGTTTCTCCCTGACAATCTTTATGTTGACGGTTATTCGCCCCAAACTTCGCCCAGAACGCGAACCCAGTTCTCGCCCATAATCTTGCGCACCTGATGTTCGCTGAAGCCGTGGCGCAGCAGGGCTTCGGTCAGGTTGGGGAATTCGCCGAGGGTGCGGATCCCCTCCGGGTTGATGATTTTGCCGAAGCTGGTCAGATGGCGGGCGTATCCCTTATCGTGGGTTAACCACTCAAAGAAGGCCTGATCCTGCCCCTGGGTAAAGTCGGTGCCGATGCCGATCTGATCTTCCCCCACCAGGTTAAAGATGTATTCGATGGCCTCGACATAGTCGTCAATGGTGGAGTGAATGCCGTTTTTCAGGAACGGGGTAAACATGGTGACGCCGACAAAGCCGCCGTGGTCGGCAATAAACTTCAGCTCGGCATCGGATTTATTGCGCGGATGGTCCTTCAGACCGGAAGGCAGACAGTGCGAGTAGCAAACCGGTTTTTCCGACGCCAGAATCACCTCTTCGGAGGTTTTGGCACCGACGTGGGAGAGATCGCACATCACGCCGGCGCGGTTCATCTCCGCCACCACTTCCCGGCCGTAGCCGGACAGCCCGCCGTCGCGCTCATAGCAGCCGGTGCCCACCAGGTTCTGGGTGTTGTAAGCCATCTGCACCACCCCGACGCCAAGATCCTTGAATATCTGCACGTAGCCGAGCTGGTCCTCAAAGGCGTTGGCATTCTGGAACCCCATCAGCACGCCGGTCTTGCCCGCCGCTTTGGCGCTCATGATGTCGGCGGTGGTGCGCACCTTCATCACTAGATCTGAATTCTGTTCGATCAGCGCGTTCATCGCGACGATATTGTCCACGGTGCTCTGGAACCCTTCCCAGACCGACACCGTACAGTTCGCCGCGGTCAGACCGCCGCGCCGCATATCTTCAAACAGTTCGCGATCCCATTTGGCGATCACCAGACCATCGATAACAATGGCGTCGTTGTGCAACTGTGCTGCGTTCATCTTTCCACCCCTGTCTGTAACGGCCAGAGCGGCCCTGATGTTCGACAGCATAGAGTTAACCCTACAAAGAAAGTGTTCTGAAAACGTCACCTGCCTGACCCACAGCGCAGCCAACGCCGAACGAAAAAATACGGCGCGTCTCGAAAATGTCGCATCGCGATGTCGCGCCGGAGAAAATTTCGTTCACCATGGGCCTTTGTTTGGACGCACCTACCGGGGAAAGATGGGCATATGCTTGGCCTATACAAGTGAAAATTTGGAGCATATACTTGCCCTATGCCTACCAACACGCTTTTACCCGGCGAGGAGCAGCAACATGAGAACAGTATCTGTGTTTAAAAACGGCAATAACCGCGCGATCCGCCTGCCCCGCGATATGGATTTTGCAGGCGTCAACGAACTGGAGATCGCCCGTGAAGGCGACACCATCATCCTGCGGCCGGTAAAGCCGAACTGGGGATCGTTCCTGCTGGAAGACAAAGCCGATGCGGACTTTATGACGGAACGTGAAGACATCATTAATGACGAGGGACGCGTCAAACCATGAGCCACACCTACATGCTGGACACCTGTATTTGCTCTTACATTATGCGCGAGCAGCCGGCAGCGGCGATCCGGCGTCTGGAGCAGGCGGTGATGCAACGCCACCGGATCGTGGTGTCGGCCATTACCTATGCCGAAATGCGCTTTGGTGCGATCGGTAAAAAGGCCTCACCGCGTCATGCGCAACTGGTCGAGGCCTTCTGCAGCCGCCTTGACGCCATTTTGCCGTGGGACCGCGCCGCGGTGGATGAAACCACGGCGCTGAAGGCCGCGTTGGCCGCCGTCGGTACGCCGATCGGGCCCAACGATACCGCAATTGCCGGCCATGCCATCGCCGCCGGCGCCATTCTGGTCACCAATAATCACAAGGAGTTTGCGCGCGTGCCCGGACTGGCGCTGGAAGACTGGGTGGCATAGCCACCGCCTGCCCGTTGCGGGCAGACGGCGATGATAGGTGAGCCCGGTCTTAGGGCGGCGAGCTCCAGCCCAGCGACACCGAACCGTAGGTGGGTTCAAAACGCGCCTCGCTCAGGGCGCGCACCGCCACCGCCGACGCCACGCGCTCTTTCTTGCCGTTTAGGCCCGGCAGCGCGGTGGTCACCAGCTGCGGCAGGGTTTCGCTCAGCGCCTGGCTGCGTATGCCGCGCCGCTCCTCGCGCGGCGGAATGCCGATATGCTCGCGGTAGCATTTGCTAAAGTGCGGCGTCGAGACAAAACCGCAGGCCAGCGCGATCTCGATAATCGACATCGAGGTTTGCTTCAGCAGCTGCCGCGCCCGGAACAGGCGGAGTTTCATATAGTAACGGGACGGTGAGCACTGCAGGTACTTCTGAAACAGACGTTCAAGCTGACGCCGGGACAGCCCCACATAGGTGGCCAGCTCATCCAAATCGATCGGCTCTTCGATATTGGCCTCCATCAGCGAGACCGCCTCCACCAGATTCGGCTGCGCGGTGCCCAGCACATGGCGCAGCGGTATGCGCTGGTAGTCGGACTCATTGCGCACCCGATCGCAGATAAACATCTCCGAGATCGCCGCCGTCAGCTGATAGCCGAAGTCGCGCTTGATCATGCTGAGCATCATGTCCATCGGCACCGTGCCGCCGCTGCAGGTCATGCGATCGCGCTCGATGACGAACAGCTGGTTAGTGCAACGCACCTTGGGATAGGCTTCCTGCATCGAGGCAATGCACTCCCAGTGCGCGCTGCAGTGGTAGCCGTCCAGCAGCCCGGCCTCCGCCAGCAGGTAAGGGCCGGTGCAGACGCCGCCAATCAGAATTTGCTTACGCGCCATCGCCTGCAGCCAACATACCTGGCGGCGGCTGTAGCTGCGGGTAATGTTGACGCCGCCGACCACGATCAGCACGTCCAGCGCGCTGGAGTCGGCCATCGAGCAATCCGGCGTAATGTGAATGCCGTCGCTGGCCATCACCACGCCGCCGTCCTCGCTGATGGTATGCCAGTCATACAGCTCGCGGCCGCTTAACTGGTTCGCCATGCGCAGCGGTTCAACCGCCGTCGCCAGCGCCATCATGGTGAAATTGTTCACCAGTAAAAAACCAACCGTATGTGTCTTATTGTTATCAATACTTGCCCGGGATGATGTATTTGCTTCAGACATATGCTCTTGCCTCTGTGGTCTCTCGTCAGGAGAGGGAACAAACGGGTCTGATACTTCTTCACTTCCACAGAAAACAATAAGGCAACAAATATGCCACTTCCTTTTTACATTTAAAATATATGCGCAATATCTCGATAATCATTCATCGATAGTGATTTAGCGCCGCTGTTGCAATCAAAAAAACAGAGCTGGCACGGATCGTGCTGAGCCGGGTAATCCCCTAGCGCCACATGCTTTTTTGGTGCATCTGCCCAATAAGCGGGCAGACATCGGCCAGGCGTCAGCACTCTATCGCATTCACCGCCAAACCGCCGCGCGACGTCTCCTTATACTTGTCCTGCATATCCCGTCCGGTATCGCGCATGGTGCGGATCACTTTATCGAGCGACACAAAGTGCTGCCCGTCTCCCCGCAGCGCCATCTGGGCGGCGTTGATCGCCTTCATCGCGGCGATGGCGTTACGCTCGATGCAGGGCACCTGCACCAGCCCGGCCACCGGATCGCAGGTCAGCCCCAGGTTATGCTCCAGCGCGATCTCGGCCGCATTCTCCACCTGCTCCGGCGTGCCGCCCAGCACCTCGGTCAGCCCGGCAGCGGCCATGGCGCAGGCGGAGCCGACTTCTCCCTGGCAGCCCACCTCCGCACCGGAAATTGAGGCGTTTTTCTTACACAGCGCCCCCACCGCCGCCGCCGCCAGCAGAAAGTCCACCACGTCCTGCTCCCGCGTCTGCTCGCTAAAGCGCATGTAATACATCAGCACCGCCGGCACAATCCCGGCCGCGCCGTTGGTCGGCGCCGTAACCATGCGCCCTCCCGCGGCATTCTCTTCATTGACCGCCAGCGCATAGAGATTGACCCAGTCCATCGCCGACAGCGTGGTGCCAATCACATTCGCCCCCGTCGCCCGCTGCAGGGAACGGTACAGCCCGGGCGCGCGGCGCTTCACGTTCAACCCGCCCGGCAGCACGCCCTCATTTTCCAGCCCTTGGGCAATACAGTCCTGCATCGCCTGCCAGAGGCCGGCGATACCGGTACGGATATCGGCCTCATCGCGCCATACCTTTTCGTTTTCCAGCATCAGTTCGGCGATCCTTAATCCCTGCCGCCGGCAGTGCGCCAGCAGCTCCGCACCGGAGTTAAAATCGTAAGGCAGCGCCACCTGCGGCACCAGATGCGCGGTCGCAGTGGCTTCGCTCTCATCCAGCACAAAGCCGCCGCCGATGGAGTAGAAGGTGTTTTCATACGCCACGCCCTGCGTATTAAAGGCGGTCAGGCGCATGGCGTTGGGATGATACGCCAACACTTCATCGACGAAATGCAGGTCGCGGTTCCAGTCAAACTCCACGCCGGCGCCGCCGGCCAGGGTCAGAAAGCCGGTCTCGCACACCGCGCGGATGGCGGGATCGATCGTACGGGGATCGACCGTATCCGGCGATTCGCCCATCAGCCCCATCAGCGTCGCCTTATCGGTGCCGTGCCCTACGCCGGTGGCGCTCAGAGAACCGAACAGGTCGACCCGGACGCGCGTCACCGCATCACGCACGCCCCGTTCGCTTAACTGCTGCACGAACCGCTGCGCGGCGCGCATCGGCCCCACGGTATGTGAACTGGAAGGGCCGATCCCAATCTTGAACAGATCAAAGACGCTGATACTCATTACCTTCTCCCGTGAACCTGAAATGTCAGCATCCATTATTACTGCGGATACGCGGCAAAAAATGCCGTATCACGACGCTTTCAGGCGTCACACCGACCGGAAACCGCCGTCTCATCCCGCCCGCGCCGCATGTCGCAAATCGACCCCGTCAAGACGTTGACAGGCATTTTGCACCGCTCCCCCACCGTTATCATCCGTCTTGGACGGGCTGAATCAACCAGAGGCTGCGTCCGTCCCCACGCAGGCTTCAGGCAATCACCAACCATTCCCTTAGGAGGAATCACTATGCCGGATTCAAAAGATCCGATGGTACCCGATGGTGAGGTTAACCCCTACGATACCGACTATCAGGTGGGCCAGGACAATATCGTGGTCAGCGTCGGCCCGTTCGGGCTGGATATTCATAACCGCGTGTTTGTCATCTCCGGATTGGCGATCGTTATCTTTGTCGTCTTGACGCTGGCCTTTCACAGCCAGATGGAGCCTATCTTCAGCAGCGTGCTGAAATGGCTGACCACCAACCTGAGCTGGTTCTTTCTGAGCGTCGGCAACATTTTCGTGATCCTCTGCCTGGCGCTGGTGTTTTCTCCCCTCGGCAAGGTGCGGCTGGGTGGTACTCTGGCGAGGCCGGATTACAACTATCTGGCCTGGTTCTCCATGCTGTTCGCCGCCGGTATGGGGATCGGCCTGATGTTCTATGGCGTCTCGGAGCCGCTGTCGCACTTCTCCAGCTCGCTCGGCGGCGTCAGCATCGAAAACGGCGTGCGCAGCGACACGGCGCCGCTGGCCGCCGCCGCGGGCGACCCAGAAACCGCCCGCCATCTGGCCATGGCCACCACCATTTTCCACTGGGCGCTGCATCCCTGGGCCATCTATGCCATGCTGGCGCTGGGGCTGGCGCTGTTCTCCTTTAACAAGGGGCTGCCGCTGACCATGCGCTCGGTGTTTTACCCGCTGTTGGGGGATGCGGTCTGGGGTTGGCCCGGACATATCATCGATATTCTGGCGGTGCTGGCCACGCTGTTCGGCCTGGCGACCTCGCTGGGGCTGGGCGCCTCCCAGGCCGCATCCGGGCTGAACTATCTGTTCGGCATCCCGATGGGCGAGCCCACCCAAATTATTCTGGTGATCGGCATTACCGCCATTACCCTGCTCTCGGTGGTGGCGGGGCTGGAAAAAGGCGTACGCCGCCTGTCGGAAATCAACATGATGCTGGCAGCGCTGCTGCTGCTGTTTATCGTTATCGTCGGCCCGACCCTGGCGCTGCTGACCGGCTTCTTCTCCAATCTGGCCTCCTACCTACAGTATCTGCCGGCGCTGTCCAACCCCTTCGGCCGTGACGACGGCAACTTCGTCGCCAGCTGGACCGCCTTCTACTGGGCCTGGTGGATCTCCTGGTCGCCGTTTGTCGGCATGTTTATCGCCCGCGTTTCCCGTGGCCGCACCGTGCGCGAATTTATTATCTCGGTGCTGATCGTCCCGTCGCTGGCCTGCGTGATGTGGATGACCATTCTCGGCAACACCGCCATCCACCAGTTTTTTGACCTGGGCTACAAGGCCGTCGCCGATGCGGAGCTGCCGCTGCAGCTGTTTACCATGCTCGACACGCTGCCGCTGGCGCAGATTACCTCGCTGATCGGCATCCTGCTGGTGGTGGTGTTCTTTGTCACCTCGTCGGACTCCGGCTCGCTGGTGATCGATATCATCTCGGCGGGCGGGAAAGTCAACGCGCCAACGCCGCAGCGGGTATTCTGGTGCAGCTTCCAAGGCGTAGTGGCGATAGCGCTGCTGCTGGGCGGCGGACTGGTGGCGCTGCAGACCATGGTGCTGACCACCGGGCTGCCGTTCGCCATCGTGCTGCTGATTGCCGCGGTCTCGGTGCTGAAGGGGCTGGCGACGGAACCGCGGCTGCGTACCAACGCCGGCGCGGAGCGCAGCTGAACCGCTCTACCATTACGGCTGCCACGGAGGTCACCATGCAGGCCGAACATCAGGACATTATCGACTTTCTGCGGCGCTATCCGCCTTTCGACGCGCTGCCTCTGGATGCGCTGGCCCTGGCGGCCTGCAGTATCGAGGTCAGCTACTTCAAGGCGGGCAGCAGTATCCTGTCCTTCGGCCAGCAGGTGGACGCCTGGTATGTGATCCGCAGCGGCGCCGTTGAGGTCTACCGGCGCAACGGCGATCTCTACAACCGCCTCAGCGCGGGGGGCTATTTCGGCCAGTTCGGCCTGCTGCGCGAAAGCAGCGTACGCTTTCCGGTCACCGCGCTGGAAGACACGCTGGCCTGGCTGATCCCCGCGCCGGTGTTCCACCAGCTGTTTACGCAGTATGAAGCGTTTGCCGACGTGGTGGAGGTGGAGGACCGCACCCGGCTGCGCCACACCGTGGCGCGCTCCGAAGATGCCAACGAACTGCTGACCTCGCGTATCGATACGCTGATCGGCCGTAAGCTGGTCACCATCGAAACCTCCGGCACCGTGCGCGAGGCCGCCATCACGATGAGCACCGAGGGAGTCTCCTCGCTGCTGGTGATGAACGCCGGCGTGCCGGAGGGCGCCATGGGCAACGCCGCCCGAATGGCCGGCATGCTGACCGACCGCGACCTGCGCACCCGGGTTATCGCCAAAGGGCTGAGCGTGGATACGCCGGTCAGCGAGATCATGACGCCGGAGCTGATTTACGGCGAACATCACCAGATGGTGTTTGAAGCCATGCTGACCATGATGCGCCACAACGTGCACCATCTGCCGGTGCTGCGGCAGGGCCAGCCCATCGGCGTGATTTCACAGTCGGATATCCTGCGCCATGAGTCCCAGAACAGTCTGTTTGTCGTCAGCCGTATTTTCCACGCCAACAGCGTCGAGGAACTGCGCGCCCTGAGCGGCGAGGTGCGCGCCTGCTTCAGGCGCATCGTGCGCGAAGACGCCAACTCGCAGATGATCGGCAGCGCCATGGCGGTGATTGGCCGCAGCTTTACCCAGCGCCTGCTGGAGTTGGCGGAGCAGCGGCTGGGGCCGCCGCCGGTGCCCTACTGTTTTCTGGCGCTGGGATCGATGGCGCGTCAGGAGCAGCTGATCGTCACCGATCAGGATAACGCGCTGGTGATCGACAACGCCTTCGATCCGGCTCGCCACGACGACTGGTTCCTCGCGCTGGCGACCTTCGTCAGCGACGGCCTGGCGGCCTGCGGCTACCGCTACTGCAAAGGCGGAATTATGGCCACCACCGCCCAATGGCGTCAGCCGCTCGCCGTGTGGGAGCGCTACTTCGCCGATTGGATCGGCAAACCCACGCCGCAGAGCCTGCTCGACAGCGCGATCTTTTTCGACCTCGACGGCGTCTGGGGCAAAATCGAGTGGGCGGAGCACCTGAATCAGAGCATCGCGCTGCAGACGCGCCACAACGCCCGCTTTTTGGCCTGCATGGCGCGCAACGCGCTGCTGCGCACGCCGCCGCTCGGCTTCTTTAAGGGGTTTGTGATGGAACCTTCCGGCCAGCACAGCCGCTCCATCAATATGAAACGGCGCGGCACCGCCCCGCTGGCGGATCTGATCCGCGTGCATGCGCTGGCGATCGGCTCCCGCGCCCGCAACTCTTTTGCCCGCCTGCAGGAAATTATCGAGGCGGATATTCTGCCGCACGGGCGCGGCCAGGATCTGCGCGACGCGCTGGAGTTTATCTCGATGGTGCGCATCCGCCATCAGGCGCTGGATCTGGATGCCGAACGCCAGCCGGATAACAATATCGAGCCGGAAAACCTGTCGGATTTCGAACGCAAAAACCTCAAGGATGCCTTCCAGATCCTGAGCAATGCCCAGAAGTTCCTGAAATACCGCTATCAGGCCGGCCGGATACGCTGAGGTCACCCATGTTCTATATCGGCAAGCATCCGTTTACCCCCGCCTCGCGGCAGCCCGCCGCCGAATGTCCACCGCCGTGGCCGGCGCGGATGGCCGAACTGGCCCGTCAGGCGCGTCACCCCGCTCTGCGGGCCTTCTACCGCGCGGGCGCCGTCGCGCCCGACACCGCGATCGACCAGGTGCCGCTGCTGGCGATGGACTTTGAGACCACCGGCACCGACGCCCGCCGTGATGATATCGTCAGCATCGGTCTGGTGCCGATGACGCTGCAGCGCATCCGCCTGCGGCACGGCCATCACTGGCTGCTGAAACCGCGCGCGGCCCTGCGCGACGAGTCGGTGGTGATCCACGGCATCACCCATTCCGAAGTAGAAAAAGCGCCGGATCTGAACGCGCTGTTTATTACGCTGCTCGAGCTGATGGCCGGCAAGGTGCTGGTGGTGCACCACCGCGGCATCGAACGGCAGTTTCTCGACGCCGCCCTGCAGCGGCGCATCGGCGAAGGGATTGCCTTTCCCTGTATCGATACGCTGGCGCTGGAGGCGCGCCGACACCGCAGCCGTCCCGCCAGCCTGGCGGCGCGGCTGTTCAGCGGCCGGGCGCGGCTCTCGCTGCGCCTGCCCGAAAGCCGCGCCCGCTATAACCTACCCCGCTATCCGGCGCATAATGCCCTTACCGACGCTCTGGCCTGCGCCGAACTGTTCCAGGCCCAAGTAGCCCACCACTTTTCAGCGCAGACGCCGGTCGACGCGCTGTGGTGCTGAACGGGCAGCGATTTGACGCTGCAATACGGTCGCCGCTACGGCCCTTCTCTTGCTATGCTGTGACGGTCACCACCACGAGGAATCTCTGATGACCGACGCCTCCCCGCTGCTAACGGTGGGTTTTGTTCTGCTGCAGCGCTTTACGCTGCTGCCGTTTGCCGCGTTCGTCGATTGCCTGCGGCTGGCCGCCGATGAGGGGGACCGCAGCCGCCAGCTACGCTGCCACTGGCGCTTTATGACCAGCGACGGCCAAGCGGCGTCTTCCAGCTGCGGCGCCGCCGTTTCTCCCTGCGAACCCTTTGCCGATCCGACGCGCTTTGACTATCTGGTGGTGATCGGCGGCGTACAGGACGAGCACGACCGCACCGACCGCGTGGCGCTGGACTACCTCCGTCGGGCGGCGGCGGCGGGCGTACCGCTGGTGGGCGTCTGCACCGGCGTGTTCGCGCTGATTCAGGCCGGCGTAATGCCCGGCCGGCGCTGCTGCGTCAGCTGGTATCACCATGGCGATCTGACCCGGCGCTTTCCCGAAGTGACGCCGGTGGCCGACCGGCTGTTCGTCGACGACGGCGATGTGATCACCTGCGCCGGCGGCAGCGCGGCGGCGGATCTGGCCGCTTATCTGGTGGAGCGCCACCTGGGGCGCGCCTGGGCGATGAAAAGCCTGCATATTATGCTGATTGATGAAGGACGGCGCGGCGAGCATCCCCAGCCGCAGCCGGTGGTGTTCGAACGGGTGGCGGATCGCTCGCTGCGCCGGGCGATCGATATTATTTCCCAGCACCTGGGCGAATCGCTGTCGATTGACGATCTGGCGCGGCGCATCGGCACCTCGCGGCGCAATATCGAGCGCAAATTCCGCGACGAACTGGGCGTCACCCCGCAGCGCTTTATGCGCAACCTGCGGCTGCGCTACGGCCTGTGGCTGCTGCATTACACCCCGCGCAGCGTCACCGATATCGGCGAACAGTGCGGCTTTTCCGACACCGCTCACTTTTCACGCCAGTTCCGCGAAACCTTTGGTTACTCCCCGTCGCAGGCGCGTAAAACGGGCCACCAACAGGCGGTCGATCCCTTCTTTTTACATATCGGCGCGCCCGCCGGCGTTCAGCGACACGATGAGCCGCCGGCCGTTTCGCGATTAAGCGCAAAAATACAAAACAACACCATTATTAAATAACCTTAAATAACAAAGCATTAAATACACATGTCGCGATTGTGACATAAAGCTGTCGCATCTGTTCAATCTTCAGGGGCGCCCCCCGATCTATCTTGGCTGACGGTAGGCGGATGGTGCCGCCGCAGCGCTAACCCTGAGGATAATCAGATGAATGCCGATGATTTGAACAAGACCGATCCGCAGCTCTTCGCCGCCGTCGTTGGCGAAATGGTGCGTCAAGAAAACCATATCGAACTGATCGCTTCCGAAAACTACGCCAGCTCGCAGGTGATGGCAGTTCAGGGTAGCCAGTTAACCAATAAATATGCCGAAGGTTATCCGGGCAAGCGCTACTACGGCGGCTGTGAGCACGTCGACGTGGTGGAGCGGCTGGCTATCGAGCGCGCCTGCCTGCTGTTCGGCGCCGACTACGCCAACGTGCAGCCGCACTCCGGCGCTCAGGCTAACGCCGCGGCGTTTATGGCGCTGGTGGCGCCGGGGGACACCATTCTGGGTATGAGCCTGGCGCACGGCGGCCACCTGACCCACGGCGCGGCGCCTAACGTTTCCGGCAAGCACTACAACGCGGTGCAGTACGGCCTGAATCCGGAAACCGGCGAAATTGATTACGACGAGGTGCAGGCGCTGGCGCGCGAGCACCGGCCGAAGCTGATTATCGCCGGCTTCTCCGCCTATGCCCGGGTGGTGAACTGGCGGCGCTTTCGCGAAATCGCCGATGAGGTCGGCGCCTGGCTGATGGTGGATATGGCCCACGTCGCCGGGCTGGTGGCGGCCCGCTGCTACCCTAACCCACTGCCTCACGCTCACGTGGTCACCACCACCACCCATAAAACGCTGCGCGGCCCGCGCGGCGGCATGATCCTCTCCGCCTGCGGCGATGAGGAGCTGTACAAAAAGCTGAATGCCGCGGTCTTCCCGGGGCAGCAGGGCGGCCCGCTGATGCACGTGATCGCCGCCAAGGCGGTGGCGCTGCGCGAGGCGATGAGCGAAGAGTTCGTCCGCTATCAGGCGCGGGTGATCGACAATGCCCGGGCGATGGCGGGGGTGTTTATCCGCCGCGGGTTCGATCTGGTCTCCGGCGGCACCGACAACCACCTGTTCCTGGTGTCGCTGATCCGTCAGGGCATTACCGGCAAAGAGGCGGATGCCGCGCTGGGACGCGCCCATATCACCGTCAATAAAAACGCCGTGCCCAACGATCCCCGCAGCCCCTTCGTCACCTCGGGACTGCGTATCGGCACCCCGGCGATCACCACCCGCGGCTTCGACCTGCGCGAATGCGAAATGCTGGCGCACTGGATCTGCGACATCCTGGATACCCTGGCCCGGGGCAAGGATGGCGACCATGAAGAACAGCACAATATTGAAGCCTGGGTGCGCTCCAACGTGGCGGAGCTGTGCGCCCGCTATCCGGTGTACGGCGAAACCCACGGCATGACGCTGACCCGCCCCGCTTTCGCCTAACAGACAGGAAGAGACGCTATGCAACATTATTCGGGTTTAAGTCTGCTGCGCCATGGTCTCAACCACCATGAAAACTGGCCGCGGATGTGGCGCAACCCCGTGCCGAAGAAGGCCTACGACGTGATTATCATCGGCGGCGGCGGCCACGGGCTGGGTACCGCTTACTACTTGGCGAAGGAGTTTGGCATCACCAACGTGGCGGTAGTGGAAAAAGGCTGGCTGGGGGGCGGCAATACCGCCCGCAACACCACCATCGTACGTTCCAACTACCTGTGGGACGAGGCCGCGGCGCTGTTTGAACACTCGATGAAGCTGTGGGAAGGACTGTCGCAGGATCTCAACTACAACGTGATGTTTTCCCAGCGCGGCGTGCTCAACCTGGGGCATACCCTGCAGGATATGCGCGACATCCGTCGCCGGGTGAACGCCAACCGCCTGAACGGCATCGACGGCGAGGTGCTGGACGCCCGCCAGGTGCAGGATCTGGTGCCGATGCTCGACTGTTCGAAAAACGCCCGCTACCCGGTGCTGGGCGCCTCATGGCAGCCGCGCGGCGGCGTGGCGCGCCATGACGCGGTGGCCTGGGGCTTTGCCCGCGCGGCGGACGCTCTGGGCGTGGATATTCTGCAGCAGACCGAGGTCACCGGCTTTATGATGCGCGACGGCCAGGTGTACGGCGTGCATACCACCCGCGGCGATATCGAAGCCCGCACCGTCGGCTGCGTGGCGGCGGGCAACTCCGGGGTGCTGGCCGGCATGGCCGGGCTGAAGCTGCCGTTGGAGTCCCACCCGCTGCAGGCGCTGGTGTCCGAACCGCTCAAACCGGTGCTGGATACCGTGGTGATGTCAAACCACGTGCACGGTTACATCAGCCAGTCGGACAAGGGCGATCTGGTGATCGGCGCCGGTATCGACGGCTACAACGGCTACGGCCAGCGCGGCAGCTACTCCACCATCGAGCATACGCTGCAGGCGATCGTCGAGATGTTCCCGGCCTTCTCGCGGGTGCGCATGAACCGGCAATGGGGCGGCATCGTCGATACCACGCCGGACGCCAGCCCGATTCTGTCGGCCACCAAAGTCAAAGGGCTGTGGTTTAACTGCGGCTGGGGAACCGGCGGCTTTAAAGCCACGCCCGGCTCGGCCCACGTATTCGCCGCCAGCCTGGCGGCAGGCAAGCCGCACCCGCTGGCGGCCCCGTTCTCAATCGATCGATTCAATACCGGCGCTTTAGTGGACGAACACGGCGCCGCCGGCGTTGCCCACTGACGAGGAGGAAGCAAGATGCTGCATATCTGGTGCCCCTGGTGTGGCGAACACCGGGAAGAAGAAGAGTTTCACCCCAAGGGCCAGGCGCATATCGTGCGCCCGGCGGATCCCGACGCCTGTAGCGACGAAGAGTGGGGAGAATATCTGTTTTTCCGCGATAACCCGCGCGGCGTACACCGGGAACTCTGGGTACATGCCGCAGGCTGCCGCAAATACTTTAACGTGGCGCGCAATACGGTGAGCTACGAAATACTGGAAACCTACCGGATTGGCGAACAGCCGAAAACCGGCGCCGGGGCCGATGTGGTACCCCTGCCGCGCCGCGACGACAGCGAAACTGAAACCGTAACCCACGATGAGCGGATCCAGGCCGGAGGTGGCGCATGAAACAGGTGAATCGTCTGGCCGACGGCGGTCGCATCGACCGCAGCCGTCCGCTGAATTTTCGTTTTAACGGCCAGACCCTGCAGGGGTTTGCCGGCGATACCCTGGCCTCGGCGCTGCTGGCCAACGGCGTGGATATCGTCAACCGCAGCTTTAAATACGGACGCCCGCGCGGCATTGTCGCCGCCGGCGCCGAAGAGCCGAATGCCGTGGTGCAGCTGGGCAGCACAGAAGCCAGCCAGGTGCCGAACGTGCGCGCCACCCAGCAGGCGCTGTATGAAGGGCTGACGGCGAGCAGCACCAACGGCTGGCCCAGCACCGAACGCGATCTGATGGGCGCCGTGGGTAAAATGCTTGGGCGCTTTATGCCTCCCGGCTTTTACTACAAAACCTTTATGAAACCGGCCTCGATGTGGATGACCTGGGAGAAGTATATCCGCAAGGGCGCCGGGCTGGGGCGCAGCCCGATGGCGCGCGATCCGGATCGCTACGATCATCTTAACCAGCACTGCGACGTGCTGATTATCGGCGCCGGCCCGGCCGGTCTGGCCGCGGCGCTGGCCGCCGGGCGCAGTGGGGCGCGGGTAATGCTGGCGGATGAACAGGAAGAGATGGGCGGCTCGCTGCTCGACAGCCGCGAACCGTTAAACGGCCGCGACGCCGTCGCCTGGGTGGCGGACACCCTGCGCGAGCTGGCGATGCTGGACAACGTACAGCTGCTGCCGCGCACCACCGCCACCGGCCGTCACGACCACAACTTTGTCACCCTGCTGGAGCGGCGCACCGACCACCTGGGCGAAACGGCGCCGGACCATCGCGCGCGTCTGCGTCTGCACCGGGTGCGGGCCAAACGCATCGTGCTGGCCAGCGGCGCCCACGAACGGCCGCTGGTCTACGCCGGCAACGATATTCCCGGCAACTTCGTCGCCGGCGCCCTCTCCACCTATATTCACCGCTACGGCGTCACGCCGGGCCAGCGTCTGGTGCTGTCGACCAGCAACGACCAGGCCTACTGCGCCGCGCTGGACTGGCTGGACAGCGGCCGGGAAGTCGTGGCGATCGTCGACGCCAGGGATAACCCGGACGGCGAACTGGTGGCCCAGGCGCGCGCCCGCGGCATCCGCGTACTCTGCGGCAGCGCGGTGATCGAGGCTCAGGGCGGTTCCCGAGTCAGCCGCGTGCGGGTTGCCCGCATCGACCCGGCCGGTTTCCGGGTGGTGGATCGGGTGGAAACCCTGAACTGCGACACCGTCGCCAGCTCGGGCGGCTACAGCCCGGTGATTCACCTGGCGGTGCATACCGGCGCGCGGCCGATCTGGCGCGATGAGGTGCCGGGCTTTGTCGCGCCGCAGGTGGAGGGCATGATCGCCGCCGGCGCGGTAACCGGCGCGTTTACCACCGAACAGGCGCTGCGCGACGGCGCGGCGGCGGGCCGCCAGGCCGCCGAACAAAGCGGCGGCAAACCGCAGGACATTACGCTGCCAGAGGTGGCAAAACGCCGCGACGGCGCGGCGCTGGCGCTGTATCAGGTACCACACGATCTGCCCACCTCCCGAGCGCCGAAGCAGTTTGTCGATCTGCAGAACGACGTCACCGCCGCCGCCATTGAACTGGCGATACGCGAGGGCTTTGAGTCCATCGAACATATCAAGCGCTACACCGTGATGGGCTTCGGCACCGATCAGGGCAAGCTGGGCAATATCAACGGGATGGCCATCGCCGCCCGCTGTCTGCGGCGCGCCATCCCCGAGGTCGGCACCACCGTGTTCCGCCCCAACTACACGCCCGTTGCCTTTGGCGCCGTGGCCGGCCGCCACTGCGCCGAACTGTTCGAACCGGAACGTCACACCGCAATGCATCAGTGGCATCTGGATCGGGGCGCGGAGTTTGAAGAGGTCGGCCAGTGGAAACGCCCGTGGTACTTCCCGCAGCGCGTCGACGGACGCAGTGAAACCCTGGAAGAGGCCGTGGCCAGAGAATGCCGCGCCGTGCGCAACGGCGTGGGGATCCTCGATGCGTCGACCCTCGGCAAGATCGATATTCAGGGGCCGGACGCCCGCACCTTCCTGGAGCGTATCTACACCAACAAGTGGGCGAAGCTGGGCTTCGGCCGGGTGCGCTACGGCCTGATGTGCAAGGACGACGGCATGGTGATGGATGACGGCACCACCAGCTGTCTCGGGGCGAACCACTTCCTGATGACCACCAGCACCGGCGGTGCGGCGGCGGTGCTGGAGTGGCTGGAACTGTGGCATCAGACCGAATGGCCGGATCTGCAGGTGTATTTCACCTCGGTAACCGACCACTGGGCCACCCTCTCCCTGTCCGGGCCGGAGTCCCGCCGCCTGCTGCAGGAGGTGTGCGATATCGACCTGTCGCGCGACACCTTTAAGTTTATGGACTGGCGCTCCGGCACGGTGGCCGGCGTTCCGGCGCGGGTGTTCCGCATCTCGTTTACCGGCGAGCTCGCCTATGAGGTGAACGTGCAGGCCAACTACGCGCGCCACGTCTGGGAAGCGCTGTTCGAGCACGGTGAAAAGTATGGCCTGACGCCTTACGGCACCGAAACGATGCACGTTCTGCGCGCCGAGAAGGGCTTTATTATCGCCGGCCAGGATACCGACGGCTCCATGACGCCGGAAGATCTCGGCATGCAGTGGTGCGTAGGCTACGACAAAAGCTTCTCCTGGGTGGGCAAACGGGCGCTGACGCGCGTCGACACCCGACGCACCGACCGCAAACAGCTGGTCGGCCTACGGCCGAAAAACCCGCGGGTGGTGCTGGAAGAAGGCGCGCAGATTGTGCTGGATCCCCACCATCCGATCCCGATGCCGATGGTCGGCCACGTCACCTCCAGCTACTACAGCCCTACCCTGGACAGCGGCTTCGCGCTGGCGGTGGTGAAAGACGGGCACCAGAAAATGGGCGATACCGTCTGGCTGCCGATGGTCGACGGCCAAATCCATGAGGCCGAAATTGTCAGCCCGATCTTTGTCGATCCCAAAGGAGAGCGCCAAAATGTCTGATGTCGTAAAGATAAGCACCTTTAACAGCCACCCCAAGGCGCAGGTGATGCGCGAATCGCCGCTGGCGCTGTCTTACCGTCATACCGGCCGGCCGGAGGCCGGCGAACACAGCGGCGTAACGCTGCGCGAGCACCCGTTCCGCGGGCATCTGATTCTGCGCGGCGGCGCCATCGTGCTCGATCAGGCGCTGCGCGACGTGCTGGGGATCGGACTCCCCGGCCAGCCGCTGGGGCTGGTCAGCAGCGACGACGGCGAAAGCAGCATCCAATGGCTGTCGCCGGACGAATGGCTGCTGATCGTGCCGGAAGGCAGCGAGTTTGACGTGGAGAAACGGCTGCGGGCGGCGCTGGGCGACGCCCACTACGCCATCGTCAACGTCAGCGGCGGACAGACCCTGCTGGAGCTGCGGGGGGAAAAAGTTCGCGAGCTGCTGATGAAGTCGGTGGTCTATGACGTTCATCCGGACAATTTCCCCGCGGGCAAGGCGGTGACCACCGTCTTCGCCAAAACCACCGCGGTGCTGCGCCGGCCCGACGAGGCCCGCTGGGAGCTGATCGTCAGACGCAGCTTTGCGGATTACCTCTGGCGCTGGCTGCTGGATGCCGGGGAAGAGTACAGCATTGGCGTTATCCCGTGACGGAGAACAGAGCATGAGTCGTAATAATGACTGCTGGATCATGACCGCCCAGTGTCCGGGGCGGCTCGGCACGGTCGATGCGGTGACCGCCTTCCTGCGGGAGAACGATTGCTACATTACCGAACAGAACTCGTTCGACGACCGCGAGTCCGGGCGCTTCTTTATCCGCACCGAGTTTCGGCCGCCGTCCGGTTTCGACAGCCAGGCCTTTGAGGCGCGTTTCGCAGCGCGCGCGGCGAACTTCGAGATGAGCTTCGGACTGACCGCGCCCGGACATCGGGTGCCGGTGGTGATTATGGTCTCCCGCACCGATCACTGCCTGAACGACCTGCTGTACCGCTACCGTACCGGCCAGCTGCCGGTGGAGGTGTGCGCCGTGATCTCCAACCACCGCGATCTGGAACCGCTGGTGGCCTGGCACGGCCTGCCCTACCACTACCTGCCGGTTACCGCCGACACCCGGCCGCAGCAGGAAGCGCAGGTATGGCGAATCATTGAAGAGACCGGCGCCGAACTGGTGATTCTGGCGCGCTATATGCAGGTACTGTCGGACGGGATGTGCCGCCGGCTAGCGGGCAAGGCAATCAATATTCACCATTCGCTGCTGCCCGGCTTTAAGGGCGCCAAGCCCTACCATCAGGCCTGGGCCAAAGGGGTCAAACTGGTGGGTGCCACCGCACACTATATCAACGAGGAGCTGGACGAAGGGCCGATCATCGCCCAGAGCGTGGAGCCGGTAACCCATACCGACTACCCGGAGGATCTGATTGAAAAAGGACGAGATATCGAACGCGTAACTCTGGCGCGCGCCGTCAGTTGGCATGTGGAACGGCGGGTATTTCTCTATGAGAACCGCACGGTGGTGTTCCCGCGCTGAACCTACACCGGCGGCCCTATCGGGGCCGCTTCGCTTTCAGACCGTCCGCGGCGCAACGAAAAAACCCCAGGCCGTTTAAAGCCTGGGGTTTTGTATTTGGCGGAAGGACAGAGATTCGAACTCTGGGAGCTGTTACACTCGACGGTTTTCAAGACCGCTGCCTTAAACCACTCAGCCATCCTTCCAATGGGCGCAGATATTAGCGGTACCGTTATGAAATGTCTAGCGTTGCCATGCAAAAAAATAGGCATTTCGGCGCGTTTGCTCAAACTTCAGGCCAAGAGTGGTTAAAAAGTGCAAGTCATGCCGAAAACAGCGCAATATCTCATCAGCCCGGACTGCTTTTTCTGCCGTACGACGGCGGGCTTTCCTTTTGCTCCACCAACAAAAAGGCCGGACTGTCGTCCGGCCTTTGGCATCTGGCGCCGATTACTTCGGCTGCGAGTCGTAGTCTGAACAGCTTTGATAGCCTTTGTTCATCACATGGCCGGTATCGTTGTAGCTGACAAAGTAGGTCTGCGCCTTGCCGTCACGCGGCGCGACGGCATAGGTATCACAGGTGCCCTGCGCATGAACCATCGTTGCCGTGGTTGACGGCGGCCCGGCAATCGCGCGTACCTGCTGCTTGGTCATCCCGACTTTAACATCACTGACCACCGGCTCTTTTACATAGCTCGCCGCGCGGTCATAAGCGGTACAGCCGGCAAGAATGGAAAGTGCTGCTGTAGTGCAAACGGCTAAAACCAACTTCTTCGTCATAGCTTGTCCTCTTAGAGTGCGTTTATTGTCTTCTAAGTCTAGATGGCGAAAGGTTTTTCCACAAACTGCGCTTTAACACTGGGTGCTATTTTAACCGGTTGATTCATCAGCAGCGTTAATCGGCTTGCCGCCGGCGCAGCCAAGCGTAGCGCAGCAGGTCGGCCAGCAGGAACAGCACAATGCTGGCCCCCAGCACCGGCAGGCTGTACCCCAGCAGCAGCGTCACCAGTAAAATCAGCGCCAGCGGCCCTTTTGGCGTACGCCGCAGCAGCATCAGCGGCGAGCGCGGCGCGCGTTCCGCCGCCCGCGTCGGCCGGTTGCGCCACCACATCAGGTAACCCATGATCACCATCGCCACCAGCCCGACGGCAAACACCACCAGCACCAGCTCATTAACCAGGCCGAACAAAATCCCCATATGCAGATCGATGCCCCAGCGCGTCAGTTTGGCCGCCAGTGGGAAACTGGCAAATCGTACGCTGTCGGTCACCGCCAGGGTATGCGGATCCACCGCCACCGCATCGACCTGCGTCGGCCAGCTGCGGTCGATTTCGCTGACGGACCAGGCCTGCCCGGCGCCCTGCGGCTGCCGAATCTCTACTTTATTCGCATCAATGCCCGCGGCGCGCGCCTGCTGCAGCACCCGGTCGTACAGCCCGCTATCCAGCGCCGGCGCCGCCTCGTCCGACGGTATAGCATGGCTGCGGTGCTCCGCATGTTCATCCATTGCGTCATGAGAGGCACCGTGCAGCGCAGTGGACAGCGACGGCGTCGCCCAACCGAACTGATGGCGCAGCACGCTGATGTTATCGCCGGCCCAGTTCGACCAGGTCAAGCCGGTAATCGAGAAAAACAGCAGCCCCAGCGACAACAGTACCCCCAGTTGCCGGTGCAGAGCGCGCACGCCGCGCTGACGCCGCGCCGCGCGTTTGCGCGCGCCCCACAGAATCAGCCCGCCCAGCGCCGCCACCCACAACCAGGAGGCCGCCAGCTCGCTGTAGTTGCGGCCCACTTCCCCCAACAGCAGGCTACGGTGCAGCTGATCCAGCCAGGTGCGCAGCGGCAGTACGCCGCTGGTGCCGTACACCGCCAGCGCGCCGTGGGTCTGCAGCGTGACGGGGTCGACAAACACCGCCAGGCGCTCGCCGGACGCCAGCCCGCCGACGTTAAACAGCACCCGCGTGTTCTCGCCGTCTGCCGGCGATGGACGCACGGCGGACAGCTGCGCCTCCGTCGGCGCCTGCGTTTGTGCGGCCGCAATCTGCCGCTGTAGCGTCTGCGGCTGTCCGCTGCTGTGGTTATACAACTGCTCGGCGTACCAGTAAGATTCCAGCTGCGGCGTCAGGGCATAAAAAATTCCGCTTAATGCGGCAATAAGTAAAAAGGGACCGACAAATACGCCAATATAGAAATGCAGGCGCATCATCAAGGGAATAAACCAGCTGCGAGTGGTTACCCGCCGGCGCATATTTTGGGCAGCCGAAGGCAGCGCGTTTACGCGTTCAGTCATTATTATTTTCCACAGGTGAATTTAATGCCTGGGGGAATTTATCCGATCTATTTTTAATTAACAAATAATTTTCTAATGGTGTTGGCAATTTGTGAATGATGTTACACTGGCGCCGGCATCACATGCCGCGCTTTCCACTGCTCAAGGGCCCGAATACTGGTGAAACTGTCAACGCACTCAATACGCACGCTGGCCTGGCTGGGCCTGTTTGCCATGCTGATGGTGTTTGCCGGGCCGTTAATCTCCGCACAGTTGGCAAAAAACTCGCAGTATAACAGTATGATGGGCATGAATATGCCGATGGGCGAGCACATGATGATGATGCATCATCAGGCCGACGACGCCCCCGCTGCGCGGCACCACGCCGCCGGCATGATGGACGAAGACAGCGGCGATTTTTGCGGTTACTGCAGCCTGTTCCACCATAGTCCGCCGCTGCAGATTACGCTGCCGCCCTTCCTCCACGCCCCATTATCCGCCGGCACGATTAGTGCCGTTATTATTCCCGCTCCGGTTATCCGCCGATTATTCCTGCCCTATCAAACGCGCGCCCCGCCGAAAAATATTAACGCCAATAATAGTAAATCTACGTTTATACTTTAATTTATTAAGGTAGGGCTTCCCGTATTTATTAATTACATCTTCCCCACCCCGTTCGTTTATTTTTATTAATCAAACGCCGCGGCGATATTTAATAATTATCCCACAGTCCGGGCGTCGCCAATTCCAGCAGATGGCCATCCGGGTCGCGGAAATAGAGACTTTCCGCACCGCGCGGCCAGCGCATGCGCCCTTCGATTTCCACGCCGTGCTGGCTTAAGCGTTGCTCCCACTGCGGCAGCTGCGCCCTGCTGACCGCAAAGGCCAGATGATAAGGGCCGCTGCCGTCATGCGGCGGTATATAGCCGGCCTCTTCGCGGAACCCTTGCCGTCCGTCGCCGCGGATAAACAGCAGCAACACGTTCTGACCGCCGACGTTGTAAGCACGGAAGCGCTCTTTGGTCACCATCGCCGGCAGCTGTAACACGGTTTCATAAAAATGGCTGGCGCGCGGCATGTCGCTGACGTACAGCGCCGTTTCAATGATGCGTTCAAGGGTGAGCGGCATAGGGCCTCCTGAGTAAGGGTTACTCAGCAAGCCTAGCTGGGGCGGTTCTGGCGGGCTAGCAATCCGTGCTCAGACGGCAGGCAAAAAAAAACGCGGCCCGATGGCCGCGTTATGCAAAACAACCTGAGGCTCAGAACTGGTAAACCAGGCCCAGCGCCACCACGTCGTCAGTGTTGATACCGGCGGCTTTAGTGAAGTTGTTGTCGTCCAGCAGGTTGATTTTGTAATCAACGTAGGTGGACATGTTTTTGTTGAAGTAGTAGGTCGCACCCACGTCAACGTACTTCATCAGGTCCTGATCGCCGTAGCCGCGTTCGATGTCCTTACCTTTAGACTGCAGGTAAGCCACGGAAGGACGCAGGCCGAAGTCGAACTGGTACTGCGCAACCAGTTCAATGTTCTGCGCCTTGTTGGCGTAGCCATAAGCGGAGCTGCCACGGCTGCCGAAGCGGGTTGCGTTGTAAGACTGGGTGTACATCGCCGCCAGGTAGACGTTGTTGGCGTCATACTTCAGACCACCGCTGTAGGCTTCAGCCTTGTCGCCGCCGCCCAGAATGTTTGGGTTATTGTAACCATTCTGCTCGTTGGTACGGTCAGAAGAGAAGTAAGCCGCCGCCGCGCTGATGCCGTAGCCCAGATCGTAGGTAGCAGACATGCCGTAGCCGTCGCCGTTCTGCGCCAGCACGTCGCGACCGTTGTTGGATTCGGTAGCGCTGTCGTTTTTACCCTGGTACTGCAGGGCGAAGTTCAGGCCGTCAACCAGACCGAAGAAGTCGTTGTTACGGTAGGTCAGCACGCCGTTAGAGCGTTGGAACAGGAAGTTGTCCGCGCCGTAGGTGTCACCGCCGAATTCCGGCAGGACGTCGGTCCAGGCGCCGATGTCATACAGTACGCCATAGTTACGGCCGTAATCCAGTGAGCCGTAGTCGCCAAAGCGCAGACCGGCGAAGCCGACACGGGTGAAGGAGTCGTTTTCGCTCTCAGTCTTGTTCAGCTGAACCTGATATTCCCACTCACCGTAGCCGGTCAGCTGGTCGCTGATCTGGGTTTCGCCACGCAGGCCGAAACGCAGGTAAGACTGGTCGCCATCGGTGCCATTGTCGTCAGAGAAATAGTGAAGACCATCGATTTTACCGAACAAATCCAGTTTATTACCGTCTTTGTTGTAGATTTCCGCTGCGCCTGCGGTGCCGGCAACCAGCATGGCAGGTACAATCAGGGAGAGTACTCGAAGTTTCATCGTTATTATCCTCGTTAATTATGTCGAGCTACGGCCACTGCCCTTTTGAGCATTATTAGCACGACTGTGCATTACCATTCTGGTAACACGGTTTATATTAATCCAGAAAGAAAATGATACCAAGTGTCCGATAGTGTTTCCATGACGCAAGCAAAGGTTGCAAAATGTAAATGCTAGCGAACTTTCACAAAAACTTACCGACAAACAAAATAGCGCACTTAAAGACAAAAAATGAATTTAATTGAATAAATTCACTCAGTTATACAAAACCTTAAGTTAATGTAGAATTCCATACAAAAATAGCGATCAATAAGCACATACGGTCAAAATACCTGCCGCAAACAGCCACTATAATTCACTCGCTATCATCATTATTTTCATTATTACCTTCATTATCGTAATGATAATCCCTGTACTTTTTACAGCCGGCCCCCGGGCCGGTTTTTTATTGCCAATTTACCTCCGCCGCGCAGCGACAAGCAAACTATCCGACCAGAAATAATCACTTACAGAAATAATTGCCCATTTAAATTTCCGCACTTATCGCTAAACGTTTTATTTATTTTGGTCTACACCTTGATAGCTGGAAAATAAATAAACACTTTCGGCTTAATTATTGACCAGATGAATGTTCAATATCCCCGCCGGTAACCGTTCGTCGCCTGAGATAAAATCTGTTATTCTAGCCAAGTGATTATTGCTGACGGCAAACCAGTATGCGCTCTCAACTCGATACCCAGTGGCAGCGGCTGCAGACCTCTCCGTTCCGCGCCAAATTCCGCCTGAACGATAAGGATCGGCTCTACCTGGAAAATAAAGGCATCGCCGTGATCCTCAGCCATGCCCGCGATTTCATCGACCGGCGGCTGGCCGACGCGTGGCCGAAAAACGACGGTAAACAGACGCCAATGCGCGGCCACCCGGTGTTTGTCGCCCAGCATGCTACCGCCACCTGCTGCCGCGGCTGCCTGGCCAAATGGCACGCCATTCCCGCTGGGCAGGAACTCAGCGAACAGCAGCGGCGCTATATCGTGCAGCTGATCGCCCTGTGGCTGGTGCGTAAAGCCGGCGTGCAGGCCGAGGCGTGCGCAAATGTTTTCGACCCCGATCGCGCTTTGTGATAAAAACACAGCACGACTTACAGCCACCCGCTTTCTAACAGATCCTTGATGCCCACATGACATCCACTTTGTGCACCGAACAGCAGCAGCCCGGCGTTCCCGAACAGATAGCCACCCGCATCGCCTTTTTTGTCTCCGGCCTCGGCATGGCGGCCTGGGCGCCGCTGGTGCCTTTCGCCAAACTCCGTCTGAACCTGGACGATGGCTCACTGGGCTTGCTGCTGCTGTGCATCGGCGCCGGCTCGCTGCTGGCGATGCCGCTGACCGGGCTGCTGACCGGTAAACTCGGCTGCCGACGCGTGATCCTGCTGGCCGGGCTGGCGCTGTGCATCGATCTGCCGCTGCTGGTGCTGATGGATTCAACCCCGGGCATGGGGCTGGCGCTGCTGCTGTTCGGCGCCGCCATCGGTATGATTGACGTTGCGATGAATATCCAGGCGGTGATTGTCGAACGCGCCAGCGGCCGGGCGATGATGTCCGGCTTTCACGGTTTCTTCAGCGTCGGCGGGATCGCCGGTGCCGGCGGCGTCAGCCTGTTGCTGTGGCTGGGGCTGAGCCCGCTTGCCGCCGTACTGGCCACGGTGCTGACCATTGTGCTGCTGCTCGCGCTGGCGCAGAAAAACCTGCTGCGCGACAGCGATGCACAGGACGGCGGCCCGCTGTTCGTTCTGCCGCGCGGCTGGGTGATGTTTATCGGCGCGCTGTGCTTTATTATGTTTCTGGCAGAAGGCTCGATGCTGGACTGGAGCGCCCTGTTTCTGACGACGCTGCGCAGCGTCGACCACAGCCAGGCCGGCCTGGGCTATGCGCTGTTTTCCATCGCCATGACCATCGGCCGGCTGAACGGCGACCGGGTGGTCAACGCGCTGGGGCGCTATAAGATGCTGCTGCTCGGCAGCCTGTGCGCCGCCGTGGGGCTGGCGCTGGCCGTGGCCTGCGACAGCGCCGCGATCGCCCTGCTGGGCTTTATGCTGGTGGGGCTGGGCGCCTCCAACGTGGTGCCAATCCTCTTCAGCGCGGCGGGCAACCAGCATGATATGCCGGCCAATCTGGCGATCGCCTCGGTCACCACCCTCGGCTACGCCGGCATTCTGGCCGGGCCGGCGCTGATCGGCTTTATCGCCCAGGTCTCCAGCCTGACCGTGGCCTTCGGCTGCGTCACCGTGCTGCTGCTGGCGGTAACCGCCAGCGCCAAAGCCGTTACCCGTTAACTCAGGACGCTGCGTCGACTATGCAAAATCAACAACTGACCATCAGTTCCGGCAATATCATCCGCTGTTTTCTGGTGTTTATTGTGCTGCTGTTCGTCAGCCTCGGCCTGTATGGCTACAACTACACCAATGCCTACCTGAGCGATAAAAAATCGGCGCTGAATACCATCGTCAAAAGCCTGCAAAAGCGCGTGGATATCTACCGCTATGTCACCGAGCAGGTTTATGAGCGCTTCGGCAATACGCCGATGCCGCAGGAAGGGCCGGCGGTGATGGAAACGCGCCTGCGCCCGGACGTCTACTACGTTGATAAGCCGTATATAAAGACCGACGCGGTCATTTTTGGCAATCACGATGCCAACACGTTGGCGATGATGGCCAATATTTCCGACTATCTGGATAATCGCTGGGGCGCCAATACCGAGAACTACGCGATGTACTACCTGAACGGGCAGGATAACAGCCTGAGCCTGGTGACCACCCAATCGCTGAAGGATCTGACGTCACGCTTCCGGGATAGCTACCTGACCAATTCGGCCGAGGATCGCCGCACCGAAATGCTGCAGCAGGCCAATATGCTGGACGAGCGTGAAAGCTTCTCCACCCTGCGCAAACAGCGTTTCCAGAATGCCTATTCGTTCTCCATCCGCACCACCTTTAACCAGCCGGGCCATCTGGCCACGGTGATCGCCTTCGACCTGCCGATCAACGACATCATTCCGTTCAATATGGCGCGCGCCAACTTCGAGCTGCAGCCGATCGACGACAGCGCCGATCTGGCGGGCAGCGAAGACGACAATGCGGCCAGCGCGCCCAGCGGCCCGCAGGCGACGCTGTCAGGCAGTTGGGTCGAATTCAGCGCCAGCCTGCCCAACGCGCCGCTGAATATGGTGTACCGCGTGTCGGTACTCAGCCTGGCCATCGACCTGCTGCGCAACAACATGTGGCTGCTGGTGACCAACCTGGTGCTATTCATGCTGTCGCTGATTGCCATCTATTTTATCCGTCACCAGTATATTCAGCCGAGCGAATCGCTGGCCGACGAGCTGGACGCCGAGCGCGCGCTGAATCAGGAAATTATCGCCAGCCTGCCATCGGGGCTGCTGGTGTATGACTTTGCCAGCAGTACGGTGATCGCCAGCAACAAGATTGCCGAGCACCTGCTGCCGCACCTCAGCCTGCAGAAAATCGCCCATATGGCGCAGCAGCACCACGGCGTGATCCAGGCGACGGTCAACAATGAGGTGTATGAGATACGCATCTTCCGCAGCCAGCTGACGCCGGAAACCTACCTGTTCCTGCTCAACGACCAGGATAAAGAGGTGATGGTCAACAAACGCCTGCAGCAGGCGCAGCGCGAATACGATAAAAACGTACAGGCGCGCAAGCTGATGCTGCACAACCTCGGCATTGAGCTGAACCAGCCGATGCAGCAGATCCACGACATGGCCGACCGGCTGCGCACCCAGGCGGATCCGCAGCAGCAACAGCAGCTGGTGGAGCAGCTGTTTGACGAGTCGTCGTCGGTGCTGGCGCTGATTGACAATATCACCCTGCTCACCCGGCTGGAAACGCAGGACTGGCAGCCGGCCAGCCAGCCGTTCAGCCCGGCCGCGCTGGTGGACGAGCTGCTCAAAGAGGTACTGCCGGCGCTTAACCGTAAGGGCCTGGCACTGTTCAACCACTATCAGCTCGACGTCAACCAAACCTATATCGGCGATGCCAACGCGCTGCGTAAGGCGCTGTCGCTGCTGATCCGCTACGCCATTATCACCACCTCCTACGGCAAGATCTCCGTCGTCGTCAACCACGAGCCGGAGCGTCCGGAGCAGCTGGTGTTCCATATCAATGACACCGGGGCGGGCATCTCCAACGAAGAGATCAGCAACCTGAATTACCCGTTCCTCAGCCAGACGCTGGTGGATCGTTTCGACCACGGCTCCGGCCTGACGTTTTTCCTGTGCAACCAGCTGTGTAAAAAGCTTAACGGCCAGTTGGATATCCGCAGCAAGGTCGATATCGGCACCCGTTACACTATCCGCGTGCCGATGACGCTGGAGCGGCAGGATGAGGAAGAGCAGGAGAAACTGCTGGACGGCGTCACCGCCCTGCTGGAGGTGACGTCCGACGAAATCCGCGGCATCGTCACCCGCCTGCTGCAGGCCTACGGCGCCGACTGCATTATCGCCGACGAGCGGAAAGTCAACCGCGACTACGACGTACTGCTGACCGACAACCCGCAGCGGGCCGACGACTACACCCTGCTGCTCAGCAGCGATGAAAACGGCTGGCAGCAGTTGAACAAGCGCTATATCCGCGTTAACTACAACCTCGGCAGCGCAATGATCGACGCTATCCTGCTGCTGATCGAACAGCAGATGGCGGCGCTGGACCAGCCTGAAACCGTGCGGGAAATTGGCGCAGATGACATCCAACTGTATGAAAAACAGTTGAAATCAAGCGATTACTATGGCTTGTTTATCGACACAGTACCCGATGACGTCAAAAAACTGTATACTGAGGCGGGCAGCAGTGATTTTGAGGCGCTGTCCCAAACCGCTCACCGCCTGAAGGGGGTGTTTGCCATGTTAAACTTGCTTCCCGGCAAGCAACTGTGTGAATCGCTAGAACAGCACATCGCTGACGGTGATGCGCTTAAGATCGAGAACAACATCAGTCAGATTGATTTTTTCGTCAGTAGACTGCTGCAGCAAGGTAACCAACTACATGAATAACCTGAACGTAATTATTGCTGATGACCATCCTATCGTACTGTTTGGCATCCGGAAGTCACTCGAGCAAATTGAATGGGTGAATGTCGTTGGGGAATTTGAAGACTCAACAGCGCTGATCAACAGTCTGTCCAAACTGGACGCCAACGTACTGATCACCGACCTGTCCATGCCCGGCGACAAATACGGCGATGGCATTACGCTGATTAAATACATCAAGCGCCATTATCCGCAGCTGTCGATCATCGTGCTGACCATGAACAACAACCCGGCCATCCTCAGCGCAGTGCTGGATTTGGACATCGAAGGCATCGTACTGAAACAGGGCGCGCCGACCGACCTGCCGAAAGCCCTGGCGGCGCTGCAGAAAGGCAAGAAGTTTACGCCGGAAAGCGTGGCGAAACTGCTGGAGAAGATCAGCGCCAGCGGCTACGGCGACAAACGTCTGTCGCCGAAAGAGAGCGAAGTGCTGCGCCTGTTCGCCGAAGGTTTCCTGGTCACCGAAATCGCCAAGAAGCTGAACCGCAGTATCAAAACCATCAGCAGCCAGAAGAAATCGGCCATGATGAAGCTGGGCGTCGACAACGACATCGCCCTGCTCAACTATCTCTCTTCCGTCAGTATGACGCAGTTGGATAAAGACTAAGCCATCCTGAAACGGAAACGGGGCCTGAATGGCCCCGTTTTTTTATCCCTGCCGTCCTGTCCTACTCCGCGTCTTCCCGCGCCGTATCCTGATTCTGCTTGCGCACGATGGCGGAATAAATCGCCAGCGTCTCCGCCAGCGTTTCCAGCGTTACCGGCTTGGACAGACAGTTATCCATGCCGGCCTCGATACAGCGCTGCTTCTCTTCCGCCAGCGCATTGGCCGTCACGCCAATCACCGGCGAGGTGAAGTTCAGTTCGCGCAGCCGCTGGGTCAGGCGGTAGCCGTCCATATTCGGCATATTCACGTCGGTCAGCACGATGTCCACGCACTCATGGTTCAGCACTCCCAGCGCATCAACGCCGTCATTGGCGGTGACCACCCGATACCCCAGCGACGTCAGCTGGTCGGACAGCAACCGGCGGTTAATCGGATGGTCGTCAACCACCAGCAGGCGGATATCGCCATTGTCGACGCCGCTGGTTTTACTCGGCGACGGCAGCGGCATCAGCGTTTTGGCATTGCCTGCCTCAAGGCCAAACAGCCGGTTGAGCAGGCCGATAGTCTCACGCGGCGTCGAGGTGCTGTGTCGCCAATAGCCCGGATGCAGCTCCTGTGACGGACCGATATGCTCAATCGAGAAATAAATTTGCGCCAGCAGCGGCGTATTGAGCTGCAGATCGTAATCGCTGAGCAGCACATCGGCAGACGTGGTGGCCTGACCTTCATAGCGCACGACCGTCGCGCCACGCGCATCCAGCAGCGCCAGCAGATACTGCTCCAGCCGCTGGTTGCGTACATCCAGCCACAGCGTTCTGCCCTGCCAGGCGTCACTCGGCTGCGGCGCCGGATATTGCGCGTTAAGCAGCGGCAGGCGGACAGAGAACATGCTGCCCAGCCCCGGCTCGGACTCTACGGCGATATCGCCGTCCATCATGTTGATCAGCTTCTCACAGATCGCCAGCCCCAACCCGGTGCCCTGGAAGTGACGCTGGACACCGGTCCCCACCTGGAAGAACGGGTCAAACAGCCGGGTTACCTCTTTCTCCGGGATCCCCACGCCGGTATCGCGCACGCTGAAGGTCAGGTAATTGTCCTGCGCGCAGACCTGCAAAATAATACAGCCGGTATCGGTAAACTTGATGGCGTTATTCAACAGGTTCGACAGCACCTGCTGCAGCCGCACCGGGTCGCCGGAAATACGCTCCGGCACGCTCGGCTCAATAAAACAGTACAGTCCCAGACGCTTTTTCACCACCAGCGGCAGATAGTTACCGGCAATATGGGTAATCACCTCCAGGCAGGAAAACTCGCGCGGCTCAATCTTCAGCTGTTCGGACTCGATTTTCGAGAAGTCCAGAATATCGCTGATGATTTTCAGCAGCAGGCTGGATGAGTTGTTCATCGCGTTGACCAGCCGGTCGACGCCTTCCGGCAGCGCCTTGGTCTGCAGCAGGTCAAGGTTGCCAATAATGCCGTACAGCGGCGTACGCAGCTCGTGGCTGACCGTCGCCAGGAACATGGACTTCGACTGGCTGGCCTGCTCCGCCGCCGCCGCCATCTCCTGCAGCGACTCCTCCATCTTCACACGCGCGCTGACGTCCACCAGCACGCAGATCGCCACGTCCTCGTTGCGATAGCGGGAGTGCACGAAGCTGATCTGCAGATTGTTGTTGTCGCTGGTCATCACATCGACAAAATTCACCTGCTGTTCGCAGATAATGCGCGTAATGCGGTCGCGATCCTCATGCGTCAGCATGTTGATATAGTTGTGCGCCAGTTCGTTACTGAGGATATTGGTGCCGTCGCTGATGCGCAGGATACAGATGCCCACCGGCGCCGACGCGACAATCTTGCGGTTAAACTGCTCATGCTCCTCCAGCCGGAAGGCATTCTCCTCCGCCGGCAGGAACATTTTGCGTTCAAACAGCCAGGCCAGGGTGAACAGCACGATGGCCGACAGCAGGTTCAGCAGCACCGCGTTGAGAATCAGCATCTTAAAGCGTTCAACCACGCTCTTGACCGGCAGCGAATAGACGATGCTGAGTGACGACGGCGGCAGCGCTTTTTTCATGATCAAATCATGATAGCTGTCCACGTAGCCAAAATAGGCGTGCTCTTCGGGGTAGCTGCTCAGCGCCGATGCGTAGCGCTCGCCGTCGGTCAGCCGCAGTACCGGCCGATCGTTTTCATCCAGCAGGGTGACGCCGACCGGCAGCGTGCCCGGCGTGACGAAGTCCTCCAGCCGGATGGTCTGCTCAATGCCCAGCAAGGCTTCCAGCTTATTGCCGATATAAATCGGCGCCAGCACGTACAGATACCCCACGTCCGGCCGCTGCTGGCTGGGGCTTATCCAATAAAGGTTGCTGTCTTTATCCTGATTCTTAGCGTTGCGGTAGGTCAGAATGCGCTCATGTAGCGATTTCAGGGTATTTTCCCGGTCCGCCACGTCATTGCCCTTGCCGAACTCCGCCATGCACAGGCTGTCGCCGCCGATAAAGAACACCCGGTTCAGGTCGTAGGCCGCAACAAAGTTCTCTTTCCAATACTGGATCAGGCTGCTGAGTGAGTCGAGGGAGCTGCGGTAGTTGGTGTTCAGCGAGCAGTTTGACTCCGGGTACAGCGGGAAAAACTCCGGCGGCGCGCTTTTGCCCGGGAAAATGCCGCCCAGAATATCCAGACTGCTGACCGAACCGTTCAGCCGGTTTTCCGCCATATATTTGATATCGCGAATGATATCCGCCGAATGGTGGATATAGCCCTGTGCCTGGTCGAAGTTCAGGTTATATTCCTGCCGCAGTTCGGACTCTTTATCGTGCAGGATATTCAGAATATAGAACGTGCTCAGCAGCGCGCCCAACGCCCACAGCAACACGGCCAGCACCCGGAACATGTAGCGGGAAATTTTGAGCGTGGTACGGAAAGAGGCCAAGTATTTCAATCGGATACCATACAAAAGTGAGAGGGTAACGCACGCCTTGCGCGCGGGTTATCGCCGGGAAATCTGACACAATTAAACCATATATCTGAAAAAGGGCCTAGCATCGCTGCCAGGCCCTGTTTTCATCACTTTCGCCGACGGGGAATCCCCTGCGGATCAGGCGTTTTCGCCGTCGTCGCCGTCATCCAGCGGCGCTGCGTCTTCTTCCGGCACTTCGCCAGGTTCAAGACTGTCCAGCTCTTCATCTTCAACCGGCTCGGCTACGCGCTGCAGGCCGACGACATTTTCGTCTTCCGCAGTACGGATCAGCGTCACGCCCTGGGTATTACGGCCCACCACGCTGACCTCCGCGACGCGGGTACGCACCAGCGTGCCGGCATCGGTGATCATCATGATCTGGTCGGTGGTTTCCACCTGCACCGCACCGACAACCTGTCCGTTACGTTCGCTGACCTTGATGGAGATAACCCCCAGGGTCGCGCGCGACTTGGTCGGATACTCGGTGACCGCGGTGCGTTTGCCGTAACCGTTTTGCGTGACGGTCAGGATATCGCCTTCGCCGCGCGGCACAATCAGGGACACCACGCTGTCGCCTTCGCCCAGGTTGATGCCGCGTACGCCGGTGGCGGTACGGCCCATGGAGCGTACCTGAGATTCCGGGAAGCGCACCACTTTACCGTTGGCGGAGAACAGCATCACTTCGTTGCTGCCGTCGGTCAGATCGACGCCGATCAGCTCATCGCCTTCATTGAGGTTAACCGCAATGATGCCGGCGCTGCGCGGACGGCTGAACTCGGTCAGCGCCGTTTTCTTCACGGTGCCGCTGGCGGTCGCCATAAACACGTGACGCCCTTCTTCATACTCGCGCACCGGCAGAATCGCGGTGATACGCTCGTTGGCTTCCAGCGGCAACAGGTTGACGATTGGACGCCCGCGCGCACCACGGCTCGCTTCCGGCAGCTGGTAGACCTTCATCCAGTACAGACGGCCGCGGCTGGAGAAGCACAGAATGGTGTCATGGGTGTTGGCCACCAGCAGACGGTCGATAAAGTCTTCTTCTTTAATCCGCGCGGCGGACTTGCCCTTGCCGCCGCGGCGCTGGGCTTCATAGTCGCTCAGCGGCTGATACTTGACGTACCCCTGGTGCGACAGGGTGACCACGACGTCTTCCTGATTGATCAGGTCTTCGATATTGATATCGGAAGAGTTGGCGGTGATCTCCGTACGGCGTTCGTCGCCGAACTGATCGCGGATCGCCACCAGCTCTTCACGGATCACTTCCATCAGACGTTCCGGGCTTTCCAGAATAAAGATCAGCTCGGCGATGACGTTGAGCAGCTCTTTATATTCGTCCAGCAGTTTTTCGTGTTCCAGGCCGGTCAGCTTCTGCAGACGCAGGTCCAGGATCGCCTGAGCCTGCTGTTCGGTCAGGTAGTATTTACCGTCGCGGATGCCGAACTCCGGCTCCAGCCACTCAGGACGCGCGGCGTCGTCGCCGGCGCGCTCCAGCATGGAGGCCACGTTGCCCAGTTCCCAAGGCTTCGCCACCAGTCCGGCCTTCGCTTCCGCCGGCGTCGGCGCCTGACGGATCAGCTCGATAATCGGATCGATGTTGGCCAGTGCCACCGCCAGCGCTTCCAGGATATGGGCGCGCTCGCGCGCTTTGCGCAGCTCGAAAATGGTACGGCGGGTCACCACTTCACGGCGGTGACGCACAAAGGCTTCCAGAATGTCTTTCAGGTTCAGCAGCTTCGGCTGCCCCTGATGCAGCGCCACCATGTTGATGCCGAAGGTCACCTGCATCTGCGTCTGCGCGTAAAGGTGGTTCAGCACCACTTCCCCGACGGCGTCGCGGCGCACTTCGATCACGATGCGCATGCCTTCTTTATCAGACTCGTCGCGCAGCGCGCTGATGCCTTCCACGCGTTTGTCTTTCACCAGCTCGGCGATCTTTTCGATCAGCCGCGCCTTGTTCACCTGATACGGGATCTCATGAACGATAATGGTTTCGCGGCCGGTTTTGGCGTCCGCTTCCACTTCGGCGCGGGCGCGGATATACATCTTGCCGCGGCCGGTGCGGTAGGCTTCTTCAATGCCGCGGCGGCCGTTGATAATCGCCGCGGTCGGGAAGTCCGGCCCCGGGATATGTTCCATCAGCCCTTCGATGCTGATGTTTTCATCATCAATATAGGCCAGACAGCCGTTGATCACTTCAGACAGGTTGTGCGGCGGAATATTGGTCGCCATACCTACGGCGATACCGGAGGAGCCGTTGATCAGCAGGTTGGGGATCTTGGTCGGCATCACCGCCGGCATCTGCTCGCTGCCGTCATAGTTCGGCACGAAATCGACGGTTTCTTTTTCCAGATCCGCCAGCAGTTCGTGCGCGATTTTCGACATGCGCACTTCGGTATAACGCATCGCCGCGGCGGAGTCGCCGTCGACGGAACCGAAGTTGCCCTGACCGTCCACCAGCATATAGCGCAGTGAGAACGGCTGGGCCATACGCACTATCGTGTCGTAGACCGCGCTGTCACCGTGCGGGTGGTATTTACCGATCACGTCGCCGACGACACGGGCGGATTTTTTATAGGGTTTATTCCAGTCGTTACCCAGTACATTCATCGCGTACAGCACGCGGCGGTGCACCGGTTTTAACCCATCGCGAACATCCGGCAGCGCACGTCCGACAATAACGGACATCGCATAATCCAGATACGAGCTTTTCAGCTCTTCTTCGATGTTTACCGGTGTGATTTCTCTGGCAAGGTCGCTCATGGAGCTGCTATCCCTCATACTGAATGATTCATCTGCCCTGGCATAGTGCCAAAGGTGTAAAACTATATCACAAAGCGCGCTTTACGGGAAAAATATACCCGCCTTTGTCGGCAAAAATGCGCCGACGGCGACAGTGAGGCGGCAGAACATGTATAATCCGCCGCAAAGAGAACAAGGAGCCCAACACGCCCATGAATGCTGAATCATCCGGCCGCGCCGCCAACGTCGACCATCAGGAAATCGCCAAATTCGAAGCCGTCGCCTCACGCTGGTGGGATCTGGAAGGTGAATTCAAACCGTTGCACCGCATCAACCCGCTGCGCCTGAACTACATTATGCAGCGCGCCGACGGCATCTTTGACAAGCAAGTGCTCGACGTCGGCTGCGGCGGCGGCATTCTGGCCGAAAGCATGGCGCGTGAAGGCGCGCAGGTCACCGGCCTGGATATGGGCGCGGAACCGCTGCAGGTGGCGCGGCTGCACGCCCTGGAGAGCGGCGTCACCGTCAACTACATCCAGGAAACGGTGGAAAGCCATGCCGAAGCCCATCCGCAGCACTACGACGTCGTCACCTGTATGGAGATGCTGGAGCACGTGCCGGACCCGGCCTCGGTGGTGCGCGCCTGCGCGCAGCTGGTCAAACCGGGCGGCCACGTCTTCTTCTCCACCATTAACCGCAACACCAAAGCCTGGCTGATGGCGGTGGTCGGCGCCGAATATATTCTGAAGATGGTGCCGCAGGGCACGCACGACCATAAGAAGTTTATCCGCCCTTCCGAGCTTATCCGCTGGGTGGATAGCACGCCGCTGCGGGAAAAACACATGATCGGCCTGCATTACAACCCGATCACCGACCATTTCAAGCTGGGCCGCAACGTTGACGTGAACTATATGGTTCATACCCAGCACGCCGGCTGAGCGCCGTCATCCCGCGCCGGACGTGGTCTGATAACGTCCGGCGTGTCAAGCGCCGCGCCTGCAATGTTGCAGTTTTTCCGCTTTGGTACTGAAAACGCTATATAAACTGTTTTTAATCATATTAAGTTCGATCAATATGCCGTTTTTATCTAACGTTTAAGAAATCGGCAATCGATCAAATTTTTGTAAATCAGAGGAAAATCTTATCGCGCTTATTGACAATCCTTCGGGCCAGATACGGCGCGCACTGGCAACGCAACCTCACATTTCACCCCCAAGTTATCCACAAAATCGGGCCATTTTGTTCACTTGCAAACCCCCAACTTTCTCACTATCTTGTTACCCCATTAATAAACACCCCCTATATATAGTGTTTACATACTGAGCAGAGCGACTACACTTCTGCATTAGGGGAATCACACGGACAGGTAAAAATGAACCAAAGTCTACTTGTAACTAAACGCGATGGGCGTAAAGAGCGCATCAACCTCGACAAAATCCACCGGGTCATCGACTGGGCCGCGGAAGGTTTACACAACGTCTCGGTGTCTCAAGTAGAGTTGCGTTCACACATCCAGTTTTATGACGGCATCAAAACCGCCGATATCCATGAAACCATCATCAAGGCGGCCGCCGATCTGATCTCGCGCGACGCGCCGGATTACCAATACCTGGCCGCGCGCCTGGCGATCTTCCACCTGCGTAAAAAGGCTTACGGCCAGTTTGAGCCGCCGAAGCTGCACGAGCACGTGGTGCGCATGGTTGAAATGGGTAAATACGATAAGCATCTGCTGGAAGACTACAGCGTCGAAGAGTTCGAGCAGATGAACGACTTTATCGATCACTGGCGCGACATGAATTTCTCTTACGCGGCGGTGAAGCAGCTGGAAGGGAAATACCTGGTGCAGAACCGCGTCAGCGGCGAAATCTACGAGAGCGCGCAGTTCTTGTATATTTTGGTGGCCGCGTGCCTGTTCTCCAACTACCCGCGTGAAACCCGTCTGGACTACGTCAAACGCTTCTACGACGCGATTTCCACCTTCAAGATTTCTCTGCCTACGCCGATTATGTCCGGCGTGCGCACCCCTACCCGCCAGTTCAGCTCTTGCGTGCTGATCGAGTGCGGCGACAGCCTGGATTCCATCAACGCCACCTCCAGCGCCATTGTGAAATACGTTTCCCAACGCGCCGGCATCGGCATCAACGCCGGCCGCATCCGTGCGCTGGGCAGCCCGATCCGCGGCGGTGAAGCGTTCCATACCGGCTGTATCCCGTTCTACAAACACTTCCAGACCGCAGTGAAGTCCTGCTCTCAGGGCGGCGTACGCGGCGGTGCAGCGACGCTGTTCTACCCGATGTGGCACCTGGAAGTCGAAAGCCTGCTGGTGCTGAAGAACAACCGCGGCGTTGAAGGCAACCGCGTGCGTCATATGGACTACGGCGTACAGCTGAACCGCCTGATGTACCAGCGCCTGATCAAGGGCGGCGACATCACCCTGTTCAGCCCGTCCGACGTGCCGGGCCTGTACGATGCGTTCTTCGCCGATCAGGACGAGTTTGAACGCCTGTACACCAAATACGAGCAGGACAGCAGCATCCGTCAGAAACGCGTGAAAGCGGTTGAGCTGTTCTCGCTGATGATGCAGGAACGCGCCTCTACCGGCCGTATCTATATTCAGAACGTTGACCACTGCAACACCCACAGCCCGTTTGATCCGCAGATCGCACCGGTGCGTCAGTCCAACCTGTGCCTGGAAATCGCCCTGCCGACCAAGCCGCTGGAAGACGTCAACGACGAAAACGGCGAAATCGCGCTGTGTACGCTGTCCGCCTTCAACCTCGGCGCCATTGAGAACCTCGATGAGCTGGAAGAGCTGGCAACCCTGGCGGTGCGCGCGCTGGATGCGCTGCTGGACTACCAGGACTACCCAATCACCGCAGCCCACCGCGGCGCGATGGGTCGTCGCACCCTGGGTATCGGCGTAATCAACTTCGCCTACTACCTGGCGAAACACGGCGTGCGTTACTCCGACGGCAGCGCCAACAACCTGACGCACAAGACCTTTGAAGCCATCCAGTACTACCTGCTGAAAGCCTCCAACCGTCTGGCGCAGGAGCAAGGCGCCTGCCCGTGGTTCAACGAAACCACCTATGCGCAGGGCATTCTGCCGATCGACACCTACAAGAAAGATCTGGATGTCATCTGCCAGGAGCCGCTGCACTACGACTGGGAAACGCTGCGTAAAGAGATTCAGGAAACCGGCCTGCGCAACTCCACGCTGTCTGCGCTGATGCCGTCGGAAACCTCCTCGCAGATTTCCAACGCCACCAACGGCATTGAACCGCCGCGCGGCCATATCAGCATCAAAGCGTCGAAAGACGGCATTCTGCGCCAGGTGGTGCCGGAGTACGAGCGTCTGAAAGACGCCTACGAGCTGCTGTGGGACATGCCGAGCAACGACGGCTATCTGCAGCTGGTCGGCCTGATGCAGAAGTTTATCGACCAGTCGATTTCTGCCAACACCAACTACGACCCAACCCGCTTTACCGGCGGCAAGGTGCCGATGAAGCAGCTGCTCAAAGACCTGCTCACCACCTACAAGTTCGGTGTGAAGACGCTGTATTATCAAAACACCCGTGACGGTGCCGAAGACGTTCAGGAAGATATTCTGCCGGCCAAAGGCGGCGACAACGACTGCGAAAGCGGCGCCTGCAAGATTTAATTAACGCTGAGGGCCGGGCGTTCGGCCCCTACATAGTCAGCACGTAGGGGCCGGAGCAATCCGGCCTCTATCTGTGTGGTATCAAAGGATTCAGGCTCATGGCTTACACCACTTTTTCTCAGAAAAAAAACGATCAACTGCTCGAACCGATGTTCTTTGGCCAGTCGGTCAACGTCGCGCGCTTCGACCAGCAAAAATATGAAATTTTTGAAAAACTGATCGAAAAACAGCTGTCCTTCTTCTGGCGTCCGGAAGAAGTGGACGTTTCCCGCGATCGCATCGACTATCAGGCCCTGCCGGAACACGAGAAACATATCTTCATCAGCAACCTGAAGTACCAGACGCTGCTAGACTCCATTCAAGGCCGCAGCCCAAACGTCGCCCTGCTGCCGCTGATTTCGATCCCCGAGCTGGAAACCTGGGTGGAAACCTGGTCCTTCTCCGAGACCATTCACTCCCGCTCCTACACCCACATCATCCGCAATATCGTTAACGATCCTGCGCTGGTGTTTGACGATATCGTCACCAACGAAGAGATCAAAAAGCGCGCGAAAGACATTTCGTCCTACTATGACGATCTGATCGCGATGACCGGCTATTACCATCTGCTGGGAGAAGGCGAGCATCAGGTGAACGGCAAAACCGTCACCGTCAATCTGCGCGCGCTGAAAAAGCAGCTGTACCTGTGCCTGATGAGCGTCAACGCGCTGGAGGCGATCCGCTTCTACGTCAGCTTCGCCTGCTCATTCGCCTTTGCCGAGCGCGAACTGATGGAAGGCAACGCCAAAATCATCAAGTTGATCGCCCGTGACGAAGCGCTGCACCTGACCGGCACCCAGCATATGCTGAACCTGATGCGCTCCGGCGCCGACGACCCGGAAATGGCCGAGATCGCCGTTGAATGCCAGCAGCAGTGCTATGACCTGTTCGTCCTGGCGGCGCAGCAGGAAAAAGAGTGGGCCGAATACCTGTTCAGCGGCGGCTCGATGATCGGCCTGAACAAAGATATTCTGTGCCAGTACGTGGAATACATCACCAACATCCGCATGCAGGCCGTCGGGCTGGGCGCGCCGTTCGAAACCCGCTCCAACCCGATTCCGTGGATCAACGCCTGGCTGGTGTCCGACAACGTACAGGTGGCGCCGCAGGAAGTGGAAGTCAGCTCCTACCTGGTCGGCCAGATCGATTCCGAGGTCAACGCCGACGACCTGAGCGATTTCGAGCTGTAAGATGGCGACGCCAACCGTCACGCTGCGGGCCTCCGGCACGCAGCTACGCTGTCCGGCGGATAAAAACAGCCTGCTCGACGTGCTGGAGCTGCACGACGTGCAGGTGGAATATCAGTGCCGCTCCGGCTATTGCGGCGCCTGCCGGCTCAAGCTGGTGAAGGGCCAGGTGGTCTATCGCCAGCAGCCGCTGGCGTTTATCAATGACGGCGAGATCCTGCCCTGCTGCTGTATGCCGCAGGCGGATATCGAACTGGAATTGTAAAAGGGTGCCTGAACCAACGCCCGGATGCCGGAAATAGGCGGGATAACCCGGTTGCTGCCCTGCAGCAACCTTGGCGAAACGCCGCGACGGCCTTGTCCGCCTTTCGCCGTATCACGTTATCCCGCACTATGATTACCGCTTCACATCACATGCCAGCGTCATATGGATAGTAATATTCCCCTGGTCAATCTTCAGCTCGCAGAGCGAACCTTTTATCATTCCAAAGAATATTAAAACCGTAATACATACAACAACTAACAGGTGTAGCGCATATTTTTTATGCACTGCTTGCCTCCTTGCGGTGAAGGGGCTACCATACCGGTGTCTAGGCGGTATGAGCAGCCCCATTCTGATTTAGAGTCAGTCTGGGGCTTTCATTTATCCGCCCTGCCACACCATGCTCAAGACGAACAGACTCAAGCACCCGCAAGCAGAATAACAGCATTGTCCCGCAACGAATATCCCCTATAATTTTATGATTAATAAGGGATATATCATCAGCATCAACGCTTTGCTATTCGATGATCTCCACCATCTCCAGCCAGCCGTTTTTACCGCATACCTGCCCGCCGGCCAGCCAGCGACGCAGCATATCCAACGCCAGCATCGCTACCGACTCCTGCCGCAGGCGCAACCCATGGCGTGAGGCGCGATAGCGCACCGTCTGTCCGACGCTGCCGCGCGGCGTATGCAGCGCAATACTGACCTGCTCATCCTGCATCGCACTGACCGCCAGCGCCAGCTGTGCGCCCGCCAGCTGCGCCAGCGACTGCGCGCGTGCGATCACCGTCTCCAGCGTTTCCAGGCAGTGCGACGGCAGCAGCTCGCCCCCGGCCAGCGGCGCGTCCGCGCTTTGCAGCTGCAGGTTGATCAGGCCGGCGCTGAACTGCTCGCTGAGCGCCAGCTTCAATCCCTGCTGCTGCAGCCGCTGCGCCAACACCGCCGGCAGCCCCGCCGTGCCCTCAAAAATCGTATTGTCGCCGGCAACCTGCCGCACCCGCTGCCAGGTGCTCTCCATCGCCTCCCGCTGCGCCTGCGGGCCGGTCAGCTTCAGCTCAATAATCGGGCTGGAGGAGCGGTAGCCCAGCACCACGCCTTCCGGCAGCGGCATGCCGTCCAGCTCGGCGGCCAAATCGCTTTCCGAACAGCCAAAGGTGGTCAGCCGCAGACACAGTGGCGGCGCGGACAGCGCAAAATGCTGGCGCAGACGCGGCACGATCTGCTCCGTAACCATGGTCTTAAACTCGGAGGGAACGCCGGGCGTGAAGAACATCAGGCATTTATTCAGCCGCAGCATAAAACCGCAGGCGGTGCCGACGCGGTTATCGATAAGCTCGGCGTTAGCCGGGATCTGCGCCTGTTTGCGGTTGGAGGCGGCCATCGGCCGGCCGCGTTCGGCGAAGTAGGCTTCCATACGGGCGATCCACGCCGTCTGCTCCACCAGCTCAACGCCGGAGGCCTGCGCCGCCGCCAGCGCGCTGAGGTCGTCGCTGGTTGGCCCCAGACCGCCGTTGACGATCAGGATATCCGCAATCTGGCTGCGCGCCTGCAACGTTTCAATCAGCGAGGCGAGGCTGTCCCCCACCGTTTCACGCCCGCTCATCGGGATCCCCTGCTGGAACAGATAGTCAGCCAGCCAGGCCGCATTGGTATCAATAATTTGCCCATGCAACACTTCGTCGCCGGTGCTGAGCATCTCAACCCTTAACATTGATCTCTCCCACATTTTCTGGTCATTCCACTATAGAAGCCTGTAAATAACTTTTCACTATCTATAAATCGTTTCTTATCACGCTAAGCAATTTTCTGAATAACCGTACCGTCCGCGTCGGTGTAATTATTAGTTTACAAGCAATGTAACGCCTGTTTGACATATTTTGCGCCTTCAACTATCCTGCCGCTCACGCAAATCGTTACCTATAATTTTTTCAAACTCATCAACCACAGAGAAAAACGTGAAGAATCGCACTCTTGGCAGTGTTTTTATCGTAGCCGGCACCTCTATCGGCGCCGGAATGCTGGCGATGCCGCTGGCGGCGGCCGGCGTCGGCTTTGGCGTAACCCTGAGTTTACTGATCGGGCTGTGGTTGTTGATGTGTTACACCGCCCTGCTGCTGGTGGAGGTCTACCAGCATGAACAGGCCGATACCGGCCTCGGCACCCTGGCGAAGCGCTACCTGGGTGGCGGCGGGCAGTGGCTCACCAGTTTCAGCATGATGTTTTTGATGTATGCCCTGACCGCCGCCTATATCAGCGGCGCCGGCGAGTTGCTGGCGGCCAGCATCAGCCAGTGGACCAATAGCCATATGTCCAATGCGCTGGGCGTACTGCTGTTTACCCTGATTGCCGGCGGCGTGGTGTGTATCGGCACGCATTCGGTGGATATGTTCAACCGCCTGCTGTTCAGCGCCAAAGTGGTGTTTTTGATCGTGATGCTCGGCCTGATGCTGCCGAATATTCATCAAACCAATCTGATGACGTTGCCGCTGGAACAGGGCCTGGCGCTGTCGGCCATTCCGGTGATCTTCACCTCCTTTGGCTTCCACGGCAGCGTGCCAAGCATCGTCAACTACATGGGCGGCAACATTCGTAAACTGCGCTGGATTTTTATCATCGGCAGCGCGATTCCGTTGGTGGCCTACATCTTCTGGCAGCTGGCGACGCTCGGCACCATCAATTCAGACACCTTTATCGGCATTCTGGCGCAGCAGGCAGGCTTAAACGGGCTGCTGCAGGCGATGCGCGACGTGGTGGCCTCGCCGCACGTCGAACTGACGGTGCACCTGTTCGCCGACCTGGCGCTGGCAACCTCTTTCCTCGGTGTGTCACTGGGCCTGTTCGATTTCCTGGCCGATCTGTGCAAACGCAAGGACAACGCCGCGGGACGTCTGCAGACCGGCCTGATCACCTTCCTGCCGCCGCTGGCCTTTGCGCTGTTCTATCCGCGCGGCTTCGTGCTGGCGCTGGGCTTTGCCGCCATTGCGCTGGCGGTGCTGGCGCTGCTGCTGCCTTCGCTGCTGGTGTGGAAAACCCGTCGCCAGCATCAGACGGCGTATCGCGTGTGGGGAGGAACGCCGGCGCTGGCGCTGGTGTTTGTCTGCGGTATCGCGGTGATTGCCATTCAGTTAAGCATTGCCGGCGGGCTGCTGCCGGCGGTGGGCTAAGCAGGAAATAACAACGGGGGCCTGGCGGCCCCCGTTGTTATTGCGCTGACGTCGGATCAGAAACTCAAACCGACACCGATATACGGCCCGTCGGCCAGCGTGTTGTCGCGGTGGCCGTCTTTCCCTTCCATCTTCATATAGCGATAGCCGACATCCACGCTCAGCGGACGCAGAACGTTCCAACGCAGGCCGCCGCTGGCTTCGCTGTACGACTTCACGCCGCTGGTGAAGGCATCCGGCGCAAAGTAGCCTTCGCCATGCAGGCTGAAGTAGCGGTTGATGGTCCACTCCAGACCGCCGCCCAGCGCCAGTGCCCCGCCGTCCTTACCCTCTTTCGGGCTCAGATACAGCGCCTTGCCGCCGACGGTGGCGCTCAGCGGGCCGGCCGGCAGGCTGAAGGTCAGCCCCAGGCTGCCGACGTTGCCGTCATGATCGCTGCGCGCCCAGTTGCCGTTCAGGCCGAACCCGGCGCTGTTACTGCCGAGGCCGACGCCCAGGTTGGTGTAATGGCGCCCGGCTTCGGCGGACACGCCGATGGCGCTCGCCGTTCCGCTGACCAGCAGCAGGCCTGCTGCGCATGCCACTAAACTTTTCTTCATGTGCTTTCCCTTATTGCGTTGAACGGTTCGCCTGATATGCGATGCCTGAACGGGCCATCGTAACGCGAACTCTCTATACCGAAGCGCAACAGCCTATCAGCGCAGCCTGCCTGAGAAAAACCTTTTCCAATCAAACGAATGTAAATTTTTGTCCGCCGACAGGAAAATTCTCACTGTTACCGACAACAATAACTCAGACCTATTTGCCGCAGCGGATTAATAGGTCTACAAATAATAGTGCTTTTACCGATGCGCGGCGGCGACACGCCCCGCAGGTAATGCTGAGTCACCCGAGTATGCGCTATCACAGTTAACTGCCATATCAAGGAGCACAGGATGAGCAAGAAAGGATTAACCACCGCGGCCGGCGCGCCGGTTGTGGATAATAATAATGTCATCACCGCCGGCAAACGCGGTCCGATGCTGCTGCAGGACGTCTGGTTTCTGGAGAAACTCGCCCACTTCGACCGGGAGGTGATCCCGGAGCGCCGTATGCACGCCAAAGGTTCCGGCGCTTACGGCACCTTTACCGTCACCCACGACATCACTCAGTACACCCGCGCCAAAATTTTCTCTGAGATCGGCAAACAGACCGAGATGTTCGTGCGCTTCTCCACCGTGGCCGGCGAGCGCGGCGCGGCCGACGCAGAGCGCGACATCCGCGGCTTTGCCATGAAGTTCTACACCGAAGAGGGCAACTGGGATCTGGTGGGCAACGATACGCCGGTATTTTACCTGCGCGATCCGCTCAAATTCCCGGATCTCAACCACGTGGTCAAGCGCGATCCGCGCACCAACCTGCGCAACCCGGTTTACAAGTGGGACTTTTTCTCTCACCTGCCGGAATCGCTGCACCAGCTGACCATCGACTTCAGCGACCGCGGGCTGCCCAAATCCTACCGCCATATACACGGCTTCGGCAGCCATACCTTCAGCCTGATCAACGCCGACAATCAGCGCTTCTGGGTGAAGTTCCACTTCCGCTGCGAACAGGGCATTGAAAACCTGATGGACGATCAGGCCGAGGCGATCATCGCCAAAGATCGCGAAAGCTCGCAGCGCGATCTGTTCGAGGCGATCGAACGCGGCGATTTCCCACGCTGGAAACTGCAGGTGCAGATCATGCCGGAGCACGAGGCGTCGCAGACGCCGTACAACCCTTTCGATCTGACCAAGGTGTGGCCGCACGCCGACTACCCGCTGATCGACGTCGGCTTCTTCGAGCTGAACCGCAACCCGGACAACTATTTCTCCGAGGTTGAGCAGGTGGCGATGAACCCGGCCAACGTGGTGCCCGGCATCGGCTTCTCGCCGGATAAAATGCTGCAGGGCCGCCTGTTCTCTTACGGCGACGCGCACCGCTACCGCCTGGGCGTCAATCATCACCAGATCCCGGTCAACGGCGCCAAATGTCCGTTCCATAACTACCACCGCGACGGCGCAATGCGCGTGGACGGCAACAGCGGCAACGGCGCAACCTATGAGCCGAACAGCTTTGGCCTGTATCAGGAACAGCCGGACTTCAGCGAACCGCCGTTGAGCATTGAGGGCGCGGCCGACCACTGGAACCACCGTGAAGACGACGACTACTACAGCCAGCCGCGCGCGCTGTTTGAGTTGTTAAGCGCTGAAGAGCATCAGCGGATGTTCACCCGCATCGCCGGTGAGCTGTCGCAGGTGCCTGAGGCAATCCAGCGCCGTCAGGTGGCGCTGTTCACCCGCGTCCATCCGGACTACGGCGCCGGCGTCGCCAAGGCGCTGGGCCTTAACTAAAACCAGCGCCAACGGGGGCCGTGAATATCGGCCCCTTATCGATCCGCCGCCCGCCACTGCCGGCCGGCCCACTCCTGCACCTGCCGGCGCGCAATCTTGATGCCGCCGCCTTTTAACTGCTCCGGCAAATGCCACAGCGCCACGGGACGCTGGAAATTCGCCAGCCGCCCCTGCGCCCACTGCAGCAGCGCATCCAGCGACAGCTCGCCGTCCCCTTCAATCACCGCCGCCGGACGCTGGCCGAATTCGGCGTCATCCACCGGCACCACAAACACCTGCGAGATCTGCGGATGCGCCGCCAGCACCCGCTCCACGTCTTCCGGCTGCACGCCTTCGCCGCCGCTGAAAAACAGATTATCCAGCCGGCCGATAATGCGCAGTTCACCCTGCGCCATCACGCCGCGATCGCGGCTGTGGAACCAGCCCTGCGCATCGCCGATCGGCCACAGCCGGCCATCGCGCCAGTAGCCCAGCGCCATGCTCGCCGCACGGATCCACACCTCCTCATCCACCAGGCGGATTTCCCGTCCCGCCAGCGGCATACCGACGCCCGGCAGCCCATCGGCGCGCTTGGCGCACACCGTCGAGGCAAATTCGGTCAGGCCGTAGCCGCACCAGCAGCGGATGCCGCGGGCCTCCGCCTGCTCCGTCAGGGACAGCGGGATCATCGCGCCGCCCAGCAGCACGTCTTTCAGCGTTAATGATGCCTGCGGCTGACTGAGCAAACGCCACAGCTGCGTCGGCACCAGCGACGCGTGGCTGCAGCCCGCCAGCGCCTGCGCCAGCGGCATGCCAGCGCGTACCGCCAGCTGCGCCCCCGCCGCCAGCCAGCGCCAGACGATGCTCTGCCCGGAGACATGATACAGCGGCAGCGACAGCAGCCAGCTGTCGCCGGGTTGAAACGTCATCAGCTGCAACACCCCTTCCGCGCTGGCCAGATGTCCGGCGCAGCTGTGCCCCGCCGCCTTGGGCAGGCCGCTGGAGCCGGAGGTCAGCGTCAGCGTCGCCAGCCGCCCGGGCTGCCAACCGCTGTCGCACGCTTCGGCGCTACCCGCCGCATCGACGTCCAGCAGCGGTACGCCGCCGAGCCCCGCCGGTGCCCCGTCCGGCGCCACGGCAAACCGCATATCCAGCGCCGGCAGCAGCGCCGCCAGCGTCTGCGCCGGCAGCGCCGGGTTAAGCAGCAACAGCCGCGCGCCGCACTGCAGCAGCGCCAGGTAGGCCAGCAGCAGCGGATAATTATTGTTGCCGCACAGCGCCACGCCGCAGCCCGGCGTCACGCCCTGACGCTGGAAGCCGGCCGCCAGCGCATCAACCCGCTGTCGCAACTGCCGCCAGCTGACCGTCTGCCGGTCTACCGTCAGCGCGGTGTCCACCGGCCGCCGCCGCGCCCAGTAACGCCACGGCCAGTCGTTCAGCTGCGCCATACGCACTCCAGCGCCTCAACCTCCAGCAGCGGCAGCGCGCTGTCCGGCCAGCGACGCAGCAGCTGCGCCTGCATCAGCCCCAGGGTATCCAACCCCGGCACGGTATCCGGCGTCAGCCAGTGCGCCATCCGCGCCAACTGGGTCAACCCCAGGCTGGATTCCAGGCTGGAGCTGATCACCGCCGTCAGCCCGGCCTGCTGCGCCTGCTCAATCAGCAAGCGGCAGCGGCTCAGGCTGCCGGTCAGCGTCGGTTTAATCACAATCGCCGCCACGCCCGCCTCGGCCTGCACCACAAAATCCGCCTCGCGCACGCTTTCATCCCAGGCGATGGCGATGCCGCTCTCCCGAGCAAACGCGCGCGACTCGTCGCGGGTTTTGCAGGGCTCTTCAATAAACGCGATGCGCTGACGCCACGCCGGGTTGACGTATTTGGCGAAGCCGGCGGCCCGCGCCGGCGTCCAGCTGCGGTTGGCATCCAGCCGCAGGCGCAAATCCGGCAGCGCCTCCAACAGCATATTGACCACCATGCCGTCGCGCACCGCCTCATACAATCCGACCTTCACCTTGGCGATCTTGTCGCCCGGTAGCGCCGCCAGTTCGGCAAACAGCGCATCGGGGTCGCCGGTGCACAGCGGCGCCTTGCGATAATCAGCCGCCGCCGGCAGCTGCTGCTCGCACTCCGCCAGCGCGCAGCTGACGCCAAACGCTACCGACGGCAGCGCGCTCTCGGCCGGCAAACCGCCGTCCAGCCAGCCCGGCAGCCAGCTCAGCAACGCCTGCTGCGCCTGCTCCAGCGATTCATGGCTGAACGCCGGCAGCGGTGCAACTTCGCCCCAGCCGCTGCACTCGCCCTGCTGCAGATGCACCAGCAGCCCGTCGCGCGTTTTCAGCCGCTGGTGACGCAGCACAATGCCCGCCTCCATCGGCAGACGATAGCGATACACGACGGCACTACGCTTCGCGGCCGCCATTACGGGTTACGCTTGAATTTGCTGAAGTCAGGCTGGCGTTTCTCGTTGAACGCATTACGCCCTTCCTGACCTTCGTCGGTCATATAGAACAGCATGGTGGCATTGCCCGCCAGCTCCTGCAGACCGGCCTGACCGTCACAGTCGGCATTCAGCGCCGCCTTCAGACAGCGCAGCGCCATCGGGCTGTTCTGCAGCATCTCGCGGCACCAGCGCACGGTCTCCCGCTCCAGCTGCGCCAGCGGCACCACGGTATTCACCAGCCCCATATCCAGCGCCGCCTGGGCATCATACTGACGGCACAGGAACCAGATTTCGCGCGCCTTTTTCTGGCCGACAATACGCGCCATATAAGAAGCGCCCCAGCCGCCGTCGAAGGAGCCGACTTTCGGGCCGGTCTGGCCGAAAATCGCGTTGTCCGCCGCAATGGTCAGGTCGCACATCATATGCAACACGTGGCCGCCGCCGATCGAATAGCCGGCTACCATCGCCACCACCGGTTTCGGGCAGGTGCGGATCTGGCGCTGGAAATCGAGCACGTTCAGGTGGTGTACGCCGCTGTCATCCTGGTAGCCGCCGTAGTCGCCGCGCACCTTCTGATCGCCGCCGGAGCAGAACGCCTTATCGCCCGCGCCGGTGAGGATAATCGCGCCGATGCCGTCGTCGTAGCGCGCATTGGCGAGCGCCTCAATCATCTCTTTTACCGTCTGCGGACGGAACGCGTTGCGCACCTGCGGGCGGTTAATGGTGATCTTCGCGATGCCATCATGCGACTTGTGATACAGGATATCGCTGAAATCGCCGCTGCAGTCCTGCCAGTCGATGGCGGCATACAGGTGTTCTTCATTCGGATAAAGCATGTTCGATTCCTTTAAGCGGGATTAACAAGAAAATCATTCAGCTGCGCGGCAAACGCGCGCGGATTGGCCAGATGCGCATTGTGTCCAGCCTGCTCGATGATGCGCAGCGGCAAGCCGGCCGCGCGCGTCAGCGCTTGAAATTTGGCGTCTTCGGCGCCGCACAGCACCAGCTTCGGCAGCGGTAACTGCCGCAGCTGCGGTGCCAGCCAAGGCTGACGCCCCAGCGAGGTGGCCTCCAGCATGGCGGCCACCGCCGGGCCGTCATTGTGCGAGCGCGCTTCAATCAGCGCCTCGCGGTGAGGCGCACTCAGTTCGTGAAACACCGGCTGCCGGTACCAGTCCGCCAGCACCTGCGGCAGCGGTTCGGCGCGCAGCCGCGCCGCCCAGCGGGCATCGTGCTCGCAGCGCTGACGGCGCAGTTCATCGCTGGTCAGCCCCGGGTTGCCGCCTTCAACCACCAGCCCCTGCAAACCGGCCGTGTCGCCGTAGCAGGCGTGATACATGGCGATGCGCCCTCCCAGCGAATAGCCCACCAGCCAGTAACGCTCAATCTGATGCTGGCGCAGCGTGGCGCCGACCTGCCGGCTGACGTCGGCAAAACTGCGGCAGCGCTGGCCGGCCGACTCGCCGTGCCCCGGCAGATCGATCGCCAGCGACGGCCATTGTGCGCAGCGGGCGGCGATCACCCGCCACTCATTATTGTTGCCCAGCAGGCCATGCAGCCAAACCAGCCACGGGCGCTGGCGCTCGCCCCGTTGCAGTACGCGCGCGGCCAGCATCAGCGCGCCGCCATCTGCGCCAGCAGGCGGCGTAAGGTTTCCGCCCCCGCGGCTGACGTAACCTGCAGCTCGATCAGCGTTGCGCCGCGGTGACGCCAGCCGCACTCAACCGCCTGTTGCAATGATTCCCAGTCGCTAACCTGCGCATACGCCAGCTGGAACATAGCGGCAGCATGACGGAACTCTACCGCCTGCGGCATACAGTAAAAGCGTTCCCTTTCTTCTTCCGGCGTCGGCAGCAGGGAAAAAATCTGTCCGCCGTTGTTATTCACCACGACAAGCAGCGTCGGCGCCGAACAGTGCCGCAGCAGCGCCAGAGAATTCAGGTCATACAGCGCGGATAAATCCCCCACCAGCGCCAGCGTAGGTTTGCCGCCGGCGCGCTGCACCCCGGCGGCGGTGGAAATCAGGCCGTCGATGCCGCTGGCGCCGCGGTTGCTGAACACCGGATAGCCGGCGGGCAGCTGCGCCAGCGCGTCAACCAGCCGCACCACCAGGCTGTTGCCCAAAAACAGCTGCCCGTTCTCCGGCAGCAGCTCCGGCAGGCGATGCGCCAGCTGCGCTTCGCCGAAGTCGTGGCGTACTTCAGCCGCCACCGTCTCGAATGCATCGTGCGCCAACGCCGGCAGCTCGGCGGCCCAGGGCGCGCGCGGCTGCGCCGGATGCAGCGCCAGCCAGTCGCCGGCCGTCGCAGAAATACGCCGGCCGCGATGCTGCGCCGGATCGAGCCGCCCCGGCAGGTCGTCAACCAGCCAGTACTCCTCCGGCTGGCAGTTCGCCTGCCACTGCAGCAGGCGTTTGCCGGTCAGGCTGCCGCCGAACTGAATCACCAGCTGCGCATTGTCCAGCAGGCGACGCGCCTGCGGCTGCGCCAGCCACAGATCGGCGCACGGCAGCGGCTGACCGGTCTGCGACAGCACGTCGCCAATCAGCGGCCAGCCCAGCGTCGCCGCCCACTGCGCCAGCTGTTCGCCCTCTTCGGCGTCGATGCGTCCGGCCACCACGACGCCGCGCTTTTGCCGCCAGAAAAACCAGTCCGGCTGCGCCTGCTGCGTCTGCTGCGCCGTCGTCTCGCGCAGCCACGGCCGGTTTCCCGTCCACCAGTCGCCCAGCGCGGCGGACCAGTCGGCATACTCGCGCTCATCGCCGCCATACAGCGGTTCGGCAAACGGGCAGTTGATGTGTAATGCGCCGTGCGACAGCCGCGCCATCGCATCGTCGACGGTGGAAACCAGCCAGCGGGCGGGAATATCCGGCGTCGGCCGCGGCAGGTCGATGCTGCTCGCCGGATGGGACGCATACAGGCCGCGCTGACGGATCGCCTGATTGGCGCCGCAGTCAATCAGCTCCGGCGGCCGGTCGGCGGTGAAAAACACCAGCCGCTCCCCCGTCAGCCCGGCTTCAATCAGCGCCGGATACAGGTTGGCGGCCGCGGTGCCGGAGGTAACGATCACCGCCACCGGCTCGCGCCCTGCCTTCGCCAGACCGAGCGCCAGGTGGCCCAGTCCGCGTTCATCAAAATGGGTATGGCAGATAAAGGCGGGGTTGGCGGCCGCCGCTAACGTCAGCGGCGTTGAACGCGAGCCGGGCGCAATACACACATGCCGTACGCCGTGGCGGGACACCGCCTCCAGCAACAACGCCGCCCAGCGGCGGTTAAAAACACTTGTCGACATAGTTGGCTCACAAGTCACAGCGATTGGCCGGGAACATAACCATCACGACCAAATTCACTAAAAGTCATTAACAATAATTATATGAGCAGTTATTCCGGCAACCCTTGCGCCAGCGCAAAAACAGGTGATATCCCGCTAACAGGAATTCCTCTTGCCGATCAATATTAGGGAGATACGCGCAATTAATCAGCGGCCGCAGCCGTCGTCGGCTCCGGCTGCAGCAGACTGCGCAGCGCCGCCGCCTTGTTGTCCAGCTCCTGCCACTCCTGCGCCGGGTCGGAGCCGCTGACGATGCCGGCGCCGGCATACAGCTGCAGGCTGTCGTCGTCAATCTGGCAGGAGCGCAGCGCCACGCAAAACTCAGAGCGCTCGGCGGACAGATAGCCGGCGCAGCCGGCGTACCAACCGCGCGCCGCCGGCTCATGCGCAGCGATAAACGCCCGCGCCGCCTGCCGCGGCAGACCGGCAACCGCCGCCGTCGGCTGCAAACGCTGCAGGCAGTCCGTATCGTCCGCCGTCTGCAGCTGCCCGGCGATGCGGCGGCGCAGATGCTGCACCTTACGCAAACGCAGTACTTCCGGCGGCTGCACGTCCAGCGCGCTGACGCGCCCCTGCAGGCGCTGGCAGATATCATCCACCACCAGCAGGTTTTCATGCTGGTTCTTGCGGTCGTCCAGCAGCCACTGCGCCAGCTGCTGCGCCCGGGCGTCATCGCCGTCGTTGGCCACCGTGCCGGCCAGCGCCTCGGTCAACAGCCGCCGTCCGTCGCGCAGATAGAGCCGCTCCGGGCTGGAGCCGAGAAAGGCGGAACCGGCGCTAAAACGCAGCATAAAGTGGTAGCAGTGATGATTTACCCGGCGGCTAGCCGCCATCAGCGCCGGCGCAGGCAGCGGCTGCGCCAGCGTGAGACGGCTGCAGCGCGCCAAAACCACCTTCTCCAGCCGCGCGGCGGCAATCGCCGTCAGTGCCTGCTGCAGCATCTGCGTCCAGCCCGCCGCATCGGGATAATGCGCCACCGCCTCAACCCTCGTCCGCAGCGGCGCGATCGGCGTCGCCGGCGCCAATGTCGCCAGCCAGTCGGCCGTCTCCGCCGCATTTTCCGTAAACAGGTTAAGCGTCAGGCTTGCGCGCTTATCGCGCCGCTGCCACGCCAGGCGTGGCAAAAACAGGCAGGATGGGCCGTCAAAGGCCGTTAATCCCCAGACGCGCGCCGTGGGGTGCGCCGCAATAAACGCCTGCGCGGCGGCCGCATCACTGAACTGGCGCAGCGCGCCGCATACCGCCACTTCTTCCTGCTCATCCCGATGACGCCAGTAAAACTGCGGAAACGTGGATTGCGCCGCCAACCACGCCAGCAGGTCGTCGCTGCATGCGTCACTGACGGGAAGGGAGATCTGCCGGAAACCGGCCGCGTCTGGGAAAGGTTGCGCCAGCCGCTGACGCAACTGCTGCAACAATGCTGAGATATGTTCCACCGCCACCTCATTAACCAAACGAAATGTAGGGGATTATACGGTAAAAACCGCGAGAGAGTCGGAAAAATAAAGCCCAGCGGCCAGGCAGAAACAGAACTATCAGAAAAAGAGAGCAGGCGACCGCTACGCGGCCGCCCTCATTACGAGGCCCTACTTCCGGGCCAGCAACAGGCCGAAGACCAGACCGACCGTCGCGCCGATGCCCACGCTGTGCCAGGGGTTATCACGCACATAATCGTCGGTGCGATGCACCGCCTCTTTGGCACGCGCATAATACCCTTCGGAAGCGTCGTTCAGGCGCGCCTTTACCTCCTTCAGCGCCTGCTCCGCATGGCTCTTGATATCCACATAAGCCCGATCGGCGCGATCGCCCGAATAGTCCAACACTTCCTGCAGGGTATCGCTGAGCATGCGCAGATCGTCATCAAGGTTGGTGCGACTTTCGTCCGTATATCTTGTCATTTCACCGTTCTCCATTGTTGTCGCCGCCGGATTTTAGCACCGTGCCAAGATCCGTACGGCATAGCAGGTTCGCCGTCCCTAAACTATAGACAACAACTGCCGGCGCTCGCCAGACGAATAGCGGCTAACCAGGCGTTCCCCGTCAGGCGTCTCCCGCCGTTGAGGTGGCCGGCACCCCAGCCCGGCGCCCGCGCGCCGCCAACCACAGACCGCTGTTTTTCATCGCAAAGCCGAACAGCAGCCCCACCAGCAGCGACAGCGTCACCAGACGCCACTCACCGTCGCCGGCAAAGGTGGCGCAGGCGCCGATAAAGGTGCCCGGCACAAAATTGAGCCACTGTTGCCAGGCCTGAATACACATCAGGAACGCCACCACGCCGGTCAGCACATAGCCCAGCAGGCTCCAGGCCGGCTCCAGCGCGCTGCCGTGAATAATCAGCATCGCCCAGAACACGCCGCTGCAACAGGTCAGCGTACTGACCAACAGACCCTTTACCCCGCCCTGCGGACAGGCGAAATATGCCGTGCAGCCCAAAAAACCCGCCCAGCTGATCAACCCGAGGCTGAGGGCAACCCAGCCCCAGATGCCAGAAAGAATGCCGGTGGTAACGGCAATGGCAACAAGTACATTCATAATACCGACCCTGGTAAAAAAGAAGCGTGCAGTTTACCGAAAAGCGTCCGGCTGTATATGATCGCGATCAGCAAACGCATGCAATACGCGGCGGCGGCAAGGCGGGAAGCAGGCAAAAAAAAACCAGCGTGCAAGCACGCTGGAAATGACACACAACAACACCAGGGAAATCGTCGGTCGTGCAGTATGCGGCTAACGCAGGCTTAGCGCGGGAATCCCGCTCGCGTTACCAACAGCCCCAAAGCGAGGCATACCACGGCACTGACCATAAACAGTAAATTCACCGCCAGCTGCAGGCTGGCATGGTCGATAACTACCCCCAACAGGATCGGCACCCAGTTGGCGATATAAGCAATCACATAAAACAGCGAAATCAGTCGCGCATGGCTGGACTTCGGTGAAATCAGGTTCACCAGCGTCGCGCTGCCGACAAAAATCGCCCCGTAAGCATAGCCGGCGATAACCATACCGGCCGCGGCCAGACCCAGCGAGTGGATCTGAATCGCTTCGGCGAACACCACCACCGACAGCGCCTGCGCCAGACAGCCAAACATCAGCGAGTGACGCGCGTTAATCCGGCGGCTCAAAATCTGGCTGATACCGGCAATCACCAGGTAAACCGCGATCACATAGCCATACATACCACGGCTATGCATGCCCAGCAATTTCTCCGCGACGTTCGGACCAATCGCCAGAATGCTGGCGGCCACCGCCCAGCAGGTAAACAGCGCGCCGGCACACAGGTAAAACTTGATGCCGGTAGCGCGCAGGCCATCTGCCAGCGAACTCTTGGCCGGTGCGGCGGTGCTCTGCACATCCCCCGCCGGCGCAACCGCCGCCGACCCCGGCCACTTCAGCATCACGCCCAGCGCCGCGATCGCCGCCACCGCCATAATGATGATAAACGGCAATGACGTGGTGTAAAACCCGGTCTGCAGCGCCAGACCGCTGAAAATCGGCCCCAGCGCCAGGCCGGTGGTAAAGGACAGCGTAGCAATCAGCGCCGCCACCTTGCCGCCGTCTTTCGGCCCGAAGCGCACCAGCGCAATGTTCGCCGCGCCGGTCAGGGCACCGGTGCCGATGCCGGCCAGCAGGCGCGCCATAAACATCATCACGAACGAATCCGCCATGGAGAACAGCAGCGCGCCGGCCAATACCACCAGCAAAGCCGGCACAATCATGCTGCGCAGGTCGCGAACTTTGCCGGCCATATTGCCTACGCCGAACAGCGAGATCAGCACGCCGCCGGCATAAGCACCATAAATAATTGTCAGGCTGACTGACGTTAAACCTAACTCATGTTGATAAAGCGGATACAGCGGCGTCGGTGCACTGCTATTTAATAGTGCCGACATTAACGCCAGCGCCAAAAATAGCAAAATGGCAAAATGCGACGCGCCCGATTTCACTTTAGCGGCTTCTTCAACGGCCACTCCGTCAGACATCTCTTTCTCCTGAAACTTGCGGCCTTTGGCCGTAATAAACACCCCTTCCTGAAAACCAAAACGTATCAGGAAACGCGTTTATCATACCGTTCAGGAATAACCGCCAAAATAGCCAAGAATGCATCAGGGTGATTCAATTATGCATACCGGCCGTCAGTTATATACTCTCGCAAGCTATCAGACGAATGCGTTATAAGTATCTATTATCACTGTTAGTTACGCATAAGCCTAGCCCTGGCGATGGATAAATTGCGCATAAGGATATAAGAGAATCGACTAAGCGATAAATAAAATTTCCCGTTATTTATCGGCTAACACGCTAAAAATAAGTAAAAAAAATAAAATAAAAAAATGAAATAGTGAAACGGCGCGTATCAGCGCGCGCCGTTGAAAAGGCTTAATCCTGCGCCGCCGCGGCCGGGCGACGCACCTTCGCCGGCGCGCGCCGCAAAATCGCCAGACCGCCGGAAAGAATAATCAGCGCCATGCCGACGGCGGCAATATACGACTGTTTCTCATCAAAGATCAGATAGCCGAGCAGCGTAGAGAAGATAATTGTGCTGTAGGAAAGAATGCTGACTATCACCGGGTTGCCGCTGCCGTAAGCGCGCGTCATGGTTATTTGCCCCAGGCTGCCGAAAACGCCAATCGCACAGACATTCAGTAACGTGACGGCATCCAGCGCGGCAAAGCCGATTGCGCCGGCCATCGCCAGCCCCACCAGCGTGCCGACCAGTGAAAAATAGAACACTACCCGCAGTTCCGGCTCGCCGGTGCGCACCAGCTTGCCCACGTTAAAATAGGCCAGCGCAGTCAGCAGGCCGGACAGCAGGCCAATCAGCGTCGCCGCATACTCGCCGTGCGGCATATCCGGCCGCAGCAGCACCAAAATGCCGACAAACCCCAGCAGCACCGAAAACAGCAGTTTGCCGGTCAGCTGACCCTTGGCGGTGATAAAGGTAATCACCGATTGAAAAATCGGGTTGGTGTAACCCAGCGTCGTCGCGGTGGCGATCGGTAAATGGATCAGGGAATAGAAACCGCAGTACATTGCCGCGTTGCCAATCGCCGCGCGTTTCATATGCAGCCCCAGATGCCGGGTCCGGAAACCGAGACGCTTTATCTTGATCAACGCGGCGACGATCAGCACATTGACGAACGAGCGGTAAAAGATAATGTCGAAAAAGCCGACCTTCGCCGATGCCAGCTTTATACTGGCGCCCATCAGCGCAAAAAACACGCTGGCCACCAGCATCCATAACGCAACCATATATTCCCCGTTAATCGCGGCCGAACGCGCCGCCTTGATAAGTCCGCCGGTTATTTGGCCTCGGCGATGGTCAGCGGGCGATTATCCGCACAGGCAAAGAACACCAGCATCTCCGCCCCCTGCGCGCCTGCCTGCCCCTGATGGACAATGTCGACCGTATCGGTGAACGAATCGCCTTGACGGAAGGTTCGCTTTTCTCCGGTCTTCGCCACCGTCAGCGAGACGCTGCCCGCGGTCATGTGCACCGCACTGATGCAGGGGTGCGTATGCCAGGCCAGCACCCGATTCGGCTCCACCGTCACCTTCAGCATGGTGATCTGCGGCGCACCGGCGGGATAATGGCCGTACGGCGTCCCTTCCCAGGAGTTTTCCGTCTTCAGCAACGTCTGTTTATTAATCCCTTCGCCATGGCTCTCTTCCGCCCACGCATTCATACAGGCCAGCATCATGGCCGCCATTACGCCCGACCGACACATCATTGTTATCACTCCGCAATTTTATAAAACCGCGTAAATACTCCCGATCATTGTTCGCGGATGCGTTGCTCATATTCCGCCACGCTCTCGGCATAGTAACGATTGGGTGCCCGATGGTTTCCTACCATCATTTCAATCAGATACGGCCCGTCATGCGCCGCTGCGGCGGCCAGCGCCGTATCCAGCTCGGCCAGCGTGGCGGCCCTGGCGGCGGCCACGCCCAGACTGCCGGCAAACGCCCGCCAGTCGTGCGACGGCAGCGCGGTATATGCCTCGCCGACGCCGCTCTGCTGCAGGGTGTCGATATGCATCGCGCCGTGCGCGCAGTTATTCATCACCAAAAAGATCATTTTCAGTCGGTAGCGGGCGGCGGTCTGAATCTCCATGCCGTGCATCAGCATACAGCCGTCGCCGGTCACCACCAGGCAGTCACGCTGCGGCGCCGCCAGTTTGATGCCGATCCCGGCGCAAATCGCCCAGCCCATCGGCGCCAGCGCGCTGGAGGTATGATAATCGCCAACGCCGTGGCTTTGCCAATGGTGAGCCATAAAGATACGGTGCGCCCCGGAATCCACCACCACATTGGCGTCCGCGGCGGTGCGGCTGCGCAAATGCTCCACCACCTCGCCGGGATACAGATGCTTTTCCCCCGCCATCATACGCGCCGTACGGTCCGGCTGTCGCTGTTCCAGCGGCAGCTGGCTGACGTGCCCCATCCACTGGCTACGCAGCTTATTCACGCAGGCCAGGTGAGGCTCGTTGCTGTCAGCCGCCGCCAGCAGGTGCTGCAGCGCGGCGCTCAGGTTGGAGAAAATCTGCACGTCCGGCTGATAGTGCGAGCCGATCTGGTCGAAGTCTTCATCAATCACCACCAGCGTTTTGGTGCCGTGCAGTTGCGGGTGCCAGTTCAGGCTGTCGCGCTGGTTCAGATCGCACCCCAGCACCAGCAGCACATCGACCTCGTCGCCATTGATGGTTTCCACCGCCCGGGTATGGCCGGCGAAGCCGTACAGGCCCAGCGCCAGCGGATGCCCCTCCGGGAACGCTCCCTTCCCCGCCAGCGTGGTGGCGACCGGCAGGTGATACTTTTCCGCCAGACGGCGCAGCAAATCGGCATCCTGCGGATTATTCACCCGGCTGCCGGCCAGACAGGCGATATTCAGGCCGCGCAGCAGGTAATCATCGAGCAGCGCGTCCAGCGCCGGCAGGTCAATCGCCGTTTCACGGCGGCGCGATGCTCCCGGCGAGGAGGATTCCTGCGCCGGACGTTTTTGTATATCCACCGGCACGCTCAGATAGGTGCGCCCTTTCCGCTGGCCGTTCAGGCATGACAGGCTGCGGCGCAGCTCGTACCGCAGCGTATGCGCCTGCTTCACCTCAATGGCGTTGCTCAGCAGCGGTTTGACAATGGTCAGCTCATCAATACCGCTGTTGCTGCCGTCCTGAAACGCGCCCTGCGCCTCGTGATAGGTGGCGATACCGCCGGCCAGATACATCACCGGAATTTTATCCGCCTGCGCCGCCGCCATCGCCGGCAGGAAGTTCATGGTGCCCGGCCCAGAGATGCCAAGACACACGCCGAAGTTGCCGCTGGCGCGCGCATAGCCGTCGGCCATAAAGCCGCAGGCGGTTTCATGGGCTGCAACGATCCCGGCGATCGAAGAACCGTCAATAGACTTAATCAATGGATAGATCAGTTTGCCCGGCACCAAGAAGATATGCTGAATGCCGCGCTCGGCGAGCGTCTGGATAATGACGTCGGCGTTATTACCATATAGCGCGGGTTTGGCGGCGGCCGGGAAGCCGCCTGCGATCGCACCCGCGTTAGCCACCGCTGCGGGAACGCACGTATTTTCTGCGTGAGACGCCATGTTTTATGTCCAGTCACAATAGAGGGTCGAGCGCATCTCCACCAGGCGCTGCCGCCTATCGAGACTGGCTCCAATGAGTCGCCGACGATGAACTGTGCGGTAGATCACGCCAGCGCATCCGTTAGCATAAAGTTCGGCAGGTAAAAATAAAGATGCAAAATTGCTTCACAATGATGCATTTTTTTATACCATAAAACATAATAGATAATTATGATACGGGTGCCTCATTTTTAGCGCAACCCCCATTGCAACCCGGATAAGCCAATACAACCCCCTGTGGCATCCCGCCGCTCTCAAAAAAGGAAGTCGTTGATGAATTGGGATGATGCACGCTTTTTCCTCGCCGTAGCCCGCTGCGGTACTTTACGTAAGGCCGCAAATGAGCTACACGTCGACCAGGCCACCGTCGGACGCCGTATTTCCGCCTTTGAGGAGTCCCTCGGCTCCAAGCTGTTTATCCGTACCCCCAAGGCGTTCTCCCTCAGCCCGCTGGGCGAAGAGATGCTGGCGGACGTGATGAATATGGAAAACGCCGTGCAGGCCATCGCCCGCAAGGCGACCAGCGGCGACGAAAGCCTGTGCGGCAATGTGCGCATCGCCACTACCGACACCATGGCTGAAGCCTTCGTTATCCCGGCGCTGCGCAGCCTGCGCGAACAGCATCCGCAGATCACCGTGACGCTGCTGACCGCGGTGAATATTTCTGATATCTCTTACCGCGGCGCCGATCTGGCGATCCGCGGCGCGCGGCCGGAGTCCGACGAACTGATTATCAAACGGCTGGCGACCATTGAGATGGGGCTGTACGCCACACAACACTATCTGGACGAACACGGCATGCCGGCCAAGGGCGAGCACCTGCGCGGCCACAACCTGCTGATGTTCCCACGCGAGCTGGTGCCACGCCACTGGAGCAACTTCTGCGGCGAAGCCCTGATCGACCCGAACGTGGTGCTGCAGTGCAACTCGCAGCTGCTGCTGCGCTCCGCCACCCGCAGCGGCCTCGGCATCGGCCTGCTCTCTTCGTTCCTGGCGGATAACGATCCCGATCTGGTGCGGGTGCTGCCGGAGAATCAGGACTGGGTCGACATCTGGTTGGTGCTGCACCCCGATCTGCAGCGCGCCGCGCGGGTGCGCGCGGTGGTGCAGGCGCTGGAAACCGCATTTCAGAACTGTCCGCAGTAATTCCTGCAGGCATAAAAAAAGGTCGCCGCGGCGACCTTTTTGACGTTAACAACGCAATCAGAACAGCGGCTGCGCCATCTGCACCAGCGTAATCAGCGGCTGCGGATAGATACCCAGCACCAGCACCAGCGCGGCGGAGATCAGCACCACCACCCCGCCGGCGGTCAGCGCCCAGTTGCGCGGCGTGTCGCGCGACAGCGTTTCCGGCGCGTTGAGATACAGGCTGACGGTCACGCGCAGGTAGTAGTACAGGCCAATGGCGCTGCCCACTACCACCGCACCGGTCAACCACCACAGGTGCGCGCTGACGCCCATCGCGATCACGAAGAACTTACCGATAAAGCCCAGCGTCATCGGAATACCGGCCAGCGACAGCATCATCACCGTCATCACCGCCGACAGAATCGGCTTATGCCAGAACAGACCGCGGTAGGAGAACAGCGAGTCCGCATCCGGCCCGCTGTACGGGCTGGACATCAGGCTGACTACGCCGAAGGCGCCCAGGCTGCTGAACAGATAACCGGCCATGTAAACGCCGACGGTTTCCAGCGACAGCTGGTGCGTCTGCACCGCAATCAGCGCCACCAGCAGGTAGCCCAGGTGAGCGATAGAAGAGTAGCCCAGCAGACGCTTGATATTGGTCTGGCTGATTGCCATCAGGTTACCGAACAGGATGGAGCAGAAGGCGATAATCGCCAGCACCGTACGCAGCGCTTCGCTGTCGGCCGCCGGCGCGTACAGGAACAGACGCATCACCACCGCAAAGATGGCGATTTTGCTGGCGGTGGCCAGGAAGGTGGAAACCGGCGCAGGCGCCCCCTGATACACATCCGGCGTCCACAGCTGGAACGGCACCAGCGACAGCTTGAAGCCCAGGCCGACAATCATCATGCCCATACCGGCCAGAACCAGCGGCTGGTGCATCATGTTTTCACCGAGGCTCTTGCCGAGGCCGGACAGCGCCAGCGTGCCGGATTCCGCATACAGCAGCGCCATGCCGAACAGCAGGAAGCTGGAGGCGGCGGCGGACAGCAGCATGTACTTGATGGCCGCTTCCAGCGGACGCTTCTGGCGGTAGGCGTAGCCCACCAGGCCGAACAGCGGCAGCGAGATCAGCTCAATCCCCAGGAACAGCGAGGCCAGATGGTTGGCGCTCGCCAGCAGAATGCCGCCCATTGCGGCAATCAGCACCAGCAGATAGAACTCTTCACGGTTGTCCGGATAACCGACCAGCCAAGGATAGGCGAAGGTGCAGGTCGCCAGACTCGCCAGCAGCACCAGCCCGGTGTAGAACATGGAGTAACCGTCAACCCGCAGCAGCGGGGTAACGTCCATCGGGCCAGCCTGGCCGACAAAGTACAGCGAAAGCAGCGCCAGGTTAAGACCGATCACGGTCAGGGTCGCGTTGATAAAGTGGTCGCGTCGCCACGCAATGCCTAGCATCACAACCACCACCGTCAATCCGACGATCAACAGCGGCAACAGTGCGATCAGTTGTTGAGGAGTTATTGTCATGGCGAATTACGGCCTTGTTGTTGAAATTGCAGAAACTGACGAACCAAACCAGTGTTGCACGTTGCTCATTGCGGCAGCAGAGGTATCCAGAATCGGCTGCGGATACACGCCCAGCAGCACCAGCAGTACCACCAGCAGCAGAATGATGAACAGTTCGCGTGCGGTCATGCCCGGCAACGGCTGGTCAGATTTTGGCGTGCCGTAATAGGCGCGCTGCATCATGATCAGCGAGTAAACCGAAGCAAACACCAGACCGAAGGTAGAGATCACGGTGATCACCGGCACCACCTGGAAGCTGCCGAACAGGATCATAAATTCGCCGACGAAGTTACCGGTGCCCGGCATCCCCAGCGTAGCGACCGCGAAGAACAGCGACAGCGCGGGAATGTATTTGATACGTCCCCACAGGCCGCCCATCTGGCGCATATCACGGGTATGCAGACGCTCATACAGCTGGCCGCAGATAATGAACATACCGGCCGCGGACAGGCCGTGTGCAATCATCTGAATCACCGCGCCCTGATAAGCCAGCTGGCTGCCGGTGTAGATGGCAATCAGCACGAAGCCCATGTGGGACACCGAGGTGTAAGCGATCAGGCGCTTGATATCGGTCTGCGCGAACGCCATCCAGGCGCCGTAGAAGATGCCGATAACGCCCAGCCACATGGCGATCGGTGCAAACTCGGCGGAGGTTTCCGGGAACAGCGGCAGGCTGAAACGCAGCAGGCCGTAGGCCGCGGTTTTCAACAGAATGCCCGCGAGGTCAACGGAACCGGCGGTCGGCGCCTGGCTGTGCGCGTCCGGCAGCCAGCCATGCAGCGGCACCACCGGCATTTTCACCGCAAAGGCGATGAAGAAGCCCAGCATCAGCAGGTATTCCACGTTGTGCGACATCGGCGTTTTCAGCAGATCTTCATAGCTGAAGGTCCAGACGCCGGTGGCGTTGTAGTGCACGAAGACCAGGCCCAGAATCGCAATCAGCATCACCAGACCGCTGGCCTGGGTATAGATGAAGAACTTGGTGGCCGCGGTGATACGGGTTTTACCGTCCGACGCCTTGTGGCCCCACAGCGCGATCAGGAAGTACATCGGCACCAACATCATTTCCCAGAAGAAGAAGAACAGGAACATGTCGATAGCAAGGAACACGCCGATAACGCCGCCCAGGATCCACAGCAGGTTCAGGTGGAAGAACCCCTGATACTTCTGAATTTCACGCCAGGAACAGAGGATCGCCAGCACGCCCAGCAGGCCGGTCAGCACCACCATCAGCAGCGACAGACCGTCCAACGCCAGGTGAATGTTGATGCCGAAGCGCGGGATCCACGAGCGCAGGTACTCTTCCTGCCACTGCGGAATGCCCTGCGGCGTGGTCAAGGTATAGCCGCCCTGCAGCCACAGTTGCAGCGAGAGCGCCAGTGTCAGCCCCATTGTAATCAACGCGATCCAGCGCGGCACCTTGGTGCCGAAACGCTCGAACTGCCAGCTCAGCAGACCGCCGATAAAGGGGATAAGAATTAGCCAAGGTAATAGCATGGCGTTTTGTGTCCCTAATATGAATAATCTAAAACATGTATCTGGCCCTTGAGCATCAAGGGCCGAACCCGAAATTACGTCTGTTTAAATTATTCAGTTAAACCAAAATCAACAGCGCCAATACGACCACTGCACCCACACCCATAGACGCGATATACCAGCGCACCTGTCCGTTTTCACTGACCGTCAGACCGCGGTTGCCCCAGCGGGAGAACACCGCCGGAATGTTCATCAGGCTGTTCAGCGGATCGCTTTGCAGCAGACGCGCGACGCCCAGATAAGGTTTGACGAACACTTTGTCATACAGCCAGTCGAAGCCCCAGGCATGGAACCACCAGGTCGAGAAGAAACGGCCCGGCGCGCTGGCGGCTACGCTGCTGACCAGGCGACGTTTGCCCAGCCACAGCGCCGCAGCCAGCAGAATGCCGATAACCGCCACCACACCGGAGGTGATTTCAAGCTGCAGCACGCTGCCGTGCGCCAGTTCGGTCGTCGCCGGCAGTACGCCCTGCAGCGGCGGCACAATCATCGCGCCGACGAAGGTGGACAGCACCAGCAGAACCAGCAGCGGCAGATGGTGAGTGATGCCCTTGCCCGCATGCGCTTTAATCTGCTCTTTACCGTGGAACACGATGAAGATCATACGGAAGGTATACAGTGAGGTCATAAACGCGCCGACCAGACCGGCGATCATCAGGTTGATATGGCCGTTGGCCATCGCCCCGGCCAGGATCTCATCCTTACTGAAGAAGCCGGCGGTCAACAGCGGCAGCGCCGACAGCGCCGCGCCGCCCACCAGGAAGCAGACGTACACCAGCGGAATGCTCTTACGCAGGCCGCCCATCTTGAAGATGTTCTGCTCGTGGTGGCAGGCCAGGATCACCGAACCGGATGACAGGAACAGCAGCGCCTTGAAGAACGCGTGGGTCATCAGGTGGAAGATCGCCGCGTCCCAGGCCTGTACGCCCAGCGCCAGGAACATATAGCCGATCTGGCTCATGGTGGAGTAGGCCAGCACGCGTTTGATGTCGGTCTGCACCAGCGCGGCGAAGCCGGCCAGCAGCAGGGTTACCGCACCGACGATGCCCACCAGGTTCAGCACTTCCGGCGCCATCAGGAACAGGCCGTGCGTACGGGCAATCAGGTAGACGCCCGCGGTCACCATGGTGGCGGCGTGGATCAGCGCCGATACAGGCGTCGGGCCGGCCATCGCGTCCGCCAGCCAGGTCTGCAGCGGCAGCTGCGCCGATTTACCGACCGCGCCGCCCAGCAGCATCAGGGTCGCCCAGGTAATGGCGGTGTCGCCCATCGCCAGTTTCTGCGGCGCCAGCACCATCAGCTCGCGGAAGTTCAGCGTGCCCAGTTCGTGGTACAGGATAAACAGCGCAAAGGCCAGGAACACGTCGCCCACGCGGGTAACGATAAAGGCTTTCATCGCCGCCGCGCCGTTGGCCGGATCTTTGTAGTAGAAGCCGATCAGCAGGTAGCTGCACAGGCCCACGCCTTCCCAACCCAGGTACATCAGCAGCAGGTTGTCCGCCAGTACCAGAACCACCATGCTGGCGATAAACAGGTTGGTGTAGGCGAAGAAGCGCGAGTAGCCTTCTTCACCGCGCATGTACCAGGAGGCGAACATGTGGATGAAGAAGCCGACGCCGGTGACCACCGACAGCATGGTCAGCGACAGACCGTCCAGCACCAGCGTCACGTCGATGTTGAAGTTGCCGACCGTCATCCAGGTCCACAGGTGCTGCTCAAACAGCTGTACGCCGGCGGCTTTCTGGCTGAAGAAATCCAGCGCCGCATAAAGGGTGACTACCGCCGCCAGGCCGATAGAACCGACGCCGACGGTCGCCGCCGTATTTTCAGACCAGCGGCCGCGGGAGAACGCCAGCAGCAGGAACCCGATCAGCGGCAGCAGAATAGTTAAATATAATAGGTTCATCCGCGCATCTCACTGACAGTATCAATATTCAGGGTATGACGACGACGATAGAGCTGCAGCAACAGCGCCAGACCGATACTGGCCTCCGCCGCCGCCAGGCTGATGGCCAGGATATACATCACCTGCCCGTCCGCCTGACCCCAGTAGCTTCCCGCCACGATAAACGCCAACGCCGCGGCGTTGATCATCACTTCCAGACTGATCAGCATAAACAGCAGGTTACGACGGATCAGCAACCCGGTCAGCCCGAGTACGAACAGAATCGCCGCCAGAATCAGCCCATGTTGAAGAGGGATCATGCTTGCTCCTCCGATTTTCTTTTCGCCATTTCGCTGCTCGCCGGGGCGCTGCTCAGCACTTCGCCCGGCTTGTGCTCACGGCCAATATGGAAGGCAACCACCAGACCGGCCAGCAGCAGCATTGAAGCCAGCTCCACCGCCAGGACGTAAGGGCCGAACAGGCTGATGCCGACCGCCTTGGCGTCGACCATCTCGCCGCTGATCCCCTGGTCGGAGACGCTGCGGATGGCGATAACCAGCACCACCAGCAACACCAGCGACATCAGGCCGGGGCCAATCCACACCGACGGCTTCAGCCATTCGCGCTCCTGTTGCTGCACCGCGTTGCCGAGGTTCAGCATCATCACCACGAAGACGAACAGCACCATAATGGCGCCGGCGTAGACGATGATTTCCAGCGCGGCGGCAAAATAGGCGCCCAGTGAGAAAAAGACTGCCGAGATCGCCAACAGTGAGACGATTAAATACAGCAGCGCATGCACAGGGTTGGTATGCGAAATCACGCGAAGCGTCGCGAGAATCGCAATCAAACCTGCCAGATAAAATGCAATTTCCATGCTTGCTGGCTCCTTACGGCAACAGGCTTTTCACGTCGATCGGCTTGGCTTCGTTTTCGGCTTCGCCTTTCGCTTTGCCGTCGATCGCCATACCGGCCATCCGGTAGAAGTTATATTCCGGATATTTACCCGGGCCCGAGATCAACAGATCTTCTTTCTCATACACCAGATCCTGGCGCTTGAACTCGCCCAGTTCGAAATCCGGCGTCAGCTGGATTGCGGTGGTCGGGCAGGCTTCTTCGCACAGGCCGCAGAAAATGCAGCGCGAGAAGTTGATGCGGAAGAACTCCGGATACCAGCGGCCGTCTTTCTGCTCTGCCTTTTGCAGCGAAATACAGCCGACCGGGCAGGCAACCGCACACAGGTTACAGGCAACGCAGCGCTCTTCGCCGTCCGGATCGCGCGTCAGCACGATGCGGCCACGGTAGCGCGGCGGCAGGTAAACCTCTTCTTCCGGATACATCCGGGTTTCGCGTTTGGCGAAGGCGTGCATGCCAATCATCCAAATACTGCGTACCTGGGTGCCGAAACCAACCACTAACTCTTTCAATGTCATGGTTTATTCACCCCTTATTGAGCGTTGTACAAAATAACTGCGGCGGTCGCCAGCAGGTTCAGCAGCGTCAGCGGCAGGCAGACTTTCCAGCCGAATGACATCACCTGGTCATAGCGCGGACGCGGCAACGCGGCGCGGATCAGGATGAACATCATCATGAAGAAGGCCGTTTTCAGCGCGAACCAGATGAACGGCGGCAGGAATGGCCCCTGCCAGCCGCCGAAGAACAACGTCACAATCAGGGCGGAAACGGTCACGATGCCGATATATTCCCCCACGAAGAACAGACCGAATTTCATACCGGAATATTCAATGTGGTAGCCGTCGGCCAGCTCCTGCTCCGCTTCCGGCTGGTCAAACGGGTGACGGTGACACACCGCCACGCCGGCAATCGCAAAGGTCACAAAACCAAAGAATTGCGGGATGACATTCCAGACGTGAGCCTGTGATTCAACGATGTCCTGCATGTTGAATGAACCCGCCTGCGCCACAACCCCCATCAGCGACAGGCCGATGAACACTTCGTAGCTCAGGGTTTGTGCCGAGGCACGCATCGCCCCCAACAGCGAGTATTTGTTGTTGCTCGACCAGCCGGCGAACAGCACGGCGTATACCGCCAGGCCGGCCAGCATCAGGAAGAACAGAATACCGATGTTGAGATCGGCCACCGCCCAGGTCGGGCTGACCGGAACGATGGCGAATGCCAGCAGCAAGGAAGTAAAGGCGATCATCGGCGCCAGGGTGAAGATCACCCGGTCGGAGAAGGTCGGAACCCAGTCTTCCTTAAAGAACATTTTGATCATGTCGGCGACCAGCTGCAGCGAGCCGCCCCAGCCGACACGGTTTGGCCCGTAGCGGTTCTGGAACAGGCCGAGCAGACGGCGTTCGCCGAAGCTCATGAACGCCCCGCAGGCGACCACGACCAGCAGGATCACGACCGCTTTCAACACGGCGATCGCTATTTCGATCGCCTCAGGGGTAAACCAGCTCATCGTGCCGCCTCCCGCAGATTTTCAACCTTCGCACCCGCCAGCACCGGCGGGATCCCTGGCAAGCCGAGCGGCAAACCAACCTGGCCCTGGGTCAGGGTTTCACTCAGGCGCACCGGCAGACGCAGCGTCTGGCCCGCACAGCTGAACTCCACCAATGCCCCTTCGTTAACGCCCAGACGCGCGGCGTCGGCCGGGTTAACCATCGCATAGGCCGCCGGCATACGCTGCTGGATCACCTCGGAGCGCTGCGACATCTCGTCGCTGCCGAACAGGTGGTAATACGGCGCCACCTGCCAGCCTTCCGCACGGAATGCGGCCGGCACGTTGGCGAAGTAGCCGAGGCTGCCCTCCCCTGCTTCGATCAGGCGCACGCCCGGATCGCCGTGGCGCAGCTTGCCCCCGACCTCGGCCTGGAATTTGTTCCACGCCTGCGGTGAGTTCCAGCCTGGCGACCAGGCGAACGGGATCTGCTGACGGTCGGCCAGCGGGCTGTTGTTCCCTTCCATGGAGAAGGCGAACATGGTGTCTTTATCCTGCGGCTGACGCGGTTCGTGCACGCTGATATTGGCGCGCATCGCGGTGCGGCCGCTGTAACGGTGCGGTGAACGCGCCAGTTTCTGTCCGCGGATGCGGAAGCTGGCGTCCGGCGCGGCATCCTTGATGCCCTGCAGCTGCGGCAGCGCCTCGACGCAGGCTTCGATCACGTCGTCAAGCTGGGTCCAGTCCACGTGGCGGCTGGTGTAGGTGGAGTGCAGCGAGTGCATCCAGCGCCAGCTCTCCAGAATTTCCGTCCGCACGTTGTTTTTGGCGTCGTCGTAGTAAGCCGGATCGTACACCTGGAAGAAGCGCTGCGCGCGGCCTTCCTGGTTAACCAGCGTACCGTCGCTTTCGGCAAAGCTGGCGGCTGACAGAATCAGGCTGGCTTTATCCATAATCGCGGTGCGCTGATGATCGGCCACGATCAGGTTGCTGACCTTGGCGAGTGCGGCGTCGATCTTGTCCGCCGCGGCGTGACGGTACAGATCGTTCTCCATCACGATGGCGGTGTCGGCCTGGCCGCTCGCCAGCTGTTCCAGCGCGCGATCGAGCGAACCGCCGCCGATCATCGCCAGACCCAGGCTGTTGGCGGCGCCGGCCACCAGGGTGATGCCCACCTCGGAACCACGGCCCTTCAGCGCGGTGGCGATGTTGGCCGCCGCTTCGATCATCGCCTCGCTGCCGGCGCTGCTGCCGGTCACGATCAGCGGTTTACGCGCGCCGGTCAGCGCCTGCACGATAATATCGACTTTCTTGTGCAGATCGTCCGTCAGGCCGTCAACCGCCGGCGAAGCCGCGTCCAGCGCGTGCGCGATGGCGAAGCCGAGGCGCGCCTGCTCATCCACCGGCGCGCGGTAGTTCCAGGCGGCGATATCATCCAGACGGGTGCTGTCGACGTTGGTGACGAACAGCGGGTATTTGGCATGCTGGCCGATGTTCTGCACCGCCGCGATCTGCCAGTCGGCCACGCGCTGCGCCGCCGCCATCGCCCGGGCTTTGCCTTTCACCGCCTGACGCACCGACAGCGCAATGCGCGCGCCGGTCTGCGTCAGATCTTCGCCCAGCACCAGCACCGCGTCGTACTCTTCGATTTCACGCAGCGCCGGCGTATGTACGCCGCTGTTTTTCAGCACGTTGAGCATCAGTTCCAGACGCTGCTGTTCCGCCTGCGCGATGCCGGTATAGAAGTTCTCGGCGCCGACCAGCTCACGCAGCGCGAAGTTGCTTTCCAGGCTGGCGCGCGGCGAGCCGATGCCGATGGTTTTCTTGGCCTGGCGCAGAATATCCGCCGCCCCTTCCATCGCCTGTTCGGCATTCAGCGCAATCCAGTCATTGCCGCGCAGCTGCTGCGGCTGACGCGGACGATCCTTCAGGTTGACGTAGCCATAGCCGAAGCGGCCGCGGTCGCACAGGAAGTAGTGGTTTACGCTGCCGTTGTAACGGTTTTCGATACGGCGCAGCTCGCCATAGCGCTCGCCGGGGCTGGTGTTACAGCCGATGCTGCACTGCTGGCAGATGCTTGGCGCAAACTGCATGTCCCACTTACGGTTGTAGCGCTCGGAGTGGGTTTTGTCGGTAAAGACGCCGGTCGGGCACACTTCCACCAGGTTGCCGGAGAACTCGCTTTCCAGCGTGCCGCTTTCCGGACGGCCGAAGTAGACGTTGTCGTGCGCGCCGTAGACGCCGAAATCGGTGCCGTCGGCATAGTCTTTGTAGTAGCGCACGCAGCGGTAGCAGGCGATGCAGCGGTTCATCTCATGGGAGATAAACGGCCCCAGCTCCTGGTTCTGGTGGGTGCGTTTGGTGAAGCGGTAGCGGCGGAAGCTGTGGCCGGTCATTACCGTCATATCCTGCAAATGACAGTTGCCGCCCTCTTCACACACCGGACAGTCGTGCGGGTGGTTGGTCATCAGCCACTCAACCACGCTTTCGCGGAACTGTTTGGCTTCGTCGTCATCGATGGAGATAAAGGTGCCATCAGACGCCGGCGTCATACAGGACATCACCAAACGGCCGCGCGTGTCTTCCGCGTTTTGGTACTGCTTAACCGCACATTGGCGGCAAGCGCCGACGCTTCCCAGCGCCGGGTGCCAGCAAAAGTAAGGAATATCGAGGCCGAGGGAGAGACAGGCCTGCAACAGGTTGTCTGCTCCGTCAACGTCGTATTCTTTGCCGTCTACATGAATCGTAGCCATAGTCAGCATGCTTCCAAATGGCCTGCCTTGCGGCAGGCGTTAATCAAAAATTCTGTTATCCCGCGTATTTTCCGGCGGCGCCATGAGTGGCCGTCCGCGAAATACGCCGGGCTAAAAGCGGGCTTACCAGCGTTGCTTCAACAAGTTGTTGGCCTGAATACCGCCGATGGCATGCGCATTGCTGAAATGCTGTACGGCGATGCCGGCTTCAAACTCGTCACGGAAATATTTAATTGCGCTTTGCAGCGGCTCTACGGCGCCCGGCGCGTGTGCGCAGAAGGTTTTACCCGGGCCAAGGAAGCGGCACAGCTGTTCCAGGGTTTCAATATCCCCCGGCTGCCCTTCGCCTTTTTCCAGCGCACGCAGGATTTTCACGCTCCACGGCAGGCCGTCGCGGCACGGCGTACACCAGCCGCAGGACTCGCGTGCGAAGAACTCTTCCAGGTTGCGCACCAGGGAAACCATGCCGATTTCGTGGTCCACCGCCATCGCCAGCGCGGTGCCCAGACGGCTGCCGGCCTTGCCGATCGCGCCGTATTCCATCGGCAGATCGAGGTGGTCGGCGGTCAGGAAGTCGGTCCCCGCCCCGCCCGGCTGCCAGGCTTTGAATTTCAGACCGTCGCGCATGCCGCCGGCGTAATCTTCCAGAATTTCGCGCGCGGTGGTGCCGAACGGCAGCTCCCAGACGCCCGGGTTTTTTACCCGGCCGGAGAAGCCCATCAGCTTGGTGCCTTTGTCTTCGCTGCCGGAAATGCCGGTGTACCACTCCACGCCGTTGGCCAGAATCGCCGGCACGTTGCACAGCGTTTCCACGTTGTTAACGCAGGTCGGCTTGCCCCAGACGCCGGCGGAGGCCGGGAATGGCGGCTTGGAGCGCGGGTTGGCGCGGCGGCCTTCCAGCGAGTTGATCAGCGCCGTCTCTTCGCCGCAGATATAGCGGCCGGCGCCGGTGTGGACGAACAGCTCGAAATCGAAGCCGCTGCCCATAATGTTTTTACCCAGATAGCCCGCTTCGGTGGCTTCGGCGATGGCGCGGCGCAGACGCTCCGCCGCCTCGACGTATTCGCCGCGCAGGAAGATGTAGCCGCGGTAAGCCTTGAGCGCAAAGGCGGAGATCAGCATGCCTTCCACCAGCAGGTGCGGCAGCTGCTCCATCAGCAGGCGGTCCTTATAGGTGCCCGGCTCCATCTCATCGGCGTTGCACAGCAGGTAGCGGATGTTCATGGATTCGTCTTTCGGCATCAGGCTCCACTTCAGACCGGTGGAGAAGCCCGCGCCGCCGCGCCCTTTCAGGCCGGAGTCTTTGACCAGGCTGACGATTTCATCCGGCGCCATGCCTTTGATGGCCTTTTCCGCTCCCGCGTAGCCGTTTTTGCTGCGGTATTCATCCAGCCACACCGGCTGTTTGTCGTCGCGCAAACGCCAGGTCAGCGGATGCATCTCGGGAGTGCGTACAATGTCTTTGATCATTGGTACTGCTCCAGCAGATTATCGATATCTTCCGGCTTCAGCTGACTGTGAGTGTCCTCATCAATCATCATGGTCGGCCCTTTGTCGCAGTTGCCCAGACAGCAGGTCGGCAGCAACGTGAAACGGCCATCGCCGGTGGTTTGACCCGGCTTGATGTTCAGCTTCTTCTCAATCGCGGCCTGAATGCCCTGGTAACCGGTGATGTGACATACCACGCTGTCACAGTAGCGAATCACGTGACGTCCTACCGGCTGACGGAAAATCTGGCTGTAGAACGTGGCAACGCCTTCTACGTCGCTGGCAGGAATGCCCAGCACTTCCGCGATGGCATAAATCGCCCCATCCGGTACCCAGCCGCGCTGCTTCTGCACAATTTTCAGCGCTTCAATGGAAGCGGCGCGCGGATCTTCGTAATGGTGCTTTTCATGCTCAATCGCATCACGCTCCGCTGCACTCAGCTCAAACGCCTCAACGCCGCTCGCTGGCGCGGCCGCGTCGACAGGTTCAGGCACATGGTGACTCACGTGATTATCTTTTTGATCATGCATAGTTAGCGGTCCACATCTGACATTACAAAATCGATACTACCCAGATAGACAATCAGGTCGGAAACCAGGCTGCCGCGGATAACCGACGGGATCTGCTGCAGGTGCGCAAAGCTTGGCGTACGTACCCGGGTGCGGTAGCTCATGGTGCTGCCGTCGCTGGTCAGGTAGTAGCTGTTGATCCCTTTGGTGGCTTCAATCATCTGGAATGATTCGTTCGCTGGCATCACCGGGCCCCAGGAAACCTGCAGGAAGTGGGTGATCAGCGTTTCAATGTGCTGCAACGTGCGCTCTTTCGGCGGCGGCGTCGTCAGCGGGTGATCGGCCTTGAACGGGCCTTCCGGCATGTTGTTCAGGCACTGCTCGAGGATGCGCAGGCTCTGACGCAGCTCCTCGACCTTCAGCATCACGCGGCTGTAGCAGTCGCTGACGCCGTCGCCGACCGGCACGTCAAAGTCAAAGTTTTCATAGCCGGAGTACGGACGCCATTTACGCACGTCAAACTCGATGCCGGTGGCGCGCAGGCCGGCGCCGGTAACGCCCCAGTCCAGCGCGTCTTTGGCGTTATACGCCGCCACGCCGACGGAACGGCCCTTCAGAATGGTGTTTTTCAGCGCCGCCTTGACGTAGGAGTCCAGACGCTTCGGCATCCACTCCAGGAACTCGCGCAGCAGACGATCCCAGCCGCGCGGCAGGTCATGCGCCACGCCGCCGATGCGGAACCAGGCCGGGTGCATACGGAAACCGGTGATGGCTTCCACCAGGTCATAGATTTTCTGACGGTCGGTGAAGGCGAAGAACACCGGCGTCATGGCGCCGACGTCCTGAATGAAGGTGCTGATATACAGCAGGTGGCTGTTGATGCGGAACAGTTCGGACAGCATCACGCGGATGGTGTCGACGCGCTCAGGCACCTTGATGCCCGCCAGTTTTTCCACCGCCAGCACGTACGGCATTTCGTTAACGCAGCCGCCCAGGTATTCGATACGGTCGGTGTACGGAATGTAGCTGTGCCAGGACTGGCGCTCGCCCATTTTCTCCGCGCCGCGGTGGTGGTAGCCGATATCCGGCACGCAGTCGACGATCTCTTCGCCGTCCAGCTGCAGGATAATACGGAAGGCACCGTGCGCCGACGGGTGGTTCGGGCCGAGGTTGAGGAACATGTAATCCTCGTTCTCGTTGCCGCGCTTCATGCCCCACTCTTCCGGCTTGAAGGTCAGCGACTCCATCTCCAGATCTTCTTTCTGCTTGGTCAGAACGAACGGATCGAATTCAGTCGCGCGCGCCGGGTAGTCTTTACGCAGCGGGTGGCCTTCCCAGGTCTGCGGCATCATGATGCGCGTCAGGTGCGGGTGGCCGTCGAAGGTGATGCCGAACATCTCCCAGGTCTCACGCTCGTACCAGTTGGCGTTCGGGAACACCTTGGTCGCGGTAGGCACGTGCAGGTCTTTTTCAGACAGCGCCACCTTCAGCATGATATCGCGGTTGCGTTCGATAGAAATCAGATGATAGAAAACAGAAAAATCCGCGGCAGGCAGACCCTGGCGGTGCGTGCGCAGACGCTCGTCAACGCCATGCAGGTCGAACAGCATGACATACGGCTTCGGCTGTTTTCTGAGGAACGTCATTACTTCCAGGAGCTGTTCACGCTTGACCCATACCACGGGCATACCGGTACGCGTTGCTTGAACAGTAAAGGCTTCCGGCCCAAAACGGTTGCGCAGTTCGCCAATCACCGGATCGCCTTGGTGATCGCGGGTTTGCCAGTCAGGCAGAGCGTCGTGCGTCGTTGAATCTGTCATAATATTTTTTCACCACACTGAAGGGTCAAATCGCTGCAAGCTTAACTTTCGCTGTGTTTATCAATAGCGTATTAAGATGGACGTTAAATGAACGTCTTAAACTTCGTCAGGCGTGCGCAGATTGGTGACTGCGATACGCTCGCCGTGCTTGCGTTCTCTTTCCGACTGCATGTTGGCGCGATATACGCCCTGATCGCCAACCACCCACGACAGCGGACGACGCTCTTTCCCGATGGATTCCTGCAGCAGCAGCAGCGCCTGCATGTAAGCTTCCGGACGCGGCGGACAGCCCGGAATGTACACGTCGACCGGCAGGAACTTGTCCACGCCCTGCACCACGGAATAGATATCGTACATGCCGCCGGAGTTGGCGCAGGCGCCCATGGAGATCACCCATTTCGGCTCAAGCATCTGCTCGTACAGGCGCTGGATGACCGGGGCCATTTTGGTGAAGCAGGTCCCCGCCACCACCATAAAGTCGGCCTGACGCGGGGAAGCACGCAGCACTTCCGCACCAAAACGCGCAACGTCATGAACGGCGGTAAACGAGGTCACCATCTCCACATAACAGCACGAAAGGCCGAAGTTATACGGCCAAAGAGAGTTTTTACGCCCCCAGTTCACCATGTCATGCAATGCATGTTCGAGTTTACCCATGTAAACCGTGCGGTGAACCTGTTGCTCCAGAGGATCGGCGACGATCTCCTGTTTCTGCAGGGGGTAACGGTCGTTCTCACCGTTCGGGTCTATGCGGGTGAGCGTATAGTCCATCTTAATGCCTCGTTTTTAACCACAAATAACTACTGCGGATGACGGTTGGTGTTAGTGATCGTGCTTGGTTTAACCTGACGCTTGGAGCGAGCAGGCGTCCAGTCCAATGCGCCGATGCGCACCAGATAAACCAGACCGGCCAGTAGCACCAAAATGAAAATGGCGGCTTCGATAAAGCCCACCCAGCCGCTCTCGCGAATCGAGACCGACCAAGCATAGAGATACAAGGCTTCTACATCGAAAATAACGAAGAACATGGCGACCAGATAGAACTTGGCGGACAGGCGCATACGCGCTGAACCGACCGAGTCGATACCGGATTCAAACGGGGTGTTTTTGGCTCGCGCACGGGCTCTCCCGCCCAGGAAATACGCGCCCAGCAGCATGAGGCCGCACAGCCCGATAGCCACGACAAGAAATACGGCGAATGCCCAGTGATGAGCGATAACTTCAGTGGTTGTTGACATACTCTTTGCTTACTCATCAAAAGTGGCGTCGAACATTCTGCTCTTATCACGGCAGTTAGCGCACCACATCGATTTAAGGGAAGGATAAATAACCACAAAAAACTGACTGCTATTATTACAATGCGTTAAGCAGCGTTTTTACTGTGGGCTTTTTACTCCTTTCTATAACCTTTTGTCAACTTTGACAAAAGTATCTACACATTAGTTTACATACGTATCATTTAATTAACATTTCATGCGGCAGCTTCCGGGCTAAATCGTGTCAGTCATTTGCTGTGTAGAAACAGGTAGATACCAACCAATATGTACATTTCAGTTTTACTATATCATTCTCTCAGGTATTCCCTGTTGTTCCACTCACTACCTAGGGGTATTTTTTTGATCCAGGACACGTTTTCAGCAGAAATCCTCAAAAAAAGTGTGGCTCTTTAACATTTTCCATAAATCAGCGCACAAATTTTAACCGCACAGTATAATCGCAAAATACCCACAGGAAAAACCTGCCTTCTCGATTTTCGCACAACGAGAAAAAAAACGCTGAAAAATATTTTCCTGCCGAAAATAGCCGCCTAATGACAGTGAAGAGAGGAACAAATAGCGGTTGTAAGTGAAATAAATAGCGAAGCTGCAATAAACAACAGCCTTACTAAAAAAAGAGCAAAAAAAACCTCCGCCGCAGCAGAGGTTTTAGGGTTATGCGACGCGCCGTCCGGCGCTATTCATCGTCATCAACCGCATCTTCTGTAGATGCCGCATTCTGGAAGCTGTAGCTGGTATTGCCCTGCTGAACCGCGCTGAAAATCGCCATCGCCAGCTCATTTTCACACTGGATATCCTTGCACAGCGTGTATTGCGTCTCTGGCAGCGTCGGCAAACCTTCCGATGCACCCAACACGCGCAGATCCGGGCTCATCATCTCCACCGGACGGACGGTGACGCCCAGACCCGCCTTACAGGCGGTGCGCACCGCCGACAGCGTGGAAGCCACGTAGGCGATACGCCATGGGATCCCTGCCTCGTCCAGATGCTCGATCGCCATCGCGCGGAAAGGACAAGGCTCATCCAACACCACCAGCGGAATCGGCTCATCCTGCTGGAAATGGTAATCCGCCGCGCAGTACCACATCGTTGGCGAGGTGCGCAGCACCACGTGCGGGTGCCCGACGATATCGACGGTGGTAATAGCCAGATCCACCTCGCCGTTATTGAGCATATCCAGCATAAATGGACTACGCTTGACGCGTACGTCTACCGCCAGTTTCGGATAGACGGCGGTTACGCGGTTTAACAGGAACGGTAAAATGGTGTCGGCCGTATCATCGGAAGCGCCAATGGTGAGCACGCCTTTGATATTGTTAAACATCAGCGAGGCGCAGGCCTCATCATTAAAGCGCAATATTTTTCTGGCGTAACCGAGCAACTGTATGCCATGCTCGGTAAGAAGTTTATTACGACCGTGGCGGGCGAATAACTCTTTACCTACCAATTGCTCTAATCGCTGCATTTGCTGGCTGACCGCGGACTGAGTACGGCAGACGGCGACGGCCGCTGCGGCAAACGTATTCAGATCGGCAACAGCCACAAAAGTTCTTAGCAGATCGAGGTCGAGATTAAGTATCGGACGATTTGCATTGGTCATAGTGTTTTTCTTCACTTTTTAAATTCTATAATATTTGAAACTACCCTGGTGTATTTCTTTAGGCGCTGTTTAAAAGAACGGCGCCAGGTACGACACTACCCCACTCATAAGTGGAGGGCAAAAAATTCCTTATATTTCGTTACCTCTATCGCCTTTTAGCCTGCAACCTATCGCCGCCGCTTAACTGGCCCGGATGAGCGCATCGCTAATGTGCTGGATTGAAGGGGGAACCAGAATTTTACTCATTCACCCCGCTGAATTGCCACACTAAACGTGCTTCTTTTTTCTCATATTCACGCGCTACTTAAACGTAAAAGCTCACGAACGCTGAATACTCGCCGCCGAAACAATCGACAGATTCTAGAAATAAACCAATAAATTCAAATGGTAACAATGATATCAATGTGAAGGCCAGTGCAATCACGTAAATGTTAGCCAAATCACAAAGTGAAAGTTTTCTAATATAAATATTATTTATATAGCAGTGTGGTGATGAATAACTCATCAGGCTATCAGACTAGTCCGGTAATACCCGCCAATTCGTCATTAAAAGGAGGCATTGTCGCCTGACGGCGCCAGACAAATCACCCCGCTTATGCTGTGCAGTCAGGTTTACGCCCCGAGGCAACCAGCACAATAAAACACCAACAACACCACCAAATACAGAATTTAACGCCAACAAAAAAATTTAACCAGACTTATCATCGTTAAAATCGCCATTTTAGCCGATCATTTGCACCAAAGGTGTGCGCAGCCCTTCAAAAGCGCAGGTACCAGGAGTACATTGGTCAGGTTGCGGCGTTCCACGGTAGGAATGCCCTATCCCAGCAGAAGGCACAGTTTTTTTATGTCCCCCATTGAGAAATCCAGCAAACTGGACAACGTCTGTTATGACATTCGCGGCCCGGTGCTCAAAGAAGCCAAACGCCTAGAAGAAGAAGGCAATAAAGTCCTTAAACTCAACATCGGCAACCCCGCGCCCTTTGGTTTTGAGGCACCGGATGAAATTCTGGTCGATGTGATCCGCAACCTGCCGACCGCTCAGGGCTACTGTGATTCCAAAGGGCTCTACTCGGCGCGCAAGGCGATTATGCAGCACTATCAGGCGCGTGACATGCGCGACGTCACCGTCGAGGACATCTATATCGGCAACGGCGTGTCCGAGCTGATTGTCCAGTCGATGCAGGCGCTGCTCAACAGCGGCGACGAAATGCTGGTGCCGGCGCCCGATTACCCGCTGTGGACCGCGGCGGTTTCGCTGTCCAGCGGCAAGGCCGTCCACTATCTGTGTGACGAAGAGGCCGGCTGGTTCCCGGATCTCGACGATATTCGCAGTAAAATCACCCCGCGTACCCGCGGCATCGTGATCATCAACCCCAATAACCCGACCGGCGCAGTGTACAGCAAAGCGCTGCTGGAACAGATCGTCGAGATTGCGCGCGAACATAACCTGATCATCTTCGCCGATGAAATCTACGACAAGATCCTGTATGACGCCGCCGAACATATCTCCATCGCCTCGCTGGCACCGGACCTGCTGACCGTCACCTTCAACGGCCTGTCCAAAACCTACCGCGTCGCCGGTTTCCGTCAGGGCTGGATGGTGCTGAACGGTCCGAAAAAACACGCCAAGGGCTATATTGAAGGGCTGGAAATGCTGGCGTCGATGCGCCTGTGCGCCAACGTGCCGATGCAGCACGCCATCCAGACCGCGCTGGGCGGTTATCAGAGCATCAGCGAATTTATTCAGCCGGGCGGCCGCCTGTACGAACAGCGCAACCGCACCTGGGAGCTGCTCAACGATATTCCCGGCGTCTCCTGCGTCAAGCCGCAGGGCGCGCTGTATATGTTCCCGCGTATCGACGCCAAGCGTTTTAATATCCACGACGACCAGAAACTGGTGCTGGATCTGCTGCTGCAGGAGAAGGTCCTGCTGGTGCAGGGCAGCGCATTTAACTGGCCGTATCCCGATCACGTGCGCATCGTTACCCTGCCGCGCGTCGACGAGCTGGAAATGGCGGTCGGCAAGCTGGGGCGCTTCCTGGAAAACTATCGTCAGTAACGCCCCTCTGCTCTACGGCGCGTTTGCATAAACGCGCCGTAGTCAGCAAAATAACGCTCTTTGCTGCCGTAGAGAAAACCCATGAGCCAGAGCCATTTCTTTGCCCACCTGTCCCGCCTGAAACTGATCAACCGCTGGCCGCTGATGCGCAACGTGCGCACCGAAAACGTCTCCGAACACAGCCTGCAGGTGGCGTTTGTCGCCCACGCGCTGGCGGTGATTAAAAACCGCAAGTTCAACGGCAACCTGAACGCTGAGCGCGTGGCGCTGCTGGCGATGTATCACGACGCCAGCGAAGTGATCACCGGCGATATGCCGACGCCGATCAAGTATTACAACCCGCAGATTGCCCATGAATATAAAAAGATCGAAAAAGTGGCGCAGCAGAAATTACTGGCGATGATCCCGGAAGAGCTGCGCAATGACTTTCGCAGCATTCTCGACGAGCATTGCTACAGCGAGGATGAAAAACTGGTGGTCAAGCAGGCCGACGCCCTGTGCGCCTATCTGAAGTGCCTGGAAGAGCTGTCGGCGGGCAACCAGGAGTTCACGCTGGCCAAGGCGCGGCTGGAGAAAACCCTGCAGCTGCGCAACAGCCCGGAAATGGAGTACTTCATGACGGTGTTTATCCCCAGCTTCAGCCTGTCGCTGGACGAAATCAGCCTGGACGCCGAACTGTAATCCCCCTTCAGGGCGCGACGTACGCGCCCTGTTGTCTGACAGGTCTCAGAACGGGAACAACCATGGCACCACCGCAACGCTGACCAGCATCACCAGCACGGTGAACGGCACGCCAAGACGGACAAAATCACCGAAGGTGTAATTCCCCGGCCCCAGCACCAGCGTATTTACCGGCGACGAGACCGGCGTCATAAAGGCCGCGGAAGCGGCTATCGCGATAATCATGGCGAACGGATAAGGCGACACCGCCATTTCCCGCGCCGCCGCGATGGCGATCGGCGCCATCAGCACTGCCGTGGCAGTATTGGAGATAAACAGGCCGATCGTCGCGCACAGGACGAACAGGCAGAGTAGCATCACGCGCGGCCCCATATCGCCGGCCACGTCCATCAGCCCCTGCACGATCAGGCCCACCCCGCCCGTTTTCTGCAGCGCCTGCGCAAACGGCATCATGCCGACGATCAGAATAATGCTCGGCCAGTGAATCGACTTATAGGCGCTTTCCATATCGATACAGCGGAATTTGCCCATCAGCAGACAGGCGATCAGCGCCGCAATCGGGTTCGGCACCTCGTCGGTCAGCATCATCGCCACCATCAGCGCCAGACAAAACAGCGCGTGCGGCGCCTGCGTCATCGCCGGCGCCACTTCGTCCACCTCCGCCGGCAGGTTGAGCACGATAAAGTCGTGGGTTTTGCTCTGCAGCTGGCGAATCGCCTTCCAGTCGCCGATCACCAGCAGCATATCCCCCAGCGCCAGCGGTTCATCCACCAGCTTGCCCGCCAGCGTCTCGCCGTTACGGCGAATGCCGACCACGTTGAGATCGTAACGGCTGCGGAAGCCGTTATCCCGCAGGCTTTTGCCCAGCAGCGCCGAATCCGGGATCAGCGACACCTCCGCCATGCCGACGTTGCGCGACTGCTCGGAGAAATAGTCGCCGCGCAGCACCATCGGTTCCAGCTGCTGCTCGCCGCAGAATTCGCGCAGATCAACGTCACTGGCCGACATATCGATCAGCAGCACGTCGCGCTCGCGCAGCTCGGTGCTGCCGGAGGCGCTGACCATCACCCGCCGAAAGCGCTTCCAGCGCTCAATGCCCACCACATTGGCGCCGTAGCGCGCCCGCAGATGCAGCTCATCCAGCGAACGCCCCACCAGCGGGGAGCCGCGACGCAGCGCCAGGCGGCGCGCGCGGCCGGTCAGTTTGTAATCACGAATCAGATCGCGGAAGGTGCGCCGCTGCCAGCTCTCTTTGCGGCTGTCCGGCGATGCGCCGCCCAGCCAGCGCCGCGCCAGCAGCATATAACCCACGCCGAGCAACAGCACCAGCATGCCGATCGGCGTGACGCCGAAGAAGCCGAAGCCGCGGATGCCCTCACGCACCAGCTCGCTGTTCACCACCATATTGGGCGGCGTCGCCACCAGCGTCATCATGCCGCTGATCAGGCCGGCGAAGCTCAGCGGCATCATCAGCCGCCCCGGCGCGGTTTTCATCCGCGCCGCCACGCTGAGCACCACCGGAATAAAAATCGCCACCACGCCGGTCGAGCTCATAAACGCCCCCAGCCCGGCCACCGTCACCATCAGCAGCACCAGCATTTTGGTTTCGCTGCTGCCGGCCACCTTAACCAGCCAGTCGCCGACCTGATAGGCCACGCCGGTGCGCACCAATCCTTCGCCGATCACGAACAGCGCGGCGATCAAAATCACGTTCGGGTCGCTAAAGCCGACCGTCGCCTCCTGCAAGGTTAGCGTTCCGCTTAACACAAAGGCGATAATCACCAGTAAGGCGACCACATCCATGCGCAGTTTGTTGGTGGTAAACAACACAATCGCCACCAGCAATAAACACAACACCCACAGTAATTCGCTGTTCACATCGGCCTCGTCCATCCGCCAGGTTCCAAGGTCTTAAAAATTAGCACAAAAAAACCCCGCGTATGCGGGGTCTAATCAATTTGCCGGCGAATAGCGGCGATCAGTCGCGCAGCGTGATGCGCGCGCCGTGCGCATCGCCGTCAACCTGCAGTTGTTCAAGGGAGGAAAGGCGCAGATCGACCTGCTCCAGCTGCGGCGCGTCGGCGGGCGCATTGACCGCGATCACCTGGCAGCCGGCGGCCAGGCCGGAAGCGATGCCCGCCGCCGCGTCCTCAACCACCACGCACGCCTGCGGCGCCAGCCCCAGGCGCTCCGCCCCCAACAGGTAGGCGTCCGGCTGCGGTTTGCCGCGCTCAACCTGTTCGGCGGTGACAAACACCGCCGGCAGCGGCAGCCCCGCCGCCTGGCGGCGCGCGCTGGCAACCGGCACCGAACCGGAGGTGACGATCGCCCAGGGAATGCCCAGCGTGTTCAGCCGCGCCAGCAGCGCCGCCGCCCCCGGCAGGGCGCGTACGCCGTCGGTATCCTGCGCCTCCACCTGTTCCAGCAGATCGTGTTCATGCTGAATATCGGCTTCGCTGGCGCCCGGCATAAAGTGGCGCAGAGAGGTAATGGCCTGTTTACCGTGAATAAAATCCAGCACCGCCTGCGGATCGACGCCGTGCCGGTTGGCCCACTGGGTCCAGGCGCGCTCCACAACGGGCAGTGAATCTACCAATGTACCATCCAGGTCGAACAGAAAGCCTTTACACTCCACAGGAAACCTCTTTTTAATCATGCATTAATAATTTGCGCAATCTCGACGGCGCTCAAATGATACTGACGCGGGCAAGACAGCCACAGCGCCAGCATACGCTGATATTTATCCCACATTTTGGTCTGGGCGTTAAAGCCGTGGCTGCCGGCGTCGAACTGAGTATAGCGTCCCTCGGTATTGACCAGGAAACGCACATAGCTCAGATAGCGCGCCTCGGTCGCCGCATCAAAGCCGAGAAACGCCAAACGGCGCGGCTCCAGCCCTTGGCGATCCTTGAGATTCTCCCAGGACACCTGCAGCGCATGGTGCATTTCCATAATATTGATGATGGTGCGGCAAACTTCTTCGCTCATCTCGTCGAAGTCGCGATCCAGTTCGCGCAGCTGCAGGCCGAAACCGCGCTCCACCACGGTTTGCAGGCGGCGGTAGCGCTCGGCGTTGTCCGGATCGAGCAGCGTCATCATCTTATACTGATTCGACAGGATCAGGCGTTGGGCGTGGGTCATTTCCATGTTTAGGGTCCTCAGTTCTGCAAATTGGCGTGAGCATCGCATACTGATTTGGGCCATGGAATCACAACCCGCCGCTTCTTTGATTTGCGCCAAGTTTGGCGCCGCCGGACGCAGCGCCCCAGCGGCGAAGGAACTCAGAGATCGTCCAGGAAGGTCTTGTCCAACTGCTTGAACGCGCGCTTGAGCAGGTCCGCCAGCGACTGATAGGTCGGCGTGCCCTCAACCGGTGCCAACGCCTGGCCGGCCTGCGCCAGCTTGTCGCGCACCTCGTGGAACCAGCCGAGCAGCCCCGGCGGCAGCGGCGTCAGCGAACGGCGGCCCAGCCACCACAGCCCCTGCATCGGCAGGCTGCAGGCGAACAGCGCGGTGGCGATCGCCGGGCCGAGCTGGCCGCCCAGCGCAATCTGCCAGGTCAGGGTGAACACCGCCAGCGGCGGCATAAAACGAATGGCGAAACGGGTGGCGCGCGCAACGCGATTCTCCGGAAAGACCGGAGCCAGACGCTTGTCCGACGGCCAGGTTTTCATATAGTGCTGTCCGCGCTGGAATACCTGAAACCAACTTACGGAACCGGACGGTTTGCTCGTCATCACATACCTCAACGTCGCAGAAAAAGGGGTGGCGCCAGCCACACTACTAAAAAATTTGAAGCTTTAAATTTATTTTGTGTTTAGCGCGGGCTATCGGTATCCTACTCCGGCCTTTTTGGCCGGCTAGAAGATAGCGACAAGTTTGTCAAATTTTGTCAATTTTCAGCCCTATAACCAGCAAGATTACTTAAGCCGCGGAGAAATACCCGGTTTTTTCACCATCATGTGTTTTCTGTGCTTCACATGATGTTAATCATAAATGTCAACGGCATTATGCGCTACGCTTGTTGTCTGATTGACGATTAATTCACTAACGTGTTTTTTGATTTTCTTTTAACAACACGAACTATAAGTAGGTACTTCCATGTCGAGTAAGCTAGTACTGGTTCTTAACTGCGGCAGTTCTTCCCTGAAATTCGCGATTATTGACGCTATCAACGGTGAAGAACACCTTTCCGGCTTGGCTGAATGCTTCCACCTCCCTGAGGCGCGCATCAAGTGGAAAATGGACGGCGGTAAACAAGAAGCGGCACTCGGTGCCGGTGCAGCCCACAGCGAAGCGCTGAATTTTATTGTTAACACCATCCTGGCACAAAAACCTGAACTCTCCGCCCAGCTAACCGCCATCGGTCACCGTATCGTACACGGCGGCGAGAAGTTCACCGCTTCCGCACTGATCAACGATGAAGTTCTGCAGGGTATCAAAGATTCCGTGCCGTTTGCACCTCTGCACAACCCGGCGCACCTGATCGGCATCGCTGAAGCGCTGAAGTCCTTCCCGGCTCTGGCTGACAAGAACGTCGCCGTGTTCGACACCGCGTTCCATCAGACCATGCCTGAAGAATCCTATCTGTACGCCCTGCCGTACAGCCTGTACCGCGACCACGGCGTACGCCGCTACGGCGCGCACGGCACCAGCCACTTCTTCGTCACCCAGGAAGCGGCCAAAATGCTGAACAAACCGGTGGAAGAGCTTAACGTCATCACCTGCCATCTGGGCAACGGCGGCTCCGTCACTGCGGTGCGCAACGGCAAGTGCGTCGATACCTCCATGGGCCTGACCCCGCTGGAAGGTCTGGTGATGGGCACCCGCAGCGGCGACATCGATCCGGCCATCATCTTCCACCTGCATGACGCGCTGGGCATGAGCGTCGATCAGATCAACAAGCTGCTGACCAAAGAGTCCGGCCTGTTAGGCCTGACCGAAGTCACCAGCGACTGCCGCTATGTGGAAGACAACTACGCCACCAAAGAGGACGCCAAGCGCGCAATGGACGTCTTCTGTCACCGCCTGGCGAAATATATCGGCGCCTACGGTGCGCTGATGGACGGCCGTCTGGACGCGGTGATCTTCACCGGCGGCATCGGTGAAAACGCCGGCATGGTGCGTGAAATGACCCTGAACAAGCTGGGCCTGCTCGGCTTCGAAGTCGACCATGAACGCAACCTGGCCGCCCGCTTCGGCAAAGCCGGCGCTATCACCAAAGACGGCAGCCGCCTGGCGCTGGTGATCCCAACCAACGAAGAGTTGGTTATCGCGCAAGACGCAGCCCGCCTAACGGCGTAATCTATCAGGCACCGCCAGCTCCGGCTGGCGGTGTTGCTTTTAAGCCTTATCGCCGCCGCAGACGGCCCCGTTGGCCGCACCGCTTTGCCGCCCCGGCCGCAGCGTACGATCAGGCGACTACCGCATATCCATCGTGAAGAGGACTATTCTGTGTCACGTACAATCATGTTGATCCCCACTGGCACCAGCGTCGGTTTGACCAGCGTCAGCCTGGGTGTCATCCGCTCCATGGAGCAGCAAGGCGTTCGCCTCAGCGTATTTAAGCCTATCGCCCAACCGCGCGCCGGCGACGATACCCTCGACCAGACCACCACCATCATCCGCAGCAACTCCACCATTCCGGCCGCCGAGCCGCTGCGCATGAGCTATGTAGAAAGCCTGCTCAGCTCCAACCAGCAGGACGTGCTGATGGAAGAGGTTGTCGCGCGCTACCACGAAAACACCAAAGACGCGGAAGTGGTGCTGATCGAAGGCCTGGTGCCGACCCGCAAGCATCAGTTCGCCAACGCGCTGAACTATGAAATCGCCAAAACCCTCAACGCCGAAATCGTCTTTGTACTGGCGCTGGGCAACGATTCGCCGGCGCAGCTGAAAGAGCGCATCGAACTGGCGCGCACCAGCTTCGGCGGCAGCAAAAACAAAAACATCACCGGCGTGATCATCAACAAGCTAAACGCGCCGGTTGACGATCAGGGCCGCACCCGCCCTGACCTGTCGGAAATCTTCGACGACTCCACCAAGGCCAGCGTCGCCAATGTCGATCCGAAGCAGCTGTTCGCCAACAGCCCGCTGCCGGTGCTCGGCTGCGTGCCGTGGAGCTTCGATCTGATCGCCACCCGCGCCATCGACATGGCACGCCACCTGAAGGCGCGCGTGATCAACGAAGGCGATATCATGACCCGCCGCGTGAAGTCCGTGACCTTCTGCGCGCGCAGCATTCCGCATATGCTGGAGCACTTCCGTCCCGGCTCGCTGCTGGTGACCTCCGCCGACCGTCCGGACGTGCTGGTTTCCGCCTGTCTGGCGGCGATGAACGGCGTGGAAATCGGCGCGCTGCTGCTGACCGGCGGCTATGAAATCGACGAGCCGATCAAAAAGCTGTGCGAACGCGCCTTCGCCACCGGCCTGCCGGTGTTTATGGTGGACACCAACACCTGGCAGACCTCGCTGAGCCTGCAGAGCTTCAACCTCGAAGTGCCGACCGACGACCATCAGCGCATCGAAAAAGTGCAGAACTATGTCGCCAGCCATATCAGCGCCGAGTGGATCGAATCGCTGACCGCCACCTCCGAACGTTCGCGTCGCCTGTCGCCGCCGGCGTTCCGCTACGAGCTGACCGAACTGGCGCGTAAAGCCGGCAAGCGTATCGTACTGCCGGAAGGCGACGAGCCGCGTACCGTGAAAGCGGCGGCCATCTGCGCCGAACGCGGCATTGCCGAATGCGTACTGCTCGGCAACCCGGATGAAATCCAGCGCGTTGCCGCAGCCCAGGGCGTAGAACTGGGTAAAGGCATCGAGATCGTCGATCCGGAGCAGGTGCGTGAAAACTACGTGCCACGCCTGGTCGAACTGCGTAAAAACAAAGGCATGACCGAAGTGGTGGCGCGCGAGCAGCTGGAAGACAACGTGGTGCTCGGCACGCTGATGCTGGAAAAAGGCGAGGTCGACGGCCTGGTTTCCGGCGCCGTGCACACCACCGCCAACACCATCCGTCCGCCGCTGCAACTGATCAAAACGGCGCCGGGCAGTTCGCTGGTTTCTTCCGTGTTCTTTATGCTGCTGCCGGATCAGGTGCTGGTCTATGGCGACTGCGCCATCAACCCGGATCCGACCGCCGAACAGCTGTCCGAAATCGCCATCCAGTCGGCGGATTCCGCCACCGCGTTCGGCATCGAGCCGCGCGTGGCGATGATCTCCTACTCCACCGGTAACTCCGGCGCCGGCAGCGACGTGGAAAAAGTCCGTGAAGCGACCCGTCTGGCGCAGGAAAAACGCCCGGACCTGATCATCGACGGCCCGCTGCAGTACGATGCCGCCATCATGGCCGACGTGGCGAAGTCCAAAGCGCCGAACTCGCCGGTTGCCGGTAAAGCCACCGTGTTCATCTTCCCGGATCTGAACACCGGCAACACCACCTACAAAGCGGTGCAGCGCTCCGCCGATCTGGTGTCCATCGGGCCGATGCTGCAAGGCATGCGCAAGCCGGTGAACGACCTGTCGCGCGGCGCACTGGTCGACGATATCGTCTACACCGTCGCTCTGACGGCGATCCAGTCTTCTCAGGCTGATGCCCAGGCGTAATTCAGACGTCTGACAGCATACAGGGGCCGGCAATGCCGGCCCCTGTCATTTCAGCTATCCACGTTCCGGTTGATTCAAGGCTCCGCGCCGGTGATAACCTGCGCAACGCTGCCCTCGACGATCTTCAGCGAGAAGCTGCGTTGCCAGATGCGTTTGCTGTCGGCGTCCTGCCCTTCTACGGTGCTGATTGCCACGCTATAGGGAACATCGCTGTCAAAAGCGCTAAAGGAATAAGGAATACATTGCCCGGCAGTCACCCACTCCGCTGGCTGCGGCGGCATGGTGCTTCTGCGCCAGACCTCACGCGTTTGGTTGCCCTGCCGTTGGTCGATGGCGATGCTAACGAGGTTAACCTTGACGTCAGGCGCCAGGTACTCTGCCGGCAGAGAGAAACAGAGATGCTTCCCCTGTAAGGCGACCTCTGCCGTATAAAAACGCTGCTTTTCAACCATACAACCGCTGAGTAACACGGCGATGACCAGCGGATAAATTTTTTTCATTTAAGACTTCCTGTCTGTAAGAGTGTGACGTAATCCTTTCTGCATCCGATTATAGCGCTTTCGTACCTAAGGCCGGCAAGCCGGCCACGGTTTTACAACAGCTGCTGCGCCGCCGCCAGAATATGCTCCGCCGTCAGGCCATACTCCTGCTGCAGAAATGCCTGCGTTCCGACCTGGCCGTAGCGCTCCTGCACGCCCACCCGGCGCATCGGCGTCGGACAGTGCTCCGCCAGCACCTCCGCCACCGCCGAACCCAGCCCGTTATGGATACTGTGGTTTTCACAGGTGACGATCCGCCCGGTCTGCGCCGCATAGCGGGTAATCAGCTCGCGGTCGATCGGCTTCAGGGTAAACATATCAATCACCGCCGCGCTGATCCCCTGCCGCGCCAGCATCTCCGCCGCCTGCAGCGCCTCGGCCACCATAATGCCGTTGGCGATCAGCGTGATGTCCGTACCGTCACGCAGCACATTGCCCTTGCCGATGGTGAACTGCGCCCCTTCCTGGTAGATACGCGTCGCCTGTTTACGCGTGGTGCGTACCCAGTAAAAACCCTCCAGCGTCATCAGCTGGCGCAGAATATCGGCAAACATGGTGGCGTCGGTAACCTCCAGCACCACCGAGTGCGCCAGCCCGCGCACGATGCCCATATCCTCAAACGACATATGGGTGCCGCCGTTATGGCAGGCGGTCACCCCGGCGTCCGAGGCGATCACCTTGACGTTATTGCGCTGATAATCCAGCGCCATAAACAGCTGGTCGAAACAGCGACGGCTGGCGAAGGCGGTGAAAGTGTGGACGAACGGCACCCGCCCGGTCAGCGACAGCCCGGCCGCCACGCCGATCACGTTCGCCTCCATAATGCCGCAGTTAATCACGTGACGCGGATGGTCGCGCTGTACGCCATCCATCGCCATCGAGCTCATCAGGTCCGCCTCCAGCGCGATAATCGGCGCGCCCTGCTCTATCTGGCTGCGCACCATGCCGGCGTACACCTGACGCATTTCTATCGGATCTTTTTCCAACTGCACGCTGTCGTTAAACATGAGTCGCCTCCAGTTCGGCAATCGCCTGTTCAATATGCTGACGCACCTCCGGCGTCAGCCGCAGATGGTGCGAGTTGTCCATCTGCTCCAGATAAGGCACCCCCTGGCCTTTAACGCTGTCGAGGATCACCACCAGCGGCCGCTGCTCACCGCTGCGCCGCGGCGCGACCGCCGCACGGATCGCCGCAATATCATCCCCTTGCACGCTTGCGACGGCAAAGCCAAAGGCGCGGAACTTGCCCGCCAGATCGAAGGGGTTGATCACCTCATCCAGCAGGCCGTCCAGCTGCTGTTTGTTGTAATCGATAAACAGCGTCAGGTTGTTCAGATTGTGGTGCGCGATAAACTGAAACGCCTCCCAGCACTGGCCTTCATTCAGCTCGCCGTCCCCCAGAATGCAGAACACCCGGTTATCACGCTGCGCCAGCCGGTGCGACAGCGCCATGCCGGCGGCGATGGATACGCCCTGCCCCAGAGAACCGGTGGTGGCATCCACGCCGCGGGTGCGCAGCCGGTCCGGATGGCTGGGCAGGCGGGTGCCGTTCTGGTTGAGCGTTTGCAGCTCCGCCTGCGGAAAATAGCCTTTCAGCGCCAGCGTGCTGTACAGCGCCGGGCCGGCATGCCCCTTCGACAGCACAAAATTGTCGCGCTGCGGCCAGTCCGGATCGCCAGGATCGATGCGCATCACCTCGCCGTACAGCACCGCCAGCGTCTCCACCACCGACATGCAGCCGCCATAGTGGCCAAAACCCAGCGCGGTCAGCGCCTTCAGCGTCTCCAGACGGATCGCCTGCGCCAGCTGGCGCAACTCCCTGATATCTATTGTTGTCATTACACGGCCCTCACTATTTTTTCACGCCGTCGCCGGATGGCGCGCCTTTGCGTTTCCCCAGCAGGTTGTGCGCCACCAGCAGTGCAAAAATCACCACCACCGCCACCATGATCGCTTCCTTGTTCATAAAGCGCGCCATATTGCCCAACACGATGCCCAGCACGCCAAAGTCGGCGTCGGAGAAAGTGGTATTGGCAAAGCCCAGCGCGCCGAGCACCGGCAGCAGCAGCATCGGCAGGAAGGTAATCAGCACGCCGTTGGCGAACGCCCCCAGCATCGCGCCGCGGCGGCCGCCGGTCGCGTTGCCGAAAACGCCGGCCGTCGCACCGGTGAAGAAGTGCGGCACCACGCCCGGCAGGATCAGCACCAATTTGAGCTGCCCCAGCAGGAACAGCCCCACCAGCCCGCCCAGGAAGCTGAACAGAAAGCCGATCAGCACCGCGTTAGGCGCGTAGGGATACACCACCGGACAGTCCAGCGCCGGACGCGCATTCGGCACCAGCTTTTCGGAAAAGCCGGTAAACGCCGGCACGATTTCCGCCAGAATCAGGCGCACGCCCTGCAGGATGATAAACACCCCGGCGGCGAAGGTGATGGCCTGAATAATCGAGTACACCAGGTAGTTCTGCCCGCCGCTCAGCGCGCTCTCCACGTAGGCCTGCCCGGCGCTGATCGCCATAATCAGGTAGATGACGATCATGGTCAGCGAGATGGAGATCGAGCTGTCGCGCAGGAAGCTGAGATTCTTCGGCAGGTTCATCTCTTCGGTGGAGCGCGAGTTTTTACCGACGCGGCCGCCAATCCAGCCGGACAGCACGTAGCCCAGGGTGCCGAAGTGACCGAAGGCGATATCGTCATTGTCGGTAATCCGCCGCATATAGCGTTGGGCAATGGCGGGGAAGAATGCCATCACCAACCCCAGCGTCAGCGCGCCGGTAAACACCAGCGGGATCCCCTCAAAACCGGCGACCGACAGGATGATGCCGATCATGCAGGCCATATAGAAGGTGTGATGACCGGTAAGAAAAATGTATTTCAGCCGGGTAAAACGGGCGACGATAATATTCGCCACCATGCCGAACGCCATGATCAGCGCGGTGGAGGCGCCGTATTTTTCCAGCGCGATGGACACGATCGCTTCATTATTCGGAATGATGCCCTGAATATTAAAGGCGTGTTCAAACATCCCCCCGAGCGGATTTAATGAACTGACCAGGACGGTCGCACCGCCGCCCAGCACAATAAAACCGAGAATGGTTTTTACCGTACCTTTCACCACGTCGGAAAACGATTTTTTCTGCGCCAATAAACCAATCAGCGCAATAACCCCCACCAGCACCGCGGGGACTTTTAATATATCAACCACAAATCTGAGCGTTTCCTGGATAAACATATCCACCTCGCCAATTGCGTTGCTTAGATAATGGAGTGCGCAATAAAGTAATCACGCAGTTTGTTTTCCAGCTCGTTAATATCAATGATATTGCTGATCACCACCAGCTGGTCTGCCGGCACGCTGGCGCTGTCGGCGATGTCTTTCGCCATCACAAAAATATCGGCGGCGCCCGGCGTGGCGGAGGAGAGATCCGAGTGCTCCACCTCCGCCTCAACGGCCATTTTCTTCAGTACCTTTTTAATATTCATTTCCACCATAAAACTGCTGCCGAGGCCGGAGCCGCAAATTGCCATAATCTTCATTATTTTCACCTGTCAGATTTTATGCGTAGGGTAAGGCCGCAGGGTTTATTCTGCGCTAGTTACTATTAAGAATATAAATAAAAGATTGAATTAATAGCGGTCGATAATATCCTCAATCTGTTGAACGCTGTCGGCGTTGAATAACGCATTCATCGCCTGCTCATCGGCAAATAATTCCGCCAGCTGGGCAATCAGCTCAATATGGCTTTCGCCGTCCGGCGCTGACAGCATCACCACCACCCGCACCGGGTCGTTGTCCTGTGAATGAAAACGCACGCCCTGGTGCAGCTTCAGCAGCGACAGCCCAAGCGCCCTGGCCCCCTCTTCCGGCCGCGCATGCGGCATGGCGATGCCGGGCGCCAGCACAAAATAGGGTCCCAGCGCCTGATACTGCCGAAAAATCGCCGTCAGGTAGTCGGCGCTGATCGCCCCGCTCTGCAGCAGGGGCTGCGCGCTCAGCGTCACCGCCTGCTGCCAGTCATCCGCCCGCTCGCACACTTGAATATGGTCTGCCTTCAGCCACTGTTTCAGCACGTTGCCTCCTTCCGCCCGTTGGTCCCGCGCGTCGCCATCGACGCCCGCCGGCCCGGGCAACGAAGAAACTTTAATCAACGTTTTAGCGCCTCACCGTGATAAAGATCTCAAAGATAGCGCTACCAAAACGTTATCCGCCGGTTCTGTGATAGCGCTATCAAAAAAATGATGCGCCGGCGTCGTTGTCGCACAGTTTTTTATCGCTGGTGAGAGGAACGCGTTAAAATGGATCCCATAGCGGGATAGTAAGGGTTAATGACAGCGCTGCTTACAGCCACATTCACTTGGAGCCTATCCCATCAGGCTCTTATGCGCATGACGCGCATTTTTCGTCAGGATTACGCATGTCGATCGGGAAGAAACGCCGCAGTACCGGCAGGGTTACGCTGGCCGAGGTCGCCCAGCTGGCAGGCGTCGGCACCATGACGGTGTCGCGCGCGTTACGCACGCCGGAACAGGTGTCGGACAAACTGAGAGAGAAAATTGAGGCGGCGGTCAATGAGCTTGGCTACCTGCCCAACCTGGCCGCCAGTTCGCTGGCTTCAGCATCGTCTTATACCATCGCCATGGTGGTGCCGAGCTTTTCGGAGTCCGGCTGCGCCGAGATGTTCGCCGGCCTGCAGCAGGTGCTGCAGCCGGCCGGCTATCAAATCATGCTGGCGGAATCCCAGCACTATCCGGAGCGTGAAGAGAAACTGCTGACCACCCTGCTGTCCTACAATCTGGCGGCGGCGGTGCTGCTCAGCGTCGAACACTCGCCGACCACCCGCCAGGCGCTGCAGGCGGCCAATATTCCGGTGGTGGAGATCGGCGCCCTGCGCGATGACCCGATCGATATCACCATCGGCATCGATTATGTCGCCGCCATGTACCAGCTGACCCACACGCTAATCGCCGGCGGCTATCAGAATATCGGCCTGCTGTGCGCCAACCAGGAGCAGTGGATTTTCCGCCAGCACCTGCAGGGCTGGCACCAGGCGCTGCTGCGCAGCCATATGTCGCCGCACCGGGTGATCAACGCCGCGCAGCCCGCCAGCTTCGCCACCGGCGCCCAGCAGCTGCCGGAGTTTTTGCTGGCCTGGCCGGAGCTGGACGCGCTGGTATGCGCCTCGGACGAGCTGGCCTGCGGCGCGCTGTACGAGTGTCAGCGCCGCCACGTAAAAGTGCCGGAACAGCTGGCGGTGGTCGGCTTCGGCAACAGCGAAGTCAGCCGGGTCTGCCAGCCGCCGTTAACCACCATGACGGTGCCGCACCGGGAGATCGGCATTCAGGCCGGTCAGGCGCTGCTGGCGCGGCTGGACGGCCGGGAGTGGTGCGCTGCAGGCTCGCTGCCCTCGACGCTGTGCCGCCGCGACAGCTGCTGAAAACGACAACGCCGGTCAGAAGACCGGCGTTATTTTTACTCGCACTCGCGTGAATCAGGCGTTTTCCGCGCCGTCTGCCGGCTTGTCCGCCCGCGCCAGCGGCTTGCCGTAGTCCTGTTCGTTGTTACGCGTCAGCCACAGCGACAGCGCCTTCAGCGAATCCGGCGTAAAGTCGTCGCAGCGCGCGGTGATCTCCTCCGTCGTCAGCCAGGTCACCTCGACCACTTCTTCTTCCTGCAGCGCAAACGGCCCGTGCGATACGCAGCTGAACAGCGCGCCCCAAACGCGGCACTGCTCTTCTTCAAAGTAGAACTGCCCGTGCTCGGCAAACGGCACGCCGGCAATCCCCAGCTCTTCTTCCGCTTCGCGGCGCGCGGAGTCCAGCACGTTCTCGCCGCTTTGCACCACGCCGCCGGCGGTCGCGTCCAGCCGGCCCGGATAGATATCCTTGGTATCGGTACGACGCTGAACCAGTATTTTCCCCATCCCATCATGCACCACAATATAGGTCGCACGATGACGTAGCCGTTCCGCACGCATCTGTTGACGACTGGATTGAGCAATCACTTCATTTTGCTCGTTGACGATATCAACCCACTCGGTCGCTGCAGCCTGATCCTGTTCCGCCATCCTATAAAACCTTCTATTTTGGCGCGAGGGTCATCGCGCGCTGGTTGATCAATTAGCTGTATTCAATGATTCTTATTGTGTGTATAAATTAGTGCGTTAATGCCGCCTCTGCAACAACCTCGCCGCCGTGCAGCGTGACCACGCGCAAAGTCTGCGCCTCCAGCATGCCGTAGCTGGCCGGAAAGCCTCCCTTGGGCAAACTGACCGACCCCGGATTAAAGCAGTAAATCTCCCCGCAGCGCTGCGCCTGCGGCAGGTGCGTATGACCATAGACCAGAACATCCCCGGCCGATAACGGCGGCAGTGCGGAGGGATGATAAAGGTGACCGTGGGTTAAAAACAATCGTCTTTTTTGCCACAGCACCTGTTGCCAGGGCGCGTCCATCGGGAAGGACAGCAGCATCTGATCGACTTCGCTGTCGCAATTTCCCCGAACGGCGATGATCTTGTGCGCATAGCGATTCAATTGTTCGGCAACCTGCGCCGGCTGATAACCGTCCGGCAGCGCGTTGCGCGGGCCGTGATTCAGTAAATCGCCCAGCAGGATCAGCCAGTCGGCGCCGTTTTGTGCAAACAGCTCCAGCACCCGGGTGGTCGCCGGCAGCGAGCCGTGCAGGTCTGAGGCAAACATCAGCTTCATACCCTTTCTCCTCTTCGCGAAACAGGCGCTATTTTAGCGTAGAACAGGCGGCTAAAAAAACACGCGCCGCCGGCGACGGCCAATTTCCGAAAATGGCGGCGATGGTCTAAGCTGGAGTGCGGGCCGTCTGCGTTCGACGCTGACGCAGCGCCGGGTTTAATGGACAAACCGGCGCAACAGTATAAGAATGATCTCATGGCTCACATGCTGCCGACTGGTTCATGCTTCATCTTATCATGATGTTTTACAAGGAGTATTAGAGTATGATTGACCTGTATTACGCCCCTACTCCCAACGGTCACAAGATCACGCTGTTTCTGGAAGAGGTGGGGCTGCCTTACCGCCTGCATTCGGTCAATATCAGCGCCGGCGAACAGTTCAAACCCGACTTTCTGGCGATTTCTCCGAACAATAAAATTCCCGCCATTGTCGATCAGCAGCCGGTAGACGGCGGCGAGCCGATTGCCCTGTTCGAGTCCGGCGAAATCCTGCTGTACCTGGCGGAAAAAACCGGCAAACTGTTGAGCAAAGGCCTGCGCGAACGCGCCGCCACCCTGCAGTGGCTGTTCTGGCAGGTCGCCGGTTTCGGGCCGATGCTCGGCCAGAACCATCACTTCAACCACTACGCGCCGCAGCCGGTGCCTTACGCCATCGAACGCTACCACTTGGAAACCAAACGCCTGTACGGCGTGCTGGAAGCCGAACTGCAAAAACACCCGTATCTCGGCGGCGACAACTACAGCATCGCCGATATCGCCACCTACCCGTGGGTCGTCTCTCATCCGCGCCAGCGTATCGACCTGGCCGACTTCCCGGCGGTGCGCAACTGGTTCGAACGCATCAGCAACCGTCCGGCCACCGAACGCGCCTACAAGCTGGCCGAACCGGCCTGACCGCCCTGTGCCGGCCGCCGCGGCCGGCAGAGTTTCCCCCCTCGGCGTTATCATTTCCCTACTTTCCGTGTATTCTGGACGCAAACAATCAGATTACATGGAGAACTGCTGATGTCATTTAGCCAACCCGACGCCGTCATCCGCATAAAAAACCTGCGGTTGCGTACTTTCATCGGGATCAAGGAAGAAGAGATCAATAACCGGCAGGACGTGCTGATCAATGTCGCCATCCACTACCCGGCCGACCAGGCGCGTAACAGTGAAGACATCGCCGACGCGCTCAACTACCGCACCATCACCAAAGCCATCATCCGCCACGTCGAGGATAACCGCTTCGCACTGCTGGAAAAATTAACCCAGGATGTGCTCGATATCGTGAAACAGCACCCGTGGGTGACCTATGCTGAAGTAGAGATCGATAAACTACTGGCCCTGCGCTACGCTGATTCGGTATCAATGACCATGAGCTATCGCCGCGAAGGCTAAAGGCACCAGGCAAGGGGGGAATATCCGCCATGCATATCCTGATTACCGGTGCGACCGGGCTTATCGGCCGCCGTCTCACGCAGCGGCTGCTGGCGCTTTCCCATACGGTAACCGTGCTGACCCGCAACGTGGCGCATGCGCGCACGCTGTTTGGCGAGCGCGTCAGCTACTGGTCCTCACTGCAGGACCGCCCCTCCCTCGACGGCATTGACGCGGTCATCAACCTGGCCGGCGAACCGATCGCCGATAAACGCTGGAGCAAAGCGCAGAAGGCGCGCCTGTGCCACAGCCGCTGGGATCTGACCGAACGGCTGGCGGCGCTGATCCACGTCAGCGAACGGCCGCCGGCGGTGCTGATTTCCGGCTCCGCGGTCGGTTACTACGGCGATCAGGATCAGGCGGTGGTGACCGAAGAGGAAGCGCCGCACGACGAATTTACCCACCGGCTCTGTCAACGCTGGGAAGCGCTGGCGCTGCGGGCGAAAAGCAACGGCACGCGGGTGTGCCTGCTGCGCACCGGCGTGGTGCTGGCCCCACACGGCGGCGCGCTGGCGAAGATGCTGCCGCCTTTTCGCCTCGGGCTGGGCGGCCCGATCGGCAGCGGCCGGCAGTATCTGCCGTGGATCCATCTGGACGACATGGTCAGCGGCATTCTGTTTCTGCTGGACACCTCCACCCTGAGCGGCCCGTTCAATATGGTCGCCCCCTACCCGGCGCATAATGAGCAGTTCGCCGCCCTGCTGGCGAAAACCCTGGGACGTCCGGCCTGGCTGCGTATGCCGGCCTGGGCGATCCGCCTGCTGATGGGGGAAGCGGCGGTGCTGGTGCTCGGCGGCCAGCACGCGGTGCCCAAACGGCTGGAAGAGGCGGGCTTCCGCTTCCGCTATGTGGATTTGGAGCAGGCGCTGGCGTCGGTGATTCACCCGCCGGCCTAGCGCCGCAGGATTACTTCAGCGCCCCCGATAAAAACTGCCGCAGACGCGGGCTTTGCGGATTATCGAACAGCTGCGCCGGCGGCCCCTGTTCTTCAATCAACCCCTGATGCAGGAAAATCACCTGATTGGAAACGTGGCGGGCAAACTCCATTTCGTGCGTCACCACCACCATGGTTTTTCCCTCTTCCGCCAGCTGCTGCATAATGCGCAGCACTTCCCCCACCAGCTCCGGATCCAGCGCCGAGGTCGGTTCGTCAAACAGCAGCACTTCCGGCTCCATCGCCAGCGCGCGGGCGATGGAAACGCGCTGTTGCTGGCCGCCGGACAGGTGCGCCGGATATTTGGCGCGCGCCCGCTGGTCGATGCCGACCTTGTCCAGATAGCGCTCCGCGCGCTGCCGGGCCTCCTGTTTGCCCAGCCCCAGCACCTGCACCGGCGCCTCCATCACGTTTTCCAGCACCGTCATATGGCTCCACAGGTTAAAGTGCTGGAACACCATCGTCAGCCGGGTGCGCAGCAGCTGCAGCTGTTTTTTATCCGCCACCTGCAGCTGGCCGGCTTTATCGCGCACCATTCGGATATCTTCATTATTCAGGCTGATGCTGCCGGCGCAGGGCTGTTCCAGAAAGTTGATGCAGCGCAGAAAGGTGCTCTTGCCGGAGCCGGAAGAGCCGATAATGCTGATCACATCGCCGGCGTTGGCCGCCAGCGAGACGCCCTTCAGCACCTCATGGTCGCCATAGCGTTTGTGCAGGTCGCTGACGGCTAATTTAATCTCAGACATGATGTTATTTCCGTCCTTTATCGATGAGTCACGTGCGCCATCCAGCGTTTTTCCGCCTTGCGGAACAGGCTGATCAACGTGTAGGAAATCGCCAGATACAGCACCGCGGCGATGCCGAACGCGTAAAACGGCTGATAGGTCGCCGCGTTAATATCGCGCGCCACTTTCAGCAGGTCCGGCACGGTGGCGGTAAACGCCAGCGCGGTGGAGTGCAGCATCAGAATCACTTCATTGCTGTAGGCCGGCAGCGCGGTGCGCAGCGCCGAAGGCAGAATAATGCAGCGATACAGTTTGAAGCGTGAAAAACCGTAGGCGTTGGCGGCTTCAATTTCCCCGTGCGGCACCGCGCGGATCGCGCCGGCGAAAATTTCAGTGGTGTAGGCGCAGGTATTGAGCGTCAGCGCCAGAATGGTGCAGTTCAGCCCGCTGCGGAAAAACGCATTGAGCAGCTCGCTGCCGCGCACCACCTCCAGGCTGTACATGCCGGAGTAAAACACCAGCAGCTGCACATACAGCGGCGTACCGCGGAACACGTAGGTGTACAGCCACACCGGGAAGCTCAGCCAGCGCCGGGAAGAGACGCGCGCCACCGCCATCGGCAGCGACAGCAGCCCGCCCATCACCACCGAACTTATCAGCAGCCACAGCGTCACCGCCACGCCGGTAAAGCGGTAGCCGTCGCTCCACAGCAGCGACTGCCAGTACTGTTGCAGGATCTCCATCATAGCTCGGCCCTCTTGACGCCCAGGGAATAACGCCGCTCAAGCCACAGCAGGACGCCGTTGGAGAGGGTGGTAAACAGCAGATACACCGCGCCGGCCACCAGCGCGTAAAAGAAGGGTTGATAGGTGCCCTTGCCCGCCAGCTGGGTGGCCTTCACCACGTCGTTCAGACCGAGGATCGACACCAGCGCCGTCGCCTTCAGCACCACCTGCCAGTTATTGCCGATGCCCGGCAGCGCAAAGCGCATCATCGCCGGGAACAGAATGCGGCGGAAGGTCTGCCCGCCGCTGAAGCCAAAGGCGGTCGCCGCCTCAATCTGTCCGCGCGGCACCGCCAGATAGGCGCCGCGGAAGGTTTCGGTAAAATAGGCGCCGTAAATAAAGCCCAGCGTAATAATGCCCGCCGTCAGCGGATCGATATCGATCTGCGCCAGCCCCAGCGTCTCGGTCAGGCTGTTTAACGCGATCTGCAGGCCGTAGAAGATCAGCAGCATCAGCACCAGATCGGGCACGCCGCGGATCAGCGTGGTATACGCGCCGAACAGCGAGGCCAGCAGGCGGTTGTTGGAGAGTTTGCCGCCGGCGCCGATCAGGCCGATCACCACCGCCAGCAGCACGGAACTGAGCGCCAGCTCCAGCGTCACCAGCGCGCCCTCAAATATCAGTTGAGAATAACCTTGCAGCATGTACTTCATCCTGTCGTCAGTAGGCGTAAGCAATCCCCGCCGGGCAGCCGCAGGCGGGCGCAACGTGCTGCGCCGCCGCGGCTACCGGCAGGAGAACGGGCGGTCAGCCGCCGTAGACGTCAAAATCGAAGTATTTTTTCGCGAACTTATCGTAGGTGCCGTCTTTACGCATCTCGGCAAAGGCCTTATCCAGCGCCGCCTTCAGCTCGGTATCCCCCTTGCGCAGCCCCATGCCGGTGCCGACGCCGAAGAATTTGTCATCCTTCACCGACTCGCCGGCAAAGGCGTAGTCCTTGCCCGGCGGCTGCTTCAGGAAGCCGTCGCTGCCGGCCACTTCGTCCTGGAAGGCGGCGTCAATACGGCCGGAGGCCAGATCGGCGTACACCAGGTCCTGGTTCTGATACGGCACCACGGTCACCCCTTTCGGCTGCCAGTAGGCGTTGGCGTAGGCTTCCTGGGTAGTGCCCTGCAGCACCCCGACGCTCTTGCCGCGCAGGGATTCCACCGTCGGCAACAGCTTCGAGCCTTTCGGCGCGATCAGGCGGGCGTTGGCGGCGAACAGCTTGTCGGTAAAGGCGATTTCCTGCTGGCGCTTCTCGGTAATCGACAGCGATGAAATGATGGCATCAATTTTTTTGGCTTTCAGCGATGGGATCAGCGCGTCGAAATCGCTTTCGACGAAGGTGCACTGGGTGTTGATGCGTTTACATAGCTCTTTGGCCAGGTCGATATCAAAACCGACCAGCTGGCCGTTGGCATCTTTGGATTCAAATGGCGCGTAGGTCGGATCGGTGCCGATCTTCAGCGTTGACGGGATGGCGGCAAATGCGCTGTGTGCCGCTGCCAGGGCCATAACCAGCGGAAGAACCTTAACCAGCTTTTTCATACATTACCCTCAAATTGATTTTATTTTTTTGATGCCATTGCGGGAAGCGTGCCCCACTGAATCACTATCAATTTGCAGTAATCGTGCCACATTGCGTGCGTCAGGCCGCGGAGGGAACGGCTCCGCCCTGCGCAAAACTGTTTCCTGGACGAGAACCGCAAATATGAAACCGGCCGTTCGGCCGCGCCACGGGCAACCCCAGGATGCCCATACCATGAAACAGCGAGCGTGGTGAAACGGCCCCATTATGGTGCGGGCCGCGCATCAATACAGTGCGTTGTTGCACAAATGTGCAAAATTGGAGGGTATTTTGTTAATTTGCGCCCTGCCAGCGGGTAAACAGATCCTGAGGCAGCTCAATGTCAAACTGGTCAATCACGCGGTTAACCGTCTGATCGATAATGTCTTCCACGCTGGTCGGCCGGTGGTAAAAGGCCGGCACCGGCGGCATCAGCAGCGCGCCCATCTCCGCCGCCTGGGTCATCAGACGCAGGTGCCCGAGGTGCAGCGGCGTTTCACGCACGCACAGCACCAGACGCCGCTGCTCTTTCAGCACCACGTCGGCGGCGCGCGTCAGCAGGCCGTCGCTGTAGCTGTTGACGATGCCGGACAGCGTTTTGATCGAGCAGGGCAAAATTACCATGCCCAGCGTTTTGAAGGAGCCGGAAGAGATGCTGGCGGCGATATCGCGCGAGTCGTGCACCACATCGGCCAGCGCCTGCACTTCACGCAGGCCGAGCGCGGTCTCCAGCGCCAGCGTCTGCCGGGCGGCGTTGCTCATCACCAGATGGGTTTCCACGTCCGCCACGTCGCGCAGCACCTGCAGCAGGCGCACGCCGTAGATCGCGCCGCTGGCGCCGGAAATGCCGATGATGAGTCGTTTCATGAGGGCTCTCTGCCAAAAAAGTCTAAGGGTCGGAGCAACTTTGCCGTAATCACGGCGGAGAAGCAAGGTTCAGGCGGAAACGATGCGCCGCGACGGTGCACGGCGCATCGGTATGGCGAAGGCAGGCTTAGCCTTCGTTATGGATTTCCAGATTTTCCGCTTCGGCCTGGCCGCGCAGCGCTTTAGCGTCATCGTTGCGCAGCGATTCCAGATACTCCAGATAGCCCTGATCGACGTCTTTGGTGACGTAGATACCGTCGAACACCGAGCATTCGAACTGGGTGATATCCGGGTTTTCCTCGCGCACCGCTTCGATCAGGTCGCCCAGGTCCTGGAAAATCAGCCCGTCGGCGCCGATGATCTGCCGGATCTCATCCACCTCGCGGCCATGAGCGATCAGCTCATTGGCGCTTGGCATATCGATGCCGTAGACGTTCGGGAAGCGAACTTCCGGTGCGGCGGAAGCCAGATAGACGTTCTTGGCGCCGGCGTCGCGCGCCATCTCGACGATCTGCTCAGAGGTGGTGCCGCGCACGATGGAGTCATCCACCAGCAATACGTTCTTGTCGCGGAACTCCGCCCGGTTGGCGTTCAGCTTGCGGCGCACCGACTGGCGACGCGCCTGCTGGCCCGGCATGATAAAGGTGCGGCCGACATAGCGGTTTTTCACAAAGCCCTGGCGGTACGGTTTTTCCAGAATACGCGCGATCTCCAGCGCAATATCGCAGGAGGTTTCCGGGATCGGGATCACCACGTCGATATCCAGATCTTCCCACTCGCGCGCGATCTTCTCGCCCAGCTTCTGGCCCATGCGCACGCGGGCGCTGTATACCGAGATCTTGTCCATAAAGGAGTCTGGGCGGGCGAAGTAGACGAACTCAAACAGGCACGGGTTGTTTTTCGGGTTTTCGGCGCACTGACGGGTAAACAGCTGGCCCTTCTCCGTCACGTACACCGCTTCGCCCGGCGCCACGTCGCGCAGGAATTCAAAGCCCAGCGTATCCAGCGCCACGCTTTCGGAGGCCACCATATACTCGTTGCGGCCGTCTTCCAGCGTGCGTTTGCCGATCACCAGCGGACGGATGCCGTTAGGATCGCGGAACGCCACCAGACCGTGGCCGATGATCATCGCCACGCAGGCGTAAGCGCCGCGCAGCTGCTGATGCACCGCCGCCACGGCGGTAAAGATATTGTCAGATTCCAGCGGATAGTGCGGGAAACGGTCCAGCTCGGCGGCCAGCACGTTGAGCAGAATTTCGGAATCGGAAGTGGTGTTGATATGGCGACGGCCGCTTTCAAACAGCTGCTGCCGCAGTTCATGCGCGTTGGTCAGGTTACCATTGTGAGCCAGCGTAATGCCGAACGGTGAGTTCACATAAAAAGGCTGGGCCTCTGAAGCGCTGGAGCTGCCGGCCGTTGGGTAACGCACATGGCCGATCCCCATATTGCCCTGCAGGCGTTGCATATGCCGTGCTTCAAAAACATCCTTCACCAGACCGTTTGCCTTACGCAGACGGAAACCGTTATGGGCATCAATGGTGACGATGCCGGCGGCATCCTGGCCACGGTGCTGCAGCACCGTCAACGCATCATAAATCGACTGGTTTACCGGCATAAAACCGGCGATACCGACAATACCGCACATGTTGTCTTTCCTCTAAGCCTAAGCCGCTACCGCCCCGGCAAGTGGGACGGTAAGAAACTCGACGTGCTCTGCAGGTAGTCAAAGAACCACCTGATGATGTAGCTGAACTGGGGAATCAGCTGCGACTGTTTCCAGTCTTCACTTTGCGAGAAGCCGGTAAAACTGTCGAGGAAGAACAGTATCGCGGCGACGATCAACACGCCGCGCAATGCGCCGAAGCAGATGCCCAGCACCCGATCGGTTCCTGACAGCCCGGTCTTTTCGACCAGTGAACTAATCACGTAGTTCACAATCGCCCCCACGATCAGGGTCGCGATAAACAAAATCGCAATCGCGATACCGTTTCGCACCAGTTCATCGTCAAAACGGGTGAAGTAGACGGCGAGGTAAGAATAAAAATGGCTGGCGACAAAAAACGCACATCCCCATGTCACAAGTGACAATGCTTCGCGAACAAACCCTCGGATCAGGCTAACCAGAGCCGAAAATCCAATCACCGCAATAATGACGTAATCAATCCAGACCATGACCATTCCAATAGTGAAATGCCCCGCACGCCCCCTCCTCCTTCAGGCTGTCGCACAGCGGCCACAGCCCGAATGCACTGGGGTATTTCCCATGCGCGGCGAATTCTAACAGAAAAAGAAAACGTTTGCGTAGGGGATTTCCCTCGCAATTTACAAATAAAAAGCGGCGATAAAAAAATTCCTAATCGCCGCGCCTACATAGCTGATTCTTCTGCCCCGCCTTGCAAACGCGGCAGAAGAACGGGGTTAACGCGCGTTGTACGGCTTCACCTGCCCGCTCAGCCCGCTGAGCGAATTCAGCGCCGACAGCGAAGACTGCAGCTTCTGCTTCGACGCGTCCGGGCCGACGTAAATACGGGTGATCTGCCCCTGCACCGGCGTCGACGGCACGGTAAAGGCGCGATAGCCGGACAGACGCAGCGACGCCACGATCTCGTTAACCTTGGCGGCGTTTTTCAGCGCCCCCAGCTGCACCACATAGGCCTGGCCGGACGGCGCTTTCTCTGCCGGCTTCGGCTGCGGTTTCACCTCAGGCTTCGGCTGCGGCTTCACTTCGGGTTTCGGCTTCGGCTGCGGCGCAGGTTTGTTCTCAACCGGCTTCGGCTGCGGCGTCGGCTGGGTGACCGCCGGCGGCGGCGTCACCGTGGTGCTCTGCGACGGCTGGTTCACCGCCTGCTGCGTCGCCGCCTCATTGGCCGCCTGCTGTTCCACCAGCGCCCCGGCGCCCGCCGGCGGCTGCGTCGGCAGCGGCTGGCTTACCGGCGGAATCGCGTCGTTCTCCCGCGCATCGCCCGGCTTCGGCACCAGCGGGATCGCGGCGAACTCATCTTCATAATGCTTTTTCTTACCGTCCAGCAGCCCTGGCAGGATAATCACCCCCAGCGCCACTAATACCACGGTCCCGACCAGTCGGTTCTGAAATTTACTTGCCACTCACTCTCCCCGCATCTCGTCTAACGCCGCCATCACCTGCGCGACGGTGTGGAACGATCCACAGACGATGACAATATCCTGATTATCCGCATCCTGCATCGCCTGTCGCCAGGCCGTTTCAACATCGGCAAAGGCGCGCGGCTGCGGCAGATGCTGCGCCAGCTGATCCACGCCGGCGCCGCGCGGCACGTCCAACGGCGCGCAGTACCATTCATCAACCTGCGGCCGCAGGCAGGCCAGCGTACCGGCGATATCTTTGTCCGCCAGCATGCCGACCACCGCACGCACCTTGCCGCCGTCGCGCGGCAGCTGCGCCAGCCGCCCGGCCAGATAGCCGGCGGCGTGCGGATTATGCGCCACGTCGAGGATCAGCCGCGGCGCCTGCTGCACGGTCTGGAAACGCCCCGGCAGCGTCGCCTGCTGCAGGCCGGTGAAAATGGCGCGCTCGTCAATTTCCAGCGCGGAATAGTGCAGCGCCGCCAGCGCCGTCGCGGCATTGGCCAGCGGCACGTTCGGCGTGGGCAGGTCGGTCAGCGTGGTGCCTTCGCTGCGCCACTGCCAGCGTTCGCCCTGCTCGCTGAAGGTCCAGGCGTCGCCGCGGCGATACAGCTGCGCGCCCAGCGTTTCCGCCACCTGACGAATCGAGTCCGGCATATCGGGTTCGCCGACCACCGCCGGCTTACCGCCGCGGAAGATGCCGGCCTTTTCCCGGCCGATGCTGTCGCGGTCATCGCCCAGCCAGTCGGTGTGGTCGAGCGCGATGCTGGTGACCACCGCCACGTCCGGGTTGACGATATTGGTGGCGTCCAGACGCCCGCCGAGGCCGACTTCCAGGATCACCACGTCCAGGCGGGCCTGGCGGAACAGCTGCAGGGCCGACAGGGTGCCGAACTCAAAATAGGTCAGGGAAGTGTCGCCGCGCCCGGCCTCAATGGCGGCGAACGCACGGCAGTGCTCCGCTTCGCTCAGCTCTTCGCCCTGAATACGCACCCGTTCGGTATAGCGCACCAGATGCGGCGAGCTGTAAACGCCGACGCGCAGGCCGGCCGCCAGCAAAATCGCTTCCAGCGTGCGGCAGGTGGTGCCTTTGCCGTTGGTGCCGGCAACGGTGAACACCGTCGGGGCCGGAGTGAGAAGATCAAGATGCGCTGCAACGCTTTGCACGCGTTCCAGGCCGAGTTCGATCGCCTGGCTGTGCAGACGTTCCAGATAATAAAGCCACGAGCTCAATGGCGACGTGGCTTGGGGAATTTGGTGGTTTTGCATGAGTCCCATCACTGAACTTGGGTTCATTAATCCATCAGGGCACCACCCTCACCGCGGGCAAGGCGATGCTCTGCGTTTCAACCGCCGCATAGCCACTCAGCGGCGGTTGAGCGTCGCGACGGCCTGACGGACCGCCGCGGCGTATGCATGCCTTATTCGTCCGCCTGATTTTCCGGCGTCACGACCACCGGCTCCGGCTGGTCAAACGCCGGCTGCGGCTGGTTGGTCAGCTTGGACAGAATGCTGGCGAGCGTCTGGCGCATTTCCGGACGACGCACGATCATGTCGATCGCCCCTTTCTCAATCAGGAACTCGCTGCGCTGGAAGCCCGGCGGCAGTTTTTCACGCACCGTCTGCTCGATAACGCGCGGGCCGGCAAAGCCGATCAGCGCCTTCGGCTCAGCGATGTTGATATCACCCAGCATCGCCAGACTGGCGGAGACGCCGCCCATGGTCGGGTCGGTCAGTACGGAAATGTACGGCAGGCCGCGCTCTTGCATTTTGGCCAGCGCGGCGCTGGTTTTCGCCATCTGCATCAGCGACATCAGCGCTTCCTGCATACGGGCGCCGCCGCTGGCGGAGAAGCACACCAGCGGGCAGTTGTCTTCCAGCGCCTGCTCAACGGCGCGGACAAAGCGCGCGCCGACGACGGAAGACATGGAACCGCCGATAAAGGCGAATTCGAAGGCGGCGGCCACGACCGGCATGCCGTACAGCGTGCCCTTCATCACCACCAGCGCATCTTTTTCACCGGTCGCTTTCTGGGCAGCCAGCAGGCGGTCCTTATATTTTTTGGAGTCGCGGAATTTCAGAACGTCTTTCGGTTCCAGCTCGCTGCCGACTTCCACTTCGCTGCCTTCGTCCAGCAACGTGTGCAGACGCGTACGCGCGGACATGCGCATATGGTGGTCGCACTTCGGGCAGACTTCCAGGTTACGCTCCAGCTCGGCGCGGTAGAGAACCTGACCGCAGCTGTCACATTTGGTCCAAACGCCCTCAGGAATGCTCGCCTTACGGGTTTGGGTGATATTGCTCTTGTTAAGAATTCGTTCAATCCAGCTCATCGAAGACCTTTCTGTTTGAACCTGGCAGACGCCAGTTCGCAGTTCATGCTTTAACAATCCCTTCGCAGCAACAGCCAATGAAAAAGCGCCCGGAACCCGGCGCGACAGGCGCGCCGCCAAGGCACTGAATTCAGGGTTGTCCGCAGGAACAGACCATAAATGTCGCTCATTAAACCATATCGGCCCGACGCTGTAGATAAAAAACTGGTCGAACCGATAGGTTAAGCGATGTTTTTTACTGTTTTTGCTGGCGGGCAGCCGCGCGCTTGTGGCGCCAGATTTCAATAATGCCCGGCAAAATTGACACAACGATAATAGCAACAATTAGCAACTTCAGGTTTTCCTGCACCACCGGCACGTTGCCGAACAGGTAACCGGCATAGGTGAACAGCAGCACCCAGACCAGCGCGCCAATCACGTTGTAGGCGGCGAAGTGACGGTAGGACATATGCCCCATACCGGCGACGAACGGCGCAAAAGTACGCACGATCGGCACAAATCGCGCCAGAATAATCGTTTTGCCGCCGTGCTTTTCATAAAACTGGTGGGTTTTATCCAGATAGCTGCGGCGGAAAATTTTCGAATTCGGGTTGCTGAACAGTTTTTCACCGAACAGGCGGCCAATGGTGTAGTTGACCGCATCCCCCACCACCGCGGCAATCACCATCAGCGCCACCATGGTATGCACGTTCAGATCGTTGGTCGGCAGCGAGGCCAGCGCCCCGGCCACGAACAGCAGAGAATCCCCCGGCAGGAACGGCGTCACCACCAGGCCGGTTTCGCAAAACAGAATCAGGAACAAAATCCCGTATACCCACATGCCGTACTGCGCCACCAGCTCGGCCAAATGCACGTCGATATGCAAAATGAAATCAATAACAAACTTGATGATGTCCATAGCGTCTCTCTTGGGCCGGAGGTCTCCCCCGCCGGCGGATTAATCAAAACGCGTCGCACAACGGCCCCTTGGCGGGGTCTGGCGCAACGGCGCGTCTTATTCAGTCATCGGCTAAAAACAGCGGCCCCATCGGCGCCTGCGGCAATGCGAAACGCTCGGGATAGTCCACGGAGACCAGATACAGGCCTTCCGCTCTGGCGGTGGCCGCCGCCAGATTACGGTCTTTTAACGCCAGCAGCTGCGCCATCCAGTTTTCATCCTGGTTACCGCAGCCAATCTCCAGCAGGCTGCCGACGATATTGCGCACCATATGATGCACAAAGGCGTTCGCCTTTATATCTACCACGATATACTGCCCGTGACGCGTGACCTTAACGTGTTTTACATTCCGCCACGGCGTGCGCGACTGGCACTGCACGGCGCGGAACGAGGTGAAGTCATTCTCTCCCAGCAGCGCCTGCGCCGCGCGCTGCATGCGTTCGGCGTCCAGCGGGTGATAGAAATGCGTCACCCCCTGCTGCAGCACCGCCGGACGATAGCGGTGGTTGAAGATCACATAGCGATAGCGGCGGGCGGTGGCGCTGAAGCGCGCATGAAAATCTTCCGCCACCGGGCTGACCCAGCGCACGGCGATATCCGGCGGCAGATGGGTGTTGACCCCCATCGTCCAGGCGGCGTCCTTACGGCGCACCGGGGTTTCAAAGTGCACCACCTGGCCGGTGGCGTGCACCCCGGCGTCGGTGCGCCCGGCGCACAGCACCGTGATCGGCGCGTCCGCCACTTTACTCAGCGCCTGCTCCAGGCAGGCCTGCACGCTCGGCACCTCTTGCTGACGCTGCCAGCCGTAATAGCCGCTGCCGTCATATTCAATGCCCAGCGCGATTTTCTGGGTCGCTACAGCCGGCTCGGACATCAGTACAGCTGCTCCTGCAACAGACGCTCGGCGGTTTCAATCGCCATCAGCGCGCCGCCGAAGCGCACGTTGTCGGCCACCGACCAAAACTGCAGCACCTGCGGAATGCCATAGTCATTGCGCAGGCAGCCGATGCTCAGCACGTCGCTGCCGGAAGCTTCCGTCACCTGCGTCGGGTAATCGTCTTCATCGCTCAGTTGGATATCTTCCGCGTCCTGCAGTTCGGCGCGCGCCTCATCGGCGTCGATCGGCCGCAGCCCTTCCACCTGCACCGCCTGCGCGTGGCCGTAGAACACCGGCGACTGTACGCAGGTCACCGACATCGGCAGCCCTTCGTCCTGCAGCACCTTGCGCACCTGATCGACGATCAGCCGCTCTTCGCGCACGCTGCCCTGCTCATCCGCCAGCAGCGGCAGCAGGTTGAACGCCAGCTGTTTGGCGAACAGGCCCTCTTCCGCCGGCACGCCGTTCAGCAGCCGCGCGCTCTGGCCCGCCAGATCGTCCACCGCCGCCTTACCGCGGGCGGACACCGACATCAGGGTGGTGACGTGCAGGCGCGACAGGCCGGCCTGCTCGGTCAGCGGCTTAATGGCGGTCAGCAGCTGGCTGACCATGCCGTCGGCCACGGCGACGATATTACGGTTGCGGTAATCGGCCAGCACCTGCGGGTTGACGCCCGGCACCACCAGCGGCACGTCCGGCTCCAGCGCGAACAGGCCGCTGCTGTCGATCACCAGACAGCCCATATTGCCGGCATCAATCGCGTAGCGCGCCGAGGCTTCGGCGCCGGCCACGAAGAAGGCCAGCTGCGCCTGCGACCAGTCGAACTCCTCGGCGTTTTCCACCTGCAGGGTTTTGCCGTTAAAGCGCACCGTTTCACCGGCGCTGCGTTCGCTGGCCAACGGATAGAGTTCGCCCACCGGGAACTGACGTTCCTGTAACAATTCCAGCAATGCTTCACCTACCGCGCCCGTGGCGCCAAGCAGAGCGATATTCCAGCCGTCAGACATTGGGGTATCTCCCGAATATTTCATTAACATGCAAAACAAACGGGCGGTGCCATCACCGCCCTGATATTTAAAGCCGCGCGCCGTTTAGCGTACGCTAAAGCCCAACCGGGCCAGCAGTTCGGCGCTGGCGTCGTCATCGCACGCCACGCGCAGCGACGACCATTCTCGTCGCTCCTGATACTGCTTGCGCAGGCGATCAAACTCGCCCGCCTGGCCGGCCACTTTGCGCAGCGGCGCGTCATCGCGGCGCACATCATACACCAAGTGCATCAAACGTTTCAGCCTGCCTTGATCGAGCGGCCCGTTCAGACGGATATCGCTGAATTCCGGCGTCGGCAGCAGCGAGGCCAGCTCAATCTGCTGCGGCTGGCCCAGATGGCGGCTGAAGGCCTCAAACACCTGGGTGGTGCCGCGCGCCTTGCCTTCCAACGTATAGCCGGCGATATGCGCGGTGCCGATGTCCACCCGCGCCAGCAGCGGCAGCGACAGCTCCGGTTCCGGCTCCCAGACGTCCAGCACCGTGCTGAGCTTCTTGCCCTTTTCCAGCGCCTGCAGCAGCGCGGCGTTATCCACCACCGCGCCGCGGCAGGCGTTAATCAGAATGCGGTTGTCCGGCAGCGCCGCCAGCAGCTCGGCGTCGGCCAGATACAGCGAGTGATAAGGGCCGGATTTATTCAGCGGCGTGTGGAAGGTCAGTACGTCGGCTTCCGCCACCAGTTTTTCCAGCGGCCAGAATTCGCCGGCGTCGCCGCGATCGGCACGCGGCGGATCGCACAGCAGCGTGCGCACCCCCAACGCCCGCAGGCGCGCATCCAGCCGCGAGCCGACGTTGCCGACCCCGACGATGCCGACAGTTTTATCCTGCAGCTGGAAGCCGTCGCGCTCGGCCAGCAGCATCAGCGCGGAGAAGACGTACTCCACCACCGCGATGGCGTTGCAGCCGGGTGCGGCGGAAAAACCGATGCCCGCCTGCTGCAGCCAGGCGTCGTCCACATGGTCGGTGCCGGCGGTTGCGGTGCCGACAAAGCCGACGCGGGTGCCGGCAAGCAGCGCCTTGTTCACCTTGGTGACCGAGCGCACCATCAGCGCATCGGCGTCCGCCAGCGCCTCCAGCGGGATCGGGCGGCCCGGCACCGCCAACGTGTCTCCCAGACGGCTGAACAGCTCAACCGCATACGGCATATTTTCATCAACCAGTATTTTCACTTCTTTCTCCAACCCAGGACGGCCATTTGCCGCCCGATCATATACCCGAGTTATGGCTGCGTCACGAGTCACCCGCGCCGCCGTGCTTATGCGCGTCGGAAACGTTCAGGAGTGGCGCCGGCAATCTGCTGAAACATCACGATAAACGCCGAGGCGGAACTGTACCCCACTTCCAGCGCCACGTCCTGTACGGTTTTCCCCTGCTCCAGCAGCGACACCGCGTGCAGAAAGCGCAGCCGCTGGCGCCATTCGCTGAACGACATGCCGAGATCCTGCTGACAGCGGCGCGACAGCGTGCGTTCGGTGGTATAGACCCGCCGCGCCCACTGCGCCAACGGCGTGTTGTCCGAAGGGCAATGCTCCAGCGCTTCCAGGATCGGCGCCAGAAACTTATCCTGCGAGGAGGGTAAATAGGTCTGCTGCCGCGGCGACAGGTGCAGCTGGTCGATCAGGACGCGGCACAGCCGCAGGTCCTCCCGGCTCTGCGGGATATACTGCTGGCGCGCATAGAAATCATCCGCGATGGCGCGGAAAATCGGCGTGACGCTGACCAAACAAGGCGTTGCCGGCATCTGCCGGCATAAAGGCTGGGCGATGTCCACCATGCGGCACTGCGCCAGCTTGTGGTTATAGCAGGAGTGCTCCACCCCCGCCGGCGACCATAGCACAAACTCCGGCGGCGCCAGAAAACGCTGTCCGCCAATGTGGGTAACCATCACCCCGCTGGTCACCCACATCAGCTGCCCCCAGGCGTGGCGATGCGGCTGAAATTCAGTGCGCGCATTAAACGCCTCGCAGCGGAACTGCACCGGCTGCGGCGCCGGGATCAGCGCTTCGGCAAAATGACGGATTTCCGGCATAGCGATTCTACCTGCAGGTTGTCTGGTTTACGGCGATTTTTGTCTGGTTTTCAGTATATGCAATAAACCAGACAGGCGTAAACTGGGCGTCCTGTTATACGTTGTTGAGAATAATTATCATGAACGCACTCTTTCCCCTGGTGGCGGTACTGATCTGGTCCGTCAATGCCGTGGTCAGCAAACTGTCGGCCGGCGCGATCGATCCGGCGGCGATCTCGTTCTATCGCTGGCTGCTGGCGCTGGTTGCGCTGACGCCGTTTGTGCTGCCGGGCGTGATCCGCAACTGGCGCACGGTGCGCGCCAACGCCGGCAAGCTGCTGGTGCTGGGGCTGCTGGGCATGGTGCTGTATCAAAGTCTGGCCTACTACGCCGCGCACAGCGTCAGCGCGCTGTTTATGGGCATTATCGTGTCGCTGATCCCGCTGCTGACCATTCTGATCAGCATCGTACTGCTGCGGGTGGCGCCAACCGTCGGCGTGGCGCTGGGCAGCGTCATTTCTCTGTGCGGCCTGATTTGGCTGGTGAGCGCCGGCCAGCCGGGCGCGCTGCTGCAGCACGGCATCGGCAAAGGCGAGTTGATGATGCTTGCCGCCACCGCGTCCTACGCACTGTACGGCGTGCTGACCAAACGCTGGGCAATCGCCCTGCCCAACTGGCAATCGCTGTATGTGCAGATCGCCTTCGGCGTGCTGCTGCTGCTACCGAACTTCCTGATGGCGCCGGACGTCGGTCTGAACAGCCAGAACCTGTCGCTGGTGCTGTTTGCCGCTATTCCGGCGTCGATTATCGCGCCGTTCCTGTGGATCCAGGGCGTGGTCCGCCTCGGCGCCAATACCGCCTCGATCTTTATGAACCTGGCGCCGGTATTCACCGCCGCAATCGCCGTGCTGTTCCTGCATGAGCAGCTGCACGGCTACCACCTGATCGGCGGCGGCGTCACCCTGCTGGGGGTGATCCTGTCCCAGCGCCTGCGCACGCCGCTGGGACGTAAAAAACCGCAGCCGGCGGTCTCCGGCGAGCTCGGCGAATAATCCGCCTCCGCCTCAGGACAACAGGCGGAAGCGCACCTGCACCAACAGGCCGCCAAGCTCTGCGGAGCTCAGCAACTCCGGCCGCGTGCCGTGGTAGGCGGCAATATCCTTCACCAGCGCCAGCCCCAGGCCGGCGCCCGGCTGTTCACCCACGTTATCCAGACGGCGGAAAGGCTGCAGCGCCTGCTGCGCCTCCTGCTGGGTAATGCCCGGCCCGCTGTCTTCAATTTCCAGAATGCCTTCACCGTCCGCCGCGCGCAGGCGCGCCGTCACCATGCCGCGGCGCGGCGTGTACTTCAGCGCGTTGTCCAGCAGATTGGCGCACATCTCCGTCAGCAGCAGCGCCTCGCCGCCGATCCAGCATACCGCCTCCCCCTCATAACCGAGATCGATGCCGTTGCTGCGCGCCTGCGGCAGGCGGGAGAAACAGGCGTCGCGCAGCACCTGCGCCAGGTTGACCGGCTGCAGCCGGCGCTCGCTGCGCGACTCATGCGCCTTCAGCCGCGACAGGTACAGCAGGCGGTCGGTCAGCGCCACGGTATTGTCCAGCGTCTTGCCGATCGCCAGCAGGCTTTCGCGCCACTGTTGCGGGTCGTCGCTGGCCAGCGCCACGCCGACCTGCGTCTTCAGCACCGTCAGCGGCGTCCGCAGCTGGTGCGAAGCGTCGGCGCTAAAGCGCTCCTGCCGCGCCACCATCACCCGCAGCCGCTCGGTATAGCGGTTAAAGGCCAGCAGCAGCGGCTGCATTTCCGACCACGGCAACAGCATCGGCAGCGGCGTCAGCTCGCCCGGATCGCGGCGCATCATCACGCTCGACAATTTACGCAACGGCTTAAGCAGCTTTTTCAGCAGTACAAACGCCAGCGTCAGCGTCAGCACCACCACCGTGCCCTGACTGAGCAGCGCGGCCAGCAGCATCTGGCGCGCCAGATAGTTACGCGATTCCAGCGTTTCCGCCACCAGAATGGTCGCCATACCGCTCATGCCGCCCTCATTAATCGGCTGATAGAGTGCGGCGACGCGGATCGGCCGTCCGGCGTATTCAGCGTCGTAAAAATGCACCAGCGCCGGGTACAGCGTGGAGCGCGCCAGGTGCGGCGGCGGCAGCGGCAGATCGTCATAGCCGGAAATACTGCGGCCCTGCGGTGAAATCACCTCGTAATACAGCTGGTCGTTCATATTGCGTTCGAAGCTGTCGAGCACCACATAGGGCACGTCAACCGCCAACTTGCCCTTACGCACGACCAACCGCTCCGCCACGGTGCGCGCCGACGCCAGCAGCGTGCGGTCATAGGCCAGCGTGGCGGCATGGGTGGCGCTGAAGTAGTGGGTATAGATAGAAATGCCGCCCAGTATCGTCAGCGGCAAACCAAAAAACAGCAACAGTTGATAAAACAGCGAGCCAGGCGGTTTAAACCACTTCATCGCTCAGCTCCAGGCTGTAACCCAATCCGCGCAGCGTGACAATCGCCACGTTGCTGCCGTGCAGCTTTTTACGCACCCGGTGCACATACAGCTCGATGCTTTCCGGGTTGGCCTCGTCGGACAGGGTAAACACCTGTTCGAACAGTTGCTGCTTGGCGACCGGCCGGCCGCGTCGGTGGATCAGGGTGGTCAGCACCGCCAGTTCGCGCGGCGTCAGCGCCAGCGGCCGGTTATCCAGTAAAAAGTAGCCTTCGTCATGGTAGGTCAGCGCGCCAAACTGCAGCGTCTGCTGGGTGACGCCCACGCTGCGGCGCAGCAGCGCACGGATGCGCGCCTCCAGCTCGTCCAGCTCAAACGGCTTGCTCAGGTAATCATCGGCGCCGAGATTCAGCCCCCTGACCCGGTCGCTGACGTCGGCGCGGGCGGTCAGCAGCAGCACCGGCAGGTTCTGACCGCGCTTGCGCAGCCGCGCCAGCAGATCCAGCCCGTTGAGGCGCGGCAGCTCCACGTCCAACACCACCAGACTGTAATGTTCGTTTAACAGCAGGTGGTCGGCCATCAGTCCGTCTGAGGCGACGTCCACGGCGAAGCCGGCGCCGGTCAGCGCTTTCTGCAGCCAATGGGATAATTCAGGGTGATCTTCCACTAACAAGAGACGCATATCACATCCTGTAAACTTTTCCATACGTTGAAAGGTAAATGAAAGGTTTATGTTTTAACAATTTGGCAACCCCGTGTCAGCGGGAGTTCTCACAGTCTGAAAGAAAAAATACCTAGGGGAAGGCAATGAAAAAAATAATCACCCGTACTCTGACCGCAACCGCTCTGCTGTTGGCAGCCAATCAGGCTTTCGCTATTGAAGCGCCCGACCGTACCGAATGTATCGCGCCGGCCAAGCCCGGCGGCGGCTTCGACCTGACCTGTAAACTGCTGCAGGTGTCTTTGCAGGAAACCAAAGCCATCAATAAACCGATGCGCGTCACCTATATGCCGGGCGGCGTCGGCGCGGTGGCCTATAACGCCATCGTCGCCCAGCGTCCGGCGGAGTTCGGCACCGTGGTCGCCTTCTCCGGCGGCTCGCTGCTCAACCTGTCGCAGGGCAAGTTCGGCCGCTACGGCGTGGACGACGTCAAATGGCTGGCGGCGGTCGGCACCGATTACGGCATGATCGCCGTGCGCGCCGACTCACCGTATAAGACGCTGAAAGACCTGATGGAAGCCTTCAAAAAAGATCCTACCAGCGTGGTGTTCGGCGCCGGCGCCTCGATCGGCAGCCAGGACTGGATGAAAACCGCGCTGCTGGCGCGTGAGGTCGGCGTCGACCCGCGTAAGATGCGCTACGTCGCCTTTGAAGGCGGCGGCGAGCCGGTGACCGCGCTGCTCGGCAACCATATTCAGGCGGTCTCCGGCGATCTGAGCGAGATGGTGCCTTACCTGCAGGGCGACAAGATCCGCGTGCTGGCGGTGTATTCGGAAGAGCGCCTGCCGGGCCAGCTGGCCGAGGTGCCGACCGCCAAAGAGCAGGGCTATAACCTGGTGTGGCCGGTGATCCGCGGCTTCTATCTGGGGCCGAAAGTCAGCGACGAAGAGTACCAGTGGTGGACCGACGCCTTCGCCAAACTGCAGCAGACCGAAGAGTTCAAGAAGCAGCGCGACCTGCGCGGGCTGTTTGAATTCAACCTGCGCGGCAAAGAGCTGGATGCCTACGTGAAGAAACAGGTCGGCGAATACCGTGAGCAGGCGAAGGCCTTCGGCCTGGCCAAGTAACAACGCCTCCGGAGGCATGTCATGAGCGATCGTATTTTTGCCGGAGTGTGGCTGCTGCTGTGCATCGGCGGCCTGTATATCGGCTGGGGCATTCACAGCGAATACAGCTATGAACCGCTGGGGCCGCGCCCGTTTCCGCTGATCATTCTCGGCCTGATGGCGCTGTGCGCCGTCCTGATGCTGCTGCGTCACCCGCAGGTGGTGACCTGGCCGCACCGCGCCACGCTGCAGCGTCTGCTGGTGCTGACCATCACGCTGTCGCTGTACGCCTGGCTTTTTGAGTGGCTGGGCTTTCCGCTGGCCACCGCCCTGCTGACCTTCAGCATCGCGCTGCTGTTCGGCGCACGCGTATTGGCAGCGGCGATTTCCGGCGTGGTGATGGGCGTGGCGCTGTATTACGCCTTTGACCGTCTGCTCGACGTGACGCTGCCGCTCGGCGTCTGGCTGAATTAAGGAACGACAATGGATACCTGGTTATATTTATCGCAAGGGTTCGAGGTGGCGCTGATTCCACAGAACCTGGTTATCGCGCTGATCGGCTGTTTCGTCGGCACCATCGTCGGGCTGCTGCCGGGCCTCGGGCCGATCAACGGCGTGGCGATCCTGCTGCCGCTGGCCTTCGCGCTGAAACTGCCGGCGGAATCGGCGCTGATCCTGTTGGCGACGGTGTATATCGGCTGCGAGTACGGCGGCCGTATCTCCTCCATTCTGCTTAACGTGCCCGGAGACGCCGCGGCGATCATGACCGCGCTGGACGGCTACCCGATGGCGCAGCAGGGGCGCGCTGGCGTGGCGCTGTCGATCTCCGCGGTCAGCTCGTTTATCGGCTCTATCATCGCCATCGGCGGCATTATTCTGTTCGCCCCGCTGCTGGCCCGCTGGTCGCTGGCGTTTGGCCCGGCGGAGTACTTCGCGCTGATGATCTTCGCCATCGCCTGTCTGGGCAGCATGATGAGCCAGAACCCGCTGAAGTCGCTGCTGGCGGCGCTGATCGGTCTCGGGCTGGCGACGGTCGGCGTCGACGCCAACACCGGCGTCTACCGCTTTACCTTCGACAGCGTACACCTCTCCGACGGCATTCAGTTTATCGTGGTGGTGATCGGTCTGTTCTCGGTCAGTGAAATCCTGCTGATGCTGGAAAGCACCGGCGCCGGCCAGAAGCTGGTGCGCAAAACCGGGCGGCTGCTGTTTAACCGTAAAGAGGCGAAAGAGTGCGTCGGCCCTACCCTGCGCTCTTCAGTGGTCGGCTTCTTCGTCGGCATTCTGCCGGGCGCCGGGGCAACCATCGCCAGCGCGCTGACCTATATGACCGAGAAGAAAATCAGCGGTAACAGCGACAGCTTCGGCAAAGGGGATATCCGCGGCGTGGCGGCGCCGGAGGCGGCCAACAACGCCTCGGCCTGCGGCTCGTTTATTCCGATGCTGACGCTGGGCGTGCCGGGTTCCGGCACCACCGCGGTAATGATGGGCGCGCTGACGCTGTACAACATCACGCCGGGGCCGGCGATGTTCACCGAACAGCCCGATATCGTCTGGGGGCTGATCGCCGCGCTGCTGATTGCCAACGTGATGCTGCTGATCATGAACATTCCGCTGATTGGCCTGTTTACCCGCATGCTGACCATCCCGCTGTGGTTCCTGGTGCCGGCGATCGCCGCCGTATCGGCGGTCGGCGTATACGCGGTGCACAGCACCACCTTCGACCTGATGCTGATGGTCGGGCTGGGGGTGTTCGGCTATATTCTGCGTAAAATGCACTTCCCGATGTCGCCGCTGATTCTGGGCTTTGTGCTGGGTGAACTGCTGGAGCAGAACCTGCGCCGCGCGCTGTCGATCAGCAACGGCGAATACGGCATTCTGTGGGGCAGCGGTATTGCCCAGAGCCTGCTGGTGCTGGCGGTTGCGGTACTGGTGGTGCCGCCGGTGCTGCGCACGATCCGCAAGCGCCGCCAGACGGTGAAAACCGCCGAGGCCGAATAAGCGTTACCTGCAACATCATCAACAAGGGGCCGGATAATCCGGCCCCTTTTTTATGCAAAGAGTTTGATATAGGCAGCAAACAAGGCGATCAAAGTCAGACAGAAAAAAGACAGCAGCGACAAATAAAACAAAGTCGACAGCCAACTTATTTTCGCGCTTGGAATTTCCTTAAAGAAAGCATAGACGTCACTTGTTTTCGGTAAGAAAAACGCCTTCCTTCCTGCCCTGAGCATCATAAAGAAATAGCAGATTGCTACCGAACCGAAAATTCCGGTCTGCCAATGAAACGAATAGGGAAATGGGAATTCGTACTTCTCCCTGAACGATGCGATTAGACGCTTATAATGTTTGCTATAGATAATATACACGCCAACATAAACGGAAAAAGTTATGGCCTGAATGGCGAGAATTGCTATTGCGAGGTTTTTAATTAAATCGTTCATAGTCCGATGTAATCGTAGATTATATCAATGATCGGTCCCGTACGTGTGCCGGCAATTTAACCGAATGCAGGCAATAGTAGCCCAATGCGCGGTGACCGGTATAGGGGAACGAGAACCCATCATGTAAAAAACCACGATACGCTCATAACAACAGCGGAAGATATTAAAAACAGGGAGCCAAGACCGGTGAATTACCACACAAACTTCTTTACGTGTGTTTTTACATCACCTGTCTCCCTCCCCTGACATACTCTGCTACCAGGCCGCCCACCACAGGCGCAGCTTCATGCCCCAGTAGCTGGTCCAGCCGGTGGTGCTCTGCACCACCTTGCCCTTATCGATGATGACGAAGGTGGGCGTAACGCCCACCTGCCAGCGCGCCGCCAGCTCGCCGGCGGGATCGTTGACCACCGGCAAACTCAGCCGCTTGGCGGCCAGCCAGGCCGCCACCTGCGGGTCATCGCCGGAACGCAGCGCCACGCTCAGCACGTTGCCGCCCTGCTGCGCCAACTTGGCGACGCTGGGAGTGGTGTAGCGGCAGACGCCGCACCAGCTGGCCCAAAAGTAGACCAGTAGCGGCCGTTCCTGACTACGCTGCGCCAGCGAGAGCGTCGAGCCGTCCAGGGTGGTCAGGCGCTGGCTGTCGAACGCCGGCGGCGCCTGCGGCGCGCGCCACAGGTCCATGGCGAACAGGATCCCCGCCAGCATCAGCAACAGCAGCGCGACTTCACGCCCCCAGCGCTTCAGCCTAGCCATTGTCAGCCTGCGCCAGCTGCTGCTTCACCAGCGACTCCAGCTGCTCGTAGGACACCGCCCCCGGCAGCATCCGATCGCCAATCAGCGTCGCCGGCGTGCCCTGCACCCCCAGCTGTTCCGCCAGCTGCATATTGGTGCGCAGCGTGCTCATGCTCTGCTCGCTCGGCGTCACCGCCTTCACGCCGGTTTTCTGCTGCGCCGCGGCGATGCTGGCGTCATCGTGGAAGCCCTTTTTCGCCATCAGCCGCTGGTGCAGCGCCCAGAACTGCTGCGGGTTCTGCTGCCAGGTGGTCAATGCGATGCGCGCCGAACTGACCGAGCTTTCGCCTTTAAACGGCAGCAGTTTCACCACCAGCGCCACGTCCGGATATTTCTTGACGATTTTTTCCAGCATCGGGTCAAAACGCTTGCAGTACGGGCAGTTGTAATCGGTAAAGGTCACCATCGTCAGCTTGGCGTCCTTCGCCCCCAGGCGCGGGCTGGCCGGATCCTGATACAGGGTTTTCGCCTGCTGCTTGATCACCTGGCTGACCTGTTGATCGGCGGTTTGCTGCTGCCAGGCGTCAACCGCCTGCGCCAGAATATCCGGGTTGGACACCAGCGTTTCACGGATCATCTCCTTAACGCGCGCCTCCTGTTCCGGGGTAAAAGGCGCGGCGGCCCACGCCGGGGACACCATCAGCAGTAAAATAATCAGTAATTTCTTCATTGTTCAGTTCCTTTGGCGGCGGACAGGGTTTTAAGAACGGCATCGCGGGTTAATAAGGGGGATAACACCACGCCGTCCGGGCTGCCGGGGCCATAAATCTGGTTGAAAGGGACGCCGACGCTGCCGCGGCGTTGCAGAAACGCGCTTATTTCGGCCGAAGGCCGGCTCCAGTCGCCGCGCAGCGCCACCACGTCATCGGCCATCAGCGCCTGCTGTACATCGTCACGCATCAATACGTTGAATTTGTTGGCTTTACAGGTGACGCACCAGTCGGCGGTCACATCGACGAACACCCGCTTGTTCTGGGCCAGCGCCTGAGTGATGGCCTGCTCGCTCAGCGGCTGCCACGTCACCCGGTCCTGCAGCGGCTGCCGCCACAGGTTCGCCGTCAGCGACAGCGTCAGCAGCGTCAGGCCGGTCACCACCAGCAGGCTGGCGCCGGCGATGCCGGCCGAACGCGCGCCGTAGCGGCGCCAGACCGCCAGCAGCAAGCCCAACAGCAGTGCGCCGCCGACCACCAGCGTCGCCTGTACGCCGATATGGTTGGTCATCAGGCTCAGCAGCCACAGCGACGATGCCAGCATCAGCAGGCCCAGCACCAGACGCAGCACGTTCATCCAGCGGCCGGGACGCGGCAGACGCAGCGCCAGCGCCGGCCAGGCGGCAATCAGCAGCCACGGCAGACTCATACCGATGCCCAGCGCCAGGAACATGCCCCACAGCACCGGCAGCGGCGCGGCCAGCGCAAAGGCCACCGCGGTGCCGAGGAACGGCGCCGTACACGGCGTTGCCAGCAGCGTGGCGAACGCTCCCTGCCAGAAGTGACCGCTCATACCCTGGCAGCCGTGGGTCGCCAGCCGGGTGCTGAGCCCGGAAGAGAGCTGCAGATGGAACAGGCCGAGCAGGTTGGCGCTAAACAGCAGCGTCACCAGCACCATAAAGCCGATAAACCACGGGTTCTGGAACTGGATGCCCCAGCCCAGCGCCTGATTGCTCAGCCGCAGGGCGGTCATCAGCAGCGCCAGCACCAGAAACGACGCCACAATCCCGGCGCTGGAAGCGAGGAACTGCGCCCGTACGCTGCGCCGGTCGCGCTGCTTCACCTGCAGGATCGATCCCAGCTTCATCCCCAGCACCGGCAGCACGCACGGCATCAGGTTGAGAATCAACCCGCCGGCCAGCGCCATCAGCACCGCCTGCCACAGCGTTACGCCGCCCGCAGACGACAGCGTCAGCGGCTCACCGACGGTCAGCGTGGTCTGCTGCGCCAGGCCGTCGTCGACGACCACCAGCGTCAGCGTCTGTCCGCGCAGATCGGGCGCGGCGTCGCCCCAGCCGTCGCTGACCGGCACCCGCGCCTGCATCCCGCCGCCGCTGTGGCTGATGACCGGTTTGCCGATATCGGCATCCGGCAGGGTGTCAAAGAACAGCGCAGGCTGACGCCAGCTGGCGCCCGCGTTGCGATCGGCGCTGATCTGCAGCTCGCCGTTGCGGTAACCGACGCGCAGATTGTCCGTCAGGCCGCTGGCGATCGGCACCTTGCCCATCGCCTGGGCAAAGTCATGGCTGAACTGCGCGTCATTGGCCGCCGACAGATCCAGCTTGAACGGATAGTCGGTCAGGATACAGACGTTGCTGCAGGTCGACAGCGTCAGGGTGCCGGCCAGATTCGCCGGCGCAGGCCCCTTGATGACGATCGGGATGGTGACGCCGTCGTGGTAGCCCTGGGTGGTGATGCCCGCCACGTCAAAGCGCTGCGGCGCCGGCCAGAACCATTCGGCCGACGGCGACGGTTCGCCCTGCCACTTGATCGCCGGCGCGATGCCGCCTTCGCCGGGCGAGCGCCAGTAGGTTTTCCAGCCCTTCTGCAGCTCTACCGACAGCAGCAGGCGCGTTTCTCCGGCCTGAGAGGTATCGGCGCGCAGCCGCACCTTGGCGTGATCGTTGGTCGGGCTTTGCAGCCAGCCGCTGTCCGCCGCCTGCAGCATCGGCAGCCATAGCAGCAGCAGGCAGGCTAACGCCGACCTAAAGGTATTCAACATATTTTTCTCCGTAAATGAGTCAGTTATCGTCCAGGTTGGGCGATAAACTCATTCACGGAAAACGCATAATCGCAGGTGCACCCTGAGGGTAGGCGGGGAAACCGCACGCGGCGGCGGAATGCGCAGACGCGCGGTGAGCACCGGGGCCAGCAGCGCCAACAGCAGACCCAGCCCCAGCAGGACGCTTTCGAAGATCACCGGCGGCGCGGCCAGCAGCGATTTGGCGCTCAGCTCGCACGGGCTGGTGGCGGCAACGGGCTCACCGTCGTCACCGGCCGCGGCGGCGCTGACCGTCGGGATGCCGAGCGTCAGTTGCAGCGCGTGCAGGCTCGCCATGCGCTGCGTCATGCAGGTCAGTACGACCAGGCAAGCCAGGCATAAAAACCATTTTGCAATCTGTTGCCGTTTGACCATGACATCCTCGTAAGCGTAATCCGCCTATCTTAACGGCGGCGAGACGATTGGCAACGTTTTACCTGTAAAGAAATGTCGCGCGGATGGTATTGATAAGGGGAATTTACAGGTATCATAGTCGCTATACGACTTATAGAACCTGCGCTTTTCGCCGGGTATGACTTCTTTCTGCACAGCGAAGGACTGGTGATATGCAACCTTTGAGCGGCCCCGGCGCCCACAACCTTTCCGATCGCCCCCCATCCGGGGAGAAAAACACCACTTCCGATACGCAGCCGCTCTCTCCGGCGCAGCGCACTACGCTGGAAAAGCTGGTGGTCAAGATTATGGCCCTCAGCCCGGCCAAGTCCGCCGAGATTTGGGCCAGTCTGCGCCACGATCTGGGCGCCACCGACGGCAGCGAACTGCGGGCCCGCCACTTTCAGCCGGCGGAGCAGCTGTTGCAGCAGCGTCTGGGCCAGGCGCAGCAAAATCACGCCAGCCGTCAGCTGTTGCAGCAGTTGACCGAACTGCTGCCGCAGGGCAATAACCGGCAGGCGGTCAGCGATTTTATCCGCCAGCAGTTCGGCCATACCGTGCTGAGCCAGCTCAGCCATCCGCAGCTGCAGCAGGTACTGAACCAGCTGCAGAGCGGCAGCCTGACCATTCCGCATCCGCAGCAGAGCGCCGTCAGCGATCGCCCTCTCCTGCCGGCCGAGCATCAGAACCTACAGCAGCAGGTGACGCGCCTGAGCGCCGCCACCGGCGAATCGCCGGCCAAAATCTGGCAGAGCCTGTTTAATCTGGTCGGCGTAAAAACCAACGATCCGCTGCCGGCGCGCCACTTCCAGCTGTTGAGCCAGTATCTGCAGGTGAAAACGGCGCTGAGCGCACAGCACGCCCCGACGCTGAATAATCTGCTGACGGTGCTGAAACAGCCGGCGGACCGGCAAGAGCAGCAGCAGTTGCTGGATTACGGCCAGACGCGCCTCCACTGCGCGGCCAATACCCCGCTGACCCAGGCGCAGGTCAACGACGCGGTGAACCAGCTGTTCGCCCGCCGGCTGGAAAAAGCCGGCGTCACGCCGACCATCCACAGCGAAACGCAAACGCCGCAGCCGCAGCTCAACCCGTTGATCGCCAACGTGGTGCTGCCGCTACAGGCCGCCCTCGGCAAGCGGGGCTGGACGCTGCTTGCGCTGCTGCTGGTGCTGGCGATCGTCTTGGCGCTGGTGCTGTAATTTATTAATTTTGGCGCTTTGTTCTTGTCTAGCGCCTTTATGTTGTCTTCAAGGATCCCGTCATGGCCTACTCTTTCGCCAGAAGCCTGCCGTTCGTCGCCGCGCTGATGCTGCTCACCGCCTGCGATAACGCCACCACCCGCCCGCAGATGGATATCGCCGGTAAAACCATGGGAACGTTTTACAGCGTCAAAATCAGCGGCGAGGTGACGGAAAGCCGTCAGCAGCTGCAGCAGGAGATCGACGCGCTGCTGGAGCAGGCCAATGACGATATCTCCACCTACCGCGCCGATTCGGTGCTGTCGCGCTTTAACCGTTCGCACAGCAGTGCGCCGCAGCCGATCCCGCGCGGCATGGCGGATATTATTCTCACCGCCCAGCGCATCGGCCGCGATACCCATGACGCGATGAACATCACCGTCGGTCCGCTGGTGAATCTGTGGGGCTTTGGCCCGGACAAACGTCCGGTGAGCGTTCCCAGCCAGCAGCAGATCGACGCCGCCAAACGTAACGTCGGCCTGCAGCACCTGACGCTGACCAGCAATGCGCAGGGCGAGTGGCTGCAAAAAGATCTGCCGGGGCTGTATGTCGATCTGTCGACGCTGGGCGAAGGCTACGGCGCGGATCTGCTGGCGCAGCTGATGGCGCGTAAAGGCATCACCAACTACCTGGTGTCGGTGGGCGGTGCGGTGCGTTCACGCGGCGTTAACGGCCAGGGCCAGCCGTGGCGCGTGGCGATCCAAAAGCCCACCGACCAGGAAAACGCGGTGCAGGCGCTGGTGGATCTGCAGGGCTACGGCATCAGCACCGCCGGCAGCTACCGCAACTACTTTGAGCAGAACGGTCAGCGCTATTCGCACATTATTGACCCCAACACCGGCCGGCCGATTAACCACCGCCTGGTGTCGGTGACGGTGATCGCCCCCACCGCGCTGGAAGCCGACGGCTGGGACTCCGGCCTGATGGTGCTCGGCAGCGAAAAGGCGATGAAGCTGGCGGAACAGCAAGGGCTGGCGGTGTATATGATCAGCAAAACCGACGACGGCTTCAGCGCGCAGATGACGCCGCAGTTTAAAGCGTTTTTGCTGCAGTAGCGCCACATAGCCAATGACTGGCAATGGCCCAATGTGGCCTGCCAGTCATTGGCACTAATAAACTGATTAATCAATATATTAGCTGCCAAGCGCTCTGCCAATGCCTACAAGCACCCCACCGCTTGCGAAGATGGTCGACCAGATAATATGCATCCGATAATACACCGTGATCCACCCCGTCAGCTCGCGAGGAAGGGATTGCAGAAATGTATACGCCTCCAATGGCACAAAGGTATCCTTTCCTGTTTTTATCTTTTTATTTTTCAATAAATTTTTGAAAAAAACGGTTGGAAAGTAGCTACCGAAATAACCAAAATATACAGCGAGTTGATTGAAATCATTCATGTACAACCCCTCGTTTGCATATAGGGAGACAATACGCTTATATTTTTTGCGGTTTATCCCAAAAAAAATCATGGTGAGAAAACCAATAAAAGCGCCCAGAAAAAAGAGTATCGCCCCTGCATTCAACATTGTAGACATTATTATTTACTTATTGTTTTATAAAGGCTCTCACCGTCATCTCACCTGACTGGCCTACTATTGTGCCGCCAGCCAGACTGCCCGAAGAGACGTAAATAATCACACAGGCAACCATAACTCCCGGCCACCATCAAAAACGCCTCCTCCAGCACGACCAATAATGAGCCATACCTCTCAACGTGAAAGAGAGTATTCGCTTTTGCATTAATCAATTGGGTATCCCACGAATACTTTGACAATCCCCAACATGGTGCAACCTATCAAAAATAAGGTCGACCAGATGATATGCATCCGATGATATGTCGTGATCCACCCCGTTAACTCGCGGGGAAGAGATTGCAGAAATGTATACGCCTCCGATGGCACAAAGGTATCCTTTCCTGTTCTTATATTTTTGTTTTTCAATAACTTATTGAAAAAATTCGTTGGGAAATAGCTGCCCAAATAGCCAAAATATACAGCGAGTTGATTGAAATCATTCATGTACAACCCCTCGTTTGCATATAGGGAGACAATGCGCTTATATTTTTTGCGGTTTATCCCAAAAAAAATCATGGTGAGAAAACCGATAAAAATAGCCAGGAAAGAGAGTATCGTGCCGACATCCAGTAAAATCGAAATCATTTATTACCTATTATTTTAGCAACGGCGACGTTACCTGGTGGCAAAGGGACCGCTCCTGCGGCCCCCTCCGATTGCCGTTCACCTCGCTAATACCACCTACGGGCGGCAATGCTGCCGGCATATTACCGACCGCGCCGAGGAATAAAAATACCGATTCGCCTAATTAATCAACGTTTTATTCCCCGGACGGCTCCGCCGATTTATGCATCAGCAGATAGGCCGCCGGGATCACCAGCATCGATAAAATCGGCGCGCTGATCATGCCGCCGATCATCGGCGCGGCGATGCGCTGCATCACTTCGGAACCGGCGCCGTCGCTCCACATGATCGGCAGCAGCCCGGCCATAATGGTCGCCACCGTCATCACCTTGGGCCGGACGCGCAGCACCGCGCCCTCGGCAATCGACGCCAACAGCTGCGGGCGGGTCAGCGGCCCGCCGCTGCTTTGCTGCTGTTTGTGCAGCGCCTGGTTCAGGTACAGCACCATAATCACGCCGAACTCCGCCGCCACCCCGGCGAGGGCGATAAAGCCCACCGCACCGGCCACCGACAGGTTGTAATCCAGCAGATACAGCAGCCAGACGCCGCCGATCAGGGCGAACGGTAGCGTCGCCATAATCAGCAGCGCATCGCGCACGCTGTTGAAGGTGACGAACAGCAGCACAAAAATAATCCCCAGGGTGACCGGCAGCACGATTTTCAGCTGGGCGCTGGCGCGCTCCAGATACTCGAACTGCCCGGACCAGCTGAGCGAAATTCCGGCCGGCAGCTTCACCTGCTGCGCCACCGCCTGCTGCATCTCCTCCACCGCCGACTTCAGATCCCGGCCGCGCAGATCCACATAGATCCACTCCGACAGCCGGGCGTTCTCGCTTTTCAGCATCGGCGGCCCGTCGCTGACGCGGATATCCGCCAGCGCCGACAGCGGCAGCTGGCTGCCGTTCGCCGTCACCACCGGCAGATCGCGCAGCCCCTGCAGCGAGTCGCGGATCTCACGCGGGTAGCGCACGTTAATCGGATAGCGCGCCCGCCCCTCAATGGTTTCGCCGACGTTTTCACCGCCCACCAGCGAGGCCACCATCGACTGCAGCTCGTTCACCGATACGCCATAGCGGGCGGCGCGCTGGCGGTCGATATCGATATCAACATAGCGCCCGCCGCTGAGCCGCTCCGCCAGCGCCGAGGAAACGCCCGGCACCTGCCGCACCACCTGCTCAATCTGCCCGGCGACGCGCTCGATATCCGCCCGGTCGCTACCGTTAACCTTGATCCCCACCGGGCTTTTAATCCCGGTGGAGAGCATATCCAGCCGGTTGCGAATCGGCGGTACCCAGACGTTGGCGATGCCCGGCACCTTGACCGCCTCGTCCAGCTCCGCCACCAGCTTGTCCATGGTGATACCCGGCCGCCACTGGTCGCGCGGTTTAAAGCGGATGGTGGTTTCCAGCATGGTGAGCGGCGCCGGGTCGGTGGCGGTCTCCGCCCGCCCGACCTTGCCGAATACCGTCTCCACCTCCGGCACCGTTTTAATCAGCCGGTCGGTCAGCTGCAGCAGACGCCCCGCCTCACGCACCGAAATGCCTGGCAGGGTCGACGGCATATACAGCAAGTCGCCTTCATCAAGCGGCGGCATAAACTCGCTGCCCAGCCGGCTGAGCGGGTACAGCGTCAGCGCCAGCAGCAGTGCGGAAAGCCCCAGCGTCAGACGCGGCCGCGCCAGCACCGCCGCCAGCAGCAGCTGGTACAGCCGGATCAGCCAGCGGTTAACCGGGTTGGCCTGCTCGTCGGGAATACGGCCGCGGATAAAGTAGCCCATCAGCACCGGCACCAGCGTAATGCCCAGCCCGGCCGCCACCGCCATCGCATAGGTTTTGGTGAAGGCCAGCGGCGCAAACATCTTGCCCTCCTGCGCCTGCAGCGTGAACACCGGGATAAACGACAGTGTGATAATCAGCAAACTGCCGAACAGCGCCGGGCCGACCTCCACCGCCGCCTGCTCGGCGATGCGCCAGTAGTCCTGCGCCGCCGGCTGCCGTTCGGGATGGCGCTGCCGCCACTGCTCCAGCACCTTATGCATGTTCTCGATCATGACGATCGCTGCATCCACCATGGCGCCGATGGCGATGGCGATACCGCCCAGCGACATGATATTGGCGTTCACCCCCTGGTAGTGCATCACCACAAACGCGCCGAGAATGCCGAGCGGCAGGGTCACCATCGCCACCAGCGCCGAACGGAAGTGGAACAGGAACAGCGTGCATACCAGCGCCACCACCGCGAACTCCTCCAGCAGCTTGAACGACAGGTTATCAATCGCCTGTTCAATCAGCTGTGAACGGTCGTAAACCGTGACGATTTCCACGCCCGGCGGCAGCGTCTGCCGCAGCTGCTGCAGCTTGGCCTTCAGCGCGTTGATGGTTTCCAGCGCGTTCTGGCCGTAGCGCATCACCACAATGCCGCCGGCCACTTCCCCTTCGCCGTTCAGCTCCGCCACGCCGCGGCGGATCTCCGGCCCCTCACGCAGCGTCGCCACCTGCGACAGCAGGATCGGCACGCCGTCGCGCACCGCAATCACCACATCGGCGAAATCCGCCGGCGTTTTCAGGTAGCCGGCGCTGCGCACCATATATTCCGCCTCGCCCATTTCCAGCAGCGCGCCGCCGCCCTCCTGATTGGCCTCCTGCAGCGCCTTAACCACCTGCTGGTGGGAGACGTTGAGCGCACGCAGGCTTTCCGGGTTGAGCACCACCTGATACTGACGCACCATGCCGCCGACGCTGGCCACTTCGGCGACGTTGGGCACGGCCTTCAGCTCAAACTTCAGCGTCCAATCCTGCAGCGCGCGCAGATCCGCCAGGCTGTGGCGACCGCTTTTGTCCACCAGCGCATACTCATACACCCAGCCGACGCCGGTGGCGTCCGGCCCGAGCGCCACTTTCACCTGCGGCGGCAGCGAAGACTGCACCTGGCTGAGCGACTCCAGCACGCGCGAGCGCGCCCAGTACAGATCGGTGCCGTCCTCAAACAGGATGTAGACATAGGCGTCGCCGAACATGGAGAACCCGCGCACGGTTTTCGCGCCGGGCACCGTCAGCATGGTGGTGGTCAGCGGATAGGTCACCTGATCCTCCACCACCTGCGGCGCTTTGCCCGGGTAGCTGGCGCGGACGATCACCTGGACGTCGGACAGATCCGGCAGGGCGTCCAGCGGCGCTTTCTGCAGCGCCCAAATCCCCCAGCCGGCCAGCATCGCCGCCGCCAGCAGCACCAGCAGCCGGTTGCGCAGCGACCAGCGAATGATTGCAGCTATCATTGATGACCTCCGTGTGCGCTGTGATCCGTATGCTGTCCATGCGCCGCGGTTTGCGGCGCTGTCTCCGCCGCCGGGTGCTGATGCGCCCCGTGCTGCGCAGGTTCGGCCGCCAGCTGCGGCAGCGCGCTGCGCAGGCTGGCCTCAGAGTCGATCAGGAACTGACCGGCGGTCACCACCCGCTGCCCGGCCTTCAGCCCGCGCATGATCTCTACCCAGCCGTCCTGCTGCCGACCGGTCGCGACCTCGACCGGCATAAAGTAGCCGTCGCCCTCGCTCACCAGCACTCGGTTGCGGTCGCCGCTCATGATTAACGCCTCCAGCGGAATCGCCGGCACCGGCTGCCCCGCCGCTGGCTGGCTGAGCCGCACCTGCAGATACATGCCCGGTTTAAGCCGGTGCTGCGGATTTTGCAGCTTCACCCGCGCCTGGAAGGTGCGCGTCAGCGGGTCAACATTCGGCAGCAGTTCATCGATCGTGCCGCTGAAACGCTCACCCGGCCAGCTGGCGCTGCCGGCGCTGACCGCATCGCCGACCTGCACCACCCCGGCCTGCGCCTGCGGGTAGTCGATCACCATCCACACCCGATCGAGCGTCGCCAGTTCAAACAGCCCCTGCGCGGCGCTGACCTGCGCACCTTCGCGCACATCCAGACGGTTGATAAAACCGTCGGCGGGCGCCCGCACGGTCATGCGCGTCTGCGGCCGGCCGCTGCGCTCCACCTCGCGGATCACCGCCTCCGGCATAAACTGCAGCTGCAGGCGCTGGCGCGCCGCGGCGCTCAGCGCGCTGTCTCCCAGACGGCGCACCGCCAGATACTCCTGCTGCGCCGCGTGCCACTCCGGGATCCACAGCTGCGCCAGCGCCTGCCCTTTTTTCACCTGCTGCTGGCTGGCGCGCACCCACAGTTTTTCCACCAGACCGTTGGCGCGCGCGGCGATGGTCTGCACGCCGCGCTCGTCAATCGCTACGCTGCCGTACGCCTCCAGCTGCGGCGTCAGCGGCCGCAGCTCCACCGCCGCGGTGCGCACGCCGAGGTTTTGCTGCTGACGGGCGCTGATGGTCACCCCGCCCTGTTCCTCAACCTCATCGGCATAGCGCGGCACCAGATCCATATCCATAAACGGTGAAGGCCCCGGCTTGTCAAAACGTTGTCCCGGCACCATCGGATCGTACCAATACAGCACCTGACGCTCGCCCGCCGACGCTGCGCTCTGCGCCGGGGACGACGACGGCGTCGCCAGCCAGTAACCGGCCCCGGCGCCTGCCGCCAGCGCCGCCAATAACGCAAGGTTAAAACGCATTTTCATCAGAGGGTCTCCTGCGGGATCAGATAACGAATGGCGGCCCACAGCTGAGCCAGCTGGCGGGCGGCCTGACCGGCGTTCAACCGGGCATCCAGCAACGCACGGCGCGCCGACAGCACGGCGGAAAGGTTGCTGCCGCCGCTGCGGTACTGCGCCAACAGCAGATCGAGGCGCTGCTGCTGCAGCGGAATCACCTGCTGCTGCTGGCGTTGCCACTGCTCCTGCGCCGTCTGGTACTGCGCCAGCAGGGTGTCCAGCTGCGCCTGGTGGTCGCGAATAAGCAACGTCAGCTGATCGTTGGCCTCCAGGGTGCGCGACACGTCGGCGGCATAGTTTTTATCCTGCCTTTGCGCTTTAAACAGCGGCAGATCGACGCTCAGCATCACGCCGGCCATATCTTCATAACCGTCGGCGCGGCGCGCGTAATACAGCTCCACGCCGACGTCGGGAATGGCGGCGATTGCTGACTGGGCGGAACGCGCCTTGGCCACATCGGCCTCACGACTGGCCTGCACCACCTCCGGGTGCTGGCGTATCGCCTGGCGCAGCACGTCGCCGTCGGCCGGCAAACGCTCAAAACGCGGCAGCTTGCCGGCAACCTGGTCGATCTGTTGCCCGGTCAGCTGCGTCAGCCTGGCCTGCGCCACCGTCACATCGCGCTTGGCAATGCTGATTTGATCCTGCATCGTCAACAGCGTCAGACGCGCGTCCACCACCTCGCTGGCCGACGAACTGCCGCTGGCTACGCCGGCGCGCTGTGCGGCAATCTGGCGCTCGCTCTCCGTGACCAGCGCTCTGGCGTCATGCAGGGTTTGCCGGCTGAGCGCCAGCTCCAGCCAGGCCTGCGCCGTCTGCTGCTGCAGGCGCGCGCGGATCGTCGCGCTGCTGGCCGCGGTTTTTTCCGCTTCGGCCCGCAGCGTGTCGGCCTTACGCTGGCGCTTATCGCCGCTGACGTAATCCTGCATGATGCCGACGCGCCCCATGGTCATGCCGTCGCGCGTCAGGCGATGTCCATTACCGCCCTGCACCGGCACGTTCTCAATGCCCAGCTTCAGTTTGGGGTCCGGCAGCTGCAGCGCGGAGTCCGCCATATTGCGCAGCGCCGCGGCCTGATGGCGATTGGCGGACAGTTCGGCGGAGTAATGCTCCGCCGCCGCCAGCGATTGATCCAGCGTCAGGCCGGCCGCCTGCGCGCCCGCCGAACAACAGGCAAGCAGCAGCCAGCCCACCCGCATCGGGTGAGAAAATAAGTTGAACATGCTGCTCCTTACTGCTGGCTGGCGCTGAGGGCGATCAGCTGATAGCCGCCGTCTACCTGACGGAAGCTGAACTCAATCGGCGTATCGGCGGGCAGCGCCGCCAACGGCGGCTGCGGCTGCAGGAAGTTCATGGTCATCGGCGGCCAGCCCAGGGACTCAATCGCCGGGTGGGCAATCGACACCTTGTGACTATTCCAGGCTTTCAGCACGCCTTGGCTGTGGGTAACCGCCGTATCGTGCACGGCGGCAGAGTGGGACGCCGCCGGCTCGGCGGCCAGAACGACGGGAGATAACAGCAGTGAAAAAACGGCAACGCTCAATAAATTACGCATAACGATAGCTCCATAAAATAGTTAACCAACACGAAATGCCGTCCGCTGGGACGGTAAAGCGCGAGGTTGGCTATTCACGGAACCGACAGAATACAACCTCTGTCGGCGGCCCTGCTATCGGCGGCGTTTGCCAGTGGGAACGGGAAATCTGCGGGGCGAAGCGCGGTACGGCGAGCGATAGGCCAAAACTGGCCGGCAGGGCCGCCAGCGACAGGCTGGCGTGATCCTGCTGCGCGTTGTCCGGCACGCAGTGCTTTTCACACAGCGCATCAGCGCCCGCTGGGTGTGCCATCGCCGACGCATCCGGCTGCAGGTGCGCCATATGCTGGGCGGCAACCGCGCTGCCGAGCGGACGCAGGTCGCAACCGTGGCCTGCCAGCGCCAGCTGGCCGTTAAACAGCAGCCAGACCAGCAGCAACAGCCATGCACCGCCGCGTTTGCTGACGAAGCGCAGACGGTGCATAAACTGTGACAGAGCGGCCTGAACGGACATTTATTCTTCCTGGAAATATGTCACCAAGAGTATTGCTAAACGGCGAATGCCTTTCGCCTCTGGAGACGGAATGAGGTCATCATGACGGAGGCAGGATAAAATTCTTTGATTTCAGTCAATGGCGGGCGGCGCATGCGTCAACTGGCGCGCAAAAAAAATGGGTTCGCTAAAGCGAACCCATGGTTTGATGCTGAATCTATCCAGCAGACGAATAAACTTACTTCTGCAGTTTACGCATCACCAGCGTGGCGTTGGTGCCGCCAAAGCCGAAGCTGTTGGACATCACGGTGTTCAGTTCACGCGTGGTCGGCTGGGTGACGATGTCCATCCCCGCCGCTTTCTCGTCCAGATTTTCAATGTTGATGCTCGGGGCGATAAAGCCGTGTTCCAGCATCAGCAGGCTGTAGATCGCTTCCTGCACCCCGGCGGCGCCCAGCGAGTGGCCGGTCATCGCTTTGGTGGAGGAGATGGCCGGCGTGGTGTCGCCGAACACTTCGCGGATGGCCCCCAGTTCTTTCACATCGCCGACCGGCGTAGAGGTGCCGTGTACGTTGATGTAGTCGATCGGCGCATCCAGATCCTGCATCGCCATCTTCATGCAGCGCACCGCGCCTTCGCCGGATGGCGCAACCATGTCAGCGCCGTCAGAGGTAGCGCCGTAGCCGACGATTTCAGCATAGATGTGCGCGCCGCGCGCCAGCGCGTGCTCCAGCTCTTCGACCACGACCATGCCGCCGCCGCCGGCGATCACGAAGCCGTCGCGATCGGCGTCGTAGGTACGGGAGGCTTTTTCCGGCGTTTCGTTATATTTGGTGGACAGCGCGCCCATGGCGTCGAACTCGCAGGCCATTTCCCAGCACAGCTCTTCGCCGCCGCCGGCAAAAACGATATCCTGTTTGCCCAGTTGGATCTGCTCGACCGCGTTGCCGATACAGTGCGCAGAGGTGGCGCAGGCAGAGCTGATGGAGTAGTTGACGCCGTGGATCTTAAACGGCGTCGCCAGGCAGGCGGAAACGCCGGAAGCCATGGCCTTGGTCACCACGTAAGGACCTACGGCCTTCAGGCCGCGCGGGCTGCGCATCGCGTCAGCACCGAACACCTGGAAGCGCGGGGAACCGCCGCCGGAGCCGGCAATCAGGCCGACGCGCGGGTTATTCTGGTATTCTTCTTCCTTCAGGCCGGAAGACTGAATCGCTTCCTGCATTGACAGGTAAGCATAGATGGAAGCATCGCTCATAAAGCGCACGACTTTACGGTCGATCAGGCCGGCAGTGTCCAGTTTAACATTGCCCCATACGTGACTACGCATGCCGGAATCTTTTAACTCCTGAGAGAAAGTAATCCCAGAACGTCCTTCCTGCAGGCTCGCCAGGACCTCCTGTTGGTTATTACCAATGCTGGAGACAATACCCAGGCCAGTAATCACTGCACGTTTCATTCAATACCTCTTCCACAATTTTACATTCGGGATTTTGCCTCGCACTTTAGCGTACAGATGTACGCCGAACAAGTCCGATCAGCGTTTTTCAGCTTTATTCTTATCCAGTTTGCGCCGCAGCGCCAGCGCCGTTAAAATCGCGCTACCTCCTTGAATGACGAGCAACCAACCGTGAGCAACTCCCCCATCCAAACCGCTGCGCTATCCTGGAACGAACAGGGTACACCTGTTTCGAAACAGTTTGATGACGTCTATTTTTCCAATCAGGATGGGCTGGAAGAAACCCGCTACGTCTTTCTCGGCGGCAACCGGCTGCCGGCGCGCTTCGCGGCACATCCGCGTCCGCTGTTTATCGCGGCGGAAACCGGCTTCGGCACCGGGCTGAACTTTTTAACCCTGTGGCAGGCGTTTGAGCGCCATCTGCAGGCCAATCCCGACGCCCCGCTGCAGCGCCTGCACTTTATCAGCTTTGAGAAATTTCCGCTGCAGCCGGCGGATCTGGCGGCGGCGCACGCCCGCTGGCCGGAGCTGGCGCCGTACGCCGATCAGCTGCGCGCCAGCTGGCCGCAGGCGCTGCCCGGCTGCCACCGTCTGCTGCTGGCGGAGGGCCGCATAACGCTCGACCTGTGGTTCGGCGACGTCAACGCGCTGCTGCCGCGCTTCGACCACAGCATCAATAATCAGGTCGACGCCTGGTTCCTCGACGGCTTCGCCCCGGCGAAAAACCCCGATATGTGGAGCGAACAGCTGTTCGCCGCCATGGCGCGCTTCGCCCGGCCGGGTGGCAGCTTCGCCACCTTTACCGCCGCCGGCTTTGTACGCCGCGGCCTGCAGCAGGCGGGCTTTACGGTGGAAAGAACCAAAGGCTTCGGCCAGAAGCGCGAAATGCTGGTCGGCACGCTGCCGACGGACAGCGCGCCGACGCCCGACCCGACGCCGTGGCTCCATCGGCCGGCCGCGGGTACGACGCAGGATATCGCGCTGATCGGCGGCGGTATTGCCAGCGCCCTCACCGCGCTGGCGCTGCTGCGGCGCGGCGCCAACGTCACGCTGTACTGCGCGGACGATGAAGCGGCCGCCGGCGCCTCCGGCAACCGTCAGGGCGCCCTGTATCCGCTGCTCAACGGCCGCGGCGACGTGCTGGAGCGTTTTTTCAGCGCCGCCTTCCCCTTTGCCCGCCGTCTGTACGACGCGCTGGCAGAGCACGGCGTCGCCTTCGAACACCGCTGGTGCGGCGTCAGCCAGCTGGCCTATGATGAAAAAAGCGCGGCGAAAATCGGCAATATGCTGGCTACCGACTGGCCGGAAGCGTTCGCCTTTGCCGCCGATCGCGATACGCTCAGCCGGCTGTGCGGCGTCGACAGCGGCTTCGGCGGCATCAACTATCCGCAGGGCGGCTGGCTCTGCCCGGCGGAGCTGACCCGCGGCGCGCTGGAGCTGGCGCAGCGCCAGGGGCTGAGCTGCCATTACCGCCACCGCCTCAGCGCGCTGACGGCGGAATCCGGCGGCTGGCGGCTCGACTTCAGCCACGGCGCCAGCCGGCGGCATCAGGTGGTGCTGCTGGCCAACGGCCATCAGTTGGCGGCGCTGCCCCAGTGCGGCGAACTGCCGATGTACGCGGTGCGCGGCCAGGTGTCCCATATTCCGACCGCGCCGGCGCTGGGCCAGCTGCAACAGGTATTATGCTATGAAGGTTATCTGACGCCGGTCAGCCCGCAGCATCAGCAGCACTGCATCGGCGCCAGCTACCAGCGCGGCGTGACCGATACCGCCTACAGCGAGCAGGAGCAGCAGGAAAACCGCGCGCGGCTGCTGCGCTGCCTGCCGCAACAGGCGTGGACGCAGCAGGCGGACGTCAGCGGCGGGCAGGCCCGCTGCGGCGTGCGCAGCGCCACCCGCGATCATCTGCCAATGGTCGGCGCGCTACCGGACTACCGGCAAACGCTGGCGCAGTACCAGAATCTGCCGCAGCGGCGTCAGCGCGGGGAAGTGATTGACCGGGCGCCGGTCTACCCGAACCTGTTTATGCTCGGCGGGCTTGGCTCACGCGGGCTGTGCTCCGCGCCGCTGGCGGCGGAGATCCTGGCGGCGCAGCTGTTCGGCGAACCGCTGCCGGCCGACGCCGAGGTGCTGGCGGCGCTCAATCCGAACCGGATGTGGGTAAGAAAACTGCTGAAGGGGCGCCCGCTGTAAACCGGGCGGAGGCGCGCCCTTCTCCCCGCACGGCGAGAGGGGCGGCAACATGCGGCATCAGGCGGTGGGCAGCGCGGCCTGGTACAGATTCTCCCACATCGCTTCCACCAATACCTGATCGGGCGGCGACAGCTCGCCGGCGCGAATGGCGTTATGCAGGCTGTCTTCAACCCGCACCTTCAGCTGTTCGGCGCTGTGTTCGCCCTGCTCTTCCGCTTCGGCTACCGCCAGCGTCAGATGACCGCGCAGATAGCCACCGGCAAACAGTTCATCATCACTGGCGTGGTCTACCATGTCATCAATCAGCGCCAAAACGCGCGCTTCAAATTCAGCGATCATCGCATGTCCTCATGTTCCCCTGCGGCATCGCGCCGGCCAGAGGCGGGGTTTAAAGTGAAATCAGTTCAGATCTTCCGGATAGGGAAAATTCTCAGCCGTCAGCGGCGGCGTATTGTAAAACGATTGTAACGCCTGAATAAAGCGCGCCGGCCGTTCAGGGATGCCTTTTTCCAGCAGTTCCAGCACCCGGGCGCGCACTTTACGCTGGAAAGCGACGCGATCCGGCTCGCAGTCGCCGTTCAGGTTGTCGCAGCTGACGTTGAACGGGAAGCCGGCGGCAACGCAGAACAGCCACTCCAGCGCCTGCGGTTTGACTTCCACCGCCTCAAACTCGCTCTGCGTCTGCGCATCGCGGCCGTCCGGGCAGTACCAGTAGCCAAAATCGACCAGCTTGCGCCGCTCCGCGCCGGCAATGCACCAATGGGAAATTTCATGCAGGCCGCTGGCGTAGAAGCCGTGGGCGAACACGATGCGGTGGTAAGGCAGCTCATCGTCCGCCGGCAGGTAAATCGGTTCATCGTCGCCTTTGAGCAGGCGCGTGTTGTAATCGTCGCTGAAGCACTGATTAAAAATTTCAATCAGCTGAGAATACTGGTGCGTGTCTGACATAAAAAAACTCAAAGTAACCACAAAAATAGGGCGGCTATTATTTCACGTCGCCGCCCGATTAACCCGTTAAATATGCATCGCCAGCCACTGCTGGATTTCAGCGCCGTGATTGTCGTACAGCAGCTTCAGGCTCATCACCAGCGACACCACCACGATCATCGGCCGAATCAGCTTCTGGCCGCGCGTCAGCACCATGTGCGCGCCCATGCGCGCGCCCAGCACCTGCCCGACCAGCATCAGCAAGCCGATGCCCCACACCACCTTACCGCCGATGATAAAGAAGATCAGGCTGCCAAAGTTAGAGGTGAAGTTCAGCACCTTGGCGTGCGCGGTGGATTTCGCCAGGTTAAAGCCGCACAGCGTCACATAGGCCAGCGCGTAGAAGGAACCGGCGCCGGGGCCGAAAAAGCCGTCGTAAAAACCGACGCAGCCGCCGGCCACCAGGCCGAACGGCAGCGCGCTCAGACGCCGCTGGCGGTCGCTCTCCCCCAGGCGCGGCGTCAGCAGGAAATAGAGCCCGATGCCGATCACCAGCAGCGGCAGCATCTGCCGCAGCAGATCGGCGCGCATATGCTGCACCAGGATCGCGCCGGCGATCGAGCCGAGCAGCGTCAGCAGGATCGTCAGCTTCTGATCGCCGAGATTGACCGCCTTGCGGCGGATAAAATACAGGCTGGCGGACAGCGAGCCGCCCACCGACTGCAGCTTGTTGGTCGCCAGCGCCTGCGCCGGCGGCACCCCCGCCGCCAGCAACACCGGCACCGTCAACAACCCGCCGCCGCCGGCGATAGAATCAATAAAACCGGCCAGTAACGCCACGGCAAACAACACCCCGAGCATTTCGGGGCTGACCATCAACCAGTCCATGAATTATTCCGCAGAAAAATGGTTATCTAACAACGCCTGACAGGAAGGCGGCAACGGCGGCACAACCCGCTTGCCCGGTTTCGAGCTTGGCTGGTGCGGTTCGAACCAGCTGGCCAGTTCAGCCCCGCAGCCGTCGCCCGGCGGCGGCGGATCCTGATCCTTGCACTCCAGACTGTCCGGCGGGCAGCTCAGCCGCACGTGCATATGCGCGCGGTGGCCAAACCACGGCCGCACCTTGTGCAGCCAGGCGCGGTCGCTGCCGGCATCGTCGCACAGCCGCTGTTTAATCGCCGGGTTGACAAAGATGCGCGCCACCTCGTCGTCCTGCGCCGCCAGTTTGATCAGCGAACCAATCTGCGGCCGCCATTGATTATCACGCACCCGCATGCCGTCGCCGCTCACCAAGTCGATCGGCTGCGGTTTCAGCAGCTGTCGCTCGCTCCAGCGCTGATGCGGCAGCTGCAGCCAGATATCCACGTCCAGACCGGACTGGTGGCTGGCATGGCCGCTGCTGAAGCGCCCGCCGGCCGGCATCGCCATATCGCCAATCAGCACCGTGCCCAGCCCCTGCTGCCCGGCCGCGCGGGTCATACGCTGGATAAACGCCAGCAGATCCGGGTGGCCGAAGTAGCGACGCTGGTCCTGACGCATCACCTGATAGTCCGCCGCATTCAGCGGCAGCGGCCGGGCGCCGATCACGCAGCCGTTAGAGAAACCGCCGATGGCCTGCGCCGCCCCCGACACCGGATGATCGATCTTCTGCCACGGCGTCAACGCCAGCGCGGAGCTTGACGCCAGCAGCGCCATCAGAGCCAACAACCCTTTTTTCATCGTGATATCCATTGATTTCGCCATGCGGACCGGCGCCATGCTGCGCCGTCGGAACAACGGGCATCGTGACGATGCCCGGATAGGGCGCGGTTACCAGCGCGGTACGTCGGACAGCACGTCGCCGTTCTGCCCGCGCTGGCGCAGCAGGTGATCCATCAGCACGATCGCCATCATCGCTTCGGCGATGGGCACCGCGCGAATGCCGACGCACGGATCGTGACGGCCGCGGGTCACCATATCCACCGCCTCACCCTGACGGTTGATGGTGCGCCCCGGCACCATAATGCTGGAGGTCGGCTTCAGCGCCAGGTGGGCAATCACCGGCTGGCCGCTGCTGATACCGCCGAGAATGCCGCCGGCGTGGTTGCTCTGGAAGCCTTCCGGGGTAATTTCATCGCGGTTTTCACTGCCGCGCTTGGTGACCACGGCAAAGCCGTCGCCAATCTCCACGCCTTTCACCGCGTTGATGCTCATCAGCGCATGCGCCAGATCGGCGTCCAGACGGTCAAACACCGGCTCGCCGAGGCCGACCGGGACGTTCTCCGCCACCACGCTGACTTTGGCGCCGATGGAATCGCCCTCTTTTTTCAGCGCGCGCATCAGTTCATCCAGCGCCTCCAGCTTGTCCGGGTCCGGGCAGAAGAACGGGTTCTGTTCAACCTGCTCCCAGTCCTTCAGCTCGCAGCTGACGTCGCCGATCTGCGCCAGATAGCCGCGCACCTTCACGCCGTATTTCTGCTCGAGGTATTTTTTGGCGATCGCCCCGGCCGCCACGCGCATCGCGGTTTCACGCGCCGACGAACGGCCGCCGCCGCGGTAGTCGCGCACGCCGTATTTCTGTTCGTAGGTGTAGTCGGCATGGCCCGGGCGGAACACGTCTTTAATCGCGCCGTAGTCTTGCGAACGCTGATCGGTGTTTTCGATCATCAGGCCGATGCTGGTGCCGGTGGTCACGCCTTCAAACACGCCGGAAAGAATGCGCACCCGATCGGGTTCACGGCGCTGCGTGGTGTAGCGCGAGGTGCCCGGACGACGGCGGTCCAGGTCGTGTTGCAAATCTTCTTCCGTCAGCGCGATGCCCGGCGGCACCCCGTCGACGATACATCCCAGCGCCACCCCGTGAGATTCGCCAAAGGTGGTGACGCGGAATAACTGCCCAATACTGTTCCCTGCCATCACGGCTCCTTACCGTTGTTTTGTTATCAGGCCTGCCGCGGCAGGCCAGGGAAAATCATCAGCTGCGATACATGCTGAAATGTGCCTTGCAGTCCACCAGCTGTTGCTTGGTCAGCATAAATACGCCGTCGCCGCCGTTGGCAAATTCCAACCAGGTGAACGGAATATCCGGGTACTGCTCCATCAGATGTACCATGCTGTTGCCGACTTCACAAATCAGCACGCCGTCATCGCTGAGGAAGTCCGGCGCGCAGGCCAGAATGCGGCGCACCAGTTTCAGGCCGTCGCTGCCCGCCGCCAGGCCCAGTTCCGGCTCAAAGCGGAACTCTTCCGGCAGGTCGGACATATCTTCGGCATCCACATACGGCGGGTTGGTGACGATCAGATCGTACTGGATCGCGGGAACGTCGCGGAACAGATCGGAACGGATCGGGATCACCTGATGTTCGACCCCCAGCGCCTGAATGTTGCGCTCGGTCACCGCCAGCACGTCGCTGGAGATATCCACCGCGTCCACTTCCGCTTCCGGGAAGGCGTAGCCGCAGGCGATGGCGATGCAGCCGCTGCCGGTGCACATATCCAGAATATGGCGCGGCGGGTGCGGGATCAGGCCGCTGAACTGGTCGTTGATCAGCTCGCCAATCGGCGAACGCGGCACCAGCACGCGCTCATCGACGTAAAATTCCAGGCCGCAGAACCAGGCCTTGTTGGTCAGGTAGGCCACCGGCACGCGCTCGTTAATACGGCGGATCACCCGCTCGACGATGCGATGGCGCTCGCTGGAGGTCAGACGCGCGCTGCGCATCTCTTCCGGAATATCCAGCGGCAAATATAAACTCGGCAGAACCAGCTGCACCGCTTCGTCCCACGGATTATCGGTTCCGTGACCATAGTAGATATTGGCGGCGCTGAAGCGGCTGACGGTCCAGCGCAGCATATCCTGAATGGTGTGCAGTTCGTTCACTGCTTCGTCGACGAAAATTTTGTCCAATGTGCCCTCCGGCAGGCGGCTGTGATTCATGAGATAGCCGCATAGTTTGCCACGAAGCCCGCGACAAATCAGCAGCTATATACGCGTCGCCGCAAGTTGCCGATGCGCCGCCCGCGGGCGAAATAAGCGGCCATCGCGTTAAGATTAGCCGCTTCTGATTAACCTGGCTTAACCTGACGGCAACAGTTTTGCGTCGTCAGATCGCGCGCGACGCGATAAACTAGCCGAAAATAGCCGTCAGTGAATGAAAACCATGAAGAACAAACCGCCGCTGAGCCAGGATGAACTGCAGCTCTTCAGAGACTCGGTGACGGGCGCCAAGAAGCTGCGTCAGGACACCATCGTCCATCGCCCGCCCAAGCCGAAAATCAAGCAGGCGCCGCCGCAGCGCCTGCTGCAGGAACAGGTCGACGCCAGTTTCTATTTTTCCGATGAGTTTCAGCCGCAGTTGGACGAAGACGGCCCGACCCGCTACGTGCGCCCCGGCGCCAGCCCGTTTGAGCTGAAAAAGCTGCGCCGCGGCGACTATGTGCCGGATCTGTTCCTCGACCTGCACGGGCTGACGCAGCTGCAGGCCAAACAGGAGCTGGGGGCGCTGATCGCCGCCTGTAAACGCGAACACGTCTACTGCGCCTGCGTGATGCACGGACACGGTAAACATATTCTTAAGCAGCAGACGCCGCTGTGGCTGGCGCAGCACCCGGACGTGCTGGCGTTCCATCAGGCGCCGAAAGAATGGGGCGGCAGCGCCGCCATCCTGCTGTTGGTCGAGCTGGCCGACTAGGCGGCAGAAATGACAAAGGGCGATGTTCACCATCGCCCTTTGCGGTTTGCGCGCATTGCGCTATCAGACTTTCGCCATCAGCTGTGACGGGCTGACCTGCCACTCCAGCTTGCCGGCGCTGCCGTCCTGCGCCAGTTCGACATAGGCAATCGCCGAGGTGGCGAACATCAGCGGACACTCGCCCGGACACAGTTCCGCCACCAGATAGCCGACCAGCGGCAGGTGGGACACGATCAGCACCGACTCCACGCCCTGCTGCGCCAATACCTGCAGATAGCTGACCACCAGCGCGGCGTCACCGCCCGGGGTCAGCGCCGCCATCACCTCTGCCTCTTTCGGCAACGCCAGCGCGTCGCGCACCGTTTCCAGCGTCTGCTCGGCGCGCAGATAAGGGCTGACCAGCACGCGTTCAATATCCACAGACTTGGTGTTCAACCAGGCCGCCATCTGACGTGACTCATCACGGCCGCAGAGGGTAAGAGGCCTTACCGCATCGCTGGCCGCATCAAGTGCCGCCTCTCCGTGACGCATAATCAAAACTTGCATAGTGCACCGCTGTTGTTGACAAAATAACTGCGTAATTGCAGCAGCCGCTTCAATGGCTCCGGCGCATTAGCCGGGCCCCTGATTAACGCAAAAGCACATTGTGCTTCCAAACGATAACGCGCCGTCTCTCTATGGCGGCCGGGCATTTTGCCTGAAAGTTCACGCAAAGAAAACGTCGTTTTTTCGCCGTCGGCGCGACTTTGCGCGAAGCCATCGTTCACTTTACAACCAATTCAACAGGTTAAAATTCACGCGCAATGCGCGAAATTTCACGCCGGCGGCGCACCTTCCGCCGCTGACTGCCTACGTTACCTCGCACCGATCCCCCTGTACAGCGTCCGGGATTACAGCTGTCGCAAGGAGTGATAGCGATCACATCGCGGCCCTGTTGTTACTGTAGTGCAAATCGGGCCGCCATGCCGTTATCTAATGGGGGTAGAAGCGCTCGCCCTGTTGTGCCATGCGCTGCAGACGTTCGCACGGCGCAAAATGCTCGCCGTGCTGCTGCTGCAGATATTGCAGGGTTTTCACCACCTTCTCCGCACCCAGCTCGTCCATATAGCGGAACGGCCCGCCAAGGAACGGCGGGAAGCCGATGCCGAACACCGCGCCGATATCGCCGTCGCGGGCGCTGCGAATCACCCCCTCCTCCAGACAGCGCGCCGCTTCGTTCAGCATCATCATCACGCAGCGCTGGGCGATTTCCGCCGGCGGCAGATGGGCCTTCGGCGTGACGCCGATCAAGGTATAGACCGAGGTATCGGCGCGCTTTCTGCGCTGACGCTGCTGGCCTTCGCTGGGGTACAGGTAGAAGCCCTTGCCGTTCTTGCGCCCCTTGCGGCCGTCTTTCAGCACCGCATCAAACGCCGCCGGCGCGGCGAAGCGCGGTCCCAGCTCCTCCACCAGAATCGGGATGATTTTGGTGCCGACGTCGATGCCGACCTCATCCAGCAGCGTAATCGGCCCCACCGGAAAACCGAAATCCACCAGCGCCCGATCCAGCGCTTCGATCGGTTCGCCGGCCAGCAGGCAGCGCGCCGCCTCATTGATATAGGGCGCCAGGATGCGGTTGACATAAAAACCGGCGCGGTCGGCCACCACGATGGCCGTTTTCCCCTGCTTATGCGCCAGCGCCACCGTAGTGGCGATGGTCTCGGCGCTGGTTGCGGCATGCGGAATCACCTCCACCAGCGGCATTTTATCCACCGGGCTGAAGTAGTGCAGGCCTATCACCTGCTGCGGCCGCTGCGCCTTGGCGGCAATCTGGCTAATCGGCAGCGAAGAGGTATTGGAGGCGAAAACGGTATGCGGCGCGGCGTGCTGCTCCACCTCCGCCACCATCTGCTGCTTCAGCGCCAGATCTTCGAACACCGCCTCCACCACGATATCCACCTGCTCGAAGCCGCAGTAATCGGTGGTGCCGGAAATCAGCATCATCTGCTTTTGCCGCTCCGCCGGACGCATGCGCTTGCGGCGCACCCGCTTGCCCAGCACTTCCCAGCTGTATTTCAGCGCATGGTTAATGCCCTGAGTATTGATATCCTTAATACGCACCGGCAAACCGCCGCGCGTCGCCGTCACGCAGGCAATGCCCCCGCCCATCAGACCGCCCCCCAGAATGCCGACCCGCGCAATAGCGTGCGGCTGTGCATCGGCGCCGCGCTCCTTTTTCAGCGCGGTGGAGGCAAAAAACAGGCTGCGCAGCGCCGCTGACTGCGGCGTCATCGCCAGCTCGCCGAAGGCGCGCGCCTCGGCCTCATAGCCGCTGGCGCTGCCCTGATCCAGACCGGTGCGCACCACCTGGATAATCCGCTCCGCCGCCGGATAATTACCGTGCGTCTTCTCCAGAGTCTTCTTGCGTACGATGGCGAACAGCGCGCTGCGTCCGAGCGGGCCATTGAGTAAACGTTCCTGCCACGGCAGTTCGCGCCGCGCCGACCAGCCCTGCCTGGCGCGCGCTACTGCCGTCTCCAGCAAAATGGCGTGCGGCACCGCATCGTCCACCAGCCCCATACGCAACGCCTGGCGGGCGCGGATCTGTTTGCCGGTCAGCATCATATCCAACGCCTTGCCGGCGCCAACCAGCCGCGGCAGCCGCTGCGTGCCGCCGGAGCCGGGCAGCAGGCCCAGCTGCACTTCCGGCAGGCCGAGCGCGGTTTTGTCGTCCAACGTGCAGATGCGACTGTGGCAGGCCAGCGCCAGCTCAAGCCCACCGCCAAGGCAGGCGCCGTGGATGGCCGCCACCACCGGCACCGGAAAAGCGGCCAGCTGCGCCAGCGTGCTCTGCCCTTTCTTCGCCAGCGCCTGCGCCTGTTGCGCGCTGCTGCAGGCGGCGATCATAGAGATGTCGGCGCCGGCGATAAAGGAATCGGGCTTGCCGGAGATAATCACCAGGCCCTCCAGCGCGCTGTACTGCTGCGCCTGGATCAATACATCATTTATTTGTTCGACAAACTCGGCCTTCAGCGTGTTGACCTTTTCCCCCGGCACGTCGATGGTAATCACGCCGATATTGTCCGGGCGCAGGGTCAGGCGGAACGCCGTCTGCGGCGCCCGCTGTTCATGCAGTGCGTTGGTCGCTGCGCTCATTATTCCACCTCCACAACCATTGCCGCACCCAGGCCGCCGGCGGCGCAGGCGGTCGCCAGCCCCAGACCGCCGCCGCGGCGTTTCAGCTCATGCAGCGTTTGGGTAATCATCCGCGCGCCGGTGGCGGCAAACGGGTGCCCATAGGCGATAGATCCACCCAGCACGTTGAATTTTTCCATATCGACCTCGCCGATCGCCGCGTCGCGCCCCAGCTTCTCGCGGGCGAACGCCGGGCTGGCGAACATTTTCAGATTGGCCAGCGTCTGCGCGGCAAAGGCCTCATGCATATCGATCAGCGTGAGGTCGGCCAGCGTAATGCCCGCCCGGTCCAGCGCCAGCGGCGTCGCGTACGACGGCCCCAGCAGCATATCCTGCCAGACGTCGATGGCGGCAAAGGCAAAGCTGCGCAGATAGCCGAGCGGCTGCAGCCCCAGCTCCCGCGCGCGGGATTCGCTCATCATCAGCACCGCCGCCGCCCCGTCGGTTAACGGCGTGCTGTTGGCGGCGGTTACGCTGCCGTGTTTGCGGTCAAACGCCGGTTTTAATTTGGCATAGGAGGCCAGACTGGAATCTTTGCGGATATTGTTGTCTTCGGCCAGCTCCGCCTTATACGGCGGCACGTACGCCGTCATCACCTCGTCATGCAGCCAGCCCTGCGCCCAGGCGTTGGCCGCCAGCTGGTGAGAGCGGTGCGCCAGCGCATCCTGCTCTTCACGACCGATGCCGTGCGTCTTCGCCATCTGCTCGGCGGTGTCGCCCATCCGCAGGCCGGTGGAATATTCCGCCACCGCCGGCGGCACCGGCAGCAGGTCGCGGAATTTCAGCCGGCTGAACAGCTTCAGACGCTGCGACAGCGTGCGCGCCTTGTTAACGTCCACCAGCGTGCGCGCCAGCGCCTTGCTGACGCCGATCGGCAGTACGGAAGAGGAGTCGGCGCCGCCGGCAATGCCGATGCTGACGCTGCCGGCGATAATGCTTTCCGCCACGTTGGCGATCGCCTGAAAACTGGTGGCGCAGGCGCGGGAGACGCTGTAGGCGTCGGTGTGCACGCTCATGCCGGTGCCGAGCACGATCTCGCGCGCGATATTCGGCGCTTCTGGCATCTGCACCACCTGGCCAAACACCAGCTGCTCGATCAGCGCCGCATCGATGCCGCTGCGCGCCACCAGTTCGCTGACCGCCATTTTACCGAGATCCACCGCCGGCACGCCGTGGTAGGCGGTCGCCTGCTTGGCGAACGGGGTGCGTAATCCATTAACAATTGCAATTCTGTCCCCCTGACGGGTGACCAGCGGCAGTGCCTTACTCATAAATGCTCCTGAAGAAAGTAACGTCAGCGCAATCCGCAAACAGGTCTGACCTGATGAGGTCATTGTTAACCAGATGTTTACATTTGGCAAACCGTCAGAGATGAAATCTGCGAGCAGGAGCAACTTTAAAACGGGGGATTGGCCCGCAAGGGGCTAAAAAGAGGCTGCGCGGCGGACGCCGCGCAGAATACCGTGCGGGATTAACGCAGGCCCAGCTGGAAAATCAGCGTTTCCGCCTGGCAGGCAAAGGTGAAATCAGCGTTCAGCCGCACGCCGCCGTCCACCGGCTGCAGGCTGCTGCCGATCGCGCAAGGATCGGACTCTACCGAACGCGCTTTTTCCGTCAGCGCCGCCAGCGTCTGCTGCGCTTCCTGCTCGCTGCTGAAAATCTGGCTGTAGGACGCGGTGCAGTCGGTATTATCCATCACGGTGCCGACATCCACGCAGCAGCACGCCGCCGTTTCCTGCGCGCTGCATTTATTAATTGCATCTGACATAGTCAATTCTCCTCACGACGCCAGGAATGTGACCCGGCGCAAAGACCCAAGATTCTGTAAGCCATTTTACTCCCCGCCCGATGAGATCACTAGCACTTACTCTCTGTGGGTGTTTTAAGTGATGGAAATCACAAATAAAAATAGCCGATTGATCAATAAACATAGGAATTTTGTTATTTACCGCTGGCGTTTTGTTAAGCAGATCTCTTTTTTGATATCAATATGGAAATATTTCAAAAACAAAGTTGCAACATCTTAACAGGTCAGACCTATAATTCAGCCACTGGTCTGATTTGTCTGATGGATAACGGACCCTACAATCCCGCGCTCCTTGTTACCGCGTGTAACATAGTTTAAATAATAAACACATAATGAGGTTTTGGTCATGAGCCAGAAAAACCTATTCAAGAAAACAGCTCTTGCAGCTGCAGTGGCGATTATTTCTTCGAACGTGTATGCCGCAGGATTCCAGTTGAATGAATACTCTTCTTCTGGTTTAGGCCGTTCTTTTTCTGGTGAAGGCGCCGTCGCCGACAATGCCACCTCAGCCAGCCGCAACCCGGCGACCATGATGATGTTTGACCGCCCAACCTTCTCCGCCGGCGCCATCTTTGTTGACCCGGACGTGGATATTTCCGGCACCTCGCGCTCCGGCAACAGCCTGAATGCGAAAAACATCGCGCCGGCGCAGTGGATCCCGAACCTGCACTATATTCACCCGCTGAACGACCAGTGGGCCGTCGGCGGCTCGGTCACCAGCAACTACGGCCTGGCGACCGAATTTAACGACGGCTATACCGCAGGCCCGTACGGCGGTAAAACCGATCTGACCACCGTTAACCTCAATCTGAGCGCCGCCTACCGCCTGAACCAACACTTCAGCTTCGGCCTCGGTTTTGATGCGCTGTACGCGAAAGCCAAGCTGGAACGCTACGCCGGCGAAAGCGGCGCAGCGGTCGGCATGCCTGCCGACACCCAGATTTCGCACCTGAAAGGCGACGAGTGGGGCTACGGCTGGAACGCCGGCATCCTGTATGAAGTGGATGAAAACAACCGCTACGGCCTGACCTACCGCTCTGAAATCAAAGTCGACTTCGACGGCGATTACAAGAGCAGCATCCCGTCGGCCTATAACCCGATGCAGGGCATGACCGGTCTGCCATGGGGCACCGACGGCAACACCATTCCTGGCTCTCTGTCGCTGCATCTGCCTGAGATGTGGGAAATTTCCGGTTATAACAAGGTGGCGCCAAAGTGGGCCATTCACTACAGCCTGGCGTACACCAGCTGGAGCCAGTTCCAAGAGCTGAGAGCCACCGGCAGCAACGGCCAGACGCTGTTTGAGAAGCATGAAGGCTTCAAGGACGCCTACCGCATCGCGCTGGGCACCACCTACTACTATGACGATAACTGGACCTTCCGTACCGGTATCGCCTTCGATGACAGCCCGGTACCGGCGCAGAACCGCTCCATCTCCATCCCGGATCAGGACCGCTTCTGGCTGAGCGCCGGCACCACCTACGCGTTTAACCAGAACGCCTCGGTGGACGTAGGCGTCTCCTACATGCACGGCCAGCACGTGACCGTCAAAGAAGGTCCGTACACCTTCGAGTCTGAAGGTAAAGCCTGGCTGTACGGCGCTAACTTCAACTACACCTTCTAAGTTACGCCCGACCGCATCCGCGATAAAAAACCCGCCGTTTGGCGGGTTTTTCTTTATATCGCTTAACGTCGCGGTTATTCCGCCGAATCGATATCGTCCAGATCGCCCTGAATCGCCTTGGCGTTCGGGTTCTCTTCCGGCTTCAGCACGCCGCCGTTGGCGATAAAGTCGTGGCGCTGGAAGTATGCCTCGCGCACCATCAGGTACGGATCGGAAGAGTTGCGCAGCAGCCCGTCGGAATCCAGCAGCTGGGCGCGGGTCTCAATGCCTTCCACCACCCACTTGCCGGCCGACATCCAGAAGGTCAGATAGCTCAGCACCGGATAGAGCGAATCGGCCCAGTCGCCGCCCTCGTCACGCAGGGTGAAACTGCCGTAGCCCGGCAGCATCACATACGGGCCGTAGCCGACGCCGTAGTGGCCCATCGTGCTGCCGAAACGGTTAGGCTCTTCACGCGCCAGTTTCGGGTTGGCCATGCCGGCCACGTCGATCAGGCCGCCCATACCGAGGATGGTGTTCAGGAAGAAGCGGTTGAAGTGGATCATCCCGCGGTACGGATCGCCCTTCAGGAAGGCGTTGACCATGCTGGCCGGCTCTTCCAGGTTGGAGGTGAAGTTGCTCAGGCCGTTACGCGCCGGCTGCGGCACGTAGTCACGCCAAGCTACCGCCACCGGCCGCAGCACATAGGGATCCAGCACGTTGTAGTTAAAATCGAACATCGTCCGGTTGAATCCTTCCAAAGGATCGGATCGCCCTTGGGGTTCATTCTCAGGGGTGCTGGCGCACCCGACGAGCAACACCGTTGCGAAAGCCAGCCCAGTCAGGCGAAAGTTCATATTTTTCTCCATAAAAAACAATACGTTCAGTCTTTTATTAAGGGACCTGTTTATCTATCTGAACGCTAACCTGCCCGTTACCGCTGAACGTCTGCAGCGCACTCTCACCGAACCAGTCGCCGGCCTGCGGCGTTGCCAGACCGTCATGAGAAACCCGTACGCGCACCTTCACCTGATGCAGCGACGACAGCAAACGCTCCGGCATCATGGCGTTGCCATCATCCAGCGAGAACGACAGCGGGAAACGGCTCAGAGGTAATTGTTTTACAGCAACCGGCACCGGGCTTTTGCCATCGGTGACCGAAATTATCAGCGTCCCTTGTTGGGGTAATGCGTTGGCTGCCTCTGGAGACAACGTGACATTGACACCAAGTTTAACAGTTTCCTCGCCGGCCTGTACTTTTGCTTGTTCAATACTGCGCTTTAGCACTTCCGTACGGCGATCGTCCGCCGGTAATAATTTTAGCATCACCTGCCAGGCGCCGATGGCCTGGCGATAGTCGCCCTGCTCAAAGGCGTTAAACGCCAACAGGCTGAGAATACGCAGATTACTGTGATCTTCGGCGATCATTTTGCGCAGCATCTGCGACGCCTGCCGGTTATCCTCCGGATCGTTGGAACGCGTCAATACCTCGGCGTACCCCAGCCGGACTTCCAGATTATTCGGATCCAACTGATAGGCATGGGCGAACGCCTGCGTGGCGGTAGTGGCATTATTCAGCGCCATGCCGACCCGCCCCAGCATCATCCAGTCGTTAATATTACGGCCGTCCTGCTGCAGCGCGGTGCGCAGCCCCAACCCCAGACGGGCGATCTCTTCCATGCTGAGCGGCTGCGCATGCTCGTTGGCGACCCGGGCGCGCAGTTCCGGCATCTGATCCTGCACCTGCCGCCAGGCCGCCACCTGCGCCAGGCCGCCGGTTTTCAGGTAGAAGCCGACCGCCACCACCACCAGCAGCAACACGCCCGGCAGCAGCGCCCAGCGGTTGATCGGTTTGCTCTGCGCCGTCGTCTGGCCGGGAATATCATCCAGCAGATTTTGCTGCAGTTCTTTCACCAGTTCAGGGCGTTCGCCAACCACGCCCTGCTGTTCATCCTGCTCCAGCTCGCCCAGGCGCTCCTGATACAGCACCTTGTTCAGCGTGTCGCGACTGGTAGCGTTGTCCGCCCGGTTGTGCCGCAGGGCCGGCACCAGCAACAGCGCGGCGGCGACCAGCAGCAGCACAATAATCATCAGCCAAAAAGCCATTAGCGTTTCTTCCTGTCAGTCTCTTCCAGCAGCGCCGCCAGACGCTGCTTCTCCTGTGCGGAGAATTCGTCGTTATTCACCGGGGCACGGCGACGGCTGCGCATAATCACCACCGCGCCGCCAATCAGCACAAACAGCAGCGGGCCGACCCACAGGATCAGCGTCGCCGGCGTCACCGGCGGCTCATAGGTGACGAAGTTGCCGTAGCGGGCCACCATATAATCGATGACCTGCTGTTTGTTCTGCCCCTGCATCATCAGCTCATAGACTTTGGCGCGCATATCGGCGGCGATAATGGCGTTGGAATCGGCAATGCTGTTGTTCTGGCATTTCGGGCAGCGTAGCTGCTCGGTCAGCTCGCGGTACTGCTGCTCCTGCTCCACCGAGTCAAAACGGTAGGTGTCGATGGCCGCAGCGGCGCTGAAGCTCAGCAGTGCGGCCAATATCACGGCGGCGAACTTCATCCCTGCCCCCCGTACTTGCGGTACAGCGGCAACACTTCCTGCTGCCAGACCCGCTCATTCATATCGCCGGCGTGGCGGTAGCGGATAATGCCCTGCCCATCGATCAGGAAGGTTTCCGGCGCGCCGTACACGCCGAGATCCAACCCCAGCATGCCGTCGCCGTCGAACAGGCTGAGCGCGTACGGGTTGCCCAGGCTGTTAAGCCAGTTGACCGCCTTGGCGCGGTCGTCCTTGTAGTTCAGCCCCACCACCCGCACGCCGCGGCTCGCCAGCTGGTTCAGATACTGATGTTCAGCGCGGCAGGTCGGGCACCAGGTGGCCCAAACGTTCAGCAGCAGCGGCTTGCCGTCGCGCAGCACCGCCTGATCGTAGGTTTTGCCCGCCTGATCGAGCGATTCCAGCTTAAAGGTCGGCACCGGTTTGCCGATCAGCGCCGACTCCAGCATGGTCGGATCCTCGCCGCCGGCGTTGCGCGTCAACTGCACCATAAAGGCGGCCACCAGCAATAAGAACAGGATTAAGGGGATAAATAACAGTTTACGGTTCATGCCTGCGCCTCCTGCTTGCCCTGACGCGCCAGTTTTTTCTTCATCCGATAGCGCGGATCGAGGATGCACAGCAGCCCGCCCAGCGCCATAAATACGCCGCCGAACCAGATCCAGCGGACGAACGGTTTGTAATACAGCCGCACCGCCCAGGAGCCGTCATCCAGCTCTTCGCCCAGCGCCGCGTACAGATCGCGCGTCAGGCCGCCGTCGATCGCCGCTTCCGTCATCATGCTGCGCGCCACGCTGTAGTAGCGTTTTTCCGCATGCAGCGTCGCTTCCGCCTTGCCGTTGCGCGTCACGTCGATAATGCCGACGCCGCCGGTGTAGTTCGGCCCGCGGATATCGTGCACGTCGCGGAACACAAAGTGATAATCGTGAATATCCACGCTGTCGCCGGCCTTCATCCGCACGTCGCGCTCCACGCTGTAGTTCTGGCTGAAGGCGATGCCGATCACCGTCACCGCCACGCCCAGGTGCCCCAGCACCATGCCCCAGTGGCTGCGCGACAGGTGCCTCAGCCCGCGCCAGAAACCGTGACGGTGCGTGGCGCGTTCATGCAGCTCCATCAGCGTCAGCACAATCACCCATACCGCCATCAGCAGCCCGACCACCGTCATACCGGCGATGCTGTCCTGCAGCAGCCACGGCAGCAGTATCGACAGCAGTAGAGTCACCACCAGCGCCACCCCGAGACGGCGCCACAGCTTGCTCGGCTCGTCGCGGCGCCAGCGCACCAGCGGACCGATGCCCAGCAGCAGCGCCATCGGCGCCATCAGCCAGGTGAACATGGTGTTGAAGAACGGCTCGCCGATCGAAATGCTGCCCAGGCCAAGCTGTTTATGCACCAGCGGCAGCAAGGTGCCCAGCAGCACCACCAGCATGGCGGCCATCAGCAATACGTTGTTGCCCAGCAGGAAGGTCTCGCGGGAAAAGGTTTCATGCTGCACCCGGCTGCGCACCTGGCCGCCCTTAAAGGCGTACAGCAGCAGCGAACCGCCGATCACAATCACCAGATAGGCGAGGATAAACATGCCGCGCGCCGGATCGGAGGCAAAGGAGTGCACCGACACCAGCACGCCGGAGCGCACCAGGAAGGTGCCGAGCAGGCACAGCGAGAAGGCGGTGATCGCCAGCAGCACCGTCCAGGCCTTGAAGGTGCCGCGTTTTTCCGTCACCGCCAGCGAGTGCATCAGCGCGGTGCCCGCCAGCCACGGCATAAAGGAGGCGTTCTCCACCGGGTCCCAGAACCACCAGCCGCCCCAGCCCAGCTCGTAGTAAGCCCAAGCGGAACCGAGCACGATGCCGAGGGTCAGGAACACCCAGGCGGCGGTGGTCCACGGCCGCGACCAGCGCGCCCAGGCGGTGTCGAGCCGGCCGGCCATCAGCGAGGCGATGGCGAACGCAAACGCCACCGAAAAGCCGACGTAGCCCATATACAGCAGCGGCGGGTGGAAAATCAGCCCGACGTCCTGCAGCAGCGGGTTCAGATCGCGACCGTCGATCGGGAAATTCGGCAAGGTGCGGGTGAACGGGTTGGAGGTCATGATGATAAACAGCAGGAAACCCGCGGTGATCATCCCCATCACCGACAGCACGCGCGCCACCGCATCCTGCGGCATGGAGCGGCTGAACAGCGCCACCGCCAGCGACCAGCAGCTCAGCAGCAGCACCCAGAGCAGCAGCGAACCTTCATGCGCCCCCCAGGTAGCGGCGATGCGGTAATAGACCGGCAGTTGGGTGTTGGAGTTGGCGGCGACATAGGCCACGGTGAAATCATTAACGATAAAGGCGTGCACCAGGCAGATAAACGCCAGCGCAATGGCGGCGAACATGCCATAGGTCAGCGGACGCGCCACCGCCATCATGCGGCTGTCCTGGCGCGCGGCTCCCCACTGCGGGTAGATGCTCAGCAGCAGCGATACCGCCAGCGCCAGGCACAACAGAAAACTTCCCAGCTCCGGCATCATGACTGGCTGTCCTCCTGCGGCGCGCGGTAGGCCGACGCCGGCCCTTTATGGTTCTCTTTCATCGCATCGGCCACTTCCGGCGGGGTGTATTTCTCATCGTGCTTGGCCAGCACCTCTTTGGCGTTCACCACGTTGCCTTCTCCCAGCACGCCCTGCGCCACCACGCCCTGCCCCTCACGGAACAGGTCCGGCAGAATGCCTTCATAGGTGACGGCTATCGCGCCGCGCGCGTCATACACCTTGAAGCTGACCTTCAGCGTCTCAGGATCGCGTTTGACCGACCCCGGCATCACCATGCCGCCGATGCGCAGGCGCTGCCCGACCTCCGGCTTTTCATGATTTTCTCCTTTGCCCTGCAGGATTTCGCCCGGGGTATAAAACAGATCGATGTTGGAGCGCAGCGCATACAGCACCAGAGAGGCGGTTAGCGCGATGCCGACCAGCACCACCAGGGCCAGATAGAGGCGACTTTTACGACGTGGATTCACAATGATTTCTCCCGCGCAGCGGCGGACTGCGGCGCAGCCGATGTTTTAGCATGTTGTGATTGGCGGATACGGCGTTCGCGCGCCTGACGACGGCGCACATCGGCCAGCAGCTGCCGGCGTTGCCACAGGGTGTGGCACACCAGCCCCAGCAACGGAATCAGCGTGGCGGCCACCGCCAGCCACACATAAAAGGCGTAACCGCCCATGGCGAAAAACGCCGTCCAGGAGGGAAATGCGGCATTCATGACTGACGCTCCTTGTTAATCAGGGCGGCTACCCACGGACGGTGGCGCTCCTGCGCCAGGATCAGATTACGCAGACGCATCAGCGTCAGGGTAATAAAGAACAGCAGATAGCCGAGGATCGCCCAGCGCAGCGGCGTACGCATGCTTGGCGCGATGCTTTGCTGCATATTGGTGGAGCCCTGATGCAGCGTGTTCCACCATTCGACCGAGAAGTGGATAATCGGAATATTGACCACGCCGACCAGCACCAGAATACCGGCGGCGCGGCCGGCCAGGCGGCGGTCTTCAAAGGCGTTGTACAGCGCGATGATGCCCATATACAGGAACAGCAGCACCAGTTCGGAGGTCAGACGCGCGTCCCAGACCCACCAGGCGCCCCACATCGGCTTGCCCCAGGCGGAACCGGTCACCAGCGCAATAAAGGTGAATACCGCGCCCACCGGCGCCATCGCCGCGACCACGGTATCGGACATTTTCATCTGCCACACCAGGCCGATAAAGGCGGCCACCGCCATGGAGGCGTAAATGCCCATCGACCACATCGCCGCCGGCACATGGATATACATAATGCGGAAGCTATCGCCCTGCTGATAATCCTTGGGCGCGAAGCCAAAGCCCCATATCCAGCCAAGCAGCAGGCAAACGACGCCCGCCGCGCCGAGCCAGGGTACTAAGCGCTCACAAACCTGGTAGAGCCGCTCGGGCCTGGCGAATTGATGTAACCATTTCCACATTGTTGTCATTGCTCACGGTAAATGAAAACGTCCGCCGCCCTGCGCTGCAAAGCGGCCAATGATGTATACGCCAGGGCCGCTCTTGTCGGCGTTGCCCGGCTCTTATCTGTTAGCTAGTGCACGCTTACCCGCAGCGCCGCGGCGGTGGCGAACGGCGCCAGCGTCACGCTGCCCGCCAGCAGCGCACCGAGTATCGCCAGATAGCCGTCGATCGGCATTCCCATCGCAGCGGCGTCAATCGCGCCGGTGGCGAAGATCAGCACCGGAATATACAGCGGCAGCACCAGCAGGCTCAGCAGCACCCCGCCTTTGCGCAGCCCGACGGTCAGCCCGACGCCGATGGCGCCGATCAGGCTCAGCGTCGGCGTGCCGAGCAGCAGAGTAGCGGCCACCGCCAACCAGGTCTGCATGTCCAGCGACAGCAGCAGCGCCACCAGCGGCGACAGCAGCAGCAACGGCAGCCCCGTCACCACCCAGTGAGCACATACTTTGCCTAACACCGCCAGCGGCAGCGGGGTCGGCAGCAGCAACAGCTGTTCCAGCGAGCCGTCAAGAAAGTCATCGCGGAACAATCTTTCCAGCGACAGCAGCGACGCCAGCAGCGCCGCCACCCAGATGATGCCCGGCGCGATACGCGCCAGCAGCTGCGGCTCCGGGCCGACGCCCAGCGGAAACAGCGTGATAACGATCAGAAAGAACCACAGCGGGTTCACGATTTCTGCGCCTTTGCGAAAGGCGATTTTCAGTTCACGACGCAACAGGGTAAAAAACATCAGGCCGTCTCCCTCCCCGCGTCCAGCAGACGAATTTTCGTCACCGGCCGCTGGCTGCCGGCCAGTTCCTGATGGGTGGTCAACACTACCATGCCGCCCTGCTGCGCATGTTGTTCAAAATGGCGGATCAATTCAGCCACGCCCTGTTTATCGATGGCGGTCAGCGGCTCGTCCAGTATCCACAGCGGGCTGTCGCTCAGATACAGGCGCGCCAGCGCCACGCGCCGTTGCTGCCCGGCGGACAGCTGCGCCACCGGCAGGTCCTCATACCCCACCAGCCCCACCTGCTCCAGCGCCTGCCAGATCGCCTGGCCGTCGCCGCTGCGGGCGGCGCGCTGATAAAAGCGCAGGTTTTCAAACGGCGTCAGCATCGCATTGATGCCCGGCTGATGGCCGAGGAACAGCAGCTCCGCATGATAGCGTTCGCGACTGCGGCGGGTATTTTCGCCCCGCCAGCGCACTTCGCCGTCATCCGGGCGCGCCAGACCGGCCAGAATGCGCAGCAGGCTGGTTTTACCCGCGCCGTTCGGTCCCTCCACCTGCACCAGGTCGCCCGGATTCACCGAAAAGCTCAGCCCGCTAAACAGGGTGCGCTCATCGCGGACACAACTCAGGTTTTTGGCTTCCAGCATGGGTAGGGCTCGGCTATTTTTCTTTGGGTGTGCGCATGATAGCACAAGCGATCGGCGGCTCGTAGCCTGTGGCCGGCGCAGAAACTACTCCGATAGGGGTAATATTGCGCATCAGATCAATAATGCGTAGAAAAATGCGCCAACGTTAAACCCTTGTTACTTTTTTCTGCAATTTGACCAACTTATTTCTCCCGCTTGGCGGCAGGATGACGCACCCAACTTCCGGAGTACCACCGGCGTATTAACCCCGCGCCACCCGGCCTTCCGTCCCCTCCCCGCCGCCGCAGGAAGCCGTCACTGGCGAATGATTAGCCAAACGCACCGCTAACTGCTTATTCTGGGAAGAAAAACGGGTATAATGCCTGTCAGCGTCACTATGCCTCCGTAGTTAAACGGATATAACAAGCCCCTCCTAAGGGCTAGTTACTGGTTCGATTCCAGTCGGGGGTACCATTCACGCTTTTCAGCACGCCGGCACCTCCATCTTCCCTATTGAGTGATAAACAGAAATATTGCACTACGGCCATACTATGGACGAAAAACCATCGCTCCGATGGCGTAACGCATTTATCGGTAACGAACATATTTCCCCCTACCAACAAAAAGTGCAGGCAACTAAAAACCAAGTGATTAATGAAACAGTTAGAGCTGGTTATTATATATATTATTCTCACCCTATTTTTCCTGCCAATTTCACGACGAGCGCCATCCGACCGTGGTGTAAATCGTCATCGCTGACGCCCCTCCCGCCAAGATCGCTTTAATGGTTAATCAACCGCAGCAAAAAGCATTTAAGTCACGCCCCGAAATACCCTCCCCCCCCCTCTTTCCCGACCTGCCAGCATCTCGGGTGAACCAACGGGATGTAATGCAATGAAAAACAGTATTAAATGGAAAAGATAATTTCACGAAACGTTTTCGCCACGCCACTAAAATAATTAATAATAAAATCAATAACAAACATCGGAAATGGCTTTAACAAAGCTAAGATAAAACCGTTCACAAAGCCCGTACATAAATTTGGATCACTCTTTTTACATTAAATAAAATTATGATTTACTGACTATTAATCTTGATCAGCCTCTACCTCTTAAGAATACAAAACTTTAGTGTAAGATTTGTTGATTTATCGCCCTTGAAGTTGGAAAAATCCTAGAAAATTCGACTAACAACACGTTTTCTTACGCAGAATAAACTGTAGATATTATGAATATTTATTAAATTAATTTATAATGCTCTGACACACAGCTCATGCAGTTCAAAAAACAAACATATCTTCGATCGTATAATTCTTTGTTATGGAATCATTTAACGATGACTTTTTACATAAACCCCTCATCAATGAGGACAACATTTCACACTGTCCCTCCTCTTTTATCTCCTGAGTCATGCTACTCTGCTGCGCATTGTAATCTTGCCACTAATCAGGAGCCGCTATGCCTAGCCACTACCCGGCCTACTACCACTTTGATGATGAAAACGACTGCTGGCATATCGGCTTTCGTGATTTCCCGGAATTTCAAACCGCCAGCTATAAACGCGAAGACATCGAACTGGAAGCACAAGACGCACTGCTGACCGCCATCGCGATTGAGCTTGATGAAGGCCGCACGGTGCCGCCGCCCTCGTCATGCGACGCAGCAGAGCTGCGTGTGCCGTTGTCGCTGTTGGCGCAGCTTAAAATTGCGCTGCATAACGCACTACTGGCACAACGGATGCCGAAAGCATTACTGGCGCGCAAACTGGGGTTTAACGCCGGTCAGATGAATCGCCTGTTGGATATCGCCTATGCTTCCAAAGCCGAAGCGCTGGAACAGGCACTCTTTTTACTGGGCTACGAAATCCGAGCCTCGGTTCATCTCTGCGATAAACAGTAAAAATTGTGCGTCGCCGGACTAAATATTCTCCTGCGACTGCCGATGATGGGGGTTACCCCTTTCACCGGCGCAGATAAAGGTTAAACATGAAGTGGATATATCGCCATATCTGGCTAACGGTACTGGTCATTTGCCTACTGTTCTGGTCTGCCGTAGCGACCATCGTTATTCTACTTTGGTAAGGTTGCGGCCGCCTCCACTGGTGGCCTCTCACCACCCACTCTTGGCTGCCCCTCTCTGAAGAAAAATCAGTGAATAAACAGCGACCGATGATTAAAAAAACGGCAAAAAACGTGATCAAAAACACAGTATTGAAATAATACAAAGATTGGGAGTACATTGAGCGCCGATCCTGTCGCATTTCCCACGTTGTCACAAACGGAAAAATGCGGCGACCGGGAAGTTCAGGCTGCCAACGGACTGTTTTCATAACAAAAAGAAACGGCCGGGCGAACTGAACATCCTATACAATACTCAGCACAACAATCGGGATCGTTGACTTGCGAGCACTCCATGAGGGGAGTTATTCAGTGAAATACTTTTTGATGGGAATTTCATTCATGCTGGTTGCATGGGTTGGTACCTTCATGTTTATGGTTTCCTGACGGACCACCAAACCCGAAAACGGCAACAAGGGGCGCACCGGCGCCCCTTGGTTGTTTTTGCAGTCCGGTAAGCTATTTCGCCGCCGGCGAGATCAGTCCATCGGCGCGGAACATCGCCTTGATGCCGCGAACCGCTTGGCGAATACGATCCTGATTTTCAATCAGTGCAAAACGCACGTGATCGTCGCCATACTCACCAAAGCCGATGCCCGGCGATACGCAGACCTTCGCCTCCGCCAGCAGGCGTTTGGCGAACTCCAGCGATCCCAAATGGGCATACGGTTGCGGGATTTTCGCCCAGACGTACATTGAGGCCTTCGGGTTATCCACCATCCAGCCGGCTTCGTGCAGGCCTTTCACCAACACGTTGCGCCGCTGGCGATACTGCTCGGCAATGTCCAGCACGCACTGCTGGTCGCCCTCCAGCGCGGCGATGGCCGCCACCTGCAGCGGCGTAAAGGTGCCATAATCGTGGTAACTCTTGATGCGCGTCAGCGCGCTGACCAGTTCCGGATTGCCCACCATAAAACCGATGCGCCAGCCAGCCATATTATAGCTTTTCGACAGGGTGAAAAACTCAACCGCGATGTCTTTCGCCCCCGGCACCTGCATGATCGACGGCGCCTGCCAGCCGTCATAGACAATATCGGCATAGGCCAAATCATGCACCACCAGCACGTTGTACTGCTTCGCCAGCGCCACCACCCGCTCAAAGAAATCCAGCTCCACGCACTGCGCGGTCGGGTTGGAGGGGAAACCGAGGATCATCATTTTCGGCCGCGGGATGGTTTCACGGATGGCGCGCTCCAGCTCACCAAAGAAATCGCCGCCTTCCACCAGCGGCACCGAACGCACCTGCGCGCCGGCGATCACCGCGCCGTAAATATGAATCGGGTAGCTCGGGTTCGGCACCAGCACGGTATCGCCATGGTCAAGCGTCGCCAGCATCAGATGCGCCAGCCCCTCTTTGGAGCCGATGGTGACGATGGCTTCACTTTCCGGATCGATATCCACCTGATAGCGCTGCTGATACCAGCGCGAGATCGCCCGGCGCAGGCGCGGAATACCGCGTGAGGTCGAGTAACCGTGCGTATCCTCACGCTGCGCCACGGTGCAGAGTTTTTCCACAATGTGCGGCGGCGTCGGGCCGTCGGGGTTGCCCATGCTGAAGTCGATAATATCTTCGCCGCGACGGCGGGCGGCCATCTTCAGTTCGGCGGTGATGTTAAACACGTACGGGGGAAGACGTTCAATGCGCGTAAAGCGGCGCGGACTGTGATTATCAGCCATAGATTCCTCGAAGAGACGTAAGCGCCCGGACCGTCCGAGCGACGCTGGCCAGTTTTTGGCCTGTTCTTGAACATATCGCAGCAGATTCAGGCTGTCCATCCCCTAAACGATAACTTTTTCATCATCGTCCTCGGGACAGTAATCTCCGAAATTCAAAAAACAGGAAGTTTCGAATGAAAGATATCGCTTTATTTTCCTCGTTAAAGTCCAGATAATCATTAACGTAAAAACAACAAATGTATTACCTACTCTCTGTAACCGACGACGCCCACCGGCGATAGTAAGGAGAACCTTATGACAGCACTGGTTATCGACGATATCCCCGCCGCCATCAAGCACGTCAAACGGCAGCTGCGCCAGGCGCTGCCCAACTACCGCGAGGTGTTTCTGGCGCTGGAGGACAACATTCGCCAGCAGGTGGAACAGATCCGCCATGAGCTGGCCGCCGGCCACAATCCGGTGCCGCAAATCGACGCCGAGGATATTCTGCAACAGCGGGTGAGCGAGCAGCAGAAGGCGCTGATCAGACAGCGCGGCGCCTGCGCCATCCGCGGCGTGTTCCCGCGCGCCACCGCCGAAGGCTGGAACCGCGAAATCGGCGACTATCTGAGCCGCAACAACTTTGTCGAACGGCTGAAAAACGCCGCCGAAGATAATTACTTCGGTAAACTGGCCGCCAGCAAACCGCAGATTTACGGTATCTACTGGTCAAAGCCGCAGGTGGAGGCGCGCCAGGATCGACGCATGCACGCGGTGCAGGTCTTCATGAACAGCCTGTGGGCAAGCGAAAGCGACGGTAAGCAGCACTTCGACCCGCAGCGCGTCGCCAGCTATGCCGACCGCACCCGCCGCCGCCCGCCGAACTCCTCCTCACTCGGCCTGTCGCCGCACGTCGACAGCGGCACCATCGAACGCTGGCTGGACGAGAATTTCCGCTATGTCTATCGCCACGTGTTCTCCGGCGAGTGGCAACGTTACGACCCTTTCGCCGCCGACGGTCGCACCGAGGTGCGCGAAATCGCCTCGCCGGCGGTCTGCTCAATGTTCCGCACCTTTCAGGGCTGGACGGCGCTGACACCACAGCGCACCCACGCCGGGACGCTGAACCTGGTACCGATCGCCAACGCCATGGCTTACGTGCTGCTGCGCGCGCTGCAGGACGACGTGGCGGATGACGATCTGTGCGATGCCGCACCGGGACGCGCGCTGTCAATTTCGGAGAAATGGCATCCCCTTTTATTGCAGGGGATTTCCCCTATTCCGGATCTGGAGCCGGGCGACTGCGTATTCTGGCACTGCGACGTGATCCACGCGGTGGAAAATGAGCACCACGGCGAGTTCGACAGCAACGTGATGTATATCGCCGCCGCGCCGGGCTGCGCAAAGAACGACGCCTATCTGCAGCGGCAGCTGCCCAGCTTCCTGAGCGGCCGCACGCCGCCGGACTTCGCCGCGGATGATTTTGAGGTGGACTTCGTCGGCCGCGGCGGTGAAGAGATGCTGACGCCGCTCGGCAGAGAACAGCTCGGCCTGAAATAACCGCCCCGCGCGCGCCGCTCAGCCCGTGGCGCGCGCCAGAACAAAGCGGGCCAAATCCTTCACCGCCGCCTGCTGGGTATTCTGCCGGTAGGCCAGCGTCAGCGTGCTCACCGCCAGCGGATCGTCCAGCGGGTGATAGCTGATATCCTCACGCCGCGCCAGCGCCTGCGTCTCCGGCACCAGCGCGACGCCCATCCCCAGGGCCACCAGCCCGATGGTTACCGCCACGTCGCGCGTGGTTTTCAGCGGATGCGGCGTAAAGCCGGCGCGGCGGCAGGCGGCCAATACCGACCAGGCCAGCCCGACGCCCGGCGGATCGTTCTGGATCAAAAACGGCTCTTGCGCCAGCTGCCGCAGCGACAGCGTACCGCCCCCGCTCAGCGCATGATCCTTCGGCAGCACCGCGATCAGCGCCCGCTGCACCACCTGCCGGTAAACCAGCCCGGGCAACTGCGGCACCGGCGTACGCACCAGCGCCGCATCCAGGTCGCCGCTCTGCAGCAGGGTGAGCTGACGGTTCACATCATGCTCTTCCATCGCCAGCTCAATGCCCGGCCGCGCCTGACGGTAGTCGCGCATCAGCGCCATCAGGGCGGGATCGTAAATCGCCGATCCGACATACCCCAGCCGGATCGCGCCGTCGGCGCCGCTGCGCAGGCTGGCGGCGGCCTGCAGCAGCCCCTCATAGCGACCTATGGCATCGCGCGCTTTCTCCAGCAGCACGCGCCCTTCCGGCGTCAGCGCCACGTGGCGGCGATCGCGCTCAAACAGCCGCAACCCCAGGCGCTGTTCCAGCAGTTTGATGTGCTGGCTCAGCGCCGGCTGGGCAATATGCACATTGGCCGCCGCACGCCCGAAGTGCATCTCGTCGGCCAGGGCAATAAACGAGTACAGCTGGCGGATGTCGCTCATAAGCCGTCCTGTGATAACGAATGATGATTAAAAACAGGCTAAACCCTATTAGACAGAAATCAATCCCCGCCCGACACTGATAATAGATAACAACCCATCCCCCTCTTACTCTGACCATTAACGGATCGTGCCGATGACCACACCCAACGAACTGCCGCAGGTTCACGACCTGCGTTCCGCCCTGGCGCTGCTGAGCCAGCTTGAAGATGAACTGATCGCCACCGATGAACCGGTGGACCCGATGGCCGAGCTGTCCGGCGTGTACCGCTACGTCGGCGCGCACGGCACCGTGATGCGGCCGACGCGCGTCGGCCCCGCCATGATGTTCAATCGCATTAAAGGCTACGACGATATGCGGGTGCTGATCGGCCTGCTGGCGTCGCGCAAGCGCGTGGCCCACCTGTTGGGCAGCACGCCGGACCGGCTGGCCCAGCTGCTGAAAGAGTCGGTCAGCCATCCGATTGCACCAATCGAAATTCCGCGTGAGCAAGCCGCCTGCCAGGAAGTGGTGCATCTGGCCAGCGACCCGGACTTCGACATCCTCAAACTGCTGCCGGCGCCGACCAATACGCCGGACGACGCCGGCCCCTACTTTACGCTGGGCATGTGCTATGCCGCCGACCCGGAAACCGGCGAGCACGACGTGACGATCCACCGCCTGTGCGTTCAGGGCAAGGATGAAATCTCGATGTACTTCGTGCCCGGCCGCCACCTTGACACCTTCCGCATGAAGGCCGAAGCGGCGGGCCAGGCACTGCCGATCTCTATCAGCATCGGCGTTGACCCGGCCATTGAGATCGGCGCCTGCTTCGAGCCGCCCACCACGCCGCTGGGCTTCGATGAGCTGTCGGTGGCCGGCGCGCTGCGCAACCGGCCGGTGGAGCTGACGCCGTGCCTGACGGTGGCGGCGCGCGCCATCGCCCACGCCGAAGTGGTGATCGAGGGCGAGCTGCTGCCGGGGGTGCGGGTGCGTGAAGATCAGCACACCCACAGCGGCAAGGCGATGCCGGAGTTCCCCGGCTATACCGGGGAGGCCAAGGCGGCGCTGCCGGTGATCAAGGTGAAGGCGATTACCCACCGTAAGCATCCGATCCTGCAAACCTGCATCGGCGCCAGCGATGAGCACACCAATCTGGCGGGCATTCCCACCGAGGCCAGCATTCTGCAGATGGTCGAACGGGCGCTGCCCGGCTTTGTGCAGAACGTACACTGCCCTTCCCCCGGCACCGGCAAATATCTGGCGGTGCTGCAGGTGAAAAAACGCTCGGAGAACGACGAAGGCCGGCAGCGGCAGGCGGCGCTGCTGGCGTTCGCCGCCTTCTCAGAGCTGAAACACGTGATGCTGGTGGACGAGGATGTCGACCTGTTTGATATGAATGACGTGATGTGGGCGATGACCACCCGCTATCAGGGCGACGTCAGCACGGTATTTATTCCCGGCGTGCGCTGCCATCCGCTGGATCCTTCGTCGTCGCCGGCCTTCAGCCCGTCGATTCGCGCGGAAGGCATCGCCTGCAAGGCCATTTTTGACTGCACGGTGCCCTATGCGCTGAAAGAACAGTTCCAGCGCAGCGCCTTTATGGAGGTGGACGTCACGCGCTTTATTCCGGGCTTTAAACCCTGACCGCCAAGGGGATACGGGCGCGGGCTCTCTGAGCCGACGCCCGACGCTGTGGTATACTGGCCGTCATCTTGTTCCACCGCAGTGAGTCGCCGCCGTGCACCCTTTTTTTGAAATGCTGTTAGCGGTCTTCGATCGTGCCGCGCTGATGTTAATCTGCCTCTTCTTCCTGACGCGCACCCGGCTGTTCCGCCAGCTGCTGCAAAAAGAGGAACACACGCCGCTGGAGCTGGCGGCGGTCACCGCCATTTTCTCGCTGTTCGCACTGTTCAGCACCTATTCCGGCATCAACGTTGAAGGCTCGCTGGTCAACGTGCGGGTGATCGCCATCATGGCCGGCGGCATCCTGTTCGGGCCGTGGGTCGGCGTGGCCACCGGCATCATCGCCGGCGTGCACCGCTATCTGATCGATATCGACGGCATTACCTCGGTGCCCTGCCTGATCACCAGCATTATCGCCGGCATCAGCGCCGCCTATATCCACCTGAAGGTGAAAAAAGAGCGCCGCTGGCGCATCGGCATTCTCGGCGGCATGCTGTGTGAGAGCCTGACCATGCTGCTGATCGTGCTGTGGGCGTCGCCGACCGAGCTGGGGCTGGAGATCGTGGCGCAAATCGCCCTGCCGATGATCCTCGGTACGGTGTGCATCGGCCTGATCGTGCTGCTGGTGCAGAGCGTGGAGGATGAAAAAGAGGTGATCGCCGCCCGCCAGGCCAAGCTGGCGCTGGATATCGCGCGTAAAACCCTGCCCTATTTCCGCAACTTCAACAGCGAATCGCTGACCACCATCTGCGATATTATCCGCCACGATATTCAGGCCGACGCGGTGGCGATGACCGATAGCCAACGCGTGCTGGCCTACGTCGGCGTCGGCGAGGAGCACTATCCGGTCGGGCGGGAAAGCCTCAGCCGGGTGACGCGCGAAAGCATCCGTCACGGCAAAATTATTATCAAGAACAACCACGAAAGCCCCGCCACGCCGCAGATCCACTCGCAGCTGGTGATCCCGCTGTGGGAAAAGGGCGAAGTCAGCGGCACGCTGAAAATCTACTACTGCCACGCGCACCAGATCACCAATACCCTGAAGGTGATGGCGGTCGGCCTGTCGCAGATTATCTCCACCCAGATGGAGGTGTCCCGCATTGAACAGCTGCGCCAGATGGCGGATAAGGCCGAAATGCGCGCGCTGCAGAGCAAGATCAACCCGCACTTTCTGTTTAACGCGCTGAACGCCATCTCGTCGTTAATCCGCCTGAACCCGGACACCGCGCGCCAGCTGATTATCAACCTGTCGCGCTACCTGCGCTACAACCTGGAGCTGAACGACGAGCCGATCGACATCCGTAAAGAGCTGCACCAGGTACAGGATTATATCGCGATCGAACAGGCGCGCTTCGGCGACAAACTGACGGTGATCTACGATATCGACGACGATATCGCGCTGCGTATTCCCAGCCTGCTGATCCAGCCGCTGGTGGAAAACGCCATCGTGCACGGCATTCAGCCCTGCCGCGGCAAAGGCGTGGTGGTGATTGCGGTCAAGGATCACGGTGAACGCATCCGGATTTCGGTGAAAGACACCGGCCACGGCATCAGCCAGGCAGTGATCGACCGCGTGGCGCGTAACGAAATGCCGGGCAACCATATCGGCCTGCTCAATGTGCACCACCGCGTCTCGCTGCTGTACGGCGCCGGGCTGAAGATTCGCCGTCTGGAGCCAGGCACCGAAATTGCGTTTTATATCACCAAAGACGGCGCTAAACGGCGCCCTGCCGCCGAACGGCCGGCAGAGGAAGCGTGAGGAAAGTATGAAAGCCATCATTGTGGAAGATGAGTTTCTGGCGCAGGAAGAACTGAGCTACCTGATTAAACAGCACAGCAGCATCACCATCGAAGCCACCTTCGATGACGGTCTGGAGGTGCTGAAATACCTGCAAAACCACCAGGTGGACGCCATCTTCCTTGATATCAATATTCCGTCGCTCGACGGCGTACTGCTGGCGCAGAACATCAGCAAATTCGCCCAGCGGCCGGCGATTATCTTTATCACCGCCTATAAAGAACACGCGGTGGAAGCCTTTGAGATCGAAGCCTTCGACTATATCCTCAAGCCGTACCACGAGGCGCGCATCGTCACCATGCTGCAAAAGCTGGAGGCACAGCACTCGCGCTCGCAGGCGCAGCCCGAACAGCAGCAGCCGACCGGACGCGGCGGCCACAGCATTAACCTGATCAAAAACGATCGCATCATCGTTACCGACATCAACGATATTTACTATGCGGCGGCCGACGAAAAAGTGACGCGGGTTTACACCCGCCGTGAAGAGTTTGTCATGCCGATGAATATCAGCGAATTTTACGCCCGGCTGCCGGAAGAGCACTTCTTCCGCTGCCACCGCTCTTACTGCGTCAATCTGGCGAAAATCCGCGAAATCGTGCCCTGGTTCAATAACACCTATATTCTGCGGCTGAGCGACCTGGAGTTTGAAGTGCCGGTCAGCCGCAGCAAGGTCAAGGCGTTCCGCCAGCTGATGCGCCTGTAATTAACCGCGGCGATCGTCGTGGCGATGGTGATGCCGCGCCGGCGGCCGGTGATCCGCCCGGTGCGGCGGGCGAAAATGCTCGCGGTAGTGGCGCGGCGGCCGAGGCTCGCGATGGTGCTCACGCCACCAGCGCGCTTCGCGCCAGCGGTGGCCGTCCCAGTAGTGGCCACGATGGTCGCGGTCGCCGACGCGCCATGCGCTGTCCGGGGCGACGTTAATAAAAATTCCGGCCTGGCTCGCCAGCGGCAGCGCCAGCAGCGCCGCCAATAAAAGTGCTTTGGTTTTCATATTATGGCTCCTGCATTAACGGATTAAATCCGCCTGCCGTTACCCTAATGCCACGCCCGCGGCAGCTCCATCGGACAAACGCCGGTTTACCTCATCCGCACGAAACCTTCACAATTCCCCCACAATCTTCCGCCGTCGCCGGGCAATAAATCGTTGATAACTTTGATTCAGATCACATCTCCAGGGCGGCATTTGACGACGTTTTTGCGCCAAAAACGGCAACTCATGCCCCCTCAGATGCATTTCATTCCCTCGCCGGGGCAACTCATGCCCAATCCGCCGCCGGCCGCAGCCCCGGCCATATAATAACTCCATACTACGGAGCCGCTTTGCTCCGCACATTTTCACCACGGATAACGCACTCTCAAATAACAGGAGAAACCGGCCATGAGAACAAAACCGGTAAATCGCAGCCTTATCGTTCTGGGCACCATCATCTGCCAGATGGGCCTGGGAACTATCTATACCTGGAGCCTGTTTAACCAACCGCTGGTGGAGAAATTCCACTGGGGCCTGGCGGATGTCGCCACGACGTTCTCCATCACCAGTTTCTTCCTGGCGTTTTCTACCCTGTTCGCCGGTAAATTGCAGGAGCGCCTCGGCATCCGCAATCTGACGCTGGCCGCCGGCGTGCTGGTGGGGCTGGGGCTGATCGCCAGCGCCTATGTCAGCTCGCTGGATATGATTTATCTGCTGGCCGGCGTGGTGGTCGGTTTTGCCGTCGGCATCGCCTATATCTCCACCCTGTCCAACCTGATCAAATGGTTCCCGGCCAATAAGGGGCTGATTTCCGGCATCTCCGTCGGTGCCTTCGGCAGCGGCAGCCTGCTGTTCAAATACGTTAACGCGGCGCTGATCGCCAACGCGGGCGTCTCCGCCGCCTTCTTCTACTGGGGCGCGATCGTGATGGCGTTAATCGTCCTCGGCTCGCTGCTGCTGAAAGAGCCGGCCGCGGCCCGTACCCCGGCGGCACAACGCGGCCAGAGCGCCGACTACAGCGTGCGCCAGATGCTGGCGACCAAAGAAGCCTACCTGCTGTTTGCGATTTTCTTCTCCGCCTGTATGAGCGGCCTGTACCTGATCGGCATCGTCAAGGATATGGGGGTGCAGCTGGCCGGGATGGACGTCGCCACCGCTGCCAACACCGTCTCCGCCGTCGCGATTTTCAACACCGCGGGGCGCATTATCCTCGGCACCCTGTCGGATAAAGTCGGCCGGATGCGCGTTATCAGCTTCACCATGCTGGTGACCGTGCTGGCGATTGTCGCCCTGAGCAGCTTTACCCTCAGCCACAGCCTGTTCTTCCTGTGCGTCGGCGCCGTCGCCTTCTGCTTCGGCGGCAATATCACCGTATTCCCGGCGATTGTCGGCGACTTCTTCGGCCTGAAAAACCACAGCAAAAACTACGGCATCATCTATCAGGGCTTCGGCCTGGGCGCGCTGGCCGGCTCATTTATCGCCAAATACTTCGGCGGCTTCCACGCTACCTTCATAGTGATTGGCGTGCTGTCGCTGCTGTCCCTGCTGATCACCCTGCTGATTAAAACGCCGCAGCCGGCCGCCACGGCCGAGCAGGAGGAACACCAGCCGGCGGATCTGGTCAAAGCCTGATTGACCGCCAATAAAAAAGGGGCGCAGCCTGACGGCTGCGCCCCTTTCTCATGTCTGTCGCGTTACAGCTGAATACCCAGCGTCTGGCGCAGGTGAGCGCCGGCGCCCAGCAGACCCGGCTGCGCATGGGTGATCATAAACACCGGGATATCCTGCACGTAATCCTTAAACCGCCCCTTGTCTTCAAACGCCGCGCGGAAACCGGAGGCTTTAAAGAATTCCATAAAGCGCGGCACGATGCCGCCGGCGATATACACGCCGCCGAAGGTGCCCAGCGTCAGCGCCAGATTGCCGCCGAAACGCCCCAGGATCACGCAGAACAGCGACAGCGCACGGCGGCTGTCAATGCAGCTGTCGGCCAGTGCGCGCTCGGTAATATCTTTTGGCGCCAGGTTCTCCGGCAGCCGTCCGTCGGATTTGACGATCGCCCGGTACAGGTTAACCAGCCCTGGACCGGACAGCACGCGCTCTGCCGAGACGTGGCCCATCTCCGCCCGCAGCGTTTCCAGGATAATGTCCTCTTCTTCGCTGTTCGGCGCGAAGTCGACGTGACCGCCTTCGCCCGGTAGGCTCACCCACTGGCGGTTGACGTGGATCAGATGCGCCACCCCCAGCCCGGTGCCGGCGCCGTACACGGCAATCGGCTTATCCTGCTGCGCCTGAGCACCGCCGAACTGCAGCACGTCCGCGTCCGTCAGCATCGGGATCGCCATCGACACCGCGGTGAAGTCGTTGATGACTTCCAGGTGCGCCAGCCCCAGATTCGCTTTCATCTGTTTGATCGAAAACGCCCAGGTGTGATTGGTCATCGCCACCCAGTCTTCCGTCACCGGACAGGCGATGGCGATGCAGGCGTCCTGCACCTCCAGCTGATGCTCCTGCAGATATTGGCGGATCGCCGCTTCCAGGCTGTCGAACTCCAGGCCCGAGTAGGTTTTCGCCCTGCTGATTTCACCCGTCTCTTTCGAGCACAGCGCCAGACGGGCATTTGTGCCGCCAACGTCCCCCACGAGGGCATAGGTCATCGATGTTTTCTCCGCAAAAAAATTAAATAAACGGCAAGTTGCCCACACTGTAAAACCCCGCCGGGAAAACAACAATCGCTGCCCGCGGCATGGCGACCCAATAGTGATCCGGATCACAAAAATCGTTTCAGCCGGCCAGGAAACCGCGCGTAAAACGTGCGCTCTAACGCGCCAGCATATACTCCGCCGCAGCGCGCGCATGAATCGCCGTGGTGTCAAACACCGGCACCGAGGCATCCTGCGGGCCGACCAACAGGCCGATTTCCGTACAGCCGAAAATAATTCCCTGTGCGCCCTGCTGTTCCAGATCGCTGATAATGCGCCGGTACTCCTCCCGCGAGGCGACGTGGATATGGCCCAGACACAGCTCCTCATAGATAATGCGGTGCACGCTGTCGCGATCCGCCGCCACCGGCGTCACCACTTCAATGCCAAATTTCTCCTGCAGCCGCCCGCGGTAAAAATCCTGCTCCATGGTAAAGCGCGTACCCAGCAGCCCGACGCGGCGGATATTTTGCTGCAGCACCTGCTGCGCCGTGGCGTCGGCGATATGGATCAGCGGCAGGCCGCTGGCCTGCTCCACCGCATCCGCCACTTTATGCATAGTGTTGGTGCAGATCGCGATCGCCTCCGCGCCCGCCGCACGCAGCGAGGTCGCCGCCTGCGCCAACACCCGTGCGGCGCCTTCCCAATCGCCGCGGTGTTGCAGCTGTTCAATTTCATGAAAATCAACGCTGTACAGCACGATTTTCGCCGAGTGCAGGCCACCCAGCTGCGTTTTCACCTGCTCGTTGATCATACGGTAATAAGGAATGGTGGATTCCCAGCTCATCCCGCCCAACAGTCCCAGCACTTTCATCGTCGCTCCCCGCTGTACGTTACAAATAATAACGACATTACCTGAGCCGCCGCCGCTTGACGATCGGTTATTTCACCGCCAGCCGAGAAGCGAGCCAGCGCTGACGCAGCGCGTCATAAGCCCAGTTATACACGACGGTATACGGCAGGAAGAACAGGAAAAAGCCCAATTCCAGCATAAACGCCTGCACCAGCGTCAGGTTCAGCATAAAGGCGGCAATCGGCACACCAATCAGAATAAAACCGGTCTCAAAACCGGCCGCGTGCAGTATCCGCACCGTCAGGTTACGCGTCACCCGGCTCACCGGCCACAGGCGGTCGAACCCCGCGTTGTAAATGATGTTCCACAGCATGGCGACGCTGGACAGCATCACCGCCAGAGCGCCGACCTGTGTCATGGAACGCCCCAGGATCCACGCCCCCAGCGGCGCACAGATCATCACCGCAATCGCCTCAAACCCCACCGCATGGACGATACGTTCGCTGAAAGACTTGTTTTGCAGTTGCATAACTCACCTGTTTTTTACTCATTGTTGGAAAAGTGAGGTGATTATCATCGTTTTTTTACGTAGATTAAAAATAGGTTCCATCGATAAAGTAGATATGTCTATGCGCTATTCTCCCGAAGCCTTGCTGGCGTTTGTTGAGGCCGTGGCGCTCGGCTCATTCTCCGCCGCCGCCCGTAAGCTGAACAAAAGCCAGTCGACCATCAGCACCGCCATTGCCAATCTGGAGGCGGATCTCGATTTAATCCTGTTCGACCGTCAGGCACGCCTGCCGACGCTGACCGCCGCCGGCCACAAGGTGCTGGGGCACGTGCAGGAGATCCTCGCCGCCAGCGAGCGGCTGGATGCCCTGAGTATCCGCCTAGCGGACAAGGTGGAGCCGCGGCTGACCATCGTGTTTTCCGATACTTATCAGCCGGGCCACCACGAAAGCCTGATGCTGGAGTTTGAGCAGCGCTATCAGGATATTGAGCTGGAGTGCATGGTCGACGAGGGGGAAGACGTGCTGGACCTGCTGCAGAGCGGCCGCGCTCACCTGGGCATGCTGGCGGCTCAGCCACACTACCCGCCCGATATCGCCGCGGCGCGGCTGCCGGAGCGCACCGAAATGGGCATCTTCGTCGCCCATCATCATCCGCTGGCCGGCATCCCACAGCCAACGCCGGAGCAGCTCGCCAGTAGCCGGCAGCTGTACCTCAACAGCTATATCGACAGCCGCAATAAGCCGCAGGGGCGCGTCTGGTCGGCACCCAGCTATCTGATGCTGCTGGAAATGGCGGAACAGGGATTCGGCTGGGCGATTCTGCCGCACTGGCTGGTGCAGCAGTACGGCCACGGCCGCCTGAGCGAATTGCGCCCGCGCGGCTGGCCGATGCTGATCTCGGTAGATGCGGTCTGGTCAAAGCTTACCCCGCCGGGGCCGGCGGGGTTGTGGCTGCTGGAACATCTGCTGGCGGGGACGGCAGACTAGGCGGCGTCATTACGTAACTGAATCGCCTGCGAGATGCTGTCCAACAACTCCGGCACATCCATCGGCGGCAACAGCACGTCAATCAACGCCAACTGCCTGCTGTCGCTGACCGTCTGCAGCGCGCTCTGCAGCTGCTGCAGCGTACTGACCCGCCGCACCGTGGCCGCAGCCGAGCCAAACGCCTGCGGCAGCGCACACCAGTCCCAGGCGGCAATGTCGTTATAGCGCTGCTGCGGCCCGTGGATAGCGCGCTCAACGGTATAGCCCGCATTATTCAGCAACAAAATCACCGGCTTGAGACCGTCACGCAGCAGCGATCCCAATTCCTGGATCGTCAGCTGCGCGGCGCCGTCGCCGATCAGCAGCAGCACCCGACGATCCGGCTGCGCCGTCTGCACGCCGAAGGCCGCCGGCAGAGTGTAGCCGATCGACCCCCACAGCGGCTGGTTGATAAACAGACAGCCCTGCGGCAGGCTAAGCGCCGCCGCGCCAAAACAGGCGGTTCCCTGATCGGCGATGATCACGTCGCCGGGTTGCAAAAATGCCTGCAGCTGACGCCAAAACGCGTGCTGATCCAGCGTATCACCATCAGAGGCGGGTAATTCAGGGCGGCTCACCGTCAGCCGGGGCCACTGCCCGCACAGCGCCGACGTCAGCTGATGCAGCGCCTGCACCGCATCGGGCATCGCCAGCGGGCTGAACGCCTGCCGGCCGACGCGGGCGACGGACGGCTGGATATCAATGCACCTCTCCGCGCTTAACCGTTGGCTGAAGCCGGCGGTGATGGTGTCGGTCAAACGTACGCCGACCAGTATGGTCGCATCCGCCTCTTCCACCCGCTGCCTGACCTGCGAATCGCTGGCCGCACCGCTGTAGATGCCGATAAATCCGGCGCGGGTTTCATCCAGCACGCTTTTGCCCATCAGTAAGGTGGCGTGCGGCAGGGGCACCTCATTCATCCACTGCGCCAGCGCCTGTCGTACGCCAAAGCGTTCGGCCAGAAAGTCCGCCACCAGCGTGACGTGGCGCGCCGGCTGCAGCAGTTCACGCGCGGCGGCGATAAACCCGGCCAGCGCCTCCGGTGAAGAATCCGTTACCGGCAGCGCCAACGGCGACAGCGGCGGCGTCAGCGGCGCCTGTGCCACGTCGCCCGGCAGCAGCAGATAAACCGGCCGCCGCTCGGTTAACGCCACGCCCAGCAGGCGGTCGATTTCCGTTTTGGCGTTCTCTACCGTCAGGCTGGCCTGCGCCGCCGTCACCTCTTGCGCCATGCGCGCAAAGTGACCGAAGTCGCCGTCCCCCAGCGTATGGTGCACCCTATCTCCGGCGCGCTGGGCGCGCAGCGTCGGCGCCCCCACCAGATGAATCACCGGCAGATACTCGGCGTAGCTGCCGGCAATGCCGTTGACGGCGCTCAGCTCCCCCACGCCGAAGGTGGTCAGCAACGCCGCGGCCGGCTGACAGCGCGCATAACCATCGGCCGCGTAGGCGGCGTTCAGCTCATTGGCGCAGCCCACCCAGCGAATATGCGGATGATCGATCACATGATCCAGAAAATGCAGGTTGTAATCGCCCGGCACGCCAAAAAGATGGCGGATACCTATCTGTGCTAAACGATCGAGAAGATAATCAGCTACCGTATAGTGGGTGTTCATAAGCGTCACCTGCCTGATTGCGGTATATATCCTTAAGTATCGTCGAGCAGGCGCAAATTACGAGCGAAAACACAGCGACCTAAGTTCTCAACCTCGCTGACCAAGCGGCCAATAACGTCCGCCACACAACAGAAAATTCTCAATCTAACCGCGGGTTAACTTTTTTCAGACTCTCCCTCAAAGGGTTACGTCGAGGATGTCGCTAATATACGCACCATAAAACTATAAGGCCGGCTTAGAGAGAATAAACGACGCATCATTATTCCCTATCGCCGTCGATAATAAGGAGAAAGCATGTTCAAACCTCTGCTACTGGCCGCCGTTTTCGTGGCCGCTACCGTTCCCGTAGCGCCGCAGGCGCAGGCGGACGGCCTGAGTATCGATTTACTTCCCGGCGTTTCTCTGCGTATCGGCGATCAGGACCGGCGCGGCAACTATTGGGACGGCTATGACTGGCGTGACCGCGACTGGTGGGAGAGCCACCGCGGCCGAGAGCTGGGCGAGCGCAGCCGGCGTGGCTACTACTGGGACGGCTATCGCTGGCGCGACCACGACTACTGGCGTAAAAATTACTACTACCATGACGGCCGCTACCGCAAATACGATGAGCATGAGTACAAAAGGTATAAGAAGTACCAGAAAGAGCGTGAAAAAGCGTACAGAAAGTACGAGAAAGAGCGTGAAAAAGACTACCGGAAATACCAAAAAGAGCGTTACAAAGAGTATAAACATCACCATCGTCACCACCACGATGATGACTGACAAACAAACAGGGCGCGAATTCGCGCCCTGTTGTATTTTTGCGGCCGGCGCCGCCGGTTAGAACAGGCTGCTCAGCAGCAGGTAGCCGTTTAACCCCACGACGATGGCAACGATCAGCCAGCCAATGTTCTGAACGACGCGCCCGTTGACCATCTCCCCCATCAACTCGCGGTTGCCGGTAAATTTCAGCAGCGGTACCAGCGCCAACGCGATGCCGAAGCTCAGCAACACCTGGCTCATCACCAGAATATGGGTGGCGTCCATCCCCAGCATGATCACCACAAACGACGGCAGCATAGTCACCACCCGGCGCACCCACAGCGGGATATAGAAGCGGACGAAGCCCTGCATCACCACCTGCCCCGCCAGCGTCCCTACCACGGTGGAAGAGAGGCCGGCCGCCACCAGGCTAAGGCCGAATACCGTGGCCGCCGCATGCCCCAGCAGCGGCTGCAGCGTTAGGTAGGCCTGATCGAGATCGGCGATGCCGCTGTGGCCGCTAAAGTGGAAGGCCGCCGCGGCGGTAGCCATCATCGCCAGGTTAACGAAGCCGGCAATGGTCATCGCCAGCGCCACGTCGACCTTGGTTGACGCATAGCGCTGCGCCTTGGAGCTGCTGCCGGCGGTCTGCGTCAACGATGAGTGCAGATAAATCACGTGCGGCATAATGGTGGCGCCGAGCACGCCGGCGGCCAGGAACACCGCATCGCCATTCGGCAGGTCCGGGATCGCCATGCCTTTGACTAACCCGCTCAGCTGCGGCTGCGAAAACACCAGCTCGACAATATAGGCCGCAGCGACAAACAGCAGCAGCCCGCCAATCACCAGCTCCAGCGGTTTTTGTCCGCGTTTTTGCAGCATCAGGATCAGGAAGGTGGCAATACCGGTCAGGATTGCCCCTTCCAGCAGCGTCACGCCCAGCAGCAGTTTGAACCCTATCGCCGCACCGATAAACTCGGCCAGATCGGTCGCCATGGCGATAATTTCCGCCTGTACCCAATAGGCCCACACCGCCGGACGCGGCAGGCGATCGCGAATATGTTCGGCCAGATTTTTGCCGGTGGCGATCCCCAGCTTGGCGGAGAGCAGCTGGATCAACATCGCCATCACATTGGCCCAGACCACCACCCACAGCAGTTTATAGCCGAAGGAGGCGCCGGACTGGATATTGGTGGCGAAGTTGCCGGGATCGATATAGCCGATGGCGGCGATAAACGCCGGCCCCATCAGAGAAAGTTTGATCTTTCTGGACGGGCGGTCGGTAGATGTTGAGGAGTTAACCGCGCGACTGTTCAGCATATCGTGAAACCCTTACTATTATTAAGCTAACCATCATCCTACCAAGATGATAATAATTATCAATCGCATTTAATGCGGTAATGCTTATCTCTGTGATAGACGGCAACGAAGGTTGAAGAACAGATCGCAGCAAATTCAAACGCTTCGTCCTCCACAAAACAGCACAGATGCAGGACGAAATACGCCTAATACTCAAATTAACACAAAATTCCTACCAATGCGCATAATTATTAACATGTTGATTTCCGTCGATTTATTGTGCTGTTTTGGGAAAAATCTCAGTGTAATTTTCCATATTTGTAATTGAAGTCTCGTTTTTAAACCTGGTGTTACATAGAATGACAACCGAAATTCAGCCTGCCTCAAGTTTGGAGCACACATGTCCCATATTGCGCACTTTGCGTTAGCGTTAGTGGTGGTGGCGATTCTGGCGCTGTTGGTCTGCCGCGATCGCAAAAGCATCCGCATTCGCTATGTTATTCAATTATTGGTTATCGAAGTGTTACTGGCCTACTTCTTCCTGCATTCGGAAGCGGGATTGGGCTTTGTAAAAGGATTCGCCGCGCTGTTTGACAAGCTGCTCGGATTTGCAGGACAAGGGACTGAGTTTGTATTCGGCGGCATGGGCGATAAAGGCCTGGCGTTCTTCTTCCTGAAGGTGCTGTGCCCGATCGTCTTTATCTCCGCGCTGATCGGTATTCTGCAATATATCAAAGTGCTGCCGGTGGTTATCCGCATCATCGGCACCGTGCTGTCGAAAGTGAACGGGATGGGCAAGCTCGAATCGTTCAACGCCGTCAGCTCGCTGATCCTCGGCCAGTCCGAAAACTTCATCGCCTATAAAGATATTCTCGGCAAGATGTCAGAAAAACGCATGTACACCATGGCGGCGACCGCCATGTCAACGGTGTCCATGTCAATCGTCGGCGCCTATATGTCGATGCTGGACGCCAAGTTCGTGGTGGCGGCGCTGGTGCTCAATATGTTCAGCACCTTTATCGTGCTATCGCTGATCAACCCGTACGACACCAGCCAGGAAGAAGAACTGCACCTAGGCAACCTGCACGAAGGCCAGAGCTTCTTTGAAATGCTGGGGGAATACATCTTGGCGGGCTTTAAGGTGGCGATTATCGTCGCCGCGATGCTGATCGGCTTTATTGCGCTGATCGCCGCCGTCAACGCCCTGTTCAGCGCCGCCTTCGGGCTGAGCTTCCAGGAGCTGCTCGGCTACTTCTTCTATCCGTTCGCCTGGATTATGGGCATTCCCAAGCATGAAGCGCTGCAGGTCGGCAGTATTATGGCGACCAAGCTGGTGTCCAATGAGTTTGTCGCGATGATGGAGCTGCAGAAAATCAGCGCCGAGCTGACGCCGCGCAGCCAGGGGATGCTGTCGGTGTTCCTGGTATCGTTTGCCAACTTCTCATCCATCGGCATCGTTGCCGGGGCGATTAAAGGCCTGAACGAACACCAGGGCAACGTGGTTTCCCGCTTCGGCCTGAAGTTGGTGTACGGCTCTACGCTGGTCAGCATGCTGTCCGCCTCTATCGCCGGTCTGGTGCTGAGCTAAACGCCGCACTGCGGTAAACAAGGTCGCTACGGCGGCCTTTTTTATTGGCCAGAATAACGGGCGATATAGTACCAAACGCGCAAAGCAAAAAGCCGACCTAAAGGTCGGCTTTTCTAAATGGTGGTGGAGCTAAGCGGGATCGAACCGCTGACCTCTTGCATGCCATGCAAGCGCTCTCCCAGCTGAGCTATAGCCCCACAAATGTGGTACGCATTAACCGGCGTTACGGTGTCTTCGCCAACCTTTCTGAGGAGAAGGTTGGTGGAGCTAGACGGGATCGAACCGTCGACCTCTTGCATGCCATGCAAGCGCTCTCCCAGCTGAGCTATAGCCCCGACTCACAATCACTTTGTGCTGTGAACGGGGCGCATAATATGAAACCCGCCGTACGCTGTCAACGGCTAAATTGAATTCCTCGATCAAGCGCTGAAAAAGCCGCCAAATCAGCGCGTTTGCAGTTAAAGATTAACCGTTACGGGCAAAAATGCGCCGTTTGTTCCGTTATTCGATCGGGCGCTGCCTTCGCTGCCCGGCCGGCTCAGCGGTAAGCCGGAGCTTTATATAGCGGCAGCACCGTTGTCCTCTCCCGCTTGCAGGCATTGCCGTTAAGTTCGGGCGAAAAAAAACCCCGGGAGCGCTCCCGGGGTTGTTAATGCTTCCAGCTGTACAATCAGGCTTGCGCTTCACGCTCGGCGATATAGGCCAGCGCCATATCGATACGCTGCAGAGAACGCTGCTGGCCAATTGCCTGCACCGTGACGTCCATGCTCGGCGACTGACCGGCGCCGGTCACGGCGACGCGCAGCGGCATCCCTACTTTGCCCATGCCGACGCCCAGCTCGTCCGCCGCGCCCTGAATAGCGTCATGCACGTTTTCCGCCGTCCAGTCGCTGATGGCCGCCAGCTTGGCGCGTACGGTCTCCAGCGGCTGACGCGCTACCGGACGCAGGTGTTTCTTCGCCGCGTCGGCGTCAAACTCGCTGAAGTCTGCATAGAAGTAACGGCAGGCCGCCGCCATCTCTTTCAGCGTTTTGCAGCGCTCGCCCAGCAGCTTGACGATATCTTTCAGCTCCGGCCCGTTGCGCGTTTCAATCCCGAGTTGCTCAACGTGCCAGGCCAGATGCACCGCGACCTGTTCGGCCGGCAGATGGTTAATGTAGTGGTGATTCAGCCACTGCAGTTTTTCCGTATTGAAGGCGCTGGCGGATTTGCTGATGGCGTCCAGCGTGAAGAACTCCTTCATCTCGTCGATAGAGAAGATCTCCTGGTCGCCGTGGGACCAGCCCAGACGCACCAGATAGTTGAGCAGCGCTTCCGGCAGATAGCCGTCGTCGCGATACTGCATCACGCCGACCGCGCCGTGACGTTTGGACAGCTTTTTACCGTCATCGCCGAGGATCATTGAAACGTGCGCATACTCCGGCACCGGCGCGCCCAGCGCTTTCAGAATATTAATCTGACGCGGGGTGTTGTTGATATGGTCTTCACCGCGGATCACGTGGGTGATCTCCATATCCCAGTCGTCCACCACCACGCAGAAGTTGTAGGTTGGCGAACCGTCGGTGCGGCGGATAATCAGATCGTCCAGTTCCTGGTTGCTGAATTCGATCGGGCCGCGGATCTGGTCGTTAAAGATCACCGAGCCTTCCTGCGGGTTGCGGAAGCGCACCACGTGCGGCTCATCCGCCGTATGGCTGCACTGGCTGTCGCGGCAGCGGCCGTCATAACGCGGCTTCTCGCCGTTTTCCATCTGCTTTTCGCGCAGCGCTTCCAGGCGCTCTTTAGAACAGTAGCAGCGGTAGGCGGTGCCCTGCTCCAGCATCTGGTCGATCACGGCGTTATAGCGATCAAAACGTTTGGTCTGGTAATACGGGCCTTCGTCCCAATCCAGATTCAACCAGTTCATACCATCCATAATCGCATCGATAGCATCCTGGGTGGAGCGCTCCAGATCGGTATCTTCGATACGCAGCACGAACTCACCGCCGGCATGACGGCTGAACAACCAGGAGTAAAGCGCGGTACGGGCGCCGCCGACGTGCAGGTAGCCGGTTGGGCTAGGTGCAAAACGGGTTTTGATTTTCATTGGGATCACTGCCTTATTACGCAACGTCGCGTCGACGGGTGTCGACAATTGCTCGGAATTGGAAAAAGTGGGCAACATTGTATCACTACGCGTTAATTCCTCAACGCCGACGCGGCGTTCACCAAGGTTATTTCACCCTGCCGACGTCCTATTTCATCCTATTATGCGCAAAGAATCGGCGTTGCTGGCGATAAATATCGCATCCTGCTTAAATTTGCGGCGAACGATTGAAATCATTTTAAAAAGCGTTGACTCACTTTGAACTATCCCTATAATGCGACTCCAACAAGACGGGGCGATTAGCTCAGTTGGTAGAGCATCTCCTTTACACGGAGGGGGTCGGCGGTTCGAGCCCGTCATCGCCCACCATCTTGTTGAGAGCAGTAAGAAAAATGAGGGTGATTAGCTCAGTTGGTAGAGCATCTCCTTTACACGGAGGGGGTCGGCGGTTCGAGCCCGTCATCACCCACCATCATTTTCATGCTCAAGCAGTACCTGGAAGTCCCGAAGTGGGTGATTAGCTCAGTTGGTAGAGCATCTCCTTTACACGGAGGGGGTCGGCGGTTCGAGCCCGTCATCACCCACCACTTCTATGGGTCGTTAGCTCAGTTGGTAGAGCAGTTGACTTTTAATCAATTGGTCGCAGGTTCGAATCCTGCACGACCCACCATATTAGAAAAAAGCGCCTTTTGGCGCTTTTTTCGCATGTGCGCTCCGCACGATATTCTGCCCTACTGACTCTGCCCTCGCTGTCGCCACGACAAAAAAGGGCGCAGCCTGCGCCGCGCCCCGCTATCTGGTCGTCACTACCCGGGCAAGCCTCAGGCCGCCAGCGTTGCTCCGCCGTCAATCACAATATCCTGCATGGTGATATGGCTGGCCATATCCGACGCCAGGAACAAAATGGCATCGCTGATTTCCTGCGGCTGGGCGATTTTCCCCAGCGGAATCCCCAGCTTGAACTGTTCGGGGAAACCGTTGATAGTTTTCTGCTCGCCGGTTTCATCCTGCCACATGCCGCGCTGCATCGGCGTATTGGTCGAGCCTGGCGACACCATGTTCGAACGCACACCGAATTCGGCCATTTCCAGCCCCACCGTCTGGCACAGACTGCGCAGCGCCGCTTTGGAAGCGCAGTAGGCTGCCATGCCGACGCGCGGTACGTGCGCCGCGTTGGAGGCGATGCTGACGATCGCACCGCGACGCTGGCGGCGGAATACCGGCAGCGTGTGACGGAACATATTGAACGCCCCGCCGGCGTTGACGTTTAGGCAGGCCATCCAGTCGGCGCTGCTGGTGGCGTCAGTCAGCCCCATACGCAGAATGCCGGCGCCGTTGACCAGCACGTCCAGCTCGCCGTGTTGCGCCAGCAGCCGCGTGCATACGCGCTCTACCGCCTCGGCGTCTGCGATATCCAGCACTTCGGTGTGGAATGGATATTCCGCCTCGCTGAACCGCAGATCAAAACCGACCACCTCGGCGCCCGCGGCGGCAAACTGCCGCGCGGTCTGCAAGCCGATACCGGCACCCGCCCCGGTTACCCATACGCGTTTGCCGCTAAAATCCCAGCGGCTCATCCGGCCTGCTCTCCGGCGAGCAGCGCCCACCAGCTGTCAATGGTCGGGTTCTTGGCCAGCGCGATAAAGTCGATATCGCCGCGGATTTTACGCCAGCGCGTCGCCAGCTCCATGATGCGTACCGAATCCAGACCGTAATCAATCAGGTTCTCGTCGTTGCCCATGTCTTCGCTATCTTCATCCAGCAGCGGCAGGATCAGCGCCCGCAGCGCCTCTTTGCTGGCGATGCCGTTACTTTGCAGCAGCAGCTCGGCGGTGCTGACCACGCGGCCGCAGCGGCCGGCGGTATAGCGCAGCGCCATCAGGTGTTCGTCGCGCGAGAAGTCCGCCAGCCCATCCGCCACCATAAACGGCTGAATGTTACGCATAAAGGCATCGATCGCGGTGGTCAGGCAGCCGATATGCGCGTACACGCCGCAGATAATCAGCTGGTCGCGGCCGGTTTCCTGCAGAATGTCCTGCAGCGGCGAACGGTGGAAGGCGCTGTAGCGCCACTTCACCAGTACGGTGTCATCCTCTTCCGGCGCCAGCGCGGCCACCACCGCCTGCTGCTCCGGATGTTTGTTCAGCCCCGGCCCCCACATATCGTTCAGCAGCGCCCGGTCTTCATCGCTCTGCTGATTCGGCTGCGCGGTATAAAACACCGGGATCCCCTGAGCCTTACAGTAACGACGCAGGTTGGCGATATTCTCCACCACCTGGTTGATCATCGGGCTGTCTTCACCCCAGAAGTTAAGGAAATACTGCTGCATATCGTGAATCAGCAGCGCGGCGCGCTGTGGCTCAACCGTCCAGTTAACCTTATTGGCCGGTAATTCAGCCGCGGCCGGCAGCGCATAATCATTGAGTTTAGGAATGGCCATCGTTCAATCTCCCTGGACCTGGGTGGCTTGCTGCGCCTCCAGCAGGCGCTGGCGCAGCAGTTTCTTATCAACTTTACCGACCGCCGTCAGCGGCAGGCTCTCCACCTGCACAAAGCGGTCCGGCAATTTAAATTCGGCGACGCCCTGCTCACGCAGATGACGACGCAGCACCACCGGCTTTAACGTCTCGCCGGCGATAAAATAGGCGCAGCTCTTTTCACCCATCAGCGCATCCGGCATGGAAACCAGCGCGGCGTTAATCACCGCGCCGTGACGCAGCAGCAGGTTTTCGATCTCTTCCGCCGCGATCTTCTCGCCGCCGCGGTTGATCTGATCTTTTTGCCGCCCTTCCACGCAGATATAGCCGTCTTCAGTCATGCGGATCAGATCGCCGGAGCAGTAGAAACCGTCGGCGTCGAACGCGTCGGCATTGTGCGCCGGGCTCTGGTAGTAACCACGGAAGGTGTACGGGCCGCGGGTCATCAGACGGCCGACCTGGCCGGCCGGCAACGGATTGCCGTCGTCATCGGCCACCCAGACTTCGTCGTCCGGCGACATCGGGCAGCCCTGCGTGGTGAGGATATGGCGATCGTCATCGTCCAACTGGGTATAGTTCACCAACCCTTCCGCCATGCCGAACACCTGCTGCAGCTGACAGCCGATTTCCGCCGGAATGCGCGCCGCCAGGCTTTCACCCAGCTTGGCGCCGCCGACCTGCAGCAGCTGCAGGCTGGCGAGCGGCGCGTTGCTGCCCCACTCTTCAATCGCCTGCAGCCACAGCGTGACCGCCGGCGGCACCAGCGCGGTGACGTTGATGTGATGCTGTTCAATCAGTCTGAAGCACTGGCCGGCGTCCGGATCGGCGGCAAACACCACCTGACCGGCGGCATAAAACACGCCCAGCACGCCCGGCGAGCTCATCGGGTAGTTGTGCGCCACCGGCAGCGCGCACAGATAGCGCGTCTCGCGGTCAAAACGGCACACCTCGACGCTGCGGCGAATGCTGTAGTAGTAATCATTGTGGGTACGCGGGATCAGTTTCGGCGTGCCGGTGCTGCCGCCAGACAGCTGGAAGAACGCCACCCGATCGGCCGCGGACGGCGTCGCGCGGAAATCGCCGCTCTCTTCCGCCAGCATCGCCGCCAGCGACTGCTCGCCCTGCGCGTGGCTGCGCAGCGCCACCACGCGCAGCGACGGATGCTGCGCCCGGAAGGTCGCCAGAAAATCGTCATTGCCGAACAGCGCATGCTGAGCGTCGGCAATCAGCACCGCCGGTTTGATTTGCTCGGCGTAGGCGTGCAGCTCGCTGCGCTGATGGCTGAACAGCGCATTAACCGGCGCCACGCCAATTTTCAACAGGGCGAAGAAGGTGACATAAAACTCCACCACATTGCCCAACTGCACCAGGGCGGTTTCTCCCGGCTGAATGCCGCGGCGCAGCAGCGCGGCGGCCAGACGATCCGACTGCTGATGCAGCTGGCGGTAGCTCAGGCGATTCTCGGCATCGATCAGCGCGGTCGCGTCGCTGTCCGCCTGGCGGTCGAGAATATCGGTCAGCGGTTTATCAATCCAGTAGCCGCGTTCGCGGTAACGCTGGGCAAACTCGGCCGGCCACGGGGTAAATGCAATACTCATGGTGTTGTTATCCTTGGTTCAGTCCAAACGCACGCAAAATGGTGCTGAGCTTGGTGCCGGTTTCATGCCATTCGGACTCCGGCGAAGAATCTTTAACGATGCCGGCGCCAGCAAACAGACGCACCTGACGCCCCTGTACGGTGCCACAGCGGATGGTGACCACCCACTCGCCGTTGCCTTCGGCGTCGCACCAGCCGACGATGCCGCCGAACAGGCCGCGGTCGAAAGGCTCCAGTTCGGCAATCAGATCGCGCGCCTTCAGCGTCGGCGTGCCGCACAGCGCCGGCGTCGGATGCAGCAGACAGGCCAGCGACAGCGCATTCTCCCGGCGGCAGTCCACTTCGCCGTCGATCGGCGTCGATAAATGCCACAGCGTGCTGGTGCTCAGCAGCTCGGGGGCGTGCGGAATATTCAGATAACGGCAGCGGCCGGTCAGCACCTGACGCATGCCTTCGGTCACATAGCCGTGTTCGACGTTATCTTTGCTCGACGCCAGCAGCTTCTCGCTCACTTCGCGGTCGCGCTGCGGATCGGCGTCGCGCCGGGCGGAGCCGGCCAGCGGGTTGGAGCAGAACTGCCCGCCGGATTTACGCAGCAGCAGTTCCGGGCTGGCGCCCAACAGCGCCCCGTCTGCCAGCGGAACATGGAAATGAAAGCCGTTCGGATTCTGCGCGATAATGCGCGCCATCAGCGCCTGACGGTCAACCGGCTCCTGGGTTTCGATCTCCAGCAGACGCGACAGCACCACCTTGTCCAGCTCGCCGTCGGTCATCTCCGCCACCGCATCGCTGACCATCTGCATAAAGGGCGCCTGCGCCGGCAGTTCATTCAGCACGCCTATTTCCGGGCCATCGTTATTGGCCGCCGGCTGCGCCGCCATAAAGGCTTCGCGCTCAAACCACTGGGTGTGTTGCGGAATAAACAGCGACGACGGCTGGCGGCTATCAAACGGGATCGCACCGCACAGCACCGGCTTTTTGATACCGGCCCGCCGTGCTTCGTCAAAAGCATGGCGCACGGCCTGCTGAAACTCGCCGTCGATATCATCGCCACCGGCGGCCGGCAGGGTGATATTGGCAAAGCACCCTTGCGTCGTCAGACTGCGAAACGGAGATGTGAAAAAGAAGCCTGACGCCGGATCTACGCCGAAGTGCGCCTGTTCGTTCTCTTTCACGTGCGGTGCCTTCTGCTGAGCACCATTCACGGCTGTATCCATGGGTACGCCCTCTGTTATTCGACAATAATAACCAATATAATAATGATTATCATTTGTGTTTCGTGGCGCTAAATTACCCTCCGTCTCCCGCTATGTCAATAAACGTAAACACTTCTTTACTCTGATAATCATGGTATAAACATTGTGGTATTCTCTAGATAAATGATAACCATTAAGCTTTCTGCATTTAACGGCGAGGCGAACTCGTCAATGACACCGACAAGGATTATCCGGATGAAGAAGATCCTGCTTTTGGGGCTGGCGCTGTTAACCCTCTCCGCGGCACAGGCGGCTTCCCCACAGTGGCCCCGCACGATTAACACCTCTCACGGCCCCATTACCCTCAAACAGCCCCCGACGCGCATCGTCTCCACCAGCGTGACCCTGACCGGCACCCTGCTGGCGATTGACGCCCCGGTGATCGCCAGCGGCGCCACCAACCCCAACGGCCGCTTTACCGATAAGCAGGGCTTCTTCCTCCAGTGGGGAGAGATTGCCGCACAGCGCGGGGTGAAGCGTCTGTACGTCGGCGAGCCGAATGCCGAAAGCATTGCCGGCGAAGCGCCGGACCTGATCGTTATCTCCGCCACCGGCGGCGACTCCGCGCTGCAGCTGTACGATCAGCTGTCCGTTATCGCGCCGGTGCTGGTGGTCAACTATGACGATAAAAGCTGGCAGGAGCTGGCGAAGGAGCTGGGCTACGCCACCGGACACGAAGCCCGGGCCGAGAAACTGACCGCCGACTTCGCCGCCCGCGAACAGGCGCTGAAACAGCGCATCACGCTGCCGCCGCAGCCGGTTTCCGCCCTGGTGTTCCGCCAGGACGGCAAGGCCGCCAATCTGTGGACCGCCCAATCCTCACAGGGAAAAATGCTGCAGCAGCTGGGTTTCACGCTGGCGCAACCGCCGGCCAGCCTGCACACCAGCACCAGCCAGGGGGCGCGTGAAGATATTGTTCAACTGTCGGGCGAGAGTCTGGCGGCGGGGCTGAATGGTCAGACGCTGCTGCTGTTCGCCAATGACGAAAGCGACGTACAGCGTCTGATGAATAATAAATTCCTGGCGCAGCTGCCGGCGGTGCAAAACCAACGGGTTTATGCGCTCGGCAACGGAACCTTCCGTCTGGATTACTACAGCGCCAGCAACCTGCTGACGCTGTTGGAAAAACGCTTTACTTCCCGCTAGCCTGCGCCGCAGCGGGCTGGAGGGTCGCCTCCGGTTCGCTGCGCGTAACCTGCCGCAAACTGCCCATCATCACTAACAGCACCACACCCAGCAGCGCCGCGCCGAAGCCGAAACCGGTCGAGGTCATCGCTGGCAGCATCAACGCCCCCATCGCCCCCAGCAGCAGCGCGCCCAGCGCGTCCCCCACCACGTTTTGCGCGGTCCACAGGCCGTTAATACGGCCAAGGAACGCATCCGGCGTCAGGTTCTGAATCAGCCCGTACTGCAGCAGAGAATTCAGCGCGCTCAGATAGCCGAAGGCCACCAGACAGGCCAGCGCCAGACCGTACCACGGCATCAGGCCAAACAGGCCGACGGCGACAAACGCGGCGATGGCGGTCAACAGCATCATCCAGCCCGGACGCGCCACCTGCGCCACCCGGCCGCTGGTGAAGGCGCCGAGGGCGGCGCCCAGCGGCACGGCGGCATACATAAAGCCCAGTTGCGACGCGTCAACGCCCCAGTTGCCGGCCAGCGCCGGGTACAGGATGCGCACCGCGCTGGCCATGGTCAGCAGCGCGCCGATCAGTGCCACCATACCGATCACTTTGTTCTGGAACAGAAAGGCAAAACCGCCGGCCAGCGCTTTCAGCGGGTGCTCGCGCTGCTGTTCCGGCGGCGGCAGCTGCGGCAGACGCAGCAGCGGCACCAGCGTCAACAAGGTGCCGAGCGCCGCCAGCCCGTAGTTCCACGCCACCCCGGCGTGCGCGATCAGCAGACCGCCCGCCGCCGGCGATAGAATCGAACCAAAGCGCACCGTCAGCATGCTGATGGCGCCGGCCTGCACGATATTTTCACGCCCGACCAGCGCCGGCGTCGCCGCCAGCAGCGCCGTAACGCCCACCGCACCAAAGAAGCCGTCCCACACCGCCAGCAGGTAAATCGCCGTCAGCGACGGTTCCGGCAGCGCCGCGTTGAGGCACATGCCGACAAAGCCGACGCCGCAGGTGGAGCGGGCAAACAGGATCAGACGGCGGCGCTCATAGCGATCGGCCAGGACGCCGCCCATCAGCAGGCCGGCGAACATGCCGCCGCCCGCCAGCGTTACCGCCAGACCCACCAGCAGCGTCGAACCGGTCAGCGCCTGGATCTGCACCGGAATGGCGATGGCCATCAGTCCCAGCGCCAAAATAGAGATAAAGCGCGCGCAGAATACGGCGCGGAACGCCCGATTGGTCTTCAGCAAACCAAAATCAAGCAAAATCGAGGGCTTACTCATTTTTTTATCACCACAACTTTAAAAAGGAATTGCACGCTTGCTACTGCAATGGGGCAGCGACTCATGCTACCATAGATGAATACAATCAATAATGATAATAAATATCATTAATATTCAATTGAATAATGGGCTGTTATGTTCCGGCTTACACACAATTGCTCGCACGCTGCTTCAGCGCACCAGGAAGCTCTGTTTTTAGGCACTACGCGCGCTTTTCGCCGCCGGCTTTATGCGCTGCTGTTCGCCATACTGATTCTGCTGCTGGTCATGGCGCTCAGCCTGGCGCTGGGTGCGCAATCCATCCCTTTATCCACCGTTCTGCAGGCTTTAAGCGGCCAGTGCAGCGGCGTTGACTGCGTGATCATCACCGACGCCCGCCTGCCGCGCACGCTGATCGGCGTGCTGGCCGGCATCGCGCTCGGTCTGGCCGGCGCCCTGATGCAAATCCTGTCGCGCAACCCGCTGGCGGATCCGGGCATTCTCGGCGTCAATGCCGGCGCCGGCTTCGCCGTGGTGCTGGGCATGTCGCTGTTCGGCGCCAGCGACATCGACCAGTATCTGTGGTTTGCCTTTGGCGGCGCGCTCTGCGCCTCGCTGCTGGTGGCGCTGGTGGGCGCGCTCGGGCGCAGCACGCTCAATCCGGTGCGCCTGACGCTGGCCGGCGTGGCGCTGGGCGCGGTGCTGGACGGCATGACCACCGGGATTTCGCTGCTTAACCCGCAGGTGTTCGACCAGCTGCGCTTCTGGCAGGCCGGCTCGCTGGATATACAAAATATGCAGGTGGTACGCACCGTCGCGCTGCCGATACTCCTCGGCACGCTGATCGCCCTGTGGCTGACCAAGGCCCTCAACAGCCTGAGCATGGGCAGCGATCTGGCCACCGCGCTGGGCACCGGCATCGTACGCACCCAGCTGCTCGGCCTGCTGGCCATCACCCTGCTGTGCGGCGGCGCTACCGCCGCCGTCGGCCCCATCGCCTTCGTCGGCCTGATGATGCCGCATATCGCCCGCCGTCTGGCCGGCTCCGAGCTGCACTGGATTTTACCCTGGACGCTGGTGCTGACGCCGATCCTGCTGCTCAGCGCCGATTTAATCGGTCGTTTTCTGGTGCCGGGCGAACTGCGCGTCTCTATCGTCACCGCCCTGATCGGCGCACCGGTGCTGATTGCGCTGGTGCGCCAGCGCCATATGTTCAGAAGGAGCCGCGGATGAGCAGCCATAGCGAGGTTTTGTCCGCGCCGAAGCGCGCCGCCCGCCTGTCGCGCGCCACCCTGACCGTACTGCTGCTGATCGCGGCCTGCGCCGCGCTGGCCGTCTATGCCCTCGGCGCCGGCACGCTGTCACTGAGCGCCGCACAGGTGATTGACGCCCTGCGCGGCGAAGGACCCGCCAATCTGGCGGTAATCGTGACCCAGTGGCGTCTGCCGCGCGTTGTGATGGCGCTGTTGATTGGCGCGGCGCTCGGCATCAGCGGTGCGATCTTTCAGTCGCTGCTGCGCAACCCGCTGGGCAGCCCTGACGTTATCGGCTTCAATACCGGCGCCTACAGCGGCGTGCTGGTGGCCGTGGTGCTGTTTAACAGCGGCATCCTCGGCATCACCAGCGGCGCGCTGGCCGGCGGCCTGCTAACCGCGCTGCTGATTTATCTGCTGGCCTGGCGCAACGGCGTTGAGGCCTTCCGCCTGATCATCGTCGGCATCGCGGTGCGCGCGCTGCTGATGGGCGCCAATACCTGGATGATCGTCAGCGCGTCGCTGGAGGCGTCAATGACCGCCGGCCTGTGGAGCGCCGGCTCGCTGAACGGCGTCACCTGGGCCAAAAGCCAGCCGGCGCTGCTGGCGGTGGCGCTGGCAACGCTGCTGCTGTGCGGCCTGTCGCGCCGCATGCGTCTGCTGGAGATGGGTGACGACGCCGCCTGCGCGCTGGGCGTCTCGGTTGAGCGTTCGCGCATGCTGTTGCTGCTGCTTGGCGTGGTGCTGACCGCCGCGGCCACCGCCGTCGCCGGGCCAATCTCCTTTATCGCGCTGGTGGCGCCGCAGATCGCCCGCCGCCTGTGCGCCAACCGCCACGTGCTGCTGCTGACCGCGCTGACCGGCGCCCTGCTGCTGCTGGCGGCCGACGTCGCCGCCCAGCGGCTGTTTATGCCGTATCAGCTGCCGGTCGGCGTACTGACCGTTTCTCTGGGCGGCATTTACCTGATTTGGCTATTAATTCGTGAGTCACGTAAAAAATGAATACTGTAACGCCGCTGTCCGCGCCGCTGCGCGCCGAAAACCTGACGCTGGGCTATGACAAAAAAATCGTGGCAAGCGACCTGTCCGTCGCCATTCCCCACGGCGAGTTGACGGTCATTATCGGCCCCAACGCCTGTGGCAAGTCGACGCTGCTGCGCACCCTCAGCCGCCTGATGCAGCCGCAGCAGGGGCAGGTATGGCTGAACGACAAACCCATCCGCGACTATGCCACCAAAGAGGTGGCGCGCCAGCTCGGGCTGCTGCCGCAAACGTCGGTCGCCCCCGGCGACATTACCGTGTTCGATCTGGTAGCCCGCGGCCGCTATCCGCATCAGCGCCTGTTCAGCCGCTGGCGGGAAGAGGATCAGCAGGCGGTGGAAGACGCCATGCGCGCCACCGGCGTGGCGGAGCTGGCGGAACAGGCGGTCGATACGCTCTCCGGCGGACAGCGTCAGCGCGTCTGGATCGCCATGGTGCTGGCGCAGCAAACGCCGCTGCTGCTGCTGGATGAGCCGACCACCTGGCTGGATATCACCCACCAGATCGAACTGCTGGAGCTGATGCGCCAGCTGAACCGCGAGCGCGGCCATACGCTGGTGGTGGTGCTGCACGATCTGAACCACGCCTGCCGCTACGCCACCCACCTGATCGCCATGCGCGGCGGGAAGGTGATCGCCGAAGGCGCGCCGAAAGATATCGTCACGCCGCAGCTGATCGAGGAGGTGTACGGCCTGAAATGCATGATCATTGACGATCCGGTGTCGCATACTCCGCTGGTGGTGCCGTTGGGTAAGCCCTAAATTTTGCGATCCGCTTTCCTGATTTAAACACCTCTGTTTGCCGCCCGACCGAGCGCCCTTTAATCTAATCTGGCGGCAACGACAGCCGGTTAACGATAAAAAGGCGCTTACGCGCCTTTTTTATACGTCATCACCCGTGGGGCATCGCCCCTGCCCGCCTACAGCGTACGCAAGATACGGTTCAGCAGCGGCCCCAGCACCTTGAACGACGCCGGCGACACAATATCCACGTGCGCGCAGTCCAGCTCATGCACCTGCAGCGCATCGACATACTGCGCCCAGGTCTGCTGCACGTCCATTCCCGCCTGCAGCGTGCGCTTGGCGACAAACAGCGTCGCCTGGCCGCGGAAATTGGCGGTATGGGTGCGGGACAGCAAACGCACCGAATCGGCGTAGTTAGCCTCGATATTGTCGAACATCGCCGTACGGGTCTCGCCCAACGCCGGATCCAGCGTATCTTCCGATACCGCCAGGAACTGCTCGCGCTCGCGCTGCACTTCCTTCAGCACGTTATCGTCCAGCATCACGTCCCAGTTCTGCGTTTCCGGCGGATAGGTATCCAGCAGCCCGAGGAACGCCACCTCTTCACCGCGCGCCTGCAGTCGGGCAGCGATGCCCTGCGCCAGCGTGCCGCCCAGCGAATAGCCGATAAAGTGGTACGGGCCGTGCGGCTGTACCGACAATACCGTCGCCAGGTGCGCCTCGCACACCTGATCCATATCCTCGCTCAGCGCCAGCGGGCCGTCAGGCCGCGGCGACTGAATGCCTACCAGCGACCAGTTCTGATCGATATAGCGCGGCAACACGCTGAACTGCCAGGAGAAACCGGAGGCCGGGTGCAGACAGAACAGCGTCGGGCCGTCGGTGGTGCGCAGCGGCAGTACGCTGTCGAAACCGCAGCGGTCGGCCTCTTCCTGCGTGCGCTCTTCCGCCAGCAGCGCCGCCAGTTGCTCCACCTTCGACGCCACCATCACCTGCCCCACCGATACCGCCTTACCCAGATCGCGGCGCAGTTCCGCCGCCAGGCGCATCGCCAGCAGCGAATGGCCGCCCAGGGCGAAGAAGTCGTCGTCGGCAAATACCTGCTCACGCTGCAGCAGACGGGCGAACACCGCGGCAATCTCACTTTCCAGCCCCGGCAGCGGTTCTCGGCCGGCGCTGCGCGTGCCGCTTTGCGGCTGCGGCAAGGCTTTGCGGTCCAGTTTACCGTTGGCGCTCAGCGGCAGCTCCGCCATTTCCACCAGCGCGACCGGCACCATATGCGGCGGCAGACGGTCGGCCAGCGCGGCGCGCAGCGCTGCCGGATCCAGCGTCACCCCGGCCTGCGGCACCAGATAACCCACCAGCTGACGTGCGTCGCCGCCGGCATCCGCCGGCGTCCCGGTCAGCACCAGCGCGTGGGTCACCGCCTGCTGTACGCCCGGCAACGACAACAGCGCGTGGTCGATCTCGCTCAGTTCAATACGCTGGCCGCGGATCTTCAGCTGATCGTCGCTGCGCCCCAGATATTCCACCGTCCCGTCGGGCAGCCAGCGCGCCACATCGCCGGTGCGGTACATGCGACCACCGTCGCCGAACGGGTCGGCGACAAAGCGGCTGGCGGTCAGCTCCGGACGCCCCAGATAACCGTGCGCCAGCTGTACGCCGGTCAGATACAGATCGCCGGCGACGCCCGGTGGCACCGGGCGCAGACGCGCATCCAGAATACGCAGCCCGGTATTCCATACCGGCAGGCCAATCGGCACGTTGGCGCCGATCACCGCCGCCAAGGCGTCGCCCCAGGCCGGATGCCAGGTCACGTCCACCGCGGCCTCCGTCGGGCCGTACAGGTTATGCAACGGCACCGCGGTGCGGCTCTGCCACTGGCGGCACAGCTCGGCCGGCAGCGCTTCGCCGCTGCAGAACACCCGCTGCAGGCTGCCGCACTGCTCAACCGCCTCCCGCCCCTCCAGCGCGCTGACGAACGCCGCCAGCATCGAGGGTACAAAGTGCAGGGTGGTGACGCGGTGGCGGGCGATCAGCTGCTGCAGCTGCTGCGGGTCGCGGTGCGCTTCCGGCGGCGCCATCACCAGCTGCGCGCCGACCATCAGCGGCCAGAAGAACTCCCAGACTGACACGTCGAAGCTGCACGGCGTCTTCTGCAGCACCACGTCCTGCGCATTGAGCGGATAATGATTCTGCATCCACAGCAGGCGGTTGACGATCGCCTGATGGCCGACCAGCACCCCCTTCGGCCGGCCGGTGGAGCCGGAGGTAAAAATAATGTAGGCCGGATGATGCGGCGTCGGCCCCGTCAGCGCGACCTGCGCGGCGTGGTCGGCGGCCAGCGGCGCATCGTACAAAAGGATCTCCCCCTGGCCGGCAAAACGCGCCTGCTGCGACGGTTCGGTGATAATCAGCCGCGGCGCAGCGTCTTCCAGCATCATCGCCAGGCGCTCATCGGGATAGCCGGTATCCAGCGGCAGATAGGCGGCGCCGGCTTCGACTATCGCCATCAGCGCCAGCGACAGGAACACCGAACGCGGCAGCGCCACGGCGACGATATCGCCCGGCCGTACGCCTTGTGCGCTCAACTGACGCGCCAGCGCGCTCACCTGTTCACGGGTTTCCCGGTAGCTAAAGCGGAAATGCGCATCGGACAGCGCCGGCGCGTCCGGCGTACGCTGCGCCTGCTGCGCCAGCAGGCCGCTCAGCGTCTGCGGCGCTACCGGGTGCTCGGTATCATTGACCCGCGCCAGCAGCGCATGGTCGGCGGCGGTCAGCATATCGGCCTCCCCCACCGGCAACTGCGGCCGGGCGCTGAACTGGCTCAGCAACAGCGGCAGGCGCTGCAGGTGGGCCGCCAGTTCATCACGCTGATAACGCTCGGCATTGGCCAACAGTTCCACCTTCAGCCGGCCGTCGTCGCCGATAAACAGCGCAATTTCCAGATCGCGCACCGGGCCGGAAGCCAGATCGTGCGTAATGCCGGTAATACCGTCAAAATCCAGTTGGTAATCAAACATCTTGAAGTTGAACACCGTGCCGTACAGCGGCTCGGCATCGCCGATGCGTCCCAGATCGCGCTGCACCTGCTCGGCATCATACCGCTGATGGCGGCGCACCTTTTTCAGCTCGCGGCTGAGGGTGAGCGCCACCTCCGTCAGCGTCGCCTGCGGATCCACCCGCATCGCCATCGGCAAAACGTTAATCACCGGCCCGGTGGCGCACAGCGCGGCGGAACCGGTGCGGCGCATAAAGATAAAGCCGGCGCTGAAGTGCGGCTGGCCGCTCAGGCGCGACACCCACAGCGCCAGCAGCGCCACCGCCATATCGGCGGCGTTGAGCTGATGCGGCTGGCCCAGCGCCGTCAGCGGCGCAAAATCGGCCGCCGAACAGTGCTGGCTCAGGCGGTGAATGCGCGTGGTCGGCGCCTGCCCGGCCAGCGGCTGCGGGCTGAGGGTCGCCGGCGGCGGCAGCTGGGCGGCCTTGTCGCGCCAGTAATCGGCGTCGCGCTGCCGGCCGGCGGACTGCTGATAGGCCTGATATTCGGCCACCACCTCACCAAAGCCGCTGAACGGCGTCGGATCCGGCGTTTCGCCGCGGCGCAGCCGGCTGTAAATATGGGCGACGCGCCGGGTAATGGCGGTAAAGCTGAAACCGTCAACCAGCAGATGGTGATAGCGCTGATACCAAAACCAGCGGTCGTCCGCCACGCGCATCAGCACGTTGCGGTACAGCGGTTTGCCGCTGCTCACCCGCAGTTCGCCGTTAAGATCGATATCCATCAGCGCCGTCGCCGCGGCTTCGGCGTCTGCCGAATCGGTAAAGTCGACATATTCCGCCGCGTGGATGGCAAACTCCGCGTCCAGCCACTGCAGCGGTACGCCGTCGCGCTCTTCAAAGCGCAGGCGCAGGGTATCGGCTTCGGACAGTCCGAGGCCGATGGCGCACAGCAGGCACTCTGGGTCCAGCACGCCGTTCAGTTCAATATAATGCGCCACCGCATAGGCATTGCCATGCGGTGAAAGCTGATCGGCAACCCAGATACCGGGCTGCGCCGCAACCAGCGGCATCTCCGGGCCTGCCTGCTGCCCCGCCGCTAATGTAGAAATTTCTGACACCGTACTTGCTCCAGTTATTATTGTTGCTCACGCTGCGCGGCGGGCCGCATGTCCTGCGGGTGCGTTTCCAGCCAGCCGACGCACTCGGTGCGCTCCGCCGGGCCGAACACCGTACGCCAGCCGGCCGGGGCCGGGCTGAAGTCGGGCCACAGGCTGTACTGCTGCTGCGCATTGCACAGAATCAGGCAACGCTGCTGCGGGTCGTCAAACGGGTTCTGCATGTCCATCGCGGGCTCCTTGAATCAGACGGGGATCGGCGGCCGGCGTGGCCTGGTGGGCGGTGGCGAAAGCCGGCTGCCAGAGCGCCTGCAGGCCGTCCAGCAGGCCGCCGCGCCAGCACAGCGCATCGTGGCCGCCTTCAACCGCCCGGTAATGCACCCGGTGGCCGCCCCGGCTGAGCAGGGTCGCCATCTGGCCGCTGACCTGATGCACCAGCGGTTCATGCATGCCGGCTTCCATAAACACTTTCAGCGAACCGTGGTTGCCCAGCCCTTCTTCAACCTGACGCTGCAGCCAGCAGGCGTCTTCCGGCGGGGTCGGCAGCTGCAGCATATCGCGTCGCGGCCACCAGAAAGAGCCGGACTGGCTAACCACCGCGCCGAAACGCTGCGGCCAGTTCAGCCCGGCGTACAGCGCGGAGAGGCCGCCAAAGCTCTGCCCGGCCACCACGGTGCGCGCAGCCTCGGCGCTGTGCGGCGCCCACTGCGCCAGCTGCGGCAGCAGCTCTTCCTGCAGCGCCAGCCAGAACTCGGCGTTACAGCCCAACTCCCGGGCGCGATGCGGCAAATCGATAATATCGATCAGCACATAGACGGCTGCCGGCAGTTGGCCCTCGCGGGTCATCCGCATCAGCGGGTCCCACACCGGCATCTGCTGCGCCCAGAACTGGCCGTCGAGCAGAATCGCCAACGGCCGCTGCGCCGCATCGGCGTCGCCGGTGGTGTATACCCACACTTTGCGGCTGTTGCCGAGCCGTTCGCTGTGCCAGGTATGGTGCTGCAGACGCGCCGGCGCCGGCGGAACGCAGCGGCCGCTGGCGACGTCATAGTTGTCAAAGTCGCGCCAGGCGGGCTGCGGCGGCGCTTTTGGCATATGCAGCCCGGAGACGATATTGCCGCCGGCGGCGGGCCAGGAGCGGTAAGGGTTCAGCAGGTCGTGCGTCGCCCCGGCGAACACCTGATGCCACCAGTGGCGTCGCGCATGCATATTGGCATGGGCATCCGCCCCGTCGACGCGCAGCGGCCGGTCATCCATGCTGGGAATAAAGCAGTAACTGCCGCGCCAGTCGGCGTTCAGTTCAGTTTGCCAGTACCACACATCACTGCCGCTCAGACGCTGCAGACTCTGCGGCGGATTCGGCTGATGATGGTCGGTCAGACAATTAATGTTGATCCAGACGCGCCGGTAGGCGGAGGTCAATTCGCAACCCTGCGGATCGCGCCAGAGGAAGGTCACCGTCCAGCGGCCGTTGTCAGCCGGCTCCACCAGCGGCGTGCCGCGCCGGGCTATCTCCAGCCACCAGCCATGGCTCCCGACGTGCTTGCTTGTTAATAACGTACTGCTTGCTGGCTGTTGTTCTGTTTTCAAAACACCCACTCACCTGGTCGTTGGCATAACACATTGTGCGCACGGAAAATATCCGGCTGCCCTACCGCATATATAGATACGGTAAATCGAATACTATTGATAATTATTTTCATTTGCAATAGTGTGTACAGGCTCATAAACGGGGCCGGTATTCTTCATCGGGAACGGATGCCGATTATTGACAGCGGGTCGAATGCCGGGAGCGTCTCCGGCTTATTCAATCCATGAATCATTGAAGACATAAAAAACGACAACCGGCTGCCCTGTCGGCATGAGCTACGCCGCAGGGATGGCAAAACGGCAGGAATTCACAATGAATCACACACTTTCTCGTTATTCCCTGGCGACCTTGATCGGCCTGGGATTAGGCGCGTCCACTTTGGCGCACGCCGCACAGCAAACGGACACCCCCTCAAACGCGGAAAAAACCGCCGCCGCAGACGATAAAAAGCCGGCTGAAGACACCATTTTAGTCACCGCCGCCAAGCAGAACCTACAGGCGCCCGGCGTCTCCACCATCACCGCCGATGAAATCAAAAAGCGCCCGCCGGCACGCGATATCAGCGAACTGGTGCGCACCATGCCCGGCGTCAACCTGACCGGCAACTCCACCAGCGGCCAGCGCGGCAACAACCGTCAGCTGGATATCCGCGGCATGGGGCCGGAAAATACGCTGGTGCTGATCGACGGCATGCCGGCCAGCAGCCGCAACTCGGTGCGTCAGGGCTGGCGCGGCGAGCGCGATACCCGCGGCGATACCGCCTGGGTGCCGCCGGAAATGATTGAGCGCATCGAAGTACTGCGCGGCCCGGCCGCCGCCCGCTACGGCAGCGGTGCCGCCGGCGGCGTGGTCAATATCATCACCAAGAAACAGACCAAAGAGCTGCACGGCTCGCTGAACGCCTACTACAACATTCCGCAGCATAAAGACGAGGGCGCCACCAAACGCACCGACTTCAGCCTGTCCGGGCCGTTAACCGATACGCTGAGCTTCCGCCTGTTCGGCGGCTACAGCAAAACCCAGGCCGACGCCCAGGATATCAACCAGGGCCATCAGTCCGCCCGCTACGGCGACTATGCCGACAGCCTGCCGGCCGGCCGTGAGGGGGTGATCGATAAAAACATCAACGGCCTGCTGCACTGGGACTTCGCCCACCTGCAATCGCTGGAGTTCGAATACGGTTATGGCCGCCAGGGCAACCTGTACGCCGGCGATACCCAGAACACCAACACCAATGATCTGGTGAAGGAGATGTACGGTAAAGAGACTAACCGTATGTATCGCGAAACCTACGCCTTACGCTACCAGGGTGCCTGGGACAACGGCGTCAGCACCAATAACTACGTGCAATATGAAAACACCCGCAACTCGCGGATGAACGAAGGGCTGGCCGGCGGTACCGAAGGGATCTTCAACGAGAAAAACGCTGGCTTTAACGACACCGATCTGGACGATATCCTGCTGCACAGCGAAGTCAGCGTGCCGTTCGACATGTGGGTGCCGCAAACCGCCACGCTGGGCGCCGAGTGGAACCAGCAGAAGATGAAGAGCAGTTCGATCGTCAGCCAGGCGCTGCAGGGCGGCGATATTGACGGCGTTTCCAGCGCGGACCGCAGCCCCTACTCGTCCGCGCGCATTTTCTCGCTGTTTGCCGAAGATAATATCGAGCTCACCGACACCACCATGCTGACGCCGGGCATGCGCTATGACCACCACTCGGTGTCCGGCGATAACTGGAGCCCGTCGCTGAACCTGTCGCAGGAGCTGGGGGAGTACTTCACCCTGAAGATGGGCATCGCCCGCGCCTATAAAGCGCCGAACCTGTTCCAGACCAACCCGAACTACATCCTGTACAGCAAGGGCCAGGGCTGCGCCAACAGCTCCAGCGGCGTCGGCTGCTACCTGATGGGCAACGACGATCTGAAAGCGGAAACCAGCGTCAACAAAGAGATCGGGCTGGAGTTCCACAACGACGGCTGGCTGGCCGGCGTCACTTACTTCCGCAACGACTACCGCAACAAGATCGAGGCCGGTTATACCCCGGTCAGCCAGACCAGCAACGGTAAAACCGATGTCTATCGCTGGGAGAACGTGCCCAAGGCGGTGGTGCAGGGTCTGGAAGGATCGCTGAACGTGCCGATCAGCGAAACGGTCTCCTGGACCAATAACCTGACCTATATGATTGAGAACAAAAATAAGGCCACCGGCGATTACCTGTCGGTGATTCCCAAGTACACGCTCAACTCCACCCTGAGCTGGCAGGCGACGCAGGATCTGTCGATGCAGAGCACCCTGACCTGGTACGGCCGTCAGAAGCCGAAGAAGTACAACTACAAAGGGGAAGCCACCACCGGCAGTGAAAGACGCGAGGTCAGCCCGTACGCCATCGTCGGCCTCAGCGCCACCTACGACGTCAGCAAAAACGTCAGCATGACCGCCGGGGTCGACAACCTGTTCGACAAACGCCAGTTCCGCGCCGGCAACGCGCAGAACGTCGGCAACCCGACCACCGGCGCGGTCAATATCGCCGGCGCCGGGGCGGCCACCTACAACGAACCGGGCCGCACCTTCTATATGAGCATCAACACCCACTTCTGATCGTGGGCCACGCCGGGCTGAAAACATCTTTCCCCGGCAGTGCAATGAAAAAACCGGTCGCCACGCTGACCGGTTTTTTATTATCGGCGATCTCTACAACGAGTCCGTCACCTTTCGATGGCTGAAATAAACCCGCTTAAATCATCTGGCTGAAGTTCATCTGCGCCATCAGCTTGTAGTTATCGGCGTAATCCACCGGAATCGCCACCACCACCGGCCCCTGAATCTCCATCGCCTTACGCAGCATCGGCCGCAGATCGTCCACCGACTGGACGGCAAAGCCCACCGCGCCGCAGGATTCGGCGTAGGCTTTAAAATCAATCGGCCCGAATGACACGCCGGATTTACGCTGGTATTTGTTCACCTCCTGCATTTCCACCATGTTATAGGCGTTGTCCACCCAGATAACGTGCACGATATTGGTTTTCAGCCGCACCGCGGTTTCCAGCTCCATGCTCGACTGCATAAAGCCGCCGTCGCCGGAAATCGACAGCACCTTGTCCCCCGGCCGCACCAGCGCAGCACCGATGGCCCACGGCAGCGCCACGCCCATGGTCTGCTGGCCGTTGGAAATCAGCAGCTGACGCGCACGGAAGCTGTACAGATAGCGGGCGATCCAGATATGGAAGCTGCCCATATCCACGCACAGCGTCACGTCATCGCTGACGATATCCTGCAGCTCCTTGACGATGCGTAGCGGGTGAATCGGCATGCCGCCGCGGCGCGCCGCGCGCTCGGCCAGTTCACTGCGCTGACGGCCCAGATCGGACAGAATGGTTTCCACCTCGGTCGGGATCGCCAGCCGCCCCGGCAGGCTGGCGCCGAGCGCCTGAATGGTGGCGCTGATATTGCCCACCAGTTCGACATCCGGCCGGTAACAGCAGTCAATCTCCGCCGGCTGTACGTCGATATGCACCAGTTTCAGGTGGCGTGCGCCGTTCCACATGCACGGGTCGTACTCAATCGGCCCGTAACCAACGCTGACCACCAGATCGGCCTTCTGCAGCAGCTGATCCGCCGGCTGGTTATTGAACAAGCCGACGCGGCCGGCGAAACGGGCAAAGTGATTGACATCAATCGCCCCGGCCGCCTGATAGGTGCCGACCACCGGCATCTGCGTGCGGTACAGCAACTGACGCACCGCCTCGCTGTTTTCCGGCCGGCTGGCCTGCAGCCCCAGCAGCAGCACCGGGCATGCGGCCTGCTGAATCAGCGCCGCCGCCCGCTGAATATCCTCGCCGGCCGCGGCACCCATGCGCGGCGCGGGGCAGCCGGCCAGCACCGGCGCGCTCACCGGCTCATTGACGATATCCATCGGCAGGCTGATAAAGGAGGCTCCCGGGCGACCGAACTCGGCGCTGCGGAAGGCATTGGCGATCACTTCGGAAATCGCCGAGCCGGCGTGCACCTCGGCGCAGTATTTGGTCACCGGGCGGAACATGCTGACGGTGTCCATACTCTGGTGGGTCTGCTTGAGGTTATCGGCGCGTTTCACCGCCCCGCCCAGCGCCACCACCGCATCGCCTTCCGACGTGGCGGTCGCCAGGCCGGTGATCAGGTTGGAGCTGCCGGGGCCGGAGGTGACCAACGCCACCCCGGCCTTGCCGGTCAGGCGGCCAACCGCCGCCGCCATAAAAGCAGCGTTGGCCTCGTGGCGCACCACCACGGTCTCAATAGACGGCGCATCCTCCAACGAATCAAACACCCGGTCGATTTTCGCCCCGGGGATGCCGAACACGTGCCTCACCCCCTGCGCTTCCAGATTTTTCACCACCAAATCGGCGCCGCACTGCCAGTTTTCATCCGTTGTAAGCTGTTTCATGGTTCCACCTCATAAAGTAAAAAAATCGACCGCCGCTATTGCGCCGCAGCCAGTACGGCGCAGGCCTGTTTAGCCTTCGGCAGAACGAATGGCGCTGTCCAAATCCTCCGGGCAGAGGTTGGTGCGCAGAAAATCCGCATCGTGCGGTAATTGAAGGTTGAGACGCGTGATCACGCCGAACTGCAAACGGCCCCGCTCCAGCTGATAATCCAGCACGTGGCCGCCGCCGTTACGGTCGTCGGTGACGAAATGCTCGTGGTAGCCGGCCACGCCGATACCCTGCATATAATCCGGCGAGCGGAAGCCCACCAGCGTGCCGCGACTCTGCGTAAAGGCGAAGGTCGGCTGCGCCTCTATCGCCTCCAGCATCGGCTTGTAGGGACGTTCCTGGCGCGGTACGGTGCGGGTTTCCACATGGCTGAATTCGCCGTCGACGCGCAGCGCGCAGAACAGATTGGGCGAGGCCACCTGTTCGTCGATGCACTGATGCAGCTGGGCCTTGGTGATGGGACGTTCGAAATGCTGTGTGACGCTGGGTTTGAAAAAGGTCACCACGGCAAACGGCGTTTTCTGATCCTGCCGCGCCGGACGTGCGCTGCCGTCGGCGCGCAGCTGATGAATTTCCTGATCAAAGGCGATCAGTTCGCCGTCGAGATGGTTGAAGGTTCCCAGACCGAAATCGCCGTGGCGCAGCAGCTCCGCGATGGTGACGTCTCCCTCGTACACCCCGCCGATCAGCGCGCTCATCAACGATATCTGGTAAATCTCCCCTTCGCCGGTGGTCGCCGACTGGCTGGCAAACCCCTGCGCCAAATGCTGCGCGCAGGAACACCCGTGGTTCTGGTTCATGCAATACTCCTCCACCAGCGCGGACATACAGCGTCCGCGCGTTTGCTATGCTGCACGGCCTGTTTCGTGTTGGCACGATTCAGCCGCCGGCAACAAAAAATCGACCGCCAGGGTCGAAACCACGCGGGCGGAAACAAATGATTAACATTATTAACCTTTAATTTCGCCAAACCCGTCGTGATAAAAACGTTTTCTGGTGTTGAAGCAAAAAATGGCGTGCCGGAGGCTATCCGCCGCAACCACGTAACAAGTTATGACAGCAGTAATATTTATACATTTCTTCTTGATAAACCGGCGATTATGCCGTCCTATCGCCTTAAAAAGAGTAGGCTTAAGCCGCCGCGCTGAGAACCCTATATTCATAAGAAACGCTTTTGCATATAATGCAAAGATGAACGACACCCGTTATGCCGAACATTTGCCGATTTTCCTGGAAGTCGCCCGACTGGGCAGCTTCTCCGCCGCGGCCCGCAAGCTGGGTATGGTGCCCTCGTCGCTGGTGCGCCACATTGATACGCTGGAGCAACAGCTGGCGGTCACGCTGTTTATCCGCTCAACCCGCGGCCTGCAGCTGACCGACGCCGGCAGGATGCTGCAAAGCCGCGCCGCGGTGCTGCAGGCCGATATGCTGACCCTGCGCGCCGAGCTGCACTCGCTCGGCGAGGTGCCGCAGGGCGTACTGCGCATCAGCTGCCTGCCGACCTTCGGCAAAACCTATCTGTTGCCGCTGCTGCCGGAACTGACGCGGCGTTATCCGCAGCTGGCGGTGGAGCTGGATTTCACCGAACGCCCCGCCGACCCCAAACAGGAGTCCCTCGACGCCGCGCTGCGTATCGGCGAGCAGAAAGACAGTTCGCTCTACGCCCGCCGCATCGCCACCCAGCGCTGGCTGATGTGCGCCAGCCCGGCGTACGTCGCCCGCTATGGCCGCCCGGATACGCTGGCCGACCTGCCGCAGCACCGGCTGATCGCGCGTTTGCATCAGCAACAGCCAACCTGCTGGGGGCAAATTCTCGACGCCGCGCTGCTGAACCGCTGCAACCTGGTGCTGCGCTGCGATGACTTCACCGCCCAGCGGATGGCGGCGCTCAGCGGTATCGGCATCACCTTCCTGCCCAACTGGGTGGTGGGACCGGACGTGCAAAGCGGCGCGCTGTTGCCGCTGATGGACGACCCGCGCGGCGAGGAACAAGGGATTTATCTGCTGCGCCCGGTAGCCCGGGTTTCCGCCAGGCTGGCGGCCTTCACCGCGCTGCTGCAGCAATATATCGGCCAGCCGCCCAGCTGGGCCTGATACGCCGGGTTATTTCATCCTTCTTCGCTTCAGGGTACAGTAGCCGCAGCCAAGGAGACCTTATGCAGCCAGAGCAGCAAATTATTGAGTGGTTACAACAAGATGACGCGCGGATGAACGCCCTGCGCACCGCACGCCGTCTGGGATTGAGCGACTGGTGCCTCGGCGCCGGTTTTGTACGCAATCTGGTCTGGGATCGCCTGCACGGCTATACGCAGCCGACGCCGCTGAACGATATCGACGTGATCCACTTTGATCCGCTGCGCACGCAGCCCGAACGCGACCGCATGCTGGAAGCACGCCTGCAGGGCTGGCTGCCGCAGCCCTGGTCGGTGAAGAACCAGGCGCGGATGCACCTGCGCGCCGGACGCGCGCCCTACCACAGCAGCGAAGACGCCATCAGCTACTGGACGGAGATCGAAACCGCGGTCGGCGCGCGCCTCAACGCCGACGACGGCATTACGCTGGTTGCGCCCTTCGGTCTGCAGGCGCTGTTTGCCGACAGCATTACCTTCAATGCCAAAAGCGCCAACGTTGCCGCCTATCAGCAGCGCGTGGCCGATAAAGGCTGGCTGCAGCGCTGGCCGCGTCTGCGGCAGCTCGCCGGCTAAAGTTTATGCGCTGCCTGCCGATGATAGAGTGAACCCTCACCCGACGCAGGAGCAGCGCCATGATAAACAGCATCATCTCCCCCGTTCCGCTCAAACCGGCCCTGCCGGCGGTCGGCCATCTGGTCAGCGCGCCGGGCAAAACCGGCCAGCTGCTGATGGCCACGCCGCAGAATAACCACGTCGAGACCGGCAAGGCGAAGAAGAGCGACGGCAATCAGCCCGCAGCGCCCGTAGAACAGGGCGCGCCGGCGCGCATCAAGGCGCTGCAGCAACAGATTCAGGATTTACAGCAGCAGCTGCTGGCGTTAAAAGACGCGGACGGCGACGCCAAACAGATCGAACAGCAAAAACAGCTGATTCAGGCGCGCATCGCCATGCTGCAGGCGGAGATCGCGCGCATCCGCAAAGAAGAGTTGGAAAAACAGCAGGCAGAGCAGATGAAGGTGGCCGACGGCGTCAACCGCCCAACGCCGCACAACGCGTTGGACGTCTATATCTGACGTTAACCGGCCGGCTGCCGTTGACGCTGCTGCTGCAGCAGCGCCGCCTGTTCCCGCACCACCTGCCAGACCGCCTCCGCCGCCGGCGACAGCGAACGGTTTTTGCGCCGCACCAGCATCAGGGCGCGATGGATCTCCGGCTGCAGCCGTTTCACCCGCAGCTGCCCGCCCTGCGGCAGCGGCAACGCCAGCGCCGGGAAAATGCTGATGCCGATGCCCGCCGCCACCATCGGGAACAGCGTGGCCGGATGCCCAATCTCCTGCACCACCTCCGCCTCCACGCCCTGCTGACGCAGCGCGCTGTCGATCAACTGGCGGCTGCCGGAGGCGTAGTCCTGCAGCACCAGCCGGCTGCCGTTCAGCGCCGACCAATGTACCTGCGGCAGGTCGGCAAACGGGTGGTCCTCCCGGCACAGCAGTAAAAACGGCTCATGCAGAATCGGTTCGCAATCCAGATCGATCGCCTGCACCGGATCGACCACGATGCCGAAATCCACCTCGGCGTTGCGGATGCTGTTCAACACCCACTGCTGCGCCTGATCGCGCAGCAGGATACGGATATCCGGATACTGCCGCTCGCCGGCGGCGATGCACTGCGGCATCAGGTGCGCCGAAATGGTCTGGCTGGAGGCCACCCTTACGGTGCCGCTGCGCTGCACGCCGAAGCTGCGCGCGTCCAGCAGCGACGCCTGCAGCTCATCCAGCAGGCGCTCAACGCGGTTTGCCAGCCGGCGCCCCGCGTCGGTCAGCAGCACTTCACGGGTGGTGCGATCCAGCAGACGCACGCCGATTTCCGCCTCCAGCTCTTTCACGCTGTGGCTGACCGCCGACTGCGTCAGCCCTATTGCTTCGCCGGCGCGGCTAAAACTGCCGTGGCGCGCAATGGCGACAAACACCCGCAGCTGCTTCAGAGAGTAATTTATGATTTTCATTCATATATAAATTAAATAAATCAATTTTATTATTATATGCCGACGCGCCACACTATTGCCTATTATTTTCCCGCACGAGTTTAGCGCTATGAGATTTCTCCCCGACCGCTTCACCCTGACGCTGCTCGCCACCGTGCTGCTGGCCTCCTTTCTGCCGGCGCGCGGCGTGGCGGTCGGCTGGCTGAATACCCTGACCGTTGCCGCCATCGCCCTGCTGTTTTTTATGCACGGCGCCAAACTGTCGCGCGAGGCGATTCTCGCCGGCAGCAATAACTGGCGTCTGCATCTGTGGGTGATGTGCAGCACCTTTATCATTTTCCCGCTGCTCGGCGTGCTGTTTAAGTGGTGGTCGCCGGTGGCCGTCAGCCCGGAGCTGTATAACGGCTTTATCTACCTGTGCATTTTGCCCGCCACGGTGCAATCCGCCATCGCCTTTACCTCGCTGGCCGGCGGCAACGTGGCGGCGGCGGTGTGCAGCGCTTCCGCTTCCAGCCTGCTTGGCATCTTCGTCTCGCCGCTGCTGGTCGGCCTGCTGCTGAACGTGCACGGCGAAACCGGCGGCCTGCAGCAGGTCGGCAGTATCGTGCTGCAGCTGCTGGTGCCGTTTGTCGCCGGCCACCTGGCGCGGCCGCTGATCGGCAAATGGATCGACCGCCACCGCAAGTGGATCGGCAAAACCGACCAGACCTCCATCCTGCTGGTGGTGTACGCCGCCTTCAGCGAGGCGGTAACGCACGGCATCTGGCATCAGGTGGGCTGGAAGGCGCTGCTGTTTATTCTGCTCGTCAGCCTGGCGCTGCTGGCCATCGTGCTGCTGATCAATATCCAGATGGCGCGCTGGCTGGGGTTCAATAAAGCGGATGAGATCACCATCGTGTTCTGCGGCTCGAAGAAAAGCCTGGCGAACGGCATCCCGATGGCCAATATTCTGTTTCCGGCAGCCAGCGTCGGGGTCATGGTGCTGCCGTTGATGGTGTTCCACCAGGTGCAGCTGATGACCTGCGCCATGCTGGCGCGGCGCTATCAGCAGAAGCAGCAGCGGCAACAGCAGCAGGCGGCGCAGGCGAAAGCCCTGTAAAAAAAACGGGGACGCCGATGCGTCCCCGTGGTCAACCGCGTTTCAGCGGTTTCACCAGCGCGTCCAATCCTTCAATCTTCAGCGCCAGCGTCATCTCCATCAGCATGCCCAGTTTGCCCTTGGGGAATTCGCCCTTACGGGCGAACCACAGCAGGTACTCTTCCGGCAGGTCAATCAGCACCCGCCCCTGGTATTTGCCGAACGGCATCACCGTATTGGCGATTTCAATCAGGTTTTCCTTTTCCATCAGTCACCCAGCAGGCGGATCATTTCCGCTTCGTCGATCACCGCGATGCCCAGCTCCTGCGCCTTGGCCAGCTTGGAGCCGGCGGCCTCGCCGGCGATCACCAGATCGGTTTTCTTCGAGACGCTGCCGCTGACTTTCGCCCCCAGCGCCGTCAGGCGGTCTTTAGCCTCATCGCGCGACAGCTGGCTCAGCGAGCCGGTCAGCACCACGGTTTTACCGGCGAACGGGCTGTCGATCTCTTCTGCCGCCACCACTACCGGCGCCGGCCAGCTGATGCCGATCTCCGCGCTGACCAGTTTGTCGATTACCTGCTGATTCAGCGCTTCGGCAAAGAAATTCACCACGTGCTTCGCCACCACTTCGCCCACGTCCGGCACCAGTTTCAGCGCCTCTACGTCCGCCGCACGCAGCGCGTCCAGCGAGCCGAAATGCGCCGCCAGGTTGGCCGCCGTCGCTTCGCCGACCTCGCGGATGCCCAGCGCATACAGGAAACGGGCGAAGGTGGTCTGTTTGGACTTTTCCAGCGCGTTCACCAGGTTCTGCGCCGACTTCGGCCCCATACGATCCAGCCCGGTCAGCAGGCCGGCAGAGAGACCGAACAGATCGGCAGGATCTTTGACGTACTCTTTTTCCACCAGCTGTTCGATGATTTTGTCGCCCATGCCGTCAACGTCCAGCGCCCGGCGGGAGACGAAGTGCTTCAGCGCCTCTTTACGCTGCGCCGCGCAGATCAAACCGCCGGTGCAGCGCGCGACCGCTTCGCCTTCCACCCGCTCGACGTCGGAGCCGCATACCGGGCAGTGCTGCGGGAACACCACTTCGCGCGCATCGAGAGGACGGCGCTCTTCCACCACCCCCACCACCTGCGGGATCACGTCGCCGGCGCGGCGCACGATCACCGTATCGCCGATGCGCAGCCCGAGGCGCTCAATTTCATCGGCATTGTGCAGCGTGGCGTTGCTGACGGTAACGCCGGCCACCAACACCGGCTCCAGCCGCGCCACCGGCGTAATCGCCCCGGTGCGGCCGACCTGGAATTCGACCTCACGCACCTGGGTAATCTGCTCCTGCGCCGGGAACTTAAAGGCGGTGGCCCAGCGCGGCGCGCGGGCGACAAACCCCAGCTGTTCCTGCAGGTCGATATCGTCAATCTTCACCACCACGCCGTCGATATCAAACCCCAGCCCGCCGCGATCCTGTTCAACCTGGCGGTAAAAGGCCAGCACCTCGTCGCTGCCGCTGCACAGTCTGGCGCGATCGCTGACCGGCAGCCCCCAGGCTTTAAACTGCATCAGGCGCTGCCAGTGGCTGCGCGGCAGCTCGCCGCCTTCCAGCAGGCCGACGCCGTAACAGAAGAAGGTCAGCGGGCGTTTGGCGGTGATGCGCGGATCCAGCTGACGCAGCGATCCGGCGGCGGCGTTGCGCGGGTTGGCAAACACCTTACCATCCTTGCGCCGCGCCTCTTCATTCATTTTTTCAAAGCCGGCCTGCGGCATAAACACTTCGCCGCGCACTTCCAGCCGGCGCGGAATATTGTCGCCGGTCAGGCGCAGCGGAATGGCGCGGATGGTGCGCACATTGGCGGTGATGTTCTCACCGGTGGTGCCGTCGCCGCGCGTGGCGGCGCGCACCAGTTCGCCGTCTTCATACAGCAGACTGACCGCCAGCCCGTCCAGCTTCAGCTCGCAGCAGAAGGTCAGCGCCTCGCTGCTTTTCAGCCGGTCCTGCACCCGCTTATAAAACGCCAGGAAGCTCTCATCGTCGAACACGTTGTCCAGCGACAGCATCGGCACCTCATGGCGCACCTGGTCAAACGCCGCCAGCGGCGCTGCACCGACGCGCTGGGTCGGCGAGTCGGCGGTGATCAGTTCGGGATGCGCCTCTTCCAGCGCGCGCAGCTCGCGCATCAGGCGGTCATATTCCGCATCGGGAATTTCCGGCGCGTCCAGCACGTGGTACTGGTATTCATGATGGCGTAATTGGGTTCGCAGTTGATTGATTGTTTCGATTATTGTGGCCATAGCTCACCATCAGAGATAAAAAACCCCCAGCGAGTGGGGGTTTCAGAAGACGTCATGTTCAGTGCGCATCGCAACCGTCAGGCGTTGTTTTCCAACACTTCACGAATGCGCGCCTTGTAACTTTCCAGCTTTTGCGGCGTCATCATGCGACGCTCGTCATCCAGCACCACGCCGCCAACGTCGTCGGCAATGCGCTGCGCCGACTGCAGCATCAGCTTGAAGTTCTGATTGGCGTCGCCGTAGGACGGCACCATCATAAACATCGACACGCCCGGCGTGGAGAAGTCAGACATTGAATCCGGGTCGAAAGAGCCGGGCTTGACCATATTCGCCAGGCTGAACAGCACCGGGCCGCTGCCGGCCGGGCTGATATGGCGATGGAAAATGCCCATCTCGCCGAACTGGAAGCCGGACTGCAGCACGCTCTGCAGCAAGACTTCACCGCCGATAACGCCGCCCTGATGCGCCGCAACGTGCAGCACCAGTACGGTTTCCTTGCGCTTGGCAGGCTCCGGAGCCGGCGCGGGTTCCGCTACCGGTTCAGGTTCGGCCGGTTGGCTTTCCGGCTGCGGCGCAGGCGCGGCTTCCGGCGCAAAGGCAGGTTCCGGCTCTGCCGGCGGCAGATCGTCAACGCGCGGCTCACGACGCGGCGCAGGCTGCTCTTCGGCCGGTTCTTCGGCGGGTTTCGCTTCCGGCGCGTAGTCGTCCAGCAGCACATCATCGTAGTCCGGACGCTGAGACAGCGGCGCGGGCTGATGAGCAGCCGGCTGAACCTCGCGCGGCGCCGGAGCGGGCTTCGGCGCAGCCGTCGGTTCTTCGCGAGCGGCATCGAAATCGCCGAACGACGGCTCTTCCTGCGGATGGGCAGAGCGCACGCGCACTTCTCCCACGCCGTCGTCGAAGTCGTCGTCAGAAGTTGGTTCACGTTCTTTTTTAGAACGCTTGGCTGGGCGATCGCGGAAAAGGGACGAGCGTTCCTTACGGCTGGTCCACAGACCATGTAATAACAACGCTATTATGGCGATCGCGCCAACAACGATTAATATCAGACGCAAATCCTGCATCATTGCTATCTCTGTTGTTCCAATACATTGCCACCGCGGCAAACATTCACTCTTTAACTCTATTTGCCTGTGCAGACAAGTGCAAGTCCGTGCTGAACTTTATGCTAATAAAGATGATAATTCTGCCTTTTTTGCTTTTTTTTCAGCCAACAACACGCTAGTCAGCAGAAAATCATCCCTATATGATAGCCAGCTTGCCCGTTCTGTTAACGAGATGACTTAAGATATGTCTTATTCGCAGCAAACTTCCTCCTCCGCCAGCGGCGTGCATTACTTTGCCGAAGGCTGGCGCCTGATTTCACGCCCCGGCATCAAGCGCTATGTGGTACTGCCATTGCTGGTCAACGTACTGCTGATGGGCTCTGCCTTCTGGTGGCTGTTCAGCAAGCTCGGCGGCTGGATCCCGCAGATGATGGAGCACGTGCCGGACTGGCTGCAGTGGCTCAGCTACCTGCTGTGGCCAATCACCGTCATCTCCGTGGTGCTGGTAGCCGGCTACCTGTTCAGCACCATCACCAACCTAATTGCCGCGCCGTTCTGCGGCCTGCTGGCCGAACAGCTGGAAGGCCAGCTGACCGGTAAACCGCTGCCGGACAGCGGCATGGTCGGCCTGATTAAAGACGTGCCGCGCATTATGGCGCGCGAATGGCGCAAGCTGGCGTACTACCTGCCGCGCGCGCTGGTGCTGTTGCTGCTGTACTTTGTGCCGGTCGTCGGCCAGACGGCGGCGCCGGTGCTGTGGTTCCTGTTCAGCGCCTGGATGCTGGCGATTCAGTACTGCGACTACCCGTTCGACAACCACAAGGTCAGCTTTGCCGATATGCGCCGCGCCCTGCGGCAGAACAAGGTGCATAACCTGCAGTTCGGCGCGCTGGTCAGCCTGTTTACCCTGATCCCGGTCCTCAATCTGGTGATCCTGCCGGTGGCGGTCTGCGGCGCCACGGCGATGTGGGTAGACCGCTACCGCCACCAGTTCGTCGCCCACTAATCCCCTGCCCTACCCTGACCAACGGCCCCGCTGACGGGCCGTTGCCCCCGTTCTTCTCCGCCGCGCAAGCACGCCAAACACCAATAATGACTTGAATTTACATATAATTTGAAAAATTAACCCTTCTAGCACATATTCTCTAATAACATATGAATATACCAATTCCTTACTTCCCTGACGGGAGCGTTAGCGTATGCTTTCGAGGTTCCCTACATTATTCATAGAGTTAAAGGACGGGCTATGAGCAAGATATATGAAGACAACTCATTAACAATCGGCCATACGCCGCTGGTTCGTCTGAACCGTATCGGTAACGGACGTATCCTCGCCAAGGTCGAATCCCGCAACCCGAGCTTTAGCGTCAAATGCCGCATCGGCGCCAATATGATTTGGGATGCAGAAAAGCGCGGCATTCTGACGCCGGGCAAAGAACTGGTTGAACCGACCAGCGGCAACACCGGCATCGCGCTGGCCTATGTCGCCGCGGCGCGCGGCTATAAGCTGACGCTGACCATGCCGGAAACCATGAGTATCGAACGCCGCAAGCTGCTGAAGGCGCTGGGTGCCAACCTGGTGCTGACCGAAGGCGCCAAGGGGATGAAAGGCGCCATCGCCAAGGCGGAAGAGATCGTCGCCACCGACCCGGACCGCTACATTATTCTGCAGCAGTTCAGCAACCCGGCGAACCCGGAAATTCATGAAAAGACCACCGGCCCGGAAATCTGGGAAGACACCGACGGCGACGTGGACGTATTTATCTCCGGCGTCGGCACCGGCGGCACCCTGACCGGCGTCAGTCGCTATCTGAAAAACACCAAGGGCAAGGCCGTCACCACCGTAGCCGTCGAACCGACCGACTCGCCGGTGATCAGCCAGGCGCTGGCGGGTGAAGAACTCAAGCCCGGTCCGCACAAGATCCAGGGCATCGGCGCCGGCTTTATTCCGGGCAACCTCGATCTGGACCAGGTTGACCGCGTGGTGCAAATCACCAATGACGAAGCCATTAGCATGGCGCGCCGCCTGATGGAAGAAGAAGGCATTCTGGCCGGCATCTCCTCCGGCGCCGCGGTGGAAGCCGCCGTCAAACTGAGCCAGGAGCCGGCGTTCGCCGACAAGACCATCGTGGTGATCCTGCCCTCTTCCGGCGAGCGCTACCTGAGCACCGCGCTATTTGCCGATCTGTTCACCGAGCAGGAATTACAGCAATAATTCAGGCGGTGCACAAAAAGCTAAAAAAGCACCTCACGGGGTGCTTTTTTGTGGACTGGATCAAAGTTTATACCCGCCAAAGATTGATTTTACCCCTTGGCTCTAGTATTTAACCCTTCCATTATTTCGGTGCACAAAATTAATCGTCTCCCCGTCCCTGATTTGCGCTGAATCGATTTACGCATTTGTCGCTGTGGCGCAAAACACGGCATAATGGGGAGCGGATTGAAACGACGCCCGCCGGTACTGTTTTTTTGATCTGGACGGGGTAAAGCGTCGTTTTCGGTTGCATCAAACCTCGCCCCTGTACCATAGTCAGGCGCTAGACGGACAAGCTAAAGTCGCCCCGCTAGGCTAAACTTTAGCTCCACAATATTAATCCAATAAGTTGGGGAAACATCAATGTTCCAGCAAGAAGTTACTATTACCGCTCCGAATGGTCTGCATACCCGCCCAGCCGCTCAGTTCGTGAAGGAAGCTAAAGGCTTCGCGTCTGAAATCACCGTGACCTCCAACGGCAAAAGCGCCAGCGCCAAAAGCCTGTTCAAGCTGCAAACTCTGGGCCTGACCCAAGGGACCGTAGTAACCATTTCTGCTGAAGGCGAAGACGAGCAGAAAGCCGTTGAGCACTTGGTTAAACTGATGGCAGAGCTTGAGTAATCGGCCCGTCTTTTTAGTTAACACCAGTCAAGAGTAAGGTAGGGTTATGATTTCAGGCATTTTAGTATCACCGGGCATCGCTTTTGGTAAGGCTCTCCTGCTGAAAGAAGATGAAATTGTCATCAACCGGAAGAAAATCTCCGCAGACCTTGTGGAGCAGGAAGTCGCACGTTTCCTGGCAGGTCGCGCCAAGGCGTCAGAACAGCTGGAAGCCATCAAGACCAAAGCTGGTGAAACCTTCGGTGAAGAAAAAGAAGCCATCTTCGAAGGCCACATCATGTTGCTGGAAGATGAAGAGCTTGAGCAGGAAATCATAGCCCTAATCAAAGACGAGCTGGCTTCTGCCGACGCCGCCGCCTATACCGTAATTGAAGGTCAGGCGAAGGCGCTGGAAGAGCTGGACGACGAATACCTGAAAGAGCGCGCCGCCGACGTGCGCGACATCGGTAAACGTCTGCTGAAAAACATTCTGGGGATGCCAATCGTCGATCTGGGCTCCATCCAGGATGAAGTCATTCTGGTCGCCGCCGACCTGACGCCTTCCGAGACCGCACAGCTGAACCTGGACAAGGTGCTGGGCTTTATTACCGATCTCGGTGGCCGCACCTCCCACACCTCAATCATGGCGCGCTCGCTGGAGCTGCCGGCCATCGTCGGCACCACCGACGTGACCCAGCAGGTGAAAAACGGCGACTACCTGATTCTGGACGCGGTTAACAACAAAATTTACGTTAACCCGACCGCGGACGTGATCGACGAACTGAAAGCCGCGCAGAACCTGTATATCACCGAGAAAAACGATCTGGCCAAACTGAAGGACCTGCCGGCAATCACGCTGGACGGCCATCAGGTTGAGGTCTGCGCCAACATCGGCACCGTGCGCGACGTCGCCGGCGCTGAACGCAACGGCGCGGAAGGCGTGGGCCTGTATCGTACCGAATTCCTGTTCATGGACCGCGACGCGCTGCCGACCGAGGAAGAGCAGTTCCAGGCGTATAAGGCCGTTGCGGAAGCCATGGGCGCCCAGGCGGTTATCGTCCGCACCATGGACATCGGCGGCGATAAAGACCTGCCGTACATGAACCTGCCGAAAGAAGAGAACCCGTTCCTCGGCTGGCGCGCGATCCGTATCGCCATGGACCGCCGGGAAATCCTGCACGCCCAGCTGCGCGCCATCCTGCGCGCTTCCGCCTTCGGCAAGCTGCGCATCATGTTCCCGATGATTATTTCCGTGGAAGAAGTGCGCGATCTGAAGGGCGAACTGGAGACGCTGAAGGCGCAGCTGCGTGAAGAAGGCAAGGCGTTTGACGAAACCATCGAGGTCGGCGTGATGGTCGAAACCCCGGCCGCGGCGGTGATTGCTCACCACCTGGCGAAAGAAGTCGACTTCTTTAGTATTGGGACAAACGATCTAACCCAGTATACTCTGGCGGTAGATCGCGGCAACGAGCTGATTTCTCATCTCTATAACCCGATGTCCCCATCAGTGCTTGGCCTGATCAAACAGGTTATTGACGCATCTCACGCAGAAGGCAAGTGGACCGGCATGTGCGGTGAACTGGCTGGCGATGAACGTGCTACACTGTTGTTATTGGGCATGGGGCTGGATGAGTTCAGCATGAGTGCGATTTCAATCCCGCGCATCAAGAAAATTATTCGTAATACCAATTTCGAAGATGTGAAGGCGTTGGCAGCGCAGGCGTTGGCACAGCCAACGGCGCAAGATCTGATGAACTGCGTGAATAAGTTCATCGAAGAGAAGACACTCTGCTAAACTTCCACGACACTGGAACGCCGCCCAATTAAATGCTTAGGAGAAGATCATGGGTTTGTTCGATAAGTTGAAATCTCTGGTTTCAGATGACAAGAAAGACACGGGCACTATTGAGATCGTCGCTCCGCTTTCTGGCGAAATCGTCAACATCGAAGATGTGCCTGATGTAGTTTTCGCTGAAAAAATCGTCGGCGACGGTATTGCCATCAAACCTGCCGGCAACAAAATGGTTGCCCCTGTTGACGGCACTATCGGCAAAATTTTCGAAACCAACCACGCTTTCTCTATCGAATCCGACAGCGGCATTGAGCTGTTCGTGCACTTCGGCATCGATACCGTAGAACTGAAAGGTGAAGGTTTCAAACGCATTGCCGAAGAAGGCCAGAAGGTCAAGAAAGGCGATGTGGTTATCGAGTTCAACCTGCCTCTGCTGGAAGAGAAAGCCAAGTCTACCCTGACGCCGGTGGTTATCTCCAACATGGACGAGATCAAAGAGCTGATCAAACTGTCCGGCAGCGTTACCGTGGGCGAGACCCCGATCATCCGCATCAAGAAGTAAGCGCGGATAAGATAAAACAACGGCGCCCATCGGCGCCGTTTTTTATGCCTGCCAGCCGGGCACCCTCAGGGTGATCACCAGCCCGCCCTGCTCGCCGTTGCGCGCCTCCGCCTGGCCGCCGTGCGCCAGCAGCACCTTGCGGGTAATCGCCAGCCCCAGGCCATAGCCTTTGCCCGATTTGGGCGAATTCACCCGCACAAAGGGATCGAAAATGCTGGACAGTTTGGCTTCCTCGACGCCCGGCCCCTGATCGCTCACCACGATATGGAACTGCTGCTCCACGCGCTTTAGCGTCACCGTTACCCGCTGGCCGCTGCCGGAAAAACGCAGCGCATTACGCACCACGTTATCGATCGCCCGGCGCATCAGCTCGGCGTTGCCCTTCACCGTGTACTCCTGCTCGTCATCGGCCTGCAGCGCTATCTCCACGCCCGGCACCTGCGCCTCATAGCGCGCATCGTTCACCACCGCCGCCACCAGGCCGTACAGGTCAAAGTACTCCTCGCCCGCCTGGCTGCCGTTTTCGGCGCGCGACAGCGCCAGCAGTTCGCCGATCATCTTATCCAGCCGCCCGGTTTCATGCTCGATGCGCTGCAGCGAGTTCTCTACGTTATCCGGGTTCTGCCGCGCCAGACCGATGGCCAGCTGCAGCCTGGCCAGCGGCGAGCGCAGCTCGTGCGACACATCGTGCAGCAGCTCTTCGCGCGCGCTGACCAATACTTCCAGCCGTTCCGCCATCGAGTCAAAATCGCGCGCTACTTCCGACAGTTCGTCATGACGCCGACGCATCAGGGGGAACAGGCGGATCGCCAAATCGCCCTGCGCCAAACGGTCAAAGCCGCCGCGCAGCTGGCGCATCGGCCGCGTCAGGTTCCAAGCCAACAGGGCGCTAAATAGCAGGCCACCGATGCCGCCAATCCACACCATCGGCTCCGGGATATGGAACAGGTGCCAGCGCTTGTTCATCCGGTATTGGGCGCGTAAACCTTCCACGTCATAACTCAGCAGATAGCCCTGCTGGTCGGCGCCGCGCACCCACTCCACAATTTTTTTCGGCATCCGCCCCGACTCAACCGGCGGCGATAGTTGCTCAGCCGGCGGCTGCGACGCCGGCGTCACGCGAAGGAAGCGCCGGTCCTCCGCCGACCAGTCGGCGATCATCGCGTTCAGCGCCGGCATGCCGCCGCTTTGCAGCATCGACACCGCCGAGGTGATCTGCATATTCACCAAACGACGGGCCAGCGCATTCTCCGGCGGCTCCCGGTTGCCGTAAACGGCGAAAGAAACCCACATGACCTGCATCATGATGATAAAAATCAGCCAATAACCCAGCAGGATTTTCCAAAACAGTCTGCCGCGCATCATGCTTACCTGACGCGATAGCCGATGCTGCGCACCGTTTCAATGCCAAGCGTGCAGCCCGGCAGCGCCGCCAGTTTCTGACGGATATTGCTGATATGCACATCCACGCTGCGATCGTAGGCTTCCCGCGGCCGTCCCAGCCCTTTCTCCGACAGCTCATCCTTGGACACCACACGCTCCGGCGAACGCAGCAGCAGCTCCAACAGGTTGAATTCCGAGGCGGTCAGATCGAAGCTCTGCCCGCGCCATTCGCTGCTGCGGGTTGAAGGGTTCAAGGTCAAATCCGCCAGCACGATGGGGGCATCGCCATCCTGCGTCTCCGGCTGCTCCTCAAAGCGGCGCAGCACGGCGCGCAGCCGTGCCACCAGCTCACGCGGATAGCACGGTTTGGGCATGTAGTCGTCGGCGCCCATCTCCAGCCCGATCACCCGGTCGATATTGTCGCCTTTCGCCGTCAGCATAATTACCGGCAGGCGGCTCTTCTTGCGCACTTCGCGCAGCACGTCGATGCCGCTCATATCCGGCAGCATAATATCGAGGATCATCGCGGTATAGTCGCCGGACAGCGCCCCTTCCACGCCGGCTTTACCGGTCAGCACCAGGCTGGCGTTAAAGCCTTCCGCCGTCAGATATTCACTCAGCATGGTGCCCAATTCGAGGTCATCATCGACCAGTAAAATTTTCATGACTACTCCTTCACTTATTTGCGCTATCTTCCCGCCAAATCGTTTACTGCGCAGCCGGTTTTACTCAATCCTTACAGTTCTGCGGCCCCGACTAAAGCATAGCCGGGGTGCTAAAAGACGGAAAATACATTTAAAGCAGGCGATGTTCGTCCGGAAAATACCGGACGAAACGAAGAGATAGTGAAGAGCAAGGCCGCGGGACAGCCTTAGGCAAACACCCCGGTGGACAGATAGCGGTCGCCGCGATCGCAGATAATCGCCACGACCACGCTGCCGGGATGGGCGGCGGCTATCTGTAAGGCCCCCGCCACCGCGCCGCCGGAGCTGACGCCGCAGAAGATGCCCTCACGCTGCGCCAGTTGACGCATGGTGGTTTCAGCAGCGTCCTGGCTGATATCCAGCACCCGATCCACCAGCTCCGGGCGGAAGATCCCCGGCAGGTAGGCCGGCGACCAGCGGCGAATGCCGGGAATATTGCTGCCCTCCGCCGGCTGCAGGCCGATAATCTGCACCGCGGCGTTCTGCTGCTTCAGATACTCGCCGACGCCGGTAATGGTGCCGGTGGTGCCCATGCTGGAAACGAAGTGCGTCACGCGTCCTTCACTCTGCCGCCAGATTTCCGGCCCGGTGGTGGTGAAATGCGCGTAAGGGTTATCCGGGTTATTAAACTGGTCCAGCACCTTGCCCTGCCCCTGACGCTCCATCTCCAGCGCCAGATCGCGCGCGCCTTCCATCCCCTGCTCGCGGCTGACCAGAATCAGCTCGGCGCCGTAGGCGCGCATCGCCGCCTGACGCTCCATGCTCATATTTTCCGGCATCAGCAGCTTCAGCCGGTAGCCTTTCATCGCGGCAATCATCGCCAGCGCAATGCCGGTATTGCCACTGGTGGCCTCGATCAGCACGTCGCCGGGGGCGATTTCGCCACGCCGTTCGGCCTGCTGGATCATCGCCAGCGCCGCGCGGTCTTTGACCGAGCCGGCCGGGTTGTTGCCTTCCAGCTTGACCCAGACTTCACTGCCCGAATCGAGAGCCAGACGTTGTAATTTGATCAGCGGCGTATTGCCGATGTGTTGTTCCAGCGTTGTCACAATCTTTGCCTGTGCATAATGTAATAGGGTCCGGCGCTGCCGGACCCTGTTATTTTTCTAATGGGGAATTAAAAACTATCAGGCGCTTTTGGCAAGCGCAACCGGTTGTAGCAATTGCTCGCCGGCATACAGACGCGCATTCAGGCCGCCGACAAAGTAGCGGCTGCCGCGCACCGGCGTGTCATGCCCTTCCGCCAGCACCACCGTAATCGGCTCCTGATGCCAGCCGATCGGCTGTACCGTCAGCTGCCAGAAATGGCCGCGCGGGCTGACTTCCAGCACCTGAACCGGCAGCGGACAGCGGGCGCTGCTCTCGCTGCTGACTTCCATTTCCCACGGGCGCAGGAACAGTTCGACGCTGCCCTGGTGCATCGGCTGGAACGCCAGCGGCCATTGATGCGCACCGACAAACAGCTGCGAACCGCGGATTTCGCCGTTCAGGCGGTTCACCTCGCCCATAAACTCCAGCACGAAGCGGCTGGCCGGCTCACGCATAATCTCGACCGGCGAGCCGACCTGTTCGATATTGCCCTGGCTCATCACCACAATGCTGTCCGCCACTTCCATCGCCTCTTCCTGATCGTGGGTAACGAACACGCTGGTGAACTTCAGCTCTTCATGCAGCTGACGCAGCCAGCGGCGCAGCTCTTTACGCACCTGCGCGTCCAGCGCGCCGAACGGCTCATCCAGCAACAGGATCTGCGGCTCTACCGCCAGCGCGCGTGCCAGCGCCACGCGCTGCTTCTGCCCGCCGGACAGCTGTGAAGGATAGCGGTTGGCCAGATGCGCCAGCTGCACCATCTCCAGCAGCCGCTCGACTTTCTGTTTGATCGCCTGCGCATTGGGACGTTCGCGACGCGGCAGCACCGTCAGGCCGAAGGCGATGTTATCGAACACCGTCATATGACGGAACAGCGCATAGTGCTGGAACACAAATCCCACGCGGCGATCGCGCGCGTGCATCCGGCTGACGTCGGTGCCGTGAAAGCCCAGCGTACCGCCGCTCTGAGCTTCCAGCCCGGCGATAATGCGCAGCAGCGTGGTTTTGCCGGAGCCGGACGGCCCGAGCAGCGCCACCATCTCGCCGGAAGGAATATCGAGCGAGATGTCGTTCAATACTTTGGTGCGACCGAAATATTTGCTGATGTTGTTAATCTCAATGCTCATTGGTTTTCCTCCCGCTCGCGGCGCACGTTCTGTCGTTCCAGACGCCATTGCAGAGCGCTTTTCAAAAATAGGGTCACTATCGCCATAATGGTCAGCAACGCGGCGGCGGTAAACGAGCCGACGGTGTTGTAATCCTGCTGCAGCAGCTCAACCTGCAGCGGCAGACTGTAGGTTTCCCCGCGGATCGAGCCAGAAACCACCGATACGGCGCCGAACTCGCCGATGGCGCGGGCGTTGGTCAGCACCACGCCGTACAGCAGCGCCCAGCGGATATTGGGCAGCGTCACCCGGCGGAACATCTGCCAGCCGGAAGCGCCCAGCAAAATAGCGGCCTCGTCTTCCTGGCTGCCCTGGCTGAGCATCATCGGCACCAGCTCACGCACCACGAACGGGCAGGTGACAAACACCGTCACCAGCACCATCCCCGGCCAGGAGAACATCAGTTGGATGTTATGCGCATCCAGCCAGCCGCCCAGCAGCCCGTTGCTGCCGTAGAACAGCAGGTAAATCAGGCCCGCCACCACCGGCGATACCGCGAACGGAATGTCGATCAGCGTCAGCAGCAGCTGGCGCCCCGGGAAGGTGAAACGCGTCACCAGCCAGGCCAGCAGAGTGCCGAAAATCAGGTTGACCGGCACGGTGATCAAAGCGATCAGCACCGTCAGCCAGATGGCGTGCAGCATGTCCGCATCCATCAGGTTGCGCCACATCTCGCTGCCGCCCTTGGAGAAGGCCTCGGCGAAAATAGAAATCATCGGGATCACCAGCAGCAACAGTGAAAACAGCACGCCAATGGCAATCAGCGCCCATTTTCCCCAGTTGATGCGCTGCCGCTGTGCGCCGTTGAAGGCAGAGATATCAGCCATTAGTGCCCCCCAATACGCTTGCCGAAGCGGCTTTGCAGCAGGTTGATGCTGAATAACAGCAGCAGCGACGCCGCCAGAATCACGGAGGCGATGGCGCTGGCCGCCGGGTAGTCAAACTCTTGCAGGCGCACAAAAATCATCAGCGAGGTCACTTCGGTTTTCCAGGCGATGTTGCCGGCGATAAAGATCACGGCGCCGAACTCACCCAGGCTGCGGGTGAAGGAAATCGCGGTGCCGGCCAGCAGTGCCGGCGCAACTTCCGGCAGTACTACGCGGCGAAAACTCTGCCAGCGGGTGGCGCCCAGCGTTTCTGCCGCCTCTTCATACTCCGGCCCCAGCTCTTCCAGCACCGGCTGTACGGTACGCACCACAAACGGCAGGCTGGTAAACGCCATTGCCACCGCAATGCCAATCCAGGTAAAGGTCACTTTGATATCAAAGTGCGCCAGCCACTGACCGTACCAGCCGGTGGTGGAAAACAGTCCGGCCAGCGTCAGGCCGGCAACGGCGGTCGGCAGCGCAAACGGCAGGTCAATCAGGCCGTCCAGCAGCGAACGGCCGGGAAAACGGTAGCGGGTCAGGATCCACGCCATCAGCATGCCGAACAGCGCGTTGAACAGGCTGGCCACGCCGGCCGCCAGCAGCGTGACCTTATAGGCCGCCACCACCTGCGGGTTGGCGATCACTTCCCAATACTGCGCCAGAGTCATCTGCGACAGCTGCATCACCAGCGCGCTCAGCGGCAGCAGCAGGATCAGGCAGGTATAAAACAGGCTGCTGCCCAGGCTCAGACCAAAGCCGGGCAGTACGCGTTTACTGGAGCGGGCTAACGACAACATTACTTACGCCCTGCCGCTAATAACTGGTCCAGCTCACCGCCGCTGGCAAAGTGGGTTTTCATCACCTGCGGCCAGCCGCCGAACTGATCTTCCACCCGGAACAGCTTGGTCTGCGGGAACTTGTCCTTCGCCGCCGCCATCGCCTGCGCATCGTTAACGCGGTAGTAATAGCCGGTGATCACCTGCTGCGCCGCCGGGCTGTACAGGTAGTTCAGGTAGGCCTTCGCCGCCTGCTCGCTGCCGTTGCGCTCGACGTTTTTATCCACCCAGGCCACCGGGAACTCGGCCAGAATATCGACCGGCGGGACGATCACCTGATATTTATCCTCGCCGTACTGCTTGCGGATGTTATTCACTTCCGACTCAAAACTGATCAGCACGTCGCCGAGGCCGCGTTCGACAAAGGTCGTGGTCGCACCGCGGCCGCCGGTGTCGAAGACCACCACGTTTTTCAAAAAGCGGGTCATAAAGTCGCGCGTTTTCGCCGCGTCATTGCCGTCGGCCTGGCTGGCTGCGCCCCAGGCGGCCAGATAGGTGTAGCGGCCGTTGCCCGAGGTTTTCGGGTTCGGGAACACCAGTTTTACGTCGTCGCGCACCAGGTCGTTCCAGTCATGGATGCCTTTCGGGTTGTCCTTGCGCACCAGGAACGCCATGGTGGAGTAAAACGGCGAGCTGTTATTCGGCAGGCGCGTCTGCCAGTCGCCGGCGATCAGCCGGCCGCGATCGTGCAGAATCTGCACATCGGTCACCTGGTTGTAGGTCACCACGTCGGCACGCAGCCCCTGCAGAATCGCCAGCGCCTGCTTGGAAGAGCCGGCGTGCGACTGCTTGATGGTCAGCTTGTCATCCGGATGCTGCTGATTCCACTGCTGGATAAAGCCCGGGTTCAGCGCGGTAAACAGTTCGCGGGAAACATCATAGGAACTGTTTAATAATTCAGTGGCCGAAGCGGTGCCGCTGGCCAGCAACGCCGCCGCCAGCCACCCTTTCAGCATCATATGTTTAACCCGCGTCTGTTTCATTTTGCACCTTATTACTCGATCAATCTGTCGGGTGTTATCCCCCGGGTGATCAGTGTATTTATAACTCGGTGCAGATCCGTAACGCTTTTATATACCGTTTGGTGATTTACAAGCATCAAATGCTATAAGGCAGGCGCGGAGCGGTATGGTGGGTGGGGCTGAAGAGAGGTGACGGGGCCGGCGCTGCGGCCCCGCGCGGCGCATTACAGCGCCAGCAAACGCGTCAGCGACGGCGCAAAGTAGTAGCTGCCGCTCACCGCGCGGGTGAAGCGCAGCATGGCGTCATGCTTGCCGTCCGTTTCACCGAACATGCTCAGCAGCTGCTGTTCGATATTATGCAGACGCGCGCAGTAGGCGATAAAGAACAGGCCGTGCTTACCGCTGGCGGTGCCGTACGGCAGACTCTGGCGCAGAATTTTCAGCCCCTTGCCGTTCTCTTTCAGATCGACGCGGCTGACGTGCGAGGTATTTGGCCGCGCTTCCGGCGGCAGCTCTTCGCTGTCCTGCTTGGTGCGGCCGATAGTCTGTTCCTGCTGCTCGGTGCTAAAGCGCGACCACTGGCGCAGGTTGTGTTCATAACGCTGGACGAACACGTAGCTGCCGCCGGCGTCCTGTGCGTCGTCTTCGCCAATCACCGCCACTTCCGCACGCTGCTCGCCCTGCGGGTTTTCGGTGCCGTCGATAAAGCCGCTCAGATCGCGCTCTTCCACCCAGCGGAAACCGTGGGTCTCTTCTTCCACCTTGATGGTGTTGCCGAAGGCCGCCAGCGCCGCCTGCGCCAGGGTAAAGTTAACATCATGACGTAACGACTGGATGTGAATCAGCAGATCGCGCTGCGTCGCCGGCGCCAGCCCTTTGCCGAGCGGGGTGAAAGGCTTGAGCTCCGACGCACCCTGACCGTTGGAAAGATCGTGCCAGACGTCGTAACCAAAGGCGACCACCGCCCCCAGTTTGGCGTCAGGGAATTGTTGCTGCAGTTCGCTCAGCGTCTGGCAAAACTGCTTGCAGCCCTGACGCAGATCGGCAAACTCCCCCTGAACCATGGCTTCCATAAAAATGGCGAAACGGCAGTGCTCCAGCAAAAGACCGCTCTGAACCTGTGTCATGTAGTTACCCTCGTTCCTTATTCGCTCACCGCGCAGGCCGCGCCCGCGCGGTTAAAATCAGCCATAATCATACCGCAAGCGGGCGGGATTACCTTGCCTGAACGCAAAGAAAATTACTCACGCCGTCGCAGAGCGTTTACTGCGGCTTGGCGTGCCAGACAATTTTGCTGACCGTCCAGTTCTGCAGGGTATCGTCCGGCGGCATGATATCCTTCGGCCCGGCCCACTGGCCGCTGAACAGATAAGTGACGTAGCGGCTCTGGCCGGCGACGCACTCGACCTTGCCGACGTCTTCGCCCTCGCCCGGCTTACAGGCGCCGAAGGCCTTGCTGTACAGCTCGCTGAACGGCGTGCCGAGCTTGCTGCCCCAGGCGGTCACCACGTCCTGATCCATCACGTCGACCCGCTGCACGCTGCCTTTCGGCTCGCCGCTGATCACCAGCTTGATGTCGTTGCCGTCCATCGCCTGATAAAAGGCGACGATCTGGCCGTTATTGGTGCCCATGCCGCTACGCAGGCGATAATTGCCATCCAGGCCCTCGTCGATCGCGTGCTCCAGCATCGGCGTGCCGCCGTTAATGTCGCCGACGCCTTTGCCGCTGACTTCCAGACTGCTGCCGAACCAGTTGAACGGCGACAGGCTTGACCAGGAGAAATTGGACATCGTCGAACAGCCGGTCAGCACCAGCGGCAGCCCTAACAACAGCGGGCGAATATTCATTTCGTAGCTCCTTAACATCGGTCGCGGGGGCGGGCTGCGCCTCCGCGGTTATTCGCGTTATGTGAACGCCAGCCTCTCACACTGGCCGGCGCTTCACCATCGGTTGCCTGCTTGGAGTGCAGAAAATGCGAAAAGTGCCGCAAACCGGCGCGCTACTGTTGCGCGGAATCCGAGAAACAGGCGCGCAGACGGCGGTTAATCAACAGATAGCCCAGCGCCAGCGCATCCAGCAGCGCCAGCACGCCGTCAAGCAGCGGCGCGCCCTCCCCCTGCCAGACGCCCGCCAGCGAACCGCCCAGCGCCGCCAGCAGCGACAGCAGCAACACCCAGCGCCAGGCGCGCCACAGCCGCGGCCACTGCGCCCGGCGTCCGCTGAGCAAAAACGCCAGCGCCGCCGGCAGGCCGAGCGCCATACCGTACCAAAAAGAGCGGGTGTCGGGGTAAAACAGCGCCAACATGCTCTCCCCCTGCTGACGCGAGGCACCGGCCATCACAAACAGCAGCCAGGTGCGCGCCTGCAAAATTAACACGCCCCAGAACCACAGCGGCAGGCGCAACACGCCGTGGCTGTCGTAATCATCCGGGGAAAGTACGGGAGAAGGCTTCACGGCCGTTTCCTTATTATCCGTTGTTGTGCAGACACAGATGGGAGTCCGCAACGACAATTTCAATCCTGCCGGCAGAAATTCCTGCGCCGGCTTAAGAAGCTCTTAAGATTGATGTGCTTTACTTAGCACTATCAACTGAGCGACGCCGCTCGCCGGCGCGCACGATTCACTGCAAAACGAAAAGGAAGCTTAACAATGAAAAAACTGACTCTGGCAGCATTGATCGCCCTGTGCAGCACCCCGGTTCTGGCGCAGCAGGGCGGCTTCGACGGCCCCGGCGCGCAGAACGTGCAACAGACTCAGCAGGGCGGTTTTTCCGGCCCCAGCGCTTCGCTGACCACGGTCGACAAGGTGAAATCGATGAGCGATGACGCCTGGGTGATGCTGCAAGGCAATATTGAACAGCGCGTCGGCGACGACACCTACACCTTCCGCGACGCCACCGGCACGCTGACGGTGGAAATCGACCACAAACGCTGGAACGGCCAGACTATTACGCCGAAAGATAAAGTTCAGCTGGAAGGTAAGGTTGATAAAGAGTGGAGCAAGCTGGAAGTGGATGTGAAAAACCTCAAGAAAATCCAGTAACGCTGACGGGGCGGCGGCCAGCGCCGCCCTCTCGGCTCAGTATTCCTGATCTTCGATCAGCCGTTTGCCCAGGCTGGTAATGCCCTGGATTTCATAGCCGAGCTTTTCATACATTTCGACCACGGTGTCGTTATCCTCGCGCACCACCAGCTGGATTTTCGGACAGCCGCGCGCCATCAGCTTCTTTTCCAGCCGGTTAATCAGCGCGTTGGCGATGCCGCGGCCGCGATAATCCGGGTGCACGCCAAGATAATAGGCCGAGCCGCGGTGGCCGTCATAACCCCCCATCACCGAGCCGACCACCTCACCGCCGACTTCCGCCACCAGGAACAGATCGGCATCGTGATGCAGTTTACGTTCGATATCCATTTCCGGATCGTTCCACGGGCGCAGCAGGTCGCACCTTTCCCAAAGCGTGATGACCTCTTCAAAGTCGTCTTGCCGAAATACGCGAATTTCCATCGTTGTTCGCCGCCGTTAATGAGTTATTTCTCTGATTATATCCCAAATAAGCGGCGCTGCCGCAAGGATGCTGAAAGAGAACGCCTTTTTCGCCCTTGGCAACGGAAACCCTGTTAATAAATGGAAATAGTTATCATCTCGAACGCCGCCGTTCAATACGATATAACATTGCAAATAGTTTGCAGCGACGGAGCACAACGGCATGAAAAAACAGCTAAAACCCTTTCTTAACTTCACCCCGCTGAACACCTCGTCCTCACGTCGCCAACTGCTGCTGTCGGGCCTGGCGTTTGCCCTGCTCGGTGGCAAAGCCGGCGTAGCGCAGGCGCGGGAGTCCGGCGGCATGCTGCGCAGCGCGCACGCCAGACCGGCCGCCAAGCCGGCCGGCAGCAAGCGGCTGGTGATGCTCGACCCCGGCCACGGCGGCATCGACTCGGGCGCGGTCGGCCACGAAGGCGCACAGGAAAAGCACGTGGTGCTGGAAATTGCCAATCACGTGCGCCGCTTTCTGCACCAGCACGACCACGTCGAGGCGCGGCTGACGCGTGAAGAAGACCACTTTATTCCGCTGTTCCAGCGGGTGGAAATTGCCCACCAGCATCAGGCCGATCTGTTTCTTTCCATCCACGCCGACGGCTTCACCAATCCGTCGGCCAACGGCGCCTCGGTCTTCGCCCTGTCCAACCGCGGCGCCAGCAGCGCCATGGCACGCTATCTGTCAAAACGTGAAAACGCCGCCGATGAGGTGGCCGGCGCCAAATATAAGCAGCAGGATAATTATCTGCAGCAGGCGCTGTTCGATCTGGTGCAGACCAACACCATCAACAACAGCCTGACCCTTGGCCGCCACGTGCTGGGGCAGATCCGCCCGGTGCACCATCTGCACAGCCAAAGCACCGAGCAGGCGGCGTTTGCGGTGCTGAAATCCCCGTCCATTCCGTCGGTGCTGGTGGAGACCTCGTTTATCACCAACCCGCATGAAGAGCAGCTGCTCGGCACCACCGCCTTCCGCGAAAAGATCGCCCGCGCCATCGCCGACGGCATTCTCGCCTTCTTGCGCGAGGCGGACCGCCGGCGCACGGCCTAATCGCCTCGGCGGCGCTTTTGGGTATATACTTGTCGGCTGTTTAAGACTGACGTGCGAACGACCCGATGAGCTCACCTGATATCGCTGAAGTAAAATCCTTTCTGCTGGCGCTGCAAGACCGCATCTGCGAACAACTGGCGCAGGCCGACGGCGGCGGCGCCTTTGTTGAAGACAGCTGGACGCGCGCGGAAGGCGGCGGCGGCCGCAGCCGGGTGCTGACCCAGGGCGCGGTGTTCGAACAGGCCGGGGTCAACTTTTCGCACGTCTCCGGCGCGATGCTGCCGGCGTCCGCCACCGCGCACCGCCCGGAACTGGCGGGCCGCAGCTTCCAGGCGATGGGCGTCTCCCTGGTGATCCACCCGCTGAACCCCTATATCCCCACCAGCCACGCCAACGTGCGCTTCTTTATTGCCGAAAAGCCGGGTGAAGCGCCGGTGTGGTGGTTCGGCGGCGGCTTTGATTTAACCCCCTATTACGGCTTTAAAGAGGACGCGGTGCACTGGCACCGTACCGCGCAGCAGCTGTGCGCGCCGTTTGGCGACGAGGTCTACCCGACGTATAAAAAGTGGTGCGACGACTACTTCTTTATCAAACACCGCAACGAAGCGCGTGGCATCGGCGGGCTGTTCTTCGACGATCTGAACGGCCCGGGCTTTGAACACTGCTTTGCCTTTACCCGCGCGGTCGGCAACGGTTTCCTCGATGCCTATCTGCCGATCGTGGCGAAGCGCAAGGCCCTGAGCTGGGGCGAGAAAGAGCGTGCGTTTCAGCTGTACCGCCGCGGCCGCTACGTCGAATTCAACCTGGTGTGGGACCGCGGCACGCTGTTCGGCCTGCAGACCGGTGGCCGTACCGAGTCGATCCTGATGTCGATGCCGCCGCTGGTGCGCTGGGAATATGGCTATCAGCCGGAAGAAGGCAGCCCGGAAGCGCTGCTGTACCGCGACTTCCTGCCGGTACGCGACTGGCTGCAGGAGGAAGCGTAATGCAGATTTGGGTTGATGCGGACGCCTGTCCGAACGTGATTAAAGAGGTGCTGTTCCGCGCCGCCGATCGCACCGCCACGCTGGTGACGCTGGTGGCCAACCAGCCGCTGCGCACGCCGCCGTCGAAGTATCTGCGCACGCTGCAGGTGGCCGCCGGTTTCGACGTGGCGGACAACGAGATCGTCCGCCGCTGCGAAGCGGGCGATCTGGTGATCACCGCCGATATTCCGCTGGCGGCGGAAGTGATAGAAAAAGGCGCGGCGGCGCTGAATCCGCGCGGCGAACGCTATACCCCGGCCACCATTCGCGAGCGGCTCAATATGCGCGATTTTATGGATACCCTGCGCGCCAGCGGCATTCAGACCGGCGGCCCGAACGCCCTGAACCAGCGCGACCGCCAGCAGTTCGCCAACGAGCTGGATAAGTGGCTGCAGCAGCGTAAACGCTAGTCCGCCGCCGGCGTCGCCCACAGGTAGTCGGCCTGCTCCTTACCCACTTCGCTCCCCTGCTCCACCAGCATCAGCACCGCCGGCCGCACCGCCGGCTGTAAATCCTGCATATGCAGCGGCACCCCCACCAGCCGGGAAGCATGATAGCCGCCGGCAATCAGCAGGCTCGGCGTCGGCGCCGCCAGCAGCCGCTGCGCCATACGGCGATCGCGCTGCTGTTGAATGGCGACCATCGCCGCCAGCTGCGGTGCCTCAATCTGGCCGCCGTGGGCGGCGCGAATGGTTTCCGCCAGCCCCTGACGCACCGCGGCGCGGGTGGATAGCCGGCCCGGCGGCAGCTGCGGCCGCTGATAAATCGCCCTAATCTCACTGCGGTCCAGATTGGCCGACCACAGCGGATACGGCGCCATCAGCGCGGCGGTCACCAGATCGCCGTACTGCGCCCATGGCCAGCTCTGCCGCCAGCCCAATTCCGTCGGCAGTTCGCCCGACGCCACCCGCTCGCCGCGCTGCAGACGCGCTTGCAGCGCATCGACCTGCGCCTGCCGGTCGGGGTTGATCATCTCCAGCAGCACGCTGCCCTGCGGACGCTGCTGCGGCAACTGCTGCACCAGCCACAGCTCCGCGCGATGGTGATAAGGGTTATCGTGCTTCTCGCCGACGATCAGCCGTGGCGCCTGCGCCAGCCGCGCCAGCAGCTGCGGCGGCGTCAACGTTTCGCCGCTGCGCAAATCGGTGATGACGCCCGGCGGCGGCGCGGCCTTGCCGCTGTTCTGCCCAGCAGGAACCTGCGAGCAGGCACTGAGCGCCAGCGCGGCGATGAAAACCCAAAATTTCATAGTGTTATCCTTCTGCCGATCGTGCGCCCATTATAGATAACAATTATCATTTACAAATAACAAATTGGCGCTAAACCGCTTTGCGCATTGATTTCGCCGTGCGGAGCGGGTATAACGACTAGCCATTTAGATACTTAGACGTCTATACGGACAAGAAATGCAAACATCTTCTGTCAGCCATGAAGGGCAGTTAAAACGCAGCATGAAGGCCCGCCATCTGGTGATGCTTTCCCTCGGCGGCGTGATCGGCACCGGATTGTTCTTCAACACCGGCTATATCATCGCCTCCACCGGCGCACTCGGTACGCTGCTGGCCTACCTGATCGGCGCGCTGGTGGTTTATTTGGTGATGCTGTGCCTCGGCGAGCTTGCCGTCGCCATGCCGGAAACCGGCGCGTTCCACGTCTACGCCTCGCGCTATCTCGGCCCGGCGACCGGCTACACCGTCGCCTGGCTGTACTGGCTGACCTGGACGGTGGCGCTCGGCTCCAGCCTGACCGCTGCCGGCTTCTGCATGCAGTACTGGTTTCCGCAGTCGCCAGTGTGGCTGTGGTGCCTGATTTTCTGCGCGGCGATTTTCCTGCTGAACGTGGTCACCACCCGCTTCTTCGCCGAAAGCGAGTTCTGGTTCTCGCTGATCAAGGTGGTCACCATTCTGGCGTTTATCATTCTGGGCGGCGCGGCGCTGTTCGGCATTATTCCGATGAAGGACGGCACGCCGGCGCCGTTCCTGCACAACCTCACCGCCTCCGGCTGGCTGCCGAACGGCACGCTGCCGATTCTGATGACCATGGTGGCGGTGAACTTCGCCTTTTCCGGCACGGAGCTGATCGGCATCGCCGCCGGCGAAACCGAAAACCCGGAAAAAGTCGTGCCCTGGGCGATCCGCACCACGGTGATCCGCCTGATGGTGTTCTTTATCGGCACGGTATTCGTGCTGGCGGCCCTGCTGCCGATGGAGCAGGCCGGGGTGGTGAAAAGCCCGTTTGTGCTGGTCTTTGAGCGTATCGGCGTGCCCTACGCCGCCGATATCTTCAACTTTGTGATCCTGACCGCCATTCTGTCGGCCGCCAACTCGGGGCTGTACGCCTCCGGGCGCATGCTGTGGTCGCTGGCCAATCAGCGCACGCTGCCGGCCTACTTTGCCCGGGTCAACCGCCGCGGCATCCCGTTTAACGCCCTGACCTTCAGCATGCTCGGCGGCGTACTGGCGCTGCTGACCAGCGTGATTGCGCCGGATACGGTATTCGTCGCGCTGTCGGCGATTTCCGGCTTCGCCGTGGTGGCGGTGTGGCTAAGCATCTGCGCGGCCCACTACGCGTTTCGCCGCAGCTATCTGCGCAGCGGCCAGCCGCTGAGCGGCCTCAAGTTCCGCGCGCCCGCCTACCCGCTGACGCCGATCGCCGGCTTCGCACTCTGTCTGCTGGCGTGCATCGGCCTGGCCTTCGACGCCGAACAGCGCATTGCGCTCTATTGCGGCCTGCCGTTTGTCGCACTGTGCTATGTCGCCTACTATGTCAGCCACGGCGCAGGCAAAAAAACCACCGAACTCAATGCAGGAGAAAAACATGTCGGTTAATAATCCTCTGGCCCCGCTGTTGGCTGACGAACGCGCGTTGATTCTCGACGGCGCGCTGGCCACCGAGCTGGAGGCGCGCGGCTGCGATTTAAGCGATCCGCTCTGGTCCGCCAAGGTGTTGCTGGAAAACCCCACGCTTATCTATCAGGTGCATCTGGATTATTTCCGCGCCGGCGCGCAGTGCGCCATTACCGCCAGCTACCAGGCCACGCCGCAGGGCTTTTTGCGCCGCGGCCTGAATGAGGAACAGGCGCTGACGCTGATTGCCACCAGCGTGCAGCTGGCGCAGCAGGCGCGCGCGGACTATCTGGCGCAGCAGCCGCAGGCGGCGCCGCTGCTGGTGGCCGGCTCCGTCGGCCCCTACGGCGCGTTTCTGGCCGACGGCTCCGAATACCGCGGTGATTATCAGCTGCCGCAGGCGGAGATGATCGCCTTCCACCGTCCGCGCATCGCGGCGCTGGCCGCCGCCGGCGTTGACCTGCTGGCCTGCGAAACCCTGCCCTCGTTTGCCGAACTGCAGGCGCTGCTGACGCTGCTGGCGGACTATCCGACGCTGGGCGCCTGGTTCTCCTTTACGCTGCGCGACAGCGAGCACCTGAGCGACGGCACGCCGCTTGCCGAGGTCGCCGCCCTGCTGAACGCCAGCCCGCAGGCGCTGGCGGTCGGCGTCAACTGCATCGCGCTGGAACAGGTGACCCCGGCGCTGCGCACGCTGGCCGCGCTGACCACGCTGCCGCTGCTGGCGTACCCGAACTCCGGCGAACACTACGACGCGGTCAGCAAAACCTGGCACGCCTGCGACGGCGAGCACGGCAGCCTGATCGGCCAGCTGGACGCCTGGCGGCAGAGCGGCGCGCGTCTGATCGGCGGCTGCTGCCGCACCACGCCGCAGGATATCCGCGCTATCGCCGGCCAGCTCGCCGGACGCTAAACGACAAAAGGGCGCAGCATCCGCTGCGCCCTTCTCATATACGCCACCGCGCGACGATTACAGCGGCGCGGTCTGCGCCTCAACCACCGCCAGCGCCACCATATTAACGATGCGTCGCACCGAGGCGATCGGCGTCAGGATGTGCACCGGCTTCGCCACCCCCATCAGCACCGGCCCGACGGTCACCCCTTCAGAAGAGGAGACGCGCAGCAGGTTGTAGCTGATGCGCGCGGCCTCCATATTCGGCATGATCAGCAGGTTGGCCGAGCCTTTCAGCGGGCTGTCCGGCATCAGATCGTGACGGATGCTTTCCACCAGCGCGGCGTCGCCGTGCATTTCGCCGTCAATTTCCAGCTCCGGCGCCATGCTGTTGACCAGCTCCAGCGTTTTGCGCATTTTGCGCGCCGCCGGGCAGTCGGAAGAGCCGAAGCTGGAGTGCGACAGCAGCGCGACCTTCGGTTCAATGCCGAAGCGCCGCACGGTTTCCGCCGCCATCAGGGTAATTTCCGCCAGCTGTTCCGGCGTCGGATCGTCGTTGACGTAGGTATCGGCGATAAAGGTGTTGCCGCTCGGCAGCAGCAGGGCGTTCATCGCCCCGGCGACGTGCGCGCCCTCGCGGAAGCCGAACACGTTTTTCACCACCTCATAGTGCTCATGGTAGCTGCCGATGGTGCCGCAAATCATCGCGTCGGCCTCGCCGCGATGCAGCATAATGGCGGCAATCAGCGACGGGTTGCCGATCACCGCGCGACGCGCCTGCTCCTGCGAAACGCCGCGGCGCTTCATGATCTGGTAATACTCGCCCCAGTACTCTTTAAAACGCGGATCGGATTCGTTATTCACCACCTCAAAGTCTTTGCCCGGCGTCATCTGCAGGCCGAGTTTTTTCAGGCGCATCTCAATCACGCTCGGACGCCCGACCAGAATCGGGAACGCCAGCCCCTGCGACACCAGCTCCTGCGTGGCGTGCAGCACCCGCTCCTCTTCACCTTCCGCCAGCACCACGCGCTTCATCTCTTTGCGCGCCTGGGCGAAGATCGGCTTCATAAACAGGTTGGTTTTGTAAACGAACTCGGTCAGTTTCTCCACGTAGGCGTCGAAGTCTTCAATCGGCCGCATCGCCACGCCCGAATCCATCGCCGCCTTGGCCACCGCCGGCGCGATCTTGACGATCAGGCGCGGGTCAAACGGCTTGGGAATAATGTAGTCCGGGCCGAATGACAGATCCTGATCGTCATAGGCGGAGGCTACCACGTCGCTCTGCTCCGCCAGCGCCAGGTCGGCAATCGCATGCACGCAGGCCAGCTTCATCTCTTCGTTGATGGTGGTGGCGCCGACGTCCAGCGCGCCGCGGAAAATAAACGGGAAGCACAGCACGTTGTTGACCTGGTTCGGGTAGTCGGAGCGGCCGGTGCAGATAATCGCGTCCGGGCGCACTTCCTTCGCCAGCGGCGGCAGAATTTCCGGTTCCGGGTTGGCCAGCGCCATGATCAGCGGATCCCGCGCCATGGTTTTCACCATCTCCTGCGTCAGCACGCCCGGGCCAGAGCAGCCAAGGAAGATATCGGCGTCCGGAATGGCGTCGGCCAGCGTGCGCTGCCCGTTGTCCTCGATGGCGTAGGCGGCCTTGGTTTCTTCCATTTTCTCGTCACGGCCTTGGTAGATCACCCCTTTGGAGTCGCACACCGTGATGTTCTGCCGATGCAGCCCCAGCGCCACCAGCAGGTTAAGGCAGGCGATCGACGCCGCGCCGGCGCCGGATACCACCAGACGCACATCGGAAATATTTTTCTTCACCACCCGCAGGCCGTTCAGCACCGCCGCGGTAGTGATGATCGCCGTACCGTGCTGGTCGTCGTGGAACACCGGGATTTTCATCCGCTCGCGCAGCTTTTTCTCGATATAGAAGCATTCCGGCGCTTTGATATCTTCCAGGTTGATGCCGCCGAAGGTTGGCTCCAGCGCGGCGATCACGTCGATCAGCTTATCCGGGTCATTTTCGTCCACTTCAATATCGAACACGTCGATGCCGGAAAACTTCTTGAACAGTACGCCTTTGCCCTCCATCACCGGCTTACCGGCCAGCGCGCCGATATTGCCCAGCCCCAGCACCGCGGTGCCGTTGGAGATCACCGCCACCAGGTTGCCGCGGGCGGTATATTTGTAGGCCGCCAGCGGATCTTCGGCAATTTCCAGGCAAGGCGCGGCGACGCCCGGCGAGTAGGCCAGCGCCAGATCGCGCTGGGTGGCCAGCGGTTTGGTTGGGGAAACCTGGATTTTCCCTGGAACAGGAAACTGATGGAAATCAAGGGCACTCTGTTTGAGCTGTTCGTCCATTATAGGGTCCTTTGTTTTTACTTTTATCTGAGGTAAGGCTGTTTTGTTACACCAGTATAGTGAGAGAATCGCCGCAAACTTTGAAGCCTGCCATAACCCTGCGCGAAACTTTCAGATACCTGAAATAATTGAAGTTGTGGCAAGGCGCTGCGCCCTGCCGCTTCCGGACAACTTCATGTATGAAAGGTATGCATTAGGTTAAAAACATGTAACACAGAATGGACAAGAAAAAAACCGCCGTTCCGCAGGCCCAACCAGCCCGGCGTCGGCAGCAACTAGCGGCATCCCCCCTCGCGCACCATTTCATACCCTTCGCAGCCGAACCGTGCGCTCTTGTCGCGCAGCCGCTGCCGCCACCAGTCAAACGCCTCGCCCCGGCAGGCCGGGTGCCAGGCCAGCCACAGCATCTCATCCCCCTTCGCCCAGTCGACGTCGGCCGTCACCAGTTCGCCCTTCTCCAGCTCCGCGGCCACCAGCGCCGGCGGCAGAAACGCGTGCCCCACGCCGCGTTTCAGCAGCGACAGCGCGCTCTCCACATCGCACAGCTGCAGTTGCCGCTGCAGCGGCAGCGCTTCGCCCTGCCGCCGGGGCAGTTCGTGGCTGCTGTCGCCGATGGCGATCAGAATATCGTCCAGCCGCTGCTGTTTACTCACCGGCCTGCGATGGGCGGCAAACGGGTGCGAAGGAGAAATACAGAGCGCAAAATCCAGCTTGCCCAGCATCAGCGTTTTCGCCGCGACGTTATCCGGCACCGCTCCGGTGGCGATCGCCAGGTCCGCCCGGTTGCTTTTTAACGCATCCCAGACGCCGTTCAACGTCTCGCGCCGTACGCTGATACTGGCGTGGGGATAGCGGCCAATAAATTCACGGATATCCTGCGTCAGGCAGGCGTGTGGGAAAAAGGTGTCGACCACAATGCGAATCTCGTGCGTCAGTTTGGGGATATTGCGCACGCGGTTTTCCAGATCCTGCACCGCGTTGACGATCCAGCGTCCCTCCGTTAATAAAAACTCGCCCTCCTCCGTCAGGCTGACCACCGGGCCGTGGCGGTGAAACAGTTTTACATTCAGTTTATTTTCAATATTGGCGACGCGGTAAGAGATGGCCGACGGCGTTTTATGCAGCACGTCCGCCGCCATAGAAAATGAACCGGTTTCTTTGATGGTGCTGATTATTTTAATCGCATCCAGGGATAATCTGGTCATAAACATTCCTCTTTGACGAATAAAGAAAAAATTGACGCTAATTTCCCACGGTGAAAAAGATAAAAAACAGGCCACACCGCCAACCCTGCCGGACACGGCAAGTCATGCGCGGTATAAATAAACCATCGTATTCGTCAATCCGCATCCGTGCCGGCATTTATTTCAACGTGACCGACAATGCCGTTCACAATAATAAATTCAGTTCATCATCAACAAATAATTCCGTTATTCACCTCCTCCGCCCGGACAAAAATATAACCAGCCGATGCAGACAGGTTATTTAACTTCTCGTCTGCTAATGCGTCGGTGAAATAAGCACTACCCGAACATCAAACCTTAATCAGGAGTAATACCATGAACACTATGACCCGGACTCTGATGACCCTTGGCCTGCTCAGCGCCGCCACGCTGGGCGTCTCCCACACCGCCAGCGCGCACGGCTATGTGGAGTCTCCCGCCAGCCGCGCCTACCAGTGCAAACAGCAGCTCAACACCCAGTGCGGCAGCGTGCAGTATGAACCGCAAAGCGTGGAAGGCCTGAAGGGCTTCCCGCAGGCCGGTCCGCCGGACGGTCACATCGCCAGCGCCGACAAAGCCACCTTCTTCGAGCTGGATCAGCAAACGCCAACCCGCTGGAACAAGCTGAATCTGCGCACCGGCGAAAACACCTTCACCTGGAACCTCACCGCACGCCACAGCACCACCAGCTGGCGTTACTTTATTACCAAGCCGGGTTGGGACGCCTCACAGCCGCTGAGCCGCGCCTCTTTCGATCTGACGCCGTTCTGTCAGTACGATGACGGCGGCGCCATTCCGGCGGCCAAGGTGTCGCATAAGTGCACCATACCGGCGGACCGCAGCGGTTCGCACGTGATCCTTGCTGTGTGGGACGTAGCCGATACCGCCAACGCGTTCTACCAGGCGATTGACGTGAACCTGAGCAATTAACCGGCCAGGAAATGCCAAAGGGTCAGCGCTGCGCTGACCCTTTTTATGGCGAATCGGGGAGGATTGTCGCCTACTGCGACATATTCAGCAGGGTGCGGATATTCAACGCGCTGGTGGCGATAATATCAATCGCGCCGGTGCGCAGCGCGCCGAGGATCGCCAGCGCCTTGGTGTTTTCTGAGGCGATGGCAATTACGCAGGGGATTTTACGCAGTTCGTCGATGCTCAGCCCGATCACCCGGTCGTTCATCACCGTGTCCACGTGCTGCCCCTGGGCGTTGAAAAAATCATAGCCGGCGATATCGCCGATCACCCCCTGATTGAGGCTGGCGTCGATAATCTCATGCGGCGTAAACCAGCCCAGTTTGACCATGTAGCTGTTTTCGTTCATATCGCCGATGCCCACCAGCGCCACGTCGGCCTTGCGCGCCCGGTCCAGCGTCTCCTTGATGGTGCCGTTTTGCATAAAGGCCTGCTTCAGCGCGCGGTTCTCCACGTAGGCCGGCGCGTACAGCGTCTCGCTGCTGCCGCCGAACTTTTTCGCCAGCCGGCGGCTGATATGATCGGCGTTAATCGCATCGCCGGGCCGGTGGGTGCCGCCGATACCGCTGATAAACCGACAGTTGCGTTCCGGCACGCTGCCGACGTGATCGGCAATCGCCGCCACGTTGCGCCCCTGCCCGACCGCCAGCACCATATCATCCTTCAGCGACATCGACAGGTAATTGGACACCAGCGCCGCCACCTGCCGCCGCTGCTCATCTTCATCCTGATGGTCAAGGGCGATCAGCGCACGGCTGATGGGAAAACGCTCCAGCATCTGCTGTTCCAGCCGGGTGCTGAACACCGGGTGGTAACGCACGGTAATCTCAACGATGCCCTCTTCCTTCGCACGCTTGAGCAGACGCCCCACTTTAATGCGCGAGATGCCGAATTTTTTGGCGATCTCTTCCTGGGTGATTTCGTCCTGATAATACGCAACGGCAATTTCAGTCAGTAGTTCGTTATCCTGGGACACTGTTTGTTTTTCCATCCGTTACACGATTCCCCACGGCAGATTGGGCCGGTTATCGGCAAAATGGGTTCAGCGTCTCTGAACCCATTGTGCGATAAAACTTAACTGTCGCCAGTATATACCCTAAATAATTGGCGTTGCATCACGGCGGCGCCGAAACGCCGCGGCAACTCAGGCGGCCACGGTCTGCAAACGCCGCTCCGTCGCCTCCGCCAGCGTGGTCAGCAGCAAACAGCAGGAGACCGCCCCCGCATCCAGCACGCCGCGCGAACGCTCGCCCAGCCGGCTGGCGCGGCCGATTTTCGCCACCAGATCGCGGGTGGAGTCGCGCCCGTCCGCCGCCGCCTGCTTCATCTGCGCCAGCGCGCCGGAGAAGTCGTCGCCGCGCTGCAGCGCCTGCTCAAACGCCGCCACCGCCGGGATCAGCGTATCCATCAGGCACTTGTCGCCAACGCCGGCGCTGCTGATATCCTGCAGCTCGCTCAGCCCCTGCTGCAGCATGGCGAGAAACGCCGGCGCATCCAGCTGCGCCTTCTCGCGCACGCTGTCCGCCATACCCATAAACAGGCTGCCGTACAGCGGCCCCATCGAACCGCCGATGCCCTCCATCAGCGCATCGGACAGCGTATCAAACGCCTGCGCCAGCGACAGCGTCTTGCCTTTCATCGCCTCGCCGCACAGGGTAAAACCCTTGGCCATATTGATGCCGTGATCGCCGTCGCCGATTGCGCCGTCGATCTCGCTCAGGAACTCGCGGTGGCTGACGATCACCGTCACTAGCCCTTCGACCATCTCATTACCGTACTGCGTAGAAATCTGTTCTGTCATCACGTCACTCCACCTGGGTCAAACCCAGCGACTGGCTTGGCATATCAATAAGGGTTTTCAGTTCATCATCCAGCTTCATCACCGTCAGCGTCACGCCCATCATCTCCAGCGAAGTGAAGTAGTTGCCGACGTAGCGCCGGTGAACCGTGATGCCGCGCGCCGCCAGACGCTGGGCGATTTCGCCATAATAAATATACAGCTCCATCACCGGCGTGGCTCCCAGGCCGGAAACCAGCACCGCCACCTCATCCCCCTGCTCCAGCGGCATATCGCCGAGGATGAAATCCAGCATGGTCGCCGCCATGCCGGACGCCGGCTGGATCGGCGACACCTCAATGCCCGGCTCGCCGTGGTGGCCGATGCCAATCTCCATTTTGCCGTCCTCGATGTGGAAGTTGGGCTTGCCCACCGCAGGAATGGTGCAGGAGCTCAGCCCCACGCCGATCGAACGGCAGCTGTCGATCGCCTTTTGCGCCGCGCCGATCACCCCGTCCAGGTCATAGCCTTTGGCGGCGGCGGCGGCGCCGACTTTCCACATCATGATTTCCCCGGCCACGCCGCGGCGTTTGTCGATTTCACTGGCCGGCGCTGAAGCTACGTCATCGTTCGCCACCACGGTTTTCACCGTAATGCCGGCGGCGGCGGCCTTTTTCATCGCCATTTTGACGTTCATATTATCGCCGGCATAGTTGCCGTACAGGCAGGCGACGCCGGCGCCGCCGTCGGCGGCTTTAAACGCGTCAAGAAAAGCGCCGGCGGTCGGCGACGAGAAGATTTCGCCGATCGCCACCGCATCCAGCATATTTTTGCCCACATAGCCCAGAAACGCCGGTTCATGGCCGGAACCGCCGCCGGTGACGATACCCACCTTGCCGCCGATCGGCGCGGCGGGATACTTCAGCACCCGGGCGTTCTCGGTAGGGCTGAAATAGTCGGGATGCGCCTGCAGATAGCCCTGAATCGCGTCTTCCACCACGTGGTCGGGGTCGTTGATAATTCTGTTCATTGCTGCCTCTCTCGCCTGAAGATGAATTACTGAATGGTGTATCCGCCGTCGATCACCAGATTCGCGCCGTTAATCATTGCTGCGCCGTCGCCGGCCAGAAACAGCGCGCCGGCGGCGATATCCTGCGGTTCGGCAAAGCGGCGCAGCGGGATTTTGTCGAGCATCTGCCGCGCCGGTTCGCCGGACCACGCCTTGCGCCCCAGTTCGGTCAGCACCACGGTGGGCGATATGGCGTTCACCCGCACGTTGTGCGGCCCCCACTCCAGCGCCAGCACCTGCGTCAGGCCAATGACGCCGGCCTTGCTGGCGCAGTAGGCCAGATGGTTGGGCAGCGCCACCACGCCCGCCTGCGAAGCCAGGTTGATAATGCTGCCGCTGCGCTGGCGGATAAAATGCCGTCCAGCGGCCTGACTGGTAAGAAAAACGCCCTTCAGGTTCACCGCCAGCGTGGCGTCCCACTCCGCCTCCGTCACCTCCTCCGCCGGATTCAGCGCCACGATGCCGGCGCTGTTGACCAGCACGTCCAGCCGGCCGAAATGCGCCAGAGCGTCGGCCAGCGCCTGTTCCACCGAGGCCCGATCGGTCACGTCGGCGACGAGGCCCAGCGCATGTTCGGCGTCAAGCCCCTGCGCCGTGGCCGCCACGTCGGGGGCGCGGTCCAGCAGCACCACGCGCGCGCCGTGCTGCACATACTGTTCGGCAATCGCGTAGCCGATGCCGGCGCCGCCGCCGGTGATCAGCGCCACCTTGCCCTGTAGGGTCAGCGCGCTGTCGCCTGCCCGTTGCTGATTGTTCATCTTTCTCTCCCTAAACGATGGGTATCACGTTGCATCAGGATATTTTCGCCAAACTGGGGTTGGCGTCTTTGGCCCCGCCGGGCGCTTCTTTCGGCAGCGTGACGAATTTCATCAGCACGCCGCTGAACAGATACAGACCGGTGAAGATCCAGATCACCCCGACCGCGCCGAGGCTGCCGATAAACAGCCCCACCACCGCCGGCCCGACGAAGGTGCTCAGGCCGGCGCCGAGGTTTAAAATCGACATCGCCGCACCTTTATTCTCCGGCGCCAGCGACGGCATAATCGCCGACAGCGGTACAAAGGCGGCCAGGCAGGCGCCGAACAGGCCGGCGGCGGCCACGGTGATCAGGTAATTGGCGCCGAAGAACTGCGGGGCGTAATAGAACATCAGCGTGGTAATCGCGCAGCCGACGCAGCCGAACCACATCACCACGTTACGCCAGCCCAGGCCGTCGCTGATCACGCCGAAAATCAGGTTGAAAATAATGTTCACCGTCCACAGCGCGGCGTACATCTGCAGCCAGTGGGTGCGGGTGAAGCCCATATCCATCATGTACATCGGCATAAACACCACGAAGCCGTAAGCCGCCGAGGTATTGATGGTGCGCACGATGCCGCCCAGACCAATCTTCGGATTTTCAAACGCGATGGTGATGCCCTTCAGCACATAGCTCAGCGACGCCTTCTCTTTATTGGCGCTTTGCCCGTCAGGCGTTCCGCGGTTCAGCAACAGAGCGATCGCCGCCCCCAGCACCACAAAGATCAGCGCGCTCCACAGGGTATGAATCTCGCCGAGATACGGCAGCATGATGCTGGAGTAGAGCACGCCCAGCACGCTCAGCCCGCCGCTGTAGACAAACCAGAAAATGCCCACGGCGGAGCCCAGCCTTTCCGGCGGTGCCTCATAGGCCACCCAGACCAGAAAACCGTAGGCGAACAGCGGGTAGCCCAGCCCGCGCAGGGCGTAGGTCGGCACCATAATCGACAGGTTATTGCTAGGCAGGCCAAACAGCAGAAAACACACCGAGCCGAACAGGAACAGCAGCAGGCCGGCCAGCATCACCCGGCGGGCGGTGAAAATTTCCGCCAGCACGCCGGAGAACCAGGCGGCGATGGCGGCGGCAAAGCCGTACACGCTAAACAGCAGCGCCGACTCCTGAATGCTCAGCCCCTTGCCGATCAGATAGGGCGACAGCCAGCCCTGCTCCAGCCCTTCCCCCATCATAAACACCAGCACGCCGGCATAGCCCAGCAGCAGTTTCGGTGAAAGACCAATGCGATGAATCAGTCCGTGCAACATAGAACACCCCAACACATGTCATTGTGGAGGCGCAGGCAGGCCTGCACCCGAGGAATGGCGCAGGTTTACAGGTTTGGATTAAGCACCACTTTGATCGACCCGATGCCGCGTTTCATCAGCTCGAAACCTTCGGCGAACTGCTCCAGCGGCAGGGTGTGGGTCACTACCCCTTCGGTCGGCAAATCGCCGTTGTGGATGCCTTCAATCACCAGCGGATAGCAGTACGGGCCAAGGTGAGAGCCGAGCACGTCCAGCTCTTTGCGGTCGCTGATGATGCTCCAGTCAACGGTCACCGGATCCTTGAACACCGAGAACTCCACGAAGGTGCCGAGCTTGCGGATCAGCGTCAGCCCCTGCTCCACCGATTTCTGCGCGCCGGTGGCTTCAATGTAGATATCGCAGCCGTAGCCGTCGGTCAGCTGTTTGACGATCGCCGGTACGTCGTCGCGGGTCGGATTGAGCGTCAGATCCGCGCCGAAGGTCTTCGCCAGCGCCAGCCGGTCATCCGACAGATCGAGCACGATCAGCTTCGACGGCCCGGATTTTTTAATCGCGCCGATCATCCCCAGGCCCAGCGTACCGGCCCCGGCCAGCACCACCACGTCCCCCAGTTTGATATTGGCGCGCTGCACCGCATGGAACGAACAGGCGTAAGGTTCGATCAGAATGGCTTTTTCAATCGGCAGATCCGCCGGTACGTGGTAGTTAATCGCCTCTTTGGTGAACTTCATGTATTCGGCCATGCCGCCGTTGACGTTCTTTTGGAAGCCGTACAGATCGTGTTTTTCACACATCCAGTACTGACCGCGGTTGCAGAAACGGCACTGCCAACAGGGGACGATCTGCTCGGAGATCACCCGGTCGCCGATCTCAAACCCTTCCACGCCCTCGCCGTAGCCGACCACGTGGCCGATAAACTCATGCCCCGGGATCATCGGCGCCTTGATATAGGCCGGCTGCGTCTCATCACCCCAGAAGCTCGGCGCGCCTTCAAACGCCTTGATATCGCCGGCGCAGATGCCGCAGGCCTCGATCTTCACCAGGATCTCTTTCGGGCCGATCTTCGGCACCGCTACCTCTTCCAGGCGGTAATCCTTTGGCGCGTAGGCAACGATCGCCTTCATGGTTTCTGGGATGCCGTCCGCCATTTTTGCCGCTGTTACACAGGTCTGACACATAGTTTTATCCTCTGGCTGGGTCACTATCATGAACATTAATACAAAATAAGAACAAATGAACACTAAACTCAGCCGACAGATTTGCCCACCATGAACTTTTCAAACTGTGATTACGCTCAAAAACTCGCCTTTCAACGCGACAAAAGCGCTATCAAGCGTCATTTACGTGATCATCATCACTTAAAATGCCACATTCACACTTAAAACAGACAAAACAAAAGAACGTGTATTGAACATTTGTATCGTTGGCGATATCTTCAACAGCAGACGTACCCGCGAGGATCGTCAGCCTTTCCGCTATCAACCAGGAGATCGTTATGTTGCCTATTGCCATCGGCGCCGATGATGCCGCCATTGAATTGAAGAACGTGATCGTTGCCTATCTGCAGCAACGCGATATCGCCGTCACCGATTACACCCGCGATCGCGGCGACGATAACGGGATCTACCCCGATATCGCCTTCCAGGTAGCGCAAGCCATCAGGAACGAACGGCATCAACGTGGTATTCTGTTATGCGGCACCGGGATTGGCATGAGCATCGTTGCCAATAAGGTGCCGGGGATACGCGCCGCCCAGTGCCACGATACCTATTCGGCACAGCGGGCGCGCAAGAGCAATGACGCCCAGATCATTACGCTGGGCGCGCGGGTGATCGGCGCGGAACTGGCGAAAACCATCGTCGACGCTTGGCTGGCCTCCGAGTTTGAAGGCGGCGGATCGGCGCCCAAAGTGGCGAAGATCAGCCACTACGAACAGGCGGCCCAACCACGCTGACACCGCTTTCCGGCCAGGGGCAGGCGCGCGCCAATGCGCGCCCTGCCTGCGTTTACTCGGGATCCATTGTTCTTATCCATCGCAACAATCAGAAAAAGCGCATTTTATTTGGCACACCTATGATGCAGTGTGTTCACCCTATTAAATAGACGTTTAACCTGATGGCGCAAAAGCGCGCTGCTGCGCTGCTGCCCCCTTAGAGATGAAGGGTAAATCAAGGAGCTATACATGAACCAATTAGACGCACTCAAGCAGTTAACCGTAGTGGTTGCCGACAGCGGCGACATTGAGTCCATTCGCCAGTTCGAACCGGAAGATGCAACCACCAACCCTTCACTGATCCTGAAAGCCGCAGCGCTGCCGCAGTACAAGGCGCTGATTACCGAAGCGCTGTCCTACGCGCGCCAGCAGGGCGGCAATAAAGAAATCCAGCTGATCAACGCCTGTGACAAACTGGCGGTCAATATCGGCGTCGAAATTCTGAAAAGCGTGCCGGGCCGCATCTCCACCGAAGTGGACGCCCGCCTGTCCTTCGACCGTGGTATGTGCGTCACCAAGGCGCGCAAGCTGATCGCCATGTATCAGGAGCAAGGGATCGATAAGTCGCGCATCCTGATCAAACTGGCCGCCACCTGGGAAGGCATCAAGGCGGCGGAAGAGCTGGAAAAAGAAGGCATCAACACCAACCTGACGCTGCTGTTCTCCTTCGCCCAGGCCCGCGCCTGCGCCGAAGCCGGCGTGTACCTGATCTCGCCGTTCGTCGGCCGTATCTATGACTGGTATCAGGCAAAACAGCCGAGCGCCGACTACGACGTCGAGCAGGATCCGGGCGTGAAGTCCGTGCGTGATATCTATGAATACTATAAACAGCACCGCTATCAGACCGTGATCATGGGCGCTAGCTTCCGCAAGGTTGAGCAGATCCTGGCGCTGGCCGGCTGCGACCGCCTGACCATCGCGCCAAACCTGCTGGAACAGCTGAAGCACAGCGAACAGCCGGTTGAGCGCAAACTAACGCCGTCCACCGAAGGTTTCCATCAGCCGGCACCGCTGGCCGAAGCAGAATTCCGCTGGCTGCATAATCAGGACGCGATGGCGGTAGAAAAACTGGCCGAGGGCATCCGCCTGTTCGCCGTTGACCAGCAGAAGCTGGAAGACATGCTGGCCGCAGAACTGTAATTATCCGGAGCTTTACTATGTCTTCACGCAAAGAATTAGCCAACGCCATCCGCGCCCTCAGCATGGATGCCGTACAAAAAGCAAAATCCGGTCACCCGGGCGCCCCGATGGGTATGGCCGATATCGCCGAAGTCCTGTGGCGCGACTACCTCAGCCACAACCCCACCAACCCGCACTGGGCCGACCGCGACCGCTTCGTCCTCTCCAACGGCCATGGCTCCATGTTGATTTACAGCCTCCTGCATCTCACCGGCTACGACCTGCCGATGCGCGAGCTGGAAAACTTCCGTCAGCTGCACTCCAAAACCCCGGGCCACCCTGAGTACGGCTACACCGCCGGCGTCGAGACCACCACCGGTCCTCTCGGCCAGGGCATCGCCAACGCCGTCGGCTTCGCCATCGCCGAACGCACCCTGGCCGCCCAGTTCAACCGTCCCGGCCATGACATTGTCGACCACAACACCTACGTCTTTATGGGCGACGGCTGCATGATGGAAGGCATCTCCCACGAAGTCTGCTCCCTGGCCGGCACCCTCAAGCTCGGCAAGCTGACCGCCTTCTACGATGACAACGGCATCTCCATCGACGGCCACGTCGACGGCTGGTTCACCGACGACACCGCCAAGCGCTTTGAAGCCTACGGCTGGCACGTGGTGCGCGGCGTGGACGGCCACGACGCCGACGCCATCAAGGCGGCGGTCGAGGAAGCCCGCAAGGTCACCGACAAGCCGTCCCTGCTGATGTGCAAGACCGTTATCGGCTTCGGCTCGCCGAACAAGGCCGGCACCCACGATTCCCACGGCGCGCCGCTGGGCGAGGCCGAAGTGGCCGCCACCCGCGAGCAGCTGGGCTGGCACTATCCGCCGTTTGAAATCCCGCAGGACATCTACGCCCAGTGGGACGCCAAAGAGGCCGGTCAGGCGCGTGAAGCCGCCTGGAACGACAAGTTCGCCGCCTACGCGCAGGCCTTCCCGGAGCTGGCCGCCGAGTTCACCCGCCGCATGAGCGGCGAGCTGCTGGCCGACTGGCAGGCGCAGGCAAAAGCCTACGTCGAGCAGCTGCAGGCCAACCCGGCCAACATCGCCAGCCGCAAGGCGTCGCAGAACGCGCTGGAAGCCTTCGGCAAACTGCTGCCGGAATTCCTCGGCGGCTCCGCCGACCTGGCGCCGAGCAACCTGACCATGTGGTCCGGCTCCAAACCGCTGAACGAAGACCCGGCGGGCAACTACATCCACTACGGCGTGCGCGAGTTCGGCATGACCGCCATCACCAACGGCATCGCGCTGCACGGCGGCTTCCTGCCGTACTCGGCGACCTTCCTGATGTTTGTGGAATACGCGCGTAACGCGGTGCGCATGGCGGCGCTGATGAAGCAGCGCAACGTGTTCGTCTACACCCACGACTCCATCGGTCTGGGCGAAGACGGCCCGACCCACCAGCCGGTGGAGCAGCTGGCCAGCCTGCGCGTCACGCCGAACATGAGCACCTGGCGTCCGTGCGACCAGGTAGAGTCGGCGATTGCCTGGCAGTACGCCATCGAGCGCAACGACGGCCCGACGGCGCTGATTTTCTCGCGTCAGAACCTGGCGCAGCAGCCGCGCAGCGCAGAGCAGCTGGCGAACGTGTATCGCGGCGCCTACGTGCTGCAGGACTGCGACGGCACGCCGGACGTTATCCTGATTGCCACCGGCTCGGAAGTGGAGCTGGCGGTCGAGGCGGCGGGTCAGCTGAGCGCGGCGGGCCGCAAGGCGCGCGTGGTGTCGATGCCGTCAACCGACGCGTTCGACAAGCAGGATGCGGCCTACCGCGAAGCGGTGCTGCCGGCGGCGGTAACGGCGCGGGTGGCGATTGAAGCGGGCATTGCGGACTACTGGCTGAAGTACACCGGCCTGAACGGCGCGGTGGTGGGCATGACCACCTTCGGCGAGTCGGCACCGGCGGACCAGCTGTTCAAGGAGTTCGGCTTCACCGTGGAGAACGTGGTGGCGCAGGCTCAGGCGCTGCTGAAGTAACCGGCGGATTATAGCCATAATAAAGGCGCCCTCGCGGCGCCTTTTTCGTTACCGGCAAACGTGCCTTACATCAGCTTATGCAGTTGCAGATACTGCAGCAGCATAATGGTCTTGCCGTCCTTGATACGGCCGTCGGCGATCATGGCGATGGCTTCACTAAACGGCAGCTCGACCACCTCAATATCCTCATCCTCAATACCGCCGCCGACCGTACGGCGCTGTTCGTCACGATATTCAGCGATAAAGAAATGGACGATCTCGGTCACGCCGCCCGGTGACATATAGGCCTCAAATACCTTTTGCGCCTTATCCACCTGAAAACCGGTTTCTTCCATCGCTTCACGACGCACGCAGTATTCCGGCGCATCTCCCTCCAACAGGCCGGCGCAGGCTTCCAGCAGCATACCGCTCTCATTGCCGTTGACGTAGGTTGGCATGCGGAACTGATTAATCAGCACAACGCTGCCCTTCTCCCGGTTGTATAACAAAATCGTCGCGCCGTTGCCGCGGTCATACACTTCCCGCACCTGCTGAACGACGCCGCCGTTTTTACGCTGTAAATCAAAAGTATATTTATTAAGCACCGACCAACTGTCGGCTAACAGTTCTTTTTTTACATTCCCTATTATTGCGGACATACACCCTTCTTTGGTCACTTTTCATTGCTGCAAAATTTCACGTCGCTACGGTAGCAAAAAACGCCTCATAAAAAACCCCGCCTAAGCGGGGTTCAGCACGATAAAGCGCTTAAAAACCGTTTGGCACCTCGCGCATATCCGGCAGTTTATGGGCGATGCCCTTATGGCAGTCGATACAGGTTTTCCCTTCGCTAATCGCCTTGTCATGCATTTTGGCCGCCACGGTTTTTTGCGCGGTGAAATCCATATAGTCGAAGTTATGGCAGTTGCGGCACTCCTGCGAATTATTGGCTTTCATACGCGCCCACTCGTTGCTCGCCATCGCCAGACGGTGGCTTTCAAACTTCTGCGGCGTATCGATCAGGCCGAATATCTTGGCGTACAGCTCCTTACTGGCCTTCAGCTTACGCAGCATTTTCGGCCCCCACTCATGCGGCACGTGGCAATCCGGACAGGTGGCGCGCACCCCGCTGCGGTTATTGTAGTGCACGGTCTCCATATACTCTTCATACACGTTTTCACGCATTTCATGGCAGCTGATGCAGAACTGCTCGGTGTTCGCCACCTCCATCCCGGTGTTGAAACCGCCCCAGAACAGGATCCCGGCGACAAAGCCCAGCAGCAGCAAAGTGCCCAGCGCCAGCCGGCTCGGCCTGCGCCACCACTGCCACAGACGGCGGATCGGCCCCGGTTTCTTATCGGTATTATGTTCGGCCATAGTTCCTCCGGTTATTTGCCAAAGCCGGGCAACGGCTCAAAGTTGTTGCCGACAATCGGCGCCGCGTCGGTTTGCGGCACATGGCACTGCAGGCAGAAATAGCGACGTGGCGCGACGTCGCCACGCACCTTGCCGTCGCTGTCGATAAAGTGCGTCGGGCTGATGCGCGGCGCGCCGGTGGTGCGGTAATGCTCAACGCCGTGGCACTGCAGACAGCGGTTGGTATTTTTACTCACCTGATAGCCGTCGATGCTGTGCGGGATCATCGGCGGCTGATTGACATAGTTAAGCGCCATGCGCTCTTGCTGCTTGGGCATGGTGATCTGCCCTTCGGCGGTGGCGGAGACCTCCGGCGACTGGCTGAGATCGACATCGCCGGCGGCAAAGGCGAAACCGGCCACGGCCAGAGACATCAGCGCCGCCCACAGGGCCCCGCGCTTTTTCAGTACGGTGCTGTTCATTTTTTGGCTCCCGAAGAATGAAATTTGCTTGTTATTGTGAATACGTTTTCCGCGCAGACATCGATGCAGCGCCCGCAGGCGATGCAGGCATCGCTGGCTACCTGCGGCGGGGCGTCGGGCGACAACAGCGGCTCGCGCAGGATCTGCGCCTCAGGGCAGACGTGGAAACAGTCCATACAGCGGGTGCATTGCTCCCGCCGCTGCGCGCTGATCTGCATGACGCCCTGGCTGCCAATCACGCCGTACATCGCGCCGACCGGGCACAGGTGGCCGCACCAGCCGTGCTCCACCACCAGCAGGTCGAACAGAAACAGCGCCAGCAGCAGCCAGACGCCGGCGCCAAACGCCACTGCCAGCCCGCGCAGCCAACCGACGGCATCGCCGGCGGCGCCGTGAATCAGGCCGCGCCCGGTGAGCGCCACCGGGTTGACCCACTCCCACAGCAGGCTGCCGCTGAGCGCGCTGCCTACCAGCACCATCAGCAAAATGCCGTAACGCAGCCGGCGCGACAGCGTGGCGGACTGGCGCAGTCCCAGCCGTCGCCGCAGCCAGGCCGCCAGATCGGTCAGCGGATTCAGCGGGCATACCCAGCCGCAGAACACCCGGTTGCCGATCAGGGCGTACGTCAGCACCACCGCCGCGCCGACCCAGGCCAGCCAGGCCGGCCACTGCCCGGCCAGCAGGCTTTCCAGCATCATCAGCGGATCGGTGAGCGGCACGGTGTCAAGCAGCAGGCTGGCGCTGTAGTTGCCGCGCAGGATCCACACGCCCCACAGCGGGCCGGACAGAAACATCAGTAAAATCAGCAGCTGGCTGCAGCGCCGCAGGATCAAAAAGCGGTGACTGCGCCACCAGCCGTGACGCAGACGTGCATCGCGGCCGGCCTGAGCAACCGGATTCGCCATTATTTCCCCTCCCCGACGCCGTGCGCCGGCAGCTGGCCGCCTTCCGGCACCAGCGCCTGGCCGGCGCGCTGTTTCTCCTGCCAGCCCCAGCGGTAGTGGCCGCCCAGTTGACCGCGCGCCAGCGACAGCGGCAGCACCTTAATCGCCGCCTCCTCCAGCACGCAGGCCTGCTCGCACTTGCCGCAGCCGGTGCAGGCATCGCTGTGCACCGTCGGTAAAAACAGCGCATGCTTGCCGGTGCGCGGGTTGCGCTGCAGCTCCAGCGTGATGGCGGCGTCAATCTGTGGACAGACGCGGTAGCAGACATCGCAGCGCAGCCCCTGCCAGTTAAGGCAGTTTTCATGATCCAGCAGCACCGCCAGCCCCATCCGCGCCTGATCGATATCGCTCAGTTGCGGATCGAGCGCGCCGCTCGGGCAGGCCGCCACGCAGGGAATGTCTTCACACATTTCACAGGGCACGTCGCGCGCGACAAAGTACGGCGTGCCCGCCGCCAGCGGCGACAGCAAGGTCGCCAGCTTCAGCGTCTGATACGGACAGGCCTGCACGCATTGGCCGCAGCGGATGCAGGCGTTGACAAAATCCCCTTCCGCCAGCGCCCCCGGCGGACGCAGCGCCAGACCGTCGCGCGCCTGCGACTGACGCTGCTGTAACCCCAGCAGCGCCGCAATCCCTGCCAGCCCGGCGGCGCTGCGCGCCGCATCCCGCAGGAAGCGGCGACGCGCCGGGGCTTTGTCTCGTTGCCGGCTCATAGGCAGCCCTTACGCCTTCTCCAGTTTGACCGCGCACTTCTTGAAGTCGGTTTCCTTGGATAACGGATCGGTGGCGTCCAGCGTCAAGTTGTTCACCAGCTGCGCCGCATCGAAGAACGGCATATACACCAGCCCCTTCGGCGGACGGTTGCGCCCGCGGGTTTCCACCGTGCTGAGCACTTCGCCGCGGCGCGACAGCACTTTCACCTTATCGCCGCGCCGCAGATTGCGGCTCTTGGCATCCAGCGGGTGAATAAACAGCACCGCCTCCGGGAAGGCGCGGTGCAGTTCCGGCACACGACGGGTCATCGAACCGGTGTGCCAGTGCTCCAGCACGCGGCCGGTCGACAGCCACAGGTCGTATTCTTCATCCGGGCTTTCCGCCGCCGGCTCATAAGGCAGCGCGAAAATCACCGCTTTGCCGTCCGGTTTGCCGTAGAAACGCACCGACTCGCCCGCTTTCACGTAAGGGTCCGTGCCTTCACGGTAGCGCCACAGGGTTTCCTTGCCGTCAACCACCGGCCAGCGCAGGCCGCGCGCCTGGTGATACATATCGAACGCCGCCAGATCGTGGCCGTGGCCGCGGCCAAAGCTTGCGTACTCTTCAAACAGCCCTTTCTGAATATAAAAGCCGCAGGCGCGCGCCTCGTCGTTCAGTTGATCGTCCGGGATCTCCTCCAGCGTGAAGCGGTCGACGCTGCCGTTGGCATACAGCACGTCGTACAGCGTTTTTCCGCGCAGCTGCGGGCTTTGCGCCAGCAGCGCCTCCGACCAGACTTCTTCCACCGTGAAGCGCTTGGAGAACTCCACCAGCTGCCACAGGTCGGATTTCGCCTCGCCCGGCGCGCGCACCTGCTGGCGCCAGAACTGCGTGCGCCGCTCGGCGTTGCCGTAGGCCCCCTCTTTCTCCACCCACATCGCGGTCGGCAGGATCAGATCCGCCGCCAGCGCGCTGACCGTCGGATAAGGATCGGACACCACCACAAAGTTGCGCGCGTCGCGCCAGCCCGGCATCCGCTCTTCATTAATGTTCGGGCCGGCCTGCATGTTGTTGTTGCACATCACCCAGTAGGCATTGAGCGTGCCGTCTTTCAACGCCCGGTCCTGCGCCACCGCGTGCAGCCCCACTTTGGCCGGAATGGTGCCGGCCGGCAGCCGCCATTTTTCCTCGGCAATCTTGCGGTGCGCCTCGTTGGTCACCACCATATCGGCCGGCAGACGGTGGGCAAAGGTGCCGACCTCGCGGGCGGTGCCGCAGGCGGAAGGCTGGCCGGTCAGGGAGAAGGGACCGCAGCCGGGCTTGGAGATCTTGCCGGTCAACAGGTGCAGGTTGTAACACAGGTTATTGGCCCATACGCCGCGGGTATGCTGGTTAAAGCCCATCGTCCAGTAGGACACCACCTTGACGTTCGGGTCGGCATACAGCTTCGCCAGCGCTTCCAGCTGATCCTGCGGCACGCCGCTCAGCGCGGCGGTTTTCTCCAGCGTATAGTCGGCGACAAACGCTTTGAACGCCTCAAAGCTCATCGGCTCCGACGCGTCGCTGCCCGGGTTCTTGGCGGCTTTCTCCAGCGGGTGGGTCGGACGCAGGCCGTAGCCGATATCGGTCGCCCCCTGGCGGATATTGACGTGGCGCGCCAGGAAATCCTGGTCGACGGCGTCGTTTTGAATAATGTAGTTGGCGATGTAGTTCATGATCGCCAGATCGGTTTGCGGCGCAAACACCATGCCGTTATCCGCCAACTCGAAGCTGCGGTGTTCGAAGGTGGACAGCACCGAGACGTTGACCCGCTCGCTGCTCAGACGGCGGTTGGTGATGCGCGACCACAGAATCGGGTGCATCTCCGCCATATTGGAACCCCACAGCACAAAGGCGTCGGCCTGCTCAATATCATCGTAACAGCCCATCGGCTCATCCATGCCGAAGGTGCGCATAAAGCCCACCACCGCGGAGGCCATGCAGTGGCGCGCGTTCGGATCGAGGTTATTAGTGCGCAGCCCCGCCTTGAACAGCTTGGCGGCGGCGTAACCTTCCCAGATGGTCCACTGGCCGGAGCCGAACATGCCTACCGCTTCCGGCCCTTTGGCGCGCAGCGCGTCTTTGAACTTCTCCGCCATCACATCGAAGGCGCGCTCCCAGCTCACCGGCGCAAATTCACCCTGCTTATCGTACTGACCGTTCTTCATGCGCAGCAACGGCTGCGTCAGGCGATCTTTGCCGTACATGATCTTGGGCAGGAAATAGCCTTTGATGCAGTTCAGCCCGCGGTTGACCGGCGCGTCCGGATCGCCCTGCGAGGCGACGATGCGGCCGTTCTGCGTGCCGACCAGCACCCCGCAGCCCGTACCGCAGAAGCGACAGGGCGCCTTGTCCCATTTAATCTCTTCCGCACCGCCAACCACCGCCTGCGCCACCGTCGGAATGGTCAACCCGGCCGCCGCGGCGGCTGCCGCTGCGGCATTGGCTTTCATGAAGTCTCGACGACTGAGTTTCATGGCATTACCTCACCTTGCTCATCCTGCTGGTGATAAACCAGCGACACCGCCAGCACGCCTTCCAGATTGCGCGCCGACTCAATTTTTTCCAGCAGCGCGCGCGAGTGCGCCGCCTGCATCACCACCGCCAGCTTGCCCTGTTCGCGATCCTGCGCCGCTATTTCGGTCTCCGGGATCGCCAACAGCGCGGGAACCAGCTGCGAAAACGCCGCCGGACGGGCCTGCACCAGCAGACCGCTGACGTGCCATTCGTTATTCATGATGTTCACTCCGGGTTAGCGCCATGGCGCCGGTCGGACAAGGGGCGACACAGGCACCGCAGCCGCTGCAGACCGCCGCCGTCAGCACGGGCTGCGCAATGCCGCCCAGGCGCGGTCGAAAGCGGATCGCCCCGCTATCGCAGCTGTCCTGACAGCTGCGGCACTCTACGCCCTGCAGCGCCAGACAGCGCGTTGCAACGTCCGGCTGCAGCCGCCACGGCCTGTCCGCCGCGGCGTCAAACGCGCCCGCTTCACAGGCGTCGACGCAGCGGCGGCAAAAACTGCACTCCGCACGGGAAAAATCGATTTCCGGATAGCCGCCGCTGCCGGCGACCAGCACGCCGGTTTCACAGGCGTCGATACAGACGTGACAGCGGCTGCAGCCGGCGATAAACGGGGCTTCCTCACGCGCCCAGGGCGGACGCTGTGCACCGGAGGGACGACGCCATTGTCCGCTGAGCAATCCGCGCCGCGACAGTCCAGCCATGCTGCTTATCCTTATAATCACTATGTTTTTTTGGCAGGGTAAAAATAGGATTAATCACAGGGGGTTATAATCACCCGAAAGGGGTAAACAGCGGGGTTCGTTGCGCCAGGTCAAATAAGTGCGGAATATTGTTTAGCAACCCGCCGACGGGCTGTTAGCGTAGGCGCGCCCGGCTACTACCGAAGGGGGGAGCGCCGGCAGGAATGAGAAGCGAAAGAAGGCGTTCGGATATGGGGAATCATCCGGCAAGACGGGGCTTTTTATCGACTCGAGCAATGCATAGGCTTTAATATAAATAAAATATATCTATACCCGCCATACTTTAAGCTGCAGGCGCGTTGGCTTCGCTCAGTCACCTGAATCACTGACCGGCGTAAGCTCAGCGGGATTCCTTCCCTTGCCGCCCTCCTGCCACTCGAAGTATTCAGGGTATATTTCCCTACAATCCACGGGCTTAGCCGAAAAGGATCCGTGTTTGCTTGTTAAACGCTCCGTCACCCGCAGCCTGGCCAAGGCCCTGATCGTCATTGTCGCCCTGTCGGTTCTTTCCACCGGCCTGGCGCTGACCACCGTCGCCGACAGCCTGCGCGACGCCGAAGCGGTGAATATCGCCGGTTCGCTGCGCATGCAGAGCTACCGCCTGGCGTATGACCTGACGCAGAACAGCGCGGCGCTGCCGCAGCATCTACGCCACTATCATCAGTCGCTGCAGGCGCCGGCGCTGCAAAAGCTCAGCCGCTTTTACGTACCGGCCGACGTGCGCGATAAATACCGGGCGCTGCAGCAGACCTGGCAACCGCTGGAGCAGCATATCCGCGCCGGCCGCGCGCCGGCGTATCAGGCCAGCGTGGTCGATTACGTCAACCAGATCGACCACTTCGTGCTGGCGCTGCAGCGCTATTCGGAAATCAAACTGGCGATCGTCGCCGCGTTCAGCGTGCTCGGCTATATCACCATTATCGCGCTGGTGCTGTTTTGTATCCGCCTGATGCGCAAACAGGTGGTGGCGCCGCTCAGGCAACTGGTGGCGGCCAGCCAGCAGATTCAGCAACGCGACTTTAACCACGCGCCGCTGGACGTAACGCTGCCGAACGAGCTGGGCGTGCTGTCGCAGGCGTTTACCGCCATGTCCGACGAACTCTCCCGCCTGTACCGCTCGCTGGAGCACAAGGTGCAGGAGAAGACCGAACGTCTGCAGCAGGCCAATAAATCGCTGGAGGTGATGTACGGCTGTTCACAAGCGCTGAGCAGCGGCCAGATCGACCGCCACGCCTTTGAAAAAGTGCTGCATATCGTGCGCCAGAGCGAACAGCTCCGCTGCCTGCGGCTCAACGTGCAGGACGGGCAGAGCCCCTGGCAGCTGAGCAGCGGCGTCCCGCAGGAGGATGCCGAGTGGCAGCGGCTGACCATCAGCCAGGAGCAGCAGCCGCTGGGGCAGCTCTGCTGGCAGCCGCGCCAACAGGCGGCCAACCCGCACCTGATGCAAAGCGTGGCGAATATGCTCGGCCGCGGCCTCTACTTCAACCGTACGCAAAAGCAGCATATGCAGTTTTTGCTGATGGAGGAGCGCGCCACCATCGCCCGCGAACTGCACGACTCGCTGGCGCAGGCGCTGGCGTTTCTGCGCATTCAGATGACGCTGTTGAAGCGCACCCTGCCCGCCGGCCCGTCACAGGCGCAAAGCATCATCGACGACTTCGACCAGGCGCTGGCCGACGCCAACCGTCAGCTGCGCGAGCTGCTGGCCACCTTCCGCCTGAGTATTCAGGACGCCGACCTGAACACCGCGCTGCAGCAGCTGCTGGCACCATTAAAAGTTCTGACCCAGGCGCGGATTCAGTTACACTGTGAGCTGCCTTCGCAGGCGCTGAATGCACAGCAGCAGGTGCACGCGCTGCAGATCGTGCGTGAAGCGGTGCTCAACGCAATTAAGCACGCCGATGCGCAGGATATCGTTATCCGCTGCGGTAAAGCCGCAGACGGCGATAACCAGATCACTATTACCGACAACGGCTGCGGCATTGCCAGCCTCGATGAGCCGGAAGGCCATTACGGGCTGAATATCATGAACGAGCGCGCCGCCCGCCTTGGCGGAACATTACGCATTGCCCGTGGTCAACAGAGCGGGACGGAAGTCAGTTTGTCTTTTCCGGCATAATTAACCGCCTGACGGTAAAAAGGCGCGCCAGGCGCCAAAAACTTCTATTTTTATAAGATTCAGCCCTATCGTGCCGATACTCATAGCGGCGCGGCTTGACACCTGACAGGGAGCCATTTCATGGTGATGCAAAATTATAAGGTAATGATCGTCGACGACCATCCGCTGATGCGACGCGGCATCAAACAGCTGCTGGGGCTGGATCCGCAGTTCAGTACCGTCGCTGAAGCCAGCAACGGCAACGAGGCCATTGCGCTGGCGGCGCAGAAACAGCCGGACATCATCCTGCTGGATTTGAACATGAAAGGGCTGTCCGGGCTGGATACGCTGAAGGCACTGCGTGACGACGGCGTCGACGCGCGCATCGTGGTGCTGACGGTATCGGACGCGCGCAGCGACGTGTACGCCCTGATCGACGCCGGCGCGGACGGCTATCTGCTCAAAGACAGCGAGCCGGAACAGCTGCTGGAAGATATCCGCGCGGCGGCGGAAGGCAACAATGTGATCAGCGAGGCGATCGCCGGCTACCTCGCCTCACGCAGCGAACAGCACAACCCGTTCGCCGAACTGACCGAACGCGAGCTGGACGTGCTGCAGGAAGTGGCGCGCGGCATGTCAAACAAAGAGGTGGCGGCGCAGCTGCATATTTCCGAAGAGACGGTGAAGGTGCATATCCGCAATATGCTGCGCAAGCTGGATGTCCGTTCGCGCGTCGCCGCCACGGTGATGTACCTGGAGCACAAAAGTCAGTAATGCGGCGGGCCGCGGCCCATCAGGCGATGGCGTCAAGCAGGGCCTGATGGTGCTGATGAACCCAGCCTTTATTCAGCGGCCCCCAGCTTTCCAGCCGATAGTAACCATCGTTGTTGCGCACGCCCTGCTGCACAAACTGCAGCTCTACGCCGAGTCCGGGCAAGGCTTTCAGCACGTCCTGCAGCGTCCGGCGCGGCCAGCCGGTCAGCGCCATCAGTTTGGGTACATTGGGACGCTCGCTGTGGTCGATCAGCCAGCATAAGTACAAGCGGCGGGCGAATACCGGGTTTAATTCCATGGTTTGCTCCAGCGTCGGGGGAATTTTTCCGCATCCGGCGTAATCTCCGGTGCAGAACGTTCGCTAACTACCGTTTTTTACACTATCTCCTTTTTTTCTCCACGCTTTCCCTGCCCATCCCGAGTAAAGTGCAATAGCCTCGGGATCCTTCCCAGGCTCTGATATAACGCAACGTTGGTGCGTAATAAAGATAGAACAACTCATAACGAGGTTCGCACTGTATGGCCAATTTTTTTATTGATCGCCCCATTTTCGCCTGGGTGCTGGCAATCATTCTTTGCCTCACCGGCGCCTTGGCGATTTATTCATTACCGGTGGAACAGTACCCTAATCTGGCGCCGCCTAACGTGCGCATCAGTGCGAACTACCCCGGCGCCTCCGCCCAGACGCTGGAAAATACCGTTACGCAAATTATCGAACAGAATATGACCGGCCTCGACAATATGATGTATATGTCGTCGCAGAGCACCAACACCGGTCGCGCCACGGTAACCCTGACCTTTGAGGCCGGCACCGACCCCAACGAGGCGATGCAGCAGGTGCAGAACCAGCTGCAGGCCGCGGTCAAGCGGCTGCCGCAGGCGGTGCAGCAGCAGGGGGTGACGGTCTCCAAATCCGGCGACACCACGCTGATGATGGTGGCCTTTGTCTCCACCGACGGCAGTATGGATAAGCAGGACATCGCCGACTATATCGTCTCCAACCTGCAGGACCCGCTCAGCCGCATCAACGGCGTCGGCAGCATGGACGTGTACGGCTCGCAGTACGCCATGCGCATCTGGCTCGATCCCGACAAGCTCAACAGCTACGCCCTGACCACCACCGACGTGGTCAACGCCATCAAATCGCAGAATGCCCAGGTGGCCGTCGGCCAGGTCGGCGGCACGCCGTCGGTCGACAAGCAGGCGCTGAACGCCACCATCAACGCCCAGTCGCAGCTGCAGACGCCGCAGCAGTTCCGCGACATCACCCTGCGCGTCAATCAGGACGGCTCGCTGGTGACCCTCGGCAACGTCGCCACCATTGAGCTAGGCGGCGAAAACTACGACTACCTCAGCCGCTACAACGGCATGCCGGCGGCGGGGATGAATATCAAGCTCGCCTCCGGCGCCAACGAACTGCAGACCGATGAGCTGGTGAAAGCCAAAATCGACGAGCTGTCGCAGTATTTCCCGCGCGGGCTGGAGGCCAAGGTGGCCTATGAAACCACCCCGTTCGTCAAGGCCTCGATCCACGACGTGGTGAAAACCCTGCTGGAAGCGGTGCTGCTGGTGTTCCTGGTGATGTACCTGTTTATGCAGAACTTCCGCGCGACGCTGATCCCGACCATCGCCGTACCGGTGGTGCTGCTCGGCACCTTTGCCATCCTCTCCGCCTGCGGTTTCAGCATCAATACCCTCACCATGTTCGCCATGGTGCTGGCGATCGGCCTGCTGGTGGATGACGCCATCGTGGTGGTGGAAAACGTGGAACGCGTGATGAGCGAAGAGGGCCTGCCGCCGCGCGAGGCCACGCGCAAATCAATGGGGCAGATCCAGAGCGCGCTGGTCGGCATCGCGCTGGTGCTGTCGGCGGTATTTATCCCGATGGCGTTCTTCGGCGGCACCACCGGCGCCATCTACCGCCAGTTCTCCATTACCATCGTCTCTTCCATGGTGCTGTCGGTGCTGGTGGCGATGATCCTGACCCCGGCGCTGTGCGCCACGCTGCTCCAGCCGATCGCCAAAGGCCACCACCACGGTAAGCGCGGCTTCTTCGGCTGGTTCAACCGCATGTTCAACCGCAACACCCTGCGCTATGAGCGCGGCGTGGCGCGTGTGCTGCACCACGGCGTGCGCTACCTGCTGATTTATCTGCTGCTGCTGGGCGGTCTGGCGCTGCTGTTTATCAAGCTGCCGACCTCTTTCCTGCCGCTGGAGGACCGCGGCATCTTCACCGTGCAGGTGCAGCTGCCGACCGGCTCTACCCAGCAGCAAACCAGCAAGGTGGTGGAAAAAGTGGAAAACTACCTGCTGACGGCGGAGAAAAACGACGTGCTGTCGGTATTCGCCATTATCGGCGCCGGCCCCGGCGGCAACGGCCAGAACGTGGCACGGCTGTTTGTGCGCCTGAAAGACTGGGATCAGCGCGGCGCCGGCGAGTCGGCCTTCGATATTATCGCCCGTGCCAGCGACGCCTTCAAAAACATCAAAGAGGCGCGGGTGATCGCCAGCAGCCCGCCCGCCATCAGCGGCATGGGCAGCTCATCCGGCTTTGACATGCAGCTAGAAGACCATGGCGGCCTCGGGCACGTCAAGCTGATGGCCGCCCGCGACCAGCTGCTGCAGCTGACGGCGGAAAGCCCGCTGCTGTCGCGCGTGCGCCACAACGGTCTGGACGACAGCCCGCAGCTACAGATCGATATCGACCAGCGCAAGGCGCAGGCGCTGGGGGTAAACGTGGATGACATCAACAACACGCTCTCCACCGCCTGGGGCTCCAGCTACGTCAACGACTTCGTCGACCGCGGCCGGGTGAAAAAAGTGTATGTGCAGGCGGCGGCGAAATTCCGCATGCTGCCGGAAGACATCAATAAATGGTATGTGCGCAACAGCAGCGGCAGCATGGTGCCCTTCTCGGCCTTCGCCACCAGCCACTGGGAATACGGTTCGCCGCGGCTGGAGCGCTACAACGGCAGCGCGTCGGTAGAGATCGTCGGCGAAGCGGCCGACGGCGTCAGCAGCGGCACCGCGATGGATGAAATGGAGCGGCTGGTCAAGCAGCTGCCGAACGGCTTCGGCCTGGAGTGGACCGCCATGTCCTATCAGGAGCGGCTGTCCGGCGCGCAGGCGCCGGCGCTGTACGCCATCTCCCTGCTGGTGGTGTTCCTGTGTCTGGCGGCGCTGTACGAGAGCTGGTCAATTCCGTTCTCCGTGATGCTGGTGGTGCCGCTGGGGGTAATCGGCGCCGTAGCCGCCACCTGGCTGCGCGGGCTGGAAAACGACGTGTACTTCCAGGTCGGCCTGCTGACGATTATCGGGCTGTCCGCCAAGAACGCGATTCTGATTGTCGAGTTCGCCAATGAGCTGCATCAGCAGGGTAAAGAGCTGACCGCCGCCACGCTGGAGGCCGCGCGCATGCGTCTGCGCCCGATCCTGATGACCTCGCTGGCCTTTATCTTCGGCGTGCTGCCGATGGCCACCAGCCAGGGCGCCGGCTCCAGCAGCCAGCATGCGGTCGGCACCGGGGTAATGGGCGGGATGATCTCCGCCACCCTGCTGGCGATTTACTTTGTGCCGCTGTTCTTTGTGCTGGTGCGGCGCCGCTTCCCCGGCCGGCAAAAACTCCTGCCGCCGGCGGAGCATAGCGACGGCTAATCCTTAAAGAAACGGCAGCGATTTTCGCTGCCGTTTTATTTTCCTGTGTGCATACTGAACAACAGCAACACCGTTACCGCACATTAAGGAGCATCCATGGAAATCGTCACCGACCAACTGCGCTATCGCGTTGACTGGACGCGTCTGGCGGCCCTGCTGGAAGCCGCCGGGCTGGGCAAACGCGACCCGCAGCTGACCGAGCAGATCTACCACAACAATGCGTTTTGCTACTGGGGCTACCTGGACGGCGAGCTGATTGCCACCGCCCACGCCATCAGCGACCGCATTTCAGTGGCCTATCTGGCCGACGTGGCGATCCACCCGGATTTTCAGGGCCGCGGCTACGGCCGGCAGCTGATGGACCGCATCATGGACGACCTGGCGCCGCTCGGCAAAATATTTATCTACGCCGTACCCGACAAACTGGCCTTCTATAAAAAGTACGGCTTCCACGATCTGACCACCGGCATGGTGTTTGCCGAAGGCGCGGCGCTCAGCCGGCTGCAGGATAATGGCTACGTGCGCTGAGCCTGATTATTCATCTTTTTAATCACCTTGCCGGCGGGATTAGCAAAATTTTCCCGGCCGGCGTCCACGGCGTTTTTTTCACGTATTCTGCGCCTTTCAGAGCATTGTACGGTGGAACTCACCGCCTTTTTTCGGCATGCTGAACGCTAATTCTCGCTTTACCGCCGACGGCGGTTTTTTCACCGGTTATTCCCGGTGTTTCGTGGCAAAAAAAGGGCACAACACCATGACGTTGACCATGTACGGCATCAAAAACTGCGACACCATTAAAAAAGCGCGCCGCTGGCTGGAAGAACAGGGCGTGGCGTACCAATTTCACGACTATCGCGCGGACGGGCTGAGCGAACAGCAGCTGCGCGGTTTTGTCGAGCTGCTGGGCTGGCAGCCGCTGCTGAACACCCGCGGCACCACCTGGCGCAAGCTGGACGACGCGCAGCGCAACGCCTGCGACAACGCCGATGCGGCCATCGCCCTGATGCTGGCGCAGCCGGCCATCATCAAACGTCCGCTGCTGGACGACGGCAACGGCCACGCGCTGCTGGGCTTTAAGGCCGAGCAGTACCAACAATTTATTGCCGAGGTAACCGCATGATTTGCCCCGTAATCGATCTGGCGCAACAGTTAATCCGCCGCCCTTCCCTCAGCCCGCATGACGAAGGCTGCCAGGCGATGCTGATTGAGCGCCTGACGGCTATCGGCTTTACCGTCGAGCAGATGGATTTCGAAGATACGCAAAATTTCTGGGCCTGGCGCGGTGAAGGCGAAACGCTGGCGTTTGCCGGCCATACCGACGTGGTGCCGAGCGGTGATGAAAGCCGCTGGGACAACCCGCCGTTTGAGCCGACCATCCGCGGCGGCATGCTGTACGGCCGCGGCGCGGCCGATATGAAAGGTTCGCTGGCGGCGATGGTGGTCGCGGCCGAGCGCTTCGTCGCCGCTAACCCTGACCATCGGGGACGGCTGGCGTTTCTCATCACCTCTGACGAAGAGGCCAGCGCCACCCACGGCACGGTAAAAGTGGTTGAAGCGCTGATGGCGCGCAACGAACGTCTGGACTACTGCCTGGTCGGCGAGCCGTCCAGCACCGACCGCGTCGGCGATGTGGTGAAAAACGGCCGTCGCGGCTCCATCACCGCCAACCTGCATATTCACGGCGTACAGGGCCACGTCGCCTATCCGCATCTGGCGGACAACCCGGTGCACCGCGCCATGCCGGCGCTGAATGAGCTGGTGAGCATCGAATGGGACCGCGGCAACGACTACTTCCCGCCGACCAGCATGCAGATCGCCAATATCCAGGCCGGCACCGGCAGCAACAACGTCATCCCCGGTGAACTGTTTGTCCAGTTTAATTTCCGTTTCAGCACCGAACTGACCGACGCCCTCATCAAACAGCGGGTCGAAGAGCTATTGGAGCGTCATCAGCTAAACTACAGTATTGAATGGCGTCTTTCCGGCCAGCCGTTCCTCACCCCGCGCGGCGCGCTGGTGGATGCGGTGGTCAACGCCGTTGAATATTATGCCGAGCTGACGCCGCAGCTGCTGACCACCGGCGGCACCTCCGACGGGCGCTTTATCGCCCAGATGGGCGCGCAGGTGGTGGAACTGGGGCCGGTCAACGCCACCATCCACAAAATCAACGAATGCGTGAACGCCGCCGATCTGCAGCAGCTCAGCCGGATGTATCAGCGCATTATGGAGCAACTGATCGCATGATCACCCCGGAAATGCTAACCGGACGCTCAACCGAGCATCTGACGCCGCTGGTCGGCAACCACCGCCTGCAGCCGCAGGCGGCGCAGGCCTTTCTCGCCATGCAGCAGGCCGCCGCGCAGGCGGGATTTGACCTGCAGCCCGCCAGCACCTTCCGCGATTTCGACCGGCAGCTGGCGATCTGGAATGGCAAATTTCGCGGCGAGCGACCAGTCTTAGATCATGACAGCTGTCCGATAGACGTCGGGCCGCTGTCGGCGGAGGAGCGCTGCACCGCCATTCTGCGCTGGTCGGCGCTGCCGGGCGCCAGCCGCCACCACTGGGGCAGCGATCTGGATATTTACGATCCTACGCTGCTGCCGGCGGGTCAGAAGCTGCAGCTGGAGCCGTGGGAATATGAGGAAGGCGGCTACTTCGCGCCGCTGAACCAGTGGCTGACGGCGCATATGGCCGAGTTCGGCTTTTATCGCCCGTTTACTGAAGACGGCGACGGCGTGGCGGTTGAACCCTGGCACCTGAGCTACCGTCCGCTGGCGCAGCAGGCGGAACATCTGTTGACGCCGGCGCTGCTGCTGGCGGCCTGGCAGGATAAGGACGTGGCCGGCAGCGAATGGCTGACGCAGCATCTGCCGGCAATATTTTCGCGTTTTATACGCGCAGAAGGAAAGGTGTAAATATGCATTGGTTAGCAGATTACTGGTGGGTGATCCTCCTGGTACTGGTGGGAATGGTCGTCAGCGGCATTAAGGAACTGCGCCGCGTTGACGTCAAAAAGTACCTGGCCGAAAAACCCGAACTGCCGCCGCACCGTGATAACAACGCACAGTGGGACGACGAAGACGACTGGCCAAAGAAAAAGAAATAACCGCAGGGCGCCCAGACGGCGCCCTGTTTATTTATGGCCGGGCGGCGCTCCATTCACGCCAGCGGCGGCAATGCTGCTCATCCAGCTGCGACAGCGCCTGCCCGGCCTCCTGCCGCCACAGGCGCAGCAACGCCTTCTGACCGCTGACGCGGCACTGCGCCACGCACTGCATCACTGGCAATAGCTGCTGTAAGTGCGCACGCAGCGCCGGCAGCGGCAACGCGCTGTGCAGCAGCAGACGCTGCAGCGCGCCTAAGCTGGCCTCCAGCGGCCGATGGGCGAAGGCAAACCCCGCCAGTTCGCGCCAGTCGTCTTCATTGAGCTGCGGATCGCCGTCGTCGCCGGGGATCTCCAGCGTCAGCGCGATGCGCTGCTGCAGCCAGCGCCAGTCACGCGCTAGGTGCTTGCGCGCCGCCTGACACAGCAGCTCGCCCTGATCGCTGAGCGGTAGCAGCGCCATCACGCTATAGCAGCCGCTGCTGGCTTCCGGCCGGCTGCCGATGCGCACCAGCTCAAAGCCGCAGCTCTGCCAGAAACGCCACAGCGGCTCGGTGTAACCAAAACTGACGGACAGGTAATCCAGCCCCTGCGCCTGCTGTCGCTGCTGCTCAATCAGCCGGCGGGCGATGCCCTGCCGACGCAGCGCCGGCAGCACCGCCACGCGGGTCACGCGGCGGGAACGCAGGGTCGGCGCCCACCACTGTCCGCCGTGCGCCGCCAGCGACTGCGCCACCAGATTGCCGCGCGGCCGGCGGCGGCCGGCCCATACCTCGTGAGCCAGCTCCGCGGGCAAGCCGCCCTCTTCCGTCAGCCATAGCGCCCCCGCCACCTCGCCGTCCGCCTGCACGGCGGCGGCAAACTGCATATCCGGTGCATCCATCAACCGCCGCAGGTCAAGCGGCGACGTACGGTAGTGCGCGCTGGTCAGCAGGGCGTAAAAGCGTTGCAGCAGCGCATCATCGCCGCACAGCTGCCGCTGCGTCAGCGGACGGTAGTCCATCGTCTGGCCGGCCGCCTGCCATGGCGGCAGTTCATTAAACAGCAGCGCGTCATCGATAATCCGCTCCAGCGCGTCGCCCGCCGCCCAGCGCATCGGCTGTTGCAGGCTCAGGTCCTGCCACTGCGGCAGCGAGGCGCAAAATTTCAGCAGAAAGCCGCGGCCGGTGCCTTCATAGCCCTGCACCGTGGTGGTCAGCAATACCCGCGGGAAATAGGCGATCAGCTGCTGCAGCAGCGGCGCGGGGATCGCCGCCGCCTCGTCAACCAGCAGCCAGTCGGCCAGCGCGCTGTCTGACTGCCGACAGTGCGCCAGCAACGCATCCGGCGCCCAGAACTGCGCCTTGTCTTCCGCCCAGCGGCCGGCAACCTCGGTCGCCGCGCGGCTGGGGCCGGTGATCCAGCAGTTCAGCGCTGAGCGCTGCACCAGCATGCCCGCCAGCGTTGACTTGCCGCGGCCGCGCGGCGCGGTCAACACCCAAATGCCGCGCTCACCCGCCAGCAGCTGCGTCAGCAGCGCCTGCTGCTCCCCGGTGGGGGAACCGTCCGGCGCCTGCCAGTCCGGCCGCGCCGGCAGCGGCGCCAGCTGCAACGGCTGACCCTGTTGCCAGATGCTGACTTCGGCATCCGCCGTCAGCCGCTGCTGCAGATGCGCGATAAAATGCGGCGTGGCGATTGGCTGCGGGCTGTCGCTCCAGCGCAGGCTGTCGGCATCCCGGTGCTGCGGCCACGTCTGCCAAGGCGGCGTCAGCAGCAGCAGCCAACTGCCGGCGCGCAGTACACCGGCCAGCTGCGCCAACGCCTCCACGTCCAGCCCGTCGCCGGCGTCAAACACCGCATGCAGCCGCTCCTGCCCCAACAGGCCGCGCACCTCGCCGCTGTTCAGCGCCTGCGCGCCGTGCGGCGCTTCGCCGCCGCACCACGGCCAGTCGCCGGGCATGGCGGCCATCAGCCGTTGCGCCTGCTGACGGCACCAGGCGGCGTCGCCGCTTAACACCAGCAGCCGGCGGATGCCCTGCCGCTGCATGCGCTGTTGCATTGTCGGTAACATAACTATTCAGCCCGGATATAAAAATGCCGGCGCAAGCGCGCCGGCATCTCGGTCAACATAAAAAGCGCGTGTTCAGCGGCTGGCGAAGGTGTTGCAGGTGTTCGGGTCGCCGCTGTCAAAGCCCTGTTTAAACCAGGTGTAACGCTGTTCGGAGGTGCCGTGGGTGAAGCTGTCCGGCACCACCCGCCCCTGGCTCTGCTGCTGCAGACGGTCATCGCCGATCGCCTGCGCCGCATTCAGTGCCGCCTGCAGGTCGCCCTCTTCCAGCATCTGCTGTTTCTCGGCGTACTTGCCCCACACGCCGGCGAAGCAGTCGGCCTGCAGCTCCATTTTCACCGACAGGCGGTTAACCTCTTTCTGGCTGGCGCCCTGCTGCATCTGACGCACCTTAGGCTCAATACCCAGCAGATTCTGCACGTGGTGGCCCACTTCGTGCGCGACCACATACGCCTGGGCGAAGTCACCGCCGGCGCCCAGCTTATCTTTCATATCCTGGTAGAATGACAGGTCGATATATACCGTTCTGTCGCCCGGGCAGTAAAACGGCCCCATCGCCGACTGGCCGGTGCCACAGCGGGTAGCGGTGACGCCGCGGTACATCACCAGCTTCGGCGGCTGGTAGGTTTTGTTCATCCGCTGGAACACTTCTTTCCAGTTATCTTCGGTAGAGGCCAGCACCACCGAGGTGAACTTCGCCAGCTCATCATCTTTCGGGCTGATGCTGGCGCTCTGCTGCTGGGTTTGCGGCGTCACATCGCCGCCGGTCAGCAGCGGCGACAGATCAATGCCGTAGTACCCGGCGACCAGCACCACCACCAGCAGCACAATGCCGCCCTTGCCGCGGATCGGCGGGCGGAAACCGCCGCCGCCGCCCAGACCTGAAGACTGCCCGCGACGATCCTCAACATTGTCACTTTCCCGACGCCCTTGCCAACGCATAAGTAAACTCCAGATGAATTTTTTAATAATCGTAGGTAATCAGACGGCTGGCCGCAATAGCGAACGCGGCATCGCCTGTCCTGTCAGTGACTACAGTATAAAGGTTTGCGGCGGAGGGAAATGCAGAATTTTTCCGGAAATGGGGCTGAAATGACGGGACGCGCGTGCCGCGTCCCGTTAGCGCAGGTAATTAATCCAGCGTTACGCCGATGCGGCGCGCAACTTCTTCATAGGCTTCGATCAGGCCACCCAGGCTCTGGCGGAAGCGGTCCTTGTCCATTTTATCGAGGGTATTTTTGTCCCACAGGCGGCTGCCGTCCGGCGAGAACTCGTCGCCCAGCACCACTTCGCCGTTGAACAGGCCGAACTCCAGCTTGAAGTCCACCAGGATCAGGCCGGCGTCGTCAAACAGCTTGCTCAGCACCTCGTTGGCGCGGTAGCTCAGCTCGCGCATACGCGCCAGATGTTCCTTGCCGACCCAGCCGAAGGTTTCGCAGTAGGATTCGTTGACCATCGGGTCGTGCATCGCATCATTTTTCAGGAACAGGTCGAACAGCGGCGGGTTCAGCTCCAGGCCCTCTTCAATGCCCAGGCGCTTCACCAGTGAACCGGCGGCGCGGTTGCGGATAACGCATTCGACCGGCACCATATCCAGCTTTTTCACCAACACTTCGTTATCGGACAGCAGACGTTCCATCTGCGTCGGGATACCGGCTTCTTCCAGCTTGCTCATGATAAAGTGGTTGAACTTGTTGTTCACCATCCCTTTGCGATCGAATTGCTCAATGCGCTGACCATCCAGTGCTGACGTATCGTTACGGAATTCCAGCACCAGCAGATCCGGATTTTCAGTGGTGTAGACCGTTTTTGCCTTGCCGCGATACAACTCAGCTAGCTTTTGCATCTTACTTACTCCAATAAAGAATAGTTCTAAAAAAATGCTTCAACGCACGGGCTTCTATTGTGCCAAAACTCCGACGCAAACGATACCGTCTGTGCAAAACAAAAAGGGGCCACGGCCCCTTTTTGATTATTTTGCGCTGGTTTGACTAAACGCAGACTGGAATACCGCAACCAGCGCGTCGTTCTGCGACTGGGTCAGCGGTTTCCCTTTGTTGGCAATAAACTGCAGGCTGGTGCGGTTGTTCAGATCCCCGACCTGCAGCTTGTAATCGCCTTCGGTCAGCTCCGGATCCTTCACGCCCAGCGCATCCCAGTCGCTGCTGCTCAGGGATTTGTAGGTCACGGCCACGGTGCCCTGTGGACGGCTGCGGTCGCCCACGCTCATGCCGACTTTTTCCAGCGCCGGCGGCAGGCGGTCCCACACCACGGTGTACGGCGCACGCACGATCAGCACCGGCAAGCCGGTATCGTCAGCGCCGCTTTGCACGTCAAGCGCGCCGGCACGGTTGGCGGTCTGGGCGTTGGTCAGGCTGTCCTGTTTATCCAGCCCTTCCACCAGAGTGTTCATCATCATGCCGTTGTAGCGCTGCACTTCAGACGGGTCGGTTACCTGTTCGGTTTTACCCTGCTGCTGCAGGCCGACGGTTTTCACCACCAGCGCCTGCTGGTAACCCTGCTGCTGGACGCTAATCTGATAGCGGCCTTCGTACTGGTTGTCTTCATCCAGGCGGTTCCACTTCACCCAGTCGGTGGTCAGCGTCTGACCGGCGTCCTGACGAGAAGCGATGCTGATGTTCTTCGCCTGCAGCTGGCTGACGACGCGCGACCACAGGTTCTGGTTCTGCGGGCTGCTTTCCAGCAGCAGCGTACCGCTGTCGCCGGCGTACTGCGCGCGTGAACCGCTCAGCAGGGCCAGCGGCTGCACCGGCGGACGAATGTCCAGCTGCTTGCCGACCTGGCCTTTGGCGGCGGTCTGCGGCACATCGTAGTTGCCATTTTGCACCGGCAGGATCATGCCGGCCGGCGCGCTCAGCGCTTTGAGCGGCGCCGCGTCGAGATAGGCCTCGTCGCCGCTAACCTGACGTTTGTAACGCTGATCGCTGGAACAGGCCGCCAGCATCATCACCAGGGAGATACCGACAACTTTTGCCACCGTCGACTTTTGCAATGAATAAGCCATCAAATTTCCTTTAAGAGTTTCATCCTGTGCACCCTCGCCGCGGCGTCGTTACCGCGGCATCACGCGCTCAGGGTTCAAGCAAACCGGCGCTTTTCAGCGCACGCTCAACAATCGGGCGGGCGGCGTCGGCCAGCGGCGTCATCGGCAGACGCATGGTGTCGTTGGCAATCAGGCCAAGCGCCTTGCAGGCCCACTTCACCGGAATCGGGTTCGCTTCGACAAACAGGTCCTGATGCAGCGGCATCAGGCGCTGGTTCAAACGGCGCGCGGCGGCGAAATCGCCCTGCGCGGCCAGCCGGCAAAGCTGCGCCATCTCACGCGCGGCGATGTTGGCCGTCACGGAGATTACCCCTTTGCCGCCCAGTTGCATAAAGTCCAGCCCGCTGGCGTCGTCGCCGCTCAGCAGAATGAAATCTTCATCATCAACCAGCAGTTGGATCTGGCTAACGCGGCTTAAGTTCCCCGTCGCCTCTTTAATTGCGACAATATTTTTAATTTTGGCCAGCCGCGCCACGGTCGCCGGCAGCATATCGCAGCCGGTGCGAGACGGTACGTTATACAGAATTTGCGGCAGATCGGTGCTTGCGGCAATCGCCTTGAAGTGCTGGAACAGCCCTTCCTGCGTTGGTTTGTTGTAATACGGCGTCACCGTCAGGCAGCCCGCGACGCCGGTGCCGTTGAAGCGCTGGGTCAGGGCGATCGCCTCGGCGGTGGCGTTGGCGCCGGTGCCGGCGATCACCGGAATGCGGCCGTCGGCCAGCTCCAGCGTCTGCAGGACCACGTCCACATGCTCATCATGGGCAAGCGTTGCCGACTCGCCAGTCGTCCCGACGGAAACAATCGCCGACGTCCCGGCGGCAACATGGTAATCAATCAGTTTTTTTAGGCTCGCACGATCGACGGCACCCGCGTCGTCCATCGGCGTAACCAGTGCAACTATACTTCCCGTAAACATTGGCCGTCCCCTCCACAAACAAGTCACCCATGGTACTTTTGCTGCCTAACCAAAAGCAAGCAAACAACGGCGTTGTAAGCGCTTGGCAGGCGGTTTTTTTTGTGTTTACCATGGTATACCCAAAATACGCGGTGCTGTCTTCGCCGGCGGAGGCCATCCCCCGCGTATTCCATTGAGCACAACAGGAAGCCCCATGTCGCCACAGCCCGCTGAACACTATCTGGTGATTACCGCTCTCGGCGCCGACCGCACCGGTATCGTCAACACTATCACCCGCCACGTCAGTAGCTGCGGGTGCAATATCGAAGATAGCCGTCTGGCCATGTTGGGCGAGGAATTCACCTTTATTATGCTGCTGTCCGGCAGTTGGAACGCCATTACGCTGATCGAGTCGACCCTGCCGCAGAAAGGGGCCGAACTTGAGCTGCTGATTGTGATGAAACGCACCAATGCGCACGAACGCCCGCCGATGCCGGCCACGGTCTGGGTGCAGGTGGAGGTGCAGGATTCGCCGCATATCATCGAACGCTTTACCGATCTGTTCGACTCCAGCCAGATGAATATCGCCGAGCTGGTGTCGCGCACCCAGCCGGCCGAGGGCGATCGGCCGCCACAGCTGTATATTCAGATTACCGCGCACAGTCCCGGCAAAGCGGATGCGTTAAATATTGAGCAAGCCTTCCATCGCCTATGTACAGAATTGAATGCACAAGGCAGTATTAACGTCGTGAACTATCCACAGCATGATGAGAGAGATGGAGAGTAGTGATGAGCCCATTGAAAGCCGGTGATACAGCGCCGAAATTTAGTTTGCCTGACCAGGACGGTGAGGAAATTAGTTTGGCCGACTTCCAGGGACAGAAGGTGTTGGTTTATTTCTATCCGAAGGCCATGACGCCCGGTTGCACCGTGCAGGCCTGCGGTCTGCGCGACAATATGGATCAGCTGAAGCAGTCCGGCGTTGAAGTGCTGGGCATCAGCACCGACAAGCCGGAAAAGCTGTCCCGCTTTGCCGAAAAAGAGCTGCTGAACTTTACCCTGCTGTCTGATGAAAACCATCAGGTTGCCGAGCAGTTCGGCGTGTGGGGCGAAAAAACCTTTATGGGGAAAACCTATGACGGTATCCACCGCATCAGCTTCCTGATCGGTGCGGACGGCAAGGTGGAGAAGGTGTTTGACAGCTTCAAGACCACCAACCACCACGATATCGTGCTGGAGTATCTGCAGGCGCACTGAAGAGCGCTGCGCTGATAACGCCAAAGGCCCCGTTTCCGGGGCCTTTGCTTTTGCAGGCTTATTCGCCGTCGCGCTCGACCAGCATCTCATCCGGCCAGGCGTGGATCACCGCTTTCACCAGAGTCGCCAGCGGGATGGCGAAGAATACCCCCCAGAACCCCCACAGCCCGCCGAAAATAATCACCGCCAAAATAATCAGCAGCGGGTGTAGGTTGACCGCCTCCGAGAACAGAATCGGCACCAGCAGGTTGCCGTCCAACCCCTGCACCACCAGATAGGCGATAATCAGCGTCCAGAAATCCGCGCCGACGCCCCACTGGAACATCGCCACCACCACCACTGGAATGGTGACCAGCACCGCGCCAATATAGGGGATCAGCACCGAGAAACCGACCAGCACCGCCAGCAGCAGCGAATAACGCATGCCCAGCACCAGGAACACCAGATAGGTCGCCACGCCGACGATCACCATCTCCAGCACCTTGCCGCGGATATAGTTGGTGATCTGCTGGTTCATCTCCGCCCACACCTGACCGGCCAGCCCGCGGTCGCGCGGCAGGATGCGCCGCACGCCGTTCAGCAGCTGCTCTTTATCCTTGAGTAGAAAGAACATCATCATCGGCACCAGAATCAGATAAATCGCCAGCGTCAGCAGCCCCACCAGCGATGCCAGCGAGAACTTGACCACCGACTCGCCGACGCCGGACAGCCGGCTGCGCAGGTTCTCCGCCATCATATCGATGATGCCGGCGTCCACCAGCGCCGGGTAGCGCTTCGGCAGCGTCGCCGCAAAGTTGTAGAACTGATTCACCATGCCCGGCAGATCGGTCATCAGGTTCATGCCCTGCTGCCAGGCGGTCGGCGCCACCACGAACACCAGCAGCATGGCAATACCGGCAAACACCAGCAGCATCAGGCTCGCCGCCCAGCTGCGGGAACAGCCGATGCGCTGCAGACGCGCGGTCGGCCACTCCAGCAGATAGGCCAGCACAATCGCCACCAGCAGCGGCGTCAGAATACCATGCAGAAAATAGAGGATGCAGAATCCGGCCACCAGGATCGCCAGCAGGGCTATCGCCTGCGGGTCGGTGAAACGGCGCCGGTACCATTGTAATAACATATCCAGCATCAGAGATTGCTCCTTGATTCCATAACAGAGGATCGTTGGCTGCCGTTCCGTAGCAACGCAGCGGGAAAACAGAATGCTTGTTGTAACACAATCTTAGCCCGGATTTCCTCGGGCAAAGGTTTCATTGCGGCCGGCGGCTGTCTATGATGAGATGGGTCAGCGCCGCGCGCTCTGCCGCTATTTTTGTGAGCTGACTCACCTGCGCGCTGATTGTACTGGAGAGTTCGGCACGGAAGAAGAACTCTGTGCGCAAGAGGCCGAACTCTTGCGCCCGATAAACGTCCTAGTTACTACGATATGACGAGGGATACCCCTGACTATGACCACCCGGTTGACCAAACAAGCGATCGCCGTTCTGCTGCTCGGCACGCTCAACGCGAGCGCCCTGCCCCCCGCCATGGCGGCCAGTCAGGATCAGCTGCCGGATATGGGCACCACCGCCGGCGGCACCCTGAGCATCGGTCAGGAAATGGCGATGGGCGATTTTTATGTCCGTCAGCTGCGCGCCAGCGCGCCGCTGGTCAATGACCCGCTGTTAAGCACCTACATCAACCAACTGGGCAACCGGCTGGTGGCTAACGCCTACTCCGTGCGTACGCCGTTCCATTTCTTCCTGGTGCGCAACGACGAAATCAACGCCTTCGCCTTCTTCGGCGGCAACGTGGTGCTGCACACGGCGCTGTTCCGTGAAACCGACAATGAGAGCCAGCTTGCATCGGTGCTGGCGCACGAAATCTCGCACGTCACGCAACGCCACCTGGCGCGCGCGATGGAAGACCAGCAGCGCAACGCCCCACTGACCTGGGTCGGCGCGCTCGGCTCCATTCTGCTGGCGATGGCCAACCCGACCATGGGCATGGCGGCGCTGAGCGGCACCATGGCCGGCACCCAACAGGGAATGATCAGCTTTACCCAATCCAACGAGCAGGAGGCCGACCGTATCGGCATTCAGGTGCTGCAGCGCGCCGGTTTCGATCCGGAAGCGATGCCGGACTTCCTGCAGAAACTGGCCGATCAGTCGCGCTATGCCTCCAAACCGCCGGAAATGCTGCTGACGCACCCGCTGCCGGACAGCCGCCTTTCCGACGCCCGCAACCGCGCCAACCAAATGGCGCGCCGCATTACCCAGTCCACTCAGGACTACTATATGGCGAAAGTGCGCGCGCTCGGCATGTACAGCTCTGCGGGCTATGGCCTGACGGAAGACGTGCTCGGCGCCTACGAAAAAGGCAACGTGCGCCAGCAAACCGCCGCCAAATACGGGCGCGCCATCCTGTTCTACGAGGCGAAAAAGTACGACGCCGCGCGCCGGCTGATCCAGCCGCTGCTGGATAAAGATCGCGATAACGTCTGGTTCCTGGATCTGATGACCGATATCGATCTGGGACAAAAACGCGCCGCCCAGGCGATTTCCCGCCTGCAGGCCGCCAACGCGGCGCAGAGCAACAATCCGGTACTGCAGTTGAATCTGGCCAATGCCTATGTCGAAGGCGGCCAGCCGGCGCAGGCGTCGAAAATACTCAACCGCTATACCTTCGCCCACCCCGACGATCCCAACGGCTGGGACCTGCTGGCGCAGGCCAGTGCGGCGCAGGGGCTGCGCGACGAAGAGCTGTCCGCCCGCGCCGAAAGCCTGGCGCTGGGGGGGCGGCTCGATCAGGCCATCGGCCTGCTGAGCAACGCCAGCGCCCTGCAAAAACTCGGCAGCCTGAAACAGGCGCGCTATGATGCGCGTATCGATCAACTCCGTCAGCTGCAGCAACGGTTCCGTCAATACCAGCGCAGCTGATTTTTAAGGAAGAAACAGATGAAAAACGTCACCATTTACCACAACCCGCGTTGCTCCAAAAGCCGTGAAACGCTGGCCCTGCTGGAACAGCACGGCGTCCAGCCCGAGGTGGTGCTGTACCTGGACACCCCGCCCTCGGCTGAACAGCTGGCCACGCTGCTGCAACAGCTGGGCTTCAGCTCCGCCCGCGAACTGATGCGCAAAAAAGAAGAACTCTACAAAACACTGAATCTGGCGGACGACGGCCTGAGCGAACAGCAGCTGCTGCAGGCGATGGTGGCAAACCCGAAACTGATCGAGCGCCCGATCGTGGTAAAAGGCCAGCAAGCGCGCATCGGCCGCCCGCCGGAGCAGGTGCTGGATATTCTGTAAGGAATGCGGGGCCGGCGCGCGGCCCCGTTATAAACCGAGGATCTCTTTGACGAACGGAATGGTCAGCTTGCGCTGGGCGGTGATCGACGCGCGATCGAGCTGATCCAGCGTCATAAACAGCGTACGCATCTCGCGATCCAGCCGCTTAAGCAGGAAACGGCCCACGTCCTCCGGCAGCTCGAAACCGCGCAGTTTGGCGCGCAGCTGCAGCGCCTGCAGCTTCTCATCGTCCGACAGCGGCTGCAGCTTATAGATCTGCCCCCAGTCCAGACGCGACGCCAGATCCGGCAGCTGCAGGTTCAGCTGGCGCGGCGGACGGTCGCCGGTGATAAACAGCCGGGTGCGGCCGGTTTCCAGAATGCGGTTATAGAGGTTGAAGATGGCCATTTCCCACTCTTCATCGCCGGCGATGCATTCGATGTTGTCGATACAGACCAGCGCCAGCTGCTCCATGCCGTCCAGCACTTCCGGCACGAAATAGGCGCGCTTGTCGAGCGGCACATAGCCTGCCGCCTCTCCGCGCTGCGACATCTCGGCGCAGGCCGCATGCAGCAGATGGCTGCGTCCGCCGCCCTCGCGCGACCAGAAATAGATATAGCTACCGTGTTCCTGACTAACGGCAGACTGGATCGCAGCTAACAGGGACGGATTCTCCCCCGGATAAAAACTGGCGAACGTTTCATCATCGGGAAGATAAAGTGGCAGTGAAAGCTGTGCCGGCGTATTCAGAAGCACCTCAACCAAAACTGGCAGGAAAACGGCATCAGTTTAACATAGAAAACGCGTACAGTTGAACTGACGTTGATAACAACGCCATCGGCGCCTGCCCACGCCGTTTTTTTAACCGCTATCTCGTGCTCGTTAGCCGCTTACGCCACCGGCCGGCCGCTGCAAAATAACGTCCGCGGCGTGCGGCGCCTCCAATTACCCGCAACGATAAATTCACATCCCATAAATTGAAAACCAAACTTCGCACCTATAGTATTTAACAGGAAATATTATATTGATGGTCATCGTTTTATATTGGCCAAAATGCGACCTCCCCCCATTTTTTTAACGGATGATTATTTATAATCAGCGTGGGAAAAATAACAACAGAGGATAAATTAATGTTTGGCATTAGAAAAACAATGGGAATCACCGCAGTATTATTCACCGGGCTATCCTGCCTGATGGCAAATGCCACGGAATTAACCGCCTGGCCGCAAGAACAGGCACAGGAATTGAATACGCTGATTGCCGAGCGAGCGAATAAAGGCGACTTCGCCGTATTTGATATGGACAACACCACCTATAAAAACGATCTGGAAGAGTCGCTTATCCCGTACCTGGAAAATAAGGGCCTGCTGAATCGGGAAAATATCCCGGCCTCCTTGGTATTGATCCCGTTCAATGACAGCCTGGGCGAAAAGGAAAGCTTGTACAGCTACTATCACCGCCTGTGTGAAGTCGATGATTTAATCTGCTACCCTTGGGCGGCGCAGATATTCGCCGGTTTTACGCTGCAAGAGCTTAGCCAGCAGGTTGATGAACTGATGGCTTTGAAAGAAAAAATACCGGTTAAATATATCAAGGACAATACGCTGCATAACGGCAGCGTTGAACCGCCGCGCGTGATGAAAGGCATGCAGCAACTGTTTGCCAGGCTGCAGGAAAACGGTATTGAGGTGTATATTATGAGCGCGGCGCACGAAGAGCTGGTGCGCATGGTCGCCAGTAATCCCAAATATGGTTATAACGTCAAACCGCAAAACGTCATCGGCGTCAACACGCTGCTGCGCAATACGCAAACCGGCGAACTCACCACCGCGCGCAAACAGATCAAAGCGGGCGACTACGCACCGGAAAACAACCAGCAGCTGACCATTACCCCGTATATCGTCAACCCGATGACCTGGTTTGAAGGCAAAGCCGGCAGCATTCTGGGCTATATCGACCAGTGGAGAAAACCGATTCTGGTCGGCGGCGATACGCTGTATTCCGATACCTATATGCTGCTGAACAGCACCGATCCGCAGCACGGTAAAAAGTTATGGATTGGCCGTAAAGCAGAAACCCAGCAAAAACTGCAGCTGTTGCAACAGCAGGCAGTCAAGCAGCAGCAGGCGCTGGGCCAACCGGCGACCGCCGATAAAAACTGGATTGTCGTCAGCCAGCAGGAACTGCAATAAACACAGGCCATCAAGGCAAAAGGGCGACGCGTCGCCCTTTTGTCACTTCAACGCCGGATGGCGCACTATTTCTGCTCGAGCCCCTCTTCGGCGTCGATCACCTCTTCTTCCTTACGGAACAGGCTGATCAGCTTAAACAGCAGGCTCAGACCGATGCCGACGATGGTCGCCAGCGCCATACCCTTCAGCTCCGCCGCGCCGATATGCACCTTAGCGCCGCTGACGCCGATAATCAGGATCACCGCCGTCAGGATCAGGTTCTGCGCCTTGTTGTAATCCACCTTCGAGTCAATCAGCACGCGGATGCCCGATGCGCCGATCACGCCGTACAGCAGCAGCGAGACGCCGCCCATCACCGGCACCGGCACCGCCTGAATCGCCGCCGCCAGCTTACCAACGCAGGAGAGCAGGATCGCCAGAATTGCCGCGCCGCCGATCACCCAGGTGCTGTAAACCTTGGTAATCGCCATCACGCCGATGTTCTCGCCGTAGGTGGTGTTCGGCGTCGAGCCAAAGAAGCCGGAAATCACCGTGGAGATGCCGTTGGCGAACATCGAACGGTGCAGGCCCGGCTCGCGGATCAGATCCTTTTTAACAATATTGGCGGTAACCACCAAATGCCCCACGTGTTCGGCAATCACTACCAGCGCCGCCGGCAGAATGGTGAAGATGGCGAACCACTCAAAGCGCGGCGTATAGAAGGTGGGCAGCGCGAACCAGTGCGCTTCGCGAATCGGCGTCAGATCGACCACGCCCATAAAGAACGACAGTGCATAACCGGCCAGCACGCCGATCAGAATCGGGATAATCGCCAGAAAACCGCGGAACAGCACCGAGCCGAGGATGGTAACGCCCAGCGTTACCAGCGCAATGGTGATGGTGGTGCCGTCCACCGCCGCGCCGTCGGCCGGCAGCAGACCCGCCATATTGGCCGCCACGCCCGCCAGCTCCAGGCCGATCACCGCTACGATCGCCCCCATCGCCGCCGGCGGGAACATCACGTCCAGCCAGCCGGTGCCAGCTTTCTTGACGATCAGCGCCACCAGACAAAACAGCAGGCCGCAGACGATAAAGCCGCCGAGCGCCAGTTCATAGCCCAACGGCAACAGCAGCAGCACCGGCGAAATAAAGGCAAAGCTGGAGCCCAGATAGGCCGGGATCTTACCTTTACAGATAAACAGGTATAGCAGCGTGCCGACGCCGTTAAACAGCAGCACCGTCGCCGGGTTGATGTTAAACAAAATGGGCACCAGCACGGTAGCGCCAAACATGGCGAACAGATGCTGGAGGCTGAGCGGGATGGTCTGCAGCAGCGGCGGCCGCTCGCTGACGCCAATGGCGCGACGGGTCATGGGGGTTCCTCTTGGTCGTTATACATGATGCAAGCCCAGCGTTCTATGCGCAATGGCCCGCACGGCAACGGCGTCGCGTGCAGGACTGGGCGCATAAAAAAGCCGACTCGCTAAGTCGGCTAATCTGTTACTTGGTACCAAATATCTTGTCACCGGCGTCGCCCAGACCCGGTACGATGTAACCGTGCTCATTCAGGCACTGATCGATGGACGCGGTATACAGCTCAACGTCAGGGTGCGCTTTTTCCAGCGCCTTGATCCCTTCCGGCGCCGCCACCAGGACCAGCACCTTGATGCTGCTGCAGCCGGCTTTCTTCAGCAGGTCGATCGTGGCGATCATCGAACCGCCGGTCGCCAGCATCGGGTCAACCACCAGCGCCATGCGCTCTTCAATATTGGACACCAGCTTCTGGAAATACGGCACCGGCTCCAGAGTTTCTTCGTCGCGATAAACGCCGACCACGCTGATGCGCGCGCTAGGCACGTGCTCCAGCACCCCTTCCATCATGCCGAGGCCGGCGCGCAGAATTGGCACGACGGTAATCTTTTTCCCTTTAATCTGTTCAACTTCAACCGGCCCGCACCAGCCTTCAATCGTCACCGTCTCGGTAGCCAGATCGGCGGTCGCTTCATAGGTCAACAGACTACCCACTTCTGAAGCAAGCTCACGAAAGCGTTTGGTGCTGATTTCGTGATCGCGCATCAGGCCAAGCTTGTGTTTTACCAGCGGGTGTTTCACCTCAACGATCTTCATCATTTTTCTCCTATTAAGGTGGTTGACGGCCAAAAAAATCGCGGGATTATACCGCCTTTTCCCCCCTGCGCCACCCACAATAGCCCGATCGGGATCAACAAAAGTATGATTATCAGTATAGGGATGAAAATGTAGATCGGCCTCACAAGCCGCTCGCAAACGTTTGCCTGCACTGTTAGAATTGCCGCGCCGGGTTCCGGAAGTAAAGGCCGGAAACCCCGTTTTTCAATCCGCAAACCGTCGTGGGGATCGCGCAGTGACCGACAAAACCTCTCTCAGCTATAAAGACGCAGGTGTCGATATCGATGCTGGCAATGCATTGGTAGACCGTATCAAAGGTGTAGTAAAACAGACCCGTCGCCCGGAAGTCATGGGAGGATTGGGCGGTTTCGGCGCGCTGTGCGCGTTACCGCAGAAATACCGCGAACCGGTGCTGGTTTCCGGCACTGACGGCGTGGGCACCAAACTGCGTCTGGCCATGGATCTGCAGCGTCACGACACCATCGGCATCGACCTGGTGGCCATGTGCGTCAACGACCTGGTGGTGCAAGGCGCAGAGCCGCTGTTCTTCCTGGACTACTACGCCACCGGCAAGCTGGACGTCGACACCGCCGCCAGCGTTATCACCGGCATCGCCGAGGGCTGTAAACAGTCCGGCTGCGCGCTGGTGGGCGGCGAAACCGCTGAAATGCCAGGCATGTACCACGGCGACGACTACGACGTGGCCGGCTTCTGCGTCGGCGTGGTCGAGAAGTCTGAAATCCTCGACGGCAGCAAAGTTCAGGCCGGCGACGCGCTGATCGCGCTGGGCGCTTCCGGCCCGCATTCCAACGGCTACTCGCTGGTGCGTAAAATCCTGGAAGTCAGCAACACCGACCCGACCACCACCCAGTTGGACGGCAAACCGCTGGCCGATCACCTGCTGGCGCCGACCAAAATCTACGTTAAGTCGGTGCTGGAACTGATCGCCAACCGCGACGTGCACGCCATCGCCCACCTGACCGGCGGCGGCTTCTGGGAAAATATCCCACGCGTACTGCCGGCAGGCATCCAGGCGGTGATTGATGAATCCAGCTGGCAGTGGCCGGCGGTGTTCAACTGGCTGCAGCAGGCGGGCAACGTCAGCCGCCACGAAATGTACCGCACCTTTAACTGCGGCGTCGGCATGCTGATCGCCCTGCCGGAAAGCGAAGTGGAAGCCGCTATCGCCCTGCTGAACGCGGCAGGTGAAAAAGCCTGGAAAATCGGTAAACTCACTGCATCTTCTGACGAACAGCAAGTGGTCATTCAGTGATGAAAAAGATTGTGGTGTTGATCTCCGGCCAGGGGAGTAATCTCCAGGCGCTGATCGACGCCTGCCAGCAGGGGCGGATCGCCGCCGAGATCGTCGCGGTATTCAGCAACAAGGCGCAGGCCTATGGCCTGCAACGCGCCGAGGCGGCGGGCATCGCCGCCCACGCGCTGGATGCCAAAACCTTTGCCGACCGTCAGGCGTTTGACGACACGCTGGCGGACGCCATCGACCAGTACCAACCGGATCTGGTGGTGCTGGCCGGCTATATGCGCATTCTCAGCGCGCCGTTCGTCCAGCGTTATGCCGGCCGGATGCTGAATATCCACCCCTCTCTGCTGCCGAAATATCCGGGTCTGCACACCCACCGTCAGGCGATTGACAACGGCGATGACGAACATGGCACCTCGGTGCACTTCGTTACCGAGCAGCTCGACGGCGGACCGGTCATTCTGCAGGCCAAGGTGCCCATCTTCCCCGGCGACGAGGAAGACGAGGTGGTAGAGCGGGTGCTGGCGCAGGAGCACACCATCTATCCGCTGGCGGTCAGCTGGTTCATCGACGGCCGTCTGGCGATGCGCGACAACGCCGCCTGGCTGGACGGCGAGCGCCTGCCCGAGCAGGGACACGCCGCCGACTGAGCGCGCGTTTCCTCAACCAATCCTCAACGGCGCCCTGCGGCGCCGTTTTTTTTCCCTCTCCCTCCCGGCACGGCGTTATACTTTCCCGTATGTCAGTCACATAGGAGAATACACATGTCTGGTTCCGCCAGCGTCCGCTTGCGCCCACTGGAGCGGGATGATTTAACCTTCGTCCATCAGATGGACAATAACGCCAGCGTAATGCGCTACTGGTTCGAAGAGCCGTATGAGGCCTTTGTCGAACTGTCCGACCTGTACGATAAACATATTCACGACCAAAGCGAGCGGCGCTTTATCATCGAGCACGAAGGGGCGAAGGTCGGCCTGGTCGAACTGGTGGAAATCGATCATATTCACCGTCGGGCGGAGTTCCAGATTATTATCGACCCGACGCATCAGGGCAAAGGCTATGCCAGCACCGCCGCCAAGTTGGCAATGGACTACGGCTTCTCCGTCCTGAACCTGTATAAGCTGTATCTGATCGTCGACAAGGAAAACCCCAAGGCGATCCACATCTACAGCAAACTAGGCTTCGAGGTCGAGGGGGAACTGATTGACGAGTTCTTTGTCAACGGCGAGTACCGCACCGTGTTGCGCATGTGCATTTTCCAACCGCAATATCTGGCAAAGTTCAAAACCGCGCCCAAAGCAGAAAATTTAGTTAAATAAAATCTCACTATTGCCGATACTCGATATTTAATACAATGGATATCGGCAATAAATCGCCAACGACAATAACAGCCCGTAATATCCGTGAATCATCCGCCGATGTCGGGTATGATTCATTATTGACCGCTATCAATGATAATGACAACATCGTGTTTGCCGTACGCTGTTGCCGCCTATTAATAAACATGACTTAAGCATGGATTATCTTAATCAGGAAAGATGCGAAAATACAATATACTTTGGTATGTCTGGATTCTATGGGCACTGTTAATCATTATCTGGTTATCTCGGGATATTCTCTTAAATAACAAGATGAATCCGATATTGGTGACGGCAGCCGTCTTTTGTTCATTACTTATTATTCAAGCGATATATAGCATATACAGGAAGTGCCCCATGCAGATATTTAATAAATCCAAGAAAAACCCCACAGAAAAGCGCGGTAGAAAACCGGACGACACCAGGTCTTCGCACTCTGAAATGAAAGAGCCGCTCAAGGCCGTCGCCGTTCCGCCTCCATTATCGGAACTGATGGAAAGCGCCAAACCGGCCAAGGCTATCAAGGACACCTTTATCTCACAGGGCACCCAGTTGACCGGCACCATCGAAGGCCAGGGCAATATTATTGTCGAAGGGGTGCTCGAAGGTAGCCTGACCTGCTCCCACCAGGTGCGCATCGAACCAACCGGCCAGGTAAAAGGCGAAATTCACGCCCAGCATATTATGATCAACGGCTCCGTTGAGGGCAGCTGCCATGCCGACAGCCTGACCATCCAGCCGAAGGGCCATATGCGCGGCGACATTTTTACCGACGAATTTTCCATTGAGAAAGGTGGCGTGTTTGTCGGGCAGTCACAGCTGATGCCGCAAACGACCGCCGGCGCCGGCAAAGTGACGGCGCTGAAAACGGCACACCACGCCCCGCAGCTACCGGAACCGCAGCAGGCCAAGTAGCCTCAGCCGTAGCGGCCCGTGATGTAATCCTCCGTCCGCCGCTGGCGGGGCGAGGTAAAAATAGCGTCGGTATCGTTATATTCCACCAGGCGTCCCTGGTGGATAAACGCCGTATAGTCCGAAACGCGCGCCGCCTGCTGCATATTGTGCGTCACCAGCACCACCGTGTAGCGCTGCTTCAGCGTCGAAATCAGCTCTTCGATGGTCAGGGTGGAGATCGGATCCAGCGCCGAAGTCGGCTCATCGAGCAGCAGCACTTCCGGCTCGATGGCGATGGCGCGGGCAATCACCAGCCGCTGCTGCTGGCCGCTGGACAGCCGCAGGGCGTTTTCCCGCAGCCGGTCTTTCACTTCATGCCACAGCGCCGCCGCGCGCAGCGAACGCTCCACCGCCTCGTCCAGCACCCGCCGTTCGCGGATCCCCTGCAGGCGCAGGCCGTACACCACGTTTTCATAGATCGATTTCGGGAACGGATTGGGACGCTGGAACACCATCCCCACCCGCCGCCGCAGCGCCGCCACGTCAATCTCCGCGCCGGAAATTCGTTCGCCGTTCAGCTGCAGTTCGCCGTCTATGCGGCAGTTGTCCGCCAGATCGTTCATGCGATTAAAGCAGCGCAGCAGCGTGGATTTACCGCAGCCGGAGGGGCCGATCAGCGCCGTGACCCGGTGCTTCGGAATACGCAGCGAAATATCATGCAGCACCTGTTTGTCGCCGTAAAACAGCTGCAGTCCGTCAGCCGCCAGCGCCGTATCCCGGTCGCCAAGCTGCTGCACATCCAGCCTGGGCAAACTGCCCGGCGTTTTTAATCCCATGAAGCGGTCCCCATACTCGTTCTCACTGTTACTGCTCCCATACCCGGTAACGCTCCCTGAGCGAATGGCGGATGCCCATCGCCGTCAGATTCAGCCCGACGACGATCGCCACCAACAGGAAGGCGGTAGCGAACACCAGCGGCCTGGCCGCCTCGACGCTGGGGCTTTGGAATGCCATATCGTAAATCTGGAAGCTCAGGTGCATAAACTTACGTTCCAGGTGCAAATACGGAAAAATATCGTCCACCGGCAGCACCGGCGCCGACTTCACCACGCCGACCAGCATCAGCGGCGCGGTTTCACCCGCCGCACGCGCAATTGCCAGAATCAGGCCGGTCATCATGGCCGGCGCCGCCATCGGCAGCACAATGCGCCATAGGGTTTCGGCCCGGCAGGCCCCCAGCGCCAGCGAGCCTTGGCGCAGCGTGGCCGGTATGCGCGACAGGCCCTCTTCGGTCGAGACAATCACCACCGGCAGCGTCAGCAACGCCAGCGTCAGCGCGGCCCACAGCACGCCGGGGGTGCCGAAGGTCGGGTTAGGCAGAGATTCGGCATAAAACAGCCGGTCGATGCTGCCGCCGATCAGATAGACAAAAAAGCCCAGGCCAAATACGCCGTAGACGATCGACGGCACCCCGGCCAGGTTAACCACCGCAATGCGGATCAGCCGCGTCAGCAGGTTCTTGCCGGCATACTCATGCAGATAGACGGCGGCGATCACCCCGAACGGCATCACCACCACCGACATCAGCACCACCATCAGCACGGTGCCGAAAATCGCCGGGAACACGCCGCCCTCGGTATTGGCCTCACGCGGGCTGTCGCTCAGAAACTTCTTCACCTGCTCGCCCCAGTGCACTACCTTCTGGCCCAGGGACATCGCATTGGGGAACCAGGCATCGCGTATCTGGCTCAGGGGGATGGTATGCACCTGACCGCGCATATCCCGCAGCAGCAGCGCATCGCGCTGACGATCGCGGTTCAGCCCGTCCAGCTGCTCCGCCATCTGACGGTACTGGCGCTGCAACTCCAGCCGCTCGGCCTTCATCTGCGCCTGGGCGCGGGCATCAAAACGCTGGTCGCGCCGGAGCTTTTTCTCACGCAAATTCAGCGCCGCAAACTGCTCATTAATCCGCGCCATCTGGTGAATCTGAATATCATGCGCCTGCCGCGACAGCGCCGCAATTTGCGGCAGCCGCTGCTGCAGCGCCTGATTCAGATCGCGCCCGGTCAGCGGCTGGCCGTCCTCCAGCAGGCCGGCCAGAAAACCGTAGGCGGTGCCGTTGCTGTTGCGCTCCAATACCAGCAGGTCGCGCGGCGCGCTCTGGCGACGAACATCGCTGGCCAGCAGCGTACGAAAATCCTGCCCTTCACTTTCGCGGTTGCCGACCTTAATCAGGTAACGGGTGAGTTGCGCCGCGTCGCCCGGCGGCGTCACGCCCGCCTCCAGCAGCTGCTGACGTGAAATCGTCTGCTGCTGATACAGCTCGCCAATCAGCGTGACCGGGCCGGCCGCCGCCTGATTCAGCTCAAACTGATAGACCGGGCTGGGCCAAAAGTAGCGCATCCCCTGCCCCGCCAGCAGCAACAAGATGCCGAGCAGCGCCAGCAGGCTGACGCTGACCGAGCCGGCGGTCAGCCATACCCACGGGGAACCCGATTTTAACCAGGCTCTCATGGCGCCTCCTGATTCTGGCTATAGCGCTCGCGCAGGCGCTGACGGATCGCCTCGGCCAGCGTATTGACGATAAAGGTAAACACGAACAATACCAGCGCGGTCAGGAACAGCACCCGATAGTGGCTGCTGGCAAATACCGCCTCCGGCATTTCAATGGCGATATTCGCCGCCAGCGCGCGCAGCCCCTGGAACAGGCTGCCGTCGACGATCGGCGTATTGCCGGTGGCCATCAGCACGATCATGGTTTCCCCCACCGCCCTGCCGAAACCTATCATCAGCGCCGAGAAAATACCGGCGCTGGCGGCCGGCAGCGTCACCCGCGCCACCGTCTGCCACGGCGTGGCGCCCAGCGCCAGCGAGCCTTGGGTGAGCGAGGTCGGCACGCTGAACAGCGCATCCTCCGCCAGCGAGAAAATCACCGGCACCAGCGCAAAACCCATTGCCACGCCGACCACCAGCGTATTGCGCTGGTCGAAGTCGTCCCCCAGCCAGAAGTGCATCGGCTGGCCAAACAGCAGCGTCTCCAGCCAAGGGCCGACGGCCATCGCCAGCCAGACGGTCAGGGCCAGCGCCGGCAATAGCAGCAGTAAATCGCCGCCCGGACGCTGCCGACCCGGCCGCCAGCGCTGCTGCGCTATGCCGCACAGCAACACCGCGCCGGCCAGCAACAGCGGCAACGCCAGTATCGCCAGTAAATGACGTTCGATAACCGGTGCCAGCCAGATGCCCGCCACCAGCCCGATGACCACCGTCGGCAGCGCGCCCATCACCTCAATCGCCGGTTTCACCAGCCGCCGCAGCGCCGGCGACATAAAGCAGGCCGTATAGACCGCGCCGCCCAGCGCCAACGGTATGGCAAACAGCATGGCGTAACCGGCGGCCTTCAGCGTGCCGAAAATCACCGGCATCAGACTGAACTTGGCCTGATAGCTGTCCTCCCCGGAGGTGGACTGCCACACCAGCGCCGGCTGCGGGTAGTTCTCGTACCAAACCTTCCGCCACAGCGAGCGCCAGGTCACGTCAGGGTAATCATTATTCAGCCGGTATTGCTGCCAGCCCTGCGCGGTCTCCAGCAGCAGGCCATCGCCGCGCGGCGCAAACGCCGCCTGTTGTACGCCGGCAGCCAGCCGGGCGTCCAGCAGAGGCCGGGACTGGATGCTGGAATAGAGCGCAAACGCACCGTCCGGCTGCAGCGCGGCGAATACCCGGCGGAACGGCTCGGCGATCACCGCGGCGTCCGCAGCCGGCTGCGGCGTGAACTGCTGCGCCGAGGTCAGGCGCCAGCGCTGGTTTTTCTCCACGTCGAACCACTCCTGCAGCGTGCCGTCGGCGGCATGCACAATCAGCGCGCTGCCGCCCGGCAGCGCCGTCAGGCGGTAAGGCGCCTGCTCACCGAGCATTTGCGTTTCCTGCAGCCGCAGCTGCGTCCCGTCGATTTGATAGCGCGCCAGCCGGCTGCCGCTCAGCAGATAGAGCTGGCGGCCATCCGGCGCCAGCACCAGTTGCTGCACGTCGTCGCTCAGCGCGATGGCGCTGACCGCGGCCGGCTGCCGCGCCGCCACCCGAGCCAACAGCAGCTGTCGCCGCTCGGTCACCGCCGCCACCAGATACGCTCCGGCCTCGCGCGCCGGCGTCAGCGCCAGCTGCTTCAGTGCGCCGGCATGCGGCAGCAGGGCCTGCGGCTGCGCGCCCAGCGGCAAGCTCCAGTGCGGTTTTTCCTGCGGCGCAGCGGCGAAATCCGCCTGCGCGATAATAAAACGCCCGTCGGCCTGCGCCAGCGCAAACAGATCGCGCGCGCCGACCGCCCGGGCCAGCAGCGTCGGCGCCGGCAGCAGCCGCTGGCTGGTCAACAGCGTACCGGCCGCCTGCCCCTGTCGTGCCGTCAACCGGTAAAACTGCCCTTCGCCCTGCCGGTCAATGCGGTAACCCACCCGCTGCTGAACGTCCATGCCGATCGCCAAGGCCGGCGACGCATGGTTCAGTGTCAACGGCGGCGAGGCGTCGACGGAGGCCGGCTTAAACAGCGGCAGTACGGCGAACAGCAAGTAGACGAAAATTAACATCAGCATCATCAGCACCAGCAGGCCGCTGACGGTCACCATGGCCCGCACGCCACGGTCAATGCGCGCGCGCCGCCGATCGCGGGGAAGTTGATTTGCCGTTGTCTGTACCATCTGTCTCTGTCTTTGTTGCAGGCCGGGCTTACGCCAAAAGATAACCGGGCATCTTATGTCAGATTAATGTCGTTTGCATGACAAAGTTTACCGCCGCCGGCCGGCAGATCTGTTGGACATTACTGTCAATCTCTCGCAATAATGTTGTAGGACATTAGAGCGGCATTCAGGCAGCGTGAGCGACGGGCGACGGTGCCTCTCACCCGCCTCCTCAGCAGGCGGCCTGGGCCGGTATAGGGGAATGCCATTCGATTTTTCCCATGATTTAACCGGAGTAATAATGGGTCAGGAAAAGCTCTACATCGAAAAAGAACTAAGCTGGTTGTCCTTTAATGAGCGCGTGTTGCAGGAAGCCGCAGATAAGAGCAATCCGCTGATTGAGCGCATGCGCTTCCTCGGCATTTACTCCAATAATCTCGACGAGTTTTACAAAGTCCGCTTTGCCGACCTGAAACGGCGCATCCTGATCAGCGAAGAGCAAGGCTCTGCCGGCGCCTCGCGTCATTTGCTGAAGAAAATCCAGACCAAGGTGTTAAAAACCGACCAGGAATTCGACACCCTGTATAATGATTTACTGCTGGAAATGGCGCGCAATCAAATCTTTCTGATCAATGAGCGCCAGGTCTCCGAGAATCAGCAAATCTGGCTGCGTCAATACTTCAGGCAGCATCTGCGCCAGCACATCACGCCGATCCTGATCAATCACGACACCAATCTGGTGCAGTTTCTGAAGGACGACTACACCTATCTGGCGGTGGAAATTATCCGCGGCAGCCATATCGACTATGCGCTGCTGGAGATCCCGTCCGACAAGGTGCCGCGCTTCGTCAACCTGCCGCCGGAAGCGCCGCGTCGCCGCAAGCCGATGATCCTGCTGGATAACATTCTGCGCTACTGCCTGGATGACATCTTCAAGGGCTTTTTCGACTACGATGCGCTCAACGCCTATTCGATGAAGATGACGCGCGATGCGGAATACGATCTGGTGACGGAAATGGAATCCAGCCTGCTGGAACTGATGTCCTCCAGCCTGAAGCAGCGCCTGACCGCCGAGCCGGTGCGCTTTGTATACCAGCGCGATATGCCGAATAAAATGGTGGAGCTGCTGCGCGAAAAGCTGGGTATCTCCAACTACGATTCGGTGATCGCCGGCGGCCGCTATCACAACTTCAAAGACTTTATCAGCTTCCCCAACGTCGGCAAAAGCAACCTGGTCAACCGGCCGCTGCCGCGTCTGCGCCATATCTGGTTCGACCGGTTCCGCAACGGCTTCGACGCCATCCGGGAACAAGACGTGCTGCTGTACTACCCGTACCACACCTTCGAGCACGTGCTGGAGTGGCTGCGTCAGGCGTCGTTCGACCCCAGCGTGCTGGCGATAAAAATCAATATTTACCGGGTGGCGAAAGATTCGCGCATTATCGAATCCATGATCCACGCGGCGCATAACGGCAAGAAAGTGACGGTGGTGGTCGAACTGCAGGCGCGCTTCGACGAAGAGGCCAACATTCACTGGGCCAAACGCCTGACGGAGGCCGGCGTGCACGTGATCTTCTCCGCCCCCGGCCTGAAGATCCACGCCAAGCTGTTTTTGATTTCGCGCCGCGAAGGCGACGCTATTGTGCGCTACGCCCATATCGGCACCGGCAACTTCAACGAAAAAACCGCGCGGGTGTACACCGACTACTCCCTGCTGACCGCCGATGCGCGCATCACCAACGAAGTACGCCGGGTGTTCAACTTTATTGAAAACCCCTACCGTCCGGTGCATTTTGACTATCTGATGGTATCGCCGCAGAACTCGCGCCGCATGCTGTACGACCTGATCGACCATGAAATCGCCAGCGCGCTGGCGGGCAAGCCGGCCGGCATTACGCTGAAATTGAATAATCTGGTGGATAAAGGGCTGGTGGATCGGTTATATACCGCTTCCGGCGCCGGCGTGAAGGTGCGCCTGCTGGTGCGCGGCATGTGCTCGCTGATTCCCAATCTGCCGGGGATCAGCGACAATATTCAGGCCATCAGCATCGTCGACCGCTATCTGGAACACGATCGCGTTTACGTTTTCGAAAACCAAGGTGACATCAAGGTCTTCCTGTCGTCCGCCGACTGGATGACCCGCAATATAGATTACCGTATCGAAGTGGCGACGCCGCTGCTGGATCCGGCGCTGAAACAGCGCGTGCTGGATATTCTGGCGATCCAGTTCAGCGACACCGTCAAAGCCCGTTATATTGATAAAGAGCTGAGCAACCAGTACGTACCGCGCGGCAACCGCCGTAAAGTACGTTCGCAAATTGCCATTTACGACTATTTAAAAGCTCTGGAACAACCAGGAAATTAGGCCAGCAACTATGCCGCTAAACAACACCGCCACTCATAAGCCATTGGAAATCGCCGCCATCGACCTCGGCTCGAACAGTTTCCATATGGTGATAGCCCGCGTCGTCAACGGCGCCCTGCAGGTATTGGGCCGCTTAAAACAGCGGGTTCACCTTGCCGACGGCCTGGATGCCAACAATGTGCTCAGTGAAGAAGCAATAGAACGCGGTCTGGCCTGCCTGGCCCTGTTTGCCGAACGGCTGCAGGGTTTCCCGGCGGAAAACGTCACCATCGTCGGGACGCATACGCTGCGTCAGGCGGTGAATGCCGAAGCCTTTCTCAAGCGCGCCGCCGAGGTGATCCCCTACCCGATCGAGATCATCTCCGGGCAGGAAGAGGCGCGCCTGATCTTTATGGGCGTGGAACACACCCAGCCGGAAAAGGGTCGCAAGCTGGTGATCGACATCGGCGGCGGTTCCACCGAGCTGGTGATCGGCGAAGATTTTGAACCTCTGCTGGCGGAAAGCCGCCGCATGGGCTGCGTCAGCTTCGCCCATATCTTTTTCCCTGACGGCGAAATCAACCGCACCAATTTCCGCCGCGCCCGGCTGGCGGCGGCGCAAAAGCTGGAAACCCTGGCCTGGCAATACCGCATTCAGGGCTGGCAATACGCGCTGGGCGCCTCCGGCTCGATTAAGGCAGCGCACGAAGTACTGGTGGCGATGGGAGAAAAGGACGGTCTGATCACCCTCGAGCGGCTGGAAATGCTGAGCGAACAGGTGCTGCAGTTCAAGAACTTCAGCGCCCTCAGCCTGCCGGGGCTGTCGGAGGAGCGTCAGGCGGTGTTTGTGCCGGGGCTGGCCATTTTATGCGGCGTGTTCGACGCGCTGGCGATCCGCGATTTACGCCTGTCCGACGGCGCGCTGCGCGAAGGGGTGCTGTACGAGATGGAGGGCCGTTTCCGCCATCAGGATATCCGCAGCCGCACCGCCAAAAGCCTGGCCGAGCACTACAATATCGATCGCGATCAGGCCAGCCGGGTGCTGGCGACCACCGAACTGCTGTACGCCCAGTGGATGGCGCAAAACACCAAGCTGGTCAACCCGCAGCTGGAAGCGCTGCTGAAATGGGCCGCTATGCTGCACGAGGTCGGGCTGAGCATCAACCACAGCGCCATGCACCGGCACTCCGCCTATATTCTGCAAAACACCAACCTGCCGGGCTTTAATCAGGAACAGCAGCTGCTGCTGGCGGCGCTGGTGCGCTTCCACCGTAAAGCCATCAAGCTGGAAGAGCTGCCGCGCCTGAATCTGTTCAAGAAGAAGCACTATCTGCCGCTGATACAGCTCCTGCGCCTGAGCGCGCTGCTGAACAACCAGCGTCAGTCCACCACCACGCCGGAAACCTTGCGTCTGATTACCGATGATAATCACTGGACGCTGCGCTTCCCGGCCGGCTATCTGACGCAGAATACGCTGGTGCAGCTGGATCTGGAGCGCGAGCAGGAGTACTGGAAAGATGTCGTCGGCTGGAAGCTGATCATTGAGGAAGAAGACGCGCAGCAGGACGAGCAGCGCCTCGCCTGATGCCACACTCAGCGGCGGCCCTTCGCCTGCGCGAAGGGCCGCCTGCCGTCACGCCTCGGCCTGCGTGCCGGCCGCCAGCGAGGTCAGCGGTACCGGCTGGCCGATATGGTAGCCCTGCATATAGTCAACCCCCAGCGCCCGCAGCGCCATCTGCTGCTCTTCGCTTTCCACATATTCCGCTACGATATGTAACCGCTTCATTAACGCCACCTTGCAGATGGACGCGATAATCTGGTGATCCACCGGATCGTTCAGCATATTACGCACGAAGCTGCCGTCAATTTTCAGCGTATCCACCTCCAGCATCCGCAGGCGGTTATAGCTGGCATAGCCGGTGCCGAAGTCGTCTATCGCAATGCGGCAGCCCAGTTCACGCAGCTCACGCAGGGTGGTGGCCGCATAGTGAATGTCCTGCATCAGGTGCGACTCGGTAATTTCCAGAATCAGCTGGTACGGTTCAATCGCATACTGCTGCAGCGCCTGCCGCACATCGCGGCTCAGCGTCGGGCGGCACAGCGTCGGCGGCGAGATATTCACCGCAAAGCGCGCACTCGGCAGCGTATCACGATGGCGATCCATAAACTTCAGCGTGTTATTCAACACCCACAGGTCCAGCTGATACGCCAGGCCGAACTCATGCACCACCGGCAAAAATTCGTTCGGCGACAACGCACCGCCCTTGTCATCAGGCAGGCGCAGCAGGATTTCATGGTAGCTGTCGCCGCGCACACCGTGGATCGGCTGCGCCATCAGGATAAAGCCGTCGCCGTCCAGCGCCCGCTGCACCCGGTGCAGCAGACGCACCTTGTGTTTCACCGCGTTCTGCACGTCCTGACGATCGTTGCGGATGCTCTCCGGCTCACCACTGGTCAGCGACAGATCGGCCAGCGAGCTCAGCTCCCCGAGCAGCAGATGCAGGTGCTCCACTTCCCCGGCGATGCCGCAGTAGCTGACGCCCAGCGGCGGGTGAATCGGTAGCCCGTTCCAGACCAGTCGGAAGTTCTCCAGCGTAGCGTGCACCTCCGCCACTTTGGCCTCGTCATCGTAGCCGTTCAGCCGCAGCACCAGATCGTAGCCCGGCAGCTGATACACGTCTTCGTCCGCCGCCAACCCCTTACGCAGGGTGCTGGCCAGATGCTGTTTGAAGCGAATGCGCAATTGCATGCCGTAATGACGGCTCAGCAGGTCCAGTTCGGCAATGCGCAGGAAGCACAGCGTCGAACGCGGCGCCAGCGCCAAATCCCGCTTCAGGGCGCGCAGGTTCGGCAGGCCGACCATCGGATCCTGCAGCGAGGCGCGCTTCATTTTGGCGAACAGCGCCAGCTGGCGAGAATTGATCGCCGACAGCAGGAATACGCTGAGGGTAAATACCAGCATCATCGAGGAAACGACGGCCAGATCGTGCAGGCGTCCGTCCACCCGCACATAGCTGCGATAGTTGAAAAACAGCGCCAGCAGCGCAACCGACCAGGCAATGCAGTTAAGGTGATAGCCGAAGCGCACCGCACCGTACAGCATCAGCGGCAGCAGCAGCGTCAGGCTGTAGTCGATCCAAAACTCCTTCTGCCCGACGCCGGTGGGATAGCACAGCGCAAACACCATGCCGGTCAGCAGCAGCAGCCAGAGCAACGTCTCGCCGGTTTTCACCCCCGGCGCGACTTCCAGACGGAAGCGGCACCGCAGCGTCCGCAGAAAACGCGGATTATTCAGCACCCGCAGCACAAAATAGAACAGCGGTGTGGAAGAGAGGCCGGCGATCAGCAGCGCGTGGAAATTTACCAGCGTATGCATCAGATTGGCTCTGCCGAACACCATACCCATCTCGTCCGGCAGCAGCCCCATGCCAATCATCAACTGCAGGCTGAGGATAAACAGCAGCGGCGGAAACGCCAGCAGCCAGATCAACCGCGGCGGCGTAAATCCCAGTACGTTAATGCGTGCACACCAGTCGCGCTGCGTCTGACAGCGGTAGCCCAGCCAGCAGACGCCGAGACAGAACAGATACAGCAGCGTCATGATGATGCCGATTTCCGGCCCCAGCCGGACGCTGTAACGGATCATGATGGCAACGACAATGCCGGGGATCGCCATCCAGTCGTACACCATCAACAGCGAAATACACACCGCCAGCGGCAGATAGACCAGATACACCTTTCCTTCCGGCAGCATAATGTGCGGGGAGAGCCAGCCGGCCAGCGGGATAAACACCAGGCTCCACACCAGAGGCTGGCCCCACCAACGGTGGCGTAACTTATTCCAGAGTTTCAATTTAATCATTATGAAGTGAGTATCTTCGCCGACGCGCGAAGCTATTTATCATCCAGACTTTAGCGGCCTGTCAGTAAGCGGCGTCCGCTCATCTCCAATGGCCAGGGTAATAATGATGAAAAAATCAGCAAATTTTACAGCTGGTCACGAATTCTATGCGCTACGCCGGGTTGAAAATTGATTTACATCAATTAACAGCTGATTGCCGGTTAAAAATAATCATAACATTGATGCGATAAAAAAATCGCCGTGTGCCGCCGGATAAAATCAAACCAACATTCAACGCACGACGGGATAATTTTTCTTTCCGGTGAAATACATGGACAAGTTTTGCCGGCCGCCACTAAAATTAGTTCACCCAAGGGGAAATAACGGGCATGGCCACCGGCTGCGCCATAAGGAACCGAGACCTGCGGACCCACTATGCGTAAAAGAACCACCGGACAAATGACCAAAATCGTGCTGCTGGTAAGTTTTATCATTTTGATAGGCCGGTTGCTGTATACCGCCATCGCCGCCATTCCCCACCATCAGGAAAAAAAGCTGTCCGCTCAGGAACAGCACGTCAGTCAACCGCTTAATTCATCCCGGGACAGCGCCTCTGAAGCGCCGTAACCGCGCGGGCCGCCGAATGGGTAAGCCGTCTGCCCACAGACGCTTTACCCATTCCTGGCCGCGCATCGTCCCTATCATAAAAATGACGCCATACTCTGTGATGTTCTATCTTGTACAAGTTATGACTCAGGAGCTCTGCGTGCCAAGCGTTAAGGAATACCATGTCTGCCGCAACACATAATGTCAAAAAGGTGGCTGAACACCGTCAGCACATCCTATCCCTGTTACTGAACAACAAAGCGCTGATCGACGGCATTCTCGGCCGGCCGGATGACGATCGGCCGCTCAGCCAGCAGGCGCTGATGGACCAGACCGCCGAAATTCGCGCGCTGGTGGAAGAGATGCACGCCGCCGACCTCGCCGACCTGCTGGAAGCGCTGCCGCAGGATGAACGTCTGGCGCTGTGGCGGCTGGTGGATCCGCCGCGCCGCGGCCAAACGCTGGTGGAAGTCGCCGAGCCGGTATGGGACAGCCTGATCGAAGAAATGAGTGATAAAGACCTGCTCAAGGCGATCAAAACGCTGGATATCGACGAACAGGCCTATCTGGCGCAGTTCCTGCCGCGCAACCTGATGGGGCGCCTGCTGACCTCGCTGGAGCCGGAGCAGCGCGCGCAGGTGCGCGAGATGATGCACTATGGCAAAGAGACCGTCGGCTGGATGATGGACTTTGAGCTGATCACGGTACGGCCCGACGTAACGCTGGGCACGGTGCACCGCTTTTTGCGCCAGCGCAAAACCATTCCGGACGCCACCGATAAAATCTTTGTCACCGACCGTAAAAACACCCTGCTCGGCGAACTGCCGCTAACGGCGGTGCTGCTGAACGATCCGCAAACGCAGGTCGCCAGCGTGATGGACAGCGAACCCACCAGCTTCCAGCCGGAAGACAAGGCCGAAGCGGCGGCCGGCGCGTTTGAACGCTACGACCTGATCAGCGCCCCGGTGATCGACGCACAGGGCAAACTGATGGGGCGTCTGACCATCGAAGAGATCGTCGACGTGGTCAATGAAGAGAGCGACAACAACCTGCGCCGCATGGGGGGCCTGAGCCCGGAAGAGGACGTGTTCGCACCGGTCAGCAAGGCGGTAAAAACTCGCTGGGCGTGGCTGGCCATCAATCTGTGCACCGCCTTTATCGCCTCGCGGGTGATCGGCCTGTTTGAGCACACCATCTCACAGCTGGTGGCGCTGGCCGCGCTGATGCCGATCGTCGCCGGCATCGGCGGCAATACCGGTAACCAGACCATTACCATGATCGTGCGCGCGCTGGCGCTGCACCAGATTGAAGAAGGCAATATTTCCCGCCTGCTGCTCAGAGAGCTGGGGGTGGCGATCATCAACGGCGTAGTCTGGGGCGGCATTATGGGGCTGGTGACCTATTTGCTGTACGACGACTGGGCGCTGGGCGGCGTGATGACGCTGGCGATGATCCTCAACCTGCTGGTCGCCGCGCTGATGGGCGTGGTGATCCCGATGGTGATGCTGAAGCTGGGACGCGACCCGGCGGTCGGCTCCAGCGTGTTGATCACCGCCCTGACCGACACCGGCGGCTTTTTCATCTTCCTCGGCCTCGCCAGCCTGTTCCTGCTGTAACCTTCCGGGCCGGCCTGCGCCGGCCCGTCTGTTTATGCCTCCGGCAGCCAGCCGTCGTGATGCCACAGATGCAAGGTGGCGTAAGAGCGCCACGGCCGCCAGCGTTCGGCATAGCGCTCAATCTGCCGCGGCGTCATGCCGGCAAAGCGCTGCTTAATCAGGTAGTCGCCGCTTAGAAACACGTCCGGCCAGCTCCAGGCGCGCATCGCAATATAGTTCGCCGTCCAGTCGCCGATGCCCGGCAGCGCGGTCAGCGCCCGGATGCCCTGCTCAATATCCAGCACGTTATCCAGCGCCAGCCGCCCCTCTTCCAGCGCGCGCGCCAGGGCGATCAGCGCCGCGGCCCGCTTGAGCTGAATGCCGAGCGGCCGCAGCATTTCCGGCTGCAGCGCGGCAATCTGCCCGGCCTGCGGAAACACATGGGTAATGCCGGCGTGCGGCTGCGCCAGCGGCGTCCCCCAGCGCTCCGCCATCCGCCCGGCGAATACCGCCGCCATTTTTACGCTGACCAGCTGCCCCAGCACCGCGCGCGTTGCCTGCTCAAAGCTGTTGACGCAGCCGGGCAGCCGCAGGCCGGGGTCGGTCACCAGCGAGCCTAGCGCGGCGGCGATAATGTCCGGCGCCGCGTCCAGATCGAACAGCTGGCGTATGCGTCGCAGCACCTCGGTGGTCACCCGGCTCAGCGACGGCGCAATCTCCACCCGCACCCGGTCGCGCGCCGTTTCCGGCAGCACGCTGACCCAGCCCTGATGCGTCTCGCCGCCGAGCGTCACCGCCATCGAGCGGTAATAGCGCCCGTCCTCGACGCTCTCCACGCCGCTGACCGCACGCGCCTGCAAAAAACTCAACATGCGCGGCCAGTCGTACGGCGGGCGATAGCCCAGATGAAACACCAGCCCGCCGGCGGCGGCGCGTGTCTGCCGGCCGCTGCTGTCGCGCAGCGCCGACGGGCTCAGGCGGTAGCGCTGCTTAAACAGCTCGTTAAAGCGCCGCAGGCTGCCGAACCCCGCGGCGAACGCCACCTCGCTGAGCGGCATATCGGTGTCCGCCAGCAGGCGCTTGGCCTGCAGCAGCCGGTGCGACTGCGCATAGTCGATGGGCGAGGCGCCGAACTGCTCGGCAAAAATGCGCCGCAGATGGCGATCGGAAATGCCCAGCCGCGCCGCCAGCGCCTCGCAGCCGTGCTCGGACAGGTAGCCCTGCTCAATCAGCTGCACCGCCACCTGCGCATAGCGGTTGCCCAGATCGATCAGCGCCAGGCCCGGCGCCAGCTCCGGCCGACACTTCAGGCAGGGGCGAAAGCCCGCCAGTTCGGCGGCGGCGGCGCTCGGGTAGAAGCTGCAGTTCTCGCTTTTCGGCGTGCGGGCGCTGCACACCGGCCGGCAGTAGATGCCGGTCGACGAAACGCCGACAAAGAAACGGCCGTCAAATTTGCGGTCCCGCGCGCTCAGCGCGGCATATAACGCCTGGTGTTCACTCATGGCTACGCTCGGTGTCAGTTTTTTCATCATTATGGCGCTCGGGCTGCGGACTGACGTGCGGAATTCGGACATCAAGATAGGCTTAGTTAAGCATCTCCTTACCGCCATCGCTAAAATTTTCGCCGTCCGGCACGCGCTGCATTGCCCGGACGCCCTCTCTCGGGTAAAGTCGCCCCCCTTCATTGGCATGGGGAACGAAAATGTTTATAGGATTTGACTACGGAACGGCCAACTGTTCCGTTGCGGTAATGCGGGAAAACGGCCCGGAACTGCTGGCGCTGGAAAACAACGAACCGTATCTGCCGTCGATGCTGTGCGCGCCGAGCCGCGAGGCGGTCAGCGAATGTCTGCATCGCCACTGGCAGGTGCCGACCGGCAGCGAAGAAAATCAGCAGCTGCTACGCCGCGCCGTCAGCTTCAACCGCGAAGAGGATATTCCGGTCAACGCCGACAGCCTGCAGTTCGGCCTGCAGGCGCTGGCGCAGTACGTTGAGGACCCGGAAGAGGTGTACTTCGTCCGCTCGCCGAAATCATTCCTCGGTGCCAACGGGCTGAAGGCGCAGCAAATCGCCCTGTTCGAAGACCTGGTCTGCGCCATGATGTTCCATATCAAACGGCAGGCGGAAGGCGTGCTGCAGCAGCAGATCGAGCAGACGGTGATCGGCCGGCCGATCAACTTCCAGGGCACCGGCGGCGAAGAGGCCAACCGCCAGGCGCAGGGCATCCTGCTGCGCGCCGCCCAGCGCGCCGGTTTTAAACAGATTGAGTTCCAGTTTGAGCCGGTGGCCGCCGGTCTGGATTTTGAAGCCACGCTGCAGGAAGAGAAAACCGTGCTGGTGGTCGATATCGGCGGCGGCACCACCGACTGCTCGGTGCTGCTGATGGGGCCGCAGTGGCGCGACAGCGCCGAGCGCCAGCAGAGCCTGATCGGCCACAGCGGCTGCCGCGTCGGCGGCAACGATCTGGATATTATGCTGGCGTTCAAGCAGCTGATGCCGCTGTTCGGCATGGGCGGCGAAACTGAAAAAGGCATCGCCCTGCCGGCGCTGCCATACTGGAATGCGGTCGCCACCAACGACGTGCCGGCGCAGAATGAGTTTTACAGCAGCGCCAACGCCAGGCTGCTAAACGATCTGATTCGCGATGCGGCGGAGCCGGAAAAGGTGCGGCGTCTGCTGCAGGTGTATCGTCAGCGCCTGAGTTACCGGCTGGTGCGCGCGGCGGAAGAGAGTAAAATCGCCCTCTCCGGCGAGGAAACCACCCGCGTGCCGCTGGCGTTTGTCCAGCCGGAGCTGGCGGAGATCATCAGCCAGGGACAGCTGGCGGACGCGATATCCCAACCGCTGCAGCGTATTCAGGAGCAGGTCACCGCCGCGCTGGCCACCAGCCAGACGCAGCCGGACGTGATCTACCTGACCGGCGGCAGCGCCCGTTCGCCGCTGCTGCGCGCGGCGCTGCAGCAACAGCTGCCCGGCATTCCGATTGTCGGCGGCAATGACTTCGGCTCGGTCACCGCCGGGCTGGCGCGCTGGGCGCAGACGCTGTTCCGTTAACGCCAGCCTTCGGGCGCGACGCCAGCGTCGCGCCCCTTACAGAGGTAACCACGATGCCAGTCGTCACGCTGAATACCGAACGTTTACGCCTGCGCGCCTGGCGCGATGACGATCTGCCCGCCTTCGCCGCGCTGAACGCCGACCCGCAGGTGATGCGCTACTTCCCCGCGCCGCTGTCGGCGGAGGCCAGCAGGGCGCAGGCCGCCACGTTCCGCCGGTTTATGCAGCAGCACGGCTGGGGATTATGGGCCGTCGAGCGGCCGGGCATCGCCCCCTTTATCGGCTTTGTCGGCCTGGCGCAGGTCGGCGACGACCTGCCGCTGGCTCCGTGCGTGGAGATCGGCTGGCGTCTGGCCGCCGCCCACTGGGGGCAAGGCTTCGCCAGCGAAGCCGCGCGCGCGGCGCTGCATCATGCGTTTACCCAGCTGCAACTGCCGGAAGTGGTGTCGTTTACCGCCACCGTCAATCTCCCCTCGCGCCGGGTGATGGAGCGCATCGGCATGCATTGCGCCGACGAGTATTTTGAGCATCCGCGCCTGCCGCCGGGCCACCGCCTGCGCAAACACATTGTGTACCGGCTGAGCCGGCAGCAGTGGCAGGCGCAGACGGGCTGACGGAGCTCGCTTTCAGCTTCATTAGCCCGGCCCGAATTTCCGTCACCACATGACCAACCCTCGCCCGGAAGGCGCTTCAGTCGCGCCACGCATCGGCAAAACCGGGGAAAACCGCATACTCTTCATGGAAAACTGACGATTCCTCCATTTTTCCTCCATTTTTATCCCGGTTGCGGCCGGTAAACTAGTATCCTATAAGAAGTTGGCCTTTCGGCTTGTTGCCCGCCTTTGGAGTATTTTCATCGTCATGAATGCAAAACCTCAACGCCGCTCCCTGATCCTGCGCCTTGCCATTCTCGCGCTGCTGGTTATCGCCGCCGTGTTGATTTGGCGACACTTCTTCGCCGCCGCCCCCGTTGAACCGCTGCCATCCGCCCGTCAGGCGGCCGGCAAACAGGCGAGTAACGGCGGCCGGCGCAAGATGCCGATGTCGCCGGTACAGGCGGCGACCGCCATGCAGCAGACCGTGCCGCGCTACCTGTCCGGCCTCGGCACCGCCAGCGCGGCGAATACCGTCACCGTCACCAGCCGGGTCGACGGGCAGCTGATGGCCATTCACTTCACCGAAGGCCAACAGGTAAAAGCCGGCGATCTGCTGGCGGAGATCGACCCGCGTCCATTCCAGGTACAGCTGACGCAGGCCGAAGGCCAACTGGCGAAAGACCAGGCGACGCTGGCCAACGCCAGACAGGATTTGGCACGCTATCAGCAGTTGGTGAAAACCAATCTGATCTCCCGCCAGGAACTGGACGCGCAGCGGGCTCTGGTACGCCAGACCGAAGGGGCGATCAAGGCCGACCAGGGCGCGGTGGACAGCGCCAAACTGCAGATCACCTATAGCCGCATCACCGCGCCGATCGACGGCCGCGTGGGGCTCAAGCAGGTTGACGTCGGCAACTACATCACCAGCGGCAGCAGCACGCCGCTGCTGGTGATCACCCAGACCCGGCCGATCGATGTGGTGTTTACCCTGCCGGAAGGCAATATCGCCGATCTGCTCAAAGCGCAGAAAGCCGGCGCGGTGGCGGTCGAAGCCTGGGACCGCACCAATTCACAGCAGCTGGCGACCGGCAGCCTGCTGAGCCTGGATAACCAGATCGATACCGCCACCGGCACCATCAAACTCAAGGCGCGCTTTAACAATCAGGACGACGCGCTGTTCCCCAATCAGTTCGTCAACGCGCGGCTGAAGGTGGACACCCTGCACAACGCGGTGGTAATCCCGACCGCGGCGCTGCAGATGGACAATGAGGGCAACTTCGTCTGGACGCTGGGGGATGACAACACCGTCAGCAAACACCGCATCACCACCGGCGTACAGGACAGCAGTCAGGTGGTGGTCACCGCCGGCCTGAGCGCCGGCGACCGGGTGGTCACCGACGGCATCGACCGCCTGACCGACGGCATTCAGGTTGAAGTGCTGACGCCGCAGGAAGCGCCGGCGGCCGCAACGCCGCGCCGCCAGCCGCAAGTTCAGGGGAAATCCTGATGCAGCCGACGCCGCATAAGGCTAACGGCGGGCCGTCCCGCCTGTTTATCCTGCGTCCGGTCGCCACCACGCTCTTTATGGTGGCCATCCTGCTGGCGGGCATTATCGGTTACCGCGCGCTGCCGGTGTCCGCCCTGCCGGAAGTGGATTACCCCACCATTCAGGTGGTGACGCTGTATCCCGGCGCCAGCCCCGACGTGGTGACCTCGGCGATCACCGCGCCGCTGGAGCGGCAGTTCGGCCAGATGTCCGGGCTGAAACAGATGTCGTCGCAAAGCTCCGGCGGCGCGTCGGTGGTGACGCTGCAGTTCCAGCTGGAGCTGCCGCTCGACGTTGCCGAGCAGGAGGTGCAAGCGGCCATTAACTCGGCCAGCAACCTGCTGCCGAACGACCTGCCCTACCCGCCGATCTACAGCAAGGTCAACCCGGCCGACCCGCCGATCATGACGCTGGCGGTCACTTCCAGCGCCATGCCGATGACCCAGGTGGAAGATATGGTGGAAACCCGCGTCGCGCAGAAAATTTCGCAGGTCACCGGCGTCGGGCTGGTCACCCTGTCCGGCGGGCAGCGCCCGGCGGTGCGTGTCAAGCTGAACGCCGCGGCGGTGGCGGCCTACGGGCTGGACAGCGAAACGGTGCGCAGCGCCATCAGCAACGCCAACGTCAACTCCGCCAAAGGCAGCCTGGACGGCCCTACCCGCTCGGTCACGCTGTCGGCCAACGACCAGATGAAATCCGCCGACGACTACCGCCAGCTGATCGTCGCCTACAAAGACGGCGCGGCGATCCGCCTGCGGGATATCGCCACCGTCGAACAGGGCGCCGAGAACAGCAAACTGGCGGCCTGGGCCAATAAGGATCAGGCCATCGTGCTGAATATTCAGCGCCAGCCGGGAGTGAACGTGATCACCACCGCCGACAGCATTCGCGAGATGCTGCCGACGCTGGTGAAAAGCCTGCCGAAATCGGTGGACGTGAAAGTGCTGACCGACCGCACCACCACCATCCGCGCCTCGGTCAGCGACGTGCAGTCCGAGCTGCTGCTGGCCATCGCCTTGGTGGTGATGGTGATTTACGTCTTCCTGCGCAACGTGCCGGCCACCATTATCCCCAGCGTGGCGGTGCCGCTATCGCTGGTCGGCACCTTCGCCGCCATGTATTTCCTCGGTTTTTCCGTCAATAACCTGACGCTGATGGCGCTGACCATCGCCACCGGGTTTGTGGTCGATGACGCCATCGTGGTGATCGAAAATATCTCGCGCTATATCGAAAAAGGCGAGAAGCCGCTGGACGCCGCGCTGAAAGGCGCCGGTGAGATCGGCTTTACCATTATCTCCCTCACTTTCTCGCTGGTGGCGGTGCTGATCCCGCTGCTGTTTATGGGCGATATCGTCGGCCGCCTGTTCCGCGAGTTCGCCGTCACGCTGGCGGTGGCAATTCTGATCTCCGCCGTGGTGTCGCTGACGCTGACGCCGATGATGTGCGCGCGCATGCTGAGCCACGAGTCGCTGCGTAAACAGAACCGCTTCTCCGCCGCCAGCGAACGCTTTTTCGAACGGGTGATCGCCCGTTACGGCGTATGGCTGAAAAGCGTGCTGAACCACCCGTGGCTGACGCTGGGGGTGGCGTGCGCCACCCTGGCGCTGACGGTGCTGCTGTACCTGCTGATCCCGAAAGGCTTCTTCCCGGTACAGGACAACGGCATTATTCAGGGCACGCTGGAGGCGCCGCAGAGCGTCTCCTTCAGCAATATGGCCGAGCGTCAGCAACAGGTCGCCGCGCAAATCCTCAAGGATCCGGCGGTCGAAAGCCTGACCTCCTTCGTCGGCATCGACGGCAGCAACGCCACGCTCAACAGCGGCCGGCTGCAGATCAATCTGAAGCCGCTCAGCGAGCGCAGCGAACGGATCCCGGCGGTAATCAGCCGCCTGCAGCAGCAAACGGCCAACATCCCCGGCGTGAAGCTCTACCTGCAGCCGGTGCAGGATCTGACCATCGACACCCAGGTGAGCCGCACCCAGTATCAGGTGACGCTGCAGGCGATGTCGCTGGATGAGCTGAGCCTGTGGGTGCCGCAGCTGATGAACGAACTGAAGCAGGCGCCGCAGCTGGCCGACGTCACCAGCGACTGGCTCGACCGCGGGCTGGTGGCCTACGTCAACGTCGACCGCGATTCGGCCGCGCGCCTCGGCGTCAGCATGAGCGATGTCGATAACGCGCTGTACAACGCCTTCGGCCAGCGACTGATCTCCACCATCTACACCCAGGCCAACCAGTACCGCGTGGTGCTGGAGCACGACGTCAGCCAGACTCCTGGCCTGGCGGCGCTGGACGATATCCGGCTGGCCGGCAGCGACGGCGCCATGGTGCCGCTGCGCAGCATCGCCAGGGTAGAAGAGCGCTTCGGCCCGCTGTCGGTCAACCATCTCGACCAGTTCCCGTCGGCGACGGTGTCGTTTAACGTCGCCGACGGCTACTCGCTCGGTGAGGCGGTGGACGCCATTACCCAGGCGGAGGCGCGCCTCAACCTGCCGAAAGATATCAGCACCCGCTTCCAGGGCGCGACGCTGGCGTTCCAGGCGGCGCTCGGCAGCACGCTGTGGCTGATTCTGGCGGCGATCGTGGCGATGTATATCGTGCTCGGCGTGCTGTATGAAAGCTTTATCCACCCGGTAACCATCCTGTCGACGCTGCCGACCGCCGGCGTCGGCGCGCTGCTGGCGCTGATGATGGCCGGCAACGACCTGGATGTGATCGCCATCATCGGCATTATTTTGCTGATCGGCATCGTGAAGAAAAACGCCATCATGATGATCGACTTTGCGCTGGCGGCGGAGCGCGAACAGGGCATGACGCCGTACGACGCCATCTATCAGGCCTGCCTGCTGCGCTTTCGGCCGATCCTGATGACCACGCTGGCGGCGCTGCTCGGCGCGCTGCCGCTGATGCTCAGCACCGGCGTCGGCGCGGAGCTGCGTCAGCCGCTGGGGGTCTGCATGGTGGGCGGCCTGGTGATGAGCCAGATCCTGACGCTGTTCACCACCCCGGTGATCTACCTGCTGTTTGACAAACTGGCGCGCAACACCCGCCGCCGGCCAGACGCGCAGGAGCTGCCGTGAGATTCTTTGCGCTGTTTATTCATCGCCCGGTGGCCACCACCCTGCTGACGCTGGCGATCGCCATCGCCGGCGTGATGGGCTTTCGCCTGCTGCCGGTCTCGCCGCTGCCGCAGGTTGATTTTCCGGTGATCGTGGTCAGCGCCTCGCTGCCCGGCGCCTCGCCGGAGACCATGGCCTCGTCGGTGGCGACGCCGCTGGAGCGCGCGCTGGGGCGCATCGCCGGGGTGAATGAAATGACCTCGATGAGCTCGCTCGGCAGCAGCCGCGTGATTTTGCAGTTCGATCTGGATCGCGATATCAACGGCGCGGCGCGCGACGTGCAGGCGGCGATTAACGCGGCGCAGAGCCTGTTGCCGAGCGGCATGCCGAGCCGGCCAAGCTATCGCAAGGTCAATCCGTCCGACGCGCCGATCATGATCCTGACGCTGACCTCCGACACCTACAGTCAGGGGCAGCTGTATGATTTCGCCTCCACCCAGCTGGCGCAGCGCATCGCCCAGACCGAAGGGGTCGGCGACGTGTCGGTGGGCGGCAGCTCGCTGCCGGCGGTGCGGGTCGAACTCAATCCCGGCGCGCTGTTCAATCAGGGGGTGTCGCTCGACAGCGTGCGCCAGGCCATCAGCAGCGCCAACGTGCGCAAGCCGCAGGGCGCGCTGGAAAATCCGCAGCAGCGCTGGCAACTGCAGACCAACGACGAGCTGAAAACCGCCGCCGACTATCAACCGCTGATCGTTCACTACAACAACGGCTCGGCGGTGCGCCTCGGCGACGTGGCCGAGGTGAAAGACTCGGTGCAGAACGTGCGCAACGCCGGCATGACCAACGCCAAACCGGCGATCATCATGACCGTCAGCCGTGCGCCGGACGCCAATATTATCGCCACCATCGACCGCATCCGCGCCGAACTGCCGGATCTGCAGGAGAATATCCCGGCGTCGATCCAACTGAATATCGCGCAGGATCGCTCGCCGACCATCCGCGCCTCGCTGGCGGAGGTGGAACAGTCGCTGGCGATCGCCATCGCGCTGGTGATTCTGGTGGTGTTTATCTTCCTGCGCTCCGGACGCGCCACGCTGATCCCGGCGGTGGCGGTGCCGGTGTCGCTGATCGGCACCTTCGCCGCCATGTACCTGTGCGGCTTCAGCCTGAACAACCTGTCGCTGATGGCGCTGACCGTCGCCACCGGCTTTGTGGTGGATGACGCCATCGTGGTGCTGGAGAATATTTCGCGCCACGTTGAAGCCGGCGTCAGGCCGATCAACGCCGCGCTGCAGGGGGCCCGTGAGGTCGGCTTTACCGTGCTGTCGATGAGCGTGTCGCTGGTGGCGGTGTTTATTCCGCTGCTGCTGATGGAGGGGCTGCCCGGCCGGCTGTTCCGCGAGTTCGCCGTCACGCTGTCGGTATCCATCGGCCTGTCGCTGATTATCTCGCTGACGCTGACGCCGATGATGTGCGCCTATCTGCTGCGCTACCAGCCGGTGCGCGCCCAGCGCCGCACGCGCGGCTTCGGCCGCCTGCTCAACGCGCTGCAGCAGGGCTACGGCCGTTCGCTCAACTGGGTGCTGGGCCATGCGCGCTGGGTGCTGGCGCTGTTTCTCGCCACCATCGCCCTCAACGTCTGGCTGTACGTCAGCATCCCGAAAACCTTTTTCCCCGAGCAGGACACCGGCCGGCTGATGGGCTTTATTCAGGCGGACCAGAGCATCTCCTTCCAGGCGATGCGCAGCAAGCTGGAAGACTTTATGAAAATCGTGCGTGAAGACCCGGACGTGGATAACGTCACCGGCTTTACCGGCGGTTCACGCACCAACTCCGGCTCGATGTTTATCTCGCTGAAGCCGCTCTCCGAACGCAGCAGCAGCGCCCAGCAGGTGATCGCCCGCCTGCGCGGCAAGCTGGCGAAAGAGCCGGGCGCCAACCTGTTCCTGATGGCGGTGCAGGATATCCGCGCCGGCGGCCGTCAGGCCAACGCCAGCTACCAGTACACGCTGCTGGCGGACGATCTCGGCGCGCTGCGCGAATGGGAGCCGAAGATCCGCGCCGCGCTGGCGAAACTGCCGGCGCTGGCGGACGTAAACTCCGATCAGCAGGACAAAGGCTCGGAGCTGGATCTGGTCTACGACCGCGAAACCATGGCGCGCCTCGGCATTTCCGTCAGCGACGCCAATAACCTGCTGAACAACGCCTTCGGTCAGCGGCAGATCTCCACCATCTATCAGCCGCTCAACCAGTACAAGGTGGTGATGGAGGTCGCACCGCCATATACCCAGGACGTCAGCGCGCTGGAGAAAATGTTTGTGATCAACAAAGAGGGCAAGGCCATCCCGCTCTCCTACTTCGCCAGCTGGCGGCCGGTCAACGCGCCGCTGTCGGTCAACCATCAGGGCCTGACGGCGGCGTCGACCATCTCGTTCAACCTGCCGGACGGCGGCAGCCTGTCCGACGCCACCGCGGCCATCGAGCGCGCGATGACCGGGCTAGGCGTACCGCCGACGGTGCGCGGCGCCTTCGCCGGCACTGCGCAGCTGTATCAGGAGACGCTGCGCTCGCAGCTGTTCCTGATCCTGGCGGCGATCGCCACGGTGTATATCGTGCTCGGCGTGCTGTATGAGAGCTATATTCACCCGCTGACCATTCTCTCCACCCTGCCCTCCGCCGGGGTGGGCGCGCTGCTGGCGCTGGAGCTGTTCGGCGCGGCCTTCAGCCTGATTGCGCTGATCGGCATCATGCTGCTGATCGGCATCGTGAAAAAGAATGCCATCATGATGGTCGACTTTGCGCTCGACGCGCAGCGCCAAGGCGGCATCAGCGCGCGCGAGGCGATTTTCCAGGCCAGCCTGCTGCGTTTTAGGCCGATCATGATGACCACGCTGGCGGCGCTGTTCGGCGCGCTGCCGCTGGTGGTGACCAGCGGCGACGGCGCAGAGCTGCGTCAGCCGCTGGGGATCACCATCGCCGGCGGGCTGTTGATGAGCCAGCTGCTGACGCTGTACACCACGCCGGTGGTCTATCTCTATTTCGACCGCCTGCAGACGCGCCTGCGCCGCGGCAAGAAACTGCAGCCGCTGCCGGAGTAGCGCAGCGCCGTAAACCCAGAACCGCGCGCCAGACACGCGCAACGAGGATTGAATGAAAATAGGCATTACCGGCAAGCTGTTCCTGGCCATCTTCGCCACCTGTATGCTGGTGCTGCTCACCATGCACTGGGGCGTGCGCCTCAGCTTTGAACGCGGCTTTATCGACTACATCAAGCACAGCAACGAGCAGCGCATCGCCATGCTGAGCGACGCGCTGGAAGATCAGTACAGCCGCCACGGCAACTGGGCGTTTCTGCGCAACAACGATCGGGTGGTGTACCAGATTATGCGTTCGTTTGAGCAGAGCAGCGACAGCAGCCATAACCTGCCGCCGAAGGGCTGGCGCACGCAGTTTTGGGTGGTTGACAGCCAGTTCCGCCGCCTGGTGGGCCACGGCGGCCCGCTTCCCAAAGAGGGCACCCGGCAGCCGATCCGCTATAACAACCAGATCGTCGGCTGGGTGATCGCCACGCCGCCGGAGCGGCTGACGCGCAACGCCGACATCAACTTCGACCGTCAGCAAAAACGCACCAGCTGGCTGATTGCCGCGCTGTCGGCGCTGCTGGCCGCCGCCGCCACGCTGCTGATGTCGCGCGGCCTGCTGGCACCGGTCAAGCGTCTGGTGGCCGGCACCCACCGGCTGGCGGCCGGCGATTTCAGCGCCCGCGTCGCGGTCAGCAGCCAGGATGAACTGGGGCGGCTGGCGCAGGACTTTAACCAGCTCGCCACCTCGCTGGAAAAAAACGAACGCATGCGCCGGGCGTTTATGGCCGACGTCTCCCACGAGCTGCGCACCCCGCTGGCGGTGCTGCGCGGCGAACTGGAGGCGCTGCAGGACGGCGTGCGCCAGCCGACGCCGGATTCGCTCGGCTCGCTGCAGGCGGAAGTCGCCACGCTGACCAAACTGGTGGATGATTTACACCAGCTGTCGCTGTCCGACCTCGGCGCGCTGGCCTACCGCAAATCGCAGGTGGACTGCGTCCATCTGCTGCAGGTGTCGGTCGCCGCCTTCCGTGAGCGCTTCCACGCCAAGGGGCTGCAGATCGTCACCCACCTGCCGGAGCGCGCGCCGCTGTTCGGCGACCCGGACCGCCTCCACCAGCTGTTTAACAATCTGCTGGAAAACAGCCTGCGCTATACCGACGCCGGCGGCACGCTGGAGATCGGCGCCGAAGTGAAGCCCGGCAGCCTGCTGCTGTACTGGCAGGACAGCGCCCCCGGCGTGCATGACGATCAGCTGCCGCGCATCCTTGAACGCTTCTACCGCACCGAAGGCTCGCGCAACCGCGCCAGCGGCGGCTCCGGGCTGGGGCTGTCGATCTGCCAGAATATCGCTGAAGCCCACGGCGGACGCATTTATGCACAGCACTCGCCTTTGGGCGGGGTGCGCATTGCGCTAGAATTCCCTTATCCCAGCTCCCCAGTAAAGAACAAGGCACCCTGATGGAAACGCTCAACCAACCGTTACAGATCATGATTGTGGAAGACGAACCCAAACTGGGCCAGCTGCTGGTGGATTATCTGCAGGCCGCCGGTTACACCACCCGCTGGCTGACCAACGGCAGCGAGGTGGTGCCGGCGGTGCAACAGCAGCCGCCGGCGCTGATCCTACTGGACCTGATGCTGCCGGGCAGCGACGGCCTGACGGTCTGCCGCGAGCTGCGCCGCTTCAGCGATATCCCCGTGATGATGGTGACGGCGAAAATTGAAGAGATCGACCGCCTGCTGGGGCTGGAGATCGGCGCGGACGACTACATCTGCAAGCCGTACAGCCCGCGGGAAGTGGTGGCGCGGGTGAAAACCATTTTGCGGCGCTGCCAGCGCCCCGGCGAGCAGGGGCAGGACGACGCGCTGCTGCATATCGACGAGCCGCGCTTTCAGGCCAGCTATCAGGGCCAGATGCTGGATCTGACGCCGGCGGAGTTCCGCCTGCTGAAAACCCTGGCCAGCCAGCCGGGCAATGTGTTCTCGCGCGAGCAGCTGCTGAACAACCTCTACGACGACTACCGGGTGGTGACCGACCGCACCATCGACAGCCATATTAAAAATCTGCGCCGCAAGCTGGAGCTGCTCGACGGCGACAAGGCGTTTATCCGCTCCGTCTACGGCGTCGGCTACCGCTGGGAGGCCGAACCCTGCCGGTTGGTAAACGGCCTGTGAGCCGCGCGCGTCGCCGCCCGGCGTGTTTTGCGCGACGTCAACGCTCCGACATTCAAGGCTTTGGCTACACTTAGTAGCAGCAGCTTTCAGCAGCGGCCCTGCGCCGCCGCTGAGAGACGGCGGCTACTCGTATGTCTGAACCTACAGGAGAAGGACCCATGGCAAACGGCCACTATGAATTAAAAAAATCCAGCAGCAACGGACAGTTTCACTTCACGTTAAAGGCCAGCAACGGCGAAATTATTCTTTCCAGTGAGATGTACACCAGCAAGGCGTCGGCGGAAAACGGCATCGCCTCGGTGCAGACCAACTCTCCGCATGAAGCGCAGTATGAAAGCAAAGTCAGCAGCAACGGCAAGCCCTACTTCGTGCTGAAGGCCAAGAACCATCAGGTGATCGGCACCAGCCAGATGTACAGCTCCGACAGTGCCGCGAAAAACGGCATTCAGTCGGTGATTAAAAACGGCCCGACCACCGACGTGCGCGATCTCAGCGCCGGCTGATTTCCCCCGCGCAGCGTCCGCGCTGCGCGTCTCACCATGATATAAATCAATTCCCCCGAAAAAACTCCGGTTACTTGCTGATTTCCACGCGCGCTGCCGCTACAATCCCCGCTTTCGCCGCGCCATCAGGTGGCGCGCCGCTGACTTGAAATCAGATTGAGAATCACTATGTTTACACCGGAACTCCTCTCCCCGGCCGGCACGCTGAAAAATATGCGTTACGCCTTCGCCTACGGCGCCGATGCGGTTTACGCCGGCCAGCCGCGCTACAGCCTGCGGGTGCGCAATAACGAATTCAACCACGAGAACCTGGCGCAGGGCATCAACGAGGCGCACGCGCTGGGCAAAAAATTCTATGTGGTGGTCAACATCGCGCCGCACAACGCCAAGCTGAAAACCTTCCTGCGCGACCTGAAGCCGGTGGTGGATATGGGCCCGGACGCGCTGATCATGTCCGACCCCGGCCTGATTATGCTGGTGCGCGAGGCCTTCCCGCAGATGGCGATCCACCTGTCGGTGCAGGCCAACGCGGTGAACTGGGCCACGGTGAAGTTCTGGCATCAGATGGGGCTGACGCGCGTCATCCTGTCGCGCGAGCTGTCGCTGGATGAGATCGCCGAAATCCGCAGCCAGGTGCCGGAGATGGAGCTGGAAGTCTTCGTGCACGGCGCGCTGTGCATGGCCTACTCCGGCCGCTGTCTGCTGTCCGGCTATATCAACAAGCGCGACCCGAATCAGGGCACCTGCACCAACGCCTGCCGCTGGCAGTACAAGGCCGAAGAGGGCAAAGAGGACGACGCCGGCAACATCGTGCATCTGCATGAGCCGATTGCGGTGCAGACCGTGGAGCCGACGCTCGGCATCGGCGCGCCGACCGACAAGGTGTTTATGCTGTCCGAGGCGCAGAAGCCGGGCGAATATATGAGCGCCTTCGAAGACGAGCACGGCACCTACATCATGAACTCCAAGGATCTGCGCGCCATTCAGCACGTGGAGCGTCTGACGCAGCTCGGCGTGCATTCGCTGAAAATTGAAGGACGCACCAAGTCCTTCTACTACTGCGCCCGCACCGCACAGGTCTACCGCCGCGCCATCGACGACGCCGCCGCCGGCAAACCGTTCGACGCCAGCCTGCTCACCACGCTGGAGGGCCTGGCGCACCGCGGCTATACCGAAGGCTTCCTGCGCCGCCACACCCACGACGCGCATCAGAACTACGACTATGGCTCTTCCGTTTCCGAGCGGCAGCAGTTCGTCGGCGAGTTCACCGGCGTACGTCGCGACGGCTGGGCGGAGGTTGATGTGAAAAACAAATTCTCCTGCGGCGACAGCGTGGAGCTGATGACGCCGGGCGGCAACATCCAGTTTACGCTGGCGGAGATGCGCAATAAAAAAGACGAGGCGATAACGGTGGCGCCGGGCAACGGCCACCTGGTGTATCTGCCGATCCCGCCGGACGTCGACCTCAGCTACGCCCTGCTGATTCGTAATTTACCGCAGGCAAACGACGTAGCGGAAAAATAACGCGCGCGATACGCCAGCGCTGAATGGCAATATCCCCCTCCATTTGCGGGAAAAGTCCTAAACCGGAGGGGAAGCGCGCCAAATAAAAGTCAGACATGTGCAAATATTAGAATTGGATCACACCAATCGGCGGAAAAGTTCGTTACTATCAAACCGCTAAAATAAAGAACGAGAATATTTGCATAGCAATACTAGGAACCACCTCCTTGGCCGGCCCAATCTCCCTTGGGCTGGCTTTTTCTTTTGCGCCCGCTACGACGTTTAATATCGCGTTTCCTTTTATTCACTTTTTTATATTCACCACTAAAACAACCGGCAGTAAAAATATATATTCAGGTATGATTAAGTCATATATCGCCCACACATTTAGGACGCAAAAAAACAATATCCCTGCGACGCACGATAAAGCCGGAAAATGCGTTTTACTATTCGATATCCTTAACTGAATATTCTTATGGCTTCCACATTGCCAGTAGTCTATCGTTGATAACCAACGGATTTCAGCAAGGCAGGACAACAGAGATGAGTCAACACGCGCCAACATTACTAATCATTAACGGTAAAGGCGCCGGCGATGAGCTGGTGCGCGCCGCGGTGCAAAAACTGCGGGACGCAGGCGATATTCTGCACGTGCGCGTCACCTGGGAAGGCGGCGACGCCGCCCGCTACGTGAAAGAGGCGCTGCAGCTGGGCGTCGGCACGCTGATCGCCGGCGGCGGCGACGGCACCATCAACGAAGTGGCCGCAGCGCTGGCGCAGATGCCGGCCGGACAGCGTCCGGTTCTCGGCATTCTGCCGCTCGGCACCGCCAACGACTTCGCCACCGCCTGTAATATCCCACTGGTGCCAGAACAGGCGCTGAATCTGGCGATTAAAGGACGCGCGGTGCCGATCGACCTGGCCTGCGTCAACGGCGAACGTTATTTTATCAATATGGCCACCGGCGGCTTCGGCACGCGCATCACCACCGAAACGCCGGAAAAGCTCAAGGCGGCGCTGGGCGGCGTCTCCTACTTTATCCACGGCCTGCTGCGCATGGAGAGCCTGAAGGCCGACCGCTGTGAAATCCGCGGGCCGGACTTCACCTGGCGCGGCGAGGCGCTGGTGATCGGCATCGGCAACGGCAAACAGGCGGGCGGCGGCCAGCAGCTGTGCCCGGATGCGCTGATCAACGACGGCCTGCTGCAGCTGCGCCTGCTGATCGCCGGCGAGCTGCTGCCGGCGCTGGTCGCCAGCCTGTTCAACGAGGACGACAACAAAAACATCATCAGCGCCGCGCTGCCCTGGCTGGAGATCGACGCGCCGCATGAGATGACGTTTAACCTCGACGGCGAGCCGCTGAAGGGTAAACATTTCCGCATTGAGGTGCTGCCGGACGCCATCTTGTGCCGCCTACCGCCTAACTGCCAACTACTCGGCTAACCCCCCTCTGAAGGGCGATCTGCTTCGCCCTTCCCTTTCTTTTCCGCTGTATCTGCACCGCGATGAAATGTGATCGCCGCCCGCAAAATGCGCAATTCATACTTGTATGGTAGTTAGTTCATGGCATATGTTCGCCCATCATACAGCCTGAATAACGGAAAGCGCACGCGATGAAAATTATCAATGCCGAAGTGTTTGTCACCTGCCCCGGCAGGAATTTCGTCACCCTGAAAATCACCACCGACGCCGGGATTACCGGGCTGGGAGACGCCACGCTCAACGGCCGCGAACTGTCGGTCGCCTCCTATCTGCGTGACCACCTGTGCCCGCAGCTGATCGGCCGCGATGCGCAGCGGATCGAAGATATCTGGCAGTTCTTCTACAAGGGCGCCTACTGGCGCCGCGGCCCGGTGACCATGTCGGCCATTTCCGCCATCGATATGGCGCTGTGGGACATCAAGGCCAAGGCGGCCGGGATGCCGCTGTACCAGCTGCTCGGCGGCGCGTCGCGCAGCGGCGTGATGGTCTATTGCCACACCACCGGCCACAGCATCGACGAAGTGCTGGACGACTATGCCCGTCACCAGGAGATGGGCTTTAAGGCGATCCGCGTACAGTGCGGCGTGCCGGGCATGAAAACCACCTACGGTATGGCGAAAGGCAAGGGCCAGGCCTATGAGCCGGCCACCAAGGGCCACTGGCCGGAAGAGCAGCTGTGGTCGACAGAGAAGTACCTCGATTTCACCCCGAAGCTGTTCGAAGCAGTGCGCGACAGGTTTGGCTTCGACCAGCATCTGCTGCATGACATGCACCACCGCCTGACACCGATCGAGGCCGCCCGCTTCGGCAAAAGCGTCGAGCCATACCGCCTGTTCTGGATGGAAGATCCGACGCCGGCGGAAAATCAGGCCTGTTTCCGGCTGATCCGCCAGCACACCGTGACGCCGATCGCCGTCGGCGAAGTGTTCAACAGCATCTGGGACTGCAAGCAGCTGATTGAAGAGCAGCTGATCGACTATATCCGCACCACGCTCACCCACGCCGGCGGCATCACCGGCATGCGGCGCATCGCCGATTTCGCCTCGCTGTATCAGGTGCGCACCGGTTCACACGGCCCTTCCGACCTGTCGCCGGTCTGCATGGCGGCGGCGCTGCACTTTGACCTGTGGGTGCCAAACTTCGGCGTGCAGGAGTATATGGGCTATTCGGCGCAGATGCTGGAGGTGTTCCCCCACAGCTGGCGCTTCGACAACGGCTATATGCACCCGGGCGACCAGCCGGGCATCGGCATTGAATTCGACGAAAAGCTGGCGGCCAAATACCCCTACGATCCGGCCTATCTGCCGGTCGCACGGCTGGAAGACGGCACCCTGTGGAACTGGTAACGGAGAGCATCAGCATGAAAAGCGTAGTGATTGAACAGCCGGGCCACCTGACGCTGGCCCAGCGCCCGCTGCCGCAGCCCGCCGACGACGAAGTGCGGGTCAGGGTCAGGCTCGCCGGCATCTGCGGTTCCGACGTGCATATCTATCACGGCCATAATCCGTTCGCCCGTTATCCGCGGGTGATCGGCCACGAATTCTGCGGTGTGATTGACGCCGTCGGCGCAAACGTCGATGCCGCCCGCATCGGCGAGCGCGTGACGGTTGATCCGGTGGTCAGCTGCGGCCACTGCTACCCCTGCTCGGTTGGCCGGCCGAACGTCTGCCATCAGCTGCAGGTGATTGGCGTCCACCGCGACGGCGGCTTCAGCGATTTCAGCTGCGTGCCGGCCGCCAACGCCTACCGCATCCCCGACACGCTCAGCGACCGGCAGGCGGCGATGGTGGAGCCGTTCACCATCGCCGCCAATATCACCGCCCACCTGCAGCCGACCGCGCGCGACGTAGCGCTGATCTACGGCGCGGGGCCGATGGGGCTGACGGCCATTCAGGTGCTGAAAGGCGTGTACGGCGTCCGTCAGGTGATTGTCGCCGACCGCATCGCCGCGCGGCTGGAGATGGCGTTCGCCAACGGCGCCGATGAGGTGGTCAATAACCAGCAGACGCCGCTGGCGGAGGTGCTGGCGCAGCGCGGTATCCGCCCGACGCTGATTATCGACGCCGCCTGCCACCCCGATATTCTGCCGCAGGCCATCGAGCTGGCGTCGCCGGCGGCGCGCATCGGCATTATGGGGTTTTCCGCCGAGCCGTGCGTAATCAACCAGCAGAGCATCACCAGTAAAGAGCTGTCGATCTTCTCTTCGCGCCTCAACAGCGCCCGCTTCCCGCAGGTGATTGAGTGGATGGCCGAGGGGCGTATCGCGCCGGAGCGGCTGATCACCCACAGCGTGGCGGCAGACGACGTAGAAGCGGCGCTGCACCTGTTTGAACACGATCGCCAAACCTGCTGCAAGGTACTGCTGCAGTTCGGCTGATAATGCCCGACATACCGAAATGGACCACAACGCACACGATTAAAACGACACCAAGTGGAGTGTTTGCCATGGTTAAGAACTTACGCTGGACCCTCGTACTCCTGCTGTTTCTGGTCTACATGATCAACTATCTCGATCGGGTGGCGCTGTCGATCACCGTACCGATGATCGAGCAGGATCTGCTGCTTAACGCCGAACAGTTCGGCATCATCTTCGGCAGCTTCTTCTTCGGCTACGCGATCTTCAACTTCGTCGGCGGCCTGGCGGTGGACAGGTTCGGCCCGACGCTGGTGATGGGGCTGGCGGTCGGGCTGTGGTCCATCTTCTGCGGCATGACGGCCTTCGCCAACGGCTTTTACTCAATGCTGATCCTGCGCGTGCTGTTTGGCATGGCGGAAGGCCCGATCTGCGCCTCCGCCAACAAGATGATCAACGGCTGGTTCCCGAAGAAGCAGGCGGCGACCGCCATGGGACTGCTCAGCGCCGGCTCGCCGCTGGGCGGCGCGGTAGCGGGGCCGATCGTCGGCTACCTGGCGCTGGCGTTCGGCTGGCGGCCGGCCTTTCTGATTATCTGTTCGGTCGGCATCGTCTGGATGCTGGTCTGGTTCTTTATCGCGGCGGACAGCCCGGAGAAAAGCAAACGCGTCAGTGAGGAAGAGCGGGCGCTGGTCAACACGCAGAAAGCCGCAGCCCACCACCCGGAAGAGGCGCTCAGCGCCGACGCGCACGGTCTGGGCTACTACCTGAAACAGCCGATCATTCTGGCGACCGCCTTCGCCTTCTTCTGCTACAACTACATCCTGTTTTTCTTCCTCAGCTGGTTCCCCGCCTATCTGGTGCAGGCGCATGGCCTGAATATCAAAGAGATGAGCCTGACCACGGTGATCCCGTGGATCGTCGGCTTTGTCGGCCTGGCGCTCGGCGGCTACATTTCCGACAAGATCTTCAACCTCACCGGCAAGCTGCTGCTGTCGCGCAAGATTGTGCTGGTGGTCAGCCTGCTGGCCGCCGCCGCGTGCGTGGCGCTGGCGGGCACCGTCAGCAGCGTGATGCCGGTGGTGCTGCTGATGTCGGTGTCGATCTTCTTCCTGTATATCACCGGCGCCATCTACTGGGCGATCATTCAGGACGTGGTGCATGCCTCCCGCGTCGGCGGCGCCAGCGGCTTTATTCATCTGGTCGGCAGCGTCTCCGGCATTGTCGGCCCGATCGTCACCGGCTACATCGTGCAGCACACCGGCAAATTCGACAGCGCCTTTATTCTGGCCGGCGGCATCGCCGCGCTCGGCGCGCTGCTGGTGCTGCTGGTGGTGCGCGCACCGCGCCCGCTGGCGCAGCCGCACATCTTAAAACCTTAAAAAAGAGAACGGCGCCCTGCAGCGCCGTCCGCCCACTGACCCTAGCGTACTGGAGCACCTGATGACCACCACCACGCACGGCGTCGACGCCGACGACCCGCAACCGCTGTTAAAACGCGTAGCCAGCGCCTCCGCCATCGGCACGGCGGCGGAATACTATGACTTTTTCGCCTACGGCACCGCCGCGGTGCTGTTTTTCGGCCAGCTGTTCTTCCCCAGCGCCGATCCGCTGGTCGGCACGCTGGCGGCCTTCGCCACCTACGCGGTCGGCTTTCTGGCGCGTCCGCTGGGCGGCATTGTCTTCGGCCATATCGGCGATAAGGTCGGCCGCAAAAAGGCGCTGGTGATCACCATTCTGATCGTCGGCCTCGGCACCTTCTGCATCGGCCTGCTGCCCACCTACGACAAGATCGGCATCTGGGCACCGATCGCCCTGATCCTGATCCGCGTGCTGCAGGGCTTCGGCGTCGGCGGTGAACAGGCCGGCGCTGTGCTGATGACCGCCGAATACGCCCCGCCCCGGCGGCGCGGCTTCTACGCCAGCTGGGTGCAGATCGGCGCGCCGGCCGGCTTTTTGCTGCCCTCCGCCCTGTTCGCCCTGCTGACCGCCCTGCTGTCGCCGGAGCAGATGCTGGCGTGGGGCTGGCGCATCCCGTTTCTGCTCAGCCTGCTGCTGGTGATCGTCGGGCTGTTTATCCGCCTGAAGATCGACGAGTCGCCGGTATTCACCCAGATCCGCGCCACCAAGGCGGTGGAGAGCCGGCCGGTGGTGGAAGTCGCGCGCGCCTATCCGGGCCTGATCGGCAAAGGCGTGTGCGCCAAACTGATCGAAGCCTGCGCGTTCGCCATGTTCACGGTGATCGTGCTGGCCTACGGCAAGGCCAACCAGCTGAGCGAAAGCATTCTGCTGGAAACGATGATCGTCGCGGTGGTGCTGGAGATTTTCGCCATCCCGCTGATGGGGCATCTGTCCGACCGGCTGGGGCGCAAACCGGTCTACATCGCCGGCGCGCTGCTGCAGGTGGTGTGCATCGTGCCGTTCTTTATGCTGCTTAACGTCGATAACTTCTGGCTGACCCAGCTGGCGATGATCGTGGTGCTGACCCTCGGCCACAGTATGTGCTACGCCCCGCAGGCGTCGTACTTCCCGGAGCTGTTTCCAACCCGCGTGCGCTGCAGCGGCATCGCGCTGATCTGGCAGATTGGCTCACTGGTCGGCAGCGGCATTCTCGGCCTGCTGGCGGTAAAAATCCTGCAGATGACCGGCGGCCACTATTACGGTCTGGCGGGCTATATGATGGTGCTGGGCGTGATCTCCGCCGTCGGCCTGTGGCTGATGCCGGAAACCGCCCCGCGGCGGCGACAGCAGGAGTATCAGGACTGGCGCCATTAACGGCCGCCTGCTCATCGCGCTTAGCCAGGATGCGTAAGGAGTACCGGTAAAAAAAAGCCCCGGGTATCGCCCGGGGCTTTGATGTCGTCATCCGATAAGCGTTAAGTCCGCTTTACGGTGCTGTTTTTGCTGCTGGTAGAAGTTCTCATGAGGCCCCACGCTTAATAGGTAAAGCTCCAGCTTATCTTCTACCCAGCTATAGCCCAGCAGAGTTAAGCGATTGTTCAGCTGAAATTTGTGCACGCGCAGGAATGATAAATCCCCTCTCTTTTGCTCACCAATGGTCGGGTTTGCAACGATCGTATCGATTTCATCTTCAACGATAGCCTGTAGCGCTTCAGAGAGTTTATCCAGAGCCTTGGCGAAACGACGGGTCTGATAGACCTCAATCTTTTTTTCGTTCTGTTCTTCTGACATAGCGCGATACCTTGTTGTTTTCGACCTCGCTTTTCGCCAGCAAAATTTCAAGTATGAAGCGGTATGTCAGATCTGGGTTGTCTTCGGCAATACGGCCGATTCTCGCCCAGTGCTCAATCTGTTTTGGCACGCTTCGACTTGAAGCTTCCGCATGGACCTTAACATCGCTAACGAAGTCGTCGTCTAAACGAATACTTGTAGCCATAGTCTTCACCCTCTTATACCTCTATGCAGAAAGAGCAAATTATCGCACAACGGTGCAAAATGCAACATTTTGTCGCATCATCTATTTCAGATAAAAAACCACTCGCCGGAGGGGCATTTTTTACCGCCGCTTGATGCTAGTATGGTGGCATGTGAATCATTGCAGATAACCGATCGTGCCATGTCTGAAAACTACAGCCTTACCAATACCTTGCCGGTGAATCAGCAAATCTACCGCTTCCTGCGGCAGGATATCGTCGACTGCACCATTGCGCCGGGCACGCTGCTGTCGGAAAAGGAGATTTCCAGCCGTTTCAGCGTGTCGCGCCAGCCGGTGCGCGAGGCCTTTATCAAACTGGCCGAGGCGGGACTGGTGCAGATACTGCCGCAGCGCGGCACCTTTGTGATGAAAATTTCCGCCAAGCGCGTCGCGGACGGGCGCTTTATCCGTCAGGCGGTGGAGTGCGCCATCGTGCGCCGGGTCGCCGCCGGCATTACGCCGCCGCAGCTGGCGCTGCTGGAGCATAATCTGCAGCGTCAGGCGCTGGCGGCCAACGGCGGACAGACGCGGGAGTTCCTGCTGCTGGACGATGAGTTCCACCGCCTGCTGACGCAGATCGCCAACTGTCCGCTGGCCTGGGAAACCATTGAAACCATCAAGGCCACCATGGATCGGGTGCGTTTTCTCAGCCTGAGCGAAGTGTCGCCGCCGGAAACGCTGATCCAGCAGCACTACCGCATTTTCGACGCGCTGAAGGCGCACGATCCGGACGCCGCCGAACGCGCCGTCCACGACCATCTGCAGGAGATGATTTACTCCATCACGCCGATCGCCCTGCAAAACAGCAGCTGGTTCGAGGTCGAATAATTCCGGGGGCGCACGCCCCCGCCGCGTGAGCCACGTAAATGGCATTTCCTCTCAATCGCATCTATTGTTTCTCCCTGACGATGCAAGTTCAGTAGTATCGTTCTTACAGTTTCAATCACCGCTTTTCGCGACGCCGGTGACCATCAGCACGACTTTCCGGCCCAGGGATTAGCTTTAACGGGAGTTCACCATGACTGATATTGCGCAGTTGTTAGGTAAGGAAGCGGAAGACCTGTTGCAACACCGCTGTACCACCATCCCCGCAGAGAATCTGTACCTGCCCGGCGGCGACTTCGTCGACCGGGTGATGATCGATAATAACCGCCCCAACGGCGTGCTGCGTTCGATGCAGACCCTGTTCAACCACGGCCGGCTGGCCGGTACCGGCTATCTGTCCATTCTGCCGGTGGACCAAGGCATTGAGCACTCGGCCGGCGCCTCGTTCGCCGCCAACCCGCTCTATTTCGACCCGAAAAACATCGTCGAACTGGCGATCGAAGCCGGCTGCAACTGCGTCGCCTCCACCTACGGCGTGCTGGCGGCGGTATCGCGCCGCTATGCGCACAAGATTCCGTTCCTGGTCAAACTGAACCACAACGAAACCCTCAGCTATCCGACCCAGTACGACCAGACGCTGTACGCCAGCGTTGAACAGGCGTTCGAGATGGGTGCGGTAGCGGTCGGCGCCACCATCTATTTCGGCTCCGAACAGTCGCGCCGCCAGATTGAGGAGATCGCCGCCGCCTTTGAGCGCGCGCACGAACTGGGCATGGTCACCGTACTGTGGGCCTATCTGCGCAATCCGGCGTTCAAGAAAGACGGCGTCGACTACCACTCCAGCGCCGATCTGACCGGCCAGGCCAACCATATCGCCGCCACCATCGGCGCCGATATCGTCAAACAGAAAATGGCGGAAAATAACGGCGGCTACCGCGCCGTCAACTTCGGCTATACCGACGACCGGGTATACGACCAGTTGACCAGCGACCACCCGATCGATCTGGTGCGCTATCAACTGGCCAACTGCTATATGGGCCGCGCCGGTCTGATTAACTCCGGCGGCGCCGCCGGAGAAAATGACCTGCAGGAATCGGTGCGCACCGCGGTGATCAACAAACGCGCCGGCGGTATGGGGCTGATTCTGGGGCGTAAGGCCTTTAAGAAATCGATGAAAGACGGCGTGGCGCTGATTAACGCCGTGCAGGATACCTATCTCGACGACAGCGTCACCATCGCCTGACGCCGCCGCACAAGCCGGGCAGCCCCGCCCGGCTTCATTATCTCCGCCTCCCGCCGCCGTGCGGCAAACTGTGATCCGTTTAAAAAAAATCGGCGTATCGCGTGTTTCATCCGCCAAACCACACTATATTTCCGCCTTGATTCATTCAGCAGGAGAAACTGATGGATAACGCGAGCACCCTGCTCACCTTCGCCCGTGAAACGCTGGAGATTGAACTGGCCGAAGCGCAACGCCTGCTGGCGCGGCTGGACGACAACTTTGTCCGCGCCTGCGAACTGCTGCTGAACTGCCGCGGCAAGGCGGTGATTTCCGGCATCGGCAAATCCGGCCATATCGGCAAGAAGATCGCCGCCTCGCTGGCCAGCACCGGGACGCCCGCCTTCTTCCTGCATCCGGCGGAAGCGCTGCACGGCGATCTCGGCATGATCGGCCCGAACGACGTGATGATCTTTATTTCCTACTCCGGCCGCGCCAAAGAGCTGGATCTGATCCTGCCACTGCTGGCCGAAAGCCGGATCCCGGTGATCGCCATTACCGGCGGCAACGCCTCGCCGCTGGCGCAGGCCGCCGCCTGCGTGCTGGATATCAGCGTCGAACGTGAAGCCTGCCCGATGGGGCTGGCGCCGACCTCCAGCGCGGTCAACACCCTGATGATCGGCGACGCATTGGCGATGGCGCTGATGCGCCAGCGCGGCTTCAACGCCGAAGACTTCGCCCGCTCACACCCGGGCGGCAGCCTCGGCGCGCGCCTGCTCAACCGCGTACACCATCTGATGCGCACCGGCGACCGGCTGCCGAAGGTACAGGAAAGTGCCGACGTGATGGCGGCAATGCTGGAACTAAGCCGCACCGGGTTGGGACTGGTGGCGGTGTGCGACGAACGGCAGAAGGTGGTGGGCGTCTTCACCGACGGCGACCTGCGCCGCTGGCTGGTGCAGGGAAACACGCTGGAGGATCCGCTAAGCCCGGCGATTACCCGCCCCGGCTATCGCCTGCCGGAACAGTGGCGCGCGGGAGAAGCGCTGGAAGCGCTGCACGAACAGCATATCAGCGCCGCGCCGGTGGTGAATGTCGAGGGGGAGCTGGTCGGCGCGCTTAACCTGCACGACCTGCATCAGGCCGGCATCGGCTGACCATCAGGGGACGGGCGCGCCCGTCCCTGCAAATTACGCTTACTGCCAGTCCGGGCTGTTTTCAAACTGCTGGCGCAGCAGCGCCTGCATATTGCTGTCCGGCTTGCCGAGCCACTGGTATTTGGCGTACTTTTTCGGGTGTGCCACCGCTTCCGGCCGGTCTTCCACTTCAACCCGTACGCCCCAGGCCTGCGACTTGTCCGCCTTGAAGGCAACGATCAAAAAGTTATTGCCGCAGTCGTGAGGCTTGCAGATATTGCCCACCTGATACTGCTGCCCCTGCCAACTGACCGTTTCCGCCGGCGTCGAGGTGCCGCTGCCTTTACGCGCCCAGCCCGGCAGCCGCGCCTGGCCCTTTACCATTTGCTGCCAGCTGCTCTGGTAACCCGGCTGCTGCACCAGATCCGCCGTGGTCACCACCTGCTGGGCAATGCTGCCGGCGCTGACGGCCAGCAGTGCGCCCAATAGCGTATAACGAAGTGTATGCATTCCTGTCATGGTCATTCTCCCTTCGAGAATCAATAAAGGCGTGGATCTCTTCAGACCACGGCAAGGCGAAAAAGTTGGCTCACCACCAGGCATGAAAATGGTGCACCGGACCGATGCCTTGGCCGACCTCCAGGCTGTCCGCCTGCTGCAGCGCGCGCTGCAGATAATCCTTCGCCGCCGCCACCGTCTGCGGCCAGTCGTCGTAACGCGGACGCAAGGCGGCCAGCGCCGCAGACAGGGTGCAACCGGTGCCGTGCGTATGGCGCGTGGCGATGCGCGGCGCGCTAAAGCGCTGCTCCGCGCCGCGGCTGAACAGCCAGTCCGGGCTTTCGTCTTCACTGAGATGGCCGCCCTTCATCAGCACCGCCTGGCAGCCCATCGCCAGCAGCGCCCTTCCCTGTTCGCGCATCTGCTGCTCATTGTCCGCCGGCGGGCAATCCAGCAGCGCCGCCGCTTCCGGCAGGTTGGGCGTGATCAGCGACACCTGCGGCAGCAGCTCACGCCGGATCGACGCCACCGCCTCCGGCGCCAGCAGCGGATCACCGCTTTTCGCCAGCATCACCGTATCCAACACCACAAACGGCGGCTGATAATGCCGCAAGCGCTCGGCGACCGCCTGTACGATGTCAGCATTGGCCAGCATGCCGATTTTCACGCTGTCGATACGCACGTCGCTCAGCACGGAATCCAGCTGCGCGGCAACAAACGCCGGCTCAATCTGATACACCGACTGCACGCCGCGCGTGTTCTGCGCCACCAGCGCGGTGATCACGCTGGTGCCGTAGGCGCCGAGCGCCGAGAACACCTTCAGATCCGCCTGAATGCCGGCGCCGCCGCTCGGGTCGGTGCCGGCAATGGTCAATGCGTTAATACGTTTCAGCATCACGCTTCCCCCTGCCAATGGTACAGCGCGTCGAGAAACGCGGGAGTAAAACTGCCCGGTCCGCCGGCCTGCCTGCTGGCCACCCCGCCGCAGTGCGCCATCACCCGGCAGGCGGCGGCGACGTGCTCCAACCGCTCGCCCGGCAGGCTGCAAAATGCCACCACCACCGCCGATAATGCGCAGCCGGTGCCCACCACCCGCGTCATCAGCGGATCGCCGCCGCTGACCGCCCAGCTGCGCCGGCCGTCGGTGATATAGTCGGTAGCGCCGGTAACCGCCACAACCGCGCCGCTGCGCTGCGCCAGCTGCTGCGCCGCCGGCAGTGCGCTCAGGGAATCCACCGTACTATCGACACCGCGCCCCGAAGCCTGCAGCCCGCTCAGCGCCATGATTTCCGACGCGTTGCCGCGGATTGCCGCCGGCCGCAGCGCCAACAGCCGGTTGGCAAACTCGGTGCGAAAGGTCAGCCCGCCGACCGCCACCGGGTCCAGCACCCAGGGCGTCGCGGCCTGATTGGCAGCTTCCACCGCCGCCAGCATTGACTCCGCGCGGGCGGCGGTCAGGGTGCCGATATTGATCAGCACGCCATCGGCCAGACGGCTGAACTGCGCCGCTTCGGACGGTTCAACCACCATCGCCGGCGACGCGCCCAGCGCCAGCAAGACGTTGGCCGTCAGCGTTTGCACCACGTCGTTGGTCAGGCAGTGAATCAGCGGGGAATGTTGTTTGAGCAGCTGTAAGCTGGCCGCGGCCGTTGCGCCGGGCAATTCATCAGGTCGAGCAATCATAGTTCTCCCAACCGGCGTTAAAGAAGGCGGGCGCCGGTCAGGACGCCAAGACTTCCCTACGCTGGTATTATCCAGATCAGGTAATACGGGTATTTCTCAGCCTTCACACCTCATGAAGGGCACCCCGAGTCTCCGCAGACTATCCCGCAAGGATAGCGACTGCGGCCACATCATACTCCGCCCCGCTCGGGATTCAAATCTTTCAGCTACGTATACATGACGCTTTCAGGACATTTTTCGCCAGATAACCTGGCACTAATCCCGATAATAATATTTAATTCATCACCAAAATAAATATAATAAAGATAAAATTAGGATAAATTCTGATAGCTTATTTTATACCTTCAAGAATTATCCTTAAAACTAACAAAACGTTGTAAACAGTATTTATAAGATAAAAAAAGAGGGTAATATTAAATAACGCTTTGGCCGTTCTCGCCAAAGTGCAGCTGTTGTATTTATAGACTATACATAGCCTTTTATTTTTAATAAAAAAGGAATTTATCATGAGAGAATTATCTAACGTTGAAGTTGAAGCGGTTTCCGGCGGTATTTTCGGTGGTATTATCAGCAATATCATCAACGCAGGCGTTGATACCCTGACCGGTATCGCAGGCAATATCGTCGGTAATATCGCCAATTCTATCGGTACCGCCGTAGGTCTGGGCATGGGTTTCCTGGACAAACTCGTCAACGCTTTCCGCCCAAGCCAGCCTAACCAACCGGCGCCAGACGCGCCAAGCGAAGCCGCTCGCCGCTAATTATTCACTGCCTGACAAGGATAACTAAGAGCTATGCAAAAATTAGTGCAAGATAAAGCAATGAGCGTTATTGGCGGCGCTTGGGGATGTACCGTAAGCCATAGTCTTTCCCCGTCCTCCCAAGGGCCGACCTGCTACCAGAGCGTAGGTTGCGTTGACAAATTCGGCAACGTCACCTCCTCCAGCAAGCCCGTTGAGCTGAATGAATGTGCGTCTCTCATTCCAAAGCCGTAATTATCCCAGCTTTTTTATCTACCTCATTTAATGTTTAAGGACAAACCATGAGAGAATTATCTAACGTTGAAGTCAATGAAGTATCAGGTGGTATCGTCGGTCTTGACGGTATCTTTGGCGGTATCTTGGGTGGCGTTGTGGGTTCCATCACTCAGGGGGCCGAATCCATCCTCGACAGCATCACCAATGCGGCCAAAGGCGTAGGCAAAATCTTCACCGACGGCGTATTTAACCTTGTCCGTGGTTTCTGGGAAGGTCGTTACACCAAGTAACGTCGCCAATATCAACCGGGCCGGCAGCACTGTGCTCATCGCCCGGTAACGCGCCTTATTTAAAGAGCAAATAGTTATATTTGCTCTTTTTTCTCTCTCTCGCCAACGGCATGATATTCCGGCATACTCAGGTGTCGACGCTACTCGATTTCCGCGCCTCCGCCACCGAGGGAACATGATGCAAATACGGCCATATCAAGAATCCGATCGTCCCTCTCTGCGCCGCTTATATTTGGCCGCACGTAAAACCGCCTTTCATTGGCGGGATACCCGCCATTACCAGTCGAAAGATTTTGATCGCGCCACGCTGGGGGAAGAGATTTGGGTGGCCGAAGAGAATGGTATACCGCTGGGCTTTGTTTCCATTTACCGGGCGGACGATTTCATCCACAACCTGTTTGTGGATCCGGCTCAGCAAACGCGCGGCGTCGGCAGCGCCCTGCTCAAGCAGGCAGAATCCACCTTCCGCACCACCGGCGCGTTAAAATGCCTGATCCGGAACGAGCCTGCCCTGCTGTTTTACCGGCGGCACGGCTGGCATATTGTCAGCCAGGGAGGAGAAGGCGACGACGCCTATTATCTGCTGCACAGCGCCGCCAGGTAGTTGCTTGGCCCGCAATTCCCCTTCACGCAGCACCGCTTCGATATTATTGCCATCCGTTATAAATCTTCGCCATGAGGGAACCCTCCCCACGCAATGATTACTCACTATGATAGCAATAATGAAACGTGGGCGGAGCGAACGGAGGGCAATTTATGGTCGGGTTAAATCCTGCGCTGCTTGGCGCGGCGGTAAGAGGCATCAGTCAGACTTTGCACCACCAGCGCCATGGCCTCGCCGGCCTGTCCCAGATGGCGGGACGCGCGCACGACCAACTGCTAAGCACACATTCTCAGGCGATGATGCGGCAGTTTACTCAGCCAAGCCCGCTGCGCCACGCGTTCTCAGCCAAACTCGGCGACGCAACGCACAAGTTCCGCCCCGGTGAACTGCCGGACATGTTTCTCTCCGCCGTCAAGCAGGGCAATAACGCGCTGCGCGCATTGCACCATACGGTAACCCACGGCCTGCAGGAGGCCTACGCCCACAGCGCCACCTTCCGCGCGGCGTTTAACCACGCCTATCGCGACGAGGTCAGATTCGGCGGCCATGCCCCTCACTGGCAGATCAATCCACAGGCTGCCGCCACCACGCCGGCGCATCAACCCTCCGCCAAGACGCTGGGGCTGAAACTGCTGCTTGAGGTGTTAAACGGCACCCCGCCCGGCTACGCCAGCGAACAGGGGCAACAGCCGTTGAGCAAGCGGCGCGCCCTGCTGCACGCGCTGCTTGAAGGGCTGACCGGACTGCCGCAGCATGAGAGCCTGCATGGCAAACCCCATCCGCGCGGGCCGCTGGTTGAGCTGTTGAATATTGTGGTGGATGAGATAGTGCGTCAGCTCGGCACGCAGGATCCCGCCTGCATCAGCCATCCGGCGCCGACCGGCGACGCTGAGCCGCAACGGCCGACGGACGCCAAAACAACGCCGCCGTCTGCCAATGCAACAACGACCGCTGCGCAGGAGGACGCTTCCCCGACGGCCCCCCCGGCAAAAACAGCGCCAGCGCCCCTAAGCCGCCCGACGGCAGACGCGCCGTCAGCACAGCGTCTGCAATCCTCTTCTCCCCAACCAGCCGCTGCCGCAGCAAACGGCGCCGCGTCCCACGCCTCACGGCCGGCAATCGCCGAAGATAACGAGCCGGTAGAAGAACTGACGCGGCCGGACCCGGAAGCTGGCGCTGCACGGGAAGCGTTTGGCCGCAAGGTGTTCGACGGGCTGATGCGGGAAGGCGGGGTCGCCTACCCGCACGACGCCGCCAACGCCACAAGAATGGGCCAGACCTTCCAGCGCAATATGGCGCCGCTGTTCAAACACGTAACGGGGCAGGAAAAAAGCGCCGCGGAGCTGCTGCATAAACTCCATGCGGAAGACAAAAAAACCGCAACCTTCCGCTTCGACCCGGCATTTCCGGGCAGTCTGCTGGCCGCCATGCAGGAAAAACGCGGCGATGCCAAAGCAGCCTGCCGCTTCTACCTGGTCATGGCGCAGGCGGCGGGCTTTAAGGCGCAGACCCACGCCTTCCCCGTCGCCGGCAATCTCAGCGTGCCGTCGGCCGGCCAGCCTGGCGAACATCATCGTCTGACCGAACACGCGGTGTTAAAAATCAGCGATGAGCACGGCAACAGCAGCTATTTCGATCCGTTGCTGGGCCGTGCGGTTAACCCGTTTCGCAGCGACAGCATGGAAAACTACCTGAACACCGCCACCCTCACCAACGACGAAACCGCCCATATTCGCGCGCGCCATCCGCAGGAAACCGCCGTGTATGGCCGCGGCATTATGGATGCGCTGATGAGGGCGGGCATCAGCACCTTCCCTGAACCGGGGCTGGAGGCCAAACAGCAGGAGGCGGGCCAACACATCCAGCGGGCGTTCGCCCCGTTGTTCAAACATACCCACGGCAAAGAGAGCACCCTGAGCCTGCTGCAAAAATTAGCGGACGAAAATAAACGCAGCCAGACCGTCCGCTTCAACCCGGCTGAAAGCCAGCGCGATATTTATGATATTGCGCTTGAACAGCAGGCCGACGCGGCCTCCATCAGCAAACTGTTTCAGACGCTGGCAAACAGCGCCGGCCACCATCAGGTTGAGCTGCATACCATTGATACGCCGCTGTCCATCGCCATGGGCGACAGCCCGGACATTCCCGGCGTGAAGCCAAATGCCAGATTCGAACTGCAAAACCATACCGTGTTAAAACTCAGCGATCCGCAGGGTAATACGCTGTTTTTCGACCCGGTTCTGGCACGCCGGGTCAACCCCGACGACACCCGCAGCCTGGCGGACTATCTGCGGGTATAAACGCGGCAGAACGGCCATATTCAGAGCGCCCGCAGCGTCATTTCCACGCCCAGCACGATCAGGCAAAGCAGAAAACAGCGGCGGAACAGCAGCGGTGAGATCACCCGGCGCAGCTTCTGCCCGGCAAACAGCCCCACCAACGCCGGCAGCACCGCCAGCGTCGACGCTCCCAGCGAACCGGCCTGGAAGGCGCCGTGCCACCATAGCCCCGCCGCCAGCGCCAGCGTCGAGCAGGTAAAAGAGATGCCCAGCGCCTGCACCAGCTCATCTTTTTCCAGCCCCAACGCCTGCAGCCAGGGTACCGCCGGCATAACAAAAACCCCGGTGCCGCCGGTCAGCATGCCGGTGACCAGCCCGACAAACGGCGAAAAATATTTCTCCCCGCGGGCGGAGACGGCATAAATGCGTCCTGACAGGGTCCATAAGCCATAAATAATCAGCGCCACGCCTAACGCCAGCTGCGTGCGGCTACTGTTGCCTGCCGCGATCCAGCCGCTGGTACAGAGCGTGGCCAGCGTCACCATCAACAGCATCGGCCACAGCCGGCGCAGCAGCGCCGCCGTATTGCCGCCGCCTGCCAACTGAAAGATATTCGTCACCAATGAGGGCAGCAACAGCATGCCCGCCGCGGCGACCGGCGAGATCAGCGCGCCCAGCAGCCCCATCGCCACGGTCGGCAGCCCCATGCCGGTCACGCCTTTCACCAGCCCGGCCAGCAGGAAAACCGCGCCGCTCAGCAGCAGCGTGGCGTTATCAAAGTCAGTCATGATGTCGCTCCCCACCGGTAAGGGAAAATAACGCTGCGGACGCGTTGGTGTTGATGGTAATGGCAAACATAACGGGCTCCTTTTTCCTTGGGATAAACATCCTGGCTCAAAGAACCCGGCCATACTTCGCTGCCGGCCGAAGTATGGCTGATAATGCGTGCGACAAGCCGATTTTTAGTGGAAACTGAAAATAAAGCGCGTGCGCACCGGAACACGCCGACAATCAACCAGGAAAGGTAACCTTATGCAGACAGAGAGCACATTGCCGCTCAAGGACCAGCAGCGCAATATCCTGCGCCTGGCGACGGCTCAGGCGCTGGCCGGCGCGAACTCGGTGGTGTTTTACGCCACCGGCGCGATTGTCGGCAACGCCATCGCGCCGGACGCTTCCCTTGCCACCTTCCCCATCACCATGTTCGTGCTGGGGATGGCGGCCTGTATCCTGCCGTTTGGCGTGCTGGCGCGCAAATATGGCCGCAAGGCGGCCTTTATGGCCGGTACCGGCGCCGGGATGGTCACCGGCCTGGCTGCCGCGCTGGCGGTCGTTATCGGCTCATTCGCCCTGTTCTGCCTCGCCGCCTTTTTAGGTGGCGCCTACGCCGCAGTGGCGCTGTCATTCCGCTTCGCCGCGACGGACGGCGTGGATAAAGCACGGCGCGCGCGGGCGCTGTCGCTGGTGATGGGCGGCGGCGTCGCGGCCGGCGTTATCGGCCCGATGCTGGTCACCAGCACCATGGATCTCTGGCCTCCCCACACCTTTGCCATCACCTACGTTGCGCAGGCGCTGGTCGCTGCGCTCTCCGCCTGGGTACTGACAGGCGTCAAAGCCGCCGAGCCGGTTGCCGCCGCCAAAAGCGGCGGCCGCCCATTGCGGGAAATTGTGCGCCAGCCCGGCTTTCTGCGCACGGTATTCAGCGGCGCCGTCACCTATATGATCATGAATTTCCTGATGACGGCCGCGCCGCTCTCAATGCATATGCACGGCATCTCTCAGCAGGCGGCCAATCTGGGCATTCAATGGCACGTTATTGCCATGTTCGGCCCCGGTTTTTTTACCGGCCGGCTGATTAACCGCTTCGGGGCGATGCCTGTGGCCGCCGCGGGACTGCTGATGACCGGGCTGTCCGTGGTCGTCGGGCTGAGCGGCACCGAGATTGCCCATTACTGGCTTTCCCTGATCCTGCTGGGTATCGGCTGGAACTTCGGCTTTACCGGCGCGTCGACAAAGATCATTGATTTTCACCGCCCGGAAGAGAAAACCCAGGTGCAGTCGCTGAATGATTTCGTGGTGTTTGGCGTGATGATCGTCGGCTCCTTCTCCTCCGGCGCGCTGCTGAATCTGTTTGGCTGGAATGCGGTATTGTGGGGATCGCTGCTCCCCGTCGCGCTGGCGCTGCTCACGTTGATCCCCGGCAGGCAGAAAGCCGTAGCGCGTGAGTAAGAGCTGACAAATCTTCTGAAGCGCAGGCGGCGCTGTAATGCCGCCTGATAAATACGATCCCGTTAATTAACGCGCATCAAGCTTAAAATTGATGATGTTAACTTATCTTAATCTAAGGAAGCCGCCGTTATGCGGCTGAATCCGGCTCGCCCAGCCCTTCTTTTTCACCGCTATCCGTCTCTTCCCACCACGCTCCCAGCGCATCAATCAGCGGCACCAACTGCTCCCCTGCCGGGGTCAGCGCGTAGTCGACACGCCGCGGGTAGCCCGCAAATTCCGTGCGATGAACGATGCCGGCATCCTCCAGCTTGCGCAGTTCCAACGTCAGCATCTTGTGCGAGATCGTCGGGTTATCCCGACGCAGCTGGTTAAAGCGTCTGGAACCATGCTGCAGGTAGTAGATCAGCAACGTCGGCCAGCGGCCGCTGAGAACCTGCATCACTTCTTCTATCGGGCAACGGGAAATCAGGTCTTTCATATCGGGGCTCGTGGTAACAAAAAAGTGCGTAATTTACTTACGGCAACCGGCTGCTACAGTAACACATCGCTGCGCAGCGCCATCACTCTCAATCCTGGAGAACCTAAGTATGGAACCAATTCTGCTATACGGCTTCCCGGCGGGAAGTTCTATGGGGCTTGTCGCTGCGTTTGAATGGCTGGGCCGCCCGTACCAACTGTGCCGCGTCGATATGTTAGGCGAAATGCGCGAGCCGGCCTATCAGCGCCTTAACCCGCGGGTGGAGACGCCGGCGCTGATCACCGAACAAGGAGAAGTGCTGACGGAAAACCTGGCGATCGCCGCCTGGCTGGTGGCGCGGGACAGCGCGCGCCGCATCAGCTTTGACCCGCAGTCGCCCACCGCCGGCCGTATGCACCAGCTGATGGCGTTTATCAACACCGGCTTCACCGCCGCCTTTAGCCCGCTCTGGGCGGCGATGGAGATGTCCCCGCCCAACCCGGTGATGAAGGATGTGCTGCAGACATGGGGCCGCGAGTCCGTGATCAAGCGTCACGACCAGCTCGAGGCGATGATCGGTGAGATGCCTTTTCTGCTCGCGGATCGTCCGACGCTGGCGGACGCGATTCTGATCGGCGTCGCCCGCTGGCTCGATATTCACCAGGTAGCCGCATCAACGCGCTGGCCGAAGCTGGCCGCGCTGAGAAGCCGCCTTGAGGCCGATCCTGCGGTGATCTATGCCACCGCACTGGAAAGCGGCGACATGCAGCCCGGCAACGGCGCTTGCAGCGGCCATATTGCGCTGCCGGAGGTGATCGAACGCTTTGGCGCCGCATAGCATGCCGCCGTGGCGGCAATAAAAAAGCCCGCGCTATCGCGGGCTGAATTAACCGATGCCGGACGGCAAGCGATACGCCGCTTATGCGCTTCCCGGCACCGGCGTGTTAAGCAGCTGCTGCTCCCCAAATTTCGACCAGTCGCCGTACTCTGCCCGGTCGGTCGCCGTCTGAACCGCGCCGCAAAAACTCGATTTATTCCGCAAGGACGGCTATATATTAACAGCGCCGTATTTTCTTATTTGTTTGCAATTAACCTTCTGTTTTTTATTCCTAATATAAGGCACCAGACAGGATGATGATAAACGATAACGTATTATTGATAACGGGCTCAGGGCGCGGTATTGGCGCTGCAACGGCATTATTGGCGGCAGAACGGGGTTATTCGATCTGTTTGAACTATTTAAACGATGAAAAATCCGCAGTTAACGTTCGCGATCAAATTTTAAACCAGGGCGGGAAATGCATCGCCATCCGCGCCGATGTCTCCGATGAGCGTCAGGTCATCGCCATGTTTGACGATATCGACCGCCAGTTGGGCGCCATTACCCATCTGGTCAATAACGTCGGCATCCTGAAGCAAAAAATGGCGATGATTGATATGGACGGCGAGCGCTTCCAACAGGTGCTGCTGACCAACGTCATGAGCCATTTTTACTGCTCGCGCGAGGCGATCAAACGCATGTCGCTGTCCCGCGGGGGGCGCGGAGGCGCCATCGTCAACGTGTCATCCGGCGCAGCGAAAAGCGGTTCCCCCTTTGAATACGTTGACTATGCCGCGTCGAAAGGCGCCGTCGATACCTTCACCACCGGCCTGTCGAAAGAGGTCGCCGCTGACGGCATCCGCGTCAACTGCGTGCGTCCGGGCGGCATTTACACCGATATCCATGCCGACGGCGGCGAGGCGCAGCGGGTGGACCGGATTGCCAAAAACTTCCCGATGCAACGGGGCGGCACGCCGGAAGAAGTCGCCTATGCCATTTTGTGGCTGCTGAGCGATGAAGCCTCGTTCGTCACCGGCAGTTTTACCGACCTGTGCGGCGGGGTATAAGCCACACAGGATCTTCACAAACTAACGGCCTCCCGCAGAGAAACCGAGATATCCCCCGGTTTCACGTTACCTTGCGCACCTCAGTCGCATTGGCCGCCAGCACGCCGCCGTCCCGCCCGGTCGGGGCCATTAAAGGAACCGGTTCGCCGGTGTGCTTATCAATCAGCAGCGAGTGCCGCTCGCCGCGTTCGAACAGATGCCGCTCCCCCCACTGGCGCAGCGCCACCACGACGGGAAACAGGCTTTCCCCCTTGTCCGTCAGCACATACTCCTGATACGCCGAACCGTCCGAAGCGCCCTGCAGGGCAAGCACGCCGGCATCAACCAGCTTGCGTAGCCGGTCGGAGAGAATATTCCGCGCCATCCCCAGACTGCGTTGAAAGTCGCCGAAGCGGCGCAGGCCGTCAAAGGCGTCGCGAACGATCAGCAGCGACCAGCGATCGCCGATCAGATCGACGCAGCGTGCTACCGGACAGGGTTCATCATGCATTGGTTTACGCGATGGCATAGCGCCTCCTCAGCGGCCGTTGGTTTTCTGGTTGCATTTTAAAACTGCCTGACTTAGCATTCAATCAGTTTCTTTTTGCAACCAGATTGCAAGGGCGTTGCTATGAAGAGTTCTGTTGCCTCACCGTTACCACCGGACAACGCGCTGACTCAGCCGGTGAAGATGCCCGGCAGTCTGGTGTGGTTGTTCGCCGTCGCCAGCGGGCTGAGCGTGGCGAACGTCTATTACGCCCAGCCGCTGCTCGACGCGCTGGCGCTGGACTTCGGCATCGGCCAGGCGGCCGTCGGCGGCGTGATCACCGCCACCCAACTCGGCTGCGCCCTGGCCCTGCTGTTGCTGGTGCCGCTGGGAGATCGGAGCGATCGCCGCCGTCTGATCGCCATACAGCTGTTTGCCCTTGCGGCTGCGCTGGTCGCGGTGGGTCTGGCGCGTTCCGCCCCCGCCCTGCTGGCCGGCATGCTCGCCGTGGGCCTGCTGGGCACCGCGATGACCCAGGGCCTGATTGCCTATGCGGCAAGCGCCGCTGCGCCCCATGAGCAAGGGCGCGTGGTTGGCGCGGCGCAAAGCGGCGTGTTTATCGGCCTGTTGCTGGCGCGGGTGTTTGCCGGCGGCATCAGCGATCTGGCGGGCTGGCGCGGCGTCTACCTGTGCGCCGCAGTGCTGATGCTGGCGATCGCACTGCCGCTCTGGCAGCGGCTGCCCCGCCTGCCGGTCGCGCCGCACAAGATGCGCTACCTGAGCCTGCTCGCTTCAATGTTGGCGCTGCTGCGGCAGGAAAAAGTGTTGCAGGTGCGCGGCATGCTGGCGCTGCTGATGTTTGCCGCGTTCAATATCTTCTGGAGCGCGCTGGTGCTGCCGTTAAGCGCCCCGCCCTATAACTTCTCGCACACCGCCATCGGCGCCTTTGGCCTGGCGGGCGTCGTGGGGGCGCTGGCTGCCGCACGGGCCGGGCACTGGGCCGACCGGGGATATGCCCAACGCACCAGCGCGGCGGCGCTTGCGGCGCTGCTGCTGGCCTGGTGGCCGCTGTCGCTGATGCCATGGTCGCTGGGCGCATTGATGATCGGCATTGTACTGCTCGATTTGGGGGGACAGGCGCTGCACGTCACCAACCAAAGCATGATTTTCCGTACCCGCCCCGAAGCCCACAGCCGGCTGGTCGGCCTCTATATGCTGTTTTACGCGCTCGGCAGCGGCCTGGGGGCTATCGGCACCACGGCGACCTACGCCTACGCCGGCTGGCAGGGCGTATGCCTGCTCGGCGCCGCGGTCAGCCTGCTGGCGCTGCTATTCTGGTGGGCAACGCGGCGTTATGGGGCGAACGGCAAGTGATGCCCGCAGGGGCTATAGCCGATCTTTAAGGCTGAGAATTTAAAAAACCGGCCCGGGGCCGGCATTCGTTATTGGCAGAAGAGGAGCAGCGTACGTTGACGAGAAGTCAAAGCCCTTCCTTGGGAGGCTATCCTGCCAACTTAGAACCACGCCTCAAACATGCCGCCAACGTTCAGTGAATCCAAGCGTTCGTTGCTGGTGCCATTAACTTTGGCGGTATGCTCGTTCTCCACCTGACCGCCGGTGACGTAGAAACGTAACATCGGACGGAACTCCGGCCCCATGCCAATGGCAATATTCTGCGACAGCGTCAGCTTCCAGCCCTTGTTATCCCCGCCCCGATCGTAGTCTACGCGCTGGTAGCCTGCTTCCAGCCAGGTGGAGTGCACGTCGTTCCAGAAGTACATCGGCCGTACGATGGCGCCATAGTTTTTACGGTTGTCGGTGTTGTCCTTGCCGTTATCATAATCATGGAAGGCCAGCAGATATTCGACCTGCGCCTGCTGGGTAAATTTATGGCTCCCCTCAAAGCTGGCGTAGACGGTGGTCAGATCGTCGGTCTTGCTGTAGACGCTGTTATCCGCGTTGTCGGAGTAGCGCAGTATGAGCTTGTTCACCCCGCTGTCGTTGGTATGGCTCAGTACCAGTCCCCCCTGCCAGGCCTTGAGTCGCTCGTCGCTATCCACCGCTTTCGAGTCAAAGCCGTAGTTGGCGTACACTTCAACGTCGATCGGCCCGGCCTTGATGCCGTGGGTTTTGGTGGTCAGCGCGTAGTGGCCGTTATCGCCGGTATCGGAGCTGCCCGTGCAGGTGATGCGTGATGGATTCGTCTCATCGGCCATCACTTCCGGGCTACAGGATTTCACCTGCGACACCGCCGCCACGTCAAACTGTACGCCGCCAATATCAAAGTTCTTCACCCCGGCCCCCTGGCCGTCGTGGTTCATCCAGAAGTAATCGTTGATCCCCTGTTGCGGACGTTGGTGGAAGTCCCGGCCGGCCCAGAGGTAGGCATTCGGGTTCGATTCGAGCACGTTAGTGACGCCCACGTAGGCCTTTTTCAGGTTCACTTCGTCACTCCAGTGGTCAAACATGACGTTAATATCCCAGATCGCCCCTTGGGCGCTTTTGAAGGCTTTGCTTATCTGGAATTCACCGCCGTTGCTTTCGTTACCCAGACGGCCGATCGCCGAGGCGCCGTTATAAGAACCGTCGACGCCGACATATTTCTGATCGCCGGTCTGGAAGTGGGCGCCATAGCGGGCATAGCCGCTGAACTTAAGGCCGAATGGAATCGCCAAGTCCGGCGAGGCCGCGGTGGTCTGCGGGGTGGTAATGACATCAATCTTTTTATCGGCTGCGGCGTCAATTTTCACCTGCCGTTCGGCCAATGCTTTATCGACCGCTTTAGCCACGATGGCGTCAATCTGTTCCTGGGTGAATTCCTGCGCCAGTACGGAAACAGGGCACAGCGCGGCGATAGCCGCCATAGCTAAAGGGATTTTATTTACAGTTTTCATGGCTATCTCAAATTCATTATATTTTAAGAAAATAACCATCCCGCTCTGGTGCCAATAGAAATGACGCCACCAAAACAAGTTGATTTTATTTTTATTTCTCAGAGGTACAGTGATAACATCGGCGTAATAATATCCTCCATAGTCAGAACAATCAGATATTGACGGACGTGATCACGTCATACCAACAGTTAACAGGTCGGTAAGGTATCTATCGGACACTTCGCTGCCAGCACCCGCATTAATTTCACAGAAGGTGCGCATAATCAGTCAGGGATGAATTAGCCCCCGACTGACGCTGTACTTATTATCTTAATTACAACTTTAGCCTTTAATTAAAGCGTGATTCACTGGCTTCCCAGCTATAACTGCCATTTGCCATTAACGAATCACCATGTTCCTGATAGGAGAAATTATAAAACTCTGCGCTGGCGGCATAGCCGGAGTAGTCTACGACCGCCAGGCCGACAAACGCACCGGTAAAGAACCCGCCATAGCTTTGCAATACATAGTCGTCAGAAAGAACAGCGGCATCCAGGGTGACCGGAATCTCAGTGAAGTTAATCCCATCAAAGCTATACTCATAGGTATAACTTTCCTTTCTTACTTTTGTGCGGAACCAGACATACTCGCTACCTTCCGGAATTTTTATGGCATCCTCTTTCAGATACGAGGTATATTTACCACGATTATTCTCACTTACCTCGATAACCGCACCATTAATTTCATTCCAGGTAATGAATACAAAGCTCCAGTGACGATCGTTATAGTAATTCGTCAAGCCTGCCATTTGCTGGTAATTAAATGGATTGAATTTAACTTTAACCTGCGCATCAAAATAGAAAGCCTGCCAGCGCCGGGCAATAAGCGACAGGTCATGAGTATTCGCTAAAGAACCCTGCCCGATTAACGTCAATTTTCCGTCGCCTGTTGTACCCATTTTTTCGGTGAACGGAACGCGGAGCGTATTCCAATTGAGATCGAGCGCCGACGATTTAAAATCATCTTGCTGACTATGATCCTTTGCGCTTTGGCTACCAACGGCACCTTTTGGCCCTTCGACAAAGGTTTTTCCTCCGTGGCCGCCCTCAATACGTGGCCAACCCTCTTCATCCCAATAAACTTTTTGAATCGACGTTTCCCGGCCAAGCGTTGACCACCCGCGCGGATCGTAGACAGACTCACCGGCATGGTTCCAGGGGCGCGCGCAGAGTGAGGCGTAATACCATTCACCTTCGGGGGTTGACACCAGACTGCCGTGGCCCTGTTTTTGGATATAGCTGTCCGGCGTATCTACGTTGGTTAAGAAGACCTCCCCCGGAGCCGTTACAAAGCTGTCGGCGTCCAGGCTGGTTGAACGCGCAACAACCTCCTGGTGGGTAAAGACGGTTCCTCCCTGAGCGGCAAAAAGATAATAGTATCCATTCAGTTTGTAGAGGTGTGGCCCTTCAACCAGCGCAACCGCAGTGCCCCGATAAATGGTGCGCGCCGTTTCTGGTTTTAATTTCAGCGTATCGGCATCAAATTCAGTTAACGTAATGCCGTTAAAAGGGTGGCGGTACTCTCGGTGGTCCCAGGTTTGTTGCACCAGGTATTTACGGCCATCATCGTCATGGAAAAGCGAAGCATCAAAACCGACGCCATTCAGTTTGATGGGATCGGTCCATGGACCACGGATATCCGTTGCGGTGGTCAGGTAGTTGGTCATGTCTTTAAAGGCGCCCTCGGTGACTTTCACATCCGTATAAACCAACCAGAATTTGCCATCGGCATAAGAGAGAGCCGGAGCCCAGATCCCACCTGATGAAGGGTTCCCTTTCATCTGCAAAAGCGCCGTTGTTGACAACGGACTCGGCAGAAGACGCCAGTGCTCCAGGTCTTTTGACGCATGTAAACGAACGCCGGGGAACCACTCAAAGGTCGAATTTGCGATATAGTAAGTGTCCTCGACGCGGATAATACTTGGGTCTGCATTAAATCCAGGCAATATAGGGTTTTGAATCAGTGACATAGGGCTTTACCTTTTTTAAATAAATTTAGTTTATTTATCAATGATTTAATTATATGCGTATTTCATCGAGCTGACGGTTGATATCCGTGATGTTTTTATCTGAGATGGGATAGCATTGAATAATGATCATCGACACAAAGGCTAGCGCTATCGGGATCCAAATCGCCGTCATATTGATTCCAGCGATAGCGTTTGCATCTTGTTGGGCAGCGACTTCGTTAAAGCCATAAGCGGCCAGCAGCCAAAGCGGAATGGCACCGCCAAGAGTAAAGCCGACTTTGAAAAAAAGCCCCATAATGGCATTAATAATTGCGGCGTTTCGCTTGCCTGATTTTAATTCGCCATACGCAATAACCTCTGGGACAAGCGCCCACATAAAGCCGGTCGCCGACGTTAACCCCCACTGTTTAATAAATGTTGCGATATAAGCCAGCCAGAGTTCATCATGCATGCCATCGAGTGACCAGATGTATGTCAGCAATTCCCCCACGATAAACATGCCAAGGAAAAGGTGGAAGAATCCTTTTTTACCCAATATTTTCTTGAGTCTTGGCCAAAAAATCGGGAATAAAATACCTGGAATTGAGGCGACAAGACCAACGGCGCCCATCCATTCCGAATGGCCGACAACAAACTGATTGAAAAAACCATTAACCGTGTTCATGAAAAACATGAAGGTAAAGGCCAGCATAAAAAACACGCCGAGAATGACAAGCGGCCGGTTATTTTTGAGTTCAAGGAATAAATCCGTCGCTTTTACATTGGCAGATTGCTCTACCGTAGCGACAACGCGTTCTTTGGTTAATTTATAACACAGGAAAAGCGCCGCCGCCCCGACGATCATATACACAGAATAAACGCCAAACCACGCGTAGCTGGCTGACGGATCGGTATAGTTTCCCAGTTCCAGCTTAAGCCCGAAAAGCCCGGTATCCTTGATGCTGCGATCTTTGGGGGCCGCCATTTGTACGAACATGGGAAATAAGGTATAGACAAGAAGGTTGGCGCTATTAGCCAGCATCATGCGCGTACTCGTCAGCTTATCGATTGACGCAGGATCTCTGGTTAATGAAGCATTAAGAGAACCATACGGAATATTTACCACCGAATAAACCAAATCCAGGGCCAGATAAACGACGAAGGCAAAAGGCACGGATCCACGCACTTCAGGAATAGGTGCGAACAGCAAGGCGGAGAGAATCACAAGTGGAATACCGGCTCTTAGCAGCCAGGGACGGTATTTCCCGGACGCTGAACTCCTTTTATCAACAAAAGTCCCGACCATCGGGTCCCAAAACACATTGAGAATTCTGACAAAAAGAAATATAAACCCCGCGGCTGCGGTGCTGATTGCATTAACAGTCAACATGTGTAGAGCAAGAAAACCGCCTATTGTCCCAAAAACAAGATTTTGGGCAAAGTCACCCAGCCCATAACCAATGCGTTCTCCACGCGTTAGTTTATGATACTCATCGTGCTGACTTTGCATTATGTTTTCACTCATTTTTATCACATCTCCTGCCTATTTTGTGAACGCGGAATACTTTCTGACACAGATTACGGCTGGTGATCTATTACGTTTTTGTACTTATTAATTATGTTTTTTTATTTCCGTGAGCACGGTGACAAAGGCCTTATATAGGCCTATAGCCAACGGGGCGATTGGCAACTCACTGGCCATGCCCACTGTCGCTGAACCTGGCCTGAAAAAGCAGCACATTGTTTAATTGCCTCGGTTTCCACCGAAAAATGAACGCCCGATATGGCTATTAACACGTTAAATAGATGGCCGTATTTTTTGAGATATGGTTCACATTTGAGCATTCTATTAATCACAAAGTGAGATAACGTAATTGAGTACTCAGCCGGGGAAATACAGGATAATGAAAACCAGCCACCAGCCGGGGCAAAACTATGTTCAAGAAGAGGCGTGAAGGTGACGGTTTTCTGCTTAATACTGATTTCGGGCAGCAGAGAGAGAGATTTTTCATGGCGTGCACCTGCATGGATAGAATCCACACAGGGTGCTACGACATGGTCAGAAAGGCAGCAAAACGGTCTTTACTGGATTATGAAATTTTATACCTATGAAAACGTGATAAATGTATCATTATCCAAGTAATAATTCACCCCCGAGATAATATCATCCACAGTTGCATTAGGTTTTTGATTCAGCGCACTTCTGAGCACATCCATAAATTGGTCACCATAAAAAAACAGCTCCAACTCATTTTGCTCTACATAGTCAGGATACACTTCTTCATCATCATCGCTCACATCCGGATAACGCTCAAGATAGCATGTCAGTCCGGGAGTAGCTGCTGCCTCATACTCTTTGGTATAAAGGCAGAAGTTATCCTTTGTATAACCCTCTTGAGCGATTTTAGTAATCAAATTGTCTAGGCTGTAAGGCACCCTATACTCTAACTCTTGCATTAACATCCCCCTCCCATTCTTCTCCTAACTCTGGCTGGCTTCGGATTCCCCGTAGTTCCGTCTGTGAATAGCCCCATTTTAGTTCCATGCCCTTTCCGGCTAAATAATTCTGTTGGCGTCATTCCTTCTGTTTAATATTATTCATTTGTTCGTTCGGGAATTTACAGTTATATTATGAAATCCATTTCCAGTGATTTCACGCACTTCATTCAGTGTTCTGAACAGATAAAAATCGAGTGCTTCTATACGGTATATTCGGTTAGAACGCTCCATGGAAGCATTTTGCGTTGGTTTCCCCAGACTGATAAGTCCAACCTTACTGCATGTTTCTCAGCCCATTCAGTCATCCTCAGAGAGATAAATTTTGGACAGCTACCATGCAATAACATTATCGGAGCTTCGTATTAACCAACAGTCAATAGAAAGGTCTGAGAGACTCAGTGCCGGAGATAATAAGCTCCTATGAACATGAATATCCCCGCTGATGCATTTATTTTCGGTAACGGACGCGCTCTTCAATTTTCCTGATCGCGTCGAGTGCTGCATGACCCAGCCCCTCATCGTCGCAAATACTGCGTAAATATTGCAAGTCGTCGGTGCCCCCAAACTGCCCAATCACTTGAATAGAAAAGGAAGCAATGCACGCCAAATCATTCCTCAATCCGTGTTCGTGGTATGTCTTCTGCACCCCGCGATTGATTAGTGCATCGCGGCAAACAGCTAGGGCGGTGTTTGGATAGCTCTTTGCAACATGAGTTCTTGCACTATCCGAAGACAACATTCGAGATGTTGAAGACCAAAGTGCTCCAGCACTTGCCGAAGCGGAGTAAGCCAACAACGTAGTCCGCGCACCGAGAGTCTGGGGTGAGGACTCAAGTTCACGATGGCTCAACCGGCAAGCCCAGTAAGCTAATTCCCCACAGGCTCGCACAGTTTCATCGATATCGATAGACGATGCTACTGTAGCAGGAAGTGGGAGCCCCAAAATCCCCATCGCTTCATGCGCTGCGAAAAATACCTCGACTGTATCTTGTGGGATGACATACCTTTTGGCTGGCAACCTAAGCCATGGTTCAATAGCCTCAGAAACTGCTGGATCACCGAAATCTGCGAGCTGATGAATCAAAATACCGACAAAGGAAACATAATCGGTGCTCGCCCCTTTGAGTGCCTTGAAGAGAAACTGCCGCTTCTGATCGCTAGCGAGATTGTTTACCTCTTCCCAATAAATGCTCTCATGCGGATGATCAAATTGTCGAGAAAAGATATTCCATGCTTCCGTATCGGCCTGTGGTCCCGACTCGGAGAACACACTTTCGATCTCCTCTAAGACCACTGTTCTGTAGTTTTCTTCTTCGTCGTCTAGTCCGCCCAACCCCTTCAGTGCATCGAGAATAATGGAATTCATAAACAAGCCCAATTTGTTAGCTGAGTCCTTAAGCACCGCGATCATCTTTGCCTTGACTGCATCATCCACATTTCGCAAGTGGGCACAAAAGTCTACCGCGGCTAGCTGGAGGTGATAAGGCAAGCTTTTCAGACGCTCAAGGAGATCCAATACACATGACGCAGCCCATGATGCTTGCTCCGTGAACCTAGTGATTCCGAGAAGGACGTAGAATTCGCTATACGTGCTCGCTTCATTCCATGATTTATTTAGAGCGTCACCAAGCTCTCTCCCTTGAGTGTGGCGTAAGCCACCACTATGGATAAAGGACACAAGCCGCGAAAGCGCAATCTTGTGATCGAACACATAGGCTTGGCCAAATGTCGCGTGCCGAAGTGGCACATTTTTGTCCCTTGCTTCCTTATAGAGATCCCGATTGGCTTCGGCAATTTTCCCGTCCATGACGCGACACGCCGCCATGATTTGTTCTAAGTAAACTCCCTGCATTAGAAACCAACCAATGGCAGGAAGAAAAACTTCAAACTTCGAGAGGGTTGACCGAGAAACGCCAGCCTCAATCGAACAGCCAAACCATCCTTCGTCATTCAGTAGGAAGCGCAGTTCAGAAGCCTCTGCGATCATTTCGGCGAGTAGCACGTCGAGCTTTACTTTCATGATACTTCCTGCGGTCTCTCCACACTCTCCTCGGACGCAAGACTCCAGGATGTCCCGATCAGTGGTCTTCTCCAAAATATCCCTTAACGTCGAATCGTCCTCCATCGCGCCGAGAATAAGAGCCTTAGAACCATGAAATCGCGGAGAGCGCAGAAAAGCTTGCACACGCTCAGAATCTTTGCATGCTATGCGAACCACAGACTCCGCCATGAAAGCATAGAAAAACATTTCATGAGAAAAACTGAGTCTGTCACCGCGCTGTAATACAAGCCGCGACTTAAGGACCGCGTCCCGCGTCATGTTTGTCACGTTTGTCGCATCGCAAAATCGATCAAACTCTCGAATAGACATACTAAACGCAGTTTGAGAAATTAGTTCCTCTGCAAACCCGGAAAGAGCCCGAATTCCCGAAGTTGCAAAATTGCCGAGGCGCATCCGGGCAACCGTGTCGAATAGAACAAACGTACTTGCCCCGGCAGGCAGTGATGCAGCAGCTTGCCCAATGAGTTCAGCTTCAAGCCCTGAGAGAGCAATCTCAAGGAGAGCTTGGCAGTTTGTGAAGTTTTCATCTTCTTGGTTAAGTTTTGCGAGCTGTAACTTCAATGCGAGTTGCGGCGGACTGACTAAAATCGCTTCAACTGGCAGAAGCTCTTGTCTAGCCAAGGTGCCTTGTGAGGTGATGACAATACCCGCACCGTAGCGTAGTGAAAACGCTTGGAGACTTCGTGTCAAAGTCATTCGCAAAGGTTCTGGGCATTCGTTGTAGCCGTCGAGAAACAGGACAATATGCCTTACGAGGAAACGACTTGCTCTTAGTAAATCGCGTACGGAAGTGCCAAGTAGTCTAAGCTCAACGTCAATTATCTTCTGAAGCTTTCCCTCGAAGTCTTTACCTTGGATGTGGATAGGAAGCACACCGACTTGGATACATTCCGTAGCGATGCGAGCACTCAGCAAGGACTTTCCACATCCTGACGGTCCCCTGATCAGAAGCGCAGATTGCGACGACAGAACCATCTCTAGAATCATAGATGCTGAGATCAGTTTGTCATCAAGGTGGTATTGGTCCTCTACTAGCAGTGTACCGGTTGGTCTATGAAACTCCAAAAAAGCAGACTCATAGCTTGACACTATTCGCTCTGATAACAGCACAGTTTCATGAATTGCCGCATCCCTTCCCGATACGCGTTCAAGGTTCAAATGAGCTGCGAGTGCTTGGCATTGCTCTTTACTCAGCAAGGATCCTGACATCGCACGGAGAGCAACCGCGATCGCATCCAACCCGCCAGTAGCTACCTTGAAATCACTCAGTGGTAACGAGGAGCCTGATGGAATCGCTGGCACAATAGCTAGCAAAGCGTTGGGATAGCCGGAAAGTGCACCAAATAGCTCGGATATTGCATCACGTAACGCATTCTTAGCATCCAAAGCTTGAGTGTACCCGTTGCGTAGCTTTCGACTACCGTACGATCCAATTTGGGTCCAACTGCCGTTCACCCCTCCCTTAATGGGCTGTGTATATCCCTTGGCTTCAATAACAAGCGTAATGGTGGCGGAAAAAACCGCGACATCAACCTGACGCCCATTCACGTTAAAGTTAGCGAATATGTAAGCCCACTCGGTGCCCTTTTCTAGAACATCACAAACGGTGGCCAAAACCTCGCGATCCGAGATGTGCTCAATCCGCTCTCCGATGAACAACCGGACTTTGTTCTCACTGTTACGTGCTGTGCTCATCAGATAGAGTATCCCTGTCGCCTAGAAAACAAGTCCATAGTTTCTCCTTAACCGTAACATACCAAGCTACCATATCCCCTCTCAAATTTCTCAGTTGCTGACCTGGCCGCCATATGCTTTCGACGTCCCCGACCGGTGACATCATATCGACCAATAGTAATTGCCTCTTGCCTACCGTGGATTGAGTCGTTATGCGAAATGAGATCTCTCTAGCAGAGAGAAACCGCTACATACAAGCCATCGCGATAATTAATTTTGTAAAGTTTATCCTGAGGCTTGAGATTGCGTAGCTTGGTATCGATAAGCATAGTTTCCGTCGTTCTCCGCTCAAAATATCATACTAAAAAACATTAGTTTCATATGAAAAAAAACAATTAAAATCAATCCGTTGAATATATTCAATACCATGATTCATGTCTTAATGGCAACATGGTATCAAGTACTAGTAATACCAATAACTATGCCATAAAAAAAATGGTGCTTGGCGATGCTAAAATTTGCCAATCATTACCAGACACAAAAAAGCCCGCTATTAAGCGGGCTTAGTCTTATCTGTATGCCATCAAACGGGCGATATCAGCGCGGAATTATTCCCACTCAATCGTCGCCGGCGGCTTGCCGCTGATGTCGTACACCACGCGGGAGATGCCGTCTACTTCGTTGATGATGCGGTTGGAGACGCGGCCGAGGAACTCATATGGCAGGTGCGCCCAGTGCGCGGTCATAAAGTCGATGGTTTCCACCGCACGCAGCGAAACAACCCAGTCGTACTTACGGCCGTCGCCCATCACGCCGACGGAGCGCACCGGCAGGAACACGGTGAACGCCTGGCTGACCTTGTTGTACAGGTCAGCTTTATGCAGCTCTTCGATAAAGATGGCGTCGGCGCGGCGCAGCAGATCGCAGTACTCTTTCTTCACTTCGCCCAGCACGCGCACGCCCAGACCCGGCCCCGGGAACGGGTGACGGTACAGCATGTCGTACGGCAGGCCCAGCTCCAGACCGATCTTGCGCACTTCGTCTTTGAACAGCTCACGCAGCGGTTCAACCAGACCCATCTTCATCTCTTTCGGCAGGCCGCCCACGTTGTGGTGCGACTTGATCACGTGCGCTTTGCCGGTGGCGGAAGCGGCGGATTCGATCACGTCAGGGTAGATGGTGCCCTGCGCCAGCCATTTCACATCGTCCAGCTTCAGCGCTTCTTCGTCGAACACTTCAACGAACACGCGGCCGATGATTTTACGCTTCGCTTCTGGATCGTTCTCGCCTTTCAGCGCGTCCAGGAAGCGCTGCTCGCCTTCCACATGAACGATGTTCAGACCGAAGTGGTCGCCGAACATCTCCATCACCTGCTTGGCTTCGTTCAGGCGCAGCAGGCCGTTGTCAACGAAGACGCAGGTCAGGCGCTTGCCGATGGCGCGGTGCAGCAGCATCGCGGTAACGGAAGAGTCCACGCCGCCGGACAGGCCGAGGATCACCTGGTCTTCACCCACCTGCTCGCGAATGCGTTCAACCGCATCTTCGATGATAGTGGCCGGGGTCCACAGCGCTTCACACTGGCAGATATCCAGGACAAAACGTTCCAGCATGCGCTGGCCCTGGCGGGTGTGGGTCACTTCCGGGTGGAACTGCACGCCGTAGAAGCGTTTTTCTTCGTTGGCCATAATGGCGAACGGGCAGGTGTCGGTGCTGGCGACGGTGACAAAATCAGACGGGATGGCGGTGACTTTGTCGCCGTGGCTCATCCACACGTCCAGCAGCGGTTTGCCTGCCGGGCTGATGGCGTCTTCGATGTCGCGGATCAGCGCGCTTTCGGTGGTCACTTCCACCTGCGCATAGCCGAACTCACGCTCGCTGGAGCCCTGTACCTGGCCGCCCAGCTGCATCGCCATGGTCTGCATGCCGTAGCACACGCCCAGCACCGGCACGCCGGCGTTGAAGACGTATTCCGGCGCGCGCGGGCTGTTGTGTTCGGTGGTGCTTTCCGGGCCGCCGGACAGGATGATGCCGCTCGGGTTGAATTCGCGGATCTGCTCTTCGCTGACGTCCCAGGCCCACAGTTCACAGTAAACGCCGATTTCGCGCACGCGACGGGCTACCAGTTGGGTGTACTGCGAACCGAAGTCCAGAATAAGAATGCGATGCTTATGAATATTTTGTGTCATGTGAGGCGAATTCCAGCAACAAAAGGAGAAAAAACAACAATAAGCGCGTGGTGATGGCCCCGCTCTGCGGGGCCAGCGACGTGGCGCGCCACGCCGCTACGCATAAACATCTCTGCCGTGGGTTAGCCCATACGGTAGTTTGGCGACTCTTTGGTGATGGTCACATCGTGCACGTGGCTTTCCTGGATGCCGGCGCCGCTGATGCGCACGAATTCCGCCTTGGTGCGCAGTTCGTCGATGGTGCCGCAGCCGGTCAGACCCATGCAGGAGCGCAGGCCGCCCATCTGCTGGTGTACGATGGCCTTCAGCATGCCTTTGTACGCCACGCGGCCTTCGATGCCTTCCGGCACCAGTTTGTCCGCCGCGTTGTCGGTCTGGAAGTAACGGTCAGAAGAGCCTTTGGACATCGCGCCCAGCGAGCCCATACCGCGGTAGGACTTGAATGAACGGCCCTGATACAGCTCGATTTCACCCGGAGATTCTTCGGTGCCCGCCAGCATGGAGCCGACCATCACGCAGGCTGCGCCCGCCGCGATCGCCTTGGCGATATCGCCGGAGAAGCGGATGCCGCCGTCGGCGATAACCGGGATGCCGGTGCCTTCCAGCGCGGCAACCGCATCGGAGATGGCGGTGATTTGCGGCACGCCGACGCCGGTCACGATACGGGTGGTGCAGATAGAGCCAGGGCCGATGCCCACTTTCACCGCGCTGACGCCGGCTTCAACCAGCGCTTTGGCGCCGGCTGCGGTCGCGACGTTGCCGCCGACGATTTGCAGATCCGGATATTTGGCGCGGGTTTCGCGAATGCGCTGCAGCACGCCTTCGGAGTGGCCGTGGGAGGAGTCGATCAGCAGTACGTCAACGCCTGCCGCGACCAGCGCGTCAATGCGCTCTTCGTTGCCGGCGCCGGCGCCGACCGCCGCGCCGACGCGCAGGCGACCCTGCTCATCTTTACAGGCGTTAGGCTTACGCTCGGCTTTCTGGAAATCTTTTACGGTGATCATGCCGAGCAGGTGGAAACTTTCGTCAACCACCAGCGCTTTCTCAACGCGCTTCTCGTGCATTTTTTGCAGCACCACTTCACGCGCTTCGCCCTCTTTCACCGTCACCAGACGATCTTTCGGCGTCATAACCGCGGTCACCGGCTGGTTCAGGTCGGTGACAAAGCGCACGTCGCGGCCGGTGATGATGCCGACCAGCTCATTGTCTTCGGTCACGACCGGGTAGCCGGCAAAGCCGTTGCGTTCGGTCAGTTCTTTGACTTCTTTCAGCGTGGTGGACGGGGTTACGGTCTGCGGGTCGGTCACTACGCCGCTTTCATGTTTCTTCACGCGGCTGACTTCTTCAGCCTGACGCTCAATAGACATGTTTTTGTGGATGAAGCCAAGGCCGCCTTCCTGCGCCAGCGCGATAGCCAGGCCGGATTCGGTGACGGTATCCATCGCTGCGGACAGCATAGGGATATTCAGGCGGATAGTTTTGGTCAGCTGAGTGCCTAATTCTGCGGTGTTCGGCAGAACGGTAGAGTGGGCTGGAACCAGGAGAACGTCGTCAAACGTCAGAGCTTCTTTAGCGATACGTAGCATGGGCAATATCTCACCAGGGTGGATGCGGAAAAGATAAAATATTGCCGCGGCATTATACAGAGCGGAATCGGTTGCCTCCAGCACTTTCTTACAAAAACTCTTGATTAGCTGTTTGAGGCATGTAGTATCAGTCAATTAAGTGGTTGTTTTGAAATTTGATCTGGGTCACATGTCGCTACCTACCGCACCGTCCATTTTTACCGTAAGCCGCCTGAATCAGACGGTTAAACAGCTCCTGGAAATGGAGATGGGGCAGATTTGGCTCTCCGCCGAGATCTCAAACTTCTCCCAGCCCGCTTCCGGCCACTGGTATTTCACGCTGAAAGATGACCGCGCGCAGGTACGCTGCGCGATGTTCCGCAACAGCAACCGCCGCGTCAATTTCCGCCCGCAAAACGGCCAGCAGGTGCTGGTGCGCGCCAGCATCACGCTGTATGAGCCGCGCGGCGACTATCAGCTGATCGCCGAAAACATGCAGCCGGCGGGCGACGGCCTGCTGCAGCAGCAGTTTGAACAGCTCAAGCAGCAGCTGGCGGCCGAAGGGCTGTTCGACCAGCAGTTTAAACAGCCGCTGCCCAGCCCGGCCAAACGCCTTGGCGTGATCACCTCCGCCAGCGGCGCCGCGCTGCACGATATTCTGCAGGTGCTGCAGCGCCGCGATCCGTCGCTGCCGATCGTCATCTACCCCACCTCAGTGCAGGGCGCGGACGCGCCGCTGCAAATCGTCCGGGCGATTGAAGCCGCCAACCGACGCGATGAGTGCGACGTGCTGATCGTCGGCCGCGGCGGCGGCTCGCTGGAAGATCTGTGGAGCTTTAACGACGAACGCGTGGCGCGGGCAATCTTCGCCAGTCATATTCCGGTAGTCAGCGCCGTCGGCCATGAAACCGACGTTACCATCGCCGACTTCGTCGCCGACCTGCGCGCCCCGACCCCTTCCGCCGCCGCCGAACTGGTCAGCCGCAATCAGCTGGAGCTGCTGCGCCAGCTGCAGTCGCAGCAGCAGCGGCTGGAAATGGCGATGGACTACTATCTGGCGCAGCGCCAGCAGCAGTTCAGCCGCCTGCACCACCGCCTGCAGCAACAGCATCCGCACCTGCGGCTGGCGCGTCAGCAGACGCTGCTGTTCAAGCTGCAACGCCGGCTGGAAGAAGGCATGCAGCATCAGCTGCGCCACAGCGAACGCCGCAGCGAACGCCTGCAGCAGCGCCTGAATCAGGTGCAGCCGCTGGGGCGCATTCACCGCAGCCAGCAGCGCATTCAGCAGCAGGAATACCGGCTGCAGCAGGCGCTGGAGCGTCAGTTGAACGGCTACCGTCAGCGCTTCGGCGTCGCCTGCAGCCAGCTGGAAGCGGTCAGCCCGCTGGCAACGCTGGCGCGCGGCTACAGCGTGACGCAAACCCCGCGCGGCGAAGTGCTGAAAACCACCAAACAGGCGCAGGTGGGCGAGATCCTGAAAACCCGTCTGCAGGACGGCTGGCTGGAAAGCGAAGTGAAAACCATCAGTAAGGTGAAAAAGCCGCGCAAGAAGCGCGCGGCGGAATAGTCATCAGCGGGCGCCGTCACGGCGCCCGTTTTATTTAGTCCAGCGTATAACCGCTCGCCCGCTCGCCGTTGATCCACAGTTCGCGCGTTTCCGCCGCCGGCAGCGTCACCGCCAGCTGCCGCCACGCCGGACGGAAATCCCCTTCGCGACTCACCGTCAGCGTAATGCGCTGCGCGTCGCAGCGCATGCGCCAGCGCAACCACAGCGCGCCGCCCTGCCGCCAGGCGTCGCTCTCGCCGTCGTCTTCATACAGCAGCCCCGAGCTTTCCCCCTGCTGCCGCGGGAACAGCTTGAGTTCTCGCTGGTCATCCGCCGCCACGTCAACGTGCGCCAGACGGCGCGAAAGCGGCAGAGCGGCGCCGGCCCGCACCAGCAGCGGCAGACGCTCCAGCGGCGCCGGCAACGTTACGCTCTGCCCGCCGCTGAACCACTGCCCGCTGTAGAAGCAGTACCAGCCCGCCTGATTATCCGGCAGGTACACCGTACGCTCACGCTGCTCCGGCTCCACCACGCTGGCCACCAGCAGATCGCGTCCCAGCATAAAGTCGTCGTTCTCACACCAGACGCGGCTGTCCTGCTCATGATCCAGGAAGGTCGGCCGCAACATCGGCTCATCTTCGGCGCAGGCCTGCCACAACAGCGTATACAGATACGGCATCAGCTGATAGCGCAGGTTGATCGCCTGGCGGATCATCGGCGTCGCCGCCGGGTACATCCAGGGTTCATTCACCGTGGCGTCGTCGTTCCAGGAGTGGATGGTAAAGCGCGGATGCATCACGCCGTTCTGCACCCAGCGCACCAGCAGCTCGGCGTCCGGCTTGTCGCCGGAGAAGCCGCCGACGTCATGGCCGACGTTATACAGGCCGGACAGGCTCATCCCCAGGCCCATGCGGATGTTGTAGCGCAGCGTCTGCCAGCTGGTGCGGTTATCGCCGCTCCAGGTCTGCACATAGCGCTGCATGCCGGCGCAGCCGGAGCGGGAGATCAGGTACGGCCGCAGGCCGGGCGCAAAGCGCTGCTGGGCCTCCATCGAGGCGCGCATCATCAGCAACGGCATCACCGGGCGGATATGCTTGATGGCGATCGGCCGGCCAAACCCGTGGCAGCGCGCTTCACCGTCCCACACTTCGTATTCGTTGTTGTCGTTCCAGGTAGAATCAATGCCCACCTCCAACAGCTGCTGCGTCACGCCCTGCTGCCACCAGCGCACCGTCGCCGGGTTGGTAAAATCGAGGTGCGAGCCTTCGTCATCCCAGAAGCTTGAGCGTTCAGGCGCGTCGCTTTGCGAATCGCGGATAAACAGCCCCTGCTCCGCCACCGCGGCGTACTGCGGGTGGTCCTGCAGCAGGCAGGGTTTGATATTCGCCGCCAGCTTCAGTCCCGCCTGATGAAACGCCGCGCTCAGCGCCTGAGGCTGCGGCACCTTGTCGTAGTTCCAGTTGAACACATAGCGTTTATCGTTAATCGAGGTGTAGCCGGAGGAGAGCTGGAACGAGTCGCAGGGGATCTCATGCTGGCGGCACAGAGCGATAAACTGCTGCAGCTGCTGCTGCGCATCCGGCGCATCGGTGTAATGCATGGTGGAGCCGCTGTAGCCCAGGCTCCACTTCGGCCCGAAGTGGGTTTTACCGGTCAGGCGCAGCAACGCTTTGGTTACGTCCAGCACCTGCGGCCCGAGGAACAGGTAATAATCCAGATCCCCCGCCTCCGCCTGATAGCGGCGGTAGGCCGGATGGTAGTTATCCAGCTCATTGCCCAGATCCAGCCAGCAGCTGCTCAGGTTGTCGTAGAACAGGCCGAAGCTGACGTCCTCGCGCCGGGTGATGGTAAAGGGAATGTGCTTATACAGCGGATCGGTGCTGGCGGCGTTGTAGCCCATGGCGTCCAGGTTGCGCATCTCAAAGCGGCGGCCGCTGCGCTCCAGATCGCCGGATTTTTCCCCCAGGCCGTAGTAGCGCTCGCCGCCGAAGCGGCGCTGATAGTGCGCCACGCCGTCGCCGTGCGCATTCAACAGATAGGCGCTGGTCGGCCGGTCCGCCGCCAGCGGATGCCACTGCCCGTCGGCGCCGCAATACTCCCACTCCAGCCACAATGGCTGGTGCACCGTCACCCGCAGCGCGGCGCTGGCCACCACCAGCCGCTGGTCATGCTGTTCCAGACGGTAGCCCGGCAGGCCAAAGCCCGCCACGCTGAGGCGGTCGCGCCCTTCCCACGGCACATCCTGCTGCGGCGCAATGCTCCAGGTGCGGTCCAGCGCCAGCTCGCCGTTGCGTTGCAGCAATACGCGGAACAGATCCTCTTCCAGTACGTAGAGGCAAAACAGGTGCTGTCCATCCACCAGCAGTTCGATGCGGTCGTCATATTGGCCGGCCAGGGTCCAGTTCTTTAGCGTTTTCATAGGCATCCATCTTACGGGTTAAGTGTTTTTTTCTTGCCGCGTTCGGCAATCAGGGCAATCAGGAACAGCGCGCCGATCAGGTCGAAAAAGCCCATCGCCACAAACAGCGGGCCGAAGCCGACGGTGTCGGACACCGCGCCGATCAGCAGCGTAAACAGGAAGCTGGCGATCCAGGCGCTGGAGCCGCGCATGCCGTTAACCGTCGCCACCTGGTTTTTGTCGAACGACTCCACCACCAGCGCGCTCAGCATGCAGGAGATCACCTGGTGGCCGAAGCCGCCGATCGAAATCAGCAGGATCGCCAGATAGGGATCTTTGGTGATCGCCACAAACGCCAGCGACACCATCATGAAAGCGCCGGTCACCGAACTGGCGACCACCGAATTCACGCGCGTGCAGCCGAACCATTTGCGGTACAGCGCGGTGAGATAGCCGCTGGCGACGCTGCCGATATCCGCCGCCAAGAACGGCAGCCAGGCGAACATGGCGATCTGCTTCAGGTCCATACCGCGTTCGCTGGCCAGATACAGCGGCACCCAGAAGCTGAAAACCGCCCAGGCCGGCTCGGCGAGAAAGGCCGGAATGGCGATGCCGTAGAATTTTTTGTTTCTGGCCAGCAGCTTGAGGGATTTAAAGAACGGCAGGCGCGCCAGTTCAGGCTCATTGTCCGCGCCGATCAGCGCCAGCTCCTGCTGGCTCAGATTAGGGTGCTGCTGCGGTGCATGGTAGAAGCGCCACCACAGCAACACCCAGACCATCGCCAGCGCGCCGGAGAACAGAAACGCCCCCTGCCAGCCGAACGAAACATGGGCCACCACGATAATCGGCGGCGCCAGCATCGCGCCGATGGAGAAACCCACCCCGGCCCAGCCGGCGGCGATCGGCCGCTCTTTTTTCGGGAACCAGTCGGAGATCGCCTTGGCGTTGGCCGGCGTGGCGGCGGCTTCCGATGCGCCCATAAAGAAACGCAGGATCGCCAGCTGCAGCCAGCTGCCCGCGCCGGCGTGCAGCATACAGACCAGCGCCCAGACGCTGGCGCAAATCAGGAAGCCCATCTTCAGGCCAATCACGTCAATCAGCCAGCCGCACAGCGGCTGGAACAGGGTGTATGCCAGTTGGAAAGCGGCGACCACCCAGGAATACTGCTCGGTGGTCATATTCAGGCTGGTTTTCAGCTCCGGCGCCAAAATGCCCAGCGAGTTGCGGGTAATGTAGTTGACCGTTACCCCCAACAGAAACAGCGCCAGCATCCACCAGCGTAACGATTTGAACTTGCGCCGTCCGCTGTGTACGGCTTCCTGGTTTATCTCAACACTCATCTTCTCTGCTCCGCGGCGTCGGTTATGTCACCTCAGCCTTATTTATGGGTACATGTGTTATTCGGAGGGATTAACAGCGGCGTACAAACCCCGCCCTGCTACGACATTCCGGTGCAGTAAAACCGCCAAATTGGCCTGATAACTCGGGCAAATTGGTGAACCAGATCAGACTATCGGCCCGCGGTAAGGAGAGAAACGTGGTTTTTTGCAAAAATTCTCATACATTAAGTAACAACGGCGCTGCAGGTCGGTAACGCCAGTAAATACGCTAATCCGCCGTGATGAAAAAATTTTCATCACGCGATTTGAACGGGATCACAAAATGAACGGAAAGCTGAAAGTGCAGGAAATTGCCCGCCAAACCGGTCTGTCGATCAGTACGGTTTCCCGGGTATTGGCGGGCAAGGCCAATACCAGCAGCAGCGCGCGGCAGAAGGTGCTGGAGTGCGCCGAGCGCAACGGCATTCTGCAGGCGATTTCCAGCGGACGGCTGATGCTCAACAGCGTGATGGTGTTTGCGCCGCAGCGCGCGTTTGACGTGCGCACCGATATTTTTTACTACCGGGTGATTCAGGGGATTATCGCCGCGCTGGCGCAGCACGAGGTCCGGATCCGCTACTGCGCGCTGGAAGAGACGCACAGCGACGGGGCGCTGTTCCTCAGCAAGATGAATGAGGCGCAAACCCAGGCGGCGCTGATTATCGGCATCGACGATGAGCATATCCACGCGCTGGCCGCCGACCTGCATAAGCCCTGCGTATTAATCAACTGCAGCGACCGCAGCATGCGGCTCGACAGCATCTCTCCCGACCACCAGCGCATCGGCGAATTTTCCGCCGGCTATCTGCTGCAGCAGGGCCACCAGCGCATCCTGCACCTGCAGTGTCTGCGCCGCCACACCATGGAGCTGCGGCTGGCCGGTATTCGCCAGGCGTATCTGCAGCAGCATATGCCGTTCGATGAAAGCCGGCAGTTGGTCACCACCTCCGGCTTTGGCAGCGCGGAGGCCGAGCAGGCGCTCACAACGTTTATCGGCCAGCTCGGCGACCGCGACGCGCTGCCGACGGCGGTGCTGGCCGGCGGCGACTATATGGCGGTCGGCGCGGTGAACGCCCTGCAGCGGCTCGGCTTCAGCGTACCCAACGATATGTCCGTGATGAGCATGGATGGTTTTAATCTGGCGGAAATCCACGATGTGCCGCTGACGTCGCTGCACGTGCCGCGCGACGAGCTGGGCTTTGAAGCCATCCAGCTGCTGCAGCGGCGCATGCTGCGGCCGGACGCCCCGGTCTGTAACCAGCTGCTGCAGGGACGGCTGGCGATCCGCGAATCGGTCAAGCGCCTCAACGCGCAGCAGGCGACGCCGGCGGTGAGCACTTACCATCACAAGCTCTACGACGCGTGAACTACACTTAATGGCGTGCATCTGATGCGTTAACAGGCGCGACAGCCTAAGGAGAGCCATAATGTCTGACCTGCTTGCTCGTTCCGTTATTCCGCCTTACATCCTGCGACGGATCGTTGAACACGGCAGCGTACCGCAGCGCGACTGCGCCCAGCATACGCTGAACCACGTACAGAGCCTGCTCGGCAATATGCCGCTGCGCGCCGCCGGCAGCCAGAGCGCCACCGCCGGCAGCGTGATGCGCGATATCTATGACGCGCAAAACGGCACCCAGCTGCCGGGCAAGGCGGTGCGCAAAGAGGGGCAACCCAGCAATCATGACGTGGCGGTGGACGAAGCCTACGACTACCTCGGCGTCACCTACGACTTCTTCTGGCAGGCCTTTAAGCGCAACTCGCTGGACAACCAGGGGTTGGTGCTGACCGGCAGCGTGCATTACGGCCGCGAATACCAGAACGCCTTCTGGAACGGCCAGCAGATGGTATTCGGCGATGGTGACGGTGAAATCTTTAACCGCTTCACCATCGCCATTGACGTCGTCGGCCACGAACTGGCGCATGGCGTCACCGAAAGCGAAGCCGGGCTGGTCTATTTTCAGCAGGCCGGCGCGCTGAATGAGTCGCTGTCCGACGTCTTCGGCTCCATGGTCAAACAGTTCCATCTGAAGCAGACCGCCGACCAGGCCGACTGGCTGATCGGTGAAGGCCTGCTGGCCAAGGGCATCAACGGCAAGGGGCTGCGCTCGATGTCCGCCCCCGGCACCGCCTATGACGATCCGCTGCTGGGCAAGGACCCGCAGCCCGCCAGCATGCAGGACTATATCGACACCAAAGAGGATAACGGCGGCGTACACCTCAACTCCGGCATTCCCAACCGCGCGTTTTATCTGGCGGCCAGCGCCCTGGGCGGCTACGCCTGGGAACAGGCCGGCGTGGTGTGGTACGACACGCTGTGCGACAAAGCGTTGCCGCAGGATGCCGACTTCGCCACCTTCGCCAGGCTGACCGTGAAACACGCCGGCCAACGCTTTAGCCAACAGGTGGCGGATAAAGTACAGGCAGCCTGGCGGCAAGTGGGGGTGGAGTAATGCGTCCGCTGCCGGCGCTCAGCCAGGGAACGGTGATTGAGCTGGCCCGGGAAGGCGGCTTTGCCTTTATCCCCAAGCTGGCCGGGCTGCGGCGCATCGTTATCGCCGATATCTCGCCGGATGAATGCGCGCGTCTCGAGCAGTTGCTCAATCAGTCGCTGCCCTACGCCCGCGAGGAAGGACAGCCCGACTCTCCCGGCTGCGGCGACCAACGCTACTTTCGCGTGCAGATCGATTACGCCGATCGGGTCGGCAGCAGCCAGATCGTGCTGCTGATCCCGGAAAGCGAGGCGCCGCAGGCGCTGGTCGATCTGTGGGAGACCGGCCAGGTGGATAAATAGCCGCGCGGCGCCAGCGTCTCAGTCCAACGGCAGATAGCGAAAGCGCACGCGCTTTTTGCTAATCAGCCCGTGGCCGTGCTGGCACAGGTAATCCACCGCACCGCAGGCCTTCAGCTCCTGCAGCGGCTGCCCGCACTCCGGGCAGTCCGCCAGTTGCCGGTAGTCGCGCCGGCAACCCTGGCAATGAAAGTGACCGTTCACCCATGTCATCGGCTGATCGCAATCGGGACACAGTGCGTCCATCCGTTTTCTCCTGTCAGATTGCGCCCCAGGAACGTAAGAAGTAAATCCCCAGCGCGGTAGTGAAGAAAGAGCCGACGGTGGTGATGGCGATAATATTGGCCGCCAGCGTCGCATTGCCGCCCATCGCCCGCGTCATCACGTAACTGCCGGAGGCGGTCGGCGTGGCGGAAAACAGGAAAATAATCCCCAGCGCCGCGCCCTCAAAGCCGCACAGCCAGCCGCCCAGCGTCATCAGCATCGGCACCACAAACAGCTTGGCCGCTGAGGAGAGCGCCGCCACGTTGGAGGAGCGGAACATCGCCCGCAGATCGAGACTGGCGCCGGTGCACAGCAGCGCCAGCGGCAGCGACAGGCCGGAGATATAGCCGCCGGTCTGCACAAGCACCTGCGGGATGCCCAGCCCGGTCTGCGCATACGCCAGCCCGCACACCAGGCCGATAATCAGCGGATTGGTGACGATGCCGCGCAGCAGGGACAGATGGCTGACTTTCTTATCCGGCCCGCCCTGCAGGCTGCGCGTCAGGGTGAACACCGACAGCACGTTGAACAAAATCACGGTGACCGTCAGGTACAGCGAACCCAGCGCCACGCCCTCTTCGCCGTAGGCGGTCATCGCGTAGGCCAGGCCGACGATGGCGGTATTAGCGCGGAAGCCGCCCTGCACAAAGACGCCGCGCTCACGCGGCTCTTTCACCAGCCACTTCGCGGCGATCTCCAACATCAGGAAGGTGGCGACGGTGCCCAGCGCGCCGTACATCACCAGCGGCAGGTTAGCCAGAATGTGCGGATGGTTGGTGGCAATGCTGAAAAACAGCAGGCACGGCAGCGCCAGGTTGAACACCAGTTTGCTGGTGCCGTCGATAAAACGGTCGTCCATCAGTCGCCGCTGGCGCAGGAACACGCCCAGCAGCATCATCAGTAAATTCGGTACGGTAACGCTGAATGCGAAATTCCAGGTTTCCCAGGACATGGTGTTCCTTCAGACTTAATGCGGCAACAATAATGCTCAGATAATAAAACGATTTTGGCTAAATAAAAAAGGGCGCAGTCAACGCCGCGCCCTGTTCTCTCCGCCATACCTCTTGGTTTAGGTATATCCGGTTTATTTTTTGCCTTTCTTCAGATGGCTCATCAAGCGTTTGCGCTTGCGCATCTGGGTCGGCGTCAGCGTGTTGCGTTTGCCGGCAAACGGGTTCTCCCCCTCTTTGAACTGGATGCGGATCGGCGTCCCCATCACGTTCAGCGAGCGGCGGAAGTAGTTCATCAGGTAACGCTTATAGGAGTCCGACAGATCGGTCACCTGGTTGCCGTGGATCACCACGATCGGCGGGTTGTAACCGCCGGCGTGGGCGTACTTCAGCTTCACGCGACGGCCGCGCACCAGCGGCGGCTGGTGGTCGTCCGCCGCCATATTCATGATTTTGGTTAGCAGCGAGGTATTAACGCGGCGCGTGGCGCACTCGTACGCTTCCTGCACCGACTCAAACAGGTTGCCGACGCCGCTGCCGTGCAGCGCAGAAATAAAGTGCACGCGGGCAAAGTCAACGAAGCCCAGACGCAGGTCGAGCATCTCTTTGACGTGCTCGCGATCCTCTTCGCTCATGCCGTCCCACTTGTTGACTGCAATCACCAGCGAGCGACCGCTGTTGAGGATAAAGCCGAGCAGCGACAGATCCTGATCGGAGATGCCTTCGCGCGCATCGATCACCAGCAGCACCACGTTGGCGTCTTCGATCGCCTGCAGCGTTTTGATCACCGAGAACTTCTCAACGGTTTCCGTCACCTTGCCGCGCTTACGCACGCCGGCGGTATCGATCAGCACATATTCCCGCTCATCGCGCACCATCGGAATGTAGATGCTGTCGCGGGTGGTGCCCGGCATGTCGTACACCACCACGCGCTCTTCACCGAGGATACGGTTGGTCAGCGTGGATTTGCCGACGTTCGGCCGGCCGACAATCGCCAGCTTGATCGGCAGATCCTGCGGGTTAAAGTCTTCTTCCTCGTCAGCCGGAATGCCCTCTTCTTCCAGCTCGCCGTTCTGCTCCGCCCAGTAGGCGGCGTTGGCCTCTTCTTCGCTGAGCTCGACTTCCTGCTCTTTTTCCGGCACAAACGGCACCAGCACGTGTTCAATCAGCTGCGTGACGCCACGGCCGTGTGAGGCGGCGATAGGGTATACCTCGCCCAGACCCAGCGCATAGAAATCGGCGCTGGCCATATCCGGGTCGATGCCGTCGGTTTTGTTGGCCACCAGGAAGGTCGCCTTCTGACGGCTGCGCAGATGCTGGGCAATGCCCTGATCGGCCGGCATCAGCCCGGCGCGCGCATCCACCATAAACAGCACGATATCCGCTTCTTCAATCGCCAGCAGCGACTGGCCGGCCATATGGGTTTCGACGCCATCTTCGGTACCGTCAATGCCGCCGGTATCGATGATGATAAATTCGTTGCCCTCTACTTCGGCACGACCATACTTGCGGTCACGCGTGAGCCCGGGGAAATCCGCCACCAGCGCATCGCGCGTACGTGTCAAACGGTTAAACAAGGTGGATTTACCCACATTCGGGCGCCCGACCAGCGCGACGACAGGTATCATTGTTGAAGCCTCTATTACTTAAATTATCAATGCGTTACCACGCTACGGATGGACACCGGCAGCGCAGCTTATAAAAATACGAAACGGCCCCTGAACGTTTCAGGAGCCGTTGTGCCCGCACGGCGTCAGGCGATGACGCCCTGGCCTGCGGGTCTCAGAGCCGGAGCTACCGGGCTCAGCGGGTAAATGCGTAAACCTCGCCGCCCTTGGCCTGCACCACCAGCTTCTCGCCCGCCACCATCGGCGCAGACAGGAAGCCGGAGCTGTCCACTTTCTGCTGAGCGACGAAACGGCCGTCGGTAGTGTTGATCCAGTGCAGATAGCCTTCGGAATCGCCCACCACCAGATAACCATTATACATCGCCGGCGGCGTCAGGTTACGGTGCAGCAGCTCGCTCTGCGTCCAGACGGTCACGCCGCCTTCGGTGCTCAGGGCGATCACGCGGTCGTTTTGGTCAACCATATAGATACGGCCGGCATCAACGATAAAGTCGCTCACTGAGCCCAGCTCGCGCTTCCACATAATCTGGCCGGAGCGCAGATCCAGCGCCGCCAGGTTGCCATTATACCCCAATGCGTAGACAACGCCGTCAACGATCACCGGCGTGGTGTCGACGTCGTTAAGACGATCGATTTCCGTCGCGCCGCTCGGCTGGGAAATACGCTGCTGCCAGATCAGCTGGCCCTGCTGCATCAGTACGGCGTTGACGCGGCCGTTATCGCCGCCAACAATCGCCGCGCCGTAGGCGGTGGACGGTGCGGATTCGCCGCGCAGAGACAGCGCCGGCATATCCAGGTTAACGGTCCACTTCACCGCGCCGTCGGCTTCGTTAAACGCCTGCAGCTGGCCGTTGCTGGTGTGCACCAGCACCATGCCGTCGCTCACCACCGGACGGGACAACACTTCACCGGCGGCCTTGGCCTGCCAGGCCAGCGTGCCGTCAGAGGTGTTCAGCGCGTAAACCACCGCCTTCTCACTGCCCACATAGGCGTTGGAGCCGGCAACCGTCACGCCGCCGGACAGCAGGGCTGAACGGTTGCTTGAGAAGAAGCCGGTTTTCTCGGACAGGTCAACCTTCCACTTTTCTTTACCGCTGTCGGCGTCCAGCGCCTTCACAATGCCATGACGGTCAGCAGCATACACGGTGCCGTCCTGATAGGCTGGACGCAGGTGCGAATAGTATTCGCCAATGCCGTCGCCAACCGAAGTGCTCCAGGTTTTGCTCGGAGTAAACTGATTTTCAACTTTTGGCAGCGGAGACATGGTGACCACGTCTTCTTCGCTGTTGAACAGCGAACAACCGCTCAGCAGGGCGGCGGAAACCAGCCCGACCAAGAGTGTTTTACGCAATTGCATTGGGAATTCCCCTTAGCTGGACAAGTTATTCAATTTCATGCGCAGCAGCGCCTGCTGAGCCTGAGAAGGATTGGATTCAAGACCTTTGCTGTAGGCTTCACGCGCGCCTTTGGCGTCGCCTTTCGCCAGCAGTACGTCGCCGCGGATATCCGCCAGCATCGCCGCCCAGCCTTCGCCCTTGACGCCATCCAGCGTTTTCAGCGCTTCATCCAGCTTTTTTTCCTGCAGTTGGACGCGCGCCAAACGCAGGTTAACCACTGACAACAGGTTGTCTTCTTTCGCTTTCCCCTGCGCCAATACCAGTTGCTGTTCCGCTTTCGCAAAATCTTTTTGTTCAACGAAATGCTTCGCCAGCTCCAGCGCCGCCATCACGCCGTAGCTGTTGCCGTTCGCCTGAATAAACTGCTCCGCAGCGGCGACGTCGCCCGATTTGCCGGCAGCCAGCGCTTCGCTGGTCTGCTGATAAGACTGGGAGGCAGCCAGCATATTGGAGTCCTGATGACTCTGCCAGAGACGCCAGCCAACCAGGGCACCAATGCCAAGCACCACGCCAACCGCCAGCGCCTTGCCGTTTTCGGCAAAGAAGCGGCGGAGAGCGTCAACCTGTTCGTTTTCGGTGGTATAGACTTCCACGGTGTCCTTCTCCTTAACCTAACATCAAAGCCAGCTTCGCCGCGAGTTCGCTTTGCGCCAGCGTTTCTTGTTCACCACTACGCAGGTCTTTCACCACCACCTGCTGCTGCGCCACTTCGTCTTCACCCAGGATCAGCGCCACGCGAGCGCCCCATTTATCCGCGCGGGTGATTTGCTTCTTGAAGTTGCCGCCGCCGTAGTTAGTCATTAATTTCAGCTGCGGTGCGGCGTCGCGCACCTGCTCCGCCAGACGCATCGCCGCGCTCTGCGCGCCCGCGCCGGAGGAGATAACATAGATATCCACCGTCGGATCGGGCTGGAATTCCGGGTTCACCGCCTGCACCAGCAGCACCAGACGCTCCAGCCCCATGGCGAAGCCGACCGCCGGCGTGGCGCGGCCGCCCAGTTGCTCGACCAGGCCGTCGTAACGGCCGCCGGCGCACACGGTGCCCTGCGCGCCCAGGCTGGTGGTGACCCACTCAAACACCGTGCGGTTGTAGTAATCCAGGCCGCGCACCAGACGCTCATTAACGCTATATGGGATACCGGCGGCGGTTAAAAGTTCACACAGGCCGTCGAAATGGGTCTTCGACTCGTCATCCAAGTACTCGGACAGGCGCGGCGCGTCGTTCAGCAGCGCCTGCACGTCCGGATTCTTCGAGTCCAGCACCCGCAGCGGGTTGCTGTACATACGGCGCTTGCAGTCTTCATCCAGCACCTCGACGTGCTGCTCCAGGAACGCCACCAGCGCATCGCGGTAGTTGGCGCGCGCCTCGAGCGAACCGATGGAGTTCAGCTCCAGCTTAACGTGCTCGGCGATGCCCAGCGCTTTCCACCAGCGTGCGGTCAGCAGGATCAGTTCGGCGTCGATATCCGGCCCCTGCAGGCCGAACACCTCGGCGCCCAGCTGATGGAACTGACGATAGCGGCCTTTCTGCGGACGTTCGTAACGGAACATCGGGCCGATATACCACAGACGCTGTTCCTGATTGTACAGCAGACCATGTTGGATGCCGGCGCGTACGCAACCCGCCGTCCCTTCAGGGCGCAGCGTCAGGCTTTCGCCGTTGCGGTCGTCGAAGGTATACATCTCCTTTTCCACGACGTCGGTCACTTCACCGATGGCGCGTTTAAACAACGGGGTCTGCTCTACAATCGGCAACCGGATTTCGCTGTAACCGTAGCTGCCCAGCACCTGCTTCAGGGTGCTCTCAATACGCTGCCATAATGCCGTTTCTGCCGGCAGGTAATCGTTCATGCCGCGAATGGCTTGAATGTTCTTTGCCACGTGAGTTCTCTGTTCGTTTTATATAAAAATGAACCCGATTATAGGGACTTTCGCCTGCGCGATTCAATGCGCAAGCGCCCCCGGGTTCATCTGGGGGGCAGACATCAGGCCTGCCCGGCAATAGTGCTTACTTTTCCAGCATGTTGACCGTGATGCGCTTGCTTTCATCCATCATCGCCGCTTTGGCACGGATTTTGGCTTCCAGCTGGTCAATCATCTGCTCATTGTCAAAGCGCTCTTTCTGGCGTACGCCGTCTTCGTAGAAACCGCTTTTCTTGTGGCCGCCGGTCACGCCCATGGTCGAAACCAGCGCCTCGCCCGGGCCGTTCACCACGCAGCCGATGATCGAGACGTCCATCGGCGTGATGATATCTTCCAGGCGCTGCTCCAGCGCGTTGACCGTACCGATAACGTCAAACTCCTGACGCGAGCAGGTCGGGCAGGCGATAAAGTTGATGCCGCGTGAACGGATGCGCAGCGATTTCAGAATATCGAAGCCGACCTTCACCTCTTCCACCGGATCCGCCGCCAGCGAGATGCGCAGCGTATCGCCGATGCCTTCCGACAGCAGCAGCCCCAGGCCGATAGCCGATTTCACCGACCCGCTGCGCGCGCCGCCGGCCTCGGTAATGCCCAGATGCAGCGGCTGATCGATACGCGCGGCCAGCAGACGGTACGACTGCACCGCCAGGAAAACGTCGGAGGCTTTCACGCTGACCTTGAACTGGTCGAAGTTGAGACGGTCGAGAATATCGACGTGGCGCATCGCGGATTCCAGCAGCGCTTCCGGCGTGGGTTCGCCGTACTTTTCCTGCAGATCTTTTTCCAGCGAACCGCCGTTGACGCCGATACGAATCGGGATGTTTTTATCGCGCGCGCAGTCAACCACCGAGCGAATGCGCGATTCGTTGCCGATATTGCCGGGGTTGATGCGCAGGCAGTCAACGCCGTATTCGGCCACCTGCAGGGCGATGCGGTAATCGAAGTGAATGTCCGCCACCAGCGGCACGTTGACCTGCTGCTTGATCTGCTTGAACGCCTCGGCGGCGTCCATGGTCGGTACGGAAACGCGGACGATATCAACGCCGACGCGTTCCAACGACTTGATCTGGTTAACCGTGGCTGCGACATCGGTAGTACGGGTATTGGTCATCGACTGCACCGCAATCGGCGCGCCGTCGCCAATGGGCACCTTGCCGACGTAAATGCGTGTTGATTTGCGACGGTTAATGGGTGCTTGGTTATGCATCACTTACTCTTCTCCATTGCTGCTCATCACTCAAGACGCCAGCCGCGCAATCACTGCGCGGCAACGGTCAGACGGGCAACACGGTTTGACTTCACAAACCGGCTTAAATCTACCGGTTTACCTTGATATTGAATCTGTACTGCCGCCGGCGCGCCGATGGTCAGTTTATAAGGCGCTGTACCGGTCAGGTTCAGCTTGCCGCCGCTTTTCTGCATGCCGCTGAACAACGTTTTACCGCTGGCGTCGGTCACCTGCAACCAGCAATCGGCGGAAAAATCCATCACCAGCGCATTCGGATCGACCGCCGGTGCGGCAACCGCGGCATCGCCGGTCGGCAGGGACGCGCCGTTGTCGGCCCGCGCGGCATCAGGGATGCTGGCCTGGCTTGGCGCCACTACCGTAGGCTGCTGCTGTGCGGCAGCATCGCCGCCCGCCGCCGGTGCGGAGGCCGCAGGCGCAGCTGCCGTGCTATCGGCCGGCGCTGGCGCCGAACCGGCATCCGCCGCCGGCGTCTGCGTATCGGCATTATTGTCCGTCAGCGGCACCGACTGGCCTTCGCTCTGCTGCGACAGCTGCGCCGACGACTGGTTGGCCATGTTGGCGATCTCATCCTGCTGCGCCTTGTGGTTTTGCCACCACCAGGCGCCGGTCAGACCGACCACCACAAACAGGATCAGCCAGGTAAAGCTCATCAGCCAGCCGTCGCGCTTTTTGCGCCGCTTGCCCAATGAAAAACTTTGCATCGGCGCCACCTTGGCCATTTTTACCGGCGCCTGTTTGGCCATCGCCGGCAACAGCTCATCTTCCGGCACATGCACCAGCTTGGCGTAAGAGCGGATGTAACCGCGCACGAAGGTCGAAGCCAGATCGTCCGACAGGTTGTCCGCTTCGATATCGCGTACGGTCGACATTTTGAGACACAGGCGTTCTGCAACGGCCTGCTGACTCAGCCCGAGCTGCTCTCGGGCCTGACGCAGACGCTCGCCTGTCGTCATGGATACGGTTTTGTCTTGGGAGGCTTCAGTATTCATCGGCTAAGAACTGCTGGTACTGTTTGGATTGTGGAAAACTTCGCGCCAACTGCCTGCCATAACGCTGAACGCTGTCCTGGCGGCCGGCTAACGCGGCGAAACGAATCTGTAACCATAAACTGTCGGCACTGGCCGGCAGAACGTGCTGATAAACATCCAATAGAAACTGCGACTGCGCACGTTTCCCCGCACCAAATTGCTTTTCAGCCTCGACCAACAGCGGCGAACCTTTATCCGGTTCAGCCTTTAAGGCCTTGATCAGCAGCGGCCGCGCCCGATCGTACTGACCCGCCTGGAAAAAACAGTAACCCGCGTTCTCCAGACTGTCGGCGAACCGGCCGTAATCGGCGGCTGATGCCGCTGCGCTAAACTGCTGTTGCGCCTCTACATACTGCCCTAAACTGCAAAGAAACGCACCGTAATTATTCAAGACGCTACCATTGCCCGGCGCCAGTTTCAGCGCCTGCTGATAGCGTTGCCGCGCGGCGTCGGACGCGCCGACGCGCTGCTGGTACAGCGCCATTCCCAGTTGGGTCCGGTAATCCTGCGGCGCGGCGTCCGCCGCCTTCGCCAGATTTTTGCGCGCCGCCTCCAGGTTGCCCTGCTGCAGATACGCCAAACCCAGCTGCAAACGCGTCTGCGCCGCCGCCGGGTTGTCCGGCGCGGAGCCGGCGCAGCCGGCCAACAGGCCTGCCGTCAACAACCATCCCCAGGGTTTCAGCTTCATGCCGTTTAAACTCCTTGTACGATGTTACCCGATCGCCTGAGGGATTGCTGTTTACATAACAGGCTGTTAGATAACTAAAATCTTCCTATAGATTTCAGACCGTCTGCACCTTGATAGGTTCCCCGGCCATTTTCTTTTTCAGCGTGCGCTTGGTGCGGTCAATCACCTCGCCCGCCAGCTGGCCGCAGGCCGCGTCGATATCATCGCCGCGGGTTTTACGAACAATAGTCGTAAAGCCGTATTCCATCAACACTTTGGAAAAACGATCGACCCGGCTGTTGGAGCTGCGGCCATACGGCGCGCCCGGGAACGGGTTCCATGGGATCAGGTTAATCTTGCACGGCGTATCCTTCAGCACTTCCGCCAGCTGATGCGCGTCGTCGGTGCTGTCGTTGACGTGATCCAGCATCACGTACTCCACCGTCACCCGCCCCTGGTTGGCGTTGGACTTCGCCAGATAGCGGCGCACCCCGGCCAGGAAGGCTTCGATGTTGTATTTGCGGTTAATCGGCACGATCTCATCGCGCACCGCGTCGTTCGGCGCGTGCAGCGAGATCGCCAGCGCCACGTCGATCATGTCGCCCAGCTTGTCCAGCGCCGGCACCACGCCGGAGGTCGACAGCGTAACGCGGCGCTTCGACAGGCCGAAGCCGAAATCGTCAAGCATGATTTCCATCGCCGGCACCACGTTGGTCAGGTTGAGCAGCGGCTCGCCCATGCCCATCATCACCACGTTGGTGATCGGACGCTGGCCGGTAACCTTCTGCGCGCCGATGATTTTCGCCGCGCGCCACACCTGGCCGATAATTTCCGATACGCGCAGGTTGCGGTTAAAGCCCTGCTGCGCGGTGGAACAGAATTTACACTCCAGGGCGCAGCCTACCTGCGAGGAGACGCACAGCGTCGCGCGGTCGGCTTCCGGGATATAGACGGTTTCGACCTGCTGGTCGCCGACTTTGATCGCCCACTTGATGGTGCCATCGCTCGAGCGCTGCTCTTCGGCCACTTCCGGCGCGCGAATTTCGGCAATCTGCTGCAGTTTGCCGCGCAGCACCTTATTGATATCGGTCATCTGCTCGAAGTCATCGCAGCAGTAGTGATAGATCCACTTCATGACCTGGTCGGCGCGGAACGGTTTCTCCCCCAGCGAGGCGAAAAACTCACGCATCTGCTGACGGTTCAGGTCCAGCAGGTTAATTTTGGCGGCAGCCGGTTGCTCCGTTTTAACGGATTGATCTTGCATAGAATTATTTTCAGACACGGTGTGCTCGGACGCGATGGGTTCTAACATAATGATCTTTAGCCTCGTTATTACACGTTATGGCTGGCTCCCTCTCGGGAACAAGAATGGGCGAAGTGTGTTGTTATCCCTGCCGGCGCTTTCTGGGCGGCGGACTCTGGCGGGATAAAACACGCCCTGGACAAGTTGACTCATCCAGGGCGCGGCATTGTACAAATTTTAGTAGCGAGTTTCCACGACGGGAACGCATTCAGGGCATTTTTATTGTTTCAGCCGGTGAATATGATCTTTCGTCGGAAGAAACCAACGCTATCAACGCGGGCAGATTTCGCTGTCGTTGAAGAAGTAAGCGATTTCACGCGCAGCAGATTCCGGGGAGTCGGAACCGTGCACCGCGTTAGCGGTGAAGCTGTCAGCGAAGTCAGCACGCAGGGTGCCGGCCAGCGCGTTGTCCGGGTTGGTTGCGCCCATGATGTCGCGGTTGCGCTGGATAGCGTTTTCCGCTTCCAGAACCTGCACCATGATTGGGCCAGAGGTCATGAACTCAACCAGACCATCGAAGAATGGACGGCCTTTGTGCTCAGCGTAGAAGCCTTCAGCTTGCTCACGGCTCAGCTTCAGCATTTTAGCGGCGATGATTTTGAAACCCGCACGCTCGAAACGCGCATAGATAGCGCCGATGTCGTTGTTGGCTACGGAGTTTGGTTTAACGATGGAAAAGGTACGTTCTACGGTCATAATGGCCTCAGTCTGACTTCCTAATACGGCCGGACTCAGAAAAAATCCGCCGGCCTTGTTCAAGTGGCGCAAATTATATGTGCGCTATTAACGCTTGCCTACGGGAAAACCAACATTTCTTTAAAAAAATATTAGCGCCGGCGTCGATTTCGCCGCCAAAGCCCGCAGGCGCGTCACGCTGCGCCGTTATTGGCTGGTATCGGTGGAAGGAATGATATTGCGCAGCCAGCTGCCCCAGCGCCGCTGATAGAACGGCTGGGTATGGGCGATCAGATAGTGGCTGACGCCGCGCTCTTTTTCCGACACCAGGCAGAAGTCAACCGGTTCATCATCCGCCAGCGCCTCGCTGGCAACGCTACCCGCCTCCTGAATCAGCGCGTCGATCTCGGCCGCATCGCCGTCCACTTCCACCCCTACCAGCAGGTTGGGTTTCTCATCCAGCGCGCGATCGTGCATCAGCGCCAGAAACGCCCGGCGCACCGGCTTACGCTGGCTGAACAGCGTGGTCAGCGCATCCACCATCGCCGCCGGATACACCTCCGGCTGGCCGAGCAGGATTTGCGAATCCTTGTCGATATAGTGTTCAACCGGCTTGCTCACCCCGCCGTTTACCAGCAGCATCGCCACTTCTTCCGGGTAAAACTCTTTGCCGTACTCGGCCTTCGGGTTCAGGAACAGCTCGGCGCCCTGGGTGATTTCAAACAGCACCCGCGCCGGCATGGCGATAAACGGCTGTTCGTCCTCCACCGCCTGCTGCAGCAGACGCAGCGACGAGAAGAACGGCACCACGCTGCTGCCGTCCTGCTTTTCCCAGTGCTGAATGTTCACCGGCGTATCGGCATCCAGCGTAATATTGCCTTCTTGCTGCACCTGCTCGCCGTCGCCGAGAATATAAACGGTGGACTCCAGCAGCTCGCGGAAAAATGCCGGCCGGTGCGCCGCCTCGCTGACCGCCAGCTTCAGCAGGCGCTCCAGTTCATTGTCGTCAGCGGCGACGGTATCGTGATGGTGGGAACTCATGACCAACTCCAATTATTAAGGGGCCAACGCTCCGGCCCCTTACATCTATTAACGATATGTTCAGCGTTATTTCGCTTTGCTCAGCAGCAGGTTGGCGACGGCGCGCACGCCCAGCCCGGTCGCGCCGGCAGACCACTGATCCACCGCGCCTTTGCGGTAGGTGGCGGAGCAGTCGATGTGCAGCCAGCCCTGCTGATAGCGCGTGACAAAGTGCGACAGGAAGGCCGCCGCGGTGCTGGCGCCGGCGCTGTAGGCCGCGCCGGCGATGTTGTTCAGCTCGGCAAAGTTGGACGGCAGCTGGCTGCGGTGGAACTCCGCCAGCGGCAGACGCCAGAACGGCTCGTGCTCTTCCTGCGCGCTGCTGAGCAGATCCTGCGCCAGCGCGTCGTCGAAGCTGAACAGCGCGTGGTAGTCATTGCCCAGCGCGGTTTTCGCCGCGCCGGTCAGGGTGGCGCAGTCGATAATCAGTTCCGGCTGCTGTTCGGAGGCGTCGATCAGGCCGTCGGCCAGCACCAGGCGCCCTTCGGCGTCGGTATTCATCACCTCGACGGTTTTACCGTTGCGATAGCGGATGATATCCCCCAGCTTGAAGGCGTTGCCGCTGACCATATTGTCCGCGCAGCACAGGTAGAGCTTCACCCGCTTGTCGAGACCGCGCGCCGCCGCCAGCGCCAGCGCGCCGGTCGCCGTGGCCGCGCCGCCCATATCGGCCTTCATCGAATCCATAAAGGCGCTCTGCTTCAGGCTGTAGCCGCCGGTGTCAAAGGTGATGCCTTTGCCGACCAGGCAGGCGAATACCGGCGCGTCCGGATTGCCGCCCGGGTTGTAGTCCAGCGCCAACAGCACCGGCGGACGCGAAGAGCCGCGGCCGACGGTATGGATGCCGGCATAGTTCTGCTCGCGCAGATCTTCGCCTTTGATAATGCGGTAACTGACCGCATCGCAGCCGACGTCGCACATCAGGTCGACGGCGCGGGTCGCCAGCTGCTCCGGCCCCAGATCCTCCGCCGGCATGTTGATGGTGTCGCGCACCCAGTCGACGATCTTCAGGCGGCGGTCCAGCTCCTGGCGGTCGTCAGCGGACAGCTGCGGCCATTCAACGCTGCGCTGGCCCTTCGGCCCGCGGAACCCCTGCCAAAACGCCCAGCTTTGCTCCAGGCCCCAGCCTTCGCCGGCCAGCGTCACCTGACGGATGCCCTGGCCGTCGATTTTACGCGCCGCGCGCTGAATTGCGCCCAGTTTGCCGTTGCCGGTCAGGTGAATGGTGATGCCGTCATTGTTGGTGCTCAGCAGGGCTTTTTCGCCCCAGCGCGCATCGGCGGGCTGGTGGGACAGGGTAATCTGCATGGTTTCAGTCGTCATAGCCTACTCCGTATATGCTTTATGCCCGTCATAACTTCAGGTGACGGCGGTGTTGGCAGCGCCCGGTCACCCGAATTATTGAGGGTAGATTCGTTTTTATCGGTCGGATACAAAATAAACGGGCCGCCCATGGCAGCCCGTTACGCTATTAGTCGCTAGTCTGCTTCATCTAACCAGACCAGCAAAATCGCTTCCAGTATTTTCTCGTTGGAAGCCTGCGGATCGTCATCAAACTCTTCCAGCTCGCAAATCCACTGATGCATATCGGTAAAACGCACGGTTTTCGGATCGGTGTCCGGATAGGCATCGTACAGGGCTTCGCCGATCTCGCGGCTGTCGGTCCATTTCAGTCCCATTATGATCTCCCGTTCAGGCTGACGGCTAACAATTAGTGCTCGCGCGCGTGGTTAACGGTATAGCGCGGCATCTCCACCACCAGATCGTCGTCCGCGACGCGCGCCTGGCAGCTCAGACGGCTTTCCGGCTCCAGCCCCCAGGCTTTGTCCAGCATGTCGTCTTCCAGCTCGCTGCTCTCTTCCAGCGAGTCAAAGCCTTCACGCACGATGCAGTGACAGGTGGTGCAGGCGCAGGATTTTTCACAGGCGTGCTCGATATCAATCCCGTTGCGCAGCGCAACATCGAGGATGGTTTCCCCTTGTTCCGCGTCCAATACCGCCCCTTCCGGGCATAAGTCCTGATGGGGCAGGAAAACAACTTTAGGCATGGTTAAACCTCATCCACAGAATGGCCAGCCAGCGCCCGTCGAATGGAAGCATCCATACGGCGCGCGGCAAAATCTTGCGTAGTCGCATCTAATGTTTTTATTGCGGCTTCAATGGCCGCCGGCTTATCGCCCTGTACCGCCTGTTGCAAGGCGGCCACGGCGGCGTCGATGGCCTGGCGCTCTTGCGCCTCCAGCAGTGCCGCATCGCTCGCCAGCGCGCCCTGCAGGCTTTCCAGCACGCGGGCGGCTTCCACCCGCTGCTCCGCCAGCATGCGCGCACCGACGTCGCTCTGCGCGTGGGCCATCGAATCTTTGATCATTCCGGCGATTTCGTCATCCGACAAGCCGTAGGAAGGTTTCACCTGAATCGACGCCTCGACGCCGGTGGATTTCTCCATCGCGGTCACGCTCAGCAGGCCGTCCGCATCCACCTGGAAGGTGACGCGGATATGCGCCCCGCCCGCCGGTAGCGGCGGCAGGCCGCGCAGCGTAAAGCGAGCCAGCGAACGGCAGTCCTGCACCAGCTCGCGCTCGCCCTGCAGCACGTGGATCATCATCGCGCTCTGGCCGTCTTTAAAGGTGGTGAACTCCTGCGCGCGCGCCACCGGAATGGTGGTGTTGCGCGGGATGACTTTCTCCACCAGACCGCCCATGGTTTCCAGCCCCAGCGACAGCGGGATCACGTCCAGCAGCAGCATTTCGCTGTCCGGCTTGTTGCCCACCAGGATATCGGCCTGAACGGCCGCGCCGATGGCAACCACTTTGTCCGGGTCGATCGACGTCAGCGGCGTGCGGCCAAAGAAGGCGCCGACCTGCTCACGCACCAGCGGTACGCGGGTAGAGCCGCCCACCATCACCACGTCCTGCACCTCTTCCGCGCTGACGCCGGCGTCTTTCAGCGCGCGGCGGCAGGCCATCAGCGTGCGTTTGACCAGCGTGGCGATCAGGGCGTTGAACTGCTCGCGCGTCACGTCGCCCTGCCAGCCGGCGACGTTCACCGTCACGGACTCGGCGTCGCTCAGCGCGATTTTGGCCTGGATTGCGGCATCCAGCAGCTGACGCTGCAGGCCGTGATCGCTGCGGTCGGCCACGCCGGCCTGTTCGCGCAGCCAGTCGGCCAGCAGGTGGTCGAAGTCATCGCCGCCCAGCGCGGAGTCGCCGCCGGTGGCCAGCACTTCGAACACGCCGCGGCTGAGGCGCAAAATAGAAATATCAAAGGTGCCGCCGCCCAAATCGTACACGGCGATGGTGCCTTCCTGGCCGGAGTCCAGCCCGTAGGCGATGGCCGCGGCGGTCGGCTCGTTCAGCAGGCGCAGCACGTGCAGGCCCGCCAGACGCGCGGCGTCCTTGGTGCCCTGACGCTGCGCGTCATCAAAATAAGCGGGAACGGTGATCACCACGCCGTCCAGTTCGCCGTCCAGCGCCTGCTGCGCCCGGGCGGACAGCGCCTTGAGGATATCGGCGGACACGCTAACCGGGTTAAGCAGCCCGGCAGCGGTGGCGATCATCGGCAGGCCGTTTTCGCTGGCCTGGAACTGATAAGGCAGGTTCGGATAGCGTTGCTGTACGTCGGCCAGGGAGCGGCCCATCATGCGTTTGACCGAGCTGATGGTGTTGGCCGGATCCTGCACCGCCTGCGCGCGCGCGGCGACGCCGACCTGCGTAGTCTGCTCGCCGTAGTGCACCACCGACGGCAGCAGGTGACGCCCTTCGGCGTCGGGCAGCGTTTCAGCCTGCCCGCTGCGCACCGTGGCGACCAGCGAGTTGGTGGTGCCCAGATCGATGCCGGCCGCCAGACGACGCTGGTGTGGCGCGGCGCTTAAGCCGGGCTCACTGATTTGTAATAAGGCCATGTCGAGCTTCCAGAATTAAAAAAATCACTCAAAACCCAGCAGTTTTTCTTCGAGTTGTTCAACCTGTTGCTGGAGTTTGTCCAAAAAGCGCAGTTTGCGCACGGTATCGGCGGCGTCGGTCCACTGTTCGTCGTCCAACTGCTGCACCATCTGGGCGCTGCGCTGCCTGACGGCGACGGCGAGGCGTTCACCAAAGGCCGTCAACGCGGCGTCATCCGCCTTACGCTCAATGGCGTCAAGCTCTTCGCGCAGCTCCAGCTGTTCCATCAGGAACGCCGTATCGCGCAGGGTATGCTGTTCATTACCCAGGTCAAAGCCGTGCAACGATAACATATACTCGGCGCGTTTTAACGGGTGCTTGAGGGTCTGGTAGGCTTCATTAATGGTCGCCGCCTGCTGCAGCGCCATCAGGCGCTCGCGCTCCGGCTGGCTGGCAAAGCGGTCGGGATGGAATTGGCGTTGCAGATCCTGAAAGCGGGATGCAAGCAGGCTGCCGTCCACGGGATAGCGAACTGGCAGCCCGAATAAAGTAAAGTAATCCATAGCGTGCTCTGGGCGTTATCGTGAGGGTTTCGGGTCCCCCGCGCCGTGCGGGGGGCATCTCATCCATCCGCAAGGCCTCTGCGGAAGAACACGACGGGCTATCAGACGTTGAAACTTTCGCCGCAGCCGCACTCGCTTGAGACATTCGGGTTGTTGAACTTGAAGCCTTCGTTCAGGCCTTCCTTAACGAAATCAAGTTCGGTGCCGTCAAGGTAGACCAGGCTCTTGCCGTCAATGATCACCTTAACGCCTTTGTCTTCGAAAATAACGTCGTCGTCATTCACATCGTCAACAAATTCCAGCACGTACGCCATCCCGGAACAGCCGGAGGTGCGAACCCCAAGGCGCAGGCCGAGACCTTTGCCGCGGTTATTCAGGAACGCCTGAACGCGTTGCGCAGCGCTGTCGCTCATAGTAATCGACATAACAACCTCACACTCAATATCCCCTGCATCTGGCAAACCGGCGTCGGGGAGCGGACCGGCCCCGGGACGCCAGACAGCGTCCCAATAAACGCGGGCGCAGCATGCAGCATGCTACGCCCCTACCTGAAATTACTTGGCGTCGTGCTTGCTTTTATAATCAGCAATCGCCGCTTTGATCGCGTCTTCCGCCAGGATAGAACAGTGGATTTTTACCGGTGGCAGTTCCAGTTCTTCCGCAATTTCGGTGTTTTTGATGGCTTCCGCCTGATCCAGCGACTTGCCCTTCATCCATTCGGTCACCAGCGAGCTGGAGGCGATGGCGGAACCGCAGCCGTAGGTTTTGAAACGCGCATCTTCGATGATGCCGGCGTCGTTCACCTTGATCTGCAGCTTCATCACGTCGCCGCAGGCCGGCGCGCCGACCATGCCGCTGCCGACGCTCGGATCTTCATTGTCGAAAGAACCTACGTTACGCGGGTTTTCGTAGTGATCGATTACTTTTTCGCTGTAAGCCATGACCTTGCTCCTGAATCCTGAGAATTAATGATGTGCCCATTCGATGCTGTTGATGTCTACGCCCTGCTTGAACATTTCCCACAGCGGAGAAAGATCGCGCAGACGGCCGATAGACTTGCGAACCAGATCGATGGTGTAGTCGATCTCTTCTTCGGTGGTGAAACGCCCCAGCGAGAAACGGATCGAACTGTGCGCCAATTCATCGCTCATTCCCAGCGCGCGCAGCACGTAGGATGGCTCCAGGCTGGCGGAGGTACAGGCTGAGCCGGAGGAAACGGCCAGGTCTTTCAGCGCCATAATCAGCGATTCACCTTCAACATAGTTGAAGCTGACGTTCAGGATGTTCGGCGCGCCCTGCTCCAGGTCGCCGTTCAGGTACACTTCTTCCATGTCCTTCACGCCGTTCCACAGACGGTCGCGCAGCGTGCGCAGGCGCGCCATCTCGCTCTCCATCTCTTCTTTGGCGATGCGGTACGCTTCGCCCATGCCGACGATCTGGTGCACAGGCAGGGTGCCGGAACGCATGCCGCGCTCGTGGCCGCCGCCGTGGATCTGCGCTTCGATACGGATGCGCGGCTTGCGGCGTACGTACAGCGCGCCGATGCCTTTTGGCCCGTAGATTTTGTGGCCGGAGAAGGACATCAGGTCCACTTTCAGCTGGCTCAGATCGATAGGCAGTTTGCCCACGCTCTGGGTAGCATCAACGTGGTAGATGATGCCGCGCGCACGGCACATTTCGCCGATGGTGGCGATATCCTGCACCACGCCGATTTCGTTGTTCACGTGCATGATGGACACCAGAATGGTGTCATCGCGCATCGCCGCCTCAAGCTCTTTGAGGTCGATGATGCCGTTGCTCTGCGGCGCCAGGTAGGTGACGTCAAACCCTTCGCGCTCCAGCTGACGGCAGGTGTCCAGCACGGCTTTGTGTTCGGTTTTGCTGGTGATGATGTGCTTGCCTTTTTTCTGATAGAAATTGGCAGCGCCTTTAATCGCCAGGTTGTCGGATTCGGTCGCCCCTGAAGTAAACACGATTTCACGCGGATCGGCGCCCACCAGTTCAGCAATCTGATTGCGGGCGATATCTACCGCTTCCTCAGCCTGCCAACCGAAACGGTGGGAACGGGAAGCCGGGTTACCGAAGGTGCCGTCCAGGGTCAAAAACTGCATCATTTTTTCAGCAACGCGCGGATCAACCGGCGTCGTTGCTGAATAATCCAGATAAATCGGTAATTTCATTGCTCTTGTGCTCCGTACATCACTTCCAAAAACAAAATGCTCAAGTATTCGTCAGCTGCTTATGCGCGCAGATTAACGTTGATGATCGTCTCTTCCTGGCGGCCGTTGGCGGAACGACGCGTGTCATTATTCTGACGGTCGGCGACATCCAGCACTTCCTGATTGTTGACCAGTTCAGCCAGCGTAATGCCGTTCAGGAAACCGCTGATGCGCTCGCTCAGGTCGCGCCACAGGGTGTGCGTCAGGCAGCGGTCACCGCCCTGGCAGCCTTCTTTCCCCTGACAGCGGGTGGCGTCAACCGATTCATCAACGGCGGTAATCACCGCGCCGACGGCAATCTCGCCGGCGTCTTTGCCCAGCAGATAACCACCACCCGGGCCGCGCACGCTGGCTACCAAACCGTTCTTACGCAGACGGGAAAATAATTGCTCCAGATAAGAGAGCGAGATTCCTTGTCGCTCTGAAATATCAGCCAATGGTACGGGCCCTTCCTGGGAGTGCAATGCCACGTCAAGCATAGCGGTTACGGCATAACGGCCTTTGGATGTCAGTCTCATAGTCAATGGTTACCTGTTGGTCAAACATAGCGGAAAGTCTGACATTCCCTAGTAATCCAGTCAACTATTTAACCGAGTAATTCACTCAAGTATTAGCACGTTTTGATATTAATAATAACGAACACTGACTTTTCAATCATTTACCAAGCTTATCTATCGACGTCAGCATACCGCGCAGAATGTTCAGCTCCTGCGCTTCCGGGCGCGCGCGGGTAAACAGGCGGCGCAGGCGGTTCATCACCTGGCCGGGATGCGTCGGGCGGATAAACCCGCTGCGCTGCAGCGTCTGTTCCAGATGCTGATAGAAACGCTCAATATCATCCACCAGCGGATAAGCCTCTTCTTCAGGCTGCGCCGGCGCATCCGCCTGCTGGCGGTCAAGATAGGCGACGCGCACCTCGTAGGCGAGGATCTGCACCGCCATCGCCAGGTTCAGCGAGCTGTAATCCGGGTTGGCCGGGATCGCCACGTGGTAGTGGCATTTTTGCAGTTCGTCGTTGGTCAGGCCGACGCGTTCACGGCCAAACACCAGCGCCACCGGCGCCTGTTCGCCCTCTTTCACCGCCTGCACGCCGCATTCGCGCGGTTCAAGCATCGGCCAGGGCAAGGTGCGCGAGCGCGCGCTGGTACCCACCACCAGGCCGCAGCCGGCGATCGCTTCGTCAAAGGTGTCAACAATGGTGGCGTTGCCGATAACATCGCTGGCGCCGGCGGCCAGCGCGATGGCCTGAGAATCAGGTTTTACCAGCGGATTGACCAGATACAGGTTGGTTAAACCCATGGTTTTCATGGCTCGGGCCGTTGAGCCCATATTGCCAGTATGAGAGGTCTCAACCAGAACAATGCGGATATTGTGCAGCATACAAACTCTGAGCGGTGTCGGAAATCGCAGTATCCTATCACAGGAGACAACTTAATGGCATGCGCGTTACGCCTGTCTGCAATTTAACCCGTGAAGAGGTTAGGCATTTGGCAGAACACCTGCTATACTCCGCGCCGTTTCCTGTTCTTTAACATCCTAGTGGAAGATACCCATGCATCCGATGCTGACTATCGCCGTGCGCGCTGCGCGCAAGGCCGGTAACCTGATTGCCAAAAACTACGAAACTCCGGACGCTGTAGAAGCGAGCCAAAAAGGGAGTAACGATTTCGTCACTAACGTCGATCGCGATGCAGAGCATCTGATCATCGACGTCATCCGCAAGTCTTACCCGCAACACACTATCATCAGTGAAGAACGCGGCGAGCTGATTGGCGAAGATCGCGATGTACAATGGGTGATCGATCCGCTGGATGGCACCGCCAACTTTATCAAACGCTTCCCACACTTCTCCGTCTCTATCGCCGTGCGCATCAAAGGCCGCACCGAAGTGGCGGTGGTTTACGATCCAATGCGCAACGAACTATTCACCGCTACCCGCGGTCAGGGCGCACAGCTCAACGGCTACCGTCTGCGCGGCACCAGCGCCAAAGATCTCGACGGCACCATTCTGGCCACCGGCTTCCCGTTCAAGGCGAAGCAGCACGCGCCGGCCTATATCAACCTGGTGGGTAAACTGTTCACCCAGTGCGCCGACTTCCGCCGCACCGGCTCCGCCGCGCTGGATCTGGCCTACGTGGCCGCCGGCCGCGTTGACGGTTTCTTCGAAATCGGCCTGAAGCCGTGGGACTTCGCCGCGGGCGAGCTGCTGGTGCGTGAAGCCGGCGGCGTGGTCACCGACTTCGTCGGCGGTCACAACTACTTCAGCTCCGGCAACGTGGTCGCCGGTAACCCGCGCGTCGTTAAAGCGCTGCTGGGCACCATGCGCGAAGAGCTGAGCGAAGCGCTGAAACGTTAATCGCTGTCAGCACCAACAAGGGCGAGGCTAATGCCTCGCCCTTGTTATATCTGCCGCCTTAACGCGAGAAAGGCCGCGCCCCGCCGCTGAACTCCGGCTGCGCGCTGAGGTAAAGCATGACGCCGGCGAACAGCAGCAGCACGCCTCCCAGCAACGCCAGCGATCCCCACGCCACCGCCTGCCAATGTGCCGACGCGCGCGACACGCTGATGCGCTCCGCCAGCCGGCGGCCGTAATGCACCAACAGCGCCAGCAGTGAAATCGTCACCGAAGTGCCCAGCGCCATCGCCAGCGCTGACGCCACGCCCCAGGCAAACACGCCCAGCACCTTGGAAAACAGCAGCACCAGAATCGCGCCGGAACAGGGGCGGATGCCCATCGCCAGCACGATCGCCGCCCGCGTGCGCCAGTCGCCGCCGGCCTGCAGTTCGCTGTCGCTGGGTAAATGACGATGACCGCAGCCGCAGTGCGCGCTGTGCACGTGATCGTCAGCCAGCGGCTGCAGACGCTGGATACGCAGCGCCGGCGCCGGTTTCAGCGCCTTCAGCGCGGCGGCCAGACGGCGCAGCGCCCGCCAGCTCAGCAGTGCGCCCAGCAGCACCACCAGCAGGTAACTGCCCTGCTCAAGCCAGAAGCTGCTTTGATGCAGCTGACGCGACGACAGCTGCAGCACGCCCAGCAGCAGCGCCACCAGCGCTACCGCCACCAGCCCCTGCAGCAGCGAGGCGGCGAAGGTCAGCCTCAGGCTGCTTTTCAGCCGCGTCGGGTGCGTTGCCAGATAGGTTGAGATCACCACCTTGCCATGGCCCGGCCCCAGCGCGTGCAGCACGCCGTAGCTCAGGCTGAACAGCATCAGCGTTATTCCGGCGCGCTGCGGATCGGCCTTCACCTGCTGCAGCAGCGCCGCCAGCTGCTGGTTCAGCGTTTTCTGCCACGCCACGCTCTGCAGCATGATTTGCGGCCAGTAGTGCCAGACCAGCTGCGCGCCGGCCGCCAGCGCCAACAGCAGCAACAGTAATGGCCACAGGCTGACAGCCCAGTGACGGCGGCCAAGCGACGAAGTCCCGAGGTTCAGTGACATTGTAAAGTAATCCGTTGGGCAAACTGTTGGCCAAGCTGCAGGTCTTCTCCCGGCGAATCGTTTTTATCCAGCGACAGCGCATACGCCTGCAGCGAGGCGTCCGGCTTGGGGGTAAACAGCTCGAAGCGGCACTGCTGCGCCATCTCGGCCGGCAGATGAATCGCGGAGGAAGCCTGATAGCTCATGTCGACAAAGTAGGTAGGATCGTAGGTGGAGATGCTGAACGGTTTCCCCGCCAGCGGCTGCGGGTGCGCCAGCGGCAGGATAAACTCCAGCACCGCCTTGTGGCCCTGACGGGAAAGCCGGTATTCCGGCGGCAGATTGGTGTATTTCACCGGTTTGCCGTCGCGGTAGATATCGGTAAAGTAGTGCTGGCCCAACACGTTGGCCATCACCTGCGCCGCCAGCTTCTTCCAGGTTTCCGAGTCGCTTTTGGCATTCTGCGCATCATACAGCAGGTCCGCCGAGGTCATTTCGTCCATCACCCACACCATTTTCAAGCCGACCAGCTGCCGTTCCTGCACCACGAAGGTGGTGTTCATATCGATGAAACTGTGCGGATGCGCCGCCGCATCCAGGCTATACCACGCCGCCAAACCGACCAGTAAATCTCTTAGCTTCATCATTTCAACCCGTAAATTTGTTATAACATAACACAATAAATGGCAAAATCAGCATCGCACCCCGCCAGAATTGTGACGAAAGTTATAAGCCGAAGTAAAACCAGATGCCAGAACCGCGCCGCTTTAACACCTTTTGCTATGCTTAAACCCATATCAATGTGATCTGCCGGATACCCCTATGAGCCTGGACACCTCCCCCGTGCCTGAGCTCTCCAGTCAACAGCGGCGCTGCCGCCTGCTGTTGCTGCTGTATACACCGCCGCCCACAGTAAAACTGGAGACTATCAGCCAAATCAACGGCGTCGACCTCCCCACCGCCCGGCAGGATATCGCCGAGGTGAACAGTGAAATCCAGCGATTCCACCACTTGGCGATCGCCGGAAGCCCCGAAGAGGGCTACCAGCTGACCGGGAGCACGCTGAATCAACGCCTCTGCCTGATTCATTGGCTACGGCGGGCGCTGCGCTGCTGCCCGCAGTTTGTGGAAGAGACCTTCAGCCCGCGGCTGCATCAGGCGCTGACCCTCGACAGCGAGCAGGCGGCCCGATTGCAGCTCGAACTGGAGCGCTGCGTCGCCACGCTGAAACAGCCGATTGAGGAACGCATCCGTCTGTTCCTGCCGCCCTATCTCTGCTACTGCCTGTGGGAAATCCGCCGGCAGCGCCACCCGTCGTTTACTGACGCTCAGCGCGCCTGGCTGCATCAGAAGCCGGAGCAACAGGCCGCCGCCCGGCTTTACCCGCTGCTACTGGCGCTGTCCGGCCGGCCGTCCCATGCCGATGAGCAGGACTTTCTGGTGCTGATGTTCACCCTGCTGAAAAACCACAGCTATGAGAGCGACCACTCCGACGAAGACTTACGTTTGATGGCGGCGATCGAACGGATGGTTGAGCACTTCCAGCAGCTTTCCGGCATGAACTTCAGCAGCCGGGCGGATCTGATCACCCACCTGTTCGCCCATCTGGCGCCGGCGGTGGAACGCTGCCACTTTGCTATCGGCATCGATAATATGCTGCTGGAAGAGGTGGTGCGTAAATATCCGCGGCTGATGCGCACCACGCAGCAGGCGCTGGAGCCGTTTGAGCAGGAGTATGGCATTGCCTTTTCGCGCGAAGAAGCCGGCCTGGTGGCGATAAGCTTCGGCGCCTGGCTGATGCAGGGCAACGCCCTGCAGGAAAAACAGGTGCTGCTGCTGACGCTGGACAATCCGCAGCTGGAGGAGGAGCTGGAGTATCAGCTGCGTGAACTGACGCTGCTGCCGCTCAATATCAAATATCAGCCGCTGCGCGACTTTCTGCGCTCCGGCGCGCCGCAGGACGTCACGCTGGTGATCACCCCTTACGCAACGCCGATGCAGGCAACGCAGCCGCCGCTGATCTACACCGAACTGCCGCTGGCGCGCGGGCAGCGCAAGACCCTGCGCGCGCTGCTGGAAACCCCTTAACGCGCTGCGCTGACCGCCGGCGGCCGGATAAACAGCGCCGGCAGCACAAGCGCCGCCATCACCCAGAACACGCCGCCCTGCCAGTGTTCAAACAGGAAGCCGGCAACCACCGTCATCACCGCGATACCGCCGCCCATCGCCAGGCCGGAGTAGACCGACTGCAGGCGGATCACGTCCGGTCCGCTGCGTCCGCTGATAAAGCGCATCGCCGCCAGATGGCAGACGGTAAAGGTGCCACAGTGCAGGATCTGCACCAGCAACAGCCATCCCAGTTCGGTAGTGGCCCCCATCAATCCCCAGCGCAGCACGCCGCAGCAGGCCGACAGCAGCAGCAGACTGCGCGCGTTCCAGCGCCGGAACAGTACGCTGCTGCTGGCGAAAATGATCACCTCGGCCACCACCCCCAGCGACCAGAAATAGCCGATCGCGGCGGCCGAATAGCCGGACTCCTGCCAGTAAATCGACGCAAAGCTGTAATAGCCGGCATGCGCGCCCTGCAGCAGCGTCACGCACAGCAGAAAGCGCCAGACCGGCCCTTCCGTCAGCAGTTCACGCCACGAGCGCTGCGGCTGGTTCTGCACACGCGCTTCCCCCTGCGGCATCACCGTCGGTTTCAGCAGCATGCCCAGCAGCATCGCCAGCAGGCTGGCGAGCAGACAGTATAAAACGGCGCTATGCCCCCAGGCCGCCACCAGTTGGCCGGTCAGCGCGGAGCCAATCACAAACGCCAGCGACCCCCACAGCCGCACCCGGCCGTAGTCCAGCGTAATCTGCTTTTGCCAGGTGCCGGCCAACGCGTCGGTCAGCGGCACCAGCGGCGAGAAGAACAGGTTAAAGCCGGCAATAACCAACATCAGCCAGCCCCAGGCGTTGCCAAAACAGAAGCCGACGGCGAAGGCCAGCGTCAGCAGCGCCAGAATGCGCAGCGCCGTCACCAGATTGGCGGGATCTTTTACCCGTGGCGCAATCAGCAGGCTGCCGAGAAAGCGCGCCACCAGACCGGCGCCCAGTAAAATACCGATGACATCAGGCTCCAGCCCTTCGCCTTTAAGCCAGACGCTCCAGAACGGGAGATAAATGCCGTAAGAAAAGAAGTAGGTGAAATAGCTGAGCGCCAGCCAGCGTGTTGATTGCAGAACCATGTTCCCTCCGGTGTGTGGACGATACTTTGACAGAGCTCACACCGGCCCGCAATAACGCTTACGACCTATAAGGTGATAGTGCCAAATACCTCACACTTTGCCCGGCAGCAGGCGTAAAAAAACCCGCCGCAGCGGGTTTTTTCAGGGTGCGGCAACGCGGGTTACGCGTAAACCGGCAGACGGGCGCAGATATCCAGCACTTTCTGTTTGGTGCGTTCGATAACGGCTTCGTCATTGATGTTGTCCAGCACGTCGCAGATCCAGCCGGCCAGCTCGCGCACTTCAGCTTCCTTGAAGCCGCGACGGGTAACCGCCGGGGTGCCGATACGGATGCCGGAGGTAACGAACGGGCTCTTCGGATCGTTCGGTACGCTGTTTTTGTTGACGGTGATGTTGGCACGGCCCAGCGCGGCGTCTGCTTCTTTACCGGTCAGGTTTTTGTCTACCAGATCCAGCAGGAACAGGTGGTTGTGCGTACCGCCGGAAACCACTTTGTAACCGCGCTCCAGCACCACTTCCACCATCGCCTTGGCGTTTTTTGCCACCTGCTGCTGATAAGCCTTGAACTCTGGCTCCATCGCTTCTTTCAGCGCCACCGCTTTACCGGCGATCACGTGCATCAGCGGGCCGCCCTGGCCGCCCGGGAACACGGCGGAGTTCAGTTTTTTATACAGCTCTTCGTCGCCGCCCTTCGCCAGGATCAGGCCGCCGCGCGGACCGGCCAGCGTTTTGTGGGTGGTGGTGGTAACGATGTGCGCATGAGGAACCGGGTTCGGGTAGACGCCTGCGGCAATCAGGCCGGCCACGTGCGCCATATCGACGAACAGGTAGGCACCGATGCTGTCGGCAATTTCACGCATTTTGGCCCAGTCAACCACGCCGGAGTAAGCGGAGAAACCGCCGATGATCATTTTCGGCTTGTGGGTCTGCGCCTGCTGAGCCAGGTCGTCATAGTCGATTTGGCCTTGCTCGTCGATGCCGTAAGGCACCACGTTGTACAGTTTGCCGGACAGGTTAACCGGAGAGCCGTGAGTCAGGTGGCCGCCGTGCGCCAGGTTCATCCCCAGGATGGTGTCGCCCGGCTGCAGCAGCGCGGTGTACACGGCGAAGTTGGCCTGGGAGCCGGAGTGCGGCTGCACGTTGGCGTAGTCGGCGCCGAACAGCGCCTTCGCGCGGTCAATCGCCAGCTGCTCGACGATATCCACATATTCGCAACCACCGTAATAACGCTTGCCCGGATAGCCTTCTGCGTATTTGTTGGTCAACTGGGAGCCCTGAGCCTGCATCACGCGCGGGCTGGTGTAGTTTTCAGAGGCAATCAGTTCGATGTGCTCTTCCTGACGAACGACTTCCTGTTCCATTGCGCGCCACAGTTCGGCATCGTAATCTGCAATGTTCATTTCACGCTTTAACATCCGGCATCTCCCGACTCAATCAGCTAACTTAAAATCACCCGTATTGGGTTGTGAGCCACAGTGTAAACTGTTTTCCCCCATTGAGGATAGGCCTTGACAGAGGTTTTTACGCAAACGATTGGCTTGAGGCTGTGCAAGGCTTTAATCCATTTACGCTTCCCGCATTTCAACGGATATTTTCTCATCAGCCCGATGCGCTTTTTTCATGTTCTGTGAGGCGGATCGCCAGTTAACAAACACGCAACAAAAAAGCGGGTATTTACAACCTGTTAAGAAGCCTATAAGATGCATTTAAAATACAACATTAAAAGATGCATTATAAGGCTGCCCCACGCCCCGGCAAAAACAGGGAGCACCGTGGGGGTAAACTGATGACCCGCCTGATCCCCGATGCAGGCCGGACATATACAGGAGTATGACCATGCTGGACCAACAAACCATCGCCACCGTCAAATCTACCATTCCTCTGTTGGCGGCGACCGGCCCCAAACTGACCGCCCATTTCTACGACCGCATGTTTACCCACAATCCCGAGCTGAAAGATATTTTCAACATGAGCAACCAGCGTAACGGCGACCAGCGGCAGGCGCTGTTCGACGCCATCTGCGCCTATGCCGGCAATCTGGAAAACCTGGCGGCGCTGCTGCCGGCGGTGGAGCGCATCGCGCAAAAACACACCAGCTTCAATATCCAGCCGGAGCAATACCAGATCGTCGGCACCCACCTGCTGGCGACGCTGGATGAGATGTTCAGCCCGGGTCAGGAGGTACTGGACGCCTGGGGCAAAGCCTACGGCGTATTGGCCAACGTGTTTATCCAGCGTGAAGGGCAAATCTATCAGGAGAGCGCCGACGGCGACGGCGGCTGGCGCGATCGCCGCGCGTTCCGCATTGTGAAGAAACAGCCGCAGAGCGAGATCATCAGCAGCTTTATTCTGGCGCCGGTGGACGGCGGCAAGGTGGTCGACTTTAAGCCGGGACAGTATCTGGCGGTGTATATCAAGGACGAGGGCCTGGAGCATCAGGAGATCCGGCAATACTCCCTGACCGCCGCCCCTAACGGCGAATATTACCGCATTGCGGTCAAGCGCGAGGATCGCGGCCTGGTGTCCAACTACCTGCACCAGAAAGCGCAGGAAGGCGACGTCATCGATATCGCGCCGCCGCACGGCGACTTCTTCCTCGACGTCACACCGAACACGCCGGTGGCGCTGATCTCCGCCGGCGTTGGTCAGACGCCGATGCTGGGCATGCTCAACACGCTGCACGCCGGGCAACATCAGGCCGAGGTGCACTGGCTGCACGCAGCGGAAAACGGCCAGGTGCACGCCTTTGCCGATGAGGTGGCGGCCATCGCCGCCGAGATGCCGAACCTCAGCCGTCACGTCTGGTACCGTGAACCGGGCCAGGACGATGTGGCAGGCCGTGACTATCAGTCCAGCGGTCTGATGGATCTCGGCGCGCTGCGCGCTACGCTGGTCAATCCGCAGATGCACTACTACTTCTGTGGCCCGGTCGGCTTTATGCAGTTTGTCGCCAAACAGCTGCTGGAGATGGGCGTCGACGCCGAACGCATGCATTACGAATGCTTCGGCCCGCATAAAGTCCTGTAAGGCTCGCCGCCGGGCAGGCTCCCCTGCCCGGCGCATCGTTTAAATCGCCTCTTCGTCCTGCTCGCCGGTGCGGATTCGCACCACGCGCGCCACGTCAAAGACGAAGATCTTGCCGTCGCCAATCTTGCCGGTCTGCGCGGTCTGCATAATGGTTTCCACGCAGGTGTCGACGATATCGTCGGCCACCACAATCTCAATTTTCACCTTCGGCAGAAAGTCGACCATATACTCCGCGCCGCGGTACAGCTCGGTATGCCCCTTCTGGCGGCCAAAGCCTTTAACCTCGGTGACGGTCATCCCGGTAATGCCGACTTCCGCCAGCGCTTCACGCACGTCATCCAGTTTGAACGGCTTGATAATCGCGTCAATCTTCTTCATGTCTGTTCCTTAATTACCAATTTTTGCGGCCAAAGCCGGATGTGATCGGATAGCGACGGTCCTTGCCGAAGTTGCGGGCGGTAATACGCGGCCCGACGGCGGCCTGACGTCGTTTATATTCGTTGATATCCACCAGACGGATCACCTTGCGCACCACCGCCTCGTCAAAACCGGCCGCCACCAGATCGGCCACCGACTTATCGTGTTCGACATAGCCTTCCAGAATCGCATCCAGAATGTCATACGGCGGCAGGCTGTCCTGATCGACCTGATCCGGCGCCAGCTCCGCCGACGGCGGACGGTCAATCACCCGCTGCGGAATCACATAGGAGACGGTATTACGGTACTCCGACAGTTTAAACACCAGCGTTTTCGGCACGTCTTTCAGCACGTCGAAACCGCCGGCCATATCGCCGTACAGCGTCGCATAGCCCACCGCCATCTCGCTCTTGTTGCCGGTGGTGAGCACGATGCTGCGGCGCTTGTTGGACAGCGCCATCAGCACCACGCCGCGGCAGCGCGCCTGCAGGTTCTCTTCGGTGGTGTCGCGCTCGGTGCCGGCAAACATCGGCGCCAGCTGCCCCATAAAGGCGTCGAACATCGGCTCGATGGACACCACGTCAAACTCCACGCCCAGAATCTCCGCCTCTTCTTTCGCGTCGGCGATACTGATATCGGCGGTATAGCGGAACGGCATCATCAGCGCCTGCACTTTTTCTTTGCCGAGCGCGTCAACGGCAATCGCCAGCGTCAGCGCCGAGTCGATACCGCCGGACAGGCCGAGCACCGCACCCTGGAAGCCGTTCTTATTCACATAGTCGCGCACCGCCAGCACCAGCGCCTCGTAAATCTGCGCCAGCTGAGGCAGTTCGGCGGCCGGCGCGGTCATCGGCTCGACCTCCAGCTCGTTGAAGCGCAGCAGGGTAACCTGCTCGGCAAAGGCCGCCAGGCGGTGCGTCATATTGCCGGATGCGTCAAACACCTTCGAACAGCCGTCGAAAATCAGCTCATCCTGACCGCCGATCTGGTTCAGATACACCAGCGGCAGATCGGTGCGGCGGCAGTGGCCGGCCATCAGCGTTTTGCGGATATACGGCTTCTCACGGTTATACGGCGAGGCGTTGATCGACAGGACGATCTCCGCGCCGGCGGCTTTCAGCGCGTCGATCGGCTGCGGGAACCACAGATCCTCGCAAATCAACAGCCCCAGACGGTAGCCTTTCAGCTCAACGATGCAGCTGGCATCGCCTTCATGGAAGTAGCGCTTTTCATCAAAAACGCCGTAGTTGGGCAGCTGCTGCTTGAAGTAACGCGCCTGCAGTTTACCTTCCGCAAACAGCGACAGGGCATTGTACAGTTTGCCCGCTTCGCGCCACGGGTGGCCGACCAGAATCGCCACGTCGCCGGACGCCTGCTGCAGGCGGCCCAGCTGCACGTCGCAGCGCTGATAAAAGTCATCGCGGTACAGGAGGTCTTCCGGCGGATAGCCGGACAGCGCCAGCTCGGTGAACATGACCAGATCGGCTCCCGCCTTCTGCTGCTCCTGCACGATTTGCAACATGCGTTCGCTGTTGCCTTCAATGTCGCCCACCAGCAAATTCAGCTGGGCCAACGCAATGGAAAGTGATCTGCTCATAACTTTATGCTCTGCCATGCATCACAAACCGGAGTGTCTCCCCATCAGCGCGTCGTTTGCAACGCCGGCTGGAGGAATCACGCCCGCTTAGTCGGTTGCGAACCTGCCCGGGCAGGTTCAGGAAAGTATCATTCTTTAAAGTCGTTGGCGTCCAGCTCGTGGCGCGACAACAGCTTATAAAACTCGGTGCGGTTGCGGCCCGCCATGCGCGCCGCCTGCGTCACATTGCCCTTGGTGATCTGCAGCAGTTTGCGCAGGTAGTGCAGCTCAAACTGGTTGCGCGCCTCGGCAAAGGTCGGCAGCGCGGTGTTTTCCCCCTCCAGCGCCTGTTCAACCAGCGCTTCGCCGATCACCGGCGCCGAGGTCAGCGCCACGCACTGTTCGATCACGTTCACCAACTGACGCACGTTGCCCGGCCAGCTGGCGGTCATCAGACGCTTCATCGCATCGGTGGAGAAGCTGCGGACAAAGGGCTTATGCCGTTTGGCCGACTCGCGCAGCAGATGGTTGGCCAGCAACGGAATATCTTCGGCGCGCTCGTTCAGCGCCGGGATCTTCAGGTTCACCACGTTCAGGCGATAGTACAGATCCTCACGGAATTCGTTTTTCGCCATCGCCTTCGGCAGATCGCGGTGGGTCGCCGAGATGATGCGCACGTCGATATCCAGATCGCGGTTGCTGCCCAGCGGCCGCACCTTGCGCTCCTGCAGCACGCGCAGCAGCTTGACCTGCAGCGACAGCGGCATATCGCCGATCTCATCAAGAAACAGCGTGCCGCCCGCCGCCGCCTGGAACAGCCCCTCACGGCTGCTCACCGCGCCGGTAAAGGCGCCTTTGGCATGGCCGAACAGCTCCGACTCCAGCAGCTGCTCCGGCAGCGCGCCGCAGTTAATGGCGATAAAGGCTTTCTTGGCGCGCGGGCTGGCGCGGTGGATCGCCTGCGCCAACACCTCTTTACCGGTGCCGCTCTGGCCGTTAATCAGCACGCTGACGTCTGACTGCGCCACCATATTCGCCTGCTCCAGCAGACGCAGCATCGCCGGGCTGCGGGTGACAATATCTTCACGCCAGCTGTCATCGCCCGCCGGCGCCGACAGCGACAGCGCTTCGTCAATCGCCTTGTATAACGCATCGCGATCGACCGGTTTGGTCAGGAAGCTGAAGACCCCCTGCTGGGTCGCCGCCACGGCGTCCGGAATGGAGCCGTGCGCGGTCAGGATAATCACCGGCATGCCGGGCTGACGCTTCTGTATTTCGGCAAACAGCGCCATGCCGTCCATCTCATCCATACGCAGGTCGCTGATCACCAGATCGATCTGCTCGCGCGCCAGCAGGCGCAGCGCTTCCTGCCCGCTTTCGGCGGTCGTCACGTGGAAACCTTCGCTGGTCAGACGCATGCCCAGCAGCTTCAGCAGGCTGGGATCGTCATCGACCAGAAGTAAATTGGCCGCTTTTCGTGCTGTCATTGCGCGTCGGACTCCTTATTGGCCTCAGGGGGCGCGTAAGTATCTTCCGGCTCGACGGGGATCGCGGTGCCTCGTGCCGGCTGGCTTTCCGGCTCCGCCGCATTGTGCGCGGCGCCGTTACCCGCTTTGCCCTGCGCTGCGCCATTGTCCGGCAGTTCCCCTTGCAGCTGCTTGCGCGAGGAGAGACGGCGCTCAATGTCCGTCAGGTTCTCCAACTTACGCGAAGTTTCCTGCAGCTGTTTCTGCAGCCGCGCCTGGCTTTGGCGCAGCGCATCGACCTGATTGTCGCTGTTTTCCTGCAGGCGCTGGTAGCGCAGACGCTCCTCGGCCAGCGCTACCTGCTGCTGTTGCTGCTGACGCCACAGCTGCAGCAACGGACGCAGAGAGCTTGGGAAATCCAGACGGTAGCCGTTGAGCCGCTCGAGCATCTGACGACGCTCCGCCGGCGTTGGCTCGGCGCTGCCGAGCAGAATGCTTTGTTTGAAAACGCCGTCCCAGCCGTCGGCCGGCAGCGTGCTTACCTGCGCGCGCGCCTGCGTGGAGCCGATACGTTCGGCGCAGTCCATGGCGCGCAGCCAGTACAGAGAATTATCCAGCGCGTCTTTACCGTCCAACTGCCACAGGGTGTCGCAAGGCGCAATATGGTAATCCACCACCTTGGCGTCCGGCACCGCCTCCTGCGGCTGCTGTCCCAAGCCGCCGCTGACGGCACGATCGGCGCAGCCGGCCAGCAACAGCGGAACAAAAAGCAGCGTGCCCAATAAAGAGAGCGGACGTTTGCCGAGCAAAGCGCGCTGTTGCGCGCGCGTTGAAGGTTCGGTCTGCGGTAAACGAGCGCGTTTAGACCATGTATACATTATTTATTCGTTCTCGGCGGTTAATGGCAATTCAATACGGAAGCAGACATCAGCATCGTCGACGTCAACCAACTGCAGTTCTCCGCGCATCCGGCGGATGCAGTCGTGGGCGATGCTCAGTCCCAGTCCGCTTCCTTTTACCGCCCCTTTTCGCTGATGACTCCCCTGGAAAAAGGGCTCGAAAATCATGGCGCGTTCGGCCTCGGGTATCGGCGTGCCGGTGTTGGCGACGTCAATCTGCACCCGTTGCCCAGCCTGACGGCTGCGAATCCAAATGTTACCGGATTCCTTGCCATAGTGCACCGCATTGGAATAGAGATTATCCAGCACGCGCATTAATAGCGTAGGCTCTGCCCAGCAGTTTTTCGCCTCCAGCGTGATATCGGTGCGAATCAACTTGGCTCTGGCCGGCAGGCTGTGCGCGGCCACCACCTGCTCCACCATCTCCGTCAGCGCCACCGCCTCATGCTCCGACGGGCCGTCGGCCAGCTTGCGGTTATAGTCCAGCAGCTGCTCGATCAGCTGCTGCAGATGGCGGCTGCTCTGGTCGAGGATCGTCACCACCTCTTTCTGGTCAGCGGTCAACGGGCCGGCCACCTCGTCCGCCAGCAGCTCGGTGCCTTCACGCATGCTGGCGAGCGGCGTTTTCAGCTCGTGAGAAATATGGCGCAGGAACTCATGGCGCTGAGACTCCAGCCAGGCCAGGCGCTCACTCAGCCAGATAATACGCTGCGCCAAAGAGCGCAGCTCGCGCGGTCCTTTAAAGGTAGCGGCGGAGCCGAGCGCCCGCCCTTCCCCCAGCCGGTTAATCATCCGTTCGATCGCCTTGACCGGCCCGATAATCATCCGGGTAAACAGCACCACCAGCAGCACGCTGACCAGAAACAGCAGCAGCGCCTGCCAACCGAAATACTGGCCCCGCTCGGCAATCGCCTGCTGCAGCTGCTGGCCGCGGGAAAACACCACCGCCCGCGTCGCCTGCACCATTTCCGCATTGGAACTGGAGAAGGACTCCAGCAGGCCCGAGGCCTCTTTGTCCGGACCGCTGCTCTGGCATTGGATAGTCGCCAGCTGCGTTAACAGCTGACGCAGGGTTTGATAATAGCGTTCATCGGGCAGGATCGGGGCATGCGCGTCGAGCATTTGCGAATATTGCTTCCGCTGATTCTGATACAGCCGCCCCAGCGTGGGGTCGACCAGCACGCAGTACTGACGATAGCTGCGCTCCATCTCCAGCGCGACGCTGGTCATCGCCTCGCTGCGGCGCGCATCCACCAATGTCGTCCGGTTGATGTCAGCCGCCTGCGCGCTGAGATGATCGAGACTCTGGTAGGCCTGATAAGCCAGCACCAGCAACGGCAGCAGCACCAGCAGAAACGCCATCAGCACCAGCTGGCGCAGCGAGCGGGGGAATAAACGCCATCTTTTCAACGAAATCATCTCATTGTCCCTTATCTGCCCTGATGCTAACCGAGTCTTCAGCAAGAGAAAAGCCTGAACGCCGGAATCGGTTGCGAAGTTTTACCGGGTATGCGGTTTAAGCGAATAATGACGGGAGAAAGTGGGCGCAAAGGAGGCTGAGAATTGACGTTGGGGCATGACGCCCCAGCGCAAGGAAGATGTGGATGCCCGTTGGCCTCGTCCCCTGGGTGATGTAGCGCGAACGCTGGCATCGAACGGGACGAATAGCATCCTAATGTATCCGGAATTGATGAAAAGGCTCATCACAGTTGGATACAGGCGGTGCCTCACTCCACGTGTCGCCCGATGCTTGATAAAGTCGCGTCAGCGGCAATTATCGGTTTGGTTGGACGATAGGCACCATTTCTTTGGCATCATTCGGAGGCTTATGAGGCAGGTTGTCCGCCCTCTGGCGGCGCCGTCATAAAAAGTTGAATGAGCAACTGCAGATAATAATGCACACATCATGCCAACTTTTCAATAATATTTTTAATATATTGATTTTATTTTAATTTAATTTTTATTGTCTATTTTCAATCCGAACATCGTCGCCTTACGGTCGCTGCTTTCTTCGCCATGCCGTCGCCAAAACCCGACACCTTAAGTGAATTTAACCATGACCATTATAAATCAACAGGTTAAATGTCACCTTTTAGCGACAGCGCAAATCACAACTGTCGCAAAGTACCGACACGTCCGATAAAAACATCTAAATTCAATGAATTAAAAAAGGGAACGTCACCGTTCCCTTTATCTCGCACCGGCCGGGCCTGCTGCGGCCCGACCTGAAAAGTCCCGTTAGCCCAGCTGGCGACGGGCGTTGCGGAACATCCGCATCCACGGGCTGTCCTCGCCCCACTCTTCCGGGTGCCAGGAGTTGCTGACGGTACGGAATACGCGTTCAGGGTGCGGCATCATCACCGTCGCACGCCCGCTGGCGCTGGTCACCGCGGTGATGCCGTTTGGCGAGCCGTTCGGGTTGGCCGGGTAGTTCTCCGTCACCTGACCGGCGTTATCCACGAAGCGCAACGCCACCAGATTATGGCTCTCCAGCGCCGCCAGATGGGCCGCGTCACGCACTTCCACATGGCCTTCGCCGTGTGAAACCGCAATCGGCATCCGCGAACCGGCCATATCCTGCATAAACAGCGACGGGCTGGCCGCCACTTCCACCAGGCTGAAGCGCGCTTCAAAACGGTCCGACAGGTTGCGGACAAAGCGCGGCCAGTGTTCGGCGCCCGGGATCAGGTCGCGCAGGTTGGACAACATCTGGCAGCCGTTACACACGCCCAGCGCCAGCGTCTGCGGACGATGGAAGAACGCGGTGAACTCATCGCGCACCCGATCGTTAAACAGAATGGACTTCGCCCAGCCTTCACCGGCGCCCAGCACGTCGCCGTACGAGAAGCCGCCGCAGGCCACCAGCGTGTGGAAGTCCTGCAGGCCGCGACGCCCGGACAGCAGATCGCTCATGTGCACGTCGACCGCGTCAAAGCCGGCGCGGTGGAACGCTGCCGCCATCTCTACGTGCGAGTTGACGCCCTGCTCACGCAGCACCGCCACCTTCGGACGCGCGCCGCGGGCAATATAAGGCGCGGCGATGTCCTCGTCCGGCGCAAAGGTCAGTTTGACGTTCAGCCCCGGATCGCTGTCGTTCTGTTTGGCCTGATGCTCCTGATCGGCGCAGGACGGGTTATCGCGCAGGCGCTGCATCTGCCAGGTAGTTTCCGCCCACCAGGTGCGCAGGGTGCTGCGGCTTTCGCTGTATACCGGCTGCCCGCCGCTGTTGATCGCAAAGCGATCGCCCTGCAGCACGCGGCCGATGCGGTGCACGTTATCCACCAGACCATGCTGTGCAAACGCCTGCAGCACCGCCTCGACCCGGTCGGCGCTGACCTGAATCACCGCCCCCAGCTCTTCGTTAAACAGCGCCGCCAGCGTATCCGCCCCCAGCGCCTGAATATCCGCCTCCACGCCGCAGTGGCCGGCAAAGGCCATTTCCGCCAGCGTCACCAGCAGGCCGCCGTCGGAACGGTCGTGGTATGCCAGCAGCGCACGCTCGGCCACCAGTTGCTGCATGGCGTTAAAGAAGCCCGCCAGCTGTTCAACATTGCGCACGTCCGCCGGCTTGTCGCCGAGTTGACGATACACCTGCGCCAGCGCGGTCGCGCCCAGCGCATTGTGGCCGTTGCCCAGGTCAATCAGCAGCAGTTCAGTCTCACCTTTGTCGGTGCGCAGCTGCGGCGTCACGGTGTGGCGCACGTCTTCCACGCGGGCAAAGGCGGTGATCACCAGCGACAGCGGCGAGGTCATCTCGCGCTGTTCGTCGCCTTCCTGCCAGCGGGTTTTCATCGACATCGAGTCTTTACCCACCGGGATGGTGATGCCCAGCGCCGGACACAGTTCCTCGCCCACCGCTTTCACCGCCGCATACAGGCCGGCGTCTTCGCCCGGGTGGCCCGCCGCGGCCATCCAGTTGGCGGACAGCTTCACGCGTTTGAGCGAACCGATTTCCGTCGCCGCCATATTGGTCAGCGCTTCACCGACCGCCAGACGACCGGAAGCGGCAAAGTCCAGCAGCGCCACCGGCGCGCGTTCGCCGATCGACATTGCTTCACCGTAGTAGCTGTCGAGGCTGGCGGTGGTCACCGCGCAGTCGGCAACCGGGATCTGCCATGGGCCGACCATCTGGTCACGCGCCACCATGCCGGTGACGGTGCGGTCGCCGATGGTGATCAGGAAGGTTTTTTCCGCCACGGTCGGCAGGTGCAGCACGCGCTTCACCGCGTCCGCCAGCGTCATCGCCTCGCGCGCCACCGGCTCGCCCTGCGCCTGCAGCCGGGTGACGTCGCGCGTCATCTTCGGCGTTTTGCCCAGCAGCACGTCCAGCGGCATATCGATCGGCTGGTTGTCGAAATGCGCATCGTTCAGCGTCAGGTGCTGCTCTTCGGTCGCCTCGCCGATCACCGCGTACGGCGCGCGCTCGCGGCGGCAGATTTCATCAAACTGCGCCAGCTGTTCCGGCGCCACCGCCAGCACGTAGCGCTCCTGCGATTCGTTACACCACACTTCCAGCGGGCTCATGCCCGGCTCATCGTTCAGGATGTCGCGCAGTTCAAAACGACCGCCGCGGCCGCCGTCGCTGACCAGCTCCGGCATGGCGTTGGACAAACCGCCGGCGCCGACGTCGTGAATAAACAGAATCGGGTTTTCCGCGCCGAGCTGCCAGCAGCGGTCGATCACTTCCTGACAGCGACGCTCCATTTCCGGGTTGTCGCGCTGTACCGAGGCAAAGTCCAGATCGGCGTCAGACTGGCCGGAGGCCATGGAAGACGCCGCGCCGCCGCCCAGGCCGATATTCATCGCCGGGCCGCCCAGCACCACCAGCTTGGCGCCGACGGTGATTTCACCTTTTTGCACGTGGTCGGCGCGGATGTTGCCGATGCCGCCGGCCAGCATAATCGGCTTATGGTAGCCGCGCAGCTCGACGCCGTTATGGCTGTTGACCTGCTCTTCATAAGTACGGAAGTAGCCGAGCAGCGCCGGACGGCCGAATTCGTTGTTAAACGCCGCGCCGCCCAGCGGGCCTTCGGTCATGATGTCCAGCGCGGTCACGATGCGCTCCGGCTTGCCGAAGTCCTGCTCCCACGGCTGTTCAAAGCCCGGGATGCGCAGGTTGGAGACCGAGAAGCCCACCAGACCGGCCTTCGGCTTCGCCCCGCGTCCGGTAGCGCCCTCGTCGCGGATCTCGCCGCCGGAGCCGGTTGCGGCGCCCGGCCATGGCGAGATGGCGGTCGGGTGGTTATGGGTTTCCACCTTCATCAGGATATGCGCGTCTTCCTGATGGTAATCGTAGCGGTCGCTGCCCGGCGCGGCGAAGAAGCGGCCGACCTGCGAACCTTCCATCACCGCGGCGTTGTCTTTATAGGCCGACAGCACGTGATCCGGCGTCTGTTCAAAGGTGTTCTTAATCATTTTGAACAGCGATTTCGGCTGCTGCTCGCCGTCAATCACCCAGTCGGCGTTGAAAATTTTATGGCGGCAGTGCTCAGAGTTGGCCTGCGCAAACATATACAGTTCGATATCCGTCGGGTTGCGCCCCAAACCGGTAAAGGCGTTCAGCAGGTAGTCAATTTCATCCTGCGCCAGCGCCAGGCCAAGCTTGAGGTTGGCCTGCTCCAGCGCGCCGCGCCCTTCACCCAGAACGTCCACCGTCTGGTAAGGGGCCGGCTGATGATGGGCAAACAGCTGCTGTGCCTGCTGCAGATCGTCAAATACCGTTTCCATCATGCGGTCGTGCAGCAGCGCGGCCAGCCGTTGCCACTGCGCCTCGTCCAGCGTCGGCGCGCTGATGTAAAACGCCAGGCCGCGCTCCAGACGCAGTACCTGCGTCAGGCCGCAGTTATGGGCAATATCGGTCGCCTTGGAGGACCACGGGGAAATGGTGCCCGGACGCGGCGTCACCAGCAGCAGGCGGCCTGTCGGGGCATGTTCGGCGAGAGAGGGACCATACTTGAGCAACCGCTGAAGTTTGGCGTGTTCTTCGGCACTTAGCGGTGCGCTAACATCGGCAAAGTGGACGTACTCGGCATAGATATCACTGACCGGAAGTTGTGCGTCCTGACAGCGGGACAGCAGTTTGGTAATACGAAAAGCCGACAAAGCGGGCGAACCACGCAGTATTTCCATAATCAAAGTTCTCTCGTCTTCGAAGCAGCTGGTTTCAGCGCTTCATTGGGCGCAACAGGGGAAAACGCGCGCCATTATAGAGAATCCGCGCCGCCGACGAAACCGTTTGCGTGGCGATTCTTGATAATTCCTAATTCTGCCGTCTGATTGTCATATTGTGTCAATAAAGTTGCACACTGGCGTTTTGTTACGCAAAATGCCCGCGAATACTGTCGATATCCCCATACTAATAAATGCTTTCCGGCCGATGCAGACAGGCGTCGCCGCGAGATAACTATTTGAAACACCAAAAGCTAAACTACATTCTCATCGGCGTTATCGCCGTGCTTCTGGCTCTCGCGCTCTGGCCGAACATCCCCTGGCGCAGCGGACAGGGCGGGCAACTCGAAGAGATCATATCCCGGGGAGAGCTGCGCATCAGTACGCTCAACTCGCCGTTAACCTATTTCACAACGCCCAAAGGCCCGAGCGGCCTGGACTATGAATTGGCGAAACGCTTCGCCAATTACCTGGGCGTGAAACTGGTCGTTTTGCCACATCAGAACATTAACGATCTGTTTGACGATCTCGATGACAACGGCGCCGATATTCTGGCCGCCGGCCTGATTTACAATCAGGAGCGTCTGAGCCGCGCCCGCACCGGCCCGGCCTACTACTCCGTGTCTCAGCAGCTGGTATACCGGCTGGGCAGCGCGCGGCCGAAAACCTTCGCCGATATAAAAGGCAAACTGGCGGTGGCCTCCGGCTCCGCCCACGTCAGCACCCTGAAGCAGCTGAAACACGACAAATTCCCCGACCTGCAGTGGGAATCCTCCAGCGATCTGACCTCGCGCGAGCTGTTGGAACAGGTGGCCGCCGGGAAACTGGATTACACCATCGGCGACTCGGTCAGCATCGCGCTGCTGCAGCGCATCCATCCGCAGCTGGCGGTGGCTTTCGACGTCGCCGACGAGGAGCCGGTCACCTGGTACCTGAAACGCAGCAGCGACGACAGCCTGTACGCCGCCATGCTGGACTTCTACAGCCAAATGGTGGAAGACGGCACGCTGGCGCGCCTGGAAGAGAAATACCTCGGCCATGTCGGCAGCTTCGACTATGTGGACACCAAGACCTTCCTGTCGGCGATCGACTCCGTGCTGCCCACCTACCAGCCGCTGTTCCAGAAATACGCCACGGCGTTTGACTGGCGTCTGCTGGCGGCGATCGCCTACCAGGAGTCGCACTGGAACCCGCTGGCAACCTCGCCGACCGGCGTGCGCGGCCTGATGATGCTGACCCGCGCCACTGCCGACGGGCTTGGGGTGAACGATCGCCTCGATCCGGAGGAGAGTATTCAGGGTGGTGCGCTCTATCTGCAGCGCCTGATGGCGAAAATACCGGCAACGGTACCGGAGGACGAACGGATCTGGTTTGCGCTGGCGGCCTATAACATCGGCTGGGGGCATATGCTCGATGCGCGCAAGCTGACCAAAATGCAAAGCGGCAATCCGGACAGCTGGGTCGATGTAAAGCAGCGCCTGCCGATGCTCAGCCAGAAGCGCTACTACCCGCAGCTGACCTACGGCTATGCGCGCGGACGGGAAGCCTATAACTACGTAGAAAACATCCGCCGCTATCAGGTCAGCCTGGTGGGATACCTGCAGGAGAAAGAGAAAAAAGCCGAGCAGGAACGGCAGACGCAGGCCGCCATGATGCAGAGCTACCCGGCGGTGCCGGCCAAGCTGGCGCTCAGCCTCGACTAATCCGCCGCGCCGGCCGCACGCTGCGCCAGCTTCAGCGCCTTTTTCTGTTCACGCCGCAGGCGGAAAAAGTTACTCAACGTCGCGGCGCACTCTTCCGCCAGCACGCCGGCGGTGATCTCCACCTGATGATTCATCCCCGGATGGCGCAGAATATCCACCAGCGAGCCCGCCGCGCCGGTCTTTTCATCCGACGCGCCGTACACCAGACGCCGGATGCGGCTGTGCACCATCGCGCCCGCGCACATCACGCACGGTTCCAGCGTCACGTACAGCGTCGCATTCAGCAGACGGTAGTTCTGCAGCACCGTGCCGCCCTGCCGCAGCGCCATAATCTCTGCGTGGGCGGTGGGATCGTGGCGGCCGATCGGCCGGTTCCAGCCCTCGCCGATGACCTGATTGTCCAGCACCAGCAGCGCTCCTACCGGCACCTCGCCCTCTTCCTGCGCACGCTGGGCCAGCGTTAGCGCCTGGCGCATCCAGTAATCATCATTATATTCGCTCATTATCTCGCTCCTCGTGCGCTTTGCGGCGGGCATTATACACAGTAGCCGATTCCCGCTCTTCTTTTGTCGCCGGACAGTCCGCAGCGGCGTGGTTTCATCCGTCCTTTTTCCCGGCGCACGCGCTTTATTCGCCAAATCATTGTGGTAGATCATAACTCCCGCAGCCCGGACGGCGTAACGTAGTAGCTATAAAATCAATAACTTCAAGGAGCGCACAATGGCTGCTGCAACATTTTATATTCCTTCCGTCAACATGATTGGCTCCGGCTGCCTGGAAGAGGCGGCGAAAACCATGCAAGAGCAAGGCCTGCGCCATGCCCTGATCGTCACCGACCGGGTGTTGAACGACATCGGCGTGGTGGCGCAGGTGCAACAGCTGCTTGCCGCGCAGGATATCCAAAGCTGCGTGTACGACGGCACTCACCCCAACCCAACCACCAGCAACGTTGAACAAGGGCTGGCGCTGTTGCGCGAGCATCAGTGCGACTGCGTCATCTCTCTTGGCGGCGGCTCTCCGCACGACTGCGCCAAAGGCATCGCGCTGGTCGCCACCAACGGCGGCGATATCAAAGATTATGAAGGGGTTGACCGCTCCGCCAAGCCGCAGCTGCCGATGGTGGCGATTAACACCACCGCCGGCACCGCATCGGAAATGACCCGTTTCTGCATCATTACCGACGAAGTGCGCCATATCAAAATGGCGATTGTCGACAAGCACGTGACGCCGATCCTGTCCGTTAACGATCCGCACCTGATGGCCGGCATGCCGAAAGGGCTGACGGCGGCTACCGGCATGGATGCGCTGACGCACGCCATCGAGGCTTACGTTTCCAGCGCCGCCAACCCGATCACCGACGCCTGCGCGCTGAAGGCGGTAACCATGATTATGGCCTCGCTGCGCGATGCGGTGAACGACGGCAAGAATATGCAGGCGCGTGAAGATATGGCTTACGCCCAGTTCCTGGCCGGCATGGCGTTCAACAACGCCTCGCTGGGCTACGTGCACGCCATGGCGCACCAGCTGGGCGGTTTCTATAACCTGCCGCACGGCGTCTGCAATGCGGTGCTGCTGCCGCACGTGCAGGAGTTCAACGCCTCCGTCGCCGCCGGCCGCCTGAAAGACGTCGCCGTGGCGATGGGGCTGGAAGTCAGCAATCTGAACGACAGTCAGGGCGCGGCGGCCTGTATCGCAGCCATCCGCAAGCTGGCGCAGGATGTCGGCATCCCGGCCGGGCTGCGCGATCTGCAGGTAAAAGAGGAAGACTTCGATACGCTGGCGGCCAACGCGCTGAAAGACGCCTGCGGCTTCACTAACCCGATTCAGGCCAGCCACGAGCAGATTGTCGCCATCTTTAAAGCGGCAATGTAAAACTCCGCGTCGGGCGGCATTCGCTTCCCGGCTCAAACAAAGAGGGCAGGATTCACATCCTGCCCTTTTCCGTTATTCCAGCTGCTGCAGCTCGCCTTCCTTACTGACCCGCCAGCGATGCTCGCAGAAGAACAGCAGCGGGTTGTCCTGCTTGCTGTCGCTGTAGCCGCTGTACAGTTTTAACGGCGCGCCGATGCGCTGCTCCAGCTGCACCACCTTTTGCGCCCCCAGACAGCGCATCTCCAGCACCCAGCCGCCATAGCGGCGGCTCATCCGGCTGCCGATCAGCCGCACGCGCGGCAAAAACCGCGAATCCTGATATACCTGTTCCACCAGCCTTTCCGGAGAGCCGGTAATCAGCCACACCTGCGCATCATGCGCGTCGAGGTACTGACGCAGCCGCATCTGCACCACCGGAAATGCGGTCACCTTGGCGCGAAAATAGCTGACGAAACGCGCTTCCAGCGCCCGCAGCCGCGCCTCCGAATGGCCAAAGGTGATCGCCCACAGCAGCAGGCTCATCGGCCAGCGCGCCGCACGCCCGGCGATCAGCATCACCGCCCCCACTAACGGCAGCAGCGGGATCACCAAAACAAGATTCAGCGGCAGGTGCCGCAATAAAAAGCGCAAGAAGCTGCCAAACATATCTTCCTGATGCAGGGTGCCATCCAGATCGAAGAACACGATGCGGCGCGACTCTTCGGTCTTCTGGCGTGGTTGGTCACTCAAACGCTACTCCTCAGGATCGTTAAACCCCATAATCCAGGTGAAAATAAACCCTGCTACAATCGTAATCAGCATCCCGGCCAGATACAACATCACCTTGCCCGAGACGATGGTCAGCGCCAAAGGCAGCCCGGAAAGGCCAAAGGTAATCACCGTCGCCACCTTCCAGTAGCTGATCAGCGCGCCGCCGACCGCACCACCAAGGCAGGCGCCGATAAACGGTTTGCCCAGCGGCAGCGTTACGCCGAAAATCAGCGGCTCGCCAATGCCGAGAATACCGACCGGCAGCGCGCCCTTAATCACCTTTTTCAGCCGTGCGTTACGGGTTTTCAGCAGCACGGCGAGGGTGGCGCCAACCTGCCCCACGCCCGCCATCGCTAAAATCGGCAGCAGCGGATTGGCGCCGTGCGCCTGCACCAGCTCAACGTGGATCGGCACCAGCCCCTGATGCAGCCCGGACAGCACTAACGGCAAAAACAGGCCGGACAGCAGCGCGCCCACCAGCAGCCCACCCTTGTCTATCGCCAGGTTGGCGCCGTGGGTTATTGCATCGGAAATATAGCCGCCCAGCGGCTGCAGCAGCACAATCGCCAGCGACGCGGTAATCAACGTGGTCAGCAGCGGATTTAAAATCAGCTCAACCGACTCCGGCAGCAGCCGGCGCAAGCGTTTTTCCAGCCAGCACATCAGCGCCACCACCAGCAGCACGGCGATCACCCCACCGCGCCCTGGCTGCAGCGCTTCGCCGAACAGGGTGATGTGCGCCAGCTGCGGGCTGGAAAGAATGCCGGCCATCACCCCGCCCATCGCCTGCGAACCGCCGAACACCCGCGCGGCGTTAACGCCAACCAGAATATTCATAATAGTGAACACCGCACCGCCGAAGATCGCCAGCAGTCCAAGTATATTCGGGTAATTCAGGGCGATATCGCCGGCAATATCCGGCCGCTTCAGGAGATTAATAATGCCGGTAATCAGGCCGGAAGCGATAAACGCCGGTATCAGCGGTATAAAGATATTAGCCAGTTTTTTCAGCACCCCGCTCATTGGCGCGGCATATTTGGCTTTGGCGGCGGCTTTATTTTCGGCAATCTTATCGCCGACGTCGGCGCCCGCCTCCGGCTCGCTCAGCAAGGTGCGCATCTCATCCACCACCTTGGCGGCGGCGCCCGGCCCAACGATAAACTGGTGCTGCTCGCCCTGCTTGATATACCCCTTGATGCCCTCCAGCCGTTGCAGCTGGGGCAGTTCGAGCCGCTGTTCATCGCTGACTTCGACGCGCACCCGCGTCATACAGTTTTCCAGCTTGAGGATATTCCCCTCGCCGCCGACGCCCGCCAAAATTTGCCGGGCCAGTGCCGCCGTCTTATCCATTGATCACCTCAATGAGCCATTAATCCGCCAACGCCGCACGCAGGTAGCCGTGGTGCACCTGTAAACGCCGCTGCGCCTCTTCGGCGCTGACCCCGGCCAACAGCATCAGAATCGCCGGCTTCACTTCGAAATCAGTCTGCGCCAGCGCAGCTTCAGCCTGACTGCGTTCCGCGCCGGTCGCCTCGACGACGATGCGGCAGGCGCGGTCCACCAGCTTCACGTTGGTCGCCTTCACGTCCACCATCAGGTTCTGGTACACCTTGCCCCATTTGACCATCGCACCGGTTGAGATCATGTTCAGCACCAGCTTTTGCGCCGTGCCGGACTTCATGCGGGTCGAGCCGGTCAGAGCCTCCGGGCCGACCACCGGGGAAATCGCCACCTGTGCTTCCTCAGCGATCGGCGAACCGGGATTACAGGAGATCGCCACCGTCGGGCAACCCAGCTGGCGCGCATAGCGCAATGCGCCGATCACATAAGGCGTACGGCCGGACGCCGCCAGCCCGACCACCATGTCAACCGGTGTTAACGCCAGACCCTGCAGGTCACGCTCCCCCAGCGCCGCGTCATCTTCCGCCCCTTCCACCGCTTTGAACATCGCCTCCGGACCGCCGGCGATCAGCCCCACCACCACGCCATGCGGCACGCCGAAGGTTGGCGGACATTCAGACGCGTCCAGCACGCCCAGTCGACCGCTGGTGCCCGCGCCCAGATAAATCAGCCGGCCGCCGGCCCGCAGCGCCGCGGCCGCCAAATCAACCGCCTGGGCGATCTCCGGCAGTACCGCCGCAATCGCCTGCGGCACTTTCCGGTCTTCACGGTTAAAACAGGTCACCATCTCCAGCGTCGACATCTCATCCAACGTCATCGTCTCTGGGTTGCGGGTTTCGGATACTAGTGCGCCTAAATTCATGGGGTAGCCTCTGGAATTTTTAATTCAAAAACACACACCAATATTTGAATATTTAATTCAACAAAGCGAGCACTATTTGCTAGTTTATACCGGCGCGCTCACAAAAATTTTTACTGCGCGCCAGCGCGCCGTTATGGCAACATCTCCCCCACGGGCACTATTAGGAATAACGGCATGAGCACTCTTCTTCGCATTCGTCAAATGTATCCTGCATTGGCGCAGAACGATCGCAAACTGGCGGATTATCTGCTGCACAACGCCGAAGAGGCTCGCCATCTGAGTTCGCAAAAACTGGCCCAGGTGGCCGGCGTCAGCCAGTCCAGCGTGGTCAAGTTTGCGCAAAAGATGGGGTATAAAGGCTTCCCGGCGCTGAAGCTGGCGCTGAGTGAAACGCTGGCGCAGCCGCAGTCGGAGCCGGTGGTGACCGTGCATAATCGCATTCTCAGCAGCGATACGCTTAAAACCGTCGGCGAAAAACTGCTGCTGGAAAAACAGGCGGCATTGCGAGCAACGCTGGACATTAACAGTGAGGAACGCCTGTATCAGGCGCTAACCATGCTGCGCGGCGCGCGGCGGGTGTTCCTGATGGGAATCGGCGCCTCGGGCCTGGTGGCCAAAGACTTCTCTTTCAAGCTGCTGAAAATCGGCGTGATGGCGGTGGCTGAAGCCGATATGCATGCGCAGCTGGCCGCGGTGCAGGCGCTGGACCCGCAAGACTTGCTGGTTGCGCTCTCCTTTAGCGGGGAGCGGCGTGAGATCAACCTGGCCGCCGACGAAGCCAAAGCGGCCGGCGCACAGGTTCTGGCGCTCACCTGCTTTTCCCCCAACAGCCTGCAACAGCGTGCGGACCACTGCCTGTACACTATTGCCGAAGAACCAAGCACCCGCAGCGCCGCCATTTCCTCCAGCACCGCCCAATACGCCCTCACCGATTTGCTGTTTATGGCGTTAATCCAGCATGATTTGGATCATGCCCGGGTGCGAATTAAACATAGCGAACAGTTAATGAAAAAACTGGTTTAAATAAACTATATTTATTAATCACTGCCTCTATCCGCAGTACAGAAGCCGGTAGTGGTGATTGTCGCCTCGGAAAAATCATTCTGGCGCGTCTCTCCCGACATAACAACATGAGGAGGCATGCCGGGAGAGCTATGTATAAAAACACCCCGCCGCGTATTCAGCGTAATTGTTTCTCTAATTCCAGCGGATTCCTTTTCCTGTTTTTAATTCTCTTGGCCGGCGAGCCAAAATACATCGTCCACTCTTCGGTATTTTTCATCACCAATGAGTTGGCGCCGACTGACGTTCCTTCCGCCAAGGTGATCCCCGGCATGACAATAGATTGAGCACCAACAATCACATGCCGCTCCAGTACAATCGTTCCGGAGACGACGCCCGTAAGCTCGGCGGGTACGGTAGGGTTGGTCATAAACCTGCCGCTATAGTCATCACTTTTTGAGTAAAGTTTTACCGATTGCGATATGCCGGAAAAATCACGCATAATAACGCCGGCGCCAGCGAAAATTGCAGCATAGCCGCCAATATGGACATAAGAACCGATATCAAGAAAACCATCACCGGCCGCAATAATTGTCGAGAAACCGTCAATTCTGACACTGTCCCCCAATGAGATATTTCCAACGCCGACTATGGTGCAATTCTTAGCGACTAACACATTTTTCCCTACCGACTTAAACCCACACTCTCTGAGTTCGTCTTCATGATAATAACCGGGATTAAAGCATTCATTTTTCACAAATAAACTCCATTTATATCAATCACTGATATATATCGCCATACATGGCACATGAAAGCCTTATCATGCATAAAACGCCCTTTAAAAGCTATCCGGATATACACGGCTCCGGATAGAAAGGCCATCCTGATTTAGCGTCGCCTTTTAGACCATACACAGTCGCTATCCGCGCCCGGCGCAACCTCCGTGCAGGTAAAGCAACCACCATACCGCGCCAGTAGGAATAAGCTTGATCTCGTCGATAAAAATCGCCGAAAAGGACAAAAAACAACCAGAATGAAAACGGTTTTATGGTAAAGTGCGCGGCGGCAGAATAGCTTCTGCGCGCTCCCTGATTTGTAAGATGGAAATGTTATTACTATGGCCCTGCTGGAATGCTGGATGGGTGGGCCTGGCAATATCAGCAGCCAGCACAACCAATGATGTGTACCATGCCTGTTCCACTGGACGTGAAAGCGAATGTACCCGAGTAGCTATACAGGATTATTCAAAATTTTCTCTTGGTACCGCTGGAGGGATTGGAGGTGGAATGGCTGGCTCGTGGGCTGTTGGTGGGATTTGCGTTGCTGCTGGTATTGCGACAGGGGGGACGGCAGCATTAGCATGCGCGATCGTCGGAAGCGGCCTCGGAGCATATGGAGGGGCCACTGCGGGTGAAGCCCTTGGTCAGAAAGCGGGCAGTTTAATGGCCGATATTTTAGTGAAATAAGTTAGGAAATTATGGGCGATATTCTCAGATATACCGGCGTTCTAATGACTTACTCTGGCCTGCTGTGTTTTTTCATCAGCCTAATTTACTTCGCCATTATAAAAAAACGCTATGACAATCTTATCTCACAATATAGATCTCATGGTTTCTTCATGAAACAATTTGATATATTAGCATCTTCCTCAGGTTTTTTTGGAAGTGTATCAGTCACTTATTTTTTCTGGCAATTATTGACTCACAAACGAATCCGGCTTTCTCGCACCGAATTCCTTGGAGATGAACCTTATAATTTCATCGCTTCATTTAAGAAAAAGGATACACAGTGGATAAAAAGGTACTTTTACCTTTTTATAACTTGGTTTGGTCTAGTATGCTTGGGTGGAATATTGATATACCTTCCTGACTGGTTGCAATTACGTTAATATTTTCACTTCGCATTGTTGTTTATCACTGTAAATGGCCGGGTTCCCTCCCGGCTTGTTGGTGCATCACGGCATCGGGATGCCCTTATCAACCGTCGCGTCGCGCATATCATTTAGCGCTTCCAACATTTCATCGCTGGACAACACGCTGTAGTAAACAGCCAAGCCGCCGCTGAACCCATCGCTGATGCGGCTAAGAACTCATCATTTTTGGGGTTATCATGCATCTGTGTTACAGTGCGCGGCATTGATATTTCCTTGTATCAGAAGCCATCAGCGTTAAGCTCACACATGGGGTCAAATCTGAAGGCTAAAAAGAGTGTGTTGCCATTCTGTGTTGCTGAACATGGTTTTTCAATGTTCGGAACACTGTGTAAATACACAGATAGTGCGGAATAAAAAATATCTCTAACCGCATGATTATAATAGAATAAATACGTAAGTGATTGATATGGCTTTACTAATAACAAAGCGGTGCATCAACTGCGATATGTGTGAACCCGAATGCCCGAATCAGGCCATCTCAATGGGCGCGGACATCTACCAGATTGATACCGAGCGCTGCACCGAATGCGTCGGCCACTATGATACGCCCACCTGTCAGCAGGTATGCCCGATTGATAACACCATCGTGGTCGATCCGCAGCATACGGAAAGCCAGGAACAGCTGTGGGATAAATTCGTGGTGCTGCACCACGCCGACAGGCTGTAATTCACGGACGCTGCGCCCGGCGGCGTCCGTCTATCATCAACGCTATCAGCTTTCGATAATCACCGTCGCGCAGGCGTAACGACGCTCATCGGCCAGTGAAACGTGGATGTTCGTCACCCCCATCTCCTGCGCCAGCTCCGCGGCCCGCTCATGCAGGCGAATATTCGGTTTGCCCAATCCGTCGTTAAACACTTCAAACTGATTGAACGCCAACCCGTTGCGAATGCCGGTGCCGAACGCCTTGGCCGCCGCTTCTTTGACGGCAAAGCGCTTGGCCAGAAAACGCACCGGCTGCTGATGCTGCTGATAGAGCGCCCATTCGGCCGCGTTCAGCACGCGTCGCGCCAGCCGATCGCCGCTGCGCTCAACCACCGCCTCAATGCGTGCGATTTCTACAATATCGGTGCCAAGGCCAAGTACCGCCATTAGCGACGCGCTTCCCGCATCAGCAGCTTCATCTCGGCAACCGCTGACGCCAAGCCGCTCATCACCGCCTGCCCGATAATGGCGTGGCCGATATTCAGCTCATGCATTTCCGGCAGCGCCGCGATCGGCTGTACGTTGTGATAGGTCAAGCCGTGACCAGCATTGACCTTCAGACCCTTTTCCGCCGCATAGCGGGCCGCCTGCGCGATGCGCAGCAGTTCCGCCTCCACCGCCAGCTCGCCCTGCGCTTCCGCATAGGCGCCGGTGTGAATCTCAATGTACGGCGCGCCCACCGCTACCGCCGCATCAATCTGGCGATGATCCGGGTCGATAAACAGCGAAACCTGAATGCCCGCCTGCGTCAGGCGCTCAACCGCCAGCGTCATTTTGTCCAGCTGGCCGGCGACGTCCAGCCCGCCTTCGGTGGTCACTTCCTCACGCTTTTCCGGCACCAGGCAACAGAACTGCGGCTGCAGCTCGCAGGCGATAGCCAGCATCTCGTCGGTCACGGCCATTTCCAGATTCATCCGCGTCTGGATGGTCTGGCGCAAAATACGCACGTCGCGATCGGTGATGTGGCGACGATCCTCACGCAGATGCACCGTGATGCCGTCCGCACCGGCCTGTTCCGCCGTGAACGCCGCCTGTACCGGATCGGGATATTGGGTTCCGCGCGCGTTACGCAAGGTGGCGATATGATCGATGTTAACGCCAAGCAGCAAATCAGCCATGACAACCTCTTAGAGTGAAATTTTCGTTCCCGCAGTTTACACCCGGGGAGAAAGTGGCAAAAGCAGAAAGGACGTCAGGCGTCGTCAACCGGCGTATGCGGTTGCTTACGGACGAACTGACGAAACAGCTCGCGGCTTTTCAGCGGCTTGCCGCCAAGGTAGGGTTTCAGCGCAATGCGGGTAAACCGTTTGGCGGCGCGCAGGGTGTCGGCATCCGGGAACTGACGCTCGGCCAACGCGCGCAGCTCGCGGCCGGTAAAGCTGTAGTGGTCCACCACCAGGCTGGCGATAAAGCCTTTTTCTTCACGATAGCGGTAGGTCATGCCGTCGTCGACCGCTTCGCCGCTGCCGGCGCAGTGCAGAAAATCCACCCCGTAACCCAGATGATGCAGCAGCGCCAGCTCAAACTGCCGCAGCGCATGTTCCGGCGAACCGTCCGACGCCGCCAGCGTCTGCAGACACTGCAGATAATCAAAGAACAGCACCGAATAGTTGGCTTCCTGCTCCAGCACGCGCGACAGCAGCTCGTTAACGTACAGGCCGCTGTACAGCATCATGCCGCTGAGAGGTAAACCGAGAGAGACCGCTTCGGCGTTGCGCAGCGTTTTGACTTCGCCACGCCCGCCCCAGCGGACCAGCAGAGGAGTAAAGGGCTGCAGACAGCCCTTCAGGTTGGAACGGCGGCTGCGCGCGCCTTTGGCCAGCAACCGCACCCGCCCGTGACCTTCGGTAAACAGATCCAGCATCAGGCTGGTTTCACTGTACGGTCGCCCATGCAGGACGAAAGCGCGCTCCCAGCCGTCCATCGGCGGTTACTTCAGGTCGTCAACATAGCCCAGGCTGCGCAGCGCACGTTCGTCGTCCGCCCAGCCGGATTTAACCTTCACCCACAGCTCCAGATGCACCTTGGCCTCAAACATCTGTTCCATGTCCTGACGGGCTTCAATACCGATGGTTTTAATCTTCGCGCCCTTGTTGCCGATCACCATTTTCTTCTGGCCTTCGCGCTCAACCAGGATCAGGCCGTGCACGTCATAGCCGCCGCGATCGTTGGCAACGAATTGCTCAATCTCAACGGTCACCGAATAAGGCAGCTCTTCACCCAGGAAGCGCATCAGTTTTTCACGGATGATTTCCGAAGCCATAAAACGCTGGGAACGGTCGGTGATGTAATCTTCCGGGAAGTGGTGCTCCGCTTCCGGCAGCAGCTTGCGCACAATGCCGGCGATGGTGTCGACATTCATCCCTTTCTCGGCGGAGATCGGCACCACGTCGAGGAAGTTCATCTGCTGGCTGAGGAACGCAATATGCGGCAGCAGTTTGGATTTGTCAGTAACGTTGTCGACCTTGTTGATCGCCAGCAGCACCGGACACTTCAGGCTGCGCAGTTTGTTCAGCACCATCTCATCGTCGTCGGTCCAGTTGGTGCCTTCCACCACGAAGATCACCAGCTCTACGTCGCCGATTGAGCTGCTGGCCGCACGGTTCATCAGGCGGTTGATGGCGCGCTTTTCCTCGATGTGCAGCCCCGGGGTATCCACGTAGATCGCCTGATAAGGCCCCTCGGTGTCGATACCCATAATGCGGTGACGCGTGGTCTGCGGCTTACGCGAGGTAATGGAGACTTTTTGCCCCAGCAGTTGGTTCAGCAACGTGGATTTGCCCACGTTGGGACGCCCAACGATCGCGATAAATCCGCAGTATTGTGTTTCTTCGCTCATTCAAGCTCCAGCTTTTTCAGCGCTTGTTCCGCTGCCGCCTGCTCGGCTTTACGGCGGCTTGAGCCGGTGCCTACCACCGGTTCGCTCAAACCACTCACCTGACAGTGGATGGTAAACTCCTGGTCGTGCGCTTCACCGCGAACCTGCACCACCAGATAAGAAGGCAACGGCAGATGACGCCCCTGCAGAAACTCCTGCAAACGGGTTTTCGGGTCTTTCTGCTTGTCGCCCGGGCTGATTTCATCCAGCCGGCTGCGATACCAATCAAGAATCAACCGTTCGACGGTCTGAATATCGCTGTCCAGGAAGACGCCGCCAATCAGGGCTTCCACCGTATCGGCCAGAATCGACTCACGGCGGAAACCGCCGCTTTTCAGTTCGCCGGGCCCCAGGCGCAGACATTCGCCCAGGTCAAACTCGCGCGCCATCTCCGCCAGCGTATTGCCGCGCACCAGCGTGGCGCGCATGCGGCTCATATCCCCCTCGTCAACGCGAGGAAAACGGTGATAGAGCGCATTGGCGATGACAAAACTCAAAATAGAGTCGCCCAGGAACTCAAGACGTTCATTATGTTTACTGCTGGCGCTGCGGTGAGTCAGCGCCTGCAGCAAAAGTTCTTGCTGTTGAAAAGTGTAGCCCAGCTTGCGCTGCAGCCTGTTAATTACGATGGGATTCATGAGTTACCAATAGATCAAGAATGCGTCAAAAACTTTACAGCATACGGAACAGACCTGCTTTCCAAAGCTGTTTCGTTTGCAGTGGCTCCAAACAGAACCAACTTTTATCGCCTGATATTCTACAACGAGCGGCAACAGAATGCTGCGTTTATCTCCCCGCCCTGCTTCAGCCGCATTAAATTAATACGACGCCGGCAGAACGGGGAGAAATAGCAATTAGTGAATACCGCCAATACGGCTTAATCTGACGCCGGTCGGCCACTCACCTTCCTGCTTTTCAAAACTCATCCAGATTGCCGTGGCTTTACCTACCAGGTTCTTCTCCGGTACGAAGCCCCAATAACGGCTGTCGGCGCTGTTATCGCGGTTATCGCCCATCATGAAATAATGACCGGCCGGCACCACCCACTCGGCCAGCTGATTGCCGGGCTGCTGGTAATAGGCACCAACCTGATCCTGCGTCCCCGGCACGGTCAGCACCCGGTGCGTCACGTCGCCCAGCGTTTCGTTACGCTCACGCAGGCGGATACCGCCCTGCGGCACGCTGTCGTTCAGCGGAATATTGTAGAAGCCGTTGCTGGCCTCACCCATGCCGCTGCGGCTGAACATCTGCACGAAATCGCTCGGCGCCGCCTGATTATAGGTGACCGCCAGGGCTTTATCGCAGGACTGGCCATTATCGCACGCCGGCTGTACCGTTACGCGCTTATTCACCGGATCGTAGCTGACCTTATCGCCCGGCAGACCGACAACGCGCTTGATATAATCCAGCTTGGGATTGAGCGGATATTTAAATACCGCAATATCGCCGCGCTTCGGATGGCCGGTTTCGATCAGCGTGGTCTGGGTGATCGGATCCTTAATCCCGTAAGCGTACTTTTCCACCAGAATAAAATCACCGATCAACAGCGTCGGCATCATCGAACCGGATGGAATCTGGAACGGCTCGTAAACAAACGAGCGCACCACGAAGACCAGCAGCAGCACCGGGAAGACCGAGGCGCCGGTTTCTACCCAGCCCGGCTGCTTGGCGACTTTCGCCAGCGTCTTGTCATCCAGCGTGCCGTCGGTCTGTTCATTTACCGCCGCAATTTTCGCCCGGCGAGCCGGCGCCCACTTAAAGCGTTCCAGGCACCAGATGATCCCGGTCACCAACGTGGCAATCGCCAGGATCAAGGCAAACATATTCGCCATGCAAACTCCCTTGTTATCGAGCCTTCGCTCTTACTTACCGTCTTTACCCACGTGCAGAATGGCCAGGAACGCTTCCTGCGGCAGCTCAACGTTGCCGACCTGCTTCATGCGTTTCTTACCGTCTTTCTGTTTCTGCAACAGCTTTTTCTTACGGCTGACGTCGCCGCCGTAGCACTTGGCCAGAACGTTCTTACGCAGCTGTTTCACCGTTGAACGCGCGATGATATGCGTGCCGATAGCCGCCTGAATGGCGATATCGAACTGCTGGCGCGGGATCAGATCCTTCATCTTCTCCACCAGATCGCGGCCGCGGTACTGCGCATTGTCGCGGTGGGTAATCAGCGCCAGCGCGTCCACGCGCTCGCTGTTGATCAGCACGTCGACGCGCACCATGTCGGACGCCTGGAAGCGTTTGAAGTTGTAATCCAGCGACGCGTAGCCGCGCGAGGTAGACTTCAGGCGGTCGAAGAAGTCGAGCACCACTTCCGCCATCGGAATCTCATAGGTCAGCGCCACCTGATTGCCGTGATACACCATATTGGTCTGCACGCCGCGTTTTTCCACGCACAGCGTAATCACGTTGCCCAGGTACTCCTGCGGCATCAGCATATGACATTCGGCGATCGGTTCGCGCAGCTCGGCGATATTGTTGAGCGGCGGCAGTTTGGACGGGCTGTCGACATACACCGTTTCACCGCCGGTGGTTTCCACTTCGTAGACTACCGTCGGCGCGGTGGTGATCAGATCCAGATCGTACTCACGCTCCAGACGCTCCTGAATGATCTCCATATGCAGCAGGCCGAGGAAGCCGCAGCGGAAACCGAAGCCCAGCGCGCTGGAGCTTTCCGGCTCGTAGAACAGCGAGGCATCGTTCAGGCTCAGTTTGCCCAGCGCATCGCGGAAGGCTTCATAGTCATCGGAGCTTATCGGGAACAGCCCGGCATAAACCTGCGGCTTCACTTTTTTGAAGCCCGGCAGCGCTTTTTCCGCCGGTTGACGCGCGGTGGTCAGGGTATCGCCCACCGGCGCGCCCAGGATGTCTTTAATCGCGCAGACCAGCCAGCCGACTTCGCCGCAGTTCAGCACGTCGCGGTCGACGCGTTTCGGGGTGAAAATCCCCAGACGGTCGGCGTTGTAAACCTGGCCGGTGCTCATCACCTTGATCTTGTCGCCTTTACGCATGGTGCCGTTTTTAATCCGCACCAGCGAGACCACGCCAAGATAGTTATCGAACCAGGAGTCGATGATCAGCGCCTGCAGCGGCGCCTCTGGATCGCCTTCCGGCGGCGGGATGTCGCGCACCAAGCGCTCCAGCACTTCCGGCACGCCGACGCCGGTCTTCGCGGAGCAGCGCACCGCATCAGCGGCGTCAATGCCGACGATATCCTCAATCTCCTGCGCTGCGCGATCCGGATCGGCGGCCGGCAGGTCGATTTTGTTCAGCACCGGCACCACTTCCAGATCCATTTCAATGGCGGTATAGCAGTTGGCCAGCGTCTGCGCTTCTACGCCCTGGCCGGCGTCCACCACCAGCAGCGCACCTTCACAGGCAGCCAGCGAGCGGGAGACTTCGTACGAGAAGTCGACGTGGCCCGGGGTATCGATAAAGTTCAGCTGATAGGTTTCACCATCGGGCGCCTTATAATCCAGCGTGACGCTCTGCGCCTTGATGGTGATGCCGCGTTCGCGCTCCAGTTCCATGGAGTCCAGCACCTGTGCGGCCATTTCACGATCGGTCAAGCCGCCGCAAATCTGGATAATACGGTCCGACAGCGTCGACTTACCGTGGTCAATATGGGCAATAATGGAGAAATTTCGTATATGCTTCATTATAAAAGTTTTTCTGCCTTGGTATTTCTGAATTACTCGCCTATGGAAACCCGCATGGACCTAAAGCGACAGTGAGTTGGGTTAGGCCGTCTTTCGCCTGAATCGCTGCATTCTACATGCCGTAACAGCGAAAACCTAGCGATCGCTGCAGCGAAAACATTCTATTATGCGCTGTTTAATGGGGCCGGGGCTAGCCGTGGATGAAAACAAATGTTAATCGGAAAAACATTTTGCCGGGGCGGGGAAAGATCGGTAAAAACGCACGCTGCGCCTGCCCCTAATACATAATGCGCCGCCGCGCAATCAACGCACTCTTAAACCCTCGAAAAAACAGGCTGAATATCAGCTAATTATCGGTCGCCGCCCTTTAGGAAAAAACCCATATACCTGACGCCCGCGCCTCGATAGAAAGGAGGTGAGCTCCGCATAAAATGATGAAATCAGGGCGCTACATCGGCAAGCCCACCGGAGTTCACCAGCATATCTCTGTAGGTTGATTGGAAGGTGCGTATGATCGATAAAGGGCAGATGCTGAGCCGGCACGATTTTTCAAAGGTCAATTGGGGCATTCTGGCAGCGGCGGCGCTGCTGTTAACCATCGGCGGCGCGCTGTTAATGCTGCCGCTGATGAGCAATATGGAAGAGCACGGCATCCTGACCTTGCTGCAAACCGGCGCGGTAACCATCTTACTGGCGTGTATCCTGCTGGCGCTGCGTCATTTCCTGCGCCCCACGCAGACCTATCGCCTGTATGAACACGGCGTCAGAGTGTTCAACAGCCATAACCATCAGGAACGCTTTATCCCGTTTGAGAAAATCGTCGATGTCTACCGCACCCGCGGCGTGCCGCTGCTGGGCAACCTGTGCGGCGGCCTGTGTGAAGCCATGGCGTTCCGTACCGCCGCCGATCAACCCTGGTGCACGGTATACAGCAACGTGTCCCACGCCTGGGCGCTGCGCGACACCATCATCAGCCAGCAAATCCTCCTGCGCGGGCCGGTCGCCCTCAATGCGCTGTATCAGGGCGAAGAACTGCCCTTTCACTACCTTACCGGCCGGGGCCGCTGGCTCACCTGGCTGCTCGGCGGCAAACCGCATCGCCTGCCGGGCCAAACGCTGCGGCTAAGCGCCAAAACGCTGGTCACGCCGCAGGGCAGCATCGATATTGCGCAGGTTCACTCGCTGGACAGTCAGCCGCAACACGGCGAGATCCGCCTGCGTGACGCGCAGGGCCAGACGCTGGCCACGCTGTGCTACTTTTCACTGCTGAGCGCCGATCTGTTTATTGCGTTGCTGGAGCATATGATTAACAACCGCATCCCCGCCTACCGTAACCCGGCGATGACGCGGTCAGTAATTTAATCAGACAGGGGGGATTCCGGCTGCAGACGCAGCGCGGTAGGAGGCAGGCCAATTTGTAACACTACCGGCTGGTAGGCGTCCTGCTCACCGAGACGGTGGGCCAATTTACGCGCCAGCAAAAAGGCGCCCACGCCGCCGAACAGCGCGCCCAGCGCCGCCGCGCCGTCCGTCGCCAGCCACAGCTGCAGCGCACCGCCGCCGAGCATCATACCCAGCAGCGGCGTCAGATAGACCAGCATCGCCGAGCGCAGCAAGCTGCCTTCGGTAATGCCCACTTCGACCCGTTGCCCCGGCTCCAGCGGTTGTTCAATCTGCACCCGCAGCTGATGCTCGGTCTCCGGCACCAGCTCGTTCAGCGCGCGCGTACCGCAGCCCGAACGGGCCTTACAGCTGCCGCAGCCCGCTTTCGGCTCGCAGCGCAGCAGCGCGACGCCCTGTTGCCACGAAACAACCGTGGCCCACTCTTTCATCATTTCGACGATCCCCTGAAGGAAATACCGTCAGCAATACGCTTGGCGGTTGACGGCGGCACTTCGCCGACGATGGTAATCTCTTTGCCGTTGCGCAATTCGGTCTGAATCGTCCGCCGCCCCTGGCGGTAGAGCTGCGTGCCAACGCCGCTGCCCGCCGGGCTGACGTTGACCGAGAAGCTGAACAGGCCGTCGCTGTATAACCGCGTCTCTACCGGCACGGAAACGTTCGGCAATTTGCGGCGATTGCGCGCCACTTCGCTGACTCCGGCCGGTAACCAGACCGTATCCCAGCCAAGTTTAACATTGTCCTGCGCCGGCAGGGAAATCAGCGGCGGCAATGAGGCTTTCAGCAGTCCGCTCAGCGCATTCTGCACCTCTTCGCCCACGGTGAACGAAATCACCCGGTACTGTTCCAGCGTTTCGCCGTTGCGGTCAAGCAGATCCACCCGCAGCGGCAGTTTGGTCTCTTCATCCATCCAGACAATATAGCTGTAGCGCGAACCGTCGCGCGCCACCACGCGAATCACCTCGCAAGGGCGATCGGAAATCCGCGTGCGGCCGACGGAGATAAAATCATAGTATTTTGCCAGACGGGTAAAGTCGGCGTACACGATGGAAGGCAGCGCATCAACAATATGATCGCCCGACAGGGTAAACGGCTCCAGACCCGGCTCGAAATAACTGATGCCGTCGCCGCGCTGCAGCACTTCACGGCGCGGGCCGTCCATATGCAATAGCTGACCGAGCGCCTGCTGCTCAACCAGAGCATGGCGATAGCGTAACGACTCTATCCCCTGCTTGGTGATGCTGATATAGGCAAGCTCGTAATTGAGTGAACGGCTGGCGCTGCTCATCTGTTGCAACAACGCCCCGGACGCGGTCTGCGCCGGGGCGGTATTTGAGTAGAGCAGGCTGCCCGTCAATAGACAAACGGAGAACCAAAGTTGCTTCATTACTGCTGCTGCATTCCTAAAGACTGGGTGCCTGGAACCTGAACGGCGGCCTGCTGCGGCGTGCCTTGATCAAGTTGCAACTGGTTTGAATGCAAGCGGCGTTGCAGTTCATAGTCCTGCAGCATCGCATTGATACGTTTACGCTGTTCCTGAACCTGCTGCTGTTGGCCGCTGCCGGTTGAGAAACTGTCTGCCGGTACGCCCAGGCTTACCGGAGACGGCTGGCCCATAATCGGCAGCGTATTGAACGCCGGTGCTTCCGAAGAGCCCGGCTGCGTGGCATCAGGCTGATTGTAGTGCTGAACGCCGACGATCACCGCCAGAGAGACGCAGGCGGCAACCCCGACCTGAGTCAGCTGGCTGGCCCACGGGCGCACTTTGTGCCAGAAAGGCATTTTCTGCCAGGTTTCCGGCTGCGGCTGAGATTCAGGCACCGCGGAAGGAACCAGGCGAGCAGGCTCTTTCTCCAGTGCAGCAGCAACACGTTCGGCGATATCGAGATGAATTACTTGTCCTACATCACCCCGAAGCGTGTCACGTATCAGGTGATAGCTCTGCCAGCTTTGTTGAAGCGCCCGATCCTGCGATAAAGAGCTCAGCAGTTCGTTATCGAGCGACTCACCATCCATCAGAGCGGAAAGTTTTTCTTTCTGCATGCCTAAATACCCTTCCTGTATCCGCCATCGCTAACGCTGAATCAGCGGTTGAACTTTATTATCGATAGCCTCCCGAGCGCGGAAAATACGCGAGCGTACGGTCCCGACCGGGCAATCCATGATGGCGGCTATTTCTTCGTAGCTTAGGCCATCCAACTCCCGCAAGGTGATCGCCATACGCAGATCCTCAGGGAGCGACTCAATGGTACGGAAAACTATCTGTCTCAACTCTTCTGACAACATTAAGTTCTCAGGGTTCGAAATTTCTTTCAATGCACCGGCGCTTTCATAGTTTTCAGCGTCGTTGGCGTCCACATCGCTTGCCGGCGGACGCCGCCCCTGAGCAACCAGGTAATTTTTTGCTGTATTCACAGCGATTCGATATAACCAGGTGTAAAAAGCGCTGTCGCCGCGGAAAGACTCCAGCGCGCGATAGGCTTTAATAAACGACTCCTGCACCACATCGGGCACATCGCCCTGCGGCACATAGCGGGAAACCAGGCTCGCCACTTTATGCTGGTAGCGCACCACCAGTAAGTTAAACGCCTTCTGATCGCCCTTCTGGACCCGTTCAACCAGCACCTGATCCGTTAACTGCTCGCTCATCCGAGGTAAATTCTCCCCAAATCTGTCTCCACGCGTGAAATTGTACTGCCAGCCATACATTTTTCCTGAGCAAGCACTCGCTTGGAGTTCATATGGAAATCAAAGTTCCATACGGCCATTGTTTTTTCTGTTGATGTCGCCCTATCCGTGGCATTTGCCCGGACAATTAGGCTAACATGATTTTCACTCTTCTTCTGCACACATCATACGTTATGCAACCATCTTCTGAATATGTTAGCGATGTACTGATCGTCGGCAGCGGCGCTGCGGGCCTGTCACTGGCTCTGCGGCTGGCGCAACACGGTAAGGTCACCGTGCTGAGCAAAGGCCCGCTCAACGAAGGCGCCACCTTTTATGCCCAGGGCGGCATCGCCGCGGTGTTTGATGAAACGGACAGCATTGCGTCGCACGTTGACGATACGCTGATTGCCGGCGCGGGGCTGTGTGATAAAGAGGCGGTCGAGTTTATCGCCGGCAACGCGCGCCACTGCGTCCAGTGGCTAATCGATCAGGGCGTGCTGTTTGATACCGAAACCAACGCCCAGGGCGAGGAGCGCTATCACCTGACGCGCGAAGGCGGCCACAGCCACCGCCGCATTCTGCACGCCGCAGACGCCACCGGTAAGGAAGTAGAGACCACACTGGTGGGGAAAGCAAGCGCCCATCCGAATATTTGCGTCATGGAGCGCCGCAACGCCGTCGACCTGATCACCTCCAGCAAAATCGGCCTGCCCGGCACCCGCCGCGTGGTGGGCGCCTACGTCTGGAACCGCGAGCTGGAGCGGGTGGAGACGCACCGCGCCAAAACCGTGGTGCTGGCAACCGGCGGCGCCGCCAAGGTGTACCAGTACACCACCAACCCGGACATCTCCTCCGGCGACGGCATCGCCATGGCCTGGCGCGCCGGCTGCCGGGTCGCCAACCTGGAGTTTAACCAGTTCCACCCCACCTGCCTGTTCCACCCGCAGGCGCGCAACTTTTTGCTGACCGAAGCGCTGCGCGGCGAAGGCGCCCATCTGCTGCACCCGGACGGCAGCCGCTTTATGCCGGACTTCGACCCGCGGGGCGAACTGGCGCCGCGCGATATTGTCGCCCGCGCTATCGATCATGAAATGAAGCGCCTCGGCGCCGACTGCATGTATCTGGATATCAGCCATAAGCCGGCCGAATTTATCATCCAACACTTCCCGATGATCCATGACAAGCTGCTGACGCTGGGCTTTGACCTGACCAAACAGCCGATCCCAATCGTACCGGCGGCGCATTATACCTGCGGCGGCGTGATGGTCGACCAGCACGGCCGTACCGACCTTGACGGGCTGTACGCCATCGGCGAGGTGAGCTATACCGGGCTGCACGGCGCCAACCGCATGGCCTCAAATTCGCTGCTGGAGTGCCTGGTGTACGGCTGGTCCGCCGCCGAGGATATTGTGCGCCGCCTGCCGGCCATCAAGCTGGCCAGCACGCTGCCGCAGTGGGATGAAAGCCGGGTGGATGATTCGGACGAACGCGTGGTGATCCAGCATAACTGGCACGAGCTGCGGCTGTTTATGTGGGACTACGTCGGCATCGTCCGCACCACCAAACGGCTGGAGCGCGCACTGCGCCGCATCAACACGCTGCAGCAGGAAATTGACGAGTATTACGCCAATTTCCGCATCTCCAACAATCTGCTGGAGCTGCGCAATCTGGTGCAGGTGGCCGAGCTGATGGTGCGCAGCGCCATGGCGCGCAAGGAGAGCCGCGGCCTGCACTACACGCTGGACTATCCGGAACAGCTGCCGGAAGCGCGTCCGACCATTCTGCAGCCTTAGTAAAACAGGTAAAAATCAGCGATCAGACGGCGGAACGGCGGGCTGTAGTCGCCATCCGCCTGCTTGATGGCCAGATCGCTCTCGACACACGCCTGCGGCGTGCGCGTCAGCGCCAGCAATATGCGGTGGCGCACAGTATCCGCCCGGTCGCTGACGTTCACCCGCTGCGCCAGATGCCAGCCGCGCTGCTGCGCATCGGCGGCAAAGGCCTCGCCAATCTCATATGGCAGCACCACGCACAGCGTGCCGTCGGGCTGTAACAGCCGTTCGGCGCAGTCAAGCAGCACGTCATGGGTCAGCGTTTCGGTATAGCGCGCCGCATCGCGCGCCCGGTCACGGCAGGCTACCGCCGGGGCGAAATAGGGCGGATTGCTGACAATCAGATCGTAAGCTGCGGTCTGTTGGCGGGAAAACGGCTCAATATCCTGCTGGTGTACGCAAATACGCTGCGGCCACGGCGACGCATCCGCATTGTCATGCGCCTGCGCGGCGGCGGCGGCGTCCAGTTCAACCGCGTCAATCTGCACCTCATCCGCGGTACGCTGCGCCAGCATCAGCGCGATCAGTCCGCTGCCGCAGCCGATATCCAGCGCCCGCCGGACCGCCTTCACCGGCGCCCAGGCGCCGAGCAGCACGCCGTCGGTGCCGACTTTCATGGCGCAGCGATCGTGCGCGACAAAAAACTGCTTGAAGGTAAAACCGCCGCGGCGCGGTTTGAAACTGGCTTTTGACTGACTGTTCACGATAGGCACCTGGCTGGAAAACCGGCGTAGCATAAGGCAATCTGCGGGGTGGTGAAAGCGTTCCGGCCTTAAAAAGGATGAACCCGGCGGCCAACCCGTCTATAATCGGCGCCCCAAGTAGAGGTAGACCATGACAGCAACCAATTTTTCCGAACTCGATCTCGATGAACGCCTGATCAACGCCCTGCGTGATAAAGGCTACGACCGCCCGACCGCTATTCAGGCCGAAGCCATCCCACCGGCGATGGACGGGCGCGACGTCTTGGGTTCGGCGCCGACCGGTACCGGTAAGACCGCCGCCTTCCTGCTGCCCGTGCTGCAGCATCTGTTGGACTTCCCTCGCAAGAAGTCCGGCCCGCCGCGCGTGTTAATCCTGACCCCGACGCGCGAACTGGCGATGCAGGTCGCCGATCAGGCGCGTGAGCTGGCGGCCCATACCTCACTGGATATCGCCACCATTACCGGCGGCGTGGCCTATATGAACCACGCGGAAGTCTTCAGCGAAAACCAGGATCTGGTGGTCGCCACCACCGGCCGCCTGCTGCAGTATATTAAAGAAGAGAACTTCGACTGCCGCGCGGTGGAAACGCTGATCCTGGATGAAGCCGACCGCATGCTGGACATGGGCTTCGCCCAGGATATTGAAACCATCTCCGCCGAAACGCGCTGGCGCAACCAGACCCTGCTGTTCTCCGCCACGCTGGAAGGCGAAGCCATCCGCGAATTCGCAGAGCGCATTCTGAACGAGCCGGTGGAAGTCGAAGCCGACCCTTCCCGCCGCGAGCGTAAAAAAATTCTGCAGTGGTACTACCGCGCTGACGACGTGCAGCATAAAACCGCCCTGCTGATCCATCTGCTGCAGCAGCCGGATGTGCAGAAGTCGGTCATTTTCGTGCGCAAGCGCGAGCGCGTGCATGAGCTGGCCACCTGGCTGCGGGAAGCGGGCATCAACACCTGCTATCTGGAAGGCGAAATGGTGCAGGCCAAGCGTAACGAAGCGGTGAAACGCATGATGGACGGCCGCGTCAACGTGCTGATCGCCACCGACGTCGCCGCCCGCGGTCTGGACATTCTGGACATCACCCACGTGTTCAACTTTGATATGCCGCGCACCGCCGATACCTATCTGCACCGTATCGGCCGCACCGGCCGCGCCGGCCGTAAAGGTACCGCAATTTCTCTGGTTGAGGCCCACGACCACCTGCTGCTGGGCAAGGTCGGCCGCTATCTGAATGAACCGCTGAAGGCGCGGGTGATTGACGAGCTGCGGCCGAAAACCCGCGTGCCAAGCGAAAAGAGCAACGGCAAGCCGTCCAAGAAAGTGCTGGCCAAGCGTGCGGCTGATAAGAACAAAGCCAAAAGCAAAGAGAAAGCCAAGGTGAAAGTTCGCCACCGCGAGGCGAAAAACGTCGGTAAACGCCGCCAGCCGAAAGGCACTCCGGCAGCCGACGGCGAATAACGCCATATAAAAAACCGCCTTCCGGCGGTTTTTTTATCTCCTCAGGATACGCGATAGCGCACCGCCAGCCGGTGCGCCTGCAGCCAGTCATCCAGCTGCTGACGCGCCTGACGCATGGCATCATTCTGCAGATGCCGCGGCGTCTGGGCGAAATAGGCCTGGAACGTCAGCCCCTGCTGGTTAACCGCCGCGGCGTCCGCGCCGTTTTGCAACAGCATCAGCGCCACCTGCGGCGCATTGATTCTGGCGGCGATATGCAGCGGCGTATCGCCGACCCGGTCGGCCAGGCGACTGTCAGCGGCGGCATCAAGCAATTGACGCACCTGCGTCGGCCGGCCAGCCAGCACCGCGGCGGCCAGCGGCGTGGCGCCGCTGACGGCATTGCGCACATCAATCACCGACGGCTGCTGCGCCAGCAGTTGCGCCAGATAACCGGCATCCGCCACCATCGCCGCAATATGCAGCGCGCTGTTGCCGTCCATGCCGGTTTGCGCCACGTCGGCACCAGCGTCCAGCAGAGCCTGCACGCTGCCCGGCTGCTGACGTAAGATCGCCCACTGCAGCTGCGTAATACCCTGTTCACCGCGCTCGCCAAGCGCCTGCGGCGTCGCCAGAGCGGCGATGCGCGCCGTATCGCCAGCGGCCACCGCCAGCGCCAGCGGCTGGCTGTCCAGACCGTTAAACGGCGTCGTTTGCTGATTCATCTGCTGCTCCCCGGCCCTGCCCGACAACGCCCATACCGCTAACGATATCAATAACATCAGTAATATCGGCCAGCGTACTCTGTCAGGCATTGGCCTGTGTCTCCCACGGTTTTTGTTCCATCATTGAATTAATCACCTTATCGATGCCATGCGCGGCAAGGCTGCGTTCCAGATGCTTGCTCGGCCGCCAGTCGTCAATACCGCTTAACGTATCATTATTTTCCAGAATGATGTGATGGCCGATAGCGTTCGGGATCAGCGATGTCGATTCCTGCGTTGACGTCAGCATGTCATATTGCTCGCTGTAGCGGCGAATACCGCCGGCTTCCGCATCCTGTCTGGCGGCTGCCGGATCGATGCCAAAGCGGTTCAGGGTATGATCGGATACGCCGGCGGCGTTAAAGGTGACCGCCGGCGTACCGGTGGCCAATGCGGCCGTGGCCGCCAGCCCGCCCCCCAGTGAGTGCCCGCTAATCACCAGCTGCTCGCCAAACGCCGCTTTGGCGCTTTTCGCCAGGGATACCGCCTGATTGTACTGCACGTCATCGTAACCCGTCGCCTGGCGCACATTGCTTAACCAGTCGCGCCAGTCATTGGTGCCGGCAAAGGCCAACACATACTGTTGCCCGTCATGATAGATGCCCGCCTGAAAGCCCGATGCCGTATCGTGCAGGCCGGCAGGCTCAATACCGGCGCTCAGCAACGCCGCATCGCTCAGACGGCTGAAATTTTCTGCCCCCTGCCCGTCCAGGCTGTAAACGTCCTTCGCCAGCAGCGCCAGCGTATAATCCCCCTGCTGCGGCGCCTGCCCGCGCGTCAGTCCGCTCTTGGCCGGCGCGGCGGCCACGGCGACGTCATTGACCAGCGAATGCAGCAGTTGCTGCGTTTGCCGGCTCTGTAACGACGTTGACGCCTGTGCCGCCGTGGGCAACCGCTCGGCTGCGGCAGGCTCCGCCGAAGCCGGGACTGTCGCGCTCCGCTCGGGAACCACTGGCAGGGATACGGCAGGCAACGCCGCCGAGGTAAAGCTTAAAGACATGCTCATGCCGACTCCTTGTCGATAGTTCAGTCATCGCGCTGAGTGCCAGCGCCAGATTAGCTATCGGCAGGTCGGAGCAGTTCTGTAATGCCAGAGTGTGATCCCGCTCTAAATTCTGATTGCCGGTGACTAGTCCTGATATAGGTTGACACTTTTCAGCCGGATAACGCCCGATGAACCTCATCGGGCGTTTTGTATTTCAGCGACAGGTGCGGCCGCTGTGTGTTGTAGATGTTCACCGACTCCCTGACCATCTTTTTTGCCTGTACGATGTCTTCTGGCCTGCCGAGCAGATATTCCGTTTTAAGTATCCCATTTACCCGTTCCGCCAGCGCATTCTGGTAACAGTCATACCCGTCCGTCATCGAGCAAGTGACACCATACCTTTGATGTAACGCCTGATATTCCTGCGAACAGTACTGGATACCCCTATCCGAGTGGTGCACCAGCGGCAACGTCGTGCGTCTGCCGGCCAGCGCCATTTTGAACGCGCAGGCGACGTGTCGGGTATGCAGACTGTCATGTACATGATACCCCACGATTTTTCTCGACCAGGCATCCGTTATCAGGCTGACATACGCCGTTCCCGTCCTCAGCGGCAGGTAGGTGATATCCGCCACCCACACCTGTTCCGGACGGCTGGCTATTACTTGATTGTCTCCTGCTTTCAGCAGGTTGGGATGGCGATAAAAACGATGATGGCTGTGCGTCGTCTTGTGATATGCCCGTTTAGGCATCACCAGTAACCGCGCGCAGCGCAGGATACTGAACAGCCGGTCGCGGCCCACATGCAACGCCGGTTCCGGGCGTTGCCGCAACAGGTGATGCAACTTACGCGTCCCCAGTCGGGGCTGATGCAAGCGGATAGCCGTTACCTGTGCGACGAGATGCCGGGCCTGCTCCTCTCTGCCTGCCTCTCGCTGCAGAGACTGATACCACGCTTGTCGGCTGATGCCCATCCATCGGCAGGCCCGCGTTACTGTGAGTCCCGGTACTTGTGTTTGCGCGATAAGGCGGTTAACTGCTTTTTTGTCAGCGTAGCACCAAAGTCGGTATTCATCACTTTGACGACGGCTTCGAAGAACTGGGCTTTGACTTCAGATTCAGCCAGTTGCTGCTCAAGTTCTTTAATTCGCTGTTCGGGCGTCAGGGGAAGTTTGGGCATGTTGCCTCCGCACTTTTGGGGGGAAGGAGAAGTCCGCCAGTCAAGTTGACCGTATTTGCGCAGCCAGTTCATGACGGTTGCGTTGCCTTGGATACCATAACGGTCTGCGGCCTGACGACAAGTCATTTCACCTTTTTCGACCTGTTCGACAACGGCTAACTTAAAGGATAGAGAGTAATCGCGTTGTGTGCGTTTAACATACTGGTTCATCACATTTTCCTCTGTACGTGAGTAAAATGTGTCAACGTTATTTAGGACGGGTCACGGGCATAAAAAAGGGGAGCCTAAGCTCCCCCGCTAAACCCGCGCCTCTAATTACAGGCTTTCGGTAAAGGTACGTGCAATCACGTCACGCTGCTGTTCCGGCGTCAGTGAGTTAAAGCGCACCGCATAGCCGGAAACGCGGATGGTCAGCTGCGGGTACTTTTCCGGATGCTTCACGGCGTCTTCCAGCGTTTCGCGACGCAGAACGTTAACGTTCAGGTGCTGACCGCCTTCAACGCGCACGGTTGGCTGCATTTCCATCGGGACTTCACGATACTCGATGGCGCCCAGTTCGCTGACCGGCACGATCTGGTCTTCGGCATAGTCGGCTTTGGCGCACACGCAGCGCGCTTCTGATTTTTCGTTATCCAGCAGCCAGAAAGAGTTCACCAGCGCCTGATTGTTTGCTTTGGTAATTTGAATACCGGTAATCATGTTATTGCCTCCGTACAAGGGCGAAAAACGATGTCATTGATGAACCAAATAAGGTTTGAGCCATCAACCATTTATCGTTCTGTATACCAGTCAGACCTCGGCAATTCCTTGATTAAAATCAATTTCCGTAAAAAGCCCCCATGCTAAAAATGGGTAAATTTATGTTTTACATCAAGATTTGCCCAACTGAAAGTCGCAATTATTTTTGTAAATTTTCAACAAAAACTACAATTCATACCGATGCCGCCGCAGGGCGACAGGGAATGTTAAATGCGGGTTTCGCTCCGTAAAGCTAAACGGTAAGCTATGCCCGATATGAATGACTAACAAAAACAAAGGAGAGCGTTAATGTCCACTCCCCTCACCTGGCATGACGTTATTGGCAAGGAGAAAGAGCAACCCTATTTTGTCGACACGCTCGCCTTTGTTGCCAATGAGCGTCAGGCCGGCAAAACCATCTATCCACCGCAAAAAGACGTGTTTAACGCCTTTCGCTTCACCGAACTGGCCGACGTTAAGGTAGTGATCCTCGGTCAGGATCCCTACCACGGTCCGAATCAGGCGCACGGGCTGTCATTTTCCGTGCTGCCCGGCGTGCCGGCGCCGCCGTCGCTGGTGAACATGTATAAAGAGCTGACAACAGATATTCCGGGCTTCGAGCGCCCCGATCACGGCTGCCTGCAAAGCTGGGCGGAACAGGGCGTACTGCTGCTCAACACCGTGCTGACGGTGGAAAGGGGACGCGCACACTCGCACGCCAATCTGGGCTGGGAAACATTTACCGACAAGGTGATCGCCGCGCTGAATGAGAACCGTGAAGGCGTCGTCTTTTTGCTGTGGGGATCGCACGCGCAGAAAAAGGGCAACTTTATCGACCGTCAGCGTCATCACGTGCTGAAAGCGCCGCATCCGTCGCCGCTTTCCGCCCACCGCGGCTTCTTTGGCTGCCGGCACTTCTCGCAGGCCAACCAACTGCTGGAGCAGCAGGGGCTGACGTCGATCGACTGGATGCCGCATTTACCGCAGCAGTAAGCCAGACGGCAAAAAGGCACCCTAAGGTGCCTTTTCTTTATCTATTGCATAACGCTATGCAACGATTATTTGGAAACGGCCACCATCGCCGGGCGCAGCAGACGGCCGTTGAGCGTGTAGCCTTTCTGCATCACCATCATCACCTGGTTAGGCTCATGGTCAGCAGACTCCATCAGGCTCATCGCCTGGTGCACATCCGGGTTGAACGGCACGTTTACGTCGCCGACGATTTCGATACCGTATTTGCGCACCACGTCCAGCAAGGACTTCAGCGTCAGTTCGATACCTTCAACCATCGCCGTCAATTCCGGATTATTGCGGTCCGCCAGCTCCAGCCCGCGTTCCAGGTTGTCGATCACCGGCAGCAGATCGGAAGAGAATTTCTCCAGGGCGAATTTATGCGCCTTTTCAATATCCTGCTCGGTACGACGACGAATGTTTTCTACTTCAGCCTTGGCACGCAGCAGGCTTTCGCGCTCGCGTTGCTGAGCGTCCGCCAGTTGGGCCTCCAGCTCGGCAATGCGCGCATCACGCAGATCGACACCTGCTTCCTGCTGCACGTCTTCGTGCTGAGCGTGTTCCATTTCTTCCGAGACTTGCTCGTTTGGCGTCTTGTGTTCTTTACTACTCATGAATATCTCCGCGTTTTAGCATTAATCCCGCAACTTGGCTTATTATGGGGATCAAAACCGGGGTTTCAAGTCAACCGGTCACAATGTAAGACATAATCTGGCCCCGGTGAGGGAAAACGCAACAATGAATAAAAAATTTAACTGCATTGGCATTGTTGGCCACCCGCGTCACCCATCGGCGCTGGCAACGCACGAGATGTTGTTCCACTGGCTGGTCGCCCGCGGGTATAACGTGATGGTTGAACAGCAAATCGCCAAGGACCTGGGGTTGAAAGAAGCCGTGACCGGCAGCCTGGCGGAGATCGGCCAGCAGGCTGACCTGGCGGTGGTAGTCGGCGGCGACGGCAATATGCTCGGCGCGGCGCGGGTGCTGGCGCGTTACGAGATTAAGGTCATCGGCGTCAACCGCGGCAACCTCGGCTTCCTGACCGATCTGGACCCGGATAATGCCCTGCAGCAGCTGGCCGACGTGCTGGAAGGCGAATACATCAACGAGCGACGCTTCCTGCTGGAAGCCATCGTCCAGCGCGGGCAGCAGCCTAGCCGCATCAGCACCGCCATCAATGAAGTGGTGCTGCACCCCGGCAAAGTGGCGCATATGATCGAGTTCGAAGTGTATATTGACGACCGCTTCGCCTTTTCCCAACGTTCCGACGGCCTGATTATCGCCACGCCGACCGGTTCCACCGCCTATTCGCTGTCCGCCGGCGGCCCGATACTGACGCCGTCGCTGGAGGCCATCGCGCTGGTGCCGATGTTCCCGCACACCCTCTCAGCCCGTCCGCTGGTGATCAACGGCGACAGCACCATTCGGCTGAAGTTTTCCCACGTCAGCAGCGATCTGGAGATCAGCTGCGACAGCCAGATCGCCCTGCCGATCCAGGAGGGAGAAGAAGTGCTCATTCGCCGCAGTGATTTCCATCTGAATCTTATTCACCCAAAGGATTACAACTATTTCAATACGTTAAGCACCAAACTCGGCTGGTCCAAAAAATTGTTCTAAAATCTTGCTCAGCTACTTTACTGTATATAAAACCAGTTTATACTGTATGAAATTACAGTTATGTGTTTATACACAGGAAGGTTCCCATGCTGTCGCAATTAACCATCAGCAATTTTGCTATCGTTCGTGAGTTGGAGATCGACTTTCAACCGGGTATGACGGCGATTACCGGTGAAACCGGCGCCGGTAAGTCGATTGCGATTGATGCCCTGGGGCTGTGTCTGGGCAACCGGGCCGACGGCAACGCGGTCCGGCTGGGCGCCTCCCGCGCCGACCTGTGCGCACGCTTCTCCCTGGCCGACACCCCTTCCGCCCGCGAGTGGCTGGAGCAAAACCATCTGGACGACGGCAACGAATGCCTGCTGCGCCGGACGATCGGCGCCGACGCTCGTTCGCGCGGCTTTATCAACGGCACCTCCGTCCCGCTGTCGCAGCTGCGGGAGCTGGGCCAGCGTCTGATTCAAATCCACGGCCAGCATGCGCATCAGCTGCTGCTGAAGCCGGACCACCAAAAATCACTGCTGGACGCCTACGCCGGCGAAGCGGCGCTGATGGCGGAGATGCGTCAGGCCTACCAGCGCTGGCACCAGAGCTGCCGCGAGCTGGCGCACCATCAGCAGCAGTCCATCGAACGCGAAGCGCGCAAGCAGCTGCTGCAGTACCAGTTGAAAGAGCTGAACGAGTTCGCGCCGCAGAGCGGCGAGTTTGAGCAGATCGACATCGAGTATAAACGCCTGGCCAACAGCGGCCAGCTGCTGACGCTCAGCCAGCAGGCGCTGCAGCTGCTGGCCGACAGCGACGAGCACAACATGCTGAGCCAGCTGCACAGCGTCAAACACCTGCTGCTGGAGCTGATCGGCATGGATGACAAACTGAGCGGCCTGCTGGATATGCTGGAAGAGGCGTCGATTCAAATCAGCGAGGCCGGCGACGAACTGCGTCACTACGCCGAACGTATGGATCTTGACCCCAACCGCCTGTATGAACTGGAACAGCGCATTTCACGCCAGATCGCTCTGGCGCGCAAACACCATGTCACGCCGGAAGAGCTGCCGACCCTGCATCAGCAACTGCTGGAAGAGCAGGAACTGCTGGCCCAGTATGAAAGCGACCACCAACAGCTGAACGACGCGGTAACCCAGCACCATCAGCAGGCCATGGCGCTGGCGGAACGTCTGCATCAGCAGCGGCAGCACTATGCTGCGGAACTCACCCTGCTGATTACCGACAGCATGCACGCGCTGTCGATGCCGCACGGCCAGTTCAGTATCGACGTGCACTTCGAGCCGGAACATCTGGGCGCCGAAGGGGCAAGCCGCGTTGAATTTTGCGTGTCCACCAACCCCGGCCAGCCGCTGCAGGCGCTGGCGAAGGTCGCCTCCGGCGGCGAGCTGTCGCGCATCGCGCTGGCGATTCAGGTGATCACCGCGCGTAAAATGGAGACGCCGGCGCTGATTTTCGATGAGGTAGACGTCGGCATCAGCGGCCCGACCGCCGCCATCGTCGGTCGCCTGCTGCGCCAGCTAGGCGAGTCCACCCAGGTGATGTGCGTGACCCACCTGCCGCAGGTCGCCGGCTGCGGGCATCAGCACTTCTTCGTCAGCAAACAGACCGACGGCACCGCGACGGAAACGCAGATGTCGCCGCTGGGTAAACGCGCGCGTCTGCAGGAACTGGCGCGCCTGCTGGGCGGCAGCGAAGTCACGCGGAATACGCTGGCTAACGCAAAAGAGCTGCTGGCCGCGTAAAAAACTCAACTTTTTCATATTCCCGCGGTCTGAATGTAGCACTGTAAACCTGAATGATTTCAACTTGCTGCATAGCGTCCGCCCGACGGGCCTGAAGGGCGGCGAAGTTCCGCCCCGCAGAGCAGGCATGCGCGGCTGTCGCCGCAGCCGCTTGAAAGTTGAAGGGTATAAAGGTTTCCAACTGCTGCAAGGTCTATTATCATCGGCATCCTATGCCCTAAAGGAATATGATTACTATGCGCTGTAAAATGCTGACTGCTGCCGCTGTGGTTCTTGTGATGCTGACTGCAGGCTGCTCGACTTTCGAAAAAATCGTTTATCGCCCTGATATCAATCAGGGGAACTACCTGACGGCCGCCGACGTGGGCAAAATCCACAAAGGCATGACTCAGCAGCAGGTTGCTTACACTCTGGGTACGCCAATGCTGCAAGACCCGTTTGGCACGCAGACCTGGTTCTACGTGTTCCGCCAACAGCCTGGCCATGAGAAGATCACCCAGCAAACGCTGACCCTGACCTTCGACAGCGCCGGCGTGTTGACGGATATTCAGAACAAACCGGCGCTGACCGGCAAGTAATTGCGGGCCGCCCGCCGGCCCATGCAAGAGGCGGTTAATCTTGTATGACAGTCACAGGCTGCAACTCGGCAGGTGAGGTTCAAAAAATAAGGCGCTCTCAGCGCCTTATTTTTTTGCTTTCTCCGCGCGTTGCCGACGCAATTCTTTCGGGTCGGCAATCAGCGGCCGGTAAATTTCCACCCGGTCGCCATCATTCAGCACATCACCCAGCTTAGCCGGACGGCTATAGATGCCGACCTTGTTGGTCGCCAAATCGATATCCTTGCGCAGCTCCAGCAGCCCGGAGGCCACGACCGCCTGTTCGACCGTACTGCCCGCCGCCAGCTTGACCTGGCGCAGATACTGGCGTTCCGGCAGCGCGTAAACCACCTCTACGCGGATCTCAGACACTGTAAACCTCTTTGGCGCGCTGGGTAAAAGCCTGCACCATATTGCTGGCCAGCTCTTTAAACACCTTGCCGAACGCCAGTTCGATCAGTTTATTGGTGAACTCAAAGTCCAGATGCAGTTCAACCTTGCACGCCTCCGGGCTGAGCGGCGTAAACTGCCAGCCGCCCATCAGCTTGCGGAACGGGCCATCGACCAGTTGCATGTTGATACGATGGTTATCCTGCAGCGTGTTACGCGTTGTAAAAGTTTTGCTGATACCAGCTTTGGCAACGTCCACGGCGGCGGTCATTTCACTGTCCGTCGCATTCAGCACCCGGCTGCCGGTGCAGCCCGGCAAGAACTCGGGATAGGCGTGAACATCGTTGACCAACTGGTACATCTGCGCAGCGCTAAACGGCACCAGCGCAGATCGACTAATCTGGGGCATATCATTTCCTGAGCAACATAAATCGCACAGATAATAACATTTATCTGGCGTCAGACAAAAAATCTGCTACGCGGGCCGCCGCCCGCCAACGCAAAAATTTGCGCATCCGTTGAACGCGAAAGGATTTCTTTCACCGCGGCATCCAGTATAATGAGCACCTTATGAAAAAGAAAAAAGCATACAAACCCGGCTCAGCCACCATTGCGCAGAACAAGCGCGCCCGCTACGAGTACTTCATTGAAGAAGAGCTTGAGGCCGGCCTGTCTCTGCAAGGGTGGGAAGTAAAATCACTGCGTGCTGGCAAAGCCAATATCAGTGACAGCTACGTGATGTTCCGTGACGGTGAAGCCTATCTGTTCGGCGCCACCATCACGCCGCTGAACGTGGCCTCATCACATGTGGTATGCGACCCAACGCGCTCCCGTAAACTGCTGCTGAAAAAACGCGAGCTGGACTCGCTGCTTGGCCGCGTCAACCGTGACGGTTACACCGTCGTCGCCCTTTCCATGTACTGGAAAAATGCCTGGAGCAAGCTGAAAATCGGCGTTGCCAAAGGTAAAAAAGAGCACGACAAGCGCGATAACATCAAAGATCGCGAATGGCAGACGGCGAAAGCCCGTATCATGAAGAACGCAAATCGTTAAGCCGCTGGCATAGCAGCGTAAACTTCTGATATACTGCCTGACAGTTACTTGGGGCTGATTCTGGATTCGACGGGATTTGCGAAGCCCAAGGAGCATGCCGAGGGGCGGTTGGCCTCGTAAAAAGCCGCAAAAAAATAGTCGCAAACGACGAAAACTACGCTTTAGCAGCTTAATAACCTGCTCAGAGCCCTCTCTCCCTAGCCTCCGCTCTTAGGACGGGGATCAAGAGAGGTCAAACCCAAAAGAGATCGCGTGGACGTCCTGCCTGGGGCTGAAGCGTTAAATCCAATCAGGCTAGTTTGTCAGTAGCGTGTCCATCCGCAGCTGGCCGGCGAATGTAAAGATTGGACTAAGCATGTAGTGCCGACGGTGTAGTAATTTCGGACGGGGGTTCAAATCCCCCCAGCTCCACCAAAATTCTCCATCGGTGATTACCAGAGTCATCCGATGAAGTCCTAAGAGCCCGCATGGCGCAAGCCCTGCGGGCTTTTTTGTGCCCTCAATTTGTCCCGCGAAGTCCGAAGAGAACTAATTAAATCCGAACCTTTTAGGCCCATTGATAGGCCCAACGAAAAGCTCTATTGTTTTCGTTGGGCCTAAACGCATGGAGACTCCCCATGGCAAGAAAAACCAAGCCGTTAACAGATACGGAAATCAAAGCCGCCAAACCTAAAGATGCCGATTACCAGTTGTATGATGGTGACGGGCTTACTCTGCTAATCAAGTCCAGCGGTAGCAAGCTCTGGCAGTTCCGTTACTATCGACCACTGACAAAGCAGCGAACCAAACAGAGCTTTGGTGCCTACCCTGCCGTCTCACTTTCTGATGCGCGTAAACTCAGAGCTGAATCTCGAGTTTTGTTGGCGAAAGACATTGATCCTCAGGAACATCAGAAAGAACAGGTAAGAAATTCTCAAGAGGCTAAAACCAACACTTTCCTGTTAGTTGCCGAGCGTTGGTGGAATGTGAAGAAAACCAGCGTAACAGAGGACTATGCCGACGATATCTGGCGCTCGCTTGAGAGAGATGTTTTCCCTGCAATCGGTGATATCAGTGTCACTGAGATTAAGGCTCATACTCTGGTTAAAGCAGTTCAGCCGGTTCAGGCTAGAGGGGCATTAGAGACTGTTCGCCGCCTTTGTCAGCGTATTAATGAAGTCATGATTTATGCGCAGAACACGGGCCTGATTGATGCGGTTCCCAGCGTAAACATCGGGAAAGCATTCGAGAAACCGCAAAAGAAAAACATGCCAAGCATCCACCCGGGGCAACTTCCACTATTAATGAAGACGATGCGGATGGCAAGTATCAGCCTGTCCACAAGATGCCTGTTTATGTGGCAGCTTCTCACCATCACCCGCCCTGCCGAAGCCGCTGAAGCTCGCTGGGATGAGATCGATTTTGATACTAGCGAATGGAAAATTCCAGCAGCCCGAATGAAGATGAACCGGGACCATACGGTTCCACTATCCAATGAGGCTCTCTCTATTCTGGAAATGATGAAGTCACTCAGTGGTGACCGAGAATTTATCTTTCCCAGTCGCATTAAGCCTACCCAGCCGATGAACAGCCAGACAGTGAATGCAGCCCTTAAGCGTGCTGGCTTAGGGGGCGTTCTCGTATCACACGGTTTACGTTCTATCGCTAGTACGGCACTCAATGAGGAAGGATTTCCTTCTGATGTCATTGAAGCAGCACTGGCGCATGTAGACAAAAATGAGGTACGTCGCGCTTACAACCGCAGTGATTACCTTGAGCAACGGCGACCGATGATGCAGTGGTGGGCTGATTTTGTAATGGCAGCAGACAATGAAAGTCAAATTGAACCTGGAATAAAAGGAATGAGGTTCGTTTTATGATCAAAAAAGTAAATCATAACTTGGGAGGTCTTAATTAAGTATATCTTTTTATATCAACCTTTATTTTTATGAATGCTTAATTGATATGCATTTGGCTTTTTCACAAAAATAAAAAAAATCTGGCACTTACTTTTTGAGAACCCATTAATTTAAATATTTTCATCAACAGTCACAAAAATTACGCAACTAATAAATAAAATGGTTACTAATAATGCAGCGCCAACATTAGAACTTGTCAAGCCCTTTTCAAAACATAGGAAAAATGTTATATTACATGCAATTTAAAACCATATAGTAGATCACTATGATCAACCATCAAACCGGATAAAAATATATTCCGTACATTAACCACACCATATCCTAATTATTAACCACTCGAAGGTGTATTATGACAGACTTTGATAAAGCAGCTAGTGAACATGCATGGCGTTATTTTGAGTTGCATGCACAACAGCGTATTGCGGTGTTTAATTTTTATATAGCCATTACAGGTTTATTGGCTGCTGGGATAGGTTTTTCTCTTCAACAAGAAGGGAAATACTTATATTTATGCTCTATTCTCGGTTTTTTTATGATTTTCATTAGCTTTATATTTTGGAAACTTGATCATAGAGTCTCGATGTTAATCAAAAATTCTGAAGCTGCACTGCATTTATTTGAAAGCAATTTCCAAAACCCACACTTCAGAATTTTAACAAAAGATAAAAATGATAAAAATTTGAATTCGTCCGCATTCTCAAACTGGTCATATGGTAAGTGTTTTAGGATAGCATTTATATTCGTAGGAAATATAGGACTGGTGTTTATTTTCATACCAATCATTATTTCTTTAACAAAATAAAATATTGCCGCGATAATAAGCGGCATTTTTAAATCATACAAAAAGATCGTTTTTTATAAAATTGAAAGTAAAGGCAGTACTTGTATAAGCCGCATATTTTTGCCAATCATTGTTTTTGTGCAAATTAGCAAAGTCACAAACAGATTTTATCACAATTACTTTAGCAGGTAACTCAGCCGCTATGTTAACGCTAGCCATGACACCATAGGCTTCCATCTCAACCGCTATAACATCCCGATTACTACTTTTTATTTTTTTTACTATATCTACATCTTCAATTACTGACGCTCCAGAAGCCATCGGCCCGACAATCAATTGTAATTCATGCTCAGGTCTTTTTGCGAGAATAAAATTATCATATATCTCATTTAAATATTTCCTTTCCATACTTAACCGCATCAACTTAGAGCGAAGCTTTGCGTCAAGACTAATTTGATGTGGAGATGGTAAATGCGATGAAACCCCATCGACTTTTGTTGATTTTCCGCTACCCCAATCCCATACAGGATCAGCTACTATAATATCGCCAAGATTTGTTTTACCTTCCACCCCCGCACAAATTCCAACCATAAAAATATAATCAGGATTAAATTTTAATTGTATCTTTGTAGTCATTGCTGAGGATGAGACCAACCCCATACGAGGTGCTGATACAGCTAATATACGTTTCTTTAATCCTTGATGAAGAATGATCTCCCCGACATGATAAATACTGGGATCGTTAGGAAACATCATAATTTGCCAATTTGCTGGATGTTCTAAAACAGATTGAAGTTCAGTATGTTCTAATGCAGTAATGATTACTATATCAATATTGACTAAATCAGCATTTTTTGTTGTCAATCTCTCAACAATTATTTTCTTGATTATTTCCTTTGATAGTTCTGAACAAAGGATGACCCATCCTTTCTCATAAAAAAAAGTTTTATGCTTCTCGTAAGAAGATATATGCGATGTAATTGCAACAATATGAGTAGGCTTATTTATTGATTCATGTACACCCACCATCTCTAATAAATTCACACCACCATCTTCTTCAATTGACTCGCCTAACGCACTAGGTAATTGTACATCTAAAAACAGGATGTCAAACTTTACTTCTGACATTTTTTTTAAAGCATCACTGGAATTACTACAATGTGTAATAACATCTGAACTAAGGCCAGCAGATTTAATACCTCCCGCTATAATTTGGACCTTTTCGTAAGAATCATCAACAATCAAAATGTTCATGTCATTTTTTACTCATATAGTTATAGAGATAATCTTTGAGCTTTTCTACCCATCCATCCACTGCTGCATTATAATAAACACATCCTAAATAACATTCAGGAAACTCCCTCTTAAATTCAGCGTCCAAATCATTTAGATCTCTTAATCCTTTTTCAAATGATTGGTATTGAGTAACTACAATAATAGGACAAAGTTTTTCTCTAAGCTTCATTTGAAACATTAGTTCTCTCCCAGCAAAACTCTCAGAATCCCCTCCTGTAGGTTCTTCATCAGATATGTCGTAGTTTGGCATGCTCATATCTAATATAGCCAAATCGTAGATATCATTATCAGCTATATTAAAAATAGCTGAAAGAAGAGACTCGCTGCTAATGATATTAGCTAAGGGAAACACAGACTTTATTACATGACTGAGTTGTTCATATTTTCTCGATTCATCTTCAACAATCAATATACGCATTATCAGTCACCTTACTGAAATCATAAAAAGTAAACTTTATCTCAAATGTATCTTTACTAGTGTAGCCGATTTTCATTGTGTGGTTAAGATCCAAATCTTGATTAAGAATCTTAGCTATTTTAATTAAACCTGTATTCCCCTCACCTTGCGCAAAAGTAAGATAATTAATATAACTTAAATATTTCTGCCTGTACTCATCGAGATTTATGTTTTCCTGTTCTATATCACTAATCTCCTTACAACTATTCGATATAGTCAGTTCAACATTGTCATTATCCAGATGTAATAATGAAATATTTATATTGACTTCATCCTTTTTGAGAAGAGATTTGGTTTTTGCATTTTCAAACATCATATATAAAACATCTACAAAAGAGCTTAAAGTCCGGCCTTTCAATTTAGGAACTACTGGCATAAAAGATTTGACTGTGATATCAGCCGCTCTTCTTGATATTTCTATTAGAGTGTCAAAATCATAAGGAGCTATTTCACTTTGTTCACTACGCATAAACCAGCTGGATATAGTTTCTATATTTACATTCATTGATTCTTTACATCGTCCAATTGCATTATTAAATTCATGAGTTACTGTTTCATCTTTAATAATTTCATGGATACCTTGCTGTAATGACTTAATTGCATCAAATACCCTCATCCGTAAAGTAGTGTTAATTTTCCCCCTAATATTTATTAAATTATAATCTGTTTTTTTCCAAAACCATTCAATTATTGTTCTAATAAAATCAGAATATGAGTTATACGACGCATAGACAGTTTGAATATAATACAACTCTACAACTGATAGACTAAAATCAAAAAGTGCATGTCGCTTACTTTTTAGTTCGCTATCAATGAGTTTATTGAAGGATTCATTAAAAACTTTGACCTGAAACCACTCAACATTGGCTTCGGATATAATAGATTCAAATTCTTTTGAGAAATTTTTAAATGCATTGTTAGCATTTTCATAGTCAACTTCTGAATTAAATTTAAGATTAGACATCCAGTATTCATTTGCTTTAAATTCTGAGTTGCTTTTAATTTGCGTTGTAATTAGATTTTCTTCAAGCAAACTTTTCCTTAAAGTTGATGGGAAGTGACCATGTCGTATTCTTGTACTAAGATTGATATTCAGCCCATTCGTTCCAAATACGAATTCATCTCTAATTCTAATCAATAACTTTTCAAATAAATCATTCTTTTCGTTATTACTTTGACCAATAACATAGACACCACTAAAGTCCTTCAGGATGAGCGATTCATCAAATTTTTCTTTAGGTTTCAAAACCACTTCGACGAGGTTTTTCAAGAACATTTCGACTTCATTATCTGAATAATCCTTAGCTTTCAGATTTAAAAATTGATTATAAAGTTCGTTTAATCCGCTGTTATCTTGTGTTTTAAGCTTACTTGTATCAGCAAAAATTTTACTGTGATCTACTTGTTTTGATGCAATATTAAGAACTTGGCTTTTTGCTAATGTTTTCAATTCCTCTGAAATAGCTTCACTCTTATTATTCTCCATTAAATAACTACATATTTTAATTCTGTTCGTCTCAGTTTTTTTTGTGCCGTAAAATAGCAAGGTAAGCTTCATGAGATCAGGGACACAGACAAACTCCAGAAAATAATTCAGCTGTTCCTTATTAAACAAATCTTTTTTCAAGAATAACTCATCTAAGGACTTTAAATTATTTTTTATAAAGAAATTTTCTAAACCATAACGAAGAATAGGTTTAAATTCATCACCTATATATCTAGTGTAAATACTTAAGAAATTTGGGACATGAATATCGTTTAATGCATTTATTTCCTCTTTAATCCTGTCACAAATTTCCGTTACATTAAACAATGGAATTAGCGACCTATTTTTAATAATTTTATTCATAGCAAACTTAACTGCATCAGCTATAGAAGCACTAAATAGATAACATTTGCCAAGTAGTTCAGAATATTCATTTTCAGTTAGTCTGTCTATTTCACATGAAGTTGAACTAAGTAACGCAATCGCTGCTGGATAATCCTTTTTCCTCATATAGATCATCGCATTATACTTATCTCTTCTTAACTTATCTCTTAAAGCATCGTCGTTAATAATTTCGTTATTTCTTATTTTCCTATAAAGCTCTAAAGAAGATGAATTGGGGTTTCTAGTTAATGCGCTATTTATTAAATCACTTGCTTGTCTCTCATTAAGGTAAATCGATTTTTGAGGGGAATCTAGTGGTGATATAAGATTATGTACAGCCTTTATATTATTCACTCCCTCTGAAAACCGATCCTCTTGTAATACAAGTAAGGATAATGAAACAAACCATGGAAGATCTTCAAATGAAAAACATAAAGATAGTAGATGGTTATAACTTTTAACATAATCTCTATCTTTCTTATAAATCGAACTCAATGCTTGACTAACATCAATTAAATTGGGCCCAGCATTTGTAAAGTTCTTGTTGGTTCGCACTAAACTTTTTGTATAAATTTCATAAAATGGGAAAATACTCAATAATTCAGGCCACTGATCAATATTCTCACAGACGGCTTCATAATTTCCTAAAGTATAATTATCGAGAATTTCATAATCCTCTTCATTTATATCCCATATGGAATTATTATTATAAGCTTTCGAAAGCTGCTTCGAAATTGGACAGTCAGTATTTTTAGAAAGAAAAGAAACAATCCTTGAGGGCAGCGCTTCCATTTCATTATAATTATGGTGCGTACGATGCAATAGATATTTAACAAGTGATTTATATGCATCGATGATACAAGTATTTTTTTCCTCGTTCATTATGATTTCAAAATCATATTCATAGTTATAATCTAATGGCGTAAGCTTGTATATTAAATGCTCCGAAATATTTTTTGGAAGCGTTTCAAGTGACCCTTTGAATGAGTCAATATTTTGCAGAAATGCGCCCGTTTTATCATGCCTAGAACTAACATTCCTTATTATGTATTTAAAGTACTCATTTTTACTGTCATAAACAGTATCAAGAAGTTCTTTTTTACTTTCATAATCATCTTCCAGATCTGCAATTGTGCTATTCAAAGTATAGTGCCATATTGAATGCCCGAATCTTATATAAATCTCATTGGCTATTTCTTTAGCTTTTGCATAATCAGAGTTTAAAACGAGCCAAGTTATTTCCTTTTCCTTTTCTAGGAAAAAATTTAATTCATTAATATTTTCCATTATAGATGCCAGTATATAGGAAATACTTTTATCAAGCGTTGTAGGTGGCACAATATTAGTATAAAAACCCTCAATCTCATTTTTCTTTTGAATGAGTGGTAAGTTTGAAAAATAACCATTTACTTTTATTCTTTTATGATTTAAATAAATCTCAGCAGCAGTCATCTCATCAAAATAACTTATTACAGTCATCCTCCTATTCAAACCCTCATTCATCCTGGAAAACATTTTCCGTCTTGTTCGTCTTTTATCTGCGGCATTAAATATTATAGATAGCTTATCTATTTTTTTTATTTTCTTACTCATATTGTCACCAATTAATGAATGGAGGTTATTTTATCATCATGCGATACAAGTTATAGATATTTTATTAGAGAACATAAAGCAATTTAAATGATAGTCTTATTGCAATATGCAAAGAAAAAAATTAATTATCCTATAAAAACAATTTAAGTAACACGCATCAATTCTACACTGAAAAAAAATTCATTTCAGAATTTGACTAATCTAGCGTTATCAATACTGAAGAATAACTGGCTTATAATTTTTACTTTCAAGTAATTATTCAGAAATGGCTTTCTATACCAATTCTGAGCAATCGTTCCCCTCCTCAAAGAACGCTACCGCCCTCAGGTTCACGTTACCCTGCTTACAACAATTTTCGCTGTTAATAATCTAGCTAAAAGGGTTCAATTTGAAAGATATTTCCCAACTTCACATGTGCTCCCCTTGAGTATCCTTAAGCTAACGAATATCCCCCTCAAGCCCCCTATAAAAACACATTAAAATCAATATGTTTGAAAATTATACTTATAGTTTATTGCATTGGCCAGCAGCTATTTTTCATTTTTTTCTCTAATGATTACTTTCTCGAAGGAACCTCTAATACCATCGTGCTCACGAGACCAGCGTAAGACTCGTACTCGAAGTTCGCTGACATCAAGCTTGATACCATGTGTCTCAATGAATTGCCGCAATGGCTCATCAATCGCTTTGAACGCTAGCTCCTTCGTCGCCCACCCATTTGGAGGCCTACCGGTAGTTTCAAGAAGCTCCATCACTTTTCGACGAACGGGCTCAAGTTTATGGGCTTTAGAGACCCCACCTTTCCTCGCTTTGATCTTACGTTGATCTCTTTTTTTGTTTTCAGCAGTAACCAACGAAAGGTTATAGAAGATCGAGATATCTTTATTCAGTTCCAGATAACCACAAGCGATAGCAAGGAATCTGCAGGCTTCCCTTACTCTGCCCATTTCCCAGAAAGCCTGCCCGAGAGTATGCAGGCCGGTGGCAATATTAGTACTGCCCGTCATCGTTCTGTCACAGTCGGCCTGCAGACACAGTTGCTCGAACTCATGAGTAAGAGCGGCATCATAATGGCTCTCGATTTCGTTCTCTCCATACTTCTGGAAGAATTCAGAAGCCCACTTTTCCCCTGCAGCAACCACAGAATGAATCTGAACCGCGGTCAAGCCATCTCGTTCGTTGGTCTGTTTTAATCTCTGTTCAAACTTCCGGCAAAAGCCCTGAAAATCTTCTTCAAAATTAATTGCAACATGACTTTCCATTTACAGCACACTCCTTCCCGTTATCTCAAATTCATGAGTACAAAGCGGTTCATTATGCACCCGGCTTAAACCTGATATCTTTGATATCAGAGTGTAATTCCGCCATAAAGAATATCAGGGATACAGTACTGAAGCGGATTAAGCAAACTGTCTGGTCTCTGCCGACTGTTGAATTCTTCAATGAAGTCGAACAGCTTGAGCTGGAGTTCTCTGTTTGTTGCAAAAACAACATCGTTGATCTTTTCAGCAAGAAGCCACAGAAAAAAGCATCCCGTGTGGCGCTGTTCCTGATAAGACCCCCTCCTTCTGATCCGTCTCTTCGGGTCAGTAAGTCTCAACGCCCGTCGCCATTCCTGGTGGGTATAATTTGCGCCATTGTCGAAATGAACCACCAGTTTTTGCGGCACCTGCTTACCCAGCAAGAATGAAGGTACTATCTGCAGCTGAGATTCTCTGGCATCGCCGTCATACAAGGCCCAGCAGATTATTCGACCAGAGAACAGATCGACGAGTATCGTCAGATTAATTATTCCTTCTTGTGTAGTGAGGGCTGATGTTCCTACAACCCAGCGTAAATTTGGTAGAGGTGGGTGGGTAGCATCGAGTGTCTGAGGTTTATTTGCCGGGCGAGTGGTTTTGTAGCCACCTGATCGCACATCGCTTTTGATGCTCTTCAGCACCACGCGAACACGGCCTAAGGTGCATTTCTCCCCTGAATCACGCAGGTCCTCGTAGATTCGCCGGTAGCCATACTCTTTCCCCGAATCAAGCCATAGCTGACGGACCTGTACATATAGCCTGTGCTCTCTCGGTGCTGGAGCAATGTCGGGCTGCTTCAGCCAGGCATAATAGCCACTGGGATGTATGCCGAGCAGTCGGGCCTGGACGCGAACAGGCCAGTTAACAGCATTTTCACGAATAAAAGCGTACTTCACTCTGGCCGGGCTATGAAGTACGCCGCTGCTTTTTTTAAGGCATCGCGCTCATCAGTAACGCGTTTGAGTGCCTTCCTGAGTCGGCGAATTTCCTCATCAGACTGTGCGGGCGAAGGAGACGTGCCAGCCTTTTTTATCCACGCATAAAGGCTGTGCGTTGTAATGCCTAATTTTGCTGCCGTTGCAGGGACAGGCTGTTTGCCTTCAATCACCTGCGCGACTGCCTCGGCCTTGAACTCTTCTGAGTATCGTTTGCTGCTCATGGTTTCTTATGTGCAATAGCCATCAAAAATGGTTAAATAGTGTCTATTAAAATAACGCATGGCTAAATCTTCATCAATAAAAAAGTTTGGTCAGAATAAATATATAAAATATCTATATATCAATGAATTACCATGATCCGGTTCCCACAAAGCTGAAATAGCACGAATCCCGGCAAGTAGCGACGTACCCTCACAAAAGTTCGACCATTAGATTTGCTCCAGTCCCGACGAATCCAGAAAGGAGCAACCTACTATGTCCGCATCTAATGTAAAAATACTGCGTATTCCCGCAGTCGTGAACAAACTCGGCATTGCCAGATCGACCATCTACGACTGGCTTAATACCAATTCCCCACGCCACGATCCGGCGTTCCCGAAGCCTTACCCTCTCGGTAAGCAATCTGTCGGCTGGCTCGAGTCCGAGCTGGATGAATGGGTTCTCCAGCGCAGAGCTGCATAGACCCCACCTCTCGTTTCACAAGGCGAGGTGTTTTCACCGACGCCCCCATAATCCACCTCAACTGTATGCCCTAATCCTGCGGGGTGAGGGCATCAGTGGTGTTCCACGACATAAACTCAGGATAAGCAATATGACGTACAACCCAATTACGACTCTCTCGCAGCTGGTAAGCCAGTCAGAGGAATCGTCCTTTCCAATCACTGCCTTCCCGCAAGCCTTACAAGATGTTATTCGCTATCTTCAGGATGGCAGTAAGTATTCAGCCGTGTTAGCAGCCAGCACGGTATTAGCTGCCATCTCAAACAGTTGCCAGTCACTGATTGAGGTTTTCAATAACAATCACGGCTCATCAGAGCCGACAGCACTTTACTTTATGACACTTGGTGAATCGGGTTCAGGAAAAACGACCCTCAGCAAACTGGTTATGAAACCCTATGATGCATTGAAGGCTGAACTGGCGCAGGAATACCAGGAAAGACTGGCCACCTATGGACGTGATTTTGCCGTCTGGAAACCAGAATTGCAGGCTCTGGAAAGCAAACTCCGCACCGCAATCAAAAAGGATGACAATCCTGAGGAAATCCAGGCGAGGTTACAGCAACATATCGCTCGCAAACCCGTTCAACCGATTATGCCAATCCTTGTATACAACGATACCTCGCTTGCGGCTCTGCTTGATGGATTGAGCGTATATCCGAGCGCTTTTGTACGGTCTGAAGAAGGAAGTCGCTTTTTCGAGCATTGCAATATCGCTCAGCAGGCATTCTGTAACGAGGCATGGGATGGAGGGGTTTATGATTATAAGCGCAGCAATCGCGAGCCCTGTAGTTTCAAACCAACACTGACGGTATCGCTCATGTTGCAGCCATCTCTTTTTCTCAGTTATATGAAAAAACATGGTACTGAAGCATTAGACAGTGGTTTCTTATCTCGCTTCCTGTTTGCCTGCATTCCATCCAACAATCAGTATCCTTCCGGAGGCATGAGCTATCGTTACCGCCAGGATACATTTTCCCGTGATGAGGAGGCTTTACGCGCTTTTCATAACCGGATTACTGCATTGCTGGCAAAACAAAAAGAACTTATTTGGTCCGCTGAAATAAAGAAGAAAACACTCAAACTCTCACCTGACGCGGTTGCATATTGGGAAGGTAAACACGATGAGTGGATTTCAAGAACAATGGCTGACTCGTCATGGTCATTCATTAAGCCGATGGTAATGAAAGCGAGTGGGAATACTTTGCGCATCGCTGCATCGCTTCACTACTTCGTTAATCAGGATGATGAGACTATTTCTCTGGATTCTCTTCATCGAGCAGCGGCTATCATGGAATGGTATCTTAGTCATACTGCAGAGTGGTTTTATCAGTTCACTCCACACTACAAATTCCTGCAAGACGTACAGGAACTCACCCAATGGATCCGTCATAAATTCGCATCCAACAATGGTTTGCCGTTCAAAAAGAATGACGTTATTAAATATGGCCCGAACAAGTTTCGCCGAAGTGATAAGCTGGAGCCACTTTTGAATTACATTATGAACACCGGTGAATTTATCTACATCCACAAATCTCCGCCGCATTCGGCGGTATATATTACCTGGCGTATGCCCAATGGGCACTATGCCCCTATTGCAGAACATAATGTACATCACTATTTACCTCCACAACAAGATACTGACCAGATTAGCTAGCAGTTCTCAATCGTACTGCTGACGCTGATTCTCATTGTTTCGCAATGATGCGTAATTGTTATCAATAACTCGTATTCAAGGGCTCGTGATCCTCTAGTATCAACGAGCCTTTTTCTTTTGAAAAAGTTTCCGGTGGTCAGTTTTAGCTCCGCTACAATCGCTACAGTAGCGAGTTGTAGCGGCATTTTGAAAGATATCCGCAGTGAAAACACACCAAATTGCTTAATTATCACCCATCACTGGCTAGGACATTTAAATCGCTACAGGCCTGCTACAACAGATTGCAGCGTGCGCATGCTAACATTTTGCAACGAATAAAATCGCTACAACGTCGCTACAGCCTCTTTCAAATCACAGCCTATCCATGCCAGAAATAATCAGGACTGACTGCAACCAAAATTACGCATGCCATCAGAACTGTCTTTCGTGGCGAGCTTCGTTAAGTAGGACAAACTGCGATCCAGTTGACTGTAATAGTACTCAAAGTTTTTACCCTTCTTATCCAGCCTGAAATCTCCTTCCTTAACAAAATGTACCAATGGGTAATACTTTTGATAGTCAGGCGTGACATTGAGACACAGCGTTCTCACCCAGGCTTCCATAATCATTAATGCCAGATTATGGATATACAGACCTTGTATGGGATAATAGGTACCCGCATTACAGTACACATCGTTATTCAGCATCAATGCCACATGGTAATGCTTCTTGCCCTTTTCTTCACCAAACTCTCTCGACCAGGCATAACGAACATTACAGGAGCGAATACGTTTACCCTCTGCGGCTTTACGTTTCTGCGTATGCTCAATCTGAGATTTTAAAGATTCAATAAATCGGGTTATCAATTTAGGGTCTGCCTTGTAATGTTCATAATTCTCATCAGGCAATCTTAGTATGATATTTAACACAAACGTCCTTGGGTATTCATGTAAAGACTTATCAAGTGTTTCACGAATACGATCCATATGATGCTGATTGCTTAGTCCAAAAGGACTGATGAATGTTTTCACGATTAGCTCCTGATGTTAATCATCTCATTACGATGGACTGGATATGTAATTCATTAAAATTATTTATATTTAGTATCATTGCCATGGAAGTGTGATATAGATTGTTATAATACTAAATACAGTACTTCTTTATTATTTTAATACCAATCAACCACAGATATTCTTCTGCATGTTAAATTTACAATAGAAGAAGAAAGCATCTAAAAACTTCAATTAACTTACATAATATAGTCCATATTTGGTCCGAAGTTAAATCATCTGAATACACTAATTACAGCCTGCATCAAAGCGATTAATTAATAATGTCTCGATAAAAACATATCGCAAAAAATTTCATACCTATATCACTCAAACGAACCGGGACTGCTCTCTATTTCCGGGCTGTATCTTGTTGATCTGCGACACCGATCGATACTCAAATTGTGATAGATCAAAACTATCAATTTATGCTTATTGATCGCTTTAACGATAGATAATGGCGATCAATTTCAGCAAACCGATCTGTATTAACGATTATCCCATCCCCTGCCAAATGCATACGATTGGATAGCCTCAGACAAAGCTCAAAGGCCATTTTTATCTTATAAAACACTCAGTAAGGATTTTTTTATGTTGAAGATAACCTCTGCACTGTTCTTGAGTGCCACGCTGTTCAGCACCGCTTCGGACGCCATGGGCCGGGAGCAACATTGGGGTAGCTGGTTTGGCACTATCAATGTGATGGAGTTTGAACTTAACACCGACAACAGCGCAGGTGAACGCCTGACTCTGACCTGCCGAGACAAGCAGCTGGTCGTGGGTTACAGCGCACCAGATAAAGCTCATGCGGAAACGCCCGACGACGGACAAAAAACGGTGGGACTGAATATCAACGCAGTGCATTACCAGCCTGGCGAGGCGGCCTTTATGGCGCTTAAAAATACAAATGATGATGGTCAAATTGAAGTCACCCAGATGAACGAGCCGTCATCTCACCCCTTTAAAGCAGTTGGGCTGCATGACGCGTTGCAGGACCTGACCTGGGAAGACTGCATTAGCCATTAATCCCCTCTCCAACTACAAATTCACCCGTATCGTTAACAATAATGAATAAGGATGTCTTTATGTCGACATTACTCTCACGCCTGGTTTTACTCCCGATCCTTTTGTTCCCGGCACTTAGCTTTGCCATCACTATCCAGGGGCATATTCACCCTGAGCGGTACACCTTCTTTCTGACGGAAAACGGCGGTGAAATGCTGCGTGATATGAACAATGAGGCAGTCAGCGTCAAACTCAACAATAAAGCCGGTTTCAACGCTGAGGCGCAAAATATGGCTGCGGCGGCAAATATATCTCCCTTGCTGTATGCCGCCTCACCGCTTGAACAGAACTTTATCCGCTACGACGGAAAGCCTGTAAAAGCCCTGACTTGCCTCATCACCCCCCGCACCATGCCGGGCCAGAATAAAAATTATGCATGGGAGGAAACCTACTGCCTGGATGAAACCGGTGCGGCCTACATTGGCACTAAAGGCTGGCCGTCTCGCACTATTTTCAGTAATAGCTGTGTCGTGGGCGCTGCTGATTGCCCTGTTTACCTGAGCATGAACAACGACCCGCCAACCTTGCGTAATGACTCGGTGCAATATGTTCCTTACAGCCGCGAGCGCGTAGGTGGGCAGAAAGAACGTTATCCTGAGCCAAAACCAACGCCTGCGGAAACCGTCGCAGAGCAGGACGGTTATGTGGTGAATTTTGTTAAATCCAGTAACTGCGCCGACAGCAAGCTCATTGTGAAAAACACAAGCTCAGGGAAAAGCGCTGTAATTGCAGGACTCAATGGGTGCACGTTTGATCCAAAGACCAATGCAGTCATCATCTTTACCCAAAATGAATACGTCGGCGTTTACAGTGGCCCCACTAACGCTTCTCAGGAAATAGCCTCCGCAGATCTTCCCTAATCACTCACCCTGTCCGGTATACGCTTCCTGCGATGCCGGACATCTTATGGACTTACCAATGAAAAACGCAAAATCGCCGGACGATACCGTGCCAGAAGAGCAACCGCTGGATCTGACCTGGCCCGTTGTTTTCAGTGTCACCGGACTCACGCTGCTGCGAAGCAAATCGGTTGTATGCCAGACGCTCGGGGCCACGCTGACCACACTCAGCCTGATACGCCTTATAAAAAAACTCGCCACCCTTGCCTGAAAAATTCGTTGTCAGGAAAGCGGTCTTTATCTGCGCCTAAAACTCAATCGCTGAAGAAATATCGAGGCTGGCTGCAACGCGCTGCTATCAACGGACTCTGCGCCGTTGCAGAGGACACACTCAATGATGATGTCTTTGTGTTATCAGTATGCAGCAAAGTCTACCGGCACTTACCGCTGCCCATCCAGAGGATCGCTACGTGCGAATGGTGTCTTCGATACCTCCAGTACGGCAAGCCCATGATTCTGAGGCGAATACAGCGTCTTCGGGCCTACAGCGACAATTCGCCTGCGTTACCTGACGATAAAGCAGCAGGACAGCAGGAACAAACCCCGCCCCAGCACTGAATACTTTCCCTCAATCCAGAACCACTCTTCGGAGTGGTTTTTTATGCCCATTCAAAGGAGATACCCATGAGATTAGCCAGCCGCTTTGGCCGTATAAACCAGATACGCCGAGACCGACCTCTGACCCACGAAGAGCTGATGAGTCATGTCCCAAGCGTTTTCGGGAGTGACAAGCATGAATCTCGTTCAGACCGTTACACCTACATCCCGACCATCAACATCCTCGAAAGCCTGCAGCGGGAAGGCTTTGAGCCGTTCTTTGCCTGCCAGACGAAGGTTCGCGACCAGAGCAAGCGGGAGCACACCAAGCATATGTTGCGTCTGCGTCGAGCCGGACAACTTACCGGGCATCAGGTGCCGGAAATCATTCTTCTCAACAGCCATGACGGTTCGTCGAGCTACCAGATGCTACCGGGACTGTTTCGTGGCGTCTGTACTAATGGTTTGGTCTGTGGCCAGTCATTCGGGGAAGTGCGGGTACCGCATAAAGGTAATGTCGTCGAGAAGGTAATTGAAGGGGCTTACGAAGTGCTCGGGGTCTTTGACCGGGTGGATGAGAAACGCGATGCAATGCAGTCACTGGTGCTGCCTACACCAGCCCAACACGCAATGGCGAATGCCGCACTGAAGTATCGCTTTGGTGAGGACCACCAGCCGGTCACGGTATCGCAGTTGCTGACCCCGCGTCGTCGGGAGGACTACAGCGATGACCTGTGGACCGTTTATCAGCGCGTGCAGGAGAACCTGATGAAAGGTGGTCTGTCAGGGCGAACCGCACAGGGGAAAAGCAGCCGCACCCGGGCTGTTACCGGTATTGATGGCGATATGAAGCTCAACCGCGCCCTGTGGGTTATGGCAGAAAACATGCTCGAGTTTTTCGGGCGTTAAACAACCGTTCCGGCATAAGGAGAAAGTTTAATGAACACACAAAACATTCAGCTCGCTGAGCAGACAGCTATTGCGGCCTCAGTGGTCCCTGACGACTTACGTATAGGCTTCTGGCCGAAGCACTTTGGCTCCATCCCACAGTGGATAACCCTTGAGCCCCAAATCTTTGCCTGGATGGATCGACTATGTACCGATTATCACGGTGGTATCTGGAACTTCTCGACGCTCAGTAACGGTGGCGCTTTTATGGTTCCTGAGGCAGAGCACGATGAGAAGTGGACATTGTTCAACAGTATGAACGGCAACGGTGCGGAACTTACTGACGAAGCTGCGGGGATAGTCGCTTGCCTGATGGCATACAGCCATCACGCGTGCCGTACCGAATGCGATGCGATGACTGAGCATTATTATCGCTTACGAGACTTCGCGCTGAGCCATCCAGAGTGCACCGCCATTATGCATCTCATTGACTGAGGAAAGCCGAACATGAGTACCGCAATATCCCCACTGTTATCGCAGCCTGAACTCTTGCCGGTGTCGGTCATGGCTCAGCATGGCTGTTTACTCCCTACGACTTCCGGACTGACACCATACGCCCAGCGGACCATTCGCCGCGCAATCAACCTGCTGGATAAATATCTGCGTCAGCCCGGTATAGCCTTTACCTCAAGTACTGCAGCCCGTGACTGGCTCCGGTTACAACTGGCCAGACAGGAGCGGGAAGTGTTTATGGTGCTCTATCTCGATAATCAGCATCGTTTACTGGAGAGTGAAACGCTGTTTGCCGGTTCGGTAAACCATGTGCAGGTTCATTCCCGTGAGGTGGTGAAGTCGGCGCTTCGTTTCAATGCTGCAGCTGTCGTACTGGCGCATAACCATCCATCCGGCGACCCGGAGCCCAGCCAATGCGATCGCAACATTACCGGTAGGCTTAAAGAAGCCCTGGCACTGGTTGATGTGAACACGCTTGATCATCTGGTCGTCGGTTCAGATGGCATTGTGTCGTTCGCGGAGCGAGGGTGGATATGAAAATCATCAGTAAACGCCAGGCGATGGCTTTGTACCGACACCATTCAGACTCCCGGCTGTTTCGCTTCTGCACCGGCAAATATAAATGGTCTGGCAGTATCTGCCATTATGCTGGCCGGGAAGTTCAGGACATACGTGGTGTTCTGGCCGTGTTTGCTGAACGTCGTCAGGACCGCAATGGTCCCTATGTGATTCTTCGTAGCGTCACTCTCAATTAATCCTTCCCTTTTATCAGGAACAATAATGAACAATCACTCCGAATCCGGTACCAAGCCGGAGAATCCCGCATGCCAGTTGTGGGGACTTAAACGTGCTGTTACCCCCCTGTTTTGGTGCCCGTCTGGTACAGGAGGGCAACCGACTGCATTTTCTCTCTGACCGCGCAGGATTTAGCGGGGCATTTGCCGTCGATTTTTCAATGCGCCTTGACCAGGCATTTCCGTTAATGATGAAGCAACTTGAGCTGATGCTGACCAGTGGAGAGCTTAACCCTCGCCACCCGCACTGCGTCACGCTTTACCACAATGGGCTCACCTGCGAAGCCGATACACTAGGCTCCTGTGGTTATGTCTACATTGCTATCTATCCTGAGCAAACTGAGCCGCAGTAAATCCCCGCTTATCTTCTTAAACTCACAGAGCAAACATCATGCAAACCATATCATCACACCCGACACGGGCGACTCAGCCCTGCCAGTCACCCGTTGAAACCTGGCAACGGCTGCTGACTCATCTGTTATCGCAGCACTATGGCCTGACGCTGAATGACACTCCGTTCAGTAATGAAACCGCCATACGAGAGCATATTGATGCTGGAGTATCGCTCAGCGATGCGGTGAACTTTCTTGTCGAAAAATACGGGCTTGTCCGTATCGACCGAAAGGGATTTTCGTGGCAAGAACAAACCCCGTATATTTCCGTAGTGGATATTTTGCGAGCAAGGCGCTCTACTGGCTTGCTAAAAACTAACGTGAAATAAATGCTTAAATACAGAGCAGACTAAAGGAAAGCAAAATGCTAATCTCACAGATGAAGAGACTCCTGCTTTAACCTCCCCTCCCCTATAAAAAACCTGACATTTTCTTTTAGGACCAACGATGGGACCAAATTGAAGATTGAATTGAAGATTACAAGCTATTAAACAACAAGTTACACAACCAATTCAGACTCCCCCAGCCCAAATAGGTCACCGGTGATACCAGATAGACCCGGTGATAATGACGAAAAAGCCCGCAAGCTCAGCTCGCGGGCTTTTTTGTGTCATAAATCACAAAATTATCGGTATACATATCGCAGATGTTGATGCATTTTTGTTCATTTAATACATTGTAATATCAGGAGTCGTTTACGAGCAATGTAGCTAGTTCTATTGCTAACAAATCAAACTATCAAGGAAGAAAAATGCCCACCACTACTGACCCCGGTTACTGTATCGCCACCTTCCCAGGCACCATTGTAGATCAAGCCAAAAGCCTATTCCGTCGTAGAGATACCGATGCAGCACGTTTATTCATTAAATTGAATACGGATACTCCTTACGTTGTACCCGGTCAAATGATGATTATTGCCAGTCCTGAGAATTCAAATCAAACGATACAACTTCAGCACTTGCGAAGAGCTAAAAACAAAGTTAATGATTCGATGAGGTTTATAGATGGCGATACTGCATTGTTCTTAGCCGAAAATCATGACCGCATCGATAAGATTCTAGCTCTCTCATCAAAGGGTATCGAGTATACCACAGAGTATGGAACCAGATACTTTGAACAAATAAATACAACTCTCAAGAAGATAGAGAAACTTTATCAAGACGAATTCAAAAGCACAGGGAAGATAGGAAGTCAGCAGTTTTTCACTCAACGCACAATACTATTTTCTGAATTGAAAGCTCTCATCAGTCGTCCAGTATTAAACAAAATAGTCCCTACAACAATCAAGATGCAACCTTATCTAAAGCTGTCTCGTGCACTAGGCCTTTCAACTCGCTCTATTGTTCATCAATGGACAACCGCAGGGGCAGCTGGCTGCCATAAAAGGGTATGCTGAACGTCTTGAAGCGTCTACCAAAGCTGCAAAGATATTCAAGTCAGGTGGTTACATTACCTTTGTTTTAGGATTAATGATGACAACCAATGATGTAGTCCTCGCCTGTATGAACGGGCGTGAGAATGAATGTAAGAAAGCTATGCTTGTAAATTACATGGGATTTGGTGCGTCAACCTTCGGTGCCAGGAGTGGTGGACAATTAGGTGCTGCAGCGGCAGAATCATTATGTATCGGGGCTGGTTTAGCTACCGGTGGGGTAGGACTTGCTGTCTGTTTAGGCACTGGAGCCCTAGCCGGAGGCATTGCAGGCGGTTATATTGGCGAAAAAATGGGCAAGGGTTTCGGTGGCGCAATTGGCAATGTTATTATTGAATAGGTATCTTCACTTATGTATCAAACCATGATGCTGTTAGGCGCTGTAACATTAATATTAAGCTTGCTGCTCTTCCTATGCAGCGCCATTTACTATGCGATGATACGCCCCAAATACTACACCTTGCTCGCTGACTATGCCAAGCAAGGCCTAAGAGTACCGGCAAGAATATCGCTATTCAAAGAACTTGGTTTTATCGGTGTCCCAACGATAGTTACGTTCTATAAGAAATTACTAACAGGAAAAAAAATACTTATTGGGCATAAAGAATATTTAGATGCCAAGCCTTATCAATTCCTGACATCACAGGGTGAAACTACTCTCGCATGGGTACGAAGACTCATCCTCATAACCATATCAGCGGAGCGGCTGTTTTATGTCTCTCTAATATTTTGGGTAATCGCCGAATTCATTCTGAAATAGAATAAAAACCTAAGAGATGGTAAGCAACGTGCCTCATCGGCTATCTCCTATAAAAAACCACTATTATAGATATAACATCAACAGTATGTGATACTTTACGACTCCACGCTGATATTCCCTCGTTTTTTCCTCTGTGCCGCAACCAAGGCACGGTGCAACTCCCCCACTGACAGATCGCGAATAACAGGACGGGGTTTATTACGCAGCCAACCTATCAACCTACCGATACAAAGTGGGTCAAACCCTTCTGAATGAAAAAGATACTCGTTATCTCCCAAACCGAACGTGGTCTGATAACCGTCCTCGTCCGTATGCAAGACCACACCAAACCTCAGTGCAACCTCCTCTAAAAGCTCCGCACCATCATCGCCGGTAATGCCAAGATCTTCTTCAAGATATGTCTGCGCAGTGATTGGCGTACGGCGATCCCGGGTAAAGTCACGCAAAAAATCGATAAGCAAAGAAAGGGATGGATAGCCGCTTTCAGCGTTCGTCATTGTAAAGTTCCGCATCAAATTTAATGATGTGAATAAGTTCGACCAAGGTACCCCCTACTCACTTAATCACCGTGCAGCTGCCGTCGTCTTAGCAAAGCTTACAAAACCTTTTCATCCCCACAGACTCTACCGCAGCATGTCAAAAAAGCCGAGACATAAAAACTGTAAGCTAAGCACCAGCCTCAAGGCAGCACGGAGCCTATCAACTCATCCCTGCTCAATGACAATATATTTTTCTCCTCTTCCGTTAGTCTTCCTGAATCCATCAGCTTATTTTTCTCAGCTTCAAATTTAGGGTTGCCAGACAAGTAAAGGGCTATAATATAGTTGTCATCTTCTGTATGGCTCTCTTCGAATAGCGACACGACGCCCTGATAGCAGCCACCAGCACTTTCACCCGTTTTTTCCATCAGCATACACTCTGTCAGTTTTGAACCGGGCTTGGGATTATCTTTATTTATTATTTTTAATTGCTCTAATCCCATGGGGTAATTTCTCTCAGCAATTAATATGTTTGCATACATGTTCCTGACATTGTTATTCCCTGGGTGCTTAGCAGTCATTTTCTCCAACTGTTTTAGATACTTCCCCCTTTCCTCGTCACCAGAAAGCGTATACTTAGTTACCAGGTTAGCCGCGTCCTCTGTCGCTTTATCTTGATATTCTATTCCGTTAGCGGCTACAGCAGCTATTGGGATTAGAATCATCAGAAAAGCAACCAAAGAAGTTTTAATCCTCATTGAAACCTCACAGGTGAAACTTTGTTAATTTTATTTCTCGACTCATGCTGCGCGGCATAGGAACAACCTGTCCTGTATAATCAGCATAAATATAACCGCACTCCATATGTATTGATGGCGTGAAATATGTATCCTTCGGGATAAAGAAACTTACATCACCTATATAAACATCATCCATTCCCACAACCCACATTTCATTTGGTTTTCTATTCAGTGTATATTTTTTATTATCTATACTATTCAAAACATTGCACCAGAAAAGAACTTTCCCGCTCCCTGCAACTTTAGCTGCATTGGTTCTTCCGGTTGCAGATATATGAACATTCCTCCTACCATCGCTTGTATTCATATCCTTGATAGTCAGCATGATAGAGTATCCTCCATGCATCATACCAACCCCTTCAACCCGCAAATCAGCGATTTACCAGAAAGAAAATTGCTTAATGGCCATATGATCTCCCTATACTCGTCCATTTTGAGCAAATACTACCCAATGCCACCCAGCTTTTCTATCCGCCGTCAATTTCTGTTGACGCAAGTCACAATGATTTCCCCTTCCCAAAAAATCCGGAACCTCGATATACGCCAAAGCCACCACGTCGTCTCAATCGGCCCAACCGAAGCCCCCTTTCCCTTCCCGTTTTCTTCACCGCTCGACATTGCCTTCAGCCCCCACACCATACACAGTCGCTTCGGCAGCATAAACAGGAAAAGAGGCTGCAGATATGCAGGCAAATGCTTTGTAATGGCATAAAGCCCGCACTTTCTCAAGTCTCGGGGTCCGGCTGTTTAGCGCCGCAACGGCGATGGTATACGCAGCAATAACCGCCATACAGCGTGAAAATCACTATCAGCGGCACCGAGGGCGTATGTAGGCCCCATCCCACAGTACCAGCCCATCACGGAAGCCCCCCTATCTTACAGTGTCCGCTTCCTCACCGGCACCTTCCCTAACTCCTCCCCTGTAATCATCAACTCTTGCATCTTACCTCCCCTTTTTCCCGTCTAGCGCATATCCACGCAACTCTTTGTAAACCAACCACCTCCACAGCGCTAGTCGACACCCTACATCATTAAAATAAGACTAATCTGATATTGATTTTCTGTAATTACTCATAAAGCAATGGATTATTTTCCCATTTAAAGAAGGCATGCTAATTTATTTTACGATGATATATACCCCATAAAATAAAGATAAAAACCACCGCGGGGTTAACTTATTTTATCAAAAACACCAATTTGTAAATGAAAGAAGTACAGGAAACGTAAACAAAATGAGACGAGAGTATTTTATGGTAAAAAACAGCAAATCATTAAAAATTAAATAATAACTAGAAGAAACAAACAACACCAACCACACAAAAACACAGAAAAAACATTAAAAATCAACGCATTAAAATAAAAAACAAACATAGAGAAGCACGAAAACATAAAACTATCAGCCTGAATAACAAATCAAACCCACAATAAAAACCTGCAAACCATGGACTTTAAAATAGTAAAAACCAGTCCTCCCCCTTCAAAAAATGGTGTTAACAAAATATTTCTTAATGTAAACATTGACAGTTTTTATTAGTTGAACTTTCTTTTATACAGGTGAAAACGGCGCAGTTACCACGGTGCCGCAATCACCCGTTGCTCCCCATTGCCATTATTCTCTGAGAGTCTCCTGCCTCTCTGGGGAAGCTACGCGCCCGAAGTTAAAAGTGTCACAAGATATTTCGTATCCTTTTGAACTTATGAGGTAACATCCTTATGGCTTCTTTACCATCACAGCAACAAGCTGCTTCCATTTACTACTCAATCCTGGGGTCAAATACGCTGGCGCATGATGCCTTCAATAGCTATGCCATCCAGTTGGAAAGCGGCGCTAAAACCGTAGAAAGCCTGGCCGCCGAGTTTATCAACTCAGCCGCAGGACAACAGCTGTACGCAGGCCAAACCAATGAGCAAATCGTCTCACAGGTATATGCGCGCGTGTACGGTGAAACGCCAACGGCGGAACAGGTCACACAGTTGCTGCTTGGCGGCTCGGTAGAACAGGCGCTGGCAAGCCTGGTTGACGGCCTGCTGAATTATCAGGGTTTTGATGATTCCACGCTGGCGAAACAGCAAGACTTTGAAAGCGGCGTAAACCATCTGCTGTACCGCGACGCCGATAACCTGGCCTCGCTGGAACTCAGGGAACAAGCCGTCTCTCTGGCCTTGAGCATTGCCGACCGTGGTATTTACTCCCTGTCTCTGGAAGCCTGGAGCAAAGCGCTGGATAACGGCACCAGCATTAACTATCTGACCAAAACGCTGCTGAATTACCCTGAATTCCAACGTACCGTCGGTCAGTTGGAAGGCAGCGAACTGATCACCCAGGTGTTCACCACGCTGCACGGCATCGCCCCTACGGCGGAACAGCTGGCCACCTACGGCGCCCTGGCAGACAAGCAAAGTATTATTGAAGCTATTATCAACGACCTGCGTACCTCTACCGCCACAGACGATGCCAGCCTGACCCAGCAACACGCGTTTGAAGCGCTGATCGGGGAAAATCTGCTGTATAAAACCGCAGCCAAACTGAGCGTCACCGATGGCGGCGGCAACGCAACCGGCACGGTGAATACGCAGACCAGCCACCAGCTGAGCAATGCCGAAACCGCCGTACTGAAAACCGTACAGCTGGAAGCCGACGCGGCCGGCACGGTAGATCTGACGTTTGCCGATAAACTCAGCGATCTGACCATCAACGGCAGCGCGGCAGCCACAGTGAACCTGTCTGACAACGGCGCTCGCGGCGACACCGCCATCGCCGTCCACAATGCCAATATCACGCTGAACGCCGGCTCTGGCAATGAGACCATTAATCTCTCTTCCAGCGCTAACGTGGCCAGCGGCACCGGCACCTTTAACCTGGGCAAAGGCAACGATGCGCTGACCTGGGCCGGCAACGCCACCACCGGCGCCAACAGCGTGTCCAGTAACTTCACTGCCAACGGCGGTGACGGCACGGATACGCTGTCCGCCAACTTCATCACCAAATCCGTTGCCACTACCAGCAACGTGCTGGGGATCCGCAGCAGCACCGTTACCAGCAACGCCAACAACTTCAGCAACTTTGAAAAGATCGATCTGGCGGGCTATATCGGTAAATCTACCGGCACGCTGAACGGTCAGGCGGTCACCACCGGTTCGAATACCTTTGACTTCGGTATTCTGAACGGCACCGCTACCGTAGAAGGCACCAACGGCGGCACCATCACTCAGGCGGCTCAGGGCACCAACCTCGGCTCACAAGGTTTCGCCCTGTCCGGCAAGGCGGATAACGTCAAAGTGATCAACGCCGCCGGCGGTACGGCCGCAGCCCTGAGCGTTACCGGCAACGCCGGCGCCGACAGCAACCTGGAAATCGCTTTCCGCCAAAACGCCACCAACAAGTTCGATATCAGCTTTGATGCCGTCGGCACGCAGAATATCGATGCCGGCTCCCTGAGCCTGATCAGCAGTAGCAGCACCCTTGGCGGCACCGCGCTCGGTACGGTGAATATCGCTTCGGGCGGTCAGGGCGACTTCAGCAATATTCTGAAGCTGATCGGCACCAACTCCCAGGTGCAGACGCTGAACGTTTCCGGCGATCATCAACTGGATCTGACGCTGGGCAGCGGTTACAGCAACGTGCGGACTATCGATGCCTCCAGCAACACCGCCGGTATTGATTTAGACTCTGCGCACGGCGGCACCGGCGACGGTATTCTGGTGCAGTTGCTGAACATCCTGCCGCTGAGCGCCATCACCACCGGTTTGCTGACCCCGCTGCTGAACACGCTGGGCCTGAACGGCTATCAGTTGAAAGTGACCGGCACCGCTGCCGACGACACCTTCAACATTGCCGCCAACACGACGGTTACCGGCGGCGCCGGCAGCAATACCTATGAGCTGAAAGGCAGCACCAGCCAGGCCGGGGTGACCATCACCGACTTCAACAGCGCCAAAGACAGCATCATCGACAGCGCCTCCGGCGTCACCCTCTCCGGCGCGGCCGGCAGTTCGGTGGCGGACTATGGCATCCGCTCTGCCGATATCATGGACGGCCTGCTGGGATCCCTGATTGGCGGCCTGACCAACGGCGTGGTCGGTCTGCTGGGCGGTATCCTGGGTCTGGGCAGCAGCAACTCACTGACCTCGAAGGTCGGCGTTGCTTCGGTGGCATTCGACGGCGGTAAAGACGCCAGCTATATCATTATCGATAACAACGACAACGGCACGCTCGACAGCTCTGACAGCGTGATCTACCTGACCAATCAGGACCACCAGTCGCTGCTCGATAGCCTGCATTACACGGAAGTAAGCGTTAACGGCATCGCTAATGCACCAGCGGCCGATCTGGCCATTGCCTAAGGCACGCTGCAAGAGAAGCCCGCTCGTCCAAGGCAAGTAGCACCAACCCGCAAAGATCCTTTGCGGGTTTTTTCTTTTTTAGCGCCGTTCAGATCCCTCCTCGATATTGATGATAACAAGACGCATTTGCAGTCTTATTTTTCACCAAAATGCATACGCGCAGCAAATATCACATTAGGATTAATCTCACATTGTTTTTTATAAGAATCAAAAAAATAAAAACAATTATTTAAATATCCATATAGATGAAGCAGGAATATAGCGCGGTGATATATCATGCGCTAAAAACCCAGAGAAAAAATATCCTTCCCACGTCAAAACCGCCAATAACCACACCTGAGAGAGGGATGTTTAAGACATCAACCTCATCAGTTTCAACCCCTTCGCATAAATATTATTCACACCATATCCATCGCGCTAACCGACGCAAAACAAACACAATAAAAACAATAACATAACAATAAATGCATAATAAAAAATAAGAGATTTACTCAGTAATGAAGTATTTTCGCAATAGAAACGTCACACAAGTAACTCATCTTACCAGTTGTTTTTCTGCTCTGGCGTTTTTCTTAATTATTCCCGTTATTTTTTCACCAAAACAAAATTTCCCTCTTCTATTGTCAGCGACGATTACAAGAGAAAATTTCTCTTATTCTGAAACCAACGTTGACAGCTTGCATTCGTTGAACTTTCTTTTACAGGGTGCCAATGATGCCCTCAATGCGTCAATTGTCGCTTATTACTCGCCCTGCTGATTCTTTTGTGTTCTGGGGACATGCAATATCTCAGGGGGAGAGATACGTCGAAAAGTTGCAAATGTCACAACAATTCGTATCCATTTGAACTGATATGAGGTGATGCCCTTATGGCTTCCGTATTACCATCACAGCAACAAGCTGCGTCTATTTACTATTCGATTCTGGGGACTGCCACCACGACCAACGACGCGTTTAACTACTACGCCAACCAGTTGGAAAGCGGAGCAAAAACGGTCGCCGCGTTAGCCTCAGACTTCCTGAACTCAGCGAAAGGACAACAGCTGTACGCAGGCCAAAGTAGCGAACAGATCATCTCGCAGGTGTATGCCCGTGCTTATGGTGAAACGCCATCAGCCGCTCAGGTCACCCAACTGCTGGGAACCGGCTCTACCGCTCAGGCGCTGGCCACGCTGGTTGATAACCTGCTGACTTATGACGGTTTTGATAGCGCCACCCTGGCCAAACAGGCAACTTTCGAAAACAGCATTGATAAACTGCTGTATCGCGATGCCTCCACCATGCCATCTCTGAGTCACCAGGAAGACGCCGTTTCGCTGGCGCTGGGCATTGCCGACCGCGGCGTATTCTCACTGTCGCTGGAAGCCTGGAGTAAAGCGCTGGCCAAAGGCACCAGCATCAACTACCTGACCAAAACGCTGCTGGACTACCCTGAGTTCCAACGTACCGTTGGCCAGCTCGACGGCACCGAATTAGCCCAGCACGTGTACACCATCGTACACGGCGTGGCGGCAACCGCCGGGCAACTGGCAGCTTACACCTCGCTGCCGAATAAGCAGACCATCATTGAATCCATCATCAGCGACCTGCGCGACTCCACCTCAACCAACGATACCACCATCACTCAACAGCACGCCTTCGAAGCGCGCATCGGTGAAAACCTGCTGTATAAAACCGCAGCCAGCCTGAGCGTCAGCGAAGGCGGCGGCAACGCGACCGGCACGGTCAACACCGGCAGCAGCCACCAGCTGACCAATGCGGAAACCGCAATCCTGAAACAGGTACAGCTCAACGCGGATAAAGCCGGCAGCGTGAACCTGAAATTCGCCGACAATCTGAGCGCACTGACCATCAGCGGCAGCGCCGCAGCAACGGTCAACCTGTCCGATAACGGCGCCAACAGCGGCGTCAACATCGCGCTGAACAACGCCAATGTCATTCTGAACGGCGGCTCCGGCAACGATACCGTCAACGTATCCGCCAGCGCCAATATCGCCAATGGTTCCGGCACCTTTAACCTGGGTAAAGGCAATGACTCACTGATCTGGGCCGGCAACGCCACCAGCGGCGCCAACAGCGTATCCAGCAAAATCAGCGCCAACGGCGGCGACGGCACGGACACCATTTCCGCCAACTTCATCACCAAATCCGTTGCCACCACCAGCAACGTGCTGGGCATCCGCAGCAGCACCATCACCAGCAACGCCGACAAGTTCAGCAATTTCGAAAAAATCGATCTGGCGGGCTACGTCGGTAAATCAGGCGGTACGCTGAACGGCAAAGCGGTAGCAACCGGCGATCACACCTTTGACTTTGGCCTGCTGAACGGCACCGCCACCGTGGAAGGCACCAGCGGCGGCAGCGTCACCCAGGGGGCAAAAGCCACCAACCTGGGCTCGCAAGGTTTTGAACTGTCCGGCAAAGCAGACAACGTCAAAGTGATCAACGCCAGCGGCGGCACTGCCGCTGCGCTGAGCGTTACCGGCAACGCCGGCGCTGACAGCAACCTGAGCATCGGTCTGCGTCAAAACGCCACCAACAAATTCGACATCAACTTCAACGCCACCAGCAGCAAAGACATCGATGCCGGCTCCCTGAGCCTGTCGAGCAGCAGCAGCGCGCTGGGCGGCACCTCGCTGACCAACGTCAATATCGCCTCCGGCGGTAAGGGCGACTTCAGCAACATCCTGGATCTGGTGGGCACCAACTCTCAGGTACAAACCCTGAAAGTGACCGGCGACCACAACCTGGATCTGACGCTGGGCAGCGGTTACAGCAACGTGCGCACCATTGACGCCTCCAGCAACACCGGCGGCATCAACCTGGATTCCGCGCACGGCGGTACCGGCGACGGCATCCTGGTGCAGCTGCTGAACATTCTGCCGCTGAGCTCCGTCACCACCGCGCTGCTGACCCCGCTGCTGAACACGCTGGGCCTGAACGGTTACCAGATGAAAGTGACCGGCACCGGCGCTGACGACACCTTCAGCGTAGCCGCCAACACCACCGTAACCGGCGGCGCTGGCCACAACACCTATGAGCTGAAGAGCAGCACCACCAAAGCCGGTATCACCATTACCGACTTCAACAGCACTAAAGACAGCATCGTTGACACCACCTCCGGCGTACACCTCTCCGGCGCGGCCGGCAGCTCGGTGGCGGATTACGGTCTGCGCTCCGCTGACGTGATGGACGGCCTGCTGGGCTCTCTGGTTGGCGGCCTGACCAACGGCGTCGTCGGACTGCTGGGCGGCATTCTGGGTCTGGGCAACAGCAACTCGCTGACCTCCAAAGTCGGTATCGCCTCGGTGGCATTCGACGGCGGCAAAGACGCCAGCTATGTCATCATCGATAACAACGACAACGGTACGCTCGATAATTCCGACAGCGTGATCTACCTGACTAACCAGAACCACCAGTCTCTGGTTAACAGCCTGCATTACACCGATGTCAGCGTTAACGGCGTAGCCAGCGCCGCACCGGCCGACCTGACCATCGCCTAACGCTCCACCCGGTCTTCTGACCGCTAGTAAAAAAGCCCGCAGCTCAGCCTGCGGGCTTTTTATTGCCCTCTTATCGGTTATCGACCGGTTGCCACCGCCTCCAGCGCCGGAAGGATGGCGGTATTGAGCATCGCGCCATGACTTTGCCCCGGCCACTGACGATAATCAGCCTGCAGGCCCGACAGCGCATTCAGGCGCTGCGCCAGCTGACGCGCAGCATCGGCCGACTGCGATGAGCGCGCATCCGGGTGTGGCTGCGTCTGCAGATCCTGCTGCCCCACCCACAGCTGCAGACGGGCGTGCAACGCCGGCGGCCGGCGCATAAATTCCTGCGCCTCCTGAAGAATCTCCCCCTTTCCCCACCACAGCGAAGGCTCTACGGCAATGTAGTGCTGGAACGACTGTGGGCGCTGGAACAGCGTATGCAGCACAAACAGCGCGCCGTATGAGTGCCCCCACAGCGTTTGCCGCTGCGGATCCACAGCGACGCGCGCCGCCACCTGCGGCTTGATGCGTTGCTCAAGCAAGGTCGCAAACGCATCGGCGCCGCCGCTGCGCCAGTGGCGCATCTGCTCCGGGTGGCCGCGCAGCCCGGCGGGCAGCGCCGGCGTATAATCATAGGCGCGCCCCGCCGCATCGATACGCAGATCGTTATCGTACGACAGCATCACCAGCAGCGGCGGATGCTCCGCCTGCGCCAGCCGCTTCAGCAGTCCGGCGTTCAGCTGCATCAAAACGGCGTTACCATCCAGGAAATAGATTGCCGGATAGCCGGAGGCCGGCACGGCCTGTTTGGGCTTGGCGATGCGAATGCGGTAATGGCGTTCACCATCCGCCGACGCCAGACGAAAGTCGCTGAAGGCATAGTCAGGCGTCCCGCTGTCCGCCACCGTAACGCCAATCCGGCGATCCAAATCCGGCCTGGCGGCTGCGGGCGCCGTCGCACACAGGCCCAGCAGCAATACCAGAAAAACTCGATAAAAACGACGGTAAAACAACGGCATAAACCATCCTGTCTGTAAGGTGAAATCCAATATTAGCGCAACGGCTGTTATATAAATTTCAGCCGGACATGGCAATCGTCCCGTGATTAACCACACTGGAAAAAAGTCTTATGTCTCCTTACTATGGCAGACGATTTATACATCAAATAAATCAGTGTTAAACCTGACAATTGGAGTCTCCATGTCACAAAATATCTACGACAATCAGCGCTTCTTTGACGGTTACGCGCAGCTCAGCCGCTCGCAGCACGGCCTCAACGGCGCGCCGGAATGGGCCAGCATTCGCGAGATCCTGCCGGCGCTGCTGGGAAAAAACGTCATCGATCTGGGCTGCGGCTACGGCTGGTTCTGCCGCTATGCCCGCGAGCAAGGGGCCGATGAGGTGCTGGGTATCGATCTGTCACACAAGATGCTTGAGAAAGCGCAATCCATGACTGACGACGCCGCTATCCGCTATCAGCAGCAGGATCTGGAAACGGTTCAACTGCCGACGGCGCACGCCGATCTGGTTTACAGCTCGCTGACGCTGCACTACATCGTTGATCTACCGGCGTTGTTCAGCCGCGTTTTTCAGGCGCTGCGGCCCGGCGGCCGGTTTATTTTCACCGCGGAGCATCCCATCTACACCGCGCCGCGGCAGCAGGGCTGGCTGGTGGCCGAAGACGGGCAAAAATCCTGGCCGGTCAACGGTTATCAGCATGAAGGGCAGCGCATTTCCAACTGGTTGGCGGAGGGCGTGATCAAGCAGCATCGCATGCTGGGCAGCTACCTGAATATGCTGGTGCAGCAAGGTTTCACCATCAATTACCTGAATGAGTGGGGGCCGTCCGCGCAGCAAATCCGTGACAACCCGGCGCTGGATGAAGAACAAGAGCGCCCGATGATTTTCATTCTGGCCGCTCAGAAAGCGCGTTAACCCTTTCTTTTCCCACCTTACCTTCTTTCAACACTGCCGTTTTCGGGGAGGCCGCCTCCCCCGAAAGGCCCGTGCGCCATATCCCCCCCTCTGCCAACCTTCAGCCCGCGCCATGCCTCGAATTCCGCGATACATGGTCTACGCTTTAAGCAGCAACACAACATACGTTTATCAAAGGCTAAGGAGTTAGCAATGGGTGAAAGTTCAAAAGACGGCGTTATTCTGCTGGCCAGAATATTGTTGATGATCCTGTTTATCATTTTCGGCTGGATGAAACTGACCAACTTCGGCGCAACCGTCACCTCCATGGAAGGTTACGGCACCCCGATGCCCTATCTGGCGGCCATTATCGCCGTGGTAGTGGAGTTCCTGTTTGGCATCGCGCTGATCGTCGGGATCTTTACCCGCCCTATCGCGCTGCTGTTCGCCCTGTACGTGCTGGGCACCGCCTTTATCGGCCATCCGTTCTGGCAGATGACGGGGGCGGAAATGATGGGCAACGAGATTAACTTCTTTAAAAACGTCAGCATTATCGGCGGATTGTTGCTGCTGGCGGTCACCGGCGCCGGACGCTACTCGCTGGACCATAAACTGTTCGGTAAATAATGTTCACCGCGGCCGATTAACACGCCCTGCGTCATCGGCCGCCCTGGGCGACCATACGGATAATCATGAAAATAGAACGACTGGACCACCTGGTGTTAACGGTGGCGGATATTGAACGCAGCTGTCAGTTTTACCAGCAGGTACTGGGCTTTGACATCATCACCTTTCGCGGCGACCGCAAGGCCCTGCGCTTCGGCCAGCAAAAAATCAATCTGCACCGGCAGGGGCATGAGTTTGAACCAAAGGCCCACCGCCCCACGGCCGGTTCGGCCGACCTGTGTTTTATTACCTCCACCCCGCTCGCCGAGGTGATCGCAGAGCTGGACGACCTCGGCGTCATCATTGAGGAGGGACCGGTAGAGCGCACCGGCGCGATTGGCCCCCTGCTTTCGCTGTACCTGCGCGATCCGGATAACAACCTGCTGGAAATCGCCAATCTACAGTCAGCCTGAGCGCACGACGTTAGCGGCTGCGCTTGGCGTGACGCTCGAAATTGTCCGCTTTGGCCGCCGCGGATTTACGCAGCGTCACATAGCAGGCGCCCTCGCCGCCGTCACGCGGCAGCGCGCGGCAAAAGGCCTGCACCTGCTCCAGCTGCGCCAGCCACTTGGCGACGTAGCTGCGCACAATGTTGGCATGGCTCTCATCATCACGCCCACGACCATGCACGATCAGCAGCGAACGCAGGTTCTGTTTTTCCGCCAGCATGATAAACCGGTACAGCTCCTGCCGGCAGGCCTCCACCGGCCGCCTCAGCAGGTGCAGACTGGCCTGCGGCGCGTAGCGTCCGCTGCGCAGCTTATCCAGCACGCCCTGCTGAATGCCTTCCCGTTTGTATTCGAGCGGCTCATCGCCGGGAATAATCGTCAAAAAATCGCTGCTGAGCGGGTTTTCCTCTGACTGCGCCAGCGCGTCGCGCCGTGCGCGCTTATCGACCTGGGACTGCGGTTGCAGATACAGCGTTTGCTGCCGCCCGGATAACGGGATGACGTCCGCCATCGCCTGCTCAAAAAAGCCTTTATCTTCGTTGCTCATCTCGCTGCCACTCACTTGGGGGATTGATACCGGAAACGACCTGTGGCTCCTTGTGCTGCGGGGGATTGGGTTGATTGTAAGACCCTGCCGCCAGGTTGCAAGTTCCGGATGCACACCGGGAGTTTGTCTGCATTTGTTCGCAACGGGTGAGCTTGCGCGCGCTTTTCGTTATACTGCAGACAGACTACTGAGTGCCGCAAAGGGAAGAAGACCATGACTATGCGCGAGCTGGAAATCCAGTTTCAAAATGCAATGAATGAGTTGCAGGCCAGCTTCGAAAGGCAGCACCGCGAATGGCAACAAAGCTATGACGCTCTGCAACAACAGCTGGAAGAATCCAAACAGCGTGAAATGGCGCTGCTGGAGGAAGCCAAACGGCGTGAGGCCGTGCTGCATGCGCAAAATGAGCAACTGGCGCGTAAACTGAGCACCGCCACTTCCGTTCCGCAGCAGCATGCGCTGGTAAAACAGATCAAAATGCTGGGCGCACATCTGGACGCGCTGGCGAAAGACGCCGCCACGTTCAACCACCATCTGCAAAATCAGCAGCAGGCCGCAGGGAACTTCAGCGGCGAACAACACTAAGACGACGGGCGCCACCCCGGCGCCTCAGGTCATCACTGAGTAGAAACTACCGCCATGACGTGGATTATCATCGCTGTCCTGATCGTCGTATTTATCGCCGGCTACCGGATCCTGACGTCCGACACCCGCAAGGCCGTTGACTCGCTGGCCCAGTGGCTGCGGGTCAAACCCATGCTGATTGAGTCGATGATGCAAGAGATGGGCGCTCGCAACAGCCAGGCGTTTATTCGTATGCTGAATAATGGCTATACCGAAGAGATGCACCGGGCCGCCTACCTGCTGTTTATCTACGTCGCCTTTATCAAGGAGGCGGACGACGTCCAGCTCGCCCAGTGGCGCGATATGCTGATCCGCGCCGGCCTGTCGCCGGAGCTGAACGCGGAATACACGGAATCCGCCCTGTTTTACTTTGCCGAGCTGGATCTGGATGCGTTTGAACTGGCGCAGTTCCGCCGCGCCTATAATGCGCGCTTTAATCTGGACGCGGTAGCCAACGGCTGATTAGCGGCGCAACGCAACCCGCAGCGCCGGAATTACAGAAACATGCTGTAGAGGTAGCGGGTCAGCGCTTCGCGCGAGCTGAAACCGTGGGGAATGCCGTAACGCTGGCCGCTGACGTCCAGCGGGAATTCAAGGTATTGCTCGCTGGCGCGCACCGGCGACGCCGGCGTCGCAAAATAGCGGCTGCGCTCTTTTAACGCCGGGTGTATCACCAGCGCGGTTCTGCCCATCCGGGCTTCCCGGTTCACATACACATAGTGCTCATCCTTACGGTAACCGTAAGCCTGGTCACTCATCGAGTCGCACTTGAAGCCGGCACTCTCCAACACCTTAGCCACTTCATCCGGCCGTAAATACATCGCTTTCTCCTCTCATTCCTGACTGCCGTGCGACCTTACCGGAATCATTGGCTGAAACAATAATTTTTCGCCCTCTACGCGGGGGTTTCAGACTATTCTTGACGTACGGTTTATGGCGGCATGGCGCAGCCTTCTGCCATGCCAGACAGGCGTTTGGCGGCGCAGCGAGCGGGAAAGTTATGCGGGATCTGCCAGGGCAAACGAGCGCCGACAAACGGCAGTGGTGCTTACAAAAAGTGGTTCAGAAACAGCCACCAGGCCACCAGCAGCCCGCACAGGGTAAGTACGCTGCAGATCAGCGCCAACAGATAGCGATTTATCATGACCGGCGGCCCTAAAAAAACACCCGGGGGGGACCGGGTGTCGGGATCAGACTTAATCAGCCAGACGCCTGGCGTCTGGCATTACCATCAGTTATTCAAGCGGCTTTCTTGCCTTTGCCGGCTTTTTTGTGATGTTTTTTAGCGGCCTGCGCTTTTTGCGCCGGGGCTTTTTTAGCGTGTTTTTTCGCTTTTGCAGCCTGAGCTTTCTGCTCTGCGGCTTTTTTATGCGCTTTCTTGTGGTGAGTTTTCTTGTGGCTGGTTTTTGCCGGCGCTTTGGTCGCAGCAGCTGCCGGTGCGGCAGCGGTCGCAGGTGCAGCAGCGGTTGCCGGCGCAGCCGCGGTTTCAGCCGCGAAAGCAACGGAAGACAGACCCATCGTTGCCGCAACAGCCAGAGCTAATAATTTTTTCATCATTACATTCCTCAGTACGTTCTTCGGTAAGCCCCCGTGGGCCGTTGCAGCAGATACTAGAAGAAGCACCGTCGCCTTTCCGTGAGTGATTGGTTTCCTTGAGTAACCAAATGTACAAACCCGCGGACGCTGACTGTCACACTTGCCGATGCGCAGCTGAAAAAATGGTCTACACTATCAAGATGTGCTGATGAATATGTGCATGACAAACCTTGGCAGAACGTGGGCATCACGCCCGACGCGCTGCCGGCCCGGCGTTAACACCCCTTGCAGTCATAAAGATAAAACAGATGTGCGTCTGGCCCGCGGGAAACCGCGGGCCGCTTACTTTCATCCCTCCGTAACACCGCCGGCTCAGCGCCAAGCCAGCCGGATGCCCCCTGCGTTTACCGCCATAAAAAAATTTTCCACCACCGATCCAGCCCCGGCGCGGCCTCAGACCAAAACCCGACAAAACACCATATATAGCGTGGTTGATAAAATTTAGATCAATATCTAGTATCTTAAACATCAACCACGGGGACAGCGTACGGGTTGATGACGCGTCAGGAAATGCCAAACCCGCTTGCGCTTTCTGACTTTACCGCCTTTCCTTCAGACCAAAAGGTAAATGCGAATCATGAGTATTATTATTTACAGTAAACCGGACTGCGTCCAGTGCAACGCAACCTATCGCGCATTCGATAAGCAGGGAATTGCCTATCAGGTGGTCGATCTCACTCAGGATCGGCAAGCGCTCAACCATGTCAAATCATTAGGCTACCAGCAGGTTCCGGTGATCGTTGCCGGCGACGATCACTGGTCGGGTTTTCGCCCCGACAAGATCGGCGCACTGCTTCACGCCGCGGCATCGTGAGCCAGGTTGATGAACCCACTGGTCTATTTCTCCAGCAGTTCGGAGAACACGCACAGGTTTGTTGAAAAACTTGGGCTGCCGGCGATCCGCATTCCCATCGCCGGCAGCCGCGAAAAGCTGCAGCTGGATCAACCCTACATTTTGGTCGTACCCAGCTATGGCGGCGGCAGCGCCACCGGCGCGGTACCGATCCAGGTGATCCGCTTTCTCAACGATCCGCACAATCGTGCTTATCTGCGCGGCGTCATCGCCGCCGGCAACACCAACTTCGGCGCAGCGTATGGCATCGCCGGCGAGATTATCGCCCAAAAATGTCAGGTGCCTTTTCTCTACCGCTTTGAACTGCTCGGCACCGCACAAGACGTTGCAAACGTACGACAGGGAGTAACCGCATTTTGGCAACGACAGAATTGATCCGACCCGGCGCTGAGACGCTGGACTACCACGCGCTCAACGCCATGCTCAATCTTTACGACGCCGAGGGGCGCATCCAGTTTGAGCGGGATAAACAGGCGGCGCGCCACTATTTCTTGCAGCACGTGAACCAGAACACGGTGTTTTTCCACAATCTGGCGGAGAAGCTGCGCTATCTGGTGGATGAAGGCTATTACGAGCCACAGGTGCTGACGCAGTATGAATTCCCGTTTATCAAGCAGCTGTTCAAGCAGGCCTATGCCAAGAAGTTCCGCTTTGCCACCTTCCTCGGCGCCTTTAAGTATTACACCGGCTATACGCTGAAGACCTTCGACGGTAAACGCTACCTGGAGCGCTATGAGGACCGGGTATGCATGGTGGCGCTGACGCTGGCGGCCGGCGACACCACGCTGGCGCAGAATCTGGTGGAAGAGATGATCGCCGGACGTTTTCAGCCGGCGACGCCCACCTTCCTCAACAGTGGTAAAAAACAGCGCGGCGAGCTGGTTTCCTGTTTCCTGCTGCGCATCGAAGACAATATGGAGTCGATCGGCCGGGCGGTGAATTCCGCGCTGCAGCTGTCGAAGCGCGGCGGCGGCGTGGCCTTTTTGCTGAGCAACATCCGCGAAGCCGGCGCGCCGATCAAGCGGATTGAGAACCAGTCGTCCGGAGTGATCCCGATCATGAAGATGCTGGAGGACGCCTTCTCCTACGCCAATCAGCTGGGCGCCAGACAGGGCGCCGGCGCGGTGTATCTGCACGCCCACCATCCGGACATTCTGCGCTTCCTGGACACCAAGCGCGAAAATGCCGACGAAAAAATCCGTATCAAGACGCTGTCCCTCGGCGTAGTGATCCCGGACATCACCTTCGAGCTGGCGAAAAACAATGAAGAGATGTACCTGTTCTCGCCGTATGACGTCGAACGGGTGTACGGCATGCCGCTGTCGGAACTCAGCGTCAGCGAAAAATACCGGGAAATGGTGGACGACAAGCACATCCGCAAGTCGCGCATCAACGCGCGTGAGTTCTTCCAGCTGCTGGCGGAAATTCAGTTTGAGTCCGGTTATCCCTATATTATGTTTGAAGATACGGTGAACCGCGCCAACCCGATTGCCGGCCGCATCAATATGAGCAACCTGTGTTCGGAGATCCTGCAGGTCAACCGCGCCAGCCATTACCACGCCGACCTCAGCTATCAGCAGATCGGCAAGGATATCTCCTGCAATCTGGGCTCGCTGAACATCGCCAAAACCATGGACGCGCCGGACTTCGGCAACACGGTGGAAACCGCCATCCGCGCGCTGACCGCGGTGGCCGAGATGAGCGATATCAGCGCCGTGCCCTCCATTGCCGAAGGCAACCGCGCCTCACGCGCCATTGGCCTCGGCCAGATGAACCTGCACGGCTATCTGGCGCGCGAGCGCATCTTCTACGGCTCGCCGGAGGGGATCGACTTCACCAATATCTATTTTTACTGCGTCGCCTACCACGCCCTGCGCGCCTCCAATCGGCTGGCGATCGAGCGCCAATGCAGCTTCGGCGGCTTTGAACAATCGGCCTATGCCAGCGGCGAGTACTTCAGCAAATATATCGACCGTCAGTGGCTGCCGCAGACCGAGCGGGTAAGCGCACTGTTTGCCGACGCGGGGGTCGCCATCCCGACGCAGGCGGACTGGCAGGCGCTGCGCCAGTCGGTGATGCTGCACGGTTTGTACAACCAAAACCTGCAGGCGGTGCCGCCGACCGGGTCGATTTCCTATATCAACAACTCCACCTCCAGCATCCACCCGATCGTCTCGCGCATCGAGATCCGCAAGGAAGGCAAGATCGGCCGCGTCTATTACCCGGCGCCCTATATGACCAATGACAATGTGGAGTATTACCAGGATGCCTACGACATCGGCCCGGAAAAAATCATCGATACCTACGCCGCCGCCAGCCAGCATGTCGACCAGGGGCTGTCGCTGACGCTGTTCTTCCGCGACAGCGCCACCACCCGCGACATCAACCGGGCGCAGATCTACGCCTGGCGCAAAGGCATCAAGACCATCTATTACATCCGTCTGCGTCAGATGGCGCTGGAAGGCACCGAAGTTCAGGGCTGCGTGTCCTGCGCACTGTGAGGAACATGATGAAACTGCAGAGAGTCCAGGCGATCAACTGGAATAAAATCGAAGACGATAAAGATCTGGAAGTGTGGAACCGGCTGACCGCCAATTTCTGGCTGCCGGAGAAGGTGCCGCTGTCGAACGACATACCCTCCTGGGGCACGCTGACGGCGAAGGAGCAACAGTTGACCATCCGCGTCTTCACCGGTCTGACGCTGCTGGACACCATTCAGAACACCGTCGGCGCGCCGATGCTGATCGGCGATGCCCTCACCCCGCACGAGGAGGCGGTCTATTCCAATATCAGCTTTATGGAAGCGGTGCACGCGCGCTCCTACAGCTCGATTTTTTCCACGCTGTGCCAGACCCGCGACGTCGATGAGGCTTACCGCTGGAGCGAAGAGAACCGCGCGCTGCAGAAAAAGGCCGATATCATCCTGGCGCACTACCGCAGCGACGATCCGCTGCTGAAAAAGGTCGCCAGCGTGTTTCTGGAATCCTTCCTGTTCTACTCCGGCTTTTATCTGCCGATGTACTGGTCCAGCCGCGCCAAGCTGACCAATACCGCCGATCTGATCCGTCTGATCATCCGCGATGAGGCGGTGCATGGTTACTACATCGGCTATAAATTCCAGAAAGGGCTGGAGCGGGTCGACGCCGTCCGCCGTCAGCAGGTGAAGCGCTTCGCCTTCGACCTGCTGCAGGATCTGTACGAAAACGAAGTGCACTACACCGAAGAGCTGTACGACGAGGTGGGCTGGACCGAAGAGGTAAAAACCTTCCTGCACTACAACGCCAACAAGGCGCTGATGAACCTCGGCTACGAGGCGCTGTTCCCGGCCGCCATGGCGGAGGTCAACCCGGCGATTCTGTCGGCGCTCTCGCCCAACGCCGATGAGAACCACGACTTCTTCTCCGGTTCGGGGTCGTCGTACGTGATTGGCAAGGCGGTGATCACCGAGGATGAAGACTGGGCGTTTTAAGCAGCTAAAAAAAAAGCCCCGTGGGGACGGGGCAAGGCAAAGAACAAACTAAGGAATAGCCTCAGGCAAAGAAGTGCGACAACACCAGCAGAGAAAGGGAGACGTTGATCGCGCCGCCGATGCGGGTGGCGATCTGGGCAAACGGCATCAGCGACATGCGGTTGCCCGCCGTCAGGATCGCCACGTCGCCGGTGCCGCCCTGCCCGCTCTGGCAGCAGGAAACGATGGCGACATCGATCGGGTGCATGCCGATTTTCTTACCGACCAGGAAGCCGGTGCCCACCAGCGCGCCGACGGTGCAGACGATCACGATCAGATTTTGCAGGGTAAAGGCGTCCACCAGCTCCTGCCACGGGGTAATCGCCACGCCGACGGCGAACAGAATCGGGTAGGTCACCGCGGTGCGGAAAAACTTGTACACCACCTGCGAGCCTTCCTGAATCCGCGGCGACACGCCGTGCGCCAATTTGACCGCCACCGCGGCAAACAGCATGCCGACCGGCGCCGGCAGGCCAATCATACGGTGCAGCAACATTCCTACCATATACAGCAGAATAGCCAGCAGCGCGCCGCAGGCCAGGGTGCTGACGTCGACCTTACCGCTGACTTTTTCCACCGCCGACATTTCGCCGTCGCCCGCCTTGCTCGGCATCAGGCTGCCTTCGCCGGTCAGGTGCGGATAGCGCTTGCCCAGCTGGTTCAGCAGGCCGGCCATAATGATCGCCGTCAGGCTGCCGAGCATAACGATCGGCAGAATGCGCCCCAGCGCCACGCCCTGTTCCATATGCAGGATCGTCGCGTAGCCCATCGACAGCGGGATCGCCCCTTCGCCGACGCCGCCGGCCATGATCGGCAGGATCAGGAAGAAGAAGATCTGGAACGGCTCCAGCCCCAGCGCCATGCCGACGCCCATCCCCACCAGCATGCCGACGATCTCGCCGCATAGCATCGGTACAAAAATGCGCAGGAAGCCCTGAATCAGCACCTGGCGGTTCATGCTCATAATACTGCCGACGATAATGCAGCAGATATAGAGATAAAGAATATTGGTCGACTTATAGAATTTGGTGGTCGACTCCACCACCACGTCCGGCAGCAGACCGTAATGCACCAGCGCGGAAGGGATAAAGGTCGCGCAGATCGCCGCCGCCCCCATTTTCCCCACCAGCGGCAGGCGCTTGCCGAACTCGCCGCAGGCAAAACCAAAAAAGGCCAGCGTCGCCACCATCACCACGATATCGCTGGGCAGCTTACCCGCCAGACAGTCGAGCAAAATAAGCCCGCCGGCCAGCAAAAAGAACGGCAGCGGAATAATGCCTATTTTGTAATTGTCCAAAATCCGCCACCACTTTTCCCGCAGCGGAACGTCTGCGGTCTTATCGCTGGCAACGAGATAAGAATCATCAGTTGTGCTCATAATCTGGCCTCTTATTGGTTTGTTCAGCCATCATAGATAATGCAACAGATTATTCGCTGTGATTCTGTTCAAAGATAAAAAGGGTTTTTAATGGTGGTTATGGTTTCTATGGTGTTTATTCAGATTATGTCAAATTCGGCGTGGTGTTAATGGTTTCAAAGATAATTTAATTTAAACTTTACTGAATTATAAACAATAGCGCCGAATTCACCGCGGCAAGTATAAAGCGGCGGCGACGATCACAACTTGATCGAACGCAATACGCCTTACGACGCATCTCGTGATAGGGTAAGCACCCAATCAGCTTCCCGAACGACGGCCGCCATGCGTAGAAAACTCTCATTTCAAATCAAACTGTTTCTGTGTCTGGTTGCGTTTTCCTGCCTGCTGCTGACGCTGATCGGCGCCTATACCTATTACCAGCTGGACGCCCAGCTGCACCGCGATCTGGGCGCGCGGGCGCAGGTGCAGGCCCGCGAAATCGCCCTGATCCCCTCGCTGTCGCAGGCGGTGCAGCGGCAGGATCCCCACGCCATCGCCGCCCTGCTGAAAAAGATCCGCGCCAGCAGCGACGCCAGTTATATTGTGATCGGCGATCGCCACGCGCGCCATCTGTATCATTCCGAATATCCCGGCCGTTACGGCACGGCAATGGTCGGCGGCGATAATAAAGAGGTGCTGGAAGGTAAAAGTATTATTTCCATTCGCAAAGGCGGCATCGGAATTTCATTACGCAGTAAAGCACCGATCGTCGATGACAATAATCAGGTGATCGGTATTGTTTCGGTCGGCTACCTTAAATCACATATCGATAATTTAAATGCGCGCACCCTGACGCAAATTATCGGTTCGATTATTCTGCTGCTGATCGCGCTGTTTATTTTCTCCTGGCTGCTGTCTAAAAATCTTAAACGGCAGATGTTCTGGCTGGAGCCGCAGGATATCGCCCTGCTGGTGCGCCAACAAAAGGCGCTGCTGGAAGCCATTTATGAAGGGGTGATCGCCATCGATCCCCAGCAGAAGATCATCACCATCAACCACGCCGCGCGCGAGCTGCTGGATCTGCGTCAGCCGGCCGGCAGCCTGATGGGACGCGATATCGCCGAGGTGATCCAGGCGCAGCCGGATTTCTTCAGCCCGGCGCAGCTCGCCCAGGATTGCCACGACGAAGTCTGCCGTTTTAACCACGTCCGGGTAATCGCCAACCGGGTGCGCATCATGCAGGACGATCGCCTGCAGGGCTGGGTCATCAGCTTCCGCGATAAAAATGACATCAATACGCTGAGCAGCCAGCTCAGCCAGGTGAAGCGCTACGCCGACAGCCTGCGCATCATGCGCCACGAGCAGCTTAACTGGACCGCCACCCTCGCCGGGCTGCTGCATATGCAGCGCTATGATGAAGCAATACGCTACGTCGAGGCCCAGTCGGAAGGCGCGCAGGAGATCCTCGACTTTATTTCGCAGCGTTTCAGTTCCGCCGCACTGTGCGGCCTGCTGCTGGGCAAATACGCCGGCGCGCGGGAGAAAGGCGTAGAGCTGCGTTTCGACCCCGCCTGCCAGCTGCGCCAGATACCGGCCGCGCTGAATGAAACCGAACTGATGTCGATTATCGGCAACCTGCTGGATAACGCGGTGGAAGCAACCCTGCATTGCGCTGCGCCGCACGACGCGGTAGAACTCTATATCAACGATAACGGCAATGAGCTGGTGATTGAGGTCGCCGACCACGGCAGCGGCATCGCGGCGCAGATACGCGAGACGCTGTTTGACCAGGGCGTATCCACCAAACCGCACGGCGATCACGGCATCGGCCTGCACCTGGTCGCCAGCTATGTCGCCCAGGCGCACGGCAGTATCGAAGTGTCGGACAATGAGCCGCACGGCGCCATTTTTTCCCTGTTTATCCCCAAGCATTGATAACGAACGGGCACCCGAAGCATGCAACCTGAAGCACTGGACGTTTTGATCGTCGAAGATGAACCGCAGCTGGCAACGCTGCATGCAGAGTTTATCGAAAAGAATTTTAACCTGCGCGTCGTCGCCTATGCCGCCACCCTGAGCGAGGCGCGGGCCAAGGTCAACGCGCAGCGGCCGCGCCTGATCCTGCTGGACAATTACCTGCCGGACGGGCAAGGCATTGATCTGATGGAAGAGCCGGCGGTTAAAAATCCCGGCTGCTCGGTGATCTTTATCACCGCCGCCAGCGATATGCACACCTGCAGCCAGGCCATTCGTAACGGCGCCTTTGATTACATTATCAAACCGCTGTCGTATAAACGGCTGCGCAACTCGCTGGAGCGTTTTATGCAGTTTGTGCAGACCCAGCGCACCTTTAAAGTGATCGACCAGAGCAACGTCGACGCCCTGTACAACCTGCAGTCCAAGCAGTTCTCCACCGAGCCGAGCGCCAAGGGCATTGAACCCAATACGCTGGAACTGGTGCAGGCGCTGTTTCTGCGCCGGCCAGATTATGCCCATGCGGTCGAAGATATCGTCGAACAGGCCGGCATCAGCAAAACCACCGCGCGCCGCTATCTGGAGTACTGCGTCAGTACGCAGTTCGTTCGGGTTGAGATGGTGTACGGCAATATCGGCCATCCCAGACGCTTGTACCGCAAGGCGTAGCCTGACATCAGGCTGTCACAGTCGCCGGTTACACTGCCCCGGCGATATCCCCTCGATGTCGACGTCTGTTGTTGAATACTGATGAATTTCACCCGGCCATCCGCCGGGTTTTTTATTATTTCCGCCGAGCGGAAATTTACCCGCCGCGCCGCCATTCAGCGCGAAAAAATAGCCTTAATGCAGGTCAGTTTTTTCCTGATAAATATCGCCACACCCTTCATCCGCAGGCTGCGGATATTTATCAGAAAATCCGCCCTCTGCAGTGGAATATTTTGCCATCACCGCCAATAATTTTAATCATTGGCAATTCTACCATAGCCAAGATAATGCCTGATGTAAACCGCCGTTCCAGGCATTTATAACATTGAGACTTGTCTCAAATGCTCACTGTGTTAGGGTATGAAGCACTATTATTTTCGTATTAGGAAGTTCTTTATCGTTTGAAATAAACCAGAGGAAACAGCACATTGCATGTCAATTAAAATAGAAGTCAAGAATCTATATAAAATATTCGGTGAACATCCGGATCGCGCATTTAAGCTGATAGACAAAGGGTTCAGCAAAGACCAGTTGTTTGAAAAAACCGGACTTTCACTTGGCGTGAAAAATGCCAATCTGGCCATTGAAGAAGGCGAAATCTTCGTCATCATGGGGCTTTCCGGCTCAGGGAAGTCAACCCTGGTACGCCTTCTCAATCGTCTGATCACCCCGACCCGCGGCGAAGTACGCATCGACGGCGAAGATATTGCAAAAATATCGGAGTCTGCGCTGCGCACGGTACGCAGAAATAAAATCAGCATGGTGTTCCAGTCATTTGCGCTGATGCCGCACCTGAATGTCATCAATAATACGGCCTTCGGCATGGAACTGGCCGGTATTCCGCTGCAGGAACGGCAGCAAAAAGCGCTGGAGGCGCTGCGCCAGGTCGGGCTGGAAAATTATGCCCACTCCTACCCGGATGAACTGTCCGGCGGTATGCGCCAGCGCGTCGGCCTGGCCCGCGCCATGGCGAATAATCCGGATATATTACTGATGGACGAAGCCTTCTCGGCGCTCGATCCGTTAATTCGCACCGAGATGCAGGATGAGCTGGTGAAATTGCAGGCCAAACATCAGCGCACCATCGTCTTTATTTCCCACGATCTGGATGAAGCCATGCGCATTGGCGATCGCATCGCCATTATGCAGGGCGGCGAAGTGATTCAGGTCGGCACGCCGGATGAAATTCTCAATAATCCGGCCAACGACTATGTCCGCACCTTCTTCCGCGGCGTCGATATCAGCCACGTCTTCAGCGCGAAAGATATCGCCCAGCGCCGTCCGGTCACCCTGATTCGCAAGACCCCCGGTTTCGGCCCGCGTTCGGCGCTGCGTCTGCTGCGCGACGAAGACCGCGGCTATGGCTATGTGCTCGACCGCGGACAGAAGTTTGTCGGCGTGGTGTCGATAGATTCGCTGGAAAAAGCGCTGGAGGCCAATCAGAGCCTCGATGACGCGCTGCTGGAGGCTCCGGCGCCGGTCGCCGCCGATATGCCGCTCAGCGAACTGATTTCGCTGGTGGCGCAGGCGCCCTGCGCCGTACCGGTTATCGACGACGAGCACACCTATATCGGAATCATCTCCAAAGCCATGCTGCTGCAGGCTTTAGATAAAGAGGGCCCAGCGAATGAGTGATGATAAAAACCAGGATCCATGGGCAAGCGCCTCTGAACAGCCGGACGCCCCGGCGCAAAACGCACCGGCTCATGACGCGCCGGCACACAATCCCCCGGCGCATGACGCCCCCGCAGGCGGCAGCGGCGATCCCTGGTCAACCGGCGGCTCCGCCGGCGATGCGCCCGCCCAGGCGCCGGCCGGCCACGGCGCCGACGCCTGGTCCGCCAACCCGCCGCCCGCGGCACACGACGCCGGACAGCAGGCCGCTCAGGGCGGTGCGGACTGGCTGAACAGCGCACCGGCCCAGCCGGAGCATTTCAACCTGCTTGACCCGTTCCACAAGGCCTGGGTGCCGTTCGACTCCTGGGTCACACAGGGCATCGACTGGCTGGTGCTGCATTTCCGCCCGCTGTTTCAGGGCATCCGCGTGCCGGTCGATTTTATCCTGAGCGGTTTCCAACAGCTGCTACTGGGCATGCCGGCGCCGATCGCCATTATCCTGTTCTCGCTGATCGCCTGGCAGCTGTCCGGCCTCGGCATGGGCGCCGCCACGCTGGTGTCGCTGATCGCCATCGGCGCAATCGGCGCCTGGTCGCAGGCGATGGTCACGCTGGCGCTGGTGCTGACGGCGCTGTTCTTCTGCATCGTTATCGGCCTGCCGCTGGGTATCTGGCTGGCGCGCAGCAGGCACGCCGCCAAAATCATCCGGCCGCTGCTCGACGCCATGCAGACCACGCCGGCGTTCGTCTATCTGGTGCCGATCGTCATGCTGTTCGGCATCGGTAACGTGCCGGGCGTAGTGGTGACCATTATCTTCGCCCTGCCGCCGATCGTGCGCCTGACGATCCTCGGGATCAATCAGGTGCCGGAAGATCTGATCGAGGCGGCGGAGTCATTCGGCTCCAGCCCGCGCCAGCTGCTGTTCAAAGTACAGCTGCCGCTGGCGATGCCGACCATTATGGCCGGGGTTAACCAGACGCTGATGCTGGCCCTGTCGATGGTGGTGATCGCCTCGATGATCGCCGTCGGCGGTCTGGGGCAGATGGTGCTGCGCGGCATCGGCCGCCTCGATATGGGCCTGGCCGCCGTCGGCGGCGTCGGCATCGTGATTCTGGCCATCATCCTCGACCGCCTCACCCAGTCGCTGGGGCGCGACAGCCGCAGCAAAAGCGCGGGCCGCTGGTATACCCACGGCCCCGTCGGTCTGCTGACCCGGCCCTTTATGAAAAAAGCCTGAGAAGTTTTCCCGCCGGCAGCGTTCCGGCGGGCCACCACGCCACAACATCAAACACAGAGGAAAGACTATGCGCACTACAGGAATCTGGGCTATCGCCCTTACCACACTGATTGGTTCACAGGTTGCTTCCGCTGCTGATTTGCCAGGAAAAGGTATCTCGGTACAACCGGTGCAGAGCACCATTTCAGAAGAGACCTTCCAGACCCTGCTGGTCAGCAAGGCGCTGGAAAAACTGGGCTACGACGTTAAACCACCGCGTGAAGTCGACTACAACGTCGCCTATACCTCGATCGCCTCCGGCGACGCCACCTTCCTCGCCGTCAACTGGGATCCGCTGCACGCCGATCAGTACAAGGCCGCCGGCGGCGATGCCAAATTCTACCGCGAAGGGGTGTACGTCAGCGGCGCCGCGCAGGGGTACCTGATCGACAAGAAAACCGCCGACAAATACCACATCACCAATGTCGAGCAGTTGAAAGATCCGAAAATCGCCAAGCTGTTCGACACCAACGGCGACGGCAAGGCCGATATGACCGGCTGTACGCCGGGCTGGGGCTGCGAAGCGGTGATTAACCACCATCTGGGTGCCTACGGCCTGGAAAAAACCGTGACGCACAACCAGGGTAACTACGCGGCGATGATCGCCGACACCATCACCCGCTTCAAGGAAGGCAAGCCGATCCTGTACTACACCTGGACGCCGTACTGGGTAAGCGACGTGCTGGTGCCGGGCCGCGATGTGGTCTGGCTGCAGGTGCCGTTCTCCTCCCTGCCGGGCGAACAGAAGAACGTCGACACCAAACTGCCTAACGGCGCCAACTACGGCTTCCCGGTCAATACCATGCGCATTGCCGCCAACAAGCAGTGGGCAGAGAAGAACCCGGCGGCCGCCAAGCTGTTCGCCACCATGAAACTGCCGATTGCCGATATCAACGCCCAAAACCTGCGTATGCACGAAGGCCAGGCGTCTGAAGCCGATATCGAAAATCACGTTAACGGCTGGATCAAGGCCCACCAGGCGACCTTTGACGGCTGGGTGAAAACCGCCGAACAGGCCGCCGCGAAGAAGTAACCCCTCACCACGGCCCTCTCCCCGGCGGGAGGGCCGCTTCCTACCCCTCCGCCGGCCCCAGGCCGCTAAACTGTAAAAAACGTTCCGCCGCCCGGGACAGCGGCTGCTGCCAGGCGCAGTACACCTGCCGCCGCGGGCCATCCTTAATCGGCACCGCCACCAGCCCGCTCAGGCGCTGTGCGGTGGAAATCGGCACGATGCCGGTCGCCAGGCCGCTGCGCACCAGATTCTCCAGCCATTCAATATGGTCGATCTCAAAGCTAACGTGCCGCCTGACGCCGGCGGCCTGAAAGGCGCGATCGGTCTGCCGCCGGGCGCCGGTACCGCTGTAAAAGTCCACCAGCGGCACGTCCGCCAGCGCCTGCAGCGTCACCTGCCGGCAGCCGGCCAGCGCATGACGAGGCGATACCAGCGCCACCAGCCGCTCATCAGTCAGCAGACGGTGCGAGACCGGCAGCATATCCTTGTCTCCCGGCCAGAGGCCGACAAACGCCACGTCGGTCTGCTGCTGGCGAATGTTCTCCAGCAGCAGCTCGCTGATGCCGACGTACAGGCGAATATTGACCGCCGGATGGTGGCGATGAAAGGCGGCCAACTTTTCCGTCAGATCTATCGCATTCAGTGTTGAGATGGTGCCAATCGTCAGCGTACCGGACAGCGTGCCGCTGGCCGACACCACCTCATCCACCAGCGTCTGGCGGGCCGACAGCAGCCGCTGCGCCGGCAGGATAAACGCGCGTCCGGCCGAGGTCAGCGACACCCGGCGCGAGGTACGCTCAAACAGCGCGCAGCCCAGCTCCTCCTCCAGTTTGGCAATCTGGTGGCTGAGGGCCGACTGGACGGTATGGCAGCGCTGGGCGGCGCGGGTAAAACTCTGCTCCTCCGCCACCGCCAGCGCATAACGGATCTGTTTCAGGTTCATGGCATCTATCGCGAAATGAGATAAATAAAATGAAAATTATACATTGGATTTGTCAGCTTTCCTGCCCGATACTCTGCGCACTTTTTCCAGTTATCTGACATACGATGAAAACAACAACAGAACATCCGGGGCTCAGCCCGGCGCTGACCGCACTGATCGCCATCGCGACCGGTCTGGCCGTCGCCAGTAACTACTACGCCCAGCCGCTGCTGGAAACCATCGCCCATCAGTTTAACCTGTCGGTGAATCAGGCCGGCTTTATCGTCACCGCCGCCCAGCTGGGCTATGCCGTCGGCCTGCTGTTCCTGGTGCCGCTCGGCGATATGTTCGAACGGCGCGGCCTGATCGTCTTTATGACGCTGCTGGCCGCCGGCGGCATGCTGATCACCGCCACCTCCAGCACGCTGGCGGTGATGATCCTCGGCACCGCGCTCACCGGGCTGTTTTCCGTGGTGGCGCAAATTCTGGTGCCGCTGGCGGCGACGCTGGCGCATCCGGAAAAGCGCGGTAAAACCGTCGGCATCATTATGAGCGGCCTGCTGCTCGGTATTCTGCTGGCGCGCACCGTTGCCGGCGCGCTGGCCTCCATCGGCGGCTGGCGCACCATTTACTGGGTTGCCAGCGCGCTGATGATCGTGATGGCGCTGATCCTGTGGCGCGCGCTGCCGCGCTATAAACAGCACAGCGGGCTGAATTACCCGCAGCTGCTGAAGTCAATCTTCGTGCTGTTCGGCACCACGCCGCTGCTGCGCACCCGCGCCCTGCTCGGCGCACTGTCATTTGCCAATTTCAGCGTACTGTGGACGTCGATGGCGTTTCTGCTGGCCGCGCCGCCGTTCGGCTATTCCGAGGGGGTTATCGGTCTGTTCGGTCTGGTTGGCGCCGCCGGCGCGCTGGCCGCCTCCCACGCCGGTCAGCAGACCGATAAAGGCCGGGCCGGGTTCACCACCAGCGCCGGCCTGATCCTGCTGCTGTTATCCTGGATACCCATCGCTTTGGCTAAACAATCACTGTGGGCACTATTAATCGGCATCATTATTCTGGACCTGGCGGTGCAGGCGGTGCACGTCACCAACCAGAGCGTGATTTACCGCGTGATGCCCGACGCGCGCAACCGTCTGACCGCCGGCTATATGACCAGCTATTTTATCGGCGGCGCGCTGGGGTCGCTGCTGTCGGCCTCCGCCTATCAACATGCGGGTTGGTACGGCGTTGCCGCCGTCGGCGTCGCGCTGTGCGTCGTCAGCCTGTTGATCTGGTGGCGCGGCCAGCGGCACGACCCGCAGTGGCAGTCAAAATCTGATTAGCAAGAAAACAATAACGAGTGAAATTTATTAGCGGCACAGGGTATAAACATTACTCACTCTCTGGTAATGTTCTGGAGATAAACTATTGGTCTCCTATTCTGTGCCGCCGACAACATGCAAAGCCAAGCTTCCGAGAACCTGACGCCTTCCGCCGTACGTTCTACTTTCGCCAATGGCATTTTTGACAGCCTGCCGATCGTTATCGGCTACCTGCCGGTGGCGTTCGCCTTTGGCCTCAGCGCCGTAAAACTGGGGTTCTCGCCGCTGGAAAGCCTGTTTTTCTCCTGCATCATCTATGCCGGCGCCAGCCAGTTTGTTATCACCGCGCTGCTCAGCGCCGGGATGTCGCTGTGGGTCTCCGCCCTGACGGTGATGGCGATGGATATCCGCCATATTCTCTACGGGCCGGCGCTGCGCCACCGCATTAACGCCCGCCTGTCGCCAGGAAAAACCGCCCTGTGGGCGTTCGGCCTGACCGATGAGGTGTTCGCCGCCGCCAGCGCCAGACTGATCCGCAACCGCCGTAGCTGGAGTGAGAACTGGATGCTTGGCATCGCGCTCAGCTCATGGCTCTCCTGGGTGGCGGGCACGGCGTTAGGCGCCCTGTTCGGCAATGGCCCGCTGGAGCAGTTCCCGGTTATCGAAGCCTCCCTCTCCTTTATGTTGCCCGCGCTGTTTCTCAGCTTCCTGCTGGCCGCCTTCACCCGCCCGCAAAGCGCGATCGTCGCCGCGTCACTGGCAGGCGCGCTGCTGGGGCTGCTGTGTTTTTCCATTCCGGCGGCGATTCTCAGCGGCATCGGCGCCGGCTGCCTGGCGGCGCTGTTAACGCCGGCGACAGCGGAGAACGTCGATGAACGCTGATGTGTTACTTATCGGTCTGGTGGTGGGCGTCGCGAATTATCTGTTCCGTTATCTGCCCCTGCGGCTCGCCCCGGCGCGCCAACGGCCGGGCATGCCGCGCGGCAAAATCGCCCTGCTGCTCGACAGCATCGGCATCGCCTCCATCTGCGCGCTGCTGGTGGTTTCCAGCACCCCGGAGGTGATGCGCGATCACGCCAGACTCGTGCCGACGCTGGCCGGTTTTACCGCCTTGGCGCTGTGCTTCTACCGCACAAAAAGCATTATTTACGCTACGCTGATAGGCGCGCTGGCGTTTGGCATTACTTTAAAAACACTTATTATTTTGGGTTGAGGGAGTGGGGCATGATGTGCGCCCCCTCACATAACCATACGCAATGTGGCGATTAATGGCGCAATCACGGCGAATGAATGACACAAATTGTTAAATTATTCACCAAGCTGAAGATTTACATTATTAATCACTGTCGTTACTATACCAAACGTAATTAATGAGGCCCCTAAATGATGGAAAACTCGTTTACTCCCATAGAACACATGTTGAATTTCCGCGCCAAACGTCAGAAGGACTTTCCCTATCAGGAAATTCTGCTGACGCGGCTGTGCATGCATATGCAGAGCAAGCTGCTGGAAAATCGCAACAAAATGCTGAAGGCCCAAGGGATAAACGAAACATTGTTTATGGCGCTGATTACGCTGGATGCGCAGGAAAACCACAGCATTCAGCCTTCGGAGCTCAGCTCCGCACTCGGCTCTTCGCGCACCAATGCGACGCGCATCGCCGATGAGCTGGAAAAACGCGGGTGGATTGAACGTAAGGAAAGCGACAACGACCGCCGCTGTCTGCATCTGCACTTGACGCCAAAAGGCACCGAATTCCTGGCGCAACTGCTGCCGCCGCAGCACAAATGTCTGCATTTCCTTTGGTCCACACTCAATGACGACGAGCAACGCCAGCTGGAACAGCTGACGCGCAAGCTACTGGCACGTCTGGATCAAATGGAAGTCACAGAACAGTTATCCTAATTCTTCATTATCTGTTCAGGTAACCAAATTTATGCGATCCCCATTAAATTGGAGACTCACCCCGCTGTTCGCCGTTTTGCTGCTGGCAGGGTGCGCCTCTACCGATAATATAGCTCCGCAGTCTACCCTGATGGATCCGCAAAACCTGCAGCTGGCGCAGCCGAAGGTCAGCTCGCTGGCCATCAGCCCGCAGTGGTGGCGCGCCCTCAACGACCCGCAGCTCGATAGCCTGATGACTCAGGCGCTGCAAAACTCGCCGTCGCTCAAGCAGGCCGCCGCACGCGTGCGTGAGGCGCGCAGCGTGATGGGCGAAGCCAGCGCCGCCAATGGCCCGAACCTGGACCTCAACGCCGGCACCACCCGCCAGCGCACCCCGCAGAACGTCAACTCAGGCCTGGGCTATCCCCAAAAGCCCATTTACTCCAGCTCCAACTCACTCGGCCTGAACCTGGCCTACGAATTTGACTGGTGGGGCAAGTACCGCAATCAGGTCAACGCCGCCAAGGCGCAGGTTGACGCCGCGCGCGCCGAGCAGGAACAGGCGGCGCTGACGCTGACCAGCTCCGTGGCCTCGGCCTACTACCTGCTGCAGAACTACTACGCGCAGGAAACGCTGCTGCAACAGGAAGTGACGAACAACGACCGCCTGACGCAGCTGCGCCAGCGGCAATATCAGGCCGGGATGACCGGCGTCGACGTACCGCAACAGACCAAAGCGCAGTCCGACGCAGCCAAACAGCAGATTCTGCAGCTGCAGTCGCAGATCGAGCAGTTAAAACACCAGCTGGCAGCCTTGAGCGGCCAAGGCCCGAATGCGATGCAGCATTTGCGTCCGGTGAAACTGCCGGCCGATTCGCTGCTGGCGCCGAAAGGCGAACTGACCGCTGACCTGCTGGGTAAACGCCCGGACATCGCGGCCCAGCGTCAACTGGTGGAATCCTATAACCAGCGCGTCGCCGCGGCCCGTAAAGAGTTTTACCCGAGTCTGTCGATTTCCGCCTTTGCCGGCCTGACCACCACCAACGTCGGCGGCACCAGCCCGAACCTGTTCGAAGCCGCCAGCCAGGCGTGGAATATCGCCCCGGCGATTTCGCTGCCGATCTTCCACGCCGGCGCGCTGCGCAGCAAGCTGGGTGAAGAGTCCGCCCTCTATGATCAGGCGGTGGAATCCTACAACCAGACCATCCTCAATGCGCTGCAGGAAACCGCTGACGCCATTACGGTTCAGCAAAGCACCGCCCAGCAGCTGCAGCAGGCCTCCTCGGCCTCGCAGTCGATGCAGCAGGTTTATCAGGTCGCCAACGCCCGTTACCGGGCAGGGATTATCGGGCGTGACGATCTGTTATCCAGTCAGACGCAGCTGATCCAGCAGCAACTGACTGAGCTCAGCGCCAGCAGCAATATGATGCAGGCGAAGATAGGGTTGATCCGCGCACTGGGCGGCGGCTATCAGGCCCCGGCGGTCGCGGATAAAAAAGCATAATAACGCTAGCCAAAATAATTAAAGCGGTATCACGGCGGCCGGCGTGCGTCGTCGCCTGAACCAGCAAGGAAAAACGTGGAGAAAACCATGAGCACAAATGCGGAGACACAAACCCCGCAGCAACCGACAGGCAAAAAGAAACAGCGTAAATTTTGGCTGCTTCTGCTGACGGTGATTTTTATTGTTATTGGGGTGGCTTATTTAGCGTACTGGTTCCTGGTGCTGCGTCATCATCAGGAAACCGACGATGCCTACGTGGCGGGCAACCAGGTGCAGATTATGTCCCAGGTCGGCGGCAGCGTAACGCGCATCAATTTTGATAATACCGACTACGTCAAACAGGGCGACGTGCTGCTGACGCTGGACCCGACCGATGCCGAACAGGCGTTCGAGCGGGCGAAAACCGGGCTTGCCAACAGCGTACGCCAGACCCACCAGCTGATCATCAACAGCAAGCAATATCAGGCCAATATCGCCCTGCGCAAATCTGACCTGAGCAAGGCGGAGAACGACCTCAAGCGCCGCGTGGTGCTGGGCAGCGTCGATGCCATCGGTCGTGAAGAGCTGCAACACGCACGCGACGCCGTCGCCAGCGCCAAAGCCGCGCTGGAAGTGGCCGTGCAGCAATACAACGCCAACCAGGCGATGGTGCTCAATACGCCGCTGGAACAGCAGCCGGCAGTACAACAGGCCGCCGCGCAGATGCGCGACGCCTGGCTGGCGCTGCAGCGTACCCGCGTGGTCAGCCCGATCACCGGCTATGTCTCACGCCGCAGCGTGCAGGTCGGCGCGCAAATCGCCGCCGGTTCGCCGCTGATGGCGGTGGTGCCGGCCGATCACGTCTGGGTCGACGCCAACTTTAAAGAAACGCAGATCGCCAATATGCGCATCGGCCAGCCGGCGACCGTGGTCAGCGATGTCTACGGCGATGACGTGGTGTACCACGGCAAAGTGGTCGGCATCGATATGGGCACCGGCAGCGCCTTCTCCCTGCTGCCGGCGCAGAACGCCACCGGCAACTGGATTAAAGTGGTGCAGCGCCTGCCGGTACGTATCGAACTGGATGCCAAACAGGTTGCCGATCATCCGCTGCGCATCGGGCTGTCTACGCTGGTGAACGTCGATACCAGCGACCTCAACGGCCGTATGCTGGCCAACGTGGTCAACGACAAGCCGCGCTATCAGAGCGATGCGCTGACGCTGCAGCTGGCGCCGGTCAACCAGATGATCGCCGATGTTATCCATGCTAACGCCGGTTAAGCGAGCGGGAGGCTACCTTGGCAGCACAAAAACCGCTTGAGGGGGCCCAGCTTGCCTGGATGACGGTCGCGCTCGCCATGGCGACCTTTATGCAGGTGCTGGACTCCACCATTGCCAACGTGGCAATACCGACCATTGCCGGTAACCTCGGGTCATCCAACTCGCAGGGCACCTGGGTTATCACCTCGTTCGGGGTGGCGAATGCCATCTCGATCCCGATTACCGGCTGGCTGGCGAAGCGCTTCGGCGAAGTGAAGCTGTTCCTGTGGTCCACCGCGCTGTTCGCCATTGCCTCCTGGCTGTGCGGCATCTCCAACAGCCTGGGCATGCTGATCTTCTTCCGCGTGATCCAGGGGCTGGTGGCCGGCCCGCTGATCCCGCTGTCCCAGAGCCTGCTGCTGAATAACTATCCGCCGGCGAAGCGAGCCATGGCGCTGGCGCTCTGGTCGATGACGGTGATCGTCGCGCCGATTTTCGGTCCGATCCTCGGCGGTTACATCAGCGACAACTATCACTGGGGCTGGATCTTCTTCATCAACATTCCTATCGGACTGTTTGTGATTTTCGCCGCGCTGGCGACGCTGCGTGGCCGTGAAACCAAAACCGAGATCAAGCCGATAGACACCATCGGCCTGATTCTGCTGGTGGTGGGCATCGGTTCGCTGCAGGTGATGCTGGATCAGGGCAAAGAGTTGGACTGGTTCAACTCCACCGAAATCATCACCCTGACGGTGGTAGCGGTGGTGGCGCTGCTGTTCCTGGTGGTCTGGGAGCTGACGGACGACCACCCGGTGGTGGATCTGTCGCTGTTCAAGTCGCGCAACTTTACCATCGGCGTGCTGTGCATCAGCCTGGCCTATATGCTCTACTTCGGCGCTATCGTCCTGTTGCCGCAGCTGTTGCAGGAGGTGTACGGCTACACCGCCACCTGGGCCGGTCTGGCCTCGGCGCCGGTCGGCCTGATTCCGGTGTTGTTGTCGCCGCTGATCGGTAAGTTCGGTCACCGGCTGGATATGCGCCGGCTGGTGACCTTCAGCTTTATCATGTATGCCGTGTGCTTCTACTGGCGCGCCTATACCTTTGAACCGGGTATGGATTTCGGCGCGTCCGCCTGGCCGCAGTTCGTTCAGGGCTTCGCCATCGCCTGCTTCTTTATGCCGCTGACGACGATTACCCTGTCCGGCCTGCCGCCGGAACGCATGGCGGCGGCGTCGAGCCTGTCGAACTTTGTGCGTACGCTGGCCGGCTCGATCGGCACCTCGATCACCACCACGCTGTGGACGCAGCGCGAGTCGATGCACCACTCGCAGCTGACGGAGTTTGTGAACCCTTACAACCCGCAGTCGCAGGAGATGTACCGTCAGCTTGAGCAGTTGGGTATGACTCAGCAGCAGGCTTCGGGATATATCGCCCAGCAGATTACCGCGCAGGGGTTGATTATCTCGGCCAACGAAATCTTCTGGCTGTCGGCCGGGGTGTTCCTGATCCTGCTGGCGCTGGTGTGGTTCGCCAAACCGCCGTTCAGTTCCAGCGGCGGGGGCGGCGACGGCGCCCACTGATTTTCCAATAAAAAACGGGCGCCTGAGGCGCCCGTTTCTTTTACCGCAAACTGACCATTACGCCTGATTCTGACGCCACCAGTCGGCCAGCAGAATGCCGGTCGCGACCGAGACGTTCAGGCTCTCCACCTTGCCGGTGCCGCCGATGGAGACGTTCATGTCCCCCTGCTGCCAGGCGCCGTCGCTCAGGCCGTCGCGCTCCTGGCCCAGCACCAGCACCATTTTGGCCGGCAGTTTGGCCTGCGCCAACGCCACGCCTTTATGGCTGGATGTGGTGACGATGGTGTAGCCCGCCCGGCGGAAGGTATCCAGCACCGAGAGGAAATCGTCGGCATTGATCGCCTTGATATGCTCCGCGCCGCCTTCTGCGGTACGCACCGCCGCGCCGGACTCCAGCAGCGCCGGATCCTGCAGCAGCACGCCGTTCACGCCGAAGTGCGCGCAGGAGCGCATGATCGCCCCCAGGTTATGCGGGTTGCCCACCGCCTCCAGCGCCAGCACGCAGTCGCTGGCCGGCGCCGTCTTCAGGTAAGTGGTCGCATCCAGCCCCTGACGCTTTTTGATCAGGAAACAGACGCCGCCGTGGTGCTCGGTGCCGGACGCTTTCGCCAGCTCCGCTTCATCCACCACGTGGTAAGCCTTGCGGTTGGCCGCCATCCAGCGCAGCGCCTCGCGGAAGCGCGGCGTCACCGACTGCACGAACCAGGCGCGCACGATGGCGTCAGGACGGCTGGCGAACAGCGCCTGACAGGCATTCTCGCCATATACCCGCGTTTCTTCCGCACGCTGGCGGCGCAGCTGTTCCGGGTCGATAAAGCTTTTACCGCTGATGCCGCCATGGTCGAACGCCGGCTCCGCATCCGGGCCGCGCGATACGGTTTTCCACGGCGAATCATTGCCGCCGCGCCCTTCCGCACGTGCCGGACGACGCCCGCCGCGATCGCCGCTGCGCGCCTTGTTATCCTGAGCGCCGCGCCCAGAGCGCGACTTGTCCGCCGGACGGCCTTTGCCTGCCGGACGTTTGTTGTTACGATCGTCGCCGCCGTCTTCGTCACCGCGGACGTACATCACTTTAACTTTGCCGTTTTTGCCACTAAATGAGTCGTTCATTGTCTTCTCCACCAACGCGCAGGCGCGAAGATTACCTGATGTCGGTCTGCTAAGCCACCAACTTGGACGAATAAGATCCGGGCTATTACATTCATTGAACAAACCTCTTTGTTCACCAAGACGCTTTTGCCGATAATAAACAGCATTAACGAAACATTGCCGCAACGCTTGCGCGCCATGTCAGCTACCCGTACCCGAGGTTCCCATGAATACAGTTTGCTCCGCTTGTAACGCCACCAACCGCGTCCCGGAAGACCGTCTGAGCGACGGCGCCAAATGCGGCCGCTGCGGCCATGAATTATTCGATGGCGAGGTGATCAACGCCACCGCCGAGACGCTGGACAAATTACTGCAGGACAGCCTGCCGGTGGTGGTCGATTTCTGGGCGCCATGGTGCGGCCCCTGCCTCAACTTTGCGCCCATTTTCGAAGACGTCGCCGCCGAGCGGGCGGGCAAAGTCCGTTTCGTCAAGGTCAATACCGAGGCCGAGCCTGAACTCAGCGCGCGCTTCCGCATCCGCAGCATCCCGACCATCATGCTGTTCCGCGAGGGGAAAATGGTGGATATGCTAAACGGCGCCATGCCTAAAGCGCCGTTTGACAACTGGCTTGATGAATCAGTGTAACGCAAAACCCGCCGCCGCGCCGTCCGTCACGGGCGGCGGCGCCCATCCCACCCTGACGCTTTCTGCGTTACAATAGCGGTTTTTGCCCCGGACGCCGCCGTGTTCCGGCCTACCCAGGATCGCTATGACCGACAATGCCGTACTTCGCCTGCGCCAGCTTCGCCTGGATCGCGCCACCCGCCCTTTTCTGGCGCGCGGCTGCCGCGTGGCCCGCTGCCAGGGCTGCCTGCTGCCGCAGAAAAACTGCCTGTGCGAGACCATTAACCCCCAGTCTGCCGCCAGCCGTTTCTGCCTGATCATGTTCGGCGCCGAACCGCTCAAGCCTAGCAATACCGGCCGGCTGATCGCCGATATCCTGCCGGACACCCAGGCGTTTCTCTGGTCGCGCACCGAGGTCGATCCGGCGCTGCTGGCGGCGATCGGCGATCCGAACCGTCAGCCGTACGTGGTGTTTCCCGCCTCTTACGCCGATGCCGGACGGCCGGTCTACAGCCAGCTGCCGACGGGCGGCAAGCCGCCGCTGTTTATCATGCTCGACGGCACCTGGTCGGAAGCCCGTAAAATGTTCCGCAAAAGCCCTTACCTGAATCAGTTCCCGGTCTTTTCACTGGACGTCGCCGCCGCATCCGACTATCAGCTGCGCGAGGCCAGCCGCGCCGAGCAGCACTGCACCGCCGAAGTTGCCGCCGCGCTGCTGCTGCAGGCGGGCGACGACGCGGCCGCAATCGGCCTGAGCCAGCACTTTCGCTATTTCCGCCAGCGCTATCTGGCCGGCAAACCTACGCGTCCAGCGGCATCGATCACAGCAACATCGCCATAAAACGCCTAAAATCAGGCGACAACGTTGCCGTTAAAGGAGTGAGGTTATGAGTCAGCGAGGCCTGGAAGCGCTATTACGTCCCAAATCCATCGCCGTGCTGGGCGCGTCGCAACGGCCGGGGCGCTCGGGCCACCTGATGATGCACAATCTGCTCGCCGGCGGCTTCAGCGGGCCGATTTTACCGGTGACGCCGCGCTATAAAGCGGTATGCGGCGTGATGGCCTATGCCGACGTCGCCAGCCTGCCGATCGCCCCCGACCTGGCGATACTCTGTACTCACGACTCACGCAATCTGGCGCTGCTGGCAGCGCTGGGCGAACGCGGCTGCAAAGCGGTGATTATTCTTTCCGCCCAGCCGGCACAGTTCGCCGAGCTGAAGGCCTGCGCCCAGCGTTACGCCATACGCCTGCTGGGGCCGAACAGCCTTGGCCTGCTGGCGCCGTGGCAAGGCATCAACGCCAGTTTCTCGCCGGTGCCGATCCTGCCGGGCCGGCTGGCGTTTATTTCTCAGTCCGCCGCCGTCGCCAATACCATTCTCGACTGGGCGCAGCAGCGCGAAGTCGGCTTTTCCTACTTTGTCGCACTGGGAGACAGCCAGGATATCGACGTCGACGATCTGCTGGACTTCCTGGCGCGCGACGCCAAAACCAGCGCCATTTTGCTGTACCTGGAGAATATTCACGATGCGCGCCGTTTCCTGTCGGCCTCGCGCAGCGCTTCCCGCAATAAGCCGATTCTGGTGATCAAAAGCGGCCGCAGCCAGCAGGCCCAGCGCCTGCTGAACGGCCAGCAAGGGCTGGACGCCGCCTACGACGCCGCTATCCAGCGCGCCGGCCTGCTGCGCGTGCAGGATACCCACGAGCTGTTCTCGGCGGTGGAAACCCTCAGCCATATGCACCCGCTGCGCGGCGAGCGCCTGATGATTCTCAGCAACGGCGCCGCGCCGGCGGCGATGGCGCTCGACCAATTGTTGGCGCGCAACGGCAAACCGGCCGTGCTGAGTGAAGAGACGCAGCAGCAGCTCGCCGCAGCGCTGCCGGACTTTATTGCGCTGAACAACCCGCTCGATCTGCATGACGACGCCACGCCGGAACGCTATCTGGCGGCGCTGCAGGTGCTGCTGGACAGCAACGATTACGACGCGCTGCTGCTGATTCACGCCCCCAGCGCCGCCGCGCCCGGCACCGCCACCGCGGAACAGCTGGTCGCGGCGATTCGCCGGCACCCGCGCGGCAAGCGCATTACCCTGCTGACCAACTGGTGCGGCGAATACTCCTCGCAGGAAGCCCGCCGGCTGTTCACCGACGCCGGGATCCCCACCTACCGCACGCCGGAAGGGGCCGTGACCGCCTTTATGCATATGGTGGAGTACCGCCGCAATCAGAAACAGCTGAAGGAAACCCCGGCCCTGCCGGTCGGCCTGACCGCCAATACCGCCGCCGCGCACCAGCTGATTCATCAGGCGCTGGCCGAGGGCGCCAGCCAGCTGGATACCCATGAGGTGCAGCCGATCCTACAGGCTTACGGCCTCAGCACGCTGCCAACCTGGATTGCCGGCGACAGCGCCGAAGCGGTGCATATCGCCGAGCAGATCGGCTACCCGGTGGCGCTGAAGCTGCGCTCGCCGGATATTCCGCACAAATCCGAGGTTCAGGGGGTCATGCTCTATCTGCGCACCGCCACCGAGGTGCAGCGCGCCGCCGACGCGATTCTCGACCGCGTCAAGCGCACCTATCCGCAGGCGCGCATCCACGGCCTGCTGGTCCAGAGCATGGCGAACCGCGCCGGGGCGCAGGAGCTGCGGATCGCCGTTGAACAGGATCCGATCTTCGGCCCGCTGATTATGCTGGGTGAAGGCGGCGTAGAGTGGCGACAGGAGCATCAGGCCGCCGTCGCCCTGCCGCCGCTCAATATGGCGCTAGCGCGCTATCTGGTGCTGCAGGCGGTAAAAGGCGGCAAGATCCGCGGTCGCAGCGCCCTGCGCCCGCTGGATATTCCCGGCCTCAGCCGGCTGCTGGTGCAGGTATCCAACCTGATCCTCGACTGCCCGGAGATCGCCCGGCTGGATATTCATCCGGTGCTGGCAACCGGCAGCGAATTTACGCTGCTGGACGTGTCGATGCAGCTGGCGCCGTTCAGCGGCGACCCGCAGGCGCGGCTGGCCATCCGCCCCTATCCGCAGGAGTTGGAAGAGAACATCACGCTGAAGAACGGCGCGCACTGCCTGTTCCGGCCGATCCTGCCGGAAGATGAACCGGCGCTGAAGCACTTTATCGACCGCGTGACCAAAGAAGATCTTTATTACCGATATTTCAGTGAGATCAATGAGTTTAGTCATGATGACTTAGCCAATATGACGCAAATCGACTACGATCGTGAAATGGCGTTTGTCGCGGTCGCCGAGGATGCGCAGATTATCGGCGTCACGCGCGCGCTGTCCGACCCGGACAATACCGACGCCGAATTCGCCGTCCTGGTGCGCTCCGATCTGAAAGGATTGGGGCTGGGTCGTCAACTGCTGGAAAAGATGATCGGCTATGCCCGCAGCCGCGGTCTGCAGCGCCTGAGCGGTATCACCATGCCCAATAACCGCGGTATGGTAGCGCTGGCGGAGAAGCTGGGCTTTATGGTGGACGTGCAGCTGGAAGACGGCGTCGTGAATCTGACGTTGCCGCTCAAGCCCGGCAAACCGGGGTGAGCTATGTCGCAACACGTTACAAATCCACCATTTAATGCCAAAACATACGCACAATCGGGGCAACTAATGGTATTATCGACCACTTGTTCGATTTTATGTTGTCTGCATGTGGCGTTCCGGCCATCTAATCATGAGAGAAGAAGCGCACTGTGATGTTGTCAAAATTCAAACGTAGCAAACATCAACAACACCTTGCACAACTGCCCAAAATTCCCCAGTCGGTAGCTGATGTTCGTACGCTATACGCACCGTCGGATTACCGCACCGCCTTACTTGATGCGATCGCCAGCGCCACGCAGCGCATCTATCTGGTCGCCCTGTATCTTGAGCACGACGATGCCGGCCGTGATATTCTCAACGCGCTGTATCAGGCAAAGCAGCTGCGCCCTGAACTGGAAATATGCGTATTGGTGGACTGGCATCGCGCACAGCGCGGCCGTATCGGCGCCGCCGCGGCCAATACCAACGCCGACTGGTACTGCGCCATGGCGCAGCAGCACCCGGACCTCAGCGTGCCGGTATACGGCGTGCCAGTGAATACCCGTGAAGCACTGGGCGTTCTGCACCTTAAAGGCTTTATCGTTGACGATACCGTCATCTACAGCGGCGCCAGCATCAACGATGTCTATCTGCATCAGCACGATAAATACCGTTACGATCGTTACCAACTGCTTAACAACGCTGCGCTGGCCAACGCGATGGTCGATTACATCAGGCAGCATCTGTTGACCGCCGGCGCCGTGCAGCGCCTGGACCGCTGCGATCGCCCGAAAAGCCCGGAAATCAAAAACGAAACGCGGCAGTTTCGCCTTGCCCTGCGCCACGACGGCTACCGCTTCAGCGGCAACGCGGGCAACGATGAGCTGGCTGTTACGCCGCTGGTCGGGCTGGGCAAGCAAAGCGTGCTGAACAAGACCATCCATCACCTGATGGCCTGCACCGATCAAAAGCTGACCCTGTGCACCCCTTACTTCAATCTGCCGGCGCTGCTGGTGCGCAATATCATTTATCTGCTGCGCCAGGGCAAACAGGTGGAAATTATCGTCGGCGACAAAACCGCCAACGACTTCTATATTCCACAGGATCAGCCGTTCAAGATTATCGGCGCGCTGCCGTACCTGTATGAAATCAACCTGCGCCGCTTTATCACCCGCCTGCAGCGCTATGTCGATACCGGCCAGCTAATCGTTCGCCTGTGGAAAGACGGCGATAACAGCTATCACCTGAAAGGCATGTGGGTCGATGACGAGTGGCAGCTGCTCACCGGTAATAACCTCAACCCGCGCGCCTGGCGGCTGGATTTGGAAAACGCCATTCTGATCCATGACCCTAACCAGGAAATGCGTGAGCAGCGCGCCCAAGAGCTGGAATGCATCCGCACCCATACCACCGTGGTCGGCCACTATCAGGAATTGGAAAGCATTCAGCAGTACCCGGTCAAAGTCCGTAAGCTGATCCGCCGGTTACGCCGTATCCGCATCGACCGGTTGATTAGCCGTATACTCTGATTCCGCTATAATTACCTTTCCAGGCCCCGGCACATGCCGGGGTTTTTGTACGCCATGACGACAGGACGTTTTCATTATGCGTGTATTACATCTCTGCCTACTTATTCCACTGTTATTCACCGGCGGCTGCAGCCACCTGGCCAACGACAGCTGGACCGGCAAGGACAAAGCTCAGCATTTTATCGGCTCCGCGGCGCTGGCCGCCGCCGGCAGCGCCTATGGAGACCATCAGAACTGGAGCGAGCCTCACAGCCGCACTTTCGGCCTGATGTTCGCCATCAGCATCGGCGCCGCCAAAGAGCTGTATGACAGCCGCGAAGGCGGCACCGGTTGGAGCTGGAAGGATTTTGCCTGGGACGTTGCCGGCGCGGCGGCAGGCTATAGCCTGTACCACGCCGCCCGCTGACTTACAGCTGAATCTCTTTCCCTTTACGGTGCAGCCTCAGCGAGACCAGTAGCGCCAGCAGGCTCATGCCGGACACATACCAAAAGAAGGCGTTTTCGATACCGAACGACTTCAGCGACAGCGCGACGTATTCCGCCGAGCCGCCGAACATTGCATTCGCCACCGCATAAGACAGCCCTACGCCTAACGCCCGTACCTCAGGCGGGAACATTTCCGCCTTCAGCAGGCCGCTGATCGAGGTATAAAAGCTGATGATCACCAGAGCAACCACAATCAAGCCAAAGGCGGCATAGGGGCTGGAGACGTTTTTCAAGGTAAACAGAATCGGCACCGTCAACAGCGTCGCCAGCGTAGAGAAGATCAACATCGAGTTACGACGACCGATCTTATCCGACAGCGCCCCGGCCACCGGCTGCAGCAGCATAAAGACGAACAGCGCCGCCGTCATAATGCCGCTGGCCAGCTTGGCGTCCATACCGGCGGTATTAACCAGATATTTCTGCATATAGGTGGTGAAGGTATAGAACGTCAACGACCCTGCCGCGGTAAAGCCCAGCACCATCACAAACGCCTTACGGTTTTTCCACAGCCCGCGCAGCGAGCCGGCATCCTGATGATTACGGGTTGAAGCGTCAGAGGTTTCGTTCAGCGAGCGGCGCAGATAGAGCGCCACCACCGCCAGTACCGCCCCTAACGCAAACGGGATGCGCCAGCCCCAGGCCACTAACTCGGCATGAGACAGGATTTGCTGCAGCACGACCAAAACCAGCAACGCCAACAGCTGGCCGCCGATCAGCGTGACATATTGGAAAGAGGCGTAAAAACCACGTTTGCCTTTCACCGCCACTTCACTCATATAGGTCGCGCTGGTGCCGTATTCGCCGCCGACCGACAGCCCCTGGAACAAGCGTGCAACCAGCAATAGCACCGGCGCCAAGTTGCCGATCGCGGCGTAAGTGGGCAGGCAGGCGATCACCAGCGACCCTGCGCACATCATGCAGACAGAAATCAGCATTGAGTTCTTACGGCCGTGCTTATCGGCGATATAGCCGAACAGCCAGCCGCCGATTGGCCGCATAAAAAAGCCGGCGGCAAAGATGCCGGCGGTTTGCAGCAGCTGGGTGGTACTGTTGCCCGCCGGAAAAAAGGCAGCGGCAAAATAGATCGAGCAGAAGGAATAAACGTAAAAATCAAACCACTCCACCAGGTTTCCCGATGAAGCGCCGACAATGGCAAAGATGCGTATTTTCTTATCCTGAGCCTCTAACGTAGCGGCATCCCCGAGTGATGAAGTTGTTTCAGTCATTATCTGTTCTCCAAGCCAATGTTTTGGCACCCTGCATATTGTTACTTTGTTGTTTACAATAAATTAACAAGTTAGTGGATAGCAGGCGAAGAATATTCGCGGGATTTTTGTGATGGGCATTAAACAGTAGGATGAAAGTCACGCACTGTTACAGTGCGTTGCTACAGGTGCACTCTTAGCTCAGGAACTATCAGCAAACTTTATTTTTCCGACCAAACGCAAAAAGCCTCATGCTTTCGCATGAGGCTTTTTACTTTATTTGATGCCTGGCAGTGTCCTACTCTCGCATGGGGAGACCCCACACTACCATCGGCGCTACGGCGTTTCACTTCTGAGTTCGGCATGGGGTCAGGTGGGACCACCGCGCTATTGCCGCCAGGCAAATTCTGTTTCATCCCGACCGCTACCTCGTAGCCATCAGAACCAATCTCGGAACTTCACTGAAAATATCAACCAATCTCTCTAAAACACCTTCGGTGTTGTAAGGTTAAGCCTCACGGTTCATTAGTACTGGTTAGCTCAATGCATCGCTGCACTTACACACCCAGCCTATCAACGTCTTAGTCTTAAACGTTCCTTCAGGGGACTCGAAGTCCCAGGGAAGACTCATCTTGAGGCAAGTTTCGCGCTTAGATGCTTTCAGCGCTTATCTTTTCCGCACTTAGCTACCGGGCAGTGCCATTGGCATGACAACCCGAACACCAGTGGTGCGTTCACTCCGGTCCTCTCGTACTAGGAGCAACCCCTCTCAATCTTCCAACGCCCACGGCAGATAGGGACCGAACTGTCTCACGACGTTCTAAACCCAGCTCGCGTACCACTTTAAATGGCGAACAGCCATACCCTTGGGACCTACTTCAGCCCCAGGATGTGATGAGCCGACATCGAGGTGCCAAACACCGCCGTCGATATGAACTCTTGGGCGGTATCAGCCTGTTATCCCCGGAGTACCTTTTATCCGTTGAGCGATGGCCCTTCCATTCAGAACCACCGGATCACTAAGACCTGCTTTCGCACCTGCTCGAGCCGTCACTCTCGCAGTCAAGCTAGCTTATGCCTTTGCACTAACCTCACGATGTCCGACCGTGATTAGCTAACCTTCGTGCTCCTCCGTTACTCTTTGGGAGGAGACCGCCCCAGTCAAACTACCCACCAGACACTGTCCTCACCCCAGATTATGGGGCCGAGTTAGAACATCAAACATTAAAGGGTGGTATTTCAAGGATGGCTCCATGCAGACTGGCGTCCACACTTCAAAGCCTCCCACCTATCCTACACATCAAGGCTCAATGTTCAGTGTCAAGCTATAGTAAAGGTTCACGGGGTCTTTCCGTCTTGCCGCGGGTACACTGCATCTTCACAGCGAGTTCAATTTCACTGAGTCTCGGGTGGAGACAGCCTGGCCATCATTACGCCATTCGTGCAGGTCGGAACTTACCCGACAAGGAATTTCGCTACCTTAGGACCGTTATAGTTACGGCCGCCGTTTACCGGGGCTTCGATCAAGAGCTTCTCCTTACGGATAACCCCATCAATTAACCTTCCGGCACCGGGCAGGCGTCACACCGTATACGTCCACTTTCGTGTTTGCACAGTGCTGTGTTTTTATTAAACAGTTGCAGCCAGCTGGTATCTGCGACTGGCTTCAGCTCCATCCGCAAGGGACTTCACCTACGCGCCAGCGTGCCTTCTCCCGAAGTTACGGCACCATTTTGCCTAGTTCCTTCACCCGAGTTCTCTCAAGCGCCTTGGTATTCTCTACCTGACCACCTGTGTCGGTTTGGGGTACGATTTGATGTTACCTGGAGCTTAGAGGCTTTTCCTGGAAGCTTGGCATCAACTACTTCTGCACCGTAGTGCATCGTCATCACGCCTCAGGGTTAACAGCGTTCCGGATTTACCAGGAACACCCCCCTACACGCTTAAACCGAGACAACCGTCGCTCGGCTAGCCTAGCCTTCTCCGTCCCCCCTTCGCAGTAACACCAAGTACAGGAATATTAACCTGTTTCCCATCGACTACGCTTTTCAGCCTCGCCTTAGGGGTCGACTCACCCTGCCCCGATTAACGTTGGACAGGAACCCTTGGTCTTCCGGCGAGCGGGTTTTTCACCCGCTTTATCGTTACTTATGTCAGCATTCGCACTTCTGATACCTCCAGCAACCCTCGCAGGCCACCTTCAACGGCTTACAGAACGCTCCCCTACCCAACAACGCCTAAGCGTCGCTGCCGCAGCTTCGGTGCATGGTTTAGCCCCGTTACATCTTCCGCGCAGGCCGACTCGACCAGTGAGCTATTACGCTTTCTTTAAATGATGGCTGCTTCTAAGCCAACATCCTGGCTGTCTGTGCCTTCCCACATCGTTTCCCACTTAACCATGACTTTGGGACCTTAGCTGGCGGTCTGGGTTGTTTCCCTCTTCACGACGGACGTTAGCACCCGCCGTGTGTCTCCCGTGATAACATTCTTCGGTATTCGGAGTTTGCATCGGTTTGGTAAGCCGGGATGGCCCCCTAGCCGAAACAGTGCTCTACCCCCGAAGATGAGTTCACGAGGCGCTACCTAAATAGCTTTCGGGGAGAACCAGCTATCTCCCGGTTTGATTGGCCTTTCACCCCCAGCCACAAGTCATCCGCTAATTTTTCAACATTAGTCGGTTCGGTCCTCCAGTTAGTGTTACCCAACCTTCAACCTGCCCATGGCTAGATCACCGGGTTTCGGGTCTATACCTTGCAACTAGACGCCCAGTTAAGACTCGGTTTCCCTACGGCTCCCCTATTCGGTTAACCTTGCTACAAAATATAAGTCGCTGACCCATTATACAAAAGGTACGCAGTCACACCACGAAGGTGCTCCCACTGCTTGTACGTACACGGTTTCAGGTTCTATTTCACTCCCCTCGCCGGGGTTCTTTTCGCCTTTCCCTCACGGTACTGGTTCACTATCGGTCAGTCAGGAGTATTTAGCCTTGGAGGATGGTCCCCCCATATTCAGACAGGATAACACGTGTCCCGCCCTACTCATCGAACTCACGACCTGTGCATCTTCGTGTACGGGACTATCACCCTTTACTGTGCGACTTTCCAGACGCTTCCACTGACACACAAGCCGATTCAGGTTCTGGGCTCTTCCCCGTTCGCTCGCCGCTACTGGGGGAATCTCGGTTGATTTCTTTTCCTCGGGGTACTTAGATGTTTCAGTTCCCCCGGTTCGCCTCCTGCCACTATGTATTCATGACAGGATAGTGTGTCGAAACACACTGGGTTTCCCCATTCGGGTATCGTCGGTTATAACGGTTCATATCACCTTACCGACGCTTTTCGCAGATTAGCACGCCCTTCATCGCCTCTGACTGCCTAGGCATCCACCGTGTACGCTTAGTCACTTAACCTCACAACCCGAAGATGTTTCACTTCGCGTTGCAAACATTTGAGAGACTCTATGACAGGTTACTCCTCATCCCACTACTTCTACGGAGGGACAAGTTTCAGCCGTCATGTTTCAATTTTCAGCTTGTTCCAGATTGTTAAAGAGCAAAATACTTCGCAGCATACTGTCGCCAGTATACTCTGAAGTATTGATATTCGGACTTATATGGTGGAGCTAAGCGGGATCGAACCGCTGACCTCCTGCGTGCAAGGCAGGCGCTCTCCCAGCTGAGCTATAGCCCCATACAGTCACTGACAGAGACCTTCGGTTTACTACTTCTCTTCTAGGCAAGGCGTGGTGTCGCGACGCATATTGAAATATGCGAGCGGCGCCATAACGCAGCATAGGAGAGAAGTGGTAGGCCTGAGTGGACTTGAACCACCGACCTCACCCTTATCAGGGGTGCGCTCTAACCACCTGAGCTACAAGCCTATAAAGGTATTTCTGCTCGTTACTTTTTCATCAGACAATCTGTGTGGACACTGCACAGTCAGGATATCTTTCGGTAAGGAGGTGATCCAACCGCAGGTTCCCCTACGGTTACCTTGTTACGACTTCACCCCAGTCATGAATCACAAAGTGGTAAGCGCCCTCCCGAAGGTTAAGCTACCTACTTCTTTTGCAACCCACTCCCATGGTGTGACGGGCGGTGTGTACAAGGCCCGGGAACGTATTCACCGTAGCATTCTGATCTACGATTACTAGCGATTCCGACTTCATGGAGTCGAGTTGCAGACTCCAATCCGGACTACGACGTACTTTATGAGGTCCGCTTGCCTTCGCAGGTTCGCTTCTCTTTGTATACGCCATTGTAGCACGTGTGTAGCCCTACTCGTAAGGGCCATGATGACTTGACGTCATCCCCACCTTCCTCCAGTTTATCACTGGCAGTCTCCTTTGAGTTCCCGGCCTAACCGCTGGCAACAAAGGATAAGGGTTGCGCTCGTTGCGGGACTTAACCCAACATTTCACAACACGAGCTGACGACAGCCATGCAGCACCTGTCTCAGAGTTCCCGAAGGCACCAATCCATCTCTGGAAAGTTCTCTGGATGTCAAGAGTAGGTAAGGTTCTTCGCGTTGCATCGAATTAAACCACATGCTCCACCGCTTGTGCGGGCCCCCGTCAATTCATTTGAGTTTTAACCTTGCGGCCGTACTCCCCAGGCGGTCGATTTAACGCGTTAGCTCCGGAAGCCACGCCTCAAGGGCACAACCTCCAAATCGACATCGTTTACGGCGTGGACTACCAGGGTATCTAATCCTGTTTGCTCCCCACGCTTTCGCACCTGAGCGTCAGTCTTCGTCCAGGGGGCCGCCTTCGCCACCGGTATTCCTCCAGATCTCTACGCATTTCACCGCTACACCTGGAATTCTACCCCCCTCTACGAGACTCTAGCTTGCCAGTTTCAAATGCAGTTCCCAAGTTAAGCTCGGGGATTTCACATCTGACTTAACAAACCGCCTGCGTGCGCTTTACGCCCAGTAATTCCGATTAACGCTTGCACCCTCCGTATTACCGCGGCTGCTGGCACGGAGTTAGCCGGTGCTTCTTCTGCGAGTAACGTCAATTGATGAACGTATTAAGTTCACCACCTTCCTCCTCGCTGAAAGTGCTTTACAACCCGAAGGCCTTCTTCACACACGCGGCATGGCTGCATCAGGCTTGCGCCCATTGTGCAATATTCCCCACTGCTGCCTCCCGTAGGAGTCTGGACCGTGTCTCAGTTCCAGTGTGGCTGGTCATCCTCTCAGACCAGCTAGGGATCGTCGCCTAGGTGAGCCATTACCCCACCTACTAGCTAATCCCATCTGGGTTCATCCGATGGTGTGAGGCCCGAAGGTCCCCCACTTTGGTCTTGCGACGTTATGCGGTATTAGCCACCGTTTCCAGTGGTTATCCCCCTCCATCGGGCAGATCCCCAGACATTACTCACCCGTCCGCCGCTCGCCGGCGAGGAAGCAAGCTTCCTCCCGCTGCCGCTCGACTTGCATGTGTTAGGCCTGCCGCCAGCGTTCAATCTGAGCCATGATCAAACTCTTCAATTAAAAGCTTGATTCGCTAAGTTAATAGCTGTTGCTCAAAGATTTACTGCATGAATTTTACTTCAGTTAGTCACTCTTCAAGACTTGATATTTTTTTGCATCCGAAGATGCTGGATATCGTCTTGTGAGTGCCCACACAGATTGTCTGATAAATTGTTAAAGAGCAGTGAGTTACGCGTTTTCGCTTGCTAACTCGAGGTGGCGTATATTACGCTTTCCTCTTTCAGAGTCAACCCGTTTTTTCAGGATTTTTTCTCTGTCGGCCCCGGATACTCTGTGAAGTTGTTCACATGTTCCGTGTCGATGGAGGCGCATTATAGGGAGGCGATTCAGAATGACAAGGATTAATATTCACTTTTTTCTCAACCGCTCACTATTACGCCATAACGCCGATTAAACCCGCTGTTTTATCGCCTGCGGCAGCTCAGCCAGGCTGTTTAACACCCAATCGGCCTGTTGCTCCCCTTCCGCCGTTACCGCTTTACCGGTACGGACCAGAACTTTAGTGCCTACGCCCGCGGCGGCGGCGGCCTGCATATCTTCCAGTTTATCGCCCACCATATAAGAAGCGGCCATATCGATATTCAGTTCCTGCTGCGCCTGCAGCAGCATGCCCGGCTGCGGTTTACGGCAGTCGCACACCTGGCGCAGCTCTTCAACCACCGCCTCCGGGTGGTGCGGGCAGAAATAGATGCCGTCGAAATCGACGCCGCGATCGGCCAGCGACCAGTCCATCCATTCGGTGAGGTACATAAACTGATCTTCGCTGAACATCCCGCGCGCAATGCCCGACTGATTGGTTACCAACACCAGCGCAAAGCCCATGTTTTTCAATTCACGGCATGCATCGATCACACCATCAATAAATTGGAAGTCATCGATTTCATGGACATAGCCATGGTCGACATTGATCGTGCCGTCACGATCTAAAAAAATAGCTGGAACGCTTTGTGTCACCGGTTTGCTCCTGAGGGCCTGAAAACGCGGACAGTATCGCATGTTTTACCCCATGCTGAGAACGCCGGTGAAAGCGTCCCCGTTGACTTGGACGTCTAGACGCCTTAACATCTGAGCATACCTTGGTGCCACGCCAAGGTTTACTTTTATCTAGCCACGGGCAACCACGCTAAAATAAGAAGAATATGATTAAACTCTCTAACATTACCAAAGTGTTCCAGCAGGGCTCGCGTACCATTAACGCGCTCTCCGACGTGACCCTCCACGTCCCTGCCGGGCAGATTTACGGCGTTATCGGCGCATCAGGAGCCGGTAAAAGTACGCTTATCCGCTGCGCCAATATGCTTGAGCGCCCGACATCAGGCCAGGTTCTGGTAGACGGCCAGGATCTCACCGCCCTGTCAGAAAGTGAACTGACGCGCGCACGCCGCCAGATCGGCATGATTTTCCAGCACTTCAACTTACTTTCGTCCCGCACCGTTTTCGGCAACGTTGCGCTGCCGCTGGAGCTGGATAACACCCCGCGCGCCGACATCAAAAAGCGCGTCGGCGAGCTGCTGGAGCTGGTCGGCCTGGCCGATAAGCACGACGCCTACCCGGCCAACCTGTCCGGCGGCCAAAAACAGCGCGTGGCGATCGCCCGTGCGCTGGCCAGCCAGCCTAAAGTGCTGCTGTGCGACGAAGCCACCAGCGCCCTGGACCCGGCCACCACCCGTTCCATTCTGGAACTGCTGAAAGACATTAACCGCCGTCTGGGGCTGACCATCCTGCTGATCACTCACGAAATGGACGTGGTGAAACGCATCTGCGATCAGGTCGCCGTGATAAGCCAGGGCCAGCTAATTGAAAAAGACAGCGTCAGCGAAGTGTTCTCACACCCGAAAACACCGCTGGCGCAGCAGTTTATTCAGTCCACGCTGCATCTGGATATTCCTGACGATTACGCCGAGCGCCTGAGCCCGGAACGCAGCGGCGACCGTCAACCCCTGCTGCGCCTGGAGTTTACCGGCCAGTCGGTGGATGCGCCGCTGCTGTCCGAAGCCGCGCGTCGCTTTAACGTCAATAACAATATTATCAGCGCGCAGATGGATTATGCGGGCGGAGTAAAATTCGGTGTGATGCTGGCAGAGCTGCACGGCAGCGATGAAGACGCACTGGCGACCATTAAATTCCTGCAAGAAAATCAGGTCAAAGTAGAGGTTCTGGGTTATGTCTGAGGCAATGATGTGGTTAATGGCGCGTGGCGTGTGGGAAACCGTCATGATGACCTTTGTCTCCGGCTTCTTCGGGTTTATCATCGGCCTGCCCGTCGGCGTGCTGCTGTATGTCACCCGCCCGGGGCAAATTATCGCCAACCCGGCGCTGTATAAAGTGCTGTCCGCGCTGGTGAATATTTTCCGTTCCATTCCGTTTATTATTTTGCTGGTCTGGATGATTCCTTTCACCCGGATGATCGTCGGCACCTCCATCGGCCTGCAGGCGGCGATTGTGCCGCTGACCGTCGGCGCGGCACCGTTTATCGCCCGTATGGTGGAAAACGCCCTGCTGGAGATCCCGTCCGGCCTGGTGGAAGCCGCGCGCGCCATGGGCGCCACGCCGCTGCAGATCATTAAGAAAGTCCTGCTGCCGGAAGCGCTGCCGGGTCTGGTTAACGCCGCGACCATCACGCTGATCACCCTGGTGGGCTACTCCGCCATGGGCGGCGCCGTCGGCGCCGGCGGTCTGGGACAGATCGGTTATCAGTATGGTTATATCGGATATAACGCCACGGTAATGAATACCGTATTAGTATTACTGGTGATCCTGGTGTATCTGATCCAGTTCTGCGGCGATCGCATTGTCAAAGCCGTTACCCATAAATAAGTTTCACAGCAACGCGCACAGCATCTTTGTATGCGAGTCTATTAAGAGGAAGGGATATGTCGTTAAAATTTAAATCCATCGCGGCAATCGGCGCACTGATCGGCTCTCTGGCTCTGGCTGGCTGCGGTCAGGACGAAAAAGATCCAAACCATATCAAGGTCGGCGTGATCGTCGGCGCAGAACAGCAGGTGGCGGAAGTCGCGCAGAAAGTGGCGAAAGACAAATACGGCCTTGACGTCGAGCTGGTGACCTTCAACGACTACGTCCTGCCGAACGAAGCGCTGAGCAAAGGCGATATCGACGTCAACGCCTTCCAGCACAAGCCGTATCTGGATCAGCAGATCAAAGACCGCGGTTACAAACTGGTGCCGGTCGGCAATACCTTCGTCTACCCTATTGCCGGTTACTCGAAGAAAATCAAATCGCTGAGCGAACTGCAGCCTGGCTCGCAAATCGCGCTGCCGAACGACCCGACCAACCTGGGCCGCTCTCTGCTGCTGCTGCAGTCCGAAGGGCTGATCAAACTGAAAGACGGCGTGGGCCTGCTGCCGACCATTCTGGACGTCACTGAGAACCCGAAAAATCTGAAGCTGGTTGAGCTGGAAGCGCCGCAGCTGCCGCGTTCGCTGGACGACCAGCAAATCGCGCTGGCGGTGATCAACACCACTTACGCCAGCCAGATTGGTCTGACCCCGGCCAAAGACGGTCTGTTTGTTGAAGGCAAAGACTCGCCTTACGTCAACCTGCTGGTTGCGCGTGAAAACAACAAGGATGCGGAAAACGTGAAAAAATTCGTTCAGGCCTATCAGTCCGACGAAGTCAACGAAGCCGCAAACAAGATCTTCAACGGCGGCGCGGTGAAAGGCTGGTAATTCCGCGCTGTAAGCGGTGGAATTACATCGGATAGCTCGTAATCTTAAGGCTATTTTGTTCCTATAATTGCAAGACGGGCTGCGGCCCGTCTTGTTATTTCCACCATAGATTGCTTCAATAGCGCCACTTTTATGAAAAGGCAGAGGAATCTCTATGCGTGCTTTACCTCTCTGTTTGTTAGCGCTTGCGCTTAGCGGCTGCTCCATGCTGCATACCGAATCAACCCCGACAAACAGTACCAGCAAACCCACGACCACCACGTCAAGCAAGCCTACGCCTGCCCCCCGTCCAGCGCCGGTAAAACTGTATAAAAGCGCTGAAGAGCTGGTCGGCAAGCCATTCCGCGATCTGGGTGAAGTCTCCGGCGAATCCTGCCAGACCACCATCCAGGATTCCCCGCCGAACATGACGACCGCACGTAAACGTATGCAAATCCGCGCCTCCTATATGAAGGCCAACGCCGTACTGCTGCACGACTGCCAAATCGTCAAAGGCGTCGCCGGCTGCTACCAGCAGGCCGTCTGCCAGGGATCTGCACTTAACGTTTCGTCCAAATGAGCGAATTTGTTGTCAACCAGATCGGGACTATCCGCTCGCCGTATAAAGAAAAGTTCGCCGTTCCCAGGCAGCCTGGGCTGGTAGAAGACGGCGGCGGGGAGTTACTGTTGCTGCCGCCTTACAATCAGGCCGAAGCCGTACGCGGCCTGGAGGCGTTCAGCCATCTGTGGGTGATGTTTATTTTCCACCAAACCATGGATGGCGGCTGGCGCCCCACCGTACGGCCGCCGCGTCTCGGCGGCAATGCCCGCATGGGCGTCTTCGCCACCCGTTCGACCTTCCGCCCCAACCCGATCGGCATGTCGCTGGTCGAGCTGAAAAAAGTGCGCATTCAGGGCGGAGAGGTGGTGCTGGAGCTCGGCAGTCTGGATCTGGTGGACGGTACGCCGGTAGTGGATATCAAACCCTACCTGCCGTTTGCCGAAAGCCAGCCGCAGGCCATCGCCGGCTTTGCCCAGGCGGCGCCGGCGGCGGATATGCCCGTCAGCTTTTCACCGCTGGCGGAACAGCAGCTGCAACAGCAGCAAACGCGCTACCCTCAGCTGCGTCGTTTCATTACTCAGGTACTGGCACAGGACCCGCGTCCGGCCTACCGTAAAGGGGAAGACGCCGAACGGGATTACGCCGTCTGGCTGCTGGACTTCAACGTGCGCTGGCGGGTCGTCGCCGGCATGACCGAGGTGCTGTCGCTGGAGCCGCGTTAAAATTCGTCCCGCTCTCTTTTGGCAACCGTCTCACGCTGTTAAACTAAACCACTTTTGACAATTTTGGCCGCCTTGCCGGCAGCCCGTTGCAATTTGCAGTTCTAACGGAACAAAAACACCATGCGTACTAGCCAATATATGCTCTCCACCCTGAAGGAGACCCCTGCCGATGCCGAAGTGATCAGCCACCAGCTGATGCTGCGCGCCGGGATGATTCGCAAGCTGGCCTCCGGTCTTTACACCTGGCTGCCGACCGGCCTGCGGGTTCTGAAAAAAGTTGAAAACATCGTTCGCGAAGAAATGAACAACGCCAATGCGATCGAAGTTTCCATGCCGGTGGTTCAACCCGCGGATCTGTGGCAGGAAAGCGGCCGCTGGGAGCAGTACGGCCCGGAATTGTTGCGCTTCGTCGATCGCGGCGAGCGTCCGTTCGTGCTCGGCCCTACGCATGAAGAAGTGATTACCGATCTGATTCGCAATGAAATCAGCTCCTACAAGCAGCTGCCGCTGAACTTCTTCCAGATTCAGACCAAATTCCGCGATGAAGTACGCCCGCGTTTCGGCGTAATGCGCTCCCGTGAATTCCTGATGAAGGACGCCTATTCGTTCCATACCACGCAGGAATCACTGCAGGCGACCTATGACGCCATGTATGAAGCCTATAGCAAGATCTTCACCCGCATGGGGCTGGATTTCCGTCCGGTGCTGGCGGATACCGGCTCCATCGGCGGCAGCGCCTCTCACGAATTCCAGGTGCTGGCCGACAGCGGTGAAGACGATATCGTCTTCTCCACCGTGTCCGATTTTGCCGCTAACATCGAGCTGGCCGAAGCCGTTGCGCCGGCACAGCCGCGCGCGGCCGCCACGGAAGAGCTACGCATTGTCGATACGCCAAACGCCAAAACCATCGCCGAGCTGGTTGAACAATTCCAGCTGCCGGTGGAAAAAACCGTGAAAACGCTACTGGTGCGCGCCAGCGAAGAGAGCAAACACCCGCTGGTTGCCCTGCTGGTGCGCGGCGACCACGCGCTGAACGAAATCAAGGCGGAGAAACTGCCGCAGGTGGCAACGCCGCTGACTTTCGCCACCGAAGATGAGATTCGCGCCATCGTGGGCGCCGGCCCTGGTTCGCTTGGCCCGCTCAACATGCCGGTGCCGGTGGTTATCGACCGCAGCGTGGCGGCAATGAGCGATTTTGGCGCCGGCGCCAATATCGAAGACAAACACTACTTCGGCATCAACTGGGAGCGCGATCTGCCGCTGCCGCAGGTGGCCGATATCCGCAACGTGGTTGAAGGCGACGCCAGCCCGGATGGTCAGGGCACGCTGCTGATCAAACGCGGCATCGAAGTGGGCCACATCTTCCAACTGGGCAGCAAATACTCGGAAGCCATGAAAGCGACCGTACAGGGTGAAGACGGCCGTAACCAGGTGCTGACCATGGGCTGCTACGGCATCGGCGTCACGCGCGTGGTGGCGGCAGCTATCGAACAGAACCACGACGAGCGCGGTATTATCTGGCCTGACGCTATCGCGCCGTTCCAGGTGGCGATTCTGCCAATGAACATGCACAAGTCGTTCCGCGTGCAGGAGCTGGCGGAGAAGCTGTACGCCGAGCTGCGCAGCCACGGCATCGACGTGATCCTCGATGACCGTAAAGAGCGTCCGGGCGTGATGTTCGCCGATATGGAACTGATTGGCGTCCCGCACTCTATCGTCATCGGCGACCGCAACCTGGACAACGATGAGATCGAGTACAAGAACCGCCGCGGCGGTGAAAAGCAAATGCTCAAGACCGGCGATATCGTTGCCTATCTGGTTGAGCAGATAAAACGCTGATTGCATCCAGCGCTAGATAAAACACCCTGTAACGCAGGGTGTTTTGAGCAGAAAAACCCGCCAGTGCATTCTGACAGGTAATAAAAAACCCCGTCACACCGTGACGGGGTTTTTATCGTTTGGCTATTGCCGCGCTCAGTTGTCGCAGCTCTTGGCCTTATCAAACTTGATGTTGCCGTCCGGCACCAGCGCCTTCTCCATCATTCCCTCTTCCATCGACGGCTGTACGCTGAAGTGGCCACTGAGCATCAGGAATACCGGCTCGCCGCCTTCCACGCCGCTATTGGCGTAACCGCGCTCCAGCGCCAGGTTGTTATCCACCGGGAAGGTTTTACCGGTCGCACAGTCTTTGAACACGGCCGCATCCGCCATATAGGTGTAGCTGCCGCGCAGCGCCATCGGCGTCTTCGGCAGCGCTTTCTCTACCGGCTGCAGCTGATAGTTCAGCTTGGAGTCAATCGGCGCGCCGCTTTGGTCCAGCATCTCCAGGTTTTTCCCCACCGGATGGAAATAGCGCTTATCGCCGTTGCTGTCGGTCAGCACCAGCTTGTCCGCCGTACGCGCCCATTTGCCGTAGTTGGCAAAGGTTTTATCGCCGTCACGGCTGCCGCGGTAGGTTTCCTGCAGCACAAAAGTGCCGTCTTCATCCAGGAACAGCGAGGTGTCCAGGCCTTCACAGTCGGCACACGGCAATACGCCCTGGTAGCTCTGCTTCATGGGCTGCAGCGCCTGCTCCTTGGGCTGATAATGATTATTACAACCGAACAATGACAGCGTCCCTGCGGCTAATAACAGGGCAATAGTTATTTTTTTCACAGTTTTTCTCCTACTGTGCTTCTTATCTCGATGATAGATGTCAGGGACGAACCTTCCCTCGTAGCGCTTTGGTTGCGCCTTTACGTACTTTGCTTTCCACGCGGCGCCGCTGTGAGCCTTTGCTTGGCCGGGTCGGCCGGCGCGTTTTTTCCACCACCATCGCCTGATGAATCAGTGCCACCAGGCGCGCCAACGCCGCTTCGCGATTCAGCTCCTGGCTGCGGTATTCCTGCGCCTTGATCACCACCACCCCTTCGCTGGTAATCAGATGATGCGTAAAAGCCAGTAATCTTTCTTTATAATACTCTGGCAGGCTGGAGGCCCGGATGTCAAAGCGCAAATGAATTGCCGTTGAGGCTTTGTTCACATGCTGGCCGCCCGCGCCCTGTGCGCGGATGGCCGTCAGCACGATCTCATGGTCCGCAATGGCGACGTTTCGCGATAGCGCCAGCACGCTTTACTCTCCGGCCCGTTGCCACTCGGCAAACTGGATTTCCAGACTACTCTGAGCGTCGGACAACCAAATAGTTCCCTCCTGCAGCGTTGCCTGCAGCGTCATATTGCGGCTGGCCAGCGCCGCCAACCGGGCCAGCTGTTCATCATTTAAAAAACGCACGCTGAGGTTGCGGTAGCCGGCCGTCCTGTTCTGCATCGACTGCCACCACACCTGTGCCGCGCGCTCGCCGTAGGCATACAGCACCACGCGCGGCGACTGGTTGCAGGCCTTTTTCAGCCGCTTCTCGTCCGGCAACCCCAGTTCGATCCACAGCTCCAGACCGTTGTGATCGTTGCGCTGCCAGAGCTCCGGCTCATCATCGGCGCTTAATCCCTTGGTAAACGTCAGGCGTTCATCGGCATGGCAAATCCACGCCAGCAGGCGCAGCATCATGCGCTGTTCCGTTTCCGAGGGGTGTTGCGCAAGGGTAAGCGCGGCGTCGTGATAGAAGTGCCTATCCATATCCGCGATATTAACCGTGGCTTTATAAATTGTTGCTTTCAGTGCCATGAGTAACCTCATTATTTCCAGCGCACAGTGTACTTGATTTCATCCGCTTACGCAGGGAAAGCTGGGGCACAGCCGCGCTAATCGGGGGTGCTGATAACTTAATAACAGCGTGCTATAGTCGTTGGGGATCGACAAACTCCGCAAACCTGCGCGCCATCGCATTAGCACTATTGATGGCTCTGCGGTTCTTAAGGGAGGAAATTGTGCAACAATACTGTGAGTTAGTACGACGTTTTTACGCCGGGATCGGCAGCGGAGATCTTGGCTACGTGCCTGATGCACTAACCTGTGTACTGAAGGCATTGGACGATGTGGCCGCCAACGGCGCACTGCCGTCCTCCGTTCGGGAACAGGCGGCCTTTGCCGCCGCTAACTTATTGGTGAGCGACTATGTTGATGAATGATGAGTACCAACCCATCAATTGCGATGATTACGACAACCTGGAACTCGCCTGTCAGCATAAACTTATTCTGAAGCTGGAGTTACGCGATGGCGAAGCGTTCGAAGCCAAAGCCGTCGATATGCTGCAAAAAAAGCGTGTTGAATATTTAACCATCGAACAGAACGGCCAGCAGCGCGATCTGCGCCTGGACCACATCAGCAGTTTCAGTCATCCGGAAATCGGCACCGTCGTCGTCAGCCTTTCCGACTGAGCACCCGCCCCTTCGTTTTACAGGGCAGCCGGACGGCTGCCCTCGTCGTCCTTTAAGGCTTCAGACTGGCGTAATACGCCGCCAGGTCCGCAATATCCGCATCCGACAGGCCGGAGACATACGCCTTCATCACCTCGGCCTGACCGCCGGAGCGGTCGCCGCTCTGATACGCCTTGAGCGCCTGCTCAAGGTACAGAGCATTTTGTCCGGCCAGATTCGGGTACATCGGCACCGACACCTTGCCCGCCGCGCCGTGGCAGGCCAGACAGCTGGCGGATTTATTCTTGCCTGCCGCCGCATCGCCCGCGGCCAGCGCCGGCAGGCAGAACAGCCCGGCGGCTGCAATAACAACGCTCACAAATTTCATTGCCGTTCCTCTATTGGGACTTAAGTTTTCTGCCACCGCAGCGACCAGAACGCCCGTTCCGGCTGCGGCCGCCCCGCCTCGGTGATAAACACGCCGGGCGCGGCAATCAACTGCTCATCATAATAGAGTAAAGGGATACGTTCACGCTGCCAGGGCGGAATACCCAGCTCCTGCCACAGTTTTTTCGCCGCACGCGAATGCGCACGTCCGACGATGCGCAGCGTACCGCTGACGCCGAAGCGCACGCTGACGCGCTGCTGCGGCAGCGGCGCACACACGCGATCCGTCCCGCCCTCGCGGCTAAGCACGCCCAGGCCGTCCGGCAGGGTCAGCGGCGTCTCCCCCGTCCAGGCCAGGCGCTGGTCGTGCAAATCCGCCAGCGGCGGCAGCAGGTACAGCCGCTGGCGGAAGCGGCGGATCTGGTAGCCTCCCAGATGCAGCTGCGGCTCGGCGTCGCGGCGCGCCAGCGCCACCTCGTCCCACACCCGCTGCAGCTGTTCCCGCGCCGGCATGCTGACCGCAAACCCCGCGATCCAGCGGCGCAACAGGGCAAAGCGGCGCGCGGCGGAGCAAACGCTCAGGCCGTCGATCGCCAGCGAACGCGCATCGTCCTGCAGCGTCTGTAACTGTTCCGCCAGCAGCTCGTCCAGCAGCTGTTCTTGCTCGGCGCACAGGCTGGCGCTACGCGCCGTCGCTTCGGCAAAGTGCGGCCAGCGCTGCTGCAACAGCGGCAGGATCTGCAAACGTAAAAAGTTGCGGTCGAAACGCGCGTCCTGATTGCTGTCGTCGTCAATCCAGCTCAGGGTATGCCGCCGGGCATAGTGCTCCAGCTGCTGACGGCTGACGCCGAGCAACGGACGCAGCAGCGTATGCTCCCCCAGCGCGCCGCAGGCGGCCATCGCCGACAGTCCGGCCGGGCCGCTGCCGCGCTTGAGCGCCAGCAGAAAGGTTTCGCACTGGTCATCCAGGTGCTGGGCGGTCAGCAAGCATTCATCCGGCTGCAGCGCCGTCCGCAGCGCCTGGTAGCGGGCATCGCGCGCCGCCGCTTCAATGCCGCCGTCGCGCGGGTCAAGCTGCACCCGGCGCACCGTCAGCGGCACCTGCCATGCCTCGCACTGCTGCCGGCAGTGCGCCACCCAGCGGTCGGCAAACGCACTGAGGCCGTGATGCACATGCAGCGCGCGCAGCTGCAATTCAGGACGCTGACGGCGCAGCTGCACCAGCAGGTGCAGCAGCACGCTGGAATCCAGCCCGCCGCTGAAGGCCAGCAGCAGCTGCCGGCGCTCTCCCAGCCGTTCCGCCAGCCGGGCGATCAATTGATTGGTGTCCATGAATAGGTTCTATCGTCTCGACATGGCTGCAAGGTAACCCCGCCGGCCATTATCAATCAAGCATTAACCGCCCGCGTTTGGCGACGCGCCACCAGCCACCAGCCGCCCAGCAGCACAATCACCACGCAGGCGCTGCCGCCGGCCCACCAGCCCACCTGCGCGAAAAAGTGCGTATAGGCCTGCACGGCGGCGCCGCTGGTCTGCTGCTCCACGGTGTGGTTGGCAATCACGCCCGCCAGATAGTTCGCCACCGCGCCGGTTGCCAGCATATAAATGCCGGTCAGCACGCCGGTGACGCCGGGGATATTCAAGCGGGTGATCTGTGCCATCGCCACCGGATCGATAAACAGTTCGGCCGCCCCCATCAGCGCCAGCCCGGCGATCATCATGCCCATCGAACTCTGTTTGCCTAACTGCCCCAGCCGCGCATTGATCGCCATCAGCATAAAGCCGCAGCCGATCAGCAACAGGCCAAAAGCGAACTTGCACCAGATACGCAGCACACGGCGGCCCGTTTCGCCGCTGCCCGCCAGCCAGGCCAGCGCCACGCCGCCCAGCATCACCGCCAGCGCGTTGACCGACTGGAAAAGCGCGGTCGGCACCGTCCAGTCAAACCAGCGCCGGTCAACGAAGCGGTCGATAAACAGGCTGATAGAGCTACCGCCCTGCTGCGCAAACGCCCAGAACAGCGTCCCCAGCAGCATTAGGCTGATAATTTGCCACAGCGCCCGCCGCTGGGCGGCTTCCGCCCGCCAGAGGATGCGCGCCAGCCACGCTGCCGCCGCCGAGCAGACCAGCATCAGCAGATAGCCGGACAGGTCATAAAGCAGCAACAGGGTGAAAAACAGCGGGGCCAGCAGCAACGCCGCCGCCAGCCAGCCCCAGTTCGGCACGCCCAGCCTGACGGCGCGCAGCTGGACCAGATTGACGCCGCGCACGCCGTGAAAATGGCGTCCGCCGCACAGGAAGATGGTCAGGCCGGCAAACATGCCGATCCCCGCCAGCGCAAAGCCGATATGCCAGCCGTAGCGCTCCGCCGTCAGCCCGCAGGCGATCGGCGCCAGTATCGAGCCGACATTGCCGGCGGCGTACAGCAGCGAGAACCCGCCTTCGCGCCGGGCGTCATGCGGCTGATACAGCTCCCCCAGCAGACAGCTGATGTTCGATTTAAACAGGCCGTAGCCGCAGATAATGATCGCCAGCGCCAGGTACAGCGACTGGCTGGACGCGCCGCTAAAGCCCAGCACCACATGGCCGAGCGTCATTAACAGCGCGCCAGCGGTCACCGCTGCGCGGTTGCCTAACAGGCGGTCGGCCAGCCAACCACCGAAAATGGGGGTTACATAAACCAGAGAAGCGTAGGCGCTGTACAGCCCGATGGCGCGGGCATCGGAATAGCCGAGTTGGTGGGTAAGATAGAGAATAAGTAACGCACGCATGCCGTAAAAGCTGAAATATTCCCAAATTTGTATCGCTACGACATAGTAGATTGCGCGCGGCTGTGTGGGTGTTTGCATAGGTGTCTCCCATCAGTCGGAGGCCGAAAAATAGAGGGAGGCGCGAACGCCTCCCAATGACTGATTACGCTTATTTCTCGTTTTTCAGCACCTTCACGGTGTAACGCCCGTCCGCCTGACGGTAGGCGCCGTGGATATCGGTCTCAAAGCCCGGATAATGCGCGCCGATTTCGCACAGCATCTGCAGGAACTCCAGGACCGGACGGCTCTCTTCGGTCAGCATCTCGCCCGGCATCACCAGCGGTACGCCCGGTGGGTATGGCAGGATCATGTTGGCATTCACCTTGCCGATCATCTCCTCCAGGTACACCTCTTCCACCTCGCCGTGCAGCTCTTTCTGGAAGGCCTGATACGGGTTCATCACCATGCTTGGCAACACTTCAAACGCGCGGTACATCAGATCCGGCAGATTGTGCTGCTCAACCAGGCGGTGAATATTCTGCGCCAGATCCTGAATGCGCATCTCTTCATAAAACTCAGGTGCTTCCTGATACAGCGATGGCAGCATGTTTTTCACCCGCAGGTTCAGGTCAAACGCGCGTTTGAATTCGGTCAGGGCGCGCAGCAGGCTCAGCGCCTTGGTTTTATCGATACCGATGCTGAACAGGAACAGCAGGTTATACGGCCCGGTTTTTTCAACGATAATGCCGTGCTCATCCAGATATTTCGCCACGATGCTGGCAGGAATACCGAACGGCTGCATCTCACCCTCTTTGCTCATCCCCGGCGTCAGGATGGTGACCTTGATCGGGTCGAGGTACATATGTTCGTTATCGATGTTTTTGAAACCGTGCCAGGCGCTGTCGGAACGCAGCGGCCAGCATTCGGCCTCGTCGATATGCTCAGGCTGCCAGACGTCGAAGAACCAGCCGTCGGACTCGACTTTCAGCCGCTTGATCTCTTTACGGAACTTGATCGCACGCTCAACGGAACCTTCAATCAGGCGCTTACCGGCATTGCCTTTCATCATCGCCGCCGCGGTTTCGGTGGACGCCACGATGCCATAGTGCGGCGAGGTGGTGGTATGCATCATGTAGGCTTCGTTGAAGGTCTCTTCGTTGATATCGCCTTTCACATGAATCATCGACGCCTGCGAGAATGCCGCCAGCAGTTTGTGGGTGGACTGGGTTTCATAAATCACCTTGCCTTCCACGCGGTCGCCGCTCATCCCGCATTTACCTTGATAAATCGGGTGGAAGTTGGTGTAAGGCACCCAGGCGGAGTCAAAGTGAATCGACTTCACGTCCAGCGTGTTCTTGATAAAGTCGGTGTTGTACAGCAGGCCGTCATAGGTGGAGTTGGTGATGACCGCATGCACCGGCCAGCTGGCGTTCGGCGTATCTTTCACCCGTTTGGCGATGGTGGCGCGGCTGAACTCGCTCTGCGGAATACCGCCGAGAATACCGTAGGCGTTACGGGTCGGACGGAAGTAGATAGGCGTAATGTCGCTCATCATCATCAGGTGCGTCAGCGATTTGTGACAGTTACGGTCAATCAGCACCGTGCTGCCCGCCGGTGCGGAGTACATGCCGACGATTTTGTTCGCCGTTGAGGTGCCATTGGTCACCATAAAACTGCGCTCGGCGTTGAAGACGCGGGAAATATACTCTTCCGCTTCTTTATGCGGGCCGGAGTGATCCAGCAGCGATCCCAGCTCCGAAACGGAAATCGAAATGTCGGACTTCATGGTGTTCGGGCCGAAGAAATCATAGAACAGGCTGCCGACCGGGCTTTTCTGGAAGGCGGTGCCGCCCATATGGCCCGGCGTGCAGAAGGTGTACTTCCCTTCGCGGACGTATTTGAACAGCGCCTTGGTCAGCGGCGGCATAATGCGGTCGATATACTCATCGGTGTTCTGCTTGATCTTGGCGGCGATGTCCTGCGCTGCGCCTAACGCATACTCGAAGAAGCGCACCTGCATACGCAGATCGTTCAGGCTGACGTCCAGCGTCGAATAGGTGTTGGCGAAGGCATACAGCGGCATATATTCATTGAGCTGGCTGATTTCTTCACACAGTTCCAGGTTGTATTTGTCCCAGTCGAAGATGACGCCGCACAGGCGGGCGTTGTTTTCAATCAGCTTCAGCAGATCGGCGCGGTCGTTGGGGTAAACCAGGCGGAAGCCCAGCGTTTCCAGCGCCTGATGCAGCTCACGGATCGGCTCTTCTTTGAAGTAGACGCCCATGTGATTCATGATGGCAATAACGTTCATAGTATTTCTCCTGGCAAAGCCAGCCCCTTCCCGTCACGGCAGACAGGTCGGCAGGAAAAGGACTGGATAAAGATCAGTAGGTTAGCGAGTGCGGCTTAGTGTGCTTTCGCCGCGGTGCTGTCTTCGATAGCCGCCTGTTTGGCGACCTGACGGGTGTTCATTTTCCGGGCGTAGAACATCAGGATGATCAGGCTGACGATAAAGGTGCCGGACAGTTCGAAGGAGTTGGCGCCCATCAGCGCGATAAAGCAGAAGCCACAGCCGCAGACGGAAGCAATCAGGCTCAGCAGGTTGCGTACGTTAACGCCTTCAAAGCGGATCAAATCCACGCAGGAGTAGAAGTAAGGCAGCATGGTCAGCAGCACCGCGATACCGGTCAGTTCGGCAAACAGGTCGGATGCCTTGCCGCCGCTGGAGCTCATCACGGTGATCAACACCATCAGCGCGGTCATTTTGCAGCTGGCCAACAGCAGGCCTTTTTTCGGAATACCGTTTTTATCCAGCTCGCCGTACACTTTCGGGAAGTTGCCGTCATGGGCGGCGCGCACCCCGGCCTGGCTCACCAGCATCATCCACGACCCCAGCGAGGTCAGGCAGGCGAACGCGGTAAAGGCGGACACCATCGGTGCGGCCCAGTTGCCCATAATGGCGGAGGCGCTGACGGCGAACGGCGCGCCGCTGGCGGCCATTTGGCTGGCGGGGAACATACCGCTCATCACCTGCGTCGCGGCGATGTAGATAATGCCGGCCAACGCGGTGCCCAGCATGGTGGCCAGCGGCACGGTGCGTTTTGGATTTTTCACCATGCCGGTGCTGACGGCGGCGGATTCCACCCCGATAAAGGCCCACAGGCACAGCAGGATACTTTTAATCACCGCATGGCTGTCGGTGGTGCCGGAGGTGTTCCAGTTGGCGTGATAGGTGGCGATGTCAAACCAATGCCAGCCGGCAACGGCGGTCACAATTACCGGGATCAGCACCAGTACCAGCCCAATGGTGGTCAGACGGCTGACCCAGGTACCGCCAAGCATATTCACAAAGGTAAAGACCCAAACAATGGCGATACAGGCGATGCCTGCCGGAATCGGGTTATTCAGGGCGGGGAAGAAGGTGGAAAGGTAAGAAACGGCGGTAATGCCGATGGCTAAATTACCAATCCAGTTGGCATGGTAATAAAGCACGCCGGTTTGGAAGCCAAACGCCGGAGAAATTTCCCCTGCGTAGGCAATGGGGCCGCCTTCCTGTGGATTTTTGGTGGCGAGGCGGGCATAGACATAGGCTAAAGACATGGCGCCAATAATAGAGATTACCCATCCCCATATGGCGATACCGCCGAGGCTAGCCAGGTTCGCGGGTAATAATGCAATCCCGCTCCCCATCATATTACCGGCGACTACGCCGGTACAGGCAATAAGCCCAATTTTCTTGGATGAAGCCATGGTTAGTTTCTCCTGAGTGTTATTTTTTATAAGTCAGCATGGAAATAACGGACGGCGCCGCCTGACTTGATGCTCAGGATGTTAAACAGGCAAGGGAATAAAGTCCTAAAGATAAAGTGATATTACGCTCATGATCATACAAATGATAACCTGAGGTTTTTGGTTAACATATCAAGGGGTCAAGAAAAGATAAACACCCCAACAAAACAGACAATTAGCCCAGACCAATTGTTAATTAAAGCCAATTTTCACATCAATAAAACCCATCATAACGTTAACAAAATAGATATAATAACCAACAAAAAAAACCACACCGCCAATCTTCATGCGCGGTGCGGCCAGTAAACGTTATTTATTGTTGCGTATAGTTATTCAGATAGGGCACCACGGCGCTGACCGAGGTCTGGAATATGCCGTTATGAATCCAGTGCAGCGTATTTTCACCGGGGCGTAAATTAAATGCGGTAATATAAGAGTCGGCAGCCAAATGGTTCTGCCCCTGCATTTCATACACCTTACCCAGCAGAACATAATTCAGCCATGACATCTGCACATCGATCGCTTTATTTATTGCCCGGTGCGCCTCATCAACCCGCCCCTGCCCTAACGCCTCTACGGTATAGATCTGCTGCAGAATCGGGCTGCCCTGTAATTCCGGCACTGACGCCAACTGCTTGATCTCGCGCTGCAGCTGAGCCAGTTGCTCGCTGTCGAACGGCTGGTAAGAGTTACGTAATAAGTCGACCAGCGTTTTTTCCGCGGCGATGTACAGAAAATCAGGTGCGCTCTGCATCAGTTCGTCCAGCAGCGCGCTGGCGCGGGTCAGCGACGCCATATCGCCCTGAATCAACAGCTGGTGCGCCTGATAGAACTGCTGCAGCGCCGGCCCCTGTTTCGGCAACAGCTTATCCAGGCGCGTCAGCAGCTGCGACGGCCACGGCTGTTTCAGCACGGCGGACATATTGCCCAACAGGTCCAGCAGAATGGTGCGCTGATTGTCCTTGGTAAGAAAATAGCGCTTATCCAGCATGATGGAACTGTCGGCGTTATCCACCAGCCGAACGGATAGGAAGCATTGCTGGGCGCGATAGTGCCGCTGGTTGACGAACTCGATGGTCAGCGACTTGCCGGAACTGCTCGGCCCCGCGTAGTTATAGTTGGTCTGATCATGCACCAGGAAGGTGGAGTAGGTATTGAGTGAATCGGCAATCAGTTCGCTGATGCCCACCACGTAGGAGAGCTGCGGCATCCAATTGCTACAGCTGTTGCCGCCCTGAATGCGGATATCGATATCCCGCGGGTTGAGCAGCATCGGCATGCTGGCCACCGGCACCCGCGATGACAGCGTGGCTACGCCGACAAACGCCACGCAGGCGCTGAGCGCCGTCAGGAAGCACAGCCATACCCAGAACGGCGAGCGCTGATAAAACCGCCGGCCGGCGCGTTCAGACGCCTTGGGTGCCGTCGACGGCGGCGGTACATAGGCCGGCGCATCATCGTCCTCATCGCCATCTTCCGGCTCATGCATAATCACCGCCACCTGCGGCGATGCCGACGGCGTCTCTGCGGTGGCGCTGCACCATATCACCGGCGCCGCCAGCTTATAGCCGCGTTTTGGCACCGTGATGATATATTCCGGGCTCTGCTCATCGCCGTCTTTCAGGTACTTACGCAGCTCAGAAATGCTCTGCGTCACCACATGGTTGGTGACGATATTACGTTTCCAGACATTTTCGATCAGTTCATCCCGACTCAGCACCACATCCGGGTGCCGGGCGAAATAGAACAGCATATCGATTAAGCGTGGCTCCAGCGTCTTCTGACGCCCGTCACGGCTGATTTGGTTGTCAGCCGGCGTGACCAGCCACTCTCCAACGCGAAAAACAGGCTGTTGCATGGCGGAAATAACTCAAAGAGAACCCAAGGCAGGCGCGCGATAATAGCATATTCAGCCCGCAACCTGAGCCATTACGCGCCGATTAAGCATTCATTGTTCATATAATTCTAGCGGCAAGCCATCCGGATCGCTGAAGAATGTGAAGCGCGACTCGGTGTAAGGATCAACCCGCACCGGTTCACAGGCCACGCCGGCGGCCTGCAGCTGCGCCACCGCCAGCTCAATATCGTCGACGCTGAACGCCAGATGGCGCAGGCCGCAGGCTTCCGGGCGGCTGACCCGCGCCGGCGGCGACGGAAAAGAAAACAGCTCAATCACGTACTGGCCGTTCAGCGTCAGATCGCCCTTCCAGGAATCACGCTCCGCGCGGTAATACTCCTCCTGCAGCGTGAAACCCAGAATATCGCAGTAAAAACGCTTACTGGCAGCATAATCGGACGCGATAATCGCAATATGGTGTACCTGACGTAGTGCCAGCATGGTTTTCTCCTTCTATTCAGACCGTTGGCAACATATCGGCCGCCATGGCCGACGTCAACGGGGAAACGGCTGAAAACGCCCTGGCGGAGGAAGAGCGGCGCGGTAAATCGCAGGCATAAAAAAACCGCCCGCAGGCGGTTTCTTGTCGACAAACGGATCAGCAGTAGCCGTAGTTCATCAGACGCTGATAGCGGCGGTTAAGCAGCTCTTCTTTGTTCAGCCCGTCCAGATCGGTCAGATCCGCCAGCAGCTGCGCCTTCAGCGATTCGGCAATCGCCGGCACGTCGCGGTGGGCGCCGCCCAGCGGCTCCGGGATCACCGAGTCGATCAGCTGCAGCTCTTTCAGACGCGGCGCGGTGATGCCCATAGCCTCAGCGGCAATCGGCGCTTTATCCGCGCTCTTCCACAGAATAGAAGCGCAGCCTTCCGGTGAGATCACCGAATAGGTGCTGTACTGCAGCATATTCACTTTGTCGCCCACGCCGATCGCCAGCGCGCCGCCGGAACCGCCTTCGCCGATAACCGTACAGATCACCGGCACGTTGAGGCGTGACATCTCACGCAGGTTGCGGGCGATGGCTTCCGACTGGCCACGCTCTTCCGCACCCACGCCCGGATAGGCGCCCGGGGTATCGATAAAGGTGATGATCGGCATGTTGAAGCGCGAGGCCATTTCCATCAGGCGCAGCGCCTTACGGTAGCCTTCCGGCGCCGGCATGCCGAAGTTGCGACGAATCTTTTCCTTCGTCTCACGGCCTTTCTGGTGGCCGATGATCATCACCGGACGGCCGTCCAGACGCGCGATGCCGCCGACAATGGCTTTATCATCGGCATAGGCGCGATCGCCCGCCAGCTCTTCAAAATCGGTAAAGATATGTTCGATATAATCCAGGGTATAAGGACGGCGCGGGTGGCGTGCCAGTTGAGCAACTTGCCAGGCCCCAAGATCGGAGAAAATCTTGCGCGTCAGCTCAACGCTCTTCTCACGCAGGCGCTGAACTTCTTCGTCCAGATTAATATCTAATTTTTCGTCTTGACGGCTGACGGCAGTCAGCGAGTCAATTTTCGCTTCCAGCTCTGCAATCGGCTGTTCAAAATCAAGAAAATTCAGACTCATAGCATTCCTATATTAGTCAAATTCCAGTTCCACCTGTTCATTACCGACCAAAGTCCGTAAGTCTATCAACAAGCGGTCCGTGGGCGTCACTCGCCAGGTTGCGCCAAAACGCAGCTTGGCGCGAGCGTCGATCCGTTGATAGTACAGATGCACTGGAATCGTCCCCGATCGATGCGGTTCCAACGACTGGCGGAGACGGTTCAAAAGCTGGTCATCAATTTGCCTGTCCGTCAGCGAGATAGCAAGCCCGCGCGCATATTTTTCACGGGCTTCACTGATGTCCATTAGCTCGCGGGCGGTCATTTTAAGCCCACCGCTAAAGTCATCAAAGCTGACCTGTCCACTGGCAATCAGGATACGGTCTTTTTCCAACAAATGCTGGTATTTTTCTAACGCGTCGGTAAATAACATCACCTCCAGACGTCCGGAGCGGTCATCCAGGGTGCAAATACCGATGCGATTACCGCGCTTGGTGACCATAACGCGCGCGGCGACCACCAGCCCGACGGCGGTAGTCATTTTGCCCCGGTCCGTCGGGTGCATATCTTTCAAACGCATGCCGCCGGCGTAACGTTCGATCTCCTTCAGATACTGGGTTATCGGGTGGCCGGTCAGGTACAGCCCCAGCGTTTCCCGCTCGCCGTCCAGCACCACCTGCTCCTGCCACGGCGCTACGTTGGCGTAGGATTGCTCCACCTGCTCCGGCGCTTCCGCCAGTACGCCAAACATATCCACCTGGCCGATAGCCTCGGCCTTGGCATGCTGATCCGCCGCCTTCAACGCGTCAGGCAGCGAGTTCATCAGCGCGGCACGGTGCGGCCCCAGCCGGTCGAAAGCGCCGGACATAATCAGCTTTTCCAGAATTCGCCGGTTAAGCTTTTTGATATCCGAACGCGCACACAGGTCGAACAGATCTTTAAAATAGCCCTGCTCGCCGCTGTTGCGTGCTTCAATAATAGCCTCAATCGGCCCTTCGCCCACCCCTTTAATTGCGCCGATGCCGTAAACGATCTCGCCGTCATCGTTGACGTGGAAGTGGTACAGGCCGCTGTTGATGTCCGGCGGCAAGATCTTCAGCCCCATGCGCCAGCACTCGTCCACCAGGCCGACCACCTTGTCGGTGTTGTCCATATCGGCGGTCATTACCGCCGCCATAAACTCGGCCGGATAGTGCGCCTTCAGCCACAGCGTCTGGTAAGACACCAGCGCATAGGCGGCGGAGTGGGATTTGTTAAAGCCGTAACCGGCGAATTTTTCCACCAGGTCAAAGATTTTCATCGACAGTTCGCCGTCGACGCCGATGCTCTTAGCGCCCTCTTCAAACACCGAGCGCTGTTTCGCCATCTCTTCCGGCTTTTTCTTACCCATCGCACGGCGCAGCATGTCTGCGCCGCCCAGCGTATAGCCGGCCAGCACCTGGGCAATCTGCATTACCTGTTCCTGATACAGGATAATGCCGTAGGTCGGCTCCAGCACCGGTTTGAGCGACTCATGCTGCCACTGGATATCCGGGTAGGAGATCTCTTCACGGCCGTGCTTACGGTCGATAAAGTTATCCACCATGCCAGACTGCAGCGGCCCCGGACGGAACAGTGCCACCAGTGCGATCATATCTTCGAAGCAGTCGGGCTTCAGACGTTTGATCAGGTCTTTCATGCCGCGCGATTCAAGCTGGAACACCGCCGTGGTTTCCGAGCGCTGCAGCATGTCGAAGCTTTTCTTGTCGTCGAGCGGGATCGCCGCGATATCGATCGGCGGCTCACCGCTCTTGGCGCGCCGGGCGTTGATCATCTCCAGCGCCCAGTCGATGATGGTCAGGGTACGCAGCCCCAGGAAGTCGAACTTCACCAGCCCGGCGTATTCCACGTCGTTCTTGTCGAACTGGGTCACCGGGTGATGCCCTTCGGCGTCGCAGTACAGCGGCGCGAAGTCGGTAATCTTGGTCGGCGCGATCACCACGCCCCCGGCGTGTTTACCGGCGTTACGGGTGACGCCTTCCAGCTTGCGCGCCATGTCGATCAGCGCCTTGACCTCTTCGTCCGCCTCGTAGATTTCCGGCAGCTGCGGCTCGGCGGCGAAGGCTTTCTCCAGCGTCATGCCCGGGTCTGGCGGCACCAGCTTGGAGATGCGGTCGACAAAGCCGTACGGATGCCCCAGCACGCGGCCCACGTCGCGGATAACCGCTTTCGCCGCCATGGTGCCGAAGGTAATAATCTGCGATACCGCCTCGCGGCCGTACATGTCCGCCACGTGCTCAATCACCCGGTCGCGTTTTTCCATACAGAAATCGACGTCGAAGTCGGGCATCGAGACGCGTTCCGGGTTCAGGAAACGTTCGAACAGCAGGTCGAACTCCAGCGGATCCAGATCGGTGATTTTCAGCGCATAGGCCACCAGCGAGCCGGCGCCGGAACCGCGCCCCGGTCCTACCGGCACGTCGTTATCCTTCGACCACTGGATAAACTCCATCACGATCAGGAAGTAGCCGGGGAAGCCCATCTGGTTGATGACTTTCAGCTCGATATCCAGACGTTCGTCATATTCCGGCCGCCGCCGGGCGCGCTCCTCCGGGTCCGGATACAGGAACTCGAGGCGCTCTTCCAGCCCCTCGCGCGATTTGGCAACCAGGAAGTCTTCCGTGGTCATCTCACCGGTCGGGAACTGCGGCAGGAAATACTCGCCGAGGCGAATGGTGACGTTACAGCGCTTGGCGATTTCGACGCTGTTGATCAGCGCCTCGGGGATATCGGCGAACAGCTCGCACATCTCATCTTCGCTGCGCATATACTGCTGCACGCTATAGTTGCGCGGACGTTTGGGATCGTCGAGGGTAAAACCGTCGTGGATGGCGACGCGAATCTCATGCGCGTCAAAGTCATCTTCCACCAGGAAGCGTACGTCGTTGGTAGCCACCACCGGCAGACCGCGTTCGGCCGCCAGCGCCACCGCCGCGTGCAGGTAGTTCTCCTCATCCGGGCGTCCGGTGCGGATCAGCTCCAGGTAGTAACTGTCGGGGAAATACTGCTGATAAAACTCCAGGCACTGATCGACCTGCGCCTGATTGCCGCGCAGCATAAACTTGCCCACGTCGCCCATGCGCGCGCCGGACAGCAGAATCAGCCCTTCGCGGTGTTCGATCAGCCAGTCGCGATCGATAATCGGGCCTGCCGCGCCGTAGCCGCGCTGGTAAGCGCGGGAAATCAACAGCGTCAGGTTTTGATAGCCGGCGTTGTTCGCCGCCAGGGCGGTCAGCTCGGCCAGCTCATCGCCCAGCACTTCGCTCTGCACGTGGAAATCCGCACCGATGATCGGCTTTACCCCGGCGCCGTGCGCCGTGCCGTAAAACTTCACCAGGCCGCACAGGTTGGTAAAGTCGGTGATGGCCAGCGCCGGCATCGCCAGCGCCGCGGCCCGCTTCACCAACGGACCGGTCTTGGCGAGCCCATCTATCATGGAGTAATCGCTGTGAACGCGCAGGTGAATAAAACGAGGTTCGGCCATATCCAGATACCAAAATGGGGGGCTCAGCAGGCTGAACCCGGGTTAACTCCAGCGTATTGTAGGCCAGGTTCGGCCTGCAGATTACAGCTCCAGCGCCCGTCTTACCGGGGCAAAGCTGCGGCGATGATGTTCGGTGGCGCCCAGCGCGGCCAGCCGCTCAAGATGGAAAGCGGTCGGATAGCCTTTATGCTGGGCAAAGCCATATTCCGGGAAGGCGCGATCCAGCTCGGTCATTTCACGGTCGCGCGTCACCTTCGCCAGAATCGACGCCGCGCTGATTTCCGCCACGCGGCTGTCGCCCTTCACCACCGCCTGCGCACGCATCGGCAATGCCGGGCAACGGTTACCGTCGATTAAAACCATATCCGGCTCAATATGCAACCCGGCCACCGCCCGCTGCATCGCCAGCATCGTGGCATGCAGAATGTTCAGACGGTCAATCTCCTCCGGCTCGGCGCGCCCCAGGCTCCAGGAGAGCGCCTTGGCGAGGATCTCATCATACAGCGCCAGCCGGCGCTTTTCGCTGAGCTTTTTCGAGTCGGCCAGACCGGCGATCGGCTGCGCCGGATCAAGGATCACCGCCGCGGTAACCACCGCACCGACCAGCGGGCCGCGCCCGACTTCGTCCACGCCGGCGATCAGCCGGGCGTCGGGATAGATAAAGGCTTCGGTCATTTGTTTGCCAGCTCCAACACAGCCTGAGCGGCCTGTTCGTCGGCACCGCAACGGATGCTCTGATGCAGTTCAAGGAAAGTTTGTTTCAACTGCTCCGCCTGCGGGCTCTCTTCCAGCAGCGGCAGCAGCGCCGCGGCCAGTTTGTCCGGCACGCAGTCATGCTGCAGCAGTTCGGTGACGATTTCACGCCCCGCCAGCAGATTCGGCAGCGAAACGTACGGCGTTTTCACCAGCCGCTGCGCCAGCCAGAAGGTGAACGGCTTCATGCGATAGCCCACCACCATCGGGCACTTGGCCAGCATGCACTCCAGCGCGGCGGTGCCGGAAGCCAGCAGCGCCGCATCGCTGGCGATCATCGCCTCGCGCGCTTTACCGTCCAGCAGGTGGGCGGGAAGGTCCGGCGCGACCTGCGCCTTGATGCGCTCGAACTGCTCGCGTCGCTTGGCGTTCACCAGCGGCACCACCACCTCGAGATCCGGGTAGCGGGTGCGCAACAGCTGCGCGGTCTGCAGAAAATCGGCGCTCAGCATCTCCACTTCCGCACCGCGGCTGCCGGGCAGCAGCGCCAGGCAGCGCGCGTCGGGCGCAATGCCCAGTGCGGCGCGCGCGGCCAGCCTGTCCGGCTGCAGCGGCATCGCATCGGCCATGGTATGGCCGATAAAACGGCAGGGAACGTTGAAACGATCGTAAAACGCCTTTTCAAAAGGGAGAAACGCCAACACCAGGTCGGTCGCCTTGCCAATTTTGAAAACGCGCTTTTGACGCCAGGCCCAGACGGACGGGCTGACATAGTGAATGGTGCGGATACCGCGCTGTTTCAGGCGGCCTTCCAGCGTGATGTTGAAGTCTGGCGCATCGATGCCGACAAACACGTCAGGCGCCAGTTCGCTGAAGCGGCGGGTCAGATCCTTGCGAATCTTCAACAGGCGGGGCAAGCGCTCCAGCACTTCCACCACGCCCATCACCGCCAGCTCCTCCATCTCATACCAGGCTTCGCACCCCTCGGCCTGCATCAGCGGGCCGGCGACGCCGACAAAGCGCGCGTCCGGGTGACGGGCCTTCAGCGCGCGAATCAATCCGGCGCCAAGAATATCGCCGGAGGTCTCGCCGGCGACCAGTCCGATAGTCAATGGACGTGTTGACATAACTCAGCGAATAATGCCGCGGGTGGAACGCGCAAAGAAATCGAGGAACTGCTGAACCACCGGCTGTTGCTGCGCCAGCGCTTCGATTTCCGCCTTGGCTTCGTCCAGCGTTTTTTCGCTGCGATACAGGATTTTGTAGGCGTTGCGAATCGCCTGCATTTCATCCTTATCGAAGCCGCGACGCTTCAGGCCAACGGCGTTCACGCCGAACGGTGTGGCGTGGTTGCCCTGGGCAATAACGAAAGGCGGCACGTCCTGCGCAACGCCGGAGCAGCCGCCAACCATGACGTGCGCGCCGATAATGCAGAACTGGTGAATAGCCGTCATACCGCCGATGATCGCATGGTCGTCGATCTCCACGTGGCCCGCCAAGGTGGCATTGTTGGCCAGTATGCAGGCGTTCCCCACCACGCAGTCGTGAGCCACGTGCACATTAACCATCAGCAGGTTATCGTTGCCGACCTTGGTCACGTTGGTGCCCTGCGCCGTACCGCGGTGAATGGTCACGCTCTCGCGAATGCGGTTGCGATCGCCGATTTCAACACGCGTCGGCTCGCCCGCATATTTCAGATCCTGGTTCACTTCGCCGATGGAGGCGAACTGATAAATCTGGTTTTCGCGGCCAATTTTGGTAATGCCATTGACCACGACGTGGGATTTAAGCACCGTGCCTTCGCCGATTTCCACCTGGGAGCCGACGTAACAGAATGGGCCAATGTGCGCTCCGGCGCCGATAACGGCACCGTCTTCAACAATCGCGCTTGGGTGGATAAAGGCGGTTTGGTCTATCACGGATTATGCCTCCCGGCTGCGGGCACACATCATGGTTGCTTCGCAGACAATTTTACCGTCGACGGTCGCCACGCCTTTAAAGCGCGTCAGGCCACGACGAGTTTTCTCGAAAGTAACTTCCATAATCATCTGATCGCCAGGCACGACCGGACGCTTAAAGCGCGCTTCGTCAATACCGGCAAAATAGTACAGCTCGCCCGGCTCCAGCTTGCCGACGCTTTTAAACGCCAGAATGCCGGTGGCCTGCGCCATGGCTTCCAGGATCAATACGCCTGGGAAAATCGGCTTGCCAGGGAAGTGGCCCTGGAAAAACGGTTCGTTAACGGAAACGTTTTTTACCGCACGCAGATATTTATGCTCTTCAAACTCAAGTACACGGTCAACCAGCAAGAATGGGTAACGATGAGGGAGCAATTCCAAAATTTCTGCAATATCTAGAGTATGAGTGTCAGTAGTCAAAATACTCTTCCTGTCTCTAAAAACTGATGGCATCAACAACACGGCCTGCGTTGACCCCAAAAGGAGATCATCAGGCAGGCCGCAAATTCACAACTCTTTGCGCTTTTAGCCGCGAGCGGCCAACGCGTTTCGTTTTTCTACCCAGTTAGGCGGGCGGCGGTGATTATACCCATCATCCTGCAAGCTGCATCTTTATTTTGCACTTCGCTTCCCTATACGTGCACGATATTGCCTGCAGTATTTCATTTTGGGACTGAATACGCCGTGATGCAGCGGGCAAGCTTATTGGGAATCGTCGTCTTTACCGACTTTTCGTTCGACAGCTTTCAAACGCTTGCTGATCTCATCGATATTCATCACCAACGCGGCGGTTTTACGCCAGGCTTTGTTGGGTTGTAACGGAATACCCGAAGAGTATACCCCAGGTTCGGTGATTGGTCGCATAACCATTCCCATTCCCGTGACCACCACCTGATCGGCAATCTCCATGTGACCGTTGATCACACTGGCGCCGCCGATCTGGCAATAGCGGCCAATCTTCAGACTGCCGGCCATGATAACGCCGCCGGCAACGGCGGTATTTTCACCAATCACCACGTTATGCGCAATTTGGCATTGGTTGTCGATGATAACACCATTTCCGATCAGAGTGTTATCCAGCGCGCCGCGGTCAATGGTGGTGCAGGCGCCAATCTCGACGCGATCGCCGATGATCACCGTGCCCAGCTGGGGGATCTTCACCCAGTTGCCGCGCTCGTTGGCGTAGCCGAAACCGTCTGCGCCGATCACCGTACCCGACTGAATCAGGCAGCCTTGGCCGATTTCAACCTCATGGTACACGGTGACGTTGGCCCATAAGCGCGTACCGGCGCCCAAGCGAGCATTCTTGCCGATAAAACAGCCCGGACCGATAACCACGTTATCGCCGAGCACGGCGCCTGACTCGATCACCGCATTGGCGCCGACGGCCACGTTTTGCCCAAGCTGCGCCTCAGGGGAGATGACCGCGCTCGGCGCGATATCCTGAGCCGGTGCCGGCGTGGTGTCCATCAGCTGCGCCATGCGCGCGTAGGTCAGGTAGGGATTCTTCACCACCAGCGCCGCGCTGCGGCAGTGTGGTAAATCTGCTTCGGTCAGCACCACGGCGCTGGCCTGACAGGAAGACAGCTGCTGTTGATAGCGGCTGTTGGACAAAAAGGTAATTTGGCCAGTTTGTGCGGAATGCATAGAAGCAATGCCGGTGATGACGAGATCGCCATCACCGTGCAATTGTGCATCCAACTGCTGCGCTAAATCAGCCAGTCGAATTGAAGGCATGTGTTATTTAACCTGTTTCAGCACATCAGCAGTAATGTCTTTGGAAGAACCTGCGTAAGCTACGGCGTTGGCGTCGATCACCACGTCATAACCTTCTTTGCTGGCAACAGTTTTCACTGCATCCTGAATACGGCTCAGGATCTTGTTACGCTCTTCCATCTGACGACGGCGATTGTCCTGCTCGAAAGACTGGGCTTTCTTGGAGAACTGCTCGCGCTGCGCCATCACGTCTTTTTCCAGCTTGCTGCGCTCGCTTGCCTTCATCGTAGAGCCGTCACGCTGCAGTTTCTGCATTTTAGTCTGCAGGCTGCGTTCCATGTTCTGGAGTTCACTTGCACGGCCTTTGAATTCGTTTTCCAGTTGTTTCGCCACGGTCTCACGAGCTGGCAACTGTTGGAAAATGCTGGAAACGTTAACGACAGCAATACTGTCAGCAGCCTGAACGCTCGCTGAAGCAGCCATTGCTAAACCGAGGCCTGCGGCACACAACCACTTTTTCACTATAAACTCCTTACCATCACCGTTTGTGTCATTCGACACGTGAAATACACAATCTGCCAGACTTATCTCACGAAACAATGAGACTTTTCTCCCTCTGCCGTTTCGACAGTCTGACCATTGCGATTCTTAGCAACGTTTTACGCAGAGGTAAAACCGTTACCAGGTCTTACCAATATTAAACTGGAACTGCTCGGATTTATCGCCTTCGTAATCCTTAAGCGGGTTGGCGTAAGAGAACACCAACGGCCCCAGCGGTGACATCCACTGTAGAGCAATACCGGCAGACACGCGAATATTGCCTGGCTTGCTGTAATCCGGAATGTCATACCCTGCGGTCTGGCTCTTCTCCCAGTTGGTATCCCACACGGTACCCGCATCGACGAACAGCGAGGTGCGTACCGAGTTGGCATATTTCTCGCTGATAAACGGCGTAGGCGTAATCAGCTCCATACTGGCGACCGCCATGGCGTTACCGCCGACCGCATCGTCAGAGCCGCACAGCTTGGTGCCGTTGCTGCAGCTGTAGGAGTTGGAATTGTAGTACACCGCCTTCGGACCAATGGTATTGGACTGGAAGCCACGCACGGAGCTGGAGCCGCCGGCATAGAAGTTCTCATAGAACGGCATTTCCTTACCGCCCAGACCGTCGGCATAGCCCAGACGGCCACGGCCCAACAGCACCCAAGTGCGATCGTCGTTGATCGGCACGTACTGTACGCTGTCCAACGTCACTTTGTAGTATTCGTTGTCAGAGCCAGGAATGGTGATTTTACCATTCAGGGTGGTGCGGTTACCGGAGGTCGGGAAGTAACCACGGTCAAGGTTGTTATAGGTCCAGCCCAGGTTCAGCGTGAAGTCATCCGCCTTGTAGCTGGCGCGATCCATGGTGTTCGGATCCTGCCCCATCGAGTTCAGGTAACGCCACATGGCGATCTGCGGCTGCATGTCGGACAGGCTGTTGTGCACATAGCCCAGGCCGGCGCGCAGCGAGTTGTTCTCGTTGATCGGGAAGCCCAGCGTACCGTCGATGCCGTAGCTGCTGTTGGTATAGTCAGACAGATCCGCGTCGTCGGCCTTAAAGTCGTTATAGAAGATACGACCGCCCAGACTCACACCGTCAACGGTGAAGTAAGGGTTGGTGGCTGACAGCTCCGCATAGGTCTGATAGTCGTTCTTGGTGCCGCTGACGCCCACCGAGTAGCCGGTGCCCAACCAGTTGTCCTGCTGAACGCCGACCTGGAAGCTGACGCCGCTTTCCGTGCCGTAACCGACGCCGAAGTTGAAGGTACCGGTGTTGCGCTCTTTCACCTTATAGGTAACGTCAACCTGATCGGCGGTGCCCGGCACGCGCTGCGTTTCAACGTCCACGGTCTCGAAGTAGCCCAGGCGGTTCAGACGCTCTTTGCCCTGCTCAACCTGATCGTTGCCCAGCCACGCCCCTTCCATCTGACGCATTTCGCGGCGCAGTACGGAATCTTTACTGGTGTCGTTGCCTTCGAACTTGACGCGGCGCACGTAGAAACGGTTGCCCGCGTCGATGTTGACGTGCAGCTTGACGGTTTTATCCGCGTCGTTGATTTCCGGTTGGGTCTGTACGCGCGGGTAAGCGTAACCATAACGGCCCAACATCTTCTTGATGTTGTCTTCCATCTTGGTCACTTTGCTGCCGTTGTACAGTTCGCCCGGCTCAATCTTGGTCAGTTGGGCGACTTCGGCCGAATGGCCCGCCAGGTTGCCGTTCACCACCACGTCGGAAAGCTTGTACTGATCGCCTTCGGTGATATTGATGGTGATGTAGATGCCTTTCTTGTCCGGCGTCAGGCTGACCTGCGTCGAATCAATGTTGAAACGCGCATAGCCGCGGTCCAAATAGAAGCTGCGCAGGGTCTCAAGGTCGCCCGCCAGTTTCTGCTTCTGGTATTTACGATCGCCGACCACGTTCCACCACGGCACCTCATCACGCAGTTGGAAGCGTGAAATCAGTTCATCGTTGGTGAAGGCATGGTTGCCGACGATGTTGATCTGTTGAATTTTTGCGGAAACCCCTTCCGTGAACACCAGCTTCAGGTCGACACGGTTGCGCGGCAGCGGCGTCACCACGGCTTTCACCGAGGCGCTGTACTTACCGACGCTGTAGTAGAAGTCTTCCAGACCTTTTTCAATACTGGAGATCGTGGTGCGGTCGAGCGCTTCGCCGACCCGGACGCCGGAGGCTTCCAGGTTTTGCTTGAGCATGTCATCTTTCACCGACTTGTTGCCGGAGAAAGTGATGCTGGCAATGGTAGGACGTTCCTTAACCTGCACGATCAACGTATTACCATCGCGCAGTACGCGCACGTCCTCGAAGTTGCCGGTGGCAAACAAGGCACGAATGGTATTACTGATGTCATCGTCAGTGACGGTATCGCCTACGCGAACCGGCATGTTGAGTAACGCCGCACCGACGGCGACCCGCTGCAGGCCTTCGAAATGAATGTCTTTCACCACGAACCCGTCTGCACCGTATACGGTGGCGCTGCCAAACAGCAGCGACGCTATGAGCAACTTTTTCATCGCCATCGTTGTTATGCGTTCTTCCTAACCTATCCCCGCCCTTACAGGCGAGAAAAATCATTGAAAAGTGCAAGACCCATTAACAGCACCAGCAAAATCGAGCCTATGCGGTAGCTGTAGTCCTGTACTCGCTCGGATACCGGGCCGCCCTTCAGCTTTTCTATCGCCAGGAAGAGGAGGTGCCCACCATCTAACACCGGTAATGGGAACAGGTTGATGATCCCAAGGTTGACGCTAATCAACGCCAGGAACATCAAGTAGTACACAAACCCGACCCCGGCTGAAGCCCCGGCGCCCTGTGCAATAGAAATCGGGCCGCTCAGGTTGTTCAACTTCACATCACCGGTGATTAATTTACCCAGCATGCTGACCGTTAGGCGCATGATTTGCCAGGTCTTGTCCCCGGCCTGATACAGCGCCGAGAACGGTCCAAACTGACGAATCGTCTTGTACTCATCCGGCAGCGGCAACACTTTCGGAATAATGCCGGCAAAGCCGATACGTTGGCCTTCCGCCGTTTTGCTGTCCGGAACCAGCGTTAACGACAGCGGCGCGCCGTTTCTTTCAATCTCTAAAGCCAGCGCCTGCCCCGGGCCGTCGTGAATGCGTTTCACCAACGTCTGCCAACGACCCAAAGGCTGACCATCGACTTTAACGATCCTGTCCCCGGCTTGCAAACCCGCTTTTTGCGCTGCCGAACCGGATTGCACCTGCGCCAGCACTGATTCAATCTGCGGCCCGCGGGGGATCATCCCCAGCGACACCACCGGATCCTGCTTGTCTGGCTCAAACTTCCACTGGCGCAAATCCAGGGTTTTATTCACCACCTGCGATGAGCCGAAAGGCGCAATGCCCACCTCGGTTTTGTCATCGCCAATCTTGGTCACCAGCGCCAGACGAACAGCTTCCCAATCAGGCGTTTCGATACCGCCAACGGACTTTAGTTCCATTCCGGGTGAAATTTGCGCCTGAGCGGCGATAGATTGTGGTGATATTTCGCCAATAACCGGACGAAAACTAGGGACGCCGATGATAAACACCAGCCAGTAGGCAACCACGGCGAACAGGAAGTTGGCGATTGGCCCGGCGCTGACGATGGCGGCGCGCTGCCAGACGGTCTTATTGTTAAAGGCCCGGTGACGCAGCTCGGGCGCCACCGTCTCCACGCGCTCATCCAGCATTTTGACATAGCCGCCCAGCGGAATCAGCGCGATAACAAATTCGGTGCCGTGACGGTCGGTGCGGCGCCACAGGGCGCGGCCAAAGCCGATAGAGAAGCGTTCAACGCGGACGCCGCAGCGGCGGGCCACCCAAAAGTGCCCGAACTCATGCACGGTAATCAATATACCGAGTGCAATAATAAACGCTACCAGGTTCCAGAGCACGCTGAACATCATCCCTACACTCCCCGTCACGGACGGATTAAAACACTAACAGCATCAAACAGGCAAATACCGGCACGGCGGCGGTCAGGCTGTCGATACGATCCAGTATCCCGCCATGTCCCGGAATCAGATGGCCGCTGTCCTTGATGCCCGCTTCCCGTTTGAACATGCTCTCGGTGAGGTCGCCCAGCACCGAGGCCAGCGCGGCGGTCACCGAGCAGACCAGCAGGGTCGCCGGCACCACGTTCAGCGGCGCATAGCGGCCGAACAGCCAGGAGATCAGCGCCGAGGTCACCAGACCGCCGATCAGGCCTTCCCAGGTTTTCCCTGGCGAGACCTTCGGCGCCAGCTTGTGCTTGCCGAACAGCTTGCCGAAGACATAGGCGCCGGAATCCGCGCCCCAGACCAGCAGCATCACATACAGCAGCCACCAGGCGCCGGTAAAATGGTTTTGCTCATAGCCGAACTGACGCAGCGCCAGCATGCCCCAGAAGAACGGCACGATGGTCAGGATGCCGAACACCAGCCGCAGCGGGCGCGAATTACGCCACAGCCCCGCGGAGCCCGGATAAAACAGCACCAGCAGCAGCGCCGCCAGCCACCATCCGAGCGACATCCACAGCGGCCCGCCCACCTGCAGCAGGTGGACCGACTGATGATAGGCCGGTACGCTCAGCATCATCAGCGCCAGCAAAAAGCCGCAGAGTATCGCCAACCAGATACGTTGAGAACGGGAAGCAAAACCGGCCAGTTGGCCCCACTCCCACGCAGCTAACATGCACACTACCAGCGTTACCAGGGCGAATCCCACCGGAGGCAGCAAAAACAGTGCTGCAATAACGATCGGTATTAAAATCAGAGCAGTTATGAGGCGATACTTCAGCAAATGTTCCCCCTAGGACGCATTGGCGCCGATAGGTGTTGTTCCCCCGAAGCGACGCTCACGTTGTGCAAATGCATTCAGCGCACCTTCAAAGACAAGTTCATCAAAATCAGGCCAGAGTACATCAGTAAAGTAAAGCTCGGCATAAGCAATCTGCCACAGTAAGAAATTGCTGATACGGTGTTCACCGCCGGTGCGGATCACCAGATCCACCGGCGCCAGATCGCTCATGCAGACCTGTTCACTCAGCAACTCTTCACTGATTTGGTCCGGGCGCAGCAAACCTTCCTGCACTTGCTCGGCCAACGTCTTTACTCCCTGCATGATATCCCAACGGCCGCCGTAGTTGGCAGCGATGTTGAGCGTCAGGCCATCGTTATTTTCAGTCAGCTGCTCAGAGCGACGGATACGCTCCTGCAGACGTGCGCTGAACCGGCTGACATCGCCAATTACGCGCAACCTGACGTTATGTTTGTGCAGGCTTTTCACTTCACTGTCCAGAGCACGCACAAAAAGCTCCATCAGTGCGGAGACCTCCTGCGCCGGACGATTCCAGTTCTCACTGCTGAAGGCATAAAGCGTGAGCGCATCCAGATGATGGCTGGCGGCAAAGCTGACGGCCCTGCGCACCGATTTCACCCCTGCTTTATGACCGAAGACGCGCAACTTGCCCTGACGTTTAGCCCAACGTCCGTTACCGTCCATAATGATGGCAACGTGACGTGGCCCTGAAATGGACGGATTAGCTTCTTGTTGATTTGCGGACGACATAACTCGTACTTATTTCCTCGATAGAAACACAACAGCCTTTCCGGAACTTCAGGCCCTTGCGCGCAAAAAAAGCCGTGTGCCCGACACGGCTTTTTCGTCTGCACGTCCTGATAGCCCAGACATCGTCTGGAACGAATAGGTATTCGACATACCAATCAGGCCATTATTCAACGGTATAACCGCTGACAGGTGGCGCAGACTATATCACCTCAGCGAAGCCTGAACAAACAGGCCCGGAGCGGCGCGCGCAATTTACGAACAAAATCAGACAATATCGCGGGCTCAGGCGTACTGCGTCTTCACCACCTCAGCGGCAAGCGCACGCGCCTGGCGATCGATATCTAAGACCGCGTCAACGCAGGTCGGTTCCTGCAACGACAGCCGTTCGACAACTTTTTGGTTCACCGCCGCGATATCGGTAAAGCGAATCTGCGCCTGCAAGAAGGCGGCCACCGCCACTTCATTGGCGGCATTGAGCGCGGTGGTCGCCGCCTGGCCCGCATCAAAGGCCGCGATGGCCAGGTGCAGACAAGGATAACGCTCACGCTCAGGCTCGGAGAAGGTCAACGCGCCAATGCGGCAGAAGTCCAGCGCGGCAACGCCGGAGTTCACGCGCTGCGGATAGGCCATCGCGTGGGCGATTGGCGTACGCATATCCGGCGTGCCCAGCTGCGCCAGTACGCTGCCGTCGGCATAGCGCACCATCGAGTGGATGACCGACTGCGGGTGCAGAATCACTTCCATTTGTTCGGCCGAGGCATTAAACAGCCAGCGGGCCTCAATATATTCCAGACCTTTATTCATCATGGTGGCGGAATCCACCGAGATCTTGCGCCCCATCGACCAGTTGGGATGGGCACACGCCTGATCCGGCGTCATCGCGGCGAACTGTTCCAGCGGCGTGGTACGGAACGGGCCGCCGGAACCGGTCAATACAATGCGCGAAACACCATGATCTTCCAGTGAAGAGTATCCCAACTGGCGCTGAATACTCTCAGGTAAACTCTGAAAAATCGCGTTATGCTCGCTATCGAGCGGTAAAAGCTGCGCCTGACTCTGCCGTACCGCGTCCATAAACAGACGTCCGCAGGTCACCAGCGACTCTTTGTTCGCCAGCAGCACCTGCTTGCCGGCGCGGATCGCCGCCAGCGTCGGCAGCAGCCCGGCGGCGCCGACGATGGCCGCAGTCACCTGATCGACGTCATCCAGCGCCGCCAGCTCGCAGGCGGCCTGTTCGCCCGCCAGCACCTCGGTCGCCACGCCCTGCTCCGCCAGCAACGTACGCAGCTGGCCGGCGGCGGCTTCATCCGCCATCGCCGCATAGGCCGGGCGGAATTCCAGGCACTGCTGCGCCATCACCGCCGCATTGCGGCCGGCAACCAGCGCCTTCACGGCGAAACGTTCAGGATTTTCCCGCACAACGGCCAGCGTGCTGGTGCCGACGGAACCGGTGGAGCCAAGAATAGTCAGTTGCTTCATGAGTTCGCTCTGAGTAACTGTCTGATAAGATCGATGGTGCTCCAGTGTGAAACCTTACGCACCGGATGTCCACGATCTTTCAGTACGATAAAACGAGATCTGCGCTGCAAAAAATAAAGCGCCGCCTAAGCGACGCTTTGTTCAGCGCAAAGCCGATTAGAATTCCATCAGCTCTTTTTCTTTCTCCGCCAGAGCGGCGTCGACCAGCTTGATGTAGGCATCGGTCATTTTCTGAATGTCGTCTTGTGAACGACGTTCTTCGTCTTCGCTGATTTCCTTGTCTTTCAGCAGCGCCTTGACCTTGTCGTTGGCGTCGCGACGCACGTTGCGCACGGACACGCGGCCCTGTTCGGCTTCACCGCGTACGATCTTGATCAGATCCTTACGGCGCTCTTCGGTCAGCGGCGGCAGCGGAACGCGGATGTCGGAACCGGCGGAAGACGGGTTCAGACCCAGGTCAGAGGACATGATGGCTTTTTCCACCGCCTGGCTCAGAGAGCGGTCAAACACGTTGATTTTCAGCGTGCGGGAATCTTCCACCGTGATGTTGGCCAGCTGACGCAGCGGGGTGGCAGCGCCGTAGTATTCCACCATGATGCCGTCAAGAATGCTTGGCGACGCGCGGCCAGTGCGGATTTTGCTGATTTGGTTTTTGAATGCTTCGACGCTTTTTTCCATGCGTGCGTCAGCATCTTTTCTGATGTCATTAATCACGTTGCGAACCTTTGGAAACGGGTTACTTGGCAGGCTTATTATAGCCCGTGAATTTTACTTGCCGGGAGCAGGCGCGCACGTCGCCACCCGCTCCGCTTAATCAGTATCGAGCAGCAATTACTTGCCGATCAATGTACCTTCGTTCTCACCCATCACGACGCGGCGCAGCGCGCCCGGCTTGTTCATATTGAACACGCGGATCGGCAGGCCATGGTCACGCGCCAGCGTAAACGCGGCCAGGTCCATGACTTTCAGTTCACGTTCCAGCACGTCCTGATAGGTTAACTGTTCATACAGCGTAGCGTCCGGGTTTTTCACCGGATCGGCGGAGTATACACCATCCACTTTGGTGGCTTTCAATACCACATCCGCTTCAATTTCGATCCCGCGCAGGCAGGCGGCGGAGTCGGTGGTGAAGAACGGGTTGCCGGTACCGGCGGAGAAAATCACTACGCGGTTGTTGCGCAGCAGGCTGATCGCCTCCGCCCAACTGTAGTTATCACATACGCCATTGAGCGGGATAGCCGACATCAGGCGGGCGTTCACATAGGCACGGTGCAGTGCATCACGCATAGCCAGGCCGTTCATCACGGTAGCCAGCATTCCCATGTGGTCGCCCACTACGCGGTTCATCCCGGCTTGCGCCAGGCCCGCGCCGCGGAACAGGTTGCCACCGCCAATAACTACACCGACCTGAATGCCCAGCTCGACCAGCTCTTTCACTTCCTGAGCCATGCGATCCAAAACGCTCGCGTCGATACCAAAACCTTCTGCGCCTTGCAGGGCTTCGCCACTCAGTTTGAGCAGGATACGCTGATATACGGGTTTTGCATTGGTTGCCATGGTTATTCTGTCCTAAGCAGCAGTAATAGTATTGGGGGTTTCGGCCGATGAAATGCGCCTGCGCAGAGTATAACCCGGCAGGGCCCGCCATCGGAGTAAATCTGGCTGGATCTGGATAAAGATATATCCTAAATAATTCAGGCTGCAGGAAAAAGACGCCCTGCGCGCGGCCTGAAATACGGCGGATATAAAATGGAACCGCCAGACGGCGGTTCCATTAACAGTCATTAAGACTGCTTGCTCATTGCTGCAACTTCAGCAGCAAAGTCAGCTTCAACTTTCTCGATGCCTTCGCCCACTTCGAAGCGGATGAAGTTAATCACGTCAGCGTTGTGCTCTTTCAGCACCTGACCAACAGATTTGCTTGGCTCGATAACGAAAGGCTGACCGGTCAGAGAAACTTCGCCGGTGAATTTCTTCATGCGGCCTTCAACCATTTTCTCTGCGATTTCTTTCGGCTTGCCAGACTGCATGGCGATGTCCAGCTGAACCTGATACTCTTTTTCCACCACTTCGGCAGAAACGTCTTCAGGCTTCACGAACTCAGGCTTGCTGGCCGCAACGTGCATTGCGATCTGCTTAACCAGTTCTTCGTCAGCGCCTTTAGCGGAAACCAGAACGCCGATACGTGCGCCGTGCAGGTAGCTGCCCAGCACGTCGCCTTCCAGTACGGCTACGCGACGGATATTGATGTTTTCACCAATTTTCGCCACCAGCGCAACGCGCTCTTCTTCGAACTGCGCTTTCAGTACGTCGACGTCAGTCACTTTACCGGCAACGGCCGCGTCCAGCACTTTGTCAGCGAATGCCTGGAAACCGCCATCTTTGGCAACGAAGTCAGTCTGGCAGTTAACTTCCAGAATCACGCCGTAGTTGCCTTCGATTTTGGTTTTGATCACGCCGTCAGCAGCTACGTTGCCTGCTTTTTTCGCTGCTTTGATCGCACCAGACTTACGCATGTTCTCGATGGCCAGCTCGATGTCGCCGTTGGATTCAACCAGCGCCTTTTTGCAATCCATCATGCCAGCGCCAGTACGCTCGCGCAGTTCTTTTACCAGGGCAGCGGTAATATCAGCCATTTTTAAATTCCTCGGTTATCCCACTCGGAGATTTACCCGATATCTTTCGCGCCGTCGCGCCGGGCAACAACGCGGAACCTATCGGACAGGGTTCTCATTCAGATAAGCAAAGGGGGCCTTTAAGGCCCCCCTAACCAACATATGTCAATACCTGGTTAATAAGGGCTCGATGTCGAGCTTGCCTTATTATTCAGCTTCTACCAAGCCTTCTTCCGCCTGAACGGCCAGATCTTGAGAGCGACCTTCACGTACTGCGGCAGCAACGGCGGTCAGGTACAGGTTTACTGCACGGATTGCGTCGTCGTTACCAGGGATGATGAAGTCAACGCCGTCTGGATCGGAGTTGGTATCAACGATAGAGAATACCGGGATACCCAGGTTGTTGGCTTCTTTGATCGCGATGTGTTCGTGATCGGCATCGATAACGAACAGAGCGTCTGGCAGACCGCCCATATCCTTGATACCGCCCAGAGAGTTTTCCAACTTCTGCAGTTCACGGGTACGCATCAGCGCTTCTTTTTTGGTCAGCTTGTCGAAGGTGCCGTCTTGAGACTGGGTTTCCAGATCTTTCAAACGTTTGATGGACTGACGAACGGTTTTCCAGTTAGTCAGCATACCGCCCAACCAGCGATGGTTCACGAAGAACTGGTCGCAGTTGTTGGCAGCGTCTTTTACCGCTTCGCTTGCTGCGCGCTTGGTACCAACAAACAGGATCTTGCCTTTACGGGCAGAGATCTTGCTCAGCTCAGCCAGAGCGTCGTTGAACATTGGTACGGTTTTTTCCAGGTTGATGATGTGAACCTTGTTACGAGCGCCGAAGATGAATGGCTTCATTTTCGGGTTCCAGTAACGGGTCTGGTGACCGAAGTGTACACCGGCCTGGAGCATGTCGCGCATGGAAACAGTTGCCATGATTAAACCTCTATAGATTAGATTGGGGTTATGCCTCCACGTATCCCATAACGCCGACCCCAGAGCGAGATTCTCACCTGAGGCACCCCGGCGCATGTGCCGATACGTGTGTGTTATTTACACAATTGAGTGCAGTTAAGTAGTTTCAGCCTCACCGCTCCAACGTCTTTTGGACGCAAGTCGCGGATCGCCGGCGCGCTTTATACCATAAACCCGCCGCTGACTCCAACTTTTGTTGCAGTATAACCCCTTAACGCCGCCCGCGCGCGCAAATCAAATTTGGCAGCCCTCCGGCGGGCTGATACCATAGCAGACTGCTTCTATCTTCTTAATTGTCGGCAAGCTCGACACCTTCGGACGAATTTCATGGCAATCTCAATCAAAAACGCTGATGACATCCAAAAAATGCGCGTAGCCGGCCGCCTGGCCGCCGAAGTGCTGGAAATTATCGAGCCTTACGTCAAACCCGGCGTCACCACCGGTGAGCTGGACCGTATCTGTCACGAATACATCACGGAAAAGCAGCAGGCGATCTCCGCCTGCCTGGGCTATCACGGCTTCCCGAAATCCGTCTGCATCTCGGTGAACGAAGTGGTGTGCCACGGCATCCCAAGCGATGACAAAGTGCTGAAAGACGGCGATATCGTCAACATCGACGTCACCGTAATTAAAGACGGCTGGCACGGCGACACCTCCAAGATGTTCCTGGTGGGCAAACCGACGATTCTGGGCGAGCGCCTGTGCCGCATCACGCAGGAAAGCCTGTACCTGGCGCTGAAAATGGTCAAGCCGGGCATCCGCCTGCGCACGCTGGGCAAGGCTATCCAACAGTTTGTGGAAGCCGAGAAATTCTCCGTCGTGCGTGAGTACTGCGGGCACGGCATCGGCGAAGTGTTCCACGAAGAGCCGCAGGTGCTGCATTATGACGCCGATGACGGCGGCGTGGTGCTGCAGGCGGGCATGGCCTTCACCATCGAGCCGATGGTTAACGCCGGCGACTACCGCATCCGCACCATGAAAGACGGCTGGACGGTAAAAACCAAAGATCGCAGCTTGTCGGCGCAGTATGAGCATACTATTGTGGTGACTGAAAACGGCTGCGAGATAATGACGTTGCGCAAGGATGACACCATCCCCAACATCATTACGCATGACATGTAAGCGCGGCGGCAGCGCCGTACGCTAAACGCATTACACAGGCCGGCTTTTGCCGGCCTTTTTTATAGGTCATCCCATGTCTGAAGATTTTCGTGCACCTGCCCCGCCGGCCGTCGCGCAGCTGACGCCGCCCGCCTCTCCCGATACCTATGGCGACGACGATCTGGAGTGCGGCGCGCTGAAGCAGCGGCTGGAACAGTTTCAGGACTGGCTGGCGACTTCCTTTGACGCCGGCGCCAGCGCCGAAAGCCTGGTGGCGGCGCGCAGTGAGTTCGTCGACCGCCTGCTGCGCCGCCTGTGGCGCTTTTACGGCTTTGAGCAGGCTGCCGAAACCGCGCTGGTGGCGGTGGGCGGCTATGGCCGCGGCGAGCTGCATCCTTTATCGGACATCGACGTGCTGGTGCTCAGCCAGCAGCGGCTGAGCGAGCCGCAGGCGGCGCGGGTCGGCGAATTTATCACCCTGCTGTGGGATCTGAAGCTGGAGGTCGGCCACAGCGTCCGCACGCTGGAAGAGTGCCTGCTGGAAGGGCTGGCCGATCTGACCGTGGCCACCAACCTGATCGAATCGCGGATGATCTGCGGCGACGTGGCGCTGTTCCTACAGATGCAAAAACACATTTTCAGCGACGGCTTCTGGCCCTCCCCCGACTTTTTCCACGCCAAGATTGAGGAGCAGCAGGAGCGCCACCAGCGCTACCACGGCACCAGCTACAACCTGGAGCCGGATATCAAAAGCAGCCCCGGCGGCCTGCGCGATATCCATACCTTGCTGTGGGTGGCGCGGCGCCACTTCGGCGCCACCTCGCTGGATGAAATGGTCGGCTTCGGCTTTCTGACGCAGGCGGAGCGCAATGAGCTGAACGAGTGCCAGAGCCTGCTGTGGCGCATCCGCTTCGCGCTGCATCTGGAGCTGACGCGCTATGACAACCGCCTGTTGTTCGACCGTCAGCTCAGCGTGGCGCAGCGGCTGCGCTATAAAGGCGACGGCAATGAGCCGGTCGAGCACATGATGAAGGATTTCTACCGCGTAACGCGCCGCGTCAGCGAACTGAACAACATGCTGCTGCAGCTGTTTGATGAAGCGATTCTGGCGCTGGACGCCACGGAGAAACCGCGCCCGCTGAACGATGATTTCCAGCTGCGCGGCGATCTGATCGATCTGCGTGACGAGACGCTGTTTGAGCGCCAGCCGCAGGCCATCATGCGCATGTTCTATCTGATGGTGCGCAACCGCGACATCCGCGGCATCTACTCCACCACCGTACGCCAGCTGCGCCATGCGCGCCGCCATCTGAAACAGCCGCTGTGCACCATTCCCGAAGCCCGCGAGCTGTTTATGGCGATTCTGCGCCACCCGGGCGCGGTGGCGCGCGCCCTGCTGCCGATGCACCGCCACAGCGTGCTGTGGGCCTATATGCCGCAGTGGGGCAAAATCGTTGGCCAGATGCAGTTCGACCTGTTCCACGCCTATACCGTGGATGAACACACCATCCGCGTGCTGCAGAAGCTGGAAAGCTTCGCCGATGAAGAGACCCGGCCGCGCCACCCGCTGTGCGTCGAACTCTATCCGCGGCTGCCCCACCCTGAGCTGCTGCTGATCGCCGCGCTGTTCCACGATATCGCCAAGGGACGCGGCGGCGACCACTCCATTCTGGGGGCGGAAGATGTGGTGGAGTTCGCCGCGCTGCACGGCCTCAACTCGCGGGAAACCCAGCTGGTCGCCTGGCTGGTGCGCTGCCACCTGCTGATGTCGGTCACCGCCCAGCGGCGCGACATTCAGGACCCGACGGTGATCCAACAGTTCAGCGCCGAAGTGCAGAGCGAAACGCGGCTGCGCTACCTGGTCTGCCTGACGGTGGCGGATATTTGCGCCACCAACGAAACGCTGTGGAACAGCTGGAAACAGAGCCTGTTGCGCGAACTCTACTTCGCCACGGAAAAGCAGCTGCGCCGCGGCATGCAAAACAGCCCGGACCTGCGCGAACGCGTGCGTCACCACCGTTTACAGGCGCTGGCGCTGCTGCGCATGGACAATATCGACGAAGAGGCGCTGCACCGTATCTGGAGCCGCTGCCGCGCCGACTACTTCCTGCGCCACTCCCCCAATCAGCTGGCCTGGCACGCCCGCCACCTGCTGGCCCACGACTCCACCAAACCGCTGGTGCTGGTCAGCCGGCAGGCGACGCGCGGCGGCACCGAGATCTTTATCTGGAGCCCGGACCGGCCGTATCTGTTCGCCGCCGTCGCCGGCGAGATGGACCGCCGCAACCTGAGCGTGCACGACGCGCAGATCTTCACCAACCGCGACGGAATGGCGATGGACACCTTTATCGTTCTGGAGCCGGACGGCAGCCCGCTGGCGCAGGATCGCCACAACGCCATTCGTCAGGCGCTGCTGCAGGCGATCACCCAGCGCGACTATCAGCCGCCGCGGGTACGTCGGCCGTCGTCCAAGCTGCGCCACTTCAGCGTACCGACGGAGGCCAATTTTCTGCCGACCCATACCGACCGGCGCAGCTATCTGGAGCTGACCGCGCTGGATCAGCCCGGCCTGCTGGCGCGCGTCGGCGAAGTGTTTGCCGATATGGGGTTGTCCCTGCACGGCGCGCGCATTTCCACCATCGGCGAGCGGGTTGAGGATTTATTTATTCTGGCCGACGGCGATCGGCGCGCTTTAAACGCCCAAACGCGCAGAAAGTTGGAACAACGGTTGACAGAGGCACTCAATCCAAACGATAAAATGTGATATACCCTTCATCTTTCAAGCGGCAGCGTTGTTGGCTGCCCTTACTCACCCCAGTCACTTACTGACGTAAGCTCCTGGGGATTCGTGCGGTTGCCGCCTAGCCGCCACTCGAAATCTTTTGGGTAAACAAGTATCTTTTAGCTAAACATTATCAGGACGAGAACAGAATGCAGCAACTACAGAACGTTATCGAGAGCGCCTTTGAACGTCGCGCGGACATTACCCCGACGAGCGTGGACACCGTAACGCGCGAAGCGGTAAACCAGGCCATCGCCCTGCTGGACAGCGGCGCCCTGCGCGTCGCCGAAAAGATTGACGGCCAGTGGGTAACCCATCAGTGGCTGAAAAAAGCCGTGCTGCTCTCTTTCCGCATCAATGACAACAAGGTGATGGACGGGGCTGAAACCCGTTATTACGACAAGGTGCCGATGAAGTTCGCCGACTATGACGAAGCGCGCTTCCAGAAAGAAGGCTTCCGCGTCGTGCCGCCGGCCACCGTGCGCCAGGGCGCATTTATCGCACGCAACACCGTGCTAATGCCGTCCTACGTCAATATCGGCGCCTACGTTGACGAAGGCACCATGGTCGATACCTGGGCCACCGTCGGTTCCTGCGCGCAGATCGGCAAGAACGTTCACCTGTCCGGCGGCGTCGGCATCGGCGGCGTGCTGGAGCCGCTGCAGGCCAACCCGACCATCATCGAAGACAACTGCTTTATCGGCGCGCGTTCCGAAGTGGTTGAAGGGGTGATCGTGGAAGAAGGCTCGGTGATCTCCATGGGCGTTTACCTCGGCCAGAGCACCCGCATTTACGACCGCGAAACCGGCGAAATCCACTACGGCCGCGTCCCGGCGGGTTCCGTCGTGGTCTCCGGCAACCTGCCGTCCAAAGATGGCACCTACAGCCTGTACTGTGCGGTGATCGTCAAAAAAGTGGACGCCAAAACGCGCGGCAAAGTCGGCATTAATGAGTTATTACGCACCATCGACTAAGCTAAATAGCGGGTGATTCACCCGCTATTTTTTTATCTGAAGCACCGCGGGCATCCTCACTAACGTGGAATAACACTTATTACTAGGGGCGACGTATGTACGATAATTTGAAAAGCTTGGGTATTAATCAACCGGAAGATATCGATCGTTATAGCCTGCGGCAAGAGGCCAATAACGACATCCTCAAGATCTATTTCCGCAAGGATAAAGGCGAGTTCTTTGCCAAAAGCGTGAAATTCAAATATCCGCGTCAGCGTAAAACCGTGGTGGCCGACAACGCCGGCCAGGGTTACAAAGAAATCCACGAGATAAACCCCAACCTGCGCTATGTGATCGATGAGCTGGATCAGCTGTGCCAGCGCGATCAGGTGGAAGTCGATCTGAAACGCAAAATCCTCGAAGACCTGCGTCATCTGGAAGGCGTGGTGTCGCACAAGATTGCCGAGATTGAGGCCGATCTGGAAAAGCTGACCCGCGGCAAATAATCATCAGGGCGCGGTTATCGCGCCCTGCAGGCTTTACTTCAGCAGCGCCGCCCACTGCTCCACCCACGGGCAGGACGCCACTTCAGGTTCCGGCTGCTCCATGGCGTCAATTTCCAGCCTCTCTCCCACGCGCGTCGCACCCTGCTCCTGCAGCAGCGCATCAAACGCCCGACCGGCGCCGCAGAAGTTGTCATAGCTGCTGTCGCCCAGCGCAATCACTCCGTAGCGTAGCTCCGGCTGATAGCCGACCCGATCGCGAATCGCCGCGAACAGCGGCGCGATGCTGTCCGGCAAATCGCCCTGCCCGGTGGTCGAGGTCACCACCAGCGCATAGTGCTGACGATAGGCCTGCCACTCTTCCAGCGTCCCCTCTTCGAACAGTTTGACCTCGTGCCCCTGCTCGACAAGGATGGTTTCCGCTTCTTCCGCCACCAACAACGCATTACCGTATACCGTGCCGACGAAAATACCGACCTGAGCCATGCTTACAACTCCCTTAATGCTCTGAAAAAATTCTTAGCTAGCTTGACCGTAAGCCGCCGGAAACTCAACCCTGACAAGCTCAGGGACAAGCTCCAGCCAGCCAAACTGTGACATTACCCCCTGCCAGGTCTGGTCCCAGCGGGCGGAAATCTGCAGCGGCTGCCCGCTTACCGGGTGATTAAGCCGCAGATGGCTGGCGTGCAGCATCAGACGCGGGCAGGAAAAGTGCTGCGCCATACCGCGGTTCTGCCGCAGATCGCCATGCTTGCTGTCGCCGATGATCGGGTGGCGCAGGTGCGTCATATGGCGCCGCAGCTGATGTTTACGACCGGTCTCCGGCTGCAGCTCCATCAGCGTGTAGCGCGCGCTGTCATAGCGCCCGATCGCCACCGGCATTTCCACCTGCGCCAGTGGCCGATAGTGGGTCAGCGCCGGCTGCGGCGCTTTATCCGCATCAGAAAATTTATCGGCGATCTTGTCCCGCTTCTGCGTCAGCTGATAATCCAGCGTCGCCGCGTCGTTGACAAAACCGCGCACCACCGCATGGTAGGTTTTCTGCACCTGATGCTGTTCAAACTGCTGTGACAACAGATGGGCGACCTCGCTGGACAGCGCCATCAGCAGCACGCCGGACGTCGGCCGATCGAGCCGGTGAACGGTAAAGACATGCTGGCCGATCTGATCGCGCACCGTCTGCATGACAAATACACTCTCATGGCGGTCCAGCCAGCTGCGGTGCACCAGCCAGCCGGCGGGTTTATTCACCGCCACCAGATGCTCGTCCTGATAAAGAATTTCCAGCATTACTGCGGCTCTTGGTTCAGTAGGTCGTCCAGGCGCTGCAGCACCACCAACAGCGGCAGACAGCCCGGCTCCTTGTCTTTCAGCGCCTCTTCAAAATAAGGCGTGATGGCAAAGCGCGTCGGCAGCGGCGCATTGGCGTCCAGCAGCGCGTACATGCGCGGCAGCATCACCCACTGCAGCCACTCCTCCGCCTGCATGCTGTCAATGCAAAACGGTTCGCTACTGTTAAACGCCTCAGGCGCCGGCGGCGTAGCCTGCCACAACGCCAGATCGCGCATGGATTGTTCGATAGCCTGCAAGTACAGGCGAACCTGGTTATGTATAGTCATCTGCATTTCCGATCGTTCAAAGCGATAAAACTCAGCGCGCGGGCTGAAAGGCGGCAGAGCATAGCATTTAACCGGTTATAGCCCAAATTCCATCGACGCGACAGATTTTGCGCTGGTGACGATGCGGCGTGCGCGGCACAATATCCATCAAGTAAACCAATAAACAAGATGATACACATGAGCGCAACTTCAGCTGTAAAGCAACACGCAACGCCCGGTAAAGCCATGCTGGCTTCGGTGACCGGCTACGCCATGGACGGTTTCGATCTGCTTATTCTGGGCTTTATGCTGCCGGTTATCGCCGCCGAGCTGCACCTCACCTCTGCCGAATCCGGCTCGCTGGTCACCTGGACGCTGGTCGGTGCGGTATTGGGCGGCGTGATTTTCGGCCACCTCAGCGACCGCTTCGGCCGTATCCGCATCCTTACCGTCACCATTTTGATGTTTTCACTGTTTACCGGCCTGTGCGCGCTGGCGGTCGGCTATTGGGATCTGCTGGCCTATCGCACGCTGGCGGGCGTCGGGCTGGGCGGTGAATTCGGCATCGGCATGGCGCTGATCGCCGAAGCCTGGCCGGCGGAAAAACGCAACCGCGCCTCCGCCTACGTCGGCATGGGCTGGCAGCTTGGCGTGCTGGCTGCGGCCTTTCTGACGCCGCTGCTGCTGACGCACATCGGCTGGCGCGGCATGTTCCTGGTCGGCCTGGTGCCGGCGCTGGCCTCCTTCCTGATCCGCCGCACGCTGGGGGAGCCGGAAGCGTTCGTGCGGCAAAAAAGCGCCGCGCCTGCGCTATCTTTTCGCCAGCGTCTCGGGCTGCTGTTTAAGGATCGCGCCACCGGGCGCGCCAGCGTGGGCATTTTTATTCTCTGCTCGGTGCAGAATTTCGGCTACTACGGCCTGATGATCTGGATGCCCACCTATCTGGCAAGCAACTTCGGCTTCTCCCTGACCAAATCCGGCATCTGGACGGCGGTAACAGTGGTCGGCATGACCTTCGGCATCTGGCTGTTCGGCGTACTGGCAGACCGCTTTGCCCGCTGGAAGATCTTCATTGCTTATCAGCTGGGCGCGGTGGTGATGGTGGTGTGTTACGCGCAGCTCAGCGACCCGACCTGGATGCTGCTGGCCGGCGCGGTGATGGGGCTGTTCGTCAACGGCATGATTGGCGGCTACGGCGCGCTGATTTCAGACATCTACCCGACGCAGGCGCGGGCCACGGCGCAAAATATTCTGTTTAATCTGGGACGCGGCGTTGGCGGACTGGGGCCGCTGGTGATTGGCGCGCTGGTAACGCAGGTCTCCTTCACCGCGGCCATCAGCCTGTTGGCCGCCATTTACCTGCTGGATATCTACGCCACGCTGTTTCTGCTGCCGAAGAAGCAGGGCCAGGGGGATACGCTGGGAGCGATCGGCTAAACATTTAAGACGGGCAAAAAGTTGGGGGCACTGTATTAACAGTGCCCCCGGTTCGTTTTATAGCTTTCCCGCTACACGGAATGCTCCCTGCTCAATCCCTGAAAACTTTTCCTGTGGCCATCCTGACCCAACGTCCATGCCTATCCTTTAACTAGCATCGTCCTGACGCGGTCCTCGGTCTCCCTGACCCACCGGCCATCCCGTACCGGCTCTCAATCTCCGTCCTGGAGGTGTCCCTGGTTTCTTTCCTGAAACATCCTGCGCATCGCCCTGACGCCATCCGCCGCCCTTCAGTGGGCGCATCCGCTTCTTCATCCAGAAGTTTGCATCATCCCGCAGCTTCCGACTCCAGCCGCCTTCCATTCGGCATGTATAAGATCGCTTAATTCCTTTCTCGCCACAAGGGATTGTGAGACAAAAGTACAAAAAGGCGTTACGCGTTAGTTTTTACCGTTTCGATAAACAACTGATAAATATTGTAATAAATCAATTTTTGCCGTTAGGCGCCGATAAATTAAAAGCGATCTCGCACAAGCCTTGTGCGAGATCTCTCACAAACCTTTTGGCCTTTGGCTCAATTATCGGCCACCGGACGCAGCGCATCGAGGAAATTGCCCAGCGTCGCCGCCAGCAGCGTACGCCGGTCGCTGCCAAACTGTTCCAGCACCACATTACCGCTGATATTGCACAGCGACACCATTTCCATCTCCGATTCCGTCGTCGCCAGGAACAGCGTCGGCGACAGCTTCAGACGTTTTTGCGTCACCAGATGGCCAATCAGGTTTTCCTGCAGGCGGATAAAATCCTCCTCGCTCCATACCTGCAGCAGACTGAGGCGATGCTCGCCGAACTGCGCGCCCATATCGCCGGCGTATTGCTGCGTATAAAAGGCGTGAATATCCGGCTGCAGCCGCAGCTCCAGCGCGGTTTCCACCTTTTCCAGCGTCGCCGCAGGCGTAAACGGCTGCGGCAACCACAGCACCTCTTCATCGCGATTTTCCACCACACACGGTGAGGGCACGCCGTACAGTTCGCGGCTGGCCGGCGCATGGCCACGCTGCTGCTGCCAGAGCGCCACATAGCGCTGCGTAAATTCACGCAAAGCGTGGGTAACATCATGGTCCATATTTTCTCTCGCATACGGTAAACTGACGGCCATTGTACCCATAACCTTGCATACTTGCTTGCAGCGACGCGGCGTTAAGCGCGTTATCGCGGCTGCAACGCAATTTTCAGCACTAACCGGAGTAAGGTGACAGCAGATGTCCTCCTATCAAAATCATCAGGCATTATCAGGGCTGACGCTCGGTAAACCCACCGCTTACCACGACCAGTACGACGCGGCGCTGCTGCAGCCGGTGCCGCGCAGCATGAACCGCGAGCCGCTGGGGCTCTATCCTGACAGCCTGCCGTTTCACGGCGCGGATATCTGGACGCTGTACGAACTCTCCTGGCTCAACGCCAAAGGGCTGCCGCAGGTGGCGGTGGGCGAAATCAGCCTCGACGCCTTCAGTCTGAACCTGATCGAGTCCAAGAGCTTCAAGCTCTATCTCAACAGCTTTAACCAGACCCGTTTTGAGAACTGGGAGGCGGTGCGCTGCACGCTGCTGCGCGATCTGGCGGCCTGCGCACAGGGCGAGGTGACGGTGAAACTGTTCCGTCTGGATGAAATTGAAGGACGCCCCATCGCGCAACTGCAGGGCGAAAACCTCGACCAGCAGGACATCAGCATCGATGACTATCAGTTCAACGCCGACTACCTGCAGGACGCGGCGGCAGGCAGCCCGGTGGTGGAGGAAACGCTGGTCAGCCATCTGCTGAAGTCCAATTGCCTGATCACCAACCAGCCCGACTGGGGTTCGGTACAGATCGCCTATCGCGGCGCGCAGATTAACCGCGAAGCGTTGCTGCGCTATTTAGTCTCTTTCCGCCATCATAATGAGTTCCATGAACAGTGCGTGGAGCGCATTTTCAACGACATCATGCGTTTTTGTCAGCCTGAGCGCCTCTCGGTCTATGCGCGCTATACCCGCCGCGGCGGCCTGGATATCAACCCATGGCGCAGCAATACCGATTTTGCGCCGACGCACGGCCGCCTGGCGCGCCAATAATGCGAAGCATTGCTCAACAACTGAGCTAATAGCAGGTTTGCATTGGTAAAAATCAGGGGACGGCGGTAAGGTTAAATCTCGGCGCCCGCACGTATTACGGGGCCGCAGAGCAGACAGGCGTTATTCACCGCAGCGTGTGCAAGCGGGGTCGCCATACCGAGAGACGGTCCTGCCGTATGGATTACTACCGCCCCGCCATGGGTGCAAAGGAGTTACCTTGATTACACATATCAGCCCGCTTGGCTCAATGGATTTGCTGTCGCAGCTGGAAGTCGACATGCTGAAGCGTACCGCCAGCAGCGACCTGTATCGTTTATTCCGTAACTGTTCGCTGGCGGTGCTGAACTCCGGCAGCCAGACCGACAACAGCAAGCAGCTGCTGTCGCGCTATGAGACGTTTGATATCAACGTACTGCGCCGTGAACGCGGCGTAAAACTCGAGTTGGTCAACCCGCCGGAAGACGCCTTTGTCGACGGACGCATCATCCGCTCCCTGCAGGCCAACCTGTTCGCGGTGTTGCGCGATATTCTGTTCGTACACGGGCAAATCGCCAGCGCCGGACGCTTCCAGCACCTGAATCTGGAAAACTCCGTCCATATCACCAACCTGGTGTTCTCGATTCTGCGCAATGCGCGCACGCTGCATCTGGACGAAGACCCCAATATGGTGGTGTGCTGGGGCGGCCACTCGATCAATCAGAACGAATACCTGTATGCGCGTAAAGTCGGCAGCGAGCTGGGCCTGCGCGAACTGAATATCTGCACCGGCTGCGGCCCGGGCGCCATGGAGGCGCCGATGAAGGGCGCGGCGGTCGGCCACGCCCAGCAGCGCTACCGCAACAGCCGCTTTATCGGCATGACCGAACCGTCCATCATCGCCGCCGAGCCGCCGAACCCGCTGGTCAACGAACTGGTGATCATGCCGGATATCGAAAAGCGTCTGGAAGCCTTCGTGCGTATCGCGCACGGCATCATTATTTTCCCGGGCGGCGTCGGCACGGCGGAAGAGCTGCTGTACCTGCTGGGCATCCTGATGAACCCGGAAAACAGCGAGCAGGTGCTGCCGCTGATCCTCACCGGGCCGAAAGAGAGCGCCGACTACTTCCGGGTACTGGATGAGTTCATCATGAATACCCTCGGCGACGCGGCGCGCCGCCACTACACCATTATCATCGACGACCCGGCGGAAGTGGCGCGCCAGATGAAAAAGGCGATGCCGCTGGTGAAAGAAAACCGCCGCAATACCGGCGACGCCTACAGCTTTAACTGGTCGATGCGCATCGCCCCGGATCTGCAGCTGCCGTTTGAGCCGACCCATGAGAATATGGCCAACCTCAACCTGTCGCCGCAGCAGCCGCCAGAAGAGCTGGCCGCCGCGCTGCGCCGCGCGTTTTCCGGCATCGTCGCCGGCAACGTGAAAGAGAACGGCATTCACGCCATTGAGCAGTTCGGCCCGTACAAGCTGCATGGCGATCCGCAAATGATGAAGCAGATGGACCAGCTGCTGCAGGGTTTTGTTGCCCAGCACCGCATGAAGCTGCCGGGCAGCGCCTATGTGCCCTGCTATGAAATCATTACCTGACCAACCGCGGGGCGGCGACAGGCCGCCCTGCCTTTTTACGACCTAAATCACCATGGCCATACATTTACTGATCGTCGACGCCCTGAACCTGATTCGCCGCATTCACGCCGTGCAAGGCTCGCCGTGCGTTGACGCCTGCCGCCATGCGCTGGTGCAGCTGATTCAGCACAGCGCGCCGACCCACGCGGTGGCGGTCTTTGACGAAGACGACCGGGGTGACAGCTGGCGTCACCAGCTGTTGCCGGACTACAAGGCCGGCCGGTCGCCCATGCCGGACAACCTGCAGCAGGAAATGCCGCAGCTGCGCGAGGCGTTTACCGGCCTGGGAGTCGCCTGCTGGCACTCCCCCGGCAACGAAGCGGACGACCTGGCGGCGACGCTGGCCGCTAAGGTTTCCGGCGGCGGCCACCAGGTGACCATCGTCTCGACCGATAAAGGCTACTGCCAACTGCTGGCGCCGCAGGTGCAGATCCGCGACTATTTTCAAAAACGCTGGCTGGATCTGCCCTTCGTGCAGAAAGAGTTTGGCGTGGCGCCGCAACAGCTGACGGATTACTGGGGGCTGGTCGGCATCAGCAGCAGCAAGATCCCCGGCGTCGCCGGCATCGGGCCGAAAACCGCCGTGCAGCTGCTGCTGCAGGCGACGGATCTGGATACGCTGTATCAGCAGTTGGCGGCAGTACCGGAAAAGTGGCGCAATAAGCTGGAGCAGCACCGTGAAATGGCCTACGTCAGCAAGCAGATCGCCACGCTGCGCACCGACCTGACGCTGGACGGCAACCTGCAACAGCTGCGGCTGCCGATAAACTAAGGGCGCTGCAAGCAGCGCCCTTATCGCATCAATCCCGCTCGTCGCGGCGCCCCGGCACCGCGGACCACATGCGGCGCACGTGCACCGTGATTTCCTCGCGATCGTGATACAGCTGTTTGGCATGCACATCCGCACTGATGCCGGCCGCGCCCAGCGCTTCCCGGATGCTCTGCAGATTCTGCGCGACCTCTTCGTAGCGCTTCTTCATCGGCAGCTTCAGGTTGAAAATGGCCTCGCGGCACCAGCCTTTGACCAGCCACTGAATCATCAGGCTGGTGACCTTCGCCGGCTTCTCCACCATATCGCACACCAGCCAGTAAATTTTGCTGCTGTTCGGCTCAAATTTAAAACCGTCGGCGCGATGATGAGTCACCTGGCCGGTATCCATCAGGCTAGGCGCCATCGGGCCGTTATCCACCGCATGCACCATCATGCTGCGCTTCACCAATTGGTAGGTCCAGCCGCCGGGACAGGCGCCCAGATCCACCGCATGCATGCCGCTGGCCAGGCGCTCATCCCACTCATCGGCGGGAATAAACACGTGGAACGCCTCTTCCAGCTTCAGGGTTGAGCGGCTTGGCGCGTCGGCCGGGAACTTCAGCCGCGGAATCCCCATATAGAACGGCGAGTTATTGTTGCTGTAGGAGTAACCCACATAGCAGCAGCCCGGCGCGATAAAGAACACGTGCACCACCGGCCGCGACGGGTTTTCACGCGCCATCAGCACTTTCTGCTCGCGCATCGCGGCGCGCAGCGGCACCGTCAGCTTGCGGCAGAACTTCATCAGCTCTTTGCTTTCGTTGGTGTCCGCCACTTCGACCCGCAGCTCGCCGCCGCGATCGACGACGCCGATCAGCATGCCGACAATCGGCGACACGCGGTCTTCCGGCGGCAGATCGCGCAGCAGTTCACCGACGACAATCAGCTGGCGGGCAAAAATCAGCTCGCGGAAAGGAATTTCTTTCGCCAGCCGGTCGGCATCGTCCGGCTGATAGCACTCAAACAGCACGTAGCCGCTGTTCTCTTTCACCCGGGCAAAGCCGAAAATCTCCAGCTGAGACGCTTTATCCGTAATTTCTGCCGCGCACTCTTTTTCAAACCCAGGGCGGCAGTACAATGCAACTTTATTCATGGCGCTCGGCCTTTTTCCTCAGACGCAAAGCGCCAATCAACATCAATGCCCAACCGATCAGGAAACACACGCCGCCGACCGGCGTGATATAGACCCAGACCTTCAGGTGCGACAGCGCCAGACAATACAGGCTGCCGCTAAACAACACGGTGCCGAGCGCCAGCAGCGCCCCGCTCCAGTAAAACCACAGACTGACGCGGCGCTGCATCGCCACCGCTAACGCCAGCACCGCCAGGGTATGCACCCCCTGATAATCCAGCCCGGTGCGGATCCACGCCATTTCATTGGCGCCCAGCGTGCCGCTCAGCACGTGCGCGCCAAACGCTCCCAAAGCAACAAATACAAAGCCGCTGATCGCGGCAAAAATCAGCATCGAACGACTGCTCATCGTTATTTACCTTTAGTCGGTAACCGGCCGCCTGAGGCCGCCGGTTTATTGTTCATAGCGGAAACGATATTTTTCCTGCTCGCTGGCAGCACGCGCCAGGATCCATTGGCGAAAGGCGGCTATTTTACCCAGTTCTGCCTGGCTGTCATGACATACCAGATAAAAAGCGTTTTTACTGACCAGAACATCATTAAACGGACATACCAGCCTGCCCGCTTCGATTTCCGTCTGCGCAATCACGTTGTTCACCAACGCAATGCCCTGCCCGTGCACCGCCGCCTGCACCACCATCGCGCTATGGCTGAAAATCGGCCCCTGCTGCACATTAATATGCTGCAGCCCCAGTTGCCGGGTATAGGCCAGCCAGTCGCGGCGTGAAGTATCGTGCAGCAGCGTATGATTAGCCAGATCCTCCGGCGATTTTAACGCGCGCTCGCCGGTCAGCAGGCTGGGGGAACACACCGGCAGCAGATATTCGGCATACAGGCGCTCCGCGCGCAGCCCCGGCCAGTTGCCGCGGCCATAGAAAATGGCGACGTCAACGTCGTCGGCCAGTTTATCCTCTTCCCGGTCAACGGCTTGTATACGAACATCAATCCCCGGATAAGCTGAGTTAAAGCCAGACAGGCGCGGCACCAGCCACTGAATGGCAAAACTCGGCGGCAAACTGACCGTTAATGCACCCTTGGCGCTGCGCGCCTGCAGCTTACGCGTCGCTTCATTGATCGAGGAGAATATCTCTTTGATATCCAGATAATAACTCTGCCCCTCTTCGGTCAGCAGCAGGGAACGGTTGCGCCGGCGAAACAGTTTAAGGCCGAGGAAATCCTCCAGAGACTTGATCTGGTGGCTCACCGCAGCCTGGGTGACGAAAAGCTCTTCTGCCGCTTTGGTGAAACTGAGATGGCGGGCTGCCGCATCAAACACCCGCAGTGCATTAAGGGGCGGTAAACGTTTAGACATTAATTAGCTACTTTTGTGTAACAAACTTACAACACAATCAACCCTAAAAGCAGGTTGCGTTGACAGACGCGCGTCAGCTCGCTTCCCACGCGCTTATTTCATTAGTTTTTTTTATCCGATGCATTATAAATTGTCCGTTGAGCAGACGCCAGCAAATACCTATAGTGGCGGCACTTCCCGGGCCGGAACGAAAAGGGATTGGGTGTCGAGGACGCCGATGAACTTTTGGCTTGTGGTTGTGATGTTGTGTTTGCAAATTGTCCGGCGATTCTGGACATGGTAGCTAAGCTACTGTTTTTTCACTTCCTGTACATTTACCCTGTCTGTCCATAGTGATTTATGCAGCACCGCAAACATTGCGGTGCTTTTTTTTGCCTGACGTTTACTGGTCGGTTTCCGCCAGCTCTTTCACGTCGGCACGGTTAATCTGCTGTTCGACGCCGTTGGCATCTTTGTAGCTGATCATCCCAGTATCTTCATCAACCTGCGGCTTGCCGTCGGCGACGATGGTTCGCCCGTCGTTGGTGTGCATCACATAGTTACTGGAACAGGCAGCCAACGTGAACGTCAACATCAGAGCAGAGATAACTGCGGCCGTCTTCTTCATCTTGGACTCCTTGTAGATAAAAATGCTGTAAAAGACCTTTAGATACCTAAAGGCAAGGTTGCGCACCCGTAGAAACAGCATAACAAACTCACACCGGAATGCCAGGCAAGCGCCGCAATGGACTTGTCAGTCGCGGCAAAATAGGACAGGATCGGCAGGTGTTCCGACCAATGATAATCCACTATGTCGTCGTTTAATCCCTCAGTTTTCCGCCGCCAGTTTCCCGCAGTGGCGCAGCCCGGCGTTTATCTGGACAGCGCCGCCACCGCGCTGAAGCCGCAGGCGGTGATTACCGCCACCCAGCAGTTTTACAGCAGCGATGCGGCCACCGTACACCGCAGCCAGCATAAGGCGGCTCAGGATCTCACCGCCCGCTTTGAACAGACGCGGCATCAGGCGGCAGCACTGATTAACGCCGCTGCCGAAGAGATTGTCTGGACGCGCGGCACCACCGAGGCAATTAATCTGGTGGCGCAAAGCTATGCGCGCCCGCGCCTGCAGCCCGGCGATGAGATCATCGTCAGCGAGGCGGAGCATCATGCCAACCTGATTCCCTGGCTGATGGTCGCACAACAGACCGGCGCCCGCGTGATAAAACTGCCGCTGGGGACCGACCGGCTGCCCGACCTCACACAGCTGCCGGCGCTGCTGACAGCGCAAACCCGGCTGCTGGCGCTGGGGCAGATGTCCAACGTTACCGGCGGCTGTCCGGAGCTGGCGCAGGCGATCGCACTGGCGCACGGCGTCGGCGCCAAAGTCATGATCGACGGCGCTCAGGGCATCGTGCACTGTCCGGCGGACGTGCGGCGGTTAAACATCGACTTTTACGCCTTTTCCGGCCATAAGCTGTATGGCCCGACCGGCATCGGCGTGCTGTACGGCAAAAGCGAGCTGCTGGCGCAGATGGCACCGTGGCAAGGCGGCGGAAAAATGCTGACCCAGGCCTCGTTCGACGGCTTTATCGCGCAAAAACCGCCTTACTGCTTTGAGGCCGGCACGCCGAATATCGCCGGCGTACTGGGTCTGGGCGCGGCGCTGAGCTGGCTGGAGGAGCAGGATCTGCCGGCGGCGGAAGCCTACGCCCGGCAGTTAACCGACGACGCCGAGCATCGGCTGGCGCAGCTGACGGGCTTTCGCAGTTTCCGCTGTTCCGGCTCCAGCCTGCTGGCATTCGATATCGCCGGTATTCATCACAGCGATATCGTCACGCTGCTGGCGGAACAAGGTATCGCGCTACGCGCCGGGCAGCACTGCGCGCAACCCCTGATGGCGGCGCTGGGCGTCAGCGGCACTCTGCGCGCATCGTTCGCCCCTTATAATACGCCGGAAGACGTCGACAGACTGGTCGACGCCATGGTGAATGCCGTCGACCTGCTGGCGGATTGAGATACAGCTATTTCGGAGACGCTATGCTTGCCCCCCATCCCTTCGGCCGCGACATTACCGCTGCGGCCCTGACAGAAAAATTCGGCGCGCTGAAACAGTGGGAAGACCGCTATCGCCAGCTCGTGATGCTGGCGAAACAGCTGCCTGCGCTGCCGGAAACGCTGCGCAGCACGGAGATAGAGCTAAGCGGCTGTGAAAACCGCGTCTGGTTAGGGCATCAGTTGCTTGACGACCATCGCCTGCATTTTTACGGCGACAGCGAAGGCCGCATTGTACGCGGCCTGCTGGCGGTGTTGTTAACCGCCGTGGAAGGACAAACTCCGCAGCAGCTGCTGGACGCCGATCCCCTGGCGCTGTTCGACAGCCTGGGGCTGCGCGCCCAGCTCAGCGCCACCCGCGCCAGCGGTCTGGAAGCGCTGGCCGCGGCGGTCAAAGACATTGCCGCGCATTATGCCTGACGGGCGGCTTTCGCCATCATCTTTTTCAACGCATGGGAAACGGCGACAAAGCCAAAGGTCGCGGTGACCATGGTCGCCGCGCCGAAGCCGGCGCTGCAGTCCATCCGCTTCGGCCCTTCCGCGGTGCTGCGCGACGCGCACACCGAACCGTCCGGCTGCGGATACACCAGCGCTTCGCTGGAAAAGACGCAGTCGATGCCCAGTTTGCCCTTGCTGTTTTTCACCACGTTGAAATCGTGTTTGAGACGCTCGCGCAGCTTGGCCGCCAGCGGATCCTGAATGGTCTTGGCCAGATCCGCTACCTCAATGCGCGTCGGATCGATTTGCCCGCCGGCGCCGCCGGTGGTCACGACCGGGATCTTGAAGCGGCGGCAGTAGGCCAGCAGCGCCGCCTTAGGCCGCACGCTGTCGATGGCGTCGATCACATAGCTAAAGTCGTTGTCCAGCAGCTCCGCCACGTTATCCGGCGTAATAAAATCGTCGATGCAGGTTACCCGGCACTCCGGGTTAATCGCCAGAATACGCTCGGCCATCACTTCCGTCTTCGACTGGCCCACGTGGCCGCGCAGCGCGTGGATCTGGCGGTTGGTATTGGTGACGCAGACATCATCCATATCAATCAGGGTAATGGCGCCGATGCCGGTGCGCGCCAGCGCCTCCGCCGCCCATGAGCCCACGCCGCCAATGCCAATCACGCAGACGTGCGCCCGGGCGAACAGCGCCAACGCCTGCTGGCCGTACAAACGCGCCGTACCGCCAAAACGCTGCAGATAGGCTTCTGAATAGGGTGTGCTCATAACGCTTTAATTACCTTAATTATGCAAATGATAAGGGCCGGAAAATCCGGCCCTTGCGGGTTAGCGACGACGAACGTTAACCATTAACGCGTCGCCAGCAGGCCCCCGCTCTGATTGACCTTCGGCTGATAGGCGCTGAACAGTGGCGCGCCGCTGCCGCCCTTCAATACCCACACCCGGCCATAGTGGTTGTAAAAACCGGCCGCGTGGCCGGCGTCCGGCCCAATCCCCTGGTAGATATCAAAGTGTTGGCCTTTAATCGCGCCGCCGACGTCCAGCGCCACCATCAGGCGCATCTCATATTTTCCCGTGAATTTACCCTTGTTGTCCAGCAGCGGCACTTCCGCCAGCAGCGTGGTGCCGGCAGGAATCAGCGAGCGGTCAGATGCCACCGACGCCTTGGCGATCAGCGGCACCGCGCTGGCACCTTTCACCGGCGCAAAGGATTCCGGACGGAAGAAGACAAAGGACGGGTTCTGCTCCAGCAGTTCACGCACTTCCGCCTCGCTGTGGCTGTCCGCCCACTTGCGGATCGCCTGCATCGACATATCCGCCTTGGCCACCTCGCCCCGATCGATCAGCACCCGGCCGATGCTGCGGTAAGCATGGCCGTTTTTGCCGCCGTAGCCGAAGAACACCAGCGGCTGACCGTTGCCGAAGTCGACATAGCCGCTGCCCTGCACTTCCATCATAAAGTTGTCCATCAGCGAGTTGCTGTAGGCGATGATGTAACGGTCATCCAACGCGCCGTTATAAATGCCCGCGCGGCTCGGCAGACGGCCGCGCTTCGGCGGCATGCGGTACAGCGGATAGCGGAACTCGCCCTGCGGGGTGGCGCGCGCCTGCACCACCGGCGTGTAGTAACCGGTAAACTGTACGTTGCCGTAGTTGTCCGCCCCTTCCATCTGGTAGGCGCTGAGGCCAAACTGGCTAAGCTGGCGGGTATCGGCGCCGGAGGCCATCCAGCTCTTTACCGCCTGGTAGGTGTTGCTGTTACGGCTGAATAAAGAAGGAGACGCGTATTGGATCTCCAGCAGCTGGTTGGCGTAATCATTGCCGTTCATCGGCACGCCGCGGGTGTTCGGCTGATTCACCAGCGCCAGCGGCTGCTCCAGCTGCCCGTCTTTATATTGCTGACCCCGGTCGGTCGGCTTTGACGAACAGCCCGCCAAGATTGCTATCACTAACCCGCCCAGCAGGTATTTACCCCAACGTCCTTTCATCGCGCGCTCTCTTAAAAAACAGGTGTGATTTTCACCCAAGACATTTCGAGGTGCAGACGGCGGACCGCCCCATCGCGCATCTGCAGCTTGAAAAATAAAGGGGATACCGGCGAAAGATAACAAACCCCTTGGGAGAAAGGAATCGCTGCCAATAAAAAATCCCTCAGCGCGCAGGGTGATGAAAAAGAAAGCAATGTGCGGACTAAATAAGCCAAAAAACGGCTTTAGGCCGATTATCTGCAAAAAGGGGTTGCAACATAACGCATGGAGAGTATAGTGCGCATCCATCGGACGCGGGGTGGAGCAGCCTGGTAGCTCGTCGGGCTCATAACCCGAAGGTCGTCGGTTCAAATCCGGCCCCCGCAACCAACCGATGCTGTACCAGCGGCATCTTATTATGGGTTGGGTTCGAGAAAGATGCGTTAAACGGACGCGGGGTGGAGCAGCCTGGTAGCTCGTCGGGCTCATAACCCGAAGGTCGTCGGTTCAAATCCGGCCCCCGCAACCAAACGACAGACAACGCACAAGCATCAAGACGGACGCGGGGTGGAGCAGCCTGGTAGCTCGTCGGGCTCATAACCCGAAGGTCGTCGGTTCGAATCCGGCCCCCGCAACCAAAATTCATTGATGACAATCGGCACCCTCAGGGGTGTTTTTTTGTATCTGAAATCCGCAAAACGCCAAAACCATCACGCCGGGCCGCAGCCCAGCGCCCTGCTTTCCCGTTAGCGTCTCGCCCCGCCGTTGGAGAAATAAGCCTTGATGCCTGCCAGTATGGATTCCGCAATCTGCTGCTGAAAACGGCTGGTACGCAGCTTACGCTCTTCTTCCACGTTGCTGATAAATGCCGTCTCCACCAGAATGGAAGGAATGTCCGGCGCCTTCAGCACCGCAAAGCCGGCCTGATCGACACGGTTCTTATGCAGCCGGTTGATGCCGCCCATCCGATTAAGCACTTCCTTGCCAAACTTCAGGCTGTCATTGATGGTCGCCGTCTGCACCAGATCGAACATGGTGTGGTCCAGGTAGCGATCGCCGCTTTTACTGACGCCGCCAATCTGATCTGATTCGTTCTGCGTCTGCGCCAGATAGCGCGCCGCGGCGCTGGTCGCCCCTTTGGTCGACAGCGCAAACACCGACGAGCCGCGCGCCGCGCGGTTGGTAAAGGCATCGGCGTGGATGGAGACAAACAGATCGGCGCGCTGCTTGCGCGCTTTTGCCACCCGCACCTTCAGCGGAATAAAGACGTCTTCATTGCGCGTCATAAAGACTTTCATATTCGGTTCGCGCTTGATCATCGTTCTCAGGCGGCGGGCAATCTGCAGCACGATATCTTTCTCGCGCGTTTTGTACTTGCCGATCGCGCCGGGATCCTCACCGCCGTGCCCCGGATCGAGCATAATGACGATCGGCCGGTCACGCCCCGCCTTGCCGGTTTGTGGCGCTTGCGCCGGCGCCGGCAGCGTCCGTTCCAGATCGCCCTTGTTGTAATCTTCCAGCAATGCCAACAGCGGATCATATTCATCATCCCCCGGCGCCGGCTTACTGGGATACATATCCAGCACCAGACGGTTGCGGTATTCCGCGACCGGCGCCAGGGTGAACATGTGCGGGCTGACGCTTTGCTTCAGCTCCAGCACCAGACGTACGGTGTCTTTATCAAACTGGCCGACGCGCGCCTGCTTCAGGTTGGGGTCGCTGTTTTGCACCTGCGAGGCAATGCCTTTCAGCACGCTGTTCAACTGTACGCCTTCGATATCCACCACAATCCGGTCGGGATTGGTCAGCGCAAACTGTTTGTACTTCAGCGCCACGTTGGACTCGAGCGTCACGCGCGTATAGGTAGATGAAGGCCAGACGCGCACCGCAATGACATGCGATGACGCGGCAAAACCGACACGGCTCACGCTCAGCAACCAGGTTGCGGTAACCCCCTGCAACAGACGACGGCGACCCAGATTGTGATTATCGTTTGACATGCGGCTCCAACCAATAGCAGTAGACTAAAAAAACAGCAAAATAGAGACAATGGCGAAAACTTTAACGAATCCATTCGTCGCTGTCATCAGAAAATCTTTTTATGGGTTTTCAATTTATTAACGATTTAACAGTGTTAGCGGGGAAAACAACGCAAATTCCCCCTTGCCATCGGCGGCAGAAAGGAATAAAAATACAAAAATACCGTATAAATATTCACATGAGGTTTGCCGTGAAGGAACGTAGTACAGAGCTGGTTCAAGGATTCCGTCACTCAGTTCCCTATATCAACGCCCACCGCGGCAAGACATTCGTCGTGATGCTCGGTGGCGAGGCGATTGAGCATGAAAACTTTACTAATATCGTCAACGATATCGGGTTGCTGCACAGCCTGGGCATTCGCCTGGTGGTGGTCTACGGCGCGCGTCCGCAGATTGACGCCAATCTGGCGCTGCATCATCTCGAGCCGACTTATCACAAGCATACCCGCGTGACCGATGCGCCAACGCTGGAGCTGGTCAAACAGGCGGCTGGCCTGTTGCAGCTGGATATCACCGCCCGGCTGTCGATGAGCCTGAACAATACGCCACTGCAGGGCGCGCATATCAACGTGGTCAGCGGCAACTTTATTATCGCCCAGCCGCTGGGCATTGATGACGGCGTGGACTACCACCACAGCGGACGTATCCGCCGTATTGATGAAGAGGCCATTCACCGCCAATTGGACAGCGGCGCCATCGTGCTGATCGGCCCGGTGGCGGTCTCCGTCACCGGTGAAAGTTTCAACCTGACCTCTGAAGAGGTGGCGACCCAACTGGCCAGCAAGCTGAAAGCGGAAAAGATGATCGGCTTTTGTTCTTCGCAGGGGGTGACCGATGCCGAGGGCGAAATCATCTCCGAGTTGTTCCCCAACGATGCGCAGAAACGTCTTGATGCACTGGAGGAGAACGGCGACTACCACTCCGGCACCGTTCGTTTCCTGCGCGGCGCGGTCAAAGCCTGCCGCAGCGGCGTGCGGCGCTGCCACCTGATCAGCTATCAGGAAGACGGCGCGCTGGTGCAGGAACTGTTCTCCCGCGACGGTATCGGTACGCAGATCGTGATGGAAAGCGCCGAGCAGGTGCGGCGGGCGACCATCAATGATATCGGCGGCATTCTCGAGCTGATTCGCCCGCTGGAACAGCAGGGTATTCTGGTGCGCCGCTCACGCGAGCAGTTGGAGATGGAAATCGACAAGTTCACCATTATTGAGCGCGATAACCTGACCATCGCCTGTGCGGCCCTCTACCCCTTCCCGGAAGAGAAGATTGGCGAGATGGCCTGCGTGGCGGTGCATCCGGATTACCGCAGCTCATCGCGCGGCGAAATGCTGCTGCAGCGGGTGGAAAGCCAAGCGCGGCAGATGGGGCTGCAAAAACTGTTCGTGCTCACCACCCGCAGCATTCACTGGTTCCAGGAGCGCGGCTTCACGCCAGCGGAGGTGGACGTACTGCCGATGCAGAAACAGGCGCTGTACAACTATCAGCGCCGCTCAAAAATCCTGCTGGCCGACCTGTAAACCGTTAAGGGGCGCGGTTAGCGCCCCTGTTCATCGCTCGCCAGCAGCAGGCGTTCGGCCAGCCCGCTGCGGCGCTGCGTCGGCGTACGTATGGCGCTCATCAAAACCTTATCGGCAGCGTACAGCGACAGCCGCTGACGCGCGCGGGTAATGGCGGTATACACCAGTTCCCGCGTCAGCACCGGCAGATAATGGTTGGGCAGCACCAGCACCGTATGGTCAAACTCCGATCCCTGCGACTTGTGCACCGTCATCGCATAGGCGGTTTCATGCGCCGGTAAGCGGCTTGGCTGCACCGATTTGATGCTGCCGTCCGGCAGTTGAAAGTGAACGCGCAATTCCCCTGCCGCATCCGGCAAGGCAATGCCGATATCGCCGTTAAACAGCCCCAGCGCGCTGTCGTTGCGGCCGATCATCACCGGACGCCCCCGATACCAACGCCCCGCGGCGCCGGACGCACGCCGGATCAATCCGGCGCGCTGCAGGCCGGTTTCAATGCGTTCATTCAGCCCGCTGACGCCGAACGGTCCTTCCCGCAGGGCGCACAGCACCTGAAAACGTCCGAATGCATCCAGCACCTGCTGCGCATCAACGCCGGCGGCCACCTGCGTCAGGTAATCGCGATAGCCCGCCACGCAGGCATCCAGCAGCGCCTGATAGTCCGCCGTCTCCGCCAGCGGATAGCCGGCCACGTCGCCAAAACGCCCGTCCAGCGCCGCACGCGCGCCCCGGACATCGCCGGCGTTAACCGCGAACGCCAGCTGTCCAATGCCCGAGTTGGCGTCAAAACGGTAGCTTTTACGCAGCAAACACAGGCTATCGCGCACCGCCGCAGCCGCCTGCGCCGGCTGCCCCTGCAGCGCACAGCCGGTCAGCTGGCTGAGCTGCGCCGCACGCGCCTCGCTGTAGCCCTGCTCGGCAAAGCGGCAAATATCCCCCAGCACCGCGCCCGCCTCCACCGAGGCCAGCTGATCGCGGTCGCCAAGGAAAATCACTCTGGCATGTGCGGGCAAGGCGGCGATCAGCCGCGCCATCATCGGTAAATCCACCATCGACGCCTCATCCACCACCAGCACGTCCAGATGCAGCGGGTTACCGCGATGGTAACGCATGCGCTGGCTGTTCGGCTGCGCGCCCAGCAGGCGGTGCAGCGTGGCGGCTTCGGAAGGAAACAGGCTCAGCTGCTGCTGCGTCAGCCCCAGCCGGCGGCTGGCGCTGCCGAGCGATTCGGTCAGGCGCGCCGCCGCTTTCCCGGTCGGCGCGGCGAGCTGAATGCGCAGCCGTTCACCATCGGCCAGCTGCACCAGCGCCGCCAGCAGTTTCGCCACCGTGGTGGTTTTGCCGGTGCCCGGCCCGCCGGAAATCACCGCAATGCGCCGCGTAGCGGCAACGGCGGCGGCGATTTTCTGCCAGTCCGGCGTCGCTTCCGCCTCGCCAAACAGGCGATCCAGGATCGGCCGTAAACGCTGCGGATCGATAGGCTGTGGCGTATCGTCACTGCCGATAAAGTCCGCCACCTCGCCTTCGCTTTGCCACATGCGCTGCAGGTAGAGACGCTGCTGCTGCAGCACCAGCGGCGTCGGCAAGCTGCCGTCGCTGACCGCCGATGACGACAGCAGCAGGGCTCGCCACGCCTCAACGTCCGGCTGACCGGCGGCCTGCCAGACCGCCTGCGCCAGCTCAGGCTGGCGGGCGCCGAATAATGTCTCCGGCAGCAGTTGCTCCAGCTGCAGACAGACGTGGCCGGCACCGGCTTCCGCGCTGAGGCAGGCCGCCGCCAGCAACATATCCGGCCGTTCCGGCCCGGCGACCACCTGGGCGAACTGCACGTCCAACGGACGCAACACGCCAAGCGCGACCGCCTGTTGTAGTAGCTGCATCATGCTTCAGAGTCTCCCGGGTTATCGTCGCCGCTGAACAGCCGATCCATGCCCTCAACCAGTTCGGCGGCGGGCCGGCAGGCAAAGATGCCGTTGCCGGGATGCTGACCGTCGACGCCGCGCAAAAACAGATAAATCACGCCGCCAAAATGACGCTGATAGTCATAGTCCGCCAGACGGTGACGCAGATAGCGATGCAGCGCCAGGGTATACAGCTGATACTGCAGGTCATAACGGTGTTCCGCCATCGCCTGCGCCATCGCCGGCTGCGTATAGGCGCTGCTGTCGTCCCCCAGCCAGTTGGACTTATAGTCGAGCAGGTAATATTTCCCCTGCCAGCAGAAAATCAGGTCGATAAAGCCTTTCAGCATCCCCTGCACCCGTTGAAAATCCAGCGCCGGACAGCGCGCCGACAGCGGATCGTAGCGCTTCACCAACGCATCCAGCTGCGTGGCCTGCAGCAGTTGGCCGATCGGCAGATAAAACTGCAGTTCCGCCTGTTTCGCCTGCGGCGTCAGCTGCGCCAGCGTAACGCCGCTGTCATTCAGCACGGTGTGCAGCAGCGTCTCCATCCACGTCTGCAGCACCGGCTGCCAATATGCGTCATAGCCGTTCAGCTGCAACTGCTCCGCCAACCAGGCGGGATCCAGCGGCTGGGTAAAATCCAGCGTCTCAAACAGGCTGTGCAGGAAGGTGCCCGGCGCGGCGCCGCGCGGAAAGGTATGCGGAGTCAGTGATGGCTCACTTTCAACCGCCTGCTCACCCGCGGCGTCGACGTCCAGCCGCGGCAGCAAATCCTGCATCAGCCCGGCGCCGTGTTGCTGCAGGCCGGTATAGCTGGTTACCCGCCAGAAATCCTGCATCTGCCGGCTGACCTGTCTGGCCGCCAGCTGCTCCGCCCTCACGCTTTGCGGCTGCCAGGGCTGCTCATCAAGCGTCTCAAGCAGCGAGAGCGCAATGCTTTCATCGGCCAGCTGCTGCAGACAGCTCTGCAAACAGGCAGCGTCCCCCGCCTGACCGCCCTGCACCAGATATCCCAGCGCACTACGATGTAAATCGGTCTCTCCCTGCTTCTTACGCGTGCCCTGAATAAGCGGTGCAATGCCGATGCTGCAGTGGTACACCGAACGCGTCAGCGCGACGTACAGCAGGCGCAAATCCTCCGCCAGCCGCTCTTCCTCCGCCCAGGCGATGCTCTCTTCATCGGCATTCAGATCCAGCAGGGCCTTGAAGCTGTGACGATCGTGATACAACACCTGCTGCTGTTGGCGATAGTTGCCGACAAACGGCAGCCAGACCAGCGGATACTCCAGCCCTTTCGACTTGTGAATCGTCATCACCTGCACCAGGTGGCGATCGCTTTCCAGACGCAGCTGCTGGTTGTCCGACTGGCTGTTCGGCTGGGCGATCTGCTGCGCCAGCCAGCGCACCAGCGCATGCTCGCTGTCGAGCTGCGCCGACGCCTCCTGCAGCAGTTCGCCCAGATGCATCACATCGGTTAGCCGCCGCTCACCGCCGGGGCTGGCCAGCAGGTTTTCCGCCAGGTGCCGCTGCGTCATCACCTCGCGCAGCATCGGCAGCACGCCGCGCCGCAGCCACAGCGTGCGGTATTGGTCAAACTCATCAACCAGCGCGTCCCACGCCCGCTCGTTATGGTTCAGGGCGTCCAGCGTCGGCGCATCCAGCCCCAGCAGGCCGGTCGCCATCGCGCTACGCAACGTACGCTCCTGCTCCGGCGCCAGCACCGCCTGCAGCAGCCACAGCAGATCCTTAGCCTCCGGCGTATCGAACACGCTGTCGCGATTCGACAGGTAGACCGAAGGGAGCGCCAGCAGGCTGAGCGCATCGCGCACCAGCGCCGCCTCCGCCCGGCTGCGCACCAGAATGGTGATATCTGACGCCTGCACCGGCCGCCGCCTGTCGCCGTCCGCCAGCCAGGCCTCCCCGCGCTGCCCGGCGTTCAGCCAGTCGCGGATTTGCGTCGCGCACAGCCGCGCCATCTGCTGTTGGTAGTCACTTACTCCCACGCCGTCGCCCGGCTGCAGCCAGAAGTGCATGGCGGCCTGGGGCCGGTTATGCAGTTCAAACGCCAGCTGATGGTTTTTATCCGCCGCCGCCACCTCAATAAACGGGATCTCACCGAACAGGAACGGTTTTTCCAGCCGCGAGAACAGCCGGTTGACGCTGCCGACCATCGTCGGCGAAGAGCGCCAGTTGGTCTCCAGCGTATAGTGTGCGCTTACCTCAGAACGTGCGCGCATATAGGTGAAAATGTCCGCGCCGCGGAACGCATAAATCGCCTGTTTGGGATCACCAATCAGCAGCAGTCCGCACTCCGCCTGACCGACATATAACTTATGGAAAATGCGGTACTGCTGCGGATCGGTATCCTGAAACTCATCGATCATCGCCACCGGATAACGCTGACGTATCGCCTGCGCCAGCCGATCGCCGCCGGCGCTCTGCAGCGCGCCGTCCAGCCGGCTCAACAGATCGTCAAACCCCAGCTCGGCGCGCTGGCGTTTTTCCTGCTGAATTGAGGTACGGATCTCGCTCAGCGCGCGCGCCATCACCAGATCGCGCAGCGTCAGCGGTTCGGCAAACAGGCCGTCGACGGCGTCAAACAGGGTATGACGCGGCGCCTCGCCCTTCTTGGTTTTCTCCAGCAGCGTCGACTGGCGGAACTTTTCCAGCTCTTTCGGCAGCTGATAATCCAGCGTCTCCTGCCCGGCCCACTCGCCGACCTTGTGTAACCAGTTGGGCAAGTGTTTGCTGCTGTAACTGCGCTTATCGACGCCGGAGCTGCTGATAAGGTCGTGCAGGTCAGCCGCCGCCGCGATCCATTGCGCCTTGATAGCGTCAATGCGCACCACAATCTTCTGGTGGCGCGCCAGCAGCGTTTCATCCTGCTGTGGCGGCTGACGCAGCGTCGGCGCCTCGCCGTGCAGATAGGCGGACAGATCGCTCAGCAAAGCTTCCGGCCCGCTCCACTCTTGGCTGACCGCGCGCGCAACGTCCAGCGGCAGCGGATAGCAATGGCGACGCCAAAAGTCGGCGCAGGCCTGCCGGCGCAGCGGCAGCTCGTCCTGCACCAACGTTTGTTCAAACAAAATGCCGGACTCAAAGGCGTTCTGGGTCAGCATGCGCTGACAAAAACCGTGGATGGTATAGATCGCCGCCTCATCCATTTGCCGCTCGGCGGCCAGCAGCTGCGCCGCCGCGTCCGACAGATCGTCAATCTCCGCCATCAGCGCGGCAAACAGCGGATTGTCGCAGTGCTCCCGCCCGCGAATGCAGGCGATGCGCAACCCGTGAATATTGCTGCGGATACGGCCGCGCAGCTCTTCGGTAGCGGCCTCGGTAAAGGTCACCACCAAAATTTCCTCTACCGTCAGCGGGCGCGAAAACGCCGCCTGCTTACCCAACCCCAACAGCAGGCGCAAATACAGCGCGCCAATGGTGAAGGTCTTACCGGTCCCCGCCGAGGCTTCAATCAGCCGTTCGCCGTAAAGCGGCAGCGTTAACGGATCGAGCGTTTGCGGAGTCAGCGTCGTCATGGTTTAACCACCTGACGCGGCATGGTCTGTTGCAGCGCGGACGCATTCGGATAAGCGGTCCAGCCCTGCGGCGCCGCATAATCGGCTTTGCCCTGGCTGCTGCCGCTGACCTGAGACAGCACCGCCAGCCCCTGCGGCTGCATCACCGCCTGATGGAAGAAGTCCGCCAGCTTGGCCGGCGTCAGTTGCTCTATCTGTGCGATCAGCTTCTGACGCGTGTCAAAGGCAAAATTACCGCGCTCGAAGTCATTGCTAAAGCGCCCTGCCTCCTCGCTCAGCGTTTGCGGCCGCTGTTTCAGTTCATTAATCAGCGCCTGCTGATACTGGGCAAAGTCCGCAGCGCTCATCGCGCGCAGCCGTTTTTCCGCCTTCGGATAGAAGTCCTGATAGCGCTGATAGAGGTAGTCCGGCTGTTTGCTGTTGCTCTGCAGCAGGAAACCGACGCCCCACTGCCGCCCGACCGACATCGGGAAGGCAAACACCGCATACCCCAGCTGTTCCTGGGTGCGCAGCTGGCTATAGAACCAGGGCTGAATGATCTGTCCCAGCAGTGAGCTGTGCGCCATGCCGCTGATTTCATCATATCCGGTTGGGATATAGACCGCCGCCAGCGCCGAGTCGGTGCTACTGCCGGCGCGCTGCAGATTCGCCAGCTGTTTTTTATCAACGCGGACATTTTCCCCGTGCCACCATGTCACGCCGCGGCAGGCGAGGCTCTGCTTCAGCGCGGACGCCAGCTGGTCAACCTGAGGCTTGCTCATATTGCCCACCACCAGCATTTCCGGCGTGGCGTTTTTCAGCAGGCCGTCGCGGTAGGCGAGCACGTCTTTCAGCGTCAGGTTTTTCAGCACTTCACGCCGTTCGCTGCGTTCCGAATAGGGCACGCGCGACACCATCTGAATCGGCTGGATCGCCAGTTCGAAGGCTTTGCCTTTTTCGGCGGCATCCAGCTGCTGCAGATACCAGGACTTGGCCTGATCCAACTGCGCCTGGGTCGGCGTAAAGCCGGCGTAGCCTTCAATCAGCGACGTCAGCAGCTGCGGCAGGCGCTGGGTAAAGCCGTTGGCGTTAAACTGCAGGCCGTTGCTCGGCGAGGTGCTGAAACTCAGGCCCCCGACCGAAGCCTGATAGCTCAGCTGATCCAGCGCGATACCGGCCAGGTAATCCGTCAGCGAGAACAACACCTGATTGCGCGCCGAATTCATGGTTTCAGCGTTGCGGAAAGCGACGGTTACGTCGGCCTTCGGCTCATCAGCAAAATAGCGGCTCGGCATATACAGCACGCGCAGCCCCGGCTGATTCACCACCACTTCCGGCTGGGTAAAGCGGTGCGACGGCGCGGTGAGGGTAAAGTCATCCGGGATATACGGGTTCAGCGCCGGCAGCGACAGCGAAATCCCCTGTCCCAGGCGCTGCCACTGTTCAAAACGCTGCGGGGTGATTTTATTCACCTGATACGGCGCATCGACAAAGTACGCCGTTTTGTTATGCGGCTCGTTCGGGCTGATAAACCACACGCGGGCGTTTTGCGGCGTCATTTCATCCAGACGCCGTTTAATGGCGTCAGGGTCGTAACGGTCCGCCAGATAAGGCGCATCCAGCGTATGTTCGACCGGCACGCGCAGCATGGTATCCACCAGCCACTCGATATAGTCCATATCGCGGGTAATCGACGGGTAGCGGAAATCCAGATTTAACACGTGCGCAATTTCATCAAAGTAGCTTTTTTTGACGCCCTGCTGACGCAGCATGTTCAGGTAGTTAAAGATCGCGGCCACCACCTGGTCACGCTGCGCCAGGCCTTTATCCGTCAGCGACACGCTGATGACAAACACCCCGCCGTTGCGATCCACCATCGGATCGGCGCCCGCGTTAATGGCATCGGCCAGTCCCTGCTGCTGCAGCCAGTCAGACAGCGTATTTTTGCTGCGGTTGCCGATCAGGTAGCTGATATAGGTATCGGTCTTGCTGCGGAAAGCCGCGCTGTTGTTATCGATACGGAACTCGACCTTCAGCTGCTTGCGCGGCTGCGCCGGCACGTAATTGATGATGATGCCCTGCTGCGCTTTGGTCACCGCCGGTACGGTAATCGGCGCAACGTCAGCCTGATGATCCGGCACCCGGCCGAAGGTCTTCGCCGCCAGCGCAGCCAGCTGCGGCAGCGGCTGGTTGCTGTAGAGCACCCCGACCATCAGATTGGCGGAGTAATAGCGTTGATAGAAGCTCGTCAGCGCCTCATGCAGCTTGCTGCCGGGTTTATCCTTCAGCGTATCGAGGTTGCCGCCGGAAAAGCGCGCGCTCGGATGCGCCGGGTTCAGCGTTTCCGCCCCGACCTGCGCCATACGCATGCCATCACGCGAACGCGCCATGGTCAGCTCGGCATTCACCGCGTTGCGCTCTTTATCCGCATTGCCGGGGTCCAGCAGCGGTTCGGCTATCGCATCGGCCATGCGGTCCACCGCCGGCTCCAGCGCATCGTTTTCCACCTCCAGATAGTAGGCGGTGCGGTACGACGCGGTGCTGGCATTGTGGCTGCCGCCGTGTTTTTTGAGGTATTCGGACAGGTTTTCCGGATCCGGATAGCGTTTGGAGCCCATCAGCACCATATGTTCCAGATAGTGCGCCAACCCCAGCTGGCTGTCAGGATCTTCCAGAGAACCGACCGGCAGGGCCAGCGCGGCCAGCGACTTAGGCGCCTGCTCATCAGAGACCAGCAGCACCGTCATGCCGTTCGTCAGCTTGATGGCCTGGTAATGGCGCGGATCGTGCTCGCTTTTATGGATTTTCTCCGCCAGCGGCTGCCATCCCTGCCCGGCCCAGCCTGACGGCGCCCAGAATACTACCAACAACATTACCCCGCAAAGGCGGGCCCAACGTCTGCGCATATCCAAATTAAACCCCTATTTCCGCCCCGCTGCGTCCGTTCCAGGACGCCGGCAAGGCCGATCAAAAAACAACAAAAATGTCATACCGGGCAGGTCGACGCGTCACAATACGCCGTAGCGACAGCTCCCCGGTAAGTACTTACTGTCACGCTAAAACCCGCTATTCACCTACGGCGAGACCTAGTTTTACCACCTCCCGCCACGGTGCACCACCCGGGCCCATTATCCCAGATTATGTCTGGCGACCGGCAGCAGGTAACGTTCTGTTTCCGCTAAAATTTGCGCCAGAGCCTCATTATCCAGCTGGCGCAGCACCCGCTGAACATAAGGGTCCTCCCCTTCGCCGGGAATGCGCTGGTCGCCCTGCCAGGCCTGCAGCAGTTTAGCGCGCGCTTTGGCCTGCGCCTCTTCGCTCCAGTCAATCGCCTGATTTTCCGGCTGATAGCACTGGTTTAACCAGGCCCAGCCGCTCTTATTGAGCAGCATCAGCGGCTGGCACAGACCGCGCTGATAGCCGGCCACCAGCTCCGCCAGCTGCGCCTGCGCCGCGTCCGCCGGCAGGGCGGCAAAGCGCCAGACCGAATTCTTGCGCCCCAGCATGCGGCTTTCACCCTGGCCGCCCGCGCTGCAATACAGCAGATGCTCCAGCCACAGCAGAATGCCGTCCACCGCCGACAGGGCAGCCGGCCGCCAGCGCAGCAGGCCATCCTCCTGTACCTGATGCAGCCAGCCGCCGATATGCACGCCCGCCACGCTGATATCCAGTTCCAGGCTGCCGCTCTCCCGACGCTCCTCACGCACCTGAGCCGCCAGCTCCTCCATCTCTTCCTGCTGCTTCTGCCAATAAATCTCGCCGAAGGCGCCGTAGGGCAAACCACCGGAGGCCCTGATGCGCTGATACAGCTTCGCCGCATCGTCGCCGTCAATCAGCGCATTCAGCAGCTGATTGTTGTACTGATAGCGGCTGAGGTTATCCAGCGTAAACGGCTCTTCATCCGGCAGCTCGGTTTCTTCCAACACAAAGCTCACGCCCAGGCGCTGCTGGAAGAATGCGCGGATTGGGTGACGGTAGAAGCGCAGCAGCTCATCCAGCGCGATCTCAACGCGGAGTTCGGCCGGCAGCGGCTGATTGAACTCAGGGTGCGCCTGGCCGCGCCCGTCGGCGGCCGGCAGCCATTCGGCGGCGTAGCTTTGCGCCTCGCTGTCCGGTATGAAATTTTCCGCCGCGAACGGCATCCGGGCATGCCAGCGAAGTAAATGTTCGCTAACCCGACGCGCGCTGGCGTCCACATCCAGCGCTTCGTCCCCCGGCAGGCAGTAGCTCTGCTGCAGATACTCCAACAACTCCGTCACCAGCACCGACGGGTAACGTTCGCTGTTGTCCTGAATCGAGCGGCCGATAAAGCTGATATACAGCTTTTCCTGCGCGGATAAAATGGCTTCCAGGAACAGATAGCGGTCGTCGTCGCGGCGGCTGCGATCGCCGCGTTTTACCTGCTGCGCCATCAGGTCAAACCCCAGCGGCGGCAGCGTACGCGGATAAACGCCGTCGTTCATGCCGAGCAGGCACACCACTTTGAACGGGATAGAACGCATCGGCATCAGCGTGCAGAAGTTGATCTGCCCGGCCAGAAAGCGCTGACTGATCCGCTCCTGATCAAGACGCGCCGCCAGCTCGTCACGCAGCAGGCTCAGCGGCACCGCGTCGGGATAGCGGGCATTGGTGCCGTGCTCCAACACCTGGTGCCACTGCTTTTCTATCAGCGCCAGCGCGGCTTCCGTGTCGCCATCGGCGGCAAAAAAGCTCTCCAGCAGTTGGCGGCACAGCGGCGCCCATTCCGCCAGGGTGCGCGTTTCACTGAGGCGCTGACGCCACTGGGCAAGCTGCGTCAGCAGTTCCGCCAACTGGCCGGCCAGCTCCGCCGCCAGTCCGCTGGACTCGTCGTACGGCAGCACCCCCTGCCAGTCGCCGACGTTGCTGTCCATGGCATAGCCCAGCAGCATACGGGTGATGCCAAAACGCCAGGTGTGTTGACCGGTGGTCGGTAGCGCCAGCTCGCGCACGTTATCGTCATCCAGCCCCCAGCGCACGCCGGACTCTGCCACCCAGCGGCGCAGCAGGCGTAGCCCCTCCTCCTGAATAGCGAAGCGCGCGGCCAGCACTGGCACCTCCAGTAGCAACAGCACCTGTTCAGAGGTAAAGCGGCTCTGCGGTAAATCAAGCAGAGAAATAAAGGCCTGCAGCGCAGGATGCGCCTGACGCGCCTTGCGGTCGGAAATGGCGAACGGCAGGTAGCGGTCAGCCGGCGCATTGCCGAACACCGCCTGAATATACGGCGTATAACTGTCGATATCGGCAACCATCACGATAATATCGCGCGCGGTAAGCTGCGGATCGTCCGCCAGCATCGCCAGCAGCTGGTCGTGCAGCACCTCCACCTCGCGCTGCGGGCTATGGCAGGCGTGCAGGCTCAGCGAGCGGTCGTCGGGGTCAAGCGGGCGTTTGCCGTCGCTGCGTTCAAAGGTGTCCGGCGTGGTGCCGATCACCGCGCAATCCTCCAGTTCCAGCATATCGCGCTGTATGCCATGCAGCAGATTGTCCGCCGGGATATCGACAAAGGCGTCAACCTCCTGCAGGCTCTCCATCTGCGCCAACAGATACAGGTGATCGCGCCCCAGTTTGCCCCATGACGCCAGCAGCGGGTTGCTCAATTGCTGCCCCCCTTCGGCGTCAAACAGCTGTGCCGCCTGCTCGGGATCGCGGAATAGTCCCTGCTCCTGCGCCTGATGGTGGCGACGCCGCTTGCGGCTTTGCAAGCGCGCCAGAAACGCGTAGTCCTGAATATCGCCCCAGTAGTAGCGGCACGGGTTGGTGAACATCAGGTGAATATCAATATGTCTGCCCAGCGCCTGCAACGCCTCCAGATAGACCGGCGGCAGCGCCGAAATGCCGCAAATGAATACCCGCTTCGGCAGCCCCGGCGGGCACTGCTGCGCCTGTTCCAGCGTGGCGATAAAGCGGCGATACAGGTTGGCGCGGTGCCACTCCGGCTGCCCCAGCTCCTGGGTATACTGCACCAGCCGCGCCCACAGCGGCGCCTGCCACTGCTGCGCCTCGGGCAGCTCGGCGACCAATTCGCCGCGCTGCCAGCTTTCCAGCCACTGTGGCCGGTACACCAAATACTGGTCAAACAGGTCGGCCACGCGTCCGGCAAGCTGGTGGATTTTGCGCTTATCGCCGTCGTCGGTCAGATAGTGCTGCAGCGGGGCAAATTCGGGCTGCGTCAGCATCTCGGGCAGCAGCCACATCAGCTTCCAGGTCATGGCGTCCTTACTGAAGGCGCTCTCTTTCGGGATGCCCGGCAGCACGCGGGTGAACATTTCCCAGATAAAGGTCGCCGGCAGCGGAAACTCGATATTGGCGGCAATCCCGAACTGCTCGGCCAGCTGCATCTGCAGCCATTGCGCCATCCCCGGGCTTTGTACCAACACCACCTCCTGCTGGAAAGGGTCGGCCAACGGTTCTCTGGCGATCAGGACGCTGGTCAGCGTTTTCAGCACGTCCAGCTGATTGGAATGATAAACCGTAAACATGAGGCTCCTTGAAAATCCTATACGCGCCGGGTTAGTCGTCACCGCAATACCAGCGGCTGAGCCGGGCCTGTTGACGCAGCGGCGTTGTTATCGTGACCGTGAACTGCCGACAGGCGCCGTCTGCCTCACCGGGCTGCAACTCGCGCCGCCAGCCGGGCGCCATCGCGTCGTCGACGTCGCTGCCGGCGGCCAGCCGCTCCAGCTGCTGATGGGCCAGCGACCAGGCCTGCCGATACTGCCATTGCCGCTGCAGCCCCTGTAATAATACCTGATGGTATTGTAACAGGCCGAGCAGCGACACCGAGAATAACAGCGCCGCAATTAATACTTCCGGCAGGCTGAAGCCCTGCTGATGACGAGCTTCCCCGCCGACGTTGTTAGTCCACACAGGCCGCCGCGTCCTTTTCCGGGCAAAAGTCCAACCAGCCGCCCGGCTCCACCCGCAGCCGCCCATGCGCGTCCGGCGTGGCCAGCTGATACAGCCAGAGCGGTTCCGCCGCAGGCATCTCCCCCAGCCCGCGCAGCAGTATAACGCCCGGCCGGGAAGCGCGCTTGACGCAGGCCTGCAGCCCCGCCGAAAATTGCCGCTGACAGCGCCAGACGCCGGCATCCAGCAACGCGGGCGGCCAGGACTGCGTCAGCCCCCAGTTCAGCGCCGACGACGCCTGATTGTACGCCTGCAGATAACGCCGCTGTTCCACCGCCAGCAACAGCGCGCTATCGAGCTGTTTTTGCTGAGCACCCAGCAGCAACAAGCCCATCAGCAATACCAGCATCACCGCCGCCAGCACGCTGCCCCGTTGATAATCTGCTCCATTCACGATGACGGCGCCTCCACGTTGATATCCCACCGTATTAAACGCATATGCCCCGCCGCGCTCGCCGAGCGGCCGCTCAGCGTCAGGCGCAGCAGGCGCCGGCCGTGGTTACCCGGCAGCAGATGAATGCTGAAGGTTTCAATACGCACTTCGTCGCGCTCAAACAGGTTTTCCCAGCCGCCGCCGTTGCATTGGCTGACGCCGCGCTGCCGCTCAAGCCGGCCCGCGCGCAGGCGGTAGCCGAACTTCTCCGCCTCGTCGCCCGCCGTTTCCCAGCGGCCGTTGCGGTTCAGGTCATAGGCGACGATAACGCAGCTGTCGGCCGCCTCCCCGGCATGCCGGGCGATGGTCAGCGGCCGCCCGGCGCACCTTCCGGCGCAAAACCCCGCGCGGCGCAGATCTTTTTCAATGCCGAACGCCGCCTGCCGCAGCCTTAGCTCCAGCTGATAGGCACCGAGAAACGCCGCGCTTTGCTGACGCAGCGCGGGATAGACCTTCGTCGCCGCCAGCATAATCAGGCTGCCCGCCGCCATAGCCAGCAGCACCTCTGGCAGGGTAAAGCCGCGCGACGACGTCAGCATGCGCGGATCCCGCGCAGCGCGCTCCCCACGCTGCAAATGCGCAGGCGTCCCTGGGCGGAAAGCACCACCTGCAATTGGCCGGCGTCGTTGCCCAGGCGGATATGCCCGGCCTGCGCGCTGTTGCGCACCCCGTAAAAGCCCAGCTCCTTACGGGTGAAGTCGAGCAGCCGGATATCATCGCTCGGCGGCGTGAAGCGCCATCTTGCCGGCTGCCGGCAGTCAGCCGGTTCCGCGCCGCTGCCCAGGCACCAGCGCCCGTACGGTTTAAACCACAGCAAGGCGGTGCGGTTGCGCCAGTTGGCGTCGGCCTGCAGGCGCTGCAGAAACACCAGCAGCTGCTGGGCGGCCTGTTCCAGCCGCAGTGCCTGTTGGTGCTGCCGCCAGTGACTGACGCCCCAGCCGCTCAGCATCGCGCTAATCAGAACCGCCAGCAGCAGCTCCATCAACGTGATACCGCGCTGCCGGCTGACGCCGTGGTGAAAGTTATCGTTCATGGCGACGAGTGTAATCGCCAAAATGGACGATAACAGCGTCTCGGTTACCGCCTGGAAAACGGCGCGCAAACAAAAAAGTAAATGATGAAGAGATACAGGAAAAATGCGGCGTTATACGCAACGTTCAGCGGGGTCGCAAGCGGGCGCGGGCGACAACGAAAAAGGGCGCAACCAAAGTTGCGCCCTGAAAGAAACGTCGTTTGATATCAGATCGCCACCGGCGCCTTGATCGCCGGATGCGGGTCGTAACCTTCAATTTCAAAGTCTTCGAAACGGTAGTCGAACAGCGAGTCCGGCTTACGTTTAATCACCAGCTTCGGCAGCGGACGCGGCTCGCGGGTCAGTTGCAGCTGGGTCTGCTCCATATGGTTGCTGTACAGGTGCGTGTCGCCGCCGGTCCAAACAAAGTCGCCCACTTCCAGATCGCACTGCTGCGCCATCATATGCACCAGCAGCGCATAGCTGGCGATATTGAACGGCAGGCCGAGGAAGACGTCGCAAGAGCGCTGATAGAGCTGACAGGACAGTTTGCCGTCCGCCACGTAGAACTGGAAAAACGCATGGCAAGGCGCCAGCGCCATCTGGTCCAGTTCACCGACGTTCCAGGCGGAGACGATGATACGGCGTGAATCCGGATCCTGTTTCAGCTGCTGCAGCACCTTGCTCAGTTGGTCGATCTGACGACCGTCCGCTGCGCCCCAGGCGCGCCACTGCTGACCGTAAACCGGGCCCAGGTCGCCGTTTTCATCGGCCCACTCATCCCAAATGGTAACCTTGTTTTCACGCAGATAGGCGATGTTGGTGTCCCCTTTCAGGAACCACAGCAGCTCATGAATAATCGAGCGCAGGTGACACTTCTTGGTGGTCACCAACGGGAAGCCTTCCTGCAAATTGAAACGCATCTGGTGACCGAAAATCGACAACGTGCCGGTGCCGGTGCGGTCTGCTTTTGGGGTGCCCTCGTCGAGCACTTTTTTCATTAAATCCAGATACTGTTTCATGTTTCCTCACGAAGTTTGTTGCTGCGGGCGACGGCGGTACGCCCAGATCATCATAATAATACCGGCCAACACCATCGGGATCGACAGAATCTGCCCCATGCTGATAACGCCGTCAAACAGCCCCAGCTGTGCATCCGGCTGGCGGAACGACTCCACAATAATGCGGAATGCGCCGTAACCGATGAGGAACAGGCCGGACACCGCGCCCATCGGCCGCGATTTGCGAATAAACAGGTTAAGAATGATAAACAGCACCACGCCTTCCAGCAGCAGTTCATACAGCTGCGACGGGTGGCGCGGCAGCACGCCGTACTGGTTCAACAGCGGCAGCCACTTGCCCGGGTCGGCGGCGGCAATGGCGATATCTTCGCTGCGCGAGCCGGGGAACAGCATCGCCCATGGCGTATCCGTCGTCACGCGGCCCCACAGTTCGCCGTTGATAAAGTTGCCGAGCCGGCCGGTGCCGAGGCCGAAGGGAATCAGCGGGGCAATAAAATCAGAGACCTGGAAGAACGTGCGCTTCGTACGCCGCGCAAACCAGAACATCACCAGAATCACACCCATCAGGCCGCCGTGGAATGACATGCCGCCGTCCCAGACTTTGAACAGATAGAGCGGGTTCTCAAGGAATAACGGCAGGTTGTAGAACAGGACATACCCTACGCGGCCGCCGACGAATACGCCGAGGAAACCGGCATACAGCAGGTTTTCCACTTCGTCTTTCGTCCAGCCGCTGCCCGGCTTGTTAGCCCGGCGAATCGCCAGCCACATGGCAAAGACAAAGCCAACCAGGTACATCAGGCCGTACCAGTGCAGGGAGACCGGGCCGATGGAAAAAAGCACCGGATCAAACTCAGGAAATCTCAGATAGCTATTGCTCATCTATCACCACAACTCGTCTATTATTCTTCCCCAACGGGGTCGCAGTCCGTTGCCGACCGGCGGCAACCTGAATAATCTTGGGTCTACATCGCTAGATGGGTCCTTTCCGCGGCGCACCGAGGAAGGTCCGCATCATAACATAAGCTTAACGACGCCCGGGGAGGGCCGCAGGGAAAAGTTCTGTAAAAAAATCAGTCTGAATGCGATTCAGCGCCCGCCGCGCACCAGGCCGCCCATATTCTGCTGTTCCATAAAGGTCGCGGCCAGGTGGCGCACCTCATTGGTCAGCGAGGCGCGCAGCACCTGCTGCGTCAGGCGCTGCGCGTCCGCCAGCTCGATATGCCGCAGCAGGTATTTGATACGCGCCACGCTGCGCCCGTTCATACTGAGGTGGCGATAGCCCATCCCCACCAGCAGCAGCGCGCCGATCGGGTCGCCGGCCAGCTCGCCGCACAGGCTGACCTGTAATCCGGCGGCCTCGCCCTGTTCGACGATCGTCTGCAGCACCCGCAGCATGGAGGGGTGCAGGCTGTCGTACAGCGATGCCACGCGGGTGTTGTTGCGGTCTACCGCCAGCAGGTACTGGGTTAAATCGTTGGTGCCGACCGAAATGAAATCAACGCGCTCGGCTAGCTGCGGGATCAGGAAGATCATCGACGGCACTTCCAGCATCACGCCGATGCGCGGTTTGGGGATCGCATAGCCCAGCATCTCTTCCACCTCATGCCCGGCGCGCTCGATCAAGCTTTTGGCTTCGTCGATCTCATCCAGGCTGGTGACCATCGGCAGCAGGATCCCCAGGTTGCCGGTGCCGGCATTGGCGCGCAGCATCGCCCGCACCTGGATCAAGAAGATCTCCGGCTGATCGAGCGTCACGCGGATGCCGCGCCAGCCCAGGCAGGGGTTCTCCTCGCTGATCGGCATATAGGGCAGCTGCTTGTCCGCGCCGATATCCAGGGTGCGCAGCGTCGCGGGCTTAGTCGGATACAGTTGCAACATACCCTGATACTGCGCCACCTGCTCTTCTTCCGACGGGAAGCCGCTTTGCAGCATAAAGGGAATTTCCGTGCGGTACAGGCCGACGCCGTCGACGCGCCCGCCCAGTAGCTGTTCGTGCTCCGGGCTTAAACCGGCGTTGAGCAGCACCTGGATCCGTTCGCCGCTTTTCAGCTGCGCCGGCTGCTCGACGTCGTCTTCCGCCAGTTTGCTTAGCGCCAGCTCCTCATCAATCAGCCGCTGGTACTCTTGCAGCAGTACCGGTTCGGGATCGACCAGCAGCTCGCCGCGATAACCGTCGACAATCAGCATCCGGCGGTTGAGCAGCGAGGGCTGAATATCCGCCCCCATCACCGTCGGCACGCCCATGGCGCGCACCAGAATCGCCGCGTGGGAGTTGGCGGCGCCGTCGCGCACCACCACCCCGGCCAGCCGGTCCGGCGGGACTTCCGCCAGCAGCGTGGCCGTCAGCTCGTCGGCCACCAGCACAAAGCGCTGCGGCCACTGGGTCGCGCCCTGCGTGGTATCGTCGAGATGGAACAGCAGCCGCTGGCCGAGCGCGCGTAAATCGCTGGCGCGTTCACGCATGTAGGTGTCTTGCAACGCGGCAAACTGGGCGGCGAACACCTCGATCACCTGTTTAACCGCCCACTCCGCCACCGAGCCGGCGTCGATTTCGGCAAACAGTTCGCGCTTCAAACGTGCGTCGTTTAACAGGTGAGAATAGAGGTCGAAGATTGCCGCGCTCTCTTTCTGCGCGCTGGCGGCAAAGCGCTTGCTGAAGCGGCGAAACTCCGCGCCGGCCTCTTCCAGCGCCAGCGTCAGGCGCTCACGTTCGCTGACGGTATCCAGCGTCGAGGCTTTAAACACCTGGTCGAGCGAAGGCTGGCTGCTGTCCTGCCACCCTTCGGCAACCGCCACGCCCGGCGAGGCCGCCAGCGCGCGGATGCGCGTCTGCCGGTAGCGGCCAAACAGCGCATTAAGCTGCGACTGCGAGAGGATCCCGGCCATCTGCGTGGCCAGGGTGACCATGAAAGACTCTTCGCTTTCGTTAAACTGCCGCAGGTCGCGCTGCTGCACCACCAGCACGCCGAACAGCTGGCGGCGGTGGATAATCGGCACGCCCAGGAAGGAGCGAAAATGCTCCTCTTTAACCTGCGGAATATATTTAAAGCTGGGGTGGCTTTGCGCATCCGCCAGGTTGATCAGCTCCGCCCGGCTGCCCACCAGCCCCACGACTCCTTCATCGAAGGCCAGAGCGATGGTGCGCCCGCGCGGTTTTTTCAGCCCGCGCGTCGCCATCAGGTAATAGCATTGACGATCGTTATCCGCCAGATAGATAGAGCAGACTTCGGTATCCATCGCCAGACAGGTTTCGTTGACCAAAATATCCAGCGCATCGGTCAGACTGGCCGCCGCGGCCACCTTCTCAACAATTTCTCGCAAGCGCGTGAGCATAGTCTGCTTGAGTTAACCTCTCTTTCGGCGATAAGCGGGCGCCTGCCGCGGTGCTGACGGCTGTTGCAGCGGCATCACGGTAGCGGCGAATTCTTTCATGACCCGGCGGTACACGTCCCGTTTGAACGACACCACCTGGCGGACCGGATACCAGAAGCTCACCCAACGCCAGCCGTCAAACTCCGGCGTACTGCTGCGCTGCATATTGATATCCGCGTCACTGCACATTAACTGCAACAGAAACCATTTCTGTTTTTGGCCGATACAAACCGGCTTTGTGTCCCAACGCACCAAACGTTTTGGCAATTTATAGCGCAACCAGTTGCGGGTCGAGGCCAGGATGCGCACATCCTTTTTACTCAACCCCACTTCTTCGAACAGCTCACGGTACATCGCCTGTTCCGCGGTTTCGCCAGGGTTAATCCCACCTTGGGGAAACTGCCAGGAGTGCTGACCGTAACGGCGGGCCCACAGGACCTGCCCCTGACGATTACAGATTACGATACCAACATTCGGGCGGTAGCCATCATCATCGATCACCGGACTACCTCGATAAGCTAAATTCGCAAAGATGCTCTGATTGTTTCACACAAGCTACAGGCGGTAAACCACTGCTTTACGGCTCTGCGCGCCGGATAACATTGGGATAACTCACAGATATTGGCAAAGTTATAAACATGGGACGCGGTTTTTGGCCGGTTTTATTCACTTTTTCTGTGGATAGGTGTGTGAAGAACTCAAGGAATAAGCCGGTAAAACTCAACGCCGCACGAAAAACCCCGGACGAGGGATTTTATTTTTTAACTTTAAAAACAGTATAGTAAATCGTTTTCGCCAGTTATGTACAGGGGGAAAATGTGATCTGTGCACGGTCAGGATCTTACCTTGGCGAAAGATCCACCAACGCCGTTTTTATCCACAGATTATTCGTCCCAGTTACGCACAAATCGGACAAATTCGCAAAATTCGCCCGCCGTCAAGGCTGTAGATCGAACCAGTAATCATGAAAAATTTGGGTTATCCCATAAATCTGTGGATAAATAGGTGTAAGATCCTGTTTATTGTCGGTGGCTTCAGGTGCACAAGCGGAAAAACAAATGCTTTCCTTCCGGCCGTCGGCAGAAAAAACCATGTAAAATCATGCTACTATTATTGTTTTCCCCAACCCACCTTTTAGCTGGAGGGTTGTGAGCAAATGCCGTGCATTTTTTAACCACCAGAAACAGGCTGTAATTTATGGCGTTTTTATCCCCTCTGCCGCCTCCACCGGAAAACGAACAACAGCTGCTGGAACGCGCCCAGCGCCTGGCAGGGTTCCCTCTTGGCGAACTGGCCGCCCGGGCGCAGATTGCCATCCCGGCAAACCTGAAGCGCGATAAAGGCTGGGTCGGCATGCTGTTGGAGCTGTATCTCGGCGCCATGGCCGGCAGCAAGCCGGAGCAGGATTTTCCCGAACTGGGCATCGAGCTGAAAACCATCCCCATCGACGCCGCCGGCAAACCGCTGGAAACCACCTTTGTCTGCGTCGCGCCGCTGACCGGCAACAGCGGCGTCACCTGGCAGAGCAGCCATGTGCGCCACAAGCTGGCGCGGGTACTGTGGATCCCTGTGGAGGGTGAACGGCAGATCCCGCTGGCACAGCGGCGTATCGGCTCGCCATTGCTGTGGAGTCCGAGTGAAGAAGAAGATGAGATGCTGCGGCGCGATTGGGAGGAGCTGATGGATTTGATCGTGCTCGGCCACGTCGAGCGCATCACCGCGCGCCACGGCGAAGTGCTGCAGCTGCGCCCCAAAGCCGCCAACAGTAAGGCGCTGACCGAAGCCATCGGCGAGCAGGGGCAGCCGATCATGACGCTGCCGCGCGGCTTCTATCTGAAAAAAGGCTTCACCGCGGCGTTATTGGCAAGACATTTCTTAATATAATTCGCTTTTGTTTAATTTGCGTTTAGTCAACGGTGCCCCCGCGCCAATAAACGCGTATAATTTTCCCCTTTGAATTTTTTAAGGTGTGCTGGGCAATGTTTGAGTGGATTATGGATCCCAATGCCTGGTTGGCGCTAGGTACGCTGACCATACTTGAGATCGTTTTGGGTATCGATAACATCATCTTCCTGTCTCTGGTGGTGGCGAAGCTGCCGAAGGCGCAGCAGAACAAAGCGCGCAGAATGGGGCTGGCGGCCGCCATGATAATGCGTCTGGCCCTGCTGGCGTCCATCGCCTGGGTGATTCGCCTCACTCATCCATTATTCAACGTGATGGGCCATGACATCTCCGCCAGAGATTTGATTCTGCTGCTCGGCGGGCTGTTCCTGATTTGGAAGGCCAGTAAAGAGATCCACGAAACCATTGAAGGCACGGAAGAGGAGCACCACACCAAGGTGCACAGCTTCTTCGGCGCCATCGTGCAGATTATGCTGCTGGATATAATCTTCAGCCTGGATTCGGTGATTACCGCCGTCGGTTTGTCCGACCACCTGTTTATCATGATGGCTGCCGTGGTGATCGCCGTCGGCGTGATGATGTTCGCCGCCCGGCCCATCGGCGAGTTTGTCGACCGCCACCCGTCGGTGAAAATGCTGGCGCTGGCGTTTCTGATCCTGGTCGGCTTTACCCTGATGCTGGAAAGCTTCCAAGTGCACGTGCCGAAAGGCTATATCTACTTCGCCATGTTCTTCTCCATGTCGGTCGAAGCGCTCAACCTGATGCGCGGCAAAAAATCGACCAACGCAGAATAAGCAATAAAAGGCGCTTCGTTAGCGCCTTTCTTCTTTATCCTCTGGTAGATAAGAGTTATCTGAGACAAGTTCCCGGCTGTAATTTGCTAATCTTATAAAATATTCTTTCCTATTGAGGATCTGCAGCATGAAAAAGTGGGTAATGGCCGCCGCCGCGCTGGCAATGGCGATTGGCTTAACCGGTTGCTCCAGCGACTACGTGATGGCGACCAAAGACGGCAATATGATTCTGACCCAGGGCAAGCCCGAGATCGATAAAGATACCGGCCTTATCAGCTATAAAGATGAAAAAGGCAACAGCCGTCAGATCAACGGCGACCAGGTTTCTCAGGTTATCGAGCGCTGATCGCACTCAGCCAGGGCTATCGCTCCCCGCGGTAGCCTGCTCTTCTCCCGTCGCATAAATCCCCTTTCGCCATCCATTCAGCTTGGTTATAGTCGAGCAAGGTATCGATAGCCTTACCGGCGTCAAAACGAGCCGGCAGCAGTATCACCGGGCGCCGCCCGTCGCGCTAAATCAGTTAAGGAAGGCCGTTAATGCAATACCACCGAATTCCCCACAGTTCTTTAGAAGTGAGCGTGCTGGGACTGGGCACGATGACCTTTGGCGAACAAAACAGCGAAGCCGATGCGCACGCACAGCTGGATTACGCCCTGGAAGCGGGCATCAACCTGATAGACACCGCCGAGATGTACCCGGTACCGCCGCGTCCGGAAACCCAGGGGCTGACCGAACGCTATATCGGCAGCTGGATCAAGGCGCGCGGCAACCGCGAAAAAATCGTGCTGGCCAGTAAAGTCGCCGGCCCAACGCGCAATAACGACAGCGCTATCCGTCCGCAGCAGGCGCTGGATCGTAAAAACATCCGCGCCGCGCTGGACGACAGCCTGAAGCGTCTCAATACCGACTATCTCGATTTGTATCAGCTGCACTGGCCGCAGCGCAGCGCCAACTACTTCGGCAAGCTGAACTATCAGTACAGTGATGAGATGGCGACGGTCACGCTGCTGGAAACGCTGGAAGCGCTCAATGAGCAGGTGCGCGCCGGCAAGATACGCTATATCGGCGTCTCCAATGAAACGCCGTACGGCGTCATGCGCTATCTGCACCTGGCGGAAAAACATGAGCTGCCGCGCATGGTCTCCATTCAGAACCCATACAGCCTGCTCAACCGTAGTTTTGAGATTGGCCTGGCGGAAATCAGCCAATTTGAAGGCGTGGAACTGTTGGCCTACTCCAGCCTGGCCTTCGGCACGCTGAGCGGCAAATATCTGAACGGCGCCCAGCCTGCAGGGGCGCGCAACACGTTGTTCAGCCGCTTTACCCGCTACTCTTCGCCACAGGCACAGCGGGCGATTGCCGAATACGTCGCGCTGGCGAAAAAGCACGGTCTGGATCCGTCGCAAATGGCGCTGGCCTTTGTCAGGCAGCAGCCATTTGTCGCCAGCACGCTATTAGGCGCAACGACGCTTGAGCAGTTAAAAACCAATATCGACAGTTTTAATCTGACGCTCAATGAAGAGGTGCTGCAGCAGCTGGAAGATATTCACAGCCGCTTCACCATTCCGGCGCCTTAATACCCTGCACCAGAGCGGGATATAAATACTGTCCCGCTATTTATCACCGATGCTGATAAAATATAGCCGGCTCGCAGATTTTAAATAAATAGATACCTGACACTGATATCCAGCAGGAAATAAACCCCTTACCAATATAGAATGCTCTTGTATTTAATCCTGCTTACTGGACAAGGGGTTAACCGCTCGTATAATCAAACGCGGGCTAGCAGCTTGCGGTATTTAACCACGTCAGGTTGGTGTCATGGGTCGCCTGCTGCATTTGTGCGATCGCATCGCTGGCGCCTGACGCTAAATATAGCGCCGGCCCATAACCCCTCTAAAATATTCTGGTCAACAGGTTATTGCTTCAGGGCGCGGCGTTAATGCCGCGCCCTATTTTTTATTTGCTCCGCCGCTGGGAGAACCACAGCACGCCGATCGCCAGCGCAAACACCACGCCGAAACCAAGCCCGACGCCCACCACCGGCACGCCGATTTTCACCACCAGCGAATACAGGCCCAGCATCAGCAGCATCGCAGCGTTTTCTCCGAGGTTCTGCACCGCAATCGCATTACCAGCGCCGACGGAGTGTTTACCGCGCTCCTGCAGCAGCGCATTCAGCGGTACCACAAAGAAGCCGCCCAGCATCCCGATAACCAGCAGCAGCGCATAGGCATTGAGCATGCTGGTCTGCAGCGCGAAAAACGCCACCGCGACGCCGATTAACACGCCGGCAGGCATGCAGCGTTTGACCGTCTCCAGCGTGACGAAGCGCGCCGCCACGCCGGCCCCGACCACGATGCCCACCGCCACCATCGCATTGAGCAGCGTCGGCGTAGCGTTATCGACAATGCCCAGGGCGACCGGCACCCACAACACCAGCAGGAAGCGCAGCGTCACCCCGGCGCCCCAGAACAGGCTGGTGCCGATCAGTGAGAAGCGCGTTTGGCCGTCGCGCCACAGGGTGACGCAGGCGGCAAAAAAGCTGCGCGTCATGGCGCGGGGATGCCACGACTGCGCCGGCCGCGCCGCCGACAGCCGCGGGATATACAGGTTGGCCACCACCGCAGCCGCATACACCAGCGCACAGACCGCCAGCGCGATCAGGATATGCCAGTCCGCCAGCACGCCGCCGGCCACCGAGCCTATCAGGATCGCGGCGATGGTTGAGGCCTCCATCAAGCCGTTGGCTTTGACCAGTTTTTCGCCGCTGGTGATTTCGCCCAGGATGCCATATTTAGCCGGCGAATAGGCCGCTGCACCGATCCCCACCAGGGTGTAGCCCAGGAACGGGTTCAGCCCCAGGCAGATAGCCAGCGCGCCCGCCAGCTTCAGCGCGTTGGCCACCATCATCACCCTCCCCTTGGAAAAACTGTCGGCAAACTGACCAACAAACGGCGCCAGTATGATGTAGGTCGCCACAAACGCCATCTGCAGGATCGGTTGACTCCAGTCGGGGTAGAGCTGCTGTTTAATCAGCGCCAGCGTGGCAAACAGCAGCGCATTGTCGCCAAATGCCGATAAAAACTGGGCGCAAATCACCGCGATCATGCCGCGCGACAGCAGCGGCGCGTTGTCGCTCAACGTCTGGCTCATGATGCACTCTCCGGCTGTTCGGCCATCTTACGCAGGGTAACGTAGTCCGGTTTGCCACTGCCGAGCACCGGCAGCGCCTTGAGCCAGCGGATATCTCGCGGCACCGCCAGCTCCGGCGTGCCCTGCTCACGCGCAACGCGCAGCAAGGCATCGCGAGTCAGTTCGCTGTCGGTGGTGTACAGCACCAGGGCCTCGCCTTTGCTGCTGTCGCTTTTCACCGTGGCGGCATGATGGCCGTCCGGCGATGCCCGCAGCGCCAGCTGCTCGACAATCTCCAGCGAAATCATCTCGCCGGCCAGCTTGGCAAAACGCTTCACCCGGCCGCGAATGGTGCAGTAACCCTGTGCGTCCAGCGTGACGATATCGCCGGTATCGTACCAGCCCGGCTGCAAAATGCCGTTTTCATCTTCGGCGGCAGGCGGCTCCAGCTCGCCCGGACGTTCAACGCGCAGGTAGCCCTTCATGATGTTTGGCCCGCGCAGCTGCAGGCGTCCACCTTCCTCAATGCCGGCCACCGGCATCAAACGCGCCTCCATCTGCGGCATAATGCGCCCGACGGTGCCCACCTTGGTCGCCAGCGGTACGTTAATCGACACCACCGGCGCACACTCGGTCACGCCGTACCCTTCCAGAATGCGGATGCCGTATTTGTCCTGATAAATCTGCTTGGTGCTCTCCGCCAGTTTTTCCGCCCCGGCCACCACGTAACGTACGCGGGCGAAATCGTACGGATGCGCAAAGCGGGCGTAGTTGTTCAGGAAGGTCGCGGTGCCGAACAGCACGGTGCAGTTAAGGTCATACACCAGTTCCGGCACCACGCGGTAGTGCAGCGGGCTGGGGTACAGAAATACCCGGCTGCCGGTCATCAGCGGCGTCAATAGCCCGACCGTCAGGCCGAATGAATGGAACAGCGGCAGCGATGACATGAAGCGGTCGCGCGGCGTAAAGTCGGCAATGGTGCGGATCTGCTCCACGTTGGCCAGCAGGCTGGCGTGCGAGTGCACCACGCCCTTCGGATGGCCTTCCGAGCCGGAGGTAAACAGCACCAGCGCGGCGTCATCGGCCTGCTGCGGCAGCATGGCGCGCTGCGGCTGCAGCAGATGGCGCAGGATCCACAGCTTATCCTCCAGCGTGACGGTATCTTTCAGATCTTCCAGATAGACCCAGTTGGCCTCCGGCACCTGCTCCGGTAAGTGGGTCAGCTTGCCCTTTTCCAAAAACTGGCGCGAGGTAACGATGGTTTTAATGGTCGCCGCGGTCATCGCGCTTTTCAGGCCGTTGGAGCCGGCGGTGTAGTTCAGCATCGCCGGGATACGCCGGCGCAGCGAAGCGCCAAAGATCGCCGCGGCGGTAATGGTAGCGTTCGGCAACAGCATGCCGACATGCTCGCCTTCGGCGGTAAACCGCTGCAGGATACGGCTGACGCCCAGAGATTTTTTAATCAGCGTGCGGTAGTTGTCTTCCTTAAAGGCAATATCTTCAATGCAGGGTTTGCCGGCGCCGTAACGCTTTTGCGCCGCCAACAGCGCGCCGAACAGCGTCTGCGGCTGACGGGTCGCCATGCGCGCCTGCAGCATGATCTGATACAGATGGTCGCCCGCCAGCTCGCGGCGCTCACGGGCGCGCGGCGCCTCCGGCATCGGCAACAGCGTCGGCGGCAGAATATGCAGGGTAATCTGCGGGAAGGCGCGCAGCTTAAAGATCCCTTTCATGCGGCCAAACGGGCTGAACTCCGGCCCGTCAATGCGGATCGGCACCACCGTCGCCCCGGACTTCGCGGCGATAAACGCCGCGCCGTCATAGACTTTCATCAGGGAACCGGTAACGGTAATGCGCCCTTCGGGAAAGACCACGATCGGCCGGCCCTGCTGCACTTCGCGCACCAGATGCTTGACCGCCATCGGCTTGGTCGGGTCGAGGAAGACGAAATCGATGTAGGGCTTCAGCCAACGCATAAACCAGCTGTCGGAGACGCTGGAATAGACGGCAAATACCGGCTTGATCGGCAAAAACAGCGCCAACAGCACGCCATCCAAAAATGAGACGTGGTTGGGGGTAATCAGCAGCTTCTGCTGATTAAGATGCCGGGCATCCCCTTCAACGCGCACGCGAAACAGCAGGCGAAACAGCGCGCGCATAGCGGACATAAACATACGACTCTCCCTGTAGCATTCCGGCAACGAAGCCAGATAAGCGTTTGTACGTTATCCCCCAGTCATTGGGCGGCATAACACGTTGTAAGGGAAAGAATACTATACGACAGGCAAAAAAAAACCTACGCATCCGCGTAGGTTGGTGCAATTGAAAATGGTTTCAACATACCGAGTATGTTGATTTCTCACCAATCAATACCTCTGGGATCACCTACTTTAGAGAGGTGCCGATTAAGAAACTACCGGGGAATCGCAAGAGTTATGCTCGAAATGAAACCAGCTGTAAATTTCTGGTTATCCTGATTAATAACGCCGTGAATTCTCTGCCTTCCCCGCTGAAGCCTACAGCGCGCAGACCTCCACCAGACAGCTCATGGCGTTCGGCCCCTGCGTCAGCGGCGAGGTGCCGATATCCAGCGTCAGCACATTCGGGTTGCCGGCCTGTTCCAGCTCATGGCGCTCCGCGCCGAAGCCCGGATCGAACCAGGCGCCGGTCGCCATCACCACCACGCCGGGCGTCACGCCGTCCGTGATCCGCACCCCGGCCAGACAGCCGCCGCGCTCATTGATCACCTTCACCGCTGCGCCGTCGGCAAGCGCGCGCTGCGCCGCATCGTGCGGATGCATCAGCAGAGTTTCGCGCCCGGCGGTTTTATTGGCCTGCGCCTGCGGCGACGGATCTAACTGGCTGTGTAGCCGATCGGCCGGTTGAACGGTAATCAGATGCAGCGGCCACTGCTTCGTCTGTTCGGCCCCCAGCCATTCGACCGGCGGCTGCCACTGCGGATGCGGTGCAAAGTCGTCGTAGCGATAGCCGGCGATTTTTTCACTGAACAGCTCGATTTTGCCGCTGGGCGTTTGCAGCGCATGCGCCTGCGGATCGGCGCGGAACGCGTCCAGAAACACCGCGTCCTGCTCCGGCGGCGGCAGCTTCACATGGCCCTGGCGCCAGAACGCCTCAAACGTCGGCCATGCGACGCCGGCCTGCTCCTGCGCCTGTCCGCAGCGCTGATAGATATGCTCAATCCACTGCCGCTCGCTGCGATCCTCGGTAAACTGGCGGCGATAGCCGAGGCGATCCGCCAGATCGGCGAAAATATCAAAATCATTGCGCGCCTGATGCTGCGGCGCAATCGCCTGATGCATCGCCAGAATATAGGGATCGCGCGCCGATCCGCCGATATCGTTACGTTCCAGCGCGCTGGTCGCCGGCAGCACGATATCCGCCATTTTCGCCGCGGCGGTCCACCAGATGTCCTGCACGATCACCGTATCCGGTTTTTGCCAGCCGGCCACCAGCCGGTTCAGCTGCTGGTGATGATGGAACGGGTTGCCGCCGGCCCAGTGCACCAGGTGGATATCCGGATACTCGCGTGTTTCGCCGCAAAACGTATAAGGCTCGCCCGGCTGCAGCAGCATATCGCAGATACGCGCCACCGGTATCGCCAGCCCGGCCGGGTTGGCGCCGACCGGCAGGCTGGGGGCCGGCGTGTTCAGGCGCGGGTTGCCCACGCCGTTCATCGCGCCGTAGCCGAAGGAGAAGCCGCCGCCCGGCAGGCCAATCTGCCCCAGCATCGCCGACAGGGCGATCATCATCCAGTAGGGCTGCTCGCCGCGATGGGCGCGCTGTACCGAATAGGAGCAGGTCAGAAAGCTGCGCGCGCCGCCAAGCTGCTGCGCCAGACGCTCAATCCGCGCGGCCGGAATGCCGGTGATCGCACTCGCCCACTGCGGCGTTTTGGCCACGCCGTCGCTCGCGCCGTGCAGATAATCCGCCAGCTGCGGATAGCCCACGCAGTGGCTGGCCAGAAAGTCGTTATCCAGCGCCCCGCTGCGCTGAATCTCGTAGCCTAGCGCCAACATCAGCGCCACGTCGGTGTTGGGGCGAATCGGGATCCACTCGGCGTTAACAAAGGCCGGGGTATCGTCGCGCGTCGGGCTGATGCTGATGATTGGCGTGCCTTTGGCCGCCAGCTTCTCCAGCCATCCCCTTAACGAATGCTCTGCCGCGCCGCCGAAGGATGCCTGAGCGTTTTTCAATGCCAGGCCGCCGAACGCCAGGAATATTTCGCAGTGCTCCACCACGTTCGGCCAGCTGGTCGCCTGCCCGGTCAGCGGCGCAAAGTTGCCGATCACATACGGCAGAAAGAACTGCGCCGCGCCCCAGCTGTAGTTGCCCATCTGGTCAACCCCGCCGCCGCCGGCGAAGTAAAAGCGGCGCAGCTGCGAACTGGCGTGGTGCAGCCGTCCGGCGGAAGACCAGCCGTAAGAGCCGCAAAACAGGCCCGACGCGCCGTAGCGATCGCGCACCCGGCGGTTCTCCTCCGCCACCAGATCGAGCGCCATCTCCCAGTCGACCTCGACGAAGTCCTCACGCCCGCGCAGCGTGCGGTCGCTGCCCTCGCGCTTTTGCAGCCATGAACGCCGCACCGCCGGCTTGCGGATGCGCGTCGGCGAATAGGTCATCGGAACAATCGCGTCCAGCATCGGCGAAGGGTGCGGATCGGCGGCGAAAGGCTCACAGCGGATCAGCCGCCCATCGTCCACCACGGCGGTATACGCCCCCCAGTGTGCAAGTTGCGGATAACGTTTAATCGGCATGATGTACTCAGGTAACCAATGATGGCCTTAAAATAACACTGCCGTCGCGTCGCGCCCAAGAATAAATCCCCCCTTTTCCGCCGCCAACGACATGGACAAGCTAAATAACTGTTGGTGACGCCACAGATACGCCGGCAACAACTTGCAGCCCGCCCGGTTTTCCGCAAGACTGGGGAATGTAAGCGATTACCCTAGGAATAAGTTGAAGCAAATATGGCTACGATAAAGGATGTTGCCAGGCTGGCGGGTGTTTCCGTAGCCACGGTGTCTCGCGTAATAAACCACTCTCCCAAAGCCAGCGAAACCTCACGCAACGCGGTACGGGCCGCCATGGAACAGCTGCAGTATCACCCGAACGCCAACGCCCGCGCACTGGCCCAGCAGTCGACCGAGACCCTGGGTCTGGTGGTGTCCGACGTGTCGGATCCGTTCTTCGGCGCCATGGTGAAGGCCGTCGAACAGGTGGCGTATGCCACGCATAATTTTCTACTGATTGGCAACGGTTACCATGAGGCGGAAAAAGAGCGCCAGGCGATTGAACAACTGGTGCGCCACCGCTGCGCTGCGCTGGTGGTGCATGCCAAAAAGCTGACCGATGACGAACTGGGCGGCTGGATGCGGCAGATCCCCGGCATGGTGCTGATTAACCGTACGCTGCCGGGGTTTGAGCCGCGCTGCGTCGCGCTGGACGACCGCCACGGCGCCTGGCTGGCCACCCGGCATCTGATTCAGCAGGGCCACCAGCGCATCGCCATTATCTGCTCCACCCACCAGATTTCCGACGCTGCCGACCGCCTGCAGGGCTATCTGGACGCGCTGCGGGAACACGGCATTGCGGTGGATGAGAAGCTGATTGCCTATGGCGAGCCGGATGAGATCGGCGGCGAGCAGGCGATGACCGAACTGCTCGGCCGCGGCAAAAAATTTACCGCCGTCACCTGTTATAACGACCCGGTCGCCGCCGGCGCGCTGTCGGTGCTGAGCGATAACAGCATCGACGTGCCGGGCCAGATGTCATTGATCGGCTTTGATGACGTGCTGATTTCCCGCTATCTGCGCCCCAGACTGACCACCATCCACTACCCGGTAGTCGCCATGGCGACGCAGGCGGCGGAGCTGGCGCTGGCGTTGGCCAACGGCCAGCCGCTGCCGGAAGTCACCAATATGTTCAGCCCGACGCTGGTGCGACGTCACTCCGTCGCCGGCCCAGGCCAGCGCTGAGCGCCGAATTACACCAGCTTGCCCTGGAAGATCGGCACCGATTCAAACAGGTAGCCGTCAAATTCCGGCGCATCGACGTCGGAAAGCTCCATCAGCGTGCCTTTGATGTTTTCCATATGCTGCCACATCGCCTGGTAGGAGCCCATCACGTCGCGGCGACGCAGCGCGGCCAAAATATTCTGGTGATCCGCCAGCCACTTCAGCCGGTAGCCTTTGGTGGCGATGCGGCTGTGCAGCTGCTGCCACAGCGGGCTGGCCTCCCGCCGCTGCCAGAGGCTTTTTACCGTATCCAACAGCATCTGATTCTGCGTGGCGCCGGCAATCAACAGGTGGAACATCTTGTCGTTGTCGCCGCTTTCATCATTGGCGACGATGGCGCGCTGCTCCTGCTCCAGCGTGCGGCGCAGGTTTTCAATATCCGTTTTGGTGGCCATTTTGGCGGCAAAGGCGGCGATATTGCTTTCCAGCAGCTGGCGCGCCTGCAGCATTTCAAACGGCCCGACCTCGCCGTGCAGGATAGGATCGTCCTCCTCCACGCTTTCGTTGGGAATGCGTATGACATACACGCCGGAGCTTTGGCGTATATCCACCGTCCCTTCCAGCTCCAGCATTAACAGCGCTTCACGCACGATAGTACGGCTGACGCCGTAGGTTTCGGCAATATTGCGCTCCGGGGGCAGGCGCGTACCGATGGCGAAATGGCCCTGCTGAATTTTCTGCCGCAGGTCCCGGCCAATTTCCTGATACTGCTTTTTTTCCTGCGGAATCACGACTTTATCCACCGTTTCACCCTGAAAAACGTCTGTCCATGCCGTACCCCGCCGGCGGCGGGGTATCTGGCCTGTGTAGGTTCACAATCAGATTAGTCTACCAAACCCAGCGCCTGATCGAGTACTTTTGCGCCGTTTAACGTGCCATACGCCACAGAGTCGATCACCGCCAGCGGGATCTGATAGGCATCGGTGAGCTTTTTATTTTCCGCCAGTTTGAAGCGCACCTGCGGCCCCAGCAGCACCGCCATAATATCGCCGGCGTAACTTTGCAGCTCATCACGCAGGTTCTGCTCAGGGATAGCATAAATTTTCAGTTCCAGCCCGCGCGCCTGCGCCTCTTTTTCCATCTTGGTGACCACCAGCGAGGTGGACATGCCTGCCGAGCAGGCCAGTACGATACGTTTCATGGGGCACTCCTTATCGGTTTTCATCATCGAGGGTGAAACTCAGGCGACGGCTCTCACTCAGCGCGCGGAACCAGTGCGCCGACTTTTTCTGCCGCCGGTTGCGCTGGTTGTGCAATTCTATCTCTATCAGGCCGTAGCGGTTTTTAAAGGCGTTCATCGGCGAAACGTTGTCCGTAAAGGCCCACAGCATATAGCCCTGACAGTTTGCCCCTTCCTCACGCGCCTTCAGCGCCCAGTAAATATGCTCGCGGATAAATTCGATGCGGTAATCGTCCTGAATCTCTCCTTCGGCATTTTTGAATTGTTCTTCGTGCTCAATGCCCATGCCGTTTTCCGAGATAAACCATGGAATGTTGCCGTACTCATCGCGCAGGCGCAGCGCCATGTCGTACACGATGCGCGGGTAAATTTCCCAGCCGCGCGAACGGTTCATCCGCCGTCCCGGCAGTTCAAAGTGCTCGTAGTACATCGCCGGATGAAACGGCGTGGCGCTGCACCATGCACGGCTCGGGGCCTTTACCCGGTGCGGATAGTAAAGATTGATGCCTACCTCATCCACGGTGTTGTCGCGGATTATCGCCATCTCCTCCGCCGTCCAGTCTACGCTGACCTCGTGCTGCCGCAGCAGGCTCAGCAGTTCGGCCGGATAGGCGCCGTGAATCGCCGGATCGAGGAACACCCGGTTATAGAACAGATCGTACCGCTCTGCGGCGCGCCGGTCGTGCGGCGCGCCGGAGCGGGCGTAGGTAACCTCGGGGTTGAGGATCACGCCGATGCTGCCGGCGCAGCCCATCTGGCGGAAACATTGCACCACCTTGGCGGTCGCCAGGTTTTTATGGTGGTTCCACTGCATCCACTTGCCGGTGTTCTGTTCATACGGCCAGCGGATGGCATCGAGGTAAACCCGCGTCTGCACCACCACCGGCTCGTTAAAGGTAAACCAGCGCGTCACCTTGCCGCCAAAGCGTTCGAACACCCGCCGGGCGTACAGCACGAACAGCTCCACCACCCGTTTGGCGCTCCAGCCGTCATATTTTTCCAACAGGTAGCCCGGCAGCTCATAGTGCTCCAGGCACAACATCGGCTCGATGCCCTGCTGCTTCATCTCATCAAGCAGCGCGTCGATATAGCCGGCATACTCTTCATCCACCACGCCCTGTTCGTAGTCGGTCAGAAACCGCGACCAGTTGATGGAGGTGCGATAGTGACCGACGCCGCTGCGCTTCATCAGCGCCACGTCTTCACGGTAGCGGTTGATAAAGTCCGTCGCCACCGCCGGGCCATAGCCGTTATGCCAGACGTGGCGATCGTGCCGGTACCACAGATCGAGGTAAGAGTCCTGCCCCTGTTTTTTACCGCTCCAGCCCTCGGTCTGCCAGGCGGAAGCCGCCGCGCCGAGAATAAAGTCCTGGGGTATCTCCATGGAAATCTGACTCATTGCTCACCTCATGCGTTCTGAATAACGGGTTGCTCGGCCTGTTCCGCGCGGCGGGCGGCCACTTTGACAAACGGCAGATAGATAATCGTGGCGACCACGATGCAGATCAGCTGGGTGACCACCGCCCCCATCGAGCCGGCGGTGGACAGCCAGGCGTTGACAATCGGCGGCGTGGTCCACGGCACCATCACCACCGCCTTGCCGGCAAAGCCGATACTGGTGGCGAAGTAGCCGATAGTGCCGGTGATCAGCGGCGTGATAATGAAGGGGATCGCCAGGATCGGATTGAGCATGATCGGCATGCCGAAGATCACCGGCTCGTTGATGTTGAAGAAGCTCGGCCCCAGCGACAGCTTGCTGATTTCACGCATCTCTTTGCGCCGGGTGGCGATCATCACCGCAAACAGCAGCCCCAGCGTAATGCCGGAACCGCCGATGCTCATATAGACGTCCCAGAACGGCATGGTGATGATATTCGGGATCTCTTTCCCCTGTTCGAAGGCGGTCATATTGACCATGATGGCGCCCAGCAGTAGCGGCTCGCGGATCGGCTTCACCATCTGATTGCCGTGAATGCCGATCACCCAGAACAGCTGGGCGACAAACATCAGGATCAGGATCCCCGGCAGGCTCTGCACCACCGTCTCCAGCGGACGCTGTACCACCTGATAAACGGCGTCATACAGATAAATGCCGGTAATGCGGTGGAAGATAAAGCCCAGCGAGGCGACCGCCACCACGGTGATAATCGCCGGGATCAGCGCCGAGAAAGAGGCGGAGACGTTAGGCGGTACGCTTTCCGGCATTTTGATCTTCAGGCGATCGAGCCTTTCCAGCCGGGAATAGATCTCCACGGATAAAATGGCGATAAACATGCCGAGGAACAGACTGCGGGTATCGGAGAACTGCTTGGCCAGCACGTCTTTCACCAGCTGCATCTGGTCGTTCACCATCAGCTCGACGGTGGTCGGCGTAACGGCGATAAAGCAGATGACCGCCAGCAGCCCCGGAAACAACGAGCGCGAGCCGTTGATTTTGCCCAGCTCAATGCCAATCAAAAACACCGCGCCGATATTGAGAAAGCTCAGCGTGGCGTAGTTGATGCTGCTCATGATCGGCTTCAGATCCGCCAGGAATGAGAACATGGCGAAACTCGCCAGGCCATTCTTGGGATCCATCACCATATTCGAGATCAGCACCGAAAAAGCGCCGACGATAATTACCGGCATCAGCGTAATAAACGATGCCTTGATAGCCATTATGTATCTGTAACTGTTGAATTTATTGGCAAAGGCTCCCAGAGAGTCTATAAGCCGGTCCCGAAATGACATGACACGCCCCTATTGTGTTGTGCTTGCTCAGATGACCGATTCGCGTACCGCGTCTATCGCGATTTGGCATACCAAAAAATAGGTTAACTGGATTATTTTTCTGTGATCGCACTCTCACAAGTCAATATTGGAATTCCAATATGATGAAAAAACCAATTTTGGCATACCGGTGAGCATATAATGAGCATAGATCTGGAACAGACGGTGATGGAGCTATTGATCAACGCGGGTGAAGCGCGATCTCACGCCATGACGGCGATTCAGGCGGCCCGCCAGCGACAGTGGCCGCAGGCGGAGGAGGCGCTGGCGGCATCGCAGGCCGCCTCCCGCGCGGCGCATGCCGTACAGACGCAGCTGATCGGCCTGGATGAAGGCGCCGGCAAGATCCCGGTGAATCTGATCCTGGTGCACGCGCAGGATCATCTGATGACCGCCATGCTGTGTCACGATCTGGCGCAGGAGATCGTGCTGCTGCGCCAGGAAGTGTTCGCGCATCAGGCGTGAAGCTGCGCGCTGCCCTTGGCCGGCGGCTATGCTAGACTGCCAGCATTTCCACAGCGGACGTTTGCAGACAGAGGTTAGCCGGTCATGATCACCATGTTGGACGTATCCATTCGCGCGGGCGTGTCAAAAGCCACGGTATCGCGCGTGTTAAATGGCACCGGACAGGTGAAAAAGAGCACCCGGGAAGCGGTGTTCAAAGCGATGGATGAATTGGGCTACCGGCCGAACTTCCTCGCCCAGTCGCTGGCTAACAAAAGCTCCAACAGCATCGGCCTGGTGGTATCCAATTTCGACGGGCCCTATTTCGGCCGGCTGTTGCGTCAGGCTGCCAAGCAGATTGAAGCCAGCGGCAAGCATCTGGTGGTGACCGACGGTCACGATACGCCGGAGGATGAGCTGCAGGCGGTGCAACTGCTGGCCGACCGCCGCTGCGACGCCATTATTCTCTACACCCGCTTTACCGACGAGGCGGCGCTGATGGCGCTGTTTGAACGCCTGCCGGTGCCGCTGATGGTGATCAACCGCGATTTGCCCCAGGCGCGCGAGCGCTGCGTATTCTTCGAGCAGCAGCAGGCGGCGTTCGATGCGGTTAACTATCTGATTGCTCAGGGCCACCGGGACATCGCCTGCATTACCGGGCCGATTGACACGCCGACCGCCCAGGCGCGGCTGGCGGGCTACCGGCAGGCGCTGGCGCATCATCAGATTGCCTTTGACCCGGCGCGGGTGGCGCACGGCGACAGCAGCGTGCCCAGCGGGTACCACGGCTGCAAGACGCTGCTGGCGGCCAATGCCGCCTTCAGCGCACTGTTTGCCAGCAACGATGATATGGCGATCGGCGCAATGAAGGCGTTGTGCCAGGCCGGCAAGCGTCTGCCGCAGGACGTGTCTATTTTTGGATTCGACGACGAGCCGAGCGCCGCCTACCTACAGCCGGCGCTCTCTACCGTCTATCTGCCGATCGATATGATGATTGAAGCCGCCATCGCCCAGGCGTTGCGGCTGCTGAACGGCGAGGAGGTGCGGCCTCTGACGCCGTTTACCGGCGAACTGAAGCTGCGCGAGTCGGTGGCGCCCGGCCCCTATGCCGCGTAGCGGGCGCCCGCGCCGGGGTTACACCTGTTCCAGCGCGATCAGTTCCTCAATGGTCTGCCGGCGGCGAATCAGCCGCGCCTCGCCCTGATCAAACAGCACCTCCGGCAGCAGCGGCCGGCTGTTGTAGTTGGAGGACATGGAAGAGCCGTAAGCGCCGGTATCGTGGAACACCAGATAGTCTCCCACCCGCACCGGCGGCAGCGACCGGGTTTCCACCCCGCCGCCCGCCTGCTGGGTAAATACATCGCCGGATTCGCACAGCGGCCCGGCAATCACCGTATCGCACAGCGGCTGGCCGTCGGTAGCGCGCCCGTCGGCAGGCAGCAGTGAAATATGGTGGTAGCTGCCGTACATCGCCGGCCGCATCAGGTCGTTAAACCCGGCGTCCACCAGCACAAAGTGACGGCTGCCCATATCTTTGACCGCCCGCACTTCGGCCACCAATACGCCCGCCTCGGCCATCAGGAAGCGCCCCGGCTCGATCTCCAGTTTCACCGGATGTCCCAGATGGGCGGCAATGCGCTCGCGCGCGCCGTTCCACAGGCCGAAATAGTGTTCGGTATCGATCGCCTCTTCGCCGGCCTGATACGGAATCGACAGGCCGCCGCCGGCGGAAATCGCCTGGATATCCATCCCCAGTGCCATCACCTGCTGCACCATGGCGTCGCACACCCGCTCCAGATGCTGATAGTCCACGCCGGAGCCGATATGCATATGCACGCCCAGCAGCTGCAGACCGTGCCGCTGAATCACCTCCACCGCCCGCGGTAAATCGGCATACCAAATGCCGTGCTTGCTGTTTTCACCGCCGGTATTGGTTTTCTGACTATGGCCATGACCAAAGCCCGGGTTGATGCGCAGCCACACCGGATGCCCGTCGCCGTGCTGCCCCAGTTGCTCCAGCATGTCGATTGAGCCGGCGTTTACCGGCACGTTCAGTTCGCAGACGCGCGCCAGCGTCGCCTGATCCAGCACATCGGCGGTAAAGACAATCTCTTCCCCGCCCGGCTGATAACCGGCGTGCAGCGCACGTTCAATTTCCCCCAGCGATACCGAGTCCACCCGAACGCCCTGCTCGCGCATCAGGCGCAGAATATGGATATTCGAGCAGGCCTTCTGCGCGAAGCGAATCACGTCAAAATGACGCAGCTGGGCGATACGTTCACGGATGATCTGCGCGTCGTAGGCCCAAACCGGGCAACCGAAGCGGGCCGGCAGCGTGAGTAAGTTGGCGGCGTTCAACGCGGTGGTGGTGTCATGTAAAGCGCGTGGCATGGCGGTGGTTCCCAAGTCATTATTGATTCTGTTGGCGCCATTGTGCCGCAGACCGCTCCGGGAGAAAAATATCTATTTGGCGGCAGTCTATTCATTTATGATATGGCTTTACGCCTCAGCCCGCATCGGAGAAGCCATGTCCGCCATTAGCCTGCGCCAGATTGAAATCTTCCATGTGGTGATGACCACCGGCAATCTCACCGAAGCGGCGGCGCTGCTGCACACCTCGCAGCCCACCGTCAGCCGCGAGCTGGCGCGCTTTGAAAAGCGGGTGCAGCTGCGGCTGTTCGATCGGGTTCGGGGGCGTCTGGTGGCGACCGTTGAGGGATTACGGCTGTTTGAAGAGGTGCAGCGCTCCTATTACGGCCTGGAACGCATTAAAACCGCGGCGGACGGCATTCGCCAGTTTCATCAGGCGCAGCTTTCCATTGCCTGCCTGCCGGTATTTTCACAGTCGCTGCTGCCGGCGGTGTGCCAACCGTTTCTCGCACGCTATCCGGACGTCAGCTTCAGCGTGGTGCCGCAGGAGTCGCCGCTGCTGGAAGAGTGGCTGTCGGCGCAGCGCCACGATCTGGGCCTGACCGAAAATACGCTGACGCCGGCCGGTACGGAGCGTATTCCGCTGATGACGCTGAATGAGGTCTGCGTACTGCCGAGCGGGCATCCGCTGCTGGCCAGGGAGCAACTCACACCGCAGGACTTCAGCGGCGAGAATTTTATCAGCCTGTCGAATACCGACAGCTACCGGCAGCTGCTGGACGCGCTGTTCAGCGAGCGGCAGGTCAACCGCCGCATGGTGATGGAGACCCACAGCGCGGCCTCGGTCTGCGCCATGGTGCAGGCCGGAGTCGGCCTTTCCATCGTCAACCCGCTGACCGCGCTGGACTATGCCGCCGCCGGCGGCGTGGAGCTGCGTCCGTTCAGCATCGAGGTGCCGTTCACCGTCAGCCTGATCCGGCCGCTGCACCGCCCCTCCTCGGCGCTGGTCACCGCCTTCGCCGAACATTTACACCAGCAGGCGGCGTCTTTCCCCGCCCGTCTGGCGGCGGTTATTGCACGGCAGCCCGGCGACGCGCCCGGCCAAAGGTAATCAGGCACAGCAGCAGCCCCGTCAGCGCCATGGCCGCCGCCGCCAATGGCACCGCCGTCAACCCCAGTCCCCGGGCAATCACCAGGCCGCCCAGCCAGGCGCCCAGCGCGTTGCCCAGGTTAAAGGCGGCGATATTCAGGGTGGAGATCAGGTTCGGCGCTTTCTTGCCGTAGGTCACCACGTTGATCTGCAGCGCCGGCACCGCGGCAAACGAGGCGGCAGCCCACAGGAACAACGTAATCTCCGCCGGGATCAGCGCCCCACTGGTCCAGCTGAACAGTGCGGCAAACAGCGCAATCGCCAGGAAGATCCCCGCCAGCGTCACCCCCAGCCGCCAGTCCGCCAGACGGCCGCCCAAAATATTACCCAGCGTCAGGCCGACGCCCATCAGCAGCAGGGTCCAGCTGACGCCCTGCGGCGATACGCCGGTGACCTCGGTCAACAGCGGCGCGATATAGGTGAACAGCGTAAACATTGAGGCCGCAAAGGCCACCGTCATCAACAGCGACAGCCAGACGCCGGCGCCGCGTAACGCCGCCAGCTCTTTTTTCAGCTCGGTCGGCGCTTCATCCTTCACCGTCGGTAACTTGCTGTACAGCGCCAGCAGGGAGGCGACGCCGATCAACGCCACCGCCCAGAAGGTGGAACGCCAGCCCAGCGCCTGCCCTAACGCGGTGCCAAGCGGCACGCCCAGCACGTTGGCCAGCGTCAGGCCGGTAAACATCAGGGCCACCGCTGAAGCCCGGCGGTTAGGAGCCACCAGATTGGCGGCCACCACCGCGCCGATGCCGAAGAAGGCGCCGTGACACAGGGCGGTGATAATGCGCGCCAGCATCAGGAAGCCGTAGCTATAGCCCAATGCGCACATCACGTTGCCGACAATAAAAATCGCCATCAGCAGCAGCAGCGTCTTTTTACGCGGCAGGCTTGCGGTCAGCAGCGCCATAATCGGCGCGCCGATCGCCACGCCGAGGGCATAGCCGCTGATTAACCACCCCGCTGCGGGAATGGAAACCTGCAGATCGCCCGCCACGTCGGGCAACAGCCCCATAATGACAAACTCGGTGGTGCCGATAGCAAAGGCACTCAGTGCCAGCGCCAGCAGAGAAACAGGCATGTATTACGCTCCCAATCTTAAACCGTCCCGGCGTCTGACGCCGTGGACCAGAGACAAACAATAACAAACGCGGTCGACCTGAAGGGCCGCCCGTCAATAAGGGTGATAGAGGTGTGAAACCGGGCTAAATAAAGGATATAACCTTATAATTATTAAGAATAAATAGCCATTTGCACGCTATAGAAATACCATGCCGCGCTGGCGAAAAACCAGCGCGGGTCGTCCGGCGCGCATAAAAAGCCGACGTTCGTGCGCTAAGCGCTTGAATGACCTGGCGATGAAAACTGTGACGATATGTTACACGGACGGCATACTAGTCGCGCAGGGTCGCCAGCCACTTCTCATCGCTGGCAAACCACTCCACCAGGAAATCCAGCATGGTGCGCAAGGTTGCCGGCAGCTGGCGACGCGAAGTGTAAATACCATAAATCCCCATCGACTGCGGCTGATACTCCGGCATCAGTTCCACCAGCTCGCCGCTGGCCAGCAGCGGCGCCGCGGAGTAGTAAGGCTGTAATGAAATACCGGCTCCCTGCAGGGTGCCGGCCAGCAGTACCACCGATTCGTTGGCGCTCAGGTTGCCGCTGACCGCCACCGCCGACTGCACGCCCCGATGTTCAAAATGCCACAGGCTTTTGCCGAAATAGGAGTAGGTCAGGCAATTGTGCAACGCCAGATCCTGCGGCTGGCGCGGCGTTCCATGCGCCGCCAGATAGGCGGGCGTCGCGCAAACCACCGAGGCGCAGCGCGATAGCGGCCGGGCGATCAGGTTCGGATCCAGCTCATTGGTGATACGCAGCGCCAAATCGATACGCTCCTCCACCAGATTGACCGCCCGGTTGTTCATCTGCAAATCGACCGCCACCTGGGGATAACGCCGCAGATAGTGCGTCACCGCCGCCGCCAGCGTGGTTTGCCCCAACGATTGCGAACAGGTGATACGCAGCAGACCGCGCAACTCCACGTTGGCTTCCGCCTCAACCAGATCGATCTCCCCGGCGACCGCCAGCATCTGGCGACAGCGTTCCAGCGTGCGTTCACCCGCATCGGTCAGGCTGAGTTTGCGCGTGGTGCGGTGCAACAGACGCGCCCCCGCCCACTGCTCCATCTGCGCCAGATAGCGCGTCACCATGGCGCGCGACATATCCAGCGCCTCTGCGGCAGCAATCATGCTGCCACGTTCGACAATGGCGACAAAAACCTCAGCGGCGGTAATGCGATCCATGATTCGTCCGATTAATGCAACCAATAATTGCACATTATCCGGTTTTTTCTTCGATTCATGCAACCTAACATCTGTGCAACGTTAAAACCGACAGGAAACCCCGACAATGTTTAAGAAATCACTTATCGCTCTGACGCTGACCAGCATCGCCGCCGTCAGCACCTATGCCAACGCCGCAGACGCGTTGACAATGGAAGTTTACAACCCCGGTGAAAATAGCGTGTTCCCGGTTTCTTCTGAAATCATCAGCGGCCAGCATGAAGTGGCGCTGATCGATGCCCAGTTCCAGCGCAACGATGCGCAGCAGCTGGTGGAGAAAATCAAGGCGACCGGAAAAAAACTGACCACCGTCTATATCAGCCACTCCGATCCGGACTTCTATTTCGGTCTGGACGTGATTAAGGCCGCGTTCCCCGACGCAAAAATTATTGCTACGCCGGGCACCATTAAAGAAATCAATGCCACCAAAGACGGCAAAGTCGCCTATTGGGGCCCTATTCTGAAAGAGAATGCGCCGACCCAGGTGATCGTGCCGCAGCCGCTTACGGGCGACAGCTTCACCATCGACGGTCAACAGGTTGAGGTGAAAGGCCTGAACGGCCCGACGCCGGCGCGCACCTATGTGTGGATCCCGGCGCTGAAAGCCGTCGTGGGCGGCGTGGCCGTCGCCGGCAACAATATCCACCCGTGGATTGCCGATAACCAGAGCGTTGAATCGCGCGCGCACTGGCAGCAAACGCTGGCCAGCATTCAAACGCTGCAGCCGCAGCGGGTCGTCCCGGGACATTACCTGCCCGGCGCGGCGCAAACGCTGGAATCCGTCACCTTTACCCAGAACTACCTGAAAGTGCTGGAAGCCGAACTGCCGCAGGCTAAGGACGCCAAACAGCTGGTGGCGGCGATGGAGAAACACTACCCGACGCTGAAAGACGTTTCCAGCCTGGAGCTGAGCGCCAAGGTGCTGAAAGGCGAGATGAAATGGCCGCAATAATGCGCCGCTGAAACACACAGCCGGTATGCTGCGTCGTTTGCCCGACGCAGCACCGATAACAGAAGAGGTTCCCATGAGCAACGTCACGCTGCATTACGTCTATGATCCGCTGTGCGGCTGGTGCTACGGCGCTACCCCGCTGGTCAAAGCGGCGCAGACCATTCCCGGCCTGGCGATCGCCCTGCACGGCGGCGGCATGCTGACCGGCGGCAACCGCCGTCAAATCACCCCGGAGTGGCGCAGCTACGTCATTCCACAGGATAAACGCATCGCCGAACTCACCGGACAGAGTTTCGGTGAAGCCTACTTTAACGGCTTGCTGTGCGACAACACGGCGATCATGGATTCCGAACCGCCGACAACCGCCATCCTCGCGGCGCAACACCTGGCTGGCCGGGGGCTGGATATGCTGCACCTGATTCAACGGGCGCACTACCAGGAAGGACGGCGCATCGCGGATTTACCGGTGCTGGAGGCGCTGGCGCGCGAACTGGGGCTGCCTTCGGCGCCGTTTATTGCCGAGATGCGCTTTAACCGCGGCGCCCCCACCGCTCAGCATATCGCCGAAAGCCGGGCCTTTCTCGCCAAAGTACACGGCCAGGGGTTCCCGACCTTCGCCCTGCAGGACAGCAACGGCGATCTGCATACCATCGCGGCAGGCAACTATCTGGACAACGTTGCGGGCTGGAAAGCTATGCTGAGCAGCGCCGCCGCCTTAGCGTAAGGCGGCGCGGCGTTTTACTCGACCCGGATAAAACGCCCTGCCGCCTGAACGTTGTGGCCAAAACCGCAGTCGCCCTGAGAATCCAGTTCCACGGCATCGTCGCTAAAGGCAATGCTCACGTCACAGGCCGATTCATCATCCTCGTCATCCTGATGGTACAGCGCTTTCCCGTCCTCGATCGGCAACACATCGGCAAACTCGCCCATATTGGGGCCGTAATACAGCCCCATACCCGGCATGTAGTAACCGGCATAGTCGATTTGCCACTGTTCGCCGTGCACAACCACCGTCACTTCGCTCCAGACGCCGCGGCCGGCATACCGCCAATAAACGCCGGCTGGGCCGGTCGCCGGCGGCTGTTGCGCCAGCCGCTGTTCCAGCAACGCCATATTGTGCCGTGATTTATCGTCGTCCGGCGCCAACAGCAGATAGGCGCGCGCCTTCAGCAATTGTCCGGCGCGCATCAGCGCCAGCGCCACGTTGTTATACGCCGTCGCCGTCGCGCGCTCGCTGAAGCCGCAAAATTCGCTCCAGGCCGCCTGATCGCGAAAAATTCCTGCCGCCTTCATATAGTCGCCGCTCTGATAAGCGCTGCGGCCCAGTTCGGCATAGCCGGCTACCTTCTGGCAATCGGCGTGAATATCCGGTTCATCAATCTGCGCCAGCGCCGGCCAGCTTGCCAAAGCGCCACAGGCCAGTAGCGGCGGCAACAATGCCCTCATACCTCTTCCTTCCCAGGGTCCGTTTCAAATTTCCGCCAGTATAACCGGCTGGACCGCCGGCTTCACCCTTCACGGTTCAGCCTGATATTCCTTATGATTAGAGGGTGTTAAACCTGCTTACAACTGGCGATTTGCTTGTTGTCCCCGGCTTGGCGATGCTGTTGCTCATGTTTTTCACGGCGAGAACTTATGAACAGCACACAAAAACATGCCGTCTGGCAACTGATTAAACCGTTTTGGGTTTCCGAGGAAAAGGGGCGCGCCTGGCTGATGCTTATCGCCATTGTCGCGCTGTCGCTGGGGCTGGTTTACATCAGCGTACTGATCAATCAGTGGAATCAGGTGTTCTATGATGCGCTGCAGAATAAAAACTATCCGGTATTCAAACAGCAGCTGTGGCGTTTTACCTATCTGGCGCTGATCTTTATCGTGTTGGCGGTGTTTAAAGTGTATCTGACGCAAGGATTGCAGATGCGCTGGCGTAGTTGGATGACGGAAAAGTTTATGAGTAAGTGGCTGGCGCATCAGGCCTATTACCACAGCGAACAGCAACAGCTGGTCGATAACCCGGACCAGCGTATTGCCGAAGATCTTAATGTCCTGACGCGCAATACGCTCTCGCTGTCGTTAGGGTTGTTGTCCAGCCTGGTGACGCTCTTCTCCTTCGTCAGTATTTTGTGGCACGTCAGCGGGCCGTTAAGTTTCTCACTGTACGGACACGCCTTTACGCTGCCGGGCTATATGGTGTGGTTTGCCCTGCTGTATGCGTTGCTGGGATCGCTGATTATCGGCTGGGTCGGCAAACCGCTGGTGCGATTGGGCTTTGACCAGGAACGTTATGAAGCAAACTTTCGTTTCGGCCTGATCCGCATCAGGGAAAACCACGACGCCATTGCGCTGTATCAGGGGGAAAAGCAGGAAGCACAACAGTTGGGCGAACGTTTCGCCACCATCCGCAATAACTGGTGGTCCATTATGCGCGTCACCCGTCGCCTGAACATCGCCAGCAACTTTTACGGCCAGTTCGCCATTATCTTCCCGTTACTGGTTGCCGCGCCGCGCTATTTTTCCGGCGCTATTCAAATGGGGGGACTGATGCAAATCGCCTCGGCCTTTGGGCAGGTACAAGGGGCGCTGTCATGGTTTATCGACGCCTTTAACGACTTGGCCACCTGGAAAGCCTGCGTTAACCGTCTGGCCGGCTTTAACGCCGCCGTAGAACAGGCGCATCACCAACCCCGCGGCATTGTTCTGGAGGACGACGACGCCCATCCGCTGGCGCTCAACCGCCTCAGCCTGCAGCTGCCGGACGGACAACCGCTGGTACAGGATGTCTCGTTAACGCTGCAGCGCGGTGAACGCGTACTGATCGCCGGCCCTTCCGGCGGTGGTAAATCTACGCTGCTGCGCGCCATCGCCGGTATCTGGCCTTACGGCGCGGGCAGTATCCGTCGCGATGCCTCATTGCGTGCCCTGTTCCTGCCGCAGCGCAGCTATATGCCCATCGGCACGCTGCGGGAAGCGCTAAGCTATCCGCTCCCAGCAGACACGTATCACGACGAACAACTGCTGGCCGCGCTGGAAAGCTGCCGTCTGCAACATTTGCAACGCTGGCTGGATACGGCCAACAACTGGAGCCAGCGCCTTTCCCCCGGTGAACAGCAACGCCTGGCCTTCGCACGCGCCATACTCACCCGACCGGATATCTTATTCCTTGATGAGGCCACCAGCGCGCTGGACGACGAAACCGAACAGCTGATGTATGAGCGCCTGGTTGCAGCCCTGCCGGATGTCACACTGATCAGCGTCGCGCACCGCAACAGCGTGGCAAAGTATCACCAAACCTGTTGGCGACTTAGTCATCAGTCGGAAAGCCCGGCCAGGATCGCACCAGACTCATTGCCTAAAGCAGGCTGAGGGTTATACCCGGTCAGAAAGGCGGGCGAACAAGGGGTTGTAACAGAAACCAAATTAAACCGGACGGCTGCCAGGCAGTCGGCCGGCGTTACAATTCGCTAAAGGGCATCCTTTTGTGCCGGACGAGGGGGCTCCGATTCCGGCGCATCGTCCTGCCAGAGATCTTCAATAAACTCACGCTGCGCCTCATTTAACTGCCACGACGGCGGAATTTTCGTTTTATTGCGGCGCACGCACGGCTTCTCCGTCTCAATTTTTTTCTTATCCATTGCTCTTCCCTAAACAGAAAAAATCCAGTCATTCACTACACGGCCGTAGCCCAATATAAATTACCACTGCGTAGGCACATGGCAAACGCGTTCAACGCGCCTACCCATACCTGTTTAATAGTTTATCGGCTATAGATTACACTAATTACGAACAAATCATCGATTGCTTAAAACTATAGATAAAGCCGTTATTCCCTATTGATATTTATTAATCACGAATTCTACTATGGCGGGAAAGCAATGCGGGGAAGAGAAATGTGCGCCTAACCCGGCGCACACTGGGCGCCGGGAAGAGGCAATCAGTCGATTTGCGCCACGGAATCCCGACTGGCGCGTTCACGCTCGCTGCCAGTCAGTTCGCTGAGCTTGCCGTTACGCATCTCTAACAGCCGATCGGCATGTTCAAAATAGTGATCGTCATGGCTGATGGCAAACACCGTTTTACCCAACGCGCGTAATGCCGGCAGCAGTTCCCGATAAAAGATTCGCCGGAACTGCGGATCCTGATCGGCCGCCCACTCATCAAGCAGCAAAATATCCCGCTGCTCCGCCACCGCCAGCAGTAGCGCCAAGCGCTTACGCTGCCCCTGCGAAAGCTGAGGATTGGTGACGCGTACGCCGTCAAACTCCAGTTTGTCCTGCATATTGAGCTTTTCCAGCCAGCTTGCCACCAGTTCCGCATCCGGCTCCCCGCCGTCCACGCCCTGTAACCGATCGAACTGATAAAAGTCGGTAAAAATGGCGGAGAACAGACGCCGATAATTATCGCGATCCGCCGGCTGCAGCGCCACGCCGTCAATGAGGATCTGCCCGCTGACCGGCTGATAAAGCCCGGTCAACAGCTTCGCCAACGTCGACTTGCCGCTACCGTTGCCGCCGATCAAAAACACCAGCTCTCCGCGGGTAAGCGTCAGATTCAACGGACCAACGGCAAACCCCTGCGCCTGTTCACCCGCCGCATAGTGGAATGACACATCACGCAGCTCCAGCGTTTGCCAAGGCATGGCGACCGTCTGCGGGAAGTCGGGCTGATACTCTGCCAGCTTGAGCGATTTTACTTTTTTAAACGCCACTTCGGCGCCAAGCAGCATCGGGAAAGCCCCCACCGCCTGCAGCAATGGCGTACGTAAAAACAGCAACGTCAACGAATAGGTCGCGGCAACTGCCGTATCTGACCATCCCAGGCCGTTGGCCATAAAGAACACCAGTCCGATAGCGCCGAGCATCATAATATTCGACCAGTTCACCGCGCTGAGATGAAACGTATCCGCGCGAATAATGTGGTGCCGATATTCATCGGAGTTAGCCCGATAAGTCTGCTGATACAGGCGCTGCGCACGGTCGCGATTCAACGCTAACTCCTTCCGACCGTCGATCGCCGACTGATAATCCTGGTACAGCTGTTCTTCCGCTTCACGCACCTGGGTTAAATGTTTGTATACACGAGAAACCAACAGCCAGCTGACCAAAATGGTGACCGCGACCCAAACGGCCGTCACCGCCAGCATCGGCGGCGAAAGCCACCCCAGGTAGGCCGCACAGCCAATCGTCAACACAACGCCCTGCACCAACTCCGGCAAACGCACGAAAGCCATGGTGACGTTGCGAATATCGCTGGATAAGCTAGCGAGTAAAGAGGCGCTACCCAGATGTTCAATACGCTCGATATCGGTATCCAGAATACTTTTCACCAAGCGACCGCGCAAACGATAGACAAAATGGTGACCCAGCGTGGTCAACGCTAACTGTGACCCCAAGGTGACCGCCATCAGAACACCCAACAGAGCAAGAAACTGCGGCAATATCGCCAATGGACTCTCGGCCGCAGCCGCCATTAAGTGTTGATTGATAAAGGCAATAATGCCGATCCCCAATGCGGCACTGGCCAGCGTCAGGGCCATCACCGCCAGAAAGGGCCAACGATACTGGTGATACACCACCCGTAGCAACTCCATGAGTCACCTCTAAAAAAAATGCAATGGCTGGCATTGTAATCGGCATGGGAGTGATAGCAATAATAATTCTCATCGCCATGACGCAGCGTGGGAAGTCCACCGTTGTTTCCGCGGCCCGCTCGCCAGCCGCTTTCAGAGTCATAAAATCGTGCATGAACTCATGTCATAAGTATTCACTCATGAATAATAGACAAACCAATAAATAGCGAGTTAAATATTAGAGTTTTAGGGTGGAAAAAGAGAAAGGTCGCCAAACAAAAAATATCACAAAAATAAAACAACAATTAACAAACGTATAAAAAACCATACATTCTTTCAAAAATTAATAGCCGCCAGTCCAAATATCACCATATTAAAAACAGATCGACCCTGATCAAATTATGATCTCATTTGCTATTTTTTCTCACATTAAATTCACCTCCATGGCATTCTCCCACCCAGCCCGCAAACCGATTTTTGCAGATAATTCCTATTTACATGACTTATTATTTATTTGCCTGGCAAATGGTCTGAGTGTTTTAATTCAGTCACAAGGAAACCATGATGGTTTCCTTGTTTTCATCAAGGAAGAGTATGAAAAAACGCAAATACCTCACTCATATAGAAGTCGAGCAAATGATAGATGCAGTTCCCCACGGCCCCAATTCTGCCCGCGATCGTTGCATGCTACTCATGTGTTTTATCCACGGTTTACGCGTTAGTGAACTGCGCGGCTTGCGGTTAGAAGACATTGATCTTAATACCAACCGCCTGCACGTTGCCCGGCTGAAAAACGGCTTTTCCGTTCAACACCCGATTCAGATCCGAGAACGCCTGGCGATCAAACAATGGCTCAGACAGCGCCCACACTACCTAGAGGCCGACAGTCCATGGCTGTTCTTGTCACGCCATGGCGGACAGATATCACGCCAACAGCTTTACCGCCTGATGAAAACCTATGGCCAACTCGCCGGCATCAGCGTTCAGGTACATCCGCATATGCTGCGCCACTCCTGCGGCTTTGCCCTGGCGGATAAAGGCGTCGATACCCGGTTAATTCAAGATTACCTCGGGCATCGAAATATCCAAAACACTGTCATTTATACCGCGAGTAATGTTGAGCGCTTTCGGGTCATACATATCTAAGCCTACCCTCAACGCGCCCACATTATTACTCTAGCGATAAACGCTATTTTTTATTGCCGGCTGCACTGTCTGCTGGCAATACATCAAGGATCCTGATGTTATAAACCATGGTAGATCCCGGAGGAATATCCGGAGCCAGCCCCTTATCGCCATATGCCAGTTCAGGCGGTACCACCATTGTCATCGTGCCATGATTTTGTAATTGCTTAATGGCATCACGGAACATAACTGGATAACTGCTTAGCGGCTGTGAAATAGAGGTGCCAGCAATATCCATATCTTTAATCACTTTGCCGTTGGTCAGGCTTTCCTTCACAACGACGGCGACCGTATCACTGTTGCCTATCTTCCCGGCGCCAAGGTAATCGATCCGGTAATAGAAGCCGCTTGAGGATTTCTTGACGCTCTTATTCTTCCTGAACTGTTCAACATAGCGCAGACCTTGTCGTTCAGTTTCCGCTTTTAGCTTCTTCTCCTTCTCATTCAGCGCCACTTCTGTTTCATAGAGCGCTTTAGCGATTTTGTCCTGTGCCAGCTTGTTCTGGCCGACCAAAGCATCCTGAACGCCGGAAAACGCCATTCGCTCATTGATTTTGATCCCCTGAGCGATCTTCTCTTGCAACAACGCTAGCACGTCATTGCCCAACGAACTGCCGATTGCATAATCGCGGATCTCGTTAGCCGTTTTCGGCGGAGCCACGACATCTTTGCGAGCGACTCGCTCTTTCTTCAGCACAGCCAACTCCTGCTGTAGCACAGCATGTTCTTTTTCTTGTCCCTTAGCCTGGGACACCAGCGTCGTCAGCTGTTTCTGCAGCTCAACGCCATTTTTCTTGCTCTCTTCCAGTGCGCCTTGCAGCGTGGCGACGTCTTTATCTTTCGTCTTGCCTTGCGCCGCCAGCGCCGTCAGCTGTTTTTGCAGTTCGGCGCCACTTTTTTTGCTCTCTTCCAGCGCGCCTTGCAGCGTGGCGACGTCTTTATCTTTCGTCTTGCCTTGCGCAACCAGCGCCGTCAGCTGTTTTTGCAGTTCGGCGCCACTTTTTTTGCTCTCTTCCAGCGCGCCTTGCAGCGTGGCGACATCTTTATCTTTCGTCTTGCCTTGTGCAACCAGCGCCGTCAGCTGTTTTTGCAGCTCGGCGCCACTTTTTTTGCTCTCTTCCAGCGCGCCTTGCAACGTGGCGACGTCTTTATCTTTCGTCTTGCCTTGCGCAACCAGCGCCGTCAGCTGTTTTTGCAGTTCGGCGCCACTTTTTTTGCTCTCTTCCAGCGCGCCTTGCAGCGTGGCGACATCTTTATCTTTCGTCTTGCCTTGTGCAACCAGCGCCGTCAGCTGTTTTTGCAGCTCTTCGCGTCCCTTGATGCTTTCATTCAATGCCTTCTGCAATACCTCGGCATCTTTTTCTTTTGTCTTACCTTGGGATATCAGAGTCATCAGCTGTTTTTGTAACTCCGCGCCGTGCTTTTTGCTTTCCTCCAAAGCACTTTGCAACACCGCATGACCTTTATCCTTACGTTTTCGCTGCTCGGTTATCGCCACCAACCGCTTTTGCAACTCCTCAGCATGCTTTTGGCTTTCATCCAGCATCGCCTGCATAGATTTATGCTGTTTGAGCCGCTCATCCTGTGCAATGGTCAACGCAGCAACCTGTTTCTGTAACTCTGAACTTTGTTGCTGACTCTTCTCCAGTGATTGCCGTAACCTGGCGCTATCCTGCAGCTTGTCACTTTTCGCCGTATTCATTGCCGACAACTGCTGCTGCATGTTTTCCGTTTTTTGTAAGCTTTCCTGCAATGATTTTTTCAGGCGATCCACTTCAGCACGTGAATCACCATCCACCCGTGCAGCCTCACGCAGCTTTTTGAGCTCTCTGCCCTGTTTAGCCAACGCGGCGTTAAGCTGATTGATTTTCGCCTGCTGCGACTTCAACTCTCGTAAAGAAGCGGCGTTTTGCTTCGCCGCTCGCTTATCCAACTGGTTACTACTTCTGACTTGCTGTTTCTGTTCCGGTGGCGAATCAATGGCCTCCAATTGAGCAGGCGTCAGTAGTAAGAGCGCTGGCGCATCGTCAACTCTGCGGGTGATGGCATCCAGCGACTGTAACGTTTGCTCATCACTGAAGCTGTTCGCTGCCCCGGCGCCAAACGGCAACGTCAGGGCAAACAAAAAGCCATACTTAATCCCCTGATTCACTTCACGCTCTCCCCTTTACGGATCAACGCATCAAGCACATCACGCTCAATCATCGAACAGGCCTGGTTCGTTTTGTATTTATACAGTGCATCGAGCGTATCCTTAGTCAGGGCATTAACATCACCGCGCACGGCGCCATACACCGACACGCTATTCAGCAGACTGTCAAAATAGGCTTTGCGCAACGCATAGGCTTTAGGATTCACCTTTTTCAGCGACGCCAGTTCACTCTGACACAGGCTAATGCGGTTCTCTTTCTTTTCTGGCGGCGGCGATGAGGCTACAGGGGCCGGCGTAGGCGTAACCATCACAGGTGGAGATACCAGGCTGCGTGGTTTTTTACTCTGACACCCGGTAAGCAACAGGCTCCCCGCCATCATGACGCCGATCAGCAAACGCGCACGTCCATTGGTTATCTGCAAATGTTTCACTATTTATTACCTTTTCCTTTCTCACTAGAGAGCGACCTGTAGTTGCTTCCTTGGCCTATGCCATCATTAGCGGCGGCAACCTTGTTTTTACTGTTTATCAATCGATCCGTTCGTTGACGCTCTAGCGGCTCACCATTACGTTCGGCTATCAATACACAATTTGAACAGCGGCAACCGTTGACGATACTGTTTTTCCAACATGTCACGCATCGCAACCAGTTCAGCGCTATGCCTGATTCCCAGTTTGCGCATAGCTTTATTTTTCAGCGCGACGATCGCCTTTTTATTACGTCGCATCTTCAAGGCCGTTTGCTGCAATGAATGACCGTTAAGCAAATAACAGAGCGCCTGTAGTTCCGACATGCTGAGTCGTTGGGATAACGCACTGGCGTCCAACTGGACTGCCAAGGTGCTTTTCAAACCGTGGTGTTCAGAGGCTCTCTCAACACATATTTGCGCCAATACATCATTAATTTCATTTAATGAATCATGTTGGCTGACAATCCCGTTAATATGCAAGGCATTCAGCTGCTGTAATAAAAATGGGATATAACCATCAATGATGACCACAATCGGCATTTTCGGCCGGAGGTTACGCAGCGCCTCCAGCATCAGTAAACGTGCATGCCAATCTGACTGCCGCATGCTGAAAGAGATAATCAGCATATCGGCATGCTGTAATAACCGCCGACAAGCGCCGGACAGAGAACCTAAATGCAAAAACTCTCGCTTCTGTGACAAACCACGTGTCAACAACAGCTCAAGCCCGTAAGCGGTTAACTGGCAGGAGACGAATAGTGCAATGCGCGATATTGATTGGCTGTCTACCGTCATATCCTTATCCGTGAAAGGCAAATAACCACTACGCCAAGTAATCAACGACTATTACAAACGCTGCCGATACCATTACTCACTCACAACAAACTGCTGAGTGATATTTTTCTTGAGCGAAAACAGTTCGCTGTCATTTTTCACCTGTAATTTACGCATGGCGTTACACTTGTGCGCGCTGATCGTTTTAATACTGCGTCTCTGCAGTTCCGCGATCTGACGTAGGCTCATGCCATTAAATAAAAAGGTCAATACATCGTTTTCACAACGTGTTAAATGGTGCAGGTTGTAAATTTCTTCGCTGTCATTGCGCGCCAGGCAAGCGCCTATTAATGGACTCAGCACGCGTTCTCCATCAAAAACACGAGTAAAGAATTCACCAACCTGAGGCAATGTATCATCACGGGCGATCACACTAACATTAACCTGCTCCAACAGCGCCTTTAACTCGTCACCAGCTTGACAACGGGTATATACAATGACCCTCAGCGACGGAAGTTGCACACATAGTTCTAATAATTTTTTCCGTCCCTCGGCAATTGTCTCATTCAACCCACTCAGTTCGGTAATAAGGATGTCTGTAGGTTGATACAGCAGTGCTTCAGAAACCGCCGACATGCTGGTTTCCTGCACAACTATCTGACTTGGAGCATTAAGACCTTCAATGAAACTCGATAACCCGACTAATGTTAACGGGCAGCGGTCCATTAAGGCGATAGTGGTAGAATTGGGCGTTAAAGGCTGCATATAGACCTCCTGTCTCAATAACTTGCATAACCCATTCGAGAAAAATTTTCCGCCATTGAAGAATCAGCAGGCAAATACCGGACCGGTTTTCGCCATCCATTTCCCTTGCAGAAAGAGCTCACCATCATTGTGAAACCCCAATTTCAGCATGGCATTGCGCTTATGTGTACTGACGGTCCTCACATCACGGTGCATCATCAACGCTGCGGCAGTGACGCTTTTACCAGAGAATAAATATGTCAGTACATCCAGCTCGCGCGCAGTAAGCGCCTTACCGCCGATGGACTGATTAGCCAGTAGCTGACGTACCTTATGGCTATAGCTACGACGTCCAGCCAATACCTGCTGAACACACTGCGCCAACGCAATGGCCGGCTCCTGTTTCAGCACTAACCCTTTGACACCTGAGACGGTGAGCAACTGCAATACCCGCGGATCATCAAGCGCGGTGCAAACAACGATCGCCGTTGAGGGCCAGTGTTCCAGACACAGCGAGATCAAGCGCAACCCGTCTAATACGGATTCAGACTCGCCACACAATTCCATGATCAACAATGAGGTCGGCTGGCTGCGCATCAAATTGGGAATGGCAGCTAGATTATTAACATGATTGATATTTTCTGGCTGTGTACAGGACTGCGCAAGAATATTACGCATGCCGAGGGCCGTCATCGGACAGGCTTCCATCACAATAACACCCTGTTCGCTTTTTCCATTGATGCCAGGCGAGTGGGCGCTCCCCCGTTGATAAGAATGAGCCATCGTCATAGCAATCCTCCCTGTTCCTTGTGGGATCGATCTATTACACATTTACAGATGCAACAGAAATAGCACTAACTATTAATAATCATCCTGACGGAGTAAATTGTTCTTTTTGCCATCAGTCTTGCATGCATATAAAAAGAGAACATGCTGATAAACGGAAACAGAAAAAATGATAACAGCATGATTAATTCCACTTAATATACCTCACCATATAACGCTCTAATAAAGCCCCTCGGCATTCGGAGGGGCTTTGATTATGAGGTAAGGTTTATTACTCGTAGGTGAAGGCAACCATGACCGTACCCACGATAGAACCAGGCGTTGCGCTACCTGCAGTAGAGTAGGCACGAGCCTGCAGGTTATAAGTCGTGGCATTGTTCACGATGGTCTGCTTCAGACTCTTGCCGTTGCCCAAACCGGTACCACCGGTAGCATCTTGCAAATCAATTTGCACGCTTTTTGCCTCGCCGGTGTTTTTATACAAATTAGCACTTTCCTCCGATGGCGTGCCGCTAAATGATGCCGTGACGGATGTGGTGGTTGTCGGGCAATCCTCCAGAATCAGTTGGAAAGGTTTCCACTCGGTAAAAGTATTCGCCTGCCCCAACGTCGCCGCCTGGATGTTATCACCCAAGTTTACCGAGATGCCGCTGCCGGTATCGTTAACCACATTACACGGTGAAGCCTTGATGGTACCAGTAATATTTAACTGGGTATCCGCCAGTGCAGCATGGCTCATCCCCAACGCAGCGGTCAGTAATGCCGCGATGCTACCTTTAATTACGTTCAATTTGAGTTCCTTCATTAGTAATATCCTTATAAAACACTTACAACACACAGCTTAACTACACCTATGAAGACTTATTCAATCTCAACCCGGATCGTTGCCGTCGAGTTAAACACCCCAACTTCTGGCAGTTTATTCGTGGTATTAACCGGATAAAGCGTCATTTCCGTTTTTCCGGTTTGCTCTGCATAGTTCATGACTACGGGGAGCTGACCGCCATTTGGCGCAACAACATTCCTTTCTGCATCTTCGATCTTAACGGCTATCGATTCATTATCGCTTTTTAACGCATCCAACTCAGTGGCGTCAGCTTCCCCATTAAATGAAAGGCTGACTTTGACCCCATCTGAAATATTTCGGCATGCCAGCGTTAACTCTTGATGATACGGAGTGAAATCTTTCGGCATCTTCCCCTTATCTTTAAATCTGGCCGACATGATTTCACCGAAGTTAATGACCACCGGCTGCGGACTGATTTCACAGTTCTGCGGCACGGTTACCGTACCGCTCATGGAAACGCGCGCTACCGGCTGCGGACTCTTCACGCCAGAAGTCGATGACATATAAATCTCAAGCAGAGGAGTCAGTGGAATCACCTGGACGCCAACAAATGGCCGGCGAAACATCAGATTAACCTGACCAGTAGCCCCACTGTCATACTCATTTTTTGGTGAATTACAAGCCACTTTATACTTCACTGGCATATTGTTTGATTCATTAGAAAATGGAACCTTAAGCCTTTCATTCCTATCACCAGCAATATCTACCGCACTAGCCACAGACAAATAATTATTTAATACATAGTACGTCCAGCCATCCACCGCCTTATCAAGCACAGGCAACAACGATTCAGCAGTAAAGTACGCTTCAATCATCTCATTACAACCGCACTCCGCAATATATCCTTCATATAAATTCCAATTTCCTTTCGAGGCATCATGAATAATCACACCTGGCCTGTTGTTTTCCGGATCGGTATATTTCGCATCAAAAGGAAAATAAAATTCTTTCGTCCCTTTAGTGTTTACACAAGTTCCCGGCATCGGTGCGGCCAACGCCTGAGAAGCTGCGCCGATACCCAAAATAGCCAATCCGGAAATAATGGGTAATCTTTTAAACAGTTCAATAAATGTCATAGCTATAACCTTATAAGCACTGAGCGTTAGCCGTACGGATCGTGGAATTCTGCACAGGGGCCCCCAAGCTGTAAGTCACCTGACACTGCTGCGAGGCTCCGTTGCCCCATTTCACATTCAGCTTGCCGCTATCCGTCAGACCGGACAGGTACACCTGACCACTATCGCCGACGATTGCGGCACTGTTATCTGGGTTGAGCAAATCGGTGACGGTAGCGCCAAACGGCACCGCAGCACCACCTTGACGCAACAGCGTCATCAACACGCGTTGGCCGATATTGGCTTTAAATTCCGCGCGTACTACGGCTCCACGCGTTGGCACTACCGACTGACTGGTTAATGCAATATCGACATCGTCCGGCAGCGTCGTGGTATCCAAGTTGATATTGTTGCGGCGGTACGGCGACTGATACGGCACTATGGCGTACCCCCGCCAGTCGGTACTTACACCCGTCTGGTTTTGAATGCGAACGCCTTTCGCGCCCGGCGCTTTGACCAATGCAATGGTGTCACCCAACGGCTGGGACAGCGTCAGACCATTTTCATGCAGCACAATACCGCCCTGCAGACCATAGCTCAGGCGCTGCATATCACGATCGTAGCCATAGCCTACGCTTGCCTGCCCCAAGCCGCCGCGATAATCAACGTTGGCATTACCACTGGCCCCTTGCCCCTGACTGGTATAGCCCTGACTGATGCTATAACTCAGGTTACGCCTTTCCAATGCGGTACCATGTAACCCAACCCGGTTCGAAGTATTGCCGTTGCGGCTGCTGTTAACGCTATAGGTTGCGTTAGCCCCCGGCAACCAACGGCTGAGCGGCACGCTGACGTTGAAGGCCACAATATGGTCTTCGTTATTGGTGCGGTAGCCATCGCTGTTATAACCATTCTTGGCATAGGTGTAATACAGCCCGTAGCTGACGCCAGACCAACTGTTGTTGTAACCCACGCTGGCAGACTGGCTGCGACGACTGTCGTTCCAGAACTCTTCGTTCATTAGGCTCAACGACAACGCGCCGGCACCTTCCCACAGGTTCTGGTTCATGGTGAGCTCAGAGCGGCTCTTCTTATGCAATGGGAAGCGGATCGACGCACCGTTGGTATAGGTTTCCAACGCTTCCTGCATGGTGTAGAAACCTTTGGTCGAATAGCGGTAGCTTGCCAGGCTGAAGCTGGTGCCCGTTTCGGCAAAGCTCTTACCGTAGCGCAGACGCCATGATTGACCATGCTCTTTTGGCTGCAACTCTGGTTTGGTCCATGCCTGCGTCACATCAGCTGACAAGGCCCCTAACAGACCGAGGTTCTGCCCCCAGCCCAATGCCAACGCCTGATATTTACTGGCAGCCTGAATACCCCCGTAGAGCGTCGCTCCCCACGGTAGGCCATAAATGCCTGTCGCCTGGGTGAATGGCCGCTTGTCTACGTCATTAAGGTTAGAGCGGAACTGGCCGCTGGCGATGTTGTATTTGAAGCGCCCTTCACGCTGCAGTACCGGCACCGAGGCAAACGGCACCGTTATATTCTGTTCGCTGCCGTCTGCTTCCTTGATCGTGACCTTTAAGTCACCACTCCCCGATGTCGGGTACAGGTCGTTAATTTCAAACGGTCCTGGCGACACATAGCTCTGATAGATCACATAGCCGTTTTGTCGGATGGTGACCTGCGCGTTGCTTTTGGCAATACCACGCACCACTGGCGCATAGCCTTTCATGCTGTCTGGCAGCATATCATCATCAGAAGCCAACTGGGCGCCGCGAAACGGCATGCTGTCGAATACATCGCTCGACGAACTGCTATCGCCAAGGGTAAGGCGACTTTTTAACGCAATAATATCGCGCTGTAGATAGGTATTAATGGAACGCCACTGCTTCTCGCCATTGCTATCGCGGTTCCAGGTAGAATAGTTCCGTAAACGCCACGCTCCCAGATTAAGCCCGGAACGCAGGTTCAGATAATAACTGTCACTGTCACGGCCGTCGCCACGCCGTGCTTTATTATTCGCGCCGCTGAAACTATAGTTAGCCAGCAATGCTGGTATGCCAGAATTCCATTTTTTCGGTGAAACGTAACCACGCGCCCGTATTTTAAGGGCGGCCTGAGGAATACTTAATTCCAGACGCTGTTGGTTGAAACGAAAAGTCGATGAGGCCTGAGGAATCACCTGAGCGATATCAACGCATTTCCCCCCGGATGTAATGGCAGGAATGGCATCAACGCGCACTCCCAAGGCTTCCAACAGTTCACTATCCAAGCATGGCTGCAAGCTGTTCCGACCACTACGATCCCGGCTCAGAAAGAAATCTATATCGCGAGTCTCCACCATTTCGCGGTTGACATAAATATCCACGCGATATTTCCCAGGTGCCTGGGTATCACCTGCCTCGAACACCGACAAATCAACGCCTCGTTGGTCAGGATTATCAATTTCCAGCAGCGCGGGGTTAAAGTAGTCACGTGCTTGCGCCAAGCCGGAAAAGCCCATCAACATCGCTACTTGGCAAGAGATCAACCAAGCCAGCTGGGTTTGTCTGAACCCTCGAGGGCTGCTACGCTTCGGGTTATTCATCCTTATAACTCCATTTTTCAGCGATGCCGACTCGCCGGCAGTCGCGTCCTTCCCCGGCACTGCCTGTGCCCAAGGATATTTATGTAAAGACGGTCAAAGTGCCTTATAAATTGGCCGTGAACGCTTTACTGGCCCCACCAAAGTCGTTAATAATTTTCCAAGTCAATGCACCGCCGGAATTACCTGACGGCAAGGTGAAACGCGCACTGGAACGCGGAGCAACCATCGTGGCGTCTTTTACCGCTACACCATTGACTTTAACGTCAAAAAAAGTGAGGTAATAAGGCGAGGGATTGGAAACCTGCAAGGCATTGCCATTACGCTGCCATGACACCTTTTGCGCGGCATCATTCAGCGTTCCCTCCAGACCCCGTGGCCGGTAAATCAGCTTGATACGCGTTTTCACCGCAATTTGCAGCGTATTATCCTGTTTCGGTGCGGAAGGGATCGATTTGATATTGACCCAATACAAAGACTCTTTATCTTCCGGCAACGCACCACCGGCTCGCACTATGCGCAGGATATTATTTTGTCCATCGTCCAGACGGAATAAAGGAGGAGTAATCACGAACGGTGCCTTAACGGCGCTGTTTTCGCCGGCATCAATCCAAGACTGAACCAAATACGGCACCTTGTCTGGATTGCTGATGCTCAGAGAGGATTCTTTTTTCCCACCGTCGTATACCACGCGCGTCCCACCGATGATCACACCAGCCTGGGCCTGAGCCCCCATAGTCATCAATAGCGCTGCGACCAGCGCACTCTGCCAAACTTTCATTCGTATTGCCTGCTTGGTTAAACCGTGAAGAAAACAACCAGGGCAGCCTGAACTACCCTGGCTGGATTTACGCCACCTGAGCCAAATTTCAGGCGGTTAAAACCTTACTGATACACGATGGTGAACTGTGCTACAGCGTTAGCGGAACCAGGGGTTACCTTGTTCGCCAGCGCGTAGTAGCTCGCCATAAAGTTCAGTTTGTTGTCTGCGGTGCTAACCAGAGGGAATACGGCAGAGTCCAGACCCAGGTTGATCACGTTGTTGTGCTCATCGGTAATCTGAATACCAACACCTTCAGCCATATCAGTGGCATCGGTCAGTGCCAGTACACCGTCGGCGCCAGGAACCATTTTACCGCCGAAGCGTACGGCGGCGGCCGTTACAGAAGCCGGGCAGTTTTTCAGAATCAGGCTGAAGCGTCTGTCGCCTGCGGTGACTTTGTCAGTTGAGCCTGCGCCAACAAACGCAGTTGTGGCGATCTTGCCCATGTTAACAGTCTGGTTCTTGGAGTTCGCATCGATTTCACAAGCTACATCGGTAATAGAGCCGGTGAAGTTAACCTGACCATCAGCAGCCAGAGCAGCGGTGGAAAACGCAGATGCGGCCAACACAGCAACAGCGAGCAGATTCTTTTTCATACTTCCTTTCCTTTAGAAATTAATGCATTGATATGCATTTGAATATTCCTGGCGTAACGTTACGCCATTCCTTGAATTTAGTTCATGAACCGCGGAAGCCACCTCAGCCGTAAGTTTGGGCAGTGTTAACTTTTCCAACCAAACGATTCATTTTGAACTAAAATGACTCATTCAGAATTTAACCCCAATAAATCATATAAAACAAAATAAAACTGGAATTTTAAACTGAGAAATTGAGTTAAATTAGATTTAAAAACCACAAAAATAACAGAGCGCTCTTTGTTGGGATTTTTCTGTGTGATTTATCGGGAGGAATCTTTGCTTGCCCTTGGCTGGGGAGAGCGGAAAAATCTCAGATAACACAATGTTCAAAAAGGATTTTTCACAGGGTGGTGAATTCTGCCATTACGAGTGTTGACATTATTTGGGGGCGAATTTAGAGTATGTTGCAATTTAGTTCAAAATGACTCATTAGTAATATTTAGTTACCTCCTAGTTACCAAACCTCTTTAAACCTCCTAGCATTACTCGCTGTATATAATACAGTATTCTGAATATTTCTATGTCCGAGATAATCCTGAATCAAACGCGTATCAATACCGCGATCGGCCAATGCATATCCGCAGCCATGACGCAGCATATGAGGATGCGCATTAACTTCAAGATTTGCCGCCTGACTGTAATTTCTAATCAACCAGTAGATCCTCTGACGAGAAAGCCGGGAACCTCGATTGGAAAGAAATAGCCATTCACTGTCTGCGCCGCGATAGTTTTTTCTCTTCGCCAGCCAGCGCTGCAAACATTTTCTTTCACGCACATATACTGGATGAATGGTCGAAAAACCATTTTTTAAACGATGGATATAGATATTCCCCCCTTCCAGATCGATGTCTGACAACCGCCAACTGTTGATCTCACTGACGCGGCACCCATGAATAAAACACATCCAAATCAAGCAATAATCTCTCTCCGGGTTCTTACCTTTCAGTGTTGCCTCAAGCAATTTCTCTACCTCGGATGGGGTCAGATGTTTGCGGTTTTTCATAGTGCCTCATTGTTTCTCACAAAGAAAATGTGGATGTATTAATTCCCTCTTTATGTCCACAACTAATGTTTGGAGCCGTTACTCCACCTAAAAGGATAGGTCCTCAATCCTGTGCGGAGTATAACGGATTTGCTCTCAGGTAACAGTCATATCCATCCCAACTTGCCAGGCGAACAATTATCAAGCAATAAAGGTGTTTTTTATTGCCAGATCAACAACTGATACTCTCTCAAAAGGTGAACTTGATGGTTATTAAAAACAGCGTGAGATAAAAGGTCGCCTAAACTAGAAAACTCGCAATACAAATCAATAAAAAACAGAAACCGAGCGTGTTTTTTCCTATCGTCAATTAGGGTAAGCAACCATAAGTAGACGGCGCCACCTCGGCAAAAAATAGAAAAATCTTAGCCAGAACCAAATAGAAGTGCACATAATCGCCGTATTACATTCACTATAGTTATTGAAAATTCCGGTTAGACGCCGATATATCGCAGAAATAGTGACCAACGTTAACACCAGTATCATTAATAATTGCTATTGGGGTTAATGCAGATAAAAAAGGAACAAGACAGGCTTGTTCCTTTCACTCGATCATCAAGAAAGTAGATTACGTCAGGCAGTCAGCCCGCCATCAAGTACCAGCGTTTGCCCCGTCATATAGCGGCTCTCGGCACCGATCATAAACGTCGCCGCGGCAGCAACCTCCTGCGCGGCCCCCAGCCGTCGCAGCGGCACTTGTTGACGCAGCGCTTTTAATGCTTCCGGCGGCATGTTGCGCGTCATATCACTGTCGATAATCCCCGGTAGCAGGCAATTGACGCGAATACCAAAACGTCCCAGTTCCTGCGCCAAAGAGCGTCCCAACCCCACCATCGCGGCTTTACTGGCTCCGTAGGCGGTTTGTCCGACATTGCCTTTAATCGCGCTGACCGAGGACATCAGCAACAGTGCGCCCTCCCCCTGCGACATCATTGCCGGTAACAGATGCTTATTCCAGTAGAATACCGCATTAAGGTTGGTTTCTATGACCTGACGCCAGGTATCACCACGTTGCTGAATATGTAATCCATCCAACGTAACGCCGGCGTTATGAATCACCGCGTAGGGCGCGCCATAACGCACCAGTAATTCAGGCGCCAAACGCTCGACATCATCCTGTTTACTGCCATCACACTGATACCCTGCCACCCAGCCGGGTAAGCCGGCGCAGGCGGCAACCACCTCGTGGCTGGCCTGCTCGTCGTTACGCCAGGTAAAAACAACATTCCAGCGCTGAGCCAGCGCTTCCACCAGCGCGCGGCCAATTCCCCGACTGCCGCCGGTCACTAATACCCAGTTATCCATCGGCTTACTTTTTCTGCTCGGCCAGCACGTGGCACAGCTCGCCCAACGTCATATTGGGGTGCTCAATAAACATTTCCGCGTTTAGCGTGACGCCGAACTCCCGCTTCGCCAACACCATCATTTCAACATAGTCCAGACTGTCCAGTTTCAGCTGGGGCAGCGGCATTTCAGGAGAAAGCTGAGACGCATCCAGATCTTTAGCATCACAAATCATCTCGCACAGGGTGTCATAAACTTGTTGATATTTTTCCATGATTATATCCTTATTTATCAATATCTTTTATGTGGTCTTGCCGTTGTACATAACTCGCCGTTTTTAACGTTATCGCGCTTGCCAATAACGGACCGTGCGGCGTCCAGCACTGCACGTCGATTCGTACCGCCAGCCCGCTGTCGCTATCACCGACAATCAGCGGCGGTGAGATGGCATAAGACAAAGTATCCTCAAGGCAATGCAGTGTGCCGGGCGTCAACAAACCGGCCTTAAAATGCACGTCATGATGTGTTTGCACCACCGACAGTTGTGCAAACACATCAATCAGCGTTCGCGCCTGCATTGCCGGCAATCGTTGTTTTATTGCCGACAGGATTTGCGCCGATGACACAACACGTTGGAACAACAGCGCGTCCAAAAAGCTCCACTGCAGCAGCGGATCCCCCGGAAAACGTCGGCCAAGCACCTCGACATCCCGCCGCTCCAGGCGCTGGATAGGAGCAGCAGCATCCGTAATGTCAAACGAAGCGGCAGGGAGCAATTTAGCGCTGAAACAGTTCTCATTGTTGCACTCATCCAACAGTCTGCCGCTTGCCTGATGTTCCGTAGTGGCAATATCCAGGCGATAATCAAGATCGCAGCGTACCGGCTGCCGCAACCGGGCGCTAAAGCGGAAAAAATGCGCATCCGACGACGCTGGCCGCAACGCCTCGCTAAGGGCCTGCTTCATATCCAGCATGGCGCGCATGCCGTGCACCGTCAGCCGTTCACTGCCAAGCTTACGCGCCCATTGCAGGTCAAAATGTATCGGGTTGTAGTCACCGGAAAATGCCGCCCACTGCTCCGCATCGTTACGCGTATAGTTAAACCGCATCGTTCCCCCTGCCGATCACCAGTGCCGCATTGGCGCCGCCAAAGCCGAAGCTCAGGTTTAGCGTATTGTGCAGCGTCGCTGCTCGGTGGCCTTCGCTGATGTAATCCAGATCGCAGGCTGGATCGGGCTTTTTCAGGTTACAGGTCGCCGGCATCAGCTGATGTTCCATTGCCTGCAAGCAGATAATTGATTCAAAGCTGCCGGCGGCTGCAATCAGGTGGCCGGAATATGACTTGGTGCTCGATAGTGGCGTGGTATAAGCTGCTTTACCAAAGGCCAGTTTGATCGCCTCGGTCTCATTCAGATCGTTCAGCGGCGTCGATGTTCCGTGCGCATTGATGTAATCCACGGCATGTACGCCAATGCCGGCCTGCGCCAACGCCCGCTGGATAGTCTTTACCCGGGCGACCTTATCGTCGGCCGGCGCGGTAAAATCAAACGCGTCGGAATAGTTGCCGTAGCCCTTTATCTCGCCGAGAATCACTGCGCCGCGTGCCAGTGCGGCGTCTCGCTCTTCCAGGCACAGCACCGCCGCCCCCTCCGATAGCACAAACCCGTTACGGTCCAGGCTGAACGGGCAGCAGGCTTTGGCGGCATCCTGCTGCTCACGCGCCAAAGCGCGCAGCACATCAATATCCCACACCGCCGGATCGGAACGCAGCGATTCACCGGCCCCCGCCAGCATCATGGTGGCACGCCCAGAACGGATCGCCTCAAACGCATCGCCGATAGCGATAGTACCGGTCGCGCAGGCGGCGCTCGGCGTATTCTGATAGCCGCGCAGTCCCCACAGCAAACTGCAGGCGGCGGTCGCAACGTTTGGCATGGAAAGGAAACAGGCAAAGGGCGACCCTAACCCGCTACGCTGATACATATCAAAATTGTCGTAACTTTCATCCTGTCCGGCCCAACCGCTGCCGATAATCGCGCCACACTCCAGCGGATCGTAGTAATCAACGGGCACAGCGCCCTGAAAGGCCATCTCGACGGCTTCTTTGGCCGCCCCGAGCGCCAAACGCGCAAAGCGCGGCAGGCGACGGCGAATCGCCGCCGGTACAGACTTCAGATCGGGCTCTGACGCAACCAGCCCAAAGAAGCGCGACTGAATCCCTGCGACGGAGCGATCGTGATATTGATAGCCCAGACGCTGATCCATTATTGCCGCCCAACTCTGCTGCGCATTCTCTCCCAGCGGCGTTACCGCGCCATAACCAGTAACCACCACCCGACGTGGCGAAGACATATTATTCATGAGCATTTCCCTCTGTCCTTTCGTCCTTATCCACTGCGCCCCCCAATGCCAACCATAATTTCATCGTGGCGTTCAGGTAGTTGTATTGCATTTCCGCCAGGCTGTTTTCACTGCTCAAGCAGGCATCCTGCGCATCAAACAATGTCTGCAATGACACCGCACCGGCGCGGTATTGGCTCTCGGCCAGCGTCAGTCGTTGCCGGCTGAGCCGCAGGTTTTCCTGCAGGCGTCGTTTCTGCTGCTGATAGCTCAACCGCTGCGCCATGGCGTTATCCACGTCAGAAAGCGCGTTATACACCGCGCTGCGAAACGCAATGATCTGCTGTTGTACATCAAGTTTGGCTTTTTCCGCCGTTAGCCTCATGGTGTTCCACTGGACGAAAGGTAACGCTACGCTGCTGCCCAAGGCTCTGACTGGCTGACTGAACCACTGCTTAAATAGGGTGCTGCCGGCGCTCAGCGAGGCCGTCAAAGACAGCGATGGATAAAAATTAAGCCGCGCGACATCAGAGCCGGCCAGTGCGGCACGCAGGCGCCTTTCCGCTCCCTGCACGTCCGGCCTGCGGCCGATAACGGCCAGCGGTACGCTGGCGGCGATCGGCACCTCCTGCTCAGCATCCAGCCCACGACGCTCCGGCTGACGCATATCCGGCGAATTATTGAATAAAATAGCCAGAGCGTTGCGCGCCGCCTCACGCTGCTGCTGCAGACTTTGTTGCTGATTATCCCGATCGATCACGGATTGGCGCGCCTGTAAAAGTTCTATTTGACTGGCGGCACCGGCGACATGGCGGGCCTGCACCAGACGGAACGTTTCCCGCGCGTTGTCCATCAACCGTTGTTGTGTATCAACCTGTTGATTAAGCTTGGAAATTTTCCAATAATAATCAGCAGCATTGCCAATCAGCGTCAGCGCGACGTTCTGGCGATCCTGCTCGGTAGCCTGCACCAGCCAGGCCGCCTGTTCGCGCGTACGTGCCAGTTTCCCCCACAAATCCAGTTCATAACTCAGGCTCAATGAGCCGTGGTAATTTTCGCTGGTACCGCCGCCGCGCACATTCTTGCTATTGCTGGCGCCGCCGCTCAGCGCCACATCCGGCGTCAAATTGGTATTGCTCAACCCGGCTTCCAGACGCGCCTGCTGCAACTGCAACCCTGCCCTCGCCAGATCGTTATTGCTGCTTAACACGTGTGTGATTAACCGTGAAAGCTGCGGATCGTTGAAGCTATCCCACCACCGTTCACTACCGGCCAAATAAGCCGGCCCGGTAACCTCCGTACGCCACTGTGCCGGAACCGATACCTGCGGCTGCTGATATTCGCTCTTCACCAGCGTGCCGCAGCCAGACATCATCAAACAACCCAACAGCGCCAAGGTTTTTCTCTGTCTCATTCGCGCGCCAGCGCCTCCGTAGGGTGAAGCCGCGCCGCATTGCGCGCGGGGAAAAAGCCGAATCCCAGCCCGATCAGCGCAGAGAAACTGCAGGCCAACGCAATCGGCGGCCAGGTAAAGAGCATGGTGAACTCATCGGTAAACCAGGAGAACATAATGCCCGCCAACATCGCGCCGGCGATGCCGACCATCCCCCCCAATGTGCAGATCACCATCGCTTCAATTAAAAACTGGCGCATGATGTCCAGCGGACGGGCACCGACCGAGAGGCGAATGCCGATTTCATGCGTCCGTTCGGTCACGGACACCAGCATGATATTCATCACGCCAACCCCGCCGACCAGCAGAGAAATACCGGCAATCGCGGTGATCAGCAGCTGCATGGAGTCAGACGCCTGTTGAATGGTCTGCGTCATCTGATCGTTGGTTTGCGTGAAGAAGTCACGACGACCGTGGAACATCTCCAGCTGCAACTCTACGTCTTTTTGCGCCTGCGCCAGCGCATAGCCGTCGACCACACGCAGTGAGATGGACTCCAGCGGTGCGTCCCCCGCCAGGCGCTCCTGCAGAGAGGTATACGGCACCCAGGCGTTAAGTCGCCCCCCCATAAGCGCCCCTTTCTTCATCGCAACGCCACTGACGCGAAACGGCGTGCCGCCGATTTGCACGATCGCGCCCAGCGGCTGCTCACCGTCTGGGAACAGGGTTTTCGCCAATTCGGCATCAATAATCACCACCGGCTCGCGTTCGTCGAGATCGTGCCTGGTTAATGCATTACCGCTGAGCAGCGTCACTCCCTGCACGTGAAAATAGTCCTCGCTGACGCCGGAAAGCGATGTCATCACCTGCTTTCCTCCACGGATAATGCTGATATATTTGTTGACCTGCGGCGAAATGGCGTCGATGTAAGGCTGTTTCGCCAACATCTCTACATCGTCTATCGTCAGAGAACGTTCAAAATCGGGGCGCGGCTTATCCCAACCCAGACCGGGCCGTATCTCCATGGTGCTGGTGCCCAGTTGGCTGATCTTATCCAGAATGCTCTGCCGCGCGCCTTCTCCCACGGCGATGGCGGATACTACCGATGAGATGCCGATAATGATGCCGAGCATCGATAAAAAAGCACGCACCCGGTGGCCCAACAGCGAGCGCCAGGCCATGCGCACGGCCTCGCGTACGCCTTGCCACAAGGGAGCGCGACCGGTTGCCGTTGCCGCAGGCAGCGTCTGCGGCTTAGCGCTTTGAGTAGCGCTATCATTCAGACGGTCGGCAATAATTTCACCGTCGCTGATCTCAATAATGCGCTGTGCCTGTCTGGCAACGTCGCGATCGTGGGTCACGATGATGATGGTATGGCCACTCTGGTGCAGCGAATGCAATATTTCCATCAGCTCCTGCCCGCTGCTACGGTCCAGCGCCCCCGTCGGCTCATCGGCCAGAATAATTTCCGCACCGTTCATCAAAGCCCGGGCAACGCTGACCCGCTGCTGCTGACCGCCGGAAAGCTGAGCAGGCTTGTACGCCATGCGATGCGGCAGTCCAAGCCGCTGCAACAAATACTCGGCACGCGTCTGACGTTCGCCCGCCGGCATCGCGGTATACAGCGCAGGAATCGCCACATTCTCCGCGGCGTTCAGATAAGGCATCAGGTGATAACGCTGAAAGATAAAACCGATGTACTGGCTGCGCAACTGTGCCAGCTGTTCGCCGCTGGCCGACTGCGTAGAGACTGATTTGATACGCATTTCGCCCGACGTCGGATTATCCAGACAGCCGATAATATTCATCAGGGTCGATTTGCCAGAGCCTGAGGCGCCGACGATCGCCACCATTTCCCCCGCATTAATCGTCAGCGAAATATTTTTCAGCACCGCAACGGTCTCTGGACCTGACGAGAAATAGCGTGAGATATTATTTAACGCAATGATAGGTTCCGCGGCGGCCATTATTGCCCCCCTGCTATCTGCGTCAGTACCACGTTTTCCCCTTCTTTCAGTCCGCTCTTCACTTCAATGAACTGCCGATCGCTGATACCGGTGACGATCGTGCGCGCTTCAAGTGTCGCCCCCCGCTTGACCTGTACCTGATAACGCTCTCTCCCCTGCGGTTGCCCCAGCGCCGCCAGCGGGATCCGCAAGACATTTTTCTCCTGAGCGGTGATGATAAACACCTGTGCGGTCATCGACGTACGCAGCTGACGCTCAAGGTTGGCAATGGCAAATACGCCGTTGTAGTACACCGCCGTCGGCTGCTGACTGGAAGAAGAGGCCGGGCTGTCTTCCCGCAGCGCCTCATTCGGCGCTTCCTGAATTGAACCCATCACGCTGTCATAGCGACGTTTGGGATCGGCCACCACGTAGAACCACAGCGGTTGCCCGACGCGTACTTTCAAAATATCGGTTTCAGAGATGCGGGTATGCACCGTCATGGTGTCGGCATTCGCCAGCACCAGAATCGTCGGCGCGCTCTGCGACGACACTATCGTCTGCCCCTCTTTGGTGACAATCCCCAGCACTTCGCCATCAATAGGCGCCAGAATGCGGGTATAGCCCAGATTAGCCCTGGCCGTCTCCAACGCCATTTCCATTTGCACGATTTGCGCTTCGTTCATCCGCACCTGGGCAATCTGGGTGGAATACTGCGCCTGCGCTTTTTCCAGATCGCTTTTCACCCCGGCGCCCTCGCGATCCAACTGGCGTTGGCGCTTTAACTCCAGCTGATACTGCTGCAGGCTCGCTTCCGATGCCTGCTTCTGCGCGACCGCGCTTTGCAGCTGCGCTTGTGACTTACGTACTTCATTTTCCTGCAGCGTCGGATCAATTTCGGCAAGCAGCTGGCCTTTAGTCACGCGGTCCCCCTGCTTGACATATAGCCGGGTCAGCTGGCCATTGACCTGTGCGCCGACGTTAACCTGCAGAGACGGCTTCAGAATACCGGTCGCCAGCACGGTTTTTTCAATATCCCCTCGGCTGACGGCGGCGGTCGGCATCGACGTTTGTTCTGCCGAGCCACGCATAGAGAAACTGACAACCGCGGCGATAGCCAACGCCAGTAACAGCAGCAAAACAAGAGCGGCTTTGCGATTTTTTCGTACCAGCATCAGCAGACCTCGCCACACAACGTCGCTGACGGCATCGGGCGCGCCGTTGATGGTGTCAGCGCCGCGATCCGGCCTTCCGCTATCCGATAAACCCGATCAAACTTCGGCAGCACGCTTTCACTGTGGGTGACCGTAATCAGGGTTTTGCCCTGTTCCCGACAGTGCGTCAGCAAGGTGTCCATCACCTGCTGCGCCGTCTCTTCATCCAGGTTGGCGGTAGGTTCATCCAGTACCAGAATCGGCCGATTGCTGTACATGGCGCGCGCCAGCAGCAGGCGCTGACGCTGCCCCAGCGACAACCCGGCGTGGCTTTCACGAATCAGCGCGTTCATGCCGCCCGGCAGCCTGGCAATCGCCGGTTCCAGATTAAGGCCGCGTAAAGAGTGCTCGATACGCGCTCTCCGGCTTTCATCAAAGCCTTCATCAAACAACGTGATATTTTGCAACACGGAGGCATTAAACAGGATATCCTCCTGACTTTGCAGGAAAAATAGCGCGTGCGCCTGACGGTAATCAATCGGTTCGTCGTCAACGGCGATCTCGCCCTGCTGCGGCGGCATCAGGCCGCACATCACTTTCAGCAGCGTACTTTTACCGGCGCCAGATTCGCCGACAATGGCAACGTTTTCCCCCCGCCGCAGCGAAAATGACATGCCTTGCAACACCGGTTGCTGGGCGTCATAGGCGAATACAAGATTGTAGTAAACCAGGCTACGGGAAAACGGCGGTACGGCCGCCGGCATCGACGCAGTCTCTGCGGCATCTGCACCTGTAGGAAACAGGTCGCGCGCGCGTTTGTCGATCACGTGCAGCTGGTTTTTTTGTAAAATGGCGAAGAAGATTTTGGTGATGTAGGAGGTAAAAATCTCACGCACGAAGCTATAGGCGAAAAACTCCCCCAGGCTCAGTGCGCCGCTTTTCAGCAAAGGCAGCGCCAGCAACATGAAAAACACCATCTCCAGGCTGCCGATCAGCTGATAGATACTGCCCTTGATCTGCTCATAGATTTTCTGCTTTTGCCGGCAGGTAAACAGCGACAACGCATACTGGGCAAACGCGCCTTTGCGCAGGCTGGCCAGCCCGGCAGATTTGATGGTGGAGAACCCCTGGATGGTTTCCAGAATAAAATCGCTTTGTTCAGCGCTTTTTTCCTGTAGCTGCTGGGTATAGTAACGGTCGCGGTAAATGGCCCATACGCTAACCAGCCCCATCATCGTCACGCCGACGACGGACACCAGCGCCAGTAGCGGGCTCATATAGCACATCACCCCCAGCGCGATCGCCCCGACGATCCAGTCAGTACGCAGGCCGTTATCCAGCTCTATCTTTTGCCCGGCGGCCGACTGCCAGTTGGCAAAGCGACTGAATATTTCGCCGGGCGCACGTTTATCAAAAAAGTTTAACGAGTTGGCTAACAGCCGGGAAAAACCGGCCACGCTGTTGAGCACCACGAACCGTTTGATAAAGCGTTCGGTAATCAGCCTTACGCCAAAGGCCAACGAGGTGGAGATAACAAACGCCAGCAGGTAGTAAAAATAGGGGAAATCGGTCTCACCGGCGCTCGAAAAGACGTCATTAATCGCGCTGCTGACCATCACCGGCATGATAAACAGCGTCAGAGAAATCAGAAACGCCAGCGTCATCAGGCGGTAAATGCCCGGCAGGCGTGAAGTTTCCCGCATGCTCATACACTCCAGCGCGCTGAAACGCTGGCTGCGCTTCACGCCGGCCAGCGCGGCGGCATCCGGCTGCGTTTCATGATCCAGCACCAGCGCATAACCGCTGATTTCCTGTTTGAGCGCCTCCAGCGGCAATAGCTGCTGCCCGATCGCCGGGTTCATCACGCAGACGTGATTGCCCTTACGATAGGCCAACAAAACGTAATGGCTGGCGCCGTAGTGTAAAATTGCCGGCAGCGGCAGTTCTGCCAGTTCCTGATGCTCAAAGGAGACCGGATAGGCAGGAATTGCCAGCTCGCCGAGGATGGTGGTTAAGGTCGCCAGCGACATCCCGTGCTGGGAAGCTGGGAAACGCGTACGCAACTCTTCCAATGGCGCATCAATACCCTGTGTTTCCGCCAGCATCGCAATACAGGCCAGGCCGCATTCGTTAGTTTCGCTTTGAAACACCTGCGTCGGGATTATCTTTTCCATGATCTCTTTTTACAGTTCCAGGTTATTCATTGATAAAAAACAACGAATGCGCATGCCAGAGCATCCAGGCTTCAGGGCGCTGCCGCAGCGCGGTTTCAATAACCTCCGGCAACGCCTGCGATAGTGCACCGGCTTTTACCGGTGGAAAGATATGAATCCTGATGCCGCGGTCGTAATAGAGGTAATAAAACACCACGCTGGCGGACAGTGCGCGCGCCAAACGCACCACGCCGCTATGCACGTTGGCAGGACGGTCAAACAATCGGCAAGGCAGCTTTGCCGTTCTGGCTCGGTTGGCGGTTGCCGTATAATCTGGCGTAATATCAGGAAAAATAATGATATTTCTCTGGTTGTCGGCCGCTTCCATCAGTGCAGACGTCAGGTTGCCGGCAATAGCACGGTTATCATCATGAATCGAACAGTAATCCAGATTAACGCCGCCCTGCCTGCGCGCCTGTTCCTGATACACCTCGGCGCCGGATGATACGATCACCGTCGCTTTACCGGGGGATACTTCGCCGCCCACCATCCCGGCCAGAATGTCGGAAACCATGTGTAGCGGTGCCAGTATCACCGGGGAACCGGCGGCATGCAGCGGTGCGACAATCTGATTCAGTTGGGCGCTGCAAGATGCCATCTGCGCCAGCAGTTGGCGATTACGCCCATAGGTCGCCGCCAGCTCCAGCACCTGCCGGCGACGCATCTGACGAATAAAGTCCACCTGCGGCCCGTCGCCTAGCAGGGAGCGCTGATTGGCGCGCGCCACCGCCGCACGTCCCCGCAGCCCGCGATTAACAAACGGCAGCCAGCGGCTTGCCTCGCTCACCGCCAATGCCAGACGGTAATCGGTATGCCGTAGCATCAGACACAGTAACCGGCCGCGCAGCCAAAGCAGCCGATGCCATTGGCCGATCGCTCGGTCCCACAGGTTACAGGCGCTCAGGTAAACCCATACCGCAAAGAAACGCATTACGGTTCCTGCGGGCTATCGTTTTTCAGCAGTGACAGCAGCTTTTTGCTAAAGGTAGGGAAATCGCTATCCTGCTGAGCCAGCCATTTTTTATTGACGATAAAGCTCGGGGTGGCATTTACCTGATGGTACTCGCTAACCGCCGTCATATAGGCCAGCAGGTCCTTGGTCTCCTGCGACTGGCTGGCGCTGCGATAGTCAGTTCGGTCGATGCCATTATCCAGCAGCCATTGCCCCAACTGTGCCGGGTCGCTGAGATCCTGGCGCTCTTTGATAATCGCCTGGTAGGCGCTTTCGCGGTATTTTTCTTCCAGCCCCATCACAGACAGCGTGGCGAACAGCGGCGCATAGGCGGACAGTCCACTGTTTTGCTGATTGCCGATATGCAGACGAACCAGCTTGCTGCCAGGCGGCAGTTGCGACTCAAGATTTTTAACGTTGTCTTCATTACTTGCGCAGTAGTGACAGCCATAAGAGAAAATCTCGACAATGGCATTGTCCTCTTTTATCGGGCTGTTTTTAATCCGCTCGTCACCGATCGACGTCAACGCCGGAATATCATCATTTTGCCCACCTAAAACAAAATAGTGGATATATGCTGTAGTAATCAGCGAAGAAATAACAATAATAAACAACGTATATACAATCAGTGCCAGCGGATTTTTAAACATGATTATTCATCCTGGAATTAGCTAATTTCCGTCATTTTACAAAGAAGGAGCAGGATATGGTCAAAAAAAATAGCCCGTCCGTGTACTCTAACATCCTACAATACAAAAACCGGATGCGACAAATTATATCGCATCCGTATAAATATTATTCCCTGATATTAATTCACATGAATTATCAATTAACGGAAATCAACCACCTGGGCGGCATTCACCGTCAGCGACCGGCAGAGATGTCTGATGCACCTTGCCATACTTATCAGTACAGGTGCGAACCAAGTTGCATACCCGGTTTGGGCGAGTACCAATCCACTCATAACTATCCGTGCAATCCTTTTTGCACGTCCCGCCAATCACCACTTCCGCTACCGGCAGAGTTACTTTTTTCATTACTATATCCTTATGTTTAACTGCTACAAACTTACCATTACTTCATCCTGAGAGGGATGATTATTTTTAATATACGTGAAAATAGCCCACACTTATTAAAATGCAGCTTCCTATTTATGGAATCATTGGTGTATGAAAGTTAAAAGAATAATAACCATCAGGAATACGTATATCAATAAGATTTTCATCTAACCATTGCACCAAAATCTACTTTGACATGGCGCCACTACGGGATTTTTCTTAATGAAAACCCGTAAAAAGGATAAGAAGAAAACTATGCATATATTTATAGCTACATATTACATATAAAACAAACAAGGATGATTCTTATGAAATCCCTGCAAATTTTAGGATTAGATCTGATCCGACCAGTCGCACATGCAACCCGACTAAAACCTCTCCGTAACGGTTTGTTTCCCCGTCGTCAGCCCGTACACTATCCGCCACTGCATTAATACAGGAAAGCCGGCCGCTATGTTGCCAACTCATGAATACGCCAACGATCTGATACTCTTCGCGCTTATCGTCGATTGCGGCTCATTCAGCAAAGCGGCGGAAAGCGCCGGTATCACCAGTTCGGTCATCAGTAAACGGATCGGCAAGTTGGAAAAATCGCTCGGCGCCCGTCTGCTGTACCGCACTACCCGCAGCCTGACGCCAACCGAAAGCGGCGCAATGCTATACCGCCATGCCAAAAACCTGAGCACGCAAATGCAGGAGGCGCTGTATGCCGTCAGTGAAAAAAGTGAAGCGCTGACCGGCACGATACGAATGTCGGTGCCCACCATTTCCGGCGAACTGTTACTCAGTGAAAGCGTCGCCGAATTTTGCGCGTTACATCCCGAGCTCAAGGTTGAAATGCGGCTGGAAAATCGCTTTGTCGACCTGGTCAACGAAGGCATCGATTTAGCGATACGCACCGGCACCATGCCCGACTCCAGCCTGATCGCCAGGCATATTCTGGATTCGCGCTGGGTGATCGTCTGTTCATCTGCTTATCTCAAACAGCATCCGCAGCCGCAGACCACTGCCGATCTGCTGGCGCATAACTGTCTGACCTATACCTATCAGGAAAGCGGCACCGCCAACTGGCTGGTCAAACAGCCGGGCCACGATGCTATCCAGGAACTACAGGTTAACGGCAATCTGTCCGCCAATAACGCCCGCGCCATTCGCAAAGCGGTGATCGCCGGCCATGGCATCGCGATGGTTCCCCGCTGCATGGTGTATGAAGATTTGCAGGATGGAAAGCTGGTGGAAATATTAGCCGGTCACTGCGGAAAGGTGCTCGGCGTCTATGCCGTGTACCCCTACACGCGTAATTTACCGTTGAAAACCCGTCTGCTGATCGAACATATCATTAGCAGCTATAAAAAAATCAGTCATTATTTTTGAAGACCGTCACGTTATTTCCCGCCTTGATGTCGCAAACGGGCGTTTGATTAGGCGATTTTAGGCGATAATCTATGGCTAATTAACGCCTAATAAATGTGATTCCGCGCGTTTATCACACAAAACAACGCATTAACTCAATGATTTAAAACAAGATAAATAGCACCTCTTTTTCCTTTCCCCTCCACTCTTAACTGCCTGACGCGCCTGCTTCGCAAATGTTGCAAAAATGCAACATAGAACATCGAATAATGTTGTGATTAGAATAATGTCGTCGCAGATATTGACGTTTTCCGGTCACCCTACCGCATAAAAATAATAACCGCTGAGGATCCTATGTCCCTGTTTTTCAGTATCGCTCCGATCATCTTATTGATATGGATGATGACGAAACACCAAGGCGCCCCCGCTTATATCGCTCTGCCGTTAACCGCCCTAGTGGTCTATGCCTTACAGCTGTTGTGGTTCAACGGTGATTTACTGCTATTACATGCCAATGTGATTACCGCGCTGGTGGCGGTTTTCACCCCGATCACCATTATCGCCGGCGCCATTTTGCTCAATAAACTGATGCAAATCAGCGGGGCGGAAAACGTGGTGCGCAACTGGCTGGAAAATATCAGCCCCAACCCTGTCGCCCAACTGATGATTATCGGCTGGGCATTTGCCTTTATGATTGAGGGCGCCAGCGGCTTCGGCACGCCGGCCGCCATCGCCGCGCCAATCCTGGTTGGGCTGGGGTTTAACCCGCTGCGCGTCGCTATCCTGACGCTGGTCATGAACTCGGTGCCAGTCTCTTTCGGCGCCGTCGGCACGCCAACCTGGTTCGGCTTTGCCAACCTGGGGTTGAGCGACGCCGACCTGCTGGAAATCGGCCGCCAAACCGCGTTGATCCATACCGTCGCCGGACTGATCATTCCGATTTTGGCACTGCGCTTTATCGTTTCCTGGCAGCAGATCCGTCAGAACCTGTCGTTTATTCTGCTGAGCGTGCTCAGCTGTACGCTGCCGTACCTGCTGCTGGCGCAGGTTAACTACGAGTTTCCGGCGCTGCTGGGCGGCGCTATCGGCCTGACGTTATCGGTGCTGCTGGCCCGCGCCAATATCGGCCTGACGCGCGACAGAACCCCGTCCAACGCCCAGCCGGTGCCTTTTGGCCAGGTGCTGAAAGCCATGACGCCGACGTTGCTGCTGATCGTGATTCTGATCGTCACGCGCATTCACCAACTGGGGCTGAAATCCCTGCTAAACAGCACCGTCCTGCTGTGGCAGGGCAGCCTAGGCTGGCTTGGAGAACTCAGCATCAGCAAGGCGCTGATAATCGAACTGCAGCAGGTGTTGGGCACCAGCGCCCAGGCCAGCTATAAAACGCTGTACGTACCGGCGCTGATCCCTTTTCTGCTGGTGGTGTTACTCGCCATTCCGCTGTTCAGGTTAAGCAGACCGCAGGTGCGCCAAATCTTCGGCGCAACCACCCGCAGCATCGGCAAGCCGTTTATCGCGCTGCTCGGCGCGCTGATCATGGTCAATCTGTTGATGCTGGGCGGAGACAACGCGCCGGTAATGATTATCGGCCGGGCGCTGGCCGACGCCACCGGCGCCAGCTGGCTGCTGTTTTCCGCCTTTCTCGGCGCGCTCGGCTCGTTCTTCTCCGGCTCAAATACCGTTTCCAACCTGACGTTCGGAGGTATTCAGCACTCCATCGCCGTCAGCAGCGGTTTGAACGTCAACCTGACGCTGGCATTGCAGTCCGTAGGCGGCGCGATGGGCAATATGATTTGCCTGAACAATATCATCGCCGTCTGCTCAATCCTCGGCATTACCCAGGCCGAGGGCAAGATCATCAGAAAAACCGTACTGCCCATGCTGGCCTATGGCGCGATCGCCGCCGGCATGGCGCTGATACTGGCATTCTGAGCGAAGCACAGTAAGTTTAAGTTAACGATAAAGTAAAGGACGCATTATGATCATCTCCGCTTCAACCGACTACCGGGCCGCAGCACAGGCAAAACTTCCGCCTTTTCTGTTCCACTACATTGATGGCGGAGCCTATGCTGAGCACACGCTGCAGCGCAATACGGCGGATCTGGCCGATATCGCCCTGCGCCAGCGCGTGCTGCGCAATATGTCCGAACTGAGTCTGGAAACCACCCTGTTCGGCGAAAAGCTGGCGATGCCGGTAGCACTGGCACCCGTCGGCCTGACCGGCATGTACGCGCGGCGCGGTGAAGTACAGGCGGCGCGCGCGGCCGCCAACAAGGGCATTCCCTTCACGCTGTCGACCGTCTCGGTCTGTCCGATCGAAGAAGTCGCGCCGGCCATCAACCGCCCCATGTGGTTTCAGCTGTATGTGCTGAAAGACCGCGGCTTTATGCGCAACGCGCTGGAACGCGCACAGGCAGCCGGGGTGAAAACGCTGGTCTTCACCGTCGATATGCCGGTGCCCGGCGCCCGCTATCGCGATGCGCACTCCGGCATGAGCGGCCCGAACGCCGCCATGCGCCGTATCCTGCAGGCGATGACCCATCCGCAATGGGCATGGGACGTCGGCATTAACGGCAAACCGCACGATCTCGGCAACGTATCGGCCTATCGCGGTACGCCAACCAGCCTTGAGGACTATATCGGCTGGCTCGGCGCCAACTTCGATCCGTCAATTTCCTGGAAAGATCTGGAGTGGATCCGCGAGTTCTGGCAGGGGCCGATGATCATTAAAGGCATTCTGGATCCTGAAGACGCCAAAGACGCCGTGCGCTTCGGTGCCGACGGCATTGTGGTTTCCAACCACGGCGGCCGCCAGCTGGACGGCGTGCTGTCCACCGCCCGCGCCCTGCCGGCAATTGCCGACGCGGTCAAAGGTGATATCACCATTCTGACCGATTCCGGCATCCGCAATGGGCTGGACGTGGTGCGGATGATTGCACTGGGCGCCGATAGCGTATTGCTGGGGCGCGCCTTCGTGTATGCGCTGGCGGCAGCCGGCGAAGCCGGGGTCGCGAACCTGCTGGATCTGATTGATAAAGAGATGCGGGTAGCGATGACGCTGACCGGCGCCAAAACCATCGGCGAAATCACCCGTGATTCGCTGGTTAAAGCGCTGTAAAGCAGACGGGGCCGGCAAACGCCGGCCCCGTTGTTCAACAGGAAGGAGCACGCCCCTGCGGCGGTAAATAGCGCAGCGGATCCAGCGCCGTCGCGCGATAGCGAATCTGGAAATGCAGGCGAACGGAATTGGCGCCGCTGCTGCCCATGGTGGCAATTTTCTGTCCGGCTTTCACATCCTGTCCGTTACGCACCAGCGTGGTGTCGTTATGCGCATAGGCCGAGATAAAATCTTCACCGTGCTTAATCATGATCAGATTGCCGTAGCCACGCAGCTGGTTGCCGACATACACCACCTTGCCCTTGGAACTGGCATACACCGGCTGGCCGCGACGGCCCGCAATATCGATGCCCTTGTTCCCGCCGTCAGTGGTGGAGAAACGGGCGACGATCCTGCCGTCGGTCGGCCAGCGCCAGCAGCGCGAGACGCCCGGCGGCGGCGTGCTTTTCGTCAGCACACTGCCGGAGGTGCGGCCGCCGGATTTGCGGCCGCTGCTTTTTGCCGTCGCGCCGGGGCTGACTCTTAATTTTTGTCCGACTGCCAGGCTATAAGGCGGACGGATATTGTTGGTGCGCGCCAGCGTACTGACGTCATTGCCGGTAATCCAGGCAATGTAATACAGCGTATCACCGCGCTGGACGGTATAGGTGCTGCCGCTGTAGCTGCCTTTAGGCAATTTATCATAATCACGGTTGTAGTTATTTTTGCCTGAACAGCCCGCCAGCAACAGGCCAAGCGTCAGACACACCGCCAAACGGCGCCACACCGCAGATATGTTCCCTCTGCTCAAAACCTTTCCTCAATCAGCCGTATGTCAATAATGGTATACGCAAGATGCATAATAACCGTCTATGTTAACACCTGAAAACAGGCAGTCAAAAAGCGGGCTTTCCCGCCATCACTCTATTTTCGACTTTTCTAATGGGGCGCTTCCTTTAGCGTACATCAATTGGCAAGAAGGACAGATTCATGCTGGAAGTTTGGGGAAGAAAGAGCTCATCCAATGTACAGGCGCTTATGTGGTGCATTGGCGAGCTGGGTTTACCGTATCAAAGACATGACGTCGGACACCGATTCGGCGGCACGGACAGCGACGAATTTTATGCGCTGAACCCGAACCGCACCATCCCCGTACTCCGGGATGGCGACCTCCCGCCGCTGTGGGAAACCGGCGCCATCCTGCGCTACCTGGCAAACCGTTATGCGCCGGACGAATTCTGGCCCGCCGACTTAATCGCCAGAACCCATGTAGACCGCTGGATGGAATGGTCAAAACTTAACGTGGCGCTGCTGTTTACCGCGCCAATCTTTTGGCGCGTGGTGCGTACGCCCGCGGCTGAACGCGATCCCGCCGCGATCGGCCAGGCGCTGCAGGCCTTTGAGAACAAACTGATGATTGCCGAACAGCGCCTCGCAGGCCAGACGTTTTTGGCTGGCGACACATTTTCCGCCGCAGATATCCAATTCGGGCACGTGCTGTATCGTTACTACGATATAGACATCGACCGACAACCACTGCCCAACCTGCGCAGCTACTACGATCGGCTGACGGAACGCCCCGCCTTCCGCGAACACGTTATGGTGTCTTACGAAGAACTCAGGGCTTAAGACGCCGCTTTACACCCAAGGGGGAAATATCCCCTTACCCGTCACGCCTGTCTCTGCGCCTGGGCCGGAAAGATCAGGCTGAAAACGATGCGGGCAGCAGGCGACTGCGGGATACATTGGGCGCGGGCCTCGCCGTCATGCAGCGTCATAATGGCGCGCACAATGGACAGGCCTAGCCCGCTGGCCTGGCTGCTGCGTGCGGCATCGGCGCGGTAGAAGCGATCGAACAGTTTATCCAGGTGCGCGGCGTCAATGGGCGGCCCCTGATTGATTACCCGCACCACCTGCGCGTCGCCCTCCGTACCGGCCCACAGTATGATGTGGCTATTCTCATCGGCATAACGCACCGCGTTGGCAACCAGATTGCTCAGCGCCCGCTGAAACAGCATGGCGTCAGCCCACAGCCGGCCGCCTCCCTGACACGCCAGATGAATACCGCGCTCTTCCGCCAGGCCTTCGAAGTAATCGGCCACCCGCTGCAGCTCCGCCGCTATATCCAGCGTACGGTAATTCAGCGCAGAGTGCGCATTGCCGGCACGGGCCAGAAACAGAATATTCTCCACCATGCGCGAGATGCGCTCCAGCTCCTCCATATTGGTGGAGAGCAGGGTTTCATACTCTTCAACGCTGCGGGACTGGTAAAGCGCCACCTGGCACTGCCCCATCAACGCCCCTACCGGCGTGCGGATCTCATGCGCCAGATCGGCGGAAAACTGCGTCAGGCGCTGGTAGCCTTCGTTCAGCCGGTCGAGCATGGCGTTGAATGACGCAATCAGCTGCTGCAGTTCCTGCGGCGCGCCCTGCTCGCTCAGCCGGGTTGACAGCGTGCTGGGCGCAATCGCCGCCGCCTGCGCCGCCATGCGTCTTAACGGCCGCAGCTCACGCCGCATCACCCAATATCCCAGCAGCGCAATCAGCACGAAGGCCATCCCCACCGCCGCCAGCACGCGCCACAGATAGCGCGCCAGCATTTTCTGCTCGTTGGCCATCACATGGGCGACGGAGATCTGCAGGACGCTGCCGTCCTCCAACTGCACCAGCGCCGATGCCAGCCGGATCGGCACGCCCTGCGACGTCTCTCCGCCGCGCACCGCCGCCAGTCGCTGCGGCTGGCCGACCGACGTCGGCACCACCGGCGGCAGCGTCAGCCTGCCCGGGTTTACGTTGATTAACGGTTTTTTCCCCTGCAGTTGGAAGATCAACACGTCCTGCTCATTACCCAGCATGTTTTCAAACAGCCCGGTATTGGCGACCAGCCGCTCCACCAGAAAACGCTGGCTCAACAGTTTGCGGTAATAGTCGATGCGTCCGGTCACCTGCATATCGCTGCGATTAACCATTTCCTGGCGCATCGCGCCATACAGGTAGCTGCCGGCGGCGCTGACCACCAGCGCCGCCACCACGGCGAACAGGATGGCGCTGCGCACCGTCAGCGACATCGTCCGCCAGCGCTCGGCCAGCGCGCTCACGGGCGCGCCTCACAGACGTAGCCGATACCGCGCACGGTATGAATCAGCTTGGTCGCAAACGGCCGGTCGATTTTGGCGCGTAGTCGCTTGATGGCGACATCCACCACGTTGGTGTCGCTGTCAAAATTCATATCCCAGACCTGAGAGGCAATCATGGTGCGCGACAGCACTTCCCCCTCCCGCCGCGCCAGCAGATGCAGCAGCATAAACTCTTTATTGGTCAGCGGAATCAGCGTTTCCTGGCGTGTTACTTTGCGCCGCAGCACATCGATGTGCAGGTCGGCAATCGCGTAGTGATCGGACTCACGCACCGTGCCGCGACGCAGCAGCGTTCGCAGGCGCAGCACCAGTTCGGTAAAGGAAAACGGTTTGACCAGATAATCGTCGGCGCCCAACTCAAGACCGTGGATCCGGTCCTGCACCCCGTCGCGCGCCGTCAGGAACAGAATCGGCACGTCGCTTTTCTTGCGCAACACCTCAATAATCTGCCAGCCATCAATCCCAGGCAGCATCACGTCCAGCACGATGGCGTCGTAGCCATGCTCCAACGCCCGGAACAGACCATCGGTGCCGTTGCGTGCCAGATCAACGCCGTATCCGGCCTCTCCCAGCCCCTTTTTCAGGTAGTCGCCGGTGCTGGTATCGTCTTCAACCACTAATATGCGCATTCTCGCCACCTCATTCCGCCTGCCAACAGATTAGCAGTTTCCACCGGGTGACTTGATGACATTAATGTCATCAAACAGACATGGTGCTGTCCCAATCCTTCAACCATGCTTAATCGGCAATCAACCACAGGAGAACATTATGCTTACTCAACGTCGTATTGCCGGTTTACTGCTGTCCAGCCTGCTGATGTGCAGCGGCATCGCCGCCGCCCAAATGCCCGGCAAAGTCATCGCCCCGCTGCGCGGCACTATCGATCAGGTTTCCGATAACAGCCTGCAGCTGACCGACCGTAAAGGGGAAAAAGTCAGCGTAAAACTCAACGACCAGACCAAAGTGCTGAGCGTATCGAAAGGGTCAACCGCCGATATCAAGCCCGACAGCTTTATTGGCACCGCCGCCGTCCCGCAGGCCGACGGCAGTTTGAAAGCGCTGGAGGTGCACGTCTTCGCCGCCAGCCTGCGCGGTTCCGGTGAGGGCCACTCCGCTTGGCAATCCGCCGATGGCAAAGTCGATACCATGACCAACGGCACCGTCGGTAAATTGGTGAACGCCAACGGCCGCACCCTGACGGTCAATTACAACAACCAGCAGAAAACCGTCATCGTGCCGGACGGTACGCCGATTGTGACGCTCGATCCCGGCGATCGCAGCCTGCTGAAGCCCGGCACGCATATCGTGCTGTTCTCTGCCGCTGACGACAAAGGTGAACGCGTCGCCACGCGCATTTCTGCCGGTAAAGACGGTACCGTGCCGCCGATGTAATACGGGAGGCCGCGATGAAAGACTCACTGTCGCGACCGGTGCATCGTTGGCCGGTCAGAATCACCCACTGGGTTAATCTGTTCGCCATGACATGCATGTTTATGAGCGGCTGGGAAATCTACAACGCCTCGCCGCTGTTCGACTTCCGCTTTCCGCCCGCCATCACGCTGGGCGGCTGGCTGGGCGGCGCCATCGGCTGGCATCTGGCGCTGATGTGGCTGCTGGCGCTCAACGGCCTGTGCTATCTGCTGTGGAGCCTGTTCAGCGGTCACTTTCGTCACGACCTGCTGCCGCTGCGCCTGAGCGCGCTGCGGCGGGATATCTGGCTGACGCTGACGCTGCGGCTGCAACACCGCCACGGCAAATACAATGCGATTCAAAAGTTGATGTATCTCGGCGTTCTGCTACTTGGCCTGTTGCTGGTGCTCTCCGGGCTGGCGATCTGGAAGCCGGTGCAGCTCTCTTGGCTGGTGGCGCTGTTCGGCGGTTTTGACACCGCGCGCTATGTGCACTTTTTCGCCATGGCGGCGGTCGGGCTGTTTGTCATCATTCACCTGCTGATGGTGATTATCGTACCGCGCACGCTGTGGGCCATGCTGTCAGGAGGTAAACGTGAAGGATAAAAAATCGTCGCCCCGCGCACCGACGCTGGAACCGGATCAGAAAAAACAGCTGGTGAATCTGCAGCGCCGGCTGCTGCTGCGCTCCGGCTTAACTCTGGGCGGCGTGGCGATGTTGACCGGCTGTAATCTGCAAGACGGCGACCAGGTCGATAAAGTGCTGTGGGCGATGTCTCGCTGGAACGATCGGGTCCAGTCCTGGCTGTTCAGCGGGCAGCGCCTGGCGCAGACCTATCGCCCTGATCAGATCACGCATCCCTTTCCGTTTAACGCCTACTACCCGGAATACAACGTGCCGGAAGTCGATTTGAGCGGCTATCAGCTGGAAGTCTCCGGCAAGGTGGCGAAAACGGCGCCGTGGACCCTGAAGCAACTGCAGCGCCTGCCGCAGCAGAGCCAGATCACCCGCTTAATCTGTATTGAGGGCTGGAGCGCGATTGGCCAGTGGGGCGGCGTGCCGCTGCGCGTTTTTCTGCAGCATGTCGGCGCCGATCTCAATGCACGTTACGTCGGTTTTAAATGCGCGGACCGCTACTACTCCAGCATCGATATGGCCACCGCGCTGCATCCGCAAACCATTCTGGCGCTGGATTTTGCCGGTAAGGCGCTGCCGGCGGAATACGGCTACCCCCTGAGGTTACGGGTGCCCACCAAGCTGGGATTTAAAAACGCCAAGCATATCGCCGCCATTTTCGTCAGCGACACCAACCCCGGCGGCTATTGGGAGGATCAGGGCTATAACTGGTTCAGCGGGATTTGAGGCGCCATGGAAGCGAGTTCTGGCAACGTCTATCCAGGGCGCTATGCGCCCGTTTCTTTGGCTATGTTCAGCGTATGACACCACAAAGCAGGCGACAAACAGAGCCACGGACTTCAACATGGTAAGCCCCAAAATGGATTGCCTCGTAACACCTACGCATTCGTTCAGGCTGCTATTAATAGAGAAAAGTGAAAGGCTATCCGGAGCGTTAAAAAATCGGTGAGGTCGTACGTTAAATATCAGCGTAATTAACAAGGAAGCCTTAGCTAATTTAATGATTATACGTAGAATTATTTGTTGAGAAGGCATGGGGCGGGTGAAGGGAATCGAACCCTCGTATAGAGCTTGGGAAGCTCTCGTTACTCCATCCCGACATTGTACATATGGCTGTACCTGATGGCGTGATTTTAGAGGATCAAAATCATGTCTATCAAGAACAATCAGTATCTTTTTCAAAGTCATTCGGGCGTATGGATCTTTCAGGTCCTTGTACCTGCGTACATGCGTCATCTGTTCGACAATAAACGAGCCTGGCGAAAATCCACTGGGACAAAAGACATTCTTAAGGTTCGCCACTTCAGAAATCACATGTTGATTGAGTTCAACAATCTGAAAGCTCTACTGAACCCTGACCGCGAAGACATTCGCATCCAAAATGCGATCACCACACTCCATTCCACGATAAAACAAGCCAAGAGCACGCCTGTAGCAGTATCTCCGATCCCAACGCTGGCAGTCATACGTGATGAATACATGACGGTTTATAGTGAACGTCGGGCATTTTCCACACTCAGCAAATCCGCGAGAGCCGTAGAAGTTTTTCTTCAGAGTATCGGTAAAGTTGATATTGGGTTGAACAAGATCGGACGCAGAACCGTTACTGATTTCATCGAAGACCAACAGAAAAAAGCGGCACCTCAGACCGTGCAGAACTGGCTAACCTCTTTGGGGAGTCTGTACGAGTTCGCCAAACGCCGCTACGACGCGATACCAGACAGCAATCCGTTTCACGGTCACAACCTTGAAGCCCGGCGCACGATAGAGAGCTATCAGCCATTTGAACCTGAACAATTGCAAGCCCTTGTCAGAGAAGCCGATGACGTTATACGTGATGTCATTTTGATCGCCCTGTACTCTGGAATGCGACTTGATGAGATCGCCAGCATCAAGCGGGATGAAATTGTAATGTTGGAGGGTGCCAGATGTTTCTTTGTCAGCAAGTCCAAGACTGTAGCCGGAGTGCGGTATGTTCCGATCCACTCGCTACTGATGGAGATTGTTGATAAGCATCTGGCAAATAACAGCGGAGAGTATCTTCTGGCTCAGTCTAATAACATCATTCGGAAGGATGGCAAGCGGGGTCCGTGGTACAGCCAAAAGTTCACCCGGCTGCGTGATAGCGTTTTGCCAACAGCTACAGATCGGCAATGTTTCCACAGCTTACGCGGAATGTTCATCACCTGCTTAGACCGTGCAGGAGTGCCAGAACAACGGATCGGTGCTATCACTGGACACACCGAACAGAAAGCGAAAACCGAAGCATTCAGAACCTACAGCAAAGGCGCGGGGATGAGGGAGCTATCAGGGTATGTCGAACTGGTCGGTTACGAAGGTATAATATAGCGAAGTCAGATCAGGGAGGTAACCAGTGGCACATACTTTTTATTATGGCAAGCGCCCAGAGAGGATGATCGATTTATACAACCAAAAAGTCACTGACCCAGTCAATGATATGGAATCTGGCATGACGGCTTTTAGATATCATGGATTTGTTCGGCTTCGTTATCCTAATGGAGACTGGATCAGCTTATATCTGAGTAGTAATTTCGGCAGGCGTGATGGTTTTTGGTGTGTGCTGCAATCCTCCAATGAGCGTTGGTACTCTTCAAATTTCCTTGAATCAACATTGATGGGAAATATCCATCTTCAAGCGATAAATGAGGATTCAGCTAGGGACGTTTGCTGCGGGAAATTAATACCGGAAGTATTAGAAATATTTGAAATGCCAGCCTCAGAGAAGACAAAAGAGGCAATGGCGAAGCAACGTATTCAGCAGTCAAAATGGGCCACTGCCGTCAAAGCCCTTGCGGGTTACAAGTGCCAGGCGACTGGGACGCAATATGCTCTTGAAGCATGTCACATTAAGCCTTTCTCAAAATGTAATGATCTGGAAGCGTGGGATGTTACAAACGGCATTTGTCTTACCGCTAGTGTTCATACTGTATATGATGCCGGATTACATGAAGCTCTATCTCCGGAAGATCCATTAACCGCACTAATCAGCGTCGAAAAGCTACAAAAAAGCCGGGATTAATCCCGGCTTTCATGCTTTATTCTTTCTCAACTTCAACAGCGCTTCACTGATTGCCTTCTCAAGCCCGCTTTGCTCAACGTCCATCATGAACGAGGAGCGCGGAATCTTCAGGAACCGACAAAGGGCGCTAACGTTCAGAAAATCTAAAACGCGCTCGTCTGCGACAGTCAGCAATGGGAAACCGTTGTTCGTCTGGAATTGAATTTTCATAGTAATCACCTCTTCTTTGCCTCGCCCTCTATCACCTGCCGTGTAGGTTTGGCTATAGCCAAATCGCCAACAGCGATGGTATGGGCAATTCTTCACGGTGGGGCCAAATGGTCAGCCCCAAATGTACCCGCTAGCGGGTTAACGGTGATTGTATAAGTATCCCGCATAATCGAACCATTCACATTTAGAGATCTTCCGGCATACTCATTCTGCCAACGAAGGAGATCGTTATGCGTAAAGCCCGTTTTACTGAGCATCAGATCATCGCTGTGATTAAGTCGGTTGAAGCCGGACGAACTGTTAAGGATGTCTGCCGCGAGGTCGGTATCTCTGAAGCGACCTACTACAATTGGAAATCTAAATACGGTGGTATGGAAGCCTCTGATATTAAAAAGATAAAGGATCTTGAAGACGAAAACAGGCGTCTCAAGCAAATGTTTGCTGACATCAGCCTTGAGAACCGGGCATTGAAAGACGTTATCGAAAAAAAGCTTTGAAACCAGCCTTTAAGCGTGAGCTGGTCACTCATCTGATAACGGCGTTCGGACTCAGTATCCGTCAGGCCTGTCGGAGCCTGAACCTGAGCAGAACGGTTTATCATTATCGTCCGAATACTACGCGTGACGAACCTGTTATTTCCGCATTGCAGGCTGCCGCTGAACGGTATCCACGATATGGTTTTCCAAAATTGTTTCAGGTGCTGCGGAGGCAAGGATACCCGTGGAATCATAAAAGGATCCACCGTATTTACTGTCTGCTGAAGCTAAATTTTCGTCGCAAAGGCAAGCAGCGTCTACCGGTACGTAATCCATCGCCGCTTGCTACGCCTGAAGCGTTAAACCAGAGCTGGTCTGTTGACTTCATGCATGATGCCCTGATTTGCGGTCGTCGTTTTCGTACGTTCAACGTCGTTGATGACTTTAATCGCGAGGCGTTGTCGATCGAAATAGACCTTAATTTACCAGCTCAACGAGTGGTTCGTGTCCTCGACAGGATCGCAGCAAACCGGGGATATCCCGTAATGCTTCGCATGGATAATGGTCCGGAATTCATCTCGCTGGCACTGGCTGAATGGGCAGAGAAACACACGGTAAAACTGGAATTTATCCAACCGGGTAAACCGACGCAGAACGCATTCATTGAACGCTTTAACCGGACATATCGCACAGAAATACTCGATTTTTATCTGTTTAGAACACTGAATGAAGTGCGTGAAATCACGGAGCGATGGTTGTCAGAATATAACTGTGAACGCCCGCATGAATCACTGAACAACCTGACGCCGGAGGAATACCGCCAACAGTGTTACTTGGCCGGGATCTCAAAAAGTGTGTGGAACTAAAGCGGGTCTATTTACACCATCACCGGTCCGCCCTCTCAAACCGAAAAATTAAATTTTCTTAGCAAAAACAACGAAAAACCCTCCATTCCTGGGCCTGTGAGAGCCTCTCAGCGGGGCGCTGTGCGATCGGTTTGTCAGTGTTACAATTGTGTGGAGATGACGCGCTGTAGCGCTTCTGGTGAAGCGTAGAAGGGATAGGTGAGAATGCATACGCTGGTGTGGAAAAAGGTACGCATCTGTGGCCGCTGGGACGAGAGAATTTCGCTAGGTGATGGCAAACCTTCAACCCGTTGTGGTAACGTCGCTGTAGTGGCTTTGTGTCTGCTGGTAAACAGAAAAATGTGCTTTTATGGCGTTTGATACGCTGGCAGAATCAAAGGCCTGAAACCTGAAGTTGTGGGATGACCAGACAAAATCATCCAAAATCCTTGAACAAGATAACTAACCTCAAATCCTCCCGAATGCTTTCCTTCTGTTGATGAAATCGCTGTCGTGTACCCAGCTTCGCATCAACGCTCCGAAAAGCAATACCTGACCATTCCAGTCAAGTACCTATAAGAACCATTATGTTAAATAGAGCAGAAAACGAACAGCAAAATGCTCTGTTGTGGCAAGTTTTCCCTGTTGTGATGGCCTATGGGATGAAGTAGTGAAGTGCATTGCTAGGGGTGTCGGCTGTTGGATATTTTGTGAACATTCTGGTTCCTTGCGGAGGGTCTGGGCTGGCGGTCTAACAGATCACCAACAGAGCCGGGGATATTTTGAACAGGAGAATGTAAACTGGAAGGATAATGCAACGGGACACCCACGGGGGCGGGTTGTGAAAGTATTTCCTGTTGTCTTCGACCTTATTGCACGTAAAATGACCAGACACATTTTGGGAAGGAGTCTTTAATGGATATTGCGCTGCTCAACAGGGGCTGGAACAGAACATGGTCAGATACCATGGTAAATCTGGAAGCCCGGAAACTCGTCGAAACTGCAAATCGGTTATCAGCATTCTATTTGCAAGATGGGATAACACGTATCAATTTTGTCGAAGAGATAAGGCAGGTCGTAGAGAAAGAATTTGAAACGGCACGACGGGCCAAAACCGATGAAGAATGCATTATATGCATCAAAAATCTGCGTGCCGAAACAGATAATCTGCAAGAACAAGAACGCTTGTTAAGAACCAGGGCCGCCCAACTTTATGCAAAGGTCGAGTTTGTCAGGGAAAACAATAAAATCGTCGGATACGTGATTTCGGCAATCCATATAGTGGTATCTGGAGCAGCATTATTTGGTGGGATGGTTATGATGTCCACTATGACCCCTGTTGGAGTTCTTGCAGGAGCAGTTTTATTTGTTGATGGTATTAACGGTATAACAAAAGAAGCAAGCCATCTTCGCTATGGTGAACAATCCAAGTCGGAAGGAATTTTTGCTGATGGCGCAATGGAGACCGCACAATTTATGGGGTTCAGCCCAAAAAATGGATTAGCTCTTTATAATACGGTGACTCTAGGGGCGAGTGTCTATAGTATCTTCAGCTTAGCAAGGAAACCCGGAGCTTGGCGATTATTCCGTTGGCTGCCGCGTGATTACTACCGAAAAGTTGACACAATGAGCAAGCCTAAGCTAACGATGAAAATCGCTGGATATGGTGTCAAAGCGAAAGTCATTTTTGATCTTCTGGCTACTGATAACAGTACTAATTAAGATTTGTTCGCTCTACAGAATCGCCAAGATTTATAAGCAAGTACAGGCGGTTGTATAAAAATTGCAACCGCTGCGCCACAAGAAAGGCCAATAGCACCAGAGAAAACACTCTGCTCAGATGCGAACATCACAAGAAAAATGAATACAGCAAGGCAACCGGATACAACCCACACGGCAAGAATAAATCGCCTGGCCAGGTCCCTGATTGCATTCCCCAACGTTCCACCATAGCTTTCAACGTTGTTCTTTATCTTCTTCAAATCCGATGGTGTAAAGCCAGAACTCAACAAAGCCTCATCAGTAACATCCATATTGTCCTCTCCGCATTTCTTAACTGGCAATGGCACACATAATCATACTGATGAACTTTACAGCAATCCACATGATGTTTGTGCAATGTTTCAGATTTCAGACAATAGCAGCCATAAAGCCCCGTTAGTGGTACAAGCAACAAGCGGAGCCGTTAGGCGACTACATCAATGTTCAGAGAGATCACACCTTATCAGGGTGCTCGTGTACCTTTCGGAGCGTGAGCGAAGCGCTGGCAGAGCCGGATCTGTAGCTACCGGGGCATTACCACTATTCACCTGTTTACGCAGCCATAAGGCCGCACATCGGGCTTAAATGCGTATGATCAGTCTGTTCGGGAGTTATGCCAGGTATGCGGCTTTTTGTTCGTTGTTGTACTGTCGCGGTAAGAACTTGGAACCACCGCCAGCGTGATGATATGCTCCCTTGTACCACAGACCAATCACGCGACAGGTGCGGGCGTAGAACAATGGGTAGTTTAAGTTGTACCTGCTAAAGCGGGGCAACATAACTAACTGATAAATCATAACTTGTTGATTTATCAGGAGATTGGAGCGGGTGAAGGGAATCGAACCCTCGTATGCAGCTTGGGAAGCTGCCGTTCTACCATTGAACTACACCCGCTTAGGTGTGCGTTTGGCATTATAACCGCTTCTGGGCGGCGGGCAAGCGGAGTTAACGCATAACTGCCGATGTTTTAAGCGGTTAGTTATCGTTGGGCGTAAAAAAACCGGCGCGGTTGCCCGCACCGGTTGATCAAGGTGGCTGTCGGTTACTTGGCAGTCGGACGCATCGCCGGGAACAGGATAACATCGCGGATGGTATGGCTGTTGGTGAACAGCATAACCATACGGTCGATACCGATGCCCAGGCCAGCCGTCGGCGGCAGGCCGTGTTCCAGAGAGGTCACGTAGTCTTCGTCGTAGAACATCGCTTCGTCATCGCCGGCATCCTTCGCGGCAACCTGGTCAGCAAAGCGCTGCGCCTGGTCTTCCGCATCATTCAGCTCGGAGAAGCCGTTACCGATTTCACGGCCGCCGATGAAGAACTCAAAGCGGTCGGTAATTTCCGGGTTCTCATCGTTACGACGCGCCAGCGGGGAAACTTCCGCCGGGTATTCGGTGATGAAGGTTGGTTGAATCAGATGGCTTTCCGCCGTCTCTTCAAAGATCTCGGTCACTATGCGGCCCAGACCCCAACTCTTCTCTACCTTGATGCCGATAGACTCGGCAATCGCCTTCGCCTTGTCGAAGTCATCCAGGTCCGCCATGTCGGTTTCAGGACGATACTTCTTGATCGCCTCGCGCATGGTCAGTTTTTCGAATGGCTTGCCGAAGTCGAACTCTTCATCGCCGTACGGCACCTTGGTGGTGCCCAGTACGTCCTGCGCCAGCGTGCGGAACAGCGACTCGGTCAGCTCAATCAGATCTTTGTAATCCGCGTACGCCATATAGAGTTCCATCATGGTGAACTCTGGGTTGTGACGCGGCGATACGCCTTCGTTACGGAAGTTGCGGTTGATCTCGAACACGCGCTCAAAACCACCAACCACCAGACGCTTCAGATACAGCTCCGGCGCAATACGCAGGTACATATCGATGTCCAGCGCATTGTGGTGAGTAATAAACGGACGCGCGGACGCGCCGCCTGGGATCACCTGCATCATCGGGGTTTCCACTTCCATAAAGTCGCGGCCCACCATAAAGTTGCGGATGCCGGACATGATGCGGGAACGCACCTTGAAGGTGTGACGTGATTCTTCGTTGGCAATCAGATCCAGGTAGCGCTGACGATAGCGGGTTTCCTGATCGGCCAGGCCGTGGAACTTGTCTGGCAGCGGGCGCAGCGCCTTGGTCAGCAGACGCAGCTCGGTGCAGTGAATCGACAGCTCGCCGGTTTTGGTTTTAAACAGCTTGCCGCGCGCGCCGAGAATATCGCCCAGGTCCCACTTCTTGAACTGTTCGTTGTACACGCCTTCCGCCAGATCGTCGCGCGCGACGTACAGCTGAATGCGGCCGCCAACGTCCTGCAGCGTGACGAAAGAGGCTTTGCCCATAATGCGGCGGGTCATCATACGCCCGGCGACGGTCACTTCTACGCCCAGCGCTTCCAGCTCTTCGTTGTCTTTATCATCATATGCTGCGTGCAGCTTGTCGGACGTGGTGTCACGACGGAAATCATTCGGGAACGCAATGCCGTTCTCGCGCAGCGCCGCCAGTTTTTCACGGCGTGACTGCAGCTCGTTATTGAGATCCGACGCCTGATCGGCGCTCTGTGGTTGTTGCTCAGACATTTTTGTTCCTCATAACCCGGCTTTCAAACTTGCCTCAATGAATTTATCCAGGTCGCCATCCAATACGGCCTGCGTGTTACGCGTTTCTACGCTGGTGCGCAAATCCTTGATCCGGGAGTCATCCAGCACATAAGAGCGGATTTGGCTGCCCCAACCGATATCGGACTTGTTGTCTTCCATCGCCTGCTTATCAGCATTTTTCTTCTGCATCTCGAATTCATACAGCTTCGCCCTCAGCTGTTTGAATGCCTGATCCTTGTTTTTATGCTGTGAGCGGTCGTTCTGGCACTGCACCACGATGTTGGTCGGCAGGTGGGTAATACGCACCGCAGACTCGGTTTTGTTCACGTGCTGGCCGCCCGCGCCGGAAGCGCGGTAAACGTCGATGCGCAGATCCGCCGGATTGATTTCGATATCAATATTGTCGTCCACTTCCGGGTAAACAAACACCGAACTGAACGAGGTGTGGCGACGGCCGCCGGAATCGAACGGGCTCTTGCGCACCAGGCGGTGAACGCCGGTTTCAGTACGCAACCAGCCAAAGGCGTAGTCGCCGATAATCTTGATGGTAGCGGACTTGATCCCCGCGACGTCACCGTCAGACTCTTCGATAATTTCTGTTTTAAAGCCCTTGTCCTCGGCCCAGCGCAGGTACATGCGCAGCAGCATGCTGGCCCAGTCCTGCGCCTCAGTACCGCCCGACCCGGCCTGAATGTCCAGGTAGCAGTCGGCGCTGTCGTATTCGCCGGAGAACATACGACGAAATTCTAGTTGTTCCAGCTTGACGATCAGTTGATCAAGCTCAACCACGGCTTCGTTAAAGGTTTCTTCATCGTCGGCTTCCACCGCCAGCTCCAGCAGGCCGAGGACGTCTTCCTCACCCTGTTGCAGGCCGTCGATGGTCTCAACGATGGCTTCGAGCGCCGAGCGCTCTTTACCCAGCGCCTGTGCGCGCTCAGGCTCATTCCACACGTCTGGCTGCTCCAGCTCGGCGTTTACTTCTTCCAGGCGTTCTTTCTTGGCATCATAGTCAAAGATACCCCCTAAGAACGGCGGTACGCTCAGACAGGTCCTGAATACGGTTTTTTACCGGATTAATTTCAAACATGGTTTTTCGCGTTCTTTCGTTAGAGGTTGTATATCCCCCGGCAAGGGAGCCGGCGCAATGCGGCGTGAACCAGAGAGAATATAGGCGACCCAATCGCCATAGAACCGTTAATTCTAACGGATCCAGACCACAGTTTATAGCGTTTATCCAGGGAAAAATAAGGGCGCCGTGCGGCGCCCCTGGATGTTATCTTTTGCTGCGCCTCAGCGCGGCCACAGGTGCTGAATCAGCAGCTGCACGCTGCGGTTGCCGCGGAATTCGTTGACGTCCAGCTTATAAGCCAGCTCGACTTCGCGCACGCTGCTGTCCGGCCACAGCGTGGTGTCCACGTTGAACGCAATGCCGTCCAGCAGCGGGCCGCCGCCCAGCGGCTCCACCATCAGCTTGAGGTGCTTCTCGCCCACCAGCCGCTGCTGCAGAATGCGGAACTTGCCGTCGAACGTCGGCTCCGGGAACGCCTGCCCCCACGGCCCGCCTTCGCGCAGCAGCTCCGCCGTTTCCAGCGTCAGCTCCTGCATTGCCAGTTCACCGTCGGACCAGATTACGCCCTCCAGCATCGCCGGATCGAGCCACTCGCCCACCAGTTCGCCAAAGCGCTGACGAAACTCGTCAAAGCGCGCCTCTTCCAGCGACAGGCCGGCGGCCATCGCGTGTCCGCCGAACTTCATCATCAGTCCGGGGTTCAGCGTGTCCAGCCGCTCCAGCGCATCACGCATATGCAGGCCGGCAATCGAGCGGCCGGAGCCTTTCAGAATGCCGTCGCCCGCCGGCGCGAACGCGATCACCGGGCGGTGAAAACGCTCTTTGATGCGCGAGGCCAAAATGCCGACCACGCCCTGATGCCACTCCGGATGGTACATCGCCAGGCCGTAAGGCAGAGCCGTGCTGCTGCGCTCCAACTGGTCGCACAGCTGCAGCGCTTCAACCTGCATGCCCTGCTCTATCTCGCGGCGCGTTTGGTTCAGCGCGTCCAGATCGTTAGCCAGCATGCGCGCCTGCGCAATGTCATCGCTCAGCAGCAGCGCCACGCCGATCGACATGTCGTCCAGTCGCCCCGCCGCATTCAGCCGCGGCCCGAGGGCAAAGCCCAGATCGTTGGCCGCCAGGTTGCGCGCCTCGCGGTTGGCCACCTCCAGCAGCGCGCGGATGCCGGGCCGACACTTGCCGGCGCGAATGCGGTTAAGCCCCTGATACACCAGAATACGGTTATTGGCATCGAGCGGCACCACGTCGGCCACGGTGCCTAACGCCACCAGATCCAGCAGTTCGGCCAGATTCGGCATCGCCAGCGCGCGCTGTTCGAACCAGCCGCTGTCGCGCAGCCGGGCGCGCAGCGCCAGCATCAGATAGAACGCGACGCCGACGCCGGCCAGCGCCTTCGACGGAAACGCACAGCCGCGCAGGTTGGGGTTGACGATCGCCTCGGCCGCCGGCAGCGTCTCGCCCGGCAGGTGGTGATCGGTCACCAGCACCTGCATGCCTTTGGCATGCGCCACCTCAACGCCGGCATGGGAAGAGATGCCGTTATCCACGGTGACGATCAGCTCGGCGCCGCGCGCCGCCGCCTGCTCCACCACTTCCGGGCTCAGGCCGTAGCCGTCCTCAAAGCGGTTCGGCACCAGATACTGCACGTCGCCACCGCCCATGCTGCGCAGCGCCAGCGCCGTCAGCGCGGTGCTGGTGGCGCCGTCGGCGTCAAAGTCGCCGACGATCATAATGCGCCGGCCGTCCGCCAGCGCCTGCTGCAGAATATCCACCGCCGCGTCGATGCCGTCCAGCTGTTGCCACGGCAGCATGCCTTTGACGCTGCGTTCCAGTTCCCGCTCTTCGCTGACCCCGCGCAGCGCATACAGCCGGCGCAGCAAAGGGTGCAGCTGAGCGGAAAGCTGCACGTCGCCCACCGCCTCACGGCGGCGTAATTGGGTTTTAATCATACTCACCGGCCATTAACCGCCGGCTTGCAGCGCGGCCTGATGCGCGTCCAGCATCGCCGCCATCTCTTTCGGCCCCTGATAGCCCGGGATCACCATGCCGTTCTGCAGGATGATGGCCGGCGTCCCCTGGATGCCGAACTGCACGCCCAGCTCATAATGTTTGCTGATATCGGTTTTGCAGGTCGCCGGCGACACCGCGTCGCCCTTCATCGCCGCGTCAAACGCCTTGGCCTTATCGGCGGTGCACCAGATAGACTGCATGTCTTTTTCCGCCTGGGAATTCAGCCCCTGACGCGGGAACGCCAGGTAACGCACGGTGATGCCCAGATCGTTATACTCTTTCATCTGCTGATGCAGCTTGTGGCAGTAGCCGCAGGTGATGTCGGTAAACACGGTGATCACGTGTTTTTCCTTCGCCGCCTTGTAGACGATCATCTGGTCTTTCAGCGCGTCCAGCTTGCCGCCCAGCAGCTTATTGGTCACGTTTACCGGCTCTTTGCCGCTGACGTCATACAGCGGCCCCTGCAGCACGTGCTTACCGTCTTCAGAGACGTACAGCACGCCGCTGTCGGTCAGCACGGTTTTCAGCCCCGCCACCGGAGAGGGTTGAACGTCAGCCTGTTTGATGCCCAGGCTGCCCAGCGCCGATTTGATCGCCGCATCGTCGGCATGTGCGGAACCGGTCACCGAAGCCACCAGCAGGGAGAGCAGCATTAAACCTTTTTTCATTCTTCCATTCCTTTCGAACCCGGTGCCTCAGGCGCGCGGGTGATGCTGTTGATGTAGCTGTTTCAGTCGTTCGGTTGCTACATGCGTGTAAATTTGCGTCGTGGAGAGGTCGCTATGCCCCAGCAACATTTGTACGACACGTAAATCTGCGCCATGGTTCAGCAGATGGGTGGCGAACGCGTGGCGCAACACGTGCGGAGACAGACGTTCGCTATCGATGCCGGCCAGGATCGCATAGTGTTTGATACGATGCCAGAAGGTCTGCCGGGTCATTTGCTTGCAGCGTTGGCTGGGGAACAGCACGTCGAGCGCCTGCCCGTTCACCAGCCACGGCCGGCCGTGTTCAAGATAATTTTCGATCCAGTACACCGCCTCTTCGCCCAACGGCACCAGCCGCTCTTTGTCGCCCTTGCCGATCACCCGCACCACGCCCTGGCGCAGGCTGACGTCGCTGATGCTCAGGCCGACCAGTTCGGACACCCGCAGGCCGGTGGCGTACAGCACTTCCAGCATCGCCTTGTCGCGCAGCTCCAGCGGCTGATCGACGCACGGCGCCTGCAGCAGCGCATCGACCTGCGCCTCGCTCAGGTCCTTCGGCAGGCGCTGCGGCAGCTTGGGCGAGGCCAGCTGCGCGGTCGGGTCGTCGGCACGCTGCTTTTCCCGGTACAGATATTGGAACAGCCGCCGCATGGCGCTCAGCAGCCGCGCGGAGCTGCTCGCCTTATAGCCGCCTTCCACCCGCTCGGCCAGAAACGCCTGCAGGTCCAGCGCCTCGGCGTCCAGCAGGGTGCGGCCGCGCCCGGCCAGCCAGGCCGTCAGCGCCTGCAGATCCAGACGATAAGAGGCGAGCGTATTCTCAGCCAGATTACGTTCCAGCCACAGCGCATCTAAAAATTGCTCAACCAGCGCATTCTCCTGCCGTTGCACGCCAACCCCTCTTAATTTGATTCAACCTGCGGCATTATGCCTTATGGTACACTGGTTGCAATTCCATGAACGGCAACATAACGGTTTAAACATGAAGATTGGTCTGTTTTACGGCTCCAGCACCTGCTACACCGAAATGGCGGCGGAAAAAATCCGTGAAATTCTGGGTGAGGATCTGGTCGACCTGCATAATCTGAAAGACGTCTCCCCCACGCTGATGGAAGACTATTCCGTACTGATTCTCGGCATCCCGACCTGGGATTTCGGCGAGCTGCAGGAGGACTGGGAAGCGGTCTGGCCGCAACTCGCCACGCTCGATCTGAAAGGTAAAATCGTCGCCATGTACGGCATGGGCGACCAGTTCGGCTACGGCGAATGGTTCCTCGACGCGCTGGGCATGCTGCACGATCACCTGAAACCGCTCGGCGTACAGTTTATCGGCTTCTGGCCGACCGACGGTTTTGAATTCACCAGCCCGAAACCGCTGGCCGCCGACGGCAAACGCTTCGTCGGCCTGGCGCTGGATGATGTCAACCAGTATGAGATGAGCGAAGATCGTCTGCAGCAATGGTGCGAACAGATCCTGTTGGAGATGGAACCGCTATTGTAACCGTCGAGGGGCGCCTCTGCGCCCCCCGAACCTAGCCTTCAGACTCATCCTCGGCCAGCTGCATCCGCTGGCACAACTGCCGCCACTCGGCGCTGCTGATACAGTCCGACGCCAGCCACAGCCGGCGGCGTTTGCGTTTGCCGCTCGCCTGCAGCGTCAGCAGCATACCGCAGCGCAGCATCCAGGGGCGGCGGGCCAGCCGCCACTCCTTGCCCTGCCAAATTACCCGCTGCGGCGCGGAAAGCAGACGCAGCTCTCCCTGACGCGAAGCAATACGCGTCTGACTGCGAATACATTCGAAAACCACCAGCGTCAGCAGCAGCAGCCAGATCGGGTCGTAACTCTCCGGCCACGGCGAGATCAGAATCAGCAGTATCAGCGCGCCATGCGCCAACAACGAGACAAGCTGAGTACGCCAGGAGATGCGGACATCACATCGCCACTGGGCCACGATCTTTATTTCGCGTCTGGATCAGCGTCACCATTCTCTGCAGTTCGGCGTCCTGCGGGGCGCCATGATTCATCAGCCAGTTAAACAGGTCAGGATCGTCGCACTGCAACAGACGCACGAACAGCGCCTTGTCGTCGTCGCTCAATGAATCGTACTCATGCTCGAAAAACGGCATGATGGAGATGTCCAGTTCACGCATTCCCCGGCGGCAAGCCCAGTGAATACGCGCTTTGTTATTAATATCCATGTTGTTATGACCAACCTCTGTTCAGCGTGGCAAAGCCAGCATAGGGTTCAACCGACACACCGTATGGCAACACACGCGCAATATAATTCCGTCGGCTCACGAACGACGTGCAAGGGTAGCATGAGCCATAAACGTATAGAGTAACAATTTGACATACACGGCGGGAAGAATGTTAGCGCGAAATGTCAAAAAAAGCGCTGCGGCGGAATAACTGTTTGCAAAGCCTGCGCCCTCTTTTACCATGGAGGAACGACTCTTTCAGGCACGCTGGATATCCGGCATCATGCGACGGCCACCACGGTGAACCCGGCCGGATATAACGTAAATCAGGAACCGACTATGACGTTCACGACTCCTTTTCCACCTCGTCAGCCTTCCGCCTCTTCCCATCTGCCATTGACGCTGATTTCGCTGGAAGACTGGGCGCTGGTGACGATGAATGGCCCCGACACGGTGAAATACCTGCAGGGGCAGGTTACCGCCGACGTTGAGGCGCTGGCGGACGACCAGCACGTTCTCTGCGCGCACTGCGACGCCAAGGGAAAAATGTGGAGCAACCTGCGCCTGTTCCGGCGCGGTGAGGGCTTCGCCTATCTGGAGCGCCGCAGCCTGCTGGACAGCCAGCTGGCGGAGATCAAAAAATATGCGGTGTTCTCAAAAGTGACCATCGCCGCCGATAACGACGCGGTGCTGCTCGGCGTGGCCGGCTTCCAGGCGCGCGCCGCGCTGGCGGACGTCTTCAGCCAGCTGCCCGATGCACAGCATCCGGTGGCGCAGGACGGCGACACCACGCTGCTGCACTTCAGCCAGCCGGCGGAGCGCTTTCTGCTGGTCACCAGCGCGGCGGTCGCCGAACGGCTGGTCAGCCGCCTGCAGCAGCAGGCCGAACAAAACGACAGCCGTCAGTGGCTGACGCTGGATATCGAAGCCGGCTATCCGATTATCGACGCGGCCACCAGCGCGCAGCTGATCCCACAGGCCACCAACCTGCAGGCGCTGGACGGCATCAGCTTCAGCAAAGGCTGCTATACCGGTCAGGAAATGGTGGCGCGCGCCAAGTTCCGCGGCGCCAACAAGCGCGCGCTGTACTGGCTGGCGGGGAAAGGCAGCCGGGTGCCGGCCGCGGCGGACGATCTGGAACTGCAGCTGGGGGAGAACTGGCGCCGTACCGGCACCGTGCTGGCCGCCAGCCAACTGGCCGACGGTACGCTGTGGGTGCAGGCAGTGCTGAATAACGACCTGGAGGCGGACAGCACGCTGCGGCTGCGCGAGGATGCCGGCGGCGAGCTCAGCATCATGCCGCTGCCTTACTCGCTGGTCGAAGAGAAGTAATCCTCGCCCGCCCGGCCGCGTTGCTCAGTGCGCGCGGCCGGGCGGCAAACCACCTCAGACGTACAGATAAATCGCCATAAAGTGGCACACGCTGCCACCCAGCACGAAGGCGTGCCAGATGGCATGCCCGAAGCGCCAGCGCTTGGAAGCGTAAAAAATCACCCCCAGGCTGTACACCACCCCGCCGACCGCCAGCAGCGTCACGCCGCCGATATCCAGCCGCGTCGCCAACTGGTAGATAACGATCAGCGACAGCCAGCCCATGGTCAGATAGGTCACCAGCGACAGCGCCTCAAAGCGGTGGGCGAACGCCAGCTTGAACAGCACGCCGAGCAGCGCCATGCCCCAGATAACCGCCATCAACCCGCGCGCCAGCGGCGACCCCAGCCCCACCAGCAGAAAAGGCGTATAGGTGCCGGCAATCAGCAGGTAAATCGCACAGTGGTCAAATTTTTTCAGCCAGTGTTTGGCCTTCTGATGAGGAATGGCGTGGTACAGCGTTGAGGCCAGGTACAGCAGGATCATGCTGCCGCCGTACAGGCTATAGCTGGTGATCGCCGTCGCGCCGGCGCCGGTGTCGATCGCCTGGCCAAGCAGCAGCACCAGGCCGACGATGCCAAAGACCAAACCAATGCCGTGACTGACGCTGTTGGCGATCTCTTCCGCCCATGGATAGGCTGATTTCGCCGTATTTTCCGCCTGCGTCCCGGCTTTCGCCACGTCCGTTTTACCCATAATATTCCAGCCCTCAAAAACGTCTGCATTGCTCGCAATTAACGCAAAAGCAGCTTAACTGAGAATAATTCCAGTGTACACGTGTACGCTAAAATAAAAATGTGAACGCTTGTAACATGCTGAAAATATCGAAATCCCCCCGACGCTGGTCTACAATCGCTGGGTTTTAACGTCACCTACACCGAGGCTGTACCATGTCATCTGCCGTACCCGCATTAGAATTTGGCGCCATGACCGAAGTCATCCGGTTCCTGATGGAAATCGACAAACTCAAAAGCGTTCAGCGCCGCACCAAGGTGCTGGGCACCCAGCGTCAGGAAAACTCCGCCGAGCACAGCTGGCACTTCGCCATCGCCGCCATGAGCCTGGCGCCTTACGCCGGCAAGGACGTTGATATCCAGCGCGTCATCCAGATGGCGCTGCTGCATGACATCGTTGAAATCGACGCCGGCGACGTGCTGGTGTACGACCTGGCGGCCCGCGCCGCCGTGCACGATCAGGAAGTCGCCGCCGCGCGTCGCCTGTTCGGCATGCTGCCGGAGCCACAGCGCGAGTATTTCACCGCTTTATGGCAGGAATATGAAGATGCCGAAACCGCCGACGCGCGCTTTGCGCTGGTGCTGGATCGCACCATGCCGATGCTGATGAACCTGCATAATGAGGGGCAAAGCTGGGTGGAGAACGGCATCTCGCTGGAGCAGGTGCTGTCGCGCAACGAGATGATTGCCGAGGTCTATCCGGAGCTGTGGCAACACCTGCTGCACCACCTGCAGGACGCGCAGCGCAAAGGCTGGCTGAAGTAATAACGCGCCGGACCTGCGCCCGGCGTCGGCATTACAGCGGCTTATGGGCGGTCTCCCTGGCCGCCCACACCGCCCACAGGGTGATCAACAGCGTCAGCGTTACATAGGCCGAGATCGCCAGCGTGCTGTCATACGATTTGTACAGCGACGTGATAATCAGCGGCGCAAAGCCGCCGCCGACAATCCCCGCCAGCGTGTAGGCCAGCGACGAGCCGGCATAGCGCACGCGCGTCGGAAACTGTTCGGTGACAAACGCCGCCTGCGGGCCGTACATCGCCGCATGGATCAGCAGCCCCACCACCACCGCCAGACAGATCAGCACCGGCTGGGTGCTGTCCAGCAGCACGAAGAACGCAAAGGCCCAGACGACCCCCGCCAGCGCGCCGCCGATATACACCGGCCGGCGACCCAGACGGTCGGACAGCGCGCCGAACAGCGGCACCGTTATCGCGTTGCCCACCGCGCCTAACATGGTGGCGGCCAGCGCCAGCGGCCGCGGCAGGTTCAACACCGTCGTAACATAGGTCAGCGTAAACACCACCACCAGCGCGTACAGCACGTCGGAGCCGATGCGTGAGCCGCCGGCAATCAGCAGCGGACGTTTATGGTGGCTGAAGACCTCACGCAGCGGCGCATGCGTCACATCGCGGTTCGCCGCCAATTGCAGAAACGCCGGCGTCTCGCCCACGCCGCGCCGCAGCCACAGGCCGAACGCCACCAGCGCCAGACTCAGCAGGAATGGAATGCGCCAGCCCCACTGTTGGAAATCCTCCGCCGACATCGCCAACGTCACCACGGTGATAAACCCGGTGCCCACCAGCGTTCCGCAGGAGGGGCCGACCTGGGCGAACGACGCGTTGCGTCCGCGCTGCTGCGGTTTGCCGTGCTCCATCGCCAGCAGCACCGCGCCGGCCCATTCGCCGCCCAGCGCGATACCCTGAATAAAGCGCAGCGTCACAAGCAGCAGCGGGCTCCAGATGCCCCAGCTGGCATAGCCGGGCAGCATGCCCATCAGCGCGGTGGTGCCGCCCATAATCAGCAGCGTGGTGACCAGCACAAAGCGCCGGCCGAGCACGTCGCCCAGGTGGCCGAACACCATGCCGCCGATCGGCCGCGAAACATAGCCGACCGCATAGGTGGAAAACGCCAGGATGGTGCCCACCAGCGGGTCAAAGGAGGGGAAGAAAACGTGATTAAAAATCAGCGCCGCCATAATGTTGTAAACGGTGAAGTCGTACCATTCCAGCGCGGTGCCGATGGAGCTGGCCGCCGCCAGTTTGCCGGTGTTCGGCGCGCTCTCGCTGCGCTGGGCCGCGTTATCCAGCGGCGCATCGGTGGTTGAAGTGTTCATGATTTCAGCTCCTGTGCGGTGAGTTGCCAGCCAAGGGCGTAGCGCAATGCGGACTCTGCGGCGATATCCAGCCGCTGACAGGCCAGCGCGTTAAGACGTTCGCCGGCCGCGGCGCTGCTGCTCTCAATCAGCAGCATCGGCGACAGCGTGCGGTTATCGGGCGCTTCTTTCGGCAGCGGCGTACTGAGCGCCGCATCCGGCAGCAGCAGGCTGCTGCAGACAAAACCCGCCTCGGCGGACAGCGCCTCACCGAGCTGGCGGACGCGCTGCGTTAACGCCGCGGCGTCGGCCGTCGGCAGCGCGATCACGCCAAGATGGCTGCCGCTGCCGAAGCCGGTCACTGCCTGCACGGCGCAGACCCGCCGCATCGGGTTCACCATTTTGTCCAGGCTGGCCACCGACCACGGCGTTTGCCGGGTGAACGCCGCGTGATAGGCCGGCGAGGTAAAACTGTCGAGCGAGACGGTTTTATACAGGCCCAGATATTTGCGCCCGCCCTGCAGCGCCTGATAGCGCGCGCCGCTTAAAAAGCCGTCGATGCGCACCCGTTCCTCTACGTGTTCACGGTCATACCAGCGGTTGAACTCCGCCTCATCCTGCGCGGCAACGTCGGTGGCGACAAACAGCATTCCGTTCGGGGTTCCGGTCATGGGACTCTCCTATTAGCTCATTGATGAGGCGGGCGCGCCCGCCGAAGGTTATGCGCCGGCCAGGCAGCGCTCAATGGACAGCGCCCAGCCCAGCAGCGCTTCATCCTGCTGCGTCAGGCCGGCGACCATCAGCCCCACCGGCGCCTCGCCCGGCGGCTGAATCGGCAGCGACACGGCGCAGCCGTCCAGGAAATTGATGATGGAGGGATTGCGCAGCGCAGCGCCGTTGATACGGAAATAGAGCGCCTCGTCCGCCTCCAGCTCGGCGATGGTCGGCGCGACAAACGGCACGCTGGGCATCAGCAGCGCATGGTAGCCCTGCAGCGACGCCGTCACCCGCCGCTGCCAGTCGCGCCGCTGCTCCCGCAGCCGGTTGCCGTCCTCGTCGCCCAGCGCCGCGCCGCGACGGATGCGCGACAGCACCCGCGGGTCGTAAGCCGCCGCCTGCTCGGCAATCAGCGTCTGATGCCACTGCCAGGACTCCAGCGCGGTAAAGCCGCCGCTGGCGTTGATCGCCGCCAGTTCGGCAAACTCGTCGCAAGGCAGGGCGTCAATCTGCGCGCCCGCCTGCCTCAGCTGACGCAGCGCACGCTGAAACGCCGTGGATACCGCCGCGTCCAGATCATCCAGCGCCAGCGTCTGCGGCAGCGCAAAACGCGCCTGCGCCAGCGGCCGGGCGAGCGGCTGCAGCGGCTGCTGCGCAATCAGTGCGTCCAGCGCGATGCAGTCCTCCAGGCCGTGGGCAATCACGCCGACGGAGTCCAGCGACGGTGACAGCGGCTGTACGCCCGCCATATCGATGCGGCTGGCGCTGGGCTTATAGCCGGTCAGGCCGCAGAACGCCGCCGGAATGCGCACCGAACCGCCGGTATCGCTGCCAATCGCGCCAAAGCCCATGCCGTCACTGACCGCCACCGCCGCGCCGGATGAAGAGCCGCCGGGAATGCGCCGCTCCTGGCGTCGCCACGGGTTGGCCGGCGTGCCGTAGTGCGGGTTAATGCCCAGGCCGGAATAGGCGAATTCGGTCATATTGGTTTTACCGATCACCACCGCGCCGGCCTGCAGCAGCCGCTGCACCACCGCCGCATGACGCTGCGCCGCCGGCGCGTGCGCCAGCGCCCGTGAACCGCCGCGGGTGGCTTCGCCCGCCACGTCGAACAGGTCTTTCACCGACACCGGCACGCCGTCCAGTGCGGAGAGATGCTGCCCGGCCGCACGCCGGCGGTCAGCATCCCGCGCCTGCCGGCGCGCCCAGTCGTGATAGACGCTGATAAACGCGCGCGCCCCTTCCCCTTGCGGATCGTCAATCCGCGCCAGCGCGGCGGCGGTCAGCCGTTCAGACGTCACATCGCCGCAGGCCAGCGCGGCAGCGGCCTGGCGTAATGTCCAGTTTTCCATCACGCCACCACCGGTAATTCAATGCTGCGATAAGCGTGACTGATGGTGCGCCCCAATACCTCGTCCACCAGCTCCATACGGAACTCCGCCGCCGGGCGGATGCCGCCAATCGCCGCCAGGGTGCCGCAGGTCATCGCCAACCCTTCCGGCGGCTGCGGCATCGTCAGGCATTCCGGCGTCTGCATGCCGCCCAGATAGCGCTCGAGCAAATCCCCCGGCGTGCGCAGGCCGGCCAGCGTGCCCTGTTGGTAGAGGCGGAACTCCCCCTCCTCATAGATCCAGGCGCGCAGAATTAAGCTGTCCCAGTGTTCCGCCACCTCATGCAACGGCCAGGCCGCCGTGGCGACCGGCTTGACGCACAGCTGCTTCGACAGCGCAACGCTGTGCGCCTCCAGCTGACGGTCGGTGTGATCGGAGGCCAGCGACACGTACAGCTCACCGCGGTGGATAAAGATCAGCGGTTCGGCTTCGCCGGAGCTGGCGCCGCCGACCACCTCGACGCTGGCGCTCTGGCTAAGCTGGTTGGCCGCCACGCGATAAAACAGCGGGATTGCACTCGGCTGGGGCACGCCCAGCGCCGCCAGCTCCCTGATGTGGTGCAAAATGGCCTCGTGGTCGCGTCCGGTCCAGCCGGCGATCACCAGATGATCGATCGCCACATTCAGCGCCTCAGCCCCCGCTGATTCAGGTAAAGTGAAGGTTAGTTGCATGGCATCTGTTTCCTTGGTGTTAAATAACAGTGAAATTTCACTATATCTTCAGTTGCTAAATAAGCGATTTCCGTGCCATGTTTTTGTGTACTATGTCTAAAAACTTTCTGGTTGCAGGAGCAAAGTGTGAAGACCGTTGACGCAGAGCGCCGGGAATTCCCGACGGTAGAGGAAGCCGGCCTGTCGCAGAACGAACTGGCCTATCGCCGCTTTAAACAGGCGCTGGTGACGCTGAGCTACAAGCCCGGCGAATATCTGAATACGGCGCAGGTGATGGACGATCTGGCAATGGGGCGCACGCCGATCAATCAGGCGATCCATCGGCTGGCGAATGAGGGATTACTGCAGGTGATCCCGCGTAAAGGCGTGATGGTGGCGCCGCTGTCGATCGACGATGCGCTGGAGCTGATCGAGGTGCGGCTGGCCAATGAGCTGCTGTGCATGCGGCTGGCCAGCAAGCGCGCCAGCGCATCGCAGATCGCCGGGCTGGAGGCGATCAACCGGCAGATCGACGCCGCCTGCCAGGCGCGCGATCGGGTACGCATGATGACGCTGGATCATGAATTCCATCAGGCACTGGCGCAGATCGCCGGCAACGCCATGCTGGCGGATATTCTCAGCGTGCTGCACGCGCGCGCCCAGCGCTTCTGGGCGACCTCGCTCTCCCGGCAGGGCCATATGCAGGAAGTGATCGACGAACACCGGGCGATTATCGCCGCGCTGGCGCAGCAGGACGCGGACGCGGCGGAAAGCGCGGCGCAGGCACATATCCTCTCCTTCCGCAGCGCGCTGCTGCACGATGCATAGCCGCTGGTCAGGCGGTGATACGCAACCGCCCCAATAAGAGTAACGTGACATGACGACGCCCATAACGCTGGCGCGGGATCAGCTTGAGCTACTCTGGCAGATTGACCGCCGTGAAGAAATTACCACGCTGTACCGGCTGCAGAACGGACAACTGCAGGCCTACGCCGACTACTACGACGTCCGCGGCTGGGATCCGCACGATCGTGAAGTCTACACGCCGCTGCATGAAGAGAGCTTTGACCGCGGCGGCAGCTTCTTCGCCCTGTTCGATCGGGAGATCATCGTCGCAGCGGCGGCGCTGGACAGCGTGCCGCGCGGGCCGGAACAAAATTTACGCCAGCTGCTGTTCTTCTACGTCAGCGCCGAGCGGCGCGGTCAGGGATTGGGGAAAATGCTGTTTCGGCACTGCCTGCAGCAGTTGCAGCAGCATGGCGCCGCCGGGCTGTACGTTTCTTCCATCCCCAATAAGCGCACCGTCGATTTTTATCTGGCGCAGGGATGTCGCCTGCTTGCCGAACCCGATGCCGAGCTGTTCGCCCGCGAGCCGGAGGATATCCATCTGGTCTGCGACTGCTGAACGCCGCCAATAAAAAAGGGACACCGTATAATGCGGTGTCCCTGGGGTGTCACTCTTCGCCTACGCGTTACTGATATTCGCCGATCGGCACGCAGGAGCAGAACAGGTTGCGGTCGCCGTAAACGTCATCCAGACGCTTCACGGTCGGCCAGTATTTGTTCTCACGCACCGCCGCGGACGGGAACACCGCCAGCTCGCGGCTGTAGGCATGCTGCCAGTCGCCCACCAGCTCGGCCTGCACGTGCGGCGCATTCACCAGCGGGTTGTCGTCCAGCGGCCATGCGCCCTGCTTCACGCTCTCCATCTCCGCGCGGATCGACAGCAGCGCGTCGATAAAGCGGTCCAGCTCCACCTTGCTCTCCGACTCCGTCGGTTCAACCATCAGCGTGCCCGCAACCGGGAACGACATGGTCGGCGCGTGGAAGCCGTAGTCGATCAGACGTTTGGCAATATCCATCTCGCTGATGCCGGTCTCTTCTTTCAGCGGACGAATATCCAGAATGCATTCGTGCGCCACGCGGTGGTCGCGGCCGGTATACAGAATCGGATACGCATCCTTCAGACGGGTGGCGATATAGTTGGCGTTGAGGATCGCCACCTGGCTGGCCTGCTTCAGGCCTTCCGCGCCCATCATGCGGATGTACATCCAGCTGATCGGCAGAATCGACGCGCTGCCGAACGGCGCGGCGGACACCGCGCCCTGCTGGGTGGTTACGCCGTCAATCTGCACCACGCTGTGGCCGGGAACAAACGGCGCCAGGTGCGCTTTCACGCCGATCGGCCCCATGCCCGGGCCGCCGCCGCCGTGCGGAATGCAGAAGGTTTTATGCAGGTTGAGGTGGGAAACGTCCGCGCCGATATAGCCCGGCGTAGTGATGCCGACCTGAGCGTTCATGTTGGCGCCGTCCAGGTACACCTGGCCGCCGAACTGATGCACGATCTGGCACACTTCGCGGATGGTTTCTTCATACACGCCGTGGGTGGACGGGTAGGTCACCATGATGCACGACAGCTCCGCGCCCGCCTGTTCGGCCTTGACCCGCAGATCGTGCAGATCGATGTTGCCGTTTTTGTCGCAGGCCACCACCACCACGCTCATGCCCGCCATCTGGGCGGAGGCCGGGTTAGTGCCATGCGCCGAACTTGGGATCAGGCAGACGTGACGCCCCGCCTCATTGCGGCTTTCGTGGTAGCGGCGAATCGCCAGCAGACCGGCATATTCGCCCTGCGCGCCGGAGTTAGGCTGCATGCAGACCGCGTCATAGCCGGTCAACTGCACCAGCCACTGGGACAGCTGACCAATCATCATCTGGTAGCCGGTCGCCTGCTCCGGCGGGCAGAACGGGTGCATATCGGAGAATTCAGGCCAGGTGATCGGAATCATTTCCGCCGCGGCGTTCAGCTTCATGGTGCAGGAGCCCAGCGGGATCATTGCCTGGTTCAGCGCCAGATCCTTACGCTCCAGACGATGCATATAGCGCATCATTTCGGTTTCGCTGTGATAGCTGTTGAACACCGGGTGGGTGAGAATCGGTTCCTGACGCAGCATCGGCGCAGGAATGGAGGCGCTCGCCGCGCTGACCGCCGCGTCCAGCGCGTCGATATCCAGCCCGTGGCCGTCGCCGGCCAGCACCGCAAACAGCGTCTGTACGTCTTCACGCGAGGTGGCTTCATCCAGCGTGATGCCGACCGCGCCGTGAATGTCGGTGCGCAAGTTCAGCCCGAAGCTCAGGGCGCGCTCCAGCACCGCCGCCTTGTCTTTGACCTCTACCGTCAGGGTATCGAACCAGCTGTCATGACGCAGCTGCAGACCGGCCTGCTGCAGTCCGGCGGCCAGGATATCGGTCAGGCGGTGAATACGCTCGGCGATGCGCTTCAGCCCCTGCGGGCCGTGATACACCGCATACAGGCTGGCGATATTGGCCAGCAGCACCTGCGAGGTGCAAATATTGGAGTTGGCCTTTTCACGGCGGATATGCTGTTCGCGGGTCTGCATCGCCATGCGCAGCGCGGTATTGCCGGCAACATCGCGGGAAACGCCGATAATCCGGCCCGGCATCGAACGTTTGAACTCATCGCGGCAGGCGAAGAAGGCCGCGTGCGGGCCGCCGTAGCCCATCGGCACGCCGAAGCGCTGCGCGGAGCCGAACACCACGTCGGCGCCCTGCTTGCCCGGCGCGGTCAGCAGCACCAGCGCCATAAAGTCGGCCGCCACGCTGGTAATAATCTTGCGGGATTTCAGCTCGGCCAGCAGCGCGCTGTAGTCGTGCAGTTCGCCGGTGGTGCCCACCTGCTGCAGCAGTACGCCGAATACGCCGTCCAGCTCCAGCACTTTTTCCGCTTTATCGACGATCACGTCAAAGTTGAAGGTTTCGGCGCGGGTGCGCACCACATCCAGCGTCTGCGGATGCACATCGTCAGCGACGAAGAAACGGTTGGCGCCTTTCAGCTTGCTGGCGCGCTTGGCCAGCGCCATCGCTTCGGCGGCGGCGGTCGCTTCATCCAGCAGCGAAGCGGAGGCCAGATCCAGACCGGTCAGATCCAGCGTCACGGTCTGGAAATTCAGCAGCGCTTCCAGACGCCCCTGCGACACTTCCGGCTGATACGGCGTATAGGCGGTGTACCAGCCCGGGTTTTCCAGCATGTTGCGCAGGATCACCGGCGGCGTCAGCACCGAGCTGTAGCCCATGCCGATATAGGATTTGTAGCGCTGGTTCTGGCCGGCGATCGCCTTCAGTTCGGCCAGCGCCTGATGTTCAGTCACCGCATCGCCAACCGGCGGCGGCCCCGGCAGCTGAATGTCTGCCGGCACAATCTGTTGGATCAGCGCGCTGAGCGAGCGTGCGCCCACCGCCTCCAGCATCTCTTGCTGCTGCTGTGCAGAAGAGCCGATATGGCGTTCAATGAACGCTTCGCTGTGTTCAAGTTGGCTGAGTGTCTGAGTCATTGCGACAAATTCCTGAATGCTTGCGTGGTACGGGATGTAGCCTTAACAACTAAAACGCCCCGGCGCGTCGGCGTACGGGGCGTGGTAACCATTACTCGTCGATGGACTTCTGATAGCCGGCGGCATCCAGCAGTTTGCTGAGTTCCGCTTCGTCAGAAGCCTTGATGCGGAACAGCCAGCCGTCGCCATAGGCATCGCTGTTAACCAGCTCCGGCGAGCCGTCCAGCTCTTCATTCACCGCGATGATTTCACCGCTGATTGGCGCATAGATGTCGGACGCGGCTTTCACCGACTCCGCCACCGCGCAGTCGTCGCCGGCGGCAACGGTGGCGCCGACTTCCGGCAGATCGACAAACACCATATCCCCCAGCAGCTCTTGCGCATGCTCGGTGATGCCCACCACATATTCGCCATTACCTTCGCTGCGCACCCACTCGTGAGAGGTAGCGTATTTCAGTTCAGTTGGTACATTGCTCATCGCCCGCGACTCCTTCAAAATAAAATCAAAAAGTAATTAATCAATCAGTGACTTACCGGCACGTACAAAACCGGGTTTGGTGACCTTCACCGGCATTTCACGGTTGCGGATCTGCACGATGGCCTGCTCGCCGATGCCGGCCGGCACCCGCGCCAGCGCAATGCTGAAGCCCAGCGTCGGTGAGAACGAGCCGCTGGTGATCGCCCCTTCCTGCGTCTGGCCGGCTTCATCGGTGAAACGCACCGGCAGCTCATTACGTAATACGCCCTTTTCCGTCATCACCAATCCGACCAGTTGTTCGGTGCCCTGCTCGCGCTGCTGCTCCAGCGCGTCGCGGCCGATAAATTGACGGTCCTGCGGCTCCCAGGCGATGGTCCAGCCCATATTGGCCGCCAGCGGCGATACGCCTTCATCCATCTCCTGGCCATAGAGGTTCATCCCGGCTTCCAGGCGCAGCGTGTCGCGCGCGCCGAGGCCGGCCGGCTTCACGCCCGCTGCCAGCAGACGCTGCCAGAAGTCGGCCGCCTGCTCTTGCGGCAGGGCGATCTCATAGCCCGCTTCACCGGTATAGCCGGTGGTGGCGATAAACAGCTCGCCGGCCTGTACGCCGAAGAACGGTTTCATGCCGGCCACCGCCTGCTGTTGTTCGGCGCTCAGCAAAGTGCCGGCGCGCTCTTTGGCCTGCGGCCCCTGCACCGCGATCAGCGCCAGGTCGTCGCGCACCCGCAGCTCTACGCCATACGGCGCCGCGTGCTGCTCAATCCACGCCAGATCCTTATCGCGCGTGGCGGAGTTCACCACCAGACGGAAATAGTCTTCCGTCAGGAAGTACACGATCAGATCGTCAATCACGCCGCCGGAGGCATTCAGCATGCCGCTGTACAGCGCTTTGCCGGGCTGGGTGAGTTTGGCAACGTCGTTCGCCAGCAGATAGCGCAGGAACTCCCGGGTGCGGGCGCCGTGCAAATCGACGATGGTCATGTGGGAGACATCGAACATGCCGGCGTCCTGACGCACGGCGTGGTGCTCATCAATCTGCGAGCCGTAATGCAGCGGCATCATCCAACCATGAAAATCGACCATGCGAGCGCCGCATGCCACGTGCTGCTCATACAGTGGGGTTTGCTTTGCCATCTTATCCCTCTTTTCACCATGTCCCCGTCATCACCCGGCCGCGCTGCGGCAGGCTGACTCTGTTCCGGGGTTAAAATGCCGTGCGAGACCGGGGCGAAAACGGCGCCCATCAGCACGACGCAAACGATACCCTTTACCCGAACTTATCACCGAACGTCGTTTTTAACCATAAGTTAAAATAGGCCCGGCGCGCTGTGCGGCAGGGAAAATGTCGCGCTAGTGTGCAGAGTTTTTCACTGGAAAAATGCGTCTTAAGGCACAAAATTAACAATTAAAGCGGCAAATGTCCGATGTTATATAACAAATACGCTGTAACAGAAGGAGTTATGGCCTGTGATTCCTCTTCACCGGATTACAAAAACTAATGGGTTGTCGGGCGTTAAATTAGATTATTTCAAATGAAGGGTAATATAAGGAAAATTGATGGCTGAAAGCATAAAAAACAGGGGCGCCGTGGTAGCGCCCCCGTGTGAATCACACTCTCTGACGAAGCAACGCTAAGCCAGCCACTCCGGCAGATCGTTCAGCCCCATTGCCTGACGCACCAGCTTCGGCTTGACGCCCGGCAGGCTGTCGGCCAGCCGCAGGCCAACGTCGCGCAGCAGCTTTTTGGCCGGGTTATTGCCGTCAAACAGTTCGCGGAACCCCTGCATGCTGGCCAGCATCACCGCCGCGCCGTGTTTACGCCGGCGTTCATAACGCCGCAGATACAGGTGCTGGCCGATATCCTTGCCCTGCCGCTGCAGGCGCTTCAGCTCCGCAATCAGCTCTGCGGCGTCCATAAAGCCCAGATTGACGCCCTGCCCGGCCAGCGGGTGTACGGTGTGCGCCGCGTCCCCCACCAGCGCCAGACGGTGGCCGGCAAAGTTGCGGGCATAGCGTCCGGTCAGCGGGAAGGTCAGACGCTCGCTTTCCAGCGTGCAGCGTCCCAGACGCATATCAAAGGTCATGCTCAGCTCGCGGTTAAACGCCTCCGGCGACAGCTGGCTGAGCCGCTCGGCCTCTTCCGGCGCCACTGACCAGACGATCGAACACAGGTGCGGGTCACCAAACGGCAGGAAGGCCAGAATGCCGTCACCGTGAAACACCTGACGCGCCGTGGCCAGATGTGGCTCTTCGGTACGGATGGTGGCGACCAGCGCGCTGTGGCGGTAGTCCCAGAAGGTAAGCGGAATATCGGCGTGCTGACGCAGCCAGGAGTTGGCGCCGTCGGCGCCCACCACCAGCCGCGCACTCAGCATACGGCCGTCCTCCAGCGTGATAAAGGCGTCGTTCTCGCCCCAGGCGACCTGTTTTAACGCCGCCGGCGTCAGCAGCGTCACGTCCGACAGCGTCTGCGCCTTGCGCCACAGCGCCTGCTGAATCACGTTGTTTTCTACAATATGGCCCAGATGGCTGAAGCCGCACTCATCGCCGCGGAAGGCGATTTTACCGAAGCTGTCGCGGTCCCACACTTCCATCGCATTGTAGGCGCTGGCGCGCAGCTGCAGAATATCGTCCCAGACGCCAATCTGTTGCAGCAGACGTTCGCTGGCCGCGTTGATGGCGGAAACGCGCAGCGCCAGCTGCTCCGGAACGCCCTGCTCCGGCTGACGGTGCTCCAGCACCGCCACGCGCAGGCCGCTGCCCTGCAGGCCGCAGGCCAGCGCCAGCCCCACCATACCGCCGCCGGCGATAACCACATCGAATGATTGCATGCTGCTGATTCCTTAAAAACGCCTTAAATAATGGGGAGCGGCATCGCGGGCGTCAGCCTAGCGCTCGACCCAGCCCAGGGTGCGTTTGGCGAAGGCATCGCGCACCACGGGTAAATGTTCCATCGCCATCAAGCCCAGATTACGCCCAACCACCAGCGGCGCATAGCGGTTGGCGAACAGTTTGATCAGGCCGTCGGTCACGCCGATGGTCGCCTGCTGGTCCTGCTGACGTCGCCGCTGGTAGCGGCCGAGCACCGCATAGGCGCCGAGATCTTCACCGGCCTGCGCCGCTTGCGCCACGGTTTCCGCCAGCGACATCACGTCGCGCAGGCCCAGGTTGAAGCCCTGCCCGGCGATCGGGTGCAGCGTCTGCGCCGCATTGCCCACCAGCGCCAGCCGGTGAGATACGTGCTGCTGCGCGGTCAGCAGGCTCAGCGGATAGCTGTGGCGCTTGCCGACCTGCAGCATCCGCCCCAGACGCCAGCCGAACGCCTGCTGCAGCGCCTGCAGAAAACGCGCGTCGTCCCAGGCATCCACCCGCTCGCGATCGTCGCGGTCGTGACACCAGACCAGCGAACTGCGCCCCTGCGACATCGGCAGCAGCGCCAGCGGCCCGTGACGGGTAAAACGCTCAAAGGCGCGCCCCTGCGGATCCTGCTCGCTGGTGACGTTGGCGATGGTGGCGAACTGCGGGTAGTCCTGCTGCCGCCACTGCACGTTGCAGGCGCGCGCCAGCGCGGAACGCGATCCGTCCGCGGCGACCAGCAGCTGGCCGCTCAGGCGCTGCCCGTTGTCCAGCTGCACCACGGCCTGCTCGCGGCTGCGCGTCACGTCGACCACCTTGGCCGGACAGTGCAGCGTCACGCCCGGCGCTTTTTCCAGCAGGCCAAACAGCCGCTGGCCGGCGTCGTACAGTTCGATCACCTGCCCCAGCGCCTCGACCTGATAGTCCTGTGCCGACAGATTGACGAAGCCGGCATGGCCGCGGTCGCTGACGTGCACCTGAGAAATCGCCGTCGCGCAGTCGCGCAGCGCAGGCCAGACGCCGATGCGGCTGAGCTGCTGGCAGGTGCCCTGCGCCAGCGCAATGGCGCGTGCGTCAAATCCCGGATGCATCCGGTCGCCCGGCCGCGTGGCTTCAACCACGTCAATGCGCACCCGGCCCTGCGTCAGCGACGACAGCGCCAACGCCAGCGTCGCTCCGGCCATCCCGCCGCCAACGATAATTACGCTCATCTTATCTTGCCGCCGCCATCAACGCTTCGATCGCATCGGCGTCTTTCACCACGCTGGCGGTCAGGTTCTCATTGCCGTCCGGCGTAATCACGATATCGTCCTCGATACGGATGCCGATGCCGCGGTAGGCCTCCGGCACGTCGGCGTCCGGCGCGATATACAGCCCCGGCTCCACCGTCAGCACCATGCCCGGCTCCAGCAGCCGATCGCGGTTCGGCGAACCGTAATGGCCGACGTCGTGCACATCCAGCCCCAGCCAGTGGCTCAGGCCGTGCATAAAGAACTGGCGGTGCGCCTGTTCGGCGATCAGCTGCTCGACGTCGCCTTTCATCACGCCCAGCTCCACCAGTCCGGTGACCATAATGCGCACCACTTCCGCATTCACTTCGCCGATGCTGGTGCCGGGTCTGAACAGCGTCAGCGCCTTGTTGAGGGAGGCCAGCACAATGTCATACACCGCGCGCTGCGGCTCGCTGAACCTGCCGTTGACCGGGAAGGTGCGGGTAATATCGCCCGCATAGCCCTGGTACTCACAGCCGGCGTCGATCAGCACCAGATCGCCGTCGCGCATCTCACTTTCGTTTTCGGTGTAATGCAAAATGCAGGCGTTTTCACCGCTGCCAACGATGGTGTTGTACGACGGATAGCGGGCGCCGAGGCGGGTAAATTCGTGGTGAATCTCCGCTTCCAGCTGGTATTCGAACATGCCCGGGCGGCATTTTTCCATCGCGCGGGTGTGCGCCAGCGCGCTGATTTCCCCGGCGCGGCGCATCACCGCCAGCTCTTCGGCCGATTTAAACAGCCGCAGGTCGTGCAGCCACGGCCGCCAGTCGGTCACGGTGGCCGGCGCCTGGAAGTTCTGGCGGAAGCCTTTGCGCAGCTTATCCAGCGCGGCGTAGAGGATCTGGTCCGCATAGGCGTATTCGCCCTGCGCGTGGTACACCACATCCAGACCGTTAAGCAGCAGATGCAACTGCTCATGAATTTCATCGAACGGCAGCGCGCGGTCCACGCCCAGCCTGGCGGGCGCCGCCTCCTGCCCCAGACGGCGGCCGAACCAGATTTCCGCCGTCAGATCGCGCACCCGGTTGAACAGGACGCTGTGGCTGTGCGTTTCGTCGCTCTTAATCAGAATCAACACCGCTTCCGGTTCGTTAAAACCGGTCAGATACCAAAAATCACTGTTCTGACGGTAAGGATATTCTGAATCTGCGCTGCGCGTGGCTTCCGGCGCGGCAAAGATCACCGCCGCGCTGCCCGGCGCCATTTTCGCCAACAGCGCCTGGCGGCGGTTCTGAAATTCCTGCTGAGTCATGTCCTTCTCCTGAAATCAAGTCGGCCGAAGCGCACGGTCGATACGAATTTTAGTGCAGCGTAGGTTTGACGTTTTCCACCGCGGTCGGCTGGCGGCGGTTGAACTCGTTATAGCAGAGGATCGCCGCCATACGGACGTATTCCGCCACTTCTTCCAGCGACTGCTCCAGCTCTTCCTGGTCTTCGTCTTCGTCGTAGCCCAGCTGCGCGATGCTGCGCAGGTCGTCAATCGCCTCGCCCACTTCATCCTTCACCTGTGCCAGCTTCGGCTGCATCATGCCGAGGCCCAGCAGGAAGTGGTTAACCCAGCCGGACAGCGCATCGGCGCGTTCGAACACCGTGACCGCCTCGCCTTCAGGCAGCATCAGCTGGAACATAAATTCGTCATCGGCCAGCGTTTCGCGGATCTGATCGTACACCTGCTGCAGCGGCTGGCTCAGCGCCTGCGGGAACGCCACGCCTTCATTGGTCAGGTCGTGCACCAGCGTGCGCCAGCTGGCGTCATTGTTGCCGCCGCACAGCAAACCGCTGATTAAACCGTGCATTTCCGCCGCGGTTAACGCCACCGCCTGCTGGTTCAGCGCGGCGGACAAAGTGAAGTAATTTGGCTGTGTATTCTGTATAGACATGCGTATTCGTCATCGTTGGCAGGATAAGTTCGTGTTATGCTACCACCAAGGTCCGTGGTTATACCAGATAAGCACGCCCCTTCAGTGGCCGGTGGCAATCCGTCTGTGTCAGGGTTGGCCGGGATGATGGCAACGTTCGCCGCGGTCTGGCTATTTTTTTGACTGCCGCCGCAACGCACAGTAGATTATCATCAGGTTACTGAATAACCACGGGATAAGATGCCGGGTTTTAAGGGGTTGTATCTTGGTGCCGAGGTATATATAGTGGCGCCCCGCTTCGATAGACCGGAGCCGGCGCGAAATTTAGGCAGGAAGGTGGCATGTCTGCACAACCAGTAGATATTCAAATTTTTGGCCGTTCGTTAAGGGTGAATTGCCCGCCAGAACAACAAGATGCGTTGAACATGGCGGCAGACGATCTTAACCAGCGGTTGCAAGATCTCAAAGTTCGCACTAGAGTCACAAATACTGAACAGCTGGTTTTCATTGCCGCGTTGAATGTTTGTCACGAACTTGCGCAAGAACGCTTGAAAACTCGTGATTATGCGGCCAATATGGAACAGCGCATCCGTATGCTGCAACAGACCATTGAACAGGCGCTGCTTGAACAAGGTCGCATCTCTGACCGTCAGGATGATGCACAATTCGAATAACGTAAGTTGCTGAACGCTAACGGTTTGGCAATGAGTAAAAAATTTCTCTGAGATGTTTGCCAGCGGGCCAGTCCCCTGAGCCGATATTTAGTACAAACAGAATGTATTGCTCCGCGATCGGTGAGCATGCTCGCTTGTCGAGAAGCCTTAAGATTGCGACGGTACGTTCACCTTGAACCTCGGGTTCAAGGGTTACAGCCTGCGACGGCATCTCGGAGATTCCCCCTTTTCTCAGGTTTACGCGGCCTTTAACGCGCCATGCGATCATGCCCATGATGCATTTCCAACCTCAGTTCGCCCAGCAGCGACAGGCTATCCGTCAGCAAATCCGTCAGCGACGCCGTGCGCTTTCCGCTCAGCAACAGCAGCTTTTCGCCGAGCAGACCGCCGAGCGCATCGCCGCCCATCCGCGCATTGTTGCCGCCGACAGCGTCGCGGCGTTTCTCTCTTTTGACGGCGAGCTGGACACCCGCCCGCTGATCGAGCGCCTGTGGCACATGGGGAAACGGGTTTACCTGCCGGTGCTGCACCCGTTCAGCCCGGGGAATCTGCTGTTTTTGCACTATCACGCCGGCAGCGTGCTGCGTCCCAACCGCTTTAATATTCTCGAACCTGAACTGGACGTGCGTAACGTGCTGCCCACCTCGCAGCTGGCGGTCATTCTGGCGCCGTTGGTGGCGTTCGACGCTCGGGGACAGCGTCTGGGTATGGGCGGCGGCTTCTATGACCGTACGCTGCAGCAGTGGCAGCACGGCGGCCCCTATCCGATCGGGCTGGCGCACGACTGTCAGCAGGTGGAGAGCATCCCGAGCGAACACTGGGATATTCCGCTGCCGGAGATCGTCACCCCGTCCAAAGTCTGGGCCTGGCAAATCGCCCAATAGCAAAAGGCCGGGACAAGCCCGGCCTTTTTATCAGCGCTGAAACGCGAATCAGAACAGCAGGCGGGCGCGAATGGTGCCGGCAATGGCCTTCATCCGCTGCAGCGCTGCGTCGGCGCGTTCGGTTTCCGCTTCGATATCAATCACCACATAACCAATTTCCGGGCCGGTCTGCAGATACTGCGCGGCGATGTTGACGCCCTCTTCGGCAAAGATCTGGTTAATCTGGGTCAACACGCCGGGGCGGTTTTCATGGATATGCAGCAGGCGGCTGGCGTTCGGGCTGTGCGCCGGCAGCGACACTTCCGGGAAGTTAACCGCTGACAGCGTAGAGCCGTTATCAGAATACTTCGCCAGTTTGCCGGCCACTTCATCGCCGATGTTTTCCTGCGCTTCCTGCGTGGAACCGCCGATATGCGGCGTCAGGATCACATTGTCAAACTCGCACAGCGGCGAATTGAACGGATCGCTGTTGGTCGCCGGCTCTTCCGGGAACACGTCAATTGCCGCGCCCGCCAGGTGCTTGCTGGACAGGGCTTCGCACAGTGCCGGAATATCGACGACGGTGCCGCGGGAGGCGTTGATCAGGATCGAGCCAGGCTTCATCAGCGCCATCTCGTCCTTGCCCATCATGTTCTTGGTCGATGGCGTTTCCGGCACGTGCAGGGTGACGACGTCGCTCATATTCAACAGGTCGGACAGATGACGCACCTGCTGCGCGTTGCCGAGCGGCAGTTTGTTCTCAATATCGTAGAAGAACACCTTCATCCCCAGCCCTTCGGCCAGAATGCCCAGCTGGGTGCCGATATGGCCGTAGCCGATGATGCCCAATTTCTTGCCACGCGCCTCGTACGAGCCTACGGCCAGTTTGTTCCACACGCCGCGGTGCGCCTTGGCGTTGGCCGACGGGACGCCGCGCAGCATCAGCAGCAGCTCGCCCAGCACCATTTCGGCAACGGATCGGGTATTGGAGAAAGGTGCGTTAAACACCGGGATGCCGCGTTTGGTCGCCGCTTTCAAATCCACCTGGTTGGTGCCGATGCAGAAGCAGCCTACCGCCACCAGCTTCTCGGCCGCGGCGAAGATTTCTTCGCTCAGATGCGTGCGCGATCGAATGCCGATGAAATGCGCATCGCGGATCGATGCCTTGAGTGACTCGGTGTCTAACGCACCTTTGTGATATTCAATGTTGGTATAACCGGCAGCGCGCAGATTATCCACCGTGCTTTGATGAACCCCTTCCACTAACAGGAATTTAATCCTGTCTTTCTCCAATGATACTTTTGCCATTTACCCGACCCTATGTTCAGACTTCAGAAGCGGCTGTTCCCTCTTCCGCTCGCAGGCGCCCCGCAGGGTTTTCACCTTGCCGGCAGCCGGATGACGGGAAGAGATAAAACAGCTCGACCACCAACATAGCAAAAATAACGCGGGCGGCAATACAAACGATTGCTCAGCCCGTGGCGCAAGGGGCAGTTCAGGCAGCGGATTCTGGTTGAAAATGCCATGCAGGCAGAATTTGGCAGCAGCTTAACCGAGGTTATGACAAAAATGTGATATATGTCACCAAATTGGCCGGATTAAAGAAAAGATATTTTCTACCGAAAATTATGCCGGCAACGGGCCACGCCGGACGGCGCAGCCCGTATCTGCGGCCAAACGTTATTCGACCACTTTGACGCCGTCTGCGGTGCCGACCAGCGCCACATCGGCGCCGCGGTTGGCGAACAGCCCGACGGTGACCACGCCGGCGATGCCGTTAATCTTGTTCTCCAGCGCTACCGCGTCGGTGATGCTCAGGTTATGCACGTCGAGGATCACGTTGCCGTTATCGGTGACCACGTTCTGACGATACTCCGGCAGGCCGCCCAGCTTCACCAGCTCGCGCGCCACGTAGGAACGCGCCATCGGGATCACCTCGACCGGCAGCGGAAACTTGCCCAGCACGTCTACCTGTTTGGAGGCATCCACAATGCAGATAAACTTGCGGGCGATGGCGGCAATGATTTTTTCCCGCGTCAGCGCTGCGCCGCCGCCCTTGATCATCTGCATATGGCCGTTGATTTCGTCCGCGCCGTCAACGTAGATATCCAGCGAATCCACTTCGTTGCTGTCGAATACGTGAATGCCGAGGCTTTTCAGCTTGGCGGTAGAGGCATCGGAGCTGGACACCGCGCCCTCAATTTGATCCTTGATAGAGCCCAGCGCGTCAATAAAGTGAGCGGCGGTCGACCCGGTGCCCACGCCGACGATGGTGCCCGGCTTCACGTATTCCAGCGCCGCCCAGCCTACCGCTTTTTTCAGTTCATCCTGCGTCATGCTATTTTCCATTGCCTATATACGAAAACGTATGCGTATTATAGGGTAAATCGCTCCGCTGCATGCAGGTATGGATCGCAAATTGTGGCCCGTGCACGCCAGACCGCAGTGATGCAAGCGGCGCTATTTAAGGTATAGTGCCAGAAACCATTTACATTAAGGGATATCTCTCCGATGAAACGCCCAGACTACAGAACGCTACAAGCGCTGGACGCGGTGATCCGTGAACGCGGCTTCGAACGCGCGGCACAAAAACTTTGCATCACCCAATCGGCGGTATCTCAACGCATCAAACAGCTGGAAAACCTGTTTGGCCAGCCGCTGTTGGTCCGCACCGTGCCGCCGCGCCCCACCGAGCAGGGGCAGAAATTGCTGGCGCTGCTGCACCAGGTGGAACTGCTGGAAGAGGAGTGGCTGGGCAACGATACCGGCGTCGATACGCCGCTGCTGCTGTCGCTGGCGGTCAACGCCGACAGTCTGGCGACCTGGCTGCTGCCGGCGCTAAAGCCGGTGCTGGCCGACTCGCCTATTCGTCTGAACCTGCAGGTGGAAGATGAAACCCGCACCCAAGAGCGCCTGCGCCGCGGCGAAGTGGTCGGCGCGGTCAGTATTCAACCGCAGCCGCTGCCCAGCTGCCTGGTCGATCAACTGGGCGCGCTGGACTATCTGTTCGTCGCCTCGCCGGGCTTTGCCGAACGCTACTTCCCGAACGGCGTCACCCGCTCGGCGCTGCTGAAAGCGCCGGCCGTCGCCTTCGACCATCTGGACGACATGCATCAGGCCTTCCTGCAGCAAAACTTCGATCTCTCGCCGGGCAGCGTGCCCTGCCATATCGTTAACTCGTCGGAGGCCTTTGTGCAGCTGGCGCGTCAGGGTACTACCTGCTGTATGATCCCGCACCTGCAGATCGAGAAGGAGCTGGCGTCCGGCGAACTGATCGATTTGACCCCGGGGCTGTTCCAGCGCCGGATGCTGTTCTGGCACCGCTTCGCGCCGGAAAGCCGCATGATGCGCAAAGTAACCGACGCCCTGCTGGAGCACGGCCGCCAGGTGCTGCGCCAGGATTAAAAAAGGCGCCGTTACCGGCGCCCTGCTGTACTGTCTGCGGCTTACTGCGCGCCGCCGCGCTGCAGTTCAAACACCACGTCAACCTGATCGTCAAAATGGATGCTCTGCTGCTCATAGGTCTGCGCGGCGCTGGTTTCCGGCGCGGCGCTGGCGGCCTTATACATGCGGGCAACCGGCATCGGCTGGTAGTTGGCAACGTGGTAGCGGATGCTGTACACCGGCCCCAGCTTGGCCTTAAAGCCCTGGGCCAGCGACGCCGCCTGCTGGGTAGCGTTCTCAATCGCCTGCTGGCGGGCCTTCTGCCGGTACTCGTCCGGATTCGCGACCCCCAATTCCACCGCGCGGATCTCATTCAGGCCGGACTTCAGCGCGCCGTCCAGCAGCTCGTTCAGTTTATCCAGCTTGCGCAGCGTCACCTGCACCTGACGCACCGCGCGATAGCCTTTCAGCACCGACTCGCCGCTCTTCAGGTAATCGTATTCCGGCTGCGTGCGCAGGTTGGCGGCGCTGATGTCTTTTTTCTCAATGCCGTTTTTCTGCAGGAAATCGAAATACTGCGCAACGCGCTCATCAACCTGTTTTTTTGCCTGCGACGCATCCTTGGAGGATACGCTGACTTCAATCGCCAGGGTGGCGATATCCGGGGTGGCGTCGACGCTGGCCGTCCCGGAGGTCACCACGTGCGGCCCTTCCGGCACTTCCGCCGCCTGCAGCGCCATCGGTAACGTTCCTAATCCAACCATTGCGGCCATAGCCAATGCTTTTAGCTTCACAGTGTCTCCTTAAATGACAGGCTGTTCTGATTCCTGCTTATTCATGCCGATCTTTCAGCGCGACGAAAGGCAATTTACTTTCATTTACGCGACCGTCGTCCGGCATCAACAATCAGATCCTTGCCATCAACCCTAGCATATCGTCCGGTTTTTTTGATTCAGATTAGTGCCAAATTATGATCCTGCCCCCGTTGAGCGCTCTATTGCATGCCATTCCAGGCCAGCTGCACGGCGATGGCCCACATCACCAGCCCCACCAGAATATTGATGATTCTCTGGGCCAGCGGCGCTTTCAAATACGGCGATAACCAGGCCGCCAGCAACGCCAGCACGTAAAACCAGACCACGGACGCGCTGACCGCACCGAAGGCGAACCAGGAACGCACTTCCGGCGCAAACTGGCTGCCCAAACTGCCCAACACCACAAAGGTATCCAGATAGACGTGCGGATTCAGCCAGGTGACCGCCAACATGCTGACAATAATGCGCCAGCGGCTCTGCGCCAGCTCGCTCACGCTGACCTCGGCGACATCACGATTAAAGGCGGCGCGGAACGCCCCCCAACCGTACCATAGCAGAAAGGCGACGCCGCCCCAGGTCACCAGCATCAGCAACAGCGAGGAGCGGTGCAGCAGCGCGCTGCCGCCAAAAATCCCGGCGCAGATCAGCGCGATATCGCTGAGCGCGCACAGCGACGCCACCAGCAGGTGATTCTGTCGGCGAATCCCCTGATTCATCACAAACACATTCTGCGGCCCTAACGGCAAAATCATCGCGGCGCTCAGGGCAAAACCCTGGAGAAAAACGGCAAACATGATAACTCCTCATCCGATACGTCGATTGACCGGGCGCATCATACGAGGAAGTCATTATTAGGTGAAATTGATAATTCTAATTCACCATTAACAAGATTAATGATCGGGCGGGAGGATAAAAAAAGGGGCCTGACGGCCCCTGGCGGCGTTATTCCGCTTTGGCGGATGCGCCTTCGGTACGATACAGATGAACATCCATCTGCGGGAACGGAATGCCGATATTGTTGGCATCCAGCGCGCGCTTGAAGTTTTCCATCAGATCGAAATACACGTCCCAGTACTGCGCGTTGGTGGTCCAGGAACGGGTGACGAAGTTCAGGGAAGACGGCGCCATTTCGGTCAGACGAACGGTCACGCCTTTATCGTGCATGATGCGCTTATCGGCGGCGATCACGTCGCCCAGCACCTTTTTCACCACGTCGATATCGGCGTTATAGGCCACGCCCACCACGATATCTACGCGGCGGTTCGGCTCGCGCGAGTAGTTGATAATGTTGCCGGCAATGATTTTACCGTTTGGCACCACAATCGTTTTGTTATCCGCAGTACGCAGCGTGGTGGAGAAAATCTGCACCTGATCGACGGTGCCGGCAATGCCGCCAAGGTCGACGTATTCACCGGCGCGCAGCGGACGGAATGCCACCAGCAAAACGCCAGCGGCAAAGTTGGACAGCGAGCCCTGCAGCGCCAGACCCACCGCCAGGCCGGCGGCGCCCAGTACGGCGATTACCGAGGTGGTCTGCACGCCGACGCGTCCCAGCACCGCGATAATGGTAAAGGCCAGAATGGCGTAACGCGCCATCGCCGACAGGAAGTCGGACACCGTAGCGTCAATACCACGCAGTTTCATCACCCGGTTCAGCGCATTGCTGACCACACGGGCAACGATCATCCCTACGATCAGAATCGCGATAGCGGCGACGATATTCACCGCATACTGAATCAGCAGATCCTGATTTTTTACCAGCCAGCTGCTGGCATTATTAATACCGTTTACTACGTTGAGATCTTCCATTCTAACGTCCTAATTAAACAAGCTCCCAGCGGGAGAAATCGCAAAAATACATCGCATTGACCGATGCGGAAACCACCGCGTAAGGGTAACCAACAATGGTGCGCGTTGCCAACTCTGCCAGCAAAAGTTGGGCAAAAATATCGGATAGGCCCCAAAAAATAAAGGCTCCCGCCAGGGGAGCCTTGTCAGCATCAGGCAACGGGTACGGCGCGCCGCACCGGCCGGGGGATTACAGAACGTCGATCGCGTTCAGATCCTTGAAGGCCTGTTCCAGACGCGTCACCATGCTTGACTGTGCAGCGCGCAGCCAGACACGTGGGTCGTAATATTTCTTGTTCGGCTGATCGGCGCCTTTCGGGTTACCCAGCTGGCTTTGCAGATAAGCTTCGTTTTCTTTGTAGTACTGCAGGATGCCGTCCCAGGTCGCCCATTGGGTATCGGTATCGATGTTCATCTTGATCACGCCGTAGCTGACGGACTCTTTGATCTCTGCGTCGCTGGAGCCGGAGCCGCCGTGGAACACGAAGTCCAGGCTGTTGTGCGGCAGGTTGAATTTCTCGGAAACGAATTTCTGAGAATCACGCAGGATGGTTGGCGTCAGCTTGACGTTGCCCGGCTTGTACACGCCGTGTACGTTGCCGAACGAAGCAGCGATGGTGAAGCGCGGGCTGATGGCGTGCAGTTTTTCGTACGCGTAAGCCACGTCTTCCGGCTGGGTGTACAGCGCAGAGGCGTCCATATGGCTGTTGTCCACGCCGTCTTCTTCGCCGCCGGTGCAGCCCAGTTCAATTTCCAGGGTCATGCCGATTTTGGCCATGCGCGCCAGATACTTGGAGCAGATCTCGATGTTTTCTTCCAGCGACTCTTCAGACAGGTCGATCATATGGGAAGAGAACAACGGTTTGCCGGTGGCGGCAAAGTGTTTTTCACCGGCGTCCAGTAGGCCATCGATCCATGGCAGCAGTTTTTTCGCACAGTGGTCGGTATGCAGGATAACCGGCACGCCGTAATGTTCAGCCATCTGATGCACATGGTAAGCACCAGAGATTGCGCCCAGAATCGCCGCGCCCTGAGGAACGTCAGTCTTCAGGCCCTTGCCAGCGATAAACGCGGCGCCGCCGTTGGAGAACTGCACGATCACCGGCGCACGTACTTTAGCCGCGGCTTCCAGTACTGCGTTGATAGAATCGGAGCCGACGCAGTTTACCGCCGGCAGCGCAAAGTTGTTCTCTTTAGCGACTGCAAAGACTTTCTGAACGTCATCGCCAGTGATGACACCCGGTTTTACGAAATCAAAAATTTTAGACATGTTACTTTGTCCCGTTTCGTCTGCCGTTGTACCTTCTTTCCCCGTCCGCACGCCGGGCGTCCGGACAAGAGTCATCAGGTAGATGGATGTAAATCGTTGCTACTCCGAGCCGCAACCGGCGCGGAATAAAACAAACGGGCGGCTTGCGCCCCCCGTTGTCAGAATTACTGCTTAGCTCGCTCTTCCAGCATCACTACCGCCGGCAGCTGTTTCCCTTCAACAAATTCCAGGAATGCACCGCCGCCGGTGGAGATGTAGGAAATTTTGTCGGCGATATCAAACAGGTCAATCGCCGCCAGGGTGTCGCCGCCGCCAGCGATGGAGAATGCATCGCTGTCTGCAATGGCGCGCGCCACGATTTCGGTCCCCTTACGGAAGTTAGGGAACTCGAACACGCCAACCGGGCCATTCCACAGAATGGTTTTGGCGTTCTTCAGGATAACGGCCAGACGCTCGGCTGAAACGTCGCCCATATCCAGAATTTGCTCGTTGTCTTGAATTTCATTGGCCTGCTTAACCGTCGCCGTCGCGGTTTCAGAGAACTCGGTGGCCACGCGCACGTCGGTCGGCACCGGGATGTCGCAGGTTTCCAGCAGTTTCTTGGCGTTGTCGATCAGATCAGGCTCATACAGAGACTGGCCGACGTTGTTGCCCTGCGCCGCCACGAAGGTGTTGGCGATGCCGCCGCCAACGATCAGCTGATCGGCGATTTTAGACAGGGAGTCCAGCACGGTCAGTTTGGTGGAAACCTTGGAGCCGCCGACGATGGCAACCATCGGACGGGCCGGGTTGCCCAGCGCCTTGCCCAGCGCTTCCAGCTCGGCGGACAGCAGAGGACCGGCACAGGCGACCGGCGCGAACTTGCCCACGCCGTGGGTGGAGGCCTGCGCGCGGTGCGCGGTGCCGAAGGCGTCCATCACATACACGTCGCACAGCGCCGCATATTTTTTAGACAGGGTTTCGTCGTCCTTTTTCTCGCCTTTGTTAAAGCGCACGTTCTCCAGCACCACCAGCTCGCCTTCGGCAACGTCAACGCCGTCCAGGTAGTCTTTCGCCAGACGCACCGGGTTGCTCAGATGATCTTTCAGGTAGTTGACGACAGGCAGCAGAGAGAATTCTTCGTTGTACTCGCCTTCGGTAGGACGACCCAGGTGGGACGTTACCATCACGCGCGCGCCCTGCTTCAGCGCAGCTTCGATCGTCGGCAGGGAAGCGCGGATACGCGCGTCGGAAGTCACTTTACCGTCTTTCACTGGTACGTTCAGGTCAGAACGGATAAGAACGCGTTTTCCTGCCAGATCCAGATCGGACATCTTAATTACAGACATGGTGAACCCTCTTGGTTGATTCTCTTAAAAGTTGCCTATCCCCGCCTCTTTCAGACCTGTCGCCTGGAATTCTGCGGGTTTACACGGCCGCGCCCCAACGGCGCCACCGTACTAGAAACCGCTTGCGGCCATTGCCCGGGTGGTATCCAACATCCGGTTGGCAAAGCCCCATTCGTTATCGCACCAGACCAGGGTCTTGATCAGGTGCTGTCCGCTGACCCGCGTCTGCGTGCCGTCGACGATGGCGCTGTGCGGGTCATGGTTAAAATCAATCGAGACTAATGGTAGTTCCGTATAGTCAACTATACCACGAAATGATCCCCGTGCGGCCTTTTGCAGCAGCTGGTTGACCTCTGCCACCTTCACCTGCGAACTCACGCTGACGCTCAGATCGATAGCCGTCACATTAATGGTCGGCACCCGCACCGAGATCGCCTCAAAACGGTCGCAGAACTGCGGAAAAATACGGGTGATGCCGGCGGCCAGTTTGGTATCGACCGGAATGATCGACTGGCTCGCCGCACGCGTCCGGCGCAGATCCGTATGATAGGCGTCGATCACCGGCTGATCGTTCATCGACGAGTGAATAGTGGTGACCGTGCCGGATTCAATACTGTAGGCATCGTCCAGCAGCTTGATCACCGGAATAATGCAGTTGGTGGTGCAGGACGCATTGGAAACGATGCGATGTTCCGCCCGCAGCGTCTGATGATTGACGCCAAACACCACGGTGGCGTCCAGATCGTTGCCGCCGGGATGAGCGAACAGCACTTTCTTCGCGCCGGCCGCCAAATGGGCTTCGCCGTCCTGACGGCTGCCGTACACGCCGCTGCAGTCCAGCACCACGTCCACGCCCAGCTCGCCCCACGGCAGCTGCTCCAGCGCCGGCTGATGCAGCAGGCGAATCGCGTCGTCGCCCACCGTCAGCACGTCGCACTCCTGCCGCACGTCCCAGGCAAAGCGCCCGTGGCTGGAGTCATATTTCAGCAGGTGAGCCATCCCTTCGGCATGCGCCAGCTCATTGATTGCCACCACGGAAATTTCGGCGCGTCGTCCTGATTCATACAGTGCGCGTAAAACGCTGCGGCCAATGCGGCCAAAGCCGTTTATCGCTATGCGGATGGTCATGCTTGTTCCTGCTAAATGGCCCACCCTTCCAGACTTATTCGCCGGATTGCGGGTGGCGCTGACGAGTTATCCTGCTAATCTGTATAGAATACTTTAGCGAACCGCCTGCTGTGAATCACCGCGTAATACTATTCGCCAACTGAATACGTAAAGATAACCGCTCACTGCGTGATTTTCAGCGGCCGTTCACACCAACTGAAACGCTTCAGCCGAGCATAAACCAAAGTTTTTTGAAAAGGAACAGATCCGACACCTTGTCCGGCAACTCGCGGGCACTTTGCGGTAATAAAATGATCTGGCGCACACTTTTGCCCACTAGCAACCGCCTGCCGCCGATCCGTTTTTCTTCTGCCTTTTCCCACGCGCCTTACATTTACGGGCATCTACAAGGAGCTAATAATGAGTGAAGTTAAGATTGTCGCCACCCTGACCCCGCGACCGGAATATGTTGATGCCGTCAGAACGGCAGCCAGAAACATGGTGCCGCAAACTCATAATGAGCCGGGCTGCCTGCAGTACGACCTGCATGAAACACGCGAAATCCCCGACGTGCGCGATCTGCAGAATCAGGGCCAGACCTCTTTCGTGTTTATTGAGCGCTGGGTCTCCGAGCAGGCACTGAAAGAGCACGTGGCGATGAGCTATCACGATGACTTCCTGGCGGTGCTGGACGGTAAACTGGCCAGCCTGAACGTACAGAAGCTGACCCAGCTGGAGCCATCCAAAGCCTGAGCGGCCCTGCCATAGCATGAAAAAGGCGCCGCAACGGCGTCTTGAGGTTGATGACAACGTCGTCTTATGACCCGAGATACCCGGGCCTAGCGTAACGAGGGGCGCTCCGGCGGCTTACGCCGCTACGACCCCATCGCCACGCTTTCCCTAATAACAGGCTTTGTCAGCAGTCTGAAGGCGCCGCAACGGCGCCTTCAGACTAGCGACGCACCACCCCATCGGAGTTTGACGACAGCTGGCGGAATATCTGCAACGGCTCCGGCCCGTCAGATAGAACAGCTTTATTCGATGACAAAAGTTTTTCGGTTTTCAGTCCTGGAAATCATAAGCGTCATGCTATTGATACCCCGTTACGCCGACTTCCCCCCTCCGCGGCCGGATATGCCGCCCAGCCGTTGCTCCCCAGCGCCAGAATGTGGAACAACCGGCCTCTGAAACCGTATCACTGCTTACCCGGAGTATAAGCGACGATCGACACCCATCGGTTAAGAAAGTAATTCCCGTTCGGTTGACTGCACGCCACCAACTGGAATTATTATTTTGTTTTCACAACCAAAAGAATATTTATTTTATTTGGTAAGGATCACAGAACCGGGTCGGAAATATGCCCATACTGCCTTCCGCCGGTCGGGCATTTTTTTTACCCCGATTATGCACACGTGTGCAATACTAAGAAAACGACATACGACCATAGAATTGCCCACGGAAATCGCCACCGAAATAGCGCGACGTTATCAATGTCCTGTATCACCGCCGCTATTGTTATCCGACGCAACAGTCTCAGGCACTCCGTCAGCGACTGATTCAGGTCGACTTCTCATCAATAAGGACAACAACATGTTTATATTACGTAAATTACTGGCGGGGCTGTTCTTTGCTGCCATTTCCATCAACAGCGCGCTGGCCGCCTCCTCTTGGACGCTGGAAAAAGTCGTGGAAGTCAGCCGCCACGGAGTTCGTCCCCCAACGGCGGGCAACCGCAGCGCCATGGAGGCCGGGAGCGGGCGCGCCTGGCCGGTCTGGTACAACCGGGACGGCGAGCTCACCGGTCACGGCTATGCCGCCGCTCTGCTGAAAGGCCAGGCCGAAGCGGAGAACTGGCGCCAGCACGGCCTGTTGCCGGCGGGATGCCCCGCTCCGGGCGATCTCTATGTCTGGGCCAGCCCGCTGCAACGTACCCGCGCTACCGCCAGGGCATTGACCGACGGCGCGTTCCCCGGCTGCGGTGTCACGATTCACGGTCTGAAAGGCGAGCACGACCCGCTGTTCCACGCGCTGAAAATGGGATTGGTCACGCTGGATCCGCAGCAGGCCAAGGCCGCTATCGACCAGGCGATGAAGGGCTCTCCCGAGCGGTTAAAACAGCGCTATGCCGGTGATATCGCCCGCCTGAAGCAGGCGGTCTGCGCCGGAGACCACTGTCCGGTATTCGATGAGCCCTGGACGCCGCAGGTCAGCGCCAACGGCAAGGTCGCGATTCAGGGGCTGAATGTCCTGTCGAATATGGCCGAGACTATTCGCCTGGCCTGGAGCGAAAATCTACCGCCGGAGCAGGTCGCTTTTGGACATGCCCGCAACGCCACTGAGGTCGCCGCTCTGATGCCGCTGCTCACCCTGCGGTACAGCCTGACCAATGATATTCCGCTGGTAGCCCGGCGCGGCGGCTCGGTGCTGCTCAACCAGATCGCGCTGGCGCTACAGCCCGGCAAACGTGACCCGAAAGGGCCGCCTGAAGCGCGCTGGCTGCTGATTGTGGCCCATGACACCAATATTGCGTTTCTGCGGACTCTGCTGGGCTTTAACTGGCAGCAGGGAAACTACCCTCAGGGCAATATTCCGCCGGCCGGCAGCCTGGTATTCGAACGCTGGCGCGACAACGACAGCGGACAGCGCTATATCCGTATTCTGTTCCAGTCCCAGAGCCTGGATCAGCTCCGCAACCTGACGCCGCCGGGGCCAAAGCATCCGCTGCTGAAAACCGAATACCGCGCCCCGGGGTGCCGCACCACCGACGTGGGTACGCTCTGCCCGCTGTCCTCCAGCCTGGCACATATGCATAAGGCTATCGATTCAGACGCGCTGCCAGACATCGGCTGGCACTCTGAGTGGTAATCACCGCTGACTAAACGCCCGCAGCGGAACCCTTTCCCTGCGGGCCGCTTCGCCGCAATACCGCGGCGCGGAGCTCATCCATCATGAAATATCTTATTTCGCTGCTGCTGTGCTTGAGCGGTGCGGTCCATCACGCTTATGCGCTGGAACTGAAGTATTACCATGAGGTTGCCGATGTCGATAAGATCCATAAGGAGAGCCTGGGCATCAGCCATGGCTTTTCCGGCGGCTTCGGCGCCGGTCTGGAATATAAACGCGCGGCCCGGGAATCAGGGAGCGCCGCATGGCGCCACGGCGGCCACGATGAATTAAAATATCATTTGAAGCAGAAATTTCAGCCGTATTCATTACTGGACGTCACGCCGGAGATGGGCTGGAGCAGAAAAGCCAACTCCCGTAAATATAAGCCGCAGCTGAAATTGAGCTACCACTATACGAAACATCAAAAGCTGTCGCTGATGTATCGCTATGAAATAAAAAGAACCACGGGAAAAGCACGTAAGCAGACGCAAATCTGGCAGTTAATGAACGGCGATAAAATAGCCGGGGTAACGCTGAATTACGGCGTTAAATATAAGAAAAGCAATCAGCCGCTGTATCGCGGCCACCGGGAAGACGTGGAAGGAAAACTGCAAGTCAGCTACCGGCTTACCCCCAGCCTGGCGCCGTTTATTGAGTTAAAAAATACCGCCGTTTCCAGCAGCAGCGCTCATCGCCAGACGATGTTGAAAGCGGGTTTTGTCTGGCGGATGCTATAAACGCGACAGCCCACGCATCGCGTGGGCTGTTAATGTTCCGAATCGGTATGATTATTCGGTCACTTTTTTCTTCAGCTCTTCAGCGCCCTGCTTGGTTTTATCCCAACCTTTCTCGGCGCCTTCTTTGGTTTTATCCCAGGTTTTTTCAGACCCGGCTTTGGTTCTGTCCCAGGCCTTGCCAGTGCCTTCCTTCGTTTTATTCCAGCCTTTCTCGGCGCCTTCTTTGGTTTTATCCCAGGTTTTTTCAGACACGTCTTTGGTCTTGTCCCAGGCCTTGCCGGTACCTTCCTTCGTCTTATTCCAGCCTTTCTCGGCGCCTTCTTTGGTACTGTTCCACCCCTTTTCTGTGCCTTCTTTGGCCTTGTGCCAGGTTTCCTGAGATTTCTCACTCACCTTGTGGCTCATGGTGTCACTTTTCCCTTCCGCTGCATGCTCAGATCTCAGCGCTTCGCCTTTATTCTGCGCCTGATGCAACGTCTCTTTTGCCGTGTTAGCACCTTTATGCGCTTCAGCTACGGCCTCATCGGATGCATGGGTAACCGTGTTGGCAAACACCGGTGCGGCCAGGAAAAGCGCAGATAGCGCAACAACTGTTTTTTTCATAGTTCCCTCATCTACAGACGTATGGATGTCACATCCGGTCAATCATGACATAAACATAACGGCGTGTAATAGCCCGGCACGTGAAGCGCGCATAAAAAAGCCGGTCAGCTTTCACTGACCGGCATTGGCCCTGGTTGCCTGGGCCGTTTATGATGGCCGCTAGCCGCCGGTTACTTCAGCAGCGCCTGAGCCTGCGCCACCACATTCTCCACGGTGAAGCCGAATTCCTTGAACAGCTGGTCCGCCGGTGCCGACTCGCCGAAGGTGGTCATGCCCACCACCGCGCCGTTCAGGCCGGTGTACTTCAGCCAGTAGTCCGCAATGCCCGCTTCAATCGCCACCCGCGCCGTTACCGCCGCCGGCAGCACCGCTTCGCGGTAGGCCGCATCCTGCTTGTCGAACGCGTCGGTTGACGGCATCGACACCACGCGCGCCTTGCGGCCCGCTGCGGTCAGCTGACCCGCCGCCTCGACCGCCAGCTCCACTTCCGAGCCGGTGGCAATCAGGATAACGTCCGGCGTGCCGTCGCAGTCCTGCAGCACGTAGGCGCCGCGATACACGTTCGCCAGCTGCTCTGCGCTGCGCGGCTGCTGCGCCAGGTTCTGACGCGAGAAAATCAGCGCCGTCGGGCCGTCGTTGCGCTCGATGGCGTACTGCCAGGCAATCGCCGACTCCACCTGGTCGCACGGACGCCAGGTGCTCATGTTCGGCGTGACGCGCAGGCTGGCCAGCTGCTCCACCGGCTGGTGGGTCGGACCGTCTTCGCCCAGACCGATGGAGTCGTGGGTGTAGACGAACACGTTGCGCTGCTTCATCAGCGCCGCCATGCGCACCGCGTTACGCGCGTATTCCACAAACATCAGGAAGGTCGCCGAGTACGGCAGGAAGCCGCCGTGCAGCGCGATGCCGTTGGTGATGGCGGTCATGCCGAACTCGCGCACGCCGTAGTGGATGTAGTTGCCCGCCGGGTCTTCGTTCAGCGGTTTGGAGCCGGACCACATGGTCAGGTTGCTCGGCGCCAGGTCGGCGGAGCCGCCGAGGAATTCCGGCAGCAGTTTGCCGAAGGCTTCCAGCGCGTTCTGCGACGCCTTGCGGCTGGCGATGTTGGCCGGGTTGGCCTGCAGCTGCTCGACGTAGGCCTTGGCCTGCGCCTGCCAGTCGGCCGGCAGCTCGCCGCTCATGCGGCGGGTGAACTCGGCGGCCAGTTCCGGGAAGGCCTGCGCGTAGGCGGCGAACTTGTCGTTCCAGGCGGCTTCACGCGCCTGACCGGCCTCTTTGGCGTCCCACTGGGCGTAGATGTCCTGCGGGATTTCAAACGGCGGGTAGTGCCAGCCCAGCTGCTCGCGGGTGGCGGCCACTTCGGCCTCGCCCAGCGGCGCGCCGTGGGAATCGTGGGTGCCGGCCTTGTTCGGCGAGCCGAAGCCGATAACGGTCTTGCACATCAGCAGGGACGGCTTGTCGGTGACCTTGCGGGCTTCCTCAACCGCCGCCTTGATGGCGTCGGCGTCGTGGCCGTCCACGCCGCGCACCACGTGCCAGCCGTAGGCTTCAAAGCGCTTGGCGGTGTCGTCGGTGAACCAGCCGTCGACGTGGCCGTCGATGGAGATGCCGTTGTCATCGTAGAAGGCGGTCAGCTTGCCGAGCTTGAGGGTGCCGGCCAGGGAGCAGACTTCGTGGGAGATGCCTTCCATCATGCAGCCGTCGCCCATAAAGACGTAGGTGTTGTGGTCGACAATGTCATGGCCGGGACGGTTGAACTGGGCGGCCAGGGTGCGTTCGGCGATGGCGAAGCCGACGGCGTTGGCGATGCCCTGGCCGAGAGGACCGGTGGTGGTCTCGACGCCGGCGGTGTAGCCGTACTCAGGGTGGCCCGGGGTTTTGGAGTGCAGCTGACGGAAGTTTTCCAGCTCGCGCATCGGCAGGTCGTAGCCGGTGAGATGCAGGAGGCTGTAAATCAACATGGAGCCATGGCCGTTGGAGAGGACGAAGCGGTCGCGGTCGGCCCAGTGCGGGTTGGTGGGGTTGTGGCTGAGGTAGTCGCGCCACAGGACTTCGGCGATATCGGCCATACCCATTGGGGCGCCCGGGTGACCGGATTTTGCTTTTTGTACGGCATCCATGCTGAGGGCGCGGATGGCGTTGGCAAGCTCTTTACGAGAGGACATGTTTTACTCCAAGTCGGATGAAAAAAGCAGTCAAGCTTGGCATTTTCTCAGACTCGGCATGAATCCGGCAATCCCTAATAGTAAATGAGAGCGAGTTCACAACTTATTAGCACGATTGGCCCGTTTTTCGGAATAACACTATTTTGCCGTCGAGTGTCGTACACTAGGCTGTTGCGAGCGAAATTGTTTCAGCTCAATAGTATAAATAACCTTGTTACTATCACAGGAAGATGGCTTTATGAAGATCCGTACCTCTTTGATTGCATTAGGTATTGCAACGCTGGTCAGCGGTTGCCAAAACCTCGACCCCAACACCCTGATGCAATCCGGCGCGCAGGCGTTCCAGGCGGCGACCCTGAGCAACGATGATGTCAAAGCGTTAAGTGATAAATCCTGCGTCGAAATGGACAGCAAGGCGAAAATCGCGCCGGCCAACAGCACCTACGCCAAACGTCTGAATAAAATCGCGGCGGCGCTGGGCGATAATATCGACGGCACTCCGGCCAACTACAAGGTGTACGTCACCAAAGACGTCAACGCCTGGGCGATGGCCAACGGCTGTATCCGCGTTTACAGCGGCCTGATGGACATGATGAACGACAACGAAGTGGAAGGCGTGCTGGGCCATGAGATGGGCCACGTAGCGCTGGGCCACACCCGCAAGGCGATGCAGGTGGCGTACGGCACGGTCGCGCTGCGCACCGCGGCGGCCTCGACCGGCGGCATCATCGGCTCGCTGTCGCAGTCGCAGCTGGCGGATATCGGCGAGAAGCTGGTCAGCGCCCAGTTCTCCCAGAAGCAGGAGAGCGAAGCGGACGACTACTCGTTCGATCTGCTGAAGAAGCGCGGCATCAACCCGAACGGGCTGGTCACCAGCTTCGAAAAACTGGCCAAGATGGAAGCCGGACGTCAGAGCAGCATGTTTGACGATCACCCGTCTTCCGAAGCGCGCGCGCAGCATATCCGCGATCGCATCGCCGCCGAAGGCAAGTAATCGTACTATTGACGGGGGCTGCGGCCCCCGTTCACGACCAAGATTACTCGCTGTCGCTCAAGAGATTATTCACCGCAAACCCTTTCAACTCTTTTACCTTCGCAATACTTTTCTCCGGCGATGAAGACTCTATCTTGCGCGGATCGTTAATCCGCACCCTGCCGTTTTCATCGATCAGAAACTGCAAATCATCGATATGCAAATTGTGGCTTTTTAACTGCTTAATAATATCGTTGCAGTCCTGTTCCACGTTTTTATTGAAACCTTTCTCCTCGGGTAATTCCTGTTTACCCTGGGTGATATCAGCAGCATCAATGGCCTGACGAATAAACTCTTTACTCAGGCCAAACTGCCCGTTATGGGAAACCAATCCATGCACGTCCACCACCGGGAACCCCAATTCTTTCAGCTTATGGGTGGCAGCCTGCTCGTTTTGCGCGACCTGTTCGGCGGACTGTACCCCTGTGGTACCGGGACGGAACAAACAAACACAGTGATTGGCGTTTTGCAGCGAGTGGAACACATCCTTTTGGCTGCCTTCGCCGATCTTCTGCCCTAAGGCGGCGACCTCGGTAAATTGTGCGCCGGCGGCGGCAGTGGCGGACAGCGCGGCGTTACGCGCCGCGCTGGTGGTATTGGAAACGTTAAGCATGGTTATCTCCTTAAACGATAGCGTTAGTCATCACACTGGCGTTAAGTGGACAAAAATGCGCAGCGGTTCCCGGAGGCGTTCACCCCATGCGTATCACGCCAACAGGGACGGCAGACCGTCCCCGGCGCTTACTCAGTACAGCGTCTTTTGCGGCGGCCCGGCAAAGGTTAACGGCCCGACCTGTTTCATATCCACTTCCACCACCGACGGCCCCGGGTAGTTGATCGCCTCCGCCAGCACCCCGCCGAACTGTGCGGCGCTGTCTATCTTCCAGGCCTTCAGCCCCATCGCCTCCGCCACCTGGGCGAATGCCGGAGTGTGCAGCTCGTTGTAATACTGACGGCCGGCGAAGTACTTGTCCTGAATACCGCGCATCACGCCGTAGCCGCCGTCGTTCATGATCAGCAGCGTGATATTGGCCTGCTCCTGCGCCATGGTCGCCAGCTCCCCCAGCCCCAGCGCCAGCCCGCCGTCACCCACCAGCCCCACCACCTTACGCTGCGGGTTGGCGATCGCCGTGCCGATCGCCATCGGCAGCCCCATACCGATGGCGCCGGCCAGCGAGTGGATATTGCACCGCGGCGCCAGCGCGCGGAACAGTCGGCTGCCCCACACGCTGCCGGAAACGGTGATATCGCGCACCAGCAGACCGTCATCCGGCAGGGCGGCGGCGATGGCGTCGCTGAGCTTGGCATATTCGCCGGACTGCTCGCGCAGCGCCTGTTCCGCCTGCTGCACCGCGGCGGCAATGTCGGCGTCCCACTCGGCATCGACCTTCTCACCCGGCGTAAAGCGCGCCGCCAGCGCCGTCAGCAGCGCGCCGCAGTCGCCGTTTACCTGCTCATCCGCCAGATAGTTGCGGTTGGCCGCCGCCGGGTCGATATCTATCTGCACCAGCGGGCGCGGCAGCGGCAGCGTCCAGGTGCGGGTTTCGTTGCTGCGCAGGCGTGAACCGGCCACCAGCGTCAGGTCGCAGCGGTTCAGGATCTGCTCCACGCTCGGCGAGTTATGAAAAGCACGCAGGCTGCGCGGATGGCTGTCCGGCAGAATGCCGCGGCCGTGGGTGCTGGACATCACCGCCACGCCGGCGTCCGCCAGCCGCTGCACCGCCGCCGCGCAGCCCAGCGCACCGCCGCCCAGCCACAGCAGCGGCCGTTTGGCGGCCTTCAGACGCAGGTACAAACGCTCCACCGCCGCCGCATCCGCCGCCGGCAAGGCCGGTGGCGCAACGGCCGGCGTCAGCACCGCGCTGGAGACCAGGCTGCTCTGGATATCAATCGGGATCTCTACCGCCACCGGGCCGCAGGGTGCGGTCTGCGCCTCCTGAATCGCCCGCTGGATCACCGCCACCGCCTGCTCGGCGCTGTTGACCCGATAGGCGCGTTTTGCACAGGCGCGCAGGAAGCCCATCTGATCTTTGGTTTCGTGAATAAAACCGGCGTCGGCATCCAGATACGCCTTTTCCACCTGGCCGGTGATGTGCAGCAGCGGCGTATTGGCGTTCAGCGCTTCAATCATCGCCCCCACCGCGTTGCCCGCGCCGGCGCCGGTGCTGGTCAGCGCCACCCCGAGGCCGGAAAAACGGCCGTGGGCGTCGGCCATCGTCACCGCGCCCGCCTCGCCGCGCGCCGGCACAAAGCGGATTGCCCCGCGCTGCCCGACGGCATCGGCGATCGGCAAATTATGAATCGAGATGATGCCGTACATCGCCGACACCGCGTATTGCTCCAGAGTCCGGGCTATCGCCTCACCAACCGTTATTTTATCGCTCATCATCTGCCTTCTTATCATATTAATGCGTAGGGATAGGTCGCGCGCCGCGCTCAGTCGCTCCAGCGGTTTACCTGATGGGTCAGCGCCAGATACAGGCTTTTCTGTTGCATATAGGCCTTGATGCCGTGCAGCCCTTTTTCCCGTCCCAGGCCGCTTTGCTTAACGCCGCCGAACGGCGTGGAAATCGAGAATGTCTTGTAGGTGTTGACCCAGACGGTGCCGGTCTCCAGCTGCTCCGCCAGCGCCATGGCGCGCGGGAAATCGCGGCTCCAGATGCCGGCAGCCAGGCCGTAGACCGAATCGTTGGCCATGGCGATCAGCTGCTGTTCATCGTCGAACGGCATCGCCACCAGCACCGGCCCGAAGATCTCCTCCTGGCAGACCCGCGCGTCGTTGCTCAATCCGTCGATAATGGTCGGCAGGTAATAGCTGCCGTCCGCCAGCTGCGGATCCGCCGGCGCTTCGCCGCCGATCAGCACCCGGCCGCCCTCCTGACGCGCCAGCGCCACGTACGCCGCCACGCTCTGTCGATGTTTGTCATTTATCAGCGGCCCCATATGCACGCCCGGCTGCCGCGGATCGCCAAGGCGCAGCCCGCCCGCCAGCTCACACAGGCGCGTCAACAGCGGCTGATACAGCGAACGGTGCACAAACAGCCGGGAGCCGGCGATGCACGCCTGGCCGGCCGAGCTGAAAATGCCGTAGCAGATGCCGCGCGCCGCCTGCTCCAGATCGGCGTCCTCCAGCACGATGGTCGGCGACTTGCCCCCCAGCTCCAGCGACGTGGGGATCAGCTTCTCGGCGGCGATATGCGCCAGATGGCGACCGGTGCCGGTGCCGCCGGTAAAGGAAATCTTTTTCACCAGCGGGTGGCGCGCCAACGCTTCGCCAATCACCGAGCCTTTGCCCGGCAGCACGCTGAGCAAGCCGGCGGGCAGCCCCGCCTGTTCAAACAGCTCCGCCAGCTTCAGCGCCATCAGCGGCGTGGCCTCCGCCGGCTTCAGGATCACCGCGTTGCCGGCCGCCAGCGCCGGCGCCACCTTTTGCATTTCGCTGGCGATCGGCGAGTTCCACGGCGTAATGGCGGCGATCACCCCCAGCGGCTGGTACTGGCTCAGCGTCATCACTTCACTATTGCGCTGGGTGGGCAGTTCCCCTTCCAGCACTTCGCAGGCGGCGGCGAAATAGCGCGCGGTGGCCGCCGCGCTGGCCACCAGGCCGCGGGTTTCCGCCAGCGGCTTGCCGTTGTCGCGCGTCTGCAGCTGCGCCAGCGTCTCCAGCTGTTGATTAATCAGATCGCTGACGCGATATAACACCGCCGCGCGCTGATGCGGCACCAGTCCGCACCACTGCGGGTCGCGCCAGGCGCGCTCCGCCGCCTCGACCGCCTCATTAACGTCGTTCACGTCGGCGGCGCGCAGTTCGGCGTTCAGCGAACCGTCGGCCGGAAAGGTGGAGCGCATCGGCTCGCCGCGCCCTTCACACCAGCGCCCGGCCAGAAAAATCTTTTGTATCGCCATACTGTTATTCCCCTTTATGCCGTCAGTTCGCCGTCCAGCAGACGGCGGCAGGCCTGCACCGCACTCAGCGCCGCCAGCGTCGAGGTTTTCGGGTTGCTGGCCAGCGGCGTGCCGCTTAATTCAATCTGAAATTCGCCGAAGGCGCCCTGCGCCTGCAGCCGGTGCGTATTGCGCCGGGTATGCGGATCCACCTGCAGGCGCACCCGCGTCTCATCCATCCCCAGCCCGTGCAGCGCAATGGTGGCCGCCACGTTGGCGTTGGCCGGGAACAGCCTGGCCGCTTCACGCGCGCTGCCTTCGAAGAACACCTGCGCCTCGCTGACCGCATCAAGGTCGATCAGGGTTTCCGCCGGGCTGCCGCGCCAGCTGGCCGGGCTTTTGCTGGCCTGATAGGTGACGCAGCTCAGCCCGCCTTCCCGCGCCGACGCCAGCCCGTCCATGCCCGCCACCGCGCCGGACAGCACCCAGACGCGGCCGTGATGGTCGCGGCTGGCCTGCTGAATGCGCTGCTGCAGCCCGGCGTCCGCCAGCGCGCCGGTGGAAATCACCGCCAGCGTCCAGCCGCGCTGCACCACCGCTTCGCCAAATTCGGCGACCGCCTGCTGGCTGGCGCACTCCAGCACCAGATCGGGCCGGCCGTCGCAGTCGCGCGGATCGCTCAGCGCCTGCACCCGGCCGCCGAACGCGGCGGCAATCGCCGCATGATGCGGCTCGCGCGCCACGATCCAGCCGGGTTCTACCCCTTCCGGCAGGCGGGACAACACTTCCTTCGCCATCGCGCCGTAGCCAATCATCATGATTTTCTTCATCAGTTCTGCTCCCGGCTTACAGATGGCGGTTGAAGCCGCCGGACACATCCAGCGCCGCGCCGGTGGTGAACGACGCCATCGGCGAGGCCAGAAACAGCAGCGCGCGCGCCGGCTCCTGCGGCTTGCCCAGCCGTTTCATCGGGATGCCGCGCCGCTCGGCAATCGCCGCCGTCCAGGATTCCCAGCTTTGCTCACGGTCGCTGCGCTCGGCAAAGCGGCGTCGCCACTGGCCCGACTCCACCATCCCCAACAGGATGGAGTTCACGCGGATGCCCTTGTCCACCAGCTCTTTCGACAGCGTCAGCGTCATATTGAGCAGCGCAGCGCGCGCCGCCGAGGTGGCGATCATGTGCTCTTCCGGCTGCAGCGCCAGCAGCGAGTTGACGCAGGTAATCGAGGCGATATCCGAGCGCTCCAGCGCCGGCAGAAACGCCTGCAGCGGGTTAATCACGCCAAACAGTTTCAGTTCGGCCTCGTGCAGCCAGGCCGTGCGCGGCGTCTGCTCAAAATGGGCGACGTACCCCTGCCCGGCGTTATTGATCAGCATATCCACGCCGCCGAAGCGCGCCTCGACCTGTCCGGCAAACTGCGCCACCTGCTCGGGATCCAGCACGTCGCAGCGCTGCGCCAGGATCTGCGCCTGCGGAAACTCGGCCTGCAGCTGCGCCAGCGCGCCGTCAAGCTTGTCCTGGCTGCGGCCGCAGAACGCCACCCTGGCCCCTTCCGCCAGCAGCAGCCGCAGGGTTTCAAAACCGATGCCCGACGAGCCGCCGGTCACCACCGCCACCCGGTTTTCAATCTGGAAATTCATGGTTGAATTGCTCCCGTAAAGTCCCGCACAAGGCGGTTAAAGCTCGCCGGCGCGTCAAGATAGCTGGCGTGCCCGGCGGCGGCGATCAGGTGCAGCGGCGCATCCTGCCGCGCGGCCAGCGCCTCTGCCGCCGCCGGCGGCGTAATGGCGTCCTGTTCGCCGCACCACACCTGCAGCGGGCCGCGATAGCGCGCCAGATAGCCGTTGATATCGTCGTTGGCCAGCATCCAGGCGGCGCTGAGGAAACCGTCCGGATGCAGCTGCTGCATGCCGCGGCGCACCCAGGCGATATCCTGCGGGTCGGCGTCGGCGCGCAGCAGTGCCGCAGCGCGCTGTTCCCCGTAGCCCTGCGGTCCCAGCGTGTGCATCATCTGCCGGCGCTGTTCGAACACCTGGCGGCGCTTCTGCGCATCGGCCGTTGCATAGCCCTGCGCCGGGTCAGCCAGCGCCAGACCGCAGAGGCCGTCAGGACAGGCTGCGGCATAGGCGCTGCCCATCAGCGCGCCGAGTGAATGCCCCACCAGCAGCGGCTGATGCAGGCCCAGATGGCTGACCAGCGCCGCCAGCGCGCCGGCGTAATCGGCGGCCAACGGTTCGGCGCTCGCCAGCGCGTCGCTGGCGCCGTAGCCCGGCGCATCCCAGGCGATCAGCCGGTGGCCGTCCAGCAATTGCGCGTCGGCAAACTGCTTCAGCCACGAGGCGGAACCGGAGCTGATGCCGTGCAGCAGCAGCACCGGCCGCCCCTGACCGGCCTCGCGCCAGCTCAGCCGCTGGCCGCCGCAGACCGCCTGTTGGCGTTCCGGCAGCGTATTCATCCGTTGCGCTTCACGCTGGACAGCGGGTGATCCGCCGGATAGGTCGGGATCTCCGGCTTGGCGGTGCCGAGCATCACGCACATCAGCGCCTCTTCCTCGCCGTGGTTGAACAGCCCGCGGTAAATACCCGCCGGCACCGAAATCAGGTCGCGCTCCTTCAGCACCGTCTCGTAATACTCCTCGCCGTCCTGAATCATCAGCGTGATGGTGCCTTTCAGCATAAAGAACACCTCCTCCACGTCGTTATGCAGGTGCAGCGGCCCTTCGCACTTCGACGGCAGCACCATGGTGGAGAAGGTGAAGTTGCCGGCCGGCACGGTATTGGTGTCGCTCGCCACGCCGGTGGCGCCGGTGCCGATGTAGCGCATCTGCGCGCGGCGGTATTTCGGATCGAAATCCGCCTGAAACTTCAGCGCGTTCCAGTCATACTTGCGGCCTTCAAAACGGGCGATGCGTGATTCCACCCAGTCCGCCATCGCGATATCCTGCGGCTTGACGCCGGCTTTGTTGTCAACCTGAGACATGGTTTTCACTCCTCAATTGATTTGGCAAACTCAGTATTTCTTCAGCAGCGGCAGCAAAATGATGCAGCCGACGAAGGCCGTCACCACCAAAAACAGCAGGCCGCTGTCCATATTGCCGCTGGCGGCGATCAGCGCCCCCATCAGCACCGGCGCCAGCGCGCCGGCAAAATTCCCCAGGCCGTTGAAAATGCCGCCGGCGGTGGCGCTCACCTGGCTGCTGGTGGCCTTGGCCAGCAGGGCAAAGATGTTGGGCGCCCCGGCGCCCCACATAAAGGTGCTGAGCGCCATGGCGGCAATCACGCTGTAGGTGCCCGACAGCTGCAGCACCGCCGCCAGCCCCACGCCGGCCCCCGCCAGCGACAGGAAGCAGGCCAGCGCGCGGCGGTCGAGCTTGTCCGACAGCCAGGCCCCCAGCACTTCCCCCAGCAGCATGGCGATAAACGGCAGCGAGGAGAGGTAGCCGGCGTGTTCCAGATGGATGCCTTTCCCCTCGATCAGATAGCTCGGCAGCCAGCCGTTCATGCCCCACAGGTAGGTCAGAAACGCGATATTAAACAGGCAGATCATCCAGAAGTGCGGGCTGCGCAGCAGCTGTTGCCGGTGCTGTTTGCGCTCGGCCGGCGTGGTCTGGTTCCCCTGCGCCGTCCGCTGCACCTTCAGATGACGCAGGCCGAACAGCACCAGCAGCATCACCGGCAGCGTCAGCAACGCCATAAAGAAGAAGGTCGCCTGCCAGTGAAAGGTGTTGAGAATAAACAGCGTCACCGGGAAGCCCAGCGCCGCGCCGAGCGGCGTGCCCAGCAGCCACAGCATGGTGGCCCGCGCCTGCAGGCGCTGCGGGAACGCCTGGCGGATAATGGCGTAGGCCATCGGCAGCAGCGGCCCTTCGGCAATGCCGAGCAGAATGCGCAGCGTCATCATGGTGTGATACGAGCGGGTAAAGCCCATCATCACCATCAGCACCGCCCAGACCACCATCATGCCGATCAGCACCCGCACCGGGTTCAGCCGGTCGCCGATGCCGCTCAGCAGCATCGAGGAGAAGCCGTAGGAAAACAGAAAGGCGCTCATCAGCAGCCCGAGACGCGTCGGGTCAAAGCTGATGCCCAGCGCCTGCTGGAAACCGGCGTCGGAAAACAGCGCCGCAATGCTGATCTTGTCGAAAAACGCCAGCAGTACGCAGGCAAACAGCGCGATAGGCACCGACCAGCGCACCCGTTGCGGCTGATTTTCGACAACGGCCTCCCCCACCCGGCCGTCGCGGGCGTCGATGTGTTGCAGAGTCATGAAACGCTCCCGTCGCTTGGGCGTTATCCTCTGGCGCTTACAGGCGCTGCCTGCAAGCCGCCGGGATTACTTCAACGCCATCAGAGAAAATTCCGCATCCGCCAGCTGCGCCGGATCCAGTACCCGTCCGCTGGCCAGCCAGCGCTTACCCAGTTTGATGGCGCGCGCGTCGTTAAACGCCACCATCTGCACCAGCTGCCGGTCAGCATTCAGGGTGAAAAATACCTGCGACTGCGGCGTGCGCCGCGTCACCTGATGCACGCCGCCGATCGGCACGCCGAGGATCTGGATATTGGCGTCATATTGATCCGACCACAGCCAGGCGACGTCGTCGTAGGCCGGCGCGTCGGCATCAAGCATCGCGCCGGCGGTGCTGATGGCCTGATTCTGCGCGTAGGCCCAGGACTGCAGACACAGCCCCAGCGTCGGATGGCGCGCCACGTCGCCGGCGGCGAAGATCGCCGGATGGCTGGTGCGTCCCTGGCCGTCGACCACGATGCCGCCGCCGTCCAGCTGCAGCCCGGCGCTGTGCGCCAGCGCCAGATTCAGCTCTACGCCGATGCCGACCATCACCAGATCGAACGGCTGCGCCGCGCTGACGGCGCTGGCGATCCACGCCTCATCGCCGCGCGTTTCCAGGCGGATATCGCCGCAGTCGCAGTGCAGCGTCACGCCCTGCTGCTGATGCAGCGCCAGCAGCGCCTGTGACACCGCCGCGCCGACGCTGCGCATGCACAGCGCGGGCTGGCGTTCAAACACCGTCACCTCGACGCCGAGCCTGCGCGCCGACGCGGCAATCTCTAGCCCGATCCAGCCGCCGCCGACAATCGCCAGCCGGCGGCTGCGCAACAGCCCCTGACGCAGGCGCGCGGCATCGTCCCAGGAGCGCAGGGTCATCACCTGCGGGCAGTCGGCCCAGCTGGCGTCCGGCAGGCGCGGCCGGCCGCCGGTGGCCAGCAGCAGCTGGTCAAAATGCAGCTGCCGCCCGTCGCTGAGCTGCAGCGTTTGAGCCGCGGCGTCCACGCGCTCGGCGCGCAGCGGGCGATACCAGTCAATCTCCAGCGCCGCCACCGTCTCGGCGCTGAACAGGCGGCTGAGCGGCGCCTTATCGTCCAGCAGCGCCGCCTTGGAGAGCGGCGGGCGCTCATAAAAATCGTAGGGTTCATCGCTCACCACCGACAGGGTGCCGTCGTAGCCGCGGTCGCGCAGCGTTTTCGCCGCCCAGCCGCCGGCCTGACCGCCGCCGACGATAACGATGCCTGCGGAAATCGGTTGACTCATAGCGCCTCCGCCGGTTTATGCTGGCGGCGGGTGTCGTGGTCGATGCCGCCCTCCACCGCCCATTCGGTAAACGACACCAGCGAATGCTCCAGCTCGCGCGGCTGCCAGTTCTCCGTCAGGAAATCGTCATTGGTGTAGTACTCGAACGCGCCGCCGGTCGGGCTGTTGACGTACCAGAAGTAGGCCGAGGAGATCGGATGGCGGCCGGGGCCGATAAAGGTGCTCCACTGTTCTTTATTCATCGCCAGACCGCCGCCGATCACTTCATGAATATCGCGCACGGTGAACGCCACGTGGTTCAGCCCGCGCGGGCGGTTCGGCAGCTTTAGCAGGAACAGGTTATGGTGGCCGCCGCGCGCCTGGGTGCGCAGGAACACCGCGCGATCGATATAGCGATCGGACACCTGAAATCCCAGCGCCTCGCGGTAAAAGCGTTCGGTGGCCGCCAGGTCGTCGACAAAGAACACCACGTGGCCGATATTGATCGGCTGCGCCTGTTCATAGACCGGGCTGGGCTGGTCGATGCGGCGCACGTCGCCCCACTGATTGATCGGCGTGACCGGCAGCGTCACCTCGCGCTGACGGCTGACCACAAAGCGCAGCGTCATGCCGTTGGGATCGCGGCACTCCAGCGTCTCGCCCAGACGCTGAAAGCCCGGCGCCTGCGCCAGCCGCGTTGCCAGTTCCGCCAGCTCCGCCGGGCCGGCCACGCCCCAGGTCATGCGGCGCAGGGTCGAGCCGCCTTCGAACGCCGGCGGCAGCTCATCGTCGTCCAGCGGACGCAGCTGCACGCCGGCGCCGCTCAGGGTGGTAAATGCCGACGGCCGATCCGCCGCCGCCTGCAGGCCGAAGTCCCGCATAAATTTCTCGCACTTTGGCAGATCTTCAACGCCAAATTCCAGCTGTTCGATGCCAATCACGCTCATTGTTTGTGCCTCACGTTCTCTGAAACGCCTGTTTCAGGCATGATCGTTCCCCGACGCCCGTTTTCAGGCGCCTCACGCGGTCGCTAAACCTTGCCGTTGGGAAAACCCGTGGGCGGGCATCGGCCCGCCGCACATGAAAATAGTGCTAGCCGACCTCGGCTCGCGGCGGCGCGCCAAGGAAGTCGGAAATCTTCCCGGCGGCGTCGCGCACCTCCATCCGCAGCCGCTCGCGATCCTCGGCCGGGATCTGATCGAACGGCACCATAATGCTGACCACCGCCTCCACCTGCAGATCGCGGTTAAAGATCGGGTAGACGATCGAGGAAATGCCGTGGCGGAAAAACGATTCGCCGATCACATAGCCGCGCGCCTTATCCTGCTGCACCATCTGCCACAGCGCCTCGCGGTCAGCCGGCGTGCCCGGCCCGCTGCCCGGCAGGCTCTGCTGCGGATAGAGACCTTCGAATTCCTCGCGCGTGGTGCGGGTCAGCAGCATGCGTCCCAGCGAGGTCTGATGCACCGGCAGGCGCGTGCCGACGCTGACCTGATTGATCTGCGAACCGGCGGCGCTGACGCGGGCGATATAGATCACATCGCGTCCGTCACGGATCGCCAGGTGGCTGCTGCACTGGCTGCGATCGCGCAGCTGCTCGATCACCGGCTGCCCGACCTGCGCCACGTCCAGCGAGGCGATATACTCAAACCCCAGCCGCAGCACCTTGATGCCCAGCGAGAAGGTGTTGGTGCGCGGGTTGCGCTCCAGAAAGCCCAGATGCTCCAGCGTCTGCACCACCCGGTAGGCGGTCGCCTTCGGCATGGCGACCAGACGGTGCAGCTCCGCAAAGGTCATCTCCTTGTGCTGCTCGCCAAACGCCAGCAGCAGCTGCAGACCGCGATCCAGTCCGGGGATCAGATATTTACACGTTTGTTCATCCGCCATGCTCTGTTCCTTCTTCTCGCCGTCGGGCGGTCAGTTGAATACGAAACCGCCGTTCACCGGCAGCAGTTGACCGGTGACGAAGTTCGCCAGCGGCGACAGCAGATACAGCACGCTGCCGGTCACATCATCCGGGTGTTGCGCTCCGCTCAGCGCCCGCCCCTGCTCGTACAGCTGGTGGCGCTCCGCCGGTACATATTCGGTGGCCTCCACCCGCGTCAGGCCCGGTGCGATGGCGTTGACGCAGATGTTCTGTTCGCCCAGCTCGCGCGCCATCGAACGCGTCATCGCAATCAGCGCCCCCTTGCTGGCCACGTAGGCCATCAGGCGCGGCGCGCCCCACAGCGCGGTGTCGGACGCCACGTTGACGATCTTGGCGTGCGGCCGCTGCGCCAGCAGCGGCACTGCCGCCTGGCTGACCAGCCAGGTGCCGCGCACGTTGACCTGCATCACGCGGTCCCACAGCTCGATATCGTATTCCATCATGGTTTTGCCGCCGACGCCGGTCGCCAGCGCGGCGTTATTCACCAGACCGTCGATCGCGCCGCCTGCGCCAATGGCGCTGAAGGCGTTGCGAATCGAGTCCGGCGACGCCAGATCGATGGTCTGCGTTTCAACCTGCACGCCCTGCTCGCGCAGCGCTGCCGCCGCGCTCTGCAGCTCGTCCGCCAGGATGTCGCACATCACCACCCGGCCGCCGGCCTCGGCGATCGCCGCGGCGAAGCTGCGGCCAAGGCCGCGCGCCGCGCCGGTGACCACGATGCGTTTGTCCGCCAGCAGGCCGCTCACTGCGCCGCCTCCAGCTCGCTCAGCATCGCCAACTGTTTTTGCGCCTCTTTTTGCATCATGCGGCGCAGGCGCGACAGCCCGACGTCGTGCTGGTAGAGGTATTCGCGGCTGCGGGCGTTCGGCGCCATGTTCTCCAGCACGATGCGATCCTGCTCAAGCACGTCCCAGTGCAGCGCCTCCAGACGGTTGCGGTACATAAAGCGCCACAGATCGCGCTGCCAGTCCTTCACCTTGCGGATACGCCAGAAGAATACCCGGCAGTGATCCTTGTCTTCCGGCACCACCATGCCGATGATCCAGAAGTGGCCGCCCGGCCCGAAGCGCTGTTTGTACGGGATCGACAGGCGCATCCAGTAGGCGCCGCTGTTGCCGAACTCCACCCAGTCGAAGTTGACGCCGATCTGGCCGTTTTTCTTGAAGATAAAGCCGCTGTCGGTCGGCTCCAGGGCCATATCCGCCTTGCGGTCGCCTTCCGCCATCGAGTGCGACGAAGAGTGCAGATAGGTGCCGTGCATCGGGTCCATCACGTTTTCCAACGCATACTGATAATTGCAGTCCCAGCTGGCGGTGCACAGGAAGTTGCTGTAAGCCGCTTCATCGGCCAGCTCCTGCGGGAAGATCAGTTCCGGCGGCGCTTCGTCGGCGGTGACGCCGAAGTAGAGGAACACCGCGCCGTGAGCCTCCTGCGCCGGATAGGAACGCAGGCATTTCTGCCCCACCAGCGGGCAGCGGTCCACCGCCGGCACGTCTTTCACTTCGCCGTCGCCGCCCACTTCAACGCCGTGATACCAGCAGGCGATGCGATCGCCGAGGTTCCAGCCCATCGACAGCCGCGCGCCGCGGTGCGGGCAGCGGTCTTCCAGCGCGTGGATTGCGCCCTGCGCGTCGCGCCACAGGACGATTTGCTGCTCTAGCCGGGTGATGCCGACCGGGTTGTTGCCCACTTCCCAGCTGGCCAGCACCGGATACCACATGCCGCGTAAGCCCTGGTCAAGGTAGTTCTGTAAAGTCTGCGCGGAGGATGTTGTGTTTGCTGTCATTGTCTTCTCCCAGTGCTGCTCAGAAACCGTTAACGTGAAGGAATTCGCGGAACGCCGCTTCGTTCCACGGCTGGCCGTTGCGATCGAACAGCCGGCGCTGATTCAGCGCGCTGACGATCTGATCCAGCTCTGTGGCGCCGCCGTCGAAGATCTCCTCCAGCGCGGCGACCAGCGCGGTTTCAAAGCCGTCCGGCACGCGGGCGCGCGTCTGCCAGATCACATTCTGATAGTGGCCCGGCTGATGGATCTGCCCGTTGCCGCCCTCGCGCGCCGGGATCACCTGCTGGGTGTCCGGCAGCCACGGGTTGAAATCGGTAATGTGTTGCATCAATTACTCCTCCTCGATGACGGTGATCTGGATTTGGTTGTCAATCACGCGGGTGGCAAAGGTTTGCAGATCGCGGCCGCCCGGTTCGCGCAGGCACTGGCCGGTGCGTACGTCGAACAGCGCTTCATGCAGCGGGCACTCCACTTTGCCGTCGTCGACAAACCCCTGGCTGAGCAAGGCGTAGGCGTGCGGGCAGACATCTTCCAGCGCGTAATATTGCCCGTCGATCAGATACACCCCGATCTCTTTGCCGTCTACCGTCGCCGAGTAAGGGAAATCTTCTTTAACCTGAGACACTTCGCACACGTTCTTCCAGCTCATTGCTAAAACCCTCTATCTCTTTGTTTCATATATGAAACTCAGTTTCTTATTTAATACGCCCACTATAAAACTGGCGAATGTTTCGTCAAGGGAGCAAGGCGACAATTGTTAATAAAAGGTTGTTTAAAGATTACAAATGCGGAGGAGATCACGAAAAAATGCACCGATATGAAAATACGATGGTATTTATGCATTACATCGTGAATTTATATGCAAAAACGCGTTGATTTTTGCATGACAAGCGGCGTAAAAGTTTTCTCTCGCCGTGAGAGGCGTGTTTATCGAAACAATAATTTAACATTCAGGTCCATAATCCCGCCTTCAGGCCCGGCGAACGCCCGTTCGCCCGCCGTACAGGTTTATCACCGTGTTAAGGAGTGCTTTGTGAATGCTCGTCAGCGCTGGTACGGCGTGTTCGCCCTGCTGTTTTTGATCGTGATCGCCTATATCGACCGGGTAAATATCGCCGTGATGGTGGTCAACCCGGCGTTTTTGCACCACTTCGGCCTCGGGGAGAGCCGGCTGCAGCAGGGCACGCTGATGACCGCCTTTCTGCTCGGCTACGGCCTGGCGGCGCTGCTGCTGACGCCGTTTCTGGAAACGCTGATGGGCTACCGCCGCGCGCTGACGCTCAGCGTGCTGCTGTGGGCGCTGCTGACCGCCGCCTCGCCGCTGGCGGGCAGTGTCCTGTGGCTGCTGCTGGTGCGCGCCCTGCTCGGCGTCAGCGAAGGGCCGCTGTTTTCGCTGAAAACCATGTATATCAGCGACCACTTTGCCGCCAATGAGCTGGGCAAGCCCAACGCCGTCAGCGCGCTCGGCGTCTCGCTCGGGCTGGCGATCGGCTTTCCGCTGATCGGCTTTCTGATGGCCCACTTCGGCTGGGCGATGTCGTTTTATTTACTGGCGGGTTTCAATCTGCTGGCCGGGCTGTGGCTGATCCGCGCGTTTATCCGTCCGGCGCACAACACGCCGCCGCCGCGTGACGCATCGCCGGTGCTGGCGCGCGTCTGGCGCACCTTCAGCGACGCCTGGCATACGCCGATGCTCGGCTGGATTATGCTGGTGGAGATCGCCACCCTCAGCTATCTGTGGGGCTCCAGCGCCTGGCTGCCGGCCTACCTGATCGATGAAAAAGGCTTTTCGCTGAAGCAGATGGGAGCCATGGCGTCGCTGCCGTTTATCGTCAGCATCGGGGCGAAATACCTCGGCGGTGCGCTGCTCGACCGGATGCGTCCGCAGCAGGCGCCGCTGATCTTCGTCATCGGCGGCGGCGCCACCGCGCTGTGCGTTGCCGGGCTGATGAACAGCGGCCAGACCGGCTGGATCGCCTTTTTCCTGCTGGCGGCCAACGCCTGCTGGGGCCTGCAGGGCGCGGCGATCCCGACGCTGCTGCAGCACTACGCCAGGCCGCAGGCGGTCGGCAGCGCCTATGGCATTATCAACGGAATCGGCAATCTGTTTTCCGCCTTTATTCCGCTGCTGATGGGATGGGTGATGGCCGCTCAGGGCACGGTGTCGTCCGGGTTTGCGGTGCTGATCGCCTCACAGCTGGTCACGCTGCTGGCGGGCGGCGTGCTGCTGGGCAAAATGCGCCAGGCCCGGGCGCTGCTGCAGCGCCCGTAAGCAACGAAGCCGCGGATCTTAAAGGCGTTTCCTCTAATCGCGCAGCCGTTCATCCCGGCGGCCGACGATAAAGGGCGGACGCCTCCAGACGGCTGAAAGTAGCGGCTACGCCGCCGGATGGATTTGCCGGCAGCGCAGCACTGCCGTTAACGCCCTTTCTTTTTACGGCCCGGCTGGGTGAACCGCTTGCGCCCGACCGGCGCTTCGGCGGGTTTACTGGCTTTTTTAGCCTTGTTGACCGCCGGCTTTCGGCTCGCCGGTTTGGCTTCCGACGAGGAATCCTCAATCAGTTTGAACAACGCGATCAGTTCGTCATCCGTCAATTCCCGCCAGTCTCCCAGCGGTAAGCCGGCCAGCCCGACGTTCATAATGCGGGTGCGCTCCAGCTTGGTGACCTCATAGCCAAAATGTTCACACATACGACGGATCTGGCGGTTTAACCCCTGCACCAGCACGATGCGAAACACCGAGGCGGAGACTTTCTTCACCTTGCATTTTTTGGTCACCGTACCCAGCATCGGTACGCCCGCCGCTAAACCGCGGATAAATTCATCGGTGACCGGTTTATTGACCGTCACCAGATACTCTTTTTCGTGCTCGTTACCGGCCCGCAGGATCTTGTTCACCAGATCGCCGTGGTTAGTCAGGAATATCAGCCCCTGCGAGTCTTTATCTAATCGCCCGATCGGGAAAATACGCGTACTGTGATTCACAAAATCGGTAATGTTGTCTTTTTCGCCGCTTTCCGTGGTGCAGACAATGCCTACCGGTTTGTTCAGCGCAATGAAGACCAGGTTGTCTTCGCTACGCGGTTCGATGAGCTGGCCGTTAACCTTGACCACGTCTCCCGGAAATACCCGATCGCCCAGCGCCACACGCTTGCCATTAATAAAAACATTACCTTGTTCGATATAACGATCGGCATCGCGACGCGAGCAGATCCCGCTTTCGCTAATATATTTGTTCAGACGTACAGAGGGTTTGGCCAGCATATCTGTCTCCATAAAAACCCCGGCCTCTGGCAAGGCCGGGGTTTACACAACTCTCGCTTACGCCTGCTTTTTCGCCGCTTGCAGGTACAGCATTTCCAGCGCCAGCGTCGCCGCGGCCAGCGCGGTGATTTCCGACCGATCGTAGGCCGGCGCCACTTCCACCACGTCCATGCCGACGATGTTCAGCGTCTGCATGCCGCGCAGCAGCTTCAGCGCGCGATCGGAGGTCAGACCGCCGATCACCGGCGTGCCGGTGCCGGGCGCAAAGGCCGGATCCAGGCAGTCGATGTCGAAGGTCAGGTATACCGGCATATCGCCGACGATCTGTTTGATCTGGGTCAGCAGATCGTCCACGCCGCGATCGTTCACCTGCGCCGCATCCAGCACGGTAAAGCCGTTATCATGGTCGAATTCGGTGCGGATGCCGATCTGCACCGAGTGATGCGGATCGATCAGGCCTTCGTTCGGCGCATGATAGAACATGGTGCCGTGGTCAAACTTGCTGCCGTTGGCGTAGGTGTCGGTGTGCGCATCAAAGTGCACCAGCGCCATCTTGCCAAAGTGCTTGGCGTGCGCGCGCAGCAGCGGCAGCGTGACAAAATGGTCGCCGCCGAAGGAGAGCATGCGCTTGCCGGCCTGCAGCAGTTTCTCGGCGTGAGCCTGCAGCTTATCGCTCATATCCTGCGCATCGCCGAAGTTGAACACGATATCGCCGCAGTCAACGACGTTCAGCCGGTCACGCAGGTCAAAACTCCACGGCCAGCGGTTGCCTTCCCAGGCCAGGTTGGTGGACACCTGGCGGATCGCCGCCGGCCCGTGACGCCCGCCGGCGCGGCCGGAGGTCGCCATATCGAAGGGAATGCCGGTGATCACCCACTCCGCATCGCTGTCATACGGCATAAAATTCAGCGGAAAGCGCAGGAAACCAAAGGCATTGGACACTAAAGAAGTATCGGACTGATGACCTAAGGTGCTCATAGTAAATCCTCATCGTTCAACATTTCGCCCGCGGCGCAACGTCACAGGCCCAACAAAAAAAAATCCCTTCCGCGTCGTTAGCCCGACGAGGAAGGGATTTATTTAAACGTTCTTTTCAGCGCTGCTGATGGCCTGAATTATCGCCTGATTTGCCTCAGGCTTCAAGTCGGCGCGGATGACGCCATCCGCGCCGCAGCATTACTCGTCTTCCAGATAAGTATAACCGTACAGGCCGGCTTCGAACTCTTCCAGGAACTGCGCCTGCAGCGCATTGTCCAGGTCGGTCTCTTTCACCTGATCGCGGAATTTGGCCAGCAGCGCCGTCGGGTCCAGCTGCACATACTGCAGCATATCGGCCACGGTATCGCCGTCGTCGGACTGCTCGGTTTCAATGGTGCCGTCCGGGAAGATATACACGTCAACCGAGGCGGTGTCGCCGAACAGGTTGTGCATATTCCCCAGGATTTCCTGATAGGCGCCGACCATAAAGAAGCCCAGCACCGGCGGGTTCTCCGGATCGTACGGCGGCATCGGCATGGTGGTCGCCACGCCGTCGCCGTCAACGTAATGATCGATGGTGCCGTCCGAATCGCAGGTGATGTCCAACAGCACCGCACGCCCTTCCGGCGGCTGATCCAGCCCCTCCAGCGGCAGCACCGGGAACAGCTGGTCGATCCCCCAGGCGTCCGGCATCGACTGGAACAGCGAGAAGTTGACGTAGAACTTGTCCGCCATCCGCTCCTGCAGCTCATCGATAATCGGCCGGTGGGCGCGGTTGCTCGGGTCGAGCTGCTGCTGGATCTTGTTGCAGATGTTCAGATACAGCTGCTCCGCCCAGGCGCGCTTGGTCAGATCCAGCATGCCGTGCGCGTATTGGGTGTGTACGTCGTGCAGGTCCATCTGGCTGTCGTGCAGCCATTCGCGCAGCGAGCGGCGGTTTTCCGGCTCGTTCATCTCCTGCCAGGTTTCCCACATGCTTTCCAGCGCGCGCGGCGCGTCCGCCACCGGCGGCTCCGGCTCGCTGAATTCGTTGCGTTCCACGCCGATCACGTTGGACACCAGCACCGTATGGTGCGCGGTGACCGCGCGGCCGGATTCGGTGATCACCGTCGGGTGCGGCAGGCCGTGCTCATTACAGGCATCGCCGATGCCCCAGATCACGTTATTGGCGTATTCGTTCAGGCCATAGTTGACCGAGCAGTCGGACTGCGAACGGGTGCCTTCGTAATCGACCCCCAGGCCGCCGCCCACGTCGAAGCACTGGATATTGACGCCCAGTTTGTGCAGTTCAACGTAAAAACGCGCCGACTCGCGCACGCCGGTGGCGATATCGCGGATGTTGGCCAGCTGCGACCCGAGGTGGAAGTGCAGCAGCTGCAGGCTGTCCAGACGCCCCGCCTCGCGCAGGGTTTCCACCAGCTTCAGCACCTGCACCGCCGCCAGGCCGAACTTGGACTTTTCGCCGCCGCTGGACTGCCATTTGCCGGAGCCCTGGGAGGCCAGACGCGCACGCACCCCCAGGCGCGGCACCACGTTCAGGCGTTCCGCCTCTTCCAGCACCAGATTGATTTCCGACATCTTCTCGATCACCAGGTACACCTTGTGCCCCAGTTTTTCGCCGATCAGCGCCAGACGAATATATTCACGGTCTTTATAACCGTTACAGACAATCACCGAACGGGTCATGCCGGCATGCGCCAGCACCGCCATCAGCTCCGCCTTGGAGCCGGCTTCCAGCCCCAGCGGTTCGCCGGAGTTGACCAGCGATTCGATCACGCGCCGGTGCTGGTTGACCTTGATCGGATACACTAGGAAATAGCCGCCCTGATAGCCGAACGACTCGCGCGCCCGTTTAAAGGCGGCGTTAATCGAACGCAGGCGATGCTGCAGGATCTGCGGGAAGCAGAACAGCGCCGGCAGGCGCTGCCCCTCTTTCTGACGCTCTTTTACCAGTTCAGCAAGATCGACGCGCGCACCGGGAACGTCCGGGTCCGGGCACACGCTGATATGGCCGCGCTCATTGACGTCATAATAGTTATTGCCCCAATAGGCGACGTTATAGGTACGCAGCATCTTGCTGGCGTTACGATCATTCATGGCAACCTCCTGCATGGAGCGCAAAGAAACTGGTTCACCCGCTGCTGACGCGCGGTTATTTAGTCGATCATCAGACATTAATTTGCCTCACTTCCCGTTCTGACGACGTAGTCAGCCACTATCGCAGCTACATCCCGCGAGAACAACCCAGCCTGGCGCGGCGGCGGCATATCGGCCGGCCGTTCGCGTCCGGCGATCGGTTGGTTAACGCTATAATTGTAAGACACCCTGTTCAAACCTCGTGAATCAGGCCAAGAAACATCCCACAGGAAGGCTGCAGGCTACCCTTGTTCAGTGCTTCAGACGAGCGAAATACCAGCCGGCCCGGCGCAGCCTGACGGCAACGTCGGTCAGGCGGGTTTAGCCGGCCCGAGAATCCTGAGTAGCGCCCAGGTGTTTATCACACCGGGTAGGTGATATAGAGAAAAGACGGGAGATAACTGAAGAATTGGTGCCGGACTGGCACTGCTGTCGGGAACCAACAGCCGGTAGACAACGGATCATTAATCCAACCACCTCCACGCGCGTCGTTCCGCAGAACGACCAGACCTCTAAATAGTAGTGTAAGAACGTGACCGTTCTATGAAGCGGCAGCGTCCGTCGGGACGCCTGCAGCGGATTCACAGACCTTTACAACTTCTGTCGCCGTATTGGCCAGCAAATGAGCCGTGCGCGCAGTTTATACCGATAACCCGGGCAAAATGCAAAATGAAAATTTGCCGCAAACTGTTTCAAGCGATGAAAATGGCGTCAGTGCGGCGGCGGAAAAGTGATAAACGACAAAAAAATACTGGCAATCCGGCTAAAGCATAACCTAAAATAGACGTCCAGATGTTAATCCATCTATATACCTGATGAACGTCAACGGGCTGCCAACGACGCCGCCTGAGTGGAAGACGAAGGGATATACTGGTTAACCGAAAAAACTGCTTAACGGCTTTGCCTGAGGGGCGTTGCAGGATGCATCTCGCGCCATCAGCGGAAGACCCTTCGCTTCGATGCCCGGATCTCCAGCGCTGTGCAGTAATTTCCACCCGTCTTATGCAAGGTAAAGAATACAATGGCTAAACACCTCTTCACGTCTGAATCCGTTTCCGAAGGACATCCTGATAAAATTGCCGACCAGATCTCCGATGCCGTACTCGACGCCATCCTGGAGCAGGATCCGAAAGCCCGCGTTGCCTGTGAAACCTACGTGAAAACCGGCATGGTGTTAGTTGGCGGTGAAATCACCACCAGCGCCTGGGTCGATATCGAAGAGATCACCCGCAACACCGTACGCGACATCGGCTACGTGCACTCCGATATGGGCTTCGACGCCAACTCCTGCGCGGTGCTGAGCGCGATTGGCAAACAGTCGCCGGATATCAATCAGGGCGTGGACCGCACCGATCCGCTGGAACAGGGTGCTGGCGATCAGGGCCTGATGTTTGGCTATGCTACCAACGAAACCGACGTGCTGATGCCGGCGCCGGTTACCTATGCGCACCGTCTGGTGCAGCGCCAGTCCGAAGTGCGTAAAAACGGCACCCTGCCGTGGCTGCGTCCGGATGCGAAAAGCCAGGTTACCTTCCAGTATGACGACGGTAAAATCGTCGGCATCGACGCGGTGGTGCTGTCCACCCAGCACTCTGAAGAGATCGCGCAAAAAGATCTGCAAGAAGCGGTGATGGAAGAGATCATCAAGCCGGTTCTGCCTGCCGAGTGGCTGAGCGCCGGCACCAAGTACCACATCAACCCGACCGGCCGTTTCGTTATCGGCGGCCCGATGGGCGACTGCGGCCTGACCGGACGTAAAATCATCGTTGATACCTACGGCGGCATGGCGCGCCACGGCGGCGGCGCTTTCTCCGGTAAGGATCCGTCCAAAGTTGACCGTTCCGCCGCTTACGCCGCACGCTACGTGGCGAAAAACATCGTTGCCGCCGGCCTGGCCGACCGCTGCGAAATCCAGGTTTCCTACGCCATCGGCGTGGCGGAGCCGACCTCCATCATGGTGGAAACCTTCGGTACCGAGAAAGTGCCGACCGAGCAGCTGACCCTGCTGGTGCGCGAGTTCTTTGACCTGCGTCCGTACGGCCTGATTCAGATGATGGATCTGCTCAAGCCTATCTACCGCGAAACCGCAGCCTACGGCCACTTCGGCCGTGAACACTTCCCGTGGGAAGCGACCGACAAGGCCGCCCTGCTGCGCGACGCCGCCGGCCTGAAATAAATCAGCGCCAAACAGCAAGGCCGGGCATCATGCCCGGCCTTTCAGACTGCTGACAAAGCCTGTTATTAGGGAGAGCGTGGCGATGGGGTCGTAGCGGCGTAAGCCGCCAGAGTGCCCCTCGTTACGCTAGGCCCGAGTATCTCGGACTCTCAGACCACTTTGTTATCAACCTCAAAGGCCGGGCATCATGCCCGGCCTTTTTTTATCCTGCCATCGTCCCTTACGCCGATTTCGTCCGGCTGCTGGCGTAGATAAAGCCCAGCGCAATCGCCAGACAGACAATCGCCCCCAGCCGGCTGGCGGAGAAGCCCATGGCGGCATTGCCCAGCCAGCCGAAGTTGTCGATCAGCATGCTCATCGTCAGCTGGCCGAAAATCACCGCCACCGTCGCTACCGCCGTGCCGATGCGCTGCACCGCCAACACCATAATCACAATGTAAGGCACGCCGAACAGCGCGCCCAGCAGCTGCCATTTCGGCACATCCAGCAGGCTGACCGCCTGCTTGGGTTCAAAGAAGAAAATCAGCAGCGCGGTAATCAACGCGCCGACGGAAAAGGTCAGAAAGGCGCTGCGGAACACGCCCACCTTGCTGCCCAGCTGGCCGTTGATCGCCGCCTGAATGCTCAGCATCGCGCCGCCGACCACCGCCAGCAGAATCATCAATATCGTCATGTCGTCCCCCTTAACCCTGTGCGACCAGCGCCAGCGCGGCGATGATGAAAACCAGCGCGAGAAGGCGTCTGGCGTCTATTTTGCGGTGCGGCGTCCCCAGCAGGCCGAAGTGGTCGATAATCAGGCTTTTGAAAACCTGCCCGGCCAGAACGCCGATCATGGTCAGCGCAACGCCGATAGCGGGCGTCGCCACGGTCAGGATCACCACATAAACCGGCCCCAGCACGCCGCCCAGCAGTTGCCAGCCCGGCTGGGCAAAAAACGACGGGCTGTTGCGCGGGCTGAAAAACAGCATCAGCAGAAACGTCAGCGCGGCGCCGACGCCAAAGATGCTGAAAGTCGCCCACAGATCGCCGACCTCGCCGCCCAGCGGCCCCAGCAGGCCCGCCTCCACCGACAGGCCCATCCCGCCCGCGATAACCAGTAAAATCAGTAAAAGTTGCATAGCAAATGCTCTCCGATGAATCAGGCGGAGAAGCTTACAGCGGCGGAAAATGAAGAAAAACGGTATAATCTGTTAAACACCTTTGCAGGATTTGCATCAATGCTGGATAGCGACGCGATTAACGTCAGCGCATTAAAGATTTTTATCGAGGTCTTCGACGCGCAGAACTTCTCCGCTGTCGCGCGGCGGCGCGGCATTTCGGCCTCCAAGGTTTCGCGCATCATTCATCAGTTGGAAGACGCGCTGGGGCAGCAGCTGTTTTACCGCAATACGCGCGCGGTGATGCCGACCGAGTCCGGGCGGCTGTTTATCGACTATGCGCGCAGCATGACCGAACAGCTCGACGAGGCGCGCAAAGAGCTGCAGGAGCGGGCGCTGGAGCCGTCCGGGCTGGTGCGCATCAATACGCCGGTGTTCTTCGGCCAGCGCCACGTGGCGCCCGCCCTGCCCGCGCTGGCCGCCCGCTATCCCCGCCTGCTGATCGATCTTGTGCAGACCGACGACTATATCGACCCGCACCGCGACGCCGCGGACGTCATCTTCCGCATCGGCACGCTGACGGACTCCTCCTTCCACGCCCGCGTGTTTGGCGAGCAGCGCTACTACCTCGCCGCCTCACCGGCCTACCTGCGCCGCTACGGCGCGCCGCACAGCCCGGCGGATCTCAGCCGCCACCGCTGTCTGGTGTATCGCGGCTCGTCCGGGCCGAACCGCTGGCTGTTCCGCGCGCCCGGCGACGCCTGGGTGCACTACCCGCTCTCCCCGCTGTTAACCTCCAACAATGCGGAAACGCTGCTGGTCGCCGCGCTGGGCGGCATGGGGCTGGTGCTGTTTCCCGACTGGCTGATGGGCGATCGGCTGCAAAACGGCGAGCTGGTCAGACTGCTGCCGGAGTTTGAGACGGCGATAAAAACCGAGCCGCAGCAGATCGCCGCCATCTATCCGCACGCCCGCCGCCCGCCGCTGAACGTCAGGGCGGTGATCGATCACTATGTGGAGGCGTTTGGCGAGCCGCTTTACTGGCAGTTTTGACCTTGATCTCTTCCCTTTACGTATCCTGTCGCCGATTTAGGGAATAGCCCAGTGTTAACCTAACCTCACGATTTATAACGCCTAGGCAAAAGTGTACAACGGTAAACCCTATTACATTTTGACCGCCTATCCAATTATCAGATAAGGGAATGTATGGCACCTCAAACACCTAACCTTGGTACTCTGGTCCGTGTTTTTTTCGGACAAGATTGCGATTTATTCGGGGAGTCCGTAGAGGAGATTCTTGAGTCTTATAGGGACATCGAAAATGTTATGACTGTGCAAAAAACAGTGCATGAAGCCCAAATGTTTCTGGGTTTATACCCGGATGATACGCAACTTGAGTTTGCCTTTATAAATCTAGCTGAAGGGGAATTTTCTCCAACAGCATGGGGGTACTCCACCCGGACGTTCCTCGAAAAAGTCATTCAAACTTTGCGTAAAGATCATGGGTAACTTTCCGCACTCGAACATCTGATACAAATTTATTTCGGGCAGGATAGCTACGAAATCACAGGGGCGACAACCCTTCCCGGCGTTATGAGCTTCTATCTTCAAGACAACCCATCATCGAAGATCGATACCTTGAGCACGGATATCGTCGAATTTGAAGAGGCATACCCAGAGTCGCTTGATGAGGAATTCAGTGCTCGATAGGGAACGATGTATTACCAGAGCTATGGGGAACAACGACAAAGGATTTTTTGGAACAAATTCGGCTATTAGCAGCAAGCCACCGATACCGATACTCAACGAATAAATTGCTCGTGAGTCTGTTTTCTGAAACGCCATGACTTATACGCCAGACCAGCAGGGACAGTGAACCAGCCGATTAACAAGACAAATAAGCCGGCAACTACGCCTGATAAAGCACTGCCAACGGAACCCAGGACCAAGGCTATCAGACAGACAGCAAAAACACCCAATGTTACCCACACATTGATCAAAAATCGGTTTGCCAAGCCTGAAACTATGACATCCATGGTTGAGCCATAGTTGGCGCTATTATTTCTGAGTTTCCGTATGTCTTTCGCCGTAAAACCTGACCTTAATAATGCTTCTTCAGTTATCGCCACATCACCACCTCCTATTGCCTCTCAGTATACCGTTATCCTGACAAAAAAAACCGACCAGAAGGCTAATGCTGACCGTACGGGAGTATGAGAAAGATCGGACTAAAAAGGTAAAATATCCCTTTGAAAACAATATCGATAGCCTTAAGTGCCCGGCATTACGGTAGGCCGGGCACTTAAGGAGAATCCGGCGGAGCCGCTACGAAGTCTGCCTGCGCAGCAGATAGACGAAGTACGGCGCGCCGATAAAGGTCGCCAGCAGGCCGGCCGGGATTTGGTAAGGGAACAGCACCATCCGCCCGCACCAGTCGGCAAACACCATCAGCAGGCCGCCCAGCAGCGCGGCGATCAGCAGCTGCGGCAGCGCGCGGCGGAAGCCCAGCATGCGCGCCATATGCGGCGCCATCAGGCCGACAAAGCTGAGCGGACCGACGGTCAGCGTCGCCATCGCGGTCAGCGTCGCCGCCAGCAGCAGAATGCTCAGGCGCACCGGCGTCAACGCAATGCCGACCGAACGCGCCGTCGCGCCGCCCAGCGGCAGAATGGTCAGCCAGCGGCGGCACAGCGGCGCCAGCAGCACCAGCAGCGCGGCAATCAGCGCGGTGCGTATCGCCTGCGCCGCGGTCACCGCATAGGTCGAACCGGAAATCCAGGTCAGCAGGCCGCCCATGCGCGGGTCGCCGCTGGCCAGCAGCAGATAGATGGTGGTGGTAAACGCGGTGCTGAGCGCAATCCCCGCCAGCAGCATCCGTTCGGTCGAGAAGCCGCCGCGCCCGGCGACCACGGTGATCACCAACAGCGTCAGCGCTGCCCCCAGACTGCCCGCCGGCAGCAGCCAGACAAAGGCGTCGCCCGGTACGATAAACATCATCACCACCACGCCGAACGCCGCGCCGGAGCTGATGCCCAGCACTTCCGGGCTGGCCATCGGGTTGCCGGTCAGCTTCTGAATCAGCGTGCCCGCCACCGCCAGCATCACGCCCGCCGCCAGCGCCGACAGCACCCGCGGCCAGCGCCACGGCCACAGCGACTCAAATTCCGCGCCGACGCTCCAGTGCCAGCCGGCGGCATTTTTCCCCAGCATCAGCGCCACCGCCAGCCCGGCCAGCAGCAGCGCGCCGCCCAGCAGCAGCCAGCGCGGCAGATGCTGACGCTCGGCCGGCACCCGGTCGCCCAGGTTCATCGGCGGCGGCGTGGCGGCGCTGCGCAGCCGCGGCAGCAGCCACAGCAGCAGCGGCGCGCCAATCAGCGCGGTAGCGGCGCCGGTCGGAATTTCCCGCCAGACCAGCGCCAGCCAGACCATCAGCTGATCGGTCAGCCAAAGCAGCAGCGCCCCCAGCAGCGGCGCCAGCATCATCCGGTGCGCCAGCCGGCGCGCGCCCAGCATTTTCGCCATCAGCGGCGCGAACAGGCCGATAAAGCCGATCACCCCCACCGCGTTGACCAACATGGCGCTGAACACGATCGCCAGCGCCAGCGCGCTGAAGCGGGCGAATGCCAGCCCCAGCCCCAGATTGCACGCCACGCCGTCATCCAGCCCCAGCAGGGTCAGCGGACGGATCAGCAGCGCGGCCAGCAGCGCCGTCAGCAGCAGGCGCGGCAGGATAAACTGCACCGCGCTCCAGTCCTGCTGGTTCAGCGAGCCGGTGCTCCACAGGAATAGTCCCTGCAGCTGCTCATAGTTGAACAGCGCCAGCAGACTGCTGACCGCACCGCAGTACAGCCCCAGCACCAGACCGGCCAGGATCAGCGTCACCGGCGACATCCGCTTGCCCCAGGCCACGCCGAACACCAGCGCGCCGACCACGATCGCGCCGGCCATCGCGGCCAGCTGTTCGGTCAACGCGCCGCCCGGCAGCATCCACAGCGTGGCGATGGTTAGCCCCAGCTGCGCGCCGGCCGAAACGCCGAGCGTCGCCGGCTCGGCCAGCGGGTTGCGCAGCACCTGCTGGAACAGCACGCCCACCAGCCCCAGGCCGGCGCCGGCCAGCAACGCAATGCACAGACGCGGCAGCAGGCTGTAATGGAACACCATCTGCTGCACGTTATCGATATCCGGCGCCCGCAGCGCCTGCTCCCACTGTGCCAGCGGCAGCTGCTGCAGCAGGTTGAACAGGCTCAGGCCGCCGGCTGCAGCCGCCAGCAACGCCAGCAGCGCGATAGGTAAAATACGCCGTCTGCTATTCATGCGCGCGCCTCCTGTGCCTGTTCCAGCAGCCGGCAAAAGCGCATCGCGGACAGTGTGGCGCCGTACAGCCAGACCGCCGGCAGCCGGCGCAGCTGCTGCTGACGCACAAACGGCAGCGACTGCCACAGCGGCGTCGCGCTCACCTGCGCCAGCATCCGCTGATTACCGTGGTCGAAGTAGATCGCCCGCGCGTTCTTCACCGTCGCCAAACGTTCGATACCGACGATCGCCGAGCCCCAGAAGTTGGTTTCCCCGCGCCAGGCGTTGGCGATGCCGAGCTGGTCCATCACCTCCTGGAACAGGCTCTGATGGCCGATCACCAGCGCGTGGCGGTTATCGATCAGCGAGAACAGCAGCAGCGGCTGGCGGGTGTAGGCCTGCAGGCGCTGGCGCGCGCCGCCGAGAAAAGCGTCAAAGTCCTGCAGATGCTGCTCGGCGCGGCTCTCCAATCCCAGCCGCTGCGCCAGCTGACGCAGTGAGCGTTTGGCGACGGTCAGCGGTTTGCCGCTGCCGTCGTTAAAGGCAAACTCCATGGTCGGCGCAATCGGCGCCAGCAGCTGCGGCGACGGGCCATAGCCCTGCGACAGCAGCACCAGCGACGGCTGCAGCTGTTGCAGCAGCTCCAGGTTGGGTTCGGTGCGCTGGCCGGCGTCAACCACCGTCGCCGGCAGCGCCGGCTCGCGCACCCACAGGTTGTAGTTATGAATATCGGCCACCGCCAGCGGCGTTACGCCCAGCGCCAGCAGCAGTTCAGCCGGCAGCCATTCCAGCGCGACGATGCGCCCCAGATCGGGCAGTGCGGCCGCACGGCCCGGCAGCGCGCTCAGCAGCGGCGACAGCGCCAGCGCCGTCAGCAGACGGCGGCGGAAAGGGTCAAAAGAAGTCTCTTGCATCAGTAAACAAAGCTCACCGGTGAACCGCCGCTCGGATGCGGCAGCGTGCCCATCGGAATGCCGTAGATTTGCTCCAGCACCGGCCCCTGCATCAGTTCCAGCGGCGCGCCCTGGGCGATCATCTCCCCGCCGCGCAGCGCCACCAGGTGGTCGCAGTAGCGGGCGGCCATATTGATATCGTGCAGCACCGCAATCACCGTCAGGCCACGCTCGCGGCTCAGACGCTGGATCAGCGCCAGCACCTCGACCTGATGGGCGATATCCAGCGCCGAGGTCGGTTCATCCAGCAGCAGGCAGCGGCTGTCCTGCGCCACCAGCATCGCCAGCCAGGCGCGCTGACGCTCACCGCCGGACAGGCTGTCCACCAGCCGGCCGGCCAGCGGCTTTAAGTCCACCAGCGCGATCGCCTCTTCCACGTGCTGACGGTCGGCGGCGGAAAAACGCCCCAGCGCGCCGTGCCACGGATAGCGGCCGATGGCCACCAGCTCGCGCACCGTCATGCCCTCGGCGGCCGGCAGCTGCTGCGGCAGGTAGGCCACTTCGCGGGCGAACGCCTTGCTGTCCCACTGCGCCAGCGGCGTCTCGTTCAGCAGCACCTGACCGCCGGTCGCCGCCTGATGACGGCCGAGAATTTTCAGTAAGGTGGATTTGCCGGAGCCGTTATGGCCAATCAGCCCGCAGACTTTCCCGTGCGGAAAGGTCAGTGACAGCGGTTGCAGCAGTATGCGGCCGGGAACGGCGAAGCTCACGTTATCCAGCGTGAACGTCGCCTGTTGAAGAAGATGTTTATCCTGCATAGGCCCTATTTTTACCCGGCGCAGCGCGGCCGCGCCGGGGTTGTCCGGTTAGAAACGGAAAGTTGCGGTCGCAACCACCTGACGTTCCGCGCCCCAGTAGCAACCGTAGGTATTGAAGCAGCTGGAGACGTACTCTTTATCAAACAGGTTGTTGATATTAATGCCAACGGATGAACCCGGCAGGTTGAATCGTGCCAGATCGTATTTCACCGCCGCATCGACCACCGTGTAATCTTTAACTTTGAAGGTATTCGCTTCGTCGCCGTAGCTGGAACCGACATAGCGCACGCCGGAGCCTAACGTCAGGCCGCTCAGCGCGGTTTCATGGAAGGTATAGTCCGCCCACAGCGACGCCATATGCTTCGGAATCGCCGCCGGCGTATGGCCCTGATTGGTGGTGTCTTTGGTGTACTCGGCGTCGGTATAGGTGTACGAGCCCAGCACGTTGACGTTGGCCGACAGCGCCGCCTTGGCTTCGACCTCGACCCCACGGGAGCGGATTTCACCGCCCTGAATGCTGAACACCGGGTTATCCGGGAAGGCGACCTTGTTGTTGGTCTTGGTCAGCTGGTACAGCGCCACGCTGGCGGTGATCGGCCGGTTAGCCGGCGCGTACTTCACCCCGGTTTCGTACTGTTTGCCCTTCGACGGCGAAAACGGCTTGCCGAAGGCATCGGTGCCGGCAGTAGGTTCAAACGACTCGCTGTAGCTGAAGTACGGCGCAATGCCGTTGTCGAACACATAGTTCAGCCCGGCGCGGCCGGTAAATTCGCTGTCGTTCTGCTCGCTGCGCGTATTTTGCGCCGCGCGGTTGGTGGTGGAGGTCTGGCTCCAGTCGTAGCGGCCGCCCAGCGTCAGCACCCAGTTGTTCCACTCGGCCTGATCCTGCAGATAGAGGCCGGTCTGCTCCTGACGGTTCACCTGATTGGCGCTGCCGGTAATGGTGTAGCTGTCGTTGCCGTAGTTCGGCGCCACCACGCTCAGGTTGGATGCGGTGCCGTACTCATACACGATATCGTTGCGCATGCGCATATAGTCGACGCCCATCAGCAGCGTGTGATCCACATCGCCGGTGGCGAATTTGGCCTGCGCCTGGCTATCGACCGCAAAGCTGGACATATGCTCTTTCGAATTCATCACGCCGCGCGTCAGCTCGCTCGGGTTGGCCGCGCTGATGCCAAGGCCGTAGATGGAGCGATAGTCGACGTCCATCTTGGTGTAGCGCAGGTTCTGCCGCACGCTCCACACATCGTTGAAGGCATGATCGAAGCTGTAGCCGATCATCTGCTGTTTGCGCGAGATGTTGTTGTAACCCGGTTCGCCGTCGTTAAAGCTGGTCGGCAGCTTGCCGTTGACGCCGTTTTCCACCGTGCCTTCTTTCGGCAGCCAGCCGTAGTAGCCGACGTCCGGATCGTCCTGGAAGCTGCTCAGCAGGGTAAAGGTGGTGCGGTCGTCCGGCCGCCAGCTGAAGGAAGGCGCAATGGCGTAACGCTTGGATTTTTCCCCCACCTGCTGCTGGTCTTCGCTGCGCGCCAGCCCGGTCAGGCGGTAGGAGTAAACACCGTCGTCATCCAGCGTGCCGCCGAAATCAAAGCCGGTCTGGAACAGGTTATCGCTGCCCATTTTGAACTGCACTTCCCGCAGCTCTTCGCCGGTCGGCCGTTTGCTGACCAGCGAGACCAGCCCGCCCGGGTTGCTTTTGCCGTACAATACGGAAACCGGCCCGCGCAGCACCTCGGCGCGCTCCAGGAAATAGGGATCGACCTGATAAATCGAATAGTTGTCGTCCTGCAGCTTGAGGCCGTCCAGATAGAGATTGGTGCCGACCGAACTGAAGCCGCGGATATTGACCGAATCATAGGCGGTGGAAGCGCCGCGGTTGCCCACCATCACGCCCGGCGTGTAGCCCAGCGCGCTTTTCACCGTGTCCGGCTGGCGCATCTCCATCTCTTCGCGCGTCACCACCGAGACCGACTGCGGCGTTTTCACCAGCGGCGTATCGGTTTTGGTGCCGGTAGCGCTGTGCTTGGCGGCATAGGTGCCGACCGGCCCCCAGGCGCTTTCCTGCTGTTGGCTGCCGCTGCCGACCACGGTCAGGGTATCTTCTTTCGCCCCGTCAGCGGCCTGCGCCGACAGGCTCAGGGCGCCCAACGCGGCGGCGATGGCCAGCGCGCTGCCGCGCACGGGGAAACGGTTAAACACCGTCGGTGATGGAGATGGACGCTTGGTAGCCATGATAATTTCTCTGATGTATTTGAATGAAGAATGTAAACGATAATAATTATTATAAGCGTCGCATTTTATGCAGAAGGGAAGTTTAACTGCAAGCGCATTTCGGCGCGCCGGCCAACGCCGGCCCGCTGACTCAGCCCCGTTAACCCTATGGAAATAACTTAGGCGGAAAAATAAAAAAAACCCGCAACGTCCGTTACGGGTTTTTAGCATCGGCGCACCGCCTGTCGCGGCCGCCGTTCACGCCGGCCTTACTGGCCGAACATATCCTTAATCCAGCCGGCAACGCCGTCAGAGCCTTTCTGCTCTTCCTGCTCCTGCTGCTGTTGTTGCTGTTGCTGCTGCAGCGCGGCCTGGCTGGCCTGGCACAGGCCGTCCGGGTTGTCGGTCCACACCGGAATGGTGCGCCAGCCGCCTGCGCCGCACAGGAAGTTACCGTCGGAGTCGATGCTCATCTGGTTGATCCCTTCCGGTGCCTGCACCTGCAACGGCAGCGGCGTCTGGTTTTCCAGGTAGCGGCGGTACAGCGTCAGCGCGCCGTTGGCGCCGGTCAGCTTGGCCGGGCCGTTGTTATCGCGTCCGACCCAGGCGATCGCCACTTCTTTACCGTCGATGCCGGCAAACCAGCTGTCGCGCAGATCGTTGGTGGTGCCGGTTTTCGCCGCCAGGTGGTAGTTAGGGAACTTCACCGACAGCGAACGCGAGGTGCCGCGCGCAACGCCCTGCTGCATGGCGTACAGCGTCAGATAGGCCGCCTGCGCCGGCACTACGCGCTCCGCCTGCGGGAAGCTGCGGTACAGCACGCTGCCGTCCTCGGCAATCACCGAACGTACCGCGGACAGCGGCGCGCGGTTGCCGCCGCCGGCAATGGTCTGGTACTCCTGCGCCACTTCCATCGGCGTCAGGCCGATGGCCCCCAGCAGCATGGACGGCACCGGATTAATCTCCGACTTCGGAATGCCCAGACGCTGCAGCGTGGCGCTGATCTGATCCAGCCCGACGGCCATCCCCAGATTCACCGTCGGCACGTTCAGCGAGTGCGCCAACGCATCCACCAGCATCACCTTGCCGCGGAAACGGCGATCGTAGTTGTTCGGCTGCCAGACGCTGCCGTTCGGCTGTTTGAGCGACAGCGGCGCATCCGCCAGCCAGGTGTTCAGGCGGTATTTGTCCGGTTCAGACAGCGCGGTCAGGTAGGTCGGCGGCTTGGCCAGCGACCCCACCAGACGGCGGGCCTGCAGCGCGCGGTTAAAGCCGGCGAACTGCGGCTCGGCGCCGCCGACCATCGCGCGGACTTCGCCGCTGAAGCGGTCGACAATCACCATTGCCGCTTCCAGATCTTTCACGTGACGCGCAGCGCGCAGCGCCGGCACGCCGGCCTCAACCGCTTTTTCCGCCGCGTCCTGCGACACCGGATCCAGGGTGGTGAAGATCTTCACGCCGGACAGGTCATTGACCTTATCCCCCAGCTTGCTCTGCAGCTCCTGACGCACCAGCTGCATAAAGGCCGGCTGCGGCGTAATCACCCCGCCCTTCGGCTGAACGCCCAGCGGACGCGCGCTGAGCATGTTATACAGCTCCGCGTCGATCACGCCCTGGTTCTGCAACAGTTTCAGCACCAGGTTGCGGCGCTCCAGCGCCAGTTTCGGGTTGCGCCACGGGTTGTACAGCGACGCCCCTTTCACCATCCCCACCAGCAGCGCCTGCTGGTCGAGGCTCAGCTCATCCACCGGGCGGCCGAAGTAGTACAGGCTGGCCAGCGGGAAGCCGCGGATCTGGTCGCTGCCGCTCTGGCCGAGGTACACCTCGTTCAGGTACAGCTCCAGAATGCGGTCTTTGCTGTAGCGGTAGTCCACCAGCAGCGCCATATAGGCTTCGTTGGCCTTACGCCACAGCGAACGCTCGTTGGTCAGGAACAGGTTTTTCACCAGCTGCTGGGTCAGAGTACTGCCGCCCTGCACCGCACGGCCGGCGGTCAGGTTGGCCAGCAGCGCACGACCGATCGAGTAAGGGCTGATGCCGTCATGCTCGTAGAAGTGGCGGTCTTCGGTGGCGATCAGCGTGTCCACCAGCAGATCCGGGAAGCCGCTGCGCGGCACGAACAGGCGCTGCTCGCCGTTCGGCGACTGCAGCATGGTGATCAGCCGTGGGTCCAGACGGAAGAAGCCGAAGCTGCGCTGGTTGTCCAGGTTTTCAATCTTCGCCAGGCGGTCGTTCTGGAAGTCGAGACGGGCGCGGATCTGCCCCTCTTTACCGTCCGGGAAGTCAAACGGACGGCGCAGCATCTCAATGCTGTTGCCCTTCACGGTAAATTCACCCGGGCGCGTCATCCGGCTGACCTGGCGGTACTGCATGCCTTCCAGCAGCTTGACCATTTCGCCTTTGCTGTACGGCATGCCGGGTTCCAGGTTGACCATGCGGCCATACACCGCCGCCGGCAGCTGCCAGACCTTGCCGTCGATGCGGCTGCGGATCTGCGAATCCAGATAGACGCCGTAGCCGGCCAGCAGCACGGCGATCACCAGTATGATTTTCAGCATCAAGCCGAGCCAACGGCGTTTCTTACGAGGCGGCGCGGCCTTTACCTTACGCGGCATGCGTTCTTCCTCGTCGTTATATTCATCATCGTCATACTCATCCTGAAAGTTATTTGCTTGGTAGTCATCATCGTCGTCCTCCAGACGACGGCGCGGCGGCCTGCGCGGCGCGCTGCGCTTGGGTGGTTTCCCTTTGCGCCCGATGGGCTCGCGGTCATCCCCGGCCATTGCTGTCACTCTCCACGCTGCACGGCCAGGATGGCCGTTCAAGTTTGTGCTTAATCTGTTCCCGCATCAGCCGACTGAACAGAAGAAACATCCGAATTCAGCTACTGATACTTCTTGGTGCGGCGCGTCGGCAGCGCGTTGGCCGGGTCGTCGGGCCAGACGTGCTTCGGGTAGCGCCCCTTCATCTCTTTCTGTACTTCCCGGTAGGCGCCCTGCCAGAACGCCGCCAGGTCGGCGGTGATCTGCAGCGGCCGGTGCGCCGGAGAGAGTAACTCAAGCACCACCGCGATGCGACCCTCCGCCAGCATCGGGCTGCGCTGCTCGCCGAACATCTCCTGCAGACGCACCGGCAGCAGCGGCGGCTTGCCGGCCTCATAGCGGATCGGCAGGCGGCTGCCGGTCGGCACAGTGTAATGAGTGGGCAGCGCATTATCCAGCCGCTGTTTCTGCTGCCAGTCCAGCAGGTTGCTCAGCGCCTCGGCGAGATTGACCTGCCGCAGACCGCGCAGATCGCGCACGCCGCCGAGCGCCGGCAGCAGCCACCGCTCCAGTGCCGCCAGCAGCGCCTCATCGTCCACCGCTGGCCAGTCGGCCTCCGGCAGCCACTCCCGCGCGCACTGCAGACGCGCGCGCAGCTGGCCGGCGGCGCCCTCCCAGTTCAGCACCGCCAGGCCCTGAGCGCGCACCCAGTCCACCAACGCCTGTTGCAGCTCGTCGTCCGCCGGTTTCGCCAGCGGTCGGGCGCGCAGCGTCAGACGGCCGATCTGCAGACGCTGCCAGGCGCGCAGCGTGCCTTTTTCTTCATCCCACTCCACCGCGGTGCGCTGCTGCGCAATCTCCGGCAGCTGCGCCGCCAGTTCTTCAACGTCCAGCGGCAGCGCCAGCAGAATACGCGCGTCCGGGCTGTTCGCCCCCTGCAGCAGCGCCGGCACGATCAGCCACGGCGCACGCGACAGCGCCTCATCCTGATGCATCGCCGCGCCCATGCCGTTCGCCAGCAGATAGCGGCCGTCCTGCCCGCGCCGCTGGGCGATACGATCGGCAAAGGCGTGCGCCAGCAGCCGCGGCGCCAGTTCGGCGTCCACGCGGCCGTCGCGCCCCTTCAGGCGCTGCGCCAGCTGGCGCGCGCGCCGTTGCCAGTGCGGCTGCGGCCGGCTGAGCCAGTAATCAATATCCAGTTGCCCGTTACGCGGCGGCTCTTCCAACAGCGCAGCCAGCAAGGCGGCGGTCGCCAGGCCGTCCTCCCCCAGCGCCGCGCCGGCGCACAGCATCGCCGCCAGCCGCGGTTCGCAGCCGAGCGTCGCCATCCGGCGTCCCTCCGCCGTCAGTTTGCCCTGTTCATCGGCGGCCCCCAGCGTCTGCAACAGCCGCTGGGCTGCCGCCAGCGCCGCGGGCGGCGGCAGATCCAGCCAACTCAGCTGGCCGGCGTCAACGCAGCCCCACTGCAGCAGCTCCAGCCAGAAGCCGCTGAGATCGCTGTGCAGTATTTCCGGCTCGGCATACTCGGCGGCGCGCTCGGCCTGCTCTTTGGCGCACAGGTGCCAGCAGACGCCCTCTTCCAGGCGCCCGGCGCGTCCGGCGCGCTGCACCATCGACGCCTGGCTGATGCGCTGGGTAATCAGACGCGTCAGGCCGTTGCGCGCGTCAAAACGCGCCGTGCGCTCCAGGCCGCTGTCCACCACCAGCCGGATGCCCTCAATCGTCAGGCTGGTTTCGGCAATATTGGTCGCCAGCACCACTTTGCGCCGCCCGGCGGCGGCCGGCTGAATCGCCCGCTGCTGCTGCGCCAGCGGCAGCGCGCCGTACAACGGGCACAGGTCGACATCGCCGGCGACCTCACCCTGCAGCCGCTCCATCACCCGCAAAATCTCCGCCACGCCCGGTAAAAACAGCAGCAGCGATCCCGGCTGCTCCGCCAGCAGGCGCTTGACCGCCGAGGCGACGCCGTCCTCCAGCCGCTGATGGCTGGCCAGCGGCTGATAGTGACGCGCCACCGGGAAACTGCGCCCCTGCGACACCACCACCGGCGCAACCGGCAGCAGCTGCGACAGCCGGGCATTATCCAGCGTCGCCGACATAATCAGCAGCTTCAGATCGTCACGCAGCCCCTGCTGTACGTCCAGCAGCAGCGCCAACGCCAGATCGGCCTGCAGGCTGCGCTCATGGAATTCATCCAGGATCACCAGCGAGACGCCCTGCAGCTCTGCATCCTGCTGCAGCATGCGGGTCAGAATGCCTTCGGTGACCACCTCCAGCCGCGTCGCCGGCCCGCTTTTGCTTTCGGCGCGCATGCGGTAGCCCACGGTTTGCCCCGGCTCTTCCCCCAGCTGCTGCGCCAGGCGGTAGGCGACGTTTTTCGCCGCCAGACGCCGCGGCTCCAGCATGATGATGCGCCCCGGCAGGTTGGCCTGCCGCAGGATCTGCAGCGGCAGCCAGGTGGACTTACCGGCGCCGGTCGGCGCGTGCAGCAACACCTGCGGCGCGCTGTGCAGCGCGGCAAGCAACTCATCCAGCACCTGGCTGACGGGCAATAAAGACACAAAACACTCCACGGGGTAGTTAATCAACGGCGCTCATTGTAGCATTGCGCCCAGAGATTCATTCAGTTACCGAGGAAACATGTCCAGTTCGCGCCGTCTGTTTTTTGCCCTGCCCTTGCCGGACAGCCTGCAGCAGCAGGTCATCCGCTGGCGCGCCGACGCCTTCGCGCCGCAGGACGGTCGCCCGGTCGCCGCCGCCAACCTGCACCTGACGCTGGCGTTTCTCGGCGAGGTCAGCAGCCAGAAGGAAGCGGCGCTAAAAAGGCTGGCGGGACGCATCAGCCAGCCCGGCTTCAGCCTGCAGCTCGACGATCTCGGCCACTGGCCGCGCCCCGGCGTGGTCTGGCTCGGCTGCAAGCGCGCGCCGCGCGGCCTGCTGCAGCTAGCGCAGATGTTGCGCTCGCAGGCGGCGCGCAGCGGCTGCTATCAAAGCCCGCTGCCGTTTCACCCGCATATCACCCTGCTGCGCGCTGCGGTGCATCCGGTGGCGCTGCCGCCGTCAACGCCGGGCTGGAACCTGCCGGTGACGCATTTTTCCTTATATCAGTCGTCGTTTGACAACGGCCGCACCCGTTACCACCCGCTGGAACAGTGGGCGCTCAGCTAGGACAGACACCGCATGCAATTCACGCCACCGCTGCAACCCGCCACCCTGATTAAACGTTACAAACGCTTTCTGGCCGACGTCGTCACGCCGCAGGGCGACACCTTTACCCTGCACTGCGCCAATACCGGCGCCATGACCGGCTGCGCCACCCCCGGCGACACCGTCTGGTATTCCACCTCAGACAACCCCAAGCGCAAATACGCCCACAGCTGGGAGCTGACCCATACCCAACAGGGGGACTGGATCTGCGTCAATACCCTGCGCGCCAACGCGCTGGTGCGCGAAGCCATCGAACATAATTTAATCAGTGAATTATCTGGTTACAGTAAAATCAGCGGCGAAGTGAAGTACGGCAGCGAGAACAGCCGTATCGATTTGTTATTACAGGCAGAAAACCGGGTTAACTGCTATATTGAAGTTAAGTCTGTCACGTTACTGCAACAACAGCGTGGTTACTTTCCTGACGCCGTGACGCTCAGGGGTCAGAAGCACCTGCGCGAACTGCAAAACGTGGTGGAAAGCGGGCAGCGTGCGGTATTGTTCTTTGCCGTGTTGCACAGCGGTATTGACCAAGTCGCCCCGGCTCATCATATAGATGCGCATTATGCGGCACTGTTGGCGCAGGTTCAGCAGGCGGGAGTAGAAGTGGTGTGTTATGGGGCTAAATTATCACCTGACGGTATTTGTCTCACCGATAAGTTACCGTTTTTTATCGATTAAAGCGTCAGGCTGCCAATAAATCGGCCGCCGACGATTAGATCGCCAAATACGCCTTCCTTCACACCATTGTCAAGCGGGCGACAGGAATAATTGCCAACCTACTCACCATCTGTTATTTATAGCGGCCTGTTTTTCCCCCGCATTGGGGATTCGATAGTGCGTGTGTATGTAGGAGAAGCAACATGCAAGAAGGGCAAAACCGTAAAACCTCGTCCTTGAGCATTCTCGCCATCGCTGGGGTGGAGCCGTATCAAGAGAAGCCGGGCGAAGAGTATATGAACGACGCCCAGCTGTCGCATTTCAAGCGCATTCTTGAAGCTTGGCGCAACCAGCTCAGGGACGAAGTAGACCGTACTGTGTCGCACATGCAGGAAGAGGCAGCAAACTTTCCTGATCCCGCGGACCGCGCCACTCAGGAAGAGGAATTCAGCCTCGAGTTGCGTAACCGCGATCGTGAACGCAAACTGATCAAAAAGATCGAAAAAACGCTGAAGAAAGTGGAAGACGATGATTTCGGCTTCTGCGAATCCTGCGGCGTAGAGATTGGCATTCGCCGCCTTGAAGCGCGTCCGACGGCCGATTTGTGCATCGACTGTAAAACTCTGGCCGAGATCCGCGAAAAGCAGATGGCCGGCTGATTCAGTCGTTATTACCCGCGGCGTGCCTTACCGGCGCGCCGCACAGAGTTATTATGCCAGAAAGTCATTATGTGGGGCGTTTTGCCCCCTCTCCTTCCGGGGATCTGCACTTCGGTTCGCTGATCGCCGCCCTGGGCAGTTTTCTGCAGGCCCGCTCCCGCCACGGGCAGTGGCTGCTTCGCATTGAAGATATCGACCCGCCGCGTGAAGTCGCCGGCGCTGCCGAGCGCATTCTGCGCGCGCTCGACCACTACGGCCTCCACTGGGACGGCCAGGTGCTCTATCAATCCCAACGTCACGACGCCTACCGCGCTACGCTGGACTGGCTGCAGCGCCAGGGGCTCAGCTATTACTGCACCTGCACCCGCAGCCGCATTCAGCAGGCGGGCGGCCTGTACGACGGCCACTGCCGGGAACGGCAGCTCGGCCCGCAGAACGCCGCCATCCGCCTGCGCCAGAGCGCGCCGGTCTACCGCTTCCACGACGGCCTGCAGGGTGAGCTGTGCGCCGACCCGGCGCTGGCGCAGGAGGATTTTATCATCCGCCGGCGCGACGGCCTGTTCGCCTATAATCTGGCGGTGGTCGTTGACGACCACTTTCAGGGCGTGACGGAGATCGTGCGCGGCGCCGACCTGATTGAGCCGACGGTGCGCCAAATGGCGCTGTACCGTCAGCTGCAGGCGCCGACGCCGGATTATGTTCACCTGCCGCTGGCGCTGGGGGAGCACGGCCTGAAGCTGTCGAAGCAAAATCACGCCCCGCCGCTGCCGGACGGCGACCCGCGGCCGGTGCTGATCGCCGCGCTGCATTTTCTGCGTCAACCGCTGCCGGAAAGCTGGCAAGATCTTGATCTGCCATTATTATTGAGCTGGGCCATCGAACACTGGACGCTGGCGAACGTGCCGCGCCAGACCGCCCTCGCCCTGCCGCAAAACATAACGGCATTCTCAAAGACGCCATGGTGAGCTATGATTAGCCGCTATTTTTTTATAAGCCTGAGTGATGTCAAACCACAGCGGCCCCATACGGCTGTGGTTTGCCATCGGCAAGGGCGCGCCATTTTTATCCGTCACTATCGAGGTGTACCATTTTTACCCGAGTAGCCAATTTTTGCCGTAAGGTACTCACCGGCGATGACAAATCGGCCCGCGATGATGCGCCGGCCAACGATAAAGCGCCGGTTCGCGAAGAGCAGGCCGCGGCCCAGGAACCCGCCGCGCCGCGTCAGCGCTCTGCCGATAAAGGGCGGGAGCACGCCGGCCGTCGCCCTGCACCGCGCAAACGCGCACCGTCATCCGCAGCCGAGGGCACGCGTCCGATGACCGTTATCCCGCGCGAACAGCACGCCATTTCGCGCAAAGATATCAGCGAGAACGCCCTGAAGGTGCTGTACCGCCTGAACAAGTCCGGCTTTGAGGCCTATCTGGTCGGCGGCGGCGTGCGCGATCTGCTGCTGGGTAAGAAACCGAAAGACTTCGACATCACCACCAACGCCACGCCGGAGCAGGTGCGCAAGCTGTTCCGCAACTGCCGTCTGGTCGGCCGCCGCTTCCGTCTGGCGCACGTGATGTTCGGGCCGGAAATCATCGAGGTCGCCACCTTCCGCGGCCACCACGAGCAGAATCCGGAGCACGACAAGAACTCCTCGCAGCAGGCCCAGAGCGGCATGCTGCTGCGCGACAATATCTTCGGCTCCATTGAAGAGGACGCCCAGCGTCGCGACTTCACCATCAACAGCCTGTATTACGGCGTGGCAGACTTCGCCCTGCGCGACTATGTCGGCGGCCTGCGCGATCTGCAGCAGGGGGTGATTCGCCTGATTGGCGACCCGGAAACCCGCTACCGCGAAGACCCGGTGCGCATGCTGCGCGCGGTGCGCTTCGCCGCCAAGCTGGATATGACCATCAGCGAAGAAACCGCCGAGCCGCTCCCGCGCCTGGCATCGCTGCTGCACGATATTCCGCCGGCGCGCCTGTTTGAAGAGTCGCTGAAACTGCTGCAGTCCGGCTACGGTTTCCAGACCTACCTGAAACTGTGCGAATACCAGCTGTTCCAGCCGCTGTTCCCGCTGATCGCCCGTCAGTTCACGCCGAACCACAATACGCCGATGGAGCGTATCCTGGTGCAGGTGCTGAAGAACACCGATCATCGCCTGCAGAACAACATGCGCGTCAACCCGGCGTTCCTGTTCGCCGCCATGCTGTGGTATCCGCTGCTGGAGCACGCGCAGAAGCTGGCACAGGAGAGCGGCCTGGCCTATTACGACGCCTTCGCGCTGGCGATGAACGACGTGCTGGACGAGCAGTGCCGCTCGCTGGCGATCCCGAAACGCATCACCACGCTGGTGCGCGATATCTGGCAGCTGCAGCTGCGTCTGTCGCGTCGTCAGGGCAAGCGCGCGCACAAGCTGATGGAACATCCGAAATTCCGCGCCGCTTACGATCTGCTGGCGCTGCGCGCCCAGGTGGAGAACAACCCGGAGATGCAGCGTCTGGCCGAATGGTGGGCCGAGTTCCAGGACGCAACGCCGGCAAGCCAGAAAACCATGCTCGGTTCGCTGGGCGAAGACCCGACGCCGCGCCGCTCACGTCAGCGCCGGCCGCGTCGCCGCGCGCCGCGTAAAGAAGGGGCATAATGATCCGCGTGTATATCGCGCTGGGCAGCAACCTGGCGCAGCCGCTGCAACAGGTTCAGGCCGCGCTGGAGGCGCTGGAGCATCTCCCGCGCAGCCGGCTGGTCGCCTGTTCTTCGTTCTACCGCACCAAACCGCTGGGGCCGCAGAACCAGCCGGACTTCCTTAACGCCGTGGCGGCGCTGGATACGCAGCTGCCCGCCGAACAGCTGCTCGATCACACGCAGGAAATTGAGCGCAACCAGGGGCGGGTGCGCAAGGATGAACGCTGGGGACCGCGTACGCTCGATCTCGATATGCTGCTGTACGGCGACAGCGTGATCGACAGCGAGCGCCTGACGGTGCCGCACTACGGCCTGAAACAACGCGAGTTCATGCTCTATCCGTTGGCGGAGATCGCCCCCGACCTGATTCTGCCGGACGGCGAACCGCTGTCCGCCTGCCTGCAGCGCGTGCCGATGAACGGCATGACGCTGTGGCAGCCGGCCTGACGCCTGTTAGCCGCGGGCGCCCTGCCGCTACAGCATCACCCGAACCTGAAAGCCCCCTTCCTGCCGGTTGGCGAAACTGACCCGTAAGCCATGCAGCGCCGCAATGCGCTGCACAATCGACAGCCCCAGCCCGCTGCCGGTCGGTTCCTGCCCCGGCGGCCGGTAGAAACGTTCCCCCAGCCGCGCCAGATGTTCGTCCGTCACCCCCGGCCCGTCGTCCTCCACCGTCAGCGCGCGCGGCGTTAACGTGACGGTCACCGTGCCGCCGGACGGCGTATAGCGCAGCGCATTATCCACCAGATTACGCACCAGCAGCGACAGCAGCAGCGCCTGCCCCGGCCGCGGCGTCGGGGCGCCCTGCGCCTCATAGCGCAGCGTCATCCCCGCGCGGTGGGCATCGCGCTCCTGCTCGGCCAGCGTCGCCGTCACCAGATGATGCCAGTCGATGCGCTCCTGCTGGTGCAGGTCCGGCAGCGCATCCAGCCGCGACAGCGTCAGCAGTTGGTCCACCAGCCGCGTGGCGCGGTCAATGCTGATGGTCAGCTTCTCCAGCGCGGGGGCGCGCACTTCAGCGTTATCGCCGGCCAGCTGCACCACTTCGGTCTGCACCCGCAGCGCCGCCAACGGGCTGCGCAGCTCATGCGCCGCATCGGAGGTAAAGCGCCGTTCGCGCTGCAGCATGGCGCCGATGCGGGCGAACAGCGCGTTGAGCGCGTCCACCAGCGGGCGCACTTCGCTCGGCACCCGGTGCGCCTGAAGCGGCGCGTCGTCATCCGGCGCGCGGCGATGCAGCTCCTGCGCCACGCTGCGCAGCGGACGCAGCTCACGCCCCACCACCACGGCAATCAGCAGCATCAGCAGCGGCAGCGTCGCCAGCCACGGCGTCAGCTGCCCGGTCACCAGCGCCCAGGCCATATCCTGCCGGTACTCCATCTCCTGGCCGACGGCGATGCGCTGACGGCCGTCCGGGCTGGTCAGCCAAACCAGCCGCCAGCGGTCGTCATCCCCTTTCAGGCGGCCGTCGACAAAGCCGTCCGTCCGCGCGTCAAACACGATATCCTCGCCGTTTTCCCCGTCGTTCAGCAGCATGCGCCCCTGGCGGTCAAAAATGGCGAACGCCAGCGCGTCGTCATCCTGCTGGCCGCGCTTGCCGTGGCGCACCAGCTTTTTGGTCTTCGGCAGGCTGCCGACGCTTGAGATATCGCCGAGATTGGCCGTCGCCAGCCGTTTGGCGAACAGCATCTGCTGGGTATCGAACACCTTATTCAGATTGTGGCGCGTGATGTTCCACGCCACCGCGCTGGCGACGCCCCAGGTCAGCAGCGCCAGCAGGCTGAACAGGATAATCAGCCGCAGCCGCAGACTCAGCCGCTTCACTCGGCGTCCCCCAGCGTGTAGCCCACGCCGTGCACCGTGCGGATAAAGCCGTTGCCCAGCTTGCGGCGCAGGTGGTGGATATGCACCTCCACCGCGTTACTGCTCACCTCATCGTCCCAGCTGTACAGCTTTTCCTGAATCAGCGGCCGCGCCAGCACCCGCCCCTTGTTATGTAAAAACAGCTCCAGCACCGCCAGCTCGCGCGGCGTCAGCGTCACCAGCGCGCCGTCCAGCGTGACGCTGCGCGCCGCGGTGTCGAACACCAGCCGGCCGTGCGTCAGCTGCGCGCTCAGCCGGCCGTGACGGCGGCGAATCAGCGCCTGCAGACGCGCCGCCACCTCCGCCAGCGCAAACGGCTTGCACAGGTAGTCGTCGGCGCCGCTCTGCAAGCCGTCTACCCGCTGCGACAACGCATCGCGCGCGGTCAGGATCAGCACCGGCACGTCCTCGCCGGCCTGCCGCCATTCGCGCAGCAGATCGAGGCCGTCGATGCCCGGCAGGCTGAGATCGAGGATCACCGCATCATAGGGCGCGCTGCCCAGCGCCTGTTTGCCGAGCTTGCCGTCGCTAAACCAGTCGAGGGTAAAGCCCAACTGGCTCAGCCCGACCTTGATGCCGTCGCCGATAATCTTGTCGTCTTCAATCAGCAGAATTCTCATGCACGTCCTTATTTTCGCCGCGGGTGGCCATTTTTTCGCCTGGGCCGGGGCATCTGTAAAGCGAGATTGACTTATTACATCATAAGGTTCTTAAGAACATCTTAACCATAACTATCGTCGCTACCCACCCCCGGAGGGTTACAGTAGAATGACAGCACTTTTTTTCCGCCAGCGCCGGTGCACGCCACGCGGCGCTACCAAGGAGACGTTGTGATGAAACCCACCACCGTGACCCACTTACGCCAGTGGAAACAGGAGCAGCGCAAGTTTGCGACGCTGACCGCCTACGATGCCAGCTTCGCCAGACTGTTTGAAGAACAGGGCATCAAACTCATGCTGGTCGGCGACTCACTGGGCATGACGCTGCAGGGGCACGACTCCACGCTGCCGGTCACCGTGGCCGACATCGCCTACCACACCCGCGCCGTACGCCGCGGCGCGCCAGCCTGCCTGCTGCTGGCCGACCTGCCGTTTATGGGATACGCCACCCCGGAGCAGACCTTCGCCAACGCGGCGGAAGTGATGCGCGCCGGCGCCAACATGATCAAAATCGAAGGCGGCAGCTGGCTGTGCGATACGGTGAAGATGCTGGTGGAGCGCGCCGTGCCGGTGTGCGGCCATCTGGGGCTGACCCCGCAGTCGGTGAATATTTTCGGCGGCTACAAGGTGCAGGGCCGTGATGACGCGGCAGCCAACCAGCTGATTGAAGACGCGAAGAATCTGGAACAGGCCGGCATTCAGCTGCTGGTGCTGGAGTGCGTGCCGACCGAGCTGGCGCGCAAAATCACCGCCATGCTGTCCATTCCGGTGATCGGCATCGGCGCGGGCAACGGCACCGACGGCCAGATCCTGGTAATGCACGACGCCTTCGGCATCACCGGCGGCCACACGCCGAAGTTCGCCAAAAACTTCCTCGCCCAGAGCGGCGACCTGCGCAGCGCGGTGCAACAGTACATTCAGGAAGTCGAACAGGGGATTTACCCTGCGGCCGAGCACTCATTTAACTAAGCGTCAGCCCTATTGAACCGGGAGCCAACATGTTAATTATTCAGACCCTGCCGCTGCTGCGCCAGCATATTCGCCGCTACCGTCAGGAAGGGAAACGCATCGCGCTGGTGCCGACCATGGGCAATCTGCACGACGGCCATATGACGCTGATCGACGAGGCCCGCGCCCGCGGCGATATCGTGGTGGTCAGCATTTTCGTCAACCCGATGCAGTTTGACCGGCCGGAAGATCTGACCAACTACCCGCGCACCCTGCAAGAAGACTGCGAGAAGCTGACCCGCAACAACGTCGATCTGGTGTTTGCGCCGGCGCCGGCGGAAGTGTATCCGCAGGGTCTGGGCGAACAGACCTTCGTTGAGGTGCCCGGCATCTCCGCCATGCTGGAGGGCGCCAGCCGTCCCGGCCACTTCCGCGGGGTATCAACCATCGTCAGCAAACTGTTCAACCTGGTGCAGCCGGACCTGGCCTGCTTCGGCGAGAAGGATTACCAGCAGCTGGCGCTGATCCGCAAAATGGTGGCCGATATGGGCTACGACATCGAGATCGTCGGCGTGCCGACCGTGCGCGCCAAGGACGGTCTGGCGCTCAGCTCGCGCAACGGCTACCTGACGGCGGACGAACGCAAGAAGGCGCCGCAGCTCAGCCGCATCATGAAGGCGCTGGCCGAGCGGCTGGGCAACGGCGAGCGGCAGATTGACGAACTGCTGGCGCAGACCGCCGAGCAGCTGCGCGACGCCGGCTTCACCCCGGACGAGCTGTTTATCCGCGACGCCGACAGCCTGCAGCCGCTCAGCGCCGACAGCCGGCGTGCGGTAGTGCTGATGGCCGCCTGGCTGGGCAAAGCCCGGCTGATTGATAACCAGCAGGTCGATCTGACCGAGTAACTATTTTTTGCACAGTTGTCACCATTCCCCCGGCCTTCCAAGTAGACAAGCCCGAGGAGATCGGTGACGATATGGCGGTTCGCTGTCGGAACTTAACTCACGCCTGTGAAAGGTAACGCTATGATACGTACTATGCTGCAAGGCAAACTGCACCGGGTGAAGGTCACCCAGGCAGACCTGCATTATGAAGGCTCCTGCGCCATCGACCAGGATTTTCTGGATGCCGCCGGCATCCTGGAATATGAAGCTATCGATATTTATAACGTTGATAACGGTCAGCGTTTTTCCACCTACGCCATCGCCGCCGAACGCGGCTCGCGCATTATTTCCGTCAACGGCGCGGCCGCCCGCTGCGCCTGCGTCGGCGACCTGCTGATTATCTGTTCTTACGTACAGATGAGCGATGCCGATGCGCGCCAGCATCACCCGAAAGTCGCCTACTTTGAAGGGGACAACCAGCTGCAGCGCAAAGCGAAAGCGGTGCCGGTACAGGTTGCCTGACGGTCGAAAAACATGGCAAGGGGCTGAACCGGGTTCAGCCCCTTTTTTATCGGCGTTACTGCACCACCGTACCCGGCTTATTGGCGATGCGGTCCGCCATCGTCTGGATCGAGTCGGTGCGCAGAATATACAGCCGCTTCAGCTTATACGGGTTGTCGCCCGGCTTCACCTTCCCCTGCACCGTCGTCACCGCCAGATGGAAACCGGCGTCTTCCGCCGCCTGCACCGCCTTCTGGTTATAGGCGCCGAACGGGTAGGAGAGATACAGCACATGCGGGTTGAACTGCGACAGCGCGCGGCGGGAGTGCTCAAAATCAAACGTGATATTGTGCAGGCTGCGGCTCAGCAGGATCGGCCGCTTATAGCCGTCGATGCGGTGCAGGAAGTGGGTATGCGACTGGATATCAAACACATCCTGCAGCTGCTTCAGCTCCGAAATGCTCATAAACTGCAGTGAATCCGGGTTCCACTTCTGCGGATGGCGCTTGATGCGCGACGAGACAATAAACGCCGTCGCGCGGAAACCGTACTGCTTCAGCACCGGATAGGCGTAGCGATACACCGATTTCAGCCCGTCGTCGAAGGTCAGCACCACCGCCTTACCCGGCAGGTTGATGCGGTTCTTCAGATAGGCTTCCAGCTGATAGAGCGAAATGGTGTCGTAGCCGGCCTGCTTCAGGTAGGTCATCTGATTGCTGAAGGCCACGTCCGAGGTGGTGGTGGAGGTGTGGCGAAAACGCTTGTTCTCGTCGTTCTTCAGCAGGTGGTGATAGGTCAGCACCGGAATGCCGTTATCGACTTCGCAGTCCAGTTCACTGACGTAGCCAAGCCGATCGCCGAGATTGATTTCATACCAGGTGTTATTCAGCCGATCCTTCAGCCTGCCGATAATCGGATAGCGCAGGTTCTCTTCCAGAATGCCGAAGATTTCGCTTTTGTTATCCGCCGCGGTGTAGACGTTGATCGCCTGACGGGTGATCAGGTTCTGGTTGGTCAGCGGCTTATTCAGCTCCCCCAGCGGATCTTTCACCTTTTCCGCCTGCGCCCGGTTAAGGCGCTCAACGTCGTCCTTATCGATAAACCCTACGCCGTGGCCGAACTTCAGCTCATAATATTCCGCGTCCGCCGGAAAGACCTGCACCAGCTGCCCTTCCTTCACTTCGCCCACCGGAATAACCTGTTCGCCGATCAGCGAATAGATCTCGCTGTCGCGTTTTGCTTCCATATAACCGGATTTTAGCGCGTTGTCTGCCGACACCAGGCCGGCCGACGCCGCCGGCGCCAGCAGCGACGTCAACACGCCGGCCAGCGTTGCCGCTATCTTGATGTGAAACCGCATGAGAGTGTTTTAACCGTGCGTAATGACCAAAAGTCGAGGGTGCATCAGCATAGCACGATTTACAGTGGGGGAGAAAAAGGTGGGATAACGGACTTTCCCCCTCCCGCAACACGCCGGCGGGAGGGGGAACGGCCATCAGGTGCGCAGACCGCGGCCGCGCTCGATCAGGTACCAGGCCAGCAGGTAGAACACGGCGATAAACGCCAGCAGCACCGCCATGGTCAGCGTCAGCGGCACGTCGTGCACGCCAAGGAAGCCGTAGCGGAAACCGCTGATCATATACACGATCGGGTTCAGCTTCGACACCGCCTGCCAGAACGGCGGCAGCAGCGACAGCGAGTAGAACACGCCTCCCAGATAGGTCAGCGGCGTCAGCACAAAGGTCGGGATCAGGCTGATATCGTCAAAGGTGGTGGCGAAGACCGCGTTGAGCAGGCCGCCCAGCGAGAACAGAATCGCCGTCAGCAGCAGCGTGGCGGCAATCACCCACCAGGCATGGATCTGCAGCGGCACGAAGAACAACGAGATCGCCGTCACCAGCACGCCCACGCAGATGCCGCGCGCCACGCCGCCGCCGACGTAACCGGCGATCACCACGTGGGTCGGCACCGGCGCCACCAGCAGTTCTTCGATATTGCGCTGGAATTTGGCGCTGAAGAACGATGAGGCGACGTTGGCGTAAGAGTTGGTGATTACCGCCATCATAATCAGGCCGGGCACGATAAACTGCATATAGGTGAAGCCGTGCATATTGCCGATCTGCGAACCGATCAGATTACCGAAGATGATAAAATACAGCGTCATGGTGATCACCGGCGGCACCAGGGTCTGCACCCAGATACGCGCAAAACGGTGTACTTCTTTCGCCCAGATGCTCTGCAATGCCACCCAGTACAAACGTGTCATGCTTTTTCTCCATTACCATTAACCAGGGTGACAAACAGCTCTTCCAGCCGGTTAGCCTTGTTGCGCATGCTCAGCACCTGCACGCCCTGCGCGCTCAGCTGGCTGAACAGGCCATTCAGCCCCTGTTCGCGCATCACTTCCACTTCCAGCGTTGAGGTGTCGACCAGCCGGCTGTGATAGCCGTCCAGCGCCGGCAGCGGGCTTTTCGCCGCCAGATCGAGAATAAAGGTCTCCGACTTCAGCTTCGCCAACAGCCCTTTCATTGAGGTGTTTTCCACCAGCTCGCCGTTCTGGATAATGCCGATATTGCGGCACAGCATCTCCGCTTCTTCCAGATAGTGGGTCGTCAGAATGATGGTGGTGCCCTGCGCATTGAGGTCTTTCAGGAAGCCCCACATGGAGCGGCGCAGTTCAATATCCACCCCGGCGGTCGGCTCATCGAGGATCAGCAGCTTGGGCTGATGCATCAGCGCACGGGCGATCATCAGGCGGCGCTTCATCCCGCCGGACAACATGCGCGCCCGCTCGTTGCGCTTCTCCCACAGATCCAGCTGCGTCAGGTATTTTTCCGCGCGCGACAGCGCATCGCGCCGCGTCACGCCGTAGTAGCCCGCCTGGTTGACCACAATCTGCATCACGGTTTCAAACGGATTGAAGTTGAACTCCTGCGGCACCAGCCCCAGCTGGCGTTTGGCGTTGACGATGTCTTTATCGGTGTCATAGCCAAACACCTGCACCTTGCCGGAGGTTTTATTCACCAGCGAGCTGATAATCCCGATGGTGGTGGATTTGCCCGCGCCGTTCGGCCCCAGCAAAGCATAGAAATCACCGGCTTCGACGCGCAGGTCGATACCGCGCAACGCCTTGACCCCGCCGGCGTAGGTCTTGGTCAACTGTGTTAATTCCAGTGCATAATTCATAAGCGATAAGGGTACCCTATGACCATGTATTCGAGACTGATGTTATTGAATCATTACTTCGATCTTACCATCAACGGCGCGCCTGCCGAGTTGAATCCGTGCGGTTAACTCCACTGTTCCGATTTCAAAACTGTGACGCTTGCCCTATATTACTCCTACGCAAAGTGTTCATTACAGGTGCATAACCGTCATGAAAGAGATAGAAAGGCTAATTGCCAATAACCAAGCGTGGTCCTCCAACATCAACCAGGAAGACCCCGAATTCTTTGAACGACTGGCGCAGGCGCAAAAACCGCGCTTTCTGTGGATTGGCTGTTCTGACAGCCGCGTGCCTGCCGAACGTCTGACCGGAATGGAACCGGGAGAACTGTTCGTGCACCGCAACGTGGCCAACCTGGTGATTCACACCGATCTTAACTGCCTGTCGGTGGTACAGTACGCCGTCGATGTGCTGCAGGTTGAACATATCATTATCTGCGGCCACCTGGGCTGCGGCGGCGTGCAGGCGGCGGTTGAAAACCCGGAGCTGGGGCTGATCAACAACTGGCTGCTGCATATCCGCGATCTGTGGTACAAGCATAGCCCGCAACTGGAAAAACTCGACAAGGAAGAGTGTCTCAACGCCCTGTGCGAGATCAACGTGATCGAACAGGTGCATAACCTGGGCCACTCTACCATCATGCAGTCCGCCTGGCAGCGCGGCCAGAAAGTGATGATTCACGGCTGGGTGTACGGCATTCAGGACGGACGCCTGCGCGATCTGGAGGTCACGGCCACCAGCCGCGAAAGCCTGGAGCAGGGCTACCGCAAAGGCATTTCGACGCTGCTGCAGAGCAAAGGCTTACAGCCGCCGCAGGCATAAGCCTGCTGCTACCTCACGCCGAACTGGCGGGGGCGCGTTTAACCACGTCGCCCCCGATCTTGCTTACTCGTCGAGCAGCACCACTTTGCCGACGTACGGCAGGTGGCGATAGCGCTGGGCATAGTCGATGCCGTAGCCGACCACAAACTCGTCCGGTATAGAAAAGCCTACGTACTCGACCGGCACTTCAACTTCACGACGCTCCGGTTTATCCAGCAGCGTACAGATCGCCAGTGATTTCGGGCCGCGCAGCGCCAGAATTTCGCGCACTTTGTTCAGCGTATTGCCGGAATCGATGATGTCTTCCACGATCAGCACGTCTTTGCCGCGGATGTCTTCATCAAGATCTTTGAGGATTTTCACGTCGCGGGTGGTGGACATGCCGCTACCGTAGCTGGAGGCGGTCATGAAATCGACCTCGTGCGACACCTCAATGGTGCGGCACAGATCCGCCATAAACATGAAAGAGCCGCGCAGCAACCCGACCAGCACCATATCGCTGCCGCTGTCGCGGTAATGTTCGGTGATCTGGCGGCCAAGTTCGGCGATTCGGGTCTTAACTTCCTGCTCGGAAATCATTACTTCTACAGTGTGTTTCATAGTATTCAGGTCTATTGCCGGAAGAAAGGCGCAGATTCTAGCATAGCCTGACAGCAGAGGCGACGCGAGCGCGCCGCCCTGCCATTTTTCCCCTTAGGCGACGGTAAAGCCCATCATCATGCCGGTATCTTCATGCTCCAGCAGGTGACAGTGCGCCATATAGGCATGTTCCGCACTGGCCTCATGGTTAAACTGCACCAGCACCTCGCTGCGCGCGCCTTCCACCCGCACCGTATCCTTCCAGCCTGCGCGATGCGCCGCCGGCGGCTTGCCGTTTTCGCTTAAAATACGGAACTGGGTGCCGTGAATATGGAAAGGATGCAGCATCATGTCGCCTTCGCCGGAGATGACCCACTTCTCATACTGCCCGCGTTTGGCAGCGAACACCGGCTTGCTCATGTCAAACGCCTTGCCGTTGATGGTATTGCCGTGGCTGAAATCATACGGCTGCTCGCCGTGCTTCATCTTACCGTGGTCCATGCCGGTCATGCTGCCGTGATCCATTTTGCTGTGATCCATCCCGGCCATTTTGCTGTGATCCATCCCGGCCATCTTGCCGTGGTCCATGCCGGCCATCTGGCCGCCGCTCTCCGGCGCACCGTGCCCCATGCTGCCATGGTCCATACTCATGCCGGCCATCGCCTGATGTCCGTAGCGATCCATCAGCGCCTTCATCCCCAGCATATCCAGTTTAGGATCCATCATCAGGCGGAACTCACGCTGCTGCGCGCCGGTGGCGGCGGCAGGCAGCGGCGGCAGTGTCACCAGGCTGTCCGGCATCGATTTAATCCCCTGCGCCAGCGATGGCTGAATATGCAGCACCGGCAGCGGCTGGTCGAACGGCGCCAGCGTCATCCCCATCTGCTGTACCGGCAGCGTGACGATATCAAACGGTTTACCGTCGCTGGTGTCGACCAGCACTTCAAAACGTTCACCCATCAGCATCGGCAGTTCCGTCAGCTTCACCGGCTCGCCGAGGAAACCGCCGTCGCTGGCGATAACGTACAGCGGCCGCCGATCGCTGGCGGCCAGCTGCAGCGAACGCGCGTTACAGCCGTTGAGAAAGCGCAGGCGCAGCCAGCCGCGCGGCGCGACGTGCTGCGGGTACTGCGCGCCGTTGGTGAACATGCGGTCGCCGAACCAGCCCACCGCCGCGCTCATAATATCGAGCTGATACTCAATCTGCGCATCTTTGCCCAGCCGCTTGTCCTGCAAAATCACCGGGATATCATCCTTGCCCCAGGTTTTCGGCAGCGACAGTTTGCTGCTCTCTTCATCTTCCAGCAGCACCAGGCCGCCCAGCCCCATCATCACCTGATGGCCGGTTTTACCGTGCGTATGCGGGTGGAACCAGCAGGTGGCCGCCGGCTGGTCGATGGTGAAATGGACGGTGCGGGTGGCGCCCGGCGCAATCAGCGCCTGCGGGCCGCCATCGACATCGCCGGGGATCTCCAGCCCGTGCCAGTGAACGGTGCTGGCTTCCGGCAGCCGGTTGTTAATATCGACCGTCACCGCTTTGCCGCGTTGCAGACGCACCGCCGGCCCCAGCAGGGCGCCGTTGACGCCCCAGGTTTTGGTCGCCGCCTGCGGCAGCCAGTTCATCTCGCCGGTCTGCAGCGCCAGCGCCAGCTTGCCTTGCGCATCCGGCGTCAACAGCGGCGGTATCGGCAGCGCGGGCAGATCGGCCGCCCACGCGGCCCGACTCCAGAGCGGCAATGCGCTGACCGCGCCCAATGCGGCGGTATATTTAATAAAATCACGACGTAACATAGCTGACTCCCTTTTCCAGTTACATAAAAATATCCGGCCAGCGTAAACCCTCCCCTTGGTGGAAGGTCAAGTTCAATAATAGTTTGATTTGTCTTGTTTTGTTAGGTTACGTCAAGTTATTCAGGCACCGGCTCCCGCGCTCCCGTCATCGGGCTTCAAACGTACTCTTATATGCGACAATCTCACCGTTTTCTTGCAGTTTGTAGCGTCCTTCATAGGTGGTAAAAACGGTGCCCAGATTACGGCTGTGGCTGACAGAGAAAACCGCATCCTTTTCAATACAGTTCTTTGGCGGTTTCATATCGTCAAAGCACAGTCGATCGTACTTGCCCTCTTCTTTGTAACCGTCACCAAATTTCCAAAATGTGACATAAAAGTAGCTATCTTTTGCCGGGGCAGGAATCCCATATTGCTCTGTTAATGTTTTTTGGTTTTTGAGCCACCAATTCATTTTCCCCCGGTCGCTAAGCGGGAAGTTTTCAACTAAAACAGAAGCAAACTCCCCTTTTTTATGTACGGCAACAATTTTTACCGGACGGACCAATATCCATATCAATAATCCAAGCAGTATGACGACAACCAAAGCAACAAACGTTACCTTACATTTCCCCTTCATCACCACCTCCCCCGCAACTCTACATCCGCTTCCATATTTGTCATAAACGGCTTAAAACCAAACTGGTTATAGCGCTGCAGTACAAACCAGATGCGAAAAAAACGAAACTGATTAAACTTGAACTTTAAAATATCCTCTGTATCCAAACCGAAGTGATCCTGTACTTTGTAGTTCACTGCGACACAATAGCCGCCATTCTCTATATGGAGCGACTTTATAGTAATGTACGTTGCCCATGTATCATGAACGGTTATCCCCATACCGTTAAAATTATCCTGCAACCGATCGAACTTGGGCAGCCTTCCCTCAAGAATAATTTCCCTTATCCTGTAGAGCTTATCATTGGGAAAATAACCATTAACCCTATCGATATTTTCATCCAAAGCATTTCTTACTTTTAATAATGAACTATTTACAGTCTTATCATTAAGAATATGCGCCTTCAGCGCCTGGTCTAACAACGCATCCCGAAACGGCGTGCCGTTGCCGTACTGCATATGGTTGATCATCCTGCCGATCAAAGGGCGATACGGGCCATACAGCGCAAAGGTCGCTGACAGTTCCCGGAACTCATCAAACAGTATCCGGGCGCACTCCTGACGCCCTACCGGCGCACCCGCAGCCGGCGGCCTGAACATCGACGACCAGCCGCCAAAGGCGGCGCTGCGCCTTAGCGTATAGGGGTCTACTCTGGTGGAAACGTCCGTCAAACGAAACTGCGTCTTTAACTGCCCGGACGTCAGGTCACCGCTGCGCATATCCGCCGCACCATAGTCATCCATCCGTTTCTGGGTTTCGAACACCGTACAGGGAAAAGTTAATGCCGTCATCGTTATACACTCCTTGTGTTAATCCTCCTGCGAAACGCACAGAAATCATACGCACAGGCCGAATCGGCTGTAAAGCCGCCCTGCGGACGAAAGTAGAGTGGGAAAGGAAAAAGTGTGGTAACGTCTGCAGACAACCAACGGCCCCATTGTCACGATGAAAAAGACCACTTTATTGATACTGTTGCTGAGTACGCTGGGCTTTTCCAACGCCAGCCTGGCGCTCAATGAATCAGAGGCGGAAGACCTGGCGGATCTGACTGCGGTGTTCGTCTATCTAAAAAACAACTGTGGTTACAAAGACTTGCCTAACGAGCAGGTAAAGCGCGCCATCGTCTATTTTGCCCAGCAGAACCGCTGGGATCTCAGCAATTATGACCACTTCGATATGAAGGCGCTGGGCGAGGACAGCTACCGCGATCTCAGCGGCATTGCCATCCCTACGCCAACCAAGTGCAAATCGCTGGCGCGCGACTCCCTCAGCCTGCTGGCCTACGCCAACTAAAGGCGGCCGGCCCTACGCCGCCGCTCGTCCCTTTCCCGCCGATTGTGTGAAATTCCACCGTGCAACCTGTAGCAGAGTTAGCTATTATGTTGCGCCGATTTTTCATGGCTGTTATTACGGAGCATCCCGACATGGCCCAAAAAGAAATTTGGTATGAAACGCTGCACGACAGCTTCGGTCAGTACTTCACGGTAGAGAAAGAGCTGTACCGTGAAAAAACCGAGCACCAGGATCTGGTGATCTTTGAAAACGCGGTGTTAGGGCGCGTGATGGCGCTTGACGGCGTGGTACAGACCACCGAGCGCGACGAGTTCATCTACCACGAGATGATGACCCACGTGCCGCTGCTGGCCCACGGCCAGGCGAAGAAAGTGCTGATTATCGGCGGCGGCGACGGCGGCATGCTGCGTGAAGTCAGCCGTCACCGCGGCGTTGAGCAGATCACCATGGTGGAAATCGACGCCGGCGTGGTGGCGTTCTGCCGTCAGTACCTGCCAAACCACAATGCCGGCGCCTATGACGACCCGCGCTTCAAACTGGTGATCGACGACGGCGTCAACTTCGTTAATCAGACCGATGAAAAATTCGACGTGATTATCTCCGACTGCACCGACCCGATCGGCCCCGGTGAAAGCCTGTTCACCTCGGCCTTCTATGAAGGCTGCGCCCGCTGCCTGAATGAGAACGGCATTTTCGTCGCGCAGAACGGCGTCTGCTTCCTGCAGCAGGATGAGGCCGTCAACAGCCACACCCGGTTAAGCCACTATTTCCAGGACGTCAGCTTTTACCAGGCGGCAATCCCGACCTACTACGGCGGCATCATGACCTTTGCCTGGGCCAGCCAGAACCCGGCGCTGCGTCAGCTTGACCTCGCCACGCTGCAACAACGCTTTAACCAAAGCGGTTTACACTGCCGTTATTACAATCCGGCGGTCCACGGCGGCAGCTTTGCCTTGCCGCAATACCTGCTCAACGCCCTGGCCGAATCACCGGCATAAGCGGCGCATGAGCGCATTCCACGTTAGACCCGAGAGAAACAAAGGGGGTGAACCAAATTGCAAAAGCTGAAACTGCACGGCTTCAATAACCTGACCAAAAGCCTGAGTTTTTGTATTTACGATATTTGTTACGCCAAAACCGCGGACGACCGCGACGGCTATATCGCCTACATTGACGAACAGTACAACGCCAACCGCCTGACCGAGATCCTCAGCGAGACCTGCTCGATCATTGGCGCCAACATTCTGAACATCGCACGTCAGGACTATGAGCCGCAAGGCGCCAGCGTCACCATTCTGGTGAGCGAGGAACCGGTCGATCCGAAAGACGTTGATACCTCGGAACACCCCGGCCCGCTGCCCAATACGGTGGTGGCACACCTGGACAAGAGCCATATCTGCGTACACACCTACCCGGAGAGCCATCCGGAAGGCGGTCTGTGCACCTTCCGCGCCGACATTGAAGTCTCAACCTGCGGCGTGATTTCCCCGCTGAAGGCGCTGAACTATCTGATCCACCAGCTGGAATCGGATATCGTCACCATGGATTACCGCGTGCGCGGTTTCACCCGTGACGTCAACGGCGTAAAGCACTATATCGATCATGAGATCAATTCGATCCAGAACTTTATGTCTGAGGATATGAAGGCGCTGTACCACATGATGGATGTGAACGTTTATCAGGAAAATATCTTCCACACCAAGATGCTGCTGAAAGACTTCGATCTGAAGCACTATCTGTTCAACGCCAAACCCGAGGCGCTGAGCGAGGAAGAACGACAACGGATTACCGATCTGCTGTGGAAAGAGATGCAGGAGATCTATTACGGGCGGAATATTCCGCATCTGTAAACCACGCGGGGCAGCCAAGGCTGCCCCGCGGTTTGAGTCCCCCCGCCGCTACTGATTGGTACCGTCAACCTGAACCGAGGGCGCGTTCACATCATGAATATGTTCGCGCGTCAGGCGGTACACCACCGGGCTTAATAGCGCCAGCGCAATCAGGTTCGGGATAGCCATCATCGCATTCAGCGTGTCCGCCAGCAGCCAGACAAACTCCAGCGACTGCGTGGCGCCAATCGGCAGCGCAATGATCCAGGCAATGCGGAACGGTACGATCATCTTCGGCCCGAACAAATACTGGATGCACTTCTCACCGTAAAAGCTCCAGCCCAGAATGGTGGTAAAGGCGAAAATCGCCAGCGCCACCGCCACGATGTAGTTGCCCCCCGGCAGAGAGGATGAGAAGGCCGTCGAGGTCAGCGCCGCCCCCGTCTCGCCGCTGATCCATTTACCGCTGATAATAATGGTCAGGCCGGTGATGGAACACACGATAATAGTGTCAATGAAGGTGCCCAGCATGGCGATCAGCCCCTGACGAATCGGGTTCTGCGTTTTGGCCGCCGCGTGGGCGATCGGTGCGCTGCCGAGACCAGCCTCGTTGGAGAACACGCCGCGCGCCACCCCGAAGCGAATTGCCGCCCAGACCGCCGCGCCGGCAAAGCCGCCCTGCGCCGCCACCGGCGTAAAGGCGGACGTGATAATCAGCGAGAAGGCGGCCGGGATCTCGCTCACGTTCAACCCCAGCACGATAATGCCGGCGCCAAAATAGCCCACCGTCATCAGCGGCACCAGTTTCCCCGCCACGTCGGCAATACGCTTAATGCCGCCGATCAGCACCGCGCCCACCAGCACCACCAGCACGCCGGCGGTCACCGCGTGGGAGACGCCGAAGTTACTGTTCAGCGCCTCGGCAATCGAGTTGGCCTGCACGGTATTGCCAATGCCAAAGCCGGCAATACTGCCGAAAAAGGCGAACAGCGTTCCCAGCCACATCCACTTTTTACCCAGTCCGTGCTTGATGTAGTACATCGGCCCGCCGACATAGTGTCCGCGCGCGTCGACTTCGCGAAAACGCACCGCCAACACCGCCTCGGAATATTTGGTCGCCATGCCCACCAGCGCGGTGATCCACATCCAGAACAGCGCGCCGGGGCCGCCGAGCACCACCGCCGTGGCGACGCCGGCAATATTACCGGTGCCGATGGTGGCGGACAGCGCGGTCATCAGCGCATTGAACGGTGAAATCTGTCCGTCGCCGCGGTGGTGATTGCGCTCGAACAGCAGCTTAAAGCCGGTGCCTAACCGGCGAATCGGCAAAAAAGAGAGCCGAATCTGCAAAAATATACCGATGCCCAGAATGCCGATCAGCATCGGGACGCCCCATACCACGCCGTTAACGGCCGACAACCCCGCGATTACCCAATCCATCCCTTCCCCCTACCGTCGTATACTTGTAACAATAAGCATTATATTTATTAACAAGATGTAACCTAAAAAAGGTAGGGATACAAAACAAATCAACGTTAAACCGGGGGCAGCTCACGTTGTCCGCCGGTAAAAGTGCGGGGAAAGGAAACAGAAAGGCAATAACGTCGGACGGGCATGACGCCCGCCATCATTGCGCTCTACTGGGCCAGATGCAGCTGCGCGGGCAGCGCCGTTAACTGCTGCTGCACCTCCGCCGGCAGGGCGCCGTCGGTCACGATATCGGTCAATTCGGCCAGCGGCGTCACGCAAAACAGTGAATAGGCGCCGTATTTGCTACTGTCCGCCAGCAACACCCGTCGGCGCGCGTTCGCCGCCAGATCCTGCTTCAGCCCGGCTTTCTCTTCCGTCGGCGTGGTGACGCCCTTTTCCAGGCTCCAGGAGTTACAGCTGATAAAGGCAATATCCGGATAGACGCCGCGCAGCAGGCGGCGACCGTGCTCGCCGATGCAGGACTGGCTGCTGTCATCAATGCGGCCGCCGATAATAGTGACCTCAATCTGCTTAAACTCCGACAGCAGCAGGGCGATGCGCAGGTCGGCGGTAATCACCCGCAGCGGCAGATGGGTCAGGTTGCGCGCCAGTTCCAGCATGGTAGTGCCGGCGTCCAGCACCACCGCATCGCCGGGCTTAATCAGCGCCAGCGCCTGCTGGGCAATAGCGCGCTTTTCCTGCAGATGGCGCAGCTGCTTCTCATTGGTGGTCGGCTGAGCGGGGATAAAGCGGTTGAGCGCCACGCCGCCGTGGCTGCGGTTGATCACACCCTGCTGGTCCAGTTTGATCAGGTCGCGGCGAATGGTGGCCGGCGATGCGTCGATCGCCGTAACCAGCTGTTCAACCGTGACCAGATTATGGCCCTTTAAATAGTCCAGAATCTGGTCCAGACGATGTTGTGGCTTCATAGTCCCTTGATTAGGCAAGCTGCGTGGCTAATTGTATCGAGATCGCCATGCTCTCAGACTTGGCTTTACCTGTCCAGGCAATATCAAAGGCCGTACCGTGGTCGGCGGAGGTGCGGATAAACGGCAGCCCGGCGGTAATATTCACTCCGTCGTAAAAGCCCAGAAGTTTCAGCGGAATATGCCCCTGATCGTGGTACATCGCCACCACCATATCGTATTGGCCTTCGTAAGCCTGCAGGAAGACCGTATCCGGCGGACAAGGCCCGTAGACATCAATACCGCGCGCCTTCGCCGCTGCAATCGCCGGGCTGACGATCTTAATCTCTTCATCGCCAAACAGGCCGTTCTCCCCGGCGTGCGGGTTAACGCCGGCGACGGCGATGCGCGGCTGGCTAAAGCCCACCCGCTTGAGGAAAGTATCCGCCATCGACACCACCGTTTCGATCCGCTCGGCGCTCAGCGTATCCAGGAACTTACGCAGGGCGATATGGGTGGATACGTGGATCACTTTCAGTTTGTCGGTATACAGCACCATGGCGTAATCGCGGCTGTGGGTCAGCGTGGCCAGCAGCTCGGTATGGCCGGGATACATATGCCCCGCCAGATGCAGCGCCTCTTTGTTCAGCGGCGCGGTGGCGATGCCCTGCACCTCGCCGGCCTGCGCCAGTTCGGTGGCGCGTCTGACGCAGCGGTAGGCCAGATCCCCCGCCTGCGCCTGGACTTTCCCCGCCTGCAGCGCGGCGGGATCCGCCAGCGGCTCGTCGATCACATTGATCACTCCCGGCGCAAAACGCGCCTGCGCCACCGTCTCTATCGGCCGCAGCTCCGCCGCCGGCGTGATGCCCAGCGCCTGAATGCGCCGCAGCGTGGCCAAACAGCCGACCACCACGGCGCGGGCGCCGGACAATTCTCCCTCGGCCAACGCCTTGATAATAATTTCCGGCCCGATGCCTGCCGGGTCGCCCATGGTAATCGCGATGGTGTTATTTGCCACTGTACATCTCCTCAATAAAATAAAGCGCGTCGCGCAGCGTGGTTTCGCCGCCAAAACCGCCGGCTTTGGTAATTACCGGCAGGTCGTCAATCTCACTGTTGATAAAGGTGCCGCACGGTACGCAGGGCGCGACTTCACCGTTAATACGGTAGCCTTCCGCCCCCAGCGCCCGGGCGACGGCAATCGCAATATCGCCGCCGGTCAGGAACAGGCCGCCAATCCGCGTACGGTTGATAATGTCGAGCGTCATCTCCCCCAGCGACTGGCTGATGCGGTCGCCCAGTTGCTGGCGGCTGACGTCCAGCTCAGCACACAGCTGCTCCACCTGCCGGCGCGCGTCGCCGTCGCGGCAGGTGCGCAGTACGCAGTGCCGATGCGTCTGCAGTATCGCCGCCGCCTGCTGCGCAATCTCCTCGCAGGCCTGCGCGCCCTGCGCCGACAACAATGCCCGCACGTCGATATCGATAATGCCCAGCGATTTCTCCTGTTCGGCGAAGGTAATCTGCCGGCGGGTGGCCTCGCTCATCGAACCGGCCACCACCAGCACCGGCAGCCGCTGCCGTTCGCTGAGATACCAGGCCGACGGCAGCGCATTGGCCAGGCCGGCGGCGCCGACCAGCAGCACCGGCGTGGCAAGCCGGCCGATGCTCTGCGCCAGCAGCGCCAGATCGCCGTCCAGTTCAGCGTCCGCCACCACAATGCCGCCCTGCCGCGCCAGCTGCGCCAGCCGCTCGTCCAGCGCCGCGCCGCGTACCGTCGCCAGATCCAGTTCATAAATAGCGATATCGGTTTGCTGGCCAATCAGGGTGTTAATCTGCGACGAGACGATCGGCGTTTTCGGATCGCTGGCAAATTCGGTCTCCAGCAGCGGCACGCCGTGCACCCAGCATGCGCCGCCCCGCGTCACCCGGCCGGCGGCCGGGATCGCCGCCGCCACGATCGCCAACCGTGCGCCGCTGGCCTGCATCGCCGCGGCAATTTCCGCGCCGACGTTGCCGCGGAAGGTTGAATCAATCTTTTTGTACACCTGCGGCGACTGCTCACCGCCACAGTAGGGGCGCAGCGCATCGCTGACCTTGCGCGCCGCCTCCGCCGCCGGCAGCGCACGGCTCTCGGTATTGATCACCAGCACATCGCCGCGGCGCGGCGCCGGCTGCCGGTCATTCAGCAGCACGTCGGTACGCGCGCCCTTTTTCGCCAGCTGTACGCCGGTATCGCTGGCGCCGGTAAAATCATCGGCAATCACGATCATTTTCATACCGCCTTCTCCTTCACCGCCGCATTACGCTTCGCCACCCAGGAGCTGAGGATCGGCGTCAGGATCGCCGTGGTGATCACCGAGGCGGCAATCAGCGGCGCGGCCGCAGCGGCCACCGACGCCAGCGAAGGATCGGCCTGCGCTATCGCTAACGGCGTCGCCACCGCATTGCCCGCCGTGCTGGAGGCCGCCGCCCCGGCGATGCCGGAGCCGCCGACCAGCCGATCGGCGCGGATGTTGAAGAAACCGCCGACGAAGGTGGTCAATGCCCCGAGCAGAATGCCCGCCAGCCCGCCCTGCAGCAGCATCTCCAGATTGATGCCGGCGCCGAGGGCAAAGGCGAAGAACGGGATCAATACCGGGCCGCCTTTGGTCAGGAATTCACGCATGTTCGCATCGAGGTTGCCCAGCAGCATCCCCACCAGCAGCGGCACCAGCACCGCAACCAGCGCCATCAGCGGAATGTTGGCCATCCCGGCGGCGCCCAGCGCGATCATGGTGAAGAAGGGGCCGTCGTTGAGCGACAGAATGGAGATGGCGCCGACGTCGCGCTCATTGCCGAACTCGCCGACCAGCGCCGCATACAGGCCGCCGTTGGAGTTGCTCATCGCCGCGATAATCGCCACGCCGGTCAGGCCAAAGACGCCGTCGGCGCCAAACAGCCGCTCCACTCCCAACCCCAGCGCCATTGCCACCAGCAGTTTGGTCAGGGTGATGGTGCCGCCCTGCAGCAGCGCCTGCGGCGCCGCCTTAAAGCTGATGCCGGCCCCCATACACAGCAGGAAAGCGCCGATCAGCGGCGCGGCGCCGTTTTTGAATAACGCGGTGGTAAAACCGCCGATCTCTAAAGCCTCTGGTGTAAAAGTATTCAACAGCGCGCCAAGCACCAGCGGGACGACCATCATCCCGCCGGGGATCTTCTCTATTGCCGCTTTCAGTTTCATCGCACCCTCGCATTTTTGATTTATTTTAATCACAATGATTATATTGAATCAAATTATAAAAAATAGAGAGCGCGATCGCAGTTATCACGACCAAGGAATGATTTTTTGATTTTATTTAATCACGAAAGTAGGTGTGCGGGCGGCGAACGCCGCCCGGTCTGCAGCGGCCCGGCTCAGTAGTTCAGCATAAAGTGCCGGTAGGCCTGCAGCACCGCCAGAAAATCCTCTACGCCGCAGAAGGAGAGGCTCTCTTCATCGTAATAGTTCATCCCCTCCTCCATCTCGTCGCCTTCAAACAGCAGCTGATTGGCGCGGATCATCACCTCTTCGCCATCCATCAGCAGCGTATATTCATGGCCTTCCAGCTGCCACTGACGCTCGCTGCCCTTCACCTGCGCCGCGCCGTTCTCAATCCGGTCCAGCAGATTCAGATCGCCTTTCAGCTCTTCATTGATCCAATGGCCGATGGCTTCATGTCCCATAGAAAATCTGACGATTACCTGACCGGTCACATCCCGCAGAAATTCGTAATCCATCGTGCGCCCTCCCCAGGCCTATATATGATAAGTGTACAGCGTTATTCGGCCCCGATTTCAGCGAGCGCTCGCAAAGTTCAGCTCTTTTTTGCGGCGGGCAATATAGCGGCTTGGCGCGGCAATGGGAAGCCGCCCGCCGCGATTGTTGTTATGATGGTGGGCTGGAACAGCCAAGGGATGCGCCAATGATCGACAGTGAAATTACCCTGAAAAAACTGGAAATCTTTCTGGCCTTTATGGAGACGGAAAACATCGCCCGCGCCGCCGAACGGCTGGCGCTGAGCAGCGTCAGCGTCCACCGCGCGCTGCATACGCTGGAGGCCGGCATCCGCTGCCCGCTGTTTATTCATCAGGGACGCAATCTGCAGCCGCTGCCCGCCGCCCATACGCTGGCGGACTACGCCCGCGATATCGTCGGGCTGACCCAGAAAGGCATTGAGGAGACGCGGCTGAAGGCCGGCTTCGGGCAGCAGCGCCTGCGGCTCGGCACGCTCTACTCGCTGACGCTGGAAACGGTGCCGCGCCTGATTATGGGGCTGAAACTGCGCCGTCCGGAGCTGGAAATCAATCTGACGATGGGCTCCAATGCCGCGCTGCTGGCGCAGCTGCAAACGCAGCAGCTGGACGCCATTCTGATCTCCGTTTCCGACAGCCAGGTGGACCCGCAGCGCTTTGAGACCCAGCCGCTGTTTAAAGACGATATCTTTCTCGCCGCGCCCGCCAGCTCTGAACTGGTGGTTGACGGCCCGGCGGACCTGCAGGATTTCCGCCGCCAGAAATTCGTTTCGCTGACCGAAGGGTTCGCCACCTATCACGGCTTTACCGAGGCCTTTCAGATTGCCGGTTTTGAGCCGGAAATCGTCACCCGGGTCAACGATATCTTCTCGATGCTCAGTCTGGTGCAGGCCGGCGTCGGCTATACACTGCTGCCCGGCCGGATGAAAAAGGTTTACGAACACACGGTGCGGCTGATGCCGCTGTGCGAACGCTACCAGATGCGCCAGACCATCGCACTGGTGCTTAACCGCAATCAGCAGCAGGACCCGAACCTGCTGGCGCTGACGGCGGAGAGCCGCATGTACGCCCGCGCAGAGCGACCCCGCTAAGCCTGACGGCGGTAGCGTTCGACAATGCCGACCACCGCCGCCAGCCCCAGCTGGCAGCGGGACAGCGCTTCCCCTGCGGTCATCACCTTGCGCGTCAGGCCGCTGAGCACCGCGCCCGGCGGCATCTCAATCGCCAGCCGCACCTCGCGCTCATACGCCGCCCGCATCGCCTCGTGCCAACGCACGGTGCGCGCCATGTTATAGGCCAGATCGTCGGCGATGCGCTCAGGCTGCCACAGCACCCGACCGCTACTGCCGCTCAGATAGGCCACCCGCGGACGCCGCAGCGTCACCGCCTGCATCGCCTCCGCCAGCCTGGCCGCCGGCTGCGCCAGCAGCGCACAGTGGGACGGCACGCTGACCGCCAGACGGCTGGCCCTGGCTACGCCGGCCTGCTTCGCCAGCGTCATCACCCGGCTCAGCGCCTCATCGCTGCCGGCTACCACCATCTGGTCGTCGGCGTTGATATTGGCCAGATATAGCGGCGACCGCTCGCCGTTCACCTGCGCAATTAACGCCTCCACCCGGCTTTGCGGCAGACCGACCAGCGCCGCCAGACCATAGCCCTGCGGATAGGCCTGCTCCATCAGCTCGCCGCGCAGCGCCACCAGCCGCAGCGCGTCCTCATAGCTCAAGGCGCCGGCCACCACCGCCGCCGGAAACGCGCCGATCGACAGGCCGCTGACAAAGTCGGCCGTCACGCCGTGCTGCACCAGCTCGCGGGCGTAGGCGACGCCGGCGATCAACAGGCAAAGCTGCACCGCACGCGTTTTTTGCAGCGCCTGCGCACCGTCCAGCGACAGCGGATCCTCCCCCAACGTCTGACGCGCCTGCGTCAGCAGTTCGCGGCTGACGGCAGTATCCGGCAGCTGGTGCAACATCTGCGGCGTCTGCGACCCCTGGCCAGGAAAGGTAAAAAGAATCTTCATCATCACTCCTGCAGCGCCGACCATGGCGCATCGGTCAGATAAGGGCCGCCGTTGGTTTTTAACAGTACCCGTCCGTCGCGCAGCCACTCGCTGAGCGCAAAGCCGCCGTGAGGGGTTTCAATCTGCATATCGACCCGGCACGGCAGCGTACGCAGCCGCTGCGCCAGCGCCTGCAGCGCCGCGCGATCGACGGGCTGCGGGCAGCGCACGGTAAGGTCCAGATCGCTGTCCGCATGCATCACCGGCAGGCCGGTCGCCAGCGCATAGCCGCAGCTGCCGGTCACGCCCCACGCCCAGCGCCACGGCTGCGCCGCCAGCGTCAGCAGCGCCCGCACCGGCGGCAAATCGGCAAAGGGCGACGCCGCCGACAGCCCGGCTACCAGCGCCTGCGGCGTTACCCGCCGGCGCACCGCCGCAGGCGGCAGCCAGGCCGCCGCCCGCTGGGCGCGCGTCGCGCCGCGGATGCCTACCGGAATGGCGCCGTCGCGCGGCAAATCGCGCCGCACCACCAGCGGCAGTTCACACTGCCGCGTTGCCCATGCCGGCGCGGCGCCGGGAAAGATCAGCGCGTCGGCGTTATCCGTCCATAGCAGGTCATGCGGACGTATCATGGTTTCCTCCGTTACAGACCGGCGGTCAGGGTGATAAACAGCGGCAGCGTCAGAATACACAGCACCGAGCTTATCAGTAGCGTGGCTTCCGCATCCGGCGACTGCACGCCGAAGCGGTTGCCGAACACGATGCCGAAGAAGCCCGCCGACAGCGCAATCATCAGGATCGCGGTGATCGCCACGCTGCCGTGCAACCCCAGCGCCAGCACGATGCCCCAGGCGATAAACGGCTGGATCAGCAGCTTGGTGACGCTGGCCAGCAGCACCGAGGCATTAATCTGCAGCCGGCGCGCCGACAAAATCACCCCGGTCAGGAACAGCGCCGCCGCGGTGGCCGCCAGCACCATCTCCGGCATCCGCACGCCAACGGCCGACAGCACCACGCCCAGCAGCGGCCCCCAGACGATCGGCTTAATCACCGAGCGCCACATCAACAACGGCAGCATGCGCGCCCCCGCCTGCTGTTCGCCGCCAGCGGCGCGGGCTTTTTCCCGCTCCAGAATCAGCAGGCAGAACGGCGTCATCAACACCGAGCCGCAGGCAATGGAGACCGCCACCGACAGCGAAGTGCTCGGCGATTCACCCAGCACGCTGCCGAGGATCGGCAGGCCGAGCGCCGCATAGTTGGGCAGCGCCACGGTCAGCGTCAGCACCGCCGCATCCTGCGGCGACTTATGGAACAGCCGGGTGCTGACAACGTAAATCGCCGCGTAGGTCAGCCACATCGCCAACACCAGCACCACAATCAGCGGCGACTGCTGCACGATGCCCAGCCACGGGGTCTGTACGGTGGCGCTGAACAGCGCCGCGGGCAACGCAAAATCCATCACAAAGATATTGAGCAAAGAAACATTCTGGTTATCGACCATTTTCGTCTTGCCGGCGTAAAAACCCAGCAGCATGATGACAAAGATCGGCGCCAGCGCATGAATAATGATGTAAGTCATAAATCACCTGTTAAAAAGAAAAAATTCAGTCAGTTCAGGTGCGATGTGTTTCTTATTACTGGTTTGGGGGTTGCCCGCAGCCAAGATGCAGATGAAGGTAGTGATTGGTTGTTATCAGCCGGAAAGGGCTTGCCCCTCTCCGGCCCGGTTATGACGAACTGACGTTAACGAAAGCCGCTGTTACCATTCGGCGCGCATACGCTCGCGCACCAGCGCGGAGCTGCGGCGATTGTCCGCCCCCAGGCGGTTTTCCAGTCCGCAGCCCTGCCGCCGGCTGTCCGCGATCGCCTTGACCACCGCCGTGCGCACCAGCGCCAGCTCCTGCAGCGTCGCCTGCAGCGGATCGCGAATATCCAGCCGTTGATCAAGCAACCCCAGCGAACCGTAGTGGCCGATGTCGTAAGCCATCGGCGGGATCGTGGCGGCCAGTTTCTCCAGCGCCTCGACCGAACGCAGCGTAATGCGCGCGGCAGATGCCTTGCCCATGGCGTGGATCATGACGCCGTCGTCGTTAAAGGCGATCAGCCGGTTGGCCTGGTAGCCGTGTGCCAAAAACGCCCCCGACATCGCCTTGCCGACGATCAGCCCAATCACCGGGTGCCCGGCCAGTCGCGCCGCGGCATAGGCGCCCGCCGCGCCGGCCAGCGCCTGATGAATGCCGAACGCCTCTTCGCGGCGGCCGTAGGCCTGGCTCGGCACGTCGATAATCGCCACGATGGCGCGCTTTTGCGTCTGATGCCGATCCGCCGCCACCGCCTCGCTGACCACCTGCGCCAGCGTCCAGCCCTCCAGCAGCCCCACCTCGCCGCGCGCGGCGCGCGGGTAGTGGTTATCGGCATCCGGCACCACGGCGATAAAACGCGCCGCCTGGCCGTCGAGGTCGCCGTCGGCCACCCTGACCGAGGCGCACTGCCCGCGCCGCTCCGCGGCTCCCTGCGTCAGCAGCGAGAACCAATAGTCACCGCGGCTGGTTGTCTGTGTGCTCATGGACGATCCTCCCGTGCAAAAAGTTGCGCCACCACGGCGGCGTCCGCCTGCTGACGGCTGTCAAACTGCGTCAGTTTCGGCAGGTAATAGTCATGGCGTTCGCTGCGGTGCCGCGCCGGCACGCCGCGCGCCAGGCATGCCAGCAGCGCGGCGCGCACCTGATGCAACGCATCCTCCACCTCCACGTCGGCGAAACCGCTGCGGTAGCGCACGTCGCCGCCGGTCATGCTCCAGATAAACGGCCGGTCGCGGGAGTCGTACTCCTCAATCCCCGCCTCCTGCTCAATCACCTGCGGGCCGTTAAGCCCCAGACGCGCTTCGCGGGTGACGATCAGGTAGCTGCACAGGCCGGCGGCAATCGACATGCCGCCGAAGCAGCCGACGGTGCCGGCGATAATGCCCACCACCGGGGTATAGCGCCGCAGGTCGGCGATGGCGGCGTGAATATCGGCGATCGCCGCCAACCCCAGATTGGCCTCCTGCAGACGCACGCCGCCGGTTTCCAGCAGCAGCACCGCCTGCGTCGGAATGCCGTTGCGGTTATCCTCCGCCGCCAGCTCCAGCGCCGCCGCCATCTTGGCGCCGGAGACTTCGCCCATGCTGCCGCCCTGAAACGCCCCTTCAACCGCCGCCACCACCGCCGGCTGACCGTTCAGGGTGCCTTTGGCCACCACCATGCCGTCATCCGCCTGGGTGACGATGCCTTGCGGCTCCAGCCACGGCGAGGTGATACGTTCAAACGGCCCCAGCAGCTCGCGGAAGCTGCCGTCGTCGAGTAATTGCCGCGCCCGTTCACGGGCGCTGAGTTCAATAAAGCTGAGATCTTCACGCATGGCCGGCCTCCTCAAACACCTGCTCAATCCGCAGACGCGCCACCCCCGGCGTCGCGCCGAAATCGTTAATCTCCAGCTGCCCCGCCGGCAGGCTGCGCAGCGCCGCCAGGCGCTCAAACAGATGCCGCCAGCGCTGCTGGCTGCCGTCGACCGAGGTTTTAATCACCACCCGCAGCACGTCACCCGCCGCTGGCTCAAACAGCGCTTCCATATCGCCGGAGCCGACCACGCCGGCCAACCGCTGGCCGACCACGTGCTCCGTAGCCGGATAGCTCAATTCAATATGTTCCATAACGTCCTCTCGAATAGATGTTCAGCAGCCCGCCGCCCGATCGAGCAGCAGCGCCGCCGCCAGTAGATCCGCCGCCCCGCCCGGCGAAGCGTTGCAGGCCAGCAGCCGCTGCTCCAACCGCGCCAGCTGCGCCCGCCCCGCCGGCCGCTGGTAACCGCCGGCGCGCAATACCGCCTGCGCGCCCTGCCGCATCGCCTGCAGCGCCGGCCAGCCGCCGCGCGACAGCACGCAGGTGTCACTCAGGCTGGTCATGATCGCCATCAGCGCATCCAGCCGGGCCGCCTGTTCATCGGCGCCGGCGGCCCGGCTGCGCCACAGCTGCGGCAGCGCCAGACGCATCACGTGCGGGAACCCCTGCTGCGCCTCTTCCCGCGCGCCGGGCACCCGGTAACGCCGCGAGGCGCGCAGCCCTTTGCTGAACGACTTCGGGCTGGCCGGGTCCGCCAACTGCGCCAGCTGCGCCGCCCGCAGGCAGGTTTGTCGCGCGTCGGCGCGCCCCTCCCGCATCGCCAGCGCCGTCACCAGCAGCCCCAGCGCCCAGATGGCGCCGCGGTGGGTATTCACCCCGCCGGTCGCCGCCATCATCTGCCGCTCGCCCTCGCGGCCGATACGACCAATCTCCTGACGCAGTGCGCCATCCGCCGGACGCTGCCAGCCGGCGATGGCCAGCGCATAAAAGGTGTCATGCAGGCTGAGGGCCGAGCGCTCCATCAACGCCAGCGTCAGATCCTGATGCGCGCCGCTGCCGCGCGCGTCCACCAGCCCCGGCTTCGGGCTGAGGCGCGCCTCGTCGATCAGCGCCTGGGTGGCGGCGTCCGCCAGACGCAGCGCAAGGGCATCGGCCTGCGCCGCCTTGCTGCAGGAGGAAAGTTTCATCACCAACTCCGGAATTTAGCCGGCGGGTTGTACAGGCCGCCGGACCAGTCCACCAGATCGGCCACGCTGCCCGCCGCCAGCAGCGAACGGTCGGCCTCGGTGCGGCGGATGCCCATATCTTCCGGGTACGCCACTTTGCCTTCGCGGCGCAGCTGCGCCACCCTGGCGGCGTCCACGCCCAGCCCGATATCGGTGATGCCGGCTACCGCGGCGACCATCGCCCGGCGCTCCTCCAGCGAGCGGGCGCGATACAGGTAGGCGATACCCTCTTCGGTCAACACGTGGGTGACGTCATCGCCATAAATCATCACCGGCGCCAGCGGCATGCCGGCCTCTTCGGCGACGTCGATCGCCTCAAGCTTCTCGACAAAGGTCGGCTTCGCGCCGGCCTGGAAGGTCTCCACCATCTGCACCACCAGTTTGCGGCCGCGCGCCAGCGGATCCGGCTCTTCGATCATATCCAGCCAGGCCGGAGTGGCATGGCGGCGGCCGTGCGGGTCGTGGCCCATATTCGGCGCGCCGCCGAAGCCGGAAAGCCGCCCGCGCGTCACGGTGGACGAGTGCGCCATGGCGTCAATCTGCAGCGTGGAGCCGATAAACATGTCCACCGCGTACTGGCCCGCCATCTGGCAGAATGCGCGGTTGGAGCGCATCGAACCGTCGCGGCCGGTGAAAAAGATATCCGGACGCGCGGCGATGTAATCCTCCATCCCCAGCTCACCGCCGAAGCAGTGCACGGTTTCCACCCAGCCGCTTTCAATCGCCGGGATCAGGGTCGGATGCGGGTTCAGGGTCCAGTGCTTGCAGATTTTGCCTTTCAGCCCCAGGCGTTCGCCGTAGGTCGGCAGCAATAATTCAATGGCGGCGGTGTTAAAGCCGATACCGTGGTTGAGGGACTGCACCTGATGCTCGGCGTAAATGCCCTTGATCGCCATCATGCCCATCAGTACGTGGACGGGTTTGATCAGGCGCGGATCGCGGGTGAACAGCGGTTCGATAAAGAAGGGCCGATCCGCCACCACCACAAAATCGATCCACGAGCCGGGAATATCGACCCGCGGCAGGTCGGTTTCGTCGTCCACCAGTTCGTTAACCTGAGCGATGACGATCCCGTCTTTAAATGCAGCGGCCTCCACCAGCGCCGGCGTGTCCTCGGTGCTGGGGCCGGTGTACAGGTTGCCCTGCCGGTCGGCCTTGAAGCCCGCCACCAGCGCCACGTTCGGCACCAGGTCAACATACAGGCGCGAATAAAGCTCGATATAGGTGTGGATGGCGCCGATTTCCAGCTGACCGTCTTCCAGCAGTTGAGAAATTCGCAGGCTCTGGGTACCGGAAAAGGCGAAATCCAGCTTGCGGGCGATGCCCTTTTCGAAGATATCCAGGTGCTCAGCGCGGCCGACGCTCGGCATAATCATATGCAGATCGTGCACGGTTGACGGGTCGACCTGCGCCAGAGTGCGGGAAAGGAAATCCGCCTGTTTCTGGTTGTTCCCTTCCAGCACCACGCGGTCACCCGGCACGATCAGCCGTTCCAGCGCCGCGGTTAGATCCGCCGTGGGGATCACCTTTCCTTGCACCTGCCCCTGCACGCTGGCCAGCCGGCGCTGCTTCTCCTGACGCCGGGTATCCCAGACGCGTGCGGGCTGTTGATAAAGCGACATAGCTAAACCTCCCCGGTTTAATTGATTTACGCTTCACGCAGTAAGAATTACGGACAGGATTAGGTTAGGACGCTAACTATTTACCATCAATCAAGCTCCCGGCGACACCGTTAGCCTAAGAGTAATGATTTAAAATAACTTTTAAAATTCAATTGATTAGGAAATACCAAATGCGGAAAGGGTCACACTTCAGGCATAAAAAAGGGGGAGCCTGGCGGCTCCCCCGATTCGGGTTTTCACAGCGTGCGGGAATTACACGGCGGTCTGGAAGATCACACCGTCGGCTTTTTCCGTATACTGCTCCAGCTGGTTGAAGTTCAGATAGCGGTAAGTATCGGCCGCGCTCTTATCCACCTGCTCCATATAGGTCTGATACTCGTCCGGCGTCGGTAAGCGCCCCAGCAGTGAGGCCACCGCCGCCAGCTCCGCCGATGCCAGATATACATTGGCGCCGGTACCCAGACGGTTCGGGAAGTTACGGGTTGAGGTCGACACCACCGTCGCGCCGTCGGCGACGCGCGCCTGGTTACCCATACACAGCGAGCAGCCAGGGATCTCGATACGCGCCCCGCTCTTGCCGAATACGCTGTAGTAGCCCTCTTCGGTCAGCTGAGCCGCATCCATCTTGGTTGGCGGCGCCACCCACAGGCGGGTCGGCAGCTGGCCTTTGTGCTGATCCAGCAGCTTGCCCGCCGCACGGAAGTGGCCGATGTTGGTCATGCAGGAACCGATAAACACTTCGTCGATTTTGCTGTTGGCCACGTCGGACAGCAGACGCGCATCGTCCGGATCGTTCGGCGCGCACAGGATCGGCTGGTCGATTTCCGCCAGGTCGATCTCGATCACCGCCGCGTATTCCGCATCGGCGTCGCCTTCCAGCAGCTGCGGATCCGCCAGCCATTTTTCCATGCCCTGAATACGGCGCTCCAGCGTACGACGGTCGCCGTAACCTTCGGAGATCATCCATTTCAGCAGCACGATGTTGGAGTTCAGGTACTCTTCGATCGGCGCTTTATCCAGTTTGATGGTACAACCGGCGGCGGAACGCTCGGCGGAGGCATCCGCCAGTTCGAAGGCCTGTTCAACCTTCAGCTCCGGCAGACCTTCGATTTCCAGGATGCGGCCGGAGAAGATGTTTTTCTTGCCTTTCTTCTCGACGGTCAGCAGGCCCTGCTGGATCGCATAGTAAGGGATGGCGTGCACCAGATCGCGCAGCGTGATGCCCGGCTTCATTTTACCTTTGAAGCGCACCAGCACCGACTCCGGCATATCCAGCGGCATAACGCCGGTCGCTGCGGCAAACGCCACCAGACCGGAACCGGCCGGGAAGGAGATGCCGATCGGGAAGCGGGTGTGGGAATCGCCACCGGTGCCGACGGTATCCGGCAGCAGCATGCGGTTCAGCCATGAGTGGATAATGCCGTCGCCCGGGCGCAGCGAGACGCCGCCGCGGTTCATGATAAAGTCCGGCAGCGTATGGTGGGTGGTCACGTCAACCGGCTTCGGATAGGCGGCGGTATGGCAGAAGGACTGCATCACCAGATCGGCCGAGAAGCCCAGGCAGGCCAGGTCTTTCAGCTCGTCGCGGGTCATCGGGCCGGTGGTGTCCTGAGAGCCGACCGAGGTCATCTTCGGTTCGCAGTACTCGCCCGGACGCACGCCGGCTACGCCGCAGGCGCGGCCAACCATTTTCTGCGCCAGCGAGAAGCCGCGGTCACTGGCCGCAACCGGCTTGGAAACGCGGAACACGTCGGTGTGCGGCAGCCCCAGCGACTCGCGCGCCTTGGTAGTCAGGCCGCGGCCGATGATCAGCGGGATACGGCCGCCGGCGCGCACTTCGTCCAGCAGCACGTCGGTTTTCAGTTCGAAGCTGGCGATCAGCTCGCCGGTTTCGTGGTTACGCACTTCGCCTTTGTACGGGAAGATGTCGATTACATCGCCCATATTCAGCTCGGACACGTCCACTTCGATCGGCAATGCGCCGGCATCTTCCATGGTGTTAAAGAAGATCGGGGCGATTTTACCGCCCAGCACTACGCCGCCGCCGCGCTTGTTCGGCACGTGCGGGATATCGTCGCCCATAAACCACAGCACCGAGTTGGTGGCGGATTTACGGGAAGAGCCGGTGCCGACGACGTCGCCAACATAGGCCAGCGGGAAGCCTTTCTCGCTCAGCGCTTCGATCTGTTTAATCGGGCCGACGCTGCCCGGCTGATCCGGGACGATGCCGTCACGTTCGTTTTTCAGCATTGCCAGCGCGTGCAGCGGAATATCCGGGCGCGACCAGGCGTCCGGCGCCGGAGACAGGTCATCGGTATTGGTTTCGCCGGTCACCTTAAAGACGGTAACGGTGAGTTTTTCTGCCAGTTCCGGACGGGACAGGTACCATTCGGCATCGGCCCATGACTGCATGATTTGCTTGGCGTAGGCGTTGCCCGCCTTGGCCTTCTCTTCCACGTCGTAGAAGTTATCAAACATCAGCAGTGTGTGAGACAGCGCTTCGGCGGCAATAGGCGCCAGTTTGTCGTTGTCCAGCGCTTCGATCAGCGGATGAATGTTGTAGCCGCCCTGCATGGTGCCCAGCAGTTCAACGGCCTTTTCCGGAGTAATCAGGGGGGAGGTGGCTTCGCCTTTGGCGATGGCTGCCAGGAAACCTGCTTTGACGTAGGCGGCTTCGTCGACGCCTGGTGGAACACGGTTAATCAGCAGGTCTAACAGGAATTCTTCTTCGCCTTGCGGCGGATTCTTTAATGATTCGACCAGCGCTGCCATTTGTGATGCGTCTAATGGCTTAGGGACGATGCCCTCTGCAGCACGCTCGGCCACGTGCTTACGGTATTCTTCTAGCACGACTTTCTCCTCGCTCTCATTGTCATTTATTGTGCCTGGCGTCCATACCTTGCGTCGCTGAAGCGGCAGCGCTGTCGGCTGCTGCCTCTGAGACTCCGGATTTGTTATCAAACCGGGTTTTTTAGCGCACGGCGATATTACGAGGCACTGCTGTCGATGTCCTGGACTGTAAGGTACAGTGCCCGGTTCCGCCCAGCCAGCATATCAGGATTTGAATCGGTTGTTAATTCGTTCACATAAAAGCAACATTAAATCTTTGCTGAATCGTTGAGCACAGAGTAATCGGCTGCGATGCAGGCAGGACAAGGCGGCCGGACAGATGCGCCCCGCCCGTCAGGCGCATCATAATGCCCACACTATTACAATAACTACTGCTTGAACAGCGGAAAAAACGCCGGCGACAAAAACAAAAAAACCGCCGTTAAGGCGGTTTCTTTGTTCCGTACGACGTTAGCAGGCGCCGGACGGAATCTTACATCGATTAGGTACGATACAAGCGCCACAAAGCAGAGACATTCTGCGCAATAACGATTAAAAAATCAACAGAAAGAATGTGGAAAAGGTGATTCCACGTTACTATCTCTCCGGGTCTGTTCTGCCGGTTTAGCAGCCGGTCACCGGGCTTGAGAACAGTGCTGCAACAACCGCGATGCGAGCGTCACAAAGCGCTTGTTCCGCCGGGATTTTTCCGGTGAAGTCGCGGTGGTCGTGGTTCCACAGGGATCGCGCAATGAAAAGGAGTTCGTTATTTATCCTGCTCATTGTACTGGGCGCGGCGTTTGGGGTTGATAAAGGCGGTTGGTCGGTCAACGGCAACAGCCTGACGCTGAACGTAATAGTCCAGAACAAGTAAGCTACTGGCCGCTCACTGAGCGGCCTTTTATCACCGCCATAAAAAACGGCCCCTTTTCAGGAGCCGCTTATCAACCGTCTAAGCCGAAAAATTACTTTTTCTTGGCTTTCGGGTTAGGCAGGTCGGTGATGCTGCCTTCGTACATCTCAGCCGCCATGCCGACCGATTCGTGCAGGGTCGGGTGAGCGTGGATGGTCAGCGCGATGTCTTCCGCATCACAACCCATCTCGATGGCCAGACCGATTTCACCCAGCAGCTCGCCGCCGTTAGTGCCGACAATCGCCCCGCCGATAACGCGGTGGGTTTCTTTGTCGAAGATCAGTTTGGTCATGCCGTCTGCACAGTCGGAAGCGATAGCACGGCCGGACGCCGCCCATGGGAAGGTGGCGGTTTCGTAGCTGATGCCTTTCTCTTTCGCTTCTTTCTCGGTCAGACCTACCCATGCTACTTCCGGTTCGGTGTAGGCGATGGATGGGATGACTTTCGGATCGAAGTAGTGCTTCATACCAGCGATAACTTCTGCGGCAACGTGGCCTTCATGCACGCCTTTGTGCGCCAGCATCGGCTGACCGACGATATCGCCGATGGCGAAGATGTTCGGCACGTTGGTGCGCAGCTGCTTGTCAACGTTGATAAAGCCGCGCTCGTCAACCGCCACGCCCGCTTTGTCAGCATCCAGCAGTTTGCCGTTCGGCACACGGCCGATAGCCACCAGCACCGCGTCGTAACGCTGTGGTTCCGCCGGCGCTTTTTTGCCTTCCATCGTGACGTAGATACCATCTTCTTTGGCTTCTACCGCGGTCACTTTGGTTTCCAGCATCAGGTTGAACTGTTTGCTGATACGCTTGGTGAACACTTTCACCACGTCTTTATCCGCCGCCGGGATCACCTGGTCGAACATTTCCACCACGTCAATCTGGGAACCCAGCGCGTGGTAAACGGTGCCCATTTCCAGACCGATGATGCCGCCGCCCATCACCAGCATGCGCTCTGGGACGGTTTTCAGCTCCAGCGCATCGGTGGAGTCCCACACGCGCGGGTCATCATGAGGGATGAATGGCAGTTGGATCGGACGAGAACCTGCGGCAATGATGGCGTTATCGAAGTTGATGGTGGTTGGGCCGTTTTCGCCTTCAACAACCAGGGTGTTAGCGCCGGTAAATTTGCCCAGACCGTTCACCACTTTCACCTTACGGCCTTTAGCCATACCCGCCAGACCACCGGTCAGCTGAGTGATGACTTTTTCTTTCCAGGTACGGATCTTGTTGATGTCGGTTTTCGGCTCACCGAAGACGATGCCGTGTTCAGCCAGCGCTTTGGCTTCTTCAATCACTTTGGCAACGTGCAGCAGTGCTTTGGAAGGGATACATCCCACGTTCAGGCAAACCCCGCCCAGCGTGGAATAACGTTCAACCAGAACGGTTTCAAGACCTAAGTCAGCGCAACGAAAGGCAGCAGAGTAACCCGCTGGGCCCGCCCCAAGTACCACGACCTGAGTTTTTATTTCAGTACTCATCATGACCTCTTAATTTATTGTCCGGCGGGTCAGACGTCATTTTTATACCCATCATCTTTCACCTGGACGCGTTGTTGGCTTCATTCGCTCACCCCAGCCACTTAGCCTGGGAATTCACAAATTTGCCGCCTGGCTGCCATGTGAAATCTATAGGGTATATTTTTAATCGAATTCATAACGCCCTTCATCCACCGGGACGCTTACACCGCGAGCAGTTTACAGAATTGTTAATAATCTGCAAAGCATGTTCGAAGTGACCCGTGTCTCAACAATCTTGTCGAATCATGCAAAAACCGACAAAACTGCTACCGAAGCGATAAGGGCGCAGCATGCTGCGCCCTTTTTTCCTTACATCACCAGACGGCGAATGTCAGACAGCATATTGTTGATGATGGTGATAAAGCGCGCACCGTCGGCACCGTCAATCACACGGTGGTCGAAGGAGAGCGACATCGGCATCATCAGACGCGGCATGAACTCTTTACCGTTCCAGACCGGCTCCATCGCAGACTTGGAGACGCCCAGGATAGCCACTTCCGGCGCGTTGACGATCGGCGCAAAGTGGGTTGTCCCGATACCGCCCAGGCTGGAGATGGTGAAGCAGCCGCCCTGCATTTCGCCGGCGGTCAACTTGCCGTCGCGCGCTTTCTTGGAGATCGCCATCAGTTCGCGGGACAGTTCAGTGATGCCTTTCTTGTTAACATCCTTGAACACCGGAACCACCAGACCGTTTGGCGTATCTACCGCCACGCCGATGTTGATGTATTTTTTCAGCGTCAGCTTCTGGCCATCTTCAGACAGCGAGCTGTTGAAGCGCGGCATCTGCTCCAGCGCTGCGGCAACCGCTTTCATGATGAACACCACCGGGGTGAACTTCACGTCCAGCTTGCGCTTGGCCGCTTCTTCATTCTGCTGCTTGCGGAACGCTTCCAGCTCGGTGATATCGGTTTTGTCGAAGTGCGTAACGTGCGGGATCATCACCCAGTTACGGCTCAGGTTGGCGCCGGAGATCTTCTGGATACGGCCCATTTCCACTTCTTCGATCTCGCCGAACTTGCTGAAGTCCACCTTCGGCCATGGCAGCATGCCCGGCAGACCACCGCCCGCAGCGGCAGCCGGTGCGGACTCGGCGCGTTTCACCGCGTCTTTCACGTAGGCCTGAACGTCTTCGCGCAGGATGCGGCCTTTACGACCGGTGCCCTTGACCTTCGCCAGGTTGACGCCGAACTCGCGCGCCAGACGACGGATAACCGGCGTCGCGTGCACGTAGGCATCGTTTTCGGTGAATTCGTTTTTACCTTCCGCTTTCGCGGCCGGCGCAGCGGCCTTGGTTTCCTGCTGGGCCGGAGCCGGCGCAGGCGCAGCGGCTGCCGGAGCGGCGGCTGGCGCAGCGCCTTCCACCTCAAACACCATAATCAGCGAGCCGGTTTTCACTTTATCGCCGGTGCTGACTTTGATCTCTTTGACGGTGCCGGCAAACGGCGCAGGCACTTCCATCGAGGCCTTGTCGCCTTCCACGGTGATCAGCGACTGCTCAGCGGCGATTTTATCGCCCACTTTCACCATCACTTCGGTCACTTCGACTTCGTCGCCGCCGATGTCCGGCACGGCCACGTCTTTGGCGGCCGCTGCCGCCGGCGCTGCGGCCGCCGGTGCTGCAGCCTGAGCCGGAGCGGCTGCCGGCGCGCTGCCGGCCACTTCGAATACCATAATCAACGAGCCGGTCTTCACTTTATCGCCGGTGTTGATTTTGATCTCTTTAACGGTGCCGGCAAACGGCGCAGGCACTTCCATGGAGGCCTTGTCGCCTTCCACGGTGATCAGCGACTGCTCTTCGGTCACGGTGTCGCCCACCTTGACCATGATCTCGGTGACTTCTACTTCGTCGTCGCCGATATCCGGTACCTGAACCTCTTTCGCCGCCGCAGCAGCAGGCGCCGCAGCCGGAGCCGCTTCCTGCTTGGCTTCCTGCGCCGGGGCAGCAGCCGCTGCGCCCTCCGCGTCAAAGATCATGATCAGCTTGCCGGTTTCGGTTTTATCGCCGACCGCCACTTTGATCTCTTTCACCACGCCGGCCTGCGGCGATGGCACTTCCATAGAGGCCTTGTCGCCTTCCACGGTGATCAACGACTGCTCAGCCTCGACCTTATCGCCGACCTTCACCAAAATTTCGGTGATTTCGACTTCATCTGCACCGATATCCGGCACTTTGATTTCAATAGACATTCTTCTTTACCTCTTAGGCCAGACGCGGATTAACTTTATCGGCATCGATATCGAATTTGGCGATCGCTTCGGCAACCACTTTCTTATCGATTTCACCGCGTTTAGCCAGCTCGCCCAGGGCCGCAACCACCACGTAAGATGCATCCACTTCGAAGTGGTGACGCAGGTTCTCACGGCTGTCAGAACGACCGAAGCCATCGGTGCCCAGTACGCGATAATCGCTGGCCGGGATAAAGTTGCGGATCTGCTCGGCGAACAGTTTCATGTAGTCGGTAGACGCAACCGCCGGCGCATCGCTCAGCACCTGAGCCACGTAAGGCACGCGCGGCTCTTCGGTCGGGTGCAGCATGTTCCAGCGTTCGCAGTCCTGACCGTCGCGCGCCAGTTCGGTGAACGAGGTCACGCTGAACACGTCGGAGCCGACGCCGTAGTCGTTCGCCAGGATCTGCGCCGCTTCGCGCACGTGACGCAGGATTGCGCCAGAACCCATCAGCTGTACCTTGCCTTTGCTGCCTTCCAGGGTTTCCAGCTTGTAGATACCCTTGCGGATGCCTTCTTCGGCGCCCTGCGGCATGGCCGGCATGTGGTAGTTTTCGTTCAGCGTGGTCAGGTAGTAGTAAACGTTCTCCTGCGCTTCGCCGTACATACGCACCAGGCCGTCATGCATGATGACCGCCACTTCGTAAGCATACGCCGGATCGTAAGAGATACAGTTCGGGATGGTCAGCGACTGAATGTGGCTGTGGCCGTCTTCGTGCTGCAGACCTTCGCCGTTCAGCGTGGTGCGGCCGGAGGTGCCGCCGATCAGGAAGCCGCGCGCCTGTTGGTCGCCCGCTGCCCAGCATAGATCGCCGATACGCTGGAAGCCGAACATCGAGTAGTAGATGTAGAACGGAATCATCGGCAGGTCGTTGGTGCTGTAAGAGGTCGCAGCCGCCAGCCAGGACGCGCCGGCGCCCAGTTCGTTGATCCCTTCCTGCAGAATCTGACCTTTCTCGTCTTCTTTGTAGTAAGCCACCTGCTCACGGTCCTGCGGGGTGTACTGCTGGCCGTTCGGGCTGTAGATACCGATCTGGCGGAACAGGCCTTCCATACCGAAGGTACGTGCTTCATCGGCGATGATCGGCACCAGACGATCTTTGATCGACTTGTTCTTCAGCATCACGTTCAGGGCGCGCACAAAGGCGATGGTGGTGGAGATCTCTTTGTTCTGCTCTTCCAGCAGCGGGCCGAAGTCTTCCAGAGAAGGCAGCTCCAGCTTCTCGCTGAAGTTAGGCTGACGGCTCGGCAGGTAGCCTTCCAGCTTCTCGCGGCGCTCGTGCAGGTATTTGTACTCTTCGGAATCTTTCTCGAAGGTCACGTACGGCAGTTTTTCGATGTCGGCATCGGCTACCGGCACGTTGAAACGATCGCGGAAGTGATGCACCCCTTCCATGTTCATTTTCTTCACCTGGTGGGCGATGTTCTTGCCTTCCGCGGTGTCGCCCATGCCGTAACCCTTGATGGTGTGAGCCAGGATAACGGTTGGTTTGCCTTTGGTGTCCTGCGCTTTTTTCAGCGCGGCGAAGACTTTCTTCGGATCGTGGCCGCCGCGGTTCAGCGCCCAGATCTGCTCGTCGCTCCAGTCGGCAACCAGCGCGGCGGTTTCCGGATAACGGCCGAAGAAGTGCTCGCGCACGTAAGCGCCGTCTTTGGATTTAAAGGTCTGGTAGTCGCCGTCCAGGGTTTCGTTCATCAGCTGCACCAGTTTACCGCTGGTGTCTTTACGCAGCAGTTCGTCCCAGCGGCCGCCCCAGATCACTTTCAGCACCTGCCAGCCTGCGCCGGCGAAGATGCCTTCCAGTTCGTTGATGATTTTGCCGTTGCCGGTCACCGGGCCGTCCAGACGCTGCAGGTTGCAGTTGATGACGAATACCAGGTTGTCCAGTTTTTCACGGGTAGCGATGGTGATGGCGCCTTTGGATTCCGGCTCATCCATTTCACCGTCGCCCAGGAAGGCGTAAACGGTCTGTGCAGAGGTGTCTTTCAGGCCGCGGTGTTCCAGATACTTCAGGAATTTAGCCTGGTAGATGGCGCTCAGCGGGCCAAGGCCCATGGAAACGGTCGGGAACTGCCAGAATTCCGGCATCAGTTTTGGATGCGGATAAGAAGACAGGCCATTGCCGTGCACTTCCTGACGGAAGTTGTTCATTTGCTCTTCGGTCAGGCGGCCTTCAAGGAAGGCGCGCGCGTAAACGCCCGGAGAGATGTGGCCCTGGAAGTACACCAGATCGCCGCCATCTTTCGCGTTGCGTGCGCGGAAGAAATGGTTAAAGCAGACTTCATAGAAGGTCGCGGAAGACTGGAAGGAAGCCATGTGGCCGCCCAGCTCCAGATCTTTCTTGGAAGCGCGCAGAACGGTCATCACGGCGTTCCAGCGGATCGCGCTGCGGATACGGCGTTCCAGATCCAGGTTGCCCGGATAGTCAGGCTCGTCTTCCACCGCGATGGTGTTGATGTAATCGTTAGCAGCGGAACCGGCCGCTACATTAACGCCGCCTTTGCGGGCTTCACCCAATACCTGATCAATCAGAAACTGAGCTCGCTCAACACCCTCTTCACGGATGACCGATTCGATCGCCTGCAGCCAGTCGCGGGTTTCGATCGGATCCACGTCATTGTTTAAACGTTCTGACATGGTGGTATTCCTTATCTGTCTAATGGTTTATTTGGAGCCTGTCTTCCTGCGCTCTGCGGCAAAGCGCACGAAGACAGGCTCATCAGTTTAGTTGCCGCTAAAGTACTTAACTAAGCACTGCGAGCTTTATCCCTGATATTGGGCTGGTGTTACCCCAAGCCGGGAACCGCTCTTACTCCTTGCGTTGCTGGAGTCGCCGTAACGATCGCTCACGACGGGTATGTTCCCGGCTGAGATCCAGCAAGATTTCCTCAATAAACGCCAAGTGGCGGTGAGAGGCTTCGCGGGCTTTTTCCGGCTCGCGCGCCACTATCGCCTCAAAAATCCCGGCGCGATGGCTGCTCACTTTCGCCAACATCTCACGGCGCGAGTAGAGCAATTCAAAGTTCTGTCGGACGTTCTGTTCCAGCATCGGCCCCATGCAGCGTAGCAAATGCAGCAACACAACGTTGTGCGCCGCCTCGGTAACGGCAATCTGATACTGCATGACCGCGTCGGCTTCGGCGTCCAGATCGCCGCTGTCCTGCGCCTGCTGAATCACGATATGGCAATCGCGGATGCGCGCCAGATCCTCGTCGGTGCCGCGCAGCGCCGCGTAATAGGCGGCGATGCCTTCGAGCGCATGACGGGTTTCGAGCAGGTCGAACTGTGATTCAGGGTGATCGGCCAGCAGTTCAGCCAGCGGATCGCTGAAGCTTTGCCAGAGGTTGGTTTGCACAAAGGTTCCCCCGCCCTGACGGCGCAACAGCAGCCCCTTTGCTTCCAGGCGCTGGATTGCCTCTCTCAGAGAAGGGCGGGAAACGTCAAACTGTTTCGCCAATTCGCGCTCCGGAGGCAACTTTTCGCCTGGGCGCAGCGTACCCTCGAGTATCAGGTATTCGAGCTGCTGCTCGATAACGTCTGACAGCTTGGGCTGGCGGATTTTGCTATAGGCCATGGGTGATTTTTTCTCTGCGAATAGCGCGAAGTCAATTGGTAATACCAATTTCACAAACGTGACGGTAAAGTAACAAAGTATTCACCTCCTGTCCATATGGCCCCCAGTCGAAAACCGCACGGCCCGCACGTTTTACTACCTGAAATCCCCCGCCGCCGCTGCCTGCTACCCCTACAGTGGTAATACCATTTACAAAGCTTTACCCGAACGCCTTAGCCCCTTATGTGACACAGGTCACATTCCATCGTTAAGGCACACCGTTATCCCTCCAGAGTGAACCGTCAATGCCGGAGATTTATTGCATGTTTATGACGCTTTGGTGAATAGCTATGACCATAAAGAGTTAGCCGCCGCAGAGAAGCGGCAAGATGAGACATCGGTTGAAGGTAAGAACAATCTTTTTGCGAATTATGTGATTTATTGCTTATTTCATGCACACAACGGCCGTTCTCATCACACAATCCGCATTTTGTTGCCTAAACTGCTGAAATCTTAATCACCAGCAAAACAAAGGAGATGCAAACTTTTCCGCATAACATTATTCTTCATGAAACGGTAGCGGCGCCGTTTAATTAATAGCGATAACGCCGTAAACAAAAACATACAGACATCGTAATCACTCATTTACAATGTGTGAGCATTTGCAACGACAGAGGGTAAACACTGATGGATGGTCAACAACAGGGCGACCAGCTGAAACGCGGGCTGAAAAACCGCCATATTCAGCTTATCGCCTTAGGCGGCGCAATCGGCACCGGGTTATTTCTCGGCATCGCGCAAACAATAAAAATGGCCGGCCCGTCAGTTATCCTGGGCTACGCGATCGGCGGCTTTATCGCCTTTCTGATTATGCGCCAGCTGGGTGAAATGGTGGTGGAAGAGCCGGTGGCCGGCTCGTTCAGCCACTTCGCCTACAAATACTGGGGCAACTTTGCCGGCTTCGCCTCCGGTTGGAACTACTGGGTGCTGTACGTGCTGGTGGCGATGGCCGAACTGACGGCGGTCGGCATCTATGTGCAGTACTGGTGGCCGGAAATCCCCACCTGGGTCTCCGCCGCGGTATTCTTCCTGGCGATCAACGCCATCAACCTGGCCAACGTCAAGGTGTACGGCGAGTTGGAGTTCTGGTTCGCCATTATCAAGGTGGTGGCGATTATCGGCATGATCGTCTTCGGCGCCTACCTGCTGCTGAGCGGCATGGGCGGCCCGGAGGCCACGGTCACCAACCTGTGGGCGCAGGGTGGCTTCTTCCCTAACGACATCAGCGGGCTGGTGATGGCGATGGCGGTGATCATGTTCTCCTTCGGCGGCCTGGAGCTGGTCGGCATCACCGCCGCCGAGGCGGATAACCCGGCCAAAAGCATTCCCAAGGCCACCAACCAGGTGATCTACCGCATCCTGATCTTCTATATCGGTTCGCTGACGATTCTGCTCTCCCTCTACCCGTGGGGCAAAGTGGTGGAAGGCGGCAGTCCGTTCGTTCTGATTTTCCACGCGCTGAACAGCAACCTGGTGGCAACGGTGCTGAACATCGTGGTGCTGACGGCGGCGCTGTCGGTGTATAACAGCTGCGTCTACTGCAACAGCCGCATGCTGTACGGCCTGGCTCAGCAGGGTAACGGGCCGAAAAGCCTGCTGAAGGTAGACGGCCGCGGCGTGCCCGTCGTCGCTATCGGCGTCTCGGCGCTGGCGACCGCGTTCTGCGTGCTGATTAACTATCTGCTGCCGGGGCGCGCGTTTGAACTGCTGATGGCGCTGGTGGTGTCCGCGCTGGTGATCAACTGGGCGATGATCAGCCTGGCCCACCTGAAGTTCCGCGCGGCAAAACGCCGTGAAGGCGTGGAGCCGAAGTTCAAGGCGTTCTGGTATCCGCTGAGTAACTACCTGTGCCTGCTGTTTATGGCCGGTATTCTGGTGATTATGTATCTGACGCCGGGCATTCGCATCTCCGTGCTGCTGATCCCGCTCTGGGTGGCAGTGCTGGCGGTAGGCTACGCCATCAAGCAGCGCAGCCAGCGGGCGCTCGGCAGCACCGTACGCTGATTCTCCGCAGGCCCGCCGATGCGGGCCTGCTTCCTCTCATACCTTGTCCCGCCCGCTACGTCTGCTTACTCAGCGCGTCCCAGACTTTCATCACTTCAGCAATTGCCCCCAGGAAGGTCGAGACCTCAACGCCGTCCCGCGCCGATATTGAGACGCCGAGCAGAAAACTGTTAAAGACGGTCGCCAGCGTCCGGGCATCGGCGCTTGCGGCAAGCTCGCCGCTGGCAATGGCGCGTTCGACGCAACGGATAAATCCGGCGTACGTCCGCGCACGCGATTCCGCCAACGGTTTAGCCACGTCGGCATGCGCGGGCGTCGGCGCGCTCATGGCGCCGAAAGCAACCATGCACCCCTTCGGATGTCCCGGTTCGCACTGCATGGTCGTCGATTGGCGCAACGCCCGTTCAACGGCCTCTCTCGGCGCCAGCGCGTCATCCCAAAGGCACGCCGTAACGCGCGCATAGCTCTCCAGATAACACTGCACGGCCTCTTTGAATAATGCCTCTTTCGACCCGAAAGCCGCATAGAAACTCGGCGCGGAAATGCCGCCGCCGATGCTCGCCTTCAACTGGCTGAGCGAGGTTGATTCATAGCCCTGTTCCCAGAACAGGTACATCGCTTGCTCGATGGCCTGTTGGCGATCGAAGCTGCGGGGACGTCCCATCTGCGCCATCGCTGACTCCTTATCTTTCACGATATATATACTAATCGATATATAATTCATTGACAATGTGACGACGGTGATGATTACATTTGTACCGATCGGTATAGATATCGATGTGCTTCAGACGCCGGCTGCCCCAGCGCGACCGGAAACTTCTCATCGTCGAAAGGATCTTTTGCGTGAATAACTCATCCACTCAGGCAACACCGGTTAACGCCGCTCGCCTGCCCGTCGCCGCCCTGCTGGCTTTGGCCATGACGGGCTTTATCTGTATCGTGACCGAAACGTTGCCCGCCGGCCTGCTGCCGCAAATCAGTCAGGGCCTCGGCGTTAACCCGTCTCTGGCCGGACAAATGGTGACGGCATACGCGCTGGGCTCACTGCTGGCGGCGATCCCGCTGACGATTGCCACCCGCGGCTGGCGGCGGCGTAATGTCCTGCTGCTGACCATTGTCGGCTTTCTGCTCTTCAACTCTGCGACGGCGCTCTCGACCCATTACCTCGTCACGCTGGTCGCCCGCTTCTTTGCCGGCGTTGCCGCCGGACTGGCCTGGAGCCTGCTGGCCGGCTATGCCCGGCGGATGGTCGCGCCTTATCAGCAGGGACGCGCCCTGGCCATTGCCATGGTGGGCACCCCGATCGCCCTCTCTCTGGGTGTGCCTTTGGGCACCTTTATGGGATCGCTTATCGGCTGGCGCAGCGCATTTTGGATCATGTCGGCCCTGACGCTGCTGCTGATCGTCTGGGTATACGTCAAAGTCCCCGACTACGCCGGTCAGCCGGCCCATGAGCGCATGCCGCTGCGCCGGGTCTTTCTCACGCCCGGGGTACGCCCGGTTCTGGCGGTGGTGATCACCTGGATGCTAGCGCATAACATCCTCTATACCTACATCGCTCCGTTTATCGCGCCGGCCGGCATGGCAGACCGAACCGATCTGGTGCTGTTCGCCTTCGGCGCGGCGGCGCTCGCCGGCATCTGGCTCATCGGCAGGCTGGTGGAGCGCCACCTGCGCACCTCGGTACTGGCCAGCCTCGCGGCCTTCGCGCTGATCGCGCTGGTCTTCGGCGTCGGCGCGCAAGACCCCGCCGTCATTTATCTGGGCGTGATCATCTGGGGCATTACCTTCGGCGGCGCGGCAACCCTGTTGCAAACCGCGCTTGCCGATGCGGCGGGAGACGGCACCGACGTGGCGCTCTCCATGAACGTGGTGGCCTGGAACTCGGCGATCGCCTGCGGCGGCATCATCGGCGGCATGCTGCTGGAGTCCTGGGGAGCCCGCTCTTTTCCCTGGGCGCTGCTGATCCTGCTGGCCATCTCGTTCGCCATCGCCTGGTCGTCCCGCGAATACGCCTTCAAACCGGGACACCGCCTCGGCAGCTCCCATATCGTGAGCCAGTGAAAGCGGCCTTATCCTAACGACAGCACGGTTTGCGGCCGTGCTGTTTGCCGTTGCCACTCCCCCTCCTCGGTCAAGTTTGCTAGCAAGCTCACACTTCTCCCGCCATGGCGGGTTTGTCCATCTCTATAACCATCAGCTCCTGACCGCCCCCCGCCGGGCAAGACAATAATCATCATCATTGAGTCCGATCCTGTCAGCGCGGAGAAAATGTCCATGAAGAGCAATGCCCTTTCGATAAAAGAAAAGATCGGTTACGGCATGGGGGACGCCGGATGCAATATGATTGGCGGCGCCATCATGCTGTTCCTCAACTATTTTTACACCGATATCTTCGGCCTGACGCCGGCGCTGGTGGGCATTCTGCTGCTGTCGGTGCGGGTACTGGACGCGGTCACCGACCCGATTATGGGGGCGATCGCCGATCGTACCCAGAGCCGCTGGGGGCGCTTCCGCCCCTGGCTGCTGTGGATCTCACTGCCCTACGTGCTGTTCAGCGTGCTGATGTTCACGACCCCCGAGTGGAGCTATAACAGCAAGGTGATCTACGCCTTCGCCACCTATTTTCTGATGTCGCTGACCTATACCGCCATTAATATTCCCTACTGCTCGCTGGGCGGCGTAATCACCGCCGATCCGCACGAGCGGGTCTCCTGCCAGTCATACCGTTTTATCATGGTCGGCATCGCCACCCTGCTGCTGTCGCTGACGCTGCTGCCGCTGGCCGAATGGTTCGGCGGCGCTGACAAGGCGCGCGGCTACCAGATGGCGATGGGCGTGCTGGCGCTGATCGCACTGTTTATGTTTCTGTTCTGCTTCGCCACGGTGAAGGAGCGCATCCGCCCGGCGGTGCCGACCAACGACGCGTTAAAAGCCGATCTGAAAGACGTCTGGAAAAACGACCAGTGGGTACGCATCCTGCTGCTGACCTTCTGCAACGTCTGCCCCGGCTTTATCCGCATGGCGGCCACCATGTACTACGTCACCTATGTCATGCAGCAGTCATCGTCCTTCGCCAGCCTGTTTATCGCGCTCGGCGTGGTCGGCATGATGATCGGCAGCGCGCTGGCCAAGCCGCTCACCGACCGCTTCTGCAAACTGCAGGTGTTCTTCTGGACCAACATTGCGCTGGCGCTGTTCTCCTGCGCCTTCTATTTCCTCAACCCGCAGCTGACCTGGGGCATCGTGGCGGCCTATTTCCTGCTGAACATCCTGCACCAAATCCCATCGCCGCTGCACTGGTCGCTGATGGCCGACGTCGATGATTACGGCGAGTGGAAAACCGGCAAACGCATCACCGGCATCAGCTTCTCCGGTAATCTCTTCTTCCTGAAAGTGGGGCTGGCGGTGGCCGGCGCGATGGTCGGCTTCCTGATGTCGCTGTCCGGCTACCAGGCCGATGCCGCCAGCCAGAGCGCCGGCGCGCTCGACTGCATCGTCCTGCTGTTTACCGTTATCCCCGGCATCGGCTACCTGATCACCGCCGGCGTGGTGCGGCTGCTGAAGGTGGATCGCACCCTGATGCAGCAAATCCAGAGCGACCTGGCCAAACGCCGCGCCAACTATCAGGAGCTGGCCGACTACCGTGAGCGCCAGCTTGAAACCCGGCACAGCTAAGAGAGATCACGATGAAAACCTATCCCAATCCGCTGATTACGCAACGCGCCGATCCCTTTATCCTGCTTCATAGCGACGGCAACTACTACTTTATCGCCTCGGTGCCGGAATACGACCGGCTGGAGCTGCGCCGCGCCGCCAGCCTGAGCGCCCTGGCGCAGGCCACGCCGCACGTTATCTGGCGCAAGCCGGCCAGCGGGCCGATGAGCGCCCTGATCTGGGCGCCGGAGCTGCATATGATCGACGGCGTCTGGTACATCTATTTCGCCGCCGCCCACAGCCCGGCGATCAAAGACGGCCTGTTCCAGCACCGCATGTTCGCGCTGGCGTGCAGCGATGCCGATCCGCTCACCGGCGTCTGGCAGGAAAAAGGGCGCATTTACAGCCACCTCGACACTTTTTCCCTCGACGCCACCTACTTTCATCATCGCGGCAGGCACTACTATTTATGGGCGCAGAAGGATCCGGCCATTCGCGGCAACTCCAACCTCTATCTGGCGGAGATGGCCAACCCGTGGACGCTGCGGGGGGAGCCGGTGATGCTCAGCAAACCGGAACTGCCGTGGGAGACGCGGGGGTTTTGGGTCAATGAGGGACCTGCGGTGATCCGCCACGGGCGGCGGATCTTCATCAGCTACTCCGCCAGCGCCACCGACGAGAATTACTGCCTCGGGCTGCTGTGGGCGGACATCGACGCCGAGCTGACCGACCCGACGCAGTGGCATAAATCACCGCAGCCGGTATTTCGCACCAGCTACGACAACCGCCAGTTCGGCCCCGGCCACAACAGCTTTACCCGGGATGAGGACGGCAGCGACGTGCTGGTATATCACGCCCGCAACTACACCGAAATCGACGGCGATCCGCTGTACGACCCTAACCGCCATACGCGCATCAAAACCCTGGAGTGGGATGAACAGGGCATGCCGCTGTTTGGCGAACCGCCAGCGGACAGGGCATGATGCGGCCCCGCCCCCACCGCGCCGTTGATAAAACGTCGCCATGAGGCGTTAAAATTGCTCATAATGATCCCCTAACATCTTTACTGTTTTGGTAATCGGTTGTGGTTACGCAAACGCAGGTGATCGGTATGACGACAGGTATTGTGATTGCCGCCGCCGGCCGCAGTGAACGCTTTATCCGGGCGGGTGGCAGTGGAAATAAACTGAATGCGCCCTTGGGCGAAAGCACCCTGTTCGCCCGCACGCTGCAACAGGCGCAAGACAGCGGCCTGCCGCTGGTGGTGGTGACCCGGCCGGACAATCAGCGCGTACGCCGGCACTGTGCCGAACAGCAGGTCGAGACGGTGCTGCTGGACAGCCACGGCCTGGGTGACTCCATCGCCGCCGGCGTGGCGGCCCGCCCGCAATGGGACGGCTGGCTGATCCATCTGGCGGATATGCCCTTCGTGCCGCCGGAGATATTCCGGCAGACCGCGGCGGCGCTGCAGCAGCATGCGATCGCCCGCCCCTGCGTTAACGGCCGTCCGGGGCATCCCGTCGGCTTTTCCGCCGCGTTGCGCAACGCGCTATGCGCCCTGCGCGGCGACGACGGTGGACGTTCCGTGCTGTTTGGCCGCGAGGTGCACCTGATTTCGGTTGATAACCCGGCCATCGTCACGGATATTGATCTCCCTTCTCAGCTAGCGGACAACGAATAGCCTATGCAACATCTCGATATCACCGTCGTCGGTCAGGCCATGTCCTGGCTGCAGCAGCAGCCGGTCTGGCTGTGCACCGTGCTGGCCACCTATGGCTCTTCGCCACGCGCTCCCGGCGCGCTGATGGCGGCCGGCGCCGACGGACGCTACTGCGGATCGCTGTCCGGCGGCTGCGTGGAGGAGGATTTTCTGCAGCGCATCGCCGCCGGCGACTACCAGGCGGCCAGCCAGGTGGTGCGCTACGGCGAAGGCGGCCTGACACCGAACGTGGCGCTGCCCTGCGGCGGCGTGCTGGACGTGCTGATCGAGTACCTGCCGGCCGGTGAACAGAGCATGCGCTATCTGGCGCAGATGGCCGCGGCGCTGGACGGCCACCACGCGCTGGTCAAACGCCTGACGCTGCCGTACGCCTGTACCGCATTGCAAGAAACCGCCTTTGCCAGCGCCACCCGGGTTGAACGCCGCGGCGAGGAGATCGTCCTGCATATCGCCGCCGCCCCGCGCCTGCTGATCGCCGGCCTGTCGAGCGTGGCCCTGTACTGCGCTGAATTCGCCGCCGCGCTGGGCTTTGACGTGCTGGTGTGTGAAAACCGCCCCGACGCGCTGGAAAACTTCGCCGCGCAGTTAACGCCGGCGGTGACGCTGGTGCGACAGTTCCCGGCCAAATTTATTGAGGAAGGCGGCTGCCATGGCAACACCGCGGTGGTCGCCCTGACCCACGATCCGCGCGTGGACGATCTGACGCTGATGGAGGCGATCCATACCCCGGCGTTTTATATCGGCGCTATGGGCTCGCAGCAGAACAGCGCCCGACGGCGTCAGCGGCTGCAGGACATTGCCGAATTTAATCCGCAGCAGCTAAGCCGCATCCATGCGCCGATCGGCCTGGCGCTCGGCAGTAAAACCCCGGCGGAAATCGCCCTGGCGGTCATGGCCGATATCGTGCAGCAAAAAAATATCCGTCCCGCAGCGGCGGGCGCCGCCACTGATGTGGCATAATCCTGCCTGAAACAACGGGGCGGCCCCCCGTTTGACGCTGACGCACGCCCGTGCCCGCCAGACTGAAAACGATTACAATCAGGACACTGCCGCTTATTTGGCCATGATGGCTTTCCAAAATGCCTTCCCGGTGGTTAGAATCGTCTTAAAAACGGCTGAAAATGTAACCGATTACATCAATGTGATCCGGCGCACTTTCAATAATCACCGTGATCAATAACATACCCTCAAAGCCATTCGGCGTTTTATATTCCCCTTTTGGAGACGTTATGAGTACCGTAACAACCACAGGCAAAAGCCGGTCAAATGCCCAGATGACTTTCTTTGTCTGCTTCCTCGCCGCACTGGCGGGTCTGCTATTCGGCCTCGATATCGGCGTGATTGCCGGAGCGCTGCCGTTTCTTGCCGATGAGTTCCAAATCACCGCCCACCAGCAGGAATGGGTGGTCAGCTCCATGATGTTCGGCGCCGCGGTCGGCGCGGTCGGCAGCGGCTGGCTCTCTTACCGGCTGGGACGTAAATACAGCCTGATGATCGGCGCCGTGCTGTTTGTCATCGGTTCACTGTGTTCCGCCTTCGCCCCCAACGTCGAAGTGCTGGTAGTTTCCCGCGTGCTGCTGGGGCTGGCCGTCGGCATCGCCTCCTTCACCGCGCCGCTGTACCTGTCGGAAATCGCCCCGGAGCGCATTCGCGGCAGTATGATTTCCATGTACCAGCTGATGATCACCATCGGTATTCTGGCGGCTTACCTGTCGGATACCGCGTTCAGCTATAGCGGCGCCTGGCGCTGGATGCTCGGCATCATCACCATCCCGGCGCTGCTGCTGCTGATCGGCGTGATCTTCCTGCCGCGCAGCCCGCGCTGGCTGGCGTCACGCGGCCGGCATGAAGAGGCGCGCCAGGTGCTGGAGATGCTGCGTGATACTACGGCGCAGGCCAAGGCCGAACTGGATGAGATCCGCGAAAGCCTGAAGATCAAACAGAGCGGCTGGGCGCTGTTCAAAGACAACAAGAATTTCCGCCGCGCGGTATACCTCGGCATTCTGCTGCAGGTGATGCAGCAGTTTACCGGCATGAACGTCATCATGTACTACGCGCCGAAAATCTTCGATCTGGCCGGCTTTGCCAGTACCTCGCAGCAAATGTGGGGCACCGTGATCGTCGGCCTGGTCAACGTGCTGGCGACCTTTATCGCCATCGGTCTGGTTGACCGCTGGGGCCGCAAGCCGACGCTGAAGCTGGGCTTCCTGGTGATGGCGATCGGCATGGGCGTGCTCGGCACCATGATGAATATCGGCATCGCCAGCACCGCCGCACAGTACTTCGCCGTCCTGATGCTGCTGATGTTTATCGTCGGTTTCGCCATGAGCGCCGGCCCGCTGATCTGGGTGCTGTGCTCGGAGATTCAGCCGCTGAAAGGCCGCGATTTCGGCATCACCTGCTCCACGGCGGTGAACTGGATCGCCAACATGATCGTCGGCGCCACCTTCCTGACCATGCTGAACAGCCTGGGCAGCGCGCACACCTTCTGGGTCTACGCCGCGCTGAACCTGCTGTTTATCGTGCTGACCATCGTGCTGATTCCGGAAACCAAAAACATTTCGCTGGAGCATATCGAGCGTAATCTGATGTCCGGCAAAGCGCTGCGCGATATCGGCTCACGCTAAAACAGACCAGGGCGCGACCTTCGTCGCGCCCTGGTAGGGAAAACTTATCCGGGGACGGGCGCACAGCCCGTCCCCGTTTTATTTCCGCCGCGTTATTTCACACAGCGAGTGCACTGCGAGCTCTGAATCTTCTGGAAGAAGTCATTGCCTTTGTCATCCACCAGGATAAACGCCGGGAAGTCTTCCACTTCAATTTTCCAGATCGCTTCCATCCCCAGCTCCGGATATTCCACGCATTCCAGACTCTTGATGCTCTGCTGCGCCAGCACCGCCGCCGGACCGCCGATGCTGCCGAGGTAGAAGCCACCGTGCTTGTTACAGGCGTCGGTCACCTGCTGGCTGCGGTTACCCTTCGCCAGCATAATCATGCTGCCGCCGTGAGACTGCAGCAGATCCACGTAGGAGTCCATCCGCCCGGCGGTGGTCGGCCCCAGCGAACCCGATGCATAGCCGTCCGGCGTTTTGGCCGGGCCGGCGTAATAAATCGGGTGGTCTTTCACATACTGCGGCAGCCCTTCGCCGCGCTCCAGACGCTCTTTCAGCTTGGCGTGCGCGATATCGCGGCCAACGATAATGGTGCCGCTCAGCGACAGACGGGTGGAGACCGGATATTGCGACAGCTGCTTGAGGATCTCGGCCATCGGACGGTTCAGATCCACTTTCACCGCTTCCCCTTCCCCGGCCTGACGCAGTTCCTGCGGGATATAGCGGCCCGGGTTGTGCTCCAGTTTCTCCAGCCAGATGCCGTCGCGGTTGATTTTCGCCTTGATATTGCGGTCCGCGGAGCAGGAAACCCCCATGCCGACCGGGCACGACGCGCCGTGACGCGGCAGACGGATCACGCGGATATCGTGGGCGAAGTATTTACCGCCGAACTGCGCGCCCAGCCCCAGGTTCTGCGCTTCTTTCAGCAGTTCCTCTTCCAGCGCTACGTCGCGGAACGCCTGGCCGTGCTCGTTACCTTCGGTCGGCAGGCCGTCGTAGTACTTGGTGGAGGCCAGCTTGACCGTTTTCAGCGTTGCCTCGGCGGAGGTGCCGCCAATCACGAAGGCCACGTGATACGGCGGGCAGGCCGCAGTGCCCAGGGTGCGCATCTTGTCCACCAGGTAATCTTTCAGTTTGCCCGGCGACAGCAGCGCCTTGGTTTCCTGATACAGATAGGTTTTGTTGGCGGAACCGCCGCCCTTGGCGATGCACAGGAATTTGTATTCATCGCCGTCGACGCTGTAAAGGTCGATCTGCGCCGGCAGGTTGCTGCCAGTATTCACCTCTTTGTACATATCCAGCGCGGCGTTCTGCGAGTAGCGCAGGTTGTCTTCGATATAGGTGTTGTACACGCCGCGCGACAGCGCCGCTTCATCGCCGCCGCCGGTCCAGACGCGCTGGCCTTTTTTACCGACGATGATCGCGGTGCCGGTATCCTGGCAGGTAGGCAAAATACCCTTGGCGGCGATTTCTGAGTTACGCAGAAATTGCAGCGCAACGTACTTATCGTTTTCACTGGCTTCCGGGTCGGCAAGGATATCGGCAACCTGCTGCTGGTGCGCCGGGCGCAGCATAAAGGATGCGTCGTGGAAGGCGTGCTGGGCGAGGAGGGTCAGGGCTTCCGGCGCAACTTTCAGGACTTCCTGCCCTTCAAATTCGGCGACGGAAACGTGGTCGCGGCTTAACAGATAGTATTCGGTATCGTCTTTTTTCAGTGGAAACGGATCTTGATAATGGAACGGTTTATTCGACATTTATCTCTCACTTGCAACAATTAGCTGCGTTAAATTCACACTTTCAGCGCATGACTCGGGTCGCTGCGTCAAAAAAACTCACCACACCTTACTTATTTTTAGGTAGCCGGTTATTGCGCTAAATCGCAAAACGCCCCTGAATCGCGGGCGCTACGCCGTTTGAGCTTTTTCGACCACGTCCTGTGAGAACTGCGGGTACAGACTTATCTGGCACGTTTTATTATCCCGCAGTTAACACCTTCATTACAATCCGCACCGCTCGATCGGCTTAGCATTGTGATGAAAAAAGCACGTACGCCTACATAAACCGATACGTTTTTTTCAGCCAGAGGCGTATTGCCAGCCCCGCGCGCCGCGTCGTATGCTAACGGCGATGAACAAAATCAGAATCCCTATCGCACTGCAACAGGCAGTGATGCGCTGTCTGCGGGAAAAACTGCAGCTGGCGCGGCAACATTTTGCCGAAGACTTCCCGGAACCCAAGGTCGTTTACCAACAGCGCGGCACCAGCGCCGGCACCGCCTGGCTGCAAGACTGGGAGATCCGCCTTAACCCGGTGCTGCTGATGGAAAACAAGCAGGCGTTTATTGATGAAGTTGTACCGCACGAACTGGCGCACCTGCTGGTGTACCGCCGTTTTGGTCAGGCGGCGACACCGCACGGCAGCGAATGGCGCCGGATGATGGAAGAGGTGCTGCAGACACCGGCCAGCCGCACCCATCAGTTCGGTATCGCCTCGGTGCAGAGCAAAACCTTCCCCTATCAGTGCCGCTGCCAGCTGCATCAGCTGACGGTGCGTCGCCATAACCGCATCCAGCGCGGTGAAAGCGAGTACCGCTGCCGCCGCTGCGGCGAGAAACTGGTGTTCGCCACCGGCGAAACGCGTGAATTACGCGACTGAACGCCCCCCAAGATCCTAACCTGCTTCCGGCCGCCGCTCTCCGTCAGCGGCCGGAACGCCCCGCAATCCCGCGTCGGCAACTCTGCCGAAGAAACAAATAATTAGCCTGATTTGCCACTGCCGGTGACTTCCGCTACCCTGCGTGCTTTTCCGATTTTGAGCTGTTTTGGAATATGCTTCGCAAAATTTTGTTCGCAATGGTTTTCCTTTCTGGCGCGGTGAACGCGCATGGCATCAACAACTTCTCCCAGGCCAAAGCGGCAGCGGTAAAAATCAATCAGGACGCCCCCGGCAGCTTCTACTGCGGTTGCCAAATCCAGTGGCACGGCAAGAAAGGCGTCCCCGATCTTAGCGGCTGCGGCTATCAGGCGCGTAAAAACGCCCAGCGCGCCGGCCGCATCGAGTGGGAACACGTGGTGCCGGCCTGGCAGTTCGGCCACCAGCTGCAGTGCTGGCGCGACGGCGGGCGCAAAAACTGCAACAAGGATCCGGCATACCGTAAAATTGAAACCGATCTGCACAACCTGCAGCCGGCGATTGGCGAAGTGAACGGCGACCGCAATAACTTTATGTACAGCCAGTGGCGCGGCGGTGAAGGCCAGTACGGCCAGTGTCCGATGAAGGTCGACTTCAAGCACAAGCAGGCGGAACCGCCGGCCCGCGCCCGCGGCGCCATCGCCCGCACCTATTTCTATATGCGCGATCGCTACCAGCTGCGCCTGTCGCGCCAGCAGACCCGGCTGTTTGAGGTCTGGGACCGGCAGTATCCGGTCAGCGACTGGGAATGTCGCCGCGAGGCACGCATCGCTAAGGTACAGGGAAATCATAACCCGTATATTCAGCAGGCTTGCCAGCAGCGTAAAAGCTAAATAGTCTGCATAAGGACAGCGGCTACGGCGCCGCTGCCGCTCGGCCGCCTTTGGGTATATACTCTTGGTCTTTCAGGACGCAGCGCTAACGGCTGCGAATTTCGTCAGGATTAGAACGTCACTATGCGCATACCTCGCATCTATCACCCGGAACCGCTGAGTTCCCATTCGGAAGTCGCCCTGTGCGAAGACGCGGCCAACCACGTCGGGCGCGTGTTGCGCATGAGTCAGGGCCAGGCGCTGCAGCTGTTCGACGGCAGCAACCAGGTGTTCGACGCCGAAATCACTCAGGCGGATAAAAAAAGCGTACGGGTGCGCGTCGGTGAAGGCCGGCTGGAAGATCGCGAATCGCCGCTGAACCTGCACCTCGGGCAGGTGATCTCACGCGGCGACAAGATGGAATTCACCATCCAGAAATCTATCGAGCTGGGCGCGAACACCATTACGCCGCTGTTTTCCGAGCGCTGCGGCGTCTCGCTGTCCGGCGAGCGGCTGGCGAAAAAACTCCAGCAGTGGCAGAAAATCGCCATCGCCGCCTGCGAGCAGTGCGGCCGCAACCGCGTGCCACAGGTGCGCCCGGCCATGGCGCTGGAGGCCTGGTGCGCCGAGCAGGACGACAGCCTGAAACTGAATCTGCACCCGCGCGCCAGCCACAGCATCAATACGCTGCCGCTGCCGGTGAACCACGTCCGCCTGTTAATCGGGCCGGAAGGCGGCCTGTCCGCCGATGAAATCGCCATGACCTCGGGGCACGGATTTACCGATATCCTGCTGGGGCCACGCGTTCTGCGTACCGAAACCACCGCGCTCACCGCAATTACCGCCCTCCAGGTACGTTTCGGCGATCTGGGTTAAAGGAGAAAGCACAATGATTAAGCTCGGCATAGTGATGGACCCGATCTCATCCATCAATATCAAGAAAGACACCAGCTTCGCCATGCTGCTGGAAGCGCAGCGTCGCGGCTGGGAGCTGCACTATATGGAGATGGACGACCTCTATCTGCATGCCGGCGACGGCCGCGCCCGCACGCGCGTGCTGAGCGTAAAGGAAGATAAGGAAGCGTGGTTCAGCTTCGGCGCCGAGCAGGATCTGGCGCTGCAGGAGCTGGACGTGATCCTGATGCGTAAGGATCCGCCGTTCGATACCGAATACATTTATGCGACCTATATTCTGGAGCGCGCCGAGGTTAAAGGCACGCTGGTCGTCAACAAACCGCAGAGCCTGCGCGACTGTAATGAAAAGCTGTTCACCGCCTGGTTCCCGGAGCTGACGCCGGATACGCTGGTCAGCCGCAGCGCCGCGCACATCCGCAAGTTCCACCAGCAGCACGGCGATATCATCCTCAAGCCGCTGGACGGCATGGGCGGCGCCTCGATTTTCCGCGTGAAACAGGAAGACCCTAACCTGTCGGTGATTATCGAAACGCTGACCGAACACGGCAGCCGCTTCTGCATGGCGCAGAACTTCCTGCCGGCGATCAAAGAGGGCGACAAGCGCATTCTGGTGGTCGACGGCGAGCCGGTGCCTTATTGCCTGGCGCGTATTCCGGCGCAGGGGGAAACCCGCGGCAATCTGGCCGCCGGCGGCCGTGGCGAAGCACGCCCGCTGAGCGAAAGCGACTGGCAGATCGCCCGCACCGTCGCGCCGACGCTGAAAGAAAAAGGCCTGGTATTCGTCGGCCTGGACGTTATCGGCGACCGCCTGACCGAAATCAACGTCACCAGCCCGACCTGCGTGCGTGAAATCGAAGCGGCCTTCCCGATCTCCATCACCGGTATGTTGATGGATGCTATCGAAAAACGTCTGGCGACGCGCTAAGCTGACGGCAGCGCGGACGATTGTATCCGCGCTGCCGATTGCACATCGTTTCCGCCCATATCGGTGCGGCGGCGCCACTATCCACCCTACTCACTAATCGACAGACCGACATGAATTTACAGCACCACTTTCTTATCGCCATGCCAACCATGCAGGATCCCCGCTTCAAACGCTCGGTGATTTATATCTGCGAGCATAATGAAGAAGGCGCTATGGGTTTGGTGATCAACAAACCCGTGGAGCAGTTTACGGTGGAAAGCGTGCTGGAGAAGCTGAAGATTGCGCCGGCCGATCGCGATCCGGCCATCAGCCTGGATAAGCCGGTGTACGCCGGCGGCCCGCTGGCGGACGACCGCGGCTTTATTCTGCATACGCCGCAGCCTGGCTTCGACGCCAGCATTCAGATTTCGCCGGAGACCATGATTACCACCTCCCGCGACGTGCTGGAGACGCTGGGCACGCCGGAGCAGCCGCAGGAAGTGCTGGTCGCCCTCGGTTATGCCGGCTGGGAAAAAGGCCAGCTGGAGCAGGAAGTGCTGGAAAACGCCTGGCTGACCGCGGAAGCCGACAGCGAAATCCTGTTCCATACGCCGATCGCCAACCGCTGGCGCGAGGCGGCCAACCGTCTCGGCGTCGATATCCGCAGCATCGCCAACCATGCAGGGCACGCCTGATGAGCAACCGCACCCTCATCGCCTTTGACTTCGGCACCAAAAGCATCGGCGCGGCCATCGGCCAGGAAATTACCGGCACCGCGCGTGCGCTGGCGGCGTTTAAGGCGCAGGACGGCACGCCGGACTGGCTGAAAATTGAAAAAATGCTGCAGGAGTGGCAGCCGGATCTGGTTATCGTCGGCCTGCCGCTGAATATGGACGGCAGCGAACAGCCGCTGACCGCCCGGGCGCGCAAGTTCGCCAACCGCCTGCACGGCCGCTTCGGCGTGAAGGTGGAACTGCATGACGAGCGTCTAAGCACCGTGGAAGCGCGCTCGCATCTGTTTGACCGCGGCGGCTTCCGCGCGCTGGATAAAGGCAGCGTGGATTCCGCCTCGGCGGTGGTTATTCTGGAGAGCTGGTTCGAGCAGCATCCGGGGGCGTAAGCGTCTGCGCCGGCGCGAAGCGGCTGAACATGATGGCTCCCGCCGTCGGCACCACCTCGATTTCCGGCTGCGGCAGTTCTTCATCGTCGGGCAGCTCGAAGGTGTCCAGCGACAGCCGGTTAACCCGATAAGGGGTCAGCGTGCTGACCACCGCATAGCCGCGCCAGTCGGTGGTGACGCCGTACTGGTTGTCGATGCCGATGCCTGCCGCACCGGGCACCTGTACGATCGCCATGGTTTCCCCCAGCGTTTGCCCCAGGGTCACGCCGCCGGCGTGCGCCATCAGGCTGCCGGCCAGCTCGATATTCTGCTGACGATAGTTGCGGCCGCGCGCGTAGCCAAGGCGCAGCGAGCCGGCGTTGTACTGATAGCTGGCGCTGGCATCCTGGCTGCTGCCGGCGCTCTGGCTCTGACTGGTACTGAGATCGTAACTCAGGCTGTAGTCCGACAGCAGCGTGCCGCTGACGCCGACCCGCCGGCTGCCGGCGCCGTTTTTCGCCAGCCGGTGATCGTAGTTCAACTTCATACGCGGCAGCGCCAGCTTGCCCAGCGGCACTGAAAACGACAGCCCAATCTGCCCCTGCTCTTTGCCGTAATTCCTGCGGCTGTATTCCGCATACAGGTTAACGTCCACCTCGCCCCAGGTTGCGCTGTACCCCAGCTCCACGCTGGTTTCGCCTTTGTCCTGCCCGCGCTTTGCCTCACGCGCCAGCGTCAGATACAGGCTGTCCGACTCGGAGAAGTACTGATTGTAGCGCGCTTCCAGACGGTATTTTTTCTCGGCGTCGAAGTCGCCGATAAACAGATCGTCCTCCCAATCCCACCAGTAGAGCGTCTGCTGCTCCACCGCGTCGCCAAACGTCCGGTAACGCTGCCGCGGGTAGTATTGCGCCAACAGGCTGACGGAGGACTCCCAGGACGGGATCGTTCTGGCATAGCGCAGACGCCACATACCGCCGCGATCGTCGGCGCCGCGGCGCGGCTGGCGCGCGGCGGCGTAGTTGTAATCCGCCGACAGCGCCCCCCACTGGTTAAAGCTTTTGCCAACGCCCACGGCGGCGCTGCGATACGGTCCGGACAGCAATACGCCGCCGTACAGCGTGGTTTTCGCCGGCAGGCCGTAGCTGACGGACAGTTGGCCAAACTGCGGCTGCTGCTGTTCAATACCAAAATAGGGCTGGTATTTACCCAGCGTCAGGTCGTAGCGGAATCTGCCGCCGTGCACCAGATTCGGCATCGACGAGTAAGGCAGCTTGCGCTCGGTTTCCGTGCCGTCGCTTTCACGCACGGTAACGGTAATGTCGCCATCGGGATCCGGTGGGTAAACGTCCTTGAGGATAAATGCGCCGGGGGAGACAAAGGTCTGATAAATCACCTCGCCGTTTTGCCGCACCTTAATCTCCGCGTTGCTGCGCGCCATGCCGCGGATCCACGGTGAAAACTGCCGCAGGCTCTCCGGCAGCATCCGATCGTCCGACGCCAGCTGAATGCCGCGGTACTTCACGTTATCAAACAGGGTCGACGGCGTATGGTTATCGCCGATGCTCAGCAACGCACGCCAGGCCTTCAGGTCGCGGTAGGCCAGCGCTTTTTCCGTATGCCAGCTTGGCTGCCCCCAGGCGTCTTTCTGGTAGATCGGCTGGTAACGCAGGCGCCAGGCGCCCAGGTTCAGCCCGGTATTCCACTCCGCAAACAGGCTATAGCGCCGTTCGGCGTCCCGATAGCGTTCGGCAGAATAATGGCCGTAGTTGAGCTGGTAGTCGATAAAACCGGCGTTGACGCCATCGTCCCAACGGTGGCTGATATCGCCGCCGCCGACCATGCGCGGCGCAACGTCCACCGTCAGCAGCTGCGATATCGGCTCATAAAACAGCTGTACGCCGGGTTCGTCAGGCGATATACAGCCCCCGGGCGTGGTCGCCAGGCTGGCTGCCAGGCTTTGCCGCACGCCCCACTCGCTGAGCAGGCCCGGCGTCACGCACGGTGCGCCCGCCGCATCCAGCTCAATGGCCGCGCGGCCTTTATAGGTATCGTTAAAAATAAGGTAAATCTTGTTCACTTCCGCCAGCGCGCAAGTGGTGGCGAACGCCAAAGGCAGTAAGGTAAAACGCAGGGCGGGTTTCATTCGTTCCTTGAGTATCAACCACACTGTTGCGGTGCTTTCTCAACGCCAAAAAGAGGCGCAATAGTAGCGCCTCGCTCCTCACTCAGGTTGTTCGCCGCTTTCCGTGCGCGAACGCCGTCGGTCGGATTATTTACGTGCTGCCGCCAGCTCAGCCTTTGCCTGACGCAGTTCAGCGGCCACTTCTTTCACTTCAGCCTGCTTTTCACGCAGCTTACGCTGATATTTAGCCACTTTCTTCGCATCACCTTTCGCCTGGGCTTCGCGCAGATCGGCCTTGATATCACGGACGTCTTCTTTCTTGTCCATCAGCTTACGCTCTAACTTTTCGACTTTCTTCTGCACGTCAGCCACGGCGCTGCCGGTGGAGCAGCGGGCATTGACTTCGCTCAGCGCGCGCTTCAGGCCGGCTACGCGGTTGTAGTTGCCGTATTTTTCCGCCTGCTGGATCTGATATTCGATTGCAGAACGCTTCGCGTCGCAGTTATAAGCGGCTGACGCCATGGAAGAGAAACCGACGCCCAGCGCCATAACTACTGGCAGAACAGCCATTTTAGTCATCTTTTTCATCATATTATCCTTAAACATTACATGGACGCGGAGAGCCCGATGCCCCCCTTCCTGTCCGCAACAAGTCTAGAGTTTTGCCGCTTACCTTAAAAGCCAACGGCATCTTAATCACGCTGTAGGAAAGGATGATTCTCCTGTAGTCCCTCAAGCCGCGAGGCCAGCCGCGCCGCTTCATCCAGCACCGCTTCAACCAGCGCCATATCGCGATGCTGCTGCAGCGCCCGACACGCCTGCTCCAGCGCCTCGACGTGCAGCAGCCGCGCGGCGCCCGCCAGCTTATGCGCCAGCGCCTGTATCTCATCCCACGGCGCGGGCCGCCGGCGTATAGCCTGACGCAGCCGGTCGCCATCCTCATGCAAGCAGCCCAGCAGCGTGGTAATAAACTCCTGCAGCACCGCCGGCTGCTGCAGCTCCGCCGGCAGCCTGGCGAGAAGATCCTCCTGATGCGCCGGCGCCTTCGCCGGCAGGTGCTGCAGTTTCTTGCGCAGCATCGCCAGATTGACCGGTTTAAACAGGCAATCGTCCATCCCGGCCCGCAGACACGCTTCGCGCGCGCTCTCCTGCGCGTTGGCGGTCAGCCCCCAGATGGTTGACGATGCCAGATGCCGCTCGCGCTCATTCAGCCGTATCCGCCGGCTCAGGCTATAGCCGTCCATATTCGGCATCTGGCAATCGGTGATGACCAGGTCGAAATGCGCCTGCTCCAGCAGCGCCAGCGCCTGTGCGCCATCCTCCGCCGCGGTGGGGATGTGGCCGAGATACGTCAACTGCCGGCTCAACAACATACGCCCGGCATGATGATCCTCCGCCACCAGCACCCGCAAACACCGCGCCGGCTTAGGGAGCGCTCTGTCGTTCGGCGGCGGCGCCTGCACCTGCAGCAGGCGCGCCACGGAGAGCGCCACGGTAAATTCGCTGCCCAGCCCGACCTCGCTGTTGACGCTGATAAAACCGCCCATCATTGCCACCAGCTTACGGCAGATGAACAGGCCCAGCCCCGCGCCGCCAACGTCATTCTGCCCCTGTGTAAACGGCTGGAACAGTCGCCTCAGCGTGCGGGCGTCGATGCCTTTACCGGTGTCGGAAACCTGCAGACGCAGATCGAAATGCTCTTTGGTGACCTTCTCCACCACCGCGCTTAGCGTGATTTGCCCTTGACTGGTAAACTTGATCGCATTGCTCACCAGATTCGACAGCACCTGCTTGAAGCGCACCGGGTCGACCAATACGTCGCCGGTAATTTCCGCATCGATCTCCAGCCTGAAATCCAGCCCTTTCTGCCGGGCGAGGCCGTCAAACAGCATGGCCATCGACTCGATAAGCCGCCGGATGTCGGTGCGCTGCGGGTGCAGCACCAGACGGTCGGCCTCAATGCGTGAAATATCCAGAATATCGCCGATCAGCGTCAACAATGAGTGCGCCGACTCATGAGCCACGCCCAGCAGTTCGATATCCGCCAGCTCATCGCCCGGCTGGCGGTTCAGCAGCAGCTCCAGCATGCCGATAATGGCATTCAGCGGCGTGCGTATCTCATGGCTCATCGTCGCCAGGAAGGTAGTTTTGGCGCGGTTGGCGCGGTCGGCATGCTCTTTTGCCTGACGCAGCTGCTCGATCAGCCGGTCGCGTTCGGTCACGTCGAACCAACCGCCGATTTTTCCCTCCGCCCGATGACCCTCGGTGATCCACAGCGAATTCCACTGCTGCAGGGTGTGGCGCTGCTCGCCCCTCTGTAAATAGCGGGTGACGAACATCCCTTTACCTTTCTCGCCGTCGGTCAGCGCAATGTCCGACGCGCCGGGCAGCCCCAGCGGAATATCATCCAGCGAGGTGCCGATAATCTGCTCCGCCGTAGCGTCGATCGCACGGTAAAACGAGGCGTTCGCCATCACGATCTGTCCCTGTAGGTTGGTCATATAGATAGGCAACGGCACGGCGTCCATCACCAGTTGACAACGCCGACTCAGCTGCCGCTTATTGCGCACCTGACCGATGAAATACGCCGTAGCCAGCAGAATCAACATCAGGCTGGTGCCGAACAGCAGCGCGGGATAGTAGCGGCACCAGCGCTTACCGCTGCTGCGCGCCCCTTCAAGCAGGTAGGTATTGTTGTACCAATTGCTGGTCATGGCGTGGATATCTTCTGGCGGTATATTGAGCAGCGCCTTATCCAGAATGGTCGCCAGCGGGTATTCGGTGCCGGCGACGCCAATCACGAAGTGCGCCGGCTCGGTATCCAGCGACTCCAGTATATGCAGCCCGGACGGCTGTTCATGCGCCAGAAAGAAATCCGCGCTAATCATCGGCAGCACCAGCGCCTCCACCCGGCGTTTTTTGACGGCGTCAATGCCGGCCTGTGGCGAGTCCACATCGACAATACGACTTTCCGGGTAACGCTCCTGCAAAAACGCCTTCAGCGGATGGCCGTCCACCAGCGCGATCACCCGCGGCTCGCCCTGCGCCTTCTGGCTCGCCAGCCCGACTAAAACCCAGGAGTTAATCAGAAACGAGCGGGTGGTCATCAGGCCGTTTGGCCAGACGGAATCCAGCGTCAGCCCCACCACCACGTCCGCCTTGCCGGCGTGCACCGCATTGAGCGAGTCCTTGAGCGAGCGGGCGCGGATAATATCGAATTTCAGGCCGGTCCGGTCGGAGATGGCGTCCATCACATCGGCGCTCAGCCCGCGAAAGCCGCCCTGAACGTCGAAGAAGCTCAGCGGCGGAAAGTCGCCGTTGACCACCACCCGCACGTGCGGATGATCCTCAACCCACTTGCGCTCCAGCGAAGTCAGCAACAGGTGCTCTCCCCCCTGCGACATCGGGATACCGCCGTTCCAGCGGCTCTGGATCTCCACCTGCGTGCTTTCGGGAATGATCGACAGCACCGCATCGAGGATTTTTTGCAGACGTACGTTGTCCGGCGCCAGGCCGAAGGAAAAGCCGCGCACCGCCTGCGGCGGCAGCAGTTGAATGCGCAGGTTGTTCAGATTGCCCTGATTAATCAGATAGCGGGCGACCGTCGCATCGCCGATAAAAGCGTCGAGGTTCTTGAAAGACAGCGCCTCCAGCGCGCGGCGGGGAACGTCCAGGCTCTGGTAGTGCGCAACGGGGAAGCGCTGCAGTATGCGCGGGTTATTACGGTACAGGCTCTCAATCGCAATCTCCTTCAGCGGCTGGAAGCGCAGCAGGCTGTCGGTGCGCAGCACCAGCGCCGGCGCCGCCGGCACATAGGCCCTGGTCAGCCGCAGCCCGGGATCCTCTGCCCCCATCGCCGCCACGTTGCCGACCATATCCACCACGCCTTTCAGCAGATCCTGCCGCAGGGCGGCGTCATTTTCGTAGTAACGCACTTTGATTTGCACATTGAGGTTATAGGCGAGAATGCCGAGATAATCGGCATTGATGCCGCCATAATCATTAGCGCCGCTGGTAATATCAAACGGCGGGTAGTTTGGCGGCGCCAGGCCGAAGACCAATACCCGTTTACGCCGCAGCCACAGCCAGTCGTCGCTGCTCAGATCGGGATCCGCCAATTGCACCTGCTGCCCGCGGCTGACCAAATTGATTTCCCGGCTTGGCGATAGCGTGACGGAATAAACACCGCCGGAAAACAGCGCTAAAAAAAATAATAGATATTTAGCCATGAGTTTCCGAGCTTCCCTGCTCATTCAATAGCGCATAAACCTCCTCTAAGGATTTGCCATTGAACTTTTCAATCAGACGACTCTTATAAGTGCTGATAGTTTTATTGCTCAGCAATAATCGGTCGGCAATCTCCTTATTACTCAGCCCCTCAGACAAATAACGCAGCACCGTTAATTCACGATCGGACAGGCGCGCCAGCGCATTATTATTTCGCACCGAGGTATCAAGCAGCGGCGTCACCGCATCGTGAGGAAAACAGGCGTAGCCCTGCAGCACCAGCTGGCACAGCGGCACCAGCTGGCTAATATCCCGATCTTTATGGAAAAAACCGCGCGCGCCGGCGCGCATGGCCCGATCCGCGTAGTTCTCCGCCGGGAGGCCGGTATAAACAATCACCTTGATGGCGCTGTCCAACTGGCGAATGCGCTGGAGAACCTGCAGGCCGTCCATTTTATGCAGCATGATATCCAGAATCACCATGCAGGGCCGGTGCTCTTTTATTTTTGCCAGCGCTTCGGTGCCGTCGTTCGCCGTTATAATTACATTATCGCCTAATGGCGCCAGAATTGTTTTGACGGCGAAACAGATTGCCGGATGATCGTCAACCACCAGCCAGGTATCCATAAAAACATCCTTATTCATTGGGTATGTAATCCGCACATGGCTATACGCCCGTGAGATTAAATAATCACCGGGGAGCAGCAACAGCCCAATTGCAAATAAAAAACCACAATATCCATATTATCATTCTCGCGTCAGCGATTGTGTCATTATAAAATTCCCTGCGCAATACGCTGCTGCATTCCCTGAGCAAAGGTTTGCATACCCGCCTGTGCGCCGCTTTGCAGCACGCTGGCCAGCTGATGCGTTTTTCCTTCACGGATCATGCTGCTTACCGCCGGCGTCGCCGTCAGGATCTCAAACACCGCCGTTCTGCCGCCTTCGGCCCTGCGCAGTAATTTCTGCGCGATGACCGCCTGCAAACCGCTGGCCAGCTGGGCGCGCACGTAGGCTTTCTCCTCCGCCGGGAAGACGTCGATCACCCGCTCAACCGCCTGCGGCGCGTTGCGGGTGTGCAGGGTCGCCAGCACCAGGTGGCCGGTTTCCGCGGCGGTCAGCGCCAGCCGGATGCTGAGGCTGTCGCGCAGCTCGCCGACCAGGATCACGTCGGGATCTTCGCGCAGTGCGGCACTCAGCGCCGCGTCGAAGCTGCAGGTATCACGCCCCAGCTCGCGCTGCTGAATCAGCGACAGCACGCTGTGGTGGATAAACTCAATCGGATCTTCCAGCGTCAGAATATGCCGCCGCTGATGACGGTTGATATGGTCGATCATCGCCGCCAGCGTGGTGGATTTGCCGCTACCGGTCGCGCCCGTGACCAGAATCAGCCCCTCCTCCCGCTCGGTGAGCGCCGGGATAATCGCCGGCGCCTGCAGCTGCTCCAGCGTCGGACAGCATTCCGCAATGCGGCGCAGCGCCAGCGACACGCCGGCGCGCTGATAAAAAAAGTTGGCGCGCAGCCGCGTGCCGCCCGCGGTTGTCAATGCGCAATCCAGCTGCCCGGCGCGCCGTAATTGCCGCTGCTGAGGCTCGTCAAGCAGCGCCGCGCACAGCCGCTGCACCGCCCCGGCGGGCAGAACGGCGCCGCCCGCCAGCGGCTGAAGTTCACCATCGATGCGCATCATCAACGGTTGGCCGGTACAAAGGTGCAGATCGGAAGCATTATGCTTTACACTAAGGGCCACAAATTCATCGATATCCATATCTATCTCCCGGGTCAAGAATGAGCACTATCCAACAGAATCTGCAGGATGTCAGGAGCCGTATTGCTCGCGCTGCCGAAAGTTGCGCACGCGCTCCGGAAGAGGTGACGCTGCTTGCCGTCAGTAAAACCAAACCTGTGGCGGCGCTCGCAGAAGCCATTGAGGCCGGACAGCGGGCCTTTGGTGAAAACTACGTGCAGGAAGGCGTCGAAAAAATTCAGCATTTCAGCGCGCAGCCACAGGGCGCCGCGCTGGAGTGGCACTTTATCGGCCCGCTGCAATCCAATAAAAGCCGCCTGGTCGCCGAACACTTCGCCTGGTGTCATACCGTCGACCGGCTGAAAATCGCCCAGCGGCTGAACGATCAGCGTCCGGCCGACATGCCGCCGCTCAACGTGTTAATCCAGATCAACATCAGCGATGAGCAGAGCAAATCCGGCATCGGCCTGGACGAACTGGAGATGCTGGCGCAGGCCGTCGCCGCCATGCCGCGCCTGACGCTGCGCGGGCTGATGGCCATCCCGGCGCCGGAGACGGATCCTCAGCGGCAGCGGGAGGTCTTTGGCCGCATGCAGCAGGCCTTTTTGCAGTTGCAGCAGCACTACCCGCAGGCGGATACGTTGTCGATGGGCATGACCGATGATATGTCCGCGGCGATTAGCGCCGGCAGCACCCTGGTGCGCATCGGCACCGCGATATTTGGCGCCCGTGATTATTCGCAGGCCTGACAGCACAGACGAGGAACGATATGCAACACCGCAAGATTACTTTTATTGGCGCCGGCAATATGGCGCGCGCTATCATCGCCGGTCTGGTCAGCGGCGGTTATCCGGCCAACCTGATTAGCGTCTGCGCGCCGTCGCCGCACAATCGCGATGCATTGGCCGCCGACTATGGCATTATCAGCAGCGCCGACAACGCCGCCTGCGCGCAGGCGGCCGATGTGGTGGTGCTGGCGGTCAAACCGCAGCTGATGGCCGACGTCTGCCAGGCGCTGCAGGGCCAAGTCAGTTTTGACGGCAAGCTGGTGCTGTCGATCGCCGCCGGCGTTCAGGTCGCGCGTTTCTATCACCTGCTCGGCCAGTCGCTCAATATTGTGCGCATTATGCCGAACACCCCGTCGCTGGTCGGAAAAGGCATGAGCGGCCTGTACGCGCCGCCGCAGGTCAGCCAGCAGGATCGCGACTTCACCGGCGCGCTGATGGGCTCGGTGGGCAAGGTCTGCTGGGTGGACGACGAGAACGGCATTAACGGCGTGATTGCCGCCGCGGGCAGCGCGCCGGCCTACTTCTTCCTGTTTATGGAATCCATGCAGCAGGCCGCCGAGCAGATGGGCTTCAGCCGTCAGCAGGCGCGCGAGCTGGTGCAGCAGGCGGCCAGCGGCGCGGCGGCGCTGGTGGAAGCCAACCCGGAGACATCGCTGTCGACCCTGCGCGAGCAGGTGACGTCCAAAGGCGGCACCACCGCCGAAGCGCTGCGCGTGTTTAACGAACAACACCTGCCGGCAACCGTCGCTCAGGCGATGCAGGCGGCCGTTTCCCGTGCGCAGGAAATGGAAAAATCATTCTAATTAAGGAGCGAACCACGCAATGCTAACGCTGACTTTTCTGGTCAAGACCGTTATTGATATTTACGTTATGGTGCTGCTGCTGCGCATTTGGATGCAGTGGGCGCGCACCGATTTTTACAACCCGTTTTCCCAGTTCGTGGTGAAAATCACCCAGCCGGTGGTCGGTCCGCTGCGTCGCGTGCTGCCTTCGCTGGGCCCGATCGACAGCGCCTCGCTGCTGCTGGCGTTCCTGCTGATGACCATCAAGTACCCGCTGCTGCTGCTGATTCAGGGCGGTGCCATGGCGCTCAGCCCGTATAATCTGCTGTTCGGCCTGATTTCGCTGGTGAAGTCCGCCGGCTACCTGATCTTCTGGGTGATGATTATCCGCGCCCTGATGAGCTGGATCAGCCAGGGCCGCAGCCCGATTGACTACGTGATGTATCAGCTGACCGAGCCGCTAATGGCGCCGATCCGCCGCATCATTCCGGCCATGGGCGGCATTGATTTCTCGGCGATGGTGGTGATTCTGATCCTGTATCTCATCAACTACCTGGGCATGGATCTGTTCGGCGAGATCTGGTTCCTGCTGTGAGCGCCGTCACCCTGCTGCCGGACGGGCTGGTCATCAGGCTGTATATTCAGCCGAAGGCCAGCCGCGACCAGATTATCGGCCTGCATGGCGACGAAATAAAAGTCGCCATCACCGCGCCGCCGGTGGACGGCCAGGCCAACGCCCATCTGGTCAAGTTTCTCGCCAAGCAGTTCAAAGTGGCGAAGAGCAACATCACTATCGAAAAAGGCGAGCTGGGGCGGCATAAACAGTTACGCATTATTCATCCGCAACAGCGCCCGCCGGTTATTGCGGCGCTGATTGATTAAAGCTTCAAGGTATTACTATGCAAAAAGTCGTTCTTGCCACCGGCAACCCCGGCAAAGTACGCGAACTTGCCGCGCTGCTGGCCGATTTCGGCCTCGACATCGTGGCGCAGACCGAACTGGGCGTTGAGTCCGCCGAGGAAACCGGCCTGACGTTTATCGAAAACGCCATTCTCAAGGCGCGCCACGCGGCGCAGGTCACCGGCCTGCCGGCGATCGCCGATGACTCCGGTCTGGCGGTGGACGCGCTCGGCGGCGCGCCGGGCATCTATTCCGCCCGCTACGCCGGCGAAGACGCCAGCGACCAGCAGAACCTGGACAAGCTGCTGGACGCCATGCAGGCGGTGCCCGCCGGGCAGCGCGGCGCCCGCTTCCACTGCGTGCTGGTCTATCTGCGCCACGCCGCCGACCCGACGCCGCTGGTGTTCCACGGCAGCTGGGCCGGCGAGATCACCACCACCTCCGCCGGACGCGGCGGCTTCGGTTACGATCCGATCTTCTACGTGCCGGCGCTGCAGCGCACCGCCGCCGAGCTGACGCGCGAGGAGAAGATCGCCGTGTCGCACCGCGGTCAGGCGCTGAAACTGCTGCTGGAAGCGATGCGCAATGCCCAGTAATGCCGTGCAACTGCCGCCGCTCAGCCTGTACATCCATATTCCGTGGTGCGTGCAGAAATGCCCCTATTGCGATTTTAACTCGCATGCGCTGAAGGGCGAGGTGCCGCACCAGGAGTACGTCGACCATCTGCTGGCGGATCTGGATGCCGACCTGCCGCTCACCGGCGGCCGTACCGTCAGCACCCTCTTTATCGGCGGCGGCACCCCCAGCCTGCTGAGCGCGGAGGCGATGCAAAACCTGCTGGACGGCGTGCGGGCGCGCATACCCGTCGCCAAGGATGCCGAAATCACCATGGAAGCCAACCCCGGCACCGTTGAGGCCGACCGCTTCAGCGGCTATCAGCGCGCCGGCGTGAACCGCATTTCCATCGGCGTGCAGAGTTTCAGCAGCGAGAAACTGGAGCGCCTTGGCCGTATCCACGGGCCGGAAGAGGCCAAACGCGCGGCGCAACTGGCCACCGGCCTCGGCCTGCGCAGTTTTAACCTGGATCTGATGCACGGCCTGCCGAACCAGTCGCTGGAAGAAGCGCTGGATGATTTGCGCCAGGCCATCGCCCTGAATCCGCCGCACCTGTCGTGGTATCAGCTGACTATTGAGCCGAATACCCTGTTCGGCTCGCGTCCGCCGCCGCTGCCGGATGACGACGCGCTGTGGGATATTTTTCAGCAGGGCCACGAGCTGCTGACCGCCGCCGGCTACCAGCAGTATGAAACCTCGGCCTACGCCAAGCCGGGCTACCAATGCCGGCACAACCTGAACTACTGGCGCTTCGGCGACTATCTGGGCATCGGCTGCGGCGCGCACGGCAAGCTGACCTTCAGCGACGGACGCATTGTACGCACCGAGAAAACCAAGCATCCGCGCGGTTTTATGCAGGGCAACTATCTGGCGAAGCAGCATGAGGTGGCGGCGGCGGACCGGCCGTTCGAGTTCTTTATGAACCGCTTCCGGCTGCTGGAAAGCGCGCCGCGCGACGAGTTCCGCATCTATACCGGACTGGATGAAAGCGTTATCCGCCCGCAGCTGGATCGGGCGCTGGCGCAAGGCTATCTGACGGAAAATGCCGACCGCTGGCAGATTACCGAGCATGGCAAGCTGTTCCTCAACTCGCTGCTGGAGCTGTTTTTAGCCGACGAGTAACCATAAAAAAAGCGCCGAATCCGGCGCTTTTTTATCAGGCTGCATGGTGGGGCCGGCGGGTCATATCCCCCCGCCCCTTGAGCAATCCGGCAATTGAGATATCTTCATCCAGTAACGGCCAATGGATACCTCTGGCGCTGAGTTCATACTCTTCCCGTTCAGCAGAACTCGCATTCTGCAGACGAGGAAACCAAACCAACGGCACGCCAAGCGTTCTGCCATCGCTGAGTTCCACCCACATCGAAACATCATCAAAGCGAACATTTTTAGCCGAAATAGTCATTCCACGCCTCCAGAAACAGGGCCTGATGCTCTTGCGTTACCGCCATCAGCACTTTCAACATCTTGTCACTAAAGCCGTCGTTATATGCCAGCCGCACCTCAGGCATAAACCACAGCTTAGCTTCGCACTCGGCCCCGCCATATGGCAAACGCATTAACCACAATGCATGCCCAGCTACTTTAACGAACCAAGCAGCGCCTTACGCTGATCTTCCAGCGACGTGACGCGGTTGCAGACGTCATGACCAAAGTTCTGGAAGTCCTGCTCCTGATTGTTCCACTCGTTCTGAATCGCCTTCTGCAGGCCGCCCAGGTTGCCCATAATCGCCTGCAGCGGGTTGCCGCCGCTGTTGGCCGCCTGCTTGACGCCCATTTCGTTCAGGCTGTCCTGCAGGACGCCGCCCATGCTCTGCTGCACCAGATTGCGGCCGTCCTGCTCCACCTGCGCAATGGCCTTGTGGTGGAACGCCAGGCCGTCGCTGCGGTGTTCGATAATCCGGTTCATCTGCTGCTTCAGTTGGCCGTTCAGGGTGGTCAGGCGGTTACGCACGTTGCTGTCGCTGCCCAGTTCCTTGACGATCACCTTGTCCAGCGCCGCACGCGCCTTTTCCAGGTGCTGCAGCGCGCCGTTATCGATCCACGGCAGCTCTTTACGCAGCGCCGTCTGGTAGCGGAAAGCCTGCTGGCGCTGGCTGTCGCTCAGCGTCAGCGCCTGGCCGTCGCGGGTCACATCGCCGTCCGGCGAGATCTGCAGATTGCCGCTGGCGCCCACCACCTGCACGCTCTGCGGGCTGATAATCACATCGTCCTGAGGTTTAACATTGCACTGGTAGGCGGCGTGCGCCTGCGCCGCGGTAAACAGCAATAGCGCCAAAGCGGTTTTCTTCAACATAATTTCTCCTGAGACTCCCTTCCAACCGTATACCCGTCAGGCGGGTAACCAACTGCGGGATCTAAAAAATCGAACGACCAATTCGTTGAGACAACAGTTCCAGCGCCGCAGTTCCCGCCAGCGAGTTGCCGGAAGCATCCAGCTCCGGCGACCAGACGACAATCGCCATCTCGTCGGGCACGATCGTCACGATGCCACCGCCGACGCCTGACTTGCCCGGCATACCGACCCGGTAGGCAAACTCGCCGGCGCCGTCGTACATGCCGCTGGTCATCATCAGCGCATTGATCTGCCGCGCCTGCAGCGGGGAGATCACCGTATTGCCCTGCAGATCGCGCCCGTTATTGGCCAGATAGACAAAGCTGCGCGCCAGCTCAACGCAGCTCATGCGCAGCGCGCAGTAGTGAAAGTAGGTATGCAGCACGGTCAGCACGTCATTTTCGAAGTTGCCGAACGACTTCATCAGATAGGCGATCGCCGCGTTGCGGTCGGAGTGCTCAAACTCGGAGCGGGCGACGCGCGCGTCATAGGCCAGGTCGTCTTCGCCGGCCAGCTGGCGCACCACTTCAAGCATCCGCTGCTTTGGCGCACTCAGACGAGTCTGCAGCATATCACACACCACCAGCGCCCCCGGGTTGATAAACGGGTTACGCGGCTTGCCCTGCTCCATTTCCAGCTGCAGCAGCGAGTTGAACGGCAGGCCGGAAGGCTCTTTGCCCACACGCTGCCAGATCTCACTCTCCTGATAACGCGTCAGCGCCAGCGTCAGGCTCAGCACTTTGGAAATCGACTGGATGGAGAAGCGTTCCGCCGCGTCGCCGGCCTGATACAGCGCGCCGTCGACGGTGCAGACGGCCATGCCCAAGCGATCCGCCGGCACCTCCGCCAGCGCGGGAATATAGTCAGCGACCTTGCCGCCGCCGATCAACGGACGCACCTGCTGCAGAATCTCCGCCAGCAGCGCGTTATCCAATGCTGTTACCAACTCTTTATTCTCCGGATATAAAGAAAGGCGCCCTCAGGCACCTTCCGACAATTCCGCGGTATGACGGGCCGGACGCAGCCGGCTCCGTTATTCACAACCGGCGATCAGTCCCACCAGATATCAAACAGATCGCTGACTTTCACGTCCGCCATATTGCGCGCTTCCAGCCATTTTTTCACCAGCTCGCGGTGTTCTTCCGTGCAGTGCCCCATTTTCTGCAGGCAAATCAGACCTTCCCACTGCAGATAGCCGCTGCCGTCAAAGGCCAGACCGTTAGGCTCGATCACTTCATCAATAAAGGCGTCCAGGGTTGCGTCGATATCCTCAACCGCGGTGCCTTCGGCAAAGCGCCAGGCGACGGAGAAGCCCAGTTCCTGAAACTCTTCGATATGCAACTTTTTACGTAAACGACGACTGCGGTTCTTAGCCATTATGCTTTCCTCTCAAACATCAAATCCCAAACGCCATGTCCCAGACGCTGGCCGCGTAATTCAAATTTGGTTAACGGACGCGATGCCGGACGCGGGACGTAATCGCCGGTTTCCGACTGATTACGGTAGCCTTCCACGCCGCTCATCACCTCTAACATATGTTCCGCATAGTGTTGCCAGTCGGTGGCCATATGGAATACGCCGCCGACCTTCAGCTTGCGCAGCACCAGCTCGACAAACGGCGTCTGCACGATGCGGCGTTTATTATGGCGCGCCTTATGCCACGGATCCGGGAAAAACAGCTGCACCATCTCCAGCGAGCCGTCCGGGATCATATTCTCCAGCACCTCCACCGCGTCATGACACATCACGCGCAGGTTGCTAAGCCCCGCCTCATGGGCGTCGGCCAGGCAGGCGCCCACGCCCGGCGAGTGGACTTCTATCCCTAAAAAGTTCTGCTGCGGGTTGTTGCCCGCCATGGTCACCAGCGAGGCGCCCATGCCAAAACCGATTTCCAGCACCACCGGCGCATCGCGGCCGAACAGCGCGGTCAGGTCGACAGACTGCGTCTGATATTCCACGCCCATCACCGGCCAGTAGTGGTCCAGCGCGTGCTGCTGGCCTTTAGTCAGCCGCCCCTGGCGGCGCACAAAACTGCGGATGCGGCGCATGGCGCGGCCGTTTTCATCGAATTCCGGGGAGATGACGTCATTAATCATAGTGCTTTCTGTCTGTTTGGCTGCCAATTAGGGAAAGGCGCATTATGCAAAGATAGTCCGGTTTAGCAAGTATTCATCTTCTCTGTGCGGCATCTTTCCCGCCGCCGGGGACGCGGATAGCGTCAGCGTCGGAAAGTTCCGGTTTACACCACCACCGCACTATGCTGCAATCGCGCATCAATATCTGTCTGATACGAAACCCGATTATGATGCAAGCCCGCCAGTTCTCGCACCAGGTGCTTGAATGGTACCAACGCTACGGGCGCAAAACGCTGCCGTGGCAATTAGATAAAACGCCCTATCAAGTATGGCTCTCCGAGGTGATGTTGCAACAGACCCAGGTTGCCACCGTCATTCCATACTTTCAGCGATTTATGGCGCGTTTTCCCACCGTCAGCCAGCTGGCCGCCGCGCCGCTGGACGAAGTGCTGCACCTGTGGACCGGGCTTGGCTACTACGCGCGCGCGCGTAATCTGCACAAGGCGGCGCAGACCATTGTCGCACAACACGGCGGCGAATTCCCGACCAGCTTCGAAGAAATCGCCGCGCTGCCCGGCATCGGCCGCTCCACCGCCGGCGCTATTTTATCGCTGTCGCTCGGGCAGCACTATCCGATCCTCGACGGCAACGTCAAACGCGTGCTGGCGCGCTGCTACGCGGTAGAAGGCTGGCCGGGTAAAAAGCCGGTGGAAAACCGCCTGTGGCAGCTCAGCGGCGAGGTCACCCCGGCGCAGGGCGTCGGCCAGTTTAATCAGGCGATGATGGATCTCGGCGCGATGGTCTGCACCCGTTCGAAGCCGAAGTGCGAACTGTGCCCGCTCAGCAGCGGCTGCATCGCCTATGCCAACCACAGCTGGGCCAACTATCCGGGCAAGAAGCCGAAGCAGACGCTGCCGGAAAAAACCGCCTACTTCCTGCTGCTGCAACAGGGCGAACGCGTCTGGCTGCAGCAGCGTCCGGTGGTCGGCCTGTGGGGCGGCCTGTTCTGTTTCCCGCAGTTCGCCGTCCGGCAGGAGATGGAACTCTGGCTGCAGCAGCGGGGTCTGAACGCAGAGCACGCGCAGCAGCTGACGGCGTTTCGCCATACCTTCAGCCATTTCCATCTGGATATCGTGCCGATGTGGCTGCCGCTCGACAACGCCGGCGGCGCCATGGATGAAGGCGACGGTCTCTGGTATAACTTAGCGCAGCCGCCGTCGGTCGGGCTGGCCGCACCTGTTGAGCGTCTGCTGCAACAGCTGGTCAAGCAGCCGCCGACCCAATCGAATCTATTTGGCAACAGCGCCACCGATGAGGAACTAGCATGAGCAGAACCATTTTTTGTACCTACCTGCAGCGCGACGCCGAAGGACAGGATTTCCAACTGTATCCGGGCGAGCTGGGTAAACGCATCTTCAACGAAATCTCGAAAGAAGCCTGGGGCGAGTGGATGAAGAAGCAGACCATGCTGATCAACGAGAAAAAGCTCAATATGATGAACCCGGACGACCGCAAGCTGCTGGAGGCGGAGATGGTGCGCTTCCTGTTTGAGGGCCACGACGTCCACATCGAAGGCTACACGCCGCCGAGCGAATAACCTGTTTCGGGGCCGGCGCTGGCCCCTGCAATGCCCGATTACATTCATCAAAATACGGCTTAAGATGAAGAAAATTTTAGCTTTGCTAGTGATAGCACCTTTATTGATTTCCTGTTCCGGTAAAAAAAGCGATGAGTTCAACGAAGCCTGGGTGAAAGACACCAACGGCTTCGACATTCTGATGGGCCAGTTCGCCCACAACATCGAAAATATCTGGGGTCTGAACGAAGTTCTGATCGCCGGGCCGAAGGATTACGTCAAATATACCGACCAGTATCTGACGCGCAGCCACATCAACTTTGATGCCGGCACCATCACCTTTGAAACCATCTCGCCGACCGATCCGGCCGCCAGCCTGCGCAAGGCGATCGTCACCACCCTGCTGATGGGCGACGACCCGAGCTCGGTCGATCTCTACTCCGACGCCAACGATATCCAGATCAGTAAGGAACCGTTCCTGTACGGCCAGGTAGTGGATAACAACGGCCAGCCGATCCGCTGGGAGTGGCGCGCGGCGCACTTCGCCGACTATCTGGTGCAGAACAAGCTGCAAAAACGCACCTCCGGCCTGCACGTGATCTATTCGATCACCATTCAGCTGGTGCCGAACCACCTGGACAAACGTGCGCACAAGTACCTGCCGATGGTACGTAAGGCCTCGGAGAAATACGGCGTGGAAGAGTCGCTGATTCTGGCGATTATGCAGACCGAATCCAGCTTTAACCCGTATGCGGTCAGCGGTTCCGACGCGCTCGGCCTGATGCAGGTGGTGCAGCACACCGCCGGCAAGGACGTGTTCCAGATGCACGGCAAATGGGGCAAGCCAAGCCGCAGCTACCTGTTCGATCCGGCGAACAATATCGATACCGGCACCGCCTATCTGGCGATTCTGCAGAACAACTATCTGGGCAGCATCAAGAACCCGACCTCGCGGCGCTACGCGGTGATCACCGCCTACAACGGCGGCGCCGGCAGCGTGCTGCGCGTGTTCTCCAGCAACCGCAGCAAGGCGTTTGACGTCATCAACGACATGCAGCCGGGCGATGTGTACACCACCCTGACCACCAAGCACCCGGCCAGCGAGTCGCGGCGCTATCTGGTGAAGGTGAACACCGCCCAGAAGAGCTATCGTCGCCGTTAGTAACGCAAACAGGGGCGTAATGCGCCCCTGTTTTTTCCTCACGCCATGCGGCGGTTACTACGGCTTGACCACGTAACCGAAGATCCGCTTCCAGCCGTGGTCTTTCTTCTCGACATACACGCCCTGCAGCTCCGGCGAAAAGCCCGGCAGGCGGTTAATCCCCTCTTCCAGCGCCAGGAAATAGCGCTGTACCGCACCGCCCCACACTTCTCCCGGCACTACGCACAGCACGCCCGGCGGATAAGGCAACGCCCCTTCGGCGGCAATGCGCCCCGCCGCCTGGGCAATCGGCACCAGTTCGACGTTATCGCGGACAAACTCCACGTTGGCGTCCTGCGGGTTCATCATCACCGGCGGGAAGTGCGCCTGACGGAACATCTCTTTTTGCAGCTGTTTCACGTCATGGCTGACATACAGATCGTGCATTTCCTGGCACAGCTGACGAATGCTGTAGTCGCGGTAGCGGCGTTCATGCTTGCGGTAGACCGTCGGCAGCACCTCGCTAAGCGGCGCATCCTGCTCAATGTAGCGCTCAAACTCCACCAGCTTGTCCACCAGCAGCGCCATTTTGGCCGGGTTTTCCGCCGGGGTCAGCAGGAACAGGATTGAGTTGAGGTCACATTTTTCCGGCACGATGCCGTTTTCCCGCAGGAAGTCGGCCAGAATCGCCGCCGGCACGCCAAACTCGCTGTACTGTCCGGTCTGGGCGTCAATACCCGGCGTGGTCAGCAGCAGCTTGCACGGGTCGACCAGATACTGCTCCTGCGCATAGCCGGCAAAGCCGTGCCAGGCCGCGTCCGGCTCAAAGGTGAAGAAGCGTGCGTCGCCGGCGATATGCTCGCTGTCGAAGCTCTGCCACGGCTGCCCGTCCACCTGCGGCGGAATAAACGGCCGCAGCTGGCTGCAGCGCTGTAGCAGCTGTTTGCGCGTTTCAATCCCCAGCAGTACGCAGTCCATCCATATGCGTCGCCCCGCCTCGCCGGCGTGCATTTTGGCATTGACGTCCAGCGCGGCGAACAGCGGGTAAAACGGGCTGGTCGACGCGTGCAGCATAAAAGCGTTATTCAGGTGTTTATGGTTGCAGTGGCGCTTCTGCCCCTTGATATGGTCGTCTTTTTTGTGGATTTGCGACGTCTGCGAAAAACCCGCCTGCTGCTTGTGCACCGACTGGGTGACGAAGATGCCCGGATCGTGCTCGTCCAGCTCCAGCAGCAGCGGCGAGCACTCCTTCAGCATCGGGATAAAGCCTTCATAGCCCACCCAGGCGGAATCAAACAGAATGTAATCGCACAGGTGGCCGATGGTGTCGATCACCTGCCGGGCGTTGTAGATCGTGCCGTCGTAAGTACCGAGCTGAATAATCGCCAGCCGGAACGGTCGCGCCGCCTCGGCCTTGTCCGGCGCCGCCTCGCGGATTTGCTGGCGTAAATATTCCTCGTTAAAACAGCGGGCGTCGATGCCGCCGATAAAACCAAACGGATTGCGCGCGGTCTCCAGATAGACCGGCGTGGCGCCCGCCTGAATCAGCGCGCCGTGATGGTTGGACTTATGGTTATTGCGATCGAACAGCACCAGATCGCCGCGCGTCAGCAGCGCGTTGGTCACCACCTTGTTGGCCGCGGAGGTACCGTTAAGCACAAAGTAGGTTTTATCAGCGTTGAACACCCGCGCGGCGTGTTTTTGCGCATCCTTCGCCGAGCCTTCGTGAATCAGCAAATCGCCCAGCTTCACGTCGGCGTTGCACATATCGGAACGGAACAGGGTTTCGCCATAGAAGTCATAGAACTGGCGGCCGGCCGGATGTTTGCGGAAAAACTCGCCCCCCTGATGCCCTGGGCAGGCAAAGGTGGCGTTTTCCATTTCCACATAGGTTTTCAGCGTTTTGAAAAACGGCGGCAGCAGCGCCTGCTCATAGGCATCCGCGGCGGCTTCCAGCTGCGCCATATAAAACGCCTTACTGGCGCCGCTCAGGGTGAACACGCCGGTCACCAGCGGCAGATAATCCGGCGAAAGCTGCTCTTCGCCCTCTACCGCGACAAAGGCCGGAATGTTAAACCCGGTCGCCTGCAGGCGCGCCAAAATGCCGGCGCTCACGTCATCGACGGAAACCACCACCGCCGCCACGTCGGTATAGTCGGTGTGTTCGACGCGTACAACCTGGCGCAGGGTTTCAATGCTGGCGACCAAACTGGCGCTGGTTGCGATTTTCAATTCTTTCATAGAGCTGGCTCTCAAACGGTGCAGGATGAGGCGGTGCCGCCGGCACCCGACAAGATAACCCGCAGTTATCCCGGTAAATAACGCCTGTGATGCCCCGCAGACGCGCAGGCGCCGGCGGCCGCGAAACAGGCGGCGCAAGGTTATCGGGAACTGGCTTCAGCAGCAACCGATAGACATCAGTAAAATCAGCGTGATAGCGCTATTTTTAATAATGCCTAACAGCGGGCATAAAGATGGGCTTACCGCATAGCCGGCGGGAAACTGGCGGCGTAGTCGCGGGGAACGCTCGGGAAACCGCAAAATATCATCAGATGTGTGGCGCGTAATCGCGCTGACGTCATAAACCCCGTCATACCTGTAATCCTCTGCGGCAGTGAAAATTTGCGCAATGATTACACGTTTTTTTATACGCATCAAGACGGCAGAAAACGCGCCTCAGTCAGAGGGGAAAATATCACTTATTGATTATTCGATGAGGTTAAAACAAACGACCGTTCAGGCTGCGTATACCCTAAATAATTCAAGTGGCAGGAAGGCGGCAAGGGAAGGAGTCCCGATGAGCTGACTCAGGTCAGTGATTCGGGTGACTGAACGCACAGCTTGAAGTATGACGGGTATATTTATGTAGCTGATTCAGCGCAGTTTACCACGCTGCGCTGAATCAGGAGGCGTTACGTTAGAACAGATTAAATTTGTAATCGACCTGCAGTTCGATCGAGTGGTTCTGCGCCCGCATCGGTTTACCGTCGGCGGTCAGCTTCGGCCGGTTGTTCTGGCTTTGGTAGTTCCAGGACGGCCCACCGGACAGCTGCAGGCTGAGATCTTTCACCGCGGACGGCGTCCAGCGCGAATACACCAGGGTTTCTCCGCGTTGGATACTGCGATCCTGGTACTTCATACCCCAGCCGTAGTTGGTCACCATCCCCATTTCAACTTCCGGCGTGACGGCGTAGCCAAAGGTCCAGGCCACCATTTTTTCGTTGTTGCCGACATAGTCGTTGCCCCAGCTGTCGGCCATCGAATTAAAGGTACCGCGGCTGAGCTTCGCCAGGTGCCATTCGAAACGCCCCAGTCCCTGGGACAGATGCGCGCGCGTATAGGAGAGGCCGGCCTTGTTTTTCCAGCGTCCGGCCTGCCAGTTCACCGACAGCGCGGCATGGTAGGCATCGCGGTCAAAGGTTTTCTTGCTCGGCGACATGCTGGTCCAGTCCTGCAGGCCATGGTTCATATAGAGCTGGGTGCCGAGCACGGCGCGGTAATCCGCCAGCATCGCCGGCCGCCAGTCAATCTCCAGGCCGTGGCGCTGAAGATAGTTATGGCTTTCACCGAAGAAGTAGCGGGCGCCGTATTCACGCTGCGTATAGCTCAGCTCGCCGGTTGCAATCTGGCTGATCTGCTTTTTATCGGCGGTGCGGAAGTGCACTTTATCCGGGGAATCCCTGTCGCTGTAGCGTGTGACATAGGCGCCGCGCAGGCGCAGCGGCCCGCTGCCGGTTTCACCACGCCAGCCCAGATAGGTGCTTGGAATGGCACGGGTAGAGTTGTTGAGCGCCCCCCACTTTTTAATTTGCTGCCAGCCGCCGTAGAGACGCAGGTAGGTATCGTCATCCCCCAGGCGCGCCTTCATATACAGCTGCCCCAGCTTGTTAAAACCTTTCGCCCGGCCGTCGTCGTTATACAACACGCTGCGCCCCCAGAAGTCATCGCTGGCGGCCAGTTTGACCACGCCATAGTAGGACGCGTCCATTCCGAGCATATCGTTGATATAACCCGACTGGTAATCCAACGTAATGCCCTGCCCCCATGCGGTCTGGTTGGAGCGCGAGCCGTAATCTTCCGTGCTCAGGTTTTTAAATACGTGGCGGAAGGAGAGGTCGGCATGGCTGTCGTCAACGAACCCGGCAAGAACGCCGCCGAATTTTTTATTTTCCGCCGCATCGACATTAAAAGCCGCCAGTGCCGCCAGAGGTAACATCATTAACAGATTATTCTTTTTGAATCCCATTTTTTTATTCTTCATAGAAAAGCTCCGTTTTCTATTTGGCCCAGGTATTGAAGTTAAGTAATAAAGAGGGCTCACGCCCTCGGTTGATGGTGCGCGTTTACAGGCTTTACCTATTCGGGTAAAGCCTGTGTGTTATTTATTCCTTGAGTACGAAATTATTTTTTATTCGCAGAAGGGCTCTGCAGGTCAACCTTATAAATGGCAAAGCCGATGTCGTCTTTGCCGACATAGGTCATCGGATGCTGCGCTGACTGCTTGATAAGCTGCGTGGCATGCTCATCAGGCGAAGTTTCCATACGGATATCCAGCTTTTTCTCCGACGCGATCGGCGCAATGCTCCAGCCGTTTTTCGCCACCGGCGCATACTGGCCGTGCTGCTGGGTTTGGCGATTGATATAGTCGGCAATGATCGAACGCACTTCATCCGGCGCATTGATCACCACGTTCTTGTCCCCGGTGCCGGGGAATTTGCCGGTAAAGGCGCGGTAGTTATTCACCGCCACCAGGAACTCGGCATTATCATCCAACGGCTTGCCCTGGTAGGTGACCGAGGCAATGCGCTGCGCCTGCGGGTTGATCAGGTTGCAGTCAACGTCATAGCGCGCCGGCTTGGTCACATCGATCTGGTAGCTGAGCTTATCGAACATATCGAAGTTGTAGGCGCGGAAACCGTCCCAGTTCAGCAGCGACTGCGGCGCTTCGCTGTTCGGGTCGATCTGGTTATACATCCCCGCCGAACACTCCAGCCACTGCTTCACATCCTTGCCCTTCACGCGCACGGCGGCGAGGGTGTTGGCGTATTGATACAGCTGTGCCGCGTTGCGGAAGCTCAGATCGCCCTTGGCGATATCGACAAAGTCATCCGGCGCGTTTTTGCGGCCACCCACTTTAAACGGCGCGGCGGCGGTCAGCACTGGCAGATCGGCCAGATCCGGATCGCCCTGAATCATGCGTTCCACATAGGCGCGCTGTGCATCGCGGATCACCTGCATCGCCGCCGTATCCTGCACCAGGGCCAGGTAGGAGTCGATGCCGGCGGCCAGCTTGCCGATCGGCTTGTTAACGTATTCACGCGTGCTGTCGTGGGCATTTTTCAGCGCCTCGACCAACTCCGGCTTCGCCGCCACCAACGACTTACCCGCCTTACTGTCATAGATAGGACGCGCCTCAGCCTTGCCGGACGTCACCTGCCATTTGCCCTCTTCACCTTCCAGCACCAGATCGATCACCCCCAGATGATCGGCCCAGCGGCCCGGCATCACGGCCGGCACGCCGTTTACCGTGCCCTTGGCGATATCCACGCCCGGCAGCGCAGCAAAATTGGCGCTCGGGAATACCCCGTGGGAGTGGCCAAAGGCGATGGCGTTAATGCCTGGCACCTGCGACAGGTAGTAGGTCGAGTTTTCCGCCAGCGCTTTGTACGGATCGGCGGAAATACCGGAGTGGGCAATGGCGATGACCACGTCGGCACCCTCTTTACGCATCTGCGGCACCAGCTTCTTCGCCGTTTCGGTGATGTCTTTCACCACCACCTTGCCTTCCAGATGGGCGCGGTCCCACAGGGCAATCTGCGGCGGCACAAAGCCGATATAGCCGATGCGCAGGTTATGCGTTTTGCCTTCGCTGTCCTTCACCGGCGTATCGACAATCAGATACTGTTTGAAGTACGGCTTCTCGCCGTCGGCATGGTAGACGTTGGCGTTGATGTACGGGAATTTGGCGCCGCTCAGTGCCTGCTGCAGGTAATCCAGCCCGTAGTTGAACTCGTGGTTACCCACGCTGCCCACCACGTAGTCCAGACGGTTCATCGCCTGATAAACCGGGTGCACGTCGCCTTTCTTCAGGTGCGCCGCGGCATAGTCGGCCATCGGGCTGCCCTGAATCACGTCGCCGTTATCCACCAGCACGCTGTTGTCTACTTCCGCTCGCGCCGCATCGATCAGCGTGGCGGCGCGCACCAGCCCGTGCTGGGCCGTGGCGCGATCCTTGTAGTAGTCGTAATCCATCATGTTGCCGTGCATATCCGTGGTTTCCATCACCCGCAGATTCACCGTGGCGGCATGGCAGACACCGGATATCATCACTGCTAATAACGTCACTTTACTGACTGATTTTAATAGTTTCATGTTACTTTCCCTGTGTGTAAAAAATCGGCCGCCTGACGGCCAAACTGCCCCGATGTGGCCGGGTTAAAACAGCAGCCCCACCACCGTCGCATTCAAGAAGCTGACCAGCGTTGAGCCATACAGCAATTTCAGACCAAAGCGCGCCGCGGTATTCCCCTGCTTACTGTCCAGCGCCTTGATCGCGCCGACGATAATGCCGATGGAGGAAAAGTTGGCGAACGACACCATAAATACCGAGATGATCGCCACGGTGCGCTCGGAGAAGTTAAAGTCGCCCTGTGAGAAGTTCAGCATCGCGACAAATTCGTTGCTGACGATCTTGGTCGCCATCAGGCTGCCGGCCTGCACCGCCTCATGCCACGGTACGCCGATCAGGAACGCCAGCGGCGAGAACAGGTAGCCGAGAATATCCTGGAAAGAGATGCCGAACAGCGCGGCGAAGATGGCGTTGGCCATGGCGATTAAGGCGATAAAGCCGATCAGCATCGCGCCGACGATCACCGCCACTTTAAAGCCGTCGAGGATGTACTCGCTCAGTACTTCAAAGAAGCTCTGCTTTTCCCCTTCGCTGACTTCCAGCAGGTCTTCCTGCGGGTTCACCTGGTAAGGGTTGATCAGCGACGCCATGATAAAGCCGCCGAACAGGTTCAGGATTAACGCCGTCACCACGTAGCGCGGCTCCAGCATCACCATATAGGCGCCGATAATCGACATCGAGACCGTCGACATCGCCGAGGTGCACAGCGTATACAGGCGATGCTCCGGCAGCAGGCCGAGCTGTTTCTTCACCGAGATAAACACTTCAGACTGGCCGAGGATCGCCGACGCCACCGCGTTATAGGATTCCAGACGCCCCATGCCGTTGATTTTGCTGAGCCCGAGGCCGATATACTTGATGATAAAGCCCAGAATGCGCCAGTGCTGCAAAATGCCGATCAGCGCGGAGATAAACACGATAGGCAGCAATACCGACAGGAAGAACGAGATCTCTCCTTTATTCAGCAGGCCGCCGAACACAAAATTGACGCCTTCATTGGCGTAGGCCAGCAGATGGCCGAATACCCCGGCCACGGCGGCGATGCCGGTATTGCCAGCGTCCGTCTTCAGCAGTAACAATGCCATAACAAATTGGCACAACAACATCACACCCAGCGGACGGTAGCGAATATTTTTACGGTTATTGCTCACCAAGACAGCTAAAGCATAAATAACCAAAATGCTTAATATACCAATGAGATACTTCATATTTCTTCCCCGGGAAATTGTATGCCGCCCTGTCAGGGCGCATAGTCATACATATAAAAATGTTATTATAGGAACATATCACGCACTCAATGTTATTAAAGTGACATTGGACACAAAAAAGTCATTGCTCAACAGGAAATACATGATTAATGGTTAAATTTTCGTTAAAACTGGCAGATGGCGGCAAAAGAGGGAAAAGCGGGTGTCAGACGGGGAAAGAGTGCGGGAACGGCAGCGGCGGCAGAGCCTGTGAACATCCTGCCGGGTTGCAACGGATTGACTAAAAATGGAGCAACCAAACGCTTTGCGGCAGAAAGCCGTTGACGGCTCCCGGCCTTTACGGTTTAATGCGCCCCGTTGCCCGGATAGCTCAGTCGGTAGAGCAGGGGATTGAAAATCCCCGTGTCCTTGGTTCGATTCCGAGTCCGGGCACCACTATTTAAAGAACCCGCTCACAAGGCGGGTTTTTGCTTTTTGGCATTTCGGGTGACTTCCGGACGTGTTGAACGCTGACGCCACCGCCCTGCTTCTTCCACCCAGTCTGAGCATTTCTCTTAAGCGGTTACTCACCCCTCTGGTCGCTGTGCCCTTGCCTGACAAATTTACAATTTCCAATAGACACTATTTCCATCATGTTTACTTGACTGAGGGATCCACCACTTCAGGGCTGCATCCGGTCTTTGTCCGATCCAGAGAAGGGCCGTTTTCTCTTCTAATATGCAAACAGCCTCATCTGGAATCATTACCGTCCCCCTCTCTCCCGGAGCAACATATTTATTTCCTTCAGTGTATCCACCGCCACCATCAGCGCGGTTACGGATAAAGTCATCCCTGAATTAAAACAGTGGCAGCAGCGCCCGCTGTAGCAGGCTTATCCTTTTGTCTGGCTGGACGCCATTCACTATAAAGTCCGCGAGGATAGCCGCTACCAGAGCAAAGCCGTTTATACCGTGCTGGCTCTGAAAGAAGCTCTGGGTTGTATCTGTCGGAAAGCGAAGGCGCTAACTTCTGGTTATCCGTATTAAGCGATCTGCAAAACCGTGATGTGGAAGATATCCTGATCGCCTGGACTGACCCCCACGGCCGTAGACAATTTATGTCCTCACGATGAGACCTGTTCGAAGACCTCCGGACTGACGTCGCCGAGGTGACTGTTCCTGCTGGGAAAATCCGAGAAAGCAGGCCCCTTCGCACAGGCGAGGGAACCTGCTTTTGACGCGTTACCGCTCTTATTCCTGACCGTGAACCATATCAGCGCTGTATTGAATACCGATGCCGAATGCACCGCCGTGCTTCAGACTAATGGTGGTAGTGAGATCGTAAGTCTCGGTACGCGCCCAATCACGCTGCAGCTCCAGCAGGTAAGTCAACGCGGTGATAGGTTTTGCCCCCGCCTGAATCATGCGCTCAACCGCACGCTCATGGGCCTCAACGCTCATATCACCGCTGGCGTCAGTCACGATATAAACGTCAAAACCTTGCTCAATAGCTGCCTGAACCGGACCGTTCAAGCAGACAGAGGTCCAGAGGCCTGCAAACACCAACCGGTCACGATCCAGGCTGTTTACCGCTTCGACAAAGTTGCGATCTTCCCAGGCGTTAGAGGTTGAACGATTGACATAATCAGAGTCATCCGGGAACACGTCAGACACTTCAGGGAACACAGGCCCGGCAAAGTCATGGCGGGAAATCGTAGACACCAGCGTCGGGATATTAAATCCCTTTCCGGCTTCTGCCAGAATCGCAGTATTTTGTCGCAACAGGCCGATATCAATGTTTTTCACATTAAAAGCCATCTGACTCTGATGGTCCAACAAAATAAGCGCATGGTTTTCCGGACTTAATAAATTCTCTGCGGCCAGTGGGGTAGCTTTAATCGTCATCTGCTCTTTCCTGTATTATTTGGGTCAAAGATTACGTTTATTCGATATCGTCTTGGCGACGCAAAAAACTATACATAACCGTCCACCTATTTGTCCGTGCCATTACGCAATATACAGTTTGCAAAAAAGAAAGTTGTGACAGAGCGATGACAAAACCGGTTTATTATAAATAACGGGCCGCTTATCTAAGCGGCCCAACAGTAGCTATACATACACTTATAACTTCCTGTCAGCGATGTACCTGTCCCCCATCCTTAAGGCGCAATACCAGAAATGCGGCTTCGGTTCTCGGTAATATACTGAATGCAGTGATTCATAAACTCGCGTATTTTCGCCGACTTTCTGACATCCGGATGGGCCAGAAACCAGAGTTCCTCACTGATGTCGTTCAGTACGGGGCTGATCTGCACCAAACCGCGCGCCTGATCGCCATGCATGCAGGGCAGCAGACCGATCCCAATGCCGCTTGAAAGCGCAGAGGCAACACTGAGAACAGAGTCGCCGCGAAAGACGATGTTCTGTGCAGGGATCGTGTTCTCTATCCATGAAAATGCCTTGAGCTTGGACATGCTGTGACTAAAAGAAGCCCAACGCTGTTCTTTGAGGCATTCCAACGTCACCGCCTTATCTTTCCACTGCCTACTCAAGCCATATACCGCCCATACCGCCGTGCCAACTTTTCGTCCTGAAAGGTGTTCTGGTGCACCGGAAGTAGCCCGAAAAGCAACATCAGCGCCACCGTCAAACAGGTTCATGGCCTCATTGCCAATGGAGACCTGAAACGAAATCTGAGGGTTACTGCTGGCAAATGACGCTATCAGCGGGTTAAGGTAATCATTCAGCAAGGCATCCGATGTCGTTATTCTGATTTCACCAGAGAAACCGCGTATTTCCTCCGTGATATTTTGCATCACCGCGGTCACATCATCATCAATACGGTGCCCTAGTGATATCAACTCAGCACCGGCTACCGTTGGCACATATTGCGTACGACGACGCAGAAAAAGCGATATCCCTAATGCAGATTCAATCGCTCCCAAACGACGAAACAACGTCGAATGATTCATCGCCAGCGCATCCGACGCACGGGATAAGTTGCCATACTCGCCGACGGCAACAACAACTTTCAGATCATCCCATGAGAATTTCTGCATTCCCCGACTCATAATATCCCCCAACAAAAACCTTTCAGACCAAGTGGTTTAATAGCGGTGAGAAGGTTATTCTTGACTAAAAAATGACTGAACGGCTACTTCAGATACCGGTCGATAAAAATTTTCCGTAGAGAGTCTCTTATAGCATTGAAATTATTGGGGGAGCTAACTAAAAAGAGATACAAAATCTTTGTATTGGTAAGCATGCCTTCCATAAATGCCCCTTCAACACAGGAGGAATTGCCCTCCAGGGAGAAAAAACACCGACGATATGGTAAATCAACAAACATGCAACACACGCTATCCACTATAAAAATGCATGCTTAATACATTCACTCTTAACCGGAGCAAGGGTAATTTTAATTAAAATGCACAATGACAGTAACCAAACATGTAGTGATAAACTGCGTAAAAAACTCATGAGAGTCTCACTCCCAGATAATAGATAATGAATACGTCGACGTTCTAAATGTCTGAGTAATGCTATTAGACTTTCCCTTATGCCGGCATATCGGCGAACAGGCAGCTCTTTTATGAGTCTTCTAACAAGCCACCGCCCCATCCGGAAATCTCCCACTGAACCATGACTGATGTTATGCAGCCCCAGAACCTGGCTTCGTAATACAGTCCGCTTTCCATCAAGCCTTCAGGATGGCCTTTCCAATACTTGTAGCTGCAGCGATACCCCCTGGCCACCTAGCAGAGCGTGGCTACGGGATAATGCGCTCTGAGCATCCCGATTATTGAGAATTGTTCAGGGAGTCTGATATCAAAAGCGCGACAGTCTTCTTTTCTGATATTCAATTTATATTTCAATGCATTGTTGATTAACCATCCCTTCACGCACGTCAATTCTGTAGGTCAAACAGCTCTGTAGGTCATACCTTTAAGGGTATGAGGAATGCTATTTATAGCATTGGAATAGATGATCCTGCAGTCATTAATATTGAATCCCCCGTCATTAACGGCGAATAAATAAACAACGCAGAGGTATTCAATCAATGAGCAAATCATTTACCAAAGTCCGGGACGTCAATGCGCGACGTGGCGGCGATGTATTGTTAGAGGTGCTGGAAAGTGAAGGCGTTGAATATGTTTTTGGCAATCCCGGCACAACCGAACTACCGTTCATGGATGCACTGTTAAGAAAACCATCAATCCAGTACGTGTTAGCTTTACAGGAGGCCAGCGCGGTAGCCATGGCGGACGGCTATGCACAGGCGGCAAAAAAGCCAGGTTTCCTGAATCTGCATACGGCGGGGGGTTTGGGACACGGAATGGGGAATCTACTAAACGCCAAATGCTCACAAACACCTCTCGTGGTGACGGCAGGGCAGCAAGATTTACGCCATACGACAACCGATCCGCTACTGTTAGGCGATCTGGTCGGCATGGGTAAAACGTTCGCCAAATGGTCCCAGGAAGTGACCCATGTTGATCAACTTCCGGTGTTGGTTCGCCGTGCTTTCCACGATTCTGATGCCGCACCAAAAGGCTCTGTTTTCCTTTCACTACCAATGGATGTCATGGAGGCTATCAGTACTATCGGGATTGGCGCGCCTTCAACCATTGACCACAGCCCGGTAGCGGGCTCTTTGCCACGGTTAGCCAGCAAATTAGCGGCATTCGCTCCAGGCAAAGTTGCACTGATTGCAGGCGATGAGATTTATCAAAGCGAAGCGGCCAGCGAAGTTGTCGCGCTGGCTGAAATGCTGGCTGCCGATGTGTACGGTTCGACCTGGCCGAATCGCATTCCGTACCCTACTGCACATCCGTTGTGGCGAGGCAATCTGTCCACCAAAGCAACGGAAATCAATAAGGCATTAAGCCAGTATGATGCCATCTTTGCGCTCGGCGGTAAGTCACTTATCACCATTCTTTACACAGAAGGCCAAGCAGTACCTGAACATTGCAGGGTGTTTCAATTATCAGCCGATGCGGGCGACTTAGGACGTACCTATAGCAGCGATCTCTCTGTGGTTGGTGACATTAAATCGTCGCTGACGGTATTGCTACCTGAATTGGAAAAAGCAACGGCGGATCGTCGCAGTGATTATCATAAGCGTTTTGTGGCTGCTGTTGACGAATTCAAATCAAGCAAAGAAACCCTGTTAGCGCTCGTCAAAGAGCAGCAATCAGCGGCAGTGATCACCCCACTCGTGGCAGCGTTTGAAGCTGCTCGGGCTATCGGGCCAGACGTGGCAATTGTTGATGAAGCCATAGCAACCAGCGGTTCGCTACGCAAGTCGCTTAACAGCAGTCATGCGGATCAGTACGCCTTCTTGCGCGGCGGTGGTTTGGGATGGGGCATGCCTGCGGCTGTGGGCTACTCGCTCGGGCTGGGTAAAGCGCCTGTAGTGTGCTTTGTGGGGGATGGCGCGGCGATGTACTCTCCCCAAGCCCTATGGACGGCGGCACATGAGAAATTACCCGTCACGTTTATCGTAATGAACAACACGGAATATAATGTGCTAAAAAACTTTATGCGCTCACAAGAAGATTATACATCGGCGCAAACAGAGCACTTTATCGCCATGGATTTGGTTAACCCTGCAATCGATTATCAGGCATTGGGCGCATCTATGGGGCTGGAGACTCGCAAAATTATCCGAGCTGGAGATATTGCCCCAGCCGTTGAGGCAGCATTAGCCAGTGGTAAACCAAACCTGATTGAAGTCATCATCAGCAAACATTAATTCAGCGTCTGTTATGCCTGTGCTACGGCCAGATCATCTCGAATATCGCGGCACAGGCTCAAAAAACGTGGCAATGTAGGGTTTTTGTTTTTGGTTGACCACATCAGCACATTTTCAACTTGTCTGGCATTGTCCAATCTCCGGTAAGCCACGCCCCGCAATTGCCCATTTTCCATACTTGCCGGGATAAGTGCTACGCCCACACCATGGGCAACGAAATTCATCACAGTTTGTTGCACAGAGGCCTCCAAGCCTATTTGTGGGCTGAACCCGGCTTTTAGGCACTGATGCAGGATAGAATCATAGAGCATTGGCGCACTATGCCGAGGTACGGTGATAAATGGATCATCAGACAGTGATTCAAGGCTGAAATGCTCAGCTTGCACCTGCGGATGGTTGGCGGGAAGGGCAACGATCAACGGCTCACGCAAAAGAACCATTGAATCAATCCCCGGAGTTGCAGACTCTGAGAAACTGATTGCGGCGTCTAGTCTGCCATCCTGTAAAGCCGCATTTAAATCGGCAGGGACCATCTCCTGAAACTGCAAATCAATGTCCGGGTGTTTTTCCCGGTGCTGCATAGCAACATGAGGCACAACACTATAACTTGCGTACATGGTCGCGCCTAACGTCAAAAAACCTTTCTGTCCGGATTCAACTGCCCGTACGTTGTTACAAGCCTGCTGTAACAGCCCCAATATAGCGCGAGAATCAGCGAAAAATTGTTCTCCGGCAAGTGTCAGATTTACGCCTTTGGCATCCCGGTTGAATAGCTTTGCGCCCAAGGTAATTTCCAACTGAGCTATCTGGCGACTTAACGGAGGCTGGGAAATATTGAGTTTATCGGCGGCTCGGCAAATGTTTCCAACTTCAGCCACGGTACAAAAACTAATTAACTGGTTAAATGTGGGTTTCATGCTGCTTCCTAGGACGGCTTCATACTTTTATAGCGTCGCTCGCAATATGAACCAGCGTAATCCAAACTGGTTCTGTTTTCCAGAAACGAAACAAACGCCAATGAGTCTGTTATCCAGCAAAAGCAGAAAATTTTTAGCCTCTTCCGGAGCACCTTCAGGGGTATTAACCAACAGCTTTTCTACCTGGCCGACTTCTCAGCCAGGTCGTTAATCGCCTCATACGGCCGTAAACCGGCCGCCAGCAAGGCAGTAACGCAGACCTCTTCACAGAAGTCCGCGTCGTTCAGCGTCAGTCCGTAATTTGACTCAGTCGCATAAGACGACCCACCCGATTTTTGCCGCAGGTTTCACCGATTTCTCCCAGATCGCCATGAACCCGGCGATAACCATATACGCTTTCGCTCATCGCGAATAAGCGTCAGCAGACGCTGGTTATCTTTGATCGTGTCTGGAGGCTGGATTATGCAGCCACGCAGAGCCCGGCTCGGGCGACGTTCAGGATCCGACACATTCTCATCACCGGCCAAACCACGGGTTATGCAGGGATTTTACGTTTACGAATACTGGCTTTATTCGTGAAATCAAGTACCTGAGACACTCACTCAAGGGAATGGCACACTGAAAACAGGAAGGTGAAGCGGGTTCAGCCCAGGTATGCGTATCGTCAAGCCAGGTCGAAAGCATAAAAAAAGCCCCATCAGAGAATTGATGAGGCTATTGTCGTCTACCCTCAGGGCGTTATTTTGCTTAACCGATCGGTGTTAGCCTATGGCGGGTTTTTCGCTTTCTGGGATACGAACTCACCATCAAACTCCGTTTGATAAACCGGCTTCCCCCCTAACGCGACCGCCCTACCATGCCACAACACGCCATCCCCTAAATTCACTTATTGAGACTTTCCCTGAATTTTTTGGGCGTTGTCGACTCTTCCTTTCTGAAATGATAGCGAAAGTTATCAATGGTGTTGAATCCTGTCATTGCTGCTATCTTTTTTAACGGTAAGTCACTGGTTATAAGCAACTCTTTAGCCAGTCTCAATCGCAGGTTAATAATCCAATCGATTGCAGTCATCCCTGTTTTGAGAAGGAAATGGCGCTGAAATGTACTGATACTCATCGACATTCTTTGTGCCAATGATTCGATTGTATGAGGGATACTGATGTTCTCTTCCAGCCATTCTAACAATAATGAAATATTATTTGCCTGAGCGTGAATATCAGATAACGGTTGATGTTTTTTCTGATTCTGTGTTCCTACGCGATGTGATGATAACAACAGTCGTTGCGCGATATCATTGGCAATAGCAGGGCCAAAATCAGCTCTGACAATATGCAGTAAGATGTCCAGCATCGTCCCAGCTCCCGCAGACGTTAATATGTTCCCATCTTCGTGATAAAGATTTTTTGCATCTACTTTTAAATCAGGATACTGGCTAGATAACAACTCACTACAGTTCCAGTGAGTTATCGCTGTTTTATTCGTCAGCAACCCCGTCGCCGCCAGGACCGAGGCTCCAGAACAAATGCTGCATATTCTGGCACCGCGATGATGCGCCTCCCTAAGTGCAAAAAGTAAAAACTCTGGTGGAGGAGTGGTCGTATCTCGCCAAGAGAGAATGATTATAGTACTGGCAGCGTTTAGGGCATCGAAGTCATAAGATCTTTGTATAGTAATACCACCAGCGATATTCAGTTCTTTTTCTAAAGAACAAATTTTTAACTGATACCAGCTTTCAACATGTTGTGGTTTCATCTCTTGGAAAATTTCAATTAAGCAACTCAATTCAAAAGCTCTCACCCCCTTGCCGACAATGGCAGCAACTATATGCTCGCTCATGACATTATCCTCTTTTTTTTGGAATTTTTTTCCATTGTCATCATATGTAAAAAAGCCTAAAGTAACAATGCGAAACAAAATGACATGGATTGAATTGTAATTTTTACATAATAGATGGGAGTCCCACCATCAATCATTGAAATATTTTGCTGTGGTTCGCCATTTACAAAAACTCAATGTACTTGATTAACTAACATGGATAATCCGTTTTGGCAAACATTATCCAATGCCAGTTGATGGGTAATATTCAAAAAGGAATTAAACCACTACAATCATAAAAAATAAGTATATCACCGAATCTATAGTGATATTTGATTTTTGATGAGTGGCAAATATGTCTGTTTATTTTAACAGCATAATGTTTCGTTCAATAGAAATGTAAATTATTTACGTAACATTCAGAAAATACAAAAATGAGAGTACACCTATGAACAAGCACTGGTTGATAACTCGTTGTCATGATCTAAATGATAAATTAGCGTTGATTTATAATGATAAAGACTTCAAGTACTCTGACATCTATAACACGATGGGGCTTTCATTATCATTCCTGAACGAAAACAACATTGAACCGGGTTCTATCGTATCACTTGAAGGCGATTTCACGCTATATAGCTGCGCCATGCTATTAGCATTAATCAATAACAAAAATATTATCGTCCCTATTGGAGACGTTCCTGATAAAAGAAAGGATGGTTACATACTTACGGCGCAGGTTAAATATAGAATAAAAACGCAAAATGATAGTTACCGACTGGAAACCACCGGTCAAAAACCAGAGCACCCGTTATATTTTAGACTATTAAACGATAATAGCTCAGGGTTGGTGCTCTTCAGTTCGGGGACTACCGGACAACCCAAAGCCTCGGTGCTGGATTTTGACAAACTGATAGACAAACATCAGCCAATGAAATTGGCCAGAAGAACAATTTCATTTTTATCCATCGACCACATTGGTGGAATAAACACGCTCCTTCATACAATTAGCCAGGGAGGCGCGCTGGTTATTCCTCATAAACGTACGCCAGAAAGCGTGTTTTCAGCAATCTATAAATGGAACGCAGAAGTACTGCCAACAACACCTACATTTTTGAATATGGTTCTTATCTCCAGAATTATTGAAAGCGGAGACTACCCTTCATTAAAACTGATAACCTACGGCACAGAACCAATGCCACCAATTATTCTTAATAAACTCAATAAGTTACTACCACAGGTAAAATTAAAACAAACATATGGGTTATCTGAGGTGGGGATTCTTCCAACAAAATCAAAAAATGACAGCGAACTATGGGTAAAACTTGGGAATTCTGGTTTTGATTACAAAGTAATCGAAAATATTCTGTGGATAAAATCCGACTTCGCAATGCTTGGCTATCTGAATGCTGACGCGCCTTTTGATAACGAAGGTTATTTTAATACGCAAGATATTGTGGAGATGAACGGTGAATACATTAAAATATTGGGAAGAAAATCAGAAATAATCAATGTCGGTGGTGAGAAAGTCTATCCGGCAGAAGTTGAGGATGTACTTCTGCAAAGCAATAATATTTCTGATGTTACCGTTGTTGGTTGTCCATCGCCAATTACCGGGGAGTGTGTAAAAGCCATTATTTACCTGAGCAAGCCGGAGAAGTATGACGATTTGAGATCACGACTATTTAAACACTGCAAGGAACATCTCGAAGAGTATAAGATCCCCATGTTATTTGAAATATCCAAAGAGCCACATCACTCAACTCGATTCAAGAAACAGAGAAGCGCATTTCAGGTAACAGAATGAATAATAAAACTGTAGTCATAAGCGGAGGAAGCCGGGGTTTAGGTCAACACATGGTTTCTGCTTTCCTAAAAAAGGGATGTAAAGTGGCCTGCTTTAGCCGAGAGAGTAACAGCTTTATAAAAAATAATCTAACCGCTGAAAGTGAAAGATTTTACTGGGAAAAGCTAGATATTAATGATCATGTTAAAATATCAGAGTTCATATTCCACGTGAAAGAAAGGTTTGGGAGGATTGATGTTCTAATTAATAATCTAGCTGAACTGGCAGAAGGGTTATTTATTTTCTCATCGAATGAAAAGATAAACTCCATGCTGAATACTAATATCGTTGCGCCAATGTTACTTACTCGTGAGTGTGTGAAAGACATGTTGAAGAATGGTGAGGGTACAATTCTCAATATCTCTTCGATCAATTCCGTAAAAGGGCATAAAGGTGTCACTATCTATTCCGCTTGTAAAGCGGCCATCGATGGAATGATGAGAAGTTTAGCCAGAGAACTTGGACCGTCGAAAATACGGGTTAACTCGTTAGTCCCTGGATTCTTTGATAGTGAGATGGTTTCATATTTATCCGAAGAAAGACGCAAACAAATATTGAAAAGAACGCCTTTAGGTCAATTATCAACGGCTGCGAGCATTAGTAATGTTGCTCTATTTCTTTGTTCGGATGATGCAGTCAATATTACGGGTCAAAACATCATTGTAGATGGAGGTTTAACATGCTGAATGCAACCAGTAACACCAAGGATATCGTATTAAAAGAAGTTTCTTTTATCTGTAATCAGGAAAATATATTTGATGATGAAATCATCGTTACCGAGCACTCTGATTTAACGAATGAACTTAATTTCTCATCCTTGATGCTTGCACGACTAGTAATGGTGCTTAACGACAAGTTTGGTACAGAACCTTTTAGCAAAGATTTTCATTTTTCTGAAGTCAAAGTTGTATCTGATGTTATCAGCGCATACAAAACGCCTAAAACAACAATTAACACGACAAAGACTGAGGGCTAAATTATGTCTTTTGATCACGTTATTGAAAACATCGATGACTATCTCGGTGATGGTGAACATCGGTTTTTCGGCATGGGATACCGAAGGGTTAGCTACGAAATAGAAAATATTTCCGTTAGTTTCAAGAAAAAACAAGGTGATGAGCATAAACTCACTGCCGATCTCAGCGTTACATACCCGGTAGATTGGTCTAAGAAAAAATCTGGCAATCTCACACCGCATCTGAGCAGCGTGGATGTCATTATTCTTACCGCAAGATTTTGTGAAGTCATGCTCAGCCAATGCTACTTATACAGTCCATCAGAAAATGCAAGAACGTGGATAAAAAATATAAAGCTTAAAGCAGGAACATCTGCACAGGAGGATCTTGAAAACATTCCTGTCGTCATGAAAATGAAGACGACCAGTGGTGATAAAGAAAATGAAGAGGTATTGTCTTCCGTTTTCGAATGCAAAATTGGAAAGATGTTAGCTCGCTGTGAAGTTGAACATCTTAATAAGGATGCAGCTTATCAGGATACGGTGTATCCATCACTTTCGACTCTGTTCGATGCTCCCCAGAAGAAGTATTACGGTGACTTATTTAAAGTACGGGGGCAACGGCTGACAAACATAAGGTATGACCGCGCGACCCAGCAAGTTATCAGTGAAGTAAAACTAACTATACCAGACGGCAACCAGCCCACCGTGGGGATAGAAGGGGCCTGGCAGCCAATGGTAACTTTTGTTGACTGTTTTGTTAGCCATCTTCAACTTTCTCAAATTCTAATGTATGAGCTTGATAATATTGCAAGAGCAGACAGTGAAACCCTCTGGATGCTGCAAACTGAAATATCCGCATCATCACCAGCTCGTAACGTTGCCGATACGGCTAACATGGTGGCGACAGTAACAGCCGCCCAACTATTTAATATTGATAGCCTTAGATGGCGTCAGGTCTCCACCGAAGGGGAATATGCGGGAATTAAGATTAAATGTTCACTGAGTCATTTACTGCCAATTAATTCTTAAAAAAAGTCTGGGGATTAAAATGAAAATTTCTATATCGGGAACCTACTCATCAGGAAAAACACGAACAGTCATGGCTCTTGCCCACTTAACTGGCGTACCGCGTACTTTAGCTAAAACAATCAGAGAAATTATTCCTGATGCGGTACCCGGGAAGCGACTCGCTGAATGTACGCCAGCCGAATTTTTACAGTTGGCAATGCGGAGACATACCAGCCGAGCGGTACACGAGGCACTGCTTCCAGAACAGTTTGTTTCTGATGGTTCCTCATTACAAGAATGGATCTATGCGGCAGCCCGGGTAAAATATGGAATGAGCCCAAATTATGAAGGTCATCTTGATCCGATACCACATGCGGAACTCACTCCAGAAATGTCATTCTTTGATCAGGTAACACAACAGTATGGACATGCATTTAAACAGCATGTTAAAAACACATTCGACATTTTCATTCACTTAAAGAATGAACTTCCGTTGAAAAAAGATGGCCATCGTCCTATGAACCAAAACTTTAGGGACTATTGTGATGACATGCTGCTTGAGACACTTCAAGAGTTGAACATCCCTTACCACATAGTTAGCGGTTCATTTTCGGAACGATTAATAAACATCGCAGAGTTATTGTCTCTACCTACATTAATGTCAGTCAATGATGCGATAGAATTAGCCGATCAGGAGTATGCAAAACAAGATTTCCGATTTGAAACAGAGCGATAAAGAAAAAACCATAATTTAACAATGGGAGTTTCTCATATCACAGCGCTATTAAAAAAATAGGTAACATTCTGAGTACAGTCTGTTAAGACAGGCTGTACTTTTCTAAATGGTTATTTCATGTGTAAATTGCCGTAATCACCTTCAAACCATCAAGCAACATAACACCATCAAAACAACGCCCCGCAAACAATTCAGGCGTAAGGCTTCTATTCAACACCAAAGTAAAGCTTCCTTTTTCCAAATTTAACGTTTTTACCGTTGCAGCCTCAAAGCCAAATCTCTGATTAACCTCTGGATAAAGTGCTTTAAAAAGGCTTTCTTTGGCTGAGAATATAATCGTCACAATCACGTTTGGGTTGGTAGCTGCACCGATGAAATCCAACTCAGAACTATTCATAACCAATCGGCTAACATCCCTTGAAACATCCGCTGAGATATAGTTTTCAACATCTATACCGACTCTCATCAAAGAACTACTCTTTGAAACGATACAAACTGCAAAATCATCTCCATGACTGATAGAACCTCGGAACCCCGTTGGCCAGATCGGCTCCCGATGCACGCCAACATCAACCCAAAGATTCTCTGCATTTAAACTTAAAAGAGCCAAATGGGCTAAATAGCGCCCTGCAATAAACTCCGATTTCCGCTTTGCTGTTGTTTTAGGTGATAACGTGTAGGAATGTTCTACCAAAAGCACCTCCAGCAAACGGTCAGTATACTTTTTAACGTCGAACTTGCACTGCATGCATATCCCAGTGAAGCCAGGAAGCTGAAACTCCCGCAATTCTGAAATAAAAGAACTTTTTTGGCTTACCGTCTCTGTAAGGTTCTCATTATCATCATAGTAAAACGTGTTACCCCAAGAGTGAGCCATAGTGTTGAGAGGCAATTCAATATCTTTCATAGGTTGAATCGGGCCTTAAACTTGTTTTTATCAAAAACGCTTACTCTTATGTGACCTATCACTCTTCCATAATATGGTTCATCACGACTGCAAGGAAAAAATGGTCAACCCTAATAACCGCCCAGTATTGATATGTGCCCCACCGGACAAAACGGATTCTGGTTTAACCCGATGGGGTCATCATCAGTTAAGTGGAATAATACCGCATTATGACTTCCTTCTCGCCGCAGAAAGCGATGCGCTGCCGGCAATACACGCTATCGACAATAAAAGTGCTACAGTCAGCCCTAACAACAGCGCAGTAAAACCTGGCACCCATGCCACGATAAGCGGGCCAATGCTGGCGCCAACAAACAGTACAAAACCATTAAGAGCCATGCCTCCGGCGCGGTTCGGTACCGCCAACTCACCAAACTGCGTGATCATCGCCGGAACCGCGAGAGCAACACCAGTGACAAAGATCAAGCTGCCCATCGCTATACCGACCAGAGATTGCGATAAAATAACCTCAAGGGCCAAGCCTGCAGCAGCCACCAAATAGCCCATTTTGGCAACTCCCGGCATGCCGATCCGCACAGCCAACGGCCCGACCAGCAATGCCATGAACATTCCCGGCAGTCCGACCAAACGCAGCATGATAACCTTGGCTGGATCAAGCCCTAATCCCATCATATGCGGTCCCAATGCCGTATACATCGCAACGAAAGACAAAAGCAGCATGATATGCGCGCATGACAGTAGCAGGATAGCGGGTTGTGCAACCAGCTTACCCAATGCGACAAAGCGATGCCCGAGATGCCCATCAACAGCAATACGTGTCGGTTCCTTTACCATCATAGAAATAAATGGAATCATGATTATCAAACTGGCCCCAGTAGCCAGAAATACCCAAAACCATTCCCATCTTAACGCCATCCAACCGGCGAGCACTTGTCCAAAAATCCCAGCCACGAGGAAAGACGTAGACATTGCCCCAATGGCGGTTGCCCGATGGCGCGCCGGCATGGCTTCGGCAAGATAGGCCAATGCTACGGGAGCAAAACTGGATGCTGCCAGCCCTTGTATTATTCGCAACCCTGCCAACCATGGCAGCGAAGGCGCCATCGCGCATACCAGGGTGCTCACGGATAGTGCACTTAGTCCGATCAGAATCACTGGACGCCGGCCGTACTGATCGGACAGTGGCCCCCAGATCAGGAACCCTCCGGCGTAGGCCAGGCTAAAACAGGTGGCCAAAGCGAATGTGACCGCTCCCGGCGTCGACGGACTGAACGCCTGACCGACGTACGACAACAGAGGAATGGCCAGATAAAGCTGACTCAACACCAGCAACGCAACCGCAACCATCAGTCCGACAACCTTCCCGTTTGCCGAATAGGCTTGAGTAAGGTGTGCAGTTTCTCCTGAACTATTATTCGTCGGGCTAGTAACCTGTGTATGTTCAGTCATCGCATCCAGCCTCCGTGATTGACACTGTTTTCCCAACAACGACGGAATGCATATGCCGTGCGGTATAGAGTTCCCAAAACTGTTTAGCGACATCCCCCGGAGCGATCGTATAGCTTGCTCCATGGCTGCCCGGTGTCCCTGTGACAAAACCATTGACGATCACCTCACCGACATAGATGCCATGCGGTGCCAGAGTCTGTACCAAAAGATTTGTAGCCTTGTGTTGCGCGGCTACGCCGATGGCGAGTGCTGCGTATTGAGTGGCAAAAGCGTTAATTTGCGGAGTATCAAGCGCCATAATACCGCTGGTGGCGAGCACAGCCCCCTTGGAAGCAGTAAGGTCGACCAGGCACTCTTGCACTGCGGTGATATAACCGGTAACTCGGGTCGAAAAGCTTTTGCTCAGCTCCTCAGGCAATGTGGACAACAGGTCGCCTTCAATATCAAGAAAAGCGTTCCAGTGCAAAATACCAATAGGACCCAGCATTTCACGTGCATCCATAATCGCGCTTCGTATTGCATCGATCTTGCTCAAGTCAGCAGTGAAAGCTCGAGCGTTAATGCCTTCAGACGTCAATTCTGCTACCGCATCAGCGAGGCGCCGAGCATTGCGCGCAATCAACGCAACGGGATAACCCGCCTTGCCAAAACGGCGCGCAAGCGCATGAGATATGCCGGGACCATGTCCACAAATAAGGACAGTATTCTTCATTCTTCCAGACTCCTTTCAATATGAAACTAAAACTCCAACGTTTTAGTTGGATTTGACTATAGTATGATTACGCAGCGGCAACAACCAATAGATGAGAGAGTCAAAAGATGGCGTGGGATATTGAGGGAACTAAACGTAAAATTCTGGATGCGGCTACCAGCGAATTTGCCCGGTTCGGCCCTGATGGCACCACCCTGGAACGCGTAGCCAAGCTGGCCGGCGTTAACAAGGAGCGTATTTATAATTACTTTGGCGACAAATACGCCCTGTTTTCTGCCGTACTGCGGCGCGAGTTGGCCAAAGTAGCATCGGCATTACCTGTCACATCCTTTGCGGTCGAAAATATTGGCGATTATGCCGGACGAGTTTACGATTACCATCTTGAGCACCCTGAGTTGAGCCGGCTTATGCGCTGGGAGGGGTTGACGTTCAGCGATGAAGTTCCAGACGAAGAGCAGCGTCGCGAATACTATGGATACAAGATCAAAGCAGTAGCCGACGGACAGCAACAAGGTTGCGTTACCCAAGCTATTGAGGCAGATCACCTGGCTTTTTTGGTGCTGGCCCTGGCAGGATGGTGGTCCGCTGTTCCGCAGGTTGCTCGTATGTTAACAGGTACTGATAGCAAGGAAGAACACGCCAGAAGACGTGCCTCTGTCATCAAAGCTGCGCAACGTTTGGCATCAGCACCATAAAGCAACATTCCGCTGAAGGTAAACGGATGCAAGTCATCATGCCGTCAGGTTGATAGGGACTGTAATTAAAACTGTGTAATTTATTGTTTTTGTTATGTTGTTTTTGGCTATGGAGATAGGAGAATTATGGACAAAAAGAAACTCAAAGCACTGGCTGACCCACCCTCAAATCCCCTCCCGTTGAAACGAGTTGAGGGCTTTCTCATGGTTAAGGTTGGTCAACCGGGGCAAAACTACGTCCGTGAACCGGTCAGCGCCGGCCAGAGCAGCAGCGCCGATTTAGCCACACTATCCAGCTGGGCCTTCGTTCCCCCGTCACGGGCCAGGATCACCATCCCCTGCTGTACCGTAAAGTAAAACCTGACAACATCTTCACAATCCGCAGACTGTGCAATCTCGTGTTTTTCCTGAGCAAACAGCAGGCAGTTATTCAGCCGCATAAACATCTCATGCCGACGAAGTCTTGAACGCACGCCTCACGTGAGGAGGCGCGCATTATATGGGGAAATGCAGGGTTCGCTGCAGAAATGACCGATGAAATAAATAAAGAAATAATCCGTCCAGCGAACTAATAAACTAAGGGTTTTACCCTCTCTCTTTAAAGGCCCTAAACGTACCGATAAAAAACCAAATATATAAATAAGCAAACAAAAAACAACACAGTACAAGCTAATATAAAAGAATGACAAGAGAATGTCATTTGTAGACATAAGCTTAATTAGTCCGGCCGAGTCAGTTAACTCTTTATTAGTAAAAAAAGAAGCTATAAATAAATACCATATAAATTTCCGGGGAAGGCTCTTCATCGGACAGCCCCCCCGAAGACATCGCCTACGGCGGCCGTATTATCTCAATGACCGATCAACCAAAGCGCTCACCTGCACAGGACGCGGTAATATCTTTAACTGATAAAACAAATCAGCCACCGGTTGCAGCCTGTCGATATCCTGCTGACTAACGCTATGCACGCCTTTGGAGGTACGGCTCGCAATGCGTCGGGCGGTGTCGAGCGGCAGGCGCGTCAGCCGCGCGTAAACCTTAGCGTATTCTTCCGGGTTGTCGAGCGCCCACTGCCGCGCCTTGGCGACGCGTTCGGCAAAGTCTTTGATGGCCGCCCGCTTGTCCGGGTCGGCCAGTGAGCGCGTGGTGGCGGTCAAAAAGCCAAGCGACGGCGTTAATCCCTGACCATCGCGCAACAGGCGCGCACCGTTCTGCTCCGCAACGCCCAGATAGGGATCAAACACCGCCCAGGCGGCGACTCTGCCGGTATTGAATGCCGCGCTGGCGTCGGTGGGCATCACAAACTGGATCTGTACATCTTCCCGCTGTAGCCCGGCCTCTTGCAGCGCCGCATACAGCAGATTTAGCGAAATGCTGCCGCGCGCCGACGACACCACCACCGTCTGCCCTTGCAACTGGCGGACGCTGTGAAGCGGTGAATCCTTGGGCACGATAATCCCGTTAGACTGGGCATAACCCACGTTGGTCTGAATCAGCTTAAAATCCACCCCGCCCGCCGCGGCCATTAAGATCGGCAGATCCCCGGCATAGGAGGTATCTACGGCGTCTGCGCGCTGCGCCTCAAACAGCGGCGCCGCCCCCTGGAAATTGGCCCACCGATACTGATAGGGCGCATCTTTCATCACGCCGGCGGCCTCAACCAGACTGCGCAACCCGCGTGCCTGATCGCCCAGCACCAAGCTGGCATCGCCGATCGCCCCGTGCGCCAACGACGTCATCAGCAGCGCGGCGCTCAGCCCCGCGGCCCGAATTAACACAGCAACCTTCATCCTACCGTTCCTCTTTACCGGCCATGTCTTGCCTGATGATTCAGAGCACGTTAAAGCCATGCGTGGCATCACGTTCCAGCTGCGCCACCAGCCCGAACTCCCAGTCCAGATACGCCTGCATCGCCTCACGCGGGTTGTCCGTCCCTTCGTACGGACGGCGGTAACGATCGATCCGCGGTGAGATCAGGCGATCTTCCCCGCTCACCAGCGGCCGATCTTCGGCGATCCACGCCTGCGTTCCGCCGGCCAGCAACCGTACCGGCTTGCCGGTCAGCACGGCCACTTCCGGAACCGCATAGCGCGCCAGCAGGCTGCTGCCGCAGGTCAGCACGTAGCGTTCGGCCGGCGGCAGGTTTTCCAATGCCAACGGCAGCCGCGATCGGATAACCCAGTGCGCGCCGGGAATATGGCGCGCCACGTAGTTGGCGCTGGTGGTGAAGTCCAACAGCACCGTCCCCGGCTGCTCCAGCAGTTCAGCCAGCTGCGCGGGAGTGATTTCATCAGCCGGCGGCGCCGGCGGCAGCACGGCGGCGGGATCGCCCCGCTCGCTAAAATCATCGGCAGTCAGGCCGTCTAACACCGCGACCTCCCAGCCCATCTGCGCCAGCCAGGAAGCGCTCATATTGGCGCGCACGCCGTCATCGTCCACCAGCACCACGCGGGCGCCGCGTACGCTGGCATAGTGATCCGTCTCCTGCACCAGCTGCCCGCCCGGCGTACTGTGGCTGCCCGCCACATGCCCGGCGCGATACGCCTCGGGGTTGCGTACATCAAACAGGTAGGTGGTGCGCGCCGTATCCCGCTGCCATAACGCCAGCGTTTCACGGTCAATGCGCCTTACGCCGGCCTCATCGGCTACCCGCCGCGCCTGCTGTCGGGCCTGCGCCAGATTATCCGCGCTATCCGGGTAGCGACGCTGTTGCTGGTGTTCCAGCGCAAACCCCGCCAGTCCCCAGCCGATGGTGCCGTTGCGTAACGCCGCCACCGGATTGGGGATGCCGGCATTAATCAGCGACTGGGTGCCGATAATGCTGCGCGTACGCCCGGCGCAGTTAACAATGACCTGGGTGTCAGGATTCGGCGCCAGCGCATGGATCCTCAGCACCAACTCCGCGCCCGGCACGCTGGTGCTGGTGGGGATGCTCATGGTCTGATACTCATCAAAGCGGCGCGCATCAACGATGACCACATCGGCATGGCGATCGATAAGCGCCTTAACCTGCTCTGCGGTCAGCGATGGCGTGTTCCTGCGGTTTTCCACCAGTTCGCCAAACGCCTTGCTGGGCGTATTCACATCCTGAAAAATTTCACCGCCGGCGGCACGCCAGCCCGCTAGCCCGCCGCTCAGCAGGGCGACATCGTCGTAGCCGAACTGCCGCAATCGCCCTGCCGCCTGCTCAGCCAACCCTTCGCCAGCGTCATAGACGACGATCGGCGTGGTACGGCGCGGAATACGCCGATAGATTTCCAGCTCCAGTTTGCTCAGCGGAATATTCACCGCAAACAGCGGGTGGCTTGCCGCAAACTCGGCTTCTTCACGCACATCGATCAACGCCAGTTCCTGACCAGCCACTAACGCGGCGCGCAGCGTGGGAAAATCACGGTAAACAAAGGCAGTCATACTTACACGTCCTTAGAAAAGTCCAAGATATGAGTCGGTTGCGTATTGGAGTAGCCGGAAACGAAGGGCTTCACGACGCCACTTTCGCTATACACCGCACGCCTGACGGCGCCGATATTGCCGCCATACACATGAATACTGATCGAAACGCGATCGCTAAACGCATTGCGGACCTGGTGAATATCCCCGTCCTGTTCGGACAGCTTCGCCACCTGGCCGACGGTTAACCGCTCGGCGTCGCCTGCGGCTCGGGGCGTCCCCTGGGCGTCCAGCACGTAGCGCTGGTTAATTTCAGCGCCGCGCAGCACGCCAATCAGCCCCCACACGCGGTGGTCATGGATCGGCGTAATCTGTCCCGGCCCCCAAACGAAGCTGACGATGGAAAAGCGCTGCTCGGCATCCATATGCAGCAGGTACTGCTGATAGTGCTGAGGATGAGGCGCGGCGTATTCTTCGGCCAACCAGTCATCCTGCCGCACCAGCTCGGCCAGCCGCGGCGCTGCCTGTGCCAGCCGCGCCGCATCGCTCAGCGGCTGCTGATGCAGTTGCTCCAGATGTTTGATGAACTGACGTAAACGGTCTAAAGGTAATGGCGTTGTCATAAGGCTTTCCTGTCTGAGGCCTGCCTAGCACGCTAACAGAGAACCAAACATTAACTAAATGCATTTTTTTGATAAACTAAAATGCAAGATACACATAAACAGGAAACCCATGCGTACAGACGATATTGATGCGCTGCTGGCAGTGGTGCAGTTTGCTTCGCTGAACCGGGCCGCGGAACACCTTGGCATCAGCCAGTCCGCCATCACCCGCCGCCTGCAAAGCTTTGAGCAAAGCCTGGGCGCCACGCTGCTGGATCGCCAGACCAAACCGCTGAAACTGACCGCCATCGGCCGCCGCGTGTATGAACAGTGCCTGACGATAAAACGTGAGACCAAGCGGCTGGAAAGCTTACTTAATCAGGATGCAGAGCCCAGCGGCCCGCTGCGGCTGGGGATCCCGCAAAGTCTGAGTGAAATTGCCTTGCAGCCGGCGCTGGCGGCCCTCGGCCAACATTACCCGCAGCTGCGCCCGCAGGTCATGTGCGGCTGGGGCGGGCAGTTGCTCAAACGTCTGGAAAACGTTGAGCTGGACAGCCTGCTCGCCATGGGGCCGGCGCAGCAAACCTTCGATGACAGCCTGGAGGCAAAAGCGCTGTGCCCGCTGGAGGTTGTCGTGATCGCCAGTAAGCACCTCAATCTCAGCGCCACCCGCCTCAGCGACTGCGCCCACCACGGCTGGATATTGAACCCCGACGGCTGCGGCCTGCGCGCCGGCCTAACCCGCGATTTACAGTCGCAAAGCCTGGGGCTGAAAATCAACGTGGAAACCGCAGGCGCACAGTTGCAAATCAGCCTGGTCGCACAAGGCCTGGGGCTGGGGCTGGTGCCGAAAGCCGCGTTAACCCACAGCCCGTATCAGCATGAGATCGCCGTGCTCGAGCTGGCCGACTTCCAGCCGAAAGTGCAGCTGTGGCAGGTCAGCAGCCGGGGGCTGGGTAACCTGCAGCAGCCCACCACTTTTTTTGCCGAGAAGATCGTGCAGGAACTGTTGCACTAATTGAATGAAAATAATGAGTTAGCCTGATAATAAATTATATGCATATTAAGATATGATAAAAATGCATTTAGATCATTAGAACCTTACGTATAGGGTATAAAAACAGCGCTGCTTATCGCCAATCCGTAGGCAGCGGCCAAACCCTATCACGCATCCTGGCAAGGAGTTCTAATGAGCGTCCAATTTTTAGGCATGATCGGCCACCGCCTGTCTTCGGAAATCATCCCCCCGGCAGGCCCGATATTCGACAGCGACTATATTGTCCGCTTTGCGCAAGTTCATGAAGCTGCCGGCTTTGATCGGCTGCTGGTCGGCCACTGGTCCGATCAACCCGACGGTTTTTTGGTCACCGCGCTTGCCGGGCTGTCGACGCAGAACATCAAATTCTTACTGGCGCACCGGCCGGGGTTCGTTGCCCCTACCCTGGCGGCGCGCAAATTCGCCACTCTGGAGCATCTGCTGAACGGCCGTCTGGCGGTGCATATCATCAGCGGCGGCAATGACGCAGAGCAGCGCCGCGACGGCGACTATCTCGATCACGATCAACGCTATGCCCGCACCGATGCATTTTTAGACATCGTGCGTCAGGTCTGGACCCGGGATCGGCCATTCGATGCCCACAATGATTTCTACCGGGTCGAGCAGGCCTTTTCCGCCATCAAACCGCTCCAGACGCCGCATATCCCCATCTTTTTCGGCGGCTCGTCAGACGCGGCCATCGCCGTCGCCGGCAAACACGCCAATGTCTTTGCCCTGTGGGGCGAATCGCTGGCGCAAACCCAGGAAACCATCCAGCGCGTGCGGGCTGAAGCGGCCAAACACCAGCGCCAGCTCGACTTCAGCGTCTCCTTCCGGCCCATCATTGCCGCCACAGAAAAACAGGCCTGGGAAAAAGCGGAAGAGATCCTGCACGTCGCCACAGAACATGTCGCGCAGCGCGGCGTCGGGGCGAAAAACAAGCCCAACAGCGTGGGCGCGCAACGCCTGTTGGCCACCGCAGCGCAGGGCAACGTGGTGGATAAACGCCTGTGGACCGGCATCGCCAAACTGTACGGCGGCGGGCACAACTCAACCGCGCTGGTGGGCACCCCGGAGCAGGTCGCCGACGCCCTGCTCGATTACTACGATCTGGGGGTGAATAATTTCCTGATTCGCGGTTTCGACCCGCTTAACGATGCCGAGGAATACGGTAAAGAGCTGCTGCCGATCGCCCGAGCCAAAATCGCCCAGCGCGACGCCAGACAAAGCGCCTGACGACAAGGGGATTCCGCATGCCATCGCTCCGCTCTACGCCGTCGCTTGGGCAGCAGCACATTCACCCACCGCTTGAACAAATCCGCGCGCAGCTGGCGCAGCAGGCCGCCGAGCTTGACCGCAGCGGCGCGTTCCCGCACGCCAATCTGGCCTGGCTGCAGCAGCATGGCCTGCTGGGGCTGGCTTGCGCGCCAGATTACGGCGGTGCGGGCGCCAGCCTTGCCGTCCTGCAGCAGGTGGTCAGCGCCATCGCGCAGGGCGAACCCTCAACCGCGCTCATCGTCTGCATGCAGTATCTGCATCACCTGCGCCTGGCTACCGATGCCGACTGGCCAGAGCCGCTGCGCTGCGCCGTCAGTCACAGCGCGGTGCGGCACGGCGCGCTGCTCAACAGCCTGCGGGTAGAGCCGGAACTCGGCTCCCCGACGCGCGGCGGCCTGCCCCACACCGTGGCGACGCGTACGCCGGCGGGCTGGCGGCTCAATGGCCATAAGCTTTATACCACCGGCATTGAGGGGTTGAGCTGGCTGGCGGTCTGGGCGCGCAGCGATGACGCTGCCCCGTTGGTCGGCACCTGGCTGGTGCCGCGCAGCAGCGCGGGCATCACCATTACCCCCAGCTGGAACCACCTGGGAATGCGCGCCACCGGCAGCCATGAAGTGGTGCTGCGAAACGTTGAGGTGCCGCTCAGCCATGCGGTGAGCGTTTATCCGGCCAGTCAGCCGCCGGCGCCCAATACGGCGCGGATCCGGACCGCCGCCAATGCCCATACGGCCCTGCTGGCGGCCATCTATGACGGCATTGCCCAGACGGCGCGTCGCTGGCTGCTCGGCTGGTTGCAGCAGCGCGTGCCGGCCAGCCTCGGCGTCCCTTTGGCCACGCTGCCCCGCGTGCAGGAAAACGTCGGGCAGATCGATGAAATGCTGTTGGTCAACCAAAGCCTGCTGCGTCAGGCGGCCGCGCAGGCCTTCACCACCGAACAGGCCAATCTGGCGAAAATCACCATCACCGAAAACGCCGTCAATGCGGTGGGCAAAGCGCTGGCGCTGACCGGTAACCACGGCCTGACGCGCCACAACCCGCTGGAGCGTCACTACCGCAACGTGCTGTGCGGCCGGGTACATACCCCGCAGAACGACAGCGCATGGGTTAACGCCGGCAAAGCGGCCTTGACCGGCGTCGCGCAGGGCACTGACTTTACACCGAAGGATAAGGATCACTATGTGGCGTCTTAAACACACTCTGGGTGCTGTACTGCTGCTCGCACTGGCCGGCCAGGCGCTGGCCGCCGAGACGCGGGTTACCTTACGTATCGCCGATCAAAAAGGCGGTATGCGTTCACAACTGGAGGCGGCCAACGCGCTCAGCAACCTCCCTTACGCGATCAAATGGGCCGAATTCCCAGCCGCCGCCCCGCTTGCCGAAGCGCTCAACGCCGGTGCGGTTGACGCCGGCATCATTGGCGATGCGCCGTTGCTGTTTGCTCTTGCGCAAGGCGCGCCGGTGAAAGCCGTTGCGGTCGATAAAAGCAACCCGGCGGGCACGGCGGTTCTGGTCGGGGAAAACTCGCCGCTAAAAGGCGGCCGGGATCTGAAAGGTAAACGCATCGCCACCGGTAAAGGTTCCATCGGCCACTTTGTCGCGCTGAAGGCGCTGCAGCAGGCCGGCCTGACCACCGCGGACGTCCAGCTGGTCTTTTTAGGCCCCGTGGATGCCAAGATCGCCCTGCTCAGCGGCTCGGTCGACGCTTGGGCCACCTGGGAACCCTACACGACCCAGCTGGTAAAAACCGGGCAAGGGCATGTGCTGGTCAGCGGCGCCGGCCTGCTGCCGGGCAACACCTTCCTGGCGGCCACCGATGCCGCACTCGGCGACAGCGCCAAACGCCAGGCTCTGCAGGATTACCTCAACCGTCTGGCCAAGGCGGAGCGCTGGGCCTACGCCAATCTCGACAGCTACGGTGAAACGCTGGGGAAAATCATCAGGTTCCCGCCCGATATTGCGCGCGAACAGTTCGCCAGCCGCCGGCTACGCTGGCAACAGATTGATGAACACACCATTCACCAACAGCAAGCCACCGCCGACTTTTATCTGGCTAACGGGCTGATTCGGCAACCGCTTGACGTTACCCGCACCTTTGACCAGGGGTTCGGCATACCGCCGTTGACGCAACAACCGCAGGGAGACCAGCCATGAAACACACTGTCCGGTATTCACGCCGTCGCTTCCTCAGTCTGAGCAGCGGCCTGCTGGCAGCGCCGTTGTTAGCCGGCATCTCGCCCAGACTATTCGCCCACGATATGTCGGCCATGCCGCAGGCGGAGGGCCATGCGCTGCGCCTGCCCGCGCCGTATAAGCTGAAGCTGGCCATTAACCAGAGCGCGGTGTGCATCGCGCCCGTCACGGTGGCGGAGCAGCAACACTTTTTCAGCAAATATAATTTGGACGTTGAGTTCGTCAATTTCGGCAGCTCGACCGACCTGCTCCTGGAAGCGATCGCCACCGGCAAGGCCGATGCGGGCATCGGTATGGCCCTGCGCTGGCTGAAGGCGCTGGAACAGGGTTTTGATGTGAAACTCACCGCCGGCACCCACGGCGGCTGCCTGAATTTGCTGACCAGCAAAGACGGTCCGTTTACCCGTCTGGACACGCTGAAGGGCCAAACGATCGGCGTGACCGACATGGCCGGCCCCGACAAGAACTTCTTTGCCATCCTGCTCAAACGCCACGGCGTCGATCCCATCGCCGACGTGCAGTGGAAAGTCTACCCAGCGGATTTACTGAGCGTTGCGCTGGATAAACAGGAGATCGCCGCCATCAGCGGCAGCGAGCCATTCAGCTACCGCTTGCTGGACAGCGGTAAGTACCGGCTGCTGGCCAGCAATATGAGCGGCGAATACGCCAACCTCAGCTGCTGCGTGGTCGGCGTCAGCGGCTCCCTGGCGCGCGATCGCCAGCCCGTAGCGGCGGCGTTGACGCAGGCGCTGCTGGATGCCCACAGCTACGCGGCAGAACACCCCGAAAACGTGGCCGATGCGTTTATGGCCCACGCGCTGAACACCAACGTCAAAGAAGTGGCCGGCATTCTCCACGGCCAGGCGCACGGTCATCACGCGGTCGGGCCGGCCTTTGTCAACGAACTGACGCAATACGTCAGCGATTTACAGCGGGTGCAGGTGATTAAGCCCAGTACCGATCCCCACCAGTTTGCCGAGAGTATTTATGCCAACGTATTTGCTTGACCGGGCCGAGAAACGCGAAAAAAACGCCGCGCGGCCGCTCTGGCTCACCGGCCTGCTGGCGGCGGCATGCTGGCTGGCCGCCGGGTTTATCACCACCTTCTGGCCTGACCACGGCCGCACGTGGCCGTACAGCCAGGCCTGGAGCGGGCTGCAGCTGGCGCTGGGCGTCACGCTGCTGGTTCTGGCGCTCAGCTACCGGCTCTGGCATCGGCGCGGGCGCGGCCTGCTGCGCGCCGGGCAATGGCTGATCGCACTGCCGCTGTTGTTCAGCCTGTGGGAGCTGCTTACGGCGAAAACCGGCGCGCTGCCGCTGCCGTTTTTCGCCCCGCCGCAGGCATTGATTGAGGTGTACCTCACCGACTGGTCGCGGCTGCTCAACAGCCTGTACCACTCGCTGTCGTTATTATTGCTGGGGGTGATGATTGGCACCCTGGCCGGCTTTATCAGCGGCATGGCTATCGGCTGGTCGCAACGCATCGGCTACTGGGTGCATCCGATCCTGCGCCTGCTGGGGCCGGTGCCTTCGACCGCCCTGCTGCCGCTGTGCCTGTTTATCTTCCCCAGCAGCTTTGGCGCCAGCGTGTTTTTAATCGCACTGGCAACCTGGTTTCCGGTAACCGTGCTCACCTGGTCCGGCGTCGCCAATATCGATAAGGCCTATTACGACGTGGCGCGCACCCTGGGCGCCAGCCAACGCTTTTTGATTTTCCACGTGGCTATTCCCGCCGCCCTGCCTAACGTTTTTGTCGGGGTGTTTATGGGGCTGGGGGCCTCGTTCTCGGTGCTGATCGTCGCGGAAATGGTCGGGGTTAAAGCCGGCATCGGCTTTTACTTACAGTGGGCGCAGGGCTGGGCCGCCTATCCGAATATGTATGCCGCGCTGATCGTGATGGCCTTTCTGTGTTCGGGGCTGATTAGCCTGCTGTTTTTCGTACGCAACCGTCTGCTCAGCTGGCAACAAGGAGTGATGAAATGGTAGCTCAGGCCGCCCAGGCGCAGATAACCAGCGCGGGCATCACGATAGACGTACAGAACGTCAGCCACAGCTTCGCCCTGGATAACCGGGACATCGCCGTGCTGGACAACATCAGCCTTAGCATTGCCGCCGGCGAGAGCGTCTCTTTGCTGGGGCCATCCGGCTGCGGGAAATCCACCCTGCTGCGCCTGCTGGCCGGGCTGGAGGCGCGGCAAAGCGGCCGCCTGCTGGCCGACGCTCAACCGATTGACGCCCCCAGCCCCGAGCGAATTCTGGTTTTTCAGGATCCCACGCTTTACCCATGGCGGACGGTACGACAGAACGTGCTGCTCGGGCCGCAGGCGCAAAGGCTCGGCGGTCAGGAGCACAAGGCCGACGGCCTGATTAGCCGTATCGGTCTGGGTGAGTTCGCCCATGCCTATCCCCGGCAGCTGTCCGGCGGCATGGCGCAGCGCGCAGCGCTGGCACGCGCCCTGCTCAACGAACCGCGCCTGCTGTTGCTGGATGAACCCCTGGGAAAACTGGACTCGCTGACCCGCATCGGTATGCAGCGCGAACTGATTAACCTTTGGCAAAGCCGGGGCTATACCAGCCTGCTGGTGACGCACGATGTTGAAGAGGCGCTGCTGCTGAGCGATCGGGTGATCGTCCTGTCGCCGCGTCCGAGCCGGATCCTGGCGCAGTTTACGGTGCCGCTGGCTTATCCGCGCCACCGTGACGATCCGCTGCTGATCCAGCACCGGCAAGACATCCTGAAAATACTGGGCCAGGGAATCGACTGGTGATCGCGGCCAACGCTTATCAACCTACCGTTAATTAATGGGAGCTATGTATGTCTTTGGTGTCTACGCCAACCGCCAGAAATGATGAAGTCGCACAGGGCGTCAGCCAGGAAGAGTGGCAGATACGCCTTAAACTGGCCGCCGCTTACCAGCTGGCGGCGCTGTATCACTGGACCGATCATATTTACACGCATTTCTCGGCGCGCGTGCCGGGTGCGCAAGAACATTTCCTGATCAACGCCTACGGACTGCTGTTCAGTGAAATCACCGCCTCCAACCTGGTGAAAATCGATCTGGACGGCAACATTATTTCCGATCCCTCCGGGCTGGGCATCAATCAGGCGGGTTTTGTCATCCACAGCGCCATACACCGCGCGCGTCCCGACCTGCAGGCCGTGCTGCACACCCACACCAAAGACGGCGCCGCGGTATCGGCGCAGAAGGACGGGCTGCTGCCGCTCTCGCAGCATGCGCTGGCCTATTATTCGCGTATTACCTATCACGAATACGAAGGCGTCGCGCTCGATCTGGATGAACAGCAGCGGTTGGTCAACGATCTGGGCCACAGCAACGTGATGATTTTACGCAACCACGGTCTGTTAGCCGGCGGCGTCACTATTGAGCACGCATTCCGCGAGCTGCACGGCCTGGAGCGCGCCTGTAACATTCAGATAGCGGCGCTCGCCGGCGGACGGGACAACGTGCACTACGCGCCTCCCGCCGCGGTCGAAAAGGTCAAAGAGCAGTCGGCCCGCTTTCGCAGCGGCACCGACGAAATCACGCAAAAACACTGGGTAGCGGCGATCCGCCAGCTGGAAGCCAGCGGCCTGACCCGCTATCGCCAATAACCCGGCGGCGCGGGCCGCAACGGGGCCGCCCGCGAACTCACCCTTTACGAGGCCCAGATTTACGCCTGGCGCAGCAAGCAGCAACAACAGACAGTGCCTTCTGAACGTGAGAGCGAACTCGCTGCAGAGAATGCCCGTCTCAAACGCCCACTAGCCAGGTCATTCTCCAAAATGGCGTGACATTTTCCGCTCATGCTACTGATTGCCTGCCGTTTAAAAAACGGGCCGCATTCGCACGGACTCACCGGTTCGATACTCGACACCAAAACCGCGAGCGCCAACCGTAAACTGTTGCGGCTGGCTAATGTAATTCCATTCGCCATTATGATAACTCATCAAATTAAATGCGTTTGGATTACTCTCGGTACCGTACTCAGAGAATGAAAAGGTAGAAATAGGCTCGCTACCTATCTTTTCCTTGATCAATTCTGAGTCGGGATGCTGGTTGTGATAAACGCGGATCATCTCTTTACTTTCTGGTGAAGCCGTCACATAAAATGCGCAACCATTCATCGCAGGCGTAAATAAAAACTGATATTGCGGGTTGTGCCGTGGTATATCCACATAGCCCGGTAATTCATTGCCCTGAATAAACGGGCACCAATATGCGCGTATCGGTACGTCGTTATCTGTACGATCGGTACACAGGCGGAAATCATAGCGATTTAACCCGCTGCCGGTACCGCTTCGCACCAGATCGAAACTCGCCTCCTTCAGCGAGTTCGCCATGGTGACCAATCGGTTATTTACCGAGTCCGATGGTCGCCCGGCCTCCTGTAACCAATTAATATTATCGATGACATTTGCCTCTAAAAAATCCTTTGGTGAGGAAATCAACTGGCCGTTAGCACCATTCATCGCCGCCCCCTTACATTAATTTATTGGTTTTAATGTTCCAACCGGATTGGATTTCTGCGCCTTTCCCGCCTTTCTCGGTTTGCTCCCAATAGTGGATTTTTACCTGTGCCGCCTGGAAACTGTAATTAACCGGAATACCGTCAGCGCTGCCGGCGCCGCTGACGTCCACACCGGTAACCAACACATCTTTCAACTCAACTTTTGCGTATTCTATTTGCTGGCCACCGGCCTTGCACACCGTCAAAGTTACAGATGAAACGTGCTTACCGCTGGCGCAGTACCCTATAATCGCAGGCGTCGCTTTATCGATAAAGGCGTGAACGTTTAAATCCTTAAATGTCACCTTGCCGGCACCGCCACCGCCGCCAACGTGCATATTCCCCGGCTGGTTAGCTCCCCAATTAAATGATTGAACGTCAGTACAACCAGAATGCCCAGCATCCTTCGATTCACCGCTAACGCCATCAACTTTTAAGAACATATCTACAGCCATGTTATTTCCTCAGCAACAAGAATATAAAGAAAACATAAAAAACACTTAAAGTGCCTTTTACTTACCGTTCATAATGAAACATCAGAATTTATTTCAAGCAGTTAAAATAGCGCTACGTTTATCCGTCAGATAACAACGCTCAGTATAAAAACACATAATTGTATTTCTATATTACCCGAACAGCAGTCAATCAGGATGCTGGTCGATATGTCTAATATTTCCGGCGCAAAAACTTTAGATACCCGCATACCATTCATAACCACGATCTTCCCAATAGCCCCCTCGTCCTCCCCATAAGGCGTCGAAAGAGGAAACCACCTCGATCCGCATCAGATACTTCGCCTGTTTGTAGCCAAGCTGTCTTTCGACCCTTAGCCGCAGTGGTGCACCATGTGCCACCGGCAGATCCTTGCCATTCATGGCATACGCGAGAATAGTTTGCGGGTGATAAGCATCAATCAGGTCAATGCTTTCATAATAACGGCCGCTGCCATCAAAGGTGACCTCCAGCTCATCCGCACAGTGAAAAACGACATAACGGGCGCCGGGTTTTAATCGAGCCAGATCCAATATCCGGCCCAGGGGAACCCCCTGCCACTGTCCGATGGCGCTCCACCCCTCGACGCAATCGTGCCGAGTAATTTGCGTGCGCGACGGAAGATGCTTCAGCTCGGCAAGCGACAGACTGAGCGGTTGTTGTACTAACCCATCAACCTGCAACCGCCAATCGGCAAAGTTATTGTCGAGCAAGCGATTATATTCTTCAGAGTCAGGTGCCTGAGTACCATTAGCGCGAAATACCGGCGATAAGTCGGCCACGCTGTACTCCCGAGCCAGCGATTGACGATCGGACAGTAGCCGCTGAGCCGCCATCGTCAGCTTTTCAGTGTTGCGCAATACGCCGCCAAACGATCCGCTCTGCGTCACGCGGTCGCAGCCATTGAGCAGCAATATGCCGCTAGCGGAAAGCAGGCCGGTCAACACCTGCCGCCGGGAAAATCTCTTGTTCACGGCTTATCTCCTGTGTAACCGATGTTGTATTTCCCCGTGATCATCGAGCGCATGTTGTTCCAGAACCCCGACAACAAAACCATTAATAAGTGCACGATGACAAACAGCACTAACGAGGAGGCGGTGACAAAATGTAAGGTACGTGCCGACTGCCGGCCACCGAACAGATCGGGTAAGAATGGGAAGGCGGCATCAATACCCGGCGACATGGTCAACCCGGTCAACACCATAAGAGGCAAAAGCACCAGCGCAACCAGTGAATAGGTGATTTTTTGCAACGCATTATAGCGCCTGGCTTCGTCACCCTTGGCAAACCGCAGACGTGCATGATCCCGGATTTCTCGCCATAGGTGCCGTAGCGTCCGCTGATCGCGATCTAGAAATAGCTCCCGCCGAATATGATTGCGCCAGAATCCATGCGCCAAATAAATCAGGCCATTAACCACCAGCAACCAGGCAAACAGAAAATGCCAGTTCCTGGCGGCGCCCAGATCGTAGTAAGACGGAATGGTCAGCCAGGCAGGAAAAGCCCGCGCCGCATCAGCCCCCTTTTCTGTCGAGACGCCCAGAACGCCGGTGGTATCGATGCTGAGCGGCCCTATGCGCAAAAATCCTTTCAGGCCATCCTCGCGTTGTTTTGTGCTTATTTCCAGCAGGGCATGCTCGGTATCCGCGCCATACTGCCCCCAATAGAGTCTGGGATGCGCATTGAAAATCTGCAGCCCGCTGAGCAACATGATCGAAAAGCACAGCGCATTAACCCAGTGCGTGACGCGCACGGTCCGAGAATGTCTCCGGATAACGTGACGAGGCGTAAAACGAGCCGCTGCGCGGGCAGATATAAAATCAAAGATATTCATGGAAAAAGCCTCTTACCGGCTGGTCATGCATTCCAGCCGGTCAATGTAGTGAGCCTGTTACATGGGGGGCACAACACCGTTTTTACCTACGAGCACCTGGCTGGTCGACAACATACCCTGCGCATCCTTTTTGGCTACGCTGAAAATGGCGGTACCAGGTTTCACGTCCGCAGCCGTAGCGGGTACCAGCGTGACCACCGGCGTACCGTTCGGGATGGCGATTTTCTTCTCTTTGCCATGATAGGTGACCGTTACCGTACTGCCGTCCACCGACTTCACGGCATCGCCGACGGTGGCATTGGTCATCATGCTGTTAGGTTTCAGGTCCCAGCCATAGCTGCCCTCTCCCGTCCCCTTCGCCGCAGGCGGGAAAATCAGCACTTCCAGAGCCCCGTCACCGCCGGCAGACTCAGGTAATGAGGCAATGCCCACAAAGTCGCCAGGCTTGATATCACCGATGCTCGCTTTCACCACAGCGGACGCCGCCCACCCTTTATTGAGCGTAACCGTCAGTGCCTGGCCCTCGCGTGATTTCAGTTGCAGCCGATCGCCAGCAAGTGAGACCACCGTGCCGCGCACATTCACTGGGTGATCGGCCGTATTGGCCGCGGCCGCGGCACTCAGTCCGCACGTCACAAGGGCAATGCCCATGAAACCGTTGATGAAAGATTTACGTAGTATTGAGATAGACATACAGCTCTCCTTGGCGATGAGAACACCGCATCACGAACAATCGGCGTGTTTGTGCAGCAAACTGTCGAAAGCCACGCCAGGAAAACTCTCGACTAACAACCAACTAGTTGGTTGATTGACAGGGTAAAAAAATAGTCGCTCAGCACTCAAGCGGCCGAGCGACCTGATTCAAACAGTCAACTGATGAATGGCAGCATTCACTACCGTGCCAAATACTTCCGGCTGACGCGTCGCCCGCGCTGACAACATCGCGCCATACACCAGAGCCATCAGGGCCTGCGCCTCAGTAGAGGCGCTGTTGCCATGCAGATGAAATTGCCCGCGCGAGGCGCCCTTCTCCAAAACCACAGCCAGCCAGTCAGCCAGATCGTCAAAATAGTCATGGACTTCATTGGCAATGTCCGGGGGTAACAGTGGGGATTCCGCGGCCAGCATGGCGCAAATACAAATGGGCATCGTGCCTTCGCGGATGCATTGCGCCCAGTAGTTGGTGTAGGCCGTCAGGCAGGCAAGCGGCTCATCGATCTGCTGCGCCATAGCGGTCAATGCGCTACGCGTCTGCTCACGATGCTGTTTCACAACGGTAAGCACCAAATCCGCCTTGGTGGGGAAATGATGATGAATACTGGCTTTGCCGATTTGGATACGTTTGGACAAATCGGCATAGCTGAATCCATTATAGCCACCGGCGGCCAGCAAAAGCTTGGTATGCTCGGCGATTTCGGTGGCTCGGGGTGAAAGTTCCACGCTCATAAAATATTGACTCGCTAACTGAATACCTATGCTCAGCAGTGACCGCCTTTGGGCGTGCATGGCTGAGCGCAATACAACCAACCTACTAGTTGGTTACCACCTTGTCAACACCGATGATGAATTTTCCCGAATCCGTTACTCAAAAGGCGCCTTGCATCACCGCAATGAATCCCCTAAGCAAATGTGATGCCCGTTGGCCTAAGTGGCATCGCGGCAGGAATACGCCTATTCGCACCACCTTAAATGACATCACGTTACGCCATACTCATGAAATCAATGAATGTTTAGAAAAATCAGGGTGAATTGAAAATCCCCATATCCGAGTCTCCCTCCCTCTTCTGTGTAGCAACGCCAAGGCGTTGTTCAACACAGGGAAAGCGCCGGTTACCCAAGTCCTGGCGCTATACTATTAGATATCTGCAACTGTGATTCCGGCAGCTGTGCATTAACGTAGCACTACTGTCAAAGCAGCCTCCTCTCGCTAAGGAATATCAAACCTCAAAGTCCGCGAGAACTGAAATTTCCCTCCCCACTCATCCCCTACCGCATAGTTAATCAATATCGTTTTACCATGGTTTTCTTGCACCCAACCTTCCGGTATATCGAAAAATAACTCTTCAGAGAACGAGCCGGGTTGCCGGGAGGTATCATGGGTTTTTACGCCTTCCAGACGGACGGAAATACGGTGGGAAGCGTTCATCCCGTTGAACTTAACCTTTACCTCGTGCAAATCACTACTGATAACCGGCGGGGGTAAATCAAGTTCTTGTCCCTCAACCTGAACAGGCAGGGCCGATGAGCGCTCAACGATGCCGTTGGCTTGCTTGGCGGCAAAAGAAATTTGGGCCGTATGACCAATACTGTCAATCACTTCAACCCGAGGTATCTGGAAAGTTATCACTCCGGGCGTGGCAATCGTTTTTTCCTCCGAGATGTAGGTATGGTTCGGGCCGGTCCAACGTATGCTGACAACGTCACCAGTAGCCATCCCTGCATAGTGTGGAACAGAAACCGTTAAATAAGGCAGGCGATAATAATATGCCTTAGTAATGGTTTTGCTTTTCTCTCCCGCTATATCAGCAATATCAGGCAATAACCCGACAATTTTTCCCGTTGAGATTGCCTGATCCTCTGCCCGCCAGCTAAAAACATCCTGCGGCTGATTGCTCAGAGACATTCGGATTACCGGGATAATCATTCCTGTTTGTTGATAATAGTCACGCTGCATAAACTGCGCGCCAGCAAGGCCGCTCAAATCAGTACCGGCCGGCGCTGCAGATGATACAGTTTTCGGTTGCGGGATATAGAAAAAGGATTCGAGCGGCAATTGTTCTGCAATGCCTGACTTCCAGGTTGCAATCGACAGTTCATTCTGGCTCCAACCAACCAACTGCTCCTGCGGTTTTGAAATGCGGCGCGCCACAAGGCTGGTGGCGAAACTCTCGGCGGCATCAGCGGCAAAGCCGCACTGATGGCGGTAAGGTTCTTCTCCCGTCAATTGAGAGTCGGAAAAGTGAGCTAGCCACTGTTTGGCCGTGGTGATTCCCAGCGCGGAGCATGCTTTGCTCTCTAACGAGTAATATTTGTTTCCACCACAGCCGTTATCACCTCTATCTCCGGTTCCGGCATCATAAGGGAATGAGCAAAGCACCTTAAGAGGATTAACCGACAGTTCTCCTGCCTGGCCAGACTTAATCGTGAATCCCTGAGTACGTGCACCTTGTAACCGGGTGGAATAAAGATCAGAGCGAAAGTAGCTAAACGAAACGCCACCGCGCCGCTGTGATGAAGGACTGGGATCCCAGGCATGGTAGGAAGGCGTAGCATTTGCCGCACGAATCATAATGCCATTGCAAAACCAGGCAGGATTTGCACCGCACGTATCGTGAGTATCCAGAAACCGCCGATTCATATCCGCAGCCGTTTGCATACCAGCTTCTTCCACGGAAAGAGACGCTGCCGCCGGAAATGCATATGCAAACCCTACCGTTAAAAAAAAGGACAGTACCAGAACGTTCCTGGTGAATAACTTATTAACTTTAAACATACTTAACCTTAACACACTTCTCTTTTCGCAAATTAAAACAATCACGGATAAAAAATAAAAACCTTCAACAACGACGGAAACGAATCACCTTTTATAAACATGCTTCCACCACCATTGTGAATTAAAAATAGATTTATTGTTAAATATTACATGACGTAAAAACTCGACGGATTTAAAACCGCTTTTAGTCACAATGCTCCTCTGGTGGGTATATATTGTCTTAAGCGTTTTTTTTCTACCTCTTGCTAGGCGTAACACTGTCTCCCCATAAAGCAGGCTAAAGAGGATATCTTTTTCTGTCGGGGTCAATATAAATGGCCTCACCACATCTAAATCCCCCGGAAGTAGTTCAGGCAGCGTTATTATTTGCTGTAGGAAAACACTAACAATATTGGGCCGTGACTTCTGTGCCAATAAAATGTCCCCCTCTCTCTCACAGGGGAATAAGAGTCCCGTCTCTTCTCTGATCAACCAAACTATAGAGGCCGCGGGATATTTACCAGTAAGCGAATGAAATCCAACCCAATTACCACTAAGAAAAACCAGGCCATCAATTAATATAATAATGTTCTTATTATAAGATAGATTGGGAATTCCGCTGCTCGCACCAAGATCAATATGCAAAACCTCTCTCCCAGCAGCTAAATCAGCCAACCCGGCATATAGATAGAAGTTATCTGTCAGGACAATAAATATTGACTCCCTTTCAAACAGCTTGGAACGGTTCATCTCGAAATCCCCATTAATAACAAGATAATAACTCACACTTTCATTAAAATTTCAGTCAACCCCCTCAACCAACAAACAGGACCATCTCAACTCAATCTCTTTTTTGAAATCAAGAAAGAGGTTTGAGTAGTTCTTTCGATATCGCCAGACAAGATAGATAGGAAGTTCAGGTATATGCCACTGAGGTAAAATAACGTTTAGCTGATTCCTCCTTACGTATTTCATCACCAGCCATTCGGGCAGGGCCACACACACGCCGGCACCTGATAATGTCAGTTTAAGCAGGCTTGAAATGTTATTAGATGTCAACTGCGTATGGTTCTCAATACCCAGGGAGCAACTTTCACGTTCATTGTGCAATGTAAGCGGGTAGTCTAAAAATGGATGATCAACCTTCATGATCCAATGTCTGGCAAGATCATCCGGCGTGTCTATTTCACCATGCACCTTTATATACTCCGGGCTGGCGCACAGTAAAAATCGCATTGCCGGTAGTTCCTGATGGACCAAATCAGGTGAATTGATCAAACCACTTTTTAGCACCAGATCATCAAATTCCGGAGAGGAAACGGTTAAGGCAGTACGATCCCGGGAAAGCAGATGGATATGAGCATCCCGATGCTTACACATGTAATCATAGACCCAACGATTTGCCACATGCTCACATAATATAGAGGGGGTCGAAAAACGGATCCTCCCTTTGATGCTCGCATCACGAATGCAGACCTCCGAGGAAAGCTCATAATATATCTGCTGTATTTCCTTGGCTCTCTTATACGTCACGACCCCGGCCGAGGTCACTTCTACCCGGTGTGCATTACGGCTAAGCAATACCGTCCCCAGCGTATACTCTAGCCTGGCTACTGACTTGCTCACAGAAGCCACGCTGCAATATAATTGTTTTGCCGCAATAGAAAAACTGCATGACTCAACGACGGTAATAAAAACCATCCAATCACGCATTATTTTATTATTAACTTTCATTCCATCACCTCAACCACAGGACATCATGCAACAGCACAACTCCCTTTATAAAAAGTTAAAATAAAAAATAAACTGCGCACGGAGAAAATCCGCACGCAGATAATTAACTTACGAACTTATGGGTGCTCAACCAAAAGATTCATCTTCATTTCATACTCTCCGGCCTCTAATGTTTGCCCATCTTTAGGGGTGAATGAGAGCGTTACCTTGTTTCCTTTAGCGACATTATCGCTATACTTATAATTGTGGCGGGCTGCATCCCATGCCAACTTGGTGTCATCTACCGTAAGATTAATTTTTTTGGTGGCATCATCACTCTTTGTGATAAACCAGCCATTGTCGTCATGGTTTGCGGCATCTGTATCTAATGAGAAACGACCCGGGGTGCCTGCATTATCATTGCTGACTGTCATCACCAGAGCCTGTTGCGATGAGCCATCAGTCTTCCATTGGCCCTTAGTCTTTTCTGCAATTGACCAGGTTGCAGTTGCAGTTACCGTGGCATGTCCTACCGCAGAAGCCGTAGTAGCCCATTGAGCATGTGCTGCACCGGTCATCGTCCCCATAGCCAGAACCAGACAAGCTAACAATTTCTTTTTCATGATAAACTCCATTAAGTTTAAATTATAATTAAATCCAAACAATTTGATTCAGCCTCTATATTTAAATATAGTCAACTGAACATTTCCCTTTCTGGTCAACGAATTATCAACACAGAATGAAATCACTAATTAACATTGATATAAACACGCCAAACTTCGCTAGGGAATATATACCCACGTCATTCAATGTGATTATTTAACAAAAAACGGATGATTAATTTAACGCACCTACCAAGGCTGGCACCGCATAGTTATCCGCCGCGACCGCCTGGTCGCCATCAATCACAATATTAAAATCAGCCCTTGCCTCACCGGTATAGAGAATGATGCCCTGTTTACCAATATCATCCGGATGCCACTCAGGGCGCTCCAACCTGACAAACATCCGATGAGCATTATTATTGCTGCCGCGCAAGATATAACGTTCCGCAGCGCCGTTTTGTTTTTCCGCCGTTAGCCATACCTGGAATCCGCGATGTTCTCCCGGATAAGTTACCTGACCGCTGCCAATAATCTGCCCGTCACTCAACTGCCGTTCATTAATCGGCTGCATGGAAAGCTTCAGGTCGATACCGTTCGCACCGGCCTGCACGCCAAATGCTGATAAGCTCAGCCAAGCGGCCATCAGCCCGGTAACCACAACTTTCATCATCTCTTTGATTCTCCGTGTAGAAAGGCGAACTAATGATCAACGACACGGGCTCTGTAAGTTATAGATACCGGCCGGGCCCTTTTTCTCCGGCAATTGGAAAGCCGCATGGCACCGTTTCCCCTCGCCCCACCGCACATCAAGTTCACCGCTATCAGGCAGGCCGCTTAGGTAAACCTGGCCGGCCTCGCCGACAATGCCGCTGCCCGTGGAACGCTCTCCGTCCAGCGTCACCAACGCACCAAATGGCACCGATTTTCCATCCGACTGCTGTAAAGCAACCACCGCTCTGGCGCCGATACGCGCCGTAAACCTGACAGGGATAACGGCGCCTTCCGTCGGTACCAATCGCATGACGGTTTGCGGTACCTCCGCATCCTGCGGCAGGGTAAGCGGATCCAGTTCAACGGTATTTTCCTGATAAGGCGTCAAGCCGGTTTGCATCGCATAGCCACGGGAATCGGTCCTTACGCCAGCCCAGCTGCCTACCGATGCGCCGGCTACGCCGGGCGCAGCAACCAACGCCGTGGTGCGCCCAAGAGGCTGCCCCAGGGTAATACCATGCTGATGTACAACGAGCCCGCCCGCTAAACCGGCATTACTCTGGCGAGAGTTTTTGTTATAGCTGTATCCGCCGTTCAGCACGCCGTAAGCGCCGTTCCAGGATAAATTAACCAGCCCGCCATTTTGCCTATCGTAGCCGCCGCCTTGTTCAAGCTGCTGACGCACGTTCCAGTTAAGCTGCCGTTCAAAGGCATTGCCGGTCAGCCCCACTTCATGACGAACACGCCCATCGCTGTTCGACTGCGCCTGATACGTGGCGTAGGCATTGCCGCCGGTCCAGCGCTCCAATGGCACGCTGACCCATAAACTGCCTTCCTGTTCACGCTGATAATGGCGCCCATATGCCGCATTCCCCCGGGCCGGCTGCTTGCGTTGCGTCCAGTTGACTGACCAGTTGACCCCCCAGGCACTCGTGCTCCAAGAGGCCATCACTTCATCTCTGGTCTGTGGGCTATCCCAGTAACTCTCACGTGAAGCGCTAACGTTCAGGTATCCCAAATTGTCGAAGGACTGGCCAATTGTCACATCGCTCCGCGCTTTACGGCGCCTATCGTCCCAACGGCGAAAACGACCGCCGGCGGCATATTCATTATCCTGCCAACGGTCAAGCACCTCATTCATTGAGTGGCCCCCAGAAGCGGAATATTGACTACTAGCCAGCGAAATACCGGTATTCGTGGCCGCCAGCGTTTTGTTGTAACGAAAACGCCACGTCTGCCCCTGCGTACGACGACCCTCAGGCTCTGCGCCATACCCCTGCATCCCATCAAGCGACAACGCGCCCAGATCGCCAAGTAAAACCCCCAGTCCCAGCGCCGCGCCCTGGTAGTGTTCAGACCACTGCATCCCACCGTAGCCGGTTAAATTCCACGGCAAACCATACATGACCGTTGCCTGAACGACCGGAGCCTGCTTCACCGCCCGGTTTTCCGGGTGGTACTGCCCTGTCATCAGGTTGTAGCGCAGATATCCCTGGCGTAATGCAATCGCCGGTGTGCTCCAGGGCACGGTAAAAACCTGCGGCCGGCCGTCCGTTTCATACACCGTGACCTGAAGATCGCCATTGCTGCCGGCGGGCAGGTCAGAAAGAGCAAACGCACCTGGCGCCACCGTGCTGCTGTAGATGACATACCCGCCCTGACGAACCTCAATCCGTGCCTGAGTACGTGCAATCCCCCGCACGACCGGCGCAAAATCCCTTTGGTTGTAAGGCACCATTAAATCGTCCGACCCTAGCATCCCACCGCGAAAAGGGACGCTGTTGAAAATATCTGACGGCGTATAACGTTCACCCAGCGTCAGCCGGCTCTGCAATCCATACAAGCCGCGTTCGGCCCAGGACTCCACCGTTTGCCACTTCCCCGGGCGGTTTCCCGATTTTTGAAACGTCGTCATATTGCGCAGCCGCCAGGCCCCCAGATTGATGCCGGGATCAACACGGGCAAACAGCGCATCACTATGCTTCTGCCCATCTCCGCGATAGTCAGAGCGGGTAACATTGGTCTGATAATTCATCAGGAATGCCGGAGCACCATCATCCCAAAGCACCGGCGGCGCAATGCCGCGCAATTTTGGCAACATGGCAACCTGAGGAATACTCAGCTGCAGCTGCTGACTATTAAACTGAAAAACTTCGGTAGCCTGTGGAATAACCGATAGGCGCGCGCACTGATCAGACATATTGTCCGACGGCGCAAAAAGGGCAGCATAGGCGTCAACATTTACGCCGTAACTAATCAATTGCGCCCGCGTTAAACAGGTTTTTAGCACCGGCGCGCCCTCGGCATCTTTCTCCATATGAAAAATCATTTCACGCGAGTCAACGTGCACACCGTTTAGCACGATATCGATAAAATATTTGCCGGGCAACTGCCCTCCCTGTTCAAAAATAGCGATATCCACATTCTGTTCATCACCTGCAAGCTGCGTGGTATCAAAAGACCATACGCGCGCATGCGTGGAAGAGAATGGCAAAAACGCTAAAAATACGCCGGCCACATACCCTGAATTTAAAATTTTCTTTAACTTCATAATTTTATATGCCAACGTTATAAGCAATATGGGCAACGGCTGTGCATTAACATATTTAATCCCGTTTTTTTATTTTATTAATGGACTCGTAAATACACAAATGGAATGAGCTAATACCTTAGTTTGCTTGACCTTTATAAACTCGGCTTTCGCCACCATAATCATTAACAATCTGCCAGGAAACATCATTGCCTGATTGACCTCGCGGCAGAGTATAAGAATGTGTGCCAAAAGGAGGAATGTACGGCGTCTCATTCACCCTTACATTCCCTACTGTCAATGAAAGCAGATTTATATAGAAAGGTGAGTCGTTCTTCGCTTCTAATTTATTCCCTTTCAGCGACCAGGTAATCTGCTGTGCAGCCTCTTCCGGTCCCCCTTTGACAGAAGAGGGACGAATCTGCAGTTTTATGCAATTACTAATTGATAGTTGCACCTTAACGCTAACGTTGTCCCTGCCCTGAGCAGACGATGATGGGTGATCTTTAGCCCATACGTCATCGGCCTTTGGCGGAATGCCTTTTGCGCAAAACCATTGCATGCTTTCCCGATCGGTAGCAAATTCCCCACCGGTGCGGATAATACGTAAACGGCTTTGCTGCAGCCCATCCAGACGCATTAATGGTGGCGTGACGATAAAAGGCGCCTTACTCTTTTTGTCTTCGCTCAGTACAACAGACTGCAGCAGGATGGGATAATCCTGTGGGTTAGCGACGGTAATCGTTGCGCCATTCGATGCCGGATCGTAAATAACTCGTGTCGCTCCCAGCTTCACTGAGAAAGACTCGCTTGTTGTTTCCATATCAGCAAACACCGAGATGGAAAAAAAACATGAAGCAGCCCCCAGCATAGCCAAAGATATTTTCTTGCTTATTCTCATTACCATGTACTCAAATAGACGTTGAATTCATTCAACCAACAACGATTCGCAACTAAATAATCGGCAGGGGTTAATGCTATCGCTGAAGCCGCAACACTGTAAACCAAGATTATTACAACCATATTTTTCCGAAACGGAAAACAAGTCATGCCATGCGCCTGTCGAGTTAATTGACCCAATTAAGGAAACCAGCCATTAATCCACGACCAAACACGTCGCTCTTCGTCACAATAAAACCTTACTTCCTATAGCATTCTTGAAAGAATTGAATTCTTTTCTAAGAGCTGATGTTTGGCTACGGCAAGGACATGCAACACCAGCATCCCCCCCAAGGCGATACAGCTATATCGATGAACTAAAAAGAAGAAAGCATTAACATCAGCATTTTCCAACGGCTGCGGGATATGGATAACGCCGAAAAAATCATAGCCTTTTTCCAACATCAGAAAACCGCTAATCAAAACCACAAAAATAATCAGATAGAAAATCTCATGCAGCAAGACCACGATACCTTTCTTATAACCAACAATATTACCGCCGTAAGGTACAGAGGGCCGGAAGAAACGCCAGACAAAGCGTACAACCATAAGTACTGTCACCACCGTAGCCAGAGACATGTTGAGCACCGAGAAAAACTCAAAGACAGTCGGGTGTGAGATAAAATGCAGGGCATACCCCACAATCATCGCGTAAATAATCCCTACGGCGACCACCCAATGCAGCATACGGCTAAAAGTATCGTAACGCGCCATCTTTAATTTTGTCGTCATTTTTGTTCTCTTCAAAATGCGGCCCGGTCAGGGCCGCCTATTACATTTTATTTTAAATTATTTTTTAATACCCAGGCATCCTGCCAGTTGCTGCCTACGCCAGGTTCAAAGTGCGTTGCGCCTTTGCTCCATTGCACGCAGTAACCGCTGAACGGAAACGCCTTACATTCATAAACCTTGTTATCTTTTGGCTGCAGGACTTTAGTGCCTGCCTTATATGACTTCAGACCTTCCGGGAAGGTGAATTCATAATCACCGGCATTCCCATGCTCTGAACTGGTTAGTTTCAGGTGCAGCGTATCCTGCGCGACGGTCTTCTTATCTTTGTTCACCACGGTATAACTTAGCCAATGGCAGCCTGGCTTCACATTTTTCAAATCGATGCTGAACTTTTTGTTTGCATCGGCAATGTCTTCACGAATATAAGCCAGTTCAGTGCCGCTATTATCACGGACACGCGCTTCAAACGTTACGCTGCCGGAAACGTTAACGTTGAATTTGACATTAGCGTTACCGTCTTTTATTTCAGTGACCTGCAGGCCACTGACATTAGCCCGCTCGGTTACCTCGGAGATCTCGTATTTCAGCTCGAAGCTCTTCAGCTTGCTGCCTTTTTTTACATACATTTTATTGGCAACATTATGTTCAGGCGTGATTTTTCCCTCTTTATTTTTAACACCAACTCTGATATCGCTATGAACGGCGTTAATTTTCTCTGCCAGATCATAAACCCATTGTGTCTGGTTGCCTTTTTGGTCATCGGCGATCGTCAGTTCAATTTCTTTGTCGCGAACCTCACCGCTATCATCAAAGAAACGTACAATCACTTTGTCGCCCTGGCTCAGGTTGCGTTCAGGGAAGGCCCCTGCCAATTGGGTGCCCCACTCATCAACGACCTCCCCGCCAGCAAAGTTAACATCTACGACCTGATAGAAACTGTTTACCGTATCGTTAATTTCCCAGACGCCATAAATGACATGGTAACCACTACGCTCCGGTACGATACAGTCATGAGTCATCGATTTTGGTGGCGCCGCGCCGTGTCCCTCAACCTGACAGAAAGGCTTAGCCTCAAAAGATTCACGGGTCAAAGGTTTATTAGGTTCCCAGTTGCTCTTGGTAATATAGTAACGCCAGTTATTTGTTTTGTGCGGCGCAGTGTGAAACCATTTAAATTGGTTCTTGCCGGCGCGAATAGTGTTTTTCGCCCAGCGGTTCTCATTCTGTACATCCAACGGAGAAAAGCTTGCGATGCCGCCGCTGGCCAGCTTGCCATCAGGTGGCGTTGGGGCATTTGGGAACCCCGATTTTTGCTCAACGCTCTGTGGCTCCCATTGCACCGAGCCGCACTCTGAATTTTTGTTCAACTTGCATTTGAACGCGCGACTTTCGGGAAACTCAATATAGCCATGAGCCAAAGCACTTGAAGATACCGCCAGAGTTGCAACCATTAACGCAATCTTTTTTAGTTTCACAGTGTTATCCAATTAATTAAAAGAGGTTTATATACGGGAGCCATCGACGAATTCCAAACGTACCTGACGCCACGCCGACATTATTATCGCCAATTCCATTTCCTGCACCTTAAGTTTTATGAATTTCATACTTTCTAATAAACAGAGGTTAAACGGAATGGCTTAAAAACCATAAATAGACATATGTGAAATTGTTAAATATGAACAAGTATTTTATAATCAACATCGTTAAGACAAACCGGAAATTCTACATGAAAAAATATCTATTACCGCTCAGCATTATCCTCCTTGCTGGTTGCACCATGAATAGCACCACGCAGCCAGAGGTCGGATTAACAACGTCGCAAACGGAGCAGCTTGCAACACTAGTGGCGGCAAGCGGTTACCTCAAAGACGTATGCGCGCAGAAAAACATTCCTAATGAAAATCAGCTCGTCAGTTCGGCATTGGAACAGGCAAAACGAAAGGGCTGGAAGCCAGGCAGTTCCGCCGTGCAGAACATTCAGGCACAGTCCGAGATTATTCTTTCAGGATTAAAACAGGATAAAACACCAACAGAAGAAAAATGCGCTTACTTTAATAAGCACATTGGCAGCTTTCTTAACGGTGTCGGTTGAAAAAACAATCACCATAAACCGGGGAGGGGGAACCTCCCCGTTACCCTACATTCTGCCAAACCATCAAAACCAACCCTGCCAATGCCAATCCCGGCCCAAATGGGCATTGTTTTTCCCGAATGGAATTCTCCCCCTGAGTCAGAAATAACAGGCATAAAATTGAAACGCTTGCAGCAATCAATATCAAGTCAGGAAGAGACTGCCAACCAAACCAAGCGCCTAATCCCGCCAGCATTTTCAGATCGCCATATCCCAGACAATCTTTACCCATAATATATTTTGACGTATGACATAATAGCCAAAAACATAAATATCCGACGACAACACCGATAACGGCATGAGAAAGATTGACCTCATGGTAGAGGCAGTGCCACAACAGGCCAAGCCATAGCAGTGTGCCGGTTAAGCAATCTGGCAGAATAAGATGATCATAGTCAATCACGGCCAAAGCAATAAGTATTGCACTGAATGCCAATAAAAATACCCAAGAAAGGTCTAACGTAGGAGTCCAGGTCAACCACAATGTAATGAGCATCATCAGCATTTCTATTATCGGATAGCGACAGCTAATTTTGCCATCACAATACCGGCAGCGCCCTCCTAATACCAACCAGCTAATCATTGGAATATTGTCATAAAAGGCTATTTTTCTCCTGCATGCCGGGCAGCTTGAGCGTGGCCATATAAGACTCATTGCATCGTCATTAATGCCGTTATCTTTCTTCACGACACCATGCGCACCAAGATACTCATTGATAACTTTCCTATCGTGGTTTTTTATCATCAAGGGAATGCGATAAATAACTACATTCAAGAAGCTGCCGATGCTCGCCCCCAGTAATGCCGCCATAATATGCCAGCAGATAACACTCGTCTCAGCCGACATCATTATGCCTCCGCACAAGCGTATCAAGACAAAGAGCGTCCACTTTCACGCGATCTCCGTCAGCCGTTACCTTTATCTGTATGTTTTTAACAACAATACCAAAATCTCGTTGCATCTCCGCAAGCCAGCCGATCAAGGAACTGAAAGACGTCTCAGGCAGCGATATGTCCATATCATCATCCCGAAACATCACGTCTTGCAAGGTCACCCCATGGCTCAGGGCCGTATTCCTTATTAAGGTCTCGATATCGACATCACTTTTCATAGTCAGAGCAAGAGAGTGCCTGGTTTTACCCAATACGCTGATATTTCTCTGCAGCATGTTAAAGTTACTCTCTGCCGACTTTAGCCGACTATTTTGGTAGCCCAATAATAACGATGCACCTAGCAAAAAAAGTAGATAAACTGCTGCTGCAGCGATCATCCTTTTATGATTGAAATATCCAGCCATCACTCAGACTCCCTTATCGTAAGGGTAAAAACAAAAGGCGACTCGCCCTGAGCACTCTTAACCAAAACTTTATTACCATAATCATTGATGTGCTCCTCAGGCTGTAGCAAGGCAGATTTTACCGTGGCGATAATCTCAGCCTGCTCTCTATTAAACTGGAGGGAAATCAACGTATACTGATTATTTCCCGGCAACGCTTCCAGTAACTGTTCGCCAAAAGAAAAGAACTGAGGTTGCGTTGCCCGTATTTTTATATTGCTGACCAGGTCCGCTAGAAACTTTTCTGACTGCTGCGGTAATTTTTTATCGGAGAAGAGTTGCGTATAAATGTTCGAGATCTGCTGTTCACTATGCGTCACCTGCATTGTTACATTGAAAGTAGCGAGCAAGAGAGTAGACAACAACAGAAAACACGCCGTAATGGGAAGCCACCGGCGCCAAAAATCAGCACGTCGCCAGCGGGGGCGCGCTGCAAAGGCCCCTTTTAACAGCGTTGACGATCGTGAAAAGTTCGCCCCCGCACAATACCACAGCGTGTCGGCATCACTGCTGTTGGCACCTCCGACATCGCTCTCCGTACTTTCTTCTTCCCAAGATAAAGGTAGGCTATACCCAATCCCGGGGGCAGAAGAAAACAGACGCGCTCCCCGCAGTCGATACTCTGCAGGTCCCCCCTTCCAAGGAAAAGCCACAACGTCCGGCAACACAGAGATTATTTGCTGCTGTAGGCAGGGCAGTCTCTCCAGCCAACGAATCATATCCTCATGCCGGTAACCGGCAATTAAATAGCATGTGCCTTCGCGACGCAGTATGACCCAATGTAAGTCATCTACCGTCTCCAACAGCGTTTCCTCACATTGATAAGCCAACGCTTCTGCGCTGACCGAACGCGGATTGCCCGGATACTCTACGCTCCGTAATACCATATTCAACGAAGGCAGCAGCACAACGGCCGGAAAACCCACTAACTCTTGCGGAAAGTCGTCCGCAGAAGAACACTCACCTGTTTTTGCATAATGCGCATGCATGGGATCCCCCCAGCACCAGAGTATGCTTTCCTGTGAATCACTAAGTGAAATAAGCAACAGGTTATCATTATCTTTCATAATTCACCGCCGCTGCTTTTTATATAATGGTAAATAACATTAATTTTCTTATCCTTATAATAATAAAGCCCAAACAACGCGTAACTTCCTTTCTCTCCCACTGATGAAAACCTGCCAAAGAAATACTGGCTATGTGTACTCATTACCTGTTCACTTTGCGGTGGTAGTTCAAGATGCGGCATGGCATTCGCTTTCAATAATGCCGTATCGTGAATGCCTTCCCATCCCTCGCGCGGCCGGCTATCAAGTAGCCTTCTTACTGCGCCTTCTGATGGCTTATTAAGGAAAATGGCACGTAATAACGCAAGTTGCGATCCCTCCAGAGAATTAATATTGATGGTTGATTTTCTCTCTGGTAATACACAAATAAATGGCAATATCCGTATATAGCGCTCGTGCGTCATTCCCGGTAACGGCCGTAACTCAGAAATATCACTGAATGCTGTCATCCCGGGTGAGAGTCTCTGTTCAATACTGTGACTTAACCGTTTCGTTTCTTCGACATTAAAACCAACATTGGCCAACAGTGCGCTAAAAACCTGCCATGAAATATTCTGTCGGGCAGCGGCGACCTCTGAATTTTCTGGCTGAGCATGAGTATCATCAACCTTTACAGGGGCATGCGGAGGGCTGAGCGTATTAAGATTAAAACACGCCTGTGCATCATGAAAATCAATCTTAATCCGGGCATCTTCCGCAGAAAAACTCAGGCCTGGCTGCGCCCATTTTTGATTAAGCGCCACCCGAGTTCCATCCCGCAGACTGTCTTCAAGCAACTTAATCGCATATGCTTCCGCGCCGAACAGATGCCATTTGGCCTGGGTACGGGACAGCTGAACGTGAGTGCGCGTAAACATGTTATACCAACTATGGTTGACGCTAACGGCGGTCGCCGCCATCAACAGCAGAAACATCATCACAATCAGCAATGCCATTCCACCTTCATGCTTCATGATGTCGTCGCCCCGGTAACAATCACCCGCCGTAGATGCCCATACGCCGGCAAATCCAGAGACACTTCAATGGCGACTGGCAGCACAGACCCCGCAAACCAGCCGTCCTGCCATTTTCCTTGATACCAGAACCGTAATTTAAATTGGGCCACGCCCTGCAAAAGGGTGCTCACATGTCCTTGAGCAAATGTGGTATCAACATCAGAAGTGCTAACTCGTTGCAGCTTGCCTTCCGTAACGCGATACATGACCCGCTCGATTGAAGAACGTGCCAGAATGAATCCAGGGTTAATCCTGTTGCGCCGTACCAATTCCAGCGTATCGGAATGGTGCTTACCGACTCGAAAATCCGCAAGATTGGGCTGCGTTCTGTCGAGCGACGCCCGCACCAGAGCCTGACTGATATCACGCTCAATCAGCGTCAGGCCCAGTTGAATCTGCGCGATATCTTCACTTTTCATCGTTATCCGTCCTTGGCTGAACAAAACGCTGCGCGATATCTGAGTCATCATCAACGTCAGTGCAGAAAAAATAGTGATGGCAATTAACACCTCAAGCAGCGTGAACCCCTGTTCATTGCGCGAACGTCTCATTACCGCAGCCATGTTCTGACCTGTAAAATAGAAGGTGTGAAAGCAGGGTTATCGCTAACCTCAACATCTACGGCACTCATGTCTGAATCCGTGGTCTGACGGCTGCGATAGCGCCAATACCACCTTCCCCCCACCATGTCCTCCTGCCCTTCACTCCAAAAAGCCGTCGGGCGTATATTGTTGATAGTCAGGAGCGCCAATTGATTATCCGCCACCCATCCGGCAACAATTTTTTTTTCCATGATGCTCACACCATGGGTTTGCTGCCCAACAGTACGGGCAATAGTCATACAGCCAACGGCGAAAACAACCATGGCCACCATCACTTCCAGCAGCGTCATGCCTTGTTGCCATTCACTCCTTTTCACAAATTTCCTCTCCGCTGTCGAAAGACATAAAGCCCCCGCCGTTAAGGCACTGCCCACAATTACGCCGTGCTATACATAACCGGAACAGCGTCGCCTCACCGTCCGGTAAGAACCACAATTGCGGTGTTTGTCCCGTTACGATCTGTTCAGGTAACGTGATAGTCTGTCGTTCAACATCCAAGGCAAATAAGGCAGAGCCAGGTAATGAAAAAAAACTGCCAGCCTTACACCATTTATGGTTACCCGTCGCACTATCACCACAATACTTTACGGGCTGCCAACCCGTTTTCGTGACAACCAGACCAAACAGCGTCTCTTGTTGAATAGCTTGCTCCTGCATATATTTAAGAGAGTCCTTTAAATAAATAGCCGTATGTGAAATAGAGGCGTCTGCCGAAAAAAAACGCCCAATAACCAGCGAACTGGCTATTCCTAATAGTACAAGCACCATCATTAGCTCAAGCAGCGTAAAACCTGCAGAGCGATAATTACTTTTCGCTAACATTGGAAATATCATCAGCAGTATCAAACTCACCATCCGGTCCGGCGGAGATAACGTGCACCCGCCCTTTTTTCGTCGCAATCAAACGATAGTCATTTCCCCATGGGTCCTGAGGCAGGAAACGCAAGTACCCCTCTTCCGGATAATGTGCAGGCACTGGCGGTATGGACGGCTTTTCTATTAGTGCATTAAGTCCCTGCTCTGCAGAGGGATATCTTCCATTATCAAGACGGTACATATCCAAGGCATTCTCTAGAGCGACAAGATCGCTACTAGCCTTTTGTCGATCAGCTTTATCTTTATTCCCCATAAGGTTAGGTACGATAAAGCTGGCCAACAACCCAAGAATGACAATAACGACCATAATCTCCAACAGAGTAAAGCCATCGTGCTTGCGATTGATTAATTGCAACGTTTTTGAACGCATGTTAGCCCCATATAAAAATCAGATTAAAGAGTTGAGTTGAAGAATAGGTTGCATTATCGCCAGAATAATAAACAACACCATTCCTGCCATGCTTATCACCAACATCGGCTCAAACAGGCTTAATGCCATCGTTATCTTCTGGTTAAGATCGTCCTGCTGCATCTCCGCCGACCGTTTTAGCATGTCACCAAGCTCGCCGCTGCTCTCTCCGGAAGCAATCATATGTTTCATCATCGGTGAGAAAAGCGCCGTGCTTTCCAAAGCCTTATTTAAAGATTCACCTTCCCGGACTCTTTCCATTGCCATAATAAGCTGCATACGTGCATATTCGTTAGACAACACAGAAGCACTAATGCGCATACTTTCAAGCAACGGAACCGAACTGGTATGTAAAATACTCAGCGTGCTAGCGTAATGCGCAGTATTCAATGTCAATTGTAAAGAGCCAACAACTGGGATCCTGAGCATTGTTTTATGCCATGCCAGGCGCCGTGCACTTTTTTTTAGCCATTGATTAAATATCAAGCTGAAAGAAATTATAATTAAAATAATCCCTCCCCCCCAATGTTTAAGAAAATCACTGCTGGCGATCAAAATCTGCGTGGTAACCGGCAACTCATGTTTGAGATGTATAAATTGCTCAACAACTTTAGGCACGACGATGGTCAATAACAAACTGACTACGCTAATTGCAACCACAGTTAATACAATAGGATAGGTGATGGCATGAATAATTTTATTCTTTAACTTCTTTTGTCGTTCCACGTATTCGGCAAGCCGATACAAAAGAGATGCAAGCTGGCCTGTCGCTTCCCCAGCTTCAATCATCGCGCAAAATAGCCGATCGAAAATATTAGGATATTGCTTCATGCTCTGAGCCAAAGAAAAGCCTTCCATGACCCTAATGCGGACCTTCATGATAAGATTAGCGACCTTCTTTTTTTCAGTTTGTCGCCCTACCACATACAATGCCTCTTCCAGAGGCATCGCTGCAGCACTTAATGTCGCCAGTTGCCGAGTGAACAGCACCAAATCCCCATGGCTAATTCGCACCCGCTGCCGATAATTCAGCAATCTGGAAAATGCGCCGTCGCCGACGGATGTGATACTCAGCACGGTAAGCTGTTTTTCACGCAGTTGCTGGCGCGCCACGCGCAATGAGTCTGCCTCAAGGGTACCTCGAATGACCCTTCCAGCACGATCGCAGACGCGATACTTAAATCTGCCCATCGACACTGTCCCCCGTGACGCGCACGATCTCTTCGAAACTGGTCTCTCCTGCTAATAACTTTCGGACACCATCCTGACGCAAAGTCGGCCAGTCCGCAGATAACGCCGCTATCGCCTGTTCACTATTTTTTGTATATATTGCTTTTCGTATATCATCATTGATCAGCAATAACTCATGAATAGCGAGACGACCGCGATATCCCCTGCCGTTACAGTCTTCACACCCCACCGCATGCCATGCGGTATACTGCTTATCCGCCGGTAATGCCAGCAACCGGCATTCCTCATTACCAAGCGTATAGGGCTGCCGACATTGACCACACAGCTTACGTACCAAGCGCTGTGATAATATCCCGCTTAAAGAACTCGCCAGGAGAAAAGGCTCTACGCCCATATCCCTTAGCCGCGTTACCGCGCCAACGGCCGTATTCGTATGCAGGGTGGAAAGCACCAGGTGACCGGTCAGAGACGCCTGTACCGCTATTTGCGCGGTTTCTTTATCACGAATCTCGCCAATTAACAGCACATCAGGATCCTGCCGCAGCAGCGCACGCAAGCCCTTCGCAAAAGTCATCTCTACTTTGGGATTAACCTGAGTCTGCGATATACCACTAAGTTCAAATTCAACCGGGTCCTCAATCGTCATAATATTGCGATTATCATCATTGATCTCATTGAGCAACGAATAAAGCGTGGTACTTTTTCCGGAACCGGTCGGGCCGGTAACAAGAATAATACCGTGCGGCTCATTCATTAAACGAGTCAACGCGGTAAGTAATAATTTCTGCATATTAAGATCGCTCAGTTCCAGACTGACGCTGTCTTTATCCAGTAAACGCATCACCACCCTTTCGCCATGGCTGACGGGAATAACAGACACCCTCACGTCAATCGCCCTCCCGGCAATTTTCAACGTAATTCGGCCGTCTTGCGGAACACGCTTCTCCGCGATATCCAATTTTGACATGACCTTTATACGCGATACTAATACGGAAGCCAGTTGACGCTGTGGCGTCAGAACTTTCTTCAACACACCGTCAATTCGAAAGCGGATCACCAGCTCACTTTCATACGTCTCGATATGAACATCAGAAGCTCGCTCCTTAATGGCCTCGCTGAACATCGCGTTGATGAGCCGAATTATCGGCGCATCATTCTTTTCATCCAATAAATCCTGCTGCTCAGGCAACCCTTCCGCGAGGGAATAAAAATCCAGATCGGTGCCAAGATCATCCATCATCTTTTGCGCATTGCCGCTACCTTTTTGATAGGTACTCAGCAACATCTTGTCAAACTCACTGCTTTCCAGCTTTACCATTCGGCAGCGTGTTTTAATTAAGCGCGCCAATTCAGCAATAGCAAGGGGATTTGCCTCCACCGAAACCCACAGCGTTTTCCCTTGTGGCTCTTCAGAGATCACGACGCCATGCTGTTTTGCCCAGTTGAACGGAATATGTAAACCAGCGGTCATTTTGCTGTCTCGTAAAACAATTCAATTTGTTTTTTAGCCCTTAAGAAAACAAACTGTTCAGATAAACGAATATCCTCCATTTTATCATCCAAGGCATCACTCCATTTTTTCTTCGTCACTAATGAATCGCTAAAATCCTGAGACTTGCGATAGCTTTCCAGTGAATAACTATCGGCAGAACGAATAATAGTCGGGCGAATAAACAATACCAGATTACGTTTGTTATCCTTGTGCCCCGAAGAACTAAACAAATGTCCTAACACCGGAATATCGCTTAAAAAAGGTACGCCACTTTTGTTTTTCGATTGTGATTTGTCAAGCAAGCCTCCGACAACAACGGTTTCACCGCTATCCACCAATACCGAATTGTTCACCGTTCTAACATTAAACGTTGCCCCAAGACTGTTACTATCCCCGGCACTGTTATCCGCAACGCTGGAAACCTCCTGCTGGATTTGTAACTGAACGGACTGCCCTTTATTAATTTGCGGCTTAACCTTCAACTTAATCCCAACGGTTTTTCTCGACACGGTGTTAAACACATTATCGCTGTTAGTGGTCTGTGAACCGGTTAGAATCGGTACGTCCTGGCCAACGCTAAACTCGGCGTCTTCGTTGTCCAGCGTCACGATACTGGGGGTGGCCAAGATATTATTTTGGCTCCTGCTGCTGATCGCCGTCAGTAATCCGGCCCAGTTTCCACTATAGAACCCGGCGACAAGACCATTGGCATTTTTCAATACATCGCCCATCCCTTTGTCCAAGGTCGACGAGATACGGGTTTGTGCTGAAGAGAACTGGGTGCCGCCGGCGTGCTTGTTTGCCCACTGAATGCCGAAGTTGATACCATCAGCATCGAGCATTTCAACAATAATCGCCTCGACCAATACCTGAGCACGGCGCACATCTAACTGCGCAATAACGTCTTCTAAATCCCGCATAATATCGGCCGATGCACTCAATATCAGCGAGTTTGTATGTTCATCTGCTTTAATAACGACATTCTTTACGATCGATACCGGAGCAACAGACTCAGACTGGTGTTCATTTTGTAAACCAACGCTCACACCGGTCAACACATCAACCAGGCTCTGAGCCTTAGCGTACTTCAGATGGACAACTTTGGTGCTATTGTGAGACGTTTTCTCTTTATCAAGACTGGCAATGATGTCCTGCAACTCATCCAGGGTTGTTTCGTCCCCCGAAATCAATACGGAATTTGTCCGCTCGTCCGGCACGATCTTTCCGTTCGCAGAAAGAGAACTGCGATGGCGCCCCTCACCATGCAATAGCTCATTGACGATATGGGCAACATCTTTTGCTGATGCATACTCCAGAGGAATGGTAAGTACACCGGTTGCATTATCCTCGTCCATTCTCTTCGTTAGGTCACTCAGTTTTCTGACCACGTCGGCACGTCCCGTAATCAGTAAGGCATTGCCGTTTTCATAGTGCGAGACATTACCTACACCAATGCTGTCATTAAGTTGACGAATAAGGGGAGCCACATCCTTGGCGGCAGTATGGTGCAAAGGGACAATTTTCATCACCAGCTCATCCCCTACCGCGGCATCGTTCAACGGCGTCAAGGTTGCTCGCTTCCCTTCTTTCGCCGGAATAACTTTCAGTACATTTTTAGGCATGCTGATAACGGCGTAACCATATACATCCAGTACGTTCAGGAAAAACTGATAATACTCTTCAGGCGATAACTGTTCATAGCTACGAACCGTAACCTTGCCTTCCACAGTGTGATCAACAATGATTGTTTTCCCTAAATTTCTGCTGACGGTATTGATAAACTCATGGATATCAACACCCTGAAAGTCAGCAGAAAATTTATCCGCCTGCGCAGAACCGCAACAAGCGAAAAAGAAACAAACCAAAACAACAATTCGATACATGACGGTAGCTCATTGCATTAATGAAAAGTAAAATAAATAAAGATCAAAGAATCAACGATGCATAGTAACCATTATCATTAATGATGACCCGATCGGAGAGGATCCGTAAAATGGTAGATTTACCAGATATTTTTTCTCCTACCTGATAACTTTTTTGTGCCCCGTCACTTTCTATAATAGCTATGCAACGGGTTTGCTGAGTGCTGGATAATATCCCAACTACTTTCTCGCTCAACGTAGCCCTAGGAGCTAACAACAATAACTCATCACTCACCCCCGGACGGACCATAAAACGCTCTCTGCCATCATCCGCATCGGGCAAACGTCGCGGTCTGGCGATCTGTGCAAGCTTATCCTGTAATAAATTTGACGGAACCTCGACGAATGAATTTTCAGACAGCACAAGCCGCCCATTTTGATCCTTCAACAAGTCCCAGGTATCCAGGCACAAAAGAGAAAATAAAACGATACCCGTAACGACACCCCCACCCAATAAAAACAGGTGTATTTCTTTAACTTTTTCTTTCAGAATAATAGCCATGCTATAAATTCTCATTTTTATATTCATCCTGGATCCCTGGGCGAAAGGTCGTTATGACGCACGTTATTGATAAAGACGCGTCATGGGGCGATGCTATTCGGCAACCGAGAATATAAGAATCAAGAATGGCAAGATTATTCCTCCGCCACACATATATATTAGCTTATTCTTTGTTACTTTTAAGAACCCCGAACCCTCTGAATTATCAACCAGCCCCCCCTTGGCGACATAATGTTCTTCAAGTATCGTGAGGTCGAACATCACACCATGGCGATGCACCGTTCTGATAACCTCGGCCGGAAGTCCATGTGCCGTAAAAATCGCTCTACATTGATAAACGAGCTGATGATAATTATTGTCCGTGATAGCAACATGCTTATCTGGCCAGACCTTTTCAATAAGCTCGCTCTTCTTGGTTACATCAGAGAGTAAAAAAAACATCATTCTGCTTTGTAACACAGTAAGTGAGATGGCTACACGCTCTTTCTTTAAAAAAAGCACTCTTTTTTCCAGAGACAGTGAGAGAGTTTCGTTCTCTAAAAAAGCATTTTTATCAGAACATTGCATCTTGATGGCCGCAGTATTAAGAATATTCAGTACATCATTACAAAACAAGGCTAATCCCCTTGCGGTTGCAATGATATTTTCAGACAAGTCATATACAAAAGATTAATAATTCCAGCTATATCCACTATGGCTATAATATCCAGCCAATGAGAGGTAACTTAACCCGTATAAGACAAATCGCTATTTTATAGTGACCACACTCCTTTAGCGGTAAAACGAGGCGCAACCCACACCGCGTGGAGGAATGTGGTTAATCTCTTACAGCTCCAGCATCACTCAAGCATGACGCGGCTGATTTTAATGTTATAAATATTAGATTAACTAAAGAGTAATCAACAATCATCCCCCGATCTGATAACTTTCTAGATAGTTACCATCATTTACAGATTGTTCTGGTAGCGATGATCAGATAATCATTGACTTGTGCGAAGGGATTATCCACGTCATTTTTTTTTCGTCAACCTAAATAATCGATAACAACGCAATGATCGCCGGCAATGAACTTAAGGTATTCTAAGGTTTATAAGAGAACGTTACGATGCATAATCCCCCATTAAACGCCACATATCATGCTGTTATAAAAAGAATATTTTACAGCAGAAAGCATGCATTCCTGAGGGGTTTGTTTCAAAAATAAAAAAGATAAATATCCAAAAAAGAAACCTATAAACTTTTTCTTGTTTAAGTGCCGTTTAGGAAATTAACCTGCAGACGCTGATAATAAAAAACATTATTCATAATAATTATCATTTACCAGAAAATTGTTAATGGCAGGCAGTGAAAAAAACAAACCACTTTTCTGACTTGTCCTATATATACGCCAAATTTAATACGGTATATTACTCATAAAAGGACCAATATAAAAATGTAATCGAATACTAGTGAATTTATTTCCATGATAATCACAACAGTTTATTTCCAGCATAATTAATCGTCCACAGTAAATCCCATGAAGATATTTATGGCCTAGGCATGACCATATCAATATTACCCGATAAACGAGATGCAACTGAATCACTACACCTCCTTGTCATACCATACCGACAGGTGAATTTTTATGTTAAAAAAGTCTATTTTATTCTTCTTTCTGTCATTCGCCCCCATCCTCAACGTCAATGCGATGCCGGCCTATACCCACCTTGACAAAACGATTCCTGAGGCCCCCGAAGTGGTAGAATTCTTTTCTTTCTATTGCCCCCCTTGCTATCAGTTTGTTGACAACTACCCGGTTAGCAAACGTCTGAACCATATGTTGCCTGAAGGCGTAACGGTTAAAAAATATCACGTCAGTGCGATGGGGAAAATGGGGAAGGAGCTGACGGAAGCCTGGGCTATTGCAACAACCATGGGGATCGCTGACGAGATTGAAAAACCACTGTTTATCGCCATTCAGCAACATCGTACGATAGATAACCTTGACGCGATTAAGAACCTTTTTGTCACTGTTGGTATTGCACCGCAGGCGTATGAAAACGCGCGGAGGAGTTTCTCCGTCAGGGCCATGGTTGAACAACAGGAGAAAATGGCAGAACGTTTTTCCGTTCAAAGCACCCCAACCTTCTATGTCAAGGGCACCTATAGAATCAACAATAATGGTTTTAAAGCGACCAATCCCAACGACTATGTCAAAATGTTTACCCAACAAGTGATGCTGCTGGTAAACGAAGATAATCTCTGAAAACCACACAATCGCTCGCCCCGTATGGATTAGGTTTACCACGAGTAACATACGGGGCCTTAAGAATCGCTTTCCGCCGCTTTCCCAGTTCAATGGGCCATTCCTTTTCTTATCTCTGACGTCATGGTTATGAATAATAATAAGTCACCTCACCTTAACAATAACTAATATTTATTTTATTAAAATCCCTGTTATCGTTTTATGAAAATATACTTTTAAGAAAATAGTCTTGTACTATAAAAATAATCATCTATAGAATCCCCCCCAAGATATAGAGAGTATTGAATCTACTGTATAGCAGCCATCAATGAAACAGCAATTAAGCACCTTGACCAAAAGGTTCATAAATAATGTATAAACACCTATTCACTCTTTCCCCTTTATTATTCCTGAGTGCAACGTCTTTAACATGTGTGGCTGGAATGGACACAACAGAAAGCAAAAGCGCAGAGGTTTCACAGTCAGCCGGCCAGGCCATCGCCACTCAGCTGACTTCAAGCTATAACAATGTGGTGGCAAACTGTGGTGAAGGGGAACCTTGATCCTACCCACGTAATGTGGACACGGCCCTAAGCGAGGTTTTGGGTTTCAAACTGTTCCGGGCTAAGACCGCCACAGGCACTGTGACGACGCCAGCGATTGTAATCGCACTCGATATAATTAAACACTGCCGTTCGCATTATTTCCCGGCTGGCAAAGTCCTCCCCGTGGATATATTCCACCTTCAGTGAGTGAAAGAAGCTTTCCGCACAGGCATTGTCGTAACAACAGCCCTTAGCGCTCATACTGCCCTGCAGATTATGCCGTTTCAGTAAGCTCTGGTAATCCGTTGAACAGTACTGACCACCTCGGTCTGTGTGCACGATGACATTTTCCGGGCGTTTACGCCGCCATAAGGCCATCTGCAGTGCATCGCAGGCAAGCTGTGCCGTCATCCGTGACGACATCGACCAGCCAATGACTGACCGCGACCACAGGTCAATCACCACCGCCAGATACAGCCAGCCTTCATCGGTGCGCAGATACGTGATGTCACCCACCCACTTCTGATTCGGGCCGCTGGCGTAAAAGTCCTGCTTTAACAGATTATCGGATACTGGCAGACCATGCTCACGGTAACTGACCGGGCTGAACCGGCGCGAGGCTTTCGCCCGCAGCCCCTGACGACGTAGACTGGCGGCGATAGTCTTGATGTTGTACTCCGGCAGTTCATCAGCAAGACGAGGCGCTCCATAAGGCTGTTTTGCCTTGGCAAAGGTCTGTCGAACCGCATCATCGCAGACAAGTCGGAACCGTTGACGTCGGTTTATCTGGTGACGACGCTGACGCCAGGCATACCAGCCACTGCGGGCGACTTGCAGTACCCGACACATGGCTTTGATACTGAACTCAGCCTGATGCTTTTCGATAAAGACATACTTCATTTCAGGCGCTTGGCGAAGTATGTCGCGGCCTTTTGGAGAATGGCCAGCTCCTCGTCCCGTTCAGCCAGTTGGCGTTTGAGGCGGGCATTCTCAGCGGCGAGTTCGCTCTCACGTTCAGAGGACGTTGCCTGTTGCTGCCGCTTGCTACGCCAGGCGTAAATTTGCGACTCATAAAGGCTGAGTTCGCGGGCGGCTGCGGCCACACCAATGCGTTCAGCCAGTTTCAGGGCTTCGTCGCGGAATTCAGGTGTATGTTGCTTGCGTGGCTTTTTGGTGGTTGATGCTGGTTTTGTCATGTGAGTCACCTCTTGCTTGAGAGTTTACTCACTTAGTCGCGTGTCCACTATTGCTGGGTAAGATCACTCAATAGCGATGCGGGGAAAGCAGACTATGCCGCACTGTTAACCGCTCAGGCTACGGGTCTGAAAATCACATTCTATTGTAGCCCCGGCGGATATGCTAAAAATATACATATACAACGCTGAATTATCATTTTACAACGATAACAGTAAATCGGGAATAAGCTTATTCACTAAGCTTATTCCTCAACGATCATTTTCCCCATCTGTATTCAGATGGTTCGTCACCTTAATCACAGAGTTGCCGCAACAATGATAGATAAAACAATTATTTAATAAATAGTAGGATACTCTTTCAGCATGGGTTCTCTGCTAACCGCTCACCGCAGTAGCCAGGCCCACCGCCAAAACGGCGGTTAAAATAACCCCGATAGCAACAGCGCCACCGCCAACCGCTGCGCCGGTTTTGGCTGTCGATACCTCTTGCTTTTCCAGCATATCAATCTGCGACAACGGAATCGTCACATGATTATTGCCAATGATGCTCTGCGGCGTTACCTGCACGACCGACATCTCGCCCTTCTCGCCATTCATCAACTGATATTTGATTTTGTCACCGGCATAGATAGGCGGTTCCGTCAGGTAATAGCTGCCATTATTTAATGGCTGGTTTTCCAGCTTAACATGTCTGTATGATGTGCAACCACTTAATAATATGACAACTACGGCCAAGAGTGTAATGACTCTTTTCATTGAATATTTCACCGTTACTCCTTCATGATAAATTAAAGTAAGACAAATATTACAAGTACGACCCTTGCAAATTAAGTCAACATTAACTCCTCAGAATAGTATCCGGTAAAACTAAAACCAAACATCAACGACCACAACATTGCATTTTAATATCAAAGAGCAGAAATCATTGAACCCACCACCAAACACACTATATTTTCAATGAATTACACCATAATCACTTCAGGTTAAAAACTTAAAAATCAGACCAGTCAGAATATATCTCCCCATTACTATCCCTGACATAGTCTTTGCTCCCTCTTTTTTTCGCCCACGACCATGCTTCATTACCCATAGGCATAGGCTATACCTCAATGAAAAACCTTCGCTTTACGTTATTATCATTTTCTTTGCTGCTTTTATCCGGTTGCTGTACACCAAACTACTGTATTTTTCAGCCGCCCAAAAATATTCCTCATGCAGGGGGAGCAGGCGGTAAACAGGATATCCGGCACGACACGGTGGTGTAGCACTCAGCCATTCGGCTTTCATCCCTACGCACCTCGGCAAATTATTCTTTATTAATTCTGCCACGTTCTCGCTCCAGTAAGGAGATAAAGCGTAAACTCAATGCATTAAGCTGCAGCCTGAATATTCTGAGAGCCGGCTCATCGTATACCTGTAAGGCTTGCTCCATCAGTTGACTAACCATTACGCCCGGCTGAAATCCGGCTAAAGCAAAGCTGCCCTTTTGCCGGTGCAGAACCTGGGCGAGTTTATCCTGTTCTTCAAGGGACAACTCCAGTATCTGCTGGCGGTCGTGCTCGGTGCTGCACCGCAGTTCATCCAGTACGGATATGACAATGTTCGACTGCTGACCCGCCATCGCAATAATTTCCGACAGACACAACCGGACCTGTTGCTGCTCGGCAAACAAAGCACGTAAATCTTGCAACGTCACCGGCTTGATAAGCACTCCGTCCATGCCGGCTTCCAGACAGCGCCGTTGCTCATCGTTAAAGGCATTGGCGGTACAACCGATAATAACCTGATAATCCTCCCCGTTTTTCTCACGTTCCCTGATAGTTTCCGTAAACTGATAGCCGTTCATAACCGGCATTTGGCAATCCGTAAGCACGATATCAAAAGATTGTGAGAGCAACAGTTGCTCAGCTTCTCTACCATCATTGCAGGTAACCACCCAGTGCCCCAGCGTTTCCAACTGCAGTTTCATAACCGACAGATTAGCCCGCTGATCATCGACCACCAACAGTCGCAAAGCATTCTCAACATCGTTTCCCGGCGTTTTCCCGCCAGACACTGGCGGCTCCGCGATGCAGTCCAGCAGCAAACTAAACGCGAAACGGGATCCCTTTCCCGCCGCTGAGCGTATATGCAACGAACTTCCCATCAATTTTAGTAGCTGTGTACAGATAGGCAGTCCTAGCCCGGTGCTCGCCGGCGACGCATGATCTAATTGGATATAAGGCTGCAGAATTTTTTCCTGTTTATCCGCCGCAATGCCAATACCACTATCTTCCACCCTAAAGGTCAGGGTATCTCTCCCTTCCCCCTCAGCAATAACGGTAACCTGAAGGCTGACATAGCCCTGGTCGGTATATTTAATCGCATTGCTCAGGAGGTTGTTAAGTATCTGCGTTAACTTCGCACTATCAACGCTATAATAATGCCGCCACACGGATTCAATATCGCAGTCCAGGCGCAGTCCCTTTTGCTCGGCGAGCGTAATATACGTTTCAACGATCTGCTCCAGCATCGGATACAGCGCGCAGTTTTGTACCTGTAATTGCATTTCTCCCGCTTCTATCTTGGAAAGATCCAGCACATCCCCAACAATCTGCAACAGCTGTCGAGATGCCACATAGGCAATATTCAACGCAGAATCAGCGGCTTTTTCTGCTCCCCCCTCCAGTTCCAGAACCCCCAGAATTGCATTCATTGGCGAGCGGATTTCATGGCTCATCCGGGCAAGAAAGTCGCTTTTCTCCCGGCTGACATCCGTAGCCTGCTGTAATGCCTTCGCCAATTCACGCTCCAGCCGCTTTCTCTCACTGATATCATACCAGCCGAGCAGCAACCCCTGCGGTATCAGTCTGCTGTCATTATATACAGCCAGCCACTGCACTATCTCTTTCTCCTCACCCTGGATAAGGATGGTGCGATCTGAAAACTGTGGTTTCATTGAGCTGAGCGCGGTTATCCATTCTTGATGGTTAACTACGGGTGAGATCGGATTATGCGCCAACATCGTTTCCAGAGAGCTGCCGATAACTTGCTTGCTTGTCAGCTGTAAAGATTTTAAGAGCGCCTGGTTACAATGAGTAATTTCACCCAGCGGGTTAAGCACAATAAGCGGGGTCGGAATGCTGTTCAGTAATGTTTGCCAGTAAGTCAACGCATCAAGCAGCCCTCGTTCGGCGCGCCGACGGCGCAGTATTTCAGCCAGTAAAAAAGCGCTGAGAAACAGAGACAGGATGCAACTGATAACGACGAGCGCATTAAACAGCTCTCTGTCGGTAGACGTCCCCGGATGTATATCATCCAGGGACGCGCTCAATAACCAGCGGGTAACGATCGATGCGGCCAACCCCGGCGGCAAATTGTCAATCACCAGGTTGACCTTCTGCCGTAACGCCTCCTCACCGGGAGCAAACCACAGTGTCTGAATACTGTGAACGCCCGGCAGTAATTCACTGCTTAACTGCGTGGGATACAGGTTATGAACCAGCATATCTGCTAGCGCGGCATCACAGACAATGCCATCTGCCGCGCCTGCATGTAACAGCTTCAGTGCCTCACTCATCGTTGGTGCTTCCTCTATAGCCGCATCAGGCCAGGCTGATTCTAAAGACGTACGCACCGGGCTGTTTTGCAGCAGCAATATTCTCTGTTGGTTCAGGTTGATCCGGCTTGAATGCCTTAAGGGCAGGTGATTATTGCGCGTAATGATAGCCCAATGCTGGCTCAGGAGCGGGTTTGAGACTAATATGCCGTCAGGCGGTATGACCAGCGGCGGCGGCAGTACCATGGCAACTTTATGTTCACGCAACAGCTGCGTCAATTGCCCTATACTATCCGCAGGCTGCAATGAAAAATGCAAAGCGCCATGGGTTTCCATCGTCTCCAGTAACTCCGGCAATGCTCCCCCAGGCCGCTGCCAAAGGTTAAAATCACTGTAAGGCAACTTATCATCGAGTAGGCCAACGGTGATATCGTCAGCAGCCACAAAAGCAGGTAAAAATAACGCCAAAAACGCAATAAATCTCATCAGCTACATACCTACATTGCGTAGATATTCGAAAAGTTCCAGATCTGAACTTACGCCAATTTTATTCATTGCACTTTTTTTCTGGGCGCTGATCGTCTGTTTAGTCCGACAAAGCATCGCTGCAATTTGATTAACACTGTGTCCCTGGACCAGCAAGCGCACCACTTCCAGCTCCCTCGGGCTCATAAGCGCATGCTCCTGAGCAACAACCGGTGATTGATAACTTTTTCCCTGTAATAATTTATCAAGACAAAGCGTTAGTTCCGCGGCCAAGCTTTGTTTATTAATAACGGCATAAACGCCGGCAGCTAAAATGGAATTGATTAATCCCTGATTGGACAGCACCGTAACCACGACAATGGGCAAGGACGGAAATTTACGGCGTAACGTCGAGATCAGCCGTAATCCGTCGGACTGTTTTTCGCCAGGCATATTAAAATCCGTCAGCAGAACGTCCGGTATGTCCTGATCCAGTAGCATCAACAGCTGGTCTACGCTCTGTGCCTCGCCGCTAATGGTATAGCGGTTGCTAAAGGTTGAGGTGATTAACGCTCGTAACCCAAGCAGAAACACCGGATGATCGTCAGCAATCAGAATCTTTTTATACACAGGACAGCCTCAAACAATAAGATAAATTAAGTATAGAGCATGAATAGGCCAAGAGTGTCCACTGACGGCCCCGTCTCAAGCAGGTTACAGCCGACTCGATGGTAGCAACTATCCGGCAATAATAAGCGGAAGGTGCTTTGCCTGATGCAGGAGTGCCCGTCCACGGCAGACAGTAAACATTCAGCGAATGCGGCGCGATCTTCCGGATGTATTCGTGCCAGCAACAACGGCAGAGTTCGTATTTGTTCTACCGGAATACCAAAAACAGGCGTACCGCACAGCCAACTAAGTCTGGTCGCATTGGCTGACAGCTGGAAAAACACCGGCTGTTGCTGATGCAGTGCATTATCAAGCAGGGCTAACTGCTGCCGCATTTTGGTATTCAGCAACAAGAATTCTTTACCTCGTGCCGCCACGATCAGCCCCAAAGTAATTACCGTCAACAGATAAAGTTGTGATGCCTGTACCCCTTGCTGATCGCCGGTTGCCAAGGGACCATAACCATATAATGTCGAAAGACTGACCAAAAGCGTCAAGAACATAAAATATATTGACAATATTCGCAGCGGTAGCCAGGCCGTAAAAACGACTGATAGTCCTAAGACTAAATAAAGTAAGGCTTGGCTAAGTAGGTAACTCTGTAATAACTCCCCCGGTAGAAAAAAAACGGCGGCAACCAATGATAAAAAAAATACCCTAAGCAGGGAGAACGATATTTTCTCTTTTTTCACGAACCGGTGAATAATAAAAAATGGCGCACTGGACAAACACCCTGTAGCGTTAGACAACGCCCAGGTAAAGAAATGAGATAAAACAACAGGGTAGTTCATGACCGTCAAGGCTAACGTGCTAAAAACCCCGCCAAGAACACTACTAACATAAACACCGGTTAATAAAATTACCGACTCACTGCGATAAGAAAAATGACGAAAATAATGATGGATGCTATACCATACCATGGCTAACGGAAAAATAACAACCAGGTCAACCAAAGCGAAAACCAGAGCAATATCAATGCTTCGCCCATAATGTAAACTAGCGAATATATGCAACAATCCTGCACTCACCCCCCATATTGGCCAGTATATTCTCGGGCTAGAACATAACGTCCCTAGAACCAATCCTGCCGGAAGCCAGACAGCACTCGACAAACTCCATGGATCTCGGGTCTCCAGACTGATCATAGCCAACGAAAAGTAGACGACAACAAATGCCAGCCAATACCCAAGACCTTTTCGCCAGTTATTCATTCCCACCCCCATCATTGATACAGAATGAAGTATAGTTGATTAACCATACCTATCCACATTTTCAGAATGATGGCTTTTACCACCGTTAAGCACAACAAAAATATCCGTTAAATGTAGTTCCACCTAGAATACCATTCGGCTTAGAAAGCTAAAACAGGATAATATCTAAAAAGGAAAACAAGACCAAAAATAATTCAATGCAACAAACCATACAAAAAACCATTAAAAATGAGTTTCAAGTCACCTTCAATCATAGGAAGCAATTCACCACTTACAAAATAAGAATAATAAACCTCCAGCAATACACCAAATCACTAAAGAAGAAAAAATAACGAAAATACAAATATAGCGGGAAATCAGCCTCATAACAGCATCGTACACAACACACTCTCCTATACCATAAGAAGAAAAATCCGTTAAATAAACCCATAAATAAATCGTCACAAAAAAAACAACAACACCCCCATAAATAATCATTATCGGGTTAATTTTTATTATTACAGGAAAAACAAATTAACAACACAAAAAAGACCAAAGCTGATTATCCATACCGTTCATCCATCGTCAACGCCGCACTGGTCGCTCTCTTATCTAAAAAGGGTAAGCATTTTATAAAACGGCCAGGGATAGCGTAAAACATAACACATTGTTTTCATTAGACATCAGTAAAAAATAAAAATAAAAAAAATCAAAATATTCTGACTAGTCAGAAAATACAATAATGTGACAGTCATCATTCATACCCTTCGGATGAAAACGAAGAATCAACAAAAAACCAACACACAAGAAACATTAATAAAAAACACCAATCTAATAAAACCAATCGTCGACCACTAGACTCACAGCCAAACAAAAAAAGGCAAAGCGCGAAAAGCTAACCTAAAATTTAGTTACCCCATACCATCCACCATCAACCCCAAATAACGCATAGCAAAACACCACCATATGCTAAAGGTTAAGTATATACAATAAGATTCACTAAATAGAAAATAAATAACGCATTCAATATATAGGAGATTGCGCATGAAAGATGTAAAAGCATCGGCAAAAGAAGCCGCCCATTACCTTAACGACGCAGATCGTTTTCCCTTTATCCGGTTATTCTCCGACGGGTTTGAAACCCATGGAGGAACCAGCCTGGCAAAGTTACGCGAACTACTTTACTTTGAACACGCCGTTGACACTATAGAGGAAGGCCTGGCTGCAACGTTAAACGGCCAGTATTTTCATGTTTGGCGCACGTCAAAACGGTATTATGTCGATGAATTTATCAATAATAATGGAGCAGCAGATATATCACTTTCTGCCGACGGTTGTCAGAAAAGTTACCCGACGCATTACGCCATCCTTGACGCACTCAGTAAATCAGAAACGCCTCAGGTAAGTACTTTTGACGCTGGCTGCACCCTCAAAAACACTTCCCAGGTAATGTATTCATCTGCCACGCCGGCATTTTACTCCTGGCGTGGCGACTACCCTAAAGTCATACCGCCAGGTTCATCGCCAGAGACGACCGGCGGGCTCGGGCCAACGTTGTGGGTAGAAATAAGTATCCCGACATTTCGCAGCGAGCTTGCCTCTCCCGCTGGCGCCTCGTATATGGGCTACGCCATCAGTACAGCATTAGAGGGGCGCACCGTTGAGGCAAAGCTGAATAATCTGATATTTATCGAAGACTTCAAACACCTCGTCAGCGAAGACGGAGACTGGCAGCCCGCAGCGCAAGCGGCCCATGACTACGCGCGCAACAACGGCTTTAACAAACTATGGTCATTTAGGCCAATGGCGTTTAAATCACCGCTCATTGTCGATGGCTGGGGACAAGCGCTGGATCTCCGACTCTCTAAGGTCGTCGCCCACGACAGTATCCCCAAGTATAAAGACTGGAAGTCTGCCCCGGCACTCATTACATTGGGTTCCGTGAACGGAGGCTGTATGGTCGGGCTAAATATTGACATCGGCTTTTTAGATGGCAAGGGTGTTTGCAACGGTATCGAAATGGTAGGACGAGGGTGCGGTGGTTCGCAGATCACCATAGGACGAGCCACACGCTGTAATATTGTGTATGACTGCCGTCAGCAAAATTGGCCAACCGCTTCCAATTTTATCTATGGCAAATACTGGTATGACGGCAATGTCGGCGCGTTCCTTGCCCGCGGTACGGGAAAAGATACGCCGATCGCCGAGGGACATAAACTCTGTGTGGGATTCGTGACCAAGATGCGTTACGGTGCCTATCTGTTACGGAACGGCGCACAATACGCACAAATTTCTGGGGATGCCGACTTCAACGGGCGTCATCTGTCAGAGGTTACACTCTCCGGCTCGACGCTAAACGGTTTAGAACGCGGTGCGAAAATCACGAATGGAGCAGCAACCGGCGAGGTGTTGGCATTTTATACGCAGGCTTCCGGCGTCCATAAGGTTTTAATCATCGAAGAAAAAGATGTTTCCCGCGCGAAGAGTTCTTATGCAGCCGGGGACACCTTAACATCCGGAAATTGGTCAAGCACTGTCTCAGTCGTGCGAACGGCACAACAGGGCGAAAACTTCTTCTTTGACATCATTCTGGACTTTCATGACAGCGCCTTTGCCAAAGTGGACATAGACTGCGGTTATTTGGGCGGCATCGTCGGCAGCTCCCTACACAGTTGCTCAATCAATTACAAAAACTCATTCACGGCACATACTAATTCGATGAATGGCGCTGCCTTTGTACATTCCGGGGATGCGCTGACGCTACGGGATACTCATCTGAATCGCTCAGTCTTTGACTGCACGGCGGACTATATTGCTAGCGGTACAAATCTATTTACACGTAACTATCGCACCTACGGCGCGGAATACGCCGCAACCTTTGCACCCGGGCAAGTCCGCACAATCAGAACCTTTGCCTATGTTGGCAGCAGGAATGCGCCAGGCGTGAAAGATGTTTACGACGTACAGGTGTTTGGCCCTACAGGGTTAAACGGCCTCTGCTCCAGTTTCAAAGTTGCGGTATCACCACGCGGGCTAGAAATCTACGACAGCACAGTCAACCCCGTATCCACAATGAAAATCACCAACGATGGTATGGCGTTAAAAGCCGAACAACACTCCCCCAATACCTTCACCCTCTATTTCACCTTTAACAGGAGATAGCATCATGATTACCGGTAAATTAGAGTACTACGGCGTTGAGTTTCCAGCGGCGGTCGGCATATGTACATCCGTTCAGAGTACCGCGCAAAATGGAGCGGCGACGGAATGGCAGGGCTGTATTGATATTTTTGCCAACGTGACAACCTTAGGCATCGGAAATCCACTGCTGAGCTATCCGCTATTGGGGTGGGTCGATAATGATAATGCGCCAATCGCCGCGCTAGAAGCGCTGGCGATTGACCTGTTCTTTCCTGGTTGGTCCATTGATAATACGCCAATGACGCCAACTCAGGATACGGATCGTTCAGCTCTGGAGCTACTCACACGGAAATGACACGCCTCTACTCTAAATCCTTGAAGCGGTTGAAAGTGGCTTCGCAATCGTTTCAAGGGTTAAGTCAACAACCTCCAGGTTATACCTAATAAACTAGTCCCATAGATATGTCAGCCATGTCCCGGCGCGGCATTTTAAAATGGTGCGCCATTACGGTTTCTCGGCCAACCGCAAGCGAGGCACGCTGCTGCCGAAGGTCTACGACGCGCTGGAGATGATGGCACGGAAAAAACCGAAGCGGCCAGGTTTTGCGGTGCTGATGAAAGGCTTCCCGGACACAGCTCCGTACCAGTGCATTCTGAGCAAAGGCCGGTTGCGTTTTGCCGTCGCCGTGGGGGGGGGAAACTCGCTACAAAAATGCCCTCTGACAGGCTGCATCGGATGGCGAAAAAACGATGGCTTCAGACCCCGTTACTGGATAAGTGCACCTGAAAAATGGGTTTTAGCTTAAAAAAACAGCAAAAACAGGTATCTTTTCGCATTAACACGCGGTAGGCACCACCACATACGGCTCTTTATCTCCACACCCCATGGTTAGGAAACTCACAAAGGGGCGATTGAGTTTCCTAACTATGAATAAGGAAAGCAATTACCTTAAAAACCTTAATTTTAATTAAAATAACCACACTTCATTTGCATTCCCACTTACTTTTACTTACCCTAAAAAAGACAAATCAATGGAATTCATCCCACCGTCCGCCACAAGAATAAGAAGGAGTTACTTTGGCTGAAGGTATTCTTTGGGGTATTTTATAACACACAAACCCAAATAACTCGCTTCAAGTTTAAAAAAGATAAAAAACACAACACCATCAAACAGACAATTAGCACCACCACATAAACCCCAACCCTGAGTTTATTTAAATAACTAGTGATCAATGGCATTATTTTCATTGTAATAAGGATGATATCTTATGGGGAAAAATAGATACAGAATAATAACACTACAGTTATTTGTGATAGCGCTGTTCATACACGCAGGTACAACAAAAGCTTTTGACGGAGAAATGGCTGGCGAACAGATTGCGGCAGACATGAACAAACGTTTCTATGATACTTCCGATACTTGTGGAGACCACCCCGCCTGGTTTTGCAACGGCATAGTAATACGTGCTGCAAATGCTAGTACACGTTATCATGCGTGGGAAGCAAGTCCGGACTCCGTCCAGCGTGGAGGAATAGCATTTTCATATTTCCGGAGTGACCTGGATATCAATCAGTTACAATCTTCTCGAACCCAAGGGTTCACTCTTAAAAGCGGACAAGATGCTGCTGCATCCCCCTATCCTTTGGAAATTCTCTGTTCATTTCCCTATGATGCAGGTACCGAAATTCGTTCTCATCATGGTTGTGGTGCAGCCTCTGATTACCCTGAAGAAAGCCGTGAGTGCGCATCTCAAGGTATTACCACCGCAGAACAATGGTTAACGCATTTCAATATTGTAACGCCAGCCAGTCAACAACGTTATCATCACCAGTGCTCTTTTGCCGCAGATACTCACGCTTTTGCCACCAGCCTGAAAGCCCGCCGTTTAACGGATGTACAGGATCAGCTGATAGCCTGGAGACAAAATGAACTTTCAGTCGCTACTTGGCCTGCCGGTATCGGTAAGCAACTACCGATAGAGTCATTTTTTTATGTCTTTGGGGGACGTAACGAGGATATGAAAGGTTTGTCTGGGGCTCAATTTATGCAACGTGATTTTTTGGAACAAACGGGAACTACTGTTCCTGTGATCAGGATCTCCTGGGATGATAAAATAGGATCAGTTTTTAGTTGGCATCCAGAGGAGCAAATAGCCAGGGTGCATTTACCTAATATTCCTGAGGCCTCTGGGGGAAATGGTAAAATACTTAAACAATCTGATTATGATAACCTTGATTATTTGACGGTCATTGTTCCTGTATACGGAGGCATGACTAAAGGTGATAAAGTTATCATTAATTGGGATGGGGTAAGTAATTCTTATAACACAAGTTATAAAGAAGTTAATGAAATAGAACCAATGAGTTTCATTATACCCAGAAGGGAGATTTTAAGTAATATAGGCCATTCTGTAGACGTTTCATTTTCAGTAACAAAAGAGAATTTACATATTGATCAATCAAAAAAACTTTCTTTACTAATCGAAGGAAAGGGTAACCTCCCCCCCCCTGTTATTAACGATGACTTAAACATTGTCACGGTAAAATATAATGGCATTACAGGAAAAGATGTACGCATTGAATTCAATGGTGTACATTCACACAAAACCCCATCCCAAAGAGAGGACTATACTGGCGAGCTATCATTTAAAATACCTAATACTTGGATAGATGAAAATGTTAGTAAAGAGGTGACCATCAATTATGTATCTTGCGAAAACAACGAATTAAACTGCATATTTTCTCAGCCACTAAAATTTATTGCCATTAATAGAAGGTGGTTATCAATACTTACATCAGATAGTGTCTATAAGTTTTAATAGGGGAGTCGGTTGGACACGTCCTGGTAGAGAAGCATTTAGCACTGAACGTCTTAATATATGGTGTGACTTTGACAATATATCTCATTTTACCATGTTAATAAGGAATTTATGATGAAACATTTTATAACCATGATGTTTTTTGTTTTTTATTTCTCCATAAATAGCGTTTATGCTGGAGCAGGGGAAAACATTTGCTTCTCAGACGCCAAGATAATATCCGTCAGCCTTGGTTATGTAGGGTATAGTGGCGATGAGTGTCCAGACAAAGGGAATTGTATCTCTTTTGAATATGAAAAGGATGGACTGACAAAAAAAAGCTATATTCAAGGGTATAACAATTTAAATGATGGACCAAAAGGCATGGCCTTTTATGACTTATTAAAAACAGCCATGATTTTGAAATATAAAGTAACTGGTTGGTCTTATGACGATAAATGCAATGGCAGCTCACCTCAAGTTGACGGAGTCAAAATAACAACAAAATAACTAAACTCATTCAGAGTGTATAAATAATTTATGTGGCCATTCAGCCAACATACGGGGATCGACGTGTATGGGCGCTGCTGAGATGGGAGCCTGAGCGAGACGGCCTGCCTGTGGTTAATGCGAAGCGGGTGTCTCGCATGAGTACCCACCATCTGCTTCTTGAGCGTAAGCCAGCAAACAGGCACCGGAAGCGGGCGCATCAAGGACGCGTGGCGCTGGCTCAGAGCAACCGGCGTTGGTGCTCAGACGGGTTCGAGTTCCGCTGTGACAATGGCGAAAAGCTTCCGGTGACCTTCGCAAGGACTGCTGTGACCGGGAGATCATCGCCTGGACAGCAGGCACAGGTGGCTATGACAAAGAAACAGTACAGGATGTAGTGCTGGATGCGGTGGAAAAACGCCTCGGGCAGCATCCGCCATCAGAGCCGCTGGAGTGGCTGACGGATAACGGTTCGGCCTACAGGGCACATGAAACGCGGGCGTTCGCACAGTTGCTGGGACTGGAGCCTTGCACGACAGCAGTGCGAAGCCCGGAAAGTAACGGCATAGCTGAAAGCTTCGTGAAGACGATAAAACGGGACTACATCAGCATCATGCCAAAACCGGACAGCCAGACAGCGGTGATGAATCTGCGGTGGCGTTCAGTCATTACAACGAACATCATCCGCATAGTGCGCTGGGATATCGCTCACCACGGGAATATAGACACAGGAAGTTATCGCAATCATAAGAGAGAAAAAACGTCTGGATATATAGGGTCAAATCCAAAAAAGGGCTCTGACGAGCCCTGCAATAATATATTAATAAAAGCCTAGTAGGTAGCATCTCAAACAAGTATCAGACTAGCACCGCGGAACATCCTCGCTTAACCTCGTTATAAAATCCGGTCGAGGGGATAATTCGACATCCTCCACCCATATTATGCATTCCTTTCCGGGATAATGGGTGCAAGAGTATCTGAGGGTATTTTTTATTTTCTGGTGCGCAAGTATAGTGAGGTGGCGGAACAATCACCTCACGGGAGTGTTCAACATCCGTTACTTCTATCCACACGGGGAGCGAGTCGCGGGAAATATTCTCGTATCCCGTAGCTGAGACACGTATTCTCAATGTGGCAAGAGGATCACCATCTACGGGGATACCGCTCGCTAAAACGGGCATGGAACATAACATGGAAAAATAAATAATTACAATAATATAAAACCGCTCAACGATACGTTGCATATCTAATTCACCTTTAGTTAACAAATAGACAGGTGATTAAATTTAGACATTATAAACAAGGAGGAACCCATATAGCTGAGAAGTATTCTGTTATATCATTCAGTAGAAACTTACATTCCCGACTGTTGCAGTGCCCCATTTAGAAATGGTAGCACGACCATTAAGAGAATAATTTTCCCGGCGAACAGTCACCGACATCCACAAGACAGAATAAAGAATATTCAAAGTGGTACTTTGATAACACGGGTAATAGCATCATGAGTTTCTTGGGAAATCTGTCTCAGAACAGAAAAATAATCGCTTTGATTATCATGTTTACCCAGGAAATCTCTAACTTTATCCCTGATATACTGTAATTCAATCACATCAAGATCTTCATTACAAAACAGCTGTAGAAAACTCACCAGTAGCGAACACTCGATAAACCCATAACCGCCAAGTTTTTTAATCAAAGTACAGCGCGCCACGGGAGAAGTAGAGTCGACCGGAACAAGATACTCTAGATGGTTCATCGTTATTCCCTCACTCCAACATGCGTTTTAGCCGGTGGGTAACATCATCCCCCCTGCTACGATGGTTATAAATTATCCACATAGCGAATTCACACTCAATACTGACAAGTACGAAAAACAACGTGATATTGTTCGGTATTAAAAAGGGAAAGGTTATTTTTGATTTTGATAAGGTGTGATAGATCAATACACCACAAGCTGAAGATCCCTCCCAACACAACCTGAAGAAACGCGCGCAGCCTATACGTATACGACGAACTATAGACATCAAGTAAAAGCCTGGTGTTCCTGGAAAGCAAAATCCTGAGAATTGAAACGAGGATAATGCTGAAGAAGAGTACTGGCATTTTGGCTTTCATCAGGCCCGGATCTGGTGCTGGCCGGCTGCCGGAAGAAACCCGGCGATCGTCGTCAGCATCGTAGGTGGCGCAGTTGGCCTAGCGACCGAATGGGGCGTGCCGACGCTCAACTCCCTGCTGGTCGCCAGCCTGCTGTATTGGCTGCTTAAGCCGGGCGCAAAAACCGCTGGCCTCGCAGAAGTCGCTCTGATTACCGCACAGGAGTGAATGCACGCCTCCCATAAGGAGGTGTGCATTACGTGGGAAAAGACAAAGTTTGCTGCAGAAATAGCCGATAGAATAAATTAGGAACAGCAACACCATGCGGTTCTATAAAAAAGGTTCGCATTCATTTAATAAAAAACGTGGCCAACGTGAACATCATGAAGTTCCCCATCCCATTTATAAAAAACCGCTTACCGAGCGCCATGTTCAGTCCAGATCGCGCCCGTTGCTGGCGATGACCCGCTTATACCACCAGAATGACTTCTTGCGCCGCCGCGCCAAAGTGCCACGCCCCCGATCGTCACGATCGACATACACCAGACCGTAACGCTTGCTCATTTCGCCGGTCGAGGCAGAAACCAGGTCGATACAGCCCCAGCTGGTGTAGCCCAGCAGCGGTACGCCATCTTCAATGGCCTGCGCCATAGCCCGAATATGCTCCCGCAGATAGCTGATGCGGTAGTCGTCGTTAATCTCCCCCTTCTCATCCGGCTCATCCCGCGCCCCCAGCCCGTTTTCCACCAGAAACAGCGGCTTCTGGTAGCGGTCATACATCATGTTCATGGTGATACGCAGCCCCAGCGGATCGATGCCCCAGCCCCACTCGCTTTGCTGAATCCAGGGGTTCTTCAGCGACTTCACTACGTTCGCCGCACTGCTGTTGTTGTCGTTCATATCGGCCGAGGCGCAGCGCGAAGCGTAATAGCTGAATGACACAAAATCGACGGTATGACGCAGAGTCTCCTCATCACCTGGCTCCATACGCACGCGGATGCCTTTTTCTTTGAACATCCGCGCGGACCAGGCCGGGTAGGCGCCGCGCGCCTGCACATCGATAAAAAACAGATTTTCCCGATCTTTTTCCAGCGCCGCCCAGACATCTTCCGGCTTGCATGAGTATGGATAGAAATTGCCCCCCGCCAGCATACACCCGACCTGATTTTCCGGATTGACCTCGTGGGCAATACGGGTGGCCAGAGCGCTCGCCAGCAACTCATGGTGTGCCGCCTGATACTTCACCTGTTCCGGGTTTTCCCCCTCCTCGAACGCCAGACCGGCGCCGGAAAACGGGCTGTGCAGCAGAATGTTGATCTCATTGAACGTCAGCCAGTATTTCACCAGGCCGTTAAAGGCCTCAAAGCAGGTGCGGGCATAGCGGGTAAAGAACGTCACCATGTCACGACTGCGCCACGAACCGTATTGTGTCACCAGGTGCATCGGCACATCGAAGTGGCAAAGCGTCACCAGTGGCTCGATGTTATAGCGCCTGCACTCCTGAAACAGCGCGCGGTAAAAGGCGATGCCGGCCTCGTTCGGTGCACTCTCATCACCGTTCGGGTAGATGCGGCTCCAGGCGATGGAGGTTCGGAACACCCGAAATCCCATCTCCGCCATCAAGGCGATATCCTCTTTATAGCGGTGATAAAAATCGATGGCCTGGTGACCAGGGTAAAACTCATCGTCACGCAGCGCTGTGCGTCGTTCCAGCCCCAGTTTAATCGGCATACGATGCGGACCATGGGGCAACATATCAACCGTCGCCAGCCCTTTCCCCCCTTCCTGCCAGGCGCCTTCCGCCTGGTTCGCCGCAATGGCGCCGCCCCACAAGAAATCGTCCGGGAATGCCGTTTCTGACATCAAATCAATACCTCGTTAATCGTTAGTGAGTTGCCTGCGCCGAACGCACGGGCGTTGCGCTGTCCTGCTGCTCCTGCCGAGGCTCCACAGGGATATCCTCAAAGCCAAGCATCAGGGTGAGAACGAAAGAGAGCACCACCGACAACAGCATAATGCCCGCAATCCAGACGATGCTCATCGGGTTGCCGGGCTCGATAAACTGCACGCTGGTGAACAGACCGGGAGAGGCCATGGAATGGCTGGCCAGGCCGCCGATGCCCGCCACGGCGCCACAGATAAAGCCGCTGATCAGACAGGCGATCAGCGGGCGCTTCAGGCGCACCGCCACGCCGTACAAAGCCGGTTCGGAAATGCCGGCAACAATGGCAGAGGCGGCGGCGGCCAGCGCCGTCTGCCGCAGCGCCGGGTTTTTCGTCCGCACCGCAACGGCCAGTGAAGAGCCGCCCAGCGACAGGTTGGCGCCAATTTCGGAAGGCATCACCATGCCCTCTTTTCCGGTTTCGGCAATGGTCTGAATAATGGTGGGGGTGAATACCCGGTGCATGCCGGTCATCACCAGCAGCGGCCACAACGCGCCCATAATGGCAACGGAGAGCCAGCCCAAATAACCATGAATGGTATACACCAGCGCAGAAATCCCACTGCCAATCCAGATCCCTAACGGGCCAATCAGCAAAATGGCGATCGGCGCCGCCGTCAACACGATCAACATGGGTTTCAGAAAGTTTTTCGTGACCGCCGGGGTAATGCGATCAATGCCCCGCTCGATCCACGACAAAATCCAGGTCATACACAGCGCAGGAATCACCGTGTAGGTGTATTTCACCGCCGTCACCGGCAGGCCCATAAACGCCACCGGCTGCCCTGCGGCGGCTTTTGCCATCAGATCGATAAAGCTCGGGTGAATGAGCACCCCTGCGATGGCGATAGCCAGCGACATGTTGGTTTTAAACTTCACCGCCGCCGAGGCCGCCACCATCACCGGCAGGAAAAAGAAGGCGCCATCACCGATCGCAGTGAGGATCATCAACGTCGACGCGCCTTTTTCCAGCACGCCGCCCATCTCCAGCATCATTGCCAGCAGTTTGACCATTGATGCGCCGATAATGGCCGGGATCAGCGGCGACATGGTGCCGATCAGCGCGTCCAGGATACCCGCACCAAGACGTCGCAGACTGAAGCCGCTGCGTGCGGGTGCGGCCGTCGGCGTTTCGCCCGGAGCGGCCAGCGTCGGCAGCCGTTTGATCACTTCGGCATACGCCTGCCCCACCGTGTTACCGATGATCACCTGGCACTGGCTGTCGGCACAGACGACGCCCAATACGCCATCAATGACCTGTAGCGCCTGCCCGTCGATCTGCGCCGGATCCTTCACCACAAACCTCAGCCGCGTCATGCAATGGGTGAGCGCCTCAATATTGTCGGTGCCGCCCAGTGCCTGCAGAATGGCATCGGATACTGCCGCGTAGTTTTTTGCCATGAACTCTTATCTCATTGTTAGAGCCTGTCCCATGAGGCGCGAGTATTGCGGCCCACGCACGGCGGGCGGCCAAAACAGCCTGACGGGATAGACGCTTATTTTGGGTACAGTTGCGCACGGCTATGTGCGAAGTCCCGATGCTCCCATCGCCATCGTTGAATGAAACGCCATAGGAAACCGGTTTCACAAAATAGTGTTTAAATAAAACAATCATGGCAATTATTTTTTACTGCCCATGTTAAAATTTTGTGACTCAAATCACTTAACGGCATAAGAGGCAGCACGCCTGGACAGCTGAAAAAACGCGATCGCTGAAGTAAACTGTTGTCACAGTGAGTCAATACGGGACGGAAGGAACAGATGACAACCATGCTTGAGGTGGCCAAAAGGGCGGGCGTATCCAAAGCCACCGTCTCACGGGTATTATCCGGCAATGGCTACGTAGGCGAGGAGACCAAAGTACGGGTGTTCAAGGCCATCGAAGAGAGCGGCTATCGCCCCAACCTGCTGGCCAGGCAGCTTGCCACCCGCAAATCTCAGACCCTGGGCCTGGTGATGACCAATACGTTGTATCACGGCAGCTACTTTAGCGAGCTGCTTTCCCAGGCGGCGCAAATGACCGAGGCCTGCGGCCGGCGACTGCTGTTGGCGGACGGAAAGCACAGTGCGGCCCAGGAGCGGGAGGCGTTACAGCATCTGCTGGATTTACGCTGCGACGCCATCATGATTTATCCCCGTTTTCTCACCCCTGATGAGATGGATGCCATTATCGATGAGCAGCGCGTCCCGGTGATGGTGCTGAATCGGCGCCTGCGGAAGCATCCCAGCCACTGCATCTATTCCGACCAGCTCAGTGCGGCCCGTGACGCCGTTATCCGGCTGATCGAACAGGGCCATCGTGATATTGCGTTTATTACCGGCGCGCTGGACTCTCCGACCGGACGCGATCGCCTGGCAGGCTATCAGGCGGCGCTGGCGCAGTGCGGCATTCCGGCCCGTCAGGCGCACATCCGGGAAGGGAAGTGGACCCCCGCCTGCGGTGCACAAGCCGTCGCATCTCTGCTGCAGGACGGCGTCGCTTTTAGCGCGCTGGTCGCCAGTAACGACAACATGGCCATTGGCGCGCTGGCACAGCTTCACGAAGCAGGCATCGCCGTCCCGGAACAGGTTTCCGTTATTGGTTTCGATGACACCCCCACCGCGCCCTGGGTTATCCCCGCGCTGTCCAGCGTCCGGCTGCCGATGCGCGAAATGATGCAGGAAACGGTGAATAAGCTGATCTTTATGCTGGAGGGCGGTGAACTCACTCATCCGCCGAGCTTCGAAGGCGAGCTTATCCTGCGTAAATCGGTGGCGAGCGGCCCTTTCCCGCAGGGTTAACCTCGCTCCTCGGACGCTATTGCTGACGTGAGCACCGGCAACGTCTCGGCAACAGCATTGCGCCTGCGCCGTTGCCGGTGATAAGCTTTTAACGGCGATAATTTTAATCGGAGTTAATGCATGTCCTATATGAGCGCAGGGGTGGAATACGGTCTGCACTGTCTGCTTTATCTTACCCGTTCGGACGACGTGGCAAGTGAGGCCAGCGTCCGCGACCTGGCGGAACTTCAGGGGGTGCCCGGTGAATTTCTGGCTAAATTATTCACCAAACTCGCCAAAGCTAAGCTGCTCACCGCAACTGAAGGTATCAAAGGGGGATTCAGGCTGGCGCGCCCGGCCAATCAAATCAGCGTTCATGACGTTATTGTCGCTATCGACGGGGAAAAATCACTGTTCAACTGCCGTGAAATACGCGGCCGCTGCGCGCTATTTACCGAGGAAACGCCAAGCTGGGCAACGCAAGGCGTGTGTTCAATACACGCGGTAATGCTTGCGGCGGAACAGGCGATGCGTAACGAGCTGAAACGCCACACCCTGCACGATCTGGCACATCAGGTCGCGGAAAAAACGCCGCCGGCCTACGGGGAACGGATCATCCAATGGCTGTCCGAGCGCAATGAAAATCGCCGGGGGGAAAAACGGCGCGCATGACCAAAGAGAAACAACAACCACATTAACACGCCGGGACAAACGCTCGCCCCGACGTGTTAATGCTATGCGCGGCATATCTCGGCGGCGTATCAGGCAGCCTGATGATGCGCCGCCGCCCTGCCGCTACCGGTAATCAGCGCCACCAGCGCCATACACGCCAGCTGAATCAAAACGCACCACCCCATGGCATGAACCAGCCCCTGTGAGGCAGACAGCAGATAAAACAGCGTGCCAAACGCGCTGATCCCCAGTGCGGAAGCAAATTGCTGGGCGCTACTGAGCAATGCGCTGCCCATCCCGGCCTGTTCCGACGGAACCTGCCGCAAAGCGAAGCCTATCAGCACCGGTAAAATTAGTCCGTTTCCGCAGCCGGTGATCACCACGGCGGCCAACAGAAACCAAACCGGCGCAGCAACAAACAGTGTCCCCCAGGCCGCCAACAGCAACCCCACCGCACTCACGCCACAACCGGTGAGAATAGCCAGCCGCTGATGGGCGGCGGCCCAGCGGCGAAAGAACAGGGAGGAGGAGATAAACGTCAACCCCGAGGGGACAAAAACCAGCCCGGCCAGCAGCGGAGACAGCATCAGACCTCGCTGCAGCACATTGGTCAACAGGAAAATAAAGCTGGAGAAATACAGCATAAAGAGGCAAACCGCGAGCAGGCCGCGCCACAGCGACGCAACGCGGCAGAGACGCAAATCGACAACGGGATCGCCTCCCTGACGAATCAGCCGTTGCTCATGACACAGCGTGACAACAAGAATCAGCATGCCCGCGCAAAGCAACAGCGCAGCCGCCATCAGCGCCCGGGTATGACCATAAAACAAAAAGGCGCCGATCATCAGCCCAAAGGCGCTTGCCAACCCTAAAGTGCCCGGCACGTCGAATTTACGCCGACGACTGCCGACGCAGGGTGGAAGATAACGCCAGGCAATACCGGCCATCACCATGCCCAGCGGCACCGTCACCAGGAATATCCAGCGCCAACCCAAAGCAACGAAGTCCCAACTCACCAGCGCACCGCCGGCAAATTGGCCGAGCACCGAACCAAGGCCCGTCGCCGCGCCATACCAGCCCATTGCCGGAGTGCGTTCTTCTGCCGGCAGGACGGTGGTCAGCAACGCCAGCACCTGTGGGATCATCAGTCCCGCCGCCCCGCCCTGCAACAGCCTGGCGATAATCAACGTCACCCCGTTCGGCGACAGGGCGCACAGCAGCGTAGTGAGCGAAAAACCCAGCATGCCGAACACGTAGACGCGCTGATACCCATACAGGTCGCCCAAGCGCCCTCCGGTTATCAACAAAGCCGCAAACATAAAGGCGTAGCCGGCAACCACCAACTCCAGCCCACCGTCGGAGAGCGCCAGGGAGCGCTGAACAGAAGGGGCAGCAACGTTAACCACAAACAGGTCGAACTGCCCGAGGAAAGCGCCGGTCAGAACAATCAACAGAAAGAGGCGGGTAGATATTTTGAGCCTGCTAGGCATAGTTTATCTCGTCCGATGATGGGGGAAGTAAGCGCTCTCCCACAAAGCAACCGGCTGCTGCAGGGAGCAATCAGGCGCTCCCGAAGCGCGCCTGTTGCGGGAAAGCGTCATGCGGACTACACGATAACGTCCGGGATCTGCTGCTGAGGATCGGCCGCGGCCAGTATGTCAGCGCGGCTGCCCGTCGGCGGGTAGATCCACACGGTGTTGATTTGCTTCTTCAGTGCGCCGGCCGTTGCTCCCGTCAGCTTCACCTGCCGCTCCCAACCTTCGGTATAGACGGCGCCCCACGGCCCCAGCGCCAGACAGGTGACATACTTCGGCTGTGAATACGGGATAGGCTTCACAGCCAACAAATCCGCCGCCACGTTATGGCCTGCAGAACGTCCCAGGAAGTTGGCATGCTGGCAGGACATCATGGCGTAATTCCCTTCATCATCGGTAGCCGCCATCGCACAGTCGCCGGTGGCGAACACGTTATCCAGACCTTTTACCTTCAGGTTGCGGTCTACATGCAGACGGCCAAAGTTATCGCGTTCCGCCGGTATTTGCGCGGTAAGTTCGCTGGCGCGAGCGCCGGCCGTCCAGATCACGGTCGCGGCCGCGATAAATTCGCCGCTTTCCAGCGTGACGCCCTGTTCGCTGACTGCTGCCACCCCCGCCCCCACCTTCCAACTGACGCCCAGTTCCGTCAGCGCTGTGACGATCACCGGACGCGGGCCTTCCCCCAATCCTGCGCCAACCGCGCCGTTGCGATCAACCAGAATCACCTGCGCGTCGCTGTCCTGCCCGAGGGTTTCACGCAGACGCGCCGGTAGTTCGGCAGCAATCTCCAGCCCGGTAAAACCGGCCCCCGCGACCACAACGGTATCGCGTGCGCTGCCAGCAGGCTTATTGGCCAGCGACTTGATATGCGCTTCCAGGCGGGCAGCATCGGCGATCTGATCCACATTGAAGGCGTGCTCCTGCAGGCCGGGAATTGGCGGGCAGAACAGACGGCTGCCAGCTGCCAGCACCAAGCGGTCATAGCCCAGAGAATAGTGGTCGCCGGCATCGCCGGTTGGCGCGATGCTCACTTCATGACGGGCGACATCAATATTTTTCACCAGACCGGGAATAAAGCGTACCCCGGCCGTATGGAACAGCGCCTGCAGCGGCGCTTTCAACCCCTCCGGATGCTCTTCATACAGGCGAGGGCGAACATGCAGAAACGGTTCCGGCGCCACCAGAGCCACTTCCACATCCGTACGCCCTTCCTGCTCCAGCAGGCGCATGGCGCCCAGTGCGCTCCACATGCCGGCAAAACCGGCGCCAATCACAAGAATACGAGTCGTCATAAGTTTTTTCCTGGGTTAGACACGGCGTTGGATAGCCCCGGCAACCGCACAGGTGCCAAAGCCGATTTATGTTCTGATTAGGTAACGCCAATAACTGCGACTATATTGATCGTAGTTTTAGTTTGCAATATTTTTTATCAGGGAAATTGATCGCCTCCGGTGGCCAGGCTAAGCGGGCGGCGGCGTCAGGAGCCGATACGTGGGAATGATGCAGGATGAAAAACAGGGGGTTAAGACGCGGACGGCCCCTATGCGGGTAGGCGGCACTGTCGTGGGGCCACTCCGATCTTATCGGGACGTAATCTGGCTGGTATTGGTGCAAAAGACGAATCGTACATTTCACCGCAATAACCGCCGCGTTAATCAGGCGTAAACTTCTCCTGGTAAATGCGGTCCAGCCAGTCGATAAAGACCCTCACCCGGGGAGAAAGCTGGCGATGGCCGGGATAAAGCGCGGAAACAGGCATCTCCGGGGCGGGCCATCCGCTCAGCACCTCCACCAGCGCGCCGTCCCGCAGTTCATCCTCAACGTGGTAGCGCGGCACCTGTATCAGCCCCAGACCGCGCCGGGCGCAAATTACATAATTTTCCGAATCATTGACCGCCACCCGGCCGGGTAAATGAAACGGCATGATTTGCCGATCGACGATCAGTTCCAGAGGATAGTTCGCTCCGCCTTCCGTGGAGAAAAAGTTAACGCAAAAATGTTGTTTGAGTTCACCCGGCTGCTGCGGCGTCCCGTATTTACGCAGGTAGGCCGGGCTGGCGCACAACACCTGGGGCATGGTTGCCAGACGTCTGGCAACCAGCGAAGAGTCCTGTAAATGGCCGGCGCGTACCACGCAGTCAATCCCTTCGCGCACCAGATCGACCAGCCGGTCGCCGCTGCTGATAACCAGTTCAATATCCGGATAGCGTTGATGAAACCGATCCAGTCTGGGCAGCACGATCCGGCTGGCATGAGCGCCCTGCAGGTCAATCCGCAGCAGGCCTTTGGGGCGCGAGAGGGTATTGCTTAACGACGACTCCGCCTCATCCAGTTCCGCCAGGATATTGACGCAGCGCTCATAAAACATCAGCCCGTCCCGCGAAGGGCGCACATGGCGCGTGGTGCGCTCAAGCAGGCGACACGCCAAACGCGCCTCCAGGGCTTTAATGGCGTTGCTGGCCGTCGCCCGTGGTATGTCAGACTGATCGGCCGCCTGACTGAAGCTGCCCAGTTCAACAATACGCATAAACAGCCGCAGCGTATCCAACTTATCCATTCGCCCTCCGATTATTAACCGATATGGAATTATCTTATCAAATATCCCCTATTTATCTCTCCAGCAGCTTCGCTAGGATAAATAACGAACAGGCGGTTTACCGCTCCACATACCACGGAACGCCCAGGAGAAGCCCATGAGTACGAAAGAAAGAATCGCCTTAGTGACCGGCGCCTCACGCGGTATCGGCCGCGCCATCGCGCAGCGTCTGGCAGAGGAAGGCTTTACCGTTGTCGTCAATTATGCCGGCAATGCGGCCAGCGCGCAGGAAACCGTACGGCATATTGTTGATGCTGGCGGAAAAGCGCTCGCCATACAGGCCGATGTCGCCAACGATGCTGATGTCAAACGTCTGTTCAGTGAAACCCTGGCGCTTCACCAGCGTCTGGACGTGGTCGTGCACAACGCGGGGATTATGCCGATGGCGAAAATCACCCCGGCGGGAATTGATGATTTTGATAAAGTCATCCACACCAACCTGCGCGGCGGCTTTTTGATTCTGGCTCATGCCGCGGAAAATATCAGCGCAGGCGGCCGTATTATCGCTCTGACTTCCAGCGTGCTGGCTAAATCTTTCCCCGCCTACGGCCCATACATCGCCTCAAAAGCAGGCATGGAAGGTCTGGTGCGCGTGCTAGCGAACGAACTGCGCGGACGCAACGTTACCGTCAACGCGGTCGCTCCCGGCCCGACGGGCACCGAACTGTTCCTACAGGGAAAATCCGAAGAACAGGTGAATACCCTAGCCAGTCTGGCACCGCTGGAGCGTATCGGTACGCCGGCCGATATTGCCAATACGGTGGCATTCCTTGCCAGCAGCGGCGGCGGCTGGATAAACGCGCAGGTTGTACGCGTCAATGGCGGTTTTGCCTGAGCGCGCCGGACGTACGGTGATGGCGGTTATCGCCAACGCCTGCGCCGCGCCGACTTAAGCCAGGCATTTCAGCAAAACGCCGACTACCTGTTCTTTGACGACGCTCGCCCTGGGCCGGACCTGATGCACTATACCGTCGAAGGCTCCAAAGCCGAGCTCGGCCTCAAAGTCTTCCTGAACCTGGCGCACAGGGGGGAAACCGCTCTGGCCGACTATATTCGCAGCCGACATCAGGCGGCGCGTCGCTTCTGGCAAATGCTCGGCGAACGGGATGAGTTCGAGGCGCTCGCTGAACCGGAAAGCAACCTGGTTTGTTTCCGCTACGCCGATCCACCAGGCGCAGACAGCGACCGACGACATATTGCCGTGCGCAACAAGCTGATGCAGGAAGGAAAATTCCACCTGGCCTCATCCTTCATCGATAATCGCCGTTGGTGGCGGGCAACCATCATGGCACCGGCTAGCGACGAGGCAACCTTTACCCGGTTGCTGGACACGCTGGCGGAAACTTATCGCGCTATGTGCTGAGGGGGGGGGCGCTCAACGGCCTGATTATCCTTATGAACTGCATCACAAAACCGCAAGCTGGCGATTCCCGCGCCGGCGGGCGGATTATTGACGCCATAAGGTTAAGCCATTGTTAAAATAACATATTTTTATCATTCTTATCCATTGATGAGCGCCACGCATCAATGGATGTATAAATTGCACTTATTTACTGCTCATCGTTCATTCAGTCTCCAGAACAGGCGCAGCAAAAAGCGTCACTGACAAACTGGAGACAACCATGCACTCACCAACCTCATCGATGTCACTGCGAGCGCGCGCCGGTGCGATACTGCGCGTGACCTCGGGCAACTTTCTTGAGCAGTTTGATTTTTTCCTGTTCGGATTTTATGCCACCTATATCGCCCATACCTTCTTCCCGGCCAGCAGTGAATTCGCCTCGCTGATGATGACCTTCGCCGTCTTCGGCGCCGGCTTTCTGATGCGCCCCATCGGCGCGGTGGTGCTGGGCGCCTACATTGATAAAGTCGGCCGACGCAAGGGGCTGATCGTTACGCTGTCGATCATGGCCGCCGGCACCTTCCTGATCGTACTGATCCCCTCTTACCACAGCATCGGGCTGTGGGCGCCGCTGCTGGTGCTGATCGGCCGTCTGCTGCAGGGCTTCTCCGCCGGCGCAGAGCTGGGCGGCGTCTCGGTATATCTGGCGGAAATCGCCACCCCGGGTCGTAAAGGCTTTTACACCAGTTGGCAGTCAGGCAGCCAACAGGTCGCCATTATGGTGGCGGCGGCCATCGGCTTTGCCCTGAATGCGGCGCTGGAAGAGAGCGCGATTCGCGAATGGGGCTGGCGTATGCCGTTCCTGCTGGGCTGCGCCATTGTGCCGTTTATCTTTGTGTTACGCCGTAAGCTGGAGGAAACCGAGGAATTCAGCGCTCGCCGCAACCATCTGGCGATGCGGCAGGTGTTCCGCACGCTGTTAGCCAACTGGCAGGTGGTTATCGCCGGTATGCTGATGGTGGCGATGACCACCACGGCGTTTTATCTGATTACCGTCTATGCGCCGACCTTCGGCAAAAAAGTGCTGATGCTGAGTGCCTCCGACAGCCTGCTGGTAACGCTGCTGGTCGCCATTTCCAACTTCATCTGGCTGCCGGTGGGCGGCGCGCTGTCGGACCGCTTCGGCCGTAAACCGGTGCTGGTGGCAATGACGCTGCTGGCGCTGGCCACCGCCTATCCGGCGCTGGCTCTGCTGGCCGCCACCCCGACCTTCGCCATGATGCTGAGCGTCCTGCTGTGGCTGTCGTTTATTTACGGCCTGTACAACGGCGCCATGATCCCGGCGCTGACGGAAATTATGCCGACGGAAGTGCGAGTTGCCGGCTTCTCCCTGGCTTACAGCCTGGCGACGGCGGTATTCGGCGGCTTTACGCCGGTGATTTCCACCGCGCTGATTGAGTTCACCGGAGATAAGGCCTCACCGGGCTACTGGATGAGCTTTGCCGCGGTGTGTGCGCTGCTGGCGACGCTGTACCTGTACCGCCGCCGCAGCTTAACCCTACAAACCTCACATTAACCCCGGAGCCAAAGATTACGCATGCATAAAATTTATCCTTCCCTGCTCGCCGCGCTGGTGCTCTCCTCGTTCAGCACCGCCGCAGCGGCCAAAGACGTTACCGTGATGATTTCCGGCGGTTTTAAAGCCGCGCTGGAAAAACTGGCGCCGCAGTTTGAAGCCCAGAGCGGCGACAAGATCATTCTGGTGTCCGGCCCCTCAATGGGCCAATCCGCCCAGGCGATCCCTAACCGGCTGGCGCGCGGTGAAAAAACCGACGTGGTGATCATGGTGGGCGACGCGCTGAAAAACCTGGAAAAAGGCCGCTGGCTGCAGCCTGGCTCCCGCGTGGAGCTGGCCGACTCGCCGATTGGCGTGGTGGTCAAACAGGGGCAGCCGAAGCCGGATATCAGCAGCCGCGACGCGCTGCGCGCCACCCTGCTGCAGGCCGGTTCCGTGGCCTATTCCGACAGCGCCAGCGGCCGCTACGTCAGCAGCCGGCTGTTTAAAACGCTGGGGATTGAAGCGCAGATGAAAGATAAGGCGCATAAGGTGGAGCGCGTCCCGGTGGCGGGCGAAGTGGCGGGCGGTAAATACGCGCTCGGTTTTCAGCAGGTCAGCGAGCTGCTGCCGGTGCCCGGCGTGACCTTTATCGGTGAACTGCCGGACAACGTGCAGTACATCACCCGCTTTGCCGGCGCGGTAACCGCCCATGCCGAACACCGTCAGGAAGGCAAAGCGCTGCTGGATTTCCTCGCTTCGCCAGCGGCACAGCAGACCGTTGCCGCGACCGGGCTTAAATCGGTTCCGACGACGCAGACCGCTCAGCGGCGTGATACCGTTCAGTAATCAGCTGTTCCAGTTCCGCGGCGACGTAAGACTGGATGCGTCCGCTGCGCTTAAGCAGGCCGACCGTGCGCGTGACCGCCGGTTCGGTCAGCGGCAGCGGCATCAGGATGGAGTGCTCTGAAGGCGGCATCGACATGGCGGGCACGGCGGCAATGCCGATGCCCGCTTCCACCATCCCCAGCAGGGTGGTCACATGCCGGGTTTCGCACAGGCTAGGACGCGCCGGGATAATCTCCCCCAGCGCCTGATCGAGCAGGTTACGGTTGCCGGAGACTTTATCCAGCCCCACATACTCCTGCTGATAAAACTCATTCCAGGTCAGGCTGTTGCTCACGGCCAGCGGGCTGTCGCGCCGGCAGGCGGCCACATAGGCATCTTCCACCAGCGGTAAGAATTCCGTATTCGGCAGCGGATGGCCGGAAAAGCAAATGCCGAAATCGGCCTGGCCGTTCATCACCGCCTCAATCACGTTGCCGACGCTGCTGTCGATAAGTTTCACCCGCACGCGCGGGTACTTTGTCTGAAAGCGCCGGATCACCTCAGGCATAAAGTAATAGGCTGCCGAAGGCACCGTCGCCACCGTCACCAACCCCGTCCGCTCCTGGCTGACCTGACTGACGTCAGCCATCACCTCTTCAAAATTCGCCAACAGCCGATCGGAACGTTCGGCAAATGTCTGCCCGTACAGCGTCAGAGTGACGCGCCGGGTGGTGCGGTCAAACAACCGGGCGCCCAGCGCCGCTTCCAGCTTTTCTATTCGGCGGCTCAGGGCCGACTGGGACAGGCAAATGGACTCGGCGGCGCTGCGGAAACTGCCGTATTCGACCAGCGCGCGAAACGCGTACAGGCCGTTCAGATCAACATTCACGGGCATAGCGGCAAGCAATCCTTATGGCGGTGAGATGGCTGGGAGACAAAATAATAGCGCCTGAACGGGCGGCGGCGAAAGGCTTATTAAACACAGTTGACGCTGACGGTCTGGGAAAAGAAAAGCGCGTGAGCAGAACGCTCACGCCAATGGATGATTCAAGATTACTTTATTGGAATAACAGGGCTGTAATATGCTCCGCGCCCTTTTATCGGTGTTTCCCCTGGTATTACGCTAGCCGGTTATCGACGGATAACCCTTGATGTCTTCACCTCTCATAACAATGTAGTTTTCCTTACCATGAAAAGTCAACACATGAATATAAAAATGATGATTTATAAAGAAAGGTAACAGAAAACACTTAGTTATCAATGTATTCACTTAGAGAAAGCAGGCAGGGCAATGTGGTAAACGCATTCAAAATCCGTACAATAAAACAGATTTTCTTATGAATATGATTTTCTTTCACCCAGCCGCACAGCGCGCCAGCGGTGATAAACGCGCATACAGCGCGTAAAAGACCGCCGTCATACACGCGCTTTTCTTAATATTGGGTTCAGCAGGTAGTTGTTAGCCTGAGCCAGCAGCAGGAGAAGGCATCGCCTGCCAACGCCGCGCCAGGTCGCGGGGACGCAGAGCCTCACTCCGTATGAAGAATATATCTCCGATAAAGGAAACGTGCGTAATAAGCCGGGAACACGTTTAACACCGCGTAAACTGACTTAATCATCATCTGTATGATGGCCATTTTCACGATCGCACTGGTCTCCATCTTGCCGTAAAAGGCCAGCAGGCAGAAAACAAAGCTGTCGATAATGGACGCCGCAAAGGTGCTCAGGAAGATGCGCAGATACAGGTGGCGGGCGTTGGTCATGGCCTTCACCTTGCAGAGTATCCATGAGTTGGATAGCTCAGAGGTAATAAACGCCATCGTCGAGGCAAACAGCACAACATACAGCTGCATCATAAAGTTATTATACGCCTCATTAAGCGCCCAGCCCGGGATAACCGGCAGTTTGGTGGATAAGTATAACAACAGCGTGATGACCACGTTTGATGCCACCGAGTACAGGATGGCCCGCTTGGCCAGGCGGAAACCATAAAATTCATTGAGCAGGTCAATGACCAGAAAGGTAAAGGGATAAATAAACGTGCCCGGCGTCACCACGATATCGAAATAGCTGATATACACCGGCTTGATCGCCGCCAGATTGCTGAACTGATAGAAGATAGCCAACGCCAGCACAAAAACGGCATAGGTGCTCCAGGAACGGTCGTTGCGATCTTTTACCTGGTATTCGGTTTTAGGCGCCAGCCCATCCATATAGATATGGCGGTATAACGCTTTTATTTCATGTGCAGATAAGCTGTGCGATATCTCACTTCGCTCCAGATCGTTAGCATGAATATTCAATACCTTCCCTGAAGAGCGGATAAGGATCCTTGCCATATGCGTATTGGGTTCAAACCCCATCAGTTTATATTCAGCTTCAGTTTCCATAACGTTCTTCAAGAATATCTCCTAATACGGTGATGTCGGCCGCTATGTCATCCACACAGGGCGGCGCATCGGTAAAAAAACCCGCACCACGCTTAAAAAGAAGCTTAAGATGGGTGCTTTTATAAACGCCTTTACGAATAATCAGCGTATCGCCGCACCGATAACGCTCCGGCGGATTGCTATCCACCAATATGGCAAGCAAGTTAGGCCCGTGGCCGTAATAGTAGGTTAACGGCCAGGAGAGCGTTAACTCCCCGACAGATCGCCCGGCGTTTACCTGTTCGATCAGCGATGTCAAAGGAATAACGGGCAACGCCGCCGCATTCATATTACCGTGAACGGAAATACTGGCATCGATTTTCTCCGCCGTCGCAATATCGATATGCTGCAGCTCATACATGGTGACGCCGAAAAAATCGGATATTTTACGCAGCGTCTGTTTCTGTACGCTGGTGACGCGGCCGTCCAATATCTTAAACAGGGTCGTACGGTTAAGCCCGGTGCTTTCACTAATAGAAACCTGCGTTTCACCTTTACTACGGAGCAAATGCTCCAGATTTGCACGCAATAAACGGCTTTTTTCCGCACCAAACATAATATTTCAATAAATCCGACGGCTAACAATGATTAAGCAGAATAGTCGGAAACTATAGTGCCCGCAATTCTATGCTTAAGAAATTCTTACCAAAAGCCCAGTCTGCCATCCCGTGTGCAGCGCCGGGATATTCGCCATCCCCCATCGATAATCAAACGGCCAGGACGAAAAAACCGGCGCAGATGGCCGGAGCGCAACGGCGGCTCGGAATCGTATTCAAGCGCGCCCATAACTGGCGAGACAATCGCCAGATGAAAAAACGGCGTTGCAGCCTCCCTGACCGCAACGCCGCACTGTCTTCCGGCTCAGCGCAATAGCGATCTTTCCGCCTGCGGTATGGCCTGTTTATGTTCATGACGGCGCAGCATCACGACCTTGCTTTGCAGCTTCTGCTGGAACTGGTCGATAACCACCGCAGTGACGATCACCAGCCCCTTGATCACCATCTGCCAAAAATCACTCACCCCCATCATCACCATGCCATCCGCCAGGAAAACGATCACGAAAGCGCCGATGATCGACCCCGATACGCGACCGCGCCCTCCCGCCAGCGCGGTGCCGCCAAGCACCGTGGCACCGATGGCATCCATTTCAAACATATTGCCGGTCATCGGGTGGGCGGTTTGCAGTTGCGACGCGATAATCAACCCCACCAGTGCCGCACACAGTCCGGAAAAGGCATACACAAACACCTTAACCTTCACGATCGGCACCCCCGCCAACCGGGCGGCGGACTCATTGCCGCCCGCGGCATAAATATAGCGGCCGAGCGGAGTTTTACGCGTCAGGTACAGGCCAAACAGCAAAAAGGCCAGCATCAGCCAGATCGGGATATACACCCCCAGGAAGGTGCCGGATCCCAGCGTGGCAAAACCGGTATTGCCCAGCGGCGCCATCCCCACCAGATTGGCGTAAGTGCCACCGTCGTTAAACAGCAGGGCCGCACCGCGCGCCACATACATCATGCCCAGCGTACAGATAAACGGCGCGACGCCCAGACGGGTAATGACCGTGCCGTTTACCAGACCGAGCAGGCAGCCGAATACGGCAACCGTCAAAATCACCTCCGGCACGTTTAAAAACAGAACATTGCCGCCCCACAGCGGTACGCCGCTGGTCAGCAGCGCGCCAGCCACCATGCCGCAAATGCCCGCCACGGCGCCGACGGACAGGTCAATGCCGCCGGTCAGAATCACCAGCGTCATGCCGATCGCCAGCAGGCCGGTGATCGCCACGTGCTGCGTCATGATCAGCAGGTTCGAGGGGGTCAGAAAGTTCGGAACCATCACGCTGAAAAACCCGATGACGATCAGCAGCGCAATAAAGGTGCGCGCCTTCAGCAGATACATATAGATCAGATATTTACGGCTCATAATTTCTCTCCGACGGACGTCAGTCATGCGGCGTTGAAGCGCTGATTAATTTTTCCCGCGTTACGGCGGCGCGCGGCAGATCGGCGGTAATACGTCCGTCGGCCATCACCAGAATACGGTCGGCCAGGGCCATCACCTCATCCAGTTCCGACGAGGAGAACATGACCGCCAGCCCTTCGTGCGCCAGTTTGCCGATCAGGTGATACACATCGGTTTTCGCCCCGACGTCGATACCGCGCGTCGGCTCGTCCAGCAGCACCACCTCGGGGCCGGTCATCAAGGCCTTTCCCAGCACCACTTTTTGCTGATTGCCGCCGCTGAGCGAGGTGATCGGCAGCTCGCTGTCGCTCACCTTGATCGCCAACTGCCGCACCATATCGTCAACGTTATGCTGCTCCTGCGACGGGCTCAGCGGCCGCAGGGCGCGCCGGAATCCCTTCAGGCTGAGATCAGACAGCGTCATATTGGTTTTGATCGACATCAGTTGCACCACCCCTTCCCCCTGCCGGTCTTCCGGCACCAGCGCGATCCCCTTCTTTAACCGCGCCTGGAAGCGAAGCCGGCTGATATCTTCGCCGTGTAGCGCTACGCGTCCCTGCTGACAGGGCAGCATGCCGATCAACCCCTTGAACAGCTCCGTTCTGCCGGCACCCAGCAGGCCGTAAATGCCGATCACCTCGCCTTTACGCAGTGCAAACGTCACATCATTCAGCCGATAGCCGCCGTTCGGGTGCAGCGCGGTTAAACCGTCAACCTGCAGCACCGTTTCTTGCTGCGGCGCAGGCGAGTAGTCAAAATGTTTTTTCTTATCGCCCACCATCTGTTCAATGATCCAGGGCACGCTGGCGTCGCTGACTTCACGCTCGCTGATAAAGCGCCCGTCGCGGAAAATGGTGATGTGATCGCCAATCTCCATCAACTCTTCCAGCCGGTGAGAGATATAGATAATGGTGACGCCGCGCCGCTTGAGCTGTTCGATCACCTTGAACAGCACTTTCACTTCCGACTGGCTCAGGGCGCTGGTCGGCTCATCCATCAGCAGCACCTGGGTATCTTTGGACAGCGCACGTGCAATCTCGACCAGTTGCTGATGACCGATGCCCAGCTCACCCAGCGGCGCATAAGGGTCAACATCCAGCTCAAGGCGCTCCAGCAGCGATTTGGCCAGCGCATACTGGTACTTCTCATTAATCACGCCCCGCTGGAAAAACTCATTGCCGATAAAAATGTTATCCATCACATTCATATTGGGGAACAGATTCAGCTCCTGGAAAATAATGCTGATGCCGTGTCGCTCCGCCTGGTGCGTTGACGACAGGAGCACCGCTTCCCCGTTCAGCAGAATTTCGCCGGAAGAGGGCGATTCCACGCCCGCCAGCAGCTTCATCATGGTTGATTTACCGGCGCCGTTTTCACCGATTAGCACATTGACCCTGTTGCGGTAGACCCGGTAATTAACCCGATCGAGCGCCGTTACCCCGGGGTACAGACGGGATACGTCGCGGGTCTCGATAATCACATCCGCTGCGGCGGAGTACGCCAATTGCTCGCTCATCTTCCCTCCTTAGCGGCGTGTAATCGCGGCCGGGGTCACCTCGGCGATCTTGCCCGGCAGATCCCAGCTGTTGAATACGCCGACCACCTCGACGTGATCCCCGACCTGCGGTTTGAAATCGCGCATCATATCGGCCGCCTGCTGGTTGATCGCCCGGCCGTAATCGCCGAACAGCACCTGATCGTTAAAATCCTGATAGCCTGCGCCTTTATAGGCGTCACGCAGGTCAGTGCCGCGGATAATCGGCCCGATCTGTACCCGGATCTCATTGCCGGCGGTGGTTTTCAGCGTCATTTTTCCGCTGCGCGACGTGCTGTTAACGTCGGTGATGATGCCGCTCAGCCTGACGCTGAACAGGCAGGGGTTTTCCGCCTGACTGCGGTAGCCATAGCGCTGGCAAGCTTCATCAAAATCTTTCGCCGCCGCCAGTTCGGCAAGCAAAGCGTTATCCGCTTTGGCGTCATTAACAATTTGCGGCACCAACTTCTGTTGCCACGTTTGCGGAATATTCGCCATTTTCGGGTTAGGCGGATTTTTTAAATCCGCCAGTTCCTGCTGCGAAACTATACGGCAACCACCCAGCAGAAAAATCAGCACTACCGGCCCGAGTCGTGTGAACATCACATTCTCCTCTGCGCCCGCCACAACGGGCGCGACAGCAACACATTAAGATTTGAAGTTGAAGTCCTGCACCTGCTGTGCGTTTTCCGGCGTAATCAGAATGCCGCGGAACATCACCCGCTGTTTGGCCGGCGGTTTGCCGTGCTGGATATAGTTGTCGAGATCGGTGACCCCTTGCGCCGCGATGGCCTGCGCCTGCAGCATCACCGTCGCCTTCAGCGCACCGGCCTTGACGGCGTCACGTTCGTCATTGCTGCCGTCGATGCCGACCACTACCACGTCGTCGCGCCCGGCGGCGCGCAGTGCCGCAACAACCCCCAGCGCCACCGGGCCGTTGCCACAGATAACGCCTTTCACGTCGGGATGAGCCTGCAAAATGCTGTCCATCACCCGCTTGCCGTCAATCAGAGTGCCTTTGGCGTCCTGGCGCGCCACGCTCTGCATATCCGGATACTGGTCGATCACCTGGTGGAAGGATTTGGAACGGGTCACGCAGTTGTTATCCGCCAGGTTGCAGGTCAGCTCAGCATATTTGCCCTTTTCGCCCATCGCCTCGACAAACACATTGGCCACTTCGGAGCCGGCCTGGAAGTTGTTATGGGTAATCTGCTCCAGTGCGATATCGTCAACCGGTATCTCCCGGTTAATCAACACCACCGGAATGCCGGCATCTTTGGCTTTTTTGATTGCCGCCACGCTGGCGGTCGAGTCGGCGTTATCCAGGATAATGCCCTGCACCTTTTTACCGATCGCGGTATCGATCAGCTCATTCTGCTTTTTGACGTCTTCGCCGTGCGACAGCACGGAGGTCTTGTAACCCAGCGCTTTGGCTTTCTCATTGGCGCCTTTGGCCTCGGCGGCGTAGTACGGGTTATCCAGTGAATTGACCAGAATCATGATGGTGTCTTTTTCTGCGGCCAGCGCGGCGCCGGAAAAGACATAGGCGGAAGCGATGCTTAATAACAACAGTTTCTTATTCATCATCAGGCTCTCTCTCATTATTATGTGATTGGCGTCAGCGGTTCGTCACAACCTTCCCCGCTACCCCGTCGGTTATTGCCCACCGGCCTCACCACTCGCTGTTGATTCATCACCTCGTTTTCCCCGGAGAAATCAAACCGCTTCAGCCGTATCTTTCAACCCTACACTATCGTTTTCATACACATTGATTTTCGAATAAAAATATAAGCGATCGATATTGTTCTGTTTGTGTACTTGATCATATTTCAAACAAAAGCCAGTAAAAACAAAAAACATTCATTAATAACAATCAATTAGCAATAAAACCCACCTAAATATGGCTATTTAGCAAATAAACTTACGCTATTATTTCATGCACATAACAAAAATATATTTTCGAACGAAAGCATGGTGCATACGCGTATTTCTCGCATTAGACTCACCATATGGTTAAAATCTGAAGTAGTTTGTGGGCCGTCAGGTAACCTAAATCACGAAAAAGGTGACTTTCGATTGAAAAGCAAAAGTGAACAGCTGGCTGACGTTCGGCTACGCAGAGAGAAGATCCTCGAGATGGTCCGGGAAGACGGAACGGTCACGGTCAAAGCGCTCACCGCGGCATTCGGCATGACCGAAGCGACCATCCGTACCGACCTGCGCACCCTGCAACAAAGGGGGCTGGTCCAGCGCTATCACGGCGGTGCCACGCTGTTGACCGGGAAACAAAACACCGGCGCGATGATGCTGGAACGCCAGATCCATCTGGAGCAAAAAGATGCGATCGGCCGCCTGGCGGCGCGGTATATCGAAAACGGCGACACCGTGATTTTCGATTCCGGCACCACCACCACCGCGATCACCAAATATATGGCCCATATCAAGCGGCTGTCGGTCATCACCACCGCGGTCAACATCGCGCTGACGCTGGGCGGTGAGCCGGAGATCAATATCCTGCTGACCGGCGGCAGCTTTAAGTTCCCCACGCTGTCGACCTCCGGCGACAAGGCGGCCGGTTTCTTCGAAAACGTGCTGGCGGAAAAACTGTTTCTCGCCACCGCCTGCATCTCGCCGCGCTCGGGGCTGAGTTTTCCCAGTGAAACGGATATCAAACTGAAACTGGCGATGATTAACGCCGCCAGCGAGGTCTACGTGGTGGCCGACTCCAGCAAGATTGATAAGGTTTCCATGTTCGCCTTACCCTGCGAGTGGTCGAGGATCGATTACCTGATTACCGACAGCGGCATCACGCCGTCGCAGGCGCAGGCGTTCGAGGCGCTGGGCGTCAGGGTGCTAGTCGCCTGAGACGGTCTCCTGCGCATTAATGACGTTCAGGCGTATCGCTCGCCGGGCGAAATGTTGCCGATATTTGGGCGACAGCCTGGTATCGGTAATGACCCGGGTAACGGCGGCGTCGGCGGGCGCCAGCGCGTGCGGATGCGCCCGGCCAAACCTGGACGAATCGGCCAGCAGCACGACTTCGTCAGAGTGCGCCGCGACGACATTTTTCACTGCGCAGCTCTGCGGATCCGGCTCGGTAAATCCGCGCTGCCAGTGCCAGCCGCCGATACCCAGAAAGGCGCGTTGAAACCGCAGCTGGCTGAGACAGCGGCAGATAAAGGTCCCGACCCGCGTATCATTTAGCGTTTGCCGCAGGTCGCCCACGATCATCGCCTGATGCTCGCTCTGCTTCAGCCGCTCGGCAATATCGGGGTGCGTCGTCACGATGGTGAGACCGCACCGGGCGTGCAACGCGTCGATCAGCGCCAGGCTGATGCTGCAACCGTCGAGATACAGCGTATCGCCGTCGCGCACCAGCGAGGCGGCATACCCGGCAATCCCCTGTTTGGCGGCATAACGCCGCTGTAATCCGGCCCGGAGCGCATGGCTCTGCAAAGCCACGGCGCCGCCATGCACCCGAAACAGTTCCCCCCGCTGATGCAGCGCCTGCAAATCATGACGGATGGTGACCAGAGAAACGCCGACGGCCTGCGCCAGCGCGCCGACGCTGAGGCGGCCATGCTCGCCCACCATCTGCACAATTTTCCTCTGTCGCGGATGCATACGTGACCTCCCCCTGCCGGCAAACCTGCGCAATGGCCGTTATAGATGCAACGACGCCAGCGCCTGGCGGACAATGCCAGCAGCATCCAGACCATGGTGCGCGCGCATTGCCTGACGGTCGGCGGCGATGGCGTATTCACCATCGGCAATGCCGAGACGTTGCAGCCGTGCGCCATGACCATATTCCGCCAGCACTTCTGCCACAATGCTGCCGACGCCGCCGTTCACATTGTGTTCCTCGACCGTAATCACCGTGCGGATTGTGCCCAGCGCAGCGCTCAGGGCAGCGCGGTCCAGCGGGCGAATTGACGGTACGCCGATCACCTGCGCGCTGACACCCTGCTGCGCCAGGGTGGCCGCCGCGTCCATCGCCTCATGCACCGTAGACCCCATCGCCACCAGCGCCACATCGCTCCCGGAGCGCAACACATCGACGGCGCCCGGCTGGAAACGGTAGGTCTCATCATGCAGCTCCGGCAGGGCTTTGCCGTCCATCCGGATATAGACCGGCCCGACGTGCTCCAGCGCATAGTCGATGATCTGGCGGCATTCCAACGGTGAAGAAGGGGCGAAAATCTGGATATTGCCAAAGCCGCGCATCACGGAGATATCGTCGATGGCATGATGGGTGCTCGCCAGCGGCCCATAGCTGGCGCCCGCATTAAGGCCGAACAACTTCACATTGGTATTGTTGTAGCAGACGTCGACTTTCACCTGCTCATTCGCCCGGGCGACCAGGAACGGCGCGGCATTACAGGTGACGGCGATTTTCCCCGCCATCGCCAGCCCCGCCGCGGCCCCCACCAGCGTCTGTTCGGCAATGCCGACGTTGACCAGACGATCGGGGAAGCGTTGCATAAACGGCGCGATTTTCGCCGTCGAGGTGGAGTCCGCCACCACCGGCACCAGATCGACGCCGTTATCGACCGCATCAATAAACGCCGTCACCATTACGTTCGCCAAATGTTCTGCATTACTCACGTTATACCCCCTCTTCTGCCCGATCGCTCAGCTCGGCCATGGCCTGCGTAATCTCATCGCCTTTCGGCACCCGGTGATGCCATTCCGGCTTGCCGGCAATAAATGACACGCCGGCGCCCTTGGTGGTGTGCGCAATCAGCACGTGCGGCTTGCCGTTTTGCGGCAAGTTTTCCAGCGCCGCCACCACGGAAGCCATATCGTTGCCCCGGCATTCGGTGACTTCCATCCCGAAAGCGCGCCATTTTTCATCCAGCGGATCGGTGCTCATAATGTCTTTGGTGGCGCCGGCCAGCTGCAGCCCGTTTTTATCGTTAATCACCACCAGGTTATCCAGCTTGTAGTGCGCCGCCGCCATCGCTGCCTCCCAGTTGCTGCCTTCCGCCAGTTCTCCGTCGCCGGTGATCAGGAAAATGCGGCGCTTGCTGTTGTCACGCTTGGCGGCAATGGCCAGCCCCACCGCCACCGGGAAGCCGTGCCCCAGCGCGCCTGTGTTCAATTCAATGCCCGGCGTTTTCTGCTTCACCGGATGGCCCGGCAGATGTGAGTTGGCATGCTGATAGGTCGCCAGCCAAGGTTGCGGGAAGTAGCCCGCCTCCGCCAGCACGCAGTAGTAGCAGCCGACGGCATGTCCCTTCGACTGGATATAGATATCGCGATCCCGATCGTCCAGGCGGTCAGGCGCACAGTTCAGGATGCGGAAATACAGCGCGGTCAGCAGTTCAACCTGTGACAGATCGGCCCCGGTATGTCCGCCGGCGGGGCTGTTGGCGTTCAGGTTGATAATATGGCGTCGTACCGCACGCGCTTTGCTTTCCAGTTCCGACACTGACAGTGAGAACGGGTTCATAATCGCCTCCGAATTATTATTCCTTCACGAATATTTATTCCGCCTGGCTAAAAAAGAGGGGTAGCCTGCCAAACCGTTGCGTCTACAGGCCCCCCATTCACTAACAAAGCGGGATATCTGCCATCGTGAATATATATTCAACGATGATTTTATATTCATGATAGTATGATCATCGCTGCAAGTTTGTCCAGCGCAGTACGACACCATTGGCAAAAATTAGAGTTTCATCACACTTAAAGTCCATACTTTTTCGCGTATGATGACGGGCTAAAACATACTGATTGCACCTAATTGATAGTTGAGGAACAACATGGCTAAGCAGGATGAACAACGGCTCTTGGTTAAGATTGCCACGCTTTACTACCTGGAGGGTCGCAAGCAGTCTGAGATCGCACAATCATTATCCCTTTCCCAATCTTTCGTTTCACGCGCCATCACCCGCTGCCAAAAAGAGGGACTGGTCAAAATCAGCGTTGTTCAGCCCTCTAATATTTTTCTGAATATCGAAAAAGGCATTGAAGAGCGTTACGGCATTAAGCAGGCCATCGTGGTCGACGTTGCGGAAGAGGCTTCCGACGCGGTGCTGAAACGCGCCATCGGCTCGGCCGCCGCTCACTATATGGAAACCCGCCTGCGGCCCAACGATTTGGTGGGCGTCTCCTCCTGGAGCAGCACCATCCGCGCCATGGTGGATGAGGTGCACACCCAGAACCTGAAGGCGAACGGCGTTATCCAACTGCTGGGCGGCGTGGGGCCCAACGGCAACGTGCAGGCCACCATCCTGACGCAGACCCTGGCGCAGCAGCTCAACTGCAAAGCCTGGCTACTGCCGGCGCAGAGCATTGAAGGCTCGATGGATGAAAAAGCACGCCTGATGGCCAGCAGCGATGTCGCCGAAGTGATTGCCCATTTTGATGATGTCGACGTCGCCATCGTCGGTATCGGCATTCTGGAGCCGTCCCAACTGCTGAAAACTTCCGGTAACTACTATCAGGAGGAGATGCTGGCACGGTTGGCCAAGCGCGGCGCCGTCGGCGATATCTGCCTGCACTATTTTGACCGGCACGGCGCCCCGGTGCTGAGCGACGATGAAGATCCGGTGATCGGCATGGCGCTCGACAAAGTGAAAAAATGCCCGAACGTCGTCGCGCTGGCCGGCGGCCGCGACAAAGTCGCCGCCATCAAGGGCGCGCTGAACGGCGGTTATATCGATGTGCTGATCACCGATTACCACACCTCCAGAATGCTGGTCACGGACTGATTGTCCCCAGTCCGCTCGGTTAACGTGTCTACCGCCGCCCCAAAACCTTCGGAGGCGGCACGAAAAAATAGCTTTTTATCAAAAAGATAAACCATCCCCCTGCGTTTTCCCCGTCACACTGCGCCGCGTTAGAAATGTGATAGCAAGCACATTTGCAGACTTTGCCGGTGGCTGAGCCTCAGCAACTTGGTTATCGTGCACTAAATAAATAGTCATACTTGAATATATATTCAAAGTGGCAGAGAAAAGGCGTATGCCTTGCCCTGCCGGCGCAGACCGCGCCAACGCGATCCGCTTTCCGCCATGCCGGTCGTCGCCTGAATTCTGCGTTATTTGGAGAAACTCTATGTCGGCAACAAAGAATGTCATCATCGCGCTTGATGAAGGCACCACCAATGCCAAAGCCGTCGCGCTGGACGAATGCGGCCAGGTCATCGCCAAGTTTTCACAGGCGCTCTCCATTCAGACGCCGCGGGAAGGCTGGGTAGAACAGTCGGGGGAATTGCTGGTAGAAGCCTCGCTGAACGTGCTGGCGCAGGCGGTGGCACACGTCGGCGCGGAGCATGTCTGCGCGCTGGCGATCAGCAATCAGCGTGAAACCGCCATCGGCTGGTATCGCAGCAACGGCAAACCGCTCGGCGCGGCGCTCTCCTGGCAATGCTCGCGCACCGCGGATTTTTGCGACAGCCTGCGGCGCGATCATCAGGCGCAGCCGATTAAAGCGGCGACCGGTCTGCCCATTGCTCCGCTGTTTTCCGGCTCTAAAATGCGCTGGCTGCTGGAGTCGGTGCCAAACGGCTTTGCACTCGCCGAGCAGGGCGAGATTTGCCTGGGCACCATCGACAGCTGGCTGCTCTGGCATCTGACCGCGGGCGAAGCCTTTTACTGCGATTACTCCAACGCCTCGCGCACGCAGCTGCTGAACCTGCACAGCGGCGGCTGGGATGAACAGATGCTGGCCATCTTCCAGATCCCCGCCGCCGCGCTGCCGGCGGTCAAACCCTCAAGTGGCCTGTTCGGCCATACCAAAGGACTGGCGGACATTCCCGACGGTATTCCGATCATGGCAATGATCGGCGATTCGCACGCCGCGTTATTCGGCCACGCACTGGGACAGCCCGGCTGCGTCAAAGCCACCTACGGCACCGGCTCGTCCGTCATGGCGCCGGTGACTTCCGCCCAATGCGACATCCAGTCGCTCGCCACCACCATCGCCTGGCATGACGGGCAGCGGCTGGTCTACGGGCTGGAGGGCAATATTCCCCACACCGGCGACGCCGTCGCCTGGATGGCCGACAGCACCGGCTTAAGTGAGCTGCCCGCCGCAGAGCTGGCCCATGAGCTGAATACGTTGCCGGCTTCGGTGGATTCCACCCTCGGGGTGTATTTCGTACCGGCACTCACCGGCCTAGGCGCGCCGTGGTGGAACGAGCACGCCAGAGGCGTCATTTGCGGGCTAAGCCGCGGCGTTAAACGCGCGCACCTGATTCGCGCAGCGCTGGAATCAGTCGCCTACCAGATTGCCGACGTGGTCGCCGCCATGCGCCAACATAATGACTTCACGCTGACGGCGCTCATGGTGGACGGCGGCCCCAGCAAAAACGACTGGCTGATGCAGTACCAGGCCGATCTGCTGGGATGCCCGGTTATGCGCAGCGATATCCCCGAACTTTCGGCCATCGGCGCCGCCCTGCTGGCGCGCAAAGCCATTACCCATATCACCGATGACGAACTGAAAAACTACCTGCCGGTACACGGCGAGTTTCGTCCCAACATGGCACGCCACGGCCGCCTGCAAAAACGCTGGCGCGAGTGGCAGAGCGCGGTAGAGCGCACCCTCTACGCATCTTGATCCCCCTGAAGCAGAAGGACCACGTTATGAGCTATTCATTCAGCAACCAGACCATCGTAATCACCGGCGCCGCACGCGGTATTGGCGAAGGCATTGCCGAGCGCTTTGCCGCCGCCGGCGCCAATCTGGTGATCTCCGACTATTCGGCAGATATCCTCGCCACGGCCGAGCGGCTAACGCAGCGCTATCGCGGCAATATCGTTCCCTTCGTTGCCGACGTCACCGACGAACAACAGGTTGCCGCGCTCTACCAGCTGGCGTTTGACACCTTCGGATCGGTGGACGTCTCAATCCAGAACGCTGGCATCATTACCATCGACCATTTCGATTCCATGACGCGCAAAGAATTCGACAGCGTGCTTAACGTCAACACCACCGGCGTATGGCTGTGCTGCCGGGAAGCGGCCAAATATATGGTCAAGCAAAATAAAGGCTGCCTGATTAATACCTCATCCGGACAGGGACGGGTCGGTTTTATTTATACGCCGCACTACGCCGCCAGCAAAATGGGGGTGATTGGCATTACGCAAAGTCTGGCGCTGGAACTCGCCGCCCACAATATTACCGTCAATGCGTTTTGCCCCGGCATTATCGAAACGGAGATGTGGGATTATAACGACCGCGTCTGGGGCGAGATCTTGAGCACGCCGGAGAAAAAATACGGCAAAGGCGAATTAATGCAGGAGTGGGTGGAAGGCATTCCGTTAAAACGCGCAGGCAAGCCTAAAGACGTCGCCGGGCTGGTGATGTTTCTGGCCTCGGAAGACGCCTCTTATATTACCGGCCAGACCATCAATGTCGATGGCGGCCTCATCATGTCATAACCCTTAAAAATTCCTATAAATCTTACCTGCCTACGGAGTACTTTATGACACCCGCTCACTCAGAGCCGCGGACGATACTCGGCCTCAGAACGGATCTGGTCTGGGGTTTAATCGGCGTGCTGCTGTTCATCGTCGGCGACGGCGTTGAACAGGCCTGGATCTCCCCCTATCTGATCGAACGCGGTCTGAGCATGCCGCAGAGCGCCACGCTGATCGCCATCTACGGCATTGCCGTGGCGATCGGCGCATGGCTGTCGGGCGTGATGGCCGAAGCGCTGGGGCCGCGTAAAACCATGCTGATCGGCGCGATGTTCTGGCTGGTTGGCCAGGTGCTGTTCCTGCTGGTGGCCCTGCCTACCATGAACTTCGCCATTATCGTGCCGACCTACTGTATCCGCGGCCTCGGCTACCCGCTGTTCTGTTACTCATTCCTGGTCTGGGTGACCTACCGCAACCCGGCCAAAACCTTGGCGACCGCCGTCGGCTGGTTCTACCTGGCGTTTACCGGCGGGCTGTATATCGTCGCCAACTTCTACGCCTCGCTGATGATCCCGGTACTCGGCCACGTCGGCGTACTGTGGAGCGCCATTGTCTGGGCGCTGGCCGGTACGGCGATCGTTCTGATGTGCGTAAAAGGCACGGTGCGGGAACGCACGACGGTCGGCGAACAGCTGGCTATCCTGCTCAGCGGTATCTCGATTATCAAGGAAAACCCCCGCGTCGGCGTCGGCGGCCTGGTCAGGCTGATCAACACCACCTCCCAGTTTGCGTTGCCGGTCTTTTTCCCGATTTACCTCTCGCAGCATGGTTTTACCACCGAACAGTGGTTAAAGGTCTGGGCGCTGACCTTTACGGTCAACATCGCCTTTAATCTGATCTGGGGCGTGGTGGGCGACCGCATTGGCTGGGGCCGCACCGTACAAATTTTCGGCGGCTTCGGCTGCGCCTGCACCATGATTTTCATGGCCTATGCGCCCATCTGGTTCAGCGGCAACTATATGGCCATGCTGCTGATGGGCAGCCTGTACGGCGCGCTGATTGCCGGCTTCTGCCCGCTCACCGCGCTGGTGCCCTCGCTGGAGCCGGAAAGAAAAGGCGCGGCGATGTCGGTGCTGAACCTCGGCGCCGGGCTGTCCAGCTTTGTTGGCCCGCTGCTGGTGGCGCTGCTGTTCACCACCGTCGGCGCCAAAGGGGTGCTGTTTGCCTTCGCTGGGCTGTACATCGTCAGCATTTTCCTGACCAGTTTTGTCGCCCGGGATGAAAAGGCACGCTTTGCCGTTCCGAAAACCTTATCAACGACGCAGTCCGCATACAGCGCCAAACGCGAGGAGAATATTCGATGGTGACCAAAGATTTCGCTCAACAGTTATTCAGCCTGCAGGGACGCACCGCCTTTGTGACCGGAGCCGGCAGCGGCATCGGCCAGACTATCGCCTATGGCCTGGCCAGCGCAGGCGCTAACGTCGCCTGTTTCGACCTGCGTGAAGACGGCGGCCTGGCAGAGACCGTGCAGCATATTCACGCTATCGGCGGTCACGCCGTCGCCTTTACCGGCGACGTACGCGATCCCGATACGCTGCGCAGCGCCATCGCCGGCGTAAAGTCACAGTATGGCCGCCTTGACGTGGCGGTGAACGCCGCCGGGATCGCCAACGCCAACCCGGCACTGGAGATGGACACCGAGCAGTGGCAGCGGGTGATCGATATCAACCTGACCGGCGTCTGGCACGCCTGCAAAGCCGAAGCGGAACTGATGGCCGCCGGCGGCGGCGGTTCCATCATCAATATCGCCTCGATGTCCGGCGTTATCGTCAACCGCGGTCTGGAGCAGGCGCACTACAACTGTGCCAAAGCCGGCGTAATCCACCTCAGCAAAAGCCTGGCCATGGAGTGGACGACGAAAAATATCCGCGTTAACAGCATCAGCCCCGGCTATACCGCCACGCCGATGAACACCCGGCCGGAAATGGTGCATCAGACGCAGGCGTTTGAAAGCCAGACGCCAATGCAGCGCATGGCGCGCGTGGAAGAGATGGCCGGCCCGGCCATTTTCCTGGCCAGCGACGCCGCCTCATTCTGCACCGGTATCGATCTGCTGGTCGACGGCGGCTTTGTCTGCTGGTAATCCACCGCAGGCAAAGACCACCCGGTTGTCCCGCTAACCTCAACCGCAGCCTCTGGCTGCGGTTTTTTTATGTCATGGCGCACTCCTCTTTACGCCCCGCATGATTGCTACACCCGCGGCAAACAGAACGCAACCATCTGTTATTCAGTCACTTTAAATAAAAAATAATTTTTTCTGTAAGAAATCCGCGCCCGCTGCGACTAACTCCTCAGAAGCCATTTTGCTTCTGCCAACACAACGATCCGTTTTACAACCGTGAGGAAGAAATAATGAACAAGCCAACTACAACCGCACTGCTGGCGCTGGCGTTAGGCAGCGTGCTGGCCACCGCAAGCACCGCAGCCGTGGCGGCCGAAGGCAGCAATATGGAGAAATGTTACGGCGTCTCGCTGAAGGGCAAAAATGACTGTAAAGCGGGCGCCGGCACCACCTGCGCCGGTACGGCCAAAACCGACTACCAGGGCAATGCCTGGAAGCTGGTACCCACCGGCAGCTGCGTAAAAATGAAATCGCCGACATCGTCGACCGGTTTTGGCCAGTTGGAAGCGTTTAAAGAGATGTAAGCAGGCTCTCGCCGCCCATCAACAGGAGCAATAACGATGACAATTTATACCCCGCCTGCCGTCAGGTGTGATGCGCCTGGTCATAACATGATGGGCGGTCTTCCGCCGCGGGCCGGCGTCGGCCTGAAGCCGGAGCACTTCAGCCAGATCCTGCGCGAGCGTCCCGACGTCGGTTTTTTTGAAATCCACGCGGAGAATTATCTGGTAGCCGGCGGCCCCTTTCATCAGGCCCTCGGCGCCATCCGTCAGGCCTACCCGCTATCCATTCACGGCGTGGGGATGTCGATCGGCGCTGAAGCGCCGCTCGACCGCCACCACCTGCAATGCGTCGCCGCGCTGGTAGAACGCTATCAACCGCAGATGTTCTCCGAACATCTGGCCTGGTCGACGCATGACGGCTTTTTTCTCAACGATTTGCTGCCGCTGCCCTATACCGAGGCCACGCTGACGCGGGTCTGCGCGCATATCGATCAGGTGCAGAATGCGCTGCGGCGGCCGATTTTACTGGAAAATCCGGCCACCTACGTTGAATTTGCCGCCTCCACCCTGAGTGAAACCGCCTTTATCAGCGAGATGGTAAAACGCAGCGGCTGCGGCCTGCTGCTGGACATCAACAACCTTTACGTCAGCGGCGTCAACCACCACCGCGACCCGCTGGCCATGCTGCACGAGCTGCCGCTGCACCAGGTGGGCGAGATTCACCTGGCGGGCCATACGGAACACCAGGACGCCGCCGGCGACCGCTTGCTGATTGACTCCCACGACGGCCGCGTCGCCGCGCCGGTCTGGCAGCTGTATCGTGCCGCGCTGGCGGCGGTCGGCAATGTGGCGACCCTGATCGAATGGGACAGCAATCTGCCGCCGCTGGCGGTGTTGCTGGACGAGGCGCGTCAGGCGGAGGCGCTCATGACACCGGAGGTGAAGGATGCAACGCGCACTGTATCAGGCGCTGCTTGACGGCGACGGCGCCGCGCCGGCGGGGTTAACCACCTGGAACGGCAGCGATCCGTCCTACCGCTTTGCCGTTTACCGCAACAACGTGATGGCCTCGCTGATTAACGCGCTGGCGGAAAACTGCCCGGTGCTGGTGCAGCAGGTCGGCGACGACTTCTTCCGCGCCATGGCGGCCGAGTTTATCCGCCAGCATCCGCCGACGTCGCCGGTGCTGGCCGGTTACGGCGCGCGGCTGCCCGCCTGGCTGGCCGACTTTCCGCCGCTGGCGGAGTGGCCGTGGCTGGCGGACCTGACGCAGCTTGAGCTCTTGTGCATCGAAGCGTTGCACGCGGCGGATGGGGAGCCGGCGCGCGGCGCAGAGCCAACGCTGTCTGCCGACAGCACGCTGCGGCTGCATCCTTCGCTGCGCCTGTTCAGCTCGCCGTTTGCCGTGTTCAGCCTATGGGCGGCGCATCAGCAGGATCCCGCGCCGACGGAGTGGGATCCCTGGCGCCCCGAACAGGTTTTACTGTTTCGCCATCAGGATGACGTGCGTCTGATCGCCATCGACGCGGCGGAACGGCACTTTATTCGCGCGCTGCAGGCAGAACGGCCCCTGACGCACGCGCTGGCGGCGGCGATAACGCAAGATGCACAGTTTGACGCCCGTCCGGCCTTACGGCGCTTACATCATTACGGCCTGATCCTCTGCGTATCCGGCCGGCAGGAGACATAACATGGAATTACTGCATACGCTGGCGGCAAGGAGCCAGAAAATCGTCCAGGAAAGCCTGCTCGGCCTGCTGGCGCGTCTTGCGCTGGCCGCCACGTTCTGGCTGTCGGGGCAGAGTAAGGTTGAAGGGCTGACGATTGACATCCTGGGCGGCGAGCCGCTGCGGCTGGGGATACCGCACCTGACCAGCGGTGCGCTGGCGCTGTTCGCCACCGAGTACCAGCTGCCGCTGCTGCCGCCGGCCATCGCGGCCACCCTGGCCGCCGTGGCGGAACATCTTTTCCCGCTACTGCTGCTGCTCGGTCTGGCGACGCGCTTTTCCGCGCTGGCGCTGTGGGTGATGACGCTGGTGATTCAGGTTTTCGTCTACCCGGACGCCTGGCCGGTGCATATTATGTGGATGAGCGCGCAGATCTATCTGATGAGCTACGGCGGCGGCAGGCTGTCGCTCGACCGCCTGCTGCGCCGGCGCTGAAGCGCATGGCCTAGCGCTTGGTCGACCGATCTTTACCCTGGGCGAAAGCCGACGTGATACTGCGCAGATCGACCAGCTGCCGCTGAAAATTGCGGCAGCCGGAGCAAAACAGCAGATGGAAACGCAGCGCCGCCCGCTGGGTCAACGGCAGCGGCGCATCCTGCGCCTGGGACATCAGGCGGGTCGCACGGTGGCAGTTAAGCATGTTCGCCTCCTTCACGGCTAAACCAACGCTGTGATAAACACTCCCGCAGGCGCATACGCGCCCGCCACAGCACTACGTTAAGATTAGTCACTGACAGCGCCATTTCACGACATATTTCCTGCGTTTCCAGACCGATAAATTCACGCATCATAAAAGCCCGGGCGTTTTTAGCCGGCACCTGCGTCAGGCACAGTTCGAAGATTTGCCAAAACTGCGCCTGCTCGCAGGATTCGTCCGGCTGATGCCAGCGCTGCGGCCGTTCATCCGCCGGCCAGTGCCCCTGCGCATCAAACAGCGCCTCAAAGTCTTGCCGATCTTCCTCATCGGCGGATTGAACCTCCGCCTGGCGATAGCGCATACGCAGCGTATCGGCGATCTTATTGCGCAAAATCGCAAACACCCAGCTTTTCCACGCCGCCCTGCCGGCAAACGAACCCGCGTTTTTCATTGCACCTTCAAAGGCTTCCTGCACCACGTCCTCCGCCTGATGAAAATCATTAAGCTGCAGACGAGCGAACTGCAGCATCTGCTGCTGTAATTCGGCAACAAACTGAGGATCGGTTAACGGGCTATGCGAATTGGGCATAAGGCTCTGCAACGGCTGACGGATAGATTGACGATTATAATAAAACTCCCGGACAAAATCGCTAAATAAATCAGGAATATTATATCACTTTTATGCCGTGCGAATATCTGCCTGCACGTCATATTATAAAGAAACAACCGCGACGCGATAAAAATAATATAAAAAAAACCATTTTTGCCACATCCGCCGAGGCAATAAAAAATACAATAAAAAGCCTGAGAACAAACAGGGACATTGGCGGAGGATAAATCAAACATTACCACAACAAACGGTGATAATATGAAACCTCGTGACACATTTTGTAGTAACAACAGAAACTATCACCTGGATAAAGTGAATATTTCCGCGAAACTTGCAATTATCGCTGCGGGTATATTAGAGTAGCGCCCCCGAATAATCCCCAACCTAACGTTATTACGTTAGTTTTATGTTCTTATTTTACATCAGGACAACAAATACGATAAATATCACGCAACTTTTTTGAGGAAAATATGACCTCCCAACATTCCCCAACCACACCACCGAATGAGCACCTCCCTCTCAACAATAAGTCGCCGGAATTGACCGTTGACGACATTACTATTGTTGATAGTGATATGCTCAAACGAGCCGTCGGCGCCGCCGCGCTGGGCAATGCCATGGAATGGTTTGATTTTGGCGTTTACAGTTACCTGGCGCTGGTCATCGGTAAAGTGTTTTTCCCTAACGCCAGCACGGCAGCGCAGCTGATCGCCTCCTTCGGCACCTTCGCCGCCGCCTTCCTGATCCGCCCGATTGGCGGTATTGTGTTCGGCCGGATGGGCGACCGCATCGGCCGGCAGAAAGTGCTGGCCATCACCATGATCATGATGGCCATCGGCACCTGCTGCATTGGCCTGATCCCCAGCTACGCCTCCATCGGCATTTTGGCGCCGGTGCTGCTGTTGCTGGCCCGCCTGCTGCAGGGCTTCTCCACCGGCGGTGAATACTCCGGCGCTGCCACCTTTATCGCCGAATATTCGACGGATAAACGCCGCGGCTTTATGGGCAGTTTTTTAGAGTTCGGCACCATCGGCGGCTACCTGCTCGGCGCCAGCCTGGTCACCATCCTCACCTCCGCACTGTCCGCGCAGGCGATGATGGACTGGGGCTGGCGCATTCCGTTCTTTATTGCCGCACCGATGGGGTTAATCGGCTTTTACTTCCGCCTGAAGCTGGAAGAGACGCCGGCCTTCCAGCAGCATATGGCGCAGCAGGAAGCGCTGGAGCACAGCAAGCCGCGCCTCAGCCTGCTGCAGATGCTGAAGAAGTACCGCGTCTCTATCTTGAAGTGCGTGGGACTGGTGCTGCTGTTTAACGTGTCCAACTATATGCTGACCTCCTATATGCCAAGCTACCTCAGCGGCATTCTGGGGCTGGGGCAGCTCAGCAGCCTACTGCTGGTGATGGTGATCATGTTCGTGATGATGCCGCTGACGCTGTTCTGGGGTTATACCACCGACCGCATCGGCCGCCGTCCGGTGATCGCGCTGGGCGCCGCCGGGCTGATCCTGCTCGCCATCCCCGCCTTTATGCTGCTGGCCTCCGGCAATCTGCTGGCGGTGTTTGGCGGCCTGGTGATTCTGGGCGTGCTGCACTCCTGCTTTAGCGGCACCATGCCGGCCACGCTGCCCGCGCTATTCGTCACCGACGTGCGCTACAGCGCGCTGGCCATCGGCTTTAACCTGTCGGTCTCGCTGTTTGGCGGCACCACGCCGTTAATCACCGCCTGGCTGGTAGATACCACCGGCAATATCATGATGCCGGCCTACTATATGATGGGCGCAGGGGTAATCGGCATCATCACCGTGCTCACGCTGCGCGAAACGGCCAAGAAGCCGCTGCGCGGCTCCCCACCGACGGTGGCCAGCACCAAAGAAGCCCACCATCTGGTGAAAAAGCTGCGGCTGCGCCGCAAGGCGCTTCGTCAGGCTGAAACCAACGCTTCCTAACGCTGTAAAGGCTAAACACCGGGCCGTCGATCTATCGGCGGCCTTTTTATTGGCACCCGGTAGATAGCCATGAAGAAATGTGTGATTACTGTGCATCGGAGGTTTATGGCAGGCCCGAGTACCCGGGTCTAGCGTAACGAGGGGCGTTATGGGACGCATCCCTGCATCCCCCTACGGGCCAACCTGACGATTGTTCAAATTTGCTCCCGGCAAATTTGTCAGGCGGCTTATGCCGCTACAGCCCCATCGCCGCGCTCTCCCTAATAACAAACTTTGTCAGCAGTCTGAAGCCTGCATGGCTATCATCATTATTTTGCATCGTCGGGTATGCTACCACTGCAGTTCCATCAGTCGGCACTTAATCACCAGCTCCTGGGTATTATTGACGTTCAGCCGCCGCATTACGTTGCGCTTATATACGCTGACGGCCCGGTGATGAATGTTGCACTCTTGCGCCACGCGCCAGGGCGGCAGCCCTTCGAGCAGCAGTTTAATCGTTTTTCTCGCCCCGGCGGAAAATGCCTGTGTATCGTGAAAGCGATAGTTACACAGCGTTTTACTATCCGCCTTACGGCGGATCACAAACCTTAAGTGCTCTTTGATCTCCGCGACGGGCAGCGAAGCATGGATAAAAAACATTTCTCCAATGCTGGGAATACCGGACAATAGGCGATAATGTCGCTCATTGCCAATCACGATATTCTCCTCATTTATCTTCATCTGTTTGATATAGGATAAAACATCCTGAAATCCGGTCAGCACCCAGATAGCGGGCAGCTGCCGTTCTGTCGCATCCTCATTCGCCAGCAGGTCCTCCAGCAGCAGGCTCAGGCTGTAAATATAATAGTTGTCATTACCGTTCAGAGGAGTGGTATGGCGGCCCTTATAAATTCCGCCGGTTTCTTCCGTTAAAAACCTATCCATTGAGCATTACCATTAACTCTGGCGATGTCGGTACAACATCGCACGCCAGTAAAACAACACGCTGGCTTTTTACATTAATTTCTGTCAAAGGGAGAACTCGCGACTTTATTCTTATCGCGTAATAACACCCCGACAACATTATTCCCAGGGAGATTGGTGTAACCGCAACGGCATAAATCACAGCGTCAAAAAAAATAATAACCAACGTACGCACACCATGAGCCAGGGCTGCGGAGAGAAAACAGAGGCTAAAACACAAATATCATTATTGATTCCCTTTAGATTAACCACACCATTCTAAAGTTAAACAGCAGTGTGGTTTTATTCCATTCAACGCCTGCAGGAAATAATACTGTGCGAAAAAATAACGATCAACTTTAACGATCAATAAATAAAAACCAATCGTCAAAACCGATGAAAAAACAAATCAATGCATTGCCATACGATCGTTAAATCCTATCAGTAATAAGAACTTTCCATAGGAAAAATCGATAAGAAATACCGAAAATTATATTAATCAAATAAAAATCACAGAAAAATCATACCGTTCATAAAAAATACAAGCATCTCATAAAAACAGAAAATACATAGCACTTTTTGCTAAAAAATAAATCCAAAGGAGTACTTAAAAGGCAAAAAAAACGCCAGATTTAACACTCAGATCCGCTATTAAACAGGATTTATCTGACAAGCATTTCTATCGCAGGTTCTGAATAATTCCCCTCGCGATAGATAAATACATTACGATCCTCAAACGATAGGCTGATAACAGGCAGACACCTACGGCCGAGCGGCGTAAGGAAAGCTGATAGGCGCCTCCCCACGCAGCTGCCCCGCCGCATAGCTCTTTCTGAACATTCCCCACCCGGCACATCTCCGATACTGGCCCACAGTGTGTAGGTTCACCCCTTTAAGGAGAAACAGCATGACGACAACATTTCCTCTGCAAAACAAGGTTGCCTTTATTCAGGGCGGTTCGCGCGGCATCGGCGCCGCTATCGCACAGCGCCTGGCGCGCGAAGGCGCGGCGGTGGCGCTGACCTACGTCTCCTCTGCCGATAAGGCTAACGCCGTGGTGGACGCCATCAGCGCCGCCGGTGGCAAGGCGCTGGCCATCAAGGCGGACAGCGCCGACGCCGAAGCGCTGCGCCGGGCGGTACAACAGGCGGCGCAGCACTTCGGTAAGCTGGATATTCTGGTGAACAACGCCGGGGTGTTTGCGATGGGCGGCATCGAAGATCTGCCGCAGGACGATCTGGACCGCATGCTGGCGGTTAACGTGCGCAGCGTCTTTATCGCCAGCCAGGAAGCGGCGCGCCATATGAACGACGGCGGCCGCATTATCCATATCGGCAGCACCAACGCTGAACGCGTGCCGTTTGGCGGTGGCGCGGCGTACGCCATGAGTAAATCCGCGCTGGTCGGCCTGACCAAGGGCATGGCGCGCGATCTCGGCCCGCGCGGCATTACCGTCAATAACGTGCAGCCCGGCCCGGTAGATACCGATATGAATCCGGACGACGGCGAATTCGCCGCACAGCTGAAACAGCTGATGGCCCTCGACCGCTACGGCAAAGATGACGAGATCGCCGGCTTTGTCGCCTATCTGGCCGGCCCGGAAGCCGGCTTTATTACCGGCGCCAGCCTGACTATCGACGGCGGCTTCGCGGCGTAACGCTTATCCACGGCGGCCCGCCCGGGCCGCCGGTTCCTTTTGCAAAAACACGCCCACCTTCCCCTTATTGTGCGCAAATCAGCAAAAATCTTTTCCCCCGCCGCCGGCTTATCTTTGCTGTGACCGATGTCATACTTTCGTCACTTTCACTATCTTTCCGCGCTTTGGCAGCGGCTAACGGAGTTGCTACATGAAAATTAATTATCCCTTGCTGGCGCTGGCGGTGGGCGCGTTCGGCATCGGCACCACCGAATTCTCCCCGATGGGGCTGCTGCCGGTGATCGCCGAAGGAGTGGACGTCTCGATACCCAAAGCAGGGATGCTGATCAGCGCCTACGCCGTCGGGGTGATGATCGGCGCACCGCTGATGACCCTGCTGCTGTCCCACCGGGCGCGCAGAAACGCGCTGGTGTTCCTGATGGCGATTTTTACCCTGGGTAACGTGTTATCGAGCATCGCGCCAGATTACACCACGCTGATGCTGTCGCGCATTATCACCAGCATGAACCACGGCGCGTTCTTCGGCCTCGGTTCGGTGGTCGCCGCCAGCGTGGTCGCCAAAGAAAAACAGGCCAGCGCCGTCGCCACCATGTTTATGGGGCTGACCATCGCCAATATCGGCGGCGTGCCGGCCGCTACCTGGCTCGGCGCCACCATCGGCTGGCGCATGTCGTTCCTGGCTACCGCGGGGCTGGGGGTAATCGCCATGCTGGGGCTGTGGTTCTCACTGCCGAAAGGGGAAGCGGGTGAACGCCCGGACGTGAAGCGTGAGCTGTCGGTGCTGCTGCGCCCGCAGGTGCTGACCGCGCTGCTGACCACCGTGCTGGGCGCCGGGGCGATGTTTACCCTCTACACCTATATTGCGCCGGTGCTGCACACGCTGACCGCCGCCACGCCGACCTTCGTCACCCTGATGCTGATGCTGACCGGCGTGGGCTTCTCGATCGGCAACTACCTCGGCGGCAAGTTCGCCGACCGTTCGGAAAGTAATACGCTGAAGGGCTTTCTGCTGCTGTTGCTGACCGTGATGCTGCTGATGCCGCTGCTGGCGCGCAGTGAGATCGGCGCGGCGCTGGGCATGGTGGTCTGGGGTATCGCCACCTTCGGCGTGGTGCCGCCGCTGCAGATGCGCGTGATGCGCGTCGCCAGCGAAGCGCCCGGCCTCTCTTCGTCGGTCAATATCGGCGCGTTTAACCTCGGCAACGCCCTGGGCGCGGCCGCCGGCGGCGCGGTGGTGTCCGCCGGGTTGGGCTACGCCTTTGTGCCGGTGATGGGGGCGATCATTGCCGCGCTGGCGCTGCTGGTGGTGCTGCTCAACCGCCGCGCACGGGCCGGAGTGGCCTATTCCAACGGCTAAAGGGCGATAAAAAAGCAGAAGGGGCCACCCTTCTGCCTTATTGCTACGGTCAGATTACCAGCGCCGCGCTTCCGCCAGCTCCTGCTTAGCGTCATTAAGCTTATGGGCCTTGTTGCGCACCTTTTCCATGTCGCCGCCGGCGATCGCCCGGTCCAGCTCCAGCTCGCGCCGTTTTACCTTGTCTTCCTTACCGCGGATGTTATCCAGACGGCCGCTGGCCCCGCTGTAGCCGTCAAGGCGGCTGGCTCCGCTATAGCCATCCAGGCGATAGCTGGCGCCGCTGTAACCGTCAGTACAGGCGGCCTCGACCCGCGCCAGCGCCCGCTCCAGCCCCGCCAGCCGGTTATAGTTGCCGTAGCGTTTAGCGTACGCCATCTGGGTGCGAATTTTGCTTTTCTTAATTTCACAGCCCTGGCGCCCCGCCGTAGCATTGGAGGAAAAAATCACGGCGACGCAAAGTAATAACAAAGAGGAGAGTTTTTTCATATTATTTACCCTTAAATATCCGGCGGAATGCTATCCGTTGAATAATCCTTTTCTAATAACTCGTTTAATTTACACTCAAAAAAATGCCATACAATTTCATATGGTAAAGCAGACATTTTAACCCCGCAATCCTCGCCCCCCACCGGAGCACAAATTTTCAAACGCCACAGACGCTTATTTATAAATATCCATTAGGTAATAACTCATCCCTTTCATTAAATAGCATTAGTTTTTATAAAAATAATGCTATAAATATTCTGCTAATCTATCCCACAATTTCTGATGCCATAGCAAAGCAGCCGTGACGTACACAGCAAAAATCGCGCTACACTCGAGCTCGGACACGCTAGGAGTCGCCTATGACAATGCCTCTGACAGACTCAGCCCGACAACAAATCACCGCCGTCGTCGACCTCCTCACCCTCCGGCTCGGCCGCAACCTGCTGGCGATCCATCTGTACGGCTCCGCCCTGGAGGGCGGTCTGCGCCCCTACAGCGATCTCGATCTGCTGGTGACGCTGCGCGCGCCGCTGGATAACACGCAGCGAGCAAGCCTGATGCCGGCACTGCTGGCGCTGTCCGCGCCCCCCGGCGCTGCGGACGGCCGACGGGCGCTGGAAGTCACCATGCTGGTGTATGCACAGCTGGTGCCGTGGCGCTACCCGCCGGTCAGAGAGCTGCAGTTCGGCGAATGGCAGCGCGAGGATATTGAGGCGGGGATCTATGAGCCGGCGCAGCTGGACGCGGATATCGCCATTCTGCTAACCAAGGCGCGTCACGCCAGCGTGGCGCTGGTTGGCGACCAGGCGGCGCGACTGTATCCCCCCGTACCTCCGCGCGACCTGCGGCAAACCTTTCAGGATACGCTGGCGCTGTGGCGGGAAACCGCGGACCTGCAGGGCGATGAGCGCAATATCATCCTGACGCTGGCGCGCATCTGGTACAGCGTCGTTAGCGGCGACATCACCGGTAAGGAAGAAGCGGCGGCCTGGCTGCTACCGCAGCTACCCGCCGAACATGCCGCCACGCTGCAGGTGGCGCGGCAGGAGTATCTGGGACTGGCGACGCAGGACTGGGCGGCGGTCATGCCGGCGGTCGAAGATTTTGTCCGCTACGCCAAGGCGCAGATTAGCGCGCGGCTCGACGAATAACTGACGTCTTCAGCATCCCTGCGCGGCCATCACCGCCTTAAGACGCCGTACCGCCGCCGTCGCCTCCTCCGCCGTGGCGAAGTTGGCAAAGCCCATCAGCAGCCCGCCTGCCGCCGGCGCGGCGCGCCAGTCGCTCAGCGCCTGCAGCGACAGCCCGTCGGCCCCGGCGGCAGCGACTAACGCCTTATCATCCTGCCCGGCCGGCAGATGCGCCAAGACGTGGATGCCGCCGGCCTGCTGCTGGATATGCAGGCGTTCGCCCAGCATCTGCTGCAGAGCATCGACCAGATAGCCACGCCGGGCGGCGTACAGCGCGCGCATCTTACGCAGGTGGCGGCCAAAATGCCCCTGCGCCATAAAATCGGCCACCATCGCCTGCGGCAGCATCGAGCCGGGGCCGGGCAGATGGTTGACGCTGTCGCGAAAGCGGCTGACCAGCCCGGCCGGCGCCACCAGATACGCCAGCCGCAGGCCGGGGAATAGCACCTTGCTGAAGGTGCCGGTATAGAGCACGCGCCCGTCGCGGTCCAGGCTTTTCAGCGCCGGCAGCGGCCGGCCGTGGTAGCGGAATTCGCTGTCGTAATCGTCCTCAATAATCCACGCCTGGCGGCGGCTCGCCCATTCCAGCAGTTCCAGCCGTCGCGGCAGCGACAGCGCCACGCCCGTCGGGCTTTGGTGGGTCGGCGTCACTACCGCGAAGCGCGCGTCATCGGCGCATTGGCGACCGGCGGCCACGTTCAGCCCCTCCTCATCCACCGGCACCGCCGCCAGCCGCAGGCCGGCGCGCTCCAGATACTGCCTGGCAAACAGGTAACCCGGGTCCTCGAACCAGCCTGTGTCGTCCGCCCGCAGCAGGGTATGGCGCACCAGCTCCAGCGCGCCATGATAGCCGGCAGTGACAAACACCTGCTCATGCGAACAGGCAATGCCGCGCGAAATGCCCAAATAGGCGGCGATGGCGTGCCGCAGCGGCGCATAGCCCGCCGGATCGGGGTAATACATCGCCTGCAGCTCCAGCGTGCGCAGACAGCGCCCCGCCAGACGCGCCCACACCTTGCGCGGAAAGGCGTCCAGCGCCGGCAGCCCCATCTGGAACGACAGCGCATCGCCGCTGACGGCGTGCGGATGAGGCGAGGCGGCAGCCGGCGGCGCCGAGGCCGCCAGCGGTTCGGCCAGCTTGCCCAGACGCGGCGACACCACGGTGCCGGCCGCGCCGCGTGCAACAAAGTAGCCTTCGTTCACCAGCATCTGATAGGCGGTCTCTACCGTGCCGCGCGCCAGATTCAGTTCGCTGGCGAGGCTGCGCACCGACGGCACGCGGTCCCCCGGGCGCAGCTTGCCGACGGCAATCGCCTCGCGGTAGCGCCGGTACAGCTGCAGGTAGAGTGGCGCGTCGTGCTGCTGGTCAGGGCGCAGCTGCTGTATATCCATCGCGGATGTCCCATTAATTTATTCAGTTCTTGCACCTATGTTATAGGCCATTAGCCGCTTACAGTAGCGGCTACGCAATAAAGCGATAACTTTTTATCAGGAGATCCGCCATGAGCGCACCAAAACGCCTGCCGTACAACACCCTTTCTCCCGACGCCTATCAGGGGTTGATCGCCACCAAAAACGCGCTGGAAAAAGGCCCGCTGGGCAAAGCGCTGATCGAGCTGGTCTGGCTGCGCATGTCGCAGATCAACGGCTGCGCCTTTTGTCTGGAGATGCACGCCAAAGCGCTGCGCGCCGGCGGCATGGCGGAGGCCAAACTGGACGGGCTGGCGGGCTGGCGCGTCAGCGAACGCTTCAGCGACCGTGAACGCGCCGCGCTGGCCTGGACGGAGTCGCTGACGCATGTGGACACCACCCATGCGCCCGACGAAGACTTCGAACCGCTGCGCGCGCACTTCAGCGAGGTGGAAATTTCCGATCTGACCTTCGCCATCGCCCTGATGAGCGCCTTTAACCGCCTGGCGATCGGCATGCGTCAGTAACGGCAGCGACTATGCTGATTAACGGGCGCTGCCGCCCGCGATGGGAGAGGATACGATGAATATATTGCACATTGACTGCAGCCCGCGGCGCGATTCGCACAGCCGCCGGCTTTCCGCCGCCCTGCTGGCGCGGCTGCGGGCCGCCAACCCTGACGCTAGCGTCACGCGTCGCGATCTGGGCCTGGCGCCGATAGCCCATGCCGGCGACGACTACGCGAGCGCGTTGGCCGCACCCGGTTCGCCGGCGGCGGACGGCGCGCTGCAGCTATCGGAAACCCTGATTCAGGAGCTGGAGCAGGCGGACGCGCTGGTGTTGGGCACGCCGATGAACAATTTCACCGTGCCGTCGGTGCTGAAGGCGTGGCTCGATCAGGTGCTGCGCATGGGGCGCACCATCGCCAGCGCCCCCGGCGGTGAGAAGATCGGCCTGCTGCAAGACAAGCCGGTGTATATCGCCATCGCCGCCGGCGGGGTGTTCAGTGGCGAACGCGCCAGACAGCCGGATTTTCTCACCCCCTATCTCACCGCCGCCTTCGGCTGCATCGGCCTGCATTCGCTGCAGTTTTTCCCGCTGCAGGCGACGGCGTTTCTCGACCGCGAACAGCTGGCGGCCGCGCAGGAGCAGCTGCTCGCCAGCCTGAATCTTACGGCTGCAGATCCATCACGGGCTTAACCTGCCGCCCCGGCTGGCGGTACAGCGCCAGCGCCGCCCGCCACTCCTCCAGCGGATAAATGCGCGCCCCGCCGCAGCGGCTTTGCGCCAGCAGCGGCCATATCCGCCCGAACAGGGCCTGCCACTGCGCCGTGCCGATGTCGGCCAGGCAGTTGCGGATATGGAACCAGCGCACCGCTGGATAGCGCCGCTGCAGCGTAAACGGCTGCCCGGAAAGCAGTCCGTAACAGACAAACAGCCCGTCCGGCCGCATCGCCTCCAGCAGCTGCTGCGCCAGCGCGCCGCCGGTGGCGTCAAACACGATATCCGCCGCGGCGGCCAGCTGGTCAATGCGCGTCCGCTCGCTCTGCATCGCCGGGGTAATGCCGCAGGCCGCCAGCGTGTCGGCATGCGCCGGGGAGCGACAGATGCCCGCCACCTCCGCCGCGCCGCGCTGCAGCGCCCACTGGCCGAGCAGCCTGCCGCAGTCGGAACCGGCGGCGGTCAGCAGCACCCGCCGCCCCGCCGGGTTATACAAATCCAGCATCAGCAGCGCCGCCAGCGGATTGATATAGGCGCGGGATGCCTGCAGGTCCGTAATCGCGTCCGGCACCGGCACCGCCAGCGCCGCCGGGCAGCTGACCACGCGCTGCCAGGTGCCTTCGCCCCGCAGCGGCAGCACCCGCCTGCCGAGCAGATGCTCCGCCCCCGGCGTCGTCTCCGTCACCACGCCGACGCCCTCATAGCCGGCGACGGCCGGCGGCACGACGCGATGGCGGTAAGCGCCGCTCAGCGGAATCAAATCGGAGGCGTTCACCGGCGCGAGCCGCATGGCGACCCGCACGTTTCCCGCCGTCAGCGCGGCCGGCGGCGCGTTTTCCAGCCGGAGCACCGCTTCCGGCGTGCCAAATTCCCGGTACCACAGCGCGCTATTTACCATTGTTCACCCTCGGTTAGCGGCCCTGCCGCACGTTGCGCCGCATCCTTCCATAGATTAAGCCGCCGGGCAATCATGTTCCATGCGGGTAATATGACTCACGCCTACAGGGTTAATCCGCCTCAGCGCTGCGGCAATGCATACCCTCCGAGAATAAACCAGGCCAGTAACACAACGGCGGCGATAATAATCGCCACGGGGAACAGGTAACCAATTTTCATTATCTGACGCTCAGAACAACGGGAAAGGGAAGCGCCCTCGCGGTGCGAAGGCGCACGACTAATTAACCGGATAAATATTAATGCTGTGGGTGAGGGCGGAATTAAACTGGCCCGCATCAATCACGACATGCCATACGCCGTCGGCAGGCGCGGTGAAGCGCGCCGGCAGTTCGTCGCAATGGCCGCCGTGGTGACGGCCCGGCTGCCCGTGGGTATAGCCCGCAAACGCCGCATCATCCATCAGCAGGATGGTGCACGGACGGTCGCAATGCACTTCCACCACGTCGCCCATTTTCAGGTGTAACTGCGCATGCAAAAAATCCATATATTTTCCTCAGTTAGGAATAACGGACCCTCTTGGCGATGTATTTACCCTGTCCATAGGCATCAAGAGCGAGCTTCACGCTTTACTTCACCCCTGCTTAGGTTGATGATAGCAGCATAATATGCAAATAACATTATAATGAAATTAACACATTAATTTCATTGTGGAGAATATTTACCCGATCGCCTGTAACCGAGACGGACCCCATCCGGCCCGCCATGTCGTTTTATTTTTTGATTTGGCTATTACCTGAGATGAATACACACAAGATCAACCGCGTACGCCCCTTCAGCGCCCTCATCGCCGCCTGCTGGCAGGAACCCTATTCACGACAGCGCCTGCTGAAAGACGCCATTGCCGGCATCACCGTCGGCATTATCGCTATTCCGCTGGCCATGGCGCTGGCTATCGCCAGCGGCGTACCGCCGCAGTACGGCTTATACACCTCGGCGGTTGCCGGCATCGTGATCGCCGTCACCGGCGGCTCGCGCTACAGCGTCTCGGGGCCGACGGCCGCCTTCGTGGTGATCCTGTATCCGGTGGCGCAGCAGTTCGGCCTGGCCGGCCTGCTGCTGGCCACCCTGCTCTCCGGCGCATTTTTGGTGATAATGGGGCTGACCCGCGTCGGCCGTCTGATTGAGTATATTCCGCTGCCGGTTACGCTCGGCTTCACCTCGGGGATCGCCATCACCATCGCCACGCTGCAGGTGAAGGATTTTTTCGGCCTGCCGCTTACGGCGCTGCCGGCCGGCTATGTGGATAAGCTGGGCGCCCTGCTGCAGGCGCTGCCCGCGGCGGATATCGGCGATACGCTGATTGGCGCCGTGACGCTGCTGGTGCTGATTGTCTGGCCGCGGCTGGGGCTGCGCGTGCCCGGCCACCTGCCGGCGTTGGCGGCCGGCGCCGCCGTGATGGCGCTGCTTGGCCTGGCCGGCCATCAGGTCGCCACCATCGGCTCCAGCTTCAGCTATCAGCTGGCCGACGGCAGCCAGGGCGCCGGTATTCCCGCCATTTTACCCCAGCTGCAGCTGCCGTGGACGCTGCCGGCGGCGGACGGCCGGCCGATGACGCTGAGCTGGCAGACGCTTTCCGCCCTGCTTCCCGCCGCCTTCTCCATGGCGATGCTCGGCGCTATCGAATCCTTACTGTGCGCGGTAGTGCTGGACGGCATGACCGGCAAGAAACACAGCGCCAACGGCGAGCTGCTCGGCCAGGGGCTGGGCAACCTAATCGCGCCGTTCTTTGGCGGCATTACCGCCACCGCCGCCATCGCCCGCTCGGCGGCCAACGTGCGCGCCGGCGCCACCTCGCCGCTGGCCGCCGTGATCCACGCGCTGCTGGTGCTGCTGGCCCTGCTGCTGCTGGCGCCCTGGCTCTCCTTTCTGCCGCTGGCCGCGATGGCCGCCCTGCTGCTGCTCGTCGCCTGGAATATGAGCGAGGCCCACAAGGTGGTCGATCTGCTACGCCGGGCGCCCAAGGATGACATTATCGTGATGCTGCTGTGCATGGCGCTGACGGTGCTGTTCGATATGGTGATCGCCATTACCGTCGGCATCGTACTGGCCTCGCTGCTGTTTATGCGCCGCATCGCGCGGATGACGCGCTTGAGCACGCTCAGCGACGATGCGGATGCGCTGGTGCTGCGCGTGAACGGCCCGCTGTTTTTTGCCGCCGCCGAACGCGTGTTTGATGAGGTGCTGGCGCGCAGCGACGCGTATCAGACGGTGATCCTGCAGTGGGATGCGGTGCCGGTGCTGGACGCTGGCGGGCTGAGCGCCCTGCAGCGCTTTATTGATGCGTTGCCGCCGGGTAAGCAGCTGATCGTGACGGATATTCCCTTCCAGCCGCTGAAAACGCTGGCGCGGGCGCGCATACGGCCGATTGACGGCCGGCTCGCCTTCTACTCAACGCTGCCGGAGGCGCTGGCCACCAGGGAAGATGCCTAACGGCACCAAGACAATGTCGGATTGAGAAGAACATTCAGACAGTGTACAAGGGGCAACGGCGCCGACAGCGGCAGGCGGACGCAACGTCCCCGGCCAATCGGCGTAGTTGCCCTGGCAATCAGCGCGTCTCGACCTTGGGATTGGCCTGAGAGGTCTGGGAAGGGTAGTCAACGTGATGTTTTTGCAGATAATCCCGGATCAGTTGCCGGACCACCTGCGAGGGGGTAACATCTTGCTGCTGGCAGAGCGTCTCCAGAGCTTTTTTCTTCTCCGGATCGATCAAAACGGTTAAACGCGCGGTCTTCTTTTCCATGGTGTTACCATCCTGATTATGATAATCCAATTATAATACCATCCCTGCCGAACTTCGCCAGAAAACTACAGCCGCGTCAGATAACGCGCCAGATGGCCCACCTCCGCCACGCCGTCGCGGCTCAGCCGCAGCGCCTGCGTCTGTAGCGCCTGCAGCCGGTAGGCATTCGTTGCGTAACTGGCGTAGATCACCACGTTGCCGCTGCCGGTTTCGCAGAAAAAGACGTCGGTAAACACCCGGTACAGGGCATGGTACAGCAGCGTTTGACTGTGCGGCATTTCCAGATAGTTGAGCACCAGCCAGCCGCCGTCGCATAGCGCGTCGCGGCAGCGTTCCAGAAACGCCTCGGTGCCCTGCTGCGGCGACATGCTGAACGCCGAATAGAGATCGGAAAAAATAAACCCGTAGCGGCGCGTCGGCACCCGCCGCAGATAGAGACCGGCGTCATCGATGTGATAGTTCACGCAGCCGGCCTCCGGCAGCGTGAAATAACTGCGGGCTACAGCGAGCACGCGAGAGCGCAGTTCCACCACATCAAGCCGCCGGTCAGGATCGTAAGCGTGCAGCGCCCGCAGCAGGCTGCCGCCGCCCAACCCCAGCAGCAGCACGTCGCCCTCTTCCCGCCAGGTAATCGCCATCATCATCGCTTTGATATAGTGATGTATCGGCGAAGCGGGCGAGCGCATGCTCACCTTGCTCTGCTCATACAGCTCATCAAAACGAAGCATGCGATACTGCTTGTGTTCGGTGACGATAATATCGCCGTATTCATCCACCTCACGGTGAATCTCCTGCCCTGGCGGATCCCTGTCCAGCAGCGTTTGCAAAATCTCATCAACAATGCGAGTCACGGGGTCCCCTGACAATACGCGCCCATCAGCTGGCGCAGGTAAATTCAGCCACGCAGAGACGCTTCCCCGCCACCGTCGCCACGCCGGAAAAGCGCACCATATTGCGGCGCTGGCGCAGTAGACGAACATCCAAATGCAGGCGATCGCCGGCCCGGGCCGCTGCGTAAAAGTGCGCACGCCGGATCGCGGCGAAATAACAGGGCTGCCCCGCTTCCAGCAGCGTCAGACGATGATGAACCAGCATCCCCGCCGCCTGCGCCAGCGCCTCCAGCAGCAATACGGAAGGAAAACAGCCCGCGGTCAGCACGCCGCCCTGCAGTAAGGCATCGTTGGCACTGATACTTTTCAGCGCTCTCACCCGCCCCTGCGCCATTTCATGCGGATCCGACAGCACCAGATCGATCAGTTGAAAGGGGTAACGGTGCGGTAAAACCTGGGCAATCGCCGCCGGGCGGATCGGTTCCGTCATGACGTTGTCTGGCTCTCGGTTATCTTTCAATCGGGCATGATAATCCCAATAACATTATAATGTCATGCACATTTAATGTTACCATCAGACACATTATCGCCCGCTGCCGAACCCGATAGCGGCGGCGCAGGGGAAGTCCCCGATTAACATCTTGATTAGACTTGTTATTAACCAAAATTGAGGCCATAACTATGCAACTCCCAGCCTGCCCGCAATGTCAGTCAGAATACACCTATGTCGATAACGGCCTGTATGTCTGCCCGGAATGTGCGCACGAATGGAACGACGCCGAACCCGCAGCCGATAACGATGCGCTGGTAGTGAAAGACGCCAACGGCAATCTGCTGGCCGACGGCGATGCGGTAACGGTGATTAAAGACCTGAAGGTGAAAGGCAGCTCATCCACGCTGAAAATCGGCACCCGCGTGAAAAGCATCCGCCTGGTGGAAGGCGACCACAATATCGACTGCAAAATTGACGGTTTCGGCCAGATGAAACTGAAGTCCGAGTTTGTGAAGAAAAACTAACGACTGTAAAAATCACCGATATGCCGCTGAACAGACGAAAAAAAACCGGCCATAAAAGGCCGGTTTACATCGGTATTGCATAACAACATCGTTAGCATACGTACATTGACCAACTGCTATGCGGGCTACCTATAAAGGAAGCCCGCCGGCAAGTGACGCAACCAGTTTATCGGTACAGCCAAGCTGCCTCTTAACGTCAGCGGCAAGCTCCGTGGCTCCGAAGTAGTGGGCGGCCTGCAGATAGGCAGCTTTTTCAACCAGCCCTCGCCCACAGGCGTTGCCCCGGGTAATCGCACAAATATGGGCACTTAGCTCATCATCACTGTACGTGTCTATCAGGGCGATCATATCGACATACTGCGCTTCTCGGCGTCTCGCCTTCAGCGATCTCCTCTGTGGATTGACGACCATCATCACTGTGACCAATGCAAGCAACAAAACACCGGCCCCCCCCGACTGATGGCCAATGAAAATGATCACGATGCCTAAAATAAGCTGCAGCGTAATGACGGCGAAGTATACCCTTTCGTAGAATTTCGCCAGCATGCTCTCAATATAAAGCGCGTGATAAAATTCAAACTTCCTTGTAGCGGCAATATTATAAGTCTGACTCTTCATTTTTATGCTTACGTCCATATCCAAAAGCTTATCCCGACCAAGGGAAGTTAAGAATGTCATCTTCCCGACAATAAACCCGACGCTGATTTAAATCAGGTGGTATTTTTTCACCGTAGTCACCATAAGACGCCAATTTCTGACCATGAATAAAACCAGCAACAATAGCCAGTAGCCAATCAACTCGCTGCGTATGGCATCGCCAAACAGCGCGCCCAGAGACGCGCCCACCACGCACAAGCCGCTAAACAGGTACATCTCCATTCTGGGGAATGTATTCCAGCTAATGATAGAAAATTCGGTCCGGAGGATTAAAAATAACCAGAAGGTAAAACACGTACTGACAGCAGCGCCAGCCGCGCCAAACCTGGGCACCATATATGCATTGACCCCTAAGTTAGCCAGCAGGGCCAACAATGAGGCCAGCATTGAATACACCGTTCTGCGACTAATGCCGATGCCGACGACGGTCACCTCAGACAGGGTATATAGCAGTGGAAACCCCAGGCAGGCGATAACAATATATTTAACTTCCCGATAGTTTTCAGGCAAAAACCAATCCACAACCCAGGAGAAAAGCCCTCCAAGACAGAAAAAAGTGACAACGACCATCAGCATATATTTAGAGACGGTATTTACCAGGTTAATCCCCTGCGCTTTATCATCGGCAATTTTATAAACCATCGGCGCCCAAACGGTAGAAAACACGCTCTGTACAATACTTGCCGCGCTGGAGAAACTGGCGGCAACGGTAAATACCGCCAGTTGCTCAAAAGTCGAAAATGCCCTGAGGAAAACGCGATCCATGGCGGTTATTCCCCAAAATGCCAGGCTGCCTAAAATCAGAGGAAACCCAAACTTCAGCATCCCCAGCAACTTGCCGTAATCAAACCTTTCTTTGAGCGCCGGCAGCCAGTCATGCCTGGTCGACCAGAGTAAAATCAATAAGACGCTGCAGTATCCAACGGTATTGGCCAGCATCAGCTGAATAAAGTCATGCTGGCGATACGCCAGCGAAAAGTAGCCGATAACCATCAATATCATTAACTTCGGCAGCGCCTGGCTGAGAGAGTAGGCCCCCCCTCGTTCCTGCATGCGCAAAACCAGTGATAAAAAGCGAGAGACAAAACACGCCAGCAGTATCAACGCACAGAGCGTGCCAACCGCAGGGTCATGAAGATCAAAGAGAACGGAAGACAAGCTTAACGGGGTAAAAAATAAAAGAATGAAGATCGCCAGCAAAAGCAGCAGCCCAGGAAGCAGAGATAGTTTTAGCAACGCGGGCTTCACCGTTTCCTCATGGTACTGCCTGACATAAGCTTGATCCAACCCTAAACCAAACAGCAGCACGACAAATGATATGGCAATATTGAGTATGCCGATTCGCCCTATATCCTCCGTAGAATACAGCCAGGTCATCAATGGCAGTGTGATAACACCAAGCAGCGCCGCGCCTACGGGCCCCACAGCAAATGCAGAGATTTTTTTAGCGTTCACCGTATCGCCCCTGGGCCGGCAGCCGTCGCTATCAATATCTTTGTTTTTTCAAGCAAAGCATGATTTGACCAAAACCTGTCGAGAATTATACGATTTTTTATGACCTCTTCTGACGTAAGCCGCGTATCAAAATGAGAGGGATCTGTTGCCATGTCCTGTACAGAAAACAGGGTCAAGCCGATCGATTTGAAATAGCGATACGTCGGGTTTTCGGCTCTCAGAAATACTTTAGCCCCCATATAAAGCATAATGATAATATTACCGACGGCCTGTTGCCGCACGTGGTTCATAACGACAAACCCGCATCGCGCTATCTTTTTCATGTAAGTATCAATGGGCATATAGTCAATTAGCGCATCAAACCCCTCACCAAAGCGCGCCTCACCAATATGCTTTATTTCACGTCCATACTGCGCATCCCCGTAGCTCAGCGGCACCACCAACTTCCGCCCGGAGAAATTAAAACCTTCAATAATATCAAATGTTTCAATATGATTATTAGAACTGGTGGCACTATTGCCGAGCAGGATATCGCGCCCCATTTCTTCTGCCACGCCATGAGCCTTGACATAATCCGCCAGTTCCTGACCAGTAGGACTGTAGTTCCAATCGGCCTGAGCAGGAAACGCCCTCCACTTCCTCGCTGATTTTAACGTGTCGTACTCGTTAGGTATCACCGGGACAAAATAATTGATACGCTCGATGACCTTGACCTTGCGGTACCTCGAATCAAACAACAGCTGAATATACGCCTTAATCGTTTTATTTTTCCCTGACCGTATTCTGCCTTCAAGCTCAGCGGTTTGATCGAGCAGCATCCCGCAATGAGGAGAAATAATATCATAGTAATCCGCCCCCCAGCCCAACCATATAATGGGGACATTTTTGGCCAAGCGCTCAAGAGTCCGATACCATGCGCTACTCAGCGAGTGAACCACCACGATCCGGGCATGGTTCATCACACCGTTATTAATGCCCAACAGGACGTCCTTCACGCCAACGTGATAGTCTATGCCGTTTTTGACATAGTTAGCCGGACGCCCTTTCGTATAAACGCAGACAATATTCTCTTGCGGGAACGCGTCCTCAAACATCCTGATAGCATTATCAATAAACTTATCGTCAGGACACAGATGGACGATTTTACGCTGATTTTCCATACCGCTCATCCGCTCCATTGATTAAACCTGTCATCCTTTACCCCTTGATTAATGAGATGATTCGCGTCTGATCGCTATGACTTAAGTCTGGATAAATAGGAAGGCATAACACACGCCTGGCCACGTTATTCGCCATCGGCAAATTCTCTTTGGCCGATGACGGCATTCCTCGATACATCGGGAACTCGCTGATCAACGGAAAAAAATAACGACGAGAGAAAATATCCCGCGCTTTCAGGAAGCTATATAGTGCTTCACGATCCATTCTGAAATCGTCTTCAATCAAAATAGGAAAATATGAGTAATTGGCGCGCAGCTGTCCGGTCGGTGCAATAAGAGTAATACCGTCAACCCCGGCTAACGCCTCCCGGTAATACATATCGATCTCTTTTCTTCTGGCAATCGCGCTATCAACATGCTTGAGCTGCAGCAGCCCAAATGCGGCGTTAATCTCACTCATCTTTCCGTTGATTCCCGGAGCAACAACGGTAGTTTCATCAACAATGCCGAAGTTCTTCAGATTATTAATCCGGGTCTTGGTCTTTTTATCCGGGCAGATAATTGCGCCGCCTTCAAACGTATTGAACACTTTTGTCGCATGGAAGCTGATAGTGCTCAGGTCACCGTGACGCAACACGCTGCCCCCCGCATCATTAACGCCAAAAGCGTGCGCAGCATCATAAATCACCCGAAGATTATAATTATCCGCTATCCGTTGAATCTTATCCACATCGCAAGGATTACCGTAGCAGTGCACCGGCATAATGGCCGTGGTTTGTGGAGTGATCGCCGCCTCAATGCTATCCGGATCCATATTTAGCGTAACGGGGTCAATATCAACAAAAATAGGCTTTATGCCGTTCCACAACAGCGAGTGTGCCGTGGCGACAAATGAGTAGGGTGTAGTAATCACTTCACCGGTGATTCTTAACGCCTGCAGCGCCGTCAGGAGAGCGATCGTTCCGTTATTAAATAACGCTACCTCATTCACCCCCAGGTAATCGCATAATTCTTTTTCAAGACGCTCATGCATCGGCCCACCGTTAGTCAGTATTTTATTGTCCCAAATACTTTCCATGTAAGGGATAAACTCTTTCAAGTCCGGCAAATAGGGCTGCGTCACATAGATATTTTTACTTTGCATAATCATTCTCGGTATATTATCGGGATTAATGTCCATTAAATCCAATGGGCAATCACTATGTTTATTGATTGCGGGAGAGTAATATCACGTTGAATACGTACTATATTACGGATAATTTTTTATTATGATGGCGCCTGCATCCCATCAAGCACGGTGACCTTCAGCCGTGGCGATACGTTACTCCTACGCGCTGATAACGAATATTGACCACATTCATTCTGGCATCATAGTAAATACACTCACCAAATAAATGCGCACATCGGTATGCCAGGAAGAAGCCCTCATCAGCAGGTCGCGACCGAAATCATGCTCAAATCCCCTCAACCGCCAACCCAACGCACTCCCCGCCACATTGTTATAGTTGACAAAACTACCGTCCATAACCGTCAACCAAGGCCCATCAGGTCGCTGAAACCATTGTTATGCACACCTGACTAAGACAGGTTTTCAAATACATCGCGTTCTAAAACGTCAGCATGATTTTGGAAATCCGCACTGCCCATTCCATACAGACAACTTATTTAAAAAACAAATGAGACTCACAAAACCAATTGACAAAATAAATATTACCGGTACGTACCCGACTTCCCGTTCGTAAAAATCATAATAGGGGACAAACCAAGCACCAGCGAGCCATAGCGTTCCAAAAAACAATCAGAAAATGGAAGTGAAAATATCACAGAATGATAAAAGAGTGACAAGTTGAGAATGATTACAGGAAAAACCCTAGACAAATAACAGCAAATACAAGAAAAATCCTTTATTGGTGATTTTCCTCACAGACACATGCGAACATAAAAATTAACGCGCAAGTTACATATAAAAATAATGGGTGAGTTTTCTGCTGGCAATCCACCGAAAATATCGGCTGGCGACAAATAATATCAATACATAGCGCTCACGCTTAATGACTAGCTGCTCATCCTGACGGGAGATACCCTACGTAGAAAGCGCCCATCAGCTCACAGAGGATCGCACTGTCGACGGCAAAATTGACGGTTTCGGCCAGATGAAACTGAAGTCCGAGTTTGTGAAGAAAAGCTGACGCCCCACATTACCTTGTATGACGCGCGGCTTTCCGCCGCGCTGGCACAGCCCCTGTCCGTCACCGTCAATAGCATGAAATAAGGTGAAGTTTGCTTAACGCCGATGCCCAATCGTGATTTAATTTGTGAGCAAAATTACCAACATCACGAACACCAAGGGATTATTCCATGTACATAAAAAATTATGACGTTGACGAAAAACATATCGATTTTCAGGGCGTGGTTGACGGCCTTTACTACCCCTTCTATATGGAATGGACCCGTCACGCCTTTATGAAAGAGGCGCTGGGCATCGATATCGAAGAGGAATTTAAGCAGGGGCGGCTGTATATGGTGCTGGAATACAGCCTGCGCTTTCGCAAAAGCCTGACCAAGGGCGACAAGATGGAAGTCACCTGCGAACTGGCGAAAAACGATAAGCGCAACCGGGTGAACTTTGTGCAGCAGATCCGGGTTAACGGCCAGGTCTACGCCGACGCCACCTTCGTCGCCACCTGTCTGGAAAACGGCCGCCCCAGCGTGCCTGCGGCGATCGCCGAGTTTATCAACGCCTAAGCGCACGACCGGCATCGGCCCGGCAACCATCCTGCCGCAGATACGCTCTGCGGCCTCACGCCTATCCGCCGACACGGCGTCGCCCTGAGATATCCCCCACAGTTTCAACCCGCCTAGGGAACCCGCCCCCGGTTTGCCGCCACTCACTATGGCTATTTACCAACCCGAGGATCTCATCATGTCTGTCGACATCTCTTCCCTCTACCGCCCAGGCACGGGATGGCCGGGCGCTCCGGCCGCGGATGATGCCTGGACCTCCGCCGACTTCTCCCAGCAGGCCGCTTCCGGCGGCGCGGTGCAGTTCGCCACGCCGGGTTCCGGGCACAGCGTCAATTTCGGCGCGCCACTGACCGGCGCCTCGTCGACGCCGACCGACGGGCAATCCAACCCCGACGATCCCCTCAGCCAGCTGGTCAGCACGCTGATAAACCAGCTGATGGCGGAGCTGTCGCGAATGATGCAGGGCCAGAGCGGCGGCGCGCAGGAAACGACGCCGCACAATACCAACGCCTCCGCAACCTCGCCCTCATCCGGCAACGACGCAGCGGCGCTGAATAACGACCACGCCGCCACGCCGGTGACACAGTCATCTTCCACCAACGGAGCCGGCGGCCCGTCGGCCGGCAGCGGGCCGCGCGCCTTCAATATCACCAATACGCAGGATCACGACATCAATATCGGCCAGTTTGATCAGCACAATCAGCTGGTTGGCGAGATCACCCTGAAGCCCGGGGAAAGCGGCCAGATGCGTTATCAGAACGACTTTACCGGCCTGCTGAAACAGGCTGACGCCGACGGCAACTACCGGGACGACGCCAGCCGCCTGGAGTTCTATAACGGCTTCGTCAATACCAGCGATATCGACGGCCGCAACGCCGCCATCCACGCCACCGACCATCAGGGATTTGAAATCGGCGATCGGCAGAGCATTGCCGACCGCGCACCGGCAGATATTGTCAGCACCGATTCCGCCGGCAATAAAACCATTGCCGGCTACTACGACGGCTCCAGCGACACCATGCGCAAGGGCGGCCAGTTTATGACCGACACGCTCGGCACCGGCATGACCTATATGCATCCGGACGATGACCGACTGCCGGAGGGCCAGAACCCGATGCGCCATACCGACGCCATGACGCTGGACGTCACCTTCGGCAAGGCCTGACGCCCCGCCGGGCGGGAACCCGCGTCCCACGGCGGCCACTCAACCACGATACCCACCCGCAGCAAGGAGACACCGATGCTCTCTGTATCATCCAACCCGGTCCCGCAGCCCTTCGGGCAGAACGGAGACTTCAGTAACCTGAGCGACAATCTGTCGCAGAAATCCGTGCTCAACGCCTCAGACGGCGGCGCGCCGCTGCCGATCAGCTACGGCGGTGCCCAAGGCACCGACATGGACAGCCTGCTCGGCGGCGGCGATATCCAGCAGCAGCTGCAAAGCGCCATTTCCACCACCCTGCTGCAAATGCTGTTCAACCAGATCATGCCGCAGTTTATGCAGCTGGCGCAGCAGCTACTGTCCAACGGCCAGAACGGCGGCGCGCAGACGCCGCAGCAGGGCAGCTCGTCAACGCCGGGCGTTACCCCGCAGACCGCGCCGGAGCAAACCAGCCAGCAACCGGCAAGCGGCGCGACGGAAAGCACCACGTCCACCTCCGGCGCGTCCGGCAGTCTGCATCTGCCTGAGTCGCTGAAACCGTATCAAGACGATATCCAGAATGCCGCCGATAAAACCGGCGTGCCGGCGGAGGTGCTGGCGGCGCAAATCTGGCAGGAGTCGCGCGGCAGCCTGGGCGCCAGCACGGTGAACGGCGGCAACGGCCTGCAGGACAGCGGGCTGATGCAGGTCAACAGCAATACCTTTGCCGATCTGCAGCGCAAAAACCCCGACCTGCTGGGGCCGGACGCCGACCCGAACAGCCCTCGGGATAACATTATGGCCGGCGCGCTGTACATGAAGGAGCAGCTGAACGCCTTTGACGGCAATATGGGCGCGGCGCTGCGCGCCTACAATTCCGGCCCGAACAACGTCAACCTCAACGATCTGAGCGATATCTCCAAAACCGGCACCGGTGACGCTACCTACGTCGATAAGGTGCTGAACTTCGCCAATATCATCAAAACCGGTCAGGGCGAACTGCCGGCCTGACGCACGCCCAAAAAAGCCCCTGCACGTTGCCGTACAGGGGCATTTTCCCCGGTGCCTTAACGACTTATTTCTTATTTTTCACATTATCTATCACGATCTGCGCGGTATCCGTCGCGGCCGTCACCGCCCAGCCGACCGGGCCGCGGGCGGCGCTCATCGCCCCTTCGCCAATCCCCTTCAGCGCGCCGGTAAACACATCCCCCAGACCACGGGCTTCGCCCATATTGTTGAACATCGGCGCCAGCACGGATTTCAGGATCGGAATATTGGACAGCGCCTTGCCGATCTCGCCCATCGCCCACTGGAAGTTATCCTTGTTGGTGCCGTCCAGCCGGACGTGGCTGTCGTTGGTCTGCGGCAGATTACCGTTGCTCGGCAAGGCCTTCAGCCCCTGCTCGGCGATATCTTTCAGTACGCCGGCTTCGGTGCCGTGGCGGGCGTCGCCGTCTTTGGTGATGCCGTCAATCTTGCCGTTGTCCGCCAAATCGCCGCGCGAGCCGCCCTCGCGGTTGTTCAGTCCCTTGATGCTGTTCAGCACCCGCGCCATATTGTAAGCAGCGTCGGCGCGGCTGGCCGGATCCGGGTTATCCTCGGTCCAGTCGCCAAAGCGCTTTTTCAGCTCGTCGCGCTTGATATCCTTCTGGTCGCCGAGGTTCTTCAGCACCGGGTTGGCGTCGATAATCTCCTGCGCGCTGCGGGTATCGCCAGCCGGCCGCCCCTGCAGGTTGTCATCGGTCGGCGGCACGCTGGTGTCCTTTTCCGTCTCGCTGACGCCTTCCTGACCGCCAAACATCGCCGACATATCCGCCTGCGGGCTTTGCAGCAGCGACTGCAGCCCGATCAGCATCAGCAACTGCTGGAACAGGCCGCCGCTCTGCGGCATCGCTTCCGGCTGCTCCGCCTGCTGCGCCGGCGCATTGCCGAAATTCACCGTCCCGATGCGCAGCTGCGGCGTCTGCAGCGTTTCACTCAGGCCCTCTGCCGGGTTCTCCAGCGATTGGCCGGCCTGACGGGGAAACACCCCCTGGCCGGAGATATTGCTCACCATAACGTTAGCCTCCGTTGTTCTGCGTGCCGCCCAGTTTCGACATCAACGCGTCCAGCCCGACCATCTGCAGCAACGGCCCCAGCAGTTTACTCAGCATGTTGCCGCCCTGCTGCTGTGCCGGCTGAGCGGCGCTGTTAGACTCCGCATTGCCGCCCTCGCCCGACGTCGCGCTCTTCTGCCCGCCGCCCGCCAGCTGCTGCATGATCTGCATCAGTTGCTGCATCATCTGCATCAGCTGCTGGACCAGGCCGTTCACGCCGCCCTGAGACTGCCCGCCGGATGCCGGCGCCTCCGGCTGGCTGCGGGCCGACGTTGCCGGCTGCCCATTCTGGCCGTTCTGCACGCCGTCAGCGCCCTGCGCGCCTTTACCGCCCATCACCTGCTGGATCATCTGCATCAGCTGCTGCATCATCTGCATCACCTGTTGGATCACGCCGCCCACGCCGCCCGATGACGACGACTGCCCGGCCGGCGCACTGTTTTCCGGCTGGCGTGACGTCTGCTCGGCCGGCTGCGTCTGGCCGCCGCCCAACAGCTGCTGCAGGCCGAGCAGCATCAGCAGTTTCTGCATCAGCCCGTCCTGCTGCGCAGGCTGCGCCGCCCCCTCACGCGCCGTCATCTGCGGCATCAGTTCCGCGTTGCCGCCATTGCTGAATTTCACCGCCCCGTTTTGCTGCGACAGCGAGACGGCCTGTTCAAGTTTTTCTATGCTTTCACTGGCGTTTTCAATCAGCTGCCCCACCAGCGGCGGGGTGCCGCCTGAACCGGATATATTGAGTGTCATCAGGTTACCCTCCTCTGTTCTGCATCCAACCGGCGCCGCCCGTTACGGGCGCGCGGACGTTCCGTTCTCCAGCCATACTGCCAGTCAACCTCGCGTTCATAAGACCTCCGGTTAATCATTAACTCCGCAAAAGTATCGAGCTATCCCCGCCAGAACACACTTACAATTTCCTGACATTTATGACGTTCAACGGGCTGAGGCTCGCTAGCTGAGTGTCATTACCGCCGCGCAGGTTCCATCTTTGCCGGATTTCGACGTGACGCAGGGCGCAGACATAAAAAATTCATCTGACAGCGCAGTGGTGGCGGGGACGCGCGCACAAGCGGCGCGCCAGCGGGCATTGCCGCACCGCTGTAGGGAAAAGACTACAAGAAGCAGGAAAAAGACTACTGAACAATCATCCTGGACTGATAGCTGTCAGGGAAGGCAATAGAGGAAAGTAACCAAACGCTAATACTTTGTAATGTTTTGTCAGTCTTGCGTCGTCAAAAAAGATTCAGGAAGCTCAACAATTAAACCAGCGTAAACCTGCTGGCTCTGCGCTGGTTTAGAATAATCGGAGAAGTTATGGTTAAGCCTGTTGATTCCAGAATGCCCGTGCGGGCACCGGCCGATTGCGCCAGGGAACGTCACGCCTCACACGCGTCTGCCTCAGACGCGCCGCCGCCCGACGATATCCACGGCTATCTGCATAAGTTAACCAAAATCGTCGCCCCGCTGCACGTGGATGTCCTGCTCGAAGGGGAAACCGGCACCGGCAAAGATACGCTGGCCCGGCGCATCTATGAGCTGTCAGGCGGCAACGGGCCGTTTGTCCCCGTTAACTGCGGCGCCATCCCGGAAAGCCTGGCGGAAAGCGAGCTGTTCGGCGTTGAGGCCGGCGCCTACACCGGCGCCAGCCACGCTCGCGCCGGCTATCTCGAAACGGCGAACAACGGCATTTTGTTCCTCGATGAAATCGACAGCATGCCGCTGACGGTGCAGGCCAAACTGCTGCGCGTGCTGGAAACCCGCACCATTACGCGCCTCGGCAGCACCAAACCCATCAGCCTGCACCTGCGGGTGATCGTCGCCGCGCAGACGCCGCTGGAGCAACTGGTGGAGGCGGGCCGTTTCCGCCGCGATCTCTGTTTCCGCCTGAACACCATCAAGCTGGAGACGCCCACGCTGCGCTCGCGCCCCGAACTGATTATTCCGCTGTTCCGCCGCTTTGCCATCGAGTCGGCGCTGCGGCTCGGCATGCCGCACCCGCCGCGCAGCACCGCGCTGGACGAGGCGCTGCTGCTGCACTGCTGGCCCGGCAATCTGCGCGAGCTGAAGGCGGCGGCCGAACGCTTTATCCTCGGCCTGCCGCCGCTCAACCAGGCGCTGCCGCAGGAGAGCGGCGCGGTGCTGCTGAAGGAGCGTCTCAAACGCATCGAACGCAGCCTGATCCACGACTGTCTGCACCGCCACGACCACCGCATCGACGACGTGGTGCACGAACTGGGCATCCCGCGCCGCACGCTCTACCACCGCCTGAAGCAGCTCAATATACACGCCTGACGAACCACGCCGCCGTCGTGCGGCGGGTCGCCGGAAAAAAAATCGCTCGCCGCCGGAACCGCCCCCTCTCCTCCGCCACTCAATCAGCGAAGTACCCGTATTATCATCCAATGATATGAGAGGAAACGTTATGAAATTTATGTCATTACCATCGATCGGCACCGGTCTGGCCAACGGCATCACCGGCGGTGCCGGCGCACTCACCAAACTGGCCGGCGCCACCAGCGGCAGCAGCTTTATGAGCCAGATGCAGGGCGTGCAGGCGGAAATGCAGCAAAACCAGGTCGACAAGGCCAAACTGGATGCGGAAAACCAGCGCATCAACGGCATCGCCGACAGTGCGGCTCAGGCGGGCTCTGCCGCCGCGCAGGTCAAAATTCAGTACTGATGCCGCGCCGGGAGGGCGCAGCCGCGTCCTCCTGCTTTTCCCCCTCGTTACAGGCGAATCTGCGATGAAAATACCCCATAACGGCCCATCACTGGCCGGCGCTCCGCTCACCACTCCCGCCGACGGCGTCGCCGACGCCAATCAGGACGATATGCACGCCTTCAGCGCCGCGCTCAATGCGCCGGCCGGCGACGGTCAGGAGAACCTGCTCAGCGGCCTCGGCGGCGCCATCAGCGATAATCAGCGCGCGCAGCAGCAGGCGTTCCGCAACCTGGAGGTTGCCTCCCGCTCCAGCAACCCGACGGATTTCAGCCAGGCCAACGCCGCCCTGTCCGATTACTACATTCAGAGCCTGATGAACGCCAAGATCATCGCCAAGGGCACGCAAACCCTGGATAAACTCACTAACCTACAGTAACGGCTATGGGACAACCTCTGGTGAAATACCTGCTGGCGGCGCTGTGCGCCCTGCTGCTGAGCGGCTGCGGTGATGAAACCGTGCTCAACAGCAACCTGTCCGAGAGCGACGCCAACGACATCGTCGCGGCGCTGAACCACTACCATATCGCCGCCGACAAGCGCGTGGAGAAGAGCGGCGTTTCCGTGCTGGTCGCCGCGGCGGATATCGAGCGCTCGGTAAACATCCTCGACGCCGCCGGCCTGCCGCGCAAGGCGCGCACCAACCTGGGCGAAGTGTTTCAGAAGAGCGGCGTTATCTCCAGCCCGATGGAGGAGCGCGCCCGCTATATCTACGCCCTGTCGCAGGAGGTGGAATCGACGCTGTCGCAGATTGACGGCGTGGTGGTCGCCCGGGTGCACGTGGTGCTGCCGGAGCGCATCGCGCCGGGGGAGCCGGTGCAGCCGGCCTCCGCCTCGGTGTTTATCAAATACGCCGACTCGCTGGATCCCGACAGCATCGAACCGCGCATCCGCCGTCTGGTGGCCACCAGCATTCCCGGCCTGGTGGGGCGGGAAGATAAAGATCTGGCGATCGTCTTCGTGCCGGCCAAGGCCTGGCGCGACCAGACGCCGGTGGTCAATCTCGGCCCCTTCGCCCTGACGCCCGGCCAGTATTCGCTGGTGAAGACGCTGTTCAGCGTGCTGAGCCTGCTGCTGCTGATCGGCCTCGGCATCGTTGCGCTGCGGCGCACGGCGAAAAAAGGCGCAACGGCGAACGCGGGCAAAGCCTCATGAGTGACGCCGACGTCACGCTGCGCTGGCTCGACTGGTGGCACAGCGGCTTCTGGCGCGACGCGCACCCCAGCTGGCGACCAACGCTGCCGTTCCCCGCGCCGGCCGCCGCGTTGGCGCGCGTGCACGGCGCGGCGCTGCGCCGGCGACTTGGGGTGACGGATACGCCGCTGCCCCGGCCGCAGCCGCAGTTGCTGACGCTGCTCGCCCTTAACGCCGACGCCCGCGCGCTGCTGCTGACGCTGGTCGCCGAAATCTGCACCGGCGAGACGGCGCTGCCCGGCGATCTGAAAATCTGGTGCCGGCGGCTGGCCAAAGGGCTGCGCCCGGAAAGCTGGCTGCCGACGCCGCCCGCCGGCCAGCCGCCGGCGATCGCCAGCCTGACGCTGCTGCAGGCGCACTACCCCGACTGCTGGCCGCGCCTGCGCATGGCGTTTGAACATGATGACGTCAGCCGCTGTCCGCCGTCGCCGCCGGCGCTGGAGCCACGGCGGCTGCAGCCGCTGTGGGACGCGGCGCTGTGGCAGTGTCAGCGCGTGCTGGCGGAGAACAGCGAGGAGCATCAGTATGTGGCAACTTAGAAAAATTCCCCTGCGTCAGCCGCCGGCGCCGCAGGCCGTGCTGCTCGGCCGCGACACGCTGGCCGTCAGCCGTCAGGCCGAGCAGCTGATCGCCGACGCCGAGCGCGAGGCGCAGTCCCTGCTCGACCAGGCCCGGGCGCAGGCCGACGCGCTGCGCCAACAGGCCGCAGCAGAGCGCGACGCGGTGCTGGCGGGCGCGCAGGAGACCTTCTGGCAGCAGGCCCAGACGCTGTTTAGCGACTGGCAGCAACAGCGCCGCGCCGAGCAGCAGCAGTTGCTCGACGCCGCCGACGCGCTGCTGGCGCAGGCGCTCGGCCGCCTGCTGGACCAGGTGCCGCCGGCCGGGCAGCTGGATATCCTGCTGACGCAGCTGCGCGCCAAACAGCCGTCCGCCGTCGCCGCCACGCTGTACTGCCATAGCGAACGGCACGCCGCGGCGGCGCACTGGCTGACGCAGCGGCCGGAGCTGCGCTGGCAGCCGGCGGTCGACGACGCGCTGCCGCCGGACACCCTGCTGCTGACCACCGAACAGGGCGAACTGCATATCAGCTGGCAGGCGCTGCGTCAGGCGCTGGGCGCGGCGGACGCCGAGGCCGGCTGAAGAATTTTTTTTGCGGATGGAACCGCCGCACCACGCACGCCACTCAACGAGGAACCTTTCATCCCGAGGAGCCCGTTATGTATTCCGACGATTTATTACAACGCCGCCTGGCCAGCACCGCCAACCGTAGCCACAACGAGACCTATCAGTTCGCCAAAGAGATGTCGGGCGAGCCTTACAGCCTCAGCGATATGTACGCCTTCCAGAACCAGCTGCAGGACATGTCCAACACCAGTTGGGCCAGCTCGCAGTACACGCAGTTCAAGTTCGGTATGCGTAAAGCCATTATCGACGCCATTAACTAACGGCCCCCACGGCAGCGCCAGGCTGCCGTTTTTTTATCGTCTGAACCCATCTCAACCATGGACAGCAAGGAGTAAGGAGTGGTGCTAACCCTGCCCGCGATACCCCATCTGCGACGTCTGGCGCTGGCGGCGCTGCTGCTGTGCGCCGGCATCGGCACCGTACAGGCCGCTACGCCCGGCGAGTGGAAGAACGGCGCTTACGCCTATTCCGCCGACAACACGCCGCTGAGCATCATCCTGGAAGATTTTGCCGATAGCTTCGGCGTGACGCTGTACGACAGCTCGCTGCCCGAAGCCAACGTTACCGGCAAACTGCGCTCCGGCAGCCCGGAGGCATTTCTGAACCGGCTGGCGCTGGAATACCGTTTTCAATGGTTTGTCTATAACGACACGCTCTACGTTAGCGCGCAGTCGGCGCAGGTATCGCGGCGGCTGGAAATCTCGCCCGACGCGGCGCCGGATATCAAACAGGCGCTGAAGGGCGTCGGCCTGCTCGACCCGCGCTTCGGCTGGGGCGAACTGCCGGACGAAGGCGTGGTGCTGGTCACCGGGCCGCCGGAATATGTCGCCATGATCGCCGACTTCACCAAAAAATCGGAAAAGCCCAAGGACGATAACAAAGAGATGATGTCGTTCCCGCTGAAGTACGCCTCGGTGGCCGACCGCAACATCAAATACCGCGACCAGACCCTGCTGGTGCCGGGGGTGGCCACCATCCTCAATGAGCTGCTGGGACAAAGCAGCAGCCCGAGCGCCAGCGGCATGAACAGCAGCCAGGGCGGCGAAAGTGAGATGGATCAGATGCGCGCCCAGTCGCAGGGGATCCTTAACCAACTGGTGGGACGCGGCACCAGCCACGGCCGCGCCGGCGATAAAAATCCGCTCGGCAACCTGGCCGGCAAAGTCTCGGCGGACGTGCGCAACAACGCCCTGCTGGTGCGTGACAAGCCGGAGTACCGCAGCGCCTATCAGTCGCTGGTCAGCATGATCGACGTGCCGCAGAAACTGATCGAGATCGACGCGCTGATCGTCGATATCGACCGCAGCGAGATGGCGCGCCTGTCGAGCAGCTGGGCCGGCCAGTTCGGCAACGTTACCGGTGGTTCGACGCTGCTCTCCGGCCCCAGCACGCTGTTCGTCACCGATTTTCGCCGCTTCTTCGCCGATATTCAGGCGCTGGAGGGCGAAGGCACCGCGTCGATTATCGCCAACCCGTCCATTATGACGCTGGAGAACCAGCCGGCGGTGATCGATTTCAGCGACACCGCCTTTGTGCGCGCCATCGGCGAGCGGGTGGCGGATATCCAGGCGGTTACCGCCGGCACCAGCCTGCGCGTGACGCCGCGCGCCATCGGCGGGAAAAGCAGCGCCACCTCGTCGGTGCAGCTGATCGTCGACGTTGAGGACGGCAAACTGAATAAAAACGACGACGGCGACGCCGAAGGCACCCGCAACGGTGCCATCAGCACCCAGGCGCTGGTGCAGGCAAAACGCTCGCTGGTGATGGGCGGCTTCCACACCAAAGAGAGCGGCGATCATGAGCGGCGCATCCCGATCCTCGGCAGCATTCCGCTGATCGGCAAACTGTTCACCACCTCGCAACATGAAACCTCGCAGCGCGAGCGGCTGTTTATCATCACGCCGCACCTGGTGGGCGATCAGGTGGATCCTTCCCGCTATATCGCCAGCGAAAATCGCGACCAGCTCAACAGCGCCATGGGAGAGATCAACCGCCGTCACAAGTACACCGACATGAAGGGCATGCTGGAGTCCGCAATGCGCGATCTGGCGGAAAACCGTCAGCCCAGCGGCATGACGGCCGGCGGCAGCGGCCAGACCCTGAGCACGCTGTGCCGCATCCCGTCCGGCTTCAGCAACGATGCGCAGCGCCACCAGTGGTACGGCAACCGTTCGGTGCAAATCGCCGTCGGGGTGATCACCAATACCAGCAACGTCACCCGGCGCTTTGATGAAGCCGCCTGCCGCAGCGACCGCACCCTCGCCGTCGCCGCCTGGCCGCATTCGCAGCTGCGCCCCGGCGAATCGGTAGAGGTGTACGTCGCGTTTGAAAAAAATGCCGTGGTCAGGCCGGGGCGCGCCTCCCTGATCGCCAGCGCCCGCTAAGGAGAAGACTATGGTTATCCGCTATATCGCCGCCCTGCTGGCGGCCATGCTGCTCGCCGCCTGCGCACCGAAAGCGCCGCCTGGCTGCGCCAGCGTCGAGTGCCGGCCGCAGTCCGGCGACAACAGCCTGACCATCTGGTGGCAGCCGGACCTGCGCAACGGTCCGACCGACTATACCCGGGTGCAGGTTAACCCCTGACGGCGGCGGCGGAGGCCCGTCCTCCGCACGCGGCGGCTATCTGCGAGATCGAGATAAGGAGAGGCTATGACGACGTCCATCAGCGGCAGCATCGGCGCTTGGTTCAATCGGGTGCGGCGGACCGGCGACGAGAACGCCGCCCGCAGCGGCAACACCGTCCGCGGCAACACCGCCCCGTCAACGCAGCGCGCCCCGCTGCCTGCGACGTCCCGCTCGCCGGCCGGCCTGCGCCAGCGCCCGAACGCCGCGCCGCAGCTGAGCGCGCTGTCCTCAGAGGCCGGCGACTGGGCGATGCAGCTCAACAGCCGGCTCGGCGACATCGGCGGCGCAACCGAAGAGCCGCCGGCCCTTACGCCGGAGGAGCAGGCGGCGCTGACGCAAAGGCAGACGCAGCGTCGCCAGATGGAGCGTAGCACCCGGCACCAGTGGCAGTCCCAGGCGCCCGCCGCCCAGCTGACGGGGCTGAGCCGCCGGGACGACGGCACGCTGAATATCGACGCCGGCGAAGCCTTAGGCCCGCTGCTGGAAAACACCCTCAACGCCAATAACCAGCGCTACCGCTGGCATGACAACGGTACTGAACACGGCCATATGCTGCTCGATCGGCAGAACCGGCTGATTAATCTGCACGAAGATCCGCTGGCGTTTACCGCCTTCAGCCACCGGCTGTCGGTGCCGCAGCAGCAGACGCCCGTCGCCGGCCATAACGGCAGCGTCAGCTGGGGCGGCGACGAACCGAAGACGGTCGCCAAGCCGGCGCAGGCGCTGCGGGAAAAACTCACCGGCATCTACCGCACCGGTCAGGGTGAGCAGGCGCTGCGCCTGCACGGCGATCGTTTATACCGCTATGCGCCCGATACCTCCGCCGAATGGCAGCTGATGCACGATATCGACGCCAAACCCTTCAGCCAGCTCAGTCGCCAGGGCAACGGCCAGCTGTTTGCGCTGCAGGACGACAAACGGCTGCTGAACCTCAGCAGCGGCCGCACCGAACATACCTTCAGCCAGAAAGTCTCCGCCTATGCGCTCAACCGCCACGGCGCGCTGCTGGCGCTGACGGCGGACAAGGCCGCCGGTGAGCAGCAATTGCTGTTTCGCGCCGCGGGCGCGGAGGGCGCGCCCCGACCGCTGCAGCTGCAGGTGGATAGAGAAGGCAACGGCGAACCGCAACCGTTTTACCCCGCCGCCATCGCCCTGCGCGGCAATGAACTGCTGGCGTTCGACGACGGCGGTCGCCTGCATCGCGCCGCGCTGCCGGACGGCGACATGCCGCCGACCCTGGAACTGGAGCAGGACGGCCGCGATACCCAGATTCGCCATCTGTTCTCCGACCCTGACGCACAGCTGACCGCGCTGCTGAACGACGGCGACGATCGCATCCACGCGCTGGTGAAAAACCGCCACAATCACGAATTCAGCTGCCAACTGGGCGACACCGGCGTCACTCCCGGCTGGAACCTGACCGATAGCATGGTGATGGACTATCAGAAAGGGTTGCGCCTCAGCACGCCGCGGCCGCACAACGTTGTCGATCTGGGCCGGCTGGGCAAGCTGGCGCTGATTGAAGGCAAGGTGCACTTTCGCGATGAGGTCACCGGCCACTGGGAGGCCAGCGAAGAAAAGGCCGACCGCCTGATCCGCGGCCAGGATGGCCAGGCGTATAAAGTGGAGGACGGCGAAGTCAAACCGCTGAAGATCAATCAGGCCGGCAACAAGGCCTCACTCCAGGGCAACCTGTTTCATCTGACGCGGGTGCGCAACAGCGTGGAGGCCGACCTCGCCCTGACCGGGCTGGACAAGAACAGCCAGACCCAAACCGTCACCGCGCTGGGCAACGGACGTCTGGCCTCGCTGCGGGAAGACGGCAGCGTACAACTGCACCAAATCATCCCCGGCGCGCGGCGCGAGCGTATGCCGCCGCTCCCTATCAAACGTGAAGGCCTGCCCGACGCCCAAACGCCGGCCGGCAAGCTGAAAGACCTGGCCGGCAACGCCAGCCATCAGCTGTTCGGCCTGACCGGCAACGGGCAGCTGTTTTGCCTGGAGCCGGCCGGCTGGCTGCCGCCGGCGCTGCGCTCGGGCAACTGGCAGCAGGGTCAGGCGGCGGCCGCCTGGCAGCCGGTGACGCCGCCGCCGAATCTCGGCGCGCTGACCAGTCTGCACAACGATGCGCAAGGCCGCCTGGTGGCGGCGGACGACGCCGGCCGCTCCGCCACCTGGCACAACGGCAGCTGGCAAGCTACCGATGAGGCGGCGCCCGTCTCCTACCGCAACGACGCCTCGCAGCAGACCTTCGACCGGCTGGGCGCCAGCGGTAAAAGCGGCCGTATCCCCGGCACCGGCATCACCTATAAACGCGAGTTCGAGGTGTTCGGCGCCGGCGGCAATAATACCCGCCAGGTGAACAACCCGTTTAAAAAACGCATGCAGGCCTTTTTGTTTAAGCCCCAGGGCAAAATGCCGCGTCCGCTGAAAAATCTCGGCAACGAAATTATCCACCGCGCCAGCGGCCGCGAGGGACTCAAACCCTGCTATCAGGCCCAGCAACAGATCTCCGCCGACATCACCGCCAAGGTCGCCGCCAAACCGGCGGCGCCCGCAGACAGCGGCACCGAGCTCAACAGTCTGCCAACGCTGGAGACGCGCCTCAGCGCGCTGGGGCTGGCGCAGAGCGACGACGCCCGCCACCAGCAGTTGCATAAAGAGATCGCCGGCTTCAGTGAGATGCTGGGGCGCAGCCTGAACCTGCACAGCGCCGCGGTGGGCAAACATTACGGCGTGGTGGATGAGCACAACCGGGTGATCGATAACCCGACAACGCTGCTGCACACCCGCAGCGGCCAGTTTAACCGCCACAGCCAGCGCGATCCGCAGCTGGCCGGCACCCTACGGCACCTGCTGGGCAACCACCGCTCGCAGTCGGCGCAGGACGCGCTGCATACCCTGAGCGCCATGGAGAATAACGGCGTGGTGATCAACCACCTGAAGGACGAACGCGACTATCACGACGATATCGGCCTGCTGAAATCACGCCTGTTTCTCGATCTGCTGACGCAGGAAAAGCTGCATCAGGCGCTGAGCGACTGTCAGGCCGCCCCGGCGTCCGACCCGCAGCGCCTGAACACCCTGCGCAACACCGTGCGCAACCTGCGCGATGAACAGTGGGATCAGCACCCGGTAAAGAAACTTTCCGATCAAGGCTTCCAGAACACCCGCCAGCTTGAAGCCTATTACGACGGCATGAAAAGAACGGTCAAGGCCTTCTCCAAGCAGCACCACGGCACCTACGTCACCGCCAGTACGCTGTTCCAGACCGGCAACCGTGAGGAGCTGACGCAGCGGCTCGGCGAAGAGCTGCTGGCGCTGAAAAACGGCGAGGCGCTGACCTTCGGCAACGGCCACAGCGGCTTTGTCTCCAGCGTCACCATTCCCGGCGACCAGATTATCGGTTCGGTCGGCGCGCGGGTTAATCTGGATCGTGACTACAGCCTGGCCTTCACCCGCGAGGAGAGCGGGCTGACGGTGACCGTCGCCCGCAACGGCGGCGGCAGCCTGAACGTGTTCGGCGCCGCCGGCTTCAACGTGCTGACCGGCCACCTGAATGAGGACAGTCTGGATTTCGGCCCGGAGGGCAACCACAAACTGTCGCCGGTGGTGCGTTTCGGCGCGTCGCTGCCGCTGAACCTGCAGCGCCAGTCGCAAAACAGCATGACCTTCAGCCTGAGCGATAACGAGCTGCCGCAGTTTCTGCAGCAGCTGACCACCAATCAGCTCAGGCCGATGGATATGCTGGACAAGGCCATCGACCACAAGGTGAAAAACGGCAACGTCTGGAACCTAAGCCTGGATCTCAACGCCTCGGCGCAGGCCAGCCTCGGCCTGCCGATGACCAACAAAAGCGAGACCACCAACGTCGCCAGCGCCCGCCTCGGCGGCGGCCTGTCGGCCGGCGCCAACCTGCTTCACGGCCAGCGCGAACGCAGCGATGCGCACAACGCGGAAGGCAGCAAAGTCAGCCGCAGCGATAACCGGGTGCGCTACCTGAATCAGGGCAATCTGGACGCCCGCATTATGGTGCCCGTCGGCGTCAGCAGCAAAACCGAGCACGCGCGCGAGCCGATTATGGCGACCAGCGCGCTGGCGGCGCGCTACACCTTTGACGGCCGCACCAAAAAGAAAATCAATATGGAGCTGGCGGAGCCGCAGACGCTGGATCACACCCATATCGACAAGATCGCGGAGAGCCTCGGCAAGGCCTTTACCAGCCCGGCCGACGGCCGGAAGCTGAGCGCGGTGCAGGGCAGCGCCGGCGACAGTTCGCCGCAGGCCCGGCTGGCGGAACTGAGTGAGCACTTCCGCTCTCATCTGCTCGGCGGCAAAACGCTGAACAACAGCCAGCATGCGGCGATCCGCGATCTACAGAAACTGATCCACCAGCGCGAGGCCATGGATAACAAGGTGCCGTTGCCCGGCGCGCTGGAATATCAGTCCACCTACAACAACCTGGCCAAGGTGGACAGCAACAGCCTGCCGCACTGGATCCATGATGCCTTCCGCTTTGAGATGCAGGACGACAACCACGCCAACAGCAACGCCAACCGCATCGGCGCCATGATGACGCAGGATCCGCGCCTCGCCGGGCTTATCCGCCAGATGCAGCTCAGCACCGACACCAAGGCCGAGGTGACGCTGGAGCTGAAAGACGAGGCCCGTCGCCGGCTGGTGGAGAACTGGCTGCACGGCAATATCCAGCGGCAGGATCTGGAGCGCCAGCTGCAGGATCGCAGCAACATGCGCATCAAATCCATCGCCTTTGTCGAAAGCAAGGCCAAGGGCGACGGCATTACCTCCCCGCGCTTTCTGATCGGCGGCGGCAGCAGCGTCAGCATCGAGAAAGAGCGCAAGCTGGGCAAGATCGGCTTCAGTTACGGCGTCGATCAAAACACGCCGCTGAGCTACAGCCTGGAAGGCGAACTCGCCGACCGCCAGAACGCGTCGTTAAGCGAACCGCTGAACCGGGCGTGGGCGCAGGGGCGACTGTTGAAAGATGCATAACACCGAGGAGAGACCCGTGGAAACGCACTATATCCAAAAACTGCTGGCCCGCTACGGCGCGGGCCTGAACACCGAACTGCAGCTGGAAAACGGCGTCTGCGCCCTGCAGGATGAACGCGGCCGGGAACTGGCGGTACTGGAGTTGCCGCCGCCGGGCGAGGTGCTGATGCTGCACTGCCTGATTCTGCCCGCCGATCCGGCCTGGCAAACGCCGACCATGCTGCAGACGCTGCTGACGATGAACTTTGAGATCGGCGCGATGGGCGGCAGTTGGCTGGCGCTGGATCCGGCGGGCAACCTGCGCCTGTGCAACCGCCGTGCGCTGAGCCTGCTGGATCACGCCGGCTTCGCCCTGCTGCTTAACGATTTTATCGAACGCGGCCACCAGGTGCGCGACTTTATGCCGGATCTGCTGGAGCGCCTGCGCCCCGTCGCCTGACCGTCCTCAGGAGCCGTTACGGGAACGGCTCCTCAGACAACTGATTAGCTTGTTATTAGGGAGAGCGTGGCGATGGGGTCGTAGCGGCGTTAGCCGCCGAAGCGCCCCTCGTTACGCTAGGCCCGAGTATCTCGATCTATCAGACGACATTGTTATCAATATCGAAGCCGTTACGGGAACGGCTCCTCTTCCAGTTCAATCACCTCATTCAGATAGCTGTCCTCCAGTTCGCGCAGCAGGCGGTAAACCTGCGCCACCGCCTTCAGCGTCTCACGCGGGATCCAGCTGCCTTCCGGCGTGGTGCGGTACAGGGTGCGCGTCAGCCAGATATAGCGCACCACCGGAATATGGGCGCGCTGCGCCTGATCCACCAGATAGTGCGCGTCGTCGCCGTGCGCCTTGAACACCAGGCGCGGCAGCGGCGTTTCGCCGGGACGGTAATAGAGCCCGACCGCATAGTGGGTCGGGTTGACCAGCAGCACGTCGGCCTCTTCCACCGCCACGTTGCGCGCCGCGCTCGGCTCTTCGTTCAGGATATCCTGCGCCACCTGACGCCGGTGCCCTTTCATATGCGGGTCGCCTTCGTTCTGCTTATATTCGTTGCGGATATCTTCGTGGCTCATCCGCTGCTGCTTGAGGAAAAAGAAACGCTGCACGCCGAAATCCATCAGGCTGAGCGCCAGCAGCACCAGCAGCACCCGGCGCGCGCAGCTGATAAACAGCTGCAGCACGCCGTGCCAGAAACCGTCCAGCGTGCTCTGGGCCAGACGCGCCAGGTTGCCCATCTCCGGCGCCAGCGACAGCCACAGCACCAGACCGATGGCGGCCGCCTTGATAATACTGGTCAGCAGCTGCGCCATCTGCCGGCCGGAGAACATATTCTTGAAATGGTTCACCGGGTTGAGCGATTCGGGCTTCGGCAGCAGCGCCTCCACCGAAAACAGCGGGCCGAACTGGATCCAGCCCCCCAGCACCCGCAGCAACAACGCGATACTGCAGACGATGGCGGAAAACAGCGCCAGCACCAGCAGAGAGTCGCTGAGCACCTCCTCCATCGCATGGCCGAACGGGTCGCGCAGGCGCAACAGCGGCAGCAGCATCATCGACTCCATCCGCTGCATGCCGTCCTCCACCAGCGCAAAGATCGCCTCCAGAATGCCGATGGAGATCAGCAGCTTCGGGATATCCTGACTCTGGCCGACCTGCCCCTTCTTACGCGACTCCTGCAGCTTCTGCGGCGTGGCCTGTTCGGTTTTTTCACTCATCGGCCGACCTCCGCAGGCGGCAGCAGCGTGCCGAGAATGGCGCTCAGATCGCGCAGCTCAAACAGCCGCTCGCCCGCCAGATGGTTGAGCACCGGCAGGTACAGGACGAAGAACAGCAGCCCCAGCAGGCACTTCACCGGAATGGTCAGCACCGTGGCCTGAATCTGCGGGCTGTAGATGCTGATGATACCGACGGCAAAGTCCATCAGCAGCAGCAGCGCCACCAGCGGGCCGGCGTACAGCACCATGTCGACAAAGGTAGTTTTCACCAGGCCGAGCCAGACGCCCCAGCCCTGTTCGCCCGGCAGCGGCATCCACGCCAGCGCCGGCCACAGGCGGTAGCTGTCCCACAGCACCTGGGTGATGGTGCCCAGCCCCGGCCCCACCATCAGCAGCAGAATCATCGACTGCTGCATCAGGTGGCCCAGCGGCGTCACGTCCGGCCCCAGCAGCGGGTTGAGCTGGCCGCCCATCAGCGCGCCGCGCTGGTTGTCAAACAGCGCCCCCACCGACTCCATCATCCAGAACGGCAGCCCCAGCACCAGCCCGAGCAGCGCGCCGAGGATCAGCTCTTTCAGCCCCAGCGCCGTCAGCGTCAGCAGCTCCGGCGGGTTGGCGGCGATGGCGGCCTGCAGCCCCGGCGCGATAAACAGCGCCAGCGCCGCCACGATCGCCGCGCGCGGCCCCCCTTTGATCACATTAAAGGAGAAGATCGGCGTCAGCAGCACGCAGGGGAAAATACGCGCCATGCCCAGCAGCAGCGCCAGCAGATACTGGAACAGCTGATCCAGCAGATCGCCCCACAGCATCAGCCGCCGACCCGCGACATCATGGCGAAGGCGTTCTGTGTCAGCTGCAGCAGCTCCACCCCGAGCCAGCGCCCGGTCAGCGCCAGCGTCACCCCGACCGCCACCAGTTTCAGGCAGAACGGCAGCGTCTGATCCTGCAGCTGCATCGCCGCCTGCAGCAGCGAGGTAATCACCCCCACCAGCACCGCGACGATCAGCGGCGGCGCGGAAAGCAGCACCACCAGCAGCATCGCCTGACGAAAAAAGCTCAGTATATCCATCGCCGCCTCACAGATAGCTATAGAACAGGCCGTCCAGCAGCCGAGTCCAGCCGCTGACCAGCACAAACAGCAGGATCTTCAGCGGCAGCGAGACCGTCATCGGCGACACCATCTGCATCCCCAGCGCCAGCAGCACGTTGGAGACGATCAGATCCATCACCAGGAAGGGGATAAAGATCAGAAAGCCGATCTTGAAACCGTTTTGCAGTTCCGACAGCACAAACGCCGGGATCACCAGCAGCGGGCTTTGCGGCGTCAGCGACTGCGCCATCTCTTTCGGCCACATGCGCGCGCCGTTCTCCTGCAGGTGGGTCAGAATGTCCGGGTCGGTATTGCGCGTCATAAACGCCTTCAGCGGCTCGGCGCCGTTGCCGAAGGTGTACTCCAGCCGCTCCATATTGCTGAAGTCGAGCGGCATCGCCTTGAGCCGCTGGCTCATATCGTTAAACACCGGCGCCATCACAAACAGCGTCGCGGCGAGGGCGATGCCGTACAGCGCCATATTGGGCGGCACCTGCTGCACGCCCATCGCGTTGCGCGTCAACAGCAGCACCATGGAAATTTTGAGAAAACAGGTGCAGACGATCATCAGCATCGGCACCAGCGACAGCGCGCCGAGAAACAGCGCCAGCATCATCGGATTAAGCGACTGCGCTTCCATACTCTCAGTGCCCCTGTCCCAGCGGGTTGACGCCGCCCGGCAGCATATGGGTAATCTGCAGCCCCAGCCGCCCTTCCACATCCACCAGCTCGCCTTTCGCCAGCGGGTAGTCGCCGTGACACAGCAGCGCTTCACCGGGCTGGACATGCTCCACCATAATGGTGGCGCCCGGCGCCAGACGCTGCAGATCGCCCACCGTCAGGTGCAGATGCCCACAGCGCACGGTCAGCGCCAGCGGTAGAGGATCGAGCGTTACGCCGGCCGGCTCTGAATCGGCGCTCCATTCCACGCTGCTCTCGTCCTGTACGTCGCTTTCTGTCTCGTTATCGTTGTAGGGAAATGTCACGGATGTTGTCTCCAGATCGGTAAGATAAAAACCAGTGCTTCGCCCTTCCGCGCCGACCAGTTCGCCCTGGGCGCGGAAATGTGCGAAACGCAGCGTCCCCGCACCGTGCGGGGTGAAAGTGTCCTCACGCGGCAGCAGCACATCATCAGGCCGCAGGCGCGCCAGTTCGGCGAGGGATAAGCTCAGCGCGCCGACGCAAAACGGCAGGGTCAGCGGCAGCGCCGCCAGCGCGTCGTTCTGTTCACTCTGCCAGCCCGGCGCCGCCAGCAGGTCGGATAACACTTCGGGCGCCGCCGTCAGCGCGCTCTGCGCCCGTAGCTCGCCCAGCGTCACCGTCAGCCGCACGCTGAGCGCCCCGGCGGGCGGCTCGCCGTCGGCGGCGCTCAGCTCGCCGAACAGCGCGCGAAGCGGCGCGCTCAGCCCATGGCTGAACAGCGGCCAATACCAGAGGCGATCCTCATCGTTGCCGGTCGGCAGCGACGGGCAGTCGGACAGCAGCCCGCAGACGCCTTCCGCCTCGCTCAGCCACAGCGGGCCGGCCGCACAGCGCAGCGCCGTGCCCGCCGCCCGCCGCCCGCCGGCGTCCAGGCCGATACGCAGTTCGCCGGCGTTGTCGCCCAGTTGAAAAGGCAGGCACAGCCCATGGCCGATAAGGCCGCGCGTCCAGGCATCGGCGGCGCTCTGCCGCCGCAGCCGCAGCGGCGTACTCATGCCCACTCCCCCCGCTGTTCAAAGCGCAGGCGCACCCGGCACGCCAGGCGGCGACGCAGCGAGTGGCGACAGCGCTCTTCATGCGCCGCCAGCGCGTCCAGCGCCGCCGGCGCAAAGCGCAGCGCAATGTCCCAGCCGCCCGCCGGCAGCGCCTGCAGCCGGGCGTCCACATCCCCCAGGCGCGGCAGCAGCAGCGTGACGGAGACCGGGCCGGCCGGCGGATTGACCAGCGCCCGGTCCAGCTCATTTTCCAGCGGCTGCCACAGCGCCATCGGCGCGCCGGCGCCGCTGCTTGCCGGCGTTGCCGCCGGATGCGGCGTGGCGGCGGCGTGCGGCGCAACGTGCAGCGCGCCGGGCAAGGACGCCTCATCGCGATCCATCAGCATGCTGAACAGGTTGCCGTCCGGCGTCGCCGCGGCGGTTTCTTCATCCCGTCTGGCGGCGGGCAGCCCGGCGAGCGCCGGACGTTCGGCCGCCGCGCGTCCGCGTTCAGGCGTACGCGCGGGGCTTTTCCCCGCCGGGCGTTCCTTACGCAGCGGATGATGGCCGTCGCCGGCCGGCGCGTGCCCGCTATGCGGCTGACGCGCCGCCGCTTCCTGACGCCGCTGCGCCGCCGGGCGCTGCGGCTCCGGTTCCCGCTGTTTGGCGCGCTCGCGGGCAGCGCGGTGTTCCTGCTGCGTCGGGGAGATCATGGCGCCTCCTCCTGTTCCCGCAGCAGACACTCCAGCTTCTCCAGCTCGCGCTGGCGGCGACGCGCCTCGGCCTGCGCCGCCTGCAGTTTCTGCTGCTGCTCTTCGCTGCGCCGCTGGCTGGCCAGCAGCTGCTGCTGACCCGCCTCCACCGCCGCCGCCGCGCTGCGTTCGCCATCAAGGCCGTGTTGCAGACGCTCCAGCGGCTGCCGGCCCAGATAGCGCCGGTCAAACTGTTCCCGCCGCCGCTGATAATCCTGCCGCGTTGCCGCCAGCTGGCTCTGCGTCTGCTGCAGCTGCCGCCGGCAGGCGCTGAGCTGCTGCTCTTCCCGCCGCTGGCGGCGCTCGCTGCGCTGCAGACGCTGGCGGCGAATCGGCAGCATCAACGCCAGCGCTTGGCCGAGCGCCCGATCGCCGTCGTCCGGCTGCGGCTCATGATCAATGTTGCTGTTCCGGCGCATAGCCGCTTACCTCCGTCAGTTGCTGCAAAGTCTCTTCCCAGGCGCAGGGGGCGCGCGTCTCCTGGCGTAAAAAACCGTTGATGGCGCCCTGCGCCTCCACCGCGGCGTCGGTCATCGCGTCGTGCCCCGGCTCGTACTCCCCCAGCCGGATCAGCATCTCCACCTGCTGCCAGGCCGACATCAGGCGGCGCAACCGGGTGGCGTCGGTTAGCTGCTCCCGCTCCGCCACGTTGCTCATGGTGCGGCTGAGGCTGGCCAGCACGTCGATGGCCGGATAGTGGCCGCGCTCTGCCAGCCGGCGGGTCAGCACAATATGGCCGTCGATCAGCGAGCGCACTTCGTCCGCCACCGGGTCGTTCATCGAATCCGCTTCAATCAACACCGAATACAGGGCGGTGATGCTGCCCGTCATGGTCTGCCCCGCCCGCTCCAGCAGCCCCGGCAACAGGGTATACACCGAAGGCGGCAGCCCGCCGCGCCCCGGCGGCTCCCCCAGCGCCAGGCCGATTTCACGCTGGGCGCGGGCGAAGCGGGTCAGCGAGTCGAGGATCAGCAGCACGCTTTTTCCCTGCGCGCGGAACGCTTCGGCAATCGCCGTGGCGGTAAAGGCCGCGCGGGCGCGCTCCATGCTGCTGCGATCCGAGGTGGCGCACACCAGCACCGTGCGGCTGCGCAGCGCTTCATCCAGCTCATGGTCGAGGAACTCACGCAGCTCGCGGCCGCGCTCGCCGATCAGGCCGAAAACGATGGCGTCACAGGGGGTATTGCGCGCCAGCTCCGCCAGCAGCGTGGTTTTGCCGCAGCCGGCGCCGGCAAACACGCCGACCCGCTGGCCGACGCCGAGGGTCAACAGACCGTCGATGGCGCGCACGCCGGTCGGCAGCGCCTGGGCAATGCGCGGACGCGCGGTCGGCGGCGGCGCGTCGCTCACCACCGGCACGGTATCAACGCCGCTCCCCGGCAGCGCAAAGGCGCCGACGCTCTGTTCATCCAGCGGCCGGCCGAAGCCGTCCAGCACGCTGCCGAGCAGCGCCTCGGACACGCTGATGCTGTGCGGCAGCCACAGCGGCGTCACCCGCGCGCCGCGGGCAATGCCGTCCAGCGGCCCCAGCGCCGACAGCAGCGTATGCTGCGGGTTAAAACCCACCACCTCCGCCAGCACGCTCTCCTGCTCACCGCGCGTGATGCGGCACAGATCGCCGATGCGCGCGCGCGGCAGGCTGCACTCCAGCAGGATGCCGCTGATGCCGGTCACCCGGCCGTAGGCCGTCACCGCGTCCGCCGCCTGCAGGCGCCGCCGCTGACGATCGGCCCAGGCGGCGATCCCGCCGGCGATCTCCGTCATCACCACTTCACCGTCAGCGGATCGCGGCCGCTGAATTCGATCCGATCGTCGGTGATCGCCGCCAGCCGCAGGCCGGCGACCTCATCGCCGATAAACACCCGCTGGCCGTCGTCCGTGACGATATTGGCCCGCTGGCCGGTGGTGACCTGCACGATGCGAAACGGCAGTTTCTTCTCCTGCGGCCGCACCGCGCTTTTCACCGGCGCCGCCGCGCCATAGTGCGCGTAAAAGCGCGCCATCATGCGTTCAAACACCGCCATCTGCGGCTTGCTTAATTCGCCGCTCAGCAGCAGGCCGTCGCCCTGCTTGCTGATGCGGATCTGTTTGATCAGTTCGCGCTCTCGCAGCTGCTGCTGCAGCGGCGCGCGCAGCTCTTCCACACTGTTCCAGCTGGCGGTGCGCCCCTCGCCGGCGGAGGTCTGCGCCATCGTCGGCTGCAGGATCCAGCTGGCGACCGTAATGCTCAGCAGCAGGAACAGCCCGAGCACCAGGCCGCGCATCGCGCCGGACAGCCGGCGACGGGCGGCCGGCGGCGGCGCAGGGCTGGTCTCAGCCGGCGCGGGCAGCGCCGCCGCCTCGTGCCACGGCGTTTCAGCGCGCGCCACACACAGCCAGACGTCGGCCAACTGGAACGGCGTATCCGCCTCCAGCGTCCAGGTTTCCTGCGAGGCCGGCTCCGTGCTCAGCCGCCAGACCCCGTCGTCGCAGCCGAGGAGGTAACTCAGGCCGGCCAGGTCCACGCCGTCGAGGCGCAGATCGGCCTGCGGATCGCCGCCGATGCGCCATGACGCGCCGCTGAGGGGCAAGGCGGCGCCGCAGTGGTAGCCGGACAGTACGCGCAGCTCAAACATCCGTTAATCCTCCCAGGGGGTGAGTGAATAGAAGGCCGGATCGACGTCGAGACGCCCCAGCACCTGAACCGCCAGCGCCGGCTCCAGCTCGGCGAAAGAGAGCACCGGCACCGCGTGGAAACGCTCCTGAATCAGCGCCCGCAGCGGCCCGCGCAGATCCTGCGCCGCCAGCAGCACCGCCTGTTTGTCCTGACCCGGCGCGTAGGCCTGCTTCACCTCCTGATGAATCAGCTGGATCTGCTGCTGGCTCAGGGCGAAGAAGATGTCGTTCTGGGTCTGGCGCAGGCTGTCGCGCAGCGCCTCTTCCAGCTCCGGCGTCAACAGCCAGGCGTGAATGCCGTCAGGCTGGCCGTACTGGTGGCACAGGTGGGTTTTCAGCGTGATGCGCACCTGCTCCGTCAGCAGGTTGACGTCCCGCTCGTGCTGGCCGTGTTCGATCAGCGCCTCGCCGATGGCGCGGACGGAGCGCAGCGGAATGCGCTCCGCCACCAATTTCTGCAGCACGCCGGAAAAACGCGTCAGCGGCATCACCCGCTGCAGCTCCTGAGCCAGTTCCGGCTGTTCGGCATCCAGCCAGCTCATCAGCGCCCGCGTCTCCTGCAGGCCGATAAAGTGTGGGCTGCTGGCATGAATGGCGTCTTCCATACGCGTCAGCAGCAGCTCGCCGGCGCTGTGACGCGTCAGATCCTCACGCGCCAGCAGCGGATGACCCGCCGCCAGCCACAGATAATCCTCTTCGCCGCGCGCCTCGTCGCCGGGGACGGCGCCTTCTCTCTCCGCCTCGCTCAGGCTCTCCAGCTGCCGCACGTCCAGCGCCGTTAATGCGCTGTCGAAGGTGCCGACCACTTTCGGGATCTCGTACACCGAGAAGCGGAACTCATCGACCGGCTGCTTATCGGTAAATTCGATATCAAACGCCGGCAGGGTAAAACCAAAGTGGTAAACGATGCGGTTGCGCAGCCGACGGATCTCCTGCACCAGATCCAGCGTCTCCGCCGCGCCGCGGCGCGAGGTGTGGAACTGGATCAGCCAGGGACGCGTTGGGTTGAACTGGCGCAGATCCTCGCGGCCGTTCAGCTCCGGCGGGATCACTTCGTTTTCGATCTGCGGCTTCGCCAGCAGCATTTCCTGCCGCGCGCGCCACACCTGAAAACCGCCGCCGCCGAGGGTGATCAGCGCCAGCAGCGAGAACACCACGCCCGGCATGCCGGGCACCAGCGCAAAGCCGATCATCCCCATCGACGCCAGGATCCACGCCTTGGGCTGGCTGGTGAGCTGCTCGGCGATCTCGCGGCCGACGTTCGGCGTTTCCGTGCTGTCGCTCTCCGAAGAGACGCGGGTAATGATCATGCCGGCGGTCAGGGAGATCAGCAGCGCCGGGATCTGGGCGATCAGGCCGTCGCCGATGGTCAGGATCGAGTAGGTATGCATCGCATCGCCGGGCGCCATATCCAGCTGCAGCACGCCGATGCTGAAGCCACCGATCAGGTTGATGCACAGGATCACCAGCCCGGCGATGGCGTCGCCTTTGACAAACTTCATCGCCCCGTCCATCGCGCCGAACAGCTGGCTCTCTTTCGCCAGCTCGTTGCGGCGGTTGCGCGCCTGGTGCACGTCAATCAGTCCGGCGCGCAGATCGCTGTCGATCGACATCTGTTTGCCCGGCATGGCGTCCAGCGTGAAGCGCGCCGCCACCTCCGCCACGCGCTCCGATCCTTTGGTGATCACCAGGAAGTTCACCACCGTCAGGATCAGGAACATCACCATCCCCACCGCCAGATTGCCGCCCACCACGAAGTTGCCGAACGCTTCAACGATATGGCCGGCGTCCTGCTGGATCAGGATCTGGCGGGTCACCGAGATCGACAGCGCCAGCCGGAACATGGTGGTCAGCAGCAGCACCGCCGGAAAGGTAGAGAACGCCAGCGGCTTGGGCAGGTACATCGCCAGTACGATCAGCAGCGAGGAGAGGCAGATATTGACGGCGATCAGCATGTCGATCAGCCCCAGCGGCAGCGGGACGATCAGCATAAACACCAGCGCCAGGGCAAACGCCGCGCCGACGATCTCCGAACGCTGCATCGCGCTGATAGCAATTTTATTGAGGATGGCAAATAGGCTGTTCATCACGCTCCCTTAGCGCTTCGATTCGCGTCTGGCCTGCCGACGCTCGTCCTTCAGCAGCGCCGTATTATGGTTCTCCAGCAGTTTCAGCGCCGTCTGGCGTCCGTCCTTGATTTTCCACAGCCCGATCGGCAGATCGCGCACCAGCGGCAGCACGCCGTTAAAGAAAATGGAGAGATGGCGCGGCTGCGCATCGGGCACCACGTCGTGCCCGAGCTGGCTGAAGTCCTGTTGAAAAGCACCGTTGTGGCAGATATGCAGCAGCCGCCGCGCCAGCTCCACGTGATCCATGTCGCCCAGCGCCATTTTGCCCGCCATGCGATCCAGCAGCGTCCGGCTCTCTTCCAGGGTGTGATTGACCTGACCGGCCTCGAACAGCCCGGTCTGAATATGGCGCAGCGCGCCGGCGCCGATCGACGAGGCCAGCGCGGCGATATCGTCGGCCAGCGCGCGCTGCAGCGTGCGCAGCCCGGTGGTGAAATCCTGCGGCGCAAAATGCCCCAGCAGCAGATCCACCATCGCCATCGCCGACTGCTGATGCACGATGCTGTCGTAATAAAGAGTCCGCAGGCTCTGTTTGTGCTGCGGGTTGTCGGTCAGCTCGGCGATCGCCCCGGCAATATTCAGCCCGGCCCGCAGCCGTTCGCCATGGTGTTGCTCCAGCGTCTCCAGATGCTGCTCCACCGTCTGGCGCAGCTCTTCATCGCCGTCGCTGCGCGCCTCGCGCTCCATCACCCGCAGCAGCAGGTCGCAGCGCGCCGGGTCATCGTCCAGCATGGCGAGCAGCTCGTCGGTTTCCGCCTTGCGCTTTAAGGCGTCGCGCAGCCGCTGCAGCGACGCCTGCTGACGCCCGGCATCGCGCGCATCCAGCATCGCGTACATTTTGTGCAGTTCGATTTTATTCAGCAGGTGGCGGTGGCGCACGTGATGCTGGTTCAGGCGACGCTGCTCGGCCTTCTTCTTGCTTTCCGCCTTTTCGCCAAACATCAGTCCGGCTTCTTCCTTGATATCGTCGGCGCTGGCCGCACCCGCGGCGGTATAGCCAGCGGCCTTGCCGCCGTTTTTATTCTGTCCGACCTCTCCCTGCTTCATCAGGGCGCGCAGCGGGTTTGGCGTAAACGCCAGACTGGAGGATTTCAACATTGCCGGTTCCTCATCAAGATGACCCTCTTTCTGTGGCGCCGGCCGGCTTCAGGTTCCGAAAAAAATAAAAGAATTGAGTTATTGGAAATTCAAATAATAACCAAATGAAATTAGTGCCAATCCTTGCACAACTATTTTTGTTTTTTTGCGGCTTTTTTCTCGGAACATTCCGAACACAAAAACAAAGGCAAATAAAAACAACACGCTATTTGCGGAATAAGAGTGGCACAGCGCTTGCTATTTAACAGTGAACTCACTGCGATTTTATTTAAGGAGAAATAAAAATGATGAATTCATTCACTGCCAGCGCAATGCCGAACAACGCCATAGATATACCGGTGGACTGGGAAGGTATTTTCAAGCAATCGAACAAAAAGCTGATTAATTTCATTCGAAGGAGAGTCGCCAGTACGGAGGATGTGGAAGATATCGCGCAAATGACCTGCCTGGAAGTGCTGCGCAACCGGCATAAATTTACCGGCGCCTCACTGCCGGAAACCTGGATGTTCGGCATCGCCATCAATCTGATCCGCAACCACTACAAGCGTCAGCAGCACCGTTATCTGTTTGATACGTTGAATGATGAGGTGCTGGAAAATCTGCTGCATGACGACGATCCGAGCGCGCTGACCGAGCATCAGCGGCTGCTCACCACCGCCCTGACCTCGATTGACCGGCTGCCGGAAGAAATTAAACATATGCTGACGATTTTAATCGGCGATGACGGCAGCTATCAGGATATCGCCCAGCAGCTGAATATCCCGATCGGCACCGTGCGCTCCCGTCTGTCGCGCGCCAGAGAAACGCTGAAAAGCCAGGTATTCCGCTGATTGCCGCCGATGCGCCAGGGAAAATAGCCGATAAAAATAACGTTCAAATAAAAATAATGAAAATCCGAACTAAAATAAATAACCGCCGTGCGCCGTAAGGAACGGCGCAAACGAAAAAAGCAATCCTATTTTTTCAGAAAATGCTACGTTACTCTGCGGTTAATACACGGCATTAGCCGCGCTGGCGCCATGACGGCAACGGCGCGATAACAAGGAGATGATCTATTGCAGCGTTTTTTCCACTGGCTCGATCCCTCGCTGACGGCAACGGAATCCTTATCGTCCATTGCGCTCAACCGCATTCACGACGCTATTTACCTGCTCGATCAGGATTTAACCATAAAATACGTCAATGAACGCGCCTGTAACCTGATGGGATACAGCAAAAAAGCGCTGCTCAGCAGCAATTTTGCCGCCATTGCCCCTGAACTGGCGGACGGCGATGTCGCCGCGCTGTGGTGGAAGCTGACGATGCGCCCGGAGGGCATCACCTTTACCTCCCAGCACCAGCATCGCAACGGCGAGATCATCGCCGTCCAGGTCAGCTCCAGCCGCTATCAGCACGGCGGCCGGCCGCATGCGCTGTGCATCGTCAGCGATGTCCGCGAGCTGAAGAAAAAGGAGGCGATTCAGCACCTGCGGGAGAAACAGTTCCGCGCGCTGGTCGAGAACTCGCCGGATATGGTGGCGCGCTTCGATCTCTCCTTCCGCTGTATTTACGTCAATCCGCGCGTGCTGAGCTGGTTTAACCGCAGCGAAAGCCAGATATTCGGCTGGAAGCTGACCGAAAGCGTGCCGCACCATAACGCCGGCATGGAGCTGCTGCGCCTGATCGCCCATACCATGAGCAGCTCCACCCCTACCGACGGCGAGATCGCGCTGGAGCATCAGAGCCAGCAACGCGTGCTGCACGTGCGCAGCGTGCCGGAGTTTAATCTGGAGGGCGAACTGGAGAGCGTGCTGGCCATCGGCCGCGATATCACCGGCATCCGGCTGGCGGAAAAAGAGCTGCGCGACGCCCACCAGCAGCTGCGCCTGCTGGCGCGCAATCAGGAAGCGCGGCGCGAGGCGGAGCGCAAATACCTGGCCAGCGAAATCCATGACGAGCTGGGCCAGCACCTGACCTCGCTGCGGGTCGGGCTGTCGCTGATCCGCATGCAGTCGCCGGAAAATAACGCCGCCGTCCACCTGCAGGTGGAAAATCTGATGCATCTGGTGGACAGCACCATTCAGGTGGTGCGCGACGTCTCCACCCGGCTGCGGCCGAATATGCTCAATATGGGGCTGCTGCCGGCGCTGGAGTGGCTGCGCGATGAGTTTAACCGCCAGCAGAAGTGCCGCTGCATTCTGATCGCCACCACGGAGAAAAAGCTGCAGCTGGACGACCCTAGCACCACCGCCGCCTTCCGCGTGGTGCAGGAGTCGCTGACCAACGTCACCCGCCATGCCAGGGCCAGCAGCGTCTATATCTTTGTGCGCCAGCGCGGCGAGAAGCTGGAGATCGAAGTGGTGGATAACGGCCGCGGCTTCGACCAGCAGCGCGTGCGCTCCAACGCCTGGGGACTGCCGGGGATGAAGGAGCGGGCGGAAATGCTGCAGGGCTGGCTGACCATCGACAGCAAACCGGGCGAAGGCACCCGCGTACGGCTCAACTTCCCGCTCAACCGACAAAATCTTGATAAATAATAAAGCGAGAAAGACATGACCCAGCCAATACGTTTAATGATTGCCGAAGACCACGCCATTATGCGCGAAGGTCTGAAGCAGCTGTTCCTGCTGGATGCCGGCATCAAGGTGGTCGCCGAAGCCGCGGACGGCGGCCGGGTGCTGGAACGGCTGCGCGCCGGCGACGTCGATCTGCTGCTGCTGGATATTTCCATGCCGGGGATCAGCGGCGAAGATCTGATCAACCGCATCAGCAGTCAGCACCCCGATCTGAAGATCCTGGTGCTCAGCATGTTTAATGAGCCGCAGATCGCCCAGCGCATGCTGGAACACGGCGCGCTGGGCTATATCACCAAGGATCGCAACCCGGAGGCGCTGCTGAACGCCATCCGCAGCGTCGCCGGCGGCGCGCGCTATATCGACCATGAGCTGGCGCAGAAGATCGTCTTCGCCCAGTATCAGAGCAACAGCGCGCCCCACGAGAATCTGACCCTGCGCGAACGGCAGATAATGATTATGCTGGCCCACGGCGAGTCGATTAACGCCATCGCCGATACCCTGGCCATCAGCAATAAAACCGTCAGCACCTATAAATCGCGGTTGATGAAAAAGATGGGCTTCAGCGCCAATGCCGATATCGTCAAGTACGCCATCAGCCATAATCTGGTGCAGTAAGGCGGGACGGAAAAAAATAAGGCACGCCGTCGCCGGCGTGCCTTGGTCATTGACTACCTCAGGCTCAGAGCCCTTCCGCCTGCCGCAGCGGCGGCGTAAAGCGGCGCAGCCGCAGCGCGTTGCTCACCACGAATACGCTGGACAACGCCATGGCGCTGGCGGCGAACACCGGTGACAGCAGCATGCCGTTCAGCGGATACAGAACGCCCGCCGCCACCGGAATCAACGCCACGTTATAGGCGAAGGCCCAGAACAGGTTCTGTTTGATATTCACCAGCGTGGCTTTCGACAGCGCAATCGCGCTGGAAACGCCGCCCAGATCGCCGGACATCAGCACCACGTCGGCGGCCTCAATGGCGATATCCGTCCCGGTGCCGATGGCGATGCCCACGTGCGCGGCGGCCAGCGCCGGCGCATCGTTGATGCCGTCGCCGACGTAGGCCACCGGCCCATATTCGGCGGCCAGACGCTCAATGGCCGCGACTTTGCCGTCCGGCAGCACTTCGGCCACCACCTCATCAATCCCCAGCTGACGGGCAATCGCCTGCGCGGTGCGGCGGTTATCGCCGGTAACCATCGCCACCTTCAGCCCTAATTCGTGCAGCGCCTTAATCGCCGGCAGGGTGGTGTCCTTAATCGGGTCGGCCACCGCCATCATCGCCGCCAGCCGGCCGTCGATGGCGACGTACAGCGGCGTTTTACCCTCGTCGCCCAGCCGCTCGGCGTCTGTCGCCATCTGCGCCACCTCCAGCCCCAGCTGCTGCATATAGCGATCCGCGCCCACCGCGATGGTCATCCCTTCAATATCGGCGTTCACGCCAAAGCCGGTGACCGACTCAAAGCGGGTGATGGTCGACAGCGGCAGGTTTTCATGCTGTGCGGCATCGACAATGGCGCGGGCGATCGGGTGCTCCGATTTATCCTCCACCGTCGCCACCAGCCCCAGCACCTGCGCGCGTTCAAAGCCGGGCGCCAGCACCAGATCGGTCAGCTCCGGGCGGCCTTTGGTCAGGGTGCCGGTTTTATCCACCGCCACCACCGCCGCATCACGCAGCGACTGCAGCGCCTCCCCTTTGCGGAACAGCACGCCCAGCTGCGCCGCGCGTCCGGTGCCCACCATGATGGAGGTCGGCGTCGCCAGCCCCATGGCGCACGGACAGGCGATAATCAGCACTACCACCGCATTCACCAGCGCAAACGACAGCGCCGGCGACGGCCCGAAGAACAGCCAGACCAGAAACGTCAGCAGCGCCACGCTCATCACCGCCGGCACAAACCACATGGTGATACGGTCCACCAGCGCCTGGATCGGCAGTTTGGCGCCCTGCGCCTGCTCCACCATGCGGATAATTTGCGCCAGCATGGTGTCGCTGCCGACTTTGGTCGCCTTAAACGTCAGCGCGCCGTTCTGGTTGACCGTGCCGCCGACCACTTCGGCGCCGCTTTTTTTCTCAACCGGCACCGGCTCGCCGCTGATCATCGACTCATCGACAAAGCTTTCGCCCTCCAGCACTTCACCGTCCACCGGAATGCGCTCGCCGGGACGAACTTCAATAATGTCCTCACGTTTGACCTCGGCGATATCCACCTCCGCCGCCTTGCCGTCGCGCAGCACGCGGGCGGTTTTGGCCTGCAGCCCCACCAGCCGCTTGATGGCCTCCGAGGTACTGCCCTTGGCGCGGGCTTCAAAGTAGCGTCCGAGCAGAATCAGCGCGACGATCACCGCGGCGGCTTCATAGTAAACGTTGACCGTGCCGGCCGGCAGCCACTGCGGCGCAAAGGTGGCCACCAGCGAATAGCCGTAGGCGGCGCTGACCCCGGTCGCCACCAGCGAGTTCATATCGGGCGCGCCGCGCAGCAGGGCCGGAATGCCTTTCTGGAAGAAGCGCAGCCCGGGGCCGAACAGTACGATCGAGGTCAGCACAAACTGCAGGTACCCGCTGTTCTGCGTGCCAATGGTGCGATCGATAAAGGCATGCATGCCCGGCACCAGATGCGAGCCCATCTCCAGCACGAACACCGGCAGCGCGAAGCAAACGGCCACCAGCAACGCCTTTTTCAACGAACTCAGTTCCGCCGCCTGACGCAGCGCCTGATCGGCGGTATCGCTCTTATCGGCGGCGATCGGCTGCGCCTCATAGCCCGCCTGCGCGACGGCGGCGATCAGCGCCTGGGGATCCACCCCGGCGGCGGCCTGCACCTGCGCGCGTTCGGTGGCCAGGTTAACCGTAGCCTGCTCGACGCCGCTGACCGCGGCCAGCGCGCGTTCAACCCGGCCCACGCACGAAGCGCAGGTCATGCCGGTCACCGACAGGTTGATGGTTTCCTGCTCTACCGTATAGCCCGCGTCATTCACCGCCTTCACCGCCGCCGCCACGTCGGGCGCGCCGCTGAAGGTGACGAATGCGCGCTCGGTCGCCAGGTTAACGCTGGCATCGACGACGCCGGGCACGGCCTTGAGCGCACGCTCCACGCGCCCCACGCACGAGGCGCAGCTCATGCCGACGACGGGGAAATCGATCGCGGTGGACTCACCGGATCGGGATGGCGTCAAATGGGTGCTCATAACAAACTCCTCCTACTACAGCGCCCCGCCATAGCGCAGGGCGCTCCTTTTGCTGTTCAGTCTGACTCAACGCTGGCGATCGAAGCGGCGCAGCCGCCGCACTTCATCGTCGGAATATGCAGCTGTAAAGGATCCATACATGGCTCCTTGCGTAAGTTGGACTCCATCGTCAACCTTGACCTAACGTCAAGGTCAATCCTTTTTTGCAAAGTATTTCTTTTTTATTGGACGGGGCTGCGCCACAGAAAAAGCAGCGCCGCGGGGGGATGGCGTAACCAAACGCTTTGTATCCGGCCGCAGCGATCCTGTGGCCGGTGTTATGGCATGGATTAAACGTCAGCGGACGTTATGCCGCCGTTATTGCCCGTTTCCCAAGGCAATAATAGCATCCCTCACCCGGGGAAAGGCGCTTTCTATCTGTGTACAGCGGCTTCTGCCGGCCGCGCCGCCGCCAGTTTTCCGCCGCCACGCCTTTGGCGCCGCACAGAGTCGCATAATAGTCGTCATTTATTACGTCATATAGAAATCGGAATAACAATGTGGAGAGGAGACAACAGAGGGACTGACCGGAATCAGACGGGAAAATAGTCTGCGCGGCATGCGGCGTAAACGTTTTGGCAAGCATCAACGGCGGGCAATAGCTTCGCCCGCCGCTACCAACGCTGAGAATCGGCCCGCTTAACGGTTGTTAATAATCATCTGCACCGGATAGTGATCCGAGTATTGGTCGGTAAACGCATCCCGCAGTACCTTGACCTCCGCCACGTCGTTCTTCAGCGCCGGCGAGACGTAAATATAGTCATAGCGCAGCGGCGTTTTGGCCTGATCGTAGAAAATTTTCGTCGGCGCGGTGGCGACGAACGTATCCGGATACTTCTGCTTCAGCACGTCAATAAAGCCGCGCGACAAGATATTTTGCTGTACGGTGTAGTCCATCTTGCCGTCCACCAGATTGTGCAGCACCGGCCGTTTGGCCTCTTTGTCCTGCAGATCTTTCACCATCTCGCTTTCGTTATAGCCACTTTTATCCAGCGGTGAGAACGAGTTGAGATCGCCGGCGATGATCCATTTGCCGTCCGGATCCGCGCCGTATTTGATGGAGTCCAGAATCAGGTTCATCTCATCAATCCGCTGCGAGGTGCGGAACGGGTTCATATGGGTGACGACAAAGTGATAGCGGCCCACATCGGCAAACAGCGCGCCGTGCCAGAGGTTATCCACCACCTTGCGCACGTTGACGATCGGGTATTTGGAGGTGATTGCCGTTGGGAAAAATTCATCGTCGCCCACCACCTTCGGCTCTTTCAGCAGCACCGCATAGCGGTGACCATAGCTCTGGGCAAAGGCTTCCAGCGTTTCGCGAGTAAAGTGATTCATCTCCTGCCAGGCGATAATATCGGCATCCTGTTGCCTGGCCCATTCGGCAAACTTCTGTTTCCCCTTCGAGGTGTCGGACTTCATGCCCCAGTAGGCGTTATAGCTGATAATTTTCAGCTGCGGCTGCTGCTCCAGCGTCTGCGCGGCATAGGCCGGCAGCGAACCGCAGAGTAGACCCAGTGCCACCGCCGTGCTGATTATCTTCCTCATTTTACGCTCCTTGCTGTTATATTAAACCACCAGATTCTTCACGATCTGTCTATGCTCGCCATCAGAGGCAGAGCTTAGCTTTCACTTATATATATCACGCCAACTCATTCTGTTTTGTGATGCACACTACTCTTGCCGCGTTCCTGCCGCCGTATCCAGCCGCATAAAATCAACAAACGCCCGCATCTGCGGCGTCATAAACCCGTTGCGCGGGTAATACAGGTGGAACCCCGCCACCGGTTTACACCACTGTGGCAGCACCCGCACCAGCGTACCCCGACGCAGCGCCGGTGCTACGCACTGCGACTCCAGCAGCGCCAGCCCCGCGCCCTGCTCGGCAGCGGCCAGCAGCAGATCGATATCGTTAACCGTCAGGGAGGGCACGATATCCACCTCGACACTCTCGCCGGCGCGGCTGAGGCGCCAGCGATACTGGGCGCCGTTGCCGCTCCAGCGGTAGTTGATACAGCGGTGGCGGCCAAGTTCATCCGGCGTCGCCGGCGGCGGTTGCGTCTGAAAACAGCCCGGTGCGGCCACCACCACCATCTGCAGATCCGCCGTCAGCCTGACCGCAATCATATCCCTCGGCACCCGGTCGCCGGCGCGAATGCCGGCGTCGAACCCCGCGGCGACAATATCCTGCAGATTGTCATCCAGCAGCAGCTCCAGCCGAATATCCGGATAGCGCACCATAAAGCGCTCGATCGCCGGCACCATCACCAGATGGCCGGCCAGGCGCGGCATGTTGATGCGCAGCGTACCGCGCGGCGTCAGTTGCGCTTCTCCCGCCCCCTGCACCGCGCTTTCCAGCGCCGCCATCGCCGGTTCCAGCTGCGCCATCAGCCGTGCGCCGGCCTCCGTCGGCGCGACGCTGCGCGTGGTGCGGTTAAACAGCCTGACGTGCAGCCGCTGCTCCAGCGCACGGATCGCATGGCTCGCCGCCGACGGCGACAGCCCCAGTCGCTGCGCCGCCCGGCGGAAACTTCGCTCTTTCGCCACCGCCATAAAGACGGCCAGCTCGGCATAATCGGCCCCTTTCATACTGTTGTGCCCTATTCATCAGTTCATGCGAATTATAGGGTATTAATTCACCTTTACGCCTGCGACACAATAAACGCCTCAGCTATCAGAGGAGATAACCATTTATGAACACGATGCGACGTTGGGAAATGAACGGCTTCGGGCGCCAGTCGCTGGCGCTGCAAACGGCGGCGATGCCCCGCCCCGCAGAGGATGAGGTGCTGGTGCAGGTGATGTCGGTCGCCCTGAACCACCGCGATAATTGGGTGATCGACAGTGGCCGTGGCCTGTCGCTGCGCTTTCCGTTTACCCCCGGCTCCGATCTCTCGGGCCGCGTGGTGGCGGCCGGCAGCCGGGTCAGCCGCTTTACGCCGGGGGATGAGGTGATTTCAGTCTTTGCGCCTGAATGGCTGGACGGCGCGCGCCCCGGCAACGCCCGCGAGCTGGCTTACCGCACTCTGGGCGGCTTTTACCCCGGCGTACTGGCGGAATATGTGGCGATGAAAGCAGACTGGCTGGTGGCGAAACCCGCCTCGCTCAGCCATGACGCCGCCAGCACGCTGCCCTGCGCGGCGCTGACCGCCTGGTTTGCGCTGGTGGAGCGCGGCAAACTGCAGCCGGGGGAAAGCGTGCTGATCGAAGGCAGCGGCGGCGTGGCGCTGTTCGGCCTGCAAATCGCCCATATGCTGGGTGCCCGCCCCCTTGTCGCCACCAGCGCCGGCAAAATGGCGGCGGTAAAACGGCTGGGCGCCGATGCGGTGATCGATCGCAACGCAGAAGGCATGATCGACGCCGTTCTGCAGCTGACCGCCGATCGCGGCGTGGATCACGTGCTCGAGCTGGCGGGCGGTGCGCACCTGGGACAGGCGGCGGCGATGTGCGCCATCGGCGGGAAAATCCACCTGATCGGCGCGCTGGAAGGCTTTACCGTATCGTCACCGCTGGAGCCGATTCTGTTTAAGGATCTGACGATTTATGGCATCGGCACCGGCCATCGCCGGGCATTAAGCGAGATGTGCGCCGCCTTCGACGCCGGCGGCCTCGCACCGGTGATCGACAGTGTCTATCCGCTGGATGCCCTGCCGCAGGCGCTGGCGCGTCTGGAGAGCGGCGCTTTCGGCAAAGTGGTGGTCAGAATCAGCGAGCCGGCATAGTCTCCCGTATGTCACAGACAGGAAGTGACATATTTACCGGTTTATTAATAATGTAACGTAAATACCACAATGAAGACGATGTTAATCTTTGATGAAAATAGCCCCTTCCGGCAAGCCGCTCAGGACAGTTTTATCCTGAGCAGGGCTGAGCTGGAAATCGCCGCCGAAAGTCACGCTGTCCTACCGCAAGAGCCAAATCTTGCTTGATGTGATGTGCCGTGGCCCCGGTAACAGACTGATGATACGCTATGGCGTATAAACGCAGATCATCAGCACACATAAAATTAATGCATGAGCGAAATCGGGACTTAACATATTCAAATGAATGAAAGGTATTCAAGAACTGCCGAGATAATAGGCGAATGAGTCGGCATATATTAAATACGTCGATTAGAGCAATGGCTACCCCGACGTTAATTCACCCTTTTATATCAGCTGATATATGCTTGTAATAACAGGCGTGCAACAACCTAAAGCCATCAGGAAAAATAAAAAGCGCCCGATAAGATCGCGCGCTCAGAGGGAGCAATGATATTATTTGCTGTTTAACCGATGCTCTGCTTGTACCTTACAGGCTTCAATCTGGGCAACCAGCGCACGATTAAATTCTTCCTGTTGGTTATGATAGGCAGATTTATTATCACGTACTCCGGCAATCGCCGTTTTCAAGTCGCGCGAATACTCTTCCTTATCAATACCAAAATCCGCTAACTGATAACCTTTATCTTCCAGCTGAACAATCGAGCGAGCAATATTCTCATCGTCGTTGGTCTCCGACCAGGCGCTTTTCACCACCGCGAACTGCGCATCGCAATAAGCCGCGGCAGCGTCCTTATTTTTTTGCAACGAGGACGCCGAAGACATCGCCAAAGAAGAAAACGACAGTAACAGTGCACACATCAGCAAAACATATTTCCGCATCACAATCTCCATGACCGATTAATCCCAAAAGAGTAAGGCGGCGTCAGTCAACGGGCACCCTACCAACCTATCACAGCACGCATGGTCCCCCCGTATCAAGCACGCGTTTTAACATTTTTCGTTAGGCAGGCGCACCACGCCATACCGGACAGCCCCTCGGCCAGTGCCGGAACGGCAGGCAGAGTCGCCACCACCAGCGCGGTCCTGGTTGGCTTATTCATCCTTTTCCGCCCTTTCCGGCAGAGCGCTGCACCATGGCGATAATCACCTGCAACAGCTCATCTTTGGCCTGCCGCTCGCTCACTACGCCGTTCACCACGGCATAAGACAGCCCCTCCGCCGCGCCGAGCATCCCCCGCAGCGCCGCCTCATGCAGCGGCTGTCCGTCACAGAACGGAACAAACAGCGCGCGGCATTTTTCCGTAAAGCCGACGGCGTATTCCTGTCGGATCTGCTCCAGCTCCGGCGTGCCGCTCAGCGCCGCCAGTACGCTCGGCATCTCACGCCCCTGCAGCAACACACAATCAATGTAGGATGTGGCGATCACCGCCGCCAGCTTCTCCAGCGTCGGCTCAGTCTGACGAATATTTTCATCCATCAGCGCCGTCTGTCGACGATCGAACTCTTTATACAGTATGGCGAACAGACCGGAGCGGTTGGTGAAATGGTCGTAGACCACCGGCTTGGTGACGCCGGCCTGCTCAGCCAGATGGCCCAGAGTCAGCGCTTGCGTCCCCTGTTCGCGGATGATACTCCACGCCGCGTCGATCAGTTGCGCGCGACGCTGTTCTCTCGATAAACGCTGGCGCGGACGCTGCGCAGACATACCCTGATTCTCCTGCCGACGGCACTATATACTAAAGGTAACTTACCAATGGTAGGTTAAGTTAATCCCTCAACACTACGTCCGTTCCCGTTTAATGGCAACAGGAGTCTCCCCATGCATGCACTGATCGTGGTCTCTCATCCTCTGCAGCACTCCCTGACGCACGGTAGCGCCGCCGCCATCGCCCAGGGCATCACCGCGGCCGATCCGGCGCACAGCGTTGAAATCGCTGACCTGACGCAGGAAGGCTTCAACCCGACGTTTTCCGCCGCAGATATGGCGGCATTTCAGCAAACCGGCGCCGTGCCGCCCGACGTGCTCGCCGAACAGGCGCGCATCGACCGCGCCGATGCGCTGGTGCTGGTGTTCCCCGTTTATTGGTGGTCCATGCCGGGCCTGCTGAAAGGCTGGATCGATCGGGTATTTACCAACGGCTGGGCCTATGACGATACCTCCGGCGAGCGCGTGGTGAAAAAACTGACCCACCTGCCGGTGCATCTGGTGGCGTTGGGGGCGGTTAATCAGCAGACCTTCGTCAAACGCGGCTACGCCGACGCCTTTAACACCCAGATCGGGCACGGTATTTTCGATTATTGCGGCGCGCCGCTGCGGACATGCGAAGTGCTGCTGATGCCGGAGATGGGCAGCCCTGAGGGCTGCCTGGAGAAGGCGCACGCGATCGGCCACGCCATTTTCCACGAATAAAGCGTTCAACCCGCCGGCGCGCCGGCGGTGAGTCAGACGTTTTCCCTAAAACGCGCCAGCCGCTGGCGCAGCTGCCGGTTCTCCCCGCGCAGCTGTTCGACCTCATCCAGCAGCGTCAGCGCCACCGCGATGCCCGGCCAATCCAGCGCCAGCTCGCGGTGCAGCCGCTGCGCACGGTGAAACGCCGCCAGCGCACCATCGTCAAACAGCCACTCATCGCCGGCCGGCCGACAAGGCTCGATCACCCCCAGCCCGACGATTTCAACCAGCTCATCCTGCGATACGCCGGCGTGCAGACAAAACTCCGTCACCGTAAAGGTGATATTGATATTGGCCATATTACTTACTCCACTCTTTACGCGGGTCGAAATCCGACTGCGCTTCCGCCAGCTGCTGCCACAGCGCCGCGCTCCGTTCGTCCGGCTTCGGCGGCATTACCACTTTCACCACCGCATACAGGTCGCCGCCGGCTTTCTGCCCCTTGCCCGGCAGCCCTTTGCCTTTAATACGCAGCCGCTGGCCGCTCTGCGTGCCGGCGGGAACGGTCAGCAGAATCTGCTGCTGGACGGTCGGCACGGGCACTTTGGCCCCCAGCGCCGCTTCCCACGGCGACAGCGGCAGGACGACCTCCAGATTATCGCCGACGATATCAAACCGCGGATGCGGCGCGATGCGGACGATCAGGTAGAGATCGCCATCGGCGCCGCCGTCGATCCCCGGCGATCCCTGCCCTTTCAGCCGGATGCGCTCCCCTTCCCTGACCCCGGCCGGTATTTTCACGTTGAGCGTTTTCGGGATTTCCTGTTCTACCAGGCCAAACACGTTGTATACCGGCACGTGATAGCTGATGGTGCGCGTCTGCTCGGCAAAAATGTCCTCCAGGAACACCGCCACTTCAATCTCCAGGTTCTGCCCGCGCATGGCATGGTGCTGGCGCTGTTGGCGCGCCCGCGCCCGTTCGCCGAACATGGAAGAGAAGATGTCGGAAAAGTCTTCGGCGTTGTAACTGTCGTTGTGCTGCGCCTGCCGGCCAAAGTGCGGATCGTTGCGGTGCAGACGCAGCTGATCGTATTCGGCGCGGCTCTCGTCATCCTTCAGCACCTCATAGGCTTCGGCGACTTCCTTAAACTTTGCCTCGGCGTCCGGCTCTTTGCTGACGTCAGGATGGTATTTACGCGCCAGGCGGCGGTAGGCAGTTTTTATCGCCTTGAGGTCATCTTCGGGCTTAACGCCTAAAATGGTATAATAGTCCTTAAATTCCATAGCGTTATCATCTCATTGCGGTCTTGTATCGGAAAGGTGGCGCTGGCCGCGGGATCTCAGCGGACGCGTCGCGTCACCATAAACAGGCCAAAGGCGCTGAACAGCATTTCAATGCCGACAATGGTGGTCACCAGGATCACCGAGGTGGCCGCATCGGCGCTGAGCAGCATCCAGGCGATCGCCAGATCCAGCACGCCAATCACATAATGGATCCAACTGCCCGGGATCGCGCGCAGCTGATAACCGGCCAGCAGGCGGAAGACGCCCCCCAGCGCAAACAGCGCCGCCAGATAAACCGCCATGGTAAAAATGCCGACGGCGGGACGGGTGATAAACACATAGCCGATAATCAGATAGGCGATGCCCAATAGGATACCGCCGATCATCGGCCAGGTATTTTGCGCTCGGTTAACGATCATGCCGACAATCATCCCGATCCCGCTCAGCAGTAAAAAGATCCCCATCACCGCGCTAAGCGCTGCGCCAGACGCGAAAGGGCTGAACAAGCAGAACAGCCCCGCCACCAACAACAGCAGCGAGAGCACCTGCAACAGCCTGCGCTGCTTTTTCACCCGTTGCGGATCGAGCGCGGATAAATGACCATTTCCTATATTCAACATATGCGACTCCTTGTGATCGACGAGTTTCCCAACTAACTCCTGAAATTATAGTCGGATAACACCGTCCGTGATGGACGATCCGCGGGATTGGGACGTCGCGCCGCCGGCAGGGAGAAGCCCTCTGACGAAAAACCTCTTTTTCACTTAAAAAATACCGAATGAATACAAGAAAAAACCAATACCACAGCATAACCAGCAACAAATCAAACAAATATAAAAGAATAAAAAACATGGATATTTCTGACAAATAACCCGCATTTTACCGTTAAAAGTGCGGGTTATTGACAGCGCTATTTTTTTAGTATTATTCTCTGCGCAGAAAATAGATAGAACACACTGAAATAAAACAAAAAACCAGCAAGTTCGCCACCATCAAAGGTGATGAATGCATTGCTGAAACCTTATTTGTTATATTTATAGTTTTATCTGATAAATAATATTAACAATACTATTAGCGCACGTTTATTTCTGCATAAACCCCATGGCGATACATTTATGCCAGGGCGCGTATTTTCTCTATTTATCTCATTCGAACGAATATCTTCGATGATTACTTAAATCTATGCAGGGACTGCATGATTAACATGGGCTACGATATGCATTCAATCAAAGGATTGCTCCCTCTTAAACCGCTGTTACTGGCTGCCGCTCTATTCCCCTGTGGCGTTAACGCCACCACCCTGCTGGAGGCGATCCGCAACGCCGGCGCCGTCAACCCGGAACTGCAGGCGGCGATGTACCGCCAGCTGGCAGGCGGTGAAAAAAGCAGTCAGGGCCTGGCCGGCCTGCTGCCGACCATTCAGTTAAGCGGCGGCTACAACCAACAGGATCAACCAAAGGCGACCTACGCTGCCAAGGTGACGCGCCATAATTACGCCATCTCGCTCAACCAGCCGCTGTTCGATCTGTCCAAATACGCCGACTATCTGCGCGGCAAGGCAATAGCCGACGGCGCCGATATCGACCTGCTGCGCGCGCAGGAGACGCTGGCCTATGACGTCGCCGAAGCCTATGCCGGCGTGCTGTACCAGAATGAAGTGCACCAGGCCGCGCGGGCGGCCACGCAGGTTTACGAAAACGAGCTGCAGCAAACCACGCTGGCGATCTCGCTGGGCAACGCCACCCGCGTCGACGTCGATGAAGCACAGGCCAACCGCGATCTGTTCCGCGCCAAAGAGATCGAGGCGCACAATAATCTGAGCGCCGCCGCCACCAAGTACCGCCGGCTGACCGGTCTGGAGCACGACGCCATCACGCCAATCAGCGCCGCCTGCCTGCTGCAGGGGGCACCGGCGGGGAAAGAGCAGGATCTCTACCAGCGCGCCCTGGCTCACAACAGCCAGATCCGCAGCGCGCGCGCCCAGTGGGAAATCGCCAAAACCGGCGTCTATCAGGCGCACAGCGCCCATCTGCCGACGGTCAACTTCCAGGCCTCGTACGGCACCAACTGGAGCCGGGCCGAAGACAGCAACCTGCTCGACGAAATGTTCGGCACCACCTCGAAAAGCACCAACACCCATCTCGGCGTCTCCGTCTCGGTACCGATTTTCAGCGGCGGCCAGCAGATGTCGCAGTCGCGCGAGGCGATCTATACCCGCGAGCAGACGCGCTACAGCCTGATCGACGCCCAGCAGAAGGTGAAGGAAGAGCTGCACAACGCCCTGCTGAACGTGGCCAACAGCCGCTCGCTGGTCACCTCGACCCAGCAGATGATCCGCTCGGAACAGAACAAAATCCGCTCTACCGCCACCGGCAAGAAGCTGGGGCTACGCACCAAAATGGATGAGCTGAACGCCTACCAAAGTTACTACGAAGCGGTAAAAAACAACGCCGAAGCGCGCTACAAGTTGCTGATGGCCAAGGTTTCCCAGGCCAGGGCGACCGGCGATCTCGGCCATACCGCCATCGCGCAGATTAGCTGCTCGCAATAACTTCTCGCCAGGATTCAGGATGACACAGTCACTTTTTCGCCAGGAAGCGCTGGATGCCAATAACAACAAGGTCATGGGGACCGTTTCCCTCTATTCGCCGCCGTACCGCTGGCTGGTCATCTCCCTGGCGAGCTGTCTGGTGACGCTGATCGTCTTGTTTATCGTCTTCGGCAGCTATACCAGGAAAGAGACCGCAACGGGCAACCTGCTGCCCAGCAAAGGCATTTACAACATTACCGCGCCGGTGGCCGGCACCATCACCGACATGCAGGTGGAAAAAGGCAGCGAGGTCGAGAGGGACAGCGTGCTGATGACCATTTCCTCAGAGCTGTCCACCGCCATGGGGCAAACCCGTCAGTTCGTGCACGATCAGCTGACGCTGCAAAATGAGCGGCTGCAGTCCGAGCGGGAAAGCGAACACCGCATGCACGCCGAGACCATGAGCGGCCTGAAAAAGCAGCTCGGCTCGCTGGAGTCGCAGATCGGGCTGTTGAAAAAGCAGCAGGTCAAGCGTCAGCAGCAGCTGAACCTGGCCAGCAATCAGCTGCATAAACTGCAGCAGATGCGCAGCCAGGGTTTCGCCTCTAATCAACAGGTGGATGAACAGCAAAACACCGTGCTGGAGGTCGGCGCCCGGCTGCAGGACGCCGACCGGCTGGTAATGGATCTGGAGCAGAAGATCATCGCCCTGCGCCAACAGCTGCGGGAGCTACCGCTCGCCCTCTCCAAGCGGCAGAATGAAATCGATCGCAGCCAGGCGGATGTGGATCGCGCCTTGGCGGAGAACGAGTCGCACCGCGCCGTCTACATCCAGGCGACGGAAACCGGCACCATCGGCGCCACGCTGGTCAAACAGGGCCAGGTGGTCGCCAGCGGCCAGCCGCTGCTCTACATCCTGCCGCAGGGCAGCCGGCTGCAGGCCAGGGTTATGGTCAGCAGCCGCGCCATCGGCTTTATCAATCCGGGGCAGCAGGTGATGTTGCGCTATGAAGCCTACCCCTATCAGAAATTCGGCGTCCAGCGCGGGCGGGTAGTCGAGGTATCAACCGCCGCGCTCTCTCCGCAGGAAGTAATGACCATCACCGGCGACCCAAACGTGCATGAGCGGCTGTATCAGGTGGTGGTCGAACTCGACAAGCAATCCATCAACCTGTACGGCAAGGACGTTGCGCTGCGCTCGGGCATCAAGCTGGAGGCGGATTTTTTGATTGAGAAGCGACGGATCATCGAGTGGGTATTTGAGCCTCTCTACGCTTTGGGCCACCGCTTGTAATCACTGCGCTTGTTAACAGGGAGTCATATTTTTCCAATGGAATTTTTAAAGAACCTTCACTTCGGCTTCGGCCGACGGTTGCCGGTGATCCAGCAGTCGCAGGCGGCCGAATGCGGCCTGGCCTGCGTCGCGATGGTGGTCAATTACTATAAATACAACATCGACATGATCAGCCTGCGCCGCCGCTTCTCCACCTCGATGAAAGGCGCCACGCTGGCCGACGTGATGCGCGTCGCCGGCAGCCTGGGCATGGCGGGCCGCGCGCTGCGCCTGGAGATTGAAGAGCTGAACAAGCTGCGCCGCCCCTGCATTCTGCACTGGAACCTGAACCACTTTGTGGTACTGAAAAAGGTGAAGAAAAACGCCATCGTCATTCACGACCCCGCCAGCGGGGTGCGCGTGGTGTCGATGAAGGAAGTGTCCAGCAGCTTTACCGGCGTGGCGCTGGAGCTGCTGCCGTCGGCGTCGTTCAAGCCGGCGGTGGAGAAGCAGTCGCTGTCGATGCTCCGCCTGATCGGCAGCGTCACCGGCATCGGTGCCGCGTTAACCCAGATATTGCTGCTATCCGTGGCGCTGGAGGTATTCGGCGTGATTACGCCGTTCTACATGCAGTGGGTGATGGATCAGGTGCTGGTCTCCGACGACCGCGATCTGCTGACGCTGCTGAGCGTCGGCTTTATTTTCGTCTTCCTGTTCCAGAACCTGATCACCGCCCTGCGCTCCTGGGTGATGACCTGGTTCTCCAGCCTGCTGAACGTGCAGTGGACCACCAACGTCTGCTCGCATCTGCTGGGGCTGCCGCTGTCGTTTTTCGAATCGCGCCACGTGGGCGATATTATTTCCCGCTTCGGCTCGGTCAGCACCATTCAGGAAACGCTGACGACGCGCTTTATCAGCTCGGTGCTGGACGGCATCATGGCGGTGGTGACGCTCGGCGTGCTGTTCACCTATAACAGGATGCTCGCCGCGGTGGTGGTGCTGCAGTTTCTGCTGTATGCCGCCATCCGCTGGATCGCCTATCGTCCGTTTCGCAACGCCAATGAAGACCACATCATCACCGCCGCCAAAGCGCAGTCGATTCTGCTGGAGTCGGTGCGCGGCGCCAAAACCCTAAAGCTGAATAACCGTCAGGATATCCGCGTCAGCAGCTACGCCAACGCGCTGGTGGAAACCACCAACAAAAATATCGTCGTGCAGCGTCTGAGCATCAGCTTCAGCACTATCCACGGCATTATCGCCGGCATCGGGCGTATCGCGCTGGTGTGGCTGGCCGCGCTGCAGGTGCTGGACGGCAACTTCTCCGCCGGCATGCTGATCGGTTTTATGTCGTTCGCCGACCAGTTTATCTCGCGCGGCTCCGGCCTGGTGGACGCCTGGATCGATTTCCGCATGCTGCGGCTACACGGTGAGCGCCTGGCGGATATCGTACTGACCGAACAGGAACAAGACGGCCGCCACGATGCAGAAACCGCGGGTAATATCGTGCGGACATCGCCGACCATCACGCTGGACAACGTATCGTTCCGCTATGCCGAAACCGAGCCGATGATTCTGGACAGCTGCTCGTTCGAAATTAAGTCCGGGGAGTCCGTGGCGCTGATCGGGCCGTCCGGCCAGGGCAAAACCACGCTGGCCAAGCTGCTGCTGGGGCTGCTGACGCCGGAGTCCGGGCGCATTCTGATCGACGGCGTCGATATTCAGGACGTCGGGCTGTACCAATACCGCGAGCGCATCGGCTGCGTGATGCAGGATGACATCCTGTTCGCCGGCTCCATCGCCGATAATATCTGCTTCTTCAGCCAGGAAGCCGACCAGGAACGCATCGAGCAGGCGGCTAAAATCGCGCAGATTCATGATGATATTATGAAAATGCCGATGGCCTATCAGAGCCTGGTGGGCGACATGGGCTCGTCGCTGTCCGGCGGGCAGAACCAGCGCGTACTGCTGGCGCGCGCGCTGTACCGTAATCCGTCGATCCTGGTGCTGGATGAAGCCTCCAGCCACCTGGATGTGGAGAAAGAGATGCTGATTAACGACGCCATTCGCAATATGTCGGTCACCCGCATCATCATCGCCCACCGCCCGGAAACCATCCGCAGCGCCGAGCGCATCGTGATGCTATCCGGCGGCAAGGCGCAGCCGGTCAACCCGGAGACGCTGGCGCCGTTTTAACCGCCCTCGGCACGGTGCGCGGCCGCGCACCGTCACAGCGTTGTCATAAAAATAACACTTCCCTTTATTAATCAGCCGATAAGCTAAACTTATTACCGATAGTCAACGGCGGCACAGCTGATGCCGCCGGCCGTTCACTTGCAGGGAGCCTACTGACGCATGCCCACCCTTTCACGCAGAAAACTGTTACAGGCGGCGGCCGTCGGTTCGGCATTTTCGCTGCTGCCGGCCTCGATTCGCAAAGCGCTGGCGATCCCCGCCCACAACCGCACCGGCAGCATTCAGGATGTGGAGCACGTGGTGATTCTGATGCAGGAAAACCGCGCCTTCGACCACTACTTTGGCACGCTGCCCGGCGTCCGCGGCTTTAGCGACCGCTTTACCATCCCGCTGCCGGACGGCCGCAGCGTGTGGCAGCAGCAGGGAGCGGAGCGGCTGGTGCTGCCCTATCATCTGGATGCGCAGCGCGGCAACGCCCAGCGCGTCAGCGGTACGCCGCACACCTGGCCCGATGCGCATGCCGCCTGGGATAACGGCCGCATGAGCGCCTGGCCGAGCCACAAAACGCCGACCTCCATGGGCTATTACCGCGAGCCGGAGCTGCCGTTTCAGTTCGCGCTGGCCAATGCCTTTACGCTGTGCGACGCCTATCACTGCTCGATGCACGCCGGCACCAACCCCAACCGGCTATTTCTGTGGACCGGCAGCAACGGCCCCGGCCCGGATAACAGCGCCGTGGTGCTCAACGAGTGGGATCATCCCGGCAGCGAGGACAAAGGCTACCGCTGGAAGACCTACCCGGAACGTTTGGAAGAGAGCGACGTCAGCTGGAAAATCTACCAGTATCTGCCGGATAACTTCGGCGATAACCCGCTGGCCGGCTTCCGCCAGTACCGCGCCGCCAGCATCAGGGCCGGCAACCCGGCCAATCCGCCGAAAGAGTTCAGGGACTTTGTGCCGTATAGCGAGCACATCAACGCCGTCGCGCCGCTGTATAAAGGCAACGGCAATACCCTGCCGGCCGGCGGCGACGGCGATCTGGAGGCGATGCTGGCCGGGTTCCGCAACGACGTACGGCAGGGTAAGCTGCCGCAGGTCAGTTGGCTGATCGCGCCATCGGCCTACTCCGAGCACCCTGACCCTTCCAGCCCGGTACAGGGCGGCTGGTTTACTCAGGAGGTGCTCAATGCGTTAACCGAACGGCCGGAGGTATGGAGTAAAACCGTGCTGTTCGTCACCTACGATGAAAACGACGGCTTTTTCGATCACCTGCCTTCGCCGTCAGCGCCGTCGCTGCGCAGCGACGGCAGCTTCGCCGGTAAATCCACCGTGCCTTTTGAAACGGAAATCTTCCAACACCCGGCGCCGCCGGGCAGCACGGATCAGCCGCCGCCGGACGCCGGCATTTACGGCCCCGGCCCGCGGGTGCCGATGCTGGTGCTGTCGCCGTGGAGCCGCGGCGGCTGGGTGAACTCCCAAGTCTTTGACCATACCTCGGTGCTGCAATTTCTGGAAAAGCGTTTTCAGGTGCGGGAGCCCAATATCAGCGACTGGCGGCGGACGGTCTGCGGCGATCTGACCTCGGCCTTTAACTTTGTCGATCCCAACCATGAAACACTGCCGACGCTGCACACCACCAGCCGCCACGCCGCCGACGCGCTGCGTCAGCGCCAGGAGCAACTGCCGCCGGTGCCGCTGCCCGCCGCTGAACGGCAGCAGCTGCCGCAACAAAAACGCCAGGCACGTCCGTCGCGCGCTTTGCCCTATCAGCTGCAGGTAGAAGCGAACGGCTACCCCCGCCAGCAGCTGCTGGCGCTGAATATGATCAATAGTGGCAGCCAGGGCGCGGTGTTCCACGTTTACGACCGGCTGCGACTGGACGAGATACCGCGCCGCTATACCGTTGAGGCGGGTAAAGCGCTGAGCGACGAATGGCAGGTTAACGGGGATTACGATCTGTGGCTGCTGGGACCGAACGGTTTCCACCGCGCTTTGCGCGGCAATCTGCAGCATTCACAGGCGGAGGTACGGCTGGAGAGCCAGCCGGACAGCCTGCGCCTGACCCTGCTGAACCCCGGCGCGCAGGCGCAGGAAATAACGCTGGCGCGCTGCCCTTACGGCAGCCGGGAAGCGCAACGTATTTCGCTGGCAGCCGGCGCAACACATGCATTGTCACTCGACGTCGGCGCCAGCGGCGGCTGGTATGATATTAGCCTGACGGATAAACAGGGCTGGCTACGCCGGCTGGCCGGACGGCTTGAGAACGGCCGGCACAGCGTCAGCGATCCGCTGATGGGCCAATCCTGAAGTGCCGGCGGCGATTCAAGGTCAGAAACGATAGCCAACGCCGACGGTAAACAGATTCACATCGCGGCTCAGGCCGCCGATATCGATCTGCGATCCTTCGTAACCGATGTCCAGCACAATATTTTCCCGGGGGGTAAACAGCAGGCCGGCGCCGTAGGCAAAGGCCGATGCAGAGCTGGCGCCGCGGCTGCCGTGTGCTCTGCCATTGTTTTGCTCCGTCGCCCAGGCGGCGGAGTTTTTCACATTGCTGTGGCTCAGCCCCACCAGCCCGTAAATCACCATATAGCGATTCAGATAGTAGGCAGGCCCCACGCTGTAGGCATAATAATGCAACTCGGTTTTACCGCCGTTCGCGCTGTGGTTATCGCCGCCCAACGCGCTGAAAGAGTTCATCAAACTCAAGGCGGTGCCCCACTCATAACGATATTTTATATTAATGCCGTCCAGGTCGCTGAAATTATCAAGCTGGGCGCGCGCATAATCAAAAATTACGGTGTGGCGTTCTGCCTGTACCGGCATAAGCGTAGATAAAGCGACAACGATAGCGCCGATCAGTGCTGATTTTTTCATTCCATCATCCTTAAATAACCATTCGCTACCTAACTAATTCCCTCTTTCCATTTATTCAAGCAGATAGCGAACGGCCATAGCGACACGCACACGCCCCAACGCCTACCAGCCTGAAGGGTCAGCGATGGGATGATAGCCAATCAGCGCGCGGATTTCATGCGGACAAGCGGTAAAAAAAACGGCTAATGCAACAAACAAGAAAACCCCCAACCCTCGTAAAGAAAATGCTTAGTCAACGAGTAACATAATTACCCAATATGCTCGTTAGGTTGCAGCCTCACCATTCATAATCATTAATCTATAAGCTATAAAAAAATAAAACATCAAGATGGAAAATAACGCAATAAACGGACGAGCAATGGCATAATCAATTCCCCTTGCTCATAGCAAAACGCTGCTTGATTAATTTAAAATTTAACGTTCTTTATCTCACTAAAATATCCACCGTGATGACCATCCTTCTCGCCGTCGGCACACCGGTACGGCGCCATACCGCACGCTTTATCCTCCCGCCTGCACCGACAGCATGGCGATTTTTTCTGTTGCATAGCTAAACCGGTTCTTCTATTTTAGCTCGCCATCAGCCACAGTAATAACGGGGTAAAACATGGCAAACCGAGTCTGGGTTCTGGGAGACGCCGTTGTCGATCTGGTTCCTGAAAATTCAAACAGTTATCTGAAGTGTCCCGGCGGCGCGCCGGCCAACGTCGCGGTCGGCGTCGCCCGGCTGGGCGGCGACAGCGGCTTTATCGGCCGCGTCGGTGACGACAGCTTCGGCGCCTTTCTGCGCCAGGTGCTGAACAGCGAAGGGGTCGACACCACGCAGATGTTCGCCGACGCCGAGCACCATACCTCGACCGTGGTGGTGGATCTGACCGGCGACGGCGAACGCTCCTTCACCTTTATGGTGACCCCCAGCGCCGATCTGTTTCTGCAACCTGACGATCTGCCGGCCTTCCAGGCCGGTGAATGGCTGCACGCCTGTTCGATCGCCCTGTCACAGGAGCCGAGCCGCAGCACCACATTGGCGGCCATGGCCAGTATCCGCGCCGCCGGCGGCTGGGTCAGCTTCGATCCCAATATCCGCGCTGACGTCTGGCGGCTGCCGGAAGAACTCCGCCCCTGCCTGATGCAGGCGCTGCTGCTGGCCGACGTGGTGAAAATCTCACTGGACGAGCTGCTTTTTATCAGCCACCTCAATGAGATGCACGCCGCGATTGACTGGATGCTCGCCCACTTCCCGCTGCGCCTGCTGCTGGTGACGCAGGGCGGAGACGGCGTTTGCGTCCATGACGGCCGTGAGCTGCGCCACTTCCCGGCCACGCCGGTCGTACCGGTGGACACCACCGGCGCCGGCGACGCCTTTGTCGCCGGTTTGCTGGCCGCGCTGTCGGCGCTCGGCCGCCTGCCGCAGACCGATGAGTGGCCGGGCGTGATTGCCCAGGCGCAGGCCTGCGGCGCGCTGGCGACCACCGCCAAAGGGGCAATGACCGCCTTGCCGCACGCCGATGAACTGGCGACGCTGCTGTTACAACCTGCCTGACCTTCACGGGCGGGCCGCCAGCCCGCCCAGTTTCCGCGAATAATGCGCACTCGATCACAATAGCTGAATCGGGTTAGCCAACTCCGTTGCCTTCTGCTTGCGTTCTCGCTTATCGTTCCGCCAGAAAAACCGGTTTAGCAATTTAGCAAACAATAATAATGACCTTTCTGGATGATAGAACACCATGAAAAACCTACGCTATCTGGCTGTAACGACAGGATTATTCATCACCGCCCCCGCGCTGGCCGTCAGCGCCAACGACAGCATCGAAGCCCGCCTCAGCGCGCTGGAACAGCGCCTGCAGCAGGCGGAATGGCGGGCCACGCAGGCGGAAAAACGCGCCGTTGACGCCGAGCGGCGGGCGCAGCGTCTGGAACAGCGTAGTGAACGCGCCGAACAACAGGCCCAGCGCCTGGAGCTACGCACCGCCCGCGTCGAACAGCAACGCGCTCAGCCGGCCCCCGCGCCGCAGCCCGCCGCCGCTGCGACGGCCACCGGCCTCCAGCTCAGCCACTTCAGCGATCTGAAACTGTACGGTGATGTGGAATTCAACCTCGACGGCGCCAGCCGCAGCGGCCAGCTGACCTCGCTGAAAACCCGCGATAACAAAAACTGGAAGCCCGGCGATAACGAGCGCTGGGACATTAACGGCCGCATTCTGGTCGGGCTGGACGGCTACCGCCGCAACCCGGACGGCCGCTTCTCCGGCTTTCGCGTCCAGCCGCTGGCGGACATGAGCGGTAAAATGAACCTGGATGACGCCGCGTTCTTCTTCGGCAAGGAGCAGGACTGGCAGGCCAAAATCGGCCGTTTTGAAGCCTACGATATGTTCCCGCTCAATCAGGACACCTTTATCGAATATTCCGGCAATACCGCCAACGATCTGTATGCCGACGGCTTCGGCTATATCTACATGATGAAAGAGGGGCGCGGCCGCAGCAGCAGCGGCGGCAACCTGATGCTGAGCAAAACCGCCGGCGACTGGTATTTCGAACTCAACACCCTGGTGGAGGACGGCACCTCGCTGTTCCAGGAAAGCAGCTATCACGGCAACACGCTGGAAAACAAAAAGAATGTTGCCTATCTGCGCCCGGTTGTCGCCTGGAAAAAAGACCGCTTCAGCGCCGCGCTGGCGATGGAGAGCAACGTGGTCAGCAACGCCTACGGCTATCAGGACGCGCGCGGCCAGTGGGTCGACCAGTCCAAACGTAACGGCTACGGCATGACGCTCAGCTGGAACAACCTGGCCGACGACGCCGAAAACGGCATCGTCGCCAACCTCAGCGCCGCCTATCTGGACGCCGCCGGCGAACAGGATTTTTCCGCCGGCGCCAACGTACTGTGGCGCCGCTTCGAGCTGGGCTATATCTACGCCCACAATACCATCAAAGAGTTTTCCACCGACGGCATGGCGGCGCAGATCGACAACCCGCTTAGCGAGCCGGGGCGCTACGACATTCACACCCTTCACGCGTCATACCAAATCCCCAACGTTATGGCGATGCCGAACTTCAATCTGTATCTCGGCGCCTATGCCTCCATGCTGGAGGCCGACGCCGACAATAAGATCGCCAACGGCGATAACGATAAACGCTACGGCCTGCGCGCCAGATTCAAATACTTTTTCTGAACCACCGGCCGCGCTGCGGCGCGGCATTGTTAGCATTTAAAAGGGAGAACACATGAACGTCACCGCAACCGCACAGGCGCTGCTGCCGCTACTCGGCGGGAAAGACAATATCGCCAGCGCGGCTCACTGCGCCACGCGCCTGCGCCTGGTGCTGCTGGACGACAGCCGGGTCGATACCGCCGCCATCGGGCAACTGGAGGGGGTGAAAGGCTGCTTCCGCAACGCCGGACAAATTCAGGTGATTTTCGGCACCGGCCTGGTGAACAAGGTGCATGCCGAATTTATCAAGGCGGCGGACGTCAATGAATCCAGCAAAGCGGAAGCCGCCGATCTGGCGGCGAAAAAGCTCAACCCGCTGCAGCGCATCGCCCGCCTGTTGTCGAATATTTTCGTGCCGATCATCCCTGCCATCGTCGCCTCCGGCCTGCTGATGGGGCTGCTCGGCATGATGAAAACCTACGGCTGGGCCAGCCCTGATAATGCGCTGTTCGTGATGCTCGATATGTTCAGCTCGGCGGCGTTTATCATTCTACCGATCCTGATCGGCTTCACCGCCGCGCGTGAGTTCGGCGGCAACCCCTATCTCGGCGCCACGCTGGGCGGCATTCTGACCCATCCGGCGCTGACCAACGCCTGGGGCGTGGCCGAGGGCTTCTCCACCATGAACTTCTTCGGGCTGGAGATCGCCATGATCGGCTATCAGGGCACGGTGTTCCCGGTGCTGCTGGCGGTGTGGTTTATGAGCACGCTGGAAAAGCAGCTGCGCAAAGCAATCCCTGATGCGCTCGATCTGATCCTGACGCCGTTCTTGACGGTGATTATCTCCGGCTTCGTCGCCATGCTGTTTATCGGCCCGGCGGGGCGCGCGCTCGGCGACGGCATCTCGCTGCTGCTCAGCACGCTGATCGCCCACGCCGGCTGGCTGGCCGGGCTGCTGTTCGGCGGCCTGTATTCGGCGATCGTCATCACCGGCATCCACCACAGCTTCCACGCCATCGAGGCCGGGCTGCTGGGCAACCCAAATATCGGCGTCAACTTCCTGCTGCCGATCTGGTCAATGGCCAACATCGCGCAGGGCGGCGCCTGTCTGGCGGTGTACTTTAAAACCCGCGACGCCAAAATCAAGGCGATCGCGGTGCCTTCCGGCTTCTCCGCCATGCTCGGCATCACCGAGGCGGCGCTGTTCGGCATCAACCTGCGCTTTGTCAAACCCTTCCTCGCCGCGCTGGCCGGCGGCGCGCTCGGCGGCGCCTGGGTGGTCGCCAATCACGTCGGCATGAACGCCGTCGGCCTGACCGCCATTCCCGGCATGGCCATCGTACAGGCCAGCGGGCTGCTCAGCTATGCCATCGGGCTGGCGATCGCCTTCGGCAGCGCCTTTGGCCTTTCCCTGCTGCTGAAATACCAAACGGACGATAAATAATGGATGCGCTGAGCCTGATGAAACACACCGCGCTGGCGCTGATGCAGGGCCAGACGCGCGCCGCCGCCGATCCTCACCGCCCGCTGTGGCACCTGGCGCCCAGCGTCGGGCTGCTCAACGATCCCAACGGGTTTATTCAGCACAACGGCGTGTACCACCTGTTTTATCAGTGGAACCCGCTGGCCTGCGACCACGGCCGCAAATGCTGGGGCCACTGGCAGTCCCGCGATCTGCTGCACTGGCAGCACCAGCCGGTGGCGCTGCTGCCCGACGCCTGCTACGACAGCCACGGCTGCTATTCCGGCTCGGCGGTGGCGGCGGACGGCAAGATCATGCTGGTCTATACCGGCAATGTGAAATTCCCCGACGGTTCGCGCACCGCCTACCAATGTCTGGCGCAGGAGGATGAGCGCGGCGAATACCGCAAGCTCGGCCCGGTGCTGCCGCTGCCCGACGGCTACAGCGGCCACGTGCGCGACCCGAAGGTCTGGCGCCATGAGCAGAGCTGGTACATGGTGCTGGGTGCGCGCGACCTGCAGGATCGCGGCAAGGTGCTGCTGTTGCGCTCCGCTGACCTGCGTCAGTGGACACTGCTGGGAGAGATCGCGGGCGCGCACCTGAACGGCCTGGGCGACTTCGGCTATATGTGGGAGTGCCCGGATCTGTTCCGCCTTGCCGGGCGCGAAGTGCTGATTTGCTGCCCGCAGGGGCTGGCGGCGCAGTCGGAGCGCTATCTCAACGTCTATCAGGCCGGTTATTTCGTCGGCGAGCTGGATTACCCGGCGGCACGCTTCAGCCACGGTGATTTTCACGAGCTGGACGCCGGCTTCGAGTTTTATGCGCCGCAAACCACGCTGGCGGAAGACGGCCGCCGGCTGCTGGTGGGCTGGATGGGGGTGCCGGAACAGGACGAGCAGCTGCAGCCGACGACGCGCTACGGCTGGCTGCACACCATGACCTGCCTGCGCGAGCTGACGCTGCGCGACGGCCGGCTGTATCAGCAACCGGTCGCCGAACTGCAGCAGCTGCGCGGGGAACTGACCCGCTGGCAGGGGGCGGCCGACGACGCGCCGCCGCTGGCGCTCGGCAGCGCCGAACTGTGGTTAACGCCGCACGGCCCGTTCCGCGCCGGCTTCGGCGACGCCATGCAGCTGACCTGGGACGGCGAACGACTGACGCTGACGCGCACTAACCTGCACAGCGGCGCGGCGGAGCACCGCTACTGGCGTGGCGATCTCCGGGAGCTGCAGCTGCTGTTTGACCGCTCCAGCGTGGAGATCTTTATCAACCGCGGCGCCGCAGTGATGAGCTCGCGCTACTTCCCTGCAACGCCGCCAGACCTGCGGCTGCACGGCGCCGCGTCGCTGGCGCTGCAATACTGGCCGCTGCGGCCATGCATGTTAGAATAAGGCATCCTACGATGAACATAGATGCCGTTAGTGAAAAAGAATAAACGCATAACCATCAGTGATATTGCCGGGCTGGCCGGCGTGTCGAAATCGACCGCCAGCCTGGTGCTTAATGGCCGCAGCAAGCAATACCGCGTCTCCGACGATACCCGCGATCGCATCCTGGCGCTGGCTAACGAGCACCACTACCAACCCAGCATTCACGCCCGCTCGCTGCGCTCGACCCGCAGCCATACCCTCGGGCTGGTGGTGCCGGAAATGACCAACTACGGCTTTGCGGTTATCGCCCGCGAACTGGAAACCCTGTGCCGCGAGGCCGGTCTGCAGCTGCTGATTGCCTGCTCGGATGAAAATCCGGCGCAGGAGATGATGGCGGTGAACAATCTGGTGCGGCGCCAGGTTGACGGGCTGATCGTCGCCTCCAGCCAGCTAAACGACGCGGAATACCAGAAGATTAACGCCAGCCTGCCGGTGGTGCAGATGGACCGGGTGATTAACGGTTCGTCGCTGCCGCTGGTGATCACCGATTCGGTGTCATCGACCGCGCAGCTGGTGGAAACGGTCGCCCGGCAGCATCCTGACGAGTTCTATTTCCTTGGCGGCCAGCCGCGCCTGTCGCCGACGCGCGATCGTCTGGCCGGCTTCCGTCAGGGGCTGGAAAACGCCGGCGTCAGCGCCCGGGATGAGTGGATCATCAGCGGCAACTATCACCCCAGCTCCGGCTATGAAATGATCGCCGGCCTGTGCGCGCGCCTCGGCCGCCCGCCGAAGGCGCTGTTTACCGCCGCCTGCGGCCTGTTGGAAGGGGTGCTGCGCTATCTCACCCAGCATCAGCTGATGGACAGCGATATCCACCTGTGCAGCTTTGACGACCACTACCTGTTCGACTGCATGACGCTGAAAATCGACACCGTGGCGCAGGACTGTCGCGGGCTGGCGCAGCACAGCTTCGAGCTGGCGACGCAGCTGATCGACGAGCGTCCGCCGGAACGCAACGCCCTATACCTGCCCGGCAGCATTCACTGGCGTCACGCCGGTTCGCTGACGCTGCTTGGCCAACGCTAATTACTACGGAGCGCCCATGTTGCAAGAAATTAACAAAGATACCCAGCTGTGCATGTCGCTGGCCGGCCGTCCCGGCAATTTCGGCACCCGCTTTCACAACTACCTGTATCAGCAGCTGGGGCTGAACTTTATCTACAAGGCATTCACCACCCAGGATATTCAGGCGGCGGTCGGCGGCGTGCGTGCGCTGGGCATCCGCGGCTGCGCGGTGTCCATGCCGTTCAAAGAGAGCTGCATCCCGTTCCTCGATGAGCTGGATCCCTCCGCCACGGCCATCGATTCGGTCAACACCATCGTCAACGACGGCGGCCTGCTGCGCGCCTACAACACCGACTATATCGCCGTTGCCAAACTGCTGGCGCAGCATCAGGTCGCACCGTCCACCTCGTTTGCCCTGCGCGGCAGCGGCGGCATGGCTAAAGCGGTGACCGCCGCGCTGCGCGACGCCGGCCTGCGCAACGGCCATATTATCGCGCGTAACGAGCGCGCCGGCCGGGCGCTGGCGCAGCAGTACGGCTATGCGTGGCAGCCGGAGATGGGCAGCCTGCGGCCGCAGATGGTGATTAACGTCACGCCGATCGGCATGGCGGGCGGCGCAGAGGCGCAACAGCTGGCCTTTGAGCCGGACTGCATCGCCGCCGCCGAGCGGGTGTTTGACGTGGTAGCGCTGCCGGCGGAGACGCCGCTGATTCGCCACGCCCGCCAGCAGGGCAAAGCGGTAATTACCGGCGCGGAGGTGATTGCGCTGCAGGCGCTGGAACAGTTCGTTCTCTATACCGGCGTACGCCCCAGCGATGAGCAGGTTGCCCGCGCGGCGGCGCATGCGCGCGCTTAGGCAGGCTACAGGTCACCCGAATCGGTCATCGCCGAAATCATTCCCTCAGGATTGTGACAGCGATACTTCACCGACGATGAGATGGCCGAGGCGTGCACGCTGCTGACCGCCATGGAAGGCGCCGAACGCAGGAACGGCGCATAGGCAAAACCGCCATGGACGGCGGTTTTAGGCGAGACAAGCAGGGACGCTTGTCGCAGCCGGCCGTGATGCGCAGAGAGGGAGTGAGGGCAGTTGGCGCAGCCAACCGCCTGGCCTGGCGGGGGCGCGGGTGGTCAGGGGCCGCGTCTTCGGCCCCTGACTCGGTCGCGTCACCGAGGCAGCATAGATCTGCAGACGGTTAACGACCGAAAAACCAGCACTACGCTGACCGATGGCCGTTAATGAGAACAGCGCCCGCCCCTGCCGATAGCAAACAGGGAACGTGCGTTACTTCGATGCCCCTTCCATCCCCACCAGCCCCACTTTCAGGTAGCCGGCGTTGCGTAGCGTATCCATCACGCTCATCAGCGTGGCGTAATCCACGCTCTTGTCCGCCTGGAAGAAGATAGTGGTTTCCTTGTTGGACTGGGTGCGGCTGTCCAGCACCGAGGTCAGCTGCTCCGCCGTCACCGGCTGGTCACCGACGTACAGCTGCTTGTCAGCCTTCACCGACAGGAACACCGGTTTTTCCGGGCGCGGCTGCGGCTTGGCCGTCGAAGCCGGCAGATCGACACGGATATCCACCGTAGCCAGAGGCGCCGCCACCATAAAGATGATCAACAGCACCAGCATAACGTCGATAAACGGCGTTACGTTGATTTCGTGCAGTTCGCCGCTGTCGTCCAAATCTTCATTTAAGCGCATCGCCATAGATCACCCCGCCCGCAGCTGGTGTGCGTGCTGTGCGCGCTTGGCTTCCGCCGTCGCCGCCAGATCCAGGTCACGGCTCAGCAGCAGCAGCACCTGCGCCGCCACGTCGCCAACCTGCGCGCGGTGGCCGCCGATCACGCGGGCAAAGATGTTGTAAATCACCACCGCCGGGATAGCGGCGACCAGGCCCAGAGCGGTAGCCAGCAGCGCTTCTGCGATGCCGGGGGCCACCACCGCCAGGTTGGTGGTCTGCGAATGGGCGATGCCGATAAAGCTGTTCATAATGCCCCAAACGGTGCCGAACAGGCCGACAAACGGCGAAATCGCGCCGATGGTGGCCAGGAAGCCGTTGCCTTTGCCCAGTTGACGCCCGTAGGCCGCCACCCGGCGCTCAAAGCGGAAACCGGCACGTTCTTTAATCCCGTTGTTGTCGTTGGATTCCGCCGACAGCTCCAGCTCGTTTTGCGCGTCATTCAGCAACACGGCGCTGATGCTTTCCGGCTGGAAGCCCTGTGCCATCTGGCTGGCTTCATCCAGCGAGCGGGCCTCGGCCAGCTGCTGATGCTCACGGCGCAGGCGGCGCTTGGCGCGCGTCAGCTCGCTGCCTTTGGCAAACAAAATGGTCCAGGTGATGATCGATGCCAGCACCAGACCAATCATCACGGTTTTCACCACCGCATCGGCGTGCTGATACATGCCCCAGACGGACAGATCCATACCGCGTGTTTCCGGCGGCTGAATGGTCGGCGCCGGGTTAACCGGCGTCACGGACTGCGGCGCAGCGCTGGACGGCGCCGGCGTTGCCGCCGCAGAGGCGCTCTCGGTAGCAGCCGGCTGAGTTTCCGGCGCGGCCTGCGCGCTGCCGGCCAGCCCGGCCACCAGCACCATGGACGCGATCAAACCGCGCCCGAATGCGGCGCCCCACTGTCCCCGGCCAGCGCCGCGGGCTCTTTGATTCATAGTCTTGCCAGCCGTTTTCACGCTGCGCCTCCAACCATTACCGATCAAAATTAAACAGAATTCAGCGTGCGATCATATCAAACCAATCACGGATTGATAGTAGTTATCATTATTATTTACTCAATAACGCATCTCCGGTCCAAAAAACCGTTAACCCGCGCCAGCCGCAGCGCTATCGCCCGCCGCTGTGTAACATTTACCCGCGCAAACGCCAACAACCCCGTCACCGTTTAGTCTTTTTTTTAACCTCATCACGAAACGCGCGGGCTTTTTTCCCCTCACAGTGACGTCGATCAATTATTTTTAAAACGGCTTTTCAATTATGTAGCAAGCAGGTTTCAACTATGTTTATCTTTTGTACTGACGCAGCGCGAACCCGGCCTGAAGCGCCCCTTTCCCGTTCACGCTGCGCGCCTGGGATGATGAAAAAACAATAACCGATGCCCGACACTCTGGAGATCTGCGATGAAACTGCCCCACGCCCTATCAGGTTTGTGCCTCTCGCTCTGCACGTTACTGTGCAGCCAGGCCGCACTGGCGCAACAAATCAAAGCCGCCGACGTCCACCCGGAAGGCTACCCCAATGTCGTTGCGGTCCAACACCTGGGCGACAAGCTGAAAGCCGCCACGCAGGATCGCCTGGAGCTGAAAACCTTCCCCGGTGGCATGCTCGGCGATGAAAAGCAGATGATTGAACAGGCGCAGATTGGCGCGATTGATATGATCCGCGTCTCCATGGCGCCGGTGGCGGCGATTCTGCCGGAGATCGACGTGTTCACCCTGCCGTACATCTTCCGCGACGAAGCGCATCTGCATAAGGTGCTGGACGGTGAGATCGGCAAGGAGATCGGCGACAAGATCACCAACGACCCCGCCTCGCGTTTGGTGTTCCTCGGCTGGATGGATTCCGGCACCCGCAATCTGATCACCAAAAAGCCGGTGGTGAAGCCGCAGGATCTGCAGGGGATGAAAATCCGCGTGCAGGGCAGCCCGATTGCGCTGGCGACGCTGAAAGCCATGGGCGCCAACGCCGTCAGCATGGGGGTCAGCGAGGTGTTCAGCGGCCTGCAGACCGGCGTTATCGACGGCGCGGAGAACAACCCGCCGACCTTTATCGCCCACAACTATCTGCCGGTAACCAAAAACTACACCCTGAGCCGCCACTTTATTATTCCCGAGCTGTTCCTCTACTCCAAAGTCAAATGGGACAAACTGACCCCGGCCGACCAGCAGCTGATCCTCAAGCTGGCGAAAGAGGCGCAGGCCGAGCAGCGCACCCTGTGGGCCGCCTATAACCAACAGGCGCTGGAAAAAATGAAGGCCGGCGGCGTGCAGTTCCACGACATCGACCGCGAAGCGTTCTACAAGATGACCCAGCCGGTGCGCGACCAGTACGGCAAGGCGCATCAGGATCTGATCGCCCGCATTAACGCGGTGCAATAACCGCCCTTTTTCCTGCTTGGTCGGAGGTTGCTGATGGCGCACGCTTATCATCAGGCGATGGATCTGCTGTACCGCCTCGCTATGTGGCTGGCCGGCGCGGCGCTGCTGGTGATGGTCACCGTAATACCGGTGGGCATCTTCAGCCGCTACGTGCTCAATGAGGGCGCGGCCTGGCCGGAGCCGATCGCCATCCTGTGCATGGTGACCTTTACCTTTATCGGCGCCGCCGTTAGCTACCGCGCCGGCGCGCATATCGCCGTCAATATGCTGACCGACCGCCTGCCACCGTTCTGGCAGCGCTGCTGCGGCCGGCTGGCGGACCTGCTGATGACGGTAATCTGCCTGTTTATTCTCTATTACGGTTACGGCCTGTGCAGCCAGCTGTGGCTGCAGCCGGTGGCGGAGTTCCCGCTGCTGAGCGCCGGCCAGGCCTATCTGCCGCTGCCGATTGGCTCAGCCGTGACGCTGCTGTTCGTGATTGAGCGGTTACTCTTCGGCCCGCAGCACCACCGTGCACTGGTGATGCTCGGCAATACCTGACGGAGCCTGCGCTATGGACGCCTTTATTCTGCTTGCCTCTCTCGCCCTGCTGTTGGCCATCGGCGTGCCGGTGGCCTACGCCGTGGGGCTGAGCGCCATCGCCGGCGCGCTGTGGATCGATCTGCCGCTGGAGGCGCTGATGATTCAGATGACCAGCGGCGTCAACAAATTCTCCCTGCTGGCGATCCCGTTCTTTATCCTGGCCGGCGCCATTATGGCGGAAGGCGGCATCGCCCGCCGGCTGGTCAGCTTCGCCTATATCTTCGTCGGCTTTGTGCGCGGCGGCCTGTCGCTGGTCAATATTGTCGCCTCCACCTTCTTCGGCGCGATCTCCGGCTCTTCGGTGGCGGATACCGCCTCGATCGGCTCGGTGATGGTGCCGGAGATGGAGAAAAAGGGCTACCCGCGCGACTACGCCGCCTCGGTCACCGCCAGCGGTTCGGTGCAGGCGATCCTGATCCCGCCCAGCCATAACGCGGTGATCTATTCGCTGGCCGCCGGCGGTACGGTGTCGATCGCCTCGCTGTTCGTCGCCGGTATTCTGCCGGGACTGCTGCTGTGCGTCTCGCTGATGGTGATGTGCGTCGGCTTCGCCCACAAACGCGGCTACCCGAAGGGGGAAGCCATCCCGCTGCGTCAGGCGCTGAAAATCTGCCTCGATACGCTGTGGGGGCTGATGACCGTGGTAATCATCATGGGCGGCATCATGTCCGGTATCTTTACCGCCACCGAATCCGCGGCGGTAGCCTGCCTGTGGGCGTTCTTCGTCACCATGTTTATCTACCGCGACTACCGCTGGTCTGAGCTGCCCAACCTGATGTACCGCACTATCAAAACCGTCACCATCGTGATGATCCTGATAGGCTTCGCCGCCTGCTTCGGCGCGGTGATGACCTATATGCAGCTGCCGCTGCGCATCACCGAGTTCTTCACCGCCATTTCCCACAACAAATACGTCATTCTCATCTGCATCAATATCATGCTGCTGGCGCTCGGCACGCTGATGGATATGGCGCCGCTGATCCTGATCCTGACGCCGGTACTGCTGCCGGTCACCAACGCGCTGGGCATCGACCCGGTGCATTTCGGCATGATCATGATGGTCAATCTGGGCATCGGCCTGATCACCCCGCCGGTCGGCTCGGTGCTGTTCGTCGCCAGCGCGGTCAGTAAGCAGAAAATCGAGGCGGTGGTCAAAGCCATGCTGCCGTTTTACTGCGTGCTGTTTCTGGTGCTGCTGCTGGTAACCTATATTCCCGCCCTTTCACTGTGGCTGCCGCATCTGTTTGGCGTAATGGGCGGCTGAACCGCGTCTCTGCCGCCCTTTTCACGTTGCCTGTTTGCCCGTTTGCCGAGAAACGGGCTTTTTTTATCCGCTAATGCAGCGTATTACTCGCCGCAGCGACGGTTAACCAGTGAATGACGGCCAGTTTCGAAAACAGAAGTAAAAACGTCTGGATGGCTATTTACCAACATGCTAACGTAGTGCGCATCACCGTTTCCACTATGCATAACCAGCAGGTAAGCCGTATGACGTCCAAGAATCTCGAAACCACGCTGATCGGCGCCGGCCGTAGCAAGCGTTACACCCAAGGCGCGGTCAACCCGGTGACGCAGCGCGCCTCCTCGCTGGTGTTCAACAGCGTAGCCGATAAAAAGCACGCCACGGCGCAGCGCGCCCACGGCGAACTGTACTACGGCCGCCGCGGCACCCTGACCCACTTCGCCTTTCAGGAGGCGATGACCGAGCTGGAGGGCGGCGCCGGCTGCGTGCTCTATCCCTGCGGCGCCGCCGCGGTCTCCAACGCCATTTTGTCGTTCGTCAGCGCCGGCGACCACGTGCTGGTGACCGGCTCGGTGTATGAGCCCACGCAGGATTTCTGCACGCATATTCTCGGCCGGATGAATGTCGCCACCACCTATTTCGATCCGCTGCTGGGCGAGGCCATCGCCGAGCTGATCCAGCCGAACACCCGCGTGGTGTTCCTGGAGTCGCCGGGGTCGATCACCCTGGAAATACAGGATATTCCGGCCATCGTGCGCGCCGTACGCGCGGTGAATCCGGAGATTGTCATTATGATCGACAACACCTGGGCCGCCGGCGTGCTGTTCAAGGCGCTGGAGTTTGACATTGATATTTCCATTCAGGCCGGCACCAAATACATCATCGGCCACTCCGATTACATGCTTGGCACCGCGGTCGCCAACGCCCGCTGCTGGGAACAGCTGCGTGAATACTCTTACCTGATGGGCCAGATGGTGGACGCCGATACCGCCTATATGGCCAGCCGCGGCCTGCGCACGCTGAGCGTACGACTGAAACAGCATGAGCAGAGCAGCATCGCCGTCGCCCGCTGGCTGGCCGAGCGGCCGGAAGTCGCCCGCGTCAACCACCCGGCGCTGCCCGCCTGCAAAGGGCATGAATTTTACCGGCGCGACTTCAGCGGCTGTAACGGACTGTTCTCCTTTGTCCTGAAGCAGCGCCTGAGCGAGACGCAGCTGGCCGACTATCTCGACCACTTTCGCCATTTCACCATGGCCTACTCCTGGGGCGGCTATGAGTCCCTGATCCTGGCGAATCAGCCGGAAGAACTGGAGGCGATCCGCCCGGCCGGCGGCGTAGACTTTTCCGGCACGCTGGTGCGGCTGCATATCGGCCTGGAAAGCGTACAGGACCTGATCGACGATCTGGCGGCGGGCTTTGAACGTCTGCAGGCCGGCAGCCGATAAAAATTTGCCGGATAATGGAGAAAATTATCCATCGCAAGCATATTTCTATGCGTCATTTAATGTCCGGTTACGCTAATCGGGGTACACTAATCCGCATCATATTTGCTTAGTAAGGTGAACCTGGCGCAACGGGACAGAAAATGGATGTATTAAAAGAGATTGTTCACGCGCTTTGGCAACAGGATTTTACGGCTCTGGCCGATCCCAGCGTGATTTGGGTGGTTTATACGGTGCTTTTTATCACCCTGTTTTTGGAAAACGGCCTGCTGCCGGCGTCTTTTCTGCCCGGTGACAGCCTGCTGCTGCTGGCGGGCGCCTTAATCGCCAAGGGCGTGATGTCCTTTGTACCCACCCTGATGATTCTGACGCTGGCCGCCAGCCTCGGCTGCTGGCTCAGCTATCTGCAGGGGCGCTGGCTGGGGCATACCCGGCTGGTCAAGGGATGGCTGCTGCAGCTGCCCGCGCAGTACCACCAGCGCGCGCACGTGCTGTTTCACCGCCACGGCCTGACGGCGCTGCTGGTGGGGCGCTTTCTGGCGTTTGTGCGCACGCTGCTGCCGACCATGGCGGGCATCTCCGGCCTGAGCAATACCCGCTTTCAGTTTTTCAACTGGCTGAGCGCCCTGCTGTGGGTGGTGTCGGTGGTCGGGCTGGGCTTCGCCTTCAGCCAGATTCCCCTCGTCAAACGCTATGAGGACCAGGTGATGGCCGGCCTGATGATCCTGCCGCTGGCGCTGCTGGTGTTCGGGCTGATCGGCGCCATGCTGGTGATCTGGCGTAAAAAGCGCCGGGCTTCCTGACCCTCCGTCTGACGGCCGTCGCGTCGGCCGTCAGGCAGCGTAGTTATCCCGCACCCGCGCCACTTCATCGCTCGGCGTGACGCCGAAGAAACGCTTAAACTCGCGGCTGAACTGCGAGGCGCTTTCATAACCCACCCGCATCGCCGCCGTGCTGGCCTTCAGACCATCATGCAGCATCAGCAGCCGCGCCTTATGCAGACGGTAGGATTTCACGTACTGCAGCGGCGAGGTGTCGGTCACCGCCTTAAAGTTATGGTGAAACGCCGACACGCTCATATTCACCTCGCTGGCCAGCGCCTCCACGCTCAGGTTCTCCGCATACTGCTTTTCAATACGCCGCAGCGCCCTGGCGATTTGGCTGAAGTGCGTATGCCGGCTGACCAGTTCCTGCAGCGACGCGCCGCTGCGGCCGCACAGCACGTAATAGAGGATTTCACGCACGATCTGCGGCCCCAGCACCCGCGCATCCAGCGGTTTTTCCATCACGTCCAGCAGGCGCTCGGTGGCGCACAGCATCTCATCATGCTGCGACGCGCAGTTGATGCCGCAGCTCTCGCCGTGCGGCGCCGTCAGATAGTCGTCGTCGCCGATATCGATCAGCAGATCCTGCAGCATCTGGGTATCAATCCGCACCGAAATCCCCACCAGCGGCTGTTCAGGGCTGGCGAAGGTTTCACACTCAAACGGCAGCGGCAGCGTCATCAGCAGATAGTTACGCGGATCGTAGCGGAACACCTTACTGCCGCAGTAGCCCACCTTGTGCCCCTGAAAAATAATCACAATGCTGGGATCGTACATCACCGGCTGGCGCGGGTAGTGCCGGTCGGCATACAGAATATCCACCTGCGGCACCGGCGACGACGTAAAGCCGTTGCCCACGGCAAAGCGCGCCGCCTGCTGCGCCATCCGGCGCCGAAGTTCGTCAATGTCGCTCACGCTGCCTCCGATATGATGAAGAATCATGCGGTATAAAGCATAATAAAACGCCGCCCGTTCCTACAGCGTTTTGTAGAAATAGGCAAGCATCAGGCAGGAATGTGCATTGTTAATACCGCTGCCTGTCACTGACAATAGTCCCCACAAATTAGCGGGCGCCATCTTCCTTACAGCTTTAGGCAAGAGGCCGCTCCCGTCGTCAATCTGAAACGCTCCCCTCTGCCCAGCAACCGTCGTTCCGTCCCTTCAGGGCGCGGCCGACGCCGTTTTGCCAACCGGAGCGGAGTTGGATAAGGCAGCCTGACCATGAACCAGACCATTGACCTGCTGACGTCGCACCGCAGCGAGCGCAGCTATCTCGACCTGCCGATCGCCGATGAGGTGCTCGACAGTATTATCGCCGCCGCCCATCTGGCACCGACCTCGGTCAACTCCCAGCAGGTTTCGCTGGTTGTCACCCGCGACCCCGTTCAGCGCGCGCGCATCGCCGAGATTGCCGGCGGTCAGGCGTGGATCGCCCAAGCGCCGGTGTTTATCACCGTGGTGCTGGATATGCACAAAACCCGATTGGGCATCGCCATGGGCGGCCAGCAGCAAACGGCGCACCAGAGCATTGAGAGCCTGATTTCCGGCAGCACCGACGTCGGCATCGCGCTCGGCGCGCTGATGACCGCCGCCCGCTCGCACGGGCTGGGCATCGTGCCGATCGGCGGCATCCGTCGCGATCCTCAGGCGCTGATCGAGCTGCTGCAGCTGCCGGAACTGACCTTCCCGGTCGCCGGGCTGGTGATCGGCCATGTCGATCGGGGCGCGCAGCAGAAACCGCGCCTGCCGATCGGCAGCTTCCGTCATGAAGAGCGCTATCAGCGCGAAGCCCTGCCGGACGCCATCAAGGCCTATAACCAGACGCTGAGCGACTACTGGCAGCAGACCGGCCGCGCGGACGGCGACGACTGGAGCCGTAATACCGCCAGCTATTACCAGCATATCTATTTCCCGAATGTGCTTCCGGCCATTCAGCAACAAGGCTTTAAACTGGACAAGTAAACCATGCAAAACTTTATTCTCCATACCCCAACCAAAATTCTGTTCGGTAAAGACCAGATTGCCGAACTGGGCCAACAAATTCCGGCCGACGCCCGTATTCTGATTACCTACGGCGGCGGCAGCGTGAAGAAAAACGGCGTCCTGGATCAGGTGCACGCCGCGCTGCAGGGGCGCAGCGTCAGCGAGTTCGGCGGCATTGAGCCGAACCCGACCTTTGAAACGCTGATGAAGGCGGTCGACGTGGTGCGCGCCGAGAAGATTGACTTCCTGCTGGCGGTCGGCGGCGGTTCCGTGGTGGACGGCACCAAATTTATCGCCGCCGCGGCGGACTACAGCGCCTCCCCGGACGCCTGGCACATCATGCAGACCGTAGGCAGTGAAATCACCCGCGCGGTGCCGATGGGCTGCGTACTGACCCTGCCGGCCACCGGTTCGGAATCCAACAGCGGCGCGGTGATCACCCGCAAAAGCAGCGGTGACAAGCAGCACTTCTTCTCGCCGCTGGTGCAGCCGCAGTTTGCCGTGCTGGATCCGCAGGTCACCTATTCGCTGCCGCCGCGCCAGATCGCCAACGGCGTGGTGGACGCCTTTGTGCACACGCTGGAGCAGTATCTGACCTACCCGGTCGACGCTAAAGTGCAGGACCGCTTCGCCGAAGGCCTGCTGCTGACGCTGCTGGAAGATGGCCCGCGCGCGCTGGCGGAACCGGAAAATTATGCGGTGCGCGCCAACGTGATGTGGAGCGCCACCATGGCGCTGAACGGCCTGATCGGCGCCGGCGTGCCGCAGGACTGGGCGACCCATATGCTCGGCCACGAGCTGACGGCGATGCACGGCCTGGATCACGCGCAGACGCTGGCGATCGTTCTGCCGTCGCTGCTGCGGGAGAAAAAGGCGCAAAAACGCGACAAACTGCTGCAGTACGCCGAGCGCGTCTGGGGACTGCGCGACGGTGATGACGATCGGCGCATCGACGCCGCCATTGCCGCCACCGCCGAGTTCTTCGAAAAAATGGGCGTGCCGACCCGGATGGCCGACTACCAGCTCGACGGCAGCAGCATCCCCGCGCTGCTGGAAAAGCTGCGTGAGCACGGCATGACCGCGCTGGGCGAGCATCAGGACATCACGCTCGAGGTCAGCGAGCGCATCTATCAGGCGGCGCGTTAAGCGCACGCCGCCAATTTCCTGCTAGTCTTATAGGCCGGGCCGATCAATTTGCGGCGCCATAGGCGCCAGCCATTGGCCGCCCGGCCTCACAATAACGTATTGCCTGCGCCCGGACGTTCCGGGCGCTTTTCCCCGCGCCGACGGCGCCTCCGTCAGTTCTGTTTTCGCCATTTGGCGCATTTACCGGAGGAGACGCATGACAGCAGGTTCCGCAGGATCGCCGACGCACCGCTAACCTTCGGCACTCCTGACAGTCGCCACCGACCCCGACGCCGTACCGCTGCGGCCAGGCTCAAGCGCTGCAACGTTAACCGCGCCGCAGGGTCTAAAATTAAAGCAAGCTTTCCGACGTGGTTAACGTCGGCAATCAGGTCAAAAGGAGATACGCATGACAACGCAACCCATCATCAAACTCCACGACGGTAATCTGATGCCGCAGTTGGGTCTCGGCGTTTGGCAGGCGAGCATTGAAGAGACAGCCAATGCCGTGGCGAAAGCCCTGGAGGTTGGTTATCGCTCCATTGATACCGCTGCTATTTACAAAAACGAGGAAGGCGTCGGCAGTGCGCTGCTGTCAGCCTCGGTACCGCGCAGTGAACTGTTTGTCACCACTAAACTGTGGGATGACGATCAGGGTGACCCGCAGGCCGCGTTGGAGACCAGCCTGAAAAAACTGGGGCTGGACTATGTCGATCTGTACCTGATCCACTGGCCGCGGCCGGCGCAGGATCGGTATGTCGACGCTTGGCGCAGCCTGATCAAGCTGCGCGAACAGGGCCTGACGAAGAGCATCGGCGTCTGTAACTTCAATATCCCGCACCTGCAGCGCCTGCAGGATGAAACCGGCGTCACGCCGGTGATCAACCAGGTCGAGCTGCATCCGCTGCTGCAGCAGCGCCAGCTGCACGCCTGGAACGCCATGCATCATATCGCCACCGAATCCTGGAGCCCGCTGGCGCAGGGCGGCGAAGGCGTGTTCGACCAGGCGGTGATCAAGCATCTGGCGGAAAAATATGAGAAAACCCCGGCGCAGATCGTGGTGCGCTGGCACCTGGATAACGGCCTGGTGGTGATTCCGAAATCCGTCACGCCGTCGCGCATCCGCGAAAACTTTGCGGTGTTCGACTTTAAGCTGGATAAGGATGAGCTGGGCCAGATTGCCAAACTCGACAGCGGCAAGCGTCTGGGGCCGGATCCCGCCACCCGCTGAACCTCTCTCTCCCCGGCCCGCCGCGCGCGGGCCTTTTTCCACCCCGTGCGCGCCGTAGCGCTTTTGGTCAAAATCTTTGCCTGCCCGCCGGCGATGATGGCACTATCAATGCCTGAAACCTTCCCACCGCACGGAGCACTATGAAATTTTCGATCGCCGCCTGCTCGCGCCTGGCCATCCCGCTGGCGCTACTGATCCTCGTCGGCTGTTCCAGCAAGCACAAATCCGCCAGCTACGACCGCCACAGCTTTGATAGCGCCATCGCCGACGCCGCCGACGAGTATGACGTCGACGCCAAACTGATCGCCGCGATGATTCAGGTTGAGTCCGGCTTTAACCCGGCGGCGATCAGCCGCTCCAACGCCGTCGGCCTGATGCAGCTGAAGGCCTCCACCGCCGGCTGCGACGCCTACCAGTTTAAGGGGAAAAGCGGCTGCCCGGACGATGACGACCTGCTCGACCCGGAGACCAATATCGATCTGGGCGCCGCCTATCTGGCTTCGCTGCAGCGTCAGCTGCGGGGGATTGATAACCCGGTGACGCTGCGCTACGCCACCGAAGTGGCCTACGTCAACGGCGCCGGCGCGCTGCTGCGCACCTTTTCCGCCAACCGTCGCCAGGCGGTCAGCATGATTAACAGCCTGTCTCCCGAGGCGTTCTGGTGGCACGTGCGCCAACATCATCCGTCGGCGCAGGCGCCGCGCTACCTGGCGAAGGTGGAAGCGGCCTACGCCCGGCTGTAATACGGCGAAAAAAATGCCGGTCAGTCACTGACCGGCATCATTAGCCTGCGCCGAGCAGCGGTTACGCCTTGCCTTTGGCGCCAGCGCTGCGGATCGGCTTGCGCGGCGGCTTATTGGACGGTGAGCGCTGGCGCTGAATATCGCTGTGCTTGGTCAGCGCCGGGCGCGTGCGGCGCTGCAGGCGTTTGCTCTCGCGCTGCTCGTCAATGCTCGGCGCCGGCACCAGACAGTCACGGCGGCTGCCGATCAGGTGCTTCAGGCCCATATCTTCCAGCGCGCCGCGGATCAGCGGCCAGTTGGCCGGATCGTGATAGCGCAGCAGGGCCTTGTGCAGGCGGCGCTGGCGATCGCCGCGCGGGATAAACACCTCTTCCGACTTATAGCCCACCTTGCCCAGCGGGTTCTTACCGCTGTAATACATGGTGGTGGAGTTCGCCATCGGCGACGGATAGAAGTTCTGCACCTGATCGAGACGGAAGCGGTTTTTCTTCAGCCACAGCGCCAGATTGACCATATCTTCGTCCTGCGTGCCGGGATGCGAGGAGATAAAGTACGGGATCAGGTACTGCTCTTTGCCGGCCTGCTTGGAGTAGTGGTCGAACAGCTGTTTGAAACGGTCGTAGCTGCCCATACCGGGCTTCATCATCTTCGACAACGGCCCGCTTTCGGTATGCTCCGGCGCAATCTTCAGATAGCCGCCCACGTGGTGGCTGGCCAGCTCTTTGATATAGCGCGGATCTTCCACCGCCAGATCGTAACGCACCCCGGAGGCGATCAGGATCTTCTTCACCCCTGCCAATTCACGCGCGCGGCGGTACAGCTTGATGGTCGGCTCGTGGTTGGTATCCATATAGGTGCAGATTTCCGGATACACGCAGGAGGCGCGGCGGCAGGTCTGCTCGGCGCGCGGGTTGGTGCAGCGCAGCATATACATATTGGCGGTCGGGCCGCCCAGATCGGAGATCACGCCGGTAAAGCCCGGTACCTTGTCGCGAATTTCTTCAATTTCGCGAATGATCGAATCTTCGGAACGGCTCTGGATAATGCGCCCTTCGTGCTCGGTGATCGAGCAGAACGAACAGCCGCCGTAGCAGCCGCGCATGATATTGACCGAGAAACGGATCATATCGTAAGCCGGAATGCGCGCCTCGCCGTAGGACGGGTGCGGCACCCGCTGGTACGGCAGCGCGAACACGCTGTCCATCTCTTCGGTTTTCAGCGGGATCGCCGGCGGGTTGATCCACACGTAGCGGTCGCCGTGCTTCTGCATCAGGGCGCGGGCGCAGCCCGGGTTGGTTTCATGGTGCAAAATGCGCGAAGCGTGAGCGTACAGCACTTTATCCGCCTTGACCTTCTCAAAGGACGGCAGCAGCACATAGGTTTTTTCCCACGGCTTCGGCTTGGCGGCACGCACGGTGACCGGCTTGGCCTCCGGCTCCGGCTGGGCGCCGTCGGCGCAGGGCAGGTCTTCGCCGTAAGGATTGGGGATCGGCTCAATACGCCCCGGCTTATCCAGACGGGTGGAATCCACCCCGCTCCAGCCCGGCAGCGGCGCCTTGCGCATCACCGCGGTGTTGCGGATATCATGGATATCAGCGATCTTCTCGCCGGCGGCCAGGCGGTGCGCCACTTCCACCAGCGGACGCTCGCCGTTGCCGTAGATCAGCATATCGGCCTTGGAGTCCACCAGCACCGAGCGGCGCACGGTATCCGACCAGTAATCATAGTGGGCGATGCGGCGCAGGCTGGCCTCGATGCCGCCGAGTACGATCGGCACGTTCTTGTAGGCTTCTTTACAGCGCTGGGTATACACCAGCGTGGCGCGATCGGGGCGCTTGCCGCCGACGTTGCCCGGCGTGTAGGCGTCGTCGTGACGCAGTTTACGGTCGGCGGTATAGCGGTTGATCATCGAATCCATATTGCCGGCGGTAATGCCGAAAAACAGGTTCGGTTTGCCAAGACGCATAAAGTCGTCTTTATTGCTCCAGTCCGGCTGGGCAATAATGCCGACGCGGAACCCCTGCGCTTCCAGCATGCGGCCGATAATCGCCATGCCGAAGCTGGGGTGGTCGACGTAAGCGTCGCCGCTGACAATAATTACATCGCAGCTGTCCCAGCCCAGTTGATCCATCTCTTCGCGCGACATCGGTAAAAACGGTGCGGTGCCGTAACATTCGGCCCAGTAAGGCTTATAGGAAAACAGTTCGCGATCCGGTTGGATCAGGCTGGTGGTGCTCATTCGACAGTGCTCTTTTGCAGGTTAATTAATCGCCGGGCGGCGATTATACGCACTATCGGCAAAAAGAGCAGGGTTATTTCTGCGCGCCGGCCCGCTAGCTGCTGACTTCAAATTCGTACACGTCGCTGCGGCACAGTACTTCACTGACCTCCAGCACCTCGCCCTGCGCGTTGCGGCTGGTCTGCGTCACCTGCAGCAGCGGCGCGCCGCTGGCAACGTTAAGCAGCCCGGCGACGTCATCGCTGCAGGCGATCGCCTTCAGCAGGAAGTGCTTCCCTTCCGGCACGATGCCGCGTTCGCGCCACAGCGCGTAGAGCGAATGCTCCAGCCGCTCGGGGTCGGGCAAAAAACGCGGCGGGATGTAGGTGGTTTCCAGCGAGACCGGGTTGCCGTCCACCAGCCGCAGGCGGCGCAGCTTTACCGCCGGCTCATGCTCGGCCAGATTTAACGCCTGCGCAATCTCCGGCGGCGGCGTCACGCGGGTACGCAGCAGCCACTGATTGCTGGCGGCACCGCCGCTGCGCGTCACCTGAGCGGTAAAGCCCTGCTCCTGCGACAGCGAATAATCCATATACACCGCCACCCGGGTGCCCACGCCCTGCTGGCGTGAAATCAGCGCCTTCTCTTCCAACAATTTCAGCGCTTTGCTGACGGTCACCCGCGACACCGCCAGCTGTTCGGCCAGCAGGCGTTCGGGCGGCAGAAAATCGCCGGCGGCCAGCACCCGCTGTTTGATCGCCGTCTCCAGCGTGGCCGCCAACTGCATATAGCGCGGTGCGGCAACCGCCTGCGCCAGCTGCTGACGCAGCCACACATTAAAATCACTCATCAGACTGCTCTCTCAATATCGGCGCCCTCTCTGGCGATAGCTTTTATCATATTTTGCTGTCGCTGCAGGAAATTTGTGCCGAGAGTTGTGCAATGGATCTAGATTGGCATCACATTTTTGGCGTAATGGACTTTCATTGGATCCATTTTGCCATTATGGTGATACCGTTGACGTGTTTAATTCAACATGCACCAACACCAGGGAATACCCATGACAATAAGAAAAAATCCTCACCTCGCCATTCTTGGCGCGCTGTATGGCCAAGCCGCTGGCGATGCGATGGGGATGCCGTCGGAACTGTGGCCGCTACGGCAGGTACGCGATTATTTTGGTTGGATCGATCGCTTTCTGCCTGGCCCGGATGAGAATATTGCCGCGACGGGGTTTGTCGCCGGCGAATACACCGACGACACACAGCAGGCAGTAGCGCTGATGGAAGCGCTACTCGCCGCTCACGGCAAGATTGAACCCGAACGCATCGCCCACCACATCATGCTGTGGGCAGAACAGGTCGACGCCTTCAATAAAAACATTCTCGGCCCCACCTCCAAAGCCGCGCTGCACGCCATCCGCGCCGGTAAACCTATCGCGGAAATCACCGCCAACGGCGTAACCAACGGCGCCGCCATGCGCATCGCACCGCTGGGATGTCTGTTATCCACCAATGATTTAGGCTACTTTATGGATGCCGTGCGTCTGGCCTGTAGCCCGACGCATAAATCTGATATCGCCGTGGCCGGCGCCTTCGCGATTGCCTGGGCGGTCAGCCGCGCCATCGACGGCGACGACTGGCACGCGATTAAACAGGCGCTGCCGCCGCGGGTGGAACAGATGCAGCAACAGCAGATCACCACCTTCAGCCCGTCACTGAGCCGTCGCATTCAATGGGCGCTGGACGTGGCAGAACGCGTGCGCCCGCTGACGGACAGCGAGGCGCTGGCCGAGCTTTACCACACCGTCGGCGCCGGCATGGACACCATCGAGTCCATTCCCTGCGCGCTGGCGCTGGTCGAGCTGGCGGACGGCGATCCGGTGCGTTGTGCGCTGCTGGCCGCCAACCTTGGCGGTGATACCGATACCATCGGCGCGATGGCGACGGCAATCTGCGGCGCGCTGCGCGGCATTGAAGCATTTCCGGCGCAATGGATTGAAACACTGAACCAGGCGAATCAGATTGATTTTCAACCATATGCAGCGGCTCTGGAGGCGTTGCGCAACCAAGGGTAAATCTGCAGCATGAGTGACATAAACCGCAGTGAAACATGGAAAGTTGAAAGCACCGGCATCGATCTGGTGCCCGAGGCGGAGCAAACCGGTAAGCCCATCGAGCTGTTTTGGGTATGGTCAGCGGCCAATATCGGCATCCTCGGCGTGGTTTACGGCGCGCTGATCGTCGGCTTCGGCCTGTCGTTTATTCAGTCGGTGCTTGCCGCGCTGGTCGGCGTCGCCAGCTTTGCGCTGGTCGGCTATACCAGCTTCGCCGGCAAACGCGGCCGCACTTCGACGCTGACGCTGTCGCGGGTCATCTTCGGCCTAAAAGGCAATATCGCCCCCACCGCCTTCAGCTGGATCAACCTGATGGGCTGGGAGGCGGTGAACGTCATTACCGGCACGCTGACGCTGGCGGCGCTGTTCCAGGCGATGGGGCTGGCGGAAAGCCCGCTGCTGACCGGCGTCAGCCTGCTGCTGTTCGGCGGCCTGACCATCGTCGTCAGCCTGCTCGGACAAAACACCGTGGTCTGGCTGCAGACCTGGTTCAGCCGCATCTTCGGCAGCATGACGCTGGTCGTGGTGCTGTATATCGCCTTCACCACCGAATGGCAGCGCGTGCTGGCGCTGCCCGCCGGCAGCTGGCTGACCGGCTTCCTGCCGGCGGTATCAATCATCGCCGCCGGCACCGGCATCGGCTGGGCGATTGCCGGCGCGGACTACAGCCGCTACCAAAGCCCGCAAAGCTCGAATAAAAGCATCTTCGCCGCGGTGATGAGCGGCGCCTGCCTGCCGCTGGTGCTGCTGATGTTTACCGGCATTCTGCTGTCGGTGCAGCTGCCCGATCTGGCCTCTTCGGCCAACCCGATCGCCCTGATTGGCTCGGTGCTGCCGACCTGGATGGCGATCCCCTATCTGCTGACGGCGACCGCCGGCATCGTCACCATTGCGGTGCTGAGCCTCTACTCCGCCAGCCTTAACCTGCTGACCATCGGCGTCAAGGTCAAACAGTCGCTGGCGGTATCGCTGGATGCGCTGCTGGTGCTGGCCATCGCCCTCTATGTACTGTTCGTCTCCGGCGATTTTATGGGGCCGTTTATCGCCTTCCTGGTGTTCTGCGGCGTGTTTCTGGCCGCCTGGGAAGCGATATTCATCCTCGACTACCTGCGCCTGCGCCGCCATCATGGCTACGACGGCAACGCGCTGTACGGCCTGAACGGTCAGAATCGCGGCGTGCGTACGGTGCCGCTGTGCTGCTGGTTCCTCGGCGCCCTCAGCGGACTGATGGTCACCAAAAGCGGCTTTATCGACGGGCCGCTGGCCAAAGGCCTGTTCGCGGATTCCAGCCTCGGGCTGTTTGTTTCCTTCCTGGTTAGCCTTGTCGCCTACGGCCTGTTTCTGGCCGCGGGCAGAGAACGTAAGTAAATGAGTGAATTTTCTGCAGTCACGCCGGTGCTGGTGCTGGGCGCTGCCGTCGGCGATCTGGTTATGACGCTGCCGCGCCTGCCCGTCAGCGGCGAAGATATCGAAGCCCGGCCGCAGGGGCGGCAGATTGGCGGCTGCGCCTTTAACGTCGCCCGCGTGCTGTGCCGGCTGGGCGTGCCGGTGGTAAACGGTATGCCGGTCGGCAACGGCGAATGGGGCGCCGCCGTAGAGGCAGCGATGCAGGCGCTGGGATTGCCGGTGCTGCTGCGGCACGGACAGATGGATAACGGCTGGTGTCTGGCGCTGGCCGAGCCGAACGGCGAAAGAACCTTTATCACCGTCAGCGGCTGTGAAGCGCAGTGGAACAAGGCGCAGCTGGCGACTCTGCCGCTGACGCCGGAGACGCTGGTTTACGCCAACGGCTATGAGCTGGTGGGCGAGCCGGGCGCCGCGCTACGCGAATGGCTGACCCGCCTGCCGTACGACCAGTACCGGCTGATCGATGCCGGCCCGCGCGTTGGCCTGCTCGGCGAGGAGTTCTTCGCTATGCTGAGCGACAGCCATACCCTGCTGACGCTCAACCGCGACGAGGTCGCCACCCTGTGCGGCGACGGTGATCCGGTCGAGGCGGCGCAGCGCTACGCCGCCGCCCGCAATTTCACCCTGATTTGCCGCCTCGACAGCGACGGCGCCTGGATCTGTGACGGCAAGCACCCGCCGCAGCATATCGCCGCCTATCCGGTGGAGGTGGTGGACACGATCGGCGCCGGCGATGCCCACAGCGCCGGCCTGTTGGCCGCCCTTTCCGCCGGCTGGCCGCTGCCGCAGGCCGTTGACTTGGCCAACCGTGTCGCCGCCTGCGTGGTGGCCAGCCGCGGCGCCGACGCCGCGCCGGACTGGGCGCAGCTGCGCCAGCGCTTCCCGGAGGCATAAGGCCAATGCGTTAATGATCCACAGATAGATCTCGCTTAAGCGAGATAACCACTCACTCAGGAGCCGAAAACTCGGCTCCCAGCCATATTGCATCCACCTCGAAAAATATCGATCAGACCGTCAAAACCATACGCCAACTCGCCCGGTAATTACAGATTCGGGTGTTGACCTTTAGCGCGCATCACGGGCTGCCGAACAAGGAACCCGAGCCAGGGGCAACCGGACAGGGATGTCCGGTTGAGGCGGCACAGGCAGGGATGCCTGTAGAGCCGACCCGCCCGGCGACGGTGACGCCGTGAGGGTACCCGAAGGGCAGAACGTGCCTAAGCGCGGGCGCGGGTGCAGGGGCCGCGCCTACGGCCCCTGCAATTGCCGTTCACCTCAGTGACAGAGAAATACCGCACGTTTACGGCAATTCCAGTGACACGGCTCTCTACAGAAAACCATGTCAATAACACCATTAATCAACCTGCTGGCTGCGCCACAAACTGCCCGGCGCTGCCGCGGTCGGCCAGCTCCAGCGTCTGGCTGTAATACAGGAACGGGAAGTGATCGTAGGACGGCTGGGTAAAGTGCACCACCAGCTCCACCTCGCCGTCGACCCAGACGGTATCCTTCCAGCCGCGGTCCTCAACCATCGGCTGCGCGCCGTTCACGCTCTTCACCAGGAACTGCACGCCCTCAATATGGAACGACTGCGGCGTATCGGCACGGATCACCCAGCGCTCCCAGCTGTCCTGCTGGGTCTGCAGATCGACGCGGTTCACATCGCGCACCGCACCGTTAATCCCCGCCACGTCATCACCCAGACGGAACTCCCGCGTGCGGCTGATGCTGCCGTCCAACAGCTGGTCCGCCAGCAGGCGCATCGGCAGGTTATCCGTCACCAGCGGCAGCAGGCCGGTCGGCTTCAGCGTCAGCACCTGAGTGGACACCAGCAGGCTGGAAGGCTCAAACAGGCCGCGCAGACGGTCCATAATGCCCGCCGCCTCGCCGGCGTTCAGCGTCACCTCTTCGCCTTTCGACATATCGATCAGCACCTCACGCCGTTCGCCTGGCGCCAGAGAGAGCTGCTGCACCGCCACCGGCGCAGGCAGAAAGCCCTGATCGCTGGCGATCACCGTCAGCGGACGACCGTCGCTCAGCTGCAGCATATAGCGGCGCGCGTTGGAGGCGTTCAGCAAACGCAGCCGCACCCAGCCGCGAGACACCTCAACGTACGGATTCTGCACGCCGTTCACCAGCAGCGTATCGCCGACGAAGCCGCCCTGCGACGGCGGGCTGTATTCCGGCGTACCAAAGTTATCCAGCCGCTTGTCCTGCACGATCAGCGGGAAATCATCCACGCCGTAGTGGTTAGGCAGCGGCAGCGATTTGCTGACCTCATCTTCCACCAGCCACATGCCGGCCAGGCCGTTGTAAACCTGCGGCGCCATGCGCTCCGGCGTATTGGCGTGATACCAGCAGGTGGCCGCCGCCTGACGAATAGGCAGCACCGGCGACCAGTCCACCCCCGGCGACATCAGACGCGCCGCGCCGCCCACCAGAGTGCCCGGAACCTGCAGACCGCTGACGGTCATCGACACCGGTTCCGCCAGACGGTTGCTGTAAATCAGTTTAACGTCGTCGCCGTTGTATACCCGCACCGTCGGCCCGAGGTACATGCCGTTGATGCCCCAGGCGGAGGCCTTGCGGTTGGCGATAAACGGCCAGTGCGTGCGCTGCAGGGTTAAAAACAGCGGCTGGCCGCGACGAGACTCCAACAGCGGGGGAACCGGTAACGGGATTTGCGCTCCGCTCGCTTCAGCCCTCAGCGGCACGGCTCCCGCGCACAGCGCCAGACCCGATGCCTGAATGAACTGACGTCGACTGAGTGACATATTTTCTCCATGAAAACAAATGCTAAACCGTATGCAAAAGCCCGGCGGCGGATAGTGCCACTAAGCGTAGCAGGAAGCCGGGCATTAACGACCTGAAGCCGTTAAAAAATTACCGCCGTCGGTGAAAGCGTATTATTTTTTGGCGGCTTCGCGCTGCGCCACTTCTTCATCCAGGCGGGCGATTTTCTCCGCCATCAGCTCGCGGCAGTGGGTCGCCAGCTCGCGCACCTGATCCTTACCGTATTGAGTGGTATCGATCGGCTCCAGCATCTCGACAATCACCTCGCCGTTGTTCAGGCGGTTAAGATTGATTTTATTGCTGGTGTTCGACACGCAAATCGGCACGATCGGCACGCCGGCGGCAATCGCCGCATGGAATGCGCCGGTCTTGAACGGCATCAGGCCACGACCGCGGCTGCGGGTTCCTTCCGGAAACATCCAAATGGAAATATCTTTTTTCTTAATCTGATCCACCACCTGAGCGATGGTGCCGTGCGCTTTGGCCCGGTTATCCCGATCTATCAGCAGATTGCCGGTCAGCCAATACAGCTGGCCGAAAAACGGGATCCACACCAGACTTTTTTTCCCTACCGTCACGGTACGCGGCTGCACGATATTGGACGCCGTCACCATATCGTAGTTGTTCTGGTGGTTGGCAATATAGATGCACTTGCCGTACTGCGCCGCATCGGCCGGCTTGCGGATCTCAACCTTCAGGCCGAATACCGTCGACAGGCGGCCGAACAGGTGGCCAAACGTCGCAACGTGGCGAGGATTACGCGGGCTGAACAAACAGTAGATGGAACCGAAAATGCACACCAGAATACAGAACAGAGTGACGAAAACGGCACGCAAAATTAATAACATAACAACCTCATTAGCACACTGCCGACGCAGCCTGATTCGCTGCGCAGATACCTTCCATCATTTTTATTTGCGCGCAGGGCATCACGCCCGCTGGCGATGATACCCGGCCTTGTCGCTATTTTCCTGCCGGCCGGGCATCCGCACAATAAATTTATACGCAGAAATGTTAATTATTTGAAAATAAATACGGAAAGCGGTGAATGATGCGGGCGCCGCCTGGGAAACGGCACCCGCCGAACTTACTCTTCGCTATCCCCGGCCGATGCGCGCTGCGGCAAATCCACCTCCACGCGATCGATACGCTGCAGACCGCGCGGCAGCAGCGTGCCTTTCCGGCCGCGCTCGGCGCGGAACTTCTGCAAATCCTCCGGGCGCAGCGTCAGCTTGCGCTTGCCGACGTACAGCGTCAGCGACGTCTGCGGCGGCAGCACAAACAGCCAGGTCAGCTTGTCATCCCCCGCGGCCGCCTGCGCCGCCGGAATAGAGACGATCTTGTTGCCCTTGCCCTTCGACAGCTGCGGCAAATCGGCCACCGGGAACATCAGCATGCGGCCCGCCTGGGTAATCGACAGCAGCATATCGTCGTCGCCGTGAATTTCCAGCGGCGGCAGCGCCTTGGCGTTCTCCGGCAGGGTAATCATCGCTTTGCCGGCGCGGTTGCGCGCCACCAGGTCGTTGAAGGTGCACACGAAGCCGTAGCCGGCATCGGAGGCCATCAGCAGTTTCTGGTCATCCGCGGCCATCAGCACCTGCTCAATGGTCGCGCCCGGCGGCGGCGTCAGTTTACCGGTCAGCGGTTCACCCTGCCCGCGCGCCGACGGCAGGGTCAGCGGGTCGAGCGCGTAGCTGCGCCCGGTGGAGTCGATAAACACCACCGGCTGGTTGGTCTTGCCGCGGGCGGCGGCGCGGAAACTGTCGCCCGCCTTATAGTTCATGCCGGCAGGATCGATATCATGGCCCTTGGCGCTGCGCACCCAGCCCATCTCCGACAGCACGATGGTCACCGGCTCGGACGGCACGAAATCGTGCTCGCTCATCGCCTTGGCTTCCTCGCGCTCGGCCAGCGGTGAACGGCGGTCGTCGCCGTAGGTCTGCGCGTCCGCCTGGATTTCTTTCTTGATCAGCGTGTTCAGCTTACGCTCCGACGCCAGCAGCGCCTGCAGGCGATCGCGCTCTTGCGCCAGCTCGTCCTGCTCGCCGCGGATCTTCATCTCTTCCAGCTTCGCCAAATGGCGCAGTTTCAGTTCGAGGATCGCTTCCGCCTGCGTCTCGCTGATGCCGAAACGCTGCATCAGCACCGGCTTCGGCTCATCTTCGCTGCGGATAATATGGATCACTTCATCAATGTTGAGGAACGCAACCAGCAAACCTTCCAGAATGTGCAGCCGCTTGAGCACTTTTTCCAGGCGATGGTTCAGACGGCGGCGCACCGTATCACGGCGGTAGGCCAGCCATTCGGTGATAATCTCCACCAGCCCCTTCACCGACGGACGGTTGTCCAGGCCAATCATATTCATATTGACGCGGTAGCTGCGCTCCAGGTCGGTGGTGGCGAACAGGTGGTTCATCACCTGCTCCAGATCCACCCGGTTGGAGCGCGGCACGATCACCAGACGCGTCGGGTTCTCATGGTCCGACTCGTCGCGCAGGTCTTCCACCATCGGCAGCTTCTTGGCGCGCATCTGGCTGGCGATCTGCTCCAGCACCTTGGCGCCGGAGACCTGATGCGGCAGTGCGGTAATCACCGCACTGCCGTCTTCTTTTTTCCACACCGCGCGCATCCGCACCGAACCGCGACCGTTCTGGTAGATTTTACGAATCTCGTCGCGCGGGGTGATGATTTCCGCTTCGGTCGGGAAGTCCGGCCCCTGAACAAACGCCAGCAGGTCATCCAGCGAGGCGCCCGGTTTCTCCAGCAGCGCCACGGCGGCAGCGGCCACTTCGCGCACGTTGTGCGGCGGGATATCGGTCGCCATACCCACCGCGATGCCGGTGGTGCCGTTCAGCAGGATGTTCGGCAGACGCGCAGGCAGCATCTTCGGCTCCTGCAGCGTACCGTCAAAGTTGGGGATCCAGTCCACCGTCCCCTGCCCCAGTTCGGACAGCAGCACTTCGGCGTACTTCGACAGGCGGGATTCGGTATAACGCATCGCCGCAAAAGATTTCGGATCGTCCGGCGCGCCCCAGTTCCCCTGGCCGTCCACCAGCGGGTAACGATAGGAAAACGGCTGCGCCATCAACACCATCGCCTCATAACAGGCGCTGTCGCCGTGCGGGTGGTATTTACCCAGCACGTCGCCGACGGTACGCGCGGATTTTTTGAATTTGGCGCTGTTGCTCAGGCCCAGTTCGGACATCGCATAGATGATGCGGCGCTGGACCGGCTTCAGGCCGTCGCCAATATACGGTAGCGCCCGATCCATGATGACGTACATGGAGTAGTTCAGATAGGCGTTTTCAGTGAATGTGTGCAGCGGTAAACGCTCTACACCGTCATGAGTCAGATCACTCATTACTCAATTATCCTCAGACCGTGGCATGGCAATCCCTAGACATTGGGGCAAAGGACTGTCGTTCACAAAAAAAGCAGTGCCCGTGATTGCTCGTCGTTTGTTGCCCGCGATAGTACCTTATCTGGCCGTATGCTGTCACAGCATTGTCGGTATCGCGGGCGATGTTGGCCGCCATTAAGCGGCGGATTATTGCCAAATCAGCAAAAGTTATGTGACTCAGCGCGCATTTTTCTCACCTGCGCGCGCGGGTAAACTTCTCTTCATCATTTTATCACCCCTGACCGGTTTCATGCCGCGCGTTCACGCCGCCTGAACAAGACGCAGGGCCAATTCGCAAGAGGAAACCCGATGAGTCATATCCTTTTAATCAACGCCGGTAAAAAATTTGGTCACTCCAATGGCGAGCTGAACGACACCCTGACCGATGTCGCCGCCTCTTTTCTGCGTGACGCCGGCCATGACGTCCAGCTGACCGTCGTCGATCAAGGTTACGATATCGACGCCGAAGTGCAAAAATATCTGTGGGCCGACGCGGTAATCTACCAGATGCCCGGCTGGTGGATGGGCGAACCCTGGATCCTGAAAAAATACATCGATGAAGTGTTTACCGCCGGCCACGGCTCGCTGTACGCCAGCGACGGCCGCACCCGTTCGGACGCCAGCAAAAAATATGGCTCCGGCGGCCTGCTGCAGGGTAAAAAACACATGCTGAGCCTGACCTGGAACGCGCCGCTGGACGCCTTTACCGACCCCGATCAGTTCTTCCACGGCATCGGCGTGGACGGCGTTTACCTGCACTTCCATAAGGCCAACGAGTTCCTGGGGATGGAAGCGCTGCCGACCTTTATCTGCAACGACGTGATTAAACAGCCGGATATTCAAAACGATATCGCACGATATCGCGAGCATCTGGCGAAAACATTTGCTTAACTTACCCTTCGCACGTTTGTTAAAGAGGTTGTCATGATCACCGTAATTGCAGAAATCAAAGTCAAACCGGGCCACCGTGAGACGGTATTGAAAGCCATTGAGAAGCTGATCCCGTCAGTGCTGGCGGAAGAGGGCTGCGGCGGCTACCAGCCGCTGGTCGATATCAAGGCGCAGGTACCGTGGAAACAGTCGCTGCCGGATTCGGTGTTCATGCTGGAAAAATGGGAAAGCATCGCGCATCTGGAAAAACACCTTGAGATGGAGCATATGCATCGGCATCGCGCCACCATCAAGGACAGCGTGCTGGATGTGAATATCCAGGTGCTGGAAGAAGCGCTGTAATCAACAAGCCCGGCCACTGCGCCGGGCTTTTTGCAGGCTCACGCTTATTAATCTTGCCCTAATACTGTCTGGATCCGTCGCCGGAAAACATCAAAAAATTCACCGACAGGCGACATGTCCAGATCTCCGGGATAGCGCTCGCAAAACGCTTTGTCCAGATCGTCGGAATATGCTGTTTGAAAATCGTCCATTTCACTGATTAAATTTCGCAGCAAATTCTTAGATGCCCCCTGTAGGTAATAATCAATCATTCCTTCCAGTTCGGTTGAACCCGTAATCAGGTCTGCATCCTGATTAAAGTATCCCCCCATGAGGTTGTCCAGTAATGGATAATCTTTCATTGTTCGCTCCTAGGGGATTGGGTATGCGGTAAGTATGTAGTAAGGCTTACCGTTAAAAGAGCCATGCTCAATGACAACTTTAAGGTTGGAGGTTTTCACAACCTCAGAAGCACCTCGCTGTATGTAATATCCCACGTGATTCGCAGCCCTATGAGTTATGACAAGATTACGAAATGGGTATTTAGCCCAATTTTTTATTAGTGTGTGATTGGCGTTCATAGCGCTTGAGATTGCTCTTTCAGCAATCGTAAGATTCGTAAATGAACTGATAGAACGTGGAGGAAAACGCCCGAATTTAGTCTCCTCCAACCGCTGTAACAAAGCTGCCTTGGATAACCCTACATGGCGAACGATTGTGTGGCCACCAGGCTTCCCTCCCGCCATTGACTCGTGCTCAATCAACCTTATTTTGCCCATACGCACAGAGGCAACACGTACTGCGCTTATCGCTGTCGCAAACATCAACGGCACAGCAATATCGACCGTAAGCCCAACATTGTAAGCCGTATCATCATCCGCCCCTAGGGTTTTAGCCAGTGCGACAGCTGATTGGTAAGTATCAGTAGTTGTCGGCTGACCGGTAATGATCTGATTAGAAGCAGCCTTGATGCTGTCCAGACTGTGAGTGCCAACAATGACGCAACCGACTTTTGTTAACAACGTGGGGTCTGGTACATAACACATCGCCCCAGCACCAATAAGTTCAACAACACCACCGGCAAGCCCCAGGCCGCCAAATAGGCGATTGCTTAGGGTTTCCCCTTCAGTGACACTCCTGTCTGACAGGATCGCCGCCAGTTGAACAGGCGAAAGCGCAACCCGTAAACCTTCCTCTCTTACCATATATTTTCCATCCATTGGATTGGGTTAATCACGCACAAACGACATGGTGGGGTTTCATTATGGAAATGAAATTACGATGTTGAATCTAGTTCTATATACGCAGCTCAGATGTATCTAACTTAAATTCATCTTCCATACCCAATTTCTTCATAATTGCTGGTAAAACTTGATGAATCATTCTCATCCCTACCAACAACTCATTCATATACACATCAGGATGTAGACGTGTTTTATTAAATCCCAGATTCTCCGCCTCAGCTTCATGTCCTAAAGTATCGTGAGAAGCGAATGCCAAGTCTAGTAACTCAGTTTTTAATGGATACCCCTCACGAAAAGCGGCATTTTTGACAATAGATAGCCATCTTTCATAATCAGAGGTTATACGATACTTGAACTCTTTGAATTTAGGTGCGAAAGCACTACCTACCTCTATTTTGCTTGAGGCCAACAGTAATAAACATGGTTCGATATTGCCAGTATCGGTGTCATACAATTCTTCATGGAGGTCATCCATCAGCTCAGAAACATATGCAGCATAAAAACCATAAACATCATTCAAAGAATTATACATTTGATAAATAATATAAAAGTGCTGATTTCCCTCAAGTAATTCCCAATCAAAACCGTCTGGATCGTCATAATCAACATCCAGTTCTTGTGGGAACTTAGCTGGTAAAACAATGCCCATTTCATTTAGGGCATTAAAGGTCTTTGAGCATAATGTACCGTAGGGATCGGTTAATGGCTCCGTCACATAACCTGTCTCTGCATTGCCCTCCGCTATTTCAGCAAGATAACTAATGGTCTTTTCCCATTTCCTTGCATTTTCCAATGAGCCTGCCAAGAGAACGAAATCAGGCTCAACTTCCCCTACTCCTGTTATTTTCCGCATTTTCCTCTCCATATCATCAGACATATACTCCCCTTTCTTCCATTTGCTAATTTGTGCGGGCGAGACACCGAGTTTCTCTGCTAAAATTTTTTGGCTACACGAAAGGGTTTTTAAGGCTAACTCCACAAAAGCTTGACTAGACATATTGGTATCTCCAAAACAATAAATTTAGTAAATAACATTAAAAATTAACTAATCACATAATACGCTTGATTTAGTAAATTTCAACAAAAACTCACCAAAACAAATAACCAATTTAATATCAATAAGTTAATATAGTTATGCAACATATTTACAGAACAGCCCTCTAGGAGGAAACCAATAACTATAAAGATAATAAATTAAAATAAACTCATTTATCTATCCAGCATTATTACTTCTGCTACGATGAACTAATCTCTCTCAAGAAAAATTCATTCTGACTCCCCCATGACACAAAGGAATAACAATCATTATATATACAAATTAATTATCTATTTTAGGAGTAAGATTGAGATTTCAGGATAGATTAAGGAGGGGGGCCGCCATCAGATCTTAATGGCGGCAAAAACATATTATATGATGGGAAGAACAAGCGATATGTCGGCTTTCCAGAACCAACATTACATGAGCATCCTTGCTCGACAAATCAGCCGTTCACAATTCGGCAGATCTGGTTTGTCATACCGACAGCTCGGCGGTATCGCCCTTATCCTGCAGCCAGTTACGGCGATCTTCCGAACGCTTCTTGGCCAGCAGCATATCCATCACCGCCAGCGTCTGCTGCACGTCGTTATCGTCGACCGTCAACTGCACCAGACGGCGGGTGTTCGGATCGAGCGTGGTTTCGCGCAGCTGCAGCGGGTTCATTTCACCCAGGCCTTTAAAGCGCTGGACGTTCGGCTTGCCCTTCTTACGCTTCAGCTGTTCCAACACGCCGGCCTTCTCTTCCTCATCCAGCGCGTAATACACTTCCTTGCCGAGGTCGATGCGGTACAGCGGCGGCATGGCGACATACACGTGGCCGCCCTGCACCAGCGAGCGGAAGTGACGCACAAACAGCGCGCACAGCAGCGTGGCGATGTGCAGGCCGTCCGAGTCCGCATCCGCCAGGATACAGATTTTGCCGTAGCGCAGCTGGCCGAGATCGTCGCTGTCCGGGTCGATGCCGATCGCCACCGAAATATCATGCACCTCCTGCGACGCCAGCACTTCGTCCGACGACACTTCCCAGGTGTTGAGGATTTTCCCCTTCAGCGGCATGATCGCCTGATACTCGCGGTCGCGCGCCTGCTTGGCCGAGCCGCCCGCCGAGTCCCCTTCCACCAGGAACAGTTCGGTCATGCTCAGATCCTGCGAGGTGCAGTCCGCCAGTTTGCCCGGCAGCGCAGGGCCGCTGGTCAGCTTCTTGCGCACTACTTTCTTCGCCGCACGCAGGCGGCGCTGGGCGCTGGAAATCGCCATTTCCGCCAGCTGCTCCGCCGCCTGAACGTTCTGGTTCAGCCACAGGCTGAAGGCGTCTTTCACCACGCCGGAGACAAACGCCGCGCACTGGCGCGACGACAGGCGCTCTTTGGTCTGGCCGGCGAACTGTGGATCCTGCATTTTCACCGACAAGACGTAGGCGCAGCGGTCCCAGATGTCTTCCGCCGACAGTTTGACGCCGCGCGGCAGAATATTGCGGAATTCGCAAAACTCACGCATCGCCTCCAGCAGCCCTTGGCGCAGCCCGTTAACGTGGGTACCGCCCTGCATGGTCGGGATCAGGTTGACGTAGCTTTCGGTCAGCAGTTCGCCGCCTTCCGGCAGCCACAGCAGCGCCCAGTCCACCGCCTCGGTGTCGCCGGAGAAGGTGCCGACAAACGGCGCTTCCGGCAAAGTGATCAGCCCGTTAACCGCTTCCATCAGGTAGTCGGTCAGGCCGTCCTGGTAGCACCAGCGCTGCTCGGTATTGTTCACCTTATCGGTAAAGTAGATTTCCACGCCCGGGCACAGCACCGCCTTGGCTTTCAGCAGATGGCTGAGGCGCGAAACGGAAAAGCGCGGGCTGTCAAAAAACTGTTCGTCCGGCCAGAAGTGGACGCGGGTACCGGTATTGCGCTTGCCGCAGGTGCCGCTGACCGTCAGGTCCTGCACCTTGTCGCCGTTTTCAAACGCCATATCGTAAACGTTGCCGCCGCGCTTGACGGTCACTTCCACCCGTTTTGACAGGGCGTTGACCACCGAGATGCCCACGCCGTGCAGGCCGCCGGAAAACTGGTAGTTTTTACTGGAGAATTTACCGCCGGCGTGTAGCCGGCACAGGATCAGCTCTACTGCCGGCACGCCCTCTTCCGGGTGGATATCCACCGGCATGCCGCGGCCGTCGTCAATCACCTCCAGCGATTGATCGGCGTGCAGGATCACGTCAATGCGTTTTGCATGGCCAGCCAACGCTTCATCGACGCTGTTATCAATCACCTCCTGGCCGAGGTGGTTCGGGCGCTGCGTGTCGGTATACATACCGGGACGACGGCGCACTGGTTCTAGGCCGCTGAGTACTTCAATGGCATCAGCGTTATAGCTGGATTGAGTCATCGTTGATTATATTTTCGTGGTTAAAGGAAGGCGCCGAACGGCCTGCTCAGACCGCATGTTTCCCTTCGCGCCTGGAGCCATCACGTTTGTCGTCTGGCCACAACGTCTGTCATTTTGGGGCGAGCCCTAAAAAATCCACAATCTGGGGGAAGTAGTGGTCGAAACCGACGAAGGCGTGGTTTCCTCCCGACTCCACCGTCTGCCGGCAGGCAGTGTAATAGGCGACAGCCTGGCCGTAATCGAGAATTTCATCGCCCGTTTGCTGCAGCAGCCAGATTAAATCCGGCGACTCCAGAGGATCGATCTGCATGACTTTCAGATCGTAAACGTGACGAGACTCTAACACATATTGCTGGCCGGTGTAGGGGTTCTCGTTTTGCCCGAGATAATCAATCAGCAATTCAAACGGCTTCACCGCCGGGTTAACCACCACCGTCGGCAGCGCGAAACACTGCGACAGCCAAGTGGCGTAATAACCGCCCAGCGAAGAGCCGACCACGCCCAGCGTGCTGCCGGCGCGCGCCATCACCAGATCCTCCAGCAGTTCGGCCGCCTCCGCCGGATAGGGCGGCAGCTGCGGCACCAGCATTTCGATCTGCGGGTGATGGTCGGCCAGCCACGCCTTAAACGCCGACGCCTTGGCCGACTGCGGCGAACTGTTAAAACCGTGCAGGTAAAGCAGCGTTGACATCAGTAGCCGTCCGAATCCATATCGGGGCGGAAATCATCGTTGTCCAGACGGCACACCTGGGTTTCCACGCGTCCGTCAGGCAGCAGATCGAGATAGCGCCAGCCCGGAGAAACATCGTCGATGGTAAAATTAGTACAGTGCGGCTTGAATTGCACGCAGGTCGACGGCGACGCCAGCAGACGCCGTCCCTGCCAGCTCAGATCCAGCTCCTGGTGGATATGCCCGCACAGCAGCGTGTTGACCTTCGGGTAGCGCAGCAGCACCGCGCCCAGCATATGCGGGTTGCGCAGGCTGTGCTGGTCAAGCCAGGTGCAGCCGGAAGGCAGCGGATGGTGGTGTAACAGCAGCAGGGTGTAGCGATCCGGGTAGGCCTGCAGACAGCGCTCCATCCACTCCAGCTGGTATTCGCTCAGCTCGCCGTGCGGCACGCCGAACACCTGGCTGTCCAGCAGGATCACCTGCCAGTGCTCGCCCAGCAGCACGTGCTTGGAAGGGGTAATGCCCGCGGCGGCCAGCGCGTCGACCATCGCCGGCTGGAAATCATGATTGCCCGGCAGCCACACGCAGGGCGCGGGCAGCTGCGAGATTCCGTCCGCAAAGTGCCGATATGCCTCGGGGGTGTGATCCTGCGCCAGGTCACCGGTGGCGACAACCAGGTCAAACTCCCGCTGCTGGGCGCGCACCGCGTCCAGCACCGCATGGTAGCTGCGGTAGGTGTTAATGCCCAGCAAGGTCTCGTGCTCGCCGGCAAACAGGTGGGTATCGGTTATTTGTAAAATCCTGACCTTGGCCCCACTCGCCACGGGCAGTTTAAACAGGCTCTCCAAATGGTGTCCTTTGTTATCTCAGTCTGTCTCTACCCGTCATACTTCAAGCGTGCTTACCGTCGCTCGGGTATCACACAACAGGAACCGCCATCGCACCATGCGCTAAACAGTAGCGCAGCCAATCAGCAAGAAACTGGTTAATTTGATGCTTTTCGTCGCGTTGATGCAACTTTTTATTCGGGTAATCATAGCGCGCTTTAAAACGAGAGATCTGCTGGCTGGCACACACTTCCGCAACCATCGCGTCATGATAGAGCCGCACCGTCATCGCCGGCAGGCTCCAATAGCTGACCGCCGGAAAGGTCTGCTCAATCGTCACCAGCGTCGTGTAACGCGTGGATTCCGCAATCGTCAGCCGATAGCGGGCGCCGTTCACCTGATAAGTCACCGTCTCCCCGGTTGCGTCGTCGCGCGGCAGCAAACGCCGCAGCTGCGCGAAATTGGTTTCACACACTCTCATCATTTCCGGGAAATCAGGGGTATAGCGCTTTGTCATGGGTTGACCCACTCTTTTCTGAGCGATTCATGGTGCAACGCCAGCCACTGCAGGGCAATCACCGACGCCGCATTATCAATCGTACCGTCCTCCACCCAGCGGTAGGCCTGTTCGCGGCTGACCACATGGACACGAATATCTTCATTTTCTTCACTCAATCCATGAATGCCTTCGGCGGTCGCGGCGTCCACTTCGCCGACCATAATCGACAGCCGCTCGCTGGTGCCGCCCGGACTGGCCAGATAGCTCAGCACCGGCTTGCAGCGCCCGACCGTCACGCCGGCCTCCTCTTCGGCCTCGCGGCGGCACACGTCTTCCACGCTTTCGCCGTCTTCGATCATACCCGCCACCATTTCCAGTAACCAGGGCGAGTCTGAGGTATCGACCGCGGCGATGCGCAGTTGTTCAATCAGCACCACTTCGTCGCGCTGCGGATCGTAAGGCAGTAACACCGCCGCATGGCCACGTTCGAAAATCTCGCGCGTAATCTCGTCACTCACGCCGCCGTTAAACAATTTATGACGAAAACGGTATAAATTGAGTGAAAAAAAACCACGGTACAGCGTGTCCCGTGCAATAATTTCTACATCATTTTTGTCGAAAGTAACGGGCGTAGGCCGTAAGTTGCTCATAAACGCGGTTCTCCTGCGTGAGTATGCCGGTGAAATAAACAGTTTTGATGACAGAAGCGGCGAGACTTTCCCCCGCCGCGCGTTGTGGTAGATTATTGACCATGATAACAGGAGTCACGGTCGCGGACATGATGGCCGGTGCCTCACAGGGCAGGTCAAACGCGAAAAGATCCGCCGGATGGCACGTTCAGCCACCTTATGCTCAGCGCGGACTCTGCTAGAATTGACAACTATTTAGACTATCGTCAGCGCTAACATACCAATATTGCTGCACAACAAGGAATGCAAATGAAGAAACTGCTCCCCCTTCTTATCGGACTGAGCCTGGGCGGCTTCAGTGCAATGAGCCAGGCAGAGAACCTGCTGCAGGTTTATAAACAGGCGAGGGAAAGTAACCCGGATCTGCGCAAATCCGCCGCTGACCGCGATGCCGCATTCGAAAAAATCAACGAGTCGCGCAGCCCGTTGCTGCCGCAGTTGGGGCTGACCGCCGGTTACACCTACGGCAGCGGCTACCGCGATTCCAGAAACATTGATACCGACACCACCAGCGGCTCGCTGGCGCTGACCCAGACCATTTTCGATATGTCCAAATGGCGCGCGCTGACGCTGCAGGAAAAAACCGCCGGCATCTCCGACGTGACTTTCCAGACCGCGGAGCAGAAGCTGATCCTCGACACCGCCACCGCCTATTTCAACGTGCTGAAGGCGATTGACACCCTGTCTTACACCCAGGCGCAGAAAGACGCGGTATACCGCACCCTGGATCAGACCACCCAGCGCTTTAACGTTGGCCTGGTGGCGATCACCGACGTGCAGAACGCCCGTTCCAACTACGACACCGTGCTGGCAAGCGAAGTCAACGCCCGCAACGCGCTGGACAACGCGCTGGAAGCGCTGCGCCAGGTGACCGGCACCTTCTATCCGCAGCTGGCCTCGCTGAATACCGAACGTTTCGCCACCACGCGGCCGGAAGCGGTCAACAACCTGCTGAAAGAGGCGGAAGCGCGCAACCTGAGCCTGCTCTCGGCGCGTCTGAGCCAGGATCTGGCGCGTGAGCAGATCAAATATGCGCAAACCGGCTACATGCCGACCATTGATATGAGCGCCTCCACCGGCATTACCAATACCAAAAACAATGGCTCACGCAACACCAGCCCTGATTCCGACATCGGCCAGAACAAAATCGGTGTCAGCTTTAACCTGCCGATTTACAGCGGCGGCGCCACCAACTCGCAGGTGAAACAGGCGCAATACAGCTTCGTCGGCGCCAGCGAGCAGCTGGAAAGTTCGCACCGCACCGTGGTGCAGACCGTGCGCTCCTCGTACAACAACGTCAACGCCTCAATCAGCAGCATCAACGCCTACAAACAGGCGGTGATCTCGGCGCAGAGCTCACTGGATGCGATGGAAGCCGGCTACCAGGTGGGCACCCGCACCATCGTCGACGTGCTGGACGCCACCACCACGCTGTATGACGCCAAACGTCAGCTGTCCGACGCGCGCTACACCTACCTGATCAACCAGCTGAACATCAAGTCGGCGCTCGGCACCCTGAACCAGAATGACCTGCTGACGCTGAACGGCGCGCTGGGCCAACCGGTTTCAACCGCGCCGGACGCGGTCGCGCCGCAGAACCGCGGCCAGGACGCCTATGCCGACGGCTATCAGGACAACGCGCCGATGCAGCAGGTTACCGCGCCGGCACCGGCCAACCGCGTCAACAGCGCAACGCCGCAGCCTACGGCTCCGGCAGCGGCAACCGGCAGCCAGCCGCGTAATCCGTTCCGCAACTGACGGACGCAGCCTGACAACACGTACTCCGGGCGCGGCATCTGCCGCGCCTTTTTTATGCGCTCAGCTGCAGCACGCCGCGCGCCGCATCCAGCATCGCCGTCTGGCCGCTGCGGGTCTGCGTCAGGCAGTCGCTCATGCCGACCACCATCGGCATCCCCATCGCCTTGGCCAGAATGGCGCTGTGCGACAGCGCATTACCGCCGCTCAGACAAATGCCCAGCACCAGCCGCCGGTCCAGCATCACCACCTCCGACGGCATTATCTCGTCCATCACCAAGATCACCGGCTCCGACAGGGTAATCGGCGCAATCGGCTGCTGCTGCAGATAGCTGAGGGTGCGCCGCAGGATATCGCGCACGTCCAGCTCGCGCGCCCGCAGGTAGTCGTCATCCAGCGCGCGATAATCCGCCGCAACGGCCTCCAGCTCCTGCCGCCACGCCTGCTCGGCGCTGCAACATTGCTGGGCGATACGCGTATAGGCCGCCTGCTGTAAATCCGGGTCGTCCAGCAGCATGCTGTGCGCGCCGAATATCCCCGCCTGCGGTTTGCCGATCAGCGTCGCGGTGCGCTCCGCCAGCCGGTTCAGGTCGCCGAGCGTCTGCTGCAGGGCCTGTCGCAGCCGCTGCTGTTCATGCAAAATATCATCGACGCCGGTATGCCGCGCCGGCAGCGTCGGCCAGACGCTGCGCCACTGCAGAATCGGCCCGCTGCTGACGCTCTCCGCCACCGGCACCCCGTGCAGCGACAGCGGCTGTTCACCGGAAACCGCTTCCCCGAAGTGCTGCTGCGCCAGCGCGTTAAACGCCGCCAGCGCCTCATCGGCCTGCCGGCCGTCGGCGCTCAGCCGGATGGTGTCACCATGGCCCACCTGCAGCAGCGCCAACTGATTCAGGCTGCGCGGATCGATGCGCTGACCGCCCTTCTCCAGCACCAGTTCAGCGTCGAAATGCGCCAGCGCTTCCGCCAGGCGCGCCGCCGGACGCGCGTGCAGGCCGTGGGCATTCTGCACCCGCCAGCTGGCGCTTTTGCCCTGTGTCGGCGGCAGGTCGGCCGCGTTCAGCGCCGACGCCGTCTCGCCAAGCTGCGCCTGCTTGGCCTGCAGCGCCCCTCGCGCCTCCGCCAGCACCTGCTCCAGCCCGCCGCCGGCATTGGCGGCCACCACCGCCGCCAAGGTGCCCTCCACCAGCGGCGCGGCGCAGAGCGTTACCTTGGCCGCCAGCGCGGGATCCAGCAGCTCCAGCGCGGTTTCCGCACTCAGCAGCGCGCTGCCCAGATCCATCAGTACCACGATGCCGTCGCCGTCGGCCACCGACTCAATCGCCGCCATGACCTGCAGCGCATCGGTGCCGATCGGGTTCTGCTCATCGTCCACGCCCGCCGCCAACGCCAGCCGACAGCCGTCGCTGCGCATCATCTGCCGCGCCAATGCCTCCACGCCCTGCGCCAACAGCGCGCTGTGCGACACCACTACGATATTGATCATCTCGCCTCCCGCTTACTCCGCCGCTGCCGCCAGCGCCTGGATCATCAGCATCACCGAGGTCGCGCCGGGATCCTGATGACCGATGCTGCGCTCTCCCAAATAGCTGGCCCGCCCTTTGCGCGCCTGCATGGGAACGGTGCTTTCCGCCGCCTGCTGCGCCCGCTGCGCGGCCTGCTGCAGCGCTTCCCTGACGTCCAGAGAGTGCGCCAGCGACTGGCTCAGGCTGTCCGCCACCGGCAGCCAGACGTCACACAGGGTTTTATCACCCGGTTGCGCCTTACCGCGCGCCGCCACGCCCTCCGCGCCGGCCTGCACCATCTGCTGCAGGTCGGCCAGTTCCAGGCTCTGTTTACCGGCCGTCGCCTGCGCCGCGCGGAGAAAGAAGGTGCCGAACAGCGGGCCGCTGGCGCCGCCGACGCTGGACAACAGCGTCATGCCGCTGCTTTTCAATATTGCGCCGATATCCTGCTCCGCCAACGACGGCAGTTTGGCCGCCAGCTGCTCGAAACCGCGGTTCATATTCAGGCCGTGGTCGGCATCACCGATCGCCGTATCCAGCTCGGTCAAATAGTCGCGCTCGCGACGAAATATCTCGCTGCAGCGCATCAGCCAGTCAACCAGCTGCTGTTTTGTTAACGCCATGCTTCCTCCTTAGCAACCCCAACGCAGCGCCGGCGTATTGACCGGCGCATCCCACAGCGACAGCGCTTCGTCGTCTACCTTCAACAGGGTGATAGAGACGCCCTGCATATCCAGCGAGGTGCAGTAGGCGCCGACCAGGCTCCGCTCCACAATCAGCCCGGTTTCCGCACAGCGCTCCGCCAGGCGGTGATAGACGCCGTACAGCTCCGACAGCGGCGTCGCCCCCAGGTTATTCACCAGCGCAATCACCCGGTCGCCGCGCGCCAACGGCCGCTTGGTCTGCAGCTCTTCCCGCCACTCGCCCTGCACCCGATCCCAGACGCGGATCGTGCGCTGGTAGCGGCCGTGATCCAGCAAGGTATGAAACATCGCATCCACCGCCTGATTCAGACCGCTGAACGGCCGCCGCTCAATGCCCGGCTCGCCGTGAATGCCGACGCCGAACTCCATCTCGTTATCCGCCAGCGTAAACGACGGCTTGCCGGCCGCCGGCACGGTGCAGGCGCCGAGCGCAATGCCGATGGAGTGCCCCTGGTTGTTCAACCGGTGGCCCAGCGTCACCAGTTCATCCAGCGAATCACCACGCGCCGCCGCCGCGCCGAGCAGCTTTTCCAGCAGTACCGTATTGGCGACGCCGCGCCGCCCGGCGGTAAACAGGCTGTCCTTCACCGCCACATCGTCATCCACCAGCACCGTCGCCACCGCCACGCCGCTGTCATGCAGCAGTTCTGTGGCGGTCTCAAAATTCAGCACGTCGCCGGTGTAGTTCTTGACCAGCAGCAGCACGCCGGCGCCGCCGTCGATCGCCAGCCCGCAGGCGAACATTTTGTCCGGCGTCGGCGAGGTAAAAATTTCTCCCGGGCAGGCGCCGTCCAGCATGCCTGCGCCGACAAAGCCGCAGTGCATCGGCTCATGGCCGCTGCCGCCGCCGGATAACAGCGCCACTTTGCCCGTCACCGGGCCGTCTGCGCGGCAGACAAACAGCGGATCGCGCTGCACCAGCAGTTCCGGATGCGCCTCGCCCAGTCCGAGCAACTGCTCCTCCAGCACCGATTCAACCTGATTAATCAGCTTTTTCACCTTGGCCTCCTTCAAATGACGCCGCTTTTGGCGCCTGCCGAGGTTTCAGTATGGAACAAGAGGCGCGGACTTTCCGCGAACGAACCGGCACAAACGACGCATATTTCCGTCCGTTGCCGACCAACCCGGCAATTTTGTGTATAGCTGCGTAAATAGCATTTTGAACCGGCGTTTCAGCTTTAATTTTGACCAGCTTTCCCCTATCCTTACGCCACTACTGGGAAAGGGCAACATAGCCCGCATGAGATGGGATTTACCACGATGAAACGGACCAAAAACATCAACCAAGAGACGTTCCGCAAGTCTTGGCGCAGCTACCGCATGGCGCCGGTCGCGCTGGCCATCAGCGCCGTATTTATGCTCGCCGGCTGTGAAAAGAGCGACGAGACCGTCTCGCTGTATCAAAACGCCGACGACTGCTCGCGCGCCAATCCGTCCATGAGCGAACAGTGCACCACCGCCTACAACAACGCGCTGAAAGAAGCGGAAAAAACCGCGCCGAAGTACGCCAGCCGTGAAGACTGCGTGGCCGAATTCGGCGAAGCGCAGTGCACGCAGGCGCCGGCCCAGGCCGGTATGGCGGCAGAATCGCAAAGCAGCGGCAGCTTCTGGATGCCGCTGATGGCCGGCTATATGATGGGCCGCCTGATGGGCGGTTCCGGCTTCGCGCAGCAGCCGCTGTTCTCCTCGAAAAACCCGGCCAGCCCGGCCAACGGCAAGTTCGTTGACGCCACCGGCAAGAGCTACGGCCCGGCCACCGCCGGCGGCCGCACCATGACGGTGCCGAAAACCGCCATGGCGCCGAAACCGGCCGTCACCAACACCATTACGCGCGGCGGCTTTGGCGAAACCGTCGCCAAACAGACCAGCATGCAGCGCAGCGCGGCCTCCGGCACCTCCTCCCGCAGCATGGGTGGCTAACCGATGAAACGCATTACCATTGCAGAGCGCCCGGACTGGCAGGCCAAGGCGGCGGAGTTCGGCTTTAATTTTCACACCATGTACGGCGAGCCATACTGGCGTGAAGACGCCTACTACCAGTTTACGCTGGCGCAGATCGAAGAGATCGAAAGCGTCACCGAAGAGCTGCACCAGATGTGCCTGCAGGTGGTGGAAAAAGTGGTCGCCAGCGATGCGCTGATGGCCAAGTTCCGCATTCCGAAGCATACCTGGGAATTTGTACGCAGCGCCTGGCGCACCAACGCGCCGTCGCTCTATTCACGCCTCGATCTGGCCTATGACGGCGTTAACCCGCCCAAGTTGCTGGAAAACAACGCCGATACGCCGACCTCGCTGTATGAAGCGGCGTTCTTCCAATGGATCTGGCTGGAAGATCAGATCAACGCCGGCAAGCTGGATCCGCAGGCGGATCAGTACAACAGCCTGCAGGAAAAGCTGATCGAACGCTTTGCCGAGCTGAAGGCGCATCACGGCTTCGGCCTGCTGCATATGGCCTGCTGCCAGGACAGCGAAGAGGATCGCGGTACGGTGCAGTACCTGCAGGACTGCGCGCAGGAAGCCGGTGTACCCACCGAGTTCCTGTTTATGGAAGAGATTGGCCTGGGGGAAAAGGGCCAGTTTACCGATCTGCAGAACCAGGTGATCGGCAACCTGTTCAAGCTCTATCCGTGGGAGTTTATGCTGCGCGAAATGTTCTCCACCAAGCTGGAGGACGCCGGCGTGCGCTGGCTGGAGCCGGCCTGGAAGAGCATCCTTTCCAACAAGGCGCTGCTGCCGATGCTGTGGGAGATGTTCCCCAACCATCCCAACCTGCTGCCGGCCTATTTTGCCGAGGATGAGCACCCGCCGCTGGATCACTACGTGGTCAAGCCGCTGTTCTCCCGCGAGGGGGCCAATATCCGCATCGTGCAGAACGGTCAGGAAGTGGCCAACGTCGACGGTCCTTACGGTGAAGAAGGCATGATTGTGCAGCAGTTCCACCCGCTGCCGCAGTTTGAAGGTAACTACACGCTGATTGGCAGTTGGCTGATCAACGATCAGGCCTGCGGTATCGGCCTGCGCGAAGACCGCGAGCTGATTACTCAGGATCTGTCGCGCTTCTACCCGCATATCATTTTGGGCTAAACCGGCTCCGCCCTGCATACGCCAACGCCAGCTTAACGCTGGCGTTTTTGCTTTATCCGACCTGCACCGACAGCATACTGAGCGACCCCATCTCGATACCGTCCACCGGTATGCTAATCGGCTCTGTACCGTCCCAGGCGCCCAGCACATACAGCAGCGGCAGGTAGTGCTCCGGCGTCGGGTTCGACAGCGCAGCGCCCTCATGCTGCATAAAGTTCACCAGCGGATGATCGTCGCCCCGATAGCGCAGGTTATCGCGTACGTAGCGGTTGAACGATTCGGCCCACGGATACGGGCTGCCGTCGCCCTGCCAGCGCGCCATGCGCAGGTTGTGCACCACGTTGCCGCTGGCGACAATCATCACGCCCTGTTCCCGCAGCGCCGCCAGCTTGCGCCCCAGCGCATAGTGGTGCTGCGCCGGCTGGGTGCCGTCGATGCTCAGCTGCACCACCGGTATATCCGCCTGCGGATACATCTTGATCAGCACGCCCCAGCTGCCGTGATCCAGCCCCCATGACTCCCGATCCGCCAGCACCGACGTCGGCGCCAGCAGCTGCTGCAGGCGGGCCGCCAGCTCCGGTGAGCCGGGTGCCGGATACTGGGTATCAAACAGCGCCTGCGGGAAGCCGCCAAAGTCGTGAATGGTTTTCGGCCTTTCCATCGCGGTCACCGCGGTGCCGCGGGTGTACCAATGGGCGGAAACGGCCACGATCGCCCGCGGACGCGGCAGGCTTTCCCCCAGCCGGCGCCAGGTTTCGGTATAGCGGTTTTCTTCCAGCACGTTCATCGGGCTGCCGTGGCCCAGGAACAGCGCCGGCATACGAGAAATCGTCATCACTTCCCCCTTTACGGAGTCATCAAGGTTATGCGACTACCTTACGCCGTTTATTTGTCCGACACAGTGGGGTAAGCGTGATGATGATATTCAAGAAATTTGAACGGTGAAAACAATGCCAGTAATCAGGCAAATCCGCTCGATTTATGCTTTTACTCTGTTAGTATCTGAATATAAATAATTATCATTAGCATACGAAAGAGGACGCTCGATGTCGGTACCGTTGATTCTGACCCTGCTGGCCGGCGGCGCCACCTTTGTGGGCGCGCTGTTCGGCATTATCGGCCAGAAGCCGTCCAACCGGCTGCTGGCCTTTGCCCTCGGCTTCGCGGCCGGCATTATGCTGCTGATTTCACTGATGGAAATGCTGCCCGCCGCGCTGCATACGCCAGGCATGTCGCCCATGCTTGGCTACGGCATGTTTATGCTGGGCCTGCTGGGCTACTTTGCGCTCGACCGCATGCTGCCGCACCAGCACCCACAGGATCTGATGCAGCAACCAATCAAACCGCACAATCTCAAACGCACCGCCATCTTGCTAACGCTGGGCATCAGCCTGCATAACTTCCCGGAAGGCATCGCCACCTTTGTCACCGCCAGCGCCGATCTGGAGCTGGGGATGGGCATTGCCCTGGCCGTCGCCATTCACAATATTCCCGAAGGGCTGGCGGTCGCCGGACCGGTGTATGCCGCCACCGGTTCCAAAACCAAGGCGCTGCTGTGGTCCGGAATTTCCGGCCTGGCGGAGATCCTCGGCGGGCTGCTGGCCTTTGTGCTGCTGGGGCCGCTGATTTCGCCGGTGATGATGGCGGCGATTATGGCGGCGGTGGCCGGCATTATGGTGGCGCTGTCGGTGGATGAGCTGATGCCGCTGGCGAAAAAGATCGATCCTCACAACAACCCCAGCTATGGCGTGCTGTGCGGCATGGCGGTGATGGGCTTTAGCCTGACGCTGCTGCAAAGCGGCGGACTGGGCTAAACGCCGCGCAATAAAAAAGGCTGAACAGAGTTCAGCCTTTTTTCATCGGGTAACGCTAAAGCGCGCCTTAGCTCGCCTGCTTTTCGTGCATCTGGCGGTAGGCCACCAGATCTTCAATCGTCAGCACGGTCATCTCATGCTGTTTGGCGAATTCAATCACTTCCGGCGCATGCGCCATGCTGCCGTCGTCATTGGTCAGTTCGCACAGTACGCCCGCCGGCTTGAGGCCCGCCAGCGCCACCAGATCGATGGTTGCTTCGGTATGGCCGCGACGGGTCAGTACGCCGCCCGGCTGCGCGCGCAGCGGGAATACGTGGCCCGGACGGTTCAGATCGCTCGGCTTGGCGTTATCGGCAATCGCCGCGCGGATGGTGGTCAGGCGGTCAGCGGCGGAAACGCCGGTGGTCACGCCCTGCGCCGCTTCAATCGTCACGGTGAAGGCGGTCTGGAACTGACTGGAGTTGTTGGTCACCATCATCGGCAGCTCCAGCTGCTGACGGCGTTCTTCGGTCAGGCACAGGCAGACAATGCCGCTGCCGTGGCGAATGGTCAGCGCCATCTGCTCAACGGTCATGGTTTCTGCGGCGAAGATCATATCACCTTCGTTTTCACGATTTTCATCATCAAGCACCATTACGCCGCGCCCGTTGCGCAGTGCATCCAGCGCGCGTTCAACGCGTTCTACCGGCGTGCCGAAGTCTGAAAGTAGCGTCTGATTCATGGTAAAAAAACCTCATTAAATTTATGGATTACCAGAACCAGGGCGATCTTGAGGAGTGGCTATATTGCCATAGCCAAAAATAACGCAAGCGGGCGTATGCCCGGCAGATACCGTTACTCTCTCCCATCCGGACTATAACCGTCGGCCCCGGAATTACACCGGATCTGCTGACCTCTAACCGGCCTTACAGGCTGGCTGAGCGCTCGCGGGCTTTCACCGTAACAGGTGATTTACCGCCGGTGGGGACTTTCACCCCGCCCTGAGAATAAGCAGAACGACTATAACGCTATCACCCGCACCTTTCAAGCTATGAGCCGCAGCGCTGTGACGCAGCGCAACGTAAACATCAGGTAGTGGTTTATCCGGCGCGCAACTCGCATTACACTAAACAACAGCCATTACATTCTGAAAGGGATACGCCATGATTGACCCGAAAAAAATTGAACAGATCGCACGTCAGGTGCATGAATCCATGCCAAAAGGCGTGCGCGAATTCGGGGAAGACGTAGAGAAGAAAGTGCGTCAGGTTCTGCAGGCGCAGTTAGGTCGCCTGGACCTGGTGAACCGTGAAGAATTCGACGTACAGACCCAGGTGCTGCTGCGCACCCGCGAAAAGCTGGCGCTGCTGGAACAGCGCATTGCCGCTTTGGAAGGCAAACAGGCCGACGCGCCGAAGCAGGAAGAAGAGTAAGCCCGACGCCGCGCTTGCCTGAATCACAGCGGGCTGACCTGGCTCAGCCCCTTACTGTTCCGCGCGTACCCTGACCCGCCGCGGCAGCAGCAGCCAGATCAGCGCCAACATCGCCAGCGCATAGGCGCTTTTCCAACCGATAATCACCAGCAGCAGCACGCACAGCAGCGCCCCCACCAGCGCCATCAGCCGCGAACGGCCCGCCAGCAGCCGGCACCCCGCCAGCATGCACAGCAGATAGATCAGCACAAAAATACCGTTGGCGTAGACCAGCAGCGTATCCAGCGGCAAATCCAGCATATAAATCAGCAAGGTAAATAGCAGGCAGCAGCCCACCACCAGGCTGAGGGCGTTAACCGGCGTCTGTGCAGATGACAGCCTGGCCAAGGCGCTATGCGGTTTGCTCTGCGCCTGCGACCACACCATCCTGGCAAAGCTCTGGGTATAAATATTTACGCTGGCGAAACAGGCCAGGTAGCCGATAATGCAGGCCACCCACAGCGCATGTTGCCCGAACAGCTGCACCACAATGCCCGGCAGCGAAGCCGCCGCCGCCTGATGTTCGCCATAGGCATGGAAATGCAGCACCGCCACGGTGCCGCCCCAATACACCAGGCCGGCCAGCAGCATGCCGAGCAGCAGCGCGCGCGGAAAATCGCGTGCCGAGTTACGGAACTCGGTCGCCAGGTGGGCAAAGGCCTCCAGCCCGACAAAGCACCAGAACATCACCGCCAACGCGCGAAACATATTACCCGGTGCGACATCGCCGAGCGCCGGCCACGGGATCTCGGCCGGCTCAATATCGCCTTTCCACCAGATGGCGGCCACCAGCGCCACCACCAGCACGGCGATCAGCGTCTGAATATTGGCGCTGGAGCCGGCGCTGCGCGTGCCGAGCAGCCAGATAAGCAGCAGGGTGGCGACCTCGACCAGCAGCAGGCCTCCGGCGCTCCACCCCAGCGTCGACTGCCAGAAGCCGGCGGCGATCTGTAAGGCGGCCGGCAGGCCGACCGGGATCACCGACAAAAACAGCCAGGCGGTGACCTTCCCCATCCGGGGACCGAACGCCATAGCGACAAAGTGCGCCGCGCCGCCGGCGCTGGGAAAATGCCGCCCTAACGCCGCAAAGGCAATGGCGATGGGAAACACCAACGCAATCAGCAGCGGCCAGGCCCACAGGCTGTCGCCCTGCGCCAGCTGCGCCGCCAGCGCCGGCACCGCAAACACGCCGGTGCCCAATAACGAGGTGGACAGCAGCCCTACGCCCTGCACCAGCCCCAGTTCCTGCTTCAGTCCGCTCACTGACAACCACCGTATTCAGCGGGCTGATATGCCCGCGCCCGATATCGCGCTTACGCCGCCAATTTAGCCGCGTCCGCCTTTGATCGCGTTGATGATATTGGTGGTCGACAGGCCGTCTTCAAAGTTCAGCACCTTAACTTCGCCGCCGTTCGCCCACACTTCCTTACTGCCGGCAATCTCTTCAGGCTTGTAATCGCCACCCTTCACCAGCAGATCCGGCAGGACGTCGGCAATCAGCCGCTGCGGCGTATCTTCTTCAAACGGCACCACCCAATCGACCGCTTCCAGCGCGCCCAGCACCACCATACGGTTTTCCAGCGCATTGACCGGCCGCGCTTCCCCTTTCAGGCGTTTGGTGGAGGCGTCGCTGTTGACCGCAACGATCAGGCGGTCGCCCAGCTTGCGCGCATTGGCCAGGTAGGAGACGTGGCCGGCGTGCAGAATGTCGAAGATGCCGTTGGTCATCACCACTTTCTCACCGCGCTGACGCGCCTGCGCCACCGCCTTTTTCAGCTGTGCTTCGTTCATCACGCCAAAGCCGGTTTCGGCCCGGCCGCGGATGGCGTTTTCCAGCTCGATCGGCGCAACGGTCGAGGTGCCCAGCTTGCCGACCACCACGCCCGCGGCGGCGTTCGCCAGGAAGCAGGACTCTTCCAGCGTATTGCCGGCGGCCAGCGCCGCGGCCAGCACGCCGATCACCGTATCCCCGGCGCCGGTGACGTCAAACACTTCCTGCGCCTGCGTCGGCAGGTGCACCGGCTCGCGTCCCGGCTGCAGCAGCGTCATACCGTGCTCGGAGCGGGTGACCAGCAGCGCGGACAGTTCAAAGTCCGTCACCAACTGCATGCCGCGCTCCACCAGCTGCTCTTCGCTGCTGCAATGGCCGACGACCGCTTCAAATTCGGACAGGTTCGGCGTCAGCAGCGTAGCGCCGCGGTAACGTTCAAAATCCGTGCCTTTCGGGTCGATCAGCACCGGCACCTTGGCCGCCCGCGCCAGTTGGATCATCCCCTGTACCTGGCTCAGCGCACCCTTGGCGTAATCGGACAGCACCAGCGCGCCAATCTGCGGCAGCGCCTGCTGGATGCGCTCCAGCATCGGCTGCGGATCCACGTTGGAGAAGCCTTCCTCAAAATCCAGGCGAATCAGCTGCTGGTTACGCGACAGGATACGCAGTTTGGTGATGGTCGGATGCGTCGGCACCGAGACAAAATCGCAGCGCACGTTGACTTCATCCAGCTTGGCGTTCAGCGCCCGCGCCGCGTCATCGATGCCGGTCAGGCCCACCAGACGCGAATTGGCGCCCAGCGAGGCGATGTTCATCGCAACGTTAGCCGCACCGCCGGGACGCTCTTCAATCGTATCTACCTTGACCACCGGCACCGGGGCTTCCGGTGAAATACGGCTGGTCGGCCCATACCAATAGCGATCCAACATGACATCGCCAACCACCAGCACACCGGCGCGGCGAAAATCAGGCAGCGTAACTTTCATCCGTTAACTCCAAACAGGTCATAAATTTAATGGCGCCGATATTATCACAGACCTGGCTAATACCGGCATAAAGGTAATCTTACCGCTGGCCCAGCCAGCGATGCCAACTGGCGCGCACCTGCTCCCGCTCGGCGGTGAAGCGTTCACTGCTGACTTTGCCGGAGTGCTCCTGCAGCGCCAGATGGTGGATCTCATCGCGCATGGCGACGTAGGCCTGCGTCAGCGCGGCGGCTTCGTCTTCCGCCATGATGTCGTAATTGGCCATCAGCTCGAAAATCCGCACGTTGTCCGACCAACGGGTCAGGCGCGCCTCATCCGCGGCATAGCGTAAGACCAGATATTGCGCGATAAATTCGATATCGGTAATACCGCCTTCATCAGTTTTGATATCAAACAGTTCGCGCCGCTTGTTGGCAAGGTGGCTGCGCATCTTCTCGCGCATCTCGCGCACTTCCTGCCGCAGGGTGTCGTCATCACGCGGCTGACAGAGAATATCGCGGCGAATGGCGTCAAAGCGCTGCTGCAGCGCCGTATCGCCGTACACGATACGCGCCCGCACCAGCGCCTGGTGCTCCCAGGTCCAGGCTTCATGCCGCTGGTACTCGGCAAAGGCCTCGATGGTGCTGACCAGCATGCCGGCCGCGCCGGAAGGACGCAGGCGCGCGTCGACCTCATACAAAATGCCGGATGAGGTGCGGGTGCTGAACAGGTGCATCACCCGCTGCGCCAGCCGCAGATAAAACTGACGGCCGTCGATACTGCGCGCGCCGTCGGTCATCACCTCCGGCGGGCAATCCAGCAGGAACACCAGATCGAGGTCGGAACTGTAGCCCAGCTCCCAGCCCCCCAGCTTGCCGTAGCCGATCACGGCAAAACCGCGCCCTTCGCGTTCGTGCAGGTGCGTCGGCTGGCCATAGCGCGCCACCATATCGTTCCACGCCTGCTGCACCACCGCGTCAATAATCGCTTCCGCCAGGTAAGTTAAGTGATCGCTCACTTTCATTACCGGCAGCGCGCCGGCGATATCGCCGGCGGCAATACGCAGCTGCTGCGCCTGCTTGAACTGGCGCAGCGCTTCCAGCCGCTGCTCTTCATCCTCCTCCGGCACGCGCAACAGATACTGCCGCAGTTCGCTGCGGTAGGCATCCGGCGCCACCGGCTGATACAACGTGTTGGTATCAAGCAGTTCGTCCAGCAGCAGCGGGTAGCGCGCCAGCTGGCTGGCCACCATCGGCGAAGCGGCGCACAGGCGGATCAGGTGGCTCAGCGCCGCCTGATACTCCACCAGCAGCTCGAGATAGGTGGTACGGGTGACAATGCTCAGCAGCAGTTGGGTCAGCCGCGCCAGCGCGGTCGGCGCGTCGCTGCGCGGGCACACTTCCGCCAGCAGACGCGGCATCAGCTGATCCAGCACCTCACGGCCGCGCGGGCCGATGGTGCGTTTATCGACGTCCTGACGAAATTCGGCGATGCTGCGCAGCATCATGCGGCGCTCTTCTTCGCCGAGGTGCGGCGTCAGCGGTGCGATCTCCTGTTCATCCAGCGCGTCCAGCCACAGGCCGGCGAAGTGCTGGCACTGCGGATCGTCCTCCGCATCCGGGCCGTCATCGCCAATCAGATCGTCAAACACCGCCCTCACCGCCCGCATATGCGCGTCCAGCCGGGACTGCAGCGTCGGCCAGTCGGCCAGCCCCATGCCCCAGGCCAGCCGCGCCTGGTCGAGCGCATCCTGCGGCAGCGTCTGGGTTTGCTGGTCGGCGATGGCCTGCAGCAGATTTTCCAGCCGGCGTAAAAACAGATAGCCGGCGCCCAGCTCCGCAATCTGCGACTCCGGCAGCAGCCCCAGCTCCCCGATCGCCTGCAGCGTCGGCAGCAGTGAGCGCCCCTGCAGCGAAGGCTCGCGCCCGCCGCGAATCAGCTGGAAGACCTGGGTGATAAACTCGATTTCGCGAATGCCGCCGGCGCCCAGCTTGATATTGTCCGTTAACCCGCGCCGCCGCACCTCGCGGGCGATCATGCCTTTCATATTGCGCAGCGACTGAATAACGCTGAAATCGATATAGCGGCGGAATACAAACGGCCGCAGCATGCCGCGCAGCTCGGCGCTGTAAGGATCGTCGAAGCCGCCCATCAGCCGCGCCTTAACCATCGCGTAGCGCTCCCAGTCGCGCCCCTGCTCCTGGTAGTAATCCTCCAGCGCAGCAAAGCTCATCACCAGCGGGCCGCTGTCGCCGAAGGGGCGCAGGCGCATATCCACCCGGTAAACGAAGCCGTCAATGGTGTGCTGATCCAGCGCCTTGATCAGCCGCTGCCCAAGACGGGTAAAGAACTGGGCGTTATCCAGCTGGCGGCGGCCGCCCACGGTCTGGCCGTTTTCCGGATAGGCGAAAATCAGGTCGATGTCGGATGAAAAATTCAGCTCGCCGCCGCCCAGCTTGCCCATGCCCAGCACCAGCAGCGGCAGCGGTACGCCGTCGGCATTGCACGGCGTGCCCCATTCGCGGCAGCAGGTCTGATACAGCCAGTCGCGCGCGCTGACGATCAGCGTTTCCGCCAGCGCACTCAACTGCTGCAGGGTCTGTTCGGTGCTGCAGACGTTCAGCGCCTGCGCCCAGGCGATGCGCACCAGCGTTTCCCGCCGGAACAGGCGCAGCTCGCGCATCAGCGCCGCTTCATCACTCACCTCTTCCAGCGCGTCCTGCAGCCAGGCGGCGTAATGCTGGTACTCCTCGGCCGTCGGCGGCTGCCGGCGCAGCGTCGTCAGCCAGTCCGGATGATTCAGCAGCGTATCGCTGATGAAATCGCTCGATGCCAGAGCCTGCTGCTCCCGCTCGTCAAACACCCACTCGTTACCGTTAACGTCCTGAAAGCGCTGCACAACCTGCAGCGCCTGAGCCTGTAATGCGACTGAAAGTGGCGACATGCTGAATGCCCCTGATAACGGCCCGCCGGCGACAGGCCTGAATAATTAACGAACCGCGCCGTTTAGCCAGAATGGCGCATGGGATAAAGCCTGCTTGCGGCAGCTTTCGTACCAGCCCTGACGACGCCCGGACAGCGCCGCCAGCAGCTCGCGCCAGCCGTTCAGATAAGGCTCGGACAGCGCATCGGCATAGGCGCCGGACAGCAGCGTAAAGGCCGCCAGCTGGCGCTTCAGACGCGGCAGCTGCTCCTGGAACTCGTCGTCGCTCAGCGGACGGCTAAAGCCCTCTTTCAGGTCGGCGGCGCTGCGCCCCAGCATAATGTCGCAAAAGCGCTTGAAGGAACCGTCCAGCTTGGCCTGCGCCTTGGCGTCAATAAATGCGCGCCAGGCGCCGCTGACCAACCACGATGTGAGCGCCAACTTACACTGCAGATAAGCCGGGCTGTAGCACAACGTCTGCGCCTCGGCGTCCGCCGCATCCAACAGCGGCTCCAGCTCGGACAGGCGGCTGCGCAAGCCGGCGCTGGCCTTGCGCGGCACCAGCCCGCCGAATACCACCAGCGCCTGGCGTATCAGCACCAGCGCATCCGCAATCGCCAGCCGCCCCGCGGCGTCGCCGCGCAGCCACAGCTCTTCGTGATACTGCCAATGGTCGAGCGCCAGTTCAAAACCGGCGATCATGCCCTGTTCTACGCTGGCCTTGGCCGGCGCGTGTAATACCGGCAGCGGGCGCGCCTCGCGCGCCGTCGCGCCCTGCGCCAGATAATAGCCGCGCGCCGCCTTGCTCAGGCTGCCCTGACGCAGCCCGCCCTGTTGCGCCAGCTCGGCCGCCAGCAGCAGCACGTCCTGCGTTTCGCCCTGCTGCAGCTCCAGTTCGATTTCGCAAATGGCTTCCGTCAGCTCGCCCGCCCGCACCTCGCCCTGATCGAGGCCAACCTCAATCAGGCTCTGGTTGTAAGTAACCACCCACTTTTCACGCACGAAGTCGGTGCGGAACAGCGGCTGCAGCTGCTGCTGCAACGCCGCGACGTCGCAGCCCTGCGGCCAAATGTCCGCCGGCAGCTGTGACAGCGCCAGTTCCGGCGTAGCGATGGCGACGTTGTATTCCGGCCGCTGGTGCAAGCCGCCGACCACCGTGCCCGCGGTTTTCAGCGTCATTTCATAGCGGTCGTCAAAACCACGGATGCGCAGCCCCATATCGTGACGGCGCAGGAAATTATCGGCGCTCTCAAAGTAAATATTGGTTAACCGCTGTGGTGCGCTGTGTTGATGCGGCCAGGCCGCCATCTGCGCGGGCAGCGCGGCAACCGCCTGCGGCGTGGCAATAAATTTCAGTTCAATTTCAACGGTCATAAGATTTTTGCACCAATAAGTTGCGTATTCGCGTCGCTCTTCACGGCGGATGCGGCATCAAACCTGCCCCGCCCGACGACGTGCGGTAATAATTATCTTACCGCGATTCACGGCATCTGAACCCTGTTGGGTGCAGAAAAAACCTGTTATGTTATAGAACGATGCGCAACCCGCGGAATCCGTCACAATTCTGACGTGAACATTGTGGTTTTACCGTTGCGTCAACGGACTGATATCTCTACTATCGTTCCATAAATTCATACAGAAACGATGAAAAAAATGCAGAAATTACGCCTGATTTTCCTCGCCCTGCTGAGCTTCAGCATCACTTGGGGCGCACATGCCGAAGATAAACGCTATATCTCCGATGAACTGAACACCTACGTGCACAGCGGCCCAGGCAACCAATACCGCATTGTCGGCACGCTGAACGCCGGCGATGAAGTCACGCTGCTCAGCGTAAACGACAGCACCAAGTACGGACAGATCCGCGATGCCAAAGGCCGCAGCGTGTGGATCCCGCTTGACCAGCTCAGCAATACGCCAAGCCTGCGCACCCGCGTGCCGGAGCTGGAGCAGCAGGTGCAGACCCTGACGGACAAGCTGGCTAATATTGATAATAGCTGGAACCAGCGCACGGCCGAAATGCAGCAGAAAGTGGCCGCCAGCGACAGCACCATCAGCGGCCTGCAGGAAGAAAACCAGGCGCTGAAAAATCAGCTGCAGGTCGCCCAGAAGAAGGTGAATGCGGTCAACCTGCAGCTTGACGACAAGCAGCGCACCATTATCCTGCAGTGGTTTATGTACGGCGGCGGCGTCGCCGGCATCGGTCTGCTGCTCGGCCTGCTGTTACCGCACCTGCTGCCGCGACGTAAAAATAACAACCGCTGGATGAACTAACGTTTTATCGCAGCCTGAAAGGTCGCCGCGGCGGCCTTTTTTATTGGCGCGGCAGCGCGCGATCAATTCATGTAATCTGATAGTGAATGTATTAACCGCAGGAGTACGACAGTGAAAATTTACCTGGTTGGCGGCGCGGTGCGCGACAGCCTGCTGGAACTGCCGGTGGTCGACCGCGACTGGGTGGTGGTCGGCGCGACGCCGGAACAGTTGCTGGCGCAGGGCTACCAGCAGGTCGGTAAAGATTTTCCGGTCTTTCTCAACCCGCAAACCCATGAGGAATACGCGCTGGCGCGCACCGAGCGCAAATCCGGCCACGGCTATACCGGTTTTACCTGCTATGCCGCCCCCGATGTGACGCTGGAAGAGGATTTGCTGCGGCGCGATCTGACCATCAACGCCATTGCGCAAACCACCGAGGGCGAACTGGTCGACCCTTATCACGGCGTGCAGGATCTCAACGCCCGCGTGCTGCGCCACGTTTCGGCGGCGTTTGGCGAAGACCCGCTGCGCGTACTGCGCGTTGCGCGCTTTGCCGCCCGCTTTGCCCACCTGGGCTTCACCATTGCGCCGGAAACCGCGGCGCTGATGCGCCAGATGGCCGACAGCGGCGAACTGGCGGCGCTGACCGCCGAACGCGTCTGGAAAGAGACGGAAAAAGCGCTGCAGAGCCGCAGCCCGCAGGTGTACTTCCAGGTGCTGCGCGACTGCCATGCGCTGGGCGTACTGTTCCCGGAGATCGACGCGCTGTTCGGCGTACCCGCGCCGGAGAAATGGCATCCGGAGATCGACACCGGCATCCATACCCTGATGACGCTGGCGATCGCCGCACGGCTCAGTCCGGAGACGGACGTGCGCTTTGCCGCGTTGTGTCACGATCTGGGCAAGGGGCTGACGCCCAAAGAATACTGGCCGCATCACCACGGCCACGGGCCGGCAGGCGTGCGCCTGGTCGAAGCCATGTGCCAGCGTCTGAGGGTGCCGAACCCGCTGCGCGATCTGGCCAAACTGGTGGCCGAATATCACGATCTGATTCATACGGTAAACAAACTGCGACCGGAAACGCTGCTTAAGCTGTTCGACGCCATTGACGTCTGGCGCAAGCCGCAGCGGCTGGAGCAAATCATTCTGACCAGCGAGGCCGACGCGCGCGGCCGCACCGGCTTTGAGGAACAGCCGTATCCGCAGGGCGACTATCTGCGCGAGGCTTACCGGATAGCCAGCGACGTATCGGTGAAAGAGGTGGTGGCCAGCGGCCTGCAGGGCCCGGCGATTCGTGAGGAAGTGCAGCGCCGACGCCGACAGGCGCTAGCAACCTGGAAAGCGGCGCAGCCCCAGCCGTAGCCCCCATAAAAAAACCCCGCGATGCGGGGTTTCAGGCTGCTGACAAAGCCTGTTATTAGGGAGAGCGTGGCGATGGGGTCGTAGCGGCGTAAGCCGCCGGACAAATTTGCCGGGAGCAAATTTGAACAGCCGCCAGGCTGGCCCGTAGGGTGGGACGCAGGGATGCGTCCCATAGTGCCCCTCGTTACGCTAGGCCCGAGTATCTCGGACTCTCAGACCACTTTGTCATTAACCTCAAACCCCGCTATGCAGGTTTTTTTATTATTCTATCACCAACCTGCGGCTTACATGAATACCACGTATACCGCAGCCGCAACGATAAAGCGGTAAATGGCGAACGGCACAAACGAGATGCGCTTAATCAGCGTCAGGAAGGTCTTAATCGCCACCAGTGCCACCAAGAAAGCCGTAACAAAACCGACGGCAAACATCGGCAGGTCCGCCAACGTCAGGAAGTGCAGGCTCTTGTACAGGTCCAGCCCGCTGGCGCCAATCATCATCGGCACCGCGAGGATAAAGGAGAACTCGGAAGCCGCATAGCGGCTGACGCCAACCAGCATGCCGCCGGAGATGGTCGCCCCGGAGCGCGAGAAGCCCGGCCACAGCGCCAGACACTGGAAACAGCCGATCATAAACGCCTGACGGTGGGTGATATCATCCAGCCCAACCGCACGCGGCTTTTTCGGCTTCAGCCATTCCGCCGTCAGCAGCAGTACGCCGCCGATCACCAACGCATACATCACGTTTTTCGGCTCGAACAGTGATTTAATCACATCATGGAACAGCAGCCCCAGCACCACTGCCGGCGCCATCGCCAGCAGAATGTGGGTCAGCTTCAGATGGCCCGGCGTATGCCCCTCGTGCGCCACCGGCTTGCCGCCGAAATGGATGCCGATCAGGCCGAACAGACGTCGCCAGAACATCACCACCACCGCCAGGATCGACCCTAACTGGATGATAACTTCAAAGGTTTTCGCCTTGTCGCCGGTAAAGCCCAGCCACTCGCCCACGATAATCATGTGCCCGGTTGAAGACACCGGCAGAAACTCCGTTAATCCCTCAACGACCCCAAGAACAAATGCCACAAACAGTGAATGCATGTCCGCCATGTGCGCGCTTACCCCACAATTCTTCCGCTATAAACATAAAAAAGCGGCAGTGCTTAAGACATTGCCGCTAAAACAATTCTGCGTTTCAGACCACGTTAATGGCCTTTCGTTGCATCAGCATGACAGTTATCACGCCGGACGCCGGCCTCGTTCGATCACGACGCCAACCCGGCTGGCCTGCGCCACCGCGCCCGGCTTGCTGACCTTAATACGGACCCATGGGGATTTAAAGCGCTGGAGCAATATTTCGGATATTTCCTCAGCAACACGCTCTACCAGCGCAAAGCGCCCGGATTCAACGTGTTGAATCACCGCTTCGCTGATATCGGCATAGCTCAAACAGTCGTTGACGTCATCGCTGGCGGCCGCCTTGCGGTTATCCCAGCCCATTTCGATATCGAACACCAGTTTCTGGCGAATCGTTTGTTCCCAATCATAAACGCCAATGGTGGCGATTACGGTAAGTTCCTCAATAAATACGATATCCATCACGTCATTCTCTGTTTTTGGCCTTGCCGGATACCACTTCCAGCGGAATATGCGTATTATCCATAGATGTTGAGATTAAAACGACCATTATTAAACGGAACCGCGTTATGAGTGCTACCGCGCTTGGCATGATTATCTTCGCGTATCTGTGTGGCTCCATCTCCAGCGCGATCCTGGTTTGCCGGATCGCCAGGCTGCCAGATCCGCGCGAACATGGCTCAGGAAACCCCGGGGCGACCAACGTCCTGCGCATCGGCGGCCGCGTTGCAGCGGCAGCGGTGCTGGTATTCGACATTTTGAAAGGGATGCTGCCGGTGTGGCTGGCGTATAAGCTCAACGTACCGCCACTCTATCTGGGGCTGACGGCGATCGCCGCCTGCCTGGGTCATATCTATCCGGTATTCTTCCATTTCCGCGGCGGCAAGGGCGTCGCCACCGCCTTCGGTGCCATTGCGCCCATCGGCTGGGACCTGACCGGGCTGATGACCGGCACCTGGCTGCTGACCGTGCTGCTCAGCGGCTACTCCTCGCTGGGAGCCATCGTCAGCGCGCTGATTGCTCCCTTTTACGTCTGGTGGTTCAAACCGCAGTTCACCTTCCCGGTGGCGATGCTCTCCTGCCTGATCCTGATGCGTCACCACGATAATATCCAGCGCCTGTGGCGCGGGCAGGAAGGGAAAATCTGGAAAAAGTTCCGCAAGAACAAGGGCGATGCCGCGGACGCCGACAAGCCGGAAGAGTAATCACAATAAACAGGGGCCGGATGATCCGGCCCCTGTTTTGCAATATCTGTCAGCAACGCCGCGGTTTATACCGCCGGCAGTTCCGCCAACGGCCAGCGCGGCCGCACCGATACGCTCAGTTCCGGGTTGGCGCCGTTTTTCAGCCGCACCATGCCGGCATAGGCAATCATCGCACCGTTGTCGGTGCAGAACTCCGGACGGGCGTAGAACACTTCACCGCCGCGCTTTTGCATCATCTCGGCCAGTTTCGCCCGCAGGGTGCGGTTGGCGCTGACGCCGCCGGCCATCACCAGGCGTTTAAAGCCGGTCTGCTCCAGCGCGCGTTTGCATTTTATCGCCAGCGTATCCACCACCGCGTCCTCAAACGCACGGGCGATATCGGCGCGGGTCTGCGCATCGTCGCCGTTGCCGCGAATGGTATTGGCGGCAAAGGTTTTCAGGCCGGAGAAGCTGAAGTCCAGCCCCGGGCGGTCGGTCATCGGCCGCGGAAAGGTAAAGCGCCCCGCCTGGCCCTGCTGCGCCATTTTCGACAGCATCGGCCCGCCGGGATAGTCCAGCCCCAACAGTTTGGCGGTTTTATCGAAGGCTTCCCCCGCCGCGTCGTCAATCGACTCGCCCAGCAGAGTGTATTCGCCGATGCCGGTCACGCTAATAAGCTGGGTATGCCCGCCGGACACCAGCAGCGCCACAAACGGGAACGCCGGCGGATTGTCTTCCAGCATCGGCGCCAGCAGGTGGCCTTCCATATGGTGCACCGGCACCGCAGGCACGTTCCAGGCGAACGCCAGCGCACGCCCGATGGTGGCGCCGACCAGCAGCGCGCCCACCAGGCCGGGGCCGGCGGTATAGGCGACGCCGTCAATATCCGCCGCGCTCAGATTCGCTTCCTTTAACGCCGCCTGAATCAGCGGCACGGTTTTGCGCACGTGATCGCGTGACGCCAGCTCCGGCACCACGCCGCCGTAGTCGGCATGCAGCTTCACCTGGCTGTACAATTGATTGGCTAATAAACCGGCCCGATCGTCATACACTGCGATTCCGGTTTCATCGCAGGACGTTTCTATACCCAGTACTCGCATTACCTTTCCCATCATTCACGTGCGGCCGCCAGTTTAGCACAATCGCCGCGATTTTCTGCCAGCCGCACGCGCTTTAGCCACGCCCCGCCGCTATGTCGCTGATTCTCTCGAAAAATGTGCCGGCAATTAAAAACGGGCAATTTTTTCTGATTAGTCTATAATCAGCGGCCGACGCAAAATTGCGCAGCTTGATTCGGATAGCACCCGCCGGCGGACGGCTTTCTCTTTGACTTGATGCTTTACAAAGCAGCATCCGTTGGAGTAAAATTCCGCACCATTTTGAAAAGGCTGGCGCTTGGCCAGCAGCAAACCGAATTCTATTGAGGTGAGAGGCACATGCCGGTAATTAAAGTACGTGAAAACGAGCCATTTGACGTTGCTCTGCGTCGTTTCAAGCGTTCATGCGAAAAAGCAGGCGTTTTAGCTGAAGTTCGTCGTCGTGAGTTTTATGAAAAACCAACTACCGAACGTAAGCGCGCTAAAGCTTCCGCTGTGAAACGTCACGCGAAGAAACTGGCTCGCGAAAACGCACGCCGCACTCGTCTGTATTAATCCTTCGGGGGTAACCCCGCCGCGTGATTTTTTTCTTTCTCAAGAACACGCAGACCGAGTAGTTGCATACGAAGGCCGTGCTTTCCGAAAGGAATGCGCGGCTTGTTCTCGTTTATAGGCAGTCGAACCGAGGCTTATGGCTGGACGAATCCCGCGTGTATTTATCAATGACTTGCTGGCGCGCACCGACATCGTCGATCTGATCGACGCCCGGGTGAAGCTGAAGAAGCAGGGCAAGAACTACCACGCGTGCTGCCCGTTCCACCACGAGAAAACGCCCTCGTTCACCGTGAACGGTGAAAAACAGTTTTACCACTGTTTCGGCTGTGGCGCGCACGGCAACGCCGTCGATTTCCTGATGAATTACGACAGACTCGAGTTTGTCGAAACCATCGAGGAACTGGCGACCATGCACGGGCTGGAAGTGCCTTACGAGGCCGGCACCGGGCCAAGCCAGATCGAACGCCATCAGCGGCAGAGTCTTTACCAACTGATGGAACAGCTCAGCACGTTCTATCAGCAGTCACTGCAGCAACCGAACGGCAAGCAGGCGCGTGATTACCTGCAGCAGCGCGGATTAAGTGACGAGGTTATCCGCCATTTCGCCATCGGTTTCGCCCCCGCCGGCTGGGATAACGCATTAAAACGCTTTGGTCGCGAGCGCGACGGCCGCACCGCATTGAACGATGCCGGCATGTTGGTGACTAACGATCAAGGGCGTTCTTACGACCGTTTCCGCGAACGCGTCATGTTCCCGATCCGCGACAAGCGCGGGCGGGTGATCGCCTTCGGCGGTCGCGTACTGGGCGACGGCATGCCGAAGTACCTGAACTCGCCGGAAACCGAAGTATTCCATAAAGGTCGTCAGCTGTACGGCCTGTATGAAGCACAGCAGAGCCACCCCAAGCAGCTGCAGCGCCTGCTGGTGGTGGAAGGCTATATGGACGTGGTGGCGCTGGCGCAGTTCGGCATCGATTATGCCGTCGCCTCGCTCGGCACCTCGACCACGGCGGAACACATTCAGCTGATGTTCCGCGCCACCGACAACGTGGTCTGCTGCTATGACGGCGACCGGGCCGGCCGAGAAGCGGCCTGGCGCGCGCTGGAAACCGCACTGCCCTACCTGAACGACGGACGGCAGCTGCGCTTTATGTTTTTACCCGACGGTGAAGATCCGGACACGCTGGTGCGCCAGGAAGGTAAAGAGGCTTTCGAACAGCGGATGGAGCAGGCGCAGCCGCTTTCCACTTTCCTGTTCGAAACCCTGCTGCCGCAGGTTGACCTGAGCAGCCCGGACGGACGCACCAAGCTGAGCGCGCTGGCGCTGCCGCTGATTAGCCAGGTGCCCGGCGAAACGCTGCGCCTGTATCTGCGCCAGCAGCTCGGCAACAAGCTGGGGCTGCTGGACGACAGCCAGCTCGACAGATTAATGCCCAAACAGGCTGAAAACGCCAATACTTATCAGGCGCCCCAGCTAAAACGCACAACCATGCGTATACTGATAGGATTATTGGTGCAAAATCCGCAGCTCGCCGCGCTGGTGCCGTCGCTGGACGGGCTGGAGCAGACCAAACAGGCGGGGCTGCCGCTGTTTGTCGAACTGGTGCAAACCTGTTTGTCGCAGCCGGGATTGACCACCGGACAGCTTCTGGAGCTGTATCGCGACAACAAATTCAGCCAGCAGCTTGAAACGCTGGCCACATGGAACCATATGATCGTTGAGGATATGGTTGAACAACATTTTATTGACACGCTAACGAATCTTTATGACTCAGTGCTGGAACAGCGGCAGGAAGAGCTGATAGCCCGTGACAGAACGCACGGCCTGAACGCCGCTGAGCGCCAGGAGCTGTGGTCATTGCAGCTGGCGTTAGCGAAGAAAGACTGAATACCAAACGGCTTAAGTGCCGCTAAAAGCGAGGGCAAAGCCCTGCAAGATGCTGCCATAGTGGGCCGCGGCAATAACAAAAACGCCCCAAATGCTATTGTTGGCGGTTTCGCCGACCGACACCAACCCAAATACTCTGAAGTGTGGATACCGTCTTATGGAGCAAAACCCGCAGTCACAGCTTAAGCTACTTGTCACCCGTGGTAAGGAGCAAGGCTATCTGACCTATGCTGAGGTCAATGACCATCTGCCGGAAGATATCGTCGACTCCGATCAGATCGAAGACATCATCCAGATGATTAACGACATGGGCATCCAGGTGATGGAAGAAGCGCCGGACGCCGATGACCTGTTGCTTGCTGAAAACTCAAACAACACCGATGAGGATGCTGAAGAAGCGGCTGCTCAGGTGCTCTCCAGCGTTGAGTCCGAGATTGGCCGCACCACTGACCCGGTACGCATGTACATGCGTGAAATGGGTACCGTTGAACTGCTGACGCGCGAAGGCGAAATCGACATCGCCAAACGCATCGAAGACGGTATTAACCAGGTGCAGTGCTCGGTTGCCGAATACCCGGAAGCCATCACCTATCTGCTTGAACAGTACGATCGCGTTGAAGCGGGCGAATCTCGCCTGTCCGATCTGATCACCGGCTTCGTCGATCCGAACGCGGAAGAGGACCTTGCGCCGACCGCCACCCATATCGGCTCCGAGCTGTCGACCGAAGAGCAGGACGATGACGACGATGAGGACGATGAAGACGACGATTCCGAAGACGATAACAGCATCGATCCGGAAGTTGCCCGTCAGAAGTTCACCGAACTGCGCGAGCAGTACGAAGCGACGCGTCAGGTGATCAAGGCCAACGGCCGCAGCCATGCCAAGTCCGCAGAAGAAATTCTGAAGCTGTCTGAGGTTTTCAAACAGTTCCGCCTGGTACCGAAGCAGTTCGACTTCCTGGTCAACAGCATGCGCACCATGATGGACCGCGTACGCACCCAGGAACGCATCATCATGAAGATGTGCGTTGAGCAGTGCAAAATGCCGAAGAAAAACTTCGTCACGCTGTTCGCCGGCAACGAAACCAGCGATTCCTGGTTTGAAGCCGCGTTGGCAATGGCCAAGCCATGGTCGGAAAAACTGAAAGACGTCGCCGAAGACGTGCAGCGCAGCCTGCAGAAACTGCGCCAGATCGAAGAAGAAACCGGTCTGACCATCGAGCAGGTCAAGGATATCAACCGCCGCATGTCCATCGGCGAAGCCAAGGCGCGCCGCGCCAAGAAAGAGATGGTTGAGGCCAACCTGCGTCTGGTTATTTCTATCGCCAAGAAATACACCAACCGCGGTCTGCAGTTCCTCGATCTGATCCAGGAAGGCAACATCGGCCTAATGAAAGCGGTAGACAAGTTCGAATATCGTCGCGGCTATAAGTTCTCGACCTACGCCACCTGGTGGATCCGTCAGGCGATCACCCGTTCCATCGCCGATCAGGCGCGCACCATCCGTATTCCGGTGCATATGATTGAGACCATCAACAAGCTCAACCGTATTTCGCGCCAGATGCTGCAAGAAATGGGCCGCGAGCCGACGCCGGAAGAGCTGGCTGAACGTATGCTGATGCCGGAAGACAAGATCCGCAAAGTGCTGAAGATCGCCAAAGAGCCGATCTCGATGGAAACGCCGATCGGTGATGATGAAGATTCACATCTGGGCGATTTCATCGAGGATACCACCCTCGAGCTGCCGCTGGATTCCGCCACCTCGGAAAGCCTGCGCTCCGCAACGCACGACGTGCTGGCCGGCCTGACCGCGCGTGAGGCGAAAGTACTGCGTATGCGTTTCGGTATCGATATGAACACCGACCACACGCTGGAAGAAGTGGGTAAACAGTTCGACGTTACCCGCGAGCGTATCCGTCAGATCGAAGCGAAGGCGCTGCGTAAGCTGCGTCATCCGAGCCGCTCTGAAGTGCTGCGCAGCTTCCTGGACGACTAATCGGTCCATGAAAAAAACCCCGGCATGCCGGGGTTTTTTATTGTCCGTTTTCCAGCGCCGACGCCAGTTGGCGGTAGCTGTCCGTCAGCGACTCCAGCGTCGCGCGGTTAAGCCCGCTGGGATTGGGCAGCACCCACACCTCGGTATCGCCAATCGTCAGCGCCTGCCGCCCCCAGCTCACCTTACGGATGCCGAAGGCATCGCTGAACGCCTGTTTACCGAGGATCGCCAGCGCGCGCGGCTGACAGCGCAGAATTTTATCGCTTAATGCCTCGCCGCCGCGGCGCAGTTCCTCACGCGCCAGCTCGCTGGCCGCCACCGTCGGGCGCGCGACCAGCGCCGTAATGCCGCAGCCGTACTCCTGCAGCTGCTGCCACTCCTCCGGCGCCAGCTGACGGGCGGTAAATCCCGCCAGATGAATCACCTTCCAGAAACGGTTGCTGGCATTGGCAAACGGATAGCCACGATGGGCAGAAGAAAGGCCGGGATTGATGCCGCAAAACACCACCCGCAGATGGGGCGCCAAAAGTTCCATAATGTCGACAGTCCTTAGCAAGTCATAGCGTTGGTTATCGCAAAATCCGTCAGTAATTACAACAGGCTACAGCTGTGTATAAAAGCACCACACAACATTCTGCCTGTAGACCTGCGCTATCCCCTACCGTATAATCCTTGCCGCATGGCCCCTTAGCTCAGTGGTTAGAGCAGGCGACTCATAATCGCTTGGTCGTTGGTTCAAACCCAACAGGGGCCACCAAATTTTAGTTTTAAAATCATATAATTAAGCCACTCCTACGAGTGGCTTTTTTGTTGTTCTGTATTCCAGTGGCAATAAAATGACGCAGGCCACCGTCGATTAATCTACCAGCACCCGCTGATTGGTGGCTCCCCAGAGAATTGACATTTCGGTGAACAGCGCGCCGCTGATATCTTCGACCTCAGTAGCGGTAATTTCCGTTCCCGCTTGCTTGCCGAATAGCACAACCTCATCCCCGGAGACCACGCCTTTCACATCCGTTACGTCCACCATAATGGTATTCATTGAGGTTTTACCTAACACCGGCACCTTCTGCCCATGAATCAGGACATGGCCGGCATTACTGAATACCCGGCGGTAACCATCGGCGTAGCCGACAGGAATGTTAGCCAATACCGAATCGCGCTTGAGTGTATAAGTACGGTCATAACCCACCGTATTCCCCTTTGGATAATGGTTAACCGCAGCCACCGAGGACTTAAACGTCATCACGCGTTTATAATCATTACTGGCAATGGTGTCGCCATAAAACACGCCGCCAACGCGCACCATATCAAGCCAGGACTCCGGCACGGTAAGGGTAGCGAAGGTATTGGCGACATGAAGCATCACCTCATCGCGTTTTAGACCGGTAATAGCGAGAACTTGTTGGGACTGCACCTTGAAACGGGCAAGATCTTGGCGCACCGCCGCCGCATCCTCTTGCGGATAATGCGACATAATGCCGATAATCTTCAGGTGCGGTAATTGAGCAATCGTTTTTGCTTCATCCAGGCCGGCCTGAGCACTGACCTCCAGCCCGTTACGTGACATGCCGCCAGAATTAAGTGCCAGGTGGATACGCAACGTTTTACCTTGCTGGGCGGCCAAAGCATCCAGGCGTTTCGCCATATCCAGATTGCCTACCAACTCTTCCGTATCATACTCAATAGCCTGGCGCATTTCCTGCTCGTTAGCACTGCGCATCCGCATTAAACGGCCCTTAAAGCCGAGTTCACGCACGGTTTTCAACTCCCGATTGCTGGAAACGCCAATGCAGGAGACATTGTTTTCAATCATGACAGGCGTGACCAGCGAGAGATCGTGACCATAGGCATCACCTTTTAAAATAGCGCACAGCGTTGTTTTATCCCCAAGCAGCGTCTGAATCTTATGGATATTGTATTCCAGCGCACTTTTAGATATTTCTAACCGAGAGTTATCAACAACCACCTGTCGTTGATAGGGTACGGTCGAGAGTACGCTGGAAGGGGGGCTCGTTGATTGATTACAGGCAGTAATCACCAGCAGAGGTATTAACGCCAGATGATATAAACGCATAAAAATCCCTAATGAAATTAAATGTGCGGCGGTAAACATATATCCGCCGAGGATAAAAACTCAGCTCACAGACAATCGGCACTTACTCGCTATTTTTCCAGCCGGCATCATAACGTCCCGGAAAAATCTCCGGTCGTCGATGCACTGCCACACTGGCGGTATAGAATACCAGTTATTTTCGTGCATTATCCTTATACAGTTCTAATTTATGAATTGAGTTTTTTCTTAAAATACCCCTTCTAATGGGATGATTTATCTTGGCATGCGGCATGTGTCTACGTGAATCGACCTGACCGGGAAACCGTTGGCGATTAGCGTGATACCCGACAAGATGATGATTCAGGTACGACAGAATATATGTTGGCGTAGAAAATAATAAATATAGCCTGAAAGACCCAGGAGAGATCTTTCAGGCAACTTATCTAATGTTAATTACTCTTCTTCAAGGCATTCATCACTGATAAGCGATAGTATATCCATCTGTTTAAACGAGCTTTTCAAAAATTTATACCTGCTCAGTTTGTCAGCATTTTTCCCATTGATAAAAGATACTTTTACTAATGTGTTAAAGTGCTTATTTTCCTCATCCAACCATTCTTCGGATGCTAGGATATAATTATCCGTGATAGTTAATTTATCTGCATAAAGACCAGAATAAGAGAGGTATACGCCAAAATAGGAGCTATCATGTTCAGAGCAAGTTATATCCCATTTATTATCCAGTAATTCGCTTATTTCTTCTTTAGATTTATCACTACCGTATTTTAGGAAGTATAATTTTTTCATTTATCACCCACCACATTGCCCAGGAATTCTAGTTCCTTTCCCCTTCGCTTTGACTTCAGCAGGAGACTCAAAAACCATAGCATTTACAGGTCTACCACCTGACATTCTAGACAATTTTTGTAAAGTATCATCAATACCTAATTTCTTAGCCATATCACTACCCATATCAATTGGCCCAGTTCGACCACCTTTTCCTATCCCTAACTGTTCTGCTCTCTGATATAGCTCTGGGTGTGAAATAGCAACATCAAAATCACTAACACGACCAACATCAAAAGGTTGCCCTGTAGAAAAGCTTACACCAGACACTGAACTTCCTTGCATATATGAGACAGTGCCGGGATATCCTAATCTACTCATTCCAGCCTGTAATGCTTGGCCAAATTGTTTAAATTGTCCAAAACTTTTAAAACCATGCGGTACTCCTGTCCCTGATAACCCTAGAGGATCTATCCAGCTAAGAGAATTCGGCGCATAACTATACGGGTTGTTCCCCCCAGCCAGCCCTATTGGATCCTGACTGATATAGCTCCCGATCTGCGGATCGTAGTAGCGGTAGCGGTTATAGTGCAGCCCCGTTTCCGCATCAAAGTACTGCCCCTGGAAGCGCAGCGGGTTGGCCACCCGGTCTGCATGCACCGCCCCCGGCTCGCCCCAGACTCCGCATTGTTCCGACCACACCAGCCCGCCCTGCACGTCGGTCAGCCGCACCGGCGCGCCGTTAGGGTCACAGTGGTAGTGGTAGCTACTGCGTCCCCCCTCCTGCTGCGTCAGCAGCGCGAACGGCCGGAAGCTCCCGGGGTAGTAGACGTATTCCCGCAGATTGTTAAAGAGCGCCGCCTGCCGCTTCTCACGTTGCAGCCGACCGGCCACGTCGTACAGCGCCAGCGGACGCAGCGGCTCACCGCCCGGCTCCGCCACCTCCGCCAGCAGCGCGTCGCCCTGCCAGTAGAACCAGCGGCTCTCCGTCGCCGTCTGCTTGCCTATCCGTCGCCCCAGCCCGTCGTAGGCGTAGTGCGTGACCGACTCGCCCTGGTGCACCGCCACCAGTTGCTGGCTCTCATCCCAGACAAAATCCTGCCGGCTGCCGTCAGTATAGCGCCGCTGCCGCAGGTTGCCCGCACGGTCAAACACGTAGCGCGTATCATTGTGCCAGCCCTCGCGGAACCACCCTTCCGCCGTCTCGTTCACCGCCCGCACCGTCAGCGCCAGCCGGTTGCCCGCCGCGTCGTGCATAAACCGCCGCACCCGCTCCGCCGGGTCGACGTGCGCCAGCAGCCGTCCCACCGCGTCATACTGGTAGCGGTCCGTGCCCCAGCCGCTGTCCTCCCGCGCCGTCAGGTTGCCCTGCAGGTCGTAGCGGTAGCCGGTCGAGAACAGCGGCAGCTCACCCTGCAGCGTGTGCTGGGCGGTTAGCCGCCCCTCGCCGTCATACGTCAGCTCCCGCACCAGCCCTTCACCGAGCTGCTCCCGGCACAGCCGGCCCGCCGCGTCATAGCCCAGCGCCACCGGCGCATCGTCATTCAGCCCTATCGCCGCCAGTTGCCCCGTCGTGCTCCAGCTGAACGCCACCCGGTGTCCGCCGTCGCTCTCACGCAGAATACGCTGCCCGGCGTCATTGTAGTGGTGCCGCAGCGTAAAGCCGTCCTGCGACTCCGCCAACAGCCGGCCCGCCGCGTCGTAGCGCCATGCCAGCTGCCGCCAGCGGTTCTCGCACTGCGTCAGCTGCCCGTCCGCCGCATAGCGGTAGCGCGTCAGCAGCGTGCCGCCGCTGCGTTTTTCCTGCAGCCGTCCCGCCCGGTCGTAGGCGTACGTCAGCGTACCCCCCAGCGCATCGGTGCGCTGCAGCAGGCTGCCGCCCGCATCCCAGCGGTAACCGGTCGCCTGCCCCCAGTAGTCACGCTCCTCCGTCACCCGCCCCAGCGCGTCGCGCTGCAGCCGCCACGCCTGCCCCAGCGGGTTCACCACCGCCGTCAGCTGGTCTTCGGTGTCATACTGGTACGCCACCCGCTCGCCGTCCGCCGTCCGGCACTCCGTCACCATCCCGGTGCCGTTATAGCGCAGCCGCGTCTCCCGCCCTGCCTCATCCCGGTAGCACAGCGGCTGATCTTCGCGGTCGTAGTCGATCGCCACCTGCGCCCCCGAGGCGGACAGCTGCGCCGTCAGCCGATCCTTCGCGTCATACTCATAGCGGGTCTGCTGCCCCAGCGCATCGGTTTTCAGCCGCAGGTTGCCGCGCACGTCAAAGCGCAGCTGCAGCGTCCCGCTCTGGTTGCTCGTCACCCGCCGCGGGAAGCCGTAGCGGTCATATTCCAGCGTCTGCCGTTCGCCGTCGGCCCCCAGATACTCCTCCGGCTGCCCCGTCGCATCATAGCGATAACGCCGGGTCACCCCGGTCGGATCGCTCTGCGACAGCAGGTTGCCCCGCGCATCGTACGCCATCCGCCACTGCGCGCCGTTCTCGTCTATCACCGTCTCCGGCTGCGCCAGCGCGTTATACTCCAGGCTCAGCCGGCTGCCGTCCGGCCCGATCTCCGCCGCGATTTGCCCCTGCGGGTCATACTCCCACTGGTAGCGTCGCCCGTCCGGCTGCGTCACGCTCAGCGGCCGTCCGAGGTCGTCATAGGTAAACACCGTGTTGCCGCCCAGCGGGTCGATCTCGCTAATAGGCAGCCCGCCGCTGTCGAAGCGGATATGCGAGGTGTGGCCGAGCGAGTCGGTGACCGCCACTTCATTGAGCACATCGTGATAGACAAAGCGGTAGTCGTACAGCCCGCCGTCGCCCCAGGCGTGCACCACCCGCCAGTCGGCGTCGTAGTCGTAATAAAAACGCTGGCCGTTGCGGTCCTGGTGCTGCGTCATGCGCCGGCGCTGATAGCCGAAGCGCCGCGCCGCCCCCAGCGCATCAATCTGCGCCGCCAGCTGGCCCTCACCGTCATACTCATAGCGGGTCAGCGGCGAGTAGGCGTCATTGGCCGCCTCGTACAGGCGCATGGCGATGATGCGCCCGTGCTCGACGGTGACATGCACCTCGCGCCCGGTCACTGCCTCACCGGCGTACTCCATCAGCCGCGTCAGTTGTCCCTGCCGGCGCACAAACTGCCAGCGGTTGCCGTTGCGGTCGCCCAGCGCCGCCAGCGGCATCGTGTCGCCGTCGTCGTCATCAAAATGATGATGCACGCCGTCGCTGTCTTCGTAGATCCAGCGGCGCTGCCGTTCCTCCTGCTGCCACCACAGCTGCCCGCCGTCCGGCAGGCCCACCGCCGCGTGCTCGCGCCCCGGCTGCGCCGGCAGGTCGCCAAAGGCGGTCATGCCCTCTGGGCGAATCAGCAGCATCAGCCCGCCCGCATCGCGCGTCAGGGTGATATCCGCCGGCGTGGCCCAGCCGTGGCCGCAGTAACCGGCTTCGTCGATATCCGCCGACGAGTAGCTGCGCGTCCAAGAGAGCGGCAGCCGCCCCGGCAGTAAAAAATCCTGCTGCGCCAGCGCCACGCTGCCGTCGCGGATATCCACCGGCTCGGCCCGCAGCACCTTGCACTTGAGGAAGCCGGAGTCCATATTTTTAAACAGCCTCTGGCGGAGCGCCTGAAACTGCTTCATAAACTTGCCGTAGCCGGCGCTTTTTTTAAGCTTTTTCAGTCCCTTGCCCAGGCCGCTCAGGCCGGCGCGCATCAGCAGTGCCATCACGTTGACGGTAGGCGGCCCGCCGACGATCACCCGGCTGGGGATCGCCAGATTGAGGGTCAGTGGCATCATCAGCGACAGCGGCTTGGGCTCGGCGGCGCGCTTCGGACGGAACGGCGGCATCATGCCGAGCATGTTGCAGCTCAGCACCGGCATGGTGATGCGGGCGAACGGTTCACCGTCCGCCCGCACCGTGCGGCTGCCCATAAACAGCTCGTCATCCCCCAGCTGCGGGCCGCCCGGCGCGCGCAGCGGCGGCAGCCACACGCCACCGATCGGGATATGCACCGCCATGCCGCCGGTGCCGGCGCTGGCGCGCTTGATACCGTTGACGTTCACCGTCGTGCCGATAATCGGAATGTAGTCAAAGACGTCGAACACCAGGCCGATATGGGGCGTCGGCAGCGGTCCGAACGGATAGGTATGGATATCGATCCCCAACTGAGGATCAAAGTGCGAACTGGAATGCATCGGCTATACCTTCCCTGGTTCCGACGTCAGAACAGCGCCCGCAGCAAGGCGCGCAGGAAATTACGCGCCTCGTTAGCCAGCTCACTGTCCGACAAACTGATAAAACCGACCACCAACAGCGTGATCGCCACAATAATCACTACCTTCCTCATGCTTGTTCCTTGCCTTCGTTTTGCTGAATAAACTCGCTGGCGGCATCTTCCGACGACAGCGCCATACTTTGCGGCATGTGCGACCATTCGCCGGTCGGCGCATCAAACGGATGGGCGATCTCCGGCAGGCCGTTCCAGTGCAGATGCAAATACTGACGGCCGATGGCGATCGCCTGACGAAAGCCGGGATAGCCTTCAAGGATCAGCTGTTCACGCTGGCTGCGCGCCTGCTGGAAGCTCTGTTCCAGCCCCTGCTGCAGGCGGTTCTCCGCCAGCTTCACCGCCTGAGGCGTTGCCCCCTGCTGCGCCACCTCGCCCTCCGCACGTAAAATCAGCTGCTGCTTGCGCTGCTGATACTCTTCGGCGCAGTGCTCCAGCGCCTGGGCGCGTTTATCATCCTGAATATGCAGTAAATCCTGCAGTGCCAGCGGCAAAGTGGTCTGCGCGCGCTCCTCGGCGGACAACGACCGCGCGGCGTGGATCGCCTGCGCATAGTCCGCCATCGCCTGACTCTCCTCACCACCCAGCACCAAACAGCGCCCCGCCATCCGCATCCCTTCAATAGTTAGCATGCGGTTGCCCGCCATGTGCGCCAACCCCGCCGCCAGTCGATAGGCGCCGGCCGCCTTCTGATACTCGCCGGCGCTGAACCAGGCACCGCCCTCGCCGAATGCGCTCTGCATCTGCAGCGTGGCGCGCAGTGACGAATCGCCGATGCCCTGCGCAACCTGCTGTGCCAGACTGTACTCCTCCACCGCTTTAGCAGCGGCATTGCCCTTTACCCAGCCGCCGCCAATGATGTTGTGCATCACCACCTGCTGCTCCAGCCATCCTTTTTTTCGCGCAATCGCCAGCGCCATTCCGGCTCGCGCCTCAACCTGCTGTGCCGTGCCGCGCTCGAGCAGCAGCACCGCATCGGTCATAAACTGCCGGCAGCGCAGGCGGTCGCCATCACGATCGCTGAGCTGGCTGGCGGTTTGCTGCATCAGTGACATGCCGTCAATATCCGGCGTTATCAGCCGTACGCGCTGGGGAAATGCCTGCTGCAGCGCCTGCCAGGTCGGTTGTTCCAGCGTATCAATCAGCATCACGCGCACCCCGGCAGCAATGCGCTCGACGTTTTGCTGCAGCCAGCGCTGCAGCGCCGCCTCATCACTGATATGTTCCGGCGTCATCACCGCCACCACATAGCGCAACTGCTCGCGGTGATGCTCGGCAAAATCACCGAGTAAGGTTTGCCATTGCGCAGCGCTAAAACACGGTAAACGGGACTCAAAATCCCAACCGTGCGCGTCTTCGCTGGCCTCGTAACGCTCTATCAGCTCATCCGCCAGCGCCCGGCTGTAGCCGTAGCCGGTGTCGAACGGCGCCATAAAGCCGATAAACAGGTCCGGCGCGCTGTAGTCGCTCGGCGGCTGCTGCTGCAGCGCGATAAACGCATGCACGATACTTTCGGCATTGGCCCTGACCCGCCAGATAAACAGGCGCGCAGCCGGATCTTCACTGGCCTCCAGCCACTGCCCTTCCAACTGGGCCATCAACTGCTCGGTGGGGTTTCTTGCATGGCTCTGCATCATGGATATCTGCTCAGGCATTGAGTTCTATTTTGGTGCCGTTGACCATAACACCGCTCCCGTTGATGGTGATGCTGGCGCCGCCGGCGACAATCTCAATGCTGCCGGGCAAAATCGAGATGCCGGCAGAGTCACCCACGCTGATATTGAAACTTTGCGACGCGCCGTCGCTTACCGCACCGTCGGTATAACGCGTATCACCGCCGGCGATCACGATATTGCGACCGTTGCCGATGCTGACATCCTGCTTCTTGGTGATCACCTTGTTCTCATCGCCGCTAATCGATGCCGTGCGGTTGCCGGTAATGCCCAGCGTCTGGTGGCCCTGCACCACCACGTCGCGGTTTTTCACCACGCTGACTTTCTCATTGCCGTTCACGGTGCGAGTGCGATCCTGATTGACCGTCATCACCTGATTACCTTCCACCGTCGAGGTATGGTTGCTTTTCACCGTGGCGGAATGATCGCCGGTGATGGTTTCATTGCGGCTCTGCTGCACCGTCAGGGTTTCACTGCCCTCCACCGTTTCAGTGCGGTTCTGCTTCACGGTGGTGGTCTCATTGCCGCTGATGGTTTTGGTGCGGTTCTGGCCGATGGCCACCGTCTCATTGCCGTCGACATTTTTGCTGCGGTTTTGTTTGATATGGCTGGTTTCATCGGCGCCGACGGTTTTGGTGCGGTTGCTGCCGATGGTATGGCTCTCATCGTTTTTAACGTTGGTGTCCATATTGCGTTCGGCCTGGATCCACACCTGTTCTGAACCGGCCTTGTCTTCAAAACGCAGGGCGTTGGCGTTGTCCGCCGTGCCGTCTTTGGTGCGGCTCATAAAGCCCATCTGGGTGGCGGCCGCCGGCAGCGCCCACGGCGGCATGCTGGCTTCGTTATACACGCGGCCGATCACGATCGGCCGGTCCGGATCGCCGTTAATAAAGTCGATCACCACCTCGTCGTTAACGCGCGGGATCTGCACGCCGCCGAAGCCCTGCCCGGCCCAGGCGCTGGAAACACGTACCCAGCAGGAGCTGGTGTCGTCGCCCGCCGCCAGCCGATCCCAGTGGAACTTCACCTTGATGCGGCCATATTTATCGGTCCAGATCGATTCCCCCTTCGGCCCCACCACCTTGGCGGTCTGCGGCCCGCAGGTCTTCGGCCACTCGGCCAATTGCTCCGGCCGGAAAGGCACATCCGCCGGCATCACGTTGAAGTCGATGCGGTGCTCACTGCTCTCTCCGCCGCTGGCGTAGCGGTTTTCTCGCAGGTGATATTCCGCCTGTGTCACCAGATACTGGCCATTATCAGCGGCGTAAGGCGCATTGCGCAGGGTAAACGTGTGCCCGGGCGCAATGCCCAGCGCCGTCGCCGTGGCGCTGATCTGCTGATGCTCCGCCTGCCAGGACTCCTGACGCACGCGCGCGTAAAATTCGCCGTGCTGGTGATCGACAAACCGCCCCGGCCAGTCATAGACGTCAATCTGCCCCGGCTGCGGCGAGGCGGGGTTCTGCCGCGCCTGGAACAGCCAGGCGTTCGGTTTGCGGAAGTCGTAGTCGTCAATGCTGTAAATCCCCGGCGTGACCACATCGTTGACCGCCCAGCGGCTGACGCCTTCTTCACTGGTACTACCGCCGGAAGGCGTAACGTGATAGGGAATGCTTTCGTAACCTTCGAACGGCTTATGCTGCTGGGGCGCATCCATCAACACCAGCGTCTGTTTGCCCATTTCATGGCGCCAGAAATAGTAGATGCCCTCCAACTCCATCAGCCGGCTGATAAAGTTGTAGCTGCTTTCCTGGTACTGCACGCAGTATTCCCACTGACGGTAGCTGCCGGTCAGCTGGTCCTCGCAGGCGACGCTCTGCTCCGCCAGCAGGGTTTTGACGATGTCCGGCACCGTCTGCTGCTGGAAGATACGGAAGTTGCGGTCACGCAGCATCGGCCAGATATCCGGCTCCAGTTTCAGTTGATAAACCGCATAGCGCGTATCATTGATTTCCTCGCTGCGCACCGCTGCCGCCGTCACCTTGCCATTCAGGTAACGGGGCGTCAGCAGATTCTGCGTGGGGATTTCCAGCGTGACGGTCTGACCGAGCAGCGAGCGCCGGTCGATATGGAAGTTCTGGCTAAGCAGATCAACCTGAAAAACATAGGGACGACTGAGCTGTTCGCTGCCCTGCAGCGACCAGAACATCAGTTCATCGGGGCCAAGAGGCGTGTGCGCGCGAATTCGATCCAACATAAGCTACAACCCAAAGGAAGATGGCAGAATAAAAAACAACCTATCGTAACTTCTAGCGCACTTTTAGCTGGGGGTAAATGATTAGTGAGGGAAATTAACCAATTCTGTGAAGCAGACTGAAATACCGAACTGTAACAATAACATATACATAAACACCACTAATGAGTCATTAGTTTTTGTCATTGATTTATGATGATTTATTCGGCATTAATGCGGGATATCGACTCACAACATCACAGGACCCACCATGAGCCAACCCGACACCGTACTTTATACCGATGCCAACTTTTTCAGCCCTTATGCCATGTCGGTATTTATCGCGCTGCACGAGAAAAATATTCCCTTCGCCGTCAAGCCGATCGATCTGTCCCGGGGTGAACATCAGCATGCCGCCTATACCGATATTTCCCCGCTCCAAAGGATACCGGCGCTAACGCACGACGGCTTTACCCTGTGCGAATCGTCGGCCATTGATGAATATCTGGAAGAGCTGTTCCCGCACTCCCCGCTGTACCCGGCTGACGTCAGGCTGCGCGCGCAGGCGCGTGAGGTTCAGGCCTGGCTGCGCAGCGATCTGGCGCCGCTGCGCGCAGAACGGCCGACCGAGGTGATTTTTAACGGTGAGAAACGGCCGGCGCTGTCGGCCGACGGGCAGGCCGCGGCGGAAAAACTGATCGCCGTCGCCGGCGGGCTGCTGGCACACGGGCAGGAAAATCTGTTTGGCGACTGGTGCATTGCCGACAGCGATCTGGCGCTGATGCTCAACCGCCTGGCCATGAATGGCGACCCGCTGCCGGACACGCTGCAACGCTATGTGCAACGACAGTGGCAGCATCCGTCTCTGCAGGCCTGGCTGGCACTCTCTGCGGGAAAATCATAAAAAAATCGGCGGCCACGACGCCGCCGTTCTCAATCCAGAGAAAAAACACACCACTTGAGGGAGTCTGTTACCAACCCGCCGGCAGATAGCCCAGCAATGAGGCAATGGCATACACCGCGCTGGCCAGATACAGCAGCACAATGCTGGCCTGCAGCAGCGGATGAGTGATCCAGTTGCACTGCCAGCGCGGCGTCATATCGCCGTGTTTGCGTGCGCCGCGCAAGATCAGCATCGGCATGACCGACAACACCACGCCGCTGAACACGCCGGCAAAGTACAGCGCATTCACAAATGAGACAAAACCGCTGTACGCCAGCACGAACGGCGGCAGCACCACCAGCAGCAGCACACCGAAACGACGCAGCGGCAGTTCGTCGTTGCCCAGGCGGAACTTGTCGAAAATATTGGTCAGGAAGCTACCGCCCAGCCCCCAGTAAGAGGTCAGCATGGCGCACAGCGCGAAGATATTGGCGGAGAAGAACGCCCACTGCCCCAGCGCCTGCCCCCAGGAGATAGTGGCCACATCGGAGATATTATCCAGGCCGCTGAGCGCAATCACCGACAGCGGCACCGCCGCCAGCAGCACAAAGGTGGTCGCCATGCCGACGATAATCGCCTTCGGCAGTTGCTCCGGCTTATCGGCAAAGCCGCGCGCCATTTCCGGCACGATATACTGCGCCGAGAAGCAGAACACCACCACGTTGAATACCGGCACCATAAAACGCCAGTCGCCCTCCAGCAGGCGCCCCATCTGGGTGGTGTCTTTGAGCAGCGTGGCGATCACCAGCACGCTGAGCATCACCACCATGCCGATACTGATAAACTTCTCCCCACGGCCGATGGCTTTCAGGCCAAGATACAGCACCCCGGCGGCCGGGATAAAAAACAGCAGGCTGCCGATCGCCGGCGAGATCCCCAGCAAAGATTGCAGCAGTTTACCGCTGCCGGTCATATAGGCGGTCAGCGCGCCGATGCTGTTGACGCAGACCGAGGCGAACATCAGCCAGGAGCCAAAGCCGCCGACATAGCGCTTGGCCAGGCCGCTCAGCTGCAGGTGCGTGCGGGTGCGCAGCGTGGACTCGGCCACGTACAGCATGGTGATGGTGGTCAAACAGCCCACCAACACCAGCCAGAACAGCAGTGGTAAAAAGCCGGCCTTGCTGGAGGCATAGGCTATCGACAATACGCCGGCGCCGATATTGGTGCCGACAATCATCGCCACGCCCTCAAGGAAACTCAGCGATTTGGCGGGTGCAGATGCTCGCTCCCCGGCGGCAAGCGCCGGAGAGAATGTGATGTTTTCAGCAGGCATAAGTCATCCTCTGCGGCCCGGCGAACAGCGCCGCCGGGCGGGGTTAAGTTCCCGGTGGTTACGCGTTCACGTCGATACACAGGTATTTCAGCTCCAGATATTCCTCAATGCCATAGCGCGATCCTTCGCGTCCGAGCCCTGACTGCTTCACGCCGCCGAACGGCGCCACTTCGTTGGATATCAGGCCGGTATTGATGCCGACCATGCCGTATTCCAGCGCCTCCGGCACCCGCCACTGACGCGCGGCGTTCTGGGTAAAGACGTAGGCCGCCAGACCGAATTCGGTATCGTTGGCCATCGCCACCGCCTCATCCTCATCCTGGAAGCGGAACAGCGGCGCCACCGGGCCGAAAGTTTCCTCTCTGGCAAAGCGCATCTGCTGCGTCACGCCGGTCACCACCGTCGGCTGGAAGTAGGTTCTCCCCAGCGCGTGCGGCTGGCCGCCGGTGGCGATTTGCGCGCCCTTGATCAGCGCATCGTCGATATGGCTCTGCACTTTTTCCACCGCCGCCTTATCGATCAGCGGCCCCTGCGTGGTGCCTTCCGCCGCGCCGTCGCCCACCTGCAGCCCTTCGACCGCCGTCACCAGTTTCGCCGCCAGGCGATCGTAAATGCCGGCCTGCACGTAGATACGGTTGGCGCAAACGCAGGTCTGGCCGCTGTTGCGGAATTTGGAGGCCATAATGCCGGCCACCGCCGCATCCAGGTCGGCGTCGTCAAACACGATCACCGGTGCGTTACCGCCCAGCTCCAACGACAGCTTTTTAATCGTCGGCGCACACTGCGCCATCAGAATGCGCCCTACTTCGGTCGAGCCGGTAAAGCTCAGTTTGCGCACCACCGGGCTGTCGCACAGCACCTTGCCGACCTGCGCCGCTTCGCCGGTGACGATTTGCAGCACGCCGGCCGGAATGCCGGCGTCCTGCGCCAGCTTGCCCAGCGCCAGCGCGGTCAGCGGCGTTTGTTCCGCTGGTTTGACGATCATGCTGCAGCCGGCCGCCAGCGCCGGCGCCGCCTTGCGGGTAATCATCGCCGCCGGGAAATTCCACGGGGTGATGGCCGCGCACACGCCGATCGGCTGCTTGATCACCACCAGCCGCTGCGACGCCTGCGGCGCCTGCAGGACCGCGCCGTCCACCCGTTTGGCCTCTTCGGCGAACCAGGTAATAAACGACGCCGCATAGGCCACTTCGCCGCGCGCCTCCGCCAGCGATTTACCCTGCTCGGCGGTCATCAGCTGCGCCAGATCCTCCTGCGCCGCCATAATGTGCTCCGCCCAGGCCAGCATCAGCGCCGCACGCTGTTTGGCGGTCTGCTGCTTCCAGCTCTGCTGGGCGCGCTGGGCGGCGTCAATCGCCCGTTCGGTCTCTGCGCTGCCGAGCAGCGGGATGGTGGCCAGCTCTTCGCCGGTCGCCGGGTTGATCACCGCTTCACGCTTGCCGCTCTGCGCCGCACACCACTCGCCGTCGATCAGGCACTGGCTGCGCAGCAGCTCGGGGTTACTCAGTTTCATCATCATGCGCTCCTTATTCAGCCAACGCGCGGGAAAGAATGCCCAGCGCCTTGGTGAATTGTTCTTCAGGAATGGTCAGCGGGTACAGGAAGCGGATCACGTTGCCGTGTACGCCGCAGCTCAGCAGCAGCAGGCCTTCCTGCAGGGCTTTTTGCTGTACCTGACGGGTGAATTCCGCCGACGGCTGGCCGCTGGCGGGGTCGTTAAACTCGACCGCCACCATCGACCCCTGCGCGCGGATCTCGGCGATGGCCGGACAGCTGGCGCGCGCCTGCTGCAGCACCTCCACCAGATGATGACCCAGACGCTGCGCGCGCTGGCACAGCTGCTCTTCATCAATCACGTCCATGACCGCATGCGCCGCGGCCACCGCCAGCGGGTTACCGGCATAGGTGCCGCCCAGCCCGCCCGGCGCCGGCGCGTCCATCACCTCGGCGCGGCCCGCCACCGCCGACAGCGGCATGCCGCCCGCCAGGCTTTTCGCCATGGTGATCAGATCGGGTTTGCTGTCGTAATGCTCCATGGCGAACAGCTTGCCGGTACGGGCAAAGCCGGTCTGTACTTCATCCGCCACCAGCAGGATGCCGTGCTCATCGCACAGCGTGCGCAGCGCCTGGATAAACTCCGCCGGCGCAACGTTAAAGCCGCCCTCGCCCTGCACCGGCTCCAGCACGATCGCCGCCACCTGTTTCGGGTCGATATCCGCCTTGAAGATGCGCTCCAGGCTGTTCATCGCGTCCTGCGTGCTGATGCCGTGCAGCGCGTTCGGGTACTGGCCGTGGAACACCGAGCCGGGGAACGGCCCGAAGCCCAGTTTGTACGGCGCCACTTTGCCGGTCAGCGCCATGGTCATATAGGTGCGGCCGTGGAAGCCGCCGCCAAAGGTGATAATGCCCGGACGGCCGGTATGAGCGCGGGCGATTTTCACCGCGTTTTCGACCGCTTCGGCGCCGGTGGTGAAGAAGGCGGTCTTACACGGCCCGTCGATCGGCGCGCGCTGGTTGATGCGCTCGGCCAGTGAGACGTAGCTTTCATACGGCACGATCTGGTAGGCGGTATGGGTAAAGGCCTGCAGCTGTTGCTCAATCGCTGCCAGCACTTTCGGATGACGGTGACCGGTGTTCAGCACCGCGATGCCGGCCGCAAAATCGATAACTTGATTGCCTTCCACATCCCACAGGGTGGCGTTTTCCGCCCGCTCTGCGTAAAAACCACACATAACTCCCACCCCGCGTGGCGTGGCTTGCTGACGACGTTGGTTCAGTTCTGCGTTTTTCATGGTTGCTCTCCGGTCAATAGCCGTTCAACTGTTTGTTCACATTCTTGAAACAATGCCGTTTATTTACACAGGATGTGGCCCTATAATCGAGTGCCAGTTACGAATAATTGAGGGATCCAATTGCGCTCAATCAGCGGCGATCTGTTGCTGCAGCGTCTCGGCGAACAGCCCGATGACAAGCTGCATAAACGCCTGTATAACGCCATCCGCACCAGCATTCTGGACGGCAGCCTGCCGCCTTCCAGCCGCCTGCCGGCGTCGCGCGATCTGGCGCAGGAACTGAGCCTCTCACGTAACACGGTTTTAACCGTTTATGAACAACTACTGGCAGAAGGATATGTGCTTTCTCGTCAGGGAAGTGGAACATTCGTCGCAGAAACGGTGCCGGACAGCTGTTTATCCACTACCAGCGCGCCTGTCGGCAGCGACGGCGAACAACGTCCGGTTGAACTGTCGCAGCGCGGCAACGCGCTGCTGCTGCACGCCAGCGCCAGCCCCAAACAGTGGGGCGCGTTTATTCCCGGCGTGCCGGACGTCAACGCCTTCCCGCACCAGCTGTTCAGCAAGATTCAGGCGCGCATCAGCCGCCGCCCCGCGCCGCAGCGGCTGACCTACAGCAATCAGGGCGGCAGCCCGGAGCTGCAGCAGGCGCTGGTGGATTACCTGCGCGTCGCCCGCTCGGTGCGCTGTTCGCCGGAACAGATTTTGATTACCGAAGGCATTCATCAGGCGATCGATTTGGTCACCCGCATGCTGTGCAACCCGGATGATGAAGTGTGGATTGAGGAACCGGGCTACTGGGGCATCCGCAATATTCTGCGCATGAACAGCCTGGATATCCGGCCGCTGCCGGTGGATGAGGCCGGCATCGTGCCGCCGGAACAGGTCAGCGGCGCGCCGCGGCTGATGTTCGTCACGCCGTCGCACCAGTATCCGCTGGGGTCGGTGCTGAGCCTGGCGCGCCGTCAGCGTCTGCTGGCGCTGGCGCGCCACACCGGCGGTTGGATCGTCGAAGATGATTACGACAGCGAATTCCGCTTCTCCGGCCAGCCGATCCCCGCGCTGCAGGGGCTGGAGGCCGACGCGCCGGTGATCTACATCGGCACCTTCAGCAAAACGCTGTATCCGGCGCTGCGGCTCGGTTACGTGGTGCTGCCGAAGCCGCTGACGGCGGCGCTGAAAACCGCGCACGCCGAGCTGTACCGCGGCGGTCACCTGCTGATCCAGGCGGCGCTGGCGCAGTTTATTCAGGAAGGCCACTACACCGCGCACATTCGCCGCATGCGGCTGCTGTACGCCAGGCGGCGCGCCTTTCTCACCGCGCTGATCGAACAGCATCTGGGTAAACAGGCGCTGAGCGAATTCAATAACAACGCCGGTCTGCACCTGATCCTCAACCTGCCGGACAGCGCCGACGACGTGGCGATTGCCGCCGCCGCCGGCGCGCGCGGCGTGCTGGTGCGCCCGCTGTCGCGCTATTACATGCTGCCGACCCGCCGGCGCGGCCTGCTGATGGGCTTTGCCTGCGTGCCGGAAGAGCAGATGGCCGCCGCGTTTGAGCAGTTGCTGGCCTGCATCCTAGAGAACCTGCGCTAACCAGCCCTGCGGCCGCCACTGCAGCCGGTGGGTCAGCCCCAGCCCTTGCAGGAACGCCTCATCGTGGGACACCACCAGCAGCGCACCGGGATAGCCGTGCAGCGCCGCCTCAATCGCCTGCAGTGACGCCAGATCCAGATGATTGGTCGGCTCATCCAGCACCAGCAGCTGCGGCGGGCTTTCGCGCCACAGCGCGCAGGCCAGCGCCGCTTTCAGCCGCTCCCCGCCGCTCAGCATCGCCAGCGGCAGCGTCAGGCGCTCGGCCCCCAGCTGCAGCTGCGCCAGCCGGGTGCGCAGCTCCCCGGCCGCCATCGGCATCCGTTCCAATGCCAGATGGTCCATCAGTGAACGACGCAGGTCGAACTGGCTCAGGGTCTGGTCCAGGTAGGCGGCGTTCACCGCCAGCCGGCAGCGGCCGTCGCTCGGCATCAGCTGGCCGAGAATGGTGCGCAGCAGGGTGGATTTGCCGCAGCCGTTCGGCCCGCAGACCGCCACCCGCATCGGGCCGTCCATCCGCCAGTCCAGCGGCGGCAGCGTGCTGAACGGCAGGCGCAGCTGCTCCAGCGTCAGTACCTGTTTGCCCGCCGCCAACGCGCTGCCCGGCAGGGTGAACAGCACCGGATTTTCCGTCTCGACCCGCTGCTGCGCCTGATGCACCGCGCTGTCCAGCGCGCTTTTTTGCTGCTGATGCTGCCGGCGCAGCGTGCCCAGGCTCTCTTTGGCGGCGCCTTTGTACTTCACCCGCTCGAAAGAGGCGATATTCAGATTATCCACCTCCCGCAGGGTTTTCGCCGCGCGCCGCTGGCTGGCGTCATGCTCTTTCACCAGCCGGGCGCGAGCGCGTTTACGCGCTTGTTCCGCATGATCCAGCGCCTGACGCGCCGCCTGCCGTTCCTGTTCACGCTGGCGGCAGAACGCCTGGTAGTCGCCGCTGTAGCTGTGCAGGCCATCCGGCGTCAGTTCAACGATGCGCTGCATGCGCATCAGCAGCTGCCGGTCATGGCTGGCGACCAGCAGGCCGCCGCGCCACTGCGCCAGCTGGCGGTACAGCCAGTCGCGCCCCGCCGCATCCAGATGATTGCTCGGTTCGTCCAGCAGCAGAAAATCCGCGCCGGACAGCAGCGCGCCGCACAAGGCCGCGCGCATACGTTCGCCGCCGCTGAGTTCACAGGCCGGGCGCTGCGCATGGCAGCCGCTCAGCCCGGCCTCGGCAAACGCGGCCTGCAGCCGTTCGGCCAGATCCCAGCGCCCTTCCAGCCGCTCGACGTCTTCAGCCAGCATCGCTCCGCACGCTACGCGCGCCAGCGCGGCGAACACCTCGCCGTAGCCCAGCCACTGCGCCAGCGTAACACCGGGCTCTACCGCCGACTGCTGCTGCACCCAGGCCACCAGACCGCGGGTTTCGATATGGCCGTCCGCCGGCGGCTCCCGCCCGGCCAGCAGGCGCAGCAGACGGCTTTTGCCCACGCCGTTGCGCCCCACCAGCGCACAGTGGCGGCGGTCCAGGCTCAGGTTTAACGGGCCAAACAGCGTTTCACCGTCGGCAAAGCGACAGGTTAATTGATGAATAACGAGATAAGGGGATGACGCAAAATGAGCCATAGGCACTCCTGAATGAAATCAATAGCACCCCATCCGGCAGCAAGGCTGCTCAGCATGGGACCGGATTCAACAGGCGTGATTGTTCATTTTGGTTAAGGCTCCGCAGAGAGAATGGATAAATAACGCGCAAATGCTAACCGATCTGCCGTTCAATATGCAAACACGGAGGAAGATTCATGACGGCTATCACATTCAGCGCAACGCGGATTCCCAAGCGGCAAGACAGCGGCTAGATTTATCTCATCCGACCACTTGCGGTCAGACATAATAATAACAGCCGAACGTGCCCAAGATTCGGGAAGAAACCATGGAGAGTGCAATGAGCTTATACCCACACCTGCTGGCGCCGCTGGATCTTGGCTTCACCACCCTGAAAAACCGGGTGCTGATGGGATCGATGCATACCGGTCTGGAAGAACTGCCCGACGGGCCGCAGAGAATGGCGGCGTTCTATGGCGAACGCGCAGCGGCCGGCGTCGCGCTGATCGTCACCGGCGGCATCGCGCCCAATCGGCAGGGCGTGGTGTACCGCGGCGCGTCTACGCTGGAGCAGCCGCAGCAGGTGGCGCATCACCGCACCATCACCGAGGCGGTGCACCAGGCGGGCGGTAAGATCGCCCTGCAGATCCTGCACGCCGGGCGCTACAGCTATCAGCCGCACCCCGTTGCGCCCTCCGCGCTGCAGGCGCCGATCAATCCGTTCCGCCCCAGCGCGCTGACGCCGCAGGAGATCGAGCAGACCATCGCCGACTTCGCCCGCTGCGCCGCGCTGGCGCAACAGGCCGGCTATGACGGCGTGGAGGTGATGGGCTCCGAAGGCTATCTGATCAACCAGTTTCTGGTCGCGCGCACCAATCAGCGCGACGATCAATGGGGCGGCAGCTTCACCAACCGCATGCGCTTCGCCGTGGAGATCGTGCGCGCCGTACGGCAGGCGGTGGGGCGCGAATTCATTCTGATCTACCGCCTATCGATGCTCGATCTGGTGGAGGACGGCTCCGACTGGCAGGAGATCGAACGGCTGGCGCAGGCGATCGAGCAGGCCGGCGCGACGATCATCAACACCGGGATCGGCTGGCATGAGGCGCGGATCCCGACCATCGCCACCATGGTGCCGCGCGCCGGTTTCAGCTGGGTAACGCGCAAACTGATGGGTAAAGTCGGCATTCCGCTGATTACCACCAACCGTATCAACGATCCGGCGGTGGCGGAACAGGTGCTGGCGGACGGCTGCGCCGATATGGTGTCGATGGCGCGGCCGTTTCTGGCCGACGCCGAGTTCGTGCGTAAGGCCGCCGAAGGACGGGCCGACGAGATCAACACCTGCATCGGCTGCAATCAGGCCTGTCTCGATCAGATCTTCGACGGCAAGCTGGCCTCCTGTCTGGTCAACCCGCGCGCCTGCCGGGAGAGCGAAATGCCGTTGACGATGGCGCAATCCCCCAAACGTCTGGCGGTGGTGGGTGCCGGCCCGGCCGGGCTGGCCTTCGCCGTCACCGCCGCCAGCCGCGGCCATCGGGTGACGCTGTTTGACGCCGCGCCGGTTATCGGCGGCCAGTTCAATATCGCCAAGCAGATCCCGGGCAAAGAGGAGTTCCATGAAACCCTGCGCTATTTTCAGCGTCAGCTGACGCTGCGCGAGGTGACATTGCGGCTCGGCCGCCAGGTTGAGGCGCAGGATCTGCAGGAGTTTGACGAAGTGATCCTGGCCTGCGGCATCGTGCCGCGCACGCCGGCGATCCCCGGAATCGACAACGCCCGGGTGCTGAGCTATCTGGACGTGCTGCGCGACAAAAAGCCCGTCGGCCAGCGGGTGGCGATTATCGGCGCCGGCGGCATCGGCTTCGACACCGCCGAGTACCTGAGCCAGAACGGCGAATCCAGCAGCCTGCATCTGCAGGCGTTTAATCATGAATGGGGCATCGATACGCAGCTGCGCCAGCGCGGCGGCCTGTCGCCGGACGGCGCCGACGTCCCCCGCTCTGCGCGACAGATTTTCCTGCTGCAGCGTAAAACCAGCAAAGTGGGCGAAGGGCTGGGTAAAACCACCGGCTGGATCCACCGCGCCAGCCTGAGCATGCGCGGCGTGAAAATGCTGAACGGCGTGCAGTATCAGCGCATTGACGACGAAGGGCTGCATATCGTGCGTGAGGAACAGGCCAGCTGCCTGCCGGTGGACACCATTGTGATCTGCGCCGGCCAGGAACCGCGGCGTGAACTGCAGCAGCCGCTGCTGGCGATGGGGAAAAGCGTCCACCTGATTGGCGGCGCGGACGTGGCCGCCGAGCTGGACGCGCGCCGCGCCATCGAGCAGGGCACCCGACTGGCGATGGCGCTGTAAACCGTCAGGGGCGCGCGCTGCGCCCCTGAATGCGCCTTAGTAGCGGCGCGCGCCGGTTTTCACCGACTTCAGCACCAGGAACTTCTGGTTGGACGCCACGGTCACGCAGTTGCCGAACAGGCGCTTCAGCTTCTGGTAGTAGTCCAGATGGCGGTTGCCGACGATCAGCAGTTCCCCGCCCACCTTCAGGCAACGCTTGGCGTCGAGGAACATCTGCCAGGCGGTTTCATCGGTAATCGCATGCTGCTGGTGGAACGGCGGATTGCACAGCACCGCCTGCGCGCTGCCGCCTTCCATCCCGGCCAGCGCATTGTTGACCACGAAACGGCAGCGTTCCACGTCCTGCGGCAGGTTATGGCGCACGTTCAGTTCGCTCGACGCCACCGCCATATAGGATTCATCGACAAAGGTCACCTGCGCCTGCGGGTTCTGCAGCAGCGCTTTCAGACCCACCACGCCGTTGCCGCAGCCCAGGTCGATAATCTCACCCTCCAGATCGCTCGGCAGATGCTCCAGGAACAGACGCGCGCCGATATCCAGACCGCCGCGGGAGAACACGTTGGCGTGGTTGTGGATCAGCATCTCGCTGCCGTCCAGCTGCCAGTTGGTGGTTTCCGCCGCCGCCGGCGGCACGATGTCCGCCACCTGGCCGTAAATCAGACGCGCCTTTTTCCACGCCAGGCTGGTGCGGGTCGGCCCCAGCACGCGCTCAAACAGCTGCAGCGTCGAGGTGTGAATATCGCGCGCCTTGGCGCCGCCGATAATCACGGTATCCGGACCGACCACCTTGCGCAGCGCGCGCAGCTGCTGTTCCAACAGCGCCAGCGCCTTCGGGATCTTGATCAACACCAGCGCCGGCGCGGCCGGCAGCTCATCCAGGCTGCCGAGCAGCGTCACCTGCTGCGCATCCAGCCCGTTTAACGCCAGATTGTGGCGCGTCGCCAGCTGGCTCATGTAGGAATCGCTGACGCTGTAGGGCCGCAGGGCGTGCAGCGCACAGGCCAGCGTGCCGAAGCTGTCGTTGAAAATCAGCACCGGGCGTCCGGCAACGTCCTGATTTTCCACCTGTTGCAGCAGATATTCATCCGCCGCTTCCCACGCCTGCAGCGGCGCGGCGCCTTCTTGTTGGGGATAACGCTCCAGCTCAAGTTGCTGTGTTCCCAGATCGAGTTGGCTCATTGCCCCTCCTGACTGATAAATTTGCGCTGTTTATCCCCTAAAAACGTCCGTCAGTAAAATGTTTTTTGCTATTCACCGCCCTTTGCCGGATTTGTGCGAAAAAACCGCATACAATAACCGGCCGAACGGCTACTGAAGATTATCGCGCCATGTCCGAACTTACCTATCTGCAAGGCTACCCCGCCCATCTGCAAACGCAGGTACAACAGCTGATCCAGCAGCGGCGTCTGGGAGAGGTGCTGCTGCAGCGCTATCCGCAGGTGCACAGCTGCACCACCGACAAGGCGCTGTACCAGTTCACCACCGAGATTAAAAACCACTATCTGCGCAACGCCCAGCCGATCAGCAAAGTGGCGTACGACGGCAAGATCCACGTCATGAAACACGCGCTGGGGCTGCATACCGCCATCTCGCGCGTGCAGGGCGGCAAGCTGAAGGCCAAGGCGGAAATCCGCGTGGCGACGGTGTTCAAGACCGCGCCGGAAGCCTTCCTGCGCATGATCGTGGTGCATGAGCTGGCGCACCTGAAAGAGAAAGATCACAACAAGGCATTTTATCAGCTGTGCTGCCATATGGAGCCGGACTATCACCAGTTGGAATTTGACACCCGGCTGTATCTCACCCATCTGTCGCTGTTCGGCGGTCTGTACGTTGATGATTGATAATTAAGGTATTATTGACAAATATTCGCCTTCTGCTGGCGGCGTGATACTCTGATTTATCAGTATCAGGCCACCGGAGTTAGCTATGATTCGTTTTGCCGTCGTCGGCACCAACTGGATTACCGAACGCTTTATCGACGCCGCCCATCAAAGCGGCAAAATGCAGTTGACCGCCGTCTATTCCCGCCGCTTGGAACAGGCCAGAAGCTTCGGCGCGCCCTATCAGGTTGAACAGCTGTTTGACGACCTGACGGCGATGGCGCAGTCCGATACCTTTGACGCCGTGTATATCGCCAGCCCGAACTCGCTGCACTGCCCGCAGGCGCTGCTGTTTATGCGCCATCACAAACATGTGATCTGCGAAAAGCCGCTGGCCTCCAATCTGCAGGAGGCGGAGCAGCTGCTGGCCTGCGCGCGGCAGCAGCAGGTAGTGCTGTTCGAAGCTTTCAAAAGCGCCCACCTGCCCAACTTTCTCACCCTGCGCCAGGCGCTGCCGCAGGTCGGCAAGCTGCGCAAGGCGTTGTTCAACTACTGCCAGTATTCCTCCCGCTACCCGCGCTATCTGGCGGGTGAGAACCCGAACACCTTCAACCCGCAGTTCTCCAACGGCTCGATCATGGATATCGGCTATTACTGCCTGGCCAGCGCGGTGGCGCTGTTCGGCGCGCCGCAGTCGCTGGTCGCCAGCGCCGCCCTGCTGGATAGCGGCGTGGACGCCCACGGCACCGTCTGCCTCAATTACGGCGATTTTGACGTGACGATCTGCCACTCCAAAGTCAGCGACTCGGCGCTCGCCAGTGAAATTCAGGGTGAGGACGGCGCGCTGCTGATCGAGAAAATCTCGGAGTGCCAGGGCGTGGCGCTGCTGCCGCGTGGCGGCAGCCTGCAGGATCTGAGCCGGCCGCAGCATGACAACACCATGCGCTATGAGGCCGAAGTCTTTGCCGATCTGGTGGCGCGACGTCAGGTTGAGCATGCCGGGCTGGAAAACTCACGTATCGTCGCCGCCCTGCTGAGCGAAATCCGCCGGCAAACCGGCGTCGCCTTCCCCGCCGATGGAGAAACACCATGAAGCCGCTGTTACTGATGCAAACCGGCGATGCGCCCGACGCCATCCGCCAGGCGCAAAGCAATTTTGAACAGATGTTTATGCAGCAGGGGCGCATGGCCGCCGAACGCGTGCAGATCGTCCACCTGCCCGCCGGGGAGCGGCCGGCGGCGCCGGCTGACTACTGCGGCGTGGTGATCACCGGTTCGCCGGCGATGGTGACGGAGCGGCTGCCGTGGAGCGAGCAGGCGGCCGCATGGCTGCGTCAGGCGATGGCGATCCGCCTGCCGATTTTCGGCGTGTGTTACGGCCACCAGCTGCTGGCCCATGCGCTCGGCGGCAAGGTGGGCTATCACCCGCAGGGGATGGAGGTCGGTACGCTGGAGATTGAGCTGCTGCCGGCCGGCGCGAACGACCGCCGGCTGATGACGCTGCCGCCGCGCTTCAAGGCCAACCTGATCCACGCGCAAAGCGTGCTGACGCCGCCGCCGGGTGCCGAGGTGCTGGCCCGCTCGACGCAGGATGACTACCAGATCCTGCGCTATGGTGATAATGCGCTGACCACCCAGTTTCACCCGGAGTTCGACGCGGCGATCATGCGCCACTATCTGCACTGGCTGGCCGAGATGGAGCCGGTGCGGCAGGCGGAATACCAGCAAAAACAACGGCAGGTGGACGATACGCCGTTCAGCAGGCTGCTGCTGCAGGGGTTTGTCGTCAGCCTCGGCGCGCAGCAGGCATTGGCCGGATGAGGATTAGACATTGACCGCTGACACATTTTGCATTACTTTTTACGTCAGCAAAGGGGAGTAACTTCATTGCCGGTTAATCGTCATTACGATGCGCAAGCATCCGGTTACCGGGCAACCCGATGGTCAAGGTGTAACACCTTCATCGACGTTGTAAGTGAGACCTTGCCGGAAGGCGAGGTTTGCTTGCAGCGTTCACAGAGCGGCTGGCGTCCTTCCGACGTTGGCCGTTTTTGTTTTTGAAGGATACATAATGATGAATACCGTTGGCACCCCGTGGTTATGGGGCAGCTTCGCCGCCGTTATCGTGGTGATGCTCGCCATTGATTTACTGCTGCAGGGCCGCAAAGGCTCGCATGCCATGTCGATGAAGCAGGCCGCCTGCTGGTCACTGGTGTGGGTCACCCTCTCGTTACTGTTCAACCTCGGCTTCTGGTACTACCTGAGCGAAACCGCCGGCCGCGCCGTGGCCGATACGCAGGCGCTGGCCTTCCTCACCGGCTATCTGATTGAAAAAGCGCTGGCGGTGGATAACGTCTTTGTCTGGCTGATGCTGTTCAGCTACTTTGCCGTGCCGGCCAACCTGCAGCGCCGCGTGCTGATTTACGGCGTGCTGGGGGCGATTGTGCTGCGCACCGTCATGATCTTTGCCGGCAGCTGGCTGATTGCCCAGTTCGCCTGGCTGCTGTACCTGTTCGGCGCTTTCCTGCTGTTTACCGGTATCAAAATGGCGCTGGCGAAAGAGGACGACGGCGCTATCGGCGACAAGCCGCTGGTGAAGTGGCTACGCAGCCACCTGCGCATGACCGATAACCTGGAAGGCGAGCGCTTCTTTGTGCGCCGCAACGGCCTGCTGTTCGCCACGCCGCTGGTGCTGGTGCTGATCCTGGTGGAACTGAGCGATGTGATCTTCGCGGTCGACAGCATTCCGGCCATCTTCGCCGTCACCACCGATCCGTTTATCGTCCTTACCTCCAACCTGTTCGCCATTATGGGCCTGCGCGCCATGTACTTCCTGCTGGCCAACGTGGCCGAACGCTTCTCGATGCTGAAGTACGGGCTGTCGGTGATTCTGGTGTTTATCGGCGTCAAAATGCTGATCGTCGATTTCTACCATATTCCGATCGGCATTTCGTTAGGCGTGGTGGCGGGCATCCTGCTGCTGACGCTGGCGATTAACGCCTGGGTCAACCATCGCAACGACCGGCTGGCGCGCAAGGCGCCATAATCTGTTACCCGGGGCGGTTTTCCGCCCCATAATCGTTTGTTCATCGCGCTAAACGCCAAATGTTATTGCGATCACACAAATGTAATCAGGATGTTATCAAGAGTTGATCCGCCCGCAGAATTTCACATCAGAGACTTCCCAACCCCGCGCGTTTACTGAATACTGAAAGAGCAAACACACTTCGTTACAGGTGCGCATAAAATTCGCCCGGCACGGTTCCTGCCGAGGCGCGGCACCCATTACGCAACATCATCAGGAAGCGGAAACGCTAAATAAGCATCATGCATAAAATACTGACACGCATTACACAGGGCAGCCTGGTTAAACAAATTCTGGTCGGCCTGGTGGCCGGCATTCTGCTGGCATTCATCTCCCCCGCCGCCGCCTCGGCCGTGGGCCTGCTCGGCGCGCTGTTCGTCGGCGCGCTGAAGGCGGTAGCCCCCGTACTGGTGCTGGTTTTGGTGATGGCATCGATCGCCAACCATAAACAGGGGCAGAAAACCAATATCCGCCCGATCCTGTTCCTTTACCTGCTGGGCACCTTCGCCGCCGCGCTGGTGGCGGTGCTGCTCAGCTTCGCCTTCCCGTCCAATCTGGCGCTGGTGACCGGCAATGTCGATATCAGCCCGCCGGGCGGCATCACCGAGGTGCTGAAAGGCCTGCTGATGAACGTGGTGGCCAACCCGTTCGACGCGCTGATCAACGCCAACTACGTCGGCATTCTGGCCTGGGCCATCGGCCTGGGGTTAGCGCTGCGCCACGCCGCCGACACTACCAAATTGCTGATCACCGATGCATCGCACGCCGTCACGCTGGTGGTGCGGGCGGTGATCCGCTGTGCGCCGCTGGGTATCTTCGGGCTGGTGGCGTCCACGCTGGCGGAAACCGGCTTCGACGCGCTGTGGGGCTATGCCCAGCTGCTGATGGTGCTGATCGGCTGTATGCTGCTGGTGGCGCTGGTGCTCAACCCGCTGATCGTCTACTGGAAAATTCGCCGCAACCCGTATCCGCTGGTATTCGCCTGCCTGCGCGAAAGCGGCGTTACCGCCTTCTTTACCCGCAGCTCGGCGGCCAATATTCCGGTGAATATGGAGATGTGCAAAAAGCTGAATCTGAATGAAGACACCTATTCGGTTTCCATTCCGCTCGGCGCCACCATCAATATGGCCGGCGCGGCGATCACCATCACCGTGCTGACGCTGGCGGCGGTGCACACGCTGGGCATTGCGGTGGATATTCCGACCGCGCTGCTGCTGAGCGTGGTCGCGGCGGTCTGCGCCTGCGGCGCATCCGGCGTGGCCGGCGGCTCGCTGCTGCTGATCCCGCTGGCGTGCAATATGTTCGGCATCCCGAACGATATCGCCATGCAGGTAGTTGCGGTCGGCTTTATTATCGGCGTGCTGCAGGACTCTGCGGAAACCGCGCTGAACTCCTCTACCGACGTGCTGTTCACCGCCGCCGCCTGTATGGCGGAAGACCAGCGGCTGGCGGACGAAGACCCGCTGAAAATGCGCTAAACAACGGCGGCATCAGAAGTACCTGCCAAGCAGGGGGCCATATCGGCCCCCTGGAGTTGATGACAAAGTTGTCTGAAAATCCGAGATACTCGGGCCTAGCGTAACGAGGGGCGCTCCGGCGGCTTACGCCGCTACGACCCCATCGCCACGCTCTCCCTAATAACAGGCTTTGTCAGCTGTCTGAGGGGGCCATATCGGCCCCCTGATTCATTCGGCCGACAGCACTCACAATGTGACGCCGCTCTTAAAGATCGCCAGCTCGCGGAAATCGTTCAGCTCGTTTTTCGCCGCCTTGCCGTTGGCGATGGCGACAATCTCATCGACAAACTGCGTCAACAGCTGTTCCATCGGCATGCCGTGAATCAGCCGTCCGGCGTCAAAATCAATCCAGTGCGGCTTTTTCGCCGCCAGCTCGCTGTTGGTCGCCAGCTTCACCGTCGGCACAAAGCCGCCATACGGCGTGCCGCGCCCGGTGCTGAACAACACCATATGGCAGCCGGCGCCGGCCAGCGCGCTGGTCGCCACCGCGTCATTGCCCGGCGCGCTGAGCAGATTCAGCCCTGGCTGGCGCAGGCGCTCGCCATATTTCAGCACGTCCACCACCTGGCTCTGCCCCGCTTTCTGGGTGCAGCCCAGCGACTTTTCTTCCAGCGTGGTGATACCGCCGGCCTTGTTGCCCGGCGACGGATTTTCATAAATCGGCTGCTGGTGGGCGATAAAGTATTTTTTGAAGTCGTTGACCATAGCGACGGTCTTGTCGAAGGTCTGTCTGTCGCGGCAGCGGCTCATCAGAATGCGCTCGGCGCCGAACATCTCCGGCACTTCGGTCAGCACGCTGGTGCCGCCGTTGGCGATCACATAGTCCGAAAAACGCCCCAGCAGCGGGTTGGCGGTAATGCCGGACAGCCCGTCGGAGCCGCCGCACTCCAGGCCGAACTTCAGCTCGCTGAGCCTGCCCGGCTGGCGGCGATCGGCGCGCATCGTCCGGTACAGCGCATGCAGCTGCGCCAGCCCGGCCTCCACTTCATCATCCTGCTGCTGGCATACCATAAAGCGTACCCGCGCGTCGTCGACCGCGCCCAGCGTGTCGCGAAACGCATCGACCTGGTTGTTTTCACAGCCCAGGCCAATCACCAGCACCGCGCCGGCGTTCGGATGGCGCACCATATTCTGCAGCATGGTGCGGGTGTTTTCATGGTCCTGCCCCAGCTGGGAGCAACCGAACGGGTGGCTGAACAGATGGACGCCGTCAATGCCCTCGGCATCGGCGGTTTCCTGCAGAAAACGTCGCTGGATCTGGCGGGCGATGCCGTTGACACAGCCGACGGTCGGCACGATCCACAGCTCATTGCGGATGCCGACCTCGCCGTTGGCGCGGCGGTAGATCTGCACCTCGCGATCCGCCGCCTGCGGCGGCACGGCCGGGAAGTCCGGCTGATACTGATAGTCGTCCAGATCGCTCAGGTTGGTTTTGGCGTTCTGCGCGTGAATATGTTCCCCCGGCGCAATCGCCGCCACCCCGTGGCCGATCGGCAGACCGTATTTAACGATGGTTCCGCCGGCGGCGATCGGCGTCAGCGCAAACTTATGCCCGCGCGCCACCGGCTGCGGCAGCGTCAGGCAGCGCGCCTCATCCAACTGCAGGGTTTCCCCGGCGGCCAGATCGCGCAGGGCGACCGCCACGTTGTCCTGCGCATGAATCTTAATAAAGCTCTGCATAAGACACCTGTAGGCGACGGTTAAGCCAGTTCAATGGCGAAGTAGTTTTTGGCGTTGTCGAAGCTGATGTTTTTCACCATCTCCCCCAGCAGCGCCAGATCCGCCGGCGCCTCGCCGTCTTCCACCCAGCGCCCGATCATCTGGCACAGAATGCGCCGGAAATATTCATGGCGGGTATAAGACAAGAAGCTGCGGCTGTCGGTCAGCATGCCGACAAAGCGGCTCAGCAGGCCCAGCTGCGCCAGCTGGGTCATCTGCCGCTGCATACCATCCTTCTGGTCGTTAAACCACCAGCCGGAGCCGAACTGCATCTTGCCCGGCGTCCCCTCGCCCTGGAAGTTGCCCACCATGGTGCCGATCACTTCGTTATCGCGTGGGTTCAGGCAGTACAAAATGGTCTTCGGCAGCCCGCCCTGGCGCGCCTGGGCATCCAGCAAACGCGACAGCGGCTGCGCCAGCGGCCGATCGTTGATCGAATCGAAGCCGATATCCGGGCCGATGCGCTCGAACATCCGGCTGTTGTTATTACGCAGCGCGCCGATGTGATACTGCTGCACCCAGCCGCGGCGCTGATACTCCGCCGCCAGAAACACCAGCACGGCGGTTTTGAACTGCGCGCTCTGCGTTTCATCCGGCTGCGCGCCGTCGAGGCGTCGGCTCAGGATCGCATCCAGCGTCGCCTCGTCGGCGTCGGCGTACACCACCACGTCCAGCGCATGGTCCGACACCTTGCAGCCGTGCGCGGCAAAGTGATCCAGCCGCTTGCTCAGCGCCTGGCGTAAATCGTCAAAGCGGCGGATCTCCACGTCCGCCGCGGCCGCCAGCCGCTGCAGGTAATCGCTAAAGGCCGGCGCATCAATGTTGAACGCCCTGTCCGGCCGCCAGCTCGGCAGCACTTTGATATCAAAGCCGCCGTCCTCGGCGATCGCCCGGTGATGGCGCAGATCGTCGATCGGATCGTCGGTGGTGCCGACCATTTTCACGTTCATCTGCTGCATGATCCCGCGCGCGCTGAACGCATCCTGCGTCAGCAGCTCGTTGGCGCGCTGCCAGATATCGTCCGCCGTCGCCGGCGACAGCAAGGTGCCGGTAATGCCGAACGGCCGGCGCAGTTCCAGGTGCGTCCAGTGATAGAGCGGGTTGCCGATGGTATGCGGCACGGTCGCCGCCCAGGCGTCAAACTTTTCCCGATCGCCGGCGTCGCCGGTGCAAAGACGTTCCGCCACGCCGTTGGTGCGCATGGCGCGCCACTTGTAGTGGTCGCCTTTCAGCCAGATGTCATACAGGTTTTTGAAGCGATAGTTCTCGGCAATCTGCGCCGGCGGCAGATGGCAGTGATAGTCAAAAATCGGCTGCTGCGCCGCATACTCATGGTACAAACGCCGGGCAAATTCCGTATCCAGTAAAAAATCTTCGCTTAAAAACGTGGCCATATCAGGTCCTCAGCTTGCGTAGCGGGTTTTTGTCGCCTCATTGCTTTAAAAGTTATCACACCAATTAATTACGGCGTCCAGGTTTTTTTCGCCATGCTTACGGTAAAAAAGGCGCTTCAAGGCGCGATAACTGCGGGTTTCATCGCAAAAAAACCTCAGCATGGCCTTCATATTATTGCGTAACTGAATAATGACTTTTGTGATGTCACTCAACTTTTAAATCTGTATGACAAGTTATTGTCTCGCCTCTTCACCTCGCGGCGGAAAGCGCCGGCGAGCCGAACACGCCTTACACCACGACAGACAGGAAATCACCATTATCCACGTTGCGCAGCATCAACGGGCGCGACGATTGCTAAAGACGGGGAGAGATTTCTCATGCGCAAAATCAAAGGGTTACGCTGGTACATGATCGGGCTGGTGACCATCGGCACGGTACTGGGTTACCTGACCCGCAACGCGATTGCCGTCGCCGCGCCGACGCTGGAAGACACCTTACATATCACCACCCAACAATATTCCTATATCGTCGCCGCCTACTCCGCCTGCTATACCGTGATGCAGCCGGTGGCCGGCTACGTGCTCGACGTGCTGGGCACCAAAGTGGGCTATGCGATGTTCGCCATTTTATGGGCGCTGTTCTGCATGGGCACCGCGCTGGCCAACAGCTGGGGCGGGCTGGCGCTGGCGCGCGGCGCGGTCGGCATGGCGGAGGCGGCGATGATCCCCGCCGGGCTGAAGGCCAGCAGCGAGTGGTTTCCCGCCAAAGAGCGCTCGATCGCCGTCGGCTACTTTAACGTCGGCTCGTCAATCGGCGGCATGATCGCACCGCCGCTGGTGGTGTGGGCCATCGTCGCCCACAGCTGGGAAATGGCGTTTATCATCACCGGCGTCCTGAGCCTGATCTGGGCCATCTGCTGGCTGCTGTTCTATAAGCATCCGAAAGACCAGAAGAAACTCAGCGCCGAGGAGCGCAGCTACATCCTGGACGGCCAGGAAGCCCAGCACCAGACCAGCAACGCCAAAAAAATGTCCGCCTGGCAGATCGTCCGCAACCGGCAGTTCTGGGGCATCGCGCTGCCGCGCTTTCTGGCGGAGCCGGCCTGGGGCACCTTCAACGCCTGGATCCCGCTGTTTATGTTTAAAGCCTACGGCTTTAACCTGAAGGAAATCGCCATGTTCGCCTGGATGCCGATGCTGTTCGCCGATCTCGGCTGTATCGTCGGCGGCTACCTGCCGCCGCTGTTCCAGAAGTATTTCAAGGTGAATCTGATCGTGTCCCGCAAGCTGGTGGTGACCCTTGGCGCGCTGCTGATGATCGGCCCCGGCATGATCGGCCTGTTCTCCAGCCCGTATGTCGCCATTGCCCTGCTGTGCGTCGGCGGCTTTGCCCATCAGGCGCTGTCCGGCGCGTTGATCACGCTCTCTTCCGACGTCTTCGGCCGTAACGAAGTGGCGACCGCCAACGGCCTGACCGGCATGGCCGCCTGGACCGCCAGCACCCTGTTCGCGCTGGTGGTCGGCGCGCTGGCGGATACGCTCGGCTTCAGCCCGCTGTTCGCCGCCCTGTCGGTGTTCGATATTTTGGGCGCCATCGTTATCTGGACGGTGCTGCAAAACCGCCCGGCCGCCGCCGGGGAAAAAGAAGCGCTGCACACCGCCGCCGCAGGCGGTTGATCCCGCGCGTCGCCCGGTCCGAGCGCCGGGCGGCCCGCCGCCATTCACTGGCGGCAAAACCGGATAAGTGGTATAACAAATCTGTTGGCAACCCGCCTTTCCTAGCGCAGAGCACTCATTATGGAATTCACCGAAAGCAGACGCTTATATCAGCAACTGGCCGCCGAACTGAAACAACGCATTGAAGGCGGCGTTTATCCGGTCGGCGACAAACTGCCGGCGGAGCGCTATATCGCCGAAGAGATGAACGTCAGCCGCACCGTGGTGCGCGAGGCGATTATCATGCTGGAAGTGGAAGGCTACGTCGAAGTGCGCAAAGGCTCCGGGATCCATGTGATTTCCAACCAGCAAAAGCACCTGGTGGTGCCGGGGGACAGCATCGAATTCGCCAGCGTCGGGCCGTTTGAGCTGCTGCAGGCGCGTCAGCTGATTGAGAGCAACATCGCCGAGTTCGCCGCCACCCAGGTCACCAAACAGGATATCGTGCAGCTGATGGAGATTCAGGAAAACGCCCGGCGGGAAGATCGCTTCCGCGATTCGCAGTGGGACCTGAAATTCCACGTACAGATCGCGCTCGCCACGCAAAACACCGCGATGGCGACCATCGTCGAAAAAATGTGGAGCCAGCGGGTGCATAACCCTTACTGGATCAAGCTGCACGAACATATTGACGATCGCTCGATCGACAGCTGGTGCGACGACCATGACCAGATCCTCAAGGCGTTGATGCGCAAGGATCCCGCCGCCGCCAAGCTGGCGATGTGGCAGCACCTGGAAAACACCAAGCAGATGCTGTTCAACGCCACCACCGACGACTTCGAATATAACGTTGACCGCTACCTGTTTGCCGAGAACCCGCTGCCGCAGCTGGACAGCGCGAGCGGCGGCAACAAATCGTCGACGGCGGTCAAATAATCTTACCTTATGTCAGGTATTGTAAAATACGCTGAATCAATGCCGTCGGCGCCGTTTCCCGTGTAATAATTCACCGGCGGCAACAGATATTTCCCTGTTGCCGATCGGGCGGCTTTGCTAAAATCGGACCACTTTTTTTAGCCTTATTACTGCGGGGGCGGAACGCGAATTCATGCGCTGGTTGTTTGCCATGCTGATTGCTCTTTTTTGCTGGACCGGCGCGGTCTCCGGCCAGCAGCTCTATACGACGCAACCGGCACAGCCAAACGCCCAACCCAACCACAACGCAACCGCCCAGGACGACTACCCGCAGGCGCTGCGCCCGCCGGCCGACCTGCGCCGTAAGGCGCCGGGAAAAAAATGGCCGCTGCTGCTGCCGCGCAACACGTCCAGCTACATCTCTTCGCTCTCTGTTGTTTCACCGATCCCCGCCTATGCTTTAACAGAGGCGCGGCGAGAGAGCCGCTATCCGCGCCAGACGGCGCCGGCATCCAACCGCCTCGAACAGGTTAACTGGATGCTCCGCTCCTCCCACCAGCAAAGCCGGGTCGGCGGCTGGCAAGCGAGCAACATGCTGTACCGAGGAACGCTGACTTACCACTCATGACCGGTAGGGTAATCACTCACAAGCAAAAACACCTCACCGTTCACCTGCGGCGCCGGCATTCCGGTAATCAGGCCGCTAAGAGAAATCAGGCAAAGACGTTTTAGGAACACTGGATGGACATCATTAAACAACTGTTGGATGCCTTATGGCAGCAGGACTTCGAAACGCTGGCGAACCCCTCGCTGGTGTGGACGCTGTACGTGCTGCTGTTTATGATTCTGTTTCTGGAAAACGGCCTGCTGCCCGCCGCTTTCCTGCCCGGCGACAGCCTGTTGATTCTGGTCGGCGTACTGATCGCCAAAGGCACCATGAACTTCCCGCTCACCATCTTTATTCTCACCGTCGGCGCCAGTCTGGGCTGCTGGGTCAGTTATATACAGGGCAAGTGGCTGGGCAATACCCGCACGGTGCAGGGCTGGCTGTCGCACCTGCCCGCCCACTACCACCAGCGCGCGCACCAGTTGTTCCACCGCCACGGCCTGTCGGCGCTGCTGGTCGGCCGCTTTCTGGCCTTCGTGCGTACGCTGCTGCCTACCATCGCCGGCCTGTCGGGCCTGAGCAACGCCCGCTTCCAGTTCTTCAACTGGATGAGCGGCCTGCTGTGGGTGGTGATCCTGACCAGCCTCGGCTTTGCGCTCGGCAAAACGCCGGTGTTCCGCAAATACGAAGATCAGCTGATGTTCTGCCTGATGATGCTGCCGCTGGTGCTGCTGGTGGTCGGCCTGGTCGGCTCGCTGATTGTGCTGTGGCGTAAGAAGCGCGCCAGCCAAAACACGGGCAACGGCGCGTGACCACGCCGCGTTCCCGCTGGCAGTATGCACTGATTGTCGCGCTGGCCCTGCTGGCGCTGTGCGTATTTTTCCTGCCCGCCATGGTGCGCACCGAAACCGAACTGCGCATCCGCTCCACCCAGCAAGGCCTGTCGCTGCCGGACGGTTTCTACGTTTATCAGCGTCTGGATGCGCGCGGCATCCGTATTAAAAGCATTACCCCGGAAGGCGATGGCCTGGTGATCCGCCTGGACTCCCCGCAGCAGCAGCTGCTGGCGCGGGAAACGCTGCAGGCCATTCTGCCCCCCGGCTACAGCATCGCGCTGAGCGAACTCCCCGCCCCCAGCCACTGGATACGCAAACTGACCAGGACGCCGCAGGATCTGGGATAGGCGCGCAGCTGTTCATTTAATCAACAATCGTTTGACATTTCAGCGTGGATCTTTGCTATCCGGACAATTTAGTGACTATGCTGAATAATGGCGATGGCAGCCGCGTAATCCTCCATCGCCCAGCAGGAAACGGATACATCCCCATGCATCCCATTAACAAGGAACCGACAGATGAAATTACGCTATACCGCCCCTTTAGCCCTCTCCCTCTTCGCCTTCGCCTCGTTTTCGATGGCGGCTGGGGGCGGCTGCGCCGCCAAAGCGCAGGAGATTCAGCAGCAGATTGATTACGCCACTCAGCACGGCAACAGCCAACGCGTCGCCGGGCTGAAAACCGCGCTGGGTGAAGTGCAGGCTCATTGCACTGACGCCGGCCTGCAGGCCGAACGGCAGCAAAAAATTGCAGAAAAGCAGCACAAAGTTGCAGAGCGCCGTCAGGAGCTGAAAGAGGCTCAGCAAAGCGGCAAGCTGGATAAAGTCGCCAAAAAACAGCAGAAGCTGGCGGAAGCTGAAGCCGAGCTGAAACAGGCGCAGGCGGAATAATAATGTTCACCGGCGACAGGCGCCGGGTTCGGAATATTCATAGGAAAATAATCGTTTCCACAGTGATATTCGCCACCCGTTCGCTTTGCTGCCGCCAAAAAATCCGTTATGTTGGGATATCTTGCAGTTAACGTTAAGGAGTTAGAGAAATGGCAAAAGATGCAGAAAACTTACGCGCTGAACTGAAGTCCTTAGCCGATACCCTGGAAGAGGTGCTTAACTCTTCCACCGATAAGCCGAAGGCTGAACTGGAAAAGCTGCGTTCCAAAGCGGAAGGCGCGCTGAAAGACACCCGCGCCCGCCTGGGCGACGCCGGCGACAAGCTGGCCAGCCAGACCAAGCAGATCGCCGGCCAGGCTGACGACTATGTGCGCGACAACCCGTGGACCGGCATCGGCATCGGCGCTGCGGTCGGCGTCGTGCTGGGCGTGCTGCTGGCGCGTCGTTAATATGGGCGAGCACGAGCAATCCCGTGCGCAGGGCCCCGCCAAAGGGGTCCTGGACATCGGCCAGCGCATTATCACCATCCTGGTTGGCATGGTGGAGTCACGGCTGAAACTGGCGGTCGTCGAGCTGGAAGAGGAAAAAGCCAACCTGATTCAGCTGATGCTGCTGGTGGGCATTACTCTGCTGTTCACCGCTTTCGGCCTGATGAGCCTGCTGATCCTGCTGTTCTGGGCGATCGACCCGGCCTACCGCGTGATGGCACTGGGCACGACGACCGGCGTGCTGCTGTTTCTTGCCGTGGTGGGCGTGATCTGGACGCTGGTGAAAGTGAAGCGCACCACGCTGCTGGCCGAAACGCGCAAACAGCTGGAGCAGGACCGCGCCGCGCTGGAGGGGAAAAAATGAGCCGCCGCCGGGCGCTGGCCGTCAGAAAACAGCAGCTGATTAACCGGATCGAGCAGCAGCGCGCCGACCTGGGCGACAATGCCGCGCAGTGGCTGGATAAAACCGAACACATTGACCGTGGTTATCAAACCCTGTTCGGCATGCGCAAGTACCTGCTGCTCGGCTCCGGCGCGGTCGCCCTGTACGGCATGCGCCACCCCGGCAAGCTGATCCGCTGGTCGCGTCGCGCCTTCAGCGCCTGGGGCACCGTGCGGCTGCTGCGTAAAACCCTCTCTCGTTAATCCTTTCCGTCCGCCCTTTCCTGTCCGCACTCCGTGCTGCCGCTCGCGGCGGCCGTCGTGCGCCATTGCGCCGCATATTCATCTCAAAATGTTAGCCCGCTAAATATTCATGATTTTTGAAAGATTATAGCAATTTTACTTGCTAACAAAGTGTACGCTTCACGATTAACATTCATTCCATCGAAACGGACGGCGCGCCAGAACAACGCTATGCGCACCGCCGGATGACATAACACAGCCAGCGTGGCGCAAAAAAACTTTTGGAGTGAATGATGAAAAAATTAGAAGATACCGGTTTGTTGGTGGCGCGTATTCTGATGCCAATCCTGTTTATCGTCGCCGGCTACGGCAAAATGGGCGACGCTTACGCCGGCACTCAGCAGTACATGCAATCGATGGGCGTACCGGGCTTCCTGCTGCCGTTGACCATCCTGCTGGAGTTTGGCGGCGGCCTGGCGATTCTGTTCGGCTTCCTGACGCGCACTACCGCGCTGTTCACCGCCGGCTTCACCATCCTGACCGCGCTGCTGTTCCACACCAACTTTGCAGATGGCGTTAACCAGCTGATGTTTATGAAAAACCTGACCATCGCCGGCGGTTATATCGTACTGGCGGTCGCCGGACCGGGCGCCTTCAGCATCGACCGCCTGCTGAACAAGAAGTGGTAAACTAACCTTAAGGGAGCCAGGCATGCCTGGCTCCCTCTCTGTCATCCAAGACGAAGGAGACTCCCATGGGACAACTCGTTGACGGCGTTTGGCAAGACGTCTGGTACGACACCAAATCCACCGGCGGCCGCTTCAAGCGCTCCACCTCCCAGTTCCGCAACTGGATCACCGCCGACGGACAGCCCGGCGAACACGGCGACGGCGGCTTTAATGCAGAAAAAGATCGCTACCACCTGTACGTATCCCTCGCCTGCCCGTGGGCGCACCGCACCCTGCTGATGCGCAAGCTGAAAGGGCTGGAGCAGATCATTCCGGTTTCGGTGGTCAATCCGCTGATGCGGGAAAACGGCTGGACCTTCGCCGACGACTTCCCCGGCGCCAGCGGCGATCCGCTGTACCACGCCGACTTCCTGTATCAGCTCTATCTGCGCGCCGACCCGCACTACAGCGGCCGCGTCACCGTACCGGTGCTGTGGGATAAACAACGGCAGACCATCGTCAGCAACGAGTCCGCCGACATCCTGCGCATGTTCAACAGCGCCTTTGACGGCGTCGGCGCACGCGCCGGCGACTATTACCCGGCCGAGCTGCGCGAAAAAATTGATCAACTGAACGGCTGGATTTACGACACGGTCAACAACGGCGTCTACAAAGCCGGCTTCGCCACCAGCCAGGAGGCGTATGATGAGGCGGTAAGCGGCGTGTTTGCTTCGCTGGAGCGGCTGGAGCAGATCCTCGGCCAGCACCGCTATCTGACCGGCGACCGGCTGACCGAGGCGGACTTACGCCTGTGGACCACGCTGGTGCGTTTCGACCCGGTGTATGTCACCCACTTTAAGTGCGACAAGCGGCGCATCAGCGACTACCTGAACCTGTACGGCTTCCTGCGCGATATTTATCAGCTGCCGGGCGTCGACGAGACGGTCGATATGGCGCATATCCGCCATCACTATTACCGCAGTCACGCCACCATCAATCCGTACGGCATTATCTCCATCGGCCCGGCGCAGGATTTGAATGAGCCGCACGGCCGCGACCAGCGTTTCCGTTAATAAAAAAACCTCGCCGCTCGGCGAGGTTTTCACTATTTCTGTGCGAACAGTCGCGGGATTTCACGCAGGAACCAGGCTTTCGCCTCGCCCATGCTGTCGCGCCGCCAGGCCATAATGATGTCCGCCTCGCGGCTGTATTCCGGCCCCACCACGCGCAGCCGCCCCTCTGCGATATCTTTTTCCACCATGGCGTACGGCATGGTCGCCACCCCCAGGCCGGCCAGCAATGCCCGCCGCTTATCTTCGATAGTGCTGACGGTCAGCCGCTGCTGCTTATCCAGCAGCTGTACGGTAATCACGGGGCGCTCGCGCGCGGTGTCCGCCACCGCAATGCCGCGGTATTTCACCCGGGTGGCTTCCGACAGCGGCTCCGGCTCCTGATGGATCGGATGATCCGGCGCCGCCACGTAGACGCTCATCACCTTGTACAGCTTGCGGGTGTTGATTTCCGACGAGGCGCGAAAGTGCATATCCGGCGCGATCACAATATCGGCCCGCCCCTGTTCCAGACGCTCCCAGGCGCCGGCCAGCACCTCGCTGAAAATCGACACCTGGGTATTGGCCTTCAGCGCCAGCTTGTCGACCAGCGGGAACAGCAGGCTGGGCGGCGACAGCGCCTCGCTGACGATGGTGATATGGGTTTCCCAGCCGCGCGCCAGCGCTTCGGCGTCGGTGGTCAGCTTATCGGCCGCTTCCAGCAGCACCCGGCCGCGCTCCAGCAGCATGCGCCCGACGTTGGTGAATTTGGTGCGGTGTCCGGAGCGGTCAAACAGCACCACGTCCAGCTCCTCTTCCAGTTTTTGCATGGTGTAGCTGAGCGCCGACGGCACCCGGCCCAGCTCATCCGCCGCCGCGGCAAAACTGCCGCGGCGATCGATGGCATCCATCACCCTTAACGCCTCAAGCGTTAACGCCCGATCTCTGGCCATTGCATCTCTCTGTCAGGAAATTTGAATATGGCAACCAGATTAACTGGCTAACAATCTGCCGTCCAGATGCTTACCATTTATACCCATCATACTTCAAGCTGCAGGTGCGTTGGCTGCGCTCAGTCACCCGAATCACTGACCCGAGTCAGCTCATCGGGATTCCTTCTCTTGCCGCCTTCCTGCAACTCGAATTATTTAGGGTATACAGATTGAAATTAGGGAGCCCATTGCCATGATTACATGCAGAACAGCAGAACAATGCGGGCAAGCTGACTTTGGTTGGCTGCAGGCTCGCTACACCTTCTCTTTCGGACACTACTTCGACCCCAAACTGATGGGCTACGCCTCGCTGCGGGTGCTGAACCAGGAAGTGCTGGCGCCGGGCGCCGCTCTGCAGCCGCGCGCCTACCCCAACGTCGATATCATTAACCTGATCCTGCAGGGGGAAGCCGAGTACCGCGATAACGACGGCAACAGCGTGCGCGCCGCCGCCGGCGAAGCCCTGTTGCTGGCGGCGCACGCCGGCGTCAGCTACGGCGAACAGAATCTTGGCGCCGATACGCCGCTGACGCGCATGCAGCTGTGGCTGGACGCCTGCCCGGAACGCAGCAACGAGCGGATTCAGCGCCTAGCGCTGCAACCGCAGCCGCACCAGCTGCTGGCCTCGCCGGACGGCGCGCAGGGCAGCCTGCATCTGCGCCAGCAGGTATGGGTCCATCACCTGGATTTACCGCCGGGTGAAACGCTGACGCTGCCGCTGCACGGCGCGCGCGCCTACCTGCAGTCAATCCACGGCGCCTGCTCCGCCCACGGCGAGCATCATGCGCCGCAGCACCTGACCTGCGGCGACGGCGCTTTTGTGCATAACGAAACCCGGCTCACGCTGCGCGCCGCAACGCCGCTGCGCGCCTTGCTGATTGATTTGCCGGAGTAACGGCCAGACGCCTGCGCCTAACCTCTCAGGCTGTCCGCCACACAGTCGCGCAGCAAAGAGAGCGTCTCGTCGCCGTTTTCCCCGCGCTGCGCCATCACTATCGCCCCGTCGGCCAGCAACGCCAGTTTGTGCGCCGTACGCGCGCCCTGCTGGTCGCCCGGCAGAAAAGCGGCAATCGCCAGCCGCATATCCTGCTTATGCTCACGCACCAGCGCCAGCGTCTCCGGCAGACTGTCAGCCATTTCCACCGCCGTATTGATAAACGCACAGCCGCGAAAATCCGCCGTGGCGAACCACTGCGCCAGCGTAGCGGGCAACGCCTGCACCAGCGTGCCGCCGCTCGTCATCTCCCGCGCCAGCGTCTCACGGAACCAGCCGATCCAGCGCTGATGCCGGTAGCGTAAAAACGCCAGGATCAGGTCGTTTTTGGCGGGAAAATGGCGATAAAAGGTCACTTTGGTCACCCCGGCCTGCTTGATAATCCGGTCGATACCGGTGGCGCGGATGCCGTCGCGGTAGAACAGGTCGTGGGCGGTTTCAATAATGCGCTCGCGCGCGCTGCGTAAATCGGTTGTGGTCATGGCTGCCTCCTGGCGGATATTATCGCAATATGTAGACAGGTCTGTCTACATCGGATAATCTGCGCATGTAGACAACTCTGTCTACATACCGCGAGGAAATGATGATGGAAACCCGTTCCCCACTGCCGCCCTTTACGCTGGACAGCGCCCGGCAAAAAGTCCGCCTGGCCGAAGACGCCTGGAACAGCCGCGATCCGCTGCGGGTATCGCAGGTCTACGCGCCGGACACCCGCTGGCGCAACCGCGCCGAGTTCGTCAACGGGCGTGATGAAGTGGTGCAGTTTTTACAGCGCAAATGGCACAAAGAGCTGGAATATCGCCTGATCAAAGAGCTGTGGGCGTTTGACGCGCACAGAATTGCGGTGCGTTTCGCCTATGAGTGGCATGACGATTCCGGCAACTGGTATCGCAGCTACGGCAATGAGAACTGGGAATTTAATGCGCAGGGGTTAATGACCACCCGTTTCGCCTGCATTAACGACAGCCCGATAGCCGCCGCCGAACGCCGCTTCTACTGGCCGCAGGGCCGACGCCCGGACGAGCATCCGGGGCTGAGCGACTGTGGTTTCTGAACTTGCCACGCAACAATGTTGCCAATCGACATCAAGGCCATAACCCAACGCCGGCGGTGAAATCACGCTTCGCGTCAGTGCGTCGCATCGCCCCCGGCCCGCTATCACCCCTTCCACGGTTACAAAAATTTACATGCATAACCTTACTAAATAAGTCGATATACCACATAACCCGCATTCTTCATCTACGCTTCAATCTAAAACCTGTTTCGCAGGTCAAAAAATAGCCTGTCGGCAAATTCTAAGATTCAAGCTTGTTTTCATTAAGTTAGCCATTTAGTGAGGGCATATGTCGCAACAAACTGAGAAAGATAATCCCTATCTTTTGCGTGACTGGCGGCCGGAGAATGAGGCTTTCTGGAACAATAAAGGTAAGGGCATTGCGCGTCGTAATCTGGTAATTTCCGTCTGTTGTCTGCTGCTGGCGTTCTGCGTCTGGATGTTGTTCAGCGCCGTCGCCGTCAACCTGAACAAGGTGGGCTTTAACTTTACCACCGACCAGCTCTTTCTGTTAACCGCGCTGCCCTCGCTCTCCGGCGCGCTGCTGCGCGTGCCCTACTCGTTTATGGTGCCGATATTCGGCGGCCGCCACTGGACGGTGATCAGCACCGTGATTCTGGTGATCCCCTGCATCGCGCTCGGCATCGCCATTCAACACCCCGCCACGCCTTACTGGGTGTTTATTATTATCGCCCTGCTGTGCGGCTTCGCCGGCGCCAACTTTGCCTCCAGCATGGGCAACATCAGCTTTTTCTTCCCTAAAGCCCGGCAGGGCAGCGCGCTGGGGATTAACGGCGGCCTGGGCAACCTAGGGGTCAGCGTGATGCAGATGATCGCGCCGCTGGTGATCCTGCTGCCGCTTTTCGCCCTGCTTGGCGTGCCGGGCGCCGCGCAGGAGGATGGCCCCACGCTGTGGCTGGCCAACGCCGCCTGGATCTGGGTGCCGCTGCTGCTGGCGGCCACCCTGGCCGCCTGGGTCGGCATGAACGATATCGCCAGCTCCAAGGCCTCGATCGCCGAGCAGCTGCCGGTGTTAAAGCGTCTGCACCTGTGGCTGTTAGGGCTGCTGTATCTGGCGACCTTCGGTTCGTTTATCGGTTTTTCCGCCGGCTTCGCCATGCTGGCCCAGACGCAGTTTCCCGAGGTGGATATTCTGCAGCTGGCGTTTTTCGGCCCGTTTATCGGCGCGCTGGCGCGTTCGCTGGGCGGCGTGATCTCCGACAAACTGGGCGGCGTGCGCGTCACCCTGATTAACTTCATCTTTATGGCGCTGTTTACCGCCCTGCTGTTCCTGACCCTGCCGGGCAGCGGTTCCGGCAGCTTCCTGGCGTTCTATCTGGTGTTTATGGGGCTGTTCCTCACCGCCGGGCTGGGCAGCGGCTCCACCTTCCAGATGATTGCCGTGATCTTCCGCCGCATCACCCTCGACAGGGTGAAGGCCCGCGGCGGCAGCGATGAGCAGGCGCAGCGCGAAGCGGTGACCGATACCGCCGCCGCGCTGGGCTTTATCTCCGCCATCGGCGCCGTCGGCGGCTTCTTTATCCCCAAAGCTTTCGGCACCTCACTGGCGATGACCGGCTCGCCGGTCGGCGCGATGAAAGTCTTTTTGGTGTTTTACATCGTTTGCGTGCTGGTGACCTGGCTGGTTTACGGTCGCCGCTCAGCCGCCAAGAAATAATCGACCCGTTGCAGCGGGCCCTATCAGCAATCTGTGAGCAGTGTAACCACAGGGTGTGAGCAGCCCTGTCAGGAGAAATGTCATGAGTAAGCTACTCGATCGCTTTCGCTACTTTAAGCAAAAAGGCGACACGTTTGCGGACGGCCACGGCCAGGAGATGAACACCAACCGGGACTGGGAGGACAGTTACCGGCAGCGCTGGCAGTTTGACAAAATCGTCCGCTCTACCCACGGGGTCAACTGCACCGGCTCCTGCAGCTGGAAGATCTATGTCAAAAACGGTCTGGTGACCTGGGAAACCCAGCAGACCGACTACCCGCGCACCCGCCCCGATATGCCCAACCACGAACCGCGCGGCTGCCCGCGCGGCGCCAGCTACTCCTGGTATCTCTACAGCGCCAACCGCCTGAAGTACCCGCTGGTGCGCAAGCGCCTGATTGAGCTGTGGCGCGAAGCCCTGCAGCAGCACGGCGATCCGGTCGCCGCCTGGGACGCGATTCAAAGCGATCCGCAAAAAACCGCCGGCTACAAACAGGCGCGCGGCCACGGCGGCTTCGTGCGCTCCAACTGGCGCGAGCTGAACCAGCTGATTGCCGCAGCCAACGTCTGGACCATCAAACACTACGGCCCGGACCGCGTGGCCGGCTTTTCGCCGATCCCGGCGATGTCGATGGTCTCCTACGCCGCCGGCACCCGCTATCTGTCGCTGATCGGCGGCACCTGCCTGAGTTTTTACGACTGGTACTGCGACCTGCCGCCGGCGTCGCCGATGACCTGGGGCGAGCAGACCGACGTGCCGGAATCCGCCGACTGGTACAACTCCAGCTACCTGATTGCCTGGGGCTCGAACGTGCCGCAGACCCGCACGCCGGACGCGCACTTCTTTACCGAGGTGCGCTACAAGGGCGCAAAAACCATCGCCATCACGCCGGACTACTCTGAAGTCGCCAAGCTGTGCGACCAGTGGCTGGCGCCCAAACAGGGCACCGACAGCGCGCTCGCCATGGCGATGGGGCACGTGATTTTAAAAGCCTTCCACCTGGATAATCCCAGCGACTATTTCCTCAACTACTGCCGGCGCTATACCGATATGCCGATGCTGGTGCTGCTGGAACCGCGCGAAGACGGCAGCTACGCGCCGGGCCGCATGCTGCGCGCCGCCGATCTGGTCGATAACCTGGGGGAGAGCAACAACCCGGAGTGGAAGACGGTGGCGTTCAGCCAGGCGGGTGAGCCGGTGGCGCCGAACGGTTCCATTGGCTTCCGCTGGGGTGAAAAAGGCAAATGGAACCTGGAGCCGCTGGCGGCCGGCGCGGAAACCGAGCTGCGGCTGTCCCTGCTGGGCGAACACGATGAGGTGGCCGGCGTCGCATTCCCTTATTTCGGCGGCAATGAGAACCCGCACTTTCGCAGCGTGCCGCAAACGCCGGTGCTGGTGCATCAGCTGCCGGTCAAACGCCTGACGCTGGCCGACGGCGGCGAGGCGCGGGTCGCCAGCGTGTACGACCTGCTGCTGGCCAACTACGGGCTGGAACGCGGGCTGGGCGATCCCCACTGCGCCCGGGATTTTTCGGAGGTCAAAGCCTATACCCCGGCCTGGGCCGAGCAGATCACCGGCGTGCCGCAGCAGCATATCGAGCGCATCGCCCGGGAGTTCGCCGATAACGCGCATAAGACCCACGGCCGCTCGATGATTATTCTCGGCGCCGGGGTCAACCACTGGTACCACATGGACATGAACTACCGCGGCATGATCAATATGCTGGTGTTCTGCGGCTGTGTGGGGCAAAGCGGCGGCGGCTGGGCGCACTACGTCGGGCAGGAGAAACTGCGGCCGCAGACCGGCTGGCTGCCGCTGGCGTTTGCGCTGGACTGGAACCGCCCGCCGCGGCAGATGAACAGCACCTCTTTCTTCTACAACCACGCCAGCCAGTGGCGCTATGAAAAACTGACCGCGCAGGAGCTGCTCTCCCCGCTGGCCGACGCCGGCCGCTTCAGCGGCCATCTGATTGACTTCAACGTGCGCGCCGAACGCATGGGCTGGCTGCCCTCCGCCCCGCAGCTGAACGTTAACCCGCTCGGCATCAAGGCGCAGGCCGACGCCGTCGGCGCCTCTCCGGTGGACTACACCGTGCAGGCGCTGCAAAGCGGCGATATCCGCTTCGCCTGCGAACAGCCGGACAGCGGCGGCAACCACCCGCGCAACCTGTTTGTCTGGCGCTCCAACCTGCTGGGGTCGTCCGGCAAGGGCCACGAATATATGTTGAAGTACCTGCTCGGCACCGACAGCGGCATTCAGGGCGAGGCGCTGGGTGACGCCGACGTGAAGCCGGAAGAGGTCGAATGGCAGCAGGCGGCCATTGAAGGCAAGCTGGATCTGCTGGTCACCCTCGATTTCCGCATGTCCAGCACCTGCCTATTCTCCGATATCGTGCTGCCGACCGCCACCTGGTATGAAAAGGACGATATGAACACCTCGGATATGCATCCGTTTATTCATCCGCTGTCGGCGGCGGTCGATCCGGCCTGGGAATCGCGCAGCGACTGGGAAATTTATAAAGGCATCGCCAAGGCGTTTTCCGAAACCTGCGTCGGCCATCTGGGACAGGAAACCGATGTGGTGCTGCAGCCGCTGCAGCACGACTCCCCGGCGGAGCTGGCGCAGCCGTTCGACATTCAGGACTGGCGCCATCGCGAATGCGACCTGATCCCCGGCAAGACCGCGCCGAATATCGTGGCGGTGGAGCGCGACTACCCCGCCACCTATGAGCGTTTTACCTCGCTCGGCCCGCTGATGGATAAGCTCGGCAACGGCGGCAAGGGCATCAGTTGGGAGACGCAGAACGAGGTGGCGTTCCTCGGCAAGCTGAATTACACCAAAACCGCCGGGCCGGCCAAGGGGCGGCCGCTGATCGACAGCGCGCTCGACGCTTCGGAGGTGATCCTGACGCTGGCGCCGGAAACCAACGGCCAGGTGGCGGTGAAGGCCTGGCAGGCGCTCGGCGAATTTACCGGCCGCGATCACACCCATCTGGCGCTCAATAAAGAAGATGAGAAGATCCGCTTTCGCGATATTCAGGCGCAGCCGCGCAAAATCATCTCCAGCCCGACCTGGTCAGGGCTGGAGAGCGAGCACGTCTCCTATAACGCCGGCTACACCAACGTCCATGAGCTGATCCCGTGGCGAACGCTGTCCGGCCGTCAGCAGCTGTATCAGGATCACCCGTGGATGCGCGCCTTCGGCGAAAGCCTGGTGGCCTACCGGCCGCCGATCGATACTCAGAGCGTCAGCAAAATGCGCGCCGTGCCGCCCAACGGCTTCCCGGAAAAGGCGCTGAACTTCCTGACGCCGCACCAGAAATGGGGCATCCACTCCACCTACAGCGAAAACCAGCTGATGCTGACGCTGTCGCGCGGCGGGCCGATCGTCTGGCTGAGCGAAACCGACGCGCGCGAGCTGGGCATTGCGGATAACGACTGGATCGAGGCCTTCAACGCCAACGGCGCGCTGACCGCCCGCGCGGTGGTCAGCCAGCGCGTGCCGCCCGGCATGACCATGATGTACCACGCCCAGGAGCGCATTATGAATATCCCCGGCTCCGAGGTGACCGGCATGCGCGGCGGCATCCACAACTCCGTCACCCGCGTCTGCCCCAAACCCACCCATATGATCGGCGGCTACGCCCAGTTGGCCTACGGGTTTAACTATTACGGCACCGTCGGCTCGAACCGCGACGAATTCATCATGATCCGCAAGATGAAAAACGTGAACTGGCTGGACGGTGAAGGCCACGATCAGGTACAGGAGCCGAAAAAATGAAAATACGTTCACAAGTGGGCATGGTGCTCAATCTCGATAAATGCATCGGCTGCCATACCTGCTCGGTCACCTGTAAAAACGTCTGGACCGGGCGCGAAGGGATGGAGTACGCGTGGTTTAACAACGTGGAGACCAAGCCGGGCATCGGCTACCCGAAAAACTGGGAGGATCAAGATACCTGGCAGGGCGGCTGGATCCGAAAGATCAACGGCAAGCTGGAGCCGCGCCTCGGCGGCCGCGTCGGCGTACTGTCCAAGATCTTCGCCAACCCGAACCTGCCCGGCATCGACGACTACTATGAGCCTTTTACCTACGACTATCAGCACCTGCACAGCGCGCCGGAAAGCAAGCATCAGCCCACCGCCCGGCCGCGCTCGCTGATCAGCGGCAAACGCATGGACAACATCGAGTGGGGCCCCAACTGGGAGGAGCTGCTCGGCGGCGAGTTTGAAAAACGCGCCCGCGATAAAAACTTTGAGGCCATGCAGAAAGAGATGTACGGCGAGTTTGAAAACACCTTCATGATGTACCTGCCGCGCCTGTGTGAGCACTGCCTCAACCCCAGCTGCGTCGCCACCTGCCCGAGCGGCGCGATCTACAAGCGGGAAGAAGACGGCATCGTGCTGATCGACCAGGACAAGTGCCGCGGCTGGCGGCTGTGCATCAGCGGCTGCCCGTACAAGAAAATCTACTTTAACTGGAAAAGCGGCAAGTCCGAGAAGTGCATCTTCTGCTATCCGCGCATTGAATCCGGCCAGCCGACCGTCTGTTCGGAGACCTGCGTCGGCCGTATCCGCTATCTGGGCGTGCTGCTGTATGACGCGGACCGCATCGAAGAAGCGGCCAGCACCGAGCATGAAACCGATCTGTACGAGCGCCAGTGTGAAGTGTTCCTCGATCCGCACGATCCGACGGTGATCGAAGAGGCGCTGAAGCAGGGGATCCCGCAAAACGTGATCGAGGCAGCGCAAAAGTCGCCGGTGTATAAGATGGCGATGGACTGGAAACTGGCGCTGCCGCTGCACCCGGAATACCGCACGCTGCCGATGGTGTGGTACGTGCCGCCGCTGTCGCCGATTCAATCGGTGGCCGACGCCGGCGCGCTGCCGCACAACGGCAATATTCTGCCGGCGGTGGAGAGCCTGCGTATCCCGGTGCAGTATCTGGCCAACCTGCTCAGCGCCGGCGATACCGGCCCGGTGCTGCGCGCGCTGAAGCGCATGATGGCGATGCGCCACTACAAACGCTCGCAAACCGTGGAAGGCGTAACGGACACCCGCGCGCTGGAGGAGGTCGGCCTCAGCGTCGAGCAGGTGGAGGAGATGTACCGCTACCTGGCGATCGCCAACTATGAGGATCGCTTTGTCATCCCCACCAGCCACCGGGAAATGGCCGAAGACGCCTTCCCGGAACGCAACGGCTGCGGCTTTACCTTCGGCGACGGCTGCCACGGCTCCGACACCAAGTTCAACCTGTTCAACAGCAGCCGCATTGACGCCATCAACATCACCGAAGTGCAGGACAAGGCGGAGGGCAAGTGATGCAAATCCTGAAAGTCATCGGCCTGCTGATCGACTACCCGGACGACGATCTATGGGCTGCCGCCGACGAGGTCATCCCGCTGGTCGAGCAACGGGCGCCCGAGCTGCTGCCGTTTACCCGCACGCTGTTCAGCGCCCCGCTGCTGGAGCGGCAGGCGCAGTGGTGCGAGATCTTCGACCGCGGGCGCACCACCTCACTGCTGCTGTTCGAGCACGTGCACGCCGAATCCCGCGACCGCGGCCAGGCGATGGTGGAACTGATGGGCCAATACCAGCAGCAGGGTCTGCAGCTGGCCCGCCGGGAGCTGCCGGACTATCTGCCGCTCTATCTGGAATACCTCAGCATTCTTCCCCCCGCGCAAGCGCAGGAAGGGCTGCAGAACGTCGCGCCGATTCTGGCGCTGCTCGGCGCCCGGCTGCAACAGCGCGGCGCGGCATGGCAGCCGCTGTTCGACGCGTTACTGGCCCTGGCCGGCAGTCCGCTGCGCAGCGACAACGCCAGCCGTCAGGCGGCGGCGGAGGAGCGCGACGATACGCCGCAGGCGATGGACGCGGTGTGGGAAGAAGAACAGGTGAAGTTTATCGACGACAACAGCGCCGCCTGCGACAGCTCGCCGCAGCAGAGTTACCAACGGCGCTTTAGCCAGGACGTCGCGCCGCAGTATGTCGACGTCGGTTCAGGAGGCCCGAAATGATCCAGTTTCTGAACGTCTTCTTTTACGACATCTATCCCTACCTGTGCGGTACGGTCTTTTTGCTCGGCAGCTGGCTGCGTTATGACTACGGGCAATACACCTGGCGCGCCGGCTCCAGCCAGATGCTGGACAAACGCGGCATGCGCCTGGCCTCCAACCTGTTTCATATCGGCATTCTGGGGATCTTTTTCGGTCACCTGTTCGGTATGCTGACGCCGCACTGGATGTACGCCTGGTTCCTGCCGATCGCCGTCAAACAGCAGCTGGCGATGGTGCTGGGCGGCGTGTGCGGCGTGCTGACGCTGGTCGGCGGCATCATGCTGCTGGTGCGCCGGCTGTTTAATCCGCGCATCCGCGCCACCTCCAGCACCGCCGATATCCTGATCCTCAGCATTCTGCTGATTCAGTGCCTGCTGGGGCTGTCCACCATTCCCTTCTCCGCCCAGCATATGGACGGCAGCGAAATGCTGAAACTGGTGGGCTGGGCGCAGGCGGTGGTCACCTTCCAGGGCGGCGCTTCGGCGCATCTGGACGGCGTCGCGCCGATCTTCCGCATCCATCTGGTGCTCGGCATGACCATCTTCCTGCTGTTTCCGTTCACCCGTCTGGTGCACGTCTGGAGCGCGCCGGTGGAGTACTTTACCCGTCGCTATCAGGTGGTGAGAACGCGCCGTTAGCGTGACAAAAGCAAACGGGCTGACGCATCGCGCCAGCCCGTTTGTCTGAAGAGGAGTGGAGTTGACCGGTAAGCCGGGTTCTGTCGTGGACAGTCATTCCTCTAGGCCAGCAATCGCTCACTGGCTCAAGCAGCCTACCCGGGTTCAGTACGGGCCGTACCATGTGAACCCCTATTTGGCCTTGCTCCGGGTGGAGTTTACCGTGCCACGAACTGTTGCCAGCCGCGCGGTGCGCTCTTACCGCACCCTTTCACCCTTACCTGATCCCGCTTGCGCGGGCCATCGGCGGTTTGCTCTCTGTTGCACTAGTCGTAGGCTTGCGCCCCCCAGGCGTTACCTGGCACCCTGCCCTATGGAGCCCGGACTTTCCTCCCCTCCACCTGTCTCCCCAATGAGGACGGCAGTGAAGCGGCGACTGTCTGGTCAACTCCGGCGCGGATGATAGGACATAACGTCCGATTTGTCACCCTTCCTGTTGCTCGAGCGCGTATTTATACAACGCATTCTTCTTCACGCCGTGGATTTCCGCCGCCAGCGCCGCCGCTTTCTTCAGCGGCAGCTCCTTGTGCAGCAGCGCCAGCGTGCGCAGCGCCTCCGGCGGCAGCGCATCCTCCTGCGCCTTGTGCCCCTCGACGATCAGCACCATCTCACCGCGCCGGCGCACTTCGTCTTCCTGCACCCAGGCCAGCAGCTCGCCGACCGGCGCGCCGTAAATCGACTCCCAGGTTTTGGTCAGTTCGCGCGCCAGCACCACGTAGCGATCCGGCCCCCACACCGTCACCATATCCTGCAGGCTGTCCAGCAGGCGGTGGGTGGATTCATAGAAAATCAGCGTGCGAGGTTCCTCTGCCAGCGCCAGCAGCGTATCCTTACGCCCCTTGGTTTTCGCCGGCAGGAAGCCTTCGTAGCAGAAACGGTCCGAGGCGACGCCGGCGGCGCACAGCGCGGTGGTGGCGGCGCAGGCGCCCGGCAGCGGCACCACGCGGATGCCCGCTTCGCGGCAGCGCCGCACCAGGTGGTAGCCAGGGTCGTTGATTAACGGCGTCCCGGCATCGGAAACCAGGGCTATACTTTGACCTTCCTGCAGTTTTGCCAGCAGTTGGTCAGCCTTTTGCTGTTCATTATGGTCGTGCAGGGCAAACAACCGCGCGTTAATCGCGAAGTGTTGCAGCAACAATCCGGTATGGCGCGTGTCTTCCGCCGCGATCAGATCAACGCTTTCCAGCACCGCTAACGCGCGTTGAGTGATATCACCCAAATTGCCGATCGGGGTGGGCACCACGTACAGCGTTGATGCAGAAATGACTGATTGTTGGTGTTGATTCATTGTTTCATCCGGATTGCCGATTTAATATTGAGCATCTTGAAAAAAACATCACTGGATACAGTATGCTTTCCTCAAAATTCGTTCGTACCAAAGCAGGGCGTTTTATGCCTGTTATCGTGGCCACCCTGCTGCTTGCAGGCTGTCCAGGCCAGGCTCCGCAGACTCCGCCCGCCAATATTCAGGACGAGGCGAGCGCCAGCTCCGATTACTATCTGCAGCAAATGCAGCAGAGCAGCGATGATAACAAGGCTGACTGGCAATTACTTGCTATTCGCGCATTGTTGCGCGAAGGGAAACTGCCGCAGGCCAACCAACAGCTGGGCGCGCTGCCGCAGAACCTGAGCGGCGAACGGCAGACAGAACGCCAGTTGCTGAACGCCGAGCTGCAGATCGCAGGCAAAAATCTCAGCGCCGCGCGCAATACGCTGAACGGCATCGACAACAACACGCTGTCGCCGAACCAGCGCGTGCGCTTCTATCAGGCGCAGATCGCCGCCAACCAGGGCAAAGCCTCGCTGCCGCTGATCCGCGCCTATATTGCGCAGGAGCCGCTGCTGAACGACAAGGCGCACCAGGATAATCTGGACCAGACTTGGAAAACCCTGCTGGGACTGACGCCGCAGGATATGAACAACCTGGTGATCAACGCCGATGAAAACGTCCTGCAGGGCTGGCTGGATCTGCTGCGCGTCTATCAGGAAAACCGCCAGGATCCGGATATGCTGAAAGCCGGCATCAAGGACTGGCAGAACCGCTATCCGCAAAACCCGGCCGCCAAGTCGCTGCCGACCCAGCTGAACCAGGCGCTGAACCTGACCCAGGCCTCTACCTCCAACATTGCCCTGCTGCTGCCGATGAACGGCCAGGCGAAGGTGTTTGCCGACGCCATCCAGCAGGGTTTTGAAGCGGCGAAGAACGGCACCGCCGGCGCCCCGGCTCCGTCCCAGCCGCCAGCACAGCCAGCCGGAGGCAGCGCCGAGCAGCCGGTAACCGCGCCTGACACGCAGTCCGGCGATATCAACGCCAACGGCGCGGTCAGCACCTCGGCACCGGCGCAGGAAGACGCCGCCGCGCCAATCAGCACCGCACAGCCAAGCGCACCGGCCGCAACGCCGGCGCCGGCCCAGCCGCCGATGAGCAACGCGCAGATTAAGGTGTATGACACCTCCAGCCAGCCGCTGTCTGCCCTGCTGGCGCAGGCGCAGCAGGATGGCGCGACCCTGGTGGTCGGCCCGCTGCTGAAAAACAACGTCGACCAGTTGGCCAACACCAGCACCACGCTGAACGTGCTGGCGCTCAACCAGCCGGAAACGCCACGCGACAACCCGAACGTCTGCTACTTCGCCCTGTCGCCGGAAGATGAGGCGCGCGACGCCGCCCGCCATATCTGGGGACAACAGAAGCGCCAGCCGCTGCTGCTGGTGCCGCACGGCGCATTCGGCAACCGCGTCGCCAAAGCCTTTGCCGAAGAGTGGCAACAGCAGGGCGGCGGCACCGTGCTGCAGCAGAACATTGGCTCCGTGAATGAACTGCGTCAGTCGGTACGCTCCGGCATCCGCCTGTCCGGCACCCCGGTCGCCGCCAGCGCGCCAGCGCAGCAGTCGGTCACCGTCGCCGGCCTGACCATCCCGGCGCCGCCGAGCGATATTCCGGCGGCCACCGGCGGCCGGGTCGACGCGGTTTACATCGTCGCCAACCGCTCGCAGCTGACGCTGATCAAGCCAATGATCGATATGAATATCAACGGTCGCGGCAAGCCGTCGCTGTACGCCAGCTCACGCAGCTACCAGGCCGGCTCCGGCCCGGACTTCCGTCTGGAAATGGAAGGCCTGCAGTTCAGCGATATCCCGATGATGGCCGGCGCCAACCCGCAGCTGATGCGTCAGGCCGGCGCCAAGTTCCGCAACGACTACTCCCTGATGCGTCTGTACGCCATGGGCGTGGACGCCTGGCAGTTGGCTAACCACTTCTCCGAAATGCGTCAGCTGCCGGGGTTCCAGCTGTCCGGTGCCACCGGCGCGCTGACCGCATCGTCTAACTGCGTGATCAACAGGAAGCTGCCTTGGCTGCAATATCGTCAGGGTCAGATCGTTCCGGCCTCCTGAGCCAACGCACCAAGGGGGCGGGCTATGAATTACAGGCCCGCCGCTATCTGGAACGCGCCGGGCTCGTCTTCGTCGCCGCCAACGTGGCGGTGCGCGGCGGCGAGCTCGATCTGATTATGCGCGACGGCCAGACCTGGGTGTTCGTGGAGGTTCGCTACCGGCGCAACGCCGCCTTTGGCGATGCCGCCGCCAGCGTCACCTATCGCAAGCAACAGCGCCTGTTGCACGCCGCCGCCGTCTGGCTGGCGGGGCGAGGCGCCAGTTTCGACACGTCGCCCTGCCGTTTTGACGTTTTGGCCTTCACCGGCAGCCAGTTAGCATGGATACCCAATGCCTTCAATGCGGATTAAACCTCCGCGCGCGGGCATGAGCCGATGAGATAAGTTCTACGTTGCCGGTGCAGCCGGCCTGGATAATGACAACGTGTTAGAAAGAATCAAAACCTGTTTTACCGAAAGCATTCAGACCCAGATCGCGGCGGCGGAAGCGCTGCCGGACGCCATTTCCCGGGCGGCGATGACGCTGGTGCAGTCGCTGCTCAACGGCAATAAGATCCTGTGCTGCGGCAACGGCACCTCCGCCGCCAACGCCCAGCATTTTGCGGCGAGCATGATTAACCGTTTCGAAACCGAACGCCCCAGCCTGCCGGCGATCGCCCTGAACGCGGATAATGTGGTGCTGACCGCTATCACCAACGATCGTCTGCATGATGAAGTGTACGCCAAGCAGGTACGCGCGCTCGGCCAGACCGGCGACGTGCTGCTGGCAATTTCCACCCGCGGCAATAGCCGTGATATTGTTAAGGCCGTTGAAGCCGCAGTCACCCGCGATATGACCATCGTCGCGCTGACGGGGTACGACGGCGGGGAGCTGGCCGGCCTGTTGGGCCAGCAGGACGTAGAAATCCGTATTCCATCACACCGCAGTTCACGAATTCAGGAAATGCATATGCTGACGGTAAACTGCCTATGCGACCTGATTGATAATACGCTGTTTCCCCACCAGGACGATTGATTAAGGAGTTCGAATGAAGCTTCATACTGTTTACGCCGTGCTGCTAGGCGCGCTGATGCTGCAAGGCTGCGTACCGGCCGTGGTGGTCGGCAGCGCAGCGGTGGCGACCAAAACCGCCACCGACCCGCGCACCATTGGTACGCAGGTTGACGACGGCACGCTGGAAGCGCGGGTCGAAAATGCGATGAGCAAGGATCAACAACTGAAGAAAGACGCCCGCGTGGTGGCTACCGCCTATCAGGGCAAGGTGCTGCTGACCGGCCAGGCGCCAAATCCTGACCTGTCCGCCCGCGCCAAGCAGATCGCCATGGGCGTGGAAGGCGCTACCGAGGTGTATAACGAGATCCGTCAGGGCACGCCGGTCAGCCTGAGCACCGCGTCTGCCGATACCTGGATCACCACCAAGGTGCGCTCGCAGATCCTGACCAGCGACACGGTCAAATCCTCCAACGTCAAAGTCACCACCGAGAACGGCGAAGTGTTCCTGCTCGGCCTGGTGACTGAACAGGAAGGGCAGTCGGCGGCGCAGATCGCCAGCCAGGTGAGCGGCGTCAAGCACGTCACCACCGCCTTTACCTACGTGAAGTAATGCCCCACGGGGCGAGGCCAACGCCTCGCCCCGCTCTCTGCTCAATCCAGCCGGTTGGCCTTCAGGAAGCTTTCCCCGCCCAGCTGCCGCATCTGACGCAAAATCCACTGCTGACGCTGTATCACGTACGCCGACGGCGCATCGGCCTTGAAGCGGTGCGGGTTCGGCAATACCGCCGCCAGCAGCGCCGCTTCGGAAGCGCTGAGACGCCGGGCCGGCTTATTAAAGTAACGCTGCGACGCCTCTTCAACGCCAAACACGCCGTCGCCCAGCTCCACGATGTTGAGATACACCGTCAGAATGCGGCGTTTGCTCCATACCAGCTCAATACCGCCGGTCAGCCCCGCTTCCAGCCCTTTACGCAGCCAGCTGCGCCCGTCCCACAGGAACAGATTTTTCGCCGTCTGCTGCGACAGGGTTGAAGCGCCGCGGATGCGCGCCGGACGCCGCTCGTTGTGGTCCAGCGCCTTCTCAATGGCGGAGACGTCGAACCCCCAGTGCTGCGGGAATTTCTGGTCCTCGGCGGCCATCACCGCCAGCGCCATATTGGGTGAGATCTCGCTCATCGCCACCCAGTCGGAGTGCGCCACATAGCCAAAGTCGCCGCGCAGCCAGGCGCTGACCTGCCGCTCCGCCATCACGGCGGAAAACGGCACCGGCAGGAACGCAAACAGCACAATGCCGGCCAGCCACAGGCCGAGCAGCGTCAGCACCCCGCGCTTCAACCAGCGCCACGGCAGAGATAACAGCGACCTGCGCGCCGCCTTTTTTCTCATTCGGTCAGGTCCAGTACGCGTGAAACCAGCTTATCAATTCCGCTGGCCGCTTCGCCGATGGACTGCGCCAGCATATACGCCGGCGTGGTCACCACTTTGTGTTCGCCGTCGACCACAATATCGTCAACAGGACAAATCACCGGTTCTCCGCCCATGGTATCAATCACTTCCCCGAGATCGGGATCGTTACCAATGGTCAGCCTGACCTGCTGGTCAAGCAGCTTCGGCAGCAGCGCCGGGGCAATACACATAAAACCAATTGGTTTGTTCGCCTTATGCATTTCCCGCGTCAATCTCACCAGATCGTCATCCACCTCACACTCGGCGCCCTGTGTGGCAAAGCTGCTCAGGTTCTTGGCCGCGCCGAAACCGCCCGGCACGATCAACGCATCCAACTGCTCGGCGCGCGCGGCAGAAAGCGGCTGCACCTGGCCTCTGGCAATCCGCGCCGACTCCGCCAGCACATTACGCTGCTCACCGGTCTCATTCCCAGATAAATGATTAATTACATGCAGTTGAGGTTTATCCGGTGCAAAACACACCGCCTGCGCCCCAGCGCGATCCAGCGCCAGCAACGTCAGCACCGCCTCGTGAATCTCCGTACCGTCATAAACTCCACAACCGCTGAGCACTACCCCAACCTGTTTCATCGCCGTTCTCCTCACCAATATTGTCAATGAGTTAGTGCGCCAAGTTGACAAACACTAATCTACATCACACATTTTAATGAATCTTCTAACAAGAGCGCTTACATTTGGTATGTTGTTGGCTGTATGATGTATAGGAATCCTCCCCGGAGGCTTCAGAATTTTCTACAACCTGCGCAAGCAGAAACTTAAAACCAATACGCAGGTTCACGTTTTCCCTGGTGTTGGCGCAATATTCGCGCACCCCGGCCTCGGTCGGGGTCATTTTTTTTCCGCATTCTCTACCCAGGCGCGCAGCATCGCGACGTCGTTCTGCCACTCCTGCTTCAGCTCATCCACCCAATCCTGCACGTTATCCCACCACGCCGGCAGCGTTGGCGTCTGAATCTGCTGCGCCAGCTGTTGCAGATGACGCAGACCGACCGAGCCCGCCGCGCCTTTGATTTTATGCCCCTCTTCGGCAATGCCTTTCTGATCGCGCGCCGTCATGTTGGAATCCAGCACCGCCAGATAACCCGGCATCATCTGCTCAAACATCTCCAGACTCTGATGAATCAGCTGCGGCCCCACCAGCTCCATATACTGCTCCAGCATGGCGGTATCCAGTAACGACTCGTTAATCTGCATCGCGTTGTGCTCCGTTTTCTTTGTGGCATGAATGGGTTGATGATCCCAGTAGTGCTGAATCATTTTGGTCAACGCCGGCACCGAAAGCGGCTTGCTCAGGACATCGTCCATGCCCGCCTCCAGGTACTCTTTTTTGTCTTTCAGCACGTTGGCGGTCAGCGCAATCAGCGGCGGCAGCGCCTGCCCGGCATAGCGCTCGCGCAGCTCGCGGGCGATATCCAGCCCGGTCATATCCGGCAGCTGGATATCCAGCAGCACCAGGTCAAACTCGTCCGGGTCAAACATCGCCAGCGCATCATGGCCGTTCATCGCCACCTCGACGCTGTTGCCCAGTTTCTCCAGCACCGAACGCGCAACGATAACGTTCAGCTCAATGTCTTCCACCAGCAGAATATGCAGCGCCGGCAGCGGCAGCGCCTCTTCGCTTTCCTCCTCCGTCACCGCTTCTTCCAGCGCCGGCGCCTTGATGGTCAGCGTAAAGCAGGAGCCGTGGCCCGGCTGGCTGCTGACGGTGATGTCGCCGCCCATGCTCTGCGCCAGCCGCTTGGACACCGCCAGGCCGATGCCGGTGCCGGTCGCCGGCCGGCCGCCGCGCTGGTCCTTGACCTGATAATACATGGCGAAGATCTTGTCCTGCTCATCCTGCGGAATGCCCATGCCGGAGTCTGCCACGTCAAACACCAGTTTCTCCTGCCCTTCACGCCGCACCCGCACCGTGATGTTTCCCTGCTGGGTAAACTTCACCGCGTTGCCGATCAGGTTCCACAGGATCTGGCGCAGGCGCGTGCCGTCGGTGAGGATTTTTTGCGGCAGCGGCGCCTGCGGCTCCAGCACAAAGCGCAGCCCCTTCGGCTGCGCCAGCAGGCCGGAGAGGTTTTCCAGATCCGCCAGGAAGCCGGTGAAATCGACCGGCTGGTTATCCAGCTGCACCTTGCGCCGCTCGATTTTGTCCATCTCGATGATGTCGTTGAAAATGTTGCCGAGGGTAATCGCGCTGACGTGGATGGTTTTCAGGTAGTTCAGCTGTTCGTCGTTCAGCTCGGTATCCAGCAGAATACGGCTGAGGCCGACGATGCCGTTAAGCGGCGTACGCAGCTCGTGGCTGATGGTGGAGATAAAGGTGGTCTTCTCCCTGCTGGCGTTCTCCAGCGCGTCCTGATAGCGCTTACGCTCGGTAATATCGCGCCCGAAGCCCATCAGGCCGTGACGCTTGCCGACCCGATCGTAAAACGGCACCTTGCGCAACTCAAAGCAGGCCTTACGCCCGTCTGGATACACCAGCCACTGCTCGTAGGTCAGCGAAACGTTGTGACGGAACACTTTCTCATCGGTTTCAATCACTTTATCCGCAATGTCCTGCTCATACACGTCATTCGGCGTCAGGCCAATCAGCTGCTTTTCGCTTTTGCCGGTCAGCAGCTCCATCGCCCGGTTGCAGCCGGAAAACTCTTTGTCTTCATTGCGGTAATACACCAAATCCGGTGAGGCATCGAGGAACGAACGCAGCAGGGCTGACTGTTGGCCCAGCTCGACCTGTGCCAGTTCGCGCTGTTCCATCTCCTCTTTCAGCTTGTCCATCACCTGCAGACGCGCCTCTTCCGCCTTGATGCGGTCGGCGATCTCCTGGTTAAGCTGGCTGATGTTGTCTTTCAGCTGCTGGTTCAGCTCCAGATCGCGATGGCGCATCTCCTCCAGCTTGTCGACCAGCCGCGCCAGCCGCTGACGCGACTCCTCCAGCTGCTCCACCACCACCGACAGGAAATAGACCGCCCACGGGGTGATCAGCAGACCAAAGAAGATAGAGCGCACCACGTCGATGCTCTCGACCTCGCCGCGCAGCAGCATAGTCACGGCCATCTGCACCACCATCGCCAGCACCACCAGCGCCGAAGCCAGCAGCAGCGAAAAGCGCACCAGCCCCAGCTTCACCATTAAATCAACGTAGTACTGGGCCAACACCCGGATTTGCTTCATGAACGGCTCCCTACAGACATATGGCTTAAATCATACCGCAAATCGTCCCGTAACAGAGATTACGTCGGCGGAAGTGTGGAAAAGACGGCAAAACGGCGCTCAGGGATGGTAATGATTGGCGAAGTCCAGCGCCGAGCCCTGGCCGCCATGCCGCTGCAGATAGCCGCCGACCGCCTGCATGCCGCTCCAGCGGTTTGCGCACCATAATGGTGCCAGCAGCGTCGGGGGACGCGCGCTGGCCGAAATACGGTGGAACACCACCTCTCGCGGCGTATGGCGAATCATTTCACCGGCGCTGGCGGCGTACTCGTCCAGCGTCAGCGTCGCCAGCCGGCCGGCCCGCCAGGCACGGGCCATCGTGCTGCCGCTGACGATATGCAGCGGATGCAGCTTAATGCCGTCCACGCCGCCGTCGACCACCGCCCGCAGCGTCGCCAAATGGTCGGCCGGCGTTTCGCCCGGCAGGCCGACAATCAGGTGACAGCACACTTTCAGCCCCCGCTGGCGCGCCAGCCTGGCGGTCTGTTGATAACAGCAGAAATCATGGCCCCGATTGATGCGTTTCAGCGTTTTATCGCGCGCGCTCTGCAGCCCCAGCTCCAGCCAGACTTCATAGCCGGCGTCGCGATAGCCGGCCAGCAGGTCGAGCGCCGCGGCGGGCACGCAGTCCGGCCGGGTGCCGACGCACAGCCCCACCATCGCGCTCTGCGCCAGCGCCTGACCGTACAGCGCCTGCAGCCGCTCTACTTCGGCATAGGTGCTGGTATACGCCTGAAAGTACGCCAGGTAGCGCCTGGCACGCTGCGTTTTCTGCGCCTGCGCCGCCAGCTGTTCGGCAATGCCCTGTTGCTGCATCTGCTCATCGGCAAACGACGCCACGTTGCAAAACGTGCAGCCGCCGCGCCCCAGCGTGCCGTCGCGGTTCGGGCAACTGAAGCCGCCGTGCAGCGTCAGTTTATGGATCTTTTCTCCGTAGCGCCGCTGGAGATCGGCGCCAAACATATTGACTAATTGCGGCAACTGCATATTCTGGATGGTTCTCTGTGTTCAAAGCCGCCGATGCTAATAAGAAACGACTTTTCCCACGATGACAGAGATCAACGCTTTTTCTCAAAGGCGCACCTCGGCATAACTATTCATTATAAACGCAAATAAAATCACCCCGCCCGCGATGAATTTTTCTAATTCCTTAGCAGTTATTTAGCGCTATATGACAAGACGATGAAAAATAGTGATAAACATTGGAATAGCCTTACACATCAGCATAATGCTCTGATATTAGCGCCCGCACTAGCATGGTGCAGAGATTCGAACCTTGCACTATAGTGAGACAGCTCACATTTCTTCGGCGGCATCAGCGCACCCTCACGCCAGTAAATCCCCATAAAAATATAAATATTTCAGTTATATAAACCACTAAAGGCGAATGTAAAGGCGGTTTAAGCCCATATTTGACCTGCGTATTCTTTCTGGATTAAGTTGGAAGTCCGCTGGAAGCTTTCTGGACGGGTAAACGACTCGTCATAATTATGCAGTAATTTAAAGACTCCCTCTTAAAACAAGTAGTCACCACTTGTGATAACCGTCACGAGAGGCCATTAACGGAGGGCACAAAAGCAGATTGGATTATTCACCATCATGATGTCTTTCATGGGGGGATAAGCCGTCGGCGTTCGCCTGAAGTTGGGAAGCCCCCTCGCAGTAGGTTGTGAGAGTCATGCAGAGCCTGGGGAGGTTCACTGATATGTTGTACGATAAATCCCAAGAGAGGGACAACTGTGGTTTCGGCCTGATCGCCCACATAGAAGGCGAACCTAGCCACAAGGTAGTGCGTACCGCGATCCACGCACTGGCCCGTATGCAACACCGTGGCGCCATCCTTGCCGACGGCAAGACCGGCGACGGCTGTGGCCTGTTATTGCAAAAGCCCGATCGTTTCTTCCGGATGGTTGCGGAAGAGCGCGGCTGGCGTTTAGCCAAAAACTATGCCGTCGGCATGATGTTCCTCAGCCAAAACGAGGAAGAAGCCCGCGCCAGCCGCCGCATCGTTGAAGAAGAACTGCAGAATGAAACGCTGTCGATCGTCGGCTGGCGCGAAGTGCCGACCAACCCGGACGTGCTGGGCGAGATCGCCCTGTCGTCGCTGCCGCGTATCGAACAAATCTTTGTCAATGCCCCGGCCGGCTGGCGTCCGCGTGATCTGGAGCGCCGCCTGTTCGTGGCCCGCCGCCGCATTGAAAAACGTATTCAGGACGACAGCTTCTACGTCTGCAGCTTCTCCAACCTGGTGACCATCTACAAAGGCCTGTGCATGCCGGCCGATCTGCCGCGTTTTTATCTCGACCTGGCCGATCTGCGTCTGGAATCCGCCATTTGTCTGTTCCACCAGCGCTTCTCCACCAATACCGTGCCGCGCTGGCCGCTGGCGCAACCGTTTCGCTATCTGGCGCACAACGGCGAGATCAACACCATTACCGGCAACCGCCAGTGGGCGCGCGCGCGCACCTATAAATTCCAGACGCCGCTGATCCCGGACCTGCAATCCGCCGCGCCGTTCATTAACGAAACCGGCTCCGACTCCAGCTCGATGGACAATATGCTGGAGCTGCTGCTGGCGGGCGGCATGGATCTGATCCGCGCCATGCGCCTGCTGGTGCCGCCGGCCTGGCAGAATAACCCGGAGATGGATGGCGATCTGCGCGCCTTCTTCGACTTTAACTCCATGCATATGGAGCCGTGGGACGGCCCGGCGGGCATCGTGATGTCCGACGGCCGCTACGCCGCCTGTAACCTCGACCGCAACGGCCTGCGCCCGGCGCGCTACGTCATCACCAAAGACAAGCTGATCACCTGTGCCTCTGAAGTCGGCATCTGGGACTATCAGCCGGACGAAGTGGTGGAAAAGGGCCGCGTCGGCCCGGGCGAGCTGATGGTGATCGACACCCGCAGCGGCCGCATCCTGCACTCCGCCGAAACCGATAACGACCTGAAGAGCCGCCACCCGTATAAAGAGTGGATGGAGAAGAACGTCAAGCGTCTGGTGCCGTTCGAAGACCTGCCGGAAGAACAGGTGGGCAGCCGTCAGTTGGACGATGCGCTGCTGGAGACCTACCAGAAGCAGTTCGGCTACAGCAGCGAAGAGCTGGACCAGGTGATCCGCGTGCTGGGTGAGATTGGCCAGGAAGCCACCGGCTCGATGGGCGACGATACGCCGTTCGCCGTGCTCTCCAGCCGTCCGCGCATTATCTACGACTATTTCCGTCAGCAGTTCGCGCAGGTCACCAACCCGCCGATCGACCCACTGCGCGAGGCGCACGTAATGTCGCTGGCCACCAGCATCGGCCGCGAGATGAACGTGTTCTGCGAAGCGGAAGGTCAGGCGCACCGTCTGAGCTTCAAATCGCCGATTCTGCTGTACTCCGACTTCAAACAGCTCACCACGCTGGAAGGCGAATACTATCGCGCCGACACGCTCGACCTGACCTTTGACCCGGGCGAGCAGGAGCTGGAACAGAAAATCCGCGCGCTGTGCGACGAGGCGGAACAGAAAGTACGCGACGGCGCGGTGCTGCTGGTGCTGTCTGACCGTGCCATCGCCCCGAACCGCCTGCCGGTACCGGCGCCGATGGCGGTCGGCGCGGTGCAGACGCGTCTGGTGGACAAGAGCCTGCGCTGCGACGCCAACATCATTGTGGAAACGGCCAGCGCGCGCGACCCGCACCACTTCGCCGTGCTGCTGGGCTTCGGCGCCACCGCCATCTATCCGTACCTGGCCTATGAAACGCTGGCCAAACTGGTGGACAACCAGACCATCGACAAACCATACCGCGAAGTGATGCTGAACTACCGCAACGGCATCAACAAGGGGCTGTACAAGATCATGTCCAAAATGGGCATCTCGACCATCGCCTCTTACCGCTGCTCCAAACTGTTTGAAGCCGTTGGCCTGCACCGCGATCTGTCCGACCTGTGCTTCCAGGGCGTGGTCAGCCGCATCAACGGCGCCAGCTTCAGCGACTTCCAGCAGGACCTGCAGAACCTCTCCAAGCGCGCCTGGCTGAAGCGCAAGCCGCTGGATCAGGGCGGCCTGCTGAAGTTCGTCCACGGCGGCGAATACCACGCCTACAACCCGGACGTGGTCAACAGCCTGCAGCAGGCGGTGCACAGCGGCGACTATGCCGACTACCAGCGCTACGCCAAACTGGTTAACGAGCGCCCGGTCGCCACGCTGCGCGATCTGCTGGCGATTACCCCGCAGGGCGAGCCGATTCCGGTCGATCAGGTCGAGCCGGCCGAAGCGCTGTTTACCCGCTTCGATACTGCGGCGATGTCGATCGGCGCCCTGAGTCCGGAAGCGCACGAGTCGCTGGCGGTGGCGATGAACGGCCTCGGCGGCTTCTCCAACTCCGGCGAAGGCGGCGAAGACCCGGCACGTTACGGCACCAACAAGGTCTCGCGCATCAAGCAGGTGGCCTCCGGGCGCTTCGGCGTCACCCCAGCCTACCTGGTGAACGCCGACGTGATCCAGATTAAAGTCGCTCAGGGCGCCAAGCCGGGCGAAGGCGGCCAGCTGCCGGGTGATAAGGTCACCCCGTACATCGCCAAACTGCGTTATTCGGTGCCGGGCGTGACGCTGATCTCGCCGCCGCCGCATCACGATATCTACTCGATTGAAGATTTGGCGCAGCTGATTTTCGACCTCAAGCAGGTGAACCCGAAGGCGGTGATCTCGGTCAAGCTGGTTTCCGAACCGGGCGTGGGCACCATCGCCACCGGCGTTGCCAAAGCCTATGCTGATCTGATCACCATCGCCGGCTATGACGGCGGCACCGGCGCCAGCCCGCTGACGTCGGTGAAGTATGCCGGCTGCCCGTGGGAACTGGGCCTGGTGGAAACCCAACAGGCGCTGGTGGCCAACGGCCTGCGTCATAAAATCCGCCTGCAGGTGGACGGCGGCCTGAAAACCGGCGTCGATATCGTCAAGGCGGCGATTCTGGGGGCGGAAAGCTTCGGCTTCGGCACCGGGCCGATGGTGGCGCTGGGCTGTAAATACCTGCGTATCTGCCACCTGAACAACTGCGCGACCGGCGTGGCGACCCAGGATGAAAAACTGCGTCGCGATCACTATCACGGCCTGCCGGAACGCGTCACCAACTACTTCCATTTCATCGCGCGTGAAACCCGCGAGATTATGGCGCAGCTGGGCGTCAGCCAACTGGTGGATCTGATTGGCCGCACCGAGTTCCTCAGCGAGCTGGACGGCATTTCCGCCAAGCAGAACAAGCTGGATCTGTCGCCACTGCTGCAGACCGCCACGCCGCATCCGGGCAAGGCGCTGTACTGCACCGAAGGCAGCAACCCGCCGTTCGACCACGGTTTGCTGAACAAAGAGCTGCTGGCGCAGGCGCAGCCGTACGTGGAAGAGAAGCATAGCAAGGCGTTCTACTTCGATATCCGCAATACCGACCGTTCCGTCGGCGCCAGCCTGTCCGGCGCCATCGCCAGCGTACACGGCGATCAGGGCATGGCCGCCGATCCGATCAAGGCGCACTTCTCCGGCACCGCGGGCCAGAGCTTCGGCGTCTGGAACGCCGGCGGCGTAGAGCTGACCCTGACCGGCGACGCCAACGACTACGTCGGCAAGGGCATGGCCGGCGGCAGCATCGCGGTGCGTCCGCCGCTGGGCTCCGCCTTCCGCAGCCATGAAGCCAGCATCATCGGCAACACCTGCCTGTACGGCGCTACCGGCGGCAAGCTGTTCGCCGCGGGCCGCGCCGGCGAGCGTTTCGCCGTGCGTAACTCCGGCGCCATCACCGTGGTGGAAGGCATCGGCGATAACGGTTGTGAATACATGACCGGCGGCATCGTCTGCGTGCTGGGTAAAACCGGCATCAACTTCGGCGCCGGCATGACGGGCGGCTTCGCCTATGTGCTGGATGAGGACGGCGAATTCCGCAAGCGCGTCAACCCGGAGCTGGTGGAAGTGCTGGAAGTCGATCAGCTGGCAATTCACGAAGAACACCTGCGCGGCCTGATCACCGAGCACGTACAGGCGACCGGCTCTTCCCGCGCGGAAGAGATGCTGGCCAACTGGCCGACCTGGGTGGCGAAGTTCGCACTGGTCAAGCCAAAGTCCAGCGATGTGAAGGCATTGTTGGGTCACCGTAGTCGTTCCGCAGCCGAGCTGCGGGTTCAGGCGCAGTAAGAGGTAGGTCATAATGAGTCAGAATGTTTATCAATTTATCGACCTGCAGCGCGTTGATCCGCCGAAGAAACCGCTGAAGATCCGTAAAATCGATTTCGTGGAGATCTACGAACCGTTTTCGGATTCGCAGGCCGAAGCGCAGGCGGACCGCTGTCTGTCCTGCGGCAACCCGTATTGCGAGTGGAAGTGCCCGGTGCACAACTACATCCCGAACTGGCTGAAGCTGGCGAACGAGGGCCGCATCATGGAGGCGGCGGATCTGGCGCACCAGACCAACAGCCTGCCGGAAGTGTGCGGCCGCGTCTGCCCGCAGGATCGCCTGTGTGAAGGCTCCTGTACGCTGAACGACGAGTTCGGCGCGGTGACCATCGGCAATATCGAGCGCTATATCAACGATAAAGCCATCGAAATGGGCTGGAAACCGGATATGTCGCACGTCCAGCCGACCGGCAAGCGCGTGGCGATCGTCGGCGCCGGCCCGGCCGGCCTGGCCTGTGCCGACGTGCTGACCCGCAACGGCGTGCAAGCCGTGGTCTACGATCGTCACCCGGAGATCGGCGGCCTGCTGACCTTCGGCATCCCGGCGTTCAAGCTGGAGAAAGAGGTGATGATCAAGCGCCGTGAAATCTTCAGCGAGATGGGCATCGAGTTCCAGCTCAATACGGAAATCGGCAAGGACGTCACGCTGGAGGCATTGATCGACGAGTTCGACGCGGTGTTCCTCGGCGTCGGCACCTACCAGTCAATGCGCGGCGGCCTGGAGAACGAAGAAGCGCCGGGCGTGTATGACGCCCTGCCGTTCCTGATCGCCAACACCAAGCAGCTGATGGGCTACCCGAGCAGTGAGCAGGAGCCGTACGTCAGCATGGAAGGCAAGCGCGTGGTGGTGCTGGGCGGCGGCGATACCGCGATGGACTGCGTACGCACCTCCATCCGTCAGGGCGCCACCCAGGTGACCTGCGCCTACCGTCGCGACGAGGCGAATATGCCAGGCTCCAAGCGCGAGGTGACCAACGCGCGTGAGGAAGGCGTCGAGTTCCAGTTCAACCTGCAGCCGCTCAGCATTGAGCTGAACGCCGCCGGGCGCGTCGCCGGCGTGAAAATGGTGCGCACCCAGCTCGGCGAGCCGGACGCCAACGGCCGTCAGGCGGCAGAGCCGGTGCCGGGATCCGAGCACGTGCTGGATGCCGATGCGGTGGTGATGGCCTTTGGCTTCCGTCCGCACGCGATGAACTGGCTGGCGGCGCACGACGTCCAGCTCGACAAACAGGGGCGCATCGTGGCGCCGGAAGGCAGCGATAACGCCTTCCAGACCAGCAACCCAAAAATCTTCGCCGGCGGCGATGCGGTGCGCGGTTCCGATCTGGTGGTGACGGCGATTGCCGAAGGGCGCAAAGCCGCCGACGGCATCCTGAACTACCTGGAAGTGTAAGCGCCGGCGCCGCATGGCGCTGTCAAAAAGCCGGAGGGGCGCTACGCCCGTCCGGCTTTTTTTATCCCTGGCGCTGCGCCGCCAGCGCGGCCCCCAGCAGGCCGGCATCATGCCGGTAATAAGCCGCCGTCAGCGTCACCTGATACGGCGACGGCAGCTGCATCAGACACGCCCTCACCCGTGCCAGATACCCCTGCGCCAACCCGATGCTGCCGCCGACCACCACCTGCCGGCAGTCGGTCGTCGCTTTCACATCCGCAATCATGCGCGCCAGCGCCGCGGCGGAGCGCTGAATCAGCGCGTCGGCCTGCGGATGGCCCGCCGCCGCCCGGGCGAAAATGGTTTTGGCATCGCACCCCGCCAGATCGCCCTGCGCCGCCGCGGCGATCGCGCGGCCGGAGGCAATGGCTTCGACGCAGCCGATACGCCCGCAGCCGCAGCGCGGCCCGTGCGGATCCGCCAACGTATGCCCCAGATGGCCCGCCAGACCGCCGGCGCCGGTCAGCAGCTCCCCGCGGCACACCACCCCGCCGCCGACGCCGGTGGAGACGGTAATAAACACCATGTCGCCGCCGTCCGGCATCCGCGCATATTCCGCCAGCGCCGCCGCCTGCGCATCGTTGATCGCCAGCGTCGGCAGCCGGGTCAACGCCTCCAGCGTCGCTACCAGCGGGAAATGCAGCAGGCCGCCCAGATTCTGCGGGTTGATCGCCTGCAACAGGCCGTCGCGGATAATACCCGTCGAAGCGATGGCGACGCGCTGCGCATCCGCCGCCAGCGGCTGTACCAAGGTCCGCAGCGCGGCCCGTAACGCATCCGGCCGATCGCTGGCCGGCGTGGGCAGCTCGCACCGCTGGCGGATCTGTAATTGCTCATCCACCAGGGCGGCGGCCAGCTTCGTGCAGCCAAGATCGATCGCCAGCGTGGTAATCTGTCGTTGTTCCGGCAACGGAGCGTCTCCTATGTCACGCCAATCACCCGCCATCACGGCCGGGCGCCCTTTGTCTTGACCAGCCGTTTCTCCGCGCCCCGTGGCAACGCGCCGCTAAACGGTTGGCCGTCGATAGCGTCGTGGGTGCGCAGCGCTTCCGGACGCAGCCAGCGCTGTACGCGGGACGGCATATCCAGGCCAATCAGCGCAATCACCACAAACGTCAGCCCAAAGGAGAGCGACCCCAGCGCGGTGCCCAGATCCAGACGCTGGCCGATCAGCGCACCCAGCACCGGCGCCAGGGCGCCGCCCAGCGCGCCGACGTTGTAGGTGAATCCCAGCCCTGCCGCCCGCTGGTCGGTATCGAAATAGCCGCCGATCAGTTTGGGCAAAATGCCGGAAATCCCCTGCCCCAGCATCTGCTGGAAGAACAGCAGCAGCCCCAGCACCCATACGTTCGCGCCGCCAATCGCAAACACCGGAATAATCAGCAGCTGCGAAGCCAGAAGGCTATACACGTAGGCTTTGCGGGTGCCCAGCCAGTCGCCGAGAAAGCCGCCGACGCAGCAGCCCACCGCCGCGCCAAAACCGCTGAAGAACAGCACGCTGGCGACCGTTGTCGGATCATAGGCCAGCTCGGTTTTCAGGTAGGTTGGCAACAGCGCCTGAATCGGCCATGAATAGAGAAATGCAAACAGCACCACCACCATCAGCATGACGCCCGTCGGCCAGCGCCTGCCGCTGCTTTGTACCATAAAGCTGATAAAAATCGCGGCGCATATCAGCCCCAGCGCTGCCACCACGCCGGCCGTACGCAGTTCTCCGGCGAAGCAGTACCACAGCGACAGCGCAGCGACGACCGTCATCATGATATTCAGTACGCGGTGATCTCCGCGGTAAAGCATATCCACCATGGTGCGCACCGGTGCTTTACCCGCATGTTGCTCCTGCCAATCTTCCGCCTCGGGGATATTTTTCCGCAGCCACAGCGCGAAGATGATGGGCAAAATGCCGATAAAGAACAGCGCCCGCCAACCCCAGAGCGGCACCACCAGGCTGTAGGCCTGCGCCGCGACCACCGCGCCGACCGAAAAGCCGGAAATCAGAAAGCCGCTGGCCTTATTGCGTAAATGTTTCGGCCAGCTTTCAATCACATAGGTGGCGCTGGAGCCGTATTCGCCCGCCATGCCCATCCCGATCACCAGACGCGCGACAAACATGGTGGCGTAACCCGGCGCAAATCCGCAGGCCAGCGTCCCCAGAGAAAAAAGCACGATGCTGGTGACCATTGCCAGACGACGGCCGTAGCGATCGCCCATTGCGCCCAGCAGCAGGCCGCCGAACCAACGCGAGATAAACGCCGCTGAAATCAGGCTGGCCGCCTCAACCGTCGTCAGACCGAATTCGCCCTGAATTTCAGTCAGGACCAGGGCGATTAGCACAAAATCAAAACCATCGAGTAAATACCCCAACCAGGCGGCGGAGAACGCCCGCCACTGCGCTCGGTTGAGGTGGCGGTACCACGGGGTGCTGCGGGTTGTGATGCTCATGTCACTCTCCCGTTGTGGGCCTTGGACAGGCGACCGCCGGGGGGCGCCCTGGCCGCTCCGGCTGACGGTATCGTTGCCGTCAAGCTCCCGGCGAGCAAGCCCGCCAGGTTTGACTCATCCGTTGCCGAGCTGCTCCCGCTCCTGCTGCAGCTGTTGCGCCAACGCCGCCAGCGCCGGCAGGTAGCGCTCATCAACCGGCGCGAAAGGTTTGCGGCATAGCGGCACGGAAACAACGTCCATATAGTGCAGAACGGTTTTCAACCCGCGGAACACGCCGGTTTTAATCAGCAAATCGATAACCGTATTGCATGCCGTCTGCAGCCGGCGCGCGCTGGCGATATCGCCCCGCTGCAGCGCCTGTACGATGCCCGTATAGCGCCAGCCCATAATGTTGTAGGTGCTGCCGATGCCGCCGTCGGCCCCCGCCATCAGTCCGGAAGCGAAGATCTCGTCATAGCCGTTGTACAACACCAGCTCGGGGTGCGCCCGGCGGATCTGCTCCATCTGATAAAGATCGCCGGAGGTTTGCTTCAGCGCGCTGACGCCCGGCAGTGTGACCAGGGTTGCAATCTGATCCAGCGTCAGCGTGACGCCGCTCAGCGCGGGAATGTTGTAAACCACCATCGGCAGCCCCTCGGCCGCATCGATGACCGCCCGGTAGTGATCGCAATGTTCCGCAAAACTGAACGGGTAATAGAACGGCGTGACGGCGGAGACGGCGTCATAGCCGTAACGCTGTGCGGCGTTTGCCAGCTGTTGGCTCTCCTGCGTGCTAATCGCGCCGACGTGGGCGATAAGCTTCACCTTTCCCTGCGCCTCTTCCGCCACCACTTCCAGGACCTGCTCTCTTTCCGCGTGGCTCTGGACAAACGCCTCGCCGGTAGAGCCGCCGACATACAGGCCGTCAATCCCCTGCTCAATGTTAAACCGCACCAGACGGCGCAGGCTTTCGCTATCCAGCCGCTGTTGGTTGTCGAACGGCGTCAGCAACGCCGGCATTACTCCTGCTAATTCTTTTGTCATAACGACCTCTGTTGATGATGCAACCACCTACCTTTATACCTGTTATACCAGACTAAATAAGCAGCAATACAATACAGAACGCTTATAGTGCGATCTGCCTCACCCTATTGATCGGTATTTTCTAGTGGGATCGGAAACGACTGCGATCGTTATCGCAATCCTGGGATCGCGATAAACGGACGCGTGACGGCGGGGATTACTTATGCGGCGGCGCGTCGTTGCCGAAGGCGTGCCAGGTTGCGGATACGCTGTTAAGGTGGGTCTGCAACGCGCGATCGGCGGCGTCAGGATCGCGCTGGCGGATCGCCTCGACGATCGCAATATGCTGCTGATAGCTGCGGTTATTGTGCGTATGCAGCTCCTGCTCGGGCACCTTTGGCCGCGCCGCAATCAGCCAGTCGAGCAGCGCAACGTGGATCGCCATAAAGATCGGGTTGCCGGGGATTTCCGCCAGCACGCGGTGAAACTCGACGTCGGAGCGGATAAACAGCGTATTGTCATCCAGTGACCGGCTGTTGATGTCCAGCGCCTGCGTCAGCTGCGCCATTTGCTCCGGCGTCGCGTGCTCCGCCGCATAGCGCACCAGGCTGGACTCAAAGAACAGGCGCAGCTGTTCAAAGTGGGCAATGCCGCCGGGGTGAGAAAGGAAATCCTTCGCGACGCCGGACAGCTCGCTGATAATGGTATCCGCCGAGGGACGCGAGACGCGGGCGCGCTCGCCGTTGTTAATCTGCACCAGGCCCTTACGCTTCAGCGCGGCCAGTGCTTCACGCACCGACGGACGGCCGACGTCAAAAAACGCCATCAGCTCGCGCTCAGAGGGCAGCGACTCTCCTTCAGCAAACTCTCCGCGGCGAATCATCTGCTCCAGCTCTTCCTCCACCATCTCCGACAGTTTTTTACGCGTCAGCGGACGGCGGCGCAGACTGCGGCCCATCACGGTTGAAGACTCTTCGGCTTGCGGATCAAATGCGTTCATAGCGTCCATTATGATTAATCGTAGCGGCCAGTAACAACGGAATTATGGTACCACAGGATGGGGAAAGGGGAAAAAGGCGGCCTGTGCCGCCTGACGCGCGGCGCACAGATCAAAACAGGCCCTTACGGGCCTGTTGCTGTTACTTCACGACGCGCAGCGCCGGGCGCCCGCCGCGTGGCGGCTGCGGCGGCTCATCGTCCGGATCGTTATCGTCAGCGTTATCAGGACGATCGCCGTCGATGACCGACATCAGGCTTTCGGAAGGCACCGTCTCCAGCTCGTCGAAAGCGCCGTCGGTTTCATCGTAAGCGGCTTCCGGTTCGAACATGGTTCCCGCACCGTTCTCACGGGCGTAAATCGCCAGCACGGCGGCCAACGGCACCAGAACCTGACGCGGTACGCCGCCGAAGCGCGCGTTAAAGCTCACTTCGTTGTCGCCCAGTTGCAGGTTGCCGACCGCGCGCGGCGCAATGTTCAGTACGATCTGACCATCGCGCGCGAACTCCATGGGAACCTGCACGTCCGGACGCGTTACGTCGACCACCAGATGCGGCGTCAGCTGGTTGTCCAGCAGCCAGTCATAAAACGCCCGCAGCAGATAAGGGCGGCGCGGCGTCATCTGCGACATATCCATGGTTAACCCCGGGTGTGCAGGCGCATTTCGCGCTCGGCTTCGGTCAGCGAGGCCAGGAACGCATCACGTTCGAAGACGCGGGTCATATAGCCTTTCAGCTCTTTGGAGCCGGCACCGTTCAGTTCAATGCCCAGCTGCGGCAGACGCCACAGCAGCGGCGCCAGGTAGCAATCCACCAGGCTGAACTCTTCGCTCATGAAATACGGCGCCTGACCGAAGATCGGCGCGATGGCCAGCAGCTCTTCACGCAGTTGGCGACGGGCAGACTCAGCTTCCTGGCCGCTGCTCTGCTCGATCTTGTACATCAGCGAATACCAGTTCTTTTCGATGCGCAGCATCATCAGGCGGCTTTCACCACGCGCCACCGGATAGACCGGCATCAGCGGCGGATGCGGGAAGCGCTCGTCCAGGTATTCCATGATGATGCGGGACTCATACAGCGTCAGTTCGCGATCGACCAGCGTCGGCACCGTTTGGTAAGGATTGAGGTCGATCAAATCCTGCGGCAGGTTATCCGGTTCAACCTGCTCAATCTCGACGCTGACACCTTTTTCCGCCAGTACGATACGTACTTGATGGCTAAAAATGTCGGTCGGGCCAGAAAACAGCGTCATTACCGAACGTTTGTTGGCAGCGACAGCCATGAAAACCTCCAAGTTTTATCTAGAAAATACTGCGAATAGCCAACTTAGCCCCGCAGCGTGCACCTTGCCCCCGGCAAAGTGAAAACGCATGGGAATATCAGGCCGCTATCCTGAATGATCTTGACCGCAGGCCAGCAGCACGCAGGTAACCTTGGGTCTGGAAAGCGGCCTCGGAGGTAACTGGCGGCAACTGCTCGGCGAACAGGCGCAAAAGTGGATGATAGTTTACCAGATTTTGCCCGTTTTGTGGGGAGCGGGCGGTGATTTCATCACTATTTGTCTGGCGGCGCGCAGATTTCTCTACGGCAGAGGGGAATTGCAGGCATAAAAAAACCCGGTGAAACACCGGGTTTTTCGCATAATTTGTTCTGCCGCAGCAGAAAAAATTAACGCTTGGAGAACTGCGGACGACGGCGTGCTTTACGCAGACCGACTTTCTTACGTTCAACCTGACGCGCGTCACGAGTGACGAAGCCAGCTTTACGCAGTTCAGAACGCAGAGTCTCGTCGTATTCCATCAGCGCACGGGTGATACCGTGGCGGATAGCACCAGCTTGACCAGAGATGCCACCACCTTTAACGGTGATGTACAGATCCAGTTTGCCAACCATGTCGACCAGTTCCAGCGGCTGACGAACTACCATGCGGGCAGTTTCGCGACCGAAGTACTGTTCCAGGCTGCGCTGGTTGATAACGATGTTACCGTTGCCCGGCTTGATAAAGACGCGAGCGGCGGAGCTTTTGCGGCGACCAGTGCCGTAGTATTGATTTTCAGCCATTGCCATTAATCCCGATTAAATGTCCAGAACTTGCGGTTGCTGTGCCGCGTGATTGTGCTCGGTGCCCGCGTAAACTTTCAGTTTACGGAACATTGCACGACCCAACGGACCCTTTGGCAGCATGCCTTTAACCGCGATTTCAATCACACGCTCAGGACGGCGGGCAATCATCTCTTCAAAGGTCGCTTCTTTGATACCACCGATGTGGCCGGTGTGGTGGTAGTACATCTTGTCGTTACGCTTGTTGCCGGTTACAGCAACTTTGTCAGCGTTCAGAACGATGATGTAATCACCGGTATCAACGTGCGGGGTGTATTCCGCTTTATGCTTGCCGCGCAGACGACGAGCCAGTTCAGTAGCGAGACGGCCCAAAGTTTTACCGTTCGCATCAACAACGTACCAGTCGCGTTTTACGGTCTCTGGTTTAGCTGTAAAAGTTTTCATTAAAAGCTTACCCAATAATTAGTTACACGTTGGTGAACACCCAAACGCTCGAAAACAGTTGAGGCTCACACGACCATCAAGTCCAGCAAACCTACCCCTTCGAATAGCCATTGCCGGCACTATAAAGTTTTTGGGAAAAAAAACTTTGTTGTAACGTGGGGTCGCAAGATTATAGAGAAGTCACCCGCAAAGATCGAACAGTTTTTGCAGGAAAAATGCATTTTAGCGCCGCCGGACAGGCCCCCGCCGCGCGGAGGCCGCCGGGGTGTCACGGCAGGTGCGGCAGCTTCAGGTATTCTTCGCTCTGCATCTCCTGCAGGCGCGACAGGCAGCGCTGGTATTCAAACTTCAGCCGTTCGCCCTGGTAAATCTCGAACATCGGCGCCTCGGCGGCGATCACCAGCTTGACGTGACGCTCGTAGAACTCATCCACCAGCGCCAGGAAACGGCGCGCGGTGCTCTCCTTCAACGGCCCCATCACCCGCACGTTATGCAGGATCACGCTGTGGTACAGGCGCGACAGCGCAATGTAGTCCAGCTGGCTGCGCGCCTCTTCACACAGCGTGTGGAAATCCACCGCCAGCACGCCGTCCGCCGCGCGCAGCGCCTGCAGCGGCCGGTGATTGATCTCCAGCACCGGCGCCGCGTCGCCGCCCTTGCCCGCCAGCTTGTCGAAGATATCGTCCAGCGCCTGCCCGGTCTGCGCATTCAGCGGCGTCAGGTAGAGGTGCGCCTGGGTCAGCGTGCGCAGGCGATAGTCAATGCCGGCGTCCACGTTCATCACGTCGCAATAGTCATTGATCAGATCGATGGCCGGCAGGAAGCGCGCGCGCTGCAGGCCGTTACGGTACAGCTCGTCCGGCGGGATGTTCGAGGTAGCCACCAGCGTAATGCCGCGGGCGAACAGCGCCTGCAGCAGCGTCGCCAGCAGCATGGCGTCGGTGATGTCGGAAACAAAGAACTCGTCAAAGCACAGCACGTCCGCCTGCGCCTTGAAGCCGTCGGCGACAATCTCCAACGGGTTTTCCTGCCCCTGCAGCTGCGCCAGCTCTTCGTGCACCCGCAGCATAAAGCGGTGAAAGTGCAGCCGCAGTTTGCGATCCCCCGGCAGGCTGTGGAAGAACATATCCATCAGCCAGGTTTTGCCGCGCCCGACGCCGCCCCACATATACAGCCCCTGAACCGGGCGCTGCGCCGCCGGGCGGCTGTCTTTCCTCAGCCAGCGGCTGAGCGTGCCGCGCAGACCGCCGGCCGCCGCCGGCGTCTCGGGCGTCTGTTGCACCAATTGCTGATAAATGGCGTCCAATTGGCTGACCGCCCGGCGCTGCACCTCATCGGGCTGATAGTCGCCGGCGTCCAGCGCCTGCTGGTAACGTGTTAACGGTGATGGTGAATACATGTTGCCTAATGTTCCCTGCAATCGCTCCGTCCGCCCCCGCTGGCGCGCAGCGCGGATAAAGAATTTATTTAGCCCATTTTAGCCGCGCGTTACCGGTCAGATTTCCGGTTATCGCCACATTTTCCCGCATTGCGGCCCGCTGAAAACCCCGGAAAAGCCAAGGTAAAAGCGCTTCAGGATTCCACTCGGACAAGGTTAACGGTTATAGTGGATATTATTAAGTGAAAAATCCCTGCGGAACAACGAAGTCACAATAGGAGTCATCATGACCTGGGAGTATGCGCTGATTGGTTTGGTGGTCGGTATCGTCATCGGTGCGGTAGCGATGCGCTTTGGTAACCGTAAACTACGTCAACAACAGGTTTTGCAAAACGAACTGGATAAAAGCAAAACCGAGCTGGAAGAGTACCGTCAGGAACTGGTCGGCCATTTTGCCCGCAGTGCGGAACTGCTGGACAACATGGCGCGCGACTATCGTCAGCTCTATCAGCATATGGCGAAAAGCTCCAACAACCTGCTGCCGGACCTGCCGATGCAGGAGAATCCGTTCCGCTATCGTCTGAGCGAATCCGAAGCGGATAACGATCAGGCGCCGGTTGAAATGCCGCGCGACTACTCCGAAGGCGCTTCCGGTCTGCTGCGTGGTGCGCCGCGCCGCGACTAACCGTCGTTTTTCAGCCCGCGTAAATTTTGCGCGGGCTTTTGACCTTCCCCCCTCCCCCCGATGCAATTCCTGCGCTATCCTAAAGCCTTAAATGGATGTTGGCGGTGAACTTCTGACGTAAATTCACGGTCTTAACCTTACCTTTAGTGGTTAATTAATTTCACCGGCAGGTAATGAGAGAGTTATTATCAATGAAAAAAAAGTCGTTAATTCTTAGTGCATTAGCAATGAGTGTTGGCCTGACGCTTACCGCCGTACCGGTAGCCAACGCGGCCTTGCCGCCCGCCGTTCAAGGGCAGCAGCTGCCGAGCCTGGCGCCGATGCTGGAAAAAGTCTTACCCGCCGTGGTCAGCGTGCATATTGAAGGAACTCAGGTGCAGCGCCAACGTTTGCCGGAAGAGTTCAAATATTTCTTCGGCCCTAATTTCCCTACACAGAAGCAAAGTTCGCGTCCGTTTGAAGGCCTGGGTTCGGGCGTGATTATCGACGCAGCCAAAGGCTATATCCTTACCAACAACCACGTCATCGCCAACGCCGACAAAATCAAGGTGCAGCTCAATGACGGCCGCGAGTTCGACGCCAAGCTGCTGGGCCGCGACGAACAGACCGACATCGCGCTGCTGCAGATCACCGCCAAGAACCTGAGCGCGGTGAAAATGGCCGACTCCGATAAGTTACGCGTCGGCGACTTCGCCGTTGCCGTCGGCAACCCGTTCGGCCTGGGGCAAACCGCCACCTCCGGCATTATCTCCGCGCTGGGACGCAGCGGCCTCAACCTGGAAGGGCTGGAGAACTTTATCCAGACCGACGCCTCGATTAACCGCGGCAACTCCGGCGGCGCGCTGGTGAACCTGAACGGTGAGCTGATCGGCATCAACACCGCCATTCTGGCGCCGGGCGGCGGCAATATCGGCATCGGCTTCGCCATCCCCAGCAATATGGCGCAGAACCTGAGCCAGCAGCTGATCGAATTCGGCGAAGTGAAACGCGGCCTGCTCGGCATCAAGGGCAGCGAGATGACCGCCGATATCGCCAAAGCCTTTAATACCGACGCGCAGCGCGGTGCCTTCGTCAGCGAAGTGCTGCCGAAATCCGCCGCGGCCAAGGCCGGTATCAAAGCCGGCGATATTCTGATCTCCGTCGACGGCAAGCCGATCGGCAGCTTTGCCGAACTGCGCGCCAAGGTCGGCACCACCGCGCCGGGCAAAACCATCAAAATCGGCCTGCTGCGCGACGGCAAGCAGCAAGAGGTGGCCGTCACGCTGGACAACAGCGAAACCGCCTCCACCAGCGCTGAGACCCTGTCTCCGGCCCTGCAGGGCGCGGCGCTAAGCAACGGCGCGCTGCCGGGCGGCGAGAAAGGCGTGAAGATCGACAACGTCGGCAAAGGTACGCCGGCGGCGCAGATGGGCCTGCAAAAAGGCGATGTGATTATCGGCATCAACCGCCAGCGCGTCGAAAGCATTACCGCGCTGCGTAAAGTTCTGGCGGCCAAGCCGCCGGTCATGGCGCTGAACATCGTCCGCGGCGGTGAAACCATTTATCTGCTAATGCGTTAATTTGTACAAAAACCGGGGGCAGTGCCATACTGTGCCCGGTTAACTCGTGCTATTCTCCGTTCATCCTTTATTTTATCTGTTAAAACTCCATGTTTGCTAAGCTCTTGCGTTCCGCTGTTATTGGTTTGATCGTTGCCGGCCTGCTATTGGCAGCGCTTCCCGTGCTGCGTTATTCCAATCAACTGTTTGCAGAGAAAGTGGAGAATACCGCCGACGAAACCCCGGCCGGCTATAACAAGGCGGTGCGCCGCGCTGCGCCTGCGGTGGTCAATATCTACAACCGCAACATGAACGGCGCGCCCAATGTGCTGTCCCTCGGTTCCGGCGTTATCATGAACGACCACGGCTATATCCTGACCAACCGCCACGTGATCAAGGATGCGCAACAGATCACCGTGGTGCTGCAGGACGGCCGCCGCTACGAAGCGCTGCTGGTCGGCTCCGACAGCCTGACCGATCTGGCGGTGCTGAAGATCGACCCGGGCAATCTGCCGGTCATTCCCATCAACACCAAGCGTATCGCGCATATCGGCGACGTGGTGCTGGCGATCGGCAACCCGTATAACCTTGGTCAGACCGTCACTCAGGGGATTATCAGCGCCACCGGACGCATCAGTCTGAGCACCACCGGCCGCCAAACCTTCCTGCAAACCGATGCCTCCATCAACCGCGGCAACTCCGGCGGCGCGCTGGTAAACTCGCTGGGCGAGCTGATGGGGATCAACACCCTGACCTATGACAAGGTCACCAACGGGGAAACGCCGGAGGGGCTGGGCTTCGCCATTCCCACCGAGCTGGCCAGCAAGATTATGGATAAGCTGATCCGCGACGGCCGCGTCATTCGCGGCTACTTCGGCATCCAGGGCAAAGAGATTATCCCGCTACGCACCTCTAACAGCGGTATCGACCGCCTGCAGGGGATTATCGTGACCGAAATTACGCCGAACGGCCCGGCGGCCAACGCCAATTTCCATATCAACGACATTATTATCAACGTCAATAACAAGCCGGCGGTCTCCGTGCTGGAAACCATGGATCAGGTGGCGGAAATCCGCCCCGGCACCACCATCCCGGTGATCGTGCTGCGTGACGGTAAACGCATCACGCTGCAAATGACGGTGGGTGAGTTCCCGGAAGACAACAATTAGCGCTGGCTGATACCTCAGCCGGCGCAGCACATTTGCCGCCCCTCAGTTTCCGCCGGCGGCAACCGCCGCGTAGCAAATGTTAAAGATAATCAGCAGCATAATAAGTTTATCGTTCATTTAAATAAATTTAATAAATACCAAAACAGAAACATATTCAGTTCAATTTTATTAGTGAAAAATAAATCATTATTTTCATACCGAAGTATTTATTTGTTTTTTATTCTCTTGTATTTTTAAACACGCAACTTCTAGAGTAATCCTATTTCCCGACACTTGGAAAGCTGTATCTATATAAAAAATAAATTTATTGATATTTAAATATAAGGACATTACATGCGTGAATTAAACAATAAAGAACTGACTACCGTCAGCGGTGGTACATTCGATGGCATGATCTGGGGCATCATGGACGGCATCGCCAGCGGCGCCGGCATGGCTAAATTCGCGACCGGCGGCAGCATCATGTTTGGCGCCTTCGCTCAACTGGTTGGCGTTGTCATTGCCCCCATTATCGGCGGACTCGTCGGTGGCGCAATGGGTCTTCTGACCGATCGTGATACCGTCGCCGATTATGCACAAAGCTATCGCGAAACGATGGGTAAATAATTCAGAGGCCCATACTTATTAATAAAAAGTGCACCTGGCAAGGTGCACTTTTATAAATAAATTCAATAATTATGCATTACGTCATGCGGAGGCGTAATGCATTTTTTATTTACTCGCCTTTTACGCGCTCAATATTCGCGCCCAGCGCTCGCAGTTTATCTTCGATCCGCTCATAACCGCGATCGATATGATAAATACGGTCGACGATGGTCACGCCGTCAGCAATACAGCCGGCCAGCACCAGGCTGGCGGACGCACGCAGGTCGGTCGCCATCACCTGCGCGCCGGACAGCTGCTCAACACCGTGGCAGATCACCGTGTTGCTTTCGATTTCCGCGTGTGCGCCCATGCGGATCAGCTCCGGCACGTGCATAAAGCGGTTTTCGAAGATGGTTTCGGTGATAACGCCGGTGCCTTCGGCCACCAGGTTCAGCAGACTGAACTGCGCCTGCATATCGGTCGGGAACCCCGGGTGCGGCGCGGTGCGCACGGTAATAGCCTTCGGCCGCTGGCCGTGCATATCAAGGCTGATCCAATCCTCACCGACTTCGATGTCCGCCCCGGCCTCACGCAGCTTGGCCAGCACCGCATCCAGCGTATCAGGACGGGTATTGCGGCACAGCACCTTGCCGCCGGAGATCGCTGCCGCCACCAGGAAGGTGCCGGTTTCGATACGGTCAGGCAGAACGCGGTACACGCCGCCGCCCAGGCGCTCAACGCCCTCAATGGTGATCTTGTCGGTGCCGGCACCGCTGATTTTCGCCCCCAGCGTATTCAGGAACTCGGCGGTATCGACGATTTCCGGCTCGCGCGCAGCATTTTCAATCACGGTGGTGCCCGTCGCCAGCGTGGCGGCGCTCATGATAGTGACGGTGGCGCCCACGCTCACCTTGTCCATCACGATATGCGCGCCCTTCAGACGGCCGTCGACGGAGGCTTTCACATAGCCTTCTTCCAGTTTGATCTCGGCGCCCAGCTGTTCCAGGCCGGTGATATGCAGATCGACCGGACGCGCGCCGATAGCGCAGCCGCCCGGCAGAGAAACCTGGCCGTAGCCGAAACGGGCGACCAGCGGGCCCAGCGCCCAGATGGAAGCACGCATGGTTTTCACCAGATCGTAAGGCGCGCAGAGTTCGTTGACGTTGCCGGCGTCGACAAACACCGAACCGTTGCGTTCAATCTTCACGCCCAGCTGGCTCAGCAGCTTGATGGTGGTATCGATGTCTTTCAGTTTGGGAACATTCTGTAACTCAACCGGCTCTTCTGCCAACAACGCGGCAAACAGAATCGGCAGGGCGGCGTTTTTCGCCCCGGAAATAGCCACTTCCCCGCTCAGGCGGGTACGGCCCTGCACTCGAAATTTATCCATCTAATGACTCTCTGTTGTCTCGTCCACAATACCCGCGACCCACGCCGCCGCACACTGGCCGCCCGCAGGCGCGCCGTCGCGCTCCCTGACCTGCGCCGTTGGTCTACCGGGTATCAACGCTGCCGGCCCGAAAGGCCCGCAGCCTTAAAATCCATTGAGTTTGCGATCCCGCTTCCACTCTTCAGGGGTGTATGCCTTGATCGACAGGGCATGAATACGGTTGTCGGCAATGTATTCCATCAGCGGCGCATAGATCGCCTGCTGCTGTTTGACGCGGCTCATGGCGCCGAACAGTTCACCGACCGCAATCACCTGAAAGTGGCTGCCGTCGCCCGTTACCTGTACTTCTTCCAGCGCCAATGCGTTCATCAGCACGTCTTTAATTTCGCTATTTTCCATGGTATCCCGTTCTGCAGCAAAGGATCATAATCAGCCTGATATCTTAGAGGAATACGGCGCTTTCTTAAACTAAAGAAAAAGCCCCTGCAGAACAGGGGCTTTCAGAGATGTTGTTACCGTCGCACCGCCAAATCGCGCCTAACCCTGCGTCTCGACAGGCATTATCTCCTGCAGATTGTACAGGGCAATCAGCGTTTTCAGGCGGTCGGTCGCGCCGGAAATTTTCAATTCCACGCCGTTATGCAACTGTTCGGCGCGCAGATGCACCAGCAACGCCAGACCGGAGGAGTCCACGCGGCGCAGCTGCGCCACGTCAATCGCCGTTTTTCCCTTCAGCAGCTCGGCGCGCTGCCGCCACAGCGGCAGCAGCGTTTCCCGGTCCAGATCGCCGTGCAGCACCAGCGTCTGCGGCTGATCGTCAAAGCGCAGGGACTCGGCCATTACTGTTTCTGATCCAGCGTAATCGGCTGTTTGGCCGCCGCCTGCAGCTGCTGGGTCAGGCCGTCGATGCCTTTGGTGCGCAGCGTTGACGCCCACTCGTTCTGCTTGGTGGTGATCATGCTGACGCCTTCGGCAATCATGTCGTACGCCTGCCAGTGGCCGGTTTTGCTGTTTTTACGCCATTGGAAATCGAGGCGCACCGGCGGACGGCCGTTGGTATCGATAATGGTGACGCGAATCGCCACGATGTTGGCGTCCCCCAGCGGCTGCTGCGGTGCAATCTGGTAGGTCTGGCCGTGGTACAGCGCCAGCGCCTGGCCGTACGCCTGTTCCAGGTAAGCCTGGAACGCGGTGAAGTAGGCTTCACGCTGCGCAGGCGTCGCTTCTTTGTAATAGCGGCCCAGCACCAGCGCGCCGGCGTATTTCACCTGAACGTACGGCATCAGCTCTTCATGCACGATGGCGCGCAGAGAGTTCGGATCCTGCTTGATTTTCGGCTGCTCGGTTTTCAGACGGGTAAAGGTCTTCTCCGCCGCCTCTTGCATCATGCTGTACGGGTTGGTCTGGTCCGCCGCGCTCGCCAGCGGTGCAACCACCAACAGGGCAACCATCAATAAACGTTTAAACATGCAGGTATCCTCTTTTAATGACTCGGGGCGGCTGCCGGTGCAGCAGTTGCATCCGGCTTGGCTTCATCCTGACCGCCGCTTTTATACAGGAACTGGCCGATCAGATCTTCCAGCACCATCGCTGATTTCGTGTCCTGAATGGTGCCGCCGTCCTTAAGAATGGCGGTGCCCATTTCCGGGTCTTCAAAACCGACGTTCAGGGCAAGAAATTGTTCCCCCAGCAGGCCGGACGTGCGGACCGCCAATGAACTGGTATCCGGGATCTGGTTGTATTTGTCCTGAATATCCAATGCGACGCGCGGCGTATAGGTTTTCGGATCCAGCTCGATATCCGCTACGCGGCCGATCACCACCCCGCCAATCTTCACCGGCGAACGCGCCTTCAGGCCACCAATATTATCGAAGGTGGCGTAGATACGGTAGGTCGGCTCGTTGCCGATGGATTTCACATTGGCTACCTGCAGGCAGATAAAGATGATGGCGGCCAGCGCGATCAGCATAAATACCCCAACCCAGATTTCACTCTTCTTCGTTTGCATCGAATCAATTCCCAAACATCAGTGCTGTCAGCACAAAATCCAATCCCAACACCGCCAGAGACGAATGTACCACCGTTCTGGTCGTTGCCCGGCTAATCCCTTCAGAGGTCGGCACCGCATCATAACCGTTAAAGATAGCAATCCAGGTCACGGTTATCGCAAATACCACGCTCTTGATCACGCAGTTCAGCAGATCCTGACGCCATTCGACGGCGCCCTGCATCGCCGACCAGAAGAAGCCGCTGTCGATGCCTTTCCAATCCACGCCCACCATCGAACCGCCCCAGATGCCGACGGCGACGAAAATCAGCGTCAGCAGCGGCATGCTGATCATCCCGGCCCAGAAACGCGGCGCCACAATGCGCCGCAGCGGGTCGACCGCCATCATTTCCAGGCTGGAGATCTGTTCGGTGGCCTTCATCAGGCCGATTTCTGCGGTCAGCGCGGAGCCTGCGCGGCCGGCGAACAGCAGCGCGGTCACCACCGGCCCCAGTTCACGCAGCAGCGACAGCGCCACCATCATGCCGAGGCTCGCCTCGGCGCTGTAGGTGGTCAGCACCAGATACCCCTGCAGACCCAGCACCATGCCGATAAACAGCCCGGAAACCATGATGATTAACAGCGACTGTACGCCGACGCTGTGTAATTGTTTGATCAGCAGCGGCCACTGCCTGCGTGGCTCTGGCCGTCCGATAAGCGCGCCCCACAGCATCAGACCGGCGCGCCCGAAGGCGGTGCTGATATTGATGCTACGGCGTCCAAGAGACGCTAACGCCTGTAATAACATGAGGATATCTACTCCCTTAGCCTAACAATGCGGCCTGGTAATCACCGGCCGGATAACGAAACGGCACCGGCCCGTCGGCAATACCATCCAGGAACTGGCGCACGCGCGCATCAGGATTGTTCTGTAACTGCGGTGCGGTTCCTTCGGCAATCACGCGGTGCTCCGCCACGATATAAGCGTAGTCGGCAATGCTCAGCACTTCCGGCACATCGTGCGATACCACAATGCAGGTGATCCCCAGCGCGTGGTTCAGCTCATCAATCAGCTTCACCAATACGCCCATGGTGATCGGATCCTGCCCGACAAACGGTTCGTCGAACATGATCAGCTGCGGGTCGAGCGCGATGGCCCGCGCCAGCGCCGCACGCCGCGCCATGCCGCCGGACAGTTCGTTCGGCATCAGATCCGCCGCGCCGCGCAGCCCCACCGCCTCAAGCTTCATCAGCACCGTGGTGCGAATCAGCGCCTCCGGCAGCTGGCTGTGCTCGCGCAGCGGGAAGGCCACGTTCTCAAACACGGTTAAATCGGTAAACAGTGCCCCGGACTGGAACAGCATGCTCATCTTCTTGCGCGCATCGTACAGCTTATGCCGCGACAGCGCGGGAATATTGTCTCCGTCGAACCAGATTTCACCGCTATCCGGCGCCAGTTGCCCGCCGATCAGGCGCAGCAAGGTGGTCTTGCCGATGCCGGACGGCCCCATAATCGCCGTCACTTTACCACGGGGAACCGTCAGGTTGATGTCTTCAAATATCAGCCGATCGCCGCGGGAGAACGTCATACCGCGCACTTCGACCAGATTATCTGCCTGCTGGTGCATGTTATTGGATCCTTGTACGGCTGTGTGGGCTTTGCTACCCGCTGATAATAATCTACCGGGCGCCATACGGCGCATTTTTACAAAAACTTACCGCCATTTCCCTACCAATGATGCCATTAGTTTTACTTTTACGCTGCGCAGGGTCAAAATTAGTCACATCACGAAAAATAACGACACAGATTGGCGATAGCGCCCCACCACCGGCGCAGGCCAGTTATGACGGCCAGGTCAGACCAACGAACCGGGCCCCTGTCGCTTTCACGTCGCTGCCCTGCGTTCCGGCGCTGGCCGGCGATCGTCAGTGGAAGGTCTGGGGAATAGTGCCCGCAAAGGACTCGCATGTTTCTCGCAATAACATTATTTATCGTTGGCTTGTGTTTACTGGTATACGGCGCAGACCGGCTGGTTTACGGCGCGGCGGTGATCTCCCGTTCGCTGGGCGTGCCGCCGCTGATTATCGGCATGACGATCGTCGGCATCGGCACCTCGCTGCCGGAGCTGTTCGTGTCCGTCACCGCGGCGCTGAACGGCCAGAGCGATATGGCGGTCGGTAACGTCATCGGCTCCAATATTACCAATATCCTGCTGATTTTAGGGGTTGCCGCGCTTATTCACCCGCTGGCGGCCCGCTCGGAGGTACTGCGGCGCGAACTGCCGCTGATGTTGGCGGTCACAGTATTATGCGGCCTGGTGTTGATGGACAACCAGCTCAGCCGGCTGGACGGCGTACTGCTGTTGGCCGCCGCCGCCGGTTTTATCGCCCTGATGCTGAAAATAGCGCGACTGGCCCAGCGCGAAGGCTGCGACAGCCTGACCACGGAACAGCTCGCCGAACTGCCACAGAACGGCAATTCTACCGTCGCCACGCTGTGGCTGGTGCTGGCATTTATTATCCTGCCGCTCGCCTCGCGGATGGTGGTCGATAACGCCACGGTGATCGCCCACTATTTCGGCATGAGCGAGCTGGCGGTCGGCCTGACGCTGATCGCCGTCGGCACCAGCCTGCCCGAGCTCGCCACGTCGATAGCCGGCGCGCTGAAAGGCGAAGACGACATGGCGATCGGCAGTATTATCGGCTCGAATATTTTCAATATGGCGATCGTGCTCGGCGTGCCCGCCCTGCTGTCGCCCAGCCGGCTCGACCCGGCCGCCTTCCAGCGCGACTACTGGGTGATGCTGGCGGCCAGCCTCGCGCTCAGCGCGCTGTGCATCGGGCGCAAACATCGCATCGGCCATCTGGCGGGCGCTCTGTTATTATGTGGTTTTATTGCGTATCTTGCGCTGCTGTTTTTCAACCCATTCGCTACCTTTGGCTAAGAATACGAGAAAAAGCATGTCGAATATTGAGTTGCAACCTGGCTTTGATTTTCAACAGGCCGGTAAAGAAGTGCTCCAGATCGAACGTGACGGGCTGGCCCAGCTCGACCGCTACATCAACGACGACTTTACCCGCGCCTGCGAAAAAATCGCCGCCTGCAGCGGTAAAGTGGTGGTGATGGGCATGGGCAAATCCGGCCATATCGGCTGTAAGATTGCCGCGACCTTCGCCAGCACCGGCACCCCTTCATTCTTCGTGCATCCGGCGGAAGCCAGCCATGGCGATCTCGGCATGGTTACGCCGCAGGACATCGTACTTGCCATTTCCAACTCCGGCGAATCCAGTGAAATTCAGGCGCTGATCCCGGTGCTCAAGCGCCAGCAGATCCCGATGATCTGCATGACCAACAACCCGGAAAGTTCAATGGGCAAGGCGGCGGACATCCACCTGTGCATCAAGGTGCCGCAGGAAGCCTGCCCGCTGGGCCTGGCGCCGACCACCAGCACCACGGCGACCCTGGTGATGGGCGATGCGCTGGCGGTGGCGCTGCTAAAGGCGCGCGGCTTTACGCCGGAAGATTTCGCGCTGTCGCACCCCGGCGGCGCGCTGGGTCGCCGCCTGCTGCTGCGCGTCAGCGACATTATGCACAGCGGCGACGATATTCCGCACGTTAGCGCCGACGCCACGCTGCGCGACGCCCTGCTGGAGATCACCCGCAAAAATCTGGGGATGACGGTGATCTGCGATGAGCAGATGCACATCGCCGGCATCTTCACCGACGGCGACCTGCGCCGCATCTTCGATCTGGGCATCGATCTGAACAGCGCCAAAATCGCCGACGTCATGACGCGCGGCGGCGTGCGCGTGCGCCCGCATACGCTGGCGGTAGACGCGCTGAACCTGATGCAGCAGCGCCATATCACCGCGCTGCTGGTTGCGGATGGCGACCAACTGCTGGGTGTGGTACATATGCATGACATGCTGCGCGCCGGCGTGGTGTGAGTTTTTAGCGGCGACAGGCGGCGAGAAACGCCGCGCTATTGTCAGAATAATTAGGAAAATCAATGAGTATGGTTGAAACCTGCTACGGGCCGGTAACGCAAGACGTGATGGCGCGGGCCGGGAAAATCCGCCTGCTGATCTGCGACGTCGACGGCGTCCTGTCGGACGGCCTGATTTATATGGGCAACAACGGCGAAGAACTGAAAGCCTTCAACGTGCGCGACGGCTACGGCATCCGCTGCCTGAAGACCTCTGACATTGAGGTCGGCATTATCACCGGACGCTCCGCCAAACTGCTGGAAGACCGGGCAAAAACCCTGGGCATCCGCTATCTGTATCAGGGGCAGTCCGATAAGCTTTTGGCCTTCCGTGAACTGTTGGATACACTGTCGCTGTCGGCAGATCAGGTGGCCTATATCGGCGACGATCTGATCGACTGGCCGGTGATGGCGCGGGTCGGCCTGGCCGTGGCGGTGGCGGACGCCCACCCGCTGCTGACGCCGCGCGCCCACTACGTCACCCGCATCGCCGGCGGACGCGGCGCGGTGCGTGAACTGTGCGACATTATTCTTTTGGCTCAGAACAAGCTGGAGGACGCCAAAGGGCTGTCGATATGAGCAAAACCAAACGCTGGATCACCATTATACTGGCGCTGATCGTTCTGGCCCTGATCGGCTGGAATATGGCGGATTACGATGACGAACCGACGGCCGGGCCGGTAAACTCGGCGGATCCGACTTACCAGAGCCAGCAAACGGTCACCGTCGTCTATAACCCGGCCGGTAAATTAAACTATAAGCTGGTGGCGGAAAGCGCCAAGTACTATACCGCCGAAGAGCTGAGCTGGTTTACCCAGCCGGTGATGACGCTGTTTAACGAAAACGCCGTCGCCACCTGGTCGGTACGTTCCGACCGCGCCAAGCTGACTAAAGACCGGATGCTGTATCTGTACGGTCACGTCGAGGTGAACAGCCTGACCACCACCTCGCAACTGGAAAAAATCAAAACGGACAATGCTCAGGTTAATCTGGTGACCCAGGATGTGTCCTCCGATGACGAAGTAACGCTGTACGGCGCGAATTTTAATTCTAACGGCATGAAAATGCGCGGGAACCTGCGGGACAAAACCGCTGAGCTGATTGATAAGGTTAAGACCAACTATGAAATTCAAACACAAAAAACCACTCCGTAGTCTGTTGATCGGCAGCCTGGTTTTGGCCGCCAGCGCCCCCGCCTTGGCGCTGAAGTCTGACGCCAATCAGCCGGTGAGCATCGACTCGCTGAACCAGTCTCTGGATATGCAGAGCAACGTCAGCACCTTTACCGGCAACGTGGTGATCAAGCAGGGCACCATCGAGATTAAGGCCGATAAAGTGGTGGTCACCCGTCCGGGCGGCGATCAGAACAAAACCTATATCGAAGCCTTCGGTAAGCCGGTAACCTTCTACCAGATGCAGGACAATGGCAAACCGGTAAAAGGACACTCGCTGAAAGTGCGCTACGACGTGGCGCCGCAGCTGGTGACCCTGACCGGCAACGCCTATCTGGAGCAGCTCGACAGCAACGTGAAGGGCGAGCGCATCACCTATCTGGTGCAGCAGCAGCAAATGCAGGCATACGGCGACAAGGGCAAACGCGTGAAGACCGTGCTGGTGCCGTCGCAGTTGCAGGACAAAAACGGTCAGAAGAGTAACTAATCACTTATGGCAACACTCATCGCAGAAAATCTGGCGAAAGCCTACAAGGGCCGTAAAGTCGTTGAAGACGTCAGCCTGAAAGTGAACTCCGGCGAAATCGTCGGGCTGCTGGGGCCGAACGGCGCGGGTAAAACCACCACCTTCTACATGGTGGTCGGCATCGTGCAGCGCGACGCCGGACGCATCGTCATCGATGATGAAGACATCAGCATCCTGCCGTTGCACGCCCGCGCGCGCCGCGGCATCGGCTATCTGCCGCAGGAAGCCTCGATCTTCCGTCGCCTGAGCGTCTACGACAACCTGATGGCGGTGCTGGAAATCCGCGACGATCTGAGCAGTGAACAGCGCGCCGACCGGGCCAACGAGCTGATGGAGGAGTTCCATATCACCCATCTGCGCGACAGCCTGGGCCAGGCGCTGTCCGGCGGTGAACGCCGCCGCGTCGAAATTGCCCGCGCGCTGGCCGCCAACCCGAAATTCATCCTGTTGGACGAACCGTTCGCCGGGGTTGACCCGATTTCCGTTATCGATATTAAAAAAATCATTGAGCACCTGCGCGACAGCGGCCTGGGCGTGCTGATCACCGACCACAACGTGCGTGAAACGCTGGACGTTTGTGAACGCGCCTATATTGTCAGCCAGGGGCAACTGATCGCCCACGGCACGCCGGAAGAGATTCTGAGCGATGAACAGGTGAAACGCGTTTATCTGGGCGAAGAATTCCGCCTGTAATGCCCTGCGTCAGCGATACGCAGCGGTTAACGGAAAAATAGAAAGAACATTATGAAGCAAGGTTTGCAACTCAGGCTCAGCCAACAATTGGCGATGACTCCCCAGCTGCAGCAGGCGATCCGCCTGCTGCAGCTGTCTACGCTTGAGCTTCAGCAAGAGATCCAACTGGCGTTAGAGAGCAACCCGCTGCTTGAGCAAACCGACCCGCACGACGAGATCGACGCGCAAGAAAGCGCTGACACCGAAGGTCTGGATACCCGCGAAGCGCTGGAGCAGAAGGATATGCCGGACGAACTGCCGCTGGACGCCACCTGGGATGAAATCTACACCGCCGGCACGCCATCGGGCACCGGCACCGATTACCGCGATGACGAACTGCCGGTCTACCAAGGGGAGACCACCCAGACGCTGCAGGATTACCTAATGTGGCAGGTGGATCTGACGCCGTTTTCCGATACCGACGCCGCCATCGCCACCTCGATCGTCGACGCCGTCGACGACACCGGCTATCTCACCGTGTCGCTGGAAGATATTCTGGAAAGCGTCGGCGCTGAAGACGTTACGCTGGATGAAGTGGAAGCGGTGCTCAAGCGGGTGCAGCGTTTCGACCCGATCGGCGTCGCGGCGCGCGATCTGCGCGACTGTTTGCTGATTCAGCTGTCCCAATACGCCAAAGAAACGCCGTTCCTCGCCGAAGCCCGGCTGATCATCAGCGACCACCTGGATCTGCTGGCCAACCACGACTTTCGCAGCCTGATGCGATCAACCCGGCTAAAAGAAGATACACTGAAAGAAGCGATGCTGCTGATTCAGTCGCTCGACCCGCGCCCGGGGCAGTCGATCAATACCGGCGAGTCGGAATATGTCATTCCCGACGTGCTGGTGCGCAAGGTGCACAACCGCTGGACGGTCGAACTGAATGCCGACAGCATTCCGCGTCTGAAGATCAACCAGCACTATGCCGCTCTGGGCAACAGCTCGCGTAACGAAGCCGACGGCCAGTTTATCCGCAGTAACCTGCAGGAAGCGAAATGGCTGATCAAAAGCCTGGAAAGCCGTAACGATACGCTGTTGAAGGTGACGCGCTGCATCGTCGAGCAGCAGGAGGCGTTCTTTGAACAAGGTGAAGAGTTTATGAAGCCCATGGTGCTGGCGGATATCGCCCAGGCCGTGGAGATGCATGAATCGACGATTTCACGCGTGACCACGCAGAAATTCCTGCACAGCCCGCGCGGCATCTTCGAACTGAAATATTTCTTCTCCAGCCACGTCAACACCGACAGCGGCGGCGAGGCATCCTCCACGGCGATCCGCGCGCTGGTGAAGAAATTAATCGCGGCGGAAAACCCCGCCAAACCGCTTAGCGACAGCAAACTGGCCACCCTGCTTGCCGATCAGGGCATCATGGTGGCGCGGCGCACCGTCGCCAAGTACCGAGAGTCTTTGTCCATCCCGCCGTCGAACCAGCGTAAACAGTTGGTTTGACCTCAATAGAGAAGGAAGACATTATGCAGCTCAACATTACCGGACACCACATCGACATCACCGAGCCGTTGCGTGAGTTCGTCAATACCAAGTTCGCCAAGCTCGAACAGTATTTCGACCGCATTAACCAGGTTTATGTCGTGCTCACCGTGGAAAAAGTGCAGCAGATTGCGGAAGCAACGGTGCACGTGAATGGAGGCGAGTTGCACGCCACCTCGGAAAAAGAAGATATGTATGCTGCAATTGACTGCCTGATTGATAAACTGGCGCGGCAATTGAACAAACATAAAGACAAATTGAAGCAACACTGACAATCTGGGCCGCTACCGTCCGCGGCAGCGGCCCGCACGGAGCCTTCGCGCTACCGGGCTGCCATCGGCGTGTTATTCCACGGAATAACGCGCCGATAAGCCATCAGGGTTTAACAGACGAAAAATCGCCTCGTTAAGCAACGACGTCGCACAGCGTTTGGCGGCAAACGCCGCCGCCAAACCAGCGCTAAGCAAGCTTAAGCGTGTGATTTTAAGTGAAGATGAGATGAACGACGAAACAATGCAATTAAGCTCGGTGCTCAACATCGAGTGCACCAGAAGCTCCGTACACTGCAACAGCAAGAAACGCGCTCTGGAAATTATCAGCGAACTGGCAGCCAAACAGCTCAACCTGCCGCCGCAGGTGGTGTTTGACGCGGTTCTCACCCGTGAACGCATGGGCAGTACCGGTATCGGCAACGGTATCGCGATCCCTCATGGCAAGCTGGAAGAGGACACACTGCGGGCCGTTGGCGTGTTTATCCGTCTCGACCAACCTATCGCCTTCGACGCCATCGACAACCAGCCGGTCGACCTGCTGTTTGCCCTGCTGGTGCCGGCCGACCAGTGCAAGACCCATCTGCACACGCTGTCGCTGGTTGCCAAGCGTCTGGCCGATAAAACCGTCTGCCGCCGCCTGCGCGCCGCGCAGAGCGACGAAGAACTTTATCAGATCATTACGGAATAAGCGGTTGCCGGCGTGACTTCCGCCGGCGATAACGATACTGTTTGTCTGTCATGGATCCCGGCCGTCGCCGGGCTTATATTTCCAACGGCGGCATAAACGCCGCTGAGATGCCAGGGGGAGTTGCCACATGGTGCTGATGATTGTCAGCGGCCGTTCCGGTTCAGGGAAATCCGTCGCCTTGCGGGCGCTGGAAGATATGGGTTTTTACTGCGTTGATAACCTGCCCGTGGTGCTGCTGCCGGAGCTGGCCAAAACGCTGGCGGAACGCAACAGCTCCGCCGCGGTCAGCATCGACGTGCGTAATATGCCGGAGTCACCGGAAGTGTTCGAATATGCGATGACGCAACTGCCGGACAGCTTCTCCCCGCAACTGCTGTTCCTGGACGCCGACCGCAATACGCTGATCCGCCGTTACAGCGACACCCGCCGCCTGCACCCGCTGTCGAGCAAAAACCTGTCGCTGGAAAGCGCTATCGATGAAGAAAGCGACCTGCTGGAGCCGCTGCGCTCGCGCGCCGATCTGATTATCGACACCTCCGAAATGTCGGTGCATGAGCTGGCGGAGATGCTGCGCACCCGCCTGCTGGGCAAACGCGAACGTGAGCTGACCATGGTGTTTGAGTCCTTCGGCTTCAAACACGGCATTCCCATCGATGCCGATTACGTGTTCGACGTCCGCTTCCTGCCGAACCCGCACTGGGATCCGAAGCTGCGCCCGATGACCGGCCTGGACAAGCCGGTGGCGTCATTCCTGGATCGCCATACCGAAGTGCATAACTTTATCTACCAGACGCGCAGCTACCTGGAACAATGGCTGCCGATGCTGGAAACTAACAACCGCAGCTATCTGACGGTCGCCATCGGTTGTACCGGCGGTAAACACCGTTCGGTGTACGTGGCCGAGCAGCTGGCGGACTATTTCCGCTCGCGCGGCAAGAACGTGCAGTCGCGTCACCGCACGCTGGAAAAACGCAAGCAATGACCATCAAACAAACGGTAGAAATCAAGAACCGGCTGGGCATGCACGCCCGCCCGGCGATGAAGCTGTTTGAACTGGTGCAGAGCTTTGACGCCGAGGTGATTCTGCGTAACGACAGCGGCACCGAAGCCGAGGCCAGCAGCGTGATTGCGCTGCTGATGCTGGACTCCGCCCAGGGCCGGCATATTGAAGTCGAAGCCAGCGGACCGCAGGCCCAGCAGGCACTGGATGCGGTGATCGCGCTGTTTAATTCCGGCTTCGACGAAGATTAAGCGTCGGACACGCCTTTGGATCGTTTACCCGGAATATGCCGCATATCCGGGTACAACAGCCCCTAACAGGCTGTCTAACAAAATGAAGAGCGATCCAGAGATGATGATCGACAGCTCGATGATATGCAGCATGTAATACTTTTTTATCCAGACGATCAGCTCATTCGGCAACGTGTTGAAATAGTCATATGACTCGGCGGGGAGCCAATAACCTTTCTTACCTAGCCCAATCTTTTTCCCTAGTAACACCTGCCTCATAAATCTCACCAGCAAAAAGCTGGTGAAAAAACCGCCATGATAAAAAACGGTATAAACATCAGGCATCGGCAGAGCGCGGGACAGGTAGCCCGATACGATTGTTTCGTATTTCTTTTTCGTTACGCCGAAGTACAGCATGATAAATATAAAAAAACCAATGCCCGAAAATACCAGCACCGAGCCAATCAACATCAAATAAAAGCTCATCACGCCCTATCCTCTGTTACTTTAAAAGCATGTCTGCAACAAAAGCTCCACCTTTCTCACCGATATATTCCCCTGTGCCACCACCTGCCAAACCGCCTGCCGTACCACCGATAATCGCACAGGCCAACCCGGCCGCCCCTCCTGCTGGAGCGCTGATAATCCCCAATGCCGTACAAACTCCAACACCAACCAAGCTTCCTAGGGCTCCGCCATATATTCCTCCGACAGTGCCCGCACCAAAAGCACCATACCCTGTTAACGCCACCCGCGCACATTCCTTCTCACGACCAAGGGTACAAGCATGATAAATATCATTGGTCGTGCTGGTTCCGGAGAGCGCTATACCAATCCAGCCCGCACCTTTCATAAACTTTACCGCCTTACCGGCGCCCTCGAGGTAGCTCGAGTAGCCTTTTATTGCCCCAACGCCCACCGTTGACCACTCATGCACGATGGAACGGCTGGAGAGGTTCAGCGCACGCTTGATGCTCTCATAGGGACGCAGGTTAAGGATGTTGCGCGTGAGCCGGCTAAAAATCGGTTTATCCAGCAGGATTTTCAACTCATTAAACAGCCGCTGCCTTTCAACAAAAAACTGCTGGCCAATCAGCGTCCCCTGAGTCCGGAACTGATTTTGGTAGCTGGCCTCGATCTGTTTAAGGAGTTTTTCGATGCGCATAAAATACTGCTTGCCGGCATCGCTGGCTATTCCCATTCCCCGGCTGGTGCCGTTAAGTATGGTCGCAATGGCGACATAATGACGCTGGAGGAAATCTGCCTGCTCAACGTTAATCGGCTCCATCGCCCGGTTAACCGTCCGCTTTGCCTGATATAACTGCCGTAACAACGCATCCTGATGTGTATGCTCAGGATCGGCAACAATCACTATCTGCCCGGGCTTCAGCCACGGCGTATCGGCATTAAGCTGCATAAAATAACGGGCGGCGGCGCTGCGTGGGTTGGCAAACAGCAGACGTCCTTGAAAGGCTAACGAACCCGGCGTTTCAACAACGCAGTAACCGGGTTCAACAGGCCGGAGGGAAAAAGCGGCCATCTTGTGACTCCTGTCAGCAAAGAGAGCCTTTGATTTTTAAGACCATAGGGTCGCGGGTCAATGTGCAAACGGCGCGTCTGTGAAGCCGGACACTCAGAAATAACCGGTTTATATCCGGCTCAGGCAATCCAGCGCCACCGCCTTAAAGCTGGCGAAATCACTGCTGCCCAGCAGCCGGCTCATCGACCGCTCGCGGACAAAGGTGACAAACAGCTCATAAATCGCCATCGCCTCTTCATAGTCGCTTTTGCTGATCGCCAGCAGGAAGATCACGTGCGCCATTTCGCCGTCGCCCCAGTCGATGCCCTGCGGCGCCAGCAGCGTCACCACCACGGTTTTCTTCGCCAGCAGCCCCAGCGAGTGCGGCAAGGCGATACCTTCCCCGAGCAGGGTGGACACGATGGCTTCACGCTCAACCACCGAGGGATAAAAATCCTCGCCGACATAGCCTTCCTGCTCCAGCTGCGTGCACACCCTGCGGAACAGCTGCTCCTGAGTCAGCGGTTCATTCACCACCATAAAGTGGTTGGCGTCGAAGAACTTTTCCAGCATATACGGCTTGGTGCGATCCACCAGCACCAGCTTGCCCAGCTGCTCCAGCTGATACTCGGTCGGGAACGGCGACATCACCACCACCGGCTTGTTCTTCTCGCTGACGCGGGCGTTGGAAATGACAAAATCTTCGTCGATATGCGGCAGTATTTCGTAATCGCGCAGCGAAACGGTGCGCGTCACCACCAGCTGCGGATACTTGCGGGCGATTTGCGCCTGAATCATACGCACCGTCGAGTTGCCGGTGTCGCACACCAGCATCACCTGCGGATGACGCTCATAGCCGATGTTGTAATGCCGCTCCAGCCCGACGCCGATATGCAGCACCAGATAGCCGATCTCGTTCTCGCTCAGCGTGTAGGGAGTATATTTTCCCCAGCTGGAGACCGCCGCCAGCGTCACGTCGTAGGCCATCGGGTAGTGCTGCTTGATATTGGTCAGCAGCGGATTGGGAATATTAATCTGGTATTTCACCCGGGTGATCATGGTCTTGATATGGGTGAGCAGATCGGCGCGCAGCTGCTTATCGCCCTGCAGATTGTAGTTATAGTGGGTGTTGATATAAGACAGGATGTAATCCACCAGCGCTTCTTCATCGTCGGCGTTGATTTCGGTCGGCCGCACTTCCTGCACCCGCCGCGCGGCGATATTCACCCGCAGATACGCCTCTTCGGCCGCCGAAACCTCTTTACCGGCGGCCTTGCTCAGCTCGCCCGCCAGCCAGGTCGACGCCTTGCGCACCGCCTCATCGCCGTCTTCCACATCAAACTCCGGCAGCGGATAACCGTCGCTGATGCGCTTGAGCGCCACGGCGCAGTAGAAAATCAGGTACTGTTCACCCTTGTCCGTCAGGCGGACATTGTATTGCGACAGCAGCGGGTGCAGCAGACCGGCGAAGGTCGCCACCTGCGGCTGCAGCAGGATATCGTTGTTCAGCAGCGGATTTTCCGCGTCCTCCTGATCCAGCTGGAACAGCAGGTCGGTCAGGCAGGCGCGAATCGCCATTTCGGCGCCGAACAGCTTCATGCCGTAGCGCGGTTTGGTTTCAATGGTTAGCTGGTAACCGGCCAGCCGCTCTCTCACCTCAGCCATGTCGTTTTGCAGGGTACCGCGGCTGACAAACCACTCATCGGCCAGATCTTCCAGCTTCAGAGAAAACGCTGAGGTCAGAAAACGCACCAGCAGGGCATGCACGCGCTCCTGCGCGCTGCGCGGCGTCACATGCTTTCTGCGCTCCTGCAGCTGCAGCGCGTTGAACAACTTGGCGTCGTCCACCTGCAGCCGATAGCCCGCGCCGCGGCTGTGTACAAAACGGGCGCCGTATTTTTCCAAAATATCATTCAGTGCCGTGATATCCGCACGCACCGTCCGGGTGGAAACCGCCAGGCGTTTCGCCAGTTCATCCTGCGGCAGGGTTTCCGATTGCAACGCATCAAACAGATAAGCTAAACGAGGATAAGGAAATCTCACCATTGTCATTCCAATGTTAAGCGCCCGCCCCAGCGCGAGGCGGGTCGCGCTAAACCGACCAGAGAGTTACTGCGTCGCCGGCGCAAACACCATCTGCGATGGGCTGCCCACCGGCGTATATCCTGCAATAAAACTGAGTTTGCCGCTGTGCGGATCCACGGCGAAGCGCGTCACGTTGTCGCTGCGCTGATTGAGCGCGTACAGATAGCGCCCGCTGGGATCCAGAGTAACCGTGCGCGGGTAATCGCCCCGCGTCCAGGTTTCCGCCACCGGCGTCAGCTCGCCCGCCTTGCCGACGCTAAACTGCGCGATGCTGTTGTGCAACCGGTTGGCGACGTACAGGTGATTGCCGTCCCGGCTCAGCGCCAGCCCGGCGGCGAAGCTGGTGCCCTGATAATCCGCCGGCAGCGTCGATACCGCATGCAGCTGGCTCAGCGTGCCCCGCTGCGCGTCAAAGCGGTAGCTGGTCAGCGTGGACGCCTCCTCGTTCACCAGCAGCAGCGTGGTGCCGTCAGGATGGAAAACGAAATGGCGCGGCCCCGCGCCGGCCGATGAGGCGGCGATCCACGGCGGATCGTTCGGCGTCAGCCGGCCGCTGACGTCGTCAAAACGCCACTGATAGATCCGATCCAGCCCCAGATCCGTCGAAAACACAAACTTGCCGCTCGGATCGCTGGCGATCATATGCGCATGCGGCCCGTTATGATCGCTGACGGCAAAGCTGCCGTTCACCGCCGCCGCCGGCTTGGCCGCGCCGGCCGGCCCCTGCTGCTGTTGCACCGAGCTGGCCGCCGCCAGCCGGCCTTGCGCATCCACCGGGAACACCGCCACGCTGCCGCTCTGGTAGTTGGCCACCAGCAGATGGTGGCCGTTCGGCGTCAGGGAAAGGTACACCGGCCCCGCCCCCTGCGAATCCACCTGATTGAGCGGCGTCAGGCTGCCGTCCTCGGCATTGATGCGCAGCGCGGCAATGGTGCCGTGCTTGCCGTCATCCGCCGTGCCGACCTCGCTGGCGACGTACAGCGTCCTGCCGCGGGCGTCGACCGTCAACTGAGCGGGATTGGCCAGCGTGCTGACCAACGTTTTATCGCTCAGCGCGCCGCTGGCGGCGTCAACGCGCAAGCGGTATACGCCTTCGCCGTTGGGATTGTAGGTGCCGATATAGGCAAAACGGGATGAGGTGGTCGTCATGGCGTCCTCAGCTTGCAGCGCCGGGCTAGCCATCGCCAGCAGCGCCAGGGATACTGCGCCCAGTAACGGAGCGCTTCGCAGGGTAACCCAGTTTCGCATATTTATCCTTGATCCAGGTAGGGGGCACAGCCGACCACGCCCATTAATACGGGGCGCCGCACGCAGCGGCGCCGTCTTTACGCCGGGGTTTAACCCACCAGCTTTTTGGTCATCGCCAACAGCGTCTTCACATCCTGCGGGCGGGTATTACCGCTGGCGGAATCAATGATCGAGCTGTAAATGTGCGGGATCACCTGCTTCACGCCGGCGCGCAGCGCAATCTCGACGATCTCTTCAAAGTTCTGCAGATCGATGCCGCCGGTCGGCTCCAGCATGAAGTCATGCTCGGCGCAGGCCTGCGCCACATACTGGTACTCGTCCTTGCACTTCAGGCCGCCCATCGGGAAATACTTGATGGAGCTGCCGCCCATGTCTTTCAGCAGCGCAATGGCGGTTTCCACCGGCACGATACCGTCCGGCGCCGTGGCGCTCAGCGGCCCGGTCGAGATCTTCACCTGACCGACGCGGCCGGTCGGCGACACCAGGCCGTTCACCACGCTGTCATTTTGCCCCAGCAGCGCCCGGCTGGCGCCGACGCCGGTGAACACCTGGTTGACGTGCTGCGGCTGCACCTGCTGCGCAATCAGACTGACCATCGCCGACTGTTTAGGGTCGCCGGCGCCCAGCCCCACCGACAGCGCATTGTCGATCAGGCGCGCATAGCGCTGCATATCCGCCACCGCGCTGGCGACGTCCGGATAGTTCTTGGAGAGCACACCGACCAGCACGTGCCCTTCCGCCGCGTCGTAGATTTCCTGCGCGTTGTCCTTCGACCCCGCCAATACGTTGAGACAAACGCGGTCACGGTAATAGTTTGGCTTCAGCTTCATGCTTGTTTCTCCAGTAAACGTTTAATACAGGTAAATACGGTCATCAGCTGCGCTTCATCAACGCTGCGCACATCCACTTCGATCTTGCCCTCGTTGGCCTTGTAGCCGCGGAAGTAAATGGCGATCTCGCCGTTCTTCAGCGCCTGCACCAGCTCCGTGGTCGAGATGCCGATCGCGGCTTCGTCAAAGGTAATCTCCGCGCGGGCGATATCGCGGCCGGCGCTGTCCCAGACGGTTTGCGCGCTGACGCCGTGCAGCGTATTCAGGTTGGTGATAAACGCCGACATGCGTTCAACCATCTGCGCGCCGCTGGTTTTTTCCTGCGTCAGGTAACTTTCGATCGCCTGCGTCAGCCCCAGAATGCCCTCTTTGCCGACCTTCATCGCGCGGCCGATGCCGCCGGACTGCTGTTTTACCCAGGCGACGTACTGTTTCCTGCCGATCACCAGCCCGCTGGTCGGCCCTTCGATCGCCTTCGCGCCGCTGTAGATCACCAGGTCCGCGCCCATTTGGTAGTAGCTGGTCAGATCCTCTTCGGCTGCGGCGTCGACGATCAGCGGCAGGTTATGCCGGCGCGCCACCTCGGCGGCCTGCTCGACCGACAGCATGCTCTTCTGCACGCAGTGGTGCGACTTGACGTACAGGATCGCCGCCGTCTGCGGCGTAATGCTGGCGGCAAGCTGCTGCGGCGAACACTCGTTGGCGTAGCCTGCTTCCACCACCTTGCCGCCGCCCAAGGCGACCATGGTGTCGACCGGCGCGCCGAAGTTGACGTTATGCCCGCGCGGCAGCACGATCTCACGCGGTTCATTGACCGGCGACGAGTGCAGGTTCACCAGCAGGTTGGCGTTGTCGCGTACGATCACCGCCGCCACCGACTGAGCGATGCCGGCCGAGGCGCAGGACACCACCACCGCATCCTCCGCGTTCAGCAGCTTGGCGATATACGCGCCGGTTTTATCCACCAGGTCTTTAATTTCAAAGTAGTGGTTCAGGCCGTAATCCACCGCATCGATCACCGTCTGGCTCGGCGTGGAAACGCCCAAAATCGTCATGCGGCCGGAGGTATTAATCACCTGTTTTAAATTATATTTTTCATAAATCGAAGACATGAGCGGCCTTCCCTTCATCGGTTAATAGGACTTCCCCGGCCACCACCGCAGCCAGCGGAACCAGCAATTGTTCGCCCGCGGCGGACTGCCCTTCAGAATCGGCAAATACCTGCGGCCCCTGACGCACCTCAAACAGGGTTAAATCGGCGTCGAAGCCCGGTTTGATCTGCCCTTTACTCTGCAGGCGCAGCGCCGAAGCGGCATTTTCCGTCACGCAATGGATCACCTGCGGCAGCGTCATGCCCAGGGTGAAGAATTTGGACATCACCGTCGCCAGACTATGCACCGGGCCGGCCATGCGGTTGCGGCAATAGATATCCGAGCTGATGGTGTGCGGCAGCAGGCCCAGCGCAATCGCCTGGCGCGCCACCTCGAAGCTGAAGCTGGCGGTACCGTGGCCGACGTCCAGCAGCACGCCGCGCTTCAGCGCGCGCTGGACCGACTCACGCAGCGTGCCCGCCGGCGTCAGAATGCGGTTCGGTTTGCCGTTATAACAGTGGGTAATGATGTCGCCACGCGTCAGCAGGTCGGCAATCTCATCCAGATCCGGCGGGTTGTTGCCGACGTGCACCATCAGCGGCAGCTGCTGGTTTTCCTGCTGGATCTCTTTCGCCAGCACCAGCGGTTTGATGCCGTTCGGCCCCACCACGCTGCTGCTCATCCGCGCCTTGATGCCGATGACAAAGCCGCTGTGACGCTCGATGGCGCTCTTCACCCCTTGCTTGTTGATATCGCTCATATCGGCCAGTTCGTTTTGCCGCAGCAGGCCGATACGCGAAATATTCAGGAAGGCGAAAACGTTGGTTTTGGTACTGCGCGTCAGCGTATAGAACTCATCAATGTCGTCGCTGCCGGTACTGCCGGCATCCACCACCGAGGTGACGCCGCTATCGACACCGACGCGGTCCGGTTCATCGTGATAGATCGGCGAGGAGGGGTAGCAGTGCACATGGGCGTCGATCCAGCCGGCGCTCAGACGGTAGTTGCCCGCCAAATCCCAGCTGCGGCTGGCGGACATCTCCGCCGGCAGCTGGCCGACCGCGGCAATTTTGCCGTCGGCGATCGCCACGTCCGTCAGGGTATCGTCCGCCAGTCTGGCGCGTCGGATTATCAGGTCATACATACTTCATTACTCCTTATACCCTGCCGACCTCACGCCGCAGTACGCGCCGTGAGGCCAGGGTATACGTTGGTTGTCTTGCTGCGGGTACAGCCGGACGTCAAGCAATGGCGACCGGGAAAATCGCCCCCAGCACCATGGCGCCGAGGATCGCGCCGCCGGTGATTGGTTTACCCCAGATGTAGAACAGCAAAGCGCCAAGCAGAGAGCCGATGCCGATAGGAATCGACGCGGTCATGGCGGACAGAATAATCAATGGCCCGAGGAAGCGGCCGGAGGAGTTGCCCGCCCCCATCATCACATCGGCGCCGTAGGTCGAATTGCTCTGATTAATGGTGAATTTACGCGCCAGAATAATCAGATAGCCAATCGCCAGGCCGATCACCAGGCCGGTCACCAGCGATGCGGCAAAGTTGGCCACCGGGAACACGAACCCGGCCCCCAGCAGCAGCGCCGGTACGCCCAGCCCTACCCCGGTCTGGATGGCGCCGCCGATATCGAGGATCCCCACCAGCGAGCCTTCGATAATGCGCGCGAACAGGAAGCTGGCGCCAAACGCCGCCACCGCGCCGTAGACGCCGGTATCCATGCCGGCGCGCAGCATTGAGACAAACGCCACTTCGTTAAACGCGCCGATACCGTACAGGTAATACATATGCGTCCCGGCAAACACGCCGGCGGACAGCAGACCGACAAAAATCGGGAACGACCAGTCGGCATACCAGAAGCCTTTTTGTTGGACTTGTTCTTCCATCACTGCACTCCTTATTTACCGCTCAGGCCGTTGTGAATCGCATCCAGCCAGCCGGGCACGCCGAGGCTGAACGATTTGAGCAGTTCCATATCGAAACCGCGGAAGAAGCCGCTCAGCACGAACAGCAGCACGATGGTCGCCATCATGATTTTGGTGACTTTATTCCAGCCGCTCTCTTCCACGCCCTTGCCGATCAGGATCCCCAGCACCAGGCCCGGTACGGCGTTACCCATGATCAACTGCGCCAGGCCACCGAAAATGGTGCCCCAGAAGCCGGAACGTTTGCCCGCGTCGATCGCCGCCAGCCAGAAGATCACCGGCATCACGGTGTTGACCAGCAGGTTGGCCGCCGGCACCAGCACCTTGATCGCCGTGACCTGCAGCGCAGCCGGCACCGCAGAGGCGGTCGAGTTCAGGAAGGCCACCACGATCATGCCGATGATGCCGCAGGCGATCGCCATTTTCTTCGGATCGTGCAGCGTTTCCGCCACGTTGCGGTTTTTGATCATCAGCGCTGCGGCGCCCCAGTTGGGAATAATGCGGTGGTCGACATCCTGCGTGAAGGCACCGGCCGCCACGGAGGAAGCCCAGGCGTTAAAGAAGAAGCCCAAACCAAATGAAAAGTGCGAAGCCGGATCGCCCTCGCAAGAGTTCAGCTCGCCTAAAGTACGGAAAGCACCCATTCCCTGTGTCGTCGGGGCATGGAACATACGCGCGGCGCCTGCACCGACGCCGACGCCCACCAGCCCGCCGATAATAATCGACTTAAATAAGATTATGAGAAACATCTGTTTATCTCTCCACTTATACCCGATTAATTGCAAATTAAAGCCAACAACGCCGTAACATGAATCATTCCGGGTATCTGTCAGTTTTTTATCTTGTAGTGAAGACCACCTTTTCAGTGTTGATGATCGTCACATTTATGGTTACTTCCAATGACACTGCATAGCTTTTTCTTTCCCGCGGCAGGAAGAAAAACAGAAACTTTTCTTTGGTGATTTTTTCTTCCGCGCTTAATACGCTGACATCCTGCGGTTCAATACGCAGCAGAATATTACTGGTGGACTTTAATACCGCGCCCTGTACGCTTGCCAATGCGGCGGCAAAGGCTTTGGCCTTGGTGTCGCCTTTGCCCGCAACGGTGACCGAGGTGGTATATTGTTCCTTCATTATGCCGCGCCATGTTTTTTGATATAGGCTTCCACCAGTTTCTGGCCCAGCTCTTCTTTGTCCATAAAGCCGAAGCCCAGTACGTTGCAGCCTTCGTTAATCGCCGTGACGCCTTCTTCAATAGAACGCATGCCGTATTTTGCCTTATAACCATATTTGGTCTGCGCCGTAATCGCACCGGCACCGCCGCTACCGCAGAACGAAATACCCAGCTGCGCGTTTTCCGCCTTCATCACATCACCCAGCTTCATATCCGCCGCCACGCCGGGAATGACCACCGCTTTTCCGCCTGCATTTTCAACGCCCTGGCCCACTTTCTGCCCTTTTCCCAGACGGTCGCCGATCACTACGGTAATTTGACTCATGAAATATTCTCCTGATTGATAATCATTGGTAATTAATTATTGGTTATTATCTTTTGCCACTTCGAAATGCACGGAAAGCAAATAGGCTTCCTCGACGGGCAAGGTTTTTAATTGGTCCACCACCCGCTGCGCCAGCTGCATCGAGTGCGAGGAAATTTCATCAAACAGAGATTTATCCACCTCCGGCAGCGGCTCGCCGGTAATAGATCGCAAGACCATCGCACGCACGTGCGACTCCAGCATTTGCTGTTGCACCTCATTGGTGTAAATATTCTCTGCGTTTAACATCGCGGTAATATCCGCCAGCAGCTGAGCGGTAATTTCCGCCGCCTGCGCGATATCAGCCTGTTCTGTTTTTACCGAAGTTGCTCCTGCATTCACTTTTCAGTCACCCCATGGATACAGACGTTAATTATTGAGTGACAAAACGGCGCTGAATAAGCCGTTTTATCTGCTTTATCTGATGGCTTTACCCTAACGCCGACGGCATGGCTTGTGTAGCGCGTTTTTTTCCAGTTCAAAGTGGAAATTGGGTGACGGATGGGGATCCATTTCGCAAAACGCATTATTTGGCGATAACATGATGGAAATACAAAGAGATAACACACCGCCCGTACGCCCGCGGGAAAAAATGAGGAAGAAAAGTTCGTGATCGAGATCTCTTTCTTTTCCGCGGCTAAGCGCCTACTATCGGCAAGACACATCGACATTGCCAACACCCCGCACCTTCAGGCGCGGGGTGTTGCTTTATGCCGCCTTTTTACCATTTGGAAAAACGCCCCCACGGCGTGTTTTGACGTAGCTCCGGCGCTTGCGGCACGCAGGGCGTCGGGGATAACGGGAGAGTGGAATGACCAAACCAATCATTACGATTAATGAGCTGGATGCAGAACGCCTGGACGCGTTATTGGAACAGCCGGCTTTCGCCCATACCGACATTGCCGCCGCGCTTAACGACGAGTTGGATCGCGCCGAGATCCTGCCGCCGGCGCAAATCCCGGCTAATGTGGTGACGATGAACAGCATCGTTCGTTTTCGCGACCTGCACACCGGCGAGGAGCACGTGCGTACGCTGGTGTACCCCGCCTCGCTCAAGGACAGCAATCAGCAGCTGTCCGTAATGGCGCCGCTGGGCGCCGCGCTGCTGGGCATGCACGTCGGCAAACAGATTGCCTGGACGCTGCCGAACGGCGAACAGGCGAATATTGAGGTGCTGGAACTGCTGTACCAGCCGGAAGCCGCCGGCGAGTACCATCGCTAAGCGGCGCGACGGGCGGCCCTCCGCCGCCCGTAGGGTTACAGCAGCATCGACACCAGCACCAGAACCAGCAGCCAGACATAGACCCGCGCATGCAGCTCATCCCCCATCTTCGGCAGCGCGTAACGGGCGAACGCCATGCCCAACATGCCGGACAGCGCCAGCCAGGCCAGCATCCCCAGATTGACATAGCCCAGGTATCCCGCACCGGCGATCTTGCCATGACCCAGCCAGCCGTACATGCCGGCGCCCATCAGCGCAATGGCGATAGACAGCGGGTTGGCCGCGCTGACGCAGTACTTCATCTCATAGCCGTGTCGCCGCAGCAGCGGCACCGTCATCACGCTGCCGCCGACGCCAAGCATCGCGGCAATCACGCCGATGCTCGGCCCGCCCAGCCATAGCGTGGCGGCAGACAGCGGACGCCGCGCGGTTTTCTGCAGAAAGCCTTTACGCCACACGCAATCGACGATGGTCAGCAGCATATAGAGGATAAACAGCAGGCGGATCAGGCCGTCCGTCAGCCGCGTGGCGATAAACGCGCCGATCAGCGCGCCGCCCGCCAGCGCGTAACACAGCGGTATGATCGTTTCCCGCCGTAAAGCGCCGCGCCGCCAGTGGCCATAGCTGGCATAGCCGGCGTTGAGAATCATCAGCGCGGTCGAAGTCGCGACGGCGATATGCATCGCCTGCCCGGGCTGTGCACCGGCGATCAGATGATAGACCAGCGGCACCACCACAAAGCCGCCGCCGAAGCCAAACAAAATGGTGCTGATGCCGGTCAGAAAACCGGCAGCCAGCAGAATAACCACGTCCGTCATAACCCATGTCCTGCCCAGAAAAGAGGGCGACAGGATAAAAGCGATCGCCGCTGGCTTGCATACGCCGTTATGCCAACTATCATTGCATTTTGGCCAACCTTACCGGCAACCCCGATGCACAATGTTCCGATCGATGACGTCGACCACCTGGCGCGCCCGGTCATCGCCCTCGCCAGGCACTATCCGTCCGGCTATCTGCTGGCGATGCACAGCCACCGCCGCGCCCAGCTGCTGTACGGCGCCACCGGCGTCATGCACGTCACGACACAGCAGGGCAACTGGCTGGTGCCGCCGCAGCGGGCGGTCTGGCTGCCGCCCGGCATGCCGCATCAGGTGACGATGGTGGGCGTGACCACCCACAGTCTGTATCTCGAACCGGCGGCGCTGCCGGAAGCGGTACGCACCGCCCCCTGCCGGGTGGTCAGCGTCTCGCCGCTGATGCGCCAGCTGTTGATCGCCGCCGTGGAGATGCCGCTCGAATACGCGCAGCACGGGCGCGACGGCGCGCTGATCGCGCTGTTGCTGCATGAGATCGCACGCATGCCGGCGCTGCCGCTGCATATTCCGCTGCCGGCGGATGCGCGGCTGCATGCGCTGTGCCACGCATTTTTACAGCGGCCGGATATTCATCTGCCGCCGCAGCAGTGGGCCGTCCGGCTGTATATGAGCCTGCGCAGTTTCAGCCGCTTTTTTCAGCGCCAGACCGGCATGCCGTTTTCGCAGTGGCGACAGCGGGCGGCAGTGGTATGGGCGCTGGCGCGGCTGGCCGCCGGCGACAGCGTCACGCAGATTGCGCTGGAGCTGGGGTATGAGAATAGCGCGGCGTTTTCCGCCATGTTTCGTCGGGTGCTGGGGCAGACGCCCTCCAGCTTTTTGCAGTACGGGGAGATGGCGCGATAAGCGGCGGGAGAACCGCCGCCACGGCGCTTAGCGGTACTTTTGGTGGTAGGTGTCGCGGGTGGTTTTAAACGCTTGCGCCTGCTGTTTCGCCTCGGCCAGTTTGCCCTGATTAGCCAGCGCCAGTGAGGCGTCGATCTGGCCGATCAGCGTATCCAGACCGTGACGGAAGTCCTTCATTTCCGGGCTGTCCGGCGCTTTATCTTCCAGCTTCGGCGGCGTGCCCTGCTTGGCGTCCTGCGCAGCAGCACGCATGTTTTGCAGACTTTGTTTGAAACTGTCGGCGGAATCGGTTTTTAACGCGGTTTTATAGTTGCCGGCGATGATATCCATATTCTCATCGAGATCGGCCGCCATCGCCAGCGAACTGGCGCCCAGCAGCGCCAACGCCGCCAGCGCTTTGAGTTTATTGTTCATGCTCACCTTCCGTTATTGTTTTAATTAACCGCTAATTAACATAGGCGGCATGCGCACAAAGCGAAACCGAAGATTTGTAAGGAAGGTTAAAGGCGGGAAACGGCAATGCTGGCCGGCGTTGCGCCGGCCAGCTGATACAGGTTACTGACCGGCGATCTTCATTTCCGGCAGCAGCACCGAGCCACACTGAATATTGCTGCGGGTTTCGATATCGCTGCCAACGCTGACAATATTACGCAGCATGTCTTTCAGGTTGCCGGCAATGGTGATCTCGCTGACCGGATACTGGATTTCGCCGTTCTCCACCCAGAAGCCCGCCGCGCCGCGCGAATAGTCGCCGGTTACGCCGCTGACGCCCTGACCCATCAGTTCGGTCACCACCAGGCCGGTGCCCAGCTGTTTGAGCATGCCGGCAAAGTCATTGCCCTGGCCGGCAATGCGCCAGTTATGAATGCCGCCCGCGTGGCCGGTGCTGTGCAGGCCCAGCTTGCGCGCCGCGTAGCTGGTCAGCAGCCAGGTTTGCAGCACGCCGTCCTTCACGATATCGCGACGCTGGGTGCGCACGCCTTCGCTGTCGAACGGCGTCGAAGCCAGCCCTTTCAGCAGATGCGGGTGCTCTTCAATGGTCAGCCACTCCGGCAGGATCTGCGTGCCGAGCGCGTCCAACAGGAAGGTGGACTTACGGTAGACGCTGCTGCCGCTGATGGCGCCGACCAGATGGCCGAACAGCCCGGTCGCCACTTCCGAGGCAAACAGCACCGGCGCCTTCATGGTGGCCAGCTTGCGCGGCGCCAGGCGCGACAGGGTGCGACGCGCGCACTCCTGGCCCACCCACTCCGGGCTGGCCAGATCGTTCAGGTCGCGGCCGATGGTATAGGCGTAATCCCGCTCCATATCGCCCTGATGCTCGGCGATCACGCAGCTGGACAGCGAATGGCGGCTGGAGCAGTAGCTTTGCAGCATGCCGTGGCTGTTGCCGAACACCTTGATGCCGTAGTGGCTGTTGAAGCTGCCGCCTTCGGTATTGGTGATGCGCGCATCAGCACCCAGCGACGCCTGCTCGGCGCGGGCCGCCAGTTCGATGCCGCGTTCCGCATCCAGCTCCGCCGGGTGGAACAGATCGAGATCCGGCGCCTCAAACGCCAGCAGATCCTTTTCCGCCGGGCCGGCGCAGGGATCCGGCGAGGTGTAGCGGGCAATATCCAGCGCCGCCTGCACGGTGCGCGCAATGGCGTCCGGGCTGAGATCCGTTGACGACGCGCTGCCTTTACGCTGCTGATAATAAACGGTAATGCCCAGCGCGCCGTCGCTGTTGAACTCGACGTTTTCTACCTCGCCAAAGCGGGTGCTGACGCTGATGCCGGTGGTTTTCGTTACGGCGACCTCTGCCGCATCGCAACCGACCGCCGCCAGATCCAGCGCCTGGGAAACCGCGTTTTCCAGCGTCTTGCGCTGCTGTGCAACCTGAGTGACTACTTTCATCAATCTGCCATAATTTAGAAATCCATAGCCTTGAGTCTAACAGGAAGCGCGTAGAATTTCGCATCCCCGGCGGCAGTATTTAGCGCCGCAGGCTGCAGGCGGACGCCGCCGCGCCAATTCTTTTGGGGATCGCCGCGCCAACCTGTTAGGATTAGCCTCTTTTTAACGGAGCCTACCATGAAAAAACAACCTGAAGACTGGCTCGACGATGTCCCGGACAATGAAAACGAGGACGATGACGAGATTATCTGGGTCAGTAAAAGTGAAATTAAACGCGATGCCGAAGCGTTAAAAGACCTGGGCAGCGAGCTGGTTGATTTGGGGAAAAACGCGCTGGAACGCATTCCGCTGGATGACGATCTGCGCGCCGCCATCGAACTGGCGCAAAAGATCAAGAAAGAGGGCCGTCGCCGCCAGATCCAGCTGATCGGCAAACTGCTGCGCGCCCGCGACGTTGAGCCGATTCAGACCGCGCTGGACAAGCTGAAAAACCGCCATAACCAGCAGGTTTCGCTGTTCCATAAGTTGGAGTCGCTGCGCGATCGTCTGGTCGAGGAAGGGGATGATGCAGTGCCGGCGGTGCTGGAGCTGTATCCGCAGGCCGATCGCCAGCAGTTGCGCTCGCTGGTGCGCAACGCGCAGAAAGAAAAAGCCGCCAACAAAACGCCCAAGGCCGCCCGTCAGATCTTTCAGTATCTGCGCGACCTGGCTGAAGCCGCCGAGTAAGGCGTCACGGCGTCGCCGGCATCATGGGATGAACCCGTGCGTTCATCCCCGATGATGCGCGGCGGCGGCGTCGGCTTCACGAATATTGAAATACAGACTGCCTTCCAGCTCTTCTTCCGCCTCTTCAAACAGCAGAATGATCGCGCCAAAGCGGCGTTTGCGACGGTTATCAAGATTGGTGAACTCAATCTCGACCGGCAGGCCGATCTCTCCGGTCACCACGTCCCACAACGCATCCAGATTGGCGCCAAAACCGTCCCCCAGCGCAAATTTATCGGCAAAGTTGCGATAAAACGCCGGCAGGTCGGGGATCTGGCTGAAATCAAACTCTACTTTCCCCATCAAACTCACTCCACCCGAATGAAGTTTTTGTAGTGATCGCGCGTCACGAATATCAGACCGTCGCTGGAATACAGCAGCCGATCGGCGCCGCGGCGGCCGCAGCGGTAGTTGATATCCGCCTCACGCCATACCCGCTTATGGGCGTTCGGCAGTCGCCCTTCCCGGTTCGAGAAGCGATCGCCGCCAATCGCCTTGCCCGGCAGCACGCTGCACAGGTTGCCGCTGCGTGCGTCCCAGCCCTGCTCCCGCGCCTGCCGCTTGCTGATGTAGTAGTCCGGCAAACGCTGATGCCGCTGCAAATAACTCACTACCCGATGCTGCTGCGTCAGCTGGTCGATGCTTTCACTCGCCCGCTCGGCCACCGTCGGCACGTTGGAAATCGCCCGATCATCGGTACCGCGCAGCATGTTAAACCCGGCCACCGCCACGGCGATCGCTATCGCCACGAGAATCCGCTTATTCATTACTTTCCCTGACATCCGGGCCGCTTGGCCCCTGTTTTATATAAATGAATATTATGAATGAAAGATGAACGTCACGTAACCTTTCCTGCCGGAAAGCATTACGCGCCAAAGGCGCCACCCGCGCGCCGCTGCCGGTTATCATGCCATTTTACGCTGGCGCTGACACGCGCAACCGCCCCGCTAACGGCGATCAACGGCCCTTTTTTCAGTATAGTCTTAGAGGAACGGCCAGGCAGCACGCGCCGACCCGATCGGCGCCGGCGGCGTGCCAAAGCGCAGGATTAATCAATTAACGCATGGCGATAACGGTGCAACATATCCGCCAGGCGGCGCACCGGCCCGGTGACGCTGAGCGGCGCATGGTTATCCACCAGCTTCTGCTGATATTCGTTCATTTCGCTGAGCAGACGATCGTAGTAATACGCCCGCTTCACCTCATTTTTGGCGCTGACCACGCGGTCGGCGGTGCGGCGAATCTGGCGGTGGAACACCGACAGCTCTTCGCTGGCGGGGATCTCGGTGCGCTGCATCCGCTGGTGCGCGATAATCAGGTTCAGCGCCAGACGGTATTTGGCAATATCGTTGGGGAACATCATCAGCAGCTGGTTCAGCTGCTGGTACAGCGCCGGCAGATGGTTTTCCCGCCGCTTGGCCGCCTTGGTGGTCAGGGCCGACACCGCGCTGCTGACAAAGCTGTTCAGCAAGGTACGGCCAGTGCGCTCGCGCGAGTTATCGCGGATCAGCAGCAGCACCATCAACCCAACGCAGCTGCCCAGGAACTGGCCGATAGAGGCATCGAGGAACTGCGTGACGTTGAACTCCATCGGGTTGCTGAGCACCAGAATATTGATGGTGCCGGCCAGCGTCCCCAGCGACCCCAGCCGCCGTTTCTGCACCTCAATGCCGATGATAAACGCCAGTAATCCCAGACTGAGGCAGAGCAGCAGAATGCTTTGCTGCGTCGCCGGGATGATCACCATAAAGTACAGCGCCCCCAGCGGTATCGCCACCAGCATGCCCAGCACAAAATCCATCGCCACCATGCGCGGGTTCGGCGTACGCATCGCCAGCGAGGTGATTACCGCGATAATCACCATAAAGCCGCTGCCGGAGGTCCAGCCGGTCCACAGCCACAGCAGGCAGCCCAGCGCAGTGGCGGTAAAGGTGCGCAGGCCGTTGATCATCGCGTGGTGCCCCTCCGCCGAGGCCGGTTTGATCTCGACCTCGGTACTGAGGATATCCTCCTCCACGCCACTGATGCTGCTGTTAGTATGCACACCTTTCGCCAACAGCAGGTAGCGGGTGGCCGCGCCGACCCAGCTGGATACCGTCAACAGCGTGTCATCGGTGCGATGCACCGTCAGCACCTGGCGCATCAGCTTCATGCGGCGATGGATCTCCTGCGGCGTCTCCGCCGGCTCCATCAGCAGTTCACGCAGCCGTTCGCTCAGCGCATCCGGGTGGTTAAGCAGAATCAGGTAGGTTTCACAGGCCTGGGTGATCAGCGTCAGCGACAGCGTATGCAGCGCGCGCACCCGGCGGTTGACCTTCTGCCAGCGCGAGGACTCCATCATCAGGCTGCTGCGCATGCCGTTCAGCGCGGTGGTAGCCTTCACCAGGTTGCCCCAGGCGCGGTCAATCTCGTCCTTCTCCGCATTGCTGATGCACATCTGCAGCAGCTGATACTGCTGCACCAGCAGGTTATCCACCGCCCGGTCGATATCCTGTTTGATCGAGCGCGGGGAGAACAGCAGGTCCGCCAGCACCGCGCTGACGATCCCCAGCACGATCTCGCTGCAGCGCTCCACGGCGAACTGCGGCGCCTCCAGCAGGTGCGACTCGCTGGTGGCCACGGTGACGATAATGATCAGCGCGGTATAGCCCGCCAGCCCCCAGGCGTACGAGTTTTCCACCTTGATAAGCGAAGAGATCCAGGTACAGAAGCCGGCCCAGATGCAGCACAACAGCAGCATCACCACCGGCGCACGCGCGGTGGTGACGATAATCAGCAGGCCGACAAAGCAGCCGATAAAAGTGCCGATAATACGCAGCCAGCCGCGGTGGCGGATCGCACCGGAAAACGGCTCGCCGCCGGCGGCAAAGGCCGGGCCGGCGGCGACAATGGCGGCGGTCATCGCCGACCAGCGCGGTGTTTCCAGGTTAAGGTGAAAGCCGACAAACAGCGCGAAGACGATCGCAAAGCTCAGTTTGAACGCAAACCTCAGGCGGATAAAGGTGGGGTTATTCATTAACCGAACTCACGCAGCCGGTGCATCAGCTTGACGAACGGCGACTCGCGATCGCTATCGCGGTCGTTCTGACCGGTGATAACCACGGTCGCCGTGGTGCCGGCAGGGTACGGATGCTGCTGGTCTTTCGCATCCAGCATGATTTTTACCGGCACGCGCTGCGCCAGACGCACCCACTCCAGGTTGCTGTCGATGGAGGCCAGCCCCTTGCTGTCATTGGTGCTGCTGCTGTTGTTCACCGCCGCCGCCACGCTGTCCACCGTACCGTGCATAATGCGGTTGCTGCCAAGCGGCGTAATCTCCGCGCGGTCGCCGCGGTTCAGGCCGTGCAGCTTGGTCTCTTCCATATAGGCCAGAATATAAAAGGTGTTCTTTTTCACCAGCGCCACCGCCGTGGAGCCGCGGGTAATAAAATCACCGGCGTGTACGGTCAGGTTGGTGATCCAGCCGTCTGCCGGCGCACGCACCGTGGTGCGTTCCAGATCGAGTTTGGCCTGGTCGCGCACCGCGATTGCTTTCGCCAGCTGGTGCTGGGCGGTCTCCAGCGCATTGCTGGCCTGTTCAATCTCTTCACGCGACATGGCGTCAACGCCCAGACGCACGCGGCGGCTCGCCTCACGCTTTTTCTCGGCGGTCAGCGCCTGGTAATAGGCCACGTCGGCGCTGGCTTCCGCCAACGCCTGCTGATAGCGCGGCTGGTCGACCACAAACAGCACCTGACCCTTGGTCACCAGTTGGTTGTCCGTCACCCGCACATCGTTCAGCAGGCCGCTGACGTCCGGCGCGATCGCCACCACGTCGGCGGTAAACTTGGCGTCACGCGTCCACGGCGACTCGGTATAGAACACCCAGGCCTTGAAGACGGCGATAATCCCCAGCAGGACAAGAATCAAAGTGATCGCGATTCTGGCTATTTTTATCGAAAAAGTTTTCACAGCGACCTCAAACAAAAAGACACGAAATCAGATAAAACAGGCAGCAATACAGCGCGGTGTTGAACAGCGCCGGATGCCAGACAAAATCATAAATACCGGTCGGCTGCAGCAGCCGACGCAGCACAAAGAACAGCGCCAGCGACACAATCAATTCGAAAAACACCGGGGGAAACGACAGTCCGAAGATGACCATCACCGGAAGCAAACTCATCATTTTTTCCTTATTGTTTACTACACCGGGGAAGACAGGTTTTACTCATATTAATTCACATTATATTTACATTTTAGCGAATGCACGCCACAACACATCCCCAGACAGGTTGTCCAGGCTATAAACCTGAAAAAAGGTTAAACTCAAGGCATACATCCGCGATAAGAAAGTGCGAGGCAGCCGGGTTGCGCTGCAACGGGCGCATCACGCAGCATCTGATACACCACGCTTATGCGCACGAGGTTTTTACACCCGGCACTGGTTATATTAGCCTGCTTACTATCAAGCCATCAACAATCTGTGATCTAAATCACTTTTAAGCCAGAGTGAATAATGGAAAGACTAAAACGGATGTCGGTATACGCCAAAGTGGTTGAGTGCGGTTCATTTACCGCCGCCGCACGCCAGTTGGGCATGAGCGTATCATCCATCAGCCAGACAGTGTCCAAACTGGAAAATGATTTACAGGTCAAGCTGCTCAACCGCAGCACACGCAGCATCGGCCTGACGGAAGCGGGTAAAATTTACTATCAGGGCTGCCGCCGCATGCTGCTGGAAGCCATTGAGGTGCACGAGCAGCTGTACGCCTTCAATAATACGCCTACCGGCAATTTACGTATCGGCAGTTCCTCAACCATGGCACAAAATGTGCTGGCCACCATGACCGCCGACATGCTCAAGGAGTATCCCGGCCTGAAGGTGAACCTGGTCACCGGCATTCCGGCGCCCGATCTGATCGCCGACGGGCTGGACGTGGTGATCCGCGTCGGCGCGCTGCAGGATTCCAGCCTGTTCTCCAAACGGCTCGGCTCAATGCCGATGGTGGTGTGCGCCGCCAGAAGTTACCTGGCCGCCCACGGCACGCCGAGCACCCCCAGCGATTTGGCGAACTTTTCCTGGCTGGAGTACAGCGTACGCCCGGACAGCGAGTTTGAGCTGATCGCCCCTGAGGGCATCAGCACGCGCATTTCACCGCAGGGGCGCTTTGTCACCAACGATTCGCAGACCATGATCCGCTGGCTGAAAGCCGGCGCCGGCATCGCCTATGCGCCGCTGATGTGGGTGATCGACGAAATCAAACGCGGCGAAGTGGAAATTCTGTTCAAACGCTATCACTCCGATCCGCGCCCGGTGTACGCGCTGTATACCGAAAAGGATAAGCTGCCGCTGAAAGTGCAGGTCTGCATCGACTACCTGACCGAATACTTCCAAAAAGTCGGGGAGATTTATCAGGGCTACCGCTGACGTCGCCGCCATGCAAGACAAAAAAATACCGGCCAGGCTGAACCTGACCGGCATCACGGGCGAACGATACGACGGCGGGTAACGCTTACGCGGTGCCGCCCACCGTCAGGTTGTCCAGCTTCAACGTCGGCTGACCAACGCCCACCGGCACGCTCTGCCCCTCTTTACCGCAGACGCCGACGCCTTTATCCAGCGCCAGATCGTTACCGACCATCGAGATCTGCTGCATCGCCTCAATGCCGGAGCCGATCAGCGTCGCGCCCTTCACCGGCTTGGTGATGCGCCCTTTTTCGATCAGGTAGGCTTCCGAGGTGGAAAAGACGAATTTCCCGGAGGTGATATCCACCTGCCCGCCGCCAAAGTTCGGCGCATACAGGCCGTACTCCACGCTGGCGATAATCTCTTCCGGCGTCGACTGGCCGGCCAGCATATAGGTGTTGGTCATGCGCGGCATCGGCAAATGTGCATAGGATTCACGGCGGCCGTTGCCGGTCGGCGCCACGCCCATCAGGCGCGCATTCAGCTTGTCCTGCATATAGCCCTTCAGCACGCCGTTTTCGATCAGCACGTTATACTGGCCGGGCACGCCTTCATCATCGATAGCCAGCGAACCGCGACGCCCCTGCATGGTGCCGTCATCCACCACGGTGCAAAGCTCCGACGCCACCAGTTGCCCCATCTGCCCGCTGAACACCGAGGAACCGCGGCGGTTGAAGTCACCTTCCAGGCCGTGGCCGACCGCCTCATGCAGCAGCACGCCTGGCCAGCCGGCGCCCAGCACCACCGGCATGCCGCCCGCCGGCGCGGCAACCGCCGACAGGTTGACCAGCGCCATGCGCACCGCCTCTTTGGCGAAAGCATCGGCGCGCACTTCGCCGTCGATCGTTTCCAGAAAATAGTCATAGCCGAAACGGCCGCCGCCGCCGCTGGAGCCGCGTTCACGCTTGCCGTCTTCCTCCACCAGCACGCTGACTGAAAGGCGCACCAGCGGACGCACGTCCGCCGCCAGCGTGCCGTCGGTGGCCGCTACCAGCACCTGCTCATACACGCCGGTGACGCTGGCGGTCACTTCCTGCACGCGCGGGTCGGCGGCGCGGGCAACCTTGTCCACCCGGTGCAGCAGGGCGATTTTCTCTTCACGCGGCAGGCTCTGCAGCGGATCGAGCAGCAGATACAGCGCCTGATGGCGAATTTCGCCCAGCGTATGCGCCCGGCCGTCGCCCTGCTCGCGCACGATGCTGCGCGCGGCCTGGGCGCTCTGGTTCAGCGCGTTCAGGGTAATCTGGTCAGCATAGGCAAAGCCGGTTTTCTCACCGCTGACGGCGCGCACGCCGACGCCCTGGTCGATATTGTAAGAGCCGTCCTTGATGATGCCGTCTTCAATCACCCAGGCTTCGTGATAGCTGGACTGGAAATAGAGGTCGGCATAGTCGAGTCGGCGCTCGGCCAGCTGCCCCAATACCGTATGCAGGTCTTGATGACTCAGCTTATTAGCAGTAAGTAACTGCTCACTGACAAGCGTCAGGCTCATAATTTTTTCACTCTTGATTGGAGAATTTAGCTTCAGACGGCGCCTGCAGCGACGTCTGGAATCGGTTGTGTTGCCGCACCGGCATTTTGCCGCGTATGGTGTGCAGCACCTCGGTGTCGACACGTACTTTAATCGGCGACACGGAATCGGGGTTCTCTTTCATAATATTCCCCCAGCCGTCCACCGCCATGGTATGGCCCCAGGTACGGCGCGTCTGGCCATGACGCCCGACCTGCGCGGGCGCCAGGATCACGCACTGGTTCTCAATCGCCCGGGCGCGCAGCAGAATCTCCCAGTGCGCCTCGCCGGTCACGCGGGTAAAGGCGGACGGGACGGAAATCAGCTCCGCGCCCCGATCGCGCAGCGCCTGATACAGCCCGGGGAAGCGCAGATCATAACAGATCGTCATCCCGAGACGGCCGACCGGCGTATCCACCACCGTCAGCTGCTGACCATGCTGATAGGTATCCGACTCGCGGTAATGGCTATGCACGTCGTTGATATCGACATCGAACATATGCAGCTTATCGTAACGGGCGCGCAGCTCGCCCTGCTCGTCGAACAGCAGGCTGCTGGTGGTGAGACGCTGCGGGTCTTCGCGGCTGATTAACGGCATCGAGCCAACCAGCAGCCAGACGCCGTAACGGCGCGCCAGATCGCGCACCGCCTGCTGCAGCGGGCCTTCGCCTTCCCGCTCGGCATGCTGACGATACGCCGCGGCGTCGGCGAACAGCAAGGCATTTTCCGGCGTCATCACCAGTTTTACACCGGCATTGAGCTGCTTAATCTGCTGCTCAATCTGCGCCAGGTTATCCCGGACGCGATCGCCGCTGCACAGTTGTAACAACGCAATATTGGCATTTTTCATGACGCCTTATCCTCTTTTGGCTTACGCAACACCTCATTGATGGTCGGCTGATCCAGGCTGCCGCCAATATGGTAACGAATCAGCGAAATCTTGTTCCACAGCGGCGCCAACACCTTCGAGGCGGCGAACACCGCGGCGCCGACGATCGGGTTGATGACAAACGCGGTCGCGACCCCGACCGTGGCCGAAATCTCCGGCGCCACCACCGCCTGCATATCGAGCCGGCGTTTCACCAGGTCAACCTGGCCGCTCATGGCGATATCCGCCGCCAGCCCGTCCACCAACAGGTTATCGGTATGCATTATGCCATCTTTCATCCAGATGGTGCTGCGGATGGAGTCAAAGTAGAAGCCGTTACCAAACGTGTCGCTGAAATCAAACTGTAGCTTACGCAGCAGCGCATCGAAACTGACCAGGCGCAATAACTGCCCGGCCCGACCGCCGCCGATGCTGTCGATCTCCCCCTTGCCCATCGCCAGCTTCATAGTGCCGTTGAAGGTGTTCATCTTCGGCTGCCACGGCTGCCCACGCCAGTGCAGGTCAAAGTCCACATCATAAGGCGCGTCCTTCAGCGGCGTGGTGATACCGAGGAAACTGGCGGTATCGTCAATCTTGCTCCCCAGCAGTTTTCCCTTCAGCGCGGTGCGCTCTTCCTGCGCATTCTGTTTCCACAGGCCGGTGGCGCTGACGCGTCCCTTGCCGGTATCGATCAGGCCGTGCTCCAGCGTCAGCGTATCGCCGACGTTCTTCACATCGGCCTCGACCTTGCCCAGCTTCTGCCCCAGGATCCAACAACTCTGGCAGCGCAGCATCACGGACGGCCAGCCGCGGAACGAGACGCGCTGCGCCGGCGCCGACGGCGGCGCGGCAAGCGGCGCCGGTTTATCGTCGGCGAACTGCGGGTTGTAGTACAGGTAGTTGATATCGGCGCGCCACGGGCCGCTATCGGCGATCAAAACGCTGCCGTCGATCTCCTTGCCCTTGGCGCTGACGTTCACGCCGCCAAACTGCTGACGCGCCGCCAGCTCCAGCTGATGCCAGGCCTGGCCGCCCAGCAGCAGCTGCGGAGTGGTCAGCGTCACCGTGGTCGGGAAGCGGAAACTGCCGACCTTGCCCTGAGCGCCGCCCGGCTGCTGCAGCGCCGGTGACAGCAGCGCCAGCCATTTTTCGCCGTCCAGCGGCGGCAGGTGCAGCGTCAGCGAGCGGCTCTGCGGCAACGGCGGCACGCCGCCGCCGCTGCGCCAGGCGGCGCGGTCCAGCGATACCTGTTGCCGGCCGAACGACCAGGCGCTGTTGAAGTAATTTTGTTTACCGGCGCTGCCGTTGAGCGTGAGGCCGTTAAGGCCGCCCTGCACCTTGACGCTGAGCGGCAGCGGCTCACCCGCCGGCTTGGCGAGCGGAGGAGGTAAGTGACTGCTCACACTTTTCAGATCGGCATTGAGATCGATCGCGTAGCTGGCGGCACCGCCGTGCGGCAGCACGATCGCCACCTTACCGTTCCACGGCGCGCTGCCGGACAGCGCCTTCGCCACCTCCGGCGGCACCTCCGGGAACTTACCCGGCTGCCAGTCGCCCTTCAGGCCGACATTGACCTTATAGTCCTTCGCCCCTTCATCGGTGGTGAAGTTCACCGCCAGCGGCTGCCCAAACCAGTTTGCCGTCAGGGTATCGCTGGCCAGGTTGCCGTTATCAAAGGTAAATTTGCCGCTGACCTTCTCCAGCGTGCTCTCCAGCGGCTTCACCAGCAGCGAGTTATTATTCAGCGTCACCTCGCCTTTGGCCGCCACCTGCTTGCCGTTCAAGGGGATATCAAGATGTAAGCGCCCACTGACATTGCCGCCAACCTGCAGCTGCTCCAGCGCGCCGCCGACGGAATCATGCAGCGGCGTCTGGGCAAAGTAGGCCTGCACCTCCGGCCCGGCGCCCGCCACGTCGGCGTCAATCAGCAAACGCTCTTTGGTGTAGTCCGGGATCACCGCGCGGACGTTTTTGCCGTCCACCTTGCCCAGTTTGGTCGCCGGCGCCTGCATCCACAGGCCGTCGTTGCGGAAATCCAGGTCGATAGCCAGGTCCTTCAGCGCCGGCCAGCCCGGCTGGAACTGGAAGGTCGAGTGGCGCAGCGGCACGTACACCTCAAAATGCCCCTCATTATGTTTATAAGGGAACTGGTGCGGATTGCCGGCGTAGATCAGCGAGGCGTTATCCACCTGACCGCCCTGGATGGCGCCGCTCAGGTAGTCAACCAGATGGCTGCCCATCAGCGGTTCCGGGAAGTAGCGCCAGGCGTCGGCGCCGTCATACAGGCGGATGCCCGCCAGAATGCTTAACCAAGGCTCGCCCTTGGCCGGTTGCCGGTAGCGGAAGTCGCCGTTCACCCACAGCGATTTGGCCTTCACATCCAGGTTCTGGCTGGAAAGCTCCCAGCCCTGTGCGCCATAGCGCCAGTTCAGCGCCCCGCTGGCGCTGCCGATCTCCAGCGGCGCCCGGAACATATCGCCATAGGGCAAGGTGCTGTTCTGCAGGTCGAGATCCAGCCTGCCGTTTTCGACCCCGCCGCTGAGCGCGCCGCTGAAATGGTTAACTCCCGGCAACAGCTGCCAGTGCTGCCAGCTCAGATCGCGCCAGCGCGCCTGAAAACGGCTTCGCTCCGGCTGTTTCAGCGGAATATCCAGCGCCAACGTATCCACCCGCCCCTGCGGCCGGATATCTTGCCAGCGCGCCAGCATATCCGGGCTGAGGAACGAGAAGGTCGGCAGCAGCGACGACAGCCGCTCCAGCTGGATGTCGCTGGCGCGGATGCGCAGCTCTTCCTGCTGCTCCGGCCCGATAAACCGGCTGTTTTCCGGCAGCCACAGCCCGGACAGCATCCCCTGCGGCCAGGCCTGACCATCGGTTTTAATGTTCAGCTGCGGCACATCCAGCTGCCAACCGCCGCCCTGACGCTTGACCGCCAGCGCCAAATTATCGACGTCCAGCCGGTGCGCCTCGTCGCCGACCGTCCAACGGGCCGCGCCCTGCTTCAGTAAGGCATTGCCGCCATAAATTTCCCCCTGCTGCACCTGCAGCCAGGCGGCCAGGCTGAAGTCGGCGCTTTCCAGTCCGGTGTTGGATTTGAGCCAGCGGCTGAACCACGGCTTCATATCGATATTATCGGCCTGCAGATAGACCGTGCCGGTATTCAGCAGCCCTTTGTTATCACGCAGGTCCATACGCACCTGCACGGCGCCGTGCTGGCCGTTAAACGTCGACAGGCTGATTTGCCCTTCGGCGCGGTGGCGCTGGTCGCTGTTCAGCCAGGTTAGCTGCGGGATCGCAACTTCGGCGCGCGGGCCGGACGGCGTCAGGAAAGAGATGCGGCTGTCGCGCAGGTCGAAGTGATCGAACTGATACAACAGCAGATCGCTGATGGTACCGGGCTGAATGGCGCTGCCCTTGTTTTCATCGCCGCCCAGCGTGGTATTGATATCCAGCTGCAGCTGGTAGAAGGTGAGATCGCGAAACTGCCAGCGCCAGTGCAGCAGCGACTGCCAGACATCCAGCGCCAGCGTGACCCGTTCGATATGAAGGTCGCTTTTGGCCATCGCGGCGCGCAGGTTGCGCACCTCCAGCTGCGGGCCAAAGTTTTCCCACTGGCCCTGAATAAAGTCGGCCTGCACCGGCACGCCGGAGATCGCTGAAATTTTCGCCAGCAACTGGGGGCGATAACCGTTCAGTTCCGGCAGCGCCAGGCGCAACCCGCTGATCAGCAACGCCACGGCGACAATTAACGTGGCGCCTGTTGCCAACAAAATCCCAGGCAGTCGCTTCACTCTATCTCCTTGCTTCCGCTGCCCGGCAACGGGAATGAATGGGCTCCGCATGCCGAACCCCGCCAATCACAGCCGATTTACATCATGACGACGTCAAACTGTTCCTGGCTGTATAACGGTTCAATCTGTACTTTAACCTGCTTGCCGACGAAGATTTCCACCTCCGCCAGCGCGTGCGACTCTTCGCTTTTCAGCGCTTCGCCCACCGCGGCCGACGCGTAAACCAGGAAACGGTCGGTATCATAAGCATGGTGCACGCGAACGATTTCGCGCAAGATTTCATAGCATACCGTTTCAACCGTCTTGACCGTGCCGCGCCCGTTACAGGTAGGACAGTCGTTGCACAGCACATGTTCAATACTTTCGCGCGTGCGTTTACGCGTCATCTCCACCAGCCCCAGCTGTGAAAAGCCGTTGATGGTGGTTTTGACCCGATCCTTGCCCAGCGCCTGCTCCAGCGAGTGCAGCACCCGGCGGCGGTGCTCTTCATTATTCATGTCGATAAAATCGATAATGATAATGCCGCCCAGATTGCGCAGCCGCAGCTGACGGGCGATGGCCTGCGTCGCTTCAATGTTGGTATTGAAAATGGTTTCGTCGAGGTTACGATGGCCGACAAAGGCACCGGTGTTGATATCGATGGTGGTCATCGCCTCGGTCTGATCGATGATCAGATAGCCGCCGGACTTCAGCTCCACCTTACGTTCCAGCGCACGCTGGATTTCGTTTTCCACGTCGTACAGATCGAAGATCGGCTGGCTGCCGGTATACAGCTCCAGCTTGCCGCTGATGTCCGGGATATATTCGCCGGTGAACTCCGTCAGCAGGTCGTGCGTCAGGCGTGAGTCCACGCGGATGCGATCGAGCGCCGCGCCGGCAAAGTCGCGCAGGATGCGCTGCGCCAGCGCCAGCTCGCCGTACAGCATATATTTGGTCTGGTTGCGCTTTTTGCGCTCCATCACCTTGGTCCACAGGCGCTTGAGGAACGCGGCGTCCTGCGCCAGTTCTTCATCGCCGATGCCTTCCGCCGCGGTGCGGATGATAAAACCGCCCAGCTCGTCGCAGTAATCGGCGACGATTTTTTTCAGCCGTTCGCGCTCGGCCTCGCTTTCAATGCGCTGCGAGACGCCGACGTGCGCCGCCCCCGGCATAAACACCAGGTAGCGGGAGGGCAGCGTAATGTCGGTGGTCAGACGCGCGCCTTTAGTGCCCAGCGGGTCTTTCACCACCTGCACCACCAGATCCTGCCCCTGGCGCACCAGTTCGGCGATATCGCGCACGTGGAAGTTTTTCCGTTCGTCGCCCGCCACGCACTCGGTGTGCGGCATAATATCGGAGGCGTGCAAAAACGCCGCCTTCTCCAGGCCGATATCGACAAAGGCCGCCTGCATGCCCGGCAGCACCCGGCTCACCCGGCCTTTGTAGATATTGCCGACGATACCGCGCTTGGATTCGCGCTCGATGTGGATCTCTTGCAGGATGCCGCCGTCAATATAGGCAACCCGCGTTTCAGACGGTGTGATATTTACCAGTAGCTCAGCGGTCATGTCTTCTCCTCAGAGCCGGTCGCTCGCGATGCTGCCGCCCTCAACCGGTTCTTACCTCTCGTAATGCGACAAAATTACTGAGCAGCTCATGTGTTTCGACCAGCGGTAGCCCCATCACGGCGTGATAGCTGCCGGTGAGGGTCCTGACGAAACAACCACCCTTTCCCTGAATCCCATAGGCGCCCGCTTTATCCATCGGTTCGCCCGTTGCAATATAATCGGCGATATCCTGCTGCGACAGCGTGCGGAAGGTCACATCGGTGACCACCTGCTGGCACAGGATGTCCTGCCGGTCGGCAATCGCCACCGCGGTAATCACCTGATGCTGCTTGCCGGACAGCAGGCTCAGCATCTCTGCGGCGTGCGCGGCGTCGTGCGGTTTTTCCAGCACCCGCCCGTTCAGCACCACGATGGTGTCGGCGCCGAGCACCGGCCGGTCTTCCGCCGCCAGCGCCACGCCCGCGCGCGCCTTATCCTGCGCCAGGCGGCGCACATAGCTCTCCGCGCTCTCCCCCGGCTGCCGCTGTTCTTCGGTGTGGGTCAGAATAATGTCGAACGGTACGCCAAGCAGCGTCAGCAATTCACGCCGACGGGGGGAACCTGAAGCCAAATAGAGCGAAATCATAAACTCCCCTTTTTACGTCGTTATTGTACGGCGAACTGGCGGCGAATCTTGCGCATCAGCAGGAACAGCCACGGCCATAAAATGCCGTTAACCACACTACTCCAGAACACTTCCGGGCGGAAAGAGACGTTGATCACTAAAAACTCCGCCCAGAACACCACCACGTCCATCGCCAGCGACAGCAGCATCACGATCAACGCCTGCTGCCACAGCGCCATATTGCGGAACAGCTGGAACTTGAACGCCACCAGATAGGCGATAATCGCCAGCGCCAGCGCGCGCACGCCCAGGGTCGAGCCCAGGATCAGATCGATGATCAGCCCTAGCACAAAGCCGGTGCCGACGTTGACCCGGTGCGGCAACGCCATCACCCAATAGATCAGGATCAGCACCACCCATGAAGGGCGGAACATATAAATCTGCTCCGGCCACGGCATAATCTGCAGCACCAGCGCGATCAGGAAAGAGAGCCAGATGATCCAGCGCCCGTGACTACGGTAACGGTTCATCAGCGCGCTCCTGCCGCAGCGGGCGGCGCGGCGGCCGCAGACGGCGGCGTCACGGCGCCGATAGCCGGCGCAGGGACCGGCGCCGGCGGCCCCATGGCGTCGGCCGACGGCAGCACGTGCGGCATCATCTGCATCAAGCGCTCATTAGCGACGCGGTGTACTTCATCCGGCTGCAGCGGCATATCGCCGTTGCGATCGGCGCCCCACAGCAGCAGCAGATAACGCAGCCGCTGCAGACCGGCGGTCGGACGCGCCTGAATCACCGTATAGGCGCGCTGATTATCCACTTTCACCGAGGAGACCACCGCCACCGGATAGCCTTCCGGGAAGCGTCCGCCCAGCCCCGAGGTCACCAGCACGTCGCCCACGCGAATATCGGTGTTGCCCGGCAGGTGCTCCAGCTGCAGATCGTCGGCGCAGCCGCTGCCGGCGGCGATCACGCGGATATCGTTGCGCAGTACCTGAATCGGCAGCGCGTGGGAGGCATCGCAAATCAGCAGCACGCGGCTGGTATATTTGGCCACCGCCACCACCTGGCCGACCACCCCTTTATCGCTGATCACCGGCTGGCCTTCATAGACGCCGTTATCGGAGCCTTTGTCGATCACCACCTGATCGCTGTACGGATCGGAGCCGGCCGAGATCACCTGGGTGACCATCTTCTGTTCGTCCTGACGCAGCGGCGAGCCAAGCAGTTCACGCAGGCGGGCATTTTCCTGCTTGAATTGACCGAGAAGAAGGGTATCGCTGCCTTTTAGCAGCAGCTCCTGCCGCAAAGCGCGGTTTTCGAGTTCCAACTGTTGGCGAGTTGCCAGCGTATCCGAGACGCTGTCCAGAACCTTACGCGGCCCGTTGGCCAAAAAATAGAAAGGGCTGACTGCGGTATCCATATAGTTTCGTATTTTTACGAACGTACCGAGCCGGCTATCGGCAACGATCAGGCCAATCGCCACGATCACCGCCAAAAAAAGTCGCAGTTGCAGGGAAGGCCCCCTGCTAAAAATCGGCTTCATAAATTATGCGAGTTCCTCGACAACAGAAGGAGGCAGCGTACAAGATGCATTGATCTTAGACGATACCTCCTTCATTGGGGCTGACTATTCTTCGCTGAACAAATCGCCGCCATGCATGTCGATCATCTCCAACGCCTTGCCGCCGCCGCGCGCCACGCAGGTCAGCGGGTCTTCTGCCACCACGACCGGGATGCCGGTTTCTTCCATCAGCAGACGATCCAGGTTGCGCAGCAGCGCGCCGCCGCCGGTCAGCACCATGCCGCGTTCCGAAATGTCGGAAGCCAGTTCCGGCGGGCACTGCTCCAGCGCCACCATCACCGCGCTGACGATGCCGGTCAGCGGCTCCTGCAGGGCTTCGAGGATTTCATTGGAGTTCAGGGTAAAGCCGCGCGGTACGCCTTCGGCCAGGTTACGGCCGCGTACTTCGATTTCGCGCACTTCATCGCCCGGATAGGCCGAGCCGATCTCATGCTTGATGCGTTCTGCGGTGGCTTCGCCGATCAGCGAGCCGTAGTTGCGGCGCACATAGTTGATAATCGCTTCATCGAAGCGGTCGCCGCCAATGCGCACGGACGAGGAGTACACCACGCCGTTCAGAGAGATCACCGCCACTTCCGTGGTGCCGCCGCCGATATCCACCACCATGGAGCCGGTGGCCTCGGAAACCGGCAGGCCGGCGCCGATAGCGGCCGCCATCGGTTCTTCAATCAGGAACACTTCACGCGCGCCGGCGCCCTGCGCCGATTCGCGGATGGCGCGACGCTCAACCTGCGTAGCGCCGACCGGCACGCACACCAGCACGCGCGGGCTTGGGCGCATAAAGCTGTTGCTGTGCACCTGCTTGATAAAGTGCTGCAGCATTTTTTCGGTCACGAAGAAGTCGGCGATCACGCCGTCTTTCATCGGACGAATGGCTGCGATATTGCCGGGAGTACGCCCCAGCATCTGTTTGGCGTCATGGCCCACAGCCGCTACGCTCTTCGGCGAACCGGCACGATCCTGGCGAATGGCAACCACCGACGGTTCATTCAGTACAATGCCTTGCCCTTTAACATAAATAAGGGTATTGGCGGTACCCAAATCGATGGACAAGTCATTGGAAAACATGCCACGAAATTTCTTAAACATAACTAAAGGATAATCCTGCAAGCTGGGGGCGAAAAATAAAATCCGCCTACTTTACCAACCACACGAAGCAGCGACAAGGCGCAAAAACGTTCTACTTCGGTGAAAATAATCTGCATTATTACTGCTCGAATGCACGGAAATTGGATGAGGCCTGAATTCCCTGAACCAAGGTTCAGTTTACCACCCCTGTCAACGCGCAAAACGGCGTAACACAGCTCATAAAAACTAACATTTTCCCTGATTATCACTGGTGGTAAGCACCTACCAACGTCCGACGGGAAAGGACGGGTTATTCTACGTGAAAAATGAGCAAATATTCAGGTTAAACGCGATAACGACGCGAATATTTTTTGCGCCCGACGTCAATCGGCTCCGGCGAGGCAAAAAAGTCGCCCTGTCCGCCGTGGATCCCGCGCTCTTTTAGCGTCTGCCATTCGCTGCGCGTACGCACGCTGGCGGCAAACAGCCGCGCGCTGGTGCCTTCGCAGGCGCTCGACAGGCTCTGCACAAACAGCTGATTCTCGTCGCGTTTATCAATACTGCGCACCAAACCGGGATGCAGTTTTACGATCTCCACCTGCAGCGACTTGATATATGCGGTGCTGACCACGGTTAACCCCGCCTGAGATACCGCCAGGCGGCAGCCCAACCCCGCGATCAGTCGCAGCACCGGGCGTAAACGGTCGATATGTTGACACACATCCGCCTCTGCAAGTTCAATCAGAATACGTTGCCGATGACTTTTTTCGCACTGCAGCAACGCATCGCGCAGCCAGTTCTGAAACGAGCGCTGTAATAATGAATCAACGCACAGCGGAAACGCCAGCGTCTCTTCCGGCCACAGCGCCAGCAGCGGGATCAACCGGCTTACCTGCAGGCGATCGTAACGTTCAGCCAGCCCGAACTGCTTCACCAGCGGCATGTATTCAGCAGGTAGCAACTCTTGAGAGCCGTCATAAACACGGCTCATTATTTCCCGGTGATGCACCTCGCCCTTCACCGTCACCGCCGGTTTTTGATACAGCCGTGGGCCGCCCCGCTCCAGCATCTGCTCCAGCAGGGTGCGCCACTTGACGCTGCCGCGTCCCTTCTCCGGCACCTGGCTGTCGTACACGTACCAGCCGTTTTCCCCCTGCAGCGTCGCGTGGCGCGTCGCCTGTTCGGCACGGTCGATCACCTGTTCAGTCGTCTGGCCGCTGCGGTAGGCGACAATGCCGATATGTAGAAAGGCTTCGCGCTCAATCAGCGGTGTTGCGGGCAGCGCATCGATAGCGTTCACTAACTGCGCGGCAATGCCGTCCGCCTCTTTCAGCGTGCGGTGCGGCAGCAGCACGGTAAAATCACTGTGGAAATAGCGCGCCAGCAGCGCCGACGGATAGCGCAGCACAAAGGTAGACAGCAGATTGACCAGCGAATACATCAGCTCCTGCACCATGGCGGCGCCGTGGGTTTCACGCAGCGTTTCAAAATCCGGCAGGCGCACCATCATCACAATGCCGTGCGCCCCCTCCTCCTCCAACTGCGTGGTCAGCTGATTGTCGAAAAACAGGCGGTTATTCAGCCCGGTTTTGGCGTCCTGGGCGGCAAAGGCGCGGATCAGGGTGTCCACCCGCGTCCGCTCCTCGCGCGCTTCGGCCAGATCCGCCAGCAGGCGATCCAGCGCGCTGCTGACGCTCGGCGGCCACTCCCGCATGTCCCCCTGCATCACCTCTTCACGCTCGCCGTTCAAAATGCGCCGCGCCCGCCAGGCCAGGCGGTCTTCACCGTCGGCCTGCTCACGCAGCCAGCGCAGGCTGAACAACAGCACCACCAGCATCACGACGATCGCCAACGTGACGGCCAGCGTCGAACGCAGCGAGTAGCCATCGCTGGCGAAGGGATCGAGATAGGTGATATTCAGCATACTGCCGGGGTGCTGCATCAGCGGCAAAGAGGTATAGCGGTGGCTACTGGGTGCGATCCTGGGCTGGCCCGTCAACGCGGGCAGTTCATAGTTGAGCAGAATACCGCTGGCGCTCTCAACGCGCAGTTCCACAATGCCGAGCGGCCTCATCACCAGCGGCAGCCACTGCGTCTGCGCCTGCAGCGAGTTATGCAGCATCGCCTGGTCCAGCGAGGTGACCAGCGCATCGAAGCGGCGCTCCATACGCTCCTGGGTCACATAAAAGAAGCTGTACGAGCACCCCATCAGCATAAAGAACATAGCCAGCGCAACGAGCAGGGTGATCAGTGCAGAGAGTTTGGTAGTAAATCGCATCCCTGTGCCTTGTCCGCTATGGTTAAGTGAGTATGCACCCATGGAAATAAAAAGGTGGCAGCCTACTGATAAGGGTACAACAGCATAACCCGATTTTATGGTTAACTGTCTGTTTTTTCAGAATACCGCCAGGGACCTCACGGCCGGGTTCGCACGCATCCAAGCTACCAAGCCTCGCCGTGGAAAGGAACCTTTAAACGGTAATTTTTTGTTCTTTATCAGAGCATCACTTACCTATTATGCATATAGTCAAATAAGTAGGATTTAAACATCACTTTAATGAATTATTCTCGCAATCTTTATGATTGAGGTCATGACTCGGCGACATGCCGATCAACCGAGGTAAACAAGAGGACAGTGACATGCGCGCATTATTATTGGAACAACACGGCGAGCAAATCATCAGCCAGGTGCAGGATATCGACGGCGGCCGTCTGCCGGAAGGCGACGTTACGGTCGATGTGAACTGGTCCAGCCTCAACTATAAAGATGCACTGGCCATTACCGGCAGGGGCAAAATCGTTCGCCACTTCCCGATGGTGCCGGGCATTGATTTCGCCGGCACGGTGCACAGCAGCAAGGATCCGCGCTTCAGCGAAGGACAAAGCGTGGTGCTGACCGGCTGGGGCGTCGGGGAAAACCACTGGGGCGGCCTGGCGGAGCAGGCGCGCGTCACCGGCGAGTGGCTGGTGCCGCTACCGAAAGGGCTTGATGAGCGTCAGGCGATGATCATCGGCACCGCCGGCCTGACCGCCATGCTGTGCGTGATGGCGCTGGAAGACGGCGGCGTACGCCCGGATGACGGCGACGTGCTGGTGACCGGCGCCAGCGGCGGGGTCGGCAGCACCGCCGTCGCCGTGCTGTCGGCGCTCGGTTACCGGGTGACCGCCATCAGCGGCCGCGACAGCAATACCGACTACCTGAAAGCGCTGGGCGCCAAAGAGGTGCTGCCGCGCAGCGACTATCTCGAAGCGCCGCGTCCGCTGGAAAAACAGCGCTGGGCCGGCGCCGTCGACACCGTCGGCGACAAACTGCTGGCCGGCGTGCTGGCGCAGATGAACTATAACGGCACCGTCGCCGCCTGCGGGCTGGCCGGCGGCTACCAGCTGCCGACTACCGTGATGCCGTTTATCCTGCGCAACGTGCGTCTGCAGGGGGTCGACTCCGTCCACACGCCGCTGCATCAGCGTCAGACCGCCTGGGAGCGTCTGGCCGGCATCCTGCCGGACAGTTTTTATCAGCAGGCCACGCAGGAAATCACTCTGGAACAGGCGCCCGCCGCCGCCCGCGACCTGCTCGACAATAAAATCACCGGGCGCACGCTGGTGAAAATCCGCTGACACCGTCCCGCGGGTGCGCGTCACCGCACCCGCCCCGTTCTGCGAAATTTCATATTTTCCCGCCGCATCTCGCTTCCGGCCTGCTTTCACGCCATGCTTAAGGCATCACCGTGGAGGACAGGCTAATGAAAAAAAACCATCAGCTAACCGAAGCTGACGTCACGCCGGAAAGCGTGTTCCAGCAGCGCAGAAAAGTGCTGCAGGCATTGGGGATCGGCGCCGCGTCGCTGGCGCTGCCGCTCAGCGCCCAGGCCGATCTGCTGTCATGGTTTAAAGGCAACGACCGCCCCAAAGCGCCGCCGGGCAAAGCGCTGGAATTCAGCCGACCGCCGCAGTGGCAGGACAAACTGACGCTGACGCCGGAAGACAAGGTCACCGGCTATAACAACTTCTACGAATTCGGGCTGGATAAGGCCGACCCGGCCGCCAACGCCGGCGGCCTGAAAACCGAAGGTTGGAAGGTGCGCATCGACGGCGAGGTCGCCAAGCCGCTGACGCTCGATATCGACGATTTGATGAAACGTTTCCCGCTGGAGCAGCGCATTTATCGGATGCGCTGCGTAGAAGCCTGGTCGATGGTGGTGCCGTGGATCGGTTTTGAGCTGGGCAAGCTGCTGAAGCTGGCCGAGCCGAACGGCAACGCGCGCTTTGTCGCCTTCCAGACGCTCTATGACCCTGAGCAGATGCCGGGGCAGAAAGACCGCTTTATCGGCGGTGGCCTGCAGTATCCGTACGTGGAAGGCCTGCGCCTGGACGAAGCCATGCACCCACTGGCGCTGCTGACGGTGGGCGTGTACGGCAAAACGCTGCCGCCGCAGAACGGTGCGCCGCTGCGGCTGATTACCCCGTGGAAATACGGCTTTAAGGGCATCAAGTCCATCGTGCATATCCGCCTGACCCGCAACCAGCCGCCAACCACCTGGAACCTGTCGGCGCCGAATGAATACGGCTTTTACGCCAACGTCAATCCGCAGGTCGATCACCCGCGCTGGTCGCAGGCCAGCGAGCGCTTTATCGGCGCCGGCGGCATTCTGGATGTGAAACGTCAGCCCACGCTGCTGTTTAACGGCTATGGCGATCGGGTCGCTTCGCTGTATCGCGGCATGAACCTGCGGGAGAATTTCTGAGTGCGTTTAAAACCTGTGCATATCAAATGGCTGAAAGCCGTGATCCATCTGGCCGCCTTCCTGCCGCTGCCGTGGCTGGTGCTGGCGATCGACCAGGGCTGGCTGAGCGCCGACCCGGCCAAGGACATCCAGCACTTTACTGGGCGCATGGCGCTCAAGCTACTGCTGGTCACCCTGCTGGTCGCCCCGCTGGCCCGCTACAGCCGCCAGGCGATGCTGATGCGCTGCCGCCGGCTGCTGGGGCTGTGGTGCTTTGCCTGGGCAACGCTGCATCTGATCAGCTACGCCACGTTGGAACTGGGGCTGAACAATATCGCGCTGCTCGGCCGCGAGCTGGTCGAACGCCCCTACCTGACGCTTGGCATCGTCAGCTGGCTGCTATTGCTGGCGCTGGCGGCAACCTCAACCCAGCGGGCGATGCGCAAACTGGGTAAAAACTGGCAGCGTCTGCACAATTTCGTCTATCTGGTGGCGATTCTGACGCCGATACACTACCTTTGGTCGGTAAAAATCATTTCTCCCCAGCCGCTGATCTACGCCCTGTTGGCAGTGCTGCTGTTAGCGTGGCGTTACCCGAAATTCCGCGCCTGGTTGCGGTAGAAACCGCCATCTTCCGCCCTGCACGATCTCACAGAAGCGGGTAAACCTGACCAATTAGGGGTTGAATATCTTCGCTGATAAGACCAGTATTTAGCTGCGAATTGCTACGATATCGTTATAATGCCCGACCTTGTCCTGAAGGACAGCGTGATTTTTGCCCGAAAAAGGTGACAAATCGGTAACATCGGGTTATGTTGAACGATGATGGTTTTATTGCCGGAGATACCAGCACAATGGCGGACAAGTCTCACATTTTGCTCCTGAATGGCCCTAATCTGAACCTGCTGGGGACCCGCGAGCCGGAGAAATACGGCAGCACGACGCTGGCGGAGATCGTTAGCGGATTAGAGCATCAGGCCTCCGCGCTGGGCGTTGCCCTGAGCCATCTGCAGTCCAATGCCGAACACGCGCTGATCGACCGCATTCATCAGGCGCGCGGCAACACAGATTTCATTCTGATTAACCCGGCGGCGTTCACCCATACCAGCGTGGCGCTGCGCGATGCGCTGTTGGCGGTGCAAATCCCGTTTATCGAGATCCACCTGTCCAACGTGCATGCCCGCGAGCCTTTCCGCCATCACTCCTATCTGTCTGATATTGCGGTAGGCGTGATCTGCGGACTCGGCGCGGAAGGTTACACATTTGCTTTACAGGCAGCGGTTAATCGTCTGTCAAAAACCCACTAATTGCTCCACAAAAAGAGTACGGAATCACACTCATGGATATTCGTAAAATCAAGAAGCTGATCGAACTGGTTGAAGAATCAGGTATTTCTGAACTGGAAATTGCTGAGGGCGAAGAGTCAGTGCGCATCAGCCGCGCCGCGCCGGCGCAGGCTTACCCAGTGATGCAGCAGGCCTATGCCGCACCGGCACAGCCGGCTCCAGCGCTGGCCACCGCCGTTGCTGCCGCCGAAGCCGAAGCGCCTGCCGCTGCCGCAGCCGTGAGTGGCCATGTCGTGCGTTCCCCAATGGTAGGCACCTTCTACCGCACCCCAAGCCCGGATGCGAAAGCCTTCGTGGAAGTAGGCCAGAAAGTCAACGCCGGCGACACGCTGTGCATCGTTGAAGCCATGAAAATGATGAACCAGATCGAAGCCGACAAATCCGGCGTGGTGAAAGCCATCCTGGTGGAAAACGGTCAACCGGTTGAATATGACGAGCCACTGGTCGTCATCGAATAACGAGGCGCACCATGCTTGATAAAATTGTTATCGCCAACCGCGGCGAGATCGCGCTTCGTATCCTGCGTGCCTGTAAAGAACTGGGCATCAAGACCGTGGCCGTACACTCGGCGGCGGATCGCGATCTGAAACACGTACTGCTGGCCGACGAGACCGTGTGCATCGGTCCTGCGCCGTCAGTCAAAAGCTATCTGAACATCCCGGCGATCATCGCAGCGGCGGAGATCACCGGCGCGGTGGCCATTCACCCTGGCTACGGCTTCCTGTCGGAAAACGCCGACTTCGCCGAGCAGGTCGAGCGTTCCGGCTTTATCTTTATCGGCCCGAAAGCGGACACCATTCGCCTGATGGGCGACAAGGTTTCCGCCATCAACGCCATGAAGAAAGCCGGCGTGCCTTGCGTACCCGGCTCCGACGGCCCGCTGACCGAAGATATGGATAAGAACCGCGCCTTTGCCAAACGCATCGGCTACCCGGTAATTATCAAGGCGTCCGGCGGCGGCGGCGGCCGCGGCATGCGCGTTGTGCGCAGCGATAAGGAGCTCGAACAGTCCATCAACATGACGAAGGCGGAGGCCAAGGCGGCCTTCAACAACGACATGGTGTACATGGAAAAATACCTGGAAAACCCACGCCATATCGAGATCCAGGTATTGGCCGACGGCCAGGGCAACGCCATCTATCTGGCCGAGCGCGACTGCTCGATGCAGCGTCGTCACCAGAAAGTAGTGGAAGAAGCGCCGGCACCGGGCATCACGCCGGAACTGCGCCGCTATATCGGCGAGCGCTGCTCCAAAGCCTGTGTGGATATCGGCTACCGCGGTGCGGGTACCTTCGAGTTCCTGTTCGAAAACGGCGAGTTCTATTTCATTGAAATGAACACCCGTATTCAGGTGGAACACCCGGTTACCGAAATGATCACCGGCGTGGACCTGATCAAAGAGCAGTTGCGCATCGCTGCCGGTCAGCCGCTGTCGATCAAACAGGAAGAAGTGCGGGTTCAGGGCCACGCGGTAGAGTGCCGTATCAACGCCGAAGACCCGAACACCTTCCTGCCAAGCCCGGGCAAGATCACCCGCTTCCACGCGCCAGGCGGTTTCGGCGTGCGTTGGGAATCGCATATCTACGCCGGCTACAGCGTGCCGCCGTACTATGACTCCATGATTGGCAAGCTGATCACCTACGGTGAAAACCGTGACGTGGCGATTGCCCGCATGAAAAATGCGTTGGCTGAACTGATCATCGACGGGATTAAAACCAACGTTGAGCTGCAGCAAAAAATCATGAATGACGAAAACTTCCAGCATGGTGGCACCAACATCCACTATCTGGAGAAGAAGCTGGGCCTGCAGTAACGCGCGCTTTAGCCTCAGACGTCACCCGATCAGGGCCGGTGATCCACCGGCCCTTTTCTTTTCGCGACTTAACCGCTTGGCAAACGCCGTGCTTGTCGTAAAATCCCCTTCCTCTGGTAAATCCATAGCCATAAACCTCTGTCGATGCATGTCACGCCGCCGCTATGCGCGCTAATGTCTGGACAAGAGGGGGAGAAACGGATGGAAAAACGCTTTATTCAGGCTCATCGCGAAGCGCGCTGGGCGCTGGGTCTGACCCTCTGCTACGTGCTGGCCTGGGCGCTGGCCGCCTACCTGCCGGACAGCCAAATCGGCGTCACCGGCCTGCCGCACTGGTTTGAAATGGCCTGCCTGCTGATCCCGCTGCTGTTTATTATCCTGTGCTGGCTGATGGTGCGCGTCATCTTCCGCGATATTCCGCTGGAGGACCACGATGCAAACTGAAGTGATCGTACCGCTAGTCGCCTATCTGCTGCTGGTGTTCGGCCTGTCGGTCTACGCCTATCGCCGCCGGCAGAGCGGCAATTTCCTCAGCGAGTATTTCCTCGGCAACCGCTCAATGGGCGGCTTTGTGCTGGCGATGACCCTGACCGCCACCTACATCAGCGCCAGTTCGTTTATCGGCGGCCCCGGCGCCGCCTACAAATACGGCCTCGGCTGGGTGCTGCTGGCGATGATCCAGCTGCCGGCGGTCTGGCTGTCGCTGGGCGTGCTCGGGAAAAAATTCGCTATCCTGGCGCGACGCTATAACGCCATCACCCTCAACGATATGCTGTTCGCCCGTTACCAAAGCCGCCTGCTGGTGTGGCTGGCCAGCCTGAGCCTGCTGGTGGCCTTCCTCGGCGCCATGACGGTGCAGTTTATCGGCGGCGCCCGCCTGCTGGAAACCGCCGCGGGCGTTCCGTACGACAGCGGCCTGCTGATTTTTGGCGTCAGTATCGCGCTGTACACCGCCTTCGGCGGCTTTCGCGCCAGCGTGCTCAATGACGCCATGCAGGGGCTGGTGATGCTGCTGGGCACCGCGCTGCTGCTGGCCGGCGTGATCCATGCCGCCGGCGGCCTGCACGCGGCCGTCGATAAACTGCAGCAGATCGACCCGGCGCTGGTATCGCCGCAGGGCGGCGAGCAGATCCTCAGCCTGCCCTTTATGGCGTCGTTCTGGATCCTGGTGTGCTTCGGCGTTATCGGCCTGCCGCACACCGCCGTGCGCTGCATCTCCTATAAGGACAGCAAGGCGGTGCACCGCGGCATCGTGCTCGGCACCATCGTCGTGGCGCTGCTGATGTTCGGCATGCACCTAGCCGGCGCGCTGGGTCGCGCCGTACTGCCGGATCTCAACGTGCCGGATCGGGTGATCCCGACGCTGATGGTCACCGTCTTGCCGCCATACGCCGCCGGTATCTTCCTGGCCGCGCCGATGGCGGCCATTATGTCGACCATCAACGCGCAGCTGCTACAGTCCTCCGCCACCATCATCAAGGATCTGTATCTTGGCGTCCGCCCGCAACAGCAGCAGAACGAGAAGATGATCAAACGCTTCTCCAGCCTGACCACACTGGTGCTTGGATTATTGGTGCTGCTGGCCGCCTGGCGGCCGCCGGAAATGATCATCTGGCTGAACCTGCTGGCCTTCGGCGGCCTGGAGGCGGTATTCCTGTGGCCGCTGGTGTTGGGCCTGTACTGGCAGCGCGCCAATGCGCAGGGCGCCCTTAGCTCAATGGCGGCAGGTGCGGTATGCTATACGCTATTAGCCAGCTTCAATCTGCAGCTCGCAGGCCTGCACCCCATCGTGCCCGCGCTGCTGATCAGCCTGCTGGCGTTTTATATCGGTAACCTGGTCGGCGAAAAACGCCGTCCGGCGTCATCTTTATCTTCCTAAAGAGAATTGTTATGCCTTGGATCCAACTAAAACTGAACACCACCGGCAGCCAGGCGGAAGCGCTGAGCGATGCGCTGGTTGAAAGCGGCGCGGTCTCGGTGACCTTTCAGGACACCCACGACAACCCAGTGTTCGAGCCGCTGCCCGGCGAAACCCTGCTGTGGGGCGACACCGATGTAATCGGCCTGTACGACGCGGAAACCGATATGGCCGAAGTGGTCGCCATGCTGGAGCAGCACCCGCTGCTGGGCGCCGGCTTCCGCCACAAAATCGAACAGTTGGAAGATAAGGACTGGGAGCGCGAATGGATGGATAACTTCCACCCGATGCGCTTCGGCGAGCGCCTGTGGATCTGCCCGAGCTGGCGCGACGTGCCCGACCCGGACGCGGTCAACGTGATGCTGGACCCGGGCCTGGCCTTCGGCACCGGCACGCACCCGACCACCTCGCTGTGCCTGCAGTGGCTGGACGGCCTCGACCTGGCCGGCAAAACCGTGATTGATTTCGGCTGCGGCTCCGGCATTCTGGCGATTGCCGCGCTGAAGCTCGGCGCAGCGCGCGCCATCGGCATCGATATCGACCCGCAGGCGATTCAGGCCAGCCGCGACAACGCGGAGCGCAACGGCGTCTCTGAGCGTCTGGAGCTGTATCTGCCGCAGGATCAGCCAGCCGGGCTGCAGGCTGACGTGGTGGTGGCCAATATTCTGGCCGGCCCGCTGCGTGAACTGGCGCCGCTGATTAGCTGCCTGCCGAAATCCGGCGGCGACCTCGGCCTGTCCGGCGTGCTGGCCACCCAGGCGGAGAGCGTGGCGGAGGCCTATCAGCCGCTGTTCGATCTGGACCCGGTCGCCGAACGCGAAGAGTGGTGCCGCATTACCGGCCGCCGCCGCTAACTGCGTCTGAAGACCCGCCGCCCGTCGGCGGGTTGGTATTGCCGCCAGGCATCGCCGCGACGCTGCCGTTATCTGCGCCTCACGCCGCCGTCAGCGGACGCTGACGCATTCAGGCACACATCCCCTCACCTTTTTCCCGACGGCCCCGTCATGCCCGTTAGGCGCGTTATAATCGCTCACATATCCATCTGGTTGATTGATGGTTTTTCAGCCGAAAATCGCGATAATGCGCGCGCAAAGCGCGGTAATGCCAGCCGATCGCGATAAAAATACGTCTCATTTAGAGATAATATCCTGTTGCCCGACGATTATTTTCCTGAACATAAAATCAGCACAATCGGTCAAGTTATTGTTAATTCTATATAATATTTTTACACACCGCCGGGATGCGCATTTTAAGCGCCCGATCGCCGCAAATTGGTCAAAGTTTGGCCTTTCATCTCGGCGAAAAAATGCGTAATATACGCGCCCTTGCGGACACAGTACGGTCATTCTTTGTCTATGCGCATTGGACACCACCAGTTAACAAATTGCCTGATTGCGGCCCCGATGGCCGGCATTACAGATCGCCCATTCAGAACCTTGTGTCATGCAATGGGGGCTGGGATGGCTGTATCCGAAATGCTCTCCTCCAACCCGGAGGTGTGGCGGACGGATAAGTCGCGTCTGCGTATGGTTCATAGCGATGAACCTGGGATTCGCTCCGTGCAAATCGCCGGCAGCGTTCCGGATGATATGGCCGCCGCCGCGCAGATTAACGTCGCCGGCGGTGCACAGATCATCGACATCAATATGGGTTGCCCGGCTAAAAAGGTGAACCGGAAACTTGCAGGGTCTGCCTTGCTGCAGTACCCGGATCTGGTTAAACAGATCCTCCTGGCGGTGGTTAACGCCGTGGATGTGCCGGTGACGCTGAAAATCCGTACCGGCTGGGCGCCGGAACACCGTAACTGTGTAGAGATTGCCCAATTGGCCGAAGACTGTGGTATTCAGGCCCTGACGATTCATGGCCGAACCCGCGCCTGCCTGTTTAACGGCGACGCGGAATACGACAGCATTCGGGCAGTTAAGCAGAACGTTTCCATTCCGATTATTGCGAATGGGGATATTACTGACCCGCATAAAGCCAGAGCAGTGCTCGACTACACCGGGGCCGACGCCCTGATGATAGGCCGCGCTGCTCAGGGGAGACCCTGGATCTTCCGGGAAATCCAGCATTATCTGGACACAGGGGAGCTGCTGCCGCCGTTGCCGCTTGGCGAGGTGAAGCGCTTGTTGATCGGGCATATCCGGGAATTGCACGGCTTTTACGGCCAAGGCAAGGGATTCCGAATTGCTCGTAAGCACGTATCCTGGTATCTCCAGGAGCATGCCCCGAATGACCAGTTTCGGCGCACATTCAACGCCATAGAGGATGCCAGCGAACAGCTGGAGGCGTTGGAGGCATATTTCGAAAATCTAGCGTAAAAAAAGAGCTGACAGAACTATGTTCGAACAACGCGTAAATTCTGACGTACTGACCGTTTCTACCGTAAACTCACAGGATCAAGTGACTCAAAAGCCTCTGCGTGACTCGGTTAAACAAGCACTGAAGAACTATTTTGCTCAACTGAACGGTCAAGATGTGAATGACCTGTATGAGCTGGTACTGGCTGAAGTTGAACAGCCACTGTTGGACATGGTGATGCAATACACCCGTGGCAACCAGACCCGTGCAGCCCTGATGATGGGCATCAACCGCGGTACGCTGCGCAAGAAACTGAAAAAATACGGCATGAACTGATACTAGTCAGTTAACGTGTTGAAAAAAGGCGCTTTATCTCATTCGATAAGCGCCTTTTTCTTTGCCGGTAACTTTCAGGGCGTAAAGTTACCCATTATTTTCATGGTGCGCTCTCAACACGTGGGGCAGGCAGGCCGTGGAAAACGTCAAAGCGTATTCCCCTCGTACGATGTTCACACCATCTTCCGTTGCCATACCGACTCCCTTTATGCCGCTGTTAACACTTGGCAATACTACGGAAAACCCGCCGGCATACACGGAGAATCCTCGCTCAGGCGAGGCATGCAGAACGCCGGCTAAATAGGATTTTTCGCATCCCCCTCATCTGTTTACTGCCGTAGGGTATGGTACAATCTGCATTCCTAGAGCCCCTCAAATTGCCGCGGTCACGGCGTTTCCGACCGATGCGCAGCGCGATTCGCCCTTCGAATGTAAAGTTTTAGTCAATTTCAACGCCTGACTAAACGATAACCACAACTCAGTGTCTGAGTCATTGTATCGCTATTGAGTGGCTTCTTTATGCGTTACAGGTTTCTTACCCTTAATGCATAAATGAGTGACTATGAATCGTCCGCAAGAATTCCAACGCGCCCTGCTGCACCCCCGCTACTGGCTGACCTGGTTTGGCCTGGCGGTGCTGTTCCTGCTGGTGCAATTACCCTACCCGCTGCTGCATAAGCTCGGCGTATGGATGGGCCGCACCTCGATGCGCTTTTTGAAACGCCGCGTCACCATCACCCGCCGCAACCTGGAGCTGTGCTTCCCGGATATGGACGCCGCCCAGCGCGAGCGCAAAGTGGTCAGCAATTTTGAATCCCTCGGCATGGGGCTGCTGGAAACCGGCATCGCCTGGTTCTGGCCGGATAAGCGCGTCAAACGCTGGTTTAACGTCTCCGGCATCAACCACCTGAAGATGGCGCAGCAGAACGGCCGCGGCGTGCTGGTAATTGGCGTGCACTTTATGTCGCTGGAGTTGGGCGGCCGGGCAATGGGCCTGTGCCAGCCGGTGATGGCGATGTATCGCCCGCACAATAACAAGGCGATGGAGTGGGCGCAGACCAAAGGCCGTATGCGCTCCAACAAGGCGATGCTTGACCGCAAAAACCTGCGCGGCATGGTGCAGGCGCTGAAAGGCGGCGAAGCGGTATGGTTCGCCCCCGACCAGGATTACGGCCCGCGCGGCAGCGTGTTTGCGCCGCTGTTTGCCGTCGATCAGGCCGCCACCACCAGCGGCACCTTTATGCTGGCGCGCATGGCGCAGCCGGCGCTGGTGCCGGTCGTGCTGATTCGGCGTGAAAACGGCGCCGGCTACGACCTGCTGATCCAGCCGGCGCTGGAAGACTACCCGCTGACCGACGAAATGGCCGCCGCCGCCTATATGAACAAGGTGGTGGAAAAAGAGATTATGCGCGCGCCGGAGCAGTATATGTGGCTGCACCGCCGCTTTAAGACCCGCCCGACCGGCGCACCGTCGCTGTACTAAAACTTTTGCTATGGCGTACCGTCATCAGCAGCGACCGCCATGGCTAACACAAAATTACCACATCCACAGGCCAATCAGCGGCGCGGCCAGCACGGTAATGATGCCGGCCAGCATCATCACCAGGCTGGATACCACGCCCTCTTCCTGCCCCATCTCATAGGCGCGCGCGGTACCCGCGCCATGTGACGACGCCCCCAGCCCGGCGCCCTTCGCCAGGCCACTGCGTACCGACAGACGTAAAAACAGGATATCCCCCACCGCCATGCCGAACACCCCGGTGATCACCACAAACAGCGCCACCAGATCCGGCTGGCCGCCCATCTGCTTGGCCGCCTCCAGCGCGAACGGCGTGGTGATCGAACGCACCGCCAGACTGCGCTGCACCTCTTCAGACAGCGTCAGCAGACGCGCCAGCCAGACCGAGCTGTACACCGCCACGCATACCGCCGTGATCACCCCGGCGCTGAGCGACAGCCAGTGACGGCGGATAATGTGCAGGTTCTCATACACCGGCACCGCAAAGGCGATGGTCGCCGGGCCGAGCAGCCACAGCAGCCAGTGGGTCTCCCCCAGATAGTCGCGGTAGGAAATATGCGTCACCACCAGCAGCAGCACCAGAATCATCGGCGTCAGCACCAGCGGCATCAGCAGCAGACTGCGGCGACGGCGATAGAGCCGCTTATTGGCGAAGTAGAGCGCCAGCGTGGCGGCCAGACAGAGCAGGCTGAGGAGAAAATCATTCATGATGCTTACGCCGCTGCAGCCAAAGTTCGAAGCGATAGACGCGATCCACCACCAGTCCAGTGGCCCCCAGCGTCAGCATGGTGCTAACGGCAATCACCAGAAAAATCTTCCAGCCCTCCACCATCAGCAGCTGCGCATAGTTGACCACCGCCACCACCGCCGGCACGAAGAACAGCAGCATCTCCGCCAGCAGCCAGCGCGCGCCGGCCCGCACCCAGCTCAGCGGCAGCACGCGCAGCACAATCAACGCCAGCAGCATCAGCATGCCGACAATATTGGCGGGCAACGGTAAATGGAACTGCGCCACCAGCCGGTCGGCCAGCAAGAACAGCAGCGCGTACAACACAACCTGAACGGGAACCTGCAGGCGGGCCAGCAGGGATGGCGCAGCACGACGTAACGCCAGGGACATGGAGAGCGGCCTCAAGCAAAAAAATGACGGGTTACAGTATACGCAGTCGGGAAACCAGCCCTGAAATGAATTAAAATTATCAACTTCATGCCTTAAGGGAATAGTTTCCCGCCGGTATCGCCTATCGGAGAACGGATCGTGGATGTTCGTACCCTACGCTACTTTGTCGAAGTCGTGCGTCAGCAGAGCTTTACCCGCGCGGCGGAAAAACTGTTCGTCACCCAGCCGACCATCAGCAAGATGCTGCGCCATCTGGAAGATGAGCTGGAATGCACCCTGCTGATCCGTGAGGGGCGCAAACTGCACCTGACGGACAGCGGCCAGGCGGTCTATCAGCGCGGCGTGGCGATCCTGGATGAGTTCCGCCAGCTGGAGGCCGAGCTGGAAGACATCAGCGCGGTGAGAAAAGGCGTGCTGCGGCTGGGCATCCCGCCGATGGTCGGCCGGCAAATCGCCGGTTTAATCCGCCACTTCCGCCACGCTTATCCCGGCATTGAGCTGCGCATCTCCGAGCTGGGCGGCCTGTCCGGCGAGCAGCGGGTGCTGGCGGGCGAGCTGGATCTGGCGATGACGGTCTACTCGCCCGATGCCGACCGGCCGCTAACCTTTCTGCCGCTGCTGACCCACCCGATGTGCGTCGTGGTGCCGCGCAATCAGTACTGGCAAGGACGCAGCAGCGTCAGCCTGGAGGAGCTGGCCGCCTGGCCGCTGCTGATCTATAACGAAGATTTCGCGCTGTACAAGATGCTGATGGCGGCCTTCCACCGCGCCGAGCTGGAGCCGCGCATCGCGGTGCGCAGCGGCCAGTGGGACTTTCTGGCCTCGATGGTGCAGGCCGGCGTCGGCATCGCCGCCCTGCCGGAGCCGGTCTGCCAGTGGCTGGATAAAGAGAGCCTGATCTGGCTGCCGTTGGAACCGCTGATGGAGTGGAAGGTCGGGCTGATCTGGCGCCAGGACAGTTATCTGTCCCACAGCGCCCAGGCGTGGATCGCCTGCTGCCGCGACCACCTGTCGATGATGAAATAAAAAAGGGCTGAATTTCTTCAGCCCCTTACGGTTAATTCCGGCTCTTAGCCTTCGCGCTCCACCAGCAGCGCCTCCAGCAGGTCGAGATCGTGCAGCAGTTTCTGCAGCGTCTCATTGCTGATTTTCTGCGTCGCGCGCAGGTGATACAGCTCGCCGCGCTCGGCGCGCAGCGCCGTCAGGCGGAAGCGTCGCTCCAGGTTTTCCAGCTCCAGCGCATTCTCAATATCGTCCTTGCTGGCGACCCGGCGGCGCAGCATGCCGACCACCCGCGAGCTGACCTCTTTCAGCACCTGCGGATCGATATTCTCCTCGGTATCCGCCGTCAGCCGCTCTTCCATTTTGTTGATGCTTTCGATCGCCACTTCCGCCGCCATCGCAATCGCCATCCGCTCCTCGCCCTTACTGACGCTCGGGTCCGCCACCTGCACGCCGCGCAACAGCAGCGGCAGCGCGATAACGCCGACAATCAACGACAGCAGGATCACCCCGGCGGCGATAAACACCAGTTGATAACGCGCCGGGAAGGCGCTGCCGTCGCTGAGCAACAGCGGAATCGACAGCACGCCGGCCAGCGTAATCGCCCCGCGCACCCCGGCGAACGACGCCACCCACAGCTCACGCGTGGTGTAGTTGCCAAACTGCAGCGGGCGCTTTTTCAGCAGTCGCTTGCTGGCGCCCTTCATCAGCCACAGCCAAGTGAAGCGCAGCAGCAGCAGCGCGGCGTAGATAATCGCCACGTCGGCAAACAGGTACCAGGTCTGAATCGTCGGGTCCAGCTCCGCCTGCAGAATCGAAGTTTCCAGGATCCCCGGCAGCTGCAGGCCCAACATGATGAACACCATGCCGTTAAACACGAACTCCAGCATCGCCCAGACGCTGTTGGCGCGCAGGCGCATCGCCAGCGGCGCATTGCGGATCACGCCGGACTGGCTGATGGTCATCCCCGCCGCGACCGCCGCCAGGATCCCCGATACGCCGATATGTTCGGCAATCAGGTAAGAGGCAAACGGCAGCAGCAGCAGGAAGACGATCTGCGTCGCCGGATCGTCGCCGCTCCAGCGGCTCATCACGCGCAGCGACTTACTGTAGGTCCAGGTAACCGCCACGCCGGCCAGCAGGCCGCCGATCGCCACCTTGAGGAATTCCAGCGTCGCGCCGCCCACGGTGAACACCATGGTGCCCATCGCCACCGCGATGGCGAACTTGAGCGACACCAGACCGGAGGCGTCGTTCATCAGCGCCTCGCCCTCTAGCACGCCCATAATCGGTTTCGGGATCCGCCCTTTGCCGACGATGCCGGACAGCGCCACGGCATCGGTCGGCGACAGCACCGCCGCCAGCGCAAACGCTGCCACCAGCGGAATGCCCGGCACCATCAGGTAGATCAGATAGCCGACGCCAACCACGGTGATCAGCACCAACACCAGCGCCAGCCCGAGCACCTCACGGCCGTGGTGAATAAACTCGCGCATCGGCGTTTTCCAGCCGTCGGCAAACAGCAGCGGCGGGATAAACAGCACTAAAAACAGTTCCGGGTCAAAGTCCACGTGCAGCCCGAAATGCGGCCAGGCCAACAGCGCACCGATGGCGATTTGCATTAACGGGAGCGGCACCTGGAACGGCAACATACGCGTCACCACCCCGGACAGGGAGACCACCAGGATTAAAATGAGGATTGTAAAAAAGATTTCCATGCTTTCCTTAGACTCTACGGTTTCGACCTCAACGGCGTATTGCCAGAGTATGTGCCAAATAGTAGATCACTTTTTTTACATCGGTGAAAGCTTGTTGTGCCTTTCAAAACGGCGAAATAGATTAAGGAGAGTTATCTGAAACCGGGGCGCGCCAAACGCGCCCCGGCAGAGGCGTCAGATGGCCCAGCCGCCGGCGTAAAACGCCACCAGCGCCACCGCAATCACTACGGTGCCGATATTCAGCTTGCGCCATTCGCCGGAGAAGATCCGGCCGATCACCAGCGCGCTGAAGCCCAGCATAATGCCGGTGACGATATTGCAGGTCAGGACGATAAACACCGCGCACAGCAGGCCGGACATCGCGTCGACAAAGTCGTCAAAATCCAGCTTGGTGACGTTGCTGAGCATCAGCAGGCCGACATACATCAGCGCCGGCGCCGTCGCATACACCGGTACCAGGTAGGAGAGCGGCGACAGGAACAGAATCAGCAGGAACAGCAGCCCCACCACGGTGGCGGTCAGGCCGGTTTTACCGCCGGCGGCGGTGCCCGCCGCCGATTCGATGTATACCGCCGCCGGCGCGGCGCCCACCAGCGCCGAGAAAATGCTGCTGACCGAGTCAGAAGTCAGCGCCTTGCCGCCGTTGACGATCTGGCCGTCTTTATCCAGCAGGTTCGCCTGCCCGGCGACCGCACGGATGGTGCCGGTGGCGTCAAACACCGCGGTCATCACCAGCGCCAGCACGCTCGGCAGCACCACCGGCTGCAGCGCCCCCATAATATCCAGACTGAAAATCAGCGAATTACCCTGCTCATCGGCCAGGCTCGGCATGGCGAACAGCCCCTGATACTTCACCGCCGGGTCGAAAATCAGGCCGATAACGGAGATGGCGATAATCACCAGCAGAATGCCGCCCGGCACCCGCAGCTTCTCCAGGCCGAAAATCACCGCCAGCCCGAGCAGCGTCATCACCACCGGGAAGGAGGTAAAGGCGCCCAGCGCCACCGGCAGCCCGTCCAGCGGGTTTTTCACCACCAGGCCGACGCCGTTGGCGGCGATCAGCAGCAGGAACAGGCCGATACCGATGCCGGTGCCGTGTGCCACGCCCATCGGCAGGTTACGCAGGATCCAGGAGCGGATGCCGGTCACCGAGATCACGGTAAACAGCAGCCCCATCAGGCATACCGCCCCCAGCGCCACCGGAATGCTGATCTGCTGGCCCAACACCAGGCTAAAGGCGGTAAACGCCGTCAGCGAGATAGCGCAGCCGATCGCCATCGGCAGGTTGGCCCACAGCCCCATCAGCAGCGAGCCGAAGCCGGCCACCAGACAGGTGGCGACGAACACCGCGGTCGGCGGGAAGCCCGCCTTGCCCAGCATGCTCGGCACCACAATCACCGAATAAACCATCGCCAAAAAGGTGGTCAGGCCGGCCACCACTTCCTGCCGCACGCTGCTACCGCGCTGCGAAATTTTAAAATAACCGTCAAGCCCGCCTTTTGCTGTTGCGGCGTTATTCGCTTGAGAATTCGACATGTTGCTGTCCCCTGTAATCACTGCTCGTCTGATGCAGAAAGTGTTTTACGTCCGCAGCCGACAGAACGGAATCGTTTCCGCCACGTTTGCTCCCAACGCCTCGCGCTGCACGGCAGCTCGTGGCCGCGCACAAGGCAAACGATTAACTCTCGGCGTGAGGTACGGATGAATTTATAGTGTTTTTACTGAAGCAAACGATTATCCAGCCTTCTATACCGTCCGATCAACTAAAGATCGCGACAGAAAAGGTAAAAAGTCGTCGATCCGACGCGATTAACCACAACGCCGCCGCATGCTGAGGCCCGGACGTTCAGGCAGGCATGGCCTGCGGATCCATAAACATCAGCTCCCAGATATGGCCATCCAGATCCTGGAAGCCGTGGCCATACATAAAACCGTGGTCCTGCGGCTGGTTATAGGTATTGCCGCCGGCGGCGATCGCCTTGCGCACCAGCTCGTCCACCGCCGCGCGGCTGGGCCGCGACAGGCAGAGCAGCACTTCGCTGGCGCGCTTCGCATCGCTAATCGGGTTGGGGGTAAACATTTTGAATTTATCGTGGGTTAACAGCATCACATAGATGGTGTCGCTCACCACCATGCAGGCGGCGCTGTCGTCGGTAAATTGCTGGTTGAAGGCAAAGCCCAGCTGACCAAAAAAGGCCATGGAGGCGGGCAGATCGCTGACCGGCAAATTGACAAAGATTTGAGTCGTCATGGACCTTCTCCGAGAAACAGTGACCTATCGAGTATAGTCCAGACGGCTAGAGCAACAGATGATAAGGGCCGCCCTGCTCCAGCGCACGCTGGTAAGCCGGGCGCTGATGAATGCGCCGCAGAAAATCGCGCAGCTGCGGGCAGCCGTCCAGCCCGCCGCGCGCGGCCATTGCCTCAAGCGGAAAGCTCATTTTGATATCGGCGGCGCTAAAATCATGGCCGGCAAACCAGGGGTTGGTCCGCAGGTGTCGTTCCAGATAGTCGCGATGCACGGCGATCTGCTTATCGAGATAGTTGCGCTGCACTCCTTTGCCGACGGCGCCGGCCACCTTGCGCAGCAGCAGCGGCACCGGCGGTTGCCCAAGGCGGCCAAACACCAGCTTCATCACCAGCAACGGCATCAGCGAACCTTCCGCATAGTGCAGCCAGTAGCGGTACTGCTGACGCGCATGAAAATCGGTGGGGATAAACTGCCCCTGCGCATCATAGGCTTCCTGCAGATACTCGATGATTGCGCCGGACTCGGCCAGCGTCAAATCGCCGTCAACAATTACCGGCGATTTACCCAGCGGGTGGATTTTCTTCAACGCCGGCGGCGCCAGCAGGCTCCCCGCCTCCCGCTGATAGCGCTGCACCTGATAAGGCACCGCCAGCTCTTCCAAAAACCATAAGATAGGCTGCGAGCGCGAGTTATTCAGGTGGTGAACGGTGATCATCCGGGCATCTCGATGCGTTGCCAGACCAGCTCGCCAATCTGTACGCCGTTACCGATTTGCAGCGGTGCGGTGCGCAGCGTCAGCCTATCGCCGGAAAAACTGTAAAAACGCACAAAGCGGGTGCCGACCCAGTTGGGAAACGAGCAGCCTTCAACCTGATGAATCACCCGCTGATCCGGCTCATCAATCTGGTAGCGGCCAAAATAACTGAGCATATTGGTAAACGCGACGCGTAGCTCCTGGTCGCTACCCTGCGCCAGATCGTCCGCGGCAAAGCGCGGGCGCACCGCGCTATACAGCTGTGCCGCCATGGTGCCGTTGGCCTCGTAATTGATGCGCCCTATCACCTGCTCGCCGAGCGGGTAGCTTGGCGCACCCTCTTCGCTCTTGAATACCGAAGACACCAGTGACCAGCTGCCAACAAATGCATTTGTCGTCATCACTCATTCTCCACCCACTTACCTTGTTTAAATTTAAAGGTAGCGGTGAATGGTTTGCTGCGCCAGCCAGCCCCCACGCCGGAATATCAATTTATTTGACAGAGATACTCAAAACTCTCCGATTTTAACCTCAGGCCCACCTGGTTAATATTTGACACATCGAGACGCAACGGCGGCTCACATAAAAAATACTCTGAGGATTGCATCATGAAAAACATCAAAAAATTTGCTACCGCACTACTGCTGACCGGCGCTGCCTTCACCGCAACGGCAGCCGAACAACCTGCCGCCCAGCCAGCCGCCAACGCACAAAAAGTGGGTGTGATTTCCGTCAGCGGCGCCGCCAGCCTGAGCGCACTGGAAGACGCCCTGGCCAGTAAAGCCGCCGCGGCCGGCGCCAGCAGCTACCGCATCACCTCCGCCGGCGGCCAGAACAAACTGCACGGCACCGCAGAAATCTTTAACTAATTCTCCACACGTATACCGCAACAACCAGAACGCTGATGGTGTGCAGGCTCCGGACACAATGCTCCGGAGTCTGGTTCACAACTAAAATGCAATGGCGCTACGCCGTGCATTAATCATCATAACGCTCAATACAAGCAACCCAGTCATCTTGATTTTTCGCATCCGGAAAGTGACGATCGAACTTATCCTTCAACTCGGCCAGAGTGATTTCAGCAAAACGTGCCAACAGCGCCTGTTCTGCCTCATGCAAAACCTTGCCCAATGCCTGGTTGACCGCCGCTTCAACCGCACATCCCGGAGACTCTTCCCCGTTGCCAATGGCGAAAAGCTGCTTAACGCCGACGGCGCAATAGACATCAAGCAGGTTGATGTCATGGAAATCGCACGCAATGCGCCACCCACCATGATGCCCCTTCTCTGAGGTGACAAAGCCGGCGTCCCGCAGGCCCGCTAACGTACGCCTCACCACCGCGCTATGCGTACCGAGCATGGCGGCGATCTGCTCTGACGTATAAACCCCATCGTGGCGTGCCATATGCAGCAATACGTGCAACATGCGTGATAGTTTGTTGTCTTGACGCATTTCTTTACCTCTCCTGTCCACCTATCTCGTATCTTATAATGATACGAGAAATTGACAATGGCGAAATTCATGTGCTTTTATATGTCACATGAAAGCCGTACAGTTTTCCTGCTCTGACTTCCCACGCCTATCGACAAAAAGAGGAAATACGCATGACCGAGATAATGACCGCCGATTTCTCACGGTGTCTAATGATTGCGCTGGCTTCGGCCAGCATCGCTATGACAATCACTCAAACGGAGCTATTCGCAGCACCCCGGGCCTGGATCGCGCGCAAAAACGAGTTACTGGGCCATCTTTTTCACTGCTTTTATTGCCTGAGTCACTGGGTGGTGTTTGCAGCCATGCTGATTTATCGTCCTAATTTATTGCACAGTGGCCTGACGCTGATTGACTGGGTGATGACAGCCTTCATCACGCTGACGCTCGCAACCTTCATCAACGGCGTACTGTTTAAAGTTTTTCAAGCTGCGATTCGCACGCACGTCATGAAACATGATGCGCAGCAAACGCTGAATGCCCATGAACCGCGTTAGCAAAATAGAGGGGCAAGCCCTGTTACGGGTTAACACTGTTCAATCTTATAGGAAGCCCTGGACCGCCCACAGCAATATTGGCAAGGACACGATGGGCCGTTCGCAGATGCCAAACAGCATCATAGTCACCGCTATGCTCGGTTCCGCGGTCTGATGAAGGTACAGATACTGGCGCTATTTTACTGGCTATTAGGGGGGCTAAAAGCGTTATCAAAACGGTATAGTGTACCATCAGGTCGGTGGAGAACCGTTGTAGTGTGATAGCAACCGACGGTCGCCAAGAAAAAATGAACTCCATATAAACATGCAGTTAGTTCAGACTGGGCTTTTCTGTTATTAGACAGCACACCGGACTCTGCGTCGTACGTTAAGCGCCCTCACGCTCAATAACGCTATCCACGCCACATCCTGCATTAGGAAGGCCCTGTATATACAGGGCCTGATAGGGTGAAATCTCTGCGTGAAAATAGCTGTTAGAACGGAATATCGTCGTCAAAGTCCATTGGCGGTTCGTTGCTGCTGGCCGCCGGCGCGCTGCTTGGCGCTGGACGCGACTGCTGCTGCTGGCCGCCGCTGAACTGGTTGCCGCCCTGCGGCTGCTGAGGCTGGCCCCAACCGCCCTGGCCACCCTGACCACCGCCTGCCGGTGCGCCGCCGCCGCCCTGACGGCCGCCCAGCATCTGCATGGAACCGCCGACGTTAACCACCACTTCGGTGGTGTAACGATCCTGGCCGCTCTGATCGGTCCATTTGCGGGTCTGCAGAGAACCTTCGATATACACCTGCGAGCCTTTACGCAAATATTCGCCGGCCACTTCCGCCAGCTTGCCGAACAGCACGACGCGGTGCCACTCGGTCTTTTCTTTCTGCTCGCCGGTCGCCTTGTCGCGCCAGCTTTCGGAGGTAGCCAGGGTCATGTTGGCGACCGCGCCACCATTCGGCATGTAACGGACTTCCGGGTCTTGGCCCAGGTTCCCGACCAGAATTACTTTGTTTACGCCTCTGCTGGCCATGAGCTATCTCCTGATGAATGATTTTTACACAGTATAAACGAGTCAGTTTACCACGCGAAAGCCGAAACCACACCCGCCTTGATAACTGCGCATTGTATTCCAAAATTGTCATCGCGATCGACAACGTTTCATACGAATACTGGATATCCATTCAGGCTTTTTTATGTCATAATGATACGTTTCGTACTGGCTGTGGCGTTTTTTTGCGCACCTGGTCACAAAACCAACCGTAAAGCCGCACGGCGTATCACCAAGACGGGAAGTGTAAATGGACAATATCGAAGTTCGTGGTGCTCGAACCCATAATCTCAAAAACATCAACCTGATTATCCCGCGCGACAAACTGATTGTGGTCACCGGGCTGTCCGGTTCCGGCAAGTCCTCGCTGGCCTTTGATACGCTGTATGCCGAAGGGCAGCGCCGCTACGTCGAGTCGCTCTCCGCCTACGCCCGCCAGTTCCTGTCGCTGATGGAAAAACCGGACGTCGACCATATTGAAGGGTTGTCGCCGGCGATCTCCATCGAACAGAAGTCGACCTCGCACAACCCGCGCTCCACCGTCGGCACCATCACCGAAATCCATGACTATCTGCGCCTGCTGTTCGCCCGCGTCGGCGAGCCGCGCTGCCCGGATCATCACGTGCCGCTGGCGGCGCAGACCGTCAGTCAGATGGTCGACAACGTGCTCACCCAGCCGGAAGGCAAGCGCCTGATGCTGCTGGCGCCGATCGTTAAGGATCGCAAAGGCGAACACACCAAAACGCTGGAAAACCTGGCGACGCAGGGCTATATCCGCGCGCGCATCGACGGCGAAGTGTGCGATCTGTCCGATCCGCCGAAGCTGGAGCTGCAGAAGAAGCACACCATTGAGGTGGTGGTCGACCGCTTTAAAGTGCGCGAAGACCTGGCGCAGCGGCTGGCGGAGTCGTTTGAAACCGCGCTGGAACTGTCCGGCGGCACCGCGGTGGTGGCCGATATGGACGACGACAAGGCGGAAGAACTGCTGTTCTCCGCCAACTTCGCCTGTCCGATCTGCGGTTACAGCATGCGCGAGCTGGAGCCGCGCCTGTTCTCGTTCAACAACCCGGCCGGCGCCTGCCCGACCTGCGACGGCCTGGGAGTGCAGCAGTTCTTCGATCCGGATCGCGTGGTGCAGAACCCAGAGCTGTCGCTGGCCGGCGGCGCTATCCGCGGCTGGGACCGCCGCAACTTCTACTACTTCCAGATGCTGCGCTCGCTGGCGGAGCACTATCAGTTCGACGTTGAAGCGCCGTTCAACAGCCTGAGCGCCAACGTGCAAAAGGCGGTGCTGAGCGGTTCCGGCAAGGAGTCGATCGAGTTTAAATACATCAACGATCGCGGCGACACCACCGTGCGCCGCCATCCGTTTGAAGGCGTGCTGCACAATATGGAGCGCCGCTATAAAGAGACCGAATCCAGCGCGGTGCGCGAGGATCTGGCCAAATTTATCAGCAACCGCCCGTGCGCCTCCTGCCACGGCACCCGCCTGCGCGAGGAAGCGCGCAACGTGTTTGTCGAAGACACCACGCTGCCGGAGATTTCAGATCTCAGCATCGGCCACGCGATGACCTTCTTCCAGAACATCAAGCTGAGCGGCCAGCGCGCCAAGATTGCTGAGAAAGTGCTGAAAGAGATCGGCGATCGCCTGAAGTTTCTGGTTAACGTCGGCCTCAACTACCTGTCGCTGTCGCGCTCGGCGGAAACCCTGTCCGGCGGCGAGGCCCAGCGCATCCGCCTGGCCAGCCAGATCGGCGCCGGCCTGGTGGGCGTGATGTACGTACTGGACGAGCCGTCCATCGGCCTGCACCAGCGCGACAACGAGCGCCTGCTGGAAACGCTGATCCACCTGCGCAACCTCGGCAACACGGTGATCGTGGTAGAGCATGACGAGGACGCCATCCGCGCCGCCGACCACGTGATCGATATCGGCCCCGGCGCCGGCGTGCACGGCGGGCAGATCGTCGCCGAAGGCAGCGTGGAAGACATTATGGCCAAGCCGGACTCGCTGACCGGCCAGTTCCTCAGCGGCAAGCGCGAGATCGCCATTCCGCAGGAGCGCGTGGCGGCAGACCCGAACAAAGTGCTGAAGCTGAGCGGCGCGCGCGGCAACAACCTGAAGGACGTCACGCTGACGCTGCCGGTGGGGCTGTTCACCTGCATCACCGGGGTGTCCGGCTCCGGCAAATCGACGCTGATCAATGATACGCTGTTCCCGATCGCCCAGCGCCAGCTGAACGGCGCCACCATTGCCGAACCGGCGCCGTTCCGCGAGGTCACCGGCCTTGAGCACTTCGACAAGGTGATCGATATCGATCAAAGCCCGATCGGCCGCACGCCGCGCTCCAACCCGGCCACCTACACCGGCATTTTCACCCCGGTGCGCGAGCTGTTCGCCGGCGTGCCGGAATCACGCAGCCGCGGCTACAACCCGGGGCGCTTCAGCTTTAACGTGAAGGGCGGCCGCTGCGAAGCCTGCCAGGGCGACGGCGTGATCAAGGTGGAGATGCACTTCCTGCCGGATATTTACGTGCCCTGCGACCAGTGCAAAGGCAAGCGCTATAACCGTGAAACGCTGGAGATCAAATACAAGGGCAAAAGCATTCACGAAGTGCTGGAGATGACCATCGAAGAAGCGCGCGAGTTCTTCGACGCGGTGCCGGCGCTGGCGCGCAAGCTGCAGACCCTGATGGATGTCGGCCTGTCCTATATCCGTCTCGGCCAGTCGGCGACCACGCTGTCCGGCGGCGAGGCGCAGCGCGTCAAGCTGGCGCGTGAGCTGTCGAAGCGCGGCACCGGCCAGACGCTGTATATCCTCGATGAGCCGACCACCGGCCTGCACTTTGCCGATATCCAGCAGCTGCTGGCGGTACTGCACCAGCTGCGCGACCAGGGCAACACCATCGTGGTGATTGAGCACAATCTCGACGTGATCAAAACCGCGGACTGGATTGTCGATCTGGGGCCGGAAGGCGGCAGCGGCGGCGGCGAGATCCTGGTGTCCGGCACGCCGGAAACCGTGGCGAACTGCCAGGAATCGCACACCGCGCGCTTCCTCAAACCGCTGCTGAAGCGCTAACGCCTGCGCGTACGGCGGACGCTCTCACCGATCGTCCGCCGTACGAACATTGAACAGAAACAGGCAAGATTTCAACACGTTCAGGCATTTCCCTCCCCCGGCCCAGCACTTATTATCAATCTTCCCTCTGCGGCCGCCTGCATGACTCAGGCCGCGCCTCACCGGCCTTCTGCTGCCGGCACAAATACCTTTTGTCACTGATTGATAACCGGAGTAACCATGAATATTACGCATGCCTATGCCGCGCATGACGCGCAGTCTGCGCTCGTGCCTTTCGATTACTCACCGCGTGCGCTGCGCGAACACGATGTACAAATCAAAGTGCTGTTTTGCGGCGTCTGCCACTCCGACCTGCACCAGGCGCGCAACGAATGGAACAATACCCTGTACCCGGTGGTGCCGGGCCATGAGGTGGTCGGCCGCGTCAGCGCCGTCGGCAGCGGCGTCACCGCTCATCAGGTCGGCGATTTGGTCGGCGTCGGCTGTATGGTCGATTCCTGCCGCAGCTGTCCGAGCTGCGAAGAAGGGCTGGAGCAGTATTGTGAAAACGGCTTTACCGGCACCTATAACGGTCAGGATCGCCAGACCGGCGCCGTCACCTACGGCGGCTACTCCACCGATATGGTGGTGGATCAGGACTTTGTGCTGCGGGTGCCGGCCAACCTCGATCCGGCCGGCGTCGCGCCGCTGCTGTGCGCCGGCATCACCACCTATTCACCGCTGCGCCAGTGGGGCGTAGGCCCGGGTAAAAAGGTCGGCATCGTCGGCCTCGGCGGGCTGGGACATATGGGGGTGAAACTGGCGCGGGCCATGGGCGCGCACGTGGTGCTGTTCACCACTTCGCCGTCGAAAATCGACGACGCCAAGCGGCTGGGCGCCCATGAAGTGGTGCTCTCCCGCAACCCCGAGGAGATGGCGCAGCATGCCAACAGCTTCGATTTTATCCTCAATACCGTGGCGGCCAAGCACGATCTGAATCCGTTCCTCGACCTGCTGCGCCGCGACGGCACGCTGACGCTGGTCGGCGTGCCGGAGCACGACCATCCGTCACCGCAGGTGTTTAACCTGATTCTGAAGCGCCGCCGCATCGCCGGCTCGCTGATCGGCGGCATTGCGGAAACCCAGGAGATGCTGGATTTCTGCGGTCAGCACGGCATTACCTCAGATATCGAGCTGATCCCGATGCAGCAGATTAACGACGCCTATGAACGCATGCTGAAAAGCGATGTGAAATACCGCTTCGTGGTGGATATCGACTCGCTGCGCGCCTAAGCGCAGCACAGGCGCCCGGCGTTTACAGCAGTTTCAGCACCCGCGCCGGGTTGCCGCCCACCACGCAGTTGGCCGGCACGTCCTTGGTCACCACCGCGCCGGAGGCGATCACCGCACTATCACCGATGGTCACGCCGGGATTGATCACCGCCCGCCCGCCGATCCACACGTTATTGCCGATGGTCACCGGCTTGCCGAACTCTGCACCGCCGACGCGGGTCGCCGCGTCCAGCGGATGCGTCGCGGTATAGATATGCACGCCCGGCGCCAGCATGCAGTTATCGCCGATATGCACCTCGCAGACGTCCAGCACCACACAGTCGAAGTTGGCGTAAAAATTTTTTCCCAGATAGATGTTGTAACCATAGTCACAGCGGAAGCTGGGTTCGATGGTGCCGCCCTGATACCGCCCCAGTAACTGCGTCAGCCACTGCCTGCGCTGCTCCCCCGCCTGCGGCGCGGAATGGTTATACTGATGCAACAGCTGGCGCGCCCGCAGGCGTTCACTGCACAGCAGCTCATCGCCGGCGTCATACAGCTCACCGGCGATCATCTTGCGTTTTTCTTCACTGGTCGCCATCAGACGCTCTCCCTTTGCGATTCGCATTACGGCCACCAGCCTAAACGCTGACGCCGACGAAGAAAAAGGGAACGTTCCCAAATTGTGTTAACGATCACAACCTCGCCGAAAGGCCGCGGAGAAGAGAGACAAAGGCAAACGGCAGCAATCAGGCCTGCAGCCCCTGGCGCACCTGCTCCGGCAGCCCCGACAGCACCAGCTGGTACGAACCGTCAATCAGGGTATAAAACTGCGAATCCGGCAGGCCGCCGTCCAGATACACCGCATTCCAGTGCGCCTTGTTCAGATGTTCACAGGGGACAATCTCCGGGTGCAGTTCGCGCAAATTCTCCGCCTGCTCCGGGCTGGATTTCACCGCCAGCGCCGGGCGGCCCTCAATCTCCCACACCATGGCGAACATCACCTCGCCAACCTTGACCTGGCTGGCCTGCCACTGGTTCTGGTCGCTCTGCTGCGCGCCAGGCTTTGCCATGCAATATTGCAATAATGCTGAAGAATTCATGGAGTTATTCCTTCGATAGATGCCCATCGTCCGGCATGCCGCGCCGCGCGTCCGTGGTAAGCAATGCGGCCGCCGTCAAAAACTGGCTATATTTTGAGCATAGAAGGAATTTGGCGGGATACCACGCTTTTCACGCCGACGGGCGGGTGCCCTATTCGCAATTTTCCGCAGTGAAGATTTTAAAATCGACCTTGCCGCTCTGGTACATGTCCACGGCGGCGTCACCGCCCAGCCGGCCCAGCATCAGATCGATCGCCAGCTGCGCATGCTGGCGGGCATCCTGGTCGATCACATAAGAGAGGCTGTCGTTATCCAGCAGCCGGCGCGTCAGGCTGTACAGCTCATGGGTGATATAGACGCACTCCCCCAGCAGCCGGTGCCTGGCCAGCTCGGCGCTGATTTCGGTGTTGCCGGAGCCGGTGTTATACAGCCCGACAATCCGGCCGTTTTTGCTCAGCGTCTCCGCCAGCAGACGTCGGATGGTATGGCGCTCATCACGGCCCACCAGCACCTCTTTCAGATCGATCTGTGGGAAGCGCTGGCGCAGCACCGCCCGGAAGCCCTCAATACGCTCGCGGTGCGCGCTGTAGTCGCTGCGGCCGCTGACCATAATCACCTCTCCCGGCGCCTTCAGGGTGCGTCCCATCAGCAAGCCGGCGGTGCGGCCCGCCTGCAGCTGATTAACGCCGACGTGGCACAGGCGCTCGGCGTGCGGCAGATCGGTCACGATGGTAATCACCGGGACATTACGCGCCCGGCAGTCTGCCAACGCCGCATAGACCGCAGGGTGGTCGTGCGCAAACACGATAATGCCGTCCCGCTGACGGCTGCACGCTCTGATATGCTCGGCCAGTTTGACCGGATGGGATTCAGAGATAAACGTCCGGTGCAGCGTCACCCGGCGGTAACCGAGCGCGCCGGCCAGCTCGCTGAAGCTGTTATCAAGCTTTTTGAAAAAAAACGAGCCGTTGGCGCTCAGAATCACCTCGATGCGCCAGGGATGCTGGTACGCCTCGGGCAATACCCGGTTAAAGCCGTGCTCGCGCGCCGCCAGCAGCACCTTGCGCGCCGTCTCCGGCGCAACGCCGCCGCGTTCATTCAGCACCCGATCCACCGTCGCCACGCCAACGCCGGCCAGCTGCGCCAGCCTGCCGATGGTTAACTTCTTCATCTCTGCTCCCGGCGCGGCGGGCTAGGCCAGCCGTACCGCCGCGCGCTCTTCGTTAAATACAATACCCAGCTGGCGACGCACTTCATCCATTGTGTTCAGCGTCATCAGCGAGGTGGCCAGCGGACGCACCGGCGACTCCGTCAGCCCCTGACCAATGCACCACGCCGCGTGTTCGATTTCATAGCTCAGCTGCACATAGCGTCCGCCGCGATCCTGCCAGTGCAGCCGCCGATTGCCCTGGCTGGACTGCAGCGTAAAGTCGCCGGGGGCGTAAAACTGCCCGTCCAGATACAGCGTGGCGTCGCGCCCGGCGACCGTCGCCGCGCCGGAGGTATTGCTGAACAGCGTGGTGTTCAGCACCGCCTGCATGCCGTTGCCATGGTTAAACAGCATTGACGCCTGGCCGTTTACCCCGCCCGGCGCAGGCTGTCCGTACGCCACAATCGTCGCCGGCACCGCGCCGGCGACGCCGATGCTGAATGATATCAGGTAACTGCCAAGATCCAGCATCGGACCACCGGCCAGGTCGGCATTAAAAATGCGGTGCTCCGGGGTGAAAAACTCGCCGTGATCGGCAATCAGGGTGTGCAGTTCCCCCAGATCGCCGTTGGTCAGCAGCTGACGCAGCACATCATATTTTGGCGTAAAATCGCACCACATGCCCTCCAGGCAGAACAAGCCGCGCGCCCGCGCTTCCTCCTGCAGCGCCCGCCCCTCTTGGGCGTTAAGCGCCAGCGGCTTTTCAATCAGCACGTGTTTACCGGCCTGCAACACCTGCATGGCGTCGGGGAAGTGATGATTATGCGGCGTGGCGACATAGACCACATCCAGCTGGTTCAGCGCCAGCATCTCGCCGACGTTGCGGCAGACCTGCGGAATATCCCAGCGCGCGGCGAACGCCGCCGTTTTTTCGGCGTTGCGTCCCACAACGGCAACCAGCTGCTGCCGGGTCTGGCCGCGCAGCGCTGCGGCAAAATGATCGGCGATCCAGCCGGGACCGATAATCCCCCAACGTAAGACGGGGATGCTCTCAGGCGCCAGCCGCGTCGGCTGAGGTAAGGCAGTGGGAAACATAGGCTCTCCTCGTGTGTTTGATGGCCAGAGCGGCGTGCCGTCGGGGCCAGGTGAATTCACTATAGGAAGCCCAATGCGGGAAAGAAACCGGGCCGATGATGGAAAACCATCAACGAAAACCTTCCCTGCCAACGCGGAAAAAATTATTCTCGGCGCGTTGTTAACACTTTATTAATTTCTTTGTTGGCATGTAAAAAAACACCGCTGGGCGCGTCTGTCGCAGTGCGCGGACGCGAAAGTAAAAAATAAAAAAAGAGTTTTTTGAGCAATTAATCGGCAGGGAATTTATGAAACGCAGAGACTTTCTCACCTCAGTGGTCGCATTGGGGGTGGCTTCGTCGTTGCCTACGGCACAGGCTGAGGTTATCAACGGCGGGCAACCCTGGGAGCCCGGCGACATCAACACGCCGCCAGCGCCGCCGCGCAAAGGCGGCCTGCAGTACTTCACGCAGCACGAATTCGATACGGTCGCCATCATCGCCGAGCGCTTTATTCCGGCCGATGAACTGAGCCTGGGCGGCCAAGAGGCCGGCTGCGCCACCTTTATCGACCGTCAGCTGGCAGGCGACTACGGCAACGCCGTGGCCCTGTACCGGCTGGGACGCTTTGTCAAAGGCACCCCGCAGCAGGGGCCGCAGTCGCCGCTGACCCCGGCGCAGCGCTACCGTCAGGGGCTGGCGGCGCTGGATCGCGCCACGCGGTCACAGTTCGGCAAAGACTTTATCGCCCTCGACCAACGGCAGCAGGAACACATCCTGCACGCCATGGAGGCCGACCGCTACGATCTCGGCCCGCAGGTGGAAACCAAGGTGCTGTTTGAGCTGCTGCTGCAAAACGTGCGCGAAGGCTTCCTGGCCGATCCCATTTACGGCGGCAATAAAGACATGACCAGCTGGAAAATGATTGGTTTCCCGGGCGCACGCTATGACTTCCGCGATCTGCTCGCTAAGAAAGGGCAAAAGCTGAACATCATCCCCACCAGTTTAATCGATAACACGCTTTGATCCTGCGCCACCGCCGCGCTGAGCACTTGTGAGTTCAATTATGAAAAATGTACGTCCAAAAGCCGATGTGGTTATCGTCGGTCTGGGATGGTGCGGCTCTTTAATCGCCGAAGAGCTGACCCGCGCCGGGTTAAACGTCGTCGCCATCGAACGCGGCCCCTGGTTTGAGACCGCCACCGACTTTCCGCCCTCCATCGACACCGATGAACTGCGCTGGGATACCCGCCGCAGCATGCTGCTGCCGCCGGCGGTGGAAACCACCACCTTCCGCAACAGCCGCAGCGAAACCGCGCTGCCGACCCGCGACTGGAACCTGAACGAGCTGGGATATAACGTGGGCGGCTCGGGCACCCACTGGGCGGGCATGGCCTGGCGTTTCACGCCGTTCGATCTGCAGCCGTACAGCCAGACCGTCGAACGCTACGGTAAACAGCAGATTGCCGACGGCCTGATTCTGCAGGACTGGGGCGTCACCTATGACGAGCTGGAGCCGTTTTACGACCGCTTCGAGAAGATCGCCGGCGTCTCCGGCAAGGCCGGTAAGCTGAACGGCAAAATCATCCCGGACGGCAACCCGTTTGAAGGCAACCGCAGCAGCGAATATCCGCTGCCGCCGCTGGAGGGGCTACGCCTGACCGATCTGTTCCGCGACGCGGCCAAGTCGCTGGGCCTGAACCCGTTTATGGTGCCAGCGGGCCAGACCTCCCGCGCCTATGTCAACCCGCTCGGGGTGCGTATGGGCCCCTGCACCTACTGCGGCTACTGCCTGTATTACGGCTGCGGCAACTTCTCCAAATCCAGCCCCAACGCCTGCGTGGTGCCGGCCCTGATGCAGCGCGAGAACTTTACCGTCCTCACCGATTCGGCGGTGGTGCGGGTCAACAAGGCCGAGGATGGCAAAACCGCCACCGGCGTCACCTATCTCGATCGCAATAAAAAAGAGTGGGAGCAGCCGGCCGATATCGTGGTGCTGTCCGCGTTCCAGATGCAGAACGTGCGCCTGCTGCTGCTGTCGAAAATCGGTCAGCCTTACGATCCCGTCAGCAAAACCGGCGTGGTCGGCCGCGCCTACAGCTTCCAGACGGTAGCCGGCGCCAACCTGTTCTTCGAAGACGAAAACCTCAACCCGTTTATCGGCGCCGGTGCGCTGTCGCAGCAGGTGGATGACTATAACGGCGACAACTTCGACCACAGCGAGCTGGGCTTTATCGGCGGCGCCGGTCTGCTGGTGGTAGCCCGCGGCGCCCGCCCGATCGGCAATGCCGACGCGCTGCCGCCCGGCACGCCGCGCTGGGGCAAGGCGTGGAAAAAGGCCTATACCCACGCCTTCCAGAACGGCACCTTTATCTTCGGCCAGGGCACCAGCTACTCGCACGAAGATTACTACCTCGATCTGGATCCGGAGTACAAGGACGATAACGGCAATCCGCTGCTGCGCGTCACCTTCGATTACAACGAAAACGACCGCCGCGCCGCCCGTTTTATCGAAGAGAAAAGCGTGGAGCTGGGCAAGGCGATGGGTGCCAAAATCGTTATCGGCACCAACTCCGCCTCCGGCCGCTACTCGCCGTACAACCTCGCCAGCGATCACACCATCGGCGGCGCGGTGATGGGCATGGATCCAAAAACCAGCGTGCTGAACCGCTATCAGCAGTGCTGGGACATGCATAATCTGTTCGTACTGGGGGCATCCTCCTTCCCCAACAACGCCGGCTACAACCCGACGGGCACCATCGGCGCGCTGAGCCTGTGGACGGCGAAAGCCATCATCGAGCAGTACGTCAAAAACCCCGGTCCGCTGGTAAAGGTGTGAGATGAAAAAAATCAAAATTGCGGGCGGGATCGCCGTGATCGCCGCCGCCGTGGTGGTTGGGCTGCTGTGGAGAAACGGCGACGCCAGCGCCGATAACGTGGCGGACGACCAGACGCTGACCAGCCAGCCGCCGTCCGCGGCGGACGCGCAGGCGGTGATCCGCGGCAAATACGTGGCGATCGCCGGCGACTGCGTGGCCTGCCATACCGCGCCGGGCAGCAAGCAGCCGTTCTCCGGCGGTTACCCAATCAGCACGCCGTTCGGCAGCATTTACGCCAGCAACATCACCCCGGACGTCGAAGACGGCATCGGCGGCTGGAGCGAGCGCGACTTCTTCCGCGCGGTGCGTCACGGCAAGGGCAAACAGGGGGAGAACCTCTACCCGGCAATGCCGTACAACGCCTATATCAAGGTCAGCGACGCCGATATGCATGACCTGTGGATGTATATGCGTTCGGTCAAACCGGTGAAAAATAAGGTGCCGGAAACCCAACTGCCGTTCCCGTACAACATTCGCCTGGCGATGATGGGCTGGAACCTGCTGTTCTTCGACAACAGCGGCTTTACGCCGGAGGCCGGCCGCTCGGCGCAGTGGAACCGCGGCGCCTATCTGGTGCAGGGGCTGGAGCACTGCGCGGCCTGCCATACGCCGAAGAACCCGATCGGCGGCGATACCTCTGCCTATCTGCAGGGCGGCAATCTGGGCGAGTGGTACGCGCCTGAAATCACCGGCAATCGCTACACCGGCATCGGCGACTGGACGGAAGATCAGCTGGTGGACTATCTCAAACTGGGCAGCAACCACGTCGCCGTCGCCTCCGGGCCGATGGCGGAGGCGGTCAGCAACTCCACCCAGCACCTGACGGAGCAGGATCTGCGCGCCATCGCGGTGTATCTGAAATCCCTGCCGGGATCGGATCGGCAGAAACCGGCGCCGCTGGCCGCAGACGATGCGCAGATGAAGATGGGCGCCAACGTCTATTCCGCCAACTGCACCGCCTGCCATAACAGCAACGGCAAGGGGATCCCGAACCTGGCGACCAGCCTGGCCGGCAACCCGGCGATCGTGGCGCCGGACGCCGCATCGCTGGTAACCACCGTTCTGCAGGGCGGCCGGGGCGCGGTGACCGTGGGCAACCCCACCAGCGGCGCGATGCCAAGCTTTGCCTGGAAGCTGTCGGACGAACAGGTGGCGGCGGTGACGAGCTACATCCGCAATAGCTGGGGCAATGCGGCGCCGGCTATCGAAGCACAAGACGTGGCGGAGAAACGCAGCCTGCTGCAGCTGCCGCCGCAGATGGCGCAAGACAGCGCCGACAAATAGCGGCGCAGCGGACGGGACGGGGGACGATAGCAATATCGTCCCCCGCTTTATTTTGTGGCTTACTGCACGGCGGCGATCGCCTCCGCCACCTGATGCACATTGCGGTGGTTCAGGCCGGCGACGCACATGCGGCCGCTGTGGATCAGGTACACGCCGAACTCTTCGCGCAGGCGGTCAACCTGCTGCGCGTTTAAGCCGGTGTAGCTGAACATGCCGCGCTGTTGCAGCAGGTAATCGAAATTACGCTGCGGCAGCGCGCTCTTCAGCGCATTCACCAGCGTCTGACGCATCTCCAGAATGCGGGTGCGCATGCTCTCCACTTCATCCAGCCACTGCTGCTTCAGCTGCGCGTCGTTCAGCACCTTGGCCACCACCTGCGCGCCAAAGTTCGGCGGGCTGGAGTAGTTGCGGCGCACGGTCGCCTTCAGCTGGCCCAGCACGCGGCCGGCGGCTTCGCTGCTTTCACACACTACCGACAGCCCGCCCACGCGCTCGCCGTACAGCGAGAAGATTTTCGAGAACGAGTTGCTTACCAGGCACGGCAGCCCTGCGGCGGCAATGGCGCGAATAGCGTAGGCGTCCTGCTCCATGCCGGCGCCGAAGCCCTGATAGGCGATGTCGAGGAACGGGATCAGCTCGCGCTCGGCCAGCACCTTCACCACTTCATCCCACTGCGCCGGCGTCAGATCGGAGCCGGTCGGGTTATGACAGCACGGGTGCAGCAGCACGATGCTCTGCGCCGGCAGCGTTTTCAGCGTGCTCAGCATGGCGTCGAAGCGCACGCCCAGGCTTTCGCCGTCGAAGTACGGATAGGTGTTTACCTTGAAGCCCGCGCCGCTGAAGATCGCCACGTGGTTTTCCCAGGTCGGATCGCTGACCCACACCTGCGAATTCGGGAAGTAGTAATGCAGGAAGTCGGCCCCTACCTTCAGCGCGCCGGAGCCGCCGACGGTCTGCACCGTCGCAATGCGCTCCTGCTGCAGCATCGGGTGATCGGCGCCGAACAGCAGCTGCTGAATAGCGCTACGGTAAGGCTGCAGGCCTTCCATCGGCAGATACAGCGAGGCGCCGCGATCGGCGCTGCCCAGCTGTGCTTCTGCGGCGGCCACCGCCTGCAGCTGCGGGATAATCGCCTGCTCGTTATAGTACAGGCCGATGCTCAGGTTTACCTTATGCTCGCGCGGATCCTGTTTGAACTTCTCCATCAGCGACAGTATCGGGTCGCCGGCATAGGCATCAACGTTCTGGAACACGGTGTTGTTCTCCTTGCTTTAGTTATTTTTAAGGTACAGAGACCGGCGCGCCGACAGCATACGCACGCGCCAATGCACCTAATATAGACGCTATCCGCGGGGAAATATCCACCACAAACAATATGGTCACTTTGCCGGACCGCCGCGGCGAAAAGTTCTCAACGACAGGGCGGCTTAACGCGCCACCGGCAACAGGCCGTTCTCTTTGATGCGGTTCAGCACCACCGCGGTCTTAACGTGCGCCACGCTGTGGTGGGTCAGCAGCGTCTGGCTGATAAACTCGCTCAGCGCGGCCAGATCGGCGACCGCCACCTTCAGCAGATAGTCGGCGTCGCCGGTGGTTTTATAGGCGTCAAGCACCGCTTCCGTATGCTCCAGCATGTAATGAAAACTGTCCACCTGTTCCGGCCCGTGGTTGGTCAGGCTGACTTCAATCAGCCCGACCATCCCCAGCCCTACCGCCTCCGGGGCCAGCCGCGCATGGTAGCCGCGGATCAGCTGCGCCTGCTCCAGGCTGATGCGTCGCCGGGAGCACTGCGACGCGGACAGTCCCACCAGCTCGCTCAGCTCCTGATTGGTCAGTCGGCCGTTGGCTTGTAGCAGCGTCAGGATTTTCATATCAAAATCGTCAATGTTGTACATAGCCACCTGTAAACTGTGTTAAGAAATATTGACGTTCAGACTATCAGTTTTTTTCGCGTTGTTATCGTTCCGCGTCAGAGAATGCGCGTTGCGTAGCAGCAAATCAGACTGACGCCGTTTCACGGCGACATAAAAAACGGATAATTTTCGCAAACCAGCCACAACCCGCGGCTAACCGACGCATAAAACCACGAATGTATAAGAAGGGAAAATGATGAAAAAATTCGCGCCTCTCGTTTTACTGGCCGTCGCCGGCGGCGCCAGCGCCCAGTCGCACCTGGATAAGGTCACCCAGCAAAAGACGCTGGAAGTGTGCACCACCGGTGACTACAAGCCCTACACCTTTCTGCCGGAAAAAGGCGGCTACGAAGGCATCGATATCGAGATGGCCCAGTCGCTGGCCAAAAGCCTCGGCGCCGAGGTGAAGTGGGTGAAAACCAGTTGGAAAACGCTGATGCAGGACTTTAACGCCGGCAAGTGCGATATCGCGATGGGCGGTATCTCCGTGACGCTGGAACGGCAAAAACAGGCGTTCTTCGCGGAAAAACTGGATACCGACGGCAAAATCCCGCTGGTGCGCTGCAGCGACGTGAAGAAATACCGCACCATCGCCCAGATCAACAAACCGTCGGTGCGGGTGATCGAACCGGCCGGCGGCACCAACGAGGCCTTTGCCCGCGCGCACCTGCCGAAAGCGAAGCTGACGCTGTCGCACGACAATATGGGGATCTTCCAACAGCTGGTCGATCGCAAGGCCGACGTGATGATCACCGACGCCTCCGAAGCGCTGTATCAACAAAAGCGCTACCCGAAGCTGTGCGCCGTCAACCCGAAAAAACCCATGCAGTACGGCGAGAAGGCTTATATGCTGCCGCGCGACGACCTAAGCTGGAAGCTGTACGTCGACCAGTGGCTGCACCTGACCAAGGCCAGCGGCGAGTATCAGCAGATTATCGATAAGTGGCTGGCGGTGAAGAAGTAACGTCCCCACCGCCCCGGCGCCGGACGGCGCGTTAATAGCGCTCTTCGCGGATATTTTTCGCCGTCTGCTGCAGCAGTTGGAACGCCTGATAGCGGCGGCGATGCAGCGAGGTGTAGGCCGCGTTGGGCGAATATTCACACTCGCGGGCGGTCATCGCCTGCATGGCGTCGGTCACCGATGCCCGCTGGCCGCCGGCAACCGCGGCCAGGATGGCGGAACCGAGCAGCACCGGCTCTTCCGATTTGGTCGCCAGCACCGAGCAGCCGCAGGCGTCGGCGATCAGCTGGCGCACCAGCGGATGCTGGCCGGCGCCGCCGCTGATGACGATATCGCGCGTCTCAATGCCGTTGTCACGCTGCGCGTCGATAATCTGCCGCAGCCCGTAGCCCAGGCTGCACACGCCGGCAATATACAGCGCCACCAGGCTGTCCAGATCGCGATCCATATCCAGGCCGTAGATCAGCGCGCGGGCGTAAGGATCCGCCAACGGCGCGCGGTTGCCGGCAAACTCCGGCACCACATGCATCTCGCGGGCGCACTGCACCGCGTCGGACAGCGCATCGAACTTGTTCATTGCCAAATCCGCCAGATACACCGGCAGCGGCAGCCCCTCTTCCTCGGCCTGCACCTTCAGCTGCGCCGACGCCGGATGCAGCTCCAGCAGGCGGTCGATCGCCGCGCCCGCCGCGCTCTGGCCGCCTTCGCTCAGCCAGAACCCCGGCACCATCGCCGCATAGTACGGCCCCCAGACGCCCGGCACAAAGGCCGGCTTACGGGTGGAGGTCATGGTGCAGGAGGAGGTGCCGAACACGTAGGCCAGCTTCTCTTCCGGTGAGCCGTCGACCCCCAGCGTACCGATGCCGCCGGCGTGCGCGTCGATCATACCGGCCGCCACCGGCGTATGCTCCGGCAGCCCCATATCTTCGGCGGCCTGGGCCGACAGCCCCTGCCCGCACGGCGTTCCCGGCTCGACGATGCGCTGGCCGATGCGGCTGAACGACTCCGTCGCCAGCTCGGGCAGGCCAACGGTGTGGAAATAGTCGGCGTCCCAGCGGTTTTCATGGGCCAGGTAGTTCCACTTGCAGGTGACCGTACACTGGGAACGCGCCAGATCGCCGGTGGAACGCCAGGTCAGGTAGTCCGTCAGATCGAAGAACTGCTGCGCCTGGGTGAAAGTTTCCGGGTGATGCTGCTTCAGCCACAGCAGCTTGGGGACCTCCATTTCCGGCGAGATGCGCCCGCCGACGTACTTCAGCACCGGATGCGCCGTGGCGTTGATGGCGTCCGCCTGCTGCGCGGCGCGGTGATCCATCCAAACGATAATATTGCGCTCCGCCTCGCCGCCCGGGCTGACCGGCAGCGGCGCGCCGTTCTCGCCGACCACCACCAGCGAACAGGTGGCGTCGAAGCCGATGCCCGCCACCGCGGCAGGCTCAATGCCGGACTGGGTGACGGCGCGTCTGACGCAGTGGCACACCGCGCGCCAGATATCATTACCGGACTGTTCGACCCGGTGGCCGCTGGCGTGGAAGGTGGCAATATTCTTTTTGGCGGAGGCGAGCAGATTCCCGTCTGCATCAAACACTCCCGCCCGTGCGCTGGCGGAACCGACGTCAACGCCGATCAGGTATCTGGCTGTACTGCTCATATCGGGTTACCTTTCGCTAAATAGTGGCTCAGAGATCGACGCTGTTCGGCAGAATGACCAGATCGCGCACCGTGACGTTCGGCGAGCGCGTCACCATAAACAGCACCGATTCGGCGACTTCAATCGGCTGCATCAGGCTGCCGTTCGCCAGCGCCTCTTCCATTTTCTCTTTTGGCCAGTCGTCCAGCAGCGAGGTCACCACCGGGCCGGGCAGCACCGCGCCGACGCGTACGCCGTGCTGCGCCACCTGCCGACGGGTGGAGTGGACGAACGCCTGCACGGCGAATTTAGAAGCAGTATAGATGGGTTCCCACACCACCGGCACCACGCCGGCGATAGAGCTGGTGAAAATGATGTCGCCGGACTTCTGCGCAATCAGGTGCGGCAGCACCGCGCGCACGCTGCGAAACGCTGCGCTGGTGTTGAGCTTCAGCACCCGCTCCCACACGTCAGGATCGCCCTCTTCCACCGCGCCGCCGATGTAGGCGCCGGCGTTGGCGTGGAAAATATCCAGCCGCCCGGCCAGTTGCAGGATCTGCGTCAGAATGCCGTCCACCTGCGCGCCGTCCATCAGGTCAACCTGCAGCGGCAGCGCGTGCTCACCCAGTTCGCCGACCACCTCGCGCAGTTTGTCCGCGTCGCGGTCGATCAGCACCACTTTGGCGCCGGCCTGCAGCATGATTTTGGCGCACTCCAGCCCGATACCGGATGCGGCACCCGTGACGGCGGCAACTTTGCCCGCCAGGGAAGTATTCATAGAGAAGACAGAAGCGTTCATCTTATAATCCTTATACCGTTATCAAGTCGCAGAGCGCGCGGCAGCAGCGCGCAGGGCGTGTTTAACACAATGAAAATATTGAGATTCAGCCGTGATACGCGAGTCCGTCGCCCGGCTGCGCCGCCGCGGTGCGCCGTTTGGCGCAGGGTGCGCAACACGTTGCTCAATCGATGAAGCTTAATTATCATCACTCGCGACAATCAGCAAAAGAAATGTGATTAGAGGATTGGGATCTGTGACCGAGATCGGCAAAAACAAGAAAACCACCATCTACGATCTGGCGGCGCTCAGCGGCGTATCCGCCAGCGCGGTCAGTGCGATCCTGAACGGCAGCTGGAAAAAGCGCCGCATCAGCGCCAGCCTGGCGGAAAAGGTGACGCGGATTGCCGAAGAGCAGGGCTACGCGGTCAACCGGCAGGCCAGCCTACTGCGCAGCGCACGCTCCAAAACCATCGGCATGATCGTGCCGAAGTACGATAACCGCTATTTCGGCTCGATCGTCGAGAAATTCGAGGAGATGGCGCGCGAACGCGGCCTGTTCCCGGTGATTACCTGCACCCGGCGCGATCCGGCGCTGGAAGCGGAGGCCGCCAAAACCATGCTCTCCTGGCAGGTCGACTGCATGATCGTCACCGGCGCCACCGATCCGGACAAAATCGCCGAGATCTGCGCCAATGCGGGCGTGCCGGCGCTGAATCTGGACCTGCCCGGCAGCCGCGCGCCGTCGGTGATTTCCGCCAACTTTGACGGCGCCCGCGCCCTGACCCGCCGGCTGCTGCACAACAACCCGGCGAACGCCCCGCTGCTGTTTATCGGCGGCCGCGGCAGCGATCACAATACCCGGGAGCGCCTACGGGGCTTTCTGGCCGCGCATCAGGAAGCCGGCCTGACGGTGCCGGAAACGCATATTTTGCTGTGCGGCTATCGGGCGGAGAAGGCGGAAGCGGCGCTGGCGGACTATTTTCACCGCAGCGGCGACGCGCAGAGCGGGTTTTTCGTCAACTCCACCATTTCGCTGGAAGGCGTAGTCCGCTTTCTCAGCGGCCAGGGCATGCTGCGCGGGGAGCCGCGGCGGGCGATCGGCTGTTTTGACTGGGATCCGTTCGTCGCCATGCTGGGTGACGAGATCATGATGGTGAAACAGGATGTCGGCGCGATGATGACGGAGGTGTTCCGCCAGGTGGAGAGCGGCATCAGCGGCACCGCGCTGACGGAGATCCCGGTGCAGCTGATGGCGTGAACAGCCTCCCGCTCAGACAGCCTGAGCGGGACGGCTCAGTCGCCGATATACTCCATCGCCACGCGCTGGGTCAGCTTGGTGATCAGCTCATAGGCGCTGATGCCGGTTGCGGCGGCGACGCGTTCCACCGGCAGTTCGGCGCCCCACAGTATCGCCTCGTCGCCCACTTTATCCCCGGCATTCGGCCCCAGATCGACGGAGATCATATCCATCGACACCCGGCCGACGATCGGCACTTCACGGCCGTTCAGCCAGATCGGCGTGCCGCTCGGCGCGCTGCGCGGGTAGCCGTCGCCGTACCCCATCGCCACCACGCCCAGGCGGGTATCGCGCTCGCTGACCCAGCTGCCGCCGTAGCCGACCGGCTCGCCGGCCCGGTGCTCGCGCACCGCAATCAGGCTGGATTTCAGCGTCATCGCCGGCCGCAGATCGAACGCGCTGGCATCGCGGGTTTCCAGCGGCGAGACGCCGTACAGGATAATCCCCGGCCGCACCCATTCGTTATGCGCATCCGGCCACAGCAACGTGCCGCCGGAGGCGGCGATGGAACGCTGCCCCGGCTTGCCGCGGGCAAACTGTTCAAAACAGGTGATCTGCCGCAGCGTCGCGTCGGACTCCGGCTCATCCGCCCGGCTGAAATGGCTGATAATATTTACCGGCTGCGCCACGTTGCGGCAGGCGCACAGGCGCTGGTAAAACGCTTCCGCCTGCTCCGGGCGCACGCCCAGACGGTGCATGCCGGTATCGAGTTTCATCCACACCGTCACCGGGTGCGGCAGAGCCGCCTGCTCCAGCGCTTCAAGCTGTTCGATGCTGTGTACCGCGGTTTCGAGATGATTTGCCGCCAGAACCGGCAAATCGTCCGCGCAGAAGAAGCCTTCCAGCAGCAGGATCGGTTTAACGATGCCGCCGGAGCGCAGCATCAGCGCCTCGCCGATGCGCGCGACGCCGTAGCCATCGGCGTCTTGCAGGGTGTGGGCCGTTTCCAGCAGGCCATGTCCATAAGCGTTTGCTTTGACAACCGCAATCAGGCGGCTGTTCGGCGCCTGACGGCGTACCTGTTGCAGGTTGTGTCGCAGAGCGCGGCGGTCGATGACAGCGGTTGCCGCTTTCATTTCAGTTCCTTGGCTGAGTATTAATTATTCGTCGTCGTATTGCGGGCCGGCGTAGTTGTCAAAGCGCGACCACTGGCCGTTAAAGGTCAGGCGTACCGTACCGATCGGGCCGTTACGCTGCTTACCAATAATAATTTCGGCGATCCCTTTCAGATCGCTGTTCTCGTGGTACACCTCATCACGGTAGATAAACATGATAAGGTCGGCATCCTGCTCGATGGAGCCGGATTCACGCAGGTCGGAGTTGACCGGGCGTTTGTCGGCGCGCTGCTCCAGAGAGCGGTTCAGCTGCGACAGCGCCACCACCGGCACCTGCAGTTCCTTCGCCAGCGCCTTCAGCGAGCGCGAGATTTCGGCGATTTCCAGCGTTCGGTTGTCCGACAGCGACGGCACGCGCATCAGCTGCAGGTAGTCGATCATGATCAGGCTCAGGCCGTCATTTTCACGGAAAATACGGCGGGCGCGCGAGCGCACCTCGGTCGGCGTCAGGCCGGAGGAGTCGTCGATATACATATTGCGCTTCTCCAGCAGGATGCCCATGGTGCTGGAAATGCGCGCCCAGTCCTCATCGTCCAACTGGCCGGTACGGATGCGAGTCTGGTCGACGCGCGACAGCGAGGCCAGCATACGCATCATGATCTGCTCGCCGGGCATCTCCAGGCTGAAGATCAGCACCGGTTTGTCCTGCAGCATCGCGGCGTTTTCACACAGGTTCATCGCAAAGGTGGTTTTACCCATCGACGGACGCGCCGCCACGATGATCAGATCCGATCGCTGCAGGCCGGCGGTTTTCTTGTTCAGATCCTGATAGCCGGTGTCCACCCCGGTGACGCCGTCGTGCGGCGTCTGGTACAGCGATTCAATACGGGATACGGTGGCTTCCAGGATCTGGTCGACGCTTTTCGGTCCTTCATCCTTATTGGCGCGGTTTTCCGCAATCTGGAACACCCGCGATTCCGCCAGGTCGAGCAGGTCTTCGCTGGTGCGCCCCTGCGGATCGTAACCGGCGTCGGCGATCTCATTGGCCACCGCGATCATCTCGCGCACCACCGCGCGTTCGCGCACGATATCGGCATAGGCGCCGATGTTGGCGGCGCTCGGCGTGTTCTTCGCCAGCTCGGCCAGATAGGCGAAGCCGCCGACGGAATCCAGCTCATCCCGCTGTTCCAGCGATTCGGACAGGGTGATCAGGTCAATCGGCTTGCTCATTTCCAGCAGGCGCTGCATCTCGGTAAAGATCAAGCGGTGCGGACGGCTGAAGAAGTCGTTGGCGACCACGCGTTCCGCCACGTTGTCCCAGCGCTCGTTATCCAGCATTAAACCGCCCAACACGGACTGTTCCGCCTCCAGCGAATGCGGCGGCATCTTCAGCCCTTCCATTTGGCGATCGCGCGGTGCCTGCGCCTCGTTAGATTTGTTGGTGGGTTTCTTTCCTGCCATAGTGGGGACGCATTACCTGTTATGAAGTGACAACGCGGCAGTATATACCCTAAATAATTCCAGTTACAGGCGGGCGGCAAGGGAAGAAATCCCGATGGGCTGACTCAGGCCGGTGATTCGGCTGACTGAGCGCAGCCAACGCCCGCTGTAACCTGAAGTATGACGGCTATACATTAATGACCCATAACGATGTCCTAACATTAGGATCTAACGGCGACAGTGCACACGAGGAGGAGCCATGGCCAAGCGCATTCAGTTTTCCGCCACCGGTGGAGCGGAAGTTTTACAATTCGTTGATTTTACACCGCGCGATCCGGCCGCCGGCGAGGTACAGATTGAAAACCGGGCCATCGGCATCAACTACATTGATACCTATGTGCGCAGCGGTTTATACGCGCCGCCGTCGCTGCCGAGCGGGCTGGGCACCGAAGCGGCGGGCGTGGTGAGCAAAGTCGGCGCCGGCGTCAGCGCGCTGAAGCCGGGCGACCGCGTGGTGTATGCGCAGGCGCCGCTGGGCGCCTACAGCGAAGTGCATAACGTGCCGGAAGAGAAAGTGGCGCTGCTGCCGTCCAACATCAGTTTCGAACAGGGCGCGGCCTCCTTCCTCAAGGGGCTGACCGTCCACTATCTGCTGCGGCAGACCTATAACCTGCAGCCGGGGGAAACCTTCCTGTTCCACGCCGCCGCCGGCGGCGTCGGGCTGATTGCCTGCCAATGGGCGAAGGCGCTGGGCGCCAGACTGATCGGCAGCGTCGGCTCGGCGGAAAAAGCGGCGCTGGCGCAGCAGGCCGGCGCCTGGGCGACCATCAACTATCAGCAGGAAGATATTGCCGAGCGCGTGGCGGCGCTGACCAACGGCGAGAAGGTCAGCGTGGTGTATGATTCGGTCGGCAAGAGCACCTGGCAGGCTTCGCTTAACTGCCTGAAGCGCCGCGGCCTGATGGTCAGCTTCGGCAACGCCTCCGGGCCGGTAACCGGCGTCGATTTGGCGCTGCTGAATCAGAAAGGTTCGCTGTATGTCACCCGCCCTTCCCTCAACGGCTACATCACCAACCGCGCCGAGCTGGAATACGCCAGCAACGAGCTGTTTGCGCTGATTGGCAGCGGCGCCATCAAGGTGGAAGTGAACGACGAGCAAAAATTTGCGCTGGCTGACGCGCAGCGCGCGCACCAGCGGTTGGAAAGCCGCCAGACCAGCGGCTCCAGCCTGCTGATCCCCGGCTGATAACAGAAAAGGGCTCCTGACGGAGCCCTTTCTGATACTGCGTTTTGTAGGGTAGAGCAGAGTCCGCCCGGGACAGAGGTTGCTGTTGCAACACGATTATTATTAAGGCTGCCCCGTACGGTGATGAAATTGTCAGCATCACTTCACTGCTACGGCGCACATCCTAGCAGCCGCCAAACGCAAAAAGAACGTTAAACGCGTCGCTACGGCGTTTTATCGCTCAAGGTGTGATCTCTGCCGCATTCACTCTCTTGTTTGTTACGGCATTTTCATCATGACTGACTGATTAATCAGCAAAAATCAATAGCGCCGTATCTGCGGTTTTTGCAGCGAGCGATATATCCATACGCCAACCACCGCCAGAATCAGCCACGGCAACAGCTTAATCACCATCGCAAACAGGCCGCCCAGCAGCATAAAGGCGGCGGCGACAAACAACGCGGCCAGCACGCCAAGCAGCGACACGCCGGTGACCAGCAACATCAGCACAAAGCCGATAAAAAAGAAAATTTCTAACATGATAAGGAAGCTCCTCGGTAAAACAGGCATCTGCCAGCATTATTACAAGAAGCGTGCCAACCTTGGCGGTGTCGGCAACCCGTTGAAATACAATGAAAGCTGCGCCGCAGGGAGCGGCACAGCTGGCGAGAATAGCTAACAGTTAGCGTAAAAAGCGGCGAATTACGCCACTTCGCTGCGCGGCTGGCGCACCAGGCTCAGCGCCTGCTCCACCACGCGCACGTCGGCGCCCGCCTTGTGGGCGTTTTCACTCAGATGGCGTCGCCACTGGCGCGCCCCCGGGATCCCCTGGAACAGGCCCAGAATATGGCGGGTGATATGGCCCAGGTAGGTGCCGTTCGCCAGTTCGCGTTCGATATACGGATACAGCGCCTCGACCACCTCCACGCTGTTGCGCACCGCCGCCTGCGAACCAAACAGCTCGCGGTCCACCTGCGCCAGAATCCCCGGATTCTGGTAGGCTTCACGCCCCATCATCACGCCGTCGACGTGCTGCAGGTGCTGCTGCGCCTCGGCCAGGGATTTGACGCCGCCGTTAATGGCGATGGTCAGCGCCGGGAAATCGCGCTTGAGCTGGTAGACGCGCGGATAGTCCAGCGGCGGTACTTCGCGGTTCTCTTTCGGGCTCAGGCCGGAGAGCCAGGCTTTGCGCGCGTGGATGATAAACATCTCGCACTCGCCGCGGCCGGAAACGGTGTCGATAAAGTCGCACAGGAAGGCGTAGCTGTCCTGGTCATCGATGCCGATACGGGTTTTTACCGTGACCGGAATCGACACCGCGTCGCGCATCGCCTTGATGCAATCCGCCACCAGCGCGGCCTGTCCCATCAGGCAGGCGCCGAACATGCCGTTCTGCACCCGGTCGGACGGGCAGCCGACGTTCAGGTTGATCTCATCGTAGCCGCGCTGCTCCGCCAGTTTGGCGCAGTGCGCCAGCGCCGCCGGATCGCTGCCGCCCAGCTGCAGCGCCAGCGGGTGTTCCTGTTCGCTGTACGCCAGATAGTCCCCTTTGCCGTGAATAATCGCGCCGGTGGTGACCATTTCGGTATACAGCAGCGTCTCTTTGCTCAGCAGGCGGTGGAAATAACGGCAATGACGATCGGTCCAGTCGAGCATCGGCGCGATGGAAAAGCGGCTGGCGTTAAACGGCCGTTCAGCGCCGTTTGAGCCGGCATGCGGAGTGTGTTCTGGTTTTAACGAATCGGTCATTGCGGTATCTATTCAGCATCAGGCGGACAAAAAAGTAATCGCTGATTATAACGTAAACCGCCGCCGAGGCGAAACCACCGCGCCGTCCGGCACTATCCCGCTGAAAAACGGCCATTTTTGTGGCCGAAGCGACAAGAAAAACCACCGGCTATCGGTGATTTGCCGCAGACATGGTAAAATCGCATTTTTAACGTACCGGGATATTCGCCATGAACCCAACCAACCAGGAAAAGCTGCTCGCGCAGGCAGAACGACTCTGCCAGCAACGCAATGTGCGCCTGACGCCGCAACGGCTGGAAGTGTTACGCCTGATGGCGCAACAGCCCGGTGCGATCAGCGCTTACGATCTGCTCGACCTGCTGCGCGTCGTGGAACCGCAAGCCAAACCGCCGACGGTCTATCGCGCGCTGGATTTTCTGCTGGAACAGGGCTTTATCCACCGCGTGGAGTCGGCCAACAGCTACGTGCTGTGCCACCACTTCGAGAAGCCGATGCACACCTCGGCGCTGTTTATCTGTGACCGCTGCGGCCAGGTCACCGAGCGCCCGACGGAAGGCGTGGAAGAGACGCTGCAGAAGCTGGCGCAGGAATCCGGCTTTGCGCTGCGCCACAGCGTGGTGGAAGCGCACGGCCTGTGCGCCGGCTGCGTGGAGGTGGAAGCCTGCGACAGCCAGCATGACTGCGACCACGACCACAGCATCGTGGTGAAAAAGAAGTAACCCGCCCAGCGGCTTAACGCGCGTTAAGCCGCCTTTCCCTGCGTAAACCAGGTGCCGTTGATCCGGTGCCGGTGCCAGATCCAGCCGAGCGATACGCCGCGCAGCCCCAGAAAGACGCACAGCGCTAGCCATAACCCATGGTTGCCCAGCAGCGGCAAACTCAACAGCGTCAGGCCGTAGCCCGCCGCCGCCACCGCCATGCTGTTACGCATCTCGGCGCCGCGCGTCGCACCGATAAACATGCCGTCCAGCAGGTAGCACCAGACGCCAACCAGCGGCAGCACCACCTGCCACGGCAGATAGTCGGCCGCCAGCGCGCGCAGCTCCGGCAGGGAGGTCAGCATATTAACGATCTGCTGCCCCGCACAGGCGTACACCAGCGCAAAACCCAGCGCCACCAGACAGGACTGACGACAGGCGGCGCGCCACACCAGACGCAGCTGGCTGTCGTCGCGCGCGCCGTAGGCATGGCCGGAGTGCGCCTCAACCGCATAGGCGAAGCCATCCAGCGCGTAGGCGGTAAAGGTCAGCAGATTCATCAGCACCGCGTTGACCGCCACCACCTCGCTGCCCAACCGGGCGGCGAAAATGGTCAGCGAAGCGAAGCACAGCTGCAGCAGCAGAGAGCGCAGCATGATATCGCGGTTGAGCGCCAGCAAGCGGCGTACGTTGCCGCGCCAGGCGTGGCGCAGCATCGGCGGCGAAATACCGCGCATGCGCATCACGCGCCAGCTAAGCCACAGCCCGAGCAGCAGGGTGGCATATTCCGACAGCGCGGTGGCCGTAGCCGCGCCCTGCACGTTCCAGCCCAGCCCCATCACCAGCCACAGATCCAGCACGATATTCAGCAGGTTGCCGACAATCAGCAGGATCACCGGCGCGCGCACGTACTGCACGCCCAGCAGCCAGCCCAGCAGCACCATGTTCGCCAGCGCCGCCGGCGCGCTGAGCCAGCGGATTTCCAGAAACGCCCGCGCCTGCGTCAGCACCTCGCCGTCACCGCCGACGATCTGCAGCGCGAGGTCGATCAGCGGATGGCGCAGCAGCACAATCGCCAGCCCGGCCAGCAGCGCCAGCAGCAGCGGCTGCATAAAGGCGCGCGCCAGCGCCTGCGGGTTCTGCGCTCCGAGCGCCTGCGCCGTCAGCCCGGTGGTGCTCATACGCAGGAACAGCAGCAGCATAAACAGGAAGCTGGTGACCATCGCCCCCACCGCCACGCCGCCCAGATAGACCGGGCTGTCGAGGTGACCGATCACTGCGGTATCCACCAGCCCCAGCAGCGGCACGGTAATGTTGGAGAAGATCATCGGCAGCGCCAAACGCCACAAGGCTTTATCCGTGTCGCTGGTCAAGGAGGCAAACAGGCGCATAGTCATATGTTCCCGTAGCTGAAAAGAGGAGTCAGATAAGAAATAACATCGCCCCGGACGTGGCCGGGGCGATTAAACGCGGGGGAATGCGGTTTAGATCCAGTCACCGTTGCGGATAACGCCGACGGCCAGCCCTTCAATGGTGAAGTTCTGCTCGCGCAGGTCAACCTTGATCGGCGTGAACTCGCTGTTTTCCGGCAGCAGCTCAACCATATTGCCGTTGCGCTTCAAACGCTTCACCGTCACTTCGTCTTCGATGCGCGCCACCACCACCTGACCGTTGCGCACGTCCTGCGTTTTATGCACCGCCAGCAGGTCGCCGTCCAGAATGCCGATATCACGCATCGACATGCCGTTAACCCGCAGCAAGAAATCCGCGTTTGGTTTAAACAGCGACGGATCCACCTTGTAGTGCCCTTCGATATGCTGCTGCGCCAGCAGCGGTTCGCCGGCGGCGACCCGGCCGATCAGCGGCAGGCCGTCTTCGTCTTCCATCAGCAGGCGGATGCCGCGCGAGGCGCCGGAGACGATTTCGATCACGCCCTTGCGGGCCAGCGCCTTCAGGTGTTCTTCGGCGGCGTTCGGCGAGCGGAACCCCAGACGCAATGCGATCTCGGCGCGCGTTGGCGGCATGCCGGTTTGCGAAATATGCTCGCGAATCAGATCGTAGACCTCTTGCTGTCTGGTAGTTAGTGCTTTCATTCCGCCCCCTGTTTGTTTATACAGTCTTGCTGTGAGTATATACAGGTGAACGCGGATTGGGAACCGGAGAATGAATAAAAATCAGGGATTAGCGTGCCGCTGCGCAAATCAGGCGAAATGCCGCCACAGCAGCGTTACCCAGACCAGCAGCGCCAGGATAATGCTCAGCGACACCGCCGCCGACCCCATATCCTTGGCGCGGCCGGACAGCTCGTGGAAGTCGGTGCCGACGCGGTCGACAATCGCCTCAATGGCGCTGTTGAGCACCTCGACAATCAGCACCAGCAGCACCGAGCCAATCAGTAAAATGCGCGCCACGGCGTCGACGTCCAGCCACAGCGCCACAATGACCGCAACCACCGCCGCCACCGACTCTTGGCGGAACGCCGCCTCATTACGCCATGCCGCCGTTAATCCTTTATATGAATAACCCGCCGCTTTGATGATGCGGGTCAAGCCGGTCGTCTGATTTGCCATTTTGCTGTGTGCCTTTTACAAGAGGTAAGTCATAATTTTAACGGTTTGGGGGTCTTTAACACCACAGATCTGTCACCCGCTTTCTGGTATGCTTGCGGCGCATTGCTAACAAGAGGCTTCACATAGTTATGTCAGGTTGGCGTAAAATTTATTATAAATTATTGAATCTACCACTCAAACTGCTGGTAAGAAGCAAAGCTATCCCCGCAGATCCGGTCACGGAGCTGGGGCTCGATCCCTCACGACCGATTTTGTACGTTTTACCTTACCATTCCAAGGCGGATTTGCTGACGCTGCGCACCCAGTGCCTGGCACAGGATCTGCCCGACCCGCTCGACCCGCTGGAGATCGACGGGGCGGTATTGCCAAGCTACGTGTTTATTCACGACGGCCCGCGCGTCTTCCGCTATTACACCCCGAAGGAAGAGTCGGTAAAACTGTTCCACGACTATCTGGACCTGCACCGCAATAACCCGGGGCTGGATATCCAGATGCTGCCGGCGTCGGTGATGTTCGGCCGCTCTCCGGGACGTGAAGGCCAGGGCACCCCGCACCTGCGCCTGCTGAACGGCGTGCAGAAATTCTTCGCCATTTTGTGGCTGGGACGCGACAGCTTCGTGCGCTTCTCCAACACCGTGTCGCTGCGCAAGATGGCGACCGAGCACGGCACCGATAAAATTATCGCGCAGAAGCTGGCGCGCGTCGCGCGCATGCACTTCTCACGCCAGCGTCTGGCGGCGGTAGGCCCGAGCCTGCCGGCGCGGCAGGATCTGTTCAATAAACTGCTGGCCTCCAAGGCGATTGAAAAAGCGGTGGAAGACGAAGCGCGCAGCAAGAAGATCTCCCACGAGAAGGCGCAGCAAAACGCCATCGCGCTGATGGAAGAGATCGCCGCCGACTTCTCCTATGAAACCGTCCGCCTGTCGGACCGCGTGCTGAGCTGGACCTGGAACCGGCTGTATCAGGGCATCAACGTCACCAACGCCGAGCGCGTGCGTCAGCTGGCGCAGGACGGCCACGAAATCGTCTACGTGCCCTGCCACCGCAGCCATATGGACTATCTGCTGCTGTCCTACGTGCTGTATCACCAGGGCCTGGTGCCGCCGCATATCGCCGCCGGCATCAACCTGAACTTCTGGCCGGCCGGGCCGATTTTCCGCCGGCTGGGGGCGTTCTTTATCCGCCGCACCTTCAAGGGCAACAAGCTCTACTCCACGGTGTTCCGCGAATACCTCGGCGAGCTGTTTACCCGCGGCTACTCGGTGGAGTACTTCGTCGAAGGCGGCCGTTCGCGCACCGGGCGTCTGTTGGAGCCGAAAACCGGCACCCTGTCGATGACCATTCAGGCGATGCTGCGCGGCGGCACCCGGCCGATCACCCTGGTGCCGATCTACATCGGCTACGAGCACGTGATGGAAGTGGGCACCTACGCCAAAGAGCTGCGCGGCGCGACCAAAGAGAAAGAGAACCTGCTGCAGATGATGCGCGGCCTGCGCAAGCTGCGCAATCTGGGCCAGGGCTATGTCAACTTCGGCGAACCGCTGCCGCTGACCGCCTACCTGAACCAGCACGTGCCGCAGTGGCGCGAGTCCATCGACCCGATCGAAGCGCAGCGCCCGAGCTGGCTGACGCCGACGGTGAACGATCTGGCCGGCAAGATCATGGTGCGCATCAACAACGCCGCCGCCGCCAACGCCATGAACCTGTGTTCAACCGCGCTGCTGGCCTCGCGCCAGCGTTCGCTGACCCGCGAGCAGCTGATCGAGCAGCTGGACTGCTACCTGCAGCTGATGCGCAACGCGCCGTACGCCGACGACGTGACGGTGCCGGACCATACGCCGGGCGAGCTGCTGGACCACGCGCTCAATATGGATAAGTTCGAGGTGGAGCAGGACAATATCGGCGATATCATCATTCTGCCGCGCGAGCAGGCGGTGCTGATGACCTATTACCGTAATAACATTCACCACCTGCTGGTGCTACCGTCGCTGATCGCCAGCATTGTGATGCATCACCGCCACGTCTCGCGCGCCGAACTGCTGCGCCAGATCGGCCTGATTTATCCGATGCTGAAGGCCGAGCTGTTCCTGCACTACGACAAGGAACAGCTGCCGGAGGTGCTGCAAACGCTAACCGACGAAATGGCGCGTCAGGCGCTGATTTGCGTCAACGGCGACGAGCTGTCGCTCAACGCCGGGCGCATCCGTCCGCTGCAGCTGTTGGCGGCCGGCGTGCGCGAAACCCTGCAGCGCTACGCTATCACCATGTCGATCCTCAGCGCCAACCCGAGCATCAACCGCGGCGCGCTGGAAAAAGAGAGCCGGATTATGGCCCAGCGCCTGTCGGTGCTGCACGGCATCAACGCGCCGGAGTTCTTCGACAAGGCGGTGTTCTCCACCCTGGTGGCGACGCTGCGTGAAGAGGGCTATATCAACGATATCGGCGATGCGATCCGCGAGCACACCATGGAGGTTTACACCATGCTGAGCGACCTGATCACCCCGGAGATCAAGCTGACGATTGAAAGCGTCAGCACGCCGGCGGAGCCTGAAGCGCTGCCGGCCAAGGCGGAAGCAGACGGCAACAGCGCCGGATAACCCGCCCGCCATAACGAAAAAGGCACCCATCAATCGGGTGCCTTTTTTATGCGCGTTGCCGCCGCCTCATCAGATAAAGCTCAGCGCCACGCCGATAAACACCACCAGCCCCACGTAGTTGTTGTGCAGGAAGGCGCGGAAACAGGCGTCGCGGTCGCGCCCGGCGATCTGCTGTTGCTGATGAATAAACAGCGCCCCCGCCAGCAGCAGCGACCAGTAAAACGCCCCGCCCAGCTGCGACAGATAGCCAATCCATAACAGCAGCAGCAGCGTGGCGAACTGCAGCAGGCCGACAATCAGCTTGTCGAAGCGGCCGAACAGCACCGCGGTGGACTTCACGCCGATCTTCAGATCGTCGTCACGGTCCACCATCGCGTACAGCGTGTCGTACGCCACCGTCCAGCAGATGTTCGCCAGCAGCAGCAGCCAGCAGCTCAGCGGCAGCGACTCGCTCACCGCGGCATAGGCCATCGGGATGCCCCAGCCGAAGGCCGCGCCCAGCACCAGCTGCGGCAGATTCGTCACCCGCTTCATAAACGGATAGATCCACGCCAGCGCCAGCCCGGCCAGCGACAGGGCGATGGTCATGGTATTGAGCGTCAGCACCAGCGCAAAAGAGAGCAGCACCAGCACCACAAACACCACCTTCGCCTCTTTCTCCGAGACCCGGCCGCTGGGCAGCGGACGGTTGGCGGTGCGTTTCACATGGCCGTCGAAGGCGCGATCGGCAAAGTCATTCACCACGCAGCCCGCTGCGCGCATCAAAAAGACGCCCAGCACAAACACCAGCAAAATAGGGAACGACGGCACGCCTTCGCCCGCCAGCCACAGCGCCCATAGCGTCGGCCACAGCAGCAGCAGCGTGCCAATGGGTTTATCAATGCGCATCAGGTGGCAATAGGCCCGCCACTTACTTTGGCTCATACTTCCTTCCAAGTTTGCTTTCCCCCTCAGGCCGGTGCGCTGCCGTCCGCCTGATACAGCGGCGCAGCGGGTAAAAACAGTTCGGTCAGCAGCAGCGGTTTGCCCGCCAGGCGCAGGCGGGAACGGCGCGCCCACTGCTGCTCCTGTCTGCCGACCACGATATAGTCGCGGGTCAGCGCATCGCTGCTGAACAGGTAACGCCCCAGCGGCACGGTGCCCAGATCCACCAGCGCCTGATCGGGGCCGGTCAGGGTTTCCAACGGGATCACCGTTCTGCCGAGCAGCCAGGGCTGGTCGTCACCCAACAGCACAATCTCGCGCAGCCAGTAACGCTGGCTCTCCGGCAGGTGATCCGCCTCTTCGCCCAGCTCCTCGCGGCTGACAAAGCCCTCGCGCTGCGGTTCAACCCGCACGCAGCGGCAGTGCTGCTCGAAACGCCGGGTCATCGATCCCAGCTCCATCAGCCAGTCGTTGATCGCGGCGGGTACGGGAGGATGTTGCTCGGTGAGCCATTCCAGCGGGGGCAAAATGGATTCGCTATTGCCTGGCATTGTTCTACTCCAACGGTCGGCAACATACGTCAACAACGTACATCATCGACACTACAAACGGTTAACAGGCGGCCATTGTAACGCAGAAAATTAAAAGCGGCAGAATGATTCGTGGTATCCCGCCGGCGGGAGAACGCGCCGCCGCCAAACGAAAAAAGGTGCGCCGCAGCGCACCAATCATCGAGCCAGCATCGGCAGCGTGGGGATTACCCCTTGCCTTTCACACTGCTGATAAAGGTGTTACGCGCAGTGGTGGAACCCAATTTTTCCGCTTCATTCATCAGTTTCAGCGCTTTATCGATATCTCCCGCCTTCACCGCCTGTCTGATGCCGTTATTGAAGTAACTTTCGGTGTCGTTCAGCATCGGCTCCGCCGGTGTTGACGGCGCCACGCTGGCCGGCTGCGGCTGCGCCCCGACCGTAACCGGCGGCGTGCTCGGCGCGCTCGGCAGCATGCCGATCATGATATTGCCGCTGCCCTGCTCGGCGCTGACCTTCAGCTTCAGCTGGCCGCCGGCGGTATGGCGGGCGACAGGATCGGGAATATCCGGCACCGCGTTGCCGACGCCGCGCGCATAGGCCTTCGCCGGATTGGTCAGTTGCGTGGTTTTACCCAAGTCCTGCCGCGTGGTGTACACCAGCAGATAGATCTGTTTTTGCCCCAGCGCCGGCGTCAGCTTCATGGTGCCCTCCAGCCGGTCCGCCGACATTACGCCCGGCGGCTGGTACGGAAAATAGCTGCTGGGGTAGTAGGCTGCCGGACGCCGCTGCTCGTCCAGCACCAGCACGCTCGGCGCATACAGCGTATTATCCCGGGCGATGCTGCTCAGGGTAATCTCCAGCGAGCCGCGATCGGCCGGCAGCGTATACGCCGCCACCGCGCCCTGGATATCGCCCTGGTGAATCTGCGGGCTGGCCTCATTCAGCGTCACCTGCTGCGTCGCAGGCGGCACCAGCGGCTGCCAGGGCAGATTTTGCAGCGTGGCGGCGCTCACCGCCGGCGCGACGGCGACATCGGCGGGCGTAGCCGCTTTGGCAATCGGCGACAGGCTGACGGCCAGCGCGGCGGACAGATAAAATGACAACAGCGTTTTGTTCATTGTTATATCCCCATACTTTCCGGCGGTCGGCAGGCAAGCGCCGCGCCGCCGGTAATCAGAGAGGGGAAGAGGCGGCAGCCCCTTCCCCACGTACGCTCATTACCACCAGATTTCCATCTGCGCGCCGAAGGTGACTTCATCGTCGTTGCCGCGGCTGAAGGTGTGCGCGCTGCTGTCGCGGTAGGCGGTGCCGGAGGTGTAAGCCGCGCCGGAATCGTCGGTGGCGTAGCCCCATTTCTCATCCCACTTGGCATAGGTGGCGAACAGGCGGATCGCCGGACGCGACCAGATGCTGTCGCCCGCCTGCCACTGCTGCGCCAGGGTAATCTTGTACTGACTGTTGCGGTCGCCGGTGCGCTGGGATTTCACGTTGTCGTAGCCCGCTTCCAGCAGGGTGCTCATGATCGGCGTCCATTTGTACATCGGCCGCACGCCCACGGTGTACCAGGTGCTGCCGTTGTCGTTATCGCGGTCGACGTCCTGATACATCGCCACATACATCAGCGCCCATTTATCGTTAAAGTCGATGGCACCGTGATCCAGCACGCGGAACATATTGCCGTTGTTGTTAACCGAAGAGCCTTCGTTGCGGCCGTTATTCTGCGAGCTCATGGCGTCGGATGCGTACTGCACGACAAACTTGTTGTAGCCGTTCAGGATGCTCTGGGTATGCTCGGCGGTGAACATCCAGCCGTCCTTCGACGCGCCGTCCGCCAGGTGGTAGCCGTCCTGCACGTTGGCGCGGCCGTAGTCCACCCCTAACTCCAGCGTACCGCCGGGGTTGGTTTCCAGCCCGGCCAGCCGCACGTCAAACACGTCGTTAACCGTCGGACGCTCATCCCACTCGTTATACAGATAGCCGTAAGATCCGCCGGATTCGCCGTTGCGGGTCACCGCCATCGACAGTTTGCCGAAGCCCAGATCGACGTTTTCCAGACCGGCGCCCGGGCCGGAGATATCCCAGTAGTAGAAGTCGATCATATGGACGTCGTGACGCTGATAGAAGCGCTTACCGGCCCACAGGGTGGAGCCGGGCAGCCATTCAATCAGGTTTTTACCCTGCACGTTCACTTCACGAAAGCCCGGCGTGGTGTCTTCCCAGTCGCTGCGCTGCGACACCGAATAGGCCAGGTTGGTATCGAAGTAGAAGCTTTTATCGCCGTCTTTCCACACTTCCTGCCCCAGCTTCAGCTCGGCATAGGTTTCACATTCGTTGCCAAGGCGGTATTTACTGCCGGCGCCGGTGGCCTGGAAGCATTGCTGCTCCCCGCCGCTGCCGCTCCAGCCGATGCCGGAACGGGCGTAGCCTTTAAAATCGACCGCCATTGCCTGCGTGGTCAGCACGCCGGCGGCGACAGCCAACGCCAGAGGAAGTTTGCGCAGAGTAGTCATCATTATTCTCCTGTTATACAGACCGGCGCCCGCAGCGACCACGCGCGGGACAGGCCGGGGGCGTGGCGCTTTAAACGCCCGGCTCGCGATAGCGGCGCTGGCAGGCGGTTCCGTCCTCACGGAACAGGTGGCAGCGCTGTAGCGGCAAGCCGATGGCGAATGTGGCGCCTTCTTCTACCAGCACCACGTCGTTCTGGCGGTAAACCAGGTTCTGACGAATTGCCGGGATTTGGATATGAATCTGCGTTTCGTGGCCGAGCTGCTCCACCACCTGCACCTCGCCGCTGAGCTGCACGTCGCTCTCGCCGCTCGGCAGCAGGTGTTCCGGCCGAATGCCGAGCGACATATTGGCGCCGACCTCCACCCGCTCGCCGTCCACCGGCAGCCAGACCCACTGCCGGTTAGGCAGCTCAACCTGCACCTGCTGCGGCTCCACCGCGGTGACTTTCACCGGCAGGAAGTTCATCTTCGGCGAGCCGATAAAGCCGGCGACGAAGCGGTTGGCCGGATAGTGGTACAGCTCCAGCGGCCTGCCGACCTGCGCCACGCGCCCGGCGTCCAGCACCACGATTTTGTCCGCCAGCGTCATCGCCTCGACCTGATCGTGAGTGACGTAAATCATGGTGCGCCGCAGGCGCTTGTGCAGGCGGGAGATCTCAATGCGCATCTGCACCCGCAGCGCGGCGTCGAGGTTGGACAGCGGCTCATCAAGCAGGAAAACCTCCGGCTCCGCCACCAGCGTGCGGCCGATCGCCACCCGCTGCCGCTGGCCGCCGGACAGCGCCTTTGGCCGCCGATCCAGCAAATGCGCCAGCTGCAGCACTTCCGCAACCTGGTTGACCCGCTGGCCGATCTGCCCCTTGTTCGCGCCGGCCAGCTTCAGGCCGAACGACATGTTGTCCGCCACCGACAGGTGCGGATACAGCGCATAAGACTGAAACACCATGCCGATGCCGCGCTCCGACGGCGGCACCTCGTTCATCCGCCGCTCGCCGATCAGCAGATCGCCGGAGGTGATGTCCTCCAGCCCGGCAATCATGCGCAGCAGCGTCGATTTGCCGCAGCCCGACGGCCCGACAAACACCACAAATTCGCCGTCGTCGATGGTCAGGTTGACGTCCCTGGAGATCACGGCCTCGCCAAAGGCCTTATAAACGCTGCGCAGTGTGACGCTAGCCATGCGTAACTCCCCTGCTTTCGCAGTTACTGTGCCGGGTGAAAATGACGAAGCGAGCTCCGTCCCCCCGCGCCGTGCGGGATGTTCCCGGCTAATCAAAGTCATGCAGCGATGGTGGGCGAATCACCGCCGCGGGTAATCATCCGCAACCGGATTTTTCATGGGGGAGGAGGCGGGAGGATGAGGAAAGCAACGCGGGGAGGAGCCGCGGCGCGGGTCAGACAAATCTGTGATCTATTTGGCAAAAACGGCCGGCATTTTTTGTGTCTGAGGCCACAGAATGGAACGTAGTGTTAACTGGATCACATAACTCAGCCGTGGGGCGTAGAGCGCAGGAGGATGAGCGGCACGCCGGTTGTGGCCCACTATTTGCCAACTTACCGCAGTGCCTACAGAAGGATTGGACTATGACTCGTACTATGACTACCGCCGCCCGCACGCTGGTGCTGTCGGCGCTGACGACGTTGGCGCTTTCATCCTCGGCGTTCGCCAAAATCGAAGAAGGCAAACTGGTCATCTGGATCAACGGCGATAAAGGCTATAACGGCCTGGCCGAGGTCGGCAAAAAATTTGAGCAGGACACCGGCATCAAGGTCACCGTCGAACACCCTGACAAGCTGGAAGAAAAATACCCGCAGGTGGCGGCGACCGGCGACGGCCCGGACATTATCTTCTGGGCGCACGACCGTTTCGGCGGCTATGCGCAGTCCGGCCTGCTGGCGGAGATCCACCCTTCCAAAGCGCTGCAGGACAAGATCTTCCCGTTCACCTGGGATGCGGTGCGCTACGACGGCAAACTGATCGGTTACCCGATCGCCGTGGAAGCGCTGTCGCTGATTTATAACAAAGACCTGATCAAACAGCCGCCGAAAACCTGGGAAGAGATCCCGGCGCTGGATAAGCAGCTGCGTGCCAAAGGCAAGAGCGCCATCATGTGGAACCTGCAGGAGCCCTACTTCACCTGGCCGGTGATTGCCGCCGACGGCGGCTATGCCTTTAAGCAGCTTAACGGCAAATATGATCTGAAAGACGTCGGCGTCGATAACGCCGGGTCGCGGGCCGGCCTGCAGTTTATCGTCGATCTGGTGAAGAACAAGCACATCAACGCCGATACCGATTACTCGATCGCCGAAGCCGCCTTTAACAAGGGGCAGACCGCGATGACCATCAACGGTCCGTGGGCCTGGAGCAATATCGACCAGAGCAAAATCAACTATGGCGTCGCCGTGCTGCCGACCTTCAAAGGCAAGCCGTCGAAGGCGTTCGTCGGCGTGCTGACCGCCGGCATCAACGCCGCCAGCCCGAATAAAGAACTGGCGACCGAGTTCCTGGAAAACTATCTGCTGACCGACCAGGGGCTGGCGGACGTCAACAAAGACAAACCGCTGGGCGCGGTGGCGCTGAAGTCCTTCCAGCAGCAGCTGGCGCAGGATGAAAAAATCGCCGCCACCATGCAGAACTCGCAGAACGGCGAAATCATGCCGAATATTCCGCAGATGAGCGCCTTCTGGTATGCGATGCGCAGCGCCGTGCTCAACACCATCAGCGGCCGCCAGACGGTGGACGCCGCGCTGAAAGACGCCCAGACCCGCATCAATAAATAAGCCCGGCCTCCCTCTCCCCGCGGGAGAGGGAGTAGGTTACGTAGACTGAGGGAACACCCTATGCAATTCGCCCACGCCGGCTTGCCGACGCGCCAGAAATCGAAGTGGTGGCAGCATGACGGGCTGAAATGGCTGACGATCGGCCTGTTCAGCCTGATTAGCTGCTATCTGATTGTGTTGATGTATGCACAGGGGGAATATCTTTTCGCCATTATGACGCTGATCCTGGTCAGCGCCGGCCTGTATATTTTCGCCAACCGCCGCGCTTATGCCTGGCGCTACGTCTATCCCGGTATCGCCGGCATGGGGCTGTTTGTCCTGTTTCCGCTGATTTGCACCATCGCCATCGCCTTTACCAACTACAGCAGCACCAACCAGCTCACCTTTGAGCGCGCGCAGTCGGTGCTGATGCAGCGCCAGTTCCAAACCGGCAAAACCTTTACCTTCGGCCTCTATCCGACGGCCGACCGGCAGTGGCAGCTGCTGCTGACGCACCCGGACAGCGGCGAGTCACTGCTTTCCGCCCCCTTCAGCCTGAATAACGGCGGTGCGCCGCAGCAGGTGACGCTGACGGCCGACGCCACCGCGCCCGCCGGCGAACGCGCTACGCTGCGCGTGATTACCCAGCACCGTCAGGCGTTAAGCCAACTCTCCGCCCAACTGCCGGACGGCGGCATACTGCGCATGAGTTCGCTGCGCCAGTTCTCCGGCACCGGCCCGCTGTACACGCTGGCCGACGACGGCAAAACGCTGACCAACAACCAGACCCAGGTGCAGTACCGGCCAAACGACAACACCGGCTTCTATCAGGCGGTAAACGCCGACGGCCAGTGGGGACAGGAAACTCTCAGCCCGGGCTATACCGTGGTCAGCGGCTGGAAAAACTTCCTGCGGGTGGCGCAGGATGAAGGCATCAAGCAACCGTTTATTTCGATCTTTGTCTGGACCCTGGTGTTTTCGCTGCTGTCAGTGGCGCTGACCGTCGCGGTGGGCATGGTGCTGGCCTGCGTAGTGCAGTGGGAGGCGCTGAAGGGCAAGGCGGTTTACCGTGTACTGCTGATCCTGCCCTACGCCGTGCCGTCGTTTATTTCCATCCTGATCTTCAAGGGGTTGTTCAACCAGAGCTTCGGCGAAATCAACATGATGCTCAGCACGCTGTTCGGCATCAAGCCGGCCTGGTTCAGCGATCCGCTAACCGCCAAGAGCATGATCCTGATCGTCAACACCTGGCTCGGCTACCCCTACATGATGATCCTGTGCATGGGCCTGCTCAAGGCGATCCCGGACGATCTGTATGAAGCCTCGGCGCTTGACGGCGCCGGGCCGCTGCAGAACTTTTTCCGCATCACCTTCCCGCTGCTGATCAAACCGCTGACGCCGCTGATGATCGCCAGCTTCGCCTTCAACTTTAACAACTTCGTGCTGATCCAGCTGCTGACCAACGGCGGCCCGGACATGATCGGCACCACCACGCCGGCCGGCTATACCGACCTGCTGGTCAGCTATACCTACCGCATCGCCTTTGAAGGCGGCGGCGGGCAGGACTTCGGGCTGGCGGCCGCCATCGCCACGCTGATTTTCCTGTTGGTCGGCGCGCTGGCGATCCTGAATCTGAAAGCCAGCAAAATGAACTTTGATTAGGGAGAACACCCATGGCTATGGTCCAACCAAAATCCCAGCGTCTGCGCCTGTGGCTGACCCATCTGGCAATGCTGTGCTTTATCGCCCTGATCATGTTTCCGCTGCTGATGGTGGTGGCGATTTCACTGCGCGCCGGCAACTTCGCCACCGGCAGCCTGATCCCGGATCAGGTCTCCTTCGACCACTGGCGGCTGGCGCTGGGCCTGAGCGTCACCCACGCCGACGGCAGCGTCACGCCGCCGCCCTTCCCGGTGCTGCTGTGGCTGTGGAACTCGGTAAAGGTGGCGGCGATCACCGCCATCGGCATCGTTACGCTGTCCACCACCTGCGCCTATGCCTTTGCGCGCCTGCGCTTTCGCGGCAAAAGCGCCCTGCTGAAAAGCATGCTGATTTTTCAGATGTTCCCGGCGGTGCTGTCGCTGGTCGCCCTGTACGCGCTGTTTGACCGGCTGGGCCAATACCTGCCGTTTATCGGCCTCAATACCCACGGCGGCGTGATTTTCGCCTATATGGGCGGCATCGCCCTGCACGTCTGGACCATCAAGGGCTACTTCGAAACCATCGACAATTCGCTCGAGGAGGCGGCGGCGCTGGACGGTGCGACGCCGTGGCAGGCCTTCCGCCTGGTGCTGCTGCCGCTGTCGGTGCCGATTCTGGCGGTGGTGTTTATTCTGTCGTTTATTGCCGCCATCACCGAAGTGCCGGTCGCCTCGCTGCTGCTACGCGATGTGAACAGTTACACGCTGGCGGTGGGCATGCAGCAGTACCTGAATCCGCAGAACTATCTGTGGGGGGATTTTGCCGCGGCGGCGGTGCTGTCGGCGATTCCGATCACCGCCGTGTTCCTGCTGGCGCAGCGCTGGCTGGTAGGCGGGCTGACCGCCGGCGGGGTAAAGGGATAACGCAAGAGGATTCACGCTGTGCCTGTGTCTTTGGCGTCCCTGACGGGACGCCTTTTTTAGGCCGCTATTCGCGCTTGAGCCGATCGGTATTGGCCAGATACAACGTCACCACCAGCAGCAGAATCGCGCCGGCATAAATCAAGGTATCAAAGGGATTCTTATGATCGACGATAATCAGCCGGATAATCGCGGTAATGCCGATATAGATAAAGTAGCGCAGCGGGAAGTGGTAGCCCGACTCAAAATATTTAACAATCAAGGCAATAAATTCAAAGTACAGGAAGTAGATCACAATGCCTTCAATCAGCAGATACGATGAAGACTCCTCGTTGTTGATAAATAACACCTTCGCCAGATGTATGGTTTCCTTCACCAGGAACACCACCAGGATCGCCGCCAGCAGCAGCAGCCCGACGTTCAGTACCCGCTGTAAGCCTTTAGCGATTGCTATCGACCGCGACGTCTTTGCCATATTTCTCTCCAACCTAAACCCCAAAAGAATGAACCGCATCTAAATATAGGTATTATCTTAAAAATTGCCCCAATGCTACCACGCAATATAAGTCCATAAATAACAATAAATTACAACAGACTCTCGCCGTTGGATATATTTGTAGCAAATTGAAATGTCATCTATCATGGGGCACAGAACTTTACATAAAATCTACAATTCCCTGACTCAGGAAAGGAACTTTTTATGCGCGCTAAACTCAATGGACTGGTCGCCGCAGGCTTGTTTACCTGTGCCTTGACCAGCCACGCCAGCGGTCTGGTCACCCCTGATAACGATCTGCGCAACGATCTGGCCTGGCTGTCCGATCGCGGCGTGATCAACGTCAGTCTGTCCACCTGGCCGCTCAGCCAGGAAGAGATCAACTCCGTTCTGTCGCAGGCCAAACCGGTCACCAATACCGAAAAGAACGTGATTGACCGCGTTCAGCGCCGCGTCGGCGAACTGAAAGCCAATATCCGCATCAGCGGCTACGCCTCCACCGATAAACCCGGCACCCCGCAGGGCTTCGGCCAGAATGAGTATGCGGACGATCGCCTGACCGTCGGCGTCGGCGGCAGCGGCGAATACTGGGATGTGCGTCTGCAAGGTTCCGTGGAAGGCGACCAGCGCGTCAGCGACGGCTCCAACTTCAATATGCAGGGTTCTTACGGCGCGCTGAAAGTGTGGAACCAGTGGATCTCCTTCGGTGAAGTCTCTCAATGGTGGGGCCCGGGCTACGACGGCAGCCTGATCCGTTCCGACGCCGCGCGTCCGGTGACCGGCTTTATGATGCAGCGCGCCGACCAGTCGCCGTTTGAAACCCCGTGGCTGTCCTGGATTGGCCGTTGGCAGTACCAGATTACCGCCGGCCAGCTCTCCCAATACACTTCAGTACCGCACACCAAGCTGATTGGCGGGCGTTTCACTATGATGCCGACCGACTTTGTCGAGCTGGGCGCCTCCCGCGTGATGCAGTGGGGCGGCAAAGGACGTCCTCAGTCCTGGAGCTCATTCTGGGACGGCTTTACCGGTAAAGATAACGATGACTCCGGCAGCGGCAACGATCCGGGTAACCAGCTGGCAGGCTTCGACTTCAAACTGAAAATGCAGCCGCTGATCGGCCTGCCGGTCAGCCTGTACGGTCAGTTGATCGGTGAAGATGAAGCCGGCCTGCTGCCGTCGAAAAATACCTACCTGCTGGGCCTGGAAGGCCACCCTGAGTGGGGCCCGAACACCATCAACTGGTATATCGAAGGCGCCGACACCCGCGCAGACCGCGATCGTAAAGGCTATGTATACAACCACTATACCTACCGCGGCGGTTACTACCAGCAGGGTTACCCGCTGGGCCACGCGATGGGCGGCGACGGTCAGATGCTGTCCGGCCGCGTAGAGCTGGTGTTGGACGACGGCCAGCGCTGGAGCACCCGTTTGGTGTACGCCAAAGTTAACCCGCTGAATATGTCGATCAACCAGGCCTTCCCGCGTTCGGATACGCTGAAAGGCGTGCAGCTGGGCTGGGGTTATGACTTCGATTCGCAGGTGAAATTCGATACCAGCCTGTGGTACACCGATAACAACAACAGCACCGCAGACGACGTTGGCGCCGGCATCAGCCTGGAAGTGCCAATCAACCTGTAAGCGTCGATCTTCTCCGCGTTATCCTGCCGGCCGGTGTCTCACCGACCGGCATTTTTTTATCCCGCTTTCTTTCGCCCTGCCTCCGGCTGCCGCGCCGATTCTGCGCTATCTTTTAAATTTGCGATCGTTCAGGAGGCTCAAAATGAAAGCTGCGGTTGTTAATCAGGATCACTCGGTCGGCATCGTGGATAAACAGCTGCGCCCGCTGGAGCACGGCGAGGCGCTGCTCAGCATGGAGTGCTGCGGCGTCTGCCATACCGATCTGCACGTCAAAAACGGTGATTTCGGCGACAAGACCGGCGTTATCCTCGGGCATGAAGGCATCGGTGTGGTAAAAGCGGTCGGCCCCGGCGTCAGTTCGCTGAAGGTTGGCGACCGCGCCAGCGTCGCCTGGTTTTACCAGGGCTGCGGGCACTGTGAATACTGCAACAGCGGCAATGAAACCCTGTGCCGCGCGGTGAAGAACGCCGGCTACAGCGTGGACGGCGGGATGGCGGAAGAGTGCATCGTGGTGGCCGACTATGCGGTAAAAGTGCCGGACGGGCTGGATCCGGCGGCCGCCAGCAGCATTACCTGCGCCGGCGTCACCACCTACAAGGCGGTGAAAATATCGGGCATTGCGCCCGGCCAGTGGATCGCCATTTACGGCCTGGGCGGCCTCGGCAACCTGGCGCTGCAGTATGCGAAAAACGTCTTTAACGCCAAGGTGATCGCCATTGACGTCAATGACGCCCAACTGACATTCGCCAGCGAAATGGGCGCCGATCTGGTGATTAACTCCCGCACGGAAGACGCGGCGCAGATTATCCAGGATAAGGTTCAGGGCGCGCACGCCGCGGTGGTCACCGCGGTCGCCAAAGCGGCGTTTAACTCGGCGGTGGACGCCATGCGCGCCGGCGGCCGCATCGTCGCCGTCGGGCTGCCGCCGGAGTCGATGAGCCTGAATATTCCACGGCTGGTACTGGACGGTATCCAGGTGGTCGGCTCGCTGGTCGGCACCCGCGAAGATTTAAAAGAGGCGTTTCAGTTTGCCGCCGAGGGCAAGGTGGTGCCCACCGTGACCAAGCGTCCGGTAGAGGATATCAACGCCATTTTCCAGGAGATGGAACAGGGCAAGATTAAAGGCCGCATGGTGATCGACTTCCAGTCCCGCTGAGTGCGGCAAGCAAGAAAAAACCCGCCGCGGCGGGTTTTTTTATCATTAACCGCAGCCGGTGCGCCTTAGCGCCACGCTTTAAAGCGGTTGATCAGGCCGTTGGTGGAGCTGTCGTGGCTGCTGACCTGCTCACCGCCCGCCAGTTCCGGCAGGATACGGTTAGCCAGCTGCTTACCCAGCTCCACGCCCCACTGGTCAAAGGTGAAGATATTCAGGATGGCGCCCTGGGTGAAGATCTTGTGCTCATACAGCGCGATCAGGCTGCCCAGGCTGAACGGCGTGATTTCACGCAGCAGGATGGAGTTGGTCGGACGGTTGCCCTCGAACACCTTGAACGGCGCCACGTGCTGCACCTCTTCCGGCTTTTTGCCTTGGGCGGCGAATTCCGCTTCAACCGTTTCCAGCGACTTGCCGAACGCCAGCGCTTCGGTCTGGGCGAAGAAGTTCGACAGCAGCTTGGCGTGGTGGTCGCTCAGCGGGTTGTGGCTGACCGCCGGCGCGATAAAGTCGCAAGGAACCAGTTTGGTGCCCTGGTGAATCAGCTGATAGAACGCATGCTGGCCGTTGGTGCCCGGCTCGCCCCAGATGATTGGGCCGGTCTGGTAATCCACCGGGTTGCCGTTGCGGTCGACATACTTGCCGTTGGATTCCATATTGCCCTGCTGGAAGTAAGCGGCAAAACGGTGCATATACTGGTCGTACGGCAGAATGGCTTCGGTTTCGGCGCCGAAGAAGTTGTTGTACCAGATGCCGATCAGCGCCAGCAGTACCGGCAGGTTCTGCTCCGCCGGCGTCTGCGCGAAGTGTTTGTCCATCGCATGCGCGCCGCTCAGCAGCTGCTCGAAGTTGTCAAAGCCGATGGACAGCGCAATCGACAGGCCGATGGCGGACCACAGGGAGTAACGACCGCCGACCCAGTCCCAGAACTCGAACATGTTGGCGGTGTCGATGCCGAACTCGCTGACCGCCTTGGCGTTGGTCGACAGCGCGGCGAAGTGTTTGGCCACGTGCTGCTGATCGGCCGCCGCCTGCAGGAACCAGTCGCGCGCGCTGTGGGCGTTGGTCATGGTTTCCTGAGTGGTGAAGGTTTTGGAGGCCACCAGGAACAGGGTGGTTTCCGGGTTCAGCGGCTTGAGCGTTTCGGCGATATGAGTGCCGTCCACGTTGGAGACAAAGTGCATGTTCAGGTGGTTTTTATACGGACGCAGCGCCTCGGTCACCATATACGGGCCCAGATCGGAGCCGCCGATACCGATGTTGACCACGTCGGTAATCGGTTTGCCGGTATAGCCGGTCCATGCGCCGCCGATCACCCGCTCGCAGAACTGCTTCATCTTGGCCAGCACCGCGTTCACTTCCGGCATCACGTCTTTGCCGTCAACCACAATCGGCGTGTTGCTGCGGTTGCGCAACGCCACGTGCAGCACCGCGCGATCTTCCGTGCGGTTGATTTTTTCGCCGGAGAACATGGCCTTGATCGCACCCTGCAAATCCGTCTCTTGCGCCAGCGTCTGCAGCTTTGCCAATGTCTCTGCGGTGATGCGGTTTTTGGAATAATCCACCAGCATCTGGTCGTCGAAGGTGGCGGAGAACTTGGAAAAACGCTCGCTATCCTGGGCAAACAGATCGCCGATCTGTACGTCTTTCATTTGTTCAAAATGTTGCTGCAGGGCTTGCCAAGCAGCGGTTTGACTAGGATTGATATTTTTCATAGCAACGCTCTTATGCATGAGAATGAATTTGACGTGATTGTCCGATTGTAGCCTGTTAGACCGTGATTATGATCTCTTTTCTTGCGATAGGCGTTAACTGTCAACGCGCAGCCGCATCGTTTCAGCTTTTTCCCTATAATTGAGCTAACGGTCTGTTATCAGGCCGATCTGGTTGTCATCAAATTGTGTCATTGTTGACCTGTCGTTGTTGAAAGGGATCGCACTCATGGAACTCTCCGCCCCGTTGATGTTGGTGGTTATCGGCCTGAGCTCGCTGCTGGCGCAGTGGCTGGCCTGGTTATTGCGGCTGCCGGCAATACTGCCGCTGTTGCTGTTTGGCATTGTGTTGGGCCCGGTGGTGCATCTGGTGCAGCCGGACGGGCTATTCGGCGATTTGCTGTTTCCGCTGGTGTCGCTGTCGGTGGCGATCATCCTGTTCGAAGGCGCGCTGACGCTGCGGGTGGAGGAGATCCGCGGGCTGGGCGGCGTGGTGCGTAATCTGGTCACCGTCGGCATGCTGGCGACCTTTGTCACCATCGGCGTCGCCTGCTGGTGGCTGCTGGACTTTCCGCCGGAGCTGGCGGCGCTGATCGGCGCGGTGACGGTGGTCACCGGCCCCACGGTGATCGCCCCGCTGATGCGCGTGGTGCGGCCGAACGCCAGAATTAACCAGGTTCTGCGCTGGGAAGGGATTGTGATCGACCCGGTCGGCGCCATTTTTACCCTGCTGGTGTTTGAATTTATCGTGCTGCGGCAGAACGCCGAATCGTATACCCATCTGCTCTGGACGCTGGGCGTCACCGCCGCCGTCGGCCTGATCGTCGGCGCGCTGTTCGGCTATCTGTTGGGCATCGCGCTGCGCCGCGTCTGGCTGCCGCGCTATCTGCAGAACCTGGCGGTGCTGGCGATTATGCTTACCGCGTTTGGCCTATCCAACGCGCTGGCCGACGAGTCCGGCCTGCTGACCGTCACGGTGATGGGCATCTGGCTGGCCAACATGCGCGACGTGGATACCAGCGATATTCTGGCCTTTAAGGAAGAGCTGTCGGCAATTCTGATTTCGGCGCTGTTTATTATTCTGGCCGCCCGGCTGGATATCCAGGCGCTGTGGCAGATGGGCTGGCCGCTGCTGCTTTTACTGCTGGTGGTGCAGTTTATCGCCCGTCCGCTGTGCATTGCGCTGTCGACCTGGCGCTCCAGCCTGCACTGGCGCGATCGCCTGCTGCTGTGCTGGATTGCGCCGCGCGGCATCGTGGCGGCGGCGGTCAGCTCGCTGTTTGCGCTGACCCTGCAGCGCAGCGGCTATCAGGGCGCAGACCGGCTGGTGACGGTGGTGTTCGCCATTATTATTGGCACCGTGGTGCTGCAAAGCCTGACCAGCGGCATGATCGCCCGCTGGCTGCGGGTGCAGCAGCAGAAGCCGCGCGGCGTGCTGATCGTCGGCGCCAACAGCGTGGCGCGCACGCTGGCGCAGGCGCTGATGAAAATGAACGTGCCGGTGATGGTCACCGACAGCAGCTGGGAGTATTACCGCCAGGCGCGGATGGAGGGCATTCCCGCCTACTACGGCCATGCCTACTCGGAACACGCCGAAAACACCCTCGACCTGAGCGACACCGCCCAGGTGCTGGCGCTGTCGCCCAACCGCCATCAAAACGCGCTGGCGGTGTACCATTTCGGCCATCTCTTCGGCGACGATCACGTGTTCGCCATCCGCTCCGGGGCGCCGCTGAAGGGGCGCGCCAACAGCGCGGAAAGCTCCCGCTTCCGCCGTCATGAAGTGCTGTTCAACCACGAGGCGACCTACGCCCGCCTGAGCAGCCTGATCGCCAAAGGCGCCGTCATTAAGGTGACCCGCCTGAACGACAACTTCGGCTGGCCGGAATACCTGGAGAAAAACCGCGGCGTCATCCCGCTTTTTTATCAGCGAGAAGACGGCAGTTTGCAGCCGATAGGTGCAGGTTCTACGCCAACTATGCCCTGTACGCTGATTGCGCTGGTGCAAGATGAAAAACCCTCAGCGCCCGGCCGTTGACAGCAGCGGTTAAACCGGCTATTCCTATCAGCCAACTTGCGCACCCGGTGCGCAAGCCAGAAGAGGCGCGTCGCCCAGGTACAGTGTCGGAGGAGCCGTTATCCCATGACGGCACTGGAGGGGGAGCGACGCCGAGGTATGTCGCCCATTCGGCTAAGCGACGTGTCGGCTACAGGGGCTGAATCCCCTGGGTTGTCACCATGATCGTCCCTAACGGACGGTCGGCAAGGTGGGGCGCTTCTGGGTGTATCGTAGCCACCTCTACGTCTGCTCCCTGTTTACCGCTCTCCCCGTGCCAAGGCTTATTAGCGATAGAGTCGTCAGATACGATATCCCTGACACGAGGTTTTTTTACATGAATCAAGCAGCACCCCAATCTTCCCATGTGGTGGCAAAGTTCGGCGGCACCAGCGTCGCCGATTTTGAGGCCATGAACCGCAGCGCCGACGTGGTACTGGGCAACCCTGACGTACGCCTGGTGGTGCTTTCCGCCTCGGCGGGCGTCACCAATCTGCTGGTGGCGCTGGCCGCAGGCAGCGAAAGCGAGCAGCGCAGCTACCAGCTCGATGAAATCCGCCGTATCCAATACGCCATTCTCGATCGCCTGGACAACCCTTCGGTCGTCCGCGAGGAGATCGATCGCATGCTGGAAAATATCGCCATGCTGTCGGAAGCGGCCGCGCTGGCCACCTCCACGGCGCTGACCGATGAGCTGGTCAGCCACGGCGAACTGATGTCCACCCTGCTGTTTGTGGAGATCCTGCGCCAGCGTCAGGCGCAGGCCGAATGGTTCGACGTGCGCAAGGTGATGCACACCGACGACCACTTCGGCCGGGCGACGCCGGACGGCGCGGTGCTGAAAGAGCTGGCACAGACGCTACTGCAGCCGCGCCTGCAGGCGTCGCTGGTAGTCACCCAGGGCTTTATCGGCAGCGAGGCGAAAGGCCGCACCACCACGCTGGGCCGCGGCGGCAGCGACTACACTGCAGCGCTGCTGGGCGAAGCGCTGAACCTCAGCCGGGTGGATATCTGGACCGACGTGCCCGGCATTTACACCACCGACCCGCGCGTGGTGCCGGCCGCCAAGCGCATCGACAAAATCGCCTTTGAAGAGGCGGCGGAGATGGCCACCTTCGGCGCCAAGGTGCTGCACCCGGCCACCCTGCTGCCGGCGGTGCGCAGCGACATTCCGGTATTTGTCGGCTCCAGCAAAGATCCGGCCGCCGGCGGCACGCTGGTATGCAACACCACCGAAAACCCGCCGCTGTTCCGTGCGCTGGCGCTGCGCCGCAAGCAGACACTGCTGACGCTGCACAGCCTGAACATGCTGCACGCCCGCGGCTTCCTGGCGGAAGTGTTCAGCATTCTGGCGCGCCACGATATCTCGGTCGATCTGATCACCACCTCTGAAGTCAGCATCGCGCTGACCATGGACACCACCGGCACCACCTCCAGCGGCCGCAGCCTGCTGACCACCGCGCTGCTGACCGAGCTCTCCTCGCTGTGCCGGGTGGAAGTGGAAGAAGATCTGGCGCTGATTGCGCTGATCGGCAATAAGCTGTCGCGCGCCTGCGGCGTCGGCAAAGAGGTGTTCGGCGTGATGGACCCGTTCAATATCCGCATGATTTGCTACGGCGCCAGCAACTACAACCTGTGCTTCCTGGTGCCGGGCGCCGATGCCGAGCAGGTGGTGCGCACCCTGCACCATAACCTGTTCGAATAAGCCATACTGACAGGCCGTGGGCGCGGCAGGCGGCGCCCACGGCTGACTACCCGCCTGCCTGCTACCTGACTAAAACAACACAACACAACACAACACAACAATCATCCGCGTTATTTGGCCCAAGGAAAACCCGAATCATGTTGGCAACCTTCACCCGATTATTCCCGCTGTGGGCGGTGCTGCTCTCCGTCGCCGCCTACTACACCCCCGCTACCTTTACCGGCATCAGCCCTTACGTCAGTCCGCTGCTGATGCTGATTATGTTCGCCATGGGCGTCACGCTGCGGCTGGACGATTTTAAACGCGTGCTGGCTCGCCCCGGCCCGGTGGCGGCCGGCATCTTTCTGCACTATCTGATTATGCCGCTGGCGGCCTGGCTGCTAGCGATGCTGTTTCATATGCCGCCGGACCTGTCCGCCGGGATGGTGCTGGTCGGCAGCGTCGCCAGCGGCACCGCCTCCAACGTGATGATCTATCTGGCCAAAGGGGACGTGGCGCTGTCGGTAACCATCTCCGCCGTTTCCACCCTGGTCGGCGTATTCGCCACGCCGCTGCTGACGCGTCTGTACGTTGACGCCGATATCAGCGTGGATATTGTCGGCATGCTGCTGAGCATTCTGCAGATCGTGGTGATCCCAATCGGCCTCGGCCTGATCGTCCACCATCTGTTCAGCAACGCCGTCAAACGTCTTGAGCCGCTGCTGCCGCCGCTGTCGATGGTGTGTATTCTGGCGATCATCAGCGCCGTGGTGGCCGGTAGCCAAAGCCATATCGCCTCCGTCGGTCTGGTGGTGATTATCGCGGTGATTCTTCACAACGCCATCGGCCTGCTGAGCGGCTACTGGGGCGGCAAGCTGTTCGGCTTTGACGAATCCACCTGCCGCACGCTGGCGATTGAAGTCGGCATGCAGAACTCCGGGCTGGCGGCGACGCTGGGCAAAATCTACTTTACGCCGCTGGCCGCCCTGCCGGGCGCGCTGTTCTCGGTGTGGCACAACCTCTCCGGCTCGCTGCTGGCGGGCTACTGGTCCGGACAGCCGATTAAACCGGCAAAAAAATAATGTCGGCGCAAGCGCCGACATCAGGTTAATCAGTGACGGGGGCGCCGCCGCGCCCCGCTTTTTGCCGCTATAGCGTTCTCGGCGTATCTTCCCAGTCGCGCTCGTCATCACGCTCGTCCTGATCCAGCACGTTGTACGCCACCGCGCAGAACAGCGAGTTCAGACGCTTCATATCTCCCAGCAGCCCCAGATGCAGCGAGCTGGTCTCAATGCTCTGCACGTTCTGCTGATGCAGGCGATCGACGTGCGCGTGGGCGTAGCGCCGGTCCAGAATGCGGAAACGATGCTTGGAACGGCGCAGGCGCTTGGCGCTGGTGAGATCCGCCGACAGGAATACCGACAGGCTCAGGCGCAGGTTCGCCACCAGCCGCTCGTGCAGCGCGTCCAGCTCCGCCAGCCCCTCCGGTGAGAACGCGCGCCGCGCCGCGTGGGACTTGCCCGCCACGTCGCCGGTCATCCGTTCGATAATGTCGCCGGCCTGCTCCAGGTTCAGCGCCATCTCGATAATCTCCGCCCAGCGGCGCGAATCTTCCTCGCCCAGATCTTCTTTCTGAATTTGCGCCAGATAGAGTTTGATCGCGGTGTACAGCACATCGACGTCATCATCCAGCCGGCGCACCTCTTTGTCCTGCCCCAGCTTGCCGTGCAGCACCTCGTGCTGCAGGATCAGCATATGTTCCACCACGTCGCCCATGCGCAGCGTCTCGCGCGCCGCATTGGCCAGCGCCAGCGACGGCGTATCCAGCGCGCTGCTGTCGAGGTGGCGCGGGCGCAGGCGCGGATCTTCTTCCGGCGCATCGGCGATCAGCATGCGGCACAACCGCGCCATCGGATCGGCCAGCGGAATAAACAGCAGGCAGCGGATCAGGTTGTAGAACACGTGGAAATAGATCACCAGCTCTTCGCCCTGCACCGGCAGCCTGGCCATCCAGTCCGCCAGATAGGTGACAAACGGCAGCAGCAGCGCGCTGCCCAGCAGTTTGAACAGCAGACTGCCCAGCGCCACGCGCCGTCCGGCCGCGTTCTGCCCGCTGCTGTTGATGGTGGCCAGCAGGCCGCTGCCGAGGTTGGCGCCAATCACCAGACACAGCGCCACCTTCAGCGAAATCACGCCGGAGGCGGTCAGCGTGGCGGTCAGCAGCACCGCAGCCAGACTTGAGTAGCTGATGATGGCGAACAGCGCGCCGGTCAGCGCGTCCAGCATCACGTCGCCGGTCAGGGAGGAAAACAGCACTTTGACGCCGGCCGCCTGAGTGATCGGCGTCGCCGCCGCCACAATCAACTCCAGCGCCAACACGATCAGGCCAAGGCCGATAAACACGCGCCCCACCTGCCCCACGCGCGTCTGTTTGCGACTGAGGAATAAAATCACGCCGACGAAAATCAGCAGCGGCGACAGCCAGGAGAGATCGAAGGTCAGCACCCGCGCCATCAGCGCGGTGCCGACGTCGGCGCCCAGCATAATCACCAGCGCAGGCGCCAGCCCCACCAGCCCCTGGGCGACAAAAGAGGTGACCAGCAGCGCGGTGGCGTTGCTGCTCTGCACCAGCGCGGTCACGCCGATGCCGGACACGAACGCCAGCGGTTTTTTCTCTACGCTGTCGCTCAGGATACGGCGCAGGTTGGCGCCGTAGACCCGCATAATTCCGGTGCGCACGATGTGGGTGCCCCACACCAGCAGCGCCACGGCGGAAAGCAGGTGAAGAAGGGTCAACACGGAAGGAACGCTCCCTTAACGTCCGGCAAGCTGGGCCATCCTGCCTGCCGGGCGTGAAAAAGGCAGGACAGCAAAACGGCGACGGGCCACATCCGCCAGGCGATCAGCGCCAGCTTCCCTGGCCCGGAGAAAATGCTGCAACTTACCGTAATGTAACAGATTCAACGTGCAGATCAATTAACCGCCCTTCAACGGCAGGCGGCGCGATTGCGCTGGCGCAGCCGGCGACAAGCCCTTACTATCAGGCTGGATATAAGGCTCGCTTATGAAGAGCGACCACCACCAACAACAAGGATGAAAGATGAGCAGACTGGAGAATAAAACCGCGCTGATCACCGGCGGCGCATCGGGCATCGGCCTGGCTATCGCCCAGCGCTTTCTGGAAGAACAGGCGCAGGTAATCATCACCGACATCGTCCCGCGCCGCGGGGAACAGGCGCTGGCGCAGCTTGCCGCCTACGGCGGAAAAGTCCGCTTCCTGCCGCACGACGTCACCAGCGAAAAAGAGTGGCAGACGGTGTTTGCGCAGCTGCAGCAATGGGCGCCCCGTCTGGATATTCTGGTCAACAACGCCGGGGTCAGCCTGTACAAGAATATCGAGCAGACCTCCTACCGGGAGTGGAAAAAGATGCTGGCGGTCAATCTGGACGGCGTGTTTCTCGGCACCCGCCAGGGCATTATGGCGATGAAGCCGCACGGCGGCAGCATTATCAATATCAGCTCGATTGAAGGACTGGTGGGCGACCCCAATCTGCCGGCCTACAACGCCGCCAAAGGCGGCGTGCGCCTGCTGACCAAGTCCGCCGCGCTGCATGCCGCCCGCAGCCGCTACGGCATCCGCATCAACAGCCTGCACCCCGGCTATATCCATACGCCGATGATCGGCCATGACCCGGAGATGCTGCGCCAGCTCACGGCGCTGCACCCGATCGGCCATCTGGGCGAAGCCCGGGATATCGCCAACGCCGCGCTGTTCCTGGCCAGCGATGAATCGGCGTTCGCCACCGGCACGGAACTGGTGATTGACGGCGGCTACACCGCGCAGTAGCCCGGCAGCTCTAGTCGGCGTCGTACCCCAGGTTCGGCGCCAGCCAGCGCTCTACTTCACCGACGCTCATGCCTTTACGCGCCGCATAGTCTTCCACCTGATCGCGCTGAATTTGCGCCACGGCGAAATACTTGCTCTGCGGATGGCTGAAGTACCAGCCGGAGACCGACGCGCCCGGCCACATGGCGAACGATTCGGTCAGCTTCATGCCGGTATGGCGCTCCACGTCCAACAGCTGCCAGATCTGCGCCTTCTCGGTATGCTCCGGACAGGCCGGATAGCCCGGCGCCGGACGGATGCCCTGATAGTTCTCGCGGATCAGCTCTTCGTTGCTCAGGTTCTCATCCGCGGCATAGCCCCAGTGCAGCTTGCGCACCTGTTCATGCAGGTATTCGGCGAACGCCTCCGCCAGGCGGTCCGACAGCGCCTTCACCATGATTTTATTGTAATCATCATGCTGCGCGTCGTAGGCCGCCGCCAGTTCATCCTCCTCCAGGCCGCCGGTGACGGCGAACGCGCCGAAGTAGTCCGCTTTGCCGCTATCTTTCGGCGCGATAAAGTCCGCCAGGCAGTAGTTGGCAAAGTCGGTTTTTTCGGTCTGCTGGCGCAGGTGATGGCTCACCGCCAGCGGCGCGTCGCGCTGCTCATCGCGGTAAATCTCGATGTCGTCGCCGACCCGGTTGGCCGGGAACAGGCCGTAGACGCCGCGTGGATTGAGACGGCCGGAGGCTGCCAGGCTATCGAGCATCTGGTTGGCGTCATGGAACAGCCGTTTGGCCTCTTCCCCCACCACCTCGTCTTCCAGAATGCGCGGGTATTTGCCCGCCAGCGACCAGGTCATAAAGAACGGCGTCCAGTCGATATACGGCCGCAGGGTGGCGATATCCGCCTGCGCCGGAAAGACGCCGAGACGCTGCGGCGCCGGCGGCGTGTAGCTTTCCCAGTCCAGCCGGGTGGCGTTGTCGCGCGCTTGCTTCAGGCTGACCGGCGGCGTGCGCGGCTTTTTACGCGCGTGCTGGATGCGCACGGTTTCATACTCTTTGCGCGTGCGGGCGACGAACTCGTCGCGCTGCGTCGCCGACAGCAGCGCCGCCACCACCCCGACGGTGCGTGAGGCGTTCTGCACGTAGGTGGTCGGCCCGCTGTAGTTTTGCTCGATCTTCACCGCGGTGTGCGCCTTGGAGGTGGTGGCGCCGCCGATCAGCAGCGGCAGGGTAAAGCCCTGACGCTCCATCTCTTTCGCCACGTTGACCATCTCATCCAGCGACGGCGTGATCAGGCCGGAGAGGCCGATAATATCGACGTTCTCTTCACGCGCGGTTTTCAGGATCTTTTCGGTCGGCACCATCACGCCGAGGTCGATAATTTCATAGTTGTTGCACTGCAGCACCACGCCGACGATATTTTTGCCGATGTCATGCACGTCTCCCTTCACCGTCGCCAGCAGCACCTTGCCGGCGGTGGTGCCCTGCTGCTTGCTGGCCTGAATATAAGGCTCAAGATAGGCGACCGCCTGTTTCATTACGCGCGCCGACTTCACCACCTGCGGCAGGAACATTTTACCCTCGCCAAACAGATCGCCCACCACGTTCATGCCGGCCATCAGCGGCCCTTCGATCACTTCGATCGGCCGCTCCGCCTGCTGACGCGCCTCTTCGGTGTCCTGTTCGATAAATTCGGTAATGCCCTTCACCAGCGCATATTCCAGCCGCTTCACCACTGGCCAGCCGCGCCACTCCGCCTGCTGAATATCGGCGTCTTTATCTTTGCTGCCGCGGTATTTTTCCGCCAGCGCCAGCAGGCGCTCGGTGCCGTCGTCGCGGCGGTTGAGGATCACATCCTCCACCGCCTCGCGCAGTTCATCGGAGAGATCGTCATAGATCGCCAGCTGCCCGGCGTTGACGATGCCCATGTCCATGCCGTTGCGGATCGCGTGGTAAAGAAATACCGCGTGGATCGCCTCGCGCACCGGATCGTTGCCGCGGAAGGAAAATGAAACGTTGGACACGCCGCCGGAGATCATCGCGTGCGGCAGATGCTTTTTGATGTCGCCGCAGGCTTCAATAAAGTCGACGGCATAGTTGTTATGCTCATAGATGCCGGTCGCCACGGCGAAAATATTCGGGTCGAAGATAATATCTTCCGGCGGGAAGCCGACCTTCTCAGTCAGGATCTGATAGGCGCGGCGGCAGATGGCAAATTTGCGCTCGCGGGTGTCCGCCTGGCCGACTTCGTCAAACGCCATCACCACCACCGCGGCGCCGTAGCGGCGCACCAGCCTGGCGTGGTGAATAAAGGCCTCTTCGCCCTCTTTCATCGAGATCGAGTTAACGATGCCCTTGCCCTGAATACACTGCAGCCCTTTCTCGATCACCTCCCATTTCGAGGAGTCGATCATAATCGGCACGCGGGCGATATCCGGCTCGCCGGCGATCAGATTCAGGAAACGCACCATCGCCGCTTCCGCGTCGAGCATCCCCTCATCCATATTGATATCGATAATCTGCGCGCCGCTTTCCACCTGCTGCAGCGCCACTTCCAGCGCCTCGGCGTATTTGTCCTCTTTGATCAGCCGTTTGAAGCGGGCCGAACCGGTGACGTTGGTGCGTTCGCCCACGTTGACGAACAGCGTATCGGCGTCGATGTTCAGCGGCTCCAGACCGGACAGGCGGCAGGCAACCGGCAGCTGCGGCAACGGACGCGGCGCAACGCCCTCCACCGCTTTGGCCATGGCGGCGATATGTGCCGGCGTGGTGCCGCAGCAGCCGCCGATAATATTCAGAAAGCCGGACCGCGCCCACTCGCCCACCTGGCTCGCCATCTCCTGCGCATCGAGATCGTATTCGCCGAAGGCGTTGGGCAGGCCGGCGTTCGGGTGCGCGCTGACGTAGCCTTCACAGATGCGCGACAGCTCCGCCACGTACTGACGCAGTTCATCCGGCCCCAGCGCGCAGTTCAGGCCGAAGCTCAGCGGTTTGACGTGGCGCAGCGAGTTGTAAAACGCTTCGGTGGTCTGGCCGGACAGGGTGCGGCCGGAGGCATCGGTAATGGTGCCGGAGATCATGATCGGCAGCGTAACGCCCAGCGCCTCAAACTCGCTTTCCACCGCAAACGCGGCGGCTTTGGCGTTCAGCGTATCGAAGATGGTTTCGATCATGATCAGATCGACGCCCCCTTCCACCAGCGCGCGGGTGGATTCGCGGTACGCCTCCACCAGCTGGCTGAAGGAGATGTTGCGGAACGCCGGGTCGTTGACGTCCGGCGAAATCGAGGCGGTGCGGTTGGTCGGGCCAAGTACGCCGGCCACGTAGCGCGGTTTGCCCGGCGTGCGCGCCGTCCATTCGTCAGCGCAGCGGCGCGCCAGACGGGCGGCCTCACGGTTGATCTCGGCCGACAGCGCTTCCATATGGTAATCGGCCATCGCGATGGGGGTGGCGTTAAAGGTGTTGGTTTCGAGGATATCCGCGCCCGCTTCCAGGTAGCCGTGATGGATCGCGCTGATGATGTCCGGCTGGGTCAGCACCAGCAGATCGTTATTGCCTTTCAGGTCGCTCTGCCAGTCGGCAAAACGCGCACCGCGGTAATCCTGTTCTTCCAGCTTGTAACTCTGGATCATGGTGCCCATGCCGCCGTCCAACACCAAAATACGCTGCTCTAGCTGCCGGCGCAGTTGTTCCACTCGATTCGTCACTGTAACCCCTTAATTCCCCGACCTTTCCCGGTGGCGAGAGACAGCCTGCCGGCAGGTGTCGGGCAGATATTGCCATCACCCAATCGCTCAAAAATCGATTCATCCTAGCACAGTAACGCGCCGCATCGCGTCGACCGCTGGTTGAGAGTTTTTCAGGTTGTTCGGTTGACACATCCGATGAGCGCAAACGCCGCTTGCAATTCATACTTAAAAAACGAAAATAAATTCCATGATACGGAAAAAGGAAGCGTAACCATGGCGACACCCGTTCCCGTCAAACGCGGCAAGAAGCCCCGCAGCGCCGCGCCGGCCGCCGGCAGCGCCACCGGCCAGGTGCAGTCTCTGACCCGCGGGCTGAAACTGCTGGAATACATTGCTGACGCGCAAGGCAACGTGGCGCTGACCGATCTGGCGCAGCAGGCCGGCCTGCCCAATTCCACCACCCACCGTTTACTGACCACCATGCAGCAGCAGGGCTTTGTGCGCCAGGTCGGCGATCTCGGCCTGTGGACCATCGGCTCCCACGCCTTTGTGGTGGGCAGCAGCTTTCTGCAGAGCCGCAATCTGTTGGCCATGGTGCACCCGACGCTGCGCCGGCTGATGGAAGAGTCCGGCGAAACCGTTAATCTGGCGGTGATGGATAAAGCCGAATATCAGGCGATTATTATCGATCAGGTGCAGTGCAACGCGCTGATGCGCATGTCGGCGCCGATCGGCGGCAAGCTGCCGATGCACGCCTCCGGCGCCGGCAAAGCGTTTCTGGCCGCGCTGGCCGATGAGCAGGTCACCAAACTGCTGCATCAGAAAGGGATGCATACCTATACGCCGCGCACCCTGACGCCGCATAACCTGAAAGAAGGGCTGGCGCAGATCCGCAAGCAGGGCTTTTCCTTCGATGATGAAGAGCACGCGCTGGGGCTGCGCTGCGTCGCGGCCTGTATTTTTGACGAGCACCGTGAGGCCTTCGCCGCGATTTCCATTTCCGGCCCGGTGTCGCGCATTACCGACGACCGGGTGATCGAACTGGGCGCGCTGGTGATCCACGCCGCCAAAGAGATCAGCCTGGCCTACGGCGGCGTCCGCTAAGCTCCTCCAACCCTCTCCGCCAGGAGAGGGTTTCCTGCGCCTTTTTGCTGATGCCCCGCCGTCAAGGGCGTACACATGTTAACCACGTGTAAAATCAAGCTGACAAATTGTTTCCCTGCTAAGTAAAAACTTGAAGCCGATCACAGTTAACGATCGTCAAAGGTAAAGCCGTTTGCCTCCTATCCTCCTTGCCTCGAAAATGTTACCGATAACATGTTACCGGTAACAGCAAGGCGGTAACGTCAATTTCAGGTTTGGGAGCTACACCATGACCAATCAGCAAAACCGTATTTACGTCATCATGGGCGTTTCCGGCAGCGGAAAATCCGCCGTTGCCGCCGCGGCAGCCCGCCAATTGTCCGCCGGTTTCCTCGACGGGGACTTCCTGCATCCCCGCAGCAATATCATGAAAATGGCCGAAGGCGTGGCGCTGAACGACGACGACCGCGCCCCCTGGCTGGCCGCGCTCAACGACGCCGCCTTCGCCATGCAGCGCACCAATCAGGTCTCCATCATCGTCTGCTCGGCGCTGAAAAAGCACTACCGCGACCGCCTGCGCGCCGGCAATGCCAACCTGTCGTTTATCTATCTGCACGGCGACTTCTCGGTGATCGAAGCGCGCATGGCCGCACGCAAGGGCCACTTCTTCAAGCCGCAGATGCTGGTATCGCAGTTTGACGCGCTGGAGCAGCCGGGCGCGGACGAGAGCGACGTGATGGCGGTGGATATCAACCAGCCGCTGGAAGCGGTGATCGCCGATACGCTGCAGCATATCCGCAGCTTTATGCCGCAGGAGGCCTGCGCGTGAGTACCCTGACACTCGTGGGTACCGCCGTCGGCTCGGTTCTGTTACTGCTGTTCCTGGTGATGAAGGCGCGTATGCACGCCTTCGTCGCCCTGATGCTGGTTTCCATCGCCGCCGGTATTTTCTCCGGCATGCCGCTGACCACCATCGCTGACACCATGCAAAAAGGCATGGGCGATACGCTGGGCTTTCTGGCGATCGTCGTGGCGCTGGGGGCGATGTTCGGCAAGATTCTGCATGAGGTCGGCGCGCTCGACCAGATTGCCTCCTACCTCCTGAAGCGCTTCGGCGAGAGCAAGGCGCACTATGCGCTCGGCATCGCCGGGCTGGTGTGCGCGCTGCCGCTGTTCTTCGACGTCGCCATCGTGCTGCTGATCGGCATTGTGTTCGCCGTGGCGCGCCGCACCGACGGCAATATCGTCAAGCTGGCCATCCCGCTGTTTGCCGGCGTGGCCGCCGCCGCCTCCTTCCTGCTGCCGGGGCCGGTGCCGATGCTGCTGGCCGCCCAGATGAAGGCCGACTTCGGCTGGATGATCGCCATCGGCCTGGTGGCGGCGGTGCTCGGCATGCTGATCGCCGGGCCGCTGTACGGCGGCTTTATCAGCCGCTTTGTCAACTGGCAGATGCCGGCCGATGAAGCCGAGCCGGTAAAACTCAAAGGCACGATGCCCTCCTTCGGCTTCAGTCTGGCGCTGGTGCTGTGCCCACTGGTGCTGGTCGGGATGAAAACCATCGGCGCCCGTTTGGTGCCGCCGGGCACGCCGCTGCACGACTGGCTGGAATTTATCGGCCACCCGTTCACCGCCATTCTGATCGCCTGTCTGATCGTGATTTACGGCCTGGCGAAACCGCGCGGCATGACCAACGAACAGACGCTGGCCATCTGCTCCGCCGCGGTACAGCCGGCCGGGATTATTTTGCTGATGACCGGCGCCGGCGGCGTGTTCAAACAGATCCTGGTGGATTCGGGCGTCGGCCCGGCGCTGGGCGACGCCATGATCGGCGCCGGCCTGCCCATCGCCGTCGCCTGCTTCGCCCTTTCCGCGCTGGTGCGCGTGCTGCAGGGGTCGGCCACGGTCGCCTGTCTGACCACCGTCGGCCTGGTGCTGCCGATCACCAGCCAGATGGGACTCGGCGGCGGCCAGCTGGCGGCGCTGGCCATCTGTATCGCCGGCGGCTCGATCGTACTGAGCCACGTTAACGACGCCGGTTTCTGGCTGTTCGGCAAGTTCACCGGCGCCAACGAAATGCAGACGCTGAAAACCTGGACGGTGATGGAAACCATCCTCGGCACCACCGGCGGGATTGTCGGCATGATCGCCTTCACCCTGTTCTGATTCGACACACTGACCACAACACCAGCAACGGCCCTCGGCATGCTGCACTTCTGGGCCACCGGCCGCATGCGAGGGCCCCGCTATCCGGCGGGCCTATAACGAAAAATGTGAGGAAGGTATGATTAACTCAACCCTATCCCGTGTAACGCAACGCATTATTGAACGCTCCAAACCAAGCCGCGCCGCCTATCTGGCGCGCATCGACGCGGCACGCTGCAAAACCGTACACCGCTCCCAGCTGGCCTGCGGCAACCTGGCGCACGGCTTCGCCGCCTGCCAGCCGGATGATAAAACCGCGCTGAAAAATATGGTGCGCAGCGATATCGCCATTATCACCGCCTACAACGATATGCTGTCCGCCCACCAGCCTTACGAAAACTACCCGCAACGGCTGAAACAGGCGCTGAACGCCGTGGGCGCGGTCGGCCAGGTGGCCGGCGGCGTACCGGCGATGTGCGACGGCGTGACCCAGGGCCAGGACGGTATGGAGCTGTCGCTGATGAGCCGCGATGTGATCGCCATGTCCGCCGCGGTCGGCCTGTCGCACAATATGTTCGACGGCGCGCTGTTCCTCGGCATCTGCGACAAAATCGTGCCGGGGCTGGTGATGTCGGCCCTCTCCTTCGGTCACCTGCCGGCGCTGTTCGTCCCGGCCGGGCCGATGAGCAGCGGGCTGCCGAATAAAGAAAAAGTGCGCGTACGCCAGCTGTATGCCGAAGGCAAGGCCGACCGCCAGGCGCTGCTGGAAGCCGAGGCCGCCTCTTACCACGGCATCGGCACCTGCACCTTTTACGGCACCGCCAACACCAACCAGATGATCATGGAAGTGATGGGCCTGCATCTGCCGGGCGCCTCTTTCGTGCATCCGGACACCCCGCTGCGCGACGCGCTGAACGACGCGGCGGCGCGTCAGGTGACGCGCCTGACCGAAACCGCCGGCAACTATCTGCCTATCGGCCGCCTGGTGGATGAAAAAGTGGTGGTTAACGGCATTGTCTCCCTGCTGGCGACCGGCGGCTCCACCAACCTGACCATGCATATGGTAGCGATGGCCCGCGCGGCTGGCATTATCATCAACTGGGACGATTTTTCCGAGCTGTCGGAAGCGGTGCCGCTGCTGTGCCGGATTTACCCGAACGGCCCGGCGGATATCAACCAGTTCCAGGCCGCCGGCGGCGTGCAGCTGGTGGTGCGTGAACTGCTGCAGCATGGCCTGCTGCATCAGGATGTGCATACCGTCGCCGGCTTCGGCCTGGAGCGCTATACCCAGGAGCCGTGGCTGGACAACGGCCAGCTGGCCTGGCGCGACGGCGCAGAGCGCTCGCTCGACGACAGCGTGATTGCCAGCATCGCCCAGCCGTTTGAACACCACGGCGGCACCAAGGTGATGTCCGGCAACCTCGGCCGCGCGGTGATGAAAACCTCCGCCGTCCCGGCGGATAACCAGATTATCGAAGCGCCGGCGGTGGTGTTTGAAAGCCAGCACGATATCGTACCGGCGTTCGAAGCCGGCCAGTTGGATAAGGACTGCGTGGTGGTGGTGCGTTTCCAGGGGCCGCAGGCCAACGGCATGCCGGAGCTGCACAAACTGATGCCGCCGCTCGGTGTGCTGATGGACCGCGGCTTCAAGGTGGCGCTGGTCACCGACGGCCGCCTGTCCGGCGCCTCCGGCAAGGTGCCTTCCGCCATCCACGTTACGCCGGAAGCCTACGCCGGCGGCGAGCTGGCGAAAGTGCGTAACGGCGATATGATTCGCGTGAACGGCCGCAGCGGCGAGCTGACGCTGCTGGTCGATGACGCCGAACTGGCCGCGCGTGAAGCCTATCACCCGGATCTGAGCGCGGAACACATCGGCTGCGGCCGCGAACTGTTCGGCGCGCTGCGTAGCCAACTGTCCGGCGCCGAACAGGGCGCCTGCTGCATTAAATTTTAACCGCACGCGGCGGACGGCGGCGGGGGCGTCAACCACGGCCGCCGTCTGCCGTTTGCGGTCAATTCTGGAGAGGAACCGTCTATGAATAACTGGAAAACAAGCGCTGAGCAGATCCTGACGTCCGGCCCGGTCGTCCCGGTCATCGTCATCAATAAACTGGAGCATGCGGTGCCGCTGGCGAAAGCGCTGGTTGCCGGCGGCGTGCGCGTACTGGAAGTAACGCTGCGCACCGACTGCGCGCTGGAGGCCATCCGCGCCATCGCCAATGAGGTGCCGGAAGCCATTATCGGCGCGGGCACCGTGATTAACGCCCAGCAGCTGCAGGCGGTCACCGACGCCGGCGCGCAGTTCGCCATCAGCCCCGGCCTGACCGACTCCCTGCTGCAGGCCGCCACCGCCGGCAGCATCCCGCTGATCCCGGGGATCAGCAGCGTCTCGGAACTGATGCTGGGCATGGACTACGGCCTGCGCGAGTTTAAATTCTTCCCGGCTGAAGCCAACGGCGGCGTGAAGGCGCTGCAGGCGATCGGCGGCCCGTTCCCGCAGGTGCGTTTCTGCCCGACCGGCGGCATTTCGCCGAACAACTACCGCGACTATCTGGCGCTGAGCAGCGTGCTGTGCATCGGCGGCTCCTGGCTGGTGCCGGCGGACGCGCTGGAAAGCGGCGACTACGGCCGCATTACCGAACTGGCGCGTGCGGCCGTGGCCGGCGCCGGCGCGTAATCATCCCGGGCGCAGCCAGGCTGCGCCCCTTACGCCGTGGCAGACAGCTGCGGCGCACCGCGCTGGCTGAAGCGCCGCCTTTTACGGTAGGCGAAGACGTCCTCCACATGCCCCTGACGGATGCGCTGCTGCAGGCCGCGCCAATACGCCGCTTCAAACAGATCGCCGTGCAGCGCTTCGAAAACCTGGCGGATACGCGGATCGCTGCACAGAAAATGGCGAAACTCCTCGGGAAACACATCGTTGGGCGCGATGCTGTACCACGGCTCGCTGGCCAATTCATCCTCCGGATAGCGCGGCGGCGGAATATCGCGGAAGTTCACCTCGGTCATATAGCAAATTTCATCGTAATCGTAGAACACCACCCGCCCGTGGCGCGTCACGCCAAAGTTTTTAAACAGCATATCGCCCGGGAAAATGTTCGCCGCCGCCAGCTGTTTAATGGCGTTGCCGTACTCTTCAATCGCGTCATGCGTCTGCCGTTCGTCGGCCTGCTCCAGATACAGATTCAGCGGCGTCATGCGGCGTTCCATATACAGATGGCGGATAATGATGCGGTCACCCAGATCCTCCAGCTTGTCCGGCACCTCCCGCACCAGCTCCGCCAGCAGTTCCGGGCTGATGCGCGCCTTGTCGATGACAAAGTTCTCATACTCCTGAGTATCGGCCATTCTCCCCACCCGGTCATGCTCCTTCACCAGCTGGTAACAGGCCACCACCTGCGCCGGCGTCACCTCTTTCTGCGGGGCGAAGCGGTCTTTAATAACCTTGAAGACCCGATCGAACGACGGCAGGGTAAATACCAGCATCACCATGCCCTTCACCCCCGGCGCAATAATAAACTGCTCCTGCGAGCGGGCCATAAACGTCAGGTATTCGCGGTAACATTCGGTTTTACCGTGCTTCTGGCAGCCGATCGCCATATACAATTCGGCGGTAGTTTTGCCCGGCAAGATTTCCCGCAGCCATTCGACCATCGCCGCCGGCAGCGGCGCATACACCATAAAGTAGGAGCGGGCGAAGCCAAAGACGATGCTGGCTTCCTCTTTGCTGGTCAGGCAGGTATCGATAAACAGCGCGCCGGATTCGCTGTGGTGAATCGGCAGCAGAAAAGGAAACACGCCGTCTGCGGTGCGCAGCTTGCCTACCAGCCAGGCGGCTTTATTGCGATAAAACAGTTCGTTGGCGATCTGGAAGGTGGCGTCGGCCAGCTGCGCCGGCGTGAAGGCCTGCTGCAGCGCCGCCGTGACGTAGCGGATATCGCGCGCCAGATCTTCCCAAGGCAGGCGCAGCGGCAAATCGGTCAGCAGGGAGTGCAGCATGGCGCAGAGATCGCCGTTCGGCGTCACGTCGCGCGCCAGCGGGCGGGGAATATCGCGAAAGCGCCGTTCCGGCTGCGAGCTGAAGACAAACAGCTTCTCCGGCGTTAAATCGCGGTGCTTAAACAGCCGACAGTAGACCGAGTTAAAAAAACTCTCGGCAATCTCAAAACGCGGATACTCCGGCAGCAGGTCGGTATACACCGCCTTGACCCGGCAGGGGAAATCCGCGTCGAAGTATTTCTGCCCGGTGATGCATTTCAACTGCTCCACCACCAGCCCGACGTGGTGATCGTAAAGGTGGATGCGCTGTTTCATCGCCTGCTGCACCGCAGGCCAGTCCGCCCGTTCGAAACGCTGCTGCGCCCCGGCGGTCACCTCCAGAAAACGCCCGTACTGCGCATCAAAGCCCTGCAGGATAGTCTGCGCGATTAACAACTCCATTTTTGCTGCCATCGAGTCCTCCCACCCTCGCGGTCGGGCCGGGCAGATGCCCGACCCTACGCGATACAACGTTTCAATCGGCTAGAACTGCTGCTCCTCGGTGGAACCGGTCAGCGCGGTAACCGAGGAGACGCCGCCCTGGATCACCGTGGTCACCCGGTCAAAATAGCCGGTTCCCACTTCCTGCTGGTGCGAGGCGAAGGTATAGCCGCGGCTGCTGGATTCAAACTCCGGCTGCTGCACTTTCTCCACGTAGTGCTTCATGCCCTCGCCCTGCGCGTACGCATGGGCCAGGTCAAACATGTTGAACCACATGCTGTGGATGCCGGCCAGGGTAATAAACTGGTATTTGTAGCCCATCGCCGACAGCTCTTCCTGGAAACGGGCGATGGTTTGATCGTCGAGGTTCTTTTTCCAGTTGAACGACGGCGAACAGTTATAGGCCAGCAGCTTGCCGGGGAAGCGGGCGTGAATCGCCTCGGCAAAGCGTCTGGCGGCCGCCAGATCCGGCGTTGAGGTTTCACACCACACCAGGTCGGCATAAGGCGCATAGGCCAGCCCGCGGCTGATTGCCTGTTCAATCCCCGCCTGCGTGCGGAAGAAGCCTTCAACGGTGCGTTCACCGGTCACGAACTCGCGGTCGTAAGGATCGCAGTCTGAGGTCAGCAGATCCGCCGCATCGGCGTCGGTGCGGGCAATCAGCAGCGTCGGCACGCCGAGTACGTCGGCCGCCAGCCGCGCCGCCACCAGTTTCTGAATCGCTTCCTGCGTCGGCACCAGCACCTTGCCGCCCATATGGCCGCATTTCTTCACCGCCGCCAGCTGGTCTTCAAAGTGTACCCCGGCGGCGCCGGCCTCAATCATCGCCTTCATCAGCTCAAAGGCGTTCAGCACCCCGCCGAAGCCCGCTTCCGCATCGGCGACGATCGGCAGGAAGTAGTCAACATAGCCTTGACTGCCCGGCTCGATTTTATTCGCCCACTGGATCTGATCGGCGCGGCGGAAGGTATTGTTAATCCGCTCCACCACCGCCGGCACGGAATCGACCGGGTACAGCGACTGGTCCGGGTACATGGCGGAGGCGGTATTGGCGTCCGCCGCCACCTGCCAGCCGGACAGATACACGGCTTCCACGCCGGCTTTGGCCTGCTGCAGCGCCTGGCCGCCGGTCAGCGCCCCCAGACAGTTGATATAGCCCTTGCGCGCACCGCCGTGCAGCAGCTCCCACAGTTTGGCGGCGCCGTTTTGCGCCAGCGTGCATACCGGATTTACCGAGCCGCGCAGATTGATGACATCTTCCGCGCTGTACGGGCGGGTAATGCCTTCCCAGCGTGCGGACTTCCATTCCTGTTCCAGTTGTTGAATCTGTTGGCTACGAGAGGTGGTCATAATTGTTATCCTTGCGTTGTAGGGTGAGGAATGGTTCAGGCCAGGAGCTCATAACCCGGCAGGGTCAGGAAATCGATCAGTTCATCCTGCGTGGTGATACGTTCCATCAGGCGCGCCGCCTCTTCGAACCGGCCGGCGTTAAAGCGCGCCTCTCCCACTTCCTTACGGATGACCTGCATCTCTTCATTCAGCACTTGACGGAACAGCGCCTTGGTGACCAGTTGCCCGTCGCTGAGGGATTTTTCATGGTGGATCCACTGCCAGATGGAAGTGCGCGAGATTTCCGCCGTGGCGGCATCTTCCATCAGGCCGTAAATCGGTACGCAGCCGTTGCCCGAGATCCACGCTTCGATGTACTGCACCGCCACCCGGATGTTGGCGCGCATCCCGGCTTCGGTACGCTCTCCCTCACACGGCTCCAGCAGCTGCGCGGCGGTGATTGGCGTATCCTGCTCCCGCAGCACCTCCAGTTGGTTGTGACGTTGGCCCAGCACCTGGTCAAACACCGCCATCACGGTGTCGGCCAGCCCCGGATGCGCCACCCAGGTGCCGTCATGGCCGTTATCCGCCTCCAGCTGTTTATCCGCCCGCACCTTATCCAGCACCCAGGCATTTTTTTCCGCATCTTTACTCGGAATAAACGCCGCCATGCCGCCCATGGCAAAGGCGCCGCGCCGGTGACAGGTTTTAATCAGCAGCCGGGAGTAAGCACTCAGGAAAGGTTTGTCCATGGTGACCGACTGACGATCCGGCAATACGCGATCGGCATGGTTTTTCAGCGTCTTGATATAGCTGAAAATATAGTCCCAGCGGCCGCAGTTCAGGCCGACGATGTGGTCACGCAGGTGATACAGGATTTCATCCATCTGGAACACCGCCGGCAGCGTTTCGATCAGCAAGGTCGCCTTGATGGTGCCCCGCGGCAGCTCGAAACGGTCTTCCGTAAAGCTGAACACCTCACCCCACCAGGCCGCTTCCTGCCACGACTGGGTTTTCGGCAGATAGAAATAGGGGCCGCTGCCATTGGCCAACAGCTGGCGGTAGTTATGGAAGAAGTAGAGCGCAAAGTCGAACAGGCCGCCCGGGATGGCTTCACCACGCCATTGCACATGCTTTTCCGGCAGGTGCAGGCCGCGCACGCGGGCAATCAATACCGCCGGGTCCGGCTTCAGCTGATAAATTTTCCCGGCTTCGTTGGTATAAGAGATGGTGCCGTTCACCGCATCGCGCAGGTTGATTTGGCCGTCGATCACTTTGTCCCAGCTGGGTGCCAGTGAATCTTCAAAGTCGGCCATAAACACTTTCACATTGGCGTTCAGCGCGTTGATGACCATCTTGCGCTCAACCGGCCCGGTGATCTCCACGCGACGGTCGCGCAGGTCCGCCGGAATGCCGCGGATCGTCCAGTCACCATCACGAATGGAAGCCGTTTCCGAAATAAAATCAGGCAGCACGCCGCGATCGATCTCTGCCTGTACGTCCGCACGCGCAGCCAGCAATTTATTACGCTGCGGCGTGAATTTGCCAACCAGTTCGGCCAGAAACTCAATGGCTTCATCGCTCAGTATCTGCCGGTCGCTCGCACTCAACCCCTGAGTAAACGTTAACTCCGTGCCTACCATCTGTTGCGTCATCGTCATGCTCCTTCCCATCTTGCCTGCCTGTGGCTATTAACCGGGCGCACTCTGGTCACCCAATATTGCGCGGGTTCTGCGGGACAAAATCACCGTAAGTTGGTCAGTTATCGCCCTACGTGATTTAAGAATAACCAACAAATCTCAAAAATCAAAAACGATTTCCATTTTTAATATTAATAATTATTTAAATTTTAAATATCAAAAAGTTACGCAATATTGTGATAATTGATATGAAGGAAAGCGATTCCAAAGAACAAAAGAAAGGATCTTAACCGTTTGTAAATAAAGGTGTTATCGCGAGTTACGCGCAGGGATAAGAGGAAGTAAAAGGGGGAAAGAAGCGTGGCGGCCTCGATTCAGCCGCCAGGAAAAAATGAAAATGACTATTCGAGCGTAGGGTTCATGTGGCGCAGATCAAACGGCGTGATCTGGTAGACGTAATAGTTCAGCCAATTGGAGAACAACAGGTGTCCGTGACTGCGCCAGGAGGCTTTTGGAGGTAAATCAGGGTTATCATCGGGGAAGTAATTGAGGGGTACGCGAGGGTTAAGGCCGGCATCGTAATCACGACAATACTCTCCCGCCAACGTCTGCGCATCATACTCCGGGTGTCCCGTCACAAAGGCCAGGCGCTTATCCTTGCTGGCAAACAGGTAGGCGCCGGCCTGCTCGGATTCGGCCAGAATATCAAGGTCGGTGTACTGGCGGATAATCTCCGTCGGGAAATCCGCATAGCGTGAATGCGGCGCCAGGAAAGTTTCATCAAAACCCCGGGTCAGCAATGCATGCTGTTGCAGCGTCTGGTGCTGATATACCCCTGACAGCTTCTCGTCGAGCGTCATCTTCGGGATGCCATACAGGATATTCAATGCCGCCTGTACCGCCCAACAGACAAATAGCGTTGAGGTCACGTGCTCTTTCGCCCAGTCGATAATGCGTTCGATCTGCGGCCAATAGGCAACGTCGCTGAAGTCGACCAGCCCCAACGGCGCGCCGGTAACAATCAGGCCATCGTAATTATCGTGCTGGATATCTTCAAAGTTGCAATAGAAGTTATTCAGGTGCTCGGCCGGCGTATTTTTAGATTCGCGGCTGTCGATGCGCAGCAGTTGAATATCAATCTGCAGCGGTGAGTTGGACAGTAAACGCAGGAACTGGTTTTCCGTCTCTATTTTCTTTGGCATCAGGTTAAGGATCAGAACCTTTAACGGCCTGATTTCCTGCGTCTTTGCCCGTGAGGATGTCATCACAAAGACATTCTCATTACGCAAGAAACAGACTGCAGGTAGCTCATCAGGAACACGAATCGGCATTACTTAATCCTCACACATCCGTTTATACGTTTAGACTTCTAGATGCCCGACGATAGCGTTTTTTAAACCCGCTGTCGAGCATTCAGCCGGAAGGTGAAAATGTTTCATTTCTGTCCGCGTTCCTACGGTAATACTCAGCGTTTACGCAGTACCCCGTCCGGGTTAGCGTTCATCAGGCCGCAGCTTTCGCCATTGGTGATAATTAAATACTCCCCTAAACGATGCAGTTTCAGTTTGCAGGGAGCATCCGTCGGCGGTGGGGAGGTCGGCTGGGCATCCATTTGGCTCGCCGGTACGCTAAACGGAAATACCGTACTGATCGCTGCCACCGCCGATAAACTGATACTCAGCCTGTCGAGCCGTGATCTTCAGCTGACGGTGGCCGTCATTGCTTACCCAGATTTTCAGCCAGCTGTGCACGATCTTGCGGCTGCTCGTCTTCCATACCGTGTCAGAACAACCCTGATTCGGCGGCAGCCAGGCACATAGGCTGTGGCGGAGAGGAGCATACAGATAGCGAAGAGAGGACGTATTTTCATAGGTTCACCCCTGTGAACATCGACAGATGGGCTAACTTTAATTAATCATCGCCCTTTTAGAAATGCAGAGAGAGCGATTTGAGCGGAAACCTGCCTGACTTGCGGACAAAACAAAAAGCCCTGTGCTGATGCACAGGGCTTTCTGCTTTATTTGATGCTTGGCAGTGTCCTACTCTCGCATGGGGAGACCCCACACTACCATCGGCGCTACGGCGTTTCACTTCTGAGTTCGGCATGGGGTCAGGTGGGACCACCGCGCTATTGCCGCCAAGCAAATTCTTTTTCTGCCGAACTTCTCAACCCACTTCAATAAAGTGGTGCTGATACCCAGAGTCGAACTGGGGACCTCACCCTTACCAAGGGTGCGCTCTACCAACTGAGCCATATCAGCACACAAATTTGATGCCTGGCAGTGTCCTACTCTCGCATGGGGAGACCCCACACTACCATCGGCGCTACGGCGTTTCACTTCTGAGTTCGGCATGGGGTCAGGTGGGACCACCGCGCTATTACCGCCAGGCAAATTCTTTTTTACCCGTCCTGTGTCTTTCACGCTGCTGCCGCCTTGGCCGCTCTCTGTCGTCACAGTCACATACTCATGTATGCTCCTGCTCCGCCATCGCTTGCCGCCTTGCTTCAGCGCGAAATCCTTCGGACTTCAATCACAGAACAGGCTGAAAATATCTATCTCTCTAAAACACCTTCGGTGTTGTAAGGTTAAGCCTCACGGTTCATTAGTACTGGTTAGCTCAATGCATCGCTGCACTTACACACCCAGCCTATCAACGTCTTAGTCTTAAACGTTCCTTCAGGGGACTCGAAGTCCCAGGGAAGACTCATCTTGAGGCAAGTTTCGCGCTTAGATGCTTTCAGCGCTTATCTTTTCCGCACTTAGCTACCGGGCAGTGCCATTGGCATGACAACCCGAACACCAGTGGTGCGTTCACTCCGGTCCTCTCGTACTAGGAGCAACCCCTCTCAATCTTCCAACGCCCACGGCAGATAGGGACCGAACTGTCTCACGACGTTCTAAACCCAGCTCGCGTACCACTTTAAATGGCGAACAGCCATACCCTTGGGACCTACTTCAGCCCCAGGATGTGATGAGCCGACATCGAGGTGCCAAACACCGCCGTCGATATGAACTCTTGGGCGGTATCAGCCTGTTATCCCCGGAGTACCTTTTATCCGTTGAGCGATGGCCCTTCCATTCAGAACCACCGGATCACTAAGACCTGCTTTCGCACCTGCTCGAGCCGTCACTCTCGCAGTCAAGCTAGCTTATGCCTTTGCACTAACCTCACGATGTCCGACCGTGATTAGCTAACCTTCGTGCTCCTCCGTTACTCTTTGGGAGGAGACCGCCCCAGTCAAACTACCCACCAGACACTGTCCTCACCCCGGATTACGGGGCCGAGTTAGAACATCAAACATTAAAGGGTGGTATTTCAAGGATGGCTCCATGCAGACTGGCGTCCACACTTCAAAGCCTCCCACCTATCCTACACATCAAGGCTCAATGTTCAGTGTCAAGCTATAGTAAAGGTTCACGGGGTCTTTCCGTCTTGCCGCGGGTACACTGCATCTTCACAGCGAGTTCAATTTCACTGAGTCTCGGGTGGAGACAGCCTGGCCATCATTACGCCATTCGTGCAGGTCGGAACTTACCCGACAAGGAATTTCGCTACCTTAGGACCGTTATAGTTACGGCCGCCGTTTACCGGGGCTTCGATCAAGAGCTTCTCCTTACGGATAACCCCATCAATTAACCTTCCGGCACCGGGCAGGCGTCACACCGTATACGTCCACTTTCGTGTTTGCACAGTGCTGTGTTTTTATTAAACAGTTGCAGCCAGCTGGTATCTGCGACTGGCTTCAGCTCCATCCGCAAGGGACTTCACCTACGCGCCAGCGTGCCTTCTCCCGAAGTTACGGCACCATTTTGCCTAGTTCCTTCACCCGAGTTCTCTCAAGCGCCTTGGTATTCTCTACCTGACCACCTGTGTCGGTTTGGGGTACGATTTGATGTTACCTGGAGCTTAGAGGCTTTTCCTGGAAGCTTGGCATCAACTACTTCTGCACCGTAGTGCATCGTCATCACGCCTCAGGGTTAACAGCGTTCCGGATTTACCAGGAACACCCCCCTACACGCTTAAACCGAGACAACCGTCGCTCGGCTAGCCTAGCCTTCTCCGTCCCCCCTTCGCAGTAACACCAAGTACAGGAATATTAACCTGTTTCCCATCGACTACGCTTTTCAGCCTCGCCTTAGGGGTCGACTCACCCTGCCCCGATTAACGTTGGACAGGAACCCTTGGTCTTCCGGCGAGCGGGTTTTTCACCCGCTTTATCGTTACTTATGTCAGCATTCGCACTTCTGATACCTCCAGCAACCCTCGCAGGCCACCTTCAACGGCTTACAGAACGCTCCCCTACCCAACAACGCCTAAGCGTCGCTGCCGCAGCTTCGGTGCATGGTTTAGCCCCGTTACATCTTCCGCGCAGGCCGACTCGACCAGTGAGCTATTACGCTTTCTTTAAATGATGGCTGCTTCTAAGCCAACATCCTGGCTGTCTGTGCCTTCCCACATCGTTTCCCACTTAACCATGACTTTGGGACCTTAGCTGGCGGTCTGGGTTGTTTCCCTCTTCACGACGGACGTTAGCACCCGCCGTGTGTCTCCCGTGATAACATTCTTCGGTATTCGGAGTTTGCATCGGTTTGGTAAGCCGGGATGGCCCCCTAGCCGAAACAGTGCTCTACCCCCGAAGATGAGTTCACGAGGCGCTACCTAAATAGCTTTCGGGGAGAACCAGCTATCTCCCGGTTTGATTGGCCTTTCACCCCCAGCCACAAGTCATCCGCTAATTTTTCAACATTAGTCGGTTCGGTCCTCCAGTTAGTGTTACCCAACCTTCAACCTGCCCATGGCTAGATCACCGGGTTTCGGGTCTATACCTTGCAACTAGACGCCCAGTTAAGACTCGGTTTCCCTACGGCTCCCCTATTCGGTTAACCTTGCTACAAAATATAAGTCGCTGACCCATTATACAAAAGGTACGCAGTCACACCACGAAGGTGCTCCCACTGCTTGTACGTACACGGTTTCAGGTTCTATTTCACTCCCCTCGCCGGGGTTCTTTTCGCCTTTCCCTCACGGTACTGGTTCACTATCGGTCAGTCAGGAGTATTTAGCCTTGGAGGATGGTCCCCCCATATTCAGACAGGATAACACGTGTCCCGCCCTACTCATCGAACTCACGACCTGTGCATCTTCGTGTACGGGACTATCACCCTTTACTGTGCGACTTTCCAGACGCTTCCACTGACACACAAGCCGATTCAGGTTCTGGGCTCTTCCCCGTTCGCTCGCCGCTACTGGGGGAATCTCGGTTGATTTCTTTTCCTCGGGGTACTTAGATGTTTCAGTTCCCCCGGTTCGCCTCCTGCCACTATGTATTCATGACAGGATAGTGTGTCGAAACACACTGGGTTTCCCCATTCGGGTATCGTCGGTTATAACGGTTCATATCACCTTACCGACGCTTTTCGCAGATTAGCACGCCCTTCATCGCCTCTGACTGCCTAGGCATCCACCGTGTACGCTTAGTCACTTAACCTCACAACCCGAAGATGTTTCACTTCGCGCTGCAAACATTTGAGAGACTCGTTGAACCACTTCTTACGTCAAGAAGCGTTCAATCGTTTCAATTTTCAGCTTGTTCCAGATTGTTAAAGAGCAAATATCTCAAACATGACTCGCAAGTCAGTTTTGAGATATCGTTTGATACCGTCTTTCACCCGATATCAGCAAGTGGCGTCCCCTAGGGGATTCGAACCCCTGTTACCGCCGTGAAAGGGCGGTGTCCTAGGCCTCTAGACGAAGGGGACACGAAATTTTCTTAGCGAATCACTGATTCGCTAATTTCGTGTAAGGGTGAGATTTTCCCAGGAAAATCGAGCGACATTGTTACTTGTCACCGTACCCCCAACGCATCGACGCTTTGCTCGTTCTTTTCATCAGACAATCTGTGTGGACACTGCACAGTCAGGATATCTTTCGGTAAGGAGGTGATCCAACCGCAGGTTCCCCTACGGTTACCTTGTTACGACTTCACCCCAGTCATGAATCACAAAGTGGTAAGCGCCCTCCCGAAGGTTAAGCTACCTACTTCTTTTGCAACCCACTCCCATGGTGTGACGGGCGGTGTGTACAAGGCCCGGGAACGTATTCACCGTAGCATTCTGATCTACGATTACTAGCGATTCCGACTTCATGGAGTCGAGTTGCAGACTCCAATCCGGACTACGACGTACTTTATGAGGTCCGCTTGCCTTCGCAGGTTCGCTTCTCTTTGTATACGCCATTGTAGCACGTGTGTAGCCCTACTCGTAAGGGCCATGATGACTTGACGTCATCCCCACCTTCCTCCAGTTTATCACTGGCAGTCTCCTTTGAGTTCCCGGCCTAACCGCTGGCAACAAAGGATAAGGGTTGCGCTCGTTGCGGGACTTAACCCAACATTTCACAACACGAGCTGACGACAGCCATGCAGCACCTGTCTCAGAGTTCCCGAAGGCACCAATCCATCTCTGGAAAGTTCTCTGGATGTCAAGAGTAGGTAAGGTTCTTCGCGTTGCATCGAATTAAACCACATGCTCCACCGCTTGTGCGGGCCCCCGTCAATTCATTTGAGTTTTAACCTTGCGGCCGTACTCCCCAGGCGGTCGATTTAACGCGTTAGCTCCGGAAGCCACGCCTCAAGGGCACAACCTCCAAATCGACATCGTTTACGGCGTGGACTACCAGGGTATCTAATCCTGTTTGCTCCCCACGCTTTCGCACCTGAGCGTCAGTCTTCGTCCAGGGGGCCGCCTTCGCCACCGGTATTCCTCCAGATCTCTACGCATTTCACCGCTACACCTGGAATTCTACCCCCCTCTACGAGACTCTAGCTTGCCAGTTTCAAATGCAGTTCCCAAGTTAAGCTCGGGGATTTCACATCTGACTTAACAAACCGCCTGCGTGCGCTTTACGCCCAGTAATTCCGATTAACGCTTGCACCCTCCGTATTACCGCGGCTGCTGGCACGGAGTTAGCCGGTGCTTCTTCTGCGAGTAACGTCAATTGATGAGCGTATTAAGTTCACCACCTTCCTCCTCGCTGAAAGTGCTTTACAACCCGAAGGCCTTCTTCACACACGCGGCATGGCTGCATCAGGCTTGCGCCCATTGTGCAATATTCCCCACTGCTGCCTCCCGTAGGAGTCTGGACCGTGTCTCAGTTCCAGTGTGGCTGGTCATCCTCTCAGACCAGCTAGGGATCGTCGCCTAGGTGAGCCATTACCCCACCTACTAGCTAATCCCATCTGGGTTCATCCGATGGTGTGAGGCCCGAAGGTCCCCCACTTTGGTCTTGCGACGTTATGCGGTATTAGCCACCGTTTCCAGTGGTTATCCCCCTCCATCGGGCAGATCCCCAGACATTACTCACCCGTCCGCCGCTCGCCGGCGAGGAAGCAAGCTTCCTCCCGCTGCCGCTCGACTTGCATGTGTTAGGCCTGCCGCCAGCGTTCAATCTGAGCCATGATCAAACTCTTCAATTAAAAGCTTGATTCGCTAAGTTAATAGCTGTTGCTCAAAGATTACTGCATGAATTTTACTTCAGTTAGTCACTCTTCAAGACTTGATATTTTTTGCATCCGAAGATGCTGGATATCGTCTTGTGAGTGCCCACACAGATTGTCTGATAAATTGTTAAAGAGCAGTGAGTTACGCGCTTTCGCTTGCTAACTCGAGGTGGCGTATATTACGCTTTCCTCTTTCAGAGTCAACCCGTTTTTTCAGGATTTTTTCTCTTTCGTCTCGGTCGCTGTGTGAAGTGAATCACTTGCGCCGTGTCGATGGAGGCGCATTATAGGGATCCGAGTTTTTTGCACAACCCCTTTTTTGATCTTTTCTTATCGTTTGCGCACTTTTCCGCCCTTTCGCGTGGATCTTATGCGATCGGGGCCGTTTTTAGCAGGATCGCCGTATGGGATTGGTTGTAATTCCATCGCCAGCGTCTAGTATTGCCGGTAAATACGATCCCGATGTGAGGCCTTAGCATGTCTGAAGCAGTTCGTTCTTATCTTCATTACACTCCGCAAATCGGTCAGCGCGTGATGATCGATCCTTCCAGCGTGGTGATCGGCAACGTTGAACTGGCCGACGATGTCAGTATCTGGCCGCTGGTTGCCATTCGCGGCGATGTGAATGCGGTGAAGATCGGCGCCCGCAGCAATATACAAGATGGCAGCGTGTTGCACGTCACCCATAAATCCGCACACAACCCCGAGGGCTACCCGCTGCTGATCGGCGAAGACGTTACCGTCGGGCATAAAGCGATGCTGCACGGCTGCGCCATCGGCAACCGCGTTTTAGTCGGGATGGGATCGATCCTGTTGGATGGCGCCATTATAGAAGATGACGTAATGATCGGCGCCGGCAGTTTGGTGGCGCCCGGCAAGCGTCTGACCAGCGGCTACTTATATATGGGCAGCCCGGCACGTCAGGTGCGTCCATTAACGCCCGCCGAATTGGAAGGACTGCGTTACTCGTCAAATAACTACGTCGACTGGAAAAACGACTATCTGTCGGAAGATATTTGAAATGTCCCCGTTCCCTGACAGGAACGGGGAAGTGAATTAGCCGGCAGTTTCCTGACGCAGCTGCCGCAACACCGGCTCAATCTCCGGCATCACGCCATGCCACAGCAAAAACGCATGGGCCGCCTGCCCCACCAGCATGCCTAAACCATCAGCATAGTGCGTTACGCCTCGTTGCGTCGCCCAGTCGAGGAACGGCGTCAGACCGCGTTGGTAGAACATGTCATAGCAACGCGTTGACGCCCCGAGTACTTTCGCCGGCAAGGCCGGCACTTCGCCGCCCAGGCCGGAGGCGGTGGCATTGATCACCAGCTCATAGTCGGTTTGATCGCATTGATCCAACGGTAAAGCCGCAATCTCGCCCAAATGCTGGAACGCCTGCGCCAGTTCTTGCGCGCGGCTGAAAGTGCGGTTGGTAATCACAACTGAACAACCAAAAGACAGGAGCGGCAGGATCGCCCCGCGCGCAGCACCGCCAGCGCCCACCAGCAAAATACGATCGCCAGGCGCGATCAAGCGCTGCCGTTCCAGATCGCTCAGCAAACCAATACCGTCGGTGTTGTCGCCCAACAGCTGACCATCAGCCTGAATCTTAAGCGTATTCACCGCCCCGGCCATCTGCGCGCGTTCCGTTAACTCATTAGCCAGTCGATAAGCCTGCTCTTTAAAAGGCACGGTAACGTTCGCGCCTCTGCCACCTGCCTCGATAAATGCCTGCAGACTGGCCGCAAAACCGTCCAACGGCGCTAAAACGGTGCCGTAGAGATGCTCTATACCCGTTTGTTCCGCAAACAGCGCATGAATACGCGGTGACTTGCTGTGCGCAATAGGATTGCCAAAAACTACAAACGGCTCCATGTGTTCCCCTCAGCCCTGCCGGATCTGCTCACCGGTCAACGCATCTCTGATTTCCGACGGATTCTGACGTCCGCCCACATTGCCCGACAGCACCGGGAACCTTTCGCCGAACTGCTGCGTGACTTCTGCCGCATGGCGGCACGGCGGCTGACCGCTAAGATTGGCGCTGGTTGATACCAGCGGTTTGCCAAACTCGCGGCATAGCCGCTGCACCAGCGGGTGGTCGCTGACGCGCACCGCCAGCGAATCGAAACGCCCGGTCAACAGACGCGGCGTAGTCGGTTTGGCCGGGATAACCCACGTAACCGGACCAGGCCAGCTGGCAAAGATCGTTTCACGTTGCGATGGCGTAAGGCGGCTGTCGTCGATATAAGGCAGCAGCTGCTGGTAGTCGGCGGCAATCAGGATCAAACCCTTTTCCCACGGGCGCTGTTTTAAATCCAACAGCTTGTGCAACGCTTGATCGCTATCAGGATCGCAACCCAGGCCAAACACAGCCTCGGTAGGATAGGCGACGACCTGTTGATTGTTCAGTGCATTAATGATGGCGGTGAATTCTGAGCTCATAGTGTCGTTATTCTGTGATTGCGACGGGCTTTCCGCACAGTTTGCTGGCGCAGCAAAGGACAGGGCCTTTCGCCGTGCGTTTTTCCATTAGCAGCGGATAATGGCAATAGGCACATTCCCCGGCGATGGGTTTGTTGTTAAGAGCAAACTGGCATTCTGGATAGCGATCGCAGGAGTGAAAAACTTTGCCATAGCGTGATTTACGCTGCAGCAATTTGCCCTGCCCGCATTGCGGACAGGTAATAGAAGTTTCGTCCGGTTTATCGATCACCTCGGTGTGATCGCATTCAGGATAGTGGCTACAGCCGATAAACATGCCGTAGCGCCCCTGACGCAATACCAGGGTCGCCTGACATTTCGGGCACTCTTGTCCCTCCAGCACTTTGACGATATGGCCGTCCGCCTGCGCCTTCAGCGGGCGGATATACTGGCAGTCTGGATATTGGGAACAACCAAGGAAAGGACCATGGCGACCGCTGCGGATCACCAGTTCAGCCCCGCATTCCGGACAGGGTTCATTTTGCCTGGCGGCAAAAAGCGCTGCTTTTGTCATAACTTCTTTTATGCCCTAAATAATTCACGTTGCAGGAAGACGGCCACAAGCAATCCCCCGGTCATATACTCAGCGTATAGACCGGAGGAAACCGATAAGCCTGCAGCTTGAAGTATAACGGGCATGCGCGTGGTATCGGCTCAGTGCAGATAACCTTCGTTGACTTCAAACAGCAGTTCTTCCATTTGCTGGTAGGCGCTTTCATATCCGGGGATATTAAACAACACCATCAGCACCACCCATTTCAGATCTTCGAGATCGAATTCCGTATTATCCAAAGCCATAACACGGTCGATAACCATTTCTCGGGTTTCGAGGTTCAATACCTGAATCTGTTCAAGGAAAAGGAGAAAACCACGGCAACCGGCGTCAAGACGCATACTTTCTTCTTCCGTGTAGAACCGCATGGCAAGCGGATCGGCACTCATAAAGTACGGCGCATTTTCACCTTCTTGCAGATCTGCAAGTTTTTCAAGCCAATTCAAAGCGTTGTAGATATCCTCACGATGAAATCCCGCCTCGGCGAGATCGTTCGTCAGTTTATCCTGGTCGACGCGCATCTCTGGTTCATTGTGGATATAAGTTTCAAATAAGTACATGAGTACGTCGAACATGGCTTGCCCTCCTTATTCGGACATAGCCGCCGGGTACAGCTGCGATCCATCCTGCTAACTCCAGTTCGAGTAATTGCATTACCACCTCTGGCACAGGTTGGCCGGCACGTTCAGCGACGACGTCAACAGGTGTCACCTCATCTCCTACGTTAGCCAACACATCGGCAAATGGCAATTCAACTTCGACGTCTGATGCAGAAATAGTTGTTTTTTCATCCATAGGTAGCCAGTTCAGCCCGCTTCCCAGCAGTTGTGCGATCTCCTGCGGCTGCGTCACCAGGCAGGCGCCCTGCTGAATCAGCCAGTGCGGACCGGCGCTCATCGGGTTGCCTAATGCACCGGGCAAGGCAAAAACGTCACGCCCCTGATCCAGCGCCAGACGCGCGGTAATCAATGAACCGCTGCGCAGCGCGGCCTCTACCACCAATACGCCCAAGCTCAGGCCGCTGATGATACGATTACGGCGAGGAAAATGCGCCGGCAACGGCATCGCCGTCACCAGATATTCAGAGATCAGCGCTCCGCCCTGCTCCACGATCTGCGCAGCCAGCCTACGGTGGCGGCTCGGGTAAACGTTCGCCAAGCCGCTGCCCAGCACCGCCAGCGTCGTTCCCTGTGCGGCCAATGCGCCGCGATGACAGATACCGTCCACGCCCAAGGCCAGCCCGCTGGTCACGGCATAACCCTGCTGGACCAATCCCACGGCAAACTCATGCCCCCAGCGTGCACCATAATGGCTGGCGTTACGGCTGCCAACCATGGCGATCTGCGGCTGTTGCAGCGCCTCAAGGCTGCCTTCAACCAGCAGCAGGAACGGCGCATCGGCCAAGGCCTGTAAATGCGACGGATAGTGCGGCGAACCGTAGGTCAGCATATGACGCCCCGGCAGCTCCAGCCAGGCCAATGTCGCCGCCAGCGCCGCCGGGTCAGCCTGGTTGAACTGCCGGCGTTGCTTGGCGCTCAGCCCCAGGGCGCGCAAATGGCGTGACGACTCACCGCCGGCGCTAATCATCTGCTGCTGCAGTTCACTGGCCAGCGATGCGTCCAGTCCGTTCACCCAAGATAGTCTCAGCCCTATTTCCGCAGGCGTCATCGCGCATTCCCTCGCTGTTCTCGGCGGTATTGCCAATCCGTGCAATTGGTAGACGATGCTGTCAATCAGAGCTGGAAATGTCTAGAATAGAAGCTATACCCCCTTTATTACTCGGATACAGATCTAAAGATATATGTCAGTCTTGCAGGTATTACATTTCCCAGACGAGCGGCTGCGCAAAGTTGCAGCCCCGGTAAAAGAAGTCAATGCGGATATCCAGCGTATCGTGGATGATATGTTCGAAACCATGTACGCAGAGGAAGGCATTGGTCTGGCTGCGACTCAGGTGGACATCCATCAACGTATCATCGTCATTGACGTTTCCGAAACCCGCGATCAACGCCTGGTGTTGATCAACCCGGAACTGTTGGAAAAGAGCGGTGAAACCGGTATTGAAGAAGGCTGTCTGTCCATCCCTGAGCAACGTGCTCTGGTGCCACGCGCCGAGAAAGTGAAAATCCGCGCGCTGGATTACAACGGCAAAACCTTCGAACTGGAAGCCGACGATCTGCTGGCCATCTGCATTCAGCATGAGATGGACCACCTGATCGGTAAACTGTTTGTCGATTATCTGTCGCCGCTGAAGCGTCAGCGTATTCGCCAAAAGGTCGAGAAGCTGGATAAGCTGGCCAAACAGCAAGCGCGCGCCTAACCAAGCAGGGAAACATCGTGTCTGATTCTTTACGGATTATCTTTGCCGGCACGCCAGACTTCGCAGCGCGTCATCTTGACGCGCTGTTGTCTTCCGGGCATCAGGTCGTCGGCGTATTTACCCAACCTGACCGGCCGGCCGGCCGCGGCAACAAGCTGACGCCAAGCCCGGTAAAGGTGCTGGCACAGCAGCATCAGTTACCCGTATTCCAACCCAAATCACTGCGTCCGGAAGAAAACCAGCACCTGGTCGCCGACCTTCAGGCTGATGTCATGGTGGTGGTGGCGTACGGCCTGATCCTGCCAAAGGCGGTGTTAGATATGCCGCGCCTTGGCTGCATCAACGTACATGGTTCACTGCTGCCACGCTGGCGTGGCGCAGCCCCGATTCAACGCGCGCTGTGGGCGGGCGATCGGGAAACCGGCGTAACCATCATGCAGATGGATGTCGGCCTGGATACCGGCGATATGATGCATAAAATCGCTTGCCCGATAGAGGCTACGGACACCAGCGCCAGCCTGTATGACAAGCTGGCCGAACTCGGCCCGCAGGGGCTGCTGGCCACGCTGCAGCAGATGGCGGACGGTACGGCGCAACGCGAGGTTCAGGACGAAGCGCTGGTGACCTACGCCGAAAAGCTGAGTAAAGAGGAGGCGCGTTTGGACTGGCGCCTGTCCGCCGCACAGCTGGAACGTTGTGTTCGAGCCTTCAACCCGTGGCCGATCAGCTATTTCACCGTTGATGAACAGCCGGTGAAAGTGTGGCAAGCCCAGGCGCTGACAGGCGGTAACGGTGCAGAACCCGGCACCATCTTGCAGGCGGACAAGCACGGTATTCAGGTCGCCACCGCCGAGGGTATTTTATGCCTGACGCAGCTGCAGCCGGCGGGCAAAAAACCGATGTCGGCTCAGGATTTGTTAAATTCACGCCGCGAATGGTTTACGCCAGGTAATCGCCTGTAAATCATCTTCACAGCCCGACAGACCACGTCGGGCCGTTTATTTTCCTCAAGCCGATGTCATCCAGCTTTAGCCTATGAAAAATAATTACAACCTCCGCAGCATCGCTGCTCAAACCATCGGCCATGTGTTGGATCAGGGGCAATCGCTCAGCACCCTGCTGCCGGCACTGAATAACAAAATTTCCGATAAGGACCGCGCCCTGCTGCAGGAACTGTGCTTCGGCACACTGCGCGTGCTGCCGCAGCTGGAATGGTGCATCCAACAGCTGATGGCGAAACCGATGGTCGGCAAGCAGCGTACGCTGCACTACCTGTTGATGGTTGGTATGTACCAACTGCTGTATACCCGCATTCCGGCCCACGCGGCCCTGGCGGAAACGGTCAATGGTGCGGTGGCGCTGAAACGTCCGCAGCTTAAAGGATTAATCAACGGCGTACTGCGCCAGTTCCAGCGCCAGCAAGAGGCGCTGATGCAACGTGCGGCCAATCATGACAGCCGCTACCTGCACCCCAGCTGGCTGCTGAAGCGCATTCAACAGGCTTACCCTGAACAGTGGCAGCAGATCGTCGACGCCAATAATCAAAAGCCGCCGATGTGGCTGCGGGTTAACCGCCGTCACCACAGTCGCGATGACTATCTGCAGCTGCTGGCGCAGGCCGGGATTGAGGCCGTCGCGCATGGGGAATACCCTGACGCGGTGCGCTTACTCACTCCGTGTGCGGTTAGCAGCCTGCCGGGCTTTGCCGACGGCTGGGCCACGGTGCAGGATGCCTCCGCGCAAGGCTGCGTCGATCTGCTGGATCCGCAGGATGGCGAGCAGATCCTGGACCTGTGCGCGGCTCCCGGCGGTAAAACCACCCATATCCTGGAAGCGGCGCCGCAGGCACACGTTATGGCCGTGGATATTGATGAGCAACGTCTGAGCCGGGTAAAAGAAAACCTGCAGCGTTTACAGTGCCACGCCGAGGTCAAACAGGGCGATGGTCGTACGCCGCAGCAGTGGTGCGGTGATAAACAGTTTGATCGCATTCTGTTGGACGCCCCTTGCTCCGCCACCGGCGTGATTCGCCGTCATCCGGATATTAAATGGCTGCGCCGCGATAGCGACATCGCCGAACTGGCTAACCTGCAGGCGGAAATTCTTGATGCCATTTGGCCACACCTGAAGAGCGGCGGCGTGATGGTTTATGCCACCTGTTCGATCTTACCGCAAGAAAATAGCCAGCAGTTGCAGGCCTTCCTACAGCGCCATAACGACGCCAGCCTGGTCGGTGTCGAACGGCAGAACCTTCCTCACCCTGAAGATGGCGATGGCTTCTTTTACGCTAAGCTGATTAAAATGTAATTCTCCGGGCGTAGCATTACGCCCTCAGCCTTGCAGTGTGAAGCAGAGAACACGATGAAAATAATTATCCTTGGCGCGGGCCAGGTCGGCGGGACACTGGCGGAAAACCTGGTTGGTGAAAATAACGATATCACCGTGGTAGATACCGATACGAACCGCCTGCGTCAGCTGCAGGACAAATTCGACCTACGCGTGGTGCAGGGGCACGGTTCCTACCCGCGCGTGCTGCGTGAGGCCGGCGCGGAAGACGCCGATATGCTGGTTGCCGTCACCAATTCGGATGAGACCAATATGGTGGCCTGTCAGATCGCCTATTCGCTGTTTAATACGCCAAACCGCATCGCGCGCATCCGTGCTCCAGAATATATCCGTGAATCTGAGAAGCTCTTCCTGCCGGAAGCGGTGCCGATCGATCATCTGATCTCACCGGAACAGCTGGTTATCGACTATATCTACAAGCTGATTGAGTATCCCGGCGCCCTGCAGGTGGTCAACTTTGCCGAGGGCAAGGTTAGCATTGCCGCAGTGAAAGCCTATTACGGCGGCCCGTTGGTGGGCAATGCACTGTCCTCGATGCGCGAGCATATGCCGCATATCGATACACGCGTTGCCGCCATTTTCCGCCAGGATCGCCCTATCCGCCCGCAAGGCTCGACGATTATCGAAGCCGGTGACGAGGTGTTCTTCGTCGCGGCATCGCAGCATATCCGTGCGGTAATGAGTGAACTGCAGCGGCTGGAAAAACCTTACAAGCGCATTATGATCGTCGGCGGCGGTAACGTCGGCGCCGGCCTGGCTGCCAAGCTGGAAAAGGATTACAACGTCAAACTGATCGAACGTAATCAACAGCGGGCGGCAGAACTGGCGGAACAGCTGCACGACACCATTGTCTTTTATGGCGATGCGTCCGATCAGGAGCTGCTGGCAGAAGAGCATGTCGATCAGGTCGACGTGTTTATCGCCATAACCAACGATGATGAAGCCAATATCATGTCCGCCATGCTGGCCAAGCGTCTGGGCGCCAAAAAGGTCATGGTGCTGATACAGCGCCGTGCCTATGTCGACCTGGTGCAGGGCAGCGTGATCGATATTGCCATTTCACCGCAGCAGGCGACCATCTCCGCCTTGCTGGGTCACGTGCGTAAAGCGGACATCGTCAGCGTTTCCTCACTGCGTCGCGGCGTTGCTGAAGCTATTGAAGCCATTGCTCACGGCGACGAAAGCACCTCCAAAGTGGTCGGCCGTAGCGTAGAAGAAATTAAACTGCCGCCAGGCACCACCATTGGCGCTATCGTGCGTGGCGACGATGTCATTATCGCCAGCGGTAATAGTAAAATTGAGCAAGGTGACCACGTCATTATGTTCATCACCGATAAAAAATTTGTACCGGACGTCGAGCGTTTATTCCAGCCGAGTCCATTCTTCCTGTAGCTATTGTGTAGTCTGTTTGAGAAACGTAAGAGACAAGATACAAACTTTTCTCTGCGAATTGTGGCAAAGGGAAGTTGCTTTGTTAAACTTGAGTTATTAATTTTGCGAGGGGTGTTCTATGAGTATGTTGAAAGAGTTCCGCGAATTTGCCATGCGTGGCAATGTTGTTGACCTGGCCGTTGGTGTCATTATTGGTGCTGCGTTCGGTAAGATCGTATCGTCATTCGTTGCCGATATCATCATGCCGCCGCTGGGTTTACTGATCGGCGGTGTCGATTTCAAACAGTTCCACTTGGTATTACGCGAAGCGCAGGGTGAAATCCCGGCGGTAGTGATGAACTACGGCGCCTTTATCCAGACGGTATTTGATTTTGTCATTGTGGCCTTCGCTATTTTCCTGGCGATTAAGCTGATGAACAAAATGCGCCGCAAACAGGAAGAAAAACCGGCGGCTCCGCCAGCACCAAGCGCGGAAGAGAAGCTGCTGACGGAAATTCGCGATCTGTTAGCCAAAGATCAGCCGAAAGCCTAAGTACACTCCCGTTATTGTTCAAAAAAGCCCTCGCTGACGAGGGCTTTTTTATGCCTTAAAACCAGAAAGCCAGTGGTAAATAATCGCTTGATTGCTTACCACTGGCCTCCCAGTTTGCCCCTTTGCCGTGTTTTTCTTTACGCCGGTAGCTGCCTTTCCCTTTGCTATTCTTCTCCACCCGCTGGCGGAATAAGGGGTCGTGCAATAACGCTTCAAGCGCATTGTCTTGTATCTTGCCTTTGGTGTGACGGTATTTCGTCATGGTATTACTCCTGATATTAGGATGGATATAAATCGGGCAGATAATAGCGCCGAAAAGAAACAAATAACAGCGGTTCAGCAGTGATGCCCCGCTTTTTTGTCGCTGCTGTCGCTGGCCCCCTGTTCCAGGGCTTCAAGAATAGAGCAATAGGTGCTGGTATGTGCGCTGCCGCAGCAGGCATCGCTCAAGCGCCGTAATGACTCCCGCATCCGCGTCAGCTCCAGCAGTTTCTGCTCCACTTCCTGCAAACGCGCATCCACAATGGATTTTGACTCCTGGCAGGTGTGATGTTCAGGATCCACGCGGATCGACAGCAGTTCGGCGATAGTTTCCAGGGTAAAGCCCAACTGCTTGGCATAACGAATAAAGCGCAGGCGTTGTAAGTCCTGCTCACTATACAGGCGGTAACCCCCTTCGGTCCGCACGTTATGCGCCATCATGCCCTGCTTTTCATAATAACGCACGGTATCCGGCGTAACGCCAGCGAGCTTGGCGAGCTGGCCAATTTTAAACATTAGCTTTCCTCCGGCCCAAATTTACCATTAATCACCTGATGGTACTCACCATGCAGGAAATCGGTACTCATCCCGGCTTGCTGCAAACGATATTCCAACAGCGCCATGCGCTTGCTCAATGCAACGTAGTCAGGGTGTTCGCTGTTAATTTCCTGCAGCAAGGCAGCAATGGTCAACGCTTCCTTACGGGCCTCTAATTCCGGCGGCAGATAACCGGCGTTCTTTAACAGGCGAAAGCCGGAACGCAGTTCTGCCGGCACCGCACTGTCATCGTCAAGCTCCAGCGGTTTGCCTTGGCCTGGTAAGTTCTCAAACTCACCGTTATCTTGCGCGTCACGAATATGGCGTTCAGCCCACTCATCGAGTAACCACATTGTATGATTCCTCAGCATGCAATCTTTGCCGCTAGCATAGCGGATAGGGAGGGGGATCTTAAAGCAGATAACCGGAGGGCAGCACAATTGGCTGTGAATAGGCGTAAAAAAACCGGGCAAGCCCGGTTTTTTTACGCTTCTACAGATTACTCTGCAGTTGCTGCTTCTGCTTGAGACTCAGCACGATCAACCAGCTCGATGTATGCCATCGGCGCGTTGTCGCCTGCGCGGAAGCCACACTTCAGAATGCGAGTGTAACCACCGGCACGGCTCGCGAAACGCGGGCCCAGCTCGTTAAACAGTTTTGCCACGATCTCGTTATCACGAGTACGGGCGAATGCCAGACGACGATTAGCTACGCTGTCGGTCTTGGCAAGAGTAATCAGCGGCTCAACAACGCGACGCAGCTCTTTCGCTTTTGGCAGGGTCGTCTTGATGATTTCATGACGAACCAAAGAGCCGGCCATGTTACGGAACATAGCCTGGCGATGGCTGCTGTTACGGTTCAGTTGACGACCACTCTTACGATGGCGCATGACCTTATCCTTCTCAGTAAAACCTTAACCTGTGATCCGGTTACTCGTCAGCAATGCTTGCCGGCGGCCAGTTTTCCAGGCGCATGCCCAGAGACAGACCACGTGAGGCCAGCACGTCTTTAATCTCGGTAAGAGATTTTTTACCCAGGTTCGGCGTTTTCAGCAACTCAACCTCGGTACGCTGTACCAGATCACCGATGTAGTGGATAGCTTCTGCCTTGAGGCAGTTAGCAGAGCGGACAGTCAATTCCAGATCGTCAACAGGGCGCAGCAGGATCGGATCGAATTCTGGTTTCTCTTCTTTCACTTCCGGCTGACGTACATCACGTAAGTCAACGAAAGCTTCCAGTTGTTCTGCCAGAATGGTTGCCGCACGGCGGATCGCCTCTTCAGGATCGATCGTGCCATTGGTTTCCATTTCGATGACCAGCTTGTCCAGGTCAGTACGCTGTTCTACACGCGCAGCTTCAACATTGTAGGCAATACGCTCTACAGGGCTGTAGCAGGCGTCAACCAACAGACGACCGATCGGGCGCTCATCTTCTTCCGAATGAATTCGGGCAGAAGCCGGCACATAACCACGACCACGCTGAACTTTGATACGCATGCTGATAGCAGCGTTTTCATCGGTCAGGTGGCAGATAACGTGCTGCGGCTTGACGATTTCGACATCACCATCATGGGTGATGTCGGCAGCGGTCACAGGGCCAATGCCAGATTTATTCAGGGTAAGAATAACTTCATCTTTGCCTTGAACTCTCACCGCCAGCCCTTTCAGGTTGAGCAGGATTTCCAGGATGTCTTCCTGTACGCCTTCTTTGGTGCTGTACTCATGCAGTACACCATCAATCTCAACCTCGGTCACCGCGCAACCCGGCATAGATGAAAGCAGAATACGGCGCAGTGCGTTGCCAAGAGTATGGCCAAAGCCACGCTCTAAAGGCTCAAGGGTCACCTTGGCGTGCGTCGAACTGACTTGCTCGATATCTACCAGGCGCGGTTTTAGAAACTCTGTCACAGAACCCTGCATTGTGTCCTCTCTTTGGTACTAAGCTTTACTTGGAGTAAAGCTCGACGATCAGGTGTTCGTTAATGTCCGCAGACAGATCGGTACGTTCAGGCATACGCTTGAACACGCCTTCCATCTTGGCAGCATCAACTTCCAGCCAAGTCGGCTTTTCACGCTGCTCAGCCAGCTCCAAAGCGGCCTTAACACGAGACTGCTTTTTCGCTTTCTCGCGGATGCTGACTACGTCATTCGGAGATACCTGATAAGAAGCGATGTTAACAACGCGACCATTTACCATGATAGCTTTGTGGCTAACCAGCTGACGTGCTTCTGCACGCGTGGCGCCGAAGCCCATGCGGTAAACGACGTTGTCCAGACGACCTTCCAGCAGTTGCAACAGGTTTTCACCGGTGTTGCCTTTCAGACGTGCTGCTTCTTTGTAATAGTTGCGGAATTGACGCTCCAGCACACCGTAGATACGGCGAACTTTTTGCTTCTCACGCAACTGCACACCGTAATCAGACAGACGCGGTTTACGCGCACCGTGCTGACCAGGCGGTTGTTCAATTTTGCATTTTGAATCGATCGCGCGAACGCCAGACTTAAGGAACAGGTCTGTGCCCTCACGACGGCTCAGCTTGAGCTTAGGACCCAAATATCTTGCCATTTTCTTTCTCCAACAAACCTAAAAGCTGCGTTATACGCGGCGCTTTTTCGGCGGACGACAACCGTTATGAGGGATCGGAGTCACATCAGTAATGTTAGTGATGCGGAAACCAGCCGCGTTCAGAGCGCGGATAGTAGACTCACGACCAGGACCAGGTCCTTTAACCATAACTTCCAGGTTCTTGATACCGTATTCTTTTACTGCGTCTGCACAACGTTCAGCGGCAACCTGTGCTGCGAACGGAGTGGACTTACGAGAACCACGGAAACCGGAACCACCGGCAGTTGCCCAACCCAATGCATTACCCTGACGATCAGTGATGGTAACGATGGTGTTGTTGAAAGAAGCATGGATATGAGCCACGCCGTCAGAGACTTGCTTTCTTACACGCTTACGTGTACGAACAGGTGCCTTTGCCATTATTCAATCACCCCGATTATTTCTTGATCGGCTTACGCGGACCCTTACGGGTACGTGCGTTAGTCTTAGTACGCTGACCGCGAACTGGCAGACCACGACGATGACGCAAACCACGATAGCAACCAAGGTCCATCAGACGCTTGATGCTCAGGGTAACTTCACGGCGCAGATCACCTTCAACAGTGTATTTGGCGACAGCTTCACGCAGCTGTTCAATCTGCTCTTCAGACAGCTCACTGATCTTAACATGTTCAGCAATACCAGTCGCAGCACAGATAGCCTGTGAGCGGGTTTTGCCGATGCCGAAAATCGACGTTAAGGCGATTACGGTATGTTTATGATCAGGAATGTTAATGCCTGCTATACGGGCCACTATGCACTCCTACTTAGTTTTACAGCAACACCATTCTGAAAAGCCCGTTTTCAGGATACTCAAATAGTGTCACAGTTACATAAAAAAGATTGGCTGGCTAATCTAGCCAGCTCAACCCAACTTTGCAAGAAAAATATGCGAGATAATCAGCCTTGACGCTGTTTATGCTTCGGCTCGACGCTGCAAATCACGCGGATAACACCGTTACGCTTAACGATTTTGCAGTTACGACATAATTTCTTGACGGAAGCACGAACTTTCATTTTTACTCTCCGTAACTTCTCAAACAAAACCCGACTAGCGGTTATAGCCTTTCAGGTTTGCTTTCTTCAATGCAGACTCGTACTGACTTGACATCATCAGAGTTTGCACTTGAGCCATAAAGTCCATGATGACGACAACCACGATCAGTAGCGAGGTACCACCAAAGTAGAATGGTACTTTCATTGCATCACGCATGAACTCCGGGATCAGGCAGATGAAAGTAATGTACATCGCGCCCACCAGGGTTAAACGCGTCATTACTTTATCGATGTACTTCGCCGTTTGTTCTCCCGGACGAATTCCTGGTACGAAGGCACCGGACTTCTTCAGGTTATCTGCTGTTTCACGCGGGTTGAAAACCAACGCCGTGTAGAAGAAACAGAAGAAGATGATTGCAGACGCATAGAGTAACACATAAAGCGGCTGTCCAGGCTGCAAATACATCGAAATTGTTGTCAGCCAGTTCCAACCGGTACCTCCCCCAAACCAAGATGCGATCGTGGCCGGGAACAGGATAATGCTGGAAGCGAAGATCGCCGGGATAACGCCCGCCATGTTCACTTTCAACGGTAAGTGCGTACTCTGTGCTGCATAAACGCGACGACCTTGTTGACGCTTCGCATAGTTAACGACGATACGACGTTGACCACGCTCCATGAAGACGACAAAGAAGGTCACTGCAAACACCAATACTGCTACCAGCAGCAACAGGAGGAAGTGCAGGTCGCCTTGCCGGGCTTGCTCGATAGTATGACCAATTGCCGGCGGTAAGCCCGCTACAATACCCGCGAAGATAATGATCGAGATACCGTTGCCGATACCGCGTTCAGTAATCTGCTCACCCAGCCACATCAGGAACATTGTCCCGGTCACCAGGCTCACAACCGCAGTAAAGTAGAACGCAAAGCCTGGATTAATCACCAGGCCTTGCATACCAGGCATATTCGGCAGACCGGTAGCAATACCGATCGACTGGAATATGGCCAATACCAGCGTGCCGTAGCGGGTATACTGGCTAATCTTGCGACGGCCAGCCTCCCCTTCTTTCTTTATTTCCGCCAACGCCGGATGAACCACCGTCAACAGCTGGATAATGATCGAGGCCGAAATATACGGCATGATCCCCAGCGCAAAGATAGAAGCACGGCTGAGGGCACCACCAGAGAACATGTTAAACATTTCAATGATAGTGCCTCTCTGCTGTTCGAGCAATTTGGCAAGCACAGTGGCATCGATACCAGGAATCGGAATGAAAGAGCCGATACGGAAGACAATCAGCGCGCCGATAACAAACAAAAGTCTGCGCTTCAGCTCGCCGAGCCCACCTTTAGCACTTTGAAAATCTAATCCTGGTTGCTTAGCCATCAGCTCACTTATTCCTCAATTTTACCGCCAGCAGCTTCGATAGCAGCACGAGCGCCTTTGGTGACACGCAGACCACGCAGGGTAACCGGACGAGCGATTTCGCCAGAAAGCATAACTTTCACGAATTCGATCTGGGTACCAACAACGTTAGCGGCTTTCAGCGTGTTCAGGTCGATAACATCGCCTTCAATCAGAGCCAGTTCAGACAGACGTACTTCTGCCGTGATCATCGCTTTGCGTGAAGTGAAGCCGAATTTCGGCAAACGACGGTACAGAGGCATCTGACCACCTTCGAAACCACGACGTACGCCACCGCCAGAACGAGACTTCTGACCTTTGTGACCACGGCCGCCGGTTTTACCCAGGCCAGAACCAATACCACGACCTACACGCTTCGGCGCATGCTTGGCACCTTCAGCCGGAGACAGAGTATTTAAACGCATCTGTTACTCCTCAACTTTAACCATGTAGGAAACCAGGTTGATCATACCGCGTACAGCAGGAGTATCCTCGCGCTCAACGGTGTGACCAATGCGACGTAGACCCAGGCCCAGCAGCGTAGCTTTATGCTTCGGCAGACGGCCAATGGAACTGCGAGTTTGTGTAACTTTAATAGTCTTAGCCATGGTCAATTACCCCAGAATGTCTGCAACGGATTTACCACGCTTGGCAGCGACCATTTCAGGAGACTTCATATTTGCCAGAGCATCGATAGTTGCACGAACCACGTTGATCGGGTTGGTGGAACCATAAGCTTTAGCCAATACGTTGTGTACCCCTGCGACTTCCAGAACGGCGCGCATTGCACCACCGGCGATGATACCGGTACCTTCTGAAGCCGGCTGCATGAACACACGAGAACCCGTGTGAACACCTTTAACAGGGTGCTGCAGGGTGCCGCTGTTCAGCGCGACATTCATCATGTTGCGACGGGCTTTTTCCATCGCTTTCTGGATCGCTGCCGGAACTTCGCGTGCTTTGCCGTAGCCAAAACCAACGCGACCGTTACCATCACCAACGACAGTCAGTGCGGTAAAGCTGAAAATACGGCCACCTTTTACGGTTTTAGATACGCGGTTTACCGCGATCAGCTTTTCCTGCAGTTCGCCAGCTTGTTTTTCGATGTGAGCCATCTTAAACCTCTTCCTTAGAACTGAAGGCCAGCTTCACGGGCAGCATCTGCCAGTGCCTGGACTCGACCATGATATTGGAAACCGGAACGGTCAAAGGAAACATCTTTGATGCCTTTTTCCAACGCGCGCTCAGCGATAGCTTTACCTACTGCTGCTGCTGCGTCTTTGTTACCGGAATACTTCAGTTGCTCAGTGATAGCTTTTTCTACAGTAGAAGCGGCTACCAGAACTTCAGAACCATTTGCAGCAATTACCTGTGCGTAAATGTGACGCGGGGTACGATGTACCACCAGGCGAGTTGCACCCAGTTCTTTGAGCTTGCGGCGTGCGCGGGTCGCACGACGGATACGAGCAGATTTCTTATCCATAGTGTTACCTTACTTCTTCTTAGCCTCTTTGGTACGCACGACTTCGTCGGCGTAACGGACACCCTTGCCTTTGTAAGGCTCAGGACGACGGTAGGCACGCAGCTCTGCAGCAACCTGGCCAATAACCTGCTTATCAGCGCCTTTCAGCACGATTTCAGTTTGGCTTGGGCATTCAGCAGTAACACCTGCTGGCAGCTGATGGTCAACCGGGTGTGAGAAACCTAATGACAGGTTAATCACATTGCCTTTGACCGCTGCGCGATAACCAACACCTACCAGTTGAAGCTTCTTGGAGAAGCCTTCGGTAACACCGATAACCATTGCGTTCAGCAGAGCGCGCGTGGTGCCCGCCTGGGCCCAAGCGTTCGCGAAACCTTCGCGCGGAGCGAAAGTCAGTGCGTTTTCTTCTTGCTTAACGATAACGGCATCGTGGACTGTACGAGTCAGCTCGCCGTTTTTACCCTTAATCGAAATAACCTGACCGTTGAGTTTTACCTCTACGCCGGCAGGAATGACGACGGGTGCTTTTGCAACACGAGACATTCTTTCCTCCCGAATTAAGCTACGTAGCAGATAATCTCGCCACCCAGACCAGCCTGGCGAGCTGCACGATCGGTCATAACACCTTTAGAGGTAGAAACGACAGCGATACCCAAACCGGCCATAACTTTTGGCAGCTCATCTTTTTTCTTATAGATGCGCAGACCTGGACGGCTGATACGCTGAATGCTCTCTACCACAGCTTTGCCCTGGAAGTACTTCAGTACCAGTTCCAGAACAGGCTTGGCGTCGCCTTCGATTTTGAAATCTTCAATAAAACCTTCTTCCTTCAGCACGTTGGCAATTGCCACTTTCAGCTTGGAGGAAGGCATGGTGACCGCAACTTTGTTCGCGGCTTGACCGTTACGGATACGGGTCAGCATATCCGCGATCGGATCTTGCATGCTCATCTGTCTTTACTCCCGTGATTCAATTGGTGACAATTACCAGCTAGCCTTTTTCAAGCCTGGTACTTCACCGCGCATGGCGGCTTCACGCAGCTTAATACGGCTCAACCCGAATTTGCCCACATAACCATGTGGACGGCCAGTTTGGCGGCAGCGGTTACGCTGACGAGACGGGCTGGAATCACGCGGCAGAGTTTGCAGCTTGAGAACAGCGTTCCAACGATCTTCATCGGACGCGTTCACATCAGAGATGATAGCTTTCAGTTCAGCGCGTTTAGCAAAGAACTTGTCAGCTAATTTCACGCGCTTTACTTCGCGTGCTTTCATTGATTGCTTAGCCATAAGTTAACCCTGCCTTACTTGCGGAACGGGAAGTTAAAAGCAGCCAGCAGCGCGCGGCCTTCATCATCAGAGTTCGCAGTAGTGGTGATGGTAATATCCAGACCACGTACGCGATCGACTTTATCGTAGTCGATCTCTGGGAAGATGATTTGCTCACGCACACCCATGCTGTAGTTACCACGGCCATCGAATGACTTGGCGGACAGGCCACGGAAGTCACGGATACGTGGTACAGCAATGGAAATCAGACGCTCAAAGAACTCCCACATGCGTTCGCCACGCAGAGTTACTTTGCAGCCGATTGGATAGCCCTGACGGATTTTGAAGCCTGCAACAGATTTGCGAGCTTTGGTGATCAACGGCTTTTGGCCGGAGATTGCTGCCAGGTCAGCTGCTGCGTTGTCCAGCAGTTTCTTGTCAGCGATCGCTTCACCAACACCCATGTTCAGGGTGATCTTCTCGACCCGAGGGACTTGCATGACAGAATTGTAGTTAAACTGAGACATCAGTTGTTTAACTACCTCGTCTTTGTAGTAATCATGCAGTTTCGCCATCGTATTACTCCAAATTACTTGATAGTTTCGCTGTTAGACTTGAAGAAACGGACTTTTTTGCCGTCTTCGAATCTAAAGCCTACACGGTCAGCCTTGCCGGTTGCCGCGTTGAAGATAGCAACGTTAGAAACCTGAATTGCAGCTTCTTTTTCAACGATGCCGCCTGGTTGGTTCAGAGCCGGAACCGGCTTCTGGTGTTTCTTAACCAGGTTGATACCTTCAACAATGACCTTACCAGCAGACAGGACATTTTTTACTTTACCGCGTTTACCTTTGTCTTTCCCGGTAAGCACGATAACTTCGTCATCACGACGGATTTTCGCTGCCATGGTTCGCTCCTTAGAGTACTTCTGGTGCCAGAGAGATAATTTTCATGAACTTCTCATTACGCAGTTCACGAGTTACCGGCCCAAAAATACGCGTACCGATAGGTTGCTCGCTGTTATTGTTCAAAATAACGCATGCATTTCCATCGAAGCGAATGACAGAACCGTCCGGGCGACGTACACCCTTCTTGGTGCGCACCACTACCGCCTTCAGCACATCGCCTTTCTTCACCTTACCACGTGGAATTGCTTCCTTGATGGTAATCTTGATGATATCGCCGACGCCTGCGTAGCGACGGTGCGAGCCACCTAGAACCTTGATACACATTACGCGACGAGCACCGGAGTTATCGGCGACGTTCAGCATAGTCTGTTCTTGGATCATTTTAGTGCTCCGCTAATGTCAACTACTACTTTAAAGACCTAAGAAATTTAGGTCGTTGAAAAGCCCCATAACTGAGGGCGCAGCATTATAACACCGCTTCCTTAGGATGGGTAGAAAAAATAAACGGCTCATTTTCTGAGCCGTTTATCAAGTGAGAGCCAGCTACTCTATTACAGAATCGCTTTCTCTACAACGCGAACCAACGTCCAGGACTTAGTCTTAGACAGTGGACGGCATTCGCGGATTTCCACCACGTCGCCAGCGCCACATTCGTTGTTCTCGTCATGTACGTGCAATTTAGTCGTACGCTTGATGAATTTCCCGTAGATCGGGTGCTTCACGAAACGTTCGATAGCAACAACGATGGATTTCTCCATTTTATCGCTAACAACACGACCCTGCAGAGTACGGATTTTATCGGTCATTACGCACCCGCCTTCTCAGTCAGTAAAGTCTTAACGCGTGCGACATCACGACGCACTTGTTTCAACAGGTGAGTTTGTTGCAGCTGGCCACTCGCCGCTTGCATGCGCAAGTTGAATTGCTCACGCAGCAGGTTGAGCAGCTCAGTGTTCAGCTCTTCAACGCTTTTTTCACGCAGCTCTTGTGCTTTCATTACATCACCGTCTTGGTTACAAAGGTGGTTTTGATCGGCAGTTTCGCTGCTGCCAGCTTGAATGCCTCACGGGCCAGCTCTTCAGACACACCGTCCATTTCGTACAGGACTTTACCAGGCTGGATCAGAGCAACCCAGTACTCCACGTTACCCTTACCTTTACCCATACGAACTTCCAGCGGCTTCTCGGTAATTGGTTTGTCCGGGAATACACGGATCCAGATTTTACCTTGACGCTTAACTGCACGAGTCATTGCACGACGTGCTGCTTCGATTTGACGAGCAGTCAGACGGCCACGGCCAACAGCTTTCAGACCGAAAGTGCCGAAGCTAACATCCGTACCTTGCGCCAGACCACGGTTGCGGCCCTTGTGCACCTTACGGAATTTTGTACGCTTTGGTTGTAACATCAGCGACTCTCCTTACTTGCGGCCTTTACGCTGCTGCTTTTTAGGTTGAGCAGCCGGTTCCGGTTGTTCAACTGCAGCCATACCACCCAGGATCTCACCTTTGAAGATCCATACCTTAACGCCGATTACACCATAAGTGGTGTGCGCTTCAGACGTGTTGTAGTCGATGTCCGCACGCAGAGTGTGCAATGGAACACGACCTTCGCGGTACCATTCGGTACGTGCGATTTCAGCACCGCCAAGACGGCCGCTTACTTCAACTTTGATGCCTTTAGCGCCCAGACGCATTGCGTTCTGTACAGCACGCTTCATAGCACGACGGAACATGACGCGACGTTCCAGCTGTGAAGTGATGCTGTCAGCAACCAATTTAGCGTCCAGTTCCGGTTTACGGACTTCGGCGATGTTGATCTGTGCAGGAACGCCAGCGATGTCCGCTACGACCTTGCGCAGTTTTTCTACGTCTTCACCTTTTTTACCGATAACGATACCCGGGCGAGCAGTGTGAATGGTTACACGAATGCTTTTAGCCGGACGCTCGATAACGATACGAGATACGGACGCTTTAGCCAGTTCCTTAGTCAGGAATTGACGAACTTTAAAGTCGCTGTCCAGGTTGTCAGCGAATTCTTTGGTATTCGCATACCAGGTAGAGTTCCAAGGTTTGACAATACCCAGGCGAATACCATTAGGATGTACTTTCTGACCCATTGCTAGTCTCCAGAGTCTCAGCGATCGGACACAACCACAGTAATGTGGCTGGTGCGCTTCAGGATGCGATCTGCACGACCTTTCGCACGCGGCATAATGCGCTTCATGCTTGGGCCTTCGTCTACGAAGATTTTCGTAACTTTCAGATCATCGATGTCAGCGCCATCGTTGTGTTCTGCGTTAGCAATGGCAGACTCCAGTACTTTTTTAACCAGACCAGCAGCTTTCTTGTTGGTGTAGGTCAAAGTTTCCAGAGCTTGCGACACTTTCTTACCGCGGATCAGGTCAGCAACAAGGCGAACCTTCTGAGCAGAAGAACGAGCGTGGCGATGTTTAGCGATAGTTTCCATCTCTTCCTCCTACCTTAGCGCTTTTTAGCTTTTTTATCAGCCGCATGGCCGCGATAAGTACGAGTCGGCGCGAATTCACCCAGTTTGTGACCGACCATTTCATCGGAAACGAATACTGGTACGTGCTGACGACCATTATGGACAGCGATGGTCAAACCGATCATGTTAGGAAAGATCGTTGAACGACGGGACCAAGTGCGCACTGGCTTCTTGTCACCGCTTTCCACCGCTTTCTCTACCTTCTTCAGCAAGTGCAGGTCAATAAAAGGACCTTTCTTGAGAGAACGTGGCATGGCTTATCCTCTAATTATTTTTTGCTACGGCGACGTACGATGAATTTATCAGTACGCTTGTTGCTACGGGTCTTCTTACCTTTGGTCTGAACGCCCCACGGAGAAACCGGGTGCTTACCAAAGTTACGACCTTCACCACCACCGTGCGGGTGATCTACCGGGTTCATCGCCGTACCGCGAACGGTAGGACGAACACCACGCCAACGTGCAGCACCTGCTTTACCCAGGACGCGCAGCATGTGTTCTGAGTTACCGACTTCACCCAGGGTGGCGCGGCAATCTGCAGGAACTTTACGCATTTCGCCAGAGCGCAGACGCAGAGTTACGTAGGAACCATCACGAGCAACGATCTGAACGTAGGCACCGGCAGAACGCGCCATCTGGCCGCCTTTACCTGGTTTCATTTCTACGTTGTGAACCGTTGAACCCACTGGGATGTTGCGCATTGGCAGGGCGTTGCCCACTTTGATCGCAGCATCAACACCAGATTGGATCTGGTCACCAGCTTTCAGGCCTTTCGGCGCCAGGATGTAACGGCGTTCGCCGTCTTTGTACAGAACCAGCGCGATGTTCGCGGAACGGTTCGGATCGTACTCCAGACGCTCAACCACTGCAGACACGCCGTCTTTGTTGCGTTTGAAGTCAACCAGACGATAGTGTTGTTTGTGGCCACCACCGATATGACGGGTGGTGATACGGCCATTGTTGTTACGACCACCGCTTTTGCTCAGTTTTTCCAGCAGCGGGGCATAAGGTTTACCCTTGTGCAGCTCAGGGTTAACCACTTTAACAACGTGGCGACGACCCGGAGATGTAGGTTTACATTTAACAATTGCCATTGTTCTTACTCCTCCGACTTACTCTGCGCCGCTGATGAAGTCCAGATTCTGGCCTTCTTTCAGGGTGACGTAAGCTTTTTTCCAGTCGCTACGACGACCGATACGCTGACCGTGACGCTTCACTTTCCCTTTAACAACCAGGGTGCTCACGTCTTTGACTTCGACTTCAAACAGTTTCTGCACTGCAGCTTTGATTTCTGCTTTGGTCGCGTCTTTGGCAACTTTGAGTACGATGGTGTTTGATTTTTCCATCGCTGCAGATGCTTTCTCAGATACGTGCGGTGCACGCAGCACTTTCAGCAAACGTTCTTCACGGATCATGCCAGCATCTCCTCAACTTGCTTCACAGCATCAGCAGTCATAACCACTTTGTCGAAGGCGATCAGGCTAACTGGATCGATACCTGCTACATCGCGCACGTCAACCTTGTACAGGTTGCGGGCAGCCAGGAACAGATTCTCATCGACTTCGCCGGTTACAATCAGCACGTCTTCCAGGGCCATATCTTTCAGTTTCTGTGCCAGCAGCTTAGTTTTAGGCGCTTCAACAGAGAACTTTTCGACAACGATCAGACGATCTTGACGTACCAGTTCGGACAGGATGCTTTTCAGCGCGCCGCGGTACATCTTTTTGTTAACTTTCTGACTGTGGTCTTGTGGCTTCGCAGCGAAGGTCACACCACCGGAACGCCAGATCGGGCTCTTAACAGAACCTGAACGCGCACGGCCAGTACCTTTCTGGCGCCACGGTTTCTTACCGGAACCGGTCACTTCAGCACGGGTCTTCTGAGCACGAGTACCTTGACGGGCACCTGCTGCATAAGCAACAACAACCTGGTGTACCAGCGCTTCGTTGAAATCACGACCGAAGGTAGTTTCGGAAACAGTCAGCGCGCTTTGCGCGTCTTTCAATACTAATTCCATTGCTATCCCCTTACGCCTTCACAGCTGGTTTAACGATCAGGTTGCCACCGGTTGCACCCGGAACAGCACCTTTTACCAGCAGCAGGTTGCGCTCAGCGTCAACACGTACTACGTCCAGGCTCTGAACGGTTACGCGTTCGTCACCCAGGTGGCCTGCCATTTTCTTGCCTTTGAACACTTTGCCCGGAGTCTGGTTCTGACCGATAGAACCCGGAACGCGGTGAGACAAGGAGTTGCCGTGGGTAGCGTCTTGGGTACGGAAGTTCCAGCGCTTAACAGTGCCAGCAAAACCTTTACCTTTAGAAGTACCGGTTACGTCAACTTTTTTAACGTCAGCGAAGATTTCTACGCTAATTTCCTGACCTGCAGTGTATTCCTGACCTTCTTCCAGGCGGAATTCCCACAAACCACGGCCAGCTTCAACGCCAGCTTTAGCGAAATGGCCAGCTTCAGGCTTGGTCACGCGGTTCGCTTTTTTGCTACCGGTGGTGACCTGAATGGCACTGTATCCGTCGTTATCCAGGCTCTTAACCTGAGTTACGCGGTTCGCTTCAATTTCGATTACGGTTACTGGGATGGAAACGCCTTCTTCAGTGAAGATGCGAGTCATGCCCACTTTTTTACCGACTAAACCAATCATTGTTTCAACCTCTCAATCGCTCAATGACCTGATTAACCCAGGCTGATCTGCACGTCTACACCGGCAGCCAGATCCAGACGCATCAGAGCATCAACGGTTTTCTCGGTTGGCTCAACGATGTCAACCAGACGCTTGTGAGTACGGATTTCGTACTGATCGCGCGCGTCTTTGTTGACGTGCGGAGAGATCAGAACGGTAAAACGCTCTTTGCGGGTCGGCAGCGGGATCGGACCACGGACTTGCGCACCAGTGCGCTTAGCAGTCTCGACGATTTCCGCGGTTGATTGATCGATCAGACGATGATCAAACGCTTTCAGGCGGATACGGATTCTTTGGTTCTGCATGAGACCAGAGCTCCAATTATTTTATAAACGTAAATAATTACTCCTCACACCCATTTCGATTGATGGGGGAGTGTAATCGTCAACATATAACTCCCATATCGGGAGTATTGTTCGAAAGGCACAAATGGCTGCCGATCGACTGATTCGCTAAAATCAGGCTACCAAGATTAGGTAAGCCCGCGCATTATACGCAAAATGAGCGTCAAAGCAAGGCGCAGATGAAAATATGCGCAGAATATCGGCGTTTTCGTGACATGGATGGGGATTGATGCGGATGGAAACAAAACGGCGGGCGCTCCCCTGCCCTGCCGGCAACCAGGCTGCCGGCGGTTCAGTGGCAGGCGACGGGTTACGTCACTCTTTACGCTCCAGCACCTGGGCCTGTGCGTAATTTTGAATACCCAGCCGCTGGATAAGGTCCAGCTCGGTTTCCAGCCAGTCGATATGCTCTTCTTCATCCGCCAGAATCTCAATCATCAGATCGCGGCTGACATAGTCATGGATGGAGTCGGCGTAGGCGATGCCTTCACGCAAATTCTTGGCGCCATCCAACTCCAGCGCCAGATCCGAGCGCAGCATCTCCTCAATATCTTCACCGATATTCAGTTTGCCGAGATCTTGTAAATTCGGGATGCCTTCCAGAAACAAAATGCGCTCGATATAGCGATCGGCGTGCTTCATTTCATCAATGGACTCGTGATATTCCTTGTCGTTGAGGCGCATTAAGCCCCAATTCTTGAACATGCGGGCGTGTAGGAAGTATTGATTGATGGCAACCAACTCGTTGCCGAGCAGTTTGTTGAGATGCGCAATGATCTTTTTATCGCCTTTCATAAGGTATTCCTCCTGACCAGTTCTAAAAGTGTAGAACCTGTGCGTCAAGAGTCAAAAAATGACCTTACCTTCTGTTAGGCAACTTCATGCATATGAATAATGGCTGCGCGTTCCTCCACCATAATCTGGCGTGCCTGGCGAATGCATTTCCCGCAGTCACTACCAATCGGCACCAGGTCTCGCAGCTGCTTCATGGTATGGGGGTTGTGCTGACGCACCGCTTTACGAATCGCTTTGTCAGTCACGGCATTACACAGGCATACGTACATAGGAGACTCACTTCTTAACCTTTGAGTAAGTCTAAATAAGAATGCTTTTTATTTCAATTAAGATTTGCACAATTTGTATAAAAAAAGGGCACCGAAGTGCCCTCTTTATTGTGTTGATAAATTATCAGCGATTAAGCGATAACTTTAGCAACAACGCCCGCGCCTACGGTACGGCCGCCTTCACGGATTGCGAAACGCAGACCGTCGTCCATTGCGATTGGGTGAATCAGAGTAACTTTCATGTTCACGTTGTCGCCTGGCATTACCATCTCTACGCCTTCTGGCAGTTCGATGGTACCGGTCACGTCAGTTGTACGGAAGTAGAACTGTGGACGGTAGCCTTTGAAGAACGGAGTATGACGGCCGCCTTCGTCTTTGGACAGAATGTACACTTCAGATTCGAACTGGGTGTGCGGCTTGATTGAACCTGGCTTCGCCAGTACCTGACCACGTTCGATTTCTTCACGCTTGATACCACGCAGCAGAACACCTACGTTCTCACCAGCACGGCCTTCGTCCAGCAGTTTGCGGAACATTTCTACGCCAGTACAGGTAGACTTAACGGTGTCTTTGATACCTACGATTTCTACTTCTTCACCAACTTTGATGATACCGCGCTCTACACGACCGGTAACAACGGTGCCACGACCAGAGATGGAGAATACGTCTTCGATTGGCAGCAGGAACGGCTTGTCTACAGCACGCTCTGGCTCTGGGATGTAGCTGTCCAGCGCTTCTGCCAGCTCAACGATTTTCGCTTCCCACTCGGCTTCGCCTTCCAGCGCTTTCAGCGCGGAACCACGGATTACCGGCAGGTCGTCGCCTGGGAAGTCGTAAGCAGACAGCAGTTCGCGAACTTCCATCTCTACCAGTTCCAGCAGCTCTTCATCATCTACCATGTCGCATTTGTTCATGAATACGATGATGTAAGGTACGCCTACCTGGCGGCCCAGCAGGATGTGCTCACGGGTCTGAGGCATTGGGCCGTCAGTCGCTGCTACTACCAGGATTGCGCCGTCCATCTGCGCTGCACCGGTGATCATGTTTTTCACGTAGTCGGCGTGCCCTGGGCAGTCAACGTGCGCGTAGTGACGAGTCGGGGTGTCATACTCAACGTGAGAAGTGTTGATGGTGATACCACGAGCTTTTTCTTCTGGCGCGTTATCGATCTGGTCGAATGCGCGAGCAGCACCGCCGTAGGTTTTAGCCAGTACGGTAGTGATTGCTGCAGTCAGGGTAGTTTTACCGTGGTCAACGTGGCCGATAGTACCAACGTTAACGTGCGGTTTTGTACGTTCAAATTTTTCTTTAGACACGGCTATATTCCTTACTATAGCGCTCTCCCCATAAGGAGAGAGCACGGGACTTTGGTTTTAACCCTAAGGCTTATTTACCACGGGCTTCAATAACGGCCTGAGCAACGTTGTTCGGCGCATCATCATACTTCAGGAATTCCATGGTGTATGATGCACGACCTTTGGTCAGAGAACGCAGCTGAGTTGCATATCCGAACATTTCAGACAGCGGTACTTCAGCGTGGATCTTAACGCCAGTTACTTCAGATTCCTGACCGCGCAGCATACCACGACGACGGCTCAGGTCACCGATGACGTCACCAGTGTTCTCTTCTGGAGTTTCCACTTCAACCTTCATGATAGGCTCAAGCAGAACTGGGTTCGCTTTCTTAAAGCCATCTTTAAAGGCAATGGAAGCGGCCAGTTTAAACGCCAGTTCAGAGGAGTCAACGTCGTGGTAAGAACCGAAGTGCAGACGCACGCCGAGATCTACAACTGGGTAACCAGCCAGCGGACCAGCTTTCAGCTGCTCCTGGAGGCCTTTATCAACGGCAGGGATGTATTCGGTTGGAATTACACCGCCCTTGATGTCGTTGACGAACTCGTAACCTTTAGGGTTAGAGCCCGGCTCCAGTGGGTACATGTCGATCACAACGTGACCGTACTGACCACGACCACCAGACTGCTTGGCGTGCTTACCTTCGATATCGGTAACTTTGGAGCGAATCGCTTCGCGATAAGCAACCTGTGGTTTACCGACGTTCGCTTCAACGTTGAACTCACGCTTCATACGGTCAACGATGATGTCGAGGTGCAGCTCACCCATACCAGCGATGATGGTCTGGTTAGATTCTTCATCAGTCCATACGCGGAATGACGGGTCTTCTTTAGCCAGACGGCCCAGAGCCAGACCCATTTTTTCCTGGTCAGCTTTGGTTTTCGGCTCAACGGCGATGGAGATTACCGGCTCAGGGAATTCCATACGCTCCAGAATGATCGGCGCATCTGGATCACACAGGGTATCACCCGTGGTTACGTCTTTCAGACCGATAGCCGCGGCGATGTCGCCCGCGCGAACTTCTTTGATCTCTTCACGTTTGTTGGCGTGCATCTGAACGATACGGCCGAAACGCTCACGTGCAGCTTTCACGGAGTTCAGCACGGTATCGCCGGAGTTAACCACACCGGAGTAAACGCGGAAGAAGGTCAGGTTACCTACGAACGGGTCGGTAGCGATTTTGAACGCCAGAGCAGCAAACGGCTCTTTGTCGTCAGCGTGACGCTCAGCCGGCGTGTCTTTACCGTCGTCCAGCATACCGTTGATCGCAGGAACATCGACTGGGGATGGCAGGTAATCGATTACCGCATCCAGCATCGCCTGAACACCTTTGTTCTTAAATGCAGAACCACAGGTTACCAGGATGATTTCGTTGTTCAGCACGCGCTGACGCAGTGCAGACTTGATCTCTTCCTCGGTCAGCTCGTCGCCGCCCAGGTATTTTTCCATCAGCTCTTCAGAGGCTTCAGCTGCGGATTCGATCAGGTTCTGGTGCCATTCGTCAGCCAGTTCGACCATATCAGCAGGGATATCTTCGTATTCGAAGGTTACGCCCGCGTCAGCGTCGTTCCAGTTGATGGCTTTCATTTTCACCAGGTCAACAACGCCGGTGAACGCTTCTTCAGCGCCGATCGCCAGCTGCAGTGGAACTGGAGTTGCGCCCAGACGGGTTTTGATCTGGTCAACAACTTTCAGGAAGTTCGCACCCATACGGTCCATTTTGTTAACGAACGCGATACGTGGAACTTTGTATTTGTTAGCCTGACGCCATACGGTTTCAGACTGTGGCTGAACACCACCAACAGCACAGTAAACCATCACTGCGCCATCCAACACACGCATGGAACGTTCTACTTCGATGGTGAAGTCAACGTGTCCCGGGGTGTCGATGATGTTTACGCGGTGCGGTTCATACTGCTTGGCCATACCAGACCAGAAAGCAGTTGTCGCTGCAGAAGTGATGGTAATACCACGCTCCTGCTCCTGTTCCATCCAGTCCATGGTGGCAGCGCCGTCATGAACTTCACCGAGTTTATGGTTTACACCGGTGTAGAACAGGATACGTTCGGTAGTGGTGGTTTTACCGGCGTCGATGTGTGCACTGATACCGATGTTGCGGTAGCGTGCAATAGGTGTTGTACGAGCCATTTGATTCCTCTATTGCCTTAGGCGTTCAAGTTCAGTTAACCCAAGCGGGTGAGCTTCTTGAAGCGCCCGCTTGGTTAGCATAACTACAGCGTGGTGATTACCAGCGGTAGTGCGCGAACGCCTTGTTGGCTTCGGCCATGCGGTGAACGTCTTCACGCTTCTTAACAGCAGAACCTTTGTTCTCTGCTGCGTCAGACAGTTCGTTCGCCAGGCGCAGAGCCATGGATTTATCACCGCGTTTACGAGCAGCATCAACGATCCAGCGCATTGCCAGAGCATTGCGACGAACCGGACGAACTTCAACTGGTACTTGGTAAGTAGAACCACCAACGCGGCGCGACTTAACTTCGACAGTCGGGCGAACGTTGTCCAGAGCTACTTCAAAAGCTTCCAGGTGATCTTTACCAGAACGCTGAGCCAGGGTCTCCAGCGCGGTATAGACGATTGCTTCTGCGGTAGATTTTTTACCGTCTACCATCAGGATATTTACAAATTTGGCCAGCAGCTCAGATCCGAACTTAGGATCTGGCAGAATTTTACGTTGGCCGATTACGCGACGACGTGGCATGGAAATACTCCGTTGTTAATTCAGGATTGTCCAAAACTCTACGAGTTTATTTTGACATTAAAGTTAAAACGTTTGGCCTTACTTAACGGAGAACCATTAAGCCTTTGGCTTCTTCACGCCGTACTTGGAACGAGCTTGCTTACGGTCTTTAACACCGGAGCAGTCAAGTGCGCCGCGAACGGTGTGGTAACGCACACCTGGCAAGTCTTTAACACGACCGCCGCGGATCAGGATCACGGAGTGCTCCTGCAGGTTGTGACCTTCACCACCGATGTAGGAAGTCACTTCGAAACCGTTGGTCAAACGCACACGGCATACTTTACGCAGTGCGGAGTTTGGTTTTTTCGGAGTGGTGGTATATACGCGGGTACATACACCACGTTTTTGCGGGCAGGCTTCCAGCGCTGGAACGTTGCTTTTAGCAGCCTTCACAGAGCGTGGTTTGCGAACCAGCTGGTTAATTGTTGCCATTAAAAAAGCTCCTGGTTTTTGCTTCGTACTAGCTTCGTAAACATGTGATAAATCCCCTCGTATGCACTATTGGCAAAGTACGAGGACGCAGAATTTTATTGCCGACCCGAAGAGGTGTCAAGAAATATACAGCATCGTCGTCATTACCAGGCCATTTGGCTGCGATGCACTGTGGTTAATTCAACGAAGTGATTATAGTCAATGACGGTGACTTTGTGCGAAATATGACCACTCAGTCCCCGCGCCTCCAGGTCATTGCGCAGCGCGTAAAGAGAGATGGGGGCGGCGAGCAGCAAATCAAGGTGGGCGCCGGCCAGCGCGGCCAGAACGCCGTCCTGCAGCAGCAGCAGCGCATCGCCGGGCGACGCCTGACGCAGCAGCGTCGGCAGGTCGCACTGCGCGGGAGAACGGCTCAGGGTAAACAGCATCGGGACATTCCTAAAAAGTCATCACCACGTCGAAGGCGGCCAGTTTTTGTCGCAGGGATTCAGGCGCCAGCACCTCGGCGTCCAGCACCCAGTTCTCAACCTGCGCCAGACCGCGCGCCTGCAGCGACGCCTCGCACAGATAACATTGCTCAACGTCATACAGCGGCAAGACGCCGAAGGTCGCGATGTAGTTGCGCCCCAGCACCTTTTCCGGCTGCTGGCCCGGCAGCAGCTGCAGCACGCCGTCGCCGATAAAAAATACGCCCAGCTGCTCGCTCAGCGCCGACGTCGCGAGCAGAGCGTCAAGCCCTTCCCGCCCGGAGGCGTTGCCGTGCGGCGCCTGGGTAAAGACAAAGGCCACTCGTTTCATCGTCATCTCTTAAAACTGTACCATGCGGTCGCAGCTGAGCGCGGCTTCCGCCAGGGCGCCCAGCCCGCTGAGCGTAAAGCCGGGCTGCAGGTTCGCCGCCGCCAGTCCCTGCTCGCGCGCCTCATGTTCATCGGTCACGCCGCGGCGCAGCGCCGCCGCCACGCAGACGTTCAGCGTGACGTGATGCTGCTGCGCCAGCTCGCTCCAGGCGCGCACCAGATCAAACTCATCGCTGGCCGGCGCGCTCAGCCGGTTGGCGTTCAGCACCCCTTCCCGGTAGAAAAACACGCTGCTCAACCGGTGTCCGGCCGCCAGCAGCGCCTGGGCGAACTGATAGGCGCTGCTGGCCTGCTGCGTACCGTAAGCCGGCCCGGTGACCAACAGGCAATAACTCAGCGTCACCGTTCATTACCCAGCAGATCGCCGCTTTTAAACTGGCGGATGTACAAATACACGGTGTGCTTGGAGATATTCAGCCGGTCAGCCACCTGATTGATCGCGTCCTTGATATCAAAAATCCCCTTCTCATACAGGTTCAGCACCACCTGCCGGTTCTTGGCGTTGTTGGAGACGTTACGGTCGGCGTTCACTTCTTCAATGGTGAACTCCAGCGTTTGCGCCACCAGATCGTCCACCGACGAGGCGAAGTTCACCGACGAGGCGATCTCCTGAGTTTCCGGCGGCATAAAGCTTTGCATCACCTGAGAGAACGGCACGTCGAGGTTCATATTGATGCACAGCAGGCCGATCACGCGCTGTTCGCGGTTGCGAATAGCGATGGTGACCGATTTCATCAGCACGCCGCTTTTGGCGCGGGTGAAATAGGCTTTGGAAACGCTGCTGTCATCGCCGGCCATGTCATGCAGCATACGCAGCGCCAGATCGGTTATCGGCGAGCCGATCTGCCGGCCGGTATGCTCACCGTTGGCAATGCGCACCGCAGAGCATTTCAAATCCTCCAGCGAATGCAGCACGATCTCACAGTGCGAGCCGATCAGCATCGCCAGACCATCGACCACCGCCTCATAAGACTTCAGGATTTCATAATCCGTCTGGTTAAACGGACGCTCATTGAGCAAATCAAGCTCGCCGGCTTCGCTGGATAAAAGCGAATTAGACATCGGAGATACCACCCTCATAAATCGCCTGTGCCAGGGGGCGCAGCTAAAACGGCTCGTGCAGGTCGAAAACAGTTTTAGATACACGCCCTAAAGGGGCAGACGCAGGACATAATTGTCTGAATCCGATCCGGTCAGCGCGACCGAAACCAAATCCTTTCATTTTCACGTGGTATTGACGTTAAGCTCATGCCCGGCGGGCGTCAAGTGATCAGGGCGCGGAGGCAGAGAAAGTTGTGGCGCGATGAGAACGGATGACGGGGAAATAAACGAAAACCGCCGCGATACAATCGCGGCGGTGGCGTACAGGGAGCGCTTATTTCGCTTTTGCTTTAGCGTCCGCAGCAGCAGGTTTTTCTGCTTTGGCGTCGGCTTTCGGCGTGGCTTTCACGTCCAGCAGCTCAACGTCGAACACCAGGGTGGAGTTGGCCGGGATGCCCGGAACGCCGGTTTTACCGTAGGCCAGCGCCGGTGGGATAACCAGCTTGATTTTACCGCCCTTCTTGATGTGCTTCAGGCCTTCAGTCCAGCCAGGGATCACGCCGTCCAGACGGAATGACAGCGGCTCGCCGCGGGTGTAGGAGTTATCAAACTCTTTACCGTCAATCAGGGTGCCCTTGTAGTTCACCACCACGGTGTCGCTATCTTTCGGCGCATTGCCGGTACCTGGTTTCTCTACCTGGTACAGCAGGCCGGATTCCGTTTTCTTCACGCCTTTTTCTTTGGCGAAGGTGTCACGGTATTTCGCGCCTTTCTCTTCGTTCTCTTTCGCGTCCTGCTCCATCTTCGCCTGAGCGGAAGACTTCACGCGCGCTTCGAAGCCCTGCAGGGTTTTCTCAATATCCGCGTCATTCAGCTTGCTCTTGTTGGCGAAAGCGTCCTGAACGCCGGCGATCAACTGGTCTTTATCCAGTTTGATACCCAGTTTTTCTTGCTCTTTGAGAGAGTTGTCCATGTAACGGCCCAGGGACGCGCCCAGCGCGTAAGCCGCTTGTTCGTCATCGTTCTTGAATTTGCCGGTGCTTGGCGCAGCGGCGGCATCAGCAGGTTTTGCCGCATCGGCGGCCATAGCCTGAGTCGCATTCAGAGCAAAAGCCATGGTGGTTGCCAGAAGCGTGACTTTAAACAAAGATTTCATCCATTTCTCCAGTGTCTGAAGCGGTGCCCCAAACAATCATTAAGTAAGATAACCGGGCTACTATAGCGGGCTGCAAGAAAACAAGACAGTCGCACAGGTAACCAATCGAGTCAAAGTGTGACTTCGTATTCAAAGAGAAGTTTCCTCTCATTTTTACCCGCATGATAAATCAGACTTTTCTTGAGCCACTGCGGCACCATGACATAAAACGGCCCCGTCAGGTGCGCTTTTACACCCCGCCTCAGCTAAATAGCACAGCGCAAAACGCGCCGCAGCTGTTACCATAACGCCAGCAATCAAGATTTAACAGTGTCAGAGGTCACCGCCATGCACAACGCCGGCAATGAAAGCCTGTTACAACGGCTGGAAGAGTTGGAAAGCCGCCAGGCTTTTCAGGAAGTCACCATCGAAGAGCTGAACCAGACGGTGGTCCAGCAGCAGCTGGAGCTGCTGAAAATGCGCGAGCATCTGCATCTGCTTACCGATAAACTGCGCGCCGCCCAGCCTTCCATGATTGCCTCGCAATCGGAAGAGACGCCGCCTCCCCACTACTGACCGCGGCACCGCAGGAGCATAAAAAAAGGCCGCCGAAGCGACCTTTTCCTGCAGCGCGCTGCGCGCTTAGTGGCAGCCGCAACCGCCGTTGCCGCAACCGCCTTTTTTGTCTTCAGCGTGGTCGTGACCATGATCGTGGCCGTGACCGCCGCAGCAACCGTCGCCGTGCTCGTGGTGATGATCGTGCTCGCCGTGAACGTGGCCGTGCGCCAGTTCTTCCGCCGTCGCTTCACGGATAGCCACGACTTCAACGTTGAAGTTCAGGTTCTGGCCCGCCAGCATGTGGTTACCGTCAACCACCACGTGATCGCCGTCCACTTCGGTGATTTCAACCGGAACCGGACCCTGATCGGTATCAGCCAGGAAACGCATGCCAACCTGCAGCTCGTCAACGCCCATGAAAACGTCTTTTGGTACGCGCTGCACCAGGTTTTCATCATAGTTGCCGTAGGCTTCGTTAGCGCCAACGTGAACGTCGAAACGATCGCCCACCGCGTGGCCTTCGAGCGCTTTTTCCAGACCTGCAATCAGAGAACCATGCCCGTGCAGATAGTCCAGCGGTGCACTCACCGGAGACTCATCAACCAAAACACCGTCTTCTGTACGTACTTGGTAAGCCAGGCTGACTACCGAGTCTTTTGCTACTTTCATGATATCTCCTACCGTTGGATACTTTCAGCTGCGCCAACCTGCGCCGGCAGCAACTCTAACGGGTAGATTGTAACGGAAATCTACTCCGCTGTACCCTCCAGCATAAAAAATCGCGGCAAACGGCGCTATTCCGGCTGGAAAATCCCGATAACCTGCTCTTGCGGACGCACGTGTTTTTCCACCTGTTGCTCCGTCTGGCGCTGATGATGGCCGCACTTCACGCACTCCACCACTTCAACCTGATCTTCGCGCCAGACGGCCAGCGTATCCATCGCATTACAGCTCGGGCAAACCGCACCGGCGATAAAACGCTTACGAGTTACAGACATGCTTGTTGCTCCCACTTATTCATATTCATCCCAGCCGTCAAACTGGCGGCTCTCTTTTTGCATTTCGCGGTGGAACAGCTCTTCCAGCTCGCGCCGCGCCTCTTTCAGACGGGAAATCTGCGCCACATCGCCCTGATGCGGCGGCATTAATTCACGCAGCATGCGCATATCCAGCCGGCGGAAGTGCTGCTGGGCGCGAAAGGCCTGATGCGGATGCATTCCCAGCGTCATCAGCGTCTTGCGCCCCAGTTCCAGAGCGCTGGAGAACGTCTCGCGGCTGAAATACTGCACACCGGCCTGCAACAGCTCATGCGCTTCCACGCGGCCGCGGGCGCGCGCCAGGATCGCCAGGTTGGGGAAGTGCTGCTGGCAGAGATGCACAATCGCCAGGGTGTCTTCCGGGTCGCTGCAGGCGATGACGATCGACTTCGCCTTCTCGGCGCCGGCGGCGCGCAGCAGCTCCAGCTCGGTAGCGTCGCCGTAATACACTTTATAGCCGTAGCGGCGCAGCATCGCGACGGCGCTGACGTCGCGCTCCAACACGGTAATCCGCATTTTATTGGCCATCAGCAGGCGGCCGATCACCTGCCCAAAGCGTCCGAAGCCGGCAATGATCACCTGCGGCTCATCATCCTCGACGTACGGCGTCTCCTCCACGTCGTCGCGGGCGTTATAGCGGCGGGCCAAAATACGGTCGATCGCCTGCATCAGCAGCGGCGTAGTCATCATCGACAGCGTGACGATCACCAGCAGCAGCGCCAACTGGTCGCTCTGCAGCACCTTTTGCGTCGCCGCCGCCGAAAACAGCACAAACGCGAATTCGCCGCCCTGGCTCAGCACGCCGGAAAACTGCAGCCGCACCGAACGGCGCAGGCCGAAGATGCGCGCCAGCGCGTACAGCACGCCGTATTTCACCGCCACCAGCAGCAGAACGCCGACGACCACCTCAAGCAGATGGGTATAGAGTACGCCGATATTCAACGCCATGCCGACGGAAATAAAGAACAGCCCCAATAACAGCCCTTTAAACGGCTCGATGGCGATCTCCAGCTCGTGGCGATACTCGCTTTCCGCCAGCAGCACCCCGGCGATGAAGGTGCCCAGCGCCATCGACAGCCCCAGCGCATCCATAAACAGCGCCGAGCCCAACACCACCAACAGCGCGGCGGCGGTAAAAATCTCACGTACGCCGGAGGCCGCAATATAGCGGAACAGCGGCCGCAGCAGGTAACGGCCGCCCAGCAGCATCCCGCCGAAGGCCGCCACCTTCATGGCGATTCTCGCCCAGTCGTCGCTGCTGCTGCCGCCGGCCAGAATCGGGATCAACGCCAGCGCCGGGATCACCGCCATATCCTGGAACAGCAGCACCGAAAACCCCAACTGGCCGCCCTCATGGCGGTTCATACCCTTTTCACGCATCAGCTGCAGCGCCATCGCCGTGGAGGACATCGCCAAACCGATGCCGCCGATCACCGCCGCCTGCCAGGCAAAATGGCTGAAGTACAGCAGCGCGCCCAGAATAACGGCGCTGATCGCCACCTGGCCGGTGCCCACGCCAAAAATCGAGCGCCGCAGCGCCCACAGCTTGGAGGGATTCAGCTCCAGGCCGATGATAAACATCAGGAACACCACGCCGAGTTCGGAGAAGTGCAGAATCTCTTCGACGTCGCGGATAAATCCCAGCCCCCAGGGGCCGATGGCGATACCGGCAATCAGGTAGCCCAGCACCGCGCCAATTCCCAGACGACGGGCAATCGGCACCGTTACCACGGCGGCGAACAGGAACAGCAGCCCGGCGGTCAGTAATGCGGAACCTTCCATGATCAGGCCCTCCGTTGCGGCAAAGGATTACGCAGCCAGTCGCCGTAGGCGGCGGCGTGGCTGGCCAGCACCTCCGGCTTTTGCCGACGCGCCCAGTAAACGACGATCGGCGTCAGCCAGTGCATATGGCACATTGCGGCGGTCAGCTCGAAGGGACGTAAAATATCTTCGATCGGATAGCGGTTGTAGCCGCCCAGGCGGTAGGCGCCTTCCGGCTCGCCGGTGGTGATCACCGAACGCCAGTATTTGCCCGCCAGCGCATCGCCGCCCACGCCGCTGGCAAAACCGCGCGACAGCACCCGATCCAGCCACTCCTTCAGCAGCGCCGGGCAGCTGTAGGTGTATAAAGGATGTTGAAAAACAATGACCTGGTGTTCACGCAGCAACTGCTGCTCATGATGAATATCGATAAAGAAGTCGGGGTAGTGCGCGTACAAATCATGTACGGTGACATTATCCATCTGCTGCGCCGGCTTGAGCAAAACCCGGTTAGCCACCGAGTCATGAGATTCCGGATGGGCATACAGCAGCAAAACCTTGGCCGGCTGCAACATCGTTCCCCTCCAATAGCGTCGTCAGAGCAACGGTTTTCCGTTACCATGCTGCGCATAGTTTAAAACAGCACGCTCGCTGCGGTCTGTTACGTTGATGATAATTTAACATATCTCCTACATTATTCGAGTCGCATCGACGCGGCAATAATTCGCAGTAAGGGACCACACAGAGAACGGCGCTTTATGATTGTATTCTCATCGTTACAAATCCGACGCGGTACCCGCGTCTTGCTGGACAACGCCACGGCCACGGTTAACCCCGGGCAGAAAGTCGGTCTGGTGGGTAAAAACGGCTGCGGCAAATCGACCCTGCTGTCGCTGCTAAAGGGTGAACTCTCCGCCGACGGCGGCAGCTACACCTTCCCCGGCAGTTGGGCGCTGGCCTGGGTGAACCAGGAAACGCCGGCGCTGGATGTACCGGCGCTGGAGTATGTGATTGACGGCGACCGCGAATTCCGCCAGTTGGAAGCGGAGCTGCAGCTGGCCAACGAACGTAACGACGGCAATGCCATCGCCACGCTGCACGGTAAGCTGGACGCCATTGACGCCTGGACCATCCGCGCCCGCGCCGCCAGCCTGCTGCACGGCCTCGGCTTTTCCAACGAACAGCTACAAAGCCCGGTGCGCGCGTTCTCCGGCGGCTGGCGCATGCGTCTCAACCTGGCGCAGGCGCTGCTGTGCCGTTCCGACCTGCTGCTGCTCGATGAACCGACCAACCACCTGGATCTGGACGCGGTCATCTGGCTGGAACGCTGGCTGAAAAGCTACCCCGGCACGCTGGTGCTGATTTCGCACGACCGCGACTTCCTCGATCCGATCGTCGATAAAATCCTGCACATCGAACAGCAGACCATTAACGAGTACACCGGTAACTACTCCTCGTTCGAACGCCAGCGCGCCACCAAGCTGGCGCAGCAGCAGTCGCTGTACCAGACTCAGCAGGAAAAGGTGGCACATCTGCAGAGCTATATCGAACGGTTCCGCGCCAAGGCCACCAAAGCCAAGCAGGCGCAGAGCCGCATCAAGATGCTCGAACGCATGGAGCTGATCGCGCCGGCGCACGTCGACAACCCGTTCAGCTTCAGCTTCCGCGAGCCGGAGAGCCTGCCCAACCCGCTGCTGCGGATGGAAAAAGTCAGCGCCGGCTACGGCGATAAAGTGATCCTGCAGTCAATCAAACTGAACCTGGTGCCTGGCTCGCGCATCGGCCTGCTGGGGCGCAACGGCGCCGGCAAATCCACCCTGATTAAGCTGCTGGCGGACGAACTGGCGCCGCTCAGCGGTGAAATAGGCCTGGCGAAAGGCATCAAGCTAGGCTACTTCGCCCAGCATCAGCTGGAATTCCTGCGCGCCGACGAATCGCCGCTGCAGCACCTGAGCCGCATGGCGCCACGCGTGCTGGAACAGCAGCTACGCGACTACCTCGGCGGCTTCGGCTTCCAGGGCGACAAAGTGAACGAGGCGACCGGCCGCTTCTCCGGCGGGGAGAAAGCCCGCCTGGTACTGGCGCTGATCGTCTGGCAGCGCCCTAACCTGCTGCTGCTCGATGAACCGACCAACCATCTGGATCTGGATATGCGTCAGGCGCTGACCGAAGCGCTGATCGACTTCGAAGGCGCGTTGGTGGTGGTGTCGCACGACCGTCACCTGCTGCGTTCAACCACCGACGATCTGTACCTGGTGCACGACGGCCAGGTCGAGCCGTTCGCCGGCGATCTGGAGGATTACCAGCAGTGGCTCAGCGATCTGCAAAAACAGCAGGCGCAGCAGGACGCCGCGCCGAAACAGGATGGCGGCAACAGCGCGCAGGCGCGTAAGGATCAAAAGCGCCGCGCCGCCGAGTTCCGCACGCAAACCCAGCCGCTGCGCAAGCAGATCGCCAAACTGGAACAGCAGATGGAAAAGCTGGGCGCCGAGCTGGCGCAGGTGGAAGAACAGCTGGCGGACTCCGCGCTGTACGACATCAGCCGCAAGGCCGAACTGACCGACTGCCTGCAACGGCAAAGCCAGGCCAAATCCGCGCTGGAAGAAACGGAAATGACCTGGCTGGAGGCGCAGGAACAGCTGGAACAGCTGACCCAGGCGTTCGACGCCGAGAGTTAAACGCAACCCACATCACCGCGCGGCACATAGCAATGAGCCGCGCGGTTCCTCAGGCGCGGTAAAACGGCTTATCGCCCAGCATTGTCGCCCGGTGCATAATGCGCCGCTGCGGCAGGTAATCCGCGTTGGCGTAGTGCTGCGTCACGCGGTTGTCCCAGATGGCGATATCATTTTCCTGCCAGCGCCAGCGCACCTGAAACTCCGGCTTGGTGATATGGGCAAACAGGAAGCTCAGCAACGCCTCGCTCTCTTTCGCCGACAGATCGACAATCCGCGTGGTAAAGCCCTCATTGACGAACAGCGCCTGGCGGCCGCTTACCGGATGGGTGCGGATCACCGGGTGCAGCAGCGGCGGGTTTTTCTGCACCGCCTGTTGCCAGCGCTGATGCTCCTCCTCGCTGCCGCGGTGCTTATATTCCGGGAATGATTTCGTGAAGTCATGCTCCGCCTGCAGGCCGCTCAGCAGCTGTTTGAACGGCGCCGACAGCGCGTCATAGGCGGCAATGCCGCTGGCCCACAGGGTGTCGCCGCCGGCGGCCGGCAGCGTTTTGGCCGCCAGAATCGCCCCCAGCGGCGGGTTTTCGATAAAGGTGACGTCGGTGTGCCAGTTATCGTTGTCCGGCGGATTATTATCGTGGGTGTCCAGCACGATAATTTCCTCCACATCGCTGGCGTGCGGATAGACCGGGTGAATGTGCAGATCGCCGAAGCGCCCGGCCAGATCGCGCTGCTGCAGCGGCGTAATCGGCTGATTACGGAAAAACAGCACCTGATGTTTGAGCAGCGCGTGATACAGCTGCTCAAACTGCCCGTCGCCCAACGGCCGCGCCAGCTGAACATTCTCCACCAGCGCGCCGATATGCGGCCCTAACGGGGTAATCACCAGACGTTCGTTCATTGTTGTACTCCATGCCACGGGGTCAGACGGCGCTGCAGAGCGCGCAATCCCAGCTCTAAACCAAATGCAATAATCGCAATCACGCCGATGCCGGCCAGCACCACATCGGTCGCCAGAAACTCACCGGCGGACTGCACCATAAAACCTAAACCGCGCGTCGCGGCGATCAGTTCCGCCGCCACCAGCGTCGACCAGCCCACGCCCAGCCCGATGCGGATCCCGGTCAGAATTTCCGGCAGCGCGCTCGGCAACACCACAAAGCGCAGCACCTGCCAGCGGTTAGCCCCCAGCGCTCGTGCGGCGCGCACCCGCACCTGCGCCACGCTGCGCACGCCGGCCACGGTCGACAGCGCGACCGGAGCAAAAATCGCCAGATAAATCAGCAGAATTTTCGACGTTTCGCCAATGCCGAACCAAATCACCATCAGCGGCAGATAGGCCAGCGGCGGCACCGGGCGGTAAATCTCAATCAGCGGGTCGAGGATGCCGCGCACCGTGTCGTTCAGCCCCATCGCAATGCCGACCGGGATCCCGATCAGCACCGCCGCCAGCAGCGCCAGCAAAATGCGCCCCAGGCTCGCGCCCAAATGCTGCCACAGCGTGGCGTCCATAAACCCCTGCGGGCCGGCGATGGTTATCAGCTGGCGCAGTACCTGCTGCGGCGCCGGCAGAAACAGCGGGTCGATCAGCCCCAGCGCCGTCACCGCCCACCACAGCGCCAGCACCGCCAGCAGCGTTGATGCGCTGAGCCAGACGCGGCGCGGCAGCGTAAAACGGCGCGGCGACGCCGGCGTCACGGTCGCTTTCAAGGTGGAATGCAGGCTCATAATAATGCCTCGCGCTGTTGGAAGACCTTGCCGAGCACATATTCGCGCCGGGCGATAAACTCAGGGTCCGACTTGATCGTACGGCACGCTTCACCGGCGGCGTAGCGGCGGCCGAAGTCGAGCGACAGGCGCTCAACCACCTGCCCCGGCCCCGGTGACAGCAGCAGCAGCTCGCTGGCTAAAAAGACCGCCTCTTCAATATCGTGCGTAATCAGCAGCACCTGCTTGCCGGTATCACGCCAGATGTTGAGCAGCAGCTCCTGCATCTGCTCGCGGGTAAAGGCATCCAGCGCGCCGAACGGCTCATCCAGCAGCAGCAGACGCGGATCCGCCGCCAGTGCGCGGGCGATCCCGACGCGCTGACGCATCCCGCCGGACAGCTGCCAGATAAAATGTTGCTCATAGCCGGCCAGGCCGACACGGCGCAGCATATCCTGCGCCACCGCCCGCCGCTGCGTCTTGCCGATGCCCGCCAGCTGCAGACCAAACTCGACGTTATCCGCCACGTTGCGCCACGGCAGCAGGCCCTCATGCTGAAACACCACGCCGCGCTCGGCGCCGGGGCCGTTGACCGGCCGGCCGTCCAGCGTAATGCTGCCCGCCGCCGGCGACATAAAGCCGGCAATCAGATTCAGCAGGGTGGTTTTGCCGCAGCCCGACGGCCCCAGCACCACCACCAGCTCGCCGCTGTCGATCTGGAACGACACATCGCGCAGCGCCGGACGCCCCTGATACTCCGCCGACAGATGGCTGACGTTTAGCATCTCTCCCCCCCCCCTTACGACTGCGGCGCAGCCTGCAGCTGCTTCACGAAACGGTCGGTAACATAGGCGCTGTAATCCGCGTCAACCTGCGGGATTTTTCCCTGCTGCTTCAGAAACTCTGCGGTATCGTGAATCGCCTTACTGACCGGCTGACCCAGCTGACTCACCTGCTCCGCCGCCGGCAGATAGCGGTTGCCCTGCACCAATGCCGGCACCTGCGCTTCCGGCACCCCACTCAGCCGCGCCAGCGTGGCGAGATGTTCTTTATCCCCAAGCCAAGCGGCGGGATCGTTCAGGTAGGCCTTTTGCGCCGCCAGCGAGCTGGCGGCAAACGCGCTCACCACCTCAGGATGCTGCCGGGCGAAATCCTTACGCACCACCCAGACATCCAGCGTCGGCGCGCCCCACTCGCCCACCTGCGCCGAATCGGCCAGCACCTTGCCGTTTTTCGCCAGTTCGTTCACCACCGGCGCCCAGACGTACGCGCCGTCGATATCGCCGCGCTGCCAGGCGGCGGCAATGGCCGGCGGCTGCAGATTGAGGATTTTCACCTGCTCAGGCTTGATGCCCCAATGCTTCAGCGAAGCCAGCAGGCTGTAATGGGTGGTTGAGATAAACGGCACCGCAATGCGTTTGCCGATCAGATCTTTTGGTGAAGCGATGGTGTTTTTCACCACCAGCGCTTCCGAGCTGCCGAGCTGCGAGGCGATCAGGAACACCTCAATCGGCAGTTTTTGGCTGGCGGCCACCGCCAGCGGGCTGGAGCCGATATTGCCGATTTGCACATCGCCGGAGGCCAGCGCGCGCAGCACGCTGGAACCGCTGTCAAACTTACGCCAGTCGACCTTGGCGCCGGACTGTTTGGCAAAACTGTTTTCCGCCTGCGCCACTTTGGCGGGCTCCGCCGAGGTTTGGTAGGCGACGGTCACATCGACCGCCTGTGCGCTGGCCGCCGTCAGCGACAGCGCCAACAGCGCCGCGCCGCGTAGAGAAAAGAATTTGCCCGCCATATTCTGCTCCGTTGATAACGATCTGTTCAGTTGCCAACAGTTTTATCTGAGCGTATCCAGGCGTAAAAGAATAAAAAAGTCTTCTTTATTACTTATCGCGATATAAATCGCACTATCCGCTGAGAATTTCCCCGCGTAAAAAGATCCTGGCGTGGCCGCCGAGCAGGGTGCGTTCGCCGTGTTGGCGGCAGAACAGTTCGCCGCCACGGGCGGATATCTGCCTGGCCCGCAGCGTATGGCGCCCCAGACGCGCGCTCCAATACGGCATCAGCGTACAGTGGGCGGAGCCGGTCACCGGGTCTTCTCCACCGTCCAGCGTGAAGTAACGGGAAACAAAATCCACCGTCTCACCCGGCGCGGTGACGATCACCGCCCGGCCGGCGGCGGCAATCAGCGCCGGAATGTCCGGCTGCAGCGCCCTCACCTGCGCTTCACTCTCCAGCACCACCAGCAGCGCCGTGGCCTGCCAGGTCTCCTGCGGCGTAACGCCCAGCAGCTGCGTCACCGCGGCCGGCGGCGCGACGCGCTGCGGCGCCCGGCTGGGGAAATCCAGAATCAGCCGCTCAGCCTCTTCGCTGTCGCGTTTGACATACAGTTCGCCGCTGGCGGAGCGAAAACGCAGATCGTTCAGCCCCGGGTTCACCACGTTGAACATCACATGCGCCGCCGCCAGCGTGCCGTGTCCGCACAGGTCCACCTCGCGCTGCGGCGTAAACCAGCGGATGCTCAGCACATCACCGTCGTCCCAGACAAAGCTGGTCTCCGGCAGCTGCAACTCATTGGCGATCGCCTGCAGCTGCGCCGTCTCCAGCGGCTGTTTCAGCAGATACACGCCCGCCGGATTGCCACGCAGCCCCGCGCCGGTAAAGGCGTCAACGTGAAAGTAATTTTCGCTCATGGTTTACTCCTTAATGCCAGATCAGCAGCGCGCAGGCCGCGGTCAGCAACCCCATGGAAACATTAAAGATCACCCAGGCCTTCTTGCTGCGCAGCAGGCGGCCGATCACGGTGCCGAATCCAAGCCAGACGATCCCGGCAATGATATTGACCACAAAAATCCCCACCGCGATGGCCACGACCGACGCGTTATATCGCTCCCCCTCCAGGCTAAAGCTGGCCACCGCGCCCAGTGCCATCAGCCAGGCCTTGGGGTTGAGAAACTGCAGCAGCCAGCCCTGATACAGCCGTACCGGCCTGGGCGGCGCAATATCGGTCTCCAGTTTCTCATAGGCGGCGGTCGCCACTTTCCACGCCAGCCACAGCAGGTAGATGCTGCCGAGGATTTTCAGAATCAGGTGTAATGAAGGGTAGACCAGGATCAGGCTGCCGACGCCGAACGCCACCAGCAGCAAAATGCTCTGCATGCCAAGCATGATGCCCATCATCAGCCACAGCGAGCGCATAAAGCCAAAATTGGCGCCAGAGGTGGTGAGCAGCATGTTGTTCGGGCCAGGGGTAATCGCGGCCACCCACAGGAAGCCCAGCAGCGAAAGAAACAAACTTAATTCCATGAAACGGGCGCTCCTCACCCATGCGCGATTTTTGCAGTATGATGGTTAACAGATGACATTGAAGCTAACAGTGCGCTATTGATCACACAATAGTCGCCAACAAGATTTTTATTCACCTTATGCATGAAACCTTTCGTCCCCTGAGCGGGGCCAGCAACCCGCATCTGCAAACCCTATTGCCGCGGCTGGTGCGCCGCCGCGTGCTGCTGCAACCACACTGGCAGCGGCTGGAGCTGCCCGACGGCGATTTCGTCGATCTGGCCTGGAGCGAGGACCCCGCAAACGCGGGCGATAAGCCCCGGGTGGTGCTGTTCCACGGCCTGGAAGGCAGCTTCTACAGCCCCTATGCCCACGGCCTGCTGCACGCCTGGCGTGAAAAGGGCTGGCTGGGCGTGGTGATGCACTTTCGCGGCTGCAGCGGCGTGCCCAACCGCAAACAGCGCATTTATCATTCCGGCGAAACGGAAGACGCGCGCTTTTTCCTGCGCTGGCTGCGGGATACCCATGGCGCCGCCCCCACCGCCGCGGTCGGCGTTTCTCTCGGCGGCAATATGCTGGCCTGCTATCTGGCGCAGCAGCGCCAGGCAAGCCTGCTGGACGCCGCCGTGGTGGTCAGCGCGCCGCTGATGCTGGAGCCGTGCTCCCTGCGTATGGAGCAGGGCTTCTCCCGCGTCTATCAGCATTACCTGCTCGGCCAGCTCAAGCAGAACGCCACCCGCAAGCTGCTGCGCGACCCGGCGTCGCTGCCGCTGCGGCTGCCGCAGCTCAAAGGGCTGCGCCGGATACGCGACTTTGACGACGCCATTACCGCGCGCATTCACGGCTTCCGCGACGCCACCGATTACTACCGGCGCTGCAGCGCGCTGCCGCTGCTGCCGGAAATCCAAACGCCACTGCTGATCATTCACGCCAAAGACGACCCCTTTATGACCGACGCGGTGATCCCCGATCTGAGCGCGCTGCCGCCCAATATCGAGTATCAGCTGACCGAGTGCGGCGGCCACGTCGGCTTTGTCGGCGGCACGCTGCACAAACCGAAAATGTGGCTGGAACAGCGCATTCCCGCCTGGCTTACACCTTATCTGGATAAATAACGTGATTATTCCCTGGAAAGAACTGGACAGCAGTACGTTGAATAACCTGATTGAAGCCTTCGTGCTGCGCGAAGGCACCGACTACGGCGAGCATGAACGCTCGCTGGAGCAGAAGGTGGCCGACGTGCGCCGCCAGCTGCAGAGCGGCGAGGTGGTGCTGGTTTGGTCGGAGCTGCATGAAACCGTCAATATCATGCCCCGCGGACAGCTGCGCGCCGGCCGGCAGGAGAGTTAATCGCGCCGGCGCCCTATGACTGGCGACAAAAATCAGGTAACAATGGACATCTTGCAAACCAACTCGCGCAGCTTGCCGCTGGCAAAAACGTATCAACCACACTAAAAATTATTCTCTGATACGCGCGCTTTATTACTACGGAGTAACCCAAGTATGTCCGCCAAACATCCCGTAATCGCGGTGACCGGCTCCAGCGGCGCCGGCACCACCACCACCAGCGTGGCGTTCCGCAAAATATTCCAGCAGTTGGATATCCGCGCCGCGCAGTTGGAAGGCGACAGCTTCCATCGCTATACCCGGCCGGAAATGGACGCCGCGATCCGTAAAGCGCGCGACCTCGGCCGCCATATCAGCTACTTCGGCCCGGAGGCCAACGATTTCGGCCTGCTGGAGCAGAGCTTTATCGAATACGGCAAAAGCGGCAGCGGCCGCTCGCGCAAATACCTACATACCTATGACGAAGCGGTGCCCTACAACCAGGTGCCCGGCACCTTCACGCCGTGGGAACCGCTGCCATCGCCGACCGACGTGCTGTTTTATGAAGGCCTGCACGGTGGCGTGGTGACCGACCAGCACGACGTGGCTCGCCATGTCGATCTGCTGGTCGGGGTGGTGCCCATCGTTAACCTGGAGTGGATCCAAAAGCTGATCCGCGATACCGGCGAACGCGGCCATTCGCGCGAAGCGGTCATGGATTCGGTGGTGCGCTCGATGGAAGACTACATCAACTACATCACGCCGCAGTTTTCCCGCACCCATATCAACTTCCAGCGGGTGCCGACGGTCGACACCTCCAACCCGTTCGCCGCCAAAGCCATCCCTTCGCTGGATGAAAGCTTTGTGGTGATTCACTTCCGCGGGTTGGATCAGATCGACTTCCCCTATCTGCTGGCGATGTTGCAGGGGTCATTTATCTCGCATATCAATACGCTGGTGGTGCCGGGCGGCAAGATGGGGCTGGCGATGGAACTGATTATGGCGCCGCTGGTGCAGCGCCTGCTGGAAGGGAAAAAGATCGAATAGCGGGCTTAGCACCCGGCGCACGCCGGGTGAACTTATTCCACGGCGCGGATTTCAAAGCTGTGGGTCACCGTTGCCGCCTGGCTCAGCATCAGCGATACCGAGCAGTACTTTTCGGCGGACAGATTGACCGCCCGCTCCACCACCTTGTCGCTCAACCCTTTACCGCTGACGATAAAATGCAGATTGATCGCGGTAAAGGTGCGCGGCGCCTCTTCCCGGCGCTGTGAGCTGAGTTTTACCTCACAGTCGCGCACGTCGTTGCGGCCTTTTTGCAGAATCGACACCACGTCGATCGCGCTGCAGCCGCCCACCGACATCAGCACCATCTCCATCGGGCTCGGCGCTTTTTCCCCGGCATTCCCGTCCATTAACACCTGATGGCCCGACGCGGACTCACCGAGGAAGGTCAATCCTTCCACCCATTTCACTCTTGCCTGCATATTGCTCACTCCGGTTAATTTCTTAAAATCAGACTACGCTTTCGCACTAAAACTGGCAACGGAACCTGATGCTGGTCATGCTGAAGCGAGACAACAGAAGACACTCGCCTCACTCTATGCTACAAACAATCCGCAATAACTCTTTTTTGGACACCGATTTTTCAGGGATCTGCCCAAGGAAACGCATCTTCAGCGAGATGTTAACAGAATGTAGCTTGCAGCACCGTCAGCAAGTTAATATGCTAAGGGCAATAGCGTATTTTACGGCACGCCTCAAAACCTGTTTATAGCCCGCATGCATTACCGGTTATCAACGCGTTTAACAGGGATCTTTGATCCCTGTGTTACAAGGCAGCGATTACAACAGAGGATAATAGCGAATGGTTCTCGGCAAACCGCAAACAGACCCGACTCTCGAATGGTTCCTGTCTCATTGCCATATCCACAAATATCCATCCAAAAGTACGCTGATTCACCAAGGTGAAAAGGCCGAAACGCTCTACTACATCGTGAAAGGCTCCGTTGCGGTGCTGATTAAAGATGAAGAAGGTAAAGAGATGATCCTGTCCTACCTCAACCAGGGGGATTTCATCGGCGAGCTTGGATTATTTGAAGAAGGTCAGGAGCGCAGCGCCTGGGTGAGAGCAAAAACCGCCTGTGAAGTAGCTGAAATTTCCTATAAGAAATTCCGCCAGCTGATCCAGGTCAACCCGGATATTCTGATGCGCCTTTCCGCGCAAATGGCCAGCCGCCTGCAGGTCACCTCGGAGAAAGTGGGTAACCTCGCCTTCCTTGACGTTACCGGTCGCATTGCGCAGACCCTGCTGAACCTGGCGAAACAGCCGGACGCCATGACCCACCCTGACGGTATGCAAATTAAAATCACACGTCAGGAAATTGGTCAGATCGTCGGCTGCTCACGCGAAACGGTCGGCCGCATCCTGAAAATGCTGGAAGATCAAAACCTGATCTCCGCACACGGCAAAACCATCGTCGTTTATGGCACGCGTTAATTAATAAGAAAACGGCGCATACGCGCCGTTTTTTATGCTGACGGCAAGGGTAGCTTATGCCGCATTCACCACATCCTGCACCGCACGCTCAAAACGCGCCATCCCTTCTTCAATATCCTGCGGTTCAATCACCAATGACGGCGCAAAACGGATAACGTTAGGTCCGGCGTTCAGGATCATCACGCCATGCGCGGCCGCAGCCGCCAGGAAATCCCGCGCCTTATTCTGATAGGCCGCGCTAAGTTCAGCGCCGATCAGCAGCCCCATGCCGCGAATATCGCTGAACACGCCGTATTTCTCGGTCAGCTGCTGCAGTTTAGCCACGTACAGCGCATGGCGCTGCGCAATGCCGTCCAGTACCTGCGGCGTATTGATCACATCCAGCGCCGCCTCGGCCACCGCGCAGGCCAGCGGGTTGCCGCCGTAGGTACTGCCGTGCGTGCCGACCTGCATGGCAGAGGCAATCTCCTCGGTGGTCAGCATCGCGCTGATCGGGAAGCCGCCGCCCAGCGCTTTGGCGGTGGTGAGAATATCCGGCGTCACGCCGTAGTGCATATAGGCAAACAGTTTGCCGGTACGTCCCATACCGCTCTGCACCTCATCAAACACCAGCAGCGCCTGATGCTGGTCACACAGCGCGCGCACACCCTGTAGGAACTCGGCGTCCACCGGCGTAATGCCGCCTTCGCCCTGAATCGGCTCCATCACCACCGCGCAGGTGCTGTCGTCCATCACTGCCTTGACCGCCGCCAAATCGTTGTACGGCACGTGCACGATATCGGCCGGCTTTGGCCCGAAGCCGTCGGAATATTTCGCCTGCCCGCCCACCGAGACGGTAAACAGCGTCCGGCCGTGGAAGGCGTTATAGAAGGCGATAATTTTGGTTTTATACGGACTGTGGCGGGTAATGGCATAGTGGCGCGCCAGTTTAAAGGCCGCCTCATTGGCTTCCGAGCCGGAGTTGACGAAAAAGACCCGGTCGGCAAAGGTGGCGTCAATCAGTTTGCTGGCCAGCCGCAGCGCCGGCTCATTGGTGAACACATTGCTGGTATGCCACAGGGTTTCACTTTGCTGCTGCAGCGCCGCCACCAGCGCCGGGTGGCAGTGGCCCAATGCGGTAACGGCGATGCCGCCGGAGAAATCGATATACTCTTTCCCCTCGCTGTCCCACACGCGGCTGCCTTGGCCCTTTACCGGCACAAACTGCGCCGGTGCATAAACCGGCAAAATCACCTGATCGAACGTGCTGCGATTGACCGCATGTTTTTCCGTCATTATTGGGTTCCACCTCAAGAGATTGGTTTTTTAGCGCCGCCACTAAAGTGACAATATAGTCATAAAATATGCATAAAAAACCAATCAAGGGCAAACCAAAATCATCGATAATGGCGAAAAACTTATAACCGATTAACTTTTAAGGAAATTACTCAGCAGCGCGTGCCCCTGCTCGCTAAGGATGCTCTCCGGATGGAACTGCACCCCTTCCAGCGCCAGCGTGCGATGGCGAATGCCCATGATCTCATCGCGCATGCCGTCGCGCTCGCTCCAGGCGGTCACCTCAAAACAGTCCGGCAACGTTTTGGCGTCCAACACCAGCGAATGATAGCGCGTTACCGTCAGCGGATTATTCAGCCCGCGAAAAACGCCGCTGTCCGTATGGCGAATCGCCGACGTTTTGCCGTGCATCACCTCACGCGCGCGCACCACATCGGCGCCAAATGCCTGCCCCAGCGCCTGATGCCCCAGGCAGACGCCCAGAATCGGCAGCCGGCCGGCAAAGTGCGCAATCGCCGCCAGCGAAATGCCGGCCTCGTTCGGTGTGCAGGGGCCGGGGGAGATCACCAGATGCTGCGGCGCCAGCCGGTCAATATCGGCCAGCTGCAGTTCATCATTGCGCTTTACCACCACCTCGGCGCCCAGCTCGCAGAAGTATTGATAAAGGTTGTAGGTAAAGGAGTCGTAGTTATCGATCAGCAGCAGCATGGCGGTTCAACAGCCTATGATTGGGAGAGATTTTTCGGGTACAACAAGACGGCAACCGCCTCAGTCCGGGAGCTTACCGCAGTAAGCCGCCAGGGTGAAGACGGCTGCCGATGCATTACGCGAAGAAAAGATTACTTTTTACGGCCGCCCATGATCGAACCCAGCACGCCGCGCAGGATTTGCTTGCTCAGATCGCGCGCCATGCTTTTGGCGGCGGTCTGCACAATGCCGTCGCGTTTGCCGCCGCGCGGGCCGGTGGAGCCGAACAGCAGCTCATTCAGGCTGCCCATCAGGCCGCCGCCGCTTTGCTGGCCGGCCTGCGGCGTCGCTTTATCCACCGCTTCCGCATCCTGGCCGACGGTGGCAAAGCCCTCGGACGACAGCTTCTCATAGGCCGACTCACGGTCCACCATCTCTTCATAGCGGCCGTACAGCGGCGACTTATTGATGGCGCTGTTCAGCCCTTCCGCCCCCAGCATGCCCATTTTTGACTCTGGCGCGATCACCATCGCACGCTCCACCACATGGGGACGCCCCTTCTCATCGAGAAACGACACCAGCGCCTCCCCGACGCCCAGCTCGCCAATCACCGTTTCCGCATCAAAGTCCGGGTTGGCGCGCATGGTCTGCGCCGCCGCCTTCACCGCCTTCTGGTCGCGCGGCGTAAAGGCGCGCAGCGCGTGCTGCACGCGGTTGCCCAGCTGGCCGAGCACGCTGTCCGGAATATCCAGCGGGTTTTGCGTCACAAAGTAAACGCCGACGCCTTTGGAGCGGATCAGGCGCACCACCTGCTCAATCTTGGTCAGCAGCGCCGCCGGCGCGTCTTTGAACAGCAGGTGCGCCTCATCAAAGAAGAACACCAGCTTCGGCTGCTCCGGGTCGCCCACTTCCGGCAGATGTTCAAACAGCTCAGCCAGCAGCCACAGCAGAAATACCGAATAGAGCTTCGGCTGGTTAATCAGCTTGTCGGCCGCCAGCAGATTGATCACGCCATGGCCATTGGCGTCGGTTTTCATCAGATCGTTGATATCGAGCATCGGCTCGCCGAAGAACAGGTTGGCGCCCTGCTCCTCCAGCGTCAGCAGGCCGCGCTGGATCGCGCCGACTGAGGCGGTGGAAATATTGCCATACTGGGTTTTGAACTGTTTGGCATTGTCGCCGACGTACTGCACCATCGCGCGCAGGTCTTTCATATCCAACAGCAGCAGCGCGTTATCGTCAGCGATTTTAAACACCAGCTGCAGCACGCCGCTTTGCACCTCATTCAGGTCCAGCAGACGCGCCAGCAGCAGCGGGCCGAGATCGGAAACCGTGGCGCGGATCGGGTGGCCTTTCTCGCCGTAGATATCCCACGGAATAATGGTGCAGGCCTGCGGCTGCCAGTCGGCGACGCCAATCGCCGTCAGGCGCGCCTGCAGTTTTTCATTCGGCACCGCCTCGGTGCCGATCCCCGACAGGTCGCCCTTCACGTCCGACAGGAACACCGGCACGCCGATGCGTGAAAACTGTTCGGCCATTTTTTGCAACGTCACGGTTTTACCGGTACCGGTCGCGCCGGTAATCAGGCCGTGGCGGTTAGCCAAGGCGGGCAGAATCGCCAAATCCTGAACGGGTTTTCCGTCTTTCATCGCCTTGGCGATAATCCGTGCTTCACTCATTTGCTGTTCCTTTGATGACGCTGACGCGGCGCAAATGCGCCTGTGATGTCATAAAGCTATAAGCGCGGCGGAACCCCGTCAAGCGCTAGCCGCGCAGCCCCAGCTGTTCTTTCAACGATTTCAGGTAGCGGCGGCTGACCGGCACCGCCTCGCCGACCGACATAATCATTTCCGCCGCGCCGCCCTCTTCAAAGCGAATTTCCCGCACCTGTTCCAGATTCACCAGATACTGTCGATGGCAGCGCACCAGCGGCGTACGGCTCTCCAGCGTGCGCAGCGTCAGTTCGGTAAAGCACTCCATGCCGTCGTTGCGCACCACGTAAACGCCGCTGGCGCGCGAGCGGATGGCGATCACCTCGTCAAAGCGCAGCAGGTAAATCCGGCTGTGGCCGGCGCAGGGGATATATTTCAAATAGCCCGCGCTTTCCGGCAGTGCGGCGACATCCTGCGCCGTATGGCGCTGCTGCAGGCGCTGCAGGGTTTTCTTCAGCCGCTGCGGTTCCGCCGGCTTCAGCAGATAGTCAAAGGCGTGTTCCTCAAACGCCTGCAGCGCGTATTCATCATACGCGGTGAGGAACACGATATGCGGCATCCGGTTGGGATCGAGCATACCCACCATCTCCAGGCCGCTGATGCGCGGCATCTGGATATCCAAAAACACCACGTCCGGCTGCAGCCGATGGATCTGGCTGATGGCCTCAATCGCATTCGCGCATTCGCCGATAATGCACACCTCCGGCTCGGCAGACAGCAGATGGCGCAGGTTGTCGCGCGCCGAAGGCTCATCATCGACGATCAATATGTTCAGCATCAGGCGGCTCCCTCCAGTGGAACGTGTAATGTGATGCGGGTGAACGCCTCCGGCTCACAGCTGACCCGTACGCCGTACTCTTCGCCGTAGCGTACGCGGATGCGCCGGTCAACCAGGCTCATACCCAGCCCGTCGCCCGGCGTTTTTTCCTGATACAGGCCGGCGTTATCCGTGACCTGCAGCAGCAGGCGCCCGCTCTCGCTGCGGGCGTCGATGGTGATGCGCCCGGTGCCCAGCAGCTGCGAGGTGCCGTGTTTGATGGCGTTTTCCACAATCGGCTGCAGGGAAAACGCCGGCAGGCGCACCGCCAACAGGCGCTCCGGCAGCGATACCACGATTTCCAGTCGGTCGGCAAAGCGCGCCTGCTCAATTTGCAGATAGGCGTTAACGTGCTCAATCTCGTCCGCCAGGCTGACTTCGTCATCCGAACGCTTAAGGTTCTTGCGGAAGAAGGTCGACAGATACTGCACCAGTTCACAGGCGCGGTCGCCGTCGCGGCGAATCACCGCCACCAGCGTATTTAACGCGTTAAACAGGAAATGCGGGTTTACCTGCGCGTGCAGCAGCTTGATTTCCGACTGCGCCAGCAGCTGTTTATGCCGTTCATACTGGCCGGCCATAATCTGCGCCGACAGCAGGCTGGCGATGCCCTCGCCCAAGGTGCGGTTGATGGTGCTGAACAGCTTGCTTTTCGGCTCATACAGCTTGATGGTGCCGATCACCCGCTGGTTCTCACCGCGCAGCGGGATCACCAGCGTCGACCCCAGCTTGCAGCTGCCGCTGATCGAACAGCTGTAGGAGAGCGCATTGCCATCGGCATACACCACTTCGTTATTGTCAATGGCGCAGCGGGTATGCGCCGAAGAGATCGGCGTGCCCGGCAGGTGGTGATCGTCGCCGATGCCGATAAACGCCAGCAGCTTTTCACGGTCGGTGATCGCCACCGCGCCGATGCCCAGTTCCTGATAGATCACCCGCGCCGCCTTCATGCTGTTTTCCCGGTCAAAGCCCTGCCGCAAAATCCCCTCGGTGCGTTCGGCCAGTTTGAGGGCTTTGGAGGAGAACGCGCTGGTGTACTTTTCAAACATCGCCCGCCGGTCGCGCAGAATCTGCATAAACATCGCCGCCCCCACGGTGTTGGCAACCAGCATCGGCAGCACGATATAGCCCACCAGACGCTGCGCCTCGTCGAACGGACGGGCGATGGCGAGGATAATGCCCATCTGCAGGATTTCGGCCACCAGAGTGACGCCGGCGACAAACAGCGGATTAAACAGCAGATCGAGCCGGCCACGCCGCAGCGCCAGGCTGTGCACCAGCCCGCCGACCAGCCCTTCGGCCACGGTGGACACCGCACAGGCGACGTCGGTCATGCCGCCGAGGGTATAGCGATGCAGCCCCCCGGTCAGCCCGACCAGAAATCCGACCGACGGCCCGCCCAGCAGGCCGCCCAGCACCGCGCCGATGGCGCGCGTGTTGGCGATCGAGTCCTGAATATGCAGGCCGAAATAGGTGCCCATAATGCAGAACACCGAGAAAATCACGTAGCACAGCAGCTTGTGCGGCAAACGGATGGTGACCTGCATCAGCGGAATAAACAGCGGGGTTTTACTCAACAGATAGGCGATCACCAGATAGACGCACATCTGCTGCAACAGCAGCAGCACCTGGTCAAATTCATACATCACAACAACGCATCCTGAACGAGAGGAACAACAAAACGCCGGCTATCCGGTTGATTATCTGCGTTGATTACACCATGAGCAGGAGGAGAAAACAGTGATGCAGGCGAAGCTTCAGGGAGGGGAAAACAGAAACCGGCCCCGCGCGGGGGCCGGTCTGAGCGATTACGGCATGACCTTCGCCGACAGAATAACAATCGGCTTGCTCGGTACATTTTGATAAGGGCCGACGTTGCCGGTCGGCACCTGAGAAATCTTGTCAACCACGTCCATGCCCTTCACCACCTTACCGAACACTGCATAGCCGAAATCGCGCTGGCCGTGGTCGAGGAAGGCGTTGTCCGCCACGTTGAGGAAGAACTGGCTGGTGGCGCTGTCCTTGTCGGCGGTGCGCGCCATGGAAATGGTGCCGCGCAGGTTGCGCAGGCCGTTATCCGCCTCGTTCTTGATCGGCGCTTTGGTGCTCTTTTGCTGCATATCCGCCGTGAAGCCGCCGCCCTGAATCATAAAGCCGGGGATCACACGGTGGAAAACGGTGTTGTCATAGAAGCCGCTGTTCACGTAGTCAACGAAGTTTTTCGTTGATACCGGCGCTTTCTGGCCATCCAGCGCCAGCTCGATATTCCCGGCGGAGGTGGTCAGCATGACGTGGGTTTCGCCTGCGGCCAATGCGGCCGGCGCCATCGCCGTCAGAGAACACAGGGCGACAAGGGTGGTTAAGGTACGTTTGAACATGAGCGGGTCCTTTCTCTGGGAGACAAACAACGGAGAGCGCCCTGATTCTAAAGAGCCATTCTGATGAGCGCCAGCCATTTACTTATATTTACGCAATTGCGGGAAATTTCTCAAAGCCGCGCCGCACTGCCCGGGCAGCCCCATATTTTTGCGAGTTAACGCCCGAATTTTCCTGACAAGAGTATGATCGCTAGGCAGATTTTTGCAAAGCCGATCACGCATTATTTGCACCAATCGACTGTTCGGCATTTTTTGCGACCTGTGTCCCGTTTTGTTTCTGCGTTGCCGCTAGGCTAAAAATGAGAGCGCTCTCATTCGAGCGAAAACATAAAAAGAACCGATGGCGGCTCACGCTGCGGCGCGCCGAACACGGGAATAACAGGAGAGCAATGATGAAAAAGATAGTGCTGTGCTGCGCCGCCGGTATGTCCACCAGCATGCTGGTCAAGCGGATGCAGGCCGAAACGGAAAAACGGGCGCTGACGCTGGAGATCGTCGCCGTGCCCGCCGCCGAATTTGAAAGCGCGCTGGCCGATGCCGACGTCGTGCTGCTGGGGCCGCAGGTGAAATATGAACTGGCGCGCTTTAGCCAGCTTGCAGCCCCGTTCGGCAAGCCCGTCGCGGTGATCGACATGATGGATTACGGCACGCTGCGCGGCGATAAAGTGCTGGACCACGCCCTCGCCCTGATGGCCTGAACCGGCGGAGATGCCCATGAGCCTGTACGCTTCACTGATGCGCGTCGTGGAAAATCACATCGCGCCGCTGGCCGGCCGCATCGGCAGCCAGCGCCACATTATCGCCATCCGCGACGGCTTTATCTGCGCCATGCCGTTTCTTATCGTCGGCAGCATCATGCTGATCGTCGCCAACCCGCCGTTCGACGCCGACACCACCTCCGGCTTCGGCCGCGCCTGGCTGGGCTTCGCCAAGACGCACTGGAACACCATCACCATGCCGTTCTTTATGACCATGGGCCTGATGAGCGTGTTCGTGGCGATCGGCACCGCCTACAGCCTGGCCAGGCACTACGGCCTGGACGCGCTGACCGCCGGGCTGCTGTCGCTGATGGCGTTCCTGCTGGCGGCCGCGCCGCAGGCCGACAACAAAATGTCGCTCGACTTTCTCGGCGGTCAGGGGGTGTTCACCGCGCTGATCTGCGCCATCTGGTCGGTAGAGCTGATCCGCCTGCTGAAAAAGTACCACATCACGCTGCGCCTGCCCGAACAGGTGCCGCCGGCCATCGCCCGCTCGTTTGAGCTGCTGTATCCAGTGATCGGCATTTTGCTGACGGTCTACCCGCTCAGCATTCTGCTGCAGAGCGAGTTTCACCTGCTGCTGCCGGCCGCCATTATGCAGCTGTTCCAGCCGCTGATCGGCGTCGGCGACACCCTGCCCGCCATTCTGCTGATGGTGCTGATCGCCAACCTGCTGTGGTTTGCCGGTATCCACGGCGACAACATCGTTACCGGCCTGCTTAACCCGATCTTTATGACCAACCTGGCGGCCAACGCCGCGCTGGTGGCGCAGGGCGCGGCCACCACCCAGACGCTGACCGCGCCGTTCTGGTCGTTCTATGTCTGCATCGGCGGCTCCGGCTCCACGCTGGTGCTGGCGCTGCTGTACCTGCGCAGCCGCTCGGTGCATCTGCGCACCATCGGCAGGCTGAGCGTGGTGCCCTCGGTGTTCAACATCAACGAGCCATTGCTGTTCGGCTCGCCGGTGGTGATGAACCCGACGCTGTTTATTCCGCTGCTGCTGGTGCCGATGGTCAATGCCGTCCTGGCCTACTTCGCCCTGCACTGGGAACTGGTGGAAAAGATGGTCGCCATGGCGCCGTGGACCGCGCCGGCCCCGCTCGGCGCGCTGATCTCCGCCTCGTGGGATATCCGCGCCGCCGTACTGGTATTGCTGCTGATGGCGCTCGACTTCGCCATCTGGCTGCCGTTCTTCAAAGTGTATGAAAAACAGTTAATCGCGCAGGAAATGCAGCAGGCCGAAGCCGAACGCGCTGCATCTGCGGCAACAGGAGCCTAACCGTGAGTGAATTAACCCCCGACGTCAGTCAGGACTTCGAAAGCACCATTATGGAATTGCTGGTGTTCGCCGGCAGCGCCCGCAGCAGCGCGTTGATGGCCCTGCAGCAGGCGCGGGCGGGCGACTTTAACGCCTCCGCCGCGCAGATGGCCGAATCCAAACGGGCGGTGACGCAGGCGCACCAGATTCAGACCCGGCTGATCGGCCTGGACGAAGGCAGCGGCAAGCTGACCATCAACCTGATCACCGTGCACGCCCAGGACCACCTGATGAACGCCATGGTGATTCAGGATCTGGCAGACGACATGATCGAACTTTATCGCCGACAGGCGCAAGCGGAGGCGCGCGGATGAATACCCTGAAAATCGCCATTATCGGCGGCGGCAGCAGCTATACGCCGGAACTGGTCGAAGGCCTGATTGAACGCATTGAGGAACTGCCGGTCAGCGAACTGGCGCTGGTCGACGTCGAGGCCGGCCGCGAGAAAGTGGAAATTATCGCCGCACTGACCAAACGCATGCTGGCGCGGCACGGGCTGGAGCGGGTCGCGGTCAGCGTCCACTTTGCACTGGACGACGCCATCCGCGGCGCGCAGTTCGTGCTGACGCAGCTGCGCGTCGGACAGCTGCCGGCCCGCGCCGCCGACGAGCGCCTGGGGCTGAAGTATCGCCTGATCGGCCAGGAGACTACCGGCGTCGGCGGCTTTGCCAAGGCGCTGCGCACCATTCCGGTGATGCTGGATATCGCGCGCCGGGTCGAACGGCTGGCGCCGGAGGCCTGGATCATCAACTTCACCAACCCGGCCGGCATCGTGACCGAAGCGGTCTCCCGCTATACCAAGGCGAAAATTATCGGCCTGTGCAACGTGCCGATCAGCATGCACCATATGATCGCCAACATGCTGGAAGCGCCGTTTGACGCTATTCAACTGCGCTTTGCCGGGCTCAACCATATGGTCTGGGTGCATCAGGTGCTGCACAACGGCCGGGACGTCACCGCCGAAGTCATCGACAAGCTGTGCAACGGCGCGACGCTGACCATGAACAACATCAAGGAAGAGCCGTGGCCGCCGGCATTCCTGCGCGCCACCGGCGCCATCCCCTGCCCTTACCACCGCTACTTCTACCAGACGCAGGAGATGCTGGCGGAAGAGGTGGCCGCCGCCGCCGAACGCGGTACGCGCGCCGAGCAGGTGATGCAGGTGGAAAAAGAGCTGTTCGCGCTGTATGCCGATCCGCATCTGGACAGCAAGCCGCAGCAGCTCAGCTTCCGCGGCGGCTCCTTCTACTCGCAGGTGGCGCTGGAGCTGATCCGGGCGATTCACAACAATCTCGGCACGCAATTAGTGGTAAACACCGCAAACCGCGGCGCTATTCATGGCCTCGCCGACGATGCTGTGATAGAAACCAACTGTATCGTCGATGCGCAGGGCGCCCGTCCGCTGGCCTTCGGCCGCCTGCCGGACTCCATGCATGCGCTGACCCAGCAGGTGAAGGCCTATGAGCGTCTGACCATTGAGGCCGCCGTACACGGCGATCGCCGCAGCGCGCTGCTGGCGCTGGTCACCAACCCGCTGGTCGCCAGCGCCAACATTGCCGAACCGCTGCTGGAAGAGGTGCTGCAGGTCAATCACGCCTACCTGCCGCAGTTTACCGCCCGCTAGCCGGCAAGGCGGTGCAAAGACACAGGATCGCAAGGAATCTATGGTGACACTGGAAGATGTAGCCGCGGCGGCGGGCGTATCGCGCGCCACGGTGTCGCGGGTGGTCAACGGCGACAGCAATGTCAAAGCGCCCACCCGCGAGAAAGTGGAGCGGGCCATCGCCCAATTGGGCTATACCCCCAATCCGGCGGCGCGCGCGCTGGCCTCCAGCCAGAGCAACACGCTGGGCCTAGTGACCACCTCGTACCGCGGCGGTTTCTTTGGCGCGCTGATGGACTTTGTGCAGACCGAGGCGGAATCACACGGTAAACAGCTGCTGGTCACCCAGGGGCGCAACAGCGCCGACAATGAGCTGGCGGCGATCCAGCGGCTGTTCAACCTGCGCTGCGACGGCGTGATCCTGCACGTCCGCTACCTGAGCGACGAACAATTGCGCCAGCTGGCGGCGGAGCAGCGCCGTTTTGTGTTGCTCGATCGTCAGGTGCCGGGGCTGGAAGATCGCTGCGTCACGTTCGATCATCCGCTGGCCAGCCGCATGGCGACGCAGCAGCTGATCGACGCCGGCCACCGCCGCATCGCCTGCATCAGCGGGCCGCGCCAGCGCGCCTCCAGCCGGCTGCGTATTCAGGGCTTTGCGGAGGCCATGCGCGCGGCGCGGCTGACGCCGCTGGACTGCCTCGAAGGGGCGTACGACCTGGAGAGCGGTTATCAGTGCGCCGAACGCCTGCTGCGGCGCGCGGTGCTGCCCAGCGCCGTCTACTGCTGCAACGAAGAGATGGCGATCGGCGCCCTGCTGGCGATCAATGAACACCGCCTGTGCGTCCCGCAAGACATTTCGCTGATCTGCTACGACAGCGGCGAACGGGCGCCGTTTGTCCGCCCGGCCCTGACCAGCGTCCACTTCCCGATCGTCGAGATGGCGCAGCAGGCCGCGCGCCTGTTGATCGATCCGGCAACGCCACACATCACCTTCGCACCGCGAGTCATCAGCCGCGATTCGCTGGTGAAAGTAGATGCAGATCACTAATTGATTAATTTTCTTTCATTGATTACATCAAAAATTAGCCAGTAATCATAAAATATATCAATAGCTATGCTAGGATCCGCTGCACCAGGTGATCGGCGGACTCTCTTTTTTGGCAAGCGACGTCAGAGCCCGCCACCGGTATTTACCAATCCAACAGACCAATCGGGCTTATTCAATGAATAACAACAACCGCATCCGGCTTACATGGATCAGCTTCTTTTCCTATGCGCTGACCGGTGCCTTAGTGATCGTCACAGGGATGGTGATGGGGAACATTGCAGAGTACTTTAATCTGCCGGTTTCCAGCATGAGCAACACCTTTACCTTCCTGAACGCCGGCATTCTGATTTCGATCTTCCTCAATGCCTGGCTGATGGAAATCATCCCGCTGAAACGCCAACTGGTGTTCGGTTTCCTGCTGATGGTGCTGGCGGTGGTTGGCCTGATGGTCGGCAAAACCCTGACGCTGTTCTCCATCTGCATGTTTATCCTCGGGGTAGTGAGCGGCATTACCATGTCGATCGGCACCTTCCTGATTACCCATATGTATTCCGGCCGTCAGCGCGGTTCACGCCTGCTGTTTACCGACTCGTTCTTCAGCATGGCCGGCATGATCTTCCCGATCGTCGCCGCCACCCTGCTGGCGCGCCATATCGGCTGGTACTGGGTTTACGCCTGCATCGGCGTGCTGTATCTGGCGATTTTCGTGCTGACCCTGTGCTCCGAGTTCCCGGTGCTGGGCAATAAAGGCGATGCCGCCGGTGAAGCGGTCGCCAAAGAAAAGTGGGGCATCGGCGTGCTGTTCCTGTCGATTGCCGCGCTGTGCTACATCCTCGGCCAGCTGGGCTTTATCCAGTGGGTGCCGGAGTACGCCACCAAATCATTAGGGATGAATATCAGCCAGGCCGGCAAGCTGGTCAGCGATTTCTGGACGTCTTACATGGTGGGGATGTGGGTGTTCAGCTTTGTGCTGCGCTTCTTCGACCTGCAGCGCATCGTCACCGTGCTGGCGGCGCTGGCGACCGGCGCGATGTATATGTTCGTCAGCAGTGACGAGCCGCAGATGCTGGGCTACTACATTATGGCCCTGGGCTTCGTTTCCAGCGCCATCTACACCACGCTGATCACCCTCGGCTCGCTGCAGACCAAGGTCTCTTCGCCGAAGCTGGTGAACTTTATTCTGACCTGCGGCACCATCGGCACCATGCTGACCTTTGTGGTCACCGGCCCGATCGTCGCCAAAGGGGGCGCACACGCGGCGCTGACCACCGCCAACGGCCTGTATCTGGCGGTGTTCGTGATGTGCCTGCTGCTGGGCTTCGTCACCAAGCACCGCAGCCACGGCCACGAGACCCGCTAACCGTCGCTGCCCTGAATAAAAAGCACCGCTCGCCGCCGGCGACGGTGCTTTTTTTATCCCTGCGCGCTAGCGGCGAAAATCAACCCGCTCTTCATCGTCCAGATAAATCGTCGTCTCCGCCGGCCGGGTGGTGGCGATCACCGCCCCTTGGCGAATCGAGTAACGCACCGGCGTCTGACGGCGCACCGCGTCAAAGCCGTTTTCCGCCGGCAGAATCACCAGATTGGCGCTGTTGCCCGCCGCCAGCCCGTAATCCTGCAGCTGCAGCGTGCGGGCGCTGCGCGTGGTGATCAATGCCAGGCCGTCGTTAATCTGGCCGTAGCCCATCAGCTGGCAGACGTGCAGCCCCATATGCAGCACCTGCAGCATATTGGCGGTGCCGAGCGGGTACCAGGGATCAAACACGTCGTCGTGGCCGAAGCAGACGTTAAGATCCGCCGCCAGCATCTCTTTCACCCGCGTGACGCCGCGCCGCTTCGGATAGTCGTCAAAACGCCCCTGCAGATGAATATTCACCAGCGGGTTGGCGACAAAGTTGATGCCGGACAGCGTCAGCAGGCGGAACAGCCGTGAGGTATAGGCACCGTTGTAGGAGTGCATCGCCGTGGTATGGCTGGCGGTCACCCGCTCGCCCATGTCCAGCTTGAGCGCCAGCGCCGCCACGGTTTCGACAAAACGCGACTGCTCGTCGTCAATCTCATCGCAGTGCACATCCACCAGCCGGTCATATTTCTGCGCCAGTGCGAAGGCCTTGTGCAGCGACTCCACGCCGTACTCGCGGGTAAACTCAAAGTGCGGAATGGCGCCCACCACGTCGGCCCCCAGGCGCAGCGCCTCTTCCAGCAGGGCTTCACCGTTGGGATAGGAGAGAATGCCCTCCTGCGGAAACGCGACGATCTGCAGCGTTACCCAGGGCGCAACCTCCTGCTTCACCTCCAGCATGGCGCGCAGCGCGGTCAGCGACGGATCCGAGACGTCCACGTGGGTGCGCACGTACTGGATACCGTTGGCGATCTGCCACTTCAGCGTCTGCCAGGCGCGCTGCTTAACATCTTCGTGGCTCAGCAGCGCCTTACGCTCCGCCCAGCGTTCAATGCCCTCAAACAGCGTGCCGGACTGATTCCAGGCCGGCTGGCCGGCGGTCTGGGTGGTATCCAGATGAATATGCGGTTCGACAAACGCCGGCAGCGCCAGGCCGCCCTCGGCGTCCAGCGCGTCGCTGCGCCACGCCTGCCCTGTCGGCTGCGGGATCAGATGGCCGATACGCCCCTGTTCGATACTCAACTGCCACAATCCTTCATGCCCGCTGAGACGCAGATTGTCGATAAACTTCAACCTTTGCTTTGCCACACTTCCTCTCCCGTTGAACGGCTGATTTTTTCATCATACTGGCACCTGCGCAGGCTGACAAAAAACGGTCATCAGCAAAAATGGGGTAAATGGCGAAAAATAGTGCAACACCTATCAAACTGTCTCGATTCAGCTAAAGTTGAATTAAAACCGCAACTTATCAAATAACGATAAAAATCATGCAGATACCACTTTAGAGGTATATAGGGGTAGACTTGATTTACATCAAGAAGCCGTATGGCGGGAGGCATAAGGTAAGCGCAGGAAACCAGAATTTTTGAGGCAATCATGAGCAGAGTCAAACTCGCTGTCATCGGTAACGGCATGGTCGGCCACCGCTTTATCGAAGATCTGCTGGAAAAGGCAGACCCCGGCCAATTCGACATCACCGTTTTTTGCGAAGAACCACGCATCGCGTACGACCGCGTACACCTTTCTTCTTACTTCTCCCACCATACCGCGGAAGAGCTGTCGCTGGTGCGCGAAGGCTTTTACGAGAAGTCCGGCGTCAAGGTGCTGGTCGGCGAACGCGCCATTACCATCAACCGCAGCGAGAAGGTGATTCACTCCAACACCGGCCGCACGGTGTTTTACGACAAACTGATTATGGCCACCGGCTCCTACCCGTGGATCCCGCCGATTAAAGGCGCGGAGGGTCAGGACTGCTTCGTCTACCGCACCATTGAAGACCTCAACGCCATTGAAGCCTGCGCCCGCCGCAGCAAACGCGGCGCGGTGGTCGGCGGCGGCCTGCTGGGGCTGGAAGCCGCCGGCGCGCTGAAAAGCCTCGGCATCGAAACCCACGTGATCGAATTCGCGCCGGTGCTGATGGCCGAACAGCTCGACCCGATGGGCGGCGATCAGCTGCGTCGCAAGATCGAACGCATGGGCGTACAGGTGCACACCGGTAAAAACACCCGCGAGATCGTCCACAGCGGACAGCAGGCGCGTAAAACCATGCAGTTTGCCGACGGCAGCGAGCTGGAAGTCGACTTTATCGTCTTCTCCACCGGCATCCGCGCGCAGGACAAGCTGGCGCACCAGTGCGGGCTGGCCACCGCACGCCGCGGCGGCATCGTGATCAACGATCAATGCCAGACCTCCGACCCGGACGTCTACGCCATCGGCGAATGCGCCTCCTGGCAGGAGCGCACCTTTGGCCTGGTGGCGCCGGGCTACAAAATGGCGCAGGTGACCGCCGACCATCTGCTGGGGCGCGACAATACCTTCCTCGGCGCGGATATGAGCGCCAAGCTGAAGCTGCTGGGCGTCGACGTAGGCGGCATCGGCGATGCGCACGCCCGCACCGCAGGCGCCCGCAGCTACGTGTATCTGGACGAAAGCAAAGAGGTGTACAAACGCCTCGTGGTCAGCGCCGACAATAAAACCCTGCTGGGCGCGGTGCTGGTCGGCGACACCAGCGATTACGGCAACCTGCTGCAGCTGGCGCTGAACGGCATCGAACTGCCGGAAAACCCGGACAGCCTGATCCTGCCGGCGCACGCCGGCAGCAAACCGGCGATCGGCGTGGACGCCCTGCCGGAAAGCGCACAGATCTGCTCCTGCTTCGACGTCAGCAAAGGCGATATCATCAAAGCGGTGAGCATGGGCTGCCATACCGTCGCCGCCATCAAGGCGGAAACCAAGGCCGGCACCGGCTGCGGCGGCTGTATTCCGCTGATTACCCAGGTGCTGAACGCCGAGCTCAGCAAACAGGGCATCGAGGTTAACCACCACCTGTGCGAACACTTCGCTTACTCGCGTCAGGAGCTGTACCATCTGATCCGCGTTGAAGGCATCAAATCCTTTGATGAGCTGCTGGAAAAATACGGCAAAGGCTACGGCTGCGAAGTGTGCAAGCCGACCGTCGGCTCGCTGCTGGCCTCCTGCTGGAATGAGTACGTCCTCAAACCGCAACACACCCCGCTGCAGGATACCAACGACAACTTCCTCGGCAATATCCAGAAAGACGGCACCTACTCGGTGATCCCGCGCTCCGCCGGCGGCGAGATTACGCCGGAAGGCCTGCGGGCCATCGGCGAGATCGCCGCCGAGTACAACCTCTATACCAAGATCACCGGCTCGCAGCGTATCGGCATGTTCGGCGCGCAGAAAAACGATCTGCCGGCCATCTGGGCGAAGCTGATCGCCGCCGGCTTTGAAACCGGCCACGCCTACGCCAAGGCCCTGCGCATGGCGAAAACCTGCGTCGGCAGCACCTGGTGCCGCTACGGCGTCGGCGACAGCGTCGGCTTCGGCGTTGAGCTGGAAAACCGCTACAAGGGCATCCGCACGCCGCACAAAATGAAGTTCGGCGTCTCCGGCTGCACCCGCGAATGCGCCGAGGCGCAGGGTAAGGACGTCGGCATTATCGCCACCGAAAACGGCTGGAACCTGTATGTCTGCGGCAACGGCGGCATGAAGCCGCGCCACGCCGACCTGCTGGCGGCCGACCTCGACCACGACACGCTGGTGCGCTATCTGGACCGCTTTATGATGTTCTACATCCGCACCGCCGACAAACTGCAGCGCACCTCGCTGTGGCTGGAAAGTCTGGAAGGCGGCATCGACTATCTGCGCCAGGTAGTTATCGACGACAAACTGGGCATCAATGACCAGCTGGAGGCGGAGATCCTGCGCCTGCGCGACGCAGTGGTCTGCGAATGGACCGAAACCGTTGAGCATCCGGAGCTGCAGGTCCGCTTCGCCCACTTTATCAACAGCAGCCTGCGCGACCCGAACGTGCAGATGGTCGCCGAGCGCGACCAGCACCGCCCGGCCCGTCCGGACGAACGCATCCCCGTCACCGTCCTGGACACTGAGGAGAACAACGCATGAGCCAGTGGATCACCGTCTGTCCCGTCGCCGACATCCTGCCCGGCACCGGCGTCTGCGCCCTGATTGGCGAACAGCAGGTGGCGGTTTTCCGCCCCTACGCCGATGAACAGGTGTTCGCCATCAGCAATATCGACCCCTTTGCCCAGGCCAGCGTGCTGTCGCGCGGCCTGATCGCCGAACATCAGGGCGAGCTGTGGGTCGCCAGCCCGCTGAAAAAACAGCGTTTCCGCCTGCATGACGGTTTGTGCATGGAGGATGAGGCCCATTCAGTGGCGCACTTCGCCAGCCGGGTGGTCGACGGCGTGGTGCAGGTGGCGGCGGCATAACGAATTCTAACCTTCTGGGAAAAATCTATGTTTACCGACACCCTCAACAAATGCGCCGCCAACGCGGCGCGCATCGCCAAACTGGCGAAAGAGAGCCCGCTCGGCTTCTGGATCGCCTCCGCCATGGCCGGCGCCTATGTGGGCCTTGGCATCATCCTGATTTTCACCCTCGGCAATCTGGTGGATCCGTCCGTACGCCCGCTGGTGATGGGCGCCACCTTCGGCATCGCGCTGACGCTGGTGATTATCGCCGGCTCCGAACTGTTTACCGGCCACACCATGTTCCTGACGCTCGGCGTCAAGGCCGGCACGATTTCACAAGGACAGATGTGGACGGTGCTGCCGCAGACCTGGCTCGGCAATCTGCTGGGTTCGGTGCTGGTCGCCCTGATGTACTATTATGGCGGCGGCAGCCTGCTGCCGGTAGACAGCAGCCTGGTGCACAGCGTGGCGCTGGCGAAAACCACCGCGCCGGCGGAAGTGCTGTTCTTTAAGGGCATCCTGTGCAACTGGCTGGTCTGCCTGGCGATCTGGATGGCGCTGCGCGTTGAGGGCGCGGCGAAATTTATCGCCATCTGGTGGTGCCTGCTGGCGTTTATCGCCTCCGGCTACGAGCACTCGGTCGCCAATATGACGCTGTTTGCGCTCTCCTGGTTCGGCCAGCACGGCGAAGCCTATACGCTGGGCGGCATCGGCCATAACCTGCTGTGGGTCACGCTGGGCAATATGGTCTCCGGCATGGTGCTGATGGGGCTGGGCTACTGGTACGCCACCCCGCGCGCGCAGCGCCCGCAGGCGAGCCGCAACGGCGCACGTCAGACCGCCTGATTACCGACTTATCTCGGGCGCCGTGCGCGGCGCCCCTGCCCCCGCCCTGAGGAACTGCTGATGGATTACTTACCCATTTTCTGCCAACTGCAACATAAAGCCTGCCTGCTGGTCGGCGGCGGCGACGTCGCCGAACGCAAGGCGCGCCTGCTGCTGGATGCCGGCGCCCAGCTGACGGTTAACGCCCCGGCGTTCAACGCACAGTTTCAGCGCTGGGCCGAACAGGGACGGGTCACGCTGGTCAGCGGCGATTTCCGCGCCGAGCTGCTGGCGGAACAGTGGCTGGTGATTGCCGCCACCGATCGGGTGGAGGTCAACGCGCTGGTGTATCAGTGCGCCAATCAGCAGCGGGTATTTTGCAACGTGGTGGACGATCCCAAACGCGCCAGCTTTATCATGCCGTCGATTATCGACCGCTCGCCGATCATGGTCGCCGTCTCGTCCGGCGGCAAAGCGCCGGTGCTGGCACGCCTGCTGCGTGAAAAACTGGAGGCCGCCCTGCCGCAGCACCTTGGCCGCCTGGCGCAGTGGGGCGGCGCGCTGCGTCAACGCGTAAAACAGCGCTTTACGCGACCTGAAGAGCGGCGTCGCTTCTGGGAGCGGCTGTTTGCCCACGATCGGCTGGCGCAGTCGCTGGCAAATAACGATAACGCCATGGCGACCAGCCAGACCGAAGCGCTGTTCGCCAGCCAGCCCCACATCGGTGGGGAAGTGGTACTGGTGGGCGCCGGGCCGGGCGACGCCGGGCTGTTGACCCTGAAGGGCCTGCAGCAGATCCAGCAGGCCGACGTGGTGGTTTACGACCGTCTGGTGTCCGATGAGGTCATGGCGCTGGTGCGCCGCGACGCCGAGCGCATTTTTGTCGGCAAACGCGCCGGCGACCACTGCGTGCCGCAGGCGCAGATTAACCAGATCCTGCTGGAACAGGCGCAGCGCGGTAAGCGCGTGGTGCGTCTGAAAGGCGGCGATCCGTTTATCTTCGGCCGCGGCGGCGAGGAACTGGAGACGCTGGCAGCAGGCGGCATTGCGTTTTCCGTCGTGCCGGGCATCACCGCCGCCTCCGGCTGCTCGGCGTACAGCGGCATTCCCCTGACCCACCGCGACCATGCGCAAAGCGTCCGGCTGGTCACCGGCCATGCCAAAACCGACGGCGATCTCGACTGGGCCACGCTGGCCGCAGGCCAGCAGACGCTGGTGTTTTATATGGGCCTGTCGCAGGCGGGAGAAATTCAGCGGCAGCTGATTGCGCACGGTATGGCCGCCGATACGCCGGTGGCGCTGGTGGAAAACGGCACCTCCTGCCGCCAGCGGGTGCTCGAAGGCGAGCTGCGGCAGCTGCCGGCGTTGGCGCAGCAGGCGGCCAGCCCGAGCCTGATCATCGTCGGCAGCGTGGTCAGCCTGCGCAGTAAGCTGAACTGGTTCGCCAGCCGCGAAGCCGCGCCGGAACTGGCGAAAATGGCCTGACGCACGCGTCAGAAACGACAAAGGCCGGGCAATTGCCCGGCCTTTTTGCTGTCTGGCACCCGCAGGTTACGACTGCGCTACAAAACCAATCGCTTCATACACCTTGCTCAGCGTGTCCTGCGCACGAGCGCGCGCCTTGGCCGCGCCGTCGCGCATCACCTGCTGCAGGTAGGCTTCGTCGTTGCGGAAGCGGTGGTAACGCTCCTGCAGCTCGCTCAGCATACCGGACACCGCATCGGCAACCGCGCCTTTCAGGTGGCCATACATCTGGCCTTCAAACTCGGCTTCCAGCTCGGCAACCGGCTTACCGGTCACGCCGGACAGGATATCCAACAGGTTGGAAACCCCGGCCTTGTTGGCCACGTCATAACGAATGACCGGCGGCTCATCGGAGTCGGTCATCGCGCGTTTGATTTTCTTGGCGACCGCTTTCGGATCTTCCAGCAGACCGATCACGTTGTTGCGGTTATCGTCCGACTTGGACATCTTCTTGGTCGGCTCCTGCAGCGACATCACGCGCGCGCCGGATTTCGGGATAAACGGCTCCGGCACCTTGAAGATATCGCCGTACAGCGCGTTAAAGCGCGATGCCACATCGCGGCTCAGCTCCAGGTGCTGCTTCTGGTCTTCGCCCACCGGCACCTGATTGGTCTGATACAGCAGAATATCCGCCGCCATCAGCACCGGATAGTCGAACAGGCCGGCGTTGATGTTTTCCGCATAGCGGCTGGACTTGTCCTTGAACTGGGTCATACGGCTCAGTTCACCGAAATAGGTGTAGCAGTTCAGCGCCCAGCTCAGCTGCGTATGCTCCGGCACGTGCGACTGGACGAAGATGGTGCTTTTGTCCGGGTCGATACCGCAGGCCAGGTACAGCGCCAGCGTATTCAGCGTCGCGTCACGCAGCTTTGCCGCGTCCTGACGCACGGTGATGGCATGCAGATCGACGATGCAGTAAATACAGTCGTAATCATCCTGCATGTGAACCCACTGACGCAGCGCACCCATGTAGTTGCCAATGGTCAATTCGCCGGACGGCTGCGCGCCGCTAAATACGATGGGCTTACTCATGTTTAAATTTCCTGATTTTCTAAGGATGACCGCCCAAGAACGGGCAACAGATCGGCGAAGCGTTCCAACACGCGGTCGGGATGGCTCAGGGCTATCGCTTCACCGTAGTTATAACCATACGTCAGGCCGACGCTCGGGCACCCTGCCGCCTGCGCCGCCTGGATATCATTGCGCGAATCGCCGACGAACAGCAGTTCGCCGGCCCGCAGCCCCAGCTTGCCGAGCACCAGATACAGCGGCGCCGGATGCGGCTTTTTCTCAATCACGTCGTCGCCGCCGATAATCAGCGAGAAGTAGTCGGCAATCCCCAGCGAACGCAGCAGCGGCGCGACAAACGGCGTCGGCTTATTGGTCACCAGCGCCATCGGCATGCCGGACTCCGCCAGCTGCGCCAGCGTCTGCCGCACCTGCGGGAACAAACGGCTGCCGTCGGCGACCGTGTCGGCATAGCAGCGGTCGAACCGTTCACGCAGCAGCCGGCACTGCGCCGGCGTTTCGTCGACTTCAGCCCAGCGCAGCGCACGCTGCACCAGCACGTCGGCGCCGTTGCCAATCCAGGTGCTGACCCGTTCAATCCCCGGCTGCGGCAGGTTCATCTCCGCCAGCGCCCGGTCCATTGCCGCGGCCAGGCCCGGCGCACTGTCAACCAGCGTGCCGTCCAGATCAAACGCCAGAGCGCGGATGGCGCTGAAATCAGCCATGGGTGACTTTCGCCAGTTCGCTGCGCATGGCGTCGATCACCGTGCGGTAGTCCGGCTGGCCGAAGATGGCGGAGCCGGCGACGAACATATCGGCGCCTGCGGCGGCGATTTCAGCAATGTTGTCGACCTTCACCCCGCCGTCCACTTCCAGGCGGATATCGTAGCCGCTGTCATCAATCAGCTTGCGCACCTGGCGCAGCTTATCCAGCGTGCCGTGGATAAATGACTGGCCGCCGAAGCCCGGGTTGACCGACATCAGCAAAATGACGTCAAGCTTATCCATTACGTAGTCGAGATAGCTCAGCGGCGTGGCCGGGTTGAGCACCAGCCCGGCCTTGCAGCCGTGTTCTTTGATCAGTTGAATGGTGCGGTCGACGTGCTCGGAGGCTTCGGGATGGAAAGTGATATAGCTGGCGCCGGCTTTGGCGAAGTCCGGGATAATGCGATCGACCGGTTTTACCATCAGGTGAACGTCAATCGGTGCGGTGATGCCGTAGTTGCGCAGCGCCTGACACACCATCGGACCGATGGTCAGGTTCGGCACGTAATGGTTATCCATCACATCGAAATGCACCACATCGGCGCCGGCGGCCAATACGTTCGCCGTGTCCTCGCCCAGGCGGGCAAAATCTGCCGACAGAATGGACGGGGCAATCAAACTCTTTTTCATCCGCTTCTCCAAACGTAGGGGTAGTCATTATACGCCGGGCGCCTGCTGCTTTCCGGCTTAGCGATACAGCGCCAAAAGCTCGTTCACCTTGCTGCGGCCCAGAATATTGCGGCTGATGGTGCGGCGGGCTTTCACCACATACAGCGCGGCATGCTGGTACCAGTCACGCGTCAGTTCGGTATCGTGGTTTGAGATCAATACCGGCACCTGATGTTCAACCGACAGCTGATGCGCAATCTGCGCCAGCCCCTGCTGATCGTCCAGGCTGAAGCTGTTGGTGTGATAGGCGGTAAAATTCGCCGTCGCCGACAGCGGCGCATACGGCGGATCGCAATACACTACCGCACCGGCGGTCGCCTTCAACATGGTATCGCGGTAATGCTCACAGACAAAGGTGGCATTGCGCGATTTTTCTGCAAACCAGTACAGCTCTTCCTCAGGGAAGTAAGGCTTCTTGTAACGGCCAAACGGCACGTTGAACTCACCGCGCAAGTTATAGCGGCACAGCCCGTTGTAACAGTGGCGGTTCAGATACAGGAACAATAGCGCCCGACGGTACGCGTCCTGACTAGTATTAAACTCTTCACGCAGCAGGTAAAACTGATCCGAGTTATTGAATTCATCGGCGAACAGAATACGGGCATCGCGCACGAAGTCATCCGTACGCAGCTTCACGATGTTATACAGGTTGATAAGATCGCTGTTGATATCGGCGAGAATATAGGCATCGTAATCGGTATTCAAAAACACCGACCCCGCACCCACGAAGGGCTCGATTAAGCAGTCCCCTTCCGGCAGATGGCGACGAATCTCATCTACCAGCGGGTATTTTCCACCAGCCCATTTTAAAAAAGCGCGGTTCTTCTTCATGCCGTCAGTTAGCTACTTATACAATTCAGAGCGGCGGATTGTACTCTGTTTCAGACAGCACATCAGCGCACAAATTAAAATGATTTATACCCTTCACCCTGCAGACTGCCGCCCAACCATCGCTCGGACCTAAGGTCGTCACGCGGCGTAAGACGGCAGCCCGAAAGCTGTCAGATTACTTTTTCTGGTCCTGTTGCACCTGGCGTACGGAACGAACCCATGGTTTTTTCGCCTGCACGTCCGCTGGCAATGAAGCAATGGCGCGCTTCGCTTCGCCGGAGGAGGCGTAAACGCCGCTCACCAGTACGAACCACGTTTTACCGTTACGCGTGGTTTGATACACGGAGTAGTTCGACAGCTTCTGCTGTTTGGCAAACGCGTTCAGGGTATCGGAGCGGGACGCGCTGCTCAGCTGCAGCGTGAAATGGCTGGCCGGAGCAGACTGGATAGCGCCGCCGCTGCCGCTGACCGCGCCGGATTTACCGGAGGAGGCCGACGCCGACGTCTTGCTGCTGCTTGCTTTGTGCGTTGCAGCGGCCGGTTTGCTGACACTCTTCGCCGGCACTTTATGCGGCTGCGCGCTATGGCTCTGCACCGGGCGCGTCGTTTCACGCGGACCACCCATCACCGTCGCCGGCGCCGTCGGCAGCGTCGAGCTGCTGCCCGTCATGCCCTGCGTAGCGGCATCGACCTGCCCCTGCTGCGCAGACAGCGCGTCGTTCATATTGCCGGGCAGATCCACACGCTGCTGCGCGCCGCCCTGCTGTGGCAGCGGCTGCGCCTCGGTCGGCGTGCCGGAAATCGGCGGTACGCTGATCTCTTGCGGCTGCTGCGGCTGAGTGGTGTTCACGCCGTTGGCGTCATTGGCATCGGTGGTGCCGCCCGGCACGCCATTGTTGGTCGTGGTCAGCGATGAGGAACCGGACAGATTGATATCGCGCGCCGAACCGGACTGGCTGCCCTGCTGCTGCGCGGATTCGTGTTTGGTCGGCGCTTTCAGCGCAGAGCCGATGCCGATAATCAGCAGCAACAGCACCAGGATGCCGATGCCGATCATCAGATGTTGACGTGAAACGGCGAAACGCGGGCCGGGGGCCGCTTTACGCGACCGTGAGGAAGGACGATCGCTGCTATCAGGTCGGAGATCGTCTTCCGGTTTAAATTCATCCATCTAAAACCCTCCAACTGAGAGGTAAAGGCTGTTACCCCACAGGCTGGCCGCCTTGCGTAGCACCAGCCACCTGGGGCGTATCACGGTAAAGCGACGGCGATACGGCCGATTAAACCAATTCATGATAATCGGGCAAAACCCATTCGCATGATTAATAATATAGATGCAAACCGCGGCTAAGCCACTGTTATTGCCTCTTCTTTTTACCACACCGCCAGAGAGCGGCCGTTTTTCGGAGGCAGCGGCTTACCGCGGCAAACAATCTTCAATCGACGCCAGCACCGTATCATGCGCAACGCCGCTGCGGACTTCCGCGGCGCCAATCGCCGTCGGCAGCACCAGACGCAGTTCTCCCGCCAGCACTTTCTTGTCGCGCATCATATGCGGCAGATACGCCGCCGGTGCCATCTCCTGCGGACCGGTGACCGGCAGCCCCGCACGCTGCAGCAGGTTGCTGACGCGCGCGATATCCTCTGCGGAAAACTGCCCCAGCCGATGGGCGGTGTGCGCGGCCATCATCATGCCGGCCGCCACGGCTTCGCCGTGCAGCCAGACGCCGTAGCCCAGCTCCGCCTCAATCGCGTGGCCATAAGTATGGCCCAGATTCAGCAGGGCGCGCAGGCCGCTTTCACGCTCATCGGCGGCAACCACCTGCGCTTTCAGCTCGCAGCAGCGACGAATGCAGTATGCCAGCGCCTGCATATCCAGCGCGACCAAAGCATCGATATTATTTTCCAACCAACGGAAGAAATCAGCATCAAGAATAATCCCATACTTGATCACTTCCGCCAGTCCGGATGAGAGTTCACGCGCCGGCAACGTTTTCAGGCAATCCAGATCAACCACGACCGAAGCCGGTTGATAGAACGCACCGATCATGTTTTTACCGAGCGGATGATTGACGGCGGTTTTCCCGCCAACGGAGGAGTCCACCTGCGACAGCAGCGTGGTCGGCACCTGAATAAAACGTACGCCGCGCTGGTAACACGCCGCAGCAAACCCGGTCAGGTCGCCGATAACGCCGCCGCCAAGAGCGACCAAGGTGGTGTCACGGCCATGGGGCTTGGCCAGCAACGCCGAGAACACCTGTTCCAGCACCGCAAGGGATTTGTACTGCTCGCCATCCGGCAGAATCACCTGGTCGACCACCACACCGCTCTGTTCAAGCACATTACGCACCTGCTCCAGATACAGCGGCGCCAACGTCTGGTTGGTGACCAGCATGACCTGATCGCCGGCCTTCAGCGGCATAAAAGAAGCCGGATCGTTAAACAATCCGGCAGCAATGGTAATTGGGTAGCTACGCTCCCCAAGCGTTACGGTAACTCTTTCCATATCGCGCCCAGTTCCCCAATGTGGTTGATCCCCGCATCGCGGCGCGGGGAACGCAATCAGTTGTTTTCCAGCATATTGATAATCTGGTTGGCAACTACTTTAGCGCTTTGATCGTCGGTACGGATAGTGACATCGGCAATTTCTTCGTACAACGGATTGCGTTCCTTTGCCAGCGCTTCCAACACCTCACGCGGCGGCTCATCGACCTGCAGCAGCGGACGCTTTTTATCACGCTGGGTACGCGCCAACTGTTTTTCGATGGTGGTTTCCAAATAAACAACGACACCTCGCGCCGACAGACGGTTACGCGTCTCACGCGATTTCACCGAACCACCGCCGGTCGCCAGCACAATCCCTTGCTTTTCCGTCAGTTCATTAATGACCTTTTCTTCACGATCGCGGAAACCTTCTTCGCCTTCCACGTCGAATACCCAGCCCACGTCAGCTCCGGTACGTCGCTCAATTTCTTGATCGGAGTCGAAGAACTCCATATTGAGTTGCTGAGCTAACTGACGGCCAATAGTGCTTTTGCCGGCACCCATAGGCCCAACCAGAAAGATATTGCGTTTCTCTGCCATGTTTTTCGGTATTACTAAGACAATTCGTTAATGATAACCCGCCCCGCCAATCAAATCAGCGGCGGGACCTAAACTGAAACCTCATGAGCGATAGTGCGAGATCAGACGAAAAATTATCTCAACACTCTTGGTAGTTTGGCAACCGAATAAATCGCTATCCACGCCGCGGGAGGGAAACCATATGTTTTTAACGGCGTCTGAGCGTTAACAAAAAAACCTCGGAGCTCAATTCGGTAACCCTTGTAAGCTAAATCGGCCGCAGCGTCAAACTCAGATGTCTCTGTGGCGAGAAAAAAGTGCATCTGCTCATCAACTTCAACAGATTTTCGTTCGCCGCAGCGCAGAGTGCTCAGCCTTTAACCAGCGTTGGGGTGATAAAAATCACCAGTTCCCGCTTTTTATACTGTTTGCCGCTGCGCCTGAACAGCGAACCCAGCAGCGGCACGTCGCCCAGCCCCGGCACCTTATCGGCGCTGCGGCTGCTTTGCCGCTGGAAAATGCCGCCCAAAACGATGGTTTCGCCGTTTTTTACCGTGACCTGCGTTTTTATCTCCTGCTTGTCGATCGCCAGGGCTTCTCCCTCTCCCTGCTTAATCGCGCGGCCGGGCATGTTCTGACTGATCTGCAGCTTCAACGCGATGCGGCCGTCAGGCAAAATCTTCGGCGTCACCTCCATCCCCAGCACCGCCTCTTTAAACTCCACCGATGTCGCACCGCTGGCGCCGCTGGACACCTCATACGGAATTTCCGTCCCCTGTTTGATGCTGGCGGTTTGCTGGTTGGCGGTCACCAGACGCGGGCTGGCGATAATCTCCAGCGCATTCTCCTGCTCCAGCGCCGTCAACTCCAGATCCAGAATGCGCCCGCTGATGCGCGCCAGATGAAACCCCGCGCTTATCGCGCTGCGCTCCAGCGGCAGACCGACGCTGAAGTTATCGAGCCGCAGCGCCTTGCCCGGCGACGCCTCCTCCGCCAGCCCCCAGCTGACGCCCAGCTCGTGCAAATCCTCGCTGCCGATAGTGACGATATGCGCCGCCAGCTGCACCTGTTCCAGCGGCTGATCCATCTGTTGCAGCCAGCCCGCCAGCAGCTTCAGCGCCGACGCCTCGTCGCGAATCATCAGCGTGTTGGTGCGCGGATCCGCCATAACGCTGCCGCGCTCGCTCAGCAACGCGCCTCGCTGCGCCTGTAAACTCTGCAAAACCGCCGCCGCTTCGGCGTGATGCAGCCGCTGCGTCAGCGTCTGCAGCGGTGGCGGCAGCTGTTCGGCCGGAAAGACCGTCATCACCTTGCCGTCGAGCGTCATGCTCAGCTTCCCCATGCGCAGGATCACCGCCAGCGCCTGCCGCCACGGCACCGCCTCCAGCCGCAGCGTCAGCGTGCCGCTCACCGCCTCCGCCGTTACCAGATTCAGCTGCTGATGATCCGCCAACGCCTGCAGCACCAGCGCAATCGGCGCGTCATGAAATGCCAGAGAAACCGGCGCGTCATCCTGCGGCGCCGCCATGACGGCGAACGATAGACCACACAGCCAGCCCGCCAAGCCTTTGCATCCCTTCATGTTGCTTCCTTATTTATTTCCCAACGTCAAAGTGACATCGCCCGGGACCGGCGGGCAGAGCGCATCGCCTGGCACGGCCTGCAGTTTCAGCGTCCGGGTGTCGATATGCGTCACCTGCCAGCGCCCGTGCAGCACCGTCTGGCGAAGCTGCAGCCGCAGCCAGCGCCTCTCCGGCGTGATGACCCAGCCCAGACGACGCTCCGGCTGGCCGATAATCCCCGCCAGCCGCCAGCGCTCGGGCGATGCGGCAACGTCGGGGCAGGACAGCACCGGCGGTTGGAAAGGATCGCGCGGCTGTGCCGCCCACAGTACGGGCGTCAACGCCCCTATCAACGCCAGCGTCAGCCAGCCGCCGCGCGTTATTGCAGCAGCCATTGCGTACTCAACCCTTCCGGCCGCATTTCCAGGGTCAGCTGGCTGATGCGTACCGTGCCCGGCAAACTCTCCAACAGTTGCAGCACGGCGAAGTAGTCGCTGCGCAGCTGAAGCCGCTGCTGCGAAGGCTGTTCCTGCCGCTGCCAACGCAGCAGTCTGACACCGGCCTGCTGCAGCACCGCCGACAGTTCCGGTTCGCTCGGTTGATGCTCCCGCTGCTGCGCAATCTGTTGCTCCAGCGTCGCCAGCGGCGGCAGCAATGCCAATTGCCGCTGCAGTTGGCCGACACGCTGCGCCTGCTGCCGAACCTCATCGCTTAACCGTTCCGACTGGCGCCACTCCCCGCGTATCAGTCCCAGACCGGGCAGCACCAGCAGAATGCCGAGCAATAGCCACTGAAACACCAGCAGTTGCCAACCCGGGCGCTGCAGCCACAGGATGAGCTCATCGGGCAACGGCCTACTCATCACGCCGCCAGGGAGCCGTCAGAGTAAAAGAAAATAGGCCGTCCGGACGCTGCACGACGTCCTCTAACTGATACCCAGGCAAGAGCGCCTGCGCCGTCAGGCGATCCGTCAGCTGAACCAACGCCGGATAGCCCTGGCTCAGCCCGCGCACCCGCAACCGGTGCGCCTGCGCCTCCAGCGAGAGCAGCCACGCGCTGGCCGGCAATGCCGCCGCCAACTGCGGCAAAAAACGCGCATACTGCAGGTTATGCGCCTGATTACGGTGATGCTGCGCCTGACGTTCACTCAGCCGCGTCAGTTCCCCCGTCGCCGCTTGAATCAGCCGGTACTGCTGCTGCAACGCCTCGTTCTGCTGCGTGTATTGCTGCAGCAGGCTGCGCTGTTGCTGCTGCCGGTGGCGCACGCCCGCCAGCAGCAGCGCGGCGATCGTCAGCGCCAATGCCAGCTGCAGCGTCAGCAAACGTAGCCAGAAGCGTGCGCGGCGACGCTGCGCCTGCTGGCGCCAGGGCAGTAAATTCACCTGGTACATCAGCAGTCCTCCTGCCGCAGCGCCAACCCGCCGGCCAGCACAAAGGCCCCCGGCTTTGCGGGCAGCGGCGCCTGCCGGTAAGGAAAAGCCTCAAGCGGCGACCACAGCAGCGCCCCTTCCGGCGCGGGTTCATCCAGCACGCTGCTGTAATACAGCGTCTGTGCGCCGGCATTGGCGGCCAGCACGGCCGCCAATGCCCGTGCGGCATCACCGATCTCCGGCTCGCGCAGCACGCCGCAGGCAAAGGCGCCGCTGCGCGGCGCCGCCCACAGCCAGTGATCGTCCAGCCGATGCAGCAAGACCGCCTCGGGCGGCAGCCCGGCGGCCTCGGCCATGGTTAACAGCGCGCAGGGCGTGATATCGACCACCTGCGGCGAGAGATCGGCCTGCTGCAGGCAGCCCAGCCACATCTGTAGCTCCTGCTGCCGGGCGGCGGTGAGCAACAGCTGCGCCGCCCGTTCCTGCGGCGGACGGTAGTCCAGCGCCAGCGTCTGGCTGTCGAGCGGAAACTGCTTCGCCCCCTGAGCGGTGATATAGCGGTCGCGCGCCGGCTCCTGCAGCCGCGCGTCCGGCGCCGGTATGACATGTTGTAAAACCCGTTGCACAGGTAAGGCAATGCGTAAGGAAATATGTCGCGGTAAGCGGGTTCGCCACTGCCGCAGCAGCGGAATCAAACTTTCGGATTGATCCAGATAACCGTCGCGCAGGACGGCATACGGCAACTCTTTTTGCCACCAGTGCCGCAGCTGCCAGCCGCCGCGTCGCCGCTGTGCCGCGACGGCGCGCAGACTATGGCTCTGTATATCGAGCCCCACATTCCATGTGTTCGGGAACATATTTTGACCCGCCTCCTTAAGGTAAGATGATAAAAGAACATATCCATGGCGAAGCCTTACCTTTATACTACCGCGCGGTTGTTTATAAACTGCCCAAATGACATAAAAATGGGAAATCTCAGGTGAAGTTCGTAAAGTATTTTCTAATCCTTGCAGTATGTTGCATCGTGCTGGGAGCAGCCTCGGTTTTTGGCTTGTACAAATATGTCGAGCCACAGCTGCCCGACGTCGCAACGCTGAAAGATGTCCGACTGCAAATCCCGATGCAGGTTTACAGCGCCGATGGCGAGCTGATCGCCCAATACGGCGAGAAACGCCGTATTCCGCTCAAACTGGATCAAATTCCGCCGGTAATGGTGCGCGCCTTTATCGCCACCGAAGACAGCCGGTTCTATGAGCACCACGGCGTTGACCCTATCGGTATCTTCCGCGCCGCGTCGGTGGCGATGGTCTCCGGCCATGCGTCCCAGGGGGCAAGTACCATCACCCAACAGCTCGCCAGAAACTTCTTCCTGAGTCCGGAACGCACGCTGATGCGTAAGATTAAGGAAGCGTTTTTGGCGGTGCGCATTGAGCAGATGCTGACCAAAGATGAAATTCTTGAGCTGTATCTGAACAAGATTTATCTGGGTTACCGCGCCTACGGCGTCGGCGCCGCGGCGCAGGTCTACTTCGGCAAGGACGTCAGCCAGCTGACCCTGAGCGAAATCGCCACCATCGCCGGCCTGCCGAAAGCGCCATCCACCTTTAACCCGCTCTATTCGCACGATCGTGCCGTGGCGCGCCGTAACGTGGTGCTGGCCCGTATGCTGGGCGAACACTACATCAATCAGGCGCAATACGACGAAGCGCGTAACGAGCCGCTGGTGGCCAATTACCACGCGCCGCAGATCAGCTTCTCCGCCCCGTATCTCGCCGAGATGGTGCGCCAGGAGATGATCAAGCGCTACGGTGAAAACGCCTACACCGACGGTTACAAGGTCTACACCACCGTGACCAAGAAGCTGCAGCTGGCGGCGCAGCAGTCGGTGCGCGACAACGTGCTGGCGTACGATATGCGCCACGGCTACCGCGGCCCGTCCAACGTGCTGTGGAAAGTCGGCGAAGCCGCCTGGGACCAGAAGCAAATCGTCACCTCACTCAAAGGTCTGCCGAGCTACGGCCCGCTGGCGCCGGCGGTGATCACCGCCGCCAACGCCGAGCAGGCGACCGCCATGCTGGCGGACGGCAGCAGCATCGCCCTGCCGATGGCGGGCATGCGCTGGGCGCGCCCTTACAAATCCGATACGCTGCAAGGCCCGACGCCGAAGCGCGTAACCGACGTGGTGCAGGTAGGCCAGCAGGTGTGGGTACGTAAGGTTAACGACAGCTGGTGGCTGTCGCAGGTGCCGGACGTCAACTCCGCGCTGATCTCGCTGAATCCGCAGGACGGCGCCGTGAAAGCGCTAGTCGGCGGCTTCGACTTCAACCAGAGCAAGTTCAACCGCGTCACCCAGGCGCTGCGTCAGGTCGGCTCCAATATCAAGCCGTTCCTGTATACCGCGGCAATGGATAAAGGCTTAACGCTGGCCACCATCCTGAACGACCTGCCGGTCACCCGCTGGGATGCCGGCTCCGGCACCGAATGGCGGCCGAAGAACTCGCCGCCGACTTACGTCGGCCCAATCCGCCTGCGTCAGGGGCTGGGGCAGTCGAAGAACGTAGTGATGGTGCGCGCCATGCGTGCGATGGGCGTCGACTACGCGGCGGAATACCTGCAGCGTTTCGGCTTCCCGGCGCAGAACATCGTGCACTCGGAATCGCTGGCGCTGGGTTCGGCGTCCTTTACTCCGATGCAGCTGGTGCGCGGCTACGCCGTGCTGGCGAACGGCGGCTATCTGGTGGATCCGTACTTCATCACCCATATCGAAGATGAAACCGGCAACACCATTTTTGAAGCCAAGCCGAAAGTGGTCTGCAACAGCTGTAACCTGCCGGTGATTTACGGCGACACGCACCGTTCGGCGGTACTGTCGGACGATAACGTGGAAAACGTGGCGGTCTCGCAGGAAAACAATAACAATTCCGGCGTGCCGATGCCGAAGCTGGAGCAGGTGACCCCGGCCCAGGTGCTGCAGGACGGCGACCAGCAGTATGCGCCGCACGTGATCAACACGCCGCTGTCATTCCTGATCCACGACGCGCTGAACACCAACATCTACGGTGAACCGGGCTGGATGGGCACCGGCTGGCGTGCCGGCCGCGATCTGAAGCGTCGCGATATCGGCGGCAAAACCGGCACCACCAACAGCTCGAAGGACGCCTGGTTCTCCGGCTACGGCCCGGATACGGTCACTACCGTCTGGATCGGCTTTGACGACCATCGCCGCACCCTGGGCCGCTCAACGGCGTCCGGCGCCATTCCGGACCAGATTTCCGGCGGCGAAGGCGGTGCGAAGAGCGCGCAGCCGGCGTGGGATGAGTTTATGAAGATTGCGCTGGAAGGCATTCCGGAGCAGAAAACCACGCCGCCGCAGGGCATTATCAGCGTCATTATCGACAAGAGCACCGGCAAGCTGTCGAAAGGCGGCTCAGGCAGCCGTTCCGAGTACTTTATCGAAGGCACCCAGCCGACGGAGTACCCGACCTACGATGCCGGCACCACCCTGATGGATTCCGGCGGCGAAAGCCACGAACTGTTCTAACCACCAAAAAGGGCCAGAGAAATCTGGCCCTTTTTATTTGCGCCGCTGCGGGGGCACACGCTCGCCGTTTAGCGGGAACCACGCAGGAAGGCCTCGGCCAGGAACAGCGCACTGACGTTGCGCGCCTCGCGAAAATCCGGTTCCGCCAACAGCGCCATCATATTGGCAATGGGCCAGCGCACCTGCGGCAGCGGCTCCGGCTCGTCCCCTTCCAGCTTTTGCGGATACAGATCGTGTGCCAGCACGATATTCATCTTGCTGGAAAAATAGGAGGGCGCCATGGTTAACTTGCTGAGAAAATCAAAGCGTTCCGCACCGAAGCCCACTTCCTCCATCAGCTCGCGGTTGGCGGCTTCCAGCACCTCTTCACCCGGGTCGATCAGCCCCTTAGGGAACCCCAGCTCATAAGATTCCGTCCCGACCGCATACTCGCGAATCAGCAGCAGGTCGTCGCCAATCACCGGCACAATCATCACCGCCTCACGATCGGAAGGGCGCATACGCTCGTACACCCGCCGCACGCCGTTGCTGAATTCCAGATCGACAGATTCAACGTTAAACAAGCGCGAACGTGCGATGGTTTCTACCTTCAGGATTTTAGGTTTTTGCAGGTGTTTATCCATGATTGCCTCAAAATGCGTTCCCCCTGCGCGCCAGATGCGGCCGAGCACGGGGTAACCGGAATAATGATTGGCGGGCATGCCGCTGACGACATGCTTAAACGCTGACCATTGTCGATCTTGATCACATTGTGCGTTAATGGGAACCTTGGCCGCAACGCACACCGTTGTTAATTTACTTTTTTTTAACAACCTCGGCCAGCGGATGCCTTTTTTCTACGCTAATTCAGCAAATAAATCGTGTTAAAATAGGATAATGCCGATATTAGCAATAGCCACAGCTTGCTATCATCGTGCAAGCTTGGGGCTTGTTTAACCGCGCGTTTTTTCGTTTTACCCGGCGCTGCGGATGCCTCACTCTGATTTACTGCATATAATAGGCAACTTTATCATCAGGTTGATGGGAGTCACGGCGTAATATGGGGATAGCATGAGCACAATAGTGTTGATATTGGCCTTAGTGCTTGCCTGTCTGATCATCGCTGGCCTGTATTTTTGGTTTAAAGCTCGTAACCGGCCGGTACTGGCCCGTTCACTGCCCTTTCTCAAGCCGACGCACCGCAAACTGACGTCGGAAGAGCGTGCGGCGGTCGAGCACTACCTCGGTCAGCAAAACCGGCTGGGCAATAAACTGCTGCCCGGCAGTTCGCCCCTGTCCGCCACCAGGCTGACCCTGACCCCGCAAAGCGACAACGTCTACCCGGTCACCCACGCCATTACCCGTTACGGCCTTGCCAGCGATGAGCCCAATAAATGGCGCTACTACCTGGACTCTGAAGAGGTGCACCTGCCGCCGTTCTGGGAACAGTACATCAGCGCCGACAACCATGTGGAAATCATCAAGACGCAAACGCTGCCGCTGGTGATCTCCCTCAACGGCCACTCGCTCACCGACCATATCAACGATCGGCCGCTGCCGCCGGTCGTCGGCGCCGAACCGGCGCGTAACGCCTCGATCCGCAAGGAGGAGAGCGAGCACGTCGAACTGCTGAATATCCGTAAGGAAACGCCGGAAGAACATATGCTCAACCGGCCCAGCGGCCTGAAGGAAGCCGGCATCATTTCCGCCGCCCTGCTGCTGCTGTTTTTCAGCCTGATCAGCCCCGTGCTGGTGGTGCCGTGGATGATTTTCGTCGCGGTGCTGATGATCGCTTGGGGCTGCTGGAACCTGTTCCGCCGCCCGGCCGATCATGAACTGAAAGAGATTCATTGCCTGCGCGGCACGCCAAAGCGCTGGGGGCTGTTTGGCGAATCCGGCCAGGGGCACATCAGCAACATCTCGCTCGGCACCGTCGATCTGGCCTACCCTGCGCACTGGCAGTCGTTCGTCAGCGCGGACCTGGGGCAGCCCACCGACGTCGATATCTACCTTAACCGCCAGGTGGTGCGTCAGGGGCGTTATCTGTCGCTGCACGACGAAATGAAGCACTTCCCGCTGCAGCACTGGGGGAAAAACGCCGTGCTGATCGCCAGCTCGCTGCTGGTGCTGATCATGCTGCTGAGCTACATCCCGCTGGGCCTGCCGCTCAAACTCAGCGTCGCCTGGCTGCAGGGCGCACAGCGCACCGAAGTCAGCAGCGTACAAGCGCTGGAACGTATTCCTCTGCATATTGGCGACAGCCTGAAAATTCAGGGCAGCGGCATGTGCTATGTGCCGCCGACGCCGCTCAATGCGTCAGCGGCCGGCTTTATGCCGTTCGACTGCTCCGGCATTTACTGGAACACCGCCGCGCCGCTGCCACAGCCGGAATCGGACATTATCGATAAGGCCTCGGCGCTGCTCGCCACGGTCAACAGCCAGCTGCACCCCAGCGGCAGCGACCAGAAAATCAACCCGCAGCTGGCCAGCGCCATTGAAAAGTCCGGCATGATTCTGCTGGATGATTTTTCCGACATCGTGCTGAAGACCCGCGACCTGTGCGGCGAGAGCAACGACTGCGTACGGCTGAAAAACGCTCTGGTGAACCTCGGCAACGGCAAAGACTGGAACAGCCTGGTTAAACGCGCGCGCTCCGGCTCGCTGGACGGCGTCAACGTCCTGCTGCGCCCGGTCAGCGCCGAATCTCTTGAGCGGCTGACCAAATCCGCCACCTCCTCCTTCGTCTATCAGGAAACGCGCCAGGCGGCGGCAGCGCTGAACAGCCCGCCGCCGGGCGGCTTCCTGATTTCCAGCGATGAGGGTAAACAGCTGGTGAACCATACGCTGCAGCCGGCGGCATCGCCGAATGAAGACAATGCGCTGGAGCAGTGGAATACGCTGAAGCGGATGACCAGCGTTTTGCTGCATACGCCGTTCGAAGCGCAGGGCGTCATCACCAGCCTCAGCACCGACGCCAACGGCACCCGCCATATCGCACTGCACAGCGAGCCGGACATCATCACGCTGTGGCGCTACCTCGGCACCAGCCTGCTGCTGATCGGGGTGACGATCGGCCTGGGTTACAATACGTTCCGCCTGATCCAGCGTCAGCGCATGAACCGTCGCCGGCTAGCCGACATTCAGAGCTATTATGAAAGCTGCTTTAACCCACAGCTGACGCCCGTGCCGCTGCATTCCAAAGACTAACCGGGCGGGCCGGCATCAGCGGCCCGTTCTCACGTCTTGTCATCCGCTTATGCTACCCTAACCCTATATCTCCGCCCTTCCCCGCCGTTGCGGCGGGCGGAAACACCGTTTTCCCCCTGAGTGACCAGCCTGCTGCCGGAGTATTTATGGTTCCTGAATTTGATTGGCGCAATATAGATACCGTTTTGCTGGATATGGACGGCACCCTGCTCGATCTGGAGTTCGACAGCCACTTTTGGCTGCAGCGGGTGCCGCAGGCGCTGAGTGCCCAGCGCGATATTTCGTTCGACCAGGCGCGTCAAATCATTGACGCCGAGTATGCCGCGGTACAGCACACCATGAACTGGTACTGCTTTGATTACTGGAGCTCGCGGCTGGATCTGGATATTTACGCCATGACCAGCGAAGCCGGCTCCCGCGCCCGTCTGCGCGATGATACCGCTCCGTTTCTGCAGGCGCTGCGCGACTCCGGCCGCCAGGCCATCCTGCTGACCAATGCGCATCCGCACAGTCTGGCGGTAAAAATTGCGCATACCGGGCTCGACCAGCACCTTGATTTATTACTTTCCACCCACACATTTGGATATCCGAAGGAAGATCAGCGTCTGTGGCAGGCGGTGCAGCAACGCATCGGCTTTGACCCGCAGCGTACGCTGTTCGTGGATGACGGCGAACCGATTCTGGACGCCGCGCGCCGGTTCGGCATTCGCTATTGCCTCGGCGTACAAAATCCGGATTCCAGCATGGCGGAAAAAACTTTCCAGCGTCATCCGTCCATGCGCGATTACCGTCAGTTGATACCGGCGCTGGCACGGGAGCCAGGATGAAAGCAAAAACGACCAGCGAGGCAGCCGTCCGTCTGGACAAGTGGCTGTGGGCCGCGCGGTTTTATAAAACCCGCGCGCTAGCGCGCGAGATGATCGACGGCGGTAAAGTGCACTATAACGGCCAGCGCAGTAAACCCAGTAAAAACGTCGAGCTGAACGCGGAGATCAAGCTGCGTCAGGGCAATGAGGAACGCACGGTGGTCGTGCTGGCGCTTAGCGGCCAGCGGCGCGGCGCCAGCGAAGCGCAGCTGATGTATGAGGAAACGGCGGCCAGCGTCGCCAACCGGGAACAGATGGCGCAGGCGCGCAAACTGAACGCCCTGAGCATGCCGCATCCGGACCGCCGTCCGGACAAAAAAGAGCGGCGTACCCTGATTAAATTTAAATTTGGCGAGTCGGAATAACCCCTCGCCTCACAGAGAGAAAACTATGTCTAATCATGACCAATTACACCGTTACCTGTTCGAGAACTACGCGGTGCGCGGTGAGCTGGTTACCCTCAGCGACACCTACCGGCACATCCTGGACAACCACGACTACCCTGCCCCGGTGCAGGCGCTGCTGGGTGAAATGCTGGTTGCCACCAGCCTGCTGACGGCCACGCTGAAATTCAACGGCGACATTACTGTGCAGCTGCAGGGCGACGGCCCGCTGAAGCTGGCGGTGATCAACGGCAACAACCAGCAGGAAATGCGCGGCGTTGCGCGTCTGCAGGGCGATATTGCCGAAGGCAGCACGCTGCAGCAGATGATCGGCAACGGCGTGATGGTTATCACCATTACCCCGGCCGAAGGCGAGCGCTATCAGGGCGTCGTGGCGCTGGAAGGCGAAACGCTGGCCGAGTGCCTGGAAAATTACTTCCGCCAGTCGGAACAGCTGCCGACCCGCCTGTTTATCCGCACCGGCGAGGCCGACGGCCAGCCGGCCGCCGGCGGTATGCTGCTGCAGGTGCTGCCGGCGCAGGATGAGCAAAACGCCGATGATTTCGATCATCTGGTGCAGCTGACCGCCACCATCAAGAACGAAGAGCTGTTCACCCTGCCGGCCAATGAGGTGCTGTACCGCCTGTACCATCAGGAAGAGGTGACGCTGTATGAACCGCAGCCGGTGGTGTTCCGCTGCACCTGCTCGCGCCAGCGCTGCGCCGACGCGCTGCTGACGCTGGCCACTGACGAAGTGGCCACTATGCTGGAACAGGACGGCAACATCGACATGCACTGCGATTATTGCGGCAGCCACTACGTGTTTGACGCGATGGACGTCGCCGCGCTGTACGCCGGTAATACCGGCGAAAGCAACCAGTTACACTAAGTATGACCCTATCCTGACGGGGCCAAAACGGCCCCGTCAGCCCTTCCCGTTTGCACGTTTGCTTTTTTCCGTGTGCTATCTCTCAATTCGTAACTAAAATTAGTTTAAAACGTTAAATATTTGATATCTGTCGCGGTTACACACTAGTAAATACCTACAATTGGCCGCAAAAATGCTGTGACCAAGGAGTAGTGACATGTGTGCTAAAGGTATAACCCCTCAGGATCTGGCCGCCTACGGGATCCACGACGCCGGCGAGATCGTCTACAACCCAAGCTATGACCTCCTGTTTAAAGAAGAAACCGACCCTTCCTTAACGGGCTACGAGCGCGGCGTGGTGACTAACCTGGGTGCGGTAGCCGTCGATACCGGGATCTTTACCGGCCGTTCCCCGAAGGACAAATACATTGTCCGTGATGACGTTACCCGCGATACCGTGTGGTGGGCCGATCAGGGGAAAGGCAAAAATGACAACAAACCACTCAGCCCGGAAGTCTGGGGCGAGCTGAAACAGCTGGTGACCCAGCAACTCTCCGGTAAACGCCTGTTCGTGGTTGATACTTTTTGCGGCGCCAACGCCGACTCCCGCCTGAAAGTGCGCTTTATCACCGAAGTCGCCTGGCAGGCACACTTCGTAAAAAACATGTTTATCCGCCCGAGCAATGAAGAACTGGCAGACTTTGAGCCGGACTTCGTGGTGATGAACGGCGCCAAATGCACCAATCCAAACTGGCAGCAGCAGGGCCTGAACTCGGAAAACTTCGTCGCCTTCAACCTGACGGAGCGCATGCAGCTGATCGGCGGCACCTGGTACGGCGGCGAAATGAAAAAGGGTATGTTCTCCATCATGAACTACCTGCTGCCACTGAAGGGCATCGCCTCCATGCACTGCTCGGCCAACGTCGGCGAAAAAGGCGACGTGGCGGTCTTCTTCGGCCTGTCCGGCACCGGTAAGACCACGCTGTCCACCGACCCGAAACGCCAGCTGATCGGCGATGACGAGCACGGCTGGGACGACGACGGCGTGTTCAACTTCGAAGGCGGCTGCTACGCCAAAACCATCAAGCTGTCCGAAGAAGCCGAACCGGATATCTACCACGCCATCAAGCGCGATGCGCTGCTGGAAAACGTCACCGTACTGGCCGACGGCAGCATCGATTTCAATGACGGTTCGAAAACCGAAAACACCCGCGTTTCCTACCCGATTTACCATATCCAGAACATCGTCAAGCCGGTATCCAAAGCGGGCCACGCCACCAAGGTGATCTTCCTGACCGCCGACGCCTTTGGCGTGCTGCCGCCGGTGTCGCGCCTGACCGCCGACCAGACCCAGTACCACTTCCTGTCCGGCTTCACCGCCAAACTGGCCGGTACCGAGCGTGGTATCACCGAACCGACGCCGACCTTCTCTTCCTGCTTCGGCGCCGCCTTCCTGTCGCTGCACCCGACGCAGTACGCCGAAGTGCTGGTGAAACGCATGCAGGCCGCCGGCGCGCAGGCCTATCTGGTGAACACCGGCTGGAACGGCAGCGGCAAACGTATCTCCATCAAGGATACGCGCGGCATTATCGACGCCATTCTCAGCGGCGAAATCGACCAGGCGGAAACCATTACCCTGCCGATCTTCGATCTGGCGGTGCCAACGGCGCTGCCTGGCGTAGACCCTGCCATCCTTGACCCGCGCGCCACCTACCAGAACGAAGCGCAGTGGGAAGAGAAAGCGCAGGATCTGGCGCAGCGCTTTATCACCAACTTTGATAAATACACCGATACGCCGGCCGGGGCAGCCCTGGTCAGCGCCGGTCCAAAACTGTAAGACTCTCTTTAGCTCATACTCAAGGCGCGGCTTCCGCGCCTCAGACTGCTGACAAAGCGTGTTATTAGGGAGAGCGTGACGATGGGGTCGTAGCGGCGCCAGCCGCCGGAGCGCCCCTCGTTACGCTAGGCCCGGGTATCTCGGGCTATCAGGCGATTTTGTCATCAACCTCAGGCGCGGCTTCCGCGCCTTTTTTATGCGCGCCGGTTGTTTAATAAACAACCGAGTGAGACAATGACATCATTGCAATCATTGACAACAAAGGAGGGTTCAATGGCTACCATTACCGTCAGAAATCTTGACGACGAAGTCAAAGAGCTGTTGCGTATTTCGGCAGCTAAAAATGGCCATTCCATGGAAGAGGAGGCGCGCATGATCTTAAAACAGGCGCTGATGAAAAAGCCGGCGCGCTACGGGCTGGGCAGCTGGATGCATCAGCACTTCGCCGAATTCGGCGGCGTAGAACTGGCGATCCCGCCACGCGATGCCGTGCCGCCGCGCCGTGTCACCTTCGACGATGATGACGACCAGGCATGATTATTCTCGATACCAACGTGATCGCAGAAACGCTGCGCCCTACACCGCATTACAACGTCATCAGTTGGCTGAACGAAAAAGACAATAGCGAGCTGTACCTCAGCGCCATCGTCGTCGCCGAACTGTTTAGCGGCGTAGCCTGCATGCCGGACGGCAAACGCCAGCAGGCGCTAAGGCTCAGGCTGGCGGAGGCGATTCAGATTAACTTTGATGAGCAGATTTTGCCGTTTGACGCCCTGTGCGCCATGCAGTACGCGGAACTGATCGGCAGGAACCAGCGCCAGGGCACGCCGATGAGCGCGCCGGACGCGCAGATCGCCGCCACCTGTCTGCAGTACGGTGCCACGCTGGCCACGCGCAATACCAAAGATTTTCTCCACTGCGGCATCGAACTGATTGACCCCTGGCAGGTGCCCGCGGGGCAACGCCTGCATGAAGACGCGGCCGAATACTACGTGATGAGCCGAAAATCCTGAAGGGCGCCATGACGCGCCCTTGCACAGGATGGGTCAGGCCTTCTCTTTCGGCAGCCCGCCATTGCCGTTGGATGCATCGCGGGTGGCGATCGGCAGCGGAATGTAGGCGCGCATGCGCAAACCGCCGCGCTCGCTGACGCCAAACTCCAGCGCGCCGGCGTGGCCGTCAATAATGCGCTGCACAATCGCCAGCCCCAGGCCGGTGCCGCTGGTGCTGCGCGCGCTGTCGCCGCGCACAAACGGCTGCAGCAAATGCTTCAGCTCTTCCGGTTTAATGCCCGGGCCGTCATCTTCCACCTGGAACCAGCCGCGCTGCAGCTCACTGCCGCTGCTGACCTTTATCCAGCCATTGCCGTAACGCGCCGCGTTGACCACCATATTGACCACCGCACGCTTGATCGACAGCGGATGCACATTCATCAACAGCTCGCCCGGTGCCAGACTGGCGTCAATTTCCCGCTCATAGCCGCTTTCCGCCGCGATCACCTCGCCCAAAATGGCGTTAAGGTCGCACAGCTCCGTCTGCATCTCCTGGCCGGTACGCAGGTAATCGATAAACTGTTCGATAATATCGTTACATTCTTCGATATCTTTATTGATCGACTCCGCCAGATAACCGTCCTCGGCGCCCATCATCTCCGTCGCCAGACGGATGCGCGTCAGCGGCGTACGCAAATCGTGGCTGACGCCGGCCATCAGCAAGGTGCGGTCGTCCGACAGTTGCTTGACGCCCGAGGTCATCTGATTAAACGCGCGCGTTACCGAACGCACTTCCGACGCGCCGTATTCACGCAGCGGCGGCGGAATATTGCCTTTGCCGACCTGCAGCGCCGCGTGCTCCAGCTCGACCAGCGGCCGGTTCTGAATACGGATAAACAGCCAGGCGCCGCCGATCGCCAGCAGCATGATCGCCAGCGTATAGCGGAACAGCGGTGAGAAATCGCCCTGATGAATCTCGGTCAGCGGCACGCGCACCCAGATATCCGGCGACAGCCAGGTCTTCAGCCAGACCACCGGCGTATTCTTGTTAACCTCGACGCGCACGTCGGTCGGGCCGCCCAGCTGACGCGCCATCTGCTGGCTGAGGAACTCATAGTGCTGCGCCCAACGCAGCCCGCTCTCTTCCGCGGCGGCATTGGTATACAGCGAGATCCCCAGCTCACGATAGATTTCCCGACGGAACGCCGGCGGCACTTCCAGCAACGTGCCGTCTTCCAGCTGCAGCCGATCGGTCATCAGCATACGCACTTCGTACGCCAGGACCTTATTAAACTGCTGCAGACTGGGCAGGATGGCGAAGTTCAGCACCACCAGATAGGTCGTCACCAGGCTGACGAACAGCAAGGTGACGATCAATAACAGGGTTCGGGCAAACGAGCTACGCGGTGAAAAGCGCAATCGCCTCATGCCTTACTGCCGTCCGGTACAAAGACATAGCCCAGGCCCCAAACGGTCTGGATATAGCGAGGATGGGCGGGATCTTCTTCCACCATGCGACGCAGGCGCGAGATCTGCACGTCGATGGAACGCTCCATGGCGCTGTATTCACGGCCGCGCGCCAGATTCATCAGCTTATCGCGCGACAGCGGTTCACGCGGGTGGCTCACCAGCGCCTTCAGCACCGCAAACTCACCGCTGGTCAGCGGCATCGGCTCGTCTTCGCGGAACATCTCGCGGGTGCCGAGGTTCAGCTTGAATTTGCCAAAGGCGATCACCGCCTCTTCCTGCGACGGCGCGCCCGGCAGTTCATTGGCCTGACGGCGCAGCACCGCGCGGATGCGCGCCAGCAGTTCACGCGGGTTGAACGGTTTTGGAATGTAATCATCGGCGCCGATTTCCAGCCCGACGATACGGTCCACTTCTTCGCCCTTGGCGGTCACCATGATGATCGGCATCGGGTTGCTCTGGCTGCGCAGGCGGCGGCAGATAGACAGACCGTCTTCCCCCGGCAGCATCAGGTCCAGCACCATCAGGTGGAACGATTCCCGCGTCAGCAGGCGATCCATCTGTTCGGCGTTCGCCACGCTGCGCACCTGAAAGCCCTGCTCGGTTAAATAGCGTTCCAATAGCGCACGCAGACGCATGTCGTCATCAACGACCAGAATCTTATGATTCTCTTGCATTGTATTACTCCCAAAGGCTGTATTGCCTGATGCGAATATTGTTAAAAAACCCTGTCATCTCGGACAGCGATTAATGGTATATATTCTAGCCGAAATTGTTACAAAGCTTATTCTTTTGCCCATTTATCAACTGTTTTCGTCGCCCGGCCGGTGAGAAAAGCCTCCGCTCTCCGTCGCGATCCGTACGGCAGCGCAGCATATCACATTGCGATAAAATGCCCGTCATACACCGGGTTATGCGAAAATCCACGTGATAAAATCCCATGACCGATCCATTAAGGTGGATAACGATGAGAACTCAATTAATAACCCGCGAAGGTTATAACAAACTTAAACAAGAGCTGGATTACCTGTGGCGCGAAGAGCGGCCGGAGGTGACCAAGAAGGTCACCTGGGCGGCCAGCCTCGGCGATCGCAGTGAAAACGCCGACTATCAGTACAACAAGAAGCGGCTGCGGGAGATCGACCGCCGGGTGCGCTACCTGACCAAATGCCTGGAGCAGCTGAAAATCGTCGACTACTCGCCACAGCAGGAAGGTAAAGTCTTCTTCGGCGCCTGGGTTGAGGTGGAAAACGACGACGGCGACACCAAGCGCTTCCGCATTGTGGGCTACGATGAGATTTTCGGCCGTAAAGACTATATCTCCATCGACGCGCCGATGGCGCGCGCCCTGCTGAAAAAAGAGGTCGGCGACGCCGTTACCGTCAACACGCCGCTCGGCGAAGCGCTGTGGTACGTCAATCAGATTGAATACGTTAAATAAATTTCAGCCTATTCCGAACCTTGCCTCACGCCAGTGCCGCCCTGCGCTACCGGCGCAGCGGCCGTGCCGCACAGGCCCGGCGCGCTGGCATTTTTCACCGGCAGTACGTATAACTGTCCCCTGTTTACTCACCGTTCCTAACAGATACCAGACTTATGAATGAGCCACTGAGCCGCATTATTGCAACAGAGCTGCAGGCGCGTCCGGAGCAAGTTGACTCCGCAATCCGCCTGCTGGATGAAGGTAATACCGTGCCGTTTATCGCACGCTATCGTAAGGAAGTCACCGGGGGCCTGGACGACACCCAACTGCGCCAGCTGGAAACCCGCCTGGGTTATCTGCGTGAACTGGAAGACCGCCGCCAGACCATCCTCAAATCCATTGAAGAACAGGGCAAGCTGAGCGACGAACTGGCGGGCGCGATCAACGCCACGCTGAGCAAAACCGAACTCGAAGACCTGTACCTGCCCTACAAGCCGAAGCGCCGCACCCGCGGCCAGATCGCCATTGAGGCCGGTCTGGAGCCGCTGGCCGATACGCTGTGGCAGGATCCGCAACAGCAGCCGGAACAGCTGGCGGAAGGCTTTGTCGACGCCGATAAAGGCGTGGCGGACGTAAAAGCGGCGCTGGACGGCGCACGCTACATCCTGATGGAGCGCTTTGCCGAAGACGCCGCGCTGCTGGCCAAAGTGCGTAACTACCTGTGGAAGAACGCCCATCTGGTGGCCAAAGTGGTGGAAGGTAAAGAAGAGGAAGGCGCAAAATTCCGCGACTACTTCGACCATCACGAACCTATCGCCCAGGTGCCATCGCACCGCGCGCTGGCGATGTTCCGCGGCCGCAACGAAGGCATCCTGCAGCTGTCGCTGAATGCCGACCCGCAGTTCGACGAAGCGCCGCGTGAAAGCCAGGCGGAACAGATCATCATCAGCCACCTGGACCTGCGGCTGAACAACGCGCCGGCGGACGCCTGGCGCAAAGCGGTGGTCAACTGGACCTGGCGCATCAAGGTGCTGCTGCACCTGGAAACCGAACTGATGGGCACGGTGCGCGAACGCGCCGAAGATGAAGCCATCAACGTGTTTGCCCGCAACCTGCACGATCTGCTGATGGCGGCGCCGGCCGGCATGCGCGCCACCATGGGGCTCGATCCGGGCCTGCGCACCGGGGTGAAAGTGGCAGTGGTCGACGCCACCGGCAAACTGGTGGCCACCGATACCGTTTACCCACACACCGGTCAGGCCGCCAAGGCCGCCGCCGCGGTCGCCGCGCTGTGCACCAAACATAACGTCGAACTGGTGGCGATCGGCAACGGCACCGCCTCCCGTGAAACCGAGCGCTTCTTCGCCGAACTGCAAAAACAGTTCCCGGCGGTCAAGGCGCAGAAGGTGATCGTCAGCGAAGCCGGCGCATCGGTCTACTCCGCGTCCGAACTGGCGGCGCTGGAGTTCCCGAACCTCGACGTGTCGCTGCGCGGCGCGGTGTCCATCGCCCGTCGTCTGCAGGATCCGCTGGCGGAGCTGGTGAAGATCGAACCGAAATCCATTGGCGTCGGTCAGTATCAGCACGACGTCAGCCAAAGCCAGCTGGCGAAGAAGCTGGATTCGGTGGTTGAGGACTGCGTAAACGCCGTCGGCGTCGACCTGAACACCGCCTCGGTGCCGCTGCTGACCCGCGTCGCCGGCCTGACGCGCATCATGGCGCAGAACATCGTTAACTGGCGTGATGAAAACGGCCGCTTCAACAACCGCGCACAGCTGCTTAAAGTCAGCCGCCTGGGGCCGAAAGCCTTTGAACAGTGCGCCGGCTTCCTGCGCATCAACCACGGCGACAACCCGCTGGACGCCTCGACCGTACACCCGGAAACCTATCCGGTGGTAGAGCGCATTCTGGCCGCCACCCAGCAGGCGCTGCAGGATCTGATGGGCAACCCGAGCGCGGTGCGCGGCCTGAAGGCCAGCGACTTTACCGACGAGCAGTTCGGCGTACCGACCGTGACCGACATTCTGAAAGAGTTGGAAAAACCGGGTCGCGACCCGCGTCCCGAGTTCAAAACCGCCACCTTCGCCGACGGTGTGGAAACGCTGAACGACCTGCAGCCGGGGATGATCCTGGAAGGCTCGGTGACCAACGTGACCAACTTTGGCGCCTTCGTCGATATCGGCGTCCATCAGGATGGTCTGGTGCACATCTCTTCACTGGCCGACAAGTTCGTCGAAGATCCGCATACCGTGGTGAAAGCCGGCGATATCGTCAAGGTGAAGGTGATGGAAGTGGATCTGCAGCGTAAGCGCATTGCGCTGAGCATGCGTCTGGACGAGCAGCCGGGGGAAGGTTCGCCGCGCCGCGGCGGTTCCGCGCCGGCGCGCGATAACGCATCGCGCCAGCAGGCTCAGCGTCCGAAAGCGCGCAACAACGCCCCGGCCGGCAATAGCGCCATGGGCGATGCGCTGGCGGCGGCCTTCGGCAAAAAACGCTAACCGTCGCAAGCTCTCAGGCGGAGCCGCCCGGCTCCGCCTGCTTTAAATCCGCATTTTTTTGACCTGCCGCAACCCCGGCGCTATTTTTTCGCCGCTTGCTGCCGGCCGCTCTCTTTCGCTTCTTTACGCAGTGCAACGCGTTCTTATTCACACTTTTATTAACATTTCTCTTTCATAATGCCTATTTTCGCCCTGGTACAAGGCGTTAGCCGCGCGGGTGACGTCGGTCCGTGTTAATAATAATTTCACCGATGTAGCAAAAGCAGCGGAATATCTGCCGGCCAGGATCACGCCGTTCTCAAATAAGAAAAAACAGACGCCACTATTTAATAAATTTAACGAATTCTCCTCATTTGCCGCGCCGTTGGCTGAGTGATACAAGTACGGCATCGCGCAGACGCGCCGATAACGAATCGTTACTAATATCCACACAATTCGAATTGAATTAGAGAATGATTCTCACTATTATTCTTGTACGTGTTTATCCCTTGTCGGCAGCGACCTGAAGCGGTATCGGCAGCCGCCGCATACGATTACGACGCGTTGGCGTCACGCCCCACGCGTCCAGAAAAATCAAGCAGGTCATATGCATCTACAGCCCAAACGCTCTTATAAGATCGCCGGTTTTTCTCCTGAAATCAGCCCGGCTTATCGACAAAAACTGCTATCGCTCGGCATGTTGCCCGGTTCGTCGTTCGACGTGATTCGCGTGGCCCCGCTCGGCGACCCGATAGAAATAAAAACCCGGCGCGTCAGCCTAGTATTGCGCAAAAAAGATCTCGCCCTGCTGGCGCTTGAAGCGCAGCCGTAACGCCGGGCCGTCGTCGACACTCTATATGCGGCATAAAAAATAACGATGAAAAAACTCACCATTGGCCTAATCGGCAATCCGAATTCAGGGAAAACCACGCTGTTTAATCAGCTTACCGGCGCCCGTCAGCGGGTCGGCAACTGGGCGGGGGTAACGGTGGAACGTAAGGAAGGCCAGTTCACCACGCCGCAGTCGCAGGTAACGCTGGTCGATCTGCCCGGTACTTACTCGCTGACCACCATCTCCGAACAGACCTCGCTGGATGAGCAGATCGCCTGCCATTACATTCTCAGCGGCGACGCCGACCTGCTGATCAACGTGGTCGACGCCTCCAACCTTGAACGCAACCTCTACCTGACGCTGCAGCTGCTTGAGCTGGGCATTCCCTGCATTCTGGCGCTGAACATGTTGGATATCGCCCGCAGCCAGCAGATCGCCATCGACGTCGCCGCCCTGTCGGCGCGCCTCGGCTGCCCGGTGGTGCCGATGGTCTCGACCAAAGCCGACGGCATCGGCGTGCTGAAGCAGATGATCGACAATCACCAGTGCAACCAGCTCACCGCGCTGGTTAACTATCCGCCGCTGCTGCTGCAGGAAGTCGACGCGCTCAGTGCCGCGATGCCCGAGACGCTGCCGGACGGCCAGCGCCGCTGGCTGGCGCTGCAGATGCTGGAGGGCGATATTTACAGCCACCAGCTGGCGGGCGACGCCGCCGCGCTGCTGCCGGCGGCCCGGCAGTCGCTGGAGCGGCAACAGCAGGAAGACCCGGCGCTGGTGATTGCCGATGCGCGCTACCAGTCCATCGCCGCCATCTGCGACAGCGTCAGCAATTCGCAGCAGGCGCGGCCAAACCGGCTGACCGACCTGCTGGATAAGGTGATCCTCAACCGCTGGCTGGGCGTACCGATTTTTCTGCTGGTGATGTACCTGATGTTTCTGCTGGCCATCAATATCGGCGGCGCGCTGCAGCCGATTTTCGATCTCGGCTCGGCCGCCCTGTTTATTCAGGGCATTCAATGGCTCGGCTATACCCTGCACGCCCCGGAGTGGCTGACGGTCTTTCTGGCGCAGGGCGTCGGCGGCGGTATCAACACCGTGCTGCCGCTGGTGCCGCAGATCGGCATGATGTACCTGTTCCTGTCATTCCTTGAGGATTCAGGCTATATGGCGCGCGCCGCGTTCGTGATGGACCGGCTGATGCAGGCGTTGGGGCTGCCGGGCAAATCCTTTGTGCCGCTGATCGTCGGGTTTGGCTGCAACGTACCGTCGATTATGGGCACCCGCACCCTGGACGCGCAGCGCGAGAGGCTGATTACCATCATGATGGCGCCGTTTATGTCCTGCGGCGCCCGGCTGGCGATCTTTGCCGTGTTCGCCGCGGCGTTCTTCGGCCAGCACGGCGCCGGCGTGGTGTTCTCCCTGTATCTGCTGGGTATCCTGGTGGCGATCCTCACCGGTCTGGTGCTGAAATACACCATCATGCGCGGCGAAGCCTCGCCGTTCGTGATGGAGCTGCCGGTGTATCACGTGCCGCACCTGAAAAGCCTGCTGCTGCAAACCTGGCAGCGGCTGAAAGGCTTCGTGCTGCGCGCCGGGAAGGTGATCGTCATCGCCAGCATTTTTATCGGCGGCCTGAACAGCTTCTCCTTCAGCGGCAAGCCGGTGGACAGCATCAATGATTCCGCGCTGGCCTCGGTCTCCAAAGTGCTGACGCCGCTGCTGCAGCCGATGGGCGTACACAGCGACAACTGGCAGGCCACCGTCGGGCTGGTGACCGGCGCGATGGCCAAAGAGGTGGTGGTAGGGACGCTGAACACGCTGTACACCGCCGAACACATTACCAGCCAGGAATTTGACGCCGAAAGCTTCAACCTGCTGGATGAGCTGCAAGCGGCGCTGCAGGAAACCTGGCAGGGGCTGAAAGACACCTTCAGCCTCAGCGTGCTGTCCAACCCGATCGAGGCCAGCAAAGGCGACGGTGAAATGGGCGTCAGTTCAATGGGCACCATGAGCAGCAAGTTCGGCACGCCGGTTTCCGCCTACAGCTATCTGATTTTTGTGCTGTTGTACGTGCCGTGCGTCTCGGTGATGGGGGCCATCGCCCGTGAATCCAGCCGCGGCTGGATGACCTTCTCCATTCTGTGGGGGCTGAACATCGCCTATTCGCTGGCGACGCTGTTTTACCAGCTTGCCACCTTCAGCCAGCACCCGCAGTACAGTCTGCTGTGCATCGCGGCGGTGGTGGTAGCCAACCTGCTGGTGTTGATCGGCCTGCGCAAGGCCCGCAGCCGCGTGACCGTACGGCTGCGCAGCGGCGCTGCGGCAGGCGACTGCTGCCAGTCTTCACAGAAGGCATGCCACTGATGGCCAACCTGCTGCAGGTGCGCGACGCGCTGGCGCTCTGCGGCAGCGCCCAGGCGCAGCAGCTCAGCCAACAGTTGAACGCACCGCTGCCGCTGGTGCAGGCCATGCTGGATCGTCTGATTGCATTGGGGAAAGCGGAACGCCGCATTGTGGATGGCAGCGGCTGCCTGAGCGGCGCCTGTAAAAGCTGCCCGGAAGGGAAAGCCTGTACCACGGTGGTCTATCAACTGAAGGCGTAACGTCAGGGGCGCAGCCTGCGCCCCTGGTTAATCAGAGATTACTGTTTGTCTTTATACACATCGGCGATGGCGCTGAATTTACCGTGCTCGCGGCCCGCGATCACCACGTAATACTGTCCGCCCTTCTCATCAGCCAGTTTGGACAGCTTCTCTTTCGCGTCCATCGGCGAGGTGGTTTCCGCCGTGGTGCTCACCGTACCGATCTTCTCGTATTTTCCCGGATTTTTATCCAGATCTTCTTGCGTCAGCAGCGTGGCCGCCATGGTGCTGAAAGACACGGAACCCACAACCAGAGCAGCAACGATCATCTTCAATGATTTCATAACTCTACCTCTCAATGGATAATTTATACGTTATTCAGGTCGTCAAAAGTACATACGTTGTGACAACAGGCTGCCGCGACGCCCGGGGTTCGCCATTTCCCTGACGTTCCCCCTCACCCAGAGACTGAGCGCCGCAGTAAAAGAACGGGTACAGAGCGCTTCCATTTGCAGCCAACACATTGACTTATTCAGTATCGGACAGCTTGGTTTTTTAGCCAGTAATCGCCAAATTTTTTAACCGGGCGATTGCGGTGGATCAAAGTGCGCCGTCGCCGACAAAGCGCAGGATCAGCTCGGCAAACTCATCGGGATGCGAAATAAACGGCGCATGCGCCGCCTTGGCGACCACCACCGAGCGGGAGGCCGGCGCCAGTTCATCCACCAGCGTCGCCACCTTGCGCGGCACCAGCCCGTCCAGATAGCCGTAGATGCGCAGCATCGGGCAGCGCACCTCGGCCAGCCGGCGGCGCAAATCGGCGGTGCGCAGAATATCCAGCCCGCCGTTCAACACCTCCACGCTCGGCATCGGCTGATTCAGCACCACCGACTTCAGGGTGCGGGCGTCCTGACGGGCGCTTTCGGTGCCCAGCGTCTGCAGCGCCAGAAAACGCTCCACGGTACGCTGAAAATCCTCGCTCAGCTGATGCTGGAAGCCGCTTAATATTTCGGGACGAATCCCCGGCCAATCGTCACGGGCGGAGAAACACGGCGACGACGCGACGGTAATCAGGCCGTCGACCCGCTGCGGCTGCGTCAGGGCGATCTGGCTGGCAACCAGTCCGCCGAGCGACCAGCCAAGCCACCAGGCCTGCTGCGGCGCCTGCGCCAGCAGGATCTCCGCCATCTGCGCCAGCGTCAGCGCGCCAAAGCCCTGGCTGCGGCCATAGCCGGGCAGATCCACCAGATGCAGCCGGAAATGCGGCGCCAGTCGCGTCAGCGCGCAACCCCACACCTCGGCGTTCAGCCCCCAGCCGTGCAGCAGCACAAGATCGCGATCGCCTTCACCCATTGTTTGCCAGTACAACGCTGTCATCAGTTATTGTCCTTGTTTGACTCGTCACGGAGGACGCTATGCTAACAATCCGCAGCCGCTGTTGGCTATGCCGGCAGCCTTTATGCCTGGCCCAGCACGGCATCTGCAGCTACTGCCTGCGCCGGCTGCCCGCGCCGCCGATCTGCTGCCCGTGCTGCGGCCTGCCCGCCGGCGACAGCCGTTATCCCTGCGGTCGCTGCCTGCAAAAAATGCCGCCCTGGCGACGGCTGGTGTTCGTCACCGACTATGTCAGCCCGCTGAGCCAGCTGGTCAAACGCCTCAAGTTTCAGCGACGTCCGGAGCTGGCGCTGCTGCTGGCCAGGCTGCTTCTGCTGCGCTGGCTACAGCTGCGCCGAGAGCAATATCTGAACAGACCCGAGCTGATTTTAACGGTACCCTTACAGAAAATGCGTCGCTGGCGACGCGGCTATAATCAAAGCGAACTGCTGGCGGCGCCGCTGGCCCGCTGGCTGGGCTGCGAGTATCGTCCGCGGGCGCTGCGGCGCATACGCGCTACCGCCGCACAGCAGCGCCTGACGGCACGGCAGCGCAGGCGCAACCTGCGCGGCGCCTTTCGCTGTGATGAGGATCTGGCCGGGCGACACGTCGCCCTGTTGGACGATGTGGTGACCACCGGCAGCACGGCGGCGGAAATCGCCGCGCTGCTGCAGGCGCAGGGCGTCGCTTCATTGCAGATATGGTGTATTTGCCGCACATTGTAGTGCCGGAATAATGGGCGTATTATAACCTACTATAGAAGTCAACTATTGAGCTAATGCTATGATTCGTATAACAGATGCAGCACAGGAACATTTTACCAAACTGCTGGCAAATCAAGAAGAAGGCACCCAGATCCGCGTATTCGTGATCAACCCGGGTACGCCGACGGCCGAATGCGGCGTTTCTTATTGCCCGCCTGACGCGGTAGAAGCGACGGACACCGAACTGAAGTTCGACAAACTGTCGGCCTACGTTGATGAGATCAGCGCGCCGTTTCTGGAAGACGCTGAAATCGACTTCGTCACCGACCAGCTGGGCTCGCAGCTAACGCTGAAGGCGCCGAACGCCAAAATGCGTAAAGTGGACGACGATGCGCCGCTGCTGGAGCGCGTCGAGTACGTCCTGCAATCGCAAATCAACCCGCAGCTGGCCGGCCACGGCGGCCGCGTGACGCTGATGGAGATCACCGACGAAGGCTTCGCCATCCTGCAGTTCGGCGGCGGTTGCAACGGCTGCTCCATGGTCGACGTAACGCTGAAGGAAGGGATCGAAAAAGAGCTGCTGCAGAAGTTCCCGGAACTGAAGGGCGTGCGCGATCTGACCGAACACCAGCGCGGCGAGCACTCTTACTACTAAGCCTGCCGACACCATGCCGCCGCCGCGGCATGGTGATAAGCGCCTACCCCACCGAACCGTTGCGCCGCCGACGGTCCAGATCTTTTAGCAACAGCGTCACCCGCCGATCGGCAAACATCTCCTCCAGCGTCTGCGGCAGCTTACGTCGCCAGTTCGGGTATTCCGTGCTGGTGCCCGGCACATTCACCGGCGTCGCCATATCCAGCCAGTCTTCCGGCTGCAGGCCGAGCAACGCGCTGGCACTGTCCGCCACATAGCGCTGCAATCCCCGGTTCAGCAGCGGGCTCATCGCCAGACGCGCCGCCTTGCCGCCCACCTTCTGCGGCACGCAGCCGTAGTGGTGCAACCCGTCCAGCAGCCCCTGCTTGGCCCGCTCGCGATCGGCGTACAGCTCCGCCAGCACCTCGGCGTCCGGATACAGGCCGAGCGAGGCGCCCAGCCGTAAATCATCCCCCTGCCAGTAGCCGCGCAGCGTCGGCAAATCATGGGTGGTGATGGTCGCCATCGCCTGCACCGGGTAGGCCTGCGGCGCGCGGAAACGGTTCTCATCATCCCGTTCGAAATACAGCACCTTGTAAGAGTACACGCCGCTGTCGCGCAGCTTGCTGACGATCTCCAGCGGCACCGTCCCCAAATCTTCGCCGATCACCATGCAGCGCTGACGCTGGCTCTCCAGCGCCAGCACCGCCAGCAGATCGTCCACCGGGTATTTGACATAGGCGCCGCGGTCGGCAGTCGCGCCGGCGGGTATCCACCACAGACGCAGCAACGCCATCACGTGGTCGATGCGCAGCGCGCCGCAGTCGGCCATATTGGCGCGCAGCAGGTCGATAAACGGCTGATAGCCGCGCGCCGCCATCACGTGCGGATCCATCGGCGGCAGCCCCCAGTTCTGCCCCAGCGGGCCGAGGATATCCGGCGGCGCGCCAACCGACGCCTGCAGACAATACAGCTCGCGGTCGCACCAGGTTTCCGCCCCGCCCTGCGCCACGCCGACCGCCAGATCGCGATACAGGCCGATCGGCATCTGCTGCTGACGGCAGCAGGCAAAACAGTCGGCAAACTGCACCGCGGCCAGCCACTGCAGCCACAGATAGAATTCCACCTCCTCCTGATGATCGCGGCAGAACGCCGCCGTCGCCTCGCCGTCGCTCTGGCGGTACGCCGACGGCCAGACCGGCCAGCCCCACAGCGCCGGATCCTGTTCGCACAGGTGGGCGTGCAGCGCGTCAAACACCGCCTGCTGATAAAGGCTGTCGCCGCTCTCGGCGACAAACAGGCGCAGCGCCTGACGCTGCGGATCATCGGCCGCCCGCGTCTGGAACTGGCTGAAGGCCAGCCGCAGCCCCTGCAGCTTTAGCCCGGTCACCGCCGCATAGTCGACCCATTCGCTGTCGCGCGCCGCCGCCAGCCGCTTGCGGGTCGTCGCCTGACGCCACCAGCGCTGCGCCGCGGCGCTACGCTGGAAATCCTCCACGGCGTTGACGTCGATATACAGCACGTTCAGCCAGCGTCGCGACGACGGGCTGTACGGGCTGGCGCTGTCCGGGTCCGCCGGATAGAGCGCATGAATCGGGTTAAGCCCGACGAACGCGCCGCCGCGTTCGCCCACCTCCGCCACCATCCGCCGCAGGTCGCCGAAATCGCCGATGCCCCAGTTGCTGTCGGAGCGCAGCGTATACAGCTGCACGCAGGCGCCCCACAGCTTTTTGCCGGTCAGCAGCGCGTCCGGCTCATAACAGCGTCGGGGGGCAATAATCAGCCGGCACTGCCAACTCTGCTGCTGCTGCGTCAGGCGCAGCTGGTGATAGCCGAGCGGCAGTTCGCCGGCGGGTAAGGTGAACGTCTTGCCGGCGCCGGCGCGCCCCTGCAGCCGGCCGCCGTCTTCGCGGATCAATTCCCAGCCATACTCGCCGCTGCCCGCCAGCGGCAGGACAATCGGCTGACGCTGGAAAAACACTTTTACCGGCGGCAGCGGCGCGGCGTCGGCCGACGCCGCCTTGCTGTTCATCGCCGCCAGCAAGGCGCGCTTGATCTCCGGCGTGATGGCCTGCTGCTGGCCATGGGCATTGACATAGTCGGCCATAATGCCCGCCTGAGCCGCCGCCTGGTCGATGCTGTTACGATCCATTCGCTCTCCTTTAACGCCGGGTTTGCCAAATACGCTGCTGATAATCGCGGATCGAACGATCCGAGCTGAACATGCCGACGCGCGCCGTATTGAGAATGGCGCTGCGCGTCCACGCTTCCGCATCGCGATACAGCCGGTCGGCGCGCTGCTGCGCCTGGCAATAGTCGGCGAAGTCCGCCAGCACCAGATAAGGGTCGCCGCCGGCCTGCAGGCTGTGCAGCATCATGTCAAACGCCTGCGGATCGCCGTGGCTCAGCGCGCCGCTTTCCAGCTCGGCGAGCACCGCATCCAGCTGCGCATCCTGCTGCCGGTAACGCAGCGGATCGTAACCGCCGGCCTGCAGCCCCTTCACCTGTTCGACCGTGTTGCCGAAGATAAAGATGTTGTCCGCGCCGACCTGTTCGGCAATCTCCACGTTGGCGCCGTCCAGCGTGCCAATGGTCAGCGCGCCGTTCAGCGCCAGCTTCATATTGCCGGTGCCGGAGGCCTCTTTGCCCGCGGTGGAGATCTGCTCGGAAAGATCCGCCGCCGGGATCATCCGCTCCGCCACGGAGACGCGATAGTCCGGGATAAATACCACCTTCAGACGATCTTTCACCCGCGGATCGTTGTTGATCTTCTCCGCCGCCTGATTGATCGCATAGATGATGTTTTTCGCCAGGTAGTAGCCCGGCGCGGCCTTGGCGCCGAACAGGAACACGCGCGGCGCGATATCCAGATTCGGGTTATCGCGCAGCTGACGATACAGCGACAGAATATGCAGCAGGTTCAGATGCTGACGTTTATATTCGTGCAGCCGTTTGATCTGCACGTCGAAAATCGCGTCCGGGTCCAGTTTCAGCCCCATCACGCCGTGCACATAGTTGGCCAGCGCGACTTTGTTATCGCGTTTGATCTGCCGGTACTGCTGGCGGAACGACGCATCGTCGGCGTATTGCTCCAGCCCCTGCAGCGCGTCGAGGTCATTTGCCCACTCCACCTGCAGCCGGCTGTCAATCAGCGCCGACAGCGCCGGATTACACTGCTTCAGCCAGCGGCGCGGCGTAATGCCGTTGGTGACGTTATGGAATTTTTGCGGCCACAGGCGGTGATATTCCGGGAACAGATCCTTAACCACCAAATCCGAGTGCAGCTGCGCCACGCCGTTGACCGCAAAGCCGCTGACCACGCACAGGTTGGCCATACGCACCTGCCGGTCGTAGTGCACCGCCAGCTTGGCCCACACCGCCTCGTTCTGCGGCCAGTGCAGCTCCACCAACTGGCGGAAGTTGGCGTTGATCCGCGTGATGATCGAGAAGTGGCGCGGCAGCAGGCTGCGCACCAGCTCTTCATCCCAGCACTCCAGCGCCTCCGGCATCAGCGTATGGTTGGTATAGGCGAAGGTATTGCTGGTGATGCGCCAGGCGTCATCCCACTCCAGCTGGTGTTCGTCCAGCAGAATGCGCAGCATTTCCGGGATGGCGATGGTCGGGTGAGTATCATTGAGCTGAATCACCTCATAGTCCGCCAGCTCCTCAATACGGCGGCCGGCCAGATGGTGTTTCCGCAGAATATCCGCCACCGAGCAGGCGCACTGGAAGTACTGCTGCATCAGGCGCAGGCGTTTGCCCGCCTGATGGTTATCATTCGGGTACAGCACCTTGGTCAGGCTGGCGGCATCTACCCCCTGCTGCTCCGCCAGCAGGAAGTCGCCGTCGTTAAAGGCGTCCAGATCGAACGGCTGCGCATGCGTGGCCTGCCACAGGCGCAGCGGCTGGCTGACGCCGTTGCGGTAGCCCACCACCGGCAGATCCCAAGCTTCGCCGCGCAGCACCTGCGCCGGTCGCCACAGTTCGCGGCCGTCCGCCAGGGTTTCCAGCTCACCGCCGATGCCGACCTCCACCGCCAGCGCGGCATTGTGACGGAACCACGGATAGCTCTCGCGCTGCCAGTCGTCCGGCGCTTCCTGCTGCTGCCCGTCGCGGAACGACTGGCGGAACAGCCCGTACTGATAGTTCAGCCCGTACCCGGTCGCCGGCTGGCCCACCGTCGCCATCGAATCGAGGAAGCAGGCGGCCAGCCGCCCCAGCCCGCCGTTGCCCAGCGCCGGATCGGTTTCCTGCTCCAGCACGTCCGCCAGCTGGACGCCCTGCTCCGCCAGCGCCGCCGCTACTTCGTCATACCAGCCCAGGTTGATCAGGTTATTGGCCGTCAGCCGGCCAATCAGAAATTCCATCGAAATGTAGTTCACATGACGCTGTGCGCTGTCCTGCCGCACGGGGGCGGGCTGCGCCGCCAGCTGTTCCGCCAGCGCGCCGCTGACCGCCTGCCACCACTGGTGCGGCGTCATCTGCTGGGCGGAACTCAGTCCGAAGTGCTGCCACTGGCGGGTCAGTGCCGCCAGAAAAACGTCCTTTTTAAGCGTAGGCTGTGACATAGGAGGCTCTTCTCTATCCGATAAGTAAGTCAATGTCGGCTATCCTGCCGGGCGGAGAAAATCGGAACATCCTCCCGCCCGGGGATTAGCTGGGGAGGAGGATTGGGGCGTAGCTGAAAATGTGATCTGCGGCACTCTGCCTGACGTCAAAGAGGATGAAAAACGCTGACGCCGAGATGTAAAAAAGTGTGATCGACTGCAACTTACCGCCAAGTCAAAACGGAAGCTTGTTGCATTACGCTTAACGTTGGCAGAAGTTAAACGGGGTGATTAATTACGCGCTATAAAATAATTAATCGTCTCTCCAATCCCGGCGGGCACAACGCGTTTCAACGGCCCCTGCGGGCAGGTTTCGGCGGCAGGAACCGCGCTTTATATCTGGACGACTATGCTGATCCCATCAAAACTGAGCCGCCCGGTACGGCTGCAAAATACCGTGGTACGCGATCGCCTGCTGACGAAACTGGCCGGCGCGGCAAACTATCGCCTGACGCTGGTCAACAGCCCGGCCGGCTACGGGAAAACCACCCTGATCGCCCAGTGGGCGGCGGATAAAGCCGAGCTGGGCTGGTATTCGCTGGATGAGAGCGATAACCAGCCGGAGCGCTTCGCCAGCTACCTGATCGCCGCGCTGCAACAGGCGACCGGCGGGCAGTGCGTCAAGAGCGAGGCCCTCAGCCAAAAGCATCAGTACGCCAGCCTGTCCGCACTGTTTGGCCAGCTGTTTATCGAACTGGCGGACTGGCACCAGCCGCTGTACCTGGTGATTGACGATTACCACCTGATCACCAACGACGTCATCCATGAAGCCATGCGCTTTTTCCTGCGCCATCAGCCCGAAAACCTGACGCTGATCCTGCTGTCCCGCACGCTGCCGCCGCTGGGGATCGCCAACCTGCGCGTGCGCGACCAGCTGCTGGAGCTGGGCAGCCAACAGCTGGCGTTCAATCATCTGGAAGCCAAGCAGTTCTTTGACTGTCGTCTGCCGGCGCCGCTGGCGCAGCAGGACAGCAGCCGCCTGTGCGACGAGGTTGCCGGCTGGGCCACCGCGCTGCAGCTGATCGCCCTGTCGGCCCGCCAGTCCAGCGCCTCGGCGCAACAGTCGGCGAAGCGGCTGGCCGGGCTGAACGCCAGCCATCTGGCCGACTATCTAGTGGATGAGGTGCTGGATCACGTCGACGCCGGCGCGCGCGCCTTCCTGCTGCGCTGCTCGGTGCTGCGCTCCATGAACGACGCGCTGATCGTGCGCCTGACCGGCGAAGATAACGGCCAGCAGCGGCTGGAGGAGCTGGAGCGGCAGGGCATGTTTATCCACCGCATGGACGATACCGGCGAGTGGTTTAACTTCCACCCGCTGTTTGCCTCTTTTCTGCGCCAGCGCTGCCAGTGGGAGCTGGCGCTGGAGCTGCCGGGGCTGCACCGCGCTGCCGCCGAAGGCTGGCTGGCGCTCGGCTACCCGGCCGAAGCCATTCACCACGCGCTGGCGGCCAACGACGTCAGCATGCTGCGCGACATTCTGCTGCAGCACGCCTGGTCGCTGTTCCACCACAGCGAGCTGGCGCTGCTGGAAGAGTGCCTGAACGCCCTGCCTTACGATCGCCTGATCCAGAACCCCAAGCTGGCGCTGCTACAGGCCTGGCTGGCGCAGAGCCAGCACCGCTATATCGAGGTCAACACCCAGCTGGAGCGGGCCGAACAGGCGATGCGCGACCAGCAGATCGCCGTTGACGCGACGCTGCGCGCCGAGTTTGATGCGCTGCGGGCGCAGGTGGCGATCAACGCCGGCAAGCCGGAAGAGGCGGAGCGGCTGGCGATGCAGGCGCTGAAGCACCTGCCGCTATCCAGTTACTACAGCCGTATCGTCGCCACCTCGGTCACCGGCGAAATCCACCACTGTAAAGGCGAGCTGACGCGCGCCCTGCCGATGATGCAGCAGACCGAACAGATGGCCCGTCGCCATCAGACCTATCATTACGCGCTGTGGGCGCTGCTGCAGCAGAGCGAAATTCTGATCGCCCAGGGATTCCTGCAGGCGGCGTACGAAACTCAGGACAAAGCGTTCGAACTGATCCGCGAACAGCATCTGGAGCAGCTGCCGATGCATGAGTTCCTGCTGCGCATCCGGGCGCAGATCTTGTGGTCGTGGTCGCGGCTGGACGAAGCGGAAGACACCGCCAGGCTGGGCCTGACGGTGCTGGCCAACTACCAGCCCCAGCAGCAGCTGCAGTGTCTTGCCATGCTGGCGAAGTGCTCGCTGGCGCGCGGCGATCTGGATAACGCCCACGCCTACCTGCAGCGCTGCGAAACCCTGCAGCACGGCGCGCAGTACCACCGCGACTGGCTGACCAACGCCGACAAACCGCGGGTTATCCACTGGCAGATGACCGGTGACGTCACCGCCGCCGCGCGCTGGCTGAGCCATACCGAAAAGCCCGCCATGGCGGACAATCACTTCACCCAGGGGCAATGGCGCAATATCGCCCGGGTGCAGATCCTGCTCGGCCGCTATCAGGAAGCCGAAGTGGTGCTGGACGAGCTGAACGACAACGCCCGCCGACTGCGCCTGACCAGCGATCTCAACCGCAACCTGCTGCTGAGCAACCAGCTGTACTGGCAGACCGAGCGTAAAAGCGACGCCCAGCGCGTGCTGATTGAAGCGCTGACGCTGGCCAACCGCACCGGCTTTATCAGCCACTTTGTGATTGAGGGTGAAGCCATGGCGCAGCAGCTGCGCCAGCTGATACAGCTCAACACGCTGCCGGAGCTGGAACAGCACCGCGCCCAGCGCATCCTGCGCGATATCAACCAGCATCACCGGCATAAGTTCGCGCATTTTGACGAGAACTTCGTCGATAAGCTGCTGACGCACCCGCAGGTGCCCGAACTTATCCGCACCAGCCCGCTCACCCAGCGCGAATGGCAGGTGCTCGGACTGATTTACTCCGGTTACAGCAACGACCAGATCGCCGGCGAGCTGGCGGTAGCGGCCACCACCATCAAAACGCACATCCGCAACCTGTATCAGAAGCTGGGGGTCGCCCACCGGCAGGAGGCGGTGCAGCAGGCGCAGCGGCTGTTGCAGATGATGGGCTACGGCGCATAAAGACACAGTATTGGTCTGGTCTTTATGCGCGCGGAATTGGTTACAATAGCGGCGTCCCCTAATTACGAGGCAATTGGAAGTCATGGAACAGTTTGAAGCGATCAACGTTGAGCAGGCGCACGGCCGCTGGCAAGACGGCAGCGCGGCGTTGGTCGATATCCGCGATCCGCAAAGTTTCGCCGCCGGGCATACGCCGGGCGCATTTCACCTCACCAACGCCACCCTGCAAACCTTTATGCAGCAAAACGATTTCGATCGTCCGGTGATGGTGATGTGCTACCACGGCAACAGCAGCCGCGGCGCCGCACAGTACCTGCTGAATCAGGGCTTTGACGCGGTGTACAGCATCGACGGCGGCTTTGAGGCCTGGCTGCGTCAATACCCGCAGGACGTGGAAAGCAGCGCCGACTAATCCCCAGGGCGCGTCGCGCCCTGTTCTTCCCCCGCTGTCCGCACGATTTTCCACAGGTCGGTGCTGCGACGTCGGTTTTCAACGTTATAATCAGCCATCGCCGGCAGCTGCAGCGGCCACAACGCATCCACGCAAGACGGAAACTCCCTACTTATGATTAGAGTGATCGCCGTATCCAACCCACGCCTGGCTCTGGCGTTTGTCGACTATATGGCAACGCAGGGCATTACGCTGGAACTGCGCCACGGCCAGGACGCCGCGGAGATCTGGCTGGCGGATGAACAGCGGCTGGAACAGGTGCAACACGAACTGCAGCAGTTTATGCGCGACCCGCTCAACCGCCGCTATCAGGCCGCCAGCTGGCAGACCGGCGGCACCGCCGCCGAACTGCACTACCCGCACGACTCCTACCTACAGATTATCCGCAGCAAGGCCGGCCCGCTGACGCTGAGCGTGATGGCGCTGTGCATTCTGGTGTATGTCCTGATGCAGGTCATCGGCGACGACAGCGTGATGTACTGGCTTTCCTGGCCGCAGAACGGCGAACAATATACCCAGCTGTGGCGCTGGATCAGCCACGCGTTTCTGCACTTCTCACTGCTGCATATCGCCTTTAACCTGCTCTGGTGGTGGTATCTCGGCGGGCCGATGGAAAAACGCCTCGGCGCCGGTAAACTGTTTGTGCTGGCGGTGGTGTCGGCCTTCTTCAGCGGCTGGGCGCAATCGCTGTTCAGCGGCGCGCTGTTTGGCGGCCTGTCCGGCGTGGTGTATGCGCTGATGGGCTACAGCTGGCTCAGCGGCGAACGGGCGCCGGAGCGCGGGCTGATGCTGCCGCGCGGCCTGATGGTATTTTCCGTGCTGTGGCTGGTCGCCGGCTACTTCGATATTTTAGGAATGTCGATCGCCAACGCGGCACACGTGGCCGGTTTAGTGTTAGGGTTGCTGATGGCATTTTGGGACACGCGTCATCGCGCGCATAACGAACAATAACGCTCAATAAGACTATACCTTTACAGATCAAAAGATTACGGGTAGAAATTCGGCAAACTGCACCCGACGGGTATATCGGCGTATTAGGGGATTACCGTGAAACAAACACAGCGTCATGACGCAATTATCGAGCTGGTCCGTCTGCAAGGTTACGTCAGCACTGAAGAACTGGTGGAACATTTTGACGTCAGCCCGCAAACGATTCGCCGCGATCTGAACGACCTGGCCGATCAAAATAAAATTCAGCGCCACCACGGCGGCGCCGCGCTGCCATCCAGCTCGGTGAACACCGCCTACCATGACCGTAAGGTGATGTGGTCAGAGGAAAAAGACCGCATCGCCCAGCGCGTCGCCAGCCAGATCCCGGACGGCGCCACCCTGTTTATCGATATCGGCACCACGCCGGAAGCCGTGGCGCACGCGCTGATGAACCATAAAAACCTGCGCGTCGTCACCAACAACCTGAACGTCGCCACCCTGCTCACCGCCAAAGAGGATTTTCGTCTGATTCTGGCCGGCGGCGAGGTGCGTACCCGCGACGGCGGCATTATGGGCGAAGCGACGCTGGACTTTATCTCACAGTTCCGCCTCGATTACGGCATTCTCGGCATCAGCGGCATTGATATGGACGGCTCGCTGCTCGAATTCGACTACCATGAGGTACGCACCAAGCGCGCCATTATTGAAAACTCACGCTGCGTGATGCTGGTTACCGACCACTCCAAATTCGGCCGCAACGCGATGGTCAACCTGGGCAATATGAATCTGATCGACTACCTGTTCACCGACCAGCTGCCGCCGCCCGGGGTCATGAAAATTATCGAGCAGTACGACGTACAGCTGGAGCTGTGCTGATTCTTCTGCCCCGCTTTTAACCTCCCCCTTCCGCCCGGAAGGGGGCCTGCGCAACGCCTCCGCTTTCCCTCTCTCCTCCGCCTGCCGGCGCTTTGCCCTGCGGGTTAAAGCCGCTCAGTTTGTATGCCTATTGCCGCCAAACTGTTACCTTTATCACGCGTGAATGTTTTTGTTTGGTTAACTCTTGGCTTGTTTGTTGGTTTTTGATTACAATGATGAGCGAAAACGAACATAAAAGAGCTATTTCGAACATCTGGAGGAAGATGACGTGGAAACCAAAGACTTGATCGTTATCGGTGGCGGCATCAACGGTGCCGGCATCGCGGCGGATGCTGCCGGGCGCGGGCTGTCCGTACTGCTACTGGAAGCGCAAGACTTGGCCTGTGCTACGTCTTCCGCCAGTTCCAAACTGATCCACGGCGGCCTGCGCTACCTGGAACACTACGAATTCCGTCTGGTCAGCGAGGCGCTGGCGGAACGTGAAGTGCTGCTGAAACTGGCGCCGCATATCGCCTTCCCGATGCGCTTCCGCCTGCCGCACCAGCCGCACCTGCGTCCGGCCTGGATGATCCGTACCGGCCTGTTCCTGTACGATCACCTGGGCAAGCGCACCAGCCTGCCGGGCAGCAAGAGTTTGCGTTTTGGCCCAGAATCCGTTCTGAAGCCGGAACTGAAGCGCGGTTTCGAATATTCCGACTGCTGGGTCGACGATGCGCGTCTGGTAGTACTGAACGCGCAGGAAGTGGTGGAACGCGGCGGCGAAGTGCGCACCCGCACCAAAGTGACCCGCGCATGGCGTGAAAACGGCATGTGGATGGTGGAAGCGACCGATATCGACAGCGGCAAAACCTTCACCTGGCGCGCCAAAGGTCTGGTCAACGCCACCGGCCCGTGGGTGAAAAACTTCTTCGACGACGGCCTCAAGCTGAAATCCCCGTACGGCATCCGCCTGATCAAAGGCAGCCATATCGTGGTGCCGAAGGCGCATAACCAGCCGCAGTCGTACATTCTGCAGAACGAAGACAACCGTATCGTCTTCGTAATCCCGTGGATGGATGAGTTCTCGATTATCGGCACCACCGACGTGGAATATCACGGCGATCCGAAAGACGTGAAAATTGACGATAACGAAATCAATTACCTGCTGAAAGTGTACAACGACCACTTTAAGAAGCAGTATGGCCGCGACGATATCGTCTGGACCTACTCCGGCGTGCGTCCGCTGTGCGACGATGAGTCCGACTCACCGCAGGCCATCACCCGTGACTACACGCTGGACGTGCACGACGACAACGGCCAGGCGCCGCTGCTGTCGGTCTTTGGCGGTAAGCTGACCACCTACCGTAAGCTGGCGGAACACGCGATGGAAAAACTGGCGCGTTACTATCCGGAAGCCGGCCCTGCCTGGACCAAAAACGGCACCCTGCCGGGCGGCGATATCGGCGGCGACCGCGACAGCTACGCAGCCAAACTGCGCCGTGAACACGGCTGGCTGCCGGAAGCACTGGCGCGTCGCTATGCCCGCACCTACGGCAGCCACAGCGAGCTGATCCTGTCCGGCGCCAACAGCCTGGCGGATCTGGGCGAAGACTTCGGTCACGGCCTGTACGAAGCGGAGCTGCGCTACCTGGTGGAGAAAGAGTGGGTGGTGGAGCTGAAAGACGCTATCTGGCGCCGCACCAAGCTCGGCATGTGGCTGGACGAGGCGCAGCAGGCGCGCGTCAGCGAGTGGCTGGCGGAACGCGCAAAAGCCAAAGCGCTGTCGCTGGCTTCCTAAGCCGCTAAGGCTCCGGACACTGTTGGCCGCGATACGCGGCCGACATCAACGGTGAATTAATCCGACTTGCGTTTGAGTTTGGTTATTTCACCGTTTTTATTTAGGCGATAGCGGGCATCGCTAAAGGAAAATATAATATCGCCATTCCTATCATTTCTTACTGTGAATAATTTGTTTTTATCTATACAGTTTTCTTTCTCTCTGACGTCGTCAAAGCACACTCTGTCATATTTATCAGGTTCTTTATAACCACTACCAAAGTCCCAAAAGATAATCGTAAAAAAACCATAGGATGCAGGTTGTGGAATATCATAATTATTTTTAATTTTTTCTTTGTTTTTCAGCCACCAATTTATTTTTCCTTTATCTGTAAAAGGAAAATTATTCACTAAAACATCACTGTAATTACCTCTCTGATGAACGGCAACAATTTCTACCGGACGCAGGCTCCACCCAAAAGCTAAGATTGACAACACCACGAACAGTAACACGATTAGTAGAATTAATCGATTCGCTGGCATAATTATGCCCTTACCTTCCCTATAATATTCTTTCATTAATTCTCAATCACGCCTAAGCTTAATGAGCTCACCATTTTTTTTCATAAGATACCGCCCACCATCTCCGACAAATAACATATCATTATCCCTATCGTTTTCAGCAATAAAAAATACATTCTTCTCAATGCAATTTTCTTTCTCTTTCATATCTTCAAAACACATTCGGTCATACTTCCCAGCCTCTTTATAACCATCACCAAAGTCCCAAAATATAATAGTAAAGAATCCATCCGAATCTGGTTTAGGGATATCATATTTTTCCTTTAGGATCTCTTTATTATCTAACCACCAATTTATTTTCCCTTGATCTGTGAAAGGAAAATTTTTCACCAGCACATCGCTATAGTTCTCCCTCTGGTGAATAGCAATAATTTCTACTGGTTGCAGCGAGCGCCAAAAAAAATAGCCTAGTAGAGCCATGCCTGCTAATGCCAACGTATAAATTACCTTTTTGCACTTACCCATTCCGCTTCCCCGTAATTTCCACCGTTGCTTCCATATTAGTCATAAATGGCCGAAAACCAAACTGGTTGTAGCGCTGGAGTACAAACCAGATACGGAAGAAACGAAACTGGTTAAACTTAATCTTTCTGATATCGTCATCATCCAGCCCAAAGTGGTCCTGCACCCGATAGTGCACCAGCGCACGGTAACTTTCGCTATCAACCTGCAGTGATTTTACAGTGATATGCGTGGCCCAAGTATCATGTACGGTAATCCCCATACCGTTAAAATTATCCTGAAACCGATCAAATTTTGGTAATTTACCACCAAATATTGCCTTAGTAAGTTCCTTCTCGTACTCTGACGGGAAAAATTTATTTCCCCAATCAATTCTTTGGTCAAAAACATTCCATAATCGTAAACGTGTACTATTTTTCTCATCTTTATCCCCCATAATCTGCGCCTTTAACGCGGCATTCAGATGTGGACTGCTAAACGGCGTGCCATTGCCGTGCTGCATATGGCCGATCATTTCCTCAATCAGATGCTTATAAGGGCCATAGAGTGCAAACAGGCGGGATAACTGACGGAATTCGTCAAAGAGAATTCTGGCGCACTCCTGCCGGGTGAGCGTAGTCCCCTGCCCGCGCATGCCGTAAAAGCGCGAATGCGGCTGATTAAACGGCGTGATCTGCGTCAGGGTATAGGGATTAACCCGGGTGGATACATCAACCAAATGAAAATGCGTTTTTAATTGGGATGCGGATAGATCTGCGTAGCGCATATCATCTGAACCATAATCATCCATTATATTTTTGGTTTTAAATATCGTGCAGGGGAATTGTAATGCCGTCATCGTGATACACTCCTTGTGTAACCATCCATTATGATCCTTTTATCAGAATAATAATCACTGAACGAACAGAATGTAAACAACCAAGCGCCATTATTCCTGCCGGAAAATAACGAGTTATTTATTTAAATAACACGAACAATTAATATAACGCTTAAATAATTCGAGTTACAAAAAGACGGTAAGAAAAGGAATTTGATGCACCGACTCAGGTCAGGGATTCGGGTGACTGAACGCAGCTTGAAGCATGACGGGTAAAATAAAAAAGCCCGCCAATAAGCGGGCTCAGTATGATTACGCCATCAAATATGGCGCCGGCACATTACAGCAGAATGCGCAGCATACGGCGCAGCGGTTCTGCAGCGCCCCACAGCAGCTGATCGCCAACGGTGAACGCAGACAGGTATTCCGGCCCCATGTTCAGCTTGCGCAGGCGCCCGACCGGCGTATTCAGCGTGCCGGTTACCGCCGCCGGCGTCAGTTCGCGCATGGTCAGCTCGCGGTCGTTCGGGATCACCCGCACCCAGTCGTTGTGCGTCGCCAGCATCTGCTCGATTTCCGGCAGCGACACGTCTTTCTTCAGCTTCAGGGTAAACGCCTGGCTGTGGCAGCGCAGCGCGCCGACGCGCACGCACAGGCCGTCGACCGGAATCAGGCTGGAGCTGGCCAGAATCTTGTTGGTTTCCGCCTGGCCCTTCCACTCTTCACGGCTCTGACCGTTGTCGAGCTGCTTGTCAATCCACGGGATCAAACTGCCGGCCAGCGGCACGCCGAAGTTATCGGTCGGCAGTTTGCCGGAACGGGTCGCCTCGGTCACCTTGCGTTCAATATCCAAAATGGCGGACGCCGGGTCCTGCAGCTCTTTCGCCACGTCGGCGTGCAGCATGCCCATCTGCGTCAGCAGTTCGCGCATATGGCGCGCGCCGCCGCCGGAGGCTGCCTGGTAGGTCGCCACGGACGCCCACTCCACCAGATCGTTGGCGAACAGGCCGCCCAGCGACATCAGCATCAGGCTGACGGTGCAGTTGCCGCCGACAAAGGTTTTAACGCCTTTATCCAGACCCTGCTGAATCACCGCGCGGTTGACCGGATCCAGAATAATAATCGCCTCGTCGTCCATCCGCAGGGAGGACGCGGCATCAATCCAGTAACCCTGCCAGCCGCTGGCGCGCAGCTTCGGGTAAACCTCATTGGTATAATCGCCGCCCTGACAGGTAATAATGATATCCAACGCGCTCAGCGCATCGATATCGTAGGCGTCCTGCAGCGTCCCCTGCTGCTGACCGCCGATAACCGGCGCAGGCGCGCCGTGCTGTGAGGTGGAGAAGAATACCGGGCGAATGGCGTCGAAATCGCGCTCTTCCGTCATGCGCTGCATGAGCACCGAGCCGACCATACCGCGCCAACCGACTAAACCAACGTTTTTCATAAAACTGTCCTGCCTTGGAGGATACGACTTATTGAGTCATTGATGAGCAATATCCTCACACCTTACAAAATGTCAGCGCGGGCGAAAAGTGAATTTATTCGATGCTAGCGCAATTGTTAGCAATCCTGCTTATAAAGGCGGATCGCGCGGCGGTTGCTGCTGCCGGACGCCATAAAAAAGGCGCCCGCAGGCGCCTTAATCAGCTCAGAAATGATTACAGCAGCGTAAAGGCGATCATCCCCACCACCGCACCGGTGGTGCCGAGGATGGTTTCCATCACCGACCAGGTTTTCAGCGTCTGCGCTTCGGTGGCGCCGGTAAACTTGCCGAACAGCCAGAAACCGGAGTCGTTGACGTGGCTCAGGACGATGGAGCCACCGGCGATACAGACTGACAACGCCGCCATCTGTGCCCCGGAGTAGCCCAGCTCGCCAATCACCGGCATCACCAGGCCGACGGTGGTCAGACAGGCCACGGTTGCCGAACCCTGAATCACGCGAACCGCCGCCGACAGCACAAAGCAGGCAACGGCAATCGGCAGGCCTGCGCCAATCAGCGCATTACCCAGTGCTGGGCCAACGCCGGAATCCACCAGCACCTGCTTGAACACGCCGCCCGCGCCGGTCACCAGCAGGATAATCCCCGCCGGCTGAATAGCTGCCGAACAGACTTCCATCACCTTGTCTTTACTCATCCCGCGGCGGATCGCCAAGCCGTAAATCGCCACCAGGCAGGCAATCAGAATCGCGGTGAACGGGTGGCCGATAAACTGCAGCCACTGATACAGCGAGCTGCCTTCCTCGGTAAAGCGCGCGCCGATGGTTTTCAGCCCCACCAGCACCAGCGGGAACAGCACCAGCGCCAGGCTAAAGCCGAACGAAGGCAGCTTGCTCCTGTCGATGCTTGGCTCTTCGATATCCTTCGGCAGTTCCAGCGTGACGTGTTTGCTGATAAATGAACCGAACAGCGGGCCGGCCAGCAACATGCCCGGGATGGCGGCCGCCAGACCGATCAGGATCATCCAGCCGAAATCCGCGTTCATCTGCGACGCCAGCAGCATCGGCGTCGGCCCCGGCAGCAGGAAGGCCGCCGCGGCGGCAACGCCGGCAAACAGCGGGATCACCTGCTTCACCAGATTGCCGCCGGTACGGCGCGCTACGGCGAAGGCCACGCCAATCAGCAGCACGATCGCCACATCAAAGAACAGCGGCAAGGCGCAAATCAGGCCGGCGATCCCCAGCGCATAGTGCGCGCGCTGTTCGCCAAAGCCTTTCAGCATTTTGACGGCAATCTGATCCAGCGCGCCCGTTTCATGCAGAATTTTGCCGAACATCGCGCCCAGCGCCACCACAATCGCCAGGAAGCCCAGCGTGCCGCCCATACCTTTTTGCATGGTGTCGGTGATCTTCTCCAGCGACATGCCAGAGAACAGGCCGGCGCCCATCGACACCAGCATCAGGGCGATAAACGCATGCATCCGCGCTTTCATCACCAGGAACAGCAGCAGCAGCACCGAACCGACGGCGGTCAGCACCAGCGTTAATGTATCCATTATCGTTTACCCCTGGTTGGTTACGGATTGAATATGAGAAACGACGTCGGCAACCACGTTGTCCAACGGCTGGTCGATGTCAATCGCCTGCACATCTGACTCATCCGCCTGCGGCACTTCCAGCGCTTCAAACTGGGAAACCAGCATCTGCGGCTTGAAGAAATGTCCTTTGCGCTGTTTCAGACGCGCTTCAATTACCTCTTTTTCCCCTTCCAGGTAGATAAAGTGCAGGTTGCTGTTACCTTCACGCAGGCGGTCGCGGTAGCGTTTTTTCAACGCGGAGCACACCAGCAGCGCCACGCCATTGGTGCGCTGCATGGCAAAAATGGCGTCGTTCAGCGCCGCCAGCCAAGGCGCCCGGTCGTCGTCGTTCAGCGCATGGCCGCCGGCCATTTTATTGATATTGCTGCGGGGATGCAGATAATCACCATCCAGCATGGCGGCATTGAGTTCATGCGCCACAGCATTGGCGACGGCAGATTTTCCGCTGCCGGACACACCCATCAGGATGAAAACGTGGTGTTGTGGATTATTCATAATTTTTATGCTCTCAAGAGTCCCAGGCGCTAAATGTTACTGGTAACAGGTTATCGGTAACATTGTCTTTGTCGCGCTGGAATTAAGCAACAAACCAGCGAACTGACATCCCGTAACTGTGAAGGAAGTCAAATTACGGCGGTCAAATCTCGACCAGCAAGGAATTATAGTCAGCGTTCCGACAAAGGCGAAAAAGGGAGAAAGCGAGTAGCGGGTGAAAAGCAGCGTGGTTTAAATACTGCCGCCGGGGATAATGGTAAAACCGACGTCGACCATCGCCGGGCTGACGGTTTCGCCCCGCAGGCGCGCCAGCAGCCGCTCCGCGCCGATTTGCCCCATGGTCTCACGCGGCGTCAGCACGCTGGCCAGTTTCGGCATCATCACCTGGCCGATATCGTGGCCGTGGAAACCGGCGATCGCCATATCCTGTGGAATGGATAACCCCTGACGCTGGCACTCAAAGGCGGCGCCAATCGCCAGATCATCGTTGGTGCAGAATACGCTGTCGATTTGCGGATAGTCACGCTGCGCCTGGCGCAGCATTTCACCGCCGCCGGAATAGGACGACGCACGATTGGTCATAATGCTCTGCGGCTGCAGCCCGGCTTCACGCATCGCCTGCTCATAGCCCTGCTGTTTTATCAGCGTACGCTCATCGAGGCGCGCCCCCAGATACACCACATGGCGATAGCCCTGGGCAATAATCTGCTGCGTCATCTGACGCGCGGCCTGATGGTTATCGAAGCCGACCGCCATATCAATGCAGGGCGACACGCAGTCCATCAGCTCCACCACCGGAATGCCGGCAACCTCAATCATTTTGCGGGTGCGGGCGGTATGGGTGCGCTCGGACAGGATCAGGCCGTCAATGTTATAAGAGAGCAGCGAGGTCAGGCGTTCTTCTTCACGTTCCGGCAGATAGCCGTAGTGCGCCAGCATGGTTTGATAATTGTGCGCGTCGGTGACGCTTTCAATACCGCGCAGCACCTCGGCGAATACCTGGTTGGTCAGCGACGGCAGCAGTACGCCGATAGCGCGGCTGGTCGCGTTGGAAAGGATATCCGGTGCGCGGTTGGGGATATAGCCCAGCTCATCCAGAGCGACCGCAATTTTCTGCCGCAGGGCGGCGGAAACCTGGTCAGGATTGCGCAAATAGCGGCTCACCGTCATCTTGGTGACGCCAACCTGATCTGCAACATCTTGAAGTACCGGCCGCTTTTTCTTCATTATCAATGAGCTGACAAACCGTGAATGGGCGGTTATTTTAGCAAAAAAAACGGCGGGCTGATAATGCTGATATCAAACGGGCGCTAAAAGGGCTCAATCGCCAGATTGAGCCCCGCTAACGTTTAGCGATCACACCGGAGGCAAATCAAACAGCAGAATTTCGCTGTCCTCATCGGCATGGAGCGACAGCGCCGTTTCATCCCAGATGGCGAGCGCATCGCTGGTGCCAGCCCGGTTGTCATTAATGGTAATGGAACCGCGCACCACCTGTACCCAGACGCGGCGGCCGGCTTCAATCGTATACTCCGCCTGTTCGTCTTTATTCAGCGCCCAGCGCGACAGCGTCATATCCTGGAACACCTTCAGCGAGCCTTCGCGGGCGTCCGGCGACAACACCAGCTGACGTCCCTGCGGCGCATCAAACATGCGCTGCTCATAACGCGGCGGCAGACCGTTGGTATCCGGAATAATCCAGATTTGGTACAGATGCAGCAGCTTGTCGCTGTTGGCGTTGTACTCAGAATGACGCACCCCGGTACCGGCGCTCATAATCTGGAACTCCCCAGCCTGGATCTGCTCTTTATTACCCATGCTGTCCTGATGCTCTACGGTGCCGTCCAGCACGTAGGTCAGGATTTCCATATCTTTATGCGGATGGGTGCCGAACCCCTGACCGCCGTCGATCCGGTCTTCGTTGATAACCCGCAGAGCGGAGAACCCCATAAAGTTCGGATCGTAATAATTGGCAAAAGAGAAGGTATGCCAGCTGTCCAGCCAGCCATGGTTAGCGTGGCCGCGGTCTTTCGCTTTACGTAAATAGATCATGTTCAACTCTCCTCAATGTTTTTTACAGTCTAGACCTGACAGCAGAATAAGAAAGCGTAAAAAACTCACCCCTCTGTTCAAAATTTTCGATGAAATAAACAGAGGAGCCGCAGAAGATTTGTTGAGCGTCAAAGGTGGATGATTGAGGCAAAAAAAAAGCCAGCACCCGAGCTGGCTAAGTAAACACTGGAAGCAATGTGAGCAATGTCGTGCCTTCAAGTCAGAGCGGTTAGCTGCACCGCCTGCCGAGAACGCATGACAATAATAATCATTATCATTCGCATCTGTAAAGCGTTTTTTTAGCCAAGCTAAAATTTTATTGACTCAAGGCGAAGACCCGATAACTTAGAGTGAAATATTGCTGATAATCATAGGGATAAGGGAATGGGAGAAATCATCGTCCGCCATGTTGAAACCACCGATGCACAGGCGCTGCAACAACTGTATACCCATCCCAACGTCTATCGCGATACGCTACAGCTTCCGCTGCCCTCACTCGCACACTGGCAGCAACGGCTGACCGACGCCAAACCTGGGTTACACAACCTGGTCGCCTGCATCGACGAGCAGGTCGTTGGCCAGATCGTTATCCAGCTGAATCAGTCGCTACGCCGGCGTCACGTCGCCACCTTTGGCATCGGCGTCGATCCCGCGCAGCAGGGCAAAGGAGTCGGCGGCGCGCTCATGCGCGCGATGATTGAGCTCTGCGATAACTGGGCGGCGATCCAGCGAATTGAATTGACGGTATTCACCGACAATCAGGGCGCCATTGCGCTGTATAAGAAATTTGGTTTTGAGATAGAAGGCACCAGCCGGTATTTCGCCATGCGCGATGGCAAACTGGTTGATGCCTATCATATGGCGCGCTGCCACGGCGTCTGAGCAGCACGATGCCAAGCGGACACGCTTCCCGCAGCCGTTCACGGGAAGCGCCAGAGCCGCTAAATGCCGGCAGTCTCTTTGATATAGCGACGCGCTTTAACCGCATATTCAAACGGGTTGGCGATGGCCGGATCCTGCTCGGCCTCCACCACCATCCATCCCCGATAACCGTAGTCGTCCAACAGTTTAAAGACCGGACGGAAATCAATCACGCCGTCTCCCGGTACGGTGAAGGTGCCCTTTTTCACCCCGTCCAGGAAGCTCAGGCGATTAGCCCGCACCTCGGCAACCACCTCGTCGCGCACGTCTTTCAGATGAACATGATTAATGCGCGGCAGATATTTCTCCAAAATAGCCAGCATCGCCTGTTGGCTGCCTTCGGAATAATAGGCATGGCCGGTATCAAACAGCAGATACACATCGTCGTTCACCATGCTCATATAGCGGTCGACCTCCTCCGCGGTCTGAATCCCCGTTCCCATATGGTGGTGGAGGCAGACCTGCATACCTTTACCGGCGGCGATTTTCGCCAGTTCGTTATACCCGTCGGCAACGCGCTGCCACTCTTCATCGGTAAAGCAGGGTTTCTCTTCCAATATCGCCTTGTCGGTGCCCTGAATGCTTTTGCTCTGCTCGGAGCAGCCAATCACTCTGGCGCCCATATCATGCAAAAAGTTCATATGGTTAACGAACTCATCGATAGTCTTCTCTTTCTGCCCATCGGCAAAAAAGGTGCTGAACCAGGCGTTGCAAATCTGAATGCCGCGAATATCCAGCATCGGTTTTAAAACCTGCGGATCGCGCGGATATTTGCTGCCGACTTCGCTACCGCTAAATCCTGCCAGCGCCATTTCGCTGACGCACTGCTGGAAGGTGTTCTCTTTACCGAGATCCGGCATATCGTCATTGGTCCAGCCAATCGGGGCGATCGCCAGCTTCACATAGTCTTTATTCATTTTGGGCCTCAGTCATTAAATCGGCGCTTTACCCTGCTCCCGCCCTGCATCACGCAACCCGTGCAGCAGCACGACAGGCCATCAAGGACGTCGCCGGCAGCGTTATTTAGCTAACAGTTCTCTTTCGATGCGTTCCCGGGTTTCAACCGCCTGGGTTTTCATCTTTTCCGGGTAACCAAACAGGGAGGTGCAAATAATCGATTCGCCACCCACCTTAAAGTTGCGGTTGGCGAACTCCATATCGCGCAGGGTCTGGAACAGCGCGTCAAAATCGATTTCGCCTTCGCCGATGCCGACATGCTGATGCACCGCGGCGTCAACGCCGGGCGGGTTGACGATATAGCGGCAGTGGCGGGTATGGTTCATGGTATCGGCGATCAACACGTGGGAAAGGTCATCCCCGGCATATTGCAGCATGTTCGCCACGTCGCCCTTGCCTTTGTCGTAATAGAACGAGTGCGGCACGCTGTATAAATACTTCACGTGGTCGCTGCGCAGCGACTTCACCATATCGACGGTTTCATTATTCAGCTCGCAGAAATCCCACGGGTGGGACTGAATTTCCATGCGGATGCCTTCGCGCTCAATAATGGGCAGCAGCTCTTCCATGGATTTGTACCACAGCTCTTCGCAGATCTCCGGCTCATTAGGGTCACCCGCCAGCTCGGTGTTAATCACCTGCACGCCCATCTCCACCGCAATCTCAATCATCCGGCGCCAATTTTTCACCGCCGCCTGACGGCGATCTTCACCCGGACCGGACCAGCGATAAACCACGATGAATGAGGATATCTCCACCCCAGTGGCCTTCAGCGCATTTTTGTACTCCGCCATGATTTCACGGCTGGCCTTCGGATGTTTATAGAATGGGTTGATCTGCGGATGGGGCGACTGTTCGATATATTTATATCCCCAGTCGGCAACCTGCTGCACCATCTGGGTGACGCCTAAATCTTTAATGACATCCACATCAAACGCGATCTTCATCGTTATTCCCCCGTAAAGCAGATATACCCGGGCCGCCAGCCTCCGGCATCCTCGCCGACATGTTCAACATCCTTGTTCACCGCGTGCCCCTGGCGGCTCCGGATATATGAAAAGTGAATCAGGCGATTATTTGCCGTAGAAAGAAGGACGCGGCGGCAGAGAAACCGGTACCACCTCGCCGCTGAGCTGCGCGGCGACGCAGGCATCGGCCGTTACCGCAGCGGCATAACCGTCCCAGGCCGACGGCCCTTGCAGCTGCCCGGCCAGCACGTCATTGATAAAGCCCTGCAGCTCAACGTCATAGGCATCAATAAAACGTTCTTTCCAATCCGTCAGGATCTCATTGGACAGCCTGGCATTGCTGCGCATCTGTACGGATGAAGGTTCCGGCAGCTTGGCGATCCCCGTCTCCCCGACGACCTCGCACTGAATGTCGTAGCCGTACTGACAGTTCACGAAGATCTCCACGTCGATACGCGTACCCTTCGCCGTTTCAAACAGCACAATCTGCGGGTCGCGCAGGTGGGCAAGCGCCTTGCTGCTCTTACGTGGGAACACCACCTGCACCGACACGTAGTCGTCATCCAGTAGCCAGCGCAGCACGTCGATCTCGTGGATCAGGGTGTCGGTAATCGCCATATCCGTGGTGTAGGCCTCACCCACCCTCGGGTTACGGTGCGCACAGTGCAGCATCAGCGGCTCGCCGATCTGCCCGCTGGTCAGCACCTGTTTCAGCGCGCGATAGCCCCGATCGTACGGGCGCATAAAGCCGACCTGCACCAGCCGTTTCCCGTGCTTCGCTTCCGCCTCGACGATGTTTTTACAGCCCTGCGCGGTCACCGCCAGCGGCTTTTCACAAAATACCGGCTTGCCGGCGGCAACCGCAGCCAGCACAAATTCCTCGTGGCTAGGCCCCCAGGAGGTCACCAGCACCGCCTGCACGTCTGAAGCATTAATCAGCGCGTGGCCGTCATCATAGACGCGCGCATCCAGACGCAGCTGCTCCACCACGCCCGTCGCGTTGTCGCGGTTGATATCGTTGACGGCGACCACGCGGGCCCCCTGCAACACCTGGCTGCAGCGACGAATATGATCGCGACCAATCGCACCGGCACCGATAACCCCAATGTTTAATGTCATTTTCGCTATCCTCTGGATTTAGAACTGGATACAAGCCGTAATCATCAGTAATCACGGGCCTTGTCGATGTTTTCCTGCAGCTGCCGGGCAACCGCAACGATCTTGTCGCTGTCCGCCACCTGGGCTCCGCCCACGCGCCACCAGCTGAGATATTTGTGCACCATGGTTTTTGGCAGCACCTTGATGTCCAACAGCGTAGAAACCGTCTGCTGGCGCGCATCGGCCAGCGCTTCAATCAGCTGCTGCTCGGTGGTGATGCTGTAGGTTTTGCAGCCGTAAGCCGCCGCCAGCATGGCGAAATTCACCGGCACCAGCCCGCCGTTAAGCTCCCCGTCCTGGCGGAAGCGGAACTCGGTGGTATAGCTGTCCATGCCGTGTTCCATCTGCAGATTGTTGATGCAGCCATTGGTCATGTTGTCGAACAGCACCACGTTGATTTTGCAGCCTTCCTGAATGGAGGTGACCAGCTCGGAGTGCAGCATCATAAATGCCCCGTCCCCCACCATGACGTACACCTCCCGCTGCGGCTCGGCCAGTTTGACGCCCAGCGCGGCGTTCACTTCATACCCCATACAGGAGTAGCCGTACTCCACGTGGTAGCCGTGTTCACCGCGGTTGCGCCATACCCGCTGCAGGTCCCCCGGCAGGCTGCCGGCCGCCGCCACGATCACGCTGTCCTGCGGCAGCTGCTGATTCAGCACCCCCAGCACGCGGCTTTGAGTCAGCGAGGAGCCCGTCTGGGCAATAAATTCGGCAAACACCCGTTCACGATCGAGGTGGTCGTCAATTTCCGGCACGAACTCGGCGCCGGTGTAGGCGACGGCATAAACCCGTTCGGTTTCCTGCTGCTGCGCCGCCTGCGCCTGCTCAACGGCATCGCCCCAATCGGCGCGGTAATCCTGCTGCGTCGCCAGCTCGTCCAATGCCTGCAGTGCCTCACGCGCATCGGCCAGCAGCTGCACGCCGTCCAGCTTGCCGGCATCAAACGCGCTGACGTTAATATTCAGGAAATCGACGTCCGGATTCTGGAACAGCCATTTGGAAGAGGTGGTGAAATCCGTATAACGGGTACCGACGCCAATCACCAGATCGGCCTGCTTCGCCAGCGTATTGGCGGCCAGGCAGCCGGTCTCGCCGATGCCGCCGACGTTATAAGGGTGGTCGGAAACCACCGCCCCTTTGCCGGCCTGGGTTTCTGCGAAGGGAATGCGGAAGCGCTCGGCGAACTGCTGCAGCGCCTTGCCCGCCTGGGAATACTTCACCCCGCCGCCGCATACCAACAGCGGCTTTTTCTTGCCGGCCAGCAGCGCCAGCGCATCGCCGAGCGCACCGGCCGTCGCCGGCCGGCGCTCCAGCCGATGCAGACGCTTCTGGAAGAAGTATTCCGGGTAGTCGTAGGCTTCGCCCTGCACATCCTGCGGCAGGCACAGCGTCACCGCGCCGGTTTCCGCCGGATCGGTCAACACGCGCATGGCGTTGATGCAGGCGCTCATCAGCTGCTCCGGACGCGTGATGCGATCCCAGTACTTGCTGACCGCGCGAAACGCGTCATTGGTGCTGATGCTCAGATCGTAGGACTGCTCGATCTGCTGCAGCACCGGGTCCGGCTGGCGCGAGGCAAAGACGTCGCCGGGCAGCAGCAGCAGAGGGATACGGTTGGCGGTCGCCGTGGCAGCGGCGGTGACCATATTGGCCGCCCCGGGGCCGACGGAAGAGGTGCAGGCGTAAATCTGCTGGCGCAGCTTCTGCTTGGCAAAGCCGGTCGCCGCGTGGGCCATCCCCTGCTCATTGCGTCCCTGCAGCACGGTTAACTGACCGCGATCCTGCTCCAGCGCCTGCCCGAGGCCCAGCACATTGCCATGGCCGAAAATCGCAAAGATGCCCTTCACGAATTTGATTTCGACGCCATCCGCCAGCAAATACTGGTTGTCGAGGAACTTGACGAGCGCCTGCGCCATGGTCAATCTGATCTTACTCATTCTCTTCCCCCTAATGATGGCCTGATGCCCGGTTTACCTCTCGCCGGCATCACCGCTGAGATTACGGAACGGTTTTCCTGCCCTGAATTCGCTGATATCTTGGACCGGGTGCGGACAGATTGCTCAAACCTTCGGCAACCTGAAACATGCAGCGATTATAAACAAATATATTTTTCATAAAATCACGCATCAGAAAAAACATTTCATTTTGCGATAAAGATCGCATTCTAATGAAAACCCTAATTTCAAAGCCGGTGCAACGCGCGCTTTCCCCACGGCGTCAACGCCTGAAGGCGGGTTATCAGCGCCGGCGCCAGACGCCGCGCGCGGCGATAAAAGACGGGCGTCAATACGAAACAAATCTGCGCATAAGCCCGCAGTACCGGCGCCGGACGGCATCGTAGGCATGTCCCACCGTCACTGCATGCCCTTCACGGCTGGTAAATTTCATTTAATATTGAAATTGGAATTTTTATTCCCCATACTCGACGCAATGATTCCTGCTAACCTCCGCTTATCGGGTCGCAGTCGGCTTTTGCTTAATACAGAAGGAAAGGGCTATGGTTTCACAACAAAAACCGCTTGATGTCATCTGTCTCGGCCGCATCGCCGTCGATTTTTACGCGCAGCAAATCGGCGCGCGTCTGGAAGATGCCAGCACGTTCGCCAAATACCTCGGCGGGTCTTCCGGCAACGTTGCCTACGGCACGGCGATTCAGGGGCTGAAGTCCGGCATGCTGGCCCGCGTCGGCGATGAACATATGGGACGTTTTCTACGCGAAGAGCTACAGCGCGTAGGGGCGGACACCCGCTGTCTGATCACCGACAAGCAGCGGCTGACCGGGCTGGTGATCCTCGGCATTAAGGATCAGGAAACCTTTCCGCTGATTTTCTACCGCGATAACTGCGCCGATATGGCGTTAACGCCTGAAGACATTGATGAATCCTATATTGCCTCGTCGCGCGCGCTGGCAATCACCGGCACCCACCTGTCCCACCCCAATACGCGCGCCGCCGTGCTGCAGGCGCTGGAATATGCGCAGCGCCACGGGCTGCGCAAAGCGCTGGATATTGACTACCGCCCGGTACTGTGGGGGCTGACGTCGCTGGGCGACGGTGAAACGCGCTTTGTCGCATCCGACACGGTCACCCGCGAGCTGCAGGAAGTGTTGCACCACTTTGACCTGATCGTCGGCACGGAAGAAGAGTTTCATATTGCCGGCGGCAGCACCGATACGCTGACCGCGCTGGCCAACGTGCGCAAAGTCAGCCAGGCGACGCTGGTATGCAAACGCGGCGCACAAGGGTGTTCAGTCTTTGAAGGGGCCATTCCGGGCGACTGGCAGGCGGTGAAACTGCACAGTGGCGTGCGGGTTGAAGTGCTTAACGTGCTCGGCGCCGGCGATGCCTTTATGTCCGGCCTGCTACGCGGCTATCTGAATGACGAGGGCTGGGATCAGGCATGTCGCTACGCCAACGCCTGCGGCGCGCTGGTGGTCTCACGCCACGGCTGCGCCCCGGCGATGCCGACCAGGCGCGAACTGGACGATTACCTGGCGCGTGAACAACAGGTGCCGCGCCCCGATCGCGATGCGCGCCTGAACCACCTGCACCGCGTCACCACGCGCAAGCAGCAGTGGCCGGAGCTGTGCGTCTTCGCCTTTGACCACCGCAAACAGCTGGCGGATATGGCGCGCGAAGCCGGCGTGGATGAAGCGCGCATTCCACAGCTGAAGTCCCTGCTGCTGACCGCCGCCAAAGAGGCGGCGGACGAGGCCGGCCTGCAGGGCAACAGCGGTATTCTGGCCGACACCACATATGGTCAGGTGGCGCTGAATGAAATCACCGGCCAGGGGTGGTGGATCGGCCGCCCGATCGAGCTGCCCAGCTCGCGGCCGCTACGCCTGGAGCATGGCAACATCGGCTCTCAGCTGGTCGACTGGCCGCTGGAGCACGTGGTGAAATGCCTGGTGTTTTATCATCCTCACGACGCCGTCGAACTGCGCAATGAGCAGGATGCGCTGATTAACGACGTTTATCAGGGATGCTGTAAAACCGGCCATGAGCTGCTGCTGGAAGTGATTTTACCCGAGGACAGCAGCGATAAAGAGGAAAGTTATTATCTGGAAATTATGTCGCATTTCTATCAGTTAGGGATAAAACCCGACTGGTGGAAACTGCCGCCGCTGAGCGCAGCGAGCTGGCGCCAGGTCGGCGAACTGATCGATACCGCCGATCCCGACTGCCGTGGCGTGGTCATTCTGGGTCTGGATGCGCCGGAAGACGCGCTGAAGGCCGGGTTTGCCGCCGCCGCCGACGAACGTTGGGTGAAAGGATTTGCGGTAGGCCGTACCATTTTCGGCCAGCCGTCGCGGCTCTGGCTGCGGGGTGAGCTAGATGATTCTTCTTTAATTTCTCAAGTTAAACAGAAATATCTTACGCTCATCGGTTTCTGGCGGTTATATCGTCCGCAACATGATGGCGTAACCCATCGTCCTTAAAACAATATCCTCCCGCCCCTTAAAGCATGTTTACGACTTTAGGGGGCTTTTTTGCCCATTTTCTGTGAACTAACGCAGCCTGCGTTGAAATAAATCGCTTTTTGATGAAATGAAACTTCCGCTCCGTCTGTTAGAATGACGAATAAATACTCCAGGCGCAGGCCTTTTAGCGCTTTAGCCAATACTGTGAGCCGAATGGATGAATAACCCAACTCAACTTTCGCTATTACAAGACGAAATCCGCCACCGTTATGAAACGCTCAGCAAACGTCTGAAGCAGGTCGCGCGTTATATTCTGGATAACAGCAACAGCATTGCGTTCGACACCGTGGCCTCCATCGCCGCACAGGCCAGCGTACCGCCATCAACCCTGATCCGCTTTGCCAACGCCTTCGGCTTCAGCGGCTTCAATGAGATGAAACAGGTCTTTCGTCAACACCTGATGGAAGAGACGGTTAACTATACCGAGCGCGCCCGGCTGTTCCGTCAGACTTCGACGGATGACAACGCCGCACCGGAGAACCCGGCCGAAATTCTCAATGTCTTCACCATGGTGAATGCACAGGCGCTGCAGCAACTGCCGGCGCAGATCGACGCCGCACAGCTGGAGAAAGCGGTAGAACTGCTGAAGAACGCAGAGAATATCTACGTGATTGGCCTGCGTCGTTCGTTCAGCGTCGCCTCCTACCTGACCTACGCCCTGCGCCATCTGGAGCGTCGCGCTTTCCTGATTGACGGCCTGGGCGGTATGTTTACCGAACAGTTGGGCATGGTGAAGCCAAAAGACGTGGTGATCGCCATTAGCTATTCGCCTTATGCCAGAGAAGCGTTGGAACTGGTGGAACTGGGCGCCAAACAGGGCGCGCAGCAAATCGCCATTACCGACAGCCAGGTAAGCCCGTTGGCGGCCTTTAGCGACGTGTGTTTCGTGGTCAGGGAAGCGCAGGTGGACGGGTTCCGTTCGCAGGTGGCTTCCATGTGCCTGGCGCAGACGCTGGCCGTTTCACTGGCGCTGAATAACGCTAAAGACGCATAGCATAAAGGGCGAACACCTGGTTCGCCCTCCTTCGCCGTCGTCACTCCGTGGCGACGCTGCTATTTCTGCGGGTAATCATCCCCGTTAATCCAGGCGTGATCTTTTTCCCAGGTAAACTTCCACAGGCGCGTCGGCCCGGCCATCACGTTAAGATAGTAGTTATCGTAGCCGGCCAGGGTGGCGACCGGATGATAGCCGCGCGGCACCTTGACCACGTCGCGGTTGTACACCGGCATACACTCATCCAACGAGCGGTCATCCGTGTACACGCGCTGCATGCAGAACCCCTGCTCCGGCTGAATACGGTGGTAGTAGGTCTCTTCCAGATAGGTTTCATCCGCAGAGTCTTCCCGATCGTGCTTATGGCTGGGGTAGGAGCTGGTATTCCCCTCGTCGGTGTAAACCTCCACCACCAACAGGCTGTCCGCCGGCTTATCATCCGGCAAAATATTGTGCACCAAGCGCTGGTTGCGGCCCTTGCCACGGCGCTCAACGCCAACGTCTGCCGGCGTAATCAGCCGCGAAGGCAGGTGACCACTTCCCGGCGCACTGCATACCGCCAGCTCCAGATCGCTTTCGGCACGCACGATAACCTGGTCATGATGCGGCACATAAACCGCATAGGGCGGCGTCCGTTCAAACGGGCTCATACGTTTGCCGATATGGGGATATTCGGCATGCTGCGTCGCGACGGAGGCAATGCCGGCCACCAATACCAGGCACAGCTCTTTATCGTCGCTGCTCAGCGTCAGCGTTTTCCCCGCTTCAAGGCGATAAACGTCAAAACCGACAAAACGCCAGTCGGCGTTTTCCGGCGTAACATGCTGAATACGCCCCTGGCTATCGGGTTGCTGGCATTTCGCAAGCAATGAAGACATGAACTCCTCCCGTTGTCGTCAAGCCATACCCACCAGTGGTGCGTATGGCCGTTGTTATCGCAACGGGGCGGCCTTACCTGTTCCGGCCACCCCCGCGCATGGTTGATCAACCTAATGTCGGCATGCTGTATTCGGATACCGTCTGCTGGCCGGAAGGCCAGCGCGCCGTTGCCGTCTTCATACGCGTATAGAAACGCACCCCGTCGGCGCCGTGTACGTTGAGCGCGCCGAATACCGAACGCTTCCAGCCGCCAAAGCTGTGGAACGCCATCGGCACCGGTACCGGCACGTTGACCCCAACCATACCGGCCTGCACCTCATGCACGAACTGGCGTGCATAGTGGCCATTGCTGGTAAAGATGGCGCTGCCGTTGCCGAACTCATGGCCGTTCACCGTGTCAATCGCTTCCTGATAGCTGGCGACGCGCACAATGCCCAGCACCGGCCCGAAGATCTCTTCACGGTAAATACGCATCTGCGGCGTCACGTGATCAAACAGCGTGCCCCCGACGTAATAACCGTCCGGATGCCCCGGCACGCTGTAGTTGCGACCGTCCGCCACCAGCATCGCGCCTTCTTCGACGCCCACATCAATATAGCCCAGGACTTTCTGCTGGTGCGCCGAAGAAACCAGCGGCCCCATTTCATTCTCTTCGCCGCCCTGCTGCAGGCCAGGCCCGACGCGCAACTGAGCAATCAGCGGTTTCAACTTGGCGATCAGCGTATCGGCAGTATCGTCGCCCACCACCACCGCAATCGGCAGCGCCATGCAACGCTCGCCGGCGGAGCCGAATGCGCCGCCCATCAGGGCGTTCACCGTGGCGTCCAGATCGGCGTCCGGCATGATAATCGCCTGATTCTTCGCGGCGCCGAAGGCCTGCACCCGTTTGCCGTGGGCGCTGGCGGTGGTGTAGATATGCTCGGCGACGGTGGAGGAGCCGACAAAGCTGACCGCCTGGATCAGCGGGTCGGTGCACAGCTGCGCGGCATTTTCATTCGCGCAGTGCACCACGTTGAAAACGCCGTCCGGCAGGCCGGCCTCTTTCAGCAGCTCCGCCATGCGCACCGACGCCGACGGCGCCAGCGCCGGCGGCTTCAGCACGAAGGTGTTACCGCAGGCCAGCGCAATCGGGAACATCCACATCGGCACCATCGCCGGGAAGTTGAACGGCGTGATGCCGGCCACCACGCCCAGCGGCTGCATCAGGGAAAAGCTGTCGACGCCGGTGCCGACGTCGGCGGAATACTCCCCTTTCATCAGGTGAGGAATGCCGCAGGCGAACTCCACCACTTCCATACCGCGCGTCAGCTCGCCCAGCGCGTCCGAATACACCTTGCCGTGCTCGCTGACGATCAGCTGCGCCAGCTCTTCCCGGTGCTGCTCCAACAGCGCCTTGAAGTTAAACATGATGCGTGCGCGGCGCAGCGGGGTGGTTTGCGACCAGCCGGCGAACGCCCGGTGCGCGACATCAATCGCCTGTTTGACCTCGGCGGCGGTGCTTTGCGTCACCTGACGCTCAACCTGCCCGGTTGCCGGGTTATGCACGTCCACGCTTTGGTTGCTGCTGCTCGGACACACCTGCCCATCAATAAAGTTACCCACGATTTTCATGTTCCACCCTCTTTTCAACATGCCGCGATGACCAGAAGAACCCTCAGATAGCGCGATGCCTTACGGCACCTGCAGGCAGGCTGAACCCTGGCCGAATGAAGTAAACCTTATTCCATTGAAAAAAAAGTTTCAAATAAAACGTTTTGGAAATTTTATTTTTGGCGTAGCCGATCGCAATTTTTAAGGTAACGTTACATCGCCATGTCCAACAAACAGGAAAACGTCCCTTCCCGTCAAATGGCGTAAAAACCCTTAACATCACCCGCTAACGCCTGCCGGCGCGGCTGGTTTTCTTGCTTCGCAGCTCGCAAGAAACGGGTATGGCACTTTTCTTTTCCAGTGATTTTTTTGAACTGCGTCTAAAAATCAATATTTCATTATTCCGTAACTATGAAATAAATGTTCTTCTCAATCGCTGAATTACCCGAATAAACACGCCTTGATGACAGGCACGGTTCACACCTTCCGCCCGCCTTCCCCTGACGACGCGCATTGCGGACGGAAACATGGATAAAAATCGGAGCAACATATGTCACATCAGCGAAAACATAATACAGGGTACGTACTGCGGATATGCGGCATCGCGGCGCTCGGCGGTATTTTGTTCGGCTACGATACCGCCGTAATCTCCGGCGCCATCGAAGCATTGAAAGCCTATTTCCACCTCACCCCGGCGGAAACCGGCTGGGCGGTGTCCAACGTGGTGCTCGGCTGCGTGCTGGGCGCATTCGGCGCCGGGCCGCTGGCCGGCCGCTACGGACGCAAAAAAGCGCTGGTACTGGCGGCGCTGCTGTTCACCATTTCCGCCGTGGGCGCCGCGCTGGCGACCTCCTTCACCTGGTTCGTCATCTACCGCATGATCGGCGGACTGGCGGTAGGCATCGCCGCCACCGTATCCCCGATGTATATGTCGGAGGTGTCTCCCAAGGACATGCGCGGCCGCGCGCTGAGCATGCAGCAGTTCGCCATCGTGTTCGGCCAGATCCTGATCTTTTACGTCAACTTTAAAATCGCCAGCTACGCCTCGGAAGCCTGGCTGACCGAGATGGGCTGGCGTTGGATGATCGGCTCGGAAGTGGTGCCCTGCATTCTGTTTTGCATTCTGGTGTTTATTATCCCTGAATCACCGCGTTGGAACGTGATGGTGGGCCAGGAGGACAAGGCGCTGGCGATGCTGACCCGCGTCTCCAACGAGGCCCACGCGCGCAACGTCCTGAAAGAAATTAAAGCGTCCCTGCAGGAAGACCTGCAACAGGCCAAGCAAAAGCTCAATTTCCACGACAGGCGCGTGCGTTTCATTCTGTTCGTCGGCTGCATGATCGCCATGCTGCAGCAGGTCACCGGCGTCAACGTGATGATGTACTACGCCCCCGTGGTGCTGAAAACCGTCACCAGCAACGCACAGGAAGCCCTGTTCCAGACCATCTGGATCGGCGTGCTGCAGCTGGTCGGCTCGGTGATCGGGGCCATGCTGATGGACCGCATCGGCCGCCTGCCGCTGATGCGCTTCGGCACTCTCGGCGCCATTATCGGCCTGTTGATCACCTCCTACGCGCTCTATAGCGAAACCACCGGCTACTTCGCCCTGTTCGGCATGCTGTTCTTTATGCTGTTTTACGCGCTCTCCTGGGGCGTCGGCTGCTGGGTGCTGATCTCCGAAATCTTCCCCAACCGGATGCGTTCGGAAGGTATGAGCATCGCCGTCGGCTGTATGTGGGTCGCCAACTTCGCCGTCTCGCAAACCTTCCCGATGATCAATGACAACCCTTACCTGTTCTCCACCTTCCACGGCGCCTTCCCGATGTGGGTGTTCGCCGCCTGCTGCGTGTTCAGCTACTGGTTTATCTGCCGCTTCGTGCCGGAGACCAAAGGCGTATCGCTGGAAAAAATGGAACAGGTGGTGATGGCCAAACGCTACCGTCAGCCTGTCGCTACGGCCAAATCCTTATCGTTACCCAATGAAAAACCCTAACCTTTATTTGTGGGAGTCAGACACCATGGCCATTGCGCTGGATCGTTTCTGTATCAATCGAAAGATAGCCCCGAACCTCGATCTGGAACGTTTTTTCCAACTGGTAAAAAAATGCGGCCTTAGCAAGGTTGAGCTGCGCAACGATATGCCCAGCGGCAAAGTAACCGACGACTTGAGCAATGAGCAGCTCAACGCGCTGGCAGCAAAGTACGGCATTGAAATCATCACCATCAATGCGCTCGGCATGTTCAACCTGCCGGACGATGAAGAGACGCTACTCGGCAATGCGCACGCGCTGCTGGCGCAGGCGCAGGCCATTCACAGCAGGGCGCTGGTGCTGTGCCCGCACTGCAGCAGGGACGATCGCCGCAGCGATGAGCAAAAGCAGCAGGACACGCTGGCCGCGCTGCGGCTGCTGGCACCGCTGTTCCGGCATTACGGCGTTGAAGGCTATGTAGAGCCGCTCGGCTTCGGCATCAGCTCTCTGCGCTCATCGCTGCTGAGCCAGGCCATTATCCGCGATGCCGGCGCTCCCTATCAGATCGTGCTAGATACCTTCCACCATTACCTGAGCGAGCCTGCTCAGCAGGAATTTGATGCGCAGATCCAGATCGATCGGATCGGTCTGGTGCACCTCTCCGGCGTCGAAGATCCGCGCGCCAAGGAGGCGCTGGGCGATGAGGAACGCATTATGCTGAGCGAACGGGATCGTCTGGAGAGTAAAAAGCAGGTGCAGAATCTGGAACGCCTGGGCTACCGGGGCATTTACGCCTTCGAGCCTTTCTCTTCACAGCTGAACAGCTGGACGGAAGCGGATATTGAACGGGAGATTCACCAAAGTATCGCGCTGCTGCAGACGCCGTAGCCGATAAAATAACGGCCTCTTTTGAGAGGCCGTATTCTTTTTTACTTCAGCGTGGTCACCACCAGCTGATGACGCTGGTTATAAAACTTACGGTACGCCAGATAACAGGCGATGATGGTCGACAGGCTGGCGGTAGACAGCAGCATAAACGTCACCATTATCTGGTATTTGATCGCCTTCACCGGATCGATGCCGGCAAAGATCAAACCGGACATCATGCCCGGCAGGCTGACCAGCCCCACCGTTTTGGCCGAATCAATCGTTGGGATCAGCGAAGCGCGAATGCTGTCGCGAATCAGCGCGGCGGACGCAAACTTCGGTGAAGCGCCCAGGCTGAGCATCTCCTGGATCTTCTGCTGTTCGCTTTTGAAACGCTGCCCCAGGTTGTTGTAACACAGCCCGACCGCCACCATAGCGTTGCCGGCGATCATGCCGGAAATCGGGATCACCTGCATCGGCGTAAATTCAATCGAGCCGGTCAGCACCAACACAATCAGCGTCAGCGCCGCGCCGGTGGTAATGGCGATAAACGACGTTACAAAAGCATGCTCAATATATTTGCTGCGCTTTTTGGCGTTGTAGGCCGCATTGAAGCAGATAAACAGCACCATCAACACCGTCAGCGCCTCGTTATTCAAGGCAAAAATATACTTCAGCACATAGCCGACAATAATCAGCTGCACCACCGCCCGGCAGATGCTCCAGATAATGTCTTTTTCCAGCGCCAGCTTTTCTTTATGGCTGATTAAAATCGCCACCAGCACCAGAATCATCGACAGCCCCAGTGATTCATTGGTGATGTTATGCTGGTTCATTGGCTGTCTCCCGTGCCTGATGCGCCTGCAGCTCGATAATATCGTCGGCATGCGCAATTTCATCCCGGTCGTGCGTCACCCACAGCACGGCCATATTCTGCTGTGCAACCAGCTGGCGGATAATTTCATTAACGTTATGCTTATTCTCTTCATCCAGCGCGCTGGTGACCTCATCCAGCAACAGGACCTGAGGCACAAACTGCAGGTTGCGGATCAGCGAAACCCGCTGTTTTTCCCCGCCGGACAGTTCGTTAATGCTTTTTTGCAGCAGGCTCTCCGGCAGCATAAAGCGCTGCAGATCCCGCTTCATTTTTTCCTCATCCGGTTTGACGTGGCGAATCTGGTAAGGCAACGCCAGGTTGTCAAATACCGAGCTGCCAAACAGCGCCGGCGTCTGGAAACAGTAGGAAACCTGCTGACGATAGTGCTCAGGCGACAGCTCGTTAATATTCTTGCCGTCAAAAATAATAGCGCCGCGGGTTGGGCTAATCAGTGAGGAAACAATTTTCAGCAGCGTACTTTTGCCACAGCCGGAGGGGCCGGTGATGAGTTTGAACTCACCGGATTTTAGCGTCAAAGAGACCGAATCCAGAATTACCGAGTCATCTATTTGATAATGGATATCATCCAATATCAGTATGTTATTACCTTCCTTCATTATGACTCCATTCATTACGTACGATGAATGGTCAGTATAGGGTGCCGGAAATCCGCCAGGCAAATTGCTATTAGCAAACAATACGAGAGTTTGCGCCAAACGCGCGCCTGCGCCAGCCGGTGTCTGTGCCGGCGCAGGCGGCATAATACGCTGGCGTTGTCAGCTTTCCGCCTCCGACGGCAGCTTGGCAATCACCTTGATTTCAAACTGAAAACCATAGAGCCAGGTCACCCCGACGGCGGTTAGCGTCGGGTGCGGCGCGCTACCCCAATACTCCGGCACCACCTCCCAGACGGTGTGGAAGATGGATTGCGGATCCACCATAAAGACGGTGACGTCGATAACGTCATCAAAGGTGCATCCGGCAGCCTGCAACACCGCATTCAGGTTGTCGAAGGCACGGCGCACCTGCGCCGTCAAATCCGGCTCCGGTGAGCCGTCCTCACGGCTGCCGACCTGGCCTGACACAAACAGCAGGCCATTGGCGCGAATCGCCGGGGAATAACGGTTACGTTCATACAGCGCCTGACGCCCTGCGGGGAATACCACATCTCGCTTCGCCATGATCGATCTCCTGTGCGGGTTGATTCACCCATAAAGTTCGGTGAACAAAGACTTTAAAGTCCGCCGCCTGGCGAATAAACTGGCAAAAAGCACCATCACTGTTTGTAAAACACAAACAATCGCGGAGGCTCCAGGCTATATGGATCGATTCGATGCAATGCAGGCCTTTGTCCGCGTGGTGGACAGCGGCAGCTTTACCAAGGCCGCGGAAAACCTGCAGATCAGCAGAACAACGGTGACCCAGCTGGTGCAACAGCTGGAAGCACGGCTGCGCGTTAAATTACTCAACCGCACCACCCGCCGGGTTCACCTTACCGCCGACGGCGCCGCCTACTACGAGCGTGTCGTGCGTTTGCTGGCCGATTTGGACGATGCGGAAACCAGCCTGTCCGGCGCCGCCGCTGCGCCACGCGGCCGGTTGCGGATCGACGTGCCCAGCCCGTTGGCACGGATGATTTTAGTGCCGGCGCTCCCCACCTTTCACGCACAATACCCGGATATTCAGATTGATATGGGCGTCAGCGATCGCATCGTAGATTTAATTGGCGAGCAGGTGGACTGCGTGGTGCGCGGCGGGGAAATCAGCGACCAGTCCCTGGTGGCGCGCCACGTGGCGGATTTACAGCTGGGCGCCTATGCCGCACCGTCCTATCTGGCGCAGGCCGGCGTACCCGTCCATCCGCGCGAACTGGAAGAGAGCCATCACCGCATCGTCGGCTTTCTCTGGGCGCGCAGCGGTAAAGCGCTGCCCTACGCTATGCGCCGCGACGATGAACGGCTGGAGGTCCACGGGCGCTATATCCTCGCCGTTGACGACGGCAACGCCTATCTGGCCGCCGGTCTGGCGGGGTTGGGCATTCTGTGGCTGCCCGATTATATGGCCGCTCCCGCCCTGGCGCGCGGCGAGCTGACGCCGCTGTTCAGCGACTGGCGTTTTGAACCCATGCCGCTCTATATCGCCTTTCGTCCCAACCGGCACGTCAGCGCCAAGCTGCGCGTATTTATTGATTGGGTAGTGGCGCTGATGGCGCAACAGGCGCCGCCGGCCCGGCGCCATCTCCCGTCATAATCCGCTAACGGGACGTTGTGGCCAGCGCCTGTGCGCAGGCCCAGGCGGAGCTCCATGCCCACTGAAAGTTGTAACCGCCCAGCCACCCGGTCACGTCCACCACTTCGCCGATAAAGTACAGGCCCGGTACCTTGCGCGCCTCCATGGTCTTGGACGACAGCTCGCGGGTATCCACACCGCCCAGCGTCACTTCCGCCGTGCGGTAGCCTTCCGTACCGTTGGGCTGTACCCGCCATTGCTGCAGGCTGTCCACCAGCGCGCTCTGCTGGGCGGGGGTCAGCTGCTTCAGGGTCGCTTCCGGCAGTTGCCCCAGGCTTTGCAAGAACTCAACCAGCCGTTTCGGCAGCTGCAGCGCCAGCGTATTTTTCAGGCTCTGATTAGGGTGAGCCTGACGCTGCTGGTCCAGGAAGCCCGCCAGATCGAGATCGGGAAGTAAGTTAATACTTACATACTCGCCGGGTTGCCAGTAGCTGGAAATCTGCAGCACCGCCGGGCCGGACAGGCCGCGGTGGGTAAACAGTATGGCTTCGCGGAACAGCGTGCCGTCCGCCGCCGTTATGCTGGCCGGCACCGAGACGCCGGACAGCGTCTGCGATTGCTCCAGCAGCGGCTTATGTAAGGTAAAGGGCACCAGTCCGGCGCGGGTGGGCAGCACGTTAAGACCAAACTGTTCCGCCAGCTTATAACCGAAGGGTGAAGCGCCCAGCCCCGGCATGGAAAGTCCGCCGCTGGCCACCACAAGTGAGCGGGCGCTCACTTTCTCTCCATTCAGCATCAGCTCAAAGCCTTCGTCGCACTTTTCCACCTGCAGCACCTCACTGCGCAGGCGCAGCGTGACCTGGCCCAGCTCGCACTCCTTTACCAGCAGATCGACCACCTGCTGCGCCGAGTCGTCGCAAAACAGCTGGCCCAGCGTTTTCTCATGGTAAGCCACGCCGTAGCGGTTAATCAGGTCGATAAAATCCCACTGGGTGTAACGCGCCAGCGCGGATTTGCAAAAATGGGGGTTATTGGACAGGTAAGCCGCCGGTTCGGCGTACATGTTGGTGAAATTACAGCGCCCGCCGCCCGACATCAGAATTTTACGCCCCGGCTTTTTGCCGTTGTCGAGCAGCAGCACCCGGCAACCCAGTTGCCCTGCCTGCGCCGCACAAAACATTCCCGCCGCGCCTGCGCCGATGACCACCACATCAAACTGTTCCACCTGAGCCTCTCTGAGTTAAACCACAATCACGACAAAAGCGTGCCATTTTACGCTATTTCGCTGCCGCTCACCGCTAAATTCATCGTAATTATGTATAAATTACGGCCTGCGCCAGCGCCGCGGTAAGAAAATGTTATAATCGGTAAATCCGTGTAACATCATGATATTTATTTGATTTGCTGGTAAATAGTGCCAGTTTGGGCGCAATGAAATCAAAAAAACGTCATATTTTTCTTTTCCCCGCCCCCTGTTGTCACGGATAATGCGCGGCGTTCATGTCCACAAACCTGGCGTAACGCTTATGTTGCATTTGTTCGCTGGCCTGGATTTCCATACCGGCCTGATGTTAATACTCGCACTGCTGTTCGTATTGATGTACGAAGCCATCAACGGCTTTCATGATACGGCCAATGCGGTTGCTACCGTGATCTATACCCGTGCTATGCGCTCGCAACTTGCGGTCGTAATGGCGGGCGTGTTTAATTTCCTTGGCGTAATACTCGGTGGTTTGAGTGTTGCCTACGCCATTGTCCACCTGCTGCCAACCGATCTGTTGCTGAACGTCAGTTCCGCTCACGGATTAGCCATGGTGTTCTCCATGCTATTGGCGGCAATCGTCTGGAACCTCGGCACCTGGTATTTCGGTCTGCCGGCCTCCAGTTCCCACACGTTGATTGGCGCCATTATCGGTGTCGGCCTGACCAACGCTCTGGTGACCAACACCTCCATGGTGGATGCACTTAACATCCCGAAAATGATCAGTATTTTCCTGTCATTGATCTTCTCCCCGCTGGTGGGGATGATGGTCGCCGGGCTGATGGTGTTTATGCTGCGCCGTTACTGGAGCGGCACCAAAAAACGCAAGCGTATTCATATGACGCCGGCCGAACGTGAAAAGGTTGACGGTAAGCGCAAGCCGCCGTTCTGGACGCGTATTGCGCTGATCCTGTCCGCCGTCGGCGTCAGCTTCTCGCACGGCGCCAACGACGGTCAGAAAGGCATTGGTTTGATCATGCTGGTGCTGATCGGCGTTGCGCCGGCCGGCTTTGTACTCAATATGAATGCAACCGGCTATGACATCACCCGTACCCGCGACGCCGTCAGCCATCTGGAGCAGTATTACCAGCAGCATCAGGAGTCGCTGGCGCACGTAGTCGCCATCACGCCGCTGGTGCCGACGCCGGAAGAAACGCCGGCCAGCAACGCGCCGCAAGAGTTCCACTGCGACACGTCGCGCGCTATGCCGGCCATCAGCCACGCCTCCGGCCTGCTGCAGGGCCTGCAAAGCTACGATCAGCTGAACGTGGAGCAACGCAGCCAGCTGCGCCGCCTGCTGATGTGCGTGACCGATACCGCAGATAAAGTCGCCAAGCTGCCGGAAACCTCAGCGGAAGACAAGCGCTTCCTGAGCAACCTGCGTCAGGATCTGCTGCAGACCGTTGAGTATGCGCCGCTGTGGATCATTGTCGCCGTCGCGCTGGCGCTGTCTCTCGGTACTATGGTGGGCTGGAAACGCGTTGCGACCACCATCGGCGAGAAGATTGGCAAAAAAGGCATGACCTACGCGCAGGGCGTATCGGCCCAGATGACCGCTGCGCTGTCGATCGGCGTCGCCAGCTACACCGGCATGCCGGTTTCCACCACCCACGTGCTCTCCTCGGCGGTAGCCGGGACCATGATCGTGGATGGCGGCGGCGTACAGAGTAAAACCGTGAAAAGCATCGCATTGGCCTGGGTGTTGACCCTGCCGATCTCGATTCTTCTGTCCGGTTCTCTGTACTGGCTGGCGCTGAAGCTGATCTGAGTCAGCGACCCCAACGAACGAGGCGGCCCCAGGGCCGCCTTTTTTTTATTGGCGTCAGTACCAGATAGCCATGGCGATCAGGCTGACCACCACCAGCCCGCACAGGGCGGAGGTCAGCATAAACTGCCGGCGCACCCGCTCACAGCGGCGGATAAACTCCGGGTCATGGTGATCGGTATAGCGCTGCGCGTAGATGTAGCGCACCAGGCGCAGCTGCTTGCTCGGCTGGCCGTGGGCGGTAAAAAAACCGCCGCCGTCAACATATTGGTACAACAAGGGGTCGCAGCCGCGCAGCACTACCAGCAGCGCGCGCAGGGACGAGTAATAGCGCACCATGTTTACCACACATACCACACACAAAGCCCAAAACAGCGCGACGGTACTGATCATGATTCCCCCTCAAGGCGTTGCGATCCACGGCAACCCGCCGGAGCCAACGGCCCTACTTCATATCCAATACTCACTGATGACCGATAGTTATACCGCTCAGGCCTCCTCCGTCAGCGACGCCCCATCGATACGCAAACGCATATTAGGACGCCGTACAGTGCACAGAGGAAAGGAGAGGCCCGTAACATAATTGTAGGATAATGAAACGTAAACGTAGCCGGACAGGCGGGAAAATTTAGCACCGCCGCCGCTGCAGAACCGCCTCCGGTTTGCCGCATCCGCGCTCAAGCCGCCATTCGGGACTATACTTTTTGCAACAACGCTTATAATTCAAACGGTCAGCGGCGTAATACCCCCTGAATAAATAGGATTTTTAGCCCGATAGGTGTAAAACTGACGGGGTGAAAATGACAAGACTGAGTGAAGCATTGCGCTGTGATCGGCCCGACATATCATTGCGTTAGCACAATGATATGATGCAGGTGAACGCCATATCATGGCGGAGAAAACAACGGCGCCAGGCTGGCGTGCGGAATGCCTGCTACCCTTTAATCGGCATTATATGGAAGGAGTATTCTCATGGCTTACAAACACATACTTATCGCGGTAGACCTCTCCCCAGAAAGTAAAATTCTGGTCGAAAAAGCAGTTTCCATGGCGCGGCCGTACAATGCCAAAGTCTCTCTGATCCACGTAGATGTGAATTATTCCGACCTGTATACCGGCCTGATCGACGTTAATCTGGGGGATATGCAAAAGCGTATTTCCGAAGAAACCCATAACGCGCTGACCGAACTGTCGCAAAACGCCGGCTACCCTATCACCGAAACCCTGAGCGGCAGCGGCGATCTGGCGCAGGTGCTGGTGGACGCCATCAAGAAATACGATATGGATCTGGTGCTGTGCGGCCACCACCAGGACTTCTGGAGCAAGCTGATGTCTTCCGCGCGCCAGCTGATCAATACCGTACATATCGATATGCTGATTGTACCGCTGCGCGATGAAGAGGATGAAGACGCCTAAGCGCGACGCCTTCTGCTCAAAAAGCCCACAATTTGTGGGCTTTTTTGTTTCTGCGGGGATTAATTGCTTGATAAACAATCGTCCCCCGGTGATATAGTCAAGGCAGACACAACATCTTCCCCCGTGACGTTAAACCAATAGTAATAAGCTGGGGGCATTCATTTAGAAGGAGCTATCTATGGAACAGGGCGCATCGCTCGAATCCTTTCTTGCCGTATTACAGCAGCAAAACCCCTATCAGGACGAATATCTGCAGGCGGTACGCGAAGTGTTTACCTCGCTGTGGCCGTTTATTGAACGTAACCCGCGCTATCGGGAATATGCGCTGCTGGAACGCCTGGTCGAACCGGAACGCGTCATTCAGTTCCGCGTCAGCTGGATAGACGACGCCGGCCGGGTGCAGGTCAACCGCGCCTGGCGCGTGCAGTTCAACTCGGCCATCGGGCCGTACAAGGGCGGCATGCGTTTCCATCCGTCGGTGAACCTGTCGATTCTGAAGTTCCTCGGTTTTGAACAGACCTTCAAGAATGCGCTGACCACGCTGCCGATGGGCGGCGGCAAAGGCGGCTCGGACTTCAACCCCAAAGGCAAAAGCCAGGGCGAGATCATGCGTTTCTGTCAGGCGCTGATGAGCGAGCTGTATCGTCATCTGGGGCCGGATACCGACGTGCCGGCCGGCGACATCGGCGTGGGCGGGCGGGAAGTCGGCTTTATGACCGGCATGATGAAAAAGCTGTCCAACAACACCGCCTGCGTGTTTACCGGCAAGGGACTCTCTTTCGGCGGCAGCCTGATCCGGCCGGAGGCCACCGGTTACGGCCTGGTGTATTTCACCGATGCGATGCTGAAACGCCACGGCCTGGGCTTTGAAGGGATGCGCGTCGCGGTATCCGGCTCCGGCAACGTGGCGCAGTACACCATCGAGAAGGCGCTGGCCTTCGGCGCCCGCGTGGTGACTGCCTCCGACTCCGGCGGCACCGTGGTGGACGACGCCGGTTTTACCCGCGAGAAGCTGGCGCACCTGGCGGAAATCAAGAACCAGCGTTACGGCCGGGTAGAGGATTACGCCCGCGAACGCGGCCTGACCTATCTGGCCGGCGAGCAGCCGTGGAGCGTGCCGGTGGATATCGCGCTGCCGTGCGCCACCCAGAACGAGCTGGACCTGGCCGCCGCCAACATGCTGATCCATAACGGCGTCAAAGCGGTCGCCGAGGGCGCCAATATGCCGACCACTATCCAGGCCACCGACGCCTTCCTGGACGCCGGCGTGCTGTTTGCGCCGGGCAAGGCGGCCAATGCCGGCGGCGTCGCCACCTCCGGGCTGGAGATGGCACAAAACGCCGCGCGCCTCGGCTGGCGGGCGGAAAAGGTCGACATACGCCTGCAGCACATCATGGCGGATATTCACCACGCCTGCGTGGAGTACGGCGGCGAAGACAAGCAGACCCACTATGTGCGCGGCGCGAATATCGCCGGCTTTGTCAAAGTGGCGGAGGCGATGCTGGCGCAAGGGGTGCTGTAACGCCCGCCCCGCTCATGTATGCCGGCGTCACCGCCGGCATTTTTTATCAGGCCTGATTTAGCGCGGCGATGATCACCAGCTGGTCCTGCAGCTGTTTTTGCAGCGCCGGGTTGTCGGCCGTCTTCAACCGGGCTTTCAGCTCGCTCTCTTTACGCTGGCGCGCCTGCGGGTCGCTGAAGGTCAGCCCCTTCACGTTAATCGACGCCACGTTGCTGTAGCGCCCGTCCGCCGTGGTCGGCACGCTGATTCTGCCGTCATTCAGCAGTTTTTCGACGATTTTGCGCTGTTTTTCGTAACCGTTCAGCCCCAGCAGCTGCCAGCGCTGCACCGTCTGGCCCTGATACCGCCCTTTTTTTACCTCGGTCAGGTAACGGATGGTGAGATTGCGGATCGTCCCCGCCTCCTCGCCATACTCCTGCTTGCTGTCCGACAGTACCGGGAAGCGCATGCCCTCCAGCGCGCCGCCCTGTTGCGTCAGGTGCCCCATGCGGTAGCTGTTCATCCCCAGACGAATCGGCGTCGTATCGGTCACCGGCGAACCGTCGGCCATTTTCAGATCGACAATGCGCTGCCCTGCCGGCTGACGCAGGTCAATCTTGTAGGTCACACCGTCAAAGAAATCATTGGTGGAATACTTGGATGCCCGCCGTTGCGGGTTAAAGCTGTAGGTCACGTCGCCGTCGCGCAGCGGGTTGAAATAGCCGGCGGACCATTCCATATATTTTTTCAGCTCTTTGCCAGTCATCTGGTAAACGGTGATTTCACCGCCGGCATACTGATAGTTAAAGGCAATATCCTTGGCGGCAATGGTACCGACGTTCAGCTTCGGCCGGTCGTTATCAATCTGCAGCGCAATCACTTCGGCCTGCGGCGCATAGTAACGACTGGCCTCCTGATACAGTCTGCTGATGCCGGTATCCTGCACGTGCACCTGCGGAATGCCCTTTACCGCGTCCGGCGGCACCAAATCCTGCCCCGTCAGCTGGGCGATCGGCCGGTTGGCGTTGGCGCGCAGAATTTTGTGGTACGGCTGATAGATCGCTTCCAGCTGTTCGTCCGACGCCGTTCCCTGAATCGGATAGGTGTAGCTGTCTTTATTGATCAGCACAAACCTGCCGTTGTGCCGTTCAAACTGCAGATCGATGCGCGACAGCGCGCGGCCGTATTTATCCGGTTCGGTCACGATCACGCCGTTGATCACCGCCTTATCGACCTTCACGTGCATATGGCCGGCGACGATCGCCGCCAGCTCCGGATTGGCGCGTGCAATATCGCCCACCCCGGTGCCCGGCCGCTGGTTTTCGTTATCGATGCCCATATGCGCCACCAGCACGATGGCGTCAACCTCGCCCTGGATCTGCTGGATCACCTGTTTGACCGCCTGCACCGGATCGGTAAAGTTCAGCCCCTTGATGCGGTCGGTGCCTTTGGCAAACTCGGCGGTCATCGGCGTATCCATCCCGATAATGCCGATCTTCACCCCCTGCCGTTCGACGATCTTGTAGGCCGGCAGATAGGGCTTGCCGCTGTCCCACAGGATATTGCCCGCCAGCGCCGTGCCTTTAAACTGGCTCAGCGAGGTGGACAGCGGCCGCAGGCCGAAATCGAATTCGTGGTTGCCCATCACCCAGACGTCGTAGTCCAGCGCGTTAAAACCGAGGATCATCGGGCTGGTTTTGTCGTTCTTAAACGTTTCAACAAAGTTGCCCTGAATGGTGTCGCCGGCGTCGACCAGAATCACGTTCGGCTGCTGCGCACGCACGTTGCGCACCTGAGTGGCAATTTGGCTCAGGCTGCCGGCCAGGTTTTCGCTGTCGGTGGCATAATCCCAGGGCACAAAGGTGCCGTGCAGGTCGGAGGTGCCGAGAATAGTGATGTTGACCGGCTCAGCGGCCAGTGCGGAACCGCTCAGGCCAAGCAACAGGGAAAGAAGCGTCTTTTTCATAATTCCATTTACTGCGAGTGGGATGACATTAACTGGCAGCATGCGATCGGGATTGTGCTTTTTCCAGCAGGTTTTCAGATTGATGCAGAGAAATGAGAGGTAGATCGGTTAGATAAGGCCCGGCGCACCGGGCTCTTGCTGACACGCCTGCGGCGAAAACCGCTACAGCGGCATATAGATATCGAAACGGTGGTTTTTAGTCACCGTCGCGGCGTGCGCCGGCACCTGCGCCAGCGGCGGCGCATAGTCGGGGCGCTTCACCACGATGCGCTTGGTCGCCAGCCGGCGCGCCGGCTCCAGCAGACCGTCGGCGTCATCGTCGCTGCCCACCAGCGACTGGAACACCCGCATCTCTTTTTTCACCAGCGCGCTCTTCTGCTTGTGCGGATACATCGGATCGAGATACACCACCTCCGGCCGCGGGCTGAGATCGGCCAGCGCCGTCAGGCTGGAGGCGTGCAGCAGCGTCAGCCGCTCCCGCAGCCACGGGCCGATTTCCGCATCCTGATAGCCGCGCTGCAGGCCGTCATCCAACAGTGCCGCCACCACCGGATTGCGCTCCAGCATCCGCACCCGGCAGCCGAGCGCCGCCAGTACAAAGGCGTCACGCCCCAGCCCGGCGGTGGCGTCCACCACGCTCGGCAGGTAGCTGCCCTTGACGCCGACCGCCTTGGCCACCGCCTCGCCGCGCCCGCCGCCGAAGCGGCGCCGATGCGCCATCGGACCGGAAACGAAGTCCACGTAGATCGCCCCCAGCTTGGGTTCGTCGCGCTTGCGCAGTTCCAGACGCTCCGGGGTCAGCACCAGCGCCATCGGAGCCTCATCGTCCGAGGTCAGCCGCCAGCGCTCGGCCAAAACAGATAAGGCGCCGGGGTCGGCGCCTGCTTCACACAATAAACACACGCTCACGTGTCAGGTTATCCTTTAATGCCGTAATGGCGCAGCATAGCATCCAGCTGCGGCTCACGGCCACGGAAGCGTTTGAACAGTTCCATCGGCTCTTCCGAACCGCCGCGCGACAGGATGTTATCCAGGAAGGCGCTGCCGGTGTCGGCGTTGAAGATGCCCTCTTCCTCGAAGCGCGAGTAGGCATCCGCCGACAGCACCTCCGCCCACAGATAGCTGTAATAACCCGCCGCATAACCGCCGGCAAAGATATGGCTGAAGGCATGCGGGAAGCGGCCCCAGCTCGGCGACGGCACCACGGCGACCATTTTCTTCACCTCGGCCAGCAGCGGCAGGATCTGCGCGCCGGTTGCCGGGTCATATTCGTAATGCATGCGGAAGTCGAACAGGCCGAACTCCAGCTGGCGCAGGATAAACAGCGCCGCCTGGTAGTTTTTGGCTTCCAGCAGCTTGTCGAGCAGCGCTTTCGGCAGCGGCTCGCCGGTTTCGTAGTGGCCGGAGATAAACGCCAGCGCTTCCGGCTCCCAGCACCAGTTTTCCATAAACTGGCTCGGCAGTTCGACCGCATCCCACGGCACCCCGTTGATACCGGCGACGCCGGCGGTGTCGATCTCCGTCAGCATATGGTGCAGGCCGTGGCCGAATTCGTGGAACAGCGTGGTCACTTCGTTATGGGTGAACAGCGCCGGCTTGTCGCCCAGCGGACGGTTGAAGTTGCAGGTCAGGTAGGCGACCGGCTTTTGCAACTCGCCGTCCGCCTTGCGCAGTTTGCCGACGCAGTCATCCATCCAGGCGCCGCCGCGCTTGTGCTCGCGCGCATACAGGTCCAGGTAGAAGCTGCCGCGCAGCGCGCCGTCGGCGTCGAACAGGTCAAAGAAACGCACTTCCGGATGCCAGGTATCGACGCCCTGACGCTCTTTGGCGGTGATGCCGTAAATGCGCTTCACCACTTCAAACAGCCCTTCCACCACGCGCTGCTCCGGGAAGTAAGGGCGCAGCTGCTCATCGCTGATGGAGAACAGGTGCTGTTTCTGTTTTTCGCCGTAGTAGGTGATATCCCAGGCCTGCAGCTCGTCAACGCCATAGTGCTGTTTGGCGAAGGCGCGCAGCTGCGCCAATTCCTGCTCCGCCTGCGGGCGGGCGCGCTTGGCCAGATCGGTCAGGAAGTCGATCACCTGCTGCGGATTTTCCGCCATTTTGGTCGCCAGCGATTTATCGGCATAGGTATCAAAGCCCAGCAGCTGCGCCAGCTCATGACGCAGCGCCAGCGTTTCCGCCATCACCGCGCTGTTGTCCCATTTACCGGCGTTCGGCCCCTGATCGGAGGCGCGGGTGGTAAAGGCGCGGTACATCTCTTCACGCAGCGCCTGGTTATCGGCATAGGTCATCACCGGCAGGTAACTCGGCATGTCCAGCGTCAGCAACCAGCCCTGCTGCTCTTTGGCCTGCGCCATCGCCTGTGCCTGCGCCAGCGCGCTTTCCGGCAGGCCGCTTAATTCTGCTTCGTCGGTAATCAGTTTGCTCCAGCCCATGGTGGCGTCGAGCACGTTGTTGCTGTAGGTCGAACCCAGCTCGGACAGGCGCGCGACGATTTCACCGTAGCGCTGCTGTTTCTCCGCCGGCAGGCCGATGCCCGACAGCTCAAAGTCGCGCAGCGCGTTTTCTACCGCTTTACGCTGCGGCACGCTCAGCCGGGCAAAACCGTCGCCCTCTTTCAGGTTGCGGTAGGCCTGATACAGCCCTTCGTGCTGGCCGACCCAGGTGCCGTACTCAGACAGCAGCGGCAGCGCCTGTTCATAGGCGGTGCGCAGCTCCGGGCTGTTTTTCACCGAGTTCAGATGGCCGATCGGCGACCAGATGCGCGACAGGCGGTCGTCTACCTCCGCCAGCGGCTGCACCAGGTTATCCCAGGTGAACGGCCCCGGCTGCGCCACCACCCGCTCAACTTCAGCGCGGCAATCGGCCAGTGCGGATTGCACCGCCGGCACAATATCTTCCGGACGGATCGCGGAGAACGGCGGCAGGGAAAACGGTGTCAGCAACGGATTTGTCATAGGGCAGTCCTGATTATCGTTGGGGCCGGCCACGCCTGGCCGACCTGAAAATGCGTGTGTAAGGATTAACATGGTGCCAGACGGCAGGAAAATCAATGGTGCCTCGGCAGGAGGTGGTCATTGAGCCGCGTATTTATCCCTTTTTCTGCACGGGTGACACAACAACAATCGACAAGGATTACCCGTAATTAGGAGGGCGCCCTGTTTTTTGGCCTAGATAGTCAGGATATCCCTTGTTGCGCCGAGATTTCCCCGTCTATTGCGCGTTGGGAAGGGCATGTTCATCAGTAAAAAGATAGACTCGGGTTAACAAGGAACGGGGGAATACATGATGTGGCTTTACTCTTTTATTTCGGCATTCGTCGTTTTACTTTTTCTTGCTATAAAACTGAAGGTTAACCACACGGACAACAAATTATCCGCAACGCTGCTTATGATAGCGGGCTGGATATTGGCCACCTGGCAATTCATAATATTTGCCAATGGCAGAGCTTTATTTATTACAGATTCCGCCCAATGGATAAGCGATCATTGGCTATTGCGCTACTCAGCGTTAGCCTTTGCGGTCATACACATCATTGCCACGTTTGAGTTTAAGGCGAAGAAACGCTAGTACATTTGCCGGCGATAGGGCTGACGGCGCATGCCAGCCTCGTGATGCCCCACGTCCCAAATACGCCCCGTTCACTTCTCCTCAAGAACCGCCACCCGTTCAAACTCCTCAAACACCAGCCACATATCCGGCGCAAAGGTGCCTTCGCGGGTGAAAAACACCTGATGCCCTTCGCGCCAGCAGGCCAGGCTTTTATCCCCTTCACCCTCTTTCGCCGCCAGCTCAGCGCTGACGTCGCAGAAGCGGATAAGCAGCAGCGCACGCGTGCGGATCACGCAGCGCGCCTCGCCCCGGCCGTCCAGAATCACGCTGTAGTCGCCGATCTGCGGCACTTTTGCCTGCTGATAGGCCACGTAAGAGCTGCAGGTCGCCGTTTTTTCTCCCGCTAATACCAGCTGCAGCAGCTCATCCGCCAGCTGCGGACCGTCGCCGAACGCCCAGCGCTGCGCGCCGGGGTAGCGTTCCAATACATCATGTTGACACGTCATGCGCGGCGGCCTCCACTGGCTGACAATGCATTTCACTTTTTCCCCTGCGAACAGTTTATACTGTGTGCAGATTACTGCCTTATCGCACACGCTCCGCAGACGGAGCACAAGGAATGACCAAACGCCATGTTAAGTTACCGCCACAGTTTTCACGCCGGCAACCACGCCGACGTGCTGAAGCACACCGTCCAGAGCCTGATCATTGAGTCGCTGAAAGAAAAAGAGAAACCGTTCCTGTATCTGGATACCCACTCCGGCGCGGGACGTTATCAGCTGAGCGGCGAACACGCCGAGCGCACCGGTGAATACCTGGAAGGCATCGGCCTGCTGTGGCAACGCGACGACCTGCCGGCAGAGCTGGAGGCCTATATGGGCGTGGTGCAGCACCTGAACCGCAGCGGATCGCTGCGTTATTACCCGGGATCGCCGCTGATCGCCCGTCAGCTGCTGCGTCCACAGGACAAGATCCACCTGACCGAGCTGCACCCGAGCGACTACCCGCTGCTGCGCAGCGAATTCCAGAAAGACGAACGCGCCAAGGTGCAGCGCGCCGACGGCTATCAGCAGTTGAAATCGCAGCTGCCGCCGCCGTCGCGCCGCGGTCTGATCCTGATGGACCCGCCGTATGAGATGAAAACCGACTATCAGGACGTGGTGAAAGGGATCCAGGAAGGTTATAAACGCTTCGCCACCGGCACCTATGCGCTGTGGTATCCGGTGGTGCTGCGCCAGCAGATCAAACGCCTGCTGAAAGAGCTGGAAGCCACCGGCATCCGCCGCATTCTGCAAATTGAGCTGGCGGTGAAGCCGGACAGCGACCAGCGCGGCATGACCGCCTCCGGCATGATTGTGATCAACCCGCCGTGGAAGCTGGAGCAGCAGATGCAGAACGTGCTGCCGTGGCTGCACAAAACGCTGGTGCCGTCCGGCATCGGCCACCATCTGATCAACTGGGTGATGCCGGAGTAACCGGTGACCGCAGGCGCGCACGCCGCGCCTGCGTCCACGCCTATCACAGCCATCGACGCAATCTTTGCGACAAACCCACCTCAGGCGTTAAACTCTATCCTCTTCAATTTACACAACTCATGGAAAACCCAGATGACGAAACATTACGATTATCTAGCAATTGGCGGCGGCAGCGGCGGTATCGCATCGATCAACCGGGCAGCCATGTATGGCCAGAAATGTGCGCTGATTGAGGCCAAAGAACTTGGCGGCACCTGCGTCAACGTGGGTTGTGTACCGAAAAAAGTGATGTGGCACGCGGCGCAGATCGCCGAGGCGATTCACCAATACGGCCCGGACTACGGCTTCGACACCACGGTCAACGCGTTTGACTGGAAGAAGCTGGTCGCCAACCGCACCGCCTATATCGACCGCATCCACAACTCGTACGACAACGTACTGGGCAAAAACAAGGTTGACGTGATCAAGGGCTTCGCCCGCTTTATCGATGCGCACACCGTGGAAGTCAACGGCGAGCAGATCACCGCCGACCATATTCTGATCGCCACCGGCGGCCGCCCGAGCCACCCTGATATTCCGGGCGCGGAATACGGCATCGACTCCGATGGTTTCTTCGAACTCGACGAGATGCCAAAACGCGTCGCCGTCGTGGGCGCCGGCTATATCGCCGTGGAAATCGCCGGCGTGATGAACGCGCTGGGCGCGGAAACTCACCTGTTCGTGCGCAAGCACGCGCCGCTGCGCAGCTTCGACCCGCTGATCGTTGACACGCTGGTGGAGGTGATGAACACCGAAGGGCCAAGCCTGCACACCGAATCGGTGCCAAAGGCGGTAGTGAAAAACGCCGACGGCAGCCTGACCCTGCAGCTGGAAAACGGCAGCGAATTTACCGTCGACAGCCTGGTCTGGGCGATCGGCCGCGAACCAGCGACCGATAACCTGAACCTGGCGGCCACCGGCGTACAGACCAACGACCGGGGCTACATCAACGTCGATCAGTTCCAGAACACCAGCGTACCGGGCATCTACGCCGTCGGCGACAACACCGGCGCAGTTGAACTGACGCCGGTCGCGGTGGCCGCCGGCCGTCGCCTGTCCGAGCGCCTGTTCAACAACAAGCCGAACGAGCACCTGGACTACAGCAATATCCCGACCGTGGTGTTCAGCCACCCGCCGATCGGCACTATCGGCCTGACCGAGCCGGAAGCGAAGGAAAAATATGGCGAAGACAGCGTGAAGGTGTACAAATCCTCCTTTACCGCCATGTACAGCGCCGTGACCCAGCACCGCCAGCCTTGCCGTATGAAGCTGGTCTGCGTCGGCGAGAATGAGAAAATCGTCGGCGTGCACGGCATCGGCTTCGGTATGGATGAAATCCTGCAGGGCTTTGCGGTCGCCGTGAAGATGGGCGCCACCAAGCAGGACTTCGACAACACCGTGGCCATCCACCCGACGGCGGCGGAAGAGTTCGTCACCATGCGTTAAACCCTGACCGGTTTAACCGCAGGCTATCCGAGTTAACTCGGGCCGACTGTCAGCGCAGCCGGCCCTTTTTCTTATCGTTTAACGCCGAGCGCGAAAATCCCCATCAATAATCACGTCATAAAAACGTCATCTATTTGTCCTCCCGCTTTAAAATAAATTCAGCCAGTCAAAAACAATATAATTCTTTTATTTTTAACTGCTTAATATCACCCTGTTTATTATCACCAGGCTAAATCACATGAGGGAAATCTTAATAATCTGATAACAAGAGATCGCGCGTTGACAACACCGGGTCGTCGGTTAATTTGGTAGCGAATATCACCATTTACCAATGAGGAAAAAAATGGCTATTGATACCTTTTTGAAAGTCGAAGGCGTAACCGGCGAATCCCATGATTCCAATCATAAAAATTGGATCGACGTTCTGTCGTTTACCTGGGGCGCGTCCCAATCCGGCAATATGGCGGTGGGCGGCGGCGGCGGCACCGGCAAAGTGAATTACCGCGACCTGGAAGTTCAGGCGCTGATCGATAAAGCCACCCCGGCGATTTTAAAATTCTGCTCCAGCGGCAAGCACGTCAACAAAGTGGAAGTATCCATCTGTAAAGCCGGCGGCAGTCAGGTGGAATATTCGCGCATCGTGCTGGAAGACGTGCTGGTTACGCTGGCTGATTTTACCGGCGTCGGCCACACCGATAATATTCTGGTGAAATATCGCTTCCAGGCGTCGAAAGTCAATCTGCACTACTGGGAACAGACGGATAAGGGCACCAAAGGGGCAGAAACCAAATCCGGTTGGGATATCAAACAAAACAAAGAAATATAACCTGACCACGGGAGGGTTCTATGGCAGATCCAACACTGGATGTCGAATCCGTTTTAAAGGGCAGCCTGATCGGCCAGGATGACCTGCGGGTGATTCTTGCCTTTATTAATGAGCTGGATGAAGAAACGCTGATGCAGTTCGAAACCGACACTGACTCCGGCATCATGAATACCTTTGCCGAGTTACAGCGCGCCAGCGACCGCAGAAACACGCATGCAGACTATGGCGAAAGCCGCGATGAGGAAGAAAGCATCGGGCTGCAGGATATGACCGGCAACATGCTGAACCGACGGTCCGACGTTTTCAATAAATACGGCACCTCGCTCAGAGGTTATGGCGGCAACGTCTATGACGATACGCAAAAAAGCAATTACAACATGGCCGCTGCGGCGGTAGGGGTCGTTGGCGCACTGTCGAGTTCCGGCGCCTATTTTGCCGCGACCGCCGCCGCTCAGGCCGGTGAGACCCTGATGACCAACGCTTACGCCCGCTTCGCCCTGGGCGCCGTCGGCGCGTTGGGTATCTCCAGCGGCTGCGTGCTCGCAGTACGCAACTTTCTGTCCGACCGCCGAGTCGGGGAGAATAAGAAGCTGGTGGACGCCATGAAAAAAATGTCGAAAGCCCGCAACAAGCTCACCGCCTTTTTCAATGAAACCCGCGTCAAGATCCTGAAAGACGAAGAGAAGGCGAAAAAGAGCGCCATGACTTACATGAGCCGCCGCCCGATTAATCTGGCCGGCGGCGGAGATATCAAGGCGCGCATGGAACATCTGTTTTCTAACATCTTGCTGACGGATACCTCGCCGGTGAAGGCGAAAATTCTGCTGATCAGCAATGAACACTATGTTTCTTTAACCGACGACAGTAATCGACCGACCTACATCTCCAAAGATGAACTCAAACTGATGGGTGAAATTGCCGGAATGTTCTAAATCATCTCCACGCTGATTCTTATCGCCGCTAAAAAAGTGCTATTATAAGAATCAGGTACTGTGGAACCGCCCAAAGGCCGGCTTTGCTGGCCTTTGTCTTTTCTGCAGCCGCCGCCTGCATAATTCGCTGTTTTCTGACACTGTTTAGCCTGCTAAATTTATTTCTTGGCCCTTGCCTTTCATTGCGGAGAAATTCCCGATGCTATCGACCCTGATCAGAACTCTTGCCCTGGCGCTATTCGCCCTGATCGCCGCCCAAACCTCCGCGTTAGCCTTTACTCTGGAAGTTTCTGGCAATATCAGCCATTACACCGATGCGGCCAACAAGCGCTATGTTTTTAGCGATCGGGACCTGTTCGCCATGCCGGTCCACTCGATTTCCACCTCCACCTCGTGGACGCCGCGGCGCAAATTCGACGGCGTGGCGGTGGCGGATATCCTGGAAAAAGTGGGCGCCAAGGGGCATACGCTGTCGATGCATGCGCTGAACGACTATTACATCGATATTCCGCTGTCCGACGTGGAGCACTACAACATCATCCTGGCCTATAAAATGGACGGGGAAATGTTGAAAATCCGCAACTTCGGCCCGCTGTTTCTGGTTTACCCGCGTGATGACAGCGGCCCGGAGTTAAATTCGCCGCTGTATAACTCGCGCTTTATCTGGCAGGTCAACAGGATCGTGATTAAATGAAGCTGACCCAGTTCAAGAACGGCAGCCGGCTGGCGATCCCGGCCATTTTCGCCGCCCTGTTCATTGTGGCTTCCACCATCACCCTGTATTACTACAGCGCCACGCTGTCGAAAAAGGGGCTGTACGCCATCGCCGGCACGCAGGAAAACTACTCGTGGTCGATCGCGAAATTCTCCATCAAGCTGGCGGAGTTTGAAACCTATGTGGAACAGCTGAAGAATGCGCCCAAGGTGGACGTCGAGGCGTTAAGGCTCAGGTTTGAAATTCTGTATTCTCGCTTCTACGTGCTGGAGACCGTGTCGGAATCCACCCAGCCGCTGTACCGCGAGGCCGGCTATCCCGAAGTGATTAAGCAGATGGTGGCGCAAATGAATCAGCTCGACCATCTCATCAGCGCCTCCCCGCCGAACCTGCAGGAAATTACCCAGTCCATGCAGCAGATGAAGCCGTTTTCGATCGAAATGGCTAACCTGGCCGACCATGCGGAGGTGAAGCAGCGCACCGTCGCCTATAACGACTATATCGAGAAGCGGCATATTATTTTCTATGGCCTGGTGATCATCATGTTCTCGGTGATTGCGCTGGTCGCCATTACGCTGATTGTCCTGCGCCAGCAGCGCATTACCATTCAGCAGCAGGCCAAGGCCATTGAGGCGGAAAAGGCCACGCACTCGAAAAACGCCTTCCTCGGCGCCATCGGCCACGAACTGCGCACCTCGCTGCAGAGCATCATGTCGGCCATTGACGTGCTGATGAATACCAACGTCTCCAGCGAGCACGTTGATACCTTCCAGCGGCTGGAAACCGCTGCGCAGCAGATTGAAACCCAGATGAAGGATTTGACCGACTACGCGCATCTGGACAGCGGCATGATGGAACTGCGTATTATGCCATTCAATGCTGAACAGCTGATTCAGCAAACTACCGATGAAATCGGCATGCTGATGAACAAAACGCAGATCGCGCTGCTGTGCGAAGTCGACTTCAGCCACGCGCAGATGTATTCCGACCCGCTGCGCATCCGCCAGATTCTGGTCAATCTGCTGACCAACGCCTTCAAATACACCGAAAGCGGCACCATCACCGTACACGGCTGCCTGCGGCGCCAAACCGGCGGTAATGCGCTGATGCTGGAAGTGACCGATACCGGCATCGGGATGGAAGAAGAGAAACTGGGGCAGATATTCCAGCCGTTTACCCAGTTGGACCAGTCCAATACCAAACAGTACGGCGGCGTCGGCATGGGGCTGGCAATCGTACGCGGCCTGGTCGCGCTGCTGCAGGGCACCGTGACCGTCTACAGCGAACAGGGCAAAGGCAGCACCTTTATCGTCAGTATTCCGGTGGAAGTCAGTGAAGATCAGGCGGAAGAAGAGGCGCAGCCGCAGGCGCTGTCCGATATGGCGATGAAAGAACAGCAGGTACTGGTGGTGGACGACAACCGGTCGGTGGGGGAAGCCTTCGCCGCCCTGCTGGACAAGCTGGGCTACCAGCATGAGCTGTGCGATTCCTCAGAGCGCGCGCTGCAAAAGCTGCTGCGCCGGCCTTATGACGTGCTGCTGCTGGATTTACAGATGCCGGGCATCGACGGTGCGGCGCTGGCGAAAAAGCTGCGCGGCCAGCGCGGCCCCAACCGCCATATTCCGATTATCGGCATCAGCGCCCAGACGCCGGAGCTACTGACGCTGGAGCAACGCGCGCTGTTCGACGATTACCTGATAAAACCCGTGCGGCTGGAGGCGCTGTCCACCGCCCTGTCCGCGCTGTTCCTTAAAGGTTAAAACAGCGCTGCAGCGCGGCTTCAATCACATGCAGCCGCACCGGCTTTTCATACGGGCCAAGCACGTCATAATCGCGCATCGCCTTGGCGATTTCCGACTCGCGCAGCCCGGTGCCCAGCTGGCCGGTCAGCACCAACACCGGCGCATCCGGGTTATCGGAGGCGCGAATCGCCTCGATGCACTGTTCGGAGGTTTCCTGCCCGATCAGCCAGTCGACCACATAACCGTCGAACAGGCTGCGGCTCAGCGCCTGTTTGAACGCTGGCACGTCGTAAAAGGCAACGGCGTTAAAGCCGCGGCTGTTCAGGTATTTGGCCAGCTCATCCGCCGCTTGGTGCGAATCATCCAGCACCGCGATGCTTAAGCGCTCATCGTCGATGTTCGTCGGACGGATCTCGATCAGCTCCACGCAGTAGCGACTGCCCGCCGACGCCTCATCGGCGCGGTAAATCACCCACCTTTCCTCTTCCTGCAGCGCGACATATTCAGAAAAACGCCCGCCACTGACTTCGCTGCCGATGTATGCCACGCAAGGAATGTTGACCCCGGCCAGCGAAAAGATGGCATCTCGTGCAATAGTTTGCGCGGGAGGCTCATTCTCCACGTTGATATCAACAATGGCGGCCGGCGTTTCATCCAGCGCGGCCGCGACGCTGTTGATCTGCTCCAGCGTCCAGGGGCTTTGCCCTTTCAGCTTACGGTGGGCATGGGAAAAACTTAGCGCCAGAATGCGGCTAAGTTCCTTTGCTTGCTGACGTTTACCGATCCCGTGATGAAGAAAGAGTTCTCTGACCCGGTTTGCAATCGACTGCGAATCGAATTTTTGATGATTGTTATCCATTTTTTCCTTCGATTTTTTCTAATTTTTCAGTCGCTTTGACATGTTATCGTGTTCGAACATCATTCAATATTAGCATCATATGCAAGATTAATCTCAAACATTGCTTGACACACCATGTTTTATAGTCAAACATGGTATCAAAAGCTACACACAGCAACACACTATAAAAATAAAACACCAGTACTTATAACCATAACGACACCAGGGAAACTCGTTCAGGTTGCCGGTTCTAAAAGACAGTATGCATTAGGACAACGGCACACCGTTCAGAGTAAAAGCCTTTATCGCTAATAATAAAGATGTACCCCCCATTGAACCGGCTCCCATCAGGGGGCCGTTTTTTTTATGGGATTTTACCGGCAGGAGAGAAGATTAGGGCAATTTTTCTGCCTCTGCGGAAAAAAACAGGGCCGCCACCGGCGACCCTGAATGTAATACTGACGATGTGCAGGCTCAGAAACGCCAGGTGAAGCCGGCGTTGACGCTGTTGTCCTGATGGCGATCCGACAGCAGGCCGCCGTAGCCCAGCGACACTGACGCGTTCTGGCTCACCGCCACGTCCGCGCTGGCCTTCAGCAACAAGCCATCACGCGAGACCGGCACGCTGTTGCTGACGAACGCCGCGTTGCCGCCGCGGAACTTCAGCCCCGTGCCGCGCTCCAGCTCGCCGTACTGATGCTGCCAGCCCGCTTCACCCCGCAGCGTCACCGCTGTTTCACGGCTCAGCTGCCACTGGTGGTCCGCACGCAGCCCCAGCGTCGACACCGTGGCGTCCGTATGCTGCTTGTCGCCGTGCAGCGCCGCTGCGCCACCCGACTCGCTGATGCCGTTGTTCCGGAAGTTGATGTACGCCAGATTGGCGAACGGCTCCAGGTTCACCCACTCACCCTGCACGCTGTAGCCCGCCTCCGCGAACAGCTGCTCGGTACGCGCGCTGTATTTCGCCGTCGCACGGTCCGACTGCAGCCCGTAGTTCACCGAGCGCGCCGTATCGAACCGGTGCCAGGTGTAAGCGCCCCCGGCGCGCAGCGCCAGCGCCCCGTACTGCTTGCTGCCGTACGCCGCCAGGTGGTAGTTGTCGCTGTCCGCGTTCGAGCCGTAGCCGCCGTCCAGCGAGGTGCGGGTGTAGCCGGTCGCCACCCCCAGCCGCCAGTCGTCATAGGCCGAGTCCAGACCCAACAGCACCCCGTAGGTCGAGGCCTGATAGCCGGTGGCATTCACATCCCCGGACGCATGGTCCCACGCGCCGATAAACTGCGCCCACGCGCCGCCGTCATCCGCCTTGATGTCCGGCGCCGTCGCCAGCCCTTCCGCCTGACGCAGACGGCTGTTCAGCGCGTCACGCAGGTAGCGGCTGTCGTTCACCTGTGCCGAGGCGATATCCGCATGGATCTGCCCCGACAGCTGGCGGAACGCCTGCTGCGCCTGCCCCGCGCTGCCGGAGGCCAGAATGCTTTCATATACCGGGTTGCCCGCCGCCAGCGCATCCGCCGCCGCCGCTACCGAGCGCTCGTTCTGCGTCGTCGCCACGCTGGCGAACGCGGTGTCGTTACGCGCCACGTCGGCCGTCAGCTGGCTGCCCTGCGTCGACAGCGTGGCGTCCAGGAACGGCGAGCTGGTCGTCGCGCCGTCAAACTGCCCGCTGATACCCTGCTGCGCCTGCAGAATGTCATACTGACCGATGGCGCTACCGCCGCCCTCACCGTTCAGCACGTTCTGCTGATCCAGCAGCATCACCACCTCGCCGCCGTCGATCTGCGCCGATCCGCCGCTGACGATCCGATCGCTGCTGCCGTCCGTTGCCGCTTCCACCGCGTAGCGCGAGCCGGCGGCAAAGGTCACGTCGCGGGTCACGTTCAGCGTGCCGATCGAGTTGCCCGGCGCCACGGTGGCGCCGGCGTTGGCGGTCAGCGAGCCGATGCGGCCCGAGCCGCCGAGCACGCCGCCGCGCCGTCCTGCACCGTCACGTCCGACGCCAGCGTACCGTTCACCGCCAGCAGGCCCTGATTCACCAGCGTCGGCCCGCTGTAGCTGTTGTTGCCGGTCAGCACCAGCGTACCGATGCCCTCTTTGGTCAGGCCGCCGTGACCGGAGATATCGTTCGAATAAACTTCCAGGCCACAGTGTACGTCATCACAGATGCGCTGATAGCGCGTACCGCTATCCAGCTCCGCGCCCACCCCCGGAATATTGGCGACAAACTGCGTAGGACCATAGGCCACGCCCTCGGCATCAGGGATGCGGAACTCTTGCGGAATATCCTGCTCGGTATAGAACATCCCTGGCCCGTTGATCGCCTTGCCGAGGTTAATCATCCCCCAGCCGTACAGCGCATCGATCCCCGGGTCGCCCATATCGGTGGCGGTAGTTTTCAGCACGTCGGCAATTTGCGCCGTCGACAGGTAAGGGAAACGCTGCAGCAGTACGGCGACCGCACCGGTCACGTGCGGCGTTGCCATCGAGGTGCCATTTTTATTGCCGTAGTCCGACGTCAGCTGTTGCGGATCGGAGCCGTTGGCCACCGCGCTGTATATTTTACTGCCCGGCGAAGCGACGCAGAAGCTGGCGGTGTAGCCGCAGCGGGTTGAGAAAGAACTGAGGGTGTAAGGCACGCTGTTGGTCGACGCGTCATCCTGCGCCACGCTGGCAACGGTCAGCCAGTTCGGTGCGATATCCGGCACAAAATAGCCCAGCCCGCTGATCACGTCCGGCTGGTTGTAGTTACCGTCGTTGCCCGCGGCAAACAACACCAGAATATTGTGGCGCGCGGCGTCGATCGCCCCTTGGTAACCCGCGCCGGCCAGGCTGCCCAGCAGCGGCTTCACCTGATCGAACTGCTCTTGCGCATCGCGCAGTTCAAAGTGCAACGCATCCGGGTCTTTACCACCGTCAGAAAGGAAATCAGGGATGCTGACGCCCCAGCTGTTGTTAATCACCCGCGCGCCGCTTTCAATCATCGCCTGCCAGCCGGCGTTGGTCACCGCGCCGTCCAGCCCCAGAAATTCACCGTAGGCCGGGCCGTCGTTATCGTTGTCCACGCTGATTATCTGTGAATCAAACGCCACGCCGTGCATGCCCGCACCGTCGCGGTTGGCCGCGGCGATGCCCGCCACGTGCACGCCGTGGTTGCTCAGCGTCTCGCCGCTATAAAAATGGAAGGTGCCGTCGAAATAGAACGGATCGCCGGCGTTAATGCCCGGCCGGTGAGGATCGGTATAGGCGCGGATCCCCTGCGTCACCACATTGGTCAGCTTGCCGTCGCCGGCGAACTCGGGATGCTGGTTATACACCGGCGTATCCAGGATCCCCACTTTCTGCCCTTTGCCGGTATAGCCGGCGGCGTAGGCCTGATCGGCGTGAATCGCCCCCAGCCCCCAGTCGGCATTAAACTCGGCGCTGCGCCAGCTGCCCGGGTCGCCGATTTTACCGTCGTCCGCCTGCACGCTGCCTGCCGCCAACAGCGAACACAGCAAGGCATTCAGTTTCCATGTCGGCCTTTTCTTTCCTGTAGATGCTTTCATTCCCGTTACCTTTGATATTTGTTCTGCTCGTCGCATGGGAAAACGGGCCGCCCGAATGGGCGGCCCTGAGTGTTAACAATGGATAGGCACTGAATCAGAAGCGCCAGGTGAAGCCGGCGTTGACGCTGTTATCCTGATGGCGATCCGACAGCAGGCCGCCGTAGCCCAGCGACACTGACGCGTTCTGGCTCACCGCCACGTCCGCGCTGGCCTTCAGCAACAGGCCGTCACGCGAGACCGGCACGCTGTTGCTGACGAACGCCGCGTTGCCGCCGCGGAACTTCAGCCCCGTGCCACGCTCCAGCTCGCCGTACTGATGCTGCCAGCCCGCCTCACCGCGCAGCGTCACCGCCGTTTCACGGCTCAGCTGCCACTGGTGGTCCGCACGCAGCCCCAGCGTCGACACCGTAGCGTCCGTATGCTGCTTGTCGCCGTGCAGCGCCGCTGCGCCACCCGACTCGCTGATGCCGTTGTTCCGGAAGTTGATGTACGCCAGGTTGACGAACGGCTCCAGGTTCACCCACTCACCCTGCACGCTGTAGCCCGCCTCCGCGAACAGCTGCTCGGTGCGCGCGCTGTATTTCGCCGTCGCACGGTCCGACTGCAGCCCGTAGTTCACCGAGCGCGCCGTATCGAACCGGTGCCAGGTGTAAGCGCCTCCGGCGCGCAGCGCCAGCGCCCCGTACTGCTTGCTGCCGTACGCCGCCAGGTGGTAGTTGTCGCTGTCCGCGTTCGAGCCGTAGCCGCCGTCCAGCGAGGTGCGGGTGTAGCCGGTCGCCACCCCCAGCCCGCCCAGTCGTCATAGGCCGAGTCCAGACCCAACAGCACCCCGTACGGTCGAGGCCTGATAGCCCGGTGGCATTCACATCCCCGGACGCATGGTCCTCCCACGCGCGCCGTAAACTGCGCCCACGCGCGCCGCCGTCATCCGCCTTGATGTCCGGCGCCGTCGCCAGCCCTTCCGCCTGACGCAGACGGCCGTGTTCAGCGGCGTCACGCAGGTAGCGGCTGTCGTTCACCTGTGCCGAGGCGATATCCGCATGGATCGTGCCCCGACAGCTGGCGGGAACGCCTGCTGCGCCTGCCCCGCGCTGCCGGGAGGCCGAATGCTTTCATATACCGGGTTGCCCGCCGCCAGCGCATCCGGCCGCCGCCGCTAACCGAGCGCTCGTTCTGCGTCGTCGCCACGCTGGCGAACGCGCGGTGTCGTTACGCGCCACGTCGGCCGTCAGCTGGCTGCCCTGCGTCGACAGCGTGGCGTCCAGAACGGCGAGCTGGTCGTCGCGCCGTCAAACTGCCCGCTGATACCCTGCTGCGCCTGCAGAATGTCATACTGACCGATGGCGCTACCGCCGCCCTCGCCGTTCAGCACGTTCTGCTGATCCAGCAGCATCACCACCTCGCCGCCGTCGATCTGCGCCGATCCGCCGCTGACGATCCGATCGCTGCTGCCGTCCGTGCCGCCTTCCACCGCGTAGCGCGAGCCGCAGCAAAGGTCACGTGCGGGTCACGTTCAACGTGCCGATCGTTGCCCGGCGCCACGGTGGCGCCGGCGTTGGCGGTCAGCGAGCCGATGCGGCCCGAGCCGCCGAGTACGCCGCCGTCCTGTACCGTCACGTCCGACGCCAGCGTACCGTTCACCGCCAGCAGGCCCTGATTCACCAGCGTCGGCCCGCTGTAGCTGTTGTTGCCGGTCAGCACCAGCGTACCGATGCCCTCTTTGGTCAGGCCGCCGTGGCCGGAGATATCATTGCTCCAGATATCCAGACCGCAGTGGACGTCATCACACACCCGCTCGGTCGGTTTACCCCGGTCGAGCACCGCGCCGACGCCGGGCAGGTTAGCGACAAACTGGCCGGAACCATAAGCAACGCCTTGTTCATCCGGCACGCGGAACTCTTGCGGAATATCCTGCTCGGTATAGAACATCCCCGGCCCGTTGATCGCCTTGCCGAGATTAATCATCCCCCAGCCGTACAGCGCATCAATCCCCGGATCGCCCATATCGGTGGCGGTAGTCTTCAGCACCGACGCCACCTGCGCGCCGGTCATATACGGGAAGCGCTCCATCAACACCGCAATGCTGCCGGCAACGTGCGGCGCAGCCATCGAAGTACCGCTGTACTTGGCATAGCCGGTGGTCAGATTGTCCGGCGTGGTGCCTTCAATCACCGAGCTGTAAACCTTCGACCCCGGCGCCGAAACGCAGAAGCTGGCGGTGTAGCCGCAGCGGGAAGAGAAGGTGCTGATAGAGTAATCCCCGGTGCCTTGCGGATCCTGCAGGCTGGCAACCGACAGCCAGTTCGGCGCAATATCCGGCACAAAGTAGGCCAGCCCGGCCATGGCATCGGGGTTATTCAGGTTATCGTCATTGCCGGCGGCAAAGATGGTGACGATGCCGCTGCGCGCCGCATCAATCGCTCCCTGATAGGCGCCGCCCGGCTTAGTGCCCAGAATCTGTTTGATCTGTTCGAACTGTTTACGCGCATCATCGACGGTAAAGTGAGGATAGGCCGGATCGGAACCGCCCTCGGCAAACTTATCGGTAATGCCGATCCCCCAGCTGTTGTTGATAATTCTTGCGCCGCTGGCAATCAACGCATCCCAACCGGCCTTGTATACCGCCCCGTCGTTGCCAAGAATAATGCCATCTTCCGGGCCTGGGTCGCCGTTCTCCGCGCTGATGATCTGCGCATTGAAGGCCACGCCGTGCATTTCTCCGCCGTCACGGTTGCCGGCGGCAATACCGCCGACGTGCGTACCGTGCGAACCTAACTCGCCGTCTGACCCAACGCTCGGCGTGCCGTCATAGCGGAAGGCGTCACCTTTCTTCACCGGAATATAGGGGTCGGTGTATTCCCGCACCCCCTGCGTCACCAGGTTGATCACTTTGTCCTGACTGGCGAACTCCGGGTGCTGGGCATAAACCGGCTGATCGAAAATCCCCAGCTTGACACCTTTACCGGTGTAACCGGCGGCGTAGGCCTGGTCGGCATGAATCGCCCCCAGCCCCCATTCGGCATTAAATTCATTACTGCGCCAGCTGGCCGCGTCGCCGGGCCGGCCATTTTCCACATAGGAGGCGGCCTGCGCCCCGCTGCCGATCACCGCCAAAAAACAGGCGACGGCGCTTAATTGCATACGCTGCTTCACCGGCGCGGGAAACGCCGCCCCCATCCGCCCCGGCTTATTCTCTTTACGTTGACTGACCATCCCAGATACCGTCCATTGTTGTTTGCAAATGTTTTATTGGTTTTATGTGTTACGTTTTTGTAACACCAAATAAATAAAGCACAACAATGGTCACTTCGCCCGGCAGGCGAAAAGCGATGGCAAACGCCATTACGGAAAAACATTCCGCTAACCAGAGAGAGAAAAGCGAAGTGAAAGAGTGGTGAATGCTAATTAGACCATGGCAATAGTCTTATTTGGCAGGAAATTGATATCAAGTTAATAATATGATTATCAATGAATTAATTGATAATTTGTGTGCAAAATATTTACTCAGAGTTCCGGTTGCGCGGAATTCTGGCTTAGTAATTATCAGTAAAAATTATAACTACATAGCCTATTCGTTTAGTGAATAATTCTAGGTTCAACGCCGGCAATGCGCTAAAAATGGATTATCCTGCTGGTTATTTTTTGCTGTTGCGCACATCTTCTTCGGCCTGACGAATAATCGCTTTCGCCATCCACTGCGTCACGTCCTGAATACCGCTCAGCTCCAGTCCCCAAATATCTTTCAACACCAGGAACACTTCTGAACCGTAAATCAGCGAGAAAGCGTGGATCACGCGCTGCAGCGCCTCCGGCGGCAATTTATCCTGCAACGGCTCGACCGCCAGTTTCAGCAGGCGTTTGCGGTTACCGCGCACGAATTTTTCTCCCGGCGTGGCATTGGCCCACTGCTGCAGAGAGAGTTGCAACGCCGCACGCAGCGCGCCTTCATGCTGCTCCATCTGCGGGTAAGCAAAGGCCAGCAGCTGCTGAATGCGCAGCAGCGCATCATCATCATGCGGTTCCCACTGCAAAATCGGCCCCAGACTTTCCGCCACCACGGCGGTAATCAGCGCGCTTTGCGTCGGGAAGTAACGATAGGCGGTAGCGCGGGATACCTGAGCATGGGCGGCCAGTTCGGTGATCGACGGAAACGCGCCGTCATCGTACAGCTCCATCGCGCTGGCAAGCAGCAGTTTGCGCGTTCTGGCGCGCGTATGGGTTAGGGGTTCGTCCCGCGATGCGGGAAAAGCGGATAGCGACACATCGACCTCACACAAATCATACCGGCTCACAGGCGGCATAATGAAAAACCTGACAGGCAGGATCCTGGCCCTTCCAGCGTCGCAAAAGCGAACTATAAATGCAAAAAATGAGACGTTAGTCTCATTTATCGTTAAAAAGGACTTGCATTAATGATACCGCAGTCTCATTATGTATACAAATTCATCGGCTGTATCTAATTGTACCAACACCAGGGTTCCAAACTACTATTATAAGTTATCATTAGAAACAATCAGTTCGGCACTCATGGCCGGCCTTTCTTCAGGAACAGACGATGAGAAATACCCCAACCTTTGTCTATATTGCTACCACAGCAGATACCAAAGGACAAGAGTTGGCGTATGTGCGTGGTTTGATTGACAACCTCGGTTTACCCACCATCACCGTCGATCTTTCCACCCATAACATGCCCGTACGCTACCCGGCCGACATTTCGGCGGCCGACGTAGCCACTTTTCATCCGGAAGGCGCAACCGCCGTCTTTTGTCAGAACCGTGGTCAGGCTATCGCCGCCATGGCCATCGCTTTTGAACGCTTTATGCTGTCGCGCAACGATGTCGCCGCCCTGTTGGGCATGGGCGGCTCCGGCGGTACGGCCATGATCACCCCGGCAATGCAGCAGCTGCCTATCGGCCTGCCCAAGCTGATGGTCTCCAGTATGGCCGCCGGGGACGTTTCCGGCTATGTCGGCGCCAGCGATATCGCCATGCTGTATTCCGTGACCGATATTGCCGGCCTGAACCGCATTTCACGCAAGGTGCTGGGCAATGCCGCACACCAGATCGCCGGCGCAGTGCGCTTCCATACCGATGACGACGTGCTCAGCAAACCGGCCACCGGCTTGACCATGTTTGGCGTGACGACGCCGTGTATCCAGGCCGTGACCCGCGCCATCGAAGCGCAATGGGATTGCCTGGTGTTTCACGCTACCGGCAGCGGCGGGCAGGCGATGGAAAAGCTGATCGACAGCCGGCTCTTGAATGCGGTGTTGGATCTGACCACCACCGAGGTGGGCGATTATCTGTTCGACGGCGTGCTGGCCTGCAGCGAAGACCGTTTTGGTGCCATTGCCCGTACCGGTATTCCCTGCGTGCTGTCCTGCGGCGCCATGGATATGATTAATTTCGGTCATCCCAAAACCATCCCGGCACGTTATGCCGACCGGCATTTTTATAATCACAACACCCAGGTGACGCTGATGCGCACCACCGCAGAAGAAAATGCCCATATCGGGCGTTGGATCGGCGAAAAGCTGAATGCCTGCCCGGGAGAGATTCGCTTTGTGATACCGGAGGGTGGTCTCTCCTCACTGGATGCGCCTGGCCAACCGTTCTGGGATCCGCTGGCGCTGCGCGCCTTTGTCGACGCGCTGGAACAAACCCTGCTGCAGACCACGCGGCGCCGGTTGATTAAAACGCCCTATCATATCAACGACGTGCGATTTGCCGACGCGGTGGTGGCGCAGTTCCATGCCATCACCGCGGTAAAATAATTCCGCCGGGCCATTCTTCTCACCATACTGCGGCGTTAAAAATATAAATAAAAAAGGCCAGATCGCTCTGGCCCTGTTATTTTTATTTCGCACATTACACGGTTAATTACTCGGCAGCCTCGTGCTGCGCTTTCATTTTATTCATGTGCTCCATCATTTTCTGTTCGCGTTTCTGATAATTCTCATTGTATTGTTTTTTCTGCTCTGGCGTTAGCAGGTTATACATTTTATTTTCGGCTTTGGCGCGCGCCAGCATACGTTCGGAATGCGCCTTGCTCATGGCATCAATTTGCGCTTTGGCTTTGGCTTCATCAAAGCTGTCGGAGGCCACCAGCGTATGCAGCGCCTGGCGCTCTTCTTTCATACCCGGGCCGCGTTTCTGGTGCGCTTCTTTCATAATGTCGCGCATTTGCTGGCGCTGCTGCTCGGTCAGGTTCAGCCCCGCGAACGGGCCGCCTTTGCCCGGACCTTTATGGTGCATCATTTTCATCGGCGCGTTGTCCGCCCCGGCGGTGGTGGCGGTATCAGCCGCAAACGCCATGGAGGCGGAACCCAGCGCCAGAGTAGAGGCAACAAATAAAGCAGTCAGTTTACGCATAATCATTTCCTTAAAAATATTCTTTATCAGGAGCGCTGTACTTAACAGGCTCATCGTGTCGTCGGAGATAATAATAGGCGCAAGAATATAGATTAATGCGAAGGAGTGTAAACTTTTTAAAACCCAAAAAGGATTTATTCATCAATTATGAGCGAATTATGGAGATGGCGTCTGTCCTTTGGCAAGATTTATCCCATAACGAAAAAAAGCGGGATAAATAAGGTAACACGCGCCGATTAATTACGCAGTCTAATTTACGTTCGCGGCCGAATTTCCGCCATTTTTTGCCTGCCGGGCCGCATGACGCCGGGAAGTGGAGCAATTCCCGGCGTCGGGGTCAAATCCATGGCCGCTTTGGCTATAATGGTGAAGGTTATAGGTTTTTATATAAGGAAAGCGTGAGTAATGCCTACAGGATCTGAGAACACCCCCCAGCAGCGCCAAACGGGCGAGTCAGCCAAACCGCTGATCGACATCAAGACCGGGAACCACAAGATTGACCGGGGCATCTCCGGTTTTTCCCGTCTGGTGGAACATATCAAGGCCAGACCGGGCATTGCCCACCTGCTGCGTGCGGCCGAACGCTTTAACGACCGGCTGGGCAGCCAGTTCGGCGCCGCCATTACCTACTTCTCTTTCCTGTCGCTGATCCCGATTCTGATGGTGTCATTCGCCGCGGTCGGTTTTGTGCTGGCCTCCAATCAGGACCTGCTGACCGAGCTGATCAACAAGATTGTCGGCAGCATCAGCGACCCGACGCTGGCCAACACGCTGAAAAACACCGTTAATACCGCCATCCAGCAGCGCACCACCGTCGGCCTGACCGGTTTGGCGCTGGCGCTCTATTCCGGCATCAGCTGGATGGGCAACCTGCGTGAAGCGATACGCGCGCAGTCGCGCGACGTCTGGGAGCGTAACCCGCAGGATCAGGAAAAAATCTATTTTAAATACACCCGCGACTTTATCTCGCTGACCGGCCTGGTGGTAGCGCTGATCGTCACGCTGTCGCTGACCTCTATCGCCGGCTCGGCGCAGGCGGCCATCGTCCGCGCGCTGGGGCTGGATGGCATCGAATGGCTGCGTCCGGCGATGACGCTGATTGCGCTGTCCATCTCCATCTTCGCCAACTATCTGCTGTTTCTGTGGATTTTCTGGATGCTGCCGCGCCACAAGCCCAATAAGAAGGCGCTGTTCCGCGGCACGCTGATGGCCGCCATCGGCTTTGAAGTGATCAAGTTCGTGATGACCATGACGCTGCCGCAGGTGGCGAAATCCCCGTCCGGCGCGGCGTTTGGCTCGGTTATCGGGCTGATGGCCTTCTTCTACTTTTTTGCCCGTCTGACGCTGTTTTGCGCCGCCTGGATCGCCACCGCGCAGTATAAGGACGATAAATCTCCGCCGGCCAAACCAGAATGACCGCCGGCTAACTACGTGAATATACCGGTCATCGTCTGATGGCCGGTTCTTTATGCCAAAAACAGGCCTAAAAATCAGAAGATAACGCTAACCACACGCTTGCCGCCCCGCCAAAAGCAGCACAACGCACTACCCATCTACTTTTCTTTCCCTCTTTTCCAGCCTTTCCCACTGCCTTGAGGTATTTTTGTGACGTTAAACTCCACAGATAAACGCAAAGGTAAAACTTTAATCTTATTAAGCGTTTATTTCCCGCATTGTACAAAGTTACGCCATTGAAAAGGGGTTTTGCTGTGGCATAAGATGGCCTTTTACATAATGAAAATATAAGAAACAACTATGCAAGCCTCCATCACAACATCCGCCGACGCCAACGATGCGTCCGCACCAATCAATTCCCGGGGAAAAGTGCTGGTCGCTTCGTTGATCGGCACCGCTATCGAATTCTTCGACTTCTACATCTACGCCACCGCGGCGGTGCTGGTGTTCCCGCATATCTTTTTCCCGCAGGGCGACCCGACCACCGCCACCCTGCAGTCGCTGGCGACCTTTGCCGTCGCCTTCGTCGCCCGTCCGATCGGCTCCGCGCTGTTCGGCCACTTTGGCGATCGCGTCGGCCGTAAGGCCACGCTGGTCGCCTCGCTGCTGACCATGGGTATTTCCACCGTGCTGATCGGGCTGCTGCCAAGCTATGAAACCATCGGCGTCTTCGCCCCGCTGCTGCTGGCGCTGGCGCGCTTTGGTCAGGGCCTGGGTCTCGGCGGCGAATGGGGCGGCGCGGCGCTGCTGGCAACCGAAAACGCCCCGCCGCGCAAACGCGCGCTGTACGGTTCATTCCCGCAGCTGGGCGCGCCGATCGGCTTTTTCTTCGCCAACGGTACCTTCCTGCTGCTCTCCTGGCTGCTGACCGACCAGCAGTTTATGGCGTGGGGCTGGCGCCTGCCGTTTATCCTTTCCGCGGTGCTGGTGCTGATCGGCCTGTACGTGCGCGTCTCTCTGCATGAAACGCCGGTGTTCGCCAAAGCGGTGAAGGCGGGCAAGCAGGTGAAGATCCCGCTCGGCACCCTGCTCAGCAAGCATCTGAAGGTCACCATCCTCGGCACCTTTATCATGCTGGCGACCTACACGCTGTTCTACCTGATGACCGTCTACTCAATGACCTATGGCACCGCCGCACAGCCATTGGGGCTCGGCTATTCGCGAGAAAGCTTCCTGTGGATGCTGATGCTGGCGGTCATCGGCTTTGGCGTCATGGTGCCTATCGCCGGTCTGTTGGCGGATGCCTACGGCCGTCGTAGAACCATGGTGGTGATCACGCTGCTGATGATCGGCTTCGCCTTCCTGTTCCCGACCATGCTCGGCTCCGGCAACCAGGCGCTGGTGATGGCCTTCCTGCTGTGCGGCCTGAGCATCATGGGGCTGACCTTCGGCCCGATGGGCGCGCTACTGCCGGAGCTGTTCCCGACCGAAGTACGCTATACCGGCGCCTCTTTCTCCTATAACGTCGCCTCGATTCTTGGCGCGTCGGTCGCGCCCTATATCGCCACCTGGCTGAACGCCAACTATGGCCTGTTCTACGTCGGGATGTACCTGGCGGCGATGGCGACGCTGACGCTGATCGCCCTACTGCTGATGAAAGAAACCCGCCACCAGTCGCTGTAACCCCCTCTGCGGCCCGCTCCATGCGGGCCGCACGCCGCGCTGTTTTCTGTCATCAAAAGCATTTATCCTGCCTGCTTGACCTGCCCCGATAACGCGATCCGGATACCGATGATGACACTGCACCGCCGGCTGTTACTGCTGTTCCTTGTACTGGCATTAGCCCTCCTTGCACTCTATCTCTGGCTGAAACCCGCGCATCCTGACACGCTGTGGCACATCGTCAGCCAGCAGTGCCTGCCGAATCAGCAGCAGCATCACGATCCCGCCCCCTGCGCGCAGGTTGACCTGCAGCACGGCGCCGTGGTGTTTAAAGACCGCAACGGCCCGCTGCAGTACCTGCTGATGCCGACGGCAAAAATTACCGGCATTGAGAGCCCTGAACTGCTGACGCCGGCGGCGCCCAACTACTTTCTGCTGGCCTGGCAGGCGCGCCGCTTTATGGCGGAGAAATACGGAAAACCTATTGATGACGCGGCAGTCTCCCTGGCCATCAACTCCGCCTACGGCCGCACGCAAAACCAGCTGCATATTCATATTTCCTGCCTGGCGCCGGCGGTGCAAAAACGCCTGACGCAGGCGGAGCAAACCTTCACCCCGCGCTGGCAACCGCTGCCCGGCGGGCTGTTGCAGCACGACTATCTGGTACGACGGGTGACGCCGGGCGAACTGGCGCAGCAGGGTGCGTTTCGCCTGCTGGCCGGCGGCGTCGCCGGAGCCGGCCAACAGATGGGACATTACGGCCTGGCGATGACCGCCCTGTCAAACGGCGATTTCCTGCTGCTGGCCACCGAACGCAATCTGCTGCGCCTCAATCTGGCCTCGGCGGAAGAGCTGCAGGACCACGACTGCACGCTGTTGCAGCCGCGCCCCTGAGAAGCGGTTACTTTTTCTGTTTCATCTGCTGGAGAACCTGTCCGCACTGGTTGCTATCGGCGCCGTCGCTGGGCGATACCAGCGCCAGCAGCGCGGCGGCCGGCGTCACCACCACTCCCAGCGCCACGGCGGCCGCACCGCGCGCAATCAGCGGCCCGGCCTTCACGCCGGCGTCTGGGTGCTTGAAGGTGCCTTTCACATACAGTGGCGAACGCAGCGTCAGCACGCGCATGCCTTTACTCTCCGGATCGATGGACAGATCCAGCCGCTCGCTGGCGAAGTTGGCGTTGCCGGTGATGTTGATGATGGCGTTCTCGGTATCGAACACAAACAGCCTCGGCGTGGCTACGCCGTTGCGCACGCCGACGTCCGCCGCCGCGCAGTTGATGCCCACTTCATCATCGCCAAAGATCTGCGCCACCAGATAGTTACCGACGTTCAGGCCCAGAATCTCCATCAGGCTGCGGCTGATCATGCCGTCATTCACCAGCAGGCGCAGATCGCCGCTGCTGCTGCCCAACAGCGCCGCCACCGAGTTGCCGCTGCCGGTTAACGTCGCATCACCGTTCAGCTCTCCCAGGCTGCGCTTCATCGATTCCACATTCGGCAGCAGCTTCTTCAGTTGGAAGTTGCGGGCGTGCATATCCACCCGTCCGCGCATCGGCTGCTTGCTGCCGTCCAGCCGTACGGTTGAGTTCAGGTTGCCGCCCGCGACGCCAAAGCGCAGCGGATCCAGCAGGATCGCGCCGTTATCCAGCCGCAGATGGGTGTACAGATCGCGGAGCGGCAGGGCATCGCCATGTTCAATGCGTTTGGCGGTAAATTTGACGTCGGCATCCATCACGCCCCAGCTTTGGGTGGCGAACGTCTCGACCGGTAACGCCTTATCCGCCGGCTGCCGCGTTTTCTCGCCGCGGCCGGCCTTGGCCGTATTGCTGTCGGCGCCGATCAGCGGCGCCAGGTCGGCGAAGCGCAGCTGTTTGGAAAGCACATTGCCGCTCAGGCTCGGCCGCGGCCGGCTGGCGACATAGCGCAGGTCGCCGTGAATATCGCTGTCGCCGATTTTGCCGCTGAAGTTTTGGTAGCGATACACCGCACCGCCTTGTTCGTGCAGCCGGGCCGTCAGGTGTCCGTCGGTGGCATACGGCGGCGTATTGGGCAACAGCACGCCGGTCAGGCCATACAGATTGCCCAGGCTGTCGCCGGAAAACTTCAGCTGTAAATCCAGCCCGCCGAGATTTAACGGGTCGGTCAGGGTGCCCGCCACCGCCACGCGGGTCGCGCCGGAGCGAATATCAGCCTGCAGCGGGAACGGCAGGCCGGCATTCTGCAGCGACAGCATGCCGCCGATTTTACCGCTGCCGCTCAGCGGCTCGCCGTTATACTTACCTTTTACCTGCCAGCCAAACACATAATCCGGCGTAATCACCTGGCCCTTATCTTTCTTGCCGGTGACCTGGTTGAACGGCAGCGGCTTGCCCAGCGGGTCGATCACCGCATGAAAATCCGCCTTCAGCGTGGCGTCCTTAAACGCTATCTGCCCGCGGTCGAACACGATATCGTGAATATTCACCGACCAGTCGGACGCCGCGCTCTGCCCATCCTGCCCGGCACCGGCGAGGTTGAACGTCCAGTTATTTTCACCGTTGGCCAGACGCCGTAACTGCGCATCGGGACGCTGCAGCCAGATGCGCGGGATCAGCACTTCTTTTCTCAGCAGCGCCAGGGGCGCGATGCTGAGTTCGGCACGTTGCAGGCTGACCATATGATCGCCGGGAATAGTGTCCGGGTTGCCCAACACAATATCTTGCGCATGGATATACGGCCACGGCACCCAGGCGCGCCAGCCGCCCTCTTCCTGTTTACGCTGCCACGCCACGCCGAGATCGCCGCGGATGGCGAACGGTCGCTGCAGTTCGGCAGAGACTTTGTCATTAATCGTCGGCTTGAGGCGATTCCAGTCGAAGGTGGCGATAAAGACCACCAGCACGACCATGACCAACAGCACCATGCCGCCGATCCCGCTGATTATTTTTCCCGTTTTGCTCATCGTCACTTCCCTACTATCCGTTGCGTACGGCCGGTTTGTGCTAATTGATTAGCGGCCGCTCTCCCTAAGCCTAGTTAAGGATAAGGCAGACTTCACCCTTTTGGCCTGCGCTGCCCGTCGCGCACGTTAACCGGCGCTAACCGATCGTTTGGCGATCGCCGCAAAAAACAAATTAAAACACCATTTCATTTCTATTGACTCCTCGCCTCCCAACCGTAAGACTGGCATTAACCCCGCCCACCTTTATTCAGGGATTAGCATGACTTGCAAAAATATTGCCGTAATCGGCGAATGCATGATTGAGCTGTCGCAGAACGGCGCCGCCCTCAGCCGTGGTTTTGGCGGCGATACGCTCAACACCGCCGTCTATCTTGCCCGTCAGACGCAGCGCCAGGCGCTGAACGTCCACTATGTCACCGCGCTCGGTAACGACAGTTTCAGTCAGGAAATGCTGCGCGCCTGGCAGCAGGAAGAGATCGACACCACCCTGGTGCAGCAGCTGGCGGATAAACTGCCGGGGCTGTACGTGATTGAAACCGACGCGGCCGGCGAGCGTACCTTCTATTACTGGCGCAATGACGCCGCCGCACGCTATTGGCTCGACGGCCCGCAGGCCGACGCCATTTGCCACCGGCTGGCGCAGTTTGATTATCTGTATCTCAGCGGCATCAGCCTGGCGATCCTGTCCGCCGACGCGCGCGGCAAACTGATGGCGCTGCTGCGCCAATGCCGCGCCAACGGTGGCCAGGTCATTTTCGACAATAACTATCGCCCGCGGCTGTGGGCAGACCGGGACGAAGCGCAGCAGGCCTATCGCGAGATGCTGTCCTGCACCGACACCGCGTTTCTGACGCTGGACGATGAGGATGCGTTATGGGGGGCATTGCCGGTGGAACAGGTGGTGCAGCGCACCCGCGGTTTCGGCGTGCGGGAGATCGCGATCAAACGCGGCGCCGACGCCTGTCTGGTCTATCTGCATGATGAGACGCCGCTGGAGGTCGCGGCGGTGAAACTGGCGCGGGAACAGGTGGTTGACACCACCGCCGCCGGCGACTCCTTCAGCGCCGGCTATCTCGCCGTGCGCCTCAGCGGCGGTACGCCACAGCAGGCGGCGGAGCGCGGCCATCTGACCGCCAGCACGGTGATTCAGCACCGCGGCGCGATTATTCCGCCGGCGGCGATGCCGGCCTGACAGCGCGATGGATGCGGGCACCGACGTGCCTGCAGGTAAGATACGGCTGGGGATTGAACAGCGGTTAATTACGCCGCCGCAGAACGTCAGCCAATAAAAAAGCCGGCACTCTCTGCCGGCTTTCCATGCTTGCTGCGACGCTTAGCCTGCTACGGCGATGCGTTTCATATCGGTCATATAGCCGCGCAGTTTGCGGCCTACCGCTTCGATCGGGTGGTTGCGCACTGCTTCGTTGACATCGCGCAGCTGAGCATTGTCCACCGCGGTTCCCGCGACGGCTTTGCCCAGGTCGCCCGCCTGCAGCGTGGTCATAAACTCTTTCAGCAGCGGCACCGCAGCGTTGGCAAACAGGTAGTTGCCGTACTCGGCGGTGTCGGAGATCACCACGTTCATTTCATACAGACGCTTACGGGCGATGGTATTGGCGATCAGCGGCAGCTCGTGCAGCGACTCATAGTACGCCGACTCTTCGATGATGCCGGAATCCACCATGGTTTCAAACGCCAGCTCAACGCCCGCTTTCACCATTGCCACCATCAGCACGCCGTTATCAAAGTACTCCTGCTCGCTGATTTTGCCTTCAAACTGCGGCGCGTTTTCAAATGCGGTTTTACCGGTCTCTTCACGCCAGGTCAGCAGCTTCACGTCGTCCTCCGCCCAGTCGGCCATCATGCCGCTGGAGAACGCGCCGGAGATGATGTCGTCCATGTGCTTCTGGAACAGCGGCGCCATGATGGTTTTCAGCTGCTCAGACAGCGCATAGGCGCGCAGTTTGGCCGGGTTGGACAGGCGATCCATCATCAGGGTGATGCCGCCCTGCTTCAGCGCTTCGGTGATGGTTTCCCAGCCGTACTGGATCAGTTTCTCGGCGTATGCCGGATCGGTGCCTTCCGCCACCAGCTTATCGAAGCACAGCAGCGAGCCTGCCTGCAGCATACCGCACAGAATGGTCTGCTCGCCCATCAGGTCGGATTTTACTTCTGCCACGAAGGAAGACTCCAACACGCCGGCGCGATGGCCGCCGGTCGCCGCCGCCCATGCCTTGGCGATCGCCATACCCTCGCCTTTCGGATCGTTTTCCGGGTGTACGGCGATCAGCGTCGGTACGCCGAAACCGCGTTTGTACTCTTCACGCACTTCGGTGCCCGGACACTTCGGCGCCACCATCACTACGGTGATGTCTTTACGCACCTGCTCGCCCACTTCAACGATGTTGAAACCGTGCGAGTAGCCCAGCGCCGCGCCGTCTTTCATCAGTGGTTGCACCGCGCGCACCACGGAAGAGTGCTGCTTGTCCGGCGTCAGGTTAACCACCAGATCGGCCTGCGGGATCAGCTCTTCATAGGTGCCCACTTTAAAGCCGTTCTCGGTGGCCTTGCGCCATGACGCGCGTTTTTCGTCGATCGCTTCCTGACGCAGAGCGTACGCCACGTCCAGGCCGGAGTCGCGCATGTTCAGGCCCTGGTTCAGACCCTGAGCGCCACAGCCGACAATCACCACTTTTTTCCCTTTCAGGTAGCCCGCCTCATCGGCAAATTCGTCGCGCGCCATAAAGCGACACTTACCCAATTGCGCCAGCTGCTGACGCAGGTTCAATGTGTTGAAATAGTTAGCCATGGTGCTACTCCAGTTAGATGTTGTGTATTGCATGTTATTTTCATTCCCCGCCCTGTCTGTGCGGAGATTCGTTAAGCTCAATGTATAACAGGATTTGCGTTGCTTAAATTGATATATTAAGAACATCACGTTGCAATTTATGCAACACCATCGCTGCGAGCATACTAATATGGACTTACGCGATTTAAAGCTGTTTTTGCATCTGGCGGAAAGCCGCCATTTCGGCCGCACCGCCAAGGCGATGCACGTCAGTCCCTCCACCCTGTCGCGCCAGATTCAGCGGCTGGAAGAGGGCGTCGGCAAGCCGCTGTTTCTGCGGGACAACCGCACCGTGCAGCTGACCGACGCCGGTGAACTGCTGAAGGTGTTCGCCCAGCAGACGCTGCTGCAGTATCAGCAGCTCAAGCACGCGCTCGGCCAGCATGGCCCGTCGCTCAGCGGTGAACTGCGCCTGTTCTGCTCGGTGACCGCCGCTTACAGCCATCTGCCGCCGATCCTCGATCGCTTTCGCGCCCAGCATCCTCTGGTGGAAATCAAACTCACCACCGGCGACGCCGCCGATGCGGTGGATAAAATCCAGTCCAATGAGGCGGACCTCGGCATCGCCGGCCGGCCGGAAAGCCTGCCGGGCAGCGTCGATTTCACCAAAATCGGCGAAATTCCGCTGGTGCTGATTGCGCCGGCGCTGCCGTGCGCGGTGCGCGCCCAGGCCTTTGCCGAACAGCCCGACTGGGCCAATATTCCCTTTATCCTGCCGGAGCACGGCCCGTCGCGAAAACGCATCGAGCTGTGGTTCCGCCGGCACCGCATCAGCAACCCACTGATTTACGCCACCGTCGGCGGCCACGAGGCCATCGTCTCGATGGTGGCGCTGGGCTGCGGCATCGCGCTGATCCCCAGCGTGGTGGTGGACAACAGCCCGGAGCCGGTGCGCAACCGTATCTCGCAGCTGGACAATATCTCGATGGTGGAGCCGTTTGAACTGGGGGTCTGCGTACAGCGCAAACGCCTTGGCGACCCGCTGATCGAAGCGTTTTGGCGCCTGCTGTAGCGCCGCGCGACGGCTACAGGTCGGCCGGGTCGATCTGCTTCATCGCCTCCACTTTCATCAGCCAGTGGTAGAGTGGCTCCAACTGCTGGAAAGCCTGCGTCAGCATCGGCGCCAAATCGGCGCTGAACAGTTTTTCCACCTGACGATCGCTGGCCATCACCGCGAAGGATTTGCGCTGATACCAGTGGGCAATCTCCGCCGCCTGCCCTTTGACCAGCGGACGTTTGTAACTCTCGCCCACCAGCTCGAACGGCGGCCGGCAGCAGGCCGCCGCCGCCAGAAACTGCTGCGGCTGCCGCTGCAACGTATGACGGAACAGATCCATCGTCGGCTTGTTGGCGCTGTAATAACCCAGCCCGTAGCGCAACATGTCCGGCCCCAGCTCAAAGAAATAGACCGGCGCGTCTTTCCAGTCTTTGCTCGGCCGTTTGAAGGTCAGCCACATGCGGCTGCGGTAGCGGGACTTATCGTGGGAAAAACGCGTATCGCGGTGAATACGCGACAGCGTTTTGCCGATCGCCGGCCGGGTCTCAAACTGCGGGTCGATCGCCAGCATCGCCGGCGCCAGCTGTTCCACCAGCCTGCGAAACGGCGTTAACAGCGTTTGTTCGTACAGCGCGCGGTGCGCCTCAAACCACGCTTTGTCGTTTTCAATCCGCACCTGCTGCAGGAAGTCCAATCCCTGCTGACTAAATCCGGCAAACTGCTGCGCCATGGCTTCTCCTGCTGCTTGCGCTATCTGCCGCGACGAATATCAGCCATTTGCCAACGCCGTTTAACAAAGACCCGGCGCCGGCTGCGAAAATAAGTCACATACAGATAAAAAATTGTTCGATGACTGAAAATAAATCCGCCTGCAACGCCCAGCGACAGCAGCGCCACGCTGAAGAAACCGGAGACGCCACCCCCCCAGGCAAACAGCGCGGCCAGCAACGCAACCGCCAACAACAGCAGATAATATTTCAACAATAGCACGCCGCTGTTTTTACCCTGCGTCAGTTGCAGCAGGATTAACGACATCCATACCGCCAATATGCCGCCGCTGCCCAACAGCGCCACCGCCGGCGACACGTTCGTGAAGGCAAACGCCACATCAGCCATCATGCCCATCACGCCCGCTACGCCGAATGTCAGGCCAATCATCAGCCCCATGACATTGCCAACCCCCGGCGGGGAAAGCCGTTGGCCGGGCGTCAGAAAATGCCGTTCCAGTTCAGGGGCAACACCGGTAAACACGGCAGGATCGCGCGCTGCAATCTGCCGCTCCATCTCGCGTCCCTGGGCAATCAGGCGGTTAACGATCGCCCTAGCCCTGCAGGAAGAAACGAAACGCCGGGTTATCCGTTTCATCATGACAGTCATAGCCCAGTGCCGTCAGATGCTGTTCAAACTCCGGCTCGCTTTGCGCCAGCTCGAAGGCCGCCAGCACGCGGCCGAAGTCGGTGCCATGGCTGCGGTAATGGAACAGGGAAATATTCCAGTGGGTGCCGAGAGTATTCAGGAACTTCAGCAACGCGCCGGGCGATTCCGGGAACTCAAAGCTGTACAGCCGCTCGCGCAGCGGCTTGGAAGGGCGGCCGCCCACCATATAGCGCACGTGCAGCTTGGCCATTTCATCGTCGGACAGATCCACCACCTGATAGCCGCCGGCCGTCAGCTCGCTGATGATTTCCCGGCGCTCCGCATGGCCGCGCGTTAAACGCACGCCGACGAAGATGCAGGCGTTGTCGGCATCGGCGTAGCGGTAGTTGAACTCGGTGACCGAACGGCCGCCCAGCAGCTGGCAGAACTTGAGGAAGCTGCCCTGCTGTTCGGGAATGGTCACCGCCAGCAAGGCTTCGCGCTGCTCGCCCAGTTCGCAGCGTTCGGATACGTAGCGCAGCCCGTGGAAATTCAGGTTGGCGCCGGACAACACGTGCGCCAGACGCTCGCCCTGAATATCGTGCTGCTGCACGTACTTTTTCAACCCTGCCAGCGCCAGCGCGCCCGACGGTTCGGCAATGGCGCGCACGTCTTCAAACAGGTCTTTAACCGCAGCGCAGATGGCGTCGCTGTCGACGGTGATCACGTCATCCAGATACTCACGGCACAGGCGGAAGGTTTCGTCGCCGATACGTTTGACCGCCACGCCTTCGGCGAACAGCCCGACGCGGGCCAGATCCACCGGCTGTCCGGCATCCAGCGCCGCCCGCAGGCAGGCCGAATCTTCCGCCTCAACGCCAATCACTTTGATTTGCGGCATCAGCTGTTTGATCAGCACCGCCACGCCGGCCGCCAGGCCGCCGCCGCCGACCGGGACAAACACCCGATCCAGATGGGCGTCCTGCTGCAGCAGCTCCATCGCCAGCGTCCCCTGCCCGGCGATCACCGCCGGGTGGTCGAACGGCGGCACAAAGGTCATGCCCTGCTGGCGAGACAGCTCCACCGCCTTCGCCTTCGCCTCGTCAAAATTGGCGCCGTGCAGCAACACCTCGCCGCCGAAGCCGCGCACCGCGTCCACCTTGATATCCGCGGTGGCGACCGGCATCACGATCAGGGTTTTAATCCCCAGACGGCTGCCGGACAGCGCCACGCCCTGCGCGTGGTTGCCCGCAGAAGCGGTAATCACGCCGCGCGCCTTTTGCTCTTCGCTCAGGCCGGCAATCATCGCGTAGGCGCCGCGCAGCTTAAAGCTGTGCACCGGCTGGCGGTCCTCACGTTTGACCAGCACGGCGTTGCCCAGCCGCGAGGAGAGTTTTTCCATGTTCTGCAGCGGGGTGACCTGCGCCACCTCGTAAACCGGCGAACGCAGCGCCGCCCGCAGATACTCCGCCCCGCAGGGGGCCTCTGATAGGGGTTGTGATACCGCCATGCCGCTTAGCCTCCCAGCTTGCTCTTGTCACGTACCGCGCCTTTGTCGGCGCTGGTGGCCAGCGTTGCGTAAGCGCGCAGCGCATAGGACACCTGACGTTCGCGGGATTTCGGCGTCCAGGCCGCATCGCCGCGCGCCAGTTCGGCCTCGCGCCGCGCCGCCAGTTCGCTGTCCGCCACTTCCAGTTTGATACCGCGGTTCGGGATATCAATAGCGATCGTATCGCCGTCCTGCACCAGCGCAATCAGACCGCCGTTGGCCGCTTCCGGCGAGGCGTGCCCGATGGACAAACCGGAGGTGCCGCCGGAGAAACGTCCGTCGGTGATCAGCGCGCAGGCCTTGCCCAGCCCCATCGATTTCAGATAGGTGGTCGGATAGAGCATTTCCTGCATGCCCGGCCCGCCTTTCGGCCCTTCGTAGCGGATGACCACCACGTCGCCGGCTTCGACTTTGCCGCCGAGGATGGCTTCCACCGCATCTTCCTGGCTCTCGTACACCTTGGCCGGGCCGCTGAAGACCAGAATTTCTTTGTCGACACCGGCGGTTTTGACGATACAGCCGTCTTCCGCCAGGTTGCCATACAGCACCGCCAGCCCGCCGTCCTGGCTGTAGGCGTGCTCACGGGTGCGGATACAGCCCTCTTTACGGTCGGTATCCAGCGAATCCCAGCGGCAGTCCTGCGAGAATGCCTGCGTGGTGCGGATACCCGCCGGACCGGCAGCGTACATCTGCTTCACATCCTCATCCTGAGTCAGCATCACATCATAGGCCGCCAGCGTTTGCGGCAGCGTCAGACCCAGAACGTTGCTGACGTCGCGGTTCAGCAAACCGGCGCGGTCCAGTTCGCCGAGGATGCCGATCACCCCGCCGGCGCGGTGGACGTCTTCCATATGGTATTTCTGCGTGCTCGGCGCCACCTTGCACAGGTGCGGCACCTTGCGGGACAGGCGGTCGATATCTTCCATGGTGAAGTCCACCTCGCCTTCCTGCGCCGCCGCCAGCAGGTGCAGAACGGTATTGGTCGAGCCGCCCATGGCGATATCCAGCGTCATGGCGTTTTCAAACGCCGCCTTATTGGCGATATTGCGCGGCAGCGCGCTCTCATCGTCCTGCTGGTAGTAACGTTTGGTCAGCTCAACGATGCGCTTGCCCGCGTTAAGGAACAGCTGTTTGCGATCGGCATGCGTCGCCAGCAGCGAGCCGTTGCCCGGCTGCGACAGCCCCAGCGCCTCGGTCAGACAGTTCATCGAGTTGGCGGTGAACATGCCGGAACAGGAGCCGCAGGTCGGACAGGCGGAGCGTTCAATCTGTTCACTCTCGGCGTCGCTGACGTTGGGGTTCGCCCCCTGAATCATGGCGTCCACCAGATCCAGCTTGATGATCTGGTCGGACAGTTTGGTTTTACCGGCCTCCATCGGGCCGCCGGAGACGAAGATCACCGGAATATTGAGGCGCAACGCCGCCATCATCATCCCCGGGGTGATTTTGTCGCAGTTAGAGATGCACACCATCGCATCGGCGCAGTGGGCATTGACCATATACTCGACCGAATCGGCGATCAGCTCACGCGAAGGCAGGGAGTAAAGCATGCCGCCGTGTCCCATGGCGATGCCGTCATCCACCGCAATGGTGTTGAACTCTTTCGCCACGCCGCCGGAGGCTTCAATCTGTTCGGCAACCAGTTTGCCCAGATCGCGCAGATGCACGTGGCCCGGCACAAACTGGGTAAAGGAGTTGACCACCGCGATAATCGGCTTGCCGAAATCGGCCTCGGTCATCCCGGTCGCGCGCCACAGGGCGCGGGCGCCGGCCATATTGCGGCCGTGGGTGGTGGTGGCTGAACGTAACTTAGGCATGCTCTTTTCACTCCAATAAATTCTGTTTTTATACGGACGGCGAACGAACCGTCCGTTTATTCCCCGGATGCTGCACGTGCGGGGCGGTTGTGTTGTCTGTCTGGCGCGGTTTGTTATGGGTTAATCGGATCCAGCCAGCCGTATTTGTCTTCAGTGGCGCCGCTGAAAAGGCCGAAGAATGCCTGCTGGATCTGCTTGGTGACCGGCCCGCACTTGCCGATGCCCACCTGGATACCGTCGACGCTGCGCACCGGCGTGATTTCCGCCGCGGTGCCGGACATAAACACTTCGTCGGCCAGGTACAGCGATTCGCGCGACAGCACCTGCTCACGCACTTCAATGCCCAGATCTTTCGCCAGTTTGATAATCGCGTCGCGGGTAATGCCCGGCAGCGCCGAGGAGGTGAACGGCGGCGTAAACAGCACGCCGTCTTTTACCTCAAACAGGTTTTCACCGGCGCCTTCAGAGATGTAGCCATGCACATCCAGCGCGATGCCTTCCTGGTAGCCGTGACGACGCGCTTCGCTGCCCACCAGCAGCGAAGAGAGATAGTTGCCGCCCGCTTTGGCCGCGGTCGGAATGGTATTTGGCGCCACGCGCTGCCAAGAGGAAACCATCGCATCGATACCTTGATCCAGCGCCTCTTCACCCAGATACGCGCCCCAAGGAAACGCCGCGATAATCACGTCTGTCTTGTAGCCGGCCGGTGGGTTAACGCCCATCCCGACATCGCCGACAAAGACCAGCGGACGGATATAGGCGCTGACCAGATTGTTTTTACGCAGCGTGGCGCGGCAGGCTTCCATCAGCTCATCCACGCTCTGGGAGACCGGCATGCGGTAGATCTTCGCCGAATCATGCAGGCGCTGCATATGTTCACGGTGACGGAACACCACCGGACCTTTATGGGAGTCGTAGCAACGTACCCCTTCAAACACCGACGTGCCGTAATGCAAGGCGTGCGACATCACGTGTACTTTCGCCTCGGCCCAAGGAACCATCTCACCGTTGAACCAGATATAATCGGCTTTCTTCGTCATTGTTCTTTCCTTCTCGCGCCTTAGGCGCGTATTTGTTGTGATGTGTTGTTGTGTTGCTGCTGGATTTCCACGCTGGAGACATCCATCAATTTATTTAACTGGGATGACAGTAAATCTACCGAGCGCTGGCTGGCAACGGTCAATTCAATATTGATTCGGTCGCTGTTCAGGCCCGACGCCATATTCATAGCACAAACCTGGAAGCCGCGATGACGTACGACACGCAATACGCGCTCTAACATTTCAGGACGAAAACGGGCCTGGATCGAGAGTTGATGCTGCATCATGATACTTTCTCCAACATGGTTTCGTTGCCGGCGCCCGGCGGCACCAGCGGCCAGACGTTTTCGAGTTCATCAATCGCCACCTGCAGCAGATACGGCCCGTCGCTGTTTAACAGCGCGTCGAGCGCCTCCGCCACCTGGTCTTTGCGGGTAATGCGTTGGCCGGGAATATCGAACGCGCTGGCCAGCGTCAGGAAATCGGGGTTATCGGACAGGTTGGTCTCACTGTAGCGCCCGTCAAAGAACAGCTGCTGCCACTGGCGCACCATGCCCAGACGCTGGTTATCCAGCAACACGATCTTCACCGGCAGCTGCTTGCGCTTGATGGTGCCCAACTCCTGCACGTTCATCATGAAGGAGCCATCGCCCGATACGCAGATCACCGTATCTTGCGGCCGGGCGATCTGCGCGCCGACCGCGGCAGGCACGCCAAAGCCCATGGTGCCCAGCCCGCTGGAGGTGATGAAGTTTTCCGGCCGCTCGAACGTCATATGCTGGGCGCTCCACATCTGGTGCTGCCCGACGTCGGTGGTGACCACCGTATTGGCCGGCATGCGCTCCGACAGCTGTTTGAGCAACAGCGGCGCGTAAATCAGCTGGCCGGGATGGTCGTAGCGCCAGGCGTGCAGCGCTTTCAGCTCGCCGACGCGCTGTTGCCACTCACCGATAGCCAGCGGCTGCTGCAGCGCCGGCAGCATCGTTTTCAGATCGCCCTGCAGCGCGACGTGCGCCTGACGCAGCTTGTTCAGTTCAACGGGGTCGATATCCATGTGGATAACTTTGGCGTGCGGCGCAAACGCGTTCAGCTTGCCGGTAACGCGATCGTCAAAGCGCGCCCCGACCGCCACCAGTAAATCGCACTCCTGCACCGCCAGGTTTGCCGCCTTGGTGCCGTGCATCCCCAGCATGCCGAGGTAGTACGGATGCGCGGCATCCGGTGCGCCCAGCCCTTTCAGGGTGGCGACCGTCGGCATCTGCGTAGCGTCGATAAACGCGCGCAGCGCCGGCACCGCCTGCGCCATACCGACGCCGCCGCCGACGTACAGCACCGGCTTTTGCGCCTGCGCCAGCAGGGCGTAGGCCTGCTCGATACCCTCCATCGCCGGGTCGCACTCGTCGTTGACCGGCATCAGGTGCGGCGGTAAATCCGCCTGCGCCAGCTGGATGTCTTTCGGGATATCGATCAGCACCGGGCCAGGACGACCGCTGGCGGCGATGGCGAACGCCTCGGCCATGATGCCAGGCAGCGCGTCCAGCGATTCCACCAGGAAGCTGTGCTTGGTGCAGGCCAGTGACAGGCCCAGAACATCGATCTCCTGAAAGGCATCGGTGCCGATCAGCGCGGACCCCACCTGCCCGGTGATGGCCACCACCGGCACGGAATCAAGCAACGCATCCGCCAGGCCGGTGATCAAGTTGGTGGCGCCGGGGCCGGAGGTGGCGATGCAGACGCCGGTTTTACCGGTGGCGCGCGCATAGCCGATTGCCGCCATGGCCGCCCCTTGTTCATGACGGCACAGCAGGTGTTCTACCCCACCGTCATACAACGCATCGTACACCGGCATGATTGCGCCGCCCGGATAGCCGAAAACCTTATCAACCCCCTGCGCACGCAACGCTTGCACCACCCACTGAGCACCATTCATAGTTATTTCCCCGCCTTACTTCGAGAATTGCAGGATTTTGTTCTGTTGTTCACTCTCTGCTCCCCACTTCACTTTTCTCTTGCCAATAAAAAACCCCCGGACCTGACGGTGCGGGGGTTCTCTTGCGATTCCGGCTTGTTTTTTAAGCCATTCTTCGTCCAAGTGCAGCCCCGCACGGTGGGATAATAATCACCACCACGCTAATCACGACTAGGCTAATCACTTGGGCAAACGCTTTCATAATCGGTATGTTCACTGTGCTCGTTTCGAACTAATGCCTACAGAGTTACCATAGTCACACTTCACATGACAATACTTTTTTTGCGTTATTATTCTGCACAATCTGGTCATACCTCAAACAAAGTGCTGCCTTTTCAAACGTTAACATGCGCAGACGCCGATTCGACCGTGCCGGACAGCGCTTTGCCGCGCGTGTCCTTGCCAAACAGCACCAACAGCGAAATCACAATGGCCACCGTACCGGCGATGATCGCCATGGCCAAGCCGTAGTTATGGCCGTGGCTCTCCGCGATGCTCGCCTGCAGCGTCGCATTCACCGAGGCAATAAGATTACCCAGCTGATAAACAAATCCCGGCAGCACCGCCCGCGTGTTGGCCGGCACCAGCTCATTCAGATAGGTCGGCACTACGCCCCAGGCGCCCTGCACCATAAACTGCATCAGAAATGCGCCGATCCCCAACATCAGCGAGCCGCTGGCAAACGCCCACAGCGGAATCACCGGCAGCGCCAGCAGTGCGGCGATAACAATGGCTTTTTTACGGCCGATCTTTTCCGACAGCACGCCGAAGAATACGCCGCCGATAATGGAGGCGATATTGTAGCTAATCGCGATGATACTGACGGTTTTGGGATCGAAACCGTGCTGAACTTTCAAGAACGCCGGATACAGATCCTGCGTGCCGTGAGAGAAGAAATTGAACGCCGCCATCAGTGCAACCAGGTAAATACACAGTTTCCAATGCTGCTTCAGCACCGGCAGCAGCGCAGTGCTCTCTTTGCGTTGACGCGCCGCCAGCCACACCGGCGACTCCTGCACGCAGTAGTAGATAAACGGCAGCAGTAAAATCGGCGCTGCGCCAATTACGAACATGCCACGCCAGCCCAGCAGCTCAAACAGCGTGCCGTACACCACCGCCGCCAGCAAATAGCCGAACGGGTAGCCCGCCTGGAAAATACCGGACATCAGCCCGCGTGAACGATCCGGAATGCTTTCCATCGCCAGCGAGGAGGCAACGCCCCAGATGCCGCCCATGGCAACGCCATACAACACGCGCAGCAGCAGGAAAATAGTCAGCGAAGGCGCGGCGGCGGACAGCAGCTCAAACACGGAAAAGAACACGATGTTCAACATCAGAATCGGCTTGCGCCCATACTTTTCCGCCGCGCGGCCAAACAGCAGCGCGCCGATCGGCCGTACGGCCAGCGTCAGCAGAATCGCCAGCGTGACCTCTTCCATACCGACGTGAAACGCCTCGGCAATATCGCTGAGTAGGAAGACCAGAACAAAGAAATCAAAAGCATCAAGCGTCCAGCTGGCAAAGCTGGCGATGGCTGCATTGCGTTGCAACGACGTCCAACCAAACATAACGTTATTCCTACCATAGAGTACAAAGTGAATGGGGTTCAACGGCTGTCGCCGCGGAGTAGGCGACGGTCGGGGATTATGTTGATTAAGTGTTTTTTATTTTAATCAATTGTTAAATACACCCATTAACTCTCCGGTTGCAACTTGGTTAGCCTGCTAATTTGTTGCATCGTTCACGGAATTGTTAATCAGTATTGCCGCCCCACTCGCAAAAAACGCCTATCGCAATGAAATAATGAATATTTTCCGGAATAAGCCGCGCAGTTTCGTCAATTAAGCCCTGCAGCGGTGGCCAGGAAGGCGCATGCTGCCGGCCTGAGTAAGGAGGCTCTATGTCATTGGCGGTTATTTTCACTCGGGCTACGCTGGGCGTTCAGGCGCCGTCGGTGACGGTCGAAGTTCATATCAGCAACGGGTTGCCCGGATTAACGCTGGTCGGCCTGCCGGAAACCACGGTCAAGGAGGCGCGCGATCGGGTACGCAGCGCACTGCTCAACAACGGTTTTACCTTTCCCGCGAAACGCATCACCGTCAACCTGGCGCCGGCGGACCTGCCCAAGGAGGGTGGCCGGTACGATCTGCCGATCGCTCTGGCGATCCTCGCCGCTTCGGAGCAGATCCCGGCAGATCGGCTGGCTGAACACGAATTTCTCGGCGAGCTGGCGCTGTCCGGCGCATTGCGCGCCGTCAGCGGCGCCATCCCCGCAGCAATGGCGGCGCAGCAGGATGGCAGAGGGCTGATCCTGCCGGCAGAAAATGAAGGGGAAGTCGGCCTCCTGCCAAAAGAAGGAACGCGGGTTGCAACGCACCTGTTGGCCGTCTGCGCCTTTCTGCTGGGCCAGGGTGAACTGTCGCTTGCCCAGCCTCCTGCCGCGCCGCCTAACGACAACCGGGGGGACCTGCAGGATATTATCGGCCAGGAACAGGCCAAACGGGCGCTGGAGATTGCCGCCGCCGGTGGTCACAATCTGTTGCTGCTCGGCCCGCCAGGCACCGGCAAAACCATGCTGGCAAGCCGCCTGCCGGGATTATTGCCGCCGCTAACCGACCAGGAGGCGCTGGAGAGCGTTGCGGTTGCCAGCCTGCAGCATCAGCCCGCCGGCAGGCTGCCGTGGCGCCAGCGGCCATTCAGGGCGCCGCACCACAGCGCATCCATGGCGGCACTGGTCGGCGGCGGCTCTCTGCCGCGTCCGGGGGAAATATCCATGGCGCACAACGGCGTGCTGTTCCTTGATGAACTCCCCGAATTTGAACGGCGTACGCTGGACGCCCTGCGCGAGCCTTTGGAATCCGGGGAAATTGTCATTTCTCGCGCCAGCGCCAAAGTCTGCTTCCCGGCGCGGATTCAGCTGATCGCCGCCATGAATCCCAGCCCGACCGGTCATTATCAGGGCGTGCATAACCGAACCCCGCCACAGCAGGTTCTGCGCTATCTGGGCCGACTTTCCGGGCCATTTCTCGACCGGTTCGATTTATCGATTGAAGTCCCCTTGCTGCCGCCCGGTACGCTCAGCAAACAGCAGGAGCCGGGAGAAAGCAGCCAGCAGGTGCGCCAGCGCGTAATCGCGGCGCGGGAACGGCAATTGCAGCGCGCCGGAAAAATTAATGCCATTCTCGGCAAACGCGAAGTGGATCGAGATTGCCCATTGTGCGATGCCGACGCCCACTATCTAGAAACAACCTTGCTTAAGCTGGGATTATCCGTACGCGCCTGGCATCGCATCCTCAAGGTAGCACGCACGCTGGCGGATTTAGCGGGAGAAAAACATATTGCCCGCCACCATCTCAGCGAAGCATTAGGCTACCGTCGGATGGAACGCCTGCTGATCCAGCTACATCGCAGCCTGGAATAAAAAATGGGGCCGAAGCCCCATTTTTTTAATCATCGCTGTCGGTGTAATCTTCCACCGCATCAGCCTGCGGTTTACCGCCGGACAGAGTATGGAATTTTTTCGGGCGACGCGTACGCGTCAGATACTTGGTCCAGACTTTTTCCTGCTCGGTAACCGGCTCGCGTTCACCGCGGCACACTGCGAGGAACAGCTGTTCTTCCTCAGTGGCTGGTTGGCGTTTCCCTGCATCCAACTCATTGAACGCATAGCCGAAACGCTCTAGCAATTGCGCTTCTTTAATGGTGAAATCGCCGTGACGGGAGAACCCGCGAGGGTAGTGTTTATTATCAAAAAAACGATTAGTCGTGGTGAAACTATCCGCCATCTGACACGCTCCTAATTCTCTTATGGCCGTGCTGTTTATGGCGCGGAGTATTAGATACGCTTGACAGCGTGTAAAACAAAACATTTAAATCTTAACGACAAAAAAATTTTGGAGAAAGGCGTGGATACCGAATTACTGAAAACCTTTTTGGAGGTCAGTAGAACGCGTCACTTTGGCCGAGCCGCAGAATCTCTGTATTTAACGCAGTCCGCGGTCAGTTTCCGCATTCGTCAGCTGGAAAATCAATTAGGTGCGAATTTATTCACCCGCCACCGCAATAATATCCGTCTGACGCCGGCCGGAGAACGTCTGCTACCCTACGCGGAAAGCCTGATGAACACCTGGCAACTGGCCAAAAAAGAGGTCGTACGGTCGCCTCAGCACAGCGAACTGTCAATCGGCGCTAGCGCATCATTATGGGAAGCCTACCTGACCCCGTGGCTCCAGTCGCTTTACCAACAGCGGGAGACATTACAGCTGGAAGCACGCATCGCATTGCGGCATTCGCTGGTAAAACAGCTGCACGAAAGACAGCTCGATTTACTGATTACCACCGAGCCACCCAAAATGGATGAATTAACCAGCCAGCTGCTGGGCAACTTTTCGTTACGACTCTTTTCCTCATCGCAGCGCGATCAACAGACGCCGATGCCCTATATCAAACTGGAATGGGGAGCGGATTTTCATCAGCAGGAAAGCCGCATGCTGGATGCGGAGACCGTGCCGGTTCTGACGACCACCTCAGCGCACCTGACACGTCAGCTGTTGGAAACCACCGGCGGCTGCGCTTTTTTGCCAAGCCAGTGGGAAAAAGAGTATCCGAACCTGGTCGCCAACGCGGAAGTGCCAAGTATTACGCGCCCGCTGTATGCCGTTTGGTTGCAAAACAGCGATCAGCAGCCGCTTATTCGTCAGTTACTAAAAATACCTTTAAATACCGCGGCATGAGGCGCTACAGCCGTTTTAATTTTTTAATGGTAGGGGTAGGCTCTGTATTAATCCAAAAGGCCTCATGGGCCTTTTAGGCGGCAATAGAGCCTTTTGCCGATAATAAGCGCATCACCATCGCAGAAAGATTCAACGTGAAAGGAAAAATTGGCGGGGCTCAAAAGCAAAAAACCCTTCGCTTGCGCAAAGGGTTTTTAATATGGCAGGGGCGGAGAGACTCGAACTCGCGACACCCGGTTTTGGAGACCGGTGCTCTACCAACTGAGCTACGCCCCTAAATCGTGCTTACCATTATGCCTGCTTATCAGCAGGCATAATCTAAATAAGTGGCGGAACGGACGGGGCTCGAACCCGCGACCCCCTGCGTGACAGGCAGGTATTCTAACCAACTGAACTACCGCTCCACCGATTCTGTTACGTTGCTTTTTACAAAGCAGCAAGGTCTCTTTTCAACCTTGCGATCATCAGACGTCACGCTGATAACGTTTATTTGATGCCTGGCAGTGTCCTACTCTCGCATGGGGAGACCCCACACTACCATCGGCGCTACGGCGTTTCACTTCTGAGTTCGGCATGGGGTCAGGTGGGACCACCGCGCTATTGCCGCCAGGCAAATTCTGTTTCATCCCGACCGCTACCTCGTAGCCATCAGAACCAATCTCGGAACTTCACTGAAAATATCAACCAATCTCTCTAAAACACCTTCGGTGTTGTAAGGTTAAGCCTCACGGTTCATTAGTACTGGTTAGCTCAATGCATCGCTGCACTTACACACCCAGCCTATCAACGTCTTAGTCTTAAACGTTCCTTCAGGGGCCTTAAAGGCCCAGGGAAGACTCATCTTGAGGCAAGTTTCGCGCTTAGATGCTTTCAGCGCTTATCTTTTCCGCACTTAGCTACCGGGCAGTGCCATTGGCATGACAACCCGAACACCAGTGGTGCGTTCACTCCGGTCCTCTCGTACTAGGAGCAACCCCTCTCAATCTTCCAACGCCCACGGCAGATAGGGACCGAACTGTCTCACGACGTTCTAAACCCAGCTCGCGTACCACTTTAAATGGCGAACAGCCATACCCTTGGGACCTACTTCAGCCCCAGGATGTGATGAGCCGACATCGAGGTGCCAAACACCGCCGTCGATATGAACTCTTGGGCGGTATCAGCCTGTTATCCCCGGAGTACCTTTTATCCGTTGAGCGATGGCCCTTCCATTCAGAACCACCGGATCACTAAGACCTGCTTTCGCACCTGCTCGAGCCGTCACTCTCGCAGTCAAGCTAGCTTATGCCTTTGCACTAACCTCACGATGTCCGACCGTGATTAGCTAACCTTCGTGCTCCTCCGTTACTCTTTGGGAGGAGACCGCCCCAGTCAAACTACCCACCAGACACTGTCCTCACCCCAGATTATGGGGCCGAGTTAGAACATCAAACATTAAAGGGTGGTATTTCAAGGATGGCTCCATGCAGACTGGCGTCCACACTTCAAAGCCTCCCACCTATCCTACACATCAAGGCTCAATGTTCAGTGTCAAGCTATAGTAAAGGTTCACGGGGTCTTTCCGTCTTGCCGCGGGTACACTGCATCTTCACAGCGAGTTCAATTTCACTGAGTCTCGGGTGGAGACAGCCTGGCCATCATTACGCCATTCGTGCAGGTCGGAACTTACCCGACAAGGAATTTCGCTACCTTAGGACCGTTATAGTTACGGCCGCCGTTTACCGGGGCTTCGATCAAGAGCTTCTCCTTACGGATAACCCCATCAATTAACCTTCCGGCACCGGGCAGGCGTCACACCGTATACGTCCACTTTCGTGTTTGCACAGTGCTGTGTTTTTATTAAACAGTTGCAGCCAGCTGGTATCTGCGACTGGCTTCAGCTCCATCCGCAAGGGACTTCACCTACGCGCCAGCGTGCCTTCTCCCGAAGTTACGGCACCATTTTGCCTAGTTCCTTCACCCGAGTTCTCTCAAGCGCCTTGGTATTCTCTACCTGACCACCTGTGTCGGTTTGGGGTACGATTTGATGTTACCTGGAGCTTAGAGGCTTTTCCTGGAAGCTTGGCATCAACTACTTCTGCACCGTAGTGCATCGTCATCACGCCTCAGGGTTAATAGCGTTCCGGATTTACCAGGAACACCCCCCTACACGCTTAAACCGAGACAACCGTCGCTCGGCTAGCCTAGCCTTCTCCGTCCCCCCTTCGCAGTAACACCAAGTACAGGAATATTAACCTGTTTCCCATCGACTACGCTTTTCAGCCTCGCCTTAGGGGTCGACTCACCCTGCCCCGATTAACGTTGGACAGGAACCCTTGGTCTTCCGGCGAGCGGGTTTTTCACCCGCTTTATCGTTACTTATGTCAGCATTCGCACTTCTGATACCTCCAGCAACCCTCGCAGGCCACCTTCAACGGCTTACAGAACGCTCCCCTACCCAACAACGCCTAAGCGTCGCTGCCGCAGCTTCGGTGCATGGTTTAGCCCCGTTACATCTTCCGCGCAGGCCGACTCGACCAGTGAGCTATTACGCTTTCTTTAAATGATGGCTGCTTCTAAGCCAACATCCTGGCTGTCTGTGCCTTCCCACATCGTTTCCCACTTAACCATGACTTTGGGACCTTAGCTGGCGGTCTGGGTTGTTTCCCTCTTCACGACGGACGTTAGCACCCGCCGTGTGTCTCCCGTGATAACATTCTTCGGTATTCGGAGTTTGCATCGGTTTGGTAAGCCGGGATGGCCCCCTAGCCGAAACAGTGCTCTACCCCCGAAGATGAGTTCACGAGGCGCTACCTAAATAGCTTTCGGGGAGAACCAGCTATCTCCCGGTTTGATTGGCCTTTCACCCCCAGCCACAAGTCATCCGCTAATTTTTCAACATTAGTCGGTTCGGTCCTCCAGTTAGTGTTACCCAACCTTCAACCTGCCCATGGCTAGATCACCGGGTTTCGGGTCTATACCTTGCAACTAGACGCCCAGTTAAGACTCGGTTTCCCTACGGCTCCCCTATTCGGTTAACCTTGCTACAAAATATAAGTCGCTGACCCATTATACAAAAGGTACGCAGTCACACCACGAAGGTGCTCCCACTGCTTGTACGTACACGGTTTCAGGTTCTATTTCACTCCCCTCGCCGGGGTTCTTTTCGCCTTTCCCTCACGGTACTGGTTCACTATCGGTCAGTCAGGAGTATTTAGCCTTGGAGGATGGTCCCCCCATATTCAGACAGGATAACACGTGTCCCGCCCTACTCATCGAACTCACGACCTGTGCATCTTCGTGTACGGGACTATCACCCTTTACTGTGCGACTTTCCAGACGCTTCCACTGACACACAAGCCGATTCAGGTTCTGGGCTCTTCCCCGTTCGCTCGCCGCTACTGGGGGAATCTCGGTTGATTTCTTTTCCTCGGGGTACTTAGATGTTTCAGTTCCCCCGGTTCGCCTCCTGCCACTATGTATTCATGACAGGATAGTGTGTCGAAACACACTGGGTTTCCCCATTCGGGTATCGTCGGTTATAACGGTTCATATCACCTTACCGACGCTTTTCGCAGATTAGCACGCCCTTCATCGCCTCTGACTGCCTAGGCATCCACCGTGTACGCTTAGTCACTTAACCTCACAACCCGAAGATGTTTCTTCTGTCTGGCCGGTTGGCTGCGCGTCGTGAATTCTGCGTTACGCAGTGCTCGGAATGCTCATGGACATTCAGTCCACTCCGCTTCCTCCGCGCTGGGCGCCTTGACTTCACTTGGCTCGCTCAACCTGCTAAGGGTTGTAAAACATTTGAGAGACTCTATGACAGGTTACTCCTCATCCCAAACTTCTACGGAGGGACAAGTTTCAGCCGTCATGTTTCAATTTTCAGCTTGTTCCAGATTGTTAAAGAGCAAAATACTTCGCAGCATACTGTTGCCAATATACTCTGAAGTATTGATATTCGGACTTATATGGTGGAGCTAAGCGGGATCGAACCGCTGACCTCCTGCGTGCAAGGCAGGCGCTCTCCCAGCTGAGCTATAGCCCCATATAATCGCGTGCAATACCTTTGTTATTACCAACTCGCAAAGAGTTAATTCTTTCTTAGGCAAGGCATGCGACCGGGAAGTTTACGTCGGTAAACGACCGGGAGCATAACGCAGCATAAGGAAGAATTTGGTAGGCCTGAGTGGACTTGAACCACCGACCTCACCCTTATCAGGGGTGCGCTCTAACCACCTGAGCTACAAGCCTATAAAGGTATTTCTGCTCGTTACTTTTTCATCAGACAATCTGTGTGGACACTGCACAGTCAGGATATCTTTCGGTAAGGAGGTGATCCAACCGCAGGTTCCCCTACGGTTACCTTGTTACGACTTCACCCCAGTCATGAATCACAAAGTGGTAAGCGCCCTCCCGAAGGTTAAGCTACCTACTTCTTTTGCAACCCACTCCCATGGTGTGACGGGCGGTGTGTACAAGGCCCGGGAACGTATTCACCGTAGCATTCTGATCTACGATTACTAGCGATTCCGACTTCATGGAGTCGAGTTGCAGACTCCAATCCGGACTACGACGTACTTTATGAGGTCCGCTTGCCTTCGCAGGTTCGCTTCTCTTTGTATACGCCATTGTAGCACGTGTGTAGCCCTACTCGTAAGGGCCATGATGACTTGACGTCATCCCCACCTTCCTCCAGTTTATCACTGGCAGTCTCCTTTGAGTTCCCGACCGAATCGCTGGCAACAAAGGATAAGGGTTGCGCTCGTTGCGGGACTTAACCCAACATTTCACAACACGAGCTGACGACAGCCATGCAGCACCTGTCTCAGAGTTCCCGAAGGCACCAATCCATCTCTGGAAAGTTCTCTGGATGTCAAGAGTAGGTAAGGTTCTTCGCGTTGCATCGAATTAAACCACATGCTCCACCGCTTGTGCGGGCCCCCGTCAATTCATTTGAGTTTTAACCTTGCGGCCGTACTCCCCAGGCGGTCGATTTAACGCGTTAGCTCCGGAAGCCACGCCTCAAGGGCACAACCTCCAAATCGACATCGTTTACGGCGTGGACTACCAGGGTATCTAATCCTGTTTGCTCCCCACGCTTTCGCACCTGAGCGTCAGTCTTCGTCCAGGGGGCCGCCTTCGCCACCGGTATTCCTCCAGATCTCTACGCATTTCACCGCTACACCTGGAATTCTACCCCCCTCTACGAGACTCTAGCTTGCCAGTTTCAAATGCAGTTCCCAAGTTAAGCTCGGGGATTTCACATCTGACTTAACAAACCGCCTGCGTGCGCTTTACGCCCAGTAATTCCGATTAACGCTTGCACCCTCCGTATTACCGCGGCTGCTGGCACGGAGTTAGCCGGTGCTTCTTCTGCGAGTAACGTCAATTGATGAACGTATTAAGTTCACCACCTTCCTCCTCGCTGAAAGTGCTTTACAACCCGAAGGCCTTCTTCACACACGCGGCATGGCTGCATCAGGCTTGCGCCCATTGTGCAATATTCCCCACTGCTGCCTCCCGTAGGAGTCTGGACCGTGTCTCAGTTCCAGTGTGGCTGGTCATCCTCTCAGACCAGCTAGGGATCGTCGCCTAGGTGAGCCATTACCCCACCTACTAGCTAATCCCATCTGGGTTCATCCGATGGTGTGAGGCCCGAAGGTCCCCCACTTTGGTCTTGCGACGTTATGCGGTATTAGCCACCGTTTCCAGTGGTTATCCCCCTCCATCGGGCAGATCCCCAGACATTACTCACCCGTCCGCCGCTCGCCGGCGAGGAAGCAAGCTTCCTCCCGCTGCCGCTCGACTTGCATGTGTTAGGCCTGCCGCCAGCGTTCAATCTGAGCCATGATCAAACTCTTCAATTAAAAGCTTGATTCGCTAAGTTAATAGCTGTTGCTCAAAGATTTACTGCATGAATTTTACTTCAGTTAGTCACTCTTCAAGACTTGATATTTTTTTGCATCCGAAGATGCTGGATATCGTCTTGTGAGTGCCCACACAGATTGTCTGATAAATTGTTAAAGAGCATCGCCGGAGATAATTCTCATCGGCGCGGGCTGCGTATACTACGCTTTTCGCCCGGAGAGTCAAGCGTTTATTTCGCTCTCTTCTCGCTGACCCGGCGGCTTGTCAGTCGTTGTTCCCGGTCAGTGGAGGCGCATTATAGGGAGTTCTCAGAACGCCGCAACCCCTAATTTAAAAAAACTTTTCAACCGTCGAACATTTAAACAAAATAGCGCTAAAGCGACAGTTTTTTCAGCGATTTGAGGCCATAACCCTGTAAAACGGGTAATAAAGCATCGGTATCTTCATTTAGCGCTAAACAGTAAGCCAGATTATCATCCTGCGTCGAGACCACATTTTCCTGCGTTGAGATCAGCCAGGCAGTACGACGGGCAATCGCCGCGCCGGAATCCACCAGCCGCGTCCCTGCCGGCAGCACCTGCATCAGCTCTTCTGTTAACAGTGGGAAGTGGGTGCAGCCTAACACTACCGTATCCGGCGGCTCGCGCATGCTCAGCCAAGGCTGCAGAATTTTCTTCAGCGCCGGCAGCGGCACCTCTGCGCCATGCAGTTTCGCTTCCGCCAGCTCCACCAGCTCGGATGAGCCCAACAGCTCAATCTGGCAGTCGGTCGCGAAGCGGTCGATCAATTCACGGGTATAGGCGCGCTGTACGGTACCGCGCGTTGCCAGCAGCCCAACGGTGCCATTCACCGTCAAGCGGGCGGCAGGCTTGATAGCGGGCACCACGCCCACCACCGGAAAGTCAAAACGTTCACGTAAAGCGGGTAAAGAAACGGTGCTGGCGGTATTACAGGCAATAATCACAATCGCCAGAGGATGCCGCTGCTGTATGGCGCCGACAATCTCCAGCACGCGTTCGACGATAAATTCCTCGGACTTTTCACCATAAGGGAACGCCACATTATCGAAAGCGTATATATAGTGGAGATCCGGCAACAGCTGCCGAACCTCCTGATACACCGACAACCCGCCGACGCCGGAATCAAATACCAGCACCGTCGGGCGCGGCGTCGCGGTGGAATTAGAAGGTATAGCTTCCGGTGAGGTAGTACTCTCTCCCTGGAGTAGCGTAGCCATATGCCGTCTCATAATCTTTATCAAACAGGTTGGCAATTCTACCACGAACTGTCAGATGTGATGTGACCGGATACGACACCGCGAGATCCCACAGGCTGACGCCGCCCAGCTTCACGCTGCGCGCCGGGTAACCGCTGTAGTCTTTATCGTAACGCTGCCCCAGATAGTGGTAGGTAACCGCCCAGTCAAGGTCGTACACCTGCCAGTCCAGCTCATACTTCACCTGCTGTTTGGCGCGGCGCGGCAGCAGCTCGTTGGTTTTGGCATTACGCGCATCCACATAGTCATACCCCAGCTGATGGGTGAATGGACCCGTGTCAAATGAGGCGGTAGCCTCAACGCCCTTAATCCTTGCCTTGCCGATGTTGTAATAGCGGTAAGTCACCGGGTCGCTGTCAATCAGGTTATCAACGTCATTACGGTAAGCGGACACATGCCAGCTCACCGACCCGCTCAGCCCCTCAAAGCCGCCTTCCCACTGTTTACTCTCTTCCGGCTTCAGATCGCCGTTGCCATAAAAGTCGCTGTACAGCTGCCCCATATTCGGCGCTTTAAACGCGGTGCCGTAGGAGGCGATAAAGCGATAGCCTTCCACAAACTCCCACGCCGCGCTGGTCTGCCAGGTGCCATGCCAGCCAAACTCGGAGTTATCATCGCCGCGTACCGCGGCTTCCAGCGTGAGCGGGCCAAACAGCTGCTGGCCGGTCAGGTACAGGCCGGTATTGCGCTGGCTTTTTTCTTCCGTCACCGATGCGGTATTCGGTTTGATTTTCTGATCCTGCCAGTCGGCGCCGGCGCTCAGCGTACCTTGCCCGACCTGCAAGGTGTTCCCCCATTGCAGGTTGTATTGCTCCACATCGTCCAACCGCGCCGAGCTGGCATACTGCCCAAGGCGCGGATCGTAATTGTAATCTTTGCTGTGGCTGTAACTGCCGACCAGCTGGCTGGCATAAATGCCCTGCTGATAGCGCACGCCGCTGTCCCAGGTTTGGCTGTACAACTTACGCGTATCCACCAGCGCCGAGCCGGGCGAATAGTAGCCGTCATACGCCGTGCGGTTGTCATAGCCATAGCCGCGGAAGAAGCCGCTGACCTGTTCATTGAACTGGTGCTGAACCGACCCATACAGCGACTTGCTCATAAAGCCATCGTGGTCCTGCTGGCTCTGCATACCGGTGCTGCCGTAGGCAACCACGTCATACCCTTTGGTATAGGTATAGTTGCCGGCCAGGGTGGCGACGGTGTTATCCCCCAGCGGCTGCTGAGTCGCGGCGTCATAGGCCTGATAGCCATTGGAGCCAAGGCCGGCGGACAGCGCGGTGCCGTTCTTGTTACGGGTGGTGATAATGTTGACCACGCCGCCGATGGCGTCAGAGCCATACACCGCCGAACGCGGGCCGCGGATATATTCCACTTTTTGCACCAGCGAGAGGGGAATTTGGCTCAGGTCGGAAGAGCCGCTGACGCCGGCCTGATTCAGGCGAATGCCGTCGATCAGCAGCAGGACGTGGCTGGAGTTGGTGCCGCGAATAAACAGCGAGCTGTTCTGCCCCATACCGCCGTTTTGCGCCACGTCGACCCCCGGCAGGCGACGCATCACGTCGGTCAGACTTTTCGCCTGCCAGCGCTCGATATCATTGCGGGTCACCACCGACGTCGGCGCCAGAACGGAAGAAACAGGTTGCGAAAAACGGTTGGCCGAGACCACCAGGTTATCGCCGTTGTTGTTGATTGCTGCGCTGTCCTGCGCCCAGACGGAAAAGGCCGTGGCAGAGGAAGCCACCGCCAACAGCGTATTTTTTATCGTTATCATGAGAAAAGCATCCAAACTTAATTGGCGGATGCCGCAGATCCCCGGCCGAAATTCGCGCGAACAGGGGCATTGCGACGTAATACCGGCAGGTCTTCGGGCTTGGGATTTGCCGGCGGCAGAGAGCCGCCGACACCGGGCGATGACTTCCCGTCCTGCAGTGGACAGTGTCTGCGTGGTTACGCTATCGCCGTGACTTCCCCATACCGCTGCGCGTCAGCTCCGGATTCCCACCGGATTCCCTTTTCACTCGCTGCTTGAGGCCGGACGGCAATGCTACGATCAATGCAAATGGATGTCTAGACTTCCAATCTAGGCCGCAACATGGCGACGGACAAAACTGGACTTCACGGCCCAATTCCCTACAATCCCCGCTGATCCAATTTGACTGACGAGAAGACCATGACCCCCGAGAATTTGCCGATTGAACGCTACGACGAGCAGCTGGCGGAAAAAACCAGCCGCCTGAACACCATGATGTCGCCGTTCGGGGCGCCCGAGCCGGAAGTGTACCGCTCGCCAGTCCAGCACTACCGCATGCGCGCCGAGTTCCGCATCTGGCATGATGAAGACGAGATGTACCACATCATGTTCGATCAGCAGACCAAACAGCGCATCCGCGTCGATCGTTTCCCGGCCGCCAGTGAACTGATTAACCGTCTGATGCAGGCGCTGATCGCCGCCATCAAACCGCAACCTATCCTGCGGCGTAAACTGTTCCAGATTGACTATCTCTCCACGCAAAGCGGCAAAATCATCGCGTCGCTGCTGTATCACCGCAAACTGGACGACGAGTGGCGGCAGCATGCGGAACAGCTGCGCGACGCGCTGCGCGCGCAAGGTTTCGACCTGCACCTGATCGGCCGCGCGTCAAAAATGAAAATCATGCTGGATCAGGATTACGTCGATGAAGTGCTGCCGGTCGCCGGCCGCGACATGATTTACCGCCAGGTGGAAAACAGCTTCACCCAGCCTAACGCGGCGATGAACGTGCAAATGCTGGAGTGGGCGCTGGACGTTACCGCCGACGCCAAAGGCGATCTGCTGGAGCTGTACTGCGGTAACGGCAACTTCTCGCTGGCGCTGGCGCGCAACTTTGAACGCGTGCTGGCCACCGAAATCGCCAAGCCTTCAGTGGCGGCGGCGCAATACAATATCGCCGCCAATCAGATCGATAACGTGCAAATTATTCGGATGTCGGCGGAAGAGTTTACCCAGGCGATGAACGGCGTGCGCAGCTTCAACCGTCTGCAGGGCATTGAACTGGGTGACTATAACTGTGAGACGATTTTTGTCGATCCGCCGCGCAGCGGGCTGGATGATGAGACGGTGAAGATGGTGCAGGCCTACCCGCGCATTCTGTATATTTCCTGCAATCCGGAAACGCTGTGCGCCAATCTGGCAACTTTGCAGGAGACGCATCAGGTCACGCGTCTGGCGCTGTTCGATCAGTTCCCGTACACCCACCATATGGAGTGCGGCGTCCTGCTGGAAAAACGCGCCTAACCGTGATGATGCCGGGCGCTCAGCGGCGTCCGGCATCTGCCGCACTTACGACTGCGGGCCGTTCTCAACGCTGACCGCTTTACGCGCCTTCAGCTTCACGCCCAGCCACAGCACCAGCGCTACGCACAGAATCGACGGCAGGAAGTTGGAGCCGATCTGCGGATATTCCGCACGCACAATGGCGCTATACAGCAGCAGCCCCAGCAAAAAGCAGCCCGCCGCCAGTTTTGGCATGCCGTCCGGCATCGGATGGTTAAGATAACGCTGGTGCAGGCAGTACACCGCCAGCACCAAAGCAATCAGCGGGAAGACCGAAAACGGCACGACCGAGCTGAACAGTGCGGCAAAAGAACCGTTAACAGAAAGGCCGGCAACCAATGCCAGCAGTAAGGTGCCATTCTCACGGCCTGGTTTTTCCATTACTTTTCACCTTCTTTTTATACGTGGGACACAGACGTTTTTTCTTGCTCACGGCGATACCAGTAGTAAGCGCCTTTGGAGATCATGCGTAATTGCAGCACCAGCCGCTCTTCCAGCTGGCAGCGCTGCTCAATATCAATATCCAGCGCTTCGGCGCCGGCGCTAAACACGATCGTTACCATTGCCTCGGCCTGCGCTTCGGTAAAGCTGCGCGGCATATGGTTTTCCAATTCGAGGTAATCCGCCAGTTCAGCAATAAAATGCTGGATTTCACGCGCCACCGCGGCGCGAAATGCCGCAGACGTGCCGGAGCGTTCGCGCAGCAACAGACGAAACGCATTGGGGTTATTGCCGATAAACTCCATAAAGGTGGAGACCGACGTGCGGATTACGCTGCCGCCCTTGGCAATGCGCTGGCGCGCCTGCCGCATCAGCTGGCGCAGCATCAGGCCGCTTTCATCGACCATCGTCAGCCCCAGCTCATCCACATCGCGGAAGTGACGATAAAACGAAGTCGGCGCAATCCCCGCCTCGCGAGAAACCTCTCGCAGGCTCAGGCTGGCGAAACTGCGTTCGGCGCTGAGTTGGCTAAACGCCGCCTCAATCAGGGAACGACGCGTCCTTTCTTTCTGTTGTGCTCTGACGCCCATATGCATATCCAGATAACTTCCATTCTCTCAGTCTAACGCCGTAAGGCTGGCAATATAGCAAATTTTATTGCAACAGCATTTATACAAACGCACTCTGCGGCCATGATACCGGCTCTCTGTCGCACTTTGCCTCAAAAAGCCTAATGGTGATTGGGTGAGCGGCGCTATGATGTTAAGATACCGTTGTAATTTTGTATAAGAATAGGTCCCTCCTACATGCAACAGCACTATCAATTTGACGCCATAATTATTGGCTCGGGCCCTGGCGGCGAAGGTGCCGCGATGGGATTGGTGAAACAAGGCGCCCGCGTGGCCGTTATCGAACGGTTCAATAACGTCGGCGGTGGCTGCACCCATTGGGGCACCATCCCGTCGAAAGCCCTCCGCCACGCCGTCAGCCGCATTATCGAATTTAACCAAAACCCGCTCTACAATAACTCCCGCACGCTCAGCGCCACTTTCCCTGACATCCTCCGCCACGCCGACAACGTGATTAATCAGCAAACGCGTATGCGTCAGGGGTTCTATGAGCGCAACCAGTGCAAACTGTTTGCCGGCGACGCCCGCTTTATCGACGCCAATACCGTCAGCGTCACTTACCCGGACGGCACGCAGGACACGGTCAGCGCGGCGCATATCGTTATCGCCTGCGGCTCACGCCCTTATCATCCGGCCGGCGTCGACTTTAACCATTCGCGCATTTATGACAGCGACTCCATCCTGGAGCTGAACCATGAACCGCGCCACATCATTATTTATGGCGCCGGGGTGATTGGTTGCGAATACGCCTCGATCTTCCGCGGCCTGAACGTCAAGGTCGATCTGATCAACACCCGCGATCGGCTGCTGGCGTTCCTCGATCAGGAAATGTCGGACTCCCTCTCCTACCACTTCTGGAACAATGGCGTGGTGATCCGTCATAACGAAGAGTACGAGAAAATCGAAGGGGTGGATAACGGGGTTATCGTACACCTGAAATCCGGCAAGAAAGTGAAAGCGGACTGCCTGCTGTACGCCAACGGCCGTACCGGCAACACCGATTCGCTGGCGCTGGAGAATATCGGCCTGGAATCAGACAGCCGCGGGCTGCTGAAGGTCAACAGCATGTACCAGACTGCGGTGCCGCATATCTACGCCGTGGGCGACGTCATCGGCTATCCGAGCCTGGCCTCCGCCGCGTACGACCAGGGCCGCATCGCCGCGCAGGCGATCTCCAGCGGTGAAGTGGGCGGACACCTGATTGACGATATCCCGACCGGGATTTATACCATTCCGGAAATCAGCTCCGTCGGCAAAACCGAGCAGGAGCTGACGGCGATGAAAGTGCCGTATGAAGTGGGCCGCGCCCAGTTCAAACACCTGGCGCGGGCGCAAATCGCCGGCATGAACGTCGGCAGCCTGAAGATCCTGTTCCACCGTGAAACGCTGGAGATCCTGGGGATCCACTGCTTTGGCGAGCGCGCCGCCGAGATCATTCACATCGGCCAGGCGATCATGGAACAGAAAAATGGAGGTAATACCATCGAGTATTTCGTTAATACTACCTTCAACTATCCGACCATGGCCGAAGCCTTCCGGGTGGCGGCGCTCAACGGCTTAAACCGCCTGTTTTAACGTCGAGCCAATGTAACCTTGCATATGCTCGCGAATCGCCTCGGCCAGCTGCTCGTAACGACTGCGCAGCGGGGAGCCGGGGCGATACACCAGCGCAATAGTGCGTTTCGGCTCCGGTTTATAGCAATCCAGATAGCACACGCCGTCACGCTCGCGTTCCGACGGCACCGCCAGTGAAGGCAGCAGCGTAATCCCGCTGCCGGCGGCCACCATGTTGCGCAGCGTCTCCAGACTGGTAGCGCGGAAATGGGTGTCCTCATCCGCACCGGCCTGGAAGCAGAAGCCCATCGCCTGATCGCGCAGGCAGTGGCCGTCTTCCAGCATCAGCAGCTTTTCCCCTGACAGATCCGGCATCGCAACGCGCTCGCGCTGCGCCCACGGGTGGTCGGAATAGACCGCCAGCTTCATCGGTTCGTCAAACAGCGGCACTTCAATAAAGGCTTCGGTCTCTTTCACCAGCGCCAGAATCGCGCAGTCCAGCTTGCCGCTGTCGAGCTGAGCCAACAGCTGCTGGGTTTGCGCTTCGTGCAGATACATTTCCAGCTTCGGGAAGGATTTATGCAACGTCGGGATAATCTGCGGCAGCAGGTAAGGCCCCACCGTCGGAATCAAACCGATATGCAGCGGCCCGGACATGGTTTCCCCCTGCTGGCTGGCCATCTCCTTTAACACCTTGACTTCACGCAGTACGGTGCGCGCCTGTTCCACCAGCAGCAGACCCGCCTGAGTAAACAGCACCTTGCGGCTGGTGCGTTCGAGCAGCATCACGCCCAGTTCATCTTCCAGTTTACGGATCTGGCCGCTAAGCGTGGGCTGGCTGACATGGCATGAATCGGCAGCGCGCCGGAAGTGGCGGTGCTCGGCCAAGGCGACCAGGTACTCTAAATCACGAATATTCATTGTTTCCCTCCATGCCACGATAGACCGTGGCGATAGATAAGATAGCAATGAGTGATTAGAACTATCAAGCCCCGACGTGAATAATGTTCATCAACGAAGCGACGTCACGTCAGCCGAAAAAAATTATTTTATCTTATTAAGGGGTTATTCTATGTTTACCAGCCAAGAAGGCAAAAAAGTCCCTCAGGTTACGTTCCACACCCGCCAAGGCGACCAGTGGATGGATATCACCACCAATGACCTGTTTAAAGATAAGACCGTGGTGGTGTTTTCCCTGCCGGGCGCCTTTACCCCGACCTGCTCCTCCAGCCACCTGCCGCGTTATAACGAGCTGTTCAGCGTATTTAAACAGAATGGCGTCGACAGCATCCTGTGCGTTTCCGTTAACGATACCTTCGTAATGAACGCCTGGAAGGCAGACCAGCACGCCGAAAATATTACCTTCGTTCCGGACGGCAACGGCGAATTCACCAAAGGCATGAATATGCTGGTTGAGAAAGCCGAGCTCGGCTTCGGCCCGCGTTCATGGCGCTACTCCATGCTGGTACGCAACGGCGTGGTCGAAAAGATGTTTGTGGAACCCAACAAACCGGGCGACCCGTTTGAAGTGTCTGATGCCGACACCATGCTGAAATATCTGGCGCCGGAATTTAAAGTGCAGGAGTCTATCTCCGTATTCACCAAACCGGGCTGTCCGTTCTGCGCCAAAGCCAAACAGATGCTGCAAGAGCGCGGCATGCAGTATGAAGAGATCGTACTGGGCCAGGATGCGACCACCGTCAGCCTGCGCGCCGTCAGCGGCCGCGCCACCGTGCCGCAGGTATTTATCGGCGGCCGTCATATCGGCGGCAGCGACGACCTGGAAAAATTCCTGTCAGTCTGATTAACGAGTAACAACAAACTCCTGTAAGCATTTGGCGGGCCTGATGAAATGGCCCGCCTTTTTTATCCTGCCGAAAATAAATCCCCACCAGACAGACCTGCCCGTTTTTTGCGTCACCCATTCCAGCTTCACCTTCTTTTGGTTGCCCTCGCTGCGCTTTCCCGGCATTTTCATGCCACAAACATTGAATTGATACCAATAATGATACTAAAATGGAGTTGTCGTGATGAAAGAGATCACGGAAGATATCGCCATGCTGCAGCAGCGCATCGCCAGCATCAAATTCAACGAGCTGGTCAGGATCTGCGATCGCTGGTTCGGCAACCCCCGCATCAACGGCGGCAGTCATCGGGTTTACGCCATGCCCTGGCCCGGCGATCCCAGAGTGAATATTCAACAGGGCCGGGGCAACACGGCAAAAGCTTATCAGGTGAAGCAGGTTATTGATGCCTTGAGCAGACTGGAGGGACAACATGGATCAGCTTGAACATTACACTTATCGCATTACCTGGTCGGCAGAAGACCAGGAATTTGTCGGGCTGTGCACCGAATTTCCCTCCTTGTCCTGGCTGGCGCCGAGACGCAGCGCCGCGTTGGCCGGCATCGAACAGCTGGTGCATAACGTAGTGGCGGAAATGCTCGCCAACGGGGAAACGCCGCCGGAAGCGCTCGCGGAAAAGCAGTTTAGCGGCCGCCTGGTGCTACGCCTGCCCCCCGAACAACACCGCCGTCTGGCGATGAACGCCATGGAGGACGGCGTCAGCCTGAACCGTTATCTGTGCTCGCGCCTTACCGGCTGAGAAAAAAAAAGGCGCAGCATCACGCCGCGCCTTTAACGCTGTTCACCGGCCTTTGCCGTTATGCCAGCCGCTGTTTGGCGGCGGCAATGGCGCTGGCAACCTGCTGCGGCGATACGCCGCCTTTGGCCGAACGCTTGTCGAGGCAGGACTGCAGCGACAGCACCGGATAGACATCATCGCCAATCACGCTGCTGAACTGCTGCAAATCGGCCAGCGGCAAAGCTTCCAGCGCCTTGCCCTGACGAATGGCTTCAACCACCGCTTCGCCGACGATATGGTGCGCCTCACGGAAAGGCACGCCCTTGGCGACCAGATAGTCCGCCAGCTCGGTGGCGTTGGCATAGCCCTGCTCCGCCGCTTCCTGGCAGCGCGGACGCTTCACCTGAATACCGTCCAGCACCAGCGCCGCCATCTGCAGGCAGTCCATCCAGGTATCGAGCGCGTCGAACAGCCCTTCCTTGTCTTCCTGCATGTCTTTGTTATACGCCAGCGGCAGGCCTTTTAACGTCATCATCATGCCGGTCAGTGCGCCCTGCACGCGGCCGCATTTACCGCGGATCAGTTCCAGAGCGTCCGGGTTTTTCTTCTGCGGCATCAGCGACGAACCGGAGGTGACACGGTCGGAAAGCTCAATAAAGTCCGCCTCGCCGCTGTTAAAGAAGATCAGGTCTTCAGCAAAGCGCGACAGGTGCACCATGCTGATAGAGGCGTTGGACAGCAGCTCCAGCACGTGGTCGCGGTCGGAAACGCTGTCCAGGCTGTTGCGGGTGGCGGAAGCAAACCCCAACCAGCCGGCCAGCTGTTCGCGGTCGATAGGATAGGCGGTGCCCGCCAGCGCGCCGCAGCCCAGCGGGCTGACATCCAGCCGCTGCAGGGTATCCTGCAGACGACTTTCGTCACGGGCCAGCATCTCAACATACGCCAGACACCAGTGGGCAAAGGTCACCGGCTGCGCACGCTGCAGGTGAGTATACCCCGGCATCACCGCGTCCTGGTTAGCTTCGGCAGTTTCCACCAGCGCCTGCTGCAATTGTACGATTGCCGTCAGCAGATCGCCGACCTGCTGTTTGCACCACAGCTTAAGATCGGTCGCCACCTGATCGTTACGGCTGCGCCCGGTGTGCAGCTTTTTGCCCAGATCGCCAACCTTCTCGATCAGCTTCTGCTCCACCCAGCTGTGGATATCTTCCGCATCGCTCTGCACGATCGCCAGCGGATCCGCCTGCACTTCCGTCAACAGGGCGTTCAGCGCTTGCTCCAGCTGCTGCTGCTCCTGCACCGTCAGTACGTTGACGGTCGCCAGCGCTTTCGACCAGGCGACGGAGCCGACAATGTCCTGCTCCGCCAGGCGATAGTCGAAACGCAGTGAGTCGTTTAAGTGTTTGAACCGCTGATCCGCCGCCTGACTGAACCGCCCGCCCCAAAGTGCCATAATCTGCTCCTGAATTTTTTATACATTCGCTCAGAACATCAGGGGCGCAGCATGCTGCGCCCCGAAATACTCACAACCGCCAGCCTTACTTCTGTTCGTTCAACGCACGGATACGTGAAGACAGAGAGAACAGGCGGATAAAGCCGCCGGCGTGGCTGTGGTCGTAAACTTCGTCTTCACCGAAGGTGGCGAATTCTTCTGAATACAGGCTGTTGGCCGATTTTTTCTGAATCGCCGTCACCTGGCCTTTATACAGCTGCAGCACCACTTCGCCGTTCACCTCTTCCGCCAGCGCTTCAGCAGAAGCCTGAATCGAGCGACGCAGCGGCGCGAACCAGCGACCGTCGTAAACCACGTAGGACATTTCCAGACCTAACTGCTCACGCCATTTGAAGCTGTCGCGGTCCAGCACCAGCTGCTCAACGCCGCGCAGCGCCGCAACCATGATGGTGCCTCCCGGCGTTTCATAGCAGCCGCGGGATTTGATGCCGACCAGACGGTTTTCGACGATATCGATCCGCCCCACGCCGTGCTTGGCGCCCAGCACGTTCAGTTTTTCCAAGCACTGGTACGGCGTCAGCGTTTCGCCGTTTACCGCCACCACCCGGCCTTTTTCAACGCTGATGGTGACCTGCTCCGGCTGATCCGGCGCTTCCAGCGGGTCGACGGTCCAGACCCAGCAATCTTTGTTCGGCGCATTCCACGGGCTTTCCAGCACGCCGCCTTCGGTGGAGATATGCCAGGCGTTTTCATCACGGCTGTAGATTTTCTCCAGTGACGCGGTCGTCGGGATATTGCGTTCTTTCAGGTAATCCAGCAGCGCTTCACGGGAACGCAGGTTCCACTCACGCCAAGGCGCCACTACTTTCAGCTGCGGCGCCAGCGCGGTGTAGGTGGTTTCGAAACGCACCTGATCGTTGCCTTTACCGGTTGCGCCGTGGCACAGCGCGTCTGCGCCGACCTGCAGCGCCAGCTCAACCTGCGCTTTGGCGATAATCGGACGCGCCATCGAGGTGCCGAGCAGATAGGTGCCTTCATACAGCGCGCCGGTCTGCAGCACCGGATAGACGTAATCGCGGATGAACTCTTCACGCAGGTCGACAACATGGCACTCGGAGGCGCCGGACTGCAGCGCCTTTTTCTCCACCCCTTCCAGATCGCTGCGGTCCTGACCGATATCCGCCACGAACGCCACCACTTCACAGCCGCCGTAGTTCTCTTTCAGCCATGGAATGATGGCAGAGGTATCCAGGCCGCCGGAGTAAGCCAGCACGATTTTTTTGATATTTTGGTTTTGCATTGTCTTATTCCTATTTCAATTCTGAAGTTAAGCAAGAATCCGGGTGCCGATTGACTCACCGTTGAACAGCGCCGGTAATTTTTCTGCGTTGCGCCAGCTGGCGATATCGACCGGGCGGCCAAGGGTGCGGGCAGCGTCCAACGCCGCGTTAACCTTCACCACCATACCATCGGTAATGATGCCCTGTTCGATAAGCTGCTCCGCTTTTTGCGCCGTCATTTCGGCAATACGCTGGCCCTTGCCGTCCAGAATGCCGCTGACGTCCGACAGCAGGATCAGGTCGGCGCCCAGCGTGGCGGCCAGCGCCGTCGCGGCCTGGTCGGCATTGACATTCATCAGCTCGCCACCGGCGGTAATGCCGATGGAGCTGACCACCGGCAGATAGCCCGCGCCCAGCAGAGTCTGCAGCAGCGCCGGCGACCCCGGCTGCGCGTTGCCCACGTGGCCCAGCTCCGGATCGAGCTGCGTAACCGTCACGCTGTTGCCGTCGGCCAGGCTCAGGCCGACCGCATTGATTTGGTGCTTCACCGCCCATGCCAGCAGGGTTTTATTGGCCGTGCCCGCCAGCGCGCCGGTAATAATGTCAATCTGTTCGGCAGGCGTGACCCGCAGGCCGTTTTTCTTCACCACCGGCAGAGACAGCTGCTTCATCAGCTCATCCACTACGCAGCCGCCGCCGTGTACGATCACCAGCGGACGCTGATACTGGGCACGATAGCTGTCCAGCGCGGTAAACAGACGCTCCAGCGCTTCTTCACTGTCTAATAACACGCCACCTAACTTGATAATTAACGGATTCATCGTTATTTACTCACGCGGACTTAAAGTAATGATTGGGTTTCAGGGAACCCAAAGCGAATATTCAGGCACTGCACCGCCTGAGCGGCCGCACCTTTTAACAGGTTATCTTCCACCGCCACGGCGATCAGGTGTTCGCCCTGCACGGCAAAGCCGATATCGCAGAACGGCAGTCCCACCACCGACTTCAGCGCCGGCACGCCCTGCTCATACAGCCGCACCAGCGGCTTGTCGTCATAGGCGGCATGATAGGCGGCGGCGATATCCGCAGCGCTCACGCCGGGCTGCAGCCGGCAGGTGATGGTTTCCAGAATGCCGCGCGGGAAGTTGCCCAAATGCGGGGTGAAGATCACCGGCGTACCGAGGTGCGCGGCGATCTCCGGCTGATGCCGGTGGGTGAAAATCCCATACGGCTGCAGGCTCACCTCGCAAAAACTGGTGGTGACGCTGGCCTTGCGCCCGGCGCCGCTGACGCCGCTGGTGGCGTTAATCACCGGCCACTGCGACAAATTCAGCAACTGGCCGTCGATCAGCGGCTTCAGCGCCAGCTGGGCGGCGGTCGGATAGCAGCCCGGCACTGCGATCAGCTGCGCGGTTTTGACTTTGTCGCTCTGCCACTCAGCCAGGCCGTACGCCGCCTGTTCCAGCCAGTCGGCATGCTGATGCTCAAAGCCGTAATACTGCGGATAGAACGCCGCATCCTGCACCCGGAAGGCGCCGGACAGGTCAAACACCACGCAGCCGGCGGCCAGAAATAGCGGCGCAATGTCATGGCTGACTTCATGGGCGGTGGCGAGGAACACCACATCGACGCCCTGCGCCGCCTGCGCCACGTCCGTCAGCGGCTGCAGCGGTAAATCGACGATACCTTTCAACTGCGGATGCAGGTCGGAAAGCAATTTTCCTGCATCTGCACTTTGCGCTGAAACCGCTAAAGCGGTTATGTTCATATGTGGGTGACGATTCAGGTAAGCCGTGAGCTCCGCTCCGGCATAGCCGCTGGCACCAACGATCAGCGTATTCAACATGTGGCCTTTCACCTTCTAAACTTGCCAAGTGGTCGCTTGCGACCCCGGTAACAGGGTTCGACCGCGTTGTTGCGTCGTTCACCCACGTGGTTGAGCGTTGATGTTTTTATAAACATCCGGTCCTCGGGTTCCGTTACGCTTTAGTTTACTGTATTTTTATTCAAAATAAATGCATGAATATTGATACTACCCTAACCAAAGGCTGTCAACAGTGAAGATGAAATTACCTCCATTTATTGAGCTGTACCGGGCGCTGATCGCCACCCCGTCGATCAGCGCCACCGATGGCGCTCTCGATCAGAGTAATGAAGCGTTAATCAATTTGCTGGCCGGCTGGTTTAGCGATTTAGGCTTCCGCGTCGACGTGCAGCCGGTGCCAGATACCCGCAACAAGTTCAACCTGCTGGCCAGCATTGGCGAAGGCAGCGGCGGCCTGCTGCTGGCCGGCCATACCGACACCGTGCCCTATGACGAAGGGCGCTGGACGCGCGACCCGTTTACCCTGACCGAACACGACAATAAGCTGTACGGTCTCGGCACGGCGGATATGAAAGGCTTCTTTGCCTTTATTCTGGATGCGGTGCGCGATATCGACGCCAGCAAACTGACCAAACCGCTGTATATTCTGGCCACGGCGGATGAAGAAACGACGATGGCCGGCGCGCGCTACTTCGCCGCCTCGAGCGCTATCCGTCCAGACTTCGCCATCATCGGCGAACCGACGTCACTACGGCCGGTGCGCGCGCATAAGGGCCATCTCTCCAGCGCTATCCGCATCACCGGCCAGTCCGGCCACTCGAGCGATCCGGCGCGCGGCGTCAACGCCATCGACCTGATGCATGAGTCGATCGGCCACCTGATGGAGCTGCGTAAAACCCTGCAGGAGCGCTATAACAACCCGGCGTTTGCCGTGCCGTATCCGACGATGAACTTCGGGCATATTAATGGCGGCGATGCGGCAAACCGCATTTGCGCCTGCTGCGAACTGCATCTGGACATCCGCCCGCTGCCGGGGATGACGCTGGAAAATATTAATGAGCTGATGCACAGCGCGCTGGCGCCGGTGAGCGAGCGCTGGCCGGGTCGTCTGAGTATTGATGAGCTGCATCCGCCGATCCCCGGCTATGAATGCCCAACCGATCACCACCTGGTGGCGGTGATCGAGCAGCTGCTGGGTTCGCGTACAGAGGTGGTCAACTACTGCACCGAGGCGCCGTTTGTCCAAGAAGTGTGCCCGACGCTGGTGCTGGGGCCAGGCTCCATCAACCAGGCGCACCAACCGGATGAATACATCGACACCGCCTTTATCGAGCCTACCCGCAAGCTGATCGGCCAGCTGGTCGATCACTTCTGCCATCAATAAACCGACGAAATCATAGGGGCAATGATCTATCATGCCCCTAGCTGAAAGGAGTAAGCCTGCGCGTAATTAGCCACACTGATAAACCGCAGGCTGTAATTAAATTTCACAAAAAACGATGATTTTGATGTTTTTTTGCTGAAAATAGTGTCAATTAACCATTGGACAGACACGTGGTGCGATAAAACAGGCTTCCTATGCCTGACACGTGAAATTTACTTACAACAGATACCTAAATGCACCCGGGGTGGTATCCAGGCATCAGGGACAACAGCCAGAACAGATACATCCCGCACATGAAAGGTATGCAAATACGTACAGATTGGGTCAGGGGTTATATGAACGAACAATATTCGGCAATGCGAAGTAATGTCAGTATGCTCGGCAAACTGCTCGGCGAAACCATTAAAGAAGCGCTGGGCGAGCATATTCTCGATCGTGTTGAAACCATCCGTAAACTTTCCAAATCTTCACGCGCAGGCAACGAGGCGCATCGTCAGGAGCTGCTCACTACGCTGCAAAACCTGTCCAACGATGAGCTGCTGCCCGTAGCGCGCGCTTTCAGTCAGTTCCTCAATTTAACCAACGTGGCCGAGCAGTATCACAGCATTTCGCCGCACGGCGAAGCCGCCAGCAATCCGGAAGCGATGGCGCAGCTGTTCAGCCGCCTGAAAGGCAAAAAGCTCAGCAATAAAGAGCTGTGCGACGCCGTGGATCAACTCTCCATCGAGCTGGTGCTCACCGCCCACCCGACGGAGATCACCCGCCGCACCCTGATCCACAAACTGGTGGAGGTGAACACCTGCCTCAGCCAACTGGATCACAACGATCTGGCCGATTACGAGCGCAACAAGATCATGCGCCGTCTGCGTCAGCTGGTGGCGCAGTCCTGGCATACCGATGAAATCCGCAAAAACCGCCCTTCACCGATCGATGAAGCCAAATGGGGCTTTGCGGTAGTGGAAAACAGCCTGTGGGAAGGCGTACCGGCCTTCCTGCGCGAATTTAACGAACAGCTGGAAAACGCCATCGACTACCGCCTGCCGGTGGAGGCCGTGCCGGTGCGCTTTACCTCCTGGATGGGCGGCGACCGCGACGGTAACCCGAACGTCACCGCCGAAATCACCCGCCACGTGCTGCTGCTGAGCCGCTGGAAAGCCTGCGACCTGTTCACCCGCGATATCCAGGTGTTGGTCTCGGAACTGTCGATGACCGAATGTACGCCGGCGCTGCGCGAGCTGGCCGGCGGTGAGGCGGTGCAGGAGCCGTACCGGGAAATCATGAAGCGCCTGCGCAGCCAGCTCGTCAGCTCGCAGGCCTATCTGGAAGGCCGTCTGAAAGGCGAACGCATGCTGAAGCCGCACGACCTGCTGGTGAGCAATGAACAGCTGTGGGAACCGCTGTACGCCTGCTATCAGTCGCTGGTCGCCTGCGGTATGGGCATCATCGCCAACGGCCAGCTGCTCGATACCCTGCGCCGCGTGCGCTGCTTCGGCGTGCCGCTGGTGCGCATCGACGTACGTCAGGAAAGTACCCGCCACACCGAGGCCATCGCCGAACTGACGCGCTATCTGGGCCTGGGGGATTATGAAAGCTGGTCGGAAGCGGATAAACAGGCGTTCCTGATCCGTGAGCTGAACTCCAAGCGCCCGCTGGTGCCGCTGCAGTGGCAACCCAGCGCGGACACGCAGGAAGTGCTGGAGACCTGCCGGGTGATCGCCGAGGCGCCGCAGGGCTCCATCGCCGCCTATGTGATCTCCATGGCGCGCACGCCGTCCGACGTGCTGGCGGTGCATCTGCTGCTGAAAGAAGCCGGCTGCCCGTTCGCCCTGCCGGTGGCGCCGCTGTTCGAAACCCTGGACGATCTGAACAACGCCGACGACGTGATGACCCAGCTGCTGAGTATCGACTGGTACCGCGGCTTTATTCAGGGCAAACAGATGGTGATGATCGGCTACTCCGACTCGGCCAAAGACGCCGGCGTGATGGCCGCCTCCTGGGCGCAGTACCGTGCACAGGATGCGCTGATTAAAACCTGTGAAAAAGCCGGCGTTGCGCTGACGCTGTTCCACGGCCGCGGCGGTTCAATCGGCCGCGGCGGCGCGCCGGCTCATGCGGCGCTGCTGTCGCAGCCGCCGGGCAGCTTGAAAGGCGGGCTGCGCGTCACCGAACAAGGGGAGATGATCCGCTTCAAGTTCGGCCTGCCGGAAGTCACCATCAGCAGTCTGGCGCTGTATACCGGCGCGATTCTAGAAGCCAACCTGCTGCCGCCGCCGGAACCGAAGAAAGAGTGGCGCACCCTGATGGACGAGCTGTCCGACACCTCATGTCAGATGTACCGCGGCTACGTGCGTGAAAACCCGCAGTTCGTGCCCTACTTCCGCGCGGCAACGCCGGAACTGGAGCTGGGCAAACTGCCGCTGGGCTCCCGCCCGGCCAAACGCCGGCCGAACGGCGGCGTGGAGAGCCTGCGCGCCATTCCGTGGATCTTCGCCTGGACGCAGAACCGCCTGATGCTGCCCGCCTGGCTGGGCGCCGGCGCCGGGCTGCAGGAAGCGGTGAAAGCCGGCAAGCAGGAGCAGTTGGCGACGATGTGCCGCGACTGGCCGTTCTTCTCCACCCGCATCGCCATGTTGGAAATGGTGTTCGCCAAGGCCGACCTGTGGCTGGCGGAGTACTACGATCAGCGTCTGGTGGATGAATCACTGTGGCCGCTGGGCAAGCAGCTGCGCGAGCAGTTGGAGAGCGATATCAAAGTGGTGCTGACCATCGCCAACGATGACAACCTGATGGAAGACCTGCCGTGGATCGCCGAATCCATCGCGCTGCGTAACGTCTATACCGACCCGCTGAACGTGCTGCAGGCGGAACTGCTGCACCGCTCACGTCAGCAGGAGGGAAGCGACCAGCAGGACGCACGCGTCGAGCAGGCGCTGATGGTCACCATCGCCGGCGTCGCCGCCGGGATGCGCAATACCGGCTAGGCCACACGCTCAACGCATCCCTTACCAATGCCCGCTATTGATATAGCGGGCATTTTTTCCTGTAGCCCCGGTTAGATTGGAGATTTCATAATCCTTAAGGATGCTCTTGATTGAATTTAATAGCTATCAATCAGTTATATATCAGCATGATTCATGTAATACATGGTGCTTAAGGAGGAATTATGCACAAAATTATTTTCTAGTGTACCCACCTCGAAGGCATTAGGTTACTATTGCCGGAACAATGAGTTGGCATTTGAGAGGGATAACATGTCACGTAACATCACCCCCGGTTATTGTGTGGTAGAACAACCTGGTTCATTGGCATTGCAAACAGGATTGCTGTTTAATCGTCGCAATACACACGCAGCTCGTCACTTCATGCAACTCAATGCAGATACAAACTGGGTAAAACCAGGCCAGATTCTTATTGTCGCAGACCCAGACACCCCTATGACCGGGCAAATGTTACGCTCATTCAGACTAGCAAAACAGCGAGTCAATGAAGGTCTTGTTGGTATCAGCACGGATGAATCGAGTTTTTTCCAGCGAAATTACGGCATGATTGCCGGCCTGACTTTTGCTGGTGATAAAATTTTTGGTGCCATTGGTGATACAGGGGAAAAATATTTTCGAGCTATAGAACACACATTAAAAAAAATTGAGACGACTTATCAAAACCAGTACCGAACTCAGGGGACGCTTATCGGCCAGCAATTTTTTGTGGAAAGAAACCGCCTTTTTGCCGAACTAAAAGAATTGGTTAACAAACCCATTGTAAAGTCCATGGTGAAGAATTCTATAAAATTAAAGCCTTACGATAACATGCGACGTGCATTGAATCTTTCCAGCCGTTCCATTGTTCACGAGTGGTCTACTGTCGGCATCGGCGCTATCCCCGGATATTCCACTTATACAGCCAATGCAGCTAAAGCAGCTCGTTTCCTTAAGACCGGTGGGTATATCGGCATCTCATTTTCGTTCTCGGGTGCAACTAATAATGTAGTCAACTCATGCACTACAGGCAGAGAAAATGAATGCGGAAAAGCTGCCTTTAAAGAATATTCTAAATTTGGATTCAGCACTGTAGGTGGACTTGGAGGGGGGGCATTAGGAGCAACAGCAGGAGGAGCTATTTGCGTCGGTTTAGGAATAATAACAGCGCCTGCTGCCGGTGCTGGAGGGTTCGCATGTGCTGCCGTAGGATCGCTGGTCGGCGGATACATGGGTAGCAAGTCAGGCGAAACTTTTATTGATTACCTACTTAAAGACTAAAATGATAACTGTAATTTCTTACCTTGGAATCACCTCAGCATGGATATCTATCATATCCATGGTATATTTATTCTTTTATTTTTGTAAAATAAAAAATAATTACTACGCAACTATAAATAAATATCTGTCAAAAAAATACTCATTTGGCGCTGCATACCATTTCCATTCGCAGATGGGATACTTTGGCTCATTTGGGATGTCATATTATTTTCATTGTTTGAAAGACAAAAGAAAGCCACTATTCATGCACGAAGAAAGCGATTCTATCTATAATTTCCTTGATGAGATAGGACCTAAAACATCAGCATGGATAGATACTTATTACAGAATCACCGTATTGGCCTTCTCTTGCATTGTATTCTCTTATTTTATGACAATTCTAAAATATTTATTTTTAAACTTTATATTAAATTAAATAACGCTGAACTTATCATGCCGCCGATGTAAGGGCTCGATGCTAATGCCCGCCTTGAACTAAATTATAGCTGTCCGTCACCATCGCCGCCGGGATGCGCAATACCGGCTAGGCCACACGCTCAACGCATCCCTTACCAATGCCCGCTATTGATATAGCGGGCATTTTTTTATGTTTATTTGTCCCAACGCCGGCACACCCGAATAATCCCACAAAAAACAAGTGTTAATGGTTGGCGTATCTGCATACGGGAAAGCTTTTCCGTATGGCATATCACTAATCTTTAAACACTTTTTACAAAGAATTTATGTATGACTGATATCATCAAAACGTATCAAACGTTGGAAGAATGCTTCCCGATGGAAGAAATGCGCCGGTTGTATCTGGCCAAATTCGGCGAAACCGTTGACGGCCGACTGCGACTCTACGGCGACTGGGAAATTAGTAACAACGGTGCCCTTACAACTTCTGAGGGTGAAGTACTGCCCTTCATTTCTATGTACTGCTGGTTTACCTTCACTGAAGGGACTGGTCGTCACGCTGAAACCTATGGCGTTTCCTGCTATGTCAATCTCACCATATACGATCTATTAGGCAAGACTCACTTTATGCCATTAAGTCCCTTCACCGCGGAGGCAACAAGGTACAGAGTGGACTATGCCTACTCACACTCTAGGAACCCCGCCACCATCTATGATTTCACAAAGCGCCCTGTCGGTTAATTGCGCAATAATAAAGAGCAAAAAACCCAACCGCCTGGTTGGGTTTTTTATTGCAGCCTGTTTTCAAGCCGCCGCTACCGGGCGCACCCCCAACGTATGGCAAATTGCGTAGCTCATCTCGGCGCGGTTCAGCGTGTAGAAGTGGAAGTCTTTTACCCCTTCACGGCTGAGGATCTTCACCATATCCATGGCAATATTGGCCCCCACCATTTTGCGCGTTTCCGGGTCATCATCCAGCCCGGCAAACATGCTGGTCATCCAGCTCGGCACCCGCACGTTGGTCATGGCAGCGAAGCGCTGCAGCTGCTTGAAGTTGGACACCGGCAGAATGCCCGGCACGATTTCAACGTCAATGCCGGTGGCGACGCAGCGGTCGCGGAAACGCAGGTAGCTTTCCACATCAAAGAAGAACTGGGTAATCGCGCGGCTGGCGCCGGCGTCGATTTTACGCTTCAGGTTGATCAGATCGGCCTGCGCGCTTTTTGCCTCCGGGTGCACCTCCGGGTACGCCGCCACCGAAATATCGAAATCACCCACTTCCTTCAGCAGCGCCACCAAATCGGCCGCGTACATCTCCGGCTTGCCGCTGCCCGGTGGCAGATCGCCGCGCAGCGCCACGATATGCCGAATGCCGTTGTTCCAGTAGTCGCGGGCGATCTCGCTCAGCTGTTCGCGCGAGGCGTCAATGCAGGTCAGGTGCGGAGCGGCCTCAAGGCCGGTGCGATCCTTAATCCCCTTGATGACGCCGTGGGTGCGATCGCGCTCGCCGGAGTTGGCGCCGTAGGTGACCGAGAGGAATTTGGGCTTCAGGCTGCTCAGACGATCGATCGACTGCCACAGAGTCTCTTCCATTTCGCTGGTGCGCGGCGGAAAGAACTCAAACGATACGTTAATCTGACCGTTTAATTCGGCCAGGCTCTGGTTCAGCGCTTCCCGCTGGTTTGCGTGAAAAAAACTCATACCCTGTCTGCCTCTTGTCGATCGCGGTGTTATTTTAATAAGCGTCTATACGTTTAGACGTCTAGATAGAAAATGCCGGATGTTGGTGAAAGAGTCAACAGAAAAGTGAGGGTAATAGGATGATTAATCCTCACCGCTACCGGAGAGAATTTCATGTAGCCGGCGGCTGAAAAAGCAACAGGGCGCTGCAAGCAGCGCCCTGTCGGCATTTACCTCGCCAAGGAGGATTACAGCAGCTGCGCCAGCCGGTTGAGATCGGACTGGAGAGCGCCGGCGGTGACATCACGCCCAGCGCCCGGGCCGCGGATCACCAGCGGGTTATCGCGGTACCAGCGGCTTTCAATCGCAAAGACGTTATCGCACGGCAGCAGCGCGGCCAGCGGATGCTCCGGACGCACCGCCTCCACGCCGACGCGCGCCTTGCCGTTGGCGTCGAAACGCGCCACGTGACGCAGCACCAGGCCCATCTCGCTGGCGGCCTCAAAGCGCTGCAGCATTTGCTGGTTCAGCGCCTCACCGTTCTCAAAGAACTGATCGACCGTACCCTGCTCGGTACCGTCCGGCACCAGCGACTCAACCCGTACCTGGTTCGGCTCGAGATCGTAGCCGGCCTCGCGCGCCAGAATCACCAGCTTGCGCATCACGTCCTGGCCGGACAGATCCACACGCGGGTCAGGCTCGGTCAGCCCCTGCTGCCACGCCTGATCCACCAACTCGGTAAAGGGTACGGTGCCGTCAAACTGCAGGAACAGCCACGACAGCGTGCCGGAGAAAATGCCGCTGATCGCCAGAATGCCGTCGCCGCTGTCACGCAGGTCGCGCACCGTATGGTTAACCGGCAGGCCGGCGCCGACGGTGGCGTTGTACAGCCAGTGGCGGCCGGTTTTGGCGAAGGCGTCGCGGATCTGGCGGTAGTTGCTGCCGCAGGAGGCGCCCGCCAGCTTATTGGCGCTGATCACGTGGAAGCCGTAGCTGGCGAAATCCAGATACTGCTGCGCCAGGTCTTCGCTGGCGGTCACGTCCAGCACCACCAGATCGTCAAACGGATGCGCGCGCATCCACAGGAACAGGGACTCCTCATCCAGCTCCTGCGCCTCTTCTTCAAAGAAGGCCAGCGCCCGGCTGGCGTCGAGACCGTCGTAGTTCAGCAGGCTGCGGCGGCTGTCCACCACCCCGGCCAGCGTGAATTCAAAACCGCTGCGGGCGGACAGGTTTTTCTGTTCGCGGGCAAACAGCTCCAGCCAGCGGGAGCCGATGTTGCCTTTGCCGAACAGTACCAGACCAATGCGCTTTTCCGCCCGGAACAGGCTCTGGTGCAACCCTTGGATCAGCGACGCAGTCGGCCCCTGGCGCAGCACCGCCACCAGGCTGATGCCGTCTTCCGCCTGCCAGATAAACTCGACCGGCTGATCCTTCAGCTGCTGGTAGAAACGGTGGCTGTGCAGCGGGTTCTTGCACACGCCGGCGCCGACCAGCGCCACCATCGCCAGCCCCTGCCGCAGCTGTACCTCTCCCGGCAGCCCGGCGTCCTGCAGTACGCACAGCGCGCTGTCGGCCACTTCCGAGGTGTAGCACAGCTGAATCAGGTTGCGATCCGGATGCAGGCCGGCCGCCAGCGGCTTGATCTGCGCGCGTTTCAGCACCAGCTCCAACTCTTTTTGCGCCAGCTTGAAGTCATGCTGCGGCGCCACCGCCAGTTCAACCAGACAAACGTCATCATGGCTGGTGACAATCTTCGCACCGGTGCCGGAAGCCAGCACCCGCTCAATCCGGGTCGACCCCTGTTCCGGCTGATAGCTGCAGCGCAGCTGCAGATCGATATCGCTGCCGGACACCGGCTGCAGGGTGCGGGTATGCAGCACCGGCGCCGCCAGGCGCGCCAGCTCGCTGGCCTCGTCCAACCGTAGCAACGGCAGCAGGCAGGCGTCTTTCACCTTGCGCGGGTCGGCGCTGTATACCCCGGCGACGTCGCTCCAGATGGTCACGCGCTCCGCACCGGCCAGTGCGCCAATCTGCGTGGCCGAATAGTCGCTGCCGTTACGTCCCAGAAGCACGGTTTCACCCGCATCGTTACGCGAAATAAAGCCGGTCACCACCAGCCGCTTGCCGGGATGCTGCGCCATCAGCTGCTGCAGCAGCGGATAAGAGCGCCCTTCATCCACCTGCGGCTGCGCGGCGCGCTCGGCGCGCAGGAAATCACGCGCGTCCAGCCAGGCCGCCTGAATATCCTGCTGATTAAGCACCGCCGCCATCAGGCGCGCCGACCAGAGCTCACCGTGGCCGACCACTTCGGCATAAGTGACGTCATCAACCCGGCCATCCAACAGCACCGCCAGTCGCTCCAGATCGCGCGTGAATTCGGCAATCAATGCATCGGCAGTTTCCGGCGGCAGCAGGCCGCCGATCAGTTCGCTGTGATAACGGCGCAGCGTTTGCTGTACCTGGTGTGCAGAAAGACGATCGCTCTGGCTGAGCTTCAGCCAGTTAATCAGTTGGTTAGTGGTGCTGCCCGCCGCAGACACCACCATCAGATCGCCCGGCTGGCTGTACTCCGCCATAATCCCGGCCACCCGCAAATAACATTTCGCATCGGCTAGGCTGCTGCCGCCGAATTTGTGCAGTTGACGTCCGCTGACCGGTCCTGCTACCGCAATTGCATTCATGCTTACCTCGTTGCCGCCGCCTGGAAGGCGTGTTCCAGATCGGCAATCAAATCGTCACTGTCTTCAATACCCACGGAAATACGCAGCAGGCTGTCGGAAATGCCCGCCGCCGCCCGCGCCTCTGCCGCCATGCCGGCGTGGGTCATGGTCGCCGTATGCGAGATCAGGCTCTCCACCCCACCCAGCGATTCCGCCAGCGTAAACAGGCGCAGCGCCGACAGGAAACGGCGCAGCGCCGCCTCGTCGCCATCCAGCTCAAAACTGAGCATCGCGCCAAAGCCGCGTTGCTGCCGGCGCGCAATATCATGGCCCGGGTTTTCCGGCAGGGAAGGATGATACAGCTTTTTCACCAACGGTTGCTGCTGTAAATAACGAATAATGGCGCCGGCATTCTCCTGCGCCGCTCTGATCCGCGGCGCCAAAGTGCGCATACCGCGCAGCAGCAGATAACTGTCGAACGCGCCGCCGGTAACGCCGATGTTGTTCGCCCACCACGCCAGCTCTACCGCCAGCTCGGCGTCTTTGGCAATCACCGCGCCGGCGACGACGTCCGAATGGCCATTGAGGTACTTGGTGCAGGAGTGCACCACCAGATCCGCCCCCAGAGCGATAGGCTGCTGCAGCGCCGGGCTCAGGAAGGTGTTATCCACCACCGTCAGCGCACCGGCCGCATGCGCCGACTCGCAGATGGCGGCAATATCCACCACGCGCAGCAGCGGATTGCTCGGCGTTTCAATCAGCACCAGTTTCGGCTTCTGCGCCAGCGCCTGCGCCAATGCCGCTTCATCGCCCTGATCGACAAACAGCACCCGATAGGCGCCGCGCTTGCTCAGGCTGTCAAACAGCCGGTAGCTGCCGCCGTAGCAGTCATGCGGCGCCACCAGCAGGTCGCCGGGCTGCAGCAGTACGGTGGTCACCAGATGGATGGCCGACATGCCGCTGCCGGTCATCACCGCGCCGGCGCCGCCTTCCAGTTCCGCCAGCGCGCGCTGCACCACATCACGCGTCGGGTTGCCGCGGCGGGAGTAGTCATGCGCACGCGGCTGATTAAAATCGGTGAAGTTATAGGTGCTGGAAAGATGAATGGGCGGGACGACGCAGCCGTACTGCTCGTCATCGTTCAGGCCGCTACGCACGGCAATCGTGGCTGGTTTACGCGTCATAGGAGTCGCTCGGCTCTCGAAGGCGGATGAATGAGGCCTAAAGATTAATCGCATGACGGATAGACGTCAATACATCTGGACATCTAAACTTCTTTGCGTATAGATTAAGCAGAGGCATAATACCCGCTAACATTATGTCAGTTTGGTCGGGTAAGAAGCTGGCGCGATAAGCATAGTCCATCTCGCTCACGCTGCGTCCATCAGTGACCCTGGTCGCGTAACATTGACATTTATTTAGTGAGAACAGTGAAGATCGGGCATAATTGGCCGGTTTTTAGAATATTGTAATTTTTCTGACAATTTTAAGGTGTCCCATGGCTGAGTGGAACGGCGAGTATGTCAGCCCTTACGCTGAACACGGTAAAAAAAGCGAGCAAGTAAAAAAAATCACGGTGTCGATTCCGTTGAAGGTTCTGAAAATCCTCACCGACGAGCGCACCCGTCGCCAGGTCAACAACCTGCGCCACGCCACCAACAGTGAATTACTGTGTGAAGCGTTTCTGCACGCCTTTACCGGCCAGCCGCTGCCTAATGATGAAGACCTGCGCAAAGAGCGCAGCGATGAAATCCCGGAAGCCGCTAAGGTGCTGATGCGTGAGCTGGGCGTCGATCCCGATACCTGGGAATATTGATGCCATCGGCGAACGCCGGTGACAGAAACAAAAAAGGCGCCGAAGGCGCCTTTTTTATCGGTCGGTAAGAAATCTTATTTCTTAACGCCTGGTACGCTGAAACGCTTGTTGAAGCGGTCAACGCGGCCACCGGTAGCAACGTCACGCTGCTTGCCAGTGTAGAACGGGTGGCATGCGCCACAAACGTCCAGGTTCAGATCGTGGCCCACGGTAGAGCGGATCTTCATGACATTACCGCAAGAGCAGCTTGCAGTAACGAAATCGTATTTAGGGTGGATACCTTCTTTCATGGGGAAACCTCAGTTAAGGCCGTGTCGCTATCCAGCCCTGTTTCGCCAGACACCACACGTGGTTGATGATAATTTATTGGTATCGAATTATACCAAAGGCGGCAAATTATACAGAATTAAATACACCGCGCAATCGGATCCGTACATTTGGCCGTCTGCCGTGTAAACTAGCCCCTCTTTCTCATTTGGATGGACCCTATGCCCGTTGTTCACGTTGCTCTACCGGTTCCGCTGACCCGCACTTTCGATTACCTGCTGCCCCAGGGGCTACAGCCGGTGGTCGGCGCGCGCGTTTGCGTACCTTGGGGAAAGCAGCGCGCCATCGGCATCGTCACCGGATGCAGCGACAGCAGCGAGCTGCCGCTGGAAAAACTCAAACCGATAGACAGCATCATCGACGGCGATTCACTGTTTTCCGCCGCAATGTGGCGCATCCTGCGTTGGGCCAGCGACTATTACCACTATCCGCTCGGCGAAGTGCTGTTTCATGCGCTGCCGACCCTGCTGCGCCAGGGTAAACCGGCGGAAACCGCGCCGCTGTGGCAGTGGTTCGCCACCGAGTCCGGGCGCGCCACGCCGCCGGAAAGCCTGAAACGCGCCCGCAAACAGCAGCAGGCGCTCGCCGCCCTGCTGCAGCGTCCGGTTTACCGTCACCAGGTCAGCGAACTCGATCTGACCGACAATGCGCTGCAGGCGCTGCGCGCCAAAGGGCTGGCCGACTTGCGCACGCAGAGCGTGGCGCTGCAGGATTGGCGGCCCGGCTTCAGCGTGCAGGGCGAACGGCTGCGGCTCAATACCGAGCAGGCCACCGCCGTCGGCGCCATCCGCAGCGAAGATGAACAGTTCGCCGCCTGGCTGCTGGCCGGGATCACCGGCTCCGGCAAGACTGAGGTCTATCTCAGCGTGCTGGAAAACATCCTGGCGAAGGGAAAGCAGGCGCTGGTGCTGGTGCCGGAAATCGGTCTGACGCCGCAGACCATCGCCCGCTTTCGCGAGCGTTTCAACGCGCCGGTAGAGGTACTGCACTCCGGCCTGAATGACAGCGAGCGCCTGTCCGTCTGGCTGCGCGCCCGCAGCGGCGAGGCGGCGATTATCATCGGCACCCGCTCGGCGCTGTTTACGCCGTTCGCCCGCCTGGGCGTCATCATTATTGATGAAGAACACGACAGCTCGTATAAACAACAGGAAGGCTGGCGTTACCACGCGCGCGATCTGGCGGTGTTCCGCGCCCATACGGAAAATATTCCGATGGTGATGGGTTCCGCGACGCCGGCGCTGGAGACGCTGCATAACGTGCAGCTGGGCAAATACCGTCAGTTAAAACTGACGCAGCGCGCCGGCAACGCCAAACCGGCCGCCCAGCACCTGATCGATCTGAAAGGCCTGCCGCTGAAGGTCGGCCTGTCGCAACCGCTGCTGCACAGCATGCGGCACCACCTGAAAAACGATAATCAGGTGATGCTGTTTCTCAACCGCCGCGGCTATGCGCCGGCGCTGCTGTGTCACGAATGCGGCTGGATCGCCGAATGTCAGCGCTGCGACCGTTACTACACCCTGCACCAGAATCACCGCCAGCTGCGCTGCCACCACTGCGACAGCCAGCGCCCGGTGCCGCACCAGTGCCCGCAATGCGGCTCTACGCATCTGGTATCGGTCGGCGTCGGCACCGAACAGCTGGAAAACGAGCTGGCGCCGCTGTTCCCTGACACGCCGATTACCCGTATCGACCGCGACACCACCAGCCGTAAAGGCTCGCTGGAACAGCATCTGAACGAGATCCACCGCGGCGGCGCGCGTATTCTGATCGGTACGCAAATGCTGGCGAAGGGCCACCACTTCCCGGACGTGACGCTGGTAGCGCTGCTGGACGTCGACGGCGCGCTGTTTTCCGCCGATTTCCGTTCCGCCGAACGCTTCGCCCAGCTGTATACCCAGGTATCCGGCCGCGCCGGCCGCGCCGGCAAGCAGGGTGAAGTGCTGCTGCAGACTCACCACCCGGAGCACCCGCTGCTGCAGACGCTGCTGCAACAAGGCTACGACGCCTTTGCCAAGCAGGCGCTTAGCGAGCGCAACAGCGTCTTCCTGCCCCCCTATACCAGCCACATTATGCTGCGCGCCGACGATCACGATAATCAGCAGGCGCCGATGTTCCTGCAGCAATTGCGCAATCTGCTGGAGGCCAGCCCGCTGAAAGACGATGCCCTGTGGGTGATGGGGCCGGTGCCGGCGCTGCAGTCCAAACGCGGGGGACGTTTCCGCTGGCAGCTGCTGCTGCAACACCCGTCGCGCCGCGTTCTGCAGGGGATCATGAAAAACACCCTGCCGCTGATCGGCACCCTGCCGCAGGCACGCAAAGTTAAATGGACGCTGGACGTCGATCCCATCGACGGTTGAACACGGAAAAGTCTGATTTCTTTGGCGTTAAGCAAACGTTTACCCTTGAATTTGCGAGCGAACGCGAAAAACTCCCACTTCATCACATTTTTTATGCAAATTAGGTAACAAAAGCGGTACGTAATCTGTTTAGAATATCGTAAAGATTTCCGCTCGCGGGCTGCACAGCCGCGAACCTGGCGTGATTGCGGAAATACGCCCTGAAACGGCATCGTTGCCCGGGGTATGGCAGTAATCGCGTTGGCATAGGGCCGGCGCAAGGAGAAAGGCGTTGGAACACAAGAAAGAGTTATCCATGGCAACCATGAAAGACGTTGCGGAAATGGCGGGCGTTTCAACGGCAACCGTATCACGCGCGCTGATGAACCCGGAGAAGGTCTCAGCGCCAACGCGTCAGAAAGTGGAACAGGCCGTACTGGCCGTGGGTTACTCTCCGCATGCGCTCTCGCGCAACGTGAAGCGTAATGAATCCCGCACCATCCTGGTGATCGTCCCGGATATCTGCGACCCCTTCTTCGCCGATATTATTCAAGGGATTGAACAAACCGCCGCGCAGCAGGGCTATCTGGTGCTGATCGGCGACTGCGCGCAGCAAAACCAGCAGGAACGCACCTTCGTTAATCTGATTATCACCAAACAGATCGACGGCATGCTGCTGCTCGGCTCCAACCTGCCCTTCGACGCCAGCAAGGAAGAGCAGCGCAACCTGCCGCCGATGGTGATGGCCAATGAGTTTGCGCCGGAGCTGGAGCTGCCCACGGTACACATCGACAACCTGACCGCCGCCTTCGAGGCCGTGCATTATCTGCATCAGCTCGGGCACACGCAGATCGCCTGCGTCGCCGGGCCGCAGCAGATGCCGCTCAGCGAATATCGCCTGCAGGGTTACATTCAGGCGCTACGCCGTAATGGCATTACCGTCGAAAGCGGCTATATTACCCGGGGTGATTTCACTTATGAAGCGGGCGCAGCCGCGCTGAAAACCCTGATGGCGCTGCCGAAACCGCCGACGGCGGTGTTCTGCCACAGCGATATCATGGCGATCGGCGTGCTGTCGCAGGCGCGTAAAATGGGCCTGAGCGTCCCGGGCGATCTGTCGATCGTCGGTTTTGACGACCTGAAAATGACGCAGTATTGCGATCCGCCGTTAACCACGGTGGCGCAACCGCGCTTTCAAATTGGTCAGCAAGCCATGTTACTGTTACTGGAACAGCTGCACGGGCAAAACGTCGCCAGCGGCTCCCGTTTATTGGACAGCGAACTGATCGTCAGAGGCAGCACCGCCGCCCCTAAACGCTAGTCAAATATTTTAGGGTTCAGTAACATGATGAACTTAATTTCTAATAAAGATACAGCGGAAGAATAGTGGCACAGAAAGACTATGTAAGCCGCGGGCGCTCTGGAGCGCGGCGCAAAACCCCCAGCCGTAAAAAAAGCAGTTCTCCGAAGGTGTCCAAAACCGTGGTAGCGCTTGCGGTCGCCTTGTTGGTGATCTTTGCCGGCGGTCTCTACTTTATTACCCATAACAAACCGGACGACGAACCGCTGTCGCCGGCCCACAGCAACCGCCCGGGCAACGGCCTGCCGCCGAAGCCGGAAGAGCGCTGGCGCTACATCAAAGAGCTGGAAAACCGTCAGACCGGCGTACAAACTCCGACCGAACCGACGGCCGGCGGCGAGGTGAATTCCAAAACCCAGCTGACCCAGGAACAGCGCCAGCTGCTGGAGCAGATGCAGGCGGATATGCAGCAGCGCCCGACTCAGCTCAACGAGGTGCCGTATAACGACGCCGCTCAGGCCGCGCGCAACAACGCACAGCAGCCGGCGCCGGTACAGCAGCCACGCCAACAGCAACAGGTGCAGCAGCAAACGCAGCCGCCGGCCAGCCAGCCGCGCAACCCGTTCAGCGGCGGCGCCAGCAGCCAACCGGCGCAACAGCCTAAACCGACGCCGCCGCCGGCGGCGAAGACGGAAAGCAAACCGGAACAGAAACAGCGCTGGATGGTGCAGTGCGGCTCGTTCCGCGCCGCCGATCAGGCGGAATCCGTCCGTGCGCGCCTGGCGTTTGAAGGCATTGAAAGCCGCATCACCAACGGCGGCGGCTGGAACCGCGTCGTGCTCGGGCCGTTCAGCAGCCGCGCCGGCGCCGACAAAACCTTGTCCCGCCTGAAGGGCATTGGTATGTCAGGATGCATTCCCCTCTCCGTCAGGGGTTGAAAAGCCGTAATCCTCCCCCATCTATACTCTCAATATGCCTCGTAGCACCTGCGCAAGCAGGCGCTGCGGGGACTTCTTTCAGTCTGCAACGAGGGTCTGCTCGTGACAACAATTGTAAGCGTACGCCGCAACGGCCAAGTCGTCATCGGTGGCGATGGCCAGGCAACATTGGGCAATACGGTGATGAAAGGCAACGTCAAAAAAGTACGCCGCCTGTACAACGATAAAGTGATCGCCGGTTTTGCCGGGGGCACCGCTGACGCCTTCACGCTGTTTGAGCTTTTCGAGCGTAAACTGGAAATGCACCAGGGCCATCTGGTGAAAGCCGCCGTCGAGCTGGCGAAAGACTGGCGTACCGACCGCATGCTGCGCAAGCTGGAAGCATTGCTGGCCGTGGCCGATGAAAACGCCTCGCTGATCATCACCGGTAACGGTGACGTGGTTCAGCCTGAAAATGATTTGATCGCGATCGGCTCCGGCGGCCCGTACGCCCAGTCAGCCGCGCGCGCATTGTTGGAAAATACCGAATTGGGCGCCCGTGAAATCGTCGAGAAGTCTCTCGGCATTGCCGGCGACATCTGTATTTACACCAACCATAATCTCACTATTGAAGAACTGCCTTCCAAAGCGTAAGGATCGAATACTATGTCTGAAATGACTCCGCGCGAGATCGTCAGCGAACTGGACGGTTATATCATCGGCCAAAGCAAAGCCAAACGCGCCGTTGCCATCGCCTTGCGTAACCGCTGGCGTCGTATGCAGCTCAACGAGATGCTGCGTCACGAAGTAACGCCGAAAAACATTCTGATGATCGGTCCGACCGGCGTCGGTAAAACCGAAATCGCCCGTCGCCTGGCTAAACTGGCCAACGCGCCGTTTATCAAAGTTGAAGCCACCAAGTTCACCGAAGTGGGCTATGTCGGCAAGGAAGTGGATTCCATTATCCGCGACCTGACCGACGCCGCGGTGAAAATGGTGCGCCTGCAGTCGATCGAAAAAAACCGCACCCGCGCTGAAGAGATGGCGGAAGAGCGCATCCTCGACGTGCTGATCCCGCCGGCCAAAAACAACTGGGGCCAGCCGGAAGAGCAGCAGGAACCGTCCGCCGCCCGCCAGTCGTTCCGTAAAAAACTGCGCGAAGGCCAGTTGGACGACAAAGAGATCGAAATCGACCTGGCCGCCGCGCCGATGGGCGTCGAAATCATGGCGCCTCCGGGCATGGAAGAGATGACCAACCAGCTGCAGTCGATGTTCCAGAACCTCGGCGGCCAGAAGCAGAAACCCCGCAAGCTGAAGATCAAAGAAGCCTTCAAGCTGCTGGTGGAAGAAGAAGCGGCCAAGCTGGTTAACCCGGAAGAGCTGAAAGAGCAGGCGATCGAAGCCGTTGAGCAGCACGGCATCGTATTTATCGATGAGATCGACAAAATCTGTAAGCGCGGCGACTCCTCCGGCCCGGACGTCTCCCGCGAAGGCGTGCAGCGCGACCTGCTGCCGCTGGTGGAAGGCAGCACCATCTCCACCAAGCACGGCATGGTGAAAACCGACCACATCCTGTTTATCGCCTCCGGCGCTTTCCAGGTTGCCAGCCCGTCCGATCTGATCCCGGAACTGCAGGGCCGCCTGCCGATCCGCGTTGAACTGCAGGCGCTGACGACCGAAGACTTCGAACGCATTCTGACCGAGCCGAACGCGTCGCTGACCGAGCAGTACAAGGCGCTGATGGCGACCGAAGGCGTCACCATCGACTTCACCGCTGACGGTATCAGCCGCATCGCCGAAGCCGCATGGCAGGTTAACGAGAGCACCGAGAACATCGGCGCACGTCGTCTGCACACCGTGCTGGAGCGTCTGATGGAAGATATTTCCTATGACGCCAGCGAGATTAATGGTCAATCCATTACAATTGATGCGGAATACGTGCGCAATCACCTGGATGAGCTGGTTGCAGATGAAGATCTGAGCCGTTTTATCCTATAATCGCTCTATCACTGTCCTGTCAGTCACGAAAATGGGAGGCATTGCCTCCCATTTTTTTATCTGCGGACACAGCCACTTGACTTGCTGAAGCGAAAAATGAGCTCATCTACCTCCACCACCCCAGCCAGAGCCTGGCTGGAAAGTTTACGTCCACGCACCCTGCCGCTGGCTTTCGCCTCCATCGTTGTCGGTTCCGCCATTGCCGCCTGGCAAGGCAGCCTAAAACCTGGCGTCGCGCTGTTGGCGCTGTTGACCGCCGGACTGCTGCAGATCCTCTCCAACCTGGCCAATGATTACGGCGACGCCGTCAAAGGCAGCGACACAGAAGATCGCATCGGGCCGCTGCGCGGCATGCAAAAAGGCATGATTACCCAGGCGCAGATGAAACGCGCGCTGGTCATTACCGTGGTGCTGATCGCCATCGCCGGCTGTTCGCTGATTGCGCTGGCCTGCGAAACGCCGCGCGACGTGGTCGGCTTCCTGGCGCTCGGCGCGCTGGCGATCGTCGCCGCCATTACCTATACCGTCGGCAACAAGCCTTATGGCTATCTGGGGCTGGGGGATATCTCGGTGCTGGCGTTCTTTGGCTGGTTGAGCGTGGCCGGCACCTATTACCTGCAGACGTTGCATTTCGACAGCATCGTGATGCTGCCGGCCACCGCCTGCGGCCTGTTGGCGGCGGCGGTGCTGAACATCAATAACCTGCGTGATATCGAAAGCGACCGCGCCAACGGCAAGAACACCCTGGCGGTGCGGCTGGGGCCGAAGAACGCCCGGCGATACCATGCGTTGCTGCTGATTGGCGCGGTGCTGTGCTTTGCGCTGTTCACCCTGTTCAACCTGAGCGGCCCGTGGGGCTGGCTGTTTGTGCTGGCGGTGCCGCTGCTGTGGCGCCATGCGCTGCGCGTACTGCGCGACCCTTCGCCGGCCGGCATGCGCCCGATGCTGGAGCACATGGTCAAGGCCGCCCTGCTGGCGAATATTTTGTTCGCCGCCGGCGTGGCGCTCAGCTAGATAAAAACTGATGATTTTGCCAACAGGGCGCAGAAAGGGATATACTGGTTATTCCAGCGGCAAACAGACATAAAATCCTATGAAATACGATACTTCCGAACTTTGCGATATCTATCATGAAGAGGTCAACGTGGTTGAGCCTCTGTTCTCTAATTTTGGCGGGCGTACTTCATTTGGCGGACAGATCACCACGGTGAAGTGTTTCGAGGATAATGGCCTGCTTTTTGACCTGCTTGAAGAAAACGGCCGCGGCCGCGTCCTGCTGGTCGACGGCGGTGGTTCGGTCCGCCGGGCGTTGATCAACGCGGAACTGGCGCGCCTGGCGACCCAGAACGAGTGGGAAGGCATTGTGGTGTACGGCGCGGTGCGTCAGGTGGACGATCTGGAAGAGCTGGATATCGGCATCCAGGCCATGGCGGCCATCCCGGTCGGCGCCACCAGCGAAGGCGTGGGTGAAAGCGATATCCGCGTCAACTTCGGCGGCGTCACCTTCTTCTCCGGCGATCATCTGTATGCCGACAATACCGGCATCATTCTGGCGGAAGACCCGCTCGATATTGAATAAGCCGTTACCATGAAAAAGGGCGCCGTCGGCGCCCTTTTCGTTACTGCGGCAAAGGGAATCAGACCTCTTCCATTTTGCCCAGCAGCGCGCGCAGGCGATCTTGCCATACGTGCTGTTCTTCTTTCAGCTGCTGATTCTCACGCACCAGTGATTCGTGGTTGCCGGCGGCGTTCTGCACTTCCTGAGACAGCGTATTGTTCTTCTCTTTCAGCTCTTCAATTTCCATCTGCAACAGAGTGATGGTATCAATCGCCTGCTGAACTTTTGCTTCCAGTTTTTCAAATACTTCAAATGACATCTTCGGTCCCCTCATGATAGCAAGGCGTACATCTATTAAGCAGCCGCACAGCACAGGCTGCAGCCGCTGCGAATATGCATCGCGCAAGTGACACGCGCTTTTGATTAAAAACGCGCCTGTCTCGATAAAACGCTCTTTCGATAAAAACGATTGTAAGTAGCCCGCCTCTTACTGTCTAGCAACATACCGGCTCAACGCGCAGTCTGTTGCAATTTTCCCGCCCCCGCCATCAGCCAAAACTGAAAAATGCGCGTATGACGACAAACGCGCGCTAACAATTGTCGGACAAAAACCCTGACCAACCCGGCTGCGAGATGGCGCGGAAAGAACAGCAGACAACGCGAATTCGCTCAATTTTATGACGGAGCACACACATTTTGATTTCGCTATTTCTCGTTTATGTTCGTTAACGATAAATTTACATCACGTCCTCAATTTAAAAGAGGATGAGATTAAAAAAACCTGTACCTTAAGGCCGGCAGGCTACCCGCCGAGCCTAAAACCTATAACCCTGCAGGACAACAACATTATGAGCCAAAACACCAGTCCGACATTAAAAGGCCAATGTATCGCAGAATTTCTCGGCACCGGCCTACTGATCTTCTTTGGCGCAGGATGCGTTGCCGCATTAAAACTGGCCGGCGCCAGCTTCGGCCAATGGGAAATCAGCGTTATTTGGGGCTTCGGGGTCGCCATGGCGATCTATCTGACCGCCGGCATCTCCGGCGCCCACCTCAACCCGGCCGTCACCATCGCACTGTGGCTGTTCGCCAACTTTAACGGCCGCCGCGTGGTTCCGTTCATCATCGCCCAGGTCGCCGGCGCCTTCTGCGCCGCTGCGCTGGTCTACGGCCTGTACTACAATCTGTTCTTTGATTTCGAAGCCGCCCACAACATGGTGCGTGGCAGCGCAGAGAGTCTGGATCTGGCCGGGATTTTCTCCACCTATCCAAACCCGCACATCTCCGTCGCGCAGGCGTTCCTGGTGGAAACCGTGATCACCGCCATTCTGATGTGCCTGATTCTGGCGCTAACCGACGATGGCAACGGCGTACCGCGCGGCCCGCTGGCGCCGCTGCTGATCGGTATTCTGATCGCCGTTATCGGCGCTTCCATGGGCCCGTTGACCGGCTTCGCCCTGAACCCGGCGCGTGATTTCGGACCAAAAATGTTCGCCTATCTCGCCGGCTGGGGCAACGTCGCCTTTACCGGCGCACGCGATATCCCGTACTTCCTGGTACCGATTTTCGGACCGATTCTCGGGGCCATCCTGGGCGCCTTCGGCTATCGTACCTTGATTGGCCGCCACTTGCCTTGCGACGACTGCGTCGAAGAAGAGCAAGGGCAGCCTGCCGCCAAAACGTCGCAGCGTAAAGCGTAATTGGCGCAGTTTAAAATGGTTAACAACAGCAGGACTCAACCATGACTACAGAAAAAAAATTTATTGTCGCCCTCGACCAGGGAACCACCAGCTCACGCGCCGTCGTCATGGATCACGATGCCAATATCGTTGCAGTATCGCAGCGCGAATTTGAACAAATTTATCCAAAGGCCGGCTGGGTAGAGCACGACCCGATGGAGATTTGGGCTTCTCAAAGCTCCACGCTGGTCGAAGTGCTGGCGAAAGCCGACATCAACTCGGACCAAATCGCCGGGATCGGCATCACCAACCAGCGCGAAACCACCATCGTGTGGGAAAAAGAGACCGGCAAGCCGATCTACAACGCCATCGTCTGGCAGTGCCGCCGCACCGCAGATATCTGCGAACAGCTCAAGCGCGACGGCCTGGAAGAGTACATCCGTCAGAACACCGGCCTGGTGGTCGACCCGTACTTCTCCGGCACTAAGGTGAAATGGATCCTGGATCACGTCGAGGGCGCCCGTGAACGCGCCAAGCGCGGCGAACTGCTGTTCGGCACCGTCGACACCTGGCTGGTGTGGAAAATGACGCAGGGGCGGGTTCACGTCACCGATTACACCAACGCCTCGCGCACCATGATGTTCAACATCCACCAGCTCGACTGGGATGAACGCATGCTGCAGGCGCTGGATATTCCACGCGCCATGCTGCCGAAGGTGCGCCCGTCTTCCGAAATTTACGGCCAGACCAACATCGGCGGCAAGGGCGGCACGCGTATTCCTATCGCCGGCATCGCCGGTGACCAGCAGGCGGCGCTGTTCGGCCAACTGTGCGTCCAGCCGGGCATGGCGAAGAACACCTACGGCACCGGCTGCTTCCTGCTGATGAATACCGGCGAAGAGGCGGTCAGCTCCAGCCACGGCCTGCTGACCACCATTGCCTGTGGCCCGCGCGGTGAAGTGAACTACGCGCTGGAAGGCGCGGTGTTTATCGGCGGCGCGTCTATCCAGTGGCTGCGCGACGAGCTGAAGCTGATCAGCGATGCGGCCGATTCCGAATACTTCGCCACCAAGGTGAAAGACAGCAACGGTGTCTACGTGGTGCCGGCCTTCACCGGTCTGGGCGCGCCATACTGGGATCCGTATGCGCGCGGCGCCATTTTCGGTCTGACCCGCGGCGCCAACAGCAACCACATCATCCGTGCAACGCTGGAGTCCATCGCCTATCAGACCCGCGACGTACTGGACGCCATGCAGGCCGACTCCAATACCCGTCTGCAGTCGCTGCGCGTTGACGGCGGCGCTGTCGCCAACAACTTCCTGATGCAGTTCCAGTCCGACATTCTGGGCACGCGCGTTGAGCGTCCTGAAGTGCGCGAGTCTACGGCGTTAGGCGCGGCGTTCCTCGCCGGTCTGGCCATCGGCTACTGGAACGACCTGGATGAAGTGAAGAGCAAGGCAGTCATCGAGCGGGAATTCCGCCCGAGCATCGAAACCACCGAACGTAACTACCGTTACAGCGGCTGGAAAAAAGCGGTCGCCCGCGCCCAGGCGTGGGAAGACCACGAATAATTCCGCGCCGAAGTCACACGAACAATGCGCTGCCGCAAGGCGGCGCTTTTTTTTGCCCCGCCGCGCCCGCCCGCCGCTGTGGTAAACTTACCCGCTCTTCCCCTCTACTCACTGACAGGTTTTGCCATGAAACGTGAATTAGCCATCGAATTTTCCCGCGTAACCGAAGCTGCGGCGTTAGCCGGCTATCAATGGCTGGGACGCGGCGACAAGAATGCCGCCGACGGCGCCGCCGTCCACGCCATGCGGATTATGCTCAACAAGGTGGCGATCGATGGCCGCATCGTGATTGGCGAAGGTGAAATCGATGAAGCGCCGATGCTGTATATCGGCGAGCAGGTCGGCACCGGCCAGGGCGATGCGGTGGATATCGCCGTCGACCCGATAGAAGGCACGCGCATGACCGCCATGGGACAATCCAACGCGCTGGCAGTGCTGGCGGTCGGCGATCGCGGCACCTTCCTGCACGCGCCGGATATGTATATGGAAAAACTGGTGGTAGGGCCGGCGGCGCGCGGCGCTATTGACCTCAGCCTGCCGCTCGCCGACAACCTGCAAAACGTCGCCGCGCGGCTGAACAAGCCACTGTCGCAACTGACGGTGATCACGCTGGCTAAACCGCGTCACGACGCGACGATCGCGCAAATGCAGCAGATGGGCGTCAAGGTGTTCGCCATTCCGGACGGCGACGTGGCCGCCTCAATCCTGACCTGCATGCCGGACAGCGAAGTGGATGTGATGTACGGCATCGGCGGCGCGCCGGAAGGGGTGATTTCCGCCGCGGTGATCCGCGCGCTGGACGGCGATATGCAGGCGCGCCTGCTGCCGCGTCATCAGGTGAAGGAAGATAATGACGCCAACCGCCGCATCGGCGAGCAGGAGCTGGCGCGCTGTAAGGAGATGGGCATTGAGGCGGGCAAGGTGCTGCTGCTGGACGATATGGCGCGCAATGACAACGTCATCTTCGCCGCCACCGGCATCACCAAAGGTGACCTGTTGGAAGGCATCAGCCGCCAGGGCAATATGGCGACCACGGAAACGCTGTTGATCCGCGGTAAATCACGCACCATCCGCCGCATCCGTTCGACCCACTATCTGGATCGTAAGGACCCGGCGCTGCACCCGTACCTGCTGTAAGGGGTCACCCGACGGCCAGGCAATGCCTGGCCGCTCACGTTAAACGGTGTGGCCCGCCTGCTGCATACGGTTGGACAGCGGCCACCAGCACAGCAGAATCAGCAGCGCCATGGCGAACATCAGCAGGCCCAGGCTGAACTGCCCGGTCTGCGGCAGCATGGACGACAGCCAGGTGGCGAGACCGGAGCCCATATTCTGCATCCCGCCCACCAGTGCGCCGGCGGCGCCGGCCAGGTAAGGGAACGGCTCCATCGCCCCGGTGGTCGCCAGCGGGAACAGCATCCCGGCGCCGAAGAAAAACAGCGCGGCGGGAACAATCAGCGTCCAGATATTCATCACGCCGAACCAGCCGGGGATCCACATCATCAGACCCGCCAGCAGGCAGCTCAGCACCGAATGCCACATCAGCTGCTGGAAGCTTTTGCCGTCGCGGCCGGCATACCATGCGCCGAAAAAGGCCGCCGGGATCGGCAGAATAAACAGGATGCTGACGGTCAGCCCGTTCAGTCCCAGCACGCCGCCCATCAGTACGCCGCAGCTGGCCTCAAACACCGCAATCCCCGCCAGACCGCCGATCAGCATGACCAGATAGCGGCTGAACGCTCCATCGGCCAGCAGCTGGCGGAAGCTGGCCAGCATGCGCCGTTTTTCCGTTTGCTGCGGGCGGGTTTCCGGCAGCCAGCGGAACATGGCGAAGGCGACGCCCACGCACAATACCAGCAGGAACGCATAGCTGGCGCGCCAGCCGAAGACCATCGCCAGCGCGCCGCCAATCACCGGTGCCAGCAGCGGACTGACCAGAATGCCCATATTCAGCAGGCTGTTGGCATAGCGCAGCGCGGTGCCGGCATACAGGTCGCGCGGCATGGTGCGCGCCATCACGCCGGCCACGCCGGTGCCCATGCCCTGAATGGCGCTGGCGGCCACCAGCATCGTCAGGCTGTTAGCCAGCAGCGCGCCGGTGGCACCGAGCATAAAAATAGCCATCCCGGCCAGAATCACCGGCCGGCGGCCAACGCGATCCGACAGCGGGCCGTAGATCAGCTGTGAAAAACCGTAGGTCAACAGATAGGCCGCCATCACCTGCTGCACGGCGCCGGTGCGCACCGACAAATCGTGGGCAATATTGGCAATCGTCGGCACATAAATGGTTTGCGCCATCTGACCGACGGCAACCAGCAGGATCAGCATCACCAACAGGTGGAAATTCTCTAGTTTTCTCATTCTCTTTGTTAACGTCTTAACTCACCAAAACCCTGCGCGTGGCGGCAATTTTGGCCAGCGTTGCGCAGACATCCTCTTGTTGGCGCATAAACTAACAAATCTGTTTTTTTTAGCGAGTCCCGACCAAATATTGATCCAGGTCACACTGGCAGCAAAGTCGTCCATTCTCGTAAATTAAACGGTACGTCACGCATACCGCGACGGCAGGCACCGCGGGCCGCCGCCAGGCTTTAGCATTTAATCGATAATTGTTTGCATCAACTTGCCATAAGATAAATATCAGAGAGCGATAACGACGCCGACCGCGCAGAGTGCTAATTTTATTTTTGATTTGATGATGGGAGCATGAAGTATGGCTGAATGGGTTAAAGGCAAGGTTACTCACCTGGAACAGTGGACCGATGGGCTGTTCAGTCTCACCGTCGATGCCGCCATCGACCCATTTACCGCCGGCCAGTTCGCCAAGCTGGCGTTGGAGATTGACGGCGAGCGCGTGCAGCGCGCCTACTCCTACGTCAATGCGCCCTGCGACTCCAACCTGGAGTTTTACCTGGTCACGGTGCCGGAAGGCAAACTCAGCCCACGGCTGAACCAGCTGCAGCCGGGTGCGGAAGTAATGGTGACCAAAGAGGCCGCCGGCTTCTTCGTACTGGACGAAGTGCCGGACTGCGAAACCCTGTGGATGCTGGCGACCGGCACCGCCATTGGTCCGTACCTGTCGATTCTGCAGGAAGGCAAAGGCCTTGAACGCTTCAAAAATCTGGTGCTGGTGCACGCCGCCCGCTATGCCCGCGACCTGAGCTACCTGCCGCTGATGCAGCAGCTGCAGCAGCGCTACAACGGCAAACTGCGCATTCAGACGGTGGTCAGCCGCGAGGAGGTCTCCGGCTCGCTGACCGGCCGGGTGCCGGCGCTGATTGAAGACGGCCGCCTGGAGGCCGCCATCGGCCTACCGCTGGATGCGGAAACCGGCCATGTGATGCTGTGCGGCAATCCGCAGATGGTGCGCGACACCCAGCAAACGCTGAAGGAGCTGCACGGGATGCGCAAACACCTGCGCCGCAAGCCGGGGCACATCACCAGCGAGCACTACTGGTGATTAATCGCGGAATTTGACCGGTTCGGCTTCAGGCCCGAAGCGATTCTCGCCGGGCGTCCCGACAAAGGCGCCCAGATCGATGGCCATCATGACGATAATCAGCGTCGGGATAAAACGCCCGACGCCCCACTGCCAGATCGGCGCCAGCATCTGCCAGTTGCCCGCCGCCAGCATCCACGCCAAAATCAGCAGCAGCGCCCACCAGCCGGATTTATTGCGATCGTGCAGCCGCTTGACCAGCACCGCCGCCGTCGGCCACAGCAGCGCCACAATAAAAAACGCAATGCTCTGGATAGCAACCCACTGATAGTTGGCCAGCGTAAACGCTGCCGCCATCAGCACCAGCCAGACACCCATCCAAAGCCAGAAATCGCGCCGCGTAATGCGCCCTTTAAACGAAAAACACCACTGCTGTATTGTCATGGAATCCTGCGTTGTTAATCTGCCCATAAGCTGTGCGGCAGTGTAACATAGGCACGGCAGGGACGGCGTCAGCGCTGATGCGCCGCACACCATTCAGGGCAGCAAACAGATAATCCGGGCGGATCTTTGACAACCTCCCCCGATTACCGCTTTAATCGGAGTCCGATTTGCTATCAACACCGCGAGCTATGCTGAGAACACTTCCTCTCGTCGCCTGTCTGCTTTCGGGCGTGGGCCATGCCTGGGCCGAGCAAACGCCGGCCGCCAATGATGCGCCCCCAACCGCGCCATACCTGCTGGCCGGAGCGCCGACGTTCGATCTGACCGTGGCGAAATTCCGCGCCAAATACAATCGCGACAACCCCAAACTGCCGATCGGCGAGTTCCGCGCCATTGACGGCAGCGCCGACGACACGCCGCTGCTGACCCGCGCCGCCAGTAAACTCAACGAAAACCTGTATGCCTCCACCGCGCTGGAAAAAGGCACCGGTAAAATCAAAACGCTGCAAATCACCCACCTGCCGCTGCAGGGCAACGAAGAGAAAAGCGCACGCGCCGTCACCGTCAACTATATGGCGGCATTAATGCGCCAGTTCGAACCGGCGTTAACGGTAGAGCAGAGCATCATCAAGGTGAGTACCTTACTGGAGAAGGGTAAAGGCTCGCGCTTTTACACTCAGCAGGTCGGCGCCATCCGCTATGTGGTCGCCGATAACGGCGAACAGGGCCTGACGTTCGCGGTGGAGCCGGTGAAACTGACGCTGGCGGAACCGTGAACCCCGCGACGATTAAATGACGAAAAGCAAAGCCATCCGATCCATTCATCTCTATACTGTTGGGCAGGTTGACTGCCGGTCCGGCAGTAGTTATTTATGCCCTTTCTGCCCGAAGCGGCCGCGCTGTAGGCTGCCGCTTCGCTGATGTCGGGCATCGATTCTCACGTTCCCTTGTTGGAGGAAAAATTATGCGTCATCCATTAGTGATGGGTAACTGGAAACTGAACGGCAGCACGCACATGGTTAACGAGCTGATCGCCGGCCTGCGCAACGAACTGAGCAGCGTAGAAGGCTGCGGCGTAGCCATCGCGCCGCCGGTCATGTACCTGGACCAGGCCAAGCATCAGCTGGCCGGCAGCCGCATCGCGCTGGGCGCCCAGAACGTAGACGTGAACCTGGCCGGCGCCTTTACCGGTGAAGTTTCCGCCAACATGCTGAAAGACGTCGGCGCACAGTACATCATCATCGGCCACTCTGAGCGTCGCACCTATCACAAAGAGAGCGACGAAGTGATCGCCGAGAAATTCGCGGTGCTGAAAGAAGCCGGCCTGACCCCGGTGCTGTGCATCGGTGAAACCGAAGCGGAAAACGAAGCGGGCCAGACCGAAGAAGTTTGCGCACGTCAGATTGACGCCGTGCTGAAAACCCTGGGCGCGCCGGCGATGAAAGACACCGTGATTGCCTATGAGCCGGTCTGGGCCATCGGCACCGGCAAGTCCGCTACCCCTGCGCAGGCTCAGGCGGTACACAAATTTATCCGCGACCACATCGCCAAGCACGATGCCGACGTCGCTGCCGGCATCATCATTCAGTACGGCGGTTCCGTGAATGATAAAAACGCCGCAGAGCTGTTCGCCCAGCCGGACATCGACGGCGCGCTGGTAGGCGGCGCATCGCTGAAGGCCGACGCCTTCGCCGTGATCGTCAAAGCCGCAGCCGCAGCGAAAAAAGCCTGATAGCCAACGGCTCAGAATGACAAAACCCCGGCATGCCGGGGTTTTTTTATTGTTACGTCTCAGCGTCTGCTGATTTCGTCAAACTTTCCGCCGCTGGCGAAGTGTTCCTTCTGCGCCTTGCTCCAGCCGCCAAAGGTATCATCAACGGTAAACAGCTTCAGTTTCGGGAACTGCTCGGCGAATTTGACCTCAACCGCGGCATCACGCGGGCGATAGTAGTTCTTCGCCGCAATGGTCTGCCCCACCGGAGAATACAGATACTTCAGATAGGCGTTCGCCACCTCACGGGTGCCGCGCTTGTCGACCACGCGATCCACCACGGATACGGTCGGCTCCGCCAGAATCGACTCGCTCGGAGTGACGATTTCAAACTTATCCTTACCCAGCTCCTTTTTCGCCAGCAAGGCCTCGTTTTCCCAAGCGATCAGCACGTCGCCAATGCCGCGCTCAACGAAGGTATTGGTCGCGCCGCGCGCGCCGGAATCCAGCACTTCCACATTCTTATAGAGGCTCTTAACAAACGCCTGCGCCTTGGCCTGATCGTTATTGTTGTGATGCAGCGCATAACCCCAGGCCGCCAGATAGTTCCAGCGTGCGCCGCCGGAGGTTTTCGGGTTCGGCGTGATCACCGATACGCCCGGCTTGATCAGATCCGGCCAGTCGTGGATCTGTTTGGGGTTCCCTTTACGCACCAGGAACACGATGGTGGAGGTATAAGGCGCCGAGTTGTCCGGCAGGCGTTTGATCCAGTTTTTATCAATCCGCCCGCGCGCGGCGATCGCATCCACATCGTAAGCCAGCGCCAGCGTCACCACATCCGCCTCGATGCCGTTAATCACCGACGTGGCCTGTTTGCCGGAACCGCCATGGGACTGACGCACGGTAACTTTATCGCCGTGCTGCTGCTGCCAGTGCTGGCTGAAGGCGGCATTGTATTCCTGGTAGAACTCGCGCGTCGGGTCGTATGAAACGTTCAGCAATTGAAGATCTTTCGCCAACGCTCCGGTTGTCAGCAACATTAATGTCAGGCCTACACCCCATTTACGCATCGCACGCTCTCCCAAGATAAATAATCGCCAGCTCAAAACGGCTGATTTAGCGTCAAAGCCTGCCAGAAACTGGGGCAGCAATTAAAGAATAAAAAATTTGGGCCTAGACGATTCTGGAATATGGCGACGATCCACAAAAAAAAGCCCCCGCGTACGGAGGCTTGTCTGTCGGCACGGCCGGGCAGGATCAGTACAGCTTTTTCGCCGTTTCCAGCCAGTCGCCCTTGAAAGGACGCTTCATGTTTTCAATCGCGTCGATGATGTCATGGTGCACCATCTTCTCATTCTGGATACCGACGCAGCGGCCGCCGTACCCTTTCAGCAGCAGTTCGATGGAGTAAGCCCCCATGCGCGAAGCCAGAATACGGTCATACGCCACCGGCGAACCGCCGCGCTGAATGTGGCCCAGCACGGTAGCGCGGGTTTCACGCTTGGTTTCCTGCTCGATATAGGCGGCCAGCTCGTCAATGTCGCAGATGTGCTCGGTAATCGCCACGATCGCGTGCTTTTTACCCTTGGCGATGCCGGCCTTGATTTCACACACCAGATCGTCACGGTTAAATTCAATTTCCGGCAGGACGATAAACTCACAGCCGCCGGCAATCGCCGCCGCCAGCGTCAGGTCGCCGCAGTAGCGCCCCATCACTTCCACAATTGAAATACGCTGGTGCGAGGTAGAGGTATCACGCAGACGGTCAATCGCTTCTACCACGGTTTCCAGCGCGGTGAAGAAACCAATGGTGTAGTCGGTGCCGGCCACGTCGTTATCGATAGTGCCCGGCAGGCCGATGCACGGAAACCCCTCTTCCGTCAGGCGTTTTGCCCCCATATAGGAGCCGTCGCCGCCGATCACCACCAGCGCATCGATGCCGTGTTTCTTAAGGTTCTCAATCGCCTTGGCGCGTACGTTTTCATCTCTGAATTCCGGAAAGCGGGCCGATCCGAGGAAGGTGCCGCCACGGTTGATCATGTCGGACACGCTGTAGCGGTCCAACTGCTCCATGCGATCTTCGTACAAGCCAAGGTAGCCGTCGTAAATACCAAAAACTTCCAGACCTTCCGTAAGCGCGGCGCGTACAACGCCACGGATCGCCGCGTTCATACCCGGCGCATCACCGCCACTCGTCAGTACACCGATTTTCTTGATCATGACTACCTCTGAACTTGTAGATGCAATTTCTTAAGAACTTTGTCTTTGCCGATTGGCTTTTCGCGTTTCCGGTTGCAGCAACCCCGCCTACGAATTTTATTGCCGAATACTATAACAAAATCACCAAGCTGAATTGATTCAGGTCACGCTAAATTCAGGTAAAAAGTAACAACGCACACTGAGCTAATTTTACGTTTTCTTCATGGGATCCGGCACCATTGCAATAGGTTAATTATAGCTCCCAACGACCCTGCCGCCCCGCAGGCACCACGGAACACGGATCCTGGTGGATGATGACATCCGCGCCGGGAAAACGGTGCAATAACGCTTTTTCCACTTGTTCAGCCAAAATATGCGCCTGCATCAGCGGCAAATTGTCTTCCATTTCCAAATGCAGCTGAATAAACCGGGTCGGGCCAGACTGGCGGGTGCGCAAATCGTGCGCCCCTTTGATGCCCGGCCATGAGGAAACCACCTCAATAATGGCGCGCCGTTCATCATCCGGCAATGCGCGATCCAGTAGCGACTGCACCGCCTCGTAACCCATACGCAACGCGCTGTAAAGAATGTAGACGCCGATACCCAACGCGAACAACGCATCCGCCCGCTGAAAACCGTACCAGCTTAGCCCAAGCGCGATAAGAATAGCACCATTCATCATGACATCTGACTGATAATGCAACATATCTGCGCGCACCGCCTGGCTGCGCGTTTTGCGCACCACCCAGCGCTGGTAGGTGACCAGCAGCAAGGTGCTCAGCAAGGCGATAACCGTCACCACAATACCAACGGCGGGCGCACGCAGCGTCTCGGGCGCATAGAGATGCTGAAAGCCGGTCAGGAATAAAAACAGCGCGGAGCCGGAAACGAACATGCTCTGCGCCAGCGCCGCCAGCGATTCGGCCTTGCCGTGGCCAAAAGTATGTTCCTCATCCGCCGGCTGCAGCGCATAACGCACCACCAGCAGGTTGGTCAGCGAAGCGGCAATATCGACCAGGGAGTCCACCAGCGCCGCCAACAGGCTCACCGACCCGGTGATATACCAGGCGACGATCTTTATCAGCAGCAGGATTGATGCCATCACGGTCGCGGCCAGAGCGGCGGACTTCACCAGGCACGCATATTGCTGTTCCATAACCTATCCCGATTCACTATCCAGTGGGGTGAGTATAACGGAATGTCGGGTAAAAAATCCCCGCCGTCAGGGTGATGAGTCTTTGCCGGTCAGCCGCGGACATACGCCGCATAGTTGCCGCCATGGGTTCAGAGATCGACACCATATGTTCAATATCGGCAGCACGTCGGCCAACTCCAGAGGGGCGTTGTATCTAAATACCCCTGATGGATTTTGGTCAAAAAAAACCCCCTCATCATGAGGGGGGAAGACAGGGATGGTGTCTATGGCAAGGAAAAACAGGGTACTACTCAGTCGCACTCACTTCTGGGCAGAAGCTTGCTGCAAACCAGAAAGTTGTTGCTCCATCTGCTGCATACGCTGCTGATGCTTCTGGTCTAGAACACTTTTTTGCTGTGGCGTCAGTAAGTTATACATTTGGTTGCGCACCCGGGCCATCTCGACCTGGCGCTTCACCTGTTCCTGGGCCACCTTCTCCGCCTGTGCATACACGGCGGCTTCATCAAATTTGTTTGCCGTCACCAGCTTATGCATTGCTTCCATTTCAGCTACATTGACACCAGGCAGGTCGTGACGGGCCTGGCGCATTAAATCGCGCATTTGCTGACGTTGCTTTTCAGTCAACCTGACGCCGTCAAACATATGATGCTGGCCGGGGTTGCTGGTTGCGGCATCCTGCGCGGAAGGCGATATGGCGTCGGCGGCGATGGCGGAACCTGATGCCAACATGGATGCCACGACTAATGCGGTCACCTTACGCATTTTCACTCCTCGTTCATTCCGCTTTGCAAGTCAACGAGGAGCAGTGTATCGCTGCAGCTGCAAACATCCGTCAGGGCATGTAAAACTACGTAAAGTCATGGAATGCCAACAGTTGATGACGTATTTTGCGTCAGGAGGTAAATCATAATGAACAAGATTCTGTTAGTTGACGACGACCGCGAGCTGACCTCGCTGCTGAAAGAACTGCTTGAGATGGAAGGCTTTAATATCGTCGTTGCCCATGACGGCGAACAGGCGTTGTCGCTGCTGGACGGCTCCATCGATCTCTTGCTGTTGGACATCATGATGCCGAAGAAAAACGGCATCGATACGCTGAAAGAACTGCGTCAGCACCACCAAACCCCGGTGATCATGCTGACCGCCCGCGGCAGCGAGCTGGATCGGGTGCTGGGCCTGGAGCTCGGCGCCGACGACTATCTGCCGAAACCGTTCAACGATCGTGAACTGGTGGCACGCATCCGCGCCATCTTGCGCCGTTCCAACTGGAGCGAGCAGCAGCAAAGCGTCGACAGCGGCGCGCCGACGCTGGACGTCGATGGCCTGCAGCTGAACCCGGGGCGTCAGGAAGCCAGCTTCGACGGCCAGGTGCTGGAACTGACCGGCACCGAATTTACCCTGCTGTACCTGCTGGCGCAGCATCTCGGCCAGGTGGTCTCGCGCGAACTGCTGAGCCAGGAAGTGCTGGGCAAACGTCTGACGCCGTTTGACCGCGCTATCGACATGCATATCTCCAACCTGCGGCGCAAGCTGCCGGACCGTAAAGACGGCCACCCATGGTTCAAAACCCTGCGCGGCCGGGGCTATTTAATGGTATCAGCAACATGATCAACAGTTTGACGGCACGCATCTTCGCCATTTTCTGGTTCACATTGGCGCTGGTGCTGATGCTGGTGCTGATGGTGCCCAAGCTCGACTCCCGCCAGATGACCTCGCTGCTGGACAGCGAGCAGCGGCAGGGGTTGATGCTGGAACAGCACGTCGAGGCCGAATTACAGCAGGATCCGGCCAACGATCTGATGTGGTGGCGTCGCCTGTTCCGCGCCATCGACAAATGGGCGCCGCCGGGCCAGCGCCTGATTCTGGTGACCAGCGAAGGCCGGGTGATTGGCGCACAGCGTAACGATATGCAAATCGTACGCAACTTTATCGGCCAGTCCGACAATGCCGATCACCCCAAGAAGAAAAAATATGGCCGCGTCGAACTGGTCGGCCCCTTCTCGGTGCGCGACGGCGAAGACAACTACCAGCTCTATCTGATCCGTCCGGCCAACAGCCCGCAGTCCGACTTTATCAACCTAATGTTCGACCGGCCGCTGCTGCTGCTGATCGTCACCATGCTGATCAGCGCCCCGCTGCTGCTCTGGCTGGCCTGGAGCCTGGCGAAACCGGCGCGCAAGCTGAAAAACGCCGCCGATGACGTGGCGCGCGGTAATCTGAAGCAGCACCCGGAGCTGGAATCGGGGCCGCAGGAGTTTCTGGCGACCGGCGCCAGCTTCAACCAGATGGTCAGCGCGCTGGAACGCATGATGACCGCCCAGCAGCGGCTGATCTCCGATATCTCGCACGAACTGCGCACGCCGCTGACCCGGCTGCAGCTGGCGACCGCGCTGATGCGCCGCCGCCACGGCGAAGGCCACGAGCTGGCGCGCATTGAGACCGAGGCGCAGCGGCTGGATTCGATGATCAACGATCTGCTGGCGCTGTCGCGCGGCCAACAGAAGACCGAGCTGGCGCACGAGCTGCTGAAGGCCAACGAACTGTGGGCCGATGTGCTGGACAATGCCGGCTTTGAAGCGGAACAGATGGGCAAGCAGCTGACGGTCACCTCGCCGCCGGGTCCCTGGACGCTGTTCGGCAACGCCGGCGCTCTGGACAGCGCGCTGGAAAATATCGTACGCAACGCCCTGCGCTATTCCCATACGCGCATTGAGGTGGCGTTCAGCGTCGATAATCAAGGCATTACCATTGTGGTTGACGATGACGGCCCCGGCGTCAGCGCGGAAGACCGTGAACAAATCTTCCGTCCGTTCTATCGTACGGATGAGGCGCGCGACCGCGAATCCGGCGGTACCGGCCTGGGGCTGGCGATCGTCGAGGCGGCCATCGCCCAGCACCGCGGCTGGGTCAAGGCGGAAGACAGCCCGCTCGGCGGCCTGCGTCTGATCCTGTGGCTGCCGCTGCACCAGCGCAAACCGGCGCGCGAGCATTAACCGCCGCGCACCCGCTAGCGACAGTACCCCGCAATATTTGCTATTCTGCGCCCCTCGTCATGAGGGGCTTTTTACATGTTGAACATCGTCTTATTTGAACCCGAAATACCGCCCAATACCGGCAACATCATCCGTCTGTGCGCCAACACCGGCTTTCAGCTGCACCTGATCGAACCCCTGGGTTTCCCGTGGGACGATAAGCGCCTGCGTCGCGCCGGGCTGGATTACCACGAATTCGCCAGCATCAAACGCCATGCCGACTATGCGGCGTTCGTCGCCAGCGAAAAACCTCAGCGGCTGTTTGCGCTGACCACCAAAGGCACGCCGGCGCACAGCGCGGTCAGCTATCAGCCGGGCGACTACCTGCTGTTCGGCCCGGAAACCCGCGGCCTGCCGGCCAGCATTCTGGATGCGCTGCCCGCCGAACAAAAAATCCGTATTCCGATGCAGGCGCAAAGCCGCAGCATGAACCTGTCCAATGCGGTATCGGTCGTGGTGTATGAAGCCTGGCGGCAGCTGGATTATGCCGGCGCGCTGCTCAGACAATAGCGCGGCAGACAACAAAAAGGCCGCTGTCGCGGCCTTCGGCGGGAAGAGAGACGACGGCGATCAGATGCCGTCGCCGTACTCAAAACCGTGGTTCGAACCGTTGAAGTACTGATCCATATCCATCGACGGTTTGTCGCTTTCCGGACGACCGACGATGCGGGCCGGCACGCCGGCGGCGGTAGTATGCGGCGGCACCGGACGCAGCACCACCGAACCTGCGCCGATCTTCGCGCCCTTGCCCACTTCAATATTGCCAAGGATCTTCGCGCCGGCGCCGATCATCACCCCTTCACGAATTTTCGGGTGGCGATCGCCGCTGGTTTTGCCGGTACCGCCCAGCGTCACCGACTGCAGGATGGAGACGTCGTTTTCCACCACCGCCGTTTCACCGATCACGATACCGGTGGCATGGTCGAGCATGATGCCGCAGCCGATTTTCGCCGCCGGGTGAATATCCACGCCGAACGCGACGGAAATCTGGTTTTGCAGGTACACCGCCAGCGCCTGACGGCCCTGATTCCACAGCCAGTGGCCGATACGGTAAGACTGCAGGGCATGGAAACCCTTGAGATACAGCAGCGGCGTAGAGTATTTGTCCACCGCCGCATCGCGCAGCCGCACCGCCAGAATATCGCTCGCCGCCGAAGCGATCATCTGCGCGTCGGAACGGTAGGCGTCTTCCACCACCTCCCGCACCGCAATCGCCGGCATGATCGGATTCGCCAGTTTGTTCGCCAGAATATAGCTGAGCGCGCTGCCCAGATTTTCATGTTTCAGCAGCGTCGCATGGAAAAAGCTAGCCAGCATCGGTTCACAATCAGCCAGCGCTCGCGCTTCCGCCTTAATGTTGCTCCACACCTGCTCTAACTCATCTGACGACATTGCGTTCCTCTCTGGCTCTGACTTTGCAAAACAAAACGCCTCGCCGCGGGCGGCAAGGTAATACGTGATAATACGGACGCCCCGCTCAGGGCGCGTCCCCGGGCCCGACGCTACGGGCCGTTCACATCAGGCGTTGTGCTTTTCGTCCTTGCGCGTCCGCCCCAGCAGGCTCACCGCCGCTTCGCGGGCATTTTTATCGCAGTACAGCACCTGGTAAATCTGTTCGGTAATCGGCATTTCCACGCCGTGACGCTGCGCCAGCGCCAACACCTCTTTGGTATTGCGATAGCCTTCGACCACCTGGCCAATGCTATCCTGCGCGGTTGTCACGTCCATACCCTGCCCCAGCATAATACCGAAGCGGCGATTGCGCGATTGATTATCCGTGCAGGTTAACACCAGATCGCCCAGTCCCGCCATGCCCATAAAGGTGGCCGGATCAGCGCCCAGCGCCGCGCCCAGACGACTCATCTCCGCCAGGCCGCGGGTAATCAGCGCGGTGCGCGCATTGGCGCCAAAGCCGATCCCGTCGGACATGCCGGCGCCGATGGCAATCACGTTTTTCACCGCCCCGCCCAGCTGTACGCCGATAAAGTCCGGGTTGCTGTAAACGCGGAAGCTTTTGCCGCAGTGCAGCAGCTGCTGTAAATCATCGGCAAACTGTTCGTCGGTCGCCGCCAGGGCAATCGCCGTCGGCAGGCCCGCCGCCAGCTCTTTGGCGAATGTCGGCCCGGAAACCACCGCCAGAGGCATCGCCTCGCCCAGCGCATCGCGCGCCACGTCCTGCAGCAGACGCCCGGTTTCCGCCTCCAGCCCCTTGGTGGCCCACACAATACGCGCGTCCGCCCGCAGCAGCGGCTTCAGCTGGCGCAGTACGTCGCCGAAAACGTGGCTCGGCACCACCACCAGCACATCGCGGCTGGCCGCCAGCGCGCGCGCCAGATCGGCCTCGAGCAGCAGGTTATCAGGGAAAGGAACGTCGGGGAGAAATGTCTGGTTGCAGCGTTCGCGCTGCATGTTGGCGATGGTGTCGGGGTTATGCCCCCACAACACCACCGGATGGCCGTTACGCGCCAGCGTAATGGCCAATGCGGTGCCGTACGAGCCGGCACCGATAACGGTCATTGAAGCATTGACTGTTTTCATCAGGCATCCTGATGTGGTTCAGCACCTTCGCCTTCTGCCTGCTGCTGCAGATAGTTCATGAACAGCGCATCAAAGTTGACCGGTGCCAGGTTCAGCTGCGGGAAAGTACCGCGGGATACCAGGCTGGTGATGCACTCGCGCGCATACGGGAACAGGATGTTCGGGCAGTATGCGCCCAGGCAGTGCGCCAGCTGAGTGCCTTCAATGCCGGCAACGGAGAAAATACCCGCCTGCTGGACTTCGCACAGGAATGCGGTTTCTTCACCCAGAGATGCCGTCACGGTAACACGCAGCACAACTTCATACACGTCGTCCGCCAGTTGGCTGGAAGCGGTATCAAGATCAAGTTTAACTTCCGGCTGCCACTCCTGCTGGAAAACCTGCGGTGCATTCGGTGCTTCAAAAGAGATGTCTTTGGTGTAGATACGTTGGATCTGGAAAGCCATCTCGGTGCTGTTTTGTTCTGACATGTCGATAATACCCTTGGTTAAACGTCCTTATTGATACTCAGCAATATTGATGTGAACCATGGCCGGTCGCTTAAAGCAGCGGATCCAGACCACCTTGCGCATCAAGTGCATATAAATCATCACAGCCGCCAATATGCTGGCCGTCGATGAAAATTTGCGGCACGGTGGTTCGCCCACTGCGCGCAATCATCTCTTCACGTTTTACGTTATCGCCGTCGATGGCGATCTCGTTGAACGCAGCGCCCTTGCTGTTCAGCAGCGCCTTGGCGCGATGGCAGAACGGGCAGGTCGCCTTGGTATAGATGTCGATATTAGCCATGGAAGCCACCTCTACGACGTAAAAACGTGATTATTTACCGCGCACCAGCGGCAGGTTATCCCCGCTCCAGCCGGCAACGCCGTCTTTCAGGGTGCTGACGTTGGCGAACCCGGCGGCGCTCAGGCTTTCCGCCGGCGCGCGCGATGCGGTGCCGTTGGCGCAGGTTACGATAATAGGCTGGGATTTGTGTTTTTCCAGCTCGCCCAGGCTGCCGTTTTTGATTTCGCTCGCCGTCAGGTTGATGGCGTTGGCAATGTGGCCCTTGCGGAAATCTTCACGGCTGCGGGTGTCGACCACCACGGCATTTTCTTTGTTAATCAGACGGGTAGCTTCGCCGCGCGTGATATCTTTAACCTTGGAGAAACGGCTTTTGAAGGTCATCACAATCACCGCAACCAGCAGGGCGATCCAGGCCAGGCTCAGGATGGGATGCTTGCTAACGAATGGCATAATTTCTTGCAGCATGGGGCGTAACAACTCTCGTTAGTTAAAGGAAAATAGGTCAAGGCTCCAGAGTATACCTGCCGAATGCGTCAATTACAGCCAATTAGCATCCGCGATTGCAGAAACTGCGGACGACGCCGGGAAATTCTCCTTATCACCGTAAAAAGTGGCCGACTGTTCGCCGTAAGTTTGATCTCTTTGGGCACTTTGCGCGCGGCCATCCGCTACTATCACTCCCTTTTCAGGCTGACATATTTACAGCAACGAGGTTAATACAATGTCGAGCAATAAAACGCCTATGGTGCTGGTGATTCTGGATGGTTACGGCCACCGTGAAGAGCAGCAGGACAATGCCATTCTCAACGCCCGCACGCCGGTGATGGACCAGCTGTGGCAGCAGCGGCCGCATACGCTGATCGCCGCCTCCGGGCTGGACGTCGGCCTGCCTGACGGCCAGATGGGCAACTCGGAAGTGGGCCACGTCAACCTTGGCGCCGGCCGTATCGTCTACCAGGATCTGACCCGGCTGGACAAGGCGATCGCCGACGGCGATTTCTACGCCAACCCGGTGCTGACCGCCGCGGTGGATAAAGCGGCGCAGGCCGGCAAAGCGGTGCACATCATGGGGCTGCTGTCGCCGGGCGGCGTCCACAGCCATGAAGACCATATACTGGCGATGGTGCAACTGGCCGCGCAACGCGGCGCCAGCGCCGTATATCTGCATGCGTTTCTGGACGGCCGCGACACGCCGCCGCGCAGCGCCGATGCCTCCCTGCAGCGCTTTAGCGCAGCGTTCGAACAGCTGGGCGTCGGACGCATCGCCTCGGTGGTCGGCCGTTACTTCGCCATGGACCGCGACAACCGCTGGGATCGCGTCCAGCTGGCCTATGACCTGCTGACCGACGCCAAAGGCGAGTTTCATGCCGACAGCGCCGACGCCGCGCTGCAGGCCGCCTACGCACGCGATGAAAACGATGAGTTCGTCAAACCCACGGTCATTCAGGCCGCCGGCGAAGCCAGCGCCGCCATGCAGGACGGCGACGCGCTGATTTTCATGAACTTCCGCGCCGACCGCGCGCGCCAGATCGCCCGCGCCTTTGTCGACGCCGACTTCAACGGTTTCCCGCGCGCCAGAGTGGTGAAGTTCGCCGATTTTGTAATGCTGACCGAATACGCCGCCGATATCGACACCGCCTGCGCTTATCCGCCGACGGCGCTGACCAACACCTTCGGCGAATGGCTGATGAAGCACGATAAAACCCAGCTGCGCATCTCCGAAACCGAAAAGTACGCCCACGTCACCTTCTTCTATAACGGCGGCGTGGAGCAGCCTTTCACCGGCGAAGAGCGCATCCTGATTAACTCGCCGCAGGTGGCCACCTACGACCTGCAGCCGGAAATGAGTTCGGCGGAGCTGACCGAGAAACTGCTGGGCGCCATTCACAGCGGGAAATACGACGCTATCATCTGCAACTACCCCAACGGCGATATGGTCGGCCACACCGGCGACTATGACGCCGCGGTCAAGGCGGTGGAAACGCTGGATAATTGCATCGCACAGGTTGTTAACGCGGTGGAGAGCGTCGGCGGACAGCTGCTGATCACCGCCGACCACGGCAACGCCGAACAGATGCGCGACCCGCAGACCGGCCAGGCGCACACCGCGCATACCAGCCTGCCGGTGCCGTTAATTTACGTCGGTAAACCGGCGCAGGCGGTCAACGGCGGCAAGCTTTCCGACCTTGCACCGACCATGCTGACGCTGATGGGAATGAAAATCCCGCAAGAGATGACTGGTAAGCCGCTGTTCATCGTGGAATAATCCTACTCCATGAGGGAGAAGGCGTATTTTGCACTATCAAGGGTAACCCGAGGCGCAAAAGCCGGCAGCCAGCTGCTGCCGCAACGCGTTGCACCACGGAAGTTGACCACACTGTGCGCCAGCGTGTTATACGCTGGCGTCTTGCTGTTGCCGTTATCCGGCCATGCCGCCGACGACAACAAAAGCCAGCTTAAAGACATCCAGCAAAGCATCGCCGAGAAAGAAAAAGCGGTTAAACAACAGCAGCAACAGCGCAGCAGCCTGCAGGACAAACTCAGGCAGCAGGAAAAAACCATTGCACAGGCCAGCCGTTCCTTACGGAGTACGCAAAGTACGCTGACCACGTTAGGCAAAGATATCTCCGGCCTTAACGCCTCGATCGCCAAGCTGCAAAAGCAGCAGACCCAACAGCAAAACATCCTGTCCAGACAGTTGGACGCCGCGTTCCGTCAGGGGCAGCACAGCGCCGTACAGCTGATCCTGAGCGGTGAAGAGAGCCAGCGCAGCGAGCGTATCCTGGCTTATTTCGGCTATCTGAACGAAGCGCGCCAGAAAAATATCGAAGAGCTGAAGCAAACCCGCGCGGAACTGGCGCAGCAAAAAACCACGCTGGTCGCTAAGCAGAAGCAGCAAAAATCCCTGCTGAGCGAACAGCAGGCCCAACAGCAGAAGCTGGAGCAGGCGCGCAGCGCGCGTAAGAAAACCCTGAGCGCCCTGGAAAGCTCGCTGGAAAAAGATCAGCAGCGTCTGGGTGAACTGCGCCAGAACGAAAGTCGCCTGCGCGACAAAATCGCCCGCGCCGAACGCGAGGCCCGCGCCCGTGCCGAGCGCGAAGCGCGTGAAGCCGCCCGCGTACGCGAGAAGGTGCGCAAGAAAGAGCAGCAGGCGAAGAAAACCGGCACCAGCTACAAGCCTAGCGAAAGCGAACGTTCGCTGATGGCGCGCACCGGCGGCCTGGGGCGGCCTAACGGTCAGGCCTACTGGCCGGTACGCGGCAACACCCTGCACCGCTTCGGCGAACAGCTGCAGGGCGAGTTACGCTGGAAAGGCGTGGTTATCGCCGCGCCGGAAGGCAGTGAAGTCAAGGCGATCGCCGACGGTCGCGTGCTGATGGCCGACTGGCTGCAAGGCTACGGCCTGGTGGTAGTGGTCGAGCACGGTAAAGGTGATATGAGCCTGTACGGCTATAACCAGAGCGCATTGGTGAACGTGGGCGCGCAGGTGCGTGCCGGCCAGCCGATCGCCTTGGTGGGTACCAGCGGGGGCCAGGGAACGCCGTCGCTCTATTTCGAAATTCGTCGCCAGGGTCAGGCCGTTAACCCACTGCCGTGGTTGGGAAGATAGCTTTGCACTACCTCAAAACACGAAGCGCCGTACTGATTGGTTCCCTGCTGCTGGCCACCGCCGCACAGGCCGGCAAACTGGCGATTGTGATCGATGACGTCGGTTACCGCCCTCATGAAGAAAACGCCGTGTTGCAAATGCCGCTGCCGATCTCGGTGGCGGTGCTGCCCAATGCCCCGCATGCCCATCTGATGGCGACCCGCGCCCATGCGCAGGGCCGCGAGGTGCTGATCCATATGCCAATGGAGCCGCTCAGCAAACAGCCGCTGGAGCGCGATACCCTGCGGCCTTCCATGAGCAGCGCAGAGGTGCAGCGCATTATCCGCAATGCGGTAAGCAACGTGCCCTATGCGGTGGGCATGAACAACCATATGGGCAGCGCCATGACCTCCAGCCTGCCGGCCATGCAAAAGGTGATGCAGGCGCTGGAAAGCTATAACCTGTACTTCCTCGACAGCATGACCATCGGCAACAGCCAGGCCACCCGCGCCGCGGCGGGCACCGGGGTCAAGGTGATCAAACGTCGGGTATTCCTTGACGATACCGCCAGCGAAAGCGATATCCGCCACCAGTTCAACCGCGCCCTCGAGCTGGCACGCCGCAACGGCTCCACCATCGCCATCGGCCACCCGCGGCCGGCCACGGTGAAAGTGCTCAAGCAAATGCTGGCGACGCTGCCTGCCGATATTGAGCTGGTCAGGCCCAGTTCGCTGTTGAATGCGCCGCAGGGCGGCGGCTATCTGCCGCCGAGCAAACCGCCGCGTCCGACGCAGCCGAAGAATCCGTTCAAAAACGGCATCAAGCAGTGCAAAGTGAAGGCGCCGAAGACGCAGGAAAAAGTGCACGCCGGTACGGCGCTGGCGGTCATTGGCGAAAGCATCGCGCAGTCGCCGGTGGTGACCTTTATCAAGCAGCACTGGCCAAGCTGGCCGCGCACGTCAGAAAAACAGTCATAATCCAGGGCGGAGCCTGCTCCGCCCTGTTATCATCACATCAATCCCAGCTCAGCACCACTTTCCCGGACTGCCCGGAACGCATGGCGTCGAAGCCCTGCTGGAACTCGTCAATCGAGAAACGGTGGGTAATGATCGGCGTCAGATCCAGGCCAGACTGGATCAGCGCGGCCATCTTATACCAGGTCTCAAACATTTCACGGCCGTAAATACCTTTAATAAACAGCCCCTTGAAAATCACCTGGTTCCAATCGATCGACATATCGGAAGGCGGGATCCCCAGCATGGCGATGCGGCCGCCGTGATTCATGGCGTTCAGCAAGGTGCGGAAGGCCGGCGGTGCGCCCGACATCTCCAGGCCGACGTCAAACCCTTCGGTCATGCCCAGTTCGTTCATCACATCGCTCAGGTTTTCCTGGCTGACGTTCACCGCGCGGGTGACGCCCATTTTGCGCGCCAGGTCCAGACGGTATTCATTCACGTCGGTGATCACCACGTTGCGTGCCCCCACGTGCTTACACACCGCCGCCGCCATAATGCCGATTGGCCCGGCGCCGGACACCAGCACATCCTCACCCACCAGATCGAACGAGAGCGCGGTATGCACGGCATTGCCGAACGGGTCAAAAATCGACGCCAGCTCATCGGAGATATTGTCCGGGATCTTGAAGGCGTTAAACGCCGGGATCACCAGATATTCGGCGAACGAACCGGGGCGGTTGACGCCCACGCCGGTGGTGTTGCGGCACAGGTGCGTACGGCCGCCGCGGCAGTTGCGGCAGTGCCCGCAGGTGATGTGCCCTTCGCCGGACACGCGGTCACCGATAGTAAACCCTTTCACTTCCTGACCAATCGCCACCACTTCGCCCACGTATTCGTGGCCCACCACCATCGGTACCGGAATGGTGTTCTGTGACCACTCGTCCCAGTTATAGATATGGACATCGGTGCCGCAGATCGCGGTTTTGCGAATTTTGATCATGACATCGTTATGCCCCAGCTCCGGCTGTGGCACATCGGTCATCCAAATCCCTTCTTCCGCTTTCAGTTTAGACAGTGCTTTCATGGTTTTACCTTATGCAATAACGCCAAGATCTTTGCCGATACGCGTAAACGCCTCAACGGCGCGTTCAATTTGCTCCGGTGAATGGTCGGCGGACATTTGAGTACGGATGCGCGCCTGATTTTTCGGCACCACCGGATAGAAGAAACCTGTTACGTAAATGCCTTCCTTGAGCAGTGCATTGGCAAAGTCCTGCGCCAGTTTCGCATCTCCCAGCATCACCGGGATAATGGCGTGATCGGCGCCGGCCAGGGTAAAACCTGCGGCGGTCATTTTTTCGCGGAACAGACGGGCGTTGCTCCACAGGCGCTCGCGCAGAGCGTCGCCTTCTGCCAGCAGTTCCAGCACTTTGATCGAAGCGGCGACGATCGCCGGCGCCAGCGAGTTGGAGAACAGATAAGGGCGCGAGCGCTGGCGCAACCACTCCACCAGCTCTTTTTTCCCCGCGGTGTAGCCGCCGGAAGCACCGCCCAGCGCTTTACCCAGGGTGCCGGTAATAATGTCGACGCGATCCATCACTTCGCAATACTCATGCGTACCGCGGCCATTGGCGCCGACAAAGCCGACCGCGTGGGAGTCGTCCACCATCACCAGCGCCTGATAGTCATCCGCCAGGTCACACACCCCTTTCAGGTTGGCAATCACGCCGTCCATCGAGAACACGCCGTCGGTGGCGATCAGGATATGGCGCGCGCCGTCGGCCTTCGCCTGTTTCAGCTGCGCTTCCAGCTCGCTCATGTCGTTGTTGGCGTAACGGTAACGCTTGGCCTTGCACAGGCGTACGCCGTCGATAATGGAAGCATGGTTCAGCGCATCGGAAATAATCGCATCCTCCGGCCCCAGCAGCGTTTCAAACAGGCCGCCGTTGGCGTCAAAGCAGGAGGAGTAGAGAATAGCGTCTTCCATCCCCAGGAACTCGGCCAGCTTCTGCTCCAGCAGTTTATGGCTGTCCTGGGTGCCGCAGATAAAGCGTACCGATGCCATGCCGAAACCGTGGCTGTCCATACCGGCTTTCGCCGCCTCGATCAGCGCAGGGTGGTTCGCCAAACCAAGATAGTTGTTGGCGCAGAAATTGATAACGTGGCTGCCATCCGCCACGGCGATATCGGCCTGCTGCGCGGAGGTGATAATACGTTCCTGCTTAAACAACCCTTCGGCACGGGTGTCGGCAAGTTGTTGTTCCAACTGCTGATAAAACGACGCGGACATTCTGTTATCTCCAGGATTGGCTCATTTTCAACATATTTTACTGATTTGTAACCGGACTGACGATAATCCGCCGGAGAGAATATGAAAAATGCAGCAGATATCACGGCAGAGACCGGCCAGTTACCGCCGCAATCTCTTCTAAGGAGAATCGGAGCCCGTCCGATGTTTGCAACGGCATGAAATGCTATTATAGGCGTCATATAGCGTGGGGTATCGTGCCCTACCAGGCAGAATAAACAGGGGTAAGCCCAATGATTATCGTCACTGGCGGCGCCGGCATGATCGGCAGCAACATCGTTAAAGCACTGAATGATAAAGGTTATCGTGACATTTTGGTGGTCGATAACCTGAAAGACGGCACCAAATTCGTCAATCTGGTCGATCTCGATATTGCCGATTATATGGATAAGGAAGATTTTATCGCCAGCATCGTTGCCGGCGACGATTTCGGCGATGTCGAAGCGATATTCCATGAAGGCGCCTGCTCCGCCACCACCGAGTGGGACGGCAAGTACATGATGGATAACAACTATCAGTACTCCAAAGATCTGCTGCACTACTGCCTGGATCGCCAAATTCCTTTCCTGTACGCCTCTTCCGCCGCCACCTACGGCGGCCGCAGCGAAAACTTTATCGAAGAACGCCAGTACGAGCAGCCGCTGAACGTTTACGGCTACTCCAAATTCCTGTTCGACCAGTACGTGCGTGAAATTCTGCCGGAGGCCGACTCTCAGGTGTGCGGCTTCCGCTATTTCAACGTCTACGGCCCGCGTGAAGGCCACAAGGGCAGCATGGCGAGCGTGGCCTTCCACCTCAACGGCCAGATCGGCCGCGGTGAGAACCCGAAACTGTTCGCCGGCAGCGAAAACTTCAAGCGTGACTTCATCTACGTCGGCGACGTGGCGGCGGTTAACCTGTGGTTCTGGCAGAACGGCGTCTCCGGCATCTTCAACTGCGGCACCGGCCGGGCGGAAACCTTCCAGGCGGTGGCCGACGCGGTGGTGGACTTCCACCAGAAAGGCGCGGTGGAATATATTGAGTTCCCGGAAAAGCTGAAGGGCCGCTATCAGGCTTATACCCAGGCCGATCTGACCAATCTGCGCGCGACGGGTTACACCGCACCGTTTAAAACGGTCGCCGAAGGCGTCAAAGAGTATATGGCCTGGCTCAACCGCACTGCTTAAGCTGAAGGGAATCTGTACGGTATGAAAATACTGGTTATCGGCCCTTCCTGGGTTGGCGATATGATGATGTCGCAAAGTCTTTACCGCACCCTGAAGGCCGAGTACCCGTCAGCAGAGATCGACGTGATGGCTCCGGCCTGGTGTCGGCCGCTGCTGGCGCGGATGCCGGAAGTCAGTCAGGCGCTGGCGATGCCCCTCGGGCACGGTGCGCTGGCGCTCGGCGAACGTCGCCGTCTTGGCCACGCGCTGCGCGCCAATCGCTACGATCGCGCCTATGTACTGCCGAATTCGTTCAAATCCGCTCTGGTGCCGTTCTTCGCTCAGGTGCCGCAACGCTGCGGCTGGCGCGGCGAAATGCGCTACGGGCTGCTGAACGATATCCGCGTATTGGATAAAGCCGCTTTCCCGTTAATGGTCCAGCGCTATGTGGCGCTGGCCTATGATAAACAGCGTATCCGCAGCGCGGCAGATCTGCCGCAGCCGCTGTTATGGCCGCAGCTGCAGGTCAGCGATGAAGAGATTGCGGAGACTACCGCCTCCTTCAATCTGACCGACGCCCGCCCGCTGATTGGCTTCTGCCCCGGTGCGGAATTCGGCCCGGCCAAACGCTGGCCGCACTACCATTACGCCCAGCTGGCACAGATGCTGATCGACCAGGGTTACCAGATCGCCCTGTTCGGTTCCGCCAAAGATCACGAGGCCGGTGAACAGATCCGTACGGCCCTGGCAGACACCTCACGCGGCCACTGTATCAATCTGGCCGGCGAAACCCAGCTGGAGCAGGCGGTCATCCTGCTGGCCTCCTGTCAGGCGGTGGTCAGTAATGACTCCGGTTTAATGCACGTTGCAGCGGCGTTGAATAAACCGCTGATAGCCTTGTACGGGCCGAGCAGCCCGGACTTCACGCCGCCGCTGTCGGACAAAGCCAAGGTGATCCGCCTGATTAGCGGTTACCACAAGGTGCGTAAAGGCGATGCTGACCAGGGCTATCATCAGAGCCTGATTGATATTCAGCCGCAACAGGTGTTAGACGCGTTAATGCCGTTACTGGCCGACAGCGAGGAATAACCATGCAGGTGCTGATCGTCAAGACCTCATCCATGGGGGATGTGCTGCATACGCTGCCGGCGCTGACGGATGCGATGAACGCCATCCCCGGCATTCGCTTTGACTGGGTGGTGGAAGAAGGTTTTCGCCAGATCCCCACCTGGCACCCGGCGGTGGATCGGGTGATTCCGGTTGCCATTCGCCGCTGGCGCAAAAACTGGTTCGGCAGTGAAACCCGCCAACAGCGCTGCGACTTTAAACGCCAGCTGCAAGAGCGCAACTACGACGTGGTGATTGACGCGCAGGGGTTGATCAAAAGCGCCGCGCTGGTGACCCGCGTTGCCAAAGGCAGCAAGCACGGGCAAGACTGCAAAAGCGCGCGCGAGCCGTTCGCCAGCTGGTTCTACAACCACCGTCATCACATCGATAAGCAGCAGCACGCGGTGGAGCGCACCCGCGAACTGTTCGCCAAAAGCCTCGGCTACGCCAAGCCCGCCACCTATGGCGACTACGCCATCGCCGCTCGTTTTCTCACTCAGCCGCCGGCGGACGCCGGGCAATATCTGGTGTTTCTGCATGCCACCACCCGCGATGAGAAGCACTGGCCGGAAGAGAACTGGCGCGAGCTGATCGCGCTGGTTGCGCCGACCGGGCTGCACATCAAGCTGCCGTGGGGTGCCGAGCACGAACACCAGCGTGCGCTGCGCCTGGCGGAAGGCTTCCCGCATGCCGAAGTACTGCCGAAACTCAGCCTGGAGCAGGTTGCACAGGTGCTGGCCGGCGCCAAAGGCGTGGTATCGGTGGATACCGGCCTCAGCCATCTGGCCGCCGCGCTCGATCGACCGAATATTACGCTGTTCGGCCCGACCGATCCCGGATTAATCGGTGGTTATGGGCAGAACCAAATAGCAAAAAAATCATCGAACAACATGATGAGCTCTATTTCAGCGAACGAAGTGTTCACTCTGCTGCAGGAACCAAGGTCATGAAGCGATTACATGTAATCAATTTAGAGAAAATGGGCGGCGCTGAGAAAATTTTCCTGCAGTTCTTACATAACGCAACGGCTGGCAGCGATAGCATACTTTGTATCAGTAATAAGATCGGGCCAGAAATAGCCAGCGAACTGGGTGACACTCCCGTATTGTTCGCCAACCGCATCATCAATGATCGTGCTCTGAAGTATCCAGTGTTTCTTCGCAAGTCCGCTTTACTGCGAAAAATCGAAAGACAGCGGGCCGACTTGGTGATCTTTTGGGACTTTGTGCCCAATCTGGCGCGTAAGATACGCAATAGCAAAACGATTTATTACGATCATGGCTGCTCTTGGCGTTTCCCGCTGAATGCGAAGACATTAGGATTTTTCGAAAAAGTGGACGGCTGTATCGCTGTCAGCTTCGCCTCCAAACGCGTATTAGAAGAGCGTTTCAAGCTGACTTGCCCAATAGAAATCGTCAGCAACTGCGTGCCGCCGCCAACCACAATCTCTCCCAAAACCGTAGCGCCGACAACGCGTGTAGTGTTGGGTACGGCTTCTCGTCTCGTCTCTCTTAAAGGTATCGGCGTCTCTATTTTGACGCTGCATACCCTGCGGCAAAAAAGTATTGATGCTGAACTGTACATCGCCGGCAAAGGGCCTGATGAAGCAAAGCTACGTGAACTCGTTACCAAACTGGGCGTTGAGAAATACGTTCATTTTCTGGGCTTTCAACAGGATCTGACGTCATTTTTCGACCGTATCGATTTTTACATCAGCTCTCCGGTCACGGAACCTTTCGGGCTCTCCTGTATGGAAGCGTTATACCACGCCGTCCCGGTGATTTTCCCGCTGATTGATGGGCAACCAGAAGTCATCCCCGACGGCGAATGCGGCGTAGGCATTGCACCAGCCCTGACCTTTGAGCAATACCGTGCGCTAACAGGTATCAGCATTGATTTTCCACACCAGGTCTTCGATACGGTAACGCAGAAAATGGCGCCGCCTCTCACATTGGATCCTGCAGACTGCGCCCAACAGATTCTCAACGTCACTACACAGAACCGTTATCTAACGCTAAGTAATAACGCTATGCATCATGCTAATACGAAGTTTGACTACACTCGCTTCGTCAAAGAGTTAGAACGGAGTTTTGCATGCTTCGTAAATTAAGTACCGCCAATCTGGCTGCCATTGCTTTATTGTTCACCATTATCGCTGCATCAACTAGCTTGACCGATAGCACGATTACGAGAAATGCGTTTTATCTGGCCGTTTTATTCGCTACAGCCGCCTTTGCCATCAGCAAGTCATGGGTAATTTCCCGCGATGCCGCGTTGACCTCCATGGCTGTATTCTGTATCGGATTAAGCCAAGCCGTTTGGCTATGGCGTTTTCCCGCATCCGGCATGTTAGAAACGCATAATGAATATCTCACCAGCGCGACACGTCTGTTATGCGGCGCCGTGCTCATCATGATGCTTGGTTCGTTACATCACCAAATAAGTCATAAAGTAAAAGTTTTTGCCAAGGGACTACTGATCTTCGGTTTCTTTTATACGTCGAGTATCGGACTCTACCTGCACGCACAATCGCCCGATATGCGGTTGCAAATTAATACGGTATCCACGATAACCGCGTATATTTACATGCTACAGTCTTTATTAACTGTATATGTTATCCATAAAACATCATGGCGGTATAAATACGTAGCGATAACCATTGTTATCCTATTAAGTCTTTGGGTGATTTTCCTGACAGAAACGCGTGCAACCCTGTTGAGTTACCCACTGTTTTTACTGTTTTTTTTCTGCCGTCGCCACCATCTGACGCTAAAAACCATTTTGCTATCCGGCCTGATTGTCGTCGTCATGGCAACTGCGGCCAGCCATTTATTTTCAACAGCGACGGCACGGCTTACCGATATAATCAATGAAATCAGTAATTACCAAAAAGGTAATGGCGACACATCACTAGGCTCGCGCATCAGTATGTGGAAAGCAGGAATACATACGATGCTCCAATCTCCAGGTGGGCAGAGCACCGATGTCAGGTTTGCCAACGCAACCCAATATATCGACAGCCATGAAGGGGGAAATCCGGAAGCCCTGCGCAACATCGCGTATCACCTCCATAATGATTTTATTGAGGCGGGCTCTCTGCAGGGTATTGCGGGCATAATCGCATTATTATGCTTTTTCTCGCTTGTGTATCTGGCCCGCAGACACATGGATACGAACGCTATGCTGATTTTGCTTATATTGCCAACGATTCTTATTGGTATGGTGGATACATTATTCATCGACCAGCGTTACGTCACCAACCTGACGCTGATGTTGGTTATCTATCTCACCCTACAGCCGACGCCGCCTAGCCCCCCTCTCTACCAGAGTAAAGAAAAAAAGGTCTAAAGAGGTTTCCAAGCCAGAAAAAAAGAGCGCAATAAGCGCTCTTTTGTTTTCAATGCGTCAGCATACGCTCAACGCAGTCAAAAACTTCGCCGACGGATATCGCTCTCAGCGGGGCCTGTTCATCAACCACCCGCGGATCCTCCAGCGGCAAGTAAATATATTCATGGCGGCCTTTATCCTGATAAGGACCGCTGCGACACGGGTTTTCGGTCACAAACAGACTCAAGGTCGGCACCCGCAAGGCGATCGCCAGATGTAATGGCCCGGTATCTCCCGTCACCAATAAATCCATTGAGGCGATAACCCCCAGCAGCTGCGGCAGCGACGTTTTCCCCACATGGCTGGTGATCTTATTCCGCAGCGCCGGTTCAACATGCTGCATCAACGCCTCCGCCAACCCTTTTTCAGGCGCAGAACCGATCAGCGCGATTTCAATGCGGCTGTCGCTGGCTATCAGCCGCTGCGCCAGTTCAGCGTAATATTCCGGCGGCCAGCAGCGAACAAGCGTTGAAGCACCCAATTGGAAACCGATACGTATCACGCCTTCCGGCTTTGGCTGCTTCTCATAGGCACAGGGCAAAGCCATTGCCACATTATCCGTTTCACACCCCAACGCGCTAACCAGCTTCATCTTACGCGCAATGACGTGCTCATCGAATTCATCCAACCCGTAAGTCAACCAGCGGTTCATCCTGCCGACCGGTTTGGCGTAGTTATCACGTACAATATACCGGCACCCGGCCATCGCGGCGCTGACGACGTCATACGGCAGATGGGAATGCAGTAAAATCGCCAGCTGCGGCTTACGTTCTTTCGCCTGGCTGACCAGCGTAAACATATCGCTGGCTTTGTTGGTCCAGAACAAAACGTCATCGTAAAAATCGCGCGTTGTTATCAGATCCTGATACTTAGGATGCACCACCAGCGTGATCTTTGCTGATGGGTAACGCTGACGGATCGCCCGTAATGCCGGCGAGTTGAACATATAATCGCCCAACGCCGTTGTTGAATACACCAGAATGCTGTCAAAATTTATCGTTGATAACGTTCGCTTCTTTTCCGGCGTCGCCAGCGCCTGGCGAAACGACAGTCCGAGCAAAGAATCGCTCAGCCCTATTTTAAATTTCTTCTTCTCTCTCATCTTTTACTGACTACGTCCTGGTAATATTCCGCCAACGTTTTACCTACGGCGATGCCGTGCATCCAACTAAAGAACTGCTCTAAATCACGATATAACGCTTCAATATCCTGCTCATTTTTAAACGTCGGGCTGCCACCGGGCATAAACTCCGAAGAGTGCAGCATAAACTCAACGTAATCATGCCCTTCCGCCAACGAGCGTTCGGCCACCCGCTGCATCTGCGCCAGATTATTACCGCTCGGGCGCAGCCAGTGCACCGACGGCGAGCGCCGCTTGCCACGCAGACGGTCATAACCCTGTTTAATCGCGTTCATCACGCCGGAATGCTTGTACTGAATGCTCATCGGCACTTCAAGCAGGCCGGACTGGCCCGGCCGCGCAATGTTTTGCGGGTCGATAAAGTAGGCGTGAGACGGAAACGCGCGATAGTCGGTACCGCCGTTGCCCTGAGGATTGCCCGGCGAATACTGCCAGTTGACCCGCGGCGTCACCGAGCAGTCGACCTGATAGCCATATTCCAGCAGCAGCTCGGCGTAATATTCGTTGAACGCCCAGCGTCCGGCGCGGTGGCTCAGCATTTTCGTCTGGAAGGCATCCTCCAGCAGCTTGGTCATATGATCGACCTTGGCGCGGATTTGATCGGCCGGATACTCAATCAGATACGGTTTGTGACGCCAATCATCGTCGGTCAGCGGCGTCAGCGGCGGGCTGTTCCAGGCGTGCAGATGCATACCCACTTCACCGGTGCCGCGCGCAATCACATCACGGGCAAACTCGACGTACTGCGGGTCAACCGCCATTTCATAGTTGGTGAGATAAACCGGTTTAAACGCATATTTCTCACACAGCGCCTGAAAGCGAGGTAAAAAGCGGGTATTTTCAGTTGTAATACGATCGTGGTTCTGCCACAGGTTGTCGCCTTCAGTATCTATCGTGATGAGAAATGCCGGTTTATTCATAAATATCGCGCCTGATATCAATAACATACAAACATGCTACACAGCCCGCCTGCCGTGAGCAAACGACTTCGCCGTCAGGTTTGGACAACGGCGCAACAGATTTGTCTCTTTTATCGCGCTATTTTTCCACGTTTCACACGAAAAATCCGCAACAGTAGCCACATGCGAGAGGGTCATTTAGAATCATTCGCTGGTTTCCCAGATAGCGAATCACGATGAACGACGCGTCAGCACCGATCCCAGCAACATCTGTACAGCGTATTTTAGTTATTAAGCTGCGCCACCACGGCGATATGCTGCTGACCACGCCGGTCATCAATACGCTAAAAGCAAACTATCCGCAGGCGCAGATAGACGTGCTGCTGTACCAGGAAACGCAGGATATGTTAGCCAGCAATCCAGCGGTGTCACGGATATTCGCCATTGACCGCCAATGGAAAAAACAGGGTGCCAAGGCGCATCTCGACCACGAATGGCGCCTGATCCGCCGGCTGCAGGCGCAGCATTACGATCTGGTGGTGAACCTCGCCGACCAGTGGCGCAGCGCGCTGATTACGCGCCTGACCGGCGCGCGCATCCGTTTGGGTTTTGATTTCCCCAAACGCCGCGGCTTTCTCTGGCGCCACTGCCATACCCAGCTCGCCTCCGTCGAGGGCCATGACGCCTTGCATACGGTGGAGCAGAACCTCTCGTTGCTGCAGCCGCTCGGTCTGAAGCTCAGCGATACGCAGGTCACCATGAGCTATGCCGTTCAGGACTGGCAGGCCGCCGAAGCGCTGCTGCAGCAGCGCGGCGTACAGAATGACTATATTGTCGTTCAACCCACCTCCCGCTGGTTCTTTAAATGCTGGAGCGAAGAGAAAATGGCCGCGCTCATCACCGCCTTGCAAAGCGATGGCCATATCGTGGTCATTACCTCCGGCCCCGATGAGAAAGAGCGGAAAATGGTGGAAAACATTCTGGCGCACTGCCCCCAACAGGGCGTGGTGTCGCTGGCGGGTCAGCTCACCCTGCGGCAACTGGCGGCGATCATCGATCACGCCGGGCTATTTATCGGCGTAGACTCCGTGCCCATGCATATGGCCGCCGCGTTGAAAACCCCCTGCATCGCGCTGTTTGGCCCGTCCAAGCTGACGTTCTGGCGCCCATGGCAGGTTATCGGCCAGGTTATCTGGGCCGGAGACTACGGGCCACTGCCCGACCCGGATGCGGTGAACACCGGTACCGATGAGCGTTACCTTAACCTTATTCCTACAGACGCGGTCATCACTGCCGCGCGGAGCCAGCTTTCATGACCGCATTGCGTTTGGCGATCGTTCGTCAAAAATACCGCCCGGACGGCGGGGCTGAGCGTTTTGTTTCCCGCGCCTTAGAAGCGTTGGAGCAACAGGACCTCGAACTCAACGTCATTACCCGCGAATGGCAAGGAGACGCCAACCCCAATTGGCATATTCACCTGTGTAATCCGTTTAAACTCGGCCGCATCAGCCGCGAGCGCGGCTTTGCCGAGGCGGCGCGCGCGCTGTGGCAGCAGGAACGGTTCGATCTGGTGCAAAGTCACGAACGCATCGCCGGCTGCGATATTTACCGGGCCGGCGACGGCGTGCACCGCCGCTGGCTGTTGCAGCGTGCGCGCCTGCTGCCGGAATGGCGGCGTAAATGGCTGTTCTCCAACCGTTACCACCGCTACGTGATGTGCGCCGAACGGGCGATGTACGCCGCCCCCGAACTGAAGGCGGTGATCTGCAACGCAGAAATGATTAAACAGGAAATCATCGACGATTTCGGCGTCGCCGCCGATAAAATCAGGGTGATTTACAACGCCATCGATAACCAGAAATTCCTGCCCGCCGACGACGCGCAGCGGCATCTGCTACGCCAGCAATACCAGATCCCGCAGCAGGCCCACTGCCTGATCTTCGTCGGCTCCGGCTTTGAGCGCAAAGGGCTGGCGGCGGCGATTCGCGCCGTCGCGGCCACCGACAGTTATCTGCTGGTGGTGGGTAAAGACAAGGCGGAAAAACGCTATCGCGCGCTGGCCCAATCGCTAGGCTGCGGCGACCGCATCCGCTTTATGGGCGTGCAGAAACAGACGCTGCCTTTCTATCAGGCCGCCGACGGGCTACTGCTGCCTACGCTGTACGATCCGTTCCCCAACGTTATTCTGGAAGCCATGTCATGTGGTCTGCCGGTGATCACCAGCACCACATGCGGCGGCGCCGAGTTTATCACCGCCGGCCAAAACGGTTTTGTCAGCGATGCGCTGGACGTCGCGGCGTTAACCGCTGCAGTGCGCGACTTACCGCGACAGGCGCTGGGTTCATCCATGGGCGCAGCGGCCCGGCAGCGCATTATGCCGGCAACGCCGGCGCGCCTGTCCGAACAACTGGTTTCGCTGTATCAGAGCGTGTTGCCATCATGAAAGAACATATTCTGTTTATTATCGACGGGCTACCGGGCGGCGGCGCTGAAAACGTTACTCTAGCCCTCGCCAAAGGCGTTCAGCAGCGTGGCTATCACGTCACCCTGCTGTCATTAAGCAATAAGCGCGATTATGAAATCCCTGCGGGCATTGATTTTATCGTTGATGCAGACCGCGGAACCGGCCCGTTACGCAAACTGACCGAGCTATCCAGACGTGCAGCCTCGCTTGATGCCGTGCTCAGCGAGCTTTTCGCCCGCGTCGGCCAACCGACACTGGTCATCTCCAACCTGCATAAAACCGACCGTATTGTCGTTCGTTCCAAAATACTGCGATCCAATAACGTCTGGCATTGCATTCACGGCATGTTTTCACGTTCGTATCTGGGCAATAAAACCGGCCTGAGCCGCTGGCTCAAACGGCGAAAAATGCAGCATGTCTATAAGAATCGTCAACTCATCACCGTATCCGATGCGGTAGGTGAAGATGTGGTTCAGCAGATGGGTATCAAGCCCGCGCAGCTCATCACCATTTATAACCCGTTCGATATTCCAGAGATCGAACGGCGCGCAGCCGCGGTCAATCCCTTCGCCGGTGAAGACTACATCCTGCATGTCGGTCGTTTTCACCAGGTTAAACGTCACGACCGGTTATTAGAGGCGTTTGCACTTGCCCAATTGCCGGGCAAACTGGTGCTTATCGGCCAGGGAGAAGAGTCTGTCACACAGGCGATTACGGCGAAGATAGCGGCGTTGCAGCTACAGGATAAGGTGATCCTTGCCGGCTTCCAGCAAAATCCGCTGCCAGCCATCAAGGGCGCAAAAATTGTAGCGCTCAGTTCCGATAGCGAAGGGCTACCAACGGTACTGATCGAAGCATTGATTTGCCATACGCCGATCGTCAGCACGCAAAGCCCCGGCGGCGTGGCTGAAATCATGAACGGCGAATTAGCCCCTTATATGTCCGCAATGAGCGCGCAATCCCTTGCAGAGAAATTACGGTTGGCGTGGGAGACTCCCCCCGAGATCGTCCCGGCGATGTATCGTAAATTCGACTACGAGCATATTATCGACAAGTATCTCTCGTTGGTAAAACGCCCGTAGCCAGAACGCTCGGCTGCCTCGCCGGCAGCCGAGAAGCCTACGCCGTCAACGCGCCGATCTGCTGCCACACCTCATCGACCGTTACGTCGGCGCACTCGCCCGACGCCGTTTGCAAAATCGCGTACTTACCCGACCACGGGTGCCAGGATTCCTTGTCGGTATCACCGAAGAACACCACCTGCGTGCTGTTTACCGCAGCGGCCAGATGCATCTGCCCGCCGTCGCTGCACAGCACCAGGTGGCAGCGCTCAAACGCCGCCAGCAGCTCACGCACCGACGCCGTCGGGTAGAGCGCGACGCGCGCATTGCCACACTGCTCCAGCAGCTGCTGAGCGCGCTGCCGATCGCCGATATCATCCGGCGCCAGCGTGCCCTGCGGCGACCAAAATATCAGTACCCCATTGCGCGGATCATCGGTCAAACGGCGAATAATCTCGGCGTAGCGCTCCAGCGGCCAGCGCCGGTTAGCCATGCGGCTGCTGATATGCACCGCATAAATGCGCTCCGCCTGCGGCAAGGCGGTTTGTATACGCTGCTGCGCCTGCTGCCGCTCTGACGCGCTTAAGTAAGCCCGCACCGGGGGAATGGCGATTTGTCGATCGGTGATCGCCGACAAATAGCTAAAGGTATGTTCCACCTGATGTTTGCCGTGAAAATCTTGCGGTTTGAACGCGCGGGTTATTTCCGATGAACCGAGGTCGGCGCCGATAATATGTTTGACGCCCGCCATTTTCGCCAGCCGCAGACTGTATTTGCAGGGAACGGGATTTGCCAGAATCGCTGCGTCAAATTTTATCTTCCGCAGCTGCAGGAATATCATCAGGCGCTCGAAATAAACGCCCAGCGTCGTTTCATGCTTCGCCTTGTGCTTTGCCTTTTTATAGACAAAAACCTTCTCAATATGCGGGTTATTTTCTACGACGTCCTGGCTGATTTTATTAATTAACAAATAGAGCTTGGCATCTGGATACGCAATTTTTACGCCTTCAATCAAAGGGAGGGTGCAAACAAGATCGCCAATGTTATCGCGGCGAATAATTAAAATATTTTTCATATCAACCCTATCGACGAAACCACCCGTCTGTTGTCTGAAACTGGTGCCCGAAGCCACCAAATTAGCGCCTTTCCCTGCCGATTATGGTACTATTCCGAATAACCCATAAAAATGAAATTGATAGAATGTTGCTGCGTTTATATCAGGTACTCCTCTACCTCATTCAGCCCCTGATCTGGCTTCGCTTATTACTGCGCAGCCGCAAAGCGCCGGCCTACCGCAAGCGCTGGGCTGAACGCTATGGCTTCTGCGCCGGGAAAGTGGTTCCCGGCGGCATCATGCTGCATTCCGTTTCCGTCGGCGAAACGCTCGCCGCCATTCCTTTGGTGCGCGCCCTGCGCCACCGTTACCCCTCTTTACCGATTACTGTGACCACAATGACCCCGACAGGTTCAGAGCGTGTCCAGTCCGCCTTCGGCAAAGATGTGCACCACGTCTACCTCCCTTACGATCTGCCCGGCTCCATGCACCGCTTCCTTGATCAGGTTAATCCGAAGCTGGTCATCATCATGGAAACTGAACTGTGGCCGAACATGATCAACGCGCTGCATCAGCGCCAGATCCCGCTGGTGATCGCCAATGCGCGCCTTTCCGCCCGCTCTGCCGCCGGCTATAAAAAAATCGGCGGCTTTATGCGCGATATGCTGCGCCGCATTACGCTTATCGCCGCGCAGAACCAGGAAGACGGCGACCGCTTTATCGAACTGGGGCTGAAGCGTTCCCAGTTAACCGTTACCGGCAGCCTGAAGTTCGATATTTCCGTTACCCCGGAGCTGGCTGCCCGGGCGGTGACGCTGCGCCGCCAGTGGGCGCCGCGGCGTCCGGTGTGGATCGCCACCAGCACGCATGAAGGGGAAGAAACCATTTTGCTGGCGGCGCACCGTAAGCTGCTGGAAAAGCACCCTGACCTGCTGCTGATCCTGGTGCCTCGCCACCCGGAACGCTTCCAGACCGCCAAAGAGTTAACGCAAAAGGCCGGCTTCAGCTACACCACCCGCAGCAGCGGCGAAATTCCCTCCAGCAGCACCCAGGTGGTGATCGGCGATACCATGGGCGAACTGATGCTGCTGTACGGCATTGCCGATCTGGCCTTCGTCGGCGGCAGCCTGGTGGAACGCGGCGGGCATAACCCGCTGGAAGCCGCGGCGCACGCCATTCCGGTACTGATGGGCCCGCATACCTTTAACTTTAAGGATATCTGCGGCAAGCTCTCTCAGGCCGAAGGGCTGATTACCGTCACCGATACCGACTCGCTGGTCAAAGAAGTGGAGACGCTGCTGACCGATGAGGATTATCGCCGTTACTACGGCCGCCACGCCGTTGAAGTGCTGTATCAGAACCAGGGCGCGCTGCAGCGCCTGCTGCACCTGCTGGAGCCTTATCTGCCGCCCCGGAGCCACTGATGGAAAACCGCAAAAGCCTGTCGGTCGTGATGATCGCCAAAAACGAAGCCGAGCTGCTGCCGGATTGCCTGCAGTCGGTCAGCTGGGCGGATGAAATCATCGTGCTGGACTCCGGCAGCCAGGATGATACGGTGGCCATTGCCGAAAAACTGGGCGCAAAAGTCTTCGTCAACCGCAACTGGCAGGGCTTCGGCAAACAGCGCCAGCTGGCGCAAAGCTACGCCGGCTGCGATTACGTGTTGATGATCGACGCCGACGAACGCGTAACGTCGGAGCTGCGTCGCGCCATCGAGCAGGTGCTCAGCGCCGCGGATGACGATCGGGTTTACAGCCTGGGACGACGCAACCTGTTTCTTGGCCGTTTCATGCGCCATAGCGGCTGGTATCCGGACCGCGTCAACCGCCTGTACGCGCGTGAACGCTACCGCTACAACGACGATCTGGTGCACGAGTCGCTCAATACGCTCGGCGCGCGCATCGTGCCGCTACAGGGCGATCTGCTGCATCTGACCTGCCGCGACTTCTTTGCCTTTCAGCGCAAGCAGCTTCATTACGCGCAGGAATGGGCGACGCAGCGCCATACCGCCGGCAAGCGCTGCGGTTACTTCTCCATCCTCACCCACACGCTTGGCGCCTTCTGCAAGACCTGGCTGCTGCGCGCCGGCTTTCTCGACGGTAAACAGGGGTTGCTGTTAGCCGTGGTCAACGCGCAATATACCTTTAATAAGTACGCCGCACTGTGGGCGTTGGGCCGCAACTATTCAGAGAAGTAAATCATGACCAGCAAAGCCATCTACCCCGGAACGTTTGACCCCATGACCAACGGCCACCTGGATTTGGTGACCCGGGCGTCAAGGATGTTCGATCGCGTGATTCTGGCCATTGCCGCCAGCCCGAGCAAAAAGCCGCTGTTTACGCTGGATGAGCGCGTCGAACTGGCGACGCAGGTAACGGCGCATCTGGATAACGTAGAAGTTCTGGGCTTCAGCGAGCTGATGGCGCACTTTGCCCAGCATCAAAACGCCAATATCCTGGTGCGCGGGCTGCGGGCGGTGTCGGATTTCGAATATGAACTGCAGTTGGCCAATATGAACCGCCACCTGATGCCCACCCTGGAAAGCGTTTTTCTGATGCCGTCGGAAGAGTGGTCGTTTATCTCCTCTTCGCTGGTGAAAGAGGTGGCGCGCCACGGCGGCGACATCTCGCCGTTCCTGCCGGATGTCGTCACCAAGGCGCTGCTGGAAAAGCTGGCGTCCAGCTAACGCTTAATGCTGGCAGCGGCGGCAGAAGAAGGTGCTGCGCTGCCCGTGCTTCGCGCTCTCAATCGGCGTGCCGCAGACCCGGCAAGGTTCGCCGGCGCGTCCGTAGACCTGCAGTTCCTGCGCAAAATACCCCGGTTTTCCGTCCGACTGCAGAAAATCGCGCAGCGTGGTGCCGCCCTGTTCGATCGAGCGCTGCAGCACGGCCTTAATCGTTGTCGCCAGCAGCTCGGCCTCCGGCAGGCTCAACGATCCCGCAGGGCGGTCCGGCAGGATCCCGGCGGTAAACAGCGACTCACTGGCATAGATATTCCCCACGCCCACCACCAGCTTGTTATCCATCAGCCAGGGCTTAATCAGCGTACGCTTATTGCGCGACCGATCAAACAGATACCGGCCGTCAAACGCCTCGCTCAGCGGCTCCGGCCCCAGATGGGCCAGCACGTTGCTGGTTGCCGGGTCCTCACACCAAAGCCAGGCGCCAAAACGGCGTGGGTCGGTATAGCGCAGAATCATGCCGTTGCTCATCACCAGGTCGACGTGGTCATGCTTACCGGCCTCGCTCTCTTCCGCCAGCATGCGCAGGCTGCCCGACATGCCGAGGTGGACGATAATCCAGCCGGCATCCAGTTCAATCAGCAGGTATTTGGCGCGGCGCTGGACGCTGCGCACCGGCCGGTCGCTCAACGCCAGGATCTGTTCGGAGACCGGCCAGCGCAGACGCGCATTGCGCACCACGGCGTACTGGATGCTGTGTCCGACAAGATACGGTTCAATACCGCGGCGACTGGTTTCAACTTCTGGTAATTCTGGCACGGCGCGCTCCTCTCGCATTCGGTTGCCCTACAACGTCCAGATTACTGCCTGGCGGCGGCGCTGTGAATCCCCGTGGCGGAACAACGGTGATGCACGGCCGGGTACGGCGGGCAAAAAGCAAAAAACCCGGCCGAAGCCGGGTTTTACTTAATCCACTAAACTAAGAATTACTTAATTTTAGCTTCTTTGTAGACTACGTGCTGACGGACAACTGGATCGAATTTCTTCAGTTCCAGTTTTTCCGGCTTAGTACGCTTGTTCTTCGTGGTGGTATAGAAGTGACCAGTACCAGCAGAAGAAACCAGCTTGATCTTCTCGCGAACACCTTTAGCCATGATTCAGTTCCTTTCCTTAATACTTCTCACCACGGGCACGCAGATCGGCCAGAACCGTCTCAATACCCTTCTTATCGATAATACGCATACCTTTAGCAGATACACGCAGAGTTACAAAGCGCTTCTCAGCCTCAACCCAAAAACGGTGTGAGTGCAGGTTTGGCAGAAAACGGCGTTTGGTCGCGTTCATTGCGTGGGAACGGTTGTTACCGCTCACCGGGCGCTTGCCAGTAACTTGGCAGACTCGGGACATGTCTATTCTCCAAAAATCAAATCAGCTCGAGCTTCGTATAGGGTATGGCCGCCTCGTCAGGCTTTAGAGCCCATCTCAGCAAACTTCATACTGAGGAGACTCTCGTCATCAGGTCAGAAACCACACATCAGGTCAGAAACCTGCTGAGATAGGCTCTTAACGCCAAACCCAAGATTCTCAAAGGTGGCGTAGTATACGCTCTGAAGCGTAAGTGCTCAAGTCCCGAACAGCTAAAGATCCCTCAAGGATCGCGAAATTTTTTCCTAAAGCCAGCCGCGCTCGGCAAAAGAGACGCATTCCCCCCTGCCGATAACCAGATGATCGAGCACCCGGATCTCCAATAATTGGCAGGCGCTGACGATTTGCTCGGTAATTTGGCGGTCCGCCTGACTGGGTTCGGCCCGCCCCGAAGGATGATTATGCGCCAGAATAATGGCGGCGGCGTTCGCCTTCAAGGCCTCGCGCACAATTTCCCGCGGGTGAACCACCACGCTGCTGATGCTGCCCGCAAACATTTCCTGATGGCGGATGACCCGATGCTGGTTATCCAGCAGCAGCACCAAAAAGACCTCCCGCTCGCGATGCGTCAGCAGGCTTTGCAGATAGTTGCGGGTAACCTGCGGATTCAGCAGCGCGTCCTCCTGCGTCAAGCGGCCGGAAAAGCAGCGAAACGCCAGCTCTGACGTGGCGCTCAGCTGGCTGTAGGTGGCATCCCCCACGCCCTTCTGAGCACACAGCTGGGCATAATCCGCCGACACCAGCCGATGCAGCGAGCCAAACTGCCGCAGCAGCTGTTCCGCACGCGACATCACGTGCACGCCGGGAAACCCGGTCCGCAAAAAAATCGCCAGCAGTTCAACATCCGACAGCGCCGCCGCGCCGTCACGCAGCAACTTTTCCCTGGGCGCCAGCTCTCCCGGCCACGGCGCCAGACTTTGATTATTCATGATTCGTCCTCCCTGCGCAGACATCATGCCATGCGGGGCGGGGGTTAACGACGGCGGCCTGATAAGCTTGCGATGTACTGCGCAAAGCTCAATGTAACGACCACCAGGTTATGCAGAAACGCTCATCCGCGCGGCGAGTATGCTAAAATGGCGCATCTTTCGGTTTTCAATCGGACAATGACGATGACGGGACTTTCCGGCAAACATATCGTACTGGGCATCAGCGGCGGCATCGCGGCGTATAAATGCCCGGAGCTGGTGCGCCGCCTGCGCGACAGAGGCGCCGAAGTACGCGTAGTGATGACCCAGGCTGCGCAGTCGTTCATTACCCCGCTGACGCTGCAGGCGGTTTCCGGCTATCCGGTGTCGGACGATCTGCTGGATCCCGCCGCAGAGGCCGCCATGGGCCATATCGAGCTGGGCAAGTGGGCCGATCTGGTGATTCTGGCGCCGGCAACGGCAGATTTGCTGGCGCGCGTCGCCGCCGGCATGGCCAACGACCTGCTCACCACCCTGTGCCTGGCGACGGCCGCCCCCATCGCCGCCGCGCCGGCGATGAACCAACAGATGTACCGCGCCGCGGCGACGCAGGCCAACCTGCGCACCCTGCAGGCGCGCGGCATGCTGATGTGGGGGCCGGACAGCGGCAGCCAGGCCTGCGGCGACGTCGGCCCGGGCCGGATGCTTGATCCGCTGGAGCTGGTCGATCTGGCGAACCGCCACTTCTCAACGCCGCAGGACCTCACGCACCTGAAGCTGATGGTCACCGCCGGCCCGACGCGTGAGGCGCTGGACCCGGTGCGCTTTATCAGCAACCACAGCTCGGGCAAAATGGGCTTTGCCATCGCCACCGCCGCCGCGGCGCGCGGCGCGCAGGTCACGCTGATCGCCGGGCCGGTGGATCTGCCGACCCCGCCGTCGGTGACGCGCATCGACGTCATCAGCGCGCTGGAGATGGAGCGGGCCGTGCAGCAGCAGGCGGCTCAGCAGGATATTTTTGTCTCCTGCGCCGCCGTGGCGGATTACCGCCCTGCGCTGGTGGCCGATGAAAAAATTAAAAAACAGGGTGATGAGATCACCATCAAGATGGTAAAAAACCCCGACATCGTCGCCGGCGTTGCCGCCATGAACAAAAATCGACCGTTTGTCGTTGGGTTTGCTGCCGAAACCCAGAATGTGGAAGAATACGCGCGACAAAAACTGGCGCGCAAGAAACTGGATGTAATCTGCGCCAACGATGTATCGCTTGCAGGGCAGGGTTTCAACAGTGATACCAATGCCTTACACCTTTTTTGGCAGGATGGGGAAAAGCGCCTGGCGCTTAGCGATAAAGCTCTCCTTGGCCAACGTTTAATAGACGAGATAGTCAGCCGTTATGATGAAAAAAATCGACGTTAAGATTCTCGACCCGCGTATCGGTCAGGATTTTCCATTACCGACTTACGCCACGCCGGGTTCTGCAGGCCTCGATCTGCGCGCCTGCCTGGACGCCGCGGTTGAGCTGGCGCCGGGGGAAACCACCCTGCTGCCGACCGGTCTGGCCATTCACATCGCTGACGCCAATCTGGCGGCGGTGATCCTGCCGCGCTCCGGCCTTGGCCATAAGCACGGCGTCGTGCTGGGCAACCTGGTCGGCCTGATTGACTCCGACTATCAGGGGCAGCTGATGGTGTCCGTGTGGAACCGCGGACAAAAGGCGTTCACCATCGAGCCGGGCGAACGTATCGCACAGATGGTCTTCGTACCGGTAGTGCAGGCTGAATTCAACCTGGTCGAAGAGTTCGACAGCAGCGAACGCGGCGAAGGCGGCTTCGGCCACTCGGGTCGCCAATAAGCACGACCGCATTAGGATGGCCGGCACGGAAGCCGCCTGAAACCTCGTCCGCCGCAGGCTATGGAGAGCTCAGCGACGGGGTTCCCGGCAGCCGGCAGCGTTGAGTGCCCACACCATGGGACATATCACCGCCACAGGCCAGGCAATGCGAAGAAAACCGGTCATAAAGACCGCTGACCCCACACCGTAAAAAAGCTATCACATAAGCCGCACAGAATAGCGTCTGGCGCGGCCGGTGCCGGGTTTCCAAAGTCCAAGCCGTTTTAGCAAGGGTCTTATCAGACATGGCAGAAAAAGAAAATACCAAAAGGAATCGGCGCGAGGAGATACTGCAGGCGTTAGCCCAGATGCTGGAATCCAGCGACGGCAGCCAGCGCATCACCACGGCAAAACTGGCTGCGAATGTCGGTGTCTCTGAAGCCGCGCTGTACCGGCATTTTCCCAGCAAGACGCGGATGTTCGACAGCCTGATCGAGTTTATCGAAGACAGCCTGATCACGCGTATCAACCTGATCCTGCAGGATGAAAAAGAGACCTTCAGCCGCCTGCGGCTGATTCTGCTGCTCGTCCTCAGCTTTGCCGAGCGCAACCCGGGATTAACGCGGATTATGACCGGCCACGCGCTGATGTTTGAACAGGATCGCCTGCAGGGCCGGATTAACCAGCTGTTTGAACGCATCGAAGCGCAGCTGCGCCAGGTGTTGAAGGAACGCAAACTGCGGGAAGGCAAAGGCTTTATCGTGGATGAAACCATGCTGGCCAGCCAGCTGCTGGCATTCTGCGAGGGCATGCTGTCACGCTATGTGCGCTCCGAATTCCGCTACCGCCCGACGGAAGAGTTTGAAGGACGCTGGCCGCTGTTGGCGGCACAGCTGCAATAAGACAACGCCGGGCATGCCCGGCGTTGATACCCGTCATACTTCCAGTTGCAGATGTGTTGGCTGCGCTCAGTCACCCGAATCACTTACCTAAGTAAGCTCATCGGATTCCTTCCCTTGCCGCCTTTCTGCAACTCAAATTATTTAGGGTATATATCCGTCAGTCGCGCAAATTAGATGCCGTACTGCTCGCGGTAGGCGCGCACCGCCGCCAGATGCTCCGCCATTTCCGGTTTTTCCGCCAGATAGGCAATCAGATCCTGCAACGTGACGATAGAGATGACCTTGCAGTGATAATCGCGCTCGACTTCCTGAATCGCTGATACCTCGCCGCGGCCGCGCTCCTGACGGTCGAGGGAAATCAGCACGCCGGCCAGGCTGGCGCCGCTGGCGTTGATAATCTCCATGGATTCACGAATTGCGGTACCGGCGGTGATGACATCATCCACCAGCATTACGCGACCCTGCAGCGGGCTGCCGACCAGCGAGCCGCCTTCACCGTGGGTTTTCGCCTCTTTACGGTTGAAGCAGTAAGGCACGTCGCGGTCGTGATGTTCGGCCAGCGCGACGGCGGTGGTGGTGGCGATCGGAATGCCTTTATACGCCGGGCCGAACAGCAAATCGAAGTCAATGCCGGCATCTACCAGCGCTTCAGCATAAAAACGCCCCAGCAGCGCAAGGTCGCGCCCGGTATTGAACAGGCCGGCGTTGAAGAAATATGGGCTGGTACGGCCGGATTTCAGGGTGAACTCGCCGAATTTCAATACCTGCTTGTTAAGCGCAAACTCGATAAACTGGCGCTGGTAGGCTTTCATCACTGCTTCTCCTCGTCTTGATACTGATTGATACTGCGCCCGATCGCCGGGCGTAAAAAAGGCGACTTCTCAGTCGCCTTAAAAATTATTCTGCCAGCGCCGCTTTCTGCGCCTGGAAAATAGTGTCGATGCCCCCTCGGGCCAACGCCAGCAACGCCAGCAGTTCGTCATGGCTGAACGGCTCGCCTTCTGCGGTGCCCTGTACCTCGATCATGCGGCCATCTTCCATCATCACCACGTTCATATCGGTTTCCGCCGCGGAATCTTCCACATACTCCAGATCGCAGACCGGCTCACCGTCCACGATGCCGACGGAAACGGCGGCCACCATGCCCTTCATCGGGTTAGCCTTCAGCTTGCCGGCGGCGACCAGCGCATTAAGCGCGTCGGCCAGCGCCACGCAGGCGCCGGTGATGGAGGCGGTGCGGGTGCCGCCGTCCGCCTGCAGGACGTCGCAGTCGAGCGTGATGGTGAACTCACCCAGCTTTTTCAGATCGACCGCCGCACGCAGCGAGCGGGCGATCAGACGCTGAATCTCCAGCGTGCGTCCGCCCTGCTTGCCCTTCGCCGCTTCGCGGGCGTTGCGGCTGTGGGTCGAACGCGGCAGCATGCCGTATTCTGCGGTGATCCAGCCTTGCCCCTGGCCCTTCAGAAAGCGCGGTACGCCATCTTCAACCGTGGCGGTGCACAGAACTTTGGTATCGCCAAACTCAACCAGCACTGAACCTTCAGCGTGTTTCGTGTAGTGACGGGTGAGTGTCAGGGGGCGAACTTGTTGTGGTGCTCTGCCAGCTGGACGCATGGGGCTTTCTCCGACGTTAAATCATCATTGGCTGCGCATTATACCCAAAATATCGCCGGTTGCAGCAACGCGACGCGATAAGCGCGCGACGCGGCGATCTTGCCGCATCGTGACGTTATGCCTATCTTGCCTGCGGCGGCAACGCTATAATCGAACCATCATTTCTTAATTCGGGTACGCACAATGATCCGCAGCATGACCGCCTACGCCCGGCGTGAAATCAAGGGTGAATGGGGCAGCGCAGCTTGGGAGCTGCGTTCCGTTAACCAACGTTACCTGGAAACCTATATCCGCCTACCGGAGCAGTTCCGCAGCCTGGAGCCGGTGATTCGCGAACGCATCCGCGGCCGCCTGACGCGCGGTAAAGTGGAGTGCAACCTGCGCTTTGAGCTGGACCCGAGCGCGCAAAGCTCGCTGATCCTGAACGAAAAGCTGGCCAAGCAGCTGGTGGAAGCCGCCAACTGGGTGAAAATGCAAAGCGACGAAGGGGAAATCAACCCAATCGACGTGCTGCGCTGGCCGGGCGTGATGTCCGCGCAGGAGCAGGATCTGGACGCCATCAGCGCCCAGCTGCTGCAGGCGCTGGACGGCGCGCTGGATGACTTTATCGCCGCGCGGGAAAGCGAAGGCACCGCGCTGAAAGCGCTGATCGAACAGCGTCTGGACGCCGTCGGTGAAGAAGTGGTCAAGGTGCGCGCGCAGATGCCGAATATTCTGCAATGGCAGCGCGAGCGTCTGGTGAGCAAGCTGGAAGAAGCACAGGTACAGCTGGAAAACACCCGTCTTGAACAGGAACTGGTGCTAATGGCGCAGCGTATCGACGTGGCCGAAGAGCTGGACCGCCTGGAGGCGCACGTAAAAGAAACGCGCAATATCCTGAAGAAAAAAGAGGCCGTTGGCCGTCGTCTCGACTTTATGATGCAGGAGTTCAACCGCGAATCAAACACGCTGGCCTCCAAATCCATCAATGCCGACGTCACCACCTCCGCGATTGAGCTGAAGGTGCTGATCGAGCAAATGCGCGAGCAGATTCAAAACATCGAGTAATCGCACACTGGCTGGCCTACCGCCGACCAACGCTATCACGGCTTCCGCAGAGCGGAAGCCGTTTTTTTATGCCGCGCCTTATGGTGCCAACATCAACACCTTAAACTGGCTGGGCACAATACGCATCCCCACCGTATTGGTGGAGTTCTGCAGGCTGACGCTGGTCAGCCGGGTGGCCGGCGTGCCCTTGAGCAATACGGTAAATGCGCCGGTAAGGTGGCGCGACGGCCCCATCACCGTACCGGACGCCACGCCGGTGGCGACGCCCGCGTTATCGCCGTTGGTCAGCGGCGTTACCGTCGCCATATTGTGCGCCGGCATGCCCATAAACAGAATGTTCAGCGCGTTGGGGATCGCCGTCGGCCCCATGGCGATATCCGGATAGGGGATCGGCGTCGGCGCAGGCATCGGGGTCAGGCACACGTCCGGAAAGGCCAGATCGACGCCCATCAGTTGGCAGTTGGCAAACATCGCGGCCTCCTTAGCCCATATGAATCTGTTCTGAATCGACTTTGGTGATCGCTTTAGAGGTAATCACCGTGTTGTGCGCGTGCAGACGTGCGTAATCATCGGCGCGGATATCCACCTGTCCGGCGCGCACCTGCTCGGTATTGCGGGTATGGCGAAACAGGTTCTGGCTGACCTGGGTCACCGTCTGCCATACCGACTCGGCGCGTTTGCCCACCATACGGGTCAGGCTGACCCAGGCGGAAAGCTTATCGCCACTGTAGTTCATCTCGCCGATGTGGCAGTCCCCTTGCTGCGCCGCCACCTTCAGGGTGGCGCCGCTCAGGCTCAGTTCTCCGGCGCTGCGGATGTGCAGATCCCCCGGCAGCGACAGCTCAGCGCTGCCTTCATCGGCCCGTTCCAGCACCGCCAGCAGCCACGCCTTGTCCGCCGCCCCGGCGATCAGCACGCTGTCCCCGACCGCCGGGGCAATCAGGCAGCTCGCCGCCCGGCGGCAGTGCCAGCCGCGGCCTTCACACTCCACCATCAGGCTGCCGTCGGCAAAACAGTGGGTTACCCGGCCTGCGGCCTGCAGCGGCGGCAGCGCCGCCTGAGCCAGTTTATGATTGATATTGTTCATCACCTCTCCTTAACCGCGGCTTTGGCGCTGAGCGCTCCAGGCTTCGGCGGCCAGTAATTCTTCATCGTATTCCAGCATCCCTTTGCGATTCGGGATATGCGCGCCGTCCTGACGGGCACGGTGAAAGCGGGTGCGGGAAAAACGGACGTCGGTAAAATCTGCCTGACGCAGGTCAGCGCCGGAAAAATCGCTATAGGTCAGATCGCAGAAGCGGAAACGGGTCGCCACCGCGACGGCCTGCTGCAAAATGCTCTGAAACAGCCGGCTCTGGCTGAAGTCGGCGCCGCTCAGCAGCGCATTGACCATGATCGCCTGATCGAACTGGCTGCCCTGGCACTGGGCGCCGCTCAGATCGGCCTCCATAAACAGCGCCTGACGGGCATCGACCTGACGCAGGTTCGCCCGCTGCAGCGAAGCACCTTTAAAATTGCACTGGGTCAGCTGCGCGCCGCTGAAGTCCGCCTCGTCAAGGCGGTTATCAGTAAACTGGCAGCCGGTAAACTGCTGGCGGGCATAGCTTTTATTACGCTGATCGCATTCAAAAAACACCACCCGTTCAAAGCTGGCGCCGCCGAGATCGACCGCGCGTAAATCAATGCCGTAAAACGTAGTCATCTGCAGGCGGCACTCGGCAAACTGCGCCTTATCAAGCGGCGTTTCAAAGAAGGTGCTGCGATCCAGCGCGCTGCGGCTAAAACGGCTTTGCTGCAGCTTGCAGCGCATAAACTGGGTGGTATCAAGCTGACCGTCAGAAAAATCGCTGGCCGTCAGCTCGCAATCGTTAAAGACGCACTCGCGCAGCGCCGTATTGGCGGCCCGGAGGTTCGCCATGGCGCACTGGTTAAACACCGTCTGCGTCAGCTGCGCCCCGTCGGCCTGCACGTCGTTCAGCTCGCATTCGGTGAACACCGCTTCATGCAGGTTGGCGCCGCGCAGATCGACACCGTTTAACGAGACTTCCTGAAAGATGCCGCCAGACAGGTCGCAGTTGCGCAGGTCCAGCCCATCCAACACCAGCTCGCTAATTGCTTCACCGCCCTTCACCCGCTGCTGCAGATCCGCTGCGCCAAGATTGGTCATACTGTTTCTCCGTCACGGCCTGGCAACGTTTTAACCCGTTTGGTCCAGGCGCCGTTCAGGCTGGTTGCATCGTCGGTAATGGCCTGCGAAAGGTCGGCCCGGAACAGATTGGCGCCGTTAAAACGGGCGCCGCCCAACAGGCTCTTTTGCAAGATGGCCCCCATCAGGTTGGCATCGCTGAAATTGGCCTGCCGGAAGTCGCTGCGCACAAACAGGCTGCCGACCAGATTTGCCCGGGTAAAATCGGCCCCCTGGCAGCAGGCTTCGCTGAGGTCGCTGTTTTCCAGCTTCGCCAGCGTGAAGCGGGCGCCGCGCAGCGGCGTCTGACGCAGGTTGCACTGCTTCAGGGTGGCGTTGCTAAAATCGGCGCCGTTCAGCACGCTCTCCGAGGCCGCGGCGCAGGTCACCAGCGTCGCGCCGTCAAACCGCGCCTGCTCGGCGTGGCTCTCCACCCAGGAACAGCTTTCAAGGCTGGCGCCACTGAAGCTGGCCGCCTCCAGCGTAGTTTTCATAAAGGTGGTTTTATGCAGCCGGGCCGAACTGAAATCGGCCGCCGGCAGCGTCAGCTCCATAAAGATGCAGCTATCCAGCCGCGCCCGCCGGAAACGGCAGCGGGTCAGCCAGGTCTCGCGCAGCAGCAGGCCATCCAGCACGGCATCGTCAAAGATACAGTCGTCGAACAGCGTCTGCTGCAGCTGGGTCTCTTTAAAGCGCGCGCCGCTGAAATCGCTGTGGCAGCACTGGGCCAGCGCCAGGCTGGCGCCCTCCAGATCGCATTCCCGCAGCGAGCTGTGGTGTAGTTCGCAGCGCGCCAGCATCGCCTCGCGCAAACAGGCGCCATCCAGCCGGCTGTGGCTGAGATCGGCACACTCCAGCAGCGCCTGGCTGAAGTTGGCGCCGCGCAAATCCATACCGGAAAGGTCCGCGCCGGTCAGATCCATACCGCTGAAATCGCCCCCCTGTTCCAGGGTGCGCTGCACGCGGCTGCGGATGATCTGCGCCAGGTCGCCCTTCAGACGCCGGGCCGGCGGCTGGCTCTGTACCGACATCAGGTACATCTGGTGCAGCGCCGCCTGGCTCTGCGCCAGCTTCTTCTCGCTCAGGGCGTCCTTATTCTGGTGCAGCATATCCTGCATACGCTGCATCGTTTCCGGTCCCCGAGGGGCGTTTTCATCCTCTGCGGACTCGGGGAAGCGGGCCTCCATCTCGCGCTTGCGTTCCTCGGCATCGAGACGCTGCGCTTCCGCCTGCTGCTCCAGCTTGTCGATAAACGCCGGCAGTTCATCCAGCGGCGGGATCTCCGGCTCTTCAAACGCCGGCAGCAGGTCATCGACGCTGTCGCCCTGAGCCTCCAGCCGTGCCCGATGCTGTTCACGCAACAGATTGGCGCGATTTTTCATATTGTCGCGCATCGGGCTGGAGCTTTGTTCTATTTCGCTGTCGATCCAAGGACCAATGGCCGCTTCCGGCACCAGGTCCTTTTCCCGGAAGGCAAACAGCGCGCCGCGCTCTTTATCCATCCGCTGGCTCAGCACCTTGCGATAGTGGCTGGTCGAACGGGCCGCGCCGACGCCCTCCAACGCAGGCATCAGCTGCAACACATCGGCAGCGTCATCTTCGTTGATGCGGGTGTTGCCCTGCCAAATAAGGATCATCTGCTGCAGATGCGGGAAGAACCAGACGGTGGTGGCGCGCAGCGCGATTTCTTCGAACAGCGTTTCATCGCCGCGCTGACGGTTGATAAAGCAGCGGGCCTGCCACGGCGGCAGCGTGCCCTCCTGCAGCGGCCGTTCCGGATGCATATTCCAGATGCGCCAACGCGCCTGCGGAGGCAGCGCATCACGCTCTTGCCACCATTGATCGGGCGAGGCGGCGTTAAACACCCGCCAGTCGATATCCCGGGCAAAGCCGGGGAAATCCTGCTTCAGCCAGCGGGCATCATATTTTTTACCCATGCGCTTAAAGCGTCGCGGCCACAGCAGATCCAGCGCGCCAAAACCCGCCGGTTCCGGCTGCTGACCGGCAGAGGTGATGCGCTCATGCATCGATTCGATATTGGGCAACGGGCGCAGCTGATAGCCGCCGACCGCCACCGGATGCAGGCCAACGCCGTGGGGGTTTTCCTCATGCCCTTCACCGCCCCAGGCGCGGCTCCAGTCCAGACGCATCTGTTCAAAGGGCTGCGGCGGCGTTGCCCGGTCTCCGGACCAGTAGCGATCGCCATATACCGCCAGGGTTTTGCTCAGACCTTCGATCTCGATACGCGCCGCAACGGCGGTTTTATCCGACTGGTGATGGCTGTAGGCATAACCCGTGGCCAGAAATTCCGCCCGGGCTTTGGGGATCGCCATATCAATCACCCCGCCGCTGGTCTGCAGCTCGCTGGCTGCCAGCTGCCACAGCTCGACTTCCGGCCGCAGCTGCGGCGCCTCCCCCATATCCGCCAGCGCCATCACCGAAACGCCAAGGTGGTTATGGCCCTGCCAGCGATAAGGGCGATTTAATACGCTAAGGCGCAGGGGTTTGATAATTTTCATCGGAGGGTTTTACCATGCCTGAAATAATCATCCGCTAATCGTTTGCATGGAGAATATCATTCTCAAGGTGATAAGTTAACAGAAAAACCATGCGCGACATTCCACAAGATAAAAAATAAATAAACTGTCATATTCAACTTGGCTTAACCATTAACGAGAACGATCAACAGCTCACTGTGTTTTCTAAAAACATATGGGGAAAGCTATTGATAAATAACATCAATAACTAACAGCAACGGGTTTCCCAGAGTTATCCTTAATAAAGACAAAATCATTTTTACCATTAGCCTTTGCCTGATATACCAATCCCAGTTGATAAGCCGAAAGAGCGATCTGCGGCACGGTTTCACGGTGTTTTTCCAGCATCCAGACGGCTTGGCTTTCAGGATCCTCTAGCCGTAAGTCCATCTCAAGAACAGGGTTATTGTTAATAAACAGGCCGCTTTGCTTTAGCGACAGGATAGTAACGTACACATCTGCTCCCTGTTCAATAATCCCCAGTTCACGCCGACGGGAACCCTTGATAACTCTGTTGGCAAAATAATAACATACCAAGATAATGGTAAACGTTAATATAATATTGGCGGCTTCCAGGATAGCCATCATTTATCCTTATCGGCAATATTTCCTTTAGCTGGGATAGTAACCATACATATCCAACCTGCCAGTAGCACTGGTTTTTATTTCAAACATCGATTATCTATACCACGAATCATTTAATCCCCAAGAATCAATGGCTTATCAAGCAAGGCTATTTTTTTCGGATTTTCAGGATCGTACTTTATTGTAGTTATATAGCCTTCTTTAAGGGTTTCAATCTCTTTGAAAGTTAAAGGCTTCATTATTGTTGATTCAACAAGGTCATCTTCTTTTGTTTTAAACCGGAACGTAAGTTTATAAACAGGTTTATTACCATCCCAACTACTTGTTTGAACTGTATTAACAATTTCCGCATCCGTAACCATACCATTTTTTAAAACTGCATCCTGAGAAAAACTATCCTTTAAATATGGGATAAAATTCGTATAGAGGAAGCGTGCCATGGGGAAAACGCCGAACACCAGCGCGATTATTACCATTGTTATAATAAATGCATTACTCATTTTACTTCCCGCAATTATATTCCCAATTCTTCATACAAAGACACTATTTATCCAATGGAGATTTTATTTTTATCTTGATTTTTTTAGGATCAATCCTTGAATAGGTCAATGGTATTGAATCACCTTTTTTATATTCTGTTAGTCTCGTTACATCAATAACTGCTCTGCCTTCACTTGTAATGATTTTTTTATCAAAAGTATTAAACCTAACTGTAATCAAAACGTTAACAAACGCAGAGTTTTCGCCACTTGAACTTCTTATCGAAACAATCTCTCCTTGTGTATCAACGGCATCTTGTGGACTAATTTTAACCCCACTCCCTCCACGAATTAGTGCATATACAAAAAAAGCCATGGCGATGAAAGATATAGCCAATAAAGGGTAAGTTGTAAAATAAGAAATATTCATTTTTAACCATTAATAAAATCAGTCTTAAAATTGGTCATGCCACCTCACATAAAAATACACTATCACTTCATTTCAAATGGAGCCAAAAATACTTCCTTTGGGTTATTAGGTATATAATAAATACAAATCGTATTATTCCTCATTATCTTTACCATATTCTGAGGGGAAATATATTCTTTAGCTGTTGTAGTAACCTGTCCTGAGTCAGTATCAAATTCAATATCCATCTTAAGCTTTGTATTTCCCGTTCCTGTCGCTCCGATTTTATCCATATTCAAAATTCTAGCCTCTGTACGAACCCCATCCTTTTTAAATCGGTCATAAGTGGCACCTGTTCTATAGCAGTAAGCTATTACAATAATGATAACAACTGCTATTATTAATGTAACCCAAAAATAATCAGGTATAACCCATCCTAAAACCATTATTTTTCCTTATTATTATCAATAATTACTATTTTCTCTTTATCTCCAGGCACAAATTTAACAACCAAATTTTTTCCCATACGATAATCATCCAGCATCAACGGATTAACCAAATGTGTTGTTCTTACTTCAAAAGAAATGTCATCAGGTCCTGTTACACTAATTGTTAAATCAAGACTTTTCTTCTTTTTCACAAGAATATCCTGAAGTTCAGGTGTTAGATTTGAACTAATAATAACAGCTTTTCCCTGGATGCCATTTCTTCTTGCTTCTTCTTGATTTCTTTCCATAGTAATGCGTCGATAATTATCCAGAACAAAGGAATATAAATAATATAACCCAAGCATAATCATAATAGCCAAGACAACATAGGCAAACCATGATCTTTCAGTCATAGACTTAATGAAATCAAACATAAATAGGCTTTACCAGATAACAATTAATTACTTTCGCTTGAAATCTTTCATCGCATCCCTCATATTCAACATGTTTTTTGATGGTTCATTTCTGGCATAAACAATAGGTATCCCGGATCCCACTTGATATTTTTGTAAATCCATTGTTTTAATGTTTATTAGTTCATCATCCTTTTCAATAGTATCCCCAGTTTCTGTTGTAAAGCGGTAACCAACATGGATACTAATAATGCCAATATTTGATGGAGTCCCGGGGGTAATATCTACGATAGTTGCTTCAGTATAACATGGGTTATTCAGTATCTCTTTTTCAACATTCTTACGTATACGGTTTCTGACAAGGGAATAACCTATTGCAATAACAACGACACCAACAATTATAATATGTAGATATTTAATAATGAAATACATGTATTTCCTGATATTAATTGGGAGGGGTAAACGGTATTATGCATCGAGACGAGAGTTTTTTCATTTCAAAATTTTCCCTTCCTATATTATGCATTTATTTCTGAAAAAATTTACATATTCACTTCCCACTGTAATTCCCACTATAAGCGAAATAAATTAAAAATGATATACTGACAATTATAACATTCCATTTATTTTCAATTACCAAAAAGTGGAATCACAATCATTCCACATTCTCAGAAATCCCAAATGGCTTATATAGACCATAAAAACCAATTCCTTTTTGGCTTATCAATTACACAGTAACATAAACATCAAAAGTTAATAATTAACATTTATCACTGCGATTTTAGGTGGCGTATCATCACTATATTTCACAACCAACTCCAGACCTTTCTTTAATTTATGAATATCATTTGCCCTTACTAAACCCTTTGCACAATATCTCTTAGGTTTTTGACCGATAGTTGCCATAAAATAAAAATCATAAAAAAAATCATTACCATATTTCGAATCTGTTTGATTCCATGATTCAAGTGGAACAACAATTGTCGTTCCTGTCCATTTTTCACGGGACACCCAGTCTTTCATTGTTGTCAACTGAGATTTATTAGGTTTAAACATAGCAAAGGATAAAACCAATGCAAGAACAGTAACAACTATACCAAATAAAAAAAATGGTTCTGTTAAAAAGCTCATATAACCCTTCATATAAATACATGTATCGCACTAATAACAAGATTCTGGAGAGAATCTTCTATTTTTGTTAAAGCACGTCGATTATCAATAGCTCGCGTAGAATAACTTACGAGCGTACTCGAATTACTCAATGCCGTTACACTGTTAGTAACCGTCGTGAAGGTTGAGCTCACCCCCGTGGCACCAACACTATTACCTGTAAAAGAAACATTATTTCCAGTAAAGCTTTCACTAAACCCTGTTAAAGATAATGAATGGACTGCAGTTTTTGCCCAGCTAGAAGGTGCTTCAATGCTAACTTTCGAATCACTTTTAATAGTAATTTCATTTGGACTATAAATATCAATATTCCCTGACGTTACACTCTGACTCCAGCTTCCATTAATATCAACCTTTACATTACCTTCAATACTTTCGGTAACCCCACCAGAAATAACTGTTGTCTTCACCCCCTGATCAACAGTCTTTGTTAGAGTTCCCTTTATATGCCGACGCTCATTAGCTCCGATTTTCGTATCTCTGTTATCGTGTACTACGATATTATCGTCACCACTAATTACGCTTAAAGTTCGTCCATTTCTAATGGTGGTTTCTTCACCATTATTAAATAATCTAGTTTCAACATCATCTACTGTCGTTTTCCGTTTCTTCCGGTAATGGAACGTTGCATCACCAATGATTTCATCATTTTGTTCTTTGCCAATAATGGTAGTACGTGTACCATCGATAGTCACATCTTTATTATTCTCTACCGAAACCCGCATATCTTTTTCCGCATGCATCGACAACATTTCAGCACCGGGTTTGTCTTCAAAATAGAGATGGCTGGAATTATCAAGATGCCCGCCTTTACTGCGGGTCATAAAGCCCATCTGGGTGGCCGCTGCCGGCAGCGCCCACGGTGGCATGCTGGCTTCGTTATATACCCTGCCCGTCACGATGGGGCGGTCCGGATCGCCGTTGATAAAGTCGATCACTACTTCGTCGCCAACGCGCGGGATCTGCACACCGCCAAACCCCTGACCGGCCCAGGCGCTGGAAACGCGCACCCAGCCCGAACTGGTGTCATCGCCATTCGCCAGACGGTCCCAGTGGAACTTCACCTTCACCCGGCCGTATTTATCGGTCCAGATGGATTCGCCCTGCGGCCCCACTACCTTCGCGGTCTGCGGGCCGTAGGTACGCGGCCAAGGCGTCGCCTGCTCCGGGCGGAATACGACGGAGGATGGGATCACCGAAAAGTCCAGCCGGTGAACGCTTCCCCCGCTGTCGCCGCTGGCATAGCGGTTCTCTTCAAACTGGTAGTGCACCGCCGTAGTCAGATACTCGCCGTTATCGCTGAAGAATGGCGCGTTCAGCAGTGCAAAGGTGTAACCCGGCGCCAGCCCAACGGCGGTGCCAGTTCCCTGTATCTGCTGGTGATCCACCTGCCAGCGTTCCTGACGGATGCGGGCATAGAACTCGCCGTGGCCATGTTCCACATAGCGTCCCGGCCAGTCGTAAACATCGATGCTGCCCGGTGACGGCGAGGCCGGATTCTGACGCGCCTGGAACAGCCAGGCGTTGGGTTTGCGGAAATCGTAGTCGTCCAGGCTGTAGATGCCCGGTGTGACGCTGTCTTCCAGCGCCCACTGGCTGATGCCCTCTTCGTCGGTACTGCCGCCGGAAGGCGTAACATGGTAGGGAATACTCTCGTAACCGCTGAACGGCTGCTGTTGCAGCGGGGCATCCGTCAACACCAGAGTGTGTTTGTCCGCCTCATGGCTGAAGTGATAGGCAATGCCCTCCAGCTCCATCAAACGGCTGATAAACGCCAGGCTGCTCTCCTGATACTGCACGCAGTATTCCCATGGGCGATAGCTGCCCGTCAGCCGATCTTCCACATTCACCTGGCTTTCGCCCAGCAGACTCTTCACGATCTGCGGCACCGTCTGGCCCTGGAAAATACGCAGGTTACGGTCGCGCTTCATCGGCCACAGATCCGGCTCCATCGTCAGGCGGTATTCCGCATAGCGGGTACCGGACAGTTCCACCGCATTGACCGCCACGCGGGTTATCTTACCGTTCAGGTAGCGTTTACCCATCAGAGAACGCGTCGGGATAGTCACCGTAATCGGCTGCCCCAACAGGCTGCTGCGATCGATACGTGCATCAGTACTCAGCAGCGTTACGTTCAGTTCAAACGGCTCCGATAACGCCTCACGCCCGGAGAGTTTCCAGAAAAGCAGCCCGGGGATGGGTAGCTGAACGGTAATGCGATCTAACATGACGGTAGTCCTTTGCCTGACAACGGTAATGCGATAGTAAAGAATCGCCTTTATATCAGGATAGGCCGCGATAGTGAAATATAGAATCAGAATATGATGAATATCGTCACGTTTATTTATAACACTATAAAGATCGGGTGTTTTGCTCCGCGTAACTATCGATAACATAGGTCAATAACCGCATCCCGCAGCACCGGCCACCTGTAATATAAGGATAACGCTATGCGCTACGTATGTTATTCAGGCAGTTGGTAAACAGTGTACGATATAGCGATGCAGCTTACTGAAGACAGTAAAATGCGGCATTAACACGTTATTGCTCAGTCAAAATCAACGCCAATAACGGCGATTTTCTTAGGGGGTACGCCTTGATGCTTTATTATCACGACTAACCCTTTCCGCAATTTGCCAACCTCCGAAGCTTTAACCACTCCTGCGGCACTGTACTGCTTTAAGCTACCGTCCAGCTCGCTTTCAACAGTAAACGAGTAGAAGTAATCAATATTGTGTGTTGCCTGCAGTTGTTGCCATGAGATGAGTCTGGCAGTGGAGACACTACCTTTCCATAAGTCTCTACCAATCCAATTTTTAATTTCTTTAATGTCGTCCTTTTGACCTCTAAGTCCCCTTATAGAAATAAAAACAAGAATAAAGATAACTGACCACGCAAAGATAAACGGATGCTCTGAGATAAAACCCATAAAAACCTTCTTATGTGAGAAATTACTCACCCATAATCAACAGACATTACTGCAATTTTTTCTGGCGGAACCCCATCATATTTAATGATGATCGGTAAGCCTGGTTTTAATTTAGGAACCTCTGATACCCTAACGACTGAAGCAGCACTGTACTGTTTATTTTCCCCATCAATATTCATCTCAAAGGTGAAGACAAAATAATAGTCAAGATTATTAGTCGCGTTAGTCTGCCGCCAACTTGACAATAATGCTTCTTTTATCTCACCTTTCCATCTTTCTTTACTTAACCAGTGTTTTATTTTGGTAAGATCATCTCCCTGTCCCTTCAGCCCTCTTAGCGTTCCAAAAATCATCAAAAACGTTAAGGCAAGCGCTGCCATAATGATCAGCCCTGAATATTGACTAATAAAACTCACTCTACCTCCCAGTAAATGTCAGATATATACAGAAATGTTCTGTTAATGTTCGTTCCACCGGCTTAGCACCCATGCCCACATACAACAGCATACTAGTTATTAACATTGCCAACAACAATGATATTCTGCGGATTGCTCCTTTGGTATTTTATAGTAATCAATTTACCTAGTTTATATTCTTCAGCATAAAATGCCGAAATATTAATATCTTTATTGGTGGATATTTTTCCATCTCCAGTGGTAAACTCGATCAATAATGAAATAAACAGACGCCCATCTGCAGTTTGGTTATCATGTGGCTTTGCATCAATCACTATGGCCTCCACCTCCTGACCACTATTCATAATAGACTCGTTGTTTTTACTAGATTTTAATGTATTCCTCACACCATAAAAAACAACGATGAGCAAAGAACACGTGACAATTATATTAAACCAAAGAGCAACATCGGCTAATCCCATGACAATCCCCACCAGCACTAATAAATTTACAAACCCTTTAGCATTGCAGGGTTTGTTAACGATATCCCTAACATGTTCCATTCATAATTAATGTGATCGTAATACATTCAGGCATAACCTAAATCTTTCATCACCGAGAGGCAATGGGATCACAACGAATATCTGCTATTTCAGGATAAAGTCAGCGGCGATCCCGGTAACATTCTCCACCGGAACCCCCTAAGATTCCTCGCGGTATATCCGCTGCACCTGTTCAATCAACCGCAGCAACTCATCATCGGCGCCCGGCTTCCAGAGCGCGACCATCGGGTGCGTCAGGCCGCTCTGGCCCAGGTCGGTGTCGAGCCGGCTTACCGCCGGCCATTGCTGGGCCTGAAAATGCGTCGGTAAAAATGCCCAGCCCTGCCCGGCGCTCAGCGCCACCTGCAGCAGCGACAATTCATTGATTACCCGGATACGGTCAGAGATCTGTAAGCGCTTGGCCATGGCATCCGGCAGGTCGCTGAACGGGATAAGCTGAGTGTGCGCAGCCAGCGCAATCAGCGGAATCGGACAGGCGTCCGGAAAGAACCCCTCACGGGCATACACTGCCATCTCCAACGCCCCTAGCGCCCGCCATTTAAACCGATCGCTGATGCTGCGGTTAAGCGCCTGATAGACGCCAAGGTGCGCCGCGCCGTCGGCCAACAGATCTTCCGCCTCTGCCCTTTCCATCATGCGCAGGTCCAACGCAATACCCTGCTGATACAGCGCCGCCGACAGCGCGCTCAAAAACTGCCTTGGCGTAAACGCGTCATAGCACAGCACCACGCGCTGGCGAACCTGCTGCGGAATATGCTCTGCCAACTGGCAAAAGGTTTCCGCTTCCTGCAGGAATAGCCGCGCCTGACGATACAGGCGCTGCCCGGCATCCGTTAACCGCAGCGGGCGCGTATGGCGATCGAACAGCGCATAACCTAAATCCAGCTCCAGATACTCGACCAGTTCGCCGACGGTGGTGCGGTCCTTGCCCAGGCGTTTAGCTGCCCGCGTTAAATTACCGCTCTCGCACACGCTGGCGAACGCCTCTATCTGAGCTAAAGAAAATCGAATCTTTCCCACGGCTGTTCCTGTCCGGTTCGGGGGATTTTCCCCCATTAACTCACTCTTGACCGCGCGGCCAACGCCTTACTCTTCCCGAGTACCCCTCACATAACGGTAAGGAGATAACATGAAAAAATTCGTTTCCAGCGCATCGGCGCTGCTGGCCGGCGCGATACTCAGCGCCAGCCTGACCACCGGCGCACAGGCCTGCACCCGCGCGTTTATGAATATGTACCCCGGCTATATGGTCAGCGCCCGTAATCTGGATTTCTTCGGCCCGGTCGATCCCGCGTTGGTGATCACCCCGCGCGGCGTGGCGCATAACGGCGGCGACAATCCCAATGCCGCACAGTGGCAAACCCGCTACGGCAGCGTAGTGGTCTATGCCGACGGCGTATTCCCGATGGATGGCATGAATGAAAAAGGGTTGGCGGGGCACACGCTGTTTTATATGAACGGCAGCCAGGTTCAACAGGACAATCAGGATAAACCGGTTCTCGAAAGCCGCGCCTGGCTCAGCTACATTCTGGACAATTACGCAACCGTCGATCAGGCAGTAAATGCGATCCGTAACGATGTGCGCCTGGTCGCCGCGCGCCTGCCGATCGATTACGCCTCCGACACCAAACATATCGCCATTGAAGACGTTAGCGGTGATTCGGCGATTATCGAGATTGATAACGGCAAAGTTAATGTTTATCACGATAAAAACTACCGGGTGATGACCAACCCGCCGTCTTACGCACAGCAGCTGAAGAATCTGGCTAAATATCAGAACGCCAAACGCGGCGACATTCCCGGCGGGCTGGAAGCGGATGAGCGCCTGGTGCGCGCCAGCTACGATCTACAAAACCTACCGCAGCCGGATAACAAGAATCAGGCTCAGGGATTTATTTTATCGGTGATTAACAATGTGGCTTACCCCATCGGCTCGCCGGCAGAACCTGACGAACAGAAAGTGTCCGATATGTATGAAAAATACAGCAAGCGCCCGGAACAAAATAAAGGCATCGGCACTTACTGGACCGCCATTTCCGACCTGAGCCACGGCGAATACCACTTCAAATCAACCTTCGCGGCCTCACAGGTCTGGGTATCGCTGCACGATATCAACTTTAGCCAAGGCCAGCCGGTACGGCAAATCAAGCACCTGAATGACTACGCGCAGAAAGGCTGGGAGGGCAATATTCTGGCGCAGGCGAAGTAACGGCAGGCCCACGCCGCACGGCGTGGGCTATTGTGTAAATAGTTTCCCCGGGAAAGCAGCACGAAATAATTTATGCCTGAGTTTTAATAACAACCGACAACAATGCTGTAAGCAAAGAAAAATACGCACCAAGGCATTAGTTATAGTAATCCGAATGGCTATCGGTGAGAAAAACTCAGTGGCGGCATAATCAGATGGTCATTACCCTTCAGTTAAAAGTTCTATTCTAGCCGCACAGCGAATTTCCTCATGTTACTGAGCATTCTTTATATTATTGGCATCACCGCCGAAGCCATGACCGGCGCGCTGGCCGCCGGGCGTCGTCAGATGGATCTGTTCGGCGTGCTGATCATCGCCTCCGCCACGGCCATCGGCGGCGGCTCGGTGCGCGATGTCCTGCTTGGCCATTACCCGCTAGGCTGGGTTAAACACCCAGAATACATCGTGATTGTCGCCATTGCCGCCATCGTCACCACCTGGCTCGCCCCGCTGATGCGTCATCTGCGCCGGCTGTTTCTGGTGCTGGATGCCGTTGGCCTGATCGTATTCTCTATTATTGGCGCGCAGGTGGCGCTGGATATGGGCCACAGCCCGATTATCGCCGCCATTGCCGCGGTGATCACCGGCGTGTTCGGCGGGGTGCTGCGCGATATGTTCTGCAACCGCATCCCGCTGGTATTCCAGAAAGAGATTTACGGCGGTATCGCTTTCGCTGCCGCCTGGCTGTATATCGGCCTGCAGCACTTCGACCTGCCGCATAACGTCGTGGTGCTGATTACGCTGTTTGCCGGCCTGGGGGCACGCCTGCTTGCCCTGCGCTTCCGGCTCGGGCTGCCCGTGTTCAATTATCAACATCCGGATCACTGAGCGCATCGTCGGCAAAGCCGGCGATATGCTGCCGCTGCAGGCTGTTTGCCACGCGCTGTAGCGCCGGCTGGCGGAAGAAAGCAACCAGCTGCGCCGCCCGTTTATCGCCGACGCCGGCCTGCCGCTGCCATATATGCGTCGGCAACCTTTTGGCCTGTTGCCACCCCGTCACCCCGGCAAGTTGTTCGGCCGACAGCGGCACCCCCAACGCCAGCAGCCAGCGTTGGAACGGCTGCCGCCGCGCCAGCATAAATTGCTGATGCAGCCGCTGCGCCTGCTTATCACCCACCCCCGGCAGCGTGCGCAGGCTTTCCGGCGTCAGCGTCAGCCAGTCCGCCAGTTCTTTCACCCGTCCGTGTTCGACCAGCATGCGCCAGCTGGCTTCGCTGACGCCGTTCATCATCAACCCCTGCGGGCCGCTCAGCCACACAAGCCGCGCGATAAACTGCTGCCGGCAACCGGCCTGCGGGGTAAAGCAGCTGAAGGCGTGATAGCGCTCGGCATCCGGCGCCGTCAGCACAGGCCGTTCCACGCTGCGCCACGCCACGCGGGTCACCTGGGGGATCCCCTGTCCCTTCAGGCTGACGGCGACCTGATCACCGGGCACGATGTCCCAGAACCGCCAGCGGGCGAGCGAACCGATGTTGACGCGTCGCACCCATTTATCATCCAGTTGCAGCGGATCCAAAGCCAGCACCACCGTAATTTTGCCGGTGCGGCCAATGCGGAACATCACCCGCTCCACGCGCGTCACCTGTTCTGCCGGCGGATATTTCCACGCTACCGCCCACAGCGCCGGCTTATTACGCCAGTAGCGCCCGGACGGCGAACGAGCCTGATGCAGCACCACACCATCGGTGACAAAAGGCAGGGGAGTGGCAAACCACCTCTCACGCCAACGGATAACGTCCTCTACCGAGCTCACCGGCCGGGTATAGTCCCGCGCCAGCGTAAAGCCCCACGCCGCCAGCTGCGCCAGCCGCTGCGACATCTCGGGCGGGCCATCGGGCCAGGCCCAGATGAAAATCCCCAGCTGCGCCAGCCGTTCCGAGGGCCGGTTACGCATCAGTGCGCCGGCAACGCTGGCGCGCGCGTTGACGCCGCCGTGAACCTGCTGGCGATGACCGGTCATCAGCAGAAACAGTTCCCCCTGCAGCACCAGAAAGTCCGGCGCGCCCGCCAGCGTTGACGGCACGCCGGGGATCACCCTGACCTTCTCCAGCCAGTCTTCCCCCTGCCGGCCGTCGCCGCGGCTGATCGCCTGCGCCAGTTTGCCCTGCCGGTACACCAGCGTTACGGCCACGCCGTCGATCTTCGGCTGTAGCCACACGTCACGGCGCTCCGCCAGCCAGCGGGCTACCGCCCGGCGGTCCGTCAGCTTGCGCAGCCCGGTATGAGCGACCGGATGGGGCATTTTTCCCGCCGGCAACAGCGGCAGCGGCGGCTCCCCCGCCCGCCCGGCGCAAATCCGCCAAAACTGCTGCTTTTGCCGCAGGCTGTCATAGAGTTCGTCGCTAATCAAACTTTGCCCGCGTTGGTAATAGGCCGCATCCCAACGCGCCAGCTGCTCTTCCAACGCATTCAGTTCGTTGCGCAGCCGCTCCGCCGGCCAGTGCGGACAGGTTTCCGCCTGCACGCAAGCGGAGATGACCATCGCGAGAATAAAAAACACGGCGCCGTAAAAAAGGTGTCCTTTCATTCCTTCCTCCCTGATGCGGTGCAGTAAAACCGCTTTTCCGCACGGCGGCAACGCATAAACTCATCGGCTGAGAAACGCATGGCAAAATAAATTTTCTTTTGCGCAAAACCCTCGAAATAACGCGATACGCAAGGCAGTTTGCAATTTTTGCCGTGTTTTTCCCCCAAAGCCGCGGGCAAAATGCGTGCAAACGCTGCATCAGCGGCGTTAGCCGTGTATACTGTGCGGAGAAAATACACATCTGCTGTAATTGGCACATCAACCGCTATCAACGAACATCATCATGGCTCAAGGCACGCTTTATATTGTCTCTGCACCCAGCGGCGCAGGTAAATCAAGTCTGATTCAGGCTTTGTTAAAGACCCAACCGCTGTACGACACGCAGGTGTCGGTTTCACACACCACGCGCGACAGTCGCCCGGGTGAAAATCATGGCGAACACTATTTCTTTGTGTCGCACGACGAATTCCGCCGCATGATTGCGCAGGATGCCTTCCTTGAGCATGCCGAAGTGTTCGGCAACTATTACGGCACCTCACGCGCGGCTATCGAGCAGGTGCTGGCGACCGGCGTCGATGTTTTCCTGGATATCGACTGGCAGGGCGCGCAGCAAATTCGCGCCAAAATGCCGCAGGCGCGCAGCATCTTTATTCTGCCGCCGTCGAAGGAAGAGCTGGGCCGCCGCCTGCGCGGCCGCGGGCAGGACTCCGATGAGGTGATCGCCAAGCGCATGGCGCAGGCGGTAGCGGAAATGACGCACTATGCGGAGTATGATTATTTAATCGTGAACGATGATTTCGATCTGGCGCTGTCCGATCTGAAAACCATTATTCGCGCCGAGCGCTTGCGTTTAGGTCGGCAAATGCTGCGACATGACGCTTTAATCAGCAAACTATTGGCAGACTGAAGACAGTTTCAGTATTATGCCCAGTCTTTTCGTCACCTGTGGAGTAGCACAAATATGGCACGCGTAACTGTTCAAGACGCTGTAGAGAAAATTGGTAACCGTTTTGACCTGGTGTTGGTCGCTGCTCGTCGGGCACGTCAAATCCAGGTCGGCGGCAAAGACGCGCTGGTTCCTGAAGAGAACGATAAGTACACCGTTATCGCGCTGCGCGAAATCGAAGAAGGTCTGATCAACAGCCAGATCCTCGACGTCCGTGAGCGCCAGGAGCAGCAAGAGCAGGAAGCCGCAGAAATTCAGGCGGTTACCGCGATTGCTGAAGGCCGTCGTTAATTAAATAGCGAGTCTGCCTTGTACCTGTTTGAAAGCCTTAACCAGCTGATTCAACGTTACCTGCCTGAGGAGCAAATTAAGCGCCTCAAACAGGCATACCTCGTCGCACGTGATGCTCACGAGGGCCAGACACGCTCCAGCGGTGAGCCTTATATTACTCACCCGGTCGCCGTGGCCTGCATCCTGGCGGAGATGCGTCTCGATTACGAGACGCTGATGGCCGCCCTGCTGCATGACGTCATTGAAGACACCCCGGCTACCTATCAGGATATGGAACAGCTGTTCGGCAAAAGCGTCGCCGAACTGGTTGAAGGCGTATCCAAGCTCGACAAGCTCAAGTTCCAGGATAAAAAAGAAGCGCAGGCGGAAAACTTCCGCAAGATGATCATGGCGATGGTGCAGGATATCCGCGTCGTGCTGATCAAGCTGGCCGACCGTACGCACAATATGCGCACCCTCGGTTCGCTGCGCCCGGACAAACGCCGGCGCATCGCGCGTGAAACCCTGGAAATCTACAGCCCGCTGGCGCACCGCCTGGGCATCCATCACCTGAAAACCGAGCTGGAAGAGTTGGGTTTTGAGGCGCTTTACCCCAACCGCTACCGCGTCATCAAGGAAGTGGTCAAAGCCGCGCGCGGCAACCGTAAGGAAATGATCCAAAAGATTCTTTCCGAAATTGAAGGACGGTTGACCGAGGCCGGCATCGCCTGCCGCGTCAGCGGACGGGAAAAACACCTCTACTCCATTTACTGCAAGATGCACCTGAAAGAGCAGCGCTTCCATTCGATTATGGATATCTACGCGTTCCGGGTGATCGTCAAGGAAGTGGATACCTGTTACCGCGTGCTGGGCCAGGTGCATAGCCTGTACAAACCGCGCCCGGGACGGGTTAAAGATTACATCGCCATTCCCAAAGCCAACGGCTATCAGTCGCTGCATACTTCGCTGATCGGGCCGCACGGCGTGCCGGTCGAAGTGCAGATCCGTACCGAAGATATGGATCAGATGGCGGAAATGGGGGTAGCTGCGCACTGGGCGTACAAGGAACAGGGCGAAAGCGGCACCACCGCGCAAATCCGCGCCCAGCGCTGGATGCAAAGCCTGCTGGAACTGCAGCAAAGCGCCGGCAGCTCCTTCGAATTTATCGAGAGCGTCAAATCCGATCTGTTCCCAGATGAGATTTACGTTTTCACCCCGGAAGGCCGCATCGTCGAACTGCCGGCCGGCGCCACGCCGGTTGACTTCGCTTACGCCGTGCATACCGATATCGGCCACGCCTGCGTCGGCGCCCGCGTCGATCGCCAGCCTTATCCGCTGTCACAGGCGCTTACCAGCGGCCAGACGGTGGAAATCATCACCGCACCGGGGGCGCGGCCAAACGCCGCCTGGCTGAACTTTGTCGTCAGCTCGAAAGCGCGCGCCAAAATCCGCCAGATGCTGAAAAACCTCAAGCGCGACGACTCCGTCAACCTCGGCCGTCGTCTGCTGAACCATGCGCTGGGCGGCAGCCGCAAGCTGGCCGAAATCCCGCAGGAAAACATTCAGCACGAGCTGGAGCGCATGAAGCTGGCGACGCTGGACGATCTGCTGGCGGAAATCGGCCTCGGCAACGCCATGAGCGTGGTGGTGGCGAAAAACCTGCAGGGTGACCAATCCAGCCTCGGCGCCTCTTCCGGCGTGCGCAACCTGGCGATCAAAGGCGCCGACGGCGTACTGATCACCTTTGCCAAGTGCTGCCGGCCGATCCCGGGCGACCCGATTATCGCCCACGTCAGCCCGGGCAAAGGGCTGGTGATCCACCATGAATCCTGCCGTAACATTCGCGGTTACCAGAAAGAGCCGGAAAAATTCATGGCGGTCGAGTGGGATAAGGAAACCGAGCAGGAATTCATCGCCGAGATCAAAGTGGACATGTTCAATCATCAGGGGGCGTTGGCCAACCTGACGGCAGCGATCAATGCTGCCGAGTCCAATATTCAAAGCCTGAATACCGAAGAGAAAGACGGCCGGGTCTACAGCGCCTTTATTCGCCTGACCACTCGCGATCGCATCCATCTGGCAAATATCATGCGTAAAATCCGTATCATGCCGGATGTGATTAAAGTTAACCGTAACCGAAACTAGCGCCTATGAGCCCCGAACGCTATGCGCGGATTTGTGAAATGCTCGCCACCCGGCAACCGGATCTGACGGTCTGTCTGGAGCAGGTCCACAAACCGCATAACGTCTCTGCAATTATCCGCACCGCCGACGCCGTTGGCGTGCACCAGGTTCACGCCGTCTGGCCAACCGCCCGCATGCGCACGCTGGTTTCTTCCGCCGCCGGCAGCAACAGCTGGGTCAACGTAAAAACGCACCCGACCATTGGCGATGCGGTGCAGCATATGAAGGGCCAGGGCATGCAGATCCTGGCGACCCACCTTTCCGACCGCGCGGTGGATTTCCGCGATATCGACTACACCCGGCCAACCTGTATTCTGCTGGGGCAGGAGAAAACCGGCATCACCGAAGAAGCCCTGCAGCTGGCCGACCAGGACATTATCATTCCGATGATCGGCATGGTGCAGTCGCTCAACGTCTCCGTGGCTTCCGCCCTGATCCTGTATGAAGCTCAGCGACAGCGCCAGAATGCCGGCATGTACCGCCGCGATCGCAGCATGCTGGATGACGAAGAGCAGCAGCGCCTGTTGTTTGAAGGCGGCTATCCGGTGCTGGCCAACGTCGCCAAGCGCAAAGGCCTGCCGCGCCCGCATATCGATGAAAACGGCGAAGTGGTCGCCGACGCCGAATGGTGGGCCACCATGCAAGCCACGGTGCGCAGATGAAAGGCCGCCTGCTGGATGCGGTTCCGCTCACCACGCTGAACGGCGTTGGCGCCAGCCAGGCCGCCAAACTGGCGAAAATCGGGTTGGACACCATTCAGGATCTGCTGCTGCACCTGCCGCTGCGTTATGAAGACCGCACCCGTCTGTACCCCATCAACGACCTGCTGCCGGGCATTTTCGCCACGGTAGAGGGCGAAGTGCTGCGCAGCGATATCAGTTTCGGCCGCCGCCGCATGCTAACCTGCCAAATCAGCGACGGCACCGGCATCCTTACCATGCGCTTTTTCAATTTCAACGCGGCGATGAAAAACAGCCTGGCGACCGGACGCCGGGTCACCGCCTACGGGGAAATCAAACGCGGCAACCACGGTGCAGAAATTATTCATCCGGAATACCGCCTGCAGGGCGAGCATGACGACGTTGAACTGCAGGCGTCGCTGACGCCAGTCTACCCCACCACCGAAGGCGTACGCCAGGCGACGCTGCGTAAGCTGACCGATCAGGCGCTGGAGCTGCTGGACACCTGCGCCATTACCGAACTGCTGCCGCCGGAACTGAGCGGCGGGCTGATGAGCCTGCCGCAGGCGCTGCATACGCTGCATCGTCCGCCGCCGGATATTCAGCTGGCCGATCTGGAGCTGGGCAAGCACCCGGCGCAGAAACGGCTGATTATGGAAGAGCTGCTGGCGCACAACCTCAGCATGCTGGCGGTACGCGCCGGCGCGCAGAGCTACCACGCCCAGCCGCTGCTGCCGGACGACGCCTTGAAAAAGGCGTTTCTGGCCCAGCTGCCGTTTGCGCCGACCGGTGCGCAACAGCGCGTGGTGGCGGATATCGAAGCGGATATGCAAAAAGATTTCCCGATGATGCGCCTGGTTCAGGGCGACGTCGGCTCCGGGAAAACGCTGGTGGCGGCGCTGGCGGCGCTGCGCGCCATTGCTAACGGCAAACAGGTGGCGCTGATGGCGCCGACCGAGCTGCTGGCGGAACAGCACGCAAATAACTTCCGCCAATGGTTTGCGCCGTTGGGCATTGAGGTCGGCTGGCTGGCCGGGAAACAAAAAGGCAAGGCGCGTATCGCCCAGCAGGAAGCGATCGCCAGCGGCCAGGTTTCCATGGTGGTCGGCACCCACGCTATCTTCCAGGAACAGGTGCAATTTAACGGGCTGGCGCTGGTTATCATCGATGAACAGCATCGCTTTGGCGTCCACCAGCGTCTGGCACTGTGGGAAAAAGGTGAAGAGCAGGGCTTCCATGCCCATCAGCTGATCATGACCGCCACGCCGATCCCACGTACGCTGGCGATGACCGCCTACGCCGATCTGGATACCTCGGTCATTGACGAACTGCCGCCGGGACGCACGCCGGTCACCACCGTGGCGATCCCGGATACCCGCCGGGCGGACATTATCGAACGCGTCAGAAACGCCTGCCTGCAGGAAGGGCGCCAGGCTTACTGGGTCTGTACGCTGATTGAAGAGTCCGAGCTGCTGGAAGCGCAGGCGGCGGAAGCCACCTGGGAAGAACTGAAAGCGGCGCTGCCGGAGCTGAAGGTAGCGCTGGTGCACGGCCGGATGAAAGCACAGGAAAAACAGGCGGTGATGCAGGCCTTCAAGCAGGGCGAACTGCAGTTGCTGGTCGCCACCACGGTGATCGAGGTCGGCGTCGACGTGCCGAACGCCAGCCTGATGATTATTGAAAACCCGGAGCGGCTGGGTCTGGCGCAGCTGCACCAGCTGCGTGGCCGCGTAGGCCGCGGCGCGGTCGCCTCGCACTGCGTGCTGTTGTACAAAACGCCGCTGAGTAAAACCGCGCAAAAACGCCTGCAGGTGCTGCGCGACAGCAACGACGGCTTCGTGATTGCCCAGCGCGATCTGGAAATCCGCGGCCCCGGCGAGCTGTTGGGCACCCGGCAGACCGGCAGTGCCGAATTCAAAGTCGCCGATCTGCTGCGCGATCAGGCGATGATCCCGGAAGTCCAGCGGGTTGCGCGCCATATCCACCAGCACTATCCCGACCATGCTCAGGCGCTGATCGAGCGCTGGCTGCCGGAAAAAGCCCGCTACTCCAACGCATAAAAAAGGGCGCCGATAAGGCGCCCTTTTGCCGTCCTGCGGGGTAACATCCCCCGCCTGACTCAGCCAATCGCCGGGAAGACCGGCAGCAGCAGATACAGCTTAATAATGATGGCGTTGGCGATATCGATAAAGAACGCCCCAACCATCGGCACCACCAGAAACGCCAGATGCGACGGGCCAAAGCGATCGGTAATCGCCTGCATATTGGCGATCGCGGTCGGCGTAGCGCCCATCCCGAAGCCGCAGTGCCCGGCAGCCAGCACCGCCGCGTCATAGTTTTTGCCCATCACCCGGTAGGTGACGAAAATCGCGTACAGCGCCATCACCAGCGTCTGCACCGCCAGGATCGCCAGCATCGGCAGCGCCAGCGACGCCAGCTCCCACAGGCGCAGGCTCATCAGCGCCATCGCCAGGAACAGCGACAGACTGACGTTGCCCAGCACCGATACCGCACGTTCAAACACGGTATAAAAGCCGGTGAATGCCAGCGTATTGCTGAGGATCACCCCGACAAACAGTACGCAGACGAAGTTAGGCAGCTCGAACACCGTGCCGCTCAGCAGGCCGGCAATCAGCTGGCCAAGGCTGAGGCAGATGGCGATCATCGCGATGGTTTCAATCATCACCAAGGATGTGATCAGGCGGCCGCTCTCCGGCTTCTCAAAGCCGCTCGGCTGGACGCTGTCATCCGGCGAACCTTCCGGGGTGGAACGTTTAACCAGATGGCGCGCTACCGGGCCGCCAATCAGGCCGCCCAGCACCAGGCCGAAGGTGGCGCAGGCCATCGCCACTTCGGTGGCGTTTTCAAAGCCGTAACGCTCGATAAACAGCTTACTCCAGGCGGCGCCGGTGCCGTGGCCACCCGACAGGGTGATCGAACCGGCGATCAGGCCCATTAACGGGTCCATCCCCAGCATCTTCGCCATACCGATGCCGATGGCGTTCTGCACCACCAGCAGCCCCAGCACCACAAACAGGAAGATAACCAACGCCTTACCGCCGGCGCGCAGCCGCGCCAGGTTGGCGTTAAGGCCGATAGTGGCGAAGAAGGCCAGCATCAGCGGATCTTTCAGCGACATATCGAAGCTGATTTCCCAGTTAACGGTCTGTTTTAAAATCAGCAATAACAGCGCAACCAGCAAACCACCGGCGACGGGGGCAGGAATGGTGTATTTTTTTAGCAGCGGAATGCTTCTAACGCACTTGCCCCCAAGGAGCAAAACCAGAGTTGCAGCGACTAACGTGCCATAAGTATCAAGATGAAACATCCAGGTACTCCGTGTGAGGGTAAAAATCCAATTTTATTAATAAGTTATATAAAACCACTGAGTTTTTTAAACTTGATGAATGCAGGATTAGAAGGAAAAAACGCTGAGAAGACAAGAAAAAATGCATGAAAATGCGACATAAATAAAAATATGTGAGGCAGAAAAGTACAGGGCAACCGTTTGCTTTTGATGCCCAGACGATTAAAATGCCTGCTTTGCCGTTTCGGAAAAGTGCCACACCATGACCATGCAATCCGCCGAGCTTGAACCCGCGCAAAACGCCTCCGCCGCCTCGCCCAAAAGCGAACTGATCTACCGCCTGGAAGACCGCCCGCCGCTGCCGCAAACGCTGTTTGCCGCCGGCCAGCATCTGCTGGCGATGTTCGTGGCCGTGATCACGCCGGCGCTGCTAATCTGCCAGGCATTAGGGCTGCCGGCGCAGGATACTCAGCACATTATCAGCATGTCGCTGTTCGCCTCCGGTCTGGCCTCTATTTTACAAATCAAGACCTGGGGCCCGGTCGGCTCCGGCCTGCTGTCGATTCAGGGCACCAGCTTTAACTTCGTATCGCCGCTGATTATGGGCGGCATGGCGCTGAAAAACGGCGGTGCAGACGTGCCGACCATGATGGCGGCGCTGTTCGGCACCCTGATGGTCGCCTCCTGCACCGAGATTCTGCTGTCGCGCGTCCTGCACCTGGCGCGCCGCATTATTACGCCGCTGGTTTCAGGCATTGTGGTGATGATCATCGGCCTGTCGCTGATTCAGGTCGGCCTGACCTCCATCGGCGGCGGCTACGCCGCCATGAGCGACCACACCTTCGGCGCGCCCAAAAATCTGCTGCTGGCCGGCGCGGTGCTGGCGGTGATCATTCTGCTCAATCGTCAGCGCAATCCCTATCTGCGCGTCGCCTCGCTGGTGATCGCCATGGCGGTCGGCTATCTGCTGGCCTGGGCGCTCGATATGCTGCCCGCCAGTCAGCCCGTCAGCAACGCCGCATCCATCACCATCCCTACCCCGCTGTATTACGGGCTGGGCTTCGACTGGAATCTGCTGCTGCCGTTGATGCTGATCTTTATGGTCACCTCGCTGGAAACCATCGGCGACATCACCGCCACCTCTGACGTCTCCGAGCAGCCGGTGCGCGGCCCGCTGTATATGAAGCGCCTGAAGGGCGGCGTGCTGGCCAACGGTCTTAACTCCATGCTGTCGGCGGTCTTCAACACCTTCCCGAACTCCTGCTTCGGCCAGAACAACGGCGTGATCCAGCTGACCGGCGTCGCCAGCCGCTACGTCGGCTTTGTGGTGGCGCTGATGCTGATCGCGCTGGGCCTGTTCCCGGCGGTCGCCGGCTTTGTGCAGCATATTCCCGAGCCGGTACTGGGCGGCGCCACCATCGTGATGTTCGGCACCATCGCCGCATCCGGCGTGCGCATCGTCTCGCGTGAGAAGCTTAATCGCCGCGCCATCATGATTATGGCGCTGTCGTTGGCGGTGGGTATGGGCGTTTCCCAGCAGCCGCTGATTTTGCAGTTCGCCCCGGACTGGCTGAAAACCCTGCTCTCCTCCGGTATCGCCGCCGGCGGTATCACCGCCATCGTACTGAACCTGGTGTTCCCGCAAGAGAAGGAATAATCCTGCAGCCGGGCCGCATAGCCCACGCTTATCGTCTAAAACGGCCGTCTGCGGCCGTTTTTTATTGCCACTCAGACCATTACCCTTGAGATAGCCGGCCAATTACGGCATAAACGGGGTATCTTTTTTGAGCGCTGGGGTGGGCAGGCGATGAAATTTATCGGGAAACTGTTGCTATGGCTGCTGGTGGCGGCGGCAATCGTCATCGTATTGCTGTATCTGGTCGGGCAGAGCCGCTGGGCCGCCGGCCAGATCGGCGACTGGGTGAGCGAGCGCAGCGACTACCGCCTCTCTCTTGGCAAAATCACCCACTCCTGGGATAACCCAACGCAGGTCAACCTGGAGGAGGTCACGCTGGCGCGCGCCAACCAGCCGCAGGCATTGGCGGCCAAGCGCATCGATCTCGGCCTCAGCCTGCGACAGATCACCAACCCGCGCTACTTCCACAGCGTGACGCTGCGCGACGGTACGCTCAATGTGCAGCCTGACGCTGCGGCGCTACCGCTCCAGGCTGACGTACTGCAGCTGAGCAATATGGCCGTGCACGCCGGCGACGCCGACTGGCGGCTCAACGCGCAGCGCGTCAACGCCGGGATAACACCATGGCGGCCTCAGCCCGGCGAACTGCTGGGCAATAACAACCGCTTCCAGTTCAGCGCCGGTTCGCTGACCCTGAACGACATTCCCGCCTCACAGGCGCTGATACAGGGGCAAATCAAAGACCATCAGCTGCTGCTGGAAGATTTCGGCGCCAACCTCGCCCAGGGCGATCTCACCGGCAAGGCGACGCGCGCCGCCGACGGCAGCTGGCTGGTGGAGCGCCTGCGTCTGAACAAGGTGCGCCTGCAAACGCCACTGTCGCTGGAACAGTTCTGGCAGCACATAACCACCCTGCCGCCAATCACGCTGAAACGCTTTGACCTGATCGATGCGCGTCTGGAAGGCAAGGCATGGGCGTTTAACGATCTCGACCTGTCCCTGCAAAACGTCACCCTGCAACAGGGGGACTGGCGCAGCGAGGACGGCGCGTTCAATGCCAACGCCAGCGATATCATCAACGGCCGCTTCCATCTGGTGGATCCGATTATCAGTACGCGGCTGTCGCCGGCCGGCGTTGCCATCGAGCAGTTGACTTCGCGCTGGGAAGGCGGTTTGCTGCGCGCCAGCGGCAGCTGGCTGCGCGCCACCAAACGCTTGCAGCTGGACGACGTCACCGTCGCGGCGCTGGAGTATACCCTGCCGCAGAACTGGCGCGAGCTGTGGCTCAGGCCGCTGCCGGCCTGGCTGTCGCAGGTATATGTCAATAAGCTGACCACCAACCGCAACCTGATTATCGATATCAATCCGGCGTTTCCGCTCCAGCTGACGGCGCTGAACGGAAACGGCAGCAGCCTGCTGCTGGCACGTGATGGTCAGTGGGGGATCTGGTCCGGCTCGCTGAACCTGAGCGCCAACGAAGCGACGTTCAATAAAATCGACGTCCGCAGGCCCTCGCTGGCGCTGACGGCGGACCCGCGGCAGATCGCCGTTACCGAACTCAGCGCCTTTATGCCGGATGGCCTGCTGGATGCCAAGGCCAGCGTAATGCAGCTGCCGGGCAAGCCGTTTTCGCTGTCGCTGTCCGGCCGTTCGGTGCCGCTTAACACCCTGCAGCAGTGGGGCTGGCAGCCGGTGCCGCTGGAGGGCGACGGCAACCTGCAGCTGCAATTGCAGGGGTTGTTAAACAGCGACGGACCGTTCCGGGATTCCGTGCGGGGGACTTTGCAAGCCACGGCGAAAGACGGACAAACGGTCAGTCAGCAGCAGCCGTAAACTCGCGAGGGCGCGCACAGCGCCCTCGTTGCCTATTCGGGAATGGCTTCGCAGCCGCCCTGATCCAACGGCACTTCCGGCTCGGCCGGCAACACCATGTAGGTGCCCTCAAACACCGCCCCTTTATCATCATCGCCAAACAGCACCACTTCCGCCTGCACGCGGGCGCGGCGGCCGCGCGCCAGTCGGTCAAGATCGCCGCTCAGCGAGCTGAGATCGGCCACCGCCCGCGGACGGCCGGTGATTGGCTTGCTGTAGCGGATATGCGCATCCGCCAGAATGATGGTGCCGCCCAAATGGCGCTCGCGCAGCAGCAGCCAGATCAATCCCCAGGCGGTCAGCGTCGCCAGCGAAAACAGGCTGCCGGCAAACAGCGTATGGTGCGGGTTCTGATTGCCGACCTCCGGCATGGTGGTGACAAAGCGCTGGCCAGTGTACTGGCTGATGCGCACCCCCATCTTTTCACTGAGCGGAATATGATCGTACCAGGCCTGCTGCAGCTGCCCGCACCAGTCCGGGCGGTGCAGGATATCGTCCAGCGTCGCCACCGGCTTAATCATCAGGAAGTGGCGGATCGGCGAGGTCTGCGGCGCGCTGATCTCCCCCTGGCTTTCAAACCCCAGCTTGGCGAAGAACGCCACCGCATCTTCACGCGCGCTGCACACCACGCGCTTCACACCTTCCTGGCGCGCTACCGACTCCAGCGTCATCGCCACCAGCGTGCCCAGCCCTTTGTCCTGTACGCCAGGGTCGACCGCTAAAAAACGAATCGCCGCTTCGTTATCCGCGTTGATGTACAGCCGGCCGACGGCGACGATTTTGCCATTCTCATCCACCACCATTTGGTGGTGCGCCATGGCGTCATAGGCATCCTTTTCCGAACCCACCGGCTGGTGTAATGGCTTGCGCAGCATTTCCCAGCGAAACTGGTAATAATCCTTCAGTTCTTGTTCTGTAACGGGTACTCGTAGGTGATACATAGACGCCTTCTCTCCAAATTTTTAAACCTGTAGCCAGAACGTCACCGGACCGTCGTTCACCAGTGCGACTTGCATATCCGCCGCGAACTCGCCGGTCTGTGTTTCCACGCCGCGTTCGCGGCATTGGCCAACAAAATACTGATATAGCCGATCGGCCTGCGCAGGCTCCGCGCCGCGCGAGAAGCCGGGCCGCATACCTTTTTGCGTGTCCGCGGCCAGCGTAAACTGTGAAACCACCAGCACGCTGCCGCCGGCCTGCTGAACGTTAAGGTTCATCTTGCCGTTATCATCACCAAAAATGCGGTAGCCCAGCACGCGCTCGCACAAACGCTCGGCTTTCTGTTCGTTATCATCTTGCTCTACACCCAATAACACTAACAAACCCGGGCCAATTTTGCCTACCGTCTCGCCGTTTACCGTGACGCTGGCGTTTAATACTCGCTGAATCAATGCAATCATGACGGTTTATCCTGCTGTTGCTGCTCAATTTTTTGCTGTTTGTACGCGCGGTACTCCGCGAACGTGGCGGCGATCTCCGCACCGAGCAATACGATACACCAGCTCCAGTAGACCCACAGAAATAAAATCGGGATCACCGCCAGCACGCCGTATATCAACTGATAAGACGGGAACATGGTGACGTACAGCGCAAAGCCCTTCTTGCCCAGTTCGAACAGCAGCCCGGCCACCAGCGCGCCGACCAGTGCGTCCTTCGGCGGCACCCGCACCGTCGGCACGATGCTGTACAGCAGCCAGAAAGAGACCCACGACAGCAGCAGCGGGAAAATACGCAACAGCCGATCCACCAGGCTGTTAACGCCGGTCTGCGCCAGCCAGTTCAGCGACAACAGATAAGAGCTGATCGCCATGCTGGCGCCCACCAGCAGCGGCCCCAGCGTCAGCACCATCCAGTACACCGCGAACGAATAGACGATCGGCCGCTTGTTTTTACTGCGCCAGATGGTGTTAAGCACGCTGTCGACGGAGGAGATCAGCAGCAGCGCGGTGACAATCAGGCCGCAGGTGCCGACGGCGGTCATTTTGTTGGAGTTGGCGACAAACTGCTCCAGATAACGTTGGATCACGTTGCCGGCCGCCGGCATAAAATTGGAAAAGATAAAGCTCTTCAGCTGTACGCTGATATCGGAAAACATCGGGAAGGCGGCAAACAGCGCAAATACCACGGTCACCAGCGGCACCAGCGACAACAGGGAGACATACGCCAGATGGCCCGCCAACATGGTCAGGCCGTCGCTGTCGATGCGCTTGAGCAGCAGCCGGCCGTAGGTGACGCCCGGCTTTACGGATGACGGCAGCTTCTTGCTACGGAAAAACGACATACTCACTCCTTGTCAGTTCGTATGTCTTAAGCTTAACCCGCCTGGCTCAAGCGGCAAAATAGGCCGGCACCGTATCGCGATCGGTCACCCATACCGCCGTCATGCCCAAAGCCCGTGCGGCCGCAATATTATCGGGATGATCGTCAAAGAATACCGCCTGTTCCGCCGGGGTGTTTTCCGCTTCCAGCACCCGCTGGTAAATGGCCGGCTCCGGTTTACGCAGGCCGAGATCCTGCGACAGGTAGAGATGGTCCGCCGCCGCCGCCACCTCCGGGTAGTGCTGCGGCCAGTAATTGCAGTGCAGCCGGTTGGTGTTCGACAGCACCACCACCCGGTGGCCCTCGTTGCGCAGGCGCTGCATGATGGCGATCACCTCCGGACGCAGCGCGACAAATACCGCCTGCCAGCCGGCGGCAAACTGCTCAAAGCTCAGCGCGATGCCCATTTCATCGCACAGGCGGGCGGCGAACTCCTCGTCGCTCACTTCCCCCCGCTCATGGCGCTGAAATACCTCACCCATGCTAAAGCGTTCCGCCAGCACCGCCAGCGGCGTGCCGCTCAGATTGCTCCATACGCCCAGCACACGTTTGAAATCGATATCGACGATCACGTTACCTAAATCAAAGATATACAGCATAGCCCTCTCCTGACGACCGGTGAGGTTTCACTGTAGCGGGAAAAGCAGAAGCTGAACAGATAAGGCGGAGAAAAGCGCATAGCGCGCCGCAGAAAAGGGAGAAAGCAGAAGAAAAAACTCAGGGCGCCCGACAGGCGCCCCAAGCAGTGCGTTCTAAATCAGCAGTTATGCTTCTTTAGAACCGCGGCTTGCACGTTTGCGATCGTTTTCCGTCAGGTGACGTTTACGAATACGCACGGACGTTGGCGTCACTTCAACCAGTTCGTCATCATCGATAAATTCCAGAGCCTGCTCCAGAGTCATCTTGATAGGCGGAACCAGCGTCGTCGCTTCGTCAGTACCGGAAGCACGCATGTTGGTCAGTTTCTTACCGGTCAGGCAGTTCACGGTCAGGTCGTTGGAGCGTGAGTGAATACCGATGATCTGGCCTTCATACACTTCCGCACCGTGGCCCAGGAACAGCTTGCCGCGATCTTGCAGACCATACAGGGCGAACGCTACCGCTTTACCCTGGCCGTTGGAGATCAGCACGCCGTTCTGACGCTGGCCGACTTCGCCCGGACGCAGATCGTCGTAGTGGCTGAAGGTGGAGTACAGCAGGCCGGTACCGGAGGTCATGGTCATGAACTCGTTACGGAAACCGATCAGGCCGCGGCTTGGGATCACGTAGTCAAGGCGCACGCGGCCTTTACCGTCCGGATCCATGTTTTTCATATCGCCCTTACGCTCACCCATCGCCTGCATCACAGAACCCTGATGCTGCTCTTCGATATCCAGCGTAACGTTCTCGAACGGCTCTTGTTTACGGCCATCGATTTCACGGAAGATAACTTTCGGACGGGAAACCGCCAGCTCGAAGCCTTCACGACGCATGTTTTCGATCAGCACCGACAGGTGCAGTTCACCACGGCCGGACACGCGGAACGCGTCGGCATCGTCGGTTTCTTCTACGCGCAGCGCCACGTTGTGCACCAGTTCCTTGTTCAGACGCTCAAGGATCTGACGAGAAGTCACGAACTTGCCTTCTTTACCGCAGAATGGCGAGGTGTTGACGTTGAAGAACATGCTGACGGTCGGCTCATCGACGGACAGCGCAGGCAGCGCTTCCACGTTAGCCGGATCGCAGATGGTGTCGGAGATGTTCAGCTCGCCCAGGCCGGTGATGGCGATGATGTCGCCCGCTTCCGCCAGGTCGCTGTCGATACGCTCCAGACCCAGGTGGCCCAGCACTTTGCCCACTTTACCGTTGCGCGTCTTGCCTTCGCTGTCGATAACGGTGACCTGCTGGTTCGGCTTCACTTTACCGCGCTTGATGCGGCCGATGCCGATCACGCCCAGGTAGTTGTTGTAGTCCAGCTGGGAGATCTGCATCTGCAGAGGGCCATCCAGATCCACTTCCGGCGCGGACACGTGGTCAACGATCGCCTGATACAGCGGCGTCATATCGTCGGCCATATCGGTATGATCGGTGCCGGCGATGCCGTTCAGCGCGGATGCATAGATGATAGGGAAATCCAGCTGCTCGTCGGTAGCGTCCAGGTTAACGAACAGGTCGAATACCTGATCGACAACCCAGTCAGGACGTGCGCCCGGACGGTCAACCTTGTTAATGACCACGATCGGCTTCAGACCATTTGCAAACGCTTTCTTGGTCACGAAACGGGTTTGCGGCATTGGGCCATCCATTGCATCCACAACCAGCAGCACCGAGTCGACCATTGACATCACACGCTCTACCTCGCCGCCGAAGTCGGCGTGTCCCGGGGTATCCACGATGTTGATGCGGTAGTCATTCCAATTAATGGCGGTGTTTTTTGCGAGGATGGTAATCCCACGCTCTTTCTCCAAATCGTTGGAGTCCATTACGCGCTCGGCGGCTTCCGCACGCTCTCCGAAGGTACCGGATTGTTGCAGCAGCTTGTCGACCAGAGTGGTTTTACCATGGTCAACGTGGGCAATAATGGCGATGTTACGCAAATTTTCGATCACAGCTTTGCCTCAGGCATTAGAAATAGCGCGCTATTGTACACGTATTAAGCGAGGGACTAAACAAGATCACAACCATCTCTGATAAACAATGCTAATCAGGTTAGTTTGTGATCCCTTTCACGGTGCAAAACGTCACCTTTGGACGCAATTTGCACCATTATGGTGCCCATCGCGGGGTTATTTGCACGATTATGGTGCAATGCATTCCTGTTGGTGCATACTCGGAATGGGTAAAAGCCGCCCAGAATGGCATAAGGCCGCCATTTTGAAACTTGGCACGCTTTTCGCTTTAGTCTACACAAGGTGAAAAAAAGCCAGTAGTAAAGATTCGTTCCACGACGACGACAATGATAAATCCGGGAGAGTTAAGTATGTCCGCTGAACACGTTTTGACGATGCTGAATGAGCATGAAGTGAAATTCGTAGACCTGCGTTTCACTGACACCAAGGGTAAAGAACAACACGTCACCATTCCTGCCCACCAGGTAAACGCCGATTTCTTCGAAGAAGGCAAAATGTTTGACGGCTCGTCGATCGGCGGTTGGAAAGGCATTAACGAATCTGACATGGTGCTGATGCCGGACGCCAGCAGCGCGGTATTGGATCCTTTCTACGAAGAGCCTACGCTGATTATTCGCTGCGACATTCTTGAGCCGGGCACCATGCAAGGCTATGACCGCGACCCGCGCTCTATCTCCAAACGTGCGGAAGACTTCCTGCGCTCTTCCGGCATTGCCGACACCGTGCTGTTCGGGCCGGAGCCTGAGTTCTTCCTGTTCGACGACATCCGCTTCGGCAGCAGCATCAGCGGTTCCCACGTGGCGATCGACGATATCGAAGCCGCCTGGAACTCCGGCACCAAATACGAAGGCGGCAACAAAGGCCACCGCCCGGGCGTCAAAGGGGGTTACTTCCCGGTGCCGCCGGTCGACTCTTCGCAGGACCTGCGTTCAACCATGTGTCTGACCATGGAAGAAATGGGTCTGGTGGTTGAAGCTCACCACCACGAAGTGGCAACCGCAGGTCAGAACGAAGTGGCGACCCGCTTCAACACCATGACCAAGAAGGCCGATGAAATCCAGATCTACAAATACGTGGTCCACAACGTGGCGCACGCATTCGGCAAAACCGCAACCTTTATGCCAAAACCGATGTTCGGCGATAACGGTTCCGGCATGCACTGCCACATGTCGCTGTCCAAGAACGGCACCAACCTGTTCGCCGGCGACAAATACGGCGGCCTGTCTGAAACCGCGCTGTTCTACATCGGCGGCGTAATCAAACACGCGAAAGCCATCAACGCCCTGGCCAACCCGACCACCAACTCTTACAAGCGTCTGGTTCCGGGTTATGAAGCGCCGGTTATGCTGGCCTACTCAGCGCGTAACCGCTCTGCATCCATCCGTATTCCGGTGGTTGCCAGCCCGAAAGCGCGCCGTATCGAAGCCCGCTTCCCGGATCCGGCGGCCAACCCATACCTGTGCTTCGCCGCACTGCTGATGGCCGGTCTGGACGGCATCATCAACAAGATCCACCCGGGCGACGCCATGGATAAAAACCTGTACGACCTGCCGCCGGAAGAAGAGGCTGAGATTCCAAAAGTGGCCGGTTCCCTGGACGAAGCGCTGGCGGCGCTGGACGAAGACCGCGAGTTCCTGACCCGCGGCGGCGTCTTCACCGACGACGCGATCGACGCCTACATCGCTCTGCGTAAAGAAGAGCTGGACCGCGTGCGCATGACGCCGCACCCGGTTGAATTCGAACTGTACTACAGCGTTTAAGCTTGACCAGCGCCGCCCCGCGCGGCGCCACCTAATTTTAGTTGTCGTTTTTTTGTTGCCGTGGAAACTTTTCAGCCCATCTTCGGATGGGTTTTTTTCTCCACACTCTTTTTCTGCAAATCCACGCCATTCCGCAATTATCACGGATGGAGTAGGATGGATGCACCAAAACAGTGCAAAGCGTTCGCGCTTAGTCTGCCGGCTGACCGGGTTAGCAAATTCAACCCATGCGCCGCACCCTGGAAGATGAAGGGCATATATGACAACTGAACCACTGCCCGATGCGGGGCAGATCCTCAATTCCCTGATCAACAGCGTACTGCTGCTGGACGATCGGCTGGCGGTACATTACGCCAACCCCGCTGCGCAACAGCTGTTGGCGCAAAGCTCCCGTAAACTGTTTGGCACGCCGCTGCCCGACCTGCTCGGCTATTTTTCGCTGAACGTCGATCTGATGCGCGAAAGCCTGAATACCGGCCAGGGGTTTACCGATAACGAAGTCACGCTGGTGGTTGACGGCCGCGCGCATATTCTGTCGCTGACCGCACAGGCGCTGCCGGAAGGCTATATCCTGCTGGAACTGGCGCCGATGGATAATCAGCGTCGCCTGAGTCAGGAACAGCTGCAGCATGCCCAGCAGGTCGCCGCGCGCGATCTGGTGCGCGGACTGGCGCACGAAATCAAAAATCCGCTCGGCGGGCTGCGCGGCGCAGCACAGCTGCTGGCCAAAGCCCTGCCCGACCCGGCCCTGACCGAATACACCAAGGTGATCATTGAGCAGGCCGACCGCCTGCGCAACCTGGTCGATCGCCTGCTGGGGCCGCAGCGGCCCGGTCAGCACATTACGCAAAGCATCCACCAGGTGGCGGAGCGGGTATGCCAGCTGGTGTCGCTGGAAAAACCGGAAAACGTCACGCTGGTGCGCGATTACGACCCCAGCCTGCCGGAGCTGGCGCACGATCCGGAACAAATTGAACAGGTGCTGTTGAATATTACCCGCAACGCGCTGCAGGCGCTGGGCGATACCGGCGGCACTATCCGGCTGCGCACCCGCACCGCGTTTCAAATCACTCTGCACGGCACGCGTTACCGCCTGGCGGCGCGCATTGATATTGAAGACGACGGCCCCGGCGTGCCGGCGCAGCTGCAGGATACGCTGTTCTACCCGATGGTCAGCGGCCGCGAAGGCGGCACCGGCCTAGGATTATCCATTGCCCGCAGTCTGATCGATCAGCACTGCGGCAAAATTGAATTTAACAGTTGGCCGGGACATACCGAATTTTCGGTTTACCTGCCTATTCGTCAGTGAGGTTTGCTATGCAACGAGGGATTGTCTGGATCGTCGATGATGACAGCTCCATCCGCTGGGTGCTTGAGCGCGCCCTGACCGGCGTCGGCATGCGTTGCGCAACGTTTGACAGCGGCAACGCCGTCCTGGAGGCGCTGTCTACGCAAACTCCCGACGTTTTACTGTCCGATATCCGCATGCCGGGCATGGACGGCCTGGCGCTGCTCAAGCAGATTAAGCAGCGTCACCCGATGCTGCCGGTGATCATTATGACCGCCCACTCGGATCTGGACGCTGCGGTCAGCGCCTATCAGCAAGGGGCGTTCGACTACCTGCCGAAGCCGTTCGACATTGATGAGGCCGTCGCGCTGGTCGAACGCGCCATCAGCCACTATCAGGAGCAGCAACAGCCGGCGCGCAGCCAGCCCGCCAGCAGCCCGACCGCCGACATTATCGGCGAAGCGCCGGCGATGCAGGACGTCTTTCGCATTATCGGCCGCCTGTCGCGCTCATCCATCAGCGTGTTGATCAACGGTGAGTCCGGCACCGGTAAAGAGCTGGTGGCGCATGCGCTGCATCGCCACAGCCCGCGCGCCAAATCGCCGTTTATCGCCCTGAATATGGCGGCTATCCCCAAGGATCTGATCGAATCCGAGCTGTTCGGCCATGAAAAAGGCGCGTTTACCGGCGCCAACCAAATCCGTCAGGGCCGTTTTGAACAGGCCGACGGCGGCACGCTGTTCCTGGATGAAATTGGCGATATGCCTCTGGACGTGCAGACTCGTTTACTGCGCGTGTTGGCGGATGGCCAATTCTATCGGGTCGGCGGCTACGCGCCAGTGAAAGTGGACGTGCGCATTATTGCCGCCACCCACCAGAACCTGGAGCAACGGGTGCAGGAAGGCAAATTCCGCGAGGATCTGTTCCACCGTCTGAACGTGATTCGCGTTCACCTGCCGCCGCTGCGCGAGCGTCGGGAAGACATCCCGCGGCTGGCGCGCTACTTCCTGCAGGTGGCCGCCAAGGAGTTGGGTGTCGAAGCCAAAAACCTGCACCCGGAAACCGAAACCGCGCTGACGCGCCTGCCGTGGCCCGGCAACGTGCGCCAGTTGGAAAATACCTGCCGCTGGCTGACGGTGATGGCCGCCGGTCAGGAAGTGCTGATTCAGGATCTGCCCACCGAATTGTTTGAAGCCTCACCGCCGGAGAGCGGCGCGCCGGCCGGCGCCGGCAACTGGGCGACGCTGCTGGCGCAGTGGGCCGAAAGCGCGCTGCGTTCCGGTCATCAAAACCTGCTCTCGGAGGCGCAGCCGGAAATGGAACGCACCCTGCTGACCACGGCGCTGCGCCATACCCAAGGGCATAAACAGGAGGCCGCGCGCCTGCTGGGCTGGGGCAGAAATACCCTGACGCGCAAGCTGAAAGAGCTGGGCATGGAGTAAACGGCGCGCCCAATGCTGAAAACCTCGTTGGGCGCACAAAAAAACAGCAACTTCAGACTTTACAGTAAACTAACTCGCAGTATGATCGGGTCGAAAAAACCCGGAGGTCGCCATGCTGGATTCTCTTATCGCCTTTATTGCGCAAGGTGCGGACGTCAGCGCTACTGCCGGCCATACGCCGCAGGCCGCCGTTGCCGCCGTGCTGTGCGCCGCCCTGATTAACTTCTTCAGTTAAGGCCACGGCCGCCGGCGGTGCGGCCGTGGCGGGACACCGTCAGATCACGCGGGAAAACTGCTGCGCACGCGCCTGTTTGCGCAAATAGATATCAAAACACATACAGATATTGCGTATCAGCAGGCGTCCCTGCGGCGTAACGCGTATGCCCTGCTCATCACGCACCACCAGCCCGTCGCGCTCAAACGGCGCCAGCAGCTGCAGATCCTCAGCGAAATATTCCACAAAGCTAATACCGTACTGCTGCTCTATCGGGCGGAAATTCAGCTGGAAGTTGCAGATCAGGGTTTTGATCGCGTCGCGACGCAAGCAGTCATCTTCGCTCATCGTCAGCCCGCGCCACAGCGCATTGCCCTGCTGCTCAACGCTGTGATAGTACGCCTTCAACTCCTTCTGATTTTGCGCGTAGCTGTCCCCCAGCATGCTGATGGCCGACACGCCCAGCCCCAGCAGGTCGCTGTCGCCCTGAGTGGTGTAGCCCTGAAAATTACGGTGCAGATTTCCTTCGCGCTGCGCCACCGCCAGTTCATCATCCGGGCGGGCGAAATGGTCCATGCCGATAAACTGGTAACCGGAGTCGGTCAGCGAGGCGATGGTCTGCTGCAAAATATCCAGCTTTTGCTGTGCGTCAGGCAGATCGGCGTCCTTGATTTTACGCTGGGCGGCGAACAGGCTCGGCAGATGGGCATAGTTGAACACGCTGAGCCGATCCGGGTTCAGTTCGACAACCCGCTCGAGGGTGAAAGCAAAGCTCTCCGGCGTCTGCTTCGGCAGGCCGTAAATCAGATCGATATTGGTGGAGTTAAAGCCCAGCGCTTTGGCGCGCTCAATCAAGGCAAAGATGAACGCTTCATCCTGTTCACGATTGACCAGCCGCTGCACCTCCTTGTTGAAGTCCTGCACCCCCATGCTCAGGCGGTTAAAGCCCTCGGCGCGCAGATGATCGAGCACATCCAGCTCAATCTCACGCGGATCCACTTCGATCGACATTTCAGCCTGCGGCAGGAAATCAAAATGCTGGCGCAGCATGGCCACCAGCCGGCTGATTTGCGTTTTGCTCAGGTAGGTCGGCGTACCGCCGCCCCAGTGCATCTGGCTGACCTGGCGCCCGGCAAACAGCGGCGCCCGGGCGGCAATTTCCTGCGCCAATACCGCCAGATACTCATCCGCTTTGTGCGTCTGACGCGTCACCAGCTTGTTACAGCCGCAGAAATAGCACAGCTTGTGGCAAAACGGGATATGGACATACAACGATAGCGGTCGCTCAGGGTAGCGCCGGGCGGCACGTTGGAATGCCGCCTCGTCGTAGCTTTGGCTGAACTCCAAAGCGGTTGGGTACGAGGTATAACGCGGGCCTGAATAGTTATATTTTTGGATCAGGGCCAAATCCCAGACGATAGCCTGTTCTGACATTGCTCACTCCTTCCGATCGCCCCAAAGAGTCGCGAACGGCGGATGCCATGACTCAGAACCCCCTGGGTTTACGTTTGCTGCCGGGCCGGGAAATGGGCAATTGTCGTTGCTGTCTGGCCACGGAAGCGCTGCGGAGGCGCGCTTTGCGCCTCGACAGCCGCCATAGTTTACCGAATAACCACAGCAGATAACATGTTAACAGTAGGGCTATTAGCAGAATTGGCCACATAACCGGTTAAAGCGCGTTTTTCGGGCCGCCGCTTTTCAGCAGTTTCAGGATATCTTCCGGTTTTTCTTCTTCGTCGATGTCGTCATCGTCGTCACCCAACTCGATGCCCAACTGCGCCATCAGCGCATCAATGCGGTCCAGCGTCTGATCGACGTAGGCCTGCTCTTCCCCCGTCAGCTTGTCGCCGTCGTCAATGCGGTCCAACAGGGCGTCCAGACGCTCATCATTTTCCAGCTTCGCCAGCTCTTCTTCCGGCGACAGGCGCGGTTTGGCTTCAGCCTTGGTTTTGTTCTGCGGTTTCACCTTAGCCTGCGCTTCCACCAGCAATGGCACCGGCGTTTTGCTGCCGATACGCGGATCTTTCACATCCCCGGTTGCGGATTTCTTTTGCTTGGCGTTTTCAATCTGGGTGCGTGAACCGGAAGCATGGCCACGGCGCTTTTTCTGGCGCTTACGCTCGCGAGCTTCCATATCAAGCTCAACACGACTTTTCTTTTTTGCTTTTGACGTCGCCGCTTTGCCGCGGGGCGCTTTTGATGACTGGTTCATGGCATATGCTCTTCGGTGTATGTAGATTCAGTATATACCCGTCATTCTTCAAGCTGCAGATGCGTTGGCTGCGCTCAGTCACCCGAATCGCTTACCAGAGTAAGCTCATCGGGATTCCTTCTCTTGTCGCCTTCCCGCAGCTCGAATTATTTAGGGTATAGAATTGCGGCGGAATCTAGCAGAAAGCAGACAAATAAAAAAGGCGACAGGTTAAACCTGTCGCCTATTTCATACCTTCATACGAAGGATATTCCTGCTACGCACTCCATGCGCACACTCAACATCCCGGTTTTTCCTTCTGCTATCAGCGCATTCCCTGCTATTTAGCCTTCCATCCTGGAAAGAAAAATCATCCCTGTACGCAATCCTTTCGTATCCGCTCATCCTGAGCGCGCATCCCGCGAGCATCCGACTGCCAATACTCCACCATCCTTGTGGCGTTCGCTAATCCTAAGCGAACAAATCAACGCCGTTTGAAGTCATCCTGTCACTCATCGCACTTCCTGTGCGCTCCCTGAGGTTTTTCGTTCATCCTGAACGTTCCTGATTCCTTCACATCCTGCGTTGGTCGCTACTTTACGCGGATTACGCCTGCGCTCAAGGTACTCACAACGGCTTACACGGACTATTTGCCCCCAACACAAGACAACCATTTGTTTTTAAAATAAATATTATTTTACGGTCGGAAAATAAAGCGACATATCCCCCTGTTGGAATGGCAAATGTCTTACACGCCAATGCCGCTTTGCCGGTGGAAAATTGCCGCTCTGAGGGGGAAAATCGGAGAAAGCGCCCCTTTTTCACGCTGATGCAGTTATAATCGCCCACCGGAAAGCCCTTCTTCACTCGGAGACGAAAAATTTTGACCAGCAAAAATTACAACTACCACATGACCCATTTCGTCACCAGTGCGCCCGATATCCGCCATCTGCCGCCGGATGCCGGAATTGAAGTGGCATTCGCCGGCCGCTCTAACGCCGGCAAGTCCAGCGCGCTGAATACGCTGACGAACCAGAAAAGCCTGGCGCGCACCAGTAAAACCCCGGGACGCACCCAGCTTATCAACCTGTTTGAAGTGGAAGACGGCATCCGCCTGGTCGACCTGCCGGGTTACGGCTATGCCGAAGTACCGGAAGAGATGAAGCGCAAATGGCAGCGCGCGCTGGGTGAATACCTGCAGATGCGCAACAGCCTGAAAGGGCTGGTTGTGCTGATGGATATCCGCCATCCGCTCAAAGATCTCGATCAGCAAATGATTCAGTGGGCGGTGGATGTCGGTACTCCGGTTCTGGTGCTGCTGACCAAGGCCGACAAGCTGGCTTCCGGAGCGCGCAAGGCGCAGGTCAATATGGTGCGTGAAGCGGTGCTGGCGTTTATGGGCGATATTCAGGTCGAGCCGTTCTCTTCGCTGAAAAAATTTGGCGTTGATAAACTGAGCCAGAAGCTGAACACCTGGTTTAACGAGATCCCACCGGAAGTACTGCCGGAAGAGGATGACATCGGCGGCGAGTAACGCCCAGACCAGATGATAATCAGGGTCCGCCAGCGGGCCCTTTTTTGATCGCGCCAGAAGATTTTGTTATCTAATTACAGATCTGAACGAAAGACATCAGAAAAAGTTATGACAAGATGACGGGAAAATGACGGTTGGCGGCGAGTAAGGGTTACGAAGCGCCGGGAAAAGTCGTGATAAAGAACGGGTAATCTTATTGTTTTTACAATAAAAAACGCCCCAGTCACTGCTGACTGGGGCGGCTAATATTCAGCCAAATCCGATTACGTGAAGTAAAAGGTCTGAAAGATAGAACATCTTACCTCTGTACCCTACGCCTGTAACTTTACATCATTTTTTCACCAGGAAAAAGAATTTTCTGTAGTTTAGTTACAGCCTGAAAGGGGGAATAACGGCGATGTTGCGGAAACAATCGCCGTATAATGTAGCTAAATTACGAAAATAGCTGGGTTTTTCGCCGTTTAGCGCAACGTTCGGCCAGTTGCGTCATTAATGCGCTTCTTCCCAGTTATTTCCGCTGCCAACGTCCACTTTTAACGGCACCGCCAGCGTCATACTGCCTTCCATCAGGTCGCGAATGCGCTGGCTGGCTTCTTCCAGCACCGACTCGTGCACTTCAAACACCAGTTCATCGTGCACCTGCATGATCACGCGCACCTGCGGTTCTTTCTGCTCCAGCAGCCAGCTATCCACGGCGATCATCGCACGTTTGATGATATCGGCCGCGGTACCCTGCATCGGCGCGTTGATTGCCGCACGCTCCGCCGCCTTACGGCGCATGCCGTTGCTGGAGCGCACGTCCGGCAGATAGAGACGACGGCCGTCCAGCGTGCTGACGAATCCCTGTTCGGAAGCCTGCTGACGCGTGCGCTCCATATAATCCAGTACGCCAGGGTAACGCTCAAAATAGAGATCCATATAGCGCTGCGCCTCATTGCGCGGGATCCCCAGCTGGCGCGCCAGACCAAAGGCGCTCATGCCGTAAATCAGGCCGAAGTTGATCGCCTTGGCGCTGCGGCGCTGTTCACCGGTAACTTTATCCAACGGCACGCCAAAGACCTCGGACGCCGTCGCCCGGTGAATATCTTCCCCGGCGGCAAAGGCTTTCAGCAGCCCCTCATCCTGCGACAGATGCGCCATAATGCGCAGCTCAATCTGCGAGTAGTCGGCGGCCAAAATACGGTATCCCTTCGGCGCAATAAACGCCTGACGAATGCGCCGCCCTTCTTCATTGCGCACCGGGATGTTCTGCAGGTTCGGATCGCTCGATGACAGGCGGCCGGTAGCGGTGACCGCCTGATGGTACGAGGTATGCACCCGGCCGCTGACCGGGTTAATCATCTGCGGCAGCTTATCGGTGTAGGTGGACTTCAGCTTGGCCAGCCCGCGGTATTCCAGGATCACTTTTGGCAGCGGATAGTCCAGCGCCAGCTCGGCCAGCACTTCTTCATTGGTGGACGGCGCGCCTCCCGGGGTCTTTTTCAACACCGGCAGTTTTTGCTTCTCATACAAAATCGCCTGCAGCTGTTTGGTCGACGCCAGGTTAAACGGCTCTTCCGCCAGCTCATGCGCCTGCGTTTCCAGCTCGGCCAGCCGCTTGGTCAGCTCCTGCGAATGGGTCGCCAGAATATGCTGGTCGATCAGCACGCCGGTGCGTTCAATGCGGGAAAGTACCGGCAGTAACGGCATTTCAATCTCACTGAACACCTTGCGCTGGCCGTCGCTCTCTTTCAGTTTCGGCCACATGGCCAAATGCAGCTGCAAAGTGACGTCCGCGTCTTCCGCCGCGTACGGCGCCGCCTGCTCCAAGGCGATCTGGTTGAAGGTCAGCTGATTTTTACCTTTGCCGGCAATTTCTTCAAAGGTAATGGTTTTATGACCAAGATAGCGATCGGCCAGGCTGTCCATATCATGACGGCCGCCGACGCTGTCCAGCACGTAGGATTCCAGCATGGTGTCGTAGGCAATGCCGCGCAGATCGATGTCATAACGCGCCAGCAGGCTCTTGTCGAACTTCAGGTTCTGCCCGACCTTCAGCGCTTTTTCATCTTCCAGCAGCGGCTTTAGCGTTGCCAGCACATAGTCGCGATCCAGCTGCGCCGGCGCATCCAGATAGTCATGCGCCACCGGCAAATAGGCGGCGACGCCGGGTTCGATGGCAAACGACAGGCCGATCAGGTTCACACTCTGCGTATCCAGACCGTCGGTTTCGGTATCAAAGGCAAACAGCTCGGCTTTTTTCAGCCGCTCCAGCCATTCGGCAAAGGTTTTTTCATCCAGAATGGTGACATAGCCATCCTGCGACAGCTTGGCTTCCGCCTCGGCTTTAGGCGTCTCTGCGGCGGCGGACGGTTTTGCCGCGCTGGCGGCCTTGGCACCGCTGCCTTTCTTGCCCTGCAGCCAGGTGCCGGACTCAACGTCCGCCAACCAGCGCTTGAATTCATACTGTTTAAACAGCTGATGCAACTGATCGACATCCGGCGGCAGGACGTTCAGTTCGCTGCAGCTGACTTCCAGCTCAACGTCGGTTTTGATGGTCGCCAACTGATAGGAGAGGTAGGCCACCTCTTTGTTCTGCTCCAGCTTGGCGGCCATGGTTTTGGCACCGCGGAAGCTCAGGGTCGCAATGCTGTCCAGGTTGGCATACAGCGTATCCAGGCCGCCCAGCCCCTGCAGCAGCGCCTGCGCCGTTTTCTCGCCCACGCCCGGCACGCCGGGGATATTATCGGAGGAGTCGCCCATCAGCGCTAGGAAATCGATGATCAATTCCGGTGGGATGCCATATTTATCACACACTTCCTGCGGCCCCAGGATGGTGTTGTTCATGGTGTTGATCAGCGTAACGTTTGGCGTCACCAGCTGCGCCATATCTTTATCGCCGGTGCTGATCAGCACGGCATGGCCGGCTTTTTCCGCCTGCAGCGCCAGCGTGCCGATAACATCATCCGCCTCAACGCCCGGCGTCACCAGCAGCGGCAGCCCCATGGCCTTGACCATGCGGTGCAAAGGTTCGATCTGTGCGCGCAGATCGTCAGGCATCGGCGGACGATGAGACTTGTACTCAGCGAATAACTCATCGCGGAAAGTTTTGCCTTTGGCATCGAACACTACCGCCACATGGGTTGGCGCGTACTGCTGCAGTAGACTGCGCAACATATTCAGCACGCCGTACATGGCGCCGGTCGGTTCACCGGCAGAGTTGGTCAGCGGCGGGAAGGCATGATAGGCACGATAGAGGTAAGAGGAACCATCTACCAGGATCAAAGGGTTTTCAGCAATCTGGGCCATAGCGTTTCTTTTTGATGATGGACTTAGGGTAAGGATGCCATAGCTGGCCGCCGGAGACGATCCTTAGCGCGCATTACGATGAAAAATGATCGCCTTTTGCAAAGCGATCCGCAGGATCGTGCCTGTGGATAAGTTTGTGCATAGAAAAGAGAATGAATTATAACAATGGGTTAATTGTTATAATAACAAATAAAAAAACCAATAAAATCATGGCGTTTTATGGTAAGCATCGCTTGACCGCCATAATTTTCATTTTTTGAGATTTGTGGATATAAGTTACACGCGTTGTTCGGCACGCCGTTAATCAAATTCGGCGCCTCAATTACCCTAGCACAAACTGGGAAAGTTGCACGAAAATGCAGCAAATTACGACCATAAAAAACGCAATGACCGCGAGAGTCCGTAAGGCGGCAGACGAGGGTAAAGAAAACAGTTGCGCGTTGTGGGCGCTTTCCTCCCCCGCTTTCTGTTAAAATGCGTCCTTCACGCGCGGAAGCGTATGCCTGCAACGCTGTTTCCACTAACCGTCAACCGATAACCATGCCAAGATTGTTAGCCCCTGTTATTTTTATTATTTCTGCCTTATTGACCATCCTGTTGACGGTATTGTGTTCAATCCCCATCACGCTGGCCGGTATTGTTAAGCTATTGGTGCCCGTCCCGGCAATCTGGCGGGGCATTTCCGCATTTGCTGATTTTATGATGTGGTGCTGGTGCCAAGGGCTGGCTGTGCTGCTGCGCATTAACCCGCAGCTAAGCTGGGATATTGAAGGGCTGGAAGGGCTAAGCCGTAAAAACTGGTATCTGCTGATCAGTAATCATGAAAGCTGGTCAGATATCGTCGTGCTTTGCGTGCTATTTCGCAATCATGCCCCGATGAATAAATACTTCCTTAAGCAGCAGCTCGCCTGGGTGCCTTTTGTCGGCCTGGCCTGCTGGGCGCTGGATATGCCGTTTATGAAACGCTACTCACGCGCCTATTTGCTTAAGCACCCGGAAAAGCGCGGCCAGGATATTGAGACCACCCGCCGTTCCTGCGAAAAGTTTCGCCAGCGGCCGACCACCATCGTCAATTTTGTGGAAGGGTCACGCTTCACCGAAGCAAAAAAAATTAAAACCAATTCGCCCTACCGCAATTTACTGGCGCCAAAGGCTGCCGGCATTGCCTTTACCCTCAGCGCGTTAGGCAGCCAGTTCGATAAAATACTCAACGTTACGCTGCACTACCCGGATAACAGCGAACACCCATTCCTGGATATGTTATGCGGACGTCTGAAGCGGATAGTGGTGCGTATTGAAACCTTACCCATCGATGAAAGTCTGCATGGCGACTACTTCAACGATAAGCAATATAAACGACAGTTCCAGCTGTGGCTGAATACGCTCTGGCAGGAAAAGGATCGGTTACTGGATAAGCTCAAGCGCCAAACAAAAAACGCCGGTCAATGACCGGCGTTGCAATATTCAGCTTCAGTGAACGTTATTTCTTTTCGCTCAGGAATTTAACTACGTCAGCAAACTGCTTTACGTAAGCATCCATTGAACTGGTATCCAGGCCGTCATTCTTGACCATGTATTTGCCGTTAACAAACACCGCCGGCACGCCGCGCAGCTGCAGATCTTCCGCGGCTTTCTCCTGCTGAACGACCAAAGATTTCACCACGAAGCTGTTCAGCGCCGCGTCATAGTCTTCCGCCTTCACGCCCGCCTTCACAAACACGTTGCGAATATCATCCGGCGTTTGCACGGTTTGAGTTTTCTGTACCGCTTCAAACATCGGTTGGGTGATCTTGTCTTCTACGCCCAGCGCCATCGCCACAGCCCATGCCTGAGTCAGCTGCTTGCCCAGCGGGCCCAGGAACTCAACGTGGTACTTGGTCATTTTGGTGCCCGCCGGCAACGCTTTTTTCACCGCGTCAGAAACGTGGTAAACCTCTTCAAACTGGTAGCAGTGCGGGCAGTAGAACGAGAAAAACTCCAGCACCTGCGGCTCGCCGGTGACCGGCTTGTCCAGGGTTACATACTGGGTACCATCGCTGAACTGCGCGGCGGAGGCGCTAAACGCCATAACCATACCAACGAGCGCCAACCAAATCTTTTTCATAAGACTAAACTCTCCATTGTGTTAAATCTTCAATACATCGGCATCAGCTGCAAAGGAGGCTCCTGTAGCAGCTTGACCTGTTCAGTAAATGTCGCGGTCTGAGACAACCAGAAATCAGACTCCGCCATCCACGGAAAACTTCTTGGAAACGCCGGATCCTGCCAGCGACGCGCTACCCATGCCAGGTAATACACCATACGCATCGCCCGTAACGGCTCAATCAACGCCAGTTCAAGCCGGTCAAACTCGGCAAATTCGCTATAGGCTTCCAACAACACATCCAACTGCAGCAACTGCTCGCTGCGCTCACCGTGCAGCAGCATCCAAAGATCCTGCACCGCGGGGCCATTACGCGCATCATCAAGATCGACGAACAGCGGACCGTCGCGCCACAGGATATTGCCCGGATGGCAATCACCGTGCAAACGCAGCGGCTGCCAGTCCAGGTGCCAGCTCTGCTTAATGGCGTCGATCAGCCTATCCGTCGCGCCAAGAAAAGCTTCCCGCTGCGCCGACGGCACTAAGTCACACCCCGCCAGCACTGCTCTGGGCGCGGTGAGATACTCGTCAACGCCGATGGTCGGGCGCGCGGTAAACAACTTTTTCCGGCCGGTTTGGTGAATGCGCCCCAAAAAGCGGCCGACCCATTCCAGCTGGTCGAGATTATCTATCTCATACTGCCGCCCGCCGACGCTGGGGAAAACGGCAAAATAAAAGCCGCCGAAGCTCTGCAGCGTTTTCCCCTGCAGCCGTAGCGGCGCAACCGCAGGCGCCTCGGCATTGCTCAGGTCGAGAGAAAATTGATGTTCTTCCTCGATCTGCGCGGCGTTCCAGCGTTCAGGACGATAAAACTTCACCACATAGCGGTGACGTTCTTCATCGGCAAACTGATAAACGCGGTTCTCATAGCTGTTGAGCGCCGTCAGGCCGGAATCAACGCGCAGGCCGACCCCTTCTAATGCGGCCATAATCAGATCGGGAGAAAGGGTAGCAAAATTAAACGCAGAATCGTTCATAACAACATTCATTTTAGCCTGATGACAGCACGGGGGCCGGGAATGAAAATAGTAGCATCGTTGCCCCTGTACCGCAGCAGCACTAGTCCTTAATCACGCCGCGCGCACGTAATAATGCCGTTTTGAAATCTTCTTCGTAGTCTTTTTTCAGACCGGGGATCTGTTCCGTTGCGGCGCTGCCGCGCATTTTCAGATGATAGATTAAAATATCATCGCTCAGCTCGGCCAAATCACCCTGGAAACCCGCTTCCTGCGCCAGCTTTTGCAGAAACTGCATCAGATTGAGGTCGGGCTCTTCCTGCCAGGCCGGATGCAGTAGCTCAATCAATTCGTCCACGCGATGCGTTTTCATACTCATTCGTCCAATGAAGTCGATAAACCCACAAAGTAGCAGGCTTGCCTGCACAGGGAAAGGAACAGCGTGTCAATAAAGGTAAATCCTGATGTCCGGGCGGCTTTAGCGCTACAATCAGGGCGCAGGTTTCAAAAGGGAAAGGTTTATGCATACAGATATTACCGGGGTGATCCTGGCTGGCGGCAGAGCTACGCGCATGGGGGGAGAAGATAAGGGATTGATCTCGCTTGGCGGGATCCCACTCTATCGCCATGTGCTAGAGCGCCTGATGCCGCAGGTTAACGCCGTAATCATCAGCGCCAATCGCAATCAGGCAGTTTATCAGCAGAGCGGGCTGCCGGTTGTCGGCGATCTGACAGCAGATTTTGCCGGGCCGCTGGCTGGCATGCTGGCCGGCTTACGGGCGGCACACGGCGACTGGGTGGCCTTTGTCCCGTGTGACGTGCCTGATTTGCCGCTCACGTTGGTGGAGATGCTGTGGCAAGGCAAGCAGCAGGCCCTGGCGGCCTATGCCAGCGATGGCGAGCGCGCTCATCCAACGCTGGCGCTGCTGCACAAAAGCCTGGCGCCACAGTTGGCTGAGTATTTGGCGCGGGGAGAACGTAAGCTGATGCTGTTTCTTAAACAGGTTGCCGCCAGGCAGGTAGTATTCAACGGGCAGGCCCATGCCTTCCTGAATCTGAATACTCCCGATGATTGCCGGCATTGGCTACAGGAGAAGGGGATCGCCAATGACTAAACTCGCCACGCCTCTGCTTGCCATTGCCGCTTACAGCGGTACCGGCAAGACCACGCTGCTCAAGCAGCTGATCCCACTGCTGCGAGAAAGACATATTCGGGTCGGGCTGATCAAACACACCCACCATGATATGGATATCGATAAACCGGGGAAAGACAGCTACGAACTGCGTAAGGCCGGCGCAGACCAGACCCTGGTCGCCAGCGATCGACGTTGGGCGCTGATGACGGAAACGCTGGAACAGCAACCGCTAAATCTTCACTATCTGGCTAGCCGGTTCGACCACAATAACGTCGATCTTATTCTGGTCGAGGGCTTCAAACATGAGCCGGTCAGTAAAATCATTCTCTACCGAGCCGAAATTGGCCGGCCGCTGGAGGAGATGCTGGATAAGCATGTGATTGCGGTTGCCAGCGATCGCGCGCTTGATTTTGTCGGAGAGCGGCTTGATATCAACGATCCACCAAGCATTGCCGAGTTTATTGTGCGTTGGCTGAATAAATAAATCTGCAGGCAATAATTGCCTGCTTTTTTTATTTTTTCTGACCAAACGCAAAAAGCCTCATGCTTTCGCATGAGGCTTTCTACTTTATTTGATGCCTGGCAGTGTCCTACTCTCGCATGGGGAGACCCCACACTACCATCGGCGCTACGGCGTTTCACTTCTGAGTTCGGCATGGGGTCAGGTGGGACCACCGCGCTATTGCCGCCAGGCAAATTCTGTTTCATCCCGACCGCTACCTCGTAGCCATCAGAACCAATCTCGGAACTTCACTGAAAATATCAACCAATCTCTCTAAAACACCTTCGGTGTTGTAAGGTTAAGCCTCACGGTTCATTAGTACTGGTTAGCTCAATGCATCGCTGCACTTACACACCCAGCCTATCAACGTCTTAGTCTTAAACGTTCCTTCAGGGGCCTTAAAGGCCCAGGGAAGACTCATCTTGAGGCAAGTTTCGCGCTTAGATGCTTTCAGCGCTTATCTTTTCCGCACTTAGCTACCGGGCAGTGCCATTGGCATGACAACCCGAACACCAGTGGTGCGTTCACTCCGGTCCTCTCGTACTAGGAGCAACCCCTCTCAATCTTCCAACGCCCACGGCAGATAGGGACCGAACTGTCTCACGACGTTCTAAACCCAGCTCGCGTACCACTTTAAATGGCGAACAGCCATACCCTTGGGACCTACTTCAGCCCCAGGATGTGATGAGCCGACATCGAGGTGCCAAACACCGCCGTCGATATGAACTCTTGGGCGGTATCAGCCTGTTATCCCCGGAGTACCTTTTATCCGTTGAGCGATGGCCCTTCCATTCAGAACCACCGGATCACTAAGACCTGCTTTCGCACCTGCTCGAGCCGTCACTCTCGCAGTCAAGCTAGCTTATGCCTTTGCACTAACCTCACGATGTCCGACCGTGATTAGCTAACCTTCGTGCTCCTCCGTTACTCTTTGGGAGGAGACCGCCCCAGTCAAACTACCCACCAGACACTGTCCTCACCCCAGATTATGGGGCCGAGTTAGAACATCAAACATTAAAGGGTGGTATTTCAAGGATGGCTCCATGCAGACTGGCGTCCACACTTCAAAGCCTCCCACCTATCCTACACATCAAGGCTCAATGTTCAGTGTCAAGCTATAGTAAAGGTTCACGGGGTCTTTCCGTCTTGCCGCGGGTACACTGCATCTTCACAGCGAGTTCAATTTCACTGAGTCTCGGGTGGAGACAGCCTGGCCATCATTACGCCATTCGTGCAGGTCGGAACTTACCCGACAAGGAATTTCGCTACCTTAGGACCGTTATAGTTACGGCCGCCGTTTACCGGGGCTTCGATCAAGAGCTTCTCCTTACGGATAACCCCATCAATTAACCTTCCGGCACCGGGCAGGCGTCACACCGTATACGTCCACTTTCGTGTTTGCACAGTGCTGTGTTTTTATTAAACAGTTGCAGCCAGCTGGTATCTGCGACTGGCTTCAGCTCCATCCGCAAGGGACTTCACCTACGCGCCAGCGTGCCTTCTCCCGAAGTTACGGCACCATTTTGCCTAGTTCCTTCACCCGAGTTCTCTCAAGCGCCTTGGTATTCTCTACCTGACCACCTGTGTCGGTTTGGGGTACGATTTGATGTTACCTGGAGCTTAGAGGCTTTTCCTGGAAGCTTGGCATCAACTACTTCTGCACCGTAGTGCATCGTCATCACGCCTCAGGGTTAACAGCGTTCCGGATTTACCAGGAACACCCCCCTACACGCTTAAACCGAGACAACCGTCGCTCGGCTAGCCTAGCCTTCTCCGTCCCCCCTTCGCAGTAACACCAAGTACAGGAATATTAACCTGTTTCCCATCGACTACGCTTTTCAGCCTCGCCTTAGGGGTCGACTCACCCTGCCCCGATTAACGTTGGACAGGAACCCTTGGTCTTCCGGCGAGCGGGTTTTTCACCCGCTTTATCGTTACTTATGTCAGCATTCGCACTTCTGATACCTCCAGCAACCCTCGCAGGCCACCTTCAACGGCTTACAGAACGCTCCCCTACCCAACAACGCCTAAGCGTCGCTGCCGCAGCTTCGGTGCATGGTTTAGCCCCGTTACATCTTCCGCGCAGGCCGACTCGACCAGTGAGCTATTACGCTTTCTTTAAATGATGGCTGCTTCTAAGCCAACATCCTGGCTGTCTGTGCCTTCCCACATCGTTTCCCACTTAACCATGACTTTGGGACCTTAGCTGGCGGTCTGGGTTGTTTCCCTCTTCACGACGGACGTTAGCACCCGCCGTGTGTCTCCCGTGATAACATTCTTCGGTATTCGGAGTTTGCATCGGTTTGGTAAGCCGGGATGGCCCCCTAGCCGAAACAGTGCTCTACCCCCGAAGATGAGTTCACGAGGCGCTACCTAAATAGCTTTCGGGGAGAACCAGCTATCTCCCGGTTTGATTGGCCTTTCACCCCCAGCCACAAGTCATCCGCTAATTTTTCAACATTAGTCGGTTCGGTCCTCCAGTTAGTGTTACCCAACCTTCAACCTGCCCATGGCTAGATCACCGGGTTTCGGGTCTATACCTTGCAACTAGACGCCCAGTTAAGACTCGGTTTCCCTACGGCTCCCCTATTCGGTTAACCTTGCTACAAAATATAAGTCGCTGACCCATTATACAAAAGGTACGCAGTCACACCACGAAGGTGCTCCCACTGCTTGTACGTACACGGTTTCAGGTTCTATTTCACTCCCCTCGCCGGGGTTCTTTTCGCCTTTCCCTCACGGTACTGGTTCACTATCGGTCAGTCAGGAGTATTTAGCCTTGGAGGATGGTCCCCCCATATTCAGACAGGATAACACGTGTCCCGCCCTACTCATCGAACTCACGACCTGTGCATCTTCGTGTACGGGACTATCACCCTTTACTGTGCGACTTTCCAGACGCTTCCACTGACACACAAGCCGATTCAGGTTCTGGGCTGTTCCCCGTTCGCTCGCCGCTACTGGGGGAATCTCGGTTGATTTCTTTTCCTCGGGGTACTTAGATGTTTCAGTTCCCCCGGTTCGCCTCCTGCCACTATGTATTCATGACAGGATAGTGTGTCGAAACACACTGGGTTTCCCCATTCGGGTATCGTCGGTTGTAACGGTTCATATCACCTTACCGACGCTTTTCGCAGATTAGCACGCCCTTCATCGCCTCTGACTGCCTAGGCATCCACCGTGTACGCTTAGTCACTTAACCTCACAACCCGAAGATGTTTCACTTCGCGTTGCAAACATTTGAGAGACTCTATGACAGGTTACTCCTCATCCCACTACTTCTACGGAGGGATAAGTTTCAGCCGTCATGTTTCAATTTTCAGCTTGTTCCAGATTGTTAAAGAGCAAATATCTCAAACATGACTCGCAAGTCAGTTTTGAGATATCGTTTGATACCGTCTTTCACCCGATATCAGCAAGTGGCGTCCCCTAGGGGATTCGAACCCCTGTTACCGCCGTGAAAGGGCGGTGTCCTAGGCCTCTAGACGAAGGGGACACGAAATTTTCTTAGCGAATCACTGATTCGCTAATTTCGTGTAAGGGTGAGATTTTCCCAGGAAAATCGAGCGACATTGTTACTTGTCACCGTACCCCCAACGCATCGACGCTTTGCTCGTTCTTTTCATCAGACAATCTGTGTGGACACTGCACAGTCAGGATATCTTTCGGTAAGGAGGTGATCCAACCGCAGGTTCCCCTACGGTTACCTTGTTACGACTTCACCCCAGTCATGAATCACAAAGTGGTAAGCGCCCTCCCGAAGGTTAAGCTACCTACTTCTTTTGCAACCCACTCCCATGGTGTGACGGGCGGTGTGTACAAGGCCCGGGAACGTATTCACCGTAGCATTCTGATCTACGATTACTAGCGATTCCGACTTCCTGGAGTCGAGTTGCAGACTCCAATCCGGACTACGACGTACTTTATGAGGTCCGCTTGCCTTCGCAGGTTCGCTTCTCTTTGTATACGCCATTGTAGCACGTGTGTAGCCCTACTCGTAAGGGCCATGATGACTTGACGTCATCCCCACCTTCCTCCAGTTTATCACTGGCAGTCTCCTTTGAGTTCCCGGCCTAACCGCTGGCAACAAAGGATAAGGGTTGCGCTCGTTGCGGGACTTAACCCAACATTTCACAACACGAGCTGACGACAGCCATGCAGCACCTGTCTCAGAGTTCCCGAAGGCACCAATCCATCTCTGGAAAGTTCTCTGGATGTCAAGAGTAGGTAAGGTTCTTCGCGTTGCATCGAATTAAACCACATGCTCCACCGCTTGTGCGGGCCCCCGTCAATTCATTTGAGTTTTAACCTTGCGGCCGTACTCCCCAGGCGGTCGATTTAACGCGTTAGCTCCGGAAGCCACGCCTCAAGGGCACAACCTCCAAATCGACATCGTTTACGGCGTGGACTACCAGGGTATCTAATCCTGTTTGCTCCCCACGCTTTCGCACCTGAGCGTCAGTCTTCGTCCAGGGGGCCGCCTTCGCCACCGGTATTCCTCCAGATCTCTACGCATTTCACCGCTACACCTGGAATTCTACCCCCCTCTACGAGACTCTAGCTTGCCAGTTTCAAATGCAGTTCCCAAGTTAAGCTCGGGGATTTCACATCTGACTTAACAAACCGCCTGCGTGCGCTTTACGCCCAGTAATTCCGATTAACGCTTGCACCCTCCGTATTACCGCGGCTGCTGGCACGGAGTTAGCCGGTGCTTCTTCTGCGAGTAACGTCAATGGATGAACGTATTAAGCTCACCACCTTCCTCCTCGCTGAAAGTGCTTTACAACCCGAAGGCCTTCTTCACACACGCGGCATGGCTGCATCAGGCTTGCGCCCATTGTGCAATATTCCCCACTGCTGCCTCCCGTAGGAGTCTGGACCGTGTCTCAGTTCCAGTGTGGCTGGTCATCCTCTCAGACCAGCTAGGGATCGTCGCCTAGGTGAGCCATTACCCCACCTACTAGCTAATCCCATCTGGGTTCATCCGATGGTGTGAGGCCCTAAGGTCCCCCACTTTGGTCTTGCGACGTTATGCGGTATTAGCCACCGTTTCCAGTGGTTATCCCCCTCCATCGGGCAGATCCCCAGACATTACTCACCCGTCCGCCGCTCGCCGGCGAGGAAGCAAGCTTCCTCCCGCTGCCGCTCGACTTGCATGTGTTAGGCCTGCCGCCAGCGTTCAATCTGAGCCATGATCAAACTCTTCAATTAAAAGCTTGATTCGCTAAGTTAATAGCTGTTGCTCAAAGATTACTGCATGAATTTTACTTCAGTTAGTCACTCTTCAAGACTTGATATTTTTTGCATCCGAAGATGCTGGATATCGTCTTGTGAGTGCCCACACAGATTGTCTGATAAATTGTTAAAGAGCATCGCCGGAGATAATTCTCATCGGCGCGGGCTGCGTATACTACGCTTTTCACCCGGAGAGTCAAGCGTTTATTTCGCTTTCTTCTCGCTGACCCGGCGGCTTGTCAGTCGTTGTTCCCGGTCAGTGGAGGCGCATTATAGGGAGTTCTCAGAACGCCGCAACCCCTAATTTAAAAAAACTTTTCAACTGCGTTATTTTTCAGCAAAAGGGGCTAAAAAGCGCATTTTTACATCACTTTTTCCGACAAACAGCCATAAAACCCCGCGCTCAGTAGAGTAAAATAACAGTAACGACGTAAGCCAAGGACCCGCAGCCATGCAACTAGATGCTCAACAACAGGCCGCACAACGCAATCTTTCTTATTTACTGGCGGAAAAACTCGGCCAACAGATTCTGGCCGGCGAGTTTAAAGCGGGCAGCATTCTGCCCGGAGAAATGGAACTGGGGGAAACGTTCGGCGTTAGCCGCACCGCCGTACGGGAAGCGGTAAAAATACTGGCGGCCAAAGGCATGCTGCTGCCGCGACCGCGCATCGGCACGCGGGTGATGCCGCAAAACCACTGGAACTTCCTCGACCAGGAGCTGCTGACCTGGTGGATGACGCGGGAAAACTTCGATCAGGTGATGCAGCACTTCCTTATACTGCGTACTTCGCTGGAGCCGCAGGCCTGTTCACTGGCCGCCATACAGGCCGATGAAGAACAACGGGCGCAGCTGACGGCGCTGATGGCGGAAATGCGCGCCCTGCACGATGATTTTGACCGCGAACGCTGGATACAAGTGGACACGCAATACCACCAGCTGATTTACGCCTCCAGCGGCAATCCATTCCTGATCTCATTCTCTAACCTGTTCAGCTCCGTATATCAGAGCTATTTCAGGGCGATAACCAACAACGAAGTGATCAAACTGCAGCAGCACCAGGATATTGTCGACGCCATACTGGCCAAAGACGCCCAGGCCGCCTTTAAGGCATGCCAGATTCTGTTAGGCGAAAAAAATCCCTCTTCTATATAGAAGAAGGAAATCACCCGGGATTAAGCAGGAAAACAATGACGAAAAACGCGCGCAGTATGGCAGGGTTGCCCTGGATAGCCGCTATGGCGTTCTTTATGCAGGCGCTGGACGCCACCATTCTCAACACCGCTTTACCGGCGATAGCCCAGAGCCTGGAACGTTCGCCACTGGCCATGCAGTCGGCGGTCATCAGCTATACCCTGACCGTCGCGATGCTGATTCCGGTGAGCGGCTGGTTGGCCGACCGCTTCGGCACGCGCCGGATATTTATCTTTGCCGTTTCGCTGTTTACGTTGGGTTCATTGCTGTGCGCGCTCTCCCCCAGCCTCAGTTTCCTGGTGATATCCCGCGTGATTCAGGGCGTCGGCGGTGCGATGATGATGCCGGTGGCGCGCCTGGCGTTACTGCGCGCCTACCCGCGCAGCCAGCTGCTGCCGGTCCTGAACTTTGTCACCATGCCCGGCCTGGTGGGGCCGATTCTCGGCCCGATGCTCGGCGGCTGGCTGGTGACCTACGCCACCTGGCACTGGATTTTCCTTATCAATATCCCTATTGGCCTGCTCGGCATTCTGTACGCACGCAAATATATGCCGGACTTCACCACGCCAAAACGGCCGTTTGATTTTCTCGGCTTTATGCTGTTCGGTTTGAGCCTGGTGATGATATCCACCGGCCTGGAGCTGTTCGGTGAACGCGTGCTGGCCAGTTATATCTCTCTGGGCGTATTTTTAAGTGGGTTTGTGATGCTGGCAGGCTATATCGCCCATGCCCGTCGCCGTACGCAGCCTTTGATCGGTCTGGACTTATTCAAGACGCGCACGTTCTCCGTCGGCATTGCCGGCAACGTCGCCTCGCGCCTTGGCACCGGCTGTATTCCCTTTTTGATGCCGCTGATGCTGCAGGTGGGTTTCGGCTACTCGGCGATCGTCGCCGGCTGCATGATGGCGCCAACCGCCATTGGCTCTCTGCTGGCCAAGTCGACCGTGTCACAGGTGCTGCGCTGGTTCGGTTACCGCAGCACGCTGGTCGGCATTACGGTGATTATCGGCGTGTTGATTGCGCAGTTTGCCCTGCAAAGCCCGGGCATGCCGCTGTGGCTGCTGATTATTCCGCTATTTTTACTGGGCATGGCGATGTCGACCCAGTTTACGGCGATGAATACCATCAGCCTGGGCGATCTTAGCGACGCCAATGCCAGTTCAGGCAACAGCGTGCTGGCGGTAACCCAGCAGCTCTCCATCAGTTTCGGCGTGGCCGTCAGCGCGGCGGTATTGCGCTTTTACGACTCGCTGTCGCTGGGCACCATGATCGACCACTTCCACTACACCTTTATTACCATGGGGATGGTCAGCGTCGCCTCCGCGCTGGTGTTTATGCTGCTGCGCAAAAAAGACGGCCGCAATTTGATTACCGGCAAGGAGAAGCGCGCCAAAGTCAGCTGAGCTGCCCCACCGAGGCGCGCTCCACCAGCTCAGGAGTCAGTACCATCACCTGTGCGGCACGCTGTGGGTTCTGCAGGCGATTGATCAGCGCATCGATCGCCAGTTCGCCCAGCGAGTCTTTCGGCTGATGAATGGTGCTTAACGGCGGCGCCAGATACTTCGCCAGTTCAATATCGTCGTATCCCATCACCGCCATATCCTGCGGCACACACAGCCCGGCCTGGAACAATGCCTGGTATACACCGACGGCCACCGCGTCATTGCCGGCGAAAACCGCATGCGGCGCGACCGGCAAGGCAAGCAGTTGCTGCATGGCGCGTACGCCGCCTTCAAACTCAAAGTCGCAATGCACTTCATAACCCGGCAGGATCGGCAATCCCGCCTGCTGCATCGCCCGGCGGTAGCCCTCCAGACGGTTGCGCGCGGTGGTTTTATCCTGTGGCCCGGCAATGCAGGCAATCTGCCGGTAGCCGCGGGATATCAGATATTGCGTGGCCATTTCGCCGCCGAGCAGGGAGTTGTCCTGAATAATGTCATTCGCCCCTTCAAAAGGCGCCCAGTCCATCATCACAATGGGGAGTGACGGGTAACGCCTCAGGTTCGCCGGCGACGGCCGGTGATTTTCGGTGCACATCACCAGCAGCCCGTCGACACGCTTTTGCAACAGCGTTTCCATACTGCGGTTCATCCGCGCCGCATCTTCTTCGGTGTTGCACAAAATCAGGCTATAGCCACGCTCGTAACAGCTACGCTCCACGCCGCGCACCACTTCGGCATAAAACGGGTTATTGCTGGCGGTGACCAGCATGCCGATGGTATGCGTTTGTTTGAGCTTCAGGCTGCGCGCCAGCGCCGATGGCGCGTAGTTCAACTGCTCAACCGCCGCCATCACTTTGTCTCGCACCGCATCGCTGACAAAGCGATTGTTATTAACCACGTGCGATACGGTAGAGGTTGATACGCCCGCCAGACGGGCGACATCTTTCATGGTGGCCAAAAATTTACTCCTGCCGCTGCAAAAAGGCGTCGATCTCTTCACGCCACGGCACGGAAGGCTGGGCCCCCGGGCGCGTCACGGCAATCGCCGCGGCGGCATGGCCGAAGCATACGGCGTCCTGCATCGCTTTGCCTTCCAGCAGCGCCGTCAGCAGCGCGCCGTTAAAGGTATCGCCGGCGGCGATGGTGTCGACGGCTTCAACCTTAAAGGCCGGCACCAGTTTGCCCTCACCGCGCTCACTCAACCACACGCCGCGGCTGCCGAGAGTGATCAGTACCGTCTCGATGCCTTTCTGGTGCAGCGCCTGCGCTGCACGTGCGGCATCCTGCTCACTGTCCACCGCAATACCGGTCAAGCGCTCCGCTTCGGTTTCGTTCGGGGTGATCATATCCAGCATCGCCAGCAGTTCATCCGGCAGTTCACGCGCCGGCGCCGGGTTGAGGATCACCCGCGTCTGGTGCTGTTTTGCCAGACGCGCGGCGGCGATCACCGTCTCAAGCGGTGATTCAAGCTGCATCAGCAGGGCGTCGGCATCGCTCACCCGTTGCTGATAGCGCGCCAGATATGCCGGCGTTAATGCCGCATTGGCGCCGGCATCAATACCGATCACGTTTTCACCCTCACCATTAACGAAAATTAACGCCACGCCGGTGGTGCAGTTTTCAATCGCTTCTATCGACTGCGTATCAACACGATCGGTCGCCAACTGCCGGCGCACCCGTTCGCCGACGTCGTCGGCGCCCACGCAGGCAATAAAGGCAATATCGGCGCCGCTGCGGCCGGCGGCCACCGCCTGGTTGGCCCCTTTGCCGCCGAACGCCACCTTATACTGTTTCCCGATCACCGTTTCGCCCGGACGGGGAAATTGCTCAATATTAAGGATATGGTCGGCATTGATACTGCCCAGAACCACCAGCTTTCCTGTTTCCATCGCATGGATTCCTTTAACAGCGCGCCATCGGCAGGTCTGCTCCGATGGCGCAGGTATGACTTATTTGGTGACCAGTTTCAAATCAACCGGGATGGTTGTCGCTACTTTTTCGCCTTTCAGCACTTTATCCGCGGTTTCCACGCCGATAACGCCGATTTGATCGGGACGCTGCGCCACCGTCGCCGCCAGTTTGCCGCCTTCCACCGCCTTAACCCCGTCGGCGGTGCCGTCAAAGCCAACAACGATCACGTCGCTTTTCCCGGCGGTTTGCAGCGCGCGCAGTGCGCCCAGCGCCATTTCATCGTTCTGGGCAAATACCGCCTGCACGTCCGGGTGCGCCGTCAGCAGGTTCTGCATCACGTTCAGCCCTTTGGTGCGATCGAAATCTGCCGGCTGGCTGCCCAGCAGTTTGAACTTATGCTGTTCCTGCGACTGTTTAAACCCTTCGCCGCGCTCACGGGCAGCGGAGGTGCCGGCAATGCCTTCCAGCTGAATCACTTTGGCGTCCGCGCCGACCTTATCGGCAATAAAGTCGCCGGCCATTTTACCGCCAACGCGGTTATCGGAGGCGATATGGCTCACCACCTCACCTTTAGTCGCCACGCGATCCAGCGTGATAACCGGGATTTTCGCCTGGTTGGCCATTTTAATCGCATTGCCGACCGCATCGGAATCCGTCGGGTTGATCAGCAGCATTTTAGGGTTCTGCACCATCAGATCCTGCACGTTGGCCAGCTCTTTCGCCGGGTTATTCTGCGAATCCAGCACCACCAGCTTATAGCCCAGCTTGTTCGCTTCCTGCTGCGCGCCATCCTTCATCGACACAAAGAACGGGTTATTCAGTGTGGAGACCACCAGCGCGATGGTGTCTTTCGCCAACGCATTGGCACTCAGGGTGGCGCTCAGCGCCACCGCGGAAACCAGCATCGTTAATTTTTTCATTTTCATGGTCGTTATTCCTGTAGGGGGAGGTTACTTGTTACTTTTATTGTCTACCAGTACCGCCAGCAGTATCACCACCGCCTTGACGATCATTTGATAGTAGGAAGAAACACCCAGCAGATTCAGCCCGTTGTTCAGGAAACCGAGGATCAGCGCGCCGATCAGGGTGCCGACGATGCGTCCCTTGCCGCCCGCCAGGCTGGTGCCGCCCAGCACCACCGCGGCGATGGCGTCCAGTTCATAACCGGTGCCGGCGGTAGGCTGCGCCGAGGACAGGCGTGCGACTTCAATCACCCCGGCCAGCGCCGCCAGCAGGCCGCACAGCGAATATACGATGATTTTCACGCGGTCTACGCTGATGCCGGACAGCCGCGTCGCCGCTTCATTGCCCCCCAGCGCGTAGATATAACGGCCCAGGCGGGTATGCTGCAGCAGGTACCAGACGGCAATAAACACGATCGCCATAATCCAGATCGGCGTCGGCACGCCCAACGGACGGCCGATGCCGAACCAGCCAAACGCGTCGGCCACATCGGTAAAGCCGGTATTGACCGGGCTACCGTTGGTGTACACCATGGTGACGCCGCGCAGCAGCAGCATCATCACCAGGGTGGCGATAAACGCCTGCACCTTGCCTTTGGCGACGATAACCCCGGTACAGGCGCCAACTGCCGCACCCAGCGCCAGCGCAGCGGCCACCGCCACCAGCGCATTGACTTCCAGCCCGACGATCGAAGCCGCCACCGCGCCGGTGAGCGCCAGCAGCGATCCCACCGACAGATCGATGCCGGAGGTCAAGATCACCAGCGTCATGCCTACCGCCATAATGGCATTGACCGAGGTCTGCTGCAGAATATTGAACAGGTTATTGAGCGTGAAAAAGTTCGGGCTCATGGTCGATACCACGGCGATCAGCACCAGCAGCGCAATCAGCGACTTCTGCTCCAACAGCCATTCTTTACTGAACCAGCGCCTGGTTGCGATAGTCTGAGAACTCATAGTTAATTACTCCTGCTTTGCGCCGTATTGCTTGCCGACGGCCGCGGCCATCAACGCTTCCTGAGTGGCCTGCTCAATCGGGAACTCACCGCTGATGTGGCCTTCGTGCATCACCAGTACGCGGTCGCTCATTCCCAGGACTTCCGGCATCTCCGAAGACACCAGAATGATGCTGAGCCCTTCCTGTTTGAACTGGTTGATAAGTTGGTAAATCTCTTTTTTTGCCCCGACGTCGACGCCGCGCGTCGGCTCATCAAGAATCAGCACCTTAGGCCGCGTCATCAGCCCGCGGGCAATCGCCACCTTCTGCTGATTACCGCCGGAAAGCAGGCCGATCGGCTGCTCCATGGACGGGGTTTTAATGTTAAACAGGCGAATAAAATCCCCCACCGCCTGCCGTTCTTCAGCCTGCTTCAGGCTGCCGCCCAGGCGGCTGAAATAGCGCAGCGCGGTCAGCGACATGTTTTCTTTGACCGACATACCGAGCACCAGGCCGTCGCGCTTGCGGTCTTCGGAAATATAGACAATGCCGTTCGCCAGCCCGTCCTGCGGCGAGCGGCACAGCACTTCGCGACCGTCCAGCCGCACGCTGCCGCCCTTGCGCGGCGCGGCGCCGTAAAGAATTTTCATTAATTCGGTACGACCGGCGCCCATCAGCCCGGCAACGCCAAGAATTTCACCGCGATACAGGGTAAAACTGACGTCCTGCACGCCGGGGCCGGACAGCCGGCTGACTTCCAGCCGTTTATTGCCGCGCGGCAGGTTCAGCCGCGGGTATTGGTCTTCCAGCTTACGGCCGACCATCATTTCAATCAGCTGCTCTTCCTGCAGCTCACGCACCGGCCGCTCGGCAATAAACTGGCCATCGCGGAAGATGGTGACGTCATCGCAGACCTCGAAAATCTCTTTCATCCGGTGCGAGATATACACAATGCCGCAGCCCGCCGCCTTCAGTTCGTTGATCACCTTAAATAAGGAGGCGGTCTCGGTGTCGGTCAGCGCGTCGGTAGGCTCATCCATAATGATCACCTGCGACTCAAAGCTCAGCACCTTGGCGATTTCCACCATCTGCTGATCGCCAATCGACAGCTCACCCACCAGGCGGTGGCTGCTGTAACGCAGGTTAAGGCGCTTTAACAGCTTGTCCGCCTCGGCGTACATGCGTTTCCAGTCGATACGGCCGAAGCGGTTAACAAACTCGCGGCCGAGAAAGATGTTCTCCGCAATGGTCAGCTGCGGGATCAGGTTCAGCTCCTGGTGAATAATACCGATACCGGCATCCTGGGATGCTTTTGGCCCGTGAAACGCCACCTCTTTACCGAGGAAACGCACGCTGCCGGCATCCTTGCTGTAGATGCCGGTCAGCACTTTCATCATGGTGGACTTGCCGGCGCCGTTTTCCCCCACCAGCGCCATCACCCTGCCGGGGTAAACGCTGAGCGCCGCCCCGGACAGCGCCTTCACGCCGGGAAACGCCTTATCTATCCCGGTCAGTTGCAATAAAGGTTGCATAAATGCCTCAGAAAGTTACGCCGGCGCACAGGATGACGTTCGCATAGGGCGAACACTCCCCGCTGCGGATCACCGCCCGGCTGTGCCCGGTTTGCGCTTTGAAATCGCTGTGGCTGATATAGCGTACGCTGACGGTATTGCCCTGCAGCTGACCCAGTTGCGTCAGCTGCGCCAACAGCGCGTGATGGAGCGAGGGGTTTTGTGTGACGAGTTCCTCGGCCAAAATGGCGCTTTCTACCTGCATCTCCTGCGTTACCGCGGCAAACAGCTGTAAAAACGTCGGCACTCCGGCCATCAGCGCCACATCGATGCGTTCTACGCCGGCGGGGATCGGCAGACCGGCGTCGCACAGGGTGAGCTGGTCGGTATGGCCGAGGCGAGAAACCACCGCGGATATGTCGGCATTAAGCAGCACGCCTTTTTTCATTTCTTTCGCTCCACTTATTCTTTACCAGCGAAACGTTTCGCTTGTCGTGGAGTGTAAAAAATCAACAAAGGAAGGCAACTGCCACGGTGTGGAAATGTGATCGCTATCGAAACGTTTCGATACTGACGCGGCTATGCCGGCAAAAAGAAAGGGGCGTCGCATGCGACGCCCCCGAGAGAAGAGATAACGAAACCTTATATTTCGACCTGCGTTCCCAGCTCGATAACCCGGTTCGGCGGAATTTCAAACTGATCCGGCGCCCGCAGCGCATTACGGCTGAGCGCAATAAACAGTTTACCGCGCAGAAACAGGTACCACGGCCGTTTGCTCAACAGCAGCGACTCATGCGACATAAAGAACGAGGTCTCCATCATGCGACACGGCAAGCCTTCCAGGCCGCAGCGGTGGAACACCTCTTCAACGTTCGGCGTTTCACGCCAGCCGTAGCTGGCTACCACGCGCCAGAAGGTCGGCGACAGCTGCTCGATGGTGACCCGCCTGACGTTATGGACATACGGCGCATCTTCGGTACGCAACGTCAGCAGCACTACGCGCTCGTGCAGCACCTTGTTATGTTTGAGATTGTGCAGCAGCGCAAACGGAATGACGTTGGTGGCGCGCGACATAAACACCGCGGTGCCCGGCACCCGCACCGGCGGCGACTTCTCCAGCGAGGCGATCAGCGCCTCAAGGGAATTGCCGTGCTCATGCATGCGGCGCAACAGGCGAAAACGTTCGCTCTTCCAGGTGGTCATGACAATAAACATCATCAGGCCGATGGTCAGCGGCAGCCAGCCGCCGGAGAACAGCTTCAGCGCGTTGGCGGAGAACATCGGCACATCGATCAGCAGCAAAATGGTCAATATTCCCACCGCCAGGAAGCGATTCAGGTGCCAGTTTTTAATCGCCACCGAGGTCACCAGAATGCTGGTCAGCACCATGGTGCCGGTTACCGCAATGCCGTAGGCCGCCGCCAGATTGCTCGAGTGTTCAAAGCTGACGATCACCAGCACCACCGAGATATACAGCAGCCAGTTAATCACCGGAATATAGATCTGGCCGGACTCCATTTCCGAGGTATGGATAATGCGCATCGGCGGCAGATAGCCCAGACGCACCGCCTGGCGGGTCAGGGAGAAGACGCCGGAGATCACCGCCTGCGAAGCGATCACCGTCGCCAGCGTGGCCAGAATCAGCAGAGGAATCAGCGCCCAGTCCGGCGCCAGCAGAAAGAACGGGTTTTTGATCGCTGCCGGGTTCTTTAACAGCAGCGCGCCCTGGCCGAAGTAGTTCAGCACCAGCGACGGCAGCACCACGGTGAACCAGGCCAGACGAATCGGGAATTTACCGAAGTGCCCCATATCGGCGTACAGCGCCTCAACGCCGGTGATCGACAGCACCACCGCCCCCAGGGCAAAGAACGACACTTTCTTATATTCGATAAAGAAGTGCAGCGCCCATTTCGGGTTCAGCGCCTGCAGCACTTCCGGATTGTCGATAATGCTGCGTGCGCCAAGCAGCGCCAGCGTCAGGAACCAGATCAGCATCACCGGGGCAAACAGTTTGCCCACGCTGCCGGTGCCGTGCTTCTGGATAATAAACAGCAGCGTCAGCACCAGGATCGCCAGCGGTATAATGTAGGGATCCAGCGCCGGCGCGGCGATTTCCAGACCTTCGATCGCCGACATCACCGAGATCGCCGGGGTGATCACCACCTCGCCGTAAAAGAAGCTGCCGCCTATCAGGCCGAGTATCACCAGCACCGCGGTCGCGCGCGCCGAGGTATTGCGGCCGGCCAGCGACATCAGCGTTAAAATACCGCCTTCGCCAGCGTTGTCCGCCCGCATCACATAGGTGAGGTATTTCAGCGAGACAATAATGACCAGCATCCAGAAAATCAGCGACAGGAAGCCAAACACCACGTCGGGCCGGACATCAAAACCATAATGACCTGAAAAACACTCTCTCAGGGTATAAAGCGGGCTGGTGCCGATATCGCCATACACCACGCCGATAGCCGCCAGGGTTACCGCCGCCAGGGACTGCTTACGTTCTGTGCTCATAATTCGCTTTCTTGATTAGAACTACCGTCTGCGCTGTATCCGCCAGTACGGGCTCCAAGATCCGTTACGTCCACTAAAAACCGCACAGTATGCACGAATACCTTAGGTTGCCTACTCTATAAAATGTCTAAGAAAAACGACAAAGTGTGAGCAAACAATACATTTGATAATAGAAAGTTTTGGCTAATCAACCAGCTATACCATTAAAAATGATGGTGGTTTATCATCGCCCATTCGGACAAGATTGGCTAAATTATCTCGGACAACGCGAAAAATCTTATGGCGTCTTCATCACTACTGGCAGAACGAATTTCCCGGCTCAGCAGCGCGCTTGAGAGCGGCCTTTATGAACGTCAGGAAGCCATCCGGCTCTGCCTGCTGGCGGCGTTAAGCGGCGAGAGCGTGTTTCTGCTCGGGCCGCCGGGCATTGCAAAAAGTCTGATCGCCCGCCGCCTCAAATTCGCCTTCCGCCATGCCCGTTCCTTCGAATACCTGATGACCCGCTTCTCCACCCCGGAAGAGGTCTTCGGCCCGCTCTCCATTCAGGCGCTCAAAGACGAAGGCCGCTACCAGCGCCTGACCGACGGCTACCTGCCGGAAGCGGAGATCGTGTTCCTCGATGAAATCTGGAAGGCCGGCCCCGCCATTCTCAACACCCTGCTGACCGCGATTAACGAACGCCGCTTCCGCAACGGCAACAGCGAAGCGCCGATACCGCTGCGCCTGCTGGTCACCGCCTCAAACGAACTGCCGGAGGCCGACAACAGTCTGGAAGCGCTGTACGACCGTATGCTGATCCGCCTGTGGCTGGACAAGGTGCAGGATAAACAGAACTTCCGCTCGCTGCTGACCAACCGACAGAGTGAAAACCAGAACCCGGTGCCGGAAGCGCTGAGCGTCAGCGATGAAGAGTTTCACCAGTGGCAAGCGCAGATCGATAAGGTTCAGCTGCCGGAAAACTGCTTTGAGCTGATCTTCCTGCTGCGCCAGCGGCTGGATGCGCTGGAGCAGGCGCCCTATGTTTCCGACCGGCGCTGGAAAAAAGCGCTGCGTTTATTGCAGGCCTGCGCCTTCTTCAGCGGCCGCGAGTCCATTGCCCCGCTCGACCTGATGCTGCTGAAAGACTGCCTGTGGCACGATCTGGCCTCCATGAAGCTGATGCAGCAGCAGATTGACCAGCTGCTGAGCGAGCAGGCCTATCAGCAGCAGCCGCTGCTGATCCAGCTGCAGCAGTTACATACCCGCTGGATGCAGCATCAGCAACAGCAGAGCGATCGCCGGGCCATCAGCCTGGTGAAAAAAGGCGGCATGTTCAGCCGCAAGCCGCAGTATGCGCTGGGCGAAACGCTCGGCAGCGGCACGCTGACGCTGCTGCTGCAAAAACCGCTGCAGTTGCACGATATTCAGGTAAACCATTTGAGCATCGACAGCAGCGCACTGGAAAACTGGCTGCAAAAAGGCGGCGACGTACGCGCCAAGCTCAACGGCATCGGTTTCGCCCAGCAGATTGATTTGGACGTAGATGAGCAGCTGCACCTGACGGTGCTGGACGTCAGCCGTCAGCCGTCGCTGCTGGCGCTGCCGGGCAAACAGACCAGCGCCACGCCGCCGGAGCTGCTGGAGGAGCTGGATACCCTGATGCAGCGGCTGGCGGAGCAGCGCCGGTTGTTTAGTCAGCATCAGCCCTGCCTGTTCACCCCGGCTGCCGGCCTGGCCAGGATAGAAGCCAGCCTGCTGCAGGTGGCGGAGCAAATAAAACAGCAACAACAGCAAATGCTGGGCCAGTAACCATGCTGAACCTGGAAACGCTCAACCTGCTGCTGGCCATTACCGAAGGCGAGCTGATCGAGGATATGATCGTCGCCATGCTGGCCGCGCCGCATCTGTCTGCGTTCTTCAGGAAATTTCCGGCGCTGCGCCGCGCGCTGGATCGCGACCTGCCGCGCTGGAAACTGCAGTTAAAACAGCGGATCCAGGAGGCGATGGTGCCGCCGGCGCTGGCGCAGGAGTTCTATCGTTACCAGCAGTGCCAGCTAGAAAGCAACGCGCAGTTTTATCAAAACCTCAACGACACCCTGGAGCTGTTGCGCCAGCTGGTTTCCCCCTTCTATGAACAGGCGCGCAAGCTGGTGGACGCGGCCGATCTGCCCAACCACCCGCCGGACGACAGCTTCCAGACCCTGTTTCTGCAGCGGTGGCGCATCAGCCTGACGCTGCAGGCCACCATGCTGCACCACCAGCTGCTGGAACAGGAGCGCGAACAACTGATGGCGGAGCTGCAGGAACGGCTGACGCTGAGCGGCGCGCTGGAGCCGGTGCTGGCGGAGAACGATACCGCCGCCGGCAGGCTGTGGGATATGAGCAAAGGGCAGCTGCAGCGCGGCGACTATCAGCGGCTGGTGGAATACGGCAACTTTCTGCAAACCCAGCCCGAGCTGAAAAAGCTGGCCCAGCAGCTGGGACGCAGCTACGAGGCGAAAGCCATTCAGCAGCAGGATGCGCAGCCGGAGCCGTACCACGTCATGGTGCGGGTGCCCGCCACGCTGCCGGAAGAGGTGAACGGCGTGCATCAGAGCGATGATATCTTACGCCTGCTGCCGCCGGAGCTGGCGACGCTCGGCATTGAGGAGCTGGAACTGGAGTTTTACCGCCGCCTGCTGGAAAAACAGCTGCTGAGCTACCGCCTACAGGGAGACGCCTGGCAGGAGAAGCTGATGATCCGTCAGGTGACTTATCAACAGCAGGATCAGCAGCCGCGCGGTCCGTTTATCGTCTGCGTCGATACCTCCGGTTCAATGGGCGGCTTCAACGAACAGTGCGCCAAGGCGTTTTGTCTGGCGCTGCTGCGCATTGCGCTGGCGGATAACCGCCGCTGCTACATCATGCTGTTCGCCAACCAGATCGTTCATTACGAACTGACCGCCGCCAGCGGTATCGAACAAGCGGTGCGCTTTCTCGGTCAGCATTTTCGCGGCGGCACCGATCTGGCGGCCTGCCTGAGCGCAACGGTGGGAAAAATGGCGGAGAGCGGCTGGTTTGATGCCGACGCGGTGATTATTTCCGACTTTATCGCCCAGCGGCTGCCGGATGAGGTGATCAAAAAGGTGAAACAGCAGCAGCAAAGCCACCAGCAGCGTTTTCATGCGGTGGCGATGTCCGCCTACGGCAAACCCGGCATTATGCGCATCTTCGATCATATCTGGCGCTTTGATACCGGGTTAAAAAGCCGCTTAATGCGCCGCTGGCGGCGCTAAACGCGCGTTACAGCAGGCCTTCCACGCTGGCGCGCACTTCCGGCGACCACACGCCGCACTGCACCTGACCGATATGCGGCAGCTGCAGCAACAGCATCACCAGACGCGACTGGCCGATACCGCCGCCGATGGTCTGCGGCATTTCCCCCTTCAGCAGCGACTGGTGCCACTCCAGCTGCAGGCGATCTTCATCTTCCGTCAGGGCCAGCTGACGCTGCAGTGCATCGGCGTCAACGCGGATGCCCATTGAAGAGATCTCGAAGGCGTCTTCCAGCACCGGGTTCCACACCAGAATATCGCCGTTGAGGCCGGACAGTCCATCCGGGCAGACGGTGCTCCAGTCATCATAATCCGGCGCGCGCACGTCGTGCGAGCGGCCGTGCGACAGCTTGCCGCCGATGCCGATCAGGAATACCGCACCCAGCTCTTTGGCAATCGCCCGCTCACGGCCTTTGGCGTCCAGCTCCGGGAAACGCTGCAGCAGCGCTTCGCTGTGCACAAAGTGAATCTGCTCCGGCAGGAACGGTGCCAGACCATATTCACGGCTTATCGCCGCTTCGGTTTCCTTAATCGCGCTATACAGGCTGCGCACGGTGCTTTTCAGGTGTTCCAGGCTGCGTTCGCCATCACCCATCACCCGCTCCCAGTCCCACTGGTCGACGTACACCGAGTGAATGGCGCTCAAGCGATCTTCATCCGGACGCAGCGCCTTCATATGGGTATACAGACCCTCGCCGGCGCTGAAGTCATGGGCGCCCAGGGTTTTGCGTTTCCACTTGGCCAGCGAATGCACCACTTCAAAGGTCGCATCCGGCAGGGTTTTCACCTTGACCTGCACCGCTTTCTCGCTGCCGGACAGGTTATCCTGCGTGCCGTCGCCCAGGCGGCTGAGGATCGGCGCCTGAACTTCAATCAGGCCCAGCTGCTGTTCCAGCTGGCGGGAGAAGAACGATTTCACAAAGCTGATTTGTTGTTGTTTTTGGATAAACTGTTTTTTCATTGCCGTATCTCTTAATACCCTGTCTCTGTTGCTGATGATTAAGCAACACAACGGCGCCGCAATTCAATATCCATCAAACAATATTGCGCTTTGAGTTTTAATCGTTCATTTTTAAGCGGTGATAATTCAATAAACCATAATTTATGGGGGATAAAATGGCGGAAATTTATCAGATCGATAATCTCGATCGCGGCATTCTCAACGCGCTGATGGCCAACGCGCGTACGCCTTATGCCGAGCTGGCGAAAACCTTTGCCGTCAGTCCGGGAACCATCCACGTGCGCGTCGAGAAGATGAAGCAGGCGGGCATCATTACCGGCGCCCGGGTCGATGTGAACCCCAAGCAGCTGGGTTACGACGTCTGCTGTTTTATCGGCATTATATTAAAGAGCGCCAAAGACTACCCTTCGGCGCTGAGCAAGCTGGAAAGTCTGGAAGAAGTGGTCGAAGCCTACTACACCACCGGCCATTACAGCGTGTTTATCAAGGTGATGTGCCGCTCGATCGATGCGCTGCAACAGGTACTTATCAACAAGATCCAGACGATTGATGAAATTCAGTCGACGGAAACGCTGATCTCGCTGCAGAACCCCATTATGCGCACCATCGTCCCGTAACGGATTTTTACTATACCCATATTATCCACAGGTAGATCCCCGGCGATTCACAGCGTACAATGCTGCCTCTTTGCAGCAGGTTGAGATCATTCATGGCAGACATTACTCTGATCAGCGGCAGTACGCTTGGCAGTGCTGAATATGTGGCGGAACATCTGGCCGAAAAACTGGAAGACGCCGGTTTTTCCACCGAGATGCTGCACGGGCCTGAACTGGATGAACTGACGCTGTCCGGACGCTGGCTGGTGGTCACCTCCACCCACGGCGCCGGCGAACTGCCGGATAATCTGCAGCCGCTGTGGGACGAGATCAGTGAACGTCAGCCTAATTTATCTCAGGTGCAGTTCGGCGCCGTCGGTCTGGGCAGTTCGGAGTACGATACCTTCTGCGGCGCGATCGTGCAGATCGACGATCTGTTACAGGCGCGCGGTGCGAAAAGGATCGGCGATCGGCTGGAGATCGACGTGACGCAACACGATATTCCGGAAGATCCGGCGGAAGAATGGCTGAAAAGTTGGATTAATTTACTCTGATTCGTTCAAAGATCGTGCGAACGATTGTGTATAACTAAGCTTAAAAGCAGGGTAAAAGCGGTAGTTATCCAAATAACAACTGCCGTATGCTTTTTGTCCTGTGCATAAGTCACTATTTAGATCCCAGCTTATCAGCGTCAGGATCACCGATCATTCACAGTAAACGATCCTTTCTAATTTTCTGATCTCTATCGTGAATCCTCAGTTATCCACAGAGGATCGCGATCCTAATAAGAGATCTAATAAAGAGATCTTTAAATAAAAAAGATCTTCTTTTAATTACCCGACGATCCGTACCGCTTGGTCGATCGACTAAACTTGAGTAGAATCCCCCACCCCAGGGCAAACAACGATCGTTCGCAATACGGCGAGGTGCAGTTCCATGTTTTATCCAGAGCAATTTGACGTCATTATCATCGGCGGCGGCCATGCCGGCACCGAAGCGGCGATGGCCGCGGCAAGAATGGGGCGTCAAACCTTATTACTGACGCACAATATTGATACGCTGGGGCAAATGTCTTGCAACCCGGCGATCGGCGGTATTGGTAAAGGGCATCTGGTTAAGGAAATTGATGCGCTGGGCGGCCTGATGGCAACGGCGATCGACCATGCCGGCATTCAGTTTAGGATACTAAACGCCAGCAAAGGCCCTGCGGTACGCGCCACCCGCGCCCAGGCTGACCGCGTGCTTTATCGTCAGGCCGTACGCACCGCGCTGGAGAACCAGCCCAATCTGATGATCTTCCAACAGCCGGTTGAGGATCTTATGGTTGAGAACGATCGGGTGGTCGGCGCCGTTACGCAGATGGGACTGAAATTCCGTGCAAAAGCGGTGGTGCTCACCGTGGGGACGTTCCTCGACGGCAAAATTCATATCGGCCTGGAAAACTACAGCGGTGGACGTGCCGGCGATCCGCCTGCCATTTCACTGTCACAGCGTCTGCGTGAACTGCCGCTGCGGGTTGACCGTCTGAAAACCGGTACTCCGCCGCGCATTGACGCACGTACCATCGATTTCAGCGTTCTGGCTGAACAGCATGGCGATACGCCGACGCCGGTATTCTCGTTTATGGGCAATGCCGATCAGCACCCGCGTCAGGTGCCGTGCTATATCACTCATACCAATGAAAAAACCCATGACGTGATCCGCAATAACCTCGATCGCAGCCCGATGTATGCCGGGATCATCGAAGGGATCGGACCGCGTTACTGCCCGTCGATCGAAGACAAGGTGATGCGCTTTGCCGATCGCAACGCACACCAGATCTTCCTCGAGCCGGAAGGGCTGACCAGCAACGAAATCTATCCGAACGGCATCTCCACCAGTCTGCCGTTCGACGTGCAGATGCAGATCGTCCGCTCAATGGAAGGGATGCAGAATGCCCGTATTATTCGTCCGGGTTACGCCATCGAGTATGATTTCTTCGACCCGCGCGATTTGAAACCGACGCTGGAAAGCAAATTTATTCAGGGTCTGTTCTTCGCCGGCCAGATTAACGGCACCACCGGTTACGAAGAAGCCGGTGCGCAGGGTCTGCTGGCCGGTCTGAACGCCGGCCGCTATGCCAGTGAAGACGAAGGCTGGGCGCCGCGTCGCGATCAGGCCTACCTCGGCGTGCTGGTGGACGACCTGTGCACGCTGGGCACCAAAGAACCGTACCGCATGTTCACCTCCCGGGCGGAATACCGCCTGATGCTGCGTGAAGACAACGCCGATCTGCGCCTGACGGAAAAAGGCCGCGAGCTGGGCCTGGTGGATGATGTCCGCTGGGCGCGCTATAACGACAAGCTGGAACAGATCGAACGTGAACGTCAGCGTCTGCGCGACGTATGGCTGCACCCGCATTCAGAAAACGTCGAGCAGGTGAACACCCTGCTGAAAACGCCGCTGTCGCGCGAAGCCAACGGCGAAGAGCTGCTGCGCCGTCCGGAAATGGATTACGCGCTGCTGACCTCCATCGACGCTTTCCAGCCGCCGCTGGCCGATACCCAGGCCGCCGAACAGGTGGAAATTCAGGTGAAGTACGAAGGGTATATCGCCCGTCAGCAGGAAGAGATCGAACGCCAGCAGCGCAACGAGAACACCTTGCTGCCGCTCGACCTGGACTACCAGCAGGTTTCCGGGCTGTCGAACGAAGTCATCGCCAAGCTCAACGACCATAAACCAACCTCTATCGGACAGGCGTCGCGCATTTCGGGGATTACCCCGGCGGCAATCTCCATTCTGTTGGTATGGTTGAAGAAGCAAGGTCTGCTGCGCCGCAGCGCATAAATCTGCATTTTTAGCGGCCGATTGCCCAATGGATAGGCAATCGGCCGCTGACATCACTTTCAGCCTGCATTATCATAGCCGCTTCGCCATTTCCGGCGGATCTCGCGTTGGTCAGAGGATTCCATTGTGGATAAAAAGTTAGACTCGCTGCTGGCAGCAGCTGGTATTTCGCTTCCCGATCGTCAAAAACAGCAGCTGCTGGGTTATGTCGGCATGCTGGATAAGTGGAACAAGGCGTACAACCTGACCTCCGTGCGCGATCCGCAGCAAATGCTGGTGCGCCATATCCTCGACAGCATCGTGGTTAATCCGCATCTGGTCGGCTCACGCTTTATCGACGTCGGCACCGGGCCGGGCCTGCCGGGCATTCCGCTGGCCATCGTGCGTCCGGACGCGCATTTCACACTGCTGGACAGCCTGGGCAAGCGGGTACGCTTTCTGCGGCAGGTACAGCACGAGCTGGGGCTGACCAATATCGAGCCGGTACAGAGCCGGGTGGAAGAGTTTCCGGCCGAGCCGCCGTTCGACGGTGTGATCAGCCGCGCATTCGCCTCGCTGCAGGATATGCTGAGCTGGTGCCGTCATCTGCCGGCGCAAGGGCAGGGGCGTTTTTATGCGTTGAAGGGCGTCCGTCCTGATGAGGAGCTGGCCGCACTGCCTGACGGCATTGAGCTTGAAGAGGTCGTACGTTTACAGGTGCCGGAACTGGAAGGTGAGCGTCATCTGGTGGTCCTTAAGGCAAACTGAGTTTGTTTTTGATCAAGCAAGCGTCAGATTGAGGCTTGCTACGGATGTAAAAATAAGCAGACTAATTAACTGGCCGCTTTTTTTAGTTAATTTACTTTTTATTAACACAAAAGCAGCAGTTAATTAGCGAAAATAGCCTAATTACGTGTAGCAATTGTCACGTTAGCAATTATGTGAATAAGATCGCCTTTTGCTATCGTTGTTAACGCGTAATAACAATATTCTTTCTGTGGATGTCAACGAAAGGTTTTTCGCGGGTATAAGGATTGTTTTCGAACGGTTAAATTATACCATTTTGATTTATAAAAGATTTTTATCGCTCTAATCGCTAAAGACGTTTTATGCGCACGTGGGTTATAAATCGAACGTTAGCCGTATTGTTGTGATCGATTGCACGTTTTAGTGTGCAACAGTGGAATAATCGGACAATAAAATCGAGGTATTATTCCGCCTATTTTCTTGCGAAAATAGTCCGAATTTGGTGAATTTAAATAATTGTTCACCTTTTCGCTACTTATCGATTGAATTCGTTGAAGTGACCCGTATAATTTGCTCGTTTTTTGCTGCTTGACTCTGCGCAGCAAAGACAGTGTCATACGTCACTCAGCATACCCCCTTAGGGGTACGGAGAGAACAAACGTCATGTCTGTGTCCCTTTACAGTGGGAAAGTCGCACGCAAACTGCTGTTTCTGCAGTTTATGACTTTTGTTCTGATCAGCGCCGCCTACGGTTTCAAGGGGTTGGCGTGGGGCGCTTCGGCGTTGGCGGGCGGACTTGCCGCCTGGCTGCCGAGCGCCATGTTTATGCTGTTTGCCTTGCGTCACCAGGCGCAGACGCCGGCGCCCGGTCGGGTTGCCTGGTCGTTCGCCATTGGCGAGGGGCTTAAGGTCGTGATCACCATCTTTTTGCTGATCGTGGCGCTTGGGGTGTTCAAAGCGGAGTTTATACCGCTTGGCCTGACCTATTTAGCGGTGTTAGTGGTGCAGATAGTGGCACCGGCCGTGATTAACAGTTACCGAACTTAACTAAAAGGGTAAGAGGCATCATGTCTGCAGGAGAAGTCTTGACTCCACAGGAGTATATCGGTCACCACCTGACGCAGCTTCAGGTCGGGACGGGGTTCTGGTCGATCAACATCGACTCGATGTTTTTCTCCGTCGTCCTCGGGGCGCTCTTCCTGGTGATCTTCCGCAAAGTGGCCAAAAACGCCACCAGCGGCGTGCCGGGTAAACTGCAAACCGCAGTGGAACTGGTGGTTGGGTTCGTCGACAGCAGCGTGCGCGACATGTATCACGGCAAGAGCAAGGTGATTGCTCCGCTGGCGTTGACCGTGTTCGTCTGGGTCTTCCTGATGAACCTGATGGATTTGCTGCCTATTGATTTCCTGCCGTATATCGGCGAACACGTTCTCGGCCTGCCTGCGCTGCGCGTAGTGCCTACCGCCGATGTCAACGTGACGCTGTCTATGGCGCTGGGCGTGTTTATCCTGATTCTGTTCTACAGCATCAAAATGAAAGGCGTTGGTGGGTTCGTTAAAGAGTTAACCATGCAGCCGTTCAACCACCCTGTATTCATTCCGATTAACCTGATTCTTGAAGGTGTCAGCCTGCTGTCCAAGCCTGTATCTCTGGGCCTGCGACTGTTCGGCAACATGTATGCGGGTGAGTTGATCTTCATCCTGATTGCCGGCCTGTTGCCGTGGTGGTCACAGTGGGTTCTGAGCTTGCCTTGGGCAATCTTCCACATCCTGATCATTACGCTTCAAGCCTTTATTTTCATGGTTCTGACGATCGTCTATCTGTCGATGGCGTCTGAAGAGCACTGATTTTTCCTAAAACACTTGCATTTATAACTGAAACAAACTGGAGACTGTCATGGAAAACCTGAGTATGGATCTGCTGTACATGGCTGCCGCTGTGATGATGGGCTTAGCGGCAATCGGTGCTGCGATCGGTATCGGCATCCTGGGTGGTAAATTCTTGGAAGGCGCAGCGCGTCAGCCTGACCTGATTCCTCTGCTGCGTACACAGTTCTTTATCGTTATGGGTCTGGTTGACGCCATCCCGATGATCGCTGTTGGTCTGGGTCTGTACGTGATGTTCGCCGTCGCGTAAGCAGAGAAACGCTCTGCCGACTTACCCACACTCATTAACTTTAAAAGAGGCATTGTGCTGTGAATCTTAACGCAACAATCCTCGGCCAGGCCATCGCGTTCGTCCTGTTTGTCTGGTTCTGCATGAAGTATGTATGGCCGCCAATTATGGCTGCCATCGAGAAGCGTCAGAAAGAAATTGCTGACGGCCTTGCTTCTGCAGAGCGTGCCAAGAAAGATTTGGACTTGGCGCAAGCCAATGCGAGCGACCAGCTGAAAACTGCTAAAGCAGAAGCTCAGGTGATCATTGAGCAAGCGAACAAACGCAAAGCTCAGATCATGGATGAAGCGAAAGCCGAAGCCGAGCAGGAACGTAACAAAATCGTGGCGCAGGCTCAGGCTGAGATCGAAGCCGAACGTAAACGCGCTCGTGAAGAGTTGCGTAAGCAAGTCGCGATGCTGGCTATCGCCGGTGCCGAGAAGATCATCGAACGTTCCGTGGATGAAGCTGCTAACAGCGACATCGTTGATAAACTGGTCGCTGAACTGTAAGGAGGGAGGGGCTGATGTCTGAATTTGTTACTGTAGCTCGCCCCTACGCCAAAGCAGCTTTTGACTTTGCCGTTGAGCACCAAAGCGTAGAACGCTGGCAGCAGATGCTGGCGTTTGCCGCTGAAGTCACTCGCAACGAACAGATTTCCGAACTGCTGTCCGGCGCTGTCGCACCGGAAACGCTGTCGAATACGTTCACCGCGGTTTGTGGCGATCAACTCGACGAAAATGGCCAAAACCTTATTCGCGTTATGGCCGAAAATGGACGTTTACTGGCGCTTCCTGACGTTTTGCAGCAGTTCGTTGAACTGCGCGCTGCGCTGGAATCCACCGTCGAAGTCGACGTGCTCTCTTCAAGCGCACTGAACGACGAACAGCAGGCCAAAATTGCCGCTGCGATGGAAAAACGTCTGTCACGCAAAGTTAAGCTGAATTGCAAAATTGACAAGTCTGTACTGGCCGGCGTGGTTATCCGCGCAGGCGACATGGTGATCGATGGCAGCGTACGCGGCCGTCTTGAACGCCTGGCAGACGTCTTGCAGTCTTAAGGGGACTGGAGCATGCAACTGAATTCCACCGAAATCAGCGAACTGATCAAGCAGCGCATTGCTCAGTTCAATGTAGTGAGCGAAGCTCACAATGAAGGTACTATCGTTTCCGTCAGCGACGGAATCATCCGCGTACACGGCCTGGCCGATGTAATGCAGGGCGAAATGATCGCACTGCCTGGCAACCGTTACGCAATTGCATTGAACCTGGAGCGCGACTCCGTTGGTGCCGTAGTTATGGGTCCGTATGCGGACCTGGCTGAAGGCATGAAGGTAAAATGCACCGGCCGTATCCTGGAAGTTCCAGTCGGCCGCGGCCTGCTGGGCCGCGTGGTTAACACCCTGGGCGCGCCTATCGACGGCAAGGGCCCGGTTGAGCACGACGGTTTCTCCCCGGTTGAGACTATCGCACCGGGCGTTATCGACCGCCAGTCGGTCGACCAGCCGGTACAGACCGGTTATAAATCCGTTGATGCCATGATTCCAATCGGCCGTGGTCAGCGTGAGCTGGTGATCGGCGACCGTCAGACCGGTAAAACCGCACTGGCGATCGATGCCATCATCAACCAGCGCGATTCCGGCATCAAGTGTGTCTACGTAGCTATCGGCCAGAAAGCGTCTACCATTGCTAACGTGGTGCGCAAACTGGAAGAGCACGGCGCGCTGGCTAACACCATCGTTGTGGTGGCTACCGCTTCTGAATCCGCAGCACTGCAATACCTGGCGCCATACGCCGGTTGCGCAATGGGCGAATACTTCCGCGACCGCGGCGAAGATGCGCTGATCGTGTACGATGACCTGTCCAAACAGGCCGTTGCTTACCGTCAGATCTCCCTGCTGCTGCGTCGTCCGCCGGGCCGTGAAGCTTACCCTGGTGACGTATTCTACCTGCACTCCCGTCTGCTGGAGCGTGCAGCGCGCGTTAACGCCGACTATGTTGAAGCTTTCACCAAGGGTGAAGTGAAAGGCCAGACCGGTTCTCTGACCGCGCTGCCGATCATCGAAACTCAGGCGGGTGACGTTTCCGCGTTCGTTCCGACCAACGTAATCTCGATTACCGATGGTCAGATCTTCCTGGAATCCAACCTGTTCAACTCCGGTATTCGTCCGGCAGTTAACCCGGGTATCTCCGTATCCCGTGTTGGTGGCGCTGCGCAGACCAAGATCATGAAGAAACTGTCCGGCGGCATCCGTACCGCGCTGGCACAGTATCGTGAACTGGCGGCATTCTCCCAGTTCGCTTCCGATCTGGATGATGCAACCCGCAAGCAGCTGAACCACGGCCAGAAAGTGACTGAACTGCTGAAGCAGAAACAGTACGCGCCGATGTCCGTCGCACAACAGTCTCTGGTGCTGTACGCGGCAGAACGCGGCTACCTGGAAGATGTTGAAGTCGCCAAGGTAGTGAGCTTCGAAGCTGCGCTGGTTGCTTACGCGGATCGCGAACACGCCGAACTGCTGAACCACATCAACCAAACTGGTAATTTCAACGATGAGATCGAGGGCAAGCTGAAAAACGTCCTCGAGACCTTCAAGAAAACCCAGTCCTGGTAACGCGTAGCGGCCTGCAGTTGAAAGACGGCAGGCCGCTGGCAATGAGGAGAAGCAGAGATGGCCGGCGCAAAAGAGATACGTAGTAAGATCGGCAGCGTGCAAAACACGCAGAAGATCACTAAAGCGATGGAGATGGTCGCCGCCTCCAAAATGCGTAAATCGCAGGATCGCATGGCGGCCAGCCGTCCTTATGCAGAGACCATGCGCAAAGTGATTGGTCACCTTGCGTTAGGGAATCTGGAATATAAACACCCGTACCTGGATGAGCGTGATGTTAAACGCGTCGGGTATCTGGTGGTGTCGACTGACCGTGGTCTCTGCGGCGGCTTGAACATTAACCTGTTCAAAAAGCTGCTGGCGGAGATGAAAGGCTGGTCCGAAAAAGGCGTTGAAACTGATTTGGCGCTGATTGGCTCTAAAGCCGTCTCTTTCTTTGGCTCCGTGGGCGGCAACGTGGTTGCCCAGGTGACCGGCATGGGGGATAACCCTTCCCTGTCGGATCTGATCGGGCCGGTGAAAGTGATGCTGCAGGCTTACGACGAAGGTCGTTTGGACAAGCTGTACATTGTCAGCAACAAATTTGTCAATACGATGTCCCAGGAGCCGCAGGTTCTTCAGCTGCTGCCTCTGCCGCCTTCTGATGAGGGTGAGCTGAAGAAGACAGCTTGGGATTACCTGTATGAACCCGATCCAAAAGTGCTGCTTGATACCTTGCTGCGCCGCTATGTGGAATCGCAAGTTTATCAGGGCGTCGTGGAAAACCTGGCCAGCGAGCAGGCCGCGCGAATGGTAGCGATGAAAGCCGCAACCGATAACGGCGGTAGCCTGATCAAAGAGCTGCAGTTGGTATACAACAAGGCACGTCAGGCCAGCATCACTCAGGAACTCACCGAAATCGTTTCGGGAGCCTCCGCGGTTTAACCAGGTTATTACCCCAAGTAGTTCAGATTGCAGAAAGGCGCAACTGAGCGAGTCCCCAGGCGCTTACTTGAGTAGGCAACTGGGGGAAAAGAAAGCCGTCAACGCATCTGCAGTTTGAAATACGACGGGTAAACGAATTACGTAGAGGATTCAAGATGGCTACTGGAAAGATTATCCAGGTAATCGGCGCCGTAGTGGACGTCGAGTTCCCTCAGGATGCCGTACCAAAAGTGTACGATGCCCTTGAGGTAGAGAACGGTAACGAAAAACTGGTGCTGGAAGTTCAGCAGCAGCTGGGCGGCGGCGTTGTACGCTGTATCGCCATGGGTACTTCCGACGGTCTGCGTCGCGGTCTGAAAGTTAACGACCTTGAGCACCCAATCGAAGTGCCAGTTGGTAAAGCAACGCTGGGTCGTATCATGAACGTATTGGGTCAGCCAATCGACATGAAAGGCGACATCGGCGAAGAAGAGCGTTGGGCGATTCACCGCGCGGCGCCAAGCTACGAAGAGCTGTCCAGCTCTCAAGAGCTGCTGGAAACCGGTATCAAGGTCATGGACCTGATCTGCCCGTTCGCCAAGGGTGGTAAAGTTGGTCTGTTCGGTGGTGCGGGCGTAGGTAAAACCGTAAACATGATGGAGCTGATCCGTAACATCGCGATCGAGCACTCCGGTTACTCTGTGTTTGCGGGCGTGGGTGAGCGTACTCGTGAGGGTAACGACTTCTACCACGAAATGACCGACTCCAACGTACTGGACAAAGTATCCCTGGTTTACGGCCAGATGAACGAGCCGCCGGGTAACCGTCTGCGCGTTGCACTGACCGGCCTGACCATGGCGGAAAAATTCCGTGATGAAGGCCGCGACGTTCTGCTGTTCGTGGATAATATCTACCGTTACACCCTGGCCGGTACCGAAGTGTCCGCACTGCTCGGCCGTATGCCATCTGCGGTAGGTTATCAGCCAACGCTGGCGGAAGAGATGGGCGTTCTGCAAGAACGTATCACCTCGACCAAGACCGGTTCAATCACCTCCGTACAGGCCGTTTACGTCCCTGCGGATGACTTGACTGACCCGTCTCCAGCCACCACCTTTGCGCACTTGGACGCAACCGTGGTACTGAGCCGTAACATCGCTTCCCTGGGTATCTACCCGGCCGTTGACCCGCTGGATTCTACCAGCCGTCAGCTGGATCCGCTGGTTGTGGGTCAGGAACACTACGATGTTGCGCGTGGCGTGCAGTCTATTCTGCAGCGCTACCAGGAACTGAAGGACATCATCGCGATTCTGGGTATGGACGAACTGTCTGAAGAAGACAAACTGGTCGTATCCCGTGCGCGTAAAATCCAGCGCTTCCTGTCTCAGCCGTTCTTCGTGGCCGAAGTCTTCACCGGCGCGCCGGGCAAGTTCGTATCGCTTAAAGACACCATTCGTGGTTTCAAAGGCATTATGGACGGCGACTACGACCACCTGCCGGAGCAGGCGTTCTACATGGTTGGCACCATTGAAGAAGCAGTGGAAAAAGCCAAGAAACTGTAACGCCTTGAGAGGAGGGTGATATGGCTATGACTTACCATCTGGATGTTGTCAGCGCGGAGAAACAGATGTTTTCCGGCCTGGTGCAGAAGATCCAGGTGACAGGTAGCGAAGGCGAACTGGGTATTTTCCCAGGGCATGCGCCGCTGCTGACTGCCATCAAGCCTGGCATGGTGCGTATTGTTAAACAGCACGGTGAAGAAGAGTTCATCTACCTGTCTGGCGGTATCCTTGAGGTACAGCCAAGCGTGGTGACCGTGCTGGCGGACACTGCCATCCGTGGAACGGACCTCGATGAAGCCAGAGCGCTGGAAGCCAAGCGCAAGGCTGAAGAGCATATCCGTAGCTCTCATGGTGATGTCGACTATGCTCAGGCATCCGCTGAGCTGGCGAAGGCGATCGCGAAACTGCGCGTTATCGAACTCACCAGAAAAGCGATGTAAGCAATACCGAAATAAGAAAGCGACCCAATGCGGTCGCTTTTTTTTTGCATTAAAATAAGCGTTTGGCTCTGCCAATCGTTGTGGCGTATTCGTGATGAGGGCAGAGGAATTGTGTCTCCGAACGCCGACAGTTTACCGACGGTGGAATCAGATTGCGCCAGATGACGGCGCGCCTAGAGCCACGCGGCTTAGCTTGGTTTTGCGTAGAGAAATATGTGGTAATTTCGGCGTGAAACGGTTTTACTTTCGTCTATTAAAATTGGAGTTATCAGGTTGCTTATGTCGAACAGCGCAATGAGTGTAGTGATCCTCGCCGCGGGTAAGGGAACGCGTATGTATTCCGACCTGCCCAAGGTTTTGCATCCGCTGGCGGGCAAACCGATGGTGCAGCACGTTATTGATGCCGCGATGAAGCTGGGGGCGCAGAATGTCCACCTGGTTTATGGCCACGGCGGCGAACTGCTGAAGAACACGCTCGATAACGCAGCGTTGAACTGGGTGCTGCAGGCTGAACAACTGGGCACCGGCCATGCGATGCAGCAGGCGGCGCCGCACTTTGCCGATGATGAAGACGTGCTGATGCTGTACGGCGACGTGCCGCTGATCTCCGTCGACACGCTGACGCGTCTGCTGGCGGCCAAGCCGCAGGGCGGCATCGGCCTGCTGACCGTAAAACTGGATGACCCGACCGGCTATGGCCGCATCGTGCGTGAAAACGGCGAGGTGGTCGGCATCGTCGAACATAAGGACGCCAGCGAACAGCTGCGTCAGATTAACGAAATCAATACCGGTATTCTGGTGGCTAACGGTCGCGATCTGAAACGCTGGCTGGGCATGCTGAACAACGATAACGCGCAGGGTGAATACTACATCACGGATATCATCGCGCTGGCCCATGCCGACGGTAAGAAGATTGAAGCGGTGCACCCTGAGCGCCTGAGCGAAGTCGAAGGCGTGAACAACCGTCTGCAGCTGGCGTCGCTCGAACGCATCTATCAGGCCGAACAGGCGGAAAAACTGCTGCTGGCCGGGGTTATGCTGCTGGATCCGGCGCGTTTCGACCTGCGCGGCGCGCTGACGCACGGCCGCGACGTGCTGATTGACGCCAACGTGATCGTTGAAGGTAACGTACAGCTGGGCAACCGGGTGAAAATCGGCGCCGGCTGCGTGTTGAAGAACTGCGTGATTGGCGACGACTGCGAAATCAGCCCTTACAGCGTGGTGGAAGACGCGGTATTGGCGGCGGATTGCACCGTCGGCCCGTTTGCCCGTCTGCGTCCCGGCGCGGAGCTGGCGCAGGGTGCGCACGTCGGCAACTTTGTCGAAATGAAAAAGGCGCGCCTGGGCGTAGGTTCCAAGGCAGGACACCTTAGCTACCTGGGTGACGCCGAGATCGGCGACGACGTGAATATCGGCGCTGGCACCATTACCTGCAACTACGACGGTGCCAACAAGCATAAGACCGTTATCGGCGACGGCGTGTTTGTCGGCTCCGATACGCAGCTGGTGGCGCCGGTTACGGTGGCCAAGGGCGCGACGATTGCCGCTGGCACCACGGTTACGCGCAATATCGCTGAAGACGAGCTGGTGCTGAGCCGGGTGAAGCAGGTGCATATCCAGGGCTGGCAGCGTCCGACCAAAGCCAAGAAGTAATGATCAGGATGGCCGTTATGCGGCCATCCTGTTTTGCACTGTCTTTTTATGGCAGAAGGCAATGCAAAACATATAAGTCCTCTTCAGAGGATCATCCCCACCCTCTACAAGGCTCGGGGCGCACGGTAATCACCGGCAAAAAAATCAGGTCAGGCATCGAAGCGTCCTGAAAGACGCTTAATTAGGAATAAAATCCATGTGTGGAATTGTAGGCGCAGTAGCGCAACGTGATATTGCAGAGATCCTGTTGGAAGGCTTACGCCGTCTTGAATACCGTGGCTATGACTCGGCCGGTCTGGCGGTCGTTGACGCCGAGGGCAACCTTAACCGCGTACGTCGCGTCGGCAAGGTCAACGCGCTGGCGGAAGCGGTAGAGCAGCACCCTTTGCACGGCGGCACCGGTATCGCGCACACCCGTTGGGCGACCCACGGCGAGCCGACCGAAGCTAACGCTCACCCGCACGTTTCTGATTACATTTCCGTGGTGCATAACGGCATCATTGAAAACCACGAGCCGCTGCGCGAGCTGCTGATTGAACGCGGCTACCGCTTTGCGTCCGAAACCGATACCGAAGTGATCGCGCACCTGGTGCATTGGGAGCAGCAGCAGGGCGGTACGCTGCTGGAAGTGGTCAAGCGCGTGATCCCACAGCTGCGCGGCGCTTACGGCACCGTAGTGATGGACAGCCGTGACCCGAGCGTGCTGGTGGCCGCCCGTTCCGGCAGCCCGCTGGTGATTGGCCGCGGCGTCGGCGAGAACTTTATTGCCTCCGACCAGTTGGCGCTGCTGCCGGTGACCCGCCGCTTTATCTTCCTGGAAGAGGGCGACGTGGTGGAGGTCACCCGTCGTACCGTGGCCATTTTTGACCAGCAGGGCAACCCGGTCGAGCGCGAGGAGATCGAGTCGCAGGTGCAGTACGACGCCGGCGATAAAGGTGCTTACCGCCACTACATGCAAAAAGAGATCTTCGAACAGCCGCTGGCGCTGAAAAATACCCTGGAAGGGCGCTTCAGCAACGGCCAGATCAACCTGAGCGAGCTGGGTCCGCAGGCCGATGCCCTGCTGGCGCAGGTGCAGCACGTACAGATCATCGCCTGCGGCACTTCCTATCATTCCGGGATGGTGGCGCGTTACTGGTTTGAGGCGCTGGCCGGCGTACCGTGCGACGTAGAGATTGCCTCCGAATTCCGTTACCGCAAATCGGCGGTGCGTCCGGGCAGCCTGATCATCACCCTGTCGCAGTCCGGCGAAACTGCAGATACCCTGGCGGCGCTGCGCCTGTCCAAACAGCTGGGCTACCTGGCGTCGCTGGCGGTGTGCAACGTGGCCGGCTCGTCGCTGGTGCGTGAATCCGATATGGCGCTGATGACCAAGGCCGGCACCGAAATCGGCGTAGCGTCCACCAAAGCCTTCACCACCCAGTTAACCGTGCTGTTGATGCTGGTGGCGCGTCTGGGTCGCCTGAAAGGCATGGCGGAAAGCGTCGAGCACGATATCGTGCACGGCCTGCAGGCGCTGCCTGCGCGCATTGAACAGATGCTGTCGCTGGATAAAAACATCGAGGCGCTGGCGGAAGGCTTCTCCGATAAGCATCATGCGCTGTTCCTCGGCCGCGGCGATCAGTACCCGATCGCCATGGAAGGGGCGCTGAAGCTGAAGGAGATCTCCTATATCCACGCCGAGGCCTACGCAGCCGGCGAGCTGAAGCACGGCCCGCTGGCGTTGATTGACGCCGATATGCCGGTGATTGTGGTGGCGCCGAACAACGAGCTGTTGGAAAAACTGAAATCCAACATCGAAGAAGTGCGCGCGCGCGGCGGCCAGCTGTACGTGTTTGCCGATCAGGACGCCGGTTTTGTCAGCAGCGAAGGGATGACCATTATCCCGCTGCCGCACGTGGAAGAGATCGTCGCGCCAATCTTCTACACTGTGCCGCTACAGCTGCTGTCTTACCACGTGGCGCTGATTAAAGGCACCGACGTGGACCAGCCGCGTAACCTGGCGAAGTCGGTAACCGTCGAGTAAAACCGTAACGTTTGTTGCTGAATAATCCGGCGCGCTGTATCAACGGTGCGCCGGATTTTTTATGACTGAAGACTGGCAGCCATTCAGGGCTGAGTAAGAAACCGCAGCTAGCCTGAATACCGAATGAACCAATAACTGTGACAATCTTTTTACGGCGCTTAAAATTGTTGTTTTTTCAGATAAATATGATCCATTAAAAGAACTTTACCTTCACGGGTTTATACTTATCCTTTTGATTTAAAACTGGTTAATTGATATTTTTTTGCGTTGTCATATAACTGTCATATTTCATACATTTTACTGTCACCAAACTGTCCTATTTTCCCTCCTGCAGCAATACTTACTCTGATGAAAACGATTTGAAATCGATTTTTGATGCCCCTTAGGAGGGATTATGAAACTGATGCGTACCACCGTCGCCAGTATTGTCGCAGCGACTTTCTCCATGGCCTCTGTGTCCGCGTTCGCTGCCGCCAGCCTGACCGGTGCAGGTGCGACATTCCCCGCGCCGGTGTATGCCAAGTGGGCAGATTCCTATCAAAAAGAAACCGGCAACAAAGTTAACTATCAGGGGATCGGTTCCTCCGGCGGCGTGAAGCAGATCGTCGCCAATACCGTTGACTTTGGCGCCTCTGACGCCCCGCTGTCCGACGAAAAACTGGCGGCCGACGGCCTGTTCCAGTTCCCGACCGTGATTGGCGGCGTGGTGCTGGCGGTGAATATCCCCGGCATCAAATCCGGCGATCTGACGCTGGACGGCCAGACGCTGGGCGATATCTACCTGGGCAATATCAAAAAATGGAATGACCCGGCGATTGCCAAACTGAACCCGGGCGTGAAGCTACCGGACCAGAACATCGCCGTGGTGCGCCGCGCTGACGGTTCCGGCACCTCCTTCGTCTTTACCAGCTACCTGGCGAAAGTGAATGCCAAGTGGAAAGAGAAAGTGGGCGCCGGCTCAACGGTAAACTGGCCGACCGGCCTGGGCGGTAAAGGCAACGACGGCATTGCCGCCTTCGTTCAGCGCCTGCCTGGCTCTATCGGCTACGTTGAATATGCCTACGCCAAACAGAATAACCTGGCGTACACCAAGCTGGTCTCCGCCGACGGCAAGCCGGTCAGCCCGACCGAAGACGCCTTCAGCGCCGCCGCCAAAGGCGCGGACTGGAGCAAAACCTTCGCGCAGGACCTGACTAACCAGAAAGGCGATAACGCCTGGCCGATTACCTCCACCACCTTCATCCTGGTGCATAAGGCGCAGAAAAAGCCGGAGCAGGGCACCGAAGTGCTGAAGTTCTTTGACTGGGCGTATAAGTCAGGCGGCGAACAGGCCAAAGCGCTGGATTATGCCGTACTGCCTGAGGAAGTGATCGAGCAGGTGCGCGCCGCATGGAAAACCAACGTGAAAGACAGCGCTGGTAAAGCGCTGTACTAAACGGCCGAGGCATTTCTGTCGGGGCCCGGTTTGCCGGGCCCTCCAAGCTTTAAACAGAAGAGTAATTTATGGCTGAGTACAAGCCGACCATCAAAGCGCCGAGTAAAAACGGCGATGTCATCTTCAGTGCGCTGGTTAGGCTGGCTGCGCTGATTACCCTATTGCTGCTGGGCGGCATAATCGTTTCGCTGATTTTTGCCTCCTGGCCGAGCATCCAGAAATTCGGCTTCGCCTTCCTGTGGACCAAAGATTGGGATGCGCCGGCGGAGCAGTTTGGCGCGCTGGTGCCGATTTACGGCACCATCGTCACCTCGCTGATCGCGCTGATTATCGCGGTGCCTGTCAGCTTCGGCATTGCGCTGTTCCTGACCGAGCTGGCGCCGAACTGGCTGAAGCGTCCGCTGGGCGTCGCCATTGAGCTGCTGGCGGCGATCCCGAGTATTGTCTACGGCATGTGGGGGCTGTTTGTCTTCGCCCCGCTGTTTGCCGAATACTTCCAGACGCCGGTGGGCAACGTGCTGTCCGGCATTCCGATTGTCGGCGAACTGTTTGCCGGCCCGGCCTTCGGCATCGGCATCCTGGCCGCCGGGGTGATTCTGGCGATCATGATTATTCCGTATATTGCCGCGGTGATGCGCGACGTGTTCGAGCAAACGCCGGTGATGATGAAAGAGTCGGCCTACGGCATCGGCTGCACCACCTGGGAAGTGATCTGGCGCATCGTGCTGCCGTTTACCAAAAACGGCGTGATTGGCGGCGTGATGCTGGGGCTGGGACGTGCGCTGGGGGAAACCATGGCGGTGACCTTTATTATCGGCAACACCTACCAGCTCGACAGCGCGTCGCTGTATATGCCGGGCAACAGCATTACCTCGGCGCTGGCGAATGAATTCGCCGAAGCGGAATCCGGGCTGCACACCGCGGCGCTGATGGAGCTGGGGCTGATTCTGTTTGTGATCACCTTTATCGTGCTGGCGCTGTCGAAACTGATGATTATGCGTCTGGCCAAGAACGAGGGGCGCTAACGTGGCGACGATGGATATGCAAAACCCCGCGGCGGTGGCGGAAACCCGCCGCAAGATGCAGGCCTGGCGCCGGCAGAAGAACCGCATCGCGCTGTTTTTATCGATGGCGACCATGGCGTTCGGCCTGTTCTGGCTGATTTGGATCCTGTTCTCGACCGTCACCAAAGGCGTGGACGGCATGTCGCTGGCGCTGTTTACCGAAATGACGCCGCCGCCGAATACCGCCGGCGGCGGGCTGGCCAACGCCATTGCCGGCAGCGGCCTGCTGATCCTGTGGGCGACCATCTTCGGCACCCCGCTCGGCATTCTGGCCGGCATTTATCTGGCCGAATACGGGCGTAAATCCTGGCTGGCGGAGGTGATCCGCTTTATTAACGACATTCTGCTGTCTGCACCGTCGATTGTGGTTGGCCTGTTCGTCTACACCATCGTGGTGGCGAAGATGGAGCACTTCTCCGGCTGGGCGGGCATTATCGCGCTGGCGCTGCTGCAGGTGCCGATCGTTATCCGCACCACGGAAAATATGCTGAAACTGGTGCCGGATACGCTGCGCGAGGCGGCCTACGCGCTCGGTACGCCGAAGTGGCGCATGATTTCCGCCATTACGCTCAAGGCGTCGGTGTCCGGCATTATCACCGGCGTGCTGCTGGCCATCGCGCGTATCGCCGGCGAAACCGCGCCGCTGCTGTTTACCTCGCTGTCGAACCAGTTCTGGAATACCGATCTGATGCAGCCGATCGCCAACCTGCCGGTCACCATCTTTAAGTTCGCCATGAGCCCGTTTGCCGAATGGCAGCAGCTGGCCTGGGCCGGGGTGCTGTTAATCACGCTGTGCGTACTGCTACTGAATATTTTGGCGCGTGTGATTTTCGCCAAGAAAAAGCATGCATAAAAATTTTACGCGTCGCCCGCGCGGCGCGGTAACAAGAGAGAAGTCTTGATGAGTACAAGTGAACTCGCTTCCAGCAGCAAAATTCAGGTCCGCGATCTGAACTTTTACTACGGCAAATTCCACGCGCTGAAAAACATCACGCTGGATATCGCCAAAAATAAGGTGACCGCGTTTATCGGCCCGTCCGGCTGTGGCAAATCCACCCTGCTGCGTACCTTCAACAAGATGTACCAGCTGTATCCGGAGCAGCGTGCCGAAGGCGGCATTCTGCTGGATGGGCAGAACATTTTGACCGATAACCAGGATATCGCGCTGCTGCGCGCCAAGGTCGGCATGGTGTTCCAGAAGCCAACGCCGTTCCCGATGTCGATTTACGACAACATCGCCTTTGGCGTACGCCTGTTTGAAAAGCTGTCGCGCGCCGATATGGACGAGCGCGTCCAGTGGGCGCTGAGCAAGGCGGCGCTGTGGAATGAAACCAAAGACAAGCTGCACCAGAGCGGGTACAGTCTGTCCGGCGGCCAGCAGCAGCGCTTGTGCATTGCGCGCGGCATCGCCATTCGCCCGGAAGTATTGCTGCTGGATGAGCCGTGTTCGGCGCTGGACCCGATCTCCACCGGCAAGATTGAAGAGCTGATCAGCGAGCTGAAGTCGGATTACACCGTGGTGATCGTGACGCACAACATGCAGCAGGCGGCGCGCTGTTCCGACTCGACGGCCTTTATGTATCTGGGCGAACTGGTGGAGTTTAGCGATACTGACACCCTGTTTACTGCGCCGCAGAAGAAACAGACTGAAGATTACATCACTGGTCGTTATGGTTGATTAGGATGCATCATGGATAACCTGAATTTAAACAAGCACATTTCTGGGCAGTTCAACGCCGAGCTTGAGCACATCCGCACTCAGGTGCTGACGATGGGCGGGCTGGTGGAGCAGCAACTGACCGACGCCATTACCGCGATGCACAATCAGGACGGCGAGCTGGCCAAGCGGGTGATCGACGGCGATAAAAAGGTCAATATGATGGAGGTGGCGATTGATGAGGCCTGCGTGCGCATCATTGCCAAGCGTCAGCCTACCGCCAGCGATCTGCGTCTGGTGATGGCGATCATCAAGACCATTTCCGAGCTGGAGCGCATCGGCGACGTGGCGGATAAAATTTGCCGCACCGCGCTGGAGAAGTTCTCGCAGCAGCATCAGCCGCTGCTGGTGAGCCTGGAGTCGCTGGGACGCCATACCGTGCAGATGCTGCACGACGTGCTGGATGCCTTTGCGCGCATGGATCTGGACGAGGCGATACGCATCTACCGGGAAGATAAAAAGGTCGATCAGGAATACGAAGGCATCGTACGCCAGCTGATGACCTATATGATGGAAGATTCGCGCACCATTCCCAGCGTGCTGACCGCGCTGTTCTGCGCCCGCTCCATTGAGCGCATCGGCGATCGCTGCCAGAACATCTGCGAATTTATCTTCTATTTTGTCAAAGGCCAGGATTTCCGCCATCTGGGCGGGGATGCGCTGGATGAGCTGCTGGCGGACGGCAAAAAGCCCGCAGCGGATGATGACCGCGAATAGTTGCCCGCAGCATAAAAAGGCGCACTCGGTGCGCCTCAGACCGTGGACAAAGTCCGTTATTAGGGAGAGCGTGGCGATGGGGTCGTAGCGGCATCAGCCGCCGGAGCGCCCCTCGTTACGCTAGGCCCGGGTATCTCGAGCTACCAGACCACTTTGTCATCAACCTCAGGCGCACTCGGTGCGCCTTTGTTATATCTAAAATGTCCCGATTAAAATAAATAAAAATATTAAATAATATATTTAATGCTGTTGTTTATATTTAAACTATAAGAGAGTGTAAAGTAATTTACACTATGGATTGCTGTCGATTACTATCCCTATGCACACCACCTAGGCGTTAATTGATTAACGCTATCTTAGCTTTGTTTGAAATATAAAATACAAATAAAAAAGGAATTTGTATGGGGATTTTTAATTATAAAGGATTGAGCGATGCCCAGTCGCAGGAATTATTCTCCGATGCATTAGCCATGACTATGTATAGCTACCATAATCTGGATGATGGTTTAGCTTACGGCTATCAGCATTATGGTTTCGGTCTGGGATTGCCGCTCACGCTGCTAACCGCCCTGGCCGGCAATTCGCAGTCGCAGGGCATTGTGCCGGGGCTGCCGTGGAACCCCAATTCCGAACAGCAGGCGCTGGATACCCTCAATACCGCCGGTTGGCAGGTGATTAGCGCGGAACAGCTGGGCTATCAGGGCAAAACCGATAATCTGGGCACCTATTACGGTGAATCCTGGAAGTACAAAACCTCTCAGGCGGAAGTGCTGGGAAAATACGACGGTGAAGGAAAATTAATCGGCCTGGGCGTCGCCTTTCGCGGCACCACCGGCCCGCGTGAAACGCTGATTACCGACACCATTGGCGACGCCGTTCACGATCTGGTCGCCGGGCTGGGGCCGGCATCGTTCTCGAATAACTTCGCCCTGAATGCCTTTGGCCGTTTACTTGCCGACGTCGCCAAATTCGCCGCGGCGAACGGCCTGAGCGGCGAGGATGTGACGATCACCGGCCATAGCCTGGGCGGTCTGGCGACCAATAGCCTGGCATTTTTAAGCGAAGACTATTGGGGCGGCTTTTATACCAACTCAAAATATCTGGCTTTCGCTTCGCCAACCCAGCATGAAGGTGATGGCAAGGTGCTGAATATTGGCTATGAAAACGATCCGGTATTTCGCGTGCTCGACGGCACGCATTTTAATTGGTCAACGCTGGGTGTACATGATAAACCGCATGAGTCAGCAGCCAATAATATCGTTAATTTTAACGACTATTACGCGTCAAAATTCTGGGGGGTGTTGCCGACATCATTATTAAACCTTCCCAGTTGGATATCCCATGTCCCGTTCACCTACGGTGAAGGACTGTCGCGTATCGTTAATTCCGAGTTTTATTCGTTTATGGATCGGGATTCCACGGTGGTGGTCTCCACGCTTTCCGATGTGATGCGCGGTAAAACCTGGGTGGAGGATCTGAATCTCTATGCGCAAAAACACACCGGTACGACCTTTATTATCGGTACGGACAAGGACGATCTGATCGGCGGCGGCAGGGGGAATGATTATCTCGAGGGCGGAGCCGGTAACGATATCTTCCGCGACGACGGCGGGTTCAACTATATCTCCGGCGGCGAAGGGCATGACACCCTGATTCTGCAACAGGGGATCGCGAAGACGCAGGTGGCCTATGACGGAGAAAACCTCTATTTGCGCGACAGTACCGGCGCCATCACCATCGCCAACAGCGTAGAGACGCTGCGCAGCCAGAGCAAAGGCGCGTTTTGCAGCAAGCAGTATGTGGATTATCAGGTGAAAGATGACGGGCTGCTGGTGGGTAATATTCACGTTGATTACACCCGGCACGGCATCGGCAGCGAAGCGGACGATGTGCTGCAGGCGGCCGACAACCAACGCTGGCTATTCGGGCTTGACGGCGATGACGCCCTACTGGGCAGTAGCAATGGCAACCTGACGTTTGTCGGCGGCAGGGGCAACGACGTGATGCACAGCGCCGGCCAGAACAATACTTTCCTGTTTGAAGGTGAGTTTGGTCAGGACCAGGTGATTAACTTTGGTCAGAGCGACCGGCTGGTATTCTTTACGCCGCAGGATCAGGGCGACGACTTCCGCCAGTATGCGGCGCAGCACAACGACGATGTGGTGTTCAACTTTGGCGATAACCAGGTCACGCTGGTGGGCGTTTCTCTGGACTATCTCAGTGACAGCCAGATCGTGCTGGTATAACGCCTAAAGCGGGTAAAGGGCGTGAGGCCGCTAGCGCTCACGCTCTTTTTGCCTCAATGCGGCTAGCGGGTCAGCCGCCAGCCGCGCTGTTTCCACAGCGCCGGCAGCTGCGCCAGCGCGTCGAACGTGGTCACCAGCGGGTGGTCGATCGGCGGATTATGCGGATCGGCGCAGAAGTAAAAGACCGGAATGCCGGCGGCGATGCCCGCCTGCGCGCCGGCCGGGGAGTCGTCCACCATAATGCAGCGTTCCAGCGGCACGTTCATCTGCTGCGCCGCGTGATAGATCACCGCCGGGTCCGGCTTCCAGCGCTGCAGATCGTAGCCGCTGTACAGCCGGTCATCAAAATAGCCAAGCATGTCGGTCAGGCCGAGCGAGTGCTGCATTTTGCTGACCGGCCCGTTGGAGACGGTGCAGACCGGAACGACGATCTGCGCCAGCAGGTCGCGTGCGCCGGCGATCTCCTGCAGTTCACTGTCGAACAGCCGCGCTACTTCCTGGCGGAATAGCGGCTCCAGCATCTCCCTCGCCAGCGTAACGCCGTGTTCGGCGTTTACCCGATCGATAATCTCATACAGCTTGATGCCTTTGTATTTCTTGAACATCTCTTCCAGGGACAGCGTGACGCCGTGCTGGGCGAACATATGGACATAGGCCATGCTGCACAACACTTCGCTGTCCACCAGCGTGCCGTCGCAGTCAAACAGGATGCAGTCAATCTGGTTCATCGTCGTTATATCCTTATCGGGTAGCAATGTTGCCACTTTAACCGATGCGCTGCGGCATCGGCGAATAAATCAACGGATTAGCCATTTTTCACCCGTGAAAGACGGAAAAAAACCGCGGATTGGCGTCAAATTGCCGAATTTTTGTTATAGGATAGCCCGCAGACCGTTCTGTTCCCTTCTTCGGAATTCTTGATAATGACCAAACCAGTAACCGGCCTTGTTGCTGAACAAGGCTTGCTTGGGCGCGTGTTTAAGCTCAAGCAGCATGACACCACGGTACGTACGGAAACGATTGCCGGCTTCACCACCTTCTTGACCATGGTGTATATCGTATTTGTTAACCCGCAGATCCTGGGCGCGGCAGGGATGGATACGCAGGCGGTATTTGTCACCACCTGCCTGATCGCCGCGTTCGGCAGCATTTTGATGGGCCTGCTCGCCAACCTGCCGGTGGCGCTGGCGCCGGCGATGGGGCTGAACGCCTTCTTCGCCTTTGTGGTGGTCGGCGCGATGGGCATTTCATGGCAGGTGGGCATGGGCGCCATCTTCTGGGGGGCGGTCGGCCTGCTGCTGCTGACCATTTTCCGCATTCGCTACTGGATGATCGGCAATATTCCCCTGAGCCTGCGCGTCGGCATCACCAGCGGCATCGGCCTGTTTATCGCCATGATGGGGCTGAAAAACGCCGGCATCGTGGTGGGCAACGCCGATACGCTGGTCACCGTCGGCAACCTGACTTCCCACAGCGTACTGCTGGGGGCGCTGGGCTTCTTTATCATCGCCATTCTGGCCTCGCGCAATATCCATGCGGCGGTGCTGGTGTCGATTGTGATCACCACCCTGATCGGCTGGGCGCTGGGGGATGTGCAGTATAGCGGCGTGTTCTCCATGCCGCCGAGCGTCACCTCCGTGGTGGGCCAGGTCGATCTGGCCGGCGCGCTGAATCTCGGGCTGGCCGGGGTGATCTTCTCCTTTATGCTGGTAAACCTGTTCGACTCCTCCGGCACCCTGATCGGCGTGACCGACAAAGCCGGCCTGGCCGATGAAAAAGGCAAGTTCCCGCGGATGAAGCAGGCGCTGTACGTTGACAGCATCAGCTCGGTCGCCGGCTCCTTTGTCGGCACCTCGTCCGTCACCGCCTATATTGAAAGCAGCTCCGGCGTTTCCGTTGGCGGCCGCACCGGGTTAACCGCGGTGGTGACCGGCATTCTGTTCCTGCTGGTGATCTTCCTGTCGCCGCTGGCGGGGATGGTGCCGTCGTATGCGGCGGCGGGCGCGCTGATTTACGTCGGGGTGCTGATGACCTCAAGCCTGGCGCGCGTTACCTGGAGCGATCTGACCGAAGCGGTGCCGGCCTTTGTGACGGCGGTAATGATGCCGTTTAGCTTCTCGATCACCGAAGGCATTGCGCTGGGCTTTATCGCTTACTGCGTGATGAAGCTGGGCACCGGCCGCTGGCGTGAAATCAGCCCGTGCGTGCTGGTGGTGGCGCTGCTGTTTGTGCTGAAAATCGTCTTTGTCGACGGCCACTAACGGTTAACGACGGGCCAGGAAAAGCCAGGCCCGTCGTGATTACTCGTTTGGCGTTTTGTCGAGCATCCACTCCAAAGGCTGCGCATAGCGCGTCAACCAGCCCTGTGTGGCACTTTCCGGCTGAGCAAAATGTTGCACCTGCACCTGATTTTTGGCACCGAAAAGCTCAGAAAAATCCAGCGCTACCGCCTGTTCACTAAATTTTTGCCGCTTGTAGTAAGCGATCACGATACGCTTATTGCTGGCCAGGCTCTGCGTTGCCGGTTTGATCGCGCCCACCGGCGCCACCAGCAGGCCGCCGGCGTAACTTTGCGGATATTTCGCCAGCAGATTGGCGGCATGCAGGGCGCCCTGACCGCGGCCGAAAAGATACACCGCCTGCGGGTTCAGCCTGAGCAGCGGCGTCAGGTCGTGCAGGGTGCGCTGCACCATATTGTGGGTGCTTTCATCACTGTAGTTTGACCAGCGGAAACTGTTTTCCGACAGCATCTGCGTACCGTTCAACTCAATATAGGCCACGCCCATGGCGCCGAACATCAGCTTCTCTTCGGCGCTGATGTTGGCCTGTTTGCCGTAGGAGTGCAGATACACCACCGTCGGCCAGCCGCCGGCCGGCGCCTGGCCCTGCGGCAGCGTATAGCTGGCCTTACCTTCGTGCCGTTGTGCGTGCTGCTGATAGCGGGCTTTGGTTTGCGCGAGGATCGACTGGTAGGTTTTGCCGTGCTGAATGGTGTTGAACGCGTCCTCTTCCAGCAGGTTGTAGTAATACCATAGGCCGCGTTTGGCACTGAGCTGCAGATAACGCTCTGCCAGCTCGGTCTGCCCTTTTTCTGCGGAGGAGATGGCCAGCTGGTAAGGCGCCCAGATGCTATGCTCGTCTTCGCGCATCAGCGTTAGATAGAGCGACATCGCCTCCGTTTTCTTGTCTTCTTTACTGTGTGCCGAGCGGGGGAGCTTGGTATGAAGCGGGCTGTCTGCCGGCAGTTCGACCGGTTCTTCTCCCGCGGGGTAATGCATTTCTGTGGCGCTGACAGGACTGGTGTTAAAAGCCGCTAATAAGGCTAAAATTAAAAAATACATAATTATTTATTTGAAAGATAAAAATATTTTGGCGTATCCATTCCATTGTTGGCGTCTTCTGTTGTTTGATTTTGAAGACGCCAATAAGGAAGCCTTATCGCACCTGGGCGATATAATCGCGGAATGCGGCTAACTGGCTGCGTATAAATTCCAACGTCGCCTGATCGGTCAGCTCTCCCGCTTGCTCATCCACCTTGTTTTGAATCACGCCGCCCATAAATTCTGGCCGGTTCATCACCATCGCATCCAGGAACACCATGATCTGCCGCAGGTGATACTGGCAGCGCGCGCCGCCGATCGGCCCCATCGAGCTGGTCTGGATCGCCAGCGGTTTACCGGCCAGCGGCTGGTTCGGCAGGCGTGAAATCCAGTCAATGGCGTTTTTCAGGCCGCCGGGCACGGAGTAGTTATATTCCGGCGTGACGATAATGACGCCGTCGGCCTGGCGAATCTTTTCGGCCATCGCTTCAACCGTCGTGGGAAAACCCTCTTCCTGCTGCAGGTCGGCGTCATAAAGCGGGATATCACGAATGGAGGGTAAGGCTTCGATAGTCATGCCCGGCGGCGCCAGTTTGGGCAGCGCATTGGCTACGATGGCGTTATAGGAGCCTTTACGCAGGCTGCCTAGCAGGGTCACGATGTTTAATGCTTGGTCTGACATGATGCTACCTCCCTGACGAATGAACAGATTCAGCTTAGAACAACCGTTAAATAGTATGGCAAATAACCGAGGGATAACAGTGAGAATTTGTCGTATCTGTACTTTTCTTGCGGTAAAACAAGAAAAAATAGCGAGTAGAATATGTGTTTTTGATCGCTTCAGCCTGTTTTTTCTTTCAGTCTGCTATTTTTGTGATAATTGCTCAGGCTGGTCAACTTGATGAAACGTAGGGAATTTGCCGGCGATTGCGCTGAAATTTCTTCGCATTTCTCCAGCCCGTACTGCGGGTCAAACTGCCAGCACTGCAACCGCTCCAGCGCCGGCTCGCGGGCGCACGACCAGCTTTGATAATCGTCGCTATCGCTCATGACCTGCACCTGCGGCGTGACGCTGGAGCGCAGCTGGCCGGAAAACGGGTGTAGCGTCAGCGTTCCATGGCCGCTGTTGCCTAATCCGGAGATCTTAAGCACGCTTTGGCGGATGCTCCACAGCTGGGTTTCTGCTTCCAGCAGATCGTCCTGTGCGTCGATCCAGGCGCTTTCCGGCGCATTGCGGAACTGGCGCTGCAGCTGCCGCTGGCTGGCGCTGCGTGCACGCAACATCTCAATATCCAGCCCGACTTTGCCCTCATTGCTGAGCAGCACCCCGACGGTATTACCGGCATAGGCCAGGCTGAAGTCCGGCAGATGCGAGTCGTTAAAACAGGGGCGACCGGTCGGCGTGGTGGCGATAGGCGGCAGGGTGGGCAGGCCGTACAGATGATGCAGGGTTTCGGCCAGCAGAACGCGGCCCTGCAGAAAACGCTGGCGGCGCTTTTCCGCGTAAGCGTCGGCATCGGCGATCAGCGCGGCGGAAAGTCTGGAGGTATCCAGAGCGTCGGGGGTTGAGTTCCATCGGACAAAATGACACGCCATGATTCGCTCCGTGACAGGGGTCAATATTAACGCTGGAGCGTTAGATTAGGCATAACCTTAAGAACTTTCACTAAAAAGACGCATGCGGATTATCTTATTTCTTCCGGACGGTGCGGCCGAGAATAAGACACGGCGCGTCATGCGCCGCGTCACCGGGCCATTACGGCGTGTCATGCCCCGACGGCGGGTCAATCGCCGTGCGCAGCTGCTGTAACGATGCGGACCATGGACACAGTACGCCAACCGGCGACGGCCGCCACGGCAAATAACAGGCGTGACGATCCCATTTGCGAAAGCAACATAATTTATTCCTCGCGAGCTTTAATTAAGACAACCGTATTTTTATTTACGAATGGGATATTTGCGTTTATCTTTTTATCGTTTGACGGTAATAGACAATTCCGGCGGTAATCAATGTCAGCGTGGCGGAAAATAAACCGGCGGCGATCCAAAATAGCGATAGCGTGTCGAAATTATACAGCGTTTTTCCCGCCTCAATGACCGAGGTACGATCGATAATCACGCCGGTGATGTACTCTCCCAACCCGGCGCCGGCATAGCTGGCAATGCCGATGGTGCCGAGCGCGGCACCGGCCGCTTTCTTCGAGGAGATATCCACCGCGATTAAACCGCCGAGGAAACAGGTCAGGGCGCCAATCGTCGCGCCGAAGATCACCATCGACAGCACGTCGGTGTAGTAGTTGCGCGGCAGCCACACCATCAGGGCGAAGCCGGCGGTATTTAACAGACCGATGACCCCCGCCATGATGCTGCGGTTCCGTGGGAAGATACGGTCGGACAGGATGCCGGCGATAATGGTGCCGGCGATGCCGGCAATGGCGTTAACGCCGATAATGCCGGACGCCTCCAGCGTGGTGTAGTGCTTGGCCTGCTGTAAAAAGAAGATGCCCCAGGAATTTACCGCGTAACGGTCGATATACATAAAGGCCGAGGCCAGCGCCAGCGTCCACAGCGCCGGGTTACGCAGCGACCACAGCTGATTTTTCAGCACCGAGCCTTTATCTTCCGACAGCGGTTCCGGCTCGTTGCGGATCACGCCGATCGGCGGATAGCCGGCGCTTTGCGGCGAATCGCACATAAACAGTAGGATCAACACTACGCCCACCACGCCGAGTATCGCCGTGGTGAAATAACCGAAATGCCAGCCAAAGGCGGCGATCACCACGGCGATGACCATATAGGTTATCGCTTCGCCGATGTTATGCGCCGTGGACCAGATGCCGTAGAAGGTGCCGCGCTCCTTGCTGCCGTACCAGCGCGCCAGTGAGACGGCGCACGGGCCGACGCCCATCGACTGCGCCCAGCCGTTGATGCCCCAGAACAGCGTCAGCAGCAGCGCGTTGGTGGTCATCCCCATCATGACGTTCATCCCGGCACTCAGCAGCAGCCCCAGACTCATAAAGCGCACGACGTTGGCATGGTCGGCCAGAAAACCGTTCACCAGCTTGCCGATGGCGTAGCAGAAGAACAGGGCGGAGCCAATCATTCCCAGCTCGCTGGGGGTGATGCCGATGTCGACCAGGGCGCTTTTCGCCACGGTGAAGGAGAGACGGCACACGTAAAACATCACGTAAGCCGCCGTCATCGCCAAAAAAGTCCGACCGCGCAGGCGGCGGAATTTCTTCTCATTCAGCGGGCCATGGGAAGGCGTGGCCGGCGCCGCTTTAAAATAAGCGAAGATACCAGACATAATTTCACTCCATAAGGCGGATTAGCAAAATACACGCCGATTAAGCGCTCTGCGGTTATTCCGTTGGCAGAGAAATCTGTCCTTAACTCTTTTAATTTGTAGGGCACATAATCTGAATAAATTGCTTTTCCATCTGTTTTATCGGGTAAGCGGTTATTTAACCTCTTGCTGAATTAATTCGCGTAGCTGGGAATAAATCTCTGCGTTGGCCATTAATGCCACGTTGCCCTGCTGTAATCCCTGGTCGGCCAGAAAATCATTGGTGATGCCGCCGGCTTCCTGCACCAGCAGCATGCCGGGCAGGCTGTCCCAGGCGTTCATATGCGGTTCGTAATAGCCGATTAGCCGGCCGGCGGCGACCTGAGCGGTCATCAGCGCGCCGGAGCCGCTGCGGATAAACATGCCGCCGGCGTGCAGCAGACGGCTGATAAAGGGCACGAACGCTTCCGGCGTTACGCGGTGCGAGGTGCCGACGCCCATTACGCCGTCGCGCAGCGAACGGCCCGGATGCACGCTGATGGGGGTATGGTTGAGAAAGGCGCCGCCGCCGCGCCGGGCGTGGAACATTTCCTGATGGTTGGGATCGTAAACCACGCCGATCGTCGGATCGCCGTTGAAGATCACGCCGATCGAGACGCACCAGGTATGTAACCCGTTGAGAAAGCAGGCGGTTCCGTCGATCGGATCCACCACCCAGGTATAGGGGGCGACGCCGTGGCCGCCGCCGCTCTCTTCCCCGAGAAAGTCATCCTGAGGAAAGTGCTGGGCGATCAGGCGGCGCGTCAGTGCTTCCACTTCGCGGTCGGCCAGGCTGACCACGTCCTGCAGATCGCCGCCTTTGTGCTCAACGGCCAGCCGCTGACGCCGCTGATAAAAATCGTACGCCAACCCGGCGGCCTGCTGCGCGACGTCGCAGGCAACCTGGTAGCGCGCTGCGATATCCTGTTCAGATGTTGATGTCATTGTCCCTCCGCTGTTTTTGCACTCGTGTGCAAAGTGGGTGATAACAGGGTGTTGTTAAAAGATTGCTACAGGATAATGGCGAAGATGAAAAGTTTATTCCGTGATCGCCCACGCATAAAACATAATTTTCGTTTTATGCCGATCCTCGCACGATAAGCTCGACGGGCACGCTTTTACGTACCGCCGGCTGATTGAAGTGGCGAATGCGGTTGACCAGCAGTTCAACCGCGGTGCGCGCCAGCGTCTCGGTATCCTGACGCAGGGTGGTCAGCTGATAGGCGGCAAAATCTGCCTGCGGGATATCGTCGAAGCCGATAATCGGCAGCGTGCGCGTCGGGTGATGGCGGCGTATAAAATCCATGGCGCCGATGGCCAGCATATCGGTGGCGCAGAACAGGGCATCAAGCTGCGGCCGCTGCGTCAGCAGCGTGGCGGCCGCGTCCCAGCCGGCCTGATAGCCCCCCTGCGGGCAGATTACGCTGGTGACCGTCAGCCGCTGTTCGCTGAGCCGGCGAGTGAACGCCTGCTGGCGCTGAAGGCTGCTGAAGGAGGCGTCTTCGCCGATAAAGCCCGGATTTTTTATCCCGTGCTGCATGAAACGCTGCGCGGCCTGCAGCGCGCCGTCGTCGTTATCGCTGCAGACCTGATCGGCGCCATCCAGCTCTGCCTGGCGGTTGATCAGCGTTACCGGGATTTTACGCGCCAGATACGCCTCCGCCAGTGACAGCGGCGGGGCGCCGGAGGTCAGGATCACGCCCGCGACGTGGTAACTTAACAGCTCGCGCAGCTGCGGCTCCAATTGCTGGGGATCGTCGGCATTAATCAGCAGCGGCATAAAGCCCTGTAAGGTCAGGTGGTGCGTCAGCGGCGCCAGCAGTTTACTGCGGAAGGGGTTATCAAAGCCGGCGGTGACCAGGCCGATGAAATTACTGCTGCCGGTGATCATTGAGCGGGCAATGATATTCACCTGGTAGCCCAGCTCTGCGGCGGCGGCTTCTACCCGCCGGCGCGTCTTTTCAGAGACCGACGCGCCGGGGGTGAAGGTGCGTGAAACGGCGGAGCGCGAAACCCCCGCCAGGCGTGCAACGTCGCTGGCGGTAACCCAACTGTTTTTTTCATCACTCATGGCTGCCGTTTCCCGCTGGTTGGCGCGGCGTTAGCGTCGCGCTGGATTATTTGCCGATGCAGAAGCTGGAGAAAATGCGCCCCAGCAGGTCATCGGAGGTAAATTCGCCGGTGATTTCGCTCAGCGCCAGCTGCGCCTGGCGCAGTTCTTCCGCCAGCAGCTCGCCCGCGTAAGCGCTCACTAACTGTTCATGGCCCTGCAGCAGGTGCTGCGCCGCCAGTTCCAGCGCCTGCAGGTGGCGACGGCGCGCCAGGAAGCCGCCTTCCATATTGCTGGTGAAGCCCATACTCTGCTTCAGATGGTCGCGCAGCACCTCGATACCGTCGCCGGTACGCGCCGACAGGCGAATAAGTGAGTGACCATTCACTTCTGTTATGCCCTGCGCTTCGCCGGTGATGTCCGCCTTGTTACGCACCACGGTAATCGGCAGCGTATCAGGCAGGCGCGCCATAAACTCCGGCCAGATCTCGGCGGGTTCGGTGGCGCCGGTGGTGGTGCCGTCCACCATAAACAGCACCCGATCCGCCTGCTCAATCTCGCTCCAGGCGCGTTCGATGCCGATACGTTCCACCTCATCGCTGGCCTCACGCAGGCCGGCGGTATCGATAATATGCAACGGCATGCCGTCGATATGAATATGTTCGCGCAGCACGTCGCGGGTGGTGCCGGCGATATCGGTGACGATGGCCGCCTCACGGCCGGCTAACGCATTGAGCAGGCTGGATTTTCCGGCGTTCGGCCGGCCGGCGATCACCACCTTCATACCTTCACGCAGCAGGCTGCCCTGGCGCGCCTCGGCACGCACCTGGTCAAGGTCGCCGATCACCGCGTTCAGCTGGGCTTCGATTTTACCGTCCGACAGGAAGTCGATTTCCTCATCCGGAAAGTCGATTGCCGCTTCCACATAGATTCGCAGGTTAGTAAGTGCTTCCACAAGCTGATGGATACGGCTGGAAAAAGCGCCCTGCAGCGAGTTCATCGCCGAGCGTGCCGCCTGCTCGGAGCTGGCGTCGATCAGGTCGGCAATCGCCTCCGCCTGCGCCAGATCGAGCTTATCGTTCAGGAAGGCGCGCTCGGAGAATTCGCCGGGCTGCGCAATACGCACGCCGGGCAGCGCCAGCACGCGCTTAAGCAGCAAATCGAGGATCACCGGGCCGCCGTGGCCCTGCAGCTCCAGCACGTCTTCGCCGGTAAATGAATTCGGCCCCGGGAACCACAGCGCAATGCCCTGATCGAGGGTAGCGCCGTCGGCGTCGCGGAACGGCAGGTAGTCAGCGTAGCGCGGCTTGGGCAATTTGCCGAGCAGCACCTGGGCAACCTCGGCGGCTTTCTTGCCGGAGATGCGCAGAATGCCGACGCCGCCGCGTCCCGGCGGGGTGGCTTGGGCGACAATGGTATCAGTGGTATTCATACCTTTATCCTTCAACGGGCAGCTGCGCTGCTAAAACCTGTTGTTGATCATATCAGATACAAAAAGGCGGTCTCGCGACCGCCTTTTGGGATAACTGCAAACGTCCGGCAACCGAACGCCTACAATACGCTTATGTTTTTTTCTTGTCGCGGCTGTGCAGACCGCGTTTTTCCAGGCCGCGATAAATCAGCTGCTGCTGGATGATGGTCACCAGGTTACTGACGATGTAGTACAGCACCAGACCGGACGGGAACCACAGGAAGAACACGGTGAAGATCACCGGCATGAAGGTCATGATCTTCTGCTGCATCGGGTCGGTCACGGTGGTCGGCGACATCTTCTGGATGAAGAACATCGTCACGCCCATCAGGATTGGCAGGATGTAGTACGGGTCCTGCGCCGACAGGTCATGGATCCACAGGGCGAACGGCGCGTGACGCAGTTCTACCGAGCCCATCAGCATGTAGTACAACGCCAGGAAAATAGGCATCTGAATCAACAGAGGCAGACAGCCGCCCAGCGGGTTCACTTTCTCCGCCTTGTACAGCGCCATCATTTCCTGACTCATGCGCTGTTTATCGTCACCGATACGCTCACGCATCGCCTGCAGTTTTGGCTGCAGCATGCGCATTTTGGCCATCGAGGTGTACTGCGCTTTGGTCAGCGGGTACATGATGCCGCGCACGATAAAGGTGATGACGATGATCGAGAAGCCCCAGTTGCCGATAAAGCTGTGCAGGAACTTCAGCAGCTTGAACAGCGGTTGGGAGATGAACCACAGCCAGCCGTAATCGACCGTCAGGTCAAGATGCGGCGCCAGTTCAGCCATCTGGTCCTGCAGTTCCGGGCCAACCCACAGCGTTGAGTTCAGCTGCTGTTGCGCGCCAGGCTGCACCACGACCGGGGTAGACTTGAAGCCGATGGCCGATTGGTCATTGCCCAGTTTGGCGGTATAGAAGGTGTTGTTGCCCTGCGTTGCCGGCACCCAGGCGGTGGCGAAGTACTGCTGCAGCATGGCAACCCAGCCGCCCTGCGTGGAGACGCTCAGGTTCTCGTCTTTATCGAACGCATATTTTTCGTACTTGGTGTCGCTGGTGGAGTACGCCGCGCCGCGGAAGGTGTGCAGCGCAAAGTTGCTGCTGCCGGTATCGCGGTGCTTAGGCAGTTCGGTGGTCTGCTTCAGCTGGCCGAACAGGGTCAGCTCCAGCGGGGTGGCGCCCTTGTTGTCGATATTGTAATCGACCGCAACCGCGTAGTGGTTGCGCTTAAGCACAAAGGTCTTGGTGTAGATAGCGCCGTCTTTGCCGGTAAAGGTCAGCGGAATGCGCAACTCATCCTGACCGTCGGCCAGGGTATAGCTGTCCTGTGCGCTCTGATACAGAGGACGCTCGCCGTTGGCCGGGTTATCCGGGCCGTTTTTGCCGGTCAGGCCGCTCTGCGCCTGATAAACAAACGACGGGGTGGTTTCCAGCAGCTGGAATGGAGTCGATGAACCCAGGGTATCCGGGTAAGCCAACAGTTTAGCCTGCTCGATATCGCCACCGCGGGTGTTGATAGTCAGCGACAGCACGTCGGTATTAACGGTAATCAGTTTACCCTGGCCGCTGGCTGGTACGCCTGAGCTTGTGGCATCACCGGTTGCGGAATTCGTGGTCTGCGTCGTGGTCTGCGCGGCTGGTTGCGGAGCGTGGTCCGTCTGCCAGGCCTGCCAGATCATGAAAGACACGAACAGCAAAGCGATGAGAAGAAGATTGCGTTGCGAATCCATCGTTAGTGTTCTCTGTTATCGTCGGTTTTCGGCGGCACGGGATCATCGCCACCTGGGTTCAAAGGGTGGCATTTTAATACGCGTTTCACTGCCAACCAACTGCCTTTTATCATGCCGAACCTGCTTAATGCCTCAATTGCGTAATGAGAACATGTCGGCTGGAAGCGACAACGGGGCCCAAGCAGCGGACTGATGGCGAGCTGGTAGCCGCGCACCAGCCCGATCAGGATGCGCGAGCCTGCCGACAGTGGCGACGCCATAATTTTTCCAAAGCTTCCGTCAACGCGCGGTTATCCAGATCCGCGATCCCTTTTTTCGCCACCACGACAAAATCCATCGGCGGCAGCTCATGCTGACGTAAACGGAAGCTTTCGCGGGTTAGGCGTTTGATTCGGTTACGTTCATGGGCGCGTTTGACGTGTTTTTTGGCGACGGTAAGACCGATGCGGGGATGCCCCAGCTGGTTCAGGCGGCCGAGAATGGTGATTTGCGGCGTGCCGGCCCGTTGTGGCTGCTGGAAGACGAAAGTGAAATGAGTGGGAGTTAACAAACGTAACTCCCTGGGAAAAGCGAGCTTAACCACTCAGAGGGTTAGCTTTATTACTTAGAAACAGACAGACGAGCACGGCCTTTCGCACGACGGCGGGCCAGAACTTGACGACCATTTTTAGTGGCCATACGAGCACGGAAACCGTGGCTACGGTTGCGCTTCAATACGGACGGTTGGAAAGTGCGTTTCATGGCGATTTCTACCTAAACTTAAATTGATTACTGATCAGTAAACGCGTTTGGCTACTCGGCGTGAAGACGACCGACGCCTCAATCGCAATACATAAAGAGGCGGGATTGTAATAATTGTACAGTCCTGAGTCAATTCACATTGCGTTAGCCTACCTGGTTGCTTGCCAATACGGCATAAAATCCGGCTTGGCCCGTGGTCAACGCAGAATCCCGTCTGGCG